>NZ_VMHN01000010.1 GCF_008795955.1 Marinobacter denitrificans
ATTCCACAATAGTGGCGGTGGGTGCTATGGTAAAAGTTCATTGAGTCTTCTCCCTTGTAGTGCTTGGTCGCCTTCCAGCTTAGCGGGCAACCGCTGGGCTGGGGAGAAGGCTCAATCAGTATCAAGCGCAAGCACCGGACCCATTTCCGCTTGCGCTCCAATGGCCCGGTGTTGCGAGCGTTAAAGCGGTGGGTTGAGTGCAAAGGTTTTCTTGCCGCTTCACCGTAGGTTATCGCTACAATACTGTATAAGTAAACAGTATCATTTTGCGTTTGGAATCGAGTGCAAGAAAACAAATAATGCGGATCGCCGTTGAGCGCTCTCCTTGCTACCCTCAAGAGCCGGAGCAGACGGTTAAGACCCGGCTTGAACCGCTCTGCTCCGGCTCTTGAGGGAGGGCCGATCAATCAGCGATCGTGGTCGCCTTTGTTCCGTGCCTTCTCGTCTTGGTTGCCCGCGCTGGCGATTGGCCTGATCCCTTCCCAGGGTTGTCTGCTGAGCTGATAGTGGTCTATGACAGAGTCGGAATATGGAAGTGCTTCAGGACGGTCCGTTTAACAACACATTCATCCGACCCTCGCTTCGCTCGGGCAGATGAACGTACATCGTTATATTGCACTGAGGGACCATGGATAGGCTCACGATCCAATCTTCAGACTCCGATGCAAAACTGACTTTGCACAATCCCTTTCCGAGCGGGTACAAGGAGCCGGTGGAAGGTTTTCACGCGAAATTAGAGTCTCATCGAATTCCTGCGGCAGAGTGTGAAGTGTTCGGTGCAGGCGGACCTTATCTTCAGGCATTTTTTATCTCTGTCCTGAATGGAGAGCGGCCTGATAGTGATTACTGTTCTGTCGAAGATCATCTCGAAATTCAGGCAATCAGATCGGATGAGAAGGTCGTATTTCGAGTGATTCTCAGACAGGGGCCTTGGGAAGACGACTGGGAAGTCGAAGAGATCATCAGCCTGTCACGTGATGAACTACATGAGGTGCTCAAACAATTGGATGCTTTCTTGCGCGCTCCAAATGCAATATAACCAGTCAATTAAGTTCGTTCCCGGCCTGGCGGCCGTCCACCGGACGCCCCTGTCGGGGCGCCGCTTATTTCTGCGTTATGACTAAAGCTATGCATCAGATTGAGAGCATTCTGGCCAAAAACGAAAAGTATCGGCTTGATGATCCGGTTCCCACCGAGAGCGAGATTGATCAGGCAGAGCTCGCTCTGAGAGCCGAATTTAAGGGTTGGTATCGTGATTTTGTCAGATTGGGCGGTTTAAACGACCTGAGGTTTAGTGCTGAAATCCTTGCACCAAGTGAACTCCTGGAGAATCAGGGCTACATTAAAAATCGGGATTATGTAGCGTTTGCCAGTAACGGTTGCGGTGACCTTTTTTGTTGGTCAGTAGGGGAGTCTCCCGTAATTTTTTTGTGGGACCACGAGACAAACCAATTTACAGAGGATGCTCCGGATGTCGTCAGTTGGCTTGAACGCAATCGGTTCTAGTCATAACCAGACGGTCAACCGGACGCCAAAAGCGTGGCGCTTTTGGTTCCCTCCGCTGGCGCTCCGGCGCCGGTTACCTTAGCGTTAACGGCTTCAGTCTCAGATATGGAAGTATAGAGTGGAAATTAAGATCTTCGGCATTTCGATAGCGATAGGCATAGGGTTGGCCGTCGTGTTGTGGTTACCCGTTCTATGGGGTTATATCTTTGCCAAGTGGAAGGGGCTGCACTCTCCAAAGCGTTTCGCGTTTTTCAGTGGTTGTACGAGCTATGGGATCCAGACCCTGATCGGAGCATTGCTGATATTTCCCCTTGCTGTCCCGGCGGCAAAGTCTGCGCCACAGTATTGTTATGACAATCCAGGTGCGTGGCTCTGTCACTTCCTAGATTTTGCCGAGGACTGGTCTGGTGTATTTGGGTGGATTGCCGCTTTGGTCATAACAGCAGTAGCACCGGCAATATTCAATAAATACGTGTGGGCCGGTGCCAATAGCCGTTAACCAAGCGGTCAACCGGACGCCAAAAGCGTACCGCTTTTGGTTCCCTTCGCTGCGCTACGGCGCCGGTTACCATTAGCGTTAAATTCGGGGGAGCCTATGCAAGACACTGGTTCGGGGTTCGTCAGCACGATGGAGTCGCTTGCTCAAGCTTTCGTTGTAGCTTCAGTGTTGTGGATACTTTTTCTGATTGTGGCTTGGCCCTTCATCACAGTGTCGAGACTTGTTTTCTACGTGGCTTCCCTTGGAGTCATCAAACCGACCTATCGAGACTCCCTTGAGCACCAGGGGATAGTTGGTTTGGCATTTCTCATTTTTGTGCCGCTTCTCTTCTACGTGCACATCGTTTACGGGGCAAGGCTCTATGGCAATCAGTCAGAGTGAATTTAACCAGTCAATTAAGTTCGTTCCGGCCTGCGGCCTCCACCGGACGCCCTAGTCGGGCGCCGCTTATCATCGGCGTTAGGCAGAATCAAATGACTCGGACTGTTGGATCGGATGAAGCTATTCATACATGGGAACTCTATCCCCACATGATTCAATGGCATCAGCATCATAGGCAATTCGTTAGCAAAAGCTCAGCCGGCAGGCCTCGCGTACATATAAACGCCATGCTCATTACGTGCGCTGCAACGATGGTAGAGGGTGCTGTTAGCTCTCTGTTGCTGTTTTATCTTGAAGGATCAGACAGTCCGTATTGCGAAGGTATAAAGTACGGAGATCCAGTATCTTCTTTTCATGAGCGGAACAGGCAGGAGCTTATTAACAAAGTGCGCAGGGGCACCTGGAAAGACCACAAGGGCCTTTTCTCGACCGTCACAGGCCAGTCATTGCCAAATATTCTGGAGAGCGATTGGGTACTATTAGACTATCTCTTTCAGTTTAGAAATCTGCTCGCGCATGGTGAAACTATAAGAGTGAAAGGAGTCTGGGTTCCGGAAAAAGGTTTGGGCCTAGCCTCTGTGAAGAGGAACAAAGAAAGCCTTTTCGGGCATTTGGAAAAAGAAGGGTTTATCAGTGAACCTATATTTGGGAAGCCCATGGGATGGTCATTTCTCGCTGATGAGGTTGCTGATCACTTTATAGAAATTGCGCGGCGCTCAGTTGAAAGGCTCGCTTCAGTCGCACCTGACACTGATTACGAGAATACCTTTCCAAAGCGGCTTAAGCAGATCCTTATGGCGACAGGGAGGCCAGATCCTCCGGATCTCAAGCTGTTGTATTCAATCGATAACAAGACCTAACAAGAGGCGTCAATCGGACCAATTTTTCGGCGAGGCGCGCCAAAAAATCGGCCACTGCGCCAAGCGTTAGACACCTATTAGGCTTCAGGGGAAGCTAACTGATGAAAACGTTTTTTCGATTTATAGCCATGATGGCGTGCTGCGTCACATCGGTTGCGGCTGCAGAATCGAATCCAAACCTGTTTAGAAGTGAAATTGCAGGGATTGAGCTCGAAAAGCCTGCGGGTTGGCAGTATCAGAACTTGGAAGCCGTCGCTAAATATCGATCCCGGGCTAGGCTGAAAGATAAAGACTTCGAGGCCTTTGTTCAGAATCTGGCGAGCGCCCCTGTAGTAGTGGCGAGCAAGCACTCTGAACCATACGACTCGCTGAACCCTAGCTTTCAGGTTCTTGTAAGGCCACTTGGTCAACTGACAGGGCTTTCGGGCAAGCAGATTCTTCAGATGGTAGTACCTGTCATGGAGAACGGGTTCGCTGAGTTCGAATTGGTTAATCCAGTTACCGAGTTGCAAGTAGACGGACTTCAAGGTGCAGAACTTAATGCTGAGTACATAGTAGAAGGCCCAGATGGCCGGGCATGGCCTACGCGAGCCACGATAATTGCAGTCCCACGGGGAAGTTACCTGTATCAAATCAGCTTTTCCTCCGCCCAAGAGGGCCAAGACTCGTTAGCAACTGAAGTTAGAGACACGCTGAAAACAGTGAAATTTCTTGATTGAGGTGCCTAACCAGCCGCTGCAGTTCGCGGTGCACTTCCCCCACTTCAATAGACACGCATCGATAACTCCTGGACTTACCCCGATACGCATGACACGCCCCAGCCTCAAACGGAGGCCATTTCAAAGGCCGCCGGACGCCCTTTACGCGGCTCCTGCATCGCCACTCCAAGGTCGTTGTGATTCGGCGTTAAGCATTTTATGAAAAAAATTACATTTACGATTCTAATTGTTGCGTCTTTATCTGCATTTGCCGACCACGCAGAGCTATGCTCGAGTAACGACAGTTGCGCGAGAGAGATCCGCGACATCATAAATAGTCACTGGTACCCTCCAGAAAATAGCTCAGCTGAATGGAAAGTCAGGATAAGAATAATTTTGAGCGATAAAGTCGTGGGAAAAATTGAAGATATCGAAATTATGGAAAGTAGCGGAAATTCAATGTTTGATAATACCGCGATAGATGCTTTGTCGGCGGCGGATCCGCTAGTCAATTTAAATGGACTAGACAACAAAACCTATCTACGAAACTTTCAAGAGATTATTATTGTCTTCGACGGAGATGCGACTGCCCCCTATGACATAGGTGGGCCGAGTAAAGGGCTTAGCGATGATGAGTTCGCGAAGTCATTACCGACTTATAAAGGTAATGCTAAATAAAAGTTTTGCTTAACACATGAAATGGATGGGCTTTACGACGAAGGCAACCACTGGTGCTGCGGCCCACACATACACATCACAAACTACCTGTGGCCCAACCTTTACTGCCAAGATCTCTGGAACGCATTTTTATCAAAGAGAGAGTTTTCGGCTTCCAAACTCCATTTGGCATTCAACGATGAGAGGAGGGGCGAACATGCCTAACCCATCATTCCAGTTTAGAGAGGCAGAACCAAAAACTCCCCTTTGGCCAAAAGCTCGCCTTCCTCTGTGACCACCTCAACTCGCCAGTCTCCCACCATGTGTCGGTCGATATACTTGGCTGAGGATGCTCGCATGGGGTCAACCGACGGCCTGATTTCCACCCGCGCAACCCGTTCATCTTCCAGGTACCAGTCGTGGAAGTGCAGCTGACCTTCCATGCCCTGGATTTCGGTAAACAGGTAAATTCGAATCAGTCCGTCACTGTCCATCGTCAAAACGTTCGGGATTTTGTCAATTGGCTCTTTTTCCTCCAGGTCGGTACTCAGTTGCGCCCGGATCACGTGATCAGAAAGTAGCTTGATGGAAGCAGTATCTTCCTGGGGTGGTTCGGATTTTCCTGCCGCCGGCGCCGGAAGGGAGGCGGGCTCTACCGATGACTCCGGTTCGCTCACCTGACTGGCCAACTGAGGGGTGGCGGGTTCTGCACTGGAATCACCCGGTGCTGTTTCCGATGCAGTTTCGGACACGGCGGCAGGCGTCTCGGCCACTTCAGTTTGAACTGAGTGTGCCTCGTCCGGCCTGCCAGAGTTTGCGTCAGCTTCCGATTGTTCTCGTGATGAGGTCTTCGGTAACTGGATAGAGGCAGGCTCGGCGGACGAGGACTCGTCAACAAATACCGACGGGGGAGAAGGCGCCTCCACTTCCTGATTCTCTGCCAGCGCTTCGTTTTGCTCGCCGGTGCCAAAGATCTCTAAAGCACCCCAGATTATGCCCCCCACCACCAGAATTAATACGAAAAGAGCAGCAAAGATGCGCCCCCAAAGATAAACAACAACCTCTTCGGGCTCTTCGGGCTCAGGTAGGCGGGAAGACTTACGTGAAAAACGTTGATCTTGCGGTCTTGCTGTTTTCACCGGTGATTCTTCCTTGAAGCGGGCAATAGAGGGTTTGAATGTGCACTATAGCAAACTCATGCAAGAACGAGGTGACGGTGCCATAATTATCGGAGACGATTTGTTTCGCCGAGGGATTTCACCGAGCGTTAAGTATTTTCAGGGAGGAAACTGTGAGTAAGTATCAGATTGCGCAACTCAACATTGCGACGCTGAAAGCTCCCATAGATTCACCGCAGCTTGCGGATTTCGTCACCAACCTCGATAGAATCAACGCGTTGGCAGACGGGTTCCCGGGCTTTGTTTGGCGGCTCCAGACTGAAGAAGGTGATGCTACCGGCATCGACTATTTTGGCTCCGATAAGATCGCGAATCTCTCCGTCTGGGAATCGGTCGGGGCTTTGCATCATTATGTTTATCGGTCTGCCCACATCGAGATCATGCGCCGCAAGAAAGAGTGGTTTCACAAAATGGCCGAAGCCTACATGGTGCTTTGGTGGGTTCCTGCCGGTCACATCCCGTCGATCGAAGAGGCGGCACAAAAGCTGAACACGCTGCGAGAGAAAGGCCCTACTGCGGAGGCTTTCACATTCAAAAAAGCATTCCCGGCTCCTGGCGAACTCGCAACTGTGCCAACCGAAACCTGGGGTGGAGAATGCCCGGCCACTTAACCCATCAATCAAGTTCGCTGCAAGGTAATTCAAATGAGCCTGAAATATCACCTTGAGTTACTGGCCACCTACAATCAGTGGATGAATTCAAAGGTATACGAGGCTGCCAACCGCCTCAGTGAACAAGAGCTGGCCAGGGACCGCGGGGCCTTTTTCGGCTCCATTCTGGGCACCCTGAATCACCTGGTTGTTGCCGACACCATCTGGCTCAAGAGGTTTGCCACGCATCCATCCTGCCTGGCTTCTTTGCGCGAGGTCGCTGATCTTCCGAGCCCCACCAGCCTGGACCAGATACTTTTCAAGGATTTGGCTAGCCTGGCTGAACACCGGGGCTGGCTGGACCAGAAAATCATCAACTGGATAGCCGAACTGTCCGACGGCGACCTGGATTTCGTTCTCAGCTACAGCAACATCAAAGGGGTTGCTGCGAACAAACGATACTCGAGCCTGGTGCTTCACTTTTTCAACCATCAAACTCACCACCGGGGCCAGATTTCCACTTTGTTGTCGCAGGCAGGCGAGGATGTTGGAGTGACTGATCTCCTGGCTCTGCTTCCGGAGGAACCCAAGAAATAAAGGTGGAGCGGGAATACGGCATCTAACACCCTACCCAGGTAACGGCCATGAGCTCAGAGAACATCACGATCAGAGAAGAGAGCGAGATAGACATGCCGGCTATCTCGGCCATTACCCTCGCCGCTTTCCAGCCGCTGGAAATCAGCAACCACACGGAGCACTTCATCATTGACGCCCTGAGAGCCGCCGGCGCGCTATCGGTGTCACTGGTGGCTGAGGTGGACGGGCGTATTGTGGGGCATATTGCGCTTTCGCCGGTCACCATGTCGGATGGCTCTGAAGGCTGGTATGGCCTGGGGCCGGTGTCGGTGCTTCCTGACTTTCAGCGGCAAGGCATTGGTAAGGCTCTGATCAACGAGGGCCTGGAACGGCTAAAGGGGATGAACGCGAAAGGCTGCTGCCTGGTGGGGCATCCCGAGTATTACCGCCAATTCGGGTTCGAGAATACGGATGCCTTGGCCTACGAGGGTGTTCCGGCAGAGTATTTCTTTGTTTTACCGTTCGGCGATTCAGTGCCGCAAGGAACGGTGGTATTTCATGACGGGTTCAATGCCGCACCGGTTTCTCAGACGGATTGATTTCCCTGTCAAATCGAAAAAGACCACACGGTTGTCGAAAACCGCTACCCGGAGCACTCTATGTCAGAAATCTCCAATACCCCCAAGCCCCCATACTACGCCGTCATCTTCAGCAGCCACCGCACAGACGGCGACAACGGCTACGCCGAAATGGCCGCCCGAATGGCGGAGCTGGCAGCCCAGCAACCAGGCTATCTGGGCATGGAATCCGCCCGGGAGGGTCTGGGCATCACGGTGTCCTACTGGGAAAGCCTTGAGGCCATCCGCAACTGGAAGCAGAACGCCGAGCACCAGGAGGCCCAGCGACTTGGCCATCAGCAATGGTATTCCGGTTTTCGGGTGCGGATTGCGAAGGTGGAGCGGGAATACGGTATCTAAGCCAACGCATCGAAAAAAATCGCACGATTGTCGAAAACCGCGGTGCCCGATCGACTACCCGATGAATCTAACAAAAGCTTTTGATGAAAAAACGATCGGGAGAAACGCCATGAAATACATGCTGTTGGCCTACGGAAACGAAGAAAAATTCAACCAGATGAGCAAAGACGAGCTGGCCGAGGTTGGGGAGAAGTGCAAGGACTTCGACGCCGAGATGCAGGCGGCGGGCGAGGTCACATGGGGCGGAAGCCTGAGCTGGAGCTCGAAGTCGATGCGCCTGAAGGACGGCAAACTGACGGTCACCGACGGGCCGTTCGCGGAAACCAAGGAGGTTGTGGGCGGCGTGGTGATTATCGAAGCGCCGGACTTCGACGCAGCGGTGAGGCTCGCCTCGCTGCACCCGGCAGCGCGCATGGGCGAAGAACTGGGCTGGGGCATTGAGCTCCGCCCGATGGACTACTGCCCCGCGATCCGCGAGGCGGAGGCAGCGCGCGGCGAGTAGGTCTGGCTTCAGGGGCCGGAGCCGACGACGCCCGCCCCGCGATGACAGCAATTGAGTGTGGGGAAACACAAACTGCAATGCCAGTGCAGGGGAAGGCTCACCTCTCGTGGGCCTCAACTGCAAAGATGTGGCAGAAGCCAGGGCCCTGAAATCAACAAACCACCAATCGCCAAAATACCAATATAAATACGGAAAAGATTTGGAATTATGGTCCTATATTTTCTGCCGGACCGTTCATTCTCCCAACCCTGAGTGATGTGGCAGTCATTTAAGTCCGAATCGGCCAGAATTTTGTTCTCCAAGGCTTTCAGGCTACGAACTTCACATTCAACAAGCTGCTCATTTCTCCGATCTAGTTGCCAAAAACACAGAGTAACCAGTATCGCAGACACTGAAAGAAATATACCCACTACCGCCATCACGGGATGAGATACCTCAGCTTGCCATAGAAAGCCCAGTGCCGTTATAAATGCCGCTATTGCAACAAAATAAAAGTTAAGAGACCGATGGCGTTGCGCGGCGTGGTAAATAAAAAGCGCTCGGGCATGTTCCAGCATCATTTCCAACGTATCATCCTGACTTTCTGGTTCCCTCTTTTCACCAGCCATGGCTTTATCTCCAATTTTTTATTTGTCTATGGAATAAACATCTCCGTTCGTCGAAATTTTTTGATCTTCATAGGGTGCGGCAATTCTTCGGTAGAGCTCCAATTTCGCGCACTCTAGAACTCCAATCGCATCATTTAAATGTGCGTAGTTAAGACCAACCTCCAAAAGATAAGCGTCTACAAGTTTTGTTATAGCATAGTTTAGTTCTCCAGCCGTGCGCGGAACTGCGCCTTCATCCAACCTCGGTCTATCAATGGTATTTATGTACGGCATAATATTGCCCTCAACGTTTTGGTCGACTCTGTACTGTTTTCAACTTGACTCTCAACAGCTAATTCAAGGAAATATCACAACTATCCGAGGACTACTAGCCCCTGGCGATGCGTTTTCCAGAGTGCCTTCGCCTCCACTTAGAAACCATTGAAGCATTAACTGCCTATGATCGATCACAACAAATTACAGACCTTGGTCAAGCAACTCTACGCCACTGTCAGCGAACTAGAAAAAATGTTCCCCGGAAGGCATTTCACTCCAGATGGCCACATGGTGGGGAGCTTGGGTGAATGCTTGGTTGCAGACGCGTATGCGCTTGAGCTCAAACCAGCTTCGAACAAAGGCTATGACGCAATCACTGCAAGCGGATTGGAAGTGGAAATCAAGGCGACGCAATCAGCTCCCACGCAATGGGCAATTTCAGGTCTCTATCACCAAGCTCCGCAAACTCAATCAATCACTGGCTGAAGAAGACCGCGTGCCACGAGTTATTTGAAGGGTCCTATTGGAGATCGCTCTGGCCTTCGTTATGTTACTTCGTAAAGCCAAATTTTTAGGTTTTGAGAGGCCATATGGCACCACTTTATGAAAAACCAGTACGCGCCCTCATGCATGACATGGTGCAAGACATACAGTTAAAGCCGGACGCCGTGATTTCACGTGACCGCGTCCGTTTGTGGTTCAGGGAGAAATACCCAAAGATCAAAGACGGAACAATTGCGGCTCACTTGCTAAGAATGTCAGTTAACTCTAAAAGCCGGGTTCATTACGGCGCCAAGCCGGGAGCGGATGATCTGTTCTTTCAGATCGACCCAAAACATTTTCGCTTGTATCAGCCCGAAAGGGACCCTGTGCCGATTTATCCGGGGAACGATTTGGAGCAGGCTTTTAAGGAAGAAGTCCAGGAACTAGCGGAAGAAGGTAGCCCAGAGTTTGCATATGAAAAAGACCTGCAGAATTACCTCGCAAAGAACCTTCGACTCATAGAACCGGGGCTCACGTTGTTTGAGGACGAGGGAATCAACGGCCTTGAGTTTCCCGTTGGCGGTAGATTCATAGACATCCTAGCTACGGATACAGACGGCAATTATGTGGTGATAGAGTTAAAGGTTTCAAAAGGGTACGACAGGGTCGTCGGCCAACTGCTGCGATACATGGCCTGGATACAGAAGAACCAGATCGAACCCGGCCAGTCGGTTCGAGGCATTATTGTCGCTCGGCACATCTCAGAAGATTTATTGCTTGCCTGCTCCGGAGTGCAAGGCGTGCAGCTATTCGAATATGAGTTGTCAGTGAGTCTGCGTGAGACAAAACTTCAGTAGGAAATTAAAACCAAATTGGCACCGGGACCAGCTAGGCTAGTTACTTTGACGAATTGAGGTATAAAAAATGCGGATCAAGCTGAATAGTGTTCTCGTCGACAATCAATCGAAGGCACTCACTTTTTATACGGAGGTCCTCGGCTTTGTGGTAAGCCAGGATGTGCCGGTTGGTGAGTTTCGTTGGCTGACAGTACGATCGCCTGACGGCGGGGAAACCGAGTTGGCTCTGGAGCCCAACGCCAATCCGGCAGCGAAGGAATATCAGGAAGCGCTGTTTGGGCAAGGTATTCCGCTAACGGCCTTCGAGGTGGAGGATGTCAAAGCGGAATTTCAAAGCCTGAAAGCCAAAGGAGTCGAGTTTACGACTGAGCCACTGCAGGCGGGGCCGGTATGGATTGCTGTTTTCTCCGACACCTGCGGGAACCTCATTCAGATCTATCAGCCGCCTGAAGCATGAAGGCTCTGTGAGCGGCTTGGCTCACCCTGAACTGTTCAAATTTTGACCGCCACGCAGGAAGAACTAGACTAACTAATGACTCTGATTTTCGCTGGAGAGTCTTGTCCCCGGGGGTTCACAAGACGATGTTGCTGCGCTCGCCTGCTGTCTCTTGGTAACGCTGCCCATTACGCTGGTCATCGCCGATTTTTCTGAATGCACACAAAACCGGGATAGCTTCAGTGCTGGCCTCGTCTGGCGCTGGAAACCGTGGTTTGGCATTTTAAAAGGAACTTCAAAATGGCTAGCAAAGATAAAGCGAACGACGAATCCCCTCTCTCTGCCTCCCAGGTTGCCGAACGTTTCGACAAAAGCCCGAAGGGCAAGATACCCAAAGACTTGCAGTCCATGTTGCTGCCGGAACCGAAGCCCTACAAATATAAAGGGCTGGAGGCCAAACGGGGTTCGCAGTCTGACGAAAAACCTACGGTACCCATGATTCCCAAGTGGTTTGGGGCAAGCGCCGTACCCTGCAGGGAGAGGCTGCTGAAACCGCCTCGTGTGCTTCTGAATGGAAAAGATCTCCAGCCTCTTACGGTTTTTAATCCGGAGGACCGCAGAATCTACAACGACATCAGTTATCCATGGGGAACCATCTGCAAGGTCCTGACCTCGTCTGGCACCGGATCAGGTGTCATTGTTGGGCCCAGGCATGTGCTGACGGCAAGTCATGTGGTTGACTGGAGCTCAAATGGCGCGGGCACCGTTGAGGTTCATCGGTCCGGCGGTTCAGTCCGTGCCGTCACTGCCATCACCAGAGTCTGGTTTTATACAAAGGTGACCGGCAGCGTTAGCTGGTTTGAACTCGACGAGGACTATGCGGTTCTGGTCACGGCTGATCGCATTGGCGATCTGTTTGGATGGATGGGTACGCGTACATACAACAGTTCGTGGGATGACGAACCTTTCTGGTTCAATATCGGCTATCCCGCAAGTATTGGCAGCGCCTTGCGCCCGACCTTTCAGCGCGACAAGACTCTGAATGAACCCTGGTATGATCTCGGCCCCGCTCGCTCCATGGAAACCCATGCGGACCTGACGCCGGGAAACTCCGGAGGCCCGATGTTCGCGTTCTGGAGTGACGGCCCCTATGTGGTGGCGGTGGTATCGGCTGAAGATACCAACGAAAACTGGTGCGCTGGTGGCTCCTGGTTAACGAAGCTTGTGCGCCATGCACGGGATCAGGATGCGTAACCGGTAACTGAAGGCCGTTATCCAGAAACGATGCTTACGAAGGGCCAGGTTTGGCTCTTCGTAGCTGTCATTGCCGCGCAACGATGGTAACACCCTCAACTTCAGCTACGGTTTTGGCATCTGCTCGTTCAATAATCTTCACCAGCGCCGATTGAATGGTCTCGTCCTCTCGGGCATCGCTTTCACTCACAAACTTTTGCTTCTGTGGTTCGGCGTTCTCATCCAGATTGAATGAAATAACGACCTCCGTTGCAGTCTCCGGCGTCTTGCCAAAGTACTCCAGCGAAACCAGAGGATAGCCATTGAAGCCTTTCTTGACCTGCTTTGCGATACGCTTTTTTGCTTTGTCCACATTCATAATTGGGTAACCACGCCATCATGTCAGGTCCTGATAAGGGTTGTATGTCCATCCCTTACCCCATTGTTCGATATTCTAGTATGAGACGTATGATTTCATGATCACTTGTCGCAGATTCCAGAGATTGATTTACTGATGCTCTTTGTGGCAGGTGAATATCAAATTTCGACCGTAAAACCTCCGCCACTTGTTTATCAATAATGGGATCGAACTTTTGCCCTGCATAAATGAAAATGCGCTGAAGAATAAAGTCTTTATTTGCCATAAAAAGCGTATTTCTCGGTTAACCTTAAAATATTTCTGACGCGGCAATCTATCCGTGAGTTCATAGTACTCCACTGTTGTATGGAAAAGCTCTCTGGCCTCTTAATGTTTGCTATCCGGAGGCCGGAGGCGAGGGCTGGTGACAACTCTGACAGCCGGCGACATTGCAGGATGCTTTCGGGAGACTGCCTCATGATCCTCCCTGCCCCTCTGTAACAGTTTGTCCTGAAAAACTTAAATATTGCAAAACATTATCAAAACCTCTTCTTGCATTTCGTTTCGATCTATAAGATTGCGCGTCGTTAATAAACCAATTCCCAAAATCATACAAATGGAGTTCTGATGAACCACAAGGGGTTTTTCGCAATTTGCATCGCTTTCAGTCTGTTAACTGGATGTGCATCCGCGCCTATCGAGCGCCAGACCGGAGAGCTGGATTTCCAGTACGAGTCTCAGAAGTCTTCACAGTCCCACCAGCAAACCATTGCTATCGTCAGCCCTAAATTCGGAAAGTACGAGTCATCAAAGCCGACCAGCTACAACGGGATGCAGATTCCCCAGGTAACGGCCGACTTCAACCAGCGCTTCTATCAGGGCCAGTACGCAAGGAATCTTGAAGCGGCATTAGGCACCGGCTTCCAGAAGCTCATCACCGACAAGGGATTCCGTTTTGTAGGCCCGTACCAGAACTTTGATGAGATCACCTACACCGACAAGAAAGACACCTATCTCGCAATCATTCCGTCCCTGGAGCTGAGTTTCAGCAAAGCTGCCGCCCAACCTGTTTGCTCTGGCTCCCGCTGCGTTGAAGAAGGTAGCTTCTCCATTGGCGGCGATTTTTCGTTCAAGCTGGTTGAGCCTTTGACCATGCAGACTTTTATGACCAAGCGGATTTCCCTGCAGGACCTGGAAATTTCCAAGGAATACCGAGCCATCTTCGACAACCCCGGACATAACAAGAATGATCTGGTCGCACTCGCCCTGACCAGCGCATTTGAACAGATCGAGAAGGCAAGCAATCAGGGCCAGACCGTTGATGCGAGCAAAAACCTCGACACCAGCGACAAGGCTCTCGCTGACGCGGTTAACGAATTCTATGCAGCCGCCATGGGTCGACTCGATACTTATCTGGCGTCTGAAGAAATCCTGAGTTTTTCCCGGGACGTAAAGGCGCTCAAGGATCGTAAGCGGTATTAATTCAGGCGTTTCACCATCTGAATTGACCAACTAACGGGGGGAGTTCACCCCCCGTTTCGTTTTTCCCACCCGGAGAAAACACATGGATAAGATCAGGCTGATCGCTGCTACGTCAGCGCTTGCTCTAATCAGCGGTTGTTCGGTGATAGGTGGTGGTAGCGGTACCCAATACAGTGAGTTTGCGGGTGGCTCCTGCGACATTGAGGTTCACAACGAAGGCTCATTCTTTACGGGTCACCAAATCGTGGGACTCACTGGCCAACGCGTTGTGCACGAAAAAAACATCGACCGAATGGCCACCTACCTGATAGCCGAGGGGTATGACATACGCGATTCTGGAGCAAGCGATCTGCTGACAGGCGTGTATTATTCCAACGGCAAGCAATACCAAATGTCTGTCAGGGTGGAAGACCACCCCTCAGGGGGCAATCGACTTCAATTAAGCTTTTCAACACCGCCCTTGATCGGTTTGTTGACTGCGGATGTTCGAGACGAATTTTGCACAATCGAAGCGACTGCGAAATTCACACCTAAAGCCGGCTAAGTCATCCCACAAACCTCTACAGGCTCCGCTGAAAATGCTTTCGGGAGGCCGGCAATTACACATGAGCAACCGCCGGCCACGCCATTCAGCTCGCCGTTTTATTCAGGCGCAGTGAGTTCATTTCCAGATAGGCCAGTATGGCAACCGCGACTGCCTGGACCACGATGAACGCGGTACCGGTGAGGTTGGGCGAAACCCAGCCCGATACCAGCAATACCACACTTCCCGCGACCCACCCCACATTGCCGACAATGATGAACTGCACGCCAGCAGCCGGAATGAAGCCTCTTGTGGCGACAAAGACCATGAACAAGGCGATGGGGAAAAGAATCAGCCCGGCGTAAAACAACAACGCTTGTGGCAGATGAAGGAATTCACTCAACCAACTTGCGCCAAACGTCAGCAATAACCCCATCACCAGACAGGTGACAGCGTCTGCCAACAACAGGTTTTTCTGGGAAAACAGGGAACGCGAATTATCCATGGTGTGCTCCTTGAAGGTCGTCTGACTCTTTGTTGACGGTTCAAGGTGAGCATATGCCGCGCGGGCAACTAGCGTCGATTACGTGGGAGGTAATAGAACAACCCTCACGGGCGTGCTAATTTTTAGCGATGGAAAATACAATTGTCTCAATCGGTGATCTGCTTCGGAGTTGGCGCCAGCGTCGTCGCCTCAGTCAGCTCGAACTCTCTGTTGATGCGGATATCTCCCAGCGGCACCTCAGTTTTATGGAATCCGGGCGCGCATCGCCAAGCCGGCGTATGCTGCTGCGCCTTGCCGATGAGCTGAGAATTCCTGTCCGCGAGCGCAACAGGCTACTGACCGTGGCGGGGTTTGCGCCGGAGTATTGCGAACGGTCACTGGATGAACCAGACATGGCCGCGGCGCGAAATGCTGTGGAACTCATCATCTCGGGGCACCAGCCCCACCCTGCCCTGGTGGTGAACAGGGAGTGGAATCTTTTACTGGCGAACGACGCGGCCCACTTCCTGCTCGAGGGCATAAATCCTGCTTTTCTCACGCCCCCGGTGAATGTCCTGCGCCTGAGCCTGCACCCCGACGGGTTGGCTCCCAGAGTGGCGAATTACAGGCAATGGAAGGCCCATGTTGTCGACCGGCTGACTCATCAGGTTGATTTAACGGCGGACCCTGCCCTGGCAAAACTGCTGGGGGAAATTGAGGCTTATCCGGCGCCGGATACTGCGCGCCCCTACACTGAGCATGAGTCCTCTGCCAGGACGGGAATTGCCGTTCCGTTCGAGCTGGAAACCCCCAGGGGCAAACTGACCTTTCTGAGTACCACAACGGTGTTTGGAACGGCGGTGGATATCTCTCTTTCTGAAATGGTTATCGAAACTTTCTTCCCGATGGATGCGCACACCGCAGAGGTAATGAGGAATTTGTGATGGAGTGGGAATACCACGGGCGATGTGTTTCTGGTTCAGGGAGTTCGGGATAATCACAAAGGCATTGATCTCCTGGGATAGGACCTTGGATGGGCAAATCAGCGGGTACCAACAACAGGCTTCGAAAAATAGCGGCCCGAACGGCGCTGGTGTTAACCGCACTGCTGACACTGTTCGGCCTGACCCTGGCCATACCGGTGGAGACCTGGCGCACGGGGCAGCAGTTTTCTGAGCCGCTGCCTGTGCTGGCACCTTCTGAACTGCCGGCGGCGCCTGGTCGGATCTGGGTCGACGCGGACCCTGCCTGCGGGGAAGGCCCCCGGGTTGATCCCGATGATTGCCTTGCCATCTGGTACCTGATACGCAAGGCCGATGTAAGCATTACTGGTGTATCCACTGTCTTTGGCAACGCTTCGCTGGAAGCGACGGACGCTGTAAGCCGGGAGTTAATGACACGGCTGCAGCCGCCCCAGGGCCAGGTGCCGGTCTATCGGGGCGCGGGCGCACCCTTACCGGAGCTGCCCACCAGGGGTACCGAAGCGGAGCGTGCCCTGGTCGAGGCACTGGCCGCTGACAAGCTGACCATCGTGGCACTCGGCCCGCTGACCAATATCGCCGCAGCCCTTCAGGCGCGGCCAGACCTCGGCGAGAGGATCGAAACGATTATCGCGGTAATGGGGCGCCGGCCAGGCCACATCTTCCATCCGGCCGAGGGCAGTGGCGATGGAACTCTGTTAAGGCACGGGCCGGTGTTCCGGGATTTCAATGTAGCCCAGGACCCGGAGGCACTGCGTGTGGTCCTCGACCGGGATATCCCGCTTGTTCTGGTACCGTATGAGGCGGCCCGTGAGGTGGAAATTGATGAACAGGCACTGGCCGGCATTGCCTCCAATGGCGATGACGGACGCTGGGTGGCTGAACGCGCCCGCTCCTGGCTGGAGTACTGGCAGACGGATATAGGCCGGGAGGGCTTCTACCCTTTCGACCTGATGGCAGCGATGTTTGTTGCCGAGCCGACACAGTTTGCCTGTGCCGCAGTGCGGGCCGAGCTGCAGCGCGACTCCACGCTGTTCTTCCCCTTCAGTCGCATGCCGTCACTGCTTGTTGAGCCGCTTCCGCCTGATTATCAGGGGGACCCTACCGGGGCTTTGTACTGCCATGGTTTGCGGTGAAGAGGGAGACCTTAGGGAAACCGGCGGCCATAAGCCCTTGTCAGCACCCCTTCGTCATGCTTCACTTTCCGAACCCGCACCAACATACCGACCGGAGATCACCTTATGTCCAACCCTGCCACTGCCAGCTCAATATCACTACCCGGTGCCCGGCGGCTGGGGCTTTTGCTGCTCGGCGTGGTGCTTCTGGGCGGGTGCTCCTCCCTGTATTACAACACCATGGAAAAACTCGGGTATGAAAAGCGCGAGATTCTGGTGGACCGTGTGGAAAACGCCAGGGACAGCCAGAACGAAGCCCAGGAAACCTTCCGCTCTTCACTGGAGCGCTTCCAGAGCGTAGTGGATACGCCGGATACCGCGCTCAAGGATCGCTACGCCGAGATCAGCGATGCCTACGAAGACAGCAAGTCGAGCGCGGAGGATGTCCGCGACCGCATCGATAAAGTGGAAGACGTGGCGGAAGCCCTGTTCGATGAATGGGAGGATGAACTGGGTGAATACGAGAGTGCCTCGCTGCGCCGCAGCAGCGAGCAGCAGCTTGAGGAGACCCGCACCCAGTACAGCCAGCTGATCAGCCGCATGCACAACGCCGAAGAGCGCATGGAGCCAGTGTTGCAGGCATTTCAGGACCAGGTGCTGTATCTCAAGCATAACCTGAACGCCCAGGCGATTGGCTCGCTAGAGAACGAGCTGGTGGGTATTCGCCAGGACGTCGATGAGCTGATCCGCAATATGGAACAGTCGATTGCTGAGTCCGAGGCCTTTATACAGCGTTTTCGTAAAGGCGGATAACCTTCCGGACTAGCCGCGGATCGTCTTACCCTGCGTCATCTGGTGTTCGTGGAACTGATTCATGTATTTGCCAAGGCGCTCACGGGAAGACTCCAGCTCTTTCCAGGCTTCCTGCAACTCGGACAGATCTTCGGCAGCGGGTGCCTGGTCCTGGGTGCCACTGTCGAGGCTTTCATAGGCCGCCTCTACCCGTTCCGCCACGTCCTGGTACTTCGCCCAGGCCGCCTCGTACCGCTCCCGTTCGGACTTCCATTCGCGCGTATTTACCATTGTTTGCCTCCTACTGGCAGGTTGCTGTCCATGTCTGGTATTTATCGTGCTCTACAAATAACACCTTAGGGCAAGCCAGGTATCTTTCAACCCCTTCAAAGTTCGACCCCTGGGATGGAGCTTCATTCCACCGCCTATTGGTGTATCATGCCGCACCAATTTAGAGCACGCAGAATCCACTCCGAGTTCGGGCCCCGGCCAATACAATTGATCAGCTATGCCAGACAAAACAGAAAATCGGGCGGGCGGATGGTCCTTCCTCCTCAGGTTTGAGCAGTTTATCGGCATCGGGCCCCATGGCCGCCAGTCGCTCTCCGCTACCCCGCTGGCGGAGCGGCTTAAGATTGGCATAGCGGCCTCCATTGCCATTCTCGCTGTTATCCTGATCAGCCAGCAGTTTTCATCCACACCCCATTGGCCGGTGCTGGTTGCCTCTATGGGTGCCTCGGCGATTCTGCTGTTCGCTCTGTCTAACAGCCCGCTGGCGCAGCCCTGGTGTTTTGTCGGGGGTCACCTTGTGCCCGCCACCATCGGCGTTGTCTGCGCACAGTGGGTACCGGATCTTGCGTTGGCGGCGGCTGCCACGGTGGGTATCAGCCTGTTTGTCATGTACATGTTCGAGTGCGTGCATCCCCCTGGCGGTGCTGCTGCCCTGGTGCCTGTTATCGCTGCCGGTGACCAGCCGCTAGGCTATGACTTTGTGCTCTACCCTGTCGGCCTGAACGTCCTGGCCATGCTGGGGATCGCCATTGTGCTCAACCGTTATTGGCTTCGGAAACCGTATCCCGTGCGGGCAATACGGGAACACGATCCTGTTCACAAGCATAACGACCTGAGCCCAATGAAGCGCCTGGGCATTCGCCCTGACGACCTGCACCAGGCACTGGGCGAGTACTCTTCCTTCCTGGATGTCAGTGAACAGGACCTGAACCAGCTCTACAGCATGGCTCAGAGCATTGCTTACAAACGCCGGATGGGGGAAGTGACCTGCGCAGACATCATGTCCACCGACCTGATCACCATCGAATACGGCACAGGGCTGGAAGAGGCCTGGGCGTTGTTACGCCATCACAAGGTCAAGATTCTTCCTGTGGTGGACAGGGCCCACCGGATTATCGGCGTGGTTTCTCTGGTGGATTTCCTGCAGCGGGCCAACCTCAATACCTATCGGACCTTTGCGGAAGACGTGCAGGCGTTTCTCCGTAAAACATCGCCTTTTACCCGCTCGGACAAGCCGGAGGTGGTTGGCCAGATCATGGCAACGGGCGTATTCGCTGCCCGCGATACCGACCATATCGCGGCCCTGGTGCCGCTGCTGTCTGACAGGGGGCTTCATCATATTCCTGTCATTAATCATGAGCGTCGACTTGTCGGCATGGTCACTCAGTCCGACCTGATTGCGGCCCTCTACAACCATGACATTAGCGCCCCTGTTAACGACGCCAGATCCGAGGCGGCCGTCCCGGTATAAGCCAGGCGCCTGACTCAATGCTTGTCAGCAACCCGGCGCCATGCTTCACTCTCCGGATGGATTAGGTAACAAACACCATCAAGGAAATGCTATGAGCAGCGAGCCGGTTCTGTTTGCCCTGGAGGGTAGCCAGGCGTTTGGTCATGCCGTGGCCTCAGAGCTCGGGGTTAGCCTGGCCGCCCATGAGGATCGCGCCTTTGAAGATGGCGAGCACAAGTCCCGGCCCCTGGAAAGTATGCGGGGCCGGGATGTTTACGTTCTCCACACCTTGTTTGGCGAGGAAGCCTTAAGCGTTAATGACAAGCTGCTGCGCCTGCTGTTTTTCATCGCGACCATTAAAGATGCTGGAGCGAAACGCGTTACCGCGCTGCTGCCGTATCTGTCCTATGCCCGCAAGGACCGGCGCGTGAAGCATCAGGACCCGGTCACCACACGCTATGTGGCACAACTGTTCGAAGCCATGGGGGTGGACTGCGTGGTGGCGCTGGAAGTTCACAACCGGGGCGCCTTCGATAACGCTTTCCGCTGCCGCACGGTGCACCTGGAGGCCCACAGCCTGTTCGTGAACACCATCATAGACCGTGTAGGCAGTGAGCCGGTTGTTATTGTTTCCCCTGACGCCGGTGGCACCAAACGCGTGGACCTGTTCCGGGATGCCTGGGAGGCTACCGCTGGCGAACAACCGCCCACCGCTTTTCTGGAAAAACGGCGAACCGACGACGAAATCACTGGCGATGCCGTCGTCGGGGATATGACAGGCAGAGTTGCGATCATCGTCGACGATATGGTGGCAAGCGGCATCACCCTGTTGCGCGCCGCCGAAGCCTGCAAGAACAAGGGCGCCACCAAAGTGTTCGGGGTCATCACCCATGCCCTGTTCGGGCCAGGTTCCGAGCAACTTTACCGCGCAGGTGCCATGGACCAGCTATTCATTACAGACAGCGTGACACCGCAGCGGGCACCGGATGGGCAAGGCCAGGTCACCACCCTTGCGGTTGCCGGGCTGTTTGCACAGGCTGTTCGGGAGCTGCATACAGACTGAACATAGAATGAATTCTGATGAATGTGTCGATTTCAGACGTTCCAGTTCGACCAGATAACGAGTAGCGCGACTAACAACGCTGCCGGAGGATCTGGAAATGCTGAAATTATACGGAACACCCCCAACCCGCGCCCTGCGCGCTATCTGGCTGCTTAACGAGCTGGGCCTTGAGTACGAACTTCACCCGGTAGACCTCATGCAGGGGGAGCACTACCAACAGGAATTCCTTGCTCTCAACCCGGCCGCCAGAGTGCCGGTATTGGTCGACGGCAGCCTCGTAGTAACTGAATCAGCCGCAATCCAGCTTTACCTGGCCGAGAAATGCCCCCAGGCGGGCCTGATACCGGACTCGGTGGAAGACAGGGCCCAGATGTACCGCTGGATATTCTTCCTGGTGACCGAGATTGAGCAACCTCTGTGGCGCATCGCGCGGCATACTTTCCTTTACCCGAAAGAAAAGCAGTTACCGCAGGATGTTGAGCTGGCAAAGCAGGAATGCCTGGAAATGCTGGCGGTGCTCGAACGACACATGTCAGAGCGCGAGTTCATGGCCGGCGACCACATCAGCGTAGCGGACTTCAACGCTGCGTATACGCTGGACTGGGCGAATACCGAGAAGCTGCTTGAGGGATCCCCGCGGTTACAGGGCTACCTGAAGGCGATGTACGCCCGCCCCACGGCTCCGATAACCATTGCTGAAGCCTTCGCCGCGATGGGAATCCCGGCCTGAGGATTATGAGGCGGGTTGTGAACTCTGGCGCAGAAAACGGAATGGGGTTATTTTTCAGAACATGCTGGCGGCCCACAAGGAGCACCTAACAGGTGAAGGACTCAAAAGCGTTCTGGGACAAAACCGCACGCCGCTACGCCAAGAGCCCGGTGCGGGATATGGAAACCTATCAGAAAAAGCTGTCCCTTACTCAGGGGCATTTCCGGCCAGACTGGTCGGTACTGGAATTCGGCTGTGGTACCGGCAGTACGGCCCTTGCCCATGCACCCTGCGTGAAAGATATTCTCGCTACCGACATATCCGGCAAGATGCTGGAGATAGCCTCCCAGAAGGCCCGTGAGGCCGGTGTTGAGAATGTACGCTTTCAGCAGGGTACGCTGGAGAGCCTTGAACTGAAGCCGGAAAGCTTTGATGCCGTACTGGGGCTGAACATCCTACATTTGCTGGAAAACGCAGAAGCGGCAGTTTCCCGTGTTTACGAGGTGCTGAGGCCCGGCGGCATTTTTGTCTCCAGTACTGCGCTGGTGGCCGATATCATGGTTCTCTGGCGGGTGCTGATTCCGGCTATGCAGATGGTGGGGCTCGCTCCGTTTGTCAATCGCTTTACCCGGGAGACGCTGGTATTGATGCTGACCAACGCTGGTTTCAGCATCGAATACGAGTGGCAGCCGAATAAGGCATCGGTTTTTTTGGTAGCCCGAAAGTGACCCTGACAATTTTCAATCCTGCTGTCGATTTCCCCCGCCACCGCACGACCTACCAGTGAAGACAATCACAATCACTGGAGAACAACGTTATGAAATACATGTTGATGCGCAAGGCCGACTCAGACACCGAAAAGGGCGTATTACCCAGCGAAGACATGCTACAGGCCATGGCGGACTACAACGAACGCATGGCTCAGGCCGGGGTATTTATCGATGGCGATGGCTTGCGACCAACCAGCGAGGGCTGTCGGATTCAGTTCCGCAATGGCGAGCCCACAGTGCTGCAGGGACCGTTCGAACAAACCAGCGAACTACTGGCCGGTTACAGCGTGCTGGAAGCGGATTCGCTGGAAGACGCCTTAGCGTGGGCAAAACAATGGCCCCGGGAAGATGGCGGCGGCAATGTCACCCTGGAGCTGCGCCGATACTACACGCTTGAGGACTTCGCGCCCGGCGCTGCCCTTGAAAAACACCGCTCTCATGGAAATCTGCCCCGTGAGATGAACGTGCACGTGGCATTCGGCGGTAACTGCCGCGAAGCCATGGAATTCTATGCGGAGCTAACCGCCGGCAATCTGGAAGCCATGATCACCTATGGGGAAACACCTGCAGCGGAGGACGTGCCCGCAGAGATGCATGACCGCATTGTCCACTCATCTCTCAACATCCGGGGCCGCCGGCTGATGGGAGCCGATATGGCAGGCGATTGCTATCAATCACCCCAGGGCGCCCAGGTTCATCTCGACTATGCCGACACGGAGCAGTCCGAGCGGGTTTTCAATGCTCTGTCCAAAGAGGGCACGGTGATCATGCCGTTTGAACAGACCTTCTGGGCACACCGTTTCGGAATGGTGAAGGACCGCTTCGGGGTTCAGTGGATGATCAGCGCCGACCTCGAGCAGTGCCAGTAAGTGTGCAGGAGATGGCCATGCGTTTTCTGAGATGCTTGCTAAGATAGTTTAAACCCAAGAATAATAAGGGAGAACACTATGTTAGATAGGGCATCGAAACCCCTGGTCAGCCTGGTGGACAAGTATCTGCCAGACCCCTACCTGTTCGTGATCATTCTCACCTTGCTGTCGTTCATCGCGGCCATGGTCTTTGAAGGCCATGGCCCGATGGCGGTGATCGAAATGTGGGGAGACGGTTTCTGGAACCTGCTCACTTTCTCCATGCAGATGCTGCTGGTGCTGGTCACCGGTTTTATGCTCGCCAGTACCCCACTGGTGCGCGGCATTCTTAACCGGATTGCTGCCCTCGCCAGTACACCGGGGCAGGCGATCATTCTGGTGACTTTCGTGGCCCTGGTTGCCAGCTGGATCAACTGGGGCTTCGGCCTGGTGGTGGGGGCTTTGTTCGCCAAGGCTCTGGCCCGCCAGATCCGCGTTCATTATCCGTTGCTGATCGCCAGTGCGTATTCCGGGTTCATTGTGTGGCATGGCGGGCTGGCAGGATCCATTCCGCTGGTCATCGCCACCGAAGGCCACTTCACGGAAGATGTGATTGGTGTTATTGGTACAGGTGACACCATTTTCGCGTTCTTCAACCTGGCGATCGTGATCGCCCTGTTCATTATCGTGCCGTTGGTGAACCGGCTGATGCTCCCCGAAGAAAGAGAGAGCGTGTATGCAGACCCTAAAGTTCTGGATGACGAGCCAGATACCGCTGTTGTCATCAACCGCCCGGCAGACCACGTAGAGCATAGCCGGACACTGTCGTGGCTGATCGGGTTCAGCGGTATTGCATTCATTTTTCAGTATTTCATCGATGGTGGTGGCTTGAACCTGAACATCGTGAACTTCATGTTCCTGTTCCTTGCAATCATCCTGCACCAGACTCCGAAACGCCTGCTGGATAGCCTGAACCAGGCCGTAAAAGGCGGCTCGGGGATTGTTATCCAGTTCCCCTTCTACGCCGGCATAATGGGGGTAATGACTGCCTCTGGCCTGGCCGCCAGCATTTCCAGCGGTTTCGTTTCCATCGCGAGCGCGGACAGCCTGCCTTTCTGGAGTTTTATCAGCGCGGGGCTGGTGAACATCTTTGTACCGTCCGGCGGCGGCCAGTGGGCGGTGCAGGCCCCGGTCATGCTGCCAGCAGCCCAGGAACTGGGAGCCGATATACCCAGGATCGCCATGGCCGTTGCCTGGGGTGATGCCTGGACCAACCTGTTGCAGCCGTTCTGGGCCTTGCCCGTGCTGGCGATTGCCGGCCTGAAAGCCAAAGACATTATGGGTTATTGCCTGATGCTGCTGATCATTACCGGCATCATCATCAGTATTGGCCTGACCTGGCTTTAGATTGAGCGCCTGAGGTAACGCCGGTACTGCGGGCGCCAGAAATTGCGTTCGATGGTCCGGCGAATGGTGTCTTCATCAGAACGCAGGGCAACAACGCCGTCTTCCTGGGCCTGCCTGGCGACATCGAAGGCAATGTTGCGGCTGATTTCCTGAATACTCGCCAGGTCCGGTAATAGCCGCTCGCCGGTTTGCTGGACGATGGGGGCCTGTCTCGCCAGGGCATCCGAGGCAGCCATCAACATGGTGTCTGTCACCCGGGAGGCACCGGCGGCGATAACACCGAGGCCAATGCCCGGAAAGATATAGGCGTTGTTGCATTGGGCTATGGGGTAGGTCTTGCCATTCAGCTCCACCGGTTTGAACGGGCTACCGGTGGCCACCAGGGCGTCACCGTTGGTCCACGCCAGAATGTCGGCGGGCGTGGCCTCCACCCGGGAGGTGGGGTTCGATAGCGGCATCACCAGCGGCTGCGAACAGCCGGCATGCATTGTTTTGATCACGTCCTCGGTGAACAGTCCCTTCTGGCCGGACACGCCAATCAGCACCGTGGGCTTTACCTGTTTCACCACATCAATCAGTTCCCGGCCCGGCCAGTCTTTTACCCGGGCGGGATCCTGGGCAAGCGCCGACTGGAAATCCTGCAGGCCTTTGATATCGCTGGTCAGCAGCCCGTCACGGTCGACCATACAGATCCGTTCACGTGCTTCGCGCTCAGACAAACCTTCATTCGTCATCGCCACGATGATCTGTTCAGCGATGCCACAACCTGCCGACCCTGCGCCAAGGAAGGCGATGGTCTGGTCACTGACCTTTTCGTCCTTTGTTTTACAGGCGGCCAACAGCGTGGCCAGGCAAACAGAAGCTGTACCCTGGATATCGTCGTTGAAGCAACAGGCCCTATCCCGATATTGATTCAGCAGACGCATCGCGTTGTTCTGGGCGAAGTCCTCGAACTGCACCAGAACATTGGGCCAGCGGCGCTTCACGGCCTCGAGGAACTGCGCCACAAAGGCATCGTATTCTTTCTGACCGATGCGCTTGTGGCGCCACCCCATGTACCTCGGATTATCCAGCAGAGCCTGATTATTGGTGCCAACATCCAGCATGATCGGCAGGGTGTTGGCCGGGCTGATACCACCACAGGCGGTGTACAGGGACAACTTTCCGATGGGAATGCCCATGCCACCAATGCCCTGGTCCCCCAGGCCCAGAATACGCTCACCGTCGGTGACGACGATCACTTTCACTTTCTCCTTGGTCGCGCTTCGAAGGAGGTAGTCCATATGCTCCCGGTCGGGCCAGGACACGAACAGGCCACGATGGTTGCGGTAGATGTTGGAGAATTCTTCACACGCCTCGCCCACGGTGGGTGTGTAGATGATCGGAAGCATTTCTTCCAGATGATCTTCCAGCAGGCGGTAGAACAGGGTCTCGTTGTCGTCCTGTATCGCCCGCAATGTGATGTGCCGGTCAAGATCGGTCTGGCATAACTGGTATTGCCGGTAGGCGCGTTCCGCCTGCTCTTCGATGGTCTCCACCTTCTGCGGGAGCAGTCCGATCAGGTTGAAATCCACGCGCTCCCTCTGCGTGAAGGCACTGCCTTTGTTCAACAGTGGCATCTCCAGCAAGCTGGGGCCGGCATAAGGTATGTAAAGGGGGCGTTTTTCCATAGTGCTCATAATCACCTCGTAACTCAGGCGGCGTATGAAAGAACCGGGTTCAGGATTGTGTTGTTGGTGCAAAACGTTGTTGTATAAGGATAGTCGCTAATGTCGATTTCAACCTGATACAGAGCACGCTGTCGATTATCAGCTGTCCCGGACGACTAGCAGATGGTTGAACACCAACAAGAGGGAAACGAGATGAGCAAACACCCAAAAAATACCATTTGTCTCTGGTACAACGGCGACGCAGAAGAGGCAGCGCGATTTTATGCCGAGACGTTCCCGGATTCGTCCGTTGATGCTGTCCATCACGCTCCGGGTGACTACCCCGCCGGGAAAAAAGGCGATGTGCTGACTGTGGAGTTTACGGTACTGGGCATCCCCTGCCTCGGCCTCAATGGTGGCGCCGCCTTCAGGCATACCGAGGCGTTTTCATTCCAGGTTGCCACGGTTGATCAGGAGGAAACTGATCGCTACTGGCACGCGATTGTCGGCAATGACGGCGAAGAGAGCGCCTGCGGCTGGTGCCGGGACAAATGGGGCCTGTCGTGGCAGATCACACCGGTGGCGTTGACAGAAGCGGTTACTGATCCTGACCCTGCCGCCGCCAGGCGCGCATTCGAGGCCATGATGACCATGGGAAAAATCGACATAGCCGCCATCGAGTCAGCGCGCAGAGGATGAGGTGTGTTGGGGGCGGGGGTGGTGTTTCATACGCAAACCGTGGGATTGGCTATAGTAGTAAGGAGGGCTCAATAACGGAAGGTCAACGCCATGAAACGCATCGCGATCTGCTTTGACGGCACCTGGAACCGACCCGAAGTAAACATTGGCGAGGACTTTCCCACCAACGTTCTGCAATTCGCTCGCGCCATTCGCCCATCAGACAGTAACGGCGTGGAACAGGTGGTTTTCTACGACTGGGGCATTGGCTCCTATCACGATGAGATCCTCGCCGGCGCTACCGGCCACGGTCTCGAAAAGAACGTGATGGACGGCTACCGCTTCCTGGTGCACAACTACGAACCCGGCGACCATATTTTCCTGTTCGGCTTCAGCCGGGGGGCCTACACCGCCCGCAGCCTCTGCGGCATGATCAACAACTGCAGTATTCTGCGAAAGGAAAATGCTTACCTGATCCAGAACGCGTTCAGGCTTTACAAGACCAAGAAGCACAAGGCCAACAGCGATCACGCCATGAAGTGGAAGCAGCAGTTCTCCGTTGAAGAACGCACTCCGATCGAGTTCGTGGGTGTTTGGGACACCGTCGGTGCCCTGGGCCTGCCTTTTACCTTCTTCGGCCTGATCAAGGACCAGGACCTGTTTTACGACCGTGAAATCGGCAGCAACATCAGGACGGCACGACACGCCCTGGCTCTGGATGAACATCGGGAAGACTTTGAACCTACCCTCTGGGAACCCCGCGCCGGGACCGATATCGAGCAAGTGTGGTTCGCCGGCGCCCATTCCGATGTAGGTGGCGGCTATGGGCCGGACAAGAACGGCCAGATTCTGGCCGATATCCCCCTGCTGTGGATGGCGAAAGAAGCAGAAAAACAACATCTGATATTTAAAAACACTCTGCCCACCGCTACCCATGCCACCGCCGAGCAGCACGACGAGTACAGGGGTAAATACCGTTTGCTCGGAAAGCTGGTGCGGGAGATACCCCCTCTGACCGAGATCAAGACCTGGGTACATGCGAGCGTGAGAGCGCGGTACAACAGCGGGTACCAGAGTGAGCCGATCGAGCGGTTTGCGGTGCGCAACGGGGAGTGGCCGCCCATCTGGCCGGAATGATGTCGGCATAGGCGACCACTTCTCGAACGGCGCTATTACGGCGCCAGTTTGCGTTTCAACGCCCGGGTAACTGACAGCGGCAGGCTTGGCAGAGCACGCAGCATCCACGGAAGTATCCGGCGTTTAACGCCGCTCAGTGACTCCGGAATCATCACTTCGATCAGGTGTGGCCCCGGCATGCTGAGGGCATATTCCATGGCTTTTGCCATATCTTCGGCGGTATCGACTCTCACCCCGTGCACGCCCATACCCTGGGCCATTTCGGCGAAATTAAGCACCGGGCCGCGCAGGTCGAGTTGCGCTTTGGCCTTGCTGCCGGCCTGTTCGGCCCCCACCCGGTCCAGCTCGATACTCAGCACCGAATAAGAGGCGTTATTGAAGATAACAGTGGTGACGTTGAGCTGCTCACGGGCCATGGTCCACAGGGACTGAATGGTGTACATGGCGGTGCCGTCACCGATCAGCGCCAGTACCGGCCGGTCAGGGCAGGCAACGGCAGCGCCCACTGCGTTGGGCAGACCCTGGCCGATGGCACCACCAGTAAGGGTGATAAGGTCGTGCCTTGGTGCCCCTTCAGTCATGACTGAGAGCATAAGACTGGAGGTAATGCCTTCGTCCACAATAATGGCGTTGTCCGGCATCAGGTGGCCCACCGCTTTGCAGACCTTTTCGGCAGTGAGTTTTCCTCGTGGCCTGTCGGGTCTTTTGGCTGGCTGCAGCCTGGGTTCGGCCTGGCTGGCGCCGAGGGCTTCGTTGAGCTTGTTCAGACTACCGGTGATGTCCTGATCTGGCGCTACGAGGGTGTGGACCTCGCAGGTATCCGGCACCAGGTAGCTTTGCTTGCCCGGATAGGCGAAGAAGGAAACCGGTGCCTTGGCGTCGACCAGGATCAGGTGTTCAATATCCGTCAGTTGCACGGTGGCCAGTTCTGCCAGATACGCCAGGCGCTCAACCGGTGGCAGGCCGGCGCCCCGCTCCATGCGGGTCGGGAAGGTTTCTGCCATCAGTATGACCCCGCTGTGAGCGGCAAGCTTCGCCGCCGCCAGCAGGCTGGGTTCCCGTAACGAATGCCCGCCCATCAGCAGGGCCGTTTTCTTGCCGGAGCGGATGGCGGCGGCGATGGCTTCAACGGTGGCATCATCGGCAAGTGCCGGTTCGGGGGGCGCCAGTGGTGCACTGGGCACTCCGCCCTCCCCCCAGGAAACGTCCGCTGGCAGAATCAGGGTGGCTACCTGACCAGGTGCGGTGCGTGCCGCAGCGATGGCCTCGGCGGCGTCCTGGCACAGCGTTTCTGTGCTCCTGGCCGTGCGAACAAACCCCGGGGATACGTTGCGGGCCACGGTTTCGATATCCGACTGCAACTGGGCATCGTATTTCACGTGGTAGGTGGCATGATCGCCGACGATGTTCACAACAGGAACCTTGCCTTTACGGGCGTTGTGCAGGTTCGCCAGCCCGTTGCCCAGTCCACAGCCCAGGTGTAGCAGCGTGGCAGCGGGCTTGTCGGCCATGCGGGCATAGCCATCCGCGGCGCCGGTGGCCACGCCTTCGAAAAGCGCGAGCACGGCACGCATTCCGGGCTCGTCGTCCAGGGCTGCCACAAAGTGCATTTCACTGGTACCGGGGTTGCTGAAGCAGACTTCTACACCGGCATCCACCAGTGTTTTCATCAGAGCTTGTGCGCCGTTTGTCATTGTTATTCTCCAGCCTTCTGGAATTCAGGTTTATGGGGTCTGTCGAGTTGGTCGGTGCCAATTTCGGCAATTCGGGTGACACCGGTCAGGGTCATGGCCAGCCGCAATTCCTGCTGCCAGCTTGCCAGCAGTCTGGTCAGCCCGGCTTCACCGCCGCCGGCCAGTGCGTACGCCCAGGGGCGGCCGATCATCACGCCGCGGGCACCCAGTGCCAGGGCACGAAACACATCCGTGCCACTGCGAACGCCGCCATCCACAAGGATTTCTGTCTGTGAACCGACGGCAGCGACGATATCGGGCAGCTTGCCAGCGCCCGAGGCAACACCGTCCAGTTGGCGGCCGCCGTGGTTGGATACCACGATGGCATCTGCCCCTACCTTCACGGCCTGGCGGGCGTCTTCTACGTCCAGGATGCCTTTCAGCAGCAACTTGCCCTGCCAGTGCTCCCGTATCCATTCAATGTCTGCCCAGGTGACCGTGGGGTCAAACTGAGCATCAATCCACTCTTTGAAAGCGTCGAGGTTACTGGCATCCGGTACGGCATCACTGAGGTTGCCAAAGCTGAGGGGGCCACCGCGCACGGCGACATTCCACAACCAGTTGGGGCGCGAGAGTAGTTGCTGGATCTTCAATAGTTTGGAACGGGGGCCGGTACTGGCAAGGCCATTGCGGAAGTCCCGATGGCGCATACCCGGCAGTGGCAAGTCAACGGTAAACACCAGTGTGCGGCAACCGGCGTTCCAGGCTTTTTCCAGCAGGGCTTTGACCCGGTCACGGTCACGAATCATGTAGAGCTGGAACCAGGCGGCCTCGGTGGCGGCAGCCTGTACCTCTTCCACCGGGCAAATGCCAACGGTGGACAGGGTGAAGGGAATACCAGCCGCGTTGGCGGCACGGACCGCCTGTACTTCACCGCGCTGCGCCATCATGCCCGCCAGCCCCAGGGGCGCCAGCACCACCGGCATGGAACAGGCCTGCCCCGCCAGGGTGGCAGCGGTATCCACTTGATCAACGTTCACCAGAACCCGCTGGCGCAGGTGTATGGTGGCCCAGTCGGCTTCGTTGGCACGGAGGGTTTGCTCGTTGGTCGCGCCGCCGTCGAGGTAATCGAACAGGAACCCGGGCAAGCGGGCGCGGGCTTTTTCACGATAGTCTTCGGCGCTGGCCGGGTAACCAAACTTCGGGTTCATGGGCGTCAGCCTCCTGCAACAATGGATCGCACCGCTGCCCGGGCGGTCATGATGCAGCCGGGCAGGAAGGTGCCTTCAAGCGAGCGTTTGCCGTTGGCGCCACCGCCGCCAAAGCCGGCAGCCTCTCCCACGCAGTATAGGCCCTCCACGGGAACACCCCCGGCGTCGAGCACCCGGCTTTGCAGATCCGTTTGCAGACCACCCAGGCTTTTGCGCGTGATCAGCTGCATGCGAATGGCAATGTAGGGCCCGGCGCCGGGCTTCTGCAGCGGTGCCGGTTTGCAGGTGCGCAGGCGGTCGGGTTTCCATTCCCGGGCGTGCTGGATTAAACGGATCTGGGGATCGTTGTGAAGCTGGGTACCGGCGGTGAAGTTGGCGTCGAAGGCATCCGCGGTGGCCTGGAGTGTGGCGGCCTCGACGTCATGGGAACAGGTCAGGGCGTTCATTTTTCCGGCCAGCTCACCCAGGCTGTCTGCCACCAGGAAGTCGCGGCTTTCACGCTGCATCTGCCGAACAAGCGGGTGGTTACCGAGCAACAACTCTTTCACAAACAGAGGGAACTGTTTGTCCCTGATGCGGGCATTGTGCTCGGCACCGGAAATGGCAAATTCCTTCGCGGCGATACGCCAGTTGAGCAGGTGCCAGGTCCAGGGTTTTTCCTGCTCGGCAACACGCTGGCACAGCCAGTGAGTATCAAACCCGGTCACCAGCGGCTCCGGCCCGATGCGTTCGCCCCGGTGGTTCAGCCACAGGGCGGACTTGCAGGGAATGGTGGAAAGCCCATGGCCGGGAAAGTGCGGGTACGGATGCGGGAAACCGGCGGCGTAATTCCACATCTCCCCGGCGTGGTTGATCTGGCCGCCCAGACGCTCAGCAACCCAGTGGTGCATATGGCCATCCGCATAAGGGTGTGCGCCGTTGAGCATGCTGGCAGGCCGGGGGCGATCGGTGGGCCAGTTGGCACGGCATTCGTCATGGCTGCCGTTGAGGCCGCCGGTGGCAAGCACAACCGCCGATGCCTTAAACCGAACTTCTTCGCGGTTTGCCTCATTGATTGCCAGGGCACCGCAGAGCTTGCCGCCTTCGTGGTCCAGCGCCACAATCCGGTGCTGGTGCAGAACAGTTAGCTTGCCGGCGCTGTTTTCACGATGCAGCGCCTCGAGCAGGCAACGAACCAGCTCCCGGGCAGTACCCCAGATCACGTGATAGCGGGGCACACGGTTACCATCGCCAAAGCGGCCCCGCTCTACCCAGTTGACCGCCGGCAGGAATTTAATGCCCTGGTCACTCAGCCAGTCATAAACCTCCGTGCGGGAGTTTTCCACGTAGTAGCGGGCCCAGCTTAGTGCCCACTCGTCGTCAGGGGCCAGCTCACCAAAGCCGAGCCAGTCACCCAGGGCAATCTCCGGGGAATCCGCAATTTTCATGCGTGCTTGCAGGGGGGTGCCCACCAGCATCATGCCGCCAAAGGCCCACAGCGCCAGGCCGCCCATGCGCTCAGCGGTATCGCGGTCCGCCAGGGTCACACTTTTCCCGGCTCGCAGGGCTTCAAGGGCCGTGACAATACCGGCCAACCCTCCGCCAACCACCAGAATGTCCGAAGCAATCACCTTGGCCATAGCGCCCACCCGAGTTGATAAAGCTCTGTTGTCAGGCTCCAAGATATACCGGTACCATGACTCACAGATTGACTTCAGAGGCCAGACAAATTGACATTAGAGGCCACCGTTTCCCTTGGCTGGGTGAATACCGTCATTGCTGCGGCGCAACGGCTGTCGGTCCACGCCGACACTCTGCTGGCCACCGCCGGCATCCCTGCTGACGCGCAGGAACATGAGCGCTGGCCCATCGATGACATTACGCGGTTATGGCATGCAGCAGAGCGTTGCACCGGCGACCCCGGCTTTGGCCTGAAAGTGGGGGCGGAATTCACCCCCATGAGTATCAGTGGAGTGGGGTTTGCCCTTCAATCTGCGGCAACCCTTCGCGAGGCGGTGGTGATGGTCCAACGGTTCCAGCGCCTGATTTCCGATGGCGGCCGGTTCCAGGTGCTCGCTGGCGAATCAGCCACATGGCTGGTTTACCATCCCCGGCAGGGAACGCTGGCGTTCAGCCCTCACCAGATTGAAGCGGTCCTGGCCGCGGTCGTCGGCTTCGCGAGCTGGGTAACGGGAACCCGGATGCGGCCCTCGAAAGTTCAGTTCAGCCAGCCCCGGCTGGGTCCGTTAGAGGGGTACCAGGCCGCCTTCCATTGCCAGGTGGAATTCGAGCAGGCCTTCAGCGGGGTACTGGTGGATAACGCCGTTCTCGATCAGCCCCTGCCCCAGGCAGACCCCCAACTGGCACAGGTGCACACGCGCTATACAAAGGCCCGCCTGGCCGCCCTTTCCATGAACAGTGCCTCCGTTCCGGAAATACGTCGGTGGCTGGCTGCCCGGCTGGGCCCTGTTTTGCCTCGCCGTGCAGAGGCGGCGGAAGCGTTAGGCATCAGTGAGCGCACACTGGCGCGACGGCTCCGGGAACAGGGGCAGACTTTCGACAGCCTGGTGGACGATATACGCAGGGAGCGAGCCTTGCAGGCCGTGGCTGAGACCAGTGCATCCCTGCCCGAGATCGCAGAGTCACTGGGTTTTGCGGAAGTAAGCACTTTCTATCGTGCCTTCAGGCGTTGGACCGGGTTGCCCCCGGTGCGCTGGCGCAAAGCCAGGCAGTAATGATTGCACGCGAATCAGGTTGCCGCCAGGCACGCCGTCTACTAGGATTGTTCTATCGCCTTGCGCAACGGTAGTCCAGGTACCCTTTGAAGTCCCCAAAAAACACATCCATTCACCATTACCTTTGGTGCACTACGCTCGCAGTAATCGCCGCCTGCATCATGGCCATGCCTGCCATGGCCGCCCAGCGCGTGACGCTCAGGCTTGGCAGCCTGAATGATTTCAATTACCTGTCGGACCTTCTGACCCAGGTGCTGGAAGCTGACGGATACGAAGTTGAAATCATAAAGGTATCGAATGCGCCTACCAGCCGTATGGAATGGATGTTGGCCGATGGCCAGATCACTGCCATGATGTTGGGCGAGACGCCCCAGCGCAGCCGTCGCTTCATGCCGGTAAGAGTGGCGATGACCGACAACCTGATGAACCAGCGCGTACTCTTCATTACCAGGGGACAACAACATCGCTATGACCAGGTAGAGAGCGTCGAGGATTTCCGCGCCCTGGGTCTTATGGGGGGCATGGGGAGCGCATGGCGTGATTACCGGATCTGGCTGGTCAATAACCTACCGGTGTATGGGGTGCCAGCTGACTGGCGGCGACTTTACGACATGGTCGCTATTGGCAACCGGGGAATAGACTACCTCCCCAGGGGCGCCCAGGAAATGGCCAAGGAATGGCAAGATCATCCCAACCTGGATGTGGAGCAAAACCTTGTTCTGGTATATAAAAAGGACCACGTGCTCTACGTGTCACCCAACGAAGGCGAGCTGCATCGTACCCTGAACAAACTGATGCCGGAAGCAAGCCGTTCCGGGCTCATTGGTAACCTGATAGAAAAACACTACCCGGAGGTGTTTGAACCGCCCGTCAGCCTCGCAAAACGCCGGGTAATTCCCCTGCAGGGACTGCGGGACTGAGCTGCGTAGCGCCATCAAAAAAGGGGAAAGATATGGGACCGGAACATTTTGTCTGGGGCGGTTGGTGGATATTTCCCGTCGTCATGCCGATAGTGATGCTCATTGTGCTCGTCATCCTGATTTACTTTGTGTTCGGGCGTGGCGGGCCGAGGCCTCCGTGGTCGAGCGAGTTTGACAAGGGCTCCCACCACCTAAAAGAGCCCGAATCCGCCATGGAAATACTCAAGAAACGCTATGCGCGGGGAGAGATAACGCGGGAGGAATTTGAAGAGATCAAAAAAGACCTCCAGAGCTGAGGCTTCTGAAAATATTTGCCCGTACCTGCAACTTTGTGATCGCAGCGCCCGTATTCGCTGGTAGCCCATCCGATAACTAACCAAATGGATGGGAAAAACAAACTGCAAGGAGAAGGCAATGAGCAAGCACGCAAAGATCATGGCATTTCTGACCGCTACCCTGGTTTCCACCACTCTGACCTCCGGAGTTGCCCTGGCGGGCGACCATTCCAAAGTGGGCGTATGGGGCGACGATCAATCAGTCGCTGAGGGTACTGTGACCGCTAAAAAAGTGATGGCCGAGAATAATGGCTGGCTGGTGGTGCACCGCACCGATGAGGCCATGAAGCCGGGCCCGGTGGTTGGCTATGCCCCTCTTAAAAAAGGCAAGAACATGGATGTCGCAGCGATACTCACCGAAGAGGTCGCCTCCGGTGACATGCTGATGCTCATGCTCCACAGCGAAGACGGGGGCATGAAAACCGGTACCTTCGAGTACACCCTGGGCGCCAAGGAGGATGGCCCCATCCGCAAAGATGGCAAGCTGGTAATGGCTACGGTTACGGCCAAATAACCCCCCTGAAGATTTCATTTGACAACGACCCTGCACCGTGATGTTATCACCAGTAACAATGTTACTGGTGATAACTTATGCCCGGAAAGTCGACGCCTCTTAAAACCACCTACCACCATGGCGATCTGCCACAGCAAGCGCATCAGTTAGCCCTGGAAACCCTGCGGGAACACGGGGACTCAGCCATCAGCCTGCGCGCTCTGGCCAAGCAGATCGGGGTCAGCGCCCCGGCGCTGTACCGGCACTTTATCGACAGGGAAAGCCTGCTGGCAGAAGTGGCTGTTACCGGCTTTGAATCCCTGCGGGAGCGCCTATTGGCAGTGGACCAGTCCAGCCCGAGGCTGGCGTTGGTAGATATCGGCCTGGTGTACGTATCCTTTGCACAGGAGGAACCCAACCTTTACCGACTGATGTTCGGAGGGCGAGTGTTGCCCAGGGGCGTTCATCCTCGCCTGGACATGGCCGGCAAAAATGCGTTCCAGGTGCTGGAAGACACCATTGCGAGAGCCCAACAGGTCGGTTACGTGAAGCCCATTCCACTTTCACTGATGACTGCCGCCGCCTGGTCAATGGTACACGGGCTTGCGCAACTGACCATTGATGGCCACCTACCCAGTGCCAAAGCTGAACCCCATCTAGCGGAAGGCGTCGTTACCCTTTTGCTGGATGGCTCTCTTGCGAACAACGAACAACAACACAAGGACACCTCATCATGAGCAGCCCCAAGCCCAGCACCATCCGTATCGGCCATCGTTACCGCGCCAAGCGCCTGAACGGCCCCTACGATGCTATTGTTATCGGCTCCGGCATCGGGGGGCTGACCACCGCCGCCTGCATGAGTAAACTGGGCAAGAAAGTGGTGGTGTTCGAGCAGCATTACACCGCTGGCGGGTTTACCCACAGCTACGACCGTAATGGTTACGAATGGGATGTGGGTGTTCACTACATCGGCGATGTCGGCGCAGACCATACCCTGACCAAGCGCCTCTTTGACCACATCACCGACGGCCAGCTGAAGTGGGCGCCCATGGACAGCCATTTTGACCGCATCTTCATTGGCGACCACCATGTGGACCTGGTCGCCGGGCCGGACAATTTCAAAGCAGAGCTGAAAAAAGCCTTCCCCGGTGAGGAAGCCGCCATCGACACCTATCTTGGTTACCTGAAGCAGGTGGCAAAGGCCATGCCCGGGCTGGTGATCGGCAAGGTGCTGCCTGACCTGGCCGCTGGCCCACTGCGCAAACTGGTTAACCGCACCGCGCCTTCCTTCCTGAACCGGCCCACCCGTGAGGTATTGGAAGGCCTGACCAGTAATCAGGAACTGATTGCCGTGCTCACTGGCCAATGGGGCGACAACGGGCTGCCGCCAGCGGAATCCAGCTTTATCATCCACGCCCTGATTGCCCGCCACTATCTCTACGGCGGCTACTACCCCATCGGCGGTGCCTCGGAAATGGCCAGGACGATCATACCGGTCATCCAGCACAGCGGGGGCGAGGTGTTTACCTACGCCGATGTGAAGGAAATCCTGATCGAGAAAGGCAAAGCCGTCGGTGTTCGCATGGCCGACGGTGCAGACGTTCGCGCCCCGCTGGTGATCAGCAATGCCGGCGTGTTCAACACCTTCGACAAGCTGCTGCCGGAGTTTGCACCACATCGCGACTATTATCAGCAGAAGCTCCAAACCGTGGAACGTTCCATGGCCAGCAACTGCCTCTATATCGGCCTGCAGGACACCGCCGAGAACCTGGGGTTGCCCAAAACCAACTACTGGATCTATCCGGGCGCCGACTATGAGAAGCAGGTGAGCGACTTTATGGCCGCGCCGGATGAGACAGACATTCCGCTGACGTATATTTCCTTCCCCTCCGCAAAAGATCCAAGTTTTGCCGAGCGCTACCCCGGCCGAGCCACCATCGAGATCGTCGCCCCCGGGCCCTATGACTGGTACAAAGACTGGTCGACGGAAACCTGGGGGAAACGCGGAGAAGAGTACGAAGCGAAGAAGGAAGCCTATGCCCAGCGACTGCTGGCCAAGCTGTACGAAAAGTTTCCCCACCTGGAGGGCAAGGTGGACTACTACGAGCTGTCCACGCCCCTGTCCACTGACTACTTCTGCCGGTACAGCAAGGGGGAGATCTACGGCCTGAACCATACCCCGAGCCGCTTCGAACAGGACTGGCTGAAACCCAAAACCCGCATTCCCGGCCTCTACCTGACCGGCCAGGATGTAATGACCTGCGGCGTTGCAGGGGCAATGATCGGTGGCTTACTGGCTACGGTTGCAGTCAGTGGCTTTAAAGGGCTGCCATTGGCAAAGAAGATGTTTGTGGGCTGACAGGGGATCACTCACAACAGCTCAGCAACCGCGTAGCGTGCTCCCGCAAGGCATCCTTGAGGCCCTCTGGCTTGAGGATGGTAAACCGGAACGGGAGCTGCGCCAGCCACCACGCGAACCACTCGAAGCTATCCGTTCGGGTGTTAAGTAGCAGCCCTTCGTCACACTGCTCCAACTCTTCCGCACAGGAGGAATGCATATCAAACAGGGTGGCCGCGGACTCACGGTCCGTGTGCAATAACAGCGACACTTCATGGGTCCGGCCCCAGGAGAGAAAACTCTCGCTCAGGAATTTCGCCGCATCAAAGTCCGGCGGCCGCGGGAAGGTGCCTGGCAACAGGTGAACGCCGCTGATGCGGTCCAGCCTGAACGAGCGCATGGCTCCCCGCAGATGGCAGAACCCGGTGAGGTACCAGCGCCCCTGTCGAAACACGACTCCATAGGGATCAACCTCACGAGCCATCCCTCCATGCTCGGGCGAGTGGTAGGTAAACCCCACGGTTCGTGAAGCTTCCGTGGCGGTCGTTAACGTTTGCAGGGCGCGATCGTCCAGGCTGGGCTCACCTCGGGGCAGGATAACGCGAGTAGTATCGCTGACACCCCGCACCCGTTTTTTCAGATTGGCGGGCATGACCCGTTCCAGCTTCGCCTGCACACTGGCGATGGCCGGCGCCGCATCCGCCAGGCCAAGCTGCCGGGCCGCCAGCAGCCCCAGGGACACCGCCAGGGTTTCCTCTTCCGTGAACATCATCGGCGGCAGCTTGAAGCCCGCCACCAACCGGTAACCGCCATAACGCCCCTGCTCAGTCATCACCGGGATGCCCAGTTCTTCAAGCACCGTGATGTAACGGCGGATCGTCCGCCGATCCACGCCCAGTCGTTGTGCCAGCTCTGCGCCACCCATCTGGCCATGGGTCTGCAATAACTCCAGCACGGTAAGTACTCGGGTGGTGGGACCAGACATAATCACCTTCCTCCGGGCAGCCTTTTCCGGTTATTTGCATGAAAAGTTGTATTGTCCAACTCATTTAGGACAGCTTCTCACCTATTTACAAATTATTCTGCTTATGCGGTACCACAAACACCTGAAGCACTGACTGGAAATGGAGATCGATATGTCAGAAATCACCTTTTACACCCACCCCATGTCCCGCGGCCGCGTTGTGCGCTGGATGCTCGAAGAAATCGGCGTCCCCTACACTGTGGAGACGATGGAATTCGGCCCGGATATGAAAACCCCGGAATATCTCGCCATCAATCCCATGGGCAAGGTGCCCGCCATCAAACATGGCAACACGGTTGTGACCGAGGTGGCGGCCATCTGCGCCTACCTGGCGGACCAGTTTCCGGACAAGGGCCTGGCGCCCTCGCCGCAGTCCCCCGAGCGTGGCCCTTACTATCGCTGGCTGTTCTTCATGGCGGGCCCCTTCGAGATGGCCACCAGCGCACTGGCCTATGGCTGGAAAATCGACAGCAGCAACGCCCAGGCGGTCGGCTGTGGCCGTGTGGAAGACAGCATCAATACGCTTGAGAGGGTACTGGGCCAAACGCCGTATATCTGCGGCGACCAGTTCACGGCGGCGGATGTGCTGGTCAGCAGCTATCTGTGGTGGGAAACGATGCAGAAGAATATCCCGCAAAATGAAGTCTTCCGGGACTACATCCAGCGTACGGAAAGCCGGCCCGCTGCCCAGCGTGCCAATAAGCTGGACGACGCCCTGGCGGAGCAGATGAACGTTGCCACGGCCTGAAGGTCAGACAGCTGACGATACCGGGCATAAACCGCCCGGTACATTCAATACCCAGTCGCGGATAGCCAGTATCGTCGGGTCATCCCGGCGGCTTTCCGGGTAAACCAGATAGAAGGGTTTACCCGCAAGTTCCGGGCCGAAGGGCTGCACCAGCCGCCCTTCGGCCAGCTCATCCTCAATCAGTGGCCGGCTCATCAGCGCCACGCCCTGACCACCCACCGCAGCAGAAATGGCGTGGGTCTCGTCTGAAAACACCAGCCCGGCACTGACATCCAGGCCTGGAATTTTCGCCTGCTTCTGCCAACCGGCCCAATCCGCCGGGGTTACCGCCACCTGCTGGGGCCGAAAGTGAATCAGCGGGTGCTCTGGCAGATCCTCAACCCTTGCCAGCCCGAGATGAGGGCTGCAGGCCGGTATAAAGGTGTTATCAAACAGCTTCTCTGCGACCAGGCCGGGCCAGTAACCATCGCCGTAGCGAATGGCAAGATCTGCAGTAACACCATCCAGAGCCACCGCTTCGTGAGAGGCGTGGATACGCAGATCAATATCCGGATGGGTGTCCCGCAACATGCACACCCAGGATAGCAACCATCGCACAGCCACGGCCGGCGTTGTCGACAGGGTGACCGCCTGGCGTGAGGGTACAGCCTTCAGGCGCTCGATGGCCTTGCCGATGTTGTCGAAGGCAGACCCCAGCACTTCCTTCAGCTCCTGCCCCTGGGGCGTCAATACCAGTTGCCGGGGCTTGCGAACAAAAAGAGCCACCCCCAACGCTTCCTCAAGCCCGCGTATCTGGTGACTGATGGCCGTGGCTGTCACGGACAACTCCTGGGCTGCCTGCTTGGCACTCTCATGGCGGGCGGCGGCTTCGAAGGCTCGCAAAGCAGACAGCGATGGCAGGCGACGGGGACTCATGGATGAATTCAACTCAGCTATATGATCAAGAAATGATCGTTTGTGACGCTCAGAGTATGGATTTAGGCTTGATTTGCTGTCAACAACAGATGAATTTAATTCACAGCCAAATGGAGCATCCTATGACTCATATCCTGCAACTCGACGCCTCCGCCCGCCCTGGCCGTGCCGGCACTCATGAGCACGGTTCCCATAGCCGCAGCCTGACTCACCGGTTTGTTTCCCGGTGGCAGTCCCTGCGCCCCGCAGATACGGTCACCTACCGCGACCTCGGCGGCACACCCCCCTCTTTCATCAATCAACCATGGATACAGGCCGCCTTCAGTTCACCCGACCAGCATGAGCCCTGGATGGACGACACCCTGGCGGAAAGTGACCGGCTGATCGATGAGCTGGTCGCAGCGGATATTCTCGTCATTGGTGCACCGCTGTATAACTTCGGCATGCCGGCGGCCCTCAAGGCCTGGGTTGACCAGGTAGTTCGCATGGGCCGGACCGTGGAGTATGACCCTTCGACTCCGGAAGACCCCTTCACCCCTATGCTCGCAGACCGCCCACGCCATGCGGTTATTCTTTCTTCCCGCGGTGGCGCCGGCTTCGAGCCAGGAGGCGCACTGGCGCACATGAACCACCTTGAGCCCGGCCTGACCACCGTGCTTGAGTTCATCGGCATCACCAATGTACACAGCATTGCCATCGAGAATCAGGAGGAAGGGGGTGATGCATTGTCGGCTTCTGTTAAGAAGGCCGAGCGGAGGGTGGACGCGTTGGTAGTACAGTTGCGGGCAGCCATAAACACCGTTGCCGACAAGCGCCCTGTTTCTCAGCTAAACCCGGTGCAGGAACAAACAATCCTCAACTGACCCATCAATTTATGAGCCACATACTGTTTGCCTGGGAATTGGGCGAAGGAAGCCGTGGAGTCCCTTCGACGATCCCAGGCCAGAACGAGAGGGCCGGGAGCTGTCCATTTTTAGCAATACATAAGTTGCCATTAAGAAAAAAGGAAACTAATATATTTCTATCGCTCAAAAAAGCAACTTATAAGCTTCCACATGACTTCACTACTGAACCAGATCAAACAGCGTAGGCTGAACATGGGGCTGAAACAGCACGATATGATGATGCGTGTCGGCATGTCCCGCCAGCAATACCAGCGTCTGGAGTCCAGAGGTAACCCCAGGCTTGATACGCTTGAACTGATTGCCCTGGGGCTGAAAAGCGAACTAGTACTAGTCCCCCAGGAAAAACTGGAAGCGGTCATGGCTGTCCTGGAAGGCAAAACAACCGACCAGTCCCCTCACGATAGCGGCACCTCCGAACCGGAAAAGCCGCTCTCGGATGATCCCTGGCGAGGTTTGCTGGAGGATAAAGAGTGAGCGACACAACAGACGGGGAAGTCAATGTACTTCAATTGACGTTTCACGGGCGAAAGGTTGGCTACCTGGCCGGCTTCGAGAACGGCCGCAATGTTCTGAGCTTTGCGGATGAATTCCGAAGAGACGCAGAGCGGCCGACTTTCAGCCTGGTCACTCATCCCCAATTTCCAAACTCTGAAAAGCTTCTCACGGAATCCTGGGCCCGCAATCAAAGGCTTCACCCCTCACTGTCCAATCTCTTACCGGAAGGGTCGCTCAGGGAACTGATTGCACAGAGTTTGAAAGTTCATGTTGATAACGAGTTTCACCTGTTTTCCTATCTCGGGGAGGACCTGCCGGGCGCATTGATCGCCACTCCCATGGCACCCGACGATGTTCCAGACAGCGTGTTATCCACCCACGGCAAAGCCAAGGCTGTGAAGTTCGAGAAACCCAAGTTCGAAAACAGGTTCTCGCTGGCGGGCGTGCAGATGAAATTTTCCATGAAGGAAAAGGAAGGTCGCTACAATCTGACGAAGGGTAACGAACTGGGCGACTGGATTATCAAAACGCCTTCCACCAAGCACAGGCACGTTCCTCTTAACGAATACACGGCAATGAGCCTGGCATCCCTGGCCGGAATCGATATCCCGGACATCAAGCTGGTGGACCTGGACAAGCTCGATAACCTTCCGCCCATTAATCTACCGGCGGAGAGGCAGGCATTCGCAATCAAGCGGTTTGACCGGGACGGGCGTAGGCGTATCCACATGGAAGACTTTGCACAGATCCTGGTGAAATACCCCCACGAAAAGTACAACTCGGCAAACTATGAGCAGATTGGCAGGGTGGTTTACGGCTATTCCGGCGAGGGCCTGGCAGACGCCCAACAATTTGCCCGCCGGTTGTTAGTGAATATCCTGCTCGCAAATGGGGACGCCCACCTGAAAAACTGGAGCCTGATCTATCCTGACCAGATTACGCCCAGACTTTCACCAGCCTACGATATCGTCACAACACGCGTTTACATCGAGAATGAGAGTGAGTTCGCTCTCAGCCTGGGCAAAAACAAACAGTGGTACGCTACAACGATGAACCACTTCCAGTCCTGGGCAGAAAAATCCGGGATGCCATGGCGGGCAATCAAGCCCCATCTGGATGACACCATGGAAAAAGCCCGCACCCTGTGGCCGAAAGCTCTTGAAGACCTTCCTATGGCGGATGCCCACAAACGCACCTTGGAAACACATTGGCGGGAACTGAAAGACGATTTCAGAATAGAAAATCCCTGACGTGTCCTTTAAACGCCAACCCGGCTAACGCTCACACCCCCAACCGATCCCGCAACCCGTAATACCAGGCCCCCAGCGCCGTCAGCGGCACCCGGAACAGGCGCCCGCCCGGGAACGGGTAATGGGGCAGGCTGACAAAGGCGTCAAAGTCTTCGGCCTGGCCCTGGATGGCGAGCGCCAAGGCCTTGCCCGCCACATGGGTAAAGGTCACGCCGTGGCCGGAGCAGCCCTGGGAGTAGAATACATTGTCCTGCAGCCGACCCATCTGTGGCAGGCGTGACAGGGTGAGCAGGAAATTGCCGGTCCAGGCATAGTCAATTTTGATCCCGGCCAGCTCCGGGAACGTTTTCAGCATGTTGGGGCGGATCAGCCGTTCGATGTTGGCCGGGTCCCGGGCCCCGTAGACGACGCCGCCGCCGTAGATCAGGCGTTTGTCGCCGGAGAGGCGAAAGTAATCCAGCAGGTAGTTGCAGTCCTCCACGCAGTTGTCTTCGGGCAAGAGTCGTTTTGCTGTGGCCTCATCGAGTGGCTCGGTGGCGATGATCTGCGAGCCGCAGGGCATGGATTTGGCACCCAGCTCCGGCACCAGTCCGCCCAGGTAGGCGTTGCCGGCCAGAACAACGAACTGCGCCGCAACCTCTCCCTCCCTGGTTTTCACTGTGGCAGGGTGGCCGGGAAGAATCTGTATGACTTCAGAGTGTTCGTGGATAACCCCACCCCGGGATTCCAGTGCCGCCGCTTCACCCAACGCCAGGTTCAACGGGTGGATATGCCCGCCCGTGTGGTCGATAGCGCCACCTGTGTAACGATCCGTGCCGACGCGGGCGCGGATGGCTTGCTGGTCCAACAGTTCCAGCTTGTCATAGCCGAACCGGCGCCACAGCGCCTGCTGGGCTTCCAGATGTCTCAGCTGGCGGGGATTCAGGGCTGCGAAAATGCCGCCCTCCTTCAGGTCGCACCGGATACGGTAATCCCGCACCCGTTCCCTGATGATCTGGCTGCCCTCAAAGGCCATCTCCGCGAGCAGGCGCAGGTGGTCCGGGGCGGTCTGACGTTCGATGCTGTCCAGATCCCGGCTGAAGCTGTTGACGATCTGGCCCCCGTTACGGCCCGAAGCACCCCAGCCTACGGTCGCCGCTTCCAGAACCACCACCCGGAACCCGGCCTCGGCCAGAAAGAGTGCGGTGGATAAACCGGTGTAACCGGCACCCACCACGCACACATCCGCCTCGCACGGCCCCAGCAACGCAGGGCGCCGCGGTGCCCGATTGGCCGAGGCTGCGTAATAGGAAGGAACAGGCGGGTACTGGATCATAATGTGATGCCATGCAGGGTGACGAACTGATCGGGAGGCAACGGGCACAGTGGCTGCTGCGGTCAGTCTATGCCAGCGCACCACATTCGGGAAGACACGTTCTTCTACCTATATGAGAGGACGCGATTGCCCCCAAAAGTACTGCTATGATTGCTCAATTCCCTTGCCTGAGAGCCCGCCATGAGTCACCCCGAACGCTCCACCACACCCACTGACCAGGCCGGCTGGCAGGCTGCTGCAACCCAGCTCACCTTTGAAAGCCGTGCCTATGTGAACGGCCATTACCAATGGGCGCTTGGTGGCGAGACCTTTTCCTGCCTCAGCCCGGTGGACGGGCGGGAGCTCACCCGGGTTGCCAGTTGCGATCAGGCCGATGCCGACCTTGCTGTGACCGCCGCCAGGAAGGTTTTCGAGAGCGGTACCTGGAGCCACTTGGCACCAGCCAAACGCAAGGCTGTTCTTATTCGTTTCGCTGAACTGATCGAAGCCCATGGGGACGAGCTGGCCCTGCTGGAAACCCTCGATATGGGCAAACCCATCGGCCACGCCCGCGCCGTGGATGTACCGGCAGCGGCGCGAGCCATCCGATGGACCGCCGAAGCCATCGACAAGGTTTACGGCGAACTGGCCGCCACGCCCCACGACCAGATCGGCATGATTTCCCGCGAGCCAATGGGTGTTGTCGCCGCCATCGTGCCCTGGAACTTCCCGATGATCATGGCGTCCTGGAAAATTGCTCCGGCCCTGGCCACGGGAAACTCGGTGATCCTCAAGCCGTCCGAGAAATCCCCACTCACTGCCATTCGCCTGGCGGCGCTGGCGGAGGAAGCCGGCATTCCCCCGGGGGTCTTCAACGTGCTCCCCGGCTATGGCCACACCGTCGGCAAGGCCCTGGCCCTGCATATGGATGTGGACTGCCTGGTGTTCACCGGCTCCACCAACGTTGCCAAGCAACTGATGATCTACGCCGGCCAGTCCAACATGAAACGGGTGTGGCTGGAGGCCGGCGGCAAGAGCCCCAACATCGTCTTTGCGGATGCGCCGGATCTGAAAAAAGCTGCGGCAGAAGCGGCCACCGCCATTGCCTTTAATCAGGGCGAAGTGTGCACTGCCGGCAGCCGGTTGTTGGTGGAAGAAAGCATTCGTGCCGAGTTCATCGGCCTGATCTGCGAAGCGCTGAAAACCTGGCGCCCCGGTCATCCCCTCGACCCGGCAACAACCTGCGGCGCCATCGTCGATCAGGCGCAGCTTGATCGCATCATCGAGTACATCAGTATCGGCCAGTCCGAGGGGGCAACCCTCGTGGAAGGCGGCAACCGCGTGATGGAAGACACCGGCGGCCTTTTTGTTCAGCCTACGGTGTTTGCTGGGGTGACGAACAAAATGCGCATCGCATCAGAAGAAATCTTCGGGCCGGTGTTGTCGGTGATTGGTTTTACCACCGCCAAAGAAGCCATAACCATTGCCAACGATTCCATCTATGGTCTGGCAGCGGCGGTATGGACCTCGAACATCAACACCGCCCACAAAGTGGCCAAGGCGCTCAGGGCCGGCAGCGTGTGGATCAACCATTACGACGGCGGTGACATGACCGCGCCCTTCGGTGGCTTCAAGCAGTCCGGCAACGGCCGCGACAAGTCCCTGCACGCCTTCGACAAGTACACCGAAATCAAGGCCACCTGGCTGGTGATCGAATAGTCGGGGCTATACCGTGTGGAGATACCACAGGTATTCCAGGTCCGAGATGGTCATCTCGAACTCGTTCAACTCATGTTCCTTGCAGGCCACGAACACATCCAGGAACTGGTTGCCCAGATAATCCGCCATCACAGCTGACTGTCCGAGCTCCCGCAGGGCATCCCTCAGGTTGTTCACCAGGGTTGCATCATGCTGTTCGTGGGCATTTCCCACCGTCACCGGCGGCGGCTCGATCTTGTTGGAAATACCGTAGTGAATGCCCGCCAACACCGCCGCCATCAGTAGATAGGGGTTGGCGTCAGCCCCGGCTACCCGGTGTTCGATACGCAAGGCGTCCGGATCTCCGCCAGGCAGGCGTAGAGATGCCGTGCGGTTGTCAACGCCCCAGGTGGCGGCACTGGGCACGTAGTATTCCGGGCTGAATCGTCGGTAGGAGTTGATGTTGGGGCAAAACAGCGCCATGGCGTCGTTCATGGTGGCCACGAGGCCGCCAATTGCCCAGCGCAGCATGTCGCTGGGTTCCTCCGCCTCGCCCGCGAACACGTTGTGCCCTTCCTCATCTACCAGGCTCACATGCAGGTGCATGCCGCTACCAGCCTGGTTGTGATAGGGCTTGGCCATGAAGGTTGTATCCATCTCATGGTCGTAGGCCATGTTCTTGATCAGGCGCTTGAGCAACGTGGCATGGTCGCAGGCACGCACGGCATCATCCACATAATGCAGGTTCACCTCGAACTGACCGGGCGCGGATTCTGCCACCAGGGCGTCGGCCGGCAACTCCTGTTCACGGGCCGCATCCAGTATATCCGCAAGGAATTCCGCGTATTCATCCAGGTCATCAATGGAATAGGCCTGAGTGCCTGCCGGACGCTTACCGGAAATCGGTGACTTCGGCGGTTGCGGCCGACCGGCCAGGTTCTCCTGGTCAATCAGGTAGAACTCCAGTTCATAGGCGGCAACCGGTGTGAGACCCAGGGTTTCAAAGCGCTTGACGATATTCTGCAGTACCACGCGGGGGTCCGCGAAAAATGGCGTTTCCCGATCCAGTTCGTACATGGTCAAGAGCAATTGCGCAGTAGGCCGCTTCTGCCAGGGTTCCATGGTCAGGGTGGCATCTATGGGCAGGCACACCCGGTCCGCCTCACCAATATCCAGGCCCAGGCCGGTTTCTTCCACGGTAGTGCCCTGAATATTCAGGGCAAAAATGGACGCAGGCATGGCAATGCCACGCTCGAACACCTTGGGCAGGGTTGATGGGTCCACGCGTTTGCCGCGGACAATGCCGTTCATGTCCGGTATCAGCAGATCAATAAACTGCAGCTCGGGGTGCGCCTGAAGGAATGCGTCAGCGCTCGCAAAACCAGAACCCATAAGGTTAGCCTTTCGAAACTCAAACAGGCCTGTGGCGAGGATCCGGCACAGGGGGTTTTCAAGGCTCCTTTATCCTGCTTTCCCGGGCGTTTTGCAAGATAGGCATATACCGTAAACGCATGACGTGATGGAACCTGACTGCACTATTAAATCGCTCCTGAAACTCGTGTGATTTCTGTATGCGTACTATGCTCAGGTATTAATAAGCCCCAACGGTCAGGGAGGGACACCGACCATGAACTACCTGCCAACCACCATTCTCGCGCTGGGCCTTATGGCCCTGGACGGCTGGGCTTTCGCAGCCACCACCGGGGATGCCTCTCGTGGTGCTGAAGCGGCTGCTACGTGCGCCTCTTGCCATCAATCCGATGGCTCCGGCAAGAATAACGAACAGGGCGAAGCCTGGCCCCGGCTGGCCGGGCTGAATGCCGAGTACATTGCCAAGCAGCTGCAGGATTACCAGTCCGGTGCGCGCGAGAACGCCACCATGAAATCCTTCGCCAACATGTTGTCGGATCAGCAGATTCTGGATGTCGCCCGGTACTACAGTGAAATGTCCCCCACGCACGATCAAGGAAGCACGGAGGCCAGCGAGGCGGTTCTCCAGCGGGGCCAGATGCTGGCCGAAAGAGGTGACTGGTCGGAGTATATTGTCTCCTGCAAGAGCTGCCACGGCCCGGACAACCAGGGCGCCGGTGCGGTATTTCCAGGTATTGCGGGGCAACACTCCCGGTATATCGAGGCACAACTTAAGGCCTGGCAGGCCGAAACCCGCAAGAATGATCCGCAGGACCTGATGGGTTCCATTGCCAGGCGGCTAAACGACGAAGACATACGTGCCGTCGCCGCCTGGCTTGCAACTCAACCGCCCGAGCTCACTGCAGAGGAGTCGCAGCCATGAAATCAATGATTGCCTATGCCGTGCTGTCAGGTTCTCTTCTATGCACCACTGCGGTCGTTGCAAGCGACCGCACAGAGGACTACATCAATGCGCTGACCGAACTGGGTTTTCCGGCGCCGGAAGACAATGAACTGGTCCATATCCCGCCCACGATGGAAGATCTTGAGCAATCCGGGATGCACCCGGAGCTCAAGCGGGTGATTCGCCGGGGCTACGACCTGTTCACCAACACACAGCAGCTTCGCGGCGAGAACGTTTTCAACAACATGAACTGTTCCAGCTGCCACCTCGGTGAGGGGCGCATGCCCTTCAGTGCCCCGGTCTGGCCGGCAGCGGTCACTTTACCCGGATACCGGGGCAAGAATGACCACGTCAATAACCTGGAGGAACGGATTGCCGGCTGCTTCACGTACTCAATGAACGGCAAACCACCTGCCTATGGCAGCGATAACATGGTTGCCATGACGGCGTATCACCAGTGGCTTGCCAAGGGTGTGGAGATGTATCCAGACAAGCCGATCTATGGCCGCGGTTTCCCGGCACCAGAGCGCCCGGAAGAACTGAGTTATGCCAACGGCGAGGAGTTGTTTGAGGAAAACTGCTCCGTATGTCACGGCGAAGATGGCCAGGGCCTGCGAGTTGACGGTCAGACGGTGTTCCCCGCGCCCTGGGGTGACGGCTCCAATAACTGGGGCGCTGGCATCGTGCGACTGGTTACCGCTGCCGGTTTTATCAAAAACAATATGCCGCTGGGCCAACCCTTATCCCTGACGGACCAGGAAGCCTGGGATATCGCCTACTACATGAGCAGCCAGGAGCGCCCCCAGGATCCTCGCTACACCGGCGATATACAGGAAACCCTCGAGAAGTACGGGCCTACCTTCCACAAGCATTCACTTTACGGGCAGACCCGGGAAACCGATGGCAAAGTGCTGGGAGACCATTCCAACACCGGTGACAAAGACTTCTTGAAGCCGGAGTCTGTTCATCCAAGAACGTTTGAATAGATACCGGTCACAGGATTACGGGCTGTAATACACCAGGAACTGGAAGGCATAACGATCTGCCCCCCCCAATCAGTTCGGGATACCACAAAAGGAGCTGACTATTGGATATTGCTCAGGCCTCTATGCAATTTGATATGGCGCTGGCGGACTTCGCCCGCGCCCGAAGCCTGTCGCCTGATGCGTCCAGTCTCAGCCTTCTGGAGCGGGCACGATTACTGATGACCATGCCGGGCGGCTTTGATGTGCTTTACCGCCGGGTTCGGGCGCTGGAATCGGCGGGCATATTCGGTACCAGCGACTGGTCCAGACCGGGCATCCTGCAGCCTGCCCTGGCAAAATACTCTCTGCGTGAGGCAGGCGCCGTAACCACGGTGGTAGAGGCGATCAGCGAAATCCGCCTGTTGGCGGTCGTTCGTGGCGATTATTTTCACCGTGGCATTTCTTCTGAGCAGGCCCGGCACTTCCTTACCCAGGTTATGGCTCTGAACCTGGACCTGCTTTCCGGTACGCTCACTGAAGCTGACCGCGAACGGCCGAAGGAGCTGGGCACTGTCGTACTGGGCCTTTATCAATACCTGATTTCCCATCTCGGCTATGAAAGCCTGCTGGACAGCCTGGTTGCTGAGGTATGGCGCCTCCTTGAGCAGGGACCGGTGCAGGTGGACAGCATCTGCGACATGATCGGCCAGATTGCAAAATGCCTGTATGACCCGGAACTGGAAACCACTGGCACAGCCGATGCCACCCGCCTGGTCCGCGCTCTGTTTGCACCCACGCCCGGCAGCAAGGAAGACCCGGGCCTGGATATCTATCAGCTGCGCCTTAGCAAAATGGACCATGTCGCGCTGTCGGCCGAGGCCACTGAATTTGCCCGAAACATGCACGATACCGGGCTTGCCTCCCCCTACCACGCCGTCTTTCTCCGGTTCCTGCGCACCAGTGATGAGGAGGAACTGATCCCCAAAGCACTCGGGCTCACCATGACCGGGCTGGATGATCTGTATTGCTACAACCAGCTGGTTTATACCCTGATCGACGAAGCCATCTACCCGGAAACCTGCCAGGCCGTCTATGGCCTTGCGATGATGCTTGAGCGCGGGTCCGTGTTCACCCCTCCGGTAGCCCAGGCGTTCTGGCGGCAAATCAAGCTCAAATTGTCCGCCGAAACCGAAGAGGTACTTACCTCTGCCTTTGGTGACGCCGTACCCCCACGGGTCTTCCTTTTGGCCGGTGTGCTCAATCTGCTGGGTCAGCCGCTGGGCGTCGGCCAGGGGAATAACCCCAGTTGCCAGTCCGCCATCGGCTTGTCCATGTGGGCGGCCAATGAGGCGGACTATCTGCTCCAGGTACTGGCCTGGGCAGCCAGGGATAACGAGGTACTCGGCCGTTTTGAAGGTTGGGAAGTGTCGTCCAGGAACCTGGAGCCGGGCCTGGTCAAGGACACCCCGGTGGATGTGGACCCGGTGTCACTGATCCTGATTCCCCACCTTGATCGACTATACGGCGAAATGTGGCGCCGCTGTGAAGACCGAGACGACGACGCCCACCGCTGGATTAACCCGGAATTCTATGGATGGTGGGTGAGCCATGGCTTCAAGGTGGTAGCGGACATCCATACAGGAGAGATAAAGGACTACGAGGGCTTTATCCGCCACTTCTACGCCAGTTACCACCCCTACTACAATGGCAACCTTCCGGTCATTCACCACCAGCCCGCCGGCATTGCCGTCACCGACAGCGCTGCCCGCTTTGTTGGCCGCCATGCCATTACCATTCAGCGTGTGGCCCTCAGCCCCTCGAACGAGATGCGGGTGTACTTCTTCAACCCCAATAATGACAGCGGCCAGGACTGGGGTCAGGGCATCACCTGCTCAACAAGGGGACACGGCGAAATCCGCGGCGAAGCTTCCCTGCCCATCGCGGAATTTACTTCACGCCTGTATGCCTTCCACTACGACACCCTGGAACTGGGGGACCTCACTGCCATACCTGAGGAAGATGTAGCCAGGGTTATGGAGCTGGGGTATGGCAGTTGGGCGGCCGAAGACTAACTCATATTCTTCCGCATGAAGTTCTGGATCTCCCCCACAATACCCGAGCGGAAGGCCATTACTGTCAGTACGAAGATGGCGCCGAGGATGGGATCGACCCAGTCGCCCAGCGGCCCCTGTGACAGCTGGTATTCCAGGTTCACCACGAAGGTGGCCCCGACCACCGGGCCCAGAAGCGTGCCAGTGCCGCCCAGCAGGGTCATCAGGATGACTTCGCCGGACATGTGCCAGTGGGCGTCGTTCAGGGAAGCGAGCTGGAACACCACAGTCTTCAGCGAACCAGCCAGGCCGGCCAGACCGGCGGAGATCACAAACGCAATCACTTTGTAGCGGTCGACGTTGTAGCCCAGCGAGACGGCACGGGGCTCGTTCTGCTTGATGGCTTTCAGTACCTGGCCATAGGGCGAGTTAACGATGCGCTGCACCAACAGGTAGCCTCCGACAAAGACCGCCAGCACGAAGTAGTACATGGCGACATTGTTCTCCAGATCGATGAAGCCGAAGAGGTGCCCGCGGGGCACCCCATGCAGGCCATCTTCGCCGCCGGTAAACGGCGCCTGGACAAACACGAAGTACACAAGCTGGGCCAGGGCCAGGGTGATCATCGCAAAATAGATGCCCTGGCGCCGGATCGCCACTATGGCAAACAGCGCACCCAATGCCGTCGCCGCCGCGGTGCCCGCGATAATGCCCATTTCGGTGGTCAGCCCGGAGTAACTCGACAGCAGGTAGCCGGTGGTATAGCCACCCGCCGCCAGAAATGCGGCATGGCCAAACGAGAGCAGGCCGGTATAGCCCAGCAGCAGATTGAAAGCGACCGCAAACAGGGCGAAACACAGAATCTTCATCAGGAAGGTTGCGTAGATCACGGCCGGGGCCAGGATCAGCAGCGCCAGTATCACCAGATTCAGGATCAACTTCCTGCGCCGGTCCGCTTTGAGATGTCCCATCATGGTTTTCTGGAGTTCACTCTCGGTTTCAGCATTGTTCATGATTACGCCTCCTTACCAAACAGGCCCGAAGGGCGAATCAGCAGTACAATCACCATGACCAGGAAGATGACTGCGGACGAAAATTCGGGGTAAAAGACTTTGGTAAAGCCCTCAATGACTCCCATTAAAAGGCCCGTAATAATGGCGCCGGCAATAGAGCCCATTCCACCGATGACCACCACGGCAAATACAACGATAAGGATATTGGACCCCATGACAGGATTCACGGAATAGACGGGGGCGGCCAGAACACCGGCGAACGCCGCCAGCATGACCCCGAAACCATAGGTGAGACTTACCAGCAGTGGCACGTTGATGCCAAAGCCCTGCATCAGTTGGGAGTCTTCGGTTCCTGCCCGGAGGTAGGCTCCGAGTTTGGTTTTTTCAATCATGAACCAGGTACCGAAACAGACCACCAGGGCCACGCAGATAATCCAGGCGCGATAATACGGCAAGTACATGAAATCAAGCCTGAAGCCACCCTTGAAGATCTCCGGCATGGAATACCGCATGCCTGACACCCCGTAAATGTTGGTCAGGATGCCCTGAATCATCAGCGCAACACCAAAGGTCAGCAACAGACTGTAGATGTGATCCTGCCCGGCAATCCGCCGTAGCAGGAAATATTCGATCAGCATGCCGAAGCAACCAACCACCACTGGGGCGAGGAACAGGGCGACCCAGTAGTTGATGCCCATAACGTCGAACATGATAACCGTGACCATGGCGCCGAGCATGTACATGGCACCATGAGCGAAATTGATAATTTTGAGCAGGCCGAAAATAACTGCCAGCCCAAGGCTCAACAAAGCATAGAACGAGCCATTGATAATCCCGAGCAGTAACTGGCCAGACAGCACAGCGATGGGGACTCCCAGAATCTCGGTCATGTTACAAACTCCAAAAGCAGCGCAACTGACGGAGGTGAGTTGCCTATCTGCAGGTCAGTGGCCGTCCCGCAGGGGGTGCGGGACGGCCCGTCGATCAGCGCATCAGTTACTGGAAACGAGTGAGCATTTGCTCTCGGAAAGCGGGCGGTAAGCCTCGTCTCCCGGGATGGTGCGGAGAATCTCGTACAGATCCCACTCGCTCTCGGACTCTTCCGGTGTTTTTACTTCCGCCAGGTACATGTCATGCACCATGCGGCCGTCCTCGCGGATAGTGCCGTTCTTGGCAAACATGTCGTTGATGGGCGTGGCCATCATCTGCTTGCGAACATCGCTGGCTTTATCCGAACCGGTTTCCTTGACGGCGTTCAGGTACTGCATGGCACTGGAGTAGATGCCTGCGTGAACCATGGTCGGGCGCACACCAGTCTCTTCCATGAAACGGTCGGACCATTCGCGGGTCTCGTCGTTCAGATCCCAATACCAGCCGGTGGTGAGCTGGATGCCCTGGGCCGTTTCGGCGCCCAGTGCGTGAACGTCTGTCAGGAACAGCAACAGCGCTGCCAGTGTCTGGCCGCTCTGGGTCAGGCCGAACTCACCGGCAGTGGTGATGGCGTTGGTGGTATCGGCGCCGGCATTGGCCAGGGCAACCACGTCGGCCCCTGAGGACTGCGCCTGCAGAATGTAGGATGAGAAATCCGAGGTCGGGAAGGGATGACGGGCGGTATCGATGACTTCACCACCGTTCTCCTCCACAACCCGGGTGACGTCTCCCTCAAGGGCATGACCGAATGCGTAGTCTGCGGTCAGGATATACCAGCTCTTGCCGCCTTCCTGAACAACAGCCTTGGCGGTACCGTTCGCCAGCGGATAAGTGTCATACACGTAGTGGATGTGGTTTGGGGTACAGTGTTCGTTGGTGATGCTTGAGGCCGCCGAACCGGAGACAATCCCCAGGGTATCGCTGCCGTCCAGAAGCTTGGTGACCGCAATGGTGACAGATGAAGCAACCAGGCCTGCGACCAGGTCGACCTTGTCATCTTCCAGCCAGCGGCGAACCGTGCTGGATGACTGGTCCGGGTTGTTGCGGTCGTCGGCGGTCAATACCTCAATTTTCGCGCCATTCACCTTGCCACCGAAGTCTTCGATAGCCATTCGCAGGGCAGCCTCGCCGTTCGGGCCGGCCAGGTCACGGTAGGTACCGGACATATCCGCCAGGTAACCGATCTTGATTGTGTCGTCGGATATTTCAGCCTGGGCAGCGCCCACAAGCAGGGCTGATGCAACCGCTGATGTCAGAAGCTTTTTGGTAATTGTCATTGTTGTTTCTCCGCTACTGTCGTGCGTTGGTTTTCGGGATTCGTTCTTGTTGCTTTTGTTGCACTCTCTTTGCACTTTCGAACCCGGGAGTTAAACACCCAGGTACTTGTCCAGCGTCGACTGCTTGGTCTCAAGCTCTTCGGCGCTGATCTCCTCCACAATCTGGCCGTGTTCCATCACGTAATGACGGTCCGCCAGTGGTGCGGCGAAATGGAAATTCTGTTCAACCAGGACAATGGTCAGCCCCTTCTTCTTGAGCTTGACCAGCACCTCGCCCAGCTTCTCGACAATCACCGGGGCCAGCCCTTCGGTAATTTCATCCAGCAGCAGCATATTGGCTCCGGTTCTCAGGATGCGGGCCATGGCTAGCATCTGCTGCTCACCACCAGAGAGTTTTGAACCCTGGCTGGTGCGGCGCTCATAAAGGTTCGGGAACATGGAGAAGATTTCCTCCAGCCCCATACCGCCACTTCGGACTACGGGAGGGAGTGTCAGGTTCTCCATGACATTAAGTCCGGAAAAAATGCCCCGGTGTTCGGGGCAATACCCGACTCCCAACCTTGCTATGTGGTGAGGCGCACAGGACATGGTCTCCTCACCGTTGATCATGATGGAACCGGTTCGCCTGCCCACCATATTCATGATGGCCTTCAGGGTGGTACTGCGGCCGGCGCCATTACGGCCCAGCAGCGTCACCAGTTCGCCACGCTTAACCTCCAGATCAATGCCGTGAAGGATGTGGGACTCGCCATAAAACGCATGCAGCCCTGAGATGCGAAGCTGTTCGTATTCCTTATTGTGGCCCTGGCTCATTCCGCGGCCTCCTGCTCGGTGGCCGCAGCGCCACCCATGTACACCTCACGCACCCTGGGATCCTCGGAAACTTCCTGGTAATCGCCTTCGGTCAGTATCGAACCCTGGGCAAGCACGCTGATACGGTCGCAGAGTTTGCTGACCACACTCAGGTTATGCTCCACCATCAGCACCGTCCGGCCCTGGGCGGCTTTGCGCACCAGTTCCACAACCTGGTCCACGTCTTCGCTGCCCATGCCCTGGGTCGGCTCATCCAGCAGCATCAACTCTGGCTCCATAGCCAGAGTAGTGGCCAGTTCCAGTGCCCGCTTGCGGCCATAGGCCAGTTCAACGGTGGTGGTGTGGGCAAAGTCGGCAAGGCCGACGCTGTCCAACAGTTCCATGCAGCGGTCATTGAGCCTGTTGAGGGAATCACCGGATTTCCAGAAAGCGAACGAGTTACCCTCGAAGCTCTGCAGCGCCACGCGGATATTCTCCAGCGCGGTCATATGGGGGAACACGGCGGAAATCTGGAAAGAACGCACCACACCCTCGCGGGCAATGGCAGCCGACTTCATGGACGTGATGTCCATGCCTTTGAACAGGATCTTCCCGCGGGTAGGAATCAGGAACTTGGTGAGGAGGTTGAATACCGTGGTTTTGCCCGCGCCATTGGGGCCGATAAGCGCATGGATGTGGCCACGCTGCACCTTCAGGTTGACGTCATCGACCGCAACAAAGCCCTTGAACTCTTTGACGAGGTTTTGGGTCTCCAGAACGAACGGGTCACTCATGAGCCATTCTACCTTTTGTTATTGTTGTGCATTTATACTAACTACAGAGTAGATTGACGTCTACGTAAACGTCAATCTTAAATCGCACTTTTTTGATCAATCTGTGTTCGCAAAAAGTCGCATATCAGTGACAGCACCTGCTCGGGCTGCTGCAAATGCGGCGAGTGGCCGGTTCGGGGCATGAAAACAGGCGCTGCCTGGCTTCCGATACCCTCTACGATACGGGTCACCTGCTCTGGAACGCCGTATTCGTCGTCTTCCCCCTGAATGATCATAGCGGGGCATTGGATGGCGTCCAGCCAGGGCGCAAAATTCATGGACCGCTGAAAGCCCTCGTCCAGCCATACCTTCTGCCAGGCATTGAATAGCGCCTCCGTACGCCCGCCATGGTGACGAAGCAGTTTTTCGCGGATGCCCTCTTCTGTATAGCGCCGCCCCATATCGCGGATGCCGGCCAGGGTAAGATGATCTGCCCAGGTGTGAGCCGCCATGGTAATCAGGCCTTTCACCCTGTCACCCAACACCGCCGCTGCAATCAGGGCGATCGAACCGCCGTCGCTGTGACCCACCAGGATCACCTCGTCGATCTCCAGCGCATCCAGCAGCCGGGGCAACCACACCTTCCCTTCCTGCTCCAGATAGTCATAGGGACGTGGCAATGGTTCGTCACTGGAAGCGCCATAGCCCTGACGTTCGTAGACCAGGGCATCCAGGCCGGTGGCCTCTGCAAGCCGGTGGGGGAACTGTTTCCACAGCGCAATGTTGCCAAGGGATTCATGGAGAAACACCAACACGGGCCCTGCACTTTTCCCGTGGCGCAGGCGCCGCGTCTGAACCCTGACCCCATCCCCCAGCGGGACGGCGACGTCACTGACCTTCATCGCGTCACCGTTTCGCCGGAATGGCGTAAGTGATGGTGGCATGGGCTACCGGGTCTTCCAGACCATCAGAGTGGATATAAACCTCGCCCACCCCACTGGCCCTGCCGATTCTCAGCATCCTGGCATGAGCCCTGATCGGGCTGTGGGCCACGGGTTTGCGCAGGAAGTTGATATTCAGATTGCTGGTAACCGCCAGCGGAACCAGTCCGATTTTACCCAGCAATGCAGCGTAGAGGGCCACGTCTGCCAGGCCCATCATCGCCGGGCCGGCAACCGTGCCACCGGGACGCAGATGCTCGTCGTCCACGTCCAGTTTCATTTCCGCCCAGCCGTCACCCAGCTTCTCCAGGGTGCCGTAGCGGGCACCCTGGGGAAACTGTTCGGCGAGGAAAGCCTGCAGTTCCTCGAAAGTAACAATCATTACTGCTTCTCTTCCTTCGCCTGGTTACGCAGAACGAAGCGCTGGATCTTGCCGCTGGGTGTCTTCGGCAGTTCGTCCACGAATTCAATTTCCCGCGGATAAGCGTGGGCAGACAGGCGGTGGCGCACCAGTTCCTGCAGCTCGTCCTTAAGGTCGTCTTCATTATCCGGTTCCTGATCGGCCTTGATCACCACATAAGCCTTGATGATGGAGCCCCGCTTTTCATCAGGCTTGGCCACTACACCGGATTCGGCAACGGCCTTATGCTCCAGCAGGGTGCTTTCCACGTCGGCCGGGCCAACACGATAGCCGGCAGTGGTAATGATGTCGTCATCGCGACCGCTGAAGGAGAAGCATCCATCACCGTGGTTCACCACCATGTCGCCAGTGAGGTAGTAGCCGTTCACGAACGGGTCCTTCTCACCCCAGGTGTAACCATCAAAGTGAAACAGGGGCGAGGCTTTCACATCCACCGCCAGCTGGCCGATTTCGCCTTCGCCCAATTCTTCGTTCTTCGCATTCAGGGCAACCACTTTGTGTCCGGGAGACGAATACCCCATCGACCCCGGGCGCACCGGGTGCTCTAGGCCATGGAAATTGCAGCAGGTCATGCCGGTTTCAGTCTGGCCGTAGTGGTCCTTTACCGGGCAGAAATGCCGTCTCTCGATCCAGTTCACCACTTCCGGGTTCAGCGGCTCGCCGGCACTGCTGGCCACCCGCAGGCCGAGGTTTTCGCCCTCTGGTAACACATGGTCGTTAGCTTTAAGCAGCCGATAGGCCGTGGGGGCCGCAGCCAGGTTGGTGATCTTGTACTTGCGGATCATGTCGTAGGTGGTTTCCGGGGTAAAAGCACCCGGGTTGAAGTGCGTGGCGTGGCCCATCAGCAGCGGGCCAACCACGGCATAATAGAGACCGTAGGCCCAGCCCGGGTCGGCCACGTTCCAGAACACGTCGTCGTCCCGCAGGTCGATGGCGTACTTCATGTATACGTAGAACGCCAGCAGAGCCTTGGCCGGCACCGCCACACCCTTGGACTTGCCGACCGTACCTGAGGTGAACATCTGCAGGAAGGGGTCACCGCCTTTGATCAGCACCGGGTCAAAGTGGTCAGACTGCTCCGCAAGGGTTTTATCGAAATCCGGGATTTCGCCACTGACTTCAGCGGCGTTCACGCACACCACTGGCGCGCAGTCCTTTACTTCAATCAGTTTGGGGTAGTTGGCCGGGTCGGTGACCACCAGTTTGGTGTCGGCACGCTCGAAGCGGTATTCAATGGCTCCCGGCCCGAAAGCGGTGAATAAAGGCTGGTAGACAGCGCCCGCCCTCAGGGTGCCGGCGATCACAATGAGCAACTCAGGGCTGCGGGGCAAAAGGGCAGCAACCCGGTCGCCTTTACCAATACCCCTGGACTTCAGGTAATTCGCAAAGCGGGCGGATTGTTCTTTCAGTTCGGCAAAGGTGAGCTTGCCGGAGCCACCGTCTGCTTTTTCGTAATACAGGGCAACCCTCTGGGAGTCGCCCGCCCACTTGTCACAAATTTCAGTACAGACGTTAAGTCCTGCGTCCAGGCTGCCCTCCAGAATCTCGGCTTCGAGGCTGGCGGGATCGAAATTGTCATAGACCGATTGGTAATCCGGGAGACTCATGATCCAGTCCTTTTATTGTTGTGGACGATTTCTGTTCTCAATGTGTAGCACAGGCTATAGTTTACGTAAAGGTAAACTTTTAGCTAAAAATAAACGCCTTCAGTACTCGATGGAATGGTCAAAAACCCTGCCAGAGAGCACTGTCGGCGCTGACTACTCAGCTTTGCTCGTGGTAATAGAATTTCTGGATACTGGAAAAGTCCAGGCCGCCGTTACCCTCGCTGGCGTGCAATTCAAACAGGTTACGGGCCAGCGATCCCATAGGCACCGGCGCGTGATTCCTCACAGCGTTGTCCAGCGCCAGCCCCAGGTCCTTGTTCATCAGGTTCACCAGGAACCCCCCCTCGTAATTCCGTGAAGCGGGCGCGCCTTCCATGACACCCGGCCAGGGGTTATAGACATTCAGCGCCCAGTTGCCGCCAGAGCTCTGTTTCATGATTTCCGACAGCACGGCAGGGTCCAGCCCGTTCTTTACGCCCAGCGCCAGAGCTTCGCTGGTGCCGCTCATCAGGATGGCCAACAGCATGTTGTTGCAGATTTTGGCGATCTGGCCGGCACCATGGGGGCCGGCGTGGAAGATGTTCTTGCCCATGCCGTCAAGAATCGGTTTGGCACGTTCGAAGGCGTCCGCCTCGCCACCGCAGATAAACGTCAGCGTGCCTGCTTTGGCACCGCCAACACCACCGGACACGGGCGCATCCATAAAGGTAATACCGGCAGCAACGGCTGCCTCAGCCACACCCTTTGCTGTCTCCGGGGCAATGGTAGAAGAATCAATCACCAGTGTGGTGGACGGCAGGTTTTTCAGCAGGCCGTTGTCGCCCAGGTAAACCGATTCCACATGCTGCCCCGCAGGCAACATGGAAATCACCACCTCGGCACCTTCGACCGCTTCCTGAATGGTTGCTGCAGATTTGGCACCTTCGTTGGTAAGCGTCTTGACCGCCTCAGAAGACAGGTCAAACACCGTCAGATCGTGGCCCGCCTTTACGAGATTGGTCGCCATGGGGCCACCCATGTTGCCAAGACCGATAAACGTGATAGTCGCCATATTATTGTTCTCCGTTGTTTGATCAGGATTGGTCTGTTCGGTTTTAGTCAGGACTCCATAAAGAACCGGTCAATCCACTCCGGGTCGACGCTCTCCAGTGTGGGGAAATGCCACCGTGGTTTCAGGTCCTTGTCGATCAGCAGCGCCCGTACGCCCTCGGCGAATTCACCCATTTTCAGGCAGCGCTTTGATATCTGAAGCTCCTTGTCGAGCACCTGGGACAGGCTGTCGTGCAAGGTGTCGTGATAGTGTTGCCAGGTAAGGGTCAGGGAAGCCGGCGACGCCGCGGCCACGGTTTTGGCGGCCTTGATCAGCCAGGGATCTTCGCCAGCGTACTGGCCCAGGTTATCCACTACCTCCATCAGTGAATCGCCGTCGGTGAGGGCCTGGATGACATCAAAGTGTTCACGCACCACGGCCTGGGGCATTGCCTCCCCGGAGGCAGCCTCGAACCGGCGCAGTACTTTATTGATGGCGGCGTGGGCGTCGCTGCCAAAGCCGGACCGTTGCAGCGCCTGCTTCACTTCCTCACGCATATCGTGACTAATGAAACGGTCCGCCAGCCCGGTAAAAATGGCATCCGCCGCGTTCATCCGCGCACCGGTAAGGCCAAGGAACAACCCGAGCCGCCCCGGCATCCTGTTCAGGAACCAGCCCGCGCCCACGTCCGGATACAGGCCAATGCTTACTTCCGGCATCGCCACGCGCGTGTGCTCGGTTACCACCCGGTGAGAGCCACCCACCATCAGGCCCAGGCCACCACCAATCACCAGGCCGTTGCCCCAGACGATAAACGGCTTGGGGTAGGTATGGATCAGGTAATCCAGCTCGTACTCGTCGGTAAAGAACCTATCCCCTTCGCTGACAGAACGGCTGTCCGAACGGGGCTCGGTCATATCCCGGTACAGCGCCACAATATCCCCACCGGCGCAAAGAGCCTTTTCGCCCTCGCCTTCCAGCCATACCGCGCCAATAGACTCGTCTGCGGCCCACTGGTCGAGCCTGGGTTTCAGCTGGTGAATCATTTCCAGTGACAGGGCGTTCATGGAACGGGGCGTATTCAGCCTCGCAACACCAATACGCTTACCGTCGGCGGCATCCAGTTCTTCAAAAATGACTGCTTGATTGCTCATACCATTAACTCAGTAATCCGGCCCGGTTTATCGGTTTTTCCATTCCGGTGTGCGCTTTTCGAGGAACGCATTCACCCCTTCACGCTGATCTTCGGTGCGGAACAGGTCCACAAACAGTTCCCGCTCCATGCGCCAGCCGTCATCGTGGCTGCGGCCATCACGGGCGCTCATCACCAGGGTCTTGCAGCGCGCAACGGAGGAGGGGCTCTGTTTGCCAGCCATCGTTGCCAACTCCAGTGCCTTGTCGAGAGCGGCGCCCGCAGGCACTACCTCTTCCACCAGGCCGATACTCAAAGCCTTGTCAGCCTTTATGCGCTCTCCACACAGAATCATGCGCTTGGCCCAGCCTTCACCCACCAGCCAGGGCAGGTTCTGGGTTCCACCGGCACAGGGCAGCAGGCCCACGGTCGCTTCTGGCAGAGCCATCTGGGCATGCTCCTCGGCGATGCGGATATCGCAGGCCATGGCGCATTCCAGCCCACCGCCCATGGCGTACCCGTTCACGGCCGCAATGGACACCCCACGGAAGCGGCTCAGGGCACTGAATGCACGGCCGAAGGCCTTGCCCATCAAATCTGCGTTGGCGATATCACCGTCCGCAAAGCTCTTGAGATCGGCGCCAGCAGAAAAAAACTTCTCACCCTGGCCGGTCACCACCAGGGCAAAAATATTGAGATCCTCATTCAGCGCTTCGATGGCCTCTTCCAGTGCCTTCAAAGACTCCAGCGTCCAGGTATTGGCTGGTGGATTATTGATAGTGATGATTGCGGTGTGATCGCGTTTTTCCAGCTGAATCAATTCGCTCATGTGATATTCCTTTTTTAAGAGTGGCGTCGGCGACTTATTGGATAGCCTCGGCAACACCTGGCTCAAGCAGCCGGCGAGCCACAATCAGCCTCATGATTTCGTTGGTGCCTTCCAGTATCTGATGCACCCGCAGGTCGCGCACATATCGCTCCAGCGGGTATTCGCGGATATAGCCGTAACCACCGTGTAGCTGCAGCGCGTCGTTGCATACCTCGAAGCAGGCGTCGGTGGCGAAGCGTTTGGCCATGGCGCAATGAAGGGTGGCTTCGTTGTCACCCTGATCCAGCCGGTAGGCGGCCAGGCGAACCATCTGCCGGGCAGCTACCAAATTGGTGGCCATGTCTGCCAGCTTGAACTGCAGCGCCTGAAAGCCCGCCAGGGCCTGTCCGAACTGCTCCCGTTCGTGCATGTAGTTGCGGGCCCGAAGCAGGGCGGCATGGGCGCCGCCGATCGAGCAGGTCGCGATATTCAGGCGACCACCGTCCAGGCCTTTCATGGCAATCATGAAGCCCTGGCCTTCCTCGCCCAGCCGGTTATTGGCCGGCACGCGCACGTTCTCGAAGGTAATCTGGCGGGTAGGCTGGCTGTTCCAGCCCATTTTCTCTTCGGCTTTACCGTAGTGGATGCCGTCACTGTCCGCCGGCACTACAAAGGCGCTGATGCCTTTCGGGCCGCTGTCCGGCGCCCCGGTGCGGGCCATCACCACCAGCATCTGGGTGGCACCGGCACCGGAAATAAACACCTTGCTGCCGTTGAGCAGGTAGCTGTCGCCATCCCGGGTGGCCTTGGTACGCAGGTTACCGGCGTCGGAGCCGGCACCCGGTTCGGTGAGGCAGTAAGAGCCCAACCATTCACCGCTGGCCATCCTCGGGGCAATCTGTTTCTGGATATCGGCGTTACCGAATTGCGCCACCATCCATGTCGCCATGTTGTGGATGGTGATATAGGCGCCCGTGGAAGGGCAGGCAGCCGCCAGCTCCTCCACGATCACGCTGGTATCCAGACGTGACAACCCCATGCCGCCCTGGGCTTCCGGGGTGTAGATACCACAGAAGCCCATTTCGCCCGCTTCGCGGATCACTTCCACCGGGAACACATGGTCGGCATCCCATTTTGCCGCGTGGGGCGCCATGGCCTTTTCCGCGAAGGCTTTGGCGGCCTCGCGGAAGGCCAACTGATCTTCCGTCAGATCAAAGTTCATGGGTTCTCCTTACCGCATGCGGATGGAGAAATTGGTTTCCGCAACCGCGTCGCTGCTGAACCAACGAGCAGTAATAGTCTTGGTCTCGGTGTAAAACTTCACCGCCTGCTTGCCGTAAGCATGCTGGTCACCGTAGAAGGAGCCCTTCCAGCCAGTGAAGGAGAAGAACGGCAGGGGCACCGGAATGGGTACGTTAATGCCTACCTGACCCACTTCGATCTCGTGCTGGTAGCGGCGTGCCGCACCACCGGAGCTGGTGAAGATGGAGGTGCCGTTGCCGTAGGGATTGTCGTTCACCAGGGCGATGGCGTCTGCCAGGGTATCCACTTCCATGCAGGACAGTACCGGGCCGAAGATTTCTTCCTTGTAGATGTCCATATCCGGCTTGACGCCAGAGAACAGGGTGGGTCCAACCCAGTTGCCGTCCGGCAGGCCGTCAACGGTACAATTGCGACCGTCCAGCAACAGGTTGGCGCCTTCCTGCTCACCCCGGGTAATCAGTGATTCCACCCGCTCTTTCGCTTTCTGGCTGATGATCGGGCCGTAGCTGGCTGATTTGTCGTTCCAGGCGCCCGGTTTGACTGCGGCCAGGGCTTCCTTCACTTCCGGGATCCATTGCTGGGCCTCGCCCACAAAAACCGCTACGGAAATGGCCATGCAGCGCTGGCCCGCGGCGCCTACGGAAGCACCAACCAGAGCTTTCACAACCTGATCCTTGTCCGCATCCGGCAGCACCACCATATGGTTCTTGGCACCGGCGAAACTCTGTACGCGTTTCATGTTGCGGGTGCCGGTTTCGTAGATATAACGGCCAACGGGCACGGAGCCAACAAAAGAAACGGCCTTGATCGCCGGGTCGGTCAGCAGTACATCCACCTGCTCCTTGCCACCGTGTACCACCTGCAAGACGCCCTTCGGGGCACCGGCTTCCTCAAACAGTTCCGCCAGGCGCATCGGCGTCAGCGGGTCCTGCTCGGACGGCTTGAGGATAAAGGTGTTACCGCAGGCGATGGCCATGGGGAACATCCACAGGGGGATCATAGCCGGGAAGTTGAACGGAGTGATGCCGGCGCAAACACCCAGAGGCTGGGTGTAGGAATAGGTGTCGATTTCACGGGCCACGTTCTCGACGGTCTCGCCCATCATCAGGGAGGGGATGTTGGCCGCATGCTCGACAACCTCGATACCGCGCCAGACATCGCCCTTGGCATCCTCGAAGGTCTTGCCGGTTTCGCTGGAGAGAATCTCGGCAATCTCATCGTGGTGTTCTTTCAGCAGCGCCTGGTAACGCATCATCACCCGTGCACGCTCGGAGACCGGGGTTTCTTTCCAGGCCTTGAACACCTCGCCGGCGTTTTCAATGGCACGACGCATTTCCGCATCGGTGGTGCAGGGCGCCTTGGCGATGACTTCGTTGGTGGCCGGATCGGTAACGTCAATCCACTGGTCGGTCTGGCTCTGTACAAACTCACCAGCGATATAAAGGGGTACGTTTTTCATAGCGATGTTCCCTGTCGTTGTTGTAGGTATCGGGGTCGTTGCCCTCAGGATGTCATCGATCCTAGCACAGCCCACTGTCGCTTCATGATTGACTAAGTTTCGACCATGATGGATTATCTTTCGATACATCAGGATTGCAGCCAACGATTATGACCAGAACCTCCCAGTGGCCGGTGCCGCCAGACAGTATCCGTTATGTCATACCAGACCCGGTAATACGGAGCCTGTCGCGGCATCCCCTGACCCGGGATCTCTACCCCCTGGCCTTCGGCCACTACCGCCGCGCGGCGGGCCACCACATGCACCGCGAGCACCACAACGACGATCTTTTGATCCACTGCACGGAAGGGGAAGCTTACCTCAGTGTCGAAGACGAACCCTGCCTGGTCCGGGCCGGTGACCTGGTGCTGATTCCTGCCGGGGCCGCCCACCGCTACACGGCTGCCCCTGAGAACCCATGGACAATCCATTGGGTGCACTATGCCGGCCCACTGGCGGAAAACTTCCGCGAACACATGGGGTTCAGCGACGACATCCGTATTCAGCACATTGGGCGACAGCCGAGGTTGCTGGTGGACTTCAACGGGTTGCTGTCGGTGCGGCAGACCGGTTTCCGCACCCCCGGCCTGGTCCATGTCGCCAATCGTTTGCGCCAGTTACTCGCAGCGGTTCCTCTGAGTGTCGGTGAGGCCGGCCATGCCCAGCAGCCGGATCTGGACATCATTCACAACTTCATGCGGGAACACCTGGACGAACGCATCACTCTCGGTCAGTTGGCGGACCTGACCGGTCTCTCTCCCGCCCATTTTGCCACCCGCTATCGGGCGCTCACCGGTGTTTCCCCAATACAGCATTTCCTGCATCTGAAAGTCGAGCAGGCCTGTCAGTTGCTGGACACCACCGACCACTCCTTCACCCAGATCAGCAATATGCTGGGCTATGACGACAACTATTATTTCTCGCGACTGTTCAAGAAAGTCATGGGCCAGTCCCCCACCGATTACCGGCACACCCACCGCCACTAGTCTTCATGATATTCCCTTAATAAAGCGGATTTACGGTTGAAAAACTGACTTGAACCCGGAGTGAGTGCGTATGGCTTCGAACATCCATTGGCAAAGAAGGAAACACTGATCATGGCGAACACCAAAGCTTACGCAGCCAAATCCGCAGACTCGAAGCTGGCCCCTTTCAGTTTTGACCGTCGCGAGCCGCGCCCGGACGATGTCTCCATCGAGATTGATTATTGCGGTGTGTGTCATACCGATATTCACTTCGCCCACAATGACTGGGGCATGACTGAGTTCCCGGTGGTGCCGGGACACGAGATCATCGGCAGGGTGACCGCAGTCGGCCCTGAGGTGAAGAGCTACAAGGTGGGTGACATGGTGGGTGTCGGCTGTATGGTGGACTCCTGTCGCAGCTGTTCGGCCTGTGAATCCGGCCTGGAGCAGTATTGCCTGGAAGGCATGACCGGCACCTACAATGGCGTGGATCGCCACGACGGCTCCATCACCTACGGCGGCTATTCTGACAACGTGGTGGTCAGCGAACGCTTCGTGGTGAAGGTGCCGGAAAAACTCGACCCTGCCTCTGCCGCCCCCATTCTGTGTGCTGGCATTACCACCTACTCCCCCCTTCGCCACTACGGCGTGAAGGCCGGCGACAAAGTCGGCGTAATCGGCATGGGCGGTCTCGGCCATATGGGCGTGAAATTCGCCAAGGCCCTGGGCGCGGAAGTCACCATCTTTACCCGTTCCGAAGCCAAGGTTTCCGAGGCAAAGAAGCAGGGCGCAGACCATGTGGTCATCTCCACTGACGAAAAACAGATGGAAGCGGCCGCGGAGTCCTTCGACTTCATGCTGGACACGGTACCGGTACAGCACGATCTCAACCCGTACCTGAACTGCCTGAAATACGATGGCTCTCACATCCTGGTTGGCCTGCTGGAACCTGTCGACCCTGCACTGCAGGCCGGCGCCCTGGTAATGAAACGCCGGGTGCTGGGTGGCTCGCTGATCGGCGGCATGCCGGAAACCCAGGAAGTGCTGGATTTCTGCGCCGAGCACGGCATTACCTGCGATGTTGAGATGCTCGATATCAAAAACATCAACGAAGCCTACGAGCGCATGAAGAAAGGCGACGTGAAGTACCGCTTCGTAATCGACATGAAAACCCTCAAAGCCGCCTGACCAGACAGGCCGCCAGCCACACTGGCGGCTTGCCTACCCGGCCTGGTGTCGTTATCTTGCAGAGTACACAGTAGTAACTCCGGTTGTCAGACCCGATAACAATAACCACCAGGAGGCCCCCTGTGACACGCCCGCCCGTTTACACCGAAACCACTGGTGCGGTGGTTACCATTGTTTTGAACCGACCCGATAAACGTAACGCCGTTGACCGCATAACCGCCAATGCCCTGCGCCAGGCCTTCACCGATTTTGAACGGAACGATGAGCTGAAAGTGGCCGTGCTTTGGGGCGAAGGGGGCAACTTCTGCGCGGGTGCCGACCTGGAAGCCGTTGGCGACCCGGAACGGCGCAACGATATTGAAGCAACGGGCACCGCTGCCGGGCCCATGGGCCCGTCCCGCATGGAACTGTCGAAACCCGTGATTGCTGCGGTGGCCGGATATGCAGTTGCCGGCGGCCTGGAACTGGCACTGATGTGCGACCTGAGAGTGGCGGAGAAAACCGCAACATTCGGTGTATTCTGTCGGCGCTGGGGAGTACCGCTGATTGACGGCGGCACGGTGCGCCTGCCCAGGATCGTCGGCCACGGTAATGCGATGGACATGATCCTCACCGGACGGCCGGTCAACGCCGATGAAGCCAAAACTATGGGGCTGGCGAACCGGATAGTGCCCGATGGCCAGGCGCGACCTGCCGCGGAAGCTCTGGCGGCAGACATTGCCAGCTTTCCCCAGAAGTGCTTGCGTGCCGATCGGCGGTCCGCCATTCACCAATGGGATATGAAACTGTCCGACGCCCTGGTTGCAGAAGGCGCCGGGGGCTATCCTGTGGTATTTGAAGAAGCTATCGAAGGTGCCGGCCGGTTTGCCGGCGGCGCCGGACGCCACGGAGCTTTCAATAAACCCGACAAACCCGGCGAGCCTTCATGAGACTGGTCTGCATATCGGATACCCACAGCATGCACCGCCAGGTGCAGGTGCCGGACGGCGACATACTGATCCACTCCGGCGACTGCCTGGGCGTAGGCACCCTGGAGGAGCTGGAAGACCTGGATAACTGGTTCTCCGAACAGCCACACCGCCACAAGATCCTGATTGCCGGAAACCACGACTGGTGCCTGCAGGATGAGCCGGCAGAGGCTGAGCCCCTGATCCGGAATGCTATTTACCTGCGGGACAGTGGCACTGAAATCGAGGGCCTGAAGTTCTGGGGCAGCCCCTGGACCCCGGTATTTTTCGACTGGGCGTTCAACCTTTCACGCGGCCCGGCCATTGCCGAGCGATGGGCACAGATTCCTGACGATACCGATGTCCTGATCACCCACGGTCCGCCAGCAGGCATTCTCGACCAGGTGATCACAGACACGCACTCCCAGTCGGTCGGATGCGACGACCTGACCCGGGAACTGGAACGGCTGCGGCTGAAGATGCATGTGTTCGGACACATTCACGAAAGCCACGGCCAGCAAAACCGGGATAACTGCCTGTTCGTGAATGCCAGCACCTGCAATGAAAGCTTCAGGCCACTGAATCCACCTGTGGTGGTGGATCTCTGAGCCGGCGAACTCAGCGGTCTGCTACTACCTGGTCAATGGCCCTGCGAAGTTCAGAGGCGTCCGGTTTTACACGGCTGGGAAACACCTCTACAACCTCGCCCCGGGCATTCAGCACATACTTGTGGAAATTCCAGCGTGGCTGGCTGCTCTGACTGTTGATGGCCTGGAATACCGGATTGGCATCGCTCCCGGTGACCGATGTGGGTGCAATCATGGTAAAACTGACGCCAAAATTAACGAAACAGACGTTGGCAGCCTCTTCCTCAGTCGCTGCCTCCTGGCGGAAATCGTCACTGGCGAAGCCAACCACCACCAGGTCCTTGTCGCGGTATTCCTGGTGGAGGGCTTCCAGCCCCTCGAACTGACCGGTGTAGCCACAGCGGCTGGCAGTGTTGACCACCAGCATGGGCTTTCCTGCGGCCAGGTCGCAAAGGTTGACGGAATCTGACGAGTGCAGCTTGCGAAATTCATGATTGAGGAAGGCCGGGCACTCGGCCGCCATCACCGATGCTGAGGTCAACGTGAAAATCACGGCAATCAGGGCTCGCATATCGGCTTCTCCATAAGGCATCATCAAAGATTATCCCTTATTTACGACCTGGCCAACCAAACGGTTTCCATGACGCCCGCACCAACCCCACACTCAACGGTCCCCGGCACTGCTGACCTGGACAATCCACTGTATTATCTCGAAAACTTCGAGACCGTAGTGCGTTGGGTCCGGCGGCACCACAGTGACCTGCTGACGACTGAGGAAACCAGAGAGATTGACAACCTGCTGGCTCTGAAGAAACCGGCACGGGCACTCCTCGCCCGTATGGTGATGCGCAGCGGCGAGCTGTTCCGGGTGGAAAAGCTCAACTACCCGGAACTGGGCGAACCGGTGGCAAAGGCAGCGGAATCCCTGGCGCATGCTGGCTGGATTGACGAAAACCCGGACCTCTCGCTTGAGGACCTCTTTCGCCTGTTCACCCTGGCCGAGCTGCGCCCGGCCCTTGCGGACAAGATCTCCGCCGCCGGATTACCGGCCAGGGCGGCCAAGGGGCTGCTGAAAGATGCGCTTATTCCGCTGCACCCCGATCTAGCGCCTGTGGCCCATTGGCTACCAGGCACCTCCACCCGCGTGATCCGTCTCAACCACATGCCTCTGTTCGATCGCCTGCGGTTGATGTTTTTTGGCAACCTGCGCCAGAGCTGGTCGGATTTTGTGCTGGTGGAACTGGGGCACCAACAGTACGAACAGGTCCCGCTTTCCACTGAATCCCGGGCATTCAACGAGCGTGACCATGTCGACAGCTACCTCGTGATGCACCACTGCCGGGAACGGCTGGACCGGGGCGAGGGGCCAGAAATTGTCTGGAAGAGCGTACCGGCGGTCTCCGATAACACCTGGCTGGAAAGCCGGCGCGGCCGCTTATTGTTCGAACTGGGTAAACTGGCAGAGCGTGACGGTGATAAAGAGCTTGCCCTGACCGCCTATGAGCAGAGCGGCCACCGTGAAGCCCGCCTGCGGCAATTGCGCCTGCTGGAGCGGCTGAAGCGATACCGCGAAGCCTGGGAGTTGGCCAGCGCCGCCGGTGAGGAACCCAGGTTCGGCGCAGAAGAACGGGGCCTTGAACGCATACTGACACGGCTGGCGAAAAAGCTGGGAGAAACGGCACCCCCACCGCCCCGGCGACCGGTACTCACAGCCTTTACCCTGGAGCTGGATAACCCGGAGGGACACTCGGTTGAATGGGTGGCGATGGAACACCTGTCGACACAGGAAGCCCCGACCGCCTATGTGGAAAATACACTGATCAACGGCCTGTTTGGCCTGCTGTGCTGGCCTGCCCTGTTTGCCCCCGTGCCCGGCGCCTTCTTTCACCCCTTCCACACCGGGCCGGTGGACCTGTACCGGGAAGATTTTGTAGCCCAGCGGCAAGCGCTTTTTGACGATTGTCTGAGCAGCCTGGCCAGCGGCGATTATAAAGCCTGCATCCGCAACACCTGGCGCCAGAAACAGGGCGTTGCCTCGCCCTTCGTGATCTGGCCAGTGCTATCGGAGCAGATACTGGACCTGGCACTTGAATGCATTCCAGCCCGCCACCTGGAGCTGATGTTCCGGCGCCTGCTGGACAATTTGCGGGAACACCGCAGCGGGTTCCCTGATCTGATCCGCTTCCATCCTGGCCATACCGACCCGAACGGCCGCTATGAGATGATCGAAGTGAAAGGCCCCGGCGATCGACTGCAGGATCACCAGACCCGCTGGCTCGAGTTCTGCGTGGACCACGGCATTCCCGTCTCCGTCTGCTATGTTCGCTGGAACGGGGCGGAGAAATGAACGAACTCAGGGTTGCAGTGCGAACCCTCTGCGAGTTCGCTGCCCGCAAAGGTGACCTGGACTTGCGCTACACGCCGGCACCCACTTCCGAGGAAGGCATTGCCGGCCACGGGGCCGTGCAGGCCCGACGTGGCCCGAGGTACCAGAGCGAAGTGGCCCTGGCTGGCCAGTGCGGTAACCTGATGGTCAGCGGACGAGCCGATGGTTACGACCCGATTGCCGGCAGGCTGGAAGAAATAAAAACCCACCGGGGCGACCTGTCACGGGTGCGTGAAGCCCAGCGCAACCTCCACCGTGCGCAATTACGGGTTTACGGGGCCCTTCTGTGCCGCCAGGAAAAACTGAAAACCATTGAGCTGACCCTGATTTATTACGATGTCGGCAAGGACAAGGAAACCCCTGTCAGCGAAACCGCCAGCGCCGACGACCTCTGGCAGGAACTGGAACAGCTTTGTGCAACTTACAGCGGCTGGGCGGAACAGGAGGCCAGTCATCGGCAAGAACGGGACCTGGCCCTGCGGCGACTGACGTTCCCCTTTCCTGACTTCCGCCCCCGGCAACGGGCCCTGGCGGAGACCGTTTACAAGAACACCGTTCGCAACCAATCGTTGCTGTTGGAAGCGCCCACCGGCCTGGGCAAAACTCTGGGCACCCTGTTCCCGGCGCTGAAGGCCATGCCTGCGGCCAAACAGGACAGGCTCTTCTACCTGACCAGCCGCAACACCGCCCGCCAATTAGCGGTGGACGCCGTTCATCTGTTGCGTGAGAAGCAACCCGGGCTCCTGTCACTACGGACCCTGGAACTGGTGGCCAAGGAGCACGCCTGCGAACACCCGGACAAGGCCTGCCATGGCGACTCGTGCCCACTGGCCAAAGGCTTCTTCGACCGACTGCCGGAGGCCCGGGCGGAGGCGGCCAGCCACACAGGCGCCCTGACTCAACCGGTGTTGGCAGACATTGCCAGCAACCATGGTATCTGCCCCTATTTCCTGGCCCAGGAGATGGCCCGCTGGTGTGATGTGGTGGTGGCAGACGTCAACCGTATGTTCGACCAGTCCGCCCTGCTCCACGCACTGGTTCGGCAGAATGACTGGAAAGCCAGTTTGCTGATTGACGAAGCCCACAATCTGGTGGACCGGGCCCGGGGCATGTACTCGGTGGAACTGAGTCAGACCCGCCTGCTGCGAATTCGAAAGCAGGCACCCAAAGCCCTGAAGTCACACCTCAGCGGGGTAGCCCGGGCCTGGCAATCGGTCATCCGCGACCATGCCCCGCACATCAGCCGTGAACCGGTGATACTGGACAACCTGCCTGGCTCACTCACCGGCGCCCTGAACCGCTTGGTGTCTGCCATTACCGACTACCTGGCGGACAATCCTCCGGACCTGGCACTGCAGGAACTGATGTTCGAAAGCCTGGCTTATACCAAACTGGCTGAGGTCTTCGGAGAGCACTCCCTGTGCGAACTGGTCAGGCCCGGCCGCGGCAAGGCACAACTGGCCATCCGCAACCTGATCCCGGCGGACTTCCTCAGGCCTCGCTTCGAGGCCGCTGACAGCACTCTGCTGTTTTCCGCCACCCTGTCGCCCGGCATCTATTACCGTGATTTGTTGGGCATGCCGGAAGATACGTGCTTCCAGTCGCTGCCAGGCCCGTTTTCGGCCGAACAGCTGGAAGTGCACTTCACACCCAGGATCAGCACCCGACAGGCAGACCGGCAACGCTCTCTGGCACCGATTGCCGACATTATCGCGCAACAGTACCGGGATCGACCGGGCAACTACCTGGCCTTTTTCAGCAGCTTTGCCTACCTCAACCGAGTGCGCGACGCCCTTGCCGAGCTGGCGCCGGAGATTCCCCTGCGGGCCCAGCAACCGGGCATGTCCGGCGAGGAGCGGGCCGCGTTCCTCGACGAGTTTCGGGAGGACAATTCAGGCGTTGCCTTTGCCGTACTTGGCGGCGTGTTCAGCGAAGGCATCGACCTGCCCGGTGACCGCCTGATCGGCGCCTTCGTGGCTACCCTGGGCCTGCCCCCGTTTGACGCCTGGCACGAGATCCTGCGACAGCGACTGGAACAGCGCTTCGGCGCCGGCCAGGCCTACACCTACCTGATCCCAGGCCTGCAGAAAGTGGCCCAGGCCGCCGGCCGGGTGATCCGCACACCGGAAGATCGGGGTGTAATCTGGCTGATTGATGACCGCTTCCTGCGGCCGGACATCCGTCAGTTGCTGCCTGGCTGGTGGATGCCGGCCGGCAATACCGGCCACTCCTTATAGCGGCATACCCATCGGTTTTTGTTATGCTGCGGGATAGTTCAGAATCGGAGCATTCAATGTCGCAGTCTTCCTACGCTCAATTTCCCTCCTACTCCCTTCTGGAGCTGGCTTCGGTCCGCGAAGGCGATTCCGTCGGCCAGACCCTGGCCAACAGCGTGGCCTATGCCCAGCATGCGGAAAGCCTCGGATTCCAGCGCTTCTGGCTGGCCGAACACCACAACATGGAAGGAATCAGCAGTTCCGCAACAGCGGTTCTGGTGGGCCACATTGCCGGCGCCACCGAAACACTTCGCGTGGGTTCGGGCGGCGTCATGCTGCCCAATCACCCTCCCCTGGTGATCGCCGAGCAGTTCGGCACCCTGGAAAGCCTGTACCCGGGGCGGATCGACCTGGGCCTGGGCCGTGCGCCGGGCACTGACCCGATTACCAGCCGCGCCCTGCGCCGGGAAGGCCTGGGAGCGGAGCAGTTCCCCGAGGACGTTGCCCGCCTGCAGGCGTTGCTCGGCCCGCTTCAGCCGGGCCAGCCGGTAAAAGCCATTCCCGGTGCCGGTACCAACGTGCCCATCTGGCTGTTAGGTTCCAGCCTCTACAGCGCCCAACTGGCCGCCATGCGGGGCCTGCCCTACGCCTTTGCCGGCCATTTTGCGCCACGGCTCTACCGCGAAGCGATCCAGACTTACAGGGATAACTTCCAGCCCTCCGCACAGTTGGACAAACCCTACGTGATTCTGGCCGTGCCGGCGGTGCCGGCAGATACCGACGAGGAAGCGCAGTTCCTGGCCACCACCAGTTATCAGCGCATTCTGTCGCTGTTCCGGGGCCAGCCATTGTGGATGCGCCCGCCGGTGGAATCCATGGACGGCCTGTGGAACAGTGGGGAGAAGGCCAGCGTAAAGGATTTCCTGTCACTGCAATTACTGGGCAGTGGGGACAGCATTCGCAAGCAGCTGGAGCGGTTACTGCAGACGGTGGAAGTGGACGAACTGATGTTCACCGTAGACCTTTACGACCCCGAAAAACGCCGGCACGCGCTGGACATTCTTGCGGCAACCCGACACTGAACCCGCTCACCGGAGGTAACTATGGCGCCATCTGACATTCACGTATTCCTCTCCCACGGGCTGGAGAGCGGGCCCGGCGGCACCAAGGTGCAGGCGTTGAAAGCCGAAGCCGAAACCTTCCCGAGGATCACGGCAATCGCCCTGGACCATCGCAGTACGAAAGTGCCGATGGAACGGCTCCAGCAAATGAAAGAGGCCATGGCCGAAGCCGGAGCCCACCCGGAACGCACCATTCTGGTGGGGTCCAGTATGGGTGGCTGGGTCTGTGCCCGCACCAGTGCCGAAACGCCGGTCCTGGGCTGCTTCCTGCTGGCCCCGGCGCTGGCAATGTCGGCCTATCCCCAGTCAAGCCCGCGGATTCAGGCCCGGCATACCCAGATCATTCATGGCTGGGACGATGATGTGGTGTTGCCCATGCCGGTGATCGAACTGGCACGGGAACAGAAGCTCCCGTTGCTAATCCTCCCGGACGGGCACCGGCTGGAGAACAGTCTGGAGCGGCTGGTGAGCGAGTTCAGAACCTTCATGGCCAGCTGCCTGCCGGCAAACTGACAGGCAGGGCTCTATTTCATCCGCGTAGCCTCGAACACCGCCAGCTCTTCTCCGGCGTCACCCAGCAGCCGTAGCTCGATGCCGTCCAGGTTGACCCCCACGGTCTTGGCCAGTGCGGCAAACAGCTGGCTCTCTGTCTGGTTATCCGGGCAGGCCATCCGGGTGCTGCTCATTGCATCGAATAGCAGGTTTTCGCCCTCGACGCGATAGTTACCCATGTACTGGTTGCAGCCACTGAATCCACTTACCCGGCCATCGTCGAGGAACAGGATATGGGCTTTCTGTTCCCTCTCGGTTTCCGGGACCGGTTCGCCGGCTACACTCACCAGTTGCCAGTAGGTATTGGTCAGCGGCATGGCAACGATATCACCGCCCGCACTGTCTGGCGCTGGCGAGCCTGCGCAACCGGCCAGTAACAGCACAGCGAACAGCGTTACCACATACCCCGATGTCTGGATTGTTCTTTTCATTCCGTTTCTCCCTGCTGGGGATTAATCATGGTCAGCGAGTCAACAACAACCTGGCCAGCCCTGAGGCCCTGATCACTCCGCGGCCCACGGCTTCTTTCAGTACACCGTCCTGGCTCACCACCAGGCTCAGCCAGTGTCGGGCCCGGGTGATGCCGGTATACACCAGTTCCCGGGTCAGTACCGGGGTCATGCGGTCCGGGATCACCAGGCAGGCGTGGGTGAATTCCGAGCCCTGGGATTTGTGCACCGTCATGGCGTAGACCGTTTCCAGCGACTGCAGTCGGCTGGGGGATATCCAGCGAATGCTGCCGCTGCCATCACTGGATGGGAACGCCACCCGGAGCGTATCCACCGGCTCCCCGATTTCGTTACTATCCCATGGCACGCTGAGGGTGACACCGATATCGCCGTTCATCAGGCCCAGATTATAGTCGTTTCCGGTGATCAGTACCGGACGGCCCGCGTACCAGCCCTCGGTTCGCTCGATAAGGCCGGTGCCACGCAACCGTTCGGCGATTTCACGGTTAAGCCCTTCCACACCGAACGGGCCCTGGCGCAGGGCGCACAGAACCTTGAAGTCGTTGAATGCGGTCAGCACGTTGGTTGCCCATGCATCCCACTGTTCGCGGGCGTCAACCTCACCGCCGGCGGAGGGCCTATGATCCCGGATGATTCGCAGGTAGTGGCCATAGCCCACCGGTGGCTCAACGGGAGTTTCGTTGATCAGGCGCCCGTGACCGCGATTATAGAAAAGTTCCGGGCTGCCGGTGAGGGCGTGGTCCGAGAGTAAAGCCAGCCAAGCCACGTCTTCGAATGCCTGCCCCTGGCACTGACCGATCAAATGCCTGTCCAGCTTGCCTGCATTAGTGGCCGCGGCCAGCACACCGATGCCGCTGCGCTGGTCAAAGCGATAGCTCTTGCGCAGCATGGCAACCGCCTGGTCCAGAGGCACACCCTCAGCATCGGTCAGTTCCGGTGGTAACTGGCAGCCGGTCACCGACTCCAGCCATCGTGCGGTCTCGGGCCAATAATGAGCGCCTTCGGCGCGCTGGCAGAGTTCCCCCAATACCGCACCGGCGTCCACAGACGCCAGCTGGTCCTTGTCCCCAAGCATGATCAACCGTGCTTTTGCCGGCAACGCCGCGAACACCGAGGCCATCAGGTCCACATCCACCATGGAGGCTTCATCGATCACCAGGATATCCACTGGCAGAGGATTATCTTCATTATGGCGGAAACTTCGCGAACCCGGCCGGCTCCCCAACAATCGGTGCAAGGTGGTGACCTGGGTGGGGATTGCGGATTTGTGGGGCCGCCCCGGCAGGTCGTCCAGAGGCAGACGGTCAACCGCACCGCCAATGGACTCGCTCAGCCTTGCGGCGGCTTTGCCGGTGGGAGCAGACAGACGAATACGAAGATACGGGCTGCCACTGTTGCCCTCAGCCGCTTCACAGGCCACCGACTGAAGGGCTGCCAGCAGGTTCACCACCGTGGTGGTCTTGCCGGTGCCGGGGCCGCCGGTGATCACACTGAACCGGTTACGGGCAGCCAGGGCACAGGCCAGCTTCTGATAGTCCGGTTCCCGGCTGTTGCCAAACAGAGCATCCAGCGCCCGGGCCAGCAGAGCTTCGTCCGTCAATGCGGCACGATGCCCAAGGCGATCCCGGATGCCCGCAGCAATAGCCTGCTCGTAACGCCAGAACCGGCGCAGGTACAGTCGCGGGCCATCCAGTACCAGGGGCGTCGACTGCTCACCGTCACCGACCGCGCAGCTGTTGTTGAGCCTGGCCAGCAATTCGTCCGGGGTGATGCCGCGGAACAAATCCGCCGGCCGCAGGCTGCCTTCCGGGAGCGACCCGACTCCTTCCGGCGGCAGCACCAGGGTGGGCTCGGTAGCCTGGCAGAGGTGTTTTATATCCAGGCACACGTGCCCACGTCCGACCTGGTGAGAGACCATCGCCGCCAGCAACGCCAGCATGGCCGACGGTTGCTCACCCTGCTCTCCAACAATGTTGCAGACAAAGCCCGCAAAGGCGTGATCCAGGGCGCGGATCCAGTCGCGCTCTACCCAGTCATCGAGCAGCGCCAATGCCTCAGTGGCGTTTTCGGGTATGGCGGCCGGCTCTGGCGGAACAGCGTCGAACAGGTCTTGAATGTATCCGCTCTCTCCGGTCATGCCGCCGTCTCCCGCTGGCCACTGAACAGCTGGTCCAGCTCTTCGATCAGGGCCCGACCGGGCCGTTCGGTAAAGGCGCCGGCACCGGGCGCATCACACCCCCGCAGGAACAGGTAAACCGCACCACCGACGTGGGTATCGTAGTCATAGTCCGGCAGACGGGACTTCAGCAGCCGGTGCAAAGCCAACAGGTAGATGACGTATTGCAGGTCGTATCGGTGGTCTAGGATTTTTGCTTTCATGGCATCCGTTACATAGGCCTGATCATCCTCGCCCAGATAATTTGATTTGTAATCCAGCACGTAATAGCGGCCATCGTGCTCGAATACCAGGTCGATAAAGCCTTTGAGCATGCCGTTGAAGGTGGTTTCCAGAGCTTCCGGCCGGTTCTCGCCATTCAGGGTGTGCTGGCGAACCAGCTTGTCCATGGTACGGGTGTTCACCTGATGACTTTCAAACCAGAATTCCAGTTCGGGACGGTAGGTGTCCAGACCCGCGAGCGAGCAGACGCCTCTCCCGTCCGGAAGCGGAATGTCCCTGGTAATCAGCGTGTGCATCCAGGCTTTCAGGGTATCCGCCCAGTCGCTCCAGTTGCGCAGTTTGCAGCGACGTTCCAGCAACTCGTGGAGTTCAGCGGGGTCCTCGGCCACCTTGCGGAATCCCCGCTCGGCGCACCACTCCAGAATATCGTGAAGGAAAGTCCCGGGGCCGGCGCCTCTGGGGAAACTGTGCTGGTTAAAGGGAAGTGGTCCCTGCGCACTCGCTTCGGAGGCCGCTTCGGTGCCCGCAGCCTCATCTTCCTCACGGAGGTTCTCCTGCTCCGCGTCTTCACTGGCCGGCGCGAAGTCGTCACCGAAACCACTGCGGGCACCATAGGTAATGGCGGAATAGCTGGCAATCCACCAGTTTTCCCGCGCTTCCCGTGTCGGCTCCAGGGCACTGCCAAGCGCAGGCTCCGCTTCGCCTGCGTAAACATCGTCTCCCGGTTCCGGCACTGAGGCCACCTCGATTGCGGGCTCGCCGGAAGCCATGGCCTGAAGGAAAGGCATCAGGTCCGTATCCTCGTCACTGGCCGTCTGACCTACCAGATGACCCAGCCCACTCCGACGCCAGCCCTTGATGCCGGCGGCACCGACCCAGGTGGCATGGCGAGAGCGAGTAAGCGCAACGTAGAATTTGCGGATGTCCTCACCCAGTCGTTCACGGTCGGCCCGGGCCAGGGTGTCGTCATCCGGTTCCAGGGATATCCGCAGTTTGCCCTCGGCGTCATGAAACTTGATGAAAGCCTGATTCGGCTTTTCCTCCCGGAATTCGGTGGCGAACGGCAGGAACACCAGCGGGTATTCCAGGCCTTTCGATTTGTGCACGGTAACCACCTTTACCAGCCCGGCGTCACTTTCCAGGCGCATGGTGCGGTGTTCGTCCTCGTCGTCGGACTCCCGCAGCATCTCGGTGTAGTGGTGGATCAGGGCATGCTCACCGTCGAGTTGCTGGCTGTCCTGCTGCAGCAACTCGGCAATGTGCAGGATATCGGTCAACCCGCGTTCGCCGTCCGGGCCCGCCAACAGTTTTGCAGGCACTTCGTAGTCCATCAGCAGGCGCCGCAGCATCGGCAACACGCCCTGCTGTTGCCAGAGCTCACGGTAACCCTGGAAACGGTTGATCTCCCGGTCCAGCGCATTCTCGTCGCTGAGCAGACGGTCGAGATCCTGGTAGGCCAGGCCCATGGTGGGGGTGGCCAGGGCAGCGCGAATCAATGACAACTGACCAGGCTCGGCGCAGGCCTGTAGCCACTGCAGTAACTCCAACGCCTGTGCAGATTGAAGCACGGAATTACGGTCTGACAGGTATACGCTGCGAATCCCCCGGGCGCTTAACGCCTGCCGGACAGCATCCGCCTCGTCGCGCTTGTTCACCAGTATGGCAATGTGTTCCGGTCGCAGTGGGTCGATGGGCTGGCCCTCCGCCGCGAAGCCGGCCTCACCGGCCTGCCCCAGGTTGAGCAGCCGGGCAATTTCCGCTGAGCAGACATCCGCCATGGCTTCCCTGCCCGCTTCTTTGGCGATATGCCGGTCATCCGCAAGGGTCCAGAAGGTTAGTGGCGCCTGTGGCTCTCCGCGCACGCACCACTGCTGGTCGGTCCCTCTGGCGTTCACCGGGGTGAATGGTAGCGGGTTGTCTCCGCCGGACCGGAACATAAAGGCCCCCTCCGGCAACGACTGGTCAGCCTGCTTAAACACACGGTTTACACCACCCACCATGGCCACAGCGGAGCGGAAATTGGTGCCCAGGGTGTAGGTGCGGCTGCTGACGGCACGGCGGGCGTCCAGATAGGTGTAGATGTCCGCACCGCGAAACCCATAAATGGCCTGCTTGGGGTCGCCGATCATCAGCAGGCTGGAGTCCTGGTCATTACTTGCCACCCGGTACACACGGTCAAAAATCCGGTACTGGACCGGGTCAGTGTCCTGGAATTCATCAATCATCGCTACCGGGAACTGGCGGCGAATGGTCTCGGCCAGCCGCTCGCCCTGGGCGCTACCCAGAGCCTCATCCAGCCGTGTGAGCAGATCATCAAAGCCCATACTGGCAAGGCGCTGTTTTTCACTGTCCAGGCGCCGGGCAATCCAGCAGGCGGCATGGTTGAGGATGTCCGGCTTTGCCACCGGCATGGCTTTCAGGGCCGGTTTAAGCCCGGCAATGGCGTCCATGGCAGGATGGTGGGGCGGATCGTCATCGCCGGTCCATTTTTCCGCGAAGGCGTCGGCTTCCAGGGTGTCAAAGCCCTTGGGACGACTTCTGGACAGGAAATCATGGGGTTCGGCAGCATCGGTGGTGGCCCATTCCCGCAGGCAGTCCACGGCCTTCTGGATGGAATTTTTAGTGCCGCCGTGCAATGGCTTAGGTTTGCGCTTTGCGGTTTCCGCCAGTAACTCATCCAGCTCATCACACCACGCGGGCCAGGGCGCTTTCAGTTCCCGCAGCCTCTCCTCGCGCCGGGTTCTGGCGGCTTCCGCGGCCGCCACCGGATCACGCTCCGGCACAGGCAGGGCGGCCACGTGTGGCAACAGGTTTCGAACGGACTGGCGCAAGCTCTCCGGCGTTTTCCAGGTATCCAGCACCTCGCCCATCAGCTCCGGTGGCAAGGGGTACACGAAGGTGCGCCAGTAATCCCGCACCACGTTGTCCAGCAAATCCGTCTGGCTGGTTTCCAGGGTCTGACGGAACAGGCTGCCGCTGTCGAAGGCGTGCTCACTGAGCATGCGGTTACACCAGCCATGGATGGTGGAGACGGCAGCTTCGTCCATCCACTCCGCTGCCAGTAGCAGCTTGCGGCGGCAGGCCGGCCAGTCCGCCTTTGGACAGGCGTTGCGAAGGTTGACCAGCGGGTCTTTTGCCATGGCGTTGGCATCAACGGTCTCCGGATCTACCGCGAAGAGCGCAGCGGCTTCAGTCAGGCGGGCACGGATACGGTCCCGGAGTTCCTTGGTGGCAGCTTCGGTAAAGGTGACCACCAGCAGGTTCGGCGGCATGATGCCCTCCCCCAGAGGCTCGTCAGCCGTGCGATGCCCGAGTACCAGCCGCACATAGAGCAGCGCCAGGGTAAAGGTTTTGCCGGTACCGGCGCTGGCTTCTATCAGCTGGCTGCCACGCAGGGGCAGAGTCAAAGGGTTGAGTGTGCGAACGCTCCCGGTCATCCGGTTTTCTCCCTTTTAGCGCCGCCGGTTCTCGCCCGGCCTGCCTGCTCTGCATGCCAGAGAGGTTCGTACAAGGCGGCCACCAGTTGCGGGAATCGCCCAGCGGCAGGCAACTGCCCGAACTCGGGGTAAGCCCTGTGCAGATAACCGCTGTCCCGGGCCAGGGCTTTGTTATAGGCTTCCTCGGCTTTCTGGAGTGCCTTGTCTTCGTTGCCATCTCCCCTCGCGGGGTAGAGCCCCCGCAGGTAGGCGAACGCTGCCCCGGCCTCAACCGGCAGCGGCCGTGTCTGGCCCTGCATCCAGTATTCCAGAACGCTCGCCAGATAATCACCGGCGGTGGCTTCCTCCAGGGGCAACAGGTTAACGACCCGCTGCTCTTCCTTCGCGATAATGAGGGTGTGGAAAGCCTCAAAGCGCAGGTTACCCGCCAGGTGCGTAATCCAGTGATCCAGTAACGCCGGGAATCGCAGTTGACGATAGTTTCCTGCGCCTTCCAGCAGGTTACTGCTGGCGATCACCACCCGGCAGAGCTCGCCATCCGGTCGGGTCCGCAGATCGCCAAGGCGGTCACTGATGGCCAGGGTATCTTCGCCGCGCTGGTGGTGGTATTCGAACCCGATCACCTCTTCAATGGCTTCTGGCCAAAGGGCCAGCGCCTCCTGATAACGTTTGTGCAAATCCGGCATACGGCTTTCCAGTTGCCGGGTCAGGGCGTACTCCGTCAGCCCCATGCCCAGTTCCCCCCGGCGAACCATGCTGGCCAGGGACGACTCGATACGTTGCTGCAATTCGTCCTCATTATCGGCTTTCATCACCGCCTGACGGATCAGCTCGTCTTCCAGTCGCCAATGCTGAAGCCCATCCATTGCGAAGGCTTCATTGTCGGTGTCCAGGCCCTCAACATCGGTAAATCGTACCTGCAGCCGGCGCTGGTAGAAGACTTCCACCGGCCTTTTAAGGAAGGCACCAAGTTCGGCCAGGGTCAGCGGGTCTGCCGGGGACAGGTAAGGCAGTTCGGTTTGCTCTGACTGGTCAGCCCGGGACTGGTGGGCACTGAGCCATTCGCTGTCGTAGGTGAACAGCCGACGGGCCGAAAGTACTTCGCTCACATCCGCCGAATGTTCCGCACCCGTGCCTCGGTTTTCCACCGGAAAGTACTCGCGACTGAATGGCTGCAGCGGGTGTTCAATAGTGAGGGCTGCGGAAGCCGGCTTGTCTGAAGTCTGCACCTGCCAAACCGCATCCAGGTGATCCCGCAGCTGGCTCACCAGAACCGATGGCGGCCGTTCCGAGTCGTCACGGATGCTGCGCCCCACCCAACTGATGTAAAGCTGCTCTCTGGCGGAAAGCAGAGCCTCCAGAAACAGATAGCGGTCGTCTTCCCGGCGGGAGCGGTCCCCGGGGCGGTAATCCAGCGCCATCAGATCAAAATCCACCGGTGGACGGGAGCGTGGGTAGTCGCCGTCATTCATCCCCAGCAGGCAGACGCGCCGGAAGGGAATGGCCCGCATCGGCATCAGGGTGGCGAAATTGACCTTGCCCGCCAGGAAACGCTGGTTGAGGCCGCCTTCTTCCAGACCTTCCAGCAGGATTTCCCGAACAATATTGAGGGGCAGCTCCACCTGCTCCATACCGGCACTGTCGCAGTCCTGAAGCCACTGTTCCGCCTGCCGGCGCAGGCGGTTGACCAGCAGCAGCTCATCGTCGGACAGATCATCGAAGAAGCGTTCCAGTATTGACTGCAACCGATCCAGCCAGCCTGAGGGGGTCGCGGTAGCTCTCAATTCGTGCCAGAGCTCTTCCAGGCGGTCGATAAACCGGCACAGACTGCCTGCCACGGCGGCCTGCAGGCCGCCAATCTCCTCGTAGGGCTCAATGCCCTGCCAGGGGTCGTCGCGACCGGTGCCGTATCCCAGCAACATCCGTCGCAGGCCCGCCTGCCAGGTGTTGCGCTCAAGCCCCTTGGGCAGGTCAAGGCTACTGCGATGGTCACTGTGTAGCCCCCAGCGAATATTGGCGCCCTCCACCCACTGACGCACCAGTGGCAGGTCGCCTTCGGCAATGCCGAACCGGCTCCTGACCGCCGGCACTTCCAGCAAGCTGATGATCTCGCTGACACCAAAGCGGCTTTCAGGTAGCGCCATCAGGGTATCGAGCGCAATCAGCACCGGCTGACGGTGACGCTGGCCCTGGTCGGAAATGGTAAACGGAATGTAGCGGCGGGAGGACGATGGATAGCGACCAAACACGGCCTGGATATGGGGTGCGTAGGTATCCACATCCGGCACCATGACAATCACATCCCTCGGCCGCAGTTCCGGGTTGCTGTTGAACGCGGCCAGTAACTGGTCGTGGAGAATTTCCACTTCCCGCTGGGGGCTGTGGGCATTGTGGAACACCACGGAATCATCCCGGAACGGGTCAAGGGTGCGCCCCTGCCCCAGCATCTCCTGTTGGGACGTGAGTGTGCGAATGTCGTTCTGGATCTGGTGCAGGAGCAACGGCTGTTCGGCGCTGCCGTGGGGCGTGAAGATGTCGATCCGACCATCAGGGGTGGCTATGCGGCTTTTATATTCCTCCGGATTATCAAATTCATCCAGCAGGCGAATATAGTCCCGGCCCTGTTTGCCCCACGCCGCCAGAAGGGGGTTGGCATGCTGGTGCAGGTCGTCAGGATTGGTCAGCTGTGCCAGTTTTGGATGGGCCAGACCCCGCTTGCGATCAGCGTTGAGCAGATCACGGTCGCTGATAATGTCGGCCCAATAGAATTCGCTGGGGTTGTGGACGCAGAGCACCACCTGGCTCACCCGACTGAGAATCGACAGCGCTTCCAACGCTTGCTTCGGTAGCGACGAAACGCCGAAAACCACAATACGTCTGGGCAGGTCAGAAGGCCTCTCAGTGGGCGTAAGTGTCTGGCCCGCCTCCATGAACCGGGTGTGTATTCGTGAGCGGCTGGTGCCGGCAAGCTCGCCGACATCTTCAACCAGTTTTCGCCACAGCACGGGCTGCCAGCGAAGCTCTTCGCCCAGCTCGCGGTATTCGCCCCTCGCCATCTGCAGGCGGTCATGCCCGGCTTCCCAGTCCGCCAGCCAGTCAGCGCGGAATACCTGATACTGGTCGAACAGGTCAGCAATCTTTCCTGCCAGTTGGTAACGACGGGTTTCGGTGTCTGCCCCGGCCATGAATCGTTGCAAAGGCGCGAACACATCGTTCCCGGCAATCAACCCCGGCAGCAAACGGAACAGGCGCCAGACCAGACGGGATTTGTCGAAGGGGGACTGTTCAGGCACCCCTGCGGAAGTCAGCACTGCCCGATAGGCCTGCCAGATAAAGCGCGCGGGAAACAGGAAGTCCATCCCTGCAGCAATGCCCATGCCGCCATTTTCGCCGCCTACGCCGGCAGCGAGCGGATCCTCAGCCAGGGCAAGCTTGAGCCATTGGGCAATACCATTGCTCTGCACCAGGAAGGTTTCGCTTTCCAGGGGCGGCAGGGGGCTTTGCCGGCAGATCCAGACCACCGCCCGGCGCAGGTCCTCGAGGTGGTTCGCGTGGATGGCATGAAAGCCGGGCTCGATGGTTGGCGTTGCTGGCATAACTGCTCTGTGTGGTCATCCGGGGTAAGAATGGAAAGCCTACCACAACTCTGAACGGATTCCGGCCAGGCCACCCGGGATTGACTCACGTCAGCTGAAAGTCATCCGATCTTGCCCGCATCCCGAACAAATTAGTAAGGTCGCTGAAAAAACGATCAAACAGACCAGACTGAACACTGCAATGAGATGAGAGAGGAGGTTACCATGAGTAAAGTCAATGAAAGCCGTCGCGTGTTCCTGCGTACCGCTGCCCTGGGCGTTGCTGCTATTCCTCTGGCCCGGTTCGCCACCCATTCGCCTCGAGCCCGTGCAGAGACGCCCAAGGCCGAAGACGGTCACGCACTGGACTATGTCAACAATGCTGCTGATTCCGATCATGAGAAGCACCAGGAGGGCCAGCAATGCGATGGTTGCGCATTCTGGGCCGGAGAAGAGTCGGACGGTTGGGGCAAGTGCCGCCACCCCGAATTCAGCGATGTGCTGGTGAATGCCAACGGCTGGTGTAACACCTGGGTGCCCAAAGGCTGACATCCCAATCCGGACCGGGGCCCCGGGCAGCCATGATCCCCCGGGGTCCGCCACTGAGTACCGCACCATTTCAGGGCGAATTTCAGCCATTAGTCCTTTTATTCCGAATATTTACCGTATTCCGGCCAAATCTGGCAATTCATGAAAATCTATTCACTCAATTTCTTGCGAAAACAGCATTGTTTTGCCAGTCTTTATTAATGTAACAATAATTTGCAGAAAAAAATAAACGGAGACGACACGATGAGTAGCTTGAGCAAGTTCAAGAAACTGGCAGGTTTTTCTGCGTTTGCCTTTGCCGCAATGACAGCGGCAAACTCGGTAAACGCCGCCAACTGGCGCTATGCACACGAAGAGTACGAAGGTGACGTTCAGGACGTATTCGCTTACGACTTCAAGGAATACATCGAAGAGAACTCTGACCACACAGTTCAGGTGTACCGGTTTGGCGAGCTTGGCGAATCTGACGACATCATGGAGCAGACCCAGGCTGGCATCCTTAACTTTGTTAACCAGTCGCCCGGTTTCACCGGCTCCCTGATTCCCGAAGCGCAGATTTTCTTCATTCCCTACCTGCTGCCGACCGACTTCGAAACCGTAATCGACTTTTTCAACAACAGTGAAGCCATCAACGAGGACTTCCCTGAGCTTTATGCCGAAAAAGGTCTTGAGTTGTTGAAGATGTACCCCGAGGGCGAAATGGTTGTGACCCTGGACGAGCCGGCCACCAGCCCTGAAGATTTCAACAACAAGAAAATCCGGGTTATGACCAACCCGCTGCTGTCGGAAACTTACGATGCCTTCGGTGCCACTCCGACTCCGCTGCCATGGGGTGAGGTGTACGGCGCCCTGCAGACCAACATGATCCAGGGCCAGGAAAACCCGATCTTCTGGATTGAGTCCGGCGGACTGTACGAGGTGTCCCCCAACCTGATCTTTACCGGCCACGGCTGGTTCACCACCGCCATGATGGCGAACAAGGACTTCTTCGACGGCTTGTCCGATGACGACAAGGAACTGATCCGTAAGGCAGCCGACCACGCTTACGAAGAAATCCTCGTTCATATCGACGGCCTGGCGGATGAAGCCCTTGGCAAGATTCAGGAAGCCAGCGACGAAGTAACGGTGACCCGTCTTGACGAAGAGCAGATCCAGGCCTTCCGTGATCGCGCTCCTCAGGTTGAGAAAGAGTTCATCAACATGACAGGCGACCGTGGCAAAGAACTGCTGAACCAGTTCAAGGAAGATCTCAAAGAAGTTCAGGAAGACTGAGCCTGAAGGAACCATTCCCGCCGGCCCTGCCCGGCGGGAATCTGTTTTAACCCCGCCCCGCCGGGGCCTCCTACCGGTCGGGAGCAATCTGTTCTGGAGCAGAACCCATGTCCGAGAACTCCCCGGATCTAGAAGACGATACCGGCACCTATGAGTCCGGCCTGCCCGGGTTTCTGGGGACCATTGACGAAGTTATTGCCAAGGCCGAAGCGATAATCCTTGCGGTTGGCGTGATCCTTATGGCGATCAATACGTGCGTCAACGTTATTGCCCGCTTTGTCTTCGGTGAAGGCCTGTTTTTCTCCGGTGAGATCAACCGGATTCTTATTATTCTGATTACCTTTGCAGGTATTGGCTACGCGGCCCGCCATGGCCGCCATATCCGGATGTCTGCCGTATACGATGCGATCCCCCCGAAGGGACGTAAAGTACTGATGATTTTCATTGCCCTGTTTACATCCGCGGTGATGTTCTTTCTCTGCTACCACGCTTATGGGTTCGTCGAAACCATGTACAGCCGTGGGCGCATTCTGCCGGCACTGGGGTTTGAGATCTGGTGGATTTACGTGTGGGCGCCAGTGGGCTTTGCGATCACCGGCATCCAGTATCTCCTTACGGCCATTAAAAACTTCACCAGTAAGGATATATACCTCTCCACCGGTGTGATCGACGGCTACGCGGATAGTGAATCGGAAGTCTGACCCCTGTAGCTGATATAACAAAGGAAAGAAACTCATGGCGACTATAATGATGGTGATCATGATCGGGCTGCTTCTGCTGGGCTTCCCGATGATGGTTCCGCTGATTGCCGGTGCGGTGGTCGGCTTTGTAATGATGTTTGATGGCTTCGGCCAGATGGGTACGTTCATCCAGCAAATGATGGGGGGCATCCGCCCTGCCTCACTCATTGCTGTGCCCATGTTTATTCTGGCGGCGGATATCATGACCCGTGGCCAGTCGGCGGACCGCCTGATTCATATGGTGATGGCATTCATCGGGCACATTAAGGGCGGGCTCGCCATCAGTACTGCAACGTCGTGCACTCTATTCGGTGCGGTTTCCGGTTCCACCCAGGCCACAGTAGTGGCGGTTGGCTCTCCGTTGCGGCCAAAACTGCTCAAAGCCGGGTATTCAGATTCCTTTTCCCTGGCGCTGATTATCAACTCCAGTGATATCGCGTTTCTGATTCCTCCCAGTATCGGCTTCATTATCTATGGGGTTATCTCGGGGACCTCCATTGCCGAGCTGTTCATCGCAGGCATTGGGCCCGGCATCATGATTCTCGTCATGTTTTCCATTTATTGCCTGATCTACGCCTACGTTAACAAGGTTCCCACCGAGGAAAAGGCCGGCTGGAGAGAGCGCGGAGTCGCTGTCCGTGAAGCGCTGTGGCCACTGTTCTTCCCGGTTATTATTGTGGGCGGTATCTATGGCGGCATTTTCAGCCCGACTGAAGCTGCGGCCGTATGCGTGCTTTACGCTTTCCTGCTGGAGTTCGCTGTCTTCCGCTCGCTGAAGTTGCCGGACATCTATCGTATCGCCAAATCCACCGGCTTGATTACCGCCGTGGTTTTCATACTGGTCGCTGTGGGCAACGGCTTCTCGTGGATCATCTCCTTCGCCCAGATCCCGCAAACCATACTGGAGGCCGTGGGCGTTAATGATGCCGGGCCGGTCGGCGTGCTGATCGCAATCTGTATTGCCTTCTTCGTCGCCTGCATGTTTGTCGACCCGATCGTGGTAATCCTGGTACTGACGCCGATCTTTGCGCCAGCGATTGAAGCCACAGGCCTGGACCCGGTTCTGGTCGGGGTTCTGATTACGCTTCAGGTGGCCATAGGTTCGGCAACGCCGCCCTTCGGGTGTGACATATTCACCGCCATCGCCATATTCAAGCGCCCCTACTGGGAAGTGATTCGCGGCACGCCACCGTTTGTCTTTATGCTGGTGGCAGCAGCGGGGCTGATCATTGCCTTCCCGCAAATCGCACTGTTCCTGCGTGACCTGGCATTCCGCTGAGGACTGTATAGACCAATTTCAGGGAGAAGAGCATGTTCAAAAGAATCCTGGTGGCGGTTGATGGTTCCAAGTCATCCTTTAACGCGATGGACAAAGCCATTGCGTTACAGAAGCTCACGGAAGCCGAGATCTATCTGATCTGTGTCTACAAACACCACAGCCTGTTTGAGGCATCGCTATCGATCGGGCGTCCCGCGGGCATGGAGATTCCAGACAAGGTGTTGTCTGATTACGCCAAAGAGATCGTCAACCACGCCAAGGCGATGGCGACGGAAAAGGGCGCAGTAAAAGTTCGGGGCTTCGTCAAGGCCGGGCGCCCCTCCAGTGTTATCGTCAAGTTCGCCCAGGAGAAGGAGGTGGACCTGATTGTGGTAGGCACCCGGGGCACTCACAGTGACAAAGACGGCATGCTGCTTGGCAGCGTGTCCCACCGCGTCGCTTCCAAGGCGAAGTGTCCGGTGCTGGTCGTTTAAGAGTTCAGGGAAGGCAACCGTTTTAAGGACGAACAATGACCGCTATCGTGGATTTTCTTAACTCCATACTCTGGGGATATGTTCTGGTTTATGGCCTGTTAGGTGTTGGTGTCTTTTTCACCATTCGCCTGGGCTTTCTGCAGTTTCTCAATTTCGGTGAAATGCTCCGGGCCATTCGCGGCTCCCGGGAGAGTGATGTTCACGGTATTTCCCCATTCCAGGCCTTGTGCACCAGTCTTGCCTCCCGCGTGGGTACAGGAAATCTGGCCGGAGTGGCGGTGGCACTCTACCTCGGTGGCGCCGGCGCCATTTTCTGGATGTGGATGGTTGCCCTGGTCGGCATGGCTACCGGCTATGCGGAAAGCACCCTGGCGCAGCTCTACAAGGTACGGGACGGTAAAGGGCAATACCGGGGCGGCCCGGCGGTTTATATCAGCAAAGGCCTCAATGCGCCCTGGGCCGGAAGTATCTTCGCTGTCTGCCTGATTCTGTCCTTCGGGCTGGTTTTTAACGCGGTGCAGGCCAACTCCATCGCCGATGCCATGGAGGGTGCCTTTGGTGTGCCCAAGCTCTGGGTCGGTATCGTTATCGCCATTCTGGCCGGTGTGGTGATTTTTGGTGGCCTGCGCTCTATCGTGCGCTTCGCGGAACTGGTGGTGCCGTTGATGGCGGGCCTCTACGTTCTGATTGCCCTGATCATCATGGCCATTAATATCACGGAAGTACCAGGCGTGCTGATCACCATTGTGAAGAGTGCGTTCGGGCTGGAGGAAGCCGCTGGCGGCGCGGCAGGCTCCATTACGGCCGCCATGCTGAACGGCATCAAACGCGGGCTGTTTTCCAATGAGGCGGGTATGGGCTCTGCCCCCAATATTGCAGCAACCGCGACCCCTGCACCCCACCATCCCTCTTCCCAGGGGCTGGTTCAGGGATTCGGTGTGTTCGTCGACACGATCATTATCTGTACCGCCACAGCAGTGATGATCCTGCTATCCGGTGTCATGGAACCCGGCTCCGGCATTACGGGAACGCAGCTCACCCAGGATGCCATGCAAAGCCACATTGGCGAGTTCGGGGCCTACTTCATCGCCATTGCGATTCTGTTCTTCGCGTTTACCTCCATTGTGGCCAACTACACCTACGCAGAAAATGCGCTGATTCATCTCGGCGGCGACAATAACCTTGCCATTACCCTGCTCCGCACGGCAGTGCTGGGAATGGTGGTCTGGGGTGGTTATGAAGCTGTAGTGACGGTCTTCAATGCGGCAGATGCCTCCATGGGCCTGATGGCCACTATAAACCTCATTGCCATTGTGATGCTTTCCGGCACAGTGGTTAAGCTGACAAAAGACTACCTGGCGCAGCGAAAACAGGGCGAGGTGCCTCATTTCAAGTCCAAGGACTACCCTGAACTGCATGAGAAGATAGACAGCAATATCTGGCACTAGCTCTGGTTTTCAGGCCACCTCTACCCTGTCCCGTCCGGCCTCTTTGGCCCGGTAAAGCGCCCGATCGGCGAGCCCCAGCAGACTATCCGGGGATTCGCTGCATTCGGGCCAGCTTGCAACACCTACAGAGATCGTAACGGGCCCCAGGTCAGTGCCAGCGTGTTCTACCGGCATCAGGCGAATCGCCCGGGCGAGTTCCATAGCTTTGTCATAGGCAGCGCTGGCATTGGAGCCCGCCATGATGATGACAAATTCCTCACCCCCAAAGCGACACACGACATCACTGTCACGGAAATGCCTGGCCAACATACCCGCCACCGCTTTCAGGGCGGCGTCACCGGCCTCGTGGCCATGGGTATCATTGAACTGCTTGAAGTGATCAATATCCACAATCAGCAACGACAGGGGCTGATCACTGCGAAGCGCTACGGCGGACTCGTGTTCAAACAGTTGATCAAAATAACGACGGTTTTTCAGCCCGGTAAGGGCATCTTCATAGGAATATTTGTGCAGCTCTTCACGCAAGCCAATACCTGACAGAGTAATACCAATTTTCTGCAGTGCCTGACTCAATGCCTGAAAAAGCCTGGCAGCGCCGTAATCGGTGACTCCGGTAAACTCTTCCGGCACCTCGAGGAACAACAAAGCCATCGTTACCTGCCCTTGTGTTGCAGACTGGATATTGATCCAGAGGCACAGTGAGCCATCCACATCCTCCTCCCAATCCGCCCAGGTCTGGCCAGCTTCAGCGCTGTAACGGGCAGGAATCTGATTCTGGGGTGGCGGGCCATCTGGTGTTTCAATCCGGGCAGGCGACTCTGGTTCGCCGGCGTACCCCCACCGTGTAAGCAGTACATAGGCCCTGCCGGCGTCAACCCGCTGGTAAAGCCTGCCCCTGAGGGGACTGCAGAGGTGCGGAAGCCGTCGCGCCAGAACCGGCAACGTCTGGTTCAGGGTGATGCAATCCTGTAACTCCGCAATGATATCGTTGAGGATACGGGTTTTCTCATTCTCGAAGGTCAGTAAACGAACCCTGGCCTGCTCAAGACGCGCAAGGGCCTCTGCCTTTTCAGTCCGTTCGGCAACCTGTTGCTCAAGCGACAGGTTTAACTGATGCAGTGCTTGCTGGGTACGGGCGTAATGCCACAACGAAATCAGCACCACGGCCAGTGAAAAGGCCAGCGTGCCCCAACTGACCGGCACCCGCCACCAGGGAAGGAGCCCATGCGCGACTGCCATATCCACCACCAGCAAACTGCAGAATATGCCATAAGCGACCAGTATGACCTGCTGCTCGGCCCGCAAATGGCGGAAGCGCCTACCCACGACAATAGCGATAGTGAAGAGAGAGGCCAGCAACAGGGCATCAAAAGTCGGGAACGTGGAGGACAGATCCACTACCCCGGACAACGCCAACCCGATGGCCGCCATCATGTACACAAGGTGGGTCTTCCAGATCAGATTGATCAGCCACGGGCGATGATCCGTAAACCACTGTTCCAGCAGCAAGGCCATGGCCACAGGTAACATGTAGTAGGAGCCGGCCGCGAGGTAATCCCAGGTCAGTGGAGCCTCCCAGAGCAGCTGGCTTGCCTGGCTTTCCGAAAGCAGCAGAAGGGCCGATGAAAAGGAGAACAACGCAATACTGCCAAAGCTCTTCTTCTCGGCCTGGAGCAGGGCAAATATCAATGCTAACAGTGCAATCAGTGCGGAGAAGCCTGCAATAACCAGGGCGTCGAGGGAGTTTTCAAGGATAAACAGGACAAGGTCGGGCCTGTCCATGATGGAGACTTCCCCCCACAGGCCGATATCGGTGTAGTCCGAGAAAACGCGAAAATATACCTGCTTGCCTTCGAACCCTTCCGGCAGGGGAATGGCATGCCATGGCCACCCTTCAAAGTGCCCCCTGCCCTGATGGTCAAACGTACCGTACTGGTAGATGTTCTCGCCATTCAGCCAGACCTGGAAGATCAGGTCCACGCTGAATATGTAGAGCACAGGTTCCTGCCATTCGCCTCCTGGCAGGGTAACCCGGTACCAGACGTGTTCATGCCCATTTCTACCTGGCGGATTGGACGGGAAATCGATGGCCTGCCACTGCTCCGGATCATCTGCCTGTACCCACTCCGGAACGCCTTCATCAGTAAAGGGTGAATCTCCCCAGCGATACTCCCAGCCCGCTTCCAAATCAACGGCAGCAGCAGCCACTTGCGCGCCCAGAAGGCACACGAGAAGGAGAATGGTCAGGCTGACGGCCTTTGAAAGAGACAGCTTCTGCATACGGCACGGCGCCTGTCGCTTTAGAATACAGTGCCTACATTATAGAACACCTGTGCCGTTAAACTCTCTCAAGGGGTGGATAAACACAAGTCTTAACTGGGCCTGGACCATGGAGCACAGTCCAGGACGCGCAGCTACTGCCCGGACTTCAGCATTTCCCAGTATCTGGTGTACACCTGCATGGCTTCGTCACCCACATCTTCCTGAAATTCGGCGTTGGTGAGATCTTCCGGTGTCGGGTAACTGGTGCGGTCGTTGGCCACTTCCTCACTCAACAGCTCGCGGGCCGCCAGATTGGGGGTCGCATAGCCAATGTCCTCACTGATCAGCGCGGAAATCTCCGGCTGCATCACAAAGCTGATGAACTGGTGAGCCGCATCCGGATTGCCGGCGTTCTTGGGAATGACGAAGCTGTCCAGCCAGACAATGGTGCCTTCTTCCGGATAGACATATTCCAGTGACGGCATGTCTTCCTTGCCCATGACGGCCTCACCGTTCCAGATCATGCCGATGTCGGTTTCACCTTCCAGGTAGGGCATCCTTGGGGCGTCCGAGTTGAAAGTGCGTACCGAAGGCATCAGCTCGGTGAGCTTTTCGTAGGCTTCCCTGATCTCATCCGGGTCAGTGCTGTTGCCGGAGTAGCCCAGCACCCGCAAGCCGATGTGGAATACTTCCCGCATATCATTGGTGAGCATCACGCGGCCTTCATATTCCTTGCTCCAGAGGTCTTCCCAGGCCGTTACTTCGCCGCCTTCGATGTCTTCGGCATCATACGCAAGACCTGTAGTGCCCCAGAGATAGGGGACGCTGTAGGCGTTGTCGGGGTCGATCTCCAGGTTGATCAGCTCCGGGTCCAGCTTTTCAAAGCCTTCTATCTTGTCGCGATCGATTTTCTCCAGCAGGCCCTCTTTACGCATCTTGTTGACGTAATAGGTAGAGGGCAATGCCAGGTCGTAATCACCGCTTTCGTCCAGCAGTTTGAGACGCGCGTACATGGCCTCGTTGCTGTCGTAGGTGGTGTAAACCACCTGGATACCGGTTTCTTCCTCGAAGCGGTCCAATACCTCCTGAGGCATGTACTCAGACCAGTTGTACAGATTCAGGACTTTTGGTTCTTCCTCGGAGCTGCACCCGGTCAGGGTTACAACCACAAGGCCTGCGAGCGCCAGTTTTTTCATCATTTGCTCCTTGTCAGTATCCATTGAGACAGCATCAACATCGTCAGGGAAAATAGCAGTAACAGGGTGCCCAAAGCATTCACTTCGGGTTTAAGGCCCACACGCACCATCGAATAGATGCGCAGTGGCAGAATTTCATAGCTGGGGCCGCTTACAAAGGTACTGACCACGACATCATCCAGGGAAAGCGTGAAACCCAGCAGCCAGCCTGCCAGCAGCGCCGGCATGATCACCGGAATCAACACCGTACGGGTCATGGTGAAGTCATTGGCCCCCAGGTCCCGTGCGGCTTCTGGCAGGCTTTCATCAAACCCGCTGAGCCTGGCCATAACGGTAATCACCACAAATGGCAGGCAAAAGGTTACATGGGCGAGCAGCAGTGAGACGAACCCGAGCTGCAGCCCTACCAGCAGGAACAGCGCCAGTAGCGAAATGGCCAGCACAATCTCCGGCGACATCATCACTACAAACAGCATGCCCCGCAGCATGCGCTTACCGCGAAATCGATAGCGGTGAAGAGCCAGTGCGGTCAGTGCACCAATAATGGTCGACACCGTGGCTGCCGCCAGCGCCAGCCACAGGGAATTCCACATGGCCTGAACCATGGCGTGGTTGTTGAACAGCGACTCATACCATTCGAGACTCAGCCCGCCCCATCGGTAGCCGGTACGGGAGCCGTTGAAAGAGAACACCACCAGCACCAGGATGGGCAGGTAAAGCAGCACATACACCAGGGTGAGGTAGATTTTTGGCAGCCAGCGGCTCACGTTTGCGCCTCCTCACCCAGCCGCCGCTGGCTTAACCGGTGGGCCAACAATAATACGGCCATGGCCACCGTAAGGAGAATGCTGGCAGCAGCGCCGAAGGGCCAGTCACGGGCATCCAGGAACTGGTTCTTGATCACGTTCCCGACCAGCAGGTTGCGCGAGCCACCGAGTATGTCTGCCACGAAAAACAACCCCATGGCCGGCAGCAGCACCAGCATCACACCGGCCAGAACGCCGGGCAGGGTCAGGGGAATGGTTACGTGCAGAAACGTTGACAGCTTGCCCGCCCCCAGATCGTGTGAGGCCATTAACAGCTCCTGCCGGAGGTCATCAAACACCGAGTACAGCGGCAGTATCATGAACGGCAGCAACAGGTACACCAGCCCCACAATCACCGCGCCTTCGGTGTAGAGCATTTTCAACGGCTCGTCGATAAGGCCCATTCCCATCAATGCATTATTGATGAGCCCGTTGGTGGCCAGAAGCAGTTTCAATGCGTAGGTGCGCACCAGGGAATTGGTCCAGAACGGCACGATCATCAGGAAGATCAGCAGCGTCTGGCGCTGCTTGCCGAGGCCAGACAGGGCCCAGGCAAAGGGGTAGCCGATCAGCAGGCAGAAAATCGTGGTTACTGCCGCCATGTAGAGGGAATTGAGAAACACGTCCAGGTACAGGGGATCGAACAGTTGCCGGTAACTGTCCAGGTTCAGTGGTAGCGACAGGAAGGTACCCGGATCCCGGGTCATGACGCTGGCCCCCACCACCAGCAGGTTGGGGGTGAGCACCAGGAGCAGCAGCCAACCCCACACCAGAACCAGTACAGCGGTTTTGAAAGGCTGCTGTAACACTCTATGCATCCGCGGCCAGCCCTTCCGCCTCTTCGTTTACCGGCTCCGGTTCGACTGGCAGCAACCACTCCCAGCCATCCACCCAGCTGACCCGAACCGGCTCACCCAGCCTGTAGTCGAAAGTGGGGTCGTCTTCATCGAAAAATTCGCTGGCCAGCACCTCGGTGCCATCCTCCAGGTGAATCACTGAATCCAGCGTACTGCCCTTGTAGTTGCGTTCGACGACCTTGCCGGCAAGGCCGTGATCGTCTTCCGGTGCCAGCACGCGGATATCCTCGGGGCGTAACAGCACATTGACCTGCTCGCCTTCACGCACGGTAAAGGCCGGTTTCTGCAGGGTACGGCGCAGCCCCAGAATATCCAGTGTGATCGCCCGGTCGTTTACCGCCGCCAGATAGCCGGGAAACAGGTTAGTCTCGCCAACAAAGCGTGCTGTAAAGAGATTGGCGGGGCGCTCGTAGATTTCCCGCGGCGTACCCAACTGCTGGATTTCGCCGTCTTTCAGCACCACCACCCGGTCCGACATGGACAGGGCTTCTTCCTGGTCGTGGGTAACGAAGACGAAGGTGATGCCAAGCTCACGCTGCAGGCGCTTCAGCTCCACCTGCATGGTGCGGCGAAGCTTGTAGTCCAGGGCAGAGAGGGGCTCATCCAGCAACAGTAGTTGTGGACGCTTGACCACCGCACGGGCAATGGCCACCCTTTGTTGCTGTCCACCTGAGAGCTGGTGTGGCTTGCGGCGGGCGAAGTCCTGCAATTGGACCATGGCCAGAACATCGCTCACCCGCTGACGGATTTCATCCTTTGGCCGTTTCTCCATCTTCAGGCCATAGCCGACATTGTCGTAAACCGACATATGCGGAAAGAGCGCGTAATTCTGGAACACCGTATTGAGCGGCCGGTGTTCGGGGGCCGCATGGGTAATGTCGTGGCCGGACAGGGTCACCGACCCGGTGTCCGGCAGTTCGAAGCCTGCCATCAGCCGCAGCAGTGTGGTTTTACCGCAGCCGGATGGCCCCAGTAACGTGATGAACTCGCCATCCAGAATGTCCAGATCCAGCGAGTCCAGCACGGTTTTGCCGTCGAACGCCTTGGAGACGTTCTTCAGGCAGAGGAGCGCTTCCTTCATTCACCCGAAACGCTGTTCAGATACGCCTTGTCGGAAATGTTCGTCCACTGGCGTACCTGTTTCAGATATTCACGCTGGGAAGTAATGATTTCTTTTGCGAGCTCATCCTTCTCCGCCTCTTGGTTCAGCAGCTTTTCGGTCGCCTCGCGCAGCGCTTCAATGACTTCCGGAGGGAACGTCTTGTGAGTCACATCCGGATAATCTTCCTTCATGCGGTCCCAGGCCACGCCACTTTCGTGCATGCTCTGCATGTACATGTCATAGGCAGCAGTGCGCATGGACACCCTCAGGATTTCCTGCAGATCGGCAGGAAGCTTGTTCCAGGTTTTTTCATTGATCAGGAACTGCACTTCAGCACCTGGCTCCTGCCAGCCCGAGTAGTAGTATTTTGCAATCTGGTGGAAACCCATCTGGAAATCCAGAGCCGGGCCGACCCATTCCAGAGCGTCGATCGTACCCCTTTCCAGCGCACTGTAGAGCTCACCCGGCGGGATATTGGTCACAGCGACACCGAGCTCGGACATCACCTCGCCGGCAAATCCGGGCGTGCGCATTTTGAGGCCGTCAAGGTCCTCAACCGTCTTGATTTCCTCGCGGAACCAACCGCCCATCTGGTTACCGGTGTTGCCGCCCGGGAACGAAAGCAGGCCGTGGGGCTGGTATACCTTCTCCATCAGTTCCATGCCGTCGCCATAATAGAACCAGGCGTACTGCTCAGCTGCGATCATCCCGAAGGGTACGGTAGTAAAGTACATGGCATTGGGAATTGAGCCCTTGTAGTAATAGGACGCGGTGTGCCCCATGTCGTACTGGCCGGCCTTCACCATATCGAAGATACCGAAGGGTGCCTTGTGCTTGTTGGAGGAATCAATCCGGAACTGCAGCCGGCCCTCAGACATCTTCTCGGCCATCGCCGCCATGTTCCGGGGTGTTTCGCCCAGGATCGGGGAGTTGGGACCCCAGGTTTCAGCCAGGCGGATCGTGTAGGTTTCCTGGGCCAGCAACGAGGTGCTGGTCAAACTCAGCATCAGAGTCAGTGAGGTCAGGAGAGGTTTGAGCGTTAACATAAGCGAGCCCTTTTCCGTTTTTTATTGGAGTTGGATCAGTCGGCTCACATCATAGCCTGCTGGCCGGCTCACGCCAATCGTCAACCGGCCAACAGTAATCATTTTATACTTTGAACTGACCCACCAGGTCACGCAGGCTCTCGCCCAGACGCGCCAGTTCGTGGCTTGCTTCGTTGGTCTGGGTTACGCCGGTATCGCTACGCTGCGCGGCATCCACAATGCGCACCACGTTCTGATTTATTTCTTCGGCAACCTGGCTTTGCTGCTCAGCGGCAGTGGCAATCTGGGTGACCTGATCGTGAATATGACCTACCGATTTCTCGATGGTACGCAGGGCATCAGTGGCGTGGTTGATTCGCTCGACCGTCTCAGTGGAACGGGTGCGCGAGGCGTCCATTCGCTCGACAGCCGCGCGGGACTCGGTCACGAAGCCGTCGATCATGCCACGAATCTGGTCAGCGGATTCCGCGCTACGCTTCGCCAGCTGACGTACTTCGTCGGCAACCACCGAGAAACCGCGGCCGTGCTCACCGGCACGAGCAGCTTCAATTGCAGCATTGAGTGCCAGCAGGTTGGTCTGGTCGGTAACCGCATGGATCACATCCAGCACCTGAGTAATCTCATCGGTTTTCTCGGCGAGATTGCTGATACGGGTGGAGCTTGCATCAATTTCCTGGGACAGCTGATTGACGGATGACTGGGCATTGGCAATGGTCTCGCCACCGTCCCGTGCCAGCTTGTCGGCATCGGAAGCCGCACTTTCCACTTCGTTGGCGTTACCGGAAATCTGCTGGATGGTGGCCGCCATTTCGTTGATAGCCGAGGCGATCTGATCGGTCTCGGATCCCTGTTCCTGAACCGAGGCCCGGGTCTCCGTGGCAACACGGCTGAGCTCTTCCGCAGCAGAGGCGACCTGGTCGGTGGTAGCGCCCACTTCCCGAATGGTGTTCTGGATTTTCACGATAAAGGCGTTGAATCGGCGACCCAGTTCGGCAAGTTCGTCGTTACCTTCGTCGGGCAGACGGTGGCGAAGATCACCTTCACCCTCGGCAATGTCCTTCATGAGGGCAATGACCCTGTTCAGCGGGTTGGTAACGGTACGGCCAACAAAGATGCCGATCAGCAGGGCGATGATGACCACAATCACGGTGACCATGACGATAAAGCCCAGAGTGTCGGCGATTTCCTGTTCAACGTCAGCCCGGGCGGCGGCAACCACTTCTTCAATATCGGTGACATACACACCGGTGCCTATCATCCAGTCCCACTCCGGGATTATGGTAGAAAAGGACACCTTGGGCTCTACATCACCTGAAGCCGGATTGGGCCAGTCGTAACCGAAAAAGCCGCCCTCCTCTGCCGCATCGAACAGCGACTGAATCAGTTTTCGCACATCCGGATTCGTTGTCGGCCCTTCCCGGGAAGGATCCGGCGCATAAGCCAGGTTTTCCAGGTCGCGGGCGTAGGCAAACACGTAGTTACCCCCTGCAAACGTCATAGAGCGCAATCGATTCCTGGCTTCTTCCTTTGCCTCTGACTCGGACAGTTGCGGATTATTCTTAGCCTCCATTACCAGGGACCGGGCTGCATCAATCATGTTTTTTAGCCCATCTTTGCGCGCCTCCAGCAAAGTTTCCTCGAGGCGAGCCAGTTCCTCCTCACCAGCACTTTTAATATCGGCGATATCCATCCAGGCAAGGGTTGCTGCCGTAATCAATACCGGGACCAGAACACCCAACAACAGGCGAGAACGAATACGCAGCCGGCTCAGTAAGTTCATTGACTATCACTCCGTAAAATTTTGGATGCTCTATGCAATTATCCACAATGGCGCATCGGGGTGTGTTCCAGTTTGTAATACGAACGTAAACTGGCGGGCAGCATCCTTGTAATACCACGCCGTAGCTCGCTAACGCTCCGGCACATGTTGCTGAATGGGTTATCGGCAGATAGGTGAAGGGCTTGAACCGCATTTAGACTAAAGGCCTAATTCCTGACCAGAGCCACAGATGAAATACCTGTATCTGATTCGACATGCCAAATCGAGCTGGGCCGATGACAGCCTCGGTGATCGCCAGCGCCCCCTGAACAGCCGGGGGCGAAAACAGCTGGGCCCTATGGGTAAAGCTGTGTGTGCGGCAGGCGTCCTGGACGGCCCGATCTTCTGTAGTAATGCGACCCGGGCGCGGCAGACCCTGGATGGCCTTATACCCGGAGATTTGCGCCAGAACACTTACGTATGCCCTGCGCTCTACACCTTTAACCACAAGGTGCTTATTGACTGGCTACAGGAGCGGCAAGAAGAAGAGAACATCACCCTGATCGGCCACAACCCTGCCCTGGAGGATCTGGCGGGCTACCTGTTGAAACAGGCGCCGGAAAGTTTCCCGACCTGCGGCTTCATGCAGATCGCACTACCGATAAAACACTGGCATAAGCTGGCGCGGAACAAAGGGCGGCTGGAACTGTTCCTTACGCCAAAAGACGTCAGTTATGAGCAATTCAACCGTAAGCGCCTGAAGCTTCCGGACAACGAAGACTCACCCCTGGCCCGACACATTCCCGCCACACTACACCACCAATACCAGCGCATGCGGGATCTCGAAACCGGGGTCATCCGGGGCTTTGATGACGAATTCCTCCACCAGTACCGCATCGCCATCCGGCGTAGCCGCGCCATCGCCGAGTCCGTCAGCGAGACAGGCGGCGACTCCGACCTGCGCAAGGCCACGAAGGCACTGAAAGGGCATGCCCGGGCCACCAGCCAGCTCAGAGACCTGCACGTATTCCTTGCAGACCTCGAGCGATGGCAACTGCAAGAAGATACACAATCAGCGCTGGTCAGCTCTGGTGCCAGAAGCCATTTCGCCAACCTGGCCGACGTTGAGCACCGCGCGCTCGCCAAGCGAATGGCCGGCAAGAAATACCGCAAGGACATGGACACCTGGCACCAGCTCATTACCTCTCGCCATTTTGAGAAAATTACCCGAAAACTGACAACGGTAGACATCTGGAAAGCGCTGAACAAGCGTATAAAGCAATACAACGCGCTCACGCGGCAATTGAGCCAGCAGGCACCAGACGACGACTACCATAGCCTGCGGAAACTGCTGAAACGCATACGCTACCTGGCCGAGCTGGACAAAACTGCGTTCCCGGAAATGCTCAGGCAACTGAAGCATCGCCAGCAACGTTTTGGTGATTTTCAGGATCTGCACGTGCAGATCGACATGCTGACGACCTTTCGCAACGGTATCGCCACCGAACCCGACATGCTTGAGCCCGTAGCAGGACTGAATGACCTGATAGCAGGCCTGGCGGCGGAAAAGGCCAGCATGCGAGATAAAATACTGACCCTTGGAGGTATTGATGGACACCTTGTTCTATGACGGCCAGTGCCCTTTGTGCGCAAAGGAAATCAGTACCCTGAGGAAACTGCAGCGGGGTGACCTTGTGTTCGCCGACATCCACGCCCAGCAGAACCGCAAGGGTATGCTGCCAGATCGGGAAGCGCTGCTACGCCGGTTACACCTGCTGACCGGTGACGGCAACTGGGTGATTGGCCTGCCCGCCAACGTGTGCGCCTGGTCTCACACCCGCCTTGGATTCTTTTTCAAGCCCTTACTCTGGCCGGTCATTTACCCCGTTGCAGAACGCATCTACGAAAGCTGGGCGGACAAACGCTACGAGCGGAAATACGCCTGTGGTACCTGCGAGGTGTAACCGCATTTCATACGGAACGCGCGCGCCCGGTCCAGGCCGACCAGGAGTAAAGCCCCAGCGCTATCCAGATCATCACGAAGCTCAACAGTTTTTCCCCGCTCATGGGCTCGTCAAACACGAACAGCGCGATAAAGAACTGTAGCGTGGGGTTGATGTACATCAGAAAGCCCACCGTAGCCAGGCGCAACCGGCGGGCAGCACCTGCGAAGAGTAGCAGCGGGATAGCCGTGACCCCGCCACTGGAGATCAGCAGTAACGTGATCGTTGAACTGTCGCTGAAATGGGACTGGCCGGCAGAGCTCAACCACGCGAGTGCCAGCAGACTGACAGGCAGTAGCAGCAAAGTTTCCACGAAGAGGCCCGACAGGCCATCCAGCTCTACCTGTTTGCGCAGCAGGCCGTAGGTACCGAAACTGAAGGCCAGCACCAGTGTTATCCAGGGCACCAGGCCCAGCAGGAACAACTGGTACAGAATGGCAATGGTGGCCAGCGCTACGGCCACAACCTGCAAGCGGGAGATGGTCTCTTTCAACACCAACATGCCCAGGGCCACATTCACCAGCGGCGTGAGGAAGTAACCCAGGCTGGCCTGGAGTACGTGGCGGGTTTCCACGGCGTAGATGTACACACCCCAGTTCACCGCAATAAACACCGCACAGCCAAATACGAAACCGAGCTTTTTGGGGCGTGCCAGCGCTACTTTTATCGGCTGCCAGCGCTTGAGAATTGTCACCACTACCGCCAGAAAGACGCAGGACCAGATAACCCGGTGAATAAGCACCTCGTACGACGGCACCCCCGCGAACAGGGCAAAGTACAGAGGGAAGCAACCCCAGATGGTATAGGCGGAAAGGCCGTACAGAACGCCCTTGGTAGCTTCGGGGGTGGCAGTTTTCATAGCTTCCTCATGATCCGGTGCATCAATTTAGCACACTGCTGGTGACGCCTGCCCGCCAAATGCCTTACTCTCGGTGTATTCCTTCTGCGCTTTGGAGAACCCCATGAAAACGGCCCATGACCTGGTTACGCAAGCCAAACAGGATATTCACGAAGTCCCGCTGGACCAGGCGGATGATGCGATCCGGAAAGCGGACATGCTGATCGATGTGAGAGACCCCGACGAATACCGCACCAGCCACATCCCCGGGGCTGTAAATATTTCTCGGGGCATGCTGGAATTCAAGTTCAGCAACGATCCGGCGCTGGGAAGCCGTGATCTCAACATTGTGTGTTACTGCAAAACCTCTGGCCGGGCGGCTCTCAGTGCGAAAGCTTTGCAGGAAATGGGATACCTGCGTGTGACTTCGATTGCCGGTGGATTTGACGCCTGGCAGGAGGCCGGCAAGGAAGTTGCCAAACCTGAGTTGCCTTCTTTCGAGTAACTGCGACTATCAGAGGCAACAGGCCTTGTGCTTTTTACCGCTACCACAGGGACAGCGCTCGTTCCTGCCAGGTTTGAGCACACCTTCGCTGGTATCGCCGCTGACGTAGTACCAGTGCCCGCCCTCCAACCGGAAGCGGGATGTCTCTTCCAGGTAACCCCAGCTGTCACCAACACGATAGATGGCACGAAAATGCACAGTGCCGTCGTTACACGAATGATCCGACGATAATATCTGCAACGCAGTCCATCGGGGTGAGTCTTCCAGGCCCAGGCTTTGTGGGCGGGTACTGCTGTGCCAGGTGGATTGCAGATAGTCGGCCAGTTTCAGCACAAACGCGCTGTAACGGGACCGCATAAGTGCTTCCGGCGTTGGTGCCGGTTTGCCCTCATGGAAACGTCCACAGCAAGCCCTGTAAGATTCCCCACTGCCACACGGACAACGCTCCGGAATAACCTCTGCAACCATATGACAAGCCTCCTGGCCGGGGTAAATGGTTCATTTTAACAGTTTTAGTTGCCCCGCCGCTGTGATATCAACACTCATTCATGTGTTCGAGGAGCCTGATTGTGACGGATCTTTCCCTGCTGCAGATCATCCTCGCTAATCTCGCCCTGCTGGCCGGTTCCTGTCTGCAGGGAGTGGCAGGCTATGGCATCGGAACCCTGGCTGCGCCGCTGCTTTTTCTGATCAGCCCCGTGTTGGTGCCGGCACCGTTAGTCCTTAATGCGTTGGTACTGACGGTTTTCATGGTGATGCGAAACCGGGGCGCTCTGCAGATACGGGAAGTTCGCTTTGCGATCGGTGGAGGGATTGCAGGGATGGTGCTGGCGGGCGTCACCCTGATGCTGATCTCACCCAAGGGCTTCGAGCTGGTGTTCGGCGTGCTGATCCTGCTTGGCGTTTTGCTCAGCGTGGCCGGTTTGCGCCCTGCCCTTAACGCCCGTAACAGCATCCTGGCCGGTGCCGCTTCGACCTATATGGGGACGATAACCGCTGTGGGCGGGCCACCGATCGCGTTGATTTACCAGAATCAGAAAGGCCCGTTGGTGCGGGCGAATATGTCGGCATTCTTTCTGGTGGCCAGCTTTTTCAGTATTGCGGCCCTGGTGGCGTCCGGGTACCTGGGGCAGCAGGAACTGCAACTGTTTGCAGTCACTTTCCCGGGGGTGTTGGTGGGGTTCTGGCTTTCCGGAAAGCTGGTCAATCGCATGCCCTTTGACGGGCTGAGGCCCGTCATTCTTGGCATTGCGGCCCTGGCTGGCGCGGCGGCACTGGTTCGCGGCCTGATGTCGCTGTGATCCAGCGGCTCTATTCATGAGCGCTATTCAGCCCACAAGCGTGCCCGGAAGCGGCTCTGTTTCCACAGTACCGCCACCCAGACCGCATGCAGGTTGATCAGAAGTGCCAGTACCCACTCGAAAGCATCGTCCATCTGGCTATAGATATCGGGCACCACGGCGGTCAGGATAACGGAGAGGATACCTACCGCCAGAGCCAGTTCACATAACCATAACAGGCGTTTACCGCTGCGATGCCATCGCGGATGCTCCGTCAGCGCAGAGCTGATCAGCAACTGCGCAATGTAGGTAAGAGAAAAGTACAGCACCACGCCGATGCGCCGCGTCAGGTTGAAGCCGTCTCCTTCATGCCCGAGAGCCAGGGTATAGGCCGCCAGCGACACACAGGCAACAAAGCCCAGCCAGGGAATCCAGAGACGTCCCCGGGTGGTGGCGCCCAGTTGCGATAGCCAGCGGCCATTCAGGAACCAGAACAGGATGCCGAGAACCGCTGCCGGCAACATGGTGCCCTTGAAGATAAAATAGCTGGTCCCATAGCGGCCGGTACGGCTGATACTGGTACAGCTGTCCCAATAAGGCACACACCAGGAGATGTAACCTTCGAGCACTGATACGGCAAACGTGGTGTGTATGGTTATCAAAGGCGTGAGGGCAGCAGCCAAGGCTATCCACCACATTAGAATGCCGTTTTTCCGGTGATTCATAGCACTCTGCCTCACACCCGCCAAGCCCGACTACAAAGCATCGCTTTTTGTTACAGCATTTGACAATGTTTTAGAAATCAAGCGATACACTGAAGCGGCATTCACTCATACTTTAGTCCTAGTGCTTAAAGTCTGACCAGGGAGCAATTTGGTCAGCATGCCATTCCCGGTTTGAGATGCTGTAGCATGCCCACGGCCCGTCAGGACATCATAGAGACTGAAATCCCTGTATCCCAGCTGCAGATCGGGATGCACGTCGTTCGGCTGGACCGGCCATGGGAAGAAACGGACTTCCTGCTGCAGGGATTTATCCTCCAGAACGACGAAGACGTGCTCGCTGTTCAGCAACAGTGCAAAACGGTCGTTGTCGAAGGGCGGGTGGATGTTATCCCGGAAACCCTGGAGAGATTGCCCGCAAGCCGTAAAACCAGGACAGGGAAGCCCGCCCCGAAAGATACGTCAACGGAGGATTCCTCCTCCATTCCCAAGCGCAAAGTCACCTACATCAACAAGGTAGACGCCAGTCGCGAAATGGCCGCGGCGACGATGAGCTACTCGGATGCCAAGGCCACCGCCAAGAACATCATGTCTAACCTGCGGCTCGGGCGAACACTGGAGATGAACCAGATCCACCAGGTGGTGGATAGCTGTGTCGACAGCGTACTGCGGAATGATAACGCCCTGCTGCTGCTTACCAAAATCAAGAACAAGGACGAATACACTGCAGAACACTGCATCAACGTGTCTATTCTGTCAGCGGCGTTTGGCAAGCACCTGGGGCTTCTGGAAGGAGAGATCCGCACTGTTGCCCTGTGCGGGTTGCTGCATGATGTGGGCAAGATGCGCATTGACGACGAGATCCTGAACAAGCCCGGCGCGCTCACACCGGAAGAATTCGCAGTGATGAAAAACCACACCACCTTCGGGCGTGACGTGCTGGCCGCCCTGCCCCGGCTGGCCTATGCAGCGGTTGACGTGGCCTATTCACATCATGAGCGAATGGATGGCAAGGGCTATCCACGGGGCCTGTCCGGGCATCAGATCCCGTTGTTTGCGAAAATTGTGGGGCTGGTGGATACCTACGATGCCATTACCAGCTCCCGCGTGTACGACAAGGGCCGTGCCTCCATGGAGGCACTGCAGATCATTCACCGGAACAAGGGTGCCCAGTTTGATGCGGGCCTCGCGGTGGAATTTATCCGCATGATCGGCGTCTACCCGCCCGGCTCCATTGTGGAAATGACCAACGGTGAGGTGGGCATTGTGGTGGCCACCCATGCTGCCAGCAAACTCAAACCCAGGGTACTGCTGGTGCGTGACGCCAACAAACACCCGCTGGCCACCTTCCGCGAAGTGGATCTGCTGAAAGAGACCCGGGATAGTGGAGGGCACCCCTACAAAATCGCACGGGAAGTGCCCGATGAAAGCTACGGCATTGTGATGAAAGAGTTCATCGAACAGGGCATCCTCAACCGCAAGGCTCCGGAAGTATCAAGCCTCAGCCCCGGTCAATGACCGCCATGGTAAGCCTTGAAATACAAGTAAGCTTGCCTTCCTCGTTTTCCAGCCGTATTTCCCATACCTGGGTAGTGCCACCAAGGTGAAGGGGACGAGCCGTGCCATAGACCCAGCCTTTGCTGGCTGAGCGAATATGGTTGGCGTTGATATCCAGCCCCACCGCAATCTGGTTTTCCTCACGGAGACAATAGTTGGCCGCCATGCTGCCCAGGGTTTCCGCCAGCACGACCGATGACCCGCCGTGGAGAATGCCGAACGGCTGCACCGTGCGTTCATCCACGGGAATGCGGCCGATGAGATAGTCATCGCCGATTTCCACAAATTCAATGCCCATAGTGGCAACAGCGGTGTTTTTGCTGCCCTCGGCCATTTGTTCAAGGGTAGGAATGCTACGGGTCCAGATTGCCATGGTGGTACTGCCTCCTGAGGTTGGTAATTAAGCATAAAGCGGGTTTGAGTTTATACAGGTAGGCTGCGAACGACTATTGGAATTTTGACGATTTCGTCCTGACAATCAGAGAAACCGCATTGAGGTTCAGCCGATCTCGCCGGCTCCGCCCAGAGGCATAAACCACAGGTCATTCCGGTCCGGTGTCACTTACTGGCGTGGTTCCGATAGCCCGACACGAGCCTGTCGTAGGTGCCATCCCTTCTGAGTTGCTCAAATGTGGCACTTATCTGCTCCCGCCGTGAAAGCACGGGTGAGTTTCTGGAGATGGCAATGTATGAATGCTCACCCGGCACCTGATAGGGTGATTCAGAGGCATCGATGCCCAGTTGGTTTACGGTGTAGCGTCCCACCAGTTCTGGGGCTACCACCACATCGACCCGCCCCATCTCCAGCATCCGCATCAGGTTTTCGTATCGTGCTATCGGCTCTTTGGTGAGCTCCTCGTCTGTATCGAACTTTTCAAAATAACTGGCGCCCGCCAGCACGCCGATTTTCATGCCATACAGGTCTTCGTATTCTGTTACGCGGTTTTCATCACGATGATAGAAGAACAGTTTTCGCTCCGGGGGGAAAACCGGCGCCACGAACGCCATCATTTCCTCCCTTTCCGCCGTCTTCACGGGGCCAAGCATTACATCTATATCGCCATCTTCCATCATTCGTAATATGCGCCGAAATGGCGCCTCAACGTAGCGTACGTTCCAGTCAATCCTGTCCGCAATCTCATTGAAAATATCGACATAAAGGCCGGTCACACCCTCATCGGTGACCACACGGTAAGGTGGGGCGTGGTTAATGCCCACCGTCACGCTCAGGTTATCTTCTGCCGCAGAAACCAGTGGAACTACCAGAAAAAGCCCAAAAAGTAACCGAAAAATAACATGACGCACGAGGGCTTACCCTTCCATGAGATGAATGCAAAACCGCATACCGGAACCCCGGTTCAGTCTTTTGTCCATGATCTCCCAAAGTATAGACAATATACAGTAAGTGACATCCGCAGGATCTGATCACCGCCAATACCCGTAATGACTGCTCGATAACCGTTGATTTCCGACACAGTCGACGCCACAAACAATGTGTAGGCAGTCATAACGAACCCATTAAACGATCAAAAGGACAGATTGCATGAAAGTACTGATGGTTCTTACCTCGCACGATCAGATGGGAGACACCGGGCATAAAACCGGCTTCTGGCTGGAAGAGTTCACAGCTCCTTACTATGTGTTCAAGGACGCCGGTGCCGACATTACCCTCGCCTCGCCGAAAGGTGGTCAGCCACCGGTCGACCCTAACAGCGAGACAGACGATGCATTAACGGAAACCACTCGCCGTTTCCAGGAAGATGCCCATGCCAAGGAATCCCTTGCCAGCACCAAAAAACTGGCCGATGTGGATATGAACGAGTACGACGCCCTCTTCTACCCGGGCGGTCACGGCCCGCTTTGGGATCTGGTGAACAATGAAAAGTCCATGGCCCTGATCAAGACCGCCCATGAGCAGGACAAGGTCATCGGTGCCGTATGCCATGCGCCGGCCGTGTTCAAGAATGTGGAAATCAAGCCGGGGCAGAATATTGTGGGTGGCCGCGAAGTGACCGGCTTCAGCAACAGTGAAGAAGATGCTGTAGGCCTCAGCAGCGTTGTGCCTTTCCTGCTGGAAGACATGCTGAAGGAAAACACCGCCACCTATTCCAAGGGTGACGACTGGGCACCGCACATCGTGGTGGACGGCAAGCTGATCACTGGCCAGAACCCCGCCTCTTCCGAAGGCGCGGCCAAGGCAGTTGTACAGGCACTTCAGGGAAGCTGAACGCTACCCTGAAGGCTGCTGTTCCCCGGCGTGGCTGATGAGCACGCCGGGGGCTCCCACCTCAAGCTTTTCGCGAATGTGCGCCGGTATCGGGGTTTTTGCCATCTCAGAGGGCTGAATCAGTACATAGGTAATATCAGCCCCGGCGACCAGTTGCTCGTCACCGAAGCGGACGAACTCCAGATGCAGGGTGAACGAGGTATTACCCAGTCGCCCTACCCTGGTCCGCGCCTCCAGCACATCATCAAACCGCGCCGGCGCCCGGTAGTTCACCGTCATGCTCACCACCTGGATATCCAGGTCCTGGTCCAGCAGATTCTGGTAGTCCCCGAATAGGGTGCGGATATATTCATTGACGGCAATATCCACGTAGTCTGCGTAGCGGGCGTTGAAGACCACGCTCTGGGCGTCGCATTCGCCGTAGCGGAAACGGAATCGGAAAGAACTCTCTGAGGCCATCAACTGCTCCTAGCCCTACGTCATTAACGCAGGGCTCTGTTCAAATAACGTCAGAAATGAATAACCGTCCGGATACTCTTACCCTCATGCATCAACTCAAACGCCTCGTTGATGTCTTCAAGCGGCATGTTGTGAGTAATGAACACATCCAGAGGAATGTCACCCGTCTTGGCTTTTTCCACGTAGCCCGGCAGCTCGGTACGGCCTTTAACGCCGCCGAAGGCAGACCCCTTCCAGACCCGGCCGGTCACCAGCTGGAACGGGCGGGTGCGGATTTCCTCGCCGGCACCGGCGACCCCGATGATGATCGATTCGCCCCAGCCCTTGTGGCAGCACTCCAGGGCTGAACGCATCACGTCCACGTTGCCGATGCACTCGAAGGAGTAGTCCACGCCGCCGTCGGTCATTTCAATGATGACTTCCTGGATTGGTTTGCCGTAATCCTTCGGATTGACCACGTCTGTGGCACCCAGCTGTTTGGCGATATCAAACTTACCGGGGTTGATGTCAATGGCGATGATGCGGCTGGCCTTGGCCATGGTGGCGCCGATGATGGCGGCCAGGCCGATTCCGCCGAGACCGAAGATGGCCACCGTTGCGCCCTCTTCCACCTTGGCGGTGTTCAGTACCGCACCGATGCCGGTGGTGACGCCACAACCCAGCAGGCACACTTTGTCCAGCGGCGCTTCCTTGGGGATCTTGGCCAGGGACACCTCCGGCAGCACGGTGTACTCAGAGAAGGTCGAACAGCCCATGTAGTGATAGATGGGTTCGCCCTTGTAGGAAAAACGGGAGGTGCCATCCGGCATCACACCCTTGCCCTGGGTTTCACGCACGGAACTGCACAGGTTGGTCTTGCCGGACGTGCAGAACTTGCACTTGCCACACTCGGCTGTGTAGAGGGGAATCACGTGGTCGCCGACTTCCACGGACGTCACGCCCTCGCCGACGGCCTCAACAATGCCGCCGCCTTCATGGCCCAGGATGGCCGGGAAGTTGCCTTCAGAGTCAGCACCTGAAAGGGTGTAGGCATCGGTATGGCAAACGCCAGTGGCAACGATGCGCACCAGCACTTCCCCTTTCTGGGGCGGGGCAACGTCCACTTCCACAATTTCCAGCGGTTTATTGGGGGCAAATGCCACCGCGGCTCGGGATTTGATCACTGGCAGACTCCTTCAAAAAAGATTCGGGATCGAATGTCTCGGGTTATACAGGTTTGACGTATTGTAGACGACCGGTCTAATATCACAACCATGACATCCAACGACACGCGCAACCACATCATCCACACCGGCGCCGACCTGATCGGCCAGAAGGGCTTCGGTGCCACTGGCATCAATGCCGTGCTGACCACGGCCGGTGTCCCCAAGGGGTCGTTCTACCATTACTTTAGCAGCAAGAATGACTTCGGGTTGGCTGTCATCGATACCTTTGCACAGGAATACGACACCAAGCTGGATCAGATCCTTAACAACACCAGCCGCTCCTGTGTCGACCGGCTCCGCGCCTATTTCGACACTGGCCTGGAAACCATGGCCAGCTGCGAATACACCCGTGGATGCTTGATTGGTAACCTGGGGCAGGAACTGGCAGGACAGAACGAAGTTTTCCGCAAACGCCTGGATACCGTTTTCCAGGGGTGGGAAAAGCGTTTCGAACGCTGTATTGAAGAGGCCCGGCAGGCCGGTGATGTCGACGACTCCATCGATCCCGCTGACGTGGCCAGCTTCCTGCTGTCCGGCTGGGAAGGCGCTATTCTCAGGGCCAAGGTTCTGAAATCGACAGAACCCATGGAGCGGTTTGTGCGGGTCTTTTTTCATCAATGCCTGGGTATTCGCTGAACCCACACTTTTTTTCCAAGATGACTAGTAGACTGGTCTAATTAATTCCTATTAATCTCTGACGGAGAATGGCCTATGAACAATGTAAATGACGCACTGTTTCAACCGCACGATCTTGGCACTCTCACACTGCCCAACCGTGTGCTGATGTCACCCCTGACCCGTTCCCGCTCCAGTCAGCCCGGAGACGTACCGAACGACATGAATGCTCAGTACTATCAGCAGCGTGCAAGTGCCGGCCTGATCATCAGCGAGGCCACCCAGGTGTCTCCTCAGGGCAAGGGCTACGCATTCACGCCAGGCATCCACTCGGAAGAGCAGATTGAGGGCTGGCGCAAGGTCACCAGTGCCGTTCATATGGCAGGCGGTCGCATTCATATGCAGCTTTGGCACGTTGGCCGCATTTCCCACACAGCTCTACAGCCCGACGGTAACAAGCCTGTAGCTCCCTCGGCGATCAAACCTGAAGGCGCCAAAACCTTCATCAGCGCCGATTCCGGCATGGTGGACGTCCCTGAACCAAGAGCCCTGGAAACGAACGAGATGGGGGACATTGTGGAGCAGTATCGCCAGGGCGCATTGAACGCCAAAGCGGCCGGGTTTGATGGTGTTGAAGTACACGCTGCCAACGGCTACTTGCTCGACCAGTTTCTCAAGAGTGGCAGCAACCAGCGGAGCGATGAATTCGGCGGTTCCGTTGAGAATCGAATGCGCCTGCCACTGATGGTTATAGAAGCTGTAATCGACGTCTGGGGCAAGGACAACGTCGGTGTTCGGGTCAGCCCGACAGGCAGTTTCAACGCCATGTACGACGAAAATCCTGTAGAAACCTTTGGTGAATTCGCTAAGCGGCTGAATGCGTTGGGCATCAGCTACATCGAGGTCGTGGAAGATTCCTTCCAGGGCAATCATGCGAACGGCCGCCCGGAATCAGTGATCGATGCCATTCAGGCGGGGTTTCACGGTACTTACATCGCCAACGGCGCCTATACCGCTGAAGAAGCCCGCAAGCGCATCGGCAGTGGCCGTTGTGACCTGGTGACCTTTGGCCGTCCATTCATCGCCAATCCCGATTTGCCAGAGCGCTTTCGCCAACATGCAGACCTGAACAAATGGGATGACAGCACCTTTTACGGCGGCGATGAGCGAGGCTATACCGATTATCCAACGCTGAAAGAGCTCGAATTCAGCGCCTGAACAGCACTTTCCCAAGAAAAGGAGTCAAACCATGAGCACTGACAGCGATCCGATCAATAGCAAAGTTGTGATTATTACCGGCGCCAGCAGTGGACTGGGCGAGGCCACTGCTCGTCGCCTTGCAGCCAGGGGGGCCCGGCTGGTACTTGCAGCCCGACGCGAAGACCGCCTTTCCAAACTGGCAGAAGATCTGAAAGCCAAAGGTGCCGAGGTGATCTGGCAGGTCACGGACGTGACCGACCGAAACCAGGTGGAGTCCCTTGCTGCCGCCGCTAAGAAAGCCTTCGGCCGGATTGATGTCCTGGTCAACAACGCCGGCCTGATGCCACTGGCGCCACTGGATGCCCTGAAGGTCGATGAGTGGGATCAGATGGTGGACGTCAACATCAAGGGTGTGATGTATGGCATTGCGGCTGTGCTGCCAACCATGCGGGAACAACACAGCGGGCACGTGATCAACCTGTCATCGGTCGCAGGCCACAAACTGTTTCCGGGCGCTGCGGTCTATTGCGCTACCAAATACGCGGTAAAAGCCCTCTCAGAAGGTCTGCGCATGGAAGCCGGTGACGAGATCCGTAGCACCAATATCTCGCCGGGTGCCGTAGCAACCGAGTTAACCAGCACCATCACCGACCCAGACGCCAAAAAGGCAGCAGACGAGCTCTACGAGGTGGCAATTGATGCCGACGCAGTGGCCCGAGCCATTGTTTATGCCATCGAACAGCCTGCGGACGTGGATATAAACGAAATCATCCTGAGGCCTACCGCTCAGGAGTTGTAAAGCCTGAAATGCCGCAACGCCGCCTTCCCCCTGGCGGAGTTGCGGCAATCTAACACCCCACAAACAACGTAGAACTTCCTGTTTTCCATACTCTACTCAGAGGTTCCGTACTGTGGTCAGCCTTTACTGGTTCACGCGAGATCTGCGCCTGCATGATAACGCAGCCCTGCTGGCCGCCTCAAAGTCGGACATGCTGGTCTGCGTCTACGTTGTTGACTCGCGATGGTTTACCCCTGGCCCGTTCCAATGCAAGACCATGGGCAATCACCGTTGGCGTTTTCTGTGGCAAAGCCTGATGGCCCTTGAACGCAGGCTGAGGTCAATGGGGCAGCGATTGCATATAGCCTTTGGCGACCCTGAAGTGGTCATTCCGGAACTGGTACATAATCATCGGATAGAACGAGTGATACGCTCCCGCCTGCCCGGCACACGGGAAGCCAACCAATGGTGGGCGATCAAGAATAGCCTTCCCGAAACGATGTTCCAACAATTTGAAACCCTGAGCCTGTTCACCGAGAGCTCTCTGCCAATGACGTTGGAGAGTCTGCCAGGCACTTTTTCAGGGTTCCGTAAGCAGGTGGAAACCACTGGCGGGCGCGACTCCGGAAGCTTGCGTATCCGCACTTTGACAGCGCTCCCTCCGGCGCCCGGCTACCCGGAAGACACTCGGGGTAAATGCCCGCCTATTCCCGAGCCTCACCAGCCTGTGTGGTTTACCGGTGGCGAGTCGGCAGGCCTGAAAAGGCTCCACGACTACCTGTTCATCAACCACCACATCGATTCCTACAAACAAACCCGCAACGCGCTGGACGATGCCGAGGCATCTTCCCGCCTGTCGCCCTGGCTGGCCAACGGCTCGCTCTCCGCCCGCGAAGTAGCTGATACCATCAGCGAGTATGAAGAAAAGCACGTCAGGAACGACTCCACTTACTGGCTATGGTTCGAATTGCTATGGCGGGAATACTTCTACTGGTACGCGATGAAGCACGGGGCCAAGCTGTTTCGCCGGGACGGAGTACAGCAGAAAAAACGTTCAGCGTCCTTCTACCCCCATCGCTTCAAAGCCTGGTGTGCTGGCAGCACCGAATACCCTTTGGTAAACGCAGCCATGAACCAGCTTCGGGAAACCGGGTACATTAGCAACCGTAGCCGACAGATTGTCGCCAGCTGCCTGGTAAACGAACTGGAGCTGGACTGGCGTTACGGCGCGGCCTGGTTTGAAGAGCAACTGGTGGATTACGACGTTGCCAGCAATTATGGCAACTGGCAGTACCTCGCTGGTGTTGGCGCGGACCCCAGGGGACCGAGGCACTTCAACCTGGAAAAACAGGCGCGCCAGTTTGACCCGAAGGGTGAGTTTGTAAAGCGCTGGAAAGGGAACGCGACCCAGCCGGTCGGCCTGCACCTGGTTGATGCCGCCGACTGGCCAGTGGGATACTGACGGCTCAACCCTGACAGGACACGCCCGATCATGACTACTCCCCATCAGGCCCTGGCCCGCATTATCGACACCTGCCAACCCACTACGCTGGTGGTCTGTGGCAAGATAGCTGGCCAGGTGGGTGATCACTGGTGCCACCATCATAGCGACTCCGCCATAACAACGCTGGACCCCGAGGCTCCCAACGATGCCTTTCCGCTACCCCGGACTCAGGACCTGGCGCTGATTACCGGCACCCTGGAACACCTGAACCACGAACAGGGTGAAATCCTGCTGGGCCAGCTCCGCAACTATGGAACCCACCAGATCGCCGTAGTAGTGGCAGACAGTCCCGAGTGGGCATTTACTGACTTCATCGCACTGGGTTTCCGCCGCCAGGCCGAAGTGGAGGGCGAGAACGAGTCGCTCACCCTTTACACCTATAACATCGACAGCTACAACCACAAACGCGCATGGAACAACCCGGATAACTGGGCCAACCCTGAGATGTGGGGCAAGGCTTGGTGGTAACACCACCTTAACAGTGTGTCGAATTTATTTACATATTCCGGAGCAGCGCCCAGTTTCAGAAAGATAGCCAACTGAAATAACGAGCTTTTGCCGATATGGCACTCAATCTGCTTACTTTTTATACATGCCGCGTGCATACCCATGAATTGTCAGATTGAGGTAAAACAATGAACAAGTATTCCAGTTCTATTCTTGCTGGTGCAGTTGCACTTGCTTTCTCTGGAGCAGCCAATGCTGCAGTGATTGAAGCCTCTGACGCAGGCGTCATGACTACCGATGTCGCTAACGCGACCGTTATAGACTTTAACGATGGCACCTGCGGACCGGCGAGCTGCTCAGGCCAGTACAGTATTGTAAGTGGCTCCACCGGACAAAATGCTGCGCCTCCAGGAGTTGTGGACAACTACCTGACAGTCCCCAACCCCGATAGCAGTGGCACTGCCAGCGTGAGCCTCGGAACGATATCGAATTACTATGGGCTTTACTGGGGCTCCATTGATACCTATAACAGCATTTCCTTTCTGCTGGATGGTTTGCTCGTAGACAGCTTCACCGGTACCCAGATCGCCGCCGTCATCCCCGGAAGCGCTGACGGCAACCAAAGCTCTGACAGCACCAACCGTTACATCAACTTCTTCTTCGGAAGTGAACTGTTCAACGAAGTGCGTCTGAGCAGCACCAACTACGCCTTCGAGAGCGACAACCATGCCTTTGCCAGAGTACCGGAGCCCGGCACCCTGGCATTGTTCGGACTTGGCCTTGCCGGCCTTGCCTATACGCGTCGCCGTAAATCTGCCTGATCCTGCAGTGAAACCATCGGGGCACCGCGTGTGCCCCGATCTTCCTGCCCGCAAGTCAAAGCCGCGCTATCACTCCCAGATTACGCCTGCACGCATCGAGATAGGATGCCCCGAAGAGATTGTAGTGGTTGAGGGTGTGATAAAGGTTATAGATCGCCCGCTTGGCGGCGTAAACCTCTGTTCTTGGATAAAACCGATCGTAGGCGCGGTAAAAGGCTTCTGAAAAGCCACCAAACAATTCGGTCATGGCGATGTCCGCTTCCCGGTCGCCGTAATAAACCGCTGGGTCAATCAACCAGGGGCCAGCGTTGCCGAACAGCACATTTCCGGACCAGAGGTCGCCATGGAGCAAGCTGGGATGTTCACAGTGTCTGTTGAGGAATTGCGCCAGAGAATCGCTCTTTTGCGCTAGCACAAGCTCGAATTCTTCCCTCACCTGCTGGTTACGGACCATCCCTACCTGAAAACCCAGGCGGTCTTCGAGGAAAAAATCTCCCCAGTTGTCCGTCACACGATTCTTCTGAAGTGACAACCCGATCATATTGTCACTCTCAAACCCATAGTGGGGCTGACGAACGGCATGCATACGGGCCAGCCCCTCCCCCAGCATTGTCATTGCGGCCTCATTTGCCGGGCCGGGGCTAATGCGGGGGATGACCAGTTCCCGCTCCGACACCGATTTTACCGGCGGAACACGCGGAGCGCTGATACCGGCTTCTTTCAGGGTCCTTGCCAACAACTCAAGCCCCCTGGCCTCGTACAACAGAGCATCGGGAAAAGACGTAGGATTGTTTTTGACGTAATCGACCATATCCACAGTATAACCATGACCCGGATGTAACCCGCAAACCCCTTGGCTTTGCGTCGGCCTTGGTTGATCATGGTCCAGGAAAGGCACTTCAATACAGGTATCTGCCCATGGCTACTTTCAGCGAAAGCAAGGCAAATGAACAGTTGAACACCGAGGCCGACAAGATTCGCCGCGATGATGTGGCTGATCTGCTAAGCCGTCAGAAGGCCATTGAGGACAAAGTCAGAAGCAGTGGCAAGTTAAGCCGTTTCAGCACCGACATCCGCCTGATGTTTGCCATGCTGGGTGACTATTGGCAGGGGAATTACCGGCAAGTACCATGGAAAAGCATTGCGGCCATCGCCGGCGCACTGATCTATGTACTTAATCCCCTGGACCTGATTCCTGACCTGCTGCTGGGGATCGGCTTCCTCGACGACGCCGGCGTGGTGGCTGCCTGCCTGGCCTTCGTGGAATCCGACCTGCTTCGTTATGCTGCGTGGAAGGAGCAGGCTGAACAAACGGCCCCCACAATGGTGCAGGACCACCAATAACGCACAACATCAGGGCACTGGCAAGCCGGTATCCCGCGCCGGCCGCCCTCTTATAGCGCTCAATAATCGTCTAATCCATTACCCATCCTGGTTTTGCCTCACAACGGAACACTCCTTGCTTGGTGTGCACGCTATCAATGCACAACCAGGAGCATCAAACCCGTGGAGATCACGAGTGCAGTACATACCCTGACCGAAAGCGCCAACACCCTGTTCATTCTTATCGGTGCCATTATGGTACTCGCCATGCACGCCGGCTTCGCCTTCCTGGAAGTGGGCACTGTGCGTCACAAAAACCAGGTCAACGCCCTGGTAAAGATCATGACGGATTTCGGCATCTCAGCCGTCGCCTACTTCTTCGTCGGCTACTACATTGCCTATGGCAGCCATTTCATGGCTGGCGCCACCGAACTGACCGCCGCCAATGGCTACGACCTGGTCAAGTTCTTCTTCCTGATGACTTTCGCCGCGGCCATTCCTGCCATTGTCTCCGGCGGCATAGCCGAGCGCGCCAAGTTCTATCCGATGCTGATTGCCTCGGGCCTGATCGTGGCGTTCGTATACCCGTTCTTCGAGGGCATGATCTGGAACGGCAATTACGGCTTTCAGGCCTGGCTGGAGAACCAGTTTGGTGCAGCATTTCACGACTTTGCCGGCTCCGTTGTAGTGCACGCTGTCGGCGGCTGGATCGCCCTGGCTGCGGTGCTTCTGCTCGGTGCTCGAAAGGGCCGATATCGCAATGGCAAAGTAGTGGCCTTTGCACCGTCCAACATACCGTTCCTGGCACTCGGCGCCTGGATTCTCACCGTGGGCTGGTTCGGCTTTAACGTGATGTCAGCCCAGACTCTGGACGGCATCAGCGGCCTGGTGGCCGTGAACAGTCTGATGGCCATGGTGGGCGGCGTTCTGGTGGCCATGCTGGTCGGCCGCAAGGACCCGGGCTTTATCCACAACGGGCCGCTCGCTGGCCTGGTGGCCGTATGCGCCGGCTCGGACCTGATGCACCCGGTTGGTGCGCTGATAACCGGTGGCATTGCCGGTGCCATATTCGTTTACATGTTCGAATGGGCCCAGGACAAGATCGAGCGCCTGGACGACGTGCTGGGTGTCTGGCCGCTGCACGGTGTGTGTGGTGTCTGGGGCGCGATTGCGGCCGGTATCTTCGGCCAGGAAGCCTTCGGGGGCCTGGGTGGTGTCAGCCTGATGTCACAGATTATCGGTGCCGTGGCCGGCGTTGCTGTGGCCTTTATCGGCGGCCTGATTGTCTACGGTATTGTCCGCGCCATTTCCGGCCTGCGCCTGACTGAGGAAGAAGAGTTCAACGGTGCGGATGTCAGCATTCACCGCATTGGCGCCACATCGCTGGAGTAAACACGGCTGCCATTAATCGCTGTAGCCGGTCAGTTCCATATAGCCCACCCCCGGGTGGGAACCGGTAACAGAGACCGGGCTTTCCCAATAGGGATAAAGCCCGGTATTCCAGTAATTGCCGGGCGGTGCTGTGATAGTCACGTCCACATCATACTGAGGAATGGTCAATCGCCACGCAACAGGCACTCGGCCCTGTTCTGATTCATGCCAACTGCTCGGTGACAGGGTAACATCCTCGCTGCCCAGCGCGTCGACCTCGCCCCCGGGCCTGATCCAGCTACCGGCCAGAAAGGCGCCGTCATCCTCCCGCAGGCGAAATCCCATCAGCTTCTCGCCCCCGTCCAGATGCAGGGCAAACCAGTCCCACCCCTGCTGGCCGCCCTTGAGAAACTGGCTGCTCCATTCACGATCAAACCACCCCTTCCCGGAAACCTCCAGGGTTTCCCCACCCAGCGTCACCGTGCCCTCAATCCGCAGATCCACCAGGCTGAAATACATGGAGCCTTCACCACTGGCGGACTTGGCACTGAAACCCTTGTCGCCGTGAGCCACCATCCTGTTGGTGTTGCTGAGCCGCAGATCGTAGGCCCAGCCATCGCCCTGGGCCCGCAAACGCCAGTGATCAGAATCCGGCACCGCCCTCAGCCGCCAGTCATCCAGCCACACTTCGAATGGCTCCGCCGTGGCACCCGTATGACCGACATCGCCACGGGCCAGTTTCTCAGCAAACCAGTGTTCACCGTTAAACGACACCGCGCCATGGGCCATCCAGGCTGCTTCCAGAGGCCAGTTATCAGGGTTGGGGGCCTCACTTTCGACAGATCGAGGCTGCAGTGCCTGGCGGAACTGGGTCCATTGCACGCCCAGAGGGTCACCGTCAGAGGTTTCCAGGTTGGCAGTGAGGTACCACCACTCAATGCGATGTTGCGGATGTGGCCCCCAATCCTCGGGAAAGGTGAGGGTATCGCCGGGCTGTGGTTGCAGGAAACCGGACGCGTCCACGTCTGCCGGTTGCTGGGCCAGCCCGGCGAAGCCAGCCTCGGTTGAGGAATCCGAGCAAGCTGCCACCATCATGGCCAAACAAAGCACAGTAACACCGGCACGCACTCTCATATTTTCACCTGTTGGCCGCTTGCCCGGTGAACCAGCTGCCGTCGCATCAGGTGTGCAACCACAAGACCCGTGACGACCGCCACCAGTCCCAGTTCCAGCCAGAACCCGGGATACAGCGCCATGGGCAATGACCAGCCAAACGCCAGCGGATTAATGCGTGCGACCAGTACCCAGGTCAGCCAGATACCCAGCGGCAGTGCGGCAAGTGTCACTGCCACCGTCAGGATGACCGACAGGCGCCGGAGCTGACTGCGAATGGCTTTGGCGGGCAGACCCCATATGCCCAGCAACCGGAAGTACCAGACCCGGGTGGTAAAAAACACCCAGCTCATGATCAACAGAGCGGCTGCCGCCAGCACCAAGGTCAGCAAACTGATGGCCCGGGTGAGCAGGAAGGTCTGCCCGAATACCCGGGAGGCCAGGGCGCGGATGCTGGCGTTGTCCCTGACGGTGACGTCGGTTACATTCCAGACCTCCGCAAGCTGCTCACGGATCTCCGCCATCGCCAGTTCGCCGGGATTCACCGAGAAACTCTCGAAACGGGCGACAAACCCCTCCGGCAGTGCGGACCCGGCCATTAATATTTCTCCCGCAGGACGGCCGTAGTCCGCGTAGATGGCCACGACATCGACGCTGATCACCGTGTCCCTCACCAGGACTTCCAGAACATCACCTGGCTCAAGCTGACGGCGACGGGCCAGTTGCTCGTTGACCATCACGCCGCCCTGTTCAAGCTTCTGCCAGGGTTGATCAACGCTCGCCAGCAGGGTCCAGGCCGCGACAAGGTCGCTGATTGGCGCCAGTGCAAACAGATCAACGGGGAGTGTTTTATCGCCACCTCCACTTTCACTAACGATGCCAGCCTCGCCGCGGCTCACCCGATGCCAGGGCCCGATGCCTTCAAGACGCCGCAACCGGTCGGCGGCAAGACTGGCATCAGCCCCGGGCGGCACTTCCAGATAGAATTCTGCCTCCAGGCGCTGGGCCAGCCAGTCGTCGAACGTGCTCTCGAAGGTTGTCACCAGTGCCTGTACCGCCAGCACGGTTGCCATGGCGAACTGCAGCGCCACCACCGGCAGCGCCAGCTGCCGGAACATCACCGCCAGTTCCCGATGCCGCCAGCGTGTGAGCGGGCCCGCTCCATCCAGGCTGGCCCGGTCGGAGAGCCTTTGCGCCAAAAAAGCCAGCACGCCAGGAGTAAGCCAGCCGACACCGACAAACACCAGCGCTGTGCCCGCAAAAACCCGGGCCAGCTCCGGGGCCAACGCAACAACCACCAGCCCGGCCAGCACAACCAGCACCGCAGCCAGGCGGGCGCGGCTTGAGCTGAGAGCGCCTCGCCAGCGCTGCGGCACCAGCCAGTCCACCAGGCAAACTGCCAGCACCAGCAACACCATTACCCCGGCGGCTTGCCATGGCAAAGCTTCTGCAGAACCGGCATAGAGCGTTACATCAAACAGGCTGTCGAGAGCCTGCCCTAAACCGCTGCCCAACACCCCGGCCAATTGCGTTCCCAGCCAGAGCCCGGGCAGAACGCAAACGCTGGTCAGTACCACCAACTCCAGCGCCAGCAAACGCCTTACCCGCCCGCGCTGCACCCCGAACCGGTACAACAGGTCAAAGCTGGCCTGGCGCTGGGCTATGCCCAGACGATGCACACTGCGCACCAGCAGGCCAGTGATAAGCAACACCAGTAGGCTCAGCGCATCCAGATTGAGCAGAAAGCTGTCTGCCAGTTCGCCCGTGGATGGACCCAGTGAAAACTCCCGCAGGGCATAGCCTTGTGGCAACTCTGCGTTCTCATTGGGGGCCAGCAGGTAAAGCCGACTGTCATAGCCTTCGCGGGAAAGCCTTTTGGCCTCACTGATATCAAGAAACGGCGTACCATCCAGTTCGCCCGATTTCCCACCCGGGGTCGCTTCGCCAAAACACCCCATGGCCAGGGGATCGATGCCAATCACCCGGCCTTCAGGCGCGGGGCGCTGCACTTCCAGCCAGGGGGCGACGCACAGGCCATCCATCCGCAGGGCTGCAAACTCGGCGACCCCAACAGGCTGTCCGTCGGTCCGCACCACATGAACCCGGGGCGCCACGGCCTCTTCACTCTGGAACAGGCTGTTACGGGCCTGATCTGTCAGCACAGTAACCCCGGCCCACAACATGGTGGCCAACACGATCATCAAAGCCAGCGCCGCCAACTGGAACGGATGACGGCGATAATGGCTGATGAAAGCCCCTACCAGCATCATCGGCTAGGGTGTTCCACTCAGGTCGAGCAAATGGTTGCAGCGGCCAGCCAGTTCGCGATCATGAGTGGCCAGAACCAGAGCACAGCCACTGTTCCTCTGCACGTCAAACAGGCAGTCCGCCACCTCATCGGCGGTATGACGGTCAAGGCTGCCCGTGGGCTCGTCCGCAAGTATCAGCGACGGCGCCATGGCAAATACCATTGCCAGTGCCGCCCGCTGGGCCTGGCCGCCGGACACCTGGTCCGGATAGCGATCAGCTTCGGCACCCACGCCCAGCCGTTCCAGCCATCGGCGCTCGCCACCACCCGCAAGGCCGGCCAGGTTTGCCCGCAACTGAACGTTCTCCACTAGCGACAGGGCCGGCATCAGGTTCGCGTCCTGGAACACCACACCGATGGAGCGTCGCCGCAACTCTGCCCAGCGTGTGTCGAAGTCGCGATTATCAGAGCTGTCAAAGGATTCCCCTGCTACCGTTATGACGCCCCCGTCCGCTCTTTGCAGGCCACATAGCAGGTTCAGCAGGGTGCTCTTGCCGGAACCCGAGCGTCCGATAACAGCCAACGACTCCCCCGGCAAGACACTCAGGGTAAGGCCGGTGAGCACGGAAACCCGTTGTCCACCACTGGCAAACCCTTTGCTCAATCCTTCAATGGCCAGTACCGGGCTCGACATTAAACGCTCCGCTGGATAGTGGGTTCCGGTTCTTCGCCCCGGCGGTAGGCGCGCCATTCCCGGAATTGTTCAAGATAAGACAGCAATGCCGGAATCACCGCCAACACCAGCAAGGTCGACAACCCCAGGCCAAAGGCTATGGACGTGGCCATGGGGATCAGGAACTGGGCCTGGAGTGAGGTTTCAAACAGTAATGGCAACAGGCCACCAATGGTGGTCAGAGAGGTGAGCAGAACCGCCCGCACCCGCTGCACCGCCGCTTCGTTAAGAGCATCGGTAATGCCCAGCCCTTTCTTTCGCTGCTGGTTGTAAAAGGCCACCAGAATAATGGCGTTATTCACCACGATTCCGGACAGGCCAAACAGGCCGAACAAAGAGAGGATGGTGAGCTGAAGCCCCATCAGCCAGTGGCCGATCAGGGCCCCTACCAGAGCAAAGGGAATGATGGCCATCACTATCAATGGCATGCTCCAGGAGGCGAACACCCAGGCCAACACCACATACATCAACCCCAGGCCGATAATCAGGCCGGTTTGCATGTCCTCCATGGTTTCACGCTGGTCGGCCGCCCGGCCCTCGAAGCTGTATCGCAGGTTGTACTGGCTGGCCAGTGCCGGCAGTACATTCTCCTCCAGGCTGGCAATAATCTGGTCGGCGGTGCTGATGCGGGTATTCAGGGAAGCCGTGACCTCCACCGACAATTCACCCTCCGCATGCCGCAGAGCCTGGAAGCCCTGACGGTGATCCAGGTTCATGACCTGGCTCAGCGGCACAAAGCGACCGTCCGGCACCCGCACGGTGAGCTGTGAGAGCGTCGCCATGCTTTCACGCTGGTGCCGCGGCAGTTGTACCCTCACCTCCACTTCGTCACGTCCATCCTGGTAAATCTGGGCAATACGACCATCAAACGCCGCCCGCAACTGGCGACCGAGGTCACTGGTGGTCAGCCCCAGCGCCTCACCGTGGGCACTGACCTGATAGATAAGCTGCTCACGGCCCCAGGGCATGTCGTCTTCGGTATCCAGCACACCGGGCAGTGTGCGCAGGGACTCATTGAGGGTTTCAGCCGCCGTCTTGAGGTCGATGGCGTTCTCTCCGGTCAGGCGCACATTCACATCCTTGCCCGGGGGACCAGACTGGCGCTCGGAGATGGTGAGGTTATCGAGTCCGGCAGGTCGGTTCAGGCGGTCCCGCCAGGCCATGATGAATTCGGGGTTTCGAACCGAACGGCGGTCCGAGGGAACCAGCTCCACCATGATGGAGCCCAGTTCATCCCCGGTCCGTGTGGTGCCCTCAGCACCCTGACTGGTGCCATGATTGGCAACCGCATGCAGGATCAGGTCGCCCCCGAGCGCCTCTTCGGTTTCGTTCAGAGCCTGCTGCATCCCGGCGATAAAGTCGTCCACGGATTCCCGGTTGGTGCCGGCCACAAAGCTTGCATTGGCGTAGAGTACCGAGGGCTCCGGAGTGGGGAAGAAGTTGAACCCGAGCCGGCCGCCAACCAGCAGCCCCACTGTCAGCAGGGCCACCGCCAGGGCCGAAGCCAGGGTAAGGCCACGATGCTGCAGGGTGTAGCGGGACGCCTGGCGGAAAGGCCCCTCACGGAAACGATCAAAGCCTGACTCAAACCGCTTACGCACCCGTTCCACCGGGCCGGGGCCAGCCTTTTTGCTTTTGCCGGGAATAAAGGCATGGCGCAGGTGGGCCGGCAGCACGATAAAGCACTCCAGCAAGGAAGCGACCAGCACACAGATCATCACCAGGGGGATGTCACCCAGGATATTACCGATGACGCCCCCTACCACCAGCAGCGGCATAAACGCTGCCACGGTGGTCAGCGATGACGCCAGCACCGGCCATACCATCCGCTTGGCAGCCCCCTCTGAAGCGTAGATGGACTCCTCGCCCATGCGGGCGTGGGCGTCAGCGTCCTCCCCCACCACAATGGCATCGTCCACGATCACCCCCAGAGCCATGATCAGTGCAAACAGGGAAATCATGTTGATGGAGCCGCCAATGCCCCAGAGCACCGCCAGCGCAGCGAGAAAGGCCGTAGGAATACCAATGGCCACCCACAGGGCCACCCGTCCCGGCAGGAACAGGTACAGTAGGATAATAACCAGGACCAGGCCACCCATGCCGTTCTTGATCAGCAAGGAAATACGGTCGTCCAGTAGCTGCCAGGTTTCATCGTAGACTTCCAGTTTCACAGAAGGCGGCAACACCGGGCGAGTCTCCGCCAGCCAATTTTCCAGCACTCCGGCCGCCTCCAGGGAGTTACCATCCTCGGCCCGCTGGAGCTGGAGTTCGACCGCCGGAAACCCATCCCGGGTGATGTTCACCTGACTTTCCCGGGCCTCCTGGCGGATGATGGCAATGTCTCCCAGGCGCAGCTGAATACGTTCACCGCTGAGCACCGGTATGGTTTCAAAGTCCTGGGGGCTGCGGCGCTGCTCCACGGACCGAAGTTCACGGGTGGCGTCCTGCTGGCCCATCATTCCCGCAGGTAAGTCACGGGACACAGACCCTACACGCTCGGCAATCTGGTCCAGCGAAAGGCCCAGGGCTTCCAGACGCTCTACCGGCACATCAATACTGATCTGCTGCTCCGGCAGGCCGCGAATGGATACCCGGTCAATACCTCGTGACAGCAGCTCATCTTCATACCGGTAGGCCAGCTGGCGAAGCTCCCCCCGGTCCATGTCGCCATAAACCAGGAGTCTGCCCACGGGCTCGTAGCGTTCAAAGCGGGTTACCTGGGGCTCTTCCGCTTCTGCCGGCAGGTTGGTGAACTCATCCACTTGCTGGCGCACATCATCCAGTGCCTGGATCGGGTTGGTATTCTCCGTAAATTCCAGGGTAATGGATGACACTCCCTGGGCGGAGGTGGAGGTCATTTTCTTGAGCCCCTGGACGCTGCGAAGACGCTGCTCCAGGGGGTTGGTTATACCCTGTTCCACGTCTTCCGCGGAGGCACCGCTCCAGACCACCCTCACACTGACAATATCAAGGGCAAAGTTTGGGAAGAACTGGATGTTCATCCTGGTCAGCGCCAGGGCGCCACCAAGCAGCATCACCAACATCACCAGGTTGGCCGCTACCCGATGGTGTACGAAGAAACCGATTACACCGCGGCGACGCCTCATTCGTCCGCCTCCGGCGCGGCGCCGGCAAGTTCCACTTTCAGGCCCGTCATGGCATTGGGTAGATGGGTGGTAATCAGCGAGTCGCCGGCCTCCAGCCCCTCCGCCGACACCACCACATGACGATCACCGTTCGAACCTCTGGCCTCTCCAAGGCGTTTCACGGTGACGCGCTGCATACGGGCGTCCTCGGTCATCCGGTAAACACTGTCGCTGCCATAGAGGGCACTGTAAGGAACGGCAATGGTGTTTTGGGCTGGCGGCCTTTCCAGAGTCACCGGGAGCAGGCCACCCGGGCGCAGGCCCCCGGCCTCTCCCCGCAAGGTCAGAATCGCCTCTGTACCGGCAGGATCGCTGGTCCCGGCGAAGCGGGAAAGGAGGAAACGATGCCGGCCATCATCCGTAACCGCTTGCAGTTCCTCGCCGGAATCCAGGGCATCCAGCAACTCCTGGCGGAACACATCCGGTACCCGGGCTCTCAGTTCCAACCCCTGGTCGGGGTAGACAGAAAGCAACCGGGCGTTCTGCGATACACGATCCCCCTCCGCCACCTGGATATCAGTCACGATACCGTCGAAGGGCGCCCTCACCGTCGCTCTTTCTGCGTCCCGGCGTGCCGAAGTGAGGGCTGCCTGGGCGCGGGCAAGCCTCGCCTCCAGGCTTTGTACCCGGGAGGGGTGTTCGTCCACTGCCCGCTGCCGTGCAGTGACCGTCAGGCGGGCGCGGGCGAGGGTATCAGAGGCGGTCTCCAGCGCTTCCCGCGAAGTCAGGTCCCGATTGACCAGCGATTGTGTTCTCTCGAACTGCCGCCGGGCGTTATCGAGAATGGCTCTCTCGCCTTCGAGCGCATTGCGATCGGTAGCATAGCGCACCTCTTCCGAGGACAACTGGGCCCGAAGATCGCCTACGTCGGCTTCCGCCTGGGCAACCAGAGGCGCAACATCTGCCTCATCCAGGGCGACCAGCAGCTCTCCCGCTTTCACCCGCTGCCCCTCCCTGACAGGTCGGCTGCCAATTCGTCCCGCAAGAGGTGCGGCGATGGTGGTCTGTTCTGGCGCCACCAGCTCGCCATACAGGGGCAATATCGGCGCACGGGTATCCGGCGTCACCGTCATGACCTCAACGAGCCAACTGCGTTCTCTGGCACTGACAGTTTCCGGCTCGGGCCTGGTGACCTTGAGCAGGATAAAACCAGCAACACCGATGGCAAGTATCAATAAAGGAACAAATCTTTTTATCATGGTTATCTGGCCAATCGCGGTGTGTAAACCTGGATGAAATCCGGCTTCTTACTATACAACCCGAACCCGCTTTTGGATCCGGATCTGCCATGGTGCGTCAATATAGCGCATGTGAGCGCAGTGTCAGGATCCATTAGACTTTAGTCGCAAACCCCATCACTTTTTGTTGAAAATCTGATCTAATTCACATTCCTTGCTTGTGCTCACTTTATCTACACATTCCAGAATCCGGAATCAGCCCGCTCCAGCCGCCACAGACCTAGCGCATGGATAGCTATAAAGACCCCCTGAAAGAACTGGCCCGCCCCTACCGTAAGGCGGTGTTGAAGGCACTGCTGGTGCTGTGCGTCATTGGCGCCATACTGTTCTCGTCCATGAATCTGCTCAAAGGCAGTTACCCGCTTGCCTTCGTAGAGATCGCAATGGGCATTTATTCCCTCATCGTTTACCGGGCCATCCGTCACACCCGGCACCTGGAACGCTGGATCATCGCCTATCTGATCCCTTTCTTCACCGCCATGATGTTCGCCATGGCAACCCCACGGGCGACCTCCTCTGCCCATGCGTGGGTGTTACTGATACCCATTATTTCTCACCTTCTAATGGGCCGACGACTTGGGCTGGCCGTTTCTCTCTTCTACATGAGTGTGGCAGCCGTGATCTTTCTGTTCAGACACCTGGACCGGCCGGAAATGATGCAGGCGCTGCCGATCACCAACATTGCCGTGATCTCCCTTTGCATTCTGGTGTTTTCCCACGTTTACGAAGTGACCCGTGAAACCTCCGAGCGCCAGCTCATGAAACTCGCCCAGACCGATCCGCTGACCAGTCTTGCCAACCGTGCACGGCTCAGTGATGTGTTTGAGCATGAAAAACACCGGGCGCGTCGATACGGCTCGCCGGTCTCTATCCTGGTTCTCGACCTGGATCACTTCAAGAATGTGAACGACGACCACGGCCATGAAACCGGCGATCTGGCGCTGCAACACGTTGCCCGAATTTTCCGGGAATGCCTGCGTGTCACCGACCTGGCCGCCCGCCTGGGCGGCGAGGAATTCGGCGTTCTGCTCAGCAACACCAACAGCCGGCAGGCGCTGGAAGTTGCCGAAAAAATCCGCATGGCTGTCGCGTCCACCCCCCTGCACATCAATAGCAACGTCATTCGCCTGACAATCAGCGGCGGCGTAGCCGAACTTGGAACCGATGGTGACACCCTGCGTGAGCTGGTGCGCGAGGCGGATATCCGTCTCTATAAGGCCAAGGAGGCCGGTCGCAACCGGATTGTGCCGGTTAATTCCCTTTCAGAAGCACCAGCCCGGACCTGATCAGACCCAACGGCAACGCGCCAGGGTGTAATAAAGCAATGGCACCACCACCACGGTAAGCAAGGTGGACATGGCCAGGCCAAAGACCAGGGATATCGCCAGCCCGTTGAAAATCGGATCGTTCAGAATGAAGTAAGCACCCACCATCGCCGAGATGGCCGTCAGGGCGATGGGTTTGATACGTACCGCGCCGGCCAGCACGACCGCTTCATCCACTTTCACGCCCTCCTCGATCAGTTGCCGGATAAATACCACCAGCAGAATCGAATTGCGCACGATAATGCCGGCCAGGGCGATCATTCCGATCATACTGGTGGCGGTGAATTCCCGCCCCAGCAGGGCATGGCCAGGCATGATGCCGATCAGCGTCAAGGGGATGGGCGCCATAATCACCAGGGGCAGAATGTACGACCGGAACTGGGCCACCAACAGCACGAAAATCATGAATACGCCCACGCTATAGGCCGCGCCCATGTCCCGGAAGGTTTCGTAGGTAATCTGCCATTCGCCGTCCCACTTCAGGGTGCCTTTTTCCGGTAATGGCGGCTGGTCAATAAAATACTGCTCCGGCGCTCCCTCCTGCTGGTTCAGACGCTCTACCATGGCAAACATGCCATAGAGCGGCGAATCAATCTCACCGGCCATATCGGCGGTAACGTAGGTCACCGGCAGCAGGTCCTTATGATAGATGGCACCCATCCAGTCCGCTTCCCGCACCTGGGCGATGCTTGCCAGCGAAACCAGGTTTCCATCGCGGCTACGAACCTTGAGAGACAGCAGCACCGATGGCTGGGCCTTGTCGCCTTCGCCCAGGATTACCCGGATCGGAACCGGGTATTTGGCGTGATCATCGTGCAGGAAGCTGACACTGGTGCCGCCAAGGGCCGTCTGCAGAGCACCGACGACCTGAGCCTGGGACACACCAAGCCGCGCCGCCCTGTCCCTGTCCACCACCACTTCCCATTGCCTGGTAGGCGCTTCGAGCGTGGTGTCGATATCCACCAGTCCATTCACGGTGCTCATACCCTCGGCTACAGTGCGTGCAAGCTCTGCCCGACGTGATTCATCCACCGCGTAGATCTCTGCCACCACCGGAGACAACACCGGTGGCCCCGGGGGCACCTCGACAATTTCGACACTGGCACCGTACCGGTCACCAATCTCCGTCAGTGGCGCCCGCAGGGACTGGGCGATGTCGTGGGACGGCCGAACCCGGTTTTCCTCCTGCGTGAGGTTAATCTGGACATCACCGTGGTACGGATCCCCGCGCAGGTAGTACTGGCGCACCAGGCCGTTGAAGTTGATTGGAGAGGCGGTGCCGGCGTAGGTCTGCCAGTTGGCCACTTCGTCCACCGTTTCCAGGTAGGCGCCCATTTCCATCAACACCCGCTGGGTCTGCTCCATGGGGGTACGTTCGGGCATATCCACCACAACCTGCAGCTCGGACTTGTTGTCGAACGGCAGCATTTTCAGAATCACAGCCTGGAACACCGGCAAAGAGCTGGCCGCAAGCGTCAGACCAACCACAGCCAGTGCGAGCAGACGCCGGCGCCACGGATGATCACCGAGGAACGGCCCCAGAACATTGCGGAAAATTCGCAGGGAGAGGGGGCTTACCCCGTCGGCTGAATTAGAAGCCTCATCGGCTTCCGCAGCCAGTTCACCCTTTTTATGGCGGAGCAGGCGAAAGGCCAGCCAGGGCGCTACCACAAAGGCGACGATCTGGGAGAGCACCATACCGGCAGAAGCGTTAATCGGAATCGGGCTCATGTAGGGGCCCATCAGACCGCTGACAAACGCCATGGGGATCAGCGCCGCCATAATGGTGAGGCTGGCCATAATGGTGGGCGTGCCCACCTCATCCACGGCCACCGGGATGATGTCCTTTACCGCGCGCCGGGAGTTCTGGATCCGCCGATTGATGTTCTCGGTGATCACGATGCCGTCGTCCACCAGAATCCCGATGGAGAAAATCAGCGCAAACAGCGAGACTCGATTGAGCGTAAAACCCCATGCCCAGGAAAAGACCAGGGTCAGCAGCAGAGTAATCAGAACCGCGATACCCACAATCAGGGCCTGTCGCCAGCCCATGGCAACGAGCACCAGCAGCACCACACACAGGGTGGCAGAGATCAGGTCGGTAATCAGTTTACGGGCTTTCTGGGAGGCGGTGACGCCGTAGTCACGAGTGACCAGCACCTCCACTGACTCAGGAAGCGCCCGGTTGCGCAGCTGCTCCAGACGCTCTTCAATGGCTGTGGTGATGTTGATGGCATTTTCGCCCGGCTTCTTGGCGATGGCCAGGGTGACGGCCGGGTAAACCTCGCCGGGCTGGCCAGCCATGCTGCTCTCATGCGCCGGTCCGAATCCGGTCATCACACTCTGATCAGCCACGGTGCCGCCCCGGCTGACGTCCGCCACGTCTTCCAGGTACACGGCAGAACCATTGTGCATGCCCACCACCAGGCGCCGGACATCCTCTACTGTTTCGAGAAGCGTTCCTGCCTGCACCGGAATCGATACGGTATCGCGGGTAATCCGGGCCTCCTGGCTGCTGGCATTGGCCGCTGCCAGGGCGTTACGAATGTCGTCGATGGTCAGGTTAAAGCCCGCCAGCAACGCAGGGTCAAAACGGATATCGACACGATCCGGAATGCCGCCGGTGGTGTAGACATCCCTGGTTCCGGGAACCCGTTTCAGGGCGACTTCCAGCATGTGCGCCAGGCGGGTCAGCTCCTCTCCCGTATGCCCGTTCACCGGGTCATAGAGCGTCAGGGTCATCACCGGCACGTCATCGATGCCTTTGGGTTTGATCACCGGCTGGCTTGCGCCGAGGTTGGCCGGCAGCCAGTCCTGGTTCGAATACACCTGGTTATAGAGCCGGACCAGCGCCTCCTGGCGCGGAATGCCCACCTCGAACTGCACGGTGATCACCGCCTGGCCCTGACGGGACACGGAATAGACGTGTTCCACACCCTGGATCTCGCTCATCACCTGCTCGGCAGGCGTCGCTATGGCGCTCTCCACCTCGCGGGTGCTGGCACCCGGGAATGCCACCATGATGTCGGCCATGGTGACATCAATCTGGGGCTCTTCCTCTTTCGGCGTGACCACCACAGCCAGTACGCCCAGAATGATCGCCAGAATGGCGAGCAGAGGGGTGAGGTGATTATTCTGGAAAACCCGGGCAATGGCTCCGGACGGGCCAACCGGCGGCAGGTCCCGGCTCACGGGTTCGCGCCCTCACCGGAGCTGTTAACCGGATTCAATCGATCACTGCCAACCAGCGCCGACGGGTTGGTGACCACACGTTCGCCTTCGCCGAGGCCCGCCAGGATCTCGAGCCTGTCGTTATCCCGCACTCCGGTGCGTACCTGGCGAAGCCGGGGCCGATTCTCTTTATTCAGTACGAACACCGCCCGCAACTCGCTGCGCTGAATCAGACTGCTGGCCGGCACCCAGAGAGCTTCGCGACTGGCAACAGGAACGCCGACTTTCACAAGCATGCCCGGAAACAGGGAGCCGTTGGGTTCACTCAGACGCATCCGCAGGCGGAAGGTGTGGGTTTGCGGGTTTGCATAGGGGTAGAACGTCATCTCGCCGGTCTCGAGTACCCGCCCATCGGCCAGGGTTACCTCAGCCTGGCGCTCGGTGCGCGCCAGATCCGCGTACTTCTGTGGCAGGTCCACCACCACCCGAAGCTGCTCCAGGGATAGTCCGCTCAGCAGCGGCTGGCCGGGGTTTACCGACTCCCCCACCTCCACGTGACGTTCGGTGAGGATACCGCCGTAAGGGGCCATTACACGGGTATAGGAGAGCTGTTCCCGGGCCTCGGAAACCGCTGCACCGGCACGCTCAACCCTCGCTCGGGCGGCGGCGAGAGTATTACGGGCCTGGTCGAACTCCTGCCGGGACACCAGACCCCGCTCGTGAACCGCTTCAATGCGTTCGAACCGCTGTTTCGCATCCGACAGCGCCGCCTCGGCCTCTTCCAGACCGGCCTGGGCCTGGCGTAACCGGGAGCGCTGTTCGCTATCTTCCAACTGGACAATCAGATCGCCAGCAGCAACCGAGTCATCGACATCGTAGGGAAGGCGCTGAACCGTCCCGCTGGTCTGGGCAGAGACGGTGCTCTGCTGAACAGCTTCAATAACACCATCCAGGTGGACCGTCTCATGAAACGACCGGCGCTCGACAGTTTCAAAGGCAGGTTGCGCGGCGGCCAGTGCAGGCACCAGAAACAACAACGTAACGAAAAGGCGACCCGGATAGCGCATGCCTACCTCTAAAAAAAGTTATAAGGTTATTCTCCCAATCAATCAAAGTTTAACAGGCAGACAGGTGACTTACATTGAGCCCGGACAAAAAAGCCCCGGGTGACGGAGTTGGTTCCACCCGGGGCACAGTGTCACCCGCCAGCTATGAGAAGCGGGTAACCGCCATAAACGGATTTACCACCTGGCCGTCAGAGCGGCACGCAAGGTCCGGCCGGGCTCATTCACCCGCACGGCTTCCGGATTGAAGGGGTCTGTGTTGGCGCGGCTGACGTGGGGTGCCCAGGTGTTATCGAACAGGTTGTCCACTGCCCAGCTCAGGCTGAGGTAGTCCGCCACCGGGTGGCTACCGGACAGGTTCAGCACCCCATAGCCTGGTGAAGTACCGGCATCCTGGCCCGACTCCAGATCCACGCGGTCCTGCCGGCGGGCGAGCACCCATTCCAGTTCAACCCCATGGCCCCTATGCTGCCAACCAAGGGTCTGGATGAACTGCACAGGTGGAATCTGAGGCAATGCCTTATCATCGTCCCGGTTCTCGCCCCGCACAGACGCCAGGCTGCTGTTGGTGCTCCAGGTGCCATTGCTCCATCCGAGCTGCCCCTCAACACCCATCAGCCGGGCATCGATATTGCGGTAGACGCTGACCCCATCCGCGTTTCGGGTGCGAAGTACAAAATCATCGACCTGATCAATCCACACGGCGGGGCGCCAGTGCCACCCATTGCTCCGTCCGGGCAATGCCAGCTCCAGCTTATGATGTACCTCGGCGTCCAGACCAGGATTACCCACCCAGCGCTTCGAGGGGTCCATGTTATTCCAGTTGGCGATGTAACGCTCGGTCACCCCCGGGCTCCGCACACTGTGGCTCGCGGTAACCACCATCGACTGTATGGGAGAGAGACGCCAGTTGCTGCTGACAAAGCCACTGACGTTATCATCGTTAACATCGGTCTCGGTGGTGCCGTATACGCTCTGGTAGGCGTCGGCCGCTGACATGGCCATCATGCCACTACCGAACACCTTGTCAGCCGTCGCTGCGGACATTTCCACGCGGTCATAGCGTACGCCCCCGCCCAGCTGCAACGTTGGCGTTACCCGATAGAAGCGTTCGGCGAAGAGTCCGAAACGGTCCCGGTCCACGTCGGGCCAGAGTACCGAGGTGAGCACATCGAGATTCGCTCCGCCAAACCGTTCGGCGTGCCAGTTATTGGTTTCAACATCCGCGCCAATGGCCCAGTCCGTTCTGGTGTCCGGGCTCTGGTCCAGGGTCAACCGAAGGCCCCGGGTGTCAGCCTCGGAAGCCGTAAGCATTTTCATTGAGGCATCTCGAAGACTGAAGTTATCCATGAGGTGGTCGACATTGGCCTGCCAGGCCAGCAGGTTCCAGTCGCCATCCGCCACCGGTGACCCGAGTTCCAGGCGCAGGATATCGGTATCGGTTTCCGGCGCGTCCATGCCTGAGCCCGCGTATTTCACATCCCGTTCTTCCTGACGGCTCACCAGCCCTTTGATATAGAAACCGTTGTCTGCCTTCCAGGCCGCATCCAGGCGAGCTTCCGAGTTCTTGTAGGCGCTGCGGACCTCATCGCCGTCGCCGTCCTCGTAATCCTCGGCCTCATCGTACCCGCCCGCGAGCCTGAGCCAGGCGCTATCGTTGCCAACAGCCGCGCTCCCGTTAATCAGCCTGCCATCGCCATTGTCAGCACCGGCAACCGTCACGTGGCCCGTCGTATTGGAGCCGTTGAAGGCCGGGGCCGCAGTGGTTGCGACCACCTGCCCGCCTGTTATCGGGCCCCAGCGCAGGGTCTGGTTACTGGTGCGCACCTCCAGCACCGGCGCCAGTGCCACACTCAGGCGACTGGTTGGCGGGTCCATACGGTTGGGGCAGGCTCCCTCCACCCGGATACCATCCAGCAGCACGTCCACACGTTCCTGGCTCTGGCCCCGAACCACCGGCTCCAGGCCGCGTCCACCCATACGGGAAAGCGACACCGCGGGGTTAGCAGACAAGCGCTCGACGGGCTCGGTCGTTACCGCCGCCTTGTTCAGCCGGGCAATCTCCGCTGAACGACCCTCGGTCACCCGGATCAACAGTTGGTCCGCTGGTTCGGTTTCTGCCTGAACGAACGGGATAAAGGCACAACCGGCCAGGCTCAGGCCGATACAACGAGCCAGATATCTGATTACCATTTCGAGGGGGTCCTTATGGCTGCATGAGTCACTGCATAGTCGGTTCGACAGGTACAATTGTATGGCGCCGCCCCGACCGTGGCTTGAGACACAATGCCGCACCCCTTTAGGAGTATTTCCGGTACATCAAAATATTTAAGCCGCTTGCCAAAATACGCACCCCTGTGGTGGAATCATTACCCTTTTCCTTGTGCAGCCGCCGTTCTACGGCGCTCAATACGCGTATTCCGAGGGCTTAACCCATATGACTGCAAAACTTGATGAAAAGCTGGAACCCATCTTCCAGGACGTACTGCATCGCAACCCGGGTGAAAGTGAATTTCACCAGGCTGTCCATGAAGTTCTGGAGACGCTTGGCCCTGTGCTGGTGAAGTACCCCGAATTTGCCGACAAGAAAATCATCCAGCGCATCTGTGAGCCCGAGCGCCAGATCATTTTCCGGGTACCCTGGCAGGACGACAGCGGCGAGATCCACATCAACCGTGCCTTCCGTGTCGAGTTCAACAGCGCCCTGGGGCCTTATAAGGGCGGCATGCGCTTTCACCCGTCGGTTTACCTGGGCATCATCAAGTTCCTGGGTTTCGAACAGATCTTCAAGAACGCTCTCACCGGCCTGCCTATCGGCGGCGGCAAAGGCGGCAGCGACTTCGATCCCAAGGGCCGGTCAGATGACGAAATCATGCGTTTCTGCCAGAGCCTGATGACGGAACTCTATCGCCACCTGGGCGAATACACCGATGTTCCTGCCGGCGACATTGGCGTAGGGGGCCGTGAGATCGGCTACCTGTTCGGTCAATACAAGCGCATCACCAATCGTTACGAGTCGGGCGTGCTGACAGGCAAAGGACTGGAATGGGGTGGTAGCTGCGCACGCACCGAAGCCACCGGGTACGGCACGGTTTTCTTCACCCACGAAATGCTCAAGGCCCGGGGCGATTCTCTTGACGGCAAAACCGTGGTTGTTTCCGGCTCCGGTAACGTCGCCATCTACGCCATCGAAAAGGCTCACGAACTGGGTGCCAAGGTGATCGCCTGCTCTGACTCCGGCGGCATGATCGTGCACGAGAAAGGCATCGACCTGCAGACTCTCCGGCGCATCAAGGAAGTGGAACGTCGGCGCATCAGCACCTACACCGAGTTCCACAAGGATGCGAACTATGTAAAGGGCGGTAATATCTGGACTGTTCCCTGCGACGTGGCCCTTCCCTGCGCCACCCAGAACGAACTCAATGGCAAAGACGCCAAGACTCTCGTTGAAAACGGTTGTATTGCCGTCGCCGAAGGCGCCAACATGCCCACCACGCCAGAAGGCATTGATATTTTTCAGAATGCGAAACTGGCCTATGGCCCCGGCAAGGCTGCCAACGCTGGTGGTGTGGCCACCTCAGCGCTGGAAATGCAACAGAATGCCAGCCGGGACCGTTGGACCTTTGATCATACCCAGAGGCGGCTTGAGGAAATCATGATTGATATCCACAAGAACTGTTATGAAACCGCCGCTGAGTTCGGCTCCGAAGGCAACTACGTACTGGGCGCCAACGTGGCCGGGTTCCTCAGGGTTGCCAGAGCAATGAACGCAATGGGCGTTATCTGATCCGGCCATGAGCAGCGACGAGCCTCTCCAGTCCGCAGACCGGGTATCCACCGGCCTGACCGGGCTGGATGAGGTTCTTGATGGCTTACGCATTGGCGATAACGTGGTCTGGCGGGTGTCTGATCTCAATGACTATCGCCGGTTCGTACATCCCTTCCTGAACGCTGCCGCCGATACCGGCCGGCAGATCATTTACCTTCGCTTTGGCGAGCACCCGCCCATTATCGAACAGCACCCGGCGGTCCGCACCATCGAGATTGATGCGCTGGGAGGCTTTGAAAGCTTTACCAGCAGAGTCTGGCACCTGATCGAACAGCACGGACGGGGCGCCTTTTACGTGTGTGACAGCCTCAGCGAGCTGCTGAACGCCTGGGCCACCGATACCATGGTGGGCAATTTCTTTCGGGTGGTGTGCCCGTTTCTGTTTGAGCTGGATACCGTGGCCTGGTTTGCGCTGCATCCGGACCGACACTCCCGCATGACGCTGGACCGTATCCGCGAAACAACACAGGTCATGATTGACGTCCATCGCCACGGCGACAATGTCCAGATCCACCCCATAAAGGCCTGGCGCCGGCAATCACCCACCATGTTTCTCCCCCACCGGGAACACGAGGGCAGATTCGACCCCATTACTGACAGCAGCGACGCCACCCGGCTACAGGCCAGCCTCGAACTGGAACACCTGCACCGGCAGCCGCTGCTGGACTACTGGGACCGCCTGTTCCAGGAAGCCAGCCGGGCGATCTCTGAACAGGATGAAGGCTGCATTGCCGACTTACAGGAGCAGGTGCTGCAGGTAATGATCAGCAGGGACTCGCAGATACTGGCACTGGCACGGCGCTACCTGTCGCTGGAAGACCTGCTCAGTATCCGCGCCCGGCTGGTGGGTAGCGGCTACATCGGTGGCAAGGCGACCGGCATGTTGCTGGCCCGGAACATTCTGCTTAAGGAAGCGCCGGAATTGTGGCAGCAGCATCTGGAGCCCCATGATTCCAGTTATCTCGGCACCGACGCTTACTACGCTTTCCTGGTGCACAACGGGCTGTGGCCCTCGACCATGCGCCAGCGGTCTGAAGCAGGCTACCTGACCGAGGCTCCAGCCCTGAGAGAGGGCATATTGGCCGGCCAGTTCCCCGATGAAATCCGTAGCGAACTGGAGCGGCTGCTGGATCATTATGGCCAGTACCCGATCCTGGTACGGTCATCAAGCCTCCAGGAAGATGGTTTCGGCAACGCCTTTGCCGGAAAGTACGAGAGCGTCTTCCTGGTCAATCAGGGGGCGCCCGAGCAACGCCTGACGGCTCTCGAAGATGCCATTCGTAAGGTCTATGCGTCCTCCATGAGTGAAGATGCCCTGCGCTACCGCAAACAACGGGGGCTGGATCAACGGGAAGAGCCCATGGCATTGCTGATCCAGCGCGTCAATGGCCGCTTCCATGGCCGTTACTATCTGCCGGATGCGGCAGGTGTAGGCGTATCCCGCAACACCTTCGCCTGGGACCATACGATGGACCCCAAAGCCGGCATGGTGAGGATGGTCATGGGGCTTGGAACGCGGGCGGTGGACCGGATAGAAGGAGATCACGCCTGTGTCATGGCCCTGGATCAACCCACCCGGCAGCCCTTCCGCAACCAGGATGAATCCTACCGTGACTCCCAGCATCTGGTCGATCTGCTGGACCTGCAAGAGGGTACGCTGGATACCCGGCCCCTGAGCCAGCTTTTGGAAACCACAACCGAACTGCCCATGGCACACCTCGCGGAAGTCGACCGGGCGGCCACCACCCGTGCCGAACAGATCGGGCTGAAAGGCGCTGTCTGGCGCCTGACTTTCCGGCCGCTAGTACAACAAGGGCCGTTCATTTCAAGGCTTTCCAGCCTGTTGCAAACACTTGAGGCCGGCTACCAACATCCGGTCGATGTGGAATTCACCCTGCACCTCGACGACGAGGGCGACCCCTCCTTCAACCTTGTGCAATGCCGCCCCCTGGCCACGATAGGCGAGACCGGGCCGGTGGAACTTCCGGACAATGTGCCGCAGGACCAGCTTCTTTTTAGCACGGAGGGCCACTTTATGGGCGGCAACATCAACCTGTCCATCCAGCGGGTGATCCGGGTGGATGCGACCGTTTACGGGGAGCTCAACACCAGCCAGCGCTATGAGGTGGCCCGCCTGATAGGTGAGCACGTCCGGTCCGCCAATATGCCAACCCTGCTGATCGGGCCCGGCCGGTGGGGTACCAGCAGCCCGGAACTGGGCGTGCCGGTTCGTTTCTCCGATATTTCCGGTGTCGCCGCTCTCGTTGAAGTGTCGGAAAAAGCAGGCCACATGGTGCCGGACCTGTCCTATGGCTCCCACTTTTTCCAGGATCTGGTGGAAACCGGCATTGCCTACGCCGCCCTGTTTCCCGAAAACAGCCACTGCCGGTATTTCCCGGAGCATCTGACCGCCACACCCGCTGTCGCAAAGTCACCACCCACACCCGCCACCGCGGTTGAGGTTCATGACTTCAGCCACCGGCCACTTCAATTGCGGGGCGATATTATCCGCCAGCGACTGGTCTGTTACTTCCCCGATTGACCCCCGGCAATCAGACACGCGATTTCCCCACCGCTTACCGGCCTCTGCTGATAGAATCCCGTCCATGGAATGGCTCACCCAATCTCAGACCGGTTTTCAACAGGCGGCCCGCTATCTGCTGGGGATGCGGCTGACCCTTGTTGCTCTTCAACTGATGACGGCCGCCGTTGCCGAAACCATGGTTTCCCTGGCGCACCGGGCCGAGGCCCTGATACTGAGCCTGGTGTATGCCGTTGTAGCAACACTGGGCTGGCTATGGTTTACCCGGCGGCCGCCCCGCTCCACCGCGACGGTCAGCCTGGCTCTAGCCATCGACCTGCTGCTGATTGGCGCCTGGCTTTACTTCACCGGTGGTTATACCAACCCGCTGGTTTCACTACTGTTGCTGCCGATCGCAGTAGCTATCATCCTGGTGCCACTGGGCCATAGCATTGCCATAACCATTGCCGGCGTGGCGATCTACACCTCTCTGGTGCTCTGGCATACGCCGCTTACCCATGAACATCACAGCGCAAATCTGGCGCAGTTGCACCTGGTGGGCATGTGGGTGACCTTCGCGATTACGGCCGTCATCCTGCTGCTTGTGGTTGGTGCGCTTGCCCGCCGTCTGCGTCTGCAACAGTCACAGCTGGCACAGATACGGGAGACCCGCCTGCGGGATGAGCAGATCATCGCCCTGGGGCTTTCCTCTGCCGCCGTAGCCCACCGCCTGGGCACCCCGCTGAACACCATGGCCCTGCTGGTGGAGGAGATGAAATCCGCAGCACCGGGCAGCGACTCCCTTGCGGAGGACCTCAGGCTGATGGAAAACCAACTGACTCTGTGCAGTGGACATCTTCAACAACTGACCAGCGCCGCCGTGCAGGCCAGAACCGCGCAACTGGAAACCCTGCCGGCCCGACGCTGGATCATGCGGTTGAGGGAGTCCGCCACCCTGCTCTGGCCCGGGGCGATCATTGACTGGCAACAGCCGTTTCCCGACGGCCCGGTGGCAGTGGACACCACGCTTGACCAGGCCATCCTTAACCTGCTTGCCAATGCCGTAGCCGCCAGCCCGTCCTGGGTTGCCATCAGCGCTCGTGATGGCGCCGAAGGGTGGCTTGAGGTGATTGTGGAGGACCACGGCGATGGACTGGAGACCGCCCTCGGGGGCGCACTCGGCGAACAAGTGGTGAGTTCCGAAAATGGTCTCGGGGTTGGCCTGTTTCTCTCTAATGCCACCATCCAGCGGCTCGGGGGAACCCTGAAAGCCCGCGTTACCGCACAGGGCACAACCATGATTATCGCTCTGCCGATTGCAACCGGTAACAGCAATCACAAAGGAGACTATGCGTGAGCGAGCAATCTCTCTGGCTTCTTGTGGATGATGACGATGCCTTCCTGCAGGTTCTTCAACGCTCGCTCGGCCGCCAGGGCATAGAATCGCGTCTGGCGCGGAACCAGCAGGAGGCCAGAGAGGCGCTGGCCGCAGGCAACGTTCATCGCTGTGTTCTGGATCTGAACCTGGCGGGGGAAAGCGGCCTGCAGCTGCTACCGGAGCTTCTGGACATAAACCCGGAACTGGAGGTCCTCGTACTGACGGGGTACGGCAGCATTGCCACGGCTGTCGAAGCCATGCGCCGCGGCGCTGTGAACTACCTGTGTAAACCGGTGACGGTCAGTCAATTACTGGCAAGTTTCGAGCCGCTCGAAGTTCCGCCGAACCTCAGGAACGCGCCTCCCTCGGTGGAGGAAATGGAGTGGGAGCATATCCAGCGAATTCTCAACGACAACGATGGTAACGTGTCCGCCACCGCCCGGGCCCTGAACATGCACCGTCGGACACTGCAGCGAAAGCTGCAGAAACACTCCCACTGGCGAAACTAGCCGGCTACCTGCCGCTCAACGGTAGCGACTCTGATCAAGCGTCTTCAACCGGTCCGGATGGAACACCATCAGCCCGGTGACGAAGGTGCCGTTCACAAACCCCTCTGGAAGCATGAACAGAGGCAGGTACCGCAGATACTCGTGGATCAGCTCACCAAACGTATATACACCGGCGGACCACAGCATCAGGCACATCACCACACCGGCTACGGCAACAGAAATACCAGCCCCGAAAAAACCACAGAAAAAGATATAGGCAAAAAAATTCCTGAAATTGCGCTTCCGCTCCCAACGCATGATGCCGTGGCTGACAAGAGCCGGCACCATCACCGTTACCAGCCCGTTGGCGGCGAAGGCGATCAGCGGTTCACGCCCGGTAATCACCGTTATCACCAACGCCAGAAGCCCGCACAGCACCGCCAGCCGCCATCCCAGCATCAGGGTGATCAGCGTGATACCAAATATATGAATGGACAGCCCGGGAGAGATCCCTGCCCTTAACTGCCAGATAAACCCCAGGGCCACAGCGGCACCGAAGAAGGAATGTTGCAGGGCCTGGTCGCGGCGGAATTCCGACCAATTGGTGCCCCGTACAGCATTAACCAGGACCGCCAGGAAGATCAGCCCTGTGATGATCAGCTGGCTGGCAGAGAGCAGGTTCTCTGTCATTCCCATAGTGTCGATGCTCCGATTCAGATCGTCGGGCCGCCGATTCAGGGGACTTGGTCAGCACCTTCCAGGCCTCGTAGGCACTCAGAAAGACCTGTCCGCCAAGGTTCGCCAACAGCTCAGTGCCGCCGAGGCGATCCATAACAGGGCCCTTTACGTCTGAAAGATGCAGGCAGACACCTGCATCCGTCAACCGCTCGTTGATCGCTTCCAGACTTTCAAGAGCGGAGGCGTCCACCTGATTGACCGCTGTGCATACCAGCACCAGGTCCTGCAGTTCCGGCTGCCGCGTCACCAGGTCCATTACGGTTTCTTCCAGAAAACGGGCATTGGCAAAATAAAGGCTTTCGTCCACCCGCAGGAAAGTCACTTTCGGACACAGCTCCACCTGATGGCGAAGCACGTTCCGAAAGTGTTCAGTGCCCGGTACGCGACCAACTACTGCACTGTGGGGACGGCTTGTCCGGTACAGGAACAGGCCGATGGACAGTGCCACGCCTGCCACGATACCGGCCTCCACGCTGTAAAACAGTGTCAGCAGAATAGTAGCCAGCATGGCGCCGAAATCGGAGCGGGAATAGCGCCAGGTGCGGACCAGGGCCGGCAGATCAATCAATGTGGCAACAGCCACGATGATGGTGGCTGCCAGGGTTGCCACTGGCAGGTAGGCAATGGCGGGGGTCAGAAACAGAGTCGCGAGGGCAATACCAACGGCCGTGAACAGGCCTGCAGCCGGGGTTTCGGCACCGGCATCAAAATTCACCACAGAACGGGAGAAGCCACCCGTAACCGGCATCCCCCCGGAGAAGCCCGCCCCCAGGTTCGCGGCACCAAGGCCAATCAGTTCCTGATCCGGGTCAATACGCTGGCGCCGTTTTGCGGCCAGTGTCTGGCCAACCGACACCGATTCGACAAACCCGACAACACTGATCAGCAGCGCTCCCACCGCCAGCTGTTTCCAGAGCGACAGCTCCAGCGGTGGCAGGGTGAATTCCGGCAGCCCCCGGGGAATTTCCCCGACCACATCCATACCCCTGGCGTCCAGTCCCAGCCACCAGGCCAGCAGGGTGGAGACAAATACCGCAAGAATGGGGGCTGTCTTGGTGAGGATATCCGCCATTCTCGCTCCCAGGCCCAGGCGCCTGAGCAGGGGTTTGAGCTTTTTGCGGGACAGTACAAGAAACAGCAGCGCGCCGATCCCCACCAACAGGGTGGGCAGGTGGGTATCGCCCAGATTCGCCAACAGTGACGACCCAATCTCCAGAAGGTTATGGCCAGAGGCCTCCACCCCAAGGATATGTTTCAGCTGACTGGCTGCAATCACCAACCCGGAGGCCGTGATAAAACCCGAAATCACCGGATGGCTGAGAAAATTGGCGAGGAACCCCAGCCTCAGCACACCCATCAGAAAAAGCATCAGCCCGGACATCACCCCCAGCAACACCGCCCCGGCGACATACGCGGGGCTGCCGGCCTCGGCAATCGGAGCAAGCGCTGCTGCCGTCATCAGAGCAATCACGGCCACTGGGCCCACGGACAGTGTGCGGCTGGTTCCGAACAGGGCGTAGAGCGCCAGCGGCAGGATGCTGGCGTACAAGCCCACCTGGGCAGGCAACCCGGCCAGCAGGGCATAAGCCAGGGACTGGGGGATCAGCATAACCGTAACGATGACGGCCGCCACCAGATCGCTGACGGCGTGCTCGCGCCGATAGGTGGGCAGCCAACCCAGGAAAGGCAGGTACTGTTTCAGTTTCATCCGTACCTCAGAACAGGTTGACGGGTACTTTCAGATAAACCTGACCGTTGTCTTCCGCCGGAGGCATATGCCCTGCCCGCATGTTCACCTGTACGGACGGCAATATCAGCCGTGGCATATCCAGGGTGGCATCACGCTCGGTGCGCATTTTCACAAAATCATCCTCAGAGATGCCTTCGTGCACATGAATGTTGTTGCGGCGCTGCTCCGCCACCGTGGTCATATGCTGGAACTCTTCCCGCTCGGGGGCCTTGTAGTCGTGGCACAGGAAAATACGGGTCTCCGGTGGTAACGCCAGAACCTTCTGGATTGAGTGATACAGCGTGCGGGCATTGCCACCGGGAAAATCACACCGTGCCGTTCCGTAGTCCGGCATGAACAGGGTATCCCCTACAAAGGCCGCATCTCCAATCACGTAGGTCAGGCAGGCCGGGGTGTGGCCCGGCGTGTGCAGCACCCGCCCTTCCAGATTACCGATCCGGAAGCTGTCACCTTCTTTAAACAGGGCATCAAACTGGCTGCCGTCGCGGGCGAATTCGGTACCGGCATTGAATGCCTTGCCGAAAATCTCCTGCACCTCAACGATGTGGGCACCAATGCCGGTTTTGCCACCAAGCTCCGTGTGCAGGTAGGGCGCTGCAGACAGGTGGTCCGCATGAACGTGGGTCTCAATGATCCACTCCACCTTGAGATCCTTCTTCCGGATATAGTCGATAATCTCATTGGCAGAACGTACATCGGTCTTTCCTGCGGCATAGTCAAAATCGAGAACGGAATCGATGATGGCGCAGGCATTGCTGTCGGGATCACTGACAACATAGCTGAATGTATTGGTGGGTTCGTCAAAAAAGTGCTGGACGAGTGGATTGGTCATAATACTCATCTCCCGGTCATTCATATTTAGTTCTAAGCATATACTAAAATGAAATATAGAGGGAAATGATCTTTGGTTATAGCCGCGATGGTCCTGATGCATTGGCGAAACAGTCGCGCCCGGCCTGTTTGGCTAGATAGAGCCGGTTATCCGCGCACCCGATCAGGGCTTCCGAGGTCGGAGCGTCGGCGGTATCGTCATCAATCGCATCCACACCTGCGCTGACGGTCAGGGAAATGCTCTGTCCTTCAAATACAAACTCGTAACCCCGGACCGTGGTGATAATTCGGCTCACTACCTCTCCGGCAGCTTCACCGTCGGTGGCAGAAAAGACAACGACGAACTCCTCGCCACCAAAACGGGCAACCACATCCGTGGCACGGGTGTGCGCGAGCAGAATACCGGTGAACTCCCTCAGCACGTAGTCGCCAGCCAGGTGGCCGAGGGTGTCGTTGACCCGTTTGAAATGGTCGATGTCAAACAGCGCCACCGCAAATGGCTGCCGCTCGCGATTCCAGAGGGCCATCATTTCATCCAGGCGGGGGTAGAGATAGCGGCGATTGTGAAGGCCGGTCAATGGGTCCCGTATCGACTGGTTCGTCAGTTCCTCCTCCAGGCGATGACGTTCCAGGGCGCCAGACAGCAGCCCGGAGACAATGATCAACAGGTCCGCCTGATCTTTGCGCCAGACCCTCTGGCTGAGAGAGTCAACACCAAAAAAACCGGACACAACGCCCCGGGTACGAACCGGAACACAGAACATGGAGCTGACGCCCTGTTCCGTCAGCAGGGCTTTTTCAGGGGCCGCTTCCTCGGGTAATGCGTCCACTTCCTCGATAAAAACGACCCCGTTTTCCCGGATCATCCGGTCGATCTGGCCATGCCACCAGGCAAAGGTATCAATCGGCACCTGCTGCTGAGAGTTGATCAACGGCTCAACGCCTTCGCGGCACCATTCATGGGTGTTCGTCATTTCATCCCGCCGCTCTGAAAAACGGTACAGGTAAGCCCGGTCTACGCCAAAGAACTGGCCGATAGCCTCCAGCACCTGATTAATGCTCTGATCAATGTTGCCAAAGCCGCGGGTGATAAAATCCGAGGACAATCGTGCGATCAGCTTCTGGAAACCCGCCTGGAAAGCAAACTCGGCCTCACTCTCCCGCAGAGAGAACTCAAGGTCCTTGAACGCCTGGATATCATTGAACTGGCCGTACCAGAGTATGCTGCCGTCAGCCTGGAGCTCAGGAATGGAGTCGGATTCAAACCAGTGGTAGTCACCGCTGGCCAGGCGCATCCTGGCCTGATGCTGCCACGGCGAAAGCTTTTTGGCGGATTCGGCAATACTGGCGGCCACACCGGCCACATCCGCCGGGTGGATCACCGAGAATACCGTTTCTCCATCCCTGCGCAGGTCTGCAGGCTCAATTCCGAACAGCTCGCGAACACGCTCACTGACAAAGGGATACCGGTGATGTTGCCCGTCAGCACTGCGCTCATAGATAAACAGAACCCCGGGCACTCCCGACGCCAGCTTCGGAAACAGTTCCGTCGGCCGGAGGTTTCCCGGCCAGTCGTCTTCAAATCGCGGCATAGACGCTCAGTAGCTCCGGATACAAGGGGCCGGGGCTGGCCCCTTGTATGGAGTGTAGAGCAAGGTGACAGTAGCTGCGAGCTGTAAAAGCCGGTGAGGATCAGCGGTTTCCTATCCGGTCGGATATTTCCTGCCTCCGGCCTGCATCAGCGATTTCCCGGCCCGGTCGGGGTGGTGCCCTGAGAGCCTTGTTCAGATAAACCTGGGCCCTGGTGTCCTCGCCCTGTTCAAGCAGAAAATCACCGAAAAAGTAATTGGGGTCGATCCCCTCGGGATTGATCGCCAGGGCCTTTTGCAGATATTTCTCAGCCTGTTTGTCATCGCCGAACGACAACGGCCACCCCGGCACCTGATAATAAAGGCTGCCAAGGGACGTATAGGCCGAGCCCGCCAGAGCACGCTCATCAATGGCGAGGGCCATTTCCAGTGACTTACGGGCATCCTTAACCAGGCCCAGGGCCCCCAGTCCTCCCCTGGCGCCAGCATAGGTACTCAGCACAATCCCCTGCCAGATCAGTGGCTCCGCACGGTCCGGGTAATCTGCAACGAACTGCTCTGCTGACTCGGCCAGCTCTTCAAACGCTTTTTCCTTTTGATCTTCCGGCAACTGGTACTGGATCTCCGCCCAGCGATGCTGGATATCCGCCAGGTCCGTTTCCAGATCCGCGGCCCAGAGCGGCAGGGCGACCATCCACGCCATCATCAGTATCATCCACTTCATGACACTACTCCTGAATTGAGAAAACGCCGTATAACCGGCAGCTGCTTGAGCATGGCTTTATCAACGAGGCGAGGGAGCAGTCCGTTGATGACCACGAACAGTTTCTCCGGCCAGCCAAGGAAACGGCGGCGGTCGTCGTTTTCCATGGCACGCAGAATCTGGGAGGCCACGGCCTCCGGTGCGTCAACACTGTTGCCAAGGGCCCGATTCAGTTCATTCACTTCCGCCGGATTCATTTCCGTGGCGGTGGCCCGTGGTGCTACATAAACCACCTGTACCGCGGTGTCTGCCAGCTCCCGGCGCAGGGCTTCGGTAAATCCGCGAAGGCCGAACTTGGTGGCGCAATAGGCGGTATATCCGGGAAAACCGATACTGCCAAAGGTGGACCCCACAAAGATCAGAGCGCCGTTGCCGGCCTTATCGAAACGGGGCACAAAATGCCTCGCCACCAGCATGGCAGAACGAAGGTTCACGAAGAGCTGGGTGTCCAGTTCACTGACGGCCATGGAGGAAAGCCCGGCAAAACGATTCTGTCCGGCACAATGAATCACCCCGTCGATCTCCGGATACGCCTCGCTCAGACGCACAAGCTGCTGATCGAGATCGGCGGCAGCAAGATCCAGATGCACAACTGCCACGCTTTCCCGATGCTCAAGTTTATCCGGATGCCTGGATGCCACTATAACCCGTGCTCCGGCCATTATCAGGGGCTCCACCAAGGCCCTGCCGATACCGCCAGTGCCTCCCAACAGCAGGAATACGCGATCACGCAGCTTCATGGCGCGACTCCCTGGAACTGACCGGCAGCGGAATGCTGTGGAGCATGTCTCCATACAGGCGATACACCATCCGCGCCGCTTCGATAATCGCCTGCTGATCATCCTCATCAGTGATTTCGTTCATCAGATTACGGAAGAATTCGAAGTGTTCCTGATCCAGGGCACCGTGGGAGTAAAGGTAGCTAAAGGCATTGTCTGGCAGGCCCAGCTGTTTCTGGATGGCTTCGCCCAGCGGGGTAGCCAGCTCAATGGAAGTACCTTCAAGAACCTGAACCATACCGAAGAACGCAGCCGGGTTGCCGCGCTGAATACGGTCGTACAGATAGGCCACCATCAGCTCAATCGAGGTATCCGGACGGCCATTGCGGATAGCATCCCGGTCCGCACCGCAGGCCTCCAGATCGTCCAGTATCCATTCGTGGTGTCCATATTCTTCCTCGATGTACTCCACGAGGGCCTTGCGCACAAACTCCAGACGCTCCGGAAGCTGGCCACCGCAGGCCATCATCAGCGGCACGGTGTGCTTAACGTGATGGTAGGCCTGGGTAAGAAACCAGGTATATCCCTGAATATCAAAACGGCCTTTACGGATAGCTTCGATAACCGGGGCTGTGGTGACGTGGGCGCGGGCTTGCGCGGTTTCAGATTGCAGACGGTCGAAAAATCCCATAACAGTGTCTCCTGATGTGTCGGGAACGTTTGGCTGAGCAACAGTAAGGTTCATGAAAATCGGGAAGGCCCCCGCCAACAAGGTTGGCAAGTCAGCCTGCAGCTGATGGCGAACGGGCCGGCCGTTTGCGGTTATATGGCCCTGCGCTCGGGTCAGCAGCTGCCGACGGATATACACCGCTTCCAGCCGGGCATAATCTGGCAGTCCGGCATTAAGCCTGATTAGAGACGAACGCAGCTGCTCCGGAGAACGGCCATCCTGGACTACCAGCAGCGCCGAGAGATGCGGATCACCATCTCCGAACACCACCGCCTGACAGGCACCAACGGCCTGAATGAGCTCGCTTTCCAGCCACTCAGGGCTGATATTCCTCCCAAAGCTGGTTATAAGCAGGTTCTTGGCGCGGCCATTCACCGACAGGAAACCCGCCGCGTCCAAGCCACCCAGATCCCCGGTATCCAGCCATTCATCCGCTTCAGGCTCATCGCCCAGGTAGCCAAGATGGGTGTTACCTCTGACCAGAATGCGACCGCGTTCATCTACCCGGACCTCAACGTGGGAAAGAGGTTTACCGACAGAACCCTCGCACTCGGCGCTGGGAACATTGAGCGCAACCACGGAGCTGCATTCGGACAGCCCATAGCCCTCGTAGAGTGGCAAGCCGGCGGCCCGCCCACGCTCCAGCAGCTCGGACGAAACCCGACCACCCCCCACGGCCAGGAAGCGGAACGACGTGTTCTTCAACTGCCCCTGCTCAGCCGCAGTCACCAGGGCCATGGCTAGCTCCGGCACCAGGATTAGCGAATGCGGCGTGCTTTGGTTAATGCCCTCAATCAGGCGGCCAAGATTCAGCCCGCTGCTGCCCGTCATGCCCAGACTCTGTAATGGCGCCACCATAACGGTCCCGCCCATAACTAGCGGCAGGTAGATTCCGGCGATGTTTTCCAGCAGGGTCGCCATCGGCAGGATGCAAAGATGCCGTTCAGGCTCAACACCCGCCAGCCGCTCTTTCAGGGCAAGCGTAGTTGCTGTCATTTGCCCGACAGACAGGCACACGCCCTTGGGTGTGCCTGTACTGCCGGAGGTAAAGGTGATTTTTGCGGTCTGCTGCGGCATCCAGGCCCCGGCTGCGGAGACCGGCAAAGGCCGAAACCAGACACCATGGCCCAGGTGGTGGTTGCCTGTATCCGTTTCTACAGATAACAGGCCATCCAGCCCCGCTCGTTCGATGAGATGGGAGGCCTGGGATTTCGAAAAGAACACCGGCACGGGGACACAAACCACGTCCGCCAGCAGGCAGGCCAGGTCGGCCAGTACCCAGGCCACCGAGTTGTCCCCACAAAGGCCAGCACGCCGCACTCCCAGACGGATCAACTGATCGGCCAACGCCCGCGCGGCCTGCATCATCTGGGCATAAGTGAACGCTGAATCCGGTCCTTGCAGGGCAACGCGGGAGGGGTGGGTCTCCGCCTGGCGCTCCAACAGTTCAGGCAGTCCAGCCATAGGAGCCTCCCCTCATCGAATCATCACCAGCCTGGTCCGTGACCGACTGGATCAATCTCAGCAACCCGGCGCTGCGCAGAGCGGACATTCCGTCGGCCACGCGAATCGCCATCACCACCGGATGGTGGTCGTAATAGCGCCCCCAGCCAGCACCGCCATCGGGCAGGCGCGCCGGATCAGCATCCGCCAGCACCTGAGTGGCAATACCCAGTCGGTGAAAGCTGTTGCGCAGCTGATCCGTACCCGTGCACACGACCCAGTCATAGCCGGCGCCATCCAGCCAAACCGACAGCGAGGCAAACAGATAACGGCTGACACCGGCTTCAACACCGGCCAGATGGGCAATCTCGGCAATCCTGCGACGCTCAATGCCGACCACCGGCATCACCGCTTCAACCGGTACCGCAAGGTAATCTTCGAGAAACAGTCTTTCCTGAGCCGCATTGCGCACGCCAACCGCTGCCAGCAGGGATCCCTGGGCCGTTGTCAGGGCGAGCAAAGCCGGAATGCGCAGGGAAGGTTCCGCGCCATAGGCAAGAAGAAACCTTCGGCGAATGAATCCGGCAACCGTACCGGCCATTGCGGTGTCTGGTCGGATTTCGCAAAACCAGCGACCGGCACAACGGATGACCGGGACCACCTCCCCGCAGTCCGGGGCACAACAGGTCGACATCATCAGCGGGTCTGTCATAAACAATCTCCCTTGGGTACAGGAGCCAGACTAGAGGGGCAGCCTTAACCAAGGCTTAAGAGGATTCGGGACTTTTCTTAAGCTCGCCTTAAGGTTTCTGTGCCAGAATGATTTCCAGACCCGTTACAGGACCTGCCATGCGGATATTGCTCGTAGAAGATGACCACCATCTGGCCAACACCATGCTGGACATGCTGCGCGACGACCAGAACACCGTCGACTGGCTGGACGATGGTCAGCAGGCGGTGAACGCCCTTACCAGCGAACACTTTGATCTGGCCATTCTGGATCTCACCCTACCGCGACTTGATGGGCTTGATGTGCTGAAAGCGACCCGCAAGCACGGCGTTCAGACACCGGTGATCATTCTTACTGCCAGGGCCGGTCTTGATGAAAAACTGGACGGCCTTGATGCCGGTGCCGATGACTATCTGACAAAGCCCTTTGCCATGGCCGAGCTCAAGGCCCGAATCAGGGCGGTGACCCGCCGGGGCATCTCTGCCCCCCAGAACGGTCTGACGGTGGGAGCACTGCTGCTGAACCCGGAATCCGGCCAGCTCACCAGGGGCGACGAAGTCATCACCCTGCCCCGCAGCGAGTTCCAGATTCTGCACTACCTGATGCGCCATCCCGACCAGGTGGCAACCCGCAGGCGCCTGGAAGAACAGCTCTACGGCTGGGACCAGGGAGCGGAAAGCAACGCTCTTGAAGTGCATATCCATCACCTTCGCCGCCGGGTCGGTAAGGCCACCATTCGCACCATTCGCGGCGTGGGTTACCTGCTCGACAGTCAGGCCGCCGGGGTACCGGAATGTCCCTGACCCGCACCCTGACCTTGCTGGTTACCTCAACGGTTCTGCTGGTTGCCCTCATCGCTGCCGCATGGAGTTACATTGAAAGTAACCATGAGCTGGAAGAGCTGTTTGATGCCGAACTGGCCCAAAGCACAAGGATCGTCCAGGGTCTGGTTCGTCATCTCGCCGATACCCAGTCCATGGAACAATTACCGAAAACCCTCAGTGAAACCCTGGAACTCCCCCGAGCCGACCAATTGGGCATCGACTTTGAGGGTGACTATGACGAAATCCTGCCCGGCGGAACCGGCCACAAATATGAGAAAAAACTGGCTTTTGAAGTCTGGACACCGGAGCGCGAACCCCTGCTGGACACCCTCATGGCCGATGATACCGAGGGCCTGGTTCCGGGTTACTCCTGGGCCGAGTCCAGTGGGCACCGGTGGCGTGTTTTCACGCTCCAGGACCCGGCCACCGGTTTCTGGATCCGTACCGCTCAACGGGAAGATATTCGTCAGGAGCTGAGCCAGGAGCTGGCGCTTGGCAATGTACTACCTCTGCTTATCGCACTGCCACTGCTGCTGATTGCGGCCAGTGCCGCCATTCAACTGGGATTCCGACCCCTGCGGAGACTGGAGCGCCCTATCCGCCATATGGCGCCGGAAAACATCCATCCACTGGACGACCAACAGGCACCGAAGGAGGTAGCGGGGCTGGTTCAGGCGGTGAACAGTCTGCTCAAGCGGCTGAACCAGGCTCTTGAACGGGAGCGCCGGTTCTCTGCCGATGCTGCCCACGAACTGCGGACGCCACTGGCCGCATTGCGGCTGAACCTCGAGAAAGCCTGCGAGAAGGATCCGGAGCAGTTTGGCGGCATCATCCAGTCAGTCGACCGGATGGTGCACCTGGTCGAGCAAATGCTGTTGCTCAGTCAGGTCGACTCCGGCAATGATTTTGTCCCCGGCTATCACAATCTTTCCGCTATTCTCGAACAAAGCGTCGCAGATGTTGCACCTCTGGCCATTAAGAAGGAGATAGACCCCATACTGGAAGACGACACCGGTGAAGCCCTGACGTGCTGCCACAGCGCACTGATCAATACCCTGATGCGCTCCCTCCTCGCCAATGCCATTCAGTACAGCCCGGAACACACCGTGGTTACAACCCGCCTTACCCCCTCCGGTGACGGTTACCAGATAACCGTGTGCGATCAGGGCCCGGGCATTCCGCCACAAGAGCACGAACGAGCACTCAGCCGTTTCGTAAGGCTGGACCAACGCAGGGGGGGCGGTGCCGGGCTCGGACTTGCCATCGCAAGGCGCATCGCGGAACTCCATGGAGGACAGCTGACCCTCGGTGAACGCACCGACGGTCAGAGCGGACTCTGTGTCAGCATCTGGCTTCCGGCAAGAGCCGTCTGCGAAACCAGCAGGGCGTGAGGTTACAGTCGACACCGATACTTCCGCACCATCAGTTCCGAATTCGGCGAGTTTTTCGGGGAGTCGCTGTTAAACTCCTGACTATGGACACACTGACTGATGACCTCTGCTACCAGGCACTGAAAACCCGAGATGCTCGCTTCGACGGACGTTTCTACACCGCCGTGGTGACCACCGGTATTTTCTGCCGCCCGATCTGCCCGGCAGTCACGCCCAGGCGTGACAACGTACGCTTTTATCCATCGGCAGAGACCGCCATGGCCAATGGTTTTCGCCCCTGCCTGCGATGCCGTCCGGAAGCGGCTCCGGGCAGCCCGGCAGCCAATGGCGTGCACACCACGCTGGCCCGGGCCGTGCGACTGGTCGAAGAGGGCGCCCTGGACACCGGCTCCGTCTCTGAACTGGCTGAACGCCTGGGCATCACTGATCGCTACCTCCGCCAGCTCTACCAACGTCATACCGGAGTGAGCCCCAGCCAGCATGCACGTGCCCGTCGTCTGTTGCGGGCACGGCAGTTGATCGTGGACAGCAATCTGAGCATGACGGACATTGCCGATATTGCAGGCTTTGGCAGTCTTCGCCGCTTTAATCAGACCCTGAAAGAAGCTTATGGCGACGCCCCGACCGCCTGGCGCCGGGGGCTCAAACCACAGATGAGTGCCGGCCGCCAGAGCCCTGAAAGTTCGTTTCTACCTGCAAAGGATGACCTTGTCCTGTTCCTGCAGGCCCGCCCGCCCTTTGACAGCGATGAACTGCTGTCTTTCTTCCGTGCCCGCGCCATCCCCGGGCTGGAATCGGTGGGAAAGGAGTATTACGCGCGATCGGTATTCGTGCGGGGCCAAGCCGGCCTGGTCATCTGTCGCCCACAAACCAGCCCGCCAGGCGTACAGATTATTGTCCGGGGTCCGGCTCGCCAGGCCATCCTGGAAGTGAGTGCCCGGATACGCCGCCTGTTCGACCTGGACGCCGATCTGCCAGGCATCACCGCTCATCTTGCTCGCGACCCCATATTACAGCCCCTGGTCAGACAGCACCCCGGGCTGCGGGTACCCGGCTGCTGGGACCGGTTCGAATTCGCTGTCCGGGCTGTGCTTGGACAACAGATATCGATTACGGCCGCCCGCACGCTCGCAAGCCGACTGGTTGCCCGCCTGGGCAGTCCTCTTCCTGCGGATTTGACCAACAACACAGGGATCACCCACCAATTTCCCGCTCCAGAGGCGATAGCACGACAGGCCCCAGGCAATCCAGGAATGCCTCAAAGCCGGGCGGACACTCTGGCACAGGTGTCGGCACGGTTCGCCGAACCCGGTTTTGCCGATCTGGACGGTAAAACCCTGCTGGAGCAATTGGCTTCCCTGCGTGGTATCGGGCCCTGGACCCTCAACTACCTGTCGCTACGCGGTCTGGGAGATCCGGACGCTTTCCCGGCAAGTGATCTGGGCCTGCTCAAGGCTTCTGCCAGCCTTGGTGGCCCTACCACCGCCGGGGCGCTAACCCGCCATGCCGAGCGCTGGCGCCCGTGGCGGGCCTATGCCGCTCAGTACCTGTGGACATCACTGGCAACCCAATCAGGCCGGGAGGAGACAATCTCATGAGTACAATTATCAATCTAAGCCACTTCCCCAGCCCTGTTGGCCCACTCAGCCTGGCCACGGTCGATGGCAAACTGGTTCACCTGGACTTCGAGGGCAACGACGAACGCATGCAGACCCTGCAGGCCCGACGCTTTCGTGGTGCCCAGTGGCAGGAACGGAGCGGATCTGCCCCAGAGGCCATTACACGTTGGCTGGAGGCTTACTTCGCTGGTGAATTCCAGCCCCTGCCGTGGCCTCATCTCCAATTAACCGGGACCGACTTCCAGCAACAGGTGTGGCAGGGACTCATTGGCATACCGACCGGCCAGCCCTGTTCCTACCGGGCGCTGGCTGAAACCCTGGGCAACCCCAGGGCGGTACGCGCCGTGGCCCGGGCCAATGCCCTCAACCCGGTGGCTATCCTGATTCCCTGCCATCGGGTCATTGGTGCCGACGGAACACTGACCGGTTACGCCGGAGGCCTGGAACGCAAGGCCTGGCTACTCGAGCACGAGACCAAAAACCTGAAGGCGCTTTAACCCGACAGGGGTGGGCATTAGCCGCGATAACGGCGACAATCGGCGCACAGAAGTCCCTTGAAAGGAACAGGAGCCCCTCGCGCCATGCCACCGCAATCGAGCGTTGCCCAGCCCCCGCGTACCCAGGAAAACAAGCGCGCCCTCTGGTCGTGGGCCTTTTACGACTGGGCCAACAGTGCCTTTTTCACCATCATCCTCACATTTGTATTTGCCCAGTACTTCAGTGTGTCGGTGATGCAGAACGAGGTAAAAGGCACCGAAGCCTGGGGTTATATCGTCGGCATTTCCGGCGTGATCATTGCGGTCCTGGCGCCCATCTTGGGCGCAATAGCCGACCAGTCCGGCCGGCGCAAACCCTGGTTTATCACCTTCACCCTGCTGTGCGTGGTTTCCTGCGCCATGCTGTGGACGGTAACCCCTGACCAGGGACAGTTCTGGAACGCTGCGCTTTGGGTGGGTCTGGGCACACTCGGTGCTGAGTTCGCCTTCATTTTCTACAACTCCATGCTGCCGGACCTGGCCAGCCAGGAGCGCACCGGCCGCTGGTCCGGCTGGGCCTGGGGACTGGGTTATGTCGGGGGCGTTCTGAGCCTGGTGGTGGCGCTGTATGGTTTTATCGAAACCGACGCCAACCTGTTCAACCTGAACCGGGACGAAGCAGAACACGTACGCGCCACCTTCGTTCTCGTTGCAGTGTGGTACCTGGTGTTCGCCCTGCCGGCCTTTATCTTTATTCCTGACCGCCCCTCTACGGGCCTGAGCCTGCCCGCCGCCACCCGCGCCGGGTTCGCGCAACTGAAAGAGTCCATCACTCATGTGCGCCAGTACAAAGACATCGTGCGTTTTCTGATTGCCCGCATGCTGTACACCGACGGCCTGGCCACTATTTTTACGTTCGGGGGTGTCTACGCCGCCGGCACCTTTAATATGAGTTCCACCGAAGTGCTGCAGTTCGCCATTGCCCTGAACGTAACAGCCGGGCTGGGGGCGCTGGGTTTTGCCTGGATTGATGATGCCCTCGGCGGTCGCAACACCATCCTGCTGTCGCTGGCAGGGCTGGGCACGAGTGCGCTGGGCATCCTGCTGGTAGACGGCACGACAGCCTTCTGGGTGTGGGGCATGATTCTGGGCATCTTCGTAGGGCCGCTGCAATCCGCCAGCCGCTCCCATCTCGCCCGTGTGGCCCCGCCCCACCTGCAAACCCAGATGTTCGGCCTGTTCGCCTTCTCCGGCAAAGCCACCGCGTTCGCCGGCCCCCTATTGGTGGGCTGGGTGACCGCGGTTACCGACAGCCAGCGCTGGGGGATGAGCACCATTCTTGTGTTCCTGGTGGTTGGATTTGTGTTGATGCTTTCAGTGCCCGTCACAGAAACTCGACAGCCTGAACCCACGAGCCAGCCGTGAGTGACCGTCCCTCCTTCGAGGAATACAGGCGAGCCTGGCCACGCACACAGCCAGATCTCCCCATTTGCCGATCTGGTGAAGTATTAGATTTTAGAGAATGAGCTGACTATTCTCAGTTGAGGTTGTACTCAATTACACAGACTGACAGGACGTTCTTCTGATTTGGTGCACCTGCCAGTCCATTCTCAGAATGGCGGGGGATAGCATGAAATATTTCAAATTTACTTTCCTGGTGTTGATGCTTCCAGTATTCGCAGGAACGAGCCTGGTTCGGGCAGAAATAGCAATCAGCAACATAGAAGCAATCGATTTGGGCACACTATCGGGCGGGGTCACCAGCAGTGCCCGGGATATTAATGATGCGGGCAATATTGTAGGCAGTAGTGAAGTCCTGTCAGGCGAGACCCACGCGTTCTTTCTTTCGGGCGGGGTGATGACCGACCTCGGCACGCTATCTGGAGGAGACTTTAGCCGAGCAACCGGAATTAACGATCTTGACCAGGTGGTTGGGTTTTCAAATTTGTTAAACCCAATTACCGGAGAACTGGTTACCCATGGCTTTGAGTGGCAGGGAGGCGTGATTCGAGATTTGGGCGCATTCCCCCCTGAAGACGACATCAATTCCACGAGTTTCGCCCGGGGAATCAATAACAGCGGATTAATAGCGGGGAACATTGATCTCGCTGGCGTGGTATGGGATTTGTATGGCGTTCCGGCCTACCCACCGTTCCCACCTGCCGTCCGGGTTACCGATCCTGGACCATTTTCACCGGCAATAGCTTACGATCTCAACAATGCGGGGCAAGCCGCTGGCACCTTACTTTCCGATGCAGTGGGGTTTCGCTGGCAAGCTGGCGTGCTTGAACCACTAGTGCCCCTGCAGCCTGATGGTGTTGATGAAGATGCCTATGGGATTAATGAATTGGGGGAAGTCGTGGGACGCGGCCTACTTGCGCCACCCGTTCGTTATCATGCAACGCTGTGGCCGGATCCAGCTACCGTGCAGGATTTGGGAACACTTGGGGGCGAAAATAGTGTAGCGCGCGATATTAACGATGAAACAACGATCGTAGGTAGCAGTGAGACTGCCACGGGAGAAACAGTTGCCTTCATCTGGCATGCCGATTTTGGGATGCAATCATTAGGGACACTAGGTGGTGCTAACAGTAGTGCCTTTGGGATCAATTCTGCCGGTCAAATCGTAGGCGAAAGTGAGACCGCAACGGGACAGATACATGCAACACTCTGGATGGTGACCTTTGCAACAGTATTCGACATCGACATCAAACCTGGCAGCAATACAAATCCCATAAATCCCGGCAGCAAGGGGGTCACTCCGGTAGCGGTTCTGGGATCGATTGACTTCGACGCAACGCAAGTCGATGTTTCGACGGTCAGGTATGGGCCGGCAGATGCACCAACTGCCCACAATGGCCATGTTCAGGACGTCAATGGCGATGGCTTTATAGATATGATGATGCACTTTAAAACTCAGGAAACAGGGATTGTTTGCGGTGATACTGAAGCAAGCTTAACCGGCGAGACATTCGATGGTGCACTGTTCACGGGAACCGATGCGGTTAAAACGGTTGGCTGCAAATAATCGCCCTGTTTCTCATGCCAGGGATCAAACTGTTTGAGTCCCTGGCGAATGGATCTTTGGCCGCCAGTTGCCTTACCTCTCCGGCTGAATCGAGACGTGCCGGTCCGGCGGGGGCAGTTTGGGTAGCATGGCCTCCACATCAACAGTGTGGGTAGCGAAAAAAGCTTCCGCCGCTTCAATCAGAGCCGCCTCGGTTTTGAGGATACCAAGATAGACCGGCCATTCGGCGTCGATCAGTTCCGTGCTGAAACGGTCCGGATCGACTTTCACCAGCAGTGCCAGAAACCGGAACTCCATTTCATTCATGACGGCGTAATCGCACCGTTTGTGCAGAAACATGCCCAGCATCTGCTGGGCATTGTAGGCGTCATGGCGGACCAGGTCGGTACCGAGCCGCCGCTCGAGTCGATCACTGTAGACAAACCATTTGCGCAGACAGATGCTGCCCTGAAGGTCATCGAAGGAGTCCGGCTGGCGACCAGGTTGCGCGAACACTCGGTCGCGCCAGGTTAACACCGGGCCGACGGCGTGCATTAGGTCCGGCAACGGCATCCATAAAGGGTTGGCGAAAACCGCGTTGGCTTGTCCTTCTTCCAGGGCCCAGGCCTGGCGTTTACGCGGCATCGGGCGGAAATCCGCTGCGATACCCGCCTCCTGAGTGAACTCATTGATCACCTCTACCAAAATGCCCTTGTTTAGATTGTTACCGTAATAAAATGGCAGAAAGCCCTCGTCCGACCCCATAATCCGGAGCGTTTGGGACGAAACTGGAAGGGACCAGAATACCGCGATGATCAGCAGGCCTATTCTCATTGGGCCTCCCCCCAGTACTTGCCGGACCGCTTCATCCCTGAATTCCGGGGGTGACGTTGGCTGCTCATGGCAATTCCTCCTATGCTCTAATCATAGGCCAAGAGCGTTAACTACACTGGAAGAAGTGCAGAACGAACTTGTATGACTGGTTATGTTGCTACTTCGTACGACGAAATCTCAATCAAATTTTGATCAGGATCTCTGAAGTAAAAGGATTGTATTGGGCCTACCGCCCCTGTGCGCGAGACAATGCCTTCTACGATTTGGACCTTTTTCACTGAAACCCGACCGTAAGCCTCGTGGATAGGCAAATCGGTAATAAAGCATACGTCTGCTGAACCTGGCGTAGGAGTGCGAGCTTTTGGTTCAAACTCCTTACCCGATTGATGCAGATTGATTTTTTGGGCACCGAATTTCAGTGCCACTCTTCCTTCACCAAAAATTTCCTGCTCCATACCGAGGACATCAGTATAAAAGCGAACCGTATCCTCTATGCTGTGAACAGTGAGCACTAAATGGTCAAATCTTGAGATCAAACCAGATTCTCCTAGCAACATAACGCCTGCAGCATGCGCGCCCTTGAAATGGAGCCGAACGCGCAATGTAAAGGGCCGTGCCTGCATTGGTTAGCACTTGTTGACGCCAGTGTATATGCTGGTAATATACTTTTATGATCAACTGGGTACAAGTTACTGGCTTTGATTGGGACGAAGGCAACTCCCGCAAGAACGCGGAGAAACATGGCGTAAACCAGTCCGAAGCGGAAGAAATTTTCTTTAACGAGCCACTTCTGGTGCTGGATGACTCCAAGCACAGCGAGACGGAGGCACGTTTTCACGCCCTTGGTGTAACGGATGATGTGAGACTGCTCCACATTACGTTCACACTAAGGCAGAACGGTACGCTGATCAGAGTGATTTCCGCTCGCGACATGCACCGTAAAGAGAGGGCTGTTTATGAGCAAGCTAAAAAAGATGCCTGAATTTAAAACTGAAGCAGAAGAGCGAGAGTTCTGGGAAACCCACGATTCCACAGACTACCTGGATTGGAGTCAGGCCAAGCCGGCATCGTTCCCGAAGCTGAAACCCTCAACCAAGACGATCTCACTCCGGTTGCCGGAAACCTTGCTTGATCGGATCAAAATCGAAGCCAACAAGCGGGACATGCCCTATCAATCACTGATCAAGGCTTGGCTTGCGGACGACGTGAACGACAGCCGTCGGACCTGAGGTGCTAACGCCGCTCAGCACGCGCGGCTACGAAATGGAGGCGAAGCCGCAATGTAGTAGCCGTCGCCGTGCCTGCACTGGTTAGCACTGTCTCCAGTCTCCACCGTGGGCACACGCCCTATTAAACTGTGGTTTCGGATTCATGATTGGCTGGACCGGCTTTGAATGCCCTTACTCTATTGGTCTTCTGATCGCTAAGGAAAACCAGCCAAACATTCCCGTCTTCGGGTAAAGCTGTAAACATCCCTGTTTTAGTTGCACCGTTGATTAGAGTTTTCCGCCCGTTGGTGTTTCGCCAGATATTCCCACGGCGTCAGGTCTTCCAGTGAATCGTGGGGGCGCTCATCGTTGTATTCCGTCATCCACGATTCGGTCAGTTGCCGGACTTCGGTGAGATTTCGGAAAACATACATATTCAGGATCTCGTCCCGGTAAGTTCGGTTGAAGCGCTCCACGTAGGAGTTCTGAGTCGGCTTACCTGGCTTGATAAACTCCAGCGAGATGCCGTGCTGTTCCGCCCAATCTGCCAGGGCGATGGAGATCAACTCCGGGCCGTTATCCATTCGCAATCTGGCCGGGTAGCCTCGCCAGGCGATGATGCGTTCCAGAACCCGGATGATCCGTGGGGCCGGCAAATTAAGGTCGATCTCAATGGCCAGCACCTCCCGATTAAAGTCATCCACCACGTTGAACGTTCGGAACCGCCGGCCACAGAACAGGCTGTCGCTCATGAAGTCCATGGACCAGCAGTGATTGGCCGTGGCGGGAACCGCCAATGGCTCAGGATGTCGCGTTGGAAGTCGCCTCTTACCTCGTCGTCGCTTGTTCAGGTTGAGAGCGCAGTACAGCCGATGTACCCGCTTGTGATTCCAGCTGTGCCCCCATCGACGCAGCACTTTGAACAGCTTGCTGAAGCCATAGGCCGGGTAGCGTTCAGTGGCGCTCTGAAGCGCCGCAATCACCGGCTCATCACGGGAGGAATCTGATCGATACCGGTACGCAGAGTCACTGATGCCAGCGATTCGGCAGGCTCGACGAAGGCTGACGCCGTGAGCCTGCTTGAGGTAATCCACCAGTTCTCGTCGAACAGCCGGCTTTACAGCTTCTTTTCGATCACATCCTTCAGCAGTTTGTGATCCAGGCTCAGCTCCGCGTACATTTGTTTCAGGCGGCGGTTTTCTTCTTCCAGTTCCTTCAGACGCTTCACGTCGGAAGCTTCCATGCCGCCATACTTGGATTTCCAGTTGTAGTAGGTCGCATCGGAGATGCCGTACTCCCGACACACTTCCTTGACCAAGCGACCGCCCTCGACCTCTTTCAGGATCTTGACGATCTGTGACTCGCTGTACCGTGATTTTTTCATGTCGTTCTCCGTTTGCCTCATTGTAGGCCGGAGAACTCTAATTACGCATGCACCGATTTTAGGGGATGGTTACAAATCCATCCCATGCAGTGGAAGATCGGCCCAGTCGTCGGAGCCTCGAATGCAAAAACCTTCATGTCCACAGCTTTCACATCTGGCCTTGTACTTCGAGTATTCCCAACTCATATAAAACCTCTAACGCAAAGCTTAGCGGCGCCCTTGGAATGGAGGCGAAGCCGCAATGTAAAAGGCGTCCGGCGGCCATCGGCCGCGTACTACAGCGACTTGTTGGGCAGGCCAAAGTGGAAACTGAAGGATGGATACTTTTATACCCCTTCCGGTATACCGGAGCCCCCGTCCAGTTTTGTGATCCGCCATTTTTCCGGGTCTTCCCGCTCAAACGCGATGTCATAGTCAAACGTGCTCTCGACGCGGAGGAGGCACACACGAAATTCTTTCTGATGTTCTGACTCTAGTTCCCAAAGTCGACGGCCCAATGAATTCATAGCCTCGAACAAAGCCTTCTCCCGGAACGGATCAACTAAGAGAACCTCATCAGGAGTAACTACTGAGGCGTTCGATCCGAAACGGCGTTCCTGTGATTCGAAGCGCCAGTAAGCCCGCTTCCACGTAGGCGAAATCCGCTGCATGCCGGAAATAAATTCTTGCGCAAGTTCAACAATTACTTTCGCTGATTTATCGGTTTTCACAACTTCTCCCTATGCGCCCAACGAATGATATGGACTCCCCCTGCTCCTACGGCATCGATGTGCCACATTGAAGGTGTCTGACATCTTCAATCAAAAGCAGGAGGAGTCATCATGAATGTTACAACCATTGGCATCGATCTGGCGAAAACTGTGTTCAGTATTCATGGCACCGACACACACGGCAAGGTCGTGGTTCGCAAACGGCTCAATCGCCCCAAGCTCTTGGCGTTCTTTGCACAACTACCTCCATGCCTGATCGGCATGGAGGCCTGCTCTGGTGCCCACTACTGGGCACGGGAATTGACCAAACTCGGCCACGATGCCCGGATCATTGCGCCACGGTTCGTCGCCCCCTACCGCAAGAGCAGCAAGAATGACGACAACGATGCCGAAGCCATTTGTGAAGCCGTGGGTCGACCAAATATGCGCTTCGTTCCCATCAAGACGGAAGATCAACAGGCAACGCTCTGTCTGCATCGCATTCGCCGTGGCCTGACCAAAGAACGCACCGCACAGATCAATCAGATTCGTGGGCTACTGGCCGAGTTCGGGTTGATCATTCCCCAGGGGCGTTATGCCGCACGCCGTCGGGTTCCGGAAATCCTGGAGGATGCCGAAAATGGCTTACCGATGCGGGCCCGCCACCTTATTGGCAATATCAACCAACGCATTCTCCAGCTCGATGAAGAAATCCTGGCGTACGACCGGGAGATCGAAGCCATGGCCCGGCACGACGAACAGGCCAAACGACTGATGGCCATTCCAGGTATTGGACCACAAACAGCCACGGCCTTACTGGCCAGTGCGCCCGACCCCAGACAGTTCAAAAGCGGGCGACACTTTGCGGCCTGGCTGGGCCTGGTGCCTCGACAATACTCCACCGGCGGCAAAGTCCGACTAGGGCGAATCACTAAGCGCGGGGATAAATATCTGCGAACACTGCTGATACACGGAACTCGAGCGGTGATCGCAACATTACACGACAAGCAGGATCGGCTCAGTGGCTGGGCCAGGGACCTGGTCGAACGACGTGGGTACAAACGAGCTGCGGTTGACCTGCCCCCAATCACTAAACCGCTCACTGCTTAGTAATGTCGGTTAATTTCGACCCTTTGCCGGTAGTCCGGTAGCCAGCGGCGAACTCCAGTGGTGTCTGGTAACCCAATGCTGAATGGGGCC
>NZ_VMHN01000011.1 GCF_008795955.1 Marinobacter denitrificans
AGGCAGGCTCCGAGCACACTTTCTGGTACAAGCACCACCTGGAAGCCGTTTACTGCGTTGCCGGTAACGGGCGCATCAAGGACCTCGCCACGGGTGAAGTTCACGAGATTACCGACGGTACCCTCTACGCCCTGGACAACCATGACAAGCACACTCTGTACGGTGGTACCGAGGACATGCGCCTGATCTGCGCCTTCAACCCGCCGGTGACCGGCCAGGAAGTCCATGACGAGGACGGCGCCTACCTGGCGGACACCAGCGATAACTGATCCGCCCTGATAGGGCGGCTGATCTGACCGCTGGCACACCGCCAGCGCGCCTGCTGCCGGTGGCGGTGTTGCTTTGGCTGGCACGCCCTTATCAGCGAGCCCCGATCTTGGTGGCGCCACCACTGGCACGTTTGTCCGGCCTGCGCCTGGGCACTGGTACATAATGAGATGGGCTATGACCACAGCATGGCTGCGGCTAGCATGTGAAGGCGCTAACGGAAGCACACAAGTACGTTAAACAGAGTTTCCACAGAGGTAGCCACCACCGCAATAGAGGAGGGGGTCCATACACGTCCAATAATTTCACATTGTGACATGGGCCCGTGCAAGCTTCTGTAAAGCGCGTTTTCAAAAATGAAGGGATCTCAACGGCGGAAGTAACCACCTGGAGATTAGTGGCAGACGATCAATAAGCCATTGGTTTACCGAGCGAACTAACCAAAGCGCTCAGTGCGTCTCTTCAAACTGACTTTCCGCTGTAGATCAGGGGCGTGGTTGTTGTATCGGGGCTTTCTTAACCTGCAATTTATGAACGCATTTCATCTCTGCGGCCAAAAGCGGGATATGATGACTTCAGGCTTTTTAGTGAGGTCAAAATGTACACTTTATTATGATCGGGTTGATCATCGGAGCAAATCCCTTGCTCCGACATACTGGTGTCCATCTTGCAATACTACAGCGAAAACTCCGTCAGTGATGACGTTGATATAACTCCCCACGTCACCGGCGAAACTTCAGAGTGTTTGGGGCGGCTGCTCATTGGTGACGATGAGCCGCGGTTGCTTAACAGTTTATGCTCGATATTGCGTGACAAGGGGTTCGAGGTTGACGGTGCCGAGGATGGCGACGCCGTCTGCCAGCGATTACGAGAGAATGCCTATGATCTGGTTTTGTTGGATATCCGCATGCCTGGAAAGAGCGGTTTAGAGATCATGGCCTGGTTGAAAGAAACGGGCGTTGACGCTCCGGTCATCATTATCAGCGGGCATTCCGACTATCGCATCGTCAGGCAAGCATTCAAGCTGGGTGCCTGCGATTATCTAAGAAAGCCCTACGATGTAGATGAATTAATTCGGGCTGTCGGCGGCACGGTTTTGGAACGAAGGCAGGCCCGTTCTAAGGCGACTACGGGTTGGTCTAACCCCCTAACGGGCGAGTTTTGCAAGCACACACTTGATCATCTTCCGGATCTGGTTTTTTCACTGGATGAGCGCAAGTGCATCAACTATCTGAATCATCACTCCGAGAGCCTCTTGGGATTATCGGCGGAGGAGCTGATTGGCCAACCGTTTTCTCAGCTCGTTCATGAGGGTGACATCGCTAAGCTTCCACTGTTATTTGGTAAGAACGAGGTGGGAGAGTCAGTAACCCAAGAGATCAAGCTTAAAACATACCATGGAGGGATCGGTTACCTGGACTGTGACATTACAGTTGTCTCTCCGCTTAAGGCTAACACCGCGCTAACTTATGCAAAGCCCCCTCCAGCGAGGCCCCCTTTTTTGGGCATTGTGCGGGACATCACGGAGCACAAACGGACATTGGCATTGATGGAGTTTCGTGCCTCTCACGATACACTGACCGGCCTGCCAAATAGGAGCCTGTTTATGGACCGGCTTACCTTGGCTGTCAGTCAGGCGAGCCGAAATGCGCAGAAGCTTGCCGTGCTTTTTATCGACCTGAACGATTTCAAAGCGGTAAATGATACATACGGGCATGGGGTTGGCGATCAGCTGTTGCAAAAAGTCGCCGCCGGTCTGACACATTGTCTGCGAGAGGGGGATACCCTTGCCCGCTATGGTGGTGATGAATTTACGGTCCTGTTGCCCTCTCTTAACGAAAAAAAGGACGCCGCAACGGTCGCACGCAAACTTCTGAACTCACTCGAAACCCCTTTTCAGCTTGAGGGCACCGACCTTTGTGTCTCTATCGGAACCAGCATCGGGATTGCAATGTACCCTGAAGACGGGGCTGGGGCGGAAACGCTGGTAGAGCGGGCAGACATGGCCATGTATGCCGTGAAACAGAGGAAAAAAAACGACTTTTATTTTTACAGCTAGGCATGATGGACGACGAAAGACCGGGCAACACGTCGCCCTAAACCCGTCATCCAAACCACTCGGGCTCCCCCAATGAAAAACACCTGAGACGTGAGCCACAATAGCCTTTAAAACATAGTCTGGAGGAATTTCAAGAAACGGGACATCTTAATTTTGTGTCGGGATCACGAGTGATCTGCCCCTTTTCGTCAACAGGCCGTGTCTTTTCGAATGCATTAAGATGTCAATGGCCATTTATTTTGACCCACCTTTGGCCAATAAAATTGACCCACCTTTCATAGTCTAGCTTGTAGATTTCTGCTTCGGTCGATAGCTTTCCCCTCCCAGTATAAAGATGTGTGAATGGTGGATAACCCGGTCAATGATCGGCACCACCACGTTGTCGTCGTGGAAGAACTCGCCCCAACTGGTGAAGTCCTTGTTGGTGGTCAGGATGATGGACCGGTATTCGTAAAGGCTGTTGATCAGCTGGAACAGCCAGAAACAAATGATGACCGCGGCCTGCCACCAATCGTTTTCATACGAATGTAAACCCTTAAGTCTGAGGAAATGGAAATAGTCGTATCAGAGCACCGATACAGCTATTTGAAGCCAGTATCATCCTCAAGATGGAGGATCAATCAGCTGACCAATTGTGCCCATAGGTAAGTAGAGAGACTGTAGCTCTCCGAATTGCCTTCCCATTGGCAGGAAACCGTAACGCCTAAAAAAGCGGTCACTTTCCTGGGTAAGCGGATCCGTTACTACCGCTATTCCCATGCCACTGTACTGAACAATCCGGTACGCCTCTTCCAGAGCTTCAAGAAGAATCGTTTCACCGAGTCGGCGCTCTGAGCTGTGTAGCCTGCTATCAACACCTAACCACGCCAGCTTGATCACTGGAATGGGATAGGCAGGATACCGACTACGAGTCTCCTGATCTGGTAGCTCGTCACGCACCACGGTGGCGCTGGTCAGGGTGAAATAACCCAGAACCGGAGCCGGCAACACACTGGCGGGCTCATCGTCCACCAACACCCAGGTACGATTAATTTTCTTGGCCATCTGATTGCGTGCTTCGCGCCAAAGGAACTCATTTACCCGTTCCAGTCCACAATCAAACGATTTCCTGTCATGGGACTTCTTATCTAATGGTTCCAACCTCAAGGTCACCGTTTTCTATCCTTTTGTTACGGCGACGTTTCGCGCTCAGCAAAGCCTCGTTCGGCGCTGGAGCTGCCTCGCAGGCTGCTACAAAAGCATCAAACGACTGACTATTCAGCCGATACACTTCGGCTTCCTCGATCACGCGAGCCGACTTCTCTCGGATGGCTTGAATGACAAACTCCGACAGACTGTGACTCCCGGTCAGAGCTGAAGCGCGCGCCGCCAATTCTTTGATCGCTGGATCAATTCTTAAATCCAGCCGCGCGCTTGTCTTTGACATGCGGTATCCCTCTTTCAACGGGCCGGCCAATCGACCAAACCCTCTGTTTTAGTGTTTTCCGTTTTTACTGTTTTACTGGCTGGCAACTTAAAATGTCATACCGTACGGCAAATCACCGTACCTACACTATCGGCTAATCAAAACCGGATGTCAATTGGAAGCTCGACCAAGCTTCACTCAAACCTTATTGCTCAATGACGTTGCAAAAACAGTTGTTTTCGCAACACTCAGAAAAAAGCCGGTTAAGTTGCCGGAAATTCACTATCAGATGTTGCGAAACCCTATTGCACAACATAGAAGCAAAAACCATGTTGCTAAAGGTGGACCAGCCCCAGAGGCTATGCCCGAGTCAGTACAACTGACCAGAATCCAGAACTTCAGGTTGAGGGTCTTGGGTATTGAGCGTTAACAGAAACGGCTTCGCCACTGGGTTACTCCAGAACTTGTTTTGCCCATTTGAGCTTTCCGCTGAACGTCGCCAGTAATTTCGCTTGCCCCTTGAGCGTCAGTTCACTGAAAGCTCTCACAAACGCTTGCTTTTCACGAGCCGCATGGCTCGCTCCGGCGTGCTCAAGCGCAACTCATAATTTTGCGGCGAGCGTTTTTTTCATCAATGGACCGCCCCGTACAACTTGGCCGGGTCCTGAATCTTGTTTTGAGCCTTGGTGAAGATCTGCCCAAGCATTCCGGTCTGCCTGCCCAATTCACGCAATAGCTCAACATACAACACTTCGAGCTCAGCCCCCTTCTTACGGGTGAGCGACTGCCAGCTGTACTACTCCGGGACCGCCACATCGCGACTGTAGGGCGGCTTGCTGTACTCATCCGCCATTTTCAGGAAAATCAGGTAGCTAAGTGGCTCCAGGTAGTCCCCCTAGCCCACGCCATCGTCTCGGAGAGTTGTACAGAAACTCCCTAAGGCTGCCGGTCAAACCAAAACGAAAGTAGCCATCAGGGCTGTAGGTACTCAGGCCAGACCGGACACTTTCGCTCGGGGAAATACCAAACATGTCTTCGGTCCAGTCTTCACTGCTGTATGTCAGGCTTGGTCCGAAGGAAGCGGACCATTTCTCACTGAGTTGATCGCGCCATTGCGCCTTGAACGCCAATTGATAACCATTTACGTCGCCGGTAAAGGGTGTCTGTGCGGTGGCGCTGTAGGACCAGGCATTATCAGCGCAGGCAATGCGTAGACCGGCAATGGCGCCGCCATCAACCTTTTCCAGTAATTGAAGATCATTATCATTGTCACGCCCTGCTGTATAGCCAATGAAGGGTGAGACCCGCCAATTGCTTTGGCGAATAGCATTCCAGCCCATCGCGAACGTTAAATTAAAATAGAAACGATCGCCATAGCTCAGCCTCAGTATCGGCAAGGCCCGGGTTTCGTAGTCATCACTGCCCAGGTAATCAGAAGCATAGAGCGCACCGGCCCAGAGACTGGTTTCCCATTCTTCGCCTGCCACGCTTGGCGCTGCAACAGCCAGCAAATACAATGCAGCGATCAGTGGGCATGCGCTTCTGCGTTTTACAATATATTCATGCTCTCCTCCCCCGGTAGCCGCACCAGAGCGGCGCGGCTACCCGTGATATCAATTGGCGACATCATTCTCCCGGCTTTACCGGATCCCGGTACCCCGCCATCATCTTCATCATCCAGCCAGGGTACTCCTCGGGCAGGCGGCTGACTCCATCCAGGGCTACCAGTTCATCGTCGGACAAGCGGATTTGGGCCGCGCGGATATTGTCCCTGAGCTGCTCGGGCCGCTTGGCGCCAACGATGATGCTGGTCACAGGCTTCTGGTGTAGCAGCCATGACAGGGCAATCTGTGCCACATTGACCGGTTCGCCGTCGATCTGCTTGCCATCGGCAACCTCCCGCATAACCTTGATGACTTCGCTGCCCCGCTCGCGGTTGACGGGCGGAAAGTCAAACTTGGCGCGCCGGTTTTCTTCGGAAACGTCCGGCCCCTCGTATTTACCGGACAGGTAACCCCCGGCCAGTGGGCTCCACACCATCAGACCGACGTTCTCAGATTCCAGCATCGGAATAATATCCCGCTCCAGGTCGCGACCTACGAGGGTGTAGTAGGCTTGCATGGATATGATCGGGCACAGGTTGCGGGCCCGGGTGATGCCGATGGCTTTCATCACTTGCCAGGCGGCCCAGTTGGACAGGCCCACGTAACGCACATGGCCTTGCTGCACCAGGGTGTTCAGTGCCTCCAGGGTTTCCTCGATCGGCGTGGCCGGGTCAAAACCGTGGATCTGGTACAGGTCAATATAATCCGTTTGCAGGCGCGCCAGGCTCGCCTTGCATTCGCTCATTATATGGCCGCGGGAAGCACCACGGGCATTGGGGCCAGCCCCCATAGGGCCAAGCACCTTGGTCGCCAGCACCACATCTTCGCGGCGAACGCCGAGATTCTTCAGGGACTGGCCGACGATGCGCTCACTGGCGCCGAAACCATAGATGTTGGCGGTATCGATAAAGTTGATCCCCGCCTCCAGAGCGATCTTCACGAGTTCGTCGGCCTGTTCCTGCTGCAACTGGCCGATCAGGCCCCAGATGTCCTCATCGCCGCCGAAGGTCATGGTGCCCAGGCACAGTTCGGATACGAACAGTCCCGAGTTGCCCAGCGACTTATAGTCTGGACGATTGTCTCCATCGAACAGTGGTAAACTCTCAGTTGCCATGTTGCACCTCATCATGCTTTTCGGTTGGTGTTCCAGAATTCACTGTAAATACTGCCGGTTTCGGTTTGTTTGCACTCGCTTGTGTTACTGGGTGAAGATGGCCTTGTAGAAACGCATGGTGCCATCCCAGGAACGGCTGGCAGCCTCTTCGTCATAACCAACCGGCATACCAAACTTTTCGGCGATCTTGTCGGCGCCCGGGTTGGTGAATGAGTGCAGCACGCCGGGGAAGCTCACCAGTGTAAGGTCGACTTCGGCATCCTGCATCTCCTTGACCAGGCCCGCGACCTGATCCGAGGGGACCAGCTTGTCGGCACCGCCGGTGTACACCTGGATCCTGGCTTTCACGGACCCGGGTTCAGCCGTGAGGGGGCTGCCGAGCGCGCCGTGGAAGCTGACAACGCCGTCCAGATCGACGCCCATGCGCGCCATGTTGAGAACGACGGCACCGCCAAAGCAGTAACCCTGTGCAGCAATGCGGGACGCATCAACACTTTCGTGGTTCTTCAGGATGTCCATCGCCTTCATGAAGCGCGCCTTGACCTGGCTCATGTCCCGGGTGGCTTCCTGCATGAACTTCTGGGCGGTATCGGGATGGTCGGCTTGTTTGCCAGAGCCATACATATCCAGCGCCAACGCCGTATAGCCGGCTGAAGCAAGCCGTTCTGCCTGATTCCGGGCAAATTCATTGTGCCCCCACCATTCATGGACCACCAGAACGCCCGGACGCTTTTGCCCGAATTCATCATCCCAGGCCATGTAGCCGGTGAAGGTCTCGTCGCCGACTTGATACTCGATGGTTCTGGTTTGCGTTTCTGCCAGTACCTGCGTACTTGCAACAGTGAGTGACAGCGTGGCTGCTGCCAGTGCTGTTTTCAGGGTGCTCATCATCTGTTTGCTCCTTTTCGCTCGTTATGAGTCAATTTGCGTAGCGATTATGTACGGGTAGACATCGACCAAAGCTCACAGGAAATGTCGCCGGGTGAGCGAACACGAATTTAATCGCTCGCTCAAAGCGCGATTCCTGTCCCGTCGTTACTGGCAGCGGGCGCGCAGCAGTCGCGTTGCGGCATCAAACACGGCGAGGTCTTCTTCGGTGCGCGCGGCAAGGTGGGCCCCTTCCAGCATCGCCAGGGTCGCCTGCGCTTCATCGGCGGGACCCAGGATGGCCGAGACGGATCCATCCCTTTGTCCCAGTTCAAACGTTGCCGTAATCCACTGCAGAACCATTGCGCGAACGGCGCCGACTCTGGCAATGACGGTGTCGGACAGGCTTTCGCGGCAGGTCGAAAAGGCAACGCACAGACACACGGTCTGGCCATCATGCAACGCCCCGCGGTACAGGGCAATGAGTGCCTTGAGGCGCGCGCCAGCGCTGGCATGGGCTGCGTCTATCTCGGTCAGACCCTGCTGCAGACTGGTCTGATAGCGCTCGATCAGGGCTTCGGAGAGCTTCGCCTTGGTGGGGAAATGATAATGGATCGAGGCCTTTCGAATGCCGATGGCCTCGGCCAGATCCGCGTAGCTGAACCCGTCAAAGCCCCGTGACCGGACGGTGTGCTCGGCAAGATCCATCAGGGCTGTTCTGGTATCACGGTTCATGGTTATTCACCTGTCTGCCTTTTCAATCCCGCTATTGCCGGGCTTATACCCTCGGCGCCCCGGCAAATCGCAGGTGCCCCGTTTTCATCCAGATCTTGGCGCCGTCGTCCCCGGCCGTCACGGACAACCTGTGTCCTTCAGGGAGGCGCAGCCAGTCATGCCTGGCCAGCACCTCGCCATCCCTGATAGCCGAACCTTCGACCACCAGCAGTTCGATTCCGCCGGGCGCCTCAGAGGTCAGTGTCGCCCCCGCATCGAGCTGGCTGTAGGTCACGATCTCACGATCGTCCTCATGCAGCTTTGCGGTGGCAACGCCGCCCTCTGAGGCGCCCCGCTCGGCCTCCATATTCTTGCTGAACTGGGTGCGGTCGGCCAGGTCGAACTGCCACAGTTTCACAAATATCGTGCAGCCCGTTTCAGAGCCCGGAATATGTGACGTGGTTGGGGGGTTGCGCACGTAGGTGCCAGCAGGGAAGTCACCGTGCTCGTCCTGGAACACGCCATCGAGTACGATGAATTCTTCTCCACCGGTATGGGTATGCGCCGAGAAATGACTGCCCGGCGCATAACGCACGATGGTCGTGGCGCGGGCAACTTCGTCCCCGATCCGGTCCAGCATGCGCCGCTCCACCCCTTTCATGGGCGAGGGCTGCCATTCAATCTGGTCGGAATGCATAACCACCGGTTTGGAGAAATCTGCATTAATCTCCATGATATTCCTCCCTTTTGTGCCCTTCATGTTTTCAGCGCTTACATTAAATCCGAAGGTTTCGGATTACCCGGCAATTGAAGGACGGGCTGCGACTTTTGCGCGCCAGGCCTGGAGATTGGTCAGGGACTCGGGAATGTCCACCTTCGCGAAATCCGCAAACCCCAGGCCGGCAAAGGCGGTGATGTCTGCGACCGAGAAGCTGTCGCCTGCGAGAAACTCATTGTCCGCCAGAACGCTGTCAAGATAGGTCATGGTTGCGCTGGCAATTTCTTTCTGTTTATTACCCCATTCAGCACACTGCCAGGTTTCCAGATCCGGACCAAGCCCGGGGGTCGCGTGATGGAAATAGGCACCCACGGCATTCATCAGACCGTTTTCTGCCCGCAGATTCATCATTGCGATACGGGCACGCTCCGCTGGGGTTGTACCCATAAGGGACGGACCATCAAAGACGCCGTCGATATATTCGGTGATGGCATTGCACTGGGCGATGCAGGTGCCGTCGTCAAGTTCCAGCATGGGCACGGTGGCATCCGGGTTTTTCGTCTTGAACGCCTCGGAACGGTGCTCGCCGCCCATGACATCGACCGGGACGAATTCCACCTGGTTTGTTGCGCCTTTTTCTGCCAGAGCGATGCGAACGCGGAGCGGGTTCGGGAAGCCTTCGATATCGTAGATTTTCATTGATTACCTCTGTTGGTCATTAAGCATACGACACTTAATTTACCTATCAGTAGGTAGGTTTGCAAGAGGCAAATTGACGAGCCTGCTTTGTTTTGAGCCGTTGACAAGACATTCCAAACGGTGAGAACGGTCCAGGCCTCCTCGCTGTAACACCGTCGAGGGTTGCTCCGATATAGCCAGCGTTTCATTCAGGCCCGGATGAAACTCAAGGTTACTCCTGTGCGTTTATTATGTTTTATGTTCGTGGATTTGAGATTTCAGCTGTTTCAGAAGGTCTTTGGAGCTCTCATAATACAGGGTGTAGAACTGATCCAGGTCAGACAGCTTGGCAAGCGTTTGTTCATTGGTAATGGTTGCCTTGGCTTCGGCGATCACCTCCTTTCTGGCCTCGAGCCGTTTTATCTGCCCTTCCACCAAGGCAGCATAAGGATGGGGACGAATTGCGAAAAAATCCTGGCGCTCACCCGGCATTGTTCGACGTTCAACAATACCGAGCCTTTCAAGAAAGCACGTATTCGTACTGACGCTCGCCTTACTGACACGCAACGTATCCACAAGCTGCGATGAGCTGACCGGACCATCCGACACGATAAGTGTCGCCCAGAGTTGCCCGGCGATCCGGGAAAAGCCTTCAGATTGAGCCTGAAGACCGAGGCGCTCAATAAAACGCCTGTCTGAATCAGTAAGTGTTTTCATAATCAGAAGATTGTAATGAACTCTGCCAACCCCCGCCAAGAGCCCGATACAAATTAACCGTCGACTGCAATTGATCGCGCCGCGTTTCCACGAGATCAAGTTCGGTTGTAAATAGGCTTCGTTCAGCGTCCAGCACCTCCAGATAACTGGACGCGCCACCCTCAAAGCGCAATCTCGCAAGTTTAGTCGTGCTTCGCAGTGCTGCTACCTGCCGAGCCTGCGCTTCCAAGCGCTCTTCGGTACCACGCACCCCGGCCATAGCGTCGAGCACCTCCCGAAACGCCACCTGAATGGCCTGACGATACGCAATCAGGGCCTGGCGTTGACGCGCCTCCGCCTGATTGACCAGTGCCTCGGATCGCCCGAAGTCCAGCAACGGGCCGACTAACGAGCCGCCCAACTGCCAAGTGGATGCGGAGCCCTGGAACAAGTCGCCACCGGACGCACTTCGCAGGCCCAGCAGCCCCTCAAACGAAATCCTGGGCAGGAACGCCGCCCGGGCAACACCGATTTCGGCATTGGTCGCTATCAATTCCTGTTCAGCTGCAGCAATATCAGGTCGCCGGACCATGAGGTCCGCGGGCCGTCCGGCAGGGATTCTGGCCGGAACATTCATCTCATCAATGGTATCTGCTACGGAAATATCACTCCGTACAATCTGTTGTGGATCTCGCCCCAGAAGCACTGCCAAGGCGTTTCGCTGAAGGGTGTGCTGCTGGCGAAGCCTCGGAAGTTCGGATTCAGCGGCTGCAAGCTCGGCTTCAGCCTGCCGCAGGATCAATTCGTTAACTTCGCCTCCTTCGGACCGGGCCCGTTGCAGGGCGACCGATTCGCGGCGGGATGACACGGTGCGTTCCGCGATGTCGATCTGACGATCAAGCGCACGCAAATTGAAGTAACCATTGGCCACCTCACCAATCACGGCTAGTCGGACGGCCTCGCGATTCGCTGCACTGGCCAGAAGCCGTGCCCGGGCTGCTTCGCTGGCATTCGCAAGTCGCCCCCAAAGATCCAGCTCGTACGATAGCACCCCACCGACCTGGATATCGTTAAAGGGTTGACCACCACCAGCACTGTTGACAACCTCCTCACTCGGCCCCTGGCGCACCGCAGAGCCCTCTACCTCCAGAAGCGGATATTGTTCCGCCTGCTGGCCGGTAAGGAGCGCCCGCGCCTCGGCGACCCGGGCAGCAGCAAGTTGCAGGTCGCTGTTGGCACCAAGCGCCTCTTCAACAAGGGTGACAAGCGCCGGATCGCCAAAGCCACGCCACCAATCCAGGGGGAGTTTCTCGTCCGCCGAAAGTCGTGCGGAAGACCAGTTTTCCGGCACCGACGGCTCGGGTTTCTCAACAGTCGGCGCGAGTGAGCAGCCACCAAGTGACAAAGCAATCACAGTGGCCAGCAATACCTTAACGATCATCAGCCACACCTCCGTCTGCACGTCCGGGAGCGGCCGCAGCCGAGGCATCCTGGTCTCTGGAGCCACTCAGAAAATCCGTGATACGGCGGACGACCACATAGAACAGTGGAATAAAGAACGTCGCCAGTATCGTTGCCGAAATCATGCCGCCGAGAACCGCCGTTCCTATCGCAATACGGGTGGTTGCACCGGCTCCACTGGCGAAAGCAAGCGGCAACACACCCATGCCGAAAGCAACCGATGTCATCAGAATCGGCCTCAAGCGCACTCGCGCCGCTTCCTTGGTTGCCTCAATCAGCTTCATTCCCTGCTCCTCGAGTGTTCGGGCGAACTCCACCAGAAGTATAGCGTTGCGCGCAGTCACACCAACGGTGGTCAGAATGCCAACCTGGAAGAAGACGTCGTTAGGAAGCCCGCGAACCATCGCTGCAAGTACCGCCCCGAGTACGCCCAATGGCACCGCCAGCATCACGGAAATGGGTATCGTCCAACTTTCGTAGAGCGCGGCGAGCGCCAGAAACACCACCAGTGCCGACAGCGCGTAAAGCAGGGATGCCTGGGCACCGGCCTGGCGCTCCTGATAGGACAGGCCGCTCCAGGCTCCGGCCACACCGTCCGGGAGTTGAGCGATCAAACGTTCGACCTCCGCCATGGCCTCACCGGTACTGTACCCCGGTGCCGGCTCACCCTGAATCTGGCGGGACGGAACACCGTTGAAACGCTCAAGGCGCGGTGAGCCATACTCCCAGCGTCCGTTCGTCACTTCGCTCAACGGGGTCATCTCTCCGTTACCGGCTCGCAGATACCACGCCTCAAAATCCTCAGGCAGCATCCGGAAAGGGGCATCACCCTGAACATAGACTCGCTTGACCCGCCCCTCATGGAGAAAATCGTTAACGTATTGCGAGCCCCAGGTCACCGACAGAAGTCGACTGATCTCGGACAACTCTATGCCAAGGGCCTGTGCCTTTTCGTGATCAATGTCCACTTTGTAGCGGGGATTGTCCGCCAAACCGTTGGGGCGCACACTCGTCAGCACGGGGCTTTCGGCCGCCAACTGCAACAATTGACCTTGCGCTGCCATGAGCGCTTCATGCCCGATGGCACCCCGATCCTGTAAACGCAACTCAAAGCCCAGGGCCCGCCCCAATGCCGGTATCGGTGGCAGGTTGAAAGCAAAAGCCCGCCCATCACGCACCAGCCCGGCAAGCGCCCGGTTCGCCCGCTGAATGATGGCGCCGGCGCTTTGCGTCTCGGGATCGCGCTCACTCCATGGCTTGAGATTGACGAACGCCAGTCCCGCGTTCTGCGCCCGGCCAGCGAAGCTGAAACCAGCGATTGTGAAGAGGCCCTGCACCTCATCCTGCTCCATAAAGTAATCTTCGATAACCTCAATGGTATCGATTGTGCGCTGCTGGGTCGCACCGGCGGGCAACTGATACTGCACCACGGCAAATCCCTGGTCCTCCGCGGGCAGGAACCCGCCGGGCAACCGCACAAAGAGAACGGCCACCAGGACGACGATGCCCAGGAACGCCAATGTGTAGAGCCAGGCGTGGCGCGCCGTATGGCCAACCAGCCGGACATAGCCCCGGGTCAGCCGCCCCAGGCCTGCTTCAAACCAGCCGAACAGCTTTTGCAGCAAGGTTCTTTCGTGCGTGGGCTTGAGTATCCGACCACACAGCATGGGGCTCAGAATCAGAGCCACCAGCACCGAAAGCACCATGGCACCGGCAATACTCAAAGAAAACTGTCGATAGATTGCCCCCGTGGAGCCCGGAAAGAAGGCCATCGGAATAAAAACAGCAGACAGCACCACACCGATGCCAATCAGCGCGCTGGCAATCTGCCCCATGGACTTACGCGTCGCCTCCATCGGGCCCAGGCCGTCCTCATGCATCACCCGCTCGACGTTCTCCACCACCACGATGGCGTCATCCACCAGAAGGCCGATCGCCAATACGAGACCGAAGAGAGTGAGCATGTTGATGGAAAAGCCGAAGGCCGCCATGATCGCAAAGGTGCCCAGCAGCACCACCGGGATTGCGATCGCTGGTATCAGGGTAGCCCGCCAACTCTGGAGAAATACGAGCATGACCAGGACCACCAGGGCGATTGCCTCGATGATGGTTGTGACCACCGCGTCGATGGAGGCCTCCACGAAAGGGGCCGTCTGGTAGGGATACCGAATTTCCACCCCTTCGGGAAAATAGGGCTCGAGCTCCTGGAGCCGCGCTTTAACAGCCTCTGTGACCGCAAGCGAGTTGGCACCCGGCGCCAGATTGATGCCAAGTCCGGCAGCCGGTTCGCCATCGTAGAAAGTGTCAATCTGGACTGCACCGCCGCCCAGCTCAACGCGGGCAACATCACCCAGGCGCACCCGGGACCCGTCGGGCATACTCTTGAGCAGGATGTTGCGGAACTCTTCGGTTGAGGTGAGCAAGGTCTGGGCGGTGACCGTGGCATTGAGCTGCTGGCCCTCGACCGCGGGCAGCCCGCCGAGCTGGCCGGCGGTGACCTGGGCGTTTTGCGCCTCGATGGCGGCGCTCACGTCGGCGACGGTCAGGCCGTAATTGGTCAACGCCGAAGGGTCCAGCCAAATCCGCATCGCATATTCAGAGCCGAAAACCTGCACGCTGCCGATACCTGTTACCCGTCCAATGGGTTCGGCTAACTCGGAGCTGATAAAATCGGCGATATCCAGCTTGCTGAGGCGACCGTCGGTAGAGACGAATGCCATTACCATCAGAAAGCTGGTGCTGGATTTCTCAACGCTGATCCCCTGCTGGCGCACCACTTCCGGGAGTCGCGGCTCCGCCAGTTTGAGCTTGTTCTGCACCTGGACCTGGGCAATGTCCGGATCGGTGCCCGCCGCAAAGGTGAGAGTAACCGTAGCGTGGCCTGAGGAATCCGCTGTCGACCCCATATAAAGCAGATTGTCGAGGCCGGTCATCTCTTGTTCAATGACCTGAACCACCGTATTGGACACTGTGTCCGCCGAGGCACCAGGATAATCGGCCTGAATTTCCACCGCCGGCGGCGCCACCGACGGGTATCGCTGGACCGGCAAAACGAAGATCGCCATGATACCCGCCAGCATGGCGACAATGGCCAGAACCCAGGAAAAAACGGGCCTGGAAATAAAGAAATTAATCATTGCGCGGTGCCCTCGTCGTCGGAGGCGTTCTTCTTCGGATTATTCGTGCCACTGGCTTGCTGGTTTTGGGGGGGATGTAATGGAATATCTGCGGCAACCGGCTTCACCTTGGCTCCAGGCCGAACCTTTTGCAGACCGGAGACGATGAGGCGATCCCCCGGTTCCAGCCCCTTTTCCACCAGCCAGAAAGCGCCAATGGCCCGCTCTGCCTCTAACTGGCGGGCGACAACTTCACCCTCCGGGTTGACCAGCAACGCGGTGGCCTCTCCTTGCGGGTTACGGCTCACGCCCTGCTGCGGCGCCAGAATGGCGTTCTCCCGAATTCCCTCACTCAGACGAACGCGCGCATACATACCTGGCAGGAGATCTTCGTCCGGATTGGGAAAAACGGCTCTCACCGTGACGGAACTCGTGCTTTGGTTGACGGTAACATCCGTAACGTCAACGCGACCTCTGTGGGGATAGACGGTACCGTCTTCGCGCAACAAAACAGTCTCGGCTTCATTTGGGCCGGCCTCAGAAGCAGCGCCCTCCTTCAGAGACGACCGAATTCGAGCCAGTTTTTCGACCGGTAGCTGAATATCGACATACATGGGATCAAGCTGCACCACGCGCGCCAGGACCTGGGGCTGATTGGCGGTCACCAGCGCACCCTCCGTGTACAGTGTCGGGCCAATGCGCCCGGCGATGGGAGCCTTGACCTCGGTATACGCCAGCTCGATACCCGCCGTTTCGAGCATCGCCTGGGATCGGGAGACATCCGCCCGGGCTGCCTCCAAGGCCGATAGCGCTTCATCACGTTGACGCTTGCTGACCGCGTTCTTCTCAAACAAGTCTGACGTACGTGCCCACTCCCGCTGCGCCTGTCGCAATTCGGCCTGTGCGCGCTCCAGTTCTGCCTGGGCCCGTTGATGGGCAGCACGGTATCGGTTGGGGTCGATCTGGTAGAGGACCTCACCTGCTTTGACCTGGGCGCCTTGTTCAAACAAGCGCTCCTGCAAAATGCCCGTGACTTGCGGCCTCACCTCCGAGATACGGTAAGCGGCGGTTCTGCCCGGCAGTTCCATTGAAAGATTCACACGCTGCGACTGCATCTCAACAACTCCTACTTCCGGAGGCGGCGGTGCAGACTTCTCAGCCTTTGCCTGACCGGGGGAATTGTCGCAACCAGCCAGCAACAAAGCCGCCATCCACATTGGCAACATGCGGACCCCGAATAGACGCGCCATCAAACTCTTCTCTGTTTCCATATAGCTAACCTCTGAATGGGCCAAAGACTCAAAAACCGCTCGATCCATGCCTTTATTTATAACCAGGTAGACAGAACGATCGATCCAAACTGATCGACGCCGTCCTTTTCCTCGAATTCTTCGCTACGCCATAGGTAGGTGTAGGCGATCTGCCAGCGATCCCAGGTCAATGCCGCACCCACCTGGGCGTCGCCAACCCATTCGCGGCTATCAACCGAGTGGCTGCCCTCGAAACTGTTGCCGTCGAGCAGCAGGTTGTGCGCCATATAGCGCCCTTCAACGGCAGCGAAGACGTACCAGCTAAAGCCCTGATCCCGCCGAAAAGAGGATTGCCCGCCTTGTGCAGGAGCGACTGACGGAATGCCGAAACTACGATCAAGCCCCTCCCCCAAACGAAACCCAAGGCCGCCGGAAGCGTAGGTATACAGGTTGCCGAGCGCAAACCCGGCAGACGGCCCATATTCAATGGTCAGCCCAGAAAAGTTTTGCTTCATAAGCCAGGCACGTTCATAACCGAAATTGATGATTGGCTCGTTATCAAGCTGGTTATCCCAACCCCTCGGCTTGTCTGCCGCAATCAGTTCATGGAAATTTCGTTGGACTACTTCAGCACCAGAAGCCGGTCCTACGATGCCCACGTCGATATGCAGGCTGTCTGTCAAACGCAAACCACCGAGCTCCCTTTCGCTTAGTAGCGAAATCCCGCCAAACAAAAGGCCGGCATAGGGACGGTCATCTTTAATAAGCGCTTCAACCTTTATATCTTCCGGCGTATACATCTGTTGACCTAGCCGATATGTTGCGCCGGCAAGACTACTGCCAGACCAGCCCGGAATGACGTCCGCAAGACGGCGGGTCCAATGTCGATCAGGGGGCTCAAAGGCCCAGATCACCTCTGCGCCGTTGGTATATTGACCATCGCCGCCGGCGGAAAACGCATCATTTTCTACTTTCAGGGACAGCAGGCCTTCAGCGGAAGCTGATGTCACAAGAGAACCCAGCAACAGACCTGAGCACCAATTCCGATAACGCTTTCTGCAACATCCAGATTTCACTGAAGGTTCCTCTGCCAAAGCTGGGTTGAACCGGATGCAAAAGAACTTGCTCCAGGATGCTGACATACCTTCCGCTACGGCGACTTTTGGTCGCCGGCCAGAAATGATGAGACGGCTGCCCACACAAATTGTTCAATCTGTTCAGTATAAACTAAACGTAACACAATTAATGATTGACAGCTAGCCGTGATGGAACTGTCCTGTCCCGGTGGAATGTGCGGAACGCTCCCGTTCTAATCTTGTCGCTCGCGCCTGAAAAATGTCTCGGGTTCAGGAATTTTTGAGGTTGACGGAATTTTCCATAACCCGCTCAAAAACACGCAGGGCGACTTCCAGGTCGTTATTTTCAATGCCTTTCAGCATCTTCTCTCGCAAGAAATTCGCCCGCTCATTCAGTTCGCTCATAAAGCGCTCACCGGCATTGGTAAGGTACAGCAGCCTGACGCGGCGATCACGCTTACAGTGCCGGCGTTCAATCAGACCCTGCTCCTCGAGGCTGTCAAGCAGGCGGACCAATGTCGGATTCTCGATGGTCATCAAATGGGCTAACTCTCGCTGGGTCAATCCTCCACCACCACGCTGCAGGCAGACCATGGTGAACCAGCGAGCTTGGGTAACCCCCAGGTCTTTCAGGCGCTCATCCAACAACTTACGCCAGCACCTTGCTACCCGGGCATTGGTGAATGGAAACTGATCTCGAGGGGTTTGTGGGTCCATGTCACTGTCCTGCTATTGATGATTCAGTAACAGTAAATCGTAAGCTAATCATATAGACAAGCGTCGGTTACACATTAGCCAGTTTTGCGCCAGATTAATATGCAACATCACGCGGATTCCGAGGCCAGCTAAGGAACCTCTCCTTCCAGTGAGACAGGTAACTCCTCACTTCTTCAGAGACAGGAGGCCTTCAGCGTATTGTCGCCCTGGTGGACACCCTTGCTGCGTGACCGGCAGCCGGCTTAAAAAAGCTGGCGCCGAGCGCTCCACAACGCCGTAGCATCTTCATTCGAAACCAGCCCGGTCTTCGGCACGGCGTCTTCCAGGCAATCCGCATTCGCTATGGTCAGTCCCCAGTCGAGTAGAGTCTGCGGGGTCGACAGCAAGGCCAAGTTCCGCTTATCGCCCAGAATGGCATGAACTCGGGGGTTGGGTGACCAAAAAACCAGTAGTTCAATAGGTTGAGAGTGTTTTTGGGCTATTTTTCGCGCTTGTCTGCCAACCCTCTGACAGCGGTAAAAGGGAAATTACAACAATCTTCAATACTGCACTTATCTAGGGTTTTGATTCCTCATGGATGCGAAATGGTTGAATTTGAGGAGCTGGGTCGCTCAGGCATGACCTGAATCATCATCAGTGGGGGCGCCCTCTGACTCCTCTTCCATCACTTCAGCAACGAGTTCTTCGGCTACAGGATCTGTCTCACCATCGTTCTCTCGAATTACTATATACCAGCCAAGAATCAACCCGACGACATTATCCCCTGGGCCTTCTTCTAGGTGTTCTAAAAGAAGTCCCTCACTGCTTTCACAGATCTGCTTGACCACGTTCCAGTCGAATTCGATCTTGCCTGTCTCAAGGCGTTTGAGCCCGAGATCTGCGAAAGATAGATGATCCGGAATGACCACACGCGCCTTACGTTGCTCCATTGAAGAGCTCCTTGTTTATTCGGATGCTCAAACCTTAATCGTCCGTAGCTTATCGATCAAATTCATGTATCGCGTCCCAAAGACGAACTCCGAGCCATCGAGCCAGGCGTTCTCAATCTCCGATAAGCGCCCTCCTGCCGGCGGAGGTCAAAGGCTGGCGTTGCGTGAATACTTCGCGCCTTGATTTGTCGCTCAAAACAGCGTTCAGCTGGTAAACAACGCCGGCTGATTTCGGATCGCCGTCCGAGTAAAAGAATGAGATCAGCTGGAGAGCATGAATGTCCGACAGCGGGATTCCCCCATTGTGACGAGATTGGCTCGATTCCTTCCCGAACTGCCCTGATTTGCGATCGAACACCGGCCGGCTTGCCGAGCGATAAAGAACGTAGACAATTGTGAGGTACCCGGGAATCAGGATGAACAGTGCGATAAACGCAAACTTGCGCCAGGTGTCGACGACCAGAATCATCGGCAGGGTAATCAGAACAAGCATCACAGCCATCAGGATCTTCAGCGAGGATGGCAATGCAAATGTCAGAGCAAGTGGCCCGAGGGAAACGAGCCTCCGGCGTAGAAGCACGCTTTGCGTGTCCAGCGGAGACCATGAGACCTTGCTGGCAAAGTGGTCCGCATACTGACTTGTATCAACGGGCCCAGGATTAAAGCGATGTTTCATTCGAGCCCGAAACTCAGCCCACCCCAGAAATTTCAGCACAGTTTTCTTCATGGCTTTGATTGCGACCAACGATGCCGATTACCAAGTGGTCTTGGGTTAACCAGGACGTTCAGGATCAGTAGTAAGACTAGATAAAGCAACATCCAGGGAGCCGACAACAGAAGCATCAGGGGCCACAGGTTGCTAGCCAGAAGGAATGCGATGATTGTGTACGCGGTTATGAGGGCGCCAACGACCGCTGAAACGACTGCAGCGGACATCAAATGGCCGCGAAGGACTCTCAAGCTGAAAAACTGGAGAATGACGTAGGCGGCAAAAGCCAGGAACAGCAGTTCAATCTTCAACGGCACTCCTGATCTTTCTGCCGACGTCTATCAAGTCTAGGAGAGACTCATGAGTTTCATCCAGCTGAGTTGGGTGGATGCTCACCGATCCGTAGCCACCATCAGGAGTGATTGCGTAGGCTGCCACTCTAAATGCCTCTATCCCTGACGATAGAACGGCAATCACATCCGAATTAGATTCCGCAACAATGGCACAGTGACCTGTGTACCCGGCGGGCAGGTAACTGGTTGCCACCACGCCGCCAATTTGATCTGCGACCTGTGCGATCACGATTCCACTAATTTGGGTCTTCAAAGTCAGGGTCTGCCTTTAAGTGGGCCAGTCAAATCACCAGCTATTTCTGTTTGAAAATAACTGCTGGAATTCTACTGTTAGGGACAATGCCCGGCGGAAAACAAAAGGTCATGCCTACCTGACCGTTTGAACCTTATTAATCGGTCCTGAGCCGATAGGATGGTGAAAATTTATTCCGGACCTTTTATTATGCCCAAACTCTCGCAAGTAGCTGTCTTCGCGGCTCTTGGCGTTCTCTCGCTGAGCCACGCTCACCACTTTTCAGAGATTAAAGCGCTCAAACAAGGGCAATCTCAGGTCAAGCAGACGCTTACAAGCAATGAAGTCGTGTCCATCGTGGATCAGAGGTTGGGCCTTGCCGAACAAAGGCTGGCAAAGAACGCTTTTCAAGCTCTCATCGGAGAATATGAATTGGCCTCCCCTCAAACACCTGAAGACCGGCTCGTATACGGCAACCTGAACGCTCGCCTCACCATGCAGGAATTTAGCGATATTGAGTGCCCGTTTTGCCGCAAAATGCATAGTGGATTGAAGTCGGTCGTTGATAACTCCCGCGGCGTCGTCAACTGGGAATTCAAGCATTTCCCTTTAAGCGGTCATAACCCGTCGGCCGCCATGCAAGCCAAAGCCGTCGAGTGCGTGCGAGAGTCCTATGGCAACCAGGTTGCCTGGGCTGCCCTTGACCAATTTTTCGAGAAAACTCGAAGCAATGGTCAGGGGGTGGGTGATCTGCCGACGTTTGCCAGATCGATGGGCTTGAGTGGCAAAGCGATGGAGCTCTGCCTGGATTCAGAGGCCCACGAAGACCGAATCTCCGGGGATTATCGTGAGGGATCCAAGCTAGGTATTAGCGGAACACCCGCTCTGAGAATTCTTGATCACAAAACCGGTCGTGATTACCTCATCAAAGGCTATAAAACGCCAGAGCAGCTGGCCCAAGCCCTTCAGCAGATTCTTGGGAGCTGATGTGGCAATTTACTTTATTGTCGGCCAAGGCCCCCTATGAGCCGGACATTCTCACCCCTGTTGCCCACCATACTCTGACTGTCCTGGACGCAGACCAGAATCTTGTTTTTGAAATGCCGGCGCCTAAATCCGGTTGGTCACAATGGATGCTGGAATCTGTGACAGCGCATCTCATTTTGCCTGAGTTGGATGCTTTTCTCGGAGATACATGGGTGGGGTCGACAGAGATTTGAGAGTAATCGGGCCCAGCCGTTGAAGCCGGGGCTGCGTTAAGCAGCGTTCGATTTTCCATAATCTGAGATTATGCGCAGTGGGTTTGCGCCTAGCACAAGCACGCCACCAGAGCCGGCAAAGAGGTCAAAGGCACGTCCGTGTGCCCGTATCGCTATTTTTGCTTCCGAGACGATTTGCTCTTTTCCCCCACGGTTTCCCGCGGGTGTTTCTTGGCAAAGGTCTCGGTTACATAACGGCCCGTTACAGCGCTTCGGTATTTTTTGGACATGCGTCACCTCACATGAATGAAAAGATTTTAGTGATGCCGAGGGATGCCCTCGGCATCGTCCTCATTTAGTGGTTTGGCCAACTCCGGAAATGGGCGCAAACACGCTGGAGCGTGCCATTGACCATTCGGAAGTAAGCTCGAACGTAGACAGCGGGTCTGATGACCATGGCTGATCTCCTGTACGAGATAGCCAGTGAGGTGATGGGCGCTTCGTCACAGACTGGGACCTTATAACCAATTGGTCTTGGCAGGAAAATCCTCAGTTTTGTACTATGCTCTTCCTACCAGCCTCACTGGCTGGTGGATTTCGGTAAGGGCCTTTCCGCCAAGATTGATCCCTTACCCCTTGCTTGCTAAAAACCTCAGGACTCAACCCCTGGGGTTTTTTATTGCCTGAAAATCAAGCAACACCTCGATGATACAAGATATGGTGACGGAAACAATAAGGTCATCATGAAAGAAACATGCCTGTGAATATCGAATTTTAGTTAAAACAGATGCTTAACGATTTATCCACACTTATGTGCATAACAAAATGTTATCAACATGTTGTGTTTGTGAATTCAGAGCGGTGAGCAAATGATGGCGAACAGGACGTCCTACTCTGTCGAGACAGACTTTTCTATGCTTCCGCCTCGCCCAGAGAGGCTTCCCATTGATCCAGGATATCGTCCAGCTTTGCGTGTTTGATTTGTTCCTTGAGCTCGTCAGAAGGGTTGGTAGCCAGAGCGATTGATCGGAAAAAAGACTCCATTAACGCATGCAGATCGAAAGCGTCCCCTTTGTCTTGATTAGCCATTTTTTTGCGTTTTGCGCCCAAAAACAGACTGTAGAACCAGAACCACACCCCTGCACTCCAACTGACACGGCGTATTATTTTCTCAAGATTAACAATGAATTCTTGGAGTGTTCTCTCGTTCGATGATTCGAGTTCTTTTTGTCCGATCGCGCTTACCAGCGCTGCCTCTTCGCTATCGGGCAGTGCCTCAGTCATTGCAGCGGCTATGTTCGTCAGGTTTTCTGATAACTTGGGGAGAAGCTTCATTCCGCGAACGCGGTGAGCCAACAGAGGATTGAATCTTGAGTAGTTGTATAGAGCCGTCTCATAGCTGTCGAGCAACTTTGGGTCTGCCCTGACCAAGCCATCCATCAGCGTTGTAAGAATAGTGGCGAAGTATTCCTTTGGAAACTCATTGACCATAATGCTTTTCAAATTCGGTCTGTCTCCAAGTATTTTCTTGAACTCGCCCTGGAATTCATCCACCGCCGCATTCAGTTTTGGGCGTTCGATCAGTAGTTCGTGCCGTATTTCCAGCAAGTGAAAAAGCAAGACACGAGAGCCTTCGCGGCGCTCCAGACTCAACTTCCAAAAGTAACCAATGACGGCTAGCCCCGCGGTTACGAGTATCCCTACATCAAACACTATTTCTTGCATTGTTATTCCTGCCCTCACCACAAGGCTACGATTATGACGAGGCGTCGTTAAACGTCTCTTTGTGAGACGGATTCTTGAGAAGGCTAAGAATTAGCAGTGCGAACGCTCTCTGTTTTGGTTCACTCTCCAATATTTCCATCGATAATTTTTCATGGTCCGTCATGGAATCCAGCACCAGATCAGTTAGCCGCTTTGGAAGCAATCCGTGCATCACTTGATCCGGTGAGTGGACGTCTACCTGTGCCATCACGGCTTCATCTCGGCGAACCCGGTCAGCAATCCCGTTCGCAAAATGAAGCTGATCCTCATCGCTGACTTCAGCTCCGAAGATGTCATTCAGCTTTTCGATGATTTTGGACAGACGTTCTTTCTCCGGATCGTGTGGCTTTCCGGTGCCGACACCCGTAATCGGATCCAGTCCGTCCGAATCGTCCTCACCTTCTAGCCGAAGCTCATGCTCCTTGCGCTTGGTGATCCGGTAATGGCTCAGTTCCAGCTCTGAAATATCGATTTCGTCCTCATCTAAAATTTCCTGGCGCAGCAACGGCAGCAGGTGCTTGGCAAAAACGCATAGCTGTTCCAGCTCCGGATCCTCAAAAAACACAATCTGGGACAAGAATTCATAAGCGCGAACAAAGCTGCCCAGGTTCTTCTTGAACAGGTCCAGCTGATCGAGGCCTTCACCAATCTCTTTTAGAGAAGCGTCGGCCTGCTTCAAGCCAATTGCATTCCCATCAGCCTCAGCCTGTTTCCGGGCGGCTCGGACCTGAGCTCGTTCGTCACGAAGCAGCTTGTATCGCTTGTTGAAGCGCTCCCGGGCAGGCTGACAGTAATAGCTAAGCTTGGAAGATTCGGCCTTAGGGTCGAAAAATGCCCGCGCAAAAGCCTCCACCTCGTCCCAGTGGTACACCTGCTCGCCATCCAGCGCTTCTTGGATGTCATAGACCACCTGGGCGTCTGAAACCCCGGTCAACTCCGCCTTGTTGTAGTACGGCAGGAAGGAATCGAGGATATCCTGGGCATCGTTGATGAAGTCCAAGATGAAGGTCTCCTTGCCAGGAAACAGCCGATTCAGGCGCGAGAGCGTCTGTACGCACTCCACACCCTTGAGTTTCTTGTCGACGTACATGGCGCAGAGCTTCGGCTGGTCGAAGCCAGTCTGATACTTGTTGGCGACCAGCATCACGTTGTATTCGTCGGTGTCGAACGCCCTGGCGTGATCCCGGCCATTCAGGCCCGGGTTCAAAAGACTGCTGGTTTCGGTGACTTCTTCCGGGATAACGTTATCGGGTGGCAGGCTTCCTGAAAAGGCAACCAGAGGGTGAACGTCCTGGTAGCCCTGATCTTTGATGTACTGCTGCATCGCCAACTGGTACCGCACAGCCTCCTGCCGACTGCTGGTGACCACCATGGCTTTAGCCTGGCAATCCAGCAGGTGCCGGACATTCTCGCGGAAGTGCTCGACGATCACCTCAACCTTCTGGCTGATGTTATAGGGGTGCAGTCGCACCCACTTGGCCAACGTGGTTCGGGCCTTCTTGGAGTCGACCTCATCGTCATCCGCATCCGGATGGGCAAGCTTCCACGCTACAGCATACGTGGTATAGCGCCGGAGCACATCGAGAATGAACCCTTCCTCGATCGCCTGGCGCATGGAGTACACATGGAATGGCTCTGGCTTGTTGGACTCGCTCCGTGGCTGAGAGGGATCTGGTTCACGACCAAACAGCTCAATGGTCTTGGCCTTTGGAGTCGCCGTAAAGGCATAGTAGCTGATCTGTTGGCTCGGTTGACGGGCGGAGACGGCGGCATCCAGCAATTCCTCCGCACTGATTTCCTCCCCTTCGGGCAATTCGCCACCCAGGATGGCCTTCAGTTTGGTGGCCGACGAGCCGGTTTGTGACGAGTGTGCCTCGTCGGCAATCACAGCGTATCGTCCAGACGCCAGCTTGGGGTACTTCTTCAGCGCATCGAATAATGCCGGGAAGGTCTGGATCGTCACGATGATGATCCGGGTCTGCTCGGCCAGCGCTTCGGCCAGCTGCTCGGATTTACTCTGGTTGCCCAAGTCGCGATTGATGGGGCGCACGACGCCCTGAGCGTGTTCAAACTGGTATATCGTGTCCTGCAGCTGACTATCCAGCACCGTTCTGTCGGTTACCACGATAACTGAGCTGAACAGCTTGTTTCCGTCGTGATCGTAGAGCTGGGCCAGTTGATGGGCTGACCAGGCGATGGAGTTGGATTTACCGGAGCCTGCGCTGTGCTGGATGAGATAGCGCTTACCGGCGCCTTCGTCCCGGGTCGCCTGAATCAGCTGGTTGACTACATCCCACTGGTGGTACCGGGGAAAGATCAGCGTTTCCTTGGTCTTCCGGTTTCCGTGGAAGTCTTCTTCGGTTTTCTTCTCCAGGTGCAGGAATCGGCCGATGACCTTGAGCCAGGCGTCTTTCTGGAACAACTGCTCCCACAAGTAATCCGTAGCGTAGCTGCCTTCATCTTCAGCTCGGGGGTTCCCCGCCCCACCGTCTGCGGTGCCTCGGTTAAACGGCAGAAAAAACGTGTCCTTGCCGTTCAGCCGGGTGGTCATGGCGGCTTCGTCCTGACTGACCGCGAAATGCACTAGCGCTCCACGCTTGAAGGTCAGCAGCGGTTCGGGCTTTCGCGTTATCGGATCTTTAACCGGTCGGTCCTTTTTGTACTGGCGCTTGGCGTGCTCCACGGTTTGCTTGAACTCGCTTTTGAGCTCCAGTGTCGCCGTCGGAATCCCGTTCACGAAGAGCACCAGGTCCAGCCGAGGATTATATTCTCCGGTTTTAGCGTGGGGTGAGTAGGATACTTCCTCCACCACGCGCAACCGGTTAGCGCTATATCGGCGCTCTGTATCCGGGTTCATACTGTGATCCGGCTTGAAACTGCAAAGATCGACCTTCACACCCGGTACTTTGAAGCCATGGCGGAGCACGTCGAGGGTGCCCTTTTTCTCCAGCTCTCGAACGGTTTTCTGGATGATCACTTTTCCCGGGTTCTGAGGATTGCCCTTGCAAAACTTTTCCCAGCGATCCGGCCAGGCATCCTGAAAGTAACCAATCAGGTCTTCCGGATACAGGGCATGTGCCTTGTCGTACTCCGACGCCTTGCCGACCAGCCAGCCCTCATCACTTAGAGCAGCAATGATGTCGTTCTGGAACGCTCTCTCTCGGCTGTCAGCCATGACTACTCCTCGTATCCTTCAAACCGTTTGGCGACCGATTCGCGCTCAAATGCCTTTGATGTGGCTCTGTACCCGGTACCGAATAAGCTGGTTGCCCGCTTCAATGACCTCAATGCGAGCACCACGATAACCGATGGTCTGGCTCTCGGAGAGGTCGTACTTCAAGTCTGCAGAAAAGGCTGGTCGGGCGAGGCTTCCTGAAAACTCACGATACTTGAAAGACAGCTCATCACCTGAGCGTCCCAAGTAAATCAACTCTTGACGAAAGGTTTGGCCGTAATTAGAGAACTTGTAGCGCTTTGTGCACTGCTCCTCTGTTAGATCAACGGCAAACAGGGCGCTGGATCCACCAAGGATGGAACCGCTCAGAATGGTTCGACCGCCAATGGAAATTGTTTTCTCTTCTTCCTGATCACCATTACCGTCGGATACCCAATTGGTTATGAGTTTGCCGTGCTGGTCCAACAGGTCCAGGTTGGAAATCTGCAAGGTGCAACCTGAATTCAATGGCCCCGAAATAAACTGATAATTTGAGCTGGAAGTCGATACCCCCTCGTTGAGGGCTCGAATGTTCCCATATCCGTAAGCCTTGCTCTCTCCCTCCGGGGACTCGTAGTTAATCTGATAGAGGGCGCCAGGCAAGAAAAAACGATAACCACTTTGCTCAAATTCCAGGTCTTCGACCTTGAACCCCGGCGAACCAACACCCCGGGTCCGCTCTAGTACTGATTCCCCTATCTCGGCGCTGACCTCCTGCCCGATAGGTGGATGCATTTCGGTATGAAGTTTTTGCGTAACGCCAGTTGTTTGGCAGCCTGCGAGAAAAACGCTGCCAAAGACCGCAATACCGGCCAACCAATTCTGTGATTTCATTAGGTACTGCCTTTTCTGTGTGACTTTTGGCTCAGTCGTTGAGCGCTTCACTGGTACTTTGAGCCTCGACAAGCGAGCTTTGCCAGTCGCCGTAGGATTTCCTGCTGGTTTCTTCGATCCAGACAATCCGGCCATTTGCCGAGCGTCCTGATACCACTGCCGCAGCAGCACTGGGACTTGAGAACGACTGGTCTTGTGTGAAACGCACCGCGCCGGAGGCATCCGGCACCAGCACACCATCTGCCGTCAACTGATCATACAAGGGCCGATAACTGGTGTAGCTACTGCCGCTCACCCACTTGTCTCGCGCCTGGCTTCCCTCAAGCACCACAAACTCACCATCGACTTCGCGGGCGGTGGCACGAATGCCGTATTTCGGCAGCTCCATGTAAAAATTCGGGATCGCACCTTCAGAACCAGGCTCTCCCTGGATCTGCGCTGCAATTTTTTGCCGATCACGGAGAAAGTCGAAGCCCAATACGGGCAAAATGATGCGGACTTGTTCAATAAAGAATGCCATATCGGCCTGGTCGGACTCCGGGAGTACTGTGTAATCATGGGCGGTGCCGTTGACCAAGCCACAACGTCCGGATTGCTTGGCAATGGCGATGAGCTGGCTTTCCAGGTACTTCACATGGGCTTTGGTGAGGTTCTGGTCTTTGCTGGTGATCAGGCACACCCGCTCCCAGAAGTCCTTTCCACCTTGTGGCTCAGGACGGTTATGCTGTTTCAGGCGTTTGGCCACATCATCGGATTCGCCGATGTAGACCAAAGGACGCATGGCGTTGTCTGGATCCGGGCCCACCAGGAAATACACACCGGTGCGACCGCACTCTGGCCTCTGCACCAACTCGGTCAGTTTGGTGCGGGGCCCCGTCAGGGCATGGCCGGTCCAGTTCATAATCTCGGCAGTCAAAAGACCGTTCGGCGTGCCATCAACAAGGAACAAACGAATACCGCGTCCTTGGCTCATACTGTAGCCTCCATGCCGGCTTGGCGTACCTTTTCATCAAAAGCACTTTCATCGGCCGGTGGTTCCCAGTTACGGACATCGATTTTTCCAGTGACGGCGGCTGATATTAGGGCTGACCGGCGTTCCAAAAGTAGTTGGATTCCTTTATCTGCCTGTCTTTGTAAATCAGTGAATTGCTGAAGTTCAGATTCGAGAACTTGGAGTATTCGCATCTGCTCATCCACTAAAGGCATCGGCAAATCTAGGTTCATCACGTTACTCGATGAGATCGATGCCAAATTCGTACTTTGCTTTGAGTTAAGAAAGAAATATGTACGAGCCCTGCTTGATTGGGTAAACATTGCCAGCCACTCTGGCGTCAAGTGTCCATTTGGGCGAATAGCGAAAACATGATTCTGATGCAGGCACGGCTCTACCTCAGCTTTCCATACTGTTCCTCTTCCTAATTTGTCGTTGTCCCCACCCTCATTCATGAGGACGTCACCTTGCCTCAAGCTATACCTCTCAATCTCAGACTCTAGGACCGCTATCTCCTTCACTTCCGTCAGGTCCACGTAGCCTGCTTGGACATTTGCCACTCGCAAATAGGGAAGAGAAACCGTTTTCTGATCCTGATAGTCCTTTCCTTTCGCAACTCCCCCTTGAATGGTTGCATACCACCTTAACTTTCCGACTCTCCAATGCGCCGGCACCTCCCCAAGCCACTCCACCCCAGAGTCCTTCATCGGCACATCGGGATCCAGCCCTTTAGTCACCGCATAGGAAATTACCGCCTGGCGCTTTTCCTGAAGCAGTTCTATCAGGCGCTCCTGCTCGCGGATAAGGGCGTCGATCTTCGCGGTTTCGTGATCTAAGAAACGGGCGATTTGTTTTTGTTCACTAACCGGTGGGCAATAGAACCTTGCGCTACCAATAAGCTCTTGATTCAGCAGTTTTGCTCCATAAATGTTCTCTCTCCCGTAATGAGGGATTGTTTCGGGAGCGGCATATTTCCAGAAGTCCAGACAAATTCCTCTTGTTGGCAGAAAAGCTGCAATTGCTTCATTTGTATAAGAGTCGATTTTAAGAAACGCGACTTTCCCGACAGACAATTTGAAAGAGAACAGCATGCTGCCTGCAGGAACAATGACAGCCTTCTTAGCATCAATGGCCGCATCAGTAATCTTCGACTGGGTGTCTTCAATTTGCCCCCGAGTCATGTCTGCAATTGTTACCCAAGGATGCTCACCATCATAAAACTCATCTTTGCCTGAGGGAGGTGTCCACCCAACGACGTAGGGAAGGTCCCACGCTATTTTCTTCGATTCCCAATGAGCAGGAACCTCATCTAACCATTCAAAATTTGTTTCTTTATAAGAGTCATAGGCTTTTAGACTCATGCAGACAACTCCTCAATCATCTGCTTGATCCGGTCGGTACATTGCTTCAGATCCGCATCAATCTCTTCAAGCGGCCGAGGCGGAGTGAACTCATAGAAATGACGGTTGAATGGAATCTCGAAACCAACAACTCCTACCTCTCCATCTTTGTCATCCCGCTTGGACTCATCAATCCAGGCGTCGGGGACATGTGGTTTCACTTCCCGTTCAAAGTAGTCGTACACGGACTCTGAGAGGGGCACGTTCTCATAGTCCCGAAGGCCGGTATCGGCTTCTGGATTGCCCTTGCTGTCCGTGCAGATATCCGCCTTTGGGTCGCGCTCACTCAAGGCATTGAGCAACGACTTCAGTTGCGGCGCACTCAGATACACCTGATGATCAGTGAGCGAGGTCTTCAAAGCCTTCTGGAACTGTTTGCGATTCCGGTCGACAATTTCGGCATCCATGGCGCGACAGGCCGCGAGGATCTTGTCCTGGTCTTCCTGATCCATTTTCTGGATGGCTTTTTCGTCCGCAATCCGTTCAATGCGTTCTTCCGAGGTTTGAAAGTTCAGCTGCAGCGGACGTTCGACCGTGATGCGTCGGTAACCGAATGCTTCGATGGGGAAGATTTTACTTTTCTTGGTTTCCTGGAAGTCCCCATACATCCGCACGATCTCGTCCTGGTCGGACTCGCTCACAAACTGGCGCTTACTGCCGAGGGACTTACGCATCTTGGTCGCCCGGTCAGTAGCATCGATCAGTTGGATCTTGCCTTTTCGTTCAGCCGGCTTGTTATTAGAAAGCGCCCACACGTAGGTGGAGATGCCGGTGTTGTAGAACATATCCGTGGGCAGGGCCACGATGGCCTCGACCATGTCGTTCTGCAGCAGATAGCGCCGGATTTCGGATTCGCCACTGCCAGCACCACCCGTAAACAGCGGGCTACCATTGAGAATGATGCCGATCCGGGAACCGCCTTCACGGGCATCCCGCATTTTGCTGACCAGGTGCATCAGGAACAGCAGGGAGCCATCGGACACACGAGGAAGCCCAGGCCCGAAACGGCCATCAAAACCTCGATGCTTATGCTCATCCGTGACCTGCTTCTGAACCTTTTTCCATTCCACGCCAAACGGCGGGTTACTGAGCATCAGGTCAAATTTATTGGAAGCCAGCTGATCATCCGACAGGGTGTTGCCGAGCTTGATGTTGCTGACTTCCTGTCCTTTGATCAGCATATCCGCCTTACAGATCGCGTAGGACTCCGGATTCAACTCCTGGCCGTGAAGAGAGACGGTGACACTCTCGCTGATCTGCTGAATGTACTCGTCGCCTTCGGACAAGAACCCGCCAGTCCCCGCAGTAGGATCATAGATGGTCACAATGCTGTTAGGCGTCAGCCGCCTCTCTTGTCCAGTCAGGACAAGGGAAGTGGTCAGATGCACGATATCCCGTGGCGTGAAGTGTTCCCCGGCCGTTTCGTTAGAGCTCTCCGCGAACTTCCGGATCAACTCCTCAAAGATTATCCCCATGCCGAAGTTGCTGATGGTTGCTGGACTCAGGTCAATGCTGGCAAACCGCTGCACCACTTGGTAGAGCAAGTTGTTGGCGCTGAGCTGTTGAACGAAATCTTCGAAATGGAAATGCTCGAAGATCTCTCGGGCATCCTGGCTGAACGATTGAACATAGCTCATCAGATCGTCGGCCGTCTGGCTGTCAGATAGGGTTGCCAGGCTTAATGGAGAAGCATTAAAGAACTGCTGGCCCGCTGCTCGAAGCAAGAGTTTCTCGCGAACCGCATCTGGCTTGGCCTGATGTTCTTGAGCTGCTGACAGTACCTGGGCTTTGGTTGGCTCCAATACGCACTCCAGGCGGCGCAGTAGGGTAAACGGTAAAATCACGCGCCCATACTGGCTCTGCTTGAAATCACCGCGCAGAAGGTCGGCAACCGACCAGATAAAAGCGGCGGTTTGGGAGTGGTTAGTTTTGTCGTCGGTCATCCGTGGAGCTCCATTACAGCATGTCGTCGGGCTGCGACTATCTCAGGCAGCCAATCCAATTCTTTTAAGTGAGGCGTTCAACGTCGTTCGAGTCACACCGAAGTGAGCCGCAACTTCTGTTTTCGTGATTTGAGGGTCGGAGAGCATAGCGGCTGCTTTACGGACATCCGAATCAGACATGGATGGTTTACGGCCACCTTTGCGTCCCCTTGCTCTGGCTGCCTCAAGACCAGCCTTTGTGCGCTCTCTAATCAGATCATGCTCGAACTCAGCCAATGCGCCGAAGATATGGAACACCAGGCGTCCGCCTGAGCTGGTTGTATCGATTGCTTCGGTAAGTGATTTGAAGCCAACTTCTCGATCATTCAGATCCTGAACGATCTCAACCAGATCTTTCAGTGAGCGTGCCAGCCGATCCAGCTTCCAGACGACGAGAATGTCTCCTTTTCGGAGGGTACGAAGGCACTGCGACAGTTCGGGTCGCTCGCGAAGTTTGCCGGTAACCTTTTCCTGGAAGATTTGCTCACACCCAGCTTTTTCCAAAGCGTCCACCTGAAACTCAGGATTCTGATCTTGGGTACTGACACGCGCATAGCCTATGATCATTAAACGCACCTTTTCTAATCATAGTTTTTTGTACGCGATTATTGGACACAAAACAATAGGAATATGCCGGTTTTTCGGGGAGCCCTCGAAGCGTCCAACAAACGACCGTTTCCTTGCTATCACGAAGTGCATGCTTGATTTGGATGTATTCACGATTTAGAGGAGTTTAGCACCGCTGAAGCGTGGTCCCCGTAACGGCCGGAAAATGCAATGCACTCGGCGCTTCAGCTTTCATTGGCCAACCGCCAAGAGATAAAGGGATTGAATGGGGCCACCTTCGCTGGAGATACAAGGGAGGGTTGTTGTTTCCGGCCGTGTCCGGCTCTATACTGTTATCATATGAAATTTTGGAGGCTATCAAATGATAACTATTGAGTCCGGCGGAAAAGATAAATCCCGCAGCCAAGTCAAGAGGGTGTTTAAGCCTCAGCTTGAAAAGCGGACGCTTAGCGATGATGAGCTACGCGCCCAAAAAGAGCTGGTTGTGAAGATCATCTTTAACAGAAATTCTACTTACCGAAAGGGAAATTCGGATATCGTTCATTCCATCACGGAAGGGTTTCCTGCGGCCGCAGTATCTCGGCTCGTTGAGTACCTCAACATCCGTCAGAATGAGATGCTAAAGCTTCTGCACATTACATCAGCAACTTTCAGTCGTCGCAGGAAAGACGGTAAGCTCGAGTCTGTCGAGTCGGATCGGGTCTATCGGTATACGCGTTTGGCTGCATTGGCTACGGATATGTTTCATGGTGATGGAGAGGCAGCCCGGCACTGGCTCAAGAGTCCTGCTTACGCCTTCAAAGGTGAAACGCCGCTGGAACATGCTCAAACTGAATATGGTGCTCGTGAGGTAGAGAATCTGATCGGACGGATTCGACATGGAATTCCTTCATGAGTGATTTGAAATTATTCAGGATATGCGACCCCCAATACGCCGAGACTCCTGATCAGATGCTTTCTGGAGAGGGGGCTTTTCGATATGGAGGGCGCTGGAATACTCCTGGGAGTCGAGTTGTCTATTTAGCGGAATCCCTGTCGCTGGCTGCCTATGAGTTGCTTGTGCATGTTCCTGACCAAGTTATTGCACCCTACAAACGGATCCAGGTTGAGGTTCCAGAGGAGCTAATCATGACGCTGGATGATTCTGTGCTTCCAGATGATTGGCAGGAACCCGGCCACCCTGACTTGGTAGCGATCGGTGATGACTGGATTGCCAGCGAACAGTCTCTGGGCCTGTCAGTACCTAGCGCCCTAATTCCTGGAGAACGAAACGTAATGCTGCTTCGGGATCACCCCGATTTTGACAAATTGCGGGCTGGCGAGATTGAAGATTTTCGTTATGACGCTCGGCTTACGGGAATTGTGAAAAAGCGCTTATCGTCGATTGTCGATGATGAAGAAAACGACTGAGCTCAGCCATCTAAGTCAGCTTTTACGTACTCCTGAAGACTGTGTCAGATTCTCAAGAAGTTTGAAACTGGAAACCGGCGACTTTGAGCCCTTTATGGATACTGCCACCATCATTATCCGACCATCCCACCTGGCTCTCAGCCATCAAGGAGAATCGCTAGCGTTAGCTTCGGGTGCATCCCCTACTCGCCGAATTTCCTGAGATCCCCAGATCAGGACACAGGGCTTGCCCGAGCGATCCCACACAGCAATCGCGGGGTCTTCTGATTCTGCGGCAAGCGCCCTCGCCTTTTGTTCAGCCTCATGCAATGATGCAAATCCGTGCTGATCGGCCCTATCAGCCGTAAAATAACCACAGTAAAATTCTGATTCTTTCATCTGCTACCTGCCTTGGTATTGCCACCTCAGTTCACTAGGCGGCTTGTACTCCTGCTGTACTGGTCAATCAATTTCCTGTACTGATCGACCGTGTCAGAGTTTAAGCCAATCGCCCCACCACGCTCTGCCAACTCTTGAGCTGCAGCAACCAGAGCGCCATCGAGCTTGTCTTCATAACGGGTGTCTTTTAGATTTACATCAATGGCGGCCTGCAGGACCTTCAGCCCGTCTTGCAGGGTTTGCTGGGAGTTCGAAAGCCAGAAGCCGATCCGATATCGACAAGGTGCGAAACCAATTTCAGCACAGCGGCTAAATGCATCCATCGTGTCCTGGGCCAGCTGTTTGAGTCCACTGGCCTCAATAGTTGGTGCCATAGGAATGGCAACCTCTGGCCCGCGGACCAGATGCAGATGGTTCAGCAGATTGGTTTCCGCCACGAAGTAATCAGCAGGCCAGTATCCTTTGTCCGACGCCAATTTCATGAGATCGAAGGCGGCTTGCTCCCGGTTGGGAATATCCGCCTCAGCGAAGAGCAAGAGAAGAGCATTGTTGACCAGGACATCGACACTCATGTCTCCGCTGGTCAGCCGGTTGACCCAGTGATTCGGTCCGTAATGAACAATGAAAGGGATACCAACCTCTTCCTGAAAATGCGGTGACGTTGGCGTCGTGTGGTCCATGCCGATTGCCAGCAGCAGCGTTTGCAGGCGCTCTTCGCTGGTGTCCAGGTTGTGCCCGAAAATTTCGGAGACCCGGTCAAAGGTAACCTCTGGAAACGGCTTTCCAGAGGGAGCGTCAGTAGAGGCCCAGACCGGTGCAGCGGTCATCATGGCACCCACCAGACAGAGAGATCCGACTAACCGCTTCATTCCACGTGCTCCCGGTCCCTCACCTCATCGATCTGCCAACTGTCGATATCGGTTGAGTAGCGAAGCTCGATGGTGCGTGCAATTGTCGGAACGTAATCGACACAGGTATTGGTCACGAGGTAATGCAATTCAGATTGCCGGGACTGGGAGCCATAGGTTTTGGCGTCCTCGAACGTGAGGCTCTCGCACTTTGCATTCATTCGCTCGAGTTCGAGAACGCGATGCTGCTCAATGGCTGTACCCTGGCCGGTTGTCTGGGCCAATTGGGCGACCAATTCGCTCAGAAAGCGGCGGTATTTTCGACTGTAGAAGACATTCAAATCCCGATCAGACAAGCCGACAGCAGCCTTGTCGTAATAGATTTCAACCAATTCTCTGGCGTTCGCTTCCGTTGCCAAACGCAAAGATTTTCGGTCGTACTCAGGGGGATCGGCGAGCGCCAATGTGCTCAGGCCCGCCGAAAGCAGCAACAGGGTCAGTTTTTTCATCGCTAATCTCCAAAGTAGCCTTTGCGGTCCATTTTGAGTTTCCGCCAGATCGGCAGAATCTTCTGCACGAGCTCATCGCGATTTCGAATAGCTCGAATTCGAATGATCGGTTGATCCGCATCTTTTGTTTCAAGAACCAGCGTGGACAGACCGAACAACCCCATGAGCCCTGCCGGCGGACTCTTAATGTCTGACACCTCTGACATTTCGCAGAACAATTCCTGGCGGAAGATTGAGGTGATGCCCTTTGCTTCTTTGATCTTGTTGCGGGTGATAACGGTCCGCTCACACTTCACCGTGAGATAAGACATGAGAACATTCAGGACGCCAACGATGAGAAGCCCGTAGATTGAATACCGGACGACTTGATCGATCAGTGGTGTGTATTGCTCTTTCAGCCCTGCATTCCATAACACCAGGCCAACGCCGGCCGCCGCGAAAACGAGGCCCCAAAAGATAAAGCCACCAAGATTTACTATCTGCGATGGACTGCCCTCCCAAACAACTTCTTCGTTGTCGTAAGAGACGGGGGAGCTGGCGTCCAAAGGATCCGTTTTCGGATTCGCTTCAGCCTCGATTTTATTGGTCTCGCTCATGATTTCGTCCTATGCAGCTCGAGCATGTTCCAGGCAAGCCAGTGCCGTCGTTATCGAAGCAGTTGCCGGAACGTCGGGCTGGTGTTTGCTGAGTTTGTGGTGGAGGTGGTCTGATGAGCCCAGAACGAGGTGAACCACTGGTCTAAGTCCGGCGGAAGCCAAAAGCCAATTGTCTGGCTGATGGTCCACTACGATCAGAACATCCTGCGGGCGTGATTGGGCGATCACGCTTCCCAATATGGTTTCCGGGTCTCTTGCCAGGTCCAAATTGTTCAAAACCAGGACCGGGCATTCTGAGGGAATCTGAATCACGCTCTGCCGCCTGCACTCAATCAGACAAAACGTAGAAAAGTGTTCGAGCAACTGGAATAAACTACGGTCGATGGCCGCGTCGGCAGAATGGAATTCGGTAACTCGCATGACGTTCATTGTTACCGCCCTCACCTTAAGGCCTGCTCAAACGCACCAAGCAACAGCATGAAACTGATCGACATGCCCAGTGCGGTTATCGCTCGACTCATGCTGCGATACACCCGCTCTTTTTCCTTATAAAGCCCCGTCACAGAGAGCCCGATTTCTACGCAGGCAAAGAGAATTCCCATTTTGGCGGAGATGAAGAGCAGCAACGGAAACGTCATGCTGACGGGGTCACCCATCTGAATGATGACAAACATCGCAATCGCAGCAGCCACGACGACGAGCAGCGGGTATGACCGGGGCGAGCGAAGCCAGCGAGAAAACATCATTTACAACCCAGACGCGATTTTCGGACGTGACCACACTTTGATAGGCGGGTGATCAGCTTTCCTGTCTGCCAAAACCCCATCAAACATCGCCACCACCCGAATCACTGAGATCCCCTCTTTTACTGCGAGAGCGATAATTCGGAAATAAGCCGCAGTGGCGGATTCGGCCGTTGCCTCAAACTGGTATTTGGTCCGGTATTCCGTGTACACGTCGGCATTGAAAAATTGCCCATCACAAAGCCGGCCGCCGAAATTCGCGTGAACGATATTGGTCAAAGGGTCACCCCATTAGAAGAAAAGTGAAGCGAAAAGAACCAACGCGGCGCCGGTGATGACCACATTGATCTGCCGATCCTGAGACAGAAGCTGGTCACGCTGTTGGCCGTCTATCTTCCCAGACTGCAAGAGCCGGTTAACGAGCCATCGGATTAACGGTGTGGTGATGAACATGAAGGCGCCCTCCTGAGCTTCTGGCCAGTTTATTGAGGGCACTCGACGAATTGGGGATCAAAAGGTCAGCGGAGTGTGACCTTTTAAAATTCGGGTCTCGGGTAGTCCCCGGCAGCCAGAGCCTGCTCAACAAGCGCGATCTGAAATACCAGGTGTGCCGCTGTATTGAGATTCTTCGTGTCATCCAACCACGACTGGAGTGTTCCAGCTTCCTGCTGCTTAAAGGCTTCAAAACTGTCAGCGCGCGCGACCGCGGGATTGATGTTGCTGTAGGGCAGGAAACTGGCAAAAGAATGCTGCCGGGCCAGTCGAAGGATCACTTTGCGTGCTCTACCCAGGATTTTGCGATCATTCCGGTACAAAACACCCACCGGTGTGCGCAGAGCCAACCAGATAGCAATATCCGCCAGCAAGAATCGCCCTGACAGTGAGTAGTGAACGAGGATGATTGAGACCGCTGCCAACCCGATTTGATCCGCGATGCCCGCCGCCTCGAATCGAAAGCTCAGTACAACCAGAAGAAGCACTGACAAGACCCAGATGACCAGTGACGCTCCAGCCGCGATCAGGCGAGCCGGTGTGCTGGACAGACCCTGAAAAGTAACTGTCTTGAGCAGCTCTGATGTAAAACTCATGTCCGTGATGTCCCTGTTTGTGTGTTGCTTTTACTTTCTCACGGAATTTTTCACGGGCAAGGTAGCTAGCAGGAAGAAAAAAACCCGCCGAAGCGGGTTTTGAGGGTCTAATTCGATTTTCGACAGTCTTGTTGATCCGCCAGGCGACAAATCTCTTGCCACTGAAGGCGGCGCTGATAGATCACAAAGCCGGTACCGACTGTGCCTACCAGGGTAAGGACGATTCCAAACATGAGAAAAACTGACATGGCATTGCCCATCATTGTTTACCTCTTGTCATTGGAGCGGAACGCTTACTGACAGTCAAGTTCAGGCGCTGACTGCGCAGCACCGGAAGATCCTGGATCAGCTCATGGCCTGCGAGATCGCGAGCCATCTCCACTTCTAACATGAGAATGATGGCGAGCAACCACGTCACTAGAACCATGGCGATTGCGTCAAAACTGGTAAGTTCCAGTCCATCGGCAAAGGTTTGGAACAGGTGTCCGGCCATTAAAGCGGAGGCGGCGTAGGTCATCGTTTTCAGACTGCCCACCAACCTGGTGCTTCGCCGGTAGCGCATTTTCTGAATGATCAGATCCTGCGTCCGTAGTTTGTTGAGTTTCTGGTACAGCAATTTCATACGTATGTTCTCTCCAGGCAAGACCTCGCTCAGAGAAAACAAGCCAGACCCCCGAGAGGATTGGCTTGCTCTCCGAGGTCGGCATTTTGTGGTTTAAGCAGTCTGTCGTGGACGGTCCCTCAAGACGTTTCCGATCTGGCCAAAACCAGAGGGGTCACGCATTAACTGGTCCGCCCAGTCCACACCTTTAGAATCCGATTCGAGCATCGGAATTGATGGCAATATCAACTGAACATCCAGGCCCAGAAGACTGAGCTTCCCGGCCAGCGTGTTTGCAGCGACTTCACCCGCTTGGTTACGGTCTTTGTCGACGAAAATAAGAACCTTTTCTACCCATTCGGGTGGCAGAAAGGATTGCATCATGGTCGTCGACAGCGTTGGCCACACTGGCAGCTGCGTCATAAGGGTTACCGAAAGAGCTGTCTCCAGTCCTTCTGCGACACCCATAACGGTTCCTTTCACCGGATTCACGCGAATCTGGCGACCCCGGCTTTCTCTGTTGACCGCGGGGGTAAGTTTTCGCGACTTGTTCTTGCTGTCGGAAAACTCCACCTTTAGGCCACTCTTGGTAATGAACGTCCGATGAATCGAGACTGGTTCACCCGCGTTATTGCGGACCAGACCAAGAATTGCCCCGTACTGGCCCAGCGTTTTACCGTCGGCACCAACGTAGTTGAGCGACGGATGGAACCGCAGGTCATCGGCTAGCATGGCTGCTGTTCTTAGCCTTCTGCGTTCGAAATAGGCTCTCGCCGGATACGATCGCAGGTCGTTCAGTGGCAGAGCATCCCCCCAGATCTGGTTAAGCCAAAGCCGAAGCTTTGAATCGTCCTGGATCTGAGTCTTGGGCGTCCTGATCGGTTTGGTGTCCACGATCCTTCCGCCCAAAAAGGCTTCAAGTTCGTCGTAGGTCTTGGTGAATGACCAATCGTTCACCCACATCAGCATATCGATGCCTTCAGGGATCACTCGCCAAGCCTGTTTTACGCCGCCACCGGTGGTGTTGGCGTCACGAAACAGCCGGAAGCCATCGGTACCACCGTCAATGGGACAAGGCACGTTTTTGCCAAGCTTATTGACCGCAGTTTCAAGGGCTGGCGCCAGTGCAAGAAAAGCACTGAGCCAACGTCCTTCCATGCGACGTTTCAAAGCAGTTGAGTTTCGTTTTTCCATGGTTCTCCTCCAGGCAGTGAACTTTTCAAGGGACACTGCCGAGCAGTGAGTAAGAAAGGGCCAGAGCCTTTTCAGTCATCAGTGAAGCGTCAGAACGACTCTTTTGTATTGCACCCAGGTATTCCCGAACTGCTGGAAAAACAATTCGGTGGTTTTCCGGGGCTCATAGATCGTCATGAGTCGGATTGGCTTGCCGTTCCGCGTGGTCAGGCCCTGCTCAATCGAGAGTTGAGGTTGTTGAGACATGGTGCGTTTCCTTTTGAGTATTGAGGGAACACACCAGCCCCAAGGGACAGAGTGTGTCCCTCAGAGGGTTGAGGTCTTTTATTAGCCGAGCATCTTCTTGCGGTAATACCGCAACCACTCGACCATTGTTTCCGGATCTACGCCCCACTCCCTGCAACAAGTTGCAAAGGAAAAGGGCATTTCCCGATTTTCGGACAGGATCCACTCCCAGGCTTCGTCACACGGTTTTCGAACACCACCGTGCTGACGGATGCCAAAGGCGCTTTTCACTGACTCGATAAGAAGCCGTTCACGAATATCCGCGAAGGCTGATTCGGGGATCTCCTGCAGTGGGCCTGAAGGCTCACAAAAGTCCGGTTTCCGAGAGGTTTCCATGTGTCCTCCTTGCGAAGAACACACCAACCCAACGGGAAGATGTGTTCCCGCCTGGGCTGTTGGAAGATTGTGGAGTCAGGGATCGAGATCGAGGACGTTGCCGGCGATGCGAAACAAAGCTGATTGCAGCTCCCTCACATCGTTGATGACTGTCCAATTCCCGAAATACGACTTCACAGCGTTTGAGCCTATACCGATGGCGTAGGTGTCGATCTGGTGTTTCATCAGATCTAGCAGGTAGTTGACTGCGTGACCGTTGTTCGGAGAACCGTCGGTAATCACAATCAGGACCTGACGTGGTTTATGACTGGCACTGAGTTCCCGTGCCGCGTAGAGCATTGCTTCAGCCAGAGGTGTGCCACCGCCGGAACTGACCAGGAAGCGCCCAAGATTGGGTCTCACCGGCTGTCCACGATGGATCATTGGACTGACATTCCCCCCATAACCCGGAAACATCGATACTGCGATGTCACATTTCGGGATGGTGGAAATAGCCAGCGCCAACGACACAGTGGCCTGATTGGCAATCTCCTGTCTTTGGCTCATGGAACCACTCGTATCGAGCAGTACATGAACCGAGGTTTCCGGCCTCTTGTGTTCGTCTCGCTGGATGAACACTCGAGTGTCGCCCGCAGCCAAACGGCTTAGACGACGACCATCAACGCGGCGCCCGCGGTCATGCAACCACTGGCGCTGTCGGGTTTCAGCCTGTAAAAGTCCCAGCAATCGGCTACGAATGCTTGAAGACGTCAAAATGCCCGCCTGCAATTCACTCGTATCACCGTTACCATTCCTCATGTCCTGGCCCACACCGGTATCAATCTCAAAAGATTTACCGGATTGGTCTTCCCGGGCCTGTGAACACAAGTCTTCTTTTAGCTGTTGACCGGGATTGGTCGGCATATCCTGCTCCGACATAACCCGTTCATAGGTGCCTCCTGCGCCGGCGTCACTGGAATCATCCGAAGACGAGTCCGATTCTGCCTGGTCACCCGCTGAGTCCTGATCAGACATAGATTGCTCACCGGAAGCATCCGATGGGCCATCCGTCTGATCAGCGGCTTCAGGAGAGGAATCTCCCTGAGTGTCGCCGTTCACAGATGAGGAATTTTCTGAGTTGGAGTTCGGGTCCGAAGAACCCCCCTGGCCGTCGGGTGACGGATCAGGCGGCTGTGACGAATCACTATCCGGGCTGGACTTTCGCTCCTGCTCTTCCTCTTTCTCGGCATCCTTTAACGCTTTCAAAATGGCCCGGGCCACCTTTAGAGCGTCATCACTGGTTGTCATGGACAACATGTATTTCGCCAGCAACCCGTCCAAACGGACGAAGAAACCTCTGGGAAACGTCTGCTCCAAGACCTTCAAAGACTCTGGAATCAGCGGTTGGTAGACCTGCCGATCCAGAAACTCCCCATACAACCGGTGGTAGAGGTAACGAAACAATTGCGATGCCTCGCTTTCTGCCGCGGTCGGTACGGGTGTCCAGCCTCGCTCATGGATGTAGTTCTCCATGGCTTCCAGCGTGAACTGAGTCCCGGGAAAGGCGAGCTGGATAGCTCGCTCAATCCGGATGTCCTCAATCAAGTTGGTCATACTCTTTTCGATCTCAGACCGACACTTTTTTAAGGTGTCGAAACTGGACTCGCGAATATGAGCTGCTTCGTGAGAGAGATAGCCAAACAGCACATCTTTCATCTCACTCATGTTGTCTAGCATAGGCAGCACAATGGTTTTGCCATCCGTCATGGCGTCTGAGCCCGAAAGCACGACGCGCACACCAAATTGCTCACCATAAGCCGCTGCCACGATTGGTAATGCCCGCTCGAGAGCGGATTGTCTTTGGTTCATAGTTCCGCTCCTAGAAGTAGGCGCCCATTGCTGATGCAGTGGTTGGAGGGGTTGAGGAAGGTGCAACCTGGGGCTGTGCGTTTCCGCTCTGGAGTCCGGCGATCAGTTTTGTCACCGAGAATTCTCCAGACACGATTCTCTCCAACTTTTTATCGTCAGAACACATCGTGAGGAACGTCAGTACCCTGCCGAACACGGGATGATCCTGGTCGATTCGTTCCGCTGGAATAGAGCTACGCAGCGCACGGAATTCGCCAAGAACCCTGAGAATCCGGCCGTTGCCGAAACTCAGGGTGTCCAGCTTGGTCACCAATGGGTCGAGTTGTTTGCAAAGCGTCTTTCCGCCGATGGCGCGTTTCCGCTCCAGAAGACGATCAGACATCTCACGGCAGCTCAGTCCGACTTCGTGCAGGATTTGATCGGCAATTTCCGCCTCATCCGGTTCGAAGCCTTCCAGGGGCTGCATTTTGTAGAGCTTAAATTCGAACTTGAACGCGCTCGCCACGGTTTCACGGTCAGGAACCTGATCCCGCATGATGTGAGCGTATTCTTCGTTCTCCGCGATCCAGTCTTCCTTGTTGCGGTCAAAATCGTTGAGAAATTGCTGCAACGCGGATTCAAAGCCGGCCTTCACGGTTTCGAGTTTGGCGACGACGTCATCAATCGCTTCATCGCGTACAGCGAATCCGCCCATGAAACGTGTTCCTTCAGCCAGACATGCCCTTTCTGCCGATTTGCGCTTACTGAGCAACGGATCGAGAGCTTTGGGAGGAAAGATCTTCTTTCGCCCCAAATCCAGCAGTTTCTGTGGTGGCAACTTGCCGTCTATGCCCAATCGAATATCACTGTCGCGAGAGGCTTTTTTCTCACCGCTCCAGCACCGCATTTTCAGATGGACAAGGGTGGTCCCATGGATGAATTCCATGTGTTATCTCCTTAGCAATTATGAGAAGAGGGTGTACCGCCGGAGGCCGGCGGTGAGTTGTGGTTCAGAGAACCGAGGTCGAGGAAAGACTCAGAAAAAGGCGGCCTTTGTGTTTGACTCAATTACCGTCAAATCAATCGGTGCCTCAATTGCGCCCAGTGCGATGGCGTATTTCCTGAAGTCAGCAGTGGGACAGCTCTGACGCATGTCCGAAAACTCCTTGGACGTACCGTAAAGCTCCGCGAGCTCATCGAAACTGTCCGTCAGGAGAGTGTTGTCGTCGTCCACAATTTCTATGGGTGCAAATGAGAGCGAGGCTGAGGGGCCTTGCTCGATCAGATGCCGACGAAGAGCAAACAGCAACAGAATTGCCAACGGACCTTCGGAAAGTTCCGCGCCGCCGCTGTGACTGCCACTTAAAAGGCTTTTGAACACCGGTAGTGAAGCCAGTGTGGTTGCCTCATCACGGAATTGCTCCGTGAAAGTGTTGAGTGCAGACGCCAAGAAGCTGGCGATCTGCATTTCGGGAACCTGAGTCGAGATCCGAAACCAAAACTGGTTTGGAATGCTGCTCTCCAGGTCGTTTTTCGAAACAACCATGTTGGTGCTTCGATCGATCGTCAGCGATTTGAATTTGAGGTAGCCCTTGCGAAGTTTCGCTTCGTACTGCCTTCTCCAATCCGCCTTATCCGAGGAACGATAAACCAAGGGCTTCCCACGGCGTCCATACCAGACATCGTGACCACCTTTGGCGTTTGGCCGCGTATCTATCGCCCAATATTTATCGGACGTTTTATCGGCGTAGTGCAGGACACGGATATCGTCGCTCATGCTCAAGCTCCTTTGGACCAGGAGGTACCAAAGATGTCCTGTGCGATTCGCTCGATTGCTATCCGTTGCTCTGGTTCCGCTTTAGCCAGGAAAGACTGATTCAGCGAATAAGACAGAGCATTTGGTGCATTTCGGAAGGCCAGTGCCAATTTTGCCCAGCGACACAGCGTGCGCGTGGACATGGTGATGGTCAGCGGCGTCGCCGTTTCCTCACCCCCAATGAACAGCTTCCGAATCTGATTCGCTACGCGAACCATCTTCTTACGCAGCTCTTCGGGAAGGTCTGGTGCCTTCTTTTCAAGGATCGTCAGTTCAACGTCCTCGGTTGGATAGTCCACGTGCACCATCCGGAATCGGTCAAGGAAGGCGATATCAAGCTGGTTTACACCCTGATACAGGCCGGTGCTGTCGCCAGAACCAACGCTGTTGCCGTTCACAATGAACCGAAAGTTTTGATGAGCGTGAATCACTTCGCCACCGTTTGTCGCAATGACCAACGGGTGTCCTTCGAGGACATCATGCAAAGCGGCAAGCTGACCGGGATCAGCTCGATCGACCTCGTTCAAAATGAACAGGTGTCCATCACGCATGGCAACAGAAAGGGGTCCGTAAACGAACTCCATCGTGCCGTTAACCAATTTCCAGGTGCCTACCAAGTCGTCGAACTCCATGCGCGAGTGCGCGGTGAAGCTCTGCGTCGGCCAGTTAAGTCGTGACGCAACTTGGTAAGGCAAGGTCGTCTTCCCTGCCCCGTAGTGGCCAGAGAAGTAGAGCCCATCGTCGTCGGGATCATCCAGAAAGTTCAGGATGTCTCGCAGAGTCTCCCGGCGGAAAACGTAGGAATCGTTTCGCTTGGGAATGTAGGGATTGGTGGAATCGGCGAAACCGGCTGTGATTACTTCAGCTGGAACGTCGAGGTTAAAGGTGTTGCGAATGGGCAGTGCCTTGTCGCGAACGGTCATAGAAAGCTCCTTTTCAGTGAGAGTTCACTTATTCCAGAGCGGCATCACACACCAGAAGGTGATGATGGCCTTCTGGCAAGTGAGATTTTTTGAGAGAGGAATTACAGCCGTGGCTGACGTGTCCGTTTCAAATTCCGGTGTGGACACTTATTTTGTCGTGCAAGCACGATCAAAATGCTCAAGGGATTACCCGGTGTAGTAACCGCCTTCCATAACACCCTGGTTGGTAGGGCCCTAGAGAAGGCAGACACGAAAAATGGAACTGTTCCGAGGATAAAGTCCCCGGAACAGCCATTGCTGGTTTAGAAGTAAGCCGCTTTGACTGGCGTAATCACCTCACTCATGTCGCGGTTGACCAGTTCATCCTCAGAACGAGTGAACCGGACTTCCTCGCGAGAGGGCTTGCGGTAATTCTCCAGCTCGGTGCTCAAATCCAGGTCAGGAAAGTTTTCCTGAAGGTATTTGAGGTAGTCGACCGATCCCGACTTCTCGAAGCGAGTGACCTTAACGCCGCCGACATCAGCATGGCGAAAAGGCCCCATCAGGTTGATCAAGGCCTTTTGGACATCTTTCTGGTCTTTTTCAAGAGCCTTAAGCTTGTCCTTCAGAGACTTGATCTGTTCCTGTTGCATTCGCCAGGCTTCCGCATGAGCTTCCCACTTGAATTTTTCCGTTCCGCTTTCCGGGATGAACCAGTCGCGATCAGGATCCAATTCAGGGGGTTGCCCAGTCTGGACCAGTTGCCAAAAGTGCTTGGCAGCCTCGATGATTTGGTTTTCCCGTTCGGGAGTTAACCGAATCTCGAAATCCTGGTCCGCACCATCTTCCCGGTAGAAAATGAGTCGTCCGATGCTCTGGCCGGCCACAGTCAACTGAGCCTGAACCTGAGCCTCATACAGTTTGAAGGCCGTGGACTCGACTCCGTTTGCCTCAAGGTCATCCCAAACAGTTTTGGAAGGCGCCTTGAATTCGTAGGGTTGGTCCTGTGTGTCCACACCATCAAACGAGGCGCGCAGCACATCCCATTTGGCACACTCACCGCACATCGGAAGCAGGAACTCACCGTAGCGGGATTCGGCCAACTGACGTGCTTTATCCTCGAGGGCGACGCCTCGTTGGATGTTCGGGTTGCCTGAAAGGTCTGGCGGGTTAATCCGTCCGATCTTTTCAGCCCAAAGTTGCCAGGGGGTTTTATAGGGGCTCAGTCCGAGGATCACCGGAATGTCTGTTGCGGTTATCCCCAGGGCTCGCCATTTCAGCCATTCTTCAGAGCGTTGGTTCAGGTCAACTACAGTCATTTTCGGCATTACGAATCTCCATAAGAGGGGTAATGCCGCCCAAGGGGTGCATTACCCCATTGGGTTGAGAGAGTGAGTGTTTAGGCTGTCTGGCTCATGGCCGGAAAGTCTTTGATGTACTGTTCGCAGAGTTCTGCAAACATCCTCGCGTAGCTTTCGGATGGAAAGTCAGCGACCGGGAATTCCGGATATTGAAATTGAACACCGGGCCGGAGGTGGCCGATGACCGAATAGAAGTTCGGTCGGCCGTCGTTGCGCTGAGGTTCCGAGACAGATAAACGGCTTTGACTCGGAAGGAGTCGTAGTCGCGGATCTTCTCCAGGCTATCGAAGTAGAACATCGTCATCTTTGGTTGAGTTTGAGCGTTCATGATTATTCCTCTTGAGTAGAGATGAGAGGCATGAACACCCGTGTTGGGGTCCATGCCCCAAGTGGGTTTAGATTTTATTGATTTACCGCTGAGGACGGGACGGGTTGGGCTTTTGCCTTGTCCAATTCGTCCAGAGCGTAGGCCAGCTCAGAGGGATCTTTGATCCTCTCCACCATGACCTCTTTGCACGCTTCAAAAGCGTTTTGGTTTTTTGCCCGGTCCACCAGATTCTTCACGGTGTTGAGCAATTGGGCCGAGAGTTCTTCTCTTGGCGGTGGTGCAGGAAGCGCCGAAGGCGTAACCGGCTTGTGCTGGTTTGCCAGGATCGCCAAGCCTTCTCCGTTCTCCTCGTTGAGGATCCTGAGTGCCTGTGCCATGCGAGGGTTCGAGATTGGCCACCACTTGCTGGCTCGCTTCACGATGCTTTTCAACATCATCTGTTCAGCCCAGTCGACCCAGGGTCCAAAACCTTTTTTGAAGGCTTCGGAAACGTCCCGAATCTTGTCCATGTCAGCTTTCGACATGGCTTCGACGAGAACGCCCCCGGAAGGTAGCTCTGCGATGCAGTAACCACCCCGAATGGAGCCACGATCCGTTGAGAAGGGATCACAGACGTGATCTGGCTTCTCGGCGGGGCCTTTGTAGGAAAACTGGTCTTTCTCGTACACCAGTTCAGCCTTGGCCCAACGAATCGCACCGGTTTCCACGCCAATCGCAATCAATCCCCGATACGAAATATCGAGCATGACCTTGGCGTCTTCATTGCGGCGTAGACGACGAGGGACCAGAAACGCCAAGCCCTGGTTGGGATTGAGCGTCAGTCCGACCGCGGCGACGTTGTACATCGCAAGCCGAAGTGATGAGAGGTTCTTCTTTGCCACATCCAGCAGATAGGAGTTGTTCATCAACTGCTGGGTGGCAAAGATCTGCTCCTGCTTGAAATTCAAACTGGAGCTGTTGAACTTATCTTTTGAGGATTCAATGATCTGATGCCATTGAGCGGGTTGTACTGCCTGAGGTGCCTGATTCATAAAAAGGTCCTTGCGCGTCAAGAATTCCGGGCGATAATTCCCGGAGAGGTGAGAGAGATGCAGACCAACCATTACATCGTCGATGACGAGGGCAATTTCAGGTTCACATCGGTGGGTCTTGAGGAAGAAGGACCGCTACTGGCCAGAGCCGGCATTGATCCCACATCTATCAAGACGTATGAGGCATATATCCAGGCCAGGAAGACCGCAGGGCCTTACTTTATGGATTACCTCAGAGACGAAACTGACCGCATGCTGGAAGGTAAACCGGACACCGTTGAGTGGCAGGCCATCAGATCCATAGCGTTTGGGTCAGATGAAGAGCAGAAAGCTCTGATTGAGAAGATGAAGCGGAAACGGTCGTTTAAGGCTGTTTAGCTTCTTTGCGGGCGTTGATTTCCTCAATGATGCGACTGCGAAGCCACTTCAAAGATTTGATCTGTTCCCGATCGGTGAGAAGCACCAGCATTTCCTGAGAATTGCGAAGGTGCGCTTGAAGTTGTTCGTTACTTGCCGTTTCCAGCCAGTAGTAAACCTCTTTCCTTGAGAACCCCATGATGTCGTCTCCATTGAGAAGATGGGGCTTTCCCGTCAGGGGTATAAGCCCCATTCGGGTTAAAGGTTAAAAAGCCGGCTGCTAGAACGGGTAGTCGTCGTCAAAGCCATAGGCTTCAACTGGCGGCTGTTCCAGATGCCCAGGCTGACTCTGTGAAGCATGAGCCTGCTGTTGGGGCTGTGGCGTGGGAGCGGCCTGCTGCGAACCATTTTTGGAAAAATACTTCGGCAGCTTGCGCGGGAAATCATTAACCACGATTTCTGTGGTGTAACGATCTTCACCGCTCTGGGTTTGCCATTTCCTGGTTCTCAACTCGCCCTCAAGGAACAAGAGATCACCAGGTTCAACGTTCATGCCGATGTGCTCAGCAGTCTTGTTGAAACTGACGCAACGGTGCCATTCAGTGTTCTCTTTCCATTCGCCAGTTTCCCTGTCCTTGAGAGACTTGGTTGTAGCGATTGAATAAGAAACCACCTGCAGGCCGTTTGGGGTGGAGCGAACATCTTTTTGACCGAGACGGCCAATGAGCTGTGCTTTGTTGAGCATGATTATTCCCTCTTGAGCTTAGGTTGAGAGTATTCAATCTCGACAGGTGCACGCTTGCCGGATTGAAGGAGGTGCTGATTTCTCATGTGCTGAAGTTCTGCAGGAGAATCGATGATTGACCGAATGGTCATTTGCTCGGGTTCAGGCTTGTAGAATCGATGGAAAACCCAACGAATCGCGAAGACCATTACTCGAAGCAAAGCTTTCGTATACAGCGTCAAACGACGTTCACACGCTGCGAGAAAACGGTCTCCAGTTTCGAAACCGAGGTCGACCAGGAAAAGCAGAATCCTGCCACCGAACATCAGGACCAGGATTGCAGATAGACCCAAAATGAGTTCCATCAGGCACTCCTTTTCTCAGGTGAGAAGACGTACCCGAACTCGGTGTCATAAACCCAAGTCAGATCCTGTCTCAGAGAGGCATTAAAGTGCGGCAGTAGCAGCACATTGCTGGCCTCAGAAGTGGCAACAACAAAACGCCCTTTGTCCGCCTTTTCGATTGCCTGTTGGATGACTTCATCAACGTGGTTGACGAAATGAGAGAGATGCCTGTTGGCATCGTGTTCACTTCGATTCATGTGAGTGATTCCTTTGGAGTGTTCAGCCAATTGCCGTAGCAACCGCGTCCGTTTCATGGCTAGGTGAGGACGCTGATCAAGTGCCGAGTTCAGTTGAACTGCAGCAACAAGATTCGAGGAATCACAGGAAAAGCATTCAAGTCTGGATCCGATACGGGTCCAGGCCGCAATGCTCGTGAGGAGGTTGGGAAAGACAGACGCACGAAACCAAGCAGTTGAGTATCAACTGAGGATCATGCGGTCTGTCGGGGATGCGTTCGTAGAAACGAACTGAGTTAAGGCCGTAGGCCTAGAGGTTTTTCTCTTCGCGTTCGACTTCAGCAATCAATAGCTGCTCGTTCTTCGAGTCGATGTGGGCCGCTATCAAAACGCTGCTTACTACGACAGCTGCAAAGCACGTCATAAAAATAAGCATGGAAAGCTCCATAATTAACGTCTCCTTTTGAAGGTTGGTGGATTTTTATCCGCTATTCAAGTCTTTCAGACCTGTTGGGCGGGTGATCCAGTCGCATTCGGATTCGCTCTACGGATTGCTTGTAGTGAGCAATTTTGCCAGCGCAAATGATATTCAGGCTCACAATAACTGTCGTGAGAACGAGATAGATTGCCAGTCGAAGGAGGTCGCCGTTAATCAGCAACTCCCAAAGAGCGACAGATGTTGGTGCCATCGAACTTGCGTTGACACTTAACATTGCTGCCCTCCATCGTGCATGAAGTTCAGAATTTCGAATGAAGAGTTTTTCTTTTGCAGTAAACATAATTTTCTCCGGTTTAGTGTTAAGCCAAATCGCCGTGGCGATCGCATCCGTTTCGTGGCTAGATTGAGGATGCTTATCAGGTGCCGTTGTTCGGGGAACAAGCAGCAACAAGATCCGGAGAAACCAAAAGGCGGTCTGCCCTGCCCTGAGAAACTCACAGGCACGGCAAAACACCCTCAGGAAAGGGGTGGGACTATCAAAGAGGTCTGTTTAATCTGTTTTTGGGTAAAGGAGCGCGGAGGTGCGCGATCTGGAGAGATGGGTCCCGATGAGGCGGTGTGCCGAATGACCCGGTGAGGCACTATTTGAAAATTACACCAGCCTTGTGCGAGGTACAAGGCAAAATATTGTTTCGACGCTCACAATTCTTGAATTTCTGCGAAATGCAGGCTGAGGTCGCAAAGCGAACGTTCGTCTGGAGAGCGGATTGCGCAAGTGTGGCGCTCACTGCAACTTGCGTCGATACGCTCCCGGCGCCTGGCCAAGCCACTTTCTGAAAGACTTGGTGAAGGCACTGACCTCCTCGAAATGAAGCCGCCGGGCGACGTCGTCGATACTCAGGCTCGGGTCCGCCAGAAGTCGAAGCGCGTAATCCCGCTTTAGCCCGGCCAATATCTCGTTGTAGGTGATACCCTCTTTTTTAAGCTTGCGCCACAGCCGACAGCAGGTTTTCCGACATTCCCAACTGTTCAGCAATATCCTGTTGTCTCAACCACCCGCAATCCTGGTTGAGGGCCAGCAGGCGCCGGGTCTGCCGGGTAAACGGGTCGGCTTTCGTTCGCACCAACATCATGTTCTGGTTGTCTTTGAGGATTTCGCGGATCGTCTCCTGCGTAACCGACAGCGGCAAATCTGCCAGCTTGGCATCGAACACCAACACATTGCCAGGTGCGTTGTAGGTCGGGCTCACTCCGAAAAGATAGCGAAAATGGTCGTCGTGCTCGCTTTTTGGGAAGCGAAAACGAACCTCCAGCGGCTGCAATTCCTCGCCCACAAACCAGCCAAGCAGTCGCAGCCAGATCAGTAACATACTCTGGTAAATAAAGCGGTAACTGAGGGAGCGGCGCTCGTCGAAATCCAGAACCAGTTCCACGTTGCTTGGCGTCGCCTCCAGCCTCAAACGAAACTGATTGGTGAACATCGAGAAGGATGGAGAGCTGCCCATCAACGACGAGAGATCCAGAAAACTGGCTTCACCGAACCCAGTCGAATCTACGGCTGAGGGAACAGACGCTTACGCCAGTTGCAGAAACTGGCATAGCCGATGTTCTCCTGCTTGCAGAACTTCGGGGCTGACAGACCACTGTTGCGCTGCTGGTCAACCAGGGCTCGCCACTGTTCTTCGGTGCGATATGTTCTCATGAAAGCAACCTCCTATTGGTGAATGAGAGGTTACTGTAGGAAGAAACTTATCGGGGTGGCAGAACGTCGTGGAATCGAGCCCATCATCGCCTGTTGAAACGAATTTCGAAATTGCATAGAATGAGATTGTATTTAAGTACAATGATAAAAATAAAAGATGGAAATAATAAAATGAACAGCATTCTAAATAACGCTTTAAGTCAGGCAGTAGTTTTTAAGTGCACTCACCCAGAAGTAGTCTCAGATTTTGTAAATAAAAAGATTGGCCGTCACACGATTGAACTAATGAGCAATCCAAACCCTCTGTCACGCTTGAGTTTTACAGAATTTTCCGGGCTTGGATTATCCTCTCTTTCCTATGGTAGCGAGGTTAGGATTAAAAGTCCTGAGTTAGAGAATACATTTCATTTACAAATAATCACGAAAGGCTTCTGCAATATAACTTTTAAGGACGGAGAAGTTTTTTTGGGTCAGGGTGACGCAATAATGTTAAATCCCCATGAATTAATAATACTTGATTATTCTCATGACTGTGAAAAGTTGATCATCAATGTGCCCGAAAGCGAATTTCAGTCTACTGTCCTTTCTGATCTTGGACATATTCCAAAATCAGGCATTCGCTTCCACCGAGATCCGGTAAACCTTTTTTCTTTCCCATCATTAGTAAAACTTTTCGAAGCTATACTCCTGGAGTCTGAGAATTTAGACTCAAGCCTTCTTTGCACTTCTAGCCTATACAAAGAAATCTTTGCAAAAAAACTACTGCGTACATTTAGAGGCAATTTTAATATAGATGATGATATTCAGAATATTCATCCTTGCATGAAAAATATTATCCAGTACATTGATGAAAATCTAAAAAATGATATTACTTTAGAAGAGTTATCTGACGTGTCATTGGTTAGCGTACGCTCAATTTATAATATGTTCGCCAGCTCATTTTCAACAACTCCTAGAAATTATATAAAGAACAGAAAACTTAATAAAGTTAGAGAGGAATTGTTAAGCGGTCGTGCGAAAAATATCACGGAGATTGCGTTCGATTACGGATTTATGCACTTGGGGCGACTATCGTGTGATTACAAAAAGGTATTTGGTGAGCTCCCTTCTGAAACCCGAAAAGCGGGATTTTCTCTGGAGACTCTGAATAAGTCTCAAAATCGGCGATAATCGAGGGTTGGCAGACAAACGTGAAAAATAGTCTAAGGAAGGTCTGAATAACCGCTGATTTTTGCCGATCTTGGTTTTAACCGGCAAAAAATCGAAGATTCAGACACTATTCTCCCGTTATTTGTTTATTTTTTGCCCGTTTCCCGCCATTTTGGCGAAAAACAGGCGCACTGGCCCTACGCCAGCAGGTATTTTTCACCAATCAGCAGGTTGCTGAACGCTGCCAACAAGTGCAGCCGGTTATTGTTCTTGGCCAAGCCGCGATAGCGGACTTTGTTGTAGCCGAAGACCTGCTTGATGTAACGGAAGGGATGTTCAACTTTGGCACGAACACTGGCTTTGATTTTCTCGGCTTTTAGCTTGTCGGCATCCAGCTTCTTCCGAGTACCAGGCCTTTTGGCAATGAACCAGGAGACGTTCTCGCGGTGCTTATGCTCATCCCGCTTTTGAACGCCAAGGTAACCGGCATCGCCGAAGACTCGTTGCTCCTCACCATGCAACAGCTTGTCGGTGGGCACGATGTCGTGAACATTGGCAGCGGTGGTATCGATGCTGTGAATCAGGCCCAGCGTGTCATCGACACCGATGTGCATCTTCATGCCGAAGTGCCATTCGTTGCCCTTTCTGGTCTGGTGCATTTCAGGGTCGCGCTTGCCGGTGCTGTTCTTGGTGGAGCTGGGAGCAGAAATAATGGTGGCATCTACGATGCTGCCTTCACGCAGCATCAGGCCGTTCTTCTCCAGGTGTTTATTCACCTCTTTTAACAGCATCTTGCCAAGACCGTGCTGCTCCAGGAAATGCCGGAAGTTGAGAATGGTCGTCTCGTCTGGCAAGCGGTCCAGCTTCAGACCGGCAAAGTGCCGCATGGATTCGATCTCGTACAGAGCGTCTTCCATGGCCGGGTCGCTGAGGTTATAGAACAACTGCATGCAGTGAACTCGCAGCATGGCAGACAGCGGATGCGGAGGTCGTCCGTTCTGGCCCTTGGGGCAATAACGGGCTACCTTCTTCTCCAATTGCTTCCAGGGAACCAGCTTGTCCATCCGCTCCAGAAAGATCTCGCGGCGGGTCTTGCGCTTCTTGTTCTGGTACTCGGCTTCGGAGAAGGTCATCTGATCCATGGCGGTAACGAATCCTATGCGGTTGGCGATGGCCGTATTATCGCTGATTTCGAGACTTATTCAGAGTCTCCCTTAAAACACTCCCAACCGATTGAATTACAAGTTTATCGTAAGCAATGGGATGGACTCCTCCTCTATTGCAAGCACTTTGTTTGATCGCGACTAAGGTACGACTGCCTACGTGTATCCGGTCTCTTTAATGATGCCGTATTGTAGGCATCGGACCCTGATGGGCTATCCGCGCACTGGCTCCCAATTGATTCAACGAGCTTAAAGCTCATCGTGACTACGGGGTTTTCCAGTGCCGGTTCGACCTGTTCGCCATCAATCAAAGTGCCACGCAATCGTCGTGTTGGACGCTTCCTATACCGTTTCCAGTTGTTGCCCCCACATACTCAGCACTCAAACTACCCGATCAAGCACCAGCCGCTGCAAGTTTTTCGTCATAGTCCTCTTCGCCATGAGCCAGTGCCCAGGCGATACGGGCTGTCTTGTTGGCCAATGCCACCGTCGCCACATTGATATGCTTCCAAGAGGCAAGGCCTTTCAGCCAGTGACTGAGACCGTCGTCTTTACCATCAACATGACGCAACACGGCCCGGGCTCCGTGAACGAGCAGCTTGCGCAGGTAGCTGTCGCCTCGCTTGCTGATTCCCAGCAAGCGATCCCGACCTCCAATGCTGTGCTGCTTGGGCGTTAAGCCCAGGGAAGCGGCAAAGTCATGCCCCCTGCGAAAGGCCTTTCCATCGCCCAGTGCACCCGACAAGGCACTGGCTGTCAGCGGCCCCACTCCACGTAACGTCATCAAACGCTTGGCAACAGGGTCTTTCCTGACGCTTTCAACAATCCGGTCATCAAGCGCTGCGACGCGGTCATCCAGGTATCGGAGGTCCTCAGCCAGCCCATTCAGAAGAGCCCGAAAACTATCGGTCAGCCCGTTCTCTGAATCTTCGAGCCAACCTGGCAAGGCCTGACGAAGCTGCTGGATGCCTACCGGAGCAATAATACCGTACTCGCCCACCAGTCCTCGTATCTGGTTGGCCTTGGCCGTGCGCTGCCCCACAAGCTCTTCCCGGATCCGATGTGCAGCCTGAATATCCTGCTGAGCAACCGTCTTTGGAGCGACAAATCGCATGTTCGGGCGGCTCATGGCTTCGCAGATCGCCTCCGCGTCTACCCGGTCGTTCTTGTTGCTCTTGACGGACGACGGACGTAAGGTTTGACAAATTGGGCGGCAATCAACCGAACATGATCCCCCCGCTTCTGGCGTTCCCGAGCCCAGTGGTGTGATGACGCGCAAGCCTCCATGCCGATCTCGGCACCGGCGGGTACTTTACGGCTGAGGGCATCAAGCCACTTCTGCCGAGAGTATTTGCCCTGCCATTGCGTCTTACCGTGACGGTCTACACCGTGCACGTGGAAAACTGATTTGGCAAATTCAACACCGACACGTACAGGTTCACTTGGGCTTCTCCTCATCTTCATGATGGTTGACTAATCACTCACCATTTTGGCACGTAGATGCCGGTGAGAGTTCTTACTGGTGCTTCCCAAAGACTTGGCGGAAGCTCAAAAGATGGTTGATCAGTCCGTGCAGACCTATAACACAAGACGACCACATCTGGCCCTAAAATACAAAACGCCCGACGCAGTGCACCGGGCGTTTCGATAGAAATAGGTGTAAACCTATTTCAGGACTAGACAGAATATAGCTCAATTCACCACGTTTAGAATGCGTACTTAGCCATCACTTCGACCTGCTGCCCTTCTGGAGCTAGCGGCCCAAAAGCCAAGTTATACTTACGCCACTCAACACCAACTTCCAGCTCTGGTAAAATGTTATGAATTAGGTTCATCCGCGAACTCTCGTAATTGGTCTCTGCCTGATCGTCTACCTCCACCTTAGTATAAGACACATTGGCTCGCCACTGGTCGTTGAAGACATAGCGAAAGCCGGCATTTAGGCCAGCTTGACTCACAGCATCACCATTTTCCAATTCGTCCGAAAGGGATCCGTTCACACCGACACCAGTAAACGCACCCAGACCTTCTCCATAGTGGGCATTTAGGTTTAGGCTGTGACGGCCCAGCATAACTTTGGTACCGATTGCACCACCGGCGACGAAGTCTCCATTGTCTACTTCTCGGCCACTGGCGGTCAGGATGATCTTGTGACCGCCATCCAGGTTGAGGTCGTAATTGATAGCGAGATCAGGAGTGTCGGCGTCAGCGTAAACCGGATCTTGGGCAGTTACTCGAAGCCCCTGAAACTGGTAGCTGGCTAGAGTGGTGCGGAAGTTATTACCCGCTAGTGTACCACGCGGACCTCCGAAAAAATCTAAATAATCTGTAAAGGCCACGGCCCAAAACTGGCCGGTCCAAGTCTGACCAATAGTCGTATTATCTATTTTAATAAAAGCGTGTCGCAGCCGCCAGTCATTATTCTCGCCCGGGTATAAGCCACCGTAAAAGTCCCCTTCTATGAAGCCTACCACTGTGTGTCCCTGTTTTTCGGTGACCGTTTTAAGGTTGAAACGGCTTTGGTTCGCGCGGCCAAAAATTCGGCTGTCCCCATTTTCGGGATTTTCGAAGATACCCTCAGCCTTGAGAAACCCTCCTATACTGAAAGATGTATCGTTAAAGTTACCAAGATCAATCGCATGCGTTACGGGCGCGATGCCAAAACTGGATGCGGCTACCAACATGATTAGAGACTTGCGACATTTCATTATTTTACTTCCTCTTTTTGTTTTACCAATGTAAACTAAAAAATTAATCCATATTTACTATCTTATTCCTGAACTATACGCTTAGAGCGCTTTCAACCCTTTCCAAGTTCCGGTCAATTTCCTCCGAGCTTCCTTCAAAGTGCACCTTGCCTTTGACCAACACCACGTGCCGGTCACACAATTTCTTGAGAGCCTTGATGTTCTTGTCCACCACTAGGGTGGAAATACCGGACTCCCGAATAGTGGCAATCACGTTCCAGATGTCCTGGCGGATCAGCGGTGCCAGACCTTCGGTGGCCTCGTCCAGGATCATCAGGCGAGGGTTGGTGACCAAGGCACGGCCGATGGCCAGCATTTGCTGCTCGCCACCGGACAGTTCTGTTCCCATGTTGGACAGCCGTTCCTGCAGTCGCGGGAAGGTTTCCATTACACGGTCGTAGTCCCAGCCGATCTGGCCGTCGCTGCCCGGGCGGGCGGCCATCTGCAGGTGCTCCTTCACGGTCAGGTTGTGGAACATCCCCCGGCCCTCGGGTACATAGGCTATGTCTCGGCGCATGCGCTTCCAGGTGGGTAACCTGCCGATGTCTTCGCCGTCAAAATACACGTGGCCGCTGCGAGGCGGAACGATGCCGAGAATGGACTTCAAGGTGGTGGTCTTGCCCATGCCGTTACGGCCCATCAGGCTCATGGACTGCCCCTTTTCGAGCCGGAACGACAGGTCGTGCAGGATGTGGCTGCGCCCGTACAGGGTGTTGATGTTTTTGAGTGCCAGCAGTGCCGTGCTCATGCCGCTTGCTCCTCGTCCACGCCCAGATAAGCTTCTTTCACTCGTGGATCGGCCCGTACCTCATCCACTGTGCCGGTAATCAGGTGGCTGCCGTTATCCAGTACCGTTAGTTGGTCCGAGAGCTCGAAAATGGCATCCATGTCGTGCTCCACCAGTACGATGCAGTAGGTTTTCTTTAGCTCCTTGAGCAACTTGATTATGCGCTGGGACTCCTCGTGACCCATGCCGGCCATGGGTTCGTCCAGCAACAGGATGCAGGGGTTGGTGGCCAGCACCATGGCGATTTCCAGCTGCCGCTGCTCGCCGTAGGAAATCTCGACCGCAAGGGTGTAGGTCCGGTCCTCGAGACCTACCTGCGCGAGGGCCTGTTCAGCAGCCTTCCGCACTAGCTTGTTGCTGTGGCGGGACGCGATCAGGTTGAAGTTGCCACCAAAACGGCGCTGGGCCGAGATCGCGCAGTTCTCCAGGCAGGTCACTTCCGGATAGATGTTGGTCTTCTGGAAGCTGCGGCCAATGCCGCGCCGGACAAACCTCCAGGGCTTAAGAGTGTCGATGCGCTGGCCCTTGTGGAAGATACAGCCGGAGGTGGGCTTAAGGGTGCCGCAGAGCATATTCAGCAAGGTGCTTTTACCAGCGCCGTTGGGGCCCACCACGCCGTGCAGCTGCCGGTCCCGGAACTGCATGCTGATGTCGTTGAGGGCCTTGATGCCGCCCCAGTGCTTGCTGAGGGCTTCCGTTTCCAGAACGATGTCGTTAGCCATGGTTATTTCTCCAGAAGCTTTTCCAGGTAGCCGGCAATACCTTTGCGCAGCAGGATGACCATCATGATGATGGCCGTGCCCATGAATAGCAGCCATTCCTTGGTCAGGTGCTCGAAAAAGTACTGCAGGCCCTCATAGGTGAAGGTGCCAAGGATGGCGCCGTAGATGGTGCCGAGACCGCCCAAGATGGACATGACCAGCGCCGTGCCGGACAGCTCCCAGGACAGGAAGGTCGGATTAACGAAGCTATACTGCAGGGCAAACAAGAAACCGGCATAGGCGCCCAGAGTGCTACCGATCACATAGCAGGTCAGGCGGAAAGCAAAGATATTGTAGCCCAGGGCCTCGGTACGATCCGGGTTCTGCTTGGTGGCCTCGACGATGCGGCCGAAGCGGGAGCGCAGCACCACCTTGAAGAACACCAGGGTGTTGAACAGGGAGAACAGCGCCAGATAGTAAAAGTGCTGCGGGTCATCCAGATTCAGGAAACTCAAGCCGAAGATACTCGTCTCAGGCGTCATGTAAATAAAGAGGCCATCGTCACCGCCATATTTGAGCGAATCAAAGAAATAGTAGAACGCCATCTGGGAGATCGCGAGAGTGATCATGATGAAGTAAATGCCGGTAGTACGGAGTACCACCACACCTATCACCAATGCGATCAGGGCCGAAATAATACATATATAGAAAGTGTAGACCCAGAAGTTTACGACTTCGTATTCCGGCGACAAAATGACGAAAAGGTACCCTCCGAGACCGTAAAAAAGCGCGTGTCCCAAGGTGATCAAGCCAACTCGCCCAACCAGAAAATCGAGGGACATAACAAAAATGGACATGATGATGATGGTCGATACTTTACCAACAAAAAAAGAATTGGCGTCCAAAAAAAGTGGCACAAATAGAGCCACCATAAAGAATATCGGAACGATGATACGCTCGGTTCGTTTCTCGAAAATCATGATCGGCTCCCACTTACTTGGCGAACAGGCCCTGAGGCTTAATTAACAACACCAGGATCATAAAAATATAGATAATCATATTTGCCATGCTGGGCATGAGTATCGAGAAGAAGGTGCTTATCAGTCCCACTAATAGGGCAGCAATAAAAGCTCCTTTAATTGAACCCATTCCGCCAATCACTACGACCACAAAACAGGTAATCAGAACGCTCTCGCCCATGCCAGGCACAATAGAGCTGACGGGTGAGGCGATGATGCCGGCGATAGCGGCGAGCATGACTCCAAATGCGAACACAATGGTGTAGAGACTTTTGATGTTAACGCCTAAAGCTTCTACCATCTCGCGATTTGATTCTCCGGCGCGGATCATCATGCCTAAGCGGGTACGCCCGATCACAAAGTAAAGGAGCCCGGCAATACCGACGCAGATTACTGCTACAAAAATGCGGTAAACAGGATAGGTGGAGTTATTCGTTAAGGGAATGCCACCGTCCAGGGCATCAGGCACCGAAACACCGTAAGGATCGTTACCGAACAGGATACTTTGCAGTGAATTGAAAACAAAAATCATCCCAATGGTGAGTAGTACTTGGTCAAGATGGTTGCGATTATAAAACCGTTGTATCAGAACGCGTTCAATCAGGATGCCGAGAGAAAGGACAATGGTAACCGAAAGCGCCGCCGAAACGGTGAAACTGCCGGTAACCGTGACGAAGTACCACATCAGGTAAGCGCCTACCATATACATTGAGCCATGGGCTAAATTAAGGATTCCCATGACGCCAAGTACCAGCGTCAGCCCCGAGGCAATCAGAAACAGTAACAAGCCATACTGGATGCCGTTAAGAACTTGCACAATAAAGAGTTCTGTTGTCATAAAATATCCCAATGACACTACACTACAATGAGGAATGAAGAGGCTAGGAAGTATGCCCCCCCTGGTCGCCTGCGAATCGCCCAGAGGAGGGAGAGAGCGTGAGAGGGAGCAAGATTATAATTTGCAGCCTCGGGCCGGATCCTCCAGAGCCTCAGCCGCGATGCCCGTCACTACATTGGCGCCATCTATCACTTCCCGCAGATAAATATTTTGTACGGGGTTATGAGCCCGCGAGAAGGTGAAAGCTCCACGGGGGCTGTCAATGGTCAGCTTTTCCATGACATCAATCACCGCCCGTTTGTCGCTTACATCTCCCTTAAGCTCATTGAGGGTAATGATAATAGCCTGACCGGCGTCATATCCTTGAACTGCGTAGATGTCTGGGTAATGGCCATACTCATTGTGGAAGGCTTCTCGGAATTCAAGGTTTTTTTGCACTTCCAACTGCTCGGCATAGTGCAGGGTTGTAATCACACCTTCGGCAGCTTCACCCTGAGCTTCCAGCGTGCCCTCGGTGAGAAACCCGGAACCTAACAGTGGAATATTGCCACGCAAACCCGAGGCGTCGTAGTCCTTAACAAACTTGGTGGCACCCCCGCCAGCGAAGAAAACGAACACAGCGTCTGGATCCTGGGCGGCGATGTCACTGATATGCGGCTGAAAATTGGTGGACGGGAACGGCAACAGTACCTTTTTCACGACATTACCGCCCCCAGCCTTAAAGGATTCCTCGAAAGCTTCGAGACTTTCCCGACCCATGCCGTAGTTCCAACTAATCAGGTAGACATCCCTGTAGCCCTTCTGCAGAGCGACTTTGCCCATGGGGTAAGAGGGCTGCCAGGAGGAGAAAGAAGTGCGGAAAATGTTAGGCGAACACAGCGGGCCGGTTGCCGCTGCAGCGCCGGCGTTCGGAATGATCATCACGGTATCCTTTTCACGCAGCACGTTGATCATCCCCATTGCTACACCCGAGTGAGCTGGCCCAACAACAAAATCTACCTTGTTCTGCTCCAGTAAGGAGGTTGCTAATTCGGGTGCTCGTGCAGGCTTAGCTTCCGTATCGAGTATGATCAAATCAATTTCATTTTGATGAGCATTGGTTTCATATTCTTTCAGCGCGAGCAATAATCCGTTAAGTCCAGACTGCCCCGGCCCGGCATATACGCCAGTCAATGGTTGCATTACTCCAATTTTTATGACTGACGATGCGAATGCAATACTAGAGGACAAGCTCAGAAAAAATCCCAAGGCTAATGCCGCGAAATAGGTTGCACACTTGCTCATTATTTTTAGCTCCAATTCTTGTTTTTCGGAGCTTTCATTTAAAAGCTTTTTTGTCAGATGTTGATATCCTTTTTATGCAGTTAGTATCCTCATATTGCAGTTCAACAAAATGAAACGGAAAAAACCCTCATGATCACACGGGATAAACGTCAGGCAACCACTGCTAGTGTCCCGTCCGGTTAATCCGTTTATTTATTCCTGAATCAGTGACTTCAATCGGCTAAAACTGGGCTTAAAGCCTGCAATAACAGAGCTTTAAGCGATATAATGGCACCTGACATCCATTCACCCAGTCAGTGCATTTGGCTCATGCGTACTTTCACTCTCCAGCAATCCCGAACCGAAGTCTATACACCCCATGGCGGACTGGCCTTGATAGGCCATTGTCTGAACCGGCACACGTCGCTGATCAAAACCGCTCGCACGGTCGTCAAGCGCCATGGCATTCCAAACATCGAGCTGATCCGCACCTACCTTGGCCTGATCACGCTGGGCAAGAGTGACTTCGAGGCGGTCGAGCCGGTACGCACGGATCCATTCTTCAAAACCGCCATGGGCATCAGGCAGTCGCCATCCTCCGGAGTCTGTCAACGTAGATGTCGCGTTTAAGTCATCAGCTCTTTAACAATTGACCGCCTTTTCCGGATTCAGGGTCACTGATTCCGGCAAGCTGAAGTTTCGGAGATCCCCAGACCAACGACGCGGGTTCTCGGCCTTGGCAGCCTCGATCACCTGTTTGCGCTGGGCTAGGATCTGGTCAGCCTCGCCATCATGGCGTTGCTGGGGTGTCACGTAATTCAGGGCACTGTGCCGGTGCTCGGTGTTGTACCAGCGCACGAACGCCAGCACCCAGTCCCGCGCCTCCTCGATCGTCCTGAAGCCGTTGACCGGGAACCCAGGGCGGAACTTCAGGGTTTTGAATAACGATTCCGAGTAGGCATTGTCGTTGCTCACCCGGGGGCGGCTTTTTGAGGGCGTAATGCCCAGATCGTACAGCTTTTCCAGGAAGGTCGCCGCTTTCATTGGGCTGCCGTTATCAGAGTGCAGCACCAGAGGCTTTTGCCTGGAAGCCAGGTGTTCACGCCAGTAGGCCTTCTCAATGAACTCGCTGGCCAGTTCACCGGTTTCACTGTCATAGACCTCGTGACCAACAATCTTGCGACTGTAAACGTCCAGCATCAGGTACAGATAGAACCAGGTGCCCCGTGCTGGGCCCGGTAACCAGGAAATATCCCAAGACCACAGCCGGTTGGCCTCAGAAGCCTTGTGTGTCGTGGCCTGGCGTTTGCGCTCAGGCGCTTTCTGGCGCCCTCTGGGATGGACCTGGTCGTAGTCTCGCAGAACTCGATAGAAAGTCGACTCCGAAGCCAGGTAACGGCCCTCATCCAGTTGATCGGCAACAATAAAGGCCGGTGGACAGCTTCGGTATTGGGGCTGATTGCACAGAGATACCACGGCCTGGCGCTCCTCATCCGAGAGTTTGTTGGCCGGTGTCGGCCTGGACACCATAGGTCTTTGGTCCGCCTTAACGGCCTTCTCGGCCGTCCAGCGCTGATAGGTACGCACACTCAGGTGTAGCAAGGCACAGGCCTTGACCAGCCGGGCTCCGCTGCTCTGGGCTTGTTGGACCAGAGCGACGGCCTGCTGGCGATCCGGGAGGCTGGTCATTCGTCCTCGTCTTTGGGGCCCCAGATCGCCTCGGCTTTTTTTGACAACGTCAGCAACGCCGCCGTTTCCGCCAAGGCTTTTTCCTTGCGACGCAACTCGGATTCGAGTTTTTTGACCCGTTTCTTCTCAGCCTTGGCGGCTTGCCGGTTGCGTTTGGCCTGCTCGTCAGACCGGGCATTGGCCCCCACACAGGCGGCTTTCCAGGCTTCAATCTGCTCTGGATAGAGACCATGCTTGCGGCAATATTCACTGAGCTCCGCCTCCGTCATCGGGGCGGTCTCAAGCACAATGCGAAATTTCTCCTCGCTACTCCACTTCTCGGGCGTGGCTGAGTTCGATGGCAAAACGGCACCTCGTTCTCTGGCGGCTTTGCGCCAATTGTACAAGGTTGCAGTACTGATGCCTTCCTGGCTGGCCAACTCGGCCACAGTCAGGAGTTGAGGTGGTGCCATCTTCTGGAGGATGGCTTCCTTACGTTCAGGTGAGTAATGGGGCATCGTTGTCCTCTGAAATTATCAGGCGACAACTACCTTGACGCATAGGGCCTCAGCCCGCCTGCGGCAACGGTTTGATGAAGATGCCCGAGCCCTGACGCCGCTTTTGGATGATGCCAGCGTTGAGTTTCTTCAGTCCATCGAAGCCCCGGTATCACCTCTGGCGATGGGTCACGTTGCCCTGGATATGGACGTCTTTCCCATGGACAACAGCCAGACCCGCAAAGAAGGCGTCAGCTACACCTACAAGGGCTACGATGGCTACGCACCGATAGCGGCCTACCTGGGACAGGAAGGCTGGTGCCTGGGCTGCGAACTGCGCCCTGGCAGCCAGCACGCCAATAACGGGTTTCTCGACACCCTCAACCGAGTTTTACCCCGGGCCCGGGCATTGACGGACAAGCCCATCCTGTTACGCCTGGACAGCGCACACGATGCCCGTGACAATCGCGACTTCCTGCGCGAGCAGAAGCAGGTCGACTTCCTGATCAAGTGGAATCCCCGCAGGCAGGATCCCCTGGCCTGGGCGGAGAAAGCCCAGGCTCAGAAAGCCTGGACGCTGGACCGCGACGGCAAGATGGAGGCGGTTTTATCGGAAAACCTGCCGGACGAACCCGGGTTGCGCCAGATCGTTAAAGTCACGGTGCGCACCAGCGATGCCGGTGGCCAGCTGTACCTGGAGCCGGAGGTCAGTCTTGAAGGCTGGATTACCTCTTTGCCAACTGAGGTGGCGGATGAACAACACATCATGGCGCTTTACAGCGATCACGCCACCAGCGAACAGTTTCACAGCGAGTTCAAGACCGACCTGGATCTGGAGCGCCTGCCGTCCGGCAAGTTCGACACCAACAATCTGGTTATGGCCTTCGCAACGATGGGTTACAACGTGTTGCGCTGGATGGGCCTGAGGCTGACCGCCCCGGATGCGCCGGTGCGCCACCCGGCCAAACGTCGTCGCCTGAGAACGGTGATGCAGGAGCTGATGACCATGGCCTGTCGCCTGATGCACAGTGGCCGGCAGTGGATCCTGCGCTTTGGTCGGCACTGTCCGGGCTTTGCCGTGTACCGCGACCTCTACGAAGGAATCGCCGCCTCCGGATAGGCCCGTTCGGCAGTGACCGCATCATCTTAAAGCCACCCGGGAACCATACCGGGGCAATACGCTATTGCCTGACGACCATGGTTTGATCAAAAAGCAGCCAGATCCTGGTCTCTGGTCGACTTCAGGCTGCGCGTTCCGGGCAGTCCCAACCCATTTTTAGACAATTGATGGCTTCCGTTAGCGCCGGTGACGATTTCCGGGGTATATTCGTCTGCAAAGTCACTGATTCAGGTTATTATCAATAATGCTCAGTTTTGCTCGTGCCACTGAAGTCATAATCGATTCTGCACTTTTGTGCCACCGGAACGGCTTCGCCAGTTTCTCGTTATGGGTCTTTATATACCGGCGAATCGCCGTCTTGAGTTCGCCCACACTGGTAAAGATCCCACGGTACAAAGCGCGGCGTTCCAGCTGACCAAACCAGCCTTCCACGGCATTCAGCCAGGAGGCGCTGGTTGGTGTGAAGTGGAGCTTGAACCGGGGATGTTTCTCCAGCCAGGCTTTCACCTCTGGTGTTTTATGAGTCGAGCTGTTGTCCAGAATCAGATGAAGATCCTGCTCTTTCGGTGTTTCTCGATCAATTTGTCGCAGAAAGTCGAGAAATTCTTTGGCGCGGTGGCGTTGTGTGATGCGCCCAATCACCTCGCCGTTTAGGATATTCAGGGCCGCGTATAAGCTGGTCGTACCGTGCCTCTTGTAATCGTGGGGCGGCGCTCGATCTGGCCCGGTTTCAGTTGGAGCTTAGGCTGCGTACGGTCCAGTGCCTGGATCTGCGTTTTCTCATCAACAGACAGTACCAGGGCGTTATCTGGCGGATTCAAGTACAGGCCAACGACATCGAAAACCTTTTCAGCAAAGTCCGGATCATTGCTTATTTTGAAGGTTTTCAGCCGGTGCGGTTTCAGGTCGGCGGCTTTCCAGATCTGGTACACTTGCCAGCGACTGACGCCGGCATATTCGGCCATTAGCCGCACGCTCCAGTGGTTGGATTCCTTGGGCAGCTTTTTTACCGTGTCATCGAGAATTGCTTTAACCTTCTTCTGGTCCAGCTTTCTGGGTTGCCCAGGTCTTGGAGCGTCCTGAAGGCCGCTCAGGCCCTGTTCGATGTAACGATTACGCCACTTGAATACCGTAGCCGTACTGGTTTCCAGTCGCTCAGCAACGTCTTTGGGTGATTCACCGGCATCCAGGGCCAAAACGATTCGTGCTCGCTGAACGAGATTCTGGCTCAGCGTGCTTGTTCGCAACCAGCTTTCCAGCTCCAGTTGATCGTTTACCGTAAGACTAAAGGGTGCTGGTTTCCGGGCCAAAACAGAGTCTCCAAACTCGTGAATAACAGCTCGAATTATACCACATATTCGCTTAGGAATTACCCGGACGGAACACTAGACATGATGTTTTGAATAAGTTGTTACCTCCGCAGAACCGAAGTGTTGTGTCGGTGGCGGCAGAGGAAGGCATATCCGATGTGACTCTGTATAGTTGGTTGAAACAGTGTCGACAACAAGGAATGCCCGTGCCAGGTAATCGTACCACCGGGGAAGATTGGTCCCCCGAAGCCAAACTGGCCGTTGTAGTAGAAACGGCCTCTATGTCTGAAGCCGAACTGAGTGCCTATTGCCGCGAGAAAGGCTTGTATCCAGAGCAAGTGCAGCGCTGGAAGGAAGCCTGCCTTCAGGGTGCCGGCATGCAGAATGAGCGTCAGAAAGCGGCTCAGAAGCAACAGCGTGAAGCCCGCAAAACCATTAAAAAGCTGCAGTCGGAAGTTCGCCGTAAAGACAGGGCGTTGGCCGAGACCACCTCGCTTCTGGTGCTGTCAAAAAAGCTCGAAGCCTTGTACGGCGAGAACCCGGACAGCAGCGAGGACGACTGACGCCGCTGGACGAACGTGCAAGGCTCCTGGAGCTATTTGATGAAGCCGTTGCCAGCGGTGCCGCCCGATACAAGGCCGCAGAGTTAGTGGACATCAGCGAGCGTACATTGAAGCGCTGGCGAGACCCTGGCGGCCAGGTTGCTGAAGATCAGCGCCCTGAGGCAGAGCGAGCCGAACAGCCCCACAAACTGACACAGGCCGAGGAGCTGGCCATTCTGAGCGCATGCAATCAACCTGAATACCGGAGTTCGCCACCGTCGCAGATCGTGCCTTCACTCGCTGACAAAGGCCTTTATCTGGCCTCGGAATCGTCGTTCTACAGAGTGTTGAAGAAGCACCAGCAACAGAACCACAGAGGGCGCATGAAACCGCCTCGCAAGGTGCCGGAGCCGACCAGCTTCACCGCGACAGGCCTGAACCAGGTGTGGAGCTGGGACAGTGTGCCGCAGAGGCACCAGAGAGTGGAAGCAAGGATGCAGACACTTTACTGAGCCATAAGCTCAGCAAGAGATGGTGGGGGGCCACCGGAGTCGGCTGTCGGAAGCAGGCTTCAAACCAGCCCAAGCTGCATGCATTAAGAGTGCTTGTGGTAAGCATTGGGTCAAAAGGCTGCACAGTGATGCAGTCAGGTGTGATATTGAGAGGCGAGCCAGAGCGAACCCATGGTGACGTGCCGAAAACCATACGTGACATCAAAACCGGGGGCGCGTCCCATCCCCGGGATGAGCTTGCGGGTGTATTCCGAATGCTGCGCAAGCGGTGTCCGGCATAAAGTGGGCGCGACTCAATAACAGGCTTTTGCTGGGAACTGCGGGAACCAGTCATCGTGATGTTCAAGGGAGAAGGCACAAGTGGCGATCACCACAAGGCCGAGAGTACCGAGGCACGATACTGGGACGGAGCTGTTCGTAGTAGTGACGAAGCCTCTGTAATGGAGGTGGAGCGAAGGGACAGCGTCAAGCAGTCTGAATCCCGGCCTCAACTGCGAAAGCAGGAGGAGGTTCGGTGTCAGGCAAAACCATTCAACATTGAGAAGTGGTTAATTGTTGAAGCCTATAATCGGGTCAAAGCCAACTCAGGGACTGCAGGTGTAGACCGGCAGTCCCTGGAAGATTTTGACCGTGGTCGCAGGAACAATCTGTATAAACTCTGGAACCGAATGTCCTCGGGTAGCTACATGCCGCCTCCGGTTCGTGCCGTCTCAATCCCAAAGAAATCAGGGGGTGAGCGGATACTGGGCATTCCGACCGTAACGGATAGAATTGCCCAAATGGTGGTCAAACTTCAGTTCGAACCTGAGGTAGAGCCGCACTTCCTTCCAGACTCTTATGGGTATCGACCGGGAAAATCGGCTATACAGGCAGTTGGAGTCACTCGAAAGCGGTGCTGGCGCTATCCATGGTTGCTGGAGTTTGATATCCGTGGTCTATTCGACAACATCCCGCATGAACTCCTGTTAAAGGCGATTGATCGGCACACCGCGAATCCATGGGTGAAGTTATACATCCGACGATGGCTAACCGCATCTTTGGTGCACGCGGACGGCCGAACGGTTGAGCGCGACAAGGGAACACCGCAGGGCGGAGTTAATACTCCGCTTACGATCTTGCATAATTGACTTCCCCGTTGTTGTATCGGTCGAGCCTTCACCCTTGTTGAACCCGGGATCGGGATCAACCCGAAAAACGATCACGACCTCTTCTTTATGAATTTCGATGCGTTTGACCAAGGCACGGATGATCTCACGCTTCGAAGTGAAATCAATCATAGTCAATCGGTCATTGACGGAGGCAGCGAATTCATCGAGGCGGCGGATCACCAAAAACAACTCGAATTGCCCCGCCTGATGACGCCTGGACTCTTCGATCTGACGCTCGATCTGCTGTAACCGGGTTTTTAACTGCCCGATCTATGGGTCGAAATCCGACTTCTCGATAACGCCCTCGGCGTAGCTGTCGATGAGCCTGGACTTGCCCTTCTCAAGATGGCGTTTCTGCTTCTCCAGGGCCGCCGTATCGGCGTTAACCTCTTCGTCCTGTTCGAGCATGTCCAGGCGGCGCTCATATTCTTGCTTCAATCGTCCGGGTTCCGACAACAGGTCGACAATCTGCTGCCATACCAGTTCATCGAGTCGATGCGTTCTCACTTGCTTGTTGTCGCATACCCGCTCGCCGCCAAAGCGGTAGGCATCCGTTCCGATGCAGCGATAATAAGCATAGTGTTGGCGGCCTTTGCCCGCCGCCTTGCTGACCGTCTTTCCGTAATAGGCGTAATGGCAATGACCGCAGACGGTCAACCCCTGGAGTAAATAGGCGGCGCTGCCGCGCATGTTTGCGGTTCTCGTCCAGTTGTTCCTGAACGGCAAGAAACAGCGCCTCGCTGACGATGGCTGGCACCGGGATTTCGATCCACTCGCTGCGTTCAGTGCGCACCGCCGAATAGCTTTTCTTGGGCGTATCGGCGCTGTGACGCGACGCACGGACGCGAGGCAAGGGTTCTCGCGCCTGCGTCTTGCCAAAGGCCGCACGGCCCATGTAAGCCGGGTTCTGCAACATCCCCCATACCACGCTGCGATCCCAGTGCGCCTTACCCGTGTGGGTTTCGATACCCGCCTGGTTAAGACGCCGCACCACCTCGCCAATGCTAAGACGCTCAACCCCGATCCAGTGGAAGATATTCCTTATCGTCGCCGCCTGCCCCAGATCAACGACGTACTGGGCCGGTGTCCCATCCTGCTTGCGGATGTAGCGGTAGCCATAGGGCGCGTTGGAGAGTACGTTGATACTGCCGCGCTTCGCCCCATGGAGCTTGCCACGACGATTGCGTTCCATAATCTTGGCTCGCTGGTACTCGGAGATCATGCCCTGCATCTGCAACAACAGCTCTTCCTCCGGGGACGTCCCGATGGCATGGTTGAGGAATACCACCTCGACTCCACACGCCGACAACTCTTCCATCAGCAGGACTTGGTGGGCATATTTGCGCGATAGGCGGTCCGGTGACAAGACGTAGAGACGGTCCATCAAACCCAGCGCCGCGCGGTCTCTCAGCCGTTCCAGTTGCGGTCGAATCAGGGTGGCGCCACTGGCCCCGGCATCGACAAAGAGCATCTCCACGGCAATCCGTTCGCCATCGGCGGTAACGCGCTCCTTCAGTGCGGCAATTTGACTCCCTATCGTGCCACTCTTCGCTTGTTGATCCGAGGAGACGCGGGCATAAACGGCCACCAGACGGGTATCGTTCATTGTCCACCTCCCTTCGCGGATGAACGCTTGCTACTGGCAGACTTGGATGACGACCGTGTAGGTGCTGGGCGCGACTCTATCGGCTTGAGTCGCTCATAGACCTTAACCAATTGCTCGGAGGCGAACCGGTTCGGCTCGAAGGCCAGGCGTACGCGCCTGCGGTGGCGTTCTGTCATGGCTGGGGCTCCACATCGATCGAGGTGGCGACATCGATGACGAGGGTAATCTCGACAGCCGGACATCCCGCAAACCCGGGCGCCAAACACCCCCGGGCGATGCGCAAGCCCCATTGTACCCGAGAGTTTGCTCTATTGTTGTTGGAGTTATCAGCCCTGTTCTGGCCAATCCCTTTTTGCATTACACCTTCGATCGATGGATCAGGGGTCGGCACTTTCCGGCTATAGAATGGTGTCGGTATGCTGACGATGGTCTGCTTCATTGCAGTACTCGGAGGCAGGCTCGATTCCTGCTGCACAGCCTGCGTGAACGGTTCAGGGAGTGCGGGCTTGAGCTGCACCCAGAGAAAACCCGGATTGTTTACTGCCAGGATCACCGTAGAATCGGAACCCATGCGCACACATCTTTTGATTCTCTCGGCTACACGTTCAAAAAGCGTGTGGTGAAGGGCTGATCCGGCGATCTCTTCATGGGATTTTGTCCGGGTATCAGTTGCCCTTCAATCAGGGAAATCATCCAGAAAGTGCGATCATGGCGAATAGGGAAGGGAAGCGAACCGATCTATCCATCATGGATATCGCTGACTTTATCAATCCATACCTGCACGGTTGGTGGAACTACTATGGGCAGTATTACCGGTCTTTGATGTACCGGGTATCGCGCTACGTAAATCAACGACTGGTCAGGTGGGCTATGCGAAAGTTCAAGCATCTTCGAGGACGGAAGGTCAAAACAATTGCCACACTTGAGCGATTAGTGAAAGCGCGACCGACTCTGTTCGCGCACTGGTCGCAAGGAATGTCGGGTGCGTTTGCTTGATGGGAGCGGTGTGAGCCGAGAGGTTCACGCACCGTTCTGCGAGAGGCTGAGGGTGAAATTCCCTTGGTCTACTCACCTTAGTTTCTGTCCGTCAGCGGTGCGTGGCCAGCATTGGTATCTGTACCTGATCATGGACATCTACAGTCGCAAGATCGTTGCCTGGGAAGTCCATGAGGCGGAGTCTGGCGAGCTGGCCCGGAAACTGGTTGAACGTGCCCTGTTACGAGAGGGTTGCTGGCATAATCCGCCGGTCCTGCACTCTGACAACGGAGCGCCGATGACCTCTTATATGCTCAAAGCCCGGCTGGCTGAGCTGGCCATGTTAATGTCTCACAGCCGACCGAGAGTCAGCAACGATAATCCTTACTCGGAATCGTTGTTCCGGACCGTCAAATACTGCCCGGAGTGGCCGTCAAAGGGCTTTGAATCGCTCACGGCGGTGCGTGAATGGATGCTGGCGTTCGAGTACGCTTACAACGAACAGCACCTGCACAGCGGCATCCGGTTCGTGACACCGGAGGACCGCCACCGTGGCGTTGACCACGAGCGCCTGGAGCATCGGAAACTGGTTTATGAAAGAGCAAAACGCCAGAATCCACGGCGCTGGTCTGGCAATACCCGGAACTGGGAAGTCACCGGGCCGGTCTCGCTCAACCCTGGCAAATTGCAGGAAGTTGAGCGCAATAAATTGGCCGCTTAACCACGGTCATTTGGACAACTGGGTTGAAAACCGCCGGATCCCTTCATTGCCACTTAGATTGCTCGATATTTAGTCAGTTTCTGAAGTCCAGACACACCTACCCCTTACCCCCATCGAGTCGGGCCGGGGGAGCCCGGGCATCTACCCCGGAACCAGGCGCACCAGGTCAGAGAGTTCGTCTTTGTAAGGATAGGCGTCACTCATCAGCACTCTCATGCGCCGAGTGTTGCCACGCTTTACAATACCGGCACCAGCGTCTCCGAACTGATCGGAATGCGGCTAGTTTGCCATCATTACCCTACGCAGGCTGTCACGCTCGAGTAGCCAGGACGCTATGAAGGCGAACACGAGACCCCAAAACGGAGCGCCAATATTCAGCATAGGTACACCGGCCACCGACACCACAAAGGCGACCAGAGCACCAAGTGAACACTCGCCACAAAAGGCGCCTTGGAAGGCGCCCTGCAGCGCCCGGATCATGGCAAGTCCGCCGATTAGCCCAACCAAGGCAAGCGGCAGCGCCAACGCGACGGCTGTTGCAACCGGTGCAAACAGGCCAAAAATAATCATTAGGATCGCGAAGACCATGCCGCCGACCCATTGCCGATGCTGCGCGCCGCTGGAGACGAGAATCGCGTTGGTCGGCCCGGTAAGACAGGCGGGCACCGAACCGACCACCGCGAACAGCATTGAACCCAGCCCGGATCCCACCGTAACAGCCTTCACGGGCGGTGGATGATCGACCTGCTGCAATACCGCAAAGCCCTGCGCGTTCTGAATACCCAGGACAGTGATCATGAGCGGGATGACCAACTCTACTAGGGCCTGCAGCGAGAACTCCGGCATGTACACAATAGGACGCGCCATCAGCGTCGGCACCACTCCCAATGGCGCGATGCCGCCCGTAGTCCATGCTACCGTGCCACCTGCGAGCAACGCGGCCAGCACTGGAGGCAGTCGCCTCCCTAGCGCTGGCAAGGCCGCGAAGAGCAGAAAGACCCCGAGGCTTACGGTGGAGAGCAGTGCATTACCGGTAAACGCGGTGACCACTTTGACTCCCAGCGGCAGGAAAACGCCGGCGACCATCCCCATGACGATGGACATGGGAATGCGGCGCATCAACCAGTTAATGAGCCCGCTCCAGCCAAGCAAGGTGATGAGTAAAGCAGTTACCCAATAGGCCCCAATGACTTCCGCAAAGCTCAGGTGGCCGAGGGCCGATGGCAGCAGCAGCGCGCCCGGGATCGTCCAAGCCATCCCAAGCGGCTGCCGGTATCGCCAGCAAAAGTACAGGGTCAGCACCCCACTGAGACCGTAGGCACCGAAGATCCAGGAGGCAAGATCCAAATCGCTCAGGCCGCCATCACGACCCACCGTGATCAGGATAGCCAAGGGCCCCGTCACTCCGAAAAGAAAGGCAGTGATGCCGTTGCTAAGCAAGTGACTATCGAGGCGCTTCGACATTTCTCTTCTCCATTAAGGCCGGATATTCATGAGGGGTGCTGAAAGCGAAGATAGAAAATGGTAATCTCCAAGGAAATCAAACGGTTCCAGCAGCCTGTCGGACTTGCATCTGACAGGCGTTATTTAAAGTTGTCTCGTTCGCTTGGCTTCCCAAGTTTGACTGTTAGTGGTCATCAGAGAGTCCAGGTTGGCCTCTATGGCACTTTGAGGTGCGCCCGATAAAGCCTTGGGCGGGTAAAAAGGCCCTCACTGCGCCTATTTTCAACACGTTCATCCGCTTCACATTCCACGCCAGCGTGGCTAACGTCCACTCGCCCGCCACCTTCTCCAGTCCCCCCATCGAGAACTGTCTCAAGCCCATCACCTGTTTGGTAATTCCGAACACGGGCTCCACCGTCTGTTTCCGCAGTGCATACAGTGCTCGGCCAGTTTGGGTTGTTAACTGGTATTTCATTTGTATCACCGGGTCGTCCGTGAAAGGCGACGGATCATCGGGTGCGGACCGATCAAACACGGATAAGTAGTGTCGATCGCGCGCCACCACCAGTGACGGCTGGGTGTTCTTCTCCCTGCACGCCTGGACATTGGCTTTGCTGAAGTACTCTGTATCGGCCAGCAGATTAGTAACGGTGCCGAGGTCCAATGCCACATCGTTCACGACAACGCCCTTCGGTACCAGACGGCGCAGACTGGATTGGGCTTTGGCGCCGCCCAACGCTTTGGTCTCGCACGACAGATACAGTACTGGCAATCTGTTCACCATTTCCCCCGGCAATCCACATTGACCCTAGGGCCTGACTTTACTGGCAGGTTCACCGGCTATTCCGAAGTGGTTTTTTGGCATTTCGGTGATGATGACCCGCACACGCTCAATCGGTGAATCGATGGTGCGGGACATGGCCTCCGACACCTCCCAGATAAGGTTCTCCTTCTGTTCATCGGTACGCCCTTCAAGAATGTACAGCTGTGCAATTGGCATGGTGTTTCCTCAAGTAAGATCAAACAGAAAATTCCTGACCCGTTCCGGGCTTGCGGATACAAAGGCGGGGTGAGCGGCCATGCGTCCAACCCATTGACGAATGGCAGGAAACTCTTCGGGAACCTCCACATCATTGGCTAACGCCAGAGCAAACCTAGGAAACAGGGCACACTCAGCCAGAGTTGGCTGGTTACCGGCCAGGAAGTACTCCTTGCTGAGTGCTGTTTCCAGGGCCGGCAGCCCTTCCATGAAACCGTGGACCCCCGCAAGAATTCTGTTGTGGTCCCACTCATTCTCAGGTTTATCGCGCTTCTCGAACACCACTTCCCGGATACTGCGCCCCAGAAAATTATCGCCGTATATCATCCAGCTTCGTGCCTCCGCCCGCTGGCGGGGGGCATCAGGTAACAGAGCCGGGCCCGTTTCTGCCAGATACTCCAGCATGGGACCGGAGTCCGTCAGCACCAGATCTTCGTCTATCAGCACCGGCACAGTGCGATTGGGAGACAGCCCCTGCCACAGGGCAAGCACATCCGGGTCCGACCGGTCCAGGCTGCCTGCAGGTCTTTCCTGCAGCGCCAGGGCAATCCGGACCCGCCAGCAAAACGGGCATTCAGGCTTGTCGATCAATTTTAACCTGCCCATCAGTGTGCCGCTCCCAGTTCCTGCAGGTGCTCCGCCACGAAGTCCAGTCTGTCCTGACCCCAGAAAATCTGATCGCCGATGACAAATGTGGGGACCCCCGGAGCGCCCTTTTCCTGTGCTTCCTGCCAGTTCCGGTCGAGCCGGGCATGGTTTTCAGGATCATCAATTGCCCTGGCAAAAGCTTCCCCGTCCAGTCCGACGCTTTCGGCAACCGAGAGCAGCACATCGGTATCGCCTATGTCCCGGCCCTCTGACCACTCCGCTTGCATCATTGTCACCAGGTAGGGCCTGAGCAAACCTTCCTTTTCCGCCAGCAGGGAGCCTGCACCCGCCCGAGTCGGGTCCGTGGTTTTTGGAGGCGGAGTCAGGGGCATACCGAACCGGCGCGCCCAGCGCGCCACATCCTGCCGGGCAATAGGCATTTTGACCTTTGCGCGATCCGGATCGGACCGACCATGCCAGCCCCCCAGTGGCCGCCAGACAATATTGACTTGATACTGGTCGAATACCTCGAACATGCGACTGCTGGCCAGGTAGCAGTATGGGCTGCGAAAGTTGAAATACAGTTACAGATCGATAGCCTTATTCATAAATTTCGTGCTCCGGCGGCAGTATTTGTTGAAGGTCTAGATGAACCTCCCGGACACGGTTCCCAGTCCCTGGTACCGTACGGTGATGTTGTCGCCGGGCTCCACGGTAATGGCGGCGGTAATGCCACCGGTCATGATGAAGGTGCCGGCCGGGATATGTTCGCCCCGTTCCGCCAGCAGGTTCGCCAGCATGGCCACACTGGAAGCGGGATGGCCCAGTACGGCGGCACCGGCACCCACGTCCACAACCTCGCCATTCTTCTCAACGACAACGCCCAGGGTCTTCAGGTCCACATCCGCAACGTCGGCCATCTGGCCACCGGTGATAAAGCGGGTCGACGAAGCGTTATCGGCAACCACGCTCACCAGGTCGAACTTGAAGTTCTCGTAGCGGGAGTCGATGATTTCCACGGCGGGGATCACGAAGTCCGTTGCCGCCAGCACCTGGCCGATATGGCAGCTCGGGCCTTTCAAGGGCGCCTTGGTAACAAAGGCAATTTCGGCCTCGATTTTCGGGTGAATCAGCTCCTTGGTATTGACCACGCCACCGTCGGGCACGCTGAAATAATCCGCGAGGAAACCGTAGATCGGCGTTTCCACACCCATTTGAGCCATCTTGGCCCAGGAGGTCAGGCCCATTTTCATGCCGACGATCTTGTTGCCCCGTTCTTCCTTGCGGCGGCGGATCTCCCACTGCACGTCGTAGGCGTCCTCGAAGGTCATGTCGGGATAATCATTAGTGACCTTGGTGATGTCGTGGGCTTGCAGTTCGGCGTTTTCCACGTGTTCGGCCAGGGCCAGCATCTGCTCACGACTTAGTGTCTTGCTCATGCGTTCTGCTCCTTTTGCGCGGCCAGCAGATCCAGCGCCACATCCACAATCATGTCCTCCTGGCCACCCACCATGCGGCGTTTGCCAAGCTCCACCAGAATGTCCACGGTCTTCAGGCCGTATTTCTGGGCCGCCACTTCGGAGTGGCGCAAAAAGCTGGAATAGACACCGGCATAGCCCAGGGCCAGGGTCTCACGGTCCACTCGCACCGGCCGATCCTGCAGCGGCCTGACAATGTCGTCAGCCGCGTCCATCAGCGCGTACACATCGGTACCGTGTTCCCAGCCCAACTTGTCGAAGGCGGCCACGCACACTTCCAGCGGGGCGTTTCCGGCACCGGCGCCCATGCCGGCCAGGGAGGCATCAATTCGGTCACAGCCTTCTTCAACAGCGACGATGGAGTTGGCCACACCCAAGGCGAGGTTGTGGTGGGCGTGCATTCCGGTCTGGGTTTCCGGCTTGAGCACGTCTTTCAGCGCCCGGAAGCGGTCGCGGATGTCGTTCATGTTCATGGCGCCGCCGGAGTCGACGACGTACAGACAGGTGGCGCCGTAGTCCTCCATCAGCTTGGCCTGTTCGGCGAGGCCCTGTGGGGTCTGCATGTGGCTCATCATCAGGAAGCCCACCGTGTCCATGCCCAGCTTTCTGGCATGCTCGATGTGCTGCTTTGAGGTGTCTGCCTCGGTGCAATGGGTGGCCACTCTTACGATTCTCGCGCCCGCGTTGTAGGCATTGTCCAGGTCGTGGACGGTGCCGATGCCGGGCAGCAGCAGGGTGGCGATTTTGGCGTGTTCGGTGACTTCGGCGACCGCTTCGATCCACTCCAGGTCGGTGTGGGCACCAAAGCCGTAGTTGAAGCTGGAACCCTGCAGGCCATCGCCGTGGGCCACTTCAATACTGTCGACCTTGGCCTTGTCCAGGGCCCGGGCAATGTCCTGCACGTTCTTGATGGAGTACTGGTGACGGATTGCGTGGCTGCCGTCCCGCAGGGTCACGTCGGAGATATAGAGTTTCTTGCCGGGATTGAATGTCATGGTTCGTTCCTCCTCAGTTGACCAGCGATTCGGCGATGCGCTCGGCAGTACCGAGGGCCGCGGAGGTCATGATGTCCAGGTTGCCGGCGTAGGCCGGCAGGTAATGGGCGGCGCCCTCCACTTCCAGGAAGATGGAGGTCTTCAGGCCGCTGAAGCGGCCCAGGCCCGGGACGTTCATGGGCTGGTCTTCCGGAATCACGTCAAACTGCACTTTCTGCTTGAGGCGATAACCGGGCACGTAGCTGTTGACGGCCTTGACCATTTCTTCCACCGAGGCTTCCACTTCCGCCTGGTCGGCGGCATCGGAGAGCACGTAAACCGTGTCCCGCATCAACAGCGGCGGCTCCGCCGGATTGAGGATAATGATGGCCTTGCCCTTGCCGGCGCCGCCCACCACTTCGATCGCCTTGGCGGTGGTTTCGGTGAACTCGTCAATGTTGGCGCGGGTGCCGGGGCCGGCAGACTTTGACGAAATCGAGGCCACGATCTCGGCGTAGTGGGCCTTGGCGACACGGGAGACCGCCGCCACCATGGGAATGGTGGCCTGGCCCCCGCAGGTGACCATGTTGACGTTGCCCTCCCCCAGGTGTTCCTCCAGGTTGACCACCGGCACGCAGTACGGGCCGATGGCCGCCGGGGTCAGGTCGACCACGCGGATGTCGGGTTTGTGTTCACGCAGCAGTTTGTCATTGTGAACGTGGGCGCCGGCGGATGTGGCATCAAACACGATGCCGATGTCGGCGAACTCGGGCATTTTCACCAGACCTTCCACACCTTCGGCGGTGGTGGCCACGCCCATGCGCTCGGCACGGGCCAGGCCGTCAGACTCCGGGTCGATACCCACCATGGCACCCATCTCGATGTTCTTGCCATTGCGCAGGATCTTGATCATCAGGTCGGTGCCGATGTTGCCCGAACCGATGATCGCGGCTTTGATTTTCTTGCTCATATTAGTGTCCTCTCTAATCCGGGTCAGGCGAAGCGCACGGAGGCACTGCCGATGCCCCCAATATCAACGCGCATGTAGTCACCGGCCTTGACCGGTTCCAGCGGAACCAGGGAGCCGGACAGGATGACTTCGCCGGCCTTCAGGGTGATGCCGAACTCGCCCAGGGTGTTCGCCAGCCAGGTTACGCAGTTCACCGGCGAGCCCAGTGCTGCTGCGCCGGCGCCCGCGCTCAGTACGCTGCCGTTCTTTTCCACCACCATGCCGCAGGTCACCAGGTCCACCTTGCGGGGAGAGACCGCCTGGTCACCCAGTACAAACAGGCCACAGGAGGCGTTGTCCGCCACGGTGTCCTGAATGGCGATCTTCCAGTCCTGGATGCGGGAATCGACGATCTCGAAACATGGCATCACACATTCGGTGGCGGCCAGTACATCAGCGTTGGTGACGCCCGGTCCTGTCAGGTCTTTTTTCAGGATGAAGGCAATCTCGCCCTCGGCACGGGGCGCGATCAGCCGGTCACTGATGGGCATGACTTCGCCACTGTTGAACACCATGTCGTCGGTCAGGTACCCGAAATCCGGCTGGTGAACGTTGAGCATGTTCTGAACCGCCTTGCTGGTGACGCCGATCTTCTTGCCGATGATCGAGGCGCCATCCGCCAGCCGGCGTTCCAGCATGCGCAGAGAAATGTGGTAGGCGTCGTTAATGGTGATGTCGTCGCCGCGGCTGGTCAGCGGGGAAACCGCTTCCCGGCTGAGCATGGCCTGATAGAGCTCGTCACCCAGCGCCTGTATACGTGTCTGTTCCATTACTTTTCTCCTGCGGTCGCTTGATCGGCCTCGGTCAGGAAATCGTTCACCAGCCGGGCAAACCGACTGGCATGTTCGATCTGGGTCCAGTGGCCACAACGGCCGAACACATGCAATTGGGCTCTATCGATCAGTTCCGCCAGTTGCAGTGAGGCGTCCAGCGGTATCACTTCATCTTCGCGGCCATGGAGAATCAGGGTTTCGTGCGGCAGCGCCCGGATGTCCTTCTCCTCGCTGGCCAGGTTGTCGACCCAGCGCTGACGCGGTGCCGGGAACATGGCCGCAAAGGATTCCTGGAAACCGGGGCGGATGCTGGCCTGATAACGCATTTCCGCCAGTTCATCGGTGAGCAGGTTTTTATTGAACGCGAACACATCCATCAGGCGGCGCATGTTTTCAAGGGAAGGCTCGTAGCCCCAGACTTCATCCAGTCCCTCGGTGATCGGGAAACGGACGCCAGCCGAGCCCATCAGCACCAGACGACGAATGCGCTCCGGATGCTCGATGGCCAGCGCCAGAGCCAGGCCGCCACCGAAGGAGTTGCCTACCAGATCCACTTTCTCCAGATCCAGTGCGTCCATCACGCCGATGGCGTGGGCCACCCAGCGTTCGCGGTTGTAGGCGTTGTCTTCCGGGCGCTGGGTATAACCGAAGCCAAGCATGTCCGGCGCCACCACACGGCGGTTCTTCGCCAGCTCCGGAATCACCAGGCGCCAGTTGGCCCAGGCGGTGACACCGGGGCCGGAGCCGTGGATCATCATGACCGGGACATCACTCTTAGCATTGTCGGCACCATGGTCATGCACGTTGGTGCGGTAGCCGGCAGCGGTTATCTCGCGCCCGATTTCGGGGCTGTTCTGAGGTGCAGTCATGGTCGGCTCACAATTTCACGCAGATGTTTTTCATTTCGGTGTAGAACTCCAGGGAGTGCACACCACCCTCGCGGCCAATACCGGATTGCTTGCTGCCACCAAACGGTGTGCGTAGATCACGCAGGAACCAGCTGTTGACCCAGATAATGCCGGCTTCAACCTGGCCCGCTACCCGATGGGCACGGGTAATGTTCTCGCTCCATATGGCCGAGGCCAGGCCGTAAGGAAGACTGTTGGCCAGCTCAATGGCTTCCTCTTCGGTGTCGAATGGGCACAGGTGGACACAGGGGCCGAAGATTTCATCGGTAATCACCGCCGAATCTTCCGGCAAACCGGTCCAGATGGTGGGTTCCACCCAGGCCCCGCCAGCAAGATCTTCCGGCATTTCCGGAACACCACCACCGGTAACCACAGTGGCACCGTCATCAACGGCTTTCTGGTAATAGGACAGGACTTTCTCGCGGTGTTTGAGACTGACCAGCGGACCCAGATTCGCTTCGGCATCATCCGGCGGACCGATCTTCAGGCCTTCCGCGGCTTCCTTCAGCCGTCCCACAAACTCGTCGAAGATGGAACGCTCAACGTAAACCCGCTCGGTCCCCAGGCATACCTGACCGCAGTTGGCAAAGGCCGAACGCATGGTGCCTTCGATGGCCTTGTCCATATCGCAATCGGCAAACACCAGGCCGGCGTTCTTGCCGCCCAGTTCCAGGGAGATGTCCCTGATGCCCTTGGCGGCCGCTTTCATGATGACCTCGCCGGTACCGGTTTCGCCGGTAAAGGTGAAACCGTCCACCAACGGATGTTCGGTCAGAAAGGCGCCTGCGGAATTAGCACCAAAGCCATGCACGACGTTGTAAACGCCGTCGGGCACGCCGGCCTCTTTCATGACTTCGCCCAACAGCGCCGTGGTCGTCGGGGTTTCCTCCGAAGGCTTGACCACCACGGTATTGCCACACGCCAGGGCGGGCCCTACTTTCCAAGTCATCAGCAGCAACGGCAGGTTCCAGGGGCTGATTACACCAATCACGCCTTTGGGGCGACGTACCGCATAGTTCAGCGCACCGGTGCCATCCGGAGTCGGCATTTCAAAGGACTCCGTGGGCACGTTCTTGATCATGTCCGCGAACACCTTGAAGTTGGCCGCGCCCCGGGGAATGTCGATATGGCTCGCCATGGATTTTGGCTTGCCGGTATCGAGGCACTCCGCTTCCAGGAACTCGTCAAACCGGGCGTTGATGCCGTCGGCTACCCTGTGCAGGATGCTGGTGCGTTCCTCCAGCGTCATCCTGCCCCAGGGGCCGCGCAGGGCTGCTTTTGCGGCCTTCACTGCGGCATCCACCTCGTCCCGGCCGGCTTCGTGAACCTTGCTGATCACCTTGCCGTTGGCCGGGTTGACGTTGTCGAACAGCTTGCCGCTGGCTGAGCCAACGTACTGTCCGTTGATATAGTGCTTGATGTCTTTCATTGCAACTTCGTCCTGTTTCATCCCTTCGGAATCACGTCAGAACGGTCATAAAGCGTTCGTTCAATGTCCGATCATGGTAAAAAATCGCTTTACCGAGCTCCTCCGTCTTCCAGGTGACCGGTTTATGATCCGGGTAGAAATAATCACCACCGCAGAACACCTCGTTACGGTTGCCAGATGGATCAAAGAAATAGATGGTTTTGCCATGGGTCAGACCGTGACGGGTCGGCCCGATATCGATGGACGTATCGGTCATGGTGATCAGGTCCGCCGCCCTAAGAACGTCTTCCCAGGTTTCCAGGTGGAAAGAGGCGTGATGGAACTTACCTTTTTCTTCGTGGTGGATGAAGGCGATATCATGCTCTTTCATCGACACGGTCAGGAACTGCGCCACCCGAGTGCCTTCCGGGTCCAATACTTGCTCGGCCAGGTCAAAGCCGAGAACACTAACAAAAATGTCGTACGTCGCAGCCAACTCCGGACCGTAAAATAGGCAATGGTCGAAGCGCACAGCCTTCATTCCCTGCAGACCACGAGGCCAAGCCTCCGGATTAACGCTGGAAAGGCCCCATTTACCCGTATAGAGCTTATCGGCATAGAGTTCGAAGGCGTGGCCAGAAGGCACTGTGAAGCGAACACGACGACCGCAATCCTTCAACTCCTCTGCGGGCACCTGCTCAACTTCAACGCCGTAATCCACCAGGTCTTTTTCAAGCTGGACCAGGACCTCTTCGTCAAGCACCTTGAAACCCATAAAGTCACAACCGGGCTCGTCTGCCTCGCGCAGCACCACCGAGAATTTATCCACTTCGGTCCACGCCTTCAGGTACACACGGCCCTGGTCGTCACGGTCGGTTTCGATCAGACCCATCAGATCTGTGTAGTGTTTGACGGCTTCATCCATATCGAGAACACGGATCTGGACATGGCCGGGACGCATAACACCTTTTTTCATGACAGTTACCTCAACGATTTGTTGTTTGCTTCGCAAGTGCCGCCTCAGGCAGAGGCACACACTCTATGACCAGATCGGTCAGCGGGTAGATCCGGCAGGCCAGAACTTCACCTTTTTCAACGGCTTCGGGCGGGGCATGCCGCTTACTCATCTTGCCGCACTCGAAATGTCCTTCCAGAACCCGGATCTTACAAAATCCGCAGCCTCCACCACGGCAGCCCACGGGCACACACTTCAGCCCCCTCTGCTCCATGGCCTTGAGTACACTCTGGCCCTCCTGGCAGATAAAGTCGTCGCCCGTTGTGCGGTTGAAAACTTGGAACCCGGCCATGCCTCCTCTCCCAGTCAGATTTTCTTGAAGAACCCAAAGTCGCGTTTCAAGCGCGCAGTCAGTCCGCTCACAGCGATTTCTCCATCGTTAGTCGAAAGCTGCCTTACTTAACTCCAGGAGAACACGCACTACTACCCACTGGGGGGGGGCGTAATCCGTGCGAACCTCTTAATTGGAGCAAAAAGGGTCATCCCTGATACCCACCACCCACTGGCAGCACCGTACCTGTGATATAGGAAGCCTCGTCAGACGCCAAGAAAAGTATGGCATTGGCCTGCTCTTCTGGTACGCTGTAACGCTTCATGAAGCTCATTTCAGTAGCCTCATCAACGATAGCCTGATACCATCCTTTCTCCATTTGGTTCATGCCTTCGCTATTACGCGGAATTCTCCGCTCGCCAACATTAGTACCACCAGGTGCTACTGCATTGACACGGATCCCATATTTGGCATTTTCAAATGCCAGACACACGGTCAAAGCGTTTACGCCCCCTTTTGCGGCTGCATAGGGCACACGGTTAGTACTTCGGGTTGCAAGGGATGACACATTCACGATCACTCCACTTTGCTGTTTTTGCATCTGTGCCAGAACTGCATGGGAACACCAAAGGGTCGGAAACAAGGAGCGCCGAATCTCAGCTTCGATTTGCACTTCCTCATAAACTTCATAGGGCTGAACCCAGATCGTACCGCCAACGTTATTGACCAAAATGTCGATGCGGCCAAAATAACTTACCGTAGAATCGACTGCTTTGCAGGCACCTGCGTACTGTTCTAGGTCGACGACGCTGACCCGGACGTTTGCAGCACCGGCAGCCAATGCCTCCTCGGCCACCTCTTTGACGATCTCGGAGCGATCCACCAACATCAGGTTGGCTTTTTCGGTCGCCATTTGAAGAGCAACAGCACGACCAATACCCTGAGCAGCACCCGTCACAATAACGACGCGGTTTTCAAAACGTTCGACTCTCATTTAATAACTCTCCTCATTTACTTGCCGTAAACTTTTCATAATGGAAGCTAGCTGGCCGAATGCTTTTTTCGTGCATATAGTTGTTGACCGCTTCAACCATCGCCGGGGGACCACAGAGATAGATGTCCACATCGCCATCTTGCAGGTGGTCGGGCTCTATGTAATTTGTGACGTAGCCCTTATGGGGCCAGTTACTGTTTTCTGACAATACGCAGGCACTGAACGTAAAGTTTTCGATAGCGTTGGCGAAGGACTCCAGCTTATCCAGGCCAACCAAGTCAGCATCGTGAGAGACACCGTAAATCAGGTGGATGGGGTGTTCACTATAGCCTTGTTGGATCTTTTCGAGCATCGCTAGGAAAGGTGCCAGGCCGGTGCCGCCAGCTAGCATCAATACCGGGCGATGGATTTCACGCAGGTAGAAGCTGCCGAACGGACCGCGCAGAGTAATGCTCTCACCGACTCTGGCCTTTTCTGCCATATAGGTGCTCATCAAGCCTTCAGGTACTATACGAATCAGAAAGGACACCGACCCATCGGCCTGGCTCACCATGGAACTGAAGGAGTAGGCACGCCATTGGTCAGTCCCTGGCACCAGAACGTTAGCGTACTGCCCCGTCAGAAAATGCATAGCACGTACTTGATCACTGGCAACGGTGAATGACAAAGTCGATTCTGACAAGCGATTGATGTTGACCAACCTAGCTTGTATGTCAGTTTGCTGGCTGCGTATACAGACCTCAGAAGAAGCCGGTACCGTCACAACGCAATCCGACTCCGGAATCATCTGGCAGGTTAAAACGTACCCGCGTCTGGCCTCCTGTTCAGAGAGTGCATCCTCGATGTAACCGTCCATCTCATAAATGCCGGATTCACAGTGGCACATACAGGTTCCACAAGCTCCATCACGACAGTCGAGCGGAATATTGATTCCAAATCGGTACGCAGCGTCCGCCACCGTCTCCATTGGCAAGGTTGTAATAAATCGAGTGACGCCGTCCTCAAAATTTAACGCTACCTTGTACATTATATATTGCCTTTACATCAAATGATTAACCGTAATAGACGACCGCGATAAGCTCAGACCATAAGTTTTTAAATAAATTAAACATGATAGATATCAACTACATGATGTATATAGTCATTTTTTAATACGACTTTCTTTCTCGAGATTAAAAAATCCCCACCGTCATCTATGATTAAATCAACGAAAGTAACACCAAAATATGTATCCACTATATTATATCTAAAACTTTTTGTGATCCAGTTAAACCGAACATTACATACGTGGTTAGAACAGTCTACTACCTCAATATTGCTTATCGAATGAAGCGTCCTCGGAGCAGGCTCACTGCTTGCTCCCGATCGCTCGGTTTGGATACGAAAGACTCGATCTTCAAGGCCGTCACGATTTTCATAATACATCAGTGAAATTTCGTTCCTTGGGTTACTTGTAAGATCCCCATCATCATCCCAAGATGGCATCCAAAACTCGACATTTTTATCATAATGACCGAGCCAGCGCTCAAAATCTTGATCATCCAAGCAGCGAGCTTCAGAATACAAAAACTTGCAAATATTTTCATAATCAAAATTCATATCAGCTCTCCAAAGAGGTTCATTTTTTGTAAATAATTCGTCCTTCTTCATCAGGTATATTTTTTAAAGTATTAGCCCAATGCTTGTGTTGAACCACGAACAATCCTTCATCCTCACTTTTCGCACCACTTAGTAGAGGAAATAAACCAATATCTTTCGCTGCTTCATCCTGCCCCTCAATCCAATGCTTAGCCCCGCGGCTAAGATCATTCCAAGGTACTTCTGAAGCTAGAAAGCCCGCCTGGCATGAGCGAAATTGTTCTAAATCATCCGGCGTTGCCATACCAGAAGCATTAAAGAAGTCTTCATATTGTCGAATACGTCGATTACGTGAATTATCGCTTTCATTCTTAGGCGCAAAGCAATATATCGTTACTTCAGTTTTAGTCGGAGAGATTGGACGGAAGTGACGGATCTGAGTGCTCGTTTGATCCATCAAAAAAACATTTGGGTATATTCCCAAGTTCCTTATATTTGAAATCATCCAATCGGCCCTGTTTTCACCGTACTTTCTGGATAAATCTTCTCGCTTTTCAGCCAATGGTCTATCTTCAGGATTTGGTACTTGCATCCATAATAGAATATGCCCATTCTCGAAAGCATAAAACCCTCCTTTTTGCTTATTCCAAGTGCTAAGGTCCAAACTTTTTGCATTGTCAGTAGATAGACCCTGTTTCCTTCTTGCAACTGCGGCAACATAATTCCAGTGTACAGCTGAAACATGGTATCCATCTGCACCATTTTCTGCCTGCATCTTCCAGTTGCCATCAAACGTATAGGTAGAAGCGCCTCGTAGAACCTCAATACCATCTTCCGATTGGTTGACGATCATATCGATTATTTTCGTAGATTCACCCAAATAATCACCTAACTCTTGCACATCAGGATTCAGGCTCCCAAAAAGGAATCCACGATAAGAATCGAACCTTGCAACTTTTTTGAGATTCAGATCTCCTTCACAGTTGAATGAATCTGGATACCCCGAACCTTTTTCGTCCTTTACTTTCACCAGTTTCCCCGAATTATTAAAACTCCAGCCATGGAAGGGGCATGTCATGACCGATTTATTGCCTTTCTTTGTCCGACAGAGCATCGCTCCTCTGTGGGTACAGACATTGAGGAAGGCATTAAGGTTGCCGGTTTTATCTCGTGTTATAATAACCGGCTGTCGCCCGATATAGGTCGTAAAGAAATCATTATTATCTGGAATTTGGCTTTCGTGTGCAAGATATACCCAATTCCCTTCAAAAATATATTTCATTTCTAGTTCGAAAATTTCTTCATCAGTAAAGGCATCCCTCCTTAACTTATAGATACCTTTTTCCTGATCCGTAACAAGCATTGATTCGATTTTTTCTTTTATACGATGTGACATATAAGACCTCACCACTTCTCAATTGATAGAGAATACGCCATCTTTTATTTGACAACGTGCCAGGCTGCCAAGTCGATGTAAATATAAAAGGTCCCTTGCCTGCCAAGGTAAGGGACAAATACTCTACATCGAGACCAACAACAATGGCTCACTTAGATAGTCTCCGAATTAGTCTGGGATCGAAATCCGCAGGCTGCAATTATTATCCCGTTACTGCACCTGAAACAATCATCAGCAGCCTGCGTGAGATCTTGGGCCCGGGTCCATTTCCCCCTCTGTCAAGGTAGTTGGAACCCCACCCGATGTTAGACTCTCTCAATGAAGTGGGGCGAGACAGAGGTTTTCATGAAGTATTCACCGGAACGCCGAGAAGCCATTCTTCGCAAGTTACTGCCACCGAATAATCGGCCTGTTGCCGAGGTGGCGGAAGAAGAAGGCATTTCAGACGCTACCTTGTACAACTGGCGCAGCGAAGCCCGGAAGAATGGTCAGCTATTGCCAGATCGCGGCTCAGACCCGGAAGGCTGGAGTTCCCGCGATAAGTTCAACGCCGTGCTTGAGACCGCCGCGCTGAGTGAGTCCGAGCTGGGCGAATACTGCCGCAAACGTGGAATCTATCCTGAGCAGATCCGCCGTTGGCGTCAGAGCTGTGAAACCGCTAACGACCGCGATGAAAAGGTCGAAAAACGCTCCCGTGAGGCGGTCAAGCACGAGAAAAAGCGCACTCGCCAACTGGAACGTGAGCTGAAGCGCAAGGAAGCTGCACTGGCAGAAACCGCAGCCCTGCTGACCCTGCGAAAAAAGGCCCAGGCGATCTGGGGGGACGAGGACGACTGACCAGTGCCCTGGATCGCCAGTATGCCGTGCAGCTGGTCGATGAAGCGCGTACCGATGGTGCGCGTCTGAAAAGCGCCTGTGCCGAACTGGGTATTGGCACCAACACTTACCGCCGCTGGAAAGCCGGCGGTGAGGACGGCCGGCCCAGTGCGCCCAAACACACACCGACTCATGCACTCACCGCCATGGAGAAAGCGATGATCCTGGCCGTTTGCCACCAGTCCGATTATGCCAGCCTGCCGCCGTCTCAGGTCGTGCCGCTGCTGATGGACGACTATGGGTGGTACATCGCCTCGGAATCCTCGTTCTACCGCGTTCTGAGCGAGCACAACGAGAACCACCGCCGGGGTGCCCGACACTCCGGGCGAGTGGGCCCACCACGCCGTCATGAGGCCAGCCGACCGAACCAGGTCTGGTGCTGGGACGTGACCTACTTGAAGTCGACGGTCCGGGGCCGGTTCTTTTATCTGTACTTCATACTCGATGTCTACAGCCGCAAGATCGTCGGTGCCGAAGTATTCGACGCGGAAAACGCCGTCAACAGCGAAACCGTGTTGCGCAAAGCACTGTTACGCGAGGGCTGCGTGAACAACCCGCCGGTGGTGCATTCTGACAACGGCAGTCCCATGAAAGGCGGCACGCTACCGGCCACGTTCGAGAAGCTGGGTGTCACGCCCTCTTACAGTCGACCGCGTGTGTCCAATGACAACGCCTATATCGAGTCACTGTTCGGCACCACCAAGCAGCGCCCGGAATACCCGCCTGAGGGCTTTGAGAGCCTAGGACTGGCCCGTGACTGGGTGAGCACGTTCATCCGCTGGTACAACAACGAGCATCGTCACAGCGCGATCCGTTATGTGACGCCGGCCGATCGCCACGCCGGAAAGGAGGCAGACATCCTGGCGAGTCGAAAAATGACTTTGCTCAGAGCCAAGGAAAAGAATCCTGGACGTTGGTCCACTGGTATCCGCAACTGCGAACCGGTAGGAGCCGTGTGGCTAAACCCGCTACCCGAGGAGCAAACTGTTAAAGAGCAATGCGTGGCTCATTAGAGCCAAAATGAATCAGGTGCCAACTACCTTGACAGACGACGATTTTGAACCTGACCTGAATCAATGGGATGGACTCCTCCTCACCTCACCGGCATCTACGTGCCAAAATGGTGAGTGATTAGTCAACCATCATGAAGATGAGGAGAAGTGTAAACATCCCTGTTTTAGTTGCACCGCTCATTAGAGTTTCCTGCACGCTGGTGCTTCGCAAGGTATTCCCAGGTGACAAGTCCTCTATTGGATCTTGGGCGCGCGAATGTTCGCTTTGTTTAAAGTGCGGACTACATTCCGGGGCCGGCTGCAACCTGCCAACGTAGAATGCCCAACCGCAACCCGTCTGTGCGACAGAGCGGTCATATCACAATGATGTGGCGGGTCTGGCTAACATTTTGGTATTACCAGGTTGCCAGTCATCATTATAAGGTCACAGGGCCGTGACCTTTTAAACCCCATCTCATGCCGAAGCACTTGATAGCCTCTGGTTTTGCTTACCAACAGGACCATGCTTCCATGTTCTCCACGAAACGTGCTTATCTGATTCTCTTGCTAGAAGGTCTCGCCAGCAGCGGTGTTCAAATGGTCACGATACGACAGACCGTCGCGTTCGTAGGCAGCTCGGTACTGTGCACGTCGATCATCATCAGTTGTTTCCTGGGTGCGTTGGCCCTTGGCTACTTCTTTGGCGGCAAGACCGCGACTGAAAAGTTTTCCCGGGCACTGCTTTTCAACCTGGTTGGCGCCATCGCTTTGTTTGGTATTGGCCTCTCCTACCCCTTTGTCAGCATGTTTTTCCTGTCCATTGCCGATATCAGCTATGGGCTGCCGATTCTGGGAAATCCCCTGGTCCACCTTCTCGCGTTCTGTTTGTTGGTCATGTCGCCATTGGTATTTTTGCTGGGGCAGACGGTCCCGCTGCTGTTGAACACGGCAGACCACGAGACTCGCAAAAGTGAAGCCGCAGGAAGCGCGACTGCGATCAGCACCGTGGGCAACGTTGTTGGGTGTCTTCTCACTTCACTGGTGCTGATGTATTTCTTGGGCGTCGGCTATTCCATTCTGGTGAACTGCCTGATACTCAGCTTCTGTGTCTTGCTTGTGTTTCGTCCGGAAAAAACCGTCCTGAAGCCAATGCTGCTGAGCATCACAAGTCTGTCACTCGCGGTGGCGTTCGTCGCCAACGTCCGGATGCCAAACCAGCTTTTTGCCGCTACTACCCCATACAGCGACATCCGGGTCGAAGCCACAGACGGTGGTAAAAAGCTGGTGATCAACCGCAGCTCAGCTTCATTCATCGATGCTGAGACACGCCAGGGCTGGCCATACATTGAGATGATGAAATCGGCGATATTTGCAGACGACGTAGCTGGAAAAGACATCCTCGTGCTGGGCGCCGGCGGATTCACTCTGTCTGCCGAAGACACTAAAGGCGCAAACTTCACCTACCTGGACATCGATCCCATGCTGAAATCCGTGGCAGAGGGCGACTTTCTGGGCGAGCCCATCAAAGGAGACTTCATTACCCAGGATGCAAGAGCATTCCTGCTCACCAATGAAAAGCGATGGGATGTCATTGTGGTTGATCTCTATACCAATGCGGCCACTATTCCCATGCACACAGCCACCTTTGAATTTTTCAGCTTGGTGTCCGAGCGCCTGACCGGTAACGGTAAAGCCGTTCTGAATATTGCTGCCAATCCGCGGCTTACGGATCGGTATTCCCAGACGATGGACAATACAGTCCGGCAGGCTTTCTCACGGTGTGTCACTGACATCACCAGCTATGACGACTCCCTGCAGAACCTGGTGTATTTGTGCGGAAAGCGGTCGTCCGGCGTGGACAGAGTTGCCCGTGCTTATTTTGATGATACAACAAGGGTAACCGTCGACGGATACCTGTCGGCACTTCATGGATCGGCGAGATAAGCGATGCGCCACGATAAATCAAAGAGAAAATCCGAGTGGATTTCAGCCTCAGACGTAGGCCGGAGCGAGTTTTGCCCGAATTCAGTCGCACTGAAATACGCCGGCGCCAAACCTTCGCGAAGGGCCGTAGCCGCTCAGGATCGGGGCAATCTGAAGCACGAGCAGTTCAATCGCCAGATCAGCACAGACAAACGCTGTTACGTGGCCTCTTACCTTTACGGAATGGAGGATCAGCGCACGGAAACTCTCCGCCAGTTTCGTGACAACACACTGGATTACATGCCCGGCGGCCGGATCCTGATTGCAGTCTATTACCGGCTGTCTCCGATGGTCATCGAAATCAGCAAAAGGTCTTCCTGGATTGACCTGCTGCTGAGGCGGATCGTGGACAGGCTTGTTCTGTGGGTTGAACTGCGAGGAAAAAGCCATGATTCATGAGCTGCTCATTTTTATCGCGGTAGTGGCTGTACTGGTCATCGTTTGGCGACGGCGCCGTAACAGCCTCGTTGACGAGCTGGGCATTGAGGGCGACTTGATATGGATCGACGACGGCCGCCACACCAAACCCTTCTTCAATGGAGCCTTCAAGGTCTTTGGGAAGCCGGATGCGCTGTATCGGACTCGCACCGGTGTTCTTTCTGTTGAGTACAAGAGCCGAAACGGTCCAGTGTTTGAGAGCGATGTCACCCAAGCCTTTTGCGCGGCCCTGGCTGCCCGGGGAGATGGGTACAGGGTGAATCAGGTTCTGATCAAGACCTCCGCCATTCAGGAAGTGTTTAAGCTTCCTTCTTCCGACAAGGCGTTGTTCGATCGGATTCAGCCCGCCGTCGTCCATGCCCGACAAGCAAAGTTCGGTCATGCGGTACCGAGCCGGCCCGAGCTTAAGAAATGTCGCAGCTGTGGCTTCCGCGGGGACTGCGACGATTCGGCAGCCTGAACCCGAGAAAAAGAGGTGCAGCTCTCAAAATCGCTGAGGAAATTCGTTCAACATCAGGTTAATTGATAGCAGATACCTTTAGTCAGGGTGATCCCGCCAATAACCGTCGCGACTTTGCCCTCAACGTTAATCTTAACTCCAACTATCAATAGCGAGAAGTTGATAGCTTCAGGGAAGCAGTGGTTCTGAATTTCAAGGGAAGGACTGATGAAACGATTACTCACCTCAAGCTTGCTTGCCTGCTGTTTGATTGCGCCAATAGCCCAGGCCAGTAATTGCCAGGTTCATTTCACGATCGTGGATGGCAATGTCCAGAGGGCACTAACCATTGGATCAACACTCCCTCAGTGACAAGCCCGCGAGCAGATGTGCGAACGGCTAAATTCGTTCGGTGGTGCGATCAACGTTGCGGGCGGATTCTCCACGGGAGCGGGCACAGTCTCGTACTTCGTCCATTTGACCGTCGGCGAACGAGTGACTGGTTTCAGCATTCCCGACCATGGCATCAATTTCGTCATGTCAGGACGTTTTCCCGACGCGAAAACGGAATCCGAACTCATAGGCATCGCAATCCCAGCGTTCAGAGGTACAACAAAAAAGCTGCTACAAAACTGGTACGAATCGGGAGGGTTTGAAAAGGCTGTTGAAGCGTTTTTGAATAGCCGAAACATACTCAATCGACGCTGAAACAATGGAAAATAAGAGGCCATCAACTCCGTTGAGCTACAAGCTCATGACAATACCAATTGTCGTTTTCGCCGGGCCTCAAGTTCTGACCAGCTGGTATTCAATCTCATCGCAATGGCATTGAATTCACCAACTGTCCTCACGTCCCTCAATTTGATTTGGAGTCCGCACCTGTCAGATGGGTAGTCACGATCCTCATTGATCGTGGCAACGCCCAGTGCAATTTCAATCGCCCAGGCGAGCTCGGACTTGTCGGAACAGGTGCTGATCAACAGAGGTGACATCAATTGAGCTGCAGCGAACCGGTGAACGTTGTGCACTTGTTCGGTTGTTCGTCCAGGCATGCCACATAGAGCACGTCGGCACTCTTGGGAATCACGTTCAGAAACGCGGAGGTGTCGACGGTCAGATCGTTGATGCCGTTGGTGCGGCCTACGGGAATGCTCGAGCAGGAAATCACATTTTGATTGCCTGGCGCGTAATCACAATCGAATGAGGCAAACTGCCCGCAGGCGTAGTCCGAGTCCGATGGCCACATGCAGGAAATGCTGAAGAGCTCGAGGTCATCTTCTTGTTGGAAAACACCGTCTTCACTCAGGTAGACCGACGCCGTATACGGAAAGGATTCATTGAATTCCGGGACGGACTGATCATCGTAGTACACCTCCATCTTCCAGGTAATGCTGATCGTGTCGTTCGGTGAAAAATGATCCTCAGGATCACCGGTGCCAGCAGCAATATTGAATACGGTTGGCTTTAACGGGGCCTCAGAGAATTCGAAGACCAACTCCCTCTCTTCAACATCCGGTGCCGGCGCCGAGGGACCAGAGCTTGATGAAGAACCCCCTCCCCCGCAAGCAACTAGGGTCGAGCAGGCCAGAATCAGATAGAGCGATTGTTTTGTTTTCATGGTGATATCCGAGTCAAAAACCAGATCTTAGGCCTGGCTCATGCCGCGGATGAGATTCAAAAGTCAGTGACCTATGACCGTTTAGAATGCGGGGACAAAAAAAGGCCTTCCCGCAAGCGGAAAGGCCAACCCTCACTCTCTCTCACCCAGGAGCCACGCTCGCTAGTCATTTCAAGATCTCATGGAAATCTTCGCGGCCAACCCCCGGGAAAGAAGAATTTTCAGGTTTATTTCCGACCCAGAATATCTTTACCAGGTTTTCGTCGAAGCATTGGCTGTTTGCGATCCATCACGCCCAGTACTGAGGATGAGTCTCCGAGACAGATGCCCACCATATACACCCCGGGCCCCAGGCGCTGATAAGGTTCAAGCAAGTGGCGGCGCCAAGACTCAATATCTAGAAGTACAGGACGGACCGAAGGTAGCTGCTGAACCACTTCACGATCGGCAATACCGATCCAATTACCTATCTCAATGCCATCAGCCGTGCAAAACCCAATCGGTTCGCAGCTCGCGAAGGCCCCGAGTTCTTTGTAAACACAATTGTGACGGCGTCTGAATTCCATGAAATATCTACTGTTTGAATATGGCTCTGTTGGCTACCGCTGTTGTTACGCTCGAATAATACTGTATATACTACTGTATAAACAGTCCTTCGGTGGAGCGCAACATGAAAAAAGCTGACCTGAACGCCCTCGAAAAGGCTTTGTCCCACCTCCCGGTTGATCTCAAACAACACCTTGCCAATCAGCTTCTTGGGCAAATCAACGCTCAGGCTCACACCTTGCTGGAAACGGCCAGATCTCACCTATGTCCGCATTGCGGTCATGAGCACGTCGTCAAATTGCGTAAACCGCTGAAGGTTGCCACCCATTCCACGTGAAGCCTGCCACCCGGACCGGAGCAAGGCTGCCACCCATCGGAGCGTAGCGACGCGGGGTTTCTCTTCTTACTCCGAAGCCGCAGTGTCCGTCAACTTTGCCTGCTGTTTTCGCATGGATTCGCCCCGCAGATTGATCTTGTAGGCGTTGTGAACGAGCCGGTCCAGAATGGCGTCTGCCAGAGTGGCGTCACCGATTACGCCATGCCATTCCTCGATGGGTAATTGGCTAGTGGCGATGGTGGAGCGCCGGCCATGTCGATCTTCCAGCACCTCCAGCAAGTCCCGCCGGTTCTCCGCGCTCAGTTTCATCAGCCCCCAGTCATCCAGGATCAACACGTCGACCTTGGCCAGATTCGTCAGGAGTTTTGAGTATTGGCCGTCGCCCTTGGCAATGGTCAGCTCGCGCAACAGTCGGGTCAGGCGGACGTACTGGGCGGTGTAACCCTCCCGGCAGGCTTTGTGCGCCAGAGCACAGGCCAGCCAGGTTTTGCCGACCCCGGTGGGGCCGGTGATGAGCACGTTCAGGTGCTCTTTCACCCATTGGCAACCGGCCAGTGATTGCACCAGCCCTTTATCCAGGCCCCGTGAGTTCCGGTAATCGATGTCTTCGAGGATGGCCGTGTGTCGCAGCCTGGCACGGCGCAACCGGCTGGTCATGCGCTGGTTGTCTCGCTCGGTCATTTCCCGGTCCACGAGCAGCCCGAGGCGTTCCTCGAAGCTCAGGTCGGTGATGTCGGGAGTGACCGACTGATCCGCCAGGGCGGCGGCCATGCCGGTCAGTTTGAGGGCGTGGAGCTTGTCCAGTGTGGGATGTTTCAGCATGTCAGAGATCCTTCAGTGGTAGTAGGCGGGGCCACGGATGTTGTCGTGGGTGTCGGGCAAGGCCAGTTCCTGTTGCTCTTCCAGGGGCTGCTGATCCAGACGGTGTTTGAGGATGGATTCAATGCTCTTGTAGCGGCAGCTGCCCAGCATCAGGGCACGCTGGCAGGCGGCTTCCAGGCGTGCCTCGCTGTAGCTCTGCCCCAGCCGTAGTATGCCCAGGCAGGAGCGGTACGCCTGCTGTGGGTGTTTTCGGGCACCCAGTGCGGTGCGGATAAGCTTCTCCGTCGCCGGTCCGGTCTTGGCCGCCCAGGCGATCAGCCGTTCCGGCGACCACTCGCCGGCGTGGCGATGAGACTCCGGCATGTGCGCCGCAATGGTGGTGTGTCGCCCCTTTTGGTCGGAACGCCGGTGGCTGGCGACCCGGTTGCCCCGGTAAAAGCACTCGATGGTGTTGTGGGTGATCCGGACCTCCACCTCTTTCTTGATCAGGGTGTAGGGCACCGAGTAGTAATGCCCGTCGATGGCGACGTGGTAGTCGATGTGGACTCGGGCTTTTTTCCACTCGGCATAGGTGTATGGCTCTACCGGCAATGGCTGTAGAACAGGTTTGTCCAGCTGTTCGAAGTGGTCGCGCCGGCAGCCGGGTAACTTGCGGAAGGGGCGGGTGTTCAGCCTCTCCAGCAGCTCACGGATGGTGGCGTTGAGTTGCCCCAGTGAGAAGTGTTGGCGATGGCGCAACGCTGCCAGGATCCAGCGCTCGACGATCAACACACCCCCTTCCACCTTGGCCTTGTCGCGGGGCTTACGGGCGCGCGTGGGGACGATGGCGATCCCATAATGGGAGGCCATATCCTGATAGGTTGGGTTGAGGTCCGGCTCGTACCGGTGAGCCTTGGTAACACCCGATTTTAAATTGTCGGGGACCACTAATTCCGGAACGCCATTCAGATACTGGAAGGCCCGGGTGTGAGAGCCGATCCAGTCCGGCAATGTCTGGCTCCAGGTGGCCTCGGCGTAGGTGTAATTGGATGCCCCCATCACCGCCACAAAGACCTGCGCCTCGTGGATCTCTCCGGTGGTGCGGTCAATGACGGGCACGGTCTGGCCAGCATAGTCCACGAACAGCTTCTCACCGGCCCGATGGTCCTGGCGCATCACCAGGTCCAGCTTGCCCCGCCAGGCCCGGTAGTGCTCGCAGAACCAGCTGTACTGATAACCGTCCGGGTTGGCTTGCCGGTACTCCTGCCAGAGCAGGAACAGGGTGACATGCTTGCCCGTGAGTTCGTCGCGGATGTGTTGCCAGTCGGGTATACCTCTGGCCTGCGCAGGTAGATCCGGTGGCGGCGGGAACAGCAACTGCTCCAGATGGGCCTCATCCAGATCCGCTGGCAACGGCCAGCTCAGACCGGCCTCAACCGTGCGGCGCAGGTATTCGCTCACGGTGGGGCGGCTAACGCCACAGGCTGCCGCAATCTGGCGGTTGCTCAGCCCTCGCTCCCACTTGAGGCGAAGAACTTCTTTGATCTTACGCATGGATAACCTCTTCGCTGGCATCTGGCCTTCTCCGGATGAAAAGGATCAGAGTACCGTTAAGTTATCCCGCGCCGGACGATTTTGATGGAGCTTCAGGCAGCCTGCCGGGGTGGCAGCTTTGCCGTGGAATCAGTGGCAGCTTTCGCGTGGAATGGGTGGCAGGCTTCGTCTGGAATCAGTGGCAACCTTGGTCTGGAATACGCAGTCAAATGGGGTCATTCTGGTGAATTACAGCGATATCGGTGCCAGAGCCTCACCTGTCACAAGACCTTTAATGCCGTTACAGGAACATCACTGGCCAGGTTGCATCACCGCAACAAGTGGTTTGATTACCTGAGATGCATGCGAGACGGCCTGACTCTGCGGGTATCGGCATTTCGAGTAGGCATTGATTTAAAGACAGCTTTCCGGTGGCGCCACCGTTTTCTGAATGCCAGTGCAAACGCCAACGCGAATGCCCTTTCCGGCATTGTCGAAGTAGATGAAACCTTCTTTGCCGAGTCCTGCAAAGGCAAGCGCAACATCACGCATCGCAGTTCCAGGAAGCGTGGCGGGCAAAGTAACAGGAAGCATAAAGCCGATAAAATCCCGGTACTTATCGCACGGGACCGCAACGGTAACATCAGTGATCTGGTGGATCCTGAACTAAACAAATCGACGGTTCATGCTTTTCTGAGGCCGATTATCAATCGTGACTCGATCCTGTGTTCAGATGGCCACAGCTGGTACAAGACCTTTTCCAGCGAACACGGAATTGCCCACCACCGACTGGTCACACTCGATAATCAACGGGTGATCGGCAAGGAATACCACATACAGAACGTCAACGGTTATATGAGTCGACTGAAGGGCTGGATGGCGCGGTTTCATGGGGTTGGAACGGCATATCTGCCGAGCTATCTGGCATGGCGACGGCTATTCGAGCGAGCTCAACCTTCCGAAGAGGCCTGGCTACGGATTGCGATAGGCGCAAACCAACAGCCAATGCCAACATAGCCTTGAATATACAGCATTATTGCAGATGGACTGCCTTCCAGGCTAACCAGAAAAAGATCAACATTTTGTTGCGGACGTGTTTAGAGTCAGGGATGACCCATTACCGGACAACTGAGGAGGTCAACAGGATGAATGCAACAACCAAGCAAGGTGAACTACTCGGCCGGCTCTTCGGAGTCCACATCCGAGACAACAACGGAGAAGTTCTCTATTCCTTTACGGACATTCGCAATGGTGAAGTTTTCGGGCGAATACCTGCGGATGAGACCCCGTGCGGAAAGCGCGACCTCTGGGTAAGCGCAGGAACTCTGGAAGACGGAACGGCGACAAGCGATGAAGGAGAGATGCTTTTCAGGCTGGTCTGATTCGCTGACCAGAAAAGGGATCGGTGGTGGGATTTCATGTCCACCGTCGACCCAAAATCGACGTTCAAAAAAGGTATTGCGTATGGCTATGAAATGGCTTCATAAAATAGCTATATTATTGTTATAAATAGTGTTTTCAGGGGTTGGCCGTGGCCATTTTCGTGAGATTTTAAGAGTGAACAGCAACGAAATTCACTCAGAGGAATCACAAAATGGAAACTCAAATCTCTCTCAAGAATCTGACCCTGTCACCGCTCAACGTCCGGAAAGTTAAAACATCAGTGGAAGAAGATGCGCAGCTCCGCGCTCTGATAGAGTCGCAGGGTGTTCTGCAGAATCTCATTGTCATTCCGTCACCCGATGCCGAGGGACGGTATGAGGTTATTGCCGGTGGACGCCGACTCAGCGCCTTAAACCACCTTCTTGCCGAAGGAAAGATCGATGCCGAATTTCCAGTCCGGTGCGTCGTGAAGACGGAATCTGAAGCCATCGAAGCCAGTCTGGCCGAGAACTATCGCTCGGATATGCATCCCGCTGATCGCTTTGTTGCCTACAAGGCCATGCTGGATGCAGGACGATCCATCGAGGACATCGCGAAACGATTCGGTAAGCCTGTCACCGAAGTTAAGAAACTCCTGAAACTTGGGGCTGTCTCCCCGGTGATTCTGGACGCCTTCCGATCACAAGAGATGAACTTTGACATGGTCATGGCCTTTACCGTCACGGACGATCAGAAGGCTCAGGATTCCGTCTTCGCAGAGGTAAAAGAGCAGTATCACCCTTCTCCCCGATTCGTGCGTCAAAAGCTGCTCAACACCGATGTTACGACTGAGGACACCACCTTTAAATTTGTCGGGCAAGAGGCTTACGAGGCCGCCGGTGGCACGTTGTCCGAAGACTTGTTCGCGGACAGCCAATACGTCAACGACGTCGACCTCCTGAATCGTCTGGCCGATGAAAAGCTCGAAAAGCTACAAGAGTCTTTCAAGGCTGAGGGCTGGGGCTTCGTGGAGGCAACTCTGGATGGTGGGTACAGCCACCCACTTCGGTTTGCTCCGTGTATCGAAGGTGAAACCATCACCGCACCAGACTCTGTTGTTCAGCAGTATGAGGCGAAGGAACGGGAGCTTGAAGGCCTGATGGAGGCGGCCTCGGATCACGAGGACGAAGAAACCAACGAACGGTTCCGTCAACTGAATGAAGAACTGAGTGACCTGAAGGACACCATCGACGCTTCTCGTGAATTCTCCAACGAACAGAAACAGTCAACGGGCGTTCTGCTTTCCGTAGACTTCCGGACAGGCGAACTGGTGACAAAGGTTGGCATCGTTTTGCCAAAAAAGGAGTCCGAAAAGGCGCAAAACGGAGATGGCACTATAGCCGAGACACCTCAACCTACCGAGAGCAACGCGCTTAAAGTCGATCTTGAGTCATACCGGCTCCAGGCACTTGAAGCCGCGATCATGCAAAAAGCAGAAATCTGTCTGGACATGACCATTTTCACAATGGCCAAGACAGTGCTTGCGGGTTCAACGTGGTACCGGAGACCCCTTGGAATCGATCTGGATGTGAACACCTTCTCTGCCACCAAAGACATTGAGGAAACCTCCGCTGCTGCTGAAATTCGGAAGCATCGTGATGCCTTAGAACTGAACTGGCTGGCCCAAGAAGGAGACTTGGAACAGTTCAAAACATTCCAAAAACTATCCAGAGCGAGCAAATTGAACATCCTCGCCCATTGCAGTGCTCAAACGCTCCGCTGCGCGACCAATGAAGTTGAGCAATACGTTGCTGAACAGATCAAGTTCGACCTGAGTAAGCACTGGCAACCGACGAAGGCGAATTACTTCAACAGGATCAGGAAAGGCAAGCTCATCGAAATCCTGAAAGACCTGAAAGGCGATGAGTTCGCTTTGTCTCAGGCTGACGCCAAGAAAGGCGATCTGGCGACGATTCTGGATGAACTGGATGAAACGAAAGGTTGGCTCCCCGATTCACTCACCAAAGCAGCATAGGGGCGCAATCAGAGTGAAAAAAGGGAGCCGGAATCAGGCTCCCTTTTTGTTTCGGGCTTGCCAGTGAAGCATAGTCGTGTATACCTAAGGACTACAGCGGAAAAAAGTCATGACTTGCATAACCATAAACTGGCTTTGCAACCGAATGGATCGGCGACTTTTCCACAAATTCTGTGGATAACCTTATTGATAAAGTGCGCTGTCGGTCGTCCAGCGCAGACCTTACTTGGACCTGTCACAATCGATCATTTTTTGAGCGGGATTCAGCGTCATGGACAAGACAATCGTTCACAACGGAATAGCACGAAAGTGTAGCCTTGGCGCGGGCGTCGCGCTGCTGTTTCTGGTCAGCCTATCTGCCGGTGATGGTGTTTCATTCAAAGAGACTTGGGGATGGATTTGCGGTGGCATACTGTGCGGATTTGCTGCGATTCACCCAATTTCAAAGGTCTACGAGCGGTCTGCCCAGAAGTACGGCGAATACTGGTGGTTCAAAGTTATGGTGTGGCTGGTCAGCATGGCTTTTGCCCTCGTTCTGGCTATAATCTCGATTATCTGGCGAATACTGCGCGGTGACGGGTCGGAGCCATATGACGATCACAGAGCGCCTGGCTCTGTATTCAAAGAGCCGCTGCACCCCACCGATGCTGTTTACGACCAGTCTCACGATGTTTACTACGGCAACGAGCCTCCTAGATAGCCTCTTAGCATAGATCGCCGTAACGTAGCCGCCTAAAAGAAACAGGGCGGCCAGTCGGCCGCCCTATAACTCTGGCTCTATTCTTATTTCCTGCCTCGGCTTCCGCCGCCTTGGTTACCGCCTCTGCCTGGTAAAAGACCTCTGGTGTTCCGCATAGTCCCAGCCATGCCGCCAGCAAAGGCCGAGCTTCCGGCAGCCATACCGCCGCCTACACCGCCACCACCCATGCCTCGAAGCATTGAACTTCCGGCCATGGCCATGATGGACAGCCAGATCATTGGCAGAATAAAGATGGAGCTCATGCTGACAATCCGGATCAGAAGGCTATTGGTCATCTCATCAAACCAGCCTGCGTTGGTCGCATAGATCTGTAGGATCCGGTTGTCGAACCAGTAAGCTGCCGCCCAGATGGCATTGATAAATTCCAGGCTGAACCAGGTAACCGCCAATGCGAAAAAGGAGCTGAAGCCATAGCTTCCAAAAATCATTACGAAAGGAGCCGCGATGACCACGATCATCTGGAACATAACCAACAACATGGGCCCGGCCACTTTGAACATCTGCTGTATAGCGTTGGCCTGCAGAAATTCGTTGGCTGACGTCAGAACGTTGCCCAGCTGAGTCGCGTTATCCCACATCTGGGACCAGAAGCCTTTATTCGCGTCAAAGTTATTGCTCATGTCCAGCTGAGTAGCTGCTGACAGATCACTGTGGTTATTTTCAAGAATCAGCTTCAGGATCATGTCTTCTTTGACCTGGTCCGGCTCGGTCTGTTTGCTGAAAACGCCAGCACCCCAAGTCTTCCAGTCATCAACAATGTCCCCGACTTCATCGTCAGGAATGTCGTCAAGAATCCTCTCTCGCAACCCATCGCCGCCATTGTTGAACCATCCCGCAGCATTTCTCTCGCCAAGCCAGACTTCTTCGCAATATGGATAGACACCGGTTTGATGGGCTGCGTCAGAATCTCGCCATGTAGGTTGTCGGGAGAATCCCTTGTTCTCATAGTTCGCAACGTATAGCTCTTTATCCCGGTAATAGGCATCGGCGTAGCCCAACAGAATGCGACTGCCCACCCAATCGATGTCTTCCCAGGGTTCAACGTTGGTCAAAACCATGGGATTGCCTGTCACCGGATCGACCGGCGGGTTGGCCTTGTACTTGTTCACGGCCGGCTTATAGCAGGCTTCGTAGAAGTTCTGGATGTCCTTACGTAGGGTTTCATCCTGGATGGTGATATTGGATATCCTCATCAACATGAACTCGTAGTTGTTCACGCAGGTCATGGATTTGATGGAAGTGTGCGTAATGGCCGTTGAAACGGTTTCGACCAGCGTCCAGGCAACCGGTTTGTGAACCTGCCACGTCTGGAGATCACTCATAGCAGAATCAAAGCCCGTTTGGGTATTGTCTCCGGTCCCTGACGCAGTGCTGGAGGGTGTATTGGTGTTCGAGGCCGTCCCACAATCCTGAACCGTTACCTCGTAGCGAACGCCAGAAAGCGTCGTGGACATGCTTTTATAGGGGATGACGCACAACATGAGCACCAGGATCATTCCGAGCAGCGTTGTTTCCATGCTCTTGATCGTCTCACTGGCATTGCCGGCGGAATAGTTTTCCTTAAATGTACTCACGACAGCAACAATGAAGGGAATCAGAGCCACCCCGGTTCCGACGAGGACATCCCAGATGGCCTCGTACATATTCCAGCCAAACATCATTGTGTAAATTTCGAGGTAGGTATTGGCGACCATTCCGGCTATCTCCCTATGCCGAACTGTTGGATAAGTACGATCTCGACAAACGCCAGCAACAGAGCAATTTTCCACCACTGCGATCGCATGAACTTAAAGTCCGCGGCATGCTTTTTTTCCAGCGCAAGCCACTTCTCGTTCGACGTTTCGCCGCGATCCGGCAAACGGGTGGCGTAGCGAGAAATCGCTGGCCAAGCGGCCACTATGGCGACAAAAAAGGCGACTCTGTACCAGGTCAATTCGGCTATTAAGTCGAGGGATTTGACCTCCTCTGCCGAAGTATCCGTCAAAGCCGCGACAACCATGCCGATGATCATCAGGGCAGCGACGCCGCCCATAGAAACCATCAGGAACTTCCGGGTTTTTTGCATCACTGAACTCCAAAACTGTTCAGGCCGGACGGTTTGTTGCCTGACGGTAGGTTTGTGTTTTGGTAGATCCGCTCTTCGGTGCCTAGCAAATGGCCAATTGTTCTCTCTGCTACCGCCTCGCGGGTCTCAATTTCCTGATCGAGTTGGGCCAACTCAACGTTCAGGTGATCAATCGCGTTATCAATAATGGCGATCGCGGTATCCATGTTGGCAACGTTCGGCTCTTTAACGCCCGAACGGAGCATTTGAGTTAGGAAGCGACCCTGCTCAACAAGACGTGTATACGCAATTTCGCTCGACAATTTGCGCAGCATCTCTTCCTGAACGGTTGGATTACGCTTTCGGATGGCTTTGATGACAAGATCGGTCACACGGACCCCAGGAGGAGCGGAAACCCGATTCAGGTTTTGCCAACTGAGAGCCGTAGTTCCGTCCACCAAGTCTTCGAGGTCATCGTAAAGATCCTGTTCCATGTCACGATGACGGTAGGCTAGACCTTTGCCAGGGCGGGAAGTGATTTTTTTACAGTTATCGCAGGTTCGGATTTCAGAATCGCCGACCACGGATACTGCCCAATCGGCGGCCTGAATCGGACCGTTCCAGTATTCCCAAAGCGCGTTGCCCTGCCCGTCTGCAACGGACACAGACGCCGAGTCACAGCTGTCGTTGCGATCAAACAGGACGTTGTAGCCCACCATCACAACGTCTCTTAAGGCACGGATTGGCGGCTGTCCGGCTCCACCTTTTTTGCTGTTGCAGACCCATTCTGAGCCCGCATCGCCGTGGTTAGAGCCATCCACGTTCTCTTTTGCTGCCACAGCATCACCACCAGTAGCCCCAATATTCCAGGACCAGTCCGCCACCTTGGCGTTCATCTTGAACTTTTCCCATGGGTAATCGGTGGAATCGCCCATCATCAGATTCGCCATTTCCTGACAGGACGATTCGGCGAATTCAAAGTCCATCTTGCCCTGCAGAATGCCCTGCTGAAGAAGGTCATAGAGTCCAGGATCGGCTTTTTGAATGGCCAACGCCGGCAGGGAGGCAACCGCAGCTGTCGCGCTGTTAATGACGTTGTCCATCATGTTTTTGAAACCGTCCGTGAGTCCGTTCAACTGGTTTTTCACCGTCATTTTTGGATCGAACTCACCACATGCCATGTTCAAATCCCAGCCTGCACCAAAACTCAAAATCGGTATCGAGTGAATTTTGGTCGGCGGACCAGAAATAAGCCCTCCCCCAATCTGATAGTCCATCAGTGTGTTCAGCCGGGGCGACGTTGTTTCCATCGCATTCGCGCTAGCCGCCAACGATCCCGCAAGCACCACGCCAATCCATTGATTACGATTTTTCATTGCCTTAAATCCTTATAAATCTTTTGATGACGGTCGGTTTGGAACGTCTTCAGCCAGAGTGCCAAATCAAAGACGACCCCCGTCGTTGACAGCACTTGTATGCTCGCCAGAAATTCCAGACATAAGAATCGTCGTCGGAACGCTTACTCATTGAGGGTGTGGCGCCATAGGGAAACTTTTGGCATGAGCTTTCATCCTGCGGATACAACATCTGGAAGACACCGGTATCTTTATCGTTCTGATTCAGTGGGCCGGGCGGCCAATATCCGTCTTCACTGGGCTGACCGATGGTGAAATAAAGGTGAGGCTCGTTCGGGCGGGTCACGAAGTGCATGGCGCGAAAAGCGGTAAGAACACCCGATTTAAGACCGTCCGCCTGGGTCAGAAACCCGCTTCTGGGAAATACACCTCCATAACTGTTGTGGCCAGATCCGAGTCTATCCATGCCGACCGCCCATGAAATCGGGTAGAAAAATTCCGGCAGGTGCCAGCGCCAGGCGATGGAGTCCAGGTTTGAGATGAAATAGGGATAGAACGGGAAGGTACGTCCTGCACAGACCATTCCAAATAGGCCCTGGGCCAGCGTGTTATAAGCCACCAGCGCAGGATTCCCGTATGAGTCCACCAATTTGAAATCGAGGTTTACATGGTCATAACGGGTGGCTTCATTGGAGCGGCCACCTTCTACCTTGTCGACGTTGTGGTTCGTGACCCATCCAATCATGGTTGTCACCCATGAGGAATCGTTCTCAGCCATTGAGATCTGGTTTATGTCCTGGGATTCGGTCCATGGCTCCCCGGCAGCGCGGTCATAAGACTGCACCACCAGGTCCGGTACAAAGTTTTTGACCTTGATGGACGTGTCTACCCAGCAGACAAAGGCGGCACAGGTCATCCAGATGCAAGCACCACGGATTTCCCAGTCCATACAGCTCAGAGCGGCGGACATGGTCTGATCGACGATTTCGAAGGTATCGATGACGCCATCGTAGGTGTCGTTCAGCTCGCCATGACAGGCGATACATTCCACCTGGCCATCACGTTCTTCCAGGCGGTTCTGGGTGTCCGTAATGGTCGCGTCCCTGACTGCGTCCAAATCGCCCGGGTCGTAGTTCGTCCACTCGCTCGGGTAGGCAAAAGCGTTCCCGGCACTGCCAATCAACACCAGAAACACCAGAGAAATGAACGTCCGCATGTCAGTGGTTCTCCCGGCTATAGACGGCCAGTGCCGCCTTTAATGAGCGCTCGCCGTAAACCACTTGGCGGTCGTTGAAAACGATGGCCGGAAGCTTTTCGATGCCAAAGCGCATCGCAGCTTCAATGGCCTGGGCCCCTGCTTGTATTTCCTGATTGATCGCTGGCCAGTGGGCGCTGTTAAGCACCTGGCTGAAAGCGTCTCTATATGCTTTCTCGACCTTGGTGGGTTGGATCTTCTTCGGGACCAAGGCACGCATCCGTTGATTGAGCTGCTTGGTTGCGCGATTTTTGGAGTCCATGTCGTATACCTCAATTTGCACCCGGTCAGACAAGCGCTCGTCCTGCAGGACAAACTGATCATTGGTTTCAAATATCCGGATGGTCTGTATGGAGTCAGCCGCGAGCGTTGAGGCACTGGCAAGCACCGTAACGACAAAACCCAAGGATTGAAGCAGATGACGATTCATCAGTTGTCCTCCTCCGCAACGGTCGCACGAAGGGTTTCCATGACTTCTTTGGCAACAACCTGCTGGCCCTGCTCGCTCTGGAGTTTCTCAAGGCGCTCGAGAGTGACCCGGGCTTGAGACATGGGATTATTCGCCGCCGGTACCGGATCGGCCGGTTTCGGAGCGATGCCACGGTAAAAGTCGATCATCTTGCCGACATACTCCGCAGCTTCCACTTCCGTGATGCCGAACTTGCGCATGTATTTGGCACGCTCGGTTTTTTCATCTTTTTCCGTGCCCGCCAAGGACAGGTAAAGCGAGGGCGGGACGTTCCGAAACAGGGCTTCCATGTTTTCGGACAGAACAACGCCCTCGGTGTACTTCTTGGGCTCTTTCCGAGCAGAAAGCATGAGCTGCTTCTGCTCAATACTGAGGTTTTTGAAACGCGCAATTTCCTCGATTTCGTCCTGAGGCATAACCAGGGCAATCCACCACTCGATCATGTTGAGCATCTTGCGGGCGGAGTTGGGGAAGTCCCCCATGTTCTGAGTCGCTACCCACCACCAGGCACCAAGCTTTCGCCACATCTTCACGACTTTGACCACGAACGGCGCCAGCAATGGATTTGTGGTGATAATGTGCCCTTCGTCTGTCAGCATCACGATCGGACGCTCGTCGTGCTGATGCTTCTCGGCAAGGTTGTTGATCCGCATCATTATTGAGGTATAGGCGATCGCCAGCTGAGCGTTGTAACCCTCCCGGGCGAACGTCGCTAGGTCTACGATAGTCACATCGGTATCCGGCCAGCCATCTCCATCTGTATTGAAGACCTCGCCCTCGAACCCATCACAGAACATCCGTAGGGATTCTCCCATTTCGAAAGCACGGGACTGACGGTGTTCCGGGTAGGCCGGATCTTTCGTGATCATCCGGAATCCTTCCGAGACATCCGAAGTCATGGTGCGGCGGCCTTCTGACCTGGCGAGCTTCGCGCCATTGAGAATCGCATCCCGGATCATCCGCCGGTCTGCACGGGTTAGCTTTTTCGCCTCCTCCTCTTCACCGCCGGTGATCATCAGTGTGGCGACAATTTCCATCTCACCCATAATGTCCCGCTGCTCGTCACCCTCGTCGTCCGAGCCCGAGTCCTCATCCATCATCATGTCGGCCAGAACGTCCATGGCCGCACGGGCGCGAACATCCTTGCGCTCTGCTTCGGTCAGTTCGTCATAGGACTTGGTGATGTCACCGATGCGGATTTTCTCGGGGATGTGTGCGATCAAGTCGTCTTCGCCAACCAATGCAGAATCAGAGACGATTCGCGAGCCAAGCAGATCTTCCTCATCTTTGGACAGCATCTGATCGGCGTCTACGAAAGGCGGCAGCGATACCCCTGCCCCAGGCTTGAGCTGAATCTTATTTACAGACAGGCCCTGAGAGGCGAAATAATCAGCCAGCAGACCAAAGCTGTTACCGGCCTCAACAATGAACAGCCGCGGGCGCTGGAGTGCCATGATCTGGGCTGACATGTTGGTGATGTGTGCCGACTTGCCGGCACCGGTCGGGCCAAGAATGAGGCCATGCGCGTTCTTCTTGCGGTCATTCCCGTTGAACGGGTCGTAGGACACCGGCTCGCCACCGCGATTAAAGGCGGTCTGCCCCGGATTTCCGGTACCGCGATGCCGCCCGAAAAGGGAGGTAAGGTTTGCTAGGTGTTGGGCCCAAACAGGACGGGTCGCCTTGAAATTGGCGTCCATGCTGGGCTCGTAAACCATGGGCAGGTTGTAAATGTACGCATCGAGGCCGAGGGATTCGTCTTCTTCCCGAACCGGCGCGAGCTGATTCGTCAGCAGAATCGTACTGGCCGCGTTGGTTTTTTTGCGCAGGTCTTTCAGGTTTTCGCCACGCAGGTAAACACACATCATCGAGCGATAGATCTTGTGCTTGTTACCCATAAGAGACTTGGCAACTTCGCAGTCTTCGCGCGTCATCGTTGCGTCGACGGACTCACCCTTGGATTTGTCCTGAATCCGGTTGATATGGTTCTGAACTTCGTCCTGAGGCGTGACGATAATGGTCGTTGCGATCATAGTGCCTGGCGGCATCTTATCCATCATGCAGGAAGCTTTGCCGGTTGATAGGCCGTCCGGAGTGGTCGCACTTACTTCGCCGGCGATCTGGCCGATCTTGGGCGTCCGACGAATCTTGTGCACTCGCAAACAACGGTGTGGGAGGCCATCAAACCACCAGGTTTGTGACGGGGCATCAGACTTTGGCAAAGCAAAGAACAGGCTTTCAGCGAAATCATCACCGGCCGGCAAACTTTCCTCGTCTGGGTAGGACGCCAGTTCAACGAACTTCTGGCGATCTCCGTCGGTAAGCTCCGGACGCGGATTGAACCACTTCAACAGCCATTCATAGACTTCCTTTCCGCCATTACGAACCAGGCCAATTCCAGCATCTCGGAAAGCAGCATCCAGCTTTTCGATAGTGTCATTGAGCTCTTCTTCCGGCGTCATGCCCGCGTAGGATTTCCACTTCTCGGGCAGTCTCCGGTAGACAGCGAGTTTGATCCGGCGCTGGCCACCACTCCAGGGCGCATCGAGAACTTCTTTATCCTCGAACAGTCCGCCTTCCTTACAGATTCCGCGCAGATGGATTTCCATCGTTCTCAGCCATTCCTGAGTGAACGATGAATCCCGGCAGTAGTGCTTCGGGTAGAGACGCAATTTCTGGATGTAATCTTCCAGGTTGTCGTCATCATAGGTGTACTGCTGGATGATCCAGGGCCCTGCCGTCATTTCCTCGAAGCAGTCCTGAAGGGCGTCCTGAATCATATCCCGCCGATTCTGCAACCAGTTGTAGGAACGACCTTCTGTGGCAATCGGGATGATGTCGAAAACAGCACCTACGCTTTTCCCGTCATCCAACAGCATCGTTTGAGACTCGCTTTGGAATTCATACCAAGGCAGTTTCTCAACGAACGATGAGGGGCGGCGGTAAATGCGCTTTACCGCAGTTTTCGTGAGTGGTTTGCGCTGCCCTTCCCCGTCATTACTGGCAGTCTGGATTCCGACGTTCGGTTTCACCGGTTTCTTCGGTGCCGGCACCAGAATGTCTTTAATTGCCTTGGCTAAGTCCACGGATTACGCCTCCTGTCCTTGCGCTATCTCGGGTGCAGGGCTATCAGCCGTGGCTGGGAAGGCGGCCTTATCACCTTTCCGATCCCACACCCGTCCCTGAATCAAATATGCGGTTTTCGTTCTGCTTGTCTGCGGAAGACCTACTTTCACTGTGTTTGGGTTTACGGCTCTCACCCTTCAGTCTCCGAATCGGTTCCCAAGATCAGAAAGCTCTCCGGGAAGCGCATAATGGTCCTTTTCCCACATTCTGAATTCGGTCAAATAACCCGGAATTGGAACTTCGTCCTGGGTCGCCAGATGCGGACCAACGAACATGTACATTTTCGGGTTCGGCAGCATTCTGAACTTGCTCTGCAACTGGGTTTTCTCGGTGCGAACGTAGTCACTAAGCTCCACATCGCCCTCGATCATTGGGCGGCGAATTAGCGACCGGGTATCAATGAGCTTGCCATCCCCAATTCCGCTCATGTGCTGGCCATAAACGGTTGCCATGTCCCTGTCGGGCTGCGGAATGAAGTTGTCCTTGTTGGCGCAACCTGCCAACGAGAGGCTAATCAAGCTGGTAATCAGAACGGCGCGAGAGGTCTGCATAGTGATTTACCTTTCTTCCTTCAGGGTCATAGTCGATAGCGATTTGCTCAGTCACATGCACAACAATCTCAGTGCCTGGCTCTACATAAATCGCGTCAAAAGAATTGCTCTGGCGCTCGTCCAGCCAGTCCGTGACTTCATCCAGACCGCTGGCAATGGCATCGTTTCGGGCGACAACAGTCGGATCCCCTGTCAAGGCCTGGGTCGAACCGCCAAAGGCATTGGTTTGTGTGGCAAATTCGGCGTCAGCTTTCGCCTTTGAGTAGGAACTGGCCGCTGTGAGCCCGATTCGCTGCGCGAGGTAACTGGGTGCGTTTGTGATGCGCTTACCGGTTACACAGGGGATGCCATACTTATCAGAGAACCAGGCGATAGGCTCAGCGCCGGAGGCGCCGGGTTCAGGAAAGGTCACCAGAGTTCCGTCCTGGAATGTGAACGTCATGCTCTCGATCTGGCCGCTGACGCAGGATAGAGTCCAGTCGCCTTTGGCAATGCCGGACATTTTGATGCCGTTCAGGCCGGGGATTTTGATTCCGTTCGAGGACAGGTTTTCTGGTCCCACCATGATCTTAAAGGGGTATGGATCAACTACCTGCCCACCCACCGGAATCCGGCCCAGCATCGCAGTCATGGAAATTGAGCCGAGCAGAGTCGCGTTGTCCGGAATCGTGTAAGCCTTGATTGACCGCTCTTCCTTACTCTTTTCGGTTGCGTTCCGCGCGATCCCTGCGGCCGGCGCCGGCAATTCATCTGGGTTCAGCGAGAAATCGGGCAGAGAAATCTTCGACGGATCCGTAGGATCGACTGTTGCCTCTAGCGGGTTCGTCCACACCACCTGGTCATAATCCACCGGGGATCCGGTTTGATCGTATCCCAGGCCCGTCGGGATGCCCGCTGAATTGATGTCATAGCCATTGGCAGAGGTCTGGCTGCTTTCCTCCTGGCCTTGCAACTCTTCAAGACGCTTCTCCAGGCGAGCAACAAGGCCGCGGGTTAGATCCTGTGTGTGCTCAAGCTCACGCTGCTTTGCTTCGGCGTCACGTTCAGCATTCTGAAACCGATTCTCGATGCGCCCTTTGAGGTTGCCTTCCATCTTGAGCAACTTAGAGATTTCCTGCTTCAGGCGCTCATTTTCTTTCTGTAGCTTGACCGAATCTTCGCGGACAGCGCGCGTCTCTTTCGTCAGTGTTCTCATGGTTTCAACCGGCGTATCGACGTCCACCCCGAATTCATCTTTCAGGTAATCGTCAGCCAGCGGATCTACTGCAAGCCCGTTGTCGACAATGGCTGGGCCCGATTCAATGGCGGATAGACCCTCCAGTTCAGAAGCTGAAGCAACCGCACCGGCCTGAGCCTCGTCGGATTTACCACCTTTCATGATCACCACGAACAGGACGGCAACAACGACAACCGCAAGACCTTTGACCACAATGTTTGCATTCATGTCGTGTCCTCAGTTCTTGGCGTTGATGATGGACTGAGTTTCCTGACGCAAATCCTGGTAATGCGTCCACGGATACAGGGTTTCCTTCAGCGGCCGCTCTGAAATCAGGTAGAGGATGGTGCTGTCTCCCGGAGTACCATTTGGCTCCAGCGAGTGATGCTGGAAGGTGGCATGGGAGAACGGGAGATTCAGATCCAGGTAATCGAGTCCAATGGCACGGTCGGAAATATTGCGGACGTACATCGCCGCGAGGTAATAGCCGCCACCGCTGTAACCAAGGACCGGCTTGGAAACCGTGGCGTAACGCGCGTCACCTTTGAAAATGCGAACCGCTCCTTTCACGCCAAGCGTGATCTCGGAGATCCCGGCGCGATCCCGGTGAAGTCGAGTCGGACCATAAAGGCGCTGCGCGGCATGGCGTGTCAGATCGATCGGAGTGACTCGCTTCACTGGCTCTGGCATCGCGGCTACGGCTTCCGCCTCCGGAACCTCGTTGTCCGTTTCCAGAACAATGCGAATTTCCTCAAGCTCTTCCGCGTTTTCGGGCGCTTCGGTCGAAATCAGGTCAAGCAGAATGACCTGACCGTCGGCCATGCGACGGACCTGGACCCGCTGCTTGTCGAATTCCTCATACGGTTTGAAGTGAACAGCACCTTGGGCCGACTGGACGCGGAACAGCTGCTTCATCTGCTGCCCTTTTGTCACTCCAACCTGGACATGTGAACCGAACTGGATCGACCGTTCCTGGCCTTTATGCAGCTCGATCGTGACCGGCAGGTTTTGGTAATGAATGATCTCTGTTGCCGTGACCGACCCGGCCATGAAAAAAAAGATTAGGGATTTCAGGATGTACTTACGCATGTCACTCACCCAATTCTGGAGATGTAGTGTTGGTGTTTTGGACGTCGTCGTTCTCGACAATGGCGCCCTCAAGACGACGCGGTTTTTTGTAGAAACCGTCCAAGGCAAGGCCCCAAAGATTGCATTCGGGGTCAACATCCCAGCGAACCAAGCGGATTGGGTAACGGACAAAGATGTCTTTCACGATTTCTGACCGGAAGGTTTCCTTAACGTTGACGTCGTAGAAGGCCACCCAACTGTCTTTGGATTCGGTGTACACACGCTTGGGCGTGTATGGGCGATCAGGCATTTCCTGCAGTGCCCGGGTGCGGGTCAATTCATGATCGAGCCGACGTTGCTCATAATCGCGCTCGAGTTCACCTTTAAACCGGGGGGTGATGTAGCAGCTCAGTCGTTCAATCTGCTGCTTGTAATCGTCTTTGCCATCGACAGGCCAGTTATTCATCTGCTGCCAGATGTAATAGCCGAATGCGTAGACGTTGAACGGATGCCGCTCGTTGATGCCACGAGTGGAGCCAGAGCGCAGGTCAGGCGGAATATCAATCTTGATCCGCTCCGGGGCTTCTTTCCATCCGAGGATGCTGTAAATCAGGGCGATCGCGAGAATCCCGACAAAAATTCGTAGTGTCAGAATGTGAGCATCCCGTCCGTCGAGAGCCTTTTTTAAACGCGCCACTCTCAGTCCTCCGTTTTGGTTTTAACTTTCACTACCGTTCTCTCGCGGCGTATGTCCCAGGCCTGAGAGGTCTCGATGTAGTCGAAATTGATAAAGCTGAATTTTTGCTGTGCGATCTTTTTGAGATAGACGATGTGCAAACCATCTGGCCGGCGGCGCTTCAGCCCTGTGAGGTATCTGCCAACCAGCAAAAGCGAGACGATGGCCATACCAACACCGATACCGACTCCGAAAAGTCCCCATCCGAATGGCAAGAGAAGAAGAACGGAAACGGGGATCCAGAAGACCAGGCCTGCGATTATCAGCACGACCACTTCCGTGTCCGTCAGGCCCCGGAAAACGACCGGCTCTTCAATGAGCCGGTCTGGGATGAAGTCGATTTCTCGACCCTTCATACCGATCTTTTCCATTAGAAAATCACGGTAGCCGCTTGCGTCAGGAGGTAGACCACGAAGACAAGCAACAAAACGCCCATGCCACCGTGCATACCCATGTCGCCCCAGGTCTTCTTGCCTTCGCCAATCTCGTTGTAGGTCGCAATCATGTTCTTGGCGACAGCCAGAAACGCGATGGTGCCGAGGATCAGACCGAGGACGATGGCGATATCAAAGGCGTAACCTTTAAGCAGACCGATATAGTCGCCCTGGGCCGGTGCGTTGGTCGGGTTAGCGGTGGCTGGCAGAGCTGCCTGAACCTGAGTGCCGAATGACAGGAACGCCATTGCCGCAGCTGCTTTCATTGCCGTGTACTTCTGCATTGCTTGTTTCATTCTGGATTTCTCCTAGTTTTTGGGATGGTGCTTTTTGGGTACTGCTAGGGTTACTGCGCTGGTCAGTTGATGATTAGGAAGAGCATCACGAGGAGAACGAAGACCGCCCGCGCCCAAATGAAGATCATTTGTCCGGACTTAATCTCCTCGTTCGCCCAGTTTTCGTAGGCCTGCATGCAGGTCCAGGCGATGAACGTAATCACTGCGACAACGGCAATCATTTGGGCCAAGGTCAGAAGGTTCGCTGCTGTCATCCAGCAAGAGGCGGCACCATTGCAACCAGAGCCATCCTGAAACCATTGATGCTGATCAGGACTCATTGCTTGTGCTCGGTGTAGTTGACGCTGAGAGCGTCGATGGTTGACGGAACCACTGGCTCCATGGGTACTGTCAGGTGATGCGTAATGCCGTGCTGGATCTTTCGCAGGTCACTCAACAGAATCTCGTAGTCAAACTGCGTCCGGTCAGAAGCATTGCTTCGGGCGCGAGCGTTCAGAACCAGCGCCTCCAGAGCCGCCAACTCGGACTGGATGTTTGAGAGCGCTTCACGCTCCGCCCAGATGTCCGCAGCTGCATTTGTGCTGGTCGCAATCAGGCTGGAAAAAAGAATCGTTTTGAAAACTCTCATCGTGATCTCTTATCTGGTGAGTTCTGATGAGAGCGATTTAATCAGGCACACTTGTAAAAAGGCTGATCAAAAGGTCACAGGTTGGTGACCTTTTAAAAGGGGAGGAAACGTGTGTGGACGTTGATCGGAATTGCGCCCATAGATGGGCTAATTGTGCGTATTAAGTGGATCGTCAAAGGTAAGAAACGCTCGATATGAGCCGGACTTGCGAGCACCCAGCCGGAGTTTCGAGAAAAACCCCTCGTAATGAGGGGCGGGGCTTGCTGAGGTTCAAACAATACTCAGAGGTACTTTTTGAATTTCGAGCTCATCACCATTAAACACAGTCCAAACAGGACAGCGAATGGTGTGATCATATAGTTCGGATGGATGGAACTGGGAATCGCCAGGTATAAAATCCACGCGAGGGCAAGAGTCGGAATCGCAAACTTTTTCGCCCAGTGATAGACATAGCCAGACTCATTTCCACCGCGCCACCGCCTTAAGTCACGCTGCATCAGTCCGTCACAGACGCCAACGACCCCGAATAGCACGAAAGCCGGCATAGAGAGCATTAGCACCGCAATCCGGACGAAGAACATGATCAGGATATATATGGCCGCCATCAGGTACTCATAATATTCGGCGATCACGCCCTTCATCATCAGAATAATCTGACCGTCGTTGGCGTCGGGTGTTCTCACCGACTGCAAACTGTCCAGCAGGCCAGAATCGACAAATAGAAAGCTGACCACTTTGGTAATGGTCGAGCTTGCGGAATTCACAGCGCCCTCATTTGTTTGGTCTTTCGAGTTCAGCGATTCACTCAGATAGCCGATCTCCTGGAACATCATCTCTTCCGCATTTTTGTAGGTGGGCTCATCCTGGAAGAAGCCCATGTTGATCCACTCTATGACGATCGACATGAACGCACTGAACAACAGCAGGCCAATGACTTTCAGAATCAGATCGATTGATTTGCCGACAAAGCCACGCTTCTGAGCGGGATGTTCCGATTTACCCTCTGGCATTTGTCAGTTCCACCATTGCTCAGCTGTATGATAGTTCCGATCCATTTCCCGGGTCAGAGCCTGCATGTTTTCCGGCATATCATCGTCATCGTCCTCAACGGGTAACGGAAAACGAACCTTCCAGAGTTGACCGCCATCCAGAAGACAAAATGCCTGACCTTTTGGCAGCGCAGTGATGTGACCGGGCTCGAGCATCGGGACCCGCAGCATCGAAATCCGGTCCTGGGTGCTTGAGGTAAAGTCGACGCTTGAGTCTGTGTCGGACGAGTCATTGGCACCAGAGACAGTCATAATCTGGGCAATTTCGACTTCAGGCAGTTGATTCGTCAGCAGCTCGGCCGTGTCCTTTTCCTTTACCCTAAGCATAATCAGGTTGTTGAAGTTGCCCTCAACCTGCCGTGCCTTGGCGACATTTCCGAGTCTAGCTTCGAGGTCCTGCCGAGACTGAGAATAAGCAGTGATCTGCATACCCGATCCACCGGACTTGTTGACCATCGGCAGAAACTCATCTCCGATCAGGTCAGAGAATTCGTCGGCGTGAAGACAAACCTTTGGAAGTGAATTGGCCTGACCCTCAAGCATTCCGTGTTCAAAACCATGCTTGTAGATATGGCCACAGGTGCTTACCAGGTCCGAGAACATGGAATTCCCCACTGCGGAGGAAACTTCCGTATCGCTCATGGCATCCAGCCCAACGTACACGATGCCTCGCTTCCGTATGATCTGGGTCCAGTCGAAAATGGGCCGCTCGTCGGTAACGTCGAAATAATCAGGGGCGAGCAGCTTCCCGATTTTGCCGGTCGTCAGCTTTTCGAGAAGCGGCAGAAGACTGGCCACGAGCTTGTCGAAGTAGGTTTTGTCGTACCGCAAGGCGGATAGAAGGCCGTGAAGTACCGGATCGCTGACGTGCAACTGTTCAACGTACTGCCTCAGGGCCTCTGTTCGGGGATTGGCGTGCTTTGCAAGTCGGGGGTTGGCCTTGTATTTCTTCTCGGCGTCGCCTGTCATCGCATTGATGTCCTCGATCCAGCCTTCTTCACCATTCCTGGGCAACCACCAGTCCATGTATTCGCAGAACAGCGGTTCAATGTCCGTCACGTACCGAAGAATGTTGTTGTAATCCGGACGCTGCCCCAGGCTTACCAATGCCCGGGCGACAATGTTAATGAAGCGCCATGCGAATTCTTTAAACGCGGCACTGTTACCCTCGGCTGAAAGCTGGCCAGAGATACGACCGGCGATCTCAGTGATCCTCGAAAAATTTCCGACTGCGTTGTAACGGGCGGAAGAGTCCGGAAACCCAAGGTGGAACATGTAGAAATCGTCTTCCCGCCCTGCCCTCTTGGCAGCCATATACATTCGTGTGAGTAGTCCGGCGTCAGATTTTGGATCCAGCAGAATTACTGGCCCGTCGTTCCTGCGAATGTCCTGCTCGATCAGGATTTCAGCCAGCCGACTTTTACCGACTCGTGTGGTTCCCAGGCAAAGGGTGTGTCCCACCCGCTCTGACATCGCCAGCAATACCTGCTTTTCTTCAAGCTCGACGGCGTGGGTTACGGGATTGCCACCCACGGCCGGGTATGGGCGAACAGGATTCAGAGGGTGATCTTTACTGGTCAGATCTGCGATCCATTGGAGCTTCGACCCTTCCAGTTTGCGCTCGAGCTCACGCGCGAAGTTGTTTATCCGGGACGGACGGATGTACTTGGCTGAGATGGGCGCCATGGTGTCCTTCAAACGCTGGGTATGCGTCTGGGTCCAGCGAAACCCTTGTCCGAGGTAAAGGTGATTCTTGAAACAGGGGATCTGGTCAGAAGACATGGCGAAACGCGGCAACCGCCTCAGGTTTCGCTGATACTTGATGACGCTGGACCCCTGGTAAAAGCGATAGAGTCCAAAGACAACCAGAATGACAGCAGAAGTGTAGGCGACACTCGGAGTCATCATCAGTAATGAGGGGGCGGCCAGGCAAATGCCGGCCGCACATACGCTGACTGTTCCGGAATAGAATTCAACCGGCGGGCGAAGCAAAGCCTCGAGCGTCTGGGTGGCCATCAGCGCATCACTCCATTCTTATCAACAAAGAACGGGTAGTGCCGCAGGTTGATGGCTTTTGCCATCTGCTCGCCATTGGTCGCCTGTAGCAAGATTCCCTCACCTGCCACGGACTGCAAATGATTCATCTCTTCGACAGTCGCTACGTTCACCACCAAGCCAATGGCCCGCTTCTCTTTCAGGAAACGCCGGTTCTGTTTGAGCCAGTTAATGGAAACGGAGTCGTAACCGATAATGAACATGGGCCGGCTCAGCATGTCATAACGAATCCCAGCGGCCTCTTGAGGACCGACCCTGCCCACAGTTAATGACGGTGACGAAACAGGGAGATTCGAGACCAAAAACCTTTTGCCTCGGCGTTCATCCTTCAGTTTCTGCAGTTGCTCTTTAAAATCGGAATCTGAAGGAAGGAATGGTTCTGCGGACTGGCCGCCAAAATCACCAATAACCTCGAGTTCATAGAATCCCTTGAGCTGCTCTTTCATGGTTCCAGCATGGACCGGAAGAACAAGTGCTGAGGCCAACGCAATGCCTATTGCTGCTTTTTTCAGATATTGGCCCATAAGCGTATGACTCTCTCTCTGTATGCATTGGCGATTTGTTTGTCTTTCGGGCGCTGCGCTGGCCGGTGATAGCAACCAATGGCCAGCTCCCATGATGAGCATTCCGGTCGTTCGAATTGTTCACGAAGATGTTGAGCCGCTGCCGTGAGATTCAGGTAGGGATCAAAAGCGTCCCAAAGTGAGCGGAACCTTTCTTTATGCCAGCGCCAGTTCATCTGCCCCAAGCCCACGTCAAAGTGGTAATCCCCCGCCTTGACCAGGCCGTCTGCAAACCGGAAAGCCGCTTCGCGTGTTTTGAAGAAGTGCGCCTTTCCACGATGGTTGATCGTCCAGGGCCAAGGCAGTGTTCGGTTTGCATGCTCAGTCCGAGTTCTGGACTCATTCAAAACTATGGCGAAGAAAAGTTTTGCCGGTACCTTCTGCTCCTGACTGACCAACTGATACATCGGTGGAATTTGGGAGGCATGAACGTCCCCCCACAAACCGGCACCGATCAGAAACGCCAAAAGGTATTTCACCGCCCTACCCTCACTCGCCGTATTCGGTGATGTCGCCCGATGCGACATTGAAGGTTCGAACCGCAGGGAGGTTGTCGAGATCAACGCCAAACTCTTCAGCCTTCCCAGACTCGAAGTTGAGCGTGACTTTCCGCGCTCGGACAATTTCCGGATCGATCTTCATGTGGCGTGCCCACTTGGAAATGGACTCCGCTGAAGCACCATCATTGAAAAAAATGTCCAGACGAGAGTTTCGAGACACAGATTTTCTGACTTCGCTGACCAGGTCTTCGCAATCTTCGAGGCAGAAGTCGTTTACAAACAGAGCAACGTGAGTCGTGGTCGCGTTGTACTTCTCATTCCACTCCTGCTCCCAATGAGGAGCATCAATCACGACGGGGTTTTCGCCGAACAAGTCCTTGGCCGCTTTCATGCGTTCCACTTCGAAGGCTAATTCCAGTTCCATGCGCCGAGATTCGACCTTCATCCAGATCATGGCGTAGCGTTCACGCTCAGCAGCGTCCGTCTCGGAAACGCCGAGAGCCGTGAGTGGATCAAGTCCCGGAGACCAAATGCCTCGCGGACCCGACATGATCTTTTTGTACTTGATCCAGTCAGACTCTTTGAGCATCCACTGCTTAGCCAGAGACCGTTCTTCATCCGTCAGTTGCATGCCGGACTTCTGATCGAGACTCGATTGCGCCTGAGAGGAAACATTCCCCATCGAGCGCGTGTCTGTCGGAGTCTGTGCTATCGCAATGTCAGCCGTTACTACGCTGACCAGAAGAGAAGCCAAGAGGGTTTTGCGAATCATGAATTACCCCTCGCAATCGACCATGACTGTCGAGACTTCCCGTCCTTCCGTTGATCGGGGCTGACTCAGGTCGGCGACCAGGACCGGCTGATCGCAGCCCTCTACTTTCACCGGTTCCGATGAAAGATTCGAAATGTAGTAACCACTATCTGTTGGAATGAAAATGCCCCGGGCAAAACTCGTGCTCTCGGAAGCAACCTCAGAAACGTTTTCGGCTTGTGGTGCTGTGTCCTCATGCATTTGCTGATCAGCAGCGTTGAAATACATTCCGCCTCCAACAGCCACAACAAAAAGACCTGCCAATGTGATTGGTTCCATCTCTTAACCCTCCACGCTCAGGCGTCGAACTTTCGAGCCGGCTTTGAAAACCGCCTCACCATTCACGGCACCCTGAAGTTTCCATCCTCGGTAGTAATCACCGACTTTGAGGGGAACCCAACCACCTGATGAGTCCTGTAGAACGACGTAGGGCTCAACACCCCACATGTCGATACTGGCAACCGTGGCACCCTCCAGTGTCTGGACTTCTGCAACTGGCTGAGGCGCTGGCGCCGGTACGGTTTTAACGACAGTCCGTGCCGGTCGCTCACTGAGGGTTTTGACTTTCTTGCTGACGACATCGATATCGAGGCGGTGCTCATCAAGGATTCCCCGATGATCTCCTAACGTGGTCCTGATAGCACCCAGTTCATTTTGGATGCTGTCCAGCACGGTAGACATGGTTGCCAGGTCTGACCGGAATTGTTCAATGTCGGAGATGCGAGCGGTATTTGCAGAAACAGCAGACTGTGTCTGTGCAAGACTCTGAGTGATCTCGCTGTCCTGAGTTACCAGATCCGAGATGGATTCCTGCAGGCCGAAAACCGTTTGCCGGATCTGACTGTCGCTATCGAGCTGCTTAAAGCCGATCACTCCCGCAACGCTGAGCGCCAGTAGCGAAATGACCAAGGCTGAGCCACTCAGCAATTTCCCACCACCTCCTGAAGTTTTAGGTGCTTTCTTTTTGGAGGTTTTGGCCTTTACGGGGATTGGTTCTGGCTCAACTTTGGATTCGCTCTTTGAGCTGACGGCTTCCCGAGACTCAGCCACCGGAAGATCCAGATCGAAATTCTCCGGTTCATCCTCGGATTGTTCGGGGCCGGCATCACGAAACTCGCTTGTCGCGACTCCAGCTTCCTCGAATGCGTCATGAGCCTCGGGCAATGCTACTTGCTCAGGCTCCCTGTTCTTGGCGGCCGGTGAAATACTCTGCACGATACCCTTTTGCAGTTTGCTCATGACTTGCCTCCCAGCTTTTCAGACAGCTCAAAGGCAACCTTGCGATGAACAGGATCTACGATCAGCTCGAAGGCTTCGCCGGAAAGGGTGTTCAAAGCGCGGTCCAAGGTCATCGGCCCAATAGTTCGATGAATGGCTGGGAGAGGAAGATCGAGGAGCACCTTAGCCTCTTCACTTAGTACAGAGGCATCTGCCAAAACGTAGCCTGAGCGTGCCAGGAGAAATTCAACGGTTTGTCCTACGGAATTGATTGATTGAGGAACCCGAGTGCGAATAACCACCTTCAAGGGATTCAGCTGATCAACTGGCGGAATATTTTGAACAAACGAATACCGGCCAGTTTGCACCCGCTCCACTTGTTCACGTTCTGCCTGGTCAGTAGGAATGACTGATTCTGCGTATGCTGAGACAGAGAGGCAGCACAGCAAAGCAAGGGGTAAAACTTTCATGGCAAAAACCTCTGAATAGAATTCAGGGGTAGCCTATGGGGTTTCCCTATTGAATTGCGGTTTAAAAGGTCACGGGTCGATGACCGTTTATTCTTGCCCTCTGCAGAAATCGGGATAGGGGGGAGCCATAAGGCTCCGCCCCTCCCACACCACCCGGCATGCGGGTCCGCACCGGGCGGTTCGAGAAGTTGAGGTTCACGAGAGTTTCGGCACGCCCAAACGGTCGAAGTAGGCAATCGTTAGCACATGGTGGATGGCAGAGAGGCTGTTGTGCCACCAGCGGCGGCTCAGAGCTGCGGCGGATTGCGCAACCTCGGGCTTTGCTCCCAACTTCAGAAGCTCCCGATAGATCGTCGTGCCCCGTCGCCAATGCCGGAGGTGGAGCATTCTCAAACGGCGCCGTATCCATTCATCCAGTGACCGCCAGATCCGTGGCGTCTGTGCCAGTCTGAAGTACCCCTTCCAGCCGAGCAAGTAGCTGCGGAGCTTCTCCACCACCTGTTCCATGCTGCGACCACCTGAGCCTCGGGTCAGTTGTCTGACCCTGAGCTTGAACGCCTGTAACGCCTTGGTTGCTACCGTGCATCGGACGTGTCCGCCCCTCCCTTGCCACAGGGCATAGCCGAGGAACTTGCGACCGAACACGCTGGCTACCGCGCTTTTGGCTTCGTTTATCACCAGACGCAGCTTTCCATAGCAGCGGCGCAGTATCTGCATGACCCGTTCTCCCGCCTTTTGGCTGCGAACGTAAACGTTGCAGTCATCGGCGTAACGAGCGAAGCAGTGCCCTCGGCGTTCCAGCTCTTTATCCACCTCGTCCAGCAGAACGTTGGCCAGCAACGGCGACAGCGGCCCGCCTTGCGGCGTGCCCTCATGCCGATCCATGACCACGCCACCATCCATGATGCCCGCATTCAGATACGCACGAACCAGTCGGATAACTCCGGGGTCGGTGGTGCGTTTCTTCAGGCGGTCGATCAGGATATCGTGATTGACCCGATCGAAGAACTTCGACAGGTCAACGTCCACCACGATGTGGCGGCCCTGCTGGGCGTAGCGTTGCGCAGCCAACACGGCATCGTGGGCCCGACGACCCGGACGAAAGCCGTGACTGTGCTCGCTGAAGGTGGGGTCAATCAGAGGTTGCAGCACTTGCAACAGTGCCTGTTGAATCAGACGGTCGGTGACGGTGGGGATACCCAGTTCCCGCTCACTGCCGTCCGGTTTCGGGATGCCTACCCGACGAACGGGCTGTGGTTGGTAGGAGCCGCTCAGCAGTTGCTGGCGAAGCTCCAGCCACACCCATCGCAGGTGTTCCGCGGTTTGGGCAATATCCAGCCCGTCCACACCTGCCGATCCTTTGTTGGCCTTCACGCGCTTCCATGCCCGCTGCATATTCTCTCGTGCGAACGCCTGCGCAAGCAGGTTTCGCCCTGCGCCCTCCGGTTCTCGTCGCGGGAGTCCTGTTTCATCACTGGACGCGTCCGGCAAGGCTTCACCTTCCCTTGTTGCGACCCGCCCCGCTGACGCGGGCATCTGATGCGTTACATTACTCATCGACCAGGCGTTTGACGCTCCTTCTCGTTCGGCCCTTCGCTCCGTCGTGGCAGCTACTATGGCCTCTGCTGACTTCTCGCTCCGTGTTGCCACGTCGCCCTTTCAGACGTAAAGCGAGATCTCCCCGGGTAAGAACACACTCCTTCACCGCACAACCGCCGGATTTACACCACCTCGCCTTGGCCACAAGAGCTTCGCGGCTTCTTGCCCGCTCGCCCTGCTTGGCAGTGCCTCGTATCCGATTCTTGTTCATCGGCTCACGGTTTATGATCCACGCTTCCTCCCCACGGTCGGTCGCCCTTCCGCAGTTGCGCTTCACTTCGTTCGCTGTGGCCAGCTCACGGGAGGACTTGCACCTCCAGGAGTGCGCCCGTGCCGGGCGCACAAGAAAAAAGCACCCCAGTGGGTGCTTCGCTGTATTCGAGGCCGGGTATAGCGAAACCCGATTTTGAGGCTGATCCGGAAATGGGGCGGTGGGATCGTTGTTCCCCCAATATTTTCGTGCGTGCTTGTAGCGATCGCACGGCATGGCTAAAAACCACACAAAAGCCACTCGTCTGGCGTCCTATCATCACTGCAAGATTTGCTTGCCGGCTAACCGAGTCATTAACACAGATGAAGCTAGGCCGTGAACGCTAACCGGAATGCCCTGGAATTATCCAAGGCATTCGGGATAGCGAACGCGGTCCAAGGTTGGCAAAGAGGAATCTTTACCTGGTCAGCTCACAGTTTCTGAATTGAGGAGTAGAGATTAGCAAAGGGGAAAACTTTGCAGCTGAGCCCGGGGGCTTGGTGATGTTTGAATTCTTGCAGGTCGCCGAGTATTTCGCAACTAGAACTCTGCCGCCCTCAAATCGACCAGTTCTGATTCCGATTGCTCGATCGCATCAATAAAGCCTTTCAAGAGTCGGAGGTTTGCATTCAGGTAGATCAATTCCTCTTCGATGTCTTTGAGGTGTAGCACCTGGTTCGGATCGAAGACCTTGAGATAGTCCGTCACGGTCTTAGCATGAAGGCGAACGTATTTCCGGTCTCGCTTGGATGACCGAAATCGCCAGAAATATTTGGTAGTGGTTCCATCCGATCTACCAGCAATAGTCAGCTCGAAATCCTCCCCGAAATTTGAAATCAAATCGTCCCTGAGTTCAGCAGCTCTGGCATCGAGCCGATCGCGAAATCGTTCGATATCCTTGCGGTACAAGTTTCGCCTCGCGCCCTCATTATCCTTAAAAGGTATTAGTAAATTTATATTTAAAGGGATAGTCACCGAAATTCCTCTCCTGATCCAAGCACTGATAATCGGTTCTGATCCAGCACTATTGCTGGTTTCGATCCAAGTTTCGGCCGGTTATGATCCATACGTGAAACAAAAAAAGGGCGCGACCTGAGGCACCCAATGATGTCGCCTAACACTCCCCGGGAAATCAGGCTTCTGTTTCCGCCTCTGCTTTTGCCAGCACACTGTCCAATTTGGATTCCAACTCTGCGTTCACCTGATTTGACGAACCGGTCTTTTTCTCTGATTTTGAAAGATCGGCGCCCAGAGTATTCAGTCGCGTTTGTGGAAGAGATGGTGCGTTAGGCGATCTAGTTGTGCCTTCCAAATAACCCTGCTCCAATTCACCCATGAGCTCTTTTGCTTTCTGAGCTCGCTGATTATTGGCCGCCATGTCGTCGCGGCTGACCCCGGTGTGTCGGTACTTGTAAACCAGGTGCAGAACTCCTCTGACACGTTTCTCTACTCGAGCCAAAGTCTGAAACTTGGTTTTAGTCTCAATAAGGCCGATGTGACTAGCCAGCAAAATCTTCAGAACAATCTGATCCACCTTTAGGAGCTGGTAAACAAGCTGAAAACCGAGACGTGAAGCAAAACGGACTGGAACTACCACAGGATTTTTCGAAGCCACATTTGGAAGCCTCATCGCTGATGGGACGTTTTCCTTGATGAACTCTTCGATATCAGCCAATTCAGCATCGAGATCCTCCGACAAATGCTCAATGCCCTCTTCAATTTGAGCAAAGTGGAAGTCCGCGTAGGGATCGTCTTCTCGTATTGCCTGTTCGAGCGAACGTACTCGTGAACAGAATCCAGGAAGCCCAAGAATGCCATGCTTCTTTTCAGTTTTTTCCCGACCTTGCCAAAGCCTTAGCGCAGGTCGTGTTGCCAATTCGATCTCAATGTCCTGTGTAGGAGCAATTGATGCCATTTTTGATGTTTTATCGGTCATTTTCTGCTCCTTAGAATGCGACTTGTAGGTTACGAGTTTGAACTGGAATCGAGCCGTTGTTCTTTGACTGATTCATTACCTGCTCAATTTCTTTGATCTCCCGATAGATCATCGAAAGAGGCAGGTTCGTGCGGCGGGCGACCTCAAGTAGGCGGCGACGAATATCGGTAACCTCAATGAGATTCAGCCATTCTTCATAGATCCGGCATTGTTCTTCATGTGTTGGAACTACCAACCGTCCACGAACAGTTGGAATACCCAAGATCCGTTTTCTGGTCGAGACGTGGGTTGTCCGCAACCCGAAGAATTCCTTCATGAGATTAAGACACGCTCCACGCATCAACATCTCATCAATCATCGCATGCTGTTCGGACTCGGAAGCCTCTACTTCGAGCAGCTTTGAAATCCTGGCTGCATTGATAGGAAACCAATCCTCCAGGGATTTCCCCATTGCACAGTAATTCGCTGCGACGCGTGTTATTTGGTCAGGTTTAAGGGATTCAAGAATTCTTAGGGAGTCGATGGACAAGCCAATGTCTTCGACGGAGTCGAAAAAGCCGACTCTGGCATTGCCTAAGGTCTTTACTAACAGTGCTGAGATGAATTGGGCGCTTTCATATCGGAAGTTTTCGCAGGCTGACACAGCTTATTCTCCTTGCTGAACCTGGTTTATAGCCTGAGGCTGCCTGTGGCGCCTCTTTGCGGAACAACCCAGTCCGTACAATCCCTGCCCGTCCTGCGTCCACACGTGTCCGTTAACACTTTGGCTGTCTGAAATTTCAGACAATCATTTACAAAATGTAACTGTCTGTCAAATCTTTAGTCAGTAATTAGTGCAAAAAAATTTATTTTGTCTGCAATTTCAGACGCAATACTTTATGCTGTAGTCATATGACTACGGAACAATTCGAGCACGAATAACTTTTAGCAATCAACCATGCGCTTTCGCAGGCGACGGCATTGCACACCAAGATACTTGAGGTTAATGCGTGGAAAGGCTCCCAATATTTACTGATGCCGCTGAAGCGATAGAGTTCTACGAAGCAACTCCTTCTTCCTGGTCTAGCAATCTGATGAAGGCGTGGGTTGTTCGGCACCTCGTTGAAGACGGTTATGCGAATGCTGATATTAGGGATGCTCTGAAAATTCGGAAAAAGTATGTTGTCACACACCTTATTCGTGTTGGCAAATCCTTATCACTAGAAGAGTTCCAGCTTTGGGCCCAGTACCCTGTAAGCATCACATTTGGTCACATGCGGGCAATAGCTTCACTGCCCTACCCTACGCGGCGAGACTTGTTAAAACTTTTGCTTAAAACCAAGACAACGGTCTCTCAACTAGAACAAATTGCCCGAGGCAAAAAGCTGGACAATGAGACAGATATTCGAAAGCTTGAAAGGGACATCTCAGACCATACTGGCCAGCCAACCAGGATCCGCTTCAACCATAAGAAAAAATCAGGATCGATAACTGTCGATTTCTTTAGCCTGGATGAATTTGACTTCCTATGTGAAAAGCTTGGCTACAAACCCTCTGATGACTTTTAAGATCACAGCATGTGGAACCATCAACCCTAATACCCTGCGACTAAACTCTGCTCTATCGTATCCCGATACCGCTAATACCACCCCAACCAAGTATCTATTTACCTGACCCGGATCACTGATCTATGTGGGTGCTACCCGCCACGGGTAAATCTGCATTCTGGGAGGTTACCCGCTACGGGTAAGCCTGGATTCTGGAAGGTTACCCGCCACGGGTAAGTCTGAATTCTGAGGGGTTACCCGCCACGGGTAAGTCTGGATTCTGAGGGGTTACCCGCCACGGGTAAGTCTGGATTCTGAGGGGTTACCCGCCACGGGTAAGTCTGGATTCTGAGGGGTTACCCGCCACGGGTAAGTCTGGATTCTGGGACGTTACCCGCGACGGGTAAGATCGAGTCAACACCTCCGCCAATAGGAAAGGGGCAGCAGCATGCCGCCCTCTCCTATCAACCAGGGATTATCATGATTCATTCATCTTAAATTTCTTATTAAGGAGTTCGACGGCGGCTTCGATATCAGATTCTGAAAGACCCTCAATTTGAATCTTGCAAACACCGTCAGCTGAAACAGTTCGCTTGAGAACCTTTTTTCCATCTTTGCTTGCATAAACTTTTAGCGGAATTGACGAAGTGGGTGTTGATGGAGCCCTGACCGCGCTTTTAAGAGCAGCAACTACCTGATCATAGTTAAGCAATTCGCGACCCTCTTTCAGCGATTCTTTGCGATCCTCAAGAAGTTCCTCCGCCCTGGCAAAAAGCTTCTCAGGGTTTTTCTTCTTAAGTTTCGAAATGATCTCGCCGTAGCTCTGAGCCATATCACTTGGCGCCGGCAGAATTCGAACAAAGATCTCTTCAAGTTCGCAAAGCAGTTTGTAACGTGAAGAAGTCGACTGAGAAAACCCTTTGGCCTTACTCAGTTCATTCCAGCTCCTGTATTCACCAAGTTCAATCAAACGCTCATAAGCCTGAGCCTTTTCAAAGAAAGAGACATCCTTGCTGTCATTCTCAAGCAAACTCAAAGCTCTAACGTCTACGTTAGGAACATCACCCACAAATGTTTTGAAGTTGACGCCGGCGATACGACATGCGGCCCTACGTCGCGACCCATAAAGTAGCTCAAACCGTCCATCTGATTTCGGACGCACCATCCCAGGGTACTGGTTGCCACCACCAGAGCGAATTGTCGGTAAAATATCCGACAAAGAAATCTCATCAAGGAATTCCTGCTTCCGCTCATTTTCAGGCGATACATCGATGAGTGAAGGATCAATGTCCTGAAGCTCAAAGCTGACACTCTCCTTGCTGACCGGCATATCGAGAACAACTGAGCTACCTGTTGTTGACGCACCAGCAAGAGCGGCCTTCAATTTCTCGTTGACTGACTCGTACTCACTTTCAAGATGTGCAACCTGCTCCTCAAGTTCATCGGTATAGGTTTTCTTCCGGACCGGCTCATTACTAAAGGAATTCAATGCCGGACTTCTTGAACCCTCAAAGTAACTCTCATCGACTGGATCTGGCGTCTCAGATTCGTCGTCAAGAATCGATAGCTTTGAAGCACCGTATTTATCTTTGTTAGCCATTTTTCACCTCCTATTCCGCGTGTCCGGCATCACGAATTTCTTTCCTTGCTTCACCTGCCTTGGCAACAATTTCATCGATTTTATCCAGGTGTGAACCTCTCATCGCATCGCCAAAAACTGTCTCAGTAAGGGCGTCGTGCATTTCTGCAAAAAGACGATCGTACATTTCAATCGTGGATTTTAGCTTCTTCCGGTTGTCAGCATCTGAGGGGTTTTTTTCGTAAATCGAGTATGTGGATGCATTAGCTTTTCCAATTTCATCTGATGCGTGTGCTTCAGCAGTCAGAACATCACCACGCTCAACAGTGAATACCTTCCTGATGATCTGGCCAAAGAATTGGGCATAAGATGATCCACTGAACTTCGTTATGAAGTAACGAAGATCTGGCAGGTGAGGTGCCACACCCATATCAATGTAAGAACGGGCAGTATCCGAAATCAGCTTCGAAAACTGTAATGTCGACGCGAAATCCAACAAGGCGGCCGGGGTTGGAACAAAGACGACGTCACAGGCACTGACGACATTCAACGTGGTCATGTTAAGTGAGGGCGTACCATCGATAATGATAAAGTCATAATCTTTACCGACTTCACGTAAGCCTTCTCTTAGCTTGGCGATGAATTCAATTTTGGGCTTACGACTGGCTTCCATCAACTGGGGAAGCAACAGGTCAATCGCCAGGTTCTCCAAACATGACGGAATAATATCAATGTTGTCCCAGTATGTTTTTTGGATAGCGTATCTTAAGTTCTTGGAGGCCCCCCTTGGATGTCCCACCTCCCGAAGAGCAGCATCATCCTCAAGAATAAATGGCGCAAAGGTGTTCTCATACTTAATGTCGTAATCCGGGCGTTTGCCAAAATAGAAAGACAGCGAACCTTGAGGATCAGTATCAAGCACCAGACATTTATAACCACGCATGGCCAGGTATTGTGAAAACAGGTGACAAGTTGTGGTTTTGTGGCTGCCACCTTTCAAATTTAGAACCCCGCATATTGCCGCCGGCAAATTTTCAGGCTTCGATGGTGACGTCCCAAGAACTCTCTGCATGTGGTTGATATGGTTCACTGTGTAGCCAGCCCGAACCTTTTTTGCTGTATCGGTACGATACTCGGGAGGAGGGAGTCGGCCGTCTTGCTCAGCCGCATACAACGTACCCACACTGATGCCGACCATCTCTGCTGCTTGAGTAGTGCCGTATCGACGCTGCTGAATCCGGGAGTCTACCTCAGAGGTTTCAACCCACTCGGGATCGTACTTATCTTTTTGTGCGTCCTTAACAAGCTCAGGCATCTGGTCCATAACGCTAAAACCGCGCTTGACCACTTTATGCATCTTAGAAATTGCCGCCTTTAACTTGTCAAAGCGTGAATCATCGTTGATAGACATTATAATTCCTTCAAATTTGCCAGTTGACAACGGTACGATTGCTAGGATAATCACTGGTAATGTTACCAATTGCACCAGAAAAAGCTATTTTCATTTCAAAGGATGATACTTTTGGTCGATTGGTGAAAACGCGACGAGTTTTGGCCAGCTGGATACGAAACATCTAACGACAGATAGCGCCGATACCAAAGACAAGGGTTGCGACTATCCCAACAGGATGATTGGAAGGGCAAAATGGCAATGAATGCTAACAAGGTTCAAAATGACGTCCAGCTGGCACTTGACCTGTTTGGCCTCGACCCCCTTATCGACAAGGATTTTACTCATACACTCTCGCTGTATGACGTTATAGGGAAATACATCTATGACAGACGCAGCAAAATCCTCACAGGCGTTACGTCGGCGGCAGATGCAAAATTCCAGCGAAAGATCATTCACGGTAACGCCGAAATTACAGCAACAATCACAGCCGCCAACATTGAACGCATCGGCAAGAATGGTGAGAAAGAAAGTGTCTTCGCATTTCCCGGAACTCGTGAACAAGCGATTGAAGATGTACTACGAAAACTCGCCACGGAAAGAAGAGCTGAAACCTACGAGACCCAGCTGCCAAACAAAAAGAAAAAATTTCATCTGATCGGACTCCAGTTTTCCCTGTACGAAATTCATCAAGAGTTGGAGAGGCAAGGGAAGAGCTATAACTACGTCGAGATCAGGGAAGGGCTCGAAATTCTCTCCAAAGCAGGGCTGAGTTTCGTATCGGAAGATGGAAGCACACTCGCTAACGCCAACTTTTTCCCGGTTCTATTTTTCGCTGACGCCCCGAAGAAAGGCGATGCCCAAGCATTCATCTGCTTTCATCCGCTCGTTACGGATCTCATCACCAACACTAAATATCGCAGATCGAAATACAGCAAACTCTTTGAATTCCAGAGTCAGCGCGCGCGGCTGTTTTACGATCGTCTATGCTGCAGCTGGATTCAGGCCGGACCAGGTCGCCCATACAACATATTGCTTACAACGCTCATTGCCGCATGGAAGGATCCGGCAAACCGGCTCGCTAAAGACAAAGAGATCATCATTGAAGCACTCAACGAGCTGGTTAAGCGCGACATCATAGAGAAGTACGAGGCGGAGCCTAAGAAAAATAAAGGGAAGATCTACGATTGGTTGTTCACATTGCATGCGAGCAACTCGTTTGCAAAGCAGCAGGCAGCAGCTCAGAAGGTATTCAACCAGATCACTGCTAAAGCTGAAGGTCGCGCTCTGATGTCAGGCGACGGCGAGTCGCAAGACAGTGAAAATGACAACAACGAAGGCAAATCATCAAAGATACCTTTCTAAGGTCTAGCCAGAATTTAATCCCTGAAACCCCACCAAATAGTTTTCTGAGCTCTAGAAAAATCCCCCAAACCACACCAATGTTCTTCAGATTCCTCTGTCACATCCTCAAATAACAGCTTTTTCGAACAAAAAATTGACAGAACCGGCTCTCACAGGGCTAGTCAATCGTAGAAGCGTCAGAAAAATTGCCAAATACCAAGTCTTACTCTGATTTTGCGATGTAAAAAAAGGGGGAGGGAAGGTGCGGCTGTCTGGAAATTATCCTAGCAAGTCGAATACTATGAACAACGTCAGTATGACACTGTTCTATAGGCTTTTTTATGTTTACGGCCATGTTTAGTTGGCATCTGAACATCCGCCAAAGACACCTAAAAATCCCTTAAACCACACCAATTACTATATTCGCCAGAAATTTTCATTTTCGTGTAAAAACAAGCAGAATTCACACAAACAGCCCGCTAAGAGGGGAGGGCAGGGCACTTGGGCGAACATGGTATTACTGGTTCTTGGAGAGAGAAGGGCACAGAACTAATTGAGCTGGTCGAGATAACTATGCTCAATACACTTTCAGATTAGTGTGGTTTTTGGGATCTTTTCAGTTGGTTTATGGGATAATGATTAAAATGGGCTGTATTTTTACTAGGGTTTATCGGATAAGCTCACTATATTTCGTTGCAACTGTGGATAAACAACTGAATAACCTGTTAGTATCCTGTGGATGAATTGTTGATATGTGGTTTATAGGATTATTTGCATAGGGTTTGAGGGATTATTTCAGCTTGGTTAACCGGACCGAATGACTGTGGTTAATCGGACTGTTCGCAAAGGCTAAGTTCCCACCAGTACAGGCTTAGAAACGCTATTGGACATCGAGCCTACCGCTTTAACTCCGTTTTTAGTCCGTCTTTAAAAATAATAATCAGAAATTGCCTGTTGCAATTTATCATTAGGGGAAAGACATGCACTGGCGCGGACGCCAGCGCACTATTAGCAGCAATATTTTTCTCGCAATATTAAAAAACGAAAAAGCACAACCATAAAGAGAGTAAGACCCTACAGCCGAACAACTATATTTGGACTACCCACCTCCGTCTACGGTCCCACCGCTCAGATGGTCGACCTACTTTTTTAAAAACAAGACAACGCAGTGCTTTCAGTAAAAGGGTTTACACAGCGGTGGCAGAAAGTAAATTTCGTTTCTGTGATTGATAACGAAGGTAGTGGAATAGGGCGGTATGAACTGCGCGAGTCGGATTACAGTTCCAAGACCCCTCAAGATCAGCGAGCAATGAAGCAGAATTTCCAACATAGAAGGATTTTTTTACTCCGCCTTTCTGAACCGCAACAGGGTGCAAGGTCATCCTGTTTGCGTGAGCCCAGGCAACAGCCGCGTCTAGCAGCTCGTATTGATATTCGATGGTGTCATCGATGGCCGCGAGCAATTTCATCAGCGTGTGATCTTCTTCTTTTAGACGCATGGTAAATGGCACAAGCTTTTGCTGTTGAACGGTCACCGGTAGATTAGCCTTTTGAAAGGTAAGTGGATGTTAGTGGCATTTTGTCCAACCAAATTCCATCTCGCAGCGTTTAAACGGTCACCGAGCACTGACCTTTTGAGTAATCTATTGGCGATTCCTTTGAGCTATCATCTGGGCTTTAATTGAGGAGCTCGACGTGATTGGCAGATTTCTGAAGAAAAGCGAGCCTACCCAGGAATCGGAAATGCCCACTCTGGGACCGATACACCCAATTGCTTTAACTGGTGCGGATCTACTGAACACGCCAGCACGGCAATCATTGATCTCGAAGATCAAACGATTAGTTTCCGCGACCGATGTTGTCTGGAACAGGCATTATCTTTACGCCATTCAACAGTTCGCAGAACTAGCTCAGAACCTTCCTGCGTCCGAAATTCATCATCATTCAGAGCAGGGTGGATTGATTGACCATACACTGGAAGCTCTGCATGCCGGAGTCAGAATCTCTCATGGATATATCCTGCCACCGAACGCTGAACCTGAGAACATTGGTCCAAGTGCAGATCGTTGGAGATTCGGAGCGTTTATCGCGATTTTGGCCCATGATTTAGGCAAAATCGTTACGGATCTGGAAGTTGTATACAGAGCTCCAAACACAACTTTTCAGCAGTGGTTCCCCTGGTATGGAAATCTGCCAGCCGGTGTTGAATACCAATTTCGATTCCGAAAGAAAATAGAAAATACCCGCCTGGCAAAGACACTCCATGAGAAGTCGGGCATGTCATTGCTACCGAGATTACTGACACCGGAAGCGACGAAATGGCTGTTTTCCGATATGGAGCTGGTCTCGCAACTATTCAGTACAGTGTCGCATTCAACTTTTGGAGGCCACGTAATAGCTGAAATCGTGAGGACAGCGGATGGTGCGAGTGTGTCAAAGAATCTCGGAGCAAATACAGGCAAGAAAGCGGACCACTCATTGGCAGTACCTTTGCACGAAAAATTGGTTGTGTCGTTAAGAAAACTGGTGGCCGATGGGGACCTGATCCGAAATAAGCCTGGCGCGGCACTCTGGGTCACCGATGAGTGCACCTGGGTTGTTTCGAAGGCAACAATAGAAGCAGTCCGGGCCCAGCTGCTCAACGAGGGCCACAGTGGTATACCAAAATCAGTCGTGACTATCTTTGGGATCCTCAAAGATCATGAATGCATCGTGGCGACACCAGAAGGTGATAGCGTCTGGTATGCAGAGATAGATGACCCCGCTAAAAACTGGCGTCAAAAGTTGACCTTTCTGTGCTTTAAAAATGAGATCATCTGGCCAACGTCACAACCGGATTTGTTTGATGGCACCGTGACTCCGATAGACCGAAAGGGAAATCCTTTGGCTGAAGATCAGCCGCAGGTAAAAGAGGCCATAGAATCGCAAGTCGCCGCCGATAAAAGCTTGGAGTCAGCTGTCTCTCTGCCATGCCCTGAACCAACCACCGTCCCTAAAAAGCCCACGAAAACCTGCAAACCAGATGGAAGTAGGGAAGGGCAGGTAACAAAATCCCGGAACGAAACGGTTGATCCGAAATCCAAAAGTACTACCAATAATGATGAGGGCAAGTTGGTCCCAGAAATAGGGCTTACATCGAAAGATGCTGCCGACAAATGGAAAACTCGCCGACAGATCCAGGAAGAAGTGCTCCGTCAAAATGACTTTATCTCCTGGTTACTTCGCGGCATTGCGACCAAACGTATTCGCGTGAATGAACCCAAGGCGCCTGTCCATGTGCTTGAGAATCACATTGCTCTTGTGACACCAGCAATCTTCAATGATTTCCTTGATAAAAATCGCCTTAAAAAGCAGATCTACGAGCGAAGGGCAGGGGACAAACGAGTTTTCACACTGCTTCAGAAAGAAATTGAAGCCCTCGATATTCACCAAAAAGGCATGAACGGAAAGAACATCGTATCAGTCAGTGTTGAGGGCGTCCGATCAAGGAGTGAGCTTCGCGTTTACCTGCTAAACCGCGACTGCTTCCCATCGTTGAACAACTTCAACGCCAACCCAGCAATAAAAATTCATCTCTGAACCCATCCGCTTAGCGAAGCTGAGAACCTGATACCCCACGTCCCAACTGCTATTTTCATAGAAAATAGATGACAATTTTCTTCGACTTACATGGAGTCCAACGAGCTGCTGCTGCTGCCTGATCACATAGAACGGCAATCGTTAAGTGGTGTCCGCCGTGGACGCTTGTTATATTCCGGCGTATCTTGCAAGTGATGGAACCAGAGACAATAAACGTTTGTCGATCTAACTCACTCCACTTGGCCGGAGACGGCGAGATCAGCGTCGCAAAAATGGTAGCTATGCAACAGGACGAAGTTCAGAGCTTCGATTCTCCCGGCTCGCGTCTATCCCATCTGTTGGATCGGATTGGATTCAAAGAGCAGCGAGGAAAGATGCAGGGTTTTTATCAATACCTTCGAGATAAAGATCCGGAAAATTTCGGAGATCTAAGCTACAGCACCGTCCGTGGTTGGTTTTCTTTATATTCGCCTTCCATCAAGAAAATCGCCTTCATAGTAGATGCCCTCAAACAGAACTACAGGATTCCGTGCGATGAGAAACACCTGAAGACCTGGTGGAAACTCGGTGGCATTTATCCGTTTTACCTGCCCGAAGCGAACAGTGGCGAAGAACTGAAAACTCTCGAGCTTGAGAGCAAAGAGACGCAGAACAAGCTGCTCTATCAAATTATGCGATTGATTTCCGAAGAGGATGGTAGTCTTCAGCACAGCCTCACCCAGGAGGAAATTCTATCTGTACTTGGAGCAACAACAGATTTTGCCCGGGACTTTGCAGACCCAAAACAAACCTCAGCGCCACAGCACTATCTCCGCGCAATAATTCGTGACCAAATCGCCAGGCGTGCGGACATCGAATCCTAGTTGATCCATACAAGTTGCGTAAGGCGGACGCGCTTCACCCGCCGCCGTGCACGGCGTTATTTCGATTCGTCAGAATTGTCCTCATTTCTCTGGGTGTTGGTTCCCTCCAAATCCATTTCATCTCGGATGCTTTGGAATTTCCTCAAAATGTCCTTTAAAAACTCGACCTCTGCGGCAAGGCTTTGATTCGCGTTCTCCAACGACTGCTTCGACCGCTGCACATCCTCGAAAGAGGATTTTAATTCGCTGAGGGATTCTGCAACGCGTTGGGCTGTTGATTCTGAATCTGTGAGACGCCTCTCCAAGTCCTCAATAATAGAGATCTGATTGGAGAAAGACTCCTGAAGGCTCTTTGCGCTCGCCCGGGTGTGAGACAACTCTTGTTCAAGGCGCTGACGCTCACCTGCTTCCAGGTTGGCAATGTCACGCTGCTCTTCCACTTGCTCCAGAAGTCTCGCCTTCTCGGTTCTATGCTCAGCAAATTGATCTTCGGCCTTGTTCCTGTAGCTGGCAAATTCCTCCTTGAGTTCGTCAAACTCGTCTCTTAAACGGGATAGTTGCTGATCGTGACGGTGTTCGAGTACCGCTTTCTCGGAAGTGGCTTGTTCGAACTGTTTTTTACGTTCAGTTATTTCTTCGCCCTGAGTGTGAATTTTTTCCTGCAATGCGATTTGCTTCTCGTGGTTGGCGGCCGCGGCAATTCTGAGTTGCTGATTGTCGACCTTGAGACTGTCTCTCTCGCTCACTAGGTTGGCCAGTTTGGTCTCCAGCGTCTCAACCTCTGACTGTTTACCGGATAGCTTTTCTTCAAGGCCTCTGGCCAGCTCTTCGAGTTCTTGACGTTGCGTTTCGAACTTGGCTTTCGCTTCATTAATCGCTGACTGCTGTTCTTCCTCCAGCTGAAAAATCAATGGCCGCACGAGCTTTGCCAGGTACTCCGATCGCTCAGCGTTCAGGTCAATAGCTGCCTGGAACTCTGAGTCTTCGTAGGTGGAGTCGATGTCCAGCCCGTGAAGGTAGTGAGCAATCTTTGCGGTGGAGCCCTTACCAAGAATTTGGCGGACCTGGTATGGGTTTACTGGTTTCCGGCTTTCCTGCAGCTCTTCAACGGCTCTGATGATGTCTGCTTCGCTGATACTGGCTGGCCTACCCATACGTGCACCTTCCTATCTATTAAAAACAATAACTTAGACAACTAAGCGCGGACGGCGAGCTGTCTTGGTCAGTTTCTGAGTTTCATTTTATTAATTATATACTAACGAAACAAAAGAAACACAAAAGAAAACAAGGAAGAATAAAAGCGCGATAATAGGCATTATCCCATCTTATAAGTGTATAATAATGGGAGAGGGCGTTTTTTGAGGCTTTCTGGAGGGTAAGGCTAAAGAAATGCAAGAAATGACGTCAGGCTCGACCAGGAGTGATCTCAATGGTCTGCTCGTGCAGGTTCAATTTCTTCACACCAGACGTGGTGGAAGGATCAGACCCAGCCAGCTTGGTGATTGGGCCTGAAGGCACCAGGCTGCAATTCCCAATGCATTCAAAAAAACAATGCTCCGAATTCGGTTAAAAAGCAACCAGATCTTGGCGGCCGTGATTTCCGGTGTAATGTGGTCGTAAATGACTCGTTGGAGATGCACTGATGGCTCTGGGAAAGTTTGAGAATGGAATCGAGGCTCATAAAAACGCAGTGGCGGATGCGATTGAACATCATGGCGTCCATGTTCGACATGTACCAGGCTACGCCTACACGGTGGCGTGCTCAGATATAGGATTGCCAGAGCTGCTGGTCGAAAATATGCCGCGCGAGCAAAGTGACGAACTACTGAGGCTCCTGTTTCTGGCCGCTGAACGGCGGGAAACCCCGGCGAGATCCTGGAATGAGATCGCCGTGGTGACTCCTAAGCCAGGTTTTGAGTCGATGTCGGCTGACCAAGTCAAGGCACGTTTGTTTGATGCCCGGACACACTATGGGCATTGGAAGATTTTTGCAGTGAAAGTATTGGTGCCGGGAGTGCTTCGTGACTGAAGAGCGATTAGTGGATTTTCAATCTAAAAAAGAGGCCAGAGAGCGTCTCCGGGAGATGATCGCTTTTAACAGCCAAAACGGTTTTATCTTTGTTGAAGAAAGCTGGAGTGACATCGGGCTTGCAACGGTGTACGTGGTGGACAGCGACATCAACGCTATTCATGTGTTCCCCTGGGAGCCGGAGAAAGTCTCTATAGAAATTCCGGCGGAATCGCTGCCTTGGGAGCTCCTAAATCTCTCCTTTGAGGTAATTGCAGATCCAAAAGTGTATGTGGACAAAACGCACATCCTGCAGAGTGAGGCGATTGCTGTAACTGCGTTGAATGCTGAGCTTTCCCTAGGAAGCATGAAAGCCGAACTGCGGCCACACATACTTGCCATCATGGACCTGTCTTCTAAGTCGGGTTTGCGGGATCTATATCAGTTAGAAGCTGAGAGCCTGGTGCTGCCGAGGCATCGAATAGAAGCGATCGTGAGAAAAAAGTGTGGAAAAGAAAGTGACCAGTAAAAAGCTGACGACACAAACTCGCCCAACATATGCCGAGGCTTTCGATTCGAAGGTTCTTGCTCAGTATCCGGTTGAAGCGCAAGTAGCGCTTCTGGAGCTTATCCAGTCGGCTGAATCGAAGAACACGAAAAAAGCCACTGCGCAGGCTGTCCGGCACTACGTTGAGGTTTGGAACGGTCCTCTGCCCTGCACGCCAACTGATCTGTCTTTTTATCTCAATGAGTACGCCAGAAGGCCCTCCGATGAAGAAAGCCCGGAAAGCGCGGTGCTGGACAAGCGGAGAAATAAAAACCTCAAGGGTTTTTCTATCGCCACGCTTGAACAGCGACGCAGTCTATTCGGGAGCTGGCACAAGCGCACTTTTGGGGATAATCCAAACAATTCAGATGCCGTGCGGGCAACAATGCGGTCCATTAGAGTGTCTTGTGGTGAACCTCAGGAACAGGCGAATGCCCTACCCATGAGGATTTTAAAGAACGCTGAGGAAAAGCTGCGTCGAAACCGACAGATCGCACTTGAACATGATGACCGGCAATCAATGCTCAAATTCTCTCGAAACCGAGCTCTTCTACTGACGGCTTTCTGGTTCGGATTGCGCGCGTCCGAATTGGTCAATCTGCGCATCAAGGATGTGGAAATGTTCTGGGATGAAGACCCACCTTGGATGCGAGTTACCATTCGAAGGTCCAAGACCGACAGAGAAGGAAGAGGGCAAAAAAAACTTTTTGAAGCGTACCCGACTAAACATCTCTGCCCGATTTATGCGATCCGGCAATGGAAGGAGGACCGATTTCAAGGAGTCAGTGACGAGCGAAGTACGGATGGGCTTTTGCCGTTGTTCTCAAAAGTAGACCGTTGGGGCAACGTATGGACAAAAAATATCAACGCAAATTCGATGAATACTCTGATAGAGAAGCTGTTCACAGTTGATACCCAGGCCGCTCACGATCGATACACCAGCCACTCTATGCGTCGGGGCTTGGCAAACTGGATGGACCAAGAGGATGGAAATCAAAAGGATATAATGGAGTGGATCGGATGGCGTGATCCACGAACAGCCTTGAGATACCTGGACGCCAGACATAGCTCGCCGACTGCCCTGACCAAGGCAAAGCTAGCAAAAGGTCGGAAAGACGAATCAGACACCTCCTAATCATTATTTATGCAGAGGGGGCCAGAGGGAGCCCAGTTCTACATCCATAGATCCACGGTGTTAATGATCGCTTCAAGCTTGGCCAGAATGACCGGCCACTCACTTTGCCAGGCGGTCAGTCTTGCAAGATCTTGCCGACCTGTTTTCTGGATAACAGCCTTCTGACGATGGAGCGCCGGGCGGCCGGCTGTTCTGGTTGCGGCTTTTGGTCGATGATTCTGTTGAAAACTTCTTCCCTATTGATCGCAACCTCGGGCGGGGCATCAATTGAGAGCTTTACCCGTGAACTGTCCAGTCGCGTAACGGTGATCTTGATGTTGTCGTTGATAATGATGCTTTCGAACAGCATCCTTTCTAATGTCAGTGCCATGGCGAATGACGTCCTTGTGAGATGAATCAGGGGTTGCTGTAAATGAGTTCGCTCTTGGCGAAAACTCGTAAAGGTTGAGCTTCCTTAACTCTGTCTTTCCTGAATCCGGCATAGACTTCGATGGCCTCTATACCAGGTATTGCGTTATAGGCTGTTCTCTTCGTGAGCTGCGCGTAAGCATCCAGTGGATTAGTTGAAGGAACATCAAAGCGGTAAACCTTGGATTGGTCAGTAATGATGTCGATGCTGAACGCATGGGCCCGTCCAGGCCGCACCTCGCGGCTTTTTACGTCACGGGCAAAGAGCATGCTGGCAAGGCTTTCAAGATAAAGGCTATCTATGTGGCCGGTCAGGCTAAGTCCTTCCAGGAATCCGGAAAGCCGGTAGCGCCACTCGATCTGGCCCAGTTCCGAGCATGCGGGTTTGAGGTTGTTCAGATACTCCAGTATCACTGAGCTGGCGCCGAGCAAGCGACTCTCGATGTCGCAAAACAAGTCATTGGTCTGTTGTTGATTTAAAACGGTCATCAGGAAGGTTCACTCATGCGCTGGATGCGTTTGGATTGATCAGCTCGTAGGGTAACTCACTGTTTGTGAGAATCCAGTCCAGCTTCTCTTGATAGGCCGGGTCGCTGACTTCTGGGTACAGATAGACCGCCGTCGGGGTCTCTGTGTCGGTGAGAAGGATCGACGCAAGGACTTCGGTGCTTTTAAGGTTGTAGCGAAGGCATTTGGTGAAGTAGCGGCCCGTTGCGCGGTACTTCTCAACCAGGTCCAACTCTTCACGGTTTTCGAAAGGCAGCCACTGAGCATCGACCGTCATCAAGGACAGTGTGTCAGCTTGAAGGTTGCCAGTAGCGGATCGGGTGAATGTGGTGATGCAAAGCAAGTGGATTTGGGCATCCTCAGCAAAGAACGCCAATTCGGTCCCGTAGTTTTTTCCCATGCGACGGTAAATGTCGTCGGCAAGGTAAATGGGGACGTCCGGCATGTGTTTGATGATCATCCGATGTCCAAACCGGGCTGGTTCGAACGCTTTCACCTCACCTATCATCAAACCCATGGGCTGGTTGTTGGCCGTGGCCTTGAGATCAGAAAAAAATCGCGCTCGCCGGCGAAGGATGTCGTCTTTATGGTCCACTGAAAACGGCTCAGGAATGAGCAGGGAATCGACGATAGCCTTCCGGCCCGACATTTTCCCTTCGGCGGCCTCGAGCAGATATTTGCGAACCACGAACCAATTTCTCTTACCTGCCATTCGGGGAGACCAGCGGTTCAACCCTGCGTCCTCATAGAGAAGGTGCAAAAGCGATCGTACTGATAATTTAGCCGGGTCGGATTTCGTAGTTGGCGCCTGGGTAGATTGGCCCTTTATTGGCGAGGCGATTGGGGCTGTTCCGCGCTTGCTCAAACTGAAGTCCAGCCGAAGCCTGGTAATGCCGCCATCCTGATCTTCTTCAATTGCTTTCTGACCCAGTGCGCCGCGGCCCGATAGCTCGGGTGGAATCTCGTAACAGTCACATTTCGGATCGTGTTGTGGCCCGGTAAACGGCATCCGCTTCACCAAGAAAGAGCCATCGTCCACCTTGGACACATAGAGCGGAAGTCCCGGATCTTTGCAACCACAAAGAGGCCTGGCCCGTGTGCTATAGGCAGAGGCAAGAAGCGCTTGTCGCTCGGGATGGTCCGTCGGCACCAGCTGGTCGTTCAAGATGAATGCCACCTGTGCCATATCAGCCTCGCTTTCCGTATGCGGACAGAATGATCAGCGCTTCTTGATTGGTTAGCCCATTACTGGCTCTATCAAGAAACAGGCTGTTTACGACAGGATCCTTGCGAGCCGCGCTGTAGATAACATTTAAAACTTCTGGAGTTGTTGCAGACTGCGGCGGATTCAGTTGAGCCAGAGAACGCGCCACGCTGATCTTTTCAGCCAATGCATCGGCTTTGATCTGTTGGAAATGCGCGGGCGGGTTGGGGTTGATCATGTTGGAGCTCAACGTCTGTTCTTCTGATAACAGGTTCTCCAGGCTGAACTTAGGTAAGGGGCCCGGTGTGGAGTAAAACATCGGGAAGGTGAAATACGAGGCCATCACACCAAGAATGAAACCAAAAAGCAGTTTAAACATTGCGTGAGGCCCCTTCCTTTGCCTGTCAGATCTTCAATGCGGTTTTGGTGCGCCCGGCGAGGCTTTCCGCCACGTCGGCCGGCGTGATTGGAGACTGATCGTTCACCCAAACGGTAATCGTTATCTCGCTGGCACCGGCAGTTTGCTTTGTAATGTTGTGATCAATGACATAAAGCGCATCGCCATGCTGCCGGTGAGCCCGCATGTGATAGTAAGCGGACGGTTCTGAGTCATAGGCCCAGGCAAATGTCTGCATTTTCGTATTTGCCATTGACCCCCAATCCTGGCGGATCTCCTGCTCGGACAGATACCCGTACTCTTTCTTGATTCGGATAAACGCCACATCAACGTTTACTGGTGCGGAAAAAGAGGTAGAGAACTCAGTAAAGGTTTTTGCGGCGGAAGACGAGCTATCCGTGCCTGAAGAATCTGATTGGGTGGAAGACTGGTCCGAGGGCTTGTATGTGCTGCCCGGGATCGAGCCGTCGTGGTTTAAGGGTTCACCTGTCAGTGGGTTATTGATGCAGGTGACGCATTTCCCGCCAACTAATACGTGTTCAGTTGTTGAGCAGCCAGTTAAGGTCACTGCCAATCCCAGTGACAAAGCAAGGCACTTTAATTTCACGAGGTTTCTCCACAAGATCGTAACTGTGTTTGCACACCAGGATCAGGGCAGACGGCGTGAAACCAGAAGACAGGAAACCTGTTTGCGACCGCCCATGAAGCTGACATCGATTGTGCCGCTGCTGGTGCGAGAAACCATCAATCAAAAGGTCACGACTTAACGACCTTTTAAATCTGGTGCCGCAAGGAAGTTGCCACGATCATGACATCCAGTGGAGATCTCATCCTTGGCTCTTGCCCGAACCACTGGGGTACGGCGCTTCCATGCAATGTAGGAATTCAAGGAGATAGTGCATCGCAAAGGGGGCCGTGGCAACATCCCGACGGCTTTAAACGTGAAACTCTGAGGGTAATTGTGGCATAGACCATGTTTTTGCGTTTAATTTTCATCCAAAATAATGTCTAATTTGTAACATACTGTAAGCGCCAAGGCAGGTGCTTAAAAAAGTTCTGTCGATGTAACAAGGAAGTATCTCGATGCAGCCGTTTGCACTTCGAACCGTCATTTCGGCAATTATCCCTGCGATTTTAGTAGTCATTTTGTTGGCCCTGCTCATTGCCCAGCAATTCCAGGGGAACCGAATTTCACATTCCCATGATCCATTCACTCCCCTGTCCGGGACGCCTTTGAGCGCGCTTCCGGACCTCTACCCTGTCAAAAGCACTAACGGTGTTTTGAACTTGGACATCGATAAATTGAACCAGGCGGTAATGCACCTTCTGAGTCAGAAAAATCCGAAGGCTGCGGCGGATCTCATCTACATCGTCCAGGCGAACAACACCCTGTTGATGCTAGATTACGACAACAAAGTTCGCTTTTTCGAACTGGTTGAGAAGTACCACCACGAAGACATATTGGAAATCCGAAAGCACAAGGATGCGGTGTTCAGCTTGTATACGGACATTGTGAATGGGATCGGTCGGACATTTGCCGGCACGGGCGTTGAAATTGTGCTCCATGACACGCGAAATCCGCTGGCCTCAATTATTGCCATCCAGACCCCCATTTCCGGGCGTCGATTGGGTGATTCGACGACTAATTTTGGTTTGGAGCTCATTCGTGAGTACGCAGCCGGTAAGAGCCGTGGCGTGAGTTTCATCAGCTATGGGCTGACGCTCGCGGATGGTCGAGACGTTAAGTCAAGCACGATCCCTATCTACGACCCTCGTTTCGGGCTCATTGGCTTCATTTGCATGAACATAGACGTTTCGAAGCTGGATGAACCACAGTCACAGGCCGCTTTGTCATTTCTTGAGAATTTTGCGGCGGTCAATGAAAACACAAAGATCAATGAGCTGATTGATCACTCGAAACGGAAGGGCTGACCACGAGGACGGCGATAGTGAATACCATTAATATCTGCCTCGAATGGACTAAACCCCAGCTTGCACTGAATGGAAGCCAGGGTTTCCGCGGATGATATGATGGTGGCCAACCTTGTAGCCGTCTAATCAGCAGCCGAAGGAACGGGCGTCTTTGTCGGACAGCAGGGCGCTGATGCGTTCAAGCAATGTGTGTGAAAAATTTAACCTGGAAATAAAAACGCTTCCCATGGAAGCCCCGAGATTTTGAGCCAAGGATAGGCCTATGTTGTTCGCAGTATTTACATCACTTCTCATCATCGGTATCACCATCACCTCTTTCCGTGCGGTTCAGGGATCTTTTTGGTCCATGGTCTTTAATTGGGTCGTCGCGGGTCTTCTATTGGGACTATACCTCGCAGTGGCCGGCCATTTTCTAATATATCGTTACGTCGACGAGCTGATGATTACTGCTCTCACAATTGCCTTGTTCGGGAACCTGGCTCTCGTAATCTGGATTTCCAGCCTGAAACGGAAATATCGCAGTCAGACGAAGGCTATTGCGATGAAGCAGAATTTGCTGGCTATCGCGGCCCATGAGCTTCGAACTCCAATCACAAACCTGCGTTCTCAGGCCGATCTGGCGGTCAATTACGTCGGTCAGAAAGCCCTGAGTGATGCTGAGAGCATTCTGCAAATGTCGTTGGACGATCTCGACACTCTGGACCATCACGTTAAGGCGATTCTTGTCCTGGCCGCGCTGGAAAACGGAACACTGGCCACACATAAAGAATGGTTTGCTGTCAGCAAGATGGTGTTAGAGCTGAACAGTCAGTTTGCGGGCAAGGCCAACGTGGCGTTGATCTGGGAGTGTTGCGACGATGAAAAGCTACGAGCGACGGAGCTCTACACTGACTATGATCTGATCAAGGTGGTGGTCCGCAACGCCATCGAGAATGCATTGAAGCACACAAAGGATGGTTTCGTTCGTCTGTCCATGACGCTTGAAGAGGACTATGTCGAGGTCACGGTACAGGACACTGGTAGCGGGATGTCCACAGAAGAGATGAACGACCTTCATTGGTACGGAGACGCCCTTACCCATGGTATTCGGCGGGGCAAAGATGGGTGGGGCATCGGGATGCCTGTCATGAAAGCTTTTACTGAATTTCTGGGTGGCACCATCGCTATTGATTCCAAAGAAGGGTTTGGCACGAAACTGAGCGTCAAATTGCCAATTAGCCATCGCCAAGGGACAGTTGACACAAAAAGTCCTGAGGGCGAGTACGATGCGAACGACTTTCACTCTAACCTCGATTACACGATGGTTGATCAGGGTGACAATAAACTGAGGGTATTGCTCATCGACGACAATGAGACATACCTGCAGCAGATTCACCGAATGTTTGCGCCGAAAATCCTTGATACCAGTCAGGTTCAGTTGGTCACTTGCAATGATCCGGTCCTGGGTATCTCGCACTTAGAAGAAGAACGTTACGACCTGCTGCTGGTTGATTATCACATGCCGCAAATTGACGGGCTCAAGCTACTTGAGTGGCTGAAAAATGATGAGGCTCATCCGAACCAGGATATAAGTAAAATTATGGTGACGGCGGATCCGAACATCCCACAGACAACGCGCGGAGCTATTGTTAAGGCCGGGGCTCGGATCGTGTCGAAAGGCATGTCTATTGAGGACGTGCGGATGTTGGTTTCGGAAGCTATTCGTCAGAAGTTCAATCCACAGGATTACAGCCGATCAGCTAGCTGACGCATTTCTACTGATGTTGCTCACGTATTGCAGTTGAAATCGAAGTTATCTACCAATGAGGTGCATGCCGGATGAGTCCCACAGCGTCGATGGGCAATCGGACAGTCTAAGTTCTGACGACGGGGATATCGGACCAACGGGTGGTGTAAGCTGGGGATAAATTTTCCCGGCGCATCTGCCAGTTCGTATTTTTGTGGATCTGACGCCCAAGACGGACCGTGTTTTTACCCGCAATGCTGTTGATCTTATCCAGGGTCCGCATCAGCTCCTGATCTCGCTTGTCGTCTTCAATTCGACTGAAAAAGTCTGACTGGCATGCACCAGGCACTCGAAAGTCGGATAGCACGATGCCTGCCTTGTTGTACTTAAATCCATCGCGCCAGAGCGCCCTAGCCAGAGTCACCGCCTGTTTGCATATCTCGCGGGTGTCCGCGGTTGGATACGGCAAAGCAATGCCCCTCTGGTTCGCATAGTGCTCGCTCGACCGGTACCGGCTGGTCGACATGAAAGTTGCCAGATACCCGCATTCACGATTTTCCTTGCGCAGCTTCTCGGTGGCCCGGGTTGCATGGTGCGACACGGCCGCGAGCATGGAGTCCAGGTCGGTCACCGGTGATCCGAACGATTTCGAGCAGAGGATTTGTTTTTTGGCCGGGGCCACTTCCAGAAGGTCGTCGTGGCACGGAACTCCGTTCAGCTCTCTAACGGTGCGCTCGACAACGACCGAAAAATGCTTTCGAATCCATTTGGGATCGGCGTCCTCTAATTGGAGCCCGGTTTCAATCCCAAGATCCGCCAACCTTTTACTCAGTTTGGAGCCGATCCCCCAGATCTCGCTGGCCGAGACCAGCTTCAGCAGTCGGCGCTGCCGGTCGCGATCGGTCAAGTTCACCACGCCTCGGGTTGCCGGATACTTTTTGGCGCCGTGATTCGCCAGTTTTGCCAGTGTGGGACTGGGTGCTACGCCGACGCAAATCGGCAGACCGGTCCACTGCTTCACCACGTTTTTGATTTGATGCCCAAAATCCTCATAGGACACGACCGATTCAATGCCGGTCAGATCGAGAAACGCCTCATCGATGCTGTATGGCATGACCCCGGGCGAAAAGGTCGCCAGAGTCTGGATAAAGCGAAAACTCATGTCGCCGTAGAGCGCATAGTTTGAAGAGCACACCACCAGGCCGTTCTTCTCGACATGCTCCTTCAGCTCTAAGATCGGCTGCCACATTTTTGATACCCAGGGCCTTTGCTTCGGCATTGCGCGCCACCGCGCATCCGTCATTATTCGAAGCCACGACAACCGGACGGCCGACCAGTGAGGGATCGAACACCGTTTCACAGGCCGCGTACATCGCGTTCACATCGCACAGGGCGAATATTTGTTTCATTTCAGAGTGCATGCACGACGGTGGTTACGACCCCGAAAATTTCGCGTTCATCTTCATCGTGAAGCGTGATGTCCGGGTAATCGTCGCTCTTCGCTCGGAGGACAGGTTTGCTGGGGACGCTCAAATCGAGTCGTTTGCACACAAACTCCCCGCCGACAGAGGCAATGACGATCTTCCGGTGTCCGGGAGGGAGGCTGCGATCAACGACCAGCACATCCCCGTCATGAATGCCGGCTTTTTCCATCGATGAGCCAGAAGCGCGGACAAAAAAGGTGGCGGCCGGTGTGCGAATGCAGAGGTCATCCAAGGACAGCGTTTTTTCAATGTAGTCCTGGGCTGGCGATGGAAAACCCGCTTTAACGGTATCGGCGTAGAGTGCAATCGAACGTTGGAACTGTTCTGCGGGCCGGAAAATTTCTTTGATCAACATCTTGGCGTTCCGATTGATGTACTGTATGAATGAACAGTATATTTGTTCAGAGCGCCAGAGGCGACCCCCGTATTAAGATTATGCATTGTTATACCAGATCCGCCTTGGTCATCGCCCTATGCCAGCCCGCGACTCCGGAGAATGACGCAACCTGGTAGAGGGCTTTTCCATCCCGAGCAACGCGCGGCGAAGCCGTGCCCAGGTTATGTAAGGTTATGGTAGGAAAAGGAAGGAAAAGACAGGCGGACTAAAGATGCGATTAACGAGATGTTGGCGGCGGACTCCCTCATTTGATAAACACGAGAGGCTGATCTGGTATAAAAAACCATCTATAGAGCTGTTCTCGTTTTGCAGTTCAATGAACCGGATTTGTGAAAGGATTTTTCACATTCAATGTCTCGTAACTATTGTTGAGAGGTCCCAAAAACTTCCCTCCCAACCGCTTATGGCTCCATTATCTCCACACACGGGGCAGCGCCACACAATGGCATCGTCTTCCGGATCAATGTAGCTCTGTATCTCACCGACACACGGTTTTCTCATTGGCTTCCTGCGGCATCGAACTTTAGGAAAAATTCCCTCTTCGTCAATGTCGCCACTGGTCTCTTTGACAATGGCTACAAAAAACTCAGCAAGACGTCGACCAGGACCTGATTCGATCCCGATGGACCCATCCTGCTGCAAATAATGCCGAAGGTTAACAATCCAAGTATCAGCCATGCGTTTACAACATCGGTCCAATCAAAGGTAGTAGCGATCGTTCTTTCCGGCGCAAGCTGCCGTCGGCCACACGGGCCGGCCTGCGGCTTTCAAATTCAGAGCCGCCAACGTACAGTTTAATTGTATTAGAGTCGTCGTAGGTCTTCATCTACGCGAAGGGTTCTCTACCATCGGTTTCAGGGCGCCTGTCATTTCCATGCTATCGGACGGTTTCTATTATAGATTTGCCGACGATTAACTCAGCCTGGAAGCGCCGTCAGGTGTTCATTAACCCGAGGTGTTGCACTCGGAGCACGAGACCGCTCACGGTTTATCGACTGCACAGTACGTGCCGGAGAAACGAAAGACTTGGAAACCCAATAATGTCCAACAATCAATCCAACGTTCATTGCATCGATAGGCCGCGTTGTTCACGGTGTGGCGCGTTTCGCAGGCTTGACCAGTTAAATGGCTATGACCCGCTCGCTCCTATGGGCCAGAAATATCGGAATGCCTATTGTATCCGGTTAGCAGACTGCGACAGCACCGTCTCCAAAGCTCATTTAAAAGCGCTGACGGAACATATGGAGTAGGTTTTCAGAATTCAGTAATAGTTTGTTTGTTTCGTTTCTTTTTTTCTTTGCTATTCTTTGGGCAGTGAGATAACCCATGAAGGATGAGCCATGCGACCTCCCGAGACATCCAACGAAGCCATCATCGAGGTCGGTAAAAAATTACAAGAAGCAGGTCGCCGCATCACTGGCTTTGGGCTCCGAAAAATGACAGGGAGTGGATCACCAGACCGGCTTCTTCGGGTGTGGGAGGAGTATTGCGAAGCTGAACGCAACCAAGGGCGGCCAAGCTCCAGAGTTCAGGCGCTACCCAAAGATATTGAACAGTCCCTGAAAGACTTGTCTTCACCGTTGATGGACTACGTGCGCCAGTTAGCGCTTGATTTGTACGACAAGACTGAAAGGCATGTCCAACAGCAAACAGCTTCGGATATCGAGGCCAGCCAAAAGGAGCAGGAAAAAGCTAGAGCCGAGTTGCTTGATGCCCAGTCTATGCTGCAGGAGCTCGAAGAAGACCTTGGCTATGTTCGTGCCGAACGTATTAAATTATCTTCCGAGCTAAAAACCACACGTAAGGATATGGATATTCTCCGGCGTCAGGTTTCAGAACTCGAGCGGTCGTTGGCTGTCGCTCAGGAAAAGTACCATCATGAGCAGGCCTTGAAGGAGGCTGCACTTCAGGCACTGAAGGAAGAGAAATCCGATAACGAAGCCCTCATCAAGGAACTAGGTGTACTGAGAACACAATTGGATGGGCTCGCCGGACAGCACGCCAATCAGATTAGCCAGTTATTAGAAAGAATAAATGGGGGCGCAGCGAAGCGCTAATTCAATTGTTCGTAGCGTTGTCTATAATTTCCTCAATTTGAGGGTTGGCAGACAAACGTGAAAGCTCGTTCTTATTGGTTGCGGCGTGGATGGTTTGACGCAATTCCACATCGTCGATGTAATTCAACAAAAAGCCGGTCCGCACGACCTTGCCCAGCTCCCGGAAGGCAAAATACAGCTTGTTCTTGCGGCTGTAGGTTTCCAGCCGCCTCAGGATCGTTGATGCCGTAATGTTACCGAGCTTGATGGACACGGCCACGCGCAACATATCCGGGAGGTGTCGTTCAATCCGCGCCCAGTCTATATGGCCATTGAACAGTTCTTCGATATGCGCGTAGCGGAATCGCCGGTCGGGCCGGTAGAAGTTCAGATCCTTGATATTCCGGATACGCGGCATCAGCTTGATCCCCAGTAGGTACGCCAGCCCGAAAACGGGATAGCTCTGGGCCTGCGTATCACCGTGCAAGGTATCCGGC
>NZ_VMHN01000012.1 GCF_008795955.1 Marinobacter denitrificans
TCGGCTTGCTTGAGGATCGACAGGATCTGGCTGTCGGAAAAACGTGACTTCTTCATGCAGAATCTCCCTGCGTCTAGCTTACGGAAAATTCTACTTTTGATCACCGCTGTTTTTCGGGGGGATTACCGATTCAGGTGCCAAAAACTTTTTTAAATAAAATGTTTGGCACCCTTGAGTTACAAATCCTGCACGAACAGAACCATCACCTGGTTACCCAGGAATCTGCACAGGCTTCGTTCGATTTCGCTTTGAACTATGGCGTTACAGATATTCTGTGGGGGTGTACACAGGCCTACAGCCGTTTTCTGTACCACCAAGGGTTCCGAGATAGAGCCATGGCCTTGTTGGAACAATCCCGCTTAGCCTCCTGCGAGCGAGAGCTCTCTCGTCTAAATATCCTGACTAAAGTTCAGTTAGCTGAGTTTACTCTCCTGAACAACGAGGAATTGGGTCCACCCATACTCCCCGATGAATGTGAGCTGACGTTCCTGCCAAATCAAAACCAGGCCATTCAAGCACGTATGGCCCTGGTAACCTCAATGTATAGACTACGGCTTGGGAAACAGTTTGGTGTCGCCGAAAAATATGCCAAACAAGCACTACAAAGCGCCAGCGCAATTTCAGACGCTAGAACCAGGATCGCCGCCCACTATTGTCAGGCCCTGGCAGCGTTTGCCCTCGGCTCATCAAAATCGGCGAAGCGCATGATTCTTGATGCAAACCTACTTTCGGAACATTTGAACTGTCACTTCACACGGCTCTGGATCAAAGAAGCGCTACTTTCTCTTAGCCCCCTTGCTCAGGATCTTTTTAACGATCTGCCAGACGACTCTGAAGCTAAAGCTACGAAGGATCCCGATGTCAGAATAGAAGACTCCAGCGTGCCACCTGTGCCCGGCAATGCCCACTCAACTATCACGATAAAGCAGATTTCTCTGTTGAAATGCGTAAGCAACGGAATGACCAACAGAGAGATCGCTGAACGGCTTCTCGTGACGGAGGATACCGTCAAATGGCATATGAAGAAGATTTTCAGCGAACTTAAAGTAACCAACCGGGTTCAGGCAGTCACTGAAGCTCGACTGCGCGGACTTTTATAGTGCTACAAAAACAAAAGAGGAATCGAGCGAATATGCAAAAAATAGTTATCATTGGCGCTGGAATAGCCAGCCTGACCGCCGCAGAGGCTCTCCGCCAGAATGGATTCGACGGAACGATTACCATTTTGGGCGAGGAAAACACGCTGCCTTACCAGCGTCCCCCGTTGTCCAAAGCCTATTTGACCTCAGATGAGTTGCCCTCGCCAACTCCGATCCGTTCTCCTAATTTCTTTCGGGACAACAAAGTTGAATTTGAACAAGGCGGTAAAGTAATAGCGCTTGAACGATCGGCAAAGCAAGTAGTGATTCAAGGCGGCAGGAAAATTAAATACGACACGCTGATTTTGGCAACAGGAGCGAGGCCACGTCCTATTGATTTACCTGGTGAGAGCGCAAAAAATGTTTTCTATCTCAGGAATCTTGACCACTCCGCCGCATTACGTAATGCCCTGTTAGCCCCGGAATGCGAGAAGGTGGCCATTCTCGGCGCGGGTGTTATCGGGCTTGAAGTCGCCTCCGCTGCCAATCTACAGGGAAAACAAGTCTCTGTGTTTGAGGCCAACAGCCGAGCGATGTGTCGAGTAGCGTCACCATTAACAAGTAATTTTGTCAGAAACCGCATGGCCTCCGCCGGCGTAATGTTCTACTTCAATGCTAGCGTCAACCAGATTCTCACTGAGGGAGACCGAGTTTCCGGTATCCGTTTGTCCGACGGCACTACGAAACCCGCAGACGTCGTTGTTATCGGTATAGGAGCCATCCCCAATGCTGAACTTGCGCAAGACGCAAACCTGGATTGCGACGGTGGTATTATAGTAGACAGCGGCATGCGTAGCTCTGACCCTGACATATTTGCGATCGGAGATTGCGCTAAAGCCGTCAACGTTTCCACCAATACACCCATCCGAATAGAAACTATTCACAATGCCATGCTTCAAGCACAAATTGCGGCGGCTCATATTTGTGGTAAACCGTCTCCGCCTGCCTCTCCTCCTCGTTTTTGGTCAGATCTCAACGGCATGAAAGTCCAGTGTATTGGAATCGCCACTGGATACGACCGAATTCAGCGGCGTCCCACAGAGAGTGACAATGCCTGTGAATTCTGGCTCTTTTCCGGAGACCGGATGATCGCAGCTGAAACGGTCAATCTTCCCACCCGGCAAGCCAAGCTATCTAAAGCTCTCTCCGGGTAAGTGTAAGCGAGATGGGATGCAACTCATTCTCATCTCTGAGATTTCTATGTGTCGAGCCTCGTGACTGAGCATATCCAGCTGCAGGGGGATTCTGGCCCTCCCACAAGCTCTGCTGTAGAGCAGGAGATACAGAATCGCCCAGCCCAGCTGTGATGGCCACAGTGACCAGTCATTCACCCGGGGCTTACCTAACGACCAGGAAAGTGGAGCAATTGCCAAAGCGATTATTCAGATGGGACATAGCCTAGGACTCGATGTACTGGCCGAGGGAATTGAGACCAAAGAGCAAGAAAACCATCTCCGAATCCTTGGCTGTGATGCGGGACAAGGCTATCTATATGCTAAGCCGCTCTCAGTCAAAAGGTGCGAGGAGTACCTACAAGTTACTGACTGGGTTTAATTGGCCCGATGGTGGTCATCGAATCAATTTGGGATCACCGAACGCTTAGTGTGCGCCGGCGTTATCGCACCATCTGAACGTTCGCTTTGCGACCGAACCGTGAAATGCAGGACGGTGTAAGTGTCGGCCATTTAACTGCCATAACTGTCTCTATGCACAATCTAACCTTTAGAATAAAAGCAAACCAAACGGGCTATTCACAACGTATTTGACATGCAACCGGACCGTTAAAGCTGTAACCGAGATTAAACGAGACCCGGTCATCTTCGATAATTGCATCCCATAAGTCGTCTCGGACAGAGGAAACGGGAAAAAACACCTCATCACCCCGTCCATCCACTCGCACAAAACCGTAAGATGACCTCTTTGTCTTTATGGCGCCCGTGAAAATCTTCCGCTCAGGGCCCTCAAAATCAAAGTCGCGAATTTCAACCTTTGCATCATGAGATACCCTGGCCTTCCGAAGAGCACCGAAAATGCCTTTTGCGTCTCGCACCACCTTGCCGTCGGTAGAATTCAGCGCATACCTAGCATACCAAAACTGGGCTTGATAATTGCCGTCGCCAGGTGTGAAGGCTCGTCTGTAGAAGTACATTAGTTCTTCATGTGAAGAATCTGAATTACATCGTAAGAATTCTGCGAAATGAAAATTTAGCTTATGATCCGCGCGACGCCTATCAAGCGCCTGCCTGAAGACCTCTTCGGCTTTCTCCTTTTCGCCTTCTTTCAATAAACGACTGGCCAAACGTATAGCAAGGTGTGGCTCTCTGTCGCTCTCTTCAAAAGACTTTTCTAGCGCTGCTAATGCTCTTCCGTGATCATCTATTAGTTCAGAGAATTTTGCTTCAAGAACATGGATTTGAGACTCAGTAGGAAACTTTCTTTTATTGTCGGTAATCTCTTGCTGAACTGATCGAATGGCTTCTCTAATACTAAATTGCGTTGCTGCCTCATCATTCAATAGGTCATTCAAAGCTTCGATCGAAAGTTCAATTAATGAGGATGAGGTATATCCATCAATTCCCCATTTAGCGACCATCTGGTTAAGGTAACCTCTGGCCTCTCCTCTATATACCCTTCGCAACCTAGGATCTTGCTCGGAAATAGACTTGTCACGCCAAACAACTGACAAGCTATGGAGAATGCTGGAATCATATGGAGCTAGTTCTTTAGCTTGCTGTAACAGGTCCAAAGCTGCGTCTAAGCTTCCGTTCGGCCTAATTCGCTCGTAGTTTGCTTTCTGCTGTAGTATGTATGGGTCTTTTCCGTTCGATTCAATGGCATGCGAATATATAGCGCTGACATCTTCATACTCTGGAAATAGGTCGTGAAGTGATTTAGCCCTCAACAGTAAACGTTGCGAAGAGCGATCAGTGCTAAAAGAAACATTCAGCTTTTTCACAATATTTATGTATTCTTGGTAACGATCTTCAGCGTTGGATAAAGCCCGACGAAATACAATCTCCGCAATTTCAGAGTGTCTCGCCTGATAGTGAATGTCCTGTTCTCCATTTCCACTTACTATTACGACTCGCTCAAGGGGCTTATAGAACTGCTCCTGAAACCCAGAAAAGGAGATTTGATGAATTCTCGAAATGAGGCCCGCCCTCACAGGTATTCTCAGTCGATTGAGTACGCAGACCGTAAGATAAATTCTTTTTGCTGACTCTGGATAAATATTTTCATACTCATTGAATATTATATCCTCGAACGGCTCTCCCATTGTGGCTTCATGCAAAGCTACGAGGAGTTGGCGCCCATATATTTCGCGCAACTCGTGGCAGCGTTGGTCGTGGCTCTTATCCTTCAAGTTAGGTCCAAGTGAAGAGTGTGCCTCAAGTTGATGAACTAGGCCGTCAATCTCATTCTCGGATAGGTATCTCAACTCAAAGGTATCTGTAATTAATTCATCGAGATCTTCGCAGCGTACGTTCCATTCGTTATAACGTTCAGCAGTGAAAACAGAAACCGGCAAGTCTTTCTTTTTTAGCTTCTGTATAAATCTATTCAATTCAATCGAGTTTATGGCAGCGTCGTCCCAGAATAAATAAACGTGCTCATCCGTTTTTTCGACAATCTCTTCAATAATGTCCAAATCTGCAAAGCATCCGGGTTTTACCCATAGCGAAACACCCAGTGCAGACATGCCTATATCCCAAGCAATTTGACGGAGTAGGACTGTCTTTCCTGAACCTGCCTCTCCTTTGATTACGTAGAATTCAGATTTCTCCTCTTGCTCAACGTCTGTACTCTCTATTGCCCGCTCATTAATGTGTCGCTGTAGATTTCGAGGAATAGCGATATTTTGCGCGACCGGACTCCAACCTTGGTCGACACCCTTGAAAAATTCTGCGGGATCAGCATCAGAGACCGGAGTATCCGCATTCACCCAATCGACTTGGTTTGTTAAGAAGTCGATGAGCTCTTCTGACGGGGAAACATGTTTACTAAAAATTGCTTGGATAGGATGTGTTGACGGCGGTGTTACAATTGAGAGAAGTCTGTCAGATCTTGATACTTGAGTGTCTATATCATCAAGAAAGTCTGAAAACGTCATGTCCAAAGCAGTTATTTTCTTCTCACCCCAAAATTCTTTTTCTATATCATCAACTTTAGGCTTTAATAAGTAATGTCTCTGCCCACCTTTGCACTCTTTTTCAAGGCTTAGTAAAACAGCTCGGACATTGTGATCAAGCAAGCTATGGCCAACAAATACGATTGAGTTGTCATAGGCCAACTCGTATAAATGGTTAAAGAGTCTCTTTCTTACGTCAAAGCTTTCATTGTATTGATCAGTGGTCAGCACCAGGGGCAAATAGGAATCGTGAGTTCTTGTTACGCATCCATGCAGTTTTACATATGGCAGTAGATCATTTGTGACTCGAGTTTCATCGAAATTATCTTCATTGCTGACAATTAGAGAGAGCTTCTGCATCGGCTCCTTATTTATTGTGTAACATCGCTCAACCAACAAGTCGTAATTTGTTGTGAATATGGCCCTCCACTTAAAGCTTGGAATCTTAATGTGAAAGGCGGCCGGCTCCAGCTCCGAAAAGTAATCTCGTATATAATCCTGAACTTCAAAAATACCAGCTTGGGAAATTGCCATGGCTGCGACATGTGCAAGATCTGCTTCCTTAAAGCTGTCATTTAAAAATCGTTCACAAATAATATCCCTAAGATCATTGCCAAGAGGGATTTTTTTATTTGGTAAATTGGCGCCATAAAGTGCGCCTGAACCCAGAAACAAGACAATCTTCCCTTTTCTCACCTTATCGATTAGTGTCGGGCTGAGCGCCATTTGGATCTTTCCTTATTAGAATAGGTGCATTCTGCATATTTAGTTCGCATTCTGACTTAATAGTCGAGAGTAGAATATGTGGACCGTAATATAAAGGGTGGCCTTAGCATGACGCCCTTCCCGCCTGATTGATACTACTCGAAAGAACTGGGGCTATTCTGATGCTACCCTCGCCCTGCCAGCTTGAATTGTGCCCTAAAACTTAAGACAGCACTGGATGAGCAATCAGCGGGAAAATTGACAACATTAGGAATGTGTTCGGAAAACTGCAGAAGTGACATTGGGGGGCGTGGAGACCCGCCAGCTGTCATCCAAAACCATGGCAGTGCTGGACAGGCCTGACCTGTATTTCATTGGCGAAGTAGTGGATGTGACGGGACATCTCGGCGGACACAACTTTCAATGGGCATGGGCATCGGGAGTTGCGGCCGGGAGCTACGCCTGATATTTCACGAGCCTTATTACCACCATGTAACCTCTGTTCTCATTGTAGTCTTCCTGAACTAGTCTGATGGTTAATCCCCCCGGATCCTGTTTGTGAGCGTTATCAGGACGACCGTTCCCAAATCAAGGAGGGCAGCACTATGGCTGACAATGCCCAGGGCAAGACCGCCGAGCTTTACCGCATGGTCATGTCGGAACACCTGTGTCCGTTTGGCCTGAAGAGCAAATTTCTGCTCAAGCGCAAGGGCTACCAGGTAGAGGACCACCACCTGACGACCCGGGAAGAAACCGATGCGTTCCAGGAAAAGCACAACGTGGATACCACCCCACAGGCGTTTATCGATGGCCAGCGCATCGGCGGTTACGATGACCTTCGTGAGCATTTCGGGCTCGATGACCCGGATGACGAAACCAGTTACCAGCCGGTGATCGCCATTTTCGGCACCGCCCTGCTGATGGCCATCGCCATAATGTGGTTCTTCAACAGTTCGGTGTTCTCTCTGATGACCGTCGAGAAGTTCGTGGCCATTGCCATGATCCTGCTCGGGCTGCAGAAGCTGCAGGATGTGGAAAGCTTCAGCACCATGTTCCTCAACTATGATCTGCTCGCCCAGAAGCAGGTGGGTTACGGCTACCTCTACCCTTTCGGTGAAACCTTCGCGGGTATTCTGATGCTGGCTGGTGCGCTGATATGGCTGGCAGCTCCGGTGTCGCTGTTTATTGGCACCGTCGGCGCCATATCGGTTTTCAAGGCGGTGTACATTGACCGCCGGGAACTCAAATGTGCCTGTGTGGGGGGCAACAGCAACGTCCCCCTTGGCTTTGTATCACTCACGGAGAACCTGATCATGATGGCTATGGGGCTCTGGATGCCCTTTCGGGTATACATCATGGGGTGATTTCTATTGCAATACCGTAAGTAGATGAACAGCCCCGGCCTTGATAGCGTTATCAGTAACGTGATCGCCGTTACATCGCGTGCACACATCCACTCACAGGAGTTCAGCCAATACAGGAGTTCACTATGATGCGCACACGTTTGATAAAGGCAATGAGCACTTCTCTCCTGGCCGGTTCCATGGCCTTCAGCATATCGGCAAATGCGGCCCAGGGTCTTTATTCATCCAGCGACTTGATGGATGCGGACGTCTACGACAGTAACGGAGAAGAGATCGGCGAGGTGGAGAACATCCTCATGGACGACAATATGTCGCTCCATTCCCTGGTGATCAAGACCGGTGACGTGCTGGGCCTGGGTGGTCGCGATGTTGTTGCCGAGCGCGGCACTTTTACGTTGCGCCTGGAAGAAAATGCCGACCAGGAGTTTGACGACCACGATTACGCGGTGCATATGGAAGCAACCGGGGATGAAATCAAAGCACTGCCGGAATACGACGAAAGCTGGTGGAACCAGACCAGCAACTCCATGCGCCAGGCCTGGGAAACCACCAAGGAAACCAGCCGCAGCGCCTGGGAAGACACCAAGGAGGCCACGTCCTCTGCCTGGCAGAACGTAAAGCAGGGCGCAGAACGTTTGTCCAATGACGCCGAGGAGGAAGTCGAACAGTGACCCTCGGGGGGAGCTCAGCTCCCCCCTGCTCTTCTCCGGTACTAGAGGTACTTCTCGATCGGCAACCAAGAAAGAAAACGGGACTGTGCACGGCGCCACCAGCCAACCGTTGGTTCGCTTTCAAAGACTTCCCCGCCACTACGCCATTGCGTGTCGCCGCTTTCATCCAGAGAGACTTCCCAGCTGTTTTGCGGCTCCATAACTGACTGAATGTCTCCGGCCACCCGCTCTGCCAGCTCGGGGCTATGAATAATCAGCACCGTTTCGCCGTTCAGGTAGATTGAGCGGAGGTTGACGTTGAAGGACCCCACCACGAGAGTGCTGCGATCAAACACCACGGACTTGGAGTGCAGGCTTACCTGGCCTGTGGCGCAGAATCCGTCTGTTGCCAGCCATTGCTCACAGGCCTCAGCATCTGGTTTGAGTTCATAGATGCGAATGCCCTGCTCCAGCATATAATCACGCCAGCGCGCGTAGCCTGCGTGATTGGTCACCAGATCATTGGTTGCCAGCGAATTGGTCAGGGCCGCAACCACTAGCCCCTCGCGTTCACCAACATCCAGTAATTCCAGCTGTTCCTCGGCAAGGATCAGGTAGGCGGACTCAATCAGAATTTCCTGGTCAGTCGCCTGGACCAGCTGCTGAAGCATTCTGGCGCTCCGCCTGGGGGTTTCAGCCGGCTCGTCCATGGTTTCAAAAGGCAGATCAAACACCACTTCGCCGTTGGCAACCGTCAGTTGTTCCAACAGCCCGGTCAGCGCTGTCCTTCCCTGCGTGCGGCCGGCCGGTGCAGGCGCCGGGATGTCAGCCTGCGTTGTGGCCTGGTGGCGAAGCTCCTCAAGCGCCGCGGCCACGTCCGATTCAGCGGGAACGTCCGGATACAGGGCAGATACCGGATAGGCCCAGGGGCTGTTCCAGTAGGCCTGGAAGTTATCCGTCATTCCATCAACAACGGGACCTATTGCGAGCACATCACGGTCCCGGAAATAGCGCCCTGAATCAAACCCGAAATACTCATCACCAATGTTGCGGCCACCAACAATGCCCGCCGCCCTATCCACCACGAAGGTCTTGTTGTGCATGCGCCGGTTAATCCGGTCGAAATCCATCAGGAACGACACCCAGCGCCCCCATCCACTGCGGCTTCTGGCAGGATTAAAAATGCGGATCTGAATATTGGCGTGAGTGCCCAGCGCAGCAAAGAGTTCACCAATGCTCTCGGCATTGAAATCATCCAGTAGCAACCTGACCTGCACACCACTGTCTGCGGCGAGGAGTAGCCGGCCAGCGAGATAGCGCCCGGAGCCATCATTGCCCCAGATGTAATACTGGGCGTCGATGCTCTGTTCCGCAGACTCAATCAGAGCCGCACGGGAGAGGAACGCTTCCTGTCCGGAATTCAGAAGGTAAAAGCCGGACTGTCCGTTCGAACCGGCCAATCTCTGCCTGGACTGTCTGAATAGAAAGCTGTCATTGTTGGGCACGGCTTCCTCGACTCCGGAATGTACGACCGGTTGCAAGCCGCCCGTACAACCGGCCAACAACGTTACCAACACCAGGATCCACCCGCCTGAGGCTGAGAGCGCAAGCGGGAAAAACCGGCGCAGTGGCATTAACGCAGTATCACCAGCGGTTTCCGGGCAGTTTTCAGCATCGTCGTTGTGGTGCTGCCCACCAGGAACTGGCGGATTCGCGAATGCCCATAGGCACCCATCACCAGGATGTCGATACCATGCTCTTCCTGGTACGCATGGAGAGTAGGTTCCACATCACCGGCGCGAATGGCCAGGGTGATCTCGGAACCAAGGTCACCCAGTATCCTCTCGGCTTTCTTGAGCTGCTCCCAGCGGTCATTGGTGTCAGCCCCGATCATCACCAGGTGAATCGGCATGCCTTTAAGTACCGGGCTTCCCGCAAGCAACTCCACACCTTTGAAGGCGGTGGCGCTGCCATCGAAGGCCAGCATCGCGCTCGTCGGCTGCCGGTATTCATCCGGTACCAACAGTATCGGGCGGTGGACGCTGCGGATCACGGTTTCCAGCTGGCTGCCCACATGCACGTTCCGGTCGGAGCTGCTCTCGCCGTGAAGCCCCATCACCAGCAAACGGGTCTGGTTTTCCAGAGCCAGAAGAGATTCGGTGAGGTCGCCATGGCGCTGACGCTTGAGGACATCGTCGACGCCCAATGTCTTCACCCGGTCCTCGGCTTCATCCAGCATATGGTGGCCATGCTCCAGGGCCAGCTTCGAGCGCCTCCGGTCCAGCTCGGCCAGCTCGTCCATCAGCTGTTCGCGGCTGCCTAGCCCAATGTTACCGGCCAGGTCCGGCTCCGTCGGGTAGCGCTCTTCGTCCAACACGTGCAGCAGTGTCACAGGTGTTTCCATGTACTTGCTGGCCCAGGCGGCGTAATCACACACCGCCGGCGCAGCCCTGGAGCCGTCGATACAGGCAACTACTCGTAGCATCTCAACCTCGCCTTGGTGATTGTTATGGTTGTTATTCTGACCGGGATCGTTGTTGAATTCCTTGGCTTGCGTCATATCAGTGCCCCATCAGCTGGTCAACGGCATCGGGTTTGTCGTGCACGCCGAAACGGTCGACGATGGTGGCACTGGCTTCGTTCAGGCCAATGATCTCAACCTCGGCGCCCTCGCGGCGGAACTTGATGACCGCCTTGTCTAGAGCACCCACCGCCGTAATATCCCAGAAATGCGCCCGGGTCAGATCTATCACCACATTATCCACTGCTTCCTTGAAATCAAAGGATTCCGTGAACTTTTCCGAGGAACTGAAAAAGACCTGGCCCACCACATTGTAGGTACGGGTATCGGTGGCGTCATCAAACTCGGAGGTCACCAGCATGTAATGGCCAACCTTATTGGCGAAGAACAGCGCCGCCAGCAACACACCTGCCAGAACACCAAACGCCAGATTGTGGGTTGCGACAACCACAACAACGGTTACCACCATCACAATGTTGGTGGACAACGGGTGCTCCTTGAGGTTTTTGATAGACGCCCAACTGAAGGTACCAATCGACACCATGATCATCACAGCCACGAGCGCGGCCATGGGAATCTGCACCAGCCACTGATCCAGAACCAGTACGAGCACCAGGAGGAAAACACCTGCCGTCAGTGTTGACAGCCGGGTCCGGCCTCCGGATTTGATGTTGATGATGGACTGGCCAATCATTGCGCACCCCGCCATGCCACCTAGCAGGCCGGAACCGATGTTGGCAATCCCCTGCCCCTTGCATTCCCGGTCACGATCACTGGTGGTGTCAGTCAGATCATCAACAATCGTAGCGGTCATCATCGATTCCAGTAAGCCAACAATAGCGAGGCCCACGGAATAAGGCAGGATAATCATCAGGGTTTCCAGGTTCAGCGGCACGTCCGGCCACAGGAAAATCGGGAGCGTATCCGGTAATTGTCCCATATCACCGACAGTGCGGATGTCGATGTTGTAGATCATCGCGATGGCGGTCAGAACGACGATGCAGATCAGGGGCGACGGCAGAATGCGGCCGATCACCGGAAGCAGCGGGAACAGATAGATGATACCCAACCCTGCGGCGGTCATGGCATAGACATGCCATGTCACATTGGTCAGCTCCGGTAATTGGGCCATGAAAATCAGGATGGCCAGCGCGTTCACAAACCCGGTCACCACCGAGCGGGAGACAAACCGCATAAGGCCGCCGAGCTTCAGGTAGCCGGCGCCTATCTGCAACAGGCCAGTAAGCAGTGTGGCTGCCAGCAGGTATTCCAGCCCATGTTCCTTTACCAGGGTAACCATCAGCAGCGCCATGGCGCCGGTGGCGGCCGAGATCATACCGGGGCGGCCGCCCACAAAAGCAATCACCACAGCAATACAGAACGAGGCGTAAAGGCCCACTTTCGGGTCTACGCCGGCAATAATGGAAAAGGCGATGGCTTCGGGAATCAGCGCCAGCGCCACCACAATACCGGCGAGCAGATCGCCCCGTATGTTAGAGAGCCAGTCGGCTTTGAGCTTGTTTACCATAGTTGATATCCAGTCAATTCATTGGAAGGGTGAACACTGCAGGCAAAGCCTGAAATAACTGATTTGGGCATTGGGAACCGAACGACTTGAGACGAAAACTCAGAGGCAATAGAACCCGCGGTACTCGCCGGAAGCGAATACAGGCTATTGGCTCAAGGAATTAACCTGGAGGGTGCGCCGAGCGCTAGGGTGGAGTGATCGTCGGGAATGTCGTGGAGACGTTCATTGAAGTCAGTTCATAGGCTGTGAAATTAAGGCGGCGAAGTCTACCAGAATGACGCCGGGAAAGTAACCGACCGCACCCCGCGTTTCACATGACTGGCCCTGACAAACCATTACTGGCCAGATGGAAAGCAAGCACGGCCATCATCGAACCGATGGCCCCGTCAATGAATCGCCATGCCATGGGACTGGCCAGCCAGGGCGACAGTGCAGCTCCACCGAAGGCCAACAGACCGAACCACAGCACCGAAGCACTGCTGGCTCCGGCCACAAACACGGCCGGACTCTCCTGCTGGGCCCCGATGGCGGGAATCAGCAGCAGTGTATCCAGGTAGACCTGAGGGTTGAGCAAGGTGACCGCCAGAGTGGTCAGTACCACCACTCGCACGCTGGTTGCCGCTGACGCATTGGCGCCCAGGCCCTTTCGCCCCACCGCCACCTTGTAGAAAGCTACCAACGCCAGCCATCCCAGGAACAATACTCCGAGCCAGCGAAGAACATCCAGCGCCTCCGGTACCGCCATCAACGCCGCATTTACCCCGAACATACCGGCGGTGAAGAGCAGTATATCGGCGGTCATACAGATGCCCGCACAATACCAGTGATGCTCCCGCCGGATCGCCTGGCCGAGAATGTAAGCATTCTGGGCACCGATGGCGATGATAATCCCGCCACAAACGATCAGCCCTGTCAGGTAACTTGTCAGCATTCTTCCCTCCCGATTTGCTGGAAGCTTACCCGGAGACCGCTATACTTAAAAATCATAAACCTTATATCCCATGAATTTTTCTTATGCTGGATTACAAGCTGCTTCAGGCCCTGGCAGCCGTTATCGAAAACGGTGGGTTCGAACGTGCGGGCGAAATACTCGGGCTTACCCAATCAGCGGTTTCGCAACGTATCAAGTCACTGGAGGTGCGCCTGGGCCAACCGGTACTGGTGAGGCACCCCGAGCTCCAGGCAACGCCGGCGGGTAACAAACTGCTCAACCACTTCCAACAGGTGCAGTTGCTGGAAAGAGACCTTCGCAAAACCATACCCGCTCTTGCCGAGGACACCACGCGCCTGCGGATCGCCATCAACGCCGACAGCCTTGCCACCTGGTGGGCTTCTGTAGTTGGCAACTTTTGTAGCCGCGAGGGCGTGCTGCTGGACCTGGTCATTGAGGACCAGGATGTAGGCCTGAAACGAATGCGTGATGGCGATGTTGCCGCCTGCCTGTGCAGCAGCAGCCAGCCTGTTGCCGGCGGGCGATGCGTGGCACTCGGTGAGATGGTCTATATGCCATTGGCGACGCCACAATACGTCCGCCGTTTTTTCGCCGGCGGTATTACCCCGGAGGCCTTTGCCAACTCCCCGGCCATCGTTTTCGGACCCAATGACCAGTTACAGCACCGGTTCATGGCTGGTTGCGGCTACCATGGCCGATTTCCCTATCACCTGTGCCCCTCATCGGAAGGATTCGTTCAGCTTGCCAGGGCCGGTATGGGCTACGGTATGATCCCCGGTATTCAGGCCCGCAAATGGCTGGAGGATGGCAGCCTCATCAATCTGGCGCCGGGCCACGAGCTGGCCGTTCCTCTCTACTGGCATTTCTGGCGCCACAGCGGAACCCTGCTCCAACGGCTGACCACCACCCTCGAAGAGGCCACCAAACCCGATAATGGAATACTCCATGGATGACGTAACCGGCCAGTTGATCGCCAACAACCAGACCACACTGAACCTGGCGATTGCCTTGCTGCTGGGGGCGATCATCGGCCTGGAGCGTGGCTGGGACGCAAGAAGCCAGGCGTCCGGGGAGCGTATCGCCGGCATCCGGACGTTTGCCCTGATTGGCCTGCTGGGCGGGGTCGCGGCGCTGCTGGCGCAAGAGGTTACCGAATGGGCGTTTCCGGTGCTCCTGATCAGCGTGGTGGCCATTGCCCTGGTAGCTTTCAGCGAACGCCTTTCCCATATCCGCAACTTCAGCATCACCGGCACCATCGGCATGGTGCTCACCTTCTGCTATGGCGCCATTGCCGTGGCGGTGGACCCGGCCATCGCCACCGGCGCGGCCGTGATTACCGCTCTGATCCTGGACAACAAGAAGGAAATTCACGGACTGGTCGAAAAACTTCAGGAACATGAGCTGGACGCAGCACTGAAACTGCTGGTTATTTCGGTTGTCATGCTGCCACTGTTGCCCGATCAGGATCTGGGGCCCGGTGGCGTGCTGAATCCCCGTGAAATCTGGTGGATGGTGGTGCTGATCGCCTCGGTTTCTTTCGTAGGCTATTTTGCCATCCGGCTGGCCGGCACCAGCAAAGGCATCCTGTTTACCAGTCTGTTCGCCGGGCTGAGCTCATCTACCGCCCTCACCCTGCATTACGCCAGGCAGTCAACGATCTCGCCCGAGGTCAGCCCCCAGTTTGCCAGTGGTATCCTGATCGCCTGCGGCACCATGTTCCCGCGTATCCTGATCTACTGCGCCCTGATCAACCCGGCACTGTTGCCACAACTGGCATGGCCTGTGGCAGTGATGACCCTGCTGCTGTATTTGCCAGCGCTCATTATCTGGCAGCGTAATCGGGGGCGCCTGGAAGTAAGCCGGCCCGAACTCACCCAGAACCCGCTGGATCTGAAATCCGCCCTTGTCTTCGGCGTGTTACTGGTGGCTATCCTCCTGCTGGGGGAATTCCTGCAGGAATGGCTGGGCGACCTGGGTATCTATGTACTGGCGGCCAGCTCCGGCATTGCGGACGTAGACGCCATAACCCTGTCCCTGACACGAATGTCCCAGGACACGCTTGCAGGGCAGACGGCTGTCATCGGTATTGTTATTGCGGCGGCCACCAATAACCTGGTGAAGGCAGGCATAGCCGGGGCCATCGGCCGACGCGAGCTGGGAGTTCGCGTCGCCGGTCCCATGATGGTGTCCCTGCTCGCAGGACTGACCGTTGCCTGGCTGCAATAAGGCTGGTCACTGGCTACCAAGCCCGGCGGAAGGTCAGGTTGTAGCGGTAGATTCCGGTCAAAGGGTGGTCACTCGTTTTTAGCGTTAACACACCGTGGTAGCGCAGCCGCGCGGGGCCACCCCATACCACCACATCACCATGCGCAAGCGGCACTCGCTGCGGCCGCTCGCTGCGCAGCAGACCGCCGAACTGAAAGGTCGCCGGAACCCCCAGAGATACAGAGACAATGGGCTGATCAAAATCATCCTCGTCCTTGTCCTGGTGAAGCCCCATTTTTGCGCCCGGCGAATAGCGGTTGATCAGGCAGGAGTCCGGCTCAAAACCGGCATAGCCTGCCGTCTCGGCGGCGTCCACGGCCAGAGCGTTGAACACCTCTGGCATAGCTGGCCAAGGCTCCCCGGAAACCGGATCCTGAGGCTGATATCGATAACCCCGCCTGTCCGTTACCCAGCCCCAGTCACCACAACAGGTCATGGCGACGGACATGGTGTGGCCGCCAGGGGTTTGCATCTGCCGGAACGGCACCTGCTTCGCGACCCGTTCAATACCGTCCAGCAGTTCGGCGTCCGTGGCAACGGCGAATCGACGAAGCACAACGGCTCCCTCGCATAGCGCCTCGGCCCAGGGTGCTGGTGGCGCTTGCTCGAAAAGGTCCATGGTCATGACGTTATCACCCCCGTATACTTTGCCCAGTTTTTAACACTTGAAAAGGACACTGTCATGTTCGGCCTGTTTATCGGCGGCTTAATCGGTTATCTGTTTGGCCGTTTTCCAGGATTACTGATTGGTGCTGTTGCGGGGGCGCTGCTTACCCGTTATATCAAGAGCCGCCTGTTTCAGAAATTGCGCAACGTACAGACGGATTTTCTGGAGTCTGTGTTTGCTGTGATGGGCGCGCTGTGTAAAGCCGATGGCGTGGTCACCCGCGATGAAATCCAGGTTGCTGAGAGCCTGTTCGCGCGTTTCCGGCTTTCGGGCGAGCACCGGGAGCGTGCCAAGGCAGCCTTCAACCGCGGCAAGGCCGACGATTTTGATCTGGACGCAGAGCTGCAGCACTTCCTGCGAGTGAGCGGTCGCCAGCCCGCATTACTACAGATGTTCCTTCAGGTACAGGTATCCGCCGTGGCCGCCGATGGCGTGGTGCACCCCGCCGAACACGAGATGCTGTTGCGCATTGCCCGCGGCCTGGGGCTGCCTGAGGCCCAGGTGGACCAACTGGAAGCCATGCTACGTGGCGCGCACACAGGCAGAGCCGGCGCTTCAGGCCAGTCCTCCTCGGCCAGCCAGCTCGACGATGCCTACAAAGTGCTGGGCGTGTCGTCGGCGGCCAGTGATGCTGAGCTCAAGAAAGCCTATCGCAAACTGATGAGTGAAAATCACCCTGACAAACTGGCGGGCCGCGGCCTGCCGGAAAGCATGCGGGAAATGGCAGAAGAGCGAACCCGGGAAATCAGTCACGCCTACGATGTGATCAAAGAAGCCCGCAAGTAGCCTGGCGCCAAACAGTTGGGTCAGAGCCAGCGAGGCACTCGCCTGCGATACGCTTCGTAGGGGTCTCCGAAGAGATCGGCGAGCGCCTTTTCCTCCACTTTCGCCTGCCGTATCAGTACGGTAACGCCGGCAATAAGGCACACCAGAGAGAATATTGAAGGTAGCGCCAGGAAAAAGCCCAACTGGCCCAGCATGACAGACAGGAACACCGGGTTTCGGCTGCGGCTGAAGGGCCCCTCGGTGATCAAATGGCGACCCTGCTTGGGGTCCACGCCCGAACGCCACTCCTCATGCATGTATGCCTGCAGATAGTTGACCAGGCTAAATGAAAACAGCAGGAACACCATCCCCGTCACCAGTACCGGCCCGTAATACAGTGCATCCAACACACCCAGCCAGGGGTCGATATCCACGAAGATACGTGCCACAACGGCCGCCAGAATCAGTGCGCGAAACACATTAAAGATATGCCGGTGCCACCACCCGGCAGATGCCTGCCTGCCATAATGGATAAACGAATAGCCCATCCGTGCGTAAAGACCGAGGCTGCGACTGGTGAACTGCAGGCCGATCATCAGGAAGAAAATTCCGAGGAAATAACGCACCAATGGCTCGGCAAATGTGTCTAAACTATCCAGAAATACCATTAGATTCACTGTTTGCGGTGACTGTGCCTGGAAACAAGCTTATAGCCTGTCACGGCACGTGGAAACCGGATTCTTATCTTTCGTACCCGGTGATGCAATTTCCTGATATGACATATCGTCACGTTTAAACCTCGTATAGAGTAGACGCAGTTCCGGAATTGACATGGAGTATCCGCCTTGACCGCACAACAACGCCCGCAATCGATGCATACATTCAGTGATGACCTGCTCGGCAGCCACGATGCCACCTCGCTGGCAGCCCTGATTCGCCGTGGTGAAGTCTCTGCGGAAGAGGTACTCCAGGCAACTCTTGCCCGGGCCCGGAAAGCCGAATCCGGCATTCATGGCCTGGTGACGCCCATTCCAGATGACCGCGAACCTGATGCACGGGTAATCCCCCCAGCTCAGGCAGGTCCCGGTATTTTTTCCGGCATTCCCACGGTGGTTAAAGACAACACCGATGTAAAAGGCTTTCCCACTACCCACGGCACCGCTGCCATTCGCCCGCTACCGGCAACCCATACCAGCCCTTTCGCCCGGCAACTGCTGGCACAGGGGTTGGTTTGTATTGGCAAAAGTACCCTGCCCGAGTTCGGGTTCAATGCCACCACCGAGCCGGCCCACGCTGAGCCCACCCGCAACCCATGGAACCTGGAATACTCCACTGGCGCCTCCTCGGGTGGCTCAGCGGCGCTGGTGGCCGCCGGCGTTGTCCCCATCGCCCATGCAAACGATGGCGGTGGTTCCATTCGCATTCCCGCAGCCTGCTGCGGGCTGGTGGGGTTGAAGCCCACGAGGGGCCGCCTTGTCGATAATGACGCTGCAAAATCGCTACCCATCAATATCGTCAGCGACGGGGTGGTTACACGCAGCGTGAGGGACACGGCAAACTTTTATTCCGGGGCCGAGCATTATTTCCGCAACCCGAAACTGCCGCCTGTCGGGTGCGTGGAAGGGCCCTCCACACGCTCACTGAAGGTCGGACTGGTGATGGACTCCATTAACGGCCACCCCACAGACGCAACTACCCGGAAGGCGGTTGAAAGCACCGCGCGGGTTCTGGAAAAGCTGGGGCACACGATAGTGCCCATGGACGTTCCCGTAGCTTCATCCTTTCCGCAGGACTTTGCCCTCTACTGGGGAATGCTGGCATTTGGTGTGCGCTCGAACGGCAAGCGGTTGATTCATCCGAATTTTGATAAAACACGCCTGGATGGCCTGACGCTGGGGCTGGACAAGGCCTTCAGAAAGCAGTTCTACAAACTGCCGGCGACACTCTGGCGACTGCACCGGTCGTATCATGAATATGCGAAAACCATGGTAGCTTACGACGCGGTGCTCACCCCGGTTCTTGGCCACACCACACCGGAAATCGGTTACCTGTCCCCGGGGGTGGATTTTGATACCCTGTTTGACCGCCTGACCCGCTACGTAAGTTTTACCCCGCTGGCCAACGCCACTGGCGCCCCTGCGATCTCACTGCCAGCCACCCTGGACCAGCACAACCTGCCGGTTTCCATCCAGCTTATGGGCCGGCATGGCGGGGAGCGTACACTATTGGAACTGGCCTTTGCCCTGGAAGAAACCATGGAGTGGCCGGAAATTGCTCTCAACCACGGTCAGACGATGGCAGGCCTGGCATCCTGAACGGGCGGGGGCTCACTGACCACAACCTGATTCCGCCCCCGACCCTTGGCCTCGTAGAGCGCTTCATCCGCCCAGCAGAAAATGGCCTTGGTGGCGTCGGCCTCGTGAGGACAGACGGCACACACGCCAATGCTCACCGTCAGATGTAATACTTCCTCGGATACCCGGAATCCTGTCCTCTCAATCTCCTGACGGATCTTTTCTGCAACCCGCAAGGCACCCTCTTCCGGCGTATCCGGTAGAAGCACCACAAATTCCTCGCCGCCGTATCGGGCCGCCAGGTCTTCTGGGCGAGTCACGTACTGGCGGATACAGTTGGCAACCATCTGCAGGCAATCGTCCCCTACCAGGTGACCGTAGGTGTCGTTGAACTTCTTGAAATGGTCGATATCCAGCAGTAGCAGTGAGAGGGGCTGTCCAAAACGGTACGCCTTCACGACTGCAGAACTGAACGCCCGGTCAAAGTGGCCTCTGTTCTTGAGACCGGTAAGTGCATCGGTAGAGCTGAGCTCCCGCAACTGATCGTTGACGACCTCAAGATCCTGGGTACGCTCGTGCACTCTCTGCTCCAGCAGCGTGTTAGCCTCCCGCTGGATCCGAAGGGACTTTTCCTGCGCCAGGCGCGCTTTGCGTTCTTCCTGAAGCAACCGCTGTTGAGCTTCAAAGGAACGCTTTTTCTCCTTGTTGAGCCTGTCCGCCAGGGCCACCGACAACAGGATAACGCCGATGGCGGAGCCCACCTGGGTGGCATTTTCCGTCAACAGATTGCGGGGCAGCATGGTGAACTTGCTGAGAGCGAGGACTATTCCGCCAAACAGCATGAAAAACCAGGCAAGCGTGTAATACCGGGCGGCCAGATCTTTCTTTATCCAGCGCACAATGCTCAGCAGCAGCATCCCTGTACACCCCAGGAAGGCCACCACGATGGTTGGCAGAATCATCAGGCGGTAAGGCACCAGAATACCGGCAAGGGCCATCAGCCCGGCAACAACCATCAGAGATAGAGTCAGCCGGTTCATTATCGGATGGTTAGTGCGGGAAACGTTGATAAAACGGATGCTGAAGGCACCTCCGAAGAGGATCACCAGATTGAGAAATACGATGATTGCCTGATCATTCCAACGGGTCGCCTCTGGCCATAGATACTGGAAGCTGACGCCATGCAGACTCGCCAGAAACAGCGGCATGGCTGAAATATAGCCCACGTAGTAGAGGAAGCTACGCTCACCTACCGCAATATAGACGAACAGGTTGTAAAGGATCATTACCAGCACGATGCCGTAATAGAGACCCTCAAACATGCTGCGGGATTGCTCAGCCACGTAATAGTCGGCCTGATCCCAGAGCGTGAGCGGCACCTGCATGGAGCTGCTGGTATCGACACGTACGTAAACGGAGATGTTATCGCCGGATGACAGCGTCAGTGGAACAAGAAAATTACGGTGATCAACGAGGCGGTCGTGAAACGGCTGTTTATCACCCAGGATGTGTTGCTCGGTGAGTTCGCCATTATTAACCAGGTAGATTTCGACGTGGTCCAGTACCGGGTAGCCGATTTCGAGGAACAGGGGGTCGGAGGTCTCCCCCTGATTGCCGATGCGAACCCGGAACCAGTACACCTCGTCGCCGTACCCGAGGCTTACACTGTCTTTCCCGTTAGGCTGCCATTGATTTTCGCGGAGGTTCCGCACCGTTTCCAGGGTGGCGGGGCCGGAAGGTTCGGCCCAGTATTCAACAAACCGCGATAGCTCCATACGCCCGGATTGACTGTCCCACGTCGCCGGCTGGGCTGAAGCCCACCCCGGCCACACAGCAGCAAGAATCAACATTAGTTGTACGATGGCTTTGTTCAAGAGCGACTCCGGCGTAAAAAACCTGATTACAACCCCGTCGTTCCATTATGAACCAGAAACCGCAACTTCTTTGTACACACAATAAAATGACGCAATCAGACAACAAATCTTCACAAACCCCGTTTACCATGGAGCGTTGGACAGCGCCTGCAGCCAATGCCAATATAGAGCCGAGATGACATGGACGAGGCACCCGCCACTCACAACTGAAAGCCAGAGCCTATGAAGGATATGGATACCTTTGTGAACTTTCACAAGGCGCTGATGGAACTGAGTCACAGCCCGGCGTTTATCAACAGGGAGCGCCAACACAAACTCGCGGCACTGACAGCGCTGTGTGCAAAACAGCTGGAGGTTGCACGAGTCAGTGTCTGGCGGTTTCCGGAACAACGGGACCATATTGAATCGGAATGGCTGCATACGCCGGATGGGGCGACATCGCAGGCCGCCAGTTTCCACCAGACCGCTAACCCCGAGTATTTTTGTGCCCTGGAGAGCGAACGGGTGCTCTCTGTTCCCGATGCACAGAAAGATCCACGAACCAGTGCCTTTGCACCTGATTACCTCGTGCCCAGGGGCATTTGTTCCATACTGGACGCGCCCATTTTTGATGGCGCGCGGCTCAGCGGTGTGGTCTGCCTGGAATCGACAACTCACCGCCAGTGGACCCTCCCGGAAATATCATTCGTTATCGCCATCGCCGATACCATCAGTCTGATGAATACCCATGAAGACTGGCTCGACTCGAAACAGGCGCTGGAATATGCCACCCGCTATGACTCACTGACAGGGCTGCTGAACATCAAATCCCTGCGGGATCGAATCGGTTACCTGATCGATAAGCTCGAGCGCCGCGGGCTCGGCAGCCTGGCGCTGATATGGGTGGATGTGGACAGGCTGAAGACAATCAATGACGGGCTCGGGGCGCAAGTAGGCGACAATGTCATTGAAGAAATCGGCCAGCGGTTGAAACAGATCAACGTTCCCGGCAAGGATCTGCTCGCGCGGATTGGTGGTGATGAGTACGCCCTTATTATTCGCAACCGTACCCAGCCGGACACACTGGAACAGACTGCTGCAAAAATCCGGCACGAGGTCAGCAAACCCATCCGTCTGAACGGACATGCCCTCACGGTAGGGGTCAGCCTCGGCATCTGCCACCTGCCGGGAGACTGCGATAATACAGAAGAGCTGCTCCGCGGCGCGGAAGCGGCCATGTACAACGCCAAGCACCAGGGCCGGGGCCGGGCCTGCTTCTTTGATTCCAGTATCCAGGTGAGCGCACGCTCCCGCTTTGAGCTGGAAAATGACCTGCGGGTGGCCATAAAAGAACAGAAACTTGATGTGTTCTATCAGCCGATAACCGACGCCTCCGGGGCCAGTGTGGAATCTGTCGAGGCTCTGGTGCGCTGGCACCACCCTGACCGGGGTTGGTTGGCACCCATCGAGTTTCTCGACATTGCCAGAGGCGGGGGCCTGATGTATGCCCTTGGGGAATGTGTGCTGCGCCGGGTATGTGAGCAGTGGAGGTGGGCGAACAAACGTCAGATCACCCTGCCCGAGGTCTCGGTGAACCTGGCCCCGGAGCAAGTCCTGGTTGCGGAGCTGCCGGGCAGCATAAAGAGAATCTGCGCCGAACACGCTGTCCCCGTCAAGATGCTGCATTTCGAAGTGACCGAGGACGCTCTGCAGGGTGATCTCAGCACCATCTCGAGCCTTCTCGAGGAACTGGTTGATGCTGGCGCGCAACTGTCCATTGACGACTTCGGCACCGGGTACTCGTCGCTGTCGCGGCTCAAGGGCCTGCCATTTGCCCGCATCAAGATTGACCGCTCGTTCATCAGCGACCTTCCCGATGACGAGGATGACTGCGCCATCATTCTGTCTATTCTCGGGCTTGCGAGAGGCCTGGGGCTGTCCGTCGTGGCCGAAGGTGTGGAAACCGACGCCCACGAAAAATGGCTTCGCGGGCAGGGTTGTGACTACCTCCAGGGTTACCTGTACAGCAGACCATTATCCTTCGATCAGTTGATCGAACGTTTTTTCACCAGCCAGTAGGATAGCTGTTTCAGTTTACGCCCCGATTTGTCACCAAGCACCAGTAACGCCGGGGTGAGCAACAGGGTCAGTATGGTGGCAAACGCCAGCCCACCGGCGATGGCACTGGACAGCTGCGTCCACCACTGGGTTGAAGGGGCGCCAAAACCCAACGACGGCGAGACAAGGTCCACATTCACCGCCAGCACCATTGGCATCAATCCCAGAATGGTGGTGATTGCCGTCAATAGCACCGGGCGAAGACGCAGGCAGCCGGTTTCCAGCGCTGCCTCAAAGGCTTCCATCCCCTGTTTTCGCATCTGGTTGTAGGTATCAATAAGAATAATGTTGTTGTTCACCACAATACCCGCCAAAGCGATGATACCCATCCCCACCATCACGATGCCAAAGGACTGTCCATTCAGAAGAAGCCCGAGCAGAACCCCGGCCGTGGACAGCACAATAGCAGACAGAATCAACAGCGTCTGGTAGAGGGAGTTGAACTGGGTTACCAGAATCAGCAGCATCAGGGCAATGGCCACCATAAAGGCGGAGGCCAGGAAGTTGGACGCCTGCTCCTGGTCCTCGTTTTCACCGGCAAAGCGGACAGACACTCCTTCCGGGGTTTCGGGCATGTTTTCCTGCAGGGCTTTCAGCAACTCGTCTACCCTGCGCCCCGGCTTGACATCTGACTTGATAGTCACCGTTCGCTGACCATCTACCCGTACAATGGTCCCGGTCTTATCGCCCGGTTCCAGTTCCACAAATTCGGACAGGGGCACCTGGCCCCGGCCGGTATTGATTGTCTGGCGCTGGAACTGATCCAGTTCCCGCCAGTTGTTGGGTACCCGCACGGCAATGTCCACCTCGTCACGGACATCCTCCGGGCGGTACGTGGCCAGCACCAGGCCGTTGGTAATCAGTCGCACTGCGCTACCCACACTGAGCACATCGGAACCAAAGCGGGCGGCCGAGGCCCGGTCCACGTTCAGGCGCCACTCGATCCCCGGCAGGCTGCGGTCGTCCTCAATATCCACGAAGCCGTCGATGTTGGCCATACGCTGCTGAATCACGCCGACATAGTCGTCCAGTTTGTTGCTGTCCAGAGTGCTGACCATAAGCTCTATCGGCTTGCCGTCAGCCGGGCCGCCCTCCTGTTTACGAAACTCCAGCCGGATACCCGGAATGTCCGCCGTGCGCTCGCGGAACTCCTCCAGAATTTTTGTAGCGGAACGGCGCTCGAACCAGTCGATAAACTGGAACTGCAGTACACCAATGACATCCGGCGCCACCTGAGTGTCGGGGCTGACCATTGAACGGGCGTAAAGCGCCTTCACTTCCGGCAATCCCTGCAACCGCTGCTCAACTTCCCGTACGATGGCGTCCCGTTCTTCCACAGAGAGGTCGCCTCTTGCCCGCACCTGGACCTGCGCCGAGTCAGGTTCGACACTGGGAAAGAATTCCACACCGTAATTGAACTTGCCGTAGGCCACGTAGATCACCACAACCACTGCCAGCACACCCAGTAGGGTGAAGCCCGGTACCGCCAGCAGGCGACCCAGTAGCTTCCGGTACAAGGCGGTCATTCGCCCATCCGGTGGCGCCTGGCGCTTGCGCCGGCCGCCACTGATACTGCCGAGAACCGGCAAGAACACCAGCGCCATCGCCAGGGAGGCGCTAAGGCAGATAATGACGGTCAGGGGCAGGAATTTCATGAACTCCCCCACCACGCCCGGCCAGAACAGCAACGGAATAAAGACCGCCAGAGTGGTCGCGGTCGAGGCAATAATGGGCCAGGCCATTCGACTGGCAGCCTCTCCCCATGCCAACCGCACACTTTGTCCTTCGGAGAGGTTCCTGTCGGCCAGTTCGGACACCACAATTGCACCGTCCACCAGCATGCCCGCCACCAGGATCAGACTGAACAGGACAACAATGTTAAGCGTCAGGCCCATACCCCAGATCACCAGAATCCCGGTCAGAAAGGCTCCGGGTATAGTCAGGCCCACCAGCAGCGCGGAACGGGGGCCCATGGCGGCTATAATCAGGATAATCACCAGTACAATGGCGGTGAGCACGTTGTTGAGCAGGTCACTGAGGATGTCACGCACTTCAGTGGACTGATCCATGATGTAACGGACCTCCAGCTCATCCGGTAACTCTGGCCCCGCGGCCTCAATCAACTCCTTGACCTCGCCAACGGTCTCAATAATGTTGGCGCCGGTACGCTTGGAAATCTCCAGCACCAGCGCCGGCTCTCCGTTGATCCGGGCGTAACCGGTAGGGTCTTTGAACGTGCGCTGCAGCATGGCAACGTCGCCAAAAGTAACCACGGTGTCGCCGTCCACCTTGATGGGCATGGACATCACGTCCTCGACCGACTCGATCACACCCGGAACCTTCATGGCCATGCGACCGGCGCCGGTGTCCAGACTGCCGGCGGCTACCAGCTGATTATTACGGGTAACCAGCGAGGCCAACTGGTCAAAATCAATGCCGTAGCTTTCCAATACCTGGGGGTCGACGACGATTTCAAGCAAATCCTCCCGGTCGCCACCGATATCCACTTCCAGCACTTCCGGAATACCTTCGATGGCGTCCTGCAATCGCCGCGCAACGGTGACCAGCTCACGCTCGGATAACGGGCCGGACAGGCCAACCGACATCACTGGGAAGAGCGCCACATTGATCTCGTTTACCCTGGGCTCGTCCGCCTCCTGGGGAAGTTTGCTACGGGCGGTGTCTACTTTTTCCCGCACATCCTGGAGCGCCACATCCGGGTCGAACCCGGCGTCAAACTCCAGCATCACCGAGGCGTGGCCCTCGGAGGCTGTACCACGCATTTCCTTGATTCCTTCAAGGGAGCGCAGCTCCTGCTCCATGGGCCGGATAAGCAAGCGTTCGGCGTCTTCCGGGCTGATGCCTTCCAGCGTCATGGACACATAGATCATGGGAATGGTGACGTCCGGGTTGGCCTCCTTGGGAATGGCCTGGAACGCGGCGATCCCGCCCAGTATCAGGAACACCAGGGTTAAAAGCGTCGTACGACTGCGGTCAAGCGCTGCAAAGATAAGGGTTCGCATACCGGTCAGCCCCGGTCCGAATCACGGCTCACCGGGCGAACCTGCTGCCCGATGGACACGAACCCGGCGCCTCGGGTGATCAACTGGATTTCCTCCGGCAAACCGGTTACCCAGGCGCCTTCTGTTGTGACGTTGAGCAGTTTGACCGTGGTAAACACGACTTCATTGTTCTCGCCCACATAGCGGACACCAGGGCGGCCGTCCTCACCCAGGCTGAGGTAGGCGGGTGAAATAAACATGGCCCTGACCTCAGGCAGTAAAATACGCAGCGTGGCGCTACCGCCTGCCACTCGTTTGCGCTCAGGGTTTTCCACCGTCACTTCTACGGCAAAGCTACGGGTTTGCCGGTCAGCCGCACTGGCCACAAAGCTCACCTGGCCTTCCAGTGTTTCGCCGTCCAGGGTGCGGATCGTCACTTTCTGGCCATCCTTCACATTGCTAACGGACTGCTGGGGAATCTGGCCTGTTGCTTTCAGTCGGTCGATACGGACCAGTTCCAGCAAAGGCGATCCCACCTGAACCAGGTCACCCAGATCCACATCGCGACGGTTAACGGTGCCATCGAACGGCGCTCGCGGGGTCAGGTTGTCCATTGCCAGGCGCGCCTGCGCCAGCTCCGCCCGGGCTGCTGACAGTTCACTTTGCAGGGTCAGCACTTCAGATTCAGAGCTGAGATCACGGGCACGGAGCCGCCTGGCGGCCGAGAGGTCTGCCTCCAGCTTCCGCAGCCGGGCCTGCCACTGTTCCACGGCTGTGCCGCGACCATCCTCGGACAGCCGTAACAGAGCGTCCCCTTCAGCGATCCGGTCGCCCTGCTCCACCATCAACTCTTCCACGGTTCCGGCCACCCGGGCACCGATCGCCACCGACCGCCAGGGCTCAAGTTGCCCCTGCACCATCAGAGCCGGCTCATAGGGTCTGTCCCGCAGCATGTCGACCTGTACCGAAGGCACCCCTTTTTCCTGTTCAGGCGGCGCTTCCGGCGCTTCATCGCGAGCCTCCCTGACGTTGCCCGTTGCCATCCAGACAACCAGTAACGCCAGTACCAGAAAGGACAGGCCGATGGATCCCAGTTTTGCTTTTGTCATTGATTGCTCACAGGTGAAACAGATGATTTCAGTAAAGACTGCGATTGGTGCACGGAAAAACTGCCAGAAAACGGTTGCATCCAGTTATTTCTGTGGGGTAGATTCTACACATAAATTTTTTACAAATTCAGAGCAGATCCTGATTTTATGAATCTCAACTCAGTGATTGTCCTTGTGAAGCTAGTCCTGGTGGTCGTGGTACCGTCCGGGGGACTTTGCGTGGACAAGAGGGTGAGATAGCCAGAACCTGACAAGACACGAAAAGCCCCCGGCACCGAAAGGTCCCGGGGGCTTTTTTTGCAGCAAGAAAAAAGGGAAAAACGACCATGAACGGCGCACAGCACATTCTTGAAGCGTTCCACCGCCACGACATCAGCACGGTTTTCGGTTACCCGGGCGGCTGCATCATGCCGCTCTACGACGCGCTGGTGGACGATGTGGACGTGGAACATGTGCTGTGCCGCCACGAACAGGGCTGCGCCCTCGCCGCCGACGGCTATGCCCGGGCCAGCGGCAAGCTCGGCGTATGCATTGCCACCTCCGGCCCCGGTGCTACCAACCTGATTACCGGTGTTGCCAATGCTCACCGGGATTCCATCCCCATGCTGGTGATCACAGGCCAGGTACCGTCCGGCCTGATCGGCACCGACGCCTTCCAGGAAACCGACGTACTGGGCATGACCCTGGGTATCGTCAAACACAGCTACCTCATTGACGACGCGGACACCCTGCCGGTCATTATGGAAGAAGCGATGGAACTGGCCCAAAGCGGTCGACCGGGCCCGGTATGGATTGATATTCCCAAGGACCTTCTGCTCGCCGAGGTTGCCGCGGCGCCCCTGCCCGCCCCTGAGCCACGTGAAAACACCTGCCCGAACCTGACCCAGGCGCTGGCCATGCTGCGCACCGCTCGCAAGCCATTGCTCTACAGCGGGGGTGGTGTCAGCCTGGCCAAGGCCGAGGCCCCGTTCCGGATATTTGCCGAGTCCTCCGCATTGCCGGCAGTGGTAACCCTCAAGGGCATCGGCAACCCCGGCAAACACAACCCTTACAACCTCGGCATGCTGGGCATGCACGGTTCCCGCGCCGCCAACAGGGCGGTGGACGAATGTGATCTGTTACTGGTCATTGGTGCCCGTCTGGACGACCGCGCCACCGGCAAACTCGACGGCTTCGCTCCCAATGCGAAAATGATTCATATCGATGCCGACGCGGCCGAGATCAACAAACTTCGCCCGGCTGACCTGTCCATCCGCGGGGATCTGAATGACATCCTGGCGGCGCTGACCGATGCCTTGGAAAACACACCACTGGCCATCGGAGACTGGCAGAAGCAGTGCCGCACCTGGTACACCACTGGTGGCTTCCAGGCTGCGGACAATGAAGAACCCCTGGCTCCCATCACCGGCCCGGCGTTTATCCGCCAACTGTCCCGGATAGCCCCGGATGACACCGTCATTGCCTGCGATGTAGGCCAGCACCAGATGTGGGTCGCCCAGCACTACGAATTCGACCACCCGCGCCACCATCTCACCAGCGGCGGCCTGGGCACCATGGGATTCGGTTTGCCTGCCGCCATCGGCGCTCAGTTCGCCGACCGTAACAGTACCGTCATCAACGTAACCGGCGACGGCTCGTTCATGATGAACGCCCAGGAACTGGCCACCATCCGCCGCTACAACCTGCCGGTAAAACTCATCGTCATGGATAACCAGTGCCTGGGCATGGTGCGCCAGCAGCAGGAGCTGTTCTACAACAACCGGGAAAGCCAGATAAATCTGGACGACAACCCGGATTTCGTTGCCATGGCGCGCGCCTTCGACATTCCGGCGTTATACATCGAACGCACCGACCAGATCCGCCGCGGCATCGAAACCATTCTGGCTTTCAACGGCCCGATGCTGCTGCACGTGGCCATTAGCCGCGAGGAAAACGTCTGGCCCATCGTCAAACCCGGCGCCAGCAACCGCGAGATGATCGACGAAACCCGACGCACCAGCACCGCCAACAAGGAGCAAGTAGCATGACCCCGCAAACGGATAGCCCAATGCCCAGCTACACCCTGAACTGCCGCATGTCCCGGGAAGCCGCCGCCCTGGAGCGCCTGTGCCAGGTGGTCCGCATCCGCGGTTTCCGCATAGCCACCATGGCGGTCGAATCCGCCGGAGACCATCTCGATATCGCCCTGACCCTGGAAGGCACCCGCCCGATCACCATGCTCCAGTCGCAACTGGAAAAACTGCATACGGTCGCAGAGGTTGCCCTTGGTCAGGGTTCTAGTGTTCGGGTTCAGTCGGCCTGATACGTTCGGAGTTGCCTGCCTTTTGTAGCCTGCCGGTTCGGGGGCGGGCTTGCGGGGTGGCATCTGTATTTTTTTTGAAAAAGAACTCGCTTTGCTCAGACATCTTTTTCTGGCAAAAAATCCAGATACCACCCCGCGCCGAGCTGACCACGGCGGGATCGCAAAGAAAAGAAAATACGAATGGAAAGGCTGGCCTGGGGTTGTCGGGAATTCCGTGAACGTGAATACCTACTCGACCTGAGTATCCCTGTACTGCACGTCGATAGGGGGGTGGGGGTATTTTTTCTGGCAAGGAAAAAGATGTCTGAGCGAAGCGAGTTCTTTTTCCAGAAGAAAAAATACTCCCACCCCCCGTATCCGCCCGCAAAACCTCAGGCTACGAACAAGCAGGCAACTCCCAGACTAAACGAGATCACCAGGCCTTATAGGGCAGGAACTTGCCATTCATGGTGACCACTACGCGGTCGCCCTTGGGGTTCTCCTCCTTCTCGATGTCCATCGTGAAATCGATCGCACTCATGATGCCGTCGCCGAATTTTTCGTGGATCAGCGCTTTCATGGTGTCGCCGTACACGCCGACCACCTCGTAAAGACGATAGATCAGCGGGTCCTGGGGAACGCCGCCGTCCCAGGATTTCTTCGGGAATTCCTGCAGGGCAAAGGCTACGTCCTTGTCGAGGCCAAGAGTCTCACAGAGGGCGAAGGCCTTGTCTTCGGAGAAGCTGTTCATACCGAAACACACTGAGGTAGTAAACACCGGCGACATGCCGATGGACTCGGCGATGGCTTCCCAGGTCATGCCTTTGCTGACTTTGGCTTCCAGGATTCTTGCGGTCATCAATTCTTTGTTCATCATGATCCTCTCCTCTTATGACAAGCCCACTCTCACCAAAATGGACCAATGTCAGTGCTTGTTGCACCTTTCTGGCGCACAAATACTCCCCAGTGCCTTCTGGCTACCGGCAATTACAAACATTGGTCATAGGAGCAGGGTTCATGCCATGTTTCAGGCGGAATTGGGGGCGATCCCTAGCTGGGTCAGGGCATAGGTCAGTACAATCCAGAGCACCATCACCAGGGGCAGGTAACGGCCCACCAGGTAAATCCGCCATTCCCACCAGCGGCTCTCTGTGCCCAGCACGGTACGAATTTTCTGTGGCGGTATGAACCAGCAGAACAGGGCCGCCCCCAGCACCCCAGAGAAGATGATGACATTGCCGCCGGCAACCCGGTCAACCACGTCGAGCACAGGTTCACCGGCGATGGTCCATTCCATCGGGGTAAAGCTGAGCGCAGAGGCGGTGCCCAGTACCAGCATCACAACGGTGACAATGGATACAGCGGCGGTATTGCTCAGCCGGAATTCCTCCCCCACGGCCGCGATCATGACTTTCAGCCCCGCCAGGCTCGAGCTGAAAGCAGCCGCGAAGAACAGACCGAAAAACAGAATGCCCACCCAGTAACCGCCGGCCATATCCTCGAATACCCGGGGCAAGGTCACAAACGCCAGTTGGCTGCCTTCGGTAGGCTCCAGCCCGAAGCTGAACACGAACGGGAAGATCATCCACCCTGCCAGCAAGGCAACACTGGTCTCGGTGCCGGCAACCACCATGCAGGCCCTGGGAACGTGGGTCTGGCGAGGAATAAAGCTGCCATAGGTAACCAGGTAGCCCTGCCCGATCGCCAGGGTGTAGAAGGCCTGCCCGAAGGCGAACGCCCAAAGCTTGCCATCGGCCATGCGGGTCCAGTCTACCTGGAAGAAGAAATCCTTCGTCTGTTCCCACCCGGGCGTTGAGCTGGCAAAGATAACCAGCCCCACGATGACCACAAGCAGTACCGGCATGAGGATCTTTGACATCAGCTCAATGGCTTTGACATCCCTCGCCAGAACAAGGGCCGCCAACAGAGTAACGGCAATGAAATACCACAGGGAATTGAACCCCCCCGCGAACCCGTCAAACACCCGCAGATCGTCACGTACCGCATCCACGGCGTAGCCCAGGGTCCACCCCGTGATCACCAGGTAATAGCTGGTGATTGCCATGGTGATCAGCACCACAAACCAGCCGTAGAAAGCGCCGAACCGGTTCACCTGGCGGAAGGTCTGCACGGCACTGCCTTTCGATAACCGGCCAGCGGACACCTCCAGAACCATAATGGGGAGCACCACGAGGATAAGTGCGATCAGATAGGCAACGACAAATGCCCCGCCGCCGTTCTCCCCCACCATGTAAGGGAAGCGCCACAGATTCCCCAGACCGACTGCGGCTGCGGCCATGGAGGCAACAAAGGCCGGCTCGGAACTCCACTGTTTTCGGGATTCTTCAATGAATTCGTGCTTTCTGGTCATTCCGGATGCGCGCTGGTCAGAATATGTGTAAGCCCTCCGCAGTCTATCATCGGGTCTTCACAGTTTATGACGATGTCAGACCTGTTCAGCACGTAGCTCTTGCCGGTGATAGTATTCTCGACCACCTGGTGGGAACCCTCCTGACGCATACCCGTGAACTCACCAATAAAGCCGGTCTCCCTCAGGGAAACAGTTTCCAGCCGGTCGCCGGGGCTGATGATCCCCTCGTAGTGCATCAGTGCAAGGCGTGCCGAGGTTCCGGTCCCCGTGGTGCTGCGGCAGATCACGCCGGGATGTACATAGGTTGCCGAACGGGAACGGTAGGAGTGGTCAGACAACTGCTCCACCGGCCCCATGAAATGGAGAAAAGGCAAGGGTCCCACATCGCCGAGCGTATAATGGGAAAATCCCCGCTCTGCCTGGATCGCTTCGGTAATGTGATAGGCGCACTCGCTAAGCCTGCGCTCTTCGGACAGAGTCAGGGAAAAGCCCAGACTGGTGGCGTCCACCAGCGCGTAAAACCCGCCACTGTAGGCAACCGTGTAGGTAACGTTGCCGATGGAAGGAACGTGAATGGTCTCCCTGTATGTATCAATATAGCTGGGGAGACCCTCACAGGTGATGGCTTCAACTACATTGTCCCGCACCAGGGCGTCAATATGGACAAGCCCTGCCGGTGCTTCCAGTGCGAAGCTCTGCCAGCCCTCCCGCTTTGGCACAATACCGGTCTCCAGAACGGCTGTGGCGGTGCAGATAGTGTTGGAACCGGAGTATATCGGATACCCCATCACCTCCATGATGATGTAGCCGGCAACAGCCTCAGGGTCGCTCGGTGCCACCAGCAGATCGACAGACATTTCGGGAATACCGTGGGGCTCGTGCAGAAGCAGCCTGCGCAGGCCGTCTGCCTCGTCCCTCAGGTATTCCATCTGGGCACGCACTGTTGCTCCCGGAAGCTGCATGATTCCGCCCGTCACGATCCGGCTCACATCGCCGCCTGCGTGGGTATCCATCAGTTGCAGGTTAAGCTCAGGGTGCATCATTTCTTCTCCAGGGCAAAAGGGGCGCCGTGTTCGGCCCACTGGGCGTCCGGAACAATCACAATTTTGCCAAGGTAATTACTGTTACGGTTGACGAAGTAGCGTTCTGCCTCGCGCAAATCCGAGAGCTTGAAGGCAGCGTGCAGCACCGGCTTTAACTGGCCGCTGCGGATCCACGCAACCAATTGTGCGGCTTCTTCCCGGGTGCCGTGTGAAACGCCGAAAATCTGTACCTGGTACAGGTAGATCCGGGTCCACATGATTTCGCTGAGGTTGCCCGCACTGGCCCCCGCTATGCTGAGGCGGGGATAGTCACCGCGGCTGTTCATGTCGAAAATCATGGTGTCGATGAATTTGTCGGTCATCTCACCACCGGCCAGATCCATCACCGCGTCAATAGGCCGCCCGCCGGTAACGGCGCGAACCTTATCCGTGAAGCTGCTCATATCCGAGCGATCCAGTACTGCAGCGGCGCCGAGTTTCACCAGTGCTTCTGCTTTGTCCTGTTGGCTCAGGGCATAGGGAATGGCGCCCATGACACGGCACAGCTGGATAAGTGCAGTGCCGACACCACCGCTGGCGCCGGTGACCAGTATATGTTCACCCGCCTTTACCCTGGCAGAGGTCAGCATGTGCAACGCAGTCTGATAGGAGCACATACCCATCGATGCGAGTTCGGCATCGGCCAGGTCAGTTTTTTCCACGTGATGGAACTGATCAGACGGCACTGCGATGTATTCGGCGAACCCACCATCGGCGCCGTGGCCGTAATAGTCCGGAGTGAGGTTGAGATCCGGACGGTCATCCGCATACAGGTTGAAATCCAGCAAACCGCGCTGGCCTATCCGTGACTCATCCACACCCTCCCCCACAGCGACGACATGGCCCACAACGTCTGCGCCCTGGATTCTTGGGAAGGTCAGGGTTGGCGAGCCGCCCATCTGGAAAGACGTGACTTCGCCTTTATCCTTGGTCGGGTACAGGCCCTCACGGGCCTTGCGGTCGGTGTTGTTCTTGGCCGTAGCGGTTACCTGAACCAGTACTTCGCCCCGCTTCGGGCTGGGGGTAGGTACACCTTCCGTGTATTCCAGTTTTTCAATGCCACCGTGGCCGGTGAGCAGCATGGCTTTCATGGTCTTGGGGATCATGGGCGTTCTGCTCCTGTTTTGCTGGGTGTTAAGTCAGGATAGCACTAGCGCGCGATGATCTTGTAGATCGGACGCAGCTTCGGGATCTGTTTGAGGACAACCTGAATGACAGTCATCAGGGGCACGGCCAACAGCACACCCACCGGGCCCCATAGCCAGCCCCAGAAGAAGATGGATACGAAGATAATGACGGGGTTGATGGCCATGCGGAAACCGTGGATCCAGGGTTCAATAAAGAAGCCAACCATGGAAGTGAGAGCCAGGTAGCCAACCGGTGCAATAGCCATCATCCAGAAGGTGTCCAGACTGGTGGCCGATACCACCGCGAGGAGGCTTATGGTGAGAATCACACCGAGATAGGGAATGAAACGCGCCAGGCCGGCTACCAGGCCCCAGACCACGGGGTCAGGCAGACCGACACCCCAGCATATGAAACCGGTTATGGTGCCGACGAGCATGTTACTGAGGCTCAGCACGCCCAGGTATTGGGCGATCTCCTGCTGGGAGTCGCGGGCGATGTGGAGGACGTTCCGTCGCTGCCTCCTGGGTAGCTGGCGCACAAAGTTCTGGATGATGCGGTCGCCCCCTACCAGCAGGAAATAAGTCAGCGCCAATGCCAGGGCCAGGCCGGCGACGCCGTTGCGGGCTTTGGTCATTAACTGGTTGCGCCAGGAGTCTGTTTGCAGCACTACGGTCTTGGTAGAGCTTTGGTCACCCTCTTCTTCCCCAAGCTCCTCCATTGACTCTTCCACTTTCTTGGCGGATTCGTTGACCTTGTCGATCTGGGTTTTCAGGCCGCTCTCTCCCACCACTAAACGGGAAATGCCCTCCGGCGCCTTTTGTGCCCACTCAAGCGCAGGCGTGGCAACCGCAAAGCCAACACCAACGAGCCCTGCAAGCACCATAAGAACCAGTACCAGAGCACTGATCACCCGTGGAATACCGACTTTTTCATAGGCTTTCCTGACCAGCGGAAACAGCAAAAGGCTGGCCAGTATCGCCAGCACGATCGGCAGAATAATCTGATGGGCCAGATAGAGGGTATAGAGGATACCCAGTGCAAACAGGCCGTTAAGTGGTGTCGCAAGGTCGGACCGGACCGTTTTCTCCGTGTCCGGTTCGCCGTTCTGTTGGGTGTTCTGGTTCTCGTCGTCCATGCAGATCAGAATGCCTTTGCTGTCTGGGTTGGTTTGAAATAGCCCTTTCGGGCCAGAGCCCGGTCATCGGTGCCCTACGACTTTTGTTGTAGCACATAACCCGATACTCTGTCTGAAACAGTCCCTAAAGAGTGCAGTTATGGCTACCTACACCATTGAAATTGATGAAACCTTTGATGTGCCACGGGACAAGGTCTTTGCCCTGTTTGCCGACCATGAACGCTTTGGTAAATTGGTGGGCGCACCGGTAAAGCGAATCCGCGACAGCGATCAGGCCGACCCCAACGGCGTCGGGTCTATCCGCAAGATCGGGATTGGTCCCATCGGGCTCAAGGAAACGGTGATTACCTTTGAGCCGGGCACCCTGATCGAATACACCATTTCCAGCATAAGCCCCATCCGCAATCATCTCGGCAGGATCCGCTTCGAAGACGCCGCCGATGGCAGAACCCGCGTTCAGTACACCATTTCCTTCGACGACATCGTACCCTACACAGGCAAACTGGTGAGTTCAGCACTGGACCAGGGTATTCGTAAGGGAATCCGGCGCGTTCCCAGGCTCGCCTGAACGCAGTTGCAAAACATTACTTGATGGATATCAGTTTATTGACCTGACGCAATAGGTCGCATTAACCAATTTTGTACCCTCCCGGAAAATTTGCAGTACCCGGCCACCCAGGCCAGGTAACCAGCCTACCGGGAGACAAGCATGGCAGCGGAACCCATCGTTCTGTTTGATAACGGGCAACACAAATGCCTGATGTTCGATTCACTGGTAACCGGCGAGGGCGTGCAGTCCAACCAGTTCCTTATCGTTGATGGCAAGCACGAAGCCCTGATCGACCCCGGTGGAGATCTCACTTACACCCCACTGTCGGTTGCTGCGTCGCGATACATGAATATCCGCGAACTGGACTATGTGTTTGCGTCCCATCAGGACCCGGATATTATCGGCGCGATCGACCGATGGATCGTTCACACCAGTGCTAAAATCGTCACCTCCCGCCTCTGGGCCCGCTTCCTCCCGCATCTGGTGTCCGGCTACGTGACCGGTCAGCTTAGCGGAAGTGTTTATGACCGCATCGTCAGCGTGCCGGACGGCGGTATTAACGTGCCTTTCGGCGAGTCCTGTATCCAGTGTCTGCCCGCCCACTTCATGCACTCGGTGGGCAACCTGCAGTTCTATGACCCGGTTTCGAAAATCCTGTTCTCAGGGGATCTCGGGGCCTCCATCGGTGGGGAGGACGACCACAAGCCGGTGTCAGACTTCGACAGACACATCCCCCACATGATCGGTTTCCACCGGCGTTACATTGCCTCACGAAAGGTGTGTGAGTTATGGGCCAATATGGTACGGCAGATGGAGGTCAGCGCTATTGTGCCGCAGCACGGCAAACGCTTTGAAGGCCCGGCAATGGTGGATCAGTTCCTGAACTGGGTATCCAGCGTTGACTGCGGCATTGACCTGGTCAACCAGGAAAATTACCGCCAGCCGGTGGACTATCTTTCAGCGTAGCTGACTAACGGACGCCGCCGGCACGATCCTGCTGTCCCGGTACCGGTTGCTGTGGGCCGCGGCCCGTTCCGGTTGCCGGGTTCCTGTTCACACCGACTCCCGGGCCAGGCGCACTGGCAGGGCCCTGAGGTGCGCCACTCGGCTGCCCCCGAATCTGGCGGCTACGGGGATCATCACCAGAAGAGGAGGGCAAACCTTCAATGCTCTCGGGGTTCATGCCCTGGGCCCGGGCACGGTCTGCCATTTTCAGGCGCTGCTCGTCCAGAATGGCCTTGCGTTCTTCCTGACTGCCGGCGGAGCGTATACGCTCCTGTAACTGCTCCTGTTCTTCCGGCGTCATAAGCCCGGAGCCTGCCATGGGCTGACGACCCTGGCCACGCATCTGATTCTGTCCCTGGTTCTGGTTCTGCATCTGGGCCTGCCCTTGCGCCTGCCCGGCGCTCGGGCCCTGCATCTGACCCTGCTGGGGAGAAGATTGCTGTGCTGCGACCATGCCCGGCAGGGCCAGTAGCAGGGTGAGATTCATGAATAGAACTGCTGAACGTCTCATCATTCCGCTCCCGGTCCGTAAATCGCCGGCGTAGGCCCGACGATCAGATCAGTTAACTATTGGCCAGAGCATACTTACCTTTACCCGGTGAATAAATGGCTCACCGCGTTCCTCGCGGATCAATGACCACATGGTAATAACCCGGCAACGGAGCGTCGGACCTGGCTGGCACTTTCCACGTCAGAGCACATCTTTCCCGGTCAGGGCCCATCGGCTACCTTCGCTTGCCAGTAATCCGCCCTGGCCGGGTCTGGCTCAGTACCGATACCCCCGGCATAGGCCCTTGCAACTTCCGCCATGCTCAGTCTGTCGCCAGCTTCTGCCGCTTTCAGATACCACTCAAATGCTTTGTCATCACTTTGCTCCACACCCTGGCCAGCTGCGTACATATTTGCGAGGTTGTACATCCCCTGCTGACTCCCCGCTTCGGCCAGCGCCTGGTAACGCTCGAAAGCCAGATCATACTGGCCCATCTTGTATACCGCGTAGGCCTCCAGAACCCTGACCATCTCGCGCGCCACCCCCATCTGCTGGTCGGCTTCATCGCTTTGGGCCGTGGGGGGAAACAGCACCAGAAAACTCACGACCACGGCTATACGGCTTGAGGTGTATCGACGTGTCATGAAAGCCTCCGGGGAATAAGGAACAATCCCACGCTATCACCCGGAGCGCACAGCGTCTTTGACTCTAAAGTGGCGAAGGTTTACAACTTTGGAAGAAGCAGACAGCCCGGAAATAACTCTGTCACCGGTCTGTTTTGTCGAGTAAAATTCGCACTTTTGAAACAACATTGAGGCAGCGAAATGGGCAGAGCCTACCAGAACCGCAAAGACTCCATGGCCAAAACGGCCGCCGCCAAAACCAAGGTCTACAGCAAATACGGTCGCGAAATCTACGTGTGTGCGAAGTCCGGTGGCCCGGACCCTGAAAGCAACCTGTCACTGCGTGGGCTGATTGACCGTGCCAAAAAAGATCAGGTACCGGCGCACGTTATCGAGAAAGCCATCGAGAAGGCCCAGGGGGGAACCGGTGAAGATTTCTCCCCTGCCCGCTACGAGGGCTTCGGCCCGGGTAATTGCATGGCCATAGTCGATTGCCTGACAGACAACCCCAACCGTACCTTTGGTGACGTTCGCCTGGCCTTCACCAAAACCAAATGCAAAATAGGCACCCAGGGCAGTGTCAGCCATATGTTCGATCACTGCGCCATATTCGGTTTCAGGGGCGATGATGAAGAAGCTGCACTGGAAGCACTGGTGATGGCCGACGTGGATGTCACCGACATTGAACACGAAGACGGTATGATTACCGTGTTCGCGCCCCACACCGAATACGCCAAGGCCCGCCAGGCACTGCAGGAAGCCTTTGAGGGCCTGGAGTTCGAGGTTGACGAGATCCAGTTCCTGCCCCAGACCACCACAACCATTGAAGGCGACGACATCGAGCTGTTCGAAAAATTCATGGACATGCTGAACGATCTGGATGACGTGCAGAACGTCTACCATAACGCTGTGATTGCCGATCAACAGGAGCAGTAAGTTGCCAAAGGTCGTCATACTGAAAACCGGCACCACTTACCCGGCCCTCCGTGAGGCGTTCGGGGATTTTGACACCTGGTTTGCGGCCCGGTTGGCGCCGGAGCTCAATGTCAGTGTGGTAGATGTGACGGTAGACGACCTCCCGGGCCAACCGGGTGACTGGGACGGTATCGTAGTCACTGGCTCACCGGCCATGGTCAGTGACCGCGAACCATGGAGCGAGCACACTGGAAGCTGGCTTGCCGCTGCGGTAAGCGCCGAAATTCCGTTACTGGGCGTGTGCTATGGCCATCAGTTGCTGGCCCACGCTCTGGGGGGTGAGGCAGGCTTTCATCCCCGGGGTAGGGAAACCGGCACCCATCAGGTCGAGCTGTTGGACAGTGCACTGGATGACCCTCTGTTCAAAGGGCTTCCCCGTCAATTCCCGGCCCAGCTCACTCACCGGCAGTCGGTTCTGCGGCTACCTCGTAACGCTGTCCTGCTGGCCCGCAATGAGTTCGAGCCCCACCAGGCTTTCCGGTTGGGGCCCTGCGCCTGGGGTGTTCAGTTCCACCCGGAATTTTCGCTGGACGTGATGCGTGCTTACCTTGAAGTCCAGGCACCGGATCTGAAAAAGGAAGGTCTTGATGCCGACGCCCTGCTCGCAGGAGCGAGAAACGCGCCCGAGGCCTCGTCCCTGTTGGACCGCTTTTCCCGGATAGTGATGAACCGTTAGCGGCTAGTCGAGAATATAGGCGGTTTTTTCCATCGCATTTTCGTCTTCGTCCTCAAACCGGAACTCGTTCCAGCCAATCCGCACCAGGTCATTGCTGTTCAGGCGCTGGCGCCCGCTGACGCGAATATCGTTTACGAACGTACCGTTCGTGCTGTTGCTATCGGTGATGTAGAAATCGACGGTGTCTTCAAGGTAGGCGTTCGGGATCGCCTCGATAATCGCATGGTGACCACTCACGGAAATTTCATCAATGCGAATGTCATTGTCTCCGCCCCGGCCGACACGAATCTCGGGCTGGTCCAGTTCGAATGTAGTCACTACAACGTTGTCCACCAGTTGGGAAAGCGACGCCATATCAGGGCTCCTTATTCTAATCGAGTGTCAAAAGCACAACGGACACGTTATCCGCCGCTTCATTGGCCAGGCTTGTATCGATCAACGCCCGTACCTTGTCTTCGGGAGATCCATGGCCTGTTATCACTGGCAACCAGTCGGCTTCCGGTAACGCCCCGGTGAGGCCGTCTGAGCAGAGCAGCAGGGAGTCACCCTGCTCCAGTGCCAGTCGCGTAAAACTGGCCAGGGCTGACGAGGCACCCAGGGCACGGGTAAGAACATTGCGAAACGGCACATGGGGAACGTCGTCTGGCTGAATGCTGCCATCCTCCAGCATGTTCTGAACCACGGTATCGTCACGGGTCAGGCACTGCAGTTCCCGCTCGTGAACAAGGTAACAGCGGGAATCCCCCAGGTGGGCTATATAGGCCTCGCCGTCTATTATCCACGCGATGACCAGCGTCGTGCCCATCTTTGAAAGCTCCGTATCCGTGGCCCTGCGCTCCTGTATCCGTTCATTGGCAAGGTTGATCGCAGCCTGCATGGCGTCCTGAGGTTCGTCCGCCCCGGTTCCGGGCACCAGATGCCCGGCCAGAGACCCCATCACCGTATCTACCGCAATCTGGCTGGCAATTTCTCCACCCTGATAGCCACCCATGCCATCCGCGACTACCAGTAACACCTGTCGGTTATCATCACTCACCTGCCAGTCGATGGCATCCTGGTTGGCTGCTCGCACAGCCCCGACATCTGTGAGGCCGGCTACCCGGGGAGCCATCACGATGCTTCCTCCTTCGCCTCGCGGGTGGCCTGCCGCCGTAATGCTTCGGCCATGGTGGCAGCGCTCAGGAAACGTTTGTCCGGCTCCCGCTGTATGGCTTTATTAATAAGGCGAACAACGCCATTGGGCAGTTCCGGATTGAACTCACGGACACTCTTCGGGCGTTTGTTCAGAATCTGGTACGTCAGGTTAGCCAGCGTATCCCCCTGGTAAGGCGTTTCTCCGCAGACCAGCTTGTAAAGCGTCACCCCAAGGCTATAGGTGTCAGAAGCGCCGGTAACCTTCTGGCCCTTGAGCTGCTCAGGGGACATATAGAGTGGGCTTCCCATGACATTTCCCGTACGCGTTCGTGAATCGTCCGAGATCTTGGCAATTCCGAAGTCGGTGATTTTTACGTCGCCATTGTCCGGGTTGAAGATAATGTTAGCCGGTTTAATGTCCCGGTGAATGATCTTCTGGCGGTGGGCATAATCCAGGGCATCAGCCACCCTGGCGACGATGTCCAGCACCGTTGCCAGGGGTAGCAACCGGCCCGGTTTCCCAAACTCGCTGAGGGGGCGCCCCCTGGCGTAGTCCATGGCAATAAATGCCAGGTCCGCTTCCTCTCCCACATCGTAGACAGTAACAATGGCCGGATGGCTCAGGCGCCCCGCAGCTTCCGCTTCCCGGAAGAACCGGGATTTCAGGTCCCGCAGTTCATTATCGTCGAAAGCCTGGTAGCTGAGTGTCTTGATTGCCACGGTACGTGCGATTTTCGGGTCCTTGCCCAGATAGACCACGCCCATGGCGCCCCGCCCGATCTCCCGTTCAATCTCATATCGGCCCAGGGTTGGCCGGCTCACACTCTGCTGCGGCAACACCAGGGTCCGTGTGCTGTCGAAGTTTCCTGCCACCGTTGCGGCGCCTTCCGCATTCAGGTTTTCCAGGGCCGCCAGGCGCTTGTCGGCATCCCGGTATTTCCGCTTCTGGTCAAGAATCTGCCTATAGGTAGCACAAGCCTTGTCATACTGCCGTTTGCGTTCCTGCTGGATTGCAATATCGTACTGCAGACCAAGGGTATCCTCGCTGGGAGGGCAGTCAGACAGAACTTCCAGCGCTTCATCCGGCTGGCCCTGTTGCAGCAACAGCCTGCCCAGACGGGTGCGGGCGACCTGCACGTTCTCGGACAGAGCGTCAATATCCCGCCGGGGTTGCAACCAGAACAGCATGACAAGATACCCGGCCACCAGCAGCGTTACGACTTCCCCGAGCGGCAGCCAGGCATTACGGTAAAACATGAAGCCAGCCTGCAGAACCACCAGCGACCCGGCCGCCAGCAGAATGATCGGCAGGGCCACCCCGGCGCCCATGCGGGGAACCGCAAGCACGAGAAACAGAGCAGACACCATGAGGCCGGCACGAATGGCCACCGCAGACCAGGGGGGCTCGGACAACCCGCGCCCCTCCATGGCAGAGGCGAACACCTCCGGCGACATCGCCATCATCGCGCCGGCGTCGCCAATATCGGAAGGGTTGCCCAGAGAACCGAAAAGGATACGATCGGCCCAGCCCAGCATCGGGATTGCGTCGCCGATGAAGACACAGACAAGCGCCAGCACAACGATGAGCACGCGCAAGCTGAAAATGCGAGAGAATACAAATACCAGTGAGTTCACAGGAGCCGTTATTGTAAAGGGACAGTCCCGCAAGTTTAGAAAGTGAGCTCGTCCAGCGATAGGTTACCAGGGGCTGTTTTTTGTAAAGGTTTGTTTACCTGGGATAACGATCACGCGTCTGCCAGAATTATCCACTGATGACAGTGGTGTAAAGGACGCCACCAGAGCATCTGCCGTATAGTCCACCCCATGGACGTCTCCGCCGGGAAGCATAGCAATGACATTCAAGTTACTGATTGGCCTGATTGTTCTGGCCATCACCACAACCAGCCTTTACCACTCTTTGAAATCCCTGCCCCAGGGGCTCGACTACCATGGTGATGAGCAGCCACTGAGCAACCCACGGTTACTCACCGATCGAACCCTGCACTTTGGCAATGAAGAGCCGCGGCTGGACCACGAGATCTTCGACGAAATTTTCGACATGATCGCCAAAGCGCAGCGATTTGTGCTGGTAGACATGTTCCTATTCAACGACTCCCGCGCTGACGGCAGCCGCCAGAGACCGCTGGCCCGTGAACTGACCGATGCCCTGATTGCCCGTAAGCAGGCCCACCCCGACATGGATATTGTCGTGATATCCGATCCCATCAATACGTTCTATGGCGGCACCACCTCGCCCCATTTCCAGCAATTGCGAGAGGCCGGCATACCGGTCGTGGAAACGCGCCTTGAGCGCCTGCGGGACAGCAACCCCATCTGGTCCGGGCTATGGCGTGTCGGTTTTCAGTGGATGGGCAATTCAGCGTCGGCCGGCTGGCTACCCAATGCACTGGGCGAGCAGCCTGTCACCCTGCGCAGCTATCTGGCCCTGCCCAACTTCAAAGCCAATCATCGCAAAACCGTTGTAACAGACAGTGGTGAAGGGTTAATTGCACTGGTCACTTCAGCAAACCCCCATGATGGCAGCAGCCACCACAGTAACATCGGCCTGCGGTTCGGGGGGCCGGCCGTGGCTGATCTGCTAAGGACGGAACGGGCCGTGCTGGTGATGTCCGGTGCCGATACCTCCGCGGTGGACACTGCGCTGGCTAGCCTGCCTGACGCTGAGTCTGATTCACAGGAGACGATCAGAATTGTCACCGAAACCGCCATTCTCTCGTCAGCCATGGCCATTATTGGCACGGCAGCGCCGGGAGACCGCCTGGATCTGACGATTTTCTACCTCTCCCATCGCGCACTGTTGCAAGCATTGAAACAGGCCCACGCACGAGGCGTGAAAGTGCGGGTTCTTCTGGACGCCAACAACGACGCTTTCGGGATTGCAAAGAGCGGCATTCCCAATCGACAGGCGGCAATGGAACTCAACAACGCTGGTATAGCTGTACGCTGGTGCCATACTGAGGGGGAGCAATGCCACACCAAGCTACTGGTCAGGCGGGATTACAATGGTAATGCCCAACTGTTGCTGGGGTCCGCCAATTTCACCCGCAGGAACCTGGACGGTCTGAATCTTGAGACCAGTGTTCACATAGGTTCAACAACGCATTCGGAAACGGTACTCAAAGCGGCGGGCTTCTTTGATGAGCAGTGGAATTACGGCCCAGGCGACACGCCGGTAATGAGCCTGCCCTACGAGGCGTGGGCGGATGAATCCCGGTTACGATACTGGCAATACAGGTTGATGGAGGCGACGGGACTGTCTACGTTTTAAATTTAAAGAGGTGATTTCAATGAATACACCCGACCATTCCCGGCCGATCAACGAGCGGATTGACTGGCTGATGGAACTGAGCCGAAAGCATTCGGCCAGCTTCTGCAGCGCCGAGAACCACCTGGCACGCCAACGTTACCTTGCCGAACACAATACGCTGATTATTGCCATGAAGTGCATGGACGGGCGCATTCACCTGCCCTATGTGACTCAGACGCCGCTGGGGATTATCCATCCCTTTCGCAACCTGGGCGGTATTTTTGACCTGGGCTGGCCCTATCTCGGAGATATGCTTGCTGATACCGTGCAGGACGCCGTCAGCGCGGGCCGGCGAGTGCTCATCATCATCACCTACCACTATTCCAAAGGCGCTAAAGAACGTGGCTGCGCCGGTTTCAACTGTGACCGCGATGCGGCCCGCGCGCACGCCTTCAGCATTCGCCGCCAGGTGGAGGTGCTGTTTGGCAGCGGCCACCAGACGGTATATCCCCTGGTTTGCGGCTTCGAAACCGATGAAGACGCCCTGATTCTCCACGGCCGCGACGACCAGAGCCTCGACCTGTCCACACTCTCGCCCGCCGAGGCTGAAGGGATCAGTTCACGGCTGGCCGCGCTCTATCCCGACATGCCGATTCCGGTGCAACGGGACCTGTTGCCGCTGGTGCATGGCAACATCCAGCACATCACGGAGATCAGAAAGAGCGACCGGGAACTGAATATAGAACACCGCGAGTGGGTCATCTGTGTCGGACGGGGGTTCGACTTTCTCCATGTCCCGAATGTGGCCCTGATCATCGGCCCCTACAGCCCCGACCTGTCTCACCCCATCCGCCAGGCCGCCGGCATCATCAGAGCCAATATGGAGAGTGGCCGGATACCGGAGGACGGGTTTCTTTTACTCTCTTCTGCTCCTTATCTGGAACCTGGAACCCAGAAAGCACGTGCTACTCTTAAGTCCGCGTTTCTATCGGAATTTGCGGCCAATGTTATTGAACAGGATTTTCCCGAGCTGGCAGAGCGTATGGTCACCCGTTCAGCTATCCTGAACTGGCCGGAAAGACGCCTTGAGGTACAGCCAGAAAAATCGAAGCCGGAACCCGGGGAACGTGGTTCATAAACGAAAGCAAGGAGAACAGAATGCAGACTATAAGAAAGCACCTGCGGTACGTATCGTTTTGTATGGCCATCATGATGGCTTTTGGCACGGTCTGGGCATCGTCTGCATCGGCAGGGATGGTTGGCACTGGCGAACTGCTGACCGAGCAACGCGCCGATCTAGATCGCCAGTCGCTGCTGGACATGCTTGAGCGCGACGAAGTGAAAGAGAAGCTTGCAGATATGGGCGTCAGCCAGGAACAGGTGGAGCAACGCATCCAGAACCTGACACCAGCGGAGCTGTCCACCTTCGAGCAACAACTGGCGGAAGCCCCGGTTGGTGAAGATGTCGTGGGGATTATCGTTCTTTTCCTGCTGGTCTTTATCATCACCGACATGTTGTGTGCTACCAATATCTATCCCTTCATTAACTGCATCCGGTAGCGCGCCGACTTCGTGACTATTTCCACCCATCCTGGCCTGCTGCGAATCGTTGTCAGTGTTGCACTGGTAACGATTCTGGCGGGCTGCGCCAGCCGCCCCGAGTGGCCGGAAACAGACCCCCTGAATCAAGCTGCCGGCGTTGATCAACGTCGAGTGCTCGAACATGTCCCTTTCTACGCACAGGAACGCTATCAGTGTGGCCCTGCCTCACTGGCCATGATGCTCAACAGTCAGGGCCTGGACACCCATCCGGACGTGCTCAGGGAACTGGTTTATTTGCCGGGTCGCAAGGGCAGCCTGAAAGTGGAACTGGTGGCGGCCGCTCGCGCTCACGGGCAGCTGGTGTATCCGCTGGACGGTTCACTGGAAAGCCTGCTGGAAGAAGTGGCCGCCGGTAACCCCGTGCTGGTAATGCAGAATCTGAGGTTTGGCTGGTGGCCCCAATGGCATTTTGCCGTAGTGATAGGGTTCGATGCCGAAGAGCGGAACATTGTTCTTCATACCGACACACGTGAACGTCATGAGGAAACCCTGGAAGTGTTCACCGCCACCTGGAACCGCGCAGAAAACTGGGCCGCTGTCATGTTGCCGCCTGACCGGTTGCCGGCAACCGCCGACCCCCTGCGCTACCTGATGTCGGCCAATGACCTGGAGACAACAGGCCGAACCCTGGCAGCAACCACTGCCTATCAGACGGCAGAACAGACCTGGCCAGACCAGCCAGCCGCTATCATGGGACAGGGGAATATCGCCTGGGGCCAGGGAGACCCCAAGCTCGCCACGCAGCACTACCTGCGTTTGACGCGAAAGTTTCCCGGTGTGGCCGCCGGCTGGAACAATCTGGCTTATTCATTGGCCGCCCAGGGCTGTGCCTCCGCTGCTGAAACCGCATCCAGCTGTGCGGCGGCTATCTCACCTGACCGCTTCGACGGGGCGCCCCCGGAAGTACCGGACCACCACAGCCAGAGCGCCTGCCCGGTACTGGAATGCCCCTCTTCCGATTAAGCCTTCTGGAAAATTGCCACATCCTTGGCCGGAATCTCCAGTAACCAGCCATAGGCGTTAGCCAGCCACTGCATGGTCGTTTGGCGGTAAAATACGATATGAGTCGGGTCACGCCGGTAATGCCAGTTAGCGAATCGCTCATCGTCAGTCTGGAAACAGGTCATCACTCCCAGCAAGCCGCCGGGCACCAGCAGCCTGTCCAACTGACGAAAAATCTCCGCCGGGCTATGCAGATGCTCCACCACTTCCGTGCAGGTAATAAAATCATACTGCTGCGCCAGTGTGGACGTATCCGGATAGTAAAACGGATCGTAGAGCGCCACCTCCAAACCCGCTTCTCGCAGCATGACCGCCAGCGCAGGCCCGGGGCCGCAACCAAAGTCCAGGCCCTTGGCTCCGGTCTCCAGTCGTTCGAGTAACGGTCCGGTCAGCTTCGACAGAAAACGGCGATAGCCTTCGTCCCCGGGATCATTGTGATGCAGATCGTAGACTGCCCTCTCCGCTTGCTCGTCCAGCCAGGCTGACTCATCCATAACCCTTGCCTCACACGTTTCGCAACGGTGATAGGGAGTGTCATTGATGGTCTGGAAGGGCACCAGTGCGGGTGTCTCACAAACCGGGCAGCGCGCAGTCAATGGGGGCTTCTCCTGCAAAAATTAACGATTGTTTCATTGTCATTTCCGGCCATGAAACCAGAACCGTGAACGATGAGCAAAATCCGCTTCCGAAACCCTGCTTATACTGACGCCATCACAGTGAACAACTGTACGCCGAAAGCGACAGTTCCATTAACAGAAGGGTCCCTATCATGGAACGAATGGTGGAAACTTCCAGCCGTATGGCTCTCGAAGTCCCCATTATCTCCGCTCGTTATGCCCGGCAGTTTATACGGTTTATGGAGCGACGGGGCGTCAAGCGCCACGCCATACTTGGCGATACCGGTATAACCAGCGAACTGCTGGACAACCCGGATGCGTGCCTGTCCATGAGCCAGGTGCTCCAGTTACTGGGCAAGGCCGAATGGTTGATGGGTGACGAACGGGCTGCTTTTCAGTTCGGCCAGCAACTGGACCTCCCGGCCCACGGGCTACTGGGCTTCGCCGTGTTGGGTCAGGAGAACCCGCGTAGGCTGATCAGCATGATTGTGCAGTACCTCCGGGTTGGCCTGCCACTGATGGATATGGACCTCAGCTCTACCGGTTCCACTTTCCGTATCCGACTGCACGACAACTGGGGCCTGGAAGAGCTTCGCCCCTGCCTGACCAAGATCTACATGGGCAGTATCCACCGCATATCGTCCCAGGTCTGCACGCATTTCTGTTTCGAGTTCGATTTTGAAACCGGGCTGAGCACCGAACAATGGAACACCGTTGCCAGCGATTGCGAATTCCGCTTCAACGCCCCTGCCAGCCAGGTCACCATGCCCCTTTCCGGGCGACCGATACGAAACGACGAAACCGGGCTGGAGTTCATTCTCGCCAACGCCCGCTCCCGCGAACGGGAACCCTCCGAACAAGCCGATGAAACCGTTATGCAGGTTCGGGAAATGATCATGAGCCAGCCCGGCCGACCGTGCACTATGGATAACCTCGCCCGCCGCCTCGACATGAGCCCTCGCACTCTGCGCCAGCACCTTGCCACTGCGGGAACGTCATTCAGAGAACTGCGGAACGAGATTCGCCAGAACTTTGCCACCCTGTACCTGACCGACACCGCCGTTCCACTGGACTCCATTGCCGAAAAGCTGGGGTTCAGCGACCAGGCGGGATTCACCAAGGCTTACCGTTCCTGGACCGGGCACACCCCGGGTGACATTCGCCGGCAGTCGCGAGACCGGAAATAATCCCTTACCCGTGCCCCCTACCCGGCCAACGAGGATTTGAAGAGCGTCACGAAAACAGAAATTCCCCCGTTTTCTCTCCGCTTTGGACAAAAACCCTGCCGGCCATAGCAATGACCCTGTCCGGCCTCCGGCGGCCTAATACAACGGCGTAGGGGATTAACCTGCTGCGCTTTCATAAAGGGAATGATTGCAAGACCGATACCGCAGTCCTCATCGGTGATTTCTGCATACCCATACAACAAAGACTGAAACCCTAGAGGACGAACTCATGAAACTCAGGAAACCCAACAAAAGCGTCCGCACGCTCGGTACTGCAATAGCAGCCGCGGCGCTGATGACCGGTGGCGGCAATGCCTTTGCCGAACCCGTGTCACTGGAACTGGAATTCACCTGCCCTTTCCCACTGATCGGTGACCAGCCGATTCGCGCCCAGATCAGCGCCGATGTACCCACCCAGGCAACGGTGGGTGAGCCGACTCCGGAGTTCACGGTCGATGCGCTGACAACGGTTAACGAAGATTCGCGCCTGGGCCTCAAACTGGTGGGCTCTGCCACCATTGAGGGCACCGCCACCAATGAAACCACCGTGGTCACACCAAACCGGGAAATTGACCTGACGGTACCGCTGACCATTCCCCAGTCACCGATTCCCGACGAAACCGGCGAATTTACCGTACCGGCACAGGGCACCTCCCCCGCTATCACATTTAACGAGGACGATGTTGGCGAAGCTGTCATTTCCATTGGTGGCCTTACTCTCGACATGATTGCCCGTGTTGAGAACGGTGACATTGCGCCGGCACCCATTGGTGAATTCACCTCGGCATGTGTACAGAACCCGGGGCAGGACAATATCCTGCAAACCCTGCAAGTGGTGCCCGACGAGCAGTTTGAGCCACGCATTGCCGTCAGCCCGGAGAATATCGACTTCGGCAACGTTCAGGCCGGCACCACTGCAGAGGAAGTGGTTACCATTTCCAACACTGGCCAGGCTGAACTTGGCATCAACAGCATCAGCCTCGGTGGCGGCGACGCCTCGGCCTATACCCAGACCAACAGCTGCACAACCGTTGCCGCGGGCGAGAGCTGTGATGTCGCCGTTACCTATATCCCCGATGGCGAAGGAGACCAGAATGCGGTCCTGACCATTGAATCCGGTGATACCGAGAACCCGGTTGTGGACGTACCACTAACGGGTACCAGCGTACTGGCCCCAGTACCGGAAATCGTTGTAACTCCCGAAGACATCAGCTTCGGCACCGTGAAGCTGGGTGAAACTGCGTCTGCGGAAGTCACTATTTCCAATGAAGGCAATGAATCGCTGATGATCAACGGTATCGATCTCAGTGGCACCAACAGCGGTGATTTCATTCAGACCAACGACTGCACCACCGTCGCGCCTGACGAAAGCTGCACCGTCGCCATCAGCTTTACACCCTCTGCGGCGGGTGGCCGAACCGCTACGCTGGACATTACCTCCGATGACCCGGCCACCCCGGACGTTTCAGTACCACTGAGTGGTCAGGGCGACGATGGCAGCGGTGAAACCCTCGAGGTTCTCCTGGACCTGGCAGGACAAACCGACATCAAGGCCTCCGGCAGTTCACTACCGCTGTCAGGCAGCATCGCAACACAGCTGGAGCTGGCTACCGGCATGTTCGAGGCGGACCTTGCACTGGATCCCACACAGGGACAGTTCAAGATTCCACTGCTGTTCAAGAGCCTCACGGCCAATGCCAGGGTGGAGTTCGAACAGGCCGATGTCACCACCGGCACGCTGGTGGACGGCAACCTGACCGCCAACTCTTCACTCTATGTGAAAGTTCCGAAAGTTACGGTTCGCCTCTTCGGCCTGAAAATTCCAGTAGGTGGCGGCAACGACTGCCGCACGGCCGACCCGGTAAGTATCGGCCTGGAATCAGTGGAAGGCACCAACTTCTCGCTGTCTGAAGGTGGTGATGTAACCGGCAACTACGACCTGCCACCGCTCGCGAACTGCGGTCCGCTGACCGACGTTCTGAACCAGTTCCTCGCCGGTCCGGACAATGGCATTGATCTGACATTGACCCCGAACCTCTGAGGAAAGTCCGGGAGGTCGTGAAACGGCCTCCCGGAACAATAACAACACCAGGAAGGATGATAACAATGACAAGCCTGAAGAAATCAGCGTTAGTGTTAGCCATAGCCGGCCTGCCCCTGAGCGGGCATGCCGAACTCAAACCACTGCATGACTCCGATATGGGACAGATCACCGGTCAGGCCGGTGTCACCATCGAACTCGAAACCCGGGTCACCATGGACGAGTTCACCTATACCGATGAAGGTACGCTGGGCATCAGTGATATCTTTGTTGGGGGTGCTGACCGTATCGACATGTTCGAGGAATTCACCTCGGGGCGGGATGCCATATTTGGCACCAGCAGCACGGACCTGATCGACAACATCAAGATTGATTTTGATATTGCCGACGACGGCGATGCCATCATCAACGTATTTCCCATTACTGCACGCCCAGTGGATTTTGCCGTCCGTACCGGTGCGTGGGAACTGCGAGGCAACGGGGGTGAAAGCACGTTGCTGGCGGATAACTTCTCGGCAGAAGGCCTCATTCTCCAGGCCCGGGCAACAGTGGACACCGATACCGACACGCTGAACCTGACCACCCGTTTCGCCATTGACGAACTGGAAATGGATGTGCCGTTCCTGGCCATGGGAATTCGTGACATGCGCATCACCGGCGCCGGTTACGACCCGGACAACCCGTCGTTACTGCCGCTGTTTACCCTTGTGGACATGGATATCTATAAAGATGCCAACGCAGCCGGGGTCGACAGTCTCGCGATCGACATCAACACCTTCGAAGCCGACATGTCTATTGGCCAGGTACTGGTTGGTGGAACATCCATCGGATCGGTGGCACTGGATGACCTGTCCATCCGCAACACATCCATGCGGGTGTACGGCCACTGATGGCCCAAGCTCTCCGGGCGCGGGTCCGGGGAGCCAACCTGCACAGCAAGCCGGTTTACAACGCGCCGAACAGGACCACCATTACCACCGCCAGGAACAACAAAAACCAGGTCGCGTAGCGATTGGCCCGGTCTTCAACCTCGTCTGAAGGGGTCGCCGGGGGTGTAGCAGCTTCGTATTCGGCGACGAGGGCGCGAGCCTGCACGTAGTCTTCATCCTCCACATGAACATTGGTAAAACCGGCAGCTCCGATCTCCCCCATGGCACCTTGCAGATAGTGCCCGCCCACGTGGGTCTCGATGCCCCTTGATTGCAGCAGGCCTGCGACAATATGGGCTTCCGCAAGGTCGCGGGCTCGATAGGCTATTTGCATTGCAGGCTCCGCAGGTTCAGGGACATCCTTGACTGAACCCTAGCCTGAATGCTGCTATTCGTCGACCTTCACCGGTTTACTTCGGCATGCGGCCGGTTCTTTCCAGCCGCTCACCTACCCATTTATGGTAAAGGTGGGCCAGTGCAGGCCTGATGACCGGCAGACCGATCAGCCAGGCGAGCGGTTTCAAAAGCCACACCCTAGACATCAGCAGGATATAGGCATCCAGCTCACGATGAATATTGCCGCGACTGTCTTCCACGTGCAGTTCCTGAAGTGCGGCTTCCGGATCTATTCCCCGCTGCCGGAGCTCATCGTCCCGGCCGGTGATATCAACCCACTCTACTGATTCGCCGGTCTTACCCGCCAGTCGCTCGTAGATCTTGCGGTCCTTGACGCAGCTTGGACAGGCGCCATCATAAAACACTCGAAGCTGATCTTCTGAGGCGGTCATAGCGCTCTCCATTTTCTGAATGGTATTTCTTGCATTGCATTCACTTGAATACACAATAAAACAATGATTATTGTTATCAAAATGGCCAAGGCACTCGCCACAAGGAACCAGGTGTAGCCACCATGAACACAAGCAGGCATATCAACGACATTTACAAACAGCATTCCCGCCGGGTGCAGGCCACCCTGATACGCTTGCTTGGCGATTTCGACCTCGCAGAGGAGGCCACCCAGGAAGCCTTCACTGCAGCGCTCAAACAGTGGCCGGACCAGGGAGTTCCGGAGAACCCGTCAGCCTGGCTCATAACAGCCGGCCACCGGCGGGGCATCGACCTTATCCGCCGACGCCAGACAGCGAGGCAAAATCAGCCCCTGCTCGCTGAGGATGAGCATGCCACACCTGAGGCAGACACCGACCGCATCGATGACGACATGCTGCGGCTGATCTTCACCTGTTGCCACCCCGGCCTGGCCACAGAGGCTCAACTGGCGTTGACCCTACGGGAAGTATGCGGGCTGACCACGGAGCAGGTCGCAAGTGCCCTGCTGCAGAAACCCGCCACGACTGCCCAGCGGATCGTCCGCGCCAAACGCAAGATAAAGGAAGCCAAAATCCCCTACGAGGTGCCGGAACGCCGGGAATTACCTGAACGTGTCCAGAGTGTTCTGAAAGTCATCTACCTGATATTTAACGAGGGGTATTCTTCCAGTTCAGGCGATGGGATCGTAAACCTCAACCTGGCCAGAGAGGCAATCCGTCTCACCAGCCTGCTGGCCGAATTGCTGCCAGAGGGGGAAGTCTTTGGTCTGCTTGCGCTGATGCTGCTTCACGATTCACGCCGCAGCGCCAGACAGGATGAAAACGGTGATCTGATTACCCTGGAAGAACAGAATCGGGATCTGTGGGACCGCGAGCAGATCCATTCAGGCCTGGCAGCGCTGACACAAGCCCTGCAACTGACCCCGACCGCCCCCTATACCCTTCAGGCCTCGATCGCAGCGGCTCATGCGCAAGCCGGTGGTACCGAAGACACCGACTGGTCGCGCATCGCACGGCTTTACGAGGTGCTCTATCAGGAAGTCCCTTCCCCGGTCATCGCCCTGAACCGTGCTGTGGCCGTCGCCATGCGGGACACCCCGGAAGATGGCCTCAAGCTCATTGACGAGCTTGCCAGCCACAAGGCCATCCAGAACTACTACCTGTTCCATGCCGCCCGAGCCGATCTCTATCGCCGGTCAGGAGATCTGTCATCGGCACGAGCGGCCTACCAGCGAGCACTCGCCCTTACCCAACAGGGCCCGGAACAGCGATTCCTGAACCAGAGACTGACGCAACTGGACAGCGCCTGATAAAAAATTTCCGCAGTTGTCGATCTGCCGGTCTCGCAGACGACTTACTGATACACCCCCAGACAGACAGGCTGAACACTATGAAATACGTAGCACTGGTTTATTACCAGGAAAGCATTATCAACCGCATGAGTGAACAGGAGTGGCATGACCTCAACCAGGAGTGCATTGCGGGTGTGGAAAGGCTCACCGAGCAGGGCAAGTACGTGACTGGGCAGCCACTGCAACCGATTGAGACGGCTACTACGGTGAGGGTAAGGGACGACGAAGTACTGATTTCAGACGGCCCGTTTGCCGAAACCAAGGAACAATTGGCCGGCTTCTACCTGCTGGATGCCAACGACCTGAACGAGGCGTTGCAACTGGCCAGCCGTATTCCTCCAGCGCGCTTCGGTAGCATTGAAGTCAGGCCGGTGCGGGAACTTCCCCCGAAAGACTGAAGAAAGGAGAAACCCGATGACTTATGTCGACGGATTTGTAGCAGCGGTGCCGACCGCCAACAAGGAAAAATACATCAAACACGCCAGCGACGCGGCTGCAGTTTTCAAGGATCACGGTGCCCTCAAACTGGTGGAATGCTGGGGCGACGATGTCCCCGATGGCGAAGTCACCTCCTTCCCCATGGCTGTTCAGTGCAAGCCGGATGAGACCGTGGTGTTCTCCTGGATCCTTTGGCCCTCCCGGGAAGCCAGGAACAGGGGCATGGCGAAAGTCATGGAAGACCCCCGCATTCAGCCCAATGTAAACCCCATGCCGTTCGATGGCAAGCGGCTGATTTATGGTGGTTTTGAGACGGTAGTGGAGGAGTAGAAGGCTGTGAAAGTACCGTCAACCGGGGGGAATTCTGCCCCCCCCGGTTGAGAGAACATCACAGTGTGGAAAGTGCTTTATCCACGTACCCAGCCCAGGCACCCTGGCCCCCTCCATGAAACCGGAGGGACCGAGAAAAGCACTGGAGATCACCACATCCGGCTCCAGAGCTCCCAGTATCACCAGGCTGGAACGCAACTCCTCCCGGTCAGTGACACCCTTGATATACTCCTCTTGTTGCACCATGTTCGACAGAACCCTAAAACCTCAAGTAAACTTCAGGTCAATAACAGAAAAGATTGGGGATTGCTATGGCGAGCATAGGCAAAGGTGAGATCAGGGCTGCACTGAGCGTGGGGGAAGTCGCGGAGCGCAGCGGGGTTGCCGTTTCAGCCATACATTTTTATGAGAAAAAGGGGCTGATCGACAGTTGGCGCAACGCCGGCAACCAGCGACGCTTCCACCGGGACGTATTACGGCGCATTGCCATCATCAAGGTAGCTCAACGGCTCGGAATTCCACTCTCGGAGATTGGCGAGGCACTGGCGACCCTTCCAACCGGCCGAACGGTTACCGCGAAAGACTGGGAAAAACTGTCAGAAGACTGGAAGGCCGATCTGAACCGGCGGATCGAGATGCTCGTCGGGCTGAGGGACCAGCTGAGCAGTTGTATCGGCTGTGGATGCCTCTCAATAGACGCCTGCAGACTGCGAAACCCGTGGGACGAACTCGGCGACGACGGGCCGGGAGCAAGGTTGCTGGAAAAAAGCTGAAACCTGACCTCCGCGCCGGCACACTGTCGGTAGAACCAGTATGGAAGTCAGTGGCACCGCAAACCGGCACCACTGACGACCGGTCAGTTCCGGGGGTCGTCTTCCGGATTCAGGTACTCGATACCCCAGGGGCCCCTGCCATGCAGCTGTATGACAACCTCTTCCTCTGTGAAGCCAAACATCGGGTCACCAGGTGACATGATGGCAACGCTGCCCTCAGGGAGGGCCGTGGCCTTGGTCAGATCAACCTCTTTGCCCTGGGCAAAATGGAAGGTACCGGACAGCACTGTCACCCGCTCGTAGGCGGGGTGTATGTGTGGCGCTATCACGTAGTCCGCAGGTAATTTCAGCCGCATGGTAAACGGCTCTTCCTCTGCGAGATCCCCTTCAATAATCGTGATCTGAGCACCGGGAGCCATTGAACCAACTGGCCCCCACTCCAGGTCCGACGGGGTCACCATGGTGTGTCCCTCGCCGTTATACGGCGTAGCTGCCAGTGTGAACGGGGCCGCGATCAATAGTACAGCCACGGCAAGGCAGCGACTGTTGATGTCGAGCCCGCGGGATGAACGAATGCTTGTCTTGCCAGCCATGGGTTCTATCCTCCTTATTAGGGGTGTTGTTGTAGGCCGGGAAGAGTCCCGGTCGGCCACAAGGACGCAGGTGCTAGCGGATTTGTTCCCGCCATCGGCACCCACAGCTGGCGGGAACTATCTCATCGTCGGGCGCGTCCTTGTGGCAAAAACAGGAGAGCGCATGGCAACCAGCACCCGGGAAACCGTTCCTGTGGCCAGCCACCAGGAATGCAGAGATCAGTTCGAGCAACAGGTAACGCTCCTGATGGATCGCCTGTACGGAACCGCCCTGCGTCTGACAAGACATCCGGACGACGCGGAAGATGTGGTGGCGGAAGCGATATCAACGGCCTGGAACAAGCTGGACCAGCTGGAGGATCTCGCTCACATGGAAGGCTGGCTGTTCAGGATTCTTCATCACACGTTTATATCCCACTGGCGCCGCCGGCAGTGTCGACAGGACAGGGAGGTAGAACTCGAACCCGAAAACGGCGATACCCGGTTTTCGCTGTTCGAGAAACTGCACCAACCTTTCCTGCTCTGGTGGGGTACACCCGAAAGGGAGTTTATCAACGCCATGCTGCAGGAGGACATCAACAAAGCCATCGATAATCTACCTGATGCCTATCGAGTTGTGACCGTGCTGGTCGAGGTGGAGGGCTACAGCTACGAGCAGGCAGCCCGCCTGCTCGACCTGCCGCTGGGGACCATACGTTCCCGACTGTGCCGGGCCCGGGGCCGTTTGCAGAAAGCGCTATGGCAGCAGGGCCGTGAGGCGGGGCTGTCAACCTGTGGCGGAGAGCGCTCCGGAGCGAGTGGAGGTGGTGCATGAACGAATCCCGGATTTCCTGCGAAGAGGTTGTCCAGCGCCTGTTCGACTATCTGCACCAGGAGCTGGACATTGATGCCAGCGCTGAAATAGAACGGCACCTGCACAGGTGCCACGACTGCTTCAGCCGGGCAGAATTTGAGCAAAAACTCAGGGATCGGCTCACAGAAAGCGGCCAGCAGGAAGCACCGGAAAGGCTGCGCCGCCGGATCAGGGAAATGATAGAACGCTTCTGATCTGGCAGAACTGAACCAGGAGGGAAGATCAATGGTCGCCGTTCTTGGATACTCACCACAGCAGATCACCGATGCGGTGCAGGATATGTACACGGCTGTGGCAGACAGGCCGGATACCCACTTCCATTTTCCCGTTGGCAGGCAGGCCCTTCGTTTTCTTGACTACTCCGCCAGCGATGCGGACTTGCTGCCTGAAGGGGTCGCAGAGTCATTTGCCGGTGTTGGCAATCCCTTCATGGCCCAGGCTTTAAACCGGGGAGACACTTCCCTGGACATAGGGGCCGGTGCGGGCAACGACTCGCTCATTGCCGCTTCCAGAGTTGGCTCTGATGGTCAGGTGATTGCGCTGGACCTGACCGCTGCCATGACGAGAAAACTCCAGTATCACGCTGAGGGGCGGTACCCCAATGTAAAGGTCATTCAGGCATCCGCTGAACATCTGCCTCTGGCAAACGAAAGTATTGATAGCATCACCAGCAACGGCGCCCTGAACCTTGTGCCGGATAAACGTCTGGCCATCCGGGAGATGTTCCGGGTGTTGCGACCTGGTGGACGGCTGCAACTGGCGGATGTGGTCATAAACCGTCCGGTCAATGTTAACTGCGATTCCGATCCCCGCCTATGGGTGGAGTGCGTGGTTGGCGCCACGGTAGAGGACAGCCTGCTGGCCATGCTGGGTGATGCCGGCTTTGAAAATGTCCGTATTGTGCGGCGGCTGGATTACTTCGCCCAAAGCCCCAGCAAGCAAACCCGCGAAATTGCGCAAAGCTTTGGTGCCCATTCGATTGAGCTGAGCGCACGAAGGGCTGGCCAGGCACCGCCGTGGTGGCAACGCTGGCTAAGGCGCTGTCACCCCAGACGCTGGGTGGCGGACCTCCATCGCCGGGGGTTTCTCGGTGTAGCGACCCTGATACTGGCTCTGGTCAGTTGCTATGGGGCCCTGATTGCCGTGGGCATACTCGCTGCCCTGGGCGCTGGCATGTCGCTCCACCCGGGCCTGTGGGCCGGGACCATAGCCATGTTCACCCTCCTCGCAACGGTGTTCATAGCTACCGGATTTCGGCGTCACCGTTCAGCCCTGCCAGCTGTTCTGGGTGCCATCGGCTCGACACTGGTACTTTACGCACTGTTTATCGACTACAACGTTATCACTGAGTTCACTGGATTTGTTTTTCTGGCAGGCGCCGCAGGCCGGGATCTTTACCTGCGCCGGCGGGAGGAAGCGGCGCGGCTTGGACTGGGCGGCCGAAGCCAGCCCTGAAAACAGGTGGGCTATGACCGAGCGTCGGTGGTCTCGCTGCCAGCCTCATGCCCCATGCAGCATTCATCCCGCAGAAACCCCGTCAACTCTTCCAGCAATTCAAAGTTTGGCAGGCACGTAATAACACGGCTTCGCTTTACCTGTCGGATGAGGCCGGCGTTGGCCATGCGCGACAAGTGATGGGAAAGGGTTGACCCGGGGATATCGAGCTGGCGCTGCACCTCACCAACCGACGCCCCATCATGGCCCGCCTTCACGAGATACCTGAAAATCGACAGTCGGTGGATGTTTCCGAGCTCGGCAAGACATACTGCCGCTTCTTCGTTTGTCATTACCATTGCCTTTAATTCGATAATTCTAGAAATGTACTTGACATGAAACCACAGCGCAATTTAACTTTATATTTCCATATATCTAGAAATATCGAGGTTATCATGTCACAGGAAATACAAGACACCCTGGGTATGTTCGCTTTTCTCGCCATAGAGTTATCCGTTCTCTTCCTGTTGGTCAGCTTGCTGGTTGGCGTATTGCAGCGGTATGTGCCCCAGGAAAAAATCGCCGCGCTGCTCAGCGCCCGGCGTGGGCGCAGCTATCTCCTTGCTGCGTTACTGGGTGCCATTACACCCTTTTGCAGTTGCTCGACAATCCCGCTACTCAAAGGCCTCATCCGGGCCCGTGCCGGGTTCGGTCCAATGATGGTTTTCCTGTTTGCCTCCCCGCTGCTGAACCCAATCATTGTGGCACTGCTTGCAGCAACCTTCGGCCTGAAACTCACGAGTATCTACGTTACCGTTGCCTTCCTAGTGTCCGTCATTGCGGGGTGGTCGCTACAACGGCTTGGATTCGAACGCTACGTTCTGGATGTCGGCTTCGTTAAAGGTGGCTGTGGGGCCGCACCCGTTAAAACCGAGGCACCTGCTGATACCGGGCCTTCGTCGTCCCGGGAAAACCATGGCGGAAGTGGTTCGGCCGTTGCCTATAGCCAAGCCTATGCTGAACCGGTGGTGTCGTATTACGATTCGTTCCTTGCAGATATCCGGGCGGGTAGATTCGAGGGGCTCTGGCAAGATACCTGGTCGGATTTCCAGAAAGTGCTCCCGTACCTGATCATTGGAATTACCATAGGAAGCGTCATCTATGGGTTCGTCCCCACGGGTTTGCTCACTGATTACGCCGGTTCAGACAATCCTTTTGCCATACCGGTAGCGGCCGTGATCGGTATTCCGCTCTATATCCGTGCTGAAGCCGTTATACCGCTCGCCGCCGCGCTGTTGGGCAAGGGCGTCAGCGCGGGGGCAGTTATGGCCCTGATTATCGGCAGTGCGGGCGCAAGCCTGACAGAACTGATACTGCTGAAGTCCCTGTTCCGTCCTGTGCTTCTGGCCGTGTTCCTGTTCGTGGTCCTGGGTATGGCAGTGGGCGCAGGTTATGCAACGTACCTGCTGTAGAACGCTATAAGGGAACCTTACCCCGCAAGGCCTTGGTTTTGCCTTTTTTGGTTTTTTTATCGACACGCCGGCGTTGTGAGCCCTTGGTAGGGCGAGTGGGCCGGCGTGCTTTCTGCAGCTTTACCGCTTCCTGAATCAGTTCTTTCAGGCGCTCCAGGGCGTCTTCCTTGTTAAGCTCCAGGGTGCGATATTTTTGCGCCTTGATAACAATGATGCCTTCCTTGCTGATGCGCTGGTCAGAGATCGCCATCAACCGCTCCTTGTAGAACGGCGGCAGACTGGAGTTGAGGATATCGAAACGCAGGTGGACCGCCGAGGCCACCTTGTTGACGTTCTGGCCTCCGGCCCCCTGGGCCCGGATCTGGGTAAGCTCAATCTCCCAGTCACCCAATTCAACAGTGTTGGAAATCTTCAGCATGACGGCACCGATTGCGCGATGGATTCCCGCAGGCTGGCGTCCAGTTCATCGCCATCCAGACTCTGCTCACTGATGAGCTCGATGCGGGACAAATCCCTGGGCTCACATTCAGACACCGACAGGGCACCGTCGGCCATATTGATGGTCCGCCAGCCGTCACTGGTATGAACCACCGCTTTGAACCGGATAAAACGACTATCCATGGAAAACGCCAGCAACGCCGTTTCGGAAAACACCGTCTCTGGATGTACCCGCCAGCCCAGACTGAAATGGCCCTGCCCCTGATTACTGACACGTTGCCAGGGTTCATCCCGGATATCCGGGATGGGCGCGGGCTCTGCCGAATTATGGTGGTGGTGAGCGTGGGGTGACCCGACCTCTGACAGCGTAGTTTCGCCATCAAGCCAACCAAGGTTCATACGGCCCTGCCGGGTATGGAACACGGCGGATTTGGTCGGTTGCAGGCTGGCCACCCAGTGATCAAAGTGAGCAATCTGCTCCGGCTGGCACAGGTCGGTCTTGTTGGCCACCACAATATCCGCAGCAGCAACCTGGTCCCGGAACTGTACATTTTCCAGCACCCTGGGTTCCTCCAGCCTCCGTGGGTCGACCAGGCACACCACCGGCCCCAGTGTCAGCACATCCCGGTAATGCTCCCCCGTCAGGGTTTCGAGAATCTGTGAAGGATGACCAAGTCCGGTAGGCTCAATCAGCAACCTGTCCGGCCTGGCCTTGTGGATCAGTTGATTGAGGCCAATCTGCATCGGCAATCCGGCCACACAACACATGCAACCGCCGGGGACTTCCCGCACGAAGGCCCCCTCGGTTTCCAGCATGGCACCATCAATTCCCACCTCACCAAATTCGTTCACCAGAACGGCCCACACTTCTCCGTCAGGCTTTTTCTTGAGCAGGTCCAATATGGCAGTGGTCTTGCCCACGCCCAGAAAACCAAGCACCAGGTTGGTGGGTATTGGTGAAGTCATAGAGTGTCCGTGTCGGTAAATGAAAGAGTCAGCACAGCCAAGTGTTATAACATAACACTGTAGTATTCCCCTAATACCCGCTGCCGCGCGGCCCTTGTTAATGTACTCAGGCTACCACCAACAAGCACAAGGAGAAGGGTATGAGCGGTAAAAAAATACTGATGATTACCGGTGATTTCACCGAGGACTACGAAACCATGGTGCCATTCCAGGCACTGCAGGCCGTAGGCCACACGGTTCATGCAGTCTGCCCGGACAAGAAATCCGGAGACACGGTGGCCACGGCTATCCACGATTTCGAAGGTGACCAGACCTATACCGAGAAGCCTGGCCACCGGTTTGCCCTGAATGCGGACTTTGCCGGGCTCAACCCCGCCGATTACGATGCTCTGGTCGTGCCCGGTGGCCGCGCGCCGGAATATCTGCGCCTGAACGAGGACGTAAAGAGCCTGGTACGCCACTTCTTCGAGGCCGATAAACCGGTGGCGGCCATCTGCCATGGCGCTCAGTTACTCGCTGCTGCGGGCGTACTTGAAGGCCGCGAGTGTTCCGCCTACCCGGCCTGCCAGCCGGAAGTGGAACTTGCCGGAGGGCGATTTGCCGCCATCGACGTTGACGCGGCAGTGACCGATGGTAATCTGGTGACAGCACCGGCATGGCCGGCCCATCCTCAATGGCTGGCACAGTTTTTCAAACTGCTGGACAAGTGACCGGAGCGGGGCCGTTACCGCGGCCCCGGATTCATGAGGAAAACGCCATGTGCAAACTCTTCGTCCACGCGGATTCCGACCTCTGGGTCAGCCGCACCCACTCCCTGCGTATCGACGGTATGGTTACCAGCATTCGTATGGAAAACGCCTTCTGGAACGCCCTCACGGAGATCGCCGCCCGGGATGGTATGAATCTGCCCCAGATGATCACCAGGCTCTATCACGAATCCATCGACGCAGGGCACGATCTTGGCAACTTCACGTCATTTCTGCGGGTATGTGCCATGCGTTACGTTGCCCTCCAGCTCAGTGGCGATATTCCCCGGGATACCCAGGTACCTATCGCGTCACTGGATGCCGACAAGATACTCGCCAGAAATATGGACCAGAAGCCACCCAGCGAAGCGACTCACTGAGCGGCAACTGCAGCTTTATTCCAGCGGAGGCGTTGGTCGCACCAGAATTTCGTTAACATCCACGTGTGGTGGCTGGGACACCGCGTACATCACCGCCTGGGCGATGTCGTCTGGTTTGAGGGCGTTCGCCGGGCTCTCATCAAAGAACGGTGTATCCACCATCCCCGGCTCGACCAGAGTGACACGAATACCGGAGCCCCGAAGCTCCTCCCTGACGCCATAACCAATGGCAGAGACCGCCCACTTGGTAGCGCTGTACATAGAGCCCGGTATGGTTACCCGGCCGGCGGCAGAGCCGGTCAGCAGCAGGTGCCCCCGGCTTTTCCGAAGGGCAGGCAGACAGCACTGGACGGTCAGCCCGGCACCGTAGATATTGGTCAGGATCATGTCCTTCCAGACCTCTGGATCGGCGCCACTGAACCCACCGGGTTCACCACCACGACCAGCATTCACAAACACCGCATCAATCCGCCCGAACGTCGCCAGGGCGTTGTCTACTACAGACTGCTGGTCCTCCATGCTCTGGACATCACAGCGGGCGATCATTACCCGTTCGCTCCCGCCCAGGTCCGTTTGCAGCTGTTTCAGTTTGTCTTGAGAGCGGGCTGACAGAACCAGGCGGTAACCTGCCTTTTGCGCTGCCCGCGCAGTTGCCTCACCAATTCCGGATGAAGCGCCAGTGATCAGCATGACCGGATCATTGCTCATAGACTCTCTCCTGCGTCAGGTGTTTCTACCAGTGTTGCAGATTGACTACGCAATCTGAAGCAGCTGCAGATCACTTCGGGCATGAGGGTTCCGGCACCAATTTCAGGTAGTATACGCCCAGAGATGCCGGCCAGAACGATTTGCCGGCCAGGCGAACCAGGCAACCGACGGATTTATGAAGATACCGAAACGATTACAGCCCCTTGTCGACGACGGCATGGTGGATGAAGTGTTGTACCAGCTGATGAGTGGCAAAGAAGCACAGGTGTTTGTGGTGCGCTGTGGCGATAGTGTGCGCTGCGCCAAGGTTTACAAGGAAGCCCAGAAACGCAGCTTCAAACAGGCCGTGCAATACCAGGAAGGGCGCAAGGTTCGTAACAGCCGCCGTGCCCGGGCCATGGGCAAGAAAACCCGCTACGGCCAGAAGGAACAGGAAGATGCCTGGCTGAACGCTGAAGTAGATGCCCTGTACCGGCTAGCCGCTGCCGGTGTACGGGTACCGGAACCTTTCGGGTTCGTGGATGGCGTGCTGTTGATGGAAATGATCGCCGATGAAGACGGTAAGGCCGCGCCACGGCTGGATGACGTCACACTGACGCCGGAGCAGGCCCGGGATTATCACGGCAAGGTGATCGCTGATGTGGTGCGCATGCTCAGCGCCGGGCTTATTCACGGAGACCTGTCCGAATTCAATGTACTGGTAGACGCCACCGGCCCGGTCATTATCGACCTGCCCCAGGCGGTGAATGCATCGGGAAATAACAGCGCCGAACAGATGCTGGAGCGGGACGTGGACAACATGCGCCGGTATTTCGGTCGTTTCGCCCCGGAGTTACTGAACACCGATTATGGCAAGGAAATCTGGGCGCTCTACGAGTCCGGCGACCTGCACCCAGACAGCCGACTGACTGGCTGCTTCGAACACGACACCGAAAGCGCCGATGTCGACGAACTGATGGCGGTTATCGACGCTGCCAAGGAAGAAGAGCGCGAGCGCCAGGAGCGCATACGGGACGCCGAGGCAGGCGACGACTAGCCAGGCTCGGCGACAAACTTGCCCACGACGCGATCAGACAGCATCAGGTGGGCAAGTGCCGGATACGGCAGGTAATGGCTGAGCAGAAATATCACTGCCCCGAGGTTCAGTCCGGAAGACAGCCCGACGTAGGCGGCCCAGGCCACAAACAGCGCGCCGAGAAATCCGCCATACGACCACAGCACCCGCGCACGCTCTTCACTGCTCGGTACCCGCTTCAATACACGGGCCACCGACCAGCTGATATAGGCCGCAATTAACGCCGCGACAATCACTGAAACCAATACGCCTGTCAGTCCGAACAGGAACCGCGCCAGATAATTGGTAAGAAAAAACAGAACAATAGCGCTGACGGCAATTATGGTTATCCGCGAGCGTTTCAGATCTCCCATAGACAGAATCCCGGCTGGTTAAATCAGATGGTTTGCACTGTTTTAACATTCCGGGAATCAAGAAGCGACTTTGCTTCCTGAAGTTGCTCTGTGCTGGAAGCGTGAACCGTCAGTACGTATTTGCCTTTGCTTAACGCGGACTGTGCCTTCATCAGATAGGGTGTGTGATCCGGACGAATCGTCACCGCCCCTGCGAGTAGCAGCCCTACCATTAGCCCTAACGCGGCAAGCACTGAGGCGGCCACCACCGAGTTCTGGGATATAAATCCGATGCCAAGGGCACTCAGCACCAGAAACACGATAAAACCCGTCACCGCACCACCGGCACCCAACCCGACATGGGAACGTACAAGCGTGTTCCAGATGCCCTGATCCTCAGGCTCCAGCTGTTTGCCCGGATGCCGGTCACGCGGGCTCAGAACGGATACCTGATCGTCCGCCAGACTGGTTCCTTCACACAGGGCTTTGGCAGTTCCCCTTGCGTCGCTCTCGGTGTCGAAAACTGCGGCTACTTTATGGCTCTCTTGCTCGCCGGTCAGACTCATTGAGGATTTCATGAAATACCTCCTGAGTATCTCAGAAAATAATCGAGGCTCTTCCTACAAGCGTTGCCTCTTACCTCTAAAAATACAACCCACGTGCATGTATTGCGAGTGACCATTAGGCAATAGGTCGTACAGGTTAATGCTGCCTACCAGGCCAGCCAGATGACATGCCGTGCGCCCTTACCCGGACGCAAGGCCCTCACTGTGACGGGCTCGACAGAAAACCCGGCGCGGCGCAGCCTCTCGGTAAACGCGTACTCCGGCCCGGCGGACCAGTACGCAAGGATGCCATCGGGGCTGAGAGATTTCTGGGCCGCAGCAATACCCTCAGGGGAGTAAATCCAGTTATTTTCCTTACGGGTGAGCCCCTCAGGACCGTTGTCCACGTCCAGCAGGATGGCATCCCAGTTGCCATCGCCTTCCCTCAAAAGTTCCGCTACATCACCGATATGGACGTTCGCTCTGGCGTCGTTCAACGGATAGCCGGCTGCGGCCCCCAACGGGCCCCGGTTCCACACCTCGACTTCCGGAACCAGTTCAGCCACAGTCACCCGGGCGGTGTCCGGCAGGGCCCCCAGAGCGGCGGCCAGTGTGTATCCCATACCCAGCCCGCCAATCAAAACGCGGGGCCCGGGCAGCTCTGCAATGCGCTCGCAGGCAAGCGTGGCCAGGGCATCTTCCGAGCCGTGTAGCCGGCTATTCATCAGCTCACCGGTGGTGCCGGCAATCTTGATCGAAAATTCATCATTGCGCTGCAGCAGGCGCAACCGGGTGCCGTTGCCGGGAATGGTTGCCGTGCCGATTTCCTCAAAACGAGCCATCTATTTTTGGACCCACTCGCCGTCCACCAGGATGTACTGCCCAGCCGGAGTTTTCTCAAGGGCCTTCTTGCCGGCCACTGTTTCCACCTGGGTCACGGGAATATCGTGTTTCTCGGCGATACGGGCGTACTCGTCCCGCCGCGCCTTGTTGATGGCTTCAACAATACCGCGGGCGTTGCCGTCTGCCTTGACCACTTCCAGGTAACCGGTTGGCGTTTCGCCCACCAATCCCTGCTGTTTGGCGGCATCCAGCTGGCTTTTCGCTTCTTCCAGCCCCATCGAAAATGCGGGCATTGCCAGGCAAAGTACGAGGATGACTGCACCGAGTTGAACAAAACGTTTCATGAGTGACTCCCTGGATTCAGAATTGACCATCAGAACAAACCCTTTTCGCCGAAGAGTTCATCCACGTCTTTATCCACCTTCACGTAGATCTCGTGCTGGATTTTGACGTTAAGATTTACCGTGATGGGCTCCTTGGGTGCCTCCATCTGCACCGTGGGCGTGCATGCTGCGGCACCCAGGGCCAGCGCCACCATCCCCAGCGTGTTTCGAATTTTCACAGGCAAAACGCCCGAGCTGTATCCGTTCATCTGCCTTACTCCTGATTAGTTTTCCGATCCGCCTGGCTGGCTTTGTTCATCCCGTTTCTGCATCAGGTTGCGCACCTTCTCTGTCACCGCTTCATTGACCCGGCCACTGAGCTGGAGGCTGGTCAGCAACGCCGGAATGTCTTCTTCCAGATTAATGTTGAGTACGATCGGGTGTCCGTCGCGCACCTCTGGGCTGCTGCCTTCGAGGCGCAACCCCAGAAACAGTTTGCCATCCTCGTCATAGTCTACCGTGCTGTTGAGAACGGTGTAGTGAAAGTTTTCCATCGCCTGCACCACCAGAGCCATGGCCTCGTTATTCTGGGCCATGCCTTTCAACCGCTCTGCTGGCAGCTTCAGCGTGCCACCCGGGGGCTCCGCTTCAACCTTCCCGGCCTCGATAATGACACCCTGTTCGCCGATCAGCACCGGCACAGTGCCCCGGAGTATACCGCTACCTGCAAGGCCTTCTGAGGGGTAGACTTCCATCAGTTGCGATAATTCAATGTCGCTCAGCTCCAGCAAAATCTTCAGGGGCGTTTCCGTTAATTGCCACTCTCCGGGTTCAATGCGGAGATTGCCCCCCAGGAGCCCCGCAGTCCCCTGCTCCAGCACTAGCGTACCGGCAGCAAGCTGTTCAGTCGTCGAACGATAACGGACGGCCAGCTGGATGTTACTGAAAGGGATGCCCGGATTAACGGAGGCCACCGACAAACCAGAGCTGTGGGCCTCCAGCCGGTCATCTGAAATCTCGATGGCCACCTTGCCCGCCAGCCCGGCCCAGGCGGTTCGGCCAAACAGTCCACCCAGGTCTTCAAAGCCGATCTCTCCCTGTATCTGAATGCCGTCGGACGGAAAACGCAGCCCCAGGCTCATGTGGATGCTGCCCTCCCCGATCTCAAGTTCCTCCGGCAAGGCAGTGAAGGTATCGGCCAGGGCACGGTGCCCCCGTGCACCGGTGGCGGTCATTTCGGCATCCAGATCCGGAATGCCATCGAACGGGAAACGGAAGGCAATATCAGCGCTGGCCCCTGCGTCTGAGGAAAGCCTGCCGTCGAGCCTGAGGGCTTTAAGATTACCCCCCAGCCAACCATCGAGGCGCCACGGCTGCGTGTTTAGGTGCGGATGATGGAAAGCGGATGCCGTGGCCACTACTGGACCCTCAAAAGCGAGCGTCTCAAGGACCATTGGCTGCAGGCTATGCTTCGTGTTCAGTTTCGTGCCCGCCAGGTTGAGCCTCACGTTGTCCAATTGCGCGGCATTGGCCGGAGCATTCACCCGGGCGAGTTCCAGGCGCGTTTCATCGTTGAACTCCAGGGTAGCGGATTGCCCGTCAGCCTTGCCGGCAAACACCAGCTTCGCCTGCCCTTTGTGGAGTTGCCACCCGGCCAGGGTCATTGCTGGAGTCGCCCCCTCCACACTCATGGCTTTGGTGACAAGTTCACGCTGGTCGGGCCGCGAAAGTTTTGAGACGGCCAGATCGCCCTCGGCACGTATATCGTCGGGGAGAGTAAGAACGAGCCGATCAATCATAATCTCTTCAGGCAACCAGAGCGGCAGATCAGCGGGAATACCGTCAGACGCACCGGCCTGTTGTTCAGAGCCTGGCCACACCGGGATATCGACTCTCAACAGGCCCACCCGTAATACGTTGAGCACCGGACCATGCCAGTCCCAGCTCCAGCCCAGCGACAGGTCCCCACCTTCCAGTGAATACGGTTGACCGTCCCGCACCTGGCTTGCAGAAAAATCCTGCAGCCGAACCCCGCCCAGAGATACCTCTATCCCCTGCCATTCGAGACTGTGTAGATTGTTCGCCTGCCGCCAGTCCTCCCAGGCAACGCGGGCGTACCACCCCCCTGCGATCACGAGCAGCACAAAGAGGACCAGCCCCCAAAGCAGTAACCGACGTAGTGTCCTGAACAACGTCACCGAACGGGCCACGAGGGTTTACTGCCCACGCCAGTTCACTGTGTAGAGGTCGTGCCGGCGGTCCTTGAGGTTCTTGACCGTACCGCTGTTGCGAGCAGTAAGCAGCGTTTCCGGCCTCAGGTCGGCGAAGGCGACAGTCTCCGCATTAGGGGTGGTGTCGGCCGCGATGCCATCCCTGGCAAACGGGAAGTCACAGGGCGTCAGAATGCAACTTTGGCCATATTGCAGCTCCATGTTGGGAACCTTGGGCAGGTTGCCCACATTGCCGGACATGACCACAAACAGCTGGTTTTCCACCGCACGGGCCTGGCAACAGTAACGGACCCTGAGGTAACTCTGGCGCTCATCGGTGCAGAAGGGCACAAACAGGATCTGGATACCCTGGTCCACCAGGTGCCTGGTCAGCTCGGGGAACTCGGCGTCATAACAGACCAGCACGCCAATGGGCCCACAATCGGTTTCAATGGCGGTAACACGGCTGCCACCGGTGATATTCCACCAGTAGGCCTCGTTCGGGGTGGGGTGGATCTTCGGTTGTGAAAACACCTGCCCGTCCCGAAGGAACACGTAGGCGACATTGCGAACGCGGCCGTCGTCTTCTTTGACCGGCGTTGAGCCGCCGATAATATTGATGTTGTGCCGAAGGGCCAGATCCCGCATCAGGTTCCGGAAGGGTTCCGCGTATTCGGTCACCGCCTCGATGGCTTCTGCAGGCGTGCCCTCGCGGCTTTCAATGGACAGCAACTGCAACGTAAACAGCTCCGGGAAGACCACGAAATCGCCCTTGTAGGTAGCCACTACGTCGACGAAGTATCTGACGATCTCGCTGAATTCCTCGAACGACGCCACCCGGCGCTGCTGATACTGAACCGTACCTATCCGTACGGTGTCCGGAACCCGCCGGCCATAGCGTTTACGCTTGCCGTTATCGTCACTACGGACCACCTTCGGGTTGCGCCAGACCAGGTGAATGCCGTAGCCAAGGGAGGCATGATCTGCATCCAGGTAGTGAGGAATAATGCCATGGACCTCAAAGCCGTTATGCAACTGGAATGACAGCACCGGATCGCGCTGTTTTTTGGCCTTTACCGCCTCGACATAAGCCTCGACCGAGTCAAACTTTTTCAGCCGTTTGGCCAGCGTAGGCAACCTGCCCGCAAACACCACCCCCTGTAATTCCAGCGCCTGACACAGGCTCTTGCGCTCATTGTACAGGCGCTCGCCAATCCGGTAGCCGCGGCAGTCCGGGTCCACACAGACCTCCATGCCATACAGCCAATCCCCTTCCGGGTCATGCCGGGAAGCGTAGCCGTTACCAGTGATTTCGGTCCAGTCGTGGGGCGTCAGCGCCACATCCTCGCCGATGCGAAAGGTGGCACAGTAGCCCACCACGCGGTCACCAAGCATGGCGACAAACTGCCCTTCCGGAAAGGTATTGATCTGCCCGGTCAGTGGCCCGGCCGTGTATCCATACATGCCGGTGCCTTCGTACACCCTGCGGCTCAGGGCAATGATTCCGGAAATATCGCTGATGGCGGCGTTTCTAACGTAAAGGCGCTGGGTCTTGTCAGAGAATGGCGGACTCATTGAAACCTCGGGGGCAGAAAGCGTACATCCATAGTTCGTGAATCAACCTCAAGCCGTCAAGTGGCGTTTTCACGAACACAAATCGAAGCAAACTTTAACCTGACAAAGGATTGCTCAGGCCTTTAAAGTAGCAAAATGCCGAATAGTCCGAGGTTACATGCAGTGAATCGATGCCAGATGCTTCCGCTTCTCACAGCCCTGATCGCACTGACCCTGGCTGGCTGCGCCAGCAACCAGAACCTTCGTTCCACCAACGAGACAACGTGGCAGCCTTCCGGTGAACCTGCCACAGCCAGTGAATCCGCGAAGGCAGATCGGTTATGGCAGGTATTCGAGCGCTACGAAGGCACTCCCTATCGCTACGGAGGCACTTCTGCCAACGGGTTCGATTGCTCCGGGTTCATCGCCACGGCCTTCGACGAAGCCCTGGGGCGTCAGTTACCCCGCACCACATCACAGATGCTTTCAGCAGGCCATGCCGTGGAGAAGGAAGAGCTCCAGGCTGGCGATCTGGTGTTTTTCCGCATCAAGGGCAAAGATCAGCATGCAGGCATTTACATGGGTGGTGACAGTTTCATTCACTCGTCCACGTCCATCGGCGTGACCCACTCGTCCCTGAACGGTTACTACTGGCGGGACCGTTTCAGCCAGGCCAGGCGGTTTGACTAACCGCCTGCCAGCAGCAACACCACACCCAGCACGTAGAGCAACGTAATCACCACGCTTTCCGTGCCGATCTGGCCAATGCCGTGGCGCTCGCGGCGAATCAATCCCATCATCAGCACACCGGACATCAGCAGGGTGAGAACCGCCCAGAACTTCGAATCCTCCGGCATGGCATGGTAAATCGAGCCTTCCCGGTAGGCGATGTCAGAAGCTGCGGTGAACAGTGTATCGAAGGCATTACCGCCGATGATGCCGCCGACAGCCAGCGTCAGCGCACCCCGCCGAACAGCCGCGATGGATGTAACCAGCTCGGGAATCGACGTACTGATGGCCGTCAGCATGACCCCGACCACGGTCTGCGACAGATTGGTCTTGTCAGCGATCACCGTCGCCGCAGGCTCCAGTGCCCAGCCCGCTATACCCAGTATAGACATCAGAACCAGAAACTCCGCCCATAACCGGATCAGTGGCGGCATGGTCGTCAGGTCGTCCGGTGTGTCCTCCCGCGTGTCTCTGGTAACGGAGGGCCGCCACATGGGAGACTCGTTTGCACCACGGACCAGATAAATACCGTAGATATAGACGCCCAACAGCACCGGGGTCACCGGATGGACACCTGCAATCGTGTACTGTGGCAGATAGGGAGCAAAGAGGATCAGCGACAACAGGCAGATGAGCAATCCGTTCTGCATCATGTTTGGCACAGAGGCGGCAGCATGCTCAAGATTGGCGCGGCGGTATACCATGTCCGCTACGGCCAGGAAGAATGTTTGCACGGCAATGCCGCCCAGCGCGTTGCTCACCGCCAGTTCAGCATGGCCGTTCCAGGCGGCTGTAACCGAGAGCACGGAACCACCCAGAGACGTCGAGGCCCCCAACAACACCGCACCTGCCGCAGCCTCCCCTATGCCGGTGCGATCAGCCAGCTGGTCGACAATCCGGGTAATGCGAGTGCCGGCCACTGCAATAACCGCAGCGCATACGCAAAATACGATGCCGCCCTGCAGCAGGCTCCAGTTTTCCGGGTCCATTGGAATCATGGTTCTATCCCTTGCTACCTGACCAGTCGCGGTGTAAAACACCATTGGCAGGAGATTTTACAGCCATAAAGACGGAACACCATGACCGAGATACAAAAACCTCAGCAGTCCCAGCAACCGCAGTCCCCACAAGTTCCGGCTCAATACTCGTTTCTATGGCTCAGTGCTGCAATCATCCTGATGTTTTTCTGGCTCCAGGAAGGTGGTCAGCCAACGGTTGCAGAATTGCCCTACTCTCAGTTCAAGGAAGCCGTCACCAACAACCATGTGGAAGAAGTCACCCTGAGGGCCGATCATATTGACGGCCAGCTGTCCGAAGATGGGGGCAGAGCCCTGGCAAGCGACAGCAGTTCGCTCCGCTTCCATAGCATTCGCCCCCCGATTGACGACCCCGACCTGCTTCCGGTTCTGGAGTCCCATGCTGTCACTATCAGCGCCACGCCGGCAGAACCTCCGGTGTGGCAACAGGTACTGACCAGCGTCCTGCCCTGGCTTATGTTTCTTGCGCTGATGTTCTGGTTCTGGTCCTACGCCCAGCGCCGCATGATGCAAGGTGGTGGCGGTGCTTTGGGCTTCAACCGTTCCAAGGCTCGCAGGGTCGAGAAGCAGTTCTCCAAAACCCGGCTGTCTGATGTGGCAGGCATCGAATCCGCTAAGCGCGACATTACGGAAATCATCGATTTCCTGACTTCCCCGGAGAAATACAAAGCCCTGGGGGCCGACATGCCCACCGGTATCCTGCTGGTGGGCCCGCCAGGCACCGGCAAAACCCTGTTAGCCAAGGCCATCGCCGGCGAGGCGGATGTACCCTTTTTCAGTATCAGTGCCTCCGAGTTTATCGAGATGTTCGTTGGCGTTGGCGCAGCAAGGGTCCGCGACATGTTCGACACGGCCCGTAAAGAAGCGCCTGCACTGATCTTTATTGATGAACTGGATGCCATCGGGCGGTCCCGCGGCGCTGGTTTTGGTGGGGGGCACGATGAACGTGAACAGACTCTCAACCAGATCCTGACCGAAATGGACGGCTTTGAAGGCCATGAGAACGTCGTGGTTCTTGCGGCGACAAACCGCCCGGATGTTCTCGACAGCGCCCTGCTACGCCCTGGCCGTTTTGACCGCAAGGTGACGCTGGACAGGCCGCACAAGGAAGCTCGCAAGGCTATTCTTGAAGTTCACGTCAGAAAAGTCCCGTTGGACAGCGATGTTGAGCTGGGAGAAATCGCCGCCCGCACCATCGGCTTCTCCGGTGCCGACCTGAAGAATCTGGTCAATGAGGCAGCGCTGACGGCGGCAAGGATGAACCTGAAAAAGGTCAATAATGATTGCTTCGAGCATGCCCGCGACCGGATTGTGCTCGGCGAAGAGCGCGACGCTGAACTGACTCAGGAAGAAAAGCAGGTCGTGGCTTACCATGAATGCGGGCATGCCATCATGGCCTATTTCATGCCCAAGGCCGATCCGCTTACCCGGGTTACCATTATCCCCCACGGTATGGCGATGGGGGTTACCGAACAGACCCCAAAAGAAGACCGTTACAACTACACCGAAAGCTATCTCACAGACCGGATCAAAGTCATGCTGGGAGGCCGTTCCTCGGAGAAGCTTATTTATGGCGAGGTAAGTACCGGTGCCCAGAATGACCTCAAGGAAGCGACCAAGCTGTTGCGGCGTATGTTCGGGCAATGGGGCATGAGCGAGAAAATTGGACCGCTGGGCCTGGGCATTGGTGAAGAGCATGTGTTTCTGGGCCGTGAAATGGGGCAGCCACGGGAATACAGCGAGCACATGGCGGAGCTGATCGACATCGAGGTTCAGGCCAAACTGATCGAGCTTGAGAAAACGACGGTGAACTTCCTTTCAGAACACCGCCAGCAACTGGAAGCCCTGGCCGAAGCCGTTCTGGCAAAAGAAACACTCACAGCCACAGAAATTCGCGAGATTCTGGAAGGAAGTGAACAGCCGCGCGCCTGAGCCTGTCAAGAGAGCGCAGTGGGCCGTTTTGCAGTCGTAGACTCGAGTGGGGATTGCGCGATAATATCTGTAGTGTGCATGTACTATTTGTGTTGTTCTCATGCAGGTAGCACAAGGGATTCCACATTAAACGGATTTACAGGCGCTATGGACTCAGCACCGGCGAACCACCTTCACGCCATTCAGACAGAACTGGACCGTCTTGAGACCTACCGGCGGCGCATCTATCTGGGTGTACTCATCCTCACCATTGCCATCATTATGCTCAGCTGGGCATTTCGGGAAAACGGAGATGCTTTCATTGCAATAGCCTATCCGGTATTTGCATTGGTGCTGGCCGGGCTTTGCGTTGCGGTTTGGCGCAGAGCCAACTCCCTAAGAACCATGGAGATCATTCTGGTAGCCACCGTGGGCGCCATGATACTGAGCCGTCTTGCCTGGCATTTCGCGTTCAGCGACCCCCTCAATGAACATCTTCTCTTGTTGGCCGGCGGCCATTACTGGGCCGTGGGGATACTGATTGTTGGTGGCTTCATCACCCTTGGTTACCGGGGAGGCATGATGACCGGGGTAGGCACGTTCCTGTTCTCGGCGGCTCTGGCAACTCAGGAGGTCCTTGGCTGTTTCCTGGCAGCGGGTGAGTTCTGCCACAACTGGGTCTATCTTGCACGCATCCACCTTTTTCTGGCCGTGCTGCTGGCACTGACCAGCGCGGGAACCTTTATTCGCGAGCGCACCTGGAGCGCCTTCACCCGAGCTGAGACCCTGCATCACTGGGCCAATACCGACCCCCTGTGCGGCCTCTCAAACCGTCGCGGCGCAGACCGCTTCCTGACTACCGAGGCCGCGCTGGCAGACCGTTACCAACGCCCCCTGACCATCATTCTCATTGATATAGACGAGTTCAAAAACATTAATGATGCTCACGGTCATAAGGTCGGCGATTCGGTGATCCGCGGGTTTGCCGATATTCTCTCCAGCACCATACGGGAGGTCGACCTGGCCGCCCGCTGGGGTGGCGATGAGTTCCTGGTGGCGACACCCGGCGTCGATCTCCGCGCCGCCCGCCATGCTGCCGAGCGCTGCCGCAGGGCGATTGAACGGGCGCCCATTGCCGGCGTACCTGTTACCGTGACCGTCGGTATTGCCGAATATCTCCCCGGACAAGGGACCGATGATGCCATCAACCGCGCTGACGCCATGCTCTATCGGGCCAAGGCCGCCGGCCGCAACCGGGTCATCACCGAAGCCTGCGAACTGGCCTGACCCTGACCGGTTATTACAAGACATCGCTTGCCAAAAGGCTGATTCATGATCTGGTTTGTAGTGGCGTTACTGTTATTAATTGTGCTGATCACGGTTCTGGTGCTTCGTGGTGAAAACCTCGCGCACCTGGACCGGGACGATTTTCCGAAACAGGACTACACCCCCAGCCCGGGCCACAACCAGGTGCTGGAGACCATCAGGGACATGAGCCGCTCTGCCAGGGGCCTGAGGGGCAGAGCCCGGCTGATGGCCCTGCGCAAGCACATGGAGGGCCTGAGCGAGGGGCGGGAATTTGTTTCAGAATTCCGTCCATCCGGCCCCAATGCGCCCAAAGGGGAGTGGGTGTTGGCCCCTGGTGTCAATCCCCGACGCCGGATCCTCTATATTCACGGCGGGGCATGGGTCGCTGGCAGCCCCCGTAGCCATCGCGCTATCACTGACCGGTTGTCGAAAGTCGCCAATGCGGCCGTGTTTGCAGTGGATTACCGGCTACTGCCGGAGCATCGTTACCGGGAAGGGTTGCGGGACTGCCAGGAAGCCTACCAGTGGATGCTGGAACATGGCCCCGACGGTCGGGAGCCTGCGGAATTCGTGGTGGTGGCCGGGGATTCCGCCGGAGGCAGCCACACTCTGGTCCTGATTGCCTGGATTCGGGACCAGGGCCTGCGCCAGGCGGATGCTGCGGTGGCTCTGTCGCCATCAACCGACCTGACACTGACGGCGCCGAGCAACCGCCTCAACATCAAAACCGACCCGTTGCTTGGCCCCACCTTTGGCAGCCTGATGCGGGTGCCACTACCGGTACTCTGGTGGCTGAGTTTTTTTGGCATGCGCCTGTCACCCGCCAGCCCGCTGGCATCCCCCTTGCGAGGCAGTCTCGAAAAGCTGCCACCGGTGCTGATCCATGCCAGCGACTCGGAAATGCTTCTGGACAACGCCCGCCGCTATGCCAACAAGGCAAAAGACGCCGGCTCACCGGTAGAGCTGAAAACCTGGCCCGGTATGGTTCACGTGTGGCACATGTTTCCCGATATTCTGCCGGAGGCTGAAGAAGCCTTTGATAATATAGGGGATTTCCTGAGAAAAGTTGAACAGGATTGACCCCTCCCCGCCCTTTGCCGTTTTTGGACGGCTTGGTGTCGTATTGGATTTACCTTCCCTGATCAATCAGGGCCACATTGAATCAAGGCCGTGCCGCGACCTACGCGGGCATTCAATGCGGGGAAAGGGGAATCAAGATGGCACAACTACCGAAACGTGCAAAGGTCGTCATCATCGGTCAGGGCGGTATTGTCGGCTCCTCGGTAGCCCACCACCTGATTGAGCAGGGCTGGGATGACATTGTCGGGCTGGAGAAATCCGCCATCCCCTCAGACATCGGGTCCACATCCCACGCCTCCGATTTCTGCTTCACCACCTCACACGACAAGCTGAACATCTACACCACCAAATACAGCCAGGCCTTTTATGAAAAGCGTGGCAATTATGTGAAATGCGGAGGCATGGAAGTCGCTCGGGTGGATGACGACGAACGCATGGATGAGCTACGTCGCAAGGTGGGCTCCGGCAAGGCCTTCGGCACCAATGTCAGTATGATCTCGCCGCAACAGGCGAAAGAGCTGTTCCCGATGGTGGACGAAAGCCAGATCCAGGGGGCCATGTGGGACCCGGACGCCGGGCTGGTAGTTCCCCGCTCCCAGACAGTAGCCGGCGACCTGGTGGAGGAGGCAGTCGCCAGTGGAAAACTCCAGGCCTTTGCCTACACACCGGCCATCCGCATCGATGTCCAGGACGGCCAGGTGCGTGGCGTGGAAACTCACAAAGGCTACATTGAAACCGAATACGTGGTGCTCTCCATGGGCATCTGGGGGCCGTTGATGGCCAACACCGCCAACGCCCCCCTGCCGCTGATGCCACTGGAACACCCCTTGCTGTTCTTCGGACCCTACGAAGAACTGGCCGGCACCGGCAAGCAGATCGTCTATCCCCTGTTCCGCGACCAGGGCAACTCCGCCTATGTACGAGACACCGGAGACCCCACTACTACCGAAGGTGGCCGTATCGAATGGGGCTATTACGAGGCAGAGAACCCGCGGCTGGTCTACCCCGGCGCCATTGCCGAGCCGGGCGAGGCACGGATGTCGCCGTCGATGCGGGACCTTTCGCTGGACCAGGTCATGCACGCTTACGAAAAAGCGATCGAAATGACCCCGATCCTCGGCGAGCTCGGCTGGGAGGAAAAGCACTCTTTCAACGGCCTGCTGTCAGTCACCCCGGATGGCGGCTCATTGATGGGAGAAGCGCCGGAAGTGCGCAACCTGTGGTTCTGCGAAGCGGTCTGGGTCAAGGACGGCCCCGGGGCGGGCAAGATACTGGCGGACTGGATGACCCACGGGGCTCCGGACATGGACCCTCACAGCATCGATATTGCTCGCCATTATCCGCTGCAGAAAACGCCGGAGTATGTTTACAACCGCTGCTACGAGACCGCCAAGAAGATCTATACACCTGCGGTTCATCCCCGTGAGCCCTACCTCACCGGCCGCAGAATGCGAACCAGCCCGTTCTACCTGCGGGAAGTGGAACTGGGGGCCTACTTCATGGAAGCCGCCGGCTGGGAACGGGCCCACGGATACGCCGCCAATGAGTCTACCCTCCTGGCCAAATACCGCGACCGCATCCCGGTGCGTGAACACGAGTGGGACGCCCGGCATTTCTGGGATGTGTCCAACGCAGAGCAGTTGGAGATGAGCGAGTCAGTGGGCATGATCAACCTCTCCCATTTCGCCATCTTCGACATCTCCGGCAACGACGCGGAAGCACTGCTGGAATACCTGTCGGTGGCCAAGGTCGGCGGCAACACGCCCCATGGCAAAGGCGTGTACACCCACTTCCTCGACGGCCGCGGTGGCGTACGCTCCGACCTGACCATTATCCGGCGCGGCGAGAAAGACTTTCGTGTGGTCTGCGGCGGCGACACCGGCCACCGGGACTATTGCTGGATTACCCGCATGGCCCGGGAGAAAGGCCTCGAAAAAATCCAGCTGCGCGACCGCACGGACGAGCTCGCCACCCTGGGGCTCTGGGGCCCGAAAGCCCGGGAAACCCTGGCGCAGTTCGTCACCGACCCGGACCAACTGTCTGCAGAGAACTTTCCGTTTGCCACAGCGCAGGAACTCAACATCAAGGGCGTTCCGGTATGGGCTTTCCGGATCTCGTACGTGGGCGAGCAGGGCTGGGAACTCTACTTCCCGTTCAGCTATGGTCTGCGGATATGGGACCTGCTGTTTGAGGCAGGCGTTACCCCGGTGGGCATCGAAACCTACGCCAATACCCGGCGCCTGGAGAAAAGCCTGCGCCTGCAGAACGTGGACCTGGAAACCGAATACAACCTGTACGAAGCCGGCTTGCAGCGGCCCAAAGTCAAGGAGGCGGATTTCCATGGCAAGGCGGCCTATGTGGAACAGCGGGAACAACCCAGCCAGGCGGCCTACCTGTGCACCATGACCATGACCGACCACAGGGACGCCAATGGTGTGCTGCGATACCCGGTTGGCCAGTGGCCGATTCTGGACCCGCAGACAGGGGAGGTACTGGTGGACAGCCACGGCCGCCGTTCCTACAACACCAGCGTGGCCTGGGGGCCGTCAGTGGGCAAGATCATCCTGCTCGGGTACATTCCGGTGGAGTATGCCCAGGAAGGACGGGAACTGACCCTTGAGTACTACCAGGAACACTATCCCGTCCGCATCGAGGCAGTGGGTTACCGGGCTCTGTTTGATCCGGAGAATGACCGGGTCAAGTCGTGACCGGTTTCCGGTAGCTGGGCCTGGCGGTCAGCATTCAATGATGTTGACCGCCAGCCCTCCCCTTGCCGTTTCCTTGTACTTGTCCAGCATATCGCGGCCGGTTTCCCTCATGGTATGCAACACCTTGTCCAGCGAAACGTAATGCTTGCCGTCGCCCCGCAAGGCCATGATGGCGGCGTCGATGGCTTTGACAGAGGCCATGGCATTGCGCTCGATACAGGGAATCTGCACCAGCCCGCCAATGGGGTCGCAGGTCATGCCCAGATGGTGCTCCATGCCAATTTCGGCGGCGTTTTCCACCTGCTCCGGTGAGCCGCCAGTCGCCGCAGCCAGACCGGCCGCCGCCATGGCACAGGCGGAACCAACTTCGCCCTGGCACCCCACCTCGGCCCCGGAGATCGACGCATTTTCCTTGAACAGCACGCCAATCGCCGCGGCGGTCAACATGAAGCGCACAATCCCGTCTTCGTCCGCCTGGGGGCAGAACTCCCAGTAATAGTGAAGTACAGCCGGAATAATGCCCGCTGCGCCATTCGTTGGCGCAGTTACAATACGGCCCCCGGCGGCGTTTTCCTCGTTGACGGCCAGGGCGTAGAGATTGACCCAGTCCAGGGCGCTCAGGGACGGTGAAATCAGATCCACCCGCTGCTTGTCCATCAGCGAACGGAACAGCGACGCGGCCCGGCGGCGCACCTTGAGGCCACCCGGCAACTCTCCTTCATGGGCAATACCGTTCTGTACGCACTCACGCATCACCCGCCAGAGCTCCAGGATACCGACGCGAATCTCATCCTGTGTTCGCCAGGCCTGTTCATTGGCGTACATGATATCGGCAATTGTCAGTTCCCCTTCCCGGCACAGACTCAGCAGCGCCTTGCCGCTGCCGAAAGGGTATGGTTGTGGAGTGTCGTCTTCACGAATTGCCGGGGTCCCTTCGGCGGTGGCATCCACAACGAATCCACCGCCAACCGAGTAATAGGTTTTTTCATACAGGCACTGCCCCTTACCGTCGAACGCCTGGCAGGTCATGCCATTGGGATGTTCAGGCAGAGACTTACGGCGGTAATAGACCAGGTCGGTATTCTCGCGGAATCGAATGGCGTGGTGCCCCGCCATCAACAGGGTTTCGCTGCTCCGAATCCGTTCCAGGCAAGCCGGCATTTCCTCCGGGTCGATACGGTCAGGCCGTTCACCCTGCAGCCCCATCATCACCGCCGGGCCGGTGCCATGGCCCTTGCCGGTCGCCCCGAGCGAGCCGTACAGGGAAACCCTCACCCTACACACAGGCTCCATCAGCCCTTCTGTTACCAGCGCCCCGGCGAACCGCCGTGCTGCCTCCATGGGACCCACAGTATGTGAGCTGGAAGGACCAATGCCTACCTTGAACAGTTCAAAAAGACTGATGGCCAATGTGTTCCCTCCTTCCGTGGGATGTACCTGAAGAGTAGCGCCTCCTGGCCCCGTTCGCATGCTTGCTGGCGACACCGGAACGATAATTTACGACAGCAGGACAAGTCGCTTGGAGACCATCACGCACCCTGGAATGTCGCATTTGGACCAGTGACATTCCGATTACAGCTTTAGACTGAAGCCAGACTGGAGTTGATCACTTATTGCACTATCGCAGTGCAACAACTAGTGTTGAGGTTGTGCCCAGGCGGGGCAAGGGGGTTACACATGACCACGGACACAGGCTCGCCCACAAACAGGCCCACTCAAGCGCCCTACCGGGTAGGCTTTCTGCTGATCGAAAACTTCACCCTCATTGCCCTTGCAACCGCTGTTGAGCCCTTGCGCGTAGCCAATCAGTTGGCAGGCACCGAGCTCTATTCCTGGAAACTCCTCACCGCAACCGGCGACTATGCCCGCGCCAGTGATGGCATCACCATGGTACCGGACGCATCCATTCAGGAAGAACACAGCTTCGACCTGGTTATTGTTGTGGCGGGCATTGACGTTACCCGGAGTTTCTCGCGCCAGGAAACCACCTGGCTGAAACAGATGGCCCGGCGGCATGTCCTGCTGGGGGCAGTCTGTACCGGACCCTACGTTCTGGCCAGCGCTGGCCTGCTGGATGGCTACGCCTGCAGTGCCCACTGGGAATGCCTGGAAGCCATGCAGGAGGGCTTTCCCCGGGTACAGACCAACAACCATCTGTTTACCGTTGAGCGGGAGCGCATGACGTGCACCGGCGGCACCGTGCCGATGCACATGATGCTTGCCTTTCTGACCAGGCGGCATGGGCAGGAACTCAGCAATGCCGTCTCCCACATGTTTGTCTGCGACCGGGTACGGGAAGACAGTGAACAACAACCCATGCCCATGCATCCGAAACTGGCCTGCGCCCAACCCAAGCTGGCAGAAGCCGCCCAGTTGATGGAAGCCAATATTGAAGAGCCCATCGAGTTGCAGGAACTGGCGACCCTGGCCGGAATATCACGCCGGCAACTGGAACGGCTGTTCCTCAAACACATGGGTTGCACGCCATCGCGGTACTACCTGCGGGTAAGGCTGAACCGCGCCCGCCGCCTTCTCAAGCAGACCTCCTGTTCCATTGTGGAGATTGCGTCCATGTGCGGCTTTGTGTCTGCCACTCACTTCAGCCGCTGCTACCGCAAGACCATGGGGCGAGCTCCCAAATACGAACGGATGGAATTCTTCACTCCGGCCAGGGCCGACGGCGCCCTGACCGATACGATGGCCAGCTTGTCGTCTTCCTCCCTGCAAGCGCTGAAGCGGGCCCGTGCGGAACCGACCTACGGCACCTTTGAAAGCCGGCGTGAGGATACCCTCTCAGGTTAACCCCACTACAAGGCCATCGTCATCCAGGGCAATATCCAGCGCAGCAGGGCGCCGGGGTAGCCCCGGCATAGTCATGATGTCGCCACACACTGCCACCACAAAACCGGCGCCGGCGGCCAGGCGCACTTCCCGCACCGGCAGCATATGCCCCGAGGGTGCCCCCTTTACCGACGAATCCGCAGAGAAGCTGTATTGGGTCTTGGCGATGCACACCGGCAGGTGGCCAAAGCCCAGGCTCTCATACTCTTCCAGTTGCCGCTTGGCCGCGGTTGTAAATTCCACGCTTCCCGCGTGATAGATGCGGGTGGCAATGGTGCGGATCTTGTCCGCCAGTGGCAGGCTGTCCTCGTAGAGAAACTTCACATCAGGCGTGCCCTCATCCATCTGGTCGAGCACCGCCTGGGCCAGTTCAGTAGCCCCTTCGCCTCCGGTTGCCCAGTGGTCGGCAGGCACCGCCCTTACCCCCAGCTCTTCACTGATGGCCTCCACCAGTAACAGCTCTTCCTCGGTGTCGTCAGGGAAACGGTTAATGCACACCACAGGCGTCAGGCCAAACTGCTGAAGGTTCCGGATGTGTCGCTCAAGATTAGCCGCGCCCTCCCGCAACGCGACCAGGTCAGAAATAGCCAGTTTGCTGCGGGGGACTCCTCCCTGCATCTTGAGAGCCCGAATGGTGCAAACGATCACTGCAGCATCAGGACGCAGGCCCGTGTGCCGGCATTTGATATCAATAAACTTTTCCGCACCCAGGTCAGCTCCAAAGCCAGCCTCGGTCACCACGACATCGTTGAGAGCCAGCGCGGCCCGGGTTGCTGTCACGGAGTTGCAGCCATGGGCAATGTTGGCAAACGGCCCGCCATGGATAAACACCGGATTGTGCTCCAGACTCTGCACCAGGTTTGGCTGCAGTGCTTCTTTGAGCAGAACCGTAAGCGAGCCTTCCACGCCAAGGTCACGGACAGTGACCGGGGTCATGTCGGAACGCCTCCCAATGATGATATTGCCCAATCGCTGTTTCAGGTCTGCGCGCCCGTCAGCCAGACAAAGAATCGCCATGATCTCGGACGAAACCGTGATATCAAACCCGGTTTCCCGGGGCACTCCATGGGCTGCACCACCCAGGCCACACACCATGTTGCGCAGGGAACGGTCGGTCAGGTCCATTACCCTTCGCCAGCTTATGTAACGCGGATCCAGCCCGGCTTCATTACCCCAGTGGATATGGTTATCGATCAAGGATGCCAGCAGGTTGTGGGCGGTGGTAATGGCATGGAAGTCGCCGTTAAAGTGAAGGTTGATGTCTTCCATGGGAATGACCTGGGCACGGCCACCGCCAGCGGCTCCACCTTTCATGCCGAAACAGGGGCCAAGGGACGGCTCCCGCAGGCATACGGAAGAGCGGACTCCCAGCCTGTTGAGGCCATCGTTCAGCCCCACACTGGTGGTGGTCTTGCCCTCTCCGGCCGGGGTCGGTGTAATGGCGGTGACCAACACCAGTTTGCCCCGGGGTGCGGTAGCAGAGGTATCCACATAAGCCATATCCAGCTTGGCTTTGTAGTGCCCGAAAGGCACCAGGCTCTCCCCCGGCAGGCCGAAGCGCCGTTGCGCCAGCAGCAGGATCGATTGAGGCTGGACCGAGCGGGCAATCTCGATATCTGGTGTGCCTGGCGGCAGGAACTCCGCGGGGGCCGGTGTGGCTGATGTCAGATTACTGTACTGAAGACTCATGGAAATGCCCCCTCTGGTCCTTTGCGGACCCGCTATGCTCTTGGATCCATTGCGCCGACTGGCGCAGACCTCCGAATGGAAACAGATGGATACCCCGCAGCAGGGTATCCGGGTTGTCCAGGCAATACCGGACCAGGGCACGCACCATGCCGTCTGGCGTCCAGGCCCGAAGCAGTCTGGTGCTCCCCGGGCGGCGTAACATCGCCCTGGCAGAGGCCCCTACCCCACACTGGGCGGCGTAGGCGATAAGGGTTTTCACCCGTGTAGGTCCCGCCATGCCGATGTAGACCGGCACCTCTTCCAGGATATCGCCCAGGCTTTGTAGCCAGTCGATAACTACATCGGCGTCAAACGTAAATTGGGTCACCACCCAGAGCCGGGTGGCCGTAGCGCGGGCGTATTCACGCTTGATACCAAGGGCCTGGACCAGCGTGGCCCGATCCGCCATGGGGTGCCCGCCCGGATGGGCAGCCACTCCAACCCCGTGAAACCGGAACTGGGCCAGCAGACCAGACTCAAGCACTGCTAACGTATCCGGGAATGGGCCGGCGACTGCATCGCTGTCGCCGGCAATCAGCAACAGACGATCCACCCTGTTCTCTTCCAGTTGAACCAACCAGTCCCGCAGTTGCCCACGACTCTCTGCCATGCGTGCTGGCACGTGGGGGATTGGCTGCATGCCGGTATCCAGAAGATGCCGGCAGGCAGCCAATGTGTCGGTGAACTGTCCCTTCGGCAGAAACGGCACGTAAACACAGGTGCCCCGAGGCAGTAGGGCCGGCAGATTCTCTGCTGTCAGTATCTGGCGCGGTGTCGCCTCAATGGAAGCGGAGCGTGCCAGACTACGCAGCTTTGCGGCTGCCTCCTCATCGCGGGGACCGGCTGCCTGTTTTTCACTCACCAGTTTCATAGCCAACGCATCCTGTTGCTAATCCGCGAAGTCGATGCCCTTCGCCCGGGCCCGCTCGCGGGCATTGGGATTCACCGATGGACGGAAGGGAACCTCAACCACTTCCGCCTCCACATCCGTGGTGCCGTCCGCGGCGGCATATTCCACCGGCAGGTGGACCGTCAACCTGGTGCCGATACTGCGCAGATCATAGGGTACATACGCCAGCGCGATGTTCGTCTCCAGTTCCGGCGAGTACCAGGGCGACGTGACATAGCCTTCAGGCTGGCCACCGTTCTCACCGCTGATCAGCCAGAAGTCGTTGGCATAGTCGGTTACCGGGCTGCCGCCAAAACGGATGCCCACCATGATGTGACTAAACGGAGGACGACCGGCATCGATCTGCTCACGAACTTTCTCAAGCTTCTGTTTGCCGATGTAGTCCGCGTCCTTGTTGCGCGGTACCTGGTACGCCAGTGCGCACTGGAACGGCAGTGTTTCCTGGTCGACGTCCTGGCCCCAGGAAAGAATGCCCGCGGCAATCCGTCGGTGGTGCGCAGGGGCAATAACCCGAAGGTTGTGGGGCTCACCCGCTGCAAGCACGGTGTACCATAGATCTTCGGCGTATTTGGTGGCTTCCTTGAGGTATATCTCGTAGCCCTTTTCGCCCGTGAAACCGGTCTGGGAAACGATCACGTCGTGGCCGGCAACCTGGCCTTCCATCAGCCCGTAGAAGGGAATCTCCCTCACCGCTTCACCAAACAGATCCGCCATGAGCGCCTCAGACTTGGGCCCCTGAATCTGAACCGGCGCCACATCGATTTCCGCGATGCTGACATTGAAACCCATACCGATGTTTACGCCCCGCATCCAGAGTTCCAGATCACTGTCGGAAAGTGAAAACCAGAATTCATCCTCGGCGACCCGCAGCAACACAGGGTCATTGATGATGCCGCCCTCCTCGTTGCACAGGATGACGTACTTGCCCCGCATGGGTTTGATCCTCGTGGCATCCCGGGTGATCACGTAGTTTACAAAGCGCTCCGCATCCGGACCCTTGACCTGGATCTGGCGCTCTACCGCCACGTTCCACATGGTGACGTCATTGATCAGGGAATCGTATTCCACCATGGCACCACCGTCTTCCGGGCGAACGTAACCCCTGGGGTGGTACATGCGGTTGTAAACCGTGGCCCGCCAGCAGCCGGCTTCATAGGCAAGGTGCCAATAGGGCGACTTGCGGACCCGTGTGGAAATCAGCATTTCCACCGGCGTTGGACCGGACTGGCGCAGGTTGACAGGAACGCGACGATCAGACTGGTCGACGCTGTCAGGCTGGCGCGCTGCACCTGCCCGTTGTTGTGGATAATCCAGTAATGCGTGTTCGAATTTAACGGCCATTGCTATCTCCCCCTTACCGGGTTGTTGATAGCTCTAATGTGGCCCTGTTTGCTTTTATCGGGTTGAACCAATACGACACTGGCGCAACCAAAAGCGTCAGAGGGGTGGCCAGGCCCACCCCTCTGCTTTTCAGCCTGTCAGTCGTGGGGTATCGGGTCCGGGCTTCGATCCCAGCCCACCATGGCCAGAGTCGCTACCACACCAATCAGCAGACCGATCCAGGGTTCGAAGAACGCCAGCGCGGCACCGATCAGCACGACGGTACCCCTGGAGGCATTATCCCTGGGGATGGACATGGCGATATAGGCGCAGGCAAAACCGGTGAGCACCAGAGTAAGTGAGAGGGCAATGCCCAGCAGAGGCTTCAGGCCTGTCAGCAATGGCAGGAGGAAGTAAATAAACGGCAGGCCCATCAGGTAGTAGGAAGCCATACCACTGTGCAGGCTGCCCATGGCCTTTGGCCCCTGCTTCCAGCGCTGCACCACAATCACGTGGACACCCGTCCAGACCGCCCCCTGGGTTGGGAAGAACGGGGCGAAAATCCCCATCAACGCATTGCGGATCGACAGCGAGAAGTGGGTTCGGTTGAGGTTGATATCAATGTGCTCATCGGTTCGTGTTTTCATGCCATCCCGCAGCACCTCGTTGCCAGTGACGATATCACCGAACAGAATAATGTAGGCAATCAGCGCTAGCGGAATGCTCTGGGCAATCATTTCGATGCTGGGCCAGCCATTGACCAGCGGCGACGCCTTGGCAAACGCATCTGCCAGCGGCGGCACAATAAAGCCCCACTGGATATCGAAACTCACCTCACCCACGAACGGCCCTACCATGGCGGCAATGAGAAAGCCTGGCAGCAGCCCCAGCGCACCCAGCATGAAGAAGAAGCGGCTACGGGCCTTCAACTTCTGCATCGGCACGGAAAAAGTGAAGATCAGGCAGATGGCGCAAGCCAGGGTTGTCGCTATGGGCTGCTCCAACAGGAAGCGCTCCGCGTCATCAATGAAAACCCGCTTGAGTGCGGCAATGGACGCACCGAGAATTATTCCTGCTTTGAGCGTATCGGGCAGCCAGATCACGAATCGTCGCCCCAGCCCGGTGATACCGAGGATAAACACCAGCGACGCAAAGACCAGCGAGAGTGCCGTCATGGCCTGGAAGCGACTCGACGGGTCCTCATAGCCGCCAATTACAAAAGCGAGGATCAATGGCAACGCAGGCGTTATCCAGCCGCCGGCATAGGGCTCACCAAAAATGATGACCGCAGAGGCAATCAGGAAAGCATGAACCATCGACAGTGCCACAGCTTCTTCGAAGCTCAGGCCGAAGTAGGCAGTCATCACCGGAATGAGCGCCAACCCGGTAGCAGCTGATACCAGTAGCCCCTGTAGAAATTCCGACCAACACAATCTGGTGTGGTAAAACGGTACACGAAAGGTAAACGGGCCCCAACGCCAGCCCGCCAGCTCTTGTCTTTCTGCCATATCAGATTACCCGCTTGTCGTTATATTTGTCGTGATCTGAGTATGCGAAGGGTTAGGGTATTCCGCGAATGAATTTTTCTGATTGGCATCGATAAACACCACTGATAACCGGCACCACCGAATGGCTGGCTAACACCCCGGACCAACGATAGACTGAATGGCTTCCCCACGGACGCGATTCACCGAGGAGCAAACGTTGACACTGACCACGCCCGCCCTGCTGTTCCCAGCCATTTCATTGCTGCTACTGGCCTATACCAATCGCTTTCTTGTACTCGCCCAACTGATCCGCCAGCTCAAGCAGATGGACACTGAAGAGGACCACGCCCTTATCGCCAGGCAGATCAGCATGCTGCGCAAGCGCATTGTGCTGACCAAGCGCATGCAGGCTTACGGCGTGCTCAGCTTTTTCCTCTGCACCATGTCCATGTTCGTGCTATTCCTGGGAGCCCAGCTTGCCGGTGCCATAGCATTCGGAATCAGCCTGATACTGCTTTCCATATCATTGCTGTATTCGCTTTACGAAATCGTGATTTCAACCAATGCCATCAACGTTGAACTTGAGAGCTTTGAGGCGAGGAAGCAGGGGCAAGCGGAAAAGCAGGAATAACGAAGTCTTCCAGCAGCGCATTCTGCTTCTGCATGAAATAGGGCGATGCCGGTGGTTGCGGATCAGACGTCATGACAACAGTCATTTCCAGGTCGGGGACAACATACAGCATCTGCCCACCGTATCCCCGGCCGTAATAGGCGCGGTGCCCTGCCAGGTCGGTCACGAACCAGCCATAGCCATATCGGTCGTCGGTATACCGGGACATGCCTCGCTGTGTCCATGACGTGTCGATCCACTCCGGCGAAAGCAACTGTTCACCCGCATGCACACCGTCATTACGATACAGCTCGCCGATTTTGAGCAACGCCATGGGCGACAGACGCATGTCGTTACCACCGAAATAGATTCCCTGGGGGTCCCTTAACCATGGGCGTATCTCTATGCCCAATGGCTCACCCAGCCAGTCACGGGCAATAGCGAGAGTGCTGCGCCCTGTGGCTTCGGTGAGTGCTGCGGAAAGCAGGTGATAGCTCCCCGTGGAATAGAGCATTTCAGCACCAGGTTCCGCGACAAACGGACGGCTGAGAGCATAATCTACCCAGTTATCACTGTTGACCCATTCGCCGTAATAGCGGCCGGAAGTGCGCTGCAGGCCAGCCTGCATGGACAGAAGATGGCTGATGGTGATCTCACTGATTCGGGCGCTGGCGTCTTCAGGCACATCCAGGATGTCCGTGATGGGCTGATCCACACTCGCGATGACTCCACGGTCTATACCCATCCCCACCAGGGCCGAAAGTACTGTCTTGGAAAGGGATTTAATATTGGCGGCTTCATCAATTCCGGGGCCCCGGAACGCCTGCGCGAAGACCGGCTCACCATCGACGGCAATCACCAGGCTGTGCAGGCGGTCAAGCCCCGCAGCCTGTTTGGCCAGGCCGGGAAATAAAGAACCAGATCTGTCCGCGTGAGCGGCAGCTGCGAAGATCACCAGAGGTGCTGCAAGTACAGCTACCGTCATAACGCGCAGGAACCTGTTCAACCCTCCCCCTTATTCAACTCTTTAACTGTCACTACGAGGGCTCACGACGGCCAACGTAACCGTTGCTTTGGAAACAAGCCGCATGTCATCGACTGTGCCGCAATACACTTCGGACTCTACCACCGTCAGGGAGGAACCAGCCTTGAGCACCGTGGCAATGCATTCAAGGTGCGTGCCCTTTGCGGACCTCAACAGTTTCAGGGAGAAATCCGAGGTAAGTACAATCTGCCCGGGCTTTGCCATGGATGCGCCTGCCGCCCCGGCAGTATGGTCTGCCATAGTGGCCTGCACCCCGAAGTGAACAAAGCCATCCTGCTGCAGGTGCCGATTAGCCAGCACAAGCCTGGAGCGACATTCTCCGGATTCGATGGATACCGGCTCAAGGCCCAGGTCTGCAATGAACGGTGCTGAGGAGAAAACCCGCTCCACTTCGTCTTTATTAAAGCTGCCCATGACACCTCCTGACTCTGTTAACTGACGACCCGCCTATTCCTCGAAAACGTGTGCAGCAAGCTGGTCACGAATGTCGTCGGGAACACGAACGGACTTTTGAGTCTTATAGTCAAAATGGATCAGCACTGTTACGCCGCGGGCAACCAGAGCCCCGTTTTGCCACGCTTCCTGAATAATCTCGAACGAGGAGTTGCCGATCTTGCCGATACCAGTGCGCACCTCCACCGGAGTCGCCCAGTAGCACTGTGCCTTCAGGTCTATTTCCATCCTGGCGAGGATGAGTGGCCAGCCTTCTGGTGTCAGGGAGGGGTGGAAAATCCGGAAAACCGGGGTTCTGGCCTGCTCGAACCAGACCGGGTAAACGGTATTGTTGATGTGGCCAAGCGCATCGGTATCGCTGAATCGTGGCTCAACTTCGTAGTAGAACATTCGGAGCACCTTTTTTGTCCAGAGGGCGCAATTCTACCGAAATTCACCTCAGAGGTATGTCACATTCCGGCATCGAACCGGTTCCGGTTCTCGCACCGGCATTGTCTGACCATACAGAACAACCTGCATTTGGTTGCAGCCCAGTTCCACACCAACCTTGTCCCTGCACTCAGGCTGGTATAATGCAAACCCGCCCCGCATCGCACTACCGAGGGCCAGTTCCCCATTGCTCAACAGTTCTCTTGCATCTTGTTTATCCTGCAGCGCAACACTTGCACCGATGGAGCAGCTGACATACACCTCTCCCGTTGATAGCTTGATCGGCAGGGATATATCGGCCAGCAACCGTTCAATGCTGGCACTTAATTTGTCTGCGTTTTTCTGAGCATGTGCAACTGCAAGAAAACGACCGCCACCAAGCCTGCCAACAAACTGAACATTCTCCACCCCGGCGTTGATCCGGTGCACGAGTTCGCGGCTAGCTGTAACCCCGGAGTCATATCCCTTCGAATGAATGATCCGCCCCATGCCACTGACTTCAATAACAAGCACGGCCAGTCCCCCGCCAAATAACAGCTTTTTTTCCAAAACCTTGCAAAGACGAGTTCTTGCAGCCAACCCGACCATTACGGGAAACTCAGGAGTCATTGCCTGGTTTTCAGTTGCCTTCATCGCTGTTTCCTGAAATGTATAGTATGCCCTGAGATTGCACCGCCCCTAGTAAAAGTGCTATCGGGAGTCGCTGAAATTGAATAAGGGATGCCTTACCACCAATCACAAAAGGTCCTGTTCCAGGGCATAACGGACCAGGTCAGAGATACTGGTCGCATCAAGCTTTTCCATCAGGCGGGCCTTATGGGTACTGACTGTCTTCGAGCTCACATTCAGTTTGACGGCAATATCACCCACGGTAATACCCCGGGCAAGATCCAGGAATATTTCATACTCTCGCTTTGTCATCCGGGCATGAGGGTTTTCATCCCCCCGCCCGGTAAGGGCGTCCATCGCCAGTTTGTTCGCAAGCTCGGTGGTGATGTAGACCTGCCCCCTGGCCACCTTTCGCAGCGCGTCCAGTATTTCCGCGGGGGGCTGGGTCTTGGTGATGAATCCATGAGCCCCGGCCCGAATGGTTCGGGTGGCATAAAGGTCTTCCCGATGCATGCTCAGCACCAGTATCCGGGTATCGGGGGCACGCCGCCGCACCTTCTCGATCAGCTCCAGGCCGGAACAGCCCGGCATACTCATATCCATCAGAAATACCGCAGGACAGAACTTGGGCAACTCTTTCAGAGCCTGGTCCCCGTCGATGGCCTCCCCGACAACGTCCATATCCGCTGCAGAGGCGATCAATGAACGCATACCCTCCCGAACGATACTGTGATCATCTGCGATATAAACGCTAATCATCTACTTCCATCTCCAGCGGCAGTTCGACACTGACACGGACACCCCTGCCAATGGCCGACTCAACGGTAAGGTCACCACGGAGCATGGCAACACGTTCACGGATTCCAACAAGCCCCAAACCAGACTTTCGGACTTTGCCGGGATCAAACCCCCTACCATCGTCCCTAATCTCAAGTGACGCGTGTCTGTCTGACTCCAAGTAGTCAATTATGACGGTCGAAGCATTTGAATGACGGCTTATATTGGTCATACATTCCTGCAGAATACGGAACAGTGCTGTCGCCACTTCGCCCCTGGCCCGGCCGTCACCGGTCGGGTCAGCATGCCAGTGCACCTCAAGATCATCGCGGCCGGCGCATTTCTCCAGGAACCACTCGGCGGCAGCTTCGAATCCCAGGTCATCCAGCATCGCCGGGCGCAGATGGGATGAAATCTCCCGCACCTTTTCAACGGCTCCATCCACCGAGCCAATCAAGCTTTCAAGGCGACGGGCATAGGCGGGGGACACTTCCCGGAACTCGTTGACCGCTACGCCCATGTTCAGTTTGAGAGCTGTCAGCGTTTGTCCCAGTTCATCATGCAGATCCCGGGCAATGCGTCGCCGTTCATGCTCAAGAATACTTTCCTGGGCCCGGTTCAGCCGTCTGAGCTCTTCCTGTGAACGGCGCAGCTCAGCCTCTCGTTGCTTGGTCCGGGTAATGTCCCGCTGTACAGCTGCAAAATAGGATTTCTCTCCGGTTCGCCTGGAGGGAATGGGAACAATCTCGATCTCGTTCCAGAAGGGCTGCCCATCCTTGCAATAGTTCACAATCACTTCCTTGATGGGCTCGTGCGCCTCCAGGGCTCTCCTGATCCTGCCAAGTGCCTCCTTATCGGTATCCGGGCCCTGGAACATACGCGGTGTTTTTCCGAGCACCTCCTGTGGCCGATACCCCGTCATCCGCTCCACACCCTCGTTCACATAGATAATACGTGGGCCCGGTTCATCAAGAGGGGTTGTTTCAGTAATGACGATGACATCCTGAATCTGGGCCATGCAGGATTGCAGCAACCGGCGGCTCTCCTCCAGCCGGTAGCGTGCAGTTTTATCCCGGCCGACGCCGAAAACACCGACCACCTGATCACCCACAATGATTGGGATGTAAGTCACCTGAACCACCGACTTCTGCCCGGTCCGGTTTGTTACCTTGCATAGGTAGCTGCAGGGGTTGCCGGCCAGCGCTGCCTCAAAACTCTCCCTTGCCGCCTGCCTGTCAGAATGGTCGACAATCGACTCCCAGTGATAACTGCACAATTGGTCCCTGGGATAGCCTGTCAGGTCTTCGGTGGCATGGTTGGTCTCAACAAGGCGACCTTCCCGGTCCAGGCTGCACACCGCGTCCGGATTCTGGGAAAACAGAGAGCGATAGCGCTGCTCACTCACCGCAAGGCGTTCCGACAGGGCCCGGTACTCGGTAATATCAGTAACCTGAATAAACCGGGAACGATCAGCACAGGGTTTTTCCGCCACCGTTAACCGGAAGCGGCGGCTGTCGATGCAAGCTTCGAACTCCCCAGAGGTTTCCCGGAACTGGGTATCCGGATAAAGGCAGGATTCCAGCTTTGTCTGTCCGGACTGGTCAATCAGGTCAAAGAGGTTTTCTCTTGGAGCGAAGCGCCTATCCAGCAGCCGGCCGGCCTCGTTGAGGTCGCATATCCGGCCCGCCAGATCGACCCGGAGCACCGCTCCGGGTAGCGTATCAATTTGCGGAGCCATTGCTCACCTTTAAAGATTTATTGCATTTCCAGATTTTACTGTAGCACGCTTTCGGCATACCCAAAGATCTGCCCCGACACCGCCTCTCAACAGGCGCTTTGCCTTCCGGCAACCCTGCCAATAATAGTGCCCGCGATGGCAGACAGGGGCAGAATCTCAACCGCTGCTCCCCGCTCAATGGCTTCCCGTGGCATCCCGAATACCACGCAGCTCTCGCGGTCCTGGGCGATGGTGTGGGCACCGGCCTGGCGCATGGCCAGCAGCCCACTGGCACCATCGTCACCCATACCAGTCATGATGATCCCCAGGGCATTACGGCCCGCCACATTGGCCACAGAGCGGAACAGCACATCCACGGAAGGCTTGTGCCGGTTAACCGGAGGCCCGTCGGCAACGCTTACCCGGTACTGGGCGCCGCTGCGACGAAGTTGCATATGCCGACCACCTGGAGCAATCAGCACCAGCCCGGGAATAACACGGTCCCCATCTACTGCCTCACGCACCTCGCAACGACAAAGTTGATTCAATCGATGGGCGAATGCCGCGGTAAATTTTTCTGGCATATGCTGCACCACCACGATACCCGGGCAATCTCCCGGCATCTGTGTCAGCACCGCTTCCAGCGCGTGGGTGCCACCGGTTGATGTACCCAGCGCCACCACTTGGTCAGTGGTATGGCTCATTGCCAAAGGGAGCGCGGGCCTGCGCTCTGTCGGTTGCGTTACCTTGGGAGTTCGAACCGGGCCAAGCCTCGCACGCGCGGCTGCCTTGACCACCTGCAACATTTGCTGGCTCCCCGATTGCAGGAAGTCTTTCAGCCCGACCTTGGGTTTGGTAATAATATCCACCGCTCCGGCAGAGAGGGCCTGCAGCGTCGTATCCGCACCCTTTTCAGTGAGAGTGGAACAGATAACCACCGGCGTAGGATGTTCATGCATCAACTTCCGCAGAAAGGTAATACCATCCATTCGGGGCATTTCAACATCAAGTACGATCACATCCGGCCAGTCCCGCTGCATCTTCTGCAAGGCAAAGATAGGGTCTGGGGCGGCACCTGCGACACGGACACCGGGGTCCGCCCCCAGCATCTGCGTCAGCACTTGTCTGACCACGGCCGAGTCATCAATAATGAACACACTTATAGAGTTGGTCATGCGGCTCCTCCTGATTCAGGAGAGCGCGCGACTCCTTCCCTGCCCTCACCCTGACGCAACCAGACATCGCCGTTGGCAATATCGAAAACCAGCTGCCGGTAACCGGTTCCGCCCATACTGCGGGCGACCACGGTCAGGTTGTGTTGCTGCATCAGCTTTTCCGCTTCCCTTATATTCCGGCGCGCCACTGAACTCCCTCCCGGGCCGACATCAAACATGCTGGCGCCACCGAACAGCTTCGCTTCAAAGCTCTCCGGGCACCTGCGTAACCGTCGCACCTCGATCATCAGCAGCTCCAGTGCATCGTTACCATAGCGGGCATTCAGTGTATCGCCGGGGTGATCTGTACCCGGCAGCATGTAGTGACACATGCCTCCCCGCCTAAGCTCCGGATGCCAGAGCGTAACCGCAATACAGGACCCGAGCGTGGTATGAATGCGCGTATCCCAATCACCGAAATACCATTCCCCCGGGTGCAGAAAAATGTCGATGCCCGATCCCAGTGCTGTTGTCATTTTGCCGCCTGGTAGATAGATGGCGTAACCGCCTCAAGCCCATTGTGGTATCCATTCAGGGTTTCGGAATGGCCGATGATCAGGTAGCCACCGGGCCGCAGGCAGGCCTGCAGGCGGGCGACAATCTGTTGCTTGGTTTCGCCGTTGAAATAGATCATGACATTACGCAGGAAGATGACATCGAAAAGCCCCACATCTGGCAGCCTGGTATTCAGGTTGATCTGCCGGAAATCCACCCGGGCCCGCAGGGCCGGATCCACCATCAGGCTTCCCTCTGCACTTCCGGTACCCCGCAGGCAGTGGCGTTTCAGGCATTCCCGGGGGATTTTATCCGTCCGCGTCATCGGATAACGGCCGCTTCTGGCCCTGTCCAGAACCTGGGTGCTGATGTCGGAAGCGAGAATCTCCCAGCCCGTCTTGCCCAGCGTATCCGACAGCACCATGGCAGCGCTGTATGCCTCTTCACCGCTGGAGCAGGCGGCGCTCCATAGCCGGAAAGGGTGCCGGCGGGAGTGAGCCGGCAGGATTTTGCTGCTGAGGAATTCGAAATGCCGTGGCTCACGGAAGAAATAGGTTTCATTGGTGGTCAACAGGTCCACCGCTGTCTGTTTCTCCGCGGCATCACGCCTGAGATGCTGCCAGTAGGCGCCATAACTGCTCATCTGCAGCGCCTTGAGCCGTTTGGACAGGCGCCCGGCCACCATGGTCTTCTTGCTGGCCGGCATATGGATACCCGCCACCGCAAAGATCATTTGCTGGAAGGCGCTGAACTCCGCATCAGTGAACACCTGTGCGCCGTTGGCAGCAACCGGTGACTTTGCTTCAGTAGTCGCGGGCATCTTTGGGGGCATCCACAATGGCAGCCAGCTCGGCCATTTCACGGGTGTTGAGGGCCTGCTGCACGTTCAGAAGAATGACAAAGTTGCCCTGAACCTTGCCCATACCAGCAATAAAGTCAGCCCTGATCCGGGCCCCGAAGCTCGGTGGCGGCTCAATTTCACCCGGAGGAATTTCCAGCACTTCCGAGACAGCATCCACAATCACACCAATCTCCTGAAGTTGCTCTTCATCGCCGTTGATTCCCTCCACCTCAAGGATGACCACGCAGCTGCGGCGGTTAATCGCACTTTCACCGCGACCAAAGCGCGCAGACAGGTCGATCACCGGTACCACACTGCCCCGTAGATTGATTACGCCCCGCACGAACTCGGGCATCATGGGGACGGTGGTGAGGCTCCCATACTCAATGATTTCTCGAATATACAGGATACCCACCGCAAACATTTCCCGGCCGATCTGAAACGTAAGGTACTGGTTCTGATCTCCGGAGGTGTCCGCTATGCGGACAGCCTCTTCCTTTCTTTGTGGCTGATTCATAAAACCTCCTGTCAGAATCGTACGTATGCGGAGGCGTCGAACTCTTCGCTGTCACGCACAGGCCGGGCCACCTCTCTTCCCTTGTGGGAAACAGTCGATTGGCTGGTTCTGACGGGCGCCTGAGCAACGGGCCCTTCGTTGACCTTGAAGAAGCCCATGGCCTGCTGCAATTGCTCTGCCTGGGACGACATTTCTTCCGAAGTGGCTGCCAGTTCTTCAGAAGCGGACGCGTTCTGCTGGGTAATCTGATTCAGCTGCTCCATGGCACCGTTGATCTGCTCTACACCGGCAGACTGCTCGCTGGAGGCGGCTGCTATTTCCTGCACCAGATCGGATGTCTTCTGGATTGACGGGACCATTTCCGTCAGCAGGCGGCCCGCTCTTTCCGCCAGTTCAACGGACGAGCCCGCAACTTCACCAATTTCCTGCGCCGCAACCTGGCTGCGCTCCGCCAGCTTACGCACTTCGGCAGCGACCACCGCGAAGCCTTTACCATGCTCGCCGGCACGGGCCGCTTCGATGGCAGCGTTCAGTGCCAGAAGGTTGGTCTGATAGGCAATGTCATCGATGATGGAAATTTTCTCGGCAATACTCTTCATCGCTGTGACTGTCTGGGAGACGGCCTCACCGCCTTCAACCGCTTCTTTCGCAGCCTTGCTGGCCATGCCATCGGTAATCGAAGCATTTTCAGTATTCTGGCTGATGGAAGCCGTCATCTGCTCCATGGAAGCACTGGTTTCCTCAACACTGGACGCCTGCTCGCTGGACGCCTGGGACAGGGACTGGCTGGTGGCATTCACCTCCTCAGAGGCTGACGCCAGATTGTCGGCACCGGAGCGAACTTCACTGATGACCTGGGAAAGCTTCTTGACCATGTCATTCATGGCTCCCAGCAGCTGACCGGTTTCGTCTCGGCTGTTAGCGTCGATGCGAACAGTCATGTCGCCATCGGCAAGCTGGCGTGCGGCACCAACCGCAACGTTCAGGGGTCGGGTAATGCCGATGGTGATCAGCCACGCACACACAAGGCCAACAACTACAGCAATGAGTGACGCAATCGCAATTATGGTGATTGCGGCCTCAACCAGGCCTGCCGTAGCAACACCGGCTTCTTCAACCATTCCATCCTGGTAGTTCAGGTAATGCTGGATTGAGTCCACATATCGATCCAGAATCGGGGCTGTTTCGGCAATCCACTGTCGCCCCGCCTCTTCACGATTTCCTGAATCGAGAATGGAAAATACATTCCTTCGGCTATTGGCGTATTCGCTACGGACCTTCTGGATAGCATCAAACCGTGCCTGCCCTTCACCGTCCGCAATCAGGCCATTGAGCTGCTCGTAGGCTGCACTCATTCGCGATGACCGCTCGGAGATCTGGTTATTGAGCCGCGCAATTTCTTTCTCGTTTGTTGTCAGCAACAGGTTGAGTGAGGCGCGGGCATTATTCTGGTTCATGCGCAGCAGGTGATTACCCAGTTGCAGGCGTTCTGCCTGCGGGCCTGTCAGATTATCCACCTGACCATCAACGGTGATAAAACGCTCAGTAGACACACCGGCAACAACGGCCAAAAGCAGCAGCACGAGCCCGAAGGCAAGCCCCAAACGGGTGCCGATTTTCAGATTTTTAAGCATGAGATTTCTCCGGAAACTACGAGTAAGACGCCGACAGCCGTGGCCGGGCGTTGGGATGAATGCCGCGGTTAGCGACGTCTTCGTGCTGGGCGACCTGGTGCATCAGCGCCGGTACATCCAGGATAAGTGCAACCTGTCCGCTGCCAAGAATGGTGGAGCCGGACAGGCCCTTAAGGTGAGAAAATATCCCGCTCAGGGGTTTGATAACGGTCTGGTGCTCGCCGAGCAGCTCGTCCACAATCAGGCCGGCCTTCTGGCCACCGTGCCGAACTACGATAATGTTCTGGCGACGTGAACGTTCGCCGCCATGGCTGAAATGCTCTCGCAGGCGGATCAGTGGCAGGACTTCGTGACGCAGCTTGATATAGTGCTGCTCGTTGCTCACGGCCTGTTGCTCCGCACTCAACTCGGTACATTCCACGACCATCTCGAGCGGGACCACATAAGTGGCTTCACCCACCCGGGCCAGGAAGCCGTCAATAATCGCCAGCGTAAGCGGCAGCCGGATACGGAACGTTGTGCCACCGGCCACTCCCGGCGATACCAGTTCAACGGCACCGCGCAGAGCTTCGATATTCCGGCGTACCACGTCCATACCAACGCCACGGCCGGAAAGGTTGGTTACCTGCTCGACGGTTGAGAACCCGGGCTCGAAAATCAGATTAAATGCCTCCCGGTCCGAGAGCTCCGCATCTGCCCTCACCAGTTCCCGCTCGACGGCCTTGGCGATGATACGGTCACGGTTCAGGCCACTGCCGTCGTCGCTGACTTCGATCACAATGGCGCCGGATTCGTGGTAGGCATTCAGGTGCACCCGGCCCAGGGCCGGCTTGCCCTTCTGGCTGCGCTCGGCAGGGCTCTCAATACCGTGGTCGCAGGCATTGCGCACCAGATGGGTCAGCGGATCGCCGATTTTCTCCACCACGGTTTTGTCCAGCTCGGTATCGGCACCGGTTATCACCAGCTCGATATCCTTGCTGAGCTCCGAGGAAACGTCCCGCACAACCCGCTGGAATTTCTGGAACGTCTCACCGATAGGCACCATCCGCAGATCCAGAGAACTGTCGCGAATTTCCTCTACCAGCAGGTTGAGGTTGGCGGCGGACTCCCGAGCGGTGGAGTTCCCAGATCGATCTGCGTCCAGCGATACCGCGGCGGAAGCGATAACCAGCTCACCGACCAGGTTGATCAGGTGGTCGAGTTTGTCAGCCTGTACGCGAAAATGCTGAACCGGTTTACGACGGCGGCCCCGCTGGGCGTCCGCTTGATCAGCCGGCTGCATCTTGCCCTCGCGGCTGCCGGCCTCCACGATATCCATGTCTGTGGTTGCTGGCGCAGCGACTGCCTCCGGCGCACTGCCCGGCTCCTGGAGCTGCAACTGATAGAGGTCGCCGGCAAACTCGAAAACGTCTTCAATGGCGGCGCGGTTGGCGGTGGTCCGAAGCTCTATCTCAAAGGCGAGATAGCAGGCCTCCGGGTCCAGCTGGTCAAGGCGTGGCAGGCCATCATCCAGGGTATTGACTGAAACCAGTTCACCCAGGGTCCCCAGGAAGCGAATAAAACCCAGCGGGTCCATACCGTGGCGCAGGGCGTCGGCCTGTATGCGCATGCCAATGCGCCAAAGATCGCCTTTTCCGTGCTCAGAGTTCTGAGGTTGTGGGGTTTGGCCGTTGCCGCTCGCCGGCAGTGACTGGAACGGTTCCAGCTCCACCAGCAGCGCATTACCCGCCGGTTGCAGATCAACGGCTTCTGCCGGCTCTGGCACCTCCACCAACAGGCTGATATGGTCCCTGCAACGCAACAGGAGATTGGCGAGTGCTTTACTCAGTTTAATCTCGCCAGCGCGCAACCGGTCCAGCACGTTCTCAACCACGTGGGTAAAGTCCACCACATGATCCAGGCCAAACATGCCTGCAGAGCCCTTGACCGTATGGACGCAGCGAAACAGGGCATTCTGTAACTCGGACTCACCCGGCTGTGACTCCAGATCCAGCAGAATTTGCTCCATATCCGACAACAGTTCCCGGCTTTCGTCCAGGAATGTCTGTAACGCCAGTTCAATATTCATGATGGAGCTCCCACACCCAATACCTCCAGCACCTCCCGCACCGGCTGGCTGTGATTGACCAGCTCAACGGGATCTTCTCCATGGGCGGAGAGACGTTCTGCCATCAACAGCAACTGCAGGCCAGCGGTATCCAGCTCGGTCACTCCAGCCAGATCAATGCGCCTGAGGCTCCCGGAGGCGAATGCGCTGCGCAGGCTCTCCGCTGCGGCGTTGGCCTGGTAGATGGTCAGTTCACCGGCAACCGTAATGCAGCCGGTATCGGCGTCGAATTGCAGTGCGCTACTCATGGCCCCACCAACTTGTTAACCGCCGCCAGCATTTGCTGGGGCTGGAACGGCTTGACCATCCAGGCCTTGGCTCCACCGGCCTGGCCCTGCATTTTTTTGTCTTCGGCGGATTCAGTGGTGAGCATGATCACGGGCGTAAATTTGTACTCCGGGCGTGACTTCACCTCCCGCAGAAACGTTAGGCCGTCCATGTTCGGCATGTTCACGTCAGAGATCATCAGGTGAACCCGCTGGCCGGTGAGTTTGCTCAGGGCATCGCGGCCATCACAGGCCTCGATCACCTCAAAACCCGCCCCTTTTAGAGTCATCGACACCACCTGTCGAATGGAGGCCGAATCGTCAACGATCAGAATGCTTTTACCCATAACTTCAAAACCCGTTACCTATATGTCTCTACCCTCCCCCGCAGGAAAGGATCCGTTGCCCGCTTACTGCTGTCGGTACACAATCAGAAAAAAGTGATATCACCCGTCGCCACCGGCACAGCCGCTTGCTGCTTACCATTTCCGTGGTTGGTGCGCTCTTCTGCCATGGCGTATGAGGCTTCCATGTCACGCATGATTCCCTGCACATCAAGTGCCGTGGCATCACCGGAACTCATGCGCTCGCCAACTCCTTCCATGCTGGCGCTAACGTGGCTCAGCATTTGACTGGTACGATCCTGGAACTGAAGCTGAACCAGCGAGCCTTCAACTTCCGACTGGATGCCCGCATTGGTCCGCCGCAGGGATTCTGCAGACTCCACCAGCCGCGTGCCCAGTCCCCTGAATTCGGAAAGAACCTGCCCGATAGCCACTTCGGAAGTCTCGACAGCCTTACTGTCTCTACCCCTGGAATCCTGAGCTGCACCGACGGCGGCGCGAATGGCATCGCCGATGTAGTTCACTTTGGTGCTGATGCGTTCACCGGTTTCCGCGGAGAGGCGGGAAAGCTTGCGCACTTCGTCAGCCACCACGGCAAATCCACGCCCGTGCTCGCCGGCGCGGGCTGCCTCAATGGCAGCATTCAATGCCAACAGGTTGGTCTGGCCGGCGATGGTGGCAACGTCTTTGGCCATGTTGTCCAGCTCGTCCACAAACGTATCCAGGCCATTGATCTGTTTCAGCAGTCCATCCCGTTCCTGGAGGGCAGTTTTCAGGCTGTTCACAACCGCCTGTAGATCATCCTCTGCTTTACCAAAAGTGCTGCCCATACCGCCTTCCAACGAATTGGCAACAGCGGCTGACATTTCAGTAGCCAGCTTTAATTCGGTCGCGAGGTTGCTGAAGCATCCGCTAAGGTCGACTACTGCTCGTTCGGTCTGGTATCGGGCCGTTTCTACATGCTGGGCCCAGAGCGGGAGGAGTTGTTCTCCAAGGTCCACATGGGCCTCACGAAAGGGCTCGGATGTCCGTGCCTGAAGGTCGGAGTCTTTTAGCTGCTGGCCCACTAAATTCACGATGTGCCGGCGCACCAGTCTCTGAGTTGAAATGGCGAATACAGTGTTTAAGGCTGCCAGGGCCAGGAAAACAGCGATAGCAGTCGACAGGGAGGACAGTGGAAAAAGCGCAAAAACCATCGCTACCACAGTTGGTGCGAAGCTGAATGCGAACAGCAGTCGATAAGGAAAAGATTGATCGTTACTCACGGATAGCCCCTTTTTGCCAAGGCTATCTTCACGCCACCAAGGTGCTTACAACAATTGGCTCGATCCCGATATTTCGATGGGCCCGACACACCCCCGCAGTAGGGCGAGGACTACAAGGGAATGGCTGATCGCCTACTACGGCAAGCTGACTGCAGCAGCCAACTACCTGAAAAGAAAACGATCCAGAACCGTATAGGCGGAGCCATGAGCTTTCTGAATGCTGCGAAACAGGGCAACACTCTCAACCAGAAAAGTGCCGGCCTGGATTTCCCGATGCATCCGCAGCGCCTCTCCAACGGAACCCGCTTGCTTCCTGTTGAACCGGGCCAGCGTGATATGCGGCCGGAAAGCTCGCCTCTCCTGTGCGAACCCGGCAAATATCAATCTATGACTAAGCGCCCTCTGCAATCCGGCCAGCTTATCCACCGGCTGAACCCCGGCCCAGAGATTTTTCGGGCGATCAGGGTGACCGAAACAACCAATCCCGGTCACGGTGAGGTCAAACGGTTCCACCGGCAGATTCCGGGCAGCATCGCGAACATCCGGAAGCCGATGTGCTTCTACACTGCCCAGAAATGCGAGGGTCAGGTGCAACTGGTCCGCCCGCTGCCACCGCGCCCCGGTGACCGGCTGCTGGACAGTCAACAACCGTTGTTTGACCGGGTCCGGAATCTCCAGCCCGAAGAACAGGCGAAGTCTTTCTGGCTTATCCAATCCGCACCCCAAACCATTCCGGAAACCGGCGCAGGCAATACAAGGCAATCATGTCGTATACCGCGTGCCACACCATCACCAGTACGAGGCTGTCTGTCAGTGCATAGACTGCCCCCAGTACCAGCCCCAGCCCGGTTGCCAATACAAAGTAGGTAAAGGACAGGTAGTGCACCAACCCGAAGACCAGCGAAGCCAACACTATGGCTGTTGCATCAGGCACATGCTGTGTCAGCCAGCCCTGGATCGCCCCGCGGAACAGCAACTCCTCCCCAACGCCGGCAAAGACCGAGAGGGCAATCAGAACCGTCCAGGAATAATCACAGGCGAACCGGTGCAGCTGCCCCAACTGGGACTCCAGCGACTCCCGGAGCAGGCCAGGGAGCCGGGTGAGCATCATGATCACGGCGTAGGTGGCCACACTGCCTGCCACACCCCAGAACACAGCGATACCGGGGCTCACTCCGTCGTAAAAGACGGGAATGCCAAACACCAAGATAAGCAACAGGCCAACCACCCCGATGCCCCCCTGAAACAACAACGCCGCAAGGGCAGAAATCTGAGGACGCCTGGCCACTCAGCCACCCCGCCTGTCGGGGGGCATCACCACCCACTCGGGGTCTGCAAATTCACCAATCGGCGTGATATCGCAAAACGGGGCGGCACTGCGAATGATGCTGGCAACCTCCGGGTTGTGCTGCCCTTCCATGGCATCCCGCGCTTCCTTACTGTCCCAACTGGCAATGGCAATCAACACATTCGGGTCGTCGATCTTGCGGTGCAGCTCCGTTCCTCTTGCCCCGGGCGCCTGCTGAATAATCTCGCTGGCGCGGACCCAGGCATCCGCGTATTCCTCAGCGGTATGCCCTTCCCGGATACGAACCTCAAAGATGTATTTCATCAATCAATCCTCCTTCCGACCACATCATTGCGAACAAGATAACGGCCCTCGAAACTCATGGGCAGCCCCCTGGCCTCCCACATAAGGCGATCGTGATCTGAAACCCTGCCTTGCACCGCGTGCATGTGCAGGTGGGGCTCACTGGTATTGCCGGAATTACCCACTCGCCCTACCAGATCCCCGGGCACTACCTTATCGCCCGCCTTTAACGAAACCGACCCCTGGCGCATGTGAGCCATTACCACCGTCACATTGCCACAATAGATGGCAACGTAGTTACCGGCGGGATTGTCCGGGTCGCTCCGGGGCGGATTCTGGTCAGGCGCGCTCGCAGCAACGTTGGTGACCTCGCCGGCACAGGGGGCTGTTACAGGAGCGTTCCAGATATGGTAGTCCTCGAGGACACCCGGGGCGATCTTACGGGTACGCAGACCAAAGCGGCCAATGCGCACCACATCAAGGGCATGATGTTGAGCCTCGATACCATGGTGATGGTTCATTACATGGGAGTTGCCTCCCTGCCCCACACGGTATTGCCCCTGTTCCAGTGGCCATCGCAATTCAATCGGCTCGGCACCGGCCTCTCTGGCGCTCAGAGAAGACCATGCAGGCACCGAGAGCGCAGCCAATATGCCGATATTGAAACCCAGCGACAGTATCGTTCCCGGCCGCCAAGCCGGCCACACCGGTAGTGCCGGCAGGCGGCGCACAAAACACCAGACCGTAGTGGCTACCAGGCCGGCCCAGAACAGCCAGGGCCAGTATCCACCAAGCCATATCCAGGCCCCTGCGCGCTGAATCAGCAGCAAATACACAACCGCCAACGCCAGGTAGCTCAGCCAGTGGATTCGTGATGCGGCCCTGCTGAAACCCACGGCAACAATGAACACCAATGGAACCAGAATGTGGGACACAATGAGAAGAAAAAGCGCCATGCGTTGAAGGTCCTGTGAAAATATACTTGCCAATCAGGGGAACATAAGAGTAGAGTGCCGTTCGTAGGAAAGATTTAGCAAAGCATTTCACGAATAAGACGCATCTCTGTTGTTTTCGGTAGTTTTCCGTCCTGTTTTTGATTCCGCGCGTTTTTTGTTTCCGCACAACGCTGATCAGTCATCACTTCAGATGGTCTGGCGGCACATTAAATTATCGATTTCAGGATTATGATTATGTCTACAACTACCGGTACTGTTAAGTTTTTCAACGAAGCAAAAGGTTTCGGCTTTATCACTCGCGAAAGCGGCCCGGACGTCTTCGTTCACTACAGCGCTATTCAAGGTGGCGGTTTCAAGACTCTGGCTGAAGGCCAGCAGGTCGACTTCACCGTTACTGAAGGCCAGAAAGGTCCTCAGGCAGAAAACGTAGTTGCTGTTTAAATAACAGCCAGCACGTTTGAAAAAGGCAGCTTCGGCTGCCTTTTTTATGCCTGTCACTGAGGTAATTACCTAATACGTCACGCCGTGGCGATCGAATATTTCCTCTATCTCTCTGCGTTCTTCCGTAGGAATCATGACCCTGATCACCCGCGCTTCTTCCTCTATGTAAATGTTTTCCTGAGGAATTCCTGACCCGATCAGATCATCACGAACATTCCGGGCCTGGTCTTTTGACGTGAAATTTCCATTCAGCGCCTTGCTCATCAGTTCACCCCCCTTTAGCTCAGGTACTCACTCTTTACATTAGAAGAGGATTGAAAGCCTGTAAAACACTGAAAAAAAGCTCACGATAATCTGTACTTACCAGGGTAATTCCTCACCGTTGCTGTGCCAGAACGAGCCGGTGTTTTCCCGGTTCAATCCTTCTATCCTGGCAGCAAGCCCCTTTGCCGACTCCGCAGGGGTAATCAGCCCACCAAAGTTCACCATTCGGGTTTGCACATAGCCAGGATGAAGTTGCGCCACCGCAATGCCCTTTGGCTTCAGGTCCATGGCCAGGGACTTGCCAAACGCATTCAGCGCTGCCTTGGAAGCCCGGTAACCGTATCGGCCGCCGGAATCATTATCGGCAATGGAGCCCATACGGCTGGTGATATTCGCAATCTTTCCCCCGGAAGGAATCTGTGACACCAGCGCCTCGGCCACCCGAAGTGGCGCATAAGCATTTATCTCCATCTGGGTGCGAATGGAGTCGAAGTCGATGCTGCCCAGCTTTTCGTCCTGCAACATGCCGGCATTATTGATCAGCAGGTCGATCGACTGCCCCTTCAATTCGCCCGTGAGTTTCCGGATACCGTCCTCGGTGGTCACATCCACCCCCTCAACGATCCGCGCAGCAATTTCTGTCAGCTCCGGGGACGTTTCACGGCACACACCAATAACATCACACCCTTCATTAGCGTAATGGCGAGCGAGCTCCAGCCCAATGCCACGATTGGCGCCGGTAATCACTACGGTTTTTCTGTCAGGCATGGAAGCCTCCTGATCTGTGGAAAGGAATCATTTACTTACCTTCGGGAATCAGCTCATGTTCGAACCGGCCAAGAACGACCATAATCACCAGTGCAAGGCCAGTTACCATCCCCGCCAGGTAGAAATTATTGATGCCGGCGGCAACGCCGATAGCACCTGCAAGCCAAATGGATGCGCCCGTGGTGATGCCCTGAATCTGCCCGCCACTGCGGATAATGCTACCAGCGCCCAGGAAACCGATACCGCCAACCACGCCCTCGACCACCCGGGTAGGATCTATGCGGGCGGACGGATCACCCTCCGCCGTGGCAAACAGCACACTCATGCCGATGATAATGAAGGCTGCCGAACCCAGCGAAACAAGCATGTGCGAGCGCAACCCGGCAGGTTTACCTCGCAGCTCCCGCTCAAGGCCCAGAAACAGTGCCAGGCCAGCGGCAACAGAGAGGCGGAGTAGCATGTCCAACGGAGCGATTTCAGTTTCCATGTTAGCCCTCGACAGTATCGTGCTTAGTAACCAATTTTAGTTCAGTCAGAGCATAGCATCCCCCGTCTGCATCCTTTCAAACCATGCAGCTACAAGGAATTCCGATGCTTGAGCGTGAAACTGCCCTCTGGAGAAAACGGGAAGGACAGGCTTGGTAGTGGTGACAGATTCCAATTACACTGTCAGGCCATTAACAGGCCCCGGAGCCACGCCATTGCTGATCTACACCCTCTGCGCTTTGGCCCTTATTGGCGCCTCCGTTTTCTACCTGTTCTTCTATCGCACCTGGCGGCGTGAAAGGCAGCTCCAGCAGCCCTTCCCTGAGCAGTGGCAAAAAACACTCAGGGCCCAGGTGCCGGTTTACGAAAAGCTGCCCCGGGAACTGAGGAACAGGCTGGAGCAACATGTGCAGTTGTTCCTGGCCGAAAAATCCTTCTATGGCTGCGATGGATTTGAAGTAAACGAGACCGTACGCCTCACCATTGCCGGGCATGCCTGCCTGTTGATCGTTGCCCGTAACTTTTCTGATTTCGACGAGGTAAGCAGCATTCTGGTCTATCCAGACGCTTATCATGTCAGGGAGGTTGAAAGCGATGGAATCATAGTGAGCGAGAGTAACCAGATCCGCGCTGGCGAAGCGTCCAGCCGGGGCCAGGTGGTGCTGGCATGGGCAGAATGCGAAGAAGGCGCGGTCAATCCGTCAGGGCATCACAATGTGATCCTCCACGAGTTTGCCCACCAGCTTGATTATCTGGACGGTACTGCCGACGGCGCCCCGCCCCTCAGTGGTGAACAGGCGCAGCACTGGCAGGAAACCATGACCCGTGCCTACGAACATCTGCGGCAATCACTCCGCCACCACAGGAAGCCCTGGCTCGACCCCTATGGCGCCACGGAGCCGGCCGAGTTTTTTGCCGTGCTGACGGAAGCCTTTTTTCAGCAGCCCGACCATCTCAAAGAAGAACAGCCAGAGGTATTCGAGGCGCTTCAAGGGTTCTACAGGTTGGATCCTGTCACTTTCACTGCGGTGAATTCATCCGGCTAGCCGCTGGCGACCCTGTTCACCTGCCATTTTTACCCCAGGTACGGCCCATTATCAGATAGCTGAAGGATGCGGACCAGGTAATCATCATGAAACCCACCAGCGCCTCTGTACCGGCCAGAAACCGGACATGCCCTGTTGCCGCCAGATCTCCCCACCCCACCGTGGTGTAAGTTGCTGCAGAAAAATAAACGCTGTCCAGCAGGCTGAGATGGGCATAGCCGTTAATGGCGCCCAGGCCATCCTGATCCAGCAAATACCAGAAAGCCACCCCAAATAACCAGATCTCGACCACGTGGGCAATAAGCAGCGCGAACATGTTTGCAAGTATGATTGGCCGGTTGCGAAACTCCCCTCGCGACTGAGGTTGCCGTTCAGGGCAAAAACGGTTCAGCAACTGAATGACCTCGAAATGAAAGACGACTACCAGACTAACCACCAGCGCGGTGACTGACACAACAACCAGTTCACCTCCCACAAAGTACTCCTTTATTATTTACACTCTGCTTTCGCCACATGTTTACCCCCGCACGCCCAACCGGTCCAGATAAACGTGAAGCTCGGCCTCGCTGATATTAACGTGCTCCACCACCCTGCCATACAGCATAACCGTGGGTACATTACGCCCGTCCAACTCGCGCTGGGTTTCGTGCAATACATACAGAATGATCCGCTCGGTGCGGGTCAGGCCATCCCGCGCATCGGGGATGGTTTCCAGTAGGGTTTCAAGCTCTTGCGTGCTCAAAGTCAATTTCTCGCACTCCATTCGTTTACAGCGCACCCGGATATCGGTAGGTCTACGCCTGTTCTAGTATATAAGAGTTTATAGAAACAACTTGTGCTATACCTTCATTGGCCGAAGACTGCGTCGATGGCTGGGTAATCCCCCCGAAAAACAGCGGTGATCAAAAGTAGAATTTTCCGTAAGCTAGACGCAGGGAGATTCTGCATGAAGAAGTCACGTTTTTCCGACAGCCAGATCCTGTCGATCCTCAAGCAAGCCGA
>NZ_VMHN01000013.1 GCF_008795955.1 Marinobacter denitrificans
ATCATACCCGGCTTGAGTTCGCCGCCGTCCTGCTGCACCGCGATGCGCACTGGCAGGCGCTGGGTGATCTTGGTGAAATTGCCGCTCGGGTTGGGGTTGGGCAGCAGGGCGAACTCGCTGGTGGCGGACTGCCCGACGCGCGTGACCCTGCCCTCAAAGCGCCGCCCCGGCAGGGCATCGACAGTGATCGTCACGGTCTTTCCCGGCCGGAAGAAGCGGATGTCGGTCTCTTTGACGTTCGCCTCGACGCGCACCCGCTGCGGGTCATGCACCATCAGCAAGCGCTGGCCGGGGGTGACATATTCGCCCTTGTCCACGAAGACCCGGTCCACAACGCCGTCGAATGGCATGACGAGGGTGCGGTCTTCGAGGTCGAGCGCCGCCCGGGCCTTTTGTGCACGCAGACGCTGTTCCTCCGGGCCGAGTTCGGCGAGCTGGGTGCGGAGCACCGTGAGTTCCCCGCGCGCGGCTTCAGCCTCGACAAGGGCGGCGCGGGCATTTTCCAAGTCCGCCTGGGCGCTCAACGCCTGTTGTTTTGCCGTCTCCAGCGCCGCCCGCGTCTGGTCCAGGCGCGCACGGTTGATGGCGCCGCTCGGCGCCAGCTTCTCCGCCCGGTCATTGTCCTGACTGGCCAGATCGCGTTGCGCCGTCGCTCCTGCCAACGCGGCCTCCGCCGCCCTCACCGCTGCCTGTTTGGCGGTAATACGACTTTGCGTCTGACGGTCGGTGAGAGCGATGCGCGCTTCGATTTCCTCGCGGCGGCGGGCAATCCCGGCGAGTTGCGCGGCAAGCTCCTCGACGCGGAGGCGGCTTTCCCGGTCGTCGATCCGGATCAAAACCCTGCCCCTCTGCGCGGCATCCCCCTCGGTCACTTCGAGCGCCGTCACCCAACCGGGAACCCGGCTGCTCATGGCAACAATGTCGGCGGCGACACGGGCGTCCGTCACAAAGACATGCGTGAACTGCTGATACGACCACCAGCCACCTCCTCCGAGAACGATCAGCGCCGCCAGAATCGCGCCATACCGTCGCCATGGCCGGGTGCGGGCAGGAGGTGAAACCGCCTCTGACCCAGCCTCCGTCTCCTTGTCGGGGACTGTGCGCAGGTCGGTTTCCGGATCGTCGCCCTGGCGTTCGAGACGGGTCACATGCTGGTCCACGGCCTACCCCTCATCGGTCTTCGTCCGCAAGCCGCATCGCCCTTGGCGTGCCGCCCAGCTTGCCGGCGATCTGCTCCAAGACCTTCAGGCAAGTCGTTACCTCGGCTTGGGAGAGGTCGGAGAAGATTTGCGCGCGCACCGCCGCTGCGGTTGCTTCGATGCGTTCCAGAACAGGGGCGGCCTCCGCGCGCAGGTGAACCGATTTGGTGCGGCGGTCGCTAGCTTCTGTCCGGCGTTCGATCAGCCCCTCGGCTTCAAGCCGGTCCAGCGTGCGTACCAGGGTCGGCCCCCGCACTCCGACCGCCTCGGCCAATTCACGCTGGGTTGCCGCCTGGGGCAGGCGAGAGAGATGTAACAGGGTCAACCAGCGGGACTCGGTGAGGCCAAAGGTGGCCAGCCGCCGGTCGATTTCGGCGCGCCACAGCCGGGCGACCAGCCCGAGGCGAAGGCCGAATTGTTCCTGATCGTCGAGGGGCTTCGTCATCTCATTGCCTGCATCATTATGTAGCTGTACTATAATCAATAGATAGCTATGTATCAAATTGCGAGGGATGTAGGCCCCGAAGGCTGCACTGTCTAGAGCAGAGGACCGGGAAAAGGCGTTCCATCCCGATCACAGAAAGGAGCACCACGATGTACCGGACGATCCTCCTAGCCTATGACGGCAGCCGGCAAGGCCGTGAGGCGCTGGATCAGGGGGCCGAGCTGGCTTCGCTTTGCCAGGCTCGTGTCTATCTCCTCGCCGTCGTCGCCCATGAACTGGGTGTCGCGCTCGCTGAAGCGGCGGCCCCCTCAGACCTGCCGGAGCGAGAATATCAGGAAGTGCGCCGCGTGCTGACGGAGGGCGCGGAAGCGCTGCGGCGGGCGGGACTTTCCGTCGACACGCGCCTCGCCGCGGGCAACCCCGCCGAGGAGATCGGCCGAATGGCGCACGAGGTCGGCGCGGATCTGGTCGTGGTCGGTCACCGCGAACAGAGCGCGCTGGCCCGGTGGTGGCACGGCTCCGTCGGCGCTTCGCTGCTCGCCCACGCGCCATGCAGCCTGCTGGTAGCCGTTGCGGACCGGTAGTTGTCAAGGAATATGTCGCAGGGTCTTCATCAAGGTCTTCGCCGGCTAGGCCGAGGAGAAAGCCCTTGATTCAGGTGTTAATCGGTTGGCGGCCACTGCTGCGCAGCATGTAACACGCGCAATATTCGTACCGTCAAGGCATCCTCCTGGTACACGAGGATATAGTTCGACCAGGCGACGAGTTCCCGGGTCCCTTCAACCCGACCAGGGCGGCCTATTTTGGGGAACTCCGGCAGCTTTTCAGCTTTCATCTCGATATCATCTTTTACGCGCTGTGCTGCATCGGGATTGTCATCAGAGATGTAATCGACAATCCCTAGCAGATCGGTACGAGCCAGTTCCAGCCATTCCAGTTCAGGCACGGCGACGCTTTCTGTCGATCAACGCTTGTGCCTCATCCATTACCTGTTGATGAGGAACGGTAGGTCGGGCATCAGCCAGGGCCTCTTTCACTTTATCGCGGAACCAGGCGTCATGGGCTTCCGGATCAGCCGTTAACCCAACGGGCAATCCGCCCTCTTTGGTTACGCGGGTTAGAAGGATGCGGACGGCATCTGATACCGTCAAGCCGAAGCTGGCGAGCTTTTCCGCTGCATCAGCCTTCAGCTCGTCGTCCACACGAACGTGCAGCATTGAAGTGTGAGCCATGATGAATTCTCCGATTGTCATACGTAACTCTATTGTGTATCTCAAATGCGATACAGTCAAGCTGCTGTGGACATTAGCAAAATCACTGCGTTTGGTCAGATGCCAGTATTTTATAGACTGTTGACCGGCCTATCTTTAACCTCCTGGCGATCTCCGTAGCCCCCACTCCCTGGCTATGCAGGGCACGGACTTTATCGTTGTCCACCGTGGGTTTACGGCCAAACTTGACCCCTTTGGCCTTGGCCTCCAGGCGGCCCTCGTTGGTGCGTTCCGGTATGCGCTGACGCTCGGCCTGGGCCACGGCCGACAGGATGGTGACTACCATCTTGCCCATGATCCCCTCGGTGCTGATCCCATCGTCGAGGAACCGGATAGCCACACCCATGTTGTCGAACTCTTTGATGAGCTGGCCCGCAGTTGCGTCAATACAAGATCGAACAGCACTGGGATGACATGATGCACATTGCCGGTTCGCTCAAACTGGGGACCGTGCAGGCCTCCGTGGGATGCGCTGGAAGCGTAACTGGAAGCGTTTTACCCCAAAGGCGGTGGGCCGGGGGCGCCCACCCATGGGCCTGGGACGGATGTTGCGGCTGTATGTTAGTGGCCCCAATAGTGCTTTGGCTTCTCGGACCAAGGCATCGAGGATGCGATTTACGACAATCAGGCGATCCGGCGCTTCGTTGGCATTGACCTTGGCCGGGAGTCAGCACCGGATGCGACCACCTTGCTCAAATTTCGCCGACTGCTGGAGCGCGAAGGGCTCACCGGCAAGCTGTTTGAGGCGATCAAGGCTCATCTGGCTGGGCAGGGGCTGATGCTACGCGAGGGCACCGTGGTGGACGCGACGCTGATTGCCGCATCGCCGTCCACGAAAAACCGGGCCAGAAAACGCGATCCGGAAATGCACCAGGCTCGCAGCCTGCTTCACGGCGAAGAAACAGACGTTATGTACCTGCGCTGGGTTGCGTCAGCCAGCGGTTAAGCTAACATCCGGCACAAGCTGATTTTTCTTCTGCTGGCATTGAGCCTGCTGGGGGTCTGGATTTGCAGTATTGCCAACACCTGGATCAGCCTGATCGCTGCCAATTGAGAAGACGCGATGAAAAGATATCCTTACGGTTTTTCAGCAGCCTGGGCGCTTAAGCTGATGTTCGCGACGACCAGCCCCACGGTGGCAGCTCAGGCTGCACCGGATGAACAGAAAGAAACCGTTAGCTGTGCGTTGATCCGGGACGGCATCCAGCGACTTGCCTGCTATGACGCCCAGAATGATCCCATTGCTGCCAGAAAAACGGCAGACGACGATACGTTGCAGCAGGCGCATGAGGAAGCCGCTATTCCGGTGGCTGATGCCCGGCGTGAACAGATCGTCAACGATGCTCTTGGGGACGACCCGGACACCGGTCTGGTGGCAGCACTGGTGGATAGTTACCTGACCGCCGAGAAGGCAATTTTTTCATTCACCGGCAGTTTTGTGACCCACCGCCCCAACTACATCCTGCCGATCACCTATGTCGACGACCCTAACCCAAGGCCCGTCAGCCCGAGACTGGGCACCGCCGGCTATGACTTCGGCCTGGAAGAGGAAGAGGCGAAATACCAGATCAGTTTCAAGATTCCGCTGCTGACTGGCATTTTTGATGATCGAACCACCTTCTGGTTTGGCTATACCCAGCAATCCTATTGGCAGGTATACAACACCAAGGACTCGTCACCGTTCCGGGAGACCAATTATGAGCCGGAAATTTTCTTCCGGCACCGACTGGATTGGGATCTTGGGCCTGGCACTCTGAGTGCGGTGTCTCTGGGCTTCAATCACCAGTCTAACGGTCAATCAGAACCTCGGTCGCGCAGCTGGAACCGGATCATGGGCACCGCCGCTTACAGCTATGACCGCTGGCTGTTTATGGTTAACCCCTGGTTCCGGCTGCCGGAGAGTGGCAGCGATGACGACAACTCGGATATCGAGAAGTATCTCGGACATGGTAGTTACCACGCGGTTTACAAGCTGACAGAGGACCGCACGTTCTCGCTGAAGCTTTTGAACAATATGCGTTCTACCAATCGGACGTCGGTGGAGTTCGGGTACAGTTTCCCGATGGGGGATACGCTGAAGGGCTTTTTCCAGTACTACAACGGGTATGGGGAGAGTCTGATTGATTATAACGAGCGTATCGAGCGGTTTGGCGTGGGGATTATGCTGAATAACTGGCTCTAGTCGGAGTGTGCCCGGCGCAACTCCACGCTGCCATGCATCAGGTCCGTCAGGCCATGGCGCTGAGTGTTCGCCGGAAGCGGGTCAGGGCCAAGCCAAAAAGGGTACTCCCGATAACAGCGATGGCCAGGAATTGCGGCCACACGGTGGCAAGGCCCGCGCCACGATAGAGAATGGCCTGGGCCAGCATTACAAAGTGGGTGTTGGGCGCGGCGAGCATGATGTACTGGACGGCCTCCGGCATGCTCTCGCGCGGCGTCGAGCCCCCGGAGAGCATCTGCAGCGGCAACAGCACCAGCATGAGCAGCAGGCCGAACTGCGGCATGGAGCGGGCGACGGTGCCCAGGAAGATGCCCATCGAGGTGGTCGCGAACAGATGCAGCGCCGCCCCGACCAGGAACAGCGCGAGCGAGCCTTCGATCGGCACGGACAGCCAGCCCTGCACGACAGCAGTGAGCGCGAAGGCGGTGGCGGCAAGGACGACGAACCCCATTGCCCATACCTTGCTGCTCATGATCTCGAAAGGCGTGACGGGCATGACCAGCAGATGCTCGACCGTGCCGTGCTCGCGCTCACGGATCAGCGCCGCGCCGGTGAGGACGATGGAGAGCATGGTCACGTTGTTGATGACCTGCATGATCGCGCCGAACCACGACTTGTTGAGCTGGGGATTGAAGCGCATCCGCAGCGCCAGATCGACCGGCAACTCCGGAACCTCGCGATAACGCTGCGCGAAGGCGCGCACCTCATCGCTCACGATGGTCTGGATATAGCCGCTGCCGGTGAAAGCCTGGCTCATGCGCGTGGCATCGACGTTGAGCTGGACCGTCGGCCGCCGCCCCGCCAGCAGATCGCGCTGGAAGTTGGGTGGGATGTCGAGGGCGAAGGTGTCGAGGCCGGCATCCATGCGGGCATCCATCTCGGCCTGGTCGATCACCTCGGGGAGAACAAAGTACGGTGGGTAAAAGGCGCTGACGATGCGCCATGACAGCGGCGAGCGATCCTCGTTCACCACCGCGATCGGCGCCTTGTTGAGAGTCTCCGGCATGGCCGTGGCCGCCGTGTAGACCGACAGGGTGAAGGCGTAGACGATCAGCACCAGCATGATCGGGTCGCGGACGAGGCTGCGCAGCTCCTTGACACCGAGATGGAGAATATTGGCCGGGCGCATGGACTATCGCTCCTGCTTCTTGAGCAGCGCCGCGGACAGACCGATCAGGACCGGCACCGCCAGCGCCAGCGGGAGAAAGGCGGCATGCAGGTCGGAGAAGTTGAGGGCCTTCGAGAAGGTGCCGCGCGCGATCGTCAGGAAATGCGTGGTCGGGTAGATCTCGCCGATCACTCGGCCCACCCCTTCCAGGGACGAGACCGGGTCGATCATGCCGGAGAAGTTCGCCGCCGGCAGGATGGTGAGCACCGCCGTGCCGAAGATCGCCGCGATCTGGCTGCGCATGAAGGTGGAGATCAGCAGACCTACAGCCGTGGCCGCACCGACATAGAGCAGTGCGCCTGCCGCCAACGTCAGGAAGCTGCCCTTCAGCGGCACGCCGAAGACGGTCACCGCGAGCAGCGTGAGCAGCAGGAAGCTCAGGAAGGACAGCAATACATATGGCAACTGCTTGCCTAGCAGGAATTCGAGCCGCGTGGTCGGCGTGACGTAGAAGTTGGTGATCGAGCCGAGCTCCTTCTCGCGCACCACGCTGAGCGCCGCGAGCATGGCCGGGATCAGCATGAGCAGCAGCGGGATCACTGCCGGCACCATCGCCACCAGGCTCTTGACGTCCGGGTTATAGCGAAACCGGGTCTCGATATTGACAAGCCCCGCCAAAGCCTCGCTGTGGCCGGCCTCGCGCGCCTTCGTCGCCAGCCAGTGGGCATGAATCCCCTGCGCATAGCCGCGGACACTCTCCCCCCGTGTCGGCATGGCGCCGTCGATCCAGGCGCCGATCTCGACCCGCCGGCCCCGGGCGATGTCGCGCGCGAAGCCCGGCGGGATCTCGATCGCCAGACTGATGTCGCCTTCGCGCATTCGCCGGTCGAGATCGGCATAACCGGTGATCGGCGGCCGCTCGACGAAATATCGGGAGCCGGCGAGGTTGAGCGTATAGTCGCGGCTGACGGTGGTCTGGTCGCGATCCAGCACCGCGAAGGTGAGATCCTCGACATCGAGGTTGATGCCATAGCCCATCACGAACATCAGGATGACGCTGCCGAGCAGCGCCAGCGTCAGCCGGATGGGATCGCGGCGCAGTTCCAACCCTTCGCGCCGGGCGTGGCTGATCATGCGCCGGGGATCGAACATGCGCCGCCAGCCCCGGGGTTCGACATGGCCTGCCGACGCGTCAACCGTATCGAGTGACGCTGTTTGCCCCGCGTCGGCTTCGCCCTCCCCCGACGCCTCCTCCAGATGCGCGACGAATGCCTCTTCCAGGGTCTCTGCGCCCCGCTGCTGTACGATATTCGCCGGCGTGTCGGTGACCAGCACCCGGCCCGCATGCATCAGCGAGATGCGGTCGCAGCGCTCGGCCTCGTTCATGAAGTGGGTGGAGATGAAGATGGTCACGCCGTCGCGGCGCGACAGCTCGACCAGCTGGCGCCAGAAGGCGTCGCGCGCCACCGGGTCGACGCCCGAGGTGGGCTCGTCGAGGATCAGCATCTCGGGCTTGTGGATCATGGCGACCGCCAGCGACAGGCGTTGCCGGTGGCCGAGGGGCAGCTGGCCCGGCAGACTGTCCACCACGGCGGTCAAATCGAAGCGTTCAACCATTTCGTCCACCCGCCCTGAAATCTCGGCAGCGGGCACCTGGAACAGCCGGGCATGCAGCTCCAGGTTCTGCCGCACCGTCAGCTCGGTGTAGAGCGAGAAGAACTGCGACATGAAGCCGACTCGGCGGCGGGTCGCGAGGTCGTGCGGGTCCACCTCGTGTCCGAACAGCCAGGCCCGGCCTTCGCTCGGCGGAAGGAGGCCGGTCAGCATCTTCATGGTCGTGGTCTTGCCGCAGCCGTTGGAGCCGAGAAAACCGAAGATCTCACCCCGGGGGACACGCAGGTTCACATGATCGACCGCGATGAATTCGCCAAAGCGCATGGTCAGATCCCGGGCCTCGATCGCGGGGTCGCCATCGTCTGCCGACCGCGGCGGAATCTCGACCGGCCGATAATTGCGGCGCTTGTCTTCCGGCAGCAGCCGGATGAAGGCCGCCTCCAGCGAATCCGCTCCCGTGCTGTGCAGCAGGCCTTCGGGCGTGTCGCTGGCCAGCACCGCCCCACCGTCCATCGCTGCCAGCCAGTCGAAGCGTGCCGCCTCATCCATATAGGCGGTGGCAACCAGCACGCTCATGCCGGGCCGGGAACGACGGATGCCGGCGATCAGATCCCAGAACTGTCTGCGCGAGAGCGGATCGACACCGGTGGTCGGCTCGTCGAGGATGAGCAGGTCCGGATCGTGGATCAGCGCGCAGCAGAGGCCGAGCTTCTGCTTCATCCCACCGGATAGTTTGCCCGCCGCCCGATCGAGAAACGGCTTGAGCCCGGTGGCCCCGGTCAGCACCTCGATGCGGCGCGCCCGTTCGCCGCCGTCATGCCCAAATAGGCGCCCGAAGAAGTCGAGGTTCTCGAACACCGTGAGTGTCGGATAGAGGTTCCGTCCCAGGCCCTGTGGCATGTAGGCGATACGCGGGCCGACTCTGCGGCGATGGCGCGCATCGGCCATATCGCCGCAGAGCACCTCGACTCGTCCTGTCTGGACCGCGCGGGCGCCTGAGATCAGCGCCAACAGACTGGACTTGCCGACCCCGTCCGGGCCGATCAACCCGGCCATGCAGTTTGCCGGGATGTCGATCGTGACCTCGTCGAGCGCACGCGCCTTGCCGTAGCGCAGGGATACATCGCGCAGGCGGGCAACCGGCACGTCAGCCCCCCCGTCATCCTCGATCAGTGTATCTGCCTCCCGGCTCATTGCGGCAGTCTCGTCTGCAGTTCAGGCGGCCAATCCACCCGCGGGTCGAGCCGCACATAGGCCATGCCCGGCAGGCCGGTCTTGACCTGGAGGAGGTGCTCTCTGAGCAGGTCCGGGGCGATCCGCGCCTTGATGCGGAACATCAGCTTCTGGCGCTCTTCTTGCGTCTCCACCGTCTTGGGTGTGAACTGCGCGACGTCCGCCACGAAGGAGATTTCGGTCGGGACCACGTATTGCGGGGCGGCGTCGAGCACGAGCCGCGCCTCGGCCCCGAGCGCGATCCGCCCGGCCTGTTCTGTCGGCAGGAAGAAGGTCATGTACACATCGGTGAGATCGACCATGTTCAGCACCACGCCGCCCGGGGAGAGAACCTCACCGGGCTGAGCGACACGGTACTGGACACGCCCGTCACGCGGCGATTTCAGCACGCTGTCGTCGATATCCGCCTGAATACGCTGGAGGGTGGCCCGCGCCGCTTCCACCGAGGCCTCCGAAGCAATGACATCCGACCTGGCCCGCCCTATGGCGGCTTGCGCGGCCGCCGCCTGCGCCTCCGCGGCGCCGACCGCAGCCTTCGCCGCCGCAGCCGCGGCACGGTCGTCATCGAGCTGCGCCTCGGAGGCGGCATTTTTTGAGGCGAGCTCCCGGGTGCGGGCAAGCCGTTTTTGCGCGGCGTCGAGCTCGGCCTTCCTCTGGGCTATGAGCGCTTCGGCGGCCTGCTTCTCGGCCTCACGCTGGGTCACCAGGCTTTGCGCGGTCTCGATGCCGATGAGCGCCCGTTGCAACTGCGCCTCGGCCTCCCGGAGCTGCGCCTCCAGAACGGCCGTGTCCATTTTCGCCAAGACCTGGCCGGCGCGGACGAAGTCGCCCTCGTTGACCAGGATCTCCCGGATCCGGCCTGCGGTCCTGGCCGCGATATCGATCTCGACCGCCTCGATCCGGCCGTTTCCGGCGGCGAATCCGTCGGGCAAGTCCTGCGGTTGAAAATGCCACCAAGCCCAAACACCCAGCCCAATGACAATCGCAGCGGCGACGCCTCGAATACCTGCTTTCATGAATTTTTTCACGTCTTGGATTGCTCCACGCCAGTTGGCTCACTCATTCTTGACCATTGAATTCAGGCTGAGCGAGATCTTTGTAGACCCACATCTTAAGCTATACCTTACGCACGAATCACAGCAATTAGGCTGACCCACATCATTTTTGTCGACAAGTCTCCGGGCGAGATCTCCAGGATGACCCCCTGCGCAATATACCGTGGGTTGAATAGTGACACCCCCGTTCTGACCCCGACCCCGTTTTAGGTCCACCCAGAGTTGGAAAAATCCGGCTCCAACGATCTCAGCCAATTCACTTGGGTTGCTGCTTGGAGTAAGCGAGATAGGTGTAAAAGGGGAACCCGCAGAGTTCGGAAAAAATCGTACGCTAAGGTTTTCCGAGTCGCCGTAGCGGACTGAACTTGCCGCCTTCCAGCTTGCGGCTTTGTCGCCAAACGGAATCGTTGGGCAGGTTAATGTGCTCCCACCCCAGTGGCGAGAGGTATTGCAGCAAGTCCCCCCCCAAACGGTGTGCCGACCTCGCCCTGCGCCTGGGTGGCACGCTCCAGGTACACGATGTTCCACAGAACGATGGCGACCGTCACCAGGTTGAAGCCGCTGGCCCGGTAGCGTTGTTGCTCGCAGCTCCGATCCCTGACCTTGCCGAGATGGTTGAAGAATACCCGCCCTGGCCAGGGCGTTGCGCGCCTCGCCCTTGTTCAACCTGGCATGTACGGCGCTGCGCAACTCCACACTTTGCAACCAGTCTGTCCAGGATGAACAGCGTGCGTTCGATTCTGCCCAACTCGCGCAGGGCCACGACCAGGCTGTTCTGGCGAGGATAACGCCGAGCTTGCGCAGCATCAGCGAGGCAGTGACAGTGCCCTGATTGATCTACGCGGCCAGCCGCAGAATCTCGTCCCAGTGAGCCGGGCTCTGGGGATATTTTCTCGTTTGGCCAAGTGGATATCCTGAACGCCAAGGTGTCCAGGTCAGGTGACGTGGATGCCAGCGAGCTCATGGCTCGAACCGGCGGAAATCTGTTCGTGGCTGGTTCTGGTGATATCGACGCCCATATTACCACGGCAGTCAGTGTAGTAGCGCCCATGTAACGGGTTCTGGAGACATTGTGGTGCGAAGTAACCCGGCAACGCGGGATCACTCTATCACCGGCTCCGGAGACGTTAATTTCAAACGAGAGTAGGGAGGAACCTGCCATGTCAGCCCCCCCACCAAAACCCGTTCAGTTACTACTCATCTGCGGGTCGATTTGGCTGAGCGAGTCGATGACATTGCCGCCCGCCTGGAACGTTCCAAGAAGTGGATCATAAAACAGGTCTTTTGCCGCCGCACGGACGGTGCAGCAACTCACGGACGCGCCAACCACGCTACTGACTAACCCGCGCATCGGCGAGCGCCTGGAAGAGTTCGAGCCTCGTGATGTGCGGCGGATTCTGGTCGGGCATTACGAGATGCGTTACGAGATTGTTGGCGAAATAATCTACCTGCTGCGCTTGTGGCACACACACGAGGACCGCTAATACGGGGTTAACGGAGATGGTGCAGGCATCGCGGATTCCTATGCTCGAATGCCTAACACACCTTAGCGTACGATTTTTTGCGAATTCTGCGGTCACCCCTACTCCACTAACAGGGTGGGCTGAGTTCGATGGCAAAATGGCACTATGAGGTGGTGCCATCTTCTGGAGAATGGCTTCCTTACGCTCCGGGGAGTAATGGAGTATGGTTGTCCTTTAAAATCATCAGGCGACAACTACGCTGACACATAGGGATACCCGTATGTCCACAGCTCGTAGAATAAGCTCCCTGCTAAGCAGAGACAGAGTTCATCAACCAAACCCGAAATATACGCAGGCTGCAGTTCTGATAGGGATAGTTCAGACTCCATCTGGCGAACAAGTAATTTTCAATCGAAGAGCCTCGAGCATGAACAATCATGCTAGCGAGATCTGTTTACCAGGCGGTGTACTTGAATGTATTGATCACGGCTCACACACTGATGCAGCATTGCGAGAGGCCAATGAGGAAATAGGACTACCGAAGGAGAATGTTCAGGTTATCGGGGTACTTGAGAGCTATGTCACCAGTCAACACATAGAGGTAACCCCAATAGTAGCAATAGTCAGGCGACCCACCGAATGGATTTTACAGACACATGAGGTTGAAGAAGTCGTGGAGTTACCCCTAAGCACCTTCCTCGAAGCAAGAAATTACAGGCATATTTCCAAGTCATACTACGGTAGAGAGGTTAACACTGTTTCGATCACATGTAACTCTTGCGAAATATGGGGGCTTACGGCGAAAATCATGATGCAGCTACAGCAACTTGTAGATCAGGACTCAAATTAAGTCTATGATTCCCTGGTATCTCGAGCAGCAAGTTTGTTTGCAATGGTTTCTGCATGACTCCGCAGAATACCTGCCACTTCTTTTATCTTTTCCTCGCCGAGCCTCACAGAGGGGGCAGACATTGAAATGGCGGCTTGCAGGTGATATTCCTCGCTGGCCGGCAAGGGAATGGCAACTGCAACACAGCACAGGCCACGCTCAAACTCTTGGCTGTCCACAGAGTAGCCCTGAGTCCGGATTTGATCCAGTTCTTTTAGAAGCTGTTTAGAAGTCCCGATTGTAGAATCGGTATACTTTTTAAAAGAACAGGCCTTGGCGTATTGTTTGCGTCTATCGTCTGGCAAACTGGATAACAGCACTTTGCCTACTCCCGTGCAATAAGCCGGTAGTCGTACGCCCATTCGAGTTCTGATCGTGAGGCTCCTTACACCCTCACCTTTCGCCACATAGCAGACTTCATCATTGTCCAGAATTGCAGCGTGGATAGTTTCGCCAAACTGATCGGCCAGTTCGTCTACGTGAGGTTGAACAATACTGTTCATCGCGTCAACCACCGAAACACGCCCTCCAAGAGTAAACAACAAAAGCCCCAGCTCGAAATAACCATCTGGCATTTTTACGACGGCCCCTACCTGCTGTAACGTTGTCAGAAACCGATGAGCGGTGGCAATGTTGATGTCCAGCTTTCTCGCTACCTGAGACAGCGTAAGCTTCTCGCCGGCGTAGGAAAAAGCGTTTAATATCTGAAAAGCTTTTATGACCGAGTTATTTACTGGAGTCGCCAAATTGTCTCTTCCCAAAAGTGCAGTACTGTGATGGCTACGGAGGCTAGACTAATTCCAAAAGAGAATCAATCGAACAATCCGCGTGGAGTTCGCATTCATCAACGTTAGACCGATAGCCGTATCGGGCGTAAATGGATAACATCCCAGCGTTTTTTGCCGCCATTACGTCCGAGAGGGAATCCCCAACCATGATACTGGACTCCTTGGCACCACCTAATGCGCGTAACGCATGTAGCAACATATCCGGTTCAGGCTTATAACTGCCAAACTGATCAGCGCAAACAACTACGTCGACCAGACCATCCAGGCCAAACTGAGAAATGATTGAGCCCGTGAACGCAACCGGCCGATTAGTAACGACACCAATTCTAACATGCCAGCCTGTGAGCCTCACCAGAATACTACGCACATCCGGATATAAAGACGCATACTTCCCATTGGTTTCACTGTATGACGATAAAAACAGATTATAGGCACTGATGAAATCATCTTTTGAATCAATACCCTGACGGAAACCAATGAATTCCTCGAATACCCTCCTAAGCAGAGGCCTGGTTCCCAAACCTACCCAGTTTCGAACGTACTCTTCTGTAACGAAGGGTAAGCCATAATGACCCATGACTTCATTTACACTGGAGCATATGTCAGGAGCACTATCTACCAAAGTACCGTCGAGATCAAAGAGTGCAACCCCGGTCTTTTCACGATTACCCAAACCAATGCCATTCAATTGGAGCTTACCAACCATGCTCACTCAACCTTAAGAAATCTACCATCATGCACCGACTCCCGAAAGGCGCTTTGCTCGTCGCAGCAGAATGACACTTCCAATGATCAATACCAGCAGAAGCACTATGCCGATCACCAGGAAGCCGTGTGAAATTCCCAATAACTCAATCACAACACCCAGTCCAATTGGCACAACCACACCTGCAAGTCGGTTTGCAGTCGACCTTAGGCCAACGCTCAGGCCTTGCTGCTCTCTTGGAATGGCATTCGATAAAACAGAGAGAAGTAATGGCAGAGAAATCCCCATGCCAAGGCCGAATATCAGAGCTGCGATAAAGAATATGCTGAATCCCGACAGATAAGGTGTCATGGAAATAAAAATAATTGCGGTGGATATGCCCCCAATCAACACAACAACCTGAGAACCAAACAATCGGGAAGCGGGTGCACCGAGCAGGGTAGCAAGGCCGGAACTGAGTCCCGCAACACCCATCAAAATTCCAATATTGAATTCATCCTGGCCAAGGTGAACCAACGCCACCGCGTAAAAGGAGGCCTGAATGCTATAAGCCGATATTCTTAGAAAAGTAGCAAACACCACCAGATCCACGCCCGGCTCTTTCAGCATCACAAAAGCCTGCCTGTAGACCGACCACTTAGGCATCAGGTTTTTCCAGGATGTTATGGGTTCTTTGGGGCGGTCACCAACCGGAAGGAAGTATACGGCAGCGAACAGAAGAAAACCCCACAATGAGATAATGCCAAAACCGGCGATCGGGCCACCGAGCTTCCACGCGAATCCCACCAGCACAGGCCCGGCAAGGTTGCCCATGTTAGTGGCGAAGCTGAAGCGCCCGGCACGCTTCGGGTCTCCTTGAGCAACTCTGGCCAACGCTGTTTGTGCACCGATCCAGGCCATTGAGCTGACCAGACCGCCAAACAGCTCCAGAATGAGCACGGCAATAACAAAAGGAAAAACGGGATAAAGCCATGGTAAAAGCCCATTGAGAATAGCCAGTACAAGGAGTGTTCGGCGAACACCGAGTTGGTCCATCAAGGAACCACCATGAATGGAAAGGAACAATGGCACAAAAGAGCGAGCACTGAGAATGACACCCATATAGGCCGGTGGCACACCCAGGGAAATACACCAGAGGGGAATGGCTAACCCCTTCATCAGGGTTATACTCAGTGAGAAAAAAGCAGCTGCGTAGATCGCCAACATGCTGACTTCATTTGCACCTGTACTGGCACTAGTTTTCGATTCCATTAAGATACCTATTTATATCTTTGTAAGAATGATCACTTCATACGAAAACATTCCCTGCTTTACTTCGGGTATCCCCTGATCAATAAGCCTGAGCCGGAAGAAAAAAGCGCCCTTATCGGAAAATCCGGGGCGCATGGCAACGATGCAGAGCAACAACGACAACAATTCATTCAGAGCAGACTATTCATACGTCCACTAGCGAATGAACTTCTCGGTAAGAACATGTTTGATCTCTGCCTTTCTTTTATCAGAAAGATCAGCAAAAATATTCTGAATCAGCTTATTCAGATCAGCAGCTGAAAGAAAATTGATGGGGCGATTCATATCCTTAGCTTTCTGGATAAACTTGTCATCGGTGAGAATATCCTCGAGGTGACCGGCCAGGAAATCAGCCTTTTCAGGGTCTACGTCCTCATGCATAACCAAAGCACGGCCAAGCGTGGTGATGTTGGAGCGAAAGTCCATCCAACGCTCGCCTTCTTCATCCAGATTACCAACTTCAAAAATAGTCGGAGTGTCCGGGAAAAGTGCGTCACGCTCCCGATCCAGGGCGGCCAAAGGCACCAGCGAGTCATCGCCAACATAGTTGATCGCGGACGTCGAACTTACAACAACACCATCTGCCTCACCCCGCACAACGGCAAGGGCAATGGCGCTGGTGCCATCGTAGCCAAGCACAATTGAAAGTTCATCGGACGTAAGGTTCAATGCCTCAGCCATAGCAGCGGTAGCATCAGACACAGAATCCGTCAGCCCCGTCGCTCCCCAACGACTTCCCTCGGATTTCATAGTTGCCAAGGCTTCTTCAAAAGTGCGCTCTGGATTTTCTGCGCTCCACATCGCCATGCGGGTGTCTACAACAGCCCGACCAAGCCAGGTTACCTTGCTCAGGTCAAAGCGCGTACCCGGTCGGTCCGTAAGTTGTGCCAACGCTGCCGATTCCGAGCTTGCAAGCATCATGGTCTTATCATCGCCACTTTGTGCAAGCCGGTTAAGGGCAAGAAGGCCGCCACCACCGGGTTGGTTTTCCACTATGACCGTCGCCCCTATGCGCTTTTCCAGCTCCGGAGCAATCATACGGGCGTACTCGTCGTAACCACCGCCAGGATTAAACCCAACGACGATTTTGACGGTTTTACCTTCATAGTAGTCCGCCGCACCTTCTGCCTGGGCGAGATTTCCAAATCCAAGAAATATGGCCGTCGTTACGGCAGACGCCATCACTGTTGAAGCGAGTTTTCCGATTTTATTTTTGTTGCGAAACATTGCCTTCCCCTTACTTTCAGTGGTAAGTGCAGCGCGCCCGACTTGACGCGACGCGCTGCAACTCCCCATTTCAACCAGTTACTGGCTGGAATGCAGGTTTTACCTATTGAGCGACATTGAATTTGTCCATCTTCGGCGTAACGCCGTTCTTCTTCATTTCTTCAAGCCAGATCTGATGAATACGTGGATCCTGATCTTCGTATTCCACCTGATCGCCGCCTTCCTTCATGCTGGTGGATACTGCGCCCCTCTCACCAGGCTTCATGCCCAGCAGTGACTTCCTGCGGTCGGTAGTGAACGGATACCGCAGACCACCAACACCTGTTGCCAAATAGCGGGCTGGATCCTGACTGGTGTTGAAATGCTGGTGGAACTGGCGATCTGCAGGCGGGAACACCACACCGTGTTTCCAGTCGATACGGGTGAAGTCTTCTTCACCTTCGAACCACAGCATCGAGTAGCCCTGCCCCGTTACACACATGACGTGGTAGCCTGGGCCATGACGGTGACCTTTTTTGTAGGTTCCCACTGGCATCTCGGAGATGTGGGCGTGCATGGTGCCATCGGCAAGCACAAACATGATGTTGCTGCCGCCTGCACCGCGGTCACCCCAGGACTTGAGCTCAATGCTGGCCAGGTCCGGTACGAAATTGGTCTCCCACATGTGATTACCCTGTCGCACGGTAATCAGGTCACCTTCGCCAGAGTAGTACTTCTCTTTACCGGTTCGCTCACTGAAGTCGAAGTCATTGTTAAACACGAACTCTTCATTGTGGAATGCGTTCATCACCAACGGCATATCCGTCGTGGTTACCAGCAGAGCACGGTCTTTGCCACTACCATTAAAGAGGCGATAGCGGGCATTCAGCGGAATCGCAAACAGGCTCTTGGGGCCCCATTCAAAGGACTGCGTAGAGCCATCGGCAAATTCGAGCTGGGTACTTCCACGCCCCTCCAGCACGTAGAACACATCTTCATACAAATGCTTCTGAGGTGCGGTTGATTTTCCTGGTGCAATCTCGTAGAGAAACATATTGCTGAAATCACAGCGGCCCTTGAGATGCGCCGCTGCACCCTTTACATGGTCACCGGCTCTGGCCCATGGCTTGGTCTCCAGTTCAAACAGATCAATACCAAATGCCTCTGTTACCGGCAGCCCTTCACGCTCGACCCAGTCCATGTAGAAGTCGACGCCATATCTGGGGATATCTTTATCACTCATACTATTTACCTCTGATTAATTTACTTTTTAAGTTCAAACACTCTTAAAGGGGTGTCAGCCCTGATTCACCGAGGCATCTGCCTCATGAAAACAACAACGACTTGATGACAACGGGCACCACTCCCGGAGGGTCGAGGAACTCGCCGACATCAACAAAATCCAGTTCTTGCAACTTGACACCGTCCACCGACACAAGACTGCTCTCCAACCCGAACTCATGCTTGAGCAGGTGCCCAAGTGTTCGGGCAACGTCACCGTCGATCATCAACAATAAAGGGGCCCCCCGCTTGCCTCCCGGCGCAACTGCCCGGAGAATACCCTCGCTCACCGCAGCAAGTCGCGAATACTCGGGATCACCTTTCCACGTGAAAGCCAATGCCATCTGGTTGTCATGATTCAGGTCCATCTTCTTCATTCCCGCGCGGATGGTTTCAGCCACTGACGTCGAATCAATTTCCCCTTTAAACTCGAGGTCAACACTCACCACCGGAACGTTGTGCACCGGCAATACGGAATCACCAGCGAGGAAAATGGTTTTTCCACTGACCTGAACCGTGAACTGGGAAGCACCAATGACCGTTGCGCGAATACCGTGACCGGGGTCGAGCATTGGAAGATTGAGCCTCTCAGGCAATATCCTGCACAACTCAGTGGAAAGCATCTTGGCTATGTCGCCATACTCTTTGGTTTCGCGCCCGAGAATGTATTCCGACACACCCCCGGAGAAAGTAAGCGCTGTTGGCTGCATAGGCCGCGGCAAGGTTTCGGTCAGTTGCAACGACATTCCCAGACGGTCGAGGGACTTTCCCGAGATAAAATCGACAGCAACCTCCGCCAGCCGGGTTACAATTTTCTTTCGGTTGCTCTCGTTAGCCATCGACTCCGGATCGGTGGCAATACCCAGTTCCTCGGCAACCAGGCGCACAGAATCATCCACCCGCGTCCAGGCACCCTCATCATCCTGTGCTAGCAGCCTGCCGCCGACGGCGAATGCACAGACGCCCAGCACTTCACCCTTGTTTATCAGTGAAAGCTTGGTGGTGCCGCCACCAATGTCGACGTGAAGAACACACTCATTCCGGTCCTTTGATAATTTGGCAGCACCTGAACCGTGGGCTGCCAGAGTACATTCAAGCTTGTGGCCTGCTGTCGCACAGACGAACTTTCCGGCCTCCTCGGCAAACAGCTCATCGATTGCCCGCGCGTTATGTCGCTTAATCGCCTCTCCGGTCAGGATGACCGCGCCGCTGTCAATATCGCTTCGCGCGATGCCGGCGCTTTCATAGGAGTTCCGGATGAACGCTTCCAACTTGTCCGCATCAATGTTGCCATCACTCAGAAAGGGCGTGAGCATGATGGGCGAGCGCCAAACCACCTCGCGGTGGGTTACGACAAAGCGGCTGGAGAGCCCCTGTGACCGACGCTGCAGGCGAACCGTTGCAAACAGCAAGTGAGAGGTGGAGCTGCCAATATCGATGCCGACCGTGTTGAGTTCCACGGTTTCCTGCCGCCAGATAAAGTTGGCAAGTTCGGCTTTATCTTCCTCATGCATGTGGCTGTGCCCATGCTGATGATCACCATGCAACTGCAGCATCAAATACTCTCCTTTTATAAAAACTCATGATTGACACACTATTTAATCTTAATCACGCATCCACATAGGTTCGATGGGCAGGGGCACCCCCAGCAACTTATAAAAGCCAATGTAAACCACGGCAAATATCACAAATCCGGTAAGCAGTCTTTGCCACCAGGGCAGACCATGATAACCGGTATAGGCGAAGCTGAACGCAAGGAGGCCGGCAATAAATCCGAACACATAACCCAAAGGAAAGATAACGCTCAGCCATAATGCCCGCTTAAGCAATGAACAGCGCCTGTTACCCTCGGAAAACACCTCACTCTCATCAATCAGTTCTTGTTCAGTCGCCGTAAAAGACCTGATCGCCAGCCATACTGCACAAAGGACCAACAATGATCCGGACATCAACGGGAATTGGAGAACTTTGGCCGAGTACTCCCAATTAAAAATGGCCAGTAACAACATCGTTGATGTGAACAACAACAAAACGGCTGCACTGAAAAAATTACCTTGCCTACACGTCATCAGGAGTTACTCCCCTCTTGTTGTTTAAGTGCTTTTTCTGCTTTTAACTCCTTGTGTTCTTTATGACTTTTTATTCCCGCCATTACAGCGCCACCCACTATAAACAGTGCCAGAACCAGACATATTGGCCTTAGGAAAAACCAGTTGCCGTAGGTATTGAGAGATATATAAAGGTAGGTTTCCAGCAACGGCGCCAGAACAAAACCGAGCAAAAGCGCCGGTCTGGAAAACCCGTAGGCTTTCATGCCAATGCCTACCGCACCAAAGATGAAAACGAACAGAACGTCAGTAAAATTGTTATTGGTAGAATAAGCACCCACAACAACCAGAGTCAAAAGTATCGGTGCCAGCATATGGCCGGGCAAAAGTGTGATTTTTGCCAGGTGTTTCGCCAATAACAGCAATACCAGGGAGCCAATAAGATTCGCACCAACAAGCACAAACGCAAGCCCGTAGGCCATGTCCATATGGTCTTGAAGAAATTTCGGACCAGGTTGCAGGCCAAGCAGAAGGAACCCACCAATCAGCAAAACCATCGCACTGCTGCCGGGAACACCAAAGGCGAGAGTTGGCACCAGTGCGCCCCCGTCTTTCGCATTGTTGGAACCTTCCGGTCCGATAACCCCTTCAATCGAGCCTTTGCCAAACTGGTAGGGACGTTTGGAAGCCTGCTTGGCAGCACCGTAGGTCACAAACGGTGCCGTTTCACTACCTACACCAGGTATAAGACCGAGGAACACACCCAGGACTGAGGAACGGATCAACACCCACTTGCGAACGACAGACGCCCTGGCGCCGAGCCAAACTTGCTTGTGGGTAATCTCCATCGGGCGGCCATCAGGTCGCTTCGCCGCGATACTCTGACCAGACATCAGGTCAATAATTTCCGGTATGGCAAACATACCCAGTGCCAGCGGGATCAGGCGAAAGCCATCAAGCAGGTAATCGATATCCATCCAGAATCGAGGAACACCGGTTGTGCTCTGATAACCGAAAGTGCCCAAGAACAGCCCAAGTGCGCCTGCGGCGAGCCCTTTAATGGGAGACCCACCACCCAGCATTGCCAGATAACTTATGCCCAGCAACGCCAGGAAAAACGTCTCTGGCGACCCGAAGGACATCACAACCGGACGAACAATGGGGAGTAGCGCAAACAGCACCACAGCCCCAATAACACCACCCAGAGCAGAGCTCGACAAAGCCGCCCCAAGGGCGTAACCAGCACGCCCGCGCCGACTGAGAGCATAACCGTCAATAATAGTTGCCGCATTACTGGGGGAACCGGGGATACCCAGCAAAATTGCAGTTACCGAACCACCGGTCGACACCACGGCATAGCTCGCTAGCAAAAAAGCCAAACCGACAATCGGCTCCATGCCATAGACCAAAGGTAAAAGTACCGACAATGCCACAAGCCCGCCCAAACCCGGCAAAACACCAAACAGAAGGCCTACCGGCACCGCTGCAAGCAGGACGAGTAATACATCCCACCGTGCGAAATTCATTAAACCATTTAATAGGTCAGTCATTCTTTGCCTCTACTCCAGCAATTCCAGCCACACCTGGACGACTAATTGAAGATGCCCTTACTTCAGACTCTCTGGCCCTGGCCCATTTCAGGTACACCCCCCATACCAAGGCAGCGAAAACAAATGTGACTGCCTGCACCGTCAGATTCGGAACGATGAGCAAAACTCCAAACGCTGCAAACAGAAGCCTGCCAAACCAGTTAAGAGGTGCGGTGAGAATCCATCCGTGAATCGCAACGCCGAAGCAAAGTACCATGGCTGCCGCTGCCATCAACGCGCCGATGATCGCCAGTGGGCCGCCCTCCATAAGAAGGGCTGGATTGAAGATGAAGAAAAACGGTACAACATAGCCAGCGACAGCCAGTTTCGATGCATAAGGCGCGACGGAGAACGGGTTAGCGTTAGCTATGGAAGCCGCGGTGAAACATGCCACCGCAACGGGAGGCGTAATTGCCGACATGCAGGAAAAGTAGAGAAGAAACATATGAGTGCCCAGCACTGGCAACCCAAACTCTCCGATCAGAATAGGGGCAAGCAACGCCGCACCCATAACGTAAACCGCAACTGTGGGCATGCCCATCCCCAGGATGATCAACACTACGGCAGATACAATTAGAGACGGCACCAAAAGCCCGCCGGCCATGGCATAAAGCAGGGCAGCGGCTTTGCTGGAAAGCCCCGTCATTTCAATACAGCCTATGATGATACCTGCAACAGCAACGGCGGCTGTCAGAGGTACCACTCTGAAGCAGGTTTCCACGCAACCGGAAACCAGTTTTCTGGGGCCTATCGCATGTCGAATGGCAATCCAACTGGTCACCAACGTTACCAGGCTCGCCCCTGCGGCCACGTAGGCAGGCGAAAAGCCACTTAGCAGGAAATACGTCAATACGAAGATTGGAATCAGACTTGGCCAGCCACGACGCAATGCTACGATTAAAGTAACGCGTTCTTCGGCAGGCATGGGCTTGATACCAAGGCGTCGGCACTCAAAATGAACGAGACTAAAAACGCCCATATAATACAGGCAGGCTGACAGCAAGCCGGCAATCAGAATATCCCGGTAAAGGATGCCCGTCATGTCCGCCATCAGAAACGCCACCGCGCCCATCACGGGTGGCAGTAATGCACCGCCGGAAGAGGCTGCTGCCTCTGTTGCAGCGGCCTGCTTTTTACTGATCCCAAAACGTTCCATCAACGGAATGGTGATCGGCCCTGTCGTTGCCACGTCGGCGGTGGGGCTTCCAGACACTGAACCATACAAAGCACTGGAAACCACGCAGGCTTTTGCCGGACCACCAACCATTCCTCCGGTACTGCAAGCGGCGATATCAAAGAAAAGCTGGCCGCCACCAGACAGTTGAAAGAAAGCACCAAAGAGCACAAAAAGAAACGCATAGGTTGCCGCCACATAAAGCGGAACACCAATCAGCCCATCCATTGTGATGGCCTGCATTTCGAGAAAATAAGTCAGGTCCACGCCACCGTGGGAGAAGCTACCGGAAATACCACCACCCCAAACCACGTAAGCTAAAAATGCAAACGAAATGAGGAGAAGCGGCCAACCTGTCGCTCGCCGAACCATTTCCAGCGATAGGGCCACGAGCCCAAGTCCACCCCAGATTTCGTAAGTAGTCAGTTGATCAAAGCTTTGCATCCAAGTGTGGTATCGGGGTTCGTAATAGGCAAGGCCGGCTGCCAGTATAGAACCGAGAGCCCCCAACACGGCATCAAACCAGGTAATTCTTTCAACACTTTTTGAGATTGTTGTTGTGAGAAATGCAATAGGAAACATAAACACTAAAAACAAACTGACGTGCAACAACTCAGACTGGCTGCTGAACAGCGCCATGTATATAACCACCGCTGTCCCGATCACAGCGAGCAGCGCGACAAGTCTGCCTAGCCAACCGGTAGGCACAAAACGGTTGCCTTCTCCGGTAAGCCAGAAAAATCGCTTCAGCCCGTGTATAAGACTGCTTTTAACAGACATACCCCCCCCTAATTACCGAAACTCCGCCAGCAAAAACGGCCCTATGAATCTAAGCGGAACCGCCGACGTACTCTGTGTGTCGAGGGTTCCGCTTTCTGGCACTTCAACACTGCTTTCCGGTCAGGGTTTTATTCGATAAGCCCTTTCTCACGATAGAAACGTTCAGCCCCTGGGTGCAGAGGGAGGTTCATCGGATTCCACACCATCATCTCAAGCCCAAAGTTACGCAGCGAAGAGTGAATGGACCGGACCCGATCAATATTCTTACTAATGGCCGTCAGGAATTTGTAGACAGTCTCTTCGGATACATGCTCTCCGGCCTGTATCGAGTTCCACATTTTTTGCGTAGGGCTGTCTTCCTCAATGAAGGGACTGATGCCAGCTGGTGCAATATAAAGGTCATAGTCCCACTTCTCGGCCGCGGCCTCCATTTTGTCGCGGTCAATATCGATCCATTTCAAAGGGCGGTTGTTGTGGATTTCTTCTAATCGTGAGTCGGGCATGAACCGGCCATTGATAAAGACATCCGCGCGGCCATCGGCCAACGCATCCATTCCAATACCTGAATTGCCACGTATAACGGAACCTCCCCAATCTTTAACGTCGTCCATGGAGAACCCATATTCGTTAAAGATGTGTTCGTACATCGCGACAGTTGACTGGAGGTTGGCCTCGGTATTCACCGCAATCGTCATTGGCGGCTTTTTCTCGGCAATATCGGCCATCGATTCAATACCATGCTCTTCGGACCACTCTTCAGTCATCAGATAATGAACGGTCAATTCGTTATGAGTGGTCATTACATGAAAAATCTGGCCTTCCAGTGGCTCTCGGAATGGAGCTGTCCCTTCCAGAGCATACTGAACTTCCACTGCGCCACTAGCGCCAGCAAAATCAGCATTGCCACGTGTGATTTCAAGAAGACTGCCTGCAGGAGACCCCGGCCTGAATTCAGCAGCAGAACCAGGGTATTCATCCCTTACAATCCCGTTTAAGGCTTCGAAAACAACACGCGAGTAACCTCGTGCACTTCCTCCTGTAGCGGTATAACTGATCGGATCGTTATCCTGGAATTTTTCCTGCGCCAAGGCCGCTCCTGATCCCGCTGTTGCCAATACACCACACGAGAGCAGTACACCAAGGCCAGCTACTTTCAGTTTCTTTTCAAAAGTCATGTGTTACTCCTTATTGTTTTTGTCCGAGTTAGGACGACACTGCACTCTCTTTATTAACGGAAAGAGAAACCGCTCTTCAGGCACTTACTCAGGCACTCCCCCAAGAATTGTCACTCGCCGCAGCCAGCGACGCTCCGCCGGATCAAAATCCCGGCGGGCGTGCAATGTGCACCGGTTGTCCCAAAGCAACAGGTCTCCCACCTGCCACTCGTGGACATAGGAAATATCTGGCTGGGAAATGCTTTCAAACATCACATTGAGAAGGGTTTCACTTTCATCAGAGTCAAGACCTTCTATTGAATGGGTCATCAGTTTATTGACGAACAAACTCTTGCGGCCGGTGGCCGGGTGTGTCCGTGCAATCGGATGGGCCTGCGAAATGCCGTCCTCTATACTGACCATGTTCTTCCGGTCCGTGACATAGCCACCACGATCATAAACATTGATTGCCCTAAGACCCTCGATCCTGGACTTGACGGACTCTGGCAACCGCTCGTAGGCCATGTAGCCATTGGCAAACACCGTTTCTCCGCCTTTCGAGGGAATCTCGATGGCGTAAAGCATGGTGCCTTTGGCCGGACGTTGCTGGTAGCACTGATCGATATGAAATTCCATTTCACCGAGTGGCAAGGCGCCTTCGCTCTTGCCTTCTTCTTTCAGGTTACCGATGTACATCACCGCCGGGTGATTACCCTGGTACTCGGGCACGTGAACTTCCGCCAGCTCGCCGAACCGGCGGGCGAACGCCACTTGCTGATCTTCTTCAGGCAGGTTCTGATTGCGAAGCAGAATCACCTGATACCGGTGCCACGCCTCAATAATCGTGGCAAATTCCGCATCCGTGACTTTGCTGACATCAACACCACGAATCTCGGCCCCAAGGGCCGGGGAGCAAGGCACTATTTCAATACTCATACAAACAACTCCTGCCTGAATTAATTCAATGCCAGATGGACGGTTTTGGTCTCTGTATAGGAAAGTAGCTCTTCAATGCCCTCCTCCCGTCCAAGACCACTGTTACCCATGCCACCAAACGGTGTTCCAAGGTGATGTGCCGAAAATCCATTCACCCACACATAACCAGCCTTGATCCGGCGGATGCACCGCGTCGCTGCATTGAGATCGTTCGTCCAGATGGCAGCGGTAAGCCCGTACTCCGTGCTGTTGGCAATGCGTATTGCCTCGTCTTCATCCTTCCAGCGGAAAACGGACAGCACAGGCCCGAAAATTTCTTCGTGCCCTATTCGCATCTCCGGAGTCACATCGGCAAATATTGTAGGCTGGTGCCAGTAGCCGCGTTCAAACTGAGCGCCTGGCGGGCGCTCTCCACCACTCATCAGTCGCGCACCATCCTCATGAGCGGTACGCACATAATGTTCAACCTTGTCCAACTGCATTCGGGAATTCATAGGCCCCATTTGAGAGTCAGGATCCAGCGGATCACCAATCACCAACCGCTCTGTTTTTTCAACAATGCGCTTAAGAACCTCGTCATAGAGGGATTCGTGAACGAGTAACCGACTGCAAGAGCCACAGGATTGTCCCTGCCAGGCGAAATTCATTGCTGATACCGCCGCTGTCGCCGCAACTTCGGGATCGATATCAGGGAAAATGAGCATTGGGTTTTTGCCACCCAATTCGAGGCTGACATGCTTTACAGATACTTCGGCGGCCGCCTTCTGAATGGCCAGACCAGTTGGAACAGAACCAATGAACGCGAGGCGCTTGACCTCCGGGTGGCGAACAATTGCATCACCCGCCACCGTTCCTAAACCGGTGATAATATTGACCAGTCCAGGCGGCAGTTCATCCCGGCAAATTTCTGCCAGAATGCCAGCGGAAAGGGAACTCGACTCGGGTGGCTTGATGATAATTGCGTTACCTGCCATCAGAGGAGCAGCCATCCTGGAAAGTGCGAACATAATGGGGTGATTGAATGGTATGATTCGTCCGACAACGCCGTATGGTTCCCGCAGAGAAAAGTGCAGATTACTCTGGCTGGCAGGAATCGTACTGCCTTTAAGCTCAAGCCCAAGGCCCGCGTAATATTCCAGGACCTTGATACCCATTCCCACGTCACCGCGCATTTTGGTGATGGTGTTGCCCGTATCAAGAACTTCCAGTTTCAGAATTTCCTCTGCTCGCTCGGCAACCCTGGCTGCCACTGCGCGAAGCCGCTCTGCCCTGTGGGATATTTCGGTGTTCGCCCATTCAAGTTGGGCTCGAGTAGCCGCCACCACAGCGCGGTCTACATCTACCTTGTCACCGGCCGGAATCCGACCGATCACTTCTTCTGTAGCAGGATTCAGCGAATCCAGCGTTTTTCCACTGGCGGCTTCAACCAGCTCACCATCAATCAACATCAAGGTCGTTTGGACATCTGTCATTTTCTTGTGCTCCGATTCAGCTTTTTCATACTCAATGCATGGACTTCCCGCCATCGACGTTAATCGTCTGGCCGGTTATGAAGTCGCTGGCGGGGGAGAGCAGGAAAAGGACCGTTCCAACCAGATCCTCAGGTGTCTGGGGCCGCTTCAGAGCGCGCTGCTGATTGTATTCGTCACTCAGGTAGCTGGTGCTTGAGGATGCCAGTTGGGTATCGCTTAGCGTCAGTCCTGGCATAACAACATTGACATTTATGCCGTCATCCCCGACTTCACGGGCCAAGGCCCTGGAAAAGCCGATAACACCCGCCTTCGCTGAGGTGTAATGAAGCCGGTTAGGCGTACCCTCAAGAACACGGCTGGATGAGACGTTGATGATCTTGCCGCACTTTTGAGCCTTCATGTGTGGATAAACCGCGCGACAAACCGTCAACAAACCGCGGAGATCAACAGCCATCACTCGGTCCCACTCTTCCGTGGGAATTTCAAGCCAGGAACGGCGAGGCAGAGAACTCATCAAAGATGCGTTATTCACAACACCATCAATTCGACCAAAGGCCTCCATGGTTTTCTTGGCCATGGCCGCGACACTTTCTTCATTGGAAATATCGGTAGTGACAGCAATGGCGTCACCGCCGGAGTCCCGCAATTCCGCGGCAGTCGTCTCCGCTTCCTCCCCATGAATATCCGCGATAACAACCTTCATACCAGCGTCCACGCACGATTTGGCATAAACCTTGCCAATCCCACGCCCCCCACCAGTGATGATCACTGTGCGTCCTTCAAGATCAAAAAGCTTATTAGAGCCCATTGAGCCACCCCCTATGATTGTCTTTATTGTGCGTAATCTGCTGGTCAATGCCCGCCTGACTCCTCAGAGCCATTAAAGCTACCAACCATGTTCTTTATTATTGAGATACTATTTTGTTTTGTGAAACCTGAGTCTAAAATTATACAAACGGCTTCAGGTGTCAACCATTAATTGGAAATCGGAAACAATAAATAGCTCAGAGGCGGGAGACGTATGAACAATTATTATTTTGTATTATTTTCATATGGTTTATGGCGGCACATCTTCTGTATTTACTCTATTAAATAACTATACATATCTCACTTTACTAAAGACTTATTACTTTTCGTGAATAAGTATTACAAGCACTTTATTCTATAGCTACATAGGGCCCCCGAGGAATACCCAAATTTCACCGTGCCTTGCGCAAGGACACACCTCACTTCGAGGCTTGACGTACACAACACCTGACGGTACCTTTCGACTATACCATAGTGAAATTATCTCTCGCTTAATGATAAAAACACAAAAATCAGGAACAGAAAATGGTTGCCGAAAACACGGGAAATACACCCTCTCGCCCCCTGCCACCGTCATCTGAAAAGCTGGAATGGGGCAGCGATGCCGTGGCCTGGACACTCAGGTCGTTACCAATCGACTTCATTGCGCTCAATCCCGGGGCCAGCTACCGAGGCCTCCACGACAGCCTGGTTAACGTTCTTGAGGATACAGCTCCGGAAATGCTGGTGTGTCTTCATGAAGAGCATGCCGTTGCCATGGCTCACGGCTACGCCAAGGTAACCGGACGACCCATGGCAGTCGCCCTTCACAGCAATGTCGGCCTGATGCATGGCAGTATGGCCATATACAATGCGTGGTGTGACCGCGCACCCATGCTGATCCTTGGCGCTAACGGACCGGTTGATGCAAACCTGAGACGCCCCTGGATTGACTGGATACACACCTCACAAGATCAGGCTGCCCTCATCCGTCCTTTCATCAAGTGGGATAATCAGCCCGCGTCGGTTGAAGCCGCTATGGAGTCCATTCTGAGAGCGTGGCAAGCGACCATCCGGCAGCCGCGGGGACCGGTATATATCTGCCTTGATGTAAGTTTGCAGGAAAAGGCACTTGATAAGCCGTTATCAACGCCCGATCCGACACGCTTCATGCCAGGCGAACCACCAGTGCCCTCAGCAAAAGAATTGGATACAGCGGCGAACATGATTCGTAAGGCCAGGAATCCCGTGATTCTTGCAGGCAGGGTTTCCCGGAGTTCCACGGACTGGGGTAAGCGGATAGAGTTAGCTGAAAAACTTGGCGCTACCGTGATGACCGACCTCAAAATCGCAGCTGCCTTCCCAACGGATCACCTCCTCCACCCTTTACCACCGGCATTCCGGCTCGATAACGCGGCCATCCAGCTATTATCCGGGGCTGATCTGATTATCAGCCTCGACTGGCTGGATCTTGGCGGAACGTTGTATACGGTTTGGCCCGATGGCAAGCCTTCGGCAAAGATTATCCACGCCTCGCTGGACGATTACGCCATGAATGGCTGGGCGATGAATCATCAGCGTATGGCTCCGGTGGATCTGACTCTCGACGGCACGCCAGAGAGTGCGGTGGATGGCCTGCTTGAACGAATCGAATCAACCGCAACGATCAAAGTGCAAAATGCTCACAAGCGGCCGGCAATGCCACAACAAACTGGTGCTTTCGATCTGCTGGCACTGGCAACCACACTGACGTCGACACTCAACGATCGGGAAGTCAGTTATCTGCGCCTGCCCCTTGGCTGGCCCTCCGCCACCAATACCTTTAAGCACCCACTGGATTATCTCGGTTATGACGGCGGTGCCGGTATCGGCTCAGGACCGGGAATGGTGATTGGCAGCGCACTGGGCCTCAAAGGCTCATCACGATTGCCAGTAGCGGTTCTGGGCGACGGTGACCTTATGATGGGTGCCAACGCCCTATGGACTGCCGCACGTTACGGAATTCCCGTGCTGATTATTGTTGCAAATAACCGCGGCTACTATAACGACGTCGCCCACCAGGAAGCCGTCGCTATCAACAGGAACCGTGACGTTGAGAACAAGTGGGTCGGCCAGCGACTAGATGACCCGGCAATCGACCTGGCCTCCATCGCCAGGGCCCAAGGTTTTCAGGCTGAAGGCCCCATCCTCGATGAACGTTCCTTTAAAACTGCTCTGGAAAAAGCCATTACCACCGTTGAAAACGGCCAGCCAGCGCTTCTCGATGTTGTCGTCAAGGCGGGCTACATGAGCGGCGTAGTTGATTTCAATAGTGATTCCCATTCAGACGACGGCAACTGAACAACTACTAATAATTAAAGGGAGCCACCCAAAATGACCAACCAAGACAAAACAATCACACATGAATTGGTACTGCCGCGAAATCGCGGCCTATACTACGGCGGTGCCTGGCACAAAGCGTCCCTTGGCCGCCGGATCCCGGTGACCAACCCGGCCGATGGCAGTAGCCTTGGTGACGTGGACGAAGCAACCGCCGAAGATATAAACCTCGCCGTGAAAGCAGCCCGCGTCGCACAACCGGCGTGGCGCGCCTTAGCGCCCACCCAGCGTGCGGCTGCCGTACGGAAGATGGCACAGAAGGTTCGTGACCACGCGGAAGAACTTGCGTTACTTGACGCCTTGGACTGCGGCAATCCTCGTTCCGCAATGGTTGGGGATATGCAGGTAGGTGCTCATCTGCTGGATTACTTTGCCGGGCTGGCCACGGAGCTTAAAGGCGAAACCATTCCAACGGCCGAGGGCCAACTGAATTATGTCGTGCGCCAGCCGCTGGGGGTGGTAGCACGCATTGTTCCATTCAATCACCCCGCGATGTTTGTCTGTGCAAAAATCGCAGCGCCTTTGATTGCAGGCAACAGCGTGATCATCAAACCAAGTGAACACACGCCATTGTCGGCGTTGAGACTGGCTGAGTTGTTTGATGGTTTACTACCCGCCGGGGTTCTCAACATCGTCAACGGTCAGATTGAAGCGGGAGCCTCACTCTCTGAACACGAGCACGTGGACAATATCAGCCTGGTGGGAAGTATTCCAACCGGCAAAGCCGTCTGTCGTGCCGCCGCCAATACCCTGAAAAGCACACTGATGGAACTCGGTGGCAAGAACGCCATGGTGGTGTTTCCCGATGCCGATCCGAACAAGGCAGCGACCAGCGCAGTCCACGGTATGAACTTTGGTTGGACCGCCGGCCAATCCTGTGGATCCACCAGTCGTCTCTTCCTCCACGACAGCATTTACGAAGACGTTCTTGAACGGATTATCGAACAAACCAATGCGATCAAACCGGGGCTCCCCGACAAAGTGGAAACAGAAATGGGCTGCCTGTCCAGTAAAGCTCAGTTTGACAAGGTCATGGAGTACATAAATATTGGCAAATCCGAGGGTGCGCGTTTGGTAAGCGGGGGCACCCGGCCCGAGGAGCCAGAGCTGGCCAATGGCTACTTCGTTCGACCAACCGTGTTCGCCGACGTAACTCGGGATATGCGTATAGCTCGCGAGGAAATATTCGGGCCTGTACTTTCTGTTATCCGCTGGTCGGACGAACAGACCGTTCTCGATATGGTCAATGAGCTGGAGTTCGGCCTGACTGCATCAGTATGGACCAGAGACCTTGCGAGTGCTCACAGAGCAGCCAACATGCTCAACGTTGGGTACGTGTGGATAAACGGCTCCAGTGCTCACATACCCGGTGCTCCTTTTGGTGGCACGAAACAATCCGGACTCGGGCGTGAAGAGTGCCTTGAAGAGCTTTTCACATTCACCCAGGCAAAAAATGTCAACGTCACCCTGGAGCCCTGACATGACAGCTACTCTTGAAGTAAGGAATGTCTCGAAAACGTTTGAGTCCGATAACGGGGATCGGATCCAGGCACTGGCACCCGCCAATCTTGGGGTTAAGCAAGGTGAGTTTCTTTCAATCATTGGCCCCAGCGGTTGTGGGAAATCTACTCTCTTTAACATAATCGGCGGCATGATACCGCCGGATTCCGGAGAGGTTATTGTAAATGGCGTATCTGTCTCCGGTCCCCATAAGGACATTGGCATGGTGTTTCAGGAAGAATCCACTTTTCCCTGGCGCACGGTGCTCGACAATGTCGCTTTCTCCCTCGAAGTTGCTGGGATGGAGAAAAAAGAGCGACTGGAAAAAGCTCGCCACTTTGTGGAACTGGTTGGTTTAACCGGATTTGAGCACCATTTCCCCCACCAACTGTCTGGAGGCATGCGCCAACGCACTGCCATTGCACGCACCCTGGCCTCGGAACCACGTATTCTGTTAATGGACGAACCTTTCGGGGCACTGGATGAGCAAACGCGGCTGTTGCTTGGGGACAAGCTACTTAAGATCTGCGATGCACTAAAGCAGACCACAATGCTCATTACTCACAATATTACTGAGGCTGTACAACTTAGTGACAGAGTGGCGGTCATGTCTTACCGCCCAGGCACCATCATGCGAACTATCGACATTGAACTACCGCGACCGCGAGATTCAGAACTTATTTCTACTGACAAATTTGCCGGCTACGTTGGGCGAATCTGGGAAGATCTGCGCATGGAGGCGGACAGAGGAATGAAAGCCGCCGGTGAAGCGTGAAGCCACCGGAATACTTTGTAACAAAAACAAAAGCATTAAGGAGAACAATCTGATGAAACGCAAGCTGTGTAAATATGTGCTCATCCCTGTGGTAGCTACCATGCTGTCACTAAGCGCTGTTGCCCAGGAAATGGACAAAGTTTCTGTCGCTATCGGCCAAAGAGGACTGTGGGACACGCTGGTGGTGCACCAGGGCGTTGAAGAAGGCATCTTTGCCGAAGAGAACCTTTCTGTTGATATGACCTGGACCAAAGGTGGCGCTGAAACACTTCAGGCGGTCACAACCCGAAGCGTTGACATGGGCTTTGTTAACGGCATGCTCGGTATTCTCGGAGCTTATCAGCGCGGCGCTCCGGTGCGGATCATCGGGGCGGAAATGACAGGTGCCGGCGATCTGTTCTGGTATGCAAAAAGTGACAGTGACCTGAAGAGCCTCGCCGATGCGGAAGGCGCAACTGTGGGCTATTCCCGCCCCGGTGCATCCTCCCACCTGGTTTTGCTGAACCTCTTGGCGAAAGCCGGGGTAGACGCAGAAACTGTTTCTGCAGGCGGTATTTCAGACAATCGCACCCAAGTGATGTCCGGTCAACTCGATGCTGGCTGGTCAGTACCTCCTTTCAATCTCGATCTGATCGCCGCGGGTGACCTGAGAATTATTGCAAAGGGAGGCGACCTGCCGGAACTGGCTGAACAGACTGTACGGGCCAACATTTCCAATACAACCTTCCTCACTGAGCGTCGTGACGTTGCCAAACGTTTTATGCGTGCGTATATGAAAACTGTGGACTGGATGTATGACAATAAGGATAAAGCGATTGAGCGCTTTGCCGCATTTAACAACATTGACCTGGAAATTGCGAAAGATGCTGCCGCGTTCTATCCCAAGGAGGCGTTGCTGTCTGTACCTGTGAAAGGATTGGATAAGACCATACAGGAAGCCATCGAACACGACGCCCTCCGGGAGCCTCTGAGCCAGGAGCAGATTGACGAGTTGCTGGATTATGTGTATGACCCACGCTGAGCCCCATCAAAAGCAGCGTCTGGCGTTTGCCCTTTGGGGGCCAAGGACAGCAAGCCTTCTGGTTCTGCTGTTTCTGGGCCTGATTCTCGAGGTGCTGGTTGCCTCGGGAATCGCGGACCCCTCCATTGTTGCAGCACCTTCAGAAATGCTGATGTCACTAGAGCGGCTTTTCACAAAGGACAATCTCGGCGCTGCTTTTCTGATTACTCTGGCACAGGCGCTGTCAGCCACTTTTCTGGCGATGCTCATCGGCTTGCCTTTGGGCTGGACACTGTTTCGCTATGAGGTACTGGGCCGGGCTTACCGGGGCTGGCTCGCTGCGATGTTTGCCGCCCCCCTGGTACTTCTGTACCCGCTGTTTCTGGTAATCATCGGGCGGAATTATGGCACAACAATCACCATGGGCGTGATCACCGGATCAATCCCGGTCGCTTTGTACACTTGTGAAGCGCTTCACAAGGTCTCCCCCACACTGCTGAAAGTGGGAGCAGCGTTCAACCTGACGGCAAGGCAGACATTTACCTTAATACAGGTTCCCGCCGCCGTCCCCGATGCCTTCACCGGCATCAGGCTGGGGTTGATCTATTCACTCGTCAATATAATCGGGATTGAATTCCTGATCGATTTCGGTGGACTTGGTCGGGTCGTATCAACCATGTTTTTCCGCTACGACATTCCGGGAATGTACGCTGCAATCTTCTTTATCATTCTCATAAGTCTGCTCTTTCTGACAGTGCTTAAAAAGGTAGAACGATGGCTCAGACCAGTATGAATTCAGGATTACGCAGGCAAGTCCTCACCCTTCAGGTACTAACCCCCGCGGTAGTGGTCATCCTTTGGGAACTTATTGCACGATCAGGCATACTCTATGAAGGGGTCGTACCCACCATTCTCGAGGTGGCCAGCGCATTCTGGAATGAATTGAGCAGCCCGGAACTATACCACCACTTTGGCGTTACATTGATGGAGCTGTTCGGTGGTTTTACGATTGCTACCCTCGTTGGTGTCGTAACCGGTATTGCGCTCGGTAGTCGACCGTTCGTGTCGTCCGTCGCGGACCCATTTCTTTCATCGTTGGCAACAACCCCTAAAATTATCTTCCTGCCAGTGGTCATGTTAATTTTTGGTATTGGTCCGGAGTCAAAGGTTGCTCTTGGAGCATTGGGAGGATTTTTCCCAATTGCCCTGAGCACAATGTCGGGAACCCTCAACGTGCGCCCGGTGCTGGTCAACGTAGGTAAAGCACTAAACCTCACACGCTGGCAAATGCTTATAAAGATTTATCTTCCTTCACTGGTAGGGCCGATTATCAGGGGGATGCGACTTGGATTGGGCGTTACAATCATTGCCATACTGCTTGGCGAAATCAAATTATCCAATGCTGGTCTGGGCTTCCTTGCGATTGAGTATTACAACACTTTCCATATTGCCAGCATGTATTCGATTCTGATTATCATTTTTCTCACGGCCCTGAGTATCAACGCTGTGATGAGCTATATAAGCCAGCGCTTTGATCGGGCGTGAGCATTTGAAATATTGAACCAGAGGAAAACAGCATGAGCGATTCCAGCGAAGCCACGTGGGGGCGCAGAATGGGTTTTGGCAAACACCCTGCCCTTCTGATAGTTGATCTGACCCGCGCATTCACTGAAGAAGGAAGACCTCTGGGCTCTTCTATGCCAGCCACTCTGGAAGCAGCCAACACCTTACTGGATAGCGCCCACAAGTCAAAAATCCCCGTTATTTTTACAACCGTAAGCTACGATTCGGACACAATGCAGGATGCGGGTATCTGGGTCACCAAAATCGGGGGCCTTGAAGATTTAAAAGCCGACAGCAACGGTGTTGATATCTCACCGCAATTACACCGTGACCCCAGGGATGGCTTGCTGATCAAAAAATACGCGTCCTGTTTCTTTGGTACCGACCTGGTAAGCAGGTTACTCGCCACAGGATGCGACACACTGATTCTGGCTGGATGCTCTACCAGTGGCTGTATCAGAGCGACTGCGGTAGATGCAATTCAGTACGGGTTTCGGCCCATCGTCGTAGAGGACGCCGTGGCAGACCGCTGGCCAGAGGCTCACCGACAATCACTGAGTGATTTGCAAGCAAAATACGCCGATGTATTGCCGCTCAGGGAAGTGCTCGCGCATTTGGAAAAGCCACTCAACACTTGACCAACGAGCACTAAGGGACTGAGAGATCCGGTTTTATGGCGCGATACGACAAGCAGATCGGAATTGTCGGGGCAGGAGGTATTGGCAGCTTTTACGCGGCGAAACTGATAAATGCAGGACATCGCTGCGTGGTGGTGGCCCGTGGCAAGCGCCTCGGCCAGCTGCTTGAGTCAGGCCTCCGAGTATCCCACAATAAGCAATTTAATAAAGTACCTTGTCAGACCGCCTGTGACCTGAGTCAACTGTTTGAACACTATACCCCCAGGCAGTTTCATGCTCTTGCTCTTTGCACAAAGTCCTCTGCGACGAAAGAACTCGCCGGTGCCATTGCCGTATGGTTCGCCCACTGTAACGCCGTTTGCCCGATCATCTCTTTGCAGAATGGCATGGATAATGAACGTACCCTGGCCGATGCACTTCCCAAAGATTCTGTGTTCGGGGGATTAGCGGTAAAAATCGGTGCCCACCTGATGTCCGATGGTTCTGTCGACGCAAAGGGACCGGGAGAACTGATAATCGGCCCCTGGCCCAAAGGCTCACCAGATTTGGTACCGTCTAAGGTATCCACAGCCTTTGAGCAGTCAGGCATTCCCATCAGACTCAGCAATAATATTCAGAGGGAGTTGTGGCTTAAGCTCGCCATCAATAATGGTGTCAATCCCCTGTCTGCACTGACAGGCCTGGATACCCGCAGCCTGAGCCGGGAGCCCCCCTTTGCCCCGATTGTTTACAGTCTGATGCAGGAAGTTGCAGTAGCGGCAAGCGCAGACGAAGTACTGCTTACCCGTCAGGATATAGACGATATGTACTACCTGATCCGCAGTTTTGATGCGATCAAGACATCCATGCTGGTTGACCATGAACAGGGCCGGACCCTCGAACTTGACGCCATCTGCGGCGCAGTGGTGGCTCGCCACCAGCAAATGGGGATCGATGCACCCTATACCCGTTTGGTCTATGCTCTTCTGAGCCAGATCCCCGGCCAAGGTCAACATTGACGAATCCGACTGCCAACTCTGAATAAGGACACGGGGATCTTGCAAGCCGATCAAAAAAAATATCCCGATGGGCTTCCTTTACCTCAACGCCACTGGGCGACATTCACCCTTGGCCTGGCAGTGGCCATTGCCGTTCTGGAAAGCACCACCGTAAGCGTCGCCCTACCCATTATAGCCCGCGATCTGGGAGCAACTCCGGCAAGCTCGGTGTGGATAGTGAACTCTTATCAGTTGGCAGTGATGATGGGCCTGCTACCATTCGCCTCATTGGGCGAAATTATTGGCTATCGACGGGTCTTCAATATAGGCCTGGTGGTATTCACCCTCGCCACTTTCGTCTGCGCAATCGCTGATTCACTGTCGCTTCTAATCGCCGCACGCGTGGTGCAGGGTTTTGGTGGCGCCGGTATCATGAGTGTCGTTGCGGCATTGGTCCGTTTTACTCAGCCCCGCCACCGCCTCGGTCGCGGCATTGCCATGAATGCCCTGGTCACAGGCGGAGCCGCCGCGTCAGGCCCCACAATAGCCGGCGCTATTCTCCTGGTTGCGGACTGGCCCTGGCTGTTCGCATTGAACGTGCCATTGGGACTTGTTGCGTTAGTGATTGGCATCAAGACACTTCCAAACACACCACGCTCACCTCATCGGTTCGATACTATCAGCGCCCTCCTGAGCGCCCTCACCTTCGGCTTCCTTATTACCGGACTCGACGGCCTGGGCAGCAACGAGAATCCGAGCTTGGTCCTGCTGAAACTTGCGTTCACCGGTTTACTGGGCTATGTCCTTATACGTAGGCAGTTGTCTTTGCCAGCACCTTTACTGCCAGTGGATCTGTTGCGGATTCCGGTGTTTGCACTCTCCGTAGGGACATCTGTGTGTGCTTTCGCCGCATCAATGGTGGTCTTCGTATCCTTTCCATTCTATCTACAGGATGTTCTGCACAGGACGCCCGTAGAAACCGGGCTACTTATTACCGCGTGGCCCTTCATGTTGATGGTTGCAGCGCCTTTCGTCGGACATTTAGCCGACCGTTATCCGGCAGGAGTGCTTGGCAGCATAGGCCTGCTGTTGCTAACTCTAGGGCTAAGTCTGCTGGCATTATTACCTACGGACCCTGGCGACATCGATATTGCCTGGCGCATGGGGATCTGCGGACTCGGTTTCGCGCTTTTCCAGTCGCCCAACAATCGCGTCCTTATCAATACGGCCCCCGAGAACCGGACCGGGGGCGCCAGCGGTATGTTGGGAACGGCACGCCTGCTGGGCCAGACCTTGGGTGCAGTAACCGTCGCGCTCATTTTCAATATCGACACCACAACCGGAAACGGGGTTCCATTTATAGTTGCAGCAGGGTTTGCGGCCATTGCTGCTGGCCTCAGTGGCCTTCGACTAATGACCCAGGCCAGTAATGCACCCCGGTAATAGCCTCGTATCCTGAGCTCTATCGCAATAAAACAGGTTTCATAAATTTAGTGTGCGCACCAGGGCGATATAGTCCTCGACGGCAGTATCGGTCGTATACCGTGGCTGGAATCCCAATTCTTCCTTCGCACGGGTGATGTCGAAAATAGCGTACATTTGCCGACCCAAATTGAGGTAGTCGAGGCCATCGCCGATCTGAATCCGCGCCTCTGGAATAACCTTCGTCACACTTTCAGCGAAATCGCGCAACGAACGGCCTTCACCAGAGCCAATGTGAAAAATACGGTGTTGTACATTCTCTACTTGTGAAGCCAGAATCAGGGCATGGGCTGTATCACGATTGTAAATAAAATCGTTCTTTTGCTGCCCTCCTCGTGGAATATGCACCGGCTCACCTCGCAGCGGTTTCTCCACGATCTGACTCACCACCGCCAACGGCCCATGGTGGTCAGTTTTACCCGGACTGAAGGTGCTGCCAAATCGCAATGCAATGATATCCAGACCCAAGTCTTCCACATACTTCATCATCAAGTGTTCACAAAACAGCTTCGTGGAATCGTACAGTTTCTTTGGGTCCGTGGAGCGTACCTGTGGGTAATCCTCCGTAATCGGTTGGTAATGAGGATGACTCGCGGCTTCGTCCATCTCGGAGTATACCGCCCGCGAACTACACCAGACGACGCGCGTAATCTGTTTATGTGCCCGCGCGAGCTCAAAGATATTCATAGCTGCCAGTATGTTCACCTGGATGCTGCGTACCACATCCCGGCCTAGCTCAGGATCGATGTAAGCCGCCGTGTGGATGATCCGGTCCACTTTTTTCTGCCGGATAACATCCTCCAGGTTACTTTGATCCAGCAAATCACCACGAACGATATCCACGCTCGTCAGCAAGTCTGAAAGAAGGCGGGGCGAGGCCGCAGGGAGGTCGAAAAGAACCGGCCTCTCTCCCGCTGCTACCATTTCCCGCGCCACCATTGAGCCGATGACGCCCAGGCCCCCAGTTACCAGCGTTGTCATGTTGCCTCCCATCAATGAAAATCTATGTTTCGGATGACCATTCCTGTCATCCACCAACTCCCAACCTGGCTGTTGATTTACGAATAAATCTTACCAATTCCGACCAGCACTGCTTGAGCCAAATCAGCGGAATTGGCGCGCTGATCAAAGATCAGGTGTAAAGCGTCGACTCTGCAAACAGAGCGTCCACTGATATAGGCGCAGAAATAAGCCCCTGGTCCTGGGAATAGGTCAAAAACCGCTCAATATTCGAACGATTGGCAGCGAGCCCAATCGGCCACGGATCCCCTTGGAGGGCGTCGCGCTCGGTCTCCCAATAGCGGCGCCCCCAAAACAATTTTGACCAATTCGGGTCATTATAGTAGTTATCCGATATCGTCTGAGCGCTGTGGAAAGCATTCATCAGTACATCGCACACCCACGGGTGTCGTTCCGCCAGCGTCTGGCGAATAGCAATAACATGCATTATCGGGCAGTAGCCGTGTTTGTGATAATAGGAGAGCTCCAGCTCGGCTGCATCCTCAGCCAATCGCCGCACAGGTACCTGACCAGACGTTATTGACTTTGGTGGATGGGGATGGATGAACGCGTCAATCTCCCCTTTCTCCAGCAGCTTCCCAAGATCGGATCCCTCTTTCAGCTGGCGAATGACAGTGCCTTTCTTGGGCTCGAACTCGATCTTTTCTTTTGTCAACACGTGCCATTCCATCGACTCCCAGGGCACGCCGTACTCGAACTTCAAATCTCCCTTGGCAAGAACCGATAGGGTTGTCTGAAAGGAGTTCAGACCCACGCGCTTTCCTCGTAGATCGGAAAGGCTGCGAAGAGCCGAATCCCGGCGCACGTACCACAGCCCGACGCTGAACAGGCGCCGTGGAAACACAGGGATACCGACGATTGGCAGGCCCCGCTTCTTCGCCATGATAAAACTGGAAAAAGAGAATTCGCAGACGTCGAACTCTTCATCGTAGATCATACGTTCATGACGAAACTCTCCATCACGCAGCGGTACCGTCTGTCCAACTTGATATACGTCTAGAGAGACCGAATCCGGCGTCTGTACCGTTTCATCAAAAAACGGGAAAAACCGGTCGTACCTGTCGATAGCGAGGGAAAGTCGTAGTGTCATGGGCTGCAAACCTCCGGAGCTGGCTGAATCGTTAATCATCATGGTGACAGTATGGTTGGCAGGTAAATACCCGCCTCAAGCAGTGACTTCGCTCTTCGATGCTCTTCAATATAGTCGCCCGGGCACCATTAAGCTAAGCCAATTACTGAGATGGATGGGGGTTAGGCATAAGCAAGATTGATACCCAGCATCAGAAGTACTGAATAGAGTCTATGGAGAAGCAGTGCTAGGTTAAGTTTAAGGAATAGATATATTCCATCCAATGATAAATACAATAAACGCATTAGCAAGCGCTAACGCGATAGGAGAACTTCCTGATGGGTAATAATATAACAAAGCAGCTTTTTCTACGCGGCGCAATCCTCGCCCTATCAATCTTCAGCATGAGCCAATGGGCAATGGCCCAAGAAGAAGACGATAAGTTTTCCCTCACCGTCACCGGTGCCGGAGTCCAAGGATATTACAAGGTAGTCTACGAAACCTTTAACGGCATTCTTCGGGATGAATATCCTGAGGCCTCCGTGACCTTTAGGCCTTCTTCTCCGGCGGGAGGCCTCGTGTTTATCGCTGACGGAAAAGCAGACCTCAGCTTGGCAGCAGGTGCGCCTGAGATCCAATATGCGATCGAAGGCAATCCGCCTTATCCGCGGTCTCTAAAGGGTGATTTGCGGTCAGTTATGCAGTTGTTCAACACGCAGACCTTCCATTTCGTGCTTAACAAGGACGTTGCTGATGAGTACGGGGTGTACAGCTTCGCAGACATTGCTAAGAAAAAACCACCGCTGACTATCGCTATCAATCGTCAAGGAAACCTCCAAGTCGTCGACGTCGCAAAAGATATCTTTGAGGCGCATGGATTTTCAATCGAGGATCTTCAGTCCTGGGGTGGCCAGGTCAGTTGGGTGGCGAGCGGTACCGGACTTGAACAACTTCAAGATCGCAAGGCGGACATGTTTATGAATGTGCGTTTCGTTCCCGATGCTCGTGTTAATGAGATTGTTCGCTCCCAAGATCTCGTCTGGGTCGAGGCAGACCAGGATGCGCTGGAGAGCGTTGCCGACAAGTGGGGCTATGAAGTCATAACCATAGACCAGTCCAATTACCCCGAGTTGATGGATACCAGTCAGCCGACCATAACTCAATGGAGCGCCTTGCTAGCCGGCCCCCATGTGCCCGATGCGGTGGTTTATAAGTTCATCAAGGCACTGGTTGACAACAAGAAGCGCGTCCAGCAGGTGCACCCATCCTTAAAGGCATTTTCTGCTGAAGAAGCAGTCAAGATCGTCAATCTTGATGTGCCGCTACATCCCGGCGCCGAGCGCTTCTATCGCGAACTCGATTTGTTGGAACAGGGCAAAACGCGCTAACAGTGCCTGTCGGTTAAGGTGGTTAGCATCAACCACCTTAACCTTTAGCAACAATTCAAACCGGAGATTGCTATGGCCTCTCGCCTCCAAAAGTTCTCGCGGCTCCTGGACCTGGTGGGGGAAGGGAATCGCCTAGAAATACGCGGCGCGCAAAAGCTTCTGATCCAGGCCGCGTCAGTACTACTAACCGGTTATATGCTCTGGTTTGCCCTGTTGGGCCGCATCGATGTTCATGTGCAGGGGGCGATTTTTCTGGGCGTTATGCTCCCGGTAACTTTTCTTTCGATAACGCTGAATGGTCGCGTACAACGCCAGATCTGGCTGGACTACGTGCTTGCAGGGCTGTCAGTGGTTGTGTGCGCCTATTTTATCTATAACCGAGAGTTCTATATTAACTTTTTTGAAGGCCTTACACCCATCCCGCCTATGGAACTGGCTGCAGGCATCGCCCTGACCATGCTGACATTCGAAGCTTGCCGCCGCGCTATTGGCATCGGATTAACCAGTGTACTGGCTGTGCTCCTGCTATTTGTGCCGTTGGGCCCGCTGTTGTCCGGACTGCTTCATCACGCTGCCATTCCGCTGGACTACTTCGTGACCATGCAAACGGTCACCACTAACGGCATCTTTGGCGCGCCGTTGCAGGTGGCAGCGGGTTACGCTTTTCTCTTCGTCTTGTTCGGAACGTTCTTTCATTTTTCTGGGGGAGGACAGCTTCTGTTTGAGGTGTCGGCAGCCCTTACCGGCAGGATGATTGGCGGTCCTTCAAAAGCTTGTGTTGTGTCCAGCGGCCTGTATGGGTCTCTCTCCGGAAGCCCTGTCGCCGACGTTTCGACCACCGGCCCGGTAACTATACCCCTGATGAAACGGGCCGGATCGACCAGTGTACGTGCCGCAGCTACGGAAGCCGCTGCCTCCAGCGGTGGTGCCTTTCTGCCGCCGGTGATGGGCGCCGTCGCCTTCCTTATGGTGGAATACACGGGTATACCCTATCGCGACATACTCGTGTCTGCGCTTATGGTGGGAATCCTCTATTACGGGAGTTTGTTCCTGGCGGTGCACCTTGAGGCAAAACGCGAGGGTGAAGGTGTGCTCGACGCCGAGCACCTCATCTCTCTGAGCCGTGCTTTGAGGCGGAACTGGCACAGCCTGATTCCGCTGGCAGTGCTCATCTACTTCCTTCTGGCCGGTTACTCGCCAATATACGTAGCCGCTGTCGCCACTGGATGCACCTTAATAACAAGCTGGTTTGGTCCTAGCCACATTGGCCCCAAGCGCTTTGTTGATGCCTGCACTGAGACAGTGTTGCGTATGAGCAGTCTGACTGCTGCGGTGGCTGCCGCCGGGATCGTCATGGGAACTATCGCTCTCACCGGCTTAGAGGGCAAGTTCACACTGCTTTTGATGGGCCTTAGTGGCGGACTGTTGATCCCGACTCTGATTCTGGCAGCAATTGTGCTGGTACTGCTTGGCATGGGAATGCCAACGCCGGCAGTGTACGTCATGGGCGTCGCCCTGCTGGCGCCCCTGCTAACGGGCGCCTTCGAGCTACCGCTGTTGGAGAGCCATCTATTTTTGCTCTACTTCTCATGCATGTCGGCCATAACCCCGCCGGTGGCGGTGGCGTGTTTCGCTGCCGGTGCCATTGCCGACGCCCGACCGATGGCGGTGGCGGTACACGCCAGCCGATTAGCTATCGTCGGCTTCGTGCTGCCTTTCTATCTCATTTTCCATCCAGGGGTAGTGCTCGCGGCACCGTGGGCCGGCATCTTGCTCGACTTCGTATTGGGCATGGTTTTGGTCGCGGCCGTAACCACGGCGACGATCGGATTCACTGATCGGAGACTCGGCCTTGTATACCGGCTTTCTTTAATGGTTGCGGCCGTGGGCATCTTTTCTCCTGAACTATGGGTAACTCTGCCCGCCGCAGCGCTGGCTTTAGTGCTGCTGGGCCAGGAATTCCTGCCGGAGAAATTCCTGCCGGAGATATGTGTAAGCCGTCGGGCCGGGTCCGCCGTTCCGGCAAAACGTTGAACTTAACTGATCGAGGAAGAGACGATGTTGAGCACTACTGAATTACAAGGGCTCGTCAAGCCCGACCGAGTACACCGCAGGCTCTACCAGGATCCGGAAATTTTTGAACTGGAGATGGAGCGCATTTTCGGCCGAGCGTGGCTATACGTAGGCCATGAGTCGCAGGTGCCTGAAAAAGGTGACTTCATCACTATAGACTTAGCACGCCAACCGGTGGTGATGGTGCGAGATCGAGCAGATGGCGAGGTTCATGTGCTCTATAACCGGTGCGGCCACCGGGGCGCGGTCGTCTGTAATCAGCCATGCGGCAATGTGCGCCTCTTCCGCTGCTGTTATCATGGTTGGAGCTTTAAAACCAGTGGAAAACTTGCGGCGGTCCCCCTTGAAGCCGGCTACGGGGAAGACTTTGACAAAACCGACCCGCAATTTGGAATGGTACCGCTGCCGCGCGTGGCCAATTACGGGGGCTTTATTTTTGCCAGTCTCAGTGATAGTGGGCCCGACCTAAAGACATACCTGGGACCAATGTTGCGGACAATCGATGACATCCTCAACCTTGCGCCTGACGGCGAGGTGCAAGTGAGCGGTGGTGTCCATCGATATGTGTTTGATGGTAACTGGAAAGCTCAGGTCGAAAATATCAACGATCTCTACCATCCACCTTTCTCTCACGCATCGACCACGAAGGAAGACGGTCGACAATTTCAGCGCCAGGGCAGTAATACAGGTGCGCAGTTAACCGACGAGGACGGAAACCCAATCTCCTTCTGGGATGAGACGGGTATACGTGCGTTCGACAACGGCCACGGATATTGCGGAAAACTCCCTGACTCCGGCAGTGGCTCTGGACCGGTCTTCGAAGCCTATCTTAAGGCGTTAGAGGGACGTCATGGCCCGGAACGGGCCAAGGAGGTATTGGACGTTCCCTGGCATAACGCGATCTTCTATCCGAACTTATGCATTCAATCAATGGCACAGCATATTCGAGTCATCAGGCCCATCTCAGTGGACCGTACGGAGGTTAACGTCTATCCGATCCTGCTCAAGGGTGCCCCGCAAGAATACAACCAGCAGATCATTCGGTACCTCAACATCACCCATGCACCTGCCTCGCTGATACAAACCGATGATCTGGAGGCGTTCCGCCGCATTCAATCCGGGCTTAAAACTCAGGGGGCAGAATGGGTGATGTTAGCGCGCTATTTCGGCAAGGACGTGCCGACTGATGAGGGGCAAAAAGGAATGGGAACCAGCGAGCTCGAAATGCGCAATCAGTACAAAGCCTGGGCCGATTATATGACCCAGCCGCAGCCAAGGAGTAACAGCCATGCAAGCTAGTACCTACACAGCCAACCAGCCGGTCGTCGAGAACCTCGATCATGAGCGAATCCAAAAATTCGTTTATCACGAGAGTCGTTTATTGGATGAGCGACGGTTCGAAGAATGGATTGAGCTGTTCGACGATGACGCGACCTACTGGGTGCCGGCCCAGATCGACCAGCAGAGCCCGCTGAATCAACTCTCTATTTTCTATGATGATAAAGAGTTGATGCAGACCCGCATCGCACGGCTGCGCCACGAGCGCATTCACGTAGATGACCCTCAGACTCGTTCGGTGCGGATGCTTAGCAACCTGGAGATTGAGTCGGCGGAGCCGGGCGCCGGCTACGACCTGCGCGCGAGAGCCGTTCTCTGCGCAATCGTTTTCTTTCAGCAGAAACAATATATATATGGCGGACGCTGTGAATACCAACTCCGGGACCGAAACAACGCGCTGAGCATCTACTGCAAACGAGTCAACCTGATCAACTGTGACAGCGCGTTTCATCCGCTTGTGGTGCCTTTCTAAGAGTGGATGTTCACACACGGGGCAGGGCTTAGCCGAAGCACGGCAGTTGTCCAGTCACGGGTAGACAGCGCCCGCCCCGTTAGAACGGGCTGATTCCGCGAAGATCTGAACGAGCCGATTAGCGCATGGACCGATTCTGCTTTAGAAGCAGATTCTAGAGGAAACTATGATTTCAACCCTGGACTATCCACGACCGTTCTGGCTGAGCTTCGGATTTCTACTGCTAATAGCCGCGACATCGATTCTGGCAACCAGCACGGATCTTTCGCCGTTAGCAAGCCTGGGGCCGCTTACGATAGCACTACTAATCGGGGTGGTGTATGGGAATACCCTACATCCACGGACTGCGCCGCCCTGGCGTACCGGCTTCCGGTTTGCGCAAACTACCCTGCTACGGCTGGGCATCGCTCTGTATGGTTTTCGCATCACGGTGCATGACGTGCTACAGGTCGGGGTCGGCGGCCTGACAGTCAGCTTATTCATGGCTGGTTCGACGCTGGTGGTGGGGTTGCTCGTGGGACGCATGCTTCGGATGGACCGAGATCTGGTGCTTCTGACCACGGTCGGGAGCTCTATCTGCGGTGCAGCCGCAGTGCTTGCCACGGCGCCCCTCATACGCACCCAGCCGTACAAAATTACGGTAGCCATCGTTACAGTGGTGATTTTCGGCTCGTTGAGCATGGTCATCTTTCCACTGTTGCACGAATTCTTGCCGTTCTCATCGCAAGCTTTAGGCGTCTACATCGGTGCGACAGTGCACGAAGTCGCGCAGGTCGTGGCCATCGGAGATGCCATCGACCCGGCGACAGCAGCGACTGCAGTCGTCGTGAAGTTGACACGGGTCATGTTTCTCGGCCTGGCATTGCTGGCTATTACCTCGGTGGCCCTGTTGTTACGCCAGAAGAGTCGCAACCGTGCGGATAAAAACTCTAATACAGCAGCACCAGTATACTTTCCCTGGTTTGCTGTAGGTTTTGTGATGGCGGTGTTGATCAACAGTACCGGTTGGATCCCTCAGGATCTCGTTTCGATAATTACATCGGTGGACGTAATCCTTTTGGCCATGGCGATGGTCGCGGTTGGGGCCGAGACGAACTGGATCAACATGAGGGGAGCTACTCTTAGGCCGATGTTGCTAGCCCTGACGATGTTTCTGTATTTGGCGATCGCAGGCTTCGCCATAGTGAGTTGGGTGTTGCTATGACCGAGACGACCGCAACAGGCAATTACCGGGTTCACCTAGTCGATACGGGGGAGAGCTATTCGTGCCCTGCGAATCGGACCTTGTTGAACGCCATGGTTGCCCTTGGCCGCCAAGGCATTCCCTCCGGGTGCCATGGCGGCGGATGCGGAGTATGCAAAGTGCACATCCTCCAGGGTGAGGTGACTACGCTCGCGATGTCCCGCGCCCATGTAAGCAAAGAAGAAGAAGCCATTGGCTACGCGCTCGCGTGCCGGACCTATCCCATTAGCGATGTGGTATTGAAAGTGGTGGGTCGGATGCGCAAGAGCGTGGTGTACCGCTACGGCTTTATCTAGAACCAGGCCCAAAAGGCCATTATCGGAAAACGAGGAGAGTAGTCATGGGTGTAATGCGTATCGGGCATATTAACTTGCGCGTATTGGATATGGTAGCAGCACGGAAGCACTACGAAGAAATCCTTGGACTCATGCCATCGGCTGAAGATGACAAAGGCAACGTCTACCTCAAGGGCTGGGATGAATGGGACAAATATTCGATCATGCTCAGTGCCTCGGATCGAGCTGGCATGAACCATGTTGCCTATAAAGTGGAATCGGATGGCGACCTGGATGAGCTAAAGTCCCGTATCATTGAGTACGGTTTGGACGTCGAGATGGTCCCTCCCGGAACTCTGCCGTTTTGCGGCCGCGCTCTTCGGTTTTGGATGCCTAGTGGCCATCTGATGTATCTATATGCCGAGAAAGAGTTCGTAGGTAAAGCCGTCGGCGTGAACAACCCCGATCCTTGGCCAGATGGGCTCAAGGGCGCAGGCGTCCACTGGCTTGATCACTGCCTGCTGATCTGCGAATTGGATCCGCCCAGTGGAATCAATAAAGTGGCTGACAATACGCGTTTCTTTACAGAGGTGTTAGGTTTTCGCCTGACCGAACAGATTATGGCGGGTCCAGACCATACTGTCCAGGCAGCAGCGTTCTTGGCCCGGACCACGACTCCGCACGATATTGCCTTCGTCGGAGGGCCAACGCTAGGCTTGCACCACTGCTCATTCTTCCTTGATGAATGGGCAGACGTGCTCAAAGCTGCTGATGTATTGGGAAAAAACAAAGTCAAGATCGACGTAACTCCTCAACGTCACGGAATCACTCGTGGAGCAACAAGCTACTTTTTCGATCCATCCGGGAATCGTAACGAAACCTTTGCGGGTTTGGGCTATCTTTCGCAGCCCGACATGCCGGTGATCACCTGGACGGAGGAGGAAATCGGCTCAGCAATTTTCTTCCATACTGGAGAGCTGAATCCGGCCTTCACCACCGTCTACACAGAGGGCGTGTAAAGGCCAATAGACCTGAGGTAAAAAACAGGTGCTGGGGTTTTAACTGGCGACTTGAGTTTTAGGTATTTCGAGCTATGCAGTGAGTTTGGACCCTTTGGGCGTGCGCGCTGCTGGCGATTGCCTTTGTACCTGTGTCTCATGGGCGAAATCCAGCAAACTTTTTTAAAACTTTGACTACTTGAACGCCTGCACTTCTAGACGAACTCAAGGAAGGCCTTGAGCGCGTCGCTGCGGTATTTTTTCTTGTGAAGCACAATATAGAGATGTCGCCCCAGGTCCAGGGAAGGTGCGTGCAGCTCGACAAAACGCCCTTCTATGAGTTCCTTATGGATCGAAAGAATGGACATGCAGCTGATACCTAGACCATTTTCTACAGCCTGTTTTACCGCCTCTGCCTGATTTAACTCCAAGATAACACGTAGATCTTTCAATCGCCCTGCGATAGCGTTTTCGAACACATGTCTTGTGCCCGAGCCTTGTTCTCGAAGGATCCAGGGTCGGCTCTGAAGGTCGTTCTCGCAAACTATATCCTGCTTGGCGAGAGGGTCATTCGGAGACGCAAAAATCGCCAGCCTATCCTCGCGCCATTGGATCATATCCGTATCAGGTGTCCGCTGATAATCCTCGACGAAGCCAACGTCGATATTGAAGGCCAGCACATCCTCTATCACTGCGCGCGTGTTCTCTATTTGCAGGCTCACATCGACATTCGGGTGCTTCTCAAGAAACTGGCTCACCATCCCTGGCATCAAATAGTTGCCCACAGTCAGACTGGCGCTAACACGCAAGGAGCCAGTGATTGTACCGGTCTCAGCCTTGAGGCTTCGTTCTACGCTGTGAACCCGTTCAAGTATTTCGACCGCCTTGGGTAAAAGGTAACGGCCCTTCTCATTAAGAGTGAGCCGGTTCCGAGCGCGTTCGAATAACTGATGGTTCAGCAAGGCTTCCAATTGGCTTAAGGCCATACTTACCGCAGGTTGGGTTAGCGATAGCGCCTTTGCTGCTACGGTAATGTTGCCATGCCGTGCAACCTCGACGAACACATGCAGTTGCTTGAGTGTAATAGCGCAGTTCATGCTTTGACCTTTCTCTTACTCCAGCGAGCTCATTTAAACCTTCGCTAGCGCAGGACTGGCACAGACTGGGAAGTAGTTTACATCTACCCCTTAATTCCCAGCTTTTTCCTGTAGCTTGAAGAATTTCTTAATATTTGATTGTAGGTTTTATTTATTGAAACCACCAATTACGACAATCCTCGAGCCTGTCAACATAGCTGCTCCCCAGCAACGCCCTCTGGGTACGTTCAAGACATTACGTCTACGCCGGAGCCCGGCTCAATTCAACATTGATGAACCCGCCTGCCAAAGCAGGCGCACCGACAGAAGCGTCAGTACGACATTGAACAAGCGGTGAAAATATTTATTGGAGATAGTTCGGAGCACGTGCAGCCCTAGCCATGTTCCGACGAATCCAAAAAGTGCCATACCCGCTATGAACAGCAGCCACTCTTGAAAAACGAAACCGGCAAAACCAAACACAACGGCTTTCGGAGCGTGCTGAAGAGCCATCGCGGCTGCCTGGGTAGCGACGATACCGAAACGATCCATTTTTATCTGCTTGATAAACGCAGCCACCAATGGCCCTGTAGCGCCAACAAACAGGCCGATAAAGGTGGTTGCGGTGCCGGCAATAAAGACACCAGCACTGCCAAGTACAGCCTTCGGCAGGCCGGGGCCCCAGCACAGATAAAGGACAAACAGCGCGATGGTCAATTGCCAGATATAGGCGGGCAGTTGCACCAGCAACAGGGTACCCAGCAATGACCCGGCAACAACCCCTGGTATAAAGGCCACAAGGACCTTCCAGTTGATGTTTCTCCAGGTCAACACCACCCTGCCTCCATTCGAAGCAAACTGGATGATGCCATGGACCGGAATAATCGCCGCCGGTGGCACCCACATTGCCATCAGGACAAGCAGCAACAGCCCTCCCCCGACCCCGAAACTTGCGGTGACCATAGATGTCACGATTGAACAGATGAAAAGAAATGCAACAATGCCTGTTGTCAGAGAATCAGGTATCAAGACTAGTTCCATTGTTGCCCCATTAGACTTATTCTCGTATATTAATATCTTATCTTGTTTATTAAGATTTTGGCGATTATACGATTCCCGTGTGGCCGCCACAATTGTTTGTTGCGAATCCACCAATTACAAAACCAACAGCAACGAAAGGGGAAGTAGCATGCTATTTCTGAACAACGATGATATTCATGACTTGTTGAACATGAGGGATTGCATAAACATTCAGGAGGAGGCGTTCAAGGGTCTTTCAAAAGGCCACTCCATACATCGCCCCAGGATTGACATGTACGTGCCTTGTGAGCGAGACGACGGATACTGGCGCTGGGGCACGATGGAAGGCGCCACTCATGCCCCCGGACCCTATTTCGCGATTCGGATGAAGTCGGATGTCATTCAGTGGACCGAGGATAAGCGCAGTGGTCTGCCCCGCGAGGATAAATACTGCGTGGAACCCGGCACCTACTGCGGGCTCATCATGCTGTTCTCTACCCGAAACGGCGAACCTCTGGCCATGATGAATGACGGCCATCTGCAACATATGCGCGTGGGAGGCGGAGCCGGCATCGGAGTCAAGCACCTTTCCCGCGAAGACTCCACCACCGTTGGCATGCTGGGCTCCGGTGGTATGGCGCGCACCTACCTGCAGGCGTTCTGCTCGGTACGCCCCATCACCAGGGTCAAAGTCTATAGCCCCAGCAGGGAGAACCGTGAGCTTTACGCCAGAGAGATGGAGCAGGAACTGCAACTTGAGGTTATTCCTGTAGACAGTGCAAGAGAAGCGGTTCGGGGGGTAGATATTGTGTCATCATGTACCAGCAGCATGGTACCGACCATCGAACCCGAGTGGCTGGAGCCGGGCATGCACGTCACCAACCTCGGGCCTTTTGAGCTGTCGGAAGAGCTGCTTCTTCACGCAGACGTGGTTATTCGCCAGGGCATTGCCGGTGGCGCCCCCACCGCAGGCGAAGATCCGGTACGAGTACGATCGGGTGTTGGCCATAGCCCGGTTGCCTACATTGCCGGCACTGAAGAAGAACTTCGCCGGTTACCGGAAGCCCGTCCCCGGAATACCCTTTTCCGCCGGGACTGCCCCGACTTCTCTGATCTTGTTAGCGGTAAAAGCGCCGGGCGACAATCCCCTGAGGATATTACTCTCTACATCAACGGAGGTAATCAGGGACTGCAGTTTGCCAGCGTAGGAGGCCTGGTGTATGAGGCAGCACGACAAAAATCGCTGGGGCGCGAGTTACCCAGTGAATGGTTCGTGCAGGACATTCGCGACTGAATTCGAAGCGGCACAGGAAACCGTTCAGTTGTATGAATGGTTTCCTGCTACTCCTGACTTACAATGTCTTTCCATATTCCTCGTGCGCCGCACGTGATGAAACATAACCGTCAGCCACGTCCTGCGCCACTTTCTCCGGCGCTCGCAGGCATGGGTCACCGTAACCCGCGCCGCCACTCTGTTGCAGTCGCAACACCTGGCCCGCCATTAAATGGCAGGTGACCAGCGGGCCCAGCTCTTCTTCGCCGGGCGTTCCCGGGTCCAGAATAGCCCTCGAATGCAGGGGTGGTTTTCCCCCTTTCAAGCCCCAGGCACCATAGGTATGGTTTGACGTCCGCACGGTTACCGCACAGTCGCTGAGAAACTCATACTCCCGAATAAATCCGATACCACCACGCTGCTCTCCCGCTCCGGCAGAGTCACACCAGATATCAAAGCAGGATACCCGCACTGGATACTCGGTCTCCAGAACCTCGACCGGCGTACTGGGCGTAAAGTGATTGATAGGTAGCACCACCGATGCACCATCCTCAAGACTGGTACCGCCAAGAGACGTCACCAGTAACTCATATTGCACTGCACGTTTACCCATTCGCGAGTAAGGGTAGCCCACGGCAAGAGCGCCGGTTCCCAAGCCTGAAGGTGCAACAGCACGGGTAGGATTAAGCTGGCCGAGAGCGGCCAGTACGACGCTGTAGATAAGGTGCGACGTGGGAAAATAATGATTCACTGTCGCCGGATGCTGTGGGCTTACCACCAGGCCGGGCGGGATGATGAAATCAACCTGATCCACAAGCCCCGAGTTAATGGGGATGGTCGGATCACTCACCGCAATGGCTGCCAGCAGGCAAACCGCCTGAGCGGTTGGCGTGCAGCAGTTCACCGGCCCCAGGGTCTGCGGGCTGCAGCCACTGAAATCGAGAGTAAGCCGGTCGCCGGTTTTTGTCGCTTTCACATGAATACGGACGGGTGTATCGATATCTGCCCCGTCATGATCCAGCAGCCCCTCGACCTCTGCAGAGCCATCCGGCCAGTCGTTCAGCTCGGTAGCCAGCCGCGCTGCCGTGGTTTCCAGCAGAGTCGCCATAACCCAGGTAAGCGTGGCCGTACCGTATTCCCCACACAGATCCACCAAACGCTTTGCACCCAGCCGGGTACACCCGACCTGACCACGCAGATCCCCGACAACAGCCTCTGGCACTCGACTGTTATTGCGTATAATGTCCTCTACTGCCTCGTTCACTCCCTCTTCACTGGAATAGAGAACCGGAGGCAGCAACAGGCCATCGTGATAGATTTCCCGGGCTGCCGCTCCTGAGGAACCGGGTACCAGCCCACCAAGATCCGCCTTGTGAGCCAGACTCACCGCAAACGCAATCAGCTCACTGTCAACAAACACCGGCGTGATAACCATCATATCCGGAACATGCGGGTTACCGGCCAGGTACGGATCATTCAGGACGTAGCAGTCCCCTTGCCGAATCTTGTCACCGAATCGTGTCAGAACACTCTTTACTGCGGTTGTGTATGGGAGCGAGTGATATTGCAGTCCACCACTGACAACAATCACCCGGCCATTAGCATCAGTAATACCTGCAGTACCGTCCTGGGATTCACGCAAAATGGTCGAATAGCCACTGTGATAAAGCGCGTGTTCCATCGTCGCTGCGGTCTCCCGCAGGCGATTGATGACCACTTCGGTTGTAATCGGATCGGCGCTCATTTTATCACCTCCGTATCAATGACCAGCGCTCCAGAGGCATCGACAGTCAGTTTCTGCCCCTCCAGAACCCAGGTGGTGGAATCAAATTGCTCGATGACACAGGGGCCCGCGATCGAGTCCCCCGCACCGAGTAGACTGCGATCATAAACAGCGACGGTCACATTCTCACCGCTGTCGATATCAAACACCTTCCGCTCCCCTTTAAAAGCTCGCTTAATGTCACCTCCCCTATCAATATCCTGTTCCGTTAGTTGTGGAACTTTGATGCTGGCCTGCAAGCGGAAGGTCACTATTTCGGCCGGTTCATCAGGCGCACTCTGTCCATACAGAGTGGCGTGCAAGGTATCGAAATCCTGTTTTATCCCGGCTTTGTGCTCCTGACGAACCGGCACATTTGGGCAATCAACGATCAGCTCGTAGCCCTGATGCAGATAGCGAATATCCAGTTGATAACGCAGCTCCACCTCTTCTGACTGAAAACCTTCTTCACGGGCATCGGCGTAGGCCTGTTTACCCAGCTCTTCCATCAGGGAGTTCATTTTACCGACGTCGAACTCGTCCAGTATGCCCGGCGCAGACCTTACATAGGTATGCTTGACTTCGGTCTGAAGCAGGCCCAAAGCGCTGTTAAGGCCCGGGTGACCTGGAACAATAACCCGCGGAATACCCACTGCACGGGCCAGCCAGCATGCATGCATAGGGCCCGCCCCACCAAACGGCACCAATGAAAACCGACGGGGGTCCTGGCCACGCTCCTGCAATGCGAGTCGTAAATCGATGGCCATGTGGTTGTTCACGATACGCAGAATACCGGCCGCGGTATCCTGAGGCGTCAGATCCAGTGACTGGGCAATCTCCTCCATTGACCGGGTAGCCGCCCCGAGATCCAGTTGCATACGACCATCCAGAAGGCTTCCTGCTCCCAATATACCAACCACGAGATTCGCGTCGGTAATGGTGGGCCGTTCTCCGCCTCGGCCATAACACGCCGGGCCAGGGACGGCACCCGCACTGGCCGGCCCCACCTTCAGCAGTCCATCCTTGCCGACATAAGCCAGTGTTCCGCCCCCCGCGCCCAGCGTGCGTACCTGCAACATTGGCGTGCCCACATGCTGACCACCCAACACACCTTCACTGGTTTGCTGTGCCAATCCTCCTGCTATCACACAGATATCAGTGCTGGTTCCACCCACGTCGAAAGTCACCAGGTTGCCGGTACCTGCGCGCTCGGCCAGCCTCAACCCCGCCACTACACCACCAGCTGGTCCTGAGAGAAGCGTCTGGTTGGGGAATCGGGCTCCGACGGTAATCCTCATTAAACCGCCATTGGATTGCATGAGGTAAACCTGGGGCGTTTTCACCCCCCGCTCTTTCAGACGCCCGGCAAGACTCAACAGGTAATGCTCAACAACCGGGCCAATGTAGGCATCGACCACGGTTGTGGATAAACGGGGGTACTCCCGTATCAGGGGTAATATGGCCGAGGACAGTGAAACCCGCACCCCAGGTGCCTCTTCCGCAATGATTTCAGCGGTACGCAGCTCGTTCTCGGGATTCAGGAAGCTGAACAGGTAGCAAACAGCAATCGCTTCAACACCCTGATCCCTCAGGTGTCTTACAGATTCGCGAAGCTGCGACTCGTCCAGGGGCTTGTATACGCTCCCGTCAAAATCCATACGCTCATCCACTTCAGCCGTGAGTCGCTGTGGTGCCAGTAATGGCGCTTTCGAATAGAACGGATCAATCAGGCTTACCGGATCCGGACGTGTCCAGCCCCTAGCCTCATAGATGGCCCTGAATCCTTTGGTAATCAGGAGTCCCGTGGGAACTCCCTTGTTTTCCAGCAAAGCGTTGGTAGCGACTGTCGTGCCATGCACCAGTACCTGTATCGCCTCAGGTTCCACGCCCTGACTGAACAAGTCTTCCAGTGCTGCCATTACTGCCGTTGAGGGATCCTCCGGCACCGAAGGCACTTTCGCCAATCGCAACGCTGGCTCATCGGGACTGAACGCTACCAGATCCGTAAAGGTTCCCCCCGTATCGATTCCCACCAGCCACCGTTTCACAGATCCGCCCCCCTTTCTTGCCACTTACTGAAGTGTGATTCCAGCATCGACAGAAGCCAGTTAACGGTCAAAACCGTCAACAGCGCCATTAGAATGCCAAGATAGACATGGCCCGTATCAAACATCGTGCGATGGTATGCAATCATGTAACCGAGCCCTCCAAACGAGGCAAGCATCTCGCTTACCACCACGCTGATCATGATCAACGCTGTACCAATGCGCAGACCAGAAATAACCGATGGCAAGGCCAGACGTAAAACCACGCGATAAAAAACCTGCAATCTGCTCGCGCCCATGGCCCTTGCCATGGTGACGTAACTCTCGTCTACCTGACGCACTCCGGATAGTGTATTAAGTGCGATCGGAAAAAAGCCGGCAATAACCCCGAACAAAACCTTGGACTCAGGCCCCATACCGACCCATGCGATAAAAAGTGGGTAAAGGATGATGGCAGGCACGGCAAACAGAGATCCCAATATTGCTGAAGCGACAGCGGATACTGCCCTGAGGCTGCCAAACACAGCGCCAACCCCAATCCCCAGTGGCCATGCGATCAGGATGGCAACCGCAATCTCAGCGGCGGTCAGGGCAAACGCATCCAGGAACCGCGAACCATCGGCTTGCCAGGCTGCCCATAAACCCGCTGGGGGAGGCAGTTGAATAGGTTTAACCCACTCCATGGCAGTGACGAGAAACCATAACGCAATCAACGCCAACAGAATTGCATAACGTATGAGTGATGGTTTGCTCACGCTTCGGCCTCCTCCTGAATCAGCTTCCAGATTCGGTTGCGCGCCTTACCGAAAAACTCACTGCTAATCATTTCAAATGTCCGTGGCCGTGGCAGGTCCACTGGTATCACTTCAATAATACGACCCGGCTTTGTTCCCATTACCAATACCGTATCCGAAAGATAAATTGCCTCTGTCAAGCCATGAGTAATAAACAGGATAGTTTTGCGGGTCTCCTGCCAAATCCACAGCAGCTCTTCCCCCATTTTGAAGCGCGTCTGCTCATCGAGCGCTGCAAATGGCTCATCCATCAGCAGTATGCGGGGGTCACGAACCAGCCCTCGGGCAATGGCAACACGCTGGCGCATACCGCCCGAGAGCTCTGCTGGTCGATGGTTGATAAAATCTCCCAGGCCCACAAGCTTCAGAAGGTCACGAGCCCTACGCTGACTCTCCTTCTTGTCCGTGCCACAAAGAGAGAGAGGAAAAGCAACGTTTTCTTCAGCAGTAAGCCAGGGCAATAACGTGGCATCCTGAAACATGACGCCGGTTTTTTCCGGGAGCGGCTTGCGCACCTCAATCCCGTCGATCAAAACCTGTCCAGACGTCGGTTCAAGCAGGCCGGTCAGCAGTTGAAGCAGGGTGGACTTCCCGCAACCACTTGGCCCAACAATACTGACAAAGCCACCTTCTTCGATAGCAAAGCTGAGTTTATCCAGGGCATGGAAATCGCCCTCGCGAGTGGAATACACTTTGCTCAGGTTTTCGACTCTGATGACTTCACTACTCATGCTACGTGACCTCTGGCGGCGCGATGTTCGCAGTAACGCATAACCTCATTGATTATTATGGTGAGCGCGGAGACCAGCAGAATGCCGGCCAATAACAAATCCAATTGAAACCCCTCGCCCCATGAAAACAGTCGTCGTCCAATACCCGCTCGGCTTGCATCCATTTCCGCCAGCAGAACACCGATGATATTAAAGATCATTCCCAGCCGAAGTCCTGTCATCACCACCGGTAACATAGCTGGCAGGTAAACTCGCAAATAGATCTGTCGGGGCGTGGCGCCAAACGTGCGGGCAACGGTTACGTAATCCCGCGGCACAGTACGAACCGCAGCGGTCGTCGTTACAATAATGACGAAAATGGCGTGGGTAACTCCGAAAACGACTTTCTCCAGAAAGCCAATCCCAAGTAAGAGCATAAAAATAGGAAGAAAAATGGATTGCGGAACAGACAGCATGAAGTGGAACATCGGGCTCAGAATCTGCCCCAGGAAGAGTTTCTCACCGAGTAGAAATCCAATGGAAACTCCCAGCGGGGCGGCAATAATAAACGCCACTCCCACTTCAAGCCCTGTAATACCCAGATCCATCAGGAAATCGCGCTGCGTAAGCAAGTCGCCGAGCACCCCCAGAACAGTCAGGAATGAGGGCAACAGTCGTGGATCAGCAAGCTCCAGACGACTGATCGACTCCCATACTATGGCAAGCAGGAGGAAGAAGCCTGTCTGGGCTCCAAGTAACACGGACAATCGCATTTACGCACCTTGGTTTTATTCTTGTTGATATGACTCGGGTTCCATCAGGCGTTAATAAACCGGATCAGATCTCAACACAGGACCAACCCTCTTTTGACTGAAAATGAGCAACCACCTCCTCCAAATGCATCACATCCGCATATTTATGATGCAAATCGAAAAGATTCACTTTGTGGGAGAGCACGCTTCGGTCAAAACAGGCCTCTTCCGCCATGACCACATGAAAACCGTATGAGTAAGCATCAACTGCCGACGTCCGGACACAACCACTGGTGCTTTCGCCGCAGACAATGACGGTGTCAATGTTCATTTTCTGGAGATACGCAATCAAAGGCGTGCCAAAGAAAGCGCTCGCGCGCTCTTTCCCGATCACCAGATCATCATTCTGAGGCTGAAACTCAGCAAAGATTTCAAAGTCATCGTCGTGGGATGCGTCCACTGCCCGCGACGTTGCCCTGACTCCCTGTTGCTGGCGCTCCACCTGAGTGGTGTAGATAACGGGCACGGAGTGTTCCCGGGCCACTGCGAGTAACTGCCTGGTAGGCTCTATGGCATTCCAGGCGTTCTCACCGCAGGCACTCGGGTACTTATCCAACAGGTTCAACACAGGCCGGCCCCCTCCTCTGTACGCCTTGTTATAAAGGTCAATTGCAAGTATGGCCGGACGTGAACCAATGTAGGTATCGCGGATATACGCCTCATAGATGCGCAACACATCCGGGCTGACAATATCCTGCCAGCAATGGTCTTCGAAACTATGTGGCATCGTTAGTCTATCTCCGCTGAATACTATTAAAGCGCACTGTATTGAGGTCCTGTCCGATCTTATTCAGCACCAATATCCGCGAACTGATCGGTATAAACCTCATCAGGAGAAAGTGTACCCGAACCGGAATCGCCGGCCAGGCCGAGAGAGGCCTTTAGCCATTCAGGCTCGATATTGGCACGGGTGGCGCGGTTCATGATGCCCACTTCGTATTCCAGTCGAAGGACCTCGGGATCTTCCTCGCCTGTGAATTTCCGCAGAAAATCGATGGAATAATCACGGTTTTTCTGCATGTAGCGGGTCGCGCGATACATTGCACGCAAAACTCCCTCAACTTGCTCAGGGCGGTCATCAATCATGTCCTGGGAGGCTACCCAGACATCCGGCAGAGTTGGGGGCATATCCTTGGCGTAGTCCACAAGGGAGCGACCATCACCGGAAACAATCAATCGGTAGGTCAACGGAGAGAACGCGGAAATGGCATCCACCTGATCGGACAATAACGCGGGAATCATTCCGGCGCCGCCAACCGGAACCGTTTCGATCTCAATCCCGTATTGATCGGCAACCCAAAGAGCGTAGTAGTCAGTGGTGCTGTTTTTGCCGGTAATGCCGACTCGGCGACCGTCCAGATCTTCAGGCTTTTCGATACTGGAGCCAGACTTTACCATCATATGCCAGCCATCCGGTCTGGCGGCCCCAACAGCAACCACCTTCTGTTTTACCCCTCGCTCAATAGCAACCGCAGCGCCGGGAGGGAAGTAATTGATGATGTCCATGGCAGCAGAGGCAAGAGCCTGCTGTGCTGCACTGCCGCCGCGGAATGCCGTGATTTGAACGTCGACACCTTCATCCGCGTAATAGCCGAGATCATCCGCCACATACACCGCGGCATAAGGGCCAAAGTTTGGTACTGACAGCCCGATATCCACCCGTTCCCTGGCATGAAGCTGAGTAAACGCCATTGTCCAAGCCATAACTACGGTCAAAAATACATTTTTCAAATTCATGCCCGATATCCTTCTACTTGTTTCGTTGAGTCAGGGTGCACCGGCAAATCTGTGACAGCTCATATATCACATTCCAAGAACTCTTCTTTAATGTTAATATAAAACCATTAGTCCAGAGCATCGGCATTGTCAATAATTCACAACTCAAAATCCTACACCGCACCAACTCGCACCAGAGTCTCAATCTCGTCCTCACCGTATCCGATGGCCGCGAGAATTTCTTTGGTATGCTCGCCCAACCCCGGTACCGGGCGCTGATCTTCATCCCGCGGGCGCTCAGGATCATCGAAGCCATAGCCAACCAGCGGTGTCGCCCGCTCGCCTGTTCCAAAAGTGCGAACCATATCCAGCGCTTTGACCTGAGGGTCATTCAGCGCTTCCTCTATGGTGTAAATTGGCCCCGCAGGCACATCGTTGGCTACAAGCTCGGTGAGCCACTGTTTACGGGGTCTTTTTGAAAATTCAGACTGCAGCTCCGCCCTAAGCTCATCGTAGTGAGCAACCCGGTCTGCCTTCTTGATGAACCGGGGGTCTTTTTCCAGTTCCTCGCGGCCAACGGTTTCAAGCAGCGCTTTCCAGAATTTAGGGGGCGACGACAAATGAACGGCAAAGGACAGTCCGTCTTTCCCAACAAACGTGTAGGATTGCGAGAGGTGGGGCCGCGAGGATTTGTCGGCGACCTTTCCCGACAACAGATAATCCGCCACTGCCAACGGCTGGAACGCCAGGCTTGCACCCAGCATGCTGACATTGATTTTCCGACCCTTTCCCGTTTTCAGTTTCGAAACCAGCGCCCCGAGGATACCGTAGGCGGTATAAAGACCGGTTAGCTGGTCAGAAAGCGGGGGTCCCACCGGTTCAGGATCTTCAACGTCAGAAAGCTGACTCCAAAGGCCGCTCATCGCCTGTGCTATGGCATCATATGTTGGTCGATCACGGTAAGGGCCAACAGTCCCCATTCCCGTCGCCGCGCAATACACTACTTCAGGGTTGGTTTTGCAGATCTCATCGTACCCAACGCCCAGTTTATCGAGAATCCCCGGTCTGAAGTTGTCGAGCACTACATCCACATCCGAAGCCAGGCGAAGGTATAGTGCCCGTCCTTCGTCGGTTTTGACATTCACCGTGATGCTCTTCTTGCCCCGATTGAATGCCGCAAATGCCGGATGCACGCCAGCATCTTCACCGGCCCAGTTGCGAAACGGGTCCCCGGTTCCCGGCATTTCGACCTTTATGACCTCGGCGCCGAGATCGGCAAGCAACATACTTCCAAAAGGACCGCTGATGACATTTGCCATCTCCAGCACTTTGATTCCAGTAAGCATCGCACTCATTGAATACCCCTCCTGTCGTTGCCTGCGATCCGGGTGGTACGCAGCAATCTGATCGGTGTTTATCGTTTCCGAAACATGAACTCTGGCAAGGCAGTGGCCAGATCCTGAAAGAAAAAGACAGTAGTCATCCCTATTACTGATACCGCTGCCGTAGCAAGGCCAGCTTTGTATAGGTCCATAATCCGGCTTTCAGGTATTGCGCCTTTCAATACAAAAATCATGGAGCCGACCGGTGGCGTCATACTCCCAATGGGAAGGGTGATCAGGAACAGGAGAAAAAACCAGACAGGGTCAATGCCAGCCGGCACAATCAAGGTGGAAAACAGAGGGGCCAGCAGTACGATCAATGCCAGTGTGTCAATGAACGTACCCAATACCAGCAGCAATCCCAGTAACACTGCTGCCAACACCATGGGAGGCAACGACAATTGTTGCAACCAGAGGTTGAGAGACGTCTCAGCGCCACTGAGCGCAAGAATCTGGCCAAACAACACCGCGCCCATGATCACGATAAACACCATCGACGTTAGCCTGGCGGTGGCAAGGAGCGCCCGGGATAATACGGAATGGTCCAGCCGGCCATAGATAGCAGCCACCAGCATTGCGCCTACAGCCCCCGTTGCTGCTGCTTCACTGGCTGTAGATATCCCAAAAAGGATAAAACCAAGGACCATGAATATGATCACGCAGAAGGGCAAACATTTAGTCAACGACACCCATCGCTCCTGCCAGCTGGCCTTTTCTAATTCCACGGCGGGCACCAGCGACGGATTCAACCTGATCCGAATGAAGACGTACAATGTGAACAAAGCAGCCAGTAAAATACCCGGGAGCAGCCCCGCCATCAGCAAAGCGCCAACTGAAACATTTGCCAATCCACCGAGAATTACCGCGAGGCCACTGGGAGGAATTATTGGCCCGAGCGCCCCCCCGGCGAGTACGACACTGTAACTCAGTTGCTGCTCATAACCTTTTTCCGCAAGCACAGGGTATAAGGTACGGCCAATAAGTGCGGTATCCGCGGACCCGGAGCCACTCAAGGCCGCCAGCCCTGTGCCACCACCAATGGCGACATAAAGATGTTTTCCCCGCACCCGTCCGATCCACTTCCCCACCATATCAAACAGCAGATCAACGACACGGGACTGGAATAATATTTCGCCCATAAGGTAGAACATCGGGATAGCAATCAATGCAAATCCGGAAATCGAATCTACCATGCTGCCGGCTACTATAGTTAAACCATGGGGGCCAATAAATATCATGACGCCAATGAGATTAACCGCCATCAAGGCGAAAGCAACATGAATTCCAGATAGCATCGTTCCAAGCAGAAGCCCGAACACAAAAAGGAAAATGACATACCACTCCATGATGCATACCCCAGAAATTAATTGTTTTTATACTGTAATAGCCAGATTTAAACTTGGGCGTTTATCTGCTCTTGTCGATGCTCGGCAATCTTTCTGAACATCGTAAAGATGAACTCAAACGCCATGGCAAGAAAACCTATTGGCATTACTATCCATAGCATCCAGTTAGGGACGGGCACCGCAGCCGGTGAAACGTTTCCAAAAAGGTACTGATTCCAGGTCGCCGAGGCGGACAGCCAGAACAAAATAAGACAGATGACAGCAGAAAACGCAATATTAAAATACTCAAGCCTGTTCCCAAGGTGGCCAGGGAGCACAAGATGAAGTAAATCAACACGAATATGTCCTTCCTGCCTTGTGAGCCAACCACCAGCAAGGAATGTAATATAAACCAGTGCGTATTGGGTAAAATCAAATAACCATTCGAGGTTATAACCCAGGTATTTCCTCATTAAAACATTTGCAGTGATCGTTACTGCCATCAGAAAAACAAGTGAAGCCGCAATTATGTTCAATCCGAATATAAGTCCGCTGTAATATCGAAATATTGTTTTTTTAATTGATGGTGCCATGAAACATTTGCTCCCCATGCCAGGACCGGGTTGCCGGAACCAAACGCGGGCAACCCATCCGATACGCCCTACCCTTCTGAACGATCCCTCACACACTCAAGGGCTTTCATGATTTTTGGCCCATGGTCTGGATCGGCATCGAGAACATAATTTTTGGCAATACCATCGTAATAGAAACTCTCAAAAGCCTTCCGCGCATCCCCTTTGAGTTCGGCCACTTCTACACTCGCGGCCGGGAATTGTTCCATGCCTTTCTTGTCGCGCTCGATTCCTGCCTCCCGGCGCTCAACCTGGGTTTCTTCAATAGCCTGTCGGATAATCGCCTGCACATCATCATCAAGCTCGCTCCAGCTATCCTTGTTGACAAAAAGTGCGTAAACAACTTCTCCCAGGGCGGGTTCTATTGCATAAGACATCACCTCATCCCAGCTCAACTTCTCAAGGGTGCCGAGGGCTCCTGAACCGTTAAAAGCGCCATCAATCATGCCCCGTTGGGCAGCGGTATAAGTTTCCGCTGATGAAACCCTGACTGACGAAGCTTTCATGCCGTGGATAACCGGATTGTAGAAATCGGTTCCCCGAATCCTGAACCCTTTCAAGGGCTCGCTTTCGTCATTAAACGGTTTGGCCATATAAAGCCGGTAACCATGGCCCGTCGGGAATTGCGCCAGATAGGACACATTGCTTTTGGCAAGATAGGCGTCATTGACCGCCTTGGTAAGGCCACATTCGCGTCGAACCTGGGCTGAGCCCTCCGCAAGATCCAGCCCCATTCCCACTTTCACTGAGTCCGCGTGGTATGCGGTATGGGTAAACAGCATGTCGAATACCCGGTGTTCTATCGCATCAAACTGCCGAAACGCCGGAACTGCAGCGGGACCAAAGAATTCGACAGTGACTTTGCCCTCCGACAGGTCCTTTACCTTCTCGGCAAACGGAATTGCCCCCAGGTCAACGCCGTCGTCGGTACCTGCGGCCCATGTCGAGAGCATTCGCAGTTTCACTTCCGCCACTGCAACAGGCGCGCCCATAACGGCAAATATCGTCAAACCACAGATGAGACTAGCAGTAAGCCTTTTCTTGTTAATATTAGCGTTCATTGTTTAACTCCCCAATATTGTTTTATCTTTGTTTTCCGGAATATCCGTTGTGATCAGACGCCAGCCAGATCCCGATGCCTGCAAACCTCGGCCAACATCTAGACATCCAGGCCAAAGAATTTTTTTGCGTTCTCAAGCATGATTTTCTTCCGGACTTCCGGCTTGATACCCAACTGGTCAAACTCTTCCACCCAGCGCTCGACCCCCAGGACCGGCCAGTCAGAGCCAAACATTGCCTTGTCCTGAAGAATCGAATTAACGTGATGGACAAGTTCAGGCGGGAAGTACTTGGGCGCCCAGCCGGAAAGATCAATAAAGAAGTTACTTTTGTGCTGCGCTATGGCGAGGCTTTCAGCCGTCCAGGGCCAAGACGGATGCGCACATATGATTTTCAGTTCCGGAAAGTCCGCGGCAACGTCATCAAGGTGAATGGGCTGGGTGTACTTCAACTTATTCCCCATTCCTCCCGGCGTCCCAGCGCCGGCTCCCGCCATACCACTGTGAAACATCACCGGCAAACCCTGCTTCTGGGCTTCCTCCCAGAGTTGATAGAAACGGGTATCATTGGGGAAAAACTGCTGGCGCGCGGGATTGAGTTCGCCGATACCGTGCAACCCTAACTCTTCCTTGCAACGACGAATTTCCTGAAGAGCCAACTTGCCCTGCCAGGGGTCAATGGCGCCGAATCCCAGGAACACGTCTGGGTGCTTCTTCACCGCGTTGGCTATATGGTCGTTGGGAACCGGCGTAAGACCGGACACTGAATCATCCCGCGTATTTACCAAAACTGCCATCATGCGGCGCTCGCGGTACTGGTCAGCCATTTCATCAACGGATACAACTGGTCTCTTACGCCGAAAATATTGCTCCATCTGTTTGGCTCGGGCACCCACTGCCTTGATGGATTCCTCGTCGCTGAGGTGCACATGTACGTCAATACCCACGATATCCATTATTCTCTCCGTTCCAGTCATGGTTTTATGTTGCCCATCGACGCTGCTGTTCTTGCAGCTGCCTCAATGTCGCAAATTCAGTGACAGGCCCGGCCTGCTGAAGGAAATAGCCTTCTTGTCTGAGTGCCGGGTAAGCCCCTGAACCAATTGCATCAGTGGATCCCCGGAAAACGCGTATTCGACGGGGTTCTTTGCCCTGCGCGCAATCTCAACGGCTTCAGAGTCAATATAAGTGCGCATAATCAATTCTTCATCAGAGAGTTGCTCGCCAAACTTTTTACGCACCTCTTTCAGTGACAGCTGTGGAGGCTCTTCCGATTTGAGTTCTTTGGCTCGCGCGCGACCAAGAATTTTTTCACGAACATTCTGATCCATGACCTGCACAGCTTCTTTGCCCCAGTAGCCCAGCGCATACTGGATACCTTCATCCGTCACCTGCCGATACCGTTCCCCAACGATGACGTTTATGGCTGCCTGGGTTCCTACAAACTGGGAAAGCGGCGTCACCATTATGGGATAGCCAAATTCCGCTCTTACACGGGCGGCCTCGACCATTGTTTCATCCAGCCGATCTTCCATGCCGACCTTTGCCAACTGATAACGCAGATTTGAAATCATGCCTCCTGGAATCTGGCTTTGATAAAGATTCGCGTCGTATTCCAGCGGGGCGCCAATCGCAAAACCCTCACTCCGGGCAATCCGTGTGAAGTGCTCGGATACCGGCAGCAACAGCTCTTCTCGAATATCTGGTCGGTGCCCCAACGCCCTCAGATTTTTCGCAACATTGAATACGGAAGGTTGCGCGGAGCCATTGGCCAGAGGAGGAATACCGGTGTGAACATGGGTAATTCCCAGCTTCACTGCTTCCAGTACGTTGAGAGGCCCAAGCCCATTATTACAGTGGCAGTGAAACTCCAGTTCCACCTTTCCCACGGCTTTCTGAACCTTCGGCAGAAGCTCCCTCAGACGTTCCGGTGTCAGCAATCCACCCACGTCTTTAAAACAAATCCGGTAAGGTTTCAGTGATGCAGCGTCTTTAGCGCGCTGCACAAAGTATTCATCGGTATGGCGAGGTGAAACCGTATAGATGAGATTTACAACAGTTTGCATGCCCAGCTTTCGAAGACCTTCCACTTCATCCTTCATGACTTCAAAGTCATTCCAAGAGTTCGAACAGCGAGTGACGCTGATGCCATGCTCCACCACCTTTTTAACAAGGAGCTTGCTGATACACTCCGGTACCTTTTTCAACCCACCTTTGTAGCCTCCGTGCAATCGCAGGGGCGTTTGTTTGGCTTTCTTGACACCCAGTTTCAACCATTGCCAGGGGTCTTCCCCCAGATCCCGGATCATTTTTTTCATCTGTACAATCGGCACAAAAAACTCGATTGCCTCAAACCCTGCATCATCCATCACTTCAAGGGCGGGTAACATCATGCCCGTGCGCATGTTCAGAGCCCACAAACTCTGCTGACCATCACGCAACGTGGTATCGATAAACTGAATATCCGACATGCTTCCCCCAGAAGTGTTAATTTTTCTTTTACGAAGAACCTATCTCAGTTATTAAAATCAAGGTTAGCAGGCGGACGCGCTCTGTCAAGAAACAGAAACCACTCCTGAATCCGTGACTCCAAACAGCGCGAACTTCCCTCAAAGCCCGCAGTAGCAGGCGGTTGAGCGATATAATAGCCCCTGAGATCCATTCACCCAGTCAAGCGCCACGGTATGCCGAACATCGATCTGATCCGGACCTATCTCCGGCTGGTCACGCAGGGCATGAGTGACTTCCGTCGAGACAGCCGAGTCCGTGCGAAGGGACCCGTTCTTCAAATCCGCCATGGGCATCAAGCACTCGCCGTCTTCAGCCAGCTTGCGGTAGCGGTTTGATGAAGATGCCCAGGCGTTGACACCGCGGCTGAATGACGTCACCGCTGATTTTATACAATCCATCGGTGCGCCGGTTTCTCCTCTGGAGATGGGATCAAGTGAATCCCCGCACGCAGGACCCTCTGGCCCTGGCAGACAAGGCCTGGCCCAGGAAGCCTGGACACTGGACCGCGACGGCAGGATGGAAGCGGTGCGGCCAGAAGAACTTCCGGACGAACCCGGGCTGCGTCGGATCGTCAAGGTTACTGTGCGAACCAGCGATGCCAGTGGCCAGCTGCATCTGGAGCCGGATGCCAGCCTTGAGGGCTGAATCACGTCCTTGCCGGCCGGCTGCTGCGATTTGGCCGGCACTGTCCGGGCTTTTCCGTTTACCGTGACCTCTATGCAGGCCTTACCGCCTCCCGATAAAACCGGCTCAATAACAGTCATCATCCTGAGGTCGCCCGTAAAATCATGCCGGGCAATCGGCTATTGTCCGAACATCAGGCTCTGATCACAAAATGATCAGTCCTGGGCGGCTGACCGCCATTTCCCTGAGTACTATCCAACCCCGGGGCGGTTCGTATGGTATTTTTTACATTTCATGATTTTTTGGCAAAACAAGTTTCCTAGAACCACTATTCCCATTTAGGCAATATCTGTCTACGTTAATAGAACAGGTTGGATTTAAACCTGCCTTTGCTCAGAAACTCGGATCTATTATCAATAGATAGCGTCTTTTAAAAATACCATTAGAATGGTGCTAACAATGACAGATATTAATAACGCTAACCTTCAAACCGAAATCAACCAGCTTATCCGCCATTATATGGATGGCATCAATTGGTTTGATTACTCGAAAAACCGGCTAAACAGGGAAGGGGCTGGTGTTTACGTGCAACAGCACGGCGTCTTCACGCGGCATAGCCGGCAATGCTGGGCCCATGTGGTTGGAAATTGTCCTGAGGTTGAGCCTCGGCGTTTCATTGTCAAAGAAAATCTGTTTGAAGAAGAAGGTATTGAGGAAGAATCCCATTATCTCAAGTTGGTTAAGCTGGGCGAAGCACTTGGGCTTACCTCAGAACAAGTGCATCAGGCGCAGGCATTACCTTCTACCAGGGCAGCATTACTCATCTGGGAAACCTTGACCAAAGACAGACATTGGATATTGGGCTGTGTTGCTAAAGGGGCACTTGAGCAGGTTAACCAGGTCGAGTGCGGAGAAATGTCATTGGCTGAAGGCAACCGCTGGATGAATCAACTGGGATTAACCGAAAACGATGTTGAATTCTGGCTGATGCATGATGAATTGGACAAAGAGCATGGCAGTGGTGCATTCGACCTGGCGCTCCATTTTCTGCCATCTGCCCGGGGCGTCGATGCCAATGATGTGCTAGAGGCCGTAGAGGATTCAATGTTCGCCTGGAAAATCTTCCTTGAGGGAATCGCCGATGTTGCTGACTCTCGAAATACTGCTTAGCTAGTGCCCAATTTGGGTAATGCGGGCGTCAGCACAAAGTCGAACAAAAATAAAAGGAAAGGTCATGACTACCACGTTTAAATGCCAGCTTAGATATACGCTATTGGGCCAGCTGTTACTGTGTCTAGCATTATCAGCGAATCTTGTCCGGGCAGAAAGTCGGAATGTCGGTGATGGGCCAGTCGACGTTACGTTTTTGGGCCACTCTACAGGTGGGCAGGCTTCTGTCTTCCTGGCAGGCGTCGTGGAGGCTGTGCGTCGCACCTACCCGGGTTCCAACGTCTATGCTGAGCCGGGCAACGCGGCCGGTAACTTGGCCTCATTACTCAATGGCCGTGGTGCTTACACTATGGTGAGTGAGGTGTCGCTTAAACGGGCTTTCGAGGGCCAAGCACCCTTTCAGCAGAAGTTTCCTCCAGGTTCCCTCACCGCCATAGGTAAGAATGCGCCCAATATCATCGCTACATGCGTGTATGGGCGCAAAAAGTTTCTTGATGAGCATAACGTCGACAGTTTCAGTGACCTGGTCGAGAATGAAGTCCCGATGCGCCTGTCTATAGCCCAGACGGGCAATCTATGGGTTCGGTCAACCGTAGATGCTATGTTTTCCTATTTTGACAAAACGACGAAGGATGTGGAGCGCTGGGGCGGAAAGCTGGCTCCCGTACCGACCAGTCCTTCTAATGACTTGATGAGAGACGGCCGACTGGACGTAATCATTACCGCGTGCGGTCTCCCTTCCGGATCAATTACTGAGCTCGCCAGCGTTCAGGAAATAAATTTTATACCCATGTCTCGAGAATTGGCCGAACATGTTGCTGATGAAATGTGGAGTACAGTTGACACTATACCTGCCGGCACTTACCCCTTCTATGATCAGGATCTGATAGTTCCATTCTCTAGTTTCGTGATCGTAGCCGGCTCCGAGGCAACTTACGACAATGCCTACAAAATCGCCAAGTCCCTTTATGAGCAGAACGAATATTATCGCTCTTTTCATCGATCTCTTGCTAATGCCGAACGCGAGGAATTGCCCGACGTCGGAAATCTGGAGCTGCATCCTGGGGCAGAGGCGTTTTATCGCGAAGTAGGCCTCCTCGACTGAGGAAAAACTCGCATCGGATGAACACTTGGTTAGAGCCATTCGGCGGAGCCGAGATGTAGCCAGGGGCGCCGGCTCGCCGGTATGGTTTTGAACGGGAGGCGTGAAAATGAAATTGACGGCGGAAAACATCACCGGCGTGGTAGGCATTGTTCCGAGTCCAGCGACGCCAGATGCAGAACGCTGGGACGCAGAAAATACAGTGAATCTGGACGAAACCGCGAAAATGACGGAGGCGGTGGTCGCTGCTGGTGTGGACATTCTCATGACCACTGGCACATTTGGCGAATGTGCCACCCTTACGTGGCCCGAGTTGCAGAGCTTGGTGCAGTGCGTAACGGATACGGTCTCGGGGCGGGTGCCGGTATTCGCTGGTGTAACGACCCTCAACACCCGCGATACGATTTACCGCGGTCGCGAGTTGATGCGCCTGGGAGCCGATGGTCTTTTCGTCGGCCGGCCTATGTGGCTGCCGCTGGATGACAATGGGACTGTGCGTTTTTACCGCGACTTGGCAGAAGCAATGCCAGGTGTACCACTGGTTGTCTACGACAATCCGGACGCTTTCAAAGGAAAAATCTCGACAGAAGTATACCGCATCCTTGCGGACATACCTGAAGTCATAGCCGCTAAGCATGTAGGTGGGCCAACACTGGAGAAGGATCTGGAGGCGGTGGGCAGTAATATGCGCATTCTCCCGCTTGAAAAGGACTGGTTCGCTCTCGCGCAACGCTATCCTGCGCTCGCGCGAGCTTGCTGGTCTGGGGCTGTCGCCTGCGCACCAGCCCCTATCGTTGCTCTTGGCCGTGCCATTCTCAATTGTGATTGGAAACGGGCAGAGGAACTCACCAATCAGATACTATGGGCGATGGAACCAATGTTCCCAGGTGGCGACCTGTCCCGGTTCATCAGCTATAGCATCCCTTTGGGACATGCCCGTTTTCGCACAGCGGGCTTGATCGACCCGGGTCCATGCCGGCCACCCTACCTCGATGCGCCAGCTGATTATATGGCAGGTTCAGAGGAATGCGGTCGACGATGGGCGCAACTACAACATAGGTACCCCGTTAAATCCGTATCAGGTTGACCTATAGGGGCTGACTTATCGCCAAGAGGCGATGCGCGATAATGGAATAACGGAGAGCCGTCAAGGCAACGGAGGCATCATGAGCGACGATATAAAGAAACAGACAACGTCTTTAAGCGAGTTCGATAACGAGCTGGCATCACTTAACATGCGTGGTCAGTGGCAGTATGACAGTCTGCTGGAGCGGGTGATCGGTGGACCGAAGCCGGCCGGAGTTCCGTATCTCTGGAAATGGGAAACGGTTCATGAAAAGTTGCTTGAGGCGTGTGACGTTATGCCGGAAAGCTACACTGCCCGGCGTAACTTCAGCTTCATGAACCCGGGACTTGAACGGGGAGGCACGACCCAAACCCTGATTATGGGAATGCAGATCGTCCGTCCGGGAGAAGTGGCGTGGGCCCACCGCCACACGATAGGAGCGGTGCGCTTCGTGGTCGAGGGCGGTGAGCAGCTGTACACGACGGTGAACGGTGAAAGATTGCTAATGGAGCCCAACGACTTGATCCTGACTCCTAACTGGAACTGGCACGATCACCATAATGAAACGGACAAAAACGCAATCTGGGTAGATGCCCTTGACGTTCCGTTGGTGCTGGCGTTGAACCAGATATTTTACGAGCCGTTCGGTGAGACCACCCAACCGCAACGCGAGAGCAGTGCGGATTACTGGAGCCGTCGTGGCAGCCTGGTCAGGCCGGCCTGGGAACAGCGGCCCGAACAGAATTTTCCTTTCCGCTACCCCTGGCGTGAGGTCTCTGCGCAATTGCATGAAATGGCTGGCTCTGAAGGCAGTCCCTACGATGATATCGTGCTGGAATACGTCAATCCGTTTACTGGTAGCTCTGCCTTGCCCACCATGGGATGTAACATTCAAATGTTGCGCCCGGGCTTTGTCGGGAAGAGCCACCGCCAGACCTCGAGCGCAGTTTACTTCGTAGTTGAGGGAGAAGGTACGACAGTAGTCGGCGACGAGGAAATCAACTGGTCCGCCCGTGACAGTTTCGTCGTGCCGAATTGGATTCCTCATCATCACATCAACCGCAGCAAGAGTCGCGAAGCGATTTTGTTTTCCATCAATGACATCCCGGTTTTACAGGGTTTAGGCCTTTACCATGAGGACCCGGAAAATACAATTAGAACACGCCCACTGCCTCCGCTTTTAGCCTGACGCGGCCCTTGGATGCTCAGCAAAAAATCGATCATCAACCTGGCAGGGACAATAGCCCAGAGCAGGACACAACGAGAGACCATTACGATGACAGACGTACCATGTGACGAGACTGCAGTTGAAGCTGAAGAGCTATTTGCGCTCATCAGGTCCCGCCGGAGTGCCGGCAAGCTGGACCGGGACCGGGTTCCCTCTCGCGAGGCAATCGAGCATCTGCTGCAGGCTTGTACCTATGCACCCAATCACCATATGACACAGCCATGGCGTTTCACGGTGATATCAGGAAATGCGCGCGACAAAATGGGTGAGCTCTTCCAGCAGCTAATGCTTAAGGGCGTGAACGCCCCGTCAGAAGAAACTCTTCGTCAAGCCAGGTTGGCCGCGCGCAAGCCGTTGCGAGCGCCCGTCATTGTATTGGTTGCCTGCGAGACGGAGCCGGAAAGATCGCGCCGCCGTAAAGAGGATTATGCTGCCTGCGCGGCCGGTGTACAGAATATGTTGTTGCTTGCCCACAGTATGGGGCTGGCAGCTAAGTGGAGCACCGGTGGGCTAATTGATGATGAGCGTTTCAAACACTACTATGGACTGAAACCAACGGATGAGGTTGTGGCCATGCTCTATATTGGCTATGCGGATGCACTACCACCACTGCAACAGCGGCGCCCGCTGGAGGAAGTAACCCTCTGGATGGATTGAGCGGCGCCATGAGACTTCTGAAAATCGCCGTTCCCTTTGCTGGGGGGCTTTCTTCGGTTTAATTTCGCCGGAGAGGGCAATTGCGCAAAATTTATTTTCTGTTATCCAGGCGGCGATGGCACTCAAGAGTCCTCTTCACCCTACCCGACTCAATCTCTTACCGTTATAAATAAAGACTTGAATTCCGATGGCTTACTCTCTGAGCCTTTTGGTCATGAAGTCGATGAATTTCTTTACTTTTTTAGGCATGCTCCGCGCCCGGGGATGAAATGCCCAGACGGCACGGTCCGAAAGTGTTTCGTCTTCAAAGAGAGTTTCTAGGGAAGGATCAGGAGAGTTTGAGTTTTGCATAAGGAGTCGCGCAATACCGATGCCCTCTACCGCCGCTGAATTTATTGATGACCACTCGTTAGCGTGAAATCTCCCTCCCACGTTTACGTGATACCATTCCCCATTATTGATAAACCACCATTTTTCTGGCGACGGCTGTGCGTCGTAAATTAAACACTGGTGTTGAGAAAGTTCCATCGGCTTCTTTGGTCTTCCAAAACGCCTGAAATATTCCGGAGACGCGCAAACGCGATATGTTAAAGGGGCTAACATGACACAGTCGACGCTGGTTGTACTCAGTTTGACGTAGTCGGAGTTGCTGCTTCGGATCGAAAGATCGAAACCCCGGTTAATCACGTCCACTCTCGCAGGCTGAACAGATAGCTTAACGGAAAGATTGTTGTATTTTTTTATAAATTCCGTCAATGCCGGAAGTACTATCTGGCGGCCAATACCTGGCGTAACGTGAAGTTTTAATGTACCAGAAAGAGTCGTATTCATTTCATGAATTGCCTCGGAAGCCAAATCCATCTCTCTGATAATCTGCAGACAATGACCGTAATATACCTTGCCAGCTTCAGTTAGACACAAATCATGCGTAGAGCGATTCATGAGGCGCGTCCCCAATTCAGTCTCTAGTCGGCTTATCTGTTTGCTAACAGCGGAAGGGGTTAGCTCCAATTCCTTTGCCACCGCTGAAAAGCTACCTTTTTCAACAACATATACAAAAACCTGCATGCCAAACGTGTTGTGCATCGCTCAAATACCTTTTACCACCAAATGGAACAATTCTTCCCCTTTTTGAACCAGCTTCCCGGGGCACTGGAAATTAAGCCTGGCCAATAACTAAACGATCAGGGAGAGGATGCGGAATCTATTTTCATTTTTGACATGTTGGGCTCCCTATCCACAATCGATTACGGAGAAAGCCACTATTATTTTCAATAAATAAGATTGCCTAACATTATATAAGAATTCTTTGTTAACATGACCGATGCGCGATTGTCAATGGTGCGTATTTGCGCATTGCGATCGACGGCTATCAGAGAGCAGAGGATGCTCGATCACCTTTCCAGTGTCTTTTGCGGCACCATTCAGGCATGCCCTGTGACTCGTGCGGGTGAAGTAACGGGCGGCGGAGGGTGGACAGTCCAGCCGGGGCGGAGAGAGGGTCTTTATCGATGATTGCGGAGCACAAAACAAAAAAAGGAATCAGTTCTCCGGTCTTGAGCGCCCAGAATAAAAACGCCGGGCAGAGTTAACGGATAACACGTTGCGTTGAAAGGGTGATGCTACCTAGCTTCCCATAGGCGGTAAAATCTGATACTATAAGTAACATGTAGCATTAAAAACACTGCTTTTATAGGAACAAACGCATGTCTTATAAGCTTGTTAGCATTGAATACACAACGACTGAAGAAGCTGCTGCAGTGGCCGCTCAGCTTAATGCCGCCTGTCGTGGGGGCTCAGTTAGGGTGCGAACTGAAGGTCGAACATTGGAAGTCCTCTCCGCCAACGCTTCTGTCGCAGATGTCTTCGGCATGTTCGTTAAATTTGGCATGAGAATTGTTGGCTTTTCCAGGCACTGGTCCGACACAGGGCATGCCACGGACCGCGGGCTACCGACCTCTTGATGAGCAGGCAGCTGCGGTGTTGAATTCAATTGCACACTTCGTTTAGCGCCACACGAATAGCAAACCACTCTCTGGCAACTGCAGAGAGTGGGAGAGAAGAAGTCGCTTAGATCGCTGGTTTTAGTCCTCCACGCAAATGTGGTGTCATCATCCAGGCCGCAATAGCCAACACTGCGGCCCCACCAATAGCTAGCCAGCTCGGGAATATAAACAGTAGACCGGCCCCCACGAAGCGCCAGGGCGGCGAGGTGGCCACGGAAGTAGCCTTCAATACCGAAGCTAAGCGTTAGCACCCCAATAACTGCGGTAACGCAGGATATCTGGATGGTCTGCCAATCCCCCACCATCAGAAGGCCGTCCCCATAAACAAAGGCGAACGGCACAATAAATGCCGTAATCGCCAGGCGCACCGCTCCGGTTGCGATGAAGACGTTGAAAGACAACACTTCACAAGCTTAAAGATATTCCCGATCATGCATGTCGTGGCAATAAAACAAAACATATTGGACAGGAATCCGTGGGTGGCAAAAATTTTGTGGCACCTTTTGAGAAAGCAAAAAATAACTCTTTAGCACGCGCATGTGACGTGACAGCTTCCTATATGCCCATCCCATGGCTCCCCACAAATATTGAAAGCCTATCTGATACTTTTGCAGGTGACCTCTGGCCATACGGGGTAGAACCGAACAAACTGAGGTGGACCCAATCAGTTGGACAACCTGATGGTGTCCCTAAGCTATGATCCAGTTGTTTCCCCGGCTCAGGCGGCCAAGGCTATGGGTTGCCCGTAGTACACCTCATCGGGCGTTTGGTAATCAAGGGTTTGGTGGTACCGGGTCTGATTGTAATGCCGGAAGTACCGGTGGAGCGCCTGCTTCAAGTGGTGTCCATCCTCGAAGGCTGTGAGGTAGACGCACTCGTGTTTGACGCTGCGCCAGAGCCGTTCCACGAAGATGTTGTCATGGTAGCAGCCCTTGCCGTCCATGCTGATCCGGATGCCATGATCTTTGAGAACGCTTGTGAAGGCCTCACTGGTGAACTGGACACCCTGATCGGTGTTGAAGATCTCCGGCGTTCCATGGCGCTGTAAGGCCTCCTCCAGGGCATCGATGCAGAAGTCTGTGTTCATGGTGTTGGAGACCCGCCAGGACAGCACCTTGCGGCTGTACCAGTCGATAATGGCGACCAGATACATGAACCCCCGGGCCAGCGGGATATATGAAATATCTGTTGCCCACACCTGGTTGGGGCGATCGATTTTCAGCCCTTTGAGCAGGTACGGATAAACCTTGTGCCCGTCGCCCGGAATGCTGGTTCTGGGGCGTGGATACACCGCCTGAATGCCCATGGTGCGCATCAGGCGCTGAACCCGCTTGCGGTTTATCCGGTGGCCTTGGCGCTCCAGGTGGACACGCATCTTACGAGAGCCATAGTAAGGCGTTTCCAGATACTGCTGGTCAATTAGGTACATCAGATCCAGATCCTCGGTGTTTTTCAAGTTAGTTGGCACTGTTTTTTTGTTTAAGCCGCGTCTTTTTCCGCTGCCCTTTTTTCCGGATTCAGAGTCGTTGGTCCAACGGGCTCGCAGTTCCTGATCGGACGGCTTCCCCAACGGTTCGGTGTCCGTTGTTTGGCCTGTTCCAGTACCCGCTGGCGTTGGGCCAGGATGGCCACATCCTCGCCACGGTGCCGCTCCTGCGGGGTTACGAACCTCAACTTACTGTGCTTGTGTTCCGTGTTGTACCAGTTCACGAAGCCGTCTACCCAACGTCGCGCGTCGTCCAGACTCTTAAAGCCAGCCGAGGGCCAGTCAGGGCGGTACTTCAGAGTCCGGAACAAGGATTCCGAGAACGCATTGTCATTGCTGACCCGAGGTCGGCTATACGAAGGCAGTACGCCCAGCTCTTCCAGCTTTGCCTTCATGGTCTGGGCCTTCATCGGGGCTCCGTTATCCGAGTGCAGCACCAGAGGCCGGTGGAGACACTTCTCCCGCAGCAGGCAACGTTGTAACAGTCCGGCGGCGTAGTCGCCGCTCTCAGCCTCATAGACCTCGTAACCCACGATCTCCCGGCTGTAGACGTCTTCAAACATGTACAGGTAGTAGAACTGCCCACGCACCGTCGAAGCCAGGTAGGTAATATCCCAACTCCAAAGCTCACAAGGCCCGGAGGCATGGTGTGTGGTCGTTTCCCGGGAGCGCTGGGGCGCGAGGCTTTGCCCTCGATGGTTCAACTGGTTGTGAGCTTTCAGTATCCGGTAAAACGACGACTCAGAGGCGAGGTACAGCCCCTCGTCCATCAGCGATGGCACAATTTGAGACGGCGGCAGGCTCTCGTAACGGGCCGAGTTGCAGGTCGACAAGATCCTCTGTCGCTCCACTTCACTGAGCCTGTTTGCAGGACTGGGGCGTACCGCTTCCGGGCGCTTATCCGACTGCACCGCGCCTTCACGGAACCAGCGCCGATAGGTGCGCAAGCCAATGCCGGCTTCACCACAGGCCCGGAACAGTCGGGCACCAGCGCTCTTGGCTTCCTGGATCAGGTCAATCGTTATCCTGCGCTCAGGGACCGGGGTTAGTCGTCCCCGTTGTCGTTCTCCCAGAGCGCATCCAGCTTTTTTCGCAGCACCAGTAGTGCAGCAGTTTCGGCCAGAGCCTTTTCCTTGTGGCGCAATTCGCGCTCAAGTTTCTTGATCTGTTTCTGATCTGTTTCTGATCTGTTTCTGATCTGTTTCTGATCTGCCTGACTCTTTTTGCGCAGTTGCTTGTCCCGCTCGGCACTACGCTGAAAGCCTTGCAGAGACTCTTCTTTCCAGCGCCGGACTTGCTCAGGGTAAAGCCCTTTCTCCCGGCAATACTGGCTGAGTTCTTCTTCGGACAGCGCGGCTGGCTCAATCACGGTTGCCAGCTTTGCTTCTGCTGACCACTGGTCTGACTTGGCTTTGGAACCGGGCACCGGGCGTCCTTCATCTCTGGCTTGTGTCCGCCAATTGTAAAGGGTTTGATCCGAAATGCCTTCTTCCCGCGCCAGAGCGGCTACGGTCATACTGTGGGGCGGCGACAACTTCGCCAGCACTGCGGCTTTACGTTCATCGGAATAACGAGGCACTATCAACACCTGAACCGCCCAACTGGTTAAAAATTAAGTAGTGCCAACTATCCTGCCAGAGGGGGTCCTCCTGACACTGTTCACGAGGGACGTAGTACACCGACGAGCGGCTCAGTTTGAGCAGCTCGCACTGGCGCACAATGCTGACTTGGGGATGACCATGCTCGATCATCGCCAACCGGCGTTGACGGCTTACTGATCGAGCTTGCGCGACAAAAAATCGCGTTCCACCGTCAGTCGACCGATCTCGCGATAAAGCTCGTCAGAACTGGGCTCGCTGGACTGCTTGACGGACTTTCTCTTGCCTTCGAAGAGGTCCGGGGCATTCTCCAGCAGCTCGCGTTTCCAGGTGCTGACCATCGTGGGGTGGATCTGGAACCGAGCGGCAATTTCAGACGTGGTCTGGTCACCCTTGAGTGCGGCCAGGGCGACTTTGGACTTGAATGATGCGCTGTATTGCTTGCGTTTCTTGCTCATGATTCTCCTCCTTATGGAGATGATGAATCAGAGCTTAGGCACCTGTCCAAATTTCGGGGTCCAGTTCAAACACCCGATTAAAGCATTTCTGAATTTTGGCTTTGAACAGGGCGTCTTCCAAAAAAGGATGTAAGCGGCCGGTAATCCCATCTTGAGCCAGGCGCTGCCGCCGTCAGGATAGTGTCCACTTATTTTCTAGTGGACACTTAATATGAACGACTTAAGCGTAACCAAACCCTACCAACGCCGTCGCCGC
>NZ_VMHN01000014.1 GCF_008795955.1 Marinobacter denitrificans
AGGAAAGCCGGCATGGCTTCTACCGGCGTCAGACTGCCCGACAGGAACATCAGCGGGAAAAGTCCGAAAAAGGAGAGCAGCAACGCCTGCTGAAGGGTCCGGCTGTAGGCGGCAATCAGTACGCCCAGCGCAATCGCACTGAGCAAAAAGATGGCGGTCAGCACCAGAAATAAAAGCAGACTGCCCTGAAGGGGCACATCAAAGACTCTGACAATCACCAAACTCGGAAAGATGGACAGTACGCCCATGATCAGCGTGGGTGTGACCTTGGCCAGGAACAGTTCCAGGGTGGAAATGGGCGTCACCAGCAGCTGCTCGATAGTGCCTCGCTCCTTTTCCCGGACAATAGAGGCGGCCGGGTGAATAACGCCCACCATCATGCCGGCCAGAGCAATCATCGATAACACGATAAAACCCGATGTTGTCAGATCGGGGTTATACCAGATACGGATGAGGGGTACCGCGCCCCCCTTCTTCCCGGCAGCAGGGAGCGCTTCGCGCTCCTGGCGCTGGACGATCTGCAGAGCATCATTGACGGCATTGGCGGCAATGTTGGAATTGGTGCCGTCCTGGAGCAACTGGAGCTGAGCACTCTTGCCAGCGAGAAGAGCACCTTCGAACCCGGCGGGAACGACCAACACCATGGTGGCATCGCCTTTCTCCAGGAGGTCAGTGGCGGTTGCCACACGGGTTTCCTGAAATTTCAGGTCGAAGGTTTCGCTCACCGCAAATTTCTGGATCAACGAGCGACTCAAGGCGCTGCGATCCTCGTCCACCACCGCCAGGGGCAGGTGGCTTACATCAAAACTGAGCGCAACGGCACAAATGACGACTTCAATGGTGTAAAGCCAAAGTATCAGGGTCAGTATCAACCGGTCACGAAAGAACTGCACGAGCTCCTTGCGCAACAAACCAAATAAGGCAATTCCCATCAGGCCACCTTCTGCTTCATTCGCCAAGCCGCGAAGACAAATACCAGGACCGTATAGACGATCAACATCATCAGATTCGGCAGAACGGCTTCAAGGCCGGCTGATTTCAACACGATGCCCCGGGAGATTTCCATAAAATAACCGGCAGGGAAAAGCCAGCTATACAGTTGCAGGGCAAGAGGCATGGTGAACAGGGGGAACAGAAAGCCGGAAAACAAAAACGACGGCATCAAGGTGACAATCAGCGTTATCAACATGGCCGCCAACTGGGTACGGACCAGCGATGAAACCAACAGGCCGATACCCACCGTGGTCAGCACATAAACGAAAGCTGACGTCAGCAGCAGTATGGGGCTGCCGGCAATGGGGACCTGAAACCAGGCAAACCCCACCACCATGACCATAAGAATCTCCAGGAAAGCCACCAGACCGTAGGGCACCAGCTTGCCGACAACAAACTCGGTTGAGGTGACCGGCGATGCATAGATCTGCTCGATCGTACCGGTCTCTTTCTCACGCACGATCGCCAGGGCGGTCAACAGGGGTGGGAACGCCATCAGGATCACGGCGAATAATCCGGGGATGACGAAATTGACGCTGCGCAGGGAGGGATTGAACCAGACCCTGGCCTGGACCCGGACGGCGCTCTGACGCGGGGCGGGGAAATTTGCGATTACCGCCTCGGCATAGGCCGATGCCAATCGACCCAGAACAGGATAGCCGCCGTCCACGATCACCTGGACAGGCGCCTCGTCGCCTCTGAGCAGTTGCCGGGCAAAGCCGGCTGGAATCACCACGCCCATGCTGATGGTCGAGCTTTGCAGTGCCGACTCCAGATCGCGGAGATCGGTCGTTTTCTGCTCTAATTGAAAATACCGCGAGCTGTCGAAACGGGCTGTCAGGTCGCGGCTTGCCGGCGTGTTGTCCAGATCGTAAATGCCCACGGCAACCTGTTCCACATCCAGATTGACCGCATAACCGAACAGAAAAAGCATGATCAGCGGCATGATCACGGCCAGCGCAACGGTAACCGGGTCGCGAATCAGCTCGCGACTTTCCTTGACGATGAGGGCTCCAAGCCGATGAGCCTTCATGGTCCCAGCGCCCGGGAATTGGCCGTTCCCGCCTGTTCTATGGCCGCCGTGAAGAGCGTCTCCACCGTGGCGTCGGCTTCGAGGCCGAGCGAATGATTCAGCGATGATCTGCTACCGTGTGCGAGCAGCCGCCCGTCCAGCATTAACGCGAGACGATCACAGTAGGCCGCTTCCTCCAGGTAATGGGTAGTGACCAGCACGGTCATACCGCTGGCGGCCAGCTCACGGATAACCCGCCAGAAACGGTACCGGGCGACGGGATCGACACCCGAGGTGGGCTCATCAAGGAACAGCACCCGGGGCCGGTGAAGCAGGCTGCAGGCCAGCGCCAGACGCTGGCGCAAGGCACTTGAAAGATCACCGGTGAGCTTGTCGGGAATGTCTGTCAGCCCCGTTACTTCCCTGGCCCAGTCGATCGCAGCCCGCGCCGCGCCTCCGGCAAGGCCGTAGGCATTGGCAAAGAAGCGGAGATTTTCCCAGGGGGTCAATTCCAGATAGAGTGAAAACCGTTGGGACATATAACCAATTTGCCGGCGCAATGCGGTGCTACCCCCACCGGAGCTCACCCCGGCTACCCGGGCGCTGCCCTCATCGATGGCCACCAGCCCGCACAAGGCCCTGATCAGAGTCGTCTTGCCCGCCCCGTTGGGCCCCAGCAAGGCAAGCAGTTCGCCAGATGGCGCCTCGAAACTCACCCGGTCAACGGCCTTGAAATGGCCGAAGCGGACGCTCAGACCGGTGGCCACCAGCCCTTCCTCTTTTCCCCTGTCTTGCCGGGCCAATTCCGGAAACTGCTGCTCGCCGGTCCTCTTCTCCGTCCGCAGCACAAACAGGTCCTCGAGCCGGGGCTCGGCCGCCGCCAGGTGGGTTCCCGCGGGCAATAACTCGGCGAGCTGGTTTTCAGCGATGTCCGCGTTCATCACCAGTCGCAGGTGATCCGGCAACCACTGCACTGAATGGACGCTTTCAATGTGAGCCAGGATGCCGGACAACTCCCGCAAGCCTCGTCCGGTATTTCCAGCATTTACAGTGAACACCCTTCCGGCGGCGGGCCTCAGCAACTCTTCCAGCGACCCATCCGCGAGAACGCGGCCTTGTTCGAGCAGCAGTATTCTGTCACAGAGTTCCGCCTCGTCCATGTAGGAGGTGGCCACAACCATGGTAAGGCCCTGCGCCCGGAAACGGTCGAGCATGGCCCAGAGGTGCCGCCGGGACAGGGGGTCGACGCCGAGCCCCGGTTCGTCAAGGATCAGCAGCTCCGGTTCATGGACCAGATTGGTACATAGCGACAACTTTTTCCGCATGCCACCGGACAGCTTGGCTGCGGGCCTGTCTGTAAAGCGGCCCAGCCCCGACATGGTTAGCAACCTCTCTGAACGCTCCCGATAGAGTTCGTCGGGCACATCCCGGATGCGAGCGGCAAATCTCAGGTTTTCCTTGACGCTGAGTCGATCGTAAAGCGTAAACCCCTGGGACATATAGCCAATCCGGGCAGCAATCTGCTTGGCCCCGCGGCGGGTATCGAAGCCCAGCACCCGGCATTCCCCCTCGGTGGGGTCGAGGATGCCGGCCAACATCTGTAACAGCGTCGTCTTGCCAGCGCCATCAGCACCGACAATGCCCACTCGTTGGCCGCGATCAACCGAAACATCCAGTGGCTCGATGACAACATTGTCTGCGAATTGGCGGCCAAGGCCCTTGGCGACGATGGGTTCCGGGGAAGACATGACGGCTCAGCGTGCCGGAACCGAGAGGGTCGCTGGCCACTCGGCGTCCGGGTCCCAGCGAATCCAGGCATCCGCCGGCATACCGGGTTTCAGAGCATCGGCCGGGTTATCCAGCACCAGGGTAACGCCATAGACCATCCGAACTCTCTCGTCGGGCATGTGGACATCGCGGGGGGTGAACTGGGCGAAATCATCGATTCGGCCGACTTCGGCGGAAAAGTCCCTGGGCAAACCGTCCACGCGGATTCTGGCGGGATCCCCGAGACTGATCCGGGTGACGACATCGCCGGGGACATAGACCTTGAGTTCGAGCTGCTGCAGGTTCACCATTGTGGCCAGCGGCTGGCCGGCATCGACAACCTCTCCCGTCTCCACCGCCCGGATCAGTATGGTTCCGGATAGGGGCGCGGCAACCTCCGCTTTGTCCAGTTGCGATTCAGCCAGCGCCACCTGCGCCGCCCTTGCAGCCACCTGTTCTTCGGCGGCATCCTTCTGCCGCTGGAGAGACTGGAGCCGGCCCCGGGCCTCACTGACGGCATTTTCCGCCTGATCCAGGTCACTCGAGCTGGCCAGATTGCGGGACCGCAAGTCCCGGATCCGCTGCCGTTGTTTCTCAGCATTCTTGAGATGATGACGCCAGGTGGTGATTTGGCTGTCGAAGCCGTCACGGACTTCCCGCGCGGCGGCCAGCTCGGCCTGTGCCGAGCGCAGGCGGTCTCTGGCATCGGCGGGGTCGATCACGGCGACCCTGTCGCCAGCCGAAACCTTGCTGCCTTCCACGAGATGGTGCTCGATGACCCGACCGGCCACTTCGGCCGCGATCCGCACTTCCCGCCCCTCGATATGGCCATTGCCATAGACGATTCCCTGAGGTAAGGGCTCTTCCCCGAACAGAACAAAAACCCCATAAGAACCGCCGGCGAGCACCAACACCGCTATCAGAGACCAGAGCCAGGATTGGGATTTCACCAAACACTCCTTATGACATTATTGTTCAGGTTGGAGCCGGGACCAGGGCCACTGCCTCTCACTCCAGCCAATGAGTTCACCCACTCTAGCACTTGGCAGCCGCCGCGACCAAGGTCGTTGCCGGATTTCAAGCGGCTCATTCAGGTCGCCCTCGAAGATGGCCGCCAGGGCATCGTCAAAGACGCAAAATGGATTGGTAGCCAGCCACATCCACCTCAAACCGGGTGTTCTGACGCAGGTGATCCCTCATCGCCTCCAGCGCCTCCGGATCACCGTGGATCAGATTAATCGGCATTTCGGGGTCCAGAGCACTCTGGGCAAGCCACTGTTCAATCTCTGCGGAATCCCCGTGTCCGGAAAGCCCACTCAACACCTCCAGCCGAGCCTTGACGGGGAACCAGTCACCGTGGATCTTCACCCTCTCCGCTCCACCAACCATCTTGGCCCCTCGTGTTCCCCCGGCCTGATAGCCGGCAAAAATAACGGTTGTGCGGTGGTCGCCAAGAAGACGTTTGAAGTGATGAAGTATGCGTCCGCCTGTTGCCATGCCACTGCCGGCAATAATTACGTGGGGGTATGCCTGGTCAGCCAGCGCCTTGGAGTCCTGAACACTACGACTGTAATGAACGGTGTCGCACATGTCCTGACACTCTGAAAGGCTCAGCCGGTGCTGATCTTCATAGCGGCAGTAAACCCCGGAGACTTCGATAGCCATGGGGCTATCCAGGTATACTGGCAACTTTGGAATCCGCCCCGACCGCATCAGGGTCGTTAACATGTGCTGCAACACCTGCGCCCTGCCCACGGCAAAGGCCGGAATCAATACATTGCCCCCCTTGTCGACGGTTTCATTAACGATGTCTGCCAACTGCGAAAACGGGTCCGCGCTGTCATGGCGGCGATTGCCATACGTTGACTCCAGCATCAGCATGTCCAGAGCTGGCAAAGGAGCCGGCGCCTTCATGAAAATATCATTGAGCCGCCCAACATCGCCGGAAAACCCGATCCGTTTACCTTCGGCCTCAATAATGATGCAGGCGGCCCCGAGAATATGCCCTACCGGCTGCAGGTGGAAGCGTATATCACCAAGCTGGATCTCCTCGTAAAAGTCTACCGGCTGAAACAGTTCCATACAGGCTTCGGCATCGTTCTGATCATACAGTGGCTCCGGAACCTCATGTTTACTCAGTCCATGGCGGCCGAGGTAATGCGCCTCCTCTTCCTGAAGGTGGCCGCTATCGGCCAGCAGGATCTCACTCAGATCACGGGTTGCGTGGTGGGTATAAACCGCCCCGCGAAAACCCTGCTTGTACAACACCGGGATATAGCCTGAGTGATCCAGGTGGGCGTGGGTCAGAAGCACCGCGTCCAGTGACTGTATATCCAGCGGCAGTGGCTGCCGGTTGCGTTTTCTCAGCCACTTGTAACCCTGGAACAGGCCGCAATCAACCAGAACCCGTGTCTCACCCGCTTCAACCAGGAACTTGGATCCGGTAACCGTCTCAGCGCCCCCCAGAAACGTAATATTCATCAGTTCTTACTCCTGTCTTGATTGAGAAAATGCCTGATCGGTGGCGCAAGCAACTCACTGATATCAATCTCGTTGGTACTGTGTGGAATGGTGTTGGTGGTGACCAGAGACTGTAAACCCGCACCCAAAAGATACTGATCCGAAGCCTCGGCAAAGATGCCGTGCACCGCAGCACAGAGAATAGCCTCCATACCCTGTGACCTTAGCGCTTTGACGCATTCGCCAACCGTGCGGCCACTGGAGATGACGTCATCTATGATGATGGCTGTGCGGCCCTGGTACCGAGATATATCCGGCAGTGCGACTTCGACACGCCGGTCGCCCAGGCGCTGCTTGGCACCGATGACATAAGGGTGACTGCTGGCCTCTGCAATACTGGCAACCCATTGCTCGCTCTCGGCATCCGGGCCCACCAGCAGAAGATCGTTCTGCCCCCTGAGCCACCCCGCCAGTGCAGGCGCCCCCTGAACAACCTGGGTGGGTACGCTATAAATTTCACCAAGGGAGTGATATCGATGCAAATGCGGGTCAACCGTAATCAGCCAGTCGATATGGCGCGACAAGGATCGCGCAAACACACCGGAGGTGACCGCCTCCCCGTCCCGGAAACGACGGTCCTGGCGCATGTAGCACAGATAGGGGGCGACCAGCCCCACCGAGCGTGCACCGAGCTCCCGAAGGGTCTCGAAAAGGAACAGGTGGGCAAGGTACCTGGCGTCCGGATTGGACAAGTCGGCCAACACGATACACCGGGCACCACTGACCGGAGTATCAACGCGCAGGTAGGTCTCACCATCGGGAAACCTGCGAAACTCCAGACGACCCTGCTCCAAGCCAAGCTGATCACACAGCTTTTCCCGTAAGGGATGGCTTTCCAGGCAAAACAGAACCACTCGCCCGCTACTACTGCCCATAATCACCTCTCCGTCCGAAGAGAAAAAATTGGCACCTCACCCGCTACATAGGCCAGGGCGTAATCCCGTTCGCCGATGCTTTCACTCAGCAACTCGTAGAGCGGGTCCCCCACCGCTACGGTATCGCCCACGTTGGCAAACAGCCGCAACCCGGCCGCAGGGCTCTCCGGTGCACCGGCGAGCTTGGCCAGCCGCGCTAGCCGGCGATTATCAACAGACTGAATGGTCCCCGGTTCGGTGGCTAATACCCGGTGCCGGAACCTGGCATTCCCCAATTGTTTCAGTCCGCCCTGCTCCTGAGCAATACGCCGGAACTGTTCCCAGGCCCGGCCACTTTCAAGGATGTCCCGGGCCTTCTGCTGGCCGGCCTCCAGCCCGCAGTTATCCGCCATATCGAACACATGGGCCGCCAGGAGCAAGCCACGCTCTCTGAGGTCATCCGGGGCTTCCGGCCCTCCCTGAAGCACCGCCAACACATCCCGCGCCTCCTCCACGGGCCCTATGCCGGCGCCGACCGGGCGGCTGCCATCCGTCAGAACGCAGCGGACAGCCAACCCGCAGGCTGCACCCACTTCCGAAAACAGGAAGGACAGCCGGTCAGCCTCCTTACGGCTTCGGACTTTTGCCGTCGAGCCCACCGGAATGTCAATAACCACATGGGTTGAGCCGGCAGCGATCTTCTTCGATAGAACCGAGGCCACGAGCTGCCCTTCACCGTCCAGATCCAGCGCCCGCTCGATACGGATCAGAAGGTCATCCGCCGGGCTGAGGTTGATGGCACCGCCCCAGGCCAGGCAGGCACCGGTGTTCCTGACGATACGCTGGATTTCGACCAGCTTCAGATTGACGGTCGTCAGGGCTTCCATCGTATCCGCCGTGCCGGCAGGCGAGGTAATGGCCCGGGAAGACGTCTTGGGCATGACCAGCCCTGCCGCACTGACGATGGACACCACAAGCGGTGTGGTCCTGTTGCCGGGGAGACCGCCCACGCAGTGCTTATCGAACACCCGGGTGGCACCCTCCCACGTCAGGTGTTCTCCGCAGTCCACCATGGCCTGGGTCAGCCCGGTAATTTCATTCAAAGCCAGCCGGCCACCGGCGCAAGCGCTTAAAAAACAGGCAATTTCAAGATCACTGTATCTATACTCGGAAATGTCGGCGACGATTCTGGTCAATTCATCCTGGCTCAGCGCGTGGCCGAACACTTTCTTTCGCATCAGGCTCAGCGATTGGGTAACCGGCGCATGATGGACTGATATCAGCTCCTCAGCCGATACGCCGAGACGCTCCATAGCAATGTTGGAAAGCCCCGCATAGCCTTCCGGAACCGTCCCGCCGTAGACCACATTGAGGGTCGCGATAACAGATTTGTTCTTTGCCGTAACGCCCACCCTGGTGCGTGCGGCCAGCCCCTCGGATCGGCACACCTCACAATCATCCCGCATGAAGATAACGGGCTCCTGATGCGTATCAATGCCGATCAGAAAGGCTTTTAACTGGTTGGCTGAGCCCATAATCCCTCACTGCGCAAAACTGACAACTGTTTGCCGGATCAACAACTCTCAGAGATCGTCCATGCGGCCAATCTGACGGGCCAGGCGCATGGATTCATTTTCTTCCATGGTCAGGAGCGACTCGAGCAGTTCCCGTGCTTCAGGAATCTCGGCTTTTCCGGCCATGGTTTTATAGAGATCAATGATCTGGTCATGGAAATCGAAGACCTCTCGGCAGATGCCCGCAAAATCAAGCTTCGCGTATGGCTCGTCGCAGGTTCGGTGGGTTTTGATCGGGTTATGGGACAGATAATCGTAGACCCGGGTTTCCAGGGCCTTGGCATCCCCCTGCCGTTCAAACTCATTCACAATGCGCTCCATTTCGGACTCATGGGTTGCCAGGTAGTCCAACAGCGCCCTTGCCCTTTCCTCTTCATTCTTTGTCGCGCAATGGGACATGCAACGTGCCAGATTGGCATGCAGATCCCGCGTCCAGTCAATCAGCTCTCGAAACGTTCTGATATCCATTCCCTGTTACCTCTTACACATGGTTAACGATAAAAGGGCTAACACTCCTCGCAGTCCTGCCCTCGTTACAAGAAGACTTCCTCAGCCTGCTGCTGCGCCCCATTGCCACTGGGTGACTTCCGGCATATCAACACCGTGCTCGGTGATGTAATGCTGGTGCTCAATGAGCCGGTCCCGCAGCCACTGTTTGAGATAGGCCGCTCGAGCCCCCAATTGCGGAACCCGGTCGATAACGTCTGCCACCAGATGGAAACGGTCCATGTCGTTGCGCACCACCATGTCGAAAGGTGTGGTGGTGGTCCCTTCCTCCTTATAGCCACGCACATGGAGATTCTTATGATTGGTGCGCCGGTAGGTCAGGCGATGGATCAGCCAGGGATACCCGTGGTAGGCAAAGATAATCGGTTTGTCGGTGGTGAACAGGGTATCGAAGTCTTTGTGAGACAGACCATGCGGGTGTTCCGCCTGATCCTGCAGGGTCATGAGATCCACCACACTGATCACCCGCACCCTGAGCCTGGGCAGGTGATGGCGCAGGATATCCACCGCCGCCAGAATTTCCAGGGTCGGCACGTCGCCGGCACAGGCCATCACCACATCCGGCTCGCTGCCCTCATCGTTGCTGGCCCACTCCCAGATGCCAATACCCGCGGTACAGTGCTTGATGGCCGCGTCCATGCCGAGCCACTGTGGCTCGGGCTGCTTGCCGGCGACAATCACATTCACGAAGTTGCGCGAACGCAGGCAGTTGTCGGTTACACACAGCAGGGTGTTGGCATCAGGCGGCAGGTAGACGCGAATAACGTCGGCTTTCTTGTTAACCACATGGTCGATAAAGCCGGGATCCTGGTGTGAGAAGCCGTTGTGGTCCTGGCGCCAGACATGGGAGGTCAGAAGATAGTTGAGTGAGGCAATGGGGCGACGCCAGGGGACCTCTTTACCGGCAACCTTAAGCCACTTGGCATGCTGGTTGAACATGGAGTCGATGATGTGAATAAAAGCCTCGTAGCAGGAAAACAGCCCGTGCCTGCCGGTCAGCAGATACCCCTCCAGCCAGCCCTGGCAGGTGTGCTCGGAGAGGATCTCCATGACCCGGCCGTCCGGCGCCAGGTGATCGTCTCCCGGCAGGGTCTCCGCCATCCAGGCGCGGTCGGTCACCTCGAACAGCGCGCCAAGGCGGTTGGAGTTGGTCTCATCCGGCCCCATCACACGGAAGTTCCGCGTCTCGTTATTCAGTCGCATCACGTCGCGCAGGTAAGTACCCATAACCCGGGTCGATTCCGCCTGCTCCGTGCCGGGGCTGGTGACTGCAACGGCAAATTCGCGAAAGTCGGGCAGTTGCAGGTCCCTGAGCAGCAGCCCGCCGTTGGCGTGCGGGTTGGCGCCCATGCGCCGTTCACCTTTCGGGGCCAGGGCTGCCAGCTCCGGTTTCAGGGCCCCGTTCGGGTCGAACAGTTCTTCAGGGCGGTAGCTTTTCATCCAGTCTTCAAGCAGTTTCAGGTGCTCCGGCTTGCCCGCCATCGCTGAGAAAGGTACCTGGTGCGAGCGCCAGGTCCCCTCACTCTTCAGGCCATCCACTTCTTTCGGGCCGGTCCAGCCCTTTGGGGTGCGCAGGATAATCATTGGCCATCGCGGGCGCCCGACGGTGCCCCTGGTGCGGGCTTCGTGCTGGATTGCCCGGATCTCGGCCATGACCGTATCCAGGGTCGCCGCCATACGCTGGTGCACCCGCGCGGGCTCATCGCCTTCAACGAAATAGGGCCGGTAGCCGTAGCCGATGAACAGACTCTCCAGCTCCTCACGGGGAATGCGCGCCAGCACGGTGGGGTTGGCGATCTTGTAGCCGTTCAGGTGCAGAATCGGCAGTACCGCGCCGTCCTGGGCGGGGTTGAGAAACTTGTTGGAGTGCCAGGCGGTGGCAAGCGGGCCGGTTTCAGCCTCGCCATCACCGACCACACAGGCGGCAATGAGCTCCGGATTGTCGAATACCGCGCCGAAGGCATGGGACAGGGAGTAACCGAGCTCGCCCCCTTCGTGGATGGAGCCCGGGGTTTCCGGCGCCACGTGGCTCGGTATGCCACCGGGAAACGAGAACTGCCTGAACAACCGCCGCATGCCCGCTACGTTCTGCGGAATGTTCGGATAAAGCTCGCTGTAGCTGCCTTCCAGCCAGGTATTGGCAACCAGGCCCGGCCCTCCATGTCCGGGGCCGGTGATGTATATGATGTTCAGATCCTGCGCCCGGATCATCCGGTTCAGGTGTACGTAGATGAAGTTCAGCCCCGGGGTGGTTCCCCAGTGCCCCAGCAGTCGCGCCTTGACGTGCTCCAGAGTCAGCGGTTCGGTGAGTAGCGGGTTGTCGCGCAGGTAGATCTGCCCCACCGATAGGTAGTTGGCGGCCCGCCAGTAGGCGTCCATTCCGTGGAGTTCACCCGGCGTCAGCGGGCCCGGTTCAGCATTGCTTTTTTCGGCTTGCGTCGTTTGTTTCAAGATCAGATCCTCCACAAAAATCCAGCATGGTGGTGCTTCAGATCAGGGCCGCACCCGGATAGCCCCGGGGCACGCCAGCAAAGCACAGCCACCTGAATTCAAGCTGAATTATTGGAGCGGATAGAGTGGCACGTTGATCTCAATCAAACCCGTAATCACCCAACAAAAAATAACAATGCTTTAGCTTGACGTATGGCTTGATCAAAGGTTTCATCCGGGTCTTAATAGTCAAACTCGTTATTCTGATTGCCGCCTTTCCTGGGATCAAAAGCATTTAAACCAGGGTATAGGTCAACGAACCCTCCGAGTCATCAGTCCGTCTGGCCTCTAATGGCGGGGCAGCCCCGGTATGGAGACCGGTCGCAAGGACGGTTGCCAGGTGATTGCCTTCCGTGCCAACGGGCAGCAAAGCGTATTCCGCGAACATAAAGATTACTGAGGCCGGAAAGTCTGACTGGCCGGAAAATAATAGGGGGCTCCATAATGCATTCAAGTCGCTTGCTGTGCAGGGGTTGGGTTCTCGCTATGATGATCTGGTCCGTCAGCTTTTTTTTGCACTTTCTCTGGGAAATGATCCAGGTGCCTTTATTTATAGGGATGGCTGAGGCGTCTCATGGAGAGGTAGTTTGGCTATGCACCCGGGCTACGGTGGGCGATGCCAATATTGCGCTTTTGGCTTATGGCGCTGCTGCTTTAGTAACGAAAGATGGCTTCTGGATACAGGGCCCCTGGCGGGGCCGTACCTTGGGGATCTTTCTGGCAGTCGGCTTACTGATAACCGTGCTTTTCGAAGCTTGGGCTACCGGCACAGGTGACCGCTGGCAATACAGTCAATCAATGCCGGTGCTACCAATCACTGGAACCGGAGCGGCTCCGTTATTGCAATGGTCGCTGATTCCACCCTTATCACTTTACGCCCTGCGCTGGATGTACAGTGGGTGGATTGAGCAGCGTTGACCGCCAGTTACTGATAGCCGCCAATGGCGGTCATACATGATATGGCCACCTCCAATGATTCAGATATTTATTGCTTCGGTTCAAGTTTGATCACTCGCAAACGCAGCGCATTCACAATCACGCTGACCGAAGACAGTGACATGGCGGCAGCCGCAAATATCGGCGACAGCAGTATGCCGAAAAACGGATACAGAACACCCGCGGCAATGGGAACGCCGGCCGAATTGTAGATAAAGGCAAAAAACAGGTTCTGCCGGATATTGCGCATGGTTGCTGAAGACAGTCGACGCGCCTCCACAATCCCCATCAGATCGCCCCGTAACAAGGTTATACCGGCACTTTCGATGGCGACATCCGTGCCGGTGCCCATGGCAACGCCGACATCCGCCGTTGCCAGAGCCGGCGCATCGTTAACGCCATCGCCGGCCATCACCACAATACGGCCCTCGTCTTTCAGGCGCTGGACAATCTTGCCCTTGTCTTCCGGCAGGACTTCTGCCTCCACTTCATCAATATGAAGTTTTCGGGCAACCGCCTCGGCCGAGGTGCGGTTATCACCGGTCAGCATCACTACCCGGATGCCATCTTTCTGGAGGGCTGCAATGGCAGCTTCGGTGGTTTCCTTCACCGGGTCGGCGATGGCCAGCAGGCCGGCCACTTTGCCGTCGACGGCTGCAAAAATAACGGTGGCTCCATCCCTTCGGAGCTGGTCGGCCTCAGACTCAAAGTCCGAGGTATCAACGCCTTCGGCCTCCATTAACAGCCGGTTGCCAATCAGTACCTGCTGCCCTTCGATCTTGCCAGTCACACCTTTTCCATTTGGCGAATCGAAACCCTCGGCATCGGGCAGCGTCAGGTTCATGGCCTTGGCTTTGTCGAGAATGGCGTGGGCCAGCGGATGTTCACTGCCCTTTTCCAGGCCGCCGGCAAACCGCATCAGCTCTTCCTCACTGAAGCCCTCGGCGGTAACCAGCTGTGTTACCTGAGGCTTGCCTTCAGTCAGGGTGCCGGTTTTGTCCACCACTACCGTATCCACCTTTTCCATGCGCTCCAGAGCTTCGGCATCCCGGATCAGCACACCGCTTTGGGCGCCCCGCCCGACCCCCACCATGATAGACATGGGGGTTGCCAAGCCCAGGGCACAGGGACAGGCAATGATCAATACGCTCACTGCGGCAATCAGGCCGAATGCCATAGGCGGTGTCGGTCCGAAGAATGACCAGGCAATAAAGGCGATAATGGCAATCACGATCACGGCCGGCACAAAATAACCCGCCACCTTGTCGGCCAGGCTCTGGATCGGGGCGCGGCTGCGCTGGGCACTGGCCACCATCTGCACAATCTGGGACAGCATGGTATCCCGGCCAACCTTATCGGCCCGCATGATAAAGCTACCCTGCTGATTGATGCTGCCACCAATCACCTGGTCGCCAGATTTTTTACTGACCGCCAGGGGCTCGCCGGTCACCATGGACTCATCCACATTGGAGTTGCCTTCGAGTACCTCGCCGTCCAGTGGCACCTTGTCCCCGGGGCGAACCCTCAGGCGGTCGCCAACCTTGACCTGGTCCAGCGACACATCGGACTCCCCGCCCTCCTCGTCCAGTTTCCTGGCTGTCGCGGGCGCCAGGTCCAACAGGGCCTTGATGGCGCCGGAGGTTTTCTCCCGGGCTCGCAGCTCCAGCACCTGCCCAAGCAACACCAGTACCACGATGACCGCCGCTGCCTCGAAATACACGGCAACCGAGCCATCGTCCTGCCGAAAGGCTGAAGGGAATACCTGGGGAGCAAGGGTCGCCACCAGGCTATAGATCAACGCCACGCCGGTGCCGATGGAGATCAGAGTGAACATGTTCAGATTGCGACTGACCACGGATTTCCAGCCCCGGACAAAGAACGGCCAGCCACACCAGAGGACAACCGGCGTTGCCAGCACCAACTGGATCCAGTTGGATAGCTGAGGGGCGACAATGTGATCGAGCCCGGTCAGGTGCCCGCCCATTTCGAGAACAAGCACAGGCAGAGTCAGAACCAGTCCGATCCAGAATCGGCGGGTCATGTCCGTAAGCTCTGCAGACGGGCCCTCGTCCAGGCTCACCTGCTCCGGCTCAAGCGCCATGCCGCAGATAGGGCAGTCACCCGGCCCCTGCTGGCGAATTTCCGGATGCATGGGGCAGGTGTACATGGTGCCCGGCGCTACCGGTTCCTGCTGCTTCTGCTCCTCACCAAGGTACTGCCCCGGATTGTCTTCGAATTTGGCCTGGCAGCGAGACGAACAGAAATACCAGGTTTTGCCCGCGTGCTGGCTTCGATGCTCCGCGGTGTGCCGATCCACCGACATCCCGCAGACAGGATCCCTGGCCTTGTGTTCGCCGGATTCCTCGTGATGATGCTCATGATCGTGATGATGGGCGTGCTGGTGCTCAGCCATTGCTGCCTCCACTCTTGTCCGCCGGCCAATCGGCGAAGGCAATGAAATAGAGCAGAATGAGGTTGACCAGAGGGACCAGCATCAGAAAGCCCATCCAACCCGGGTAACCCGTGCGCTGGCAAATACGCCAGGCCGGGATGACAACGATGATGGCGATCACCAGCATCCACAGCCAGTGCCCCGCCCACATGGTATTGCCAAACATGTTATCTCCCATCACGGCACTGCCCTCCACGTTAAAAAGTACCGGTTACTGATGATGGTCATCATGCGCCCCCTCGTGTTTCGATTGCCGGGCATTCCCGGACCTGGTTAGGAAAATCTGCTCGGCCACGGCGGTCACGATCATTGTGACAACAGCTACGCCGATTACAAACGGATCGGTATGGAGTTTGACCGAAACAAAGCCCCCAGCACCAGGAGATCCAGAATAATGGCTGTGGCCGGCACCCAGATATTGGCCTTTATATCCTTGCGCAGATACCGCAGTACACCCCAGTGAATGGCGATATCCATGACCAGTTAGAACACGATCCCGAGCGCGGCAATCCGGGAAAGATCAAAAAAAGCCGTGAGGACAAGCCCCAGAACTACAGTGTAGACCAGCGTGTGCTTCTGGATACTGCCCGGCATGCCAAGGTGACTGTGCGGAACCAGTTTCATCTCGGTCAGCATGGTCAGCATCCGCGAGACTGCAAAGATGCCTGGCACGACCAACGTTCCGGTGGGGGTCTTTGACCTCGGAGCCACTGTTGGTGATCGTGGTGAATCCCTTGAAGGCCAGTATCCCTAGTGCGGTTGCCCCGAAGAAATTACCCATGGTTCCGGCCTCTCCGGGGCTCGAGAAGTCTATCGATAGGGAGTCGGCGATCCAGACACCCACCAGCCCGAAGGTCAGGATACCTCCGATTTTCAGAATCCCGGTAAATGACGCTATCCCCTGGCTCATTCGGTTACCCAGCAGGTTAACCAGAAAGGCAACCAGAATGAGCGATACGCCGAGAACTGGCACCATCCGTTAAGCACTTCGGCCTCATCGAGGAACACCGCCCCACCGTGATCCAAGGTGGGGCGGTACAGGCGATTTTCTTTTGCTCAATATTTCCTAATCACCGCTTTTTAAACCTTTCCGCCAGTCCCCCAAATCCTCAATTAACTTGTAGTACAACGGCACAAAGAACAGCGCAAGTGTGCTGGCGGCGATCATACCCCCAACCACCACGGTACCAATCTCCTGTCGGCTAGCAGCACCGGCGCCGGTGCTGAAGGCCAGCGGCAGGGAGCCAATGATGAACGTCAAGGCGGTCATCATAATGGCCCGGAACCGCTGTCTGGCTGCTGCACTGGCGGCTTCCGCTGCGGACATACCGGCTTTACGATTCTGAGCGGCAAACTCCACAATCAGAATGGCATTCTTCGCTGCCAGCCCAATCAGCACCAGCAAGCCAATCTGGAAGTAGATGTCGTTGGGGAAGCCCCGTATCCTGGCAGCCAGGATCGCACCAAAAACCCCGAACGGAACGGCCGTAGCAACCGCTACCGGTAGACCCCATGGCTACCAACTTGCCCGCCAATGTCATCCCGGATTATGCCTATCTGGAAGAGCAGTCGGGGCGCTACGATTATGACCAGCGTCCTGTTGTTGGTCTGGGTGGCGTGGGCGTTGGTTGGCATTCGCCTGGAATCCAGATTGCCCTTACACTCAGAGCGACGACCAGTCAGGATGAAAGTAATAAAGATGCACTTTCTTTTGGGACTGTGTCGGCTGCGTATCGCTTCTGAGTGCCGAGCCATTTTCGGGCAGTGTTTACCCTATGCCTTGATTCCTTTATTGATCACACCGTCCATAGCGATCTGCCAGATCAAATCACCAATGGCGTCGAGTGAATGAGCCCCGCTCGGGTCGAACCAGGTTGCAACCCAGTTGAGCGCCCCAAGGCCGATCAGGCGGAGCAAACGGCCGTCAACATTCTTCCGGACCACGCCCTGCGCAATCATTGTTTCGAGGATACCGGCCCACAGGGACTCGTACTGGTCACGCAGTTCGATGATTTCCTCGCGAGCCTCCGGGCCCAGCGCCCGCCATTCAAACAGCAGCACGTAAACCGCGTCCGAATCCACCAACAGGGTGCGCAGATGCGCGTTGATACAAAGACGCAAACGCTCAACCGGGTCGTCCGAGCTTGCGTAAGCCGACTCGACCTCTGCGGTCACCAGGTCCACTCCCCGGCGCATCAGCTCGACAAGCAGCGCTTCCTTGCTGTTGTAACGATAATACAGACTTCCGGGCAGCATATTGCAGGCCTCGGCAATCTCCTTGAGCGACGTCCTTTCAAAGCCTTTCTCACGAAAAAGCCTGGCTGCGTTAGACAAAACGTCGCCCTGGTCGCCCAGTTTGCTTGCAGGAGTCATCTGTCTGTTAACCATCGCTTAAGTATCTCCTCAGCAAGCCAGTTCGTTATTCATCAGAGCGGCCACCACCTGACTCGTTACACTGATCGTACGCCATTGCACGGGTGGCGTGCCATTTGCCTCAACAGATTCTTGACTTTTGGTTGGTTAACCAACCAAAATCCAGCAACAATGTTATTCGGAAGAAACTGACATGGCAATGACCTATGACAATCAGCTGTTTCCCGCCACTTCCGCCCCTGTGCGAAATGCAAACCGGGGTGGGCAGATCTGATGACGGAGTCGAACAGAGCTCAGCACAGTGACGCTGTGACGACGGCGTGGCAGTTCACCGAACAGGTTCCCCACGGCAGGGATCTGGGTATGCAGGTTGTCTCTGTGAACGGAAACCAGGTCTGCATGCGCCTGACCCCTCAGCCATGGATGTTCGCCGAAGAGGATACAAAAGAAATCTGCACCAGCGTGCTCTACTCGCTGGCCGACTCCGCCGGAGGCTTGGCGGTATTCGCGGGGGCCCTGGAGTTGATGCCCATTGCCACGCTGGATCTGCGCATGGATTATCTGCGGCCCGCCATCGGCGACCGTGCCCTCTTGGCGGTGGCCACCTGTCGTCATTTAACGGACGAGGTCGCGTTCATCCATTGCGACATCCTCAGCGAGAGCGATAGTGCACTGTTAGCGACGGCAAACGCCACCTTCATGCGCAACACCCAGGGCCAGCGATTCCAGGCCGGTGGACGAAAAAAGGAGGGCGCATGAGCACGACCGGCGATTCGGCACAACCCATCTCAGGCCCTACCGAAAGCGGGAAAGAATGTTCCGACTGGCAGGCTCTGCTGGAGCGCATTCCCTACGCACGGCACCTTGGGCTTGAGGTTCAACGCGACGATGTAGGTCTAGTGGTTCATATGCCGTGTCGTGAAGCGCTCATTGGCAACTTTATGCTACCCGCCCTCCATGGCGGCGTGCTTGGCGCCCTGATCGAACTCACCGCGCGGGTCGCTGCGCAAAGCCAGGATACAGACAAACGTTGCCCACGCATTCTCGACAGCCACATTAACTACCTCCGCTCCGCGCAGGCCCGATCGACGTTCGCCAGCGCCGAAATTGTTCGACAAGGCAGGCGGAGCAGCCTGGTCCGGGTGACCTGCTGGCAGGGCGATAAGCGCAAACCAATCGCCAGCGGTCAGGTTCAGTTGTTGCTCCCGACAATGGCGGCCAAAGAAGCAGATCTTCATGAACAATAAGCACAACAACCCTGAACGCGACCAATTCCAGGCGCCGGATGGCGCGGAGATCGCACTGTGGCGTTGGCCGCAATCCAAAGCGCGCCCCACGGTGCACTGGGCGCATGCAACGGGTTTCCATGGCCGCCTGTACCGCCCCCTCCTTGATGAGCTTGCCACGGACGTCAATGTCCTGGCCTGGGACATGCGGGGGCACGGGGCCAGCGCCGGTGCGGCGAACTTTTCGACATTCCGGGGCTGGGAAACCTACTATCGCGACATGATCGCTCTGCTGGATAGCCTGGACGAGCCGGTCTGGCTCGCCGGCCATTCCATCGGTGCCACCACCAGCATCATGGCCGCTGCCCGACGGCCAGACAAAGTGCTGGGCCTGATTCTGGCGGAGCCGGTAATCATGGATCCGGGGCAGGGCCTGAAGCTGTGGCTGGCCAAACTGCTACGCCAGTCACATCGGTTGTCACTGGCCGCCGGAGCCGCACGTCGGCGCAGGGTATTCGACTCGCACGCTGCTGCACTGGACAACTATCGGGGCCGCGGTGGCTTCAAGACCTGGCCCGAAGCATGGCTGGAAGCCTACATCCAACACGCCTTCGAACCGCAGGAAGATCAAGTTCAATTGGCGTGTGCGCCGGAGTGGGAGAGCACCACTTTTGCCCATACCGAACACAACCCCTGGCCCGGTATTCGTCAGTTGCGGTGCCCGGTTATCGCGCTGGCGGCGGAACGCGGGTCAACCTTCTCGCCGGCGGCGCGAAAACGCCTGCAGACCCTGCTGCCCAGGGCTGACGTCATGGTTCTTGAAGGTACGACCCACTTCCTGCCCATGGAGCAGAACGAAACCGTTCGCGATGCCATCCTGCAACTTGCTTTGTCCGGACACCGCGAGAACTGATACCCACACCTTGATTTTGCTAATCGGGACACCTGCCATGCGCTGTATGCTGACACTGTTTATCTCGCTGCTCATTCTGTCTGGTTGTCAGCAGTCTTCGGAACCGCCCCCAGAGGCCCGCGCCCCTATCCCCTGGGTAAAAACAGTTGAACTAAAGGACGCCGGCCCAACAGCGCACAGATTTTCAGGAACCCTGCGAGGCCGCCACGAAGTTCCTCAGGCCTTTCAGATCGCCGGTCGGATTCAACATCGTTACATTGATGCCGGTCAACGCGTGGAAAAAGGCGACTTACTGTTCAAACTCGATACACGAGACCTTGTAGCAACGGCGGAGGGAGCCGCGGCGGATCTGAAGCGTGCAGAAGCGGCCCTGGCAATTACCACCAATGAGCTCCAGCGCCAGCAGCAACTTGTGGGGCGTCAGTTTGTCAGCGAACAAACCCTGCAACGCCTTGAATTGGCAGAGCGTGAGGCGCGCAGCCAGGTGCAAACGGCTTCTGCACGCAATCAGCAGGCTCAGAATGCCTTGGGGTATGCGGAACTGAAAGCCGCCAATGCAGGCGTGGTCACTGAGGTCATCGTTGAACCCGGCCAGGTTGTGGGTGTCGGTCAAACCCTTGCCGTTCTGGCCGAAGATCAATCGCTGGAAGTCGAGGTTTTTTTACCAGAGGGCAGTAACCCGCCCAGGCGCGGTTATGTTCCTTTGCCCACTGGCGAACAGCTTGCTGTGAGCCTGAGAGAGATTGCCGGGGCTGCCGACCCCGCAAGCCGGAGCTGGCGTGCCCGATACAGCCTGGAGGGGCCCTACCCCTCATCTTTAACCCTGGGTTCGGTAGTGAGTGTCCGGTTAGCACAGAAGCAAACCGCGCCCAGCCATCGCGTACCGCTGGGTGCCCTCGATGAGAGAGGGCAAACGCCGCAGGTCTGGTTGGTCTCCGATGGCACGGTGAAGCCCCTTGCGGTCGAGGTGATCGATCTGGGTGAAGAGTATGCGCAGATCAAGGCCGATATCAACGCGGGAACGCCCATCGTCGCGTTGGGGACACACCTGCTCACGCCTGGCATGGCGGTGCGGGAGATGGCTCAATGAGCTTACCGAATCTTTCCGCGCTGGCAGTGCGCGAGCGTTCGGTCACCCTATTTTTTCTTTTGCTGTCCGTTGTTACTGGTTTCTACGCGTTCTCCTCCCTTGGTAGGGCGGAAGACCCTGCGTTCACCGTCCGGGCGATGGTGGTTTCTGTCGTCTGGCCAGGAGCAGCCCCCGAGGTGCTGCAGAATCAGGTCGTGGATCGTCTGGAAAAGCTAATTCAGGAGGTGGCGTATACCGATACCATTGAAACAACCATCCGGCCCGGGCAGGCCGCCATGCTTATCCGATTCCAGGATTCTACGCCCAGCGAAAAAGTGCCGGACCTCTTCTATCAAGTCCGCAAACGCATGCTCGATGAGAGGCCCAATCTGCCCCGGGGTGTGATCGGCCCCATCGTCAACGATGATTTCGCGGATGTGTATTTCTCCCTGCTGGCGCTGACGGCACCCGGGATGCCGATGCGTGAACTGACCCGCGAGGCAGAATCGATACGGAATCGCCTGCAACGGCTGCCCGGCTTGCAAAAAGCACAGCTCCTGGCGGAGCGTCCTGAGCGGGTGTATCTCGAATTTGATCAGGACCGGCTCAACAACCTCGGTTTGTCGGCAGAAGAGGTGTTGCAGGCGATAGAGGCCAACAACCGTCTTCAGCCTCTTGGCTTTGTTGATCTTGCCGGCCCGCGGGTTTATGTCCGCAGCAACATCGACCTGTCTGACCTTGAGCGCCTCACCTCAGTGCCTCTGCGTATCGGAGACCAGCTTATCACCGTGTCTGATCTGGCCGAGGTGCGTTTAGGTTATGAAGATCCTTTGAGCTACATCGTCCGCTCCAACGGTGAGGATGCGATCCTGTTAGGTGTCGTCATGCGCGCGGGTGAAAATGGCCTGGAGTTTGGTGAGCGGCTGCGCGAGTTTGTCAGTGCCGAACAGGGCAGGCTGCCGCTGGGAATGTCAATACAGACCCTGACCGATCAGGCGGAAGCCATCACTCAGGCGGTTGACCTTTTTCAGGTCAAGTTTCTGGTTGCGTTGGTCGTCGTGATGGGGGTCAGCATACTGGCGATCGGTCTGCGCGCGGGTTTGGTGGTGGGCATTGCGATTCCTGTGACCCTCGGCCTGACTTTCTTGTTGATGAAAATGGCGGGCATAAACCTGGACCGCATCACCCTGGGAGCCTTGATTATCGCACTGGGCCTGTTAGTGGACGATGCGATCATCGCCATTGAAATGATGATTGTGAAGATGGAGAGCGGCTGGGACCGGGTACGGGCAGCCAGTCATGCCTGGAGCGTAACAGCCGCGCCCATGCTGTTTGGAACGCTGGTGACGGTGGCCGGATTTGTCCCCATCGGATTTGCTCAGTCCGGGGTGGGGGAATACACCGGCAACATCTTCTGGGTGCTGGCTTTTTCGTTGTTGATTTCCTGGGTGGTGGCGGTAACCTTTACGCCTTATCTGGGCGTCAAGCTCTTGCCCGATTACATCGGGCATACGGGCCAGGACCTCTACCAAAGCGCGTTTTATCAGCGGTTGCGCGGGGTGATCACAGCGTGTGTACAGTACCGGAAAACCGTCGTTTTTATCACAGTGGGTTTGCTGGCGATCAGTGCTTTCGGGATGGTAACCCAGGTGCAGAAGCAATTTTTTCCCAGTTCTGATCGCCCCGAAGTTCTGATCAGTGTCTATGCTCCACAGGGGAGCGCTATTGCCACCACGGATCAAAGTGTCAGACGCCTGGAAGCGATTCTGATGGACATGCCGGAGGTGAAAAGCCTTTCCGCTTACATCGGTGCCGGTGCACCCCGATTCTTCGTATCGGCAAACCCCGAGCAGCCGGACCCGGCATTTGCCAAGTTGATTGCCATTGGGCAGGACGTTGAAGGGCGCGATCGCATCATCTCGGCACTGGAAGCCAGAATCGCGGCGGGGGAATTTCCGGAGGCACGAGTGCGTGTAACGCGTTTGCTGTACGGTCCCCCGGTGGTCTGGCCGGTCAGTTTTCGTGTGCTGGGTCCGGAAGCCGATCAGCTCAGAGAGATCGCGCACCAGATCCGGACTCTCATGACCGGGCATCCGAACATCGTCATGCCGCATCTCGAATGGGATGAGCGTGTGCCCACTCTCTATCTTGATATGGACCCGGAAAACCTGGGTTGGATGGGCCTGACCCCGGCGGAAGTTGCCCGGCAACTGCAGTTCCAACTCCGCGGAGTGGCCGTCACCGAACTGCGCCAGGGCATAAGGAGCGTTCAACTGGTGGCGCGTAATGCCCGTGGCGAAGTGATCATGCCGGAAAATCTTGAAATCAAAACCCGCGACGGCCGCAAACTTTCCGTACAGCAACTGGGCAAGTGGCAGGTTCGTTACGAGGACCCCGTCATAAAGCGTTACAACCGTGACCCCTTCCTGGCCGTTCAGGCCGATGTAGAAGGTGCCCAGCCACCGGATGTCACCAAGGAAATCTGGAGTGCGATGACAGCCCTGCGTGAACAGTTGCCGGAGGGTTACCGTATTGAAATTGGCGGTACGGTGGAACAATCAGCCAAAGCCAATGCTTCAATCCAGACATTACAACCGGTGATGTTGGCGTTGATGCTGATCTTCATCATGCTTCAGATGCGTTCATTTATCGGCACATTGACTGTTCTTGCCACCGCGCCACTGGGGCTGATTGGGGCTGTGCTGGCTCTGCTGCTGTTTAATCAACCCTTTGGCTTTACCGCGCTGCTGGGGCTGATTGGCCTGGGCGGCATCCTGATGCGAAATACCATGATTCTGACGCAGCAGGTGCAGGACAACTTCAAAGCAGGAATGGCTGCCCGGGAAGCGGTTATCGAGGCGGCAGTCCAGCGTGCCCGGCCCGTGGTGCTCACCGCCCTGGCGGCCGTTCTGGCGTTTGTACCTCTGACCTTTGACCTGTTCTGGGGGCCGCTGGCTTATGTCCTTATCGGTGGCGTGGCGGTCGGCACTCTGATCACGCTATTGTTTGTCCCGGCGCTTTATGCCCTCTGGTTTCGCCTAAAGAACGAATACTGAGGAAAGCCGGCTACGTGAGTGCGGACAAGTGCCCTGTCACGCAGTCACCGATCTGCAGATCGAGGGTGTTTTTTGCCTGCATTGCTTGTTGGTGCAGGTCCTTTAACCAATCTGCGCCTACTGGGCACCCTGGAGCCGGGCGTAAATCTGCGTCTGGAGCAGGAGCGGATTTCGTTTACGGCCTTGCGGGAGAGGTGAAATAAATAGCCATAGCCGCGCCTGGGCATGTGTGGGTTAACGGTTCTGTTACCGGTGCTGCCACCGGGGCTGACGTTTCTCGAGAAAGGCGGTCATGCCCTCGTTGCGGTCTTCGGAGGCAAAGCTGGACCACAGCAGACGGCGCTCGTACTCGATGCCCGCTCTCAGGGGAGTCTCGAACGCCTGGTTAACCGCATCCTTGTTGATCATGGTCGCCATCTGCGAGTAGCCGGCGATCTCGGCCGCGACCGCGAGGGCCGTCTCGAGCAGATCGTCAGTCGGCACCACCCGGCTGACCAGACCACTGCGTTCGGCTTCCTGCGCATCCATCACCCGACCCGTCAGGCACAGGTCCATGGTCTTAGCCTTACCGATGGCCGGGGCCAGTCGCTGGGTTCCTCCAGCTCCAGGCAGGGTGCCGATCTTCACTTCCGGCTGGCCGAAACGGGCGTTATCGACGGCGATCAAGAGGTCGCACATCATCGCCAGCTCACAGCCACCGCCGAGTGCCAGGCCGGCCACCGCGGCAATCACCGGTTTGCGGCATCGGGTCACGGTTTCCCAGTTAGCGGAGATGAAGCGCTCCCGGTAAGCCCGGGAAAAGTCCAGGGCGTGGACTTCGGAAATGTCTGCGCCGGCGGCAAAGGCTTTCTCGTTGCCGGTAATGACAATCGCGCGAATGGCGTTATCTGCTTCCAGGGCTTCCAGAGCGGACGTCAATTCGTTCATCAAAGCGTTGTTCAAAGCGTTGTACACTGCTGGCCGGTTGATCCGGACGAGAGCCACCGCCTTGTGCCTTTCAAGCAATATGTTGCTGTACTCCATAACCACCTCTACTAATATCTGCTTTCTTATTACTGTTTTTAGAAATCTATATCGTTGATGACGTCGATTTTAAAGGCTACACTCGAGAATTTTTTAACGCAACATGTTGACATATTAATTTGCGAAGGCGTATGTTGAAGCGGACAAGGTAATGACCTGCTTTTGTGGTCAGGTCACCCAACAACAAACCAGACACAACAGGTGACTCAGATGGATACAGGCATCACTCTCAATCCGCAACGCCGTGCCGCCATGATCGAAAGCGGCGCCTGGACCGACAAGCTTATTACCGACTATCTGGATCAGGCAGTAGCCAGCACCCCGGACCGGGAAGCCATCGTCGGCTACCAGGTCACCAGCGACACGCGCGGTGCCCTCACCTATCGCGAACTCAATGACAGGGTCACCCGCATGGCCGCAGGCCTGGCGGCCATGGGTATTGATAAAGGCGACCTGGTGGCCTGCCAATTGCCAAACTGGTGGCAGACCACCGCCCTGCATCTGGCCTGCATCCGAATCGGTGCCATTCTCAACCCGCTGATGCCCATCTTCCGGGAGCGGGAACTGCGCTTCATGCTCAAACATGGCGAGGCCAAACTTCTGGTGATTCCAAAGATCTTCCGTGGCTTTGACTACGAGGCCATGATTGACGGTATTCGCGGAGAGCTGCCGAACCTCGAAACACTGCTGGTCATCGACGGAGAGGGGGAACGCAGTTTTGAACAACGTCTGATGGAGACGCCCTGGGAAGAAAAGCAGGACACCAAAGCCCTGTTTGCCGAGCGCCAGCTCAGCGCCGATGATGCGGTCCAGATCCTCTACACCTCCGGCACCACTGGCGAGCCCAAGGGGGTTGTACATACCTCAAATACGTTGCTCTCGAACGTCAGGGCCTTCTCCGACCGGTTGCACCTGACCTCAAATGACAAAGTACTGATGGCGTCTCCGGTGGCCCACCAGACCGGCTTCACATACGGCATACTCGTGCCCATCTATCTGGGCACCACCTCCATACTTCAGGACATCTGGGACGCAGAATACGTCTGCAACGTAATTGCCACCGAGAAACCGGCTTTCACTATGGCGGCGACACCGTTCCTGGCCGACCTCGTGAAAACCGCGCCCAAGCACGAGGGTGAACTGGATTCCCTGAAGATCTTCGTCTCCGCCGGCGCACCGATCCCCAGCGCCGTTGTGGAACAGGCCGGGAAGGTATTGAATGCAAAAATTGTTTCAGCCTGGGGCATGACCGAAAACGGCGCGGTCACTACGACCTGCCCGGAGGATCCCGACGAGCGAGCCAGCCAATCCGACGGTAAGGCCCTGACCTACACGGAAGTGAAAGTCACCGACTTCCAGGGCAACGAACTGCCTGCCGGAGAAGAAGGCAGCCTGCTCGTCCGGGGCTCCAGCCTGTTTGTCGGCTACCTCAAGCGACCCGAACTCTATGGCGTGGACGAAGGCGGCTGGTTCAACACCGGCGACCTCGCGCGCGTGGACAAGGACGGCTACATCCGCATCACCGGCCGCACCAAGGATGTGGTGATCCGTGGCGGCGAGAACATCCCCGTGGTTGAGGTGGAGAACCTGCTCTACAAGTTTCCCGGCATTGCCGATGTGGCTTTGGTGGGTTGCCCCGACGAGCGCCTGGGTGAGCGGCTGTGCGCCTACGTTACCCTCGACGAGAACGCCACCGGCCTGACCCTCGACGAGCTCAAGAGCTACCTGACCAAACATCAGCTTTCCAAGAGCTATCTGCCGGAATACCTGGAAGTGATCGAGGCCATGCCCCGCACCGCCTCCGGCAAGATCCAGAAATTCAAACTGCGGGAACAGGCGAAAGAAGTGCGCCTGGAACCGGCCAAACGCGCCTGACCCGACCCATTACTCTGAGCAACAGGAGAACAACCCATGAAAGGCCTTAACGGAAAAACAGTCATTGTTACCGGTGGTGGTGGCGGCATCGGCCGCGCCGTATCGCTCCGCTTTGCCGAAGAAGGCAGCCTGGTTGCAGTTCTGGACCGTGACGAAGCCACAGCCCAGGCCACCGTGGACCTGATCACCGAAGCCGGTGGCAAGGCCCGCGCCTACGCCGCCGATATCACCGATTATGCGGCCATTACCGAGACGGTGGCGGCCATCGAAAACGATCTGGGCGTACCCACGGTGCTGGTGAACAACGCCGGCTTCGACCGCTTCATGCCGTTCCTGAAAACCGAGCCCAAGCTCTGGGACCAGCTGATTGCGGTGAATCTCACCGGTGCCCTGAACATGCATCACGTGGTGCTGCCGAAGATGATCGCCGCCGGTGGTGGCAAGGTTATTAACGTGGCCTCCGACGCGGCCCGGGTGGGCTCCTCCGGCGAATCCGTCTACGCCGCCTGCAAGGCCGGCCTGGTGGGCTTCAGCAAGACCGTGGCGCGGGAACTGGCCACCAAGAACGTGTGCCTGAACGTGGTCTGCCCCGGCCCCACCGACACCGCGCTGCTCAAGGGCGTGGCGGAAACCGCCCCGAACCCGGAGAAGCTGCTGGAAGCCTTCCGTAACGCCGTGCCCATGAAGCGCCTGGCCCAGCCGGAAGACTACCCCGGCATCATCGCCCTGCTCGCCAGTGACGACGCCAACTTCATTACCGGCCAGGTGATCAGCGTGTCCGGTGGCCTGACCATGGCCGGCTAAGCCACCCATTACATGATTTAGGAGAATCCATCATGAATTACGAAGACATCCTGTACGACGAAACCAACGGTGTCGCCACCATCACCATCAATCGCCCGGACCGTTACAACGCCTTCCGCGGCCAGACCTGCATGGAACTGCTGGACGCCTTCAACCGCGCCGGCTGGAACAAGGACATCGGCGTGATCGTGTTCACCGGCGCCGGCGACAAGGCGTTCTGCACCGGTGGTGACCAGGGCGCTCACGAGGGCGGCCAGTATGACGGACGCGGCCTGATCGGCCTGCCGGTGGAGGAACTCCAGCGCGTGATCCGGGAAGTGCCCAAGCCGGTGATCGCCCGGGTCAATGGCTTCGCCATCGGCGGCGGCCATGTGCTGCATGTGATCTGTGACCTGAGCATCGCTTCGGAAACCGCCATCTTCGGCCAGGTCGGCCCCAAGGTCGGGTCGGTGGATCCCGGCTTCGGTACCGCTTACCTCGCGCGGGTTGTCGGTGAGAAGCGCGCCCGGGAAATCTGGTACCTGTGCCGCAAGTATTCCGCTCAGCAGGCACTGGAGTGGGGCCTGGTCAACGCCGTGGTGCCGCCGGAGCAGCTGGACGAGGAAGTGCAGAAGTGGTGCAACGAAATCCTTGAAAAAAGCCCCACCGCCCTGACCATCGCCAAGCGCTCGTTCAACGCGGACAGCGACAACATTGGCGGTATCGGTGCCCTCGGCATGCAGGCCCTGAGCCTGTATTACGACACAGACGAGTCCAAGGAAGGCGTCAATGCCTTCAAGGAAAAGCGCAAGCCGGACTTCCGGAAATTCTACAAGTAAGCGGTCCGGCCCGGTGGCAAAACCACCGGGTCACCGACACTCCCGGAGAACACCATGAATTTCGCATTTAACGAAGAACAGAACGCGATCCGCGACGTTGTGGCCCGCTTCAGCGCCGAGGTGCTGGCTCCGGGCTACCGCAAGCGGGATCAGGAAGGGATCATCGAGAAAGACGTCATCCGCCAGCTCGGCGAGATGGGTCTGCTCGGTGGCGAACTGCCGGAAGAATTCGGCGGCAGTGGCATGGACTGTGTCACCAGCGGCCTGATCATCGAGGAAATCTCCAAAGGGGATTTCAACGTTGGCTACATTCCCCTGCTGACCTCCCTGAACGGCCAGATCATTGCCAGCCACGCCGCCCCGGACCTGGCCCAAGAATGGCTGCACGGCATGACCACCGGCCAGAAAGTTGCCTGCATCGCCCTGACCGAGCCCCACGGCGGTTCCGACGCGGCCAACCTGCGCCTGAAGGCGGAGAAGAAGGGCGCCGTGTACGTGCTTAACGGCGAGAAGACCTCCATCTCCATGGCCGACCAGGCCGACGTGGCGGTGGTGTTTGCCCGCACCGGCACGGTGGAGCAGCGGGCCTCCGGCATCAGCGCGTTTCTGGTGCCGATGAACACCCCGGGCATCACCACCACCCGGTTTGAAGACAACGGCCAGCGCGCCATTGGCCGTGGCTCCATCTTCTTCGACAACGTGGAAGTACCTGCCCACAACATGATGGGCGACGAAGGCAAGGGCTTCAAACAGGTGATGCAGGGCTTCGACTACAGCCGCGCCCTGATCGGCCTGCAGTGCCTGGCGGTGGCCCAGCAATCCCTGGATGAAACCTGGCAGTGGCTGACCGAGCGCAAAGCCTTCGGCCAGAACCTGTCAGCCTTCCAGGGCCTGACCCATCCGCTGGCCGAATACCAGACCTTCGTTCATGCCGCGCGCATGCAGTGTTACCATGCGCTCTGGCTGAAGGACAACAACCTGCCCCACAATGCCGAAGCCGCCATGAACAAATGGTGGGGGCCCAAGCTTTCCTTCGATGTGGTAAAACAGTGCCTGCTGGCCCACGGCCACACCGGCTGGGGTGAAGACCTGCCCTTTGCCCAGCGGTTGCGGGATGTCCTTGGCCTGCAGATAGGTGACGGTACCGCGCAGATCATGAAGAACATCATCGCCCGCGAATACCTGCCGAAGTGATGCACCCCATGTCCTCTGCGATTCGGGGTGCTGGTGACAGCCTACCCTGGCCTGAAAGCCAGGGCGGCACTACAGGAGCACAGATGATCGTCAACGAATCCGGAGGCATACCCAACCGCCTTTTTTTCCGTCTGTTCCAGACCGGAAACATCCTGCAGCGGCAGGTCCAGAACGAAATGGGCATCAGCGCCGTGCAATGGGCGGTACTGGGCGCGCTGTCTCGGGAAGGGTTTGAGGACGGAACTTCGTTCAACCAGCTCAAAGAATATCTATACGTCAGTCGCCAAAACCTGGATGGTGTTCTGAAGCGAATGGAGAGAGATGGCCACGTTGTCCGGATACCGGATCCCCAAGACCGCCGAGCTCGACTGGTGGTACTTACCGAATCTGGTCGGACTTTCTGGAATCGACTGCAGGACACTATTGCCGAGTTTTACAAACAGGCCATGCAGGGGATGAGTTTTGATGACGGCGTCAGCTTGCTTCACCTTCTGAAGAAGCTTCAGCATGGACTTAGTGACGTTTCGCTGAAATCGACCATCCCGGAGCACAATGATACTGAGGATCTCGACGCCGAATGACGCCTAACTCAGCAGCTTGGTCATGGAAGTAGCTGGCGGCTTTACAGAAACGTACGCATTGCAGCCCTGTTCTTGCCAGACCGCTTCGCGAGGTACATGGTTTCATCAGCTACCATGAGGGGCTTTATCGACTCGACCGGGTGTTTCATTGAAGGTGACCACGCCAAGTGAAAACGTCAACGGCCAGTCATTCTTCTTCATCTTGTTCTCCAAGGTCTCGACCAGGCGCGGGATAAACTTCCTGGCCGCGTCGAAATCCGTATCAGGAAGCAACACCGCAAATTCGTCGCACCGATGCGTGCTGGGAAATTGCCGCTACGAAGGCCAGACCTGAGGGTATCCCCCACGTCTTTGAGCACTTTGCCCCCCTCTGCGTGGCCGTAGTCATGGTTAATCGGCTTGAAATTATCCAGATCAATACTGATTAGCGTGAAATGTCGACCGTATCGAGAAAGTCGCTCGATGGAGCGTTCAAGCTCTGCTCGAAAGCTCCGAATGTTAGCAATCGACGTAAGGGGATCTGTCCGGGCAAGCGGTCGCTCCTGATCCAGTTCGTTCCGTAGCCTGGTCACAAGGTATCGCTGCTCGGACACATCCTGACAAATCGCCGGAGTGTAACTACCGCAGGCCAACGTAATCTGCCTCAGAATAATAACGATGGCGAAGCGTGTCCCGTCCCCTCGCACAGCCTCCAACGCAGAATTTGTAATCCGTGACTCCTTCTCTGGAGTTTCGTGGAAATTGCCAGCGTCAGCAAGAGAAACGGAAAGTTTGTTGAAGAAGGTTATGCGGCCGTATTCATCTCCGAAGCTGAACGAGTTATCTCCATCATTTCTGGCGAATTCGAACCAGAAACAATGATGATAAATGGTGGCGTGTTTGGCCTTAACGATAAGGCACCTGTGAGTGGCGCAACCGTTGACGTCGGTTTCATTGAATCGGGATCGACTTTTACAACATCCACCGATAACGATGGTCTTTTTTCGATTGGGGATCTGACGGAAGCTGGGCTTTAGGTTGTTGATGTGACAACGGTTGATGGTGAAACAGGCACCGCGCAAGGCAGCTTGCTTGAAACTGAAAATACATCTTCTGTGCTCGTTACTGTAAACCTCGCTGGTAGTGGTGCAATCTATGGCACAGTTTATGACGAAGCCGGACTCCCTGTTCCCTCCGCTCTCGTAACAGCAATCTTTCCTGATACAGACAGGAAGTACTCGGCAATATCGACAAGCGACGGATCATTTGCACTGACAAATGTGCATGGTGATGGAACCCTGATTCTCGTTGGTATCAACAACGACACTGGTGAAAGCGGTTCTGCCACTGGAGTTCTATCGAGCTTCGCCTCCCAGATCACGCGCAACGTGTGACAATAGCTGCTCCTCAAACAGTCAATGCCGAGTTCCTGAACACAGGGTTCGAAAATGGCTTAGAAGGCTGGTCTACAGAAGGCTCAGTGACCATCGTCGATCGAAACCTCATGTTCACAACCCCCGACTCTGGCAACTAAGGGAGAATTACGATATGGATATTATGAGCAAAGCAACGCCAAAGTTGGGCGTCGTTATCTCTTGCACTGCAATTATACTTCTCAGCGGTGCACAAAATGCAGCTGCAAATGGCTGCCTGACCCTGACCCCCGTAATAGGTCCACCCAGAGTTGGAAAAATCCGGCCAGAAACGTTTGGTCGTTCGTGGCCCTTCGCTCGACGGCGCAAGGCGGAAGCGTCAGCCGTGTCGTGCCAAAGCTACGGGGCGGCACGGTGACGGACCCCAGGAACGACGTTCATATGGTCGTAACGGAACATGGTTGCGTGAATCTTAAAGGCCTTTCGATTCCGCAAAGAGCCAGAGAACTTATTAATATCGCAGATCCGGAATTTCGAGAAAGCCTGGAACACGACGCTAAGACGATAGGATTGCTATAAAACCTGGAGGTCAGAAACACAGGCATATAGATGAGCTACAGGTTTAACCAGATCTTAATGGTTGCAGGCTAGAGTCTGAGGTTCAATTCAACGAAGAGTAGTTCCCTATGTCTGGCGATTCTTCCCTGTTAGTCGAAAAATTATGGCGATTAAAACGTCGCATTGATAAGGGCGCCTGCCCCGGCGTCGAATTCGTTCATCTGAATACGCTTCTCAGAGAACCCGCTTATCGTGCGGATGTACTCAGGCGGGTTGAGCTGTCAGGTAAGCCGGAACTTCAGGCCCTGGCCAAAGAGATACAGCTTAGCGACAACGGCCAGCCGCTCATGGCGAAAGAAACTACTGCCCGCTTTGAAGCAACAGAAGAACCTCGTACTGCGCAAAAGAGCTGGTTGCGACGCAACTCTCTCATCGTTTTCCCGGTCTTGGCCATTGGTTCGGCGGCAGTCGGGTTCACTGCATTTGAAGACCGTTCTGTACGCGTTGATTCTGACATTCTGGTTGATACCACCTGGGAATCCGGCAAACGGTACATCCTTGAGAAAACCATCTATGTTGAGAACTCCAACCTCAACATAGAACCCGGTGTTACCGTCGAAGGCGAACATGGATCAGCGCTTGTCGTGACCGCAAATTCGAAGCTTTTTTCCCGAGGTTCAGCAGACAAGCCAATAGTGTTTACCAGTGCCCAGACTGAGGGCAACCGATCGCGTGGCGATTGGGGCGGCGTTGTTCTGCTTGGCAACGCACCGGCGAATCAGCCCGAAGCCTCCATCGAGGGGCTTCCCGAGGGTGAAACCCGAGGTGCATTTGGCGGCACTGACGCCGAAGATTCCTGTGGGGTTGTGGAATTTACCCGAATCGAATTTGCTGGTTTCGAGGTTTTCAAGGATAACGAGCTCAACGGCCTGACGCTGGGCGGGTGTGGCAACAGCACGATTGTCAGAAATGTTCAGGTCCACCGGTCTCTCGACGATGGCATTGAAATGTTTGGCGGCAATGTCGATCTCAAGAACATCGTCATCACTGGTGCAGGAGACGACAGCATCGACTGGGATTGGGGCTGGACCGGAAATGTCCAATTCGCAGTAATCCAGCAGCATCCAGATGCCGGCGACAACGCCTTCGAGGGTGATAACAACGGTAACGACCACGAAGCCCTTCCCCGCTCAGAACCCACCTTCTACAACGTCACACTCGTGGGTGGCGGCAACAGCCAGAAGAAACACCGCGGCATGGTGCTTCGGGAAGGTTCAGGTGGCCATTTTCACAATATGTTGATCGACAGCTACGCAATTGAGGCTATTGATACTCGGGATAACGTGCTCTCGGTTATCAATCGCGGCCGACTGACGTTTGGTAACAACCTCTTGGCCAACCTAGGGCATTTAGGAAGGGTCACCCAAGAGTCCGGCAAGGATGACGACGACTTCGGCTTCAGCGAGCAAGCCTGGATGGAAGAACCACAGAATAACAATGTATTCCGTGTCGAAACTGCGTTGTTCCCTAACGCCAAAGACCTCACCAATCCGGTTTTCATGCCTAGGGTGCAACTGCGGCAAATGAACGCAACACGCCCACCACAAAGCGAATTCTTTGATGAGTCGGCTAACTTTGTAGGTGCTGTGAGCCCGGTATCTGCCCAAAGCTGGCTCGACGGCTGGACGGACTTTCCCGCAAATTAACCATCAGACCAGCTTCACGGGCCACGGAAGGCCCTTCTGACATCTTTAAGTCAGTTCCAGTCCTGGCTCGATTTGAGCATTTGGTTTTTGTAGGGCGCGATCGTCTCAAGCAAAACATTGGAGCGGGAAAACCAGCTGCGAGCCCAGGCGATTTCATTCTCCGCTTCATCATAAATGGTCGACTCAATGGTCCATTGGTGAAGGTCGGAGTGAATGACTCGGGCAACAGCTGCAACGCGGCTTTCCCAAAGGGCCTGGAAAGGCTGCAATTCAAACTTGTAACATTTGGCCAGCCGTGAGGTTTCCTGAGTATTGGCAGCTAAAAGAGAGGCATCATGCAATAGTTGAAAGATCACAGATTCTTTGACCACCCCCCATGGAGAATTGGAGAACGGAGTGAGCCTTACAGAAATCGAGCAATAACCAATTTCCAGCTCAATGTTGGGACGGATCCAAGCATCGGATGTTGATGACAGGTACAATGACGTTAATGCTTTGAAATGGCTATTTTTTTGAGACATCGCCTCCCATCCTCCAATCCGCTCTGCCCGATTGACATGGCATTTAAACGATGGAATCAGGCCTCTTTACCCACTCCAAGAAAAAAGGCTTGGCAGCTCGGGCGAAAGGTGGGCCATGATTTCGAGCAAGAGTAGCTTCATGCCACTGCTTTCAGCTCCTAGAATCCTCTCATAGTATGTCATTGTGGAGACAGCCTCTTTTTAGGAATGTCCGCAGTAACGGGGTAGCACCCGACATGGAGGTATCAGCCTTTGCCCAACGGCTGATCCCGTTCCACCATGAAATCCTCTGAAACTCGCTCACTGGAGTCAAAGAATTCATCCCAAACGGGATCGGTAGGTCGCTCATAGCGTTTAACTGAACCTCTCAGTCGCTCCAGTGGTGAGTGCCCTTTCATATTGGGCTGAGCGAACTCTTCGGTATGCGCCGAATCCGCATCCAAATCTTCCAGCAACTCCTGCTCAGTAAACTGTTTCTTTTTCACCTCGTTTATTCCCTCAGTGAGAATCATTGCCTCGAAGGGTAGTTTAGCAGGGAGTCAGCTGCGGCAGCGCTCCAGGAACGCTTTCAACCATCGAGCTTCCGGCTTTGTCGGCTTAAGATCGTACTGTTTCACGATACGAACGAACCTTGCCACATAACCGCACTGGCCTGACGGTGGCACCCATTCATCCGGACCCTGGGCACCCTTACTTCTATTAAGACTAGCTCGACGGGCGAGAGATTGACCATATCGTTTGCAAACCGTTCTCGTTTAGCTCGCGTCCAACCCTTCGCTCCGCGCTTCCAGCGCCCACTTGAGCGGAACTACGTGTTTCAATGTCAATCTCGCTGCTGTTCTGGATGACCTTGCCTGTGAACGGACTGATCCATCGGCCTGAGACCACCCTACAACGACTTTCGTCTGCAAACCGGACGTTGGTTGTGGATTGGGCAACCAATGCCTCAGCACGGCTGTCCTGACAGTCTCCATCAGCATCATCCCAACCGTGACCAAACGCAGACCGTTCATAGCTACGTAGCCTGCTTTGCTGCTCCTGGGCCTGTCGAACCGATGCAAAAGAGACTCCATCTGGTAGTTTACCACCTGAATCCAAACAGGCATCAAGGGAGTCGTAGGGTTGATAATTCTGGGTTCGCTCATACCAACTGCTTTGCGGTGGATGGCAAAGGCCACTGTTCGACTTTTTTATAACGGACGCATGGGCCGGAACACTGACGAAACCCACTACCAACGAAAAGAAGAGGGGCAGGATTCTTAAAACGCAAACTATGATGTGTAAATGTCCTCTGGGGTGTAAACTTGCCGTAGGGTGCCAACGTATCATCCCCCGCATCCTGACGCCCCATGGACGATGCTCCACTCCAAGGAAATGACAACGACTAACCAACGGTCGGTGTTACGAATTTGCAGCCCAAAAAGGCTGCGAAGTTTATTCACCAGTAACAGTCGCAGCAAGCTGGCATCAGCCTGAGAACAAAGCGAAGACGTTTGCTTGGCTGCCTAATATCTTTAACGTGAATTGAACGGGAAAGATCGACTATCCATGGCTATTAGCTTTTATGAAAAAGGGGAGCTGACCTCTGGCTTCCACGGCTGGCGAGTTGTTGCCACCATCCGAGGCAAACGCTATCAGAAGTATTTCTCTCTTAAGAGGCCGAACACCCGAATTACTCAAGAACTCTGGTACCAATATCAAGAGACCAGGGCCAAGTACTATGAGGCCCGTTACATGGCCCGCTCCGCAGCACTTCAATATTTGGATTTCATTGGGAAAGACCATCCCACAACCCTCCCCTGTCGCGGTGTTGGCTTCCAGGGCATCACGCTTGGCATCGGAAGTGGGAAAAGTGCTGCACAAGAAACCTGCTATTTCTTCGTAAACAAACGAGGCGCTGCCACCAAATTCTACATTGATGAGCGGGCATCTCTTTCTCAGGCATGGGAGCAGGCCGTAAAACATTGGGGAGAAGCGTTCGATATCCGACCCAAAGACATCGCTAAAAAGCTCGAACAGGTTCCCAGTCCTGATCAGTTCAAATCGCTTCGCAAACAACTGAACGATCACGAGGGCTGCGACTATCAAGCCAGCGTCCTCCATCACGTCTACGCCGAACAGCGAAGCCAGCTGGAAAAACATAGGGCTAAGAAAACCACTAGAGGAAAGCTCAACGAGGACGAACTTCTGGCAATGTACGCGAACCTGGAACGCCAGGTGTCAGAGTTCCAGAATTAGATCTATTCAGTGTCGTGGCCGAAGGACCGGCCCAGCGCGTCCGGTTTAGACGACAAAACCCTGACCATCGGCTGTCGTCCTTCCATGACGCCAACAACTCTGCCATCTCCAATGAAAGCCACTACAATGTAGACACCGGAGCCAAGCCGTTTGTAAGGTTCAAGAATCATCGTTCGCCAAGCTTCGATATCCAATAGAACCGACTTTAACCCCGGAACTAATCGTAGAATCCTTCGATCTGCCACGCCGAGCCAATGATAAAGCTCAATACCATCTTCTGTAACGATGCCTACGGTTTGCATTGAAGCAAACGCTTGAAGGGTGGCATATGCCATATTATGTCGGCGACGAAACTCCATCCCCAGCCCGCTAATCCCCGTGCGCCCAGAGTGGCAAACCAGTATGGTCAGATGGCAAATACCGTAACTTTTCCAAAAACAATGCGGACGGCAACCGATGCTAATGGAGAGTGATGGAATGCCTCCGACTCAATATTGTATAGGCAAGGCTATGTTGGCTTCGGCTGTTGGTACACTCTGATAGTACTGTATATACTACTGTATAAACAGTCCTTCGGTGGAGTGCAACATGAAAAAAGCTGACCTTAGTGCCCTCGAAAAGGCCTTGGCCCACCTCCCGGTTGATCTCAAACAACACCTTGCCCATCAGCTTCTTGGGCAGATCAACGCTCAGTCTCACACTTTGCTTGAAGCGGCCAGATCTCACCGCCGATGCCCTCGTTGTGGATATGAGCACGTCGTCAAATGGGGGCGTTCCAGTGGGTTGCAGCGATATCGATGCCAGAGCCTGACTTGTCACAAGACCTTTAATGCCGTCACAGGAACATCACTGGCCAGGCTGCATCACCGCAACAAGTGGTTTGATTACCTGAGATGTATGCGAGACAGCCTGACCCTGCGGGTATCGGCAGTTCGAGTAGGCATTGATTTAAAGACAGCTTTTAGGTGGCGTCACCGTTTTCTAACAGCCAGTGCAAATGCCAACGCGAATGCCCTCTCCGGCATTGTCGAAGTGGATGAAACCTTTTTTGCCGAGTCCTGCAAAGGCAAGCGCAACATCACGCATCGCAGTTCCAGGAAGCGTGGCGGGCAAAGTAACAGGAAGCATAAAGCGGATAAAATCCCGGTACTTATTGCACGGGATCGCAACGGTAACATCAGCGATCTGGTAGATCCTGCATTAAACAAACCGACGGTTCATGCTTTTCTGACGCCGATTATCAATCCTGACTCGATTCTATGTTCAGATGGCCACAGCTGGTATAAAACCTTTTCCAGAGAGCACGGCATTGCCCACCACCGACTGGTTACACTCGATAATCAGCGAGTGATCGGGAAGGAATACCACATACAGAACGTCAACAGTTATATGAGTCGATTGAAGGGCTGGATGGCGCGGTTTCATGGGGTTGGAACGGCATATCTGCCAAGCTATCTGGCATGGCGGAGGCTATTTGAGCGCGCTCAGCCCTCCGAAGAGGCTTGGCTCCGAATTGCGATCGGCGCAAACCAACAGCCAATGCCAACATAGCGATATGCAAACAGTATTCTGCTGTGCCTGATTCAATAGGTCAAGATTGGGTCGATCAAAGGGGAAAAATTGTGACAAGCGCGGGTGGTGCCAAGTCTCTCCCTGGCGCGTCACACCACTTGGCAGGTGTCGCGTTTGCCTGGCATCCGTGCCGGCGTTGAGTCCCGGTCGTCCTGACCAACTGACTCGGCCCCAACCCTATCATTGTCAATGCAGGATTCGTGTGAGATATACCTTAGAGCTGCGTAGGATCCTGAATTGGGCGTGGCGGCGACTGTCTGACCAGGGATGAGGAGGATTAACAATCAACCCGTTTCGCAAGATAGGCTCTACCGACCTTCCTTGTATCGAGTCTAATCTACCGACATACTCCTGAAGTCGTTAAGTGCGAAAGACTCAGAAACAACATTTAAACAATGGATCAGCCAACTGGTCATGCCGCTATAGCGTGGTCGGAAATTGACACAACAAATTATCCTGTAGGTCGCAAAGCGGACATTCAGATTGGAAGATCACCCTCGATGCTTAGCGGCCGGTTTGGAGGTCCGTTAGGGGCAGGGCCGAAATTTTCCAATTCTGGACGGATCTGAAACGGGGTCAGGGTCAGAATTCAAGAGCTGGCGGGCCAAAAACCTCGACGAGTGGCCGGTTTATAACCGTCCCCAGTAACGCGGTAGAACTCCATATTTGCACAGTGGCGATGTCACAATTCCGTGACGGCGAAACGTTTGTCGATTGCTGAAAAGTACTAAGAAGTGCGGGAGCAGATCCGGCTTTGATGGCTCTACATACTTCAATCAACAGTTATCCGGAAACGGCCGGTGAGATCACTCATCAAGTGCGCTTTCTGCTTCAAACCCAAACTTATCTCTCGGCTACCAGCCACATGTTGGCTAACTGTCGCCGCATGGGCATCAAGCGCCACAAACCGCTCACCCACACGTTCAATTGCCTCACGTTGCAGCGAGAGCGCCTCATTAATTGTGACACTCCGCCCCTCCAGATCCGAAAACCAGTGGTTCATCGAGACAAGATGACCTTTAAGATCGTCAAGAGTCTGCCGGTTATCATCACCGGCCTCCGTCATTTCAGCTATCAAGTATTCAACACCCTGCACGCCCTTAACCAGATCAGCTACCCATTGCCGTGTTTCATGAGTGGAATCGGCAGTGCGTTTCGAAAGTGTTCGAACCTCATCAGCAACAACGGCAAACCCGCGTCCATATTCGCCCGCCCTTGCTGCCTCGATTGCTGCATTAAGGGCCAGCAAATTCGTTTGCTCAGCTATGTCAGCAATTACCCCGATCACCTTCTCGATTTTCGAGGCCGATTCCGTCAGATCTTGTATCGCCCCGGAGACCCGACCAATGACCTCTACAGTGCGCTCTACCGCCGTATCACTTTTTATTAAGCTGGACTGAATGTCCGAATTTGCCGTCACGGCCGCCTGAACAGCTTCAGTGGATTCACGAGTCGATGCCTCAATGGTGGAAGCCTGATCTGCCATCGCCTTCATTGAGTCTGTCACATCTTGAATCTGATGCTGTGTCGTTTGAGATGCTGACTCCAGGTCTCCCGCCTGGATACCGAGGCGATCAGATCCCTCGTTGATACTTTTTGAAGCTTCCCTTATTTCTTTGATGAACCCTTCAAACCGACCGACCAGCCGAATCAGAGCTGCAGCAACTCCTGCGACTTCGTCAGACCCGGCCAGACCCGGCGGATTGGCCAAATCCGAACACTCATCCATTCTCTGGATATCCCGCTCGATCCGCTGCAGCCTCACAATGACTGTTTGCCTCAGCCAGAGCGTCATCAGAACAATGACCGCCAAAAAGGCAACAGATCCGATAATCAGCGAAACCTGTTGGCGGTCGAGATACCCCAGTAGCTCATCAGATTCCTCAGCGATATGAGTGCGACTTCCCTCCTTGCGATCGTTGATGCTCTCAAGCAATGGCGACAGAGCAGCAAATAGTGAAAAGTCCACCGTTTTACCTGCCTGATAGTAACTCTTCTCCTCGATTCCTTCCGCGAGTTCTTCTAGGTATACAACCACCGCTTCGTGGATACTTTGGTTATCTTTTGCCCAGGCACTCAGCTGTGCACTTCGCTGAATCGCGCTCCACTTAGCAGGAATAGACTCTGCAAGTGACTCGTATTCTTCGTTGATCTCACCCCACAGCAGTAACTGACCTTTGATTTTGAAAGAAAGGTCCTGCACAAGCCGCAGGTCCTGCTCCAGATCATCCAGTAACCAGGCTTCATGCATGCGATTCTGGATCAAATCTTTTGCGGCGTTTTCCGCCTTTCCAATAATTGACCAGGACAACAATGCAAGTGCCAAGAGCGCAAGGACCGAAAAAAATGAAAAGAACAGTATTCTACTTCGAACGGTTTTGAGCATGACGCCACCACATATTAATGATGGCTATAAGGCTGCAGATCGATTGTGACATTCTTGTTACTTTAGCCACATAACACTCTGATTTAATAAATTAATTTACAAAAAATAACATCGATTAGCACACGACTTCAGCATCACTGAAATATTTCGGTAATGTTTAGCGAGGAGTATGTGAATGGCATGAAGATACTTGGCACAACCGGATATGAGCCATTCGAATCAGTAGGTTTGGGATCTGCGACGGAGCGACAAAATTTGGTTTCCCGAAGCCGCACTCACATCCAGGAGTGACCTAATGCAGGACTGCCTCAGTCAAGAACTGAATCGCTTGTTGTTGACAGAAGACATTACGACACTTCTACAACCAATCGTAAACATTAATAGAAAATGTGTGTTTGGTTTTGAGGCACTGAGCCGCGGACCTTCGGACAGCCCCTTGCACACGGCCCCAATGCTGTTTGAAACAGCAGAACGCTGCGGCCAGACGCTAGAACTGGAAACGCTCTGTCTTCGCACCGCTGCACGCCATTGGTCCGGTCATGGCACTCCGCTGAAACTTTTCGTCAATATCAGTCCGGCCAAGCTGATGCCTCCAGAATTCAACCCGACGCAACTGCAGGAGCTTTTGTTGGCGAACGGGCTGAAGGCATCAGACATCGTTATCGAACTCTCTGAACGCTACCCCACTGCCGATCCTTCAGAGCTTTTGAAGACACTGGTATGGCTGAAAGCAGAGGGCTTTCTCATTGCTATCGACGATCTTGGAAGTGGATATTCCGGATTAAAACTATGGTCCGAGCTGAAGCCGGACTTTGTGAAAATTGACCGGCACTTCATTCGTGATATTCAGGACGACCTCATCAAGCGCGAGTTTCTGCGGTCCGTTATAGATTTGGCAGACCGATTGGGCTGCAAATTAATCGCAGAAGGGGTCGAAACGGAAGCAGAATTCCGGGTTGTCTCGGAGCTTGGCATTGCACTGGTTCAAGGTTTCCTTTTCGGTCGACCAAAACCGATAGCTACAGCCTACCTCGACTCGCTGAACGATCATGCGGCCCTTGCGTCCAAGCCACCCCGGAGAGAAAAGGAAATAGCAGGGCTCTTGTGTCGGTACATCGAACCCGTCACTTCGGAATCGACACTGCGAGATGCATGGGAGCGGCTCCAGAGTGAGCCTGACGTGTTCGCTTTGCCGGTGGTGGATAACGGCAGGCCGCTTGGCCTGATCCATAAGTGGAGGATTATGGAAACTTTCAGCACGCCTTACGGCCGGTCGCTTTATGAGCGGCTCCCAGTTTCCAATAGACACAGTGCAGATGCATTGGTTGTGGATTACGAGGTGCCACTAAACGAAGTGAGCGAAAGGCTGATTAATGACGATGCGCACTATCTCAAACAGCATTTCATTGTTGTCAAGAATGGAAAGTACGCCGGCCTGGGAGCCACGCGCTCGCTGCTCAAACACATCACCGAACAAAAGATCGAAAACGCACGCTACTCAAATCCACTGACCTTCCTGCCAGGCAATGTTCCCATACAACAGACTTTGGTTGCCCGAACGGAAGAAATGCGCGCCTTTTCACTAATTTATTTCGATATCAACATGTTCAAACCTTTGAACGATGTCCTCGGCTACCGGGTTGGTGACCAGGTAATAGTTTTGCTGGCTGAGCTTTTGAAAGAGGTATTCCATGCCAGTGATGACTTTGTCGGGCACATAGGTGGGGACGATTTTGTCGTCATCAGCTCTTCGTCCTCAGCTAATTATAATGCTGGTACCGTACAGTCACTATTCGCCGAACGAAGCCGGCGCTTTTACAGCGATTGCATACTGAAAAGCGGGTTTATTGAATCCGAAGACCGAAACGGCCAGCCCTGCCGTTTTCCACTGGTATCTCTGTCAGCGGGCACTGTAGAGGTAGGCCCCGACGAGAAGGTGACGGCCGATCAAATTTCAGAACTCGCCAGCTTCGCCAAGACAAGGGCCAAAGCCTCACCGAACTTCCGTTTTGTGGTTTTTTCAAGGGCCCGATCCGGTGAGCGATCGAAAGGATCGCAAGACTCAGATGGGTCGTGTGTGTCATGCGTATTGGGGGAAGTGCAGAATTAAGCGTAAACAAACCCTACCAACGCCGTCGCCGGTTTTCTCGGGAATCCAAAGCTCAGATTGTTGCCCAGTGCCAGGAACCCGGTGCTTCGGTTTCCCGGATCTCATTGGATAACGGTCTCTACGCCAACATGGTCCGGCGCTGGATGAAGGACGCGCAGCAAGCGGATAAAACACCAGCAACGCCAGGATTTGTTCCGGTTAATCTGCCTGTGGCAACTGCTTTATCGGGCAACCCATCGGTCTCGGACAAGCGTAGTACCATCCGCATCGAGTTGTTCACTGCGCCTGGCGTACTTGTGACGCTTGAGGATGGCTACTTCGTGGGTCAGCTTCTCGATGATGGCGTTGCTGCGCACCAACTCTCGCTCCTTCAGGCCCAAGACTTGATCCTTGGCGTCCAGAGAGTCCATCAGTTCCGTCGCCAGGGCACGGAGCTGATCGGCAGAGAGTTGGTTGATGTCGGGGCGCTGAGTCACGCCCCCTAGTATGCCAAGTCCCTGTGCGGCAAGCGATTCGCGGTTCTGGCTATAGCGGTACTGCGGCACTTGTGGTTACAGGATGGAGATGACGCCTTCCGCGCCAATGCGCTGCCAGGGCAGGCCCTGAACCCGCGCTGATAGCTGTTCCTCGGTCAAGCGCAGCTGGTCACCGCGCCAGGTTTCACCCCAGTGGAATTTGCCCCGGTTCAGCCGGCGGGCACACAGCCAGATACCCAGACCATCGTGGATCAGCACCTTCATCCGGTTGCCCAGTTTGTTGGCGAACAGGTAGGCGCAATGGGGTCTGGCTGAACCGAACACCTGAATAACCCGGGCCAGGGCCTTGTCGGGCCCCGCCCGCATATCCAGCGGCTCAGTAGCCAGCCAGATCTCGTCGATGCGAATCATCCCAGTAGATCCCGCAACAGGGCAGCACATTGATGCGCCTGCTCCGCAGGCCACTCAACCACAACCGCACCGCCGGTGCGGGGAATCTCGATGCGGATGGTGTTACGTTTATGGTTGGCCCGCGCTGAGGTTGCCGCTGGCAGATTAACAGGTACGAACCCAGGTGTTGTCGCTGGTGCTTTAGATCTTCGCCGTGCTTCGCTGATCCAGCGCCGGACCATGTTGGCGTTGAGACCGTTATCCAGGGAAATTCGGGAAACGGAGACGCCGGGCTCCAGGCACTGCGCGACAATTCCAGCTTTGAATTCCCGGGAAAACCGGCGACGGCGCTAGTAGGGTTTGGTTACGCTTAAGTCGTTCATGTTAAGTGATGAGATGGACGCCTCCCCTCCCGAATCGGCGTCAATTGCGCCAGACTTGAGTGTGTGAAGTCCAAGTCGAAGGATAAAGGAGGCGTCCACCATGGATATTAAGATTCTTGGGATTGATCTGGCAAAGAATGTCTTTCAGCTCTGCGCACTTAGTCCGCATGGCAAGGTGCTGTTCAACCGAGCGGTGAAGCGACCCCGGCTGCTCGACGAGATGCGGCAATTGCCGCCAACCCTCATCGCGATGGAGGTCTGTGGCGGTGCTCACTACTGGGGGCGGCTGTTCCAGGCCCTCGGGCATCAGGTCAGGCTGATCCCGCCGCAGCACGTGAAGCCCTTCGTCCGGGTGAACAAGAATGACGCCGGCGATGCGCTGGCGATCTGTGAAGCGGCGACCCGCCCCGGGATCCATTTTGTTCCTGTAAAGCCCCTGGCTCAGCAGGATCTGATGCTGCTGCATACGGAGCGCCAGCGCTATGTCCAGCAACGCACCGCCATCGGTAACCAGATCCGCGGGCTGGCCAGTGAGTATGGTGTCATTTTTCCGATTGGCCTGAGCGCTTTGCGTTCCGCCTTGCCCGGCGCCCTGGAAGACGCCGAGAATGGATTATCCCCTGTCGCGCGCCAGTGCCTCGCCAGGCTCTATGACGAACTCAAGCATTGGGACCATCTAATTCGTCAAGTGACCCGGGAGCTCAATGCCTTGGCAAGACAACAGCCGGCCTGGCTAGCACTGCAGGCGATCCCAGGTGTGGGTCCGCTGGTCGCCTCGGCCTTGATTGGGCGCATCGGCAACGGACACCAATTCCGCACCGGGCGCCAGTGCGAGGCCTGGATTGGCTTGGTACCGCGACAGCGTAGTAGCGGTGGGCACCAGCAGCTCTTGGGAATCACCAAGAATGGCGACCGCTACCTCCGCACCCAGCTTATCCACGGAGCGCGAGCGATCACTACCGGTTGCGGCCGTTGGGGCTGGGATCACCCATTGGCACGCTGGGTCAACCAGCTCCGGGAACGGCGCGGCTTTAACAAGGCTGTCGTGGCACTGGCAAACAAACTGGCCAGACTGGCTTGGGCGGTCTTGTCCAAAGGAGAGGCGTTCGATATGAGAAAGGCGTTTGCAACACCCTGAAATGCAGTGCTCACCCTGTGAGTTTGCAGTACCCGATGAAGCAACCGGTCATCCGTCCTTGCCAGAACCTGAAAGTGGACAAGCGTTGACTCAAACCGCTTAAGTGTCTAGGTGACAAGGCACGGAACTCATCGAGGCGCGGCGGCTAAAGCCGCCATCAAGACGCCGGATATATGTCCGCGAACCACCGCTTCATCACAAGCTACCCGTTGACTACGGGGAGACGTCCATAAATGTCCACTAGAAAATAAGTGGACACTATCCTGACGGCGGCAGCGCCTGGCTCAAGATGGGATTACCGGCCGCTTAGTACGCCAGGAAAAGCTGGCAAAAGATAGTGGGTGAAAGTCCCGCACGGGGTAAGGCCTAGCCAGCTGCCCCGGCCCCGAGTCATGCGCACCCGATCGCGAGGTCGCGTGTGAAGTGTTGACAGGGGAAACCATGGGCTCGGTATTGAGCTGCGAAACCCAATTCTGGAGAGCGGATGTTGTTAAGCGAAACAGAACGCAACAATCATCTCAGCGCGATGGCAAGCTGTGGTGGCACTCCACGCAGTCGTAGACCCGGTGCACGTGGCGACGTCTTTTGTACGGAACCTGGGAGGTCTCACCCACCCCGGCATAGCCGAGGCGACTTACCGAAGGGTAACACCGCAGGATGAGTATGAACGTGGGTGAGAAGTCGGATCCGGTCGTAGTACCTGAGAAGATCTCGAGCAACGGTGCGAAGGTACCTGCGGAGAGATTGGAGGAAAGGACCGGACCCAAGGGAAACGGTCAGCGAGCCGCCGCAGTCTGGACTCAGAGCCAGGTCGCTGCGTCGCCCGGTTTGCTGACCGTGCGCCAGGCGGCGCAACGGAAGAAAGAAACTCGCTTCTCTGCGTTGCTACATCATGTTGATATTCCGCTGTTACACCAAAGCTACTTTGCGCTCAAGCGCAGATCGGCCGCTGGTATAGACGGAGTGACATGGGAATCGTATGGGAGCGAGCTAGACGCGAGGTTAGAGAATCTCAACCGCCGTATCCACAAGGGGAGCTACCGAGCCAGACCCGCAAGGCGGGTTTACATTCCGAAGGCGGATGGTTCGACAAGGCCTCTTGGCATCCAGTGCCTGGAAGACAAAATTGTTCAACAGGCAGTGGTGTTCGTCCTGAATGCGATCTACGAGCCGGACTTTATGGGGTTCTCCTATGGTTTTCGGCCGGGTCGAGGACAACACGACGCACTGGATGCGGTACAGGCGGGACTTTATAGGAAGAAGATCAACTGGGTCCTGGACGCAGACATCCGTAAATTCTTCGACAGCATGTTGCATGAATGGATGATGCGATTCCTGGAGCACCGCATCGCGGACAAGCGCAATAGAGGGTTGGCAGACAAACGTGAAAAATAGCCCAAAAACACTCTCAACCTATTGAACTACTGGTTTTTTGGTCACCCAACCCCAGAGTTCATGCCATTCTGGCCGATAAGCGGAACTTGGCCTTGTTGTCAGCCCCGCAGACTCTACTAAACTGGGGACTGACCATAGCGAATGCGGATTGCTTGGAAGACGCCGCGCCGAAGACCCGGCTGGTGTCGAGTGAAGATGCTACGGCGTTGTGGAGCGCTTGGCGCCAGCTTTTTTAAGCCGGTTGCCGGTCACGCAGCAAGGGTGTCCACCAGGGCGACAATACGCTGAAGGCCTCCTGTCTCTGAAGAAGTGAGGAGTTACCTGTCTCACTGGAAGGAGAGGTTCCTTAGCTGGCCTCGGAATCCGCGT
>NZ_VMHN01000015.1 GCF_008795955.1 Marinobacter denitrificans
TCGCTGGCTCTGGCACTACAATCACGAACGACCCAATATGGGACTCGGAGGGATTACCCCTCAACAGAAGTTGGCCATGATGGCCTAAGGTCTACTTTTGAACCCCGCTAAAAATGGGGGGATTACCCTGATATTCATTCGCGTACCCGCTATTGGAATTAACGGCGGATTTCTCGCTCTGTTCGCCCAATGAGTGTAGTTGCAGAATTGAATTTTTAAAGCACAACTCATGCTGAAATGAAAATTATTTAGCAAGGGCCAGTCGTCGACTAATTACTGCGCAACTTTATGAATTGTGGAAAAAATGGTGTCGATATCATTGATGCCAAAGGCTTAGCGTACAATTTTTTCCGTTTCGTGAACTGACCCCTGCTTGGTGGTGTAGAGCATCCGGGCCCGCATCACCTCGAATGAGTAGCCCCGGCCATCGCGGTTCTTGTCCTTGGCCAGCCGGTTGATCGACTCCGTGAAGGCATTGGTGACTGGGATGTCGTCAATCCAGGCAGCCAGCGCCTGCTCAGCATCTCGCCGGCTGGCACAGTCCCAGATGTGGTAGAACCGCTCCTTGTGCTCGTAGGCTGCCAGGAGCTGGGGGAAGGCCCCCATTCAGGTTTCCATGATGAGACGTTCGCGGTCGGAGACGTCGTGAGCCCGCTTCAGCAAGGTCTTCCGGTCACCCTTGAGGGTTCGGCGTTGGTTGGCCTTCAGCTCCTTCCTGAGCCCCTTGCGGACCTTCTCCAGGGCTTCGTTGGCCATACGCACAACATGGAACTTATCGACCACGATGCGGGCCTGTGGCAGCGCCGCCTGGACGGCACGGCGATATGGCTTCCACATGTCCATGCTGACGATCTCGATCTTGTCGCGCTCGGTCATGCTCATGAGCCGCTTCGTCACTGCCTCCTGCTGACGACCGGGCAGCAGGTCTAACAAGGTACGCTCCTCCAGGTTGGTCAGGATGCAGAGGTAGCGGCGGTTCAGGTACAGCTCGTCGATACCTAGGTAGCGGGGTGTCTCGAAGCGGTGCGCACTTGCGGTACCTCGCAGACTTCGCCAGGTTGCCGATCCAGGCACCGGAACCCCCCAGGGCGATCAGGGCCAAGGTGCCCAGACAGCAGGCCGACGCGAGCAGGCTGCAACCCCGCCTGCGATTAACGACTCGCGACCGGATTGTGACTCGGAATTCAACTCTGATATTGCAATTACACCTTCTACGGCCTTGTTCGATAGGTTAAGCTTGAGGCCGTAGTCAACTACGGAGTCAAGGCAAATGCCGGATGAAATGAACTCATTGACCATCGGGGGGCTGGCTAAGGCGGCGAACGTCTCAGTTGAGACCATCCGCTACTACCAGCGACGTGGGTTAATACCTGAGCCCCAGCGTCCTCTCGGGGGTATTCGACGCTACGGTCCCAGCGATATCGGCAGGTTGAGCTTTGTGAAAACATCGCAGCAGTTAGGCTTCAGTCTCGATGAGGTCAGCGACCTGCTCCGACTCGAAGACGGCACCCACTGCCAGGAAGCCAGCACTCTCGCGGAGCGCAAGTTGCACGACGTACGTGGGAAGATCGAAAAGCTACAGCAAATTGAGGTTTTACTGAGCGCCATGGTTGATCGGTGCTGCGCCCAAGAGGGCAATATCTCGTGCCCCTTAATTGCGTCATTACATGAAGGGGTTGGGCGAAAATTTTGTACCTACCCTAGCCAGAGTGGGCCCCCTGCCAAACCTCAGTGACAAAGGGCAACCCCGCAGGCCCTCAGAATGTCCAGTGTGACCAGCAGAGTACGGCGGGGAAGTTTTTGGGCAACAGCCCCAAACAGAGGTGCTATTAGGGCGTAGGCAATCATCTTCAGGGCCAGCGCAATGCCGAGCACCTGGCCCGCACTGCCGCCCGTCAGTCATGGGCCAGCGGCGCCAGCGCCACCGTCGTTAGCCCGGTCCCTGCCAGAGCGATTAGCTGGGCACTAGAAAGGCGTTGGTAGGTGTGAATGATCAGTGGGGGGGGAAAGATGCTCAATGGCCATAGCTCGAATCAGTCTGCGGTGTGGTGTAACGATTCAATAAATCGGGGAACCGGCGATCGATGACCGAATAATCCCGTAACGTAAAGCGAGCGTGGCGTTCACAAAATAACGGGCGGTTCCTTTGGTCTTGACGAATTGCTGCCTACTATAAGCAATGCCCCCCTCAAGAGCGAAAGTACTGTGGGCTAATGCCTTTCACTGGAACCCCATAGCGAAGAACTGCGTATGAGTAGCCTCCATGAAACCGCCTATCCGCGATTGAAGGCGGTGGTCTCGGATCAAGAACTGGCAGAAATTTATACACCCTCTACCCAGGAACGATCCTTTGCCCGAAAGCACGGTCGAACTCCGGCTGCTCGTGGCGCCCTACTCATTCTCCTGAAAACAGTGCAGCGTCTGGGCTACTTTGTCCATCTCAAAGCCGTTCCCCAATCCATTACAACGCACATTCTGGCGTGCGACGACCTTTCACATCTCGCATTGAGCCAGCTCAGGGTCTACGACCGCAATGGCGGCGCCCGTCAGCGGATGCTGGAGACGGTTCGTCAACAGGTGGGCATCAAGGCGTTCACCGTTGAAGGCAAGGCAATTGTACGGGAACTAGCGCGTGAAGCGGCCACCACCAAGCAGGACCTGGCGGACATCATCAATGTGGTGATTGAAGAGCTGGTGCGCCAGCGTTTTGAGTTACCGGGTTTTTCAACGTTGCAACGGACCGCGCGTCAGGCTCGCAGCACGGTCAATACCGGTTACTTTCGGACGCTCAATGTGGGTTTGACAGCGCATCAAAAAAACGAATTTGACCAGTTGCTGCAAGTGCCGGATGATTCCCCTCATACCAGTTGGCATAAGTTGAAACAGGAACCCAAAAAGCCGACCAATACGGAAGTGAAGAAGTATCTTCAGCACCTGGAATGGCTTCAGGGTTGGTGTCAACAATTGCCCGCTGTTGATCACATTCCCGCCGCCAAATATCACCACTTCATACTGGAAGCACGAGCGCTGGGCGCGGCCAACATCAAGGCCATGCAAAGCACCAAACGCTACGCTTTGATGGTTCTGCTGGTCCATGCCCAATTGCGTCGCGCGATGGACGATGCGGTCGACATCTTTGTTCGCAAGATGCGCAACATCAAAACCAAGGCAGAAGCCAACCTGAACCAGTATCACCTGGATCACATGAAACGCATGGACAGGCTGGTGGCTCAACTGCGTGACGTACTGACCGCCGTCCAGGAAGCGCCAACGGACTCCGAGCGAGGTGCCCGAGTGGCGGCTGCCATCCAGAGCGATCCTGATGAATTACTGGCAGAGTGTGAGGAACACATGGCCTATGCTGGCAATAACTTCATCCCGTTCATGCTGCAACCCTACCGCCCGTTACGCCCCCTGTTATTCAATTGCCTTGAACTACTGGATCTGGCGGCAACCAGCCACGATCAATCTTTGATTGAGGCGATTGCGACTCTGAAAAAGCACCGGCACAGCCGTAAGGAATGCCTTGTCCTCAGTAGTCAACCCGTCGACGTGTCCTGGCTACCGGAGCGTTGGCGCCGTTTGGTATTGGGGACCGGGCCAAGCCAGCTGCCCCCCGGGATGGTCTACCGGAAGTATTTCGAGCTGGGCGTACTGACACAGGTGAAGCGTGAACTGATTTCCGGCGATCTCGCGGTCGCGAATAGCGACCAGTACAGTGACTACCGCGATCAGCTGGTGGATTGGAGTGTCTATGATGCCCAGATAGCGGACTACAGTGCGATGATTGATATCGAATCCGACCCAGCCGCTTTTGTGGTACAAGCCCACTCCCGGTTGAGCGAAACGGCCGACCGCATTGACCGTGGCTTCCCGGAGAATGAATACGCCGTCTTCCATGGTGAAGATCTGGTGATCCGGAAGCACCGCCGTAGAGCGCCTCCGGATGGGTTAGCTGAGATTGATAAGCAGTTATCCCAAAATATGCCCGAAAAGAACATTCTCGACATCCTGGTGGAAGCCGAAAAATGGCTGGGCCTCCACAAACGCTTTGGGCCACTTTCCGGATTTGAGGGCAAGCTGGACGACCCCCGTACCCGCTTTGTTTCGACCTTATTTTGCTATGGCTGCAATCTCGGGCCAACTCAGACCGCGCGATCCATCACGACGCTTAATCGCCGGCAGGTGTCCTGGCTCAACCTGCGGCACGTCACCGAAGAGCGCCTGGAGCAGGCGATTGTACAGGTTATCAATGCCTACAACCGCTACCGGCTGCCGCGACACTGGGGAACTGGCCAGCGGGCCGCCGCCGATGGCACAAAATGGAACCTGTACGAACAGAATCTGCTATCGGAATACCACATACGGTACGGTGGCTATGGCGGGGTGGGCTACTACCACGTCTCGGACAAATACATCGCGCTGTTCAGCCACTTCATTCCTTGCGGCGTTTATGAGGCCATTTACATCCTTGATGGACTGATCAAAAACGACTCCGATATCCAGCCTGACACCTTGCATGGCGATACTCAGGCGCAAAGTGCGCCCGTCTTCGGGTTGGCTTACCTGCTGGGTATCAACCTGATGCCCCGCATCCGGAATCTGAAGCAGCTGGTGTTCTACAAGTCTGACAAACGCCAACGGTATGAGCACATCAATGCTTTGTTCAGCGAGACTATCAACTGGAAACTGATTGAAACCCATGTGCCGGACATGCTCCGGGTGGCGCTATCGATTAAGGCTGGAAAAATCGCACCGTCTACGGTACTGCGACGTTTAGGTACCGCAAGCCTCAAGAACAAACTCTACTTTGCTTTCCGGGAACTGGGGAGGGTCGTTCGGACAACCTTTCTTCTGGACTACATTGGCAGCGTGGAGTTGCGGCGAACCATTCATGCGGAGACGAACAAAACGGAAGAGTTCAACCAGTTCGTGAAATGGCTGTTCTTCGGCGGCGAGGGGGTGATCGCCGAGAATATCCGTCACGAGCAACGGAAGGTGATCAAATATAACCACTTGGTGGCCAACCTGGTCATTCTTCACAATGTGGAGTCGATGACGTTAACCCTTAAAGATCTCAAAGAGCGCGGTCATCATATTGATCACGATATTCTCAAAGGGCTGGCCCCATACCGCACGGACCATATCAACCGATTTGGCGATTATACGCTTGATTTTGATCGGCAGGTTTCACCCATGAGCTACAACGCCAAAATAATTTAAATACAATAGGTTAAGGCAAATTTTGGAGGATTGCGTCAGAATCGTTGCCGACCCTCAATTTCCTGCTCGTAATCCGACCAACTCACCAGTTGATCGCGATGGTCATCGAAGCGATCCCCGTGAACAACCGCCAGATCGGCAGACTTCAGTTCCTGTTTCACCAGATTCAAAACGGCCAACTCAAAATATTTACGGTGAACCGTCAGACTGTCCGGCCCCGTGAAAATCAGACGGCGCCACTTTTCGAGCGTCCACTTGGTCTGCTGGATGCTTTCGACCAGATCCGGCGTATGGACCCGCAAATCCAGCGTCTCGGCTTTCAATGAACGGGTCTTCCGGAGTAACTCGATCAGTTGAATCGACAGTAAGTCGCTGGAGGTGCTTTGAAACGTGAGTATTTCCAGGCAGTTGTACAGCAGGCTGCGTTTGGTTCGAAACGGTCGCAACATGAAAGGCAGGTAGTTATTGCCCGCGTAGGCCAGATGCTCCTCGCATTCGTCCAGCCACTCCTGGCGCTTGTCTCCGATAACGGCCTGAAGCGTTTGCCACGGGTTTGGCTCGGCCTCCATGGCAGTCAACACGTCTTTAAAGCAGGACACCAGTCTATCGGTGCGCTGGGTCTGCTCCATTTGATAGGCCAGGAGATTTTGCTGGGCGGTGGTTTCCAGTTGCCTCATCAGCTTGATCAGAAGCTCTGCGGTATCATCCAGCGCCTGGGCATACTGTTGCCGGATCAGGACCACCGCCAGGGCATAGCGTTTACGCGCAGGGATTCGAGCCATTTTGGCCACATCCAGCGCTCGTGCTTCGTGGGCGAACTGTCGCCGCTTGGTCACGGGAATTGATTTGACGCCCGGTAATTGCTCGACGATATCCTTCATCCACTTGAGGTGTTGCAGGTAGGACCGGATTTCTTTATTCGTCGGCTTTCGGATTTCGGATTTCTCGCTTCAGACGCTGCCAGCCGCTGATCTCGATGCCCGGTGGCGATACCAGCAAGTCATTCACCAGTGCCTTTGTTTCGTCGTTGAGTTCGCTGACGATGGACCGGTAACAGCGGTCATTGACGGTGGCCCGGGCATCCTTGGCGAGCCTCAATAACACCGTAAAGCCGGGAATTTCGAAACGGTGACGTACCAACTCTTCCAGAAGGATATTGATGATATCGGCCAGCACCTCGCGGGACTCGGCGGCTTTCGTTGCTTGGCTATCGAGCCAAGCATGAGCCTTCTCGTCCAGAGTCCGGGTGCCCACATAGGTTCGAATCCACGGGATATGGCGTTTACGGGTGGCAGAACGATCATACTGTTGTCGTTGGGCTTTGGTCGGCTGCTTGTCGAGACCAAGGCACTGCGCAATGTGACGACGCAAATCGCCCGGCAAATCGACCGACGAGGAAAAGAACCCTTGTTTCTGATCCGCCTTCAGGTGAAGCAGTAAAAAGAAGCGCTCCAGGATCGGCCGGGTGCGCCGACGAGCCCAGCGCTGTTCGCCGGACGTGGGCGTGTATACTGCATCAAGTTCCTGTTGCGAGATATCCGTCCGAAACCGTGGATAGGCTGTTTCCTGAATAGCACTCATAACTGGCTCAATCCCATGCTTGCCCGGTGGCCGGGTCCTTGATCAGTGTCTCCACCCAGCAGGCTTTATCGGACGCAATGCGGTGTATCTCATCGATCAAGTCGTCCATCATTTCGTCCAGCTGCTCATCCGACGTTGCAGGCACCTCAATGCGGTAGTCCCCATTGTTCTGCTGTTCCATCTCGAACGGTTTCAGGCAGTGGGCTTCGATTACCGTGCGGGCCTGATGGTGTTTCCGGCTGCGAGGACGTTGCGGCTCCAGGGTGAGCTGAACGGTTAATGCCCGGTAACTTGGCTCGGATACGCTCGCCAGGCGTGGCTGACCGACAGACGACGCCACTTTGGTTGGGATTTGCATCAGGGCCTGCTCGAACGGCGATTTAGCTTCAATGTATCGCAAGGCGGTCTGGGTATCCTGCCAACCGACGTACTCCATCAGCGCTTTGATTTCCCAGCCGGAAGCACTGGCCCAAGTGGCAAAACCGCGTCGCAGCGAATGGCTGCTGAACGCTTCCACAGCGTCAATGTCTGCGTCGGCCAGAAGCTGGCGCAGCAGCGGCACGATGCTGTTCGGGTGCAATGAAGTATTGGAAATATTTCCCCAACGATCAATCGCCCTGAATAGCGCACCGCTGGGCTGGTTCAAAAAGTCCAGCCAATCCTGACAGGCCTCCACGGGACAGCACTGCCTCAGAGCTGGCACCTTGTACAGGCGACCTTCGGCCTGACGATCCCCCTTGCTCCTCCGCAAGTACAAGGACATACCGGCAGCGGGGGCCAGTGCGACATCTTCAATGGTTAACCGACAGAGTTCGTCGCTGCGAAAGGCTCGCCAGAACCCGAGCAAGACCATGGCTCGGTTGCGCAACCAGACGCCGAGACGCCGGGCATCGTGCTGCCGCGCCTCTGCGATCTGTCCTGCCAGCCACTGATCCAGTTGCTGGAGCTGGGGGATGGCCAGCGGCTTTGCTTGTTTTTGCCGATAGGGATGCTCTTCGCGAATGCCCTTCAGAACCGTGCGTACTAAAGGAGCTCTCGTCGGATCTGGAAAACCTTGGTCCCGGTGCCAGCGAGCCAACGCCGCCAGGCGCTGCTTCAGAGTGGCCGCAGAAAGACGTTCGGCATGGTCGGCCAGATAGCGAGCCACGCTGTCGGCTGTTGCGGGCAGAAACCCGCCCCAGGTCACCTCAAAATGCTCGACCGCTGACCGATAGCTGCGCCGTGTATTGTCCCGTGTGGCGGCGCGAACGTACCGATCAATCGTCATTGGACGCACCGACGTCGTCCGACTTCGGCAGTGCTCGTATCGCTTCCCTTAACCAACTTTTTGCCGGCGCGCACAGCATCGTTGTCAGCCTTTGAAGCCATTTTTGTGAACGTCCTAGCCAACGCGTCGCGCACTTGTTTGTCAGTTGGATCGTCGGGGTTGGCGATCAGTGAGCCGGCGAGCCTATCCAGCGGCGAGCCCTTGGCAGCCCCTTCCTGGTGGGCCTGCACCCAGCTTTGGGCCTCTGACAATGACGCAAACGGCTTTTGCTCCACCCAGAAGAAACTGTTTGGAATGGCAATCGAGCGGCCTTCTTTGAGGTAGGTCCTGATCTGTGCCTCAACATCCGGCATATAGGCGTCTTCGCTTTGCAGGCATTCCAGGGCGGCACGGAAGTTCGGTAATGGGTCTGGAAATCGGTTCCGAAAATCAAACGCCCGAAAGGCAAACACCTGGTCAAGTGGGTCGGCTTGTTTGTGCACTTGTGGGCTCCTTCATTGTGAGCGTATGGCCTCGGGCCGGGGTAGTTGACCAACGCCGTATCGTACCGGGCTTTGGTCAGTATAGTCGTCGAAATGGGTATCACAATGGATAACTCTGGATTATCACATGTTTGAACAGATGTGCTTTCCAACGATCTTTCTGGTGTATATGGTACGTAATTACATAATACGTACCACGGTACGAAATAAACACAAGGACACGATCATGGCCCGAGGCGGCATCACCCAACCCCTGGTCGAGGACGCCCGTAAACGTCTTCTGGCTCGCAATGTTCACCCCTCCATCGATGCCATACGAGCCGAGCTGGGCAACACCGGCTCAAAGACCACCATTAGCAACCACCTGAGAGCGATTGAGGCGCGTGAAAGCACCCGTCTGGACGACGAAGCGCTTCTGAGCAACCACGTAACCGACTTGGTAAGCCAACTGGCTCGGCAATTACGCCAGGACGCGCAGGAGACCATCGAGCAGGCCGAACAGCGCCAACAGGCCGAGGTGGCCGGCCTGCAGGAAGCCTTAACGGTACAGACCGCTGAAACCAAGCAACACCAGGCACAAAATACCCTGTTGGCTCAGGCGCGGGATGATTTACAGGCGGAGGTCCGTGGGCTGCGTGGGGCGCTCTCAAAACTCGAAAGCGATAACCGCGCACAGGCCCAACGCATTGAAAGTTTGACTGAGCAGGTTCAGGACAAGCAACGCCAGGTGAATTCACTCGAAGAAAAACACAAGCATGCCCGGCAGGCGCTGGAGCACTATCGCGGCTCCGTGAAAGAGCAGCGCGAGCAGGATCAGCGGCGGCATGAGCAGCAGGTCCAGCAAGTCCAGGAAGAGCAACGCCATCTGCAACAAGCCCTGGCCGTGAAACGCGACGAGCAGACCCAGGCCACCCGAGAGATCACCCGGCTGTTCACGGAGGTGACTGAAGTTCGAAAGCAGTCGGATCGGTTGACCCAGCAACTGGGCGAGCGGGAGCGCGAAAATCGTCGTCTGGCCGACAAAACGGTGCGGCTAGAGCAGCAAGTCGTGGCGTTACGCCAACGAAAGGCTGCCTTTGAAAAGCAGCAGCGCGTGAACGACCAACTGAAAGCGAAGGTGCAGCAGCTTGAAACCGAGCTGAGCGTGAAGAATGAGCTGTTGGATCGCTTGAGCGCTGGCAACGATTCCGACGAGGTGAACAGAGTTTCTTGAAATTCCTCCAGACTATGTTTTAAAGCCTACTGCAAGGCTATTGTCGCTCAAGTCTCAGGTGTTTTTCATTGGGGGAGCCCGAGTGGTTTGGATGACGGGTTTAGGGCGACGTGTCGTCCGGTCTTTTGTCGTCCATCATGCTTAGCTGTAAAAATAAAAGTCGTTTTTTTCCTCTGTTTCACGGCATATATGGCCATGTCTGCCCGCTCTACCAGCGTTTCCGCCCCCGCCCCGTCTTCAGGGTACATTGCAATCCCGATGCTGGTTCCGATAGAGACACGAAGGTCGGTGCCCTCAAACTGAAAAGGGGTTTCGAGTGAGTTCAGAAGTTTGCGTGCGACCGTTGCGACCCGGTAGACAGTCACCTCGCCAGAGTCATCGACCCCGGCCAACTCATGGGTGTAGTCGTCAACGAAGGAGCTTTCCTTGACCAGATCATCATTACTGAAGTTGGACCCCATCCAAGGCTGCAGCATCATCGACGGCGGAATCTTGATGGTGCGATCCACTTTGGGAAGGTAATTCCACATGGCATCACCGATTCTCAGCGAACCAACGCCAGCCTCTTTTTTCGGCGAGTGAATCCGGATCAGGGTGTGATCCGGCCGATCCATCCAGGCTTCCAGCTGCAGCTCACGGGTCCAGTACTCGCTCTCGATACGCATCACGTGCCGGCCGTGGTTACTGTCTGACCAAAGGGTCTGCTCCATGCCTTCGACCAAAGAAACAGCCGAGGGAGTAGCCGCGATAAGACGACCCGATATGGCAAACAAAAGAAGAGCGCTTATCCAGATTTTCATAGACCAGGTCCTTTTTCAGTAGGGGCGGCCGGCTACCGTCATCTGTTCCCGAACTTCGGAAACGCCAGCCGGCTGTCGTGGGGCCTTCACAACGATAACCAGACCCATAATTGTGATCCCTATTCCTATGATCTCCACGAAACTAAAGGTTTCACCAAACAGCAGTATGCCGATAACAAGCCCAAACACAGGCGTCAGAAAGGTGAACGAATTCAGGCTGTTCAAAGGAGCGCTTGCCAGCAATGAGTACCACAGAACAACCATCAAAGCCGTCGCTGGAATAGCCAAAACGAAGATTGCGGAGGAAAACGACCAGGTCCAGTCAATCGCCATGCCCTCACCCAGACCCACGGATGCAATGCCCAGGAATGCCGAACCAATGACAAGCTGAATACCCATGGACAAGTAAATATCATCGCTGCCGGCCTGATATTTGAGTAGCACGTTCCCGAAGGCGGTTCCAATAGCGCCGACCAGAACATAGACCGCCCCTGTAAACCTGGCGTTACCAAACTCCATCTCTGGCGCCGCAAGTACCACAACCCCAATAAAGCCAACGATCAGTCCCGCGAACACGCGCCCGGTCACCACTTCCCTAAAAATGAACAGCGCCAGAACCGCTGCAAAAAGCGGTTGTGCGTTTGCCAGCACCGTTGCAAGTCCTGGGCCCAGTTTGCCAGCCCCGAGAAACATTCCTCCAAGGCCCATGCCGGTATAACTGAAGCCAATCACAGTCAACATGAGAAACCTTCGAGGCGAGAAACTAATTCGCCTGCCCTTTCCAACGGCGATCAGAATCAGGCAGAGGCCCGCCAGTAATGCCCGTAAAGCGGCAAGATCGAATTCGACTGGAACGTGGTCAAGCAGATCTGTGAAAGCAGTGAGGGACTTCTTTTAGAACACCTCGAAGAAGGCCAAGGGGATAATGTCGTCGGGTTGATTCTTGGCTGGCATATGGTAATTCGAGAGAACGGTGGTGAGACAGATCCTGTAGCAGAAGAACTCGTTGATGAAGTGATGGAAGAGGAGTCAGAGGGCGCCCCCACTGATGATGATTCAGGTCATGCCTGAGCGACCCAGCTCCTCAAATTCAACCATTTCGCATCCATGAAGAATCAAAACCCTAGATAAGTGCAGTATTGAAGATTGTTGTAATTTCCCTTTTACCGCTGTCGTCTGCTTCGAAACCTGGGGCTGACGCCTCAGAAACCACTGCATCGGGCTTACCAGCAAAAGCCAGAGGCCGTGAAACAGTGGAAAGAAGAGACCTATCCGGAAATCTGCAAGGAAGCCAAAAAAGTCGGCGCCACCTTTGGCGATGAAGCCAGCATTCGATCTGATTATCACAGTGGCACGACCTGGGCACCCAAGGGCGAAACCCCGATCGCTTCAGCATCAATCTGATCTCTGCCATCTCGCCTCGCGGTGAGCTCCGCTTCAAGACCATTCAGGGCAACATGAACACCGATGCTTTCCTCGGTTTCCTCAAGGCTCTGGTGCAAGACGCTGACAAGCCGGTTTTCCTGATCCTCGATAACCACCCGGTCCATCATGCTCGTCGGGTTCGAGACTATGTTGAGAGCCTCGACGGCAAGCTCAGGCTGTTCTTCCTGCCGCCGTACTCGCCTGAGCTGAATCCTGATGAGTCTGTTTGGGGCTATATCAAATACCACCACGTTGGTAAAAAGATCATTAACAGCAAAGAACAACTTCGGAGCATTGTTTACCGGCAGCTTCGGCGCTTGCAGAAACTGCCACGGTTATTGAAATCGTTTTTTGGTCATCCGGACCTGGCTTATATCTCCGGGTGATGTTCGCTTACTTTATTTCGGATTAGTACCTCGAATTTCCAGATGAAACAGCGCTGCCACAACGGCAGTCAACGCTACCAGATAAACGGTCACCGGCCCGGTATCCATCGGCGGAATCAGACCAGCGTCCACCGGCCAGAATCGCAGGATGAACGCCACCGGAACCCCGATGGCGGCCAGCCACAGCCCGACAATACCGGGGCGCATGAGGATTACAGCACCACCCGGCGCTGCTGCCAACCCTCTACTCCGGGCGTTGATCTTCGCAGCGCACGCCATGCCGCCCAGCGTTGCCGAAGGGCGATTGAGAGGGCACCGATTGCTGGCGTACCCATTACCGTAACTGTCGGGATCGCCGAGTACCTACCCGGTAAAGGCGTCAATGATGCCATATGTCGCGCTGACGCGATGCTCTACCAGGCCAAGGCGGCGGGCCGCAACAGGGTTATTACGGAAGCCTGCGAGCTCGTCTGACCCGACCGGCGCCACCCATTGACTAGCGCGGCATCATCCGTACTCCCGTCAGCGTGGTCGCCAGAGGCGACGGCTTGCCCAGATAGAACCCTTGCGCATAGTTGATGCCCAGTTCCCGCAGTTCGTCCAGGATTTCCCGGGACTCCACATACTCGGCCACTGTCTTCAGCCCCATTTCCTTGCCAATATTGTGGATAGACCCCACCATCACCCTGGCGGTTGAATCACTGCAGATATCCCGCACAAAAGCTCCGTCGATTTTAATGAAATCCACAGGCAGGTTCTTGAGGTAACCGAACGATGACACTCCGGAGCCGAAGTCATCCAGGGCGAACTGACAGCCGATAGCCTTGAGCCGCTCGATAAAGGTAATGGCGCTGCTCAGGTTGGCGATGGCGTTGGTTTCAGTGATCTCGAAACAGATCGACTCCGATGGCACCTTACAACGCTCTATACAATCAAGGACAAACGCCAGAAAATCGCTGTCGGTGACCGAGTCCGCCGACAGGTTTATGGAGTAGTGCCCGGGCTGGCCACCCGATCGTCTCGCGTTATCGCCAATCCACGCCAGGGTGTTGGCCACCACCCAGCGATCAATCGACGATGTCACGTTGTAACGTTCTGCCGCCGGCATGAAAGCGCCGGGCGGAATAATGTCCCCTTTTTCGTCCAGCATCCGGACCAGTACCTCATATCGCGGCACCAACGCGTCTTTCACATTCAGTGGCACTATCGGCTGCACATAGAGCCTGAGCCGATCCTCATCCAGGGCGCTGCGAATGCGGTTAACCCACTGCATCTCTCCCTGGCGCGCGAGCAGTTGGCGATCATCGGGCTGGTAGACGTGAACCCGGTTACGCCCAGCGTCCTTGGCCGAGTAACAGGCCGCATCCGCCGCGCCCAGCAGGTTGCCCAGACTGTTTCCCAGCCCATCTAGAGGCACCAGGCCAATACTGACACCCACGGCGAAGGTTTTGTCCTGCCACGAGAAGCGGAAATCCTCCACCAGCGCCCGAATGCTCTCGGCTACCTGCAGAGCTTCCGTAACATTGCACTTATGGAGCATCACACCAAATTCATCCCCGCCAAGCCGCGCCAGGAGGTCCGAATCCCTGACTCGGCTGCGAAACAGCGAGGCCAGTTGCCGCAACAGTTCATCACCCGCGATGTGCCCACAAGAGTCGTTCACGATTTTGAACTGGTCCAGGTCCAGATAGCAGAGCACATGCTCATCGACACCGCCTGAGCCTTCCTTCAGCAATGACACCAAATGGCGCTCGAATTCAGCGCGATTGATCAGCCCCGTCAGGGCATCGTGCGCGGCCTGGTGAGTGAGTTCACGGGCCAGCTGACGGATCCCGGACACATCACTGAACGTCAGCACCACACCAATCAGCCTGCCCTCGGGATCCCGAATGGGCGCCACCGACTCCTTCACCGGTATCAGCCCACCATCGCGCTTTCGCAGTGCGTAGTGATGTTCGCCGGCCTGCCGGGGAGCGGCTCCGGATTGTCGGAGCGCCCGTGTTACCGGGTTTGGCAGAACAGCGTCATTAGACTCATCGACCAGTTGGTAAATGTCGGACAGGGGGAGCCCCTGTGCCTCCATATTCCACCAGCCCGTCAGTTGTTCCGCGATGGGGTTAAGGAACCGGACACGGCCTGCCTGATCCGTGGTGATAACGCCATCGGCAATTGACGCCAGAGTAACCTGAGCCAGGTTCTTTTCATGGGAAAGCTGATCTTCAATACTCCGGCGCTCGGTGATATCCCGCAGGATGCCGGTGAAATGGTCCCGGTTTCCAATCGCTGACGGGCTGACAGTAAGCTCAGCCAGGAAGGAACTACCATCCCAGCGCCGACAGCGTACTTCCTTTTTAATTTCACCGCCGGGGCTGGGCAGCAGTTCAGCGGGCTTCCAGTCGGAGTCGCCAAGAAGGCTGCTCAATTTCAGATCCGTAGCATGGGCAGGCAGTGCAAAAAGTCGCTCCGAGCCCGGGTTAAAGCTGGTCAGAGTGCCGTCGGAGGTGAACGTAATAATGCCATCGCGGATATCCCGCACGATGGACTGGGTGTTCTGTACAGCCTGTCCCAGCGCACGGATTACCTTGTTGTACTGGTTTGCGATCTGCCCCACTTCGGTGAACGGTTCAACAGGAACCTCACCATGAAAATCGCCGGCGCGGGCATCTCCCTCCATCGCCTCCAGCAGTTCGATCAGCTCGGTGCGGGTGCCGTGTTCGGAGATATTCAGTCCAAGGCGCTCCGCCTCCGGGTCCACCCGCAGCGGGAACCGGTGGTTGATCACCTTCAGCAGCACATAGGCGACCCCAAAACTCCACAGGCCGCAAACCACAATACCCTGCAGCTGAACCAGCAACTGGTCATATCTGTCGAGCCCGGTAGCCAGCACATCAGGATCACCAAACAACGCCACAGCAAGGGTGCCCCATATCCCTGCCGCCAGATGTACCGGCACAGCACCTACGGCATCATCAATCCGCAGACGAAGCAGCAATGTGTCAGCGGCCATCATCACCAGCCCACCGATCCCGCCGATGAGTATCGCCTCAGGCGCCGAAATGGCATCGGCCGATGCAGTGACCGCCACCAACCCGGCAAGCAGACCATTCATCGGCTGCATGGCATCTGTGTAGCCTCTGAGCTTCCAGGTAACCAATAACACCGTGATAACACCGGTGACGCCACCAAGCAGCGTGTTGACGATGATTCCGGGAACGGCCGCGTTCGCCGCCAGCGTACTGCCGCCATTGAAGCCAAACCAGCCAAAAAACAGCAGAAGCGCACCCAGCATCGCCATGGGCAGGTTTGATCCCGGCATGGATCGCCCCACGGCAGCCTGGTCGAACCGGCCAGCGCGCGGGCCGATCAGCAGCAAGACGGCCAGTGCCACCCAGCCACCAACACTGTGCACAACCGTTGAGCCGGCAAAATCCACAAACCCCAGCGCGCCGAGCCAGCCGTCGCCACTGGCAAAACCACCGGCCCAGGCCCAGTGCCCGAATACCGGGTAGATCAGCCCCGCCACCAGGCAGCCGAGAATCATATATATACCGAAGCGCAGACGCTCCGCAGCAGCCCCTGAAATAATGGTGACAGCCGTGGCGCAGAACATGGCCTGAAAAACAAAGAATGCAGAAAGCCAGGCGTCGGATTCGCCGACGGCTGGCAGGAAATGACTGCCTCCCAGCCACCCCAGATAACTTGCCCCGAACATGATGCCAAAGCCGTAAACCCAGTACAGCAATACTGCCAGGGCGAAATCCGTCATGTTCTTCAGTGCAACATTGATGGCGTTCTTGCTACGGGTCAGTCCCGATTCCAGACACAGAAACCCCAATTGCATGTTGAATACCAGGGCGGAACACAAAACCAACCAGAAAACATCAATTAACGGCATATCCATAGGAGCGATCTCCAACCACAGGAACAACAAACCACTCCCTGGTTACAGACAAATGGCCGGGTAATGCTTCCCTTAAACCCGCAAGCTCGAATCCGCTTGAAGCAAAGCAATATCCAGGCCATATGAAAATACGATGCACCGCACATAGCTACAGGCTTTCGCACACAGATAGGGCGCTAACGACCCCGTGGTGCGAATACCGCTCCATTTCGGTGCACCCAAAACGGAAAAGTCGTCGCTTCCGAGTGGCTATCGCTGGCACCCATGTTGCGAATGCAAAGAGTTGCATACTCCGGAGGATCATATATGCAGTTGTCACGCCTGATGTTCCCCAATTCTGTCGGACGAAAAGAACTGATTCGAACCCTCGAACGCCTGACCGAAAGAGACTGGGACCTGACCATCGAATTTGGTGGCGATACGCACAACCAGGACCTCCACCGAGCCCTGAATCGGTTCATGCGCAGCCTGGAGCAGGAAATATCCCATTCCACCCGCACCGCGATTGCCATGTCGGCGGCGGCGCCGAGGCTTTCCGAACTGGCAACTGGCAACTGGCAGCCAGACGCAGAGTGATGCCCTTTCCTCCGCCTCACTGAACATCGCCAGCGCGGTTGAGGAAATGGCAACCACCATCAAGCATGACCTGAGTCACCACACCCACGATATGGCGGAGTTTTCCACCGGTGTTACCCGTGCCATGGTGGAAGGCGAAAAGGCAAGCGACCAACTACAACAGGAGATCCAGAGGGTTGATGACCAGGTTCAGGCTCTATCAGCCGAAGTCGAAACACTCAGCGCCAACGCCCGACAGATCGGCGACATTATCGGAATGATCGACGGCATTGCCCAGCAGACCAATCTGCTGGCACTGAATGCCGCCATCGAGGCCGCACGGGCCGGTGAACATGGGCGCGGTTTTTCCGTTGTGGCAGGGGAAGTGCGTAGCCTGGCCCGCCAGACAGCGGAAGCGACCGACCGGGTCCAGGACATGGTAAGCCAGGCCCAGGCGGGCATTAACAAGGCCGTGGCGCTGGGCAACGACACTGCACTGCCCGAGTCCGTGATCCAGTGGGTGGTCAAGCAGGTCCAGACCGACCCCACGAGTTGGGCGAAGTACGGCGAGCGCGACGTGACCCGCCGCGAGCATGCCCAGGAACTGCGCACCTACCTGCAACTGTCCCCGTTCGGCCTGTCAGATTTTTGCTCCCTGGTGCACGAGCTGACCGAGCTGGCCCAGCAGACCGACAAGGGCTTGTTGTTGGCCGAGCAGGCGCTAGAGAATCTGCGGCGGAAACGGCGGATACTGCCGACGCTGAGAGTGATTGATCGGGCTTGCTCGGAAGCCATTGCGCGAGCCAATCGAAGGATCTACCGCGCTCTTGTCGAGCCGTTGAGTCGTCAGCATCGCAACAAGCTCGATGAACTACTCACGGTCAAGATTGGCAGCAACATCACCTGGCTGACCTGGTTGCGGCAGTCGCCGCTGAAACCTAATTCACGGCACATGATCGAGCACATCGAACGGTTGAAGATATTCCAGTTGGTGGACTTGCCAGAAAATCTCGGCTTGCATATCCACCAGAACCGATTGCTCAAGCTGGCCCGCGAGGGCGGACAGATGACACCGCAAGACCTCGGCAAGTTCGAGCCGGAGAGGCGCTATGCGACCCTGGTCGCCGTGGTGCTGGAAAGCACCGCGACCGTGATCGACGAGCTGATCGATTTGCACGACCGCATCCTGGTCAAACTGTTCAGCCGTGCGAAGAACAAGCACCAGCAGCATTTCCAGAAGCAGGGCAAGGTGATCAACGACAAGGTACGACTCTACTCGAAGATCGGCCAGGCCCTGCTGGACGCCAAAGCGTCCGGTATTGATCCGTTCATCGCCATTGAGGCGGTGATTCTCTGGAACGAGTTCACCCAGAGCGTTGGCGAGGCCGAGCTGCTGGCACGGCCGGCGGCCTTCGACCACCTGCTCCTGGTCAGCGAGAATTTCAACACGCTGCGCCGCTATACCCCGGCCTTCCTGGAGGTGCTTCAGCTCCGAGCTGCTCCGGCATCGCAAGCGGTGCTAGATGCCGTCCAGACCCTGCGCGAGATGAACGCCGATAACCTGCGCAAGGTGCCGTCCGACGCACCAACCGCCTTCATCAAGCCCCGCTGGAAACCGCTTGTGCACACACCGGAAGGCATCGACCGGCGTTTCTACGAGATATGTGCTCTTTCCGAACTGAAGAACGCACTGCGTTCCGGCGACATCTGGGTCAAAGGGTCGCGGCAATTCCGCGACTTTGACGACTATCTACTGCCCCCCGAGACATTCTCCGCACTCAAGCGGGACCAGGCATTGCCACTGGCGATCACCCCGAACAGCGACCAGTACCTGGAAGAGCGCTTGCAGTTGCTGGACGAACAGTTGGCTACTGTCGCTCGATTGGCCAAGGACAACGAACTGCCCGACGCCATCCTTACCGAGTCCGGGCTGAAAATCACGCCACTGGATACGGCGCAGGCGCTGATCGACCAGGCGAGCCAGCTACTGCCGCGCATCAAGATCACCGAGTTGCTGATGGACGTGGATGAGTGGACGGGCTTCACCCGCCACTTCACGCATCTGAAGGATGGCGCACAGGCGAAAGACCGAACGCTACTTCTGACGGCGATCCTGGGCGATGCCATCAACCTGGGCCTGACCAAGATGGCCGAGTCGAGTCCGGGCATGACCTACGCCAAGCTATCCTGGTTGCAAGCCTGGCACATCCGTGACGAAACCTACTCGACGGCCCTGGCCGAGCTGGTCAACAGCCAGTTCCGTCATGCTTTTGCCGCCCACTGGGGCGACGGCACCACCTCATCCTCCGATGGCCAGCGCTTCCGTGCCGGTGGCCGTGGCGAGAGTACCGGGCACGTCAACCCGAAGTACGGCAGCGAGCCGGGACGGCTGTTCTACACGCACATCTCCGACCAATACGCACCGTTCAGCACCCGCGTGGTGAATGTCGGCGTGCGCGACTCCACCTATGTACTCGATGGCCTGCTGTATCACGAGTCCGACCTACGGATCGAGGAGCACTACACCGATACGGCGGGTTTCACCGATCACGTTTTCGCGCTGATGCACCTGCTGGGCTTCCGTTTCGCCCCGCGCATCCGCGACCTTTGCGAAACCAAGCTGTATGTACCGAATAGCGCCCAGGACTACCCGACACTGCGCCCGATGATCGGCGGCACTCTGAACATCAAGCACGTCCGCGCTCACTGGGACGAGATTCTGCGGCTGGCCGCGTCGATCAAACAGGGCACTGTCACTGCCTCGTTGATGCTGCGCAAGCTCGGCAGTTATCCTCGCCAGAACGGCCTGGCCGTGGCCCTGCGCGAGTTGGGCAGGATCGAACGCACGCTGTTCATCCTGGACTGGTTGCAAAGTGTGGAGTTGCGCCGCCGCGTACATGCCGGGTTGAACAAGGGCGAGGCGCGCAACGCCCTGGCCAGGGCGGTATTCTTCAACCGTCTCGGCGAGGTCAGGGATCGGAGCTTCGAGCAACAACGCTACCGGGCCAGCGGCCTCAACCTGGTGACGGCCGACATCGTGCTGTGGAACACCGTGTACCTGGAGCGTGCCACCCAGGCGCTGGGCGAGGCCGGCACACCGGTGGGCGGTGACCTGCTGCAATACCTTTCGCCACTGGGCTGGGAGCACATTAATCTGACCGGCGATTACGTTTGGCGACAGAGCCGCAAGCTGGAAGGCGGGAAGTTCAGGCCGCTACGGCGACTCGGGAAACCTTAGCGTACGATTTTTTCCGAATTCTGCGGGCTCCCCGTGTTCGGAATTATCAAACAGGTGATGGGCTTGAGACAGTTCTCGATGAGGGGGCTGGAGAAGGTTGCGGGCGAGTGGACGTTAGCCACGCTGGCGTGGAATGTGAAGCGGATGAGCGTGTTGAAAATGGCGCAGTGAGGGCCTTTTCACCCGCCCAAAGGCCTTTCTGGAGCACCTAAAAGTGCCATAGAGGCCAATCTGGACTCCCTGATGACCACTAAGGGTCAAACTCGGGAAGCCACGCGAACAAGGCAACTTTAAATAACACCTGTCAGGTGCAAGTCCGACAGGCTGCTAGGCGAATTCCGCTTAGCTGCTGTTGCAATTTCGACCTCATCAGCACGGCGCCCGGCATCGAGACAAAGATTCTCCTGTAAGGAAAAAGCGTGAGCCATTTCAAACGCATCGCAACGATGCGCAGCAGGTCGTCGCCTATGATCAATTGCCTCTACATAATGCATGTCAGCCTGTCCGTTCTATTTCATCTGCCAAAATCGGTCCTAGTGCCCCGCATAAACGGGACACCTAAGTGGAACGGACTGACTGCGCTAACGTTATAGAATACCTTCGGTTCTGTTCGACTCCGCGGACAGCCTAACTGGTCGTAAGCGGCCAGAATCGTCGGGTCGAGGGTCGCCAGTTTGTTTGGTGAACGTCAACCGGTTTGGCTCACTTGGAACTGGGCCGTCAGGGCCTGCAACTTACGAGCAGAAGCGCCAGTTAGCTCTGCCTTGTCTGTCAGCTGCCGAATAACCGTGGTCATCTCCCGTGTGCCCAGGCTTACCGTATTGGTACGCTGACCTTGGATTTCGCCTGTTTCGGCAATTGTGTCAATGGCCATGAAAAGGCGATCAACAACCTCCGTTAGCTGGGAATTATCCTCTGCGGCTGCTTCCGTCTTACGCAGACGAACTTCCATATCAGCCATCCCTTTTTCCATCGTAACGACCGCTTGCTGGGTCTCTTCCTGGACCATCGCCAGACGCTCAGCGATTTCTTTAGTGGCGCCCGTGGTCCGGTGAGCCAGATTTCGGACTTCATCAGCTACGACGGAGAACCCGCGCCCGTGCTCCCCGGCACGAGCTGCCTCAATAGCGGCGTTCAGCGCCAGAAGGTTGGTCTGATCAGCGATTTCATCGATGATTCCTGCCATATCGGCTATTTCCCGGGTGCGATCGTTCGCGCCCTGAATGCTTCGTGCGGACTTACTAATCACCTGCCGTACCGCGTCGGTTTCCCTGCTCACCTGGGCCAGGCGCTCACGGGCGCTGTTCACTACCTCGTCCATAGTGGCCCTCATATCGTGGGCGGTACTGGACGCGCTACGGATCTCCAGCTGCTGTCCATTTGCGCCCTCAAGCATGGCGTCTATTTCCTGGAGTACCGACATTGTCCGGTTTTCAGCTATGTGATTTTGCTCCAACAGAGCCTCACTGGAGCGTCCGGAATTCGTCGCTAACTGAATGACTTGGCCTACCATTCCGTCGAGGCTGTCGATAAAGCTGTTCATCCAGCGAGCCAGGTCTCCAGTTTCATCTTGTTTCATGAGGCCCAGATCCACCCGCTGACTCAGATTCCCACCCCCTTCGGCAATGGCCCGGACAATATCTGCAAGCCCTCCAAGACGCTTGGCTAGAGGCTTCGCGATACCTGAACTGAAAACGACTAAGCCGCTAAACAGCATTAGACCGCTGAGCACTGCTTCCAGATACAGAGACATGCCACTGGTAGCAAGCCCAAGGTTTACGCCCCATAGAACTACCAGAAGCAGCCCCACTTGCGCGGTTAGCCGGTAATCCACGGATCGGCGGCGATAAACCTCCTCAAGGTCTGCTTCACACATCATGCCCCATCGGTCGGGTGACCCGGGAAGGCTGAAGCTCACTCCCTTGCCGATAACCGGGATATGGCGATAATCAGAGTACCCAGGGTACTTCACAAAAAGGTTCTCTCCACGTGCCATGGTCTCCCTGACTCCCGGATGGAGCTGCTGGGTCGCGGGGTCAATGAAGCGAACTTCAAATTCAGTATGATCGCGGATTTTCAGGGTGCCGAACCCTGTATCGATACCGTCTTTTAAATTGTCGCCGTGGCTAAAGGTGGCATCTTCAAACCGCGAGCGTGATAGCGCGGTCCCCGGCAGAACGGAGGAATCAAAATAACTCTCCTGCATGAATAGGTAGTTGTCACCAGACTCCTCGAATATGTGGCCCGCTTCCCGCTGTATAAGGTCGCTCATCACGTCGTTGGGAATCCGGGCGCAGACTGCAGCCGGGCTTCCGTCTGCCACCAAAAACGGTTGGTAGAACATCAGCGTTACGTCATCATGGAAGCGCGACGTGGTGGGCCCCAGCCTGAGGGTAACTGGGTCCTTGTAGGGTCCGTGCAGGAAGCGCTCAGACAGACCGCGCCGAACCGCACCTTCGGGCAGGCGGTCCTCCTTCCGGCCGTGGGTAGTAGACCCCAGTACTTGGCCACGCTGATCGATCACGAAGAGTTCAGAGATGTCCCTAAGCCGCCCGCGATTTTCTTCGAGGAAGGCAGGAATCTGGTCCGGGGCGAGAGCGGAAAGCCGTTGTGTAAGACTCTCCAGGAAAGACCATTTGCTTTCGGTCCAGTCCTGCAGCAACGCAACCCGAATGCGGGCGGCGTTTTCGAAGATCTGCTCGTTTATCTGATACCGAGAGCAGTTCAGTCGGCAGGACCAGCTGAGCGCGAGCTTGCCATTGCGGCCGAACCAGGGTAACCAGTGCCTCTCACTGCGGGTGAGAGCCATAGCGTCGCTTTTCAATGTCATGGGCTAAATATCCGATCTAATGGTCCGTACTTCAATCAGCCAGGGCTGATTAACAGCGTTGGGCGTTGACGCCCAAGTCATAAATTCCTGAGCAAAGTTTACGCCCGAAATAAAAAATCTCCTTAAATCATATACGTATTAAATCTTGTTAAGTACGGTTGCACGATAATGGTGCGTAAGCTAACTGAGTTGCTATAAATTAGGGCATCACACGAGCCTGCTTCCGAGTATTTGGCCCAGCTCGTAGGGAACTAGACATGATGGATTGACCTGCCCGTCCTCAACGATCGTGGGTTATTGTTGAGGACGGAAAGAAACCAACAGCAGAGCCACTTTGAGGAGGGCAGGTCATGAATGAGTTTAAACCAGAAGCGGCCCGAATCGATACTGTTGCAGTGAGGCTGGAACTACCCGGGCAGGAACGTTACGCCGCGTATGTGGGCCTGGACGTCCACAAGGAAACGATTGCGGTGGTGGTGGCCGAACCCGGTCGGCAGGAGCCCCGCTCCGAAGGTGAGATTGCCGACCGCCCGAAATCGATTGAGAAGCTCGTGCGGCGCCTGAGTGAGCGGTTTGGTGGTGGTGTCTTACAGTTTGTGTATGAGGCGGAACCCTGGGGCTATGGCCTGTACCACCAGCTCGAAATCAACAAACTGAGTGCGTATTCCAGATCAAGGTTGCCACTGATTCCAGACGAAGCCTGCCACCCATTCCACGCGAAAGCTGCCACTGATTCCACGGCAAAGCTGCCACCCCGGCAGGCTGCCTGAAGCTCCATCAAAATCGTCCGGCGCGGGATAACTTAACGGTACTCTGACCCTTTTCATCCGGAGATGGGCCAGATGCCAGCGAAGAGGTTATCCATGTAATGTTGCCGCCCGCGTTATGTTGTTTTCGACTTCTATCTGTCTGATGAATTGGAGGTTTGCCTTAGCGCACGGCACATAATAAAACGCCGTAGCTCAATGATGACCTCCATTCATTTCAGTCAGAACGGAGGTTGTCATGTTAGAGCACTATTTCATCCGCCCTCAGACAGTAGACCATGTTCGCAATGCCTGGGTGGGCCTATCGAGCAGTATGTGACCTGGCTTCATGAGAACAACTATGCGGCCAGGAACATCCATTCTCGCGTGCCCTTGTTGGTGCAGTTTGGGATTTACGCTCAGAGCCATGGGGCGACGTCATGGGATCAGATGCCCGATTACGTCGATAGCTTTGTTGCAGATTGGGTTCAGAACCATAGCCAATGGTGTCGCAATGCAGCTGATCGACGATGCGTCGAGAACGCTACGCGTAACCCTGTCGCGCAGTTAATACAGGTAATTCTCCCCGGTCATGCCTTGCACTCGCGACCAGCTATGCCTGATCCGTTCAATGTCTCGGTTCCGGACTTCTTCTCGTACCTTCGGCAGGGGCGAGGGCTTCAGCAGTCAACCATTAATCATTACCGGCATTTCCTGCGTCTCTTTGAGCACTATCTTGAGAGGATCGAACTGACGGAGCTACAGGCCCTGTCGATCCCAGTAATCAGTGGTTTCATCACCGAGTGCAGCGTCCGTCACGGTAAAGAGAGCCTGCGCTATGCCGTAGGCGTGCTGCGAGTCTTTTGTGGTTATCTCTACCGGGAACAGCTGATCACGGAGAAGCTTGCCCGGAGTATTGAAGCTCCAAAAAGGTACCGGCTGGCAGACGTGCCCAGGTCGATCTCGTGGACGGATGTCCGGCACCTGCTGGCGAGTGTCGATCGGCGATCAGCCGTTGGCAAACGAGACTATGCGTTACTTTTGCTATTGGTAACCTATGGCCTTCGTGCCAAGGAAGTGGCAGCACTGACCCTGGACTCGATCGACTGGAAGCGCGAACGACTGCTGGTGCCTGAACGTAAGGCAGGCCACACCACAGCCTACCCGCTCTCACCCGTGGTGGGCGAAGCGATCATCGACTACCTCAAGAACGGCCGCCCGAGGAGTCAAATGCGTGCTTTGTTCTTCCGGGCGTTGGCTCCTTACCGGCTGCTTGCCTGGTATGCCATTTCCCAACGAGCCGCACACTACCTTCGCCTTTCCGGTTTCCAGGTTTCGCGTGTGGGTTCCCATACGCTGCGTCATACCTGCGTTCAGCGCCCGATCGATGCCGAGTTTCCGCTGAAGACCATTGGTGATTATGTTGGGCATCGTTCACCTGAAGCGACCGAAGTCTATACCAAGGTTGCGATCGAGACCCTGCGTGAAGTCGCCCTTGGCGATGGGGAGAGTGTGCTATGAACACGGCTCACAACCACGCCTTCCAGAGCTTTCTGGCGGGTCAGATTAAGGGGTTTCTGGCAGCCAAGCGGACATTGGGTAAGCGCTTCCTATGCGAAGAGAAGGTGCTGCGGCTGTTGGACCATTACTTGATTGAGCAGCAAGTCGAGGCTTTGGAGCACATTACGCCTGAGTTGGTCGAGTCATTCCTGGGCTCTCGTCCGCGTCATTCGTCGAAGAGCTACAACCACCTGCTGAGCACTGTTCGCCGGTTTTTCGACTGGCTGGAACTGCGCAAGCTGATCAGCGACTCGCCCGTTCGTGTTCCTCCAAGGCGCGTGATGTCGCACCGGGTCCCATTCATTTTCAATGCCGACCAAGCCCGTTTGTTGCTGGATGCCGCCTTGCAACTACCCAACCGATCAACGGCGCCGAATCGTGGTGCAACCTACCGCATGATCTTTGCCTTGCTGTATGTGCTTGGTCTACGGGTGGGTGAAGTGACACGACTACAGATCCGCGACGTTGATTTCCAGCGTGATTTGCTGATCATCTGGGAGACTAAGTTTTCCAAGACCCGGCTGGTACCCTTCGGGCCACGTCTATGTGCAGCGCTAAAGGATTACATCCGACAACAAACAGTGCGTATTCCGGCGAACGTGAACGCTCATTCTGGCTGAACGTGAACACCTTTTTTCTTAACGCATCACCCACCGAGGTTTGTACCCCGCGTGTTCACGTTCAGTCAATTTCCTGAAGTCGTTTTCTCATCGATTCCCCTTTCAGAGCCCAGCGGTGAGCGTTGTGCATCAGCCGGTCCAGGATGGCATCCGCCAGGGTGTTGTCACCGATGGCGGCATACCACTGATCGGTGGGCAGTTGGCTGATGATCATGGTCGAATGGGTGCCGTGCCGATCATCCATGATCTCCATCAGGTCATTCCGATGTGCCGGTTTGAGGGCTTCCAACCCCCAGTCATCCAGTTATGTTTATCTCAACATAACTGGATGACTGGGGGCTGATGAAGCTGAGCGCGGAGAACCGAAGGGACTTGCTGGAGGTGCTGGAAGACCGACATGGCCGGCGCTCCACCATCGCCACTAGCCAATTACCCATCGAGGAATGGCATGGCGTAATCGGTGACGCCACTCTGGCAGACGCCATTCTGGATCGGCTCGTACACAACGCCTACAAGATCAATCTGCGGGGCGAATCCATGCGAAAACAGCAGGCAAAGTTGACGAGCACTGAGACTTCGGAGTAAGAAGAGAAACCCCGCGTCGCTACGCTCCGATGGGTGGCAGCCTTGCTCCGGTCCGGGTGGCAGGCTTCACGTGGAATGGGTGGCAACCTTCAGCGGTTTACGCAAACTGAGCAATACGGCAGGATGATGGGCCCGCGAACCGCGCCCCGGATTATCTCGGTAGTGACGGCTACACTGTCCAAGTGCTGCCAAACCTCAACCTGCGCTACGGCGAGCGTTTATATCTAAATGTCCGCGCCGGGCTGGGCCTCAACCTGGTTAATTCAGCTGACTGGTAATTGTCCGCGTTCTTCGACTATGTGCCGGGGCGGGATAATGAGGACGATCTCGAGGCATTCGATAAAGTCGATGCAGGCGCCGCACTGGGTCTGCGCCTGCGCTATCAAGGGGCCGATCAACTACAGCGCCTCCGTCCGAACCCCAATCACCGGGGATGTGGATGGTTACCAGGTCAATCTCCGCAGCACGTGGCGGGCGCCTCTCTCCGATAAACTATCACTATCTGTCGGTCCCGGCCTGACTTACAGAAGCAAACCGTAACCGTGGCCGAAGTCCAGTTCAACGGCTCGGCGGCAGAGAGCGTCCGCTCAGGTCTGGCCCGCTATTCGGTTAATGCCGGCTATTTGCGGGCCCGCCTAGGCGGCGCACTCACCTACCGGATGAGCCCTTCATGGTCGCTGACCGGCATTGTCGCTATGACCTACCTCACCGGCAATGCCAAAGACAGCCCGATTGTGGAGGACATTGGCAGCGCCACTCAGGCCTTCGGTGGCGCACTGGTCAACTACCGGTTCTCACCACGATAACTGAACCAGCCAGGGTCTCTGGAGCTGGGCCACTGGATCCTGGCTGCCTGAGCCAATTGCCCGCAACGATCAAGCCCTCTGGTCATCGCGCATCCGAAGGGCTCCGTCGATAGCCCGCCAGCGCGTTCGTTTATGGTCAACGCGATACCAGCACAGGGATTGACGCTTGACAGAGTACTGTTCGAGTAGCGCTACCGAGCACCAGTCGGGTGAGCCGCGTATGGCCATAGGCGCCCATCACCAGCATGTCGGCATTGAACGCCCGCGCCTGTTCGAGTAGCATCGGGCCGACCTTACCACCGTCGACTTGTTCCAGTGTTACCTGTACGCCATATCGCGCGAGGTGGCGACACAGGTCCGCGCCGAAATCCTCTCTACACTCCAGCTCGCTATCCGGTTCATCGCAGACACAAACCACCTTCACTGCTTCGGCCTGGGCCAGAAAGGGTAACGCATCGCCGACCGCTCGTGTTGCCTCCCGGCTAGCGTTCCAGCCGACAACGACACGTCGTCCAATCCGTCCGGCCGCCCATTCGTCAGGAATGAGTATAGTCGGGCGTCCCGAGCCGAAGATAACATGCTCGGCCATCCTCACCGTCATGGAAGGTTCGGGGGAGCTTTCGAAGGGAGGGACCAACGCCAGCCCTGCATAGCGCGCGTGTAGCATTAATTCCTCCGCTAACTCGCTCTCGGACAAGCGCCACTCTGCGCTAATGCCCCTTGCGCGAACCATTGTCTCAAAGCGCTCCCTGACCTGAGCCTCTGCGTCCCGAACACGCACGCGATGCTGTTCGAGCAAGGCGCGCATGGCAGAGCCGGCCACAGCGTGCGCATGAGGCATCGCTCTCAGTGGCGTTGCCACAAACACCGCTATCAGACAGGCATTCCAGCACGCGGCGATGTCAGCGGCGATCGCCAGTCGTCGGTCATAGGGTCGAGCCTCTTCAAGAAAGACAACGATATCCTTAGGTAGCATGCTTCACCTCCTGGTCGCGTTTTCCATAACCTGCTCAAAAACACGCAGGACGACTTCCAGGTCGGTATTTTCAATGCCTTTCAGCATCTCCTCTCGCAAGACATTCGCCCGCTCATTCAGTTCGCACATAAAGCGCTCACCGGCATTGGTAAGGTACAGCAGCCTGGCGCGCAGATCACGCTTAGAGGGCCGGCGTTCAATCAGACCCTGCTCCTCGAGGCTGTCAAGCAGGCGGACCAATGTCGGATTCTCGATGGTCATCAAGTGGGCTAACTCCCGCTGGGTCAATCCTCCACCACCACGCTGCAGGCAGATCATGGTGAACCAGCGAGCCTGGGTAACCCCCAGGTCTTTCAGGCGCTCATCCAGCAACTTGCGCCAGCGTCTTGCTACCCGGGCATTGGTGAAAGGAAACTGATCTCGAGGGGTTTGTGGGTCCATGTCACTGTCCTGCTATTGATAATTCAGTAACAGTAAATCGTAAGCTAATCATATAGACAAGCGTCGGTTACACATTAGCCAGGTTTGCGCCAGATCAATATGCAACATCACGCGGATTCCGAGGCCAGCTAAGGAACCTCTCCTTCCAGTGAGACAGGTAACTCCTCACTTCTTCAGAGACAGGAGGCCTTCAGCGTATTGTCGCCCTGGTGGACACCCTTGCTGCGTGACCGGCAGCCGGCTTAAAAAAGCTGGCGCCGAGCGCTCCACAACGCCGTAGCATCTTCACTCGACACCAGCCGGGTCTTCGGCGCGGCGTCTTCCAAGCAATCCGCATTCGCTATGGTCAGTCCCCAGTTTAGTAGAGTCTGCGGGGCTAACAACAAGGCCAAGTTTCGCTTATCGGCCAGAATGGCATGAACTCTGGGGTTGGGTGACCAAAAAACCAGTAGTTCAATAGGTTGAGAGTGTTTTTGGGCTATTTTTCACGTTTGTCTGCCAACCCTCAATTTGAGGAAAGCTGCCTGACCCATGTATCAAAATCCTCTGGCACGTAGAGCTCGGATCTGACTCGAGAGATTGCTGTGTAGACGCTCGAAACCAGTGCCTCTTTTTTTATCATGTTGGCTTGACTGAAAAAGTCATCGGCGATGACGACCTTGTCGAACTCCATATTTTTGGTGTGTTCAGGCATCCCCAGCCACAAAACATTGGATGTGTTGCGGATCTGGCGCGAGAGTGACTCGTTTAGATTTTGAAGCCGATACCCTCGGGTGAGCAGATCGACAACCCGGGTTATGTCGGCGAAGTCTGAATCGCGCTTTACCAGATCGTCGAAAGTTCCGTACCGGAACAAGCTCGGGAAGCTCGGGCGAGTACCGTGGTTAAACAGTTCAATCACATCGCCCATAAACCACTGTAGGGCTTTCTCTGAGCCAGGCATCAACCTGAAAGCCGCTTTATCATGCGCGCAGCGCTGGAATTGCTCGAATAAAGCCCAGTACGAGCGAAAAATGATGGCGCAATTACCGTTTGGAGTCGGAAGGCTCTGATACGACAGAACCTGAGTGTTCTCTGGCCTGATGCCGACAAACTCCATTTCAGGAGTAATCGGGTGTGCCGCAAGAACCTGATTGAAGAGATCCGTGGTGCTCTCCCCTGCCCTGACTGAAACGCCCAGCTCCCGACCTCGTGAGCACCTTGGTCGCGCCGTTCCGCCGGCGCCGAAGAGGTGCTGATAGCGATCTCCAAAGGTAAAGGTTGCCTGCGGCGGAGGTGTCCTCTCCAAGATGTTGATGATAGGCATTGGCAAATCGTGGGCCTCATCAACCAGAGCGATTCGGATCGTCGGTGGAAGCACCTTCCCTTGAACATCCGCAAGCTTGATTTGGTGGTAGATCCGCGTCGGAAGTTCGGACTCCTGGTTGGGCGGATCGACGATGACGGACCACATCCTTCGTGCAATTTCTACCAGAATTGCTTTTTCAGAAGCGGACCAGTTAAATCTCATCGTAGACGGGAGGTGTTCAGTCGAAATCTCATTACTGGCACTGTGGCAGAACGAAGTCACCGTTTTCCAGGCAATTTTTGCGATCTCCGTCGCCCGCGCTCGCTGAAGTGGCTGAATACCCAAAATCTGGGCCATCTGTTCATAGGTACGGTTAAACCTCTGACCCATCCGATAGCGCGAGCCACGCGAAGGCTTGGGCGAGTTCTCCCCGGGATACACAAGTTCCTTGATTAATTCGCCCAACGTCAGCCCCCGGGCAGCCTGGGTACGATCCATAAGTGCCGCAAGTTGCTGCCGAGTGTGTGCCAGGGCAACAACAGAGAGTCCTTTTGCGCTGAGAGATGCCGCTAAGGTGGTTATCAGATACGTTTTGCCTACACCGGCAAAACCCTGAACAGCCATGGGTTCTTCGGGCTCAGCCTCAATTGCCCGAATTAGACGGTCATGCTCTACGGAAAGTGAAACAGATCGCTGCTGACCTAAAATGCCCCTCTTGATGAAAACCTGATTGAATTCACTCGAACAGCCAAAGCGCCAGCCGTTTGGCTTTTCCAGGTAACTTTTATTGGCCACATCCGAGACAGACATGAGAAAAAAGCCATCGCTATTGCCTGGCGCCAGGGCCAAGAAACCCTCAGTGCGCTCTTGAAGGAGGTCCTGAATTTCTGACTTCGTTTCCTCAGACTCAGCAATCAGCCGTAAGCAGTCCGCCAGAAGCCTTTCACTTGCAGGGCCATTAAAGGGCTTTGAAGTGTTGGCCAATTTAAAGAGAGTGAACAATCCAGCGAGCTCAGTGTTGGTCAAACCGGCAATTTTGGTCCTGTCTTTATCGAGTGCGATCAGGGTCTCACGGCTAATGGGAATCGCTAGTTTCGTCATATCGTCGGGTTCGCAGATACAGGCTGTTTCAAAAGGTCCAGCATGAAGTTTCAACAAAGATACTGACACGAATTACGCATGGCCAATGAAACACTTCGTCGATTATTAACTTATGGTATAATAATTCATAATAAAAACAATTATAAGTTCATGTTGTCCGTGCCGTACTCAGAAATTGGGGGTCAAAAAATGCCGAATTCTGTTGCTGAGACACTCTCAGTCCCGGGTGAGTTAATCGATCAACTTTCCCAGGCATATCAGAGGCTCGTGGATCACTGCGATCATCTGAAATCGCTTTCAGACGGCGATCACCGGGCGAATTTTGAAGTTTATGTGCCGCCCTTTAGCACCACTGAATACGAGCGATATTCTGCAGATGCCCGCAAGCAGGCCATTGTTGACGCCGTTGGCCTGACCATTGACGACACTCAGAACCGGAAGTGTGACGCAGGCATTGTTTGCGCCTCTGGTGAAACAGTGTCAACCGTCGAACAGCTCAATGAGGCCAAGGCACACTTCAAGGAGACGATCCTGAAGATCCGGAGTCTTGCTTCGGGTAAGGCGGTTGGCTCGCGCGAAACGGTACTTAAGAAAGCGCTCAAGAGTGCGGGAATTCAGGCATTGGACTTGCGTGAGTGCTACCGGCAAATTCGAGTGATGCCCCCACACCTCGAATCTATTTCATGGACCTGGGCCACCAGTCATGCGCGTATCCAGAAGCTGACTTTCGATGAGGCTGTCACAATGGCGGAAGGCCTCAGAGATCGTGATGAGGAATTGGCGGACACCGCTTTGGATATCCTGAGGCGCAAATGTGCCCCGGACGAACTCCTGGTGCGCCGGATTACCCTGCCAAATCAGTTGAGGGCGAATTTCTCATACCTTGAAAATGGGGAGATTCAGCGGAAAAGCTGTCCAATCTCGGGGGTCGTCATCGCCCAGCAGAAAACGCTCCCTCGGATGGCTTGGCGGGAGAACCCCGTTTTCCGCAAAGAAGTGCCCATTCGACTCCAGCGGGAATCAAAAATAGAGCCAGAACCTGTTGTCCAGTCGCTGAGCATCCATAGGTACGTTCGTGGACACGCTTAATCATCCGGCTTCCCAGGCGAAAGTGCGGTGTTTTGGCTCGAAAGCTGGGCTTACGGCCGAAGCGACCGTCTTGCTAAAGGATGGCGCGGAGCCCCTTGCGGCTTTGAATCTTGAGGTCGCACCTCGTGACGGCGAACGCATCGACTGGAAGAGCAAGATTGTCCTTCAACTGGGCGAGGATGATCTGCCGCTTCTATGCTGCGTGTGCCTTGGATACCTGCCCCAAGCAGAGTTCAAACGGCCGACCAAGGGTATATCGATTCAGCGGCAACCCGGTAGGTTGTTCATGTCTGCAAGTCAGGGAGCGGGCAAATGTTTCGCCCTACCCCTCCCGATTTCGCGAAGCTTTCAACTTGGAGCCCTTGCGCTCAAGCAACTCAAGCAGCAGGCTGGTTTTGAAGACGAGCAACTGATTTTAGCGGCATTGAGAGGAGCTGCAGCACTGTATCAGCCTTGAATTCTGAAATGTGCAGTGGTCGCAATGAAGTGGACCCCGAAATTTGGACAGGTGCCTAAGCTCTGATTCATCATCTCCACAAGGAGGAGAATCATGAGCAAGAAACGCAAGCAATACAGCGCATCATTCAAGTCCAAAGTCGCCCTGGCCGC
>NZ_VMHN01000016.1 GCF_008795955.1 Marinobacter denitrificans
TCGCTGGCTCTGGCACTACAATCACGAACGACCCAATATGGGACTCGGAGGGATTACCCCTCAACAGAAGTTGGCCATGATGGCCTAAGGTCTACTTTTGAACCCCGCTAAAAATGGGGGGATTACCGCTGCAGCCGCGAACCATTTCAGGGCAAAGGCCTGTTACATGGATAGACCCACCTCCGACCTGCCGGTATTCCACACCTCCGGGCTGACCAAGACCTATCATCAGGGAGAGGTGGAGGTGCATGCCTTGCGAGGAGTGAATCTGGACCTCTTTTCGGGCGAACTTGTGGTGATGCTTGGGGCCTCTGGCTCCGGCAAATCCACCCTGCTGAACATCCTTGGCGGGCTGGACGTGCCCACCAGTGGGGAGGTGAAGTACCAGAACATCGATCTGAGCCAGGCAAAAGACCGGGAACTGACCCGTTATCGCCGGGACTACGTCGGTTTCGTGTTTCAGTTTTACAACCTGATCCCCAGCCTGACCGCCCGGGAAAATGTTATTGCCGTTACCGAAATCGCCCGCAACCCGATGAGCCCGGAAGCAGCGCTGGAGCTGGTGGGGCTGACACAGCGTATGGACCACTTCCCCGCTCAGCTCTCCGGAGGGGAGCAACAACGGGTGGCTATTGCCCGAGCGATTGCCAAGCGCCCGGAAGTGCTACTGTGCGACGAGCCTACCGGTGCCCTGGACTCTGCCACCGGCACCCTCGTTCTGGCCGCGCTGAATACCGCTAACCGCGAAACCGGCACCACCACCGTGATCATCACCCACAACGCAGCTATTGCCCAGATGGCAGACCGTGTCATAACCCTGTCTGACGGCACCATCAGCGGTGAATACCGTAATACCACGCGGCAGGACCCGCGGAACCTGAGCTGGTAACGCCATGCCGCTCTTCCGCCCCAATGCCCTCCACACCAAACTGCGCAGAGAACTGTGGCAGATGCGGGGCCAGACCCTGGCTATTGCCCTGGTAATTGCCGGCGGGATTGCCGTATGCCTGCTGTCACTGGTGAACTATTCCTCGCTGACAGCAACCCGAACCCAGTACTACCAGGAACACCAGTTTGCCGATGTGTTCGCCACCTTGAAGCGCGCGCCCCGGCATGTGCTCCAGCGGGTGGTAGACATTCCCGGCGTAACCCGCGCCAGCGGAAGAGTGGAAGGCGTCGCCAAGCTGGAAGTCCCCGGCTTCAGTGATCCTGCGTCCGCCCGCCTGGTGTCATTGCCGCCTGAAGGGCAACCGGACGTCAACCGGGTTTACCTGCGCCACGGTCGGCTGCCCCACCCAGCACGCAGCGATGAAGTGGCAGTGATCGGCAGTTTTGCGGACGCCCACGATCTCCGCCCCGGCGACCGGCTGGGGGCAATCATAAACGGCCGGCGTCAAAGCCTCACCGTGGTGGGGATCGTGGAGTCTCCGGAGTTCATTTACGTTATTCCTCCGGGCGGGATGCTACCGGACTACGAACGCTACGGCGTGCTCTGGATGGCCCGGGAAGCACTGGCATCGGCCATGGACATGCGTGGCGCCTTCAACAGCCTGGTGTTGCAGGTTGATCCGTCCGTACCGGTCGCTGGTGTGATCGATTTGCTCGACCGTTTACTGGAGCCCTACGGAAGCACCGGCGCCTACGCCCGGGAAGACCAGTTTTCCCACCGCTTCCTGAACGATGAACTGAATCAGTTGAAAACCATGGCGTTCGTGTTCCCCACCATCTTCATGGCAGTGGCGATGTTCCTGCTCAATGTGGTTATCACCCGGCTGATCAGCACCCAGCGGGACGTCATTGCGGTGTTGAAGGCCTTTGGGTACAGCAACTGGCAGATTGGCTGGCACTACAGCCAACTGGTGCTCGCCATTGCTTTTGTTGGCCTGTTGATAGGCACTTTGGCAGGCATGTGGCTGGGCCGGGCGCTGGGCGAGCTTTACATGGAGTTCTACCGGTTTCCCGAGTTGCTGTTCCGCATCAGCCCCTGGTGGATATTGCTGCTGGGCCTGACAACCCTTGTGGTGGCCTGGCTCGGAGGCTGGCGCGCTATCCGCAGTGCCGCCTCCCTGCCCCCGGCCGAAGCGATGAGGCCGGAGGCCCCGGCAAGTTATCGGGTAACCATTGCTGAGCGCGTGCTGTCATGGATTCGGTTCAGCCAGCCTTCCCGCATGATCGTGCGCCAACTGGCACGGCGCCCGGCCCGTGCCGCAATGTCTGTAACAGGCATCGCCATGGCCACAGCCATTGTGATGGTGGGCAACTTCCAGTTCAGCTCTGTTTCGCTGATGGTACACACCCAGTTTGCCCGCGTTCAGCAACAGGACCTCACCGTCAGCCTGACCGACCCGGTTAACCAGTCTGCGATGTACGGAATGACGCGACAACCCGGCGTGCGCTACACCGAGGGCCGGCGATTAGTGGCGGTAGAACTGGTCAATGGCCATCGGCAGTGGCGAACGGCCTTGACGGGCATTCCTGGTGACGCACGGTTGCAGTTCGTCGTGGATGAACACCTTAACAAGGTGCCAATACCGCCTGCCGGGCTGCTGCTGACTGACTTCCTGGCGGCCCGGCTGGGACTTTCCGCCGGTGACTCCGTACAGGTCCGGATACTGGAAGGCCATCGCCCCGTGCTGAATCTGCAGGTTGCCGGAGTAACCAGCGAATTCCTCGGGGTGGGGGCCTACATGAACCTGGTCGCCATGAACCGGGCGCTGAAAGAAGGGAATGTGGTCAACCAGGTGCTGATGAACCTTGAGCCAGAGCAAGCAGAAACCGTTTATCAGGACCTGCGGGATACCCCGCGGGTAATGGCCGTTAATGTTCGCCAGGCGATGCTGGACAGCTTCTTTGAAACGCTGGCAAAAACCTTCCTTACCTATACGCTGGTTATCAGCCTGCTGGGTGGCATTATCGCCTTTGGCGTCATCTACAACACCGTGCGCATCTCCCTGGCGGAACGTGGGCGGGATCTGGCAAGCCTGAGAGTACTGGGCTACAGCCACAACGAAGTGGCTCATATTCTTCTTGGTGAACTGGCCATCCTGCTTATACTTGGCATTCCTCTGGGCTGGGCCATCGGCCACGGCCTGGCAAGTCTGGTGGTCACCATGATGCAAACAGAACTTTACCGGGTACCGTTGATTATCACCGGCAGAACCCTGGCTCTTGCGGCCAATGTAGTGATCGTGTCTGCCCTGGTATCCGGATTCATTACCTGGTGGCGCTTGCGTAAACTGGATCTGGTGGCAGTGCTGAAAACCCGGGAATAAACAGAAACAGGACGATGGTTGATGGCGGAACGTAAGCACATGGCGGGCAAATGGCTGTTCTGGGCGGTCCTGGGGGCACTGGCCATCCTTGTTGTGGCGTATATTCTTCGCCCGGAACCGGTCTGGGTAGATCTGGCCACGGTGCAACGGGGCCCCATGGAGGTCACCATACTAGAAGAAGGGAAAACACGCGTGAAAGACCGCTATGTGATCTCCTCGCCAGTGACTGGCTACCTGCACCGGGTGGAGCTGGACGTCGGCGACCCGGTCATCCCCGGCGAGTTGCTGACCGAGGTGGACCCGATGCCCGTGAGCGTTCTGGACGCACGCAGCCGGGCGGAAGCAGAAGCGCGGGTTGAAGCTGCACGCTCGGCTCAGAACTCCATCCGCCAGAAAACCCAGGCAGCCGCCGCCGACGCTGAGCTGGCTGAAACAGAGTATCAGCGGCTGCTCAGCCTTGACCGTTCCGATTTTGTATCCCGGGAACGCCTGCAACAGGCCCGGTCTACCGCCGCCCGTACCCAGGCCATACTGCGTTCCGCCCGCTTTGATGAAGAAGTCGCCGCCCACGAACTGGCCGCAGCCAGGACCCGCCTGGAAATTTCCGCAGCAAGATCCGAAGGTGAGCAACCGGCGGAACGGCTGGCAGTCAGGTCACCGGTGAACGGCCGGGTACTGAATGTTCCACGCAAAAGCGAAGGCGTCATCCAGGCGGGAGAGCCGATTCTGGAGCTTGGCGACCCCGGCGCCCTGGAAGTGGTCGTGGATGTGCTCAGCTTTGATGCCGTAAAGCTGGAACCCGGCACCCAGACACGCCTCAGTGGCTGGGGCGGAACCCTGCTGGAGGCCGTGGTTCGGCGAGTGGAGCCAGTCGGTTTTGAAGACATTTCCGCCCTCGGTGTGGAAGAGCAGCGCGTCCGGGTAATAGCCGATATGGTTACCCCCCGCGAACGCTGGGAGATGCTGGGAGACGGTTACCGCGTGGACGCCGAGTTCATCCTCTGGCAATCGGCGGACGTGCTCCAGGTACCGTCATCCGCCGTTTTCCAACACGACGGCCAGCCTGCCGTCTTCCTGATTGACGACGAACAGGTCGTCGTGCAGCCGGTAGCAACAGGCCGCAGCAACGGCTTGATGACAGCCTTAGAGAGTGGGCTGACCGAGAACGACCGCGTAGTCCGTCATCCTGGCCGGGAGCTGAGTGATGGGGACCACATTCGGATCAGGTAACGGCCTGAGCCCTCTGACAGGATCACAAACCATTAGCGCGTATGACTTGAGTCAATCATACGGCGTACCCATCAGTGTTAGGTTGGTTATACATCCAGTAGGAAGGGAAATCAGATTATGGCCAACGTTACTCAAAGCATCGTGGTCGCTTGCGACGGATCAGAGCAATCATTAAAGGCGGCACAAATGGCAGCCGATCTTGCAAATGCAACCGGGCACCCGCTCAAGCTCCTCACTGTATTTCCGGGTTCAAAGGTAGAGCGGATGGTCGTCAGCGGCGTCTGGCCCAGTGACCTCGAGGAAGAACAAAAGAATTACGGGCGCAAAGTATTCGATGCCGCGAAAGAAGCGGTGGGCGGAAAAGTCGAGCCGACGGAAGAGGTCCTGCTGAAAGGGGAACCGGCTCACGAGATCATCGAATACCTGGAGGCCAATCCTGGCGCTCACATGGTATTGGGAAGGCGTGGTCATTCAACGGTGCGAAGCCTGACTCTGGGCAGCATCAGTGAGAAAGTCGTCCGGCATGCGCACGGGCCAGTAACTGTAGTAAGCGAATAACCTCTGGCCTGGCACTACTCCCGCGACTGATCAAATGCTTTCGCGGCCTTGAGTTCCCGGGCCGTGTAGTGCTGCCGCATCAGGGCATCAATCTGTCTGCCTTTTTCGGCCTGGTCCAGACCAGCCCGCTCTATTACCTGTTTTTCCACCAGAAACTTCTGGTATCTCTGCTCCCAGGCACTCTCGATAGCCGCAAGTTCAGACTGTTCATCAACCAAGGATTCTGGCAACTCTTCAGCCCCTTCGGCATCGTGCACGGTTTCCGCCTGGGCCTGAGCATCGTCCTCGCCCGAAAACAGCACTGCTGAAAGTTCCGGCCCAAACCACTGCTCGCGTAGTTGTGACAATTGCTCCTGTACTTCCAGTTGATCTTCCATCGTAGTCACCGGCGAGCGTTCACGCGTGATTCGTGCTTCCTCCTGCTCCAACCGATAAAGATGGGTGATGATGAAAGCCAGGTCCTCCGCTTCCGGACTGGCAAGCTGGGTTTCGATCATGGTGGAGATGGCGTTCAGGTCGTCGCCGCTCAAGTCTTGCGGCATACTGGCAACAAAAGCATTGATGGCGGAAAGGCCCTCGTTGTTCAATGGAAAATCATACTGGAACAACGGGTATACACTATTGATGAACACGTCACTCAAGTGTTCGAGATCAGCCTCCTGCAGCTCGGAATCCGTTTCTGTGTCGGGGGCTCTGGGATTTATGGTAGCGACAGGAGGGTCAGCCACAGCGCTACGCCCTTCATTCGCCGCAGCGTCATGAGAAGAAGCCACCGCAGCCTGTTCCTGCTGAGCATTCACGCTCTCAGAAGGCGGGGTAGTCCCCCAAGGAGCGGCAAACATGTAGGCAAGGAGCAGGCCAGCAACACCCAATCCGAGTATTGCGTACCTCGCCTTTTTCCCTTTTGAACTGTGTTTTTCACTCATTGAACACAATTGACGCATCGTCGGCGAGCTCTTCAAGTTTCTCATCCAGCTTCAGGCGCGCCAGTTCCGCTTTGATAATCTCGCGTTCTTCTTCATAGGCGTGCTTCGACATGACCTGTTTGTCGATGACCTGCACCACTTTCCAGACACCGTCCTGGAAAACCGGCTTCTGCGCAAAAGCGTTGACGTCCAGCCGGCGTACCATGTCGTTCACTTCCGGAGCGATGTCCGTGTCCCGAAGCCAGGGCGTCTCAATGACATTCTGCTCACTGGTACCTGCGTCCTCCCCAGCTTTCAGAGCCTCGAGAATTTCCACTGAGCGAGCCTGATCGGGCGTTTGCCAGATCATAAAGCGATACATGGCCTGTTCAATCTGTTGGTCATAATAACGACGTATCTCAGACTCATCGATCTCTATCGTATCCATCAGCTGCTTGACGTAGAGCTGCGCGAGCAGGGTTTTCTCTGCCATCGCCATTTCGGCTTTCACCTGCTCTGTTTCATGCATGCCCATGCGTGTTGCCTGTTGTGCCAGCAGTTCGGTCATCACCAGATCTTCAGCAGCCTGCTGGCGATGCATTTCCGCATCGAAACCACTTTCGTGGGCTTGTCTGTCAATGCTTTCCTGTTCTCTGGACCCCAGCAGGAAACGGTAAAGGTCCATGCTCAAAGGGCTACCGTTGACCACGGCGAAAACGCCGGACTCTGTCTGTTTTTCAGCCTGAGTGGCGCTGCTAAAAACCGCCAAGGTGCTGAACAGAAGGATGAGGATAACGGCTTTCATTAATCGCCTCTGTTTGAAGTGAGTAGCCTGCTCCCTGAACTGAAATGAGCAAGTCAGTCAGACTGGCTTGCTCACCCGGACTTCCCTGCCCTGATTCATGCTGATCAGAGTACAAAAACGGTTTTACCCTTACAGAAAGCGTCTTACATCATTGTAGACGCCCTTCCAGACCATCAGGGTCAGGTGGCCCACACTGGATGTCCGGAGGCTGTTGCCACACTTCGCATTGGTTTGAGGGATAATAATTTCATCCAGTGCAGACCACAGGGACACATCACAACCACGCCCGGCGAGAGACTGCAGGAATGAGGAGTTATAACGCATTTCAAAACAGGCGGGGCTGAAACAGGCATAAGCCCAGGAGGTGCCTTTGTGTGGAGTTCCGAGAGTGACCAGGCGGTTGGTCGCTGAAGAGCCACCCTCAAATACCCGGTACCAGCGCGAGACAAGGCCACCATTGGAGTGAGCGATAATCTTCGCCTTTCGGTAACCGTGGTTGGGCCGGATGTTGTTGACGAATGATTTCAGTTCTCTGGCGCTGGTCTTGTTGCTTTTGCCGAGGCTGTTATACCCGAACTTGTACAACGCACAGGCCGGTGTACCATCATTCTTGAAGCGGTTGATCATCGTATCAAACTGGGATTTCCAGCCTGAGTAGCCATGAACAAATATGATGGGGTTTGCATTGCAGGCCGCGTATACAGGACCAGCAAACAACAGAGATGCCAGCAGGGCCAGCATAGACAGCTTTTTCATCGGTTTCGTCATAGGGGTTGTCCTTTCTTGTATTTATTTTGAACTCTGGATCAACGTGCACGGAGTGAATCCACTCCTGCTGATCAAAAATAGGCCAACCCTGAATATTCAGGTATCCCCCGAATGGGGGATGCTACGACGAAACGTGAAGCGCATCACAGTGGTTGAACAATTATGAAGGCCCTCCACAACCCGCCAGCTCCCGCGTAAGAATTGCCGCTGGAACCTCTTTGCAGCCACTGACATTCTGCCCGGCCCACAAGGGCGAAAAATCACCGCTCCCTTTCGCTTCGGCCTTTGCGCGTAACGGAGCAATGGCGGCTGACGCCAGGGGAAAAGCCGGAGCGCTGGAGCTCATCGGCCCCAGTTCACGCATTACGCGGTTCACGATACCCCGAGCCGCCCCACCACTGAACAGATTCGTCAGTGCGGTAATACGGCTGGTCTCTGACTTGAGGGCAGCGCGGTGCACTGGCTTGGTCTGGGCTTCGGGGCACAACAAATACGCGGTGCCAATCTGCGCTCCGGCAGCCCCCAACGCTATCGCAGCCTGTACGCCTTTGAAGTCGGCAATACCGCCAGCGGCGACCACCGGGACCTTCACCGCCGCTACCACCTGCGGAAGCAGGGCAAAGGTGCCCACCTGGGCACTAGGGTCTTTGGACAGGAAGAATCCGCGATGCCCACCGGCCTCGAGCCCTTGTGCGATGATTGCATCAACGCCCTGCGCTTCCAGCCAGAGCGCTTCGTCCACCGTTGTGGCGGTCGACAGTATCTTTCCGCCCCACCCTCGTATGCGGTCCATCAGATCAGGCGCAGGCAGGCCGAAGTGAAAGCTCACAACCGGCGGCCTGAACTCCGCCAGCACCTCGGCCATCTCGGCGCTGAATGGCGACCTACCCGCTTGCGAGGAGATTGTATCGGGATCGATACCGAACTCATCGAAATAAGGTGCAAGGGCTCGCCGCCAATGGCGCTCTGCCTCGGCGCTGGGTTCGGGCGGCACGTGACAGAAGAAATTGACGTTGTACGGCCTGGTGGTCTGGCTCGTCAGTGCCGTCAGTTCGTTGCGCAAACCTTCAGGGCTGAGCATGGCACAGGGCAGCGAGCCGAGACCTCCCGCGTTGGACACCGCCACCGCCAGCTCATGTCCCTGCACACCGGCCATCGGCGCCTGGATGATGGGGTAGTCAATACCCAGCAATGTCTGAATCGTCATGTTTTATCCCGTAGCTAAATATTCGTCGCAACAGCGCTGCTGTCTTACACGAGTGATCCTTAAACTCGTCGTTGTCTCGTTAACGCCCGGATCTCATCCCGCAACGCACTCACTTCATCCCGCATCTCGGCCAGTTGTCTGGCCCCTGCCAACTCCGCGTCGTTACTGTCGGCGTCGCGACCCACGAAAAAGGTAGCCAGCGCCGCTGTCACATAACCGAATACCCCGAAAGCATACAGTGCGAGAAAAACGCACAGTACGCGGCCCTCAATGGTCTGGGGCCAGTACTCCGACCCCATCGTCGCCATGATCATGCCTGTCCACCACAGGGCCTCGCCGTAGCTGTTCAGGCCGCCTGGAACCTCGTTCTCGAACGCATACATCCCGGCAGCCCCAGCGAGTGTCACCAGCACAGTAAGCGCTATCACATATCCGAAGCCCCTGCGGCTCAGGCTCGCACCCAGAGCCTTCATCCCGCGGTTCAGGGAACTGACAACGCGAACCAGCCGCAAGCTCCGCCCTGCCCTGGCCAGGCGAAGCAGCCGGAAGGCGCGGAAGATGCGAAAAATCCGCAGCGCGGGAAGGAGTAACGCAATCGCCGTCAACCAGTTACTTTTGAGATAACCAGCCTTGTCCGGGGCCAGGACCAACTTCACAGCGAAATCGATAATGAAGACCACCCAGATAACCGTGCCAAGAACATAAAACAGCATGCTCTCACCCCGAACCAGCTCGATTATCAATAACACCAGCCATACGAATGCCAGAACCAGCATCGGCGTTTCCAGCCAGCCTTCCAATCGTTGGAGCAGCTCGTATCTTTCTCGCTTCAGCTCCTCCACGTCCGTGGGTTCATCGTCTCTCATCCGACCTCCCTTCGTTGATTGCCTCCACCACGGCATTGGCCGAGCGCACGGCGGATTCCAGCAACGGCACACCTTCGTAGGCCCAGGAGCCGCAAAAGAAGACTCTGCGGCCGGGCTGGTTGTGCCATTGAGCGAGCGCATCGTGGATACGGGCGGTGCCGGGATGAACGACGGCGCGCTCCATTGGCACCCGGGTGAGCACGGTGCCCGGGTCCGGTTCGAACAGCGGGTTCCAGGTCTGGAATACCGGAGCGCAGTCCTTGAGGGTGGGTTCCACCGAATTGACCCAGACGGTGAACATGGGTTTATCCAACGCTTTATCCATTTGGAAGTTCAGCGCGGCCCAGTCCCGTTGCCTGATGGGCGTGAAACGTGGATCCCGATGGACCCATAATTCACCCGAGTCGAACGTGATGTTTTCCAGCAATTCCCGTTCGTTACCAAACTGGGTGTCATCCAGAAAGCTCAGATGATTGGCCTGGGCAGCGACGATCACCCGGTCGAACACTCCGCCCTCGCCCCGTTCGTTAAAGACCTTCACGCCATCGGTACCTTCTTTAACCTGTGCCACAGCGCTGCCGGAATACAGTGGCAGGTCACAGGCCAGGGCCTGGACCAATGCCGGAGCGCCACCCTTGAGGCGGCAGAGTCCAGAGCCATGGAGGATGCCGTGGAGCAAGGAAAGCAGCTGCGCCGCAGGCCAGTTGAGCAGGTGTTTTTCTTCGCAGGTGCAGATGGTAGTGAGAATGGGCAGCACCAGCCCACGCCAGAAAAGCGGGTCGAAGTTGTGGTGTTGCAGGATTTCAGCCAGAGTGGCATCGCTATTCTGGTGTTCGAGCTTGCGGGTCAGGCGCGCCAGTTGCCAGATGCCCTGGCCCATTCGCAGAGCACGGAACCCCAGATATCGCCACGAGCCGATAAAGGGCCAGCCCAGAACCGGCACTTCCCCGCTGCGAAACCACGTATGGCGATCAGTCCAGCTGCAGGAAGCGTGGGTATTCACGTCGAAGGTGCCCACACCCACCTCTTTGGCGAGCTGGAGCACACTCGGCCAGGCGTCGGGGCTCATTACCCGCAGGGGGACATCCACCAGGCCGCCGTCCACCGTGAGGGCGTGGGCGTCCATACCATGGTTTTCGCTGGCTTCGAATACGGTCACATCGTGGCCCGCGCAACGCGCCCGATAGGCCGCTGCCAGTCCCGCCATACCACTACCGATCACTGCAATTGAGTAGGTCATCCCGGACCCTCGTCTGAAATTCGTTCCCTAACTCCTGAATAGGCGCGCTACCTGCGTTTCTACTGCTTACCCTGCCAGGGCCATTTACCGGACATCTCTACTTCCAGAGTCAGACTCAGGAACGTACGTATGACAACAACGATCGCCAACACTCCGATTGTCTCAAACGTCAACTCAACGGCGACTGTATATATGATGTCCGAGGCAATGAGGAATTCAAGCCCAAGCAATATGCCACGACCCAGTGACTGGCGAAGCTCCTGGAAAATCGAATCGTTGTCATCCTTTTTCAGCACACTAGTCGTCGCGTTATACAACGCGTATAGCGCAAACAGCGTGATCGTAGCAATGCCTATGGCTTCAATAAGTGCAGCGCACCAAGCTGCCAAAGGTGCAATGAAGTCAATCACATCAATTCCTTATTTGACGGCCGGGCTACCATGGCCCAACCACATAGCCAAGCTTCTCCGGCAACCACAGCGCAATACCCGGCACCAGCATCACCAGTACCAGGCTGACGGCCATGGCGGCAACAAAGATCATTGCCCAGCCTATAGTGTGTTCCAGACGGATGTTGGCAATCCGCGTAGTGACCATCAGGTTGACGGCCACCGGCGGTGTAAACTGGCCAATGGCGATGTTCATCGCCAACAGAATACCGAACCAGATCGGGTTCCAGCCAAAATGGGTCATCAGCGGCAGCACAATCGGGATCAGGATCAGGTAGATAGAGATCGCATCCAGCAGCATGCCGGCGATGAGCACCAGTACCATCACCAGCCCCAGCAACACCCAGCCATTTTCAGACAGGGATAACAGGGCATCCGCCAGGTGCTGGAAGGTTCCCAGCGTGGTGCCCGCCCAGGCGAAGATGCCCGCCAGTGCGATGATAAACATGACCACACCGGAGGTAACAGCAGCTTCCGTCATCAGGCTCCAGAGGTTGCGGATGCTGAGATTGCGATACAGCACGCAACCGACAACCACCCCGTAGGCGACTGCAACCACCGCCGCCTCGGTGGGCGTGAAAAGGCCTGAACGGAGGCCGCCAAGAATGATCACCGGTGCAAACAAGGCTGGTAGCGCTGCCCTGAAACTTGGCCAGAACGGCGGGCGCTCGACCGCTTCCGGGTCCTCCCAACGGTATTTCCTGGCAAAGTACAGTGCCGGTGCCAGCAGGGAGACTCCCGCCAGGATGCCCGGAAAAATACCCGCCGCAAACAGGGCCCGCAGGTCCACGCCGGGCACCACGATGGAATAGAGAATCAGCGCAATGGAGGGCGGAATCAGAATCGCCGTGGAGGATGAGGCGGCAATGAGTGACGCCGAAAACGGCTTCGGATACCCGGCTTTCTGCATGCTCGGTAGCATTACCATGGCGACTGCAGCCGCATCTGCCGGGCCAGAACCGCTCATGCCGCCCATGATCAGGCAGACAATGACCGCAACCACCGTCAGGCCGCCATGTCGCGGGCCGATAATCGACTGGGCAAAGCGCACCAGGCTTGCAGCAACACCCGCGCGCTCGAAAATCAGGCCGGTCAGGATAAACAGGGGAATCGCAATCAGCGGGTACTTGGCCACACTGTTATAGGTGTTGGTGCCGAAGGTCCCCAGCATCGAGGGTGGCAGGCCAGCCACGATACCCACCACCCCGCCCAGGCCGAGGGCAATCGCTACCGGCATGCCCAGCAACAACGCCAGCAAGAAGCTGCCAATCATCAGCAAGTCAGGACTCATGGATGACCTCCGGGTCTTCCTTGCCGCGCAGGCGGTCAACGAGGTTCTGAGTCATGCGGATGATGATGGCAACGGATAACAGAGGCAACCAAACCACATACACCCAGTTGGGCAACCCCAACCCCGGAGACAGCGATTCCCACTGGTATTCCTGCAGGGCAAAGGTGCTGCCGAACCAGGTCATGATCCCCAGCACAGTCACACCACCCAGCCATTGCAACACAAAGACAACCTTTTGCCCCCACGGCGGGAGAAAGTGTTCAATCAGTTCGATGCGGATGTGCTGGTTATGGCGCGCGGCCACCGCCGCACCCCCAAAGGTAAGTATTACCAGAAAGAACACCGAGAATTCCTCGGTAAAGGCAAACGAAGCATCTGTCGCGTAGCGCACGATCACATTACCCAGGCTGATCAGGCAGATCGCTACCAGGGCAATGGTTGCCAGCCAGGCATCGGGCCGGAACTTGGGGGGACGGGACGGCATGGTAACTCCGGTTCAAAAACAGCGCCCACCGAAGGTGACGGGCGCCTGGGCAGGCCCCTGTTACTGGTTGCGGTTGGCGACCGCGTCCTTTGCCTGCTTGACCAGATCTTCGCCAATGCGCGGAGTCCATTTTTCGTACACGGACTGAGTGGCCTTCATAAAGGCGTCGCGTTGCTCATCCGTCAGTTCGGTAACTTCCACACCCCGATCCTTGATGGCAGCCAGGGTTTCATCGATTTCGCTACGGGATTTCTCGATCTCCCACTCACCGGCATCCACAGCCGCCTGCTTCAGCAGTTCCTGATCTTCCGGGCTGAACTGATCCCAGATGCTGTTGCTGACGGCAAACACCAGCGGGTCCGCCATATAGTGCCAGCGGGTCAGATACTTCTGGCCCACCTGGTCGATACGCGCCACATCGAAGACCGACAGCGGGTTTTCCTGGCCGTCGACCGCACCGGTAGTGAGAGCCGGCTTGGCATCGGCCCAGCTCATCTGTGTCGGGTTGGCGCCCAGCGCAGTGAAGGTATCCTGGAACAGCGGCGAGCCAACAACGCGGATCTTAAGGCCATCCAGATCGCCTGGCTCGTCGATGGTCAGCTTGGAATTGGACAGTTCGCGGAAGCCGTTCTCGCCCCACGCCAGCGGTGTCACACCGCGTTTCTTGATGGCAGCGAAGATGGCCTCGCCGGCCTCTCCCTGGGTGATCGCATCGATAGCTGCATAATCCGGCATCAGGAAAGGCAGGGAGAACAGGTTCAGTTCAGGCACCTGCGGCGACCAGTTGATGGTGGAGCCAACCGACATATCAATCAGCCCGGACCGCATAGCCGAAAACTCCTTGGTCTGGTCACCGGAGACCAACTGGGAGTTGCTGTAGATTTTCATGTTGATACGCCCGTCTGAGCGCTCTTTCACCAGTTCTACCCACTTGTCGGCAGCCTGGCCCCAGGGAAAGGCAGACGGAAGAACGGTGGAGACGGTGTATTCATCCTTGTACTGAGCATGAGCGGTGGCACTGAACAGTAACGTTGCCGCCGCAGCAGCCAGAAATGTGCAACGTTTCAACATGTTGTTTTCCCTTTTTTATTGGAGTTAGGCGGCTTGTTGCGCTGATCAGGCAGCGACCCGCTAAGCGAGTATAGGAATGGACCTTTCGGAAGGCAATAAACGGAGCCAGAGACGAAAGACCTTGAAATATCTTCCCCCCAACCAAACATTTGACCTATGGGCCAGCTTCCGGAAAGCAGTTCACCAGTGGCTGGAAAGTTATGAGGGAACAAACTTGGAGGCACAACATGGCTGAGTACTGTGTCGTTGCAGCAGAGCTAGCGAAAGCGCGGATTTTCACGCTGGAATCCTCTGATACACCGGAATTGGAACGGTCCCCATACCTGACGGAATATAAGACCCTCTCCAACCCGGAACACACGGCGAGTGAGAGTGAGATCTGGAGCGATAGCCGCGGGGCGCAGCGTGAGCACCAGGGAGGCCAGGGCACGGCTGTACCGCACCACAATTACGACGAACACCGCGACAAACGCGAACATCAGGTCAACCGCAAGTTTGCCCAAGAGATCGTGGCCGATGTGAAGCAGGTCATCAGCGATAAGAACGTCAGCCGTCTGGTACTCTGTGCCGAAAGCCAGATGCTCGGTGTTCTGAGACCGGAGCTCGACGATCTACCGACCGGCCAGGTAACGCTGACCGAGGTGGACAAGGATCTCGCGCACCTAAAGCCTCAGGAACTGCATTCAAAGCTGGCGGACGATGGCTTTCTGCCTCAGGCAAAGCGGCCCGGTGTGGGCGGCAAATAACGACCTGATTCGGTGATCAACTTCCAGACATCGGGGCGGCGCCGGAGGATCCCATTGATCAGGGACGCCGCTTCGGTGAAGGCAGGCCGGCGGAGGCCGTGATACTCCATTACCGGTCCGACGTGGTCGAACTCCACACCAAAACGCTTTAACAAACGCAATTGAGCCGGTTCCATTACCGCCATCCAGTGTGTGACGTTGTGTTTGACCGACATCCGCAGGATAGCGGCGAACAGGCCCAGGCTGATATAGGGCATGGCGCGCCTGCCGCCCTCGGCATCGGCGTAGCAGGTCTGATCAGTAACACCCGTGGGTGATTCCTGTTCGTTGAGGCGGCGGCGAAATTCCCGGCTTACCGCCATTCTGGAAATCTCGGCCATGTGCTGCCGGGGAGTCGCCGCAATCGTGTCCTGGGCTTGCTGGCTCATTCTGTGGACCGATGGTCCTTCCATGGGGAAGTCTGACTGCTCCGGGTTATAGCCCGCCATAACCAGCCGAACAACTGCGACGCTATCTCCGGTTCCGCGATGCCGGATCAAGGCATGAGCCGAGCGCGGATCGTAAGCATCGTGTTCCCTTTTGTCGGGAAATTGACTGGGGTCTTCAAAGGGTCTGTCGATACAGTAAACCTGGTACCGGACTTCAAAGACTTTATTCACCATTTCCTCGGTGGTGGCGACCTCAATCTCGAAAAAGGACTTGAAGATGTCGCTGAGGTTTTCGGTTTCCCTCGAAGCTGTGGGATCTTGGTCTTTGTCCGGAAATGAAGAGTGTGCAGGCATGAGCAAGTCCTCCGATCCCCCCTCGCGGGAAGTGTAGTACTGCATAGGCCATGTGGATCAAAAGTACGCCGGGACAGCAAGGGACAGCGGCTTTCTTCATTGATCATGGGAAAAGCGTAGTTGATGTTTGCGGGCTAAGCCATTCTGGCGGGGATCGCCGAACTTTGTAAATGTCGATCAAGCCTTGTCGACCTGACCATCAGAAACGGGGCGCCTCTCACCGAATTCAGCAAATTGTATGCTGTTCGTACCTGAGCGCTTCACCTTGTACATTAACTCATCCGCCTGCCGAACAGCTTCATTCGAGCTCCCGGGCGGAGAACGAAACACGGCTACCCCCAAACTGAAGCCTATTGGCCAGTTATTGCGAACTGCCAGATTAACAAGCTCGGTGTGCAGCTCGGTGAAAAAGCTGCGTGCACCCGCCATAGTGGTTTCAGGCAGCAATATGGCGAATTCGTCACCTCCCAGTCGAGCGCCCATATCGGAACCCCTGAGCCTAATGGCCAAAGTGTTGCCAACCGCCTTGAGAACTTCATCGCCAACAGTGTGGCCAAGCGAGTCGTTCACGCCCTTGAAACCGTCTATATCCATATAGCCCAGCGTAGTAGTGTGGCCATGGCGGCGGGAAAGGTTGAAAACAGAGCTACAGGCTTGTGCGAACGTCCGGCCGTTCATAAGTCCGGTCAAGCCATCCAACTGGGCAAGGGATGTTTGAGTTTCAAGGAGTAATCGAATTGTTGAGATCAGATAAGCGGTGAGAACAAAAAAGCTCAGGCGAACCGCAGCGTTCCAGTAGGTGATTGCCGGGTGGCTATAGGGATAACCAGACGTATAGTCGACCAACAACCACATGAAAGCCGCCAACAAGGCTACAAAGATAGCCATAGGTCGGCTCAGGCACCAAGCTGCGATGCCTACAGGAGCAAGATAAAAAAGTGAGAACGCAATCTCGTAACCTGTTAAGTAATCGGTAATACCAACAACAATCAGGATAAGTGCGCAAAGCAGGCTCACACGAAGCGGTGGCTGGGAGGAGAGTATCAGGTGATCTTTGTCGAGCATTGGAAACGCTCCTTCAATGGAGGCACCTGAAAGCCAGTCGAGGCTGTTACTAACTCGACTGACTGACACAGGACGGTTTCGATGGCGTTGACGCACAACTCGCCAGGACACTCAGCTCTAAAATTGAGAGGTACTCCATTCTCACTCCCTTGGGCATATAAAGCCAGTGGCAGCGGGCGCTTCGCCTTTTCTATTACCACCCTGTCAGGCGGCGTTGAGGACTGGTATCGTCTGCTTCCCAATTTAAAGCGGCACTGGAGATTCACTGTGAAAAGTTGGTTATTTCTTGGCATTGCCATCGTTGCAGAAGTGGTGGCAACCAGTGGGCTGAAAGCCAGCGAAGGGTTTACCAAACTCGGGCCCAGCCTGCTGGTGATTGCAGGCTATGCCATTGCCTTTTACTTCCTCTCGATCACACTGAAGGAAATCCCGGTGGGCCTGGCCTATGCCATCTGGGCGGGGCTGGGTATTGTGCTGGTAGCGTTTATCGGCTGGCTGATTTACGGGCAAACGCTGGATGCCGCCAGTGTGATTGGTATGGCGCTGATCATCACCGGTGTTGCGGTGATTAACCTGTTCTCGAAGGCTACTGTACACTAAGTTATCAGGCTGAGTGGGAACGGGGAGTTATACTTCAATTCCCCTGACCCACTGCCTCCACTATCACTGCACCTATTTTTGCAATCGCTTCATTTCGCTCTGACAAGGAAGATTCTGTTTCCGTAATATAGAGTGCGACAACAATAGGCTGACGCTCCGGTGGCCACATTACGGCCGTTATCGACCTCGATCCAAAACCACCAGCCCCGGTTCTATCTGCAACAACCCAGCCTTCAGGCACAGCCGCCCGAAACAGGCCATCCGCTACCTGATTTCCTTCTAGCCAATTGCGTAGCTGCCTTCTGGACGCTACAGATAACACTTCGCCTAACAGCAATCTCTGAATATTACTCACCATCGCGTTTGGAGTGGTTGTATCCCTGGGGTCGCCCGGCTGCGCCTCATTAAGTTCCGTCTCCCAACGATCAAGCCGGGTTACATCGTCCCCCAGAGAAGTAGCGAAGGTCGTAATTGATTCAGGCCCGCCCAGAGCTCGCAAAATCAAATTGGCGGCGGTGTTGTCGCTCGTAGCAAGGGTTGCTTCGCACAACTCTGAAAGTGTCATTGCTTGACGGCCCGCAAATTTTTCGGTGACGGGAGAATAGGTCAACAAATCTGGGTCCGAAAAACTTACTTCTCTGCTTAACGGCACCTCCCCTTCATCGGCTCGGTACAATAATTCGGCACAAGCGAGAGTTTTAAACGTGCTCAACAGAGGAAACCTCTGGTCAGCCTGATATTCCCAACGCTGCCCTGTCTCCAGATCATAAGCGGAGAAACCTACACGAGCATCCAGCTCCTCAGCCATTCGATCTAAAGCTGCGACAACAGAATCGTTAGCTTCAGCGAGTACTACTGACGGCAATAATAGGAGAAGAAAAGTTAAAACCTTTTTCATTGAATGCATTCTCACAGATTTGTCAGGGCCTGTCTTTTGAACTGCCCGTTTGCCTGACCCTTTAAAATAATTGGCCCCCAACATTACCTGGTACTGGCTGCAAGGCGCACACCCAAGGCGACGAACAACGCTCCAAGGCCTCGATCCATCCATAAGCCAACTCGCTGGTTTTGTCTCAAGAAATCCCCCAGCTTTGACCCGAGCATAACCAAAGGCGGCTCTATAAAAGCCGCGACAACAATGATCAGGCTACCGTGCAACAATAACTGAGCCCAGGCAGGGCCAGCACCCTCCACGACAAACTGGGGCAGGAATGCCAGGAAAAATACGGCGACTTTCGGGTTAAGTGCAGCTACCAACACTCCTTGCCAATAAATTGAATGTATTCGTTGATGGCTGACACCCTCGCTGGGCACCAAAGAGCCGCCACGCGATAGAAGCATTCTGATGCCAAGCCATATCAAATATGCCGCGCCTACCCACTTAACAATAGAGAACGCCAGGGCGGACGTGGCAAGGATCGCCGATAGCCCGACCGCTGCGATCGCGACATGCAACGCCGCACCTGTCCAAATACCGAGCATCGCCGCGAACCCATGTTGGCGTCCGTTGCGCAAGGTTTGCCCTAAAATGAAAGCGATATCCGGGCCCGGGGAAAGATTTAGCAGAGCCGCTGCAGCAAGAAATGTCACCCAGTGAATTATTGTGTACTCAAACATTTCGACGCCCCTATGTCCCTGACAACAGTCCTTCCCGCCAAAAAATTAAGCTAAGCCAGCTTCATGGTCAGCTTTTCCAGTTGATCTATGGTTGTTCCCCAGCCTTCCTCAAACCCCATTTCCAGATGTTTATTGCTGTCCTCCGGATTCTTATGTAGTGCCTGGGCAGTATACTTGGTGCCCTTATCAGCATCTTCCATAGTGATAATGGCGGTCATAGCCAACCAGGGATCAATTGGCTTCCACCCCTCGGTTAAAACAGTCGTGAAAATAATACGTTTTTCAGGAACAATATCTAGAAAACAACCTTCTACATGGGGCTGAAAATCTTCACCGTTTTCACTCATCAGGGTTTCAAAAGCACCGCCTGGCGTCATATCCATTTTAACGACTTTGCATTTGATTGGCTCCGGAATCCACCACTGCTCGAAATGTTCCTTTTCAGACCAGGCTTTCCAGACAATGGAACGTGGAGCCTGAATGACGCGAGAGATAGTAAGTTTGGAGTTTCCATTTAACATTTCATATGCTCCTTAGCCGCAAGTGATTCGGCGTAGTCAGCTAGCCGATCAGTCCGATCCTCCCAGATAGCTCGCTGTTCTGAGAGCCACTTTTCCGCAGCTGTTAACTGGATTGGCTCGATCTGGCATGTGCGAGTACGCCCCGTTTTTTGAGAGCTGATAAGCCCACTTTTTTCAAGCACTTTGATGTGCTTCATGAAAGAAGGAAGGCCCATAGAAAACGGTTCAGACAACTGTTTTACAGTAGCTGGACCACCGATAAGTCGTTGGATGACTGCTCGCCTTGTCGGATCAGACAGAGCATGAAATGCTTGATCGAGAGATGTCATATAGTTTTCCATATGGAGAACTATAATCGATAGTATGCCATACGGCAAACTATCTATTGGATGGTGCTCGCGAGCTGCGGAAACAGATAATACGTGGAGCACAGTGGCGTACCGGGGCGCGGGTCTGTGAGATAACAGCCCTAGTTAAGTGAAACGTTAAACGTCGCAGCAGATGACGTGGTGCGAGCCAGGAAATGCAGCAAACTAATTTGTCGTTTCAATAAGAAACTGTATTCCCTATTTGCTCACGGACCCAGCGATGCGCACTGTGTCCGTGATTTCGCTCATGCCACACCATACCAACAGTGAACCCCTTTAATATCGGGGGAGGCTCAACCAGTTTTAGGTCGGTACGACCCGCGACCAAACGCCGCGGTACGAGTGCCACAAGGTGTGACTCGGCAACGACCTCGGGGATGAACAGGAACGAAGCGACCGATAGCACAACGTTGCGCGTATAGCCCAGTGTTTTCAAAACTTGATCCACCGGTGTGGAAAAATCACCCCCACTGAGCGAAACAACTACATGTTCAAGCTGGACATAATCTTCAATGGTCATCTTGTCACTAATATGCGGATGATCCGGGCGTCCGACCAGCACATAGACTTCATCGTACAGTTGTCTGGCCCGTAAGGTCGGGGGCGCCTCTTCCGGCGTCATAAGAGCAAGATCCACCTCACCACACGCCATCTGAGCCTCCAGCCGGGGCGGTTCCAGGTTTCGTATCGCCACCCTAATGCTAGGTGCTTGTCGTCTCAGCTCTTTGATAATCGACAAACCGATGACTGCTTGAAGGTAGTCCGTACAAGCAATCGTGACTGTCAGCTTCGCTTCCGCAGGGTCAAAGTGCTGATGCGCTGTCAGCGTATCCCGCACCTGATCCAGTGCAAAACGCAACGGGGCGCGTAACTCCAGAGCTTTAGCGGTTGGTATCATCCCGCGGTGAGCCGGAATCAGCAGCGGATCGTTGAACATCTCCCGCAGACGGCTCAGCTGAGTGCTGACGGCGGGCTGACTAAGATGCAGACGCGCTGCAGCCCTGGTGACATTTCGCTCTTCAAGCAAAGTTTCCAGTGTTGCCAACAAATTGAGATCTAGTCGTTTGGTATCCATATTTCAGATGGTAAGCCAGAAAACAATCAATTTCACTGATAGCTTGTTTTTGCGCACACTACGTACCGTATCCACTCCCACTCGCGAATCTGACTATAGGATGAATGGAATGCCAAAAACGGTACTGATCGTATATGCGCACCCGGAACCCACATCGTTGACCCGCCAGTTTGTTGCCCAGTCGGTACAAACGCTGGAGCAGCAAGGCCACACCGTGCTGCAGTCAGATCTTTATGGCATGGACTGGAAAGCCACTTTCGACGAACGCGATTTTCCCAACCGCGTCAACAGCGACCAGCTAGCCTTTCTTCAAGAGTCCGAACATGCTTATACAACCAACCAGCAAACAGAGGATGTCACTGCGGAACAACAGAAGTTACTTGCCGCCGACGCTGTTATATTTCATTTTCCTCTTTGGTGGTTCGGTATGCCAGCTATTCTCAAAGGCTGGATAGACCGGGTGTATGCCTACGGATTCGCCTATGGATACAAAGGCGAAGGCAATCGTTATCGTTATGGTGACGGTATTCTCAAAGGCAAACGTGCCCTACTATCGGTAATGGTAGGTGGACCGGAGGATGATTATTCACCCCGTGGCATTAATGGCCCTTTGGACGAATTGTTATTTCCCATAACACACGGCACGCTCTTTTTTCCTGGCATGGATGTACTACATACTCATGCCGTCTATGGGACCGGAAAGCCGTCCAAAACTGGCATAGAAAGAGAATTAGTTACTTGGCGTCTACGTCTGGAGAACCTCTTCAATGAGCCACCTATTCCGTTCCGTCGTCAAAATGATGGAGAATATCAGCGAAACATCCTCGTCGAGCATATCGCTGTAGGGAAGACGGGGCTGGCCATTCACATCGATAATTAACCGAGGTGTAGAAAATAACGCTCTGAAGAAAAGTATGCTTTACGCCGCCCATAACCCGAAGCCGAAAGTGGAGCGACGAAGGAGCGAAGTTTTTGGCTGTCTGCGTTCATGGGCTTGTTAAGCGTTCCCTCAGGGTGTCCACAGGTAATCCCCCCGAAAAACAGCGGTGATCAAAAGTAGAATTTTCCGTAAGCTAGACGCAGGGAGATTCTGCATGAAGAAGTCACGTTTTTCCGACAGCCAGATCCTGTCGATCCTCAAGCAAGCCGA
>NZ_VMHN01000017.1 GCF_008795955.1 Marinobacter denitrificans
CCAGTACCCCACACTTCGTGACATACACGAGTCAGCGCGGCTGTCAGCGTGGTCTTGCCATGGTCTACGTGACCAATGGTGCCCACGTTTACGTGCGGCTTGTTACGCTCAAATTTTGCTTTAGACACGGTTACACCTCTTCCTGTTTCTTAAGTCCTGGGGATCAACCCTTTTTAATGATCGCTTCGGCAATGTTCGAGGGAGCTTCCATATAGCGGGAGAACTCCATCGCATAAGACGCCCGACCCTGCGTTGCTGAACGCAGATCGGTGGCGTAACCGAACATCTCCGACAACGGAACCTCGGCACGGATGGTCTTGCCCGATGGGCCGTCTTCCATACCCTGAACCAGACCACGGCGACGGTTAAGGTCACCAACAACGTCACCCATGTATTCTTCAGGGGTGACACACTCGACCTTCATGAGCGGCTCAAGAAGGGCCGGGCTTGCTTCCAGCGCGCCTTTCTTCATGGCCATGGAACCGGCGACCTTGAACGCCATTTCGTTGGAGTCCACATCATGGTAGGAACCATCGTACAGCGTGGCCTTGATCCGCAGCAGAGGATAACCGGCCAGACAGCCGTTCTTCATCTGCTCTTCAATACCCTGCTGGACTGCGGGGATGTATTCCTTGGGAACCACACCACCAACGATTTCATTCACGAAGATAAAGTTCTCGCCATCTTCCTCGTCGAGCGGCAGCGGCTCAAGCTTCAGCTTGACGTGACCATACTGACCGCGACCACCAGACTGACGAACAAACTTACCTTCGACATCCACGCTCTTGCGGATGCACTCACGGTAGGCCACCTGAGGCTTACCGATGTTGGCTTCGACCTTGAACTCGCGACGCATACGGTCAACGATGATATCCAGGTGAAGCTCACCCATTCCGGAAATAATGGTCTGGCCGGATTCCTCGTCGGTGCGAACCTGGAAGGACGGATCTTCCTGAGCAAGCTTGCCCAGCGCAACACCCATCTTCTCCTGGTCAGCCTTGGACTTCGGCTCGACGGCTACAGAAATAACCGGCTCGGGGAACTCCATGCGCTCCAGGATGATCTTGTGGTTCTCGTCACACAGGGTGTCACCGGTAGTGACACTCTTGAGGCCGATTGCCGCAGCGATGTCACCCGCCAGAACTTCCTTGATTTCCTGACGCTCTTTAGAGTGCATCTGAACCATCCGGCCCACACGCTCTTTCTTCTGCTTGACCGAGTTGTAAACCGCATTGCCCGACTCCAGCTTACCGGAGTAGACGCGGAAGAAGGTCAGCGTGCCAACGAACGGGTCAGTCGCGATCTTGAACGCAAGAGCGGAGAACGGCGCATCATCATCAGCCTGACGAATTTCTTCAGTGCCGTCCTCATCCACCTCCCCTCGAATCGCCTTGACTTCATCCGGTGCCGGCAGGAACTCAATAACAGCATCCAGTACAGCCTGAACGCCCTTGTTCTTGAATGCCGAGCCACAGGTAGCAATAACGATCTCATTCGACAGCGTGCGGATACGCAGGCCCTTCTTGATATCCTCGTTGTTCAGCTCGCCATCTTCGAGGTAGCGCTCCATAAGCTCTTCGTTGGCTTCGGCAGCCGCTTCCATCATCTCTTCGCGGTACTTGGCCACTTCGTCAGCCATTTCCGCCGGAACATCACGCTCGTCATAGGTTGCCCCAGCGTCATCTTCGTTCCAGTAGATCGCCTTGTTACGAATCAGATCGATAACGCCTGCAAAATCCTCTTCAGAGCCAATCGGCAACTGAACCGGAACAGCGTTGGCACCCAAACGGTTCTTTATCTGGGCAACCACACGCAGGAAGTTAGCGCCAGCACGGTCCATCTTGTTGACGAATACCATGCGGGGAACTTCGTACTTGTTAGCCTGGCGCCATACAGTCTCGGACTGCGGCTCAACACCTGAAGAACCACAGAACACTACAACAGCACCATCGAGCACACGCAGAGAGCGCTCTACCTCGATGGTAAAGTCAACGTGCCCCGGGGTATCGATGATGTTGATACGGTGCTCGGGATACTGCTTATCCATGCCCTGCCAGAAACAGGTAGTTGCAGCAGACGTGATGGTAATACCACGCTCCTGCTCCTGCTCCATCCAGTCCATGGTTGCTGCGCCATCATGAACTTCACCGATCTTGTGGGAAATACCTGTATAAAACAGGACCCGCTCGGTGGTTGTGGTCTTGCCCGCATCAACGTGCGCACAAATACCAATGTTTCTGTATCTCTTGATCGGAGTCTTACGTGCCACTGTATAAACCTCGGCTGATTAGAAACGGAAGTGAGAGAACGCCTTGTTGGCTTCTGCCATGCGATGAACGTCTTCGCGCTTCTTAACAGCGGAGCCCTTGCTATCAGCGGCATCCAGGATTTCACCTGCCAGACGCTGCGCCATGGACTTTTCACCACGCTTCCGTGAATATTCTACGAGCCAGCGCATGGCCAGCGCGTTCTGACGGGAAGGCCGTACTTCAACCGGCACCTGGTAGGTAGCACCACCCACACGACGGGATTTGACCTCGACCATCGGCTGGATGTTTTCCAGGGCCTTCTCGAACATCTCGATCGGCTCTTCCTTTGACTTGTCGGCGACGATATCAAGCGCGCCATAAACAATGCGCTCTGCAACGGCCTTCTTACCACTTTCCATAACGTGGTTGATAAACTTGGCCAGTCTCGCACTGTGAAACTTCGGATCCGGGATAATTTCCCGTTTTGCTGCAACTCTTCTTCTAGGCATCGATAAGCCCTTATCTGTTAAAAGGTCTTCAGGAACCCCTGAGATAGCATCAGCTACTCAGCCTTACTCTCACCGTTCTACGTAGCAACGATAAAAGACACCCGCTCGGGACATCAGGACTTGGGTCGTTTTGCACCGTACTTGGAGCGGCCCTGCTTACGGTTCTGCACACCCTGGGTGTCCAGTGTTCCGCGAACCGTGTGATAGCGCACACCCGGAAGGTCTTTAACTCGACCGCCACGGATCAGCACAACACTGTGCTCCTGAAGGTTGTGACCTTCACCACCAATGTATGAGGAAACCTCGTAGCCGTTAGTCAGGCGAACACGGCACACTTTACGCAGTGCTGAGTTCGGCTTCTTCGGCGTTGTGGTATATACACGAGTACATACACCACGGCGCTGAGGGCAGGCCTGCAGAGCAGGAACGTCGCTCTTGGCTGCCTTGCGTTTACGAGGCTTACGCACCAACTGATTAATCGTTGCCATGTAAGCAAACTCCAAAAAACCGTATCAATGAAACTTACCCCCGGCATGCGGGGGTAAAATTTGAGGGTCGCAAGTGTAAGCCTGCGCCCCCGAACAGTCAAGATGACTGATCTCTTTTTAACCACCCGCGGCGTACGTAACTACCGGCGGGTGATGGTGCCTGCCAACTCAGCTTTCGCGGTTGAGCTCGGCACTCAGAGCTTCTTCCACATCCGCTGCGGTTACACCCTGCTCTTCCAGCTCACGCTTGCGCTTACGCTCTGCGTGGTAGGCGAGACCGGTACCAGCCGGAATCAGGCGACCCACCACCACGTTCTCCTTCAGGCCACGGAGATAATCCCGCTTGCCGGTGACGGCGCCTTCGGTGAGAACCCGCGTGGTTTCCTGGAACGATGCCGCGGAGATAAAGGACTCTGTCGCCAGAGAAGCCTTGGTAATACCCAGCAACAGGCGCTCGCATCTTGCGGGCTCCTTGTCTGCCGCTTCCGCTTTCTCGTTTTCTTCCATGAACTGAGTGATCTCGACCTGATCACCACCCAGAAGGCCGGTATCGCCGGCGTCAGTAATCTCGACCTTGCGCAGCATCTGACGAACAATGACTTCGATGTGCTTGTCGTTGATTACAACGCCCTGCAGGCGGTACACGTCCTGAATTTCGTTGGTGATGTATTTGGCCAATGCCACCACACCCAGCAGACGCAGAATATCGTGCGGGTTGGACGGGCCATCGGAGATAACCTCACCCTTCTCGACCGTCTCACCTTCGAACACGTTCATCTGGCGATGCTTCGGAATCAGAACCTCATAGGGATCCGCATCCTTCGGCGTAATAACCAGACGCTTCTTGCCCTTGGTTTCCTTGCCAAACGAAACCACACCACTGACTTCTGCCAGGATCGAGGATTCCTTCGGACGACGGGCTTCGAACAGGTCGGCAACCCGTGGCAGACCACCGGTGATATCCCGGGTCTTCGAGCTTTCCTGCGGAATACGGGCAACAACATCACCCAATTCCACCCTGGCGCCGTTGGCCATGGTCACCAGCGCGTTCGCTGGGAGGAAGAAGATTGCCGTACCGCCACCTGGCAGATCAACGTCGTTACCCTTCTCGTCGATCAGCTGGATAGCAGGACGGATATCCTTACCGGCCGCCGGACGCTCCTTGGGATCGATAACCTCCATGGTGGACAGACCGGTCAGCTCATCGGTCTGGGTCCGGACGGTAATGCCCTGATCCATGTTGACGAACCGGACGGTACCTTCCGCCTCGGCGATGATCGGGTGAGTGTGCGGATCCCATTTAGCGACCGCAACACCGGCTTCGACAGCATCGCCATGCTTGACCGACAGGACCGCGCCGTACGGAAGCTTGTACCACTCCCGCTCACGGCCCTGCTCGTCGGCAATCGCCAGAGCAGAGGAACGGGAAATCACCACCAGCGTACCGTCGCTCTTTTCAATCGACTTCAAGTTGTGCAGGCGAACGGTACCGCCATGCTTTACCTGGATATTGTCGACCGCAGACGCCCGACTTGCGGCACCACCAATGTGGAAGGTACGCATGGTGAGCTGGGTACCGGGTTCACCGATGGACTGCGCCGCGATAACACCGACGGCTTCACCAACGTTGACCTGATGACCCCGCGCGAGGTCACGACCGTAGCACTTGGAACAGATGCCGTGACGGGTTTCACAGGTAATCGCAGAACGAACCCAGACCTCGTCCACACCGGCGCGCTCAAGTGACTCAACCGCTTTCTCGTCCAGCAGAGTGCCGGCCTCAACAACAGCGTTGTCCTTGTCTGTCGGGGTGTAGGCGGCACGGGCCGTAACACGACCCAGCACACGATCACCCAGAGGCACAACCACGTCGCCGCCTTCAATGTGCGGCGTCATCAGCAGGCCTTCCTCGGTACCACAGTCTGTTTCGGTAACAACCAGATCCTGGGACACGTCAACCAGACGGCGAGTCAGGTAACCGGAGTTCGCTGTCTTCAGAGCGGTATCCGCCAGACCCTTACGGGCACCGTGAGTGGAGATGAAGTACTGGAGTACGTTCAGACCTTCACGGAAGTTCGCCGTGATCGGGGTTTCAATGATCGAGCCATCCGGCTTCGCCATCAGACCACGCATACCCGCCAGCTGACGAATCTGCGCGGGGGAGCCCCGGGCTCCGGAGTCGGCCATCATGTAAACGGAGTTGAACGACTCCTGCATGAGGTCTTCGCCATTTTCGCCTTTAACTGCCTTGCCGTCAGGCCCTATAACCTGTTCCTGCGACAAACGGTCCATCATTGCCTTGGACACTTTGTCGTTGGCACGGGACCAGATATCAATAACCTTGTTGTACTTCTCGCCCTGAGTCAGCAGACCGGACGCGTACTGGGTTTCAATATCCTTGACTTCCTCGGACGCGGCATCCACCAGTTCGTACTTCTCTGGCGGGATCTCGAAATCGTTGAAACCGATCGAGATGCCGGAAACCGTAGCGTAGTGGTAACCCATATACATGATCTGGTCAGCAAAGATAACGGTATCCTTCAGACCAGCGTCACGGTAACAGGTGTTGATCAGATTGGAGATCGCCTTCTTGACCATGGGCTTGTTGACCAGGTCGAAAGACAGACCGTCCGGCACGATGTCGAACAACAGCGCACGACCAACGGTGGTATCCACAATCTTGTATTCTTCGGTACGCTCGCCGTCTTCCTGGATGGTCACTTCCTTCACGCGCACCTTTACGATGGCCTGAAGGTCAACCTTGCCGGCACCATAGGCACGATGCGCTTCTTTGACGTCGGCGAAAACCATGCCTTCACCCAGAGCACTCTTGCGCTCACGGGTCATGTAGTACAGACCCAGCACCACGTCCTGGGACGGCACGATGATGGGCTCACCGTTGGCGGGCGACAGTACGTTGTTGGTGGACATCATCAACGCACGGGCTTCGAGCTGGGCTTCCAGGGTCAGCGGTACGTGAACCGCCATCTGGTCGCCGTCGAAGTCGGCGTTGTAGGCCGCACAGACCAGCGGGTGAAGCTGAATCGCCTTGCCTTCAATCAGCACCGGCTCAAACGCCTGGATACCCAGACGGTGAAGGGTCGGTGCCCGGTTCAGCATGATCGGGTGTTCGCGGATGACTTCATCCAGGATATCCCAGACCACGCCTTCCTCGCGCTCGACCATCTTCTTGGCGGCCTTGATGGTGGTCGCCAGGCCGCGATGCTCCAGCTTGGAGAAAATGAACGGCTTGAACAGCTCCAGTGCCATCTTCTTGGGAAGACCACACTGGTGCAGGCGCAGGTAGGGACCAACCACGATCACCGAACGACCGGAGTAGTCCACACGCTTACCGAGCAGGTTCTGACGGAAGCGGCCCTGCTTGCCTTTGATCATGTCAGCCAGGGACTTCAGCGGACGCTTGTTGGTGCCAGTGATGGCACGACCACGACGGCCGTTGTCCAGCAGCGCATCCACAGCTTCCTGCAGCATCCGCTTCTCGTTACGCACGATAATATCCGGGGCGTTCAGCTCCAGCAGGCGCTTGAGGCGGTTGTTACGGTTGATCACCCGGCGGTACAGGTCGTTCAGGTCAGACGTTGCGAAACGTCCGCCGTCCAGCGGCACCAGTGGGCGCAGATCCGGCGGCAGAACCGGCAGCACGGTCATGACCATGTCGCCCGGCTTGTTGCCGGAGTACAGGAAAGCCTCAAGAATCTTCAGGCGCTTGCTGAATTTCTTGATCTTGGTTTCGGAGTTGGTCTGGGGAATCTCTTCCCGCAGCGCTTCAACCTCGGCCTGCAGATCAATACCTTCCAGCAGTTCCTGGACGGCCTCGGCACCCATGCGGGCGTCAAACTCGTCACCGAACTCTTCCAGAGCTTCGTAGTACTGCTCGTCGTTCAGCAACTGACCTTTCTCGAGGGTCGTCATGCCCGGCTCGATAACAATGAAGGATTCGAAATACAGAACCCGTTCAATATCGCGCAGGGTCATGTCCAGCATCAGACCGATGCGGGAGGGCAGTGATTTCAGGAACCAGATGTGGGCAACCGGGCTGGCGAGCTCGATGTGACCCATGCGCTCACGGCGCACACTGGCCAGTGCCACTTCAACACCACACTTCTCGCAGATGACACCACGGTGCTTGAGGCGCTTGTACTTGCCACAAAGGCACTCGTAATCCTTGATCGGGCCGAAGATCTTGGCACAGAAAAGACCGTCACGTTCAGGCTTGAACGTACGGTAGTTGATGGTCTCAGGCTTTTTGACCTCACCAAAAGACCATGAACGGATCATGTCAGGAGACGCCAGTCCAATACGGATGGCGTCAAATTCCTGCTTCTGGTTCTGGTTTTTGAGAAGATTCAGCAAATCTTTCATCAGTAACAGCTCCGGATGGCGTTATTCTCGGGCGGGTACCGACCGGTACCCGCTCACGCTGCCAAAAACAATTCGGCTCAGTCGGATTCCAGCTCGATGTCGATACCCAGCGAGCGGATTTCCTTGACCAGAACATTGAAGGACTCGGGCATGCCCGGCTCCATACGATGATCGCCATCGACAATGTTCTTGTACATCTTGGTCCGACCATTCACATCATCAGACTTCACGGTAAGCATTTCCTGCAGCGTATACGCTGCACCGTAAGCCTCGAGGGCCCACACTTCCATCTCACCGAAGCGCTGACCACCGAACTGCGCCTTACCACCCAGCGGTTGCTGGGTAACCAGGCTGTACGAACCGGTGGAACGAGCGTGCATCTTGTCGTCGATCAGGTGGTTCAGCTTGAGGATGTACATGTAGCCGACAGTCACCGGACGGTCAAACTCGTCGCCGGTACGGCCGTCATACAGCACAGTCTGGCCAGTAGTACTCAGTCCTGCCAGCTCAAGCATCCGCTTGACCTCTGCTTCCTTGGCACCGTCGAACACCGGCGTTGCCATGGGAACACCCGCGCGCAGGTTGTTGGCCAGCGCCAGGATCTCTTTGTCACTCAGCGAATCAAGGTCCACCTGGGTGACCTCGTCCGAGTGATTGTAGATCTCATCCAGCAAGTTGCGGAGCTCAGCGATCTTACGCTGCTCATCCAGCATCCGGCTGATACGCTCACCCAGCCCCTTGGCAGCAGCACCGAGGTGGGTTTCAAGAACCTGACCCACGTTCATCCGCGACGGAACACCCAGCGGGTTCAGCACGATATCAACGGTATTGCCGTACTCGTCGTAAGGCATGTCTTCGATGGGCATGACCGCAGAGATAACACCCTTGTTACCGTGACGGCCGGCCATCTTGTCACCCGGCTGAATCCGACGCTTGATCGCGAGGTATACCTTGACGATCTTGAGAACACCCGGAGCGAGGTCATCACCCTGCTGAAGCTTGCCTTTCTTGTCGTCAAAGCGTGCTTCGTGATCCTTCTTGCGATCCTCCAGACCCTGCTCGGATTTTTCGAGCAGATCATTGAGCGCCTCATCCTTCATCCGCAGCTTGAACCAGTCATTACGCGGCAGCTCTGCCAGGTAGGACTCGTCAAGCTTGGCACCTTTTTTCAGGCCCGGACCGCTAATAACTTCCTGCCCATTCAACGCATTGGACAGTCGCTCAAACGTAGCACCCTCAACAATACGGTACTCGTCCTTCAGGTCCTTGCGGTACTCGTCCAGTTGCTCTTTCTCGATGTACTGGGCGCGCTGGTCCTTCTCAATGCCGTCACGGGTAAAGACCTGTACGTCAATAACCGTACCACGGGTACCAGTAGGCACTCGTGAGGACGTGTCCTTCACGTCCGATGCCTTCTCACCGAAGATGGCACGCAGGAGTTTTTCCTCCGGCGTCAGCTGGGTTTCGCCCTTCGGCGTTACCTTACCGACCAGAATGTCGCCAGGGCCAACTTCCGCACCGATGTAGACAATACCGGACTCATCCAGCTTGGACAGCGCGCTTTCACCAACGTTCGGAATATCCGCGGTGATTTCTTCGCTACCCAGCTTGGTATCCCGGGCCACACAGGTCAGTTCCTGAATGTGGATAGTGGTCAGGCGATCTTCCTGAACCACTTTCTCGGAGATAAGGATGGAATCCTCAAAGTTGTAACCGTTCCAGGGCATGAACGCGATACGCATGTTCTGCCCCAGCGCCAGTTCACCCAGATCCACGGACGGACCATCAGCCAGCACGTCACCACGGGCGATTTCATCCCCCTGGTTAACTATGGAGCGCTGGTTGATACAGGTGTTCTGGTTTGAGCGGGTGTACTTGGTGAGGTTGTAGATATCCACACCTGCATCACCGGCTTCTGTTTCGTCGTCGTTGACACGCACCACAATACGGGCGGCGTCGACACTTTCGATCACACCACCACGACGGGCCGTGACACAAACGCCGGAGTCCTGGGCCACAGTACGCTCAACGCCGGTACCTACCAGAGGCACCTCTGAACGCAGGGTCGGGACAGCCTGGCGCTGCATGTTGGAACCCATCAGGGCACGGTTGGCGTCGTCGTGCTCCAGGAACGGAATCAATGACGCCGCCACCGAAACCACCTGGCGCGGAGACACGTCCATGAAATTCACGTTCTCCGGCGGCGTAACGGTAAATTCGTTCTGATGACGAACCGTTACCAGCTCGTCAGACAGACGCTTGTTCTCGTCCATTGCCGCACTGGCCTGAGCGATGATGTAGTTGCTCTCTTCAATCGCAGAGAGATACACCACTTCGTCTGTTACCAGTCCGTCAACAACCTTCCGGTACGGACTCTCAAGGAAGCCGTAGGAGTTGGAGCGGGCATAGGTTGCCAACGAGTTGATCAGACCGATGTTCGGACCTTCCGGAGTCTCGATAGGACATACACGACCGTAATGAGTCGGGTGTACGTCACGTACCTCAAAACCAGCACGCTCACGGGTCAGGCCGCCAGGACCAAGAGCCGAAATCCGGCGCTTGTGGGTCACTTCCGACAGCGGGTTGTTCTGGTCCATGAACTGGGACAGCTGGCTGGATCCGAAGAACTCCTTCACTGCCGCAGCGACCGGCTTGGCGTTGATCAGGTCCTGAGGCATCAGGCCTTCGCTTTCTGCCAGGCTCAGGCGCTCGCGAACGGCGCGCTCAACACGCACCAGGCCAACACGGAACTGGTTTTCTGCCATCTCGCCGACACAACGAACGCGACGGTTACCCAGGTTATCAATGTCATCGACATTGCCCTGACCGTTACGGATATCGATCAGCGTCTTGAGGACGTCGATGATGTCGTCGTGAGTCAGCGTACCTTCACCTGTGCTTTCTTCGCGGCGCAGACGACGATTCAGCTTCATACGGCCAACCGCTGAAAGGTCATACCGCTCTTCAGAGAAGAACAGATTGTTGAACAGGTTCTCCGCCGACTCCTTGGTGGGCGGCTCACCCGGACGCATCATGCGATAGATCTCGACCAGTGCCTCAAGCGGCGTGCGGGTCGGGTCGATGCGCAACGTATCCGACATGAAGGGACCGCAGTCCAGATCGTTGGTGTACAGGGTTTCAATCTCTGTAACACCGGAATCCAGAATCTTGGTAACAACTTCTTCAGTCAGCTCGGCGTTACACTCAACCAGAACTTCCCCGGACTTGGTATCAACCATGTCCTTGGCCAGTACGCGGCCGTAGAGGTATTCCGTCGGAACTTCCAGCTCGGTCAGGCCAGCCTTTTCAAGCTGCTTGATGTGACGAGCGGTAATCCGGCGACCTTCCTCAACGATGACAGTACCTTTTTTGTCCTTGATATCGAATGTTGCGATATCACCGCGCAGGCGGCTGGGAACGAGTTCCAGCTTGCATACTTCGGGGCCGATACTGAACTTACTGGTGTCAAAGAACATCTCCAGCATCTGCTCGGAGTTATACCCCAGCGCACGAAGGAGGATAGACGCAGGCAGTTTCCGGCGACGGTCAATACGGACAAAGACCGAGTCCTTGGCGTCAAACTCGAAGTCGAGCCAGGAACCACGGTAAGGAATAACCCGCGCCGAATACAGCAGCTTGCCTGACGAGTGAGTCTTGCCCTTGTCATGATCGAAGAACACACCCGGTGAACGGTGGAGCTGGGAAACGATAACCCGCTCGGTACCGTTGATAACGAAGGTACCGTTCTCGGTCATCAGGGGCATTTCGCCCATGTAGACTTCCTGCTCTTTAATATCCTTGATCGCCTTGTTGGACGATTCCTTATCATAAATGATAAGTCTTACTTTAACCCGCAGCGGAGCTGCGTAGGTTACGCCCCTAAGCTGGCATTCCTTGACGTCAAATACCGGCTCGCCGATGCGGTAACTCACGTATTCGAGTGCGGCGTTGCCAGAATAACTGACAATCGGGAATACGGATTTGAATGCTGCGTGGAGACCGGTTTCCCGACGATTTTCGGGTGCGGCTTCACTTTGGAGGAAGTCCCGGAACGAATCCAGCTGTATAGACAGCAAATAGGGAACATCCATCACGGACGGCAATTTACTAAAATCTTTGCGAATCCGCTTTTTCTCAGTATAGGAGTAAGTCATCTGCATTCCCCAGCTTTAGACCTGATACCTGGTATCAAGAAGCAACCATTTTCATGCTTCGGGGCCGAATTGCTCGGCTTACTGCGCCGTCTTGAACAAGACTCTCGCTGTAGGTTATAGATTCTGACAGCACCACAAGATCGGCGTTCAGAGTCTATAGCATATACAACAGAAAAAGGCCGGTGGCACACGGCCACCAGCCTGTCCATGCTTAACGCACGGTTTCGATCAACAGCCAACTCTTACTTAAGCTCAACAGAAGCGCCTGCTTCCTCAAGCTTCTTCTTGGCAGCTTCAGCGTCGTCTTTGCTCGCAGCTTCCTTGATAACGGAAGGAGCGCTGTCGACCATTTCCTTAGCTTCTTTCAGACCCAGGCCAGTCAGTTCACGAACGGCCTTGATAACGTTTACTTTCTTCTCACCAGGACCGGTAAGAACAACGTCAAATTCGGTCTGCTCTTCAGCAGCTTCGCCTGCAGCAGCAGCGGCAGGAGCAGCAGCTACGGCGGCAGCCGCAGATACGCCGAACTTCTCTTCCATTGCTTCAACCAGCGCAACAACGTCCATTACGCTCATTTCAGCAATTGCGTTCAAAATGTCTTCGTTAGACAGAGCCATGACTTTCTCCCAAAAATATAAAAATGGTGTTCAACAGAATCAAGCAGCTTCTTGCTTCTGGTCTCGAACTGCCGCTACAGCACGGGTCACTTTCGTTGGAACTTCGTTCAGTGTCCGCGCAAGCTTGGTGATTGGTGCCTGTGTTACTGCGGCCAGCATCGTCAACGCCTCGTGGCGTGTCGGCAGCTTGGCAAGGCGATCGATCTGGTCTGCGCCCATCAGCTCACCGCCGACGGCCAGGCCCTTGATCTCGAATGCCTCTTTCTCTTTGGCAAAATCCTTCAGCAGGCGTGCAGCCGCACCCGGATCTTCCATTGAGAACGCCAGAATTGTCGGGCCGACCAATGCCTCATCAATGCACTCGAACTCAGTACCGCGGATCGCGATCTTCGCCAGGTTGTTACGAACAACCTTCAGAAGAACGTTCTCGGCGCGGGCTTTCGCTCGCAGCGCCGTCATGTCACCGGAAGTGACACCACGGTAGTCAGCCATAACAACAGACAGAGCACCACCGGCAGTCTCGTTGACTTCAGCGACGATCGCTTTCTTGTCTTCGAGTCTAATTGCCACTGGATTTCTCCTCGATTTCGCCGGGAATATCCCGGCAAACCCACATATACCCCTCGCGGGGCTCCTAACGGTGTTTGGGTTCAGAGAGAACGTCTTCACACCGTCTGCGCAGGCGTTGCTTTAACCCGTATAGCCAGAAGGCTTCTGGGGCCTGCGGTCTTTGACAGCCTTGGCTTCCGCCCAGACTACAAAGCAACTACCGTCCAGATGCTCAGACGTTCAGAGCACTCTGGTCGATAGTCAGACCAGGACCCATCGTCGACGACAGGGTTACCTTTTTGAGGTAAACACCTTTCGAGGATGAGGGCTTGGCCTTTTTCAGGTCTGCGATCAGAGCTTCAATGTTTTCCTTGATGTTCTGCGCAGAGAATTCCACGTTACCCATCGGAGCATGGATGATACCGTTCTTGTCTGTACGGTAACGAACCTGACCTGCCTTGGCGTTCTTTACGGCAGTTTCAACATCCGGGGTAACAGTGCCGACCTTCGGGTTCGGCATCAGGCCACGGGGACCAAGGATCTGGCCCAGCTGACCAACAACACGCATGGCATCCGGAGTGGCAATAACCACGTCGAAATCCATGTTGCCTTTCTTAACTTCTTCCGCCAGATCATCCATACCGACGATGTCGGCACCAGCAGCGGTGGCCTTCTCAGCGTTGGCACCCTGGGTAAATACTGCTACACGCACCGTTTTGCCGGTACCATGAGGCAGAACAGTGCTGCTACGCACCACCTGATCGGATTTACGTGCATCAACACCGAGATTTACGGCTACATCTACAGATTCCTTGAACTTGACGGTTTCGCCCAGTTCAACCAGCAGTGATACTGCCTCGTCGACCGAGTAGGCGCGGGCGGAATCCACTTTTTCACGAATCAGCTTCTGACGCTTGCTAAGCTTTGCCATGTTACAGGCCCTCCACGTTCAGGCCCATGCTACGGGCAGTTCCGGCAATGGTACGTACCGCAGCATCCATATCGGCTGCAGTCAGATCCGGCTCTTTGGTTCTGGCGATTTCTTCCAGCTGGTCCCGGGTAACGGTACCGACCTTGTCGGTATTCGGGCGTCCAGAGCCACTCTTGATGCCGGCTGCCTTTTTGAGCAGCACCGGTGCGGGCGGAGTCTTGGTAATAAAGGTAAAGCTGCGATCACTGTATACAGTGATAACCGTTGGAATCGGCAGGCCCGGCTCCATATCCTGGGTCTGGGCGTTAAACGCCTTACAGAACTCCATAATATTTACGCCGCGCTGACCCAGCGCAGGACCAACGGGGGGACTCGGGTTGGCCTTGCCGGCAGCAACCTGAAGCTTGATATACGCGTCAATCTTCTTAGCCATGATTTTTCTCCTGTGGGTGCGAACGCCTTACGGCTCCCCTGTTTTCACAACTGCCAGTAGCAGACACAAAAAGCCCGCGTCGCCATAGCGCGCGAGCTTTCAGCATGTAAGGCTGCCAATCAGTCTTTTTCGACCTGCCCAAACTCCAGCTCTACCGGAGTGGAACGACCGAAAATCAAAACGGCAACCTTGACCCGACTCTTGTCGTAGTCAACTTCTTCAACAACGCCATTGAAGTCCGCAAACGGACCTTCAGTGACGCGAACAATCTCACCCGGCTCAAACAGGGTCTTCGGCTTGGGCTTGTCGGCACCGCTCTCTACGCGACGCAGAATAGCCTCAGCTTCTTTTTCGGTAATCGGCGCGGGCTTGTCCTTGGTACCGCCAATAAAACCAAGAACCTTGGGCGTATTCTTGACCAAGTGCCAGCTGGCGTCATCCATTTCCATCTGCACCAGCACATAGCCGGGATAAAACTTGCGCTCACTCTTGCGCTTTTTCCCGTCACGCATCTCAACGACTTCTTCTGTCGGCACGAGAATCTCGCCAAACTTCTCTTCCATGCCGTCGAGAGCAACACGCTCTCTGAGAGTGCGCATTACCTGCTTTTCGAAGCCAGAATACGCATGAACCACGTACCAGCGCTTAGCCATTGCCCACTCCTGTTACCCGATAACTCCGGAGACCAGCCAACTGATCAACGAATCCATACCCCACAGCATCAACGCCACAACCAACACAAACACAACGACGATGGCTGTAGTCTGGATCAGCTCCGGCCTGGTGGGCCATACGACCTTCCGGATTTCAACCCTGGCTTCCTTGAGCAGGGCAGCGAAACGCCGACCACGCTCGGTTTGGAGCGCCACAAAAGCGGCGACCAGAGCAAGAGCTACGAGAGCCAGCACCCGATACAGCAGTGACTCGGCACTAAAATACTGATTACCAACGACACCGATGGCAATCAGAACAAACACAACCAGCCACTTTACTGCATCGAAGCCACTGGTCGAACGATCGGCTTTTGACTCCATAGGAATCAGCTTATGTATCCGGATGTTAAAAAATGGCAGGCCAGGAGGGAATCGAACCCCCAACCTGCGGTTTTGGAGACCGCTGCTCTGCCAATTGAGCTACTGGCCTGCACCGAAACAACTCAGCGCACTTACTTCAAGTTCTTACTCAAATAGAGCAATTACTCGATGATCTTGGAGACCACACCGGCACCAACAGTACGGCCGCCTTCACGAATCGCGAAGCGCAGGCCATCTTCCATGGCGATCGGGTTGATCAGGGTAACACTCATCTTCACGTTGTCACCCGGCA
>NZ_VMHN01000018.1 GCF_008795955.1 Marinobacter denitrificans
GCGGCGACGGCGTTGGTAGGGTTTGGTTACGCTTAAGTCGTTCATATTAAGTGTCCACTAGAAAATAAGTGGACACTATCCTGACGGCGGCAGCGCCTGGCTCAAGATGGGATTACCGGCCGCTTACGGTGTATTTTGAAGTCCACGTCACCCACCCGGTCCCGGCGGACAAAACGGCCCTCTACCGGGAGATGGGGCTCTGGGTACTGGAAATCGATCTGTCCGAGTGCGACCCCGGCAGTATCGGCCTTCAGGAGTTGGTCACACTGGTTGAATCCGACGCGCCGCGCACTTGGTTATCGTGGCAAGTGCCTGAGGAGATCCGGGAATCAATAGCGGCATACGACCGGCGCGTCGCTTACCTGCGGGAGCAACAGCACGCCGCCTATCTTGCAGAGTTGGGAAAGCCGGTATCGGATCGATGGCAGCGGGCCCCTAGTTGGCCGGTCACGGCATTGCGGTATCGGGCAGAGACCTATCCGGTCCACCTTCGGATGCCTGTACCGAAGGTTGAGCAGATCAAAGGCTTCTGGGTCACGAGCAGCATTGCCGGTCTGCGATTGCCCGTGTTTACCGAGCCCCGTGGAGGCTCGCTCATTCACATGCTGGAACACTATCGCCAGCATCGGGACCGGCCACTGACCTGCGTTGTACTGGAAAGAAACGGTGCCACTTTACACATCGGCGACGAAGAACGACTCCAAACGGTCGCACATTGGTTGCTTAAGGTCCATGCAGTGCCGGGCGGGCCACCGATGCATCAGGCGCAGGCCTACCGTGACTCCGCGAGCCCGCCGGTACCGGGCCAGTCCTTACCGGGACCCCAGCACACCTGGACCACATTGTGGGCGGATCCGCCGATCACCCTGGAGGAGCTTCCGGCCGAGGGCGTATATTGTTCCGAGGTAACACAGGCCTTTGCTGAATTCTGCGCCCAGCAGAACCGTGTCAATGCCATTGTGATTCCGAGGCACAAGGCCATCGTTGGCCGTACCGACTTCTTGCTCCAAACTGGCCACTTCCTGGGACATTCGGAGGTCTACACTGCTTTGCGCCGCGGTATTGGAACCTCAAATCCGCTTCCGGCCCGGCTTATCCTGGAAGACGCCGGGTACAGCCGTAGCCTGGACATCACCCAACGGATCACCCAGCACAACGGGGTTCTTCACCTGACACTCAATGAACTTCATATTCCGCTCACCATGACAATTCCGAATCCCCGGGATCCGGTCCCCATTCATCTGGTACCGGGGCTTTCCTATGCCGACGACTCCGCCTTGTTCCGAGCGAACAACGACGTCCTGACCACATTGTTGTACCAACACATTGACCAGTTGGACCGGGATCCCGGCCAGACGGCGCTGTCCGCCTTCGTGAAGGCGATGTCCCCCTGAATTATCGGGTGAAGAACTACGTGTGTACACCAAAATACGGGTAAATATTTTTACCAAAACTATATTTATTTTGAATTAAGATGCTGGCCTGAAAACTTGTTAATAATTAAATAGCAATGAAAACAATGAGATAATGGATGGTTAGATAATTGGCACACCCCCTGCAAAGACGCTAGTAGGTTTTTAGCGTAAGGAGCAGATTCATGGGGTACGAAGTTGATTTCATTGGCACAAAATCAGATACAAAAAGCGGAGACGCGATCGCCGTTCGCTTCGGCGACTTGCACAGCACACCCGTCCAGCAAACGGTCATCGTTATCGATGGTGGCTTCTCCGAAGATGGAGAGACGCTGGTCAGCCACATCAAGACCCACTATGGCACAGATCGAGTTGATCTGGTCATTAGCACCCATCCGGACCAGGACCATATCAATGGACTGACCGCGGTTCTGGAGCAGCTGACGGTCAAAGAGCTTTGGATTCATAAAGCTTGGGAGCACAACACTGGAATTGCCTCCAAGTTTCATGATGGTCGGATTACAGATGGCAGTGTTGGGGACCGTCTGAAAGCGACTTTGAACAAGGCGCACGAATTGTGTGAACTGGCGGAGTCCAAAGGCGTTACCGTTAGGGAGCCTTTTGCGGGCATGGAGGCGTTTGGAGGTGCGCTCAGCATACTCGGGCCCTCAGCTGACTATTACGAGAGTCTATTACCTGATTTCGAAGGTATGCCGGAAAAAAAGGAGCGTGCTGGACTGCAGGATTCATTCTTGTCGAAAGTTGCGAAGGCGATAAGAAAAGTATTCGTCGATTGGGGGCAGGATCACCAAATTTCTGACGATGGTGTAACGTCTGCCAAGAACAATTCCAGCGTGATTACCCAGCTGGTTGTGGATGGTCGAAAGTTAGTATTCACGGCCGATGCGGGAATCGAGGCTCTTGATCAAGCCGCCCATCATCTTGAAGCATGCCAGCTCGGAGCTGAGCTCAGACTCGTGCAAATTCCCCATCATGGGAGCCGTCGAAATGTGGGGCCTGGTGTCCTGAATCGAATTGTTGGTGAGCCAGTGGGGGAAGGTGAAAAAAGGGGCATCAGCGCTATAGTCTCCGCCGCATCAAACTCAGAAAAGCATCCAAGAAAAGCCGTCTTGAATGCCTTCACTCATCGTGGTGCAACTGTTTCCGCGACCCGTGGGGGGCATATTCGCCATTCCTGGCAGGCACCAAGCCGGGAAGGCTGGAAGCCTCTTGAGCCTGAGCCGTATCACTATGAGCTTGAGGAGGAGGTTTGATCATGGGGCGCGGAATTTGGTTTGCTGATCATTATGTGCTTCACGCGCGTGCGATGCCGGCTCTGTTTGTGTCGATTCCGGTAATCGTCGCGGCCTTTTTCTTCTTGCCACTGACCCTGGACAAGTGGGGCGCGGTGTTGGCTCTACTGGCCAGTTGCGGTGCCTTTGGGTTTATTTCAGTTCAGGTGTCAGGTCTGGGAAACAAGCAGCAACGGAAGCTCTTTGATAGATGGGGAGGGACACCCACGTCGTTGATACTCTCCCACAGCAATGATGAACTGAATCCACACACGAAGGCTCGCTATCACCGCAATCTGGAGAGTCTGATACCCGGGCTTGTCTTGCCAAATGCCGAACATGAGCGCGCAGACCCCGAATCAGCTGCCTGGAAATATGATGATGCCGTCAATTATTTGCTTGAGGTTACTCGTGACAAAAAGCAGTTCCCGTTGGTCTATCAGGATAACGTTCAGTACGGTTTTGCTCGAAACCTGCTTGCGCTTCGTGGCTTGGGACTGTTTATCTCCGCGATAGGTTTAACGCTTAGTTCCGTTCCTTTCATTTCGCAGCTGTTTTCTGGGCCAGATGACAGTTGGAGTATGACGCTCGGCTCTGAGTGGACGCAGGCTGCAGTATTCATTGCATCCGCCATGCTGGGAGCGTTGCTATTAGTCCTCGTGACCGAAACTACCGTTGAAAAACGGGCTTTCCGGTACGCGAGGTCGTTGGTCGGAGCCACGGATCTACTGGTCAAAAAAAGTTCTGAAAAAACAGATTGGAATTAACGCCTTAAATGAAATACGTTTGTTAGCTAGGAAAATAATAGGGACCAACAATGAGTAGTTTAAAGGAATTCACCATCGCCCAAGCCCGCCCTCTGCCCGTCATCGTCATTGCGGACACCAGTGGCAGTATGTCTATCGATGGCAAGATTGATGCCCTTAATCAGGCCATCCAGGAAATGACGAAGAGTTTTGCCAGCGAATCTCGCACTCGAACTGAAATTCAGGTTGGGCTTATTACATTCGGAGGAGAAAGTGCGTCTCTGCATCTTCCGTTGGCCCCGGCGCACCAGATCGAGGGGATTTCAGCGTTGACGGCTTCTGGCCGAACCCCCATGGGCGATGCGCTGAGAAAGGCTAAAGAACTTGTCGAGGATAAAGAAACCATCAGCTCTCGTGCCTATCGTCCTGTATTGATTTTATTGTCCGATGGCTTGCCAACTGATGACTGGCAGGATTCTTTGAATGAGCTCTGCGGCTCTGAGCGCGCCCAGAAAGCCACCCGGTTTGCCATGGCAATTGGCCGCGATGCGGACGAAGAAATGTTGGCGCAGTTTGCGAATGATCCTGAATCTCCGGTCTTCCAGGCACACGATGCCAAAGATATCCATCGCTTCTTTCGCGCTGTCACTATGTCAGTCACTGCTCGGAGCCGAAGTACCACGCCTGACAGGGGGGCGCCGCTGGCTCTAGCGGAAATCCCGGAAGATGATGATCTCGACTTGGATTTTTGAATGTTGAGGGCCGCTGCTGCGAGCGTGATTGGGCCATCACATAAAAGCCACGGAATTCCGAACCAAGACGCTTTTGTGTTGAGAGGGCATAGAGGGGGATGGCTTTTAGCCGTCGCGGACGGCCTCGGGTCTAAACCTTTCAGTGATATTGGGTCAGCCATCGCAGCAAGAACGGCCATAGAGGTATTGGCCCGGGAGTGTAGCGAGGAAGACCCCAGAAAACAGATCGAGGCCATCTATAAACTCTGGTTGAAGCGGCTCCCTGTATCGCAACCCGCGTTGGCGGCATCAACGCTTCTTTTTGTCGCATGTGATTCAGACGGATATGGATGGCTTGCCCAACTGGGGGATGGTGCTGCCTTGATCAGGGAAGAGGGTGCTACGAAAACTCTGACAAACGACAGGGCGGGCTTTGGAAATGAGACAGAGGCCTTGGGTGTTACCAAGTCATTTGGCGCTTGGAGTCATCGGCGAGTTGCTCTCACCCATCGTGGTGATGGTGTTGTTCTGATGACAGATGGCGTGGCTGATGACTTGAAGCCTGAGACGCTTGGAGATTTTTACGACGCTCTTCTGATGGCTGGTGTGGTCAGGAATAAACGGCGTTTTCGGCGGTGGATTGAGCGAGAACTTGAGGCTTGGACGACTCGTTTGCACTCTGACGACAAAACCTTAGGGATGATTTTTAGGGATTGAATATGAATGATCAGGCTGATTCCAAACAAAGTCGGACGGTGCACGACCGCCAGGGCGCGACCTATCAGCTAACCGAAAAGCTGGCGGAGGGTGGGCAGGGTATTGTCTGTAAAACCGAGTACCCCAATGTTCTTGTGAAGATCAGCCACAGGCCTGCCAGGGATCCGAAGGCTTCCGAGTGGTATCGCCAAATTCAGTGGGTCAGCAGGCTTGATCTGGATGGTTTGAATATAGCTCGCCCTCAAACCCTGATCGTGCAGCCTCGACCTGGTTATGTGATGGAACTCATGGATGGTCTGATTCCTCTCCAAACCCTCATAGACGAATCATTTGAAGCGATGATGGAAGGGGCTGGACTTGTAGGTTTCATCAACTCTGGCGGACTATCTCGGCGACTTCGGATTCTTTCATCCCTTGCTGCGACGCTTGCCAAGTTGCATGGAAGGGGGCTGGCGTATGGAGACCTTTCGCCAAGTAATGTTTTCGTTTCTGGAAGTATTGAGCATTCAGAAGTCTGGTTAATTGATTGCGACAACCTTAGCCTTTTTTCCCGGGATGGACTGAACAACGTCTATACCCCGGACTATGGTGCGCCGGAAGTCGTGAGAGGCGAGCAGGGTATTGATAGTCTAACGGATTCCTGGAGCTTTGCTGTAATTGCGTTTCAATTATTGACGTTACAGCATCCGTTTAAAGGTGATCTGGTCAATGAAGGCGAACCTGAAATAGAGGAGTTGGCTCTAAGGGGCGAGCTGCCATGGATCGATCATCCTTCAGATGATTCCAATCAGTCTTCCCACGGTCTTCCCCGCGAGTTGATGCTAACGAAAAGGTTACAGGCCCTATTTGAGCAGTGCTTTAGCGCCGGTCGAGACTTGAAGGAAAATCGACCCACCATGAGTGATTGGCGTGAAGCCTTTGATGAAGCAGCAATGGTCCTTCTCTATTGTGAGGAGGAGGACGGATGTCAAAGCAGTTTTTACCTGAACAAGGAGTTTCAGTGCCCCTTTTGTGACCGCATCCAGAACAAAGAAAGTGCGTTGGTTCTGACGCACTTTTTATTCAGCGAAACGTCTGATAAGGAGTTGCGCGCTGTTTCGGGATACTCACCCTGGCTGAGAACAGGGCATATCCAACTGGTTAGTAAACACCCAGTCGAACTGAGAAACTCTCCTATCGGAACAGCCGTCTATCCAGAGAGTGATCGAATCTGCGAGTTAAGGCTGGGCGATGATGGCCTGTATATTACATCCGAAAATGATCGGGCAGTCTTTATCCAAAGACCATCCGATGACAAGCTTTTGCCAATCAAAGGAACCAAACGACTCGGTAATGCGCTGAAGCAGAACGAACTGTTTATGCTTCATCTTGGAGATCCGGCCGAAACTCACTATTGCTGGCGTTTCAGGTGGTGATCTCATGAAACTTTTCGAATTCCCGCTGTTTACTGCTGATCTCCATACAGTTGAAGTAGATCCCGGCGCAGGATCCGAAGCCTGGGAGACGAGAGAAGAAGTCAGAACGCTCGTCGACTCCACAGGTGAATTTTATCTTTTGCAAGGTAGCAGCCGTGTGGCTGAAGTTGAGTCACCTTCAAGAACCCAGTCGTTGATGCAGCTGGCAGAACATGCCGCTAGTAGTTTCATTCTGATACGACAGAAAGGGGCAACCTTTTATCTTCAGTCTGCAAGGGCCACCGAGCTGCTTCAGCTTCAGCAAACATTGGAGATTTCTGTAGATGAGATTGTTGTTGATCAACTGAACAGAGCTGGTGTTCTCACGAGTACGTCTATCCAAGAGGCTGCACTTTGGCTGACAGATGAATTTCTGGTTGAGGGCGCATCGCCATGGTTTTCGATTCTGAAAGAAGCTGGTGACACGCCATCCGACTGGACGATGATCGGGCGTTCGTGGCATGCCAGTTTGCAAGCCTCACCCTCTGGCGCGTTGGTGATCAAGCGACTTTTTCGCTCTTCGGAACGGAAGATCGATTGGGTCAGGGTTTCGGGAGAGGTTCGCTTTGTAGACACAACAGTCGCTTCAGTACTTTTGAGCGAGTCCCAGAGAAACGCCCTGCGACTTTCTGTGGAAAGCAACGGCAGTTATCTCGATTTATGGCACCTGTACGGAAAGCATGAGTGGGAGCTAACTCTTAAAAATGCCTCCGAGCTGGGTTGCCTAAAATACCTGCTTACAGAGCCGGCGAGTGTCGAGGGAGGCATATGGAAGTTCTATGCCGAGGCATCCGATATAGAGAGTTTCTATCAACGCTGGTTAGCGGTCGAATCCGATTCAAGTATCGCTCTTGAGGCTTCCGACTCGATGCCAAGCTGGTCTGAGTCTGAACTAGACCTTTCAGGTAAGAAAGAGAAAAGTCGTTGCCGTGGCAGGCCAGATTTTCGTCATGCCAAAGACGGCTACATTCTGATGGAGGCCTTCGTTCCTCCACCTGAAGAGGGCTTCTTGTCTCTTTCTCTCGCTGGTGACAAGAAAGTTCATGAGCGCAGAGAGCGTGCACGCCAGAATATTCAAAGTGGCGGGCGAATGCCCCAGTTGCACTATATGCTGCAGGGACTGTCTGTTCCCGCTCCACGCATCCAAAAACACAAAGCTCTGTCGACATATGCTAAGGCCTGTTTCAAGCACGGGGCACCTACGAAGCGGCAAGAGAGAGCCATCAAGGTGGCGCTGGAAACCCCCGATATTGCCCTCGTCATAGGCCCGCCAGGTACAGGGAAGACACAGGTGATAGCGGCACTTGAGCGCAGACTGAGCGAATTAGGAGAAAGCCAAACTGCACAGCATCAAGTTCTCATTACTAGCTTCCAGCATGACGCAGTAGAGAACGCGCTTGAAAGAACCGATGTTTATGGTCTTCCGGGCGTTAAAGTTGGAGCGCGACGCCAGGTCGACAGCGTTGACTCGGTAGAGCGCTGGTGTCATCACAAAACTGAAGAAATTGATAAGACTCTTCAGGAGTATGTTGGGCAAGCACCAGAATTTGCTTTGCTGGAACAGTTATCAAAGTGCAAAGCAGTCCTGCGTAACTCACAGCTGACACCGACAGAGCTGTCGCTCGAGCTCAACCGGTTTAACGACCTGCTCGAAGCACTAGCCAAACTTCGGATTCGGCTTCCGGCTGCCTTATCCATTGATTGGGGGAGCTACCTGAGCAGCCGAAGTGCGACGAATCAGGTGCTTCCCTCCAAAGTTGCAAACAGAGTTTTGAGAGCCGTTCGGGCACTTCGTACGACTTTTGAAGGTTTTGAGGACGACGGTGCGGAAAGATTGTCGGATGTGCTAGCGCTACTTCGAGGTTCTGACCTCGATGCAGATGACGCTTTTGTCGAGCTGCAGTGCCTTTTCGAGCTTAGCGGCGAGATCTCTTCAGAAAACCTCTCTTCGCTTTTGGATGCAAAGAACCGCCTTCTGGACCAGTTCACGGATTATCGTCCGCCCAGTGTCAGAAATCGCCTCGATTCAGAAGGAACTGAACTATTGGCGAAAATTGAGATGGCATTGGATGACCACCTTTCACGATCTCGAAGAGGGATCGGTGGAATTCTGGCCCGCTATCGCGATTCGTTTGTGCTAGACCCACAACGCACTCGGAGCACTGTCGAAAACTATTCGATGGTTGTTGGTGCAACCTGTCAGCAGGCAGCGAGTCAGCAAATGAGTGACCTGAAGACGCTCTCCGAATTCGACAACTCTGGGATCAGTTTTAACTCGGTGATCATAGATGAGGCAGCCAGAGCCAACCCTCTGGATCTCTTCATTCCGATCTCAATGGCGAACCGTCGGGTTGTGTTGGTGGGCGACCATCGGCAGCTGCCCCATCTGCTGGAACCCGAGATCGAGAAAGACGTTGCCTCGAGACACAATCTGTCCGACGAGCAGCGCACGGCATATGAAGAAAGCCTTTTCCAGAGGCTCTGGCGTCAGCTTAAAGAAAGAGAAGGATCGGACGGTATCTGTCGAGTTGTGATGCTCAATGAGCAGTTCCGAATGAATCCTGTACTCGGAACATTCGTTAGCCGCCAATTCTACGAAGAGGAGGGATTAGATGAGGTTAAATCGCCTCGTCCTGAGTCCGACTTTTTAGCAGACATTCCGGGATATGAGGGAAACGTGTGCGCCTGGATCAACGTCCCCCATGGGGCTGATTCTGCGAGCGAGTCAAGAAAAGACACAACCAGCTGGTTCCGAATTGATGAGGCCCGCCGAGTAGCAGATGAGGCAATCAGGCTGCTGACCTCTGCTGATGATGATGTGAGCCTCGGGATTATTACATTCTACAGCGCCCAACGTGACCGTATCTTTCAGGCAATGGAATCGAAAGGGGCGGTAATCAGGGATGACGAAACTGGGGAGTGGCGCATTGCAGAGCATTTCAGGAAAAACAGTCGCGGAGAAGAGCGCCTGAGGATTGGAACCGTGGATGCCTTCCAGGGTAAGGAGTTTGATGTGGTTATCTTGTCGGCCGTGCGCTCAAATAATAAACGGCTGCCGCCATCAACAGAGGGTAGCAATTTCGAAACCTCTGCCAATCGCAAATATGGCCATTTGCGCCTTAGCAACCGGATGAATGTGGCAATGAGTCGACAACGCTCGTTACTGATTGTGATTGGCGATAAGGGAATGGCTGAAGAAAATGGCGCCGATGCTGCCGTTCCGGCGCTCCGGGCCTATCTTGAGCTTTGTCAGGGAGAGCATGGCTGTGTTCTCTGATCGTTACTGTTATTGGCCGCCTGCAAAGCACTCCATTCACGGGCGTCGGGAACACATCTTATGGCCCGTCTATGCCTGGAAAATCGTTTACCCGGGGGAGAACCGACGATCGGGACTGGATCTCTTCCAGCAAACGATTTTGGAGTTTGTCAGAGCCGGTGTGTCAGATACCGACGAATTGAGCCGATTGATGGCGTTAGATGGCGAGTTGATCAGGTTTATTTTGGTTCAGCTCCAGCTGGGCGGGTACATCGATGAGAGGTTTAAGATTGCAAACAAAGGCAACGCGCTCCTAGACCACTTTGAAGACCGGAAAAGTAAACTGAAAGCAGGCTGGGCGTTCCAAGATGCCGTTAGTGGTGAATGGTTGCCCAGATTTGTTGAGAATTACTCGGAGATTGAGCCATACAGGATCAACGAATCGGGCAGACCTGTATTCAATATCGATAAAAATAGTGGGTTCACTACGACCCCGTTCGTTTTAAACCCTCAAACAGGCCCGAAATATGATCCTGAGGCGCTTTTTAATTCATATCGAATCTATCGGCGTGACTTGGCAACAGCGAATCGGGAGGGGGCTGAGTTAGACATTGAGGTCCAAATCCAGGAAATCGAACGCATAGAACAAGAGCCGGTTCGCTTGATGCTCTGGTGCGAACTCTACCGCGATGAGCATGATTTCCATCCCTGGCTGGTAAGTGATCCCTTTCGTTTGAGAACTGCTGCGCCCTGGTTTCGCAAGACATTGTTGAAGATAGCTCCCGATAACAGGGGACTGTCGGGCCTGATGCTTAGGATTTTGCCGGATGTAAATGCGGATCAGATCTCAGCTGAGGACTGGCTGGAAAAGCTGGAAGAGCAATCCGCGCTTACCTTACGCGCTGATTATCCCTATCTGATCCAACAGCCGTTAATCCGGGAACATCTTGGCCGTATTCTCCGGTTAAAAGGAAAAGCGGCGGGGCAGCGTTCAGTTCATGGTGAGGATCTTGGCGCGCTCATGACCGAAAGCTCCAACCTGATAGAGGCTGTGTTGCAGTGGCTACTCCGGACTTGGAGAACAGAGCCACCTTTTAACCCCCGAGGGAACTGGCGTTGGAGCGAAGCAAAAATAGAATTCCTGTCGTTACAACTGCCATTCGTGAGCACCGGCTTGGCAGAAACCCTTGCAGGTCAGAGTAAAAACCAAATCCGTCGAGCGATGAGGGATCAATCGTCCCCTCTGAAAGGTTTGCTGGCCGCATGTCTTTTTTCTGCAAATCAGTTTGAAGATCACCCCTTTCGCAAATTGTCCTCAGGGGATTTGAGTCTTGAGGTGCTGCCCGAACTTGCTGACTACAGAAATAAAGTGGGAGGGCATGCTTCAGGTTGGAGAGCCGATCGTGCCGAGGTTCAACGCTATACAGATTTTGGTTTGCAGTGGATGCAACTATTTAAGGAGTGGTACTGAGTTATGAGTAGGAAAAAGGGAAAAAAAGGACGGAGTCCTTTCCAGAATAAGTTTGGTCCCCAGCCAAATCATATGACTACTAAAACAGGCCCTGATAATAGTCGGACCAAGTTAAGTGGCGATGTCGGGGCTGCATCTGCGGAGCAAAAACTTGTCGCCGAGAATAAAGAAAAGTTGATGGAAGAGGTGGGGGTTGCCAGCGAAGCGGAACTCAATAAATTGAGAGAAGAACTCAAAACATTACAAGCGGAGCTTCACGAGAGAGAGCAAGTCATTCAAGAAAAATCGGAGACCGTAGCTGCTTCTGACTCACGAGTTAACGAACACCGAGAGGCATTGGCGAGACGGGAGGCTGAGTTGCTTCGCCTAGAGCGAGATCTCCAGGAAAGAGAAATAAACGCCGCTAACGGCTTTTTGGTTCAAAACCGTGAATCATTGAAACAACTGAATGACGCTTGTCAGGATTTGGAAGAACAGAAAGCAAACCTTTTTGTTGATCTTCAAAAAATGCAGTTGGAGTCCAGGGAGAAGATTGCGGAAGAATGCCAATCGTTAAATCGAAGCATGGAAGCACGTGCCCAGGAGCTTGACGAAAGAGACGCGACAATCATTGCTAGAGAAGAGGCTTTGGCGGAGCAACAAGACCGACGGAAGCTCGAGTTGAAGAGTGCAAAACGATTGCGTGAAGTTCTTAGATCGGAGTTGGAAAACGAGTTTCAGGCAGAGCTAGAGTCCATACAGAGCAAACTGACTAGAGAGCATGAGAAAGGCCAGACTATGGCCCTAAAAATGGACGAATTGCAGCGCGAGCTTGATGAATTTGCCCATCTGCAGGATGTCCTGGCTGGCAAATCTCCAGAGGCACTTCTTGAGGAACGAGACGAGCTGAAGAAGAGACTGCGGGTGGAAATGCGCCGGGTTCAAGAGCTGGAGGAGTTAAACGAGGAAAACGATACGGATGCTTTGACCGAGGAATGTGAGCGCCTGCAAGACGAGAACAAAACTCTAAGACAAAAATTGGAGGAGTTAAAAGCTCGTGACCATTCGGTAAAAATGGGCGTGCTGGAGCGAGAGCGATGGACACAAGAAAAGCGTCTTTTGCAGGAAGAAAAGAAACTTATTGGCGCCCAGGTCAAAGACCTCGAATCCAGGCTCGGCTCGCTCACTGATTCTCAGAGCGCTGAGGAAGCCTTCCCTGAACTTTGTAGAATGGATAGAGAGCATAGTTATCAAACGAAAGCAGCCGTAGAGCCAGTGACCGATCTTGAGCAATTTACTCAAGAGTTGAAGCACCGCATTGCTGCATTGAATCCTGATAATCCTCTCTACTTCCGCGACGAAGACCTCCAGCTTTTCGTGGGCGGGCTTGCGATGAGTCAGCTACATGTGTTTCAGGGTATAAGTGGAACCGGAAAAACCAGTCTTGCGAAGGCTTTCGCAAAGGCAGTAGGCGGTGAATGCCAGGATATAGCGGTTCAGGCTGGCTGGCGCGATAGAAGCGACTTGCTTGGGCACTACAACGCTTTTGAAAAGCGATTCTACGAAAAAGACTGCCTACAGGCCCTCTATAGGGCGGCCATGCCTAATGCGCAGGATCGATTGAATATTGTCTTACTTGATGAAATGAACCTTTCGCGTCCCGAGCAATATTTTGCCGATTTTCTGTCTGCCTTGGAAAAAGAACCTGGTGATCGTTGGATTCCGTTGATGGAGTCTGCACCAAAGAATGCTCCTCAGGGGCTCCGCCTCGGACGCGAAATTGAGGTGCCGGAGAACCTTTGGTTTATTGGGACGGCAAACCAGGATGAAACTACCAGTGAGTTGGCAGACAAAACTCATGATCGAGCTTTTGTGTTGGAGCTCCCAAGACATGAAGGCAAGTTCTCAATAAACCATTCCTATGGTAACGCGACTTTTTCTTTCACATCTTTGAAAAGCGCATTCAAGTGGTCGCAAAAATCTGAAGCAGAGAACGTCAAAGGTCTTTTGGAGTTGGTGGCAGCGAGTCGTTTGACCAATGTGTTGGAGGATCGATTTGGCCTTGGTTGGGGCAATCGTTTTGAGCGCCAAGCGTTGAGGTTCCTGCCTGTGGTGAAAATGGCGGGTGGAACATTCGAGCAGGGACTGGACCATTTGCTGTCCACGCGCCTTTTCAGGCCTGGCAAAATCACCGGCCGATATGATGTCGATTTTGAAGACCTCGATCAGGTGGAAGTGGCGCTTACCGAGCTTTTTGAAAGTATCGGTGACAAATCTGCTCCCAGTCGATGCATGAATGCGCTGGAATGGGATAGGCGTCGCTTGGAGCGTGGAGTGTGATTGTTTGGGACCGGTATCAAGGTGTCGAAGTTGAGCTGCCAGAGTATGTAGAGAGCGGTCGCTACCTTCTTCTCACCGATACCCTCATGAACGGGAAGCTTCTTTTGAACTCTGGAACCCCCCTTTTTAGTTATGGGGAGGCCCAGTTCCGGTTGGACAATGATTCTTGCTCATTTCTAGATTTCGCATTGCCTGGCAGTGAGACACCGGACCAGCTGAGAGCTAAAAACGCAGTGTTTCACATAGCGCGTCTCGCAGAGACAACGGGGGAGCAAGCCTCTCCTTTGCTGCCTTCCGAGCTGGCCGAGCATTCTGAACTTAATGAGTTAGAAAAGGCGCTAGACTCGATAGTTAAGCGTGGACACTTGCATGAGATCTCTCGTAAGCCCCGTTTCAATATGGTTTACAGAGAAGAAGTTACGGACATCTCCCGAGTTAAAAAGGTCGCAAATGGGGCTGTTGGGCATCTCGCGAGCCATTCTGAAGACTGGTATCGGCGCACTCTGTCCGGTGTATTACCGAAGCGGTTATTGTCGTTGGTTAGCGATGATGAGTTGGGGATATATGAGAACCGGGTTTATGTCTCTCTTCTTGACGCACTGGATAGATATCTGAGCCGTCGGCTGCGGGATGTAAAAGCGTTGCGCGACCAGCTCAAACGGGCAATAAATCTGACTGAATCCACTGAGTTGTTCTACCGGTTAAGAGAAACCCTCTGTGCTTTGTGGGGACAAACCATGTCCGAAAAACAGACTGAGGCCAGTTTGAACTCTTCCGAGGGCACGCTCGAATTACTCGAGTTTCTTCAGAAGAAAATCTCTCTCCTTCGTCAAGAAAACTTGTACCAAGCGCTGAAGGGAGAATCGCGAATTCCCAGACAACTGCGCCCCACAAACATATTGTTGCACGACCAGCACTATCGACATTTGCGAACGCTCTGGCACCTCCAGCAGAAGGAAGCTATTGCAGGCCGCGATACGCCCTCAGAGATCGTGGCTGGAGAACTGCAGTTCTTGAATTCTTTCCATCACTATTTGGTTCTTCTGGTCCGACGCTACATGAAAGCGAATCTCTGCGTCACCGAATCGGGTGGGGGATACGAATTTTGGGGAGAGTTTTTCGATGTTTCAGAAGAAAGAGACGGGATTGTTCTTAGGTTCAAAGGTAGAGAGCTATGGTTAATCCCCGGACTTTGCTGTGAGGAAGCTCTTAATACGATGAATCATGATGGTTCTGGTCGGATCATCTTGTACTTTTTTGAAGAGAGTCAGATGCGCCAGAGCGTGTTTGACACTCAATCATCGGGCAAGCTTCAGGTTAACCCTCTTGATTTTTATGTTGAGGAAAAGCTGAAAATACTGATTGGGAAGTTTCTTTGGTACCCACTGACCTGCTCCCCTCTAGCTTAACCGTTTCCAGCTTAGTAATGTTCATCACAGCAGAGGACGATGAACATGAAAAAGCGATTTTCAGACGAGCAGATCATCAACATTCTGAAGGAAGCCGAAGCGGG
>NZ_VMHN01000019.1 GCF_008795955.1 Marinobacter denitrificans
TTGATTACCAAACGCCCGATGAGGTGTACTACGGGCAACCCATAGCCTTGGCCGCCTGAGCCGGGAATAAAACCGGATCAGAGCTTAACTGCACCTTCAGGCTGTCCAACTGATGGGGTCCACCTCAGGTCCCAGATTGCAGCCGTAGCAGAAGAGCGTAGCGATGAATCGTAACCGGGGATTTTCCACGCGCCCCTCATAGCCTGACAGTGGCCCGAATTCCCGATGTAACCCAAGCCAGCGCTCCGCATCAACCAGAACGTCGACGATGCTGCGGGTGCCAAGCCGACGTGTAATATCGTCATCGAGGGCCTGCCAATTCGTTGGCAGCCCCTGCTTCTGATTGCGTTTGATCACGATGCGACCGTCTTCGATCGCGGCGTGTGTGTTGTCCGGGAAGGCTGAGTCCACCGAGCGGCTCACCTGAGTCAGTTGATCCTTGAGATGGCGACTGAGAGCCTTCGGTTCGATGGGAAGCTCCACTTCCAGCCCGTACTGATCAATTTGAGGGTCGGCAACGATTCTGACGAAATCCTCCAAAAAGCGCATTAACCATCTGTTTTACAAGCCTTAAATTAACTATTTCATCACGTGCAGACGATGCGTTACCTGCTGTATTCCCACACCCAGTAGCCAAAAGCCGTGGCACATAAAAGCCATGTGCCAATAACGACTGCGGCCGCAACGTGGCTGATCGGCTTGATTGCCACTTTAGCTGCTTTCGAGCGACTTGCTTCTATCACATTCGATGGCGTCAGCTTGATGACAAGGACGATGCCCAGCGGGACCAAGATAATGTCGTCAAGATAGCCCAGGATCGGCATGAAGTCCGGAATGAGATCAATTGGACTCATGGCGTACGCTGCGATTGCGAGCAGCCGAACGACTATGGGGGGTATTCGGGTCTCGCGCCACAAAATAACCGTCAGCGCATCATGCTGAATGCGTTTTGCCGCAGCTCGCAGCCTGCCAAAGATCACGGTAGACATCTAACTACTCCTTGCGCGATTGGCATCACTCGCAACTCTCAGGGATGATCAGGCCGAGACAATAGCGGGCTATTTAGCCAGGCTTGTTTGTAGTTGTTTCAACTGACCCTGGAGGACAGCTTTTTCCTGCAGTAATTCGCGATTCTGATCGTTGAGGAACTGGTTTCGGTCGTCAGCCGCTGCCACGCGCTCTCTGAGGTCGGAGATCCGCTGCTGGCAGGCCGCGAGATGTTTTTCAGAATCCGTTAGGGCCGCACCAAGCTTCTCCCTGTGTTCGGCGTCGCTATCTCGCTCCAGCTGGAGGCGGTCGACTGTCGCTTCCAGCGTTTCTGTTCGCGTTGCCCATTGTGTTATGACGGCCTGGCTCGCGTGCAATTTTTCTTTCAAGTTTTCAGCGTGATCCTGACTGGCCTCATAGCGCTGGTTTATTTGGTCGCGATGTTGTCTCAGCGTGTCGCGGTCCTGTTCGCTGGAACGGAGCTGCTGCGTCAGCTGATCCACCTGACCCTCCAGCCCTGACTGGGTCCTGTGGAACTGGTCCCGTTCATGACGGCGATCCTCGGCAATCTCCTGCTGGTAGTGCTCGAAATGGCTGCGGATATCGCGGTTTTCCTGCTTCATCTCTTGGACGGTTGCAGTGGTCTCACTGAGTTTCTCCTGACTTGCCTCCAGTTTGGACGTGAGTGAGGCCGCCCGGAGCTGTTCCTGTTGAAGAGCGTGGGCCTGGGCATCGCTTTCGTTGCGAAGCGCTTCATTGGCCTTCTCCAGCCCGCAGCGTTGCTCTTCCAGTGACTCGCACCGCTGCCGCACCTCTTCCAGCTCGGTGCGCCATTGCTGTTCCAGCGTCTGGTGCGCTTCGCGCTCCTGCGTAATACGTTCATCGGCCGCGTATTGAGCTCGCTCATGCAGGGCTTTCACGGCGGCCACCAAGTCAGCCGGGAGTCCGTTCAGATCCGCTGCGGCTTCGCTGCCTGATTTCCAACGTTTCAGCATTGGCCCGAGAGTGCTGCGACTGCCGGTACCGAGTTCCGATCGCACCCGGTCGACAGTGGGCTCGTCACCGCGTTGGCGGACGCGTTGCGCAGCGTTGGCGACATCCTGGTAAGTAATTCCGGCGCGGGCCATGACATGCCTCATTTTATCATATAACGTGATATGTAATATTACATTATTTATTCGATAATTAACAAAATTTATTTAAGATGCCTAACGCACGTTAAAGCGCGTTAACGTGCGTTAGTGTGTGGTCTGTTCTATCCTGCTCCTGTAACGCCGGTACATCAGCGGCTCTTGAAAGCACGCCTCGAATTGGAGCGGTCATGGATCCAAAACCCACCGTCAAGTCCACATTACGTAACGCGGAAAAGACCGTATTAGCCGATACGGCTAATCGGTACATCCACATGGCCACCACCGACAACACGCGGCGGACCTACCGTGCGGCCATTCGCAGCTTTGAGCGCTGGGGTGGACGTCTCCCGACACAGCCGGCGACCCTTGCGGCCTATCTGTCCGATCAGGCAGACGCGCTTAATCCTCGCACGCTGGATGTTTACCTGACGGCCCTGGGGCGCTGGCACCAGACTCAGGGATTGCGTGATCCCGCTCGAGACCCCGGCGTGCGCAAAACGTTGGAAGGGATTCGTCGCGCCCATGGTCGGCCGAAACGGCAAGCCCGGGCGCTGCGCCTCGAACACATTGCGGCCTTCCTGGAAACACTCCAGCAACAGCCTGACTCGCTCAAGAAGCATCGTGACTGGGCCCTGCTGCAGGTCGGTTTTTTTGGGGCGTTTCGCCGCAGTGAATTGGTAGCGATTGAGGTGAAGCACTTGTCGTGGGAGCCGGAAGGGCTGGTGGTGACCCTGCCGCGCTCTAAAACAGACCCTCACGGTGAAGGCCTGAAGCGGGCCCTGCCTCGGGGCAACGAGCTGGTCTGCCCGGTCAGCGCCCTCGAAACCTGGCTAGAGCATGCCGGCATTCACGAAGGCCCCGTCTTCCGCGCCGTCAACCGCTGGGATCGGTTGCAATCCCAGGCCCTTTCAGGCGGGTCGGTGAACCGAATCCTGAAAGCGCTTGGGGAAACCTGCGGCCTGGACTTCGTGCCGACCCTGAGCAGTCACAGCTTCCGGCGCGGTCTATCCACCGCCGCCGCGCGGGAAAAGGTCGACTTTGCGCAGATCAAGCGCCAGGGTGGCTGGAAGCATGACGGGACGGTGCGGGGCTACATCGAGGAAGGACAGCAATTTACGGACAACGCCGCAAACACCTTACTGACCAAAGTCGCCAGGTTGATCCGGGACACCGACTAATGGTGAGTGTGGTCGCGGCTGGCTACGCTGCCCGGAAGCACTCAGAATACGATGAACAGGTATCTGTAGTGGCTCACAAAGCTAATCTGTTGGGCCCGCAATTATCCTGAGCAGTGGGACCACATTGGGTGAGAAAGGGCGCCCGGTTGGGCCCAGATTAGCTACGAACCGACCAACCCCTGACCGTCATACTCGACGGTTCCGCAAGGCAGCTGTTCCCGCACCTGCACCACCTGGTCCGTCGTCCAGTTGAGCGACGCTGCAAGCCGCTTAAGAGTGACAGGACGACCCTGGACCAGCTCACGCAATAGCGCCACATGAAGCGTGGCCTCCGCTTCTCCGGTCAGGCCCAGCCGATTCACGATTTCTCGCATATCATTCACGGGGCCTTGCCTTATCCCGCGCAGCAGGATAGTTGTTTGACATCCTTTATAGTCGCCGGTCAGGTTGATGTGCTCCCAGCCCAAGGGAGAAAGATGCCGCAGAAGCGTCTCGTCGATATCCCGGCCGTCTTCGCGCAGTGCTTGAACCGCCCGCTCCATATAAACCGTATTCCAAAGGATAATAGCGCTGACGACGAGATTGAGTCCGCTTGCACGGTAGCGTTGATTCTCGTAACTGCGATCGCGGAGTTCACCGAGCCGGTTCAGGAAGACGGCACGAGCCAGCGCGTTCTTAGCCTCGCCCTTATTCAAACCAACCTGCACGCGGCGACGCAGTTCGACGTTTTGCATCCAGTCGAGTGCGAATAATGTTCGCTCAATGCGGCCCAGCTCGCGCAATGCGATCGCGAGGCCATTCTGACGCGGATAGCTCCCGAGCTTGCGCAGCATCAGTGATGCGGTGACAGTGCCCTGCTTACTTTATTTCGAATTAGTAAGTGCAAGGCTGTCCTTGCCCACCCTTAAGGCCACACCTTGAATTGCTGCCCGTTTCCAGATCCACCCCACCATAGTCAGCACCTGGAAGCGCGACCTATTGGAGAGCGCGTCCGACCTCCTCGAAGGCAAGAGTATAGTCGGTAAGCAATTCGATGAACTCAGCACGGACGAACTGTACCGTGAGATTCGCCGACTGACGGTGGAACGCAATTTTTGTTGCTTAAGCTCCTGGGTGGCTCGTTCCACTTTGGCTGAGCTCCATGTATTTCACAGAGCCCTTCGGAAAATCCTTGCGAACCAAAAGCACTTCATCAACCTGTCACGTCAGTGACACGACAGTGTCATCTCTCAGCTTTACCGTTCAATTGTAACTCGCAATACGGCGAGCTTATTTATTGCAAAAGGTGATCCTGTGGCGCCAACTCAATCAACCAATGTGATGCTTCGAGTCGAGAGTATGGGCGTAACCTACCCGGGAAACGTCCTCGCGCTCAAACCCACCAACGTTCACTTTCACAAGGGCGAATTCACCGTGCTACTGGGACTTTCAGGCGCGGGTAAATCCACTCTGCTTCGTTCACTGAATCACCTGGTTAAGCCCACAACCGGGAAGGTTGTGTCTGGCGAGTTTGGTGAACTGACCAACCGTAGAATCCTGCGACAGCACCGCAGCCGCACCGCCATGGTGTTCCAGCATCACCAGCTGATCGAACGATACACCGCGTTACAGAATGTGCTGACAGGCAGACTTGCGTATCACGGTACTTGGCGAAGCCTGCTTCCCCTGCCCCGGCAGGACCTGGAGTTGGCTCTGCAATGCCTCGACCGCGTAGGTCTGGCTGACAAAGCGCTTTCCCGAGTAGATCAGTTGTCCGGCGGCCAGCAGCAGCGGGTTGGAATCGCCAGAGCATTGGTGCAGCAACCATCCATGATTCTTGCCGATGAGCCCGTTGCCAGCCTGGATCCGGCCACTTCTGAAAAGGTACTCGGCCTACTGCGCGATATTTGTCAGGAAGATGGAATCACCGCGGTTATTTCCTTGCACCAATTGGAATACGCCCAGCGTTTTGCAGACCGGATCATCGGCCTTTCGAACGCTCATATCGTTTTTGACGATGCTCCTGAAAACCTGAAATCGAAACACCTGGACGAGATTTACCACCGTTCACCCAGCGTGGTAGCTGCGGAAGGCAAACCAGCCATCCATAAACCTAAGACCACCCCGATAACGACAGACGTACTGGAGAGATAGCACAATGAAGACAATGATTCACTCTTTGCTGGCTCTGATAATGATGCTCGGCATCCATTGGTCAGCCCATGCCGCAGATACAGACCCTGATCTTTTGAAAGTTGCCTTGCTGCCGGATGAGAACGCGTCAGAACTGATCAAGCGAAACCAACCTTTGAAGGATTACCTGGAAACCACTCTTGGTAAGGAAGTAGAACTGATTGTTACCACCGATTACTCCTCCATGATCGAAGCCATGCGTTTTGGCCGAATTGACCTGGCTTACTTTGGTCCGTTGTCCTATGTGATGGCCAAGAGTAAGAGTGACATTGAACCCTTTGCCGCCATGGTGGTAGACGGGAAGCCGACTTATCGCTCCATCATTATTGCCAATGCGGACTCTGGCGTTGGCTCCTTCGCGGATATCAAAGGCAAGAAAATGGCCTACGGTGACCGCGCATCCACTTCCAGCCACCTGATCCCCAAGACCGTACTCCTTGAGAAGGCAGAGCTCGAAGCCGGAAAGGACTATGAGGCTCATTTCGTCGGTAGCCATGACGCTGTTGCGGTTAACGTCGCCAATGGCAATGCCGACGCCGGAGGGTTGTCCGAAGTTATCTTCGAGCATGTGATGGACCGCGGTTTGATTGATCGGAGCAAGGTCAAAGTGCTGGGCTACAGCGGTGACTTTCCTCAATACCCCTGGGCCATGCGTTCGAACCTGGCCCCTGAGCTGAAGAGCAACATTCAGAAAGCCTTTCTGCAGATCGATGACCCGGAGATTCTCGACAACCTGAAGGCTGAGGGATTCGCGGCAATTACCGACGAAGATTACGATGTCATCCGCGCTATGGGTGGCCTGCTCAATCTTGATTTCGCAAAAATGTGAGGAGTGCCCCATGAACTATACAACGACGGAACCGGCGACTCTGTCGCCGGCCCCGTCGGCCTCCGTGCTGGATGAGCACGCGAAAGGCTGGCGGAAAAAACTCGGACAGTCGCTGTTAGTGCTGCTCATCATTTTTGTCGCAAGTTGGTACGTAGGGCTGCTCAATTTCAATACACTTGCCAATGGCGTGCCAGCCATAGGCACACTCATTGGCGAATCTCTTCCACCTGACTTCACCAATGTGGCCAGCTGGGTGTCGCCGTTAATCGACACGCTTGCGATGAGCATTGCCGGTACTGCCATTGCAGTAACCTTGTCTGTGCCACTGGCATTCCTGGCTGCGCGCAACACCTCTCCACATCCGGTGGTGTTCCAAGTAACTCGAACCCTTTTAAACGGTTTGCGTTCAGTCCCGGAACTGATCATGGGCATCATCTTCGTGGCTGCTGTTGGTTTTGGGGCGTTGCCTGGCGTACTGGCGCTCGGTCTTCACTCCATTGGCATGGTTGGAAAGTTTTTTGCCGAAGCGATTGAGCATGTAGATGAGGCGCCAGTGGAAGCGGCCGATGCTGCCGGCGCTACTCGCTTGCAGGTGCTCTATCACGCCGTGCTGCCACAAGCACTTCCTCAATTCGCGGACGTGTCCATTTATCGCTGGGAATACAATTTCCGTGCCTCGACCGTAATGGGCATGGTGGGTGCCGGTGGTATTGGCTTCGAATTGATGGGCTCGCTGAGAATCATGCAGTATCAGGAAGTCAGCGCCATTCTCATTGTCATCTTGTTGATGGTCACCGTCGTGGACAGTCTCAGTGGCCGCCTTCGTAAGAAATTCAAATAAGGAACGTCGATGAAACCCAAGGTTGTGATAACCCATAAGATCCATGACAGTGTTCTGGATGAACTTGCCCAAGATTGCGAGCTGGTCACCAACCAATCCGGCGCCACGTTGCCCCAGGAGGAAGTGGCTGCGCGCGTTGCAGACGCTGATGCGATGATGGCGTTCATGCCAGACCGAGTTGGAGTGGAGTTCCTACAGGGGTGTCCGCGCTTGAAGGTGATTGGTGCAGCCCTGAAAGGCTATGACAACTTTGATGTGGATGCCTGCACGCGTCATGGGGTTTGGCTGACATTTGTACCGGATTTGCTAACCGTGCCTACTGCAGAGCTAACGGTCGGGCTGACGATCAGTCTCACCCGACAAGTCAAGGCGGCGGACCACTTCGTTCGATCCGGTGAATTTACTGGCTGGACACCACGCTTCTATGGGCAGGGGATCGAAGGCTCACGGATTGGTATTGTGGGTATGGGGGCCATCGGCCAAGCGGTGGCGCAGCGCCTGAACGGATGGGGAGCGGATTTAATCTATTCCCAGCCGGAACGTTTACCCGTGCAGCATGAGCAGGCACTGGGTTTGTCCCATACTCCCCTCAAGATGCTGCTGGCCCAGTCAGATATTGTGATCCTGGCACTGGCGCTCAATGAGCAAACCCTCCACACCATTAATCGCGAAACGCTAACAGGAATGAAACCGGGCGCATTCCTTATCAATCCCTGCCGTGGATCTGTGGTGGATGAGGGTAGTGTTCTGCAAGCGCTTCAATCCGGTCAGTTGGGGGGGTACGCCGCTGATGTGTTTGAGATGGAAGATTGGGCGAGAGAAGATCGTCCGAGGGAGATCGCCCAGGGGCTCAGGGCCCACCCCAACACGCTGTTTACTGCTCACATCGGATCGGCAGTCAGCCAGGTGCGTCTGGCTATCGAGCAACGCGCTGCTCGGAACATTCTGCAAGTGCTTCGGGGTGAGCGGCCGGATGATGCGATCAATGATCCCAGTGGCCGCGAGAGCGGCCCATGCTGAATCTTGTCTGGCTGAAGAGTTTCGTGGCGGTGCTGGACCACAACGGGTTTCAGGCCGCAGCCCGCCAGTTGGACATCGCACAACCCACACTGTCCCAGCACCTTCAAAAACTCGAAAACCAACTTGGCGTTTTATTGGTCCACAGGGGGCGCTCTGGCTGTGAGCCAACCCGGGCTGCCTTAACCTTGTTGCCTTTTGCCCGAAGTCTGCTCCGGCTGGAGGAGCAGGCGAGATCTTCCATTATGGAGGCTCGACTTCGCGTTGGGGCGAGCTCCAATATTGGGATTTATATGCTCCAGCCCTACATCCGTCGTTACAAGGAGCTGGGCGTAGGGCCCGAGGTGGATGTGGTAATAGATTCCAATCCGACTATTGCACGGCATTTATCGGACGGTGAGCTGGACGTGGCGATTATGGAGTGGTGGCATGATCTACCCGGATTCCATGCTCAGGCGTGGCGTAACGAGCCCGTTGTTCTAATCGTTCCGCCTGGTCACCCGTTAGCCCGTCGAACCGATATCGACCGCGATACGCTGTCTAACATGGCTCTGATCGGCGGCGAACCCGGCACCGGCACTGGCCGGCTTTTGGCGACCTACTTCGGTGAGCATGGGCCATTTCCGACGGTATCTATGCAGCTGGGTAGCACCGAAGCCGTCAAGCAAGCGGTTAAGGTCGGACTTGGCGCATCGTTGGTGCTTGAAAGTTCTGTACGGGAGGAGGTCCAAAATGGAAGTCTGGTGGCTATTCCCGTGAGTGAGCCTGGCCTTAGCAAGGAGCTGATGGTGATTTATCCGAGCAGCCTGGACAAACACAGGCCAGTATACTCGTTTGTTGGGCATCTCTGTGAATAGCTATTGGGTCCACCTCACGCATATCTAGCTGGGAATGCAGATACTGAGCCTCACGCTCACTTCGACAACGCAGTATTCCGTCATCTGCATATCGGCAGAATGGGATATCCGGATGACGAACGGTCAGCCAACGATCCAATGCATAATGCAGAAACAGGTTTGCCAGAACTGGCGATAACGGGCGGTAATCCCCCCGAAAAACAGCGGTGATCAAAAGTAGAATTTTCCGTAAGCTAGACGCAGGGAGATTCTGCATGAAGAAGTCACGTTTTTCCGACAGCCAGATCCTGTCGATCCTCAAGCAAGCCG
>NZ_VMHN01000001.1 GCF_008795955.1 Marinobacter denitrificans
CCTGTGCTTACCTGAAGGATGTGCTGACCCGCCTTCCGACGCAGAAGAACAACGCCATCGACGAGCTATTGCCCCACAACTGGAAGCCGGCTATACCTGACAAGGTGTGATGGGCGGACGCTTACAATACACCGGCCCCAGTTCCGCTGAGCTAGCCCAGGCATCCGGCCGAATATCCCTGGTACCTGGCAACGCCGGCTCAATATCTCCGTCAGCCAGCGAGAGGGTCCGGGAGGCGGGAGTGAGAGTTTCGGAAAAGGTACAAGTGATCGGTTCGGGCAGAACAAAGCGGTCAGTAGGCCGGTTCAAGGCTTTAGTGGGTATCGTTAGGCGATCAAGGTGATGGGCCAGTAAGCGCTTGGCGGCATTGTGCAACGCGGTCTCCTGACAAGCCCGCATTTGACTGTCCGATCCGCTCTTGTGTGCGAAATGGTGGGCCCTGATCTTACCCTTGCGCGCAACCAGTATTGCGCCGCACTGCGCGCACTGGCAGTGACACGCCTCGCCACTGACAACCTCTGAAATGATCCGGACCTCACCGGTGGCCCGGTCCCGGGCAGATAACATGCCTCCGTGCGCCATGTCTTACTCGCTGTCGTCTCGGAACAAAGGGGCAGAAAGGGGTGGGCAGCGAAATCCCCCTGAAAAGCAACGAGCCAAGACATTCACGAAACGCTGAACTCGTCTTCGAGACCAACCCCCTGAAGCTCAACAAATTGGGAAGATCGCTGTTGATACACTTCTTCAGCTAACAGAGTCAGCTCATCGTGTTCTTGATCGTTGCTTTCCTCGAACCCGTGACCGATCGACACGCCACCCAATTCACTCATTAAGTAACGATTGTGAATCGCGGACTTTCCTGTCTCGCGGATATCTTTGAAGGTGATTCGTGAAAATTGTTTCACCAGATCCGGTTGCTCTTCGGTCAACCTGTCAGCCAAATATTTACATGACCGTGCCGTTTTTTTACTACCGTCAAAAAGAACATCAAACGTTTTGCCTGGTGCTGGAGAGGAGTCAAGACTCGCCGTAAGCAAGAGAATGAATGTTTTCCACATGCCGGCCTGGGTTCCAAAATAAGGGTCAATCAACGTAATTGAGCTCGATAACCTTACAAATTCCTTTAGGCTTTGGGAAAGTTCTTCAGCAGTCCTTCTGACCGAAATCTGTGTCACGGAGGGTTCAAGGCCCTGCTCGAAATCTTCAATACAAACTACCTGTGAATCCAATGGTATCGGTGGTTTCCGATCCTTCAAAAAATGAATACCACAGAAAAAATTTTGCTCAGCATTTTTCAGGTTTTCATGAAAGGTAATGCTCCCATCGAAAACGAGTGATCTCTCAACCCGCCGCTCGCTTAACAATCGGAGCAGCTCCTCTAGCCTCATCTGCGCATGCTCTGACGCATCAGCTGATTGTTTGCTCAGCACCTGTTTGCGAAAGTTCTTCATCTTTGGAAAGTTCCCCGCTACCCGCGGCGACGGCATTGAAAACTCTCTTAATAAATCCTTGTAATCTCTTCTTGTTTCAGAAACTTTTAATAGGAATTCTGGTTCGATCAGGTGTTCCACTAGCATTAGAGAAGCTCCTCCCGCCTCTCAGAAAAAAAGCCCTGCGGCCAGCGAGATGTAAACTCACCATCCTCATCAATTTGGATCCGACGAACAGAGACACCGTCCTCGCCCGGCTCCAGATAAACGATCGAAATATCCTCAGGCCTGACCGGTGGAATATCCTCCGGCAGTCGGTTCTCTGTTGTTTCCCGAATTCGCCGAAGCAGGCGGAGAACCAAGTGTTCGCTGTGAGTCTCTATAAGAAAACTATTCTTTTCAGTAGCGTGCAAAAGCATGTCACCAATTGCTACCTGGATTCGTGGATGGACGTGAAGCTCAGGCTGTTCACATGAAACAAAACCGCTCTTTGTAATAAATGACGCGACAACTAAAGGAAATAGTTGCGAAACGCCAACACCTATGTCTGAGGGAGCAACTTCAATCTCGTTTAGAGTATCCCACAAGGTTAAAGATGCGGTCTGCGAAGAGGTTTCGCCAAAGTCGGGATCCGTCTTTTTTATCACATAACCAGTTTCGCGAAATTTTTCCAACAAAACACCCATCTTCGTCTTTGTCGGTTCATCTAGATCCTTGCCAATCTTCTCAGCTAACTCTCGCTCCAACGAACCATCATAGAACCTGCTCGTCAGCTCATGTAACTGTTCGAGAGCACCGACCTTCCTGGGCGCTACAAACTTTGCTTTTTCCTCGCTCATTTTGTAAACCAACTGATATCCCAAGTTCAATTTGTCCGCATCAGATATCCAGTGGTTTATTAGAGAATCTCTTTCAGGATCCTTGGCGGCGAGAACATCCCAACAGGCCTTACCTGAATACCAGTCGCCCTGAGCCGGATATGCATTAGAATGGTATGTAGCATCTCTTATGTGTCGTAAAGGGCCAATACACAGACTCTCATTAAGCAATTCGAGCAGATTGTCGAGTGGGGCAACGAAGATATCGCTCAGAATCTCTTCGACTACTCGAGTCTCCATGTCTTCACTCAACGACAGGCTGGTCACCAACGTGCGACCAAGCGTAGGAAGTGCACCCGCAAAGCCTTTGATACCAAGGGCCTTAAAGGAACCATACATGACGCTACTTTCTGCGATATCTGCATTAGATTCGACTGACTCTGATATCAGAGGCTGTATTTGCGTGAGCTCATGGAGTTCACTTTGAAGCGCTTCATCCGAATATGCGAGATCTTTTAAATCGGGACCCTCTTCATCTTTTGAATCAAGAATATACTCTACCAGGGAGGGGTGGACGGCTTGGCCTTGCTCAATCTGTTCGGAAACCCACTCAGTGAGCTCGTCATACTTCAATAAACTATGTTGGTAATTTATCCCAGTGATCATAGGCTGCTTGAGTCCCGAGTCACTGGTAATTTCCGCCAATTCTTCTCCATCGAACGCTACTGTGTAACGCGATACATAGGCTCGCTCTTGATCAGGAGACCAACTTACCTCCAGCCCCACGGACATCTTATTGGCTCTGGCCGCAAGGCCAATCAATTCGCCAATGGGCCCGATTTCAATAGCAACGAGGTCACCAACTTCCACATACGAGGATCCAAGCTTCTCCCCTAGCTCGAACTCAACCCCAATTCGGAGTGTCTCATCCAACCGCTTGCCGTGGACAAGATGTCGAAAACCACCAACAAATCGCCCTCCCATCGCTTCAATCCGCTGAGGGTCACACTGGCCTTTCGCCAGGATCTGCTGAACATAGAATAGCGCCATCAACACCGTGCTTTTGCCAACCGAGTTGGGGCCAAACAACAGAGTTAAAGGCGCAAATTCAATCGTCTGCTCTTTCCGAAATGAGCGGAAATTAGCGAGTGTTAGTTGGGTGATTCGCATGTGAAATTATGCTTCCTTCGCAAAAATGACCGCCCCTTCCCCAGGAACGGGCCGAAAAACTTTAAACGTCTCAGGCGGATTCATCCTGCTGAAGTGTAGCAATCGAATCCAGGGCCAGTAGCGAACCTAGGGAAAACTTTGCAGCGCACTCCATATTGATCATCCCGAGCGACCACCCTCTACCTGACTGTCACTCCAAATACCCACTATCCCATCAGACTGGGATTGCTGATGGTGTTCAATAAACGAGTCTGGATTTGTCGCTGGAGGAAGGAGATCCTCGCGAGCGTCATAGACTTCTTGCGTCAATACATCGACCTGCGCATACCAGGCTTCCAGATAACTTTGGATGGCGCGTGGCTGACTTTGAAGTTTCAATGTACCCTCAATCGGGACCCTTACAATTCGAATTTCCAATTGTCCCTGTAAGCGATCAAGGCTGACGCCCTCCGTATAGAGCCACCGCTTGTAGTACCTTTCCCAGGCTGGCTCGTCGACATCGATGCAAACTTCGATAGGCATTACGCCGCTCTGCAACTTTGCAATGAGCGCAAACAGCTCGGTCTTGGTAGTCAGGTACCGTCCGCGCCCCCAGAACAGGTGATTACGCGCGAGATCCAAGCGCCAGCCAACGATGCAAGGTTCAGTCATGAAGGTCCGGTCGCACCATGGCTGAATTTAAAAGAATCTAATTCTCCCTGATCTGCTTCAACCCAGCTCACTGCGGTCACTATGCCCCAATTCCCCTTGTCATTGGGCCGGCGCCACTTCGCCGCTGGCATTTTGCGTAAGTAATCCAGCGCTGCCTCGAAATTCTGGAAAGACACTTCCCCACCTTTTTCGCCAACCGTGTATTTCCCGCCTCGCTGGCAGGTGTCGCGGCTGAACAAAGAACCGTCTTTTGCCATCGGCAATTTAAGACGGCTATCTGCATCATTCCCGCTCTGGCCGGTCCGAGTGACAGGATCTTCCTCTGAATCGCCATGCCGGGGAGCTCGCGCCTGAATTGGGCTTCCCTCTAACGGCCAGTCCATTTCGGTGAGCTGCTCCGCAATTCCCTGCTGAGTCTGCTCGTCCAACTGCACCCAGATCACAGCGCCATTTTTGTGCTTGTAAGGAACAGCTGAGGGCAGAGCCGTTGCATTTTCAAGTACCCAAGCGTAGTGCCACTTGTAGTCAGATGCTCCGTAGATCTCGGACGGAATTTGATGACTATCTTCGTTCGCAGCCATTTCCTTATTGCCGAACGGGCCCTTTACGTCGACCAATTCAGCTACACCGACCACCTGACCAGAACCTTTCTCGATCAGGGCAATAGGTCCCCGCCTGTTGCTCTTCGCTGAACGCATCTCCCATCGCTTTCCTTTCTCCAGAATTCGAGTCAGCCATGGCTCGCTTACAACTAAACCAACCTCACAACAGCCAATGGATGGCATTTACTGTCCCCTCCTTTGCCCTAGAGTTGGCTGCTAAAAGCTTTCTGAGATGCTGAAGCGAAGAGCTCTTCCGTGAGATCGCTTGATGAAGAATATTTTTCAGAAATGGCTCTTGCCTTCCTATACATGTCAACAAACTTGCGTTGTTTCTCTATGGGCGGGAATATTGCTGACGTCTCCTCAAATTTTTTCTTTGATATATTGAGCATTGATCCACTCGTCCCGGTCGCTTGGGACCTCAATCGGTCTCTCATCCGCTGGTGCCACAACAAATAATTAAGGAATTCGGGAAGCAACTGCTCGTTCGTCTGAATTTTCCAAAGCTTATCCGGCAGGAAAAGGTTGTCGTAATCCCTATCAACGATCGCCGTCGCGGCTACCAGATCACGCGTGTTTGCGCGACTGAAAAGCAGGTCGCCTGCTCTTGGTTTCAAGAGTTTTTTCCCAGCCGGCACCGTCAATTCGTCCACCACTTTATTCTCGCTGGGGATGAACTTCCCAGTCGTCACGGAGCTAATCTTTAATACGCCGATCTGCCCCTCACCGGCAGGACGATTGTCGCCCTTTGCGCTCCACCCAGATTCGATTCGGGCGATTCCGGTCGACAGCGGCGCCTCACCCCAACCCTTCGGATTGCTAACCGGATCTCCAAACATCTCCATAAACACACTCCGCAAAAACTGATCCGCCAACTCAAGGGCCTGCTGGCGCTTGCGGCGGAGGGCGTCCGCTTTGTCGAGGATGGTGGCGATACGTTTTTGTTCTATAAGAGTTGGAAGTTCGATTTCCAATTCCCGCACGATAGACGAATTCAAATTCTTAACTACCGCCCCAGCAGCACGACTCGCTAGCTGATTTTTTATTTTAGGGGAGCCAAGATAATAGTAGAAAAAATCTGTGTGGATTTTGTCGGTCTTTGGGCTAAGCACCAGCCATCCGTCATGAATACAGCCCTCAGTTTTCAGTATGTAAGGCCGCCCAAAACTCATCGAATTGGTTAACAAAAAATCGCCAGGATAGACCTGCCTGGACTTTCTCGTGCCCTCAGGACGTATCTTTTTTGCCGTTCGCTCTATGTACTTCGAGCCACTGACTGCATCACCTATCATAATCCAGTTGACGCCTGACGGATCATCGGTAATAAAGCTTTCGATTGGCCTTGGTGATCCCCCACGCGCAACATCGAAAACATCGCCGAGCTTAAGTTTCGCTCCGCTCATAACAGCGCCTCTAGGTTTTCTAGATCTTGCGTAATTTCCGTTTCAATCTCCCTCAATCGATGAAGAATTTCCTTCGGGGAGTCAAAAGATTCCAATTCGTAGATTTGTTCTTTATATCTACTGATCGAAAGATCGAATTTGTTTTTCTTAATTTCTTCTTTGCTTACCCAGAATGACTTTGACGTGCGGTCATTCTGATCGGTGTCAGCAGCTGATTTATCGCGCTTTCTGAACTGTTCAACCAAGTCGGGCAAGTCATTTTCTCGAATTTCTTGCCGGCGGTCATCCAAGGTGCGACCGTCCGCCTCTACTTCATAAAACCATACGTGGTCAGTCGTACCACCTTTCGTAAAGAACAGAATGGCTGTCGAAACACCCGCGTAGGGTTTAAACACACCACTCGGTAGACTTATCACGGCTTCAAGCTGGTTATCCTCGACTAGGTGCTTTCTCAACTCCTGATGGGCACGCGAAGAACCGAAAAGCACACCATCCGGCACAATCGTGGCGCTCCGCCCCCCAACCTTGAGCATTTTCATGATCAGCGCAACGAATAGCAGCTCGGTTTTCTTGGTTTTCACTGTGCGAAGCAAAACCGGGTCGACATCTTCCTCATCCAGAGCGCCTTTGAACGGTGGATTGGCGAGAATCAGATCGAAGCCCTCCTTCGCGGCCTTGGGGAAACGCTCCGAGAAACGCTGGCTCAAGGTGTCCTGGTAATGAATATCCGGCTGGCTAATGCCATGCATCACCAAGTTCATGGCCGCGATGCGCAGCATGGTGGAATCAAAATCGAAGCCGTGGAACATGTCGGTGTCCACATGATGGCGGTGCTCTTGCAGAAGATCACCGGAATAGATCTTCTGCTCAACCTCCTCGCCTTTTTCGTTGGTAACCTTTTCCGTAGTGATGGTCTCTGGTGAGCTGTATTTCTCCAGGAGGTACTCATAGGTTGTCGCAAGGAAACCACCCGTACCACAGGCCGGATCAGCGATGCGGTATGTAGCTTCCGGATCAAGCATTTCCACAATCGCACGAATGATATGGCGTGGCGTTCGGAACTGGCCGCTGATCCCTGCCGTGGTCAGCTTTGAAAGCAGGTACTCATAGAGATCCCCTTTCATGTCCGATTCTTGCAGCGGGAGCTCACTGAGCATGTTGACGGCTTTCACCAGAAGTGTTGGCTTCTGAATCATCAGCTGTGCGTCTTTCATGAATTCGGCGAATAGCGATCCCTCGCCTGCCACGTCCTTAAAGTGCGGGAAAACTTCATCTTTCACCACTTTGTACATCTGCTCTGCGGGCAGGTGGCGGAAGCTCTCCCAGCGCGCCGATTGCTGATGCGGGGCGAAGCGGTGTTTGAAGGGCTGTCCGCTGCGCTGCTCCTTCTTTTCATCGCGACGCTCGTTCATATCCAGCAGACGGGCATACATCAGGAACGTGATCTGTTCGATCACTGTCAACGGGTTGGTAATGCCCCCGGTCCAGAATTCTTCCCAGAGCTTGTCGATTTTGCTTTTCAGCTCGCCCGTAATCATTTGTTTACTTCTCCGTTTTCAATTTGTTCCCAGGATCGAATTGCCCGCTCATCAATGGCGTAAAGTCCGGTGCGGCCTCCCCGGGTGGGTGGTTTCTCTGTGCGGGCACGAACCCGGTAACCTTGTCGAGTCACTTTTCGGATCATCTCGTCTTCGTCCATGACAGGGGTACTATCACTTTTGGTATTGCCACCTTTTGCAACACGGAAGGCCAGCTGACCTGTATCCCGGTCTTTTACTCTAGACGGATAGAGAATGTCGCCAGAGACATGAAACAGGCGCAGCTTGCGGCAAAGTATATCCGTCATATAGATGCCATTCCTTTTAATCAATCTTGTTATGGACGAGCCCGTTGCTCGGAGGAAGGCTTACGTTGTCCAAGCTCCACACCGAATTGTTTGACCAGATCGACCAGCGCGTCAGCCTGTTTGTCTTCCGTGAAAATGCCGTCCAGCCCTTCATGGTGGACGCCGGTAAACGGCTGTTCATACAACTGTTTAACGTTGATGGTGCCGAAGCGACACAGGTGATTCTTCAGCAGCGCGATAAAACGTTGCTGGCGACTATTCAGGTGAATGTGGTTGTCTTGGACAAATTCGGTAAAAGCGCCTTCAACCGCTTTGCTATCCATGCCAATCAGCGTGCGAAGCAACTGGTCAAGGCTTGCTCCTGAATTCGGAAAAAACTCTTTGAGGGTTTCCAGGTCAAGACTTGGATTCTGAACATGCACCAGCGCATTAAGCTCTTCCAGCTCCTGTTCTGACACTGGCTCACCCTTGCGAATTTTGATCAGAACGGCATTGGTGTCGAACCAGGGCTGGAGCGTTTCCTCTACCTGTTTCCGATAGATCTGATAGTCAACTGTCTCGATCCGGGTGGGGCGATCCTGAATTTGATACCCCTCGCTATCTTCCTTGAGATCGATCACTGTTGCCGGGCTGGCAGGTGGCGTCGCCTCTTTGTCTCTTAAATGAATAATCCTACGGAGAGCCTGACGCTGTTCTTCCAGTTTCTCGAACGACGGCTTTTGCCAGAATTCTTTAGCTTGAATGGCTTTTATGTGTTCGGCCTTGTCCCGAACCGGATTCAGGTGCATGGACAGGCTGCGCACTTTCTCAAGCGCTGCTTCTTTGGCGACATCCAGCTGCGATGGGTTCGTTAGCAGGATCCGCTGCAACTCTGTCAGCTGCTGATCCCACCGCAAGGCATCACTCTGCCCCTGCACATTACGCCACTGCATCAATGGCGCCATTGCGCCACGCAGAAGATCACGGGTTTGCGGCGCAAACTGCTCCAAAACCTTTGCGTCGCTCAACTGGGCCTTGAGCTTCCAGCTATCCCTGACTGCAATACAACGGTCATCAAGAGCGTCGATATCTTCCTTTATGAGCCGAACGATATCGCGGAACAGTTCGATCTCCGCGCGCTTAAGGGCTACCTCAGCCAAATCCAACCGGGTCTCAAACAGCTTTTCGCAAAGGGATTTACTTGGGCGCCCTTCTTCCTCGGGTGGGTCCATCTCGAAGTAATCGAAATTACCCCAATGATCAAAGATCAGAAAGTGGGTTTTATCATGCCCGGGGCCATACAGATTCGGACACAGTCGGGTGCCCCGCCCGACCATCTGCCAGAATTTGACCTTGGATTTGATCGGCTTGGCGAAAACCAAGTTGACCACTTCCGGCACATCGATACCGGTATCAAGCATGTCGACCGATATCGCAATCGTAATTTCATTTTTGGATTTACCGTCCGCCCGCTTGAAGTCTTCTATCAGCTCCTCTGCACGCTCGAATTTCGAGTGAATGACCCTGCAGAAATTGCCACCAAGCTGCGGATACATTTCACCGAAAAGCTCTGCCAAAAGTTCTGCGTGCTGGATGCTTCGAGCAAAAACGATGCTTTTCCCGGGCAGTTGGCCATCGGCATCTCGGACCCCCCGCTCCATCAGGTTGCGGAGCACCTCGCGATTCGTATCCTTGTTGAATATGGCTTTGTCGATATCCGGCTGACTGAAATCCAATTCATTAGGGTCGTAACCCTGGTCTTCCAGCTCAGCAATTTGTTCGTCAGTCAGAGACCGTCCCTGAATGCCCTCACGCAAAAATCGCGTGGTGTGTGAAACCACTTTAAACGGCACCAGATTGCGATCTTCAACGGCCTGCTCTAATGGGTAGTTCGCTGTGGGGGTTTTGTAATCGCAATCAAATAAGTTGCAGGTAGAGCGACTGACCATTTCAACCGGCGTCGCTGTCAGGCCAACCTGCCGGGCATCGAAATACTTGAACAGATCCCCGTAGACATTATAGATCGAGCGATGGGACTCATCGGCGATAATGAGATCGAAGTAACCCACGTCAAACTGTTCGAAGATGCGCATCATGCCGGGGTAAGTAGAGATATAAATCCGAGCGTCGTGCCGGCCTTCTTTGCTGCTGCGCCCAACAACGTAAAGGGGCTCACGAATGAACTCTCCGAACGCATTTTTCGCCTGTTTGCGAAGTTCTTTCCGGTCACACAAGAACAGAACTCGCTTGGCCCATCCCGCATCCAGCATCCGTTTTGTTAATGCAATGGAGACACGAGTTTTACCGGTCCCGGTAGCCTGGACAACGAGGGCTTTGCGGAAGCCGTTGCTAAAACGCTCACTGACACGAGTAATCGCTTCTATCTGGTACATCCGGCCAGCTATGTCCGTGGCGATGGGCGTTGAATTGAGATCCTGACGCGTTACCCGCTGAGCGACCAAATACTGGAGGCTGTCTTTGCTGTAGTAGCCATAAAGTTTGCGGGGCACTGTGTCCAGCACATCGTCCCAAATCCAGATGTCGTAACCGTTGGTGTAAAAGATAACTGGTCTTTGAGCGTGCTTTTCTTCCAGTGCATCGGCGTACAGCTTTGCCTGATGGCGGCCCTTCTCTGGGTTTTCGCGTGCACGCTTGGCCTCGACTACGGCAAGCGGCTTGCCATTATCATCCCAAAGAACGTAGTCACAATAGCCGGTACCGCTGCGGGTCGGTTGCCCATCGACTTCGTGCTCCAGAGTTACCTGGTCGGTGTCAGCGCCATCAAGGTCAATCTTCCAGCCTGCCAGTTGGAGCTCGCTGTCGATAAGACGACGTCGAGTTTGCGCCTCGTTCAACTCCAGGGTACTGGTTGCCTTTTCACTGCCATTGAAGAAAGATCGTGCCTTAGCCTGATCAACCGCCACTTTGAGCTGGGCAGCTTTCCTCAGCGCTTCTTGTTCAGACTCTTGCGCCGCCTCAAGTTCCTTTAAGGCACTCTCGAGCTGCGCCTCCTGTGAGGCGAGCTTTTCCTGAAGGGCTTTATTCTTTTTCTTGAATTCGGACTTCGCACTGCTTCCTTGCGGAGAAGGCGGTTGGAATTCAGGCACATCCTCGCGGCCACCTCCCGCTTGAGCGATAAACAGCCAGGCCCCGAGATGGTAAGCTTCCTCAACGAGCCAAACAGCCGTATCTGGGGAGGACTGACCTTCGTGTGCAGCCGAATTCCCATGCTTTCGCACAGCATGCAATTTATCGAGAATCACCTGGGGGACCATCGCAGTGAAACTGGCATTTCTGAGACGGTCCATGAGATTGGCAGTCGGCTCTATGGGCAGTTGGAGTTCACGATAAATCGAGCCCACCATTTTCTCTACATAGCAGCGCAGTTTTACAAGCGAACTCTGAGGATCCGAATAGGCATAGGTCTCGGCATAACCTCCAAGGTCTGCGAGTTCTGGCCATTGTTTTCTCAGGTGCTCAAAGTTCATAGACTTCATACAAGTTGCCTTCCATGTCGAGACTTAAATCAGGAACCGTGCCAAGTCCTAATAGAATCAATAACCGGTGTCGCTGATTCCGAGCTGATTGATCCAGTTGCTCAACGTTTGATGATTCGAAATCCCCAATAAACGGGCCGCTTTTACCTTCTGCCCAGCTGTCAACTTCAGAGCCTCTTGAATATAGTAGGCCTTTGTTTCATCGACGATTTTATTTATATCAACCCCTTGGGAAACGTCCAGTCGCTGACCAGAGTGAGAGACTGCTGCCCCCCTCTTTATCATTGCTTTCTCAATATGGTGATGCTCCAAGAGAACGCCGTCGGTCCACACAGAAGCTCTGACAAGGGTGTTCCAAAGCTCGCGAATGTTGCCCGGCCAAGGCTGGCTACAGATAAATTTAATTGCACTTTTGGAAATTTTTTTACTTGTATATCCTGGCTGCGTCCTCGCCTCCTGATTGAGCTGTTCTATAAGCCTCTCCACAAGATCAGGAATGTCCTCTTGGCGATTTCTCAACGGCGGTAGACTAAGAAGGCCAACAGCTAATCTGTAAAACAGATCTTCACGAAAATCACCTGCCTCTACCATAGCCAACAAATCACGGTGAGTTGCCGCAATAATTCGGACGTCTGTCTTGTGAGCACGGTTTGCACCGACCGGCATGACCTCTTTCTCCTGCAAAACTCGCAGAAGTTTCGCCTGTGCATCTAAAGGCAGCTCGCCGACCTCGTCTAAAAAGAGTGTACCGCCATGCGCCTGGTCAAATACGCCTTTTCGACTGCTTACAGCTCCGGTGAAAGCCCCTTTGACATGCCCGAACAAATGCGAATCCACCAATCCTTCAGGAATTGCACCACAGTTTACCGGCACAAACGGCTCACTCGCTCTCACCGAAGCCTGATGGATAGCGCTGGCAACTACCTCCTTACCTGTTCCGGAATCGCCTTGTATTACTACCGGTATATCTCTGAGGGCAATCCGTTTTGCCAGAGCGATAGTCTCACTCATAGTCGCTGAGTGAGTCTGGATATGGTCAAAATGAACGTCCACGTCAGGTGCATTGCTTGCGATCTGACCAAGCAGTCCATCCTGGTGCTGCAGATACTCGAGGGATATATCGAAAGGCAACTCGATGCTAGACAGCCCGGATTGCCACGAGGTCTGAACCAGTTCGGTCCCGTAAACACCCTTGCCGAGCAGCAACCATGTCGCAATCATCGCCGGCGTGCCCGAGGTTAGGTTCAGTGTTACCCGAACATCCTTAGCTGCCAGGCGATCAAGCTCTTCTCGGGCTACCTGGTAAATTCCACTGTAGTCGATAGGACTCTCAAGGGCGGCCTCGCGGAACGAGATCTTGAGGGGGCGTTTGATGCCTGCCATTTTCTTGGATAGCCAGCCCTCAAAATGTTCAAGTCGATCGAGCCAGTTATTTGCAAGAACTCTCACCTCATCAAACGGCCATTCGGCAGATGCCAGGATTGCAGCAATTGGACCTTCAGCTCCCCTCTCTTCCGCCAGTACATCCTGTTGACCCAACCATGTGAGCAAAATCCGTTTTTTGGGCATTGGTAAATTCCTCTACATCGACGCAAACAAACTTACCAGTTAAAGGCCGAGGGTGCGACAGAGTATGTTCTCAACTCTTACCAGCAGAACACGTGTCTATCTGGCCTAATTTCACGTAATGCACGCAAAAAACACGCAGTCACGTCGACAGCTCCCTTTTATTCCTTTGTAAGCTACCTGTGAACCCAGTTGGAGTAGAGACATGACAACACGCCCCCCTACAGACCGCATGATTGACTGCGCCAAGGAAAACGCAAAAGCTCTGGGCATCGAACTGCCACAGAAAGCCATCGAGGAATATATCTTTTGTAAGTGGTTCAACCTTCGCTGTTGGGCTTTGTTGCCGCCCCTCTATCGATACGTTTGTGACGAGGTAGAGCTTTGCGAACACCTCGGCATAACCGTAAACCTCTCGGAATTCAAAAGCCGACTGGACTTTGAAAGCTGGTTTGCCCCGATTTTGGCTAAATACGAAGCCTCAGTCCTAAGAATAGATGAGCAGCTTCAATCCCGGGAAGGCGCCATAGAATCTCCAAAGAAACCAAAGCTTCGCCCTCCCTCAATCAGCGGTACCAACTCGGCTTTGCAAAAAATTCGAAAGCTCTTCAAACGTTGACACCAACACCGAAATTTAGGATCGCTCACGAGGAAATAACGGGGCTCAACGGTCGACGGATCTTCAGCTTTAAGACATCTCCGTCGACGGCAAATTGAAAACTCAGGCCAAATAGATCACGAGCTTTCAAATACATCGTTCTACTGGTTTTCAATGAGCAGTTTACGATCACGATGGATTGGAAGGTTGGATGCAGGTCAGACGTGCTAAATCGCTTCGCAGCCAACATTAGCTTCTGCGCTTCGACCAATATCGGAAAGAAAGGGAAATGAGTGAGAAATGATGCCTAAGCAACTTGTCTTTGGCACCATTTCTCACTCATTGCGAAGCCTGTTGCCGGCTCTTTACGTGGCGAACCAATAAAAACGAAACAGTTGGGAAGCAGAACTTTACCCGCCGGCTTCGCCTTCACACAGAAGAATAGATTAACTGCATCCTCCGGATGCCTTTAGCTGAGTTAGGAATTCACCAAATGCCACTCTCGCCAGGCCAGCTCTCGTTGATTATCGATAAACTCTGCCAAATCCTGCAAGCTGATCAACCAGGTCGATTTCTGAGAACCTCCTCGCCACGCTGGAATTGGAAGAGCGTGGCGCCCTGCTTTTACTGCTGCTTTTGCTGGAGACAAGCCAAAATATTTCTGACAGACATCCGCCAACGGGACTTCTGATTCAGAATATTCCGCTAACAGCGCAAAATATGTTGATACCTGGTTCATAACACCTCCATAAAACACCCTGATTCTCAGCATATCGGAGACAGTGAACCTCGTGGGTCGTTAAACGGTGTTTTTTGCGCGCATGAGGACTCTCACCGATAGAGTGCAGATCACTCTTCACTTACTGGGCGCCAACTCCAACCCCTATATTTGTCGTGAGGCTCCTGCCGACTGATATGGGTATAGCGCTGGAGCATCGACCAGCTTTGGTGTCCTGATACAGATGCTACCCGTGGAATATCCCAGCCACACTCAAACAACCAACTGATGCACTCATGACGCAGGTCGTGGAAACGCAAATCTTTGATCCCTAGGAACTGGCAGTATGCATGGAAACGGGCGCCGATCGATTTTGAGTTATAAGGAAAAATTCGTTGGTGGCACCGCGGCTGCCGCTGAATGATCGACCAGGCCTCATCGGTGAGATAAACCACTCGGTTGTTCCCAGCAGTACCCATTGGGTTTTTCATGTTGGGGACGACGACACTCCGATTGCGCGAATCCAGGCTCGCCCACTCGATTCGGCAAATCTCGTCCTGTCGGCGGGTGGAAAAGAGGGCGAACAATATAATGTCGGCCATTGGAATAGCTCTTTTTCCCGAGGGTATGGAAGCGTATTCCAAAAGCTGGTCAAGTTCTGCCAAGTTCGGTCGACGATCCCTTTTTCTCGATTTCCCTACCAGTCGCTCTCGACGACATGTTTCGGCCGCATCATTTAGCGGTTCCAACGCTGCGGGTATGCCCCAGGCCGACCGGGCTGTTTTGAATACCGATCGGAGCCAAATCAAGTCGTTGTTAATTGTCTGGGGTTGAACCCTCTTTCCGAATGCATCGGGCTGTCCGCGGTCTACCACGTGTGCAACAACTTCTTGAGCGGTCAATTCGATCGCATCCTTCTCAGCCAGGTCGAACGACTTTAAATACTCCAAATGATGCCGTTTGCTTCTCCCAAAGCTATGACCAAACTCGTCCAAATAACGATCAATCAAGTCCTCAATGGTCACGCCCCTGTGTTGTATACGAAGCAAAGCACCAGGTTCCTGGAGTTCCAGCTCCCGCCGGCTACTCCAGTCTCGCGCCAGGGCCTTACGATCAAATGTACGGCTTTCCTGATATACGACGCTTCCATTGCGTTTGACCCGCACATCAGCACGATATGCCCTACTACCATCGGCACGTCTTCGTGTTGTTATGGATGCCATGCGCTATGTTTCTCCTCAGTATCGATCCCGGATCAAGATCATCTTTCAATCCAGAATATCCTCGAAAAATCGGCTTTCGTGACGGTAAACGTACTTTTTTGGCTACATCAGGGCTCGGATATCGCTTATCAGCCAGAGTCAGCCGAACAAACCATCGCAAGCACTTTCCTGATAGAATTCGCCCTGAAAGCGGTGGAACGTCTTGAGACACCGAAGCCTTTTAGGAAGGTTTTAACCGGAATTAATTACTGGCACAGATCGCGATGCTACAAGCCACTTGCTGTAGCACTCCTGTAGCACCGAGATCAGAAAAACGGTCAAAATCGAGCAATTAATGAGCAAAATAGTGCCCTCAGATAACAGCCAAATCATCAGCGGAGCCCCTGTAAAATCAGGGTTTGAGCCCTCCCGCCGCTTCTGCGTGGCCCCGATGATGGACTGGACGACCACCCACTACCGCTACCTGGCTCGTCAGCTGAGCCGGTACACCCTGCTATATACCGAAATGGTCACTACCGGGGCTTTGATCCATGGTGACACCGCCAGGTTTCTGCGGCATAGCGAGGCGGAATACCCGCTGGCACTGCAACTGGGGGGCAGTAATCCACAGGAACTGGCCCAGTGCGCCGGGCTGGCCGAGCAATACGGTTTTAGTGAAGTAAACCTGAACGTGGGCTGCCCCAGCGACCGGGTGCAGAACAACATGATCGGTGCCTGCCTGATGGCACATCCGGACAGGGTCGCCGAGGGCGTGCGGGCGATGATCAATGCCACCGGGCTTCCGGTAACGGTGAAACACCGGATAGGGATTGATGGCCGCGAATCCTGGGAAGATCTGTGTGAGTTTATTGAAAAAGTCTCGGAGGCGGGGTGTCGCACCTTTATCGTTCATGCCCGCATTGCCATTCTGGAAGGACTGAGCCCCAAGGAAAACCGTGACATACCCCCGCTCAAGTATGACTGGGTATACCGGCTCAAGGCCCGCTATCCTCACCTCGAAATCATCATCAACGGCGGCATCAAGTCGTTCGAGGAGTGCCATCAGCACCTTGAACGCACCGATGGCGTGATGCTCGGCCGCGAGGCCTACCACAACCCGTGGCTTCTGGCGGGCGTGGACACCGAGTTTTTCGGGCAACCAGGGCCGGCACAATCCCGCCACGCGGTCCTGCGCTCGGTATTACCATTCATTCAGGATGAGCTCGACCGCGGCGTCTACCTCACCCATATGTCGCGTCACCTCATGGGCCTGTTCCATGGCCAACCCGGTGGCCGGCAGTTCCGCCGCTACATCAGCGAGAACGCCCACAAACCGGGTTCCGGCATTGAAGTTATCGAGCAGGCCATGGCCAGGGTTCCAGAGCCCGAAGACTCGATGACAGTGCTGACCTGACCGCCCTGATACCTTTTACTGTCTTGTTCCTGTCAGGGCAGCCCGTTATTGTAGGCGTATAACCTTCAGCGCCCGCGATACGGGCGATCAATAACAAACCTATCAGGACGACAGGACGAATGAGCAGCAAGCTTGAACAACTCAAAGCCATGACCACCGTGGTAGCGGATACCGGTGACCTGGACGCCATTGTCCAGTGGAAACCGCAGGATGCTACCACCAACCCGTCACTTCTCCTCAAGGCCGCAGCCTCCGATGCCTACCGCCCCATGCTGGACGAAGCCGTGACTGCGGCCCGCAAACAGGGGGGGTCGGATGCTGAGCAGCTGACTTATGCCACCGATATGTTGGCCGTACTGGCGGGAAAGCAGATTCTGGGCCGTATTCCGGGCGTGGTTTCAACGGAAGTGGATGCCCGGCTTTCCTTCGACACTGGCGCCACCCTCACCCGGGCCCGCCGTCTGGTCGAGCTTTATGACCATCTCGGCATGGACACCAGCCGGGTACTGATCAAGATCGCTTCCACCTGGGAAGGAATTCGGGCCGCCGAGCAACTGGAGAAGGAAGGCATTCACTGTAACCTCACCTTGCTGTTCTCCTTCATCCAGGCCGCCGCCTGCGCGGACGCCGGTGCTTTCCTGATTTCTCCGTTTGTGGGCCGTATTCTGGATTGGCATCTGGCTGCCACCGGCCGTGATGCCTTCCCCGCTGAAGAAGACCCGGGTGTGCAATCGGTAAGCCGCATTTACAATTACTACAAGGCCAACGGCTACAACACCGTCGTCATGGGCGCCAGCTTCCGCAACACCGGTGAGATCGAGATGCTGGCCGGGTGTGATCGTCTCACCATCAGCCCCGCACTGTTGCAGGAACTGGACAACGACTCCGGTACCCTGCCGCGGCGGTTGTCGGCGGAAGGCGCGACGAGTGCCGACAAGCCCGGCAACATCGATGAGCGCCTGTTCCGCTGGGAATCCAACGAAGACGCAATGGCCACCGAAAAGCTGGCGGACGGTATCCGCCGCTTTACCAACGACCAGATTGAGCTGGAAAACCGCGTCCGCCGGCTGTCCCAGGCCGCCTGACGCTTGTAGCAGTAACCGGGAGGAGTGTCGCAAACCATGATTGAGCGCCTGAAAAAACTGTTTGGCTCGCCTGAAGACGAACCGACGCAGCCAGACAATCACCAGCTTGCCGTTGCCGCCACCGCGCTGATGGTTCAGTTGTCCAGAGTGGACAATGAGCAGGACGACGAAGAGCTGAAAACGATTGTTGATTGCGCGGTCCGGGCCCACCAGGTAACCCGGGAGGAAGCGGAAGACATTCTCCAGGACGCGCTCAGTCATGCCGACGACGCCACTTCCCTGTACGAATTCACCGGTATGATCAATGAACAGCTGGGCCAGGAAGAGAAACAGGTCCTGCTTGAAAGTATCTGGCGGGTAGCCTTTGCCGATGGCCGTATCGATAAATACGAGGAACACCTGATTCGCCGCATGGCAGACCTGCTGCACCTGAACCACAGGGAATTCGTGCAGGCCCGCCACCGCGCCGAGGACGCTGACTGAATCTTAAGGAGCAAGTATGTTAGCCATTCTCCACCCGGATACCGCACTGGATAGCGAAGCCTATCGCCAGACCATGCACTTTCTCGAGAACCTGCCCGGGGTCTCAGTCAGGGTTCACGAGGTTCAGGGCGCCAAACAGCGTCTTACCGAGGTTTACCTTCTGGGCGAAACCAAGTCCCTGGACAAGGATGAAATCGAAGCCCTGCCGGCCGTCGAGCGAGCCATCCGCATCTCGGACGATTACCGGATACTGGGGCGCCACAAGGACGACCGTCGCCAGAGTGGCTTTACCTACAATGGCGTGACGTTTGATCAGGCCAACCTGAACATCTTTGCCGGGCTGTGCGCCGTCGACGTTCCAGAGCATGTAGAACAGATGATGCAGGCGCTGGAGGATACCGGCCAGGTGTGTACCCGCATGGGCGCCTACAAGCCACGGACCAACCCCTACTCGTTCCAGGGGCATGGCAAAGGGTGCCTGCCGTGGGTTTTCGAGAAGGCCGGGAAACACGGCATCAAGGTGGTTGCCATGGAAATCACCCATGAAAGCCATATAGAGGAAATCGACCACTGTCTGGAACAGCTTGGCCGCCCGACGGGCGTGATGCTTCAGGTGGGCACCCGCAACACCCAGAACTTCGAGCTTCTCAAGGCCATTGGTCGCCAGCCCACCTATCCGGTGCTGCTGAAGCGCGGCTTCGGCATCACCCTGAACGAATCACTGAACGCGGCGGAATATCTGGCCAGTGAAGGCAACGCCAACGTGATTTTCTGTCTGCGCGGCATGAAAACCGAGGCCGGCCAGCCCCACCGCAATATGGTCGACTTCGCCCATGTGCCTGCGGTGAAACGCCTTACCCGCATGCCAGTGTGCGTGGACCCGTCCCACTCCGTGGGAAGCCGTGAGCGGGCACCGGACGGTATTCTGGACGTCATGCATGCGACAGCCCAGGGGGTGATTGCCGGCGCCAACATGGTGCTGGTGGACTTCCACCCGAAGCCCGAAAAAGCCCTGGTGGATGGCCCTCAGGCCTTGCTGATGGAAGAATTACCAGCCTATCTGGAAGATATCCAGCTGTGTCATGACACCTGGAAGCAACGCCAGCAAATCTACAACCGCTTGAAGGAATCCGCTAAAGAATGATCGTTTATGGGCACAGGGGCGCGAAGGGAGAAGCCCCGGAAAACACCCTCGCCGGCTTTACCCATGCCTATCGTCATGGTGTGCGTCACTTTGAACTCGACCTGGTACTTTCCAAAGATGGCAAGCCTGTGATCGTTCATGACCTTACGGTGGACCGCACCACCGGCCACAAAGGCAGTGTCGGCAGCTTTACCGCTCAGGAACTTGCGGGTATGGATGCACGACGAAATGGCAAACCTTGGCCGCGGGCCGTGGGCATTCCCTCGCTGGAAACTTTGCTCAACGACTATCCCGATTTCGAGCATCTGCAACTGGAAGTGAAAAAAGACAACCGTCAGCGCCTTAATATTCTCTGCAATCGCCTGATCGAGGTGATTCAGCGTCGCGACCTGTATAACCGCGTTGTCATCACCTCTTCAGATCCATGGTTCCTTCAGCAAGCGCGCCGCAGGGACACAAAAGTGCGAATCGGACTGGTTACCGACCGGAAATTCCCGAAACCTGTGAACGCAGCCGCCCGGCTGCACTGTGACTTTCTGTGCATCGGCTGGCGAATCTGTACGGAAGGCATCGTAACCGATGCCCACAGAAGGGGAATGCACGTCTCCACGTGGACCGTTAACCGCATCCACGACATGCTTCAGCTTGAGGCAAAAGGGGTCGACAGCATCATCACCGATTATCCCACCAGCACACGTATGTACTTCGATAACCGGTCCAGAACAGCCCTGCATTTACCCGGAGGGCAAAACAGGGCCGACAACACCAGGTCAGAAAATCCGGTTCAGGCCGTTTAGGGCAGCTACCCGATAGGCCTCTGCCATGGTCGGGTAGTTGAACGTGGTGTTGATGAAATAGTTCAGGGAATTGGCTTCCCCTTCCTGGTTCATGATGGCCTGGCCGATGTGAACAATCTCCGCGGCCTGGTCGCCAAAGCAGTGAATGCCCAGCAGTTGGCGGGATTCGCGGTGAAACAGCAGCTTCAGCATTCCGACCGGATCGCCGGTGATCTGGGCCCGTGCCAGGTCCTTGAAGAACGCTTGCCCCACTTCATATGGAACCTTGGCCTCCGTCAGCTCACGTTCGGTTTTTCCGACAGAACTGATTTCAGGGAGGGTATAGATGCCGGTAGGCACATCGGTCACCAGGCGGAAGTAATCATCCTTGACGATGTCAGAGGACGCCGAACGGCCCTGGTCATAGGCGGCGCTTGCAAGGCTCGGCCAGCCGATAACGTCGCCAGCCGCATAAATATGCTCCACCTCCGTCCGGTAATGGTCATCCACAGCCAGCTGACCTCTGCCGTTGGGAGTAAGGCCAATGTTCTCCAGCCCCAGCCTCTCGGTATTGCCGCTGCGGCCATTACACCAGAGGAAGGCATCCGCACGGATTTTCTTGCCGGATTTCAGCGACAGCACAACCCCGTGATCGTCGCCATCAACTGACTCATACTCCTCGTTGTGCCTGACAAGTACACCATTGTTACGCAGGTGGTAGCTCAGGGCATCCGAAATTTCGTCATCGAGGAACGTGAGCAGGCGGCTGCCGGGGTTGATCAGGTCCACCTTCACGCCAAGTCCGGCAAAAATCGAAGCGTACTCTGAGCCGATCACACCGGCACCATAAATGATGAGCGTGCGGGGGGTGTGAGACAGGTTCAGAATCGTGTCCGAGTTGTAGATCCGGTGATGACGGAAGTCCACATCGGGCGGGAGATAAGGACGCGACCCGGTAGCAATAATAGCCTGTTTAAAGTGGAGAATTTCGTGGGATTTGTTACCACGGATTTCCAGCCGGTGAGGGTCGAGAAAGCTGGCCCTGCCGTTGATCAGGTCCACCCGGTTGCGGGCGTAAAACTGGGTTCTCAGCTTGACCTGTTTACCGATAACTTTCTGGGCATTCTGCAGAACGCGCGGGAAGGAGAACCACCGTGGCTCGCCGATGTCGCGGAACATCTGATTGGTATTGAAGGTGATGATCTGCTTGACCGAATGACGCAATGCTTTGGAAGGGATTGTGCCCCAATGGGTACAGTTACCGCCAACGGTGGGTTTGTCCTCGATGATCGCGACACGTTTACCATGTTTCGTCGCATTCATCGCCGCACCTTCCCCGGAGGGACCCGCGCCGATAACGACGACGTCGTAATGATGTTCTGCCATTCTGCAGTGACTCCTTATCTACGTCGTGAGGAAGCCTCTGAAAAGACCCTGCAGGTGCGCACAGGCCAGGCAGGCGCTTTTCAGAGGCTCCCGGATTTTTTATAGTGTTCTGATTACGCCGGATCAGCGGTTGTTTTTATCGGAGGCATCGTAGGTTAATGCTTCCGCTGATTTACCGTCGTTGGCAAGGCGTTCATTTTCTTCTTCGCATTTCTGGGTGTTACCGCCACAGATATCGCAGGACTTGCTGATACCCAGTGCCCCAATGCCCCCACATGTACCACTGATGGGCTTGCGACCGAATATAACGCCCACCGACATGCCGGCAACCAGCAGTACAACAATTGTCAGAACCAGTAGAAAAGTACCCATAGGAGGTCTCTCCGTCAGTTTGCCAGGAACGAGGAGAACGCTGGCGTGTAATCCGTTTCAAACCCGTTCTCGCCCCGCACAATAAAGTAAGCGGCAATGTTTTCACGTGTGGCAAGCTCTTTCGCCTGCTCAAAACCCATGACGTTGAATGCAGTCGCCAGGGCGTCTGCTGTCATGCAATCGTCTGTTATAACCGTAACCGACGCGAGCTTGTGACGGATCGGTTTGCCACTCTTGGGGTCTATTGTATGTGAAAACCTCTGTCCTTCCGATTCGTAATAGTTACGATAGTCTCCAGAGGTTGCCATTGCCTGATCGTCCAGGGCAACCACCCTGTTGATTTGCCGCTGTTGTGACACCGGCTCCTCAATAGCCAGGCGCCAGGCTTCGCCGCCGGGCTTGCGCCCCGCAACGCGGACTTCCCCCCCAATTTCCACGAGGAACGCGGAAATCCCTTCGGACTCGAGGAAACGCGCAACCGCGTCGACCCCGTACCCCTTTGCTATCGCAGACAGATCAATGTACTGATTGGGGCTGGCCTTGAGCGCAGGCGGTTCGTCTTTCAGCTCCAGCTTGTCGTAGCCGATGGCTTCGAGTCTGGAAAAAAGTTCATCATCGGTGGGCACCCGCTCTGGCCGGGCATCGGGCCCGAACCCCCAGAGGTTGACCACGGGGCCGACCGTTACGTCGAAAGCACCCCCAGTCAGTTCAGACACTTCCATAGCCGTTGCCAGTACCTCGTGGAGCGGCCCCGATATCCCGGTCCAGCTGCTCTGGTCGTCCAGGCGGTTGAACCGCGACAGTTCCGAATCTTCTCGCCAGGTGGACATGGAGGCATCAATCTCTTCGAGCACCACTTCGATACCCTCTGCCAGATTTTCAAGCCGATCCGGGTCCTCCTGCAATACCACATTGATATGATACTGGGTGCCAAACACAGGCCCGGCGATCTCCCAGACTTTTTCCTCTTCTTCAAACGAACAACCCGCCAGCGCGGCAAAGGCCAGCACCAAAACGGCGCTGGCCAGAACCACCCTGACGGGTCGTAGCATACTGAATGTCATGTGAGCTGATTAACCCCCAAAGTCATCCAGCATGATGTTTTCATCTTCCACGCCCAGATCCTTCAGCATCTTGATGCAGGAGGCGTTCATGATAGGGGGCCCACACATGTAGTACTCGCAGTCTTCTGGAGCCGGATGGTCCTTCAGATAGTTTTCGTAGAGCACGTTGTGGATGAAGCCTGTCGGGCCTTCCCAGTTGTCTTCGGGCAGTGCATCAGAGAGTGCCACGTGCCACTCGAAGTTTTCGTTCTCTTCCTGCAGCCCGTCGAAATCTTCGACATAGAACATCTCCCGAACGCTTCGAGCACCGTACCAGAAGCTGATCTTGCGCTTGGAGTTCAGTCGCTTGAGCTGATCGAAGATGTGCGAACGCATCGGCGCCATACCGGCACCACCCCCGATGAAGACCATTTCAGCGTCTGTCTTCTTGGCGAAGAACTCACCGAACGGCCCCATCACGGTGACCTTGTCACCCGGCTTCAGATTGAACACATAGCTCGACATGATGCCCGGATTGTGGTCTGTTCCGGGAGGCGGCGTGGCAATACGGATATTGAACTTGAGAACACCCTTCTCTTCCGGGTAGTTCGCCATGGAATAGGCCCGTATGGTCTCTTCCTTGTTGATAGCCTTATAGCGCCAGATGTTGTGCTTGTCCCAGTCTTCGTGGAACTCTTCCTCAATATCGAAATCCTTGAAGTCGATCTCATAAGGAGGGCACTCAAGCTGGACGTAGCCGCCAGCCCGGAAATCCACTTCTTCGCCTTCCGGGAGCTTCAGTACCAGCTCCTTGATGAAGGTGGCCACGTTGTGATTGGAAACCACCTCGCATTCCCACTTCTTGACGCCGAAGAACTCCTCCGGCACCTCAACCTTCATGTCCTGCTTGACGGGCACCTGACACGAGAGGCGCCAGCCTTCTTTCTCTTCGCGATTGGTGAAGTGCGTTTTTTCTGTTGGCAGCATCGCACCGCCACCTTCCAGAACCTTGCACTTGCACTGGGCACAGGTGCCACCGCCACCGCAGGCAGAAGACAGGAAAATGCCGTTATTTGCCAGAGTACCAAGCAGCTTGCTACCAGCTTCCGTTTTCAGCGTGTGCTCTGGGTCATCGTTGACTTCGATGGTCACATCACCGGTGCTTACCAGCCTGGACCGTGCCGCGAGGATGACCGCGACAAGGGCCAGTACGATAACGGTGAACATGACCACGCCGAGAATAATTTCTGTATTCATGGTCTCGCCTTTTCGTTAAACCGACTCACCGGATTGGTTACAGTGAAATGCCTGAGAATGACATAAAGCCCAGGGACATCAGACCAACCGTAATGAAGGTGATACCCAGGCCACGCAAGCCCTCGGGAACGTCGCTGTACTTGAGCTTCTCACGGATACCTGCCAATGCCAGTATCGCCAGGGCCCAGCCAACACCGGCGCCAAACCCGTACACCACGCTTTCGCTGAAGGTGTAGTCGCGCTCTACCATGAACAGTGACGCACCAAGGATGGCGCAGTTCACTGTGATCAATGGCAGGAACACGCCGAGCGCCGCGTACAGCGCCGGAATGTACTTATCCAGGATCATTTCCATGATCTGGATAAGCGCGGCGATAACCCCGATATACGTAAGCAGGCCCAAGAAGCTCAGGTCAACGTTCGGCAAACCTGCCCAGTCCAGCGCACCTTCCCTGAGGATAGTGTTGTAGAGCAGGTTGTTCACCGGCACCGTGATCGTCAGGACCACGACAACAGCGATACCAAGCCCGGCGGCTGCCTCAATCTTCTTGGAGATCGCCAGGAAGGTACACATACCCAGGAAGAAGGCCAGCGCCATATTTTCAACAAAAATGGCCTTCAGGATCAGACTGATATAATGCTCCATCAGAAGGCCTCCTTAACCGTGTGGCGGGACATCTTGTAATCAGGCTCTTCCACCTGTTCTGGCTTCCAGACCCTCAGGCCCCAGATAGCCAGACCAATGATGAAGAACGCGCTCGGCGGCAACAGCAGCAGGCCATTTGGAATGTACCAGCCACCCTCGTTCACCACCGGCATCAGGGACACGCCAAACAACGAGCCCGCACCCAGCAGTTCGCGGAAGAACGCCACGAAGATCAGCATTACCGAATAGCCCAGGCCATTACCAACGCCATCCAGGAAGCTCAGCCAGGGGCCGTTCTTCATGGCGAAGCCTTCTGCACGGCCCATAACGATACAGTTGGTGATGATCAGACCAACGAATACCGACAGCTGTTTGCTGATTTCGTAGGCATACGCCTTGAGCACCTGATCCACCACGATAACCAGCGATGCGATGATGGTCATCTGGACGATGATGCGGATGCTGCCGGGAATCTGCATGCGAACCAGCGACACTGCCAGGTTCGAAAACGCCGTTACCGCGATAACCGCCGCGCACATGACCAGGGTCACATTCATGCTGGTGGTCACCGCCAACGCAGAACAGATACCCAGTATCTGCAGTGCAATGGGGTTGTTACTGAAAATCGGTTCGAAGAGAACCTGTTTGGCTGAAGCGTCTGCCATGATCAGACCTCCCCTTCACGAAGTTTTTTCAGGTACGGTGCGAAGCCCCGGTCACCCATCCAGTAATTGACCAGATTTTCCACACCACGGCTCGTCAGGGTCGCACCAGAGAGAGCGTCCACCTTGTGTTCCTTGTCGGGAGCGTTGGAACTTACACCACCCTTGACCAGGCGAATCTGCGGCTCTTCCCGCTCTTCGCCGTAGACTTCCTTGCCCACCCACTGGCTCTTCCAGCGGGGGTTGTCCACTTCGCCACCAAGGCCTGGTGTCTCAGCATGATCATAAAACCCCAGACCTTCAATGGTATTGGCATCGCCTTCCAGCGAGACGAATCCGTAAAGCGTCGACCACAGACCATAGCCATGAATCGGAAGCACCACACGAACCAGTTCGCCTTCTTCTTCAAGGGTAAATACCTTGGCGACGTTCGGACGGCGTTTGATGCCTGCCTTGTCAGCGGCCGACAGGATGTTGGTTGACATCTCCGGATCAGACGACGCTTTGTACATGTCGTACTTCATTGGGTCTTCAACACCGACGGATGACGGTTCCACGTATTCACCGGTATCAAGATCGACCAGACGAACACTGAAACGGGAGAAGGCTTCTTCAATCTCCTCTGCGCTGGCACCCGGTTCCAGCATGCCAGCAGCGGCGAGCATGTTCGAGCGGATGTCCAGGTTCTGGTTCTTGACCTGCGCCGGACGGAGCATTACTGCGGCAGTAGAAACCACTACCGAGAAGGCAATACTCAGCACCAGTGCAACCATCAGCGTTCTGGAGACAGTTTCTTTAGCTTTAGCCACGTGCGAGCCTCCGTTTGATGTTGGCCTGAACCACATAGTGATCCATCAGCGGTGCAAAGAGGTTGGCAAACAGGATTGCCAGCATGATTCCTTCCGGGAAGGCCGGGTTGATCACGCGGATGAGCACAGTCATTACGCCTACCAGGATACCGAAGCACCAACGCCCGGTATTGGTCATGGCCGCAGACACAGGGTCCGTTGCCATGAACATCATACCGAAGGCAAAACCGCCCATAACAAGATGCCAGTGTGCCGGCACATCAAACATCGGGTTGGTCTCAGAGCCGATAACATTCAGCAGCAGCGACATACCGATCATGCCGATCATCACACCCCCGACTATGCGGTAGGAGGCGATCTTCATCACCAGCAGGATAATGCCACCAAACAGCACCGCGAGCGTTGAGGTTTCGCCCATGGAACCCTGGATGGAGCCCATGAAGGCTGACATCCAGCCAATCTGGGTTTCCAGTGCTTCAAGGCCACCGCTGGCCGCCCAGCTCAGGGCCGTGGCGCCACTGAATCCGTCGACGGCTGTCCATACAGTGTCGCCGGAAATCTGCGCCGGATAAGCGAAGTACAGAAAGGCACGGCCGGTCAGGGCCGGGTTCAGGAAGTTCTTGCCGGTACCACCAAACACTTCCTTGCCGATAACCACACCGAAGGTGATGCCCAGGGCTACCTGCCATAGCGGAATGGTAGGAGGACAGATCAGTGCGAACAGCACAGAGGTAACAAAGAAGCCTTCGTTCACTTCATGACGGCGGACGGTCGCGAACAACACTTCCCAGAAACCACCCACCACGAAGGTGACAAAGTAAATGGGCACGAAGTACGCCATGCCATATACGAAGTTATCCCAGATGCTGGCAGCGTTGTTGCCCGCCAGGGCGCTTATAAAAGCGGTACGCAAGCCCCCGTCACCCATCAGGGCGTCCGGATTCTCAGCCAGGAAGCTGTTGGCCTGGAAGCCGATGTTCCACATACCGAAGAACATCGCCGGGAAGGTACACAACCACACCGTGATCATGATGCGTTTCAGGTCGACGCCGTCACGTACATGAGAGGTGGTGGAAGTCACCGAGCCGGGAGTGTAAAAAATAGTATCGACGGCCTCGTACAGCGCATACCAGCGCTCGTACTTGCCACCTTTTTCAAAGTGGTGCTCTATGCCATCGAGAAACTGTCGGATTGCCATCTGTTAGCCCTCGATCTCGATTCGGGTCAGGTTCTCACGGAGAATCGGACCGTATTCGTATTTACCCGGGCACACGAAAGTGCACAGCGCCAGATCTTCTTCATCCAGTTCCAATGCACCCAGTTTCTGTGCCATCTCGGTGTCACCAACGATCAGCGAACGCAGCAGTTGCGTTGGCAGAATGTCCAGAGGCATCACCTGCTCATACGCACCCACCGGCACCATGGCCCGCTCGCTGCCATTGGTGGAGGTGGTGAAATTAAACAGCTTGTTCCCTGCCAGTTTTGACAGGTAGATGTTCAGAACCGAGAACTTGTTCGGACCCGGAGACAACCAACCCATGAACTCGCGCTTGTAGCCTTCCTCCAGAACCGAGATCTGATTGGCAAAGCGACCGAGATAGGCACAGGGCCCGTCGCCACGACGACCACCAAACACGGAACCGGAAATTGTGCGAACCTCGCAGTCTGTGGCAATTTCACCGTCCAGAAGTTCCGTCAGGCTGGCACCGATGCGGGTGCGAAGCAGGCGCGGCTTCAGTGCCTTTGGCCCGCCAACGGCGACAATACGCTCCACCGGCAGCTCTCCGGTTTCAAACAGTCTGGCGAGGTCGATAACGTCCTGGTAACCAATACTCCAGACCACCTTGTCTCCTGCGATCGGATCAAGATAATGGATATGGGTACCAACATTGCCCGCCGGGTGAACACCGTCGAACTGCTGAACTTCAACACTGTCATCAGAAGGAACCGGGACGGCGGAGCCGGGTTTACCGGTGACAAACACCTTGCCGTTCGTCAGTTTGGCGAGAATCTTCAGGCCCTGTTCAAACGCAGCACTGTTTTCACGGATGATAACGGTGGGATCCGCCGCCAGGGGGTTGGTGTCCATCACCGATACGAAGATGGAGTGCGGCGCCGAGTCGATCGCGGGCACTTTGCTGTACGGACGGGTTTTGAAGGTGGTCCACAGACCGGATTCTACCAGGTTGTCGACAACCTGCTGGCGTTCAAGGCCAGCAATATCGGAGGCGTTGTAGCGCGCAAAGGTTTCAGCGTCGTCGCCATCAATTTCAATGACAACAGACTGGAACACGCGGCGCTCACCGCGGTTAATTTCCTTGACCACACCGGCTGCCGGTGAGGTATAACGAACGCCCTCGGTCTTCTTGTCCGTAAACAGCAGCGTACCGCGCTTTACACGGTCCCCTTCTTTCACAACCATCGTCGGCTTCATGCCGATGTAGTCAAAACCGATCAATGCCACGTGGCGAACGGGTTTGCCGTCAGTAATGGTCTGTTCAGGAGCGCCGCTGATGGGAAGATCCAGGCCTTTTTTGATCTTGATCATTAGCCTCATCCAATCATCAGAAACTGTTCGATGGATTGTAACGCCCGACGCCTGCGGCCCAGGTGTGCAATCCGGCTTCCGCCGGACGGCGATGCCAGAGCAACGAATACACCGGCGTCGTTACATGCCAGGCATCCTGTTACAGATAGCGATGGGAAGCGGGTGTCAGACGTACCCAAAATCGCGCCAATTATAGAGATTAAGGAATACTATTTCCACCAGAAACCCTGTGGAGTTTGTGCCTGAACGTAACCACACAATGGTTTATCGATTTCCAAAAAGAAACCCCGACCACAAAAATGGCCGGGGTTTCTTGTGTCACAAAGGCTGTCAGGCGTTGATCAGCCCCTGGCCCGCTTCGGGAAGATCGGATAGGTGACACCAGCCATCTGGTTAACCACGCGGATTACCTGGGCGCTGTAGCCGGCCTCGTTGTCGTACCATACGTAGAGGATCAGGCGCTTGCCATTGGCGATAGTCGCCTGGGCATCCACAATACCGGCGTGGCGGGAGCCGACAAAATCGGTAGAGACCACCTCCGGCGAATTGACGAAGTCAATCTGCTTCTGCAACTCCGAGTGCAGGGCCATGTCGCGAAGGTAGTCATTAACCCCTTCAACCGTGACTTCCTTTGCCAAATTCAGATTAAGGATGGCCATGGAGACGTTCGGAGTCGGCACGCGAATCGCATTGCCGGACAGCTTGCCCTTGAGCTCCGGCAGTGCCTTGGCAACAGCCTTGGCGGCACCCGTCTCGGTAATTACCATGTTCAGAGGCGCACTGCGGCCGCGACGGCTGCCCTTGTGATAGTTGTCGATCAGGTTCTGGTCGTTGGTGTAGGAGTGAACCGTTTCGACGTGGCCGTCTTCAATTCCGTATTCGTCTACGATCGCCTTGAGCACCGGCGTAATAGCGTTGGTGGTACAGGAGGCAGCGGAAAGAATGCGATCCTCGTCGGTTATCCAGTCATTATTGATACCATGAACAATGTTCTTGATATCGCCCTTGCCCGGCGCTGTGAGCATGACCCGACTAACGCCCTTTGACTTCAGGTGCAGACCAAGACCGGCTTCGTCACGCCATATGCCGGTGTTGTCGATGACAATGGCGTTATTAATACCGTATTGGGTGTAGTCCACCTGGTCCGGACCCGGAGAGTAAATTACCTTGATGAAGTTGCCGTTCGCGATCAGCGCTGAATTCTCTTCATCCACGGTGATGGTGCCATTGAAGGGCCCGTGGACAGAATCGCGACGCAACAGGCTGGCGCGTTTCTCGAGGTCATTGGCCGCACCACCCTGGCGAACAACAATGGCACGCAGCCGAAGGTTGTTACCACCACCGGCCTTTTCGATCAGGATGCGGGCCAGAAGACGACCGATACGACCGAAACCATAGAGAACCACGTCCTTGGTGTCGTTTTCAGCATCCTCTTCCGACTGTGTCTGATACTGGCCTACGATGGGCCCGATTTCGCGCTTGAGAAAATCCTCAAGGGAGCCACCCTCTTCCTTGAACTTCACTGCGAGCTTGCCGATATCAACATGCCCGCGCCCCAGATCCATCTTGTCCATTGCCTGCAGAATGGGAAGGGTGTTGTGAACCGACAATTCGCTATCCTCAACCTGACGCACAAAGCGGTGCGCGCGGATGATATCGATAACCGACTGGTTGATGACGGCGCGACCATAAACGGATGTAACCACATTGTTTTTGCGGTAGAGGCGGCCGATCAGCGGAATCATGGCTTCCGCAGTGGATTCTCTTTCAGTCCAGTTAGACAGGTGCTGGTTGATCTGTTCGTGACTCACGCTTGAACCTCTGCAGTTGGAACCTGGAAAATAGGGCGCACATTATCCAACGTTATGGGACAGACAGCAAATACAGACCCCCACTTCGCACGTAAGAGTATGTCCCCACTTTCATGACAGCGCTATCTCTGGCCGGTAGAATACGCGCCTCGCCGTTTTCCGGCCCGTCACTCTCAGCCGTCACTCTCAGGAGAACCAAAACGATCATGAGCCAAGGTGCCTCCCATTCCGACCGACCTGCCGTGCTGGTGGCGCCCCCTGCCCCACATAAGGCAGCGGATCATAGAACCTGGGGCCAGTTACACGGCAGCAGCGACGCTCTGGCAATCTGCGAGACCGCACGGGCCCATGCAGGGCTGACTCTGGTCATCACCCGCAGTACTGACGAAGCCATCCGCCTGGAGCAGGCCATGCGCTTCTATCTGGGACTGCCAGCCGACGAAGACCTGGCAGCCATTACACCTGACGGGCTGGAAGTACTGTCCCTGCCGGACTGGGAAACCCTGCCATACGACTTGTTCTCCCCGCACCAGGACATTACATCGCGGCGCATCCGGGCCCTGCACCGGCTACCCAGCACCAGCCATGGCGTATTGGTGGTGCCTGCCCGCACGCTGATGCACCGGCTACCGCCAGTCAGTTACCTGCAGGGCAACACCCTGCTGCTGGAAGTCGGGCAGTCACTGGACATCGACACCTGGCGTATGCAACTGGAAGCCGCCGGCTACCGGCATGCCGAAAACGTCTATGAACACGGCGAGTACGCAGTGCGCGGCGCCATTCTTGACATATTCCCTATGGGCGCAACCCGGCCCTACCGGATTGACCTGTTTGATGACGAAATTGAAACCCTGCGCACCTTTGACCCCGAAACCCAGCGTTCCATCGATCGGATCGATAAGATCGAACTGCTGCCAGCCAACGAGTTTCCCTGGCACAAGGAGGCCCGCTCCGGGTTTCGGAACCGCTGGTTCGAGCAGTTTCCTCATGCCGACAAGGACTCACCGATTTACCAGGATGTAACCCACGGCATCACCCCGCCGGGGATTGAATACTACCTGCCGTTGTTCTTCGAGCAGACCGCTACCCTGTTCGACTACCTGCCCGGAGAAACCGTGGTGTTTACTGCCTCAGGCCTTCATGAGGCGGCAGAACACTTCGACGCCGATACCCGTGACCGCCATGAGGAACGTCGCCATGACCGGATGCGGCCGATCCTCCCTCCGGCTCAGCTGTTCCTGCAGCAAGATGAATTGTTCGGGCAACTCAAGCATTTCCCGCGGATAACGCTAACCGCGGAAACCACAGATTCCGCAGGTGGCAGTAATTGCCACACCGAGGTACTGCCCGATGTTTCGATGGACGGCCGTGCGGCCGACCCCGCTGCCCGCCTCAAACGGTTTATCAATGAGTTCCAGGGCAGGATACTGATTTGCGCGGAGTCTTCCGGTCGCCGCGAAGCCCTGATTGAAAACCTGGCTGATCACGGGATCCAGGTAGCCGCAATGGACAGCTGGCGCGCGTTCAACGATAACCCGGACTGCGCCCTTGGCATTACCGTGGCACCAATGGAGTACGGACTGGTTCTGCCAGAGCAGGGCATCGCCCTGGTCACGGAAACAGCGCTATTCGGGGAGCGGGTATTGCAGCGCCGACGGCGTGAAAAGCCCACCGAAGCTGACGACTCCGGGTACCGCGACCTCTCTGAACTTCGAATCGGCGCCCCGGTGGTGCATATCGACCATGGTGTTGGCCGCTACCAGGGCCTGGAAACCATCACCGTCGAAGGAGAAGCCAGCGAATTTCTGATGCTGGAATACGCGGGTGGCTCGAAACTCTACGTGCCCGTGTCCAGCCTGCACCTGATTTCCAGGTACACCGGCTCCGACACCGATCACGCCCCCCTGCACAAACTGGGCACGGATCGCTGGAGCAACGCAAAACAGAAAGCGCTGGAGAAAATACGCGACACCGCAGCCGAGCTGCTGGATGTCTACGCCCGCCGGGAAGCACGCAAGGGTTTTTCGTTCGAGGACCCGAAGGAAGCCTACCGCGCATTCGCTGCCGGCTTCCCGTTCGAGGAAACGCCCGACCAACAGGCGGCCATCGAAGCAGTTTTCGAAGACATGATCAGCGAAAAGCCCATGGACAGACTGGTCTGTGGCGATGTCGGTTTCGGCAAGACCGAGGTGGCCATGCGCGCGGCCTTTATGGCCACCTACTCCGGCAAGCAGGTCGCAGTGCTGGTACCCACCACCCTGCTGGCGCAACAGCACTATGAATCGTTCCGGGATCGGTTTTCAGATACCGCGGTCAACGTTGAGTTGCTCAGCCGGTTCCGCAGCGGCAGCCAGACCAGCAAAGCCCTGGCCGCCATCGAAGCGGGCAAGGCAGACATTGTGATCGGCACTCACAAACTGCTTCAGGGCGATATCCGCTTCAAAAACCTGGGGCTGGTCATCATCGACGAGGAGCACCGCTTCGGTGTGCAACAGAAAGAACGCCTGAAAGCACTGCGGGCCGAAGTCGACATGCTCAACCTGACGGCAACCCCGATCCCCAGAACACTCAACATGGCCATGGGGCACCTGAGGGACCTGTCGATCATCGCCACCCCTCCGGCCCGCCGCCTTTCGGTAAAAACCTTTGTCCGTCAGCGGGACGAAGCCATGGTCAAAGAAGCCATCCTGCGGGAAGTGCTCCGGGGCGGTCAGGTGTATTTCCTGCACAACGATGTAGCCACCATCGAGAAAACCGCTGAAGACCTGCGGCGCCTGATCCCCGAAGCCCGCGTGGGTGTCGCCCACGGCCAGATGCGGGAGCGGGAACTGGAACAGATCATGTCGGACTTCTACCACAAGCGCTTCAACGTGCTGGTGTGCACTACCATCATTGAAACCGGCATCGACATCCCCAGCGCCAACACCATTATCATTGAGCGCGCAGACAAGTTCGGCCTTGCCCAGCTACACCAGTTGCGGGGCCGGGTAGGCCGCTCCCACCACCAGGCCTATGCTTACCTGCTCACACCACCGCCCCGCTCCATCACAGCGGATGCAAAAAAACGCCTGGAAGCCATCTCCGAAGCACAGGACCTCGGCGCCGGGTTTATGCTGGCCACCCACGACCTGGAGATTCGCGGCGCCGGCGAACTGCTGGGCGAAGAACAGAGCGGCCAGATCGAAAGCATCGGCTTTACTCTTTACATGCAGCTACTGGACGAAGCGGTGCAGGCCATACGGGAAGGAAGAACCCCGAATGCGGAACTGCCACTGAGTCATGGCACCGAAATGAACCTGCGGATACCGGCATTGATTCCCGATGACTACCTGCCCGACGTTCATAATCGACTGATGCTGTATAAACGAATTGCCAGCGTGAGTGACAAGGACGGATTAAAAGAACTTCAGGTTGAGATGATAGACCGCTTCGGATTATTACCGGAGCCGGCAAAAAATCTGATTCGCCAGTCGGAACTGCGAATCCAGGCAGAAGCCCTGGGGATCGTGAAAGTGGACGCCGGCAAGGAATGGGCGAGGCTGGAGTTTGGCAGCTCAACACCTGTGGATCCGCTGGTGCTGGTTAAAAAAGTGCAATCCGCCCCGGACCAGTATCGCCTTGAAGGAGCCAACAGTTTTCGTTTCCGGCTGAACGACACCTCAACCAGTGGTAAACTCGACGGCATTTCAAACATGTTGGGCCAGCTGGCTTGATAATGCCCCCCGGCTCAGAGGCCTGAGATGAAAAACAGCAACATTGGAGCAAAGCACTTGCGAACGCCCGGTAACTTATCGCCTGGAAAGTCCACCTTCATTTTTGTGGTTGCGCTGGCCCTGTCGTCCCTGGCATCCGCCCAGCAGCCTTCCCAACAGACCGACACGGCAGAAGCCCGTAAAGACTACTATCGTGCCGAGTTCGTGATCCTGGAGCGCAAGGTTGACCCGGACAGCATCAATGAGCGAATGGCCAGCCGCATCCCGGAGCCGCCCAACCCGGAGCTTACCGAAATCCTGCGCGCAGTGGACGGCAACGGTACGGTGGAAACCACACGGGACCTGGTTCCGCGTAGCGAACTTCATCTCAACTCAGCGGCCAGTCGACTGGAGAACAGCGGCAAATACCGGGTTCTGCTTGCCACCGGCTGGTACCAGTCCTTTCCGCCCGATTTCGAGGGTGAACCACTGCGGGTCGCTATCGGCGACTGGCTCGCCGATGCCGGGCACCGCGATGTGGAAGGCCAGATCACCGTTGACCGGCAGCGCTACCTGCATGTCAATGTGCAGCTGAACCACTGGCAGCCTAAGCCCTCCACAGAAGAAGTAGTCAATCTGACGGGTAACGGCCCGGAGGAGAATCAGCCCTCTGAGACCGGTGAAGATGGTGCTATCGAGGCAGATAATGTCAGTGAAACTGCGGCCGTCCCGGAAGAGGTGGCGATTTCCGGCGCAAACTGGCCGCGGGCGGAACTACTGACCTGGATTCGCGAAACCCGCCGCATGCGCAGCGAGGAAGTTCATTTCCTGGACTCCCCCACCATCGGCGTACTTGTATTCTTCAAGAAAATTGATGGGTAAGCGCACCCAGCTCGCTCATTGACACTTCGAGGATCCGCTTGACGCCAGACATCCCATGGTCGATAGCGGTCTCGATTTCCGCCATGGTAATGATGTGGTCGGATTTCCCTGCGGCATGATTCACCACCAGTGCCAGGCAGACATAGTTCATTTTCAGTTCGGCCGCCAGCGCGGCCTCGGGCATACCCGTCATACCCACCAGATCACAGCCGTCACGCTCCAGTCGCACTACTTCAGCCGCCGTCTCCAGTCGTGGCCCCTGGGTGGCGCCGTAAACACCAAAATCGGAAAACGGCAGGTTCTGGTCCCGGGCAGCAGCAATCAGCAGCTCACGGGCCTTTTGCGTATAAGGCCAGGTGAAATCAATATGGGTGGTCTCATCCAGTTCACCCTCAAAAAAGGTACTCGCCCTGCCCCAGGTGTAATCAATAATCTGGTCGGGGATCACGATATGCGCCGGGCCCATCTCCGGATGAATGCCACCCACGGCATTGACGCCCACAACAGTGCGAACACCGGCGTCATGGAGCGCCTGCAGGTTGGCCCGGTAATTGACCTGGTGGGGCGGAATACGATGGGGATTGCCGTGACGGGACAGGAAGACCACCGCCTGACCTGCCAGGCACCCCTCAACCAGTGCTGACGAGGGCTGCCCCCACTGTGTGTCAACAGAGCGCTCCGCCGTTATCTCCAGTCCTGAAAGGGTTGTAAGCCCGGTACCACCAATGATGCCAACCGGCGGGTTGTTCTCCGCTCCGCTCATGATCCTTCCCCTGTTGCCTCGGCGCTGTCGCCCTGTGTTTCACTGGAGCCTTCACTGCCATCCACCGGTGCACGGCTGCCGCCAGGCTCGGCACTGGAGGCTTCGCCTTCGTCACTCTTCCCTGCCTCCTCACTGGCAAGGCGCACGCCGTCCGGCAGGTGCAGTGTGCGTGTCGGGAAGGCAACCTCAGCACCATGGCCTTCAATAATGTCACTGATTTTCAACAACACATCCTGCTTGACCTCGTGAAACCGCACCCACTCAATGGTTTTGGTGAAGGTATAAACCATGATATCCAGAGAGGACGCGTTGAAGGCCAGGAAATTGACAATCAATGTCTGGTCCTGGTCGATATCCTCATGGTTCTCCAGCATGTCGCGGATTTCCGACACAATTTCGGCCATGCCACTGACATCCGCATAACGGATTCCAATGGTTTCCGAGATACGGCGGTTAAGCATTCTGGAGGGGTTTTCCACGGAAATTGTGGTAAAAACGGCATTAGGTATATACATCGGACGCTTATCGAACGTGCGGACAGTCGTGAGACGCCAGCCGATGTGTTCAACGGTACCTTCAATGTTACGATCTGGCGAACGAACCCAGTCGCCCACTTTGAAAGGCCGGTCCAGGTGGATAATAAATCCGCCGAAAAAGTTGGCCAGCAGGTCTTTCGCTGCAAAACCAACCGCAATACCACCGACACCACCGAACGCCAGCACGCCAGAAATGCTGAACCCCATCGACTGGAGCGCCGTCAGGGAAGCCGTGATGATCACTACCGCCCGGGAGAGCTTACTGATCGCATTAACCGTGGTGTAGTCCATCGGCGTCTTCATCTTGAGGGGCGAGGTCAGCATTTCCTCCCCCTGCTTGATCAGCCGGAGCAGGGTCCACACCAGCAGCACTATAAAGCCGAGCTGGAGCAGCTTATCGTTCACGGAGAATATCTCAGCGTCTGAGTAGCGATGAGCCACCTCCGCTGCCCAATACACCCCCTGCAACCAGACGAAAGCAACAACCGGCTTTCGGGCGGCATGAAGCAGTGCATCATCCCAGAGGTTGTCGGTTTTCTTGAAACGCCGTTCAATGGCACCAACAATAAAACTGGCAATATAGGCAACCACCGCGGTTCCAAGCACCAGGCCAAACACTACCAGCACCACCCGCCAGCTCTCTGACAGCAGGCCCCAATCCTGAATCCAGTTATTCACTATGGCAGGGGTTTCTTCTAGCATCGGTTCTCTCGGTTCCGTCAGTTCAGGGAAAGGTTATCGTATAAACACCGGTGTGCCCGGCTTCACCCGGCTGTACAAATCGACCACGTCCCTGTTTCTCATTCGGATACAGCCGTGGGAGCGTGGAACCCCCATGGGCTCGGAGTCCGGTGTGCCGTGAATGTATATGAAGCGACGAAAACTATCGACCCCGGGGCCCCGATTTTTGCCGGATTCCAGACCGCATAACCAGAGGATACGGGACAGTATCCAGTCCCGTTCGGGAAAATGCCCGGCCAGCTCCAGCGAATACACCTCGCCGGTTGGCCTGCGGGCGACGAAGACACTGTTCAGGGGGGCGCCACCACCGACCATGGCCCGTACATAATGCTTTCCGGTGGGGGTGCAGCCGCTGCTCTGGCGCTCACCCGGACCATTCAGAGCAGTGGAAACAACATAGGAAACTGAAGAGGTTGCGTCTTCCGTAAACAGTGTGAGCGTTTGTGTGGAAAGATCGATTTCAATTCCGGGAGTGGTCCCGGATACTCTCGCTGGCGCAAAAGGGGAAACAGAATCACTTGGCATGCGGCGTCAGGCTCCCGGCAGACGAGTCAAACCGGAAGCCTAACCGACAGAGTGCAATTCAGGCAACTGAGCTTTTATGGACAGGAGGGGCGAGCATCGCGTCCTCCGCCTGCATTCCGGCCGCGAGGAAAGGAACCAACCGGGCTGCGATTTCCTGGACTGTGGTTTCCACGCCCAGCTTATTCTGCAGGATATCCCTCAGAGCATCGCTGCTGGACATGGTGAATGCAGTGGCACCCAGCATGAACTGGATGCGCCAGTAACGATCCACCGATGACAGTTGCGGCGTAGCCTCTTTCAGCAAACGCATGAAACGACTGAAGGGCTGACTGTATTCCTGCTCTAAAAACTTGCGAAGATGCCCCTGGGACTGCGTATAAGCCAGCCCGAGCAGGCGCATGAATATGGAGATACCCTTCTCGTTGCGCTGAGGCATGCGCACGGCACTTTCTGTCAGCGCCCAGAGGGTCTGGTTCAGCGTGGGTGGTTCGCCGTCACAGCGTGCTTCAAGATCATCAAACGCCTTCTCGAGTGTTGCCGAAAAAGGTGTCAGGAAACGGGCGAACACCGCATGAATCAGAGCATTCTTGGAACCAAAATGATAATTGACAGCGGCAAGATTTACTTTAGCCTTGCTGGTAATCATCCGCAGCGAAGTTTCAGAAAACCCACGGTCAGCGAAAAGCTCTTCCGCTGCGTCAAGAATCCGGTCAACCGTATCAGACTGAGCCATTTTGTTATCAGTGCCTCTAGCAAACGTCTGTTTGAAACATACGTTTGACCGGCAATCTTGTCAAGTTCTCTGCTCCGGTTCCGCCGCCACAGAGGCCCAGCCCTTATCGATAGCCTGCTGATGACCTTCGAAGAACGCCTGTTGCGCGCGGGCATACGCCTTCTCCGCCTCAAGGAGATACACCAGATAGAGGCGAACATGCTCCCTGCGCGTCATGTTCCGCGCCAGCACCCGATGCTCCGACAGCGCCACAAGCTCACTGAAACGCGTCGCCTTGAGTGAGGGGTTGAATTCCGCCATGCGCGCGCACTGCCAAACCAGCCCTTCTTTCCCCTCCAGGTGACCGACGTGCTTTCGAGCATCCCGCAACAGTCGGCGCCGCCGCACGATCAGGTCCATATATGACGAGCGAGAGGTATACAGACGCCTGACCGTCGGCACGCCCATCAGCAGGATAATAACGAAGGCGCCGAATCCGCCACCGGCAATCCAGGCGGGCACAAAGCCGGTCATCCCGCTGAGGAAAATAACCACCGCCAGCAAGGCACTGAACAGCCAGAGATCCCGGTTCCGGCGCGCAGCGGAGAGTGTGTAGTTATCAGGCCAGTCAGGCAGTGCCAGTAATTCAAAATCCAGCAACAGGACCCGATCGCACTGCCGTAGCATCAGCCTCAGCTTACGCTGGCGGGATTCCGCCACGGTTTTTTCAATATCCGGCGAATCATCACCGGCAGCCCCCCTCTCACCAGAGTCCGCTTCCTCCGGGTCATCTTCGTGCCCGAGTCTGGGCAGCTCCTGAGCAGTAGCTGACGGTACGGCTTCTGTCGAGACTTTACCGGGCGTATCCCCCTGCCGTTCGGACACATGGGGCTGCGGATCCGCAGGGCGCCCTTTCCGTAACAGGGGCTCCTCCGGAGTACCGCTTTGCCGGACTGTGCTTTCGTTCTCTGCCATCAGGTTTCCCGTTGACTATAACCGGGCCTACACTCACAAAACCGCGCCCGTACCTGTGGTTTATCGACCACGCTTTCACATCCTTGAGCCCTGACCAGGGGGAACATGATGCCAACCCTCGCTTGGCATGGGATCATGCGACCGCTATCCTTGCCTCTCACAGTGTAGCCGGTACCGGCCGAAAACGTCCTCAGAGGGTAATGAATGTTTACAGGCATTGTTCAGGGTGTTGCCACCATAGACAACCTTTCCGCCGAGCCCGGGCTCAGCAGCTTCGCGATCCGTTTTCCCGAAGAGCAGGTTCAGGGCGTTACCATCGGAGCGTCTGTCGCTATCAACGGCACCTGTCTGACCGTAACCCGGCAGGAAGGCAATCTGCTTTACTTCGATGCCATGCAGGAAACGCTTCGCGCCACCACACTGGGGGAACTCCGGCCCGGGGACAGAATAAACTTTGAAAGGGCCGCCAGGATCGGCGACGAGATTGGCGGGCACCTGCTCTCCGGTCACGTTCATACCACGGCAGATATCGTTACGATTGACCGCCCCGAGAACAACTGCACCCTGGAATTTGAAGTGCCGGCCTCCTGGGCCAGATACCTTTTCCCCAAGGGCTACATTGCTATCAACGGTTGCAGCCTCACCATCGGGGAGGTCCGGGGTAACCGTTTTAACGTTTACCTGATTCCTGAAACGCTCCGGGCCACTACCTTTGGCGAGGTCTCCGTCGGCGACCGGGTCAATATCGAGATCGACAGCCAGACCCAGACCATCGTCGACACCCTGGCGCGAATGGGCTACGACCGGCCGGCATCCTGATCAGAGACTTCAAACACCACGAACCTGGGGTCGGCATCCAGCTGGCGAACCGTTGAGAAAAAACGCCTGAGGCTGCGGTGGTACCCCAGGTGGCGATTGCCCACCATCAGCATTCGTCCGCCAGGCTCCAGATGGCGGGCCACCTGACGGAACAGCCGCAAGGCGATGTGATCACCGACCACACCGCCCTCATGAAACGGCGGATTCAGCAGGACCAGCCCGAACTGACCGGCATCCTCAGGAATACCGTCACTATGGAGAAACGCCACCTCGGCTTCGGGAAACGCCTCGGCGGTATTATCACGGGCACTGACCACGGCCTGACTGGAAACATCCGCGAAGGTCACTGCCAACTCAGGATTGGCCTCCAGCACCGTCAGGCCCAGCACGCCATTCCCACAGGCAAGGTCCAGCACCTGGCTGCCGGGCGCCAGCCTGACAGCCTCACGTGTAACCAACGGCAATAGCAGCCGGGTGCCAATGTCGAGTTTCTCCCGCGCGAACACGTTAGGCATGGCGCTCACCTTATGCGCCGAATCTGGCAGCGGGTACCCTTTCCATAAATCAGCCCAGTTTCTCAGGGTCTGATCTCCTGGCGCGGCGATGATCACCCGTGCTTTTTTGCGAGCGGGGCATACTTCCCGGGTATGCACCAGATCCGCGAACACAGCAGAACTACTGTCCGGCAGATGCTTGATCATGCCCCCGGCGATGAGGGTGCCGTCAGGGTCAAGCACACTGTTAATCCACCTCAGCAGGCAGCTCAGATAATCCACCTGCCTCGGAATGCGCATTACCACCAGATCAAACGGGCCTTTCGGTGGCGCCAGCCAGCTTGCTGGCGTCACAACGTCCTCGCCAGCGGGCGTATTCATGATCAGTGCGGAGGAAAGTGAGCTACTGTCTGCAAAGGACACCGGCGCAAATTGCGCCAGGCCGAGCGTCAGTGCGCCGAACTGGTCGTCAACAATGAGCACGCGGGGACGGGCTTCCGGGTGAAAGCGGGCAAGGACCTGTTCCAGCAGCTGCTCGTCAGCCGCGTCCCAGGCTCGTAACGAACGGCCGCCACCCGGGCGTTTCAGAGGCAGGGACAGACCACTCACTTCCAGCACGTCACTTGTCATTTCCGGCTTCCGCTATCTGGTTTTTGCAACAGCGGACATTCTAGGCTGATTATTCTAGAAATTAACCCTACTCTGTGCAGACGATTTCAGGTTGCTCCGCTTTTTTTGGACGCCAACCTCTTTTGCCCCTTACCCCAGGGGCTTTTTTTCGTCCCGGAAAACCCTCACTTGGGCGCAGCGTTTATGCTTTCGATGAACGCGGGAGACAACACGTCGACAACGGGACGCTGGCCATGGGAAAATTCAGGTGCCGGTTCGGACGGCTCCGTGGCAATGATGCCGGGTTGCTCGGACCAGTGCAGGATAGCCAGGCGGCCGTCCTGTTGCTCCACCAGCGCCGTGCAGTGCTCCACCCAGTCCCCGTCATTGCAATAAAGGCCTTCCTGGCTGCGAAGGAAGCCGGCGGAGTGGATGTGACCACAGATAAAGCCATCGTAGTGGCCTCGCTCCGCCGCCGTTAAAGCGGCCAATTCAAAACGGCGGATAAAAGACCTTGCCCTGCCAATGCGGCTCTTCACCCACGCCGCCAACGACCAGTATGGTTTCCGGCGCAGCCTTCGCCAGACATTGAACCAGCGGTTCAGGCACAACAGGACTCCGTGTGCCCGGTCTCCCACCAGCAGCATCAGCGGGCTGCATCTCACGACCTGGTCAAACTGGTCACCATGGCAGACCACGAACCGGCGGCCGTCGGCGGTGGTGTGAATGGCTTTCTGCTTAAGCTCGATGCCGGCCAGGGTCTGGTCACAAAAATGCCGGAGAAAATCATCGTGATTGCCGGGAACATAGATAACCCGCGTGCCGGCGGCGGCAATGGCCATGAACCGCCGCACGACCGCCTGATGGCTTTCCGGAAAATGCACCCGGCGCTGCATGGCAATCAGATCGACAATATCGCCCACCAGATACAATGTGTCGCAGCTGACATTGTCTAGAAAATCCAGAAGGTAATCGGCCTGGCAGTCGGCTGACCCCAAGTGTACATCGGAAATGAAAACGCTCCGGTACTGATGCATCGGCTTCTCCCACCGGACTGGTCAAGGACTCCAGGTACCTTGTCCGACGGCAGTGACGAGCGTATGACAATCGTGCGACAGTTCAGTGACGCCGGGCAGACCAGACGGTAAACCGCTTGTCGGCAGCAATGGCTTTAACCGGCCCCACGTGGCGGCGAATCAGCTCCTGGTAAGGCAGGAAGCTGTTGGCCACCAGCCGTAACTCACCACCCGACTCCAGATGTCCTGCCACCTGCCGCAGAAACTGCTCCGTCATTGACGTATCAGTACGGATACCGGTGTGGAAAGGGGGGTTGCTCAGTACCGCGGCGTATTTGCCGTTCACACGGTCCAAACCATCCGAGGCCGTGATAACACCGGCTACATTGGCGCGCTGATACGTGGAGCGGGCGCAGATGACCGCCTGGGACTGCACATCCACGCCATCAACGGGTGTCGTGGCCTGCCCGATTGAACGCTGGTATAGCTGAAGCCAAGTGCCGACGACACCAGCGCCACAGGCAAAATCCAGCACCGGTCCTTTTTTCAAAGGGTAACCGGCCATTGACTCCAAGAGCATGGCGGTACCGGCATCCAGTTCACCGGTACTGAAAATTCCGGGCAACCCGGCCACCTCGAAACGGATCCCCGTAGATTCAACCAGGTGCCACTCCAGCCACTGGCGCACATTGAACGCGTCCGCTGGTTCCAGGTTATCCGCCTGCCAGATCTGGCAATGCCGGGCGCTGTCTATCTTAATGGCCTGGGGCGCCACGGCTTTGAGCTGTTTCACGGCGCCGGCGATGCCTTCCTTTTTTTCACCCACAAGAATCAGCCGGGCATCTTTTTTCGCAAGCCAACGCGCAAGCTCCAGCCGCAGGGCCAGTTCGGCCCGTGCCTTGGGAAGGAAAACCACCACCGTATCAGCGCCGGCCGAGGCCAATGCAGCGTCGTCATAGCCGAATGCGGCGGTCCAGCCGTCAATGGTTGCCATCTGTTGCCAGAGGCCAAAATGCTCGGTTACTACAAGACCGGAGGGCGCCAGGGCCGGCATGAGGGAAATGTCCAAAGGACCCAGCACCGCCAGACGGCCGTGCAGGTTTTCCTGATTCTTCAGCAGAGCTTCGTGGGAGTTGGGCAACGCAGGCATTGTTGGACTATTCCGGTCTCGGTATCAGACGGCATACTTTAACCGGAACAGAGCCCGGAGTCTTGACCCGGGCGATTGGAAATCAGGAAAAGGTCTTCGGGAATTATTTGTACCGCGCCACCGTGTTGGCACGCAGGGCGTCTTCGGGAGACATACCCCAATCTTCGGAGGATGCCGGCTGCGATGCGGAGTTGCCGGACCGGCGACGGGCCTCTGCTGCCTGCGATGTTTTACGCTGGCTCAACGCACTAAGGGCTTTCTGCATGATTTCTCGCATCACTGACCTCCTCAATTGCTACAAACTCAGTCTAACAACCAGGGCAGTAGTTAACTGTGATGACTGCGAGGGTCAGATAGTGACGTCTGTCACGAATAATTGACACAATTTGACACCATTGGTGTCACTTTTTTTGACGACCAGACCGAACCGGCCTTAAAACCAGCTCGTCAACACTGTTCTGCTTGACGCTTTCGCGGTCAGCTTCGGAGGCTATGGACAGCCCCATATCCCGCAGAATGCCGTCCGCCACATCATAAACGAACCCGTGTACTGTTAACGGCTGCCCTCTGCGCCAGGCCTCCTGGACAATGCTGTTCTGACACACATGCCCGACCTGCTCAACCACGTTAAGCTCGCATAACCGATCCACACGGTCCTGGTCCGAGGCCAGCCCATCGAGCACATCCCGGTGTTTGTCACGGACGTCCTGAACGTGTCGCAACCAATTAGAAATCAGCCCGAACCCTTCGTTATGCAGCGCCGCCTTTACACCACCACAACTGTAGTGCCCCACCACCAGAATGTGCTTCACCTTTAACACATCAATGGCGAACTGGAGAACTGACAGACAATTGAAATCCGTGTGCACCACCACGTTCGCGACGTTGCGGTGCACAAACAGCTCTCCCGGCATCAGGTCGACAATCTGGTTAGCCGGCACCCGGCTGTCTGCACACCCGATCCACAGATACTCGGGGGCCTGCTGATTGGACAGCCGGGTAAAAAATTCCGGGTCCTGGCTCTTGATGCTGTCTGCCCATGCCCTGTTTTTATCCAGCAACTTATCGAGCTGCCCCATCAAACCTCCCATCTGTAAATTCATGATGCGGGAATTGAACGGGAATCGACGTCATAAAGCAATACTCAAGTGGTCGGAGTGACAGCGTCTTCGTGCTGCTCGTGCATGGTTGTCTGGGCCAGATCCAGAAGCTCCCGCAGAGCTACCGAGAACATGGCGTACTCCGGTTCCCTGACCCCTTTGAGCTCGGTCAGCATGGATTTCCAGCGGTTGATCATGGCGGCATGCCGCTCCATCCAGTTTTCGACACAGCTATTAACATCCGACGGTTTTTCAGCCAGTTTGAGCACGCCGGTGGTCAGTGCCCGCTGCTGCCAGTCCAGGTCCTCACGGAAGCTCTCCCGCGCCAGGGCCTGCCAGTGGGAAGCCGGCACCAGTGCCGCGATGGCATTGGCAAACCAGTTCAGGTCCAGCTTGTCACCAAGGTCATAATAGAGGTTGGCGACCGTTTTCAATGGCATACCGGTGGCCTCCCGTGCCTCAATAATGCCCAGCGAGGAGTAAAGGTAACTGGTGCCGGACACTACAGAGGCAAGCTCCCCGGGCAGCCCCGACTCTACCAGCGCATCGTGCCGCTTCTTCCAGTCTGCCCGCGCCTGGTCTCCCAGATAGTCCGGCAGGTCCGCCGTGATTTTCCATACACTGTCGGCAAACCTTTCCATATGACTCTGGATACTGAGTTCGGCCCGGCGGTTACGCAGCAGCCAGCGAACAGCGCGGCGAATCAGCCGCATCAGGTCACCCATCAGCTCCATCTGCAGGTTAGCGGGAATAAAATAATCCAGGTATTCGATCTTGTCCCACCAGGTGTCCAGGCGGAACACGTCCCGGGCAATAATCCATGCCAGCGAGATCGAGGCGGCATCGGCCCCGGTAGACTGCTTCAGGCGCTCAACAAAGGTAATTCCCATGTGGTTGACCATATCGTTCGCAATCTGCGTGGCGATGATCTCCCGGCGCAACTGGTGCTCTCCCAGCTCTTTGGAGAATTTGCGGGTGAGGTCCTGGGGGAAAACCTTGTACATCTCCCCGGCCAACAAGGGTTCGTCAGGGAGGCTGCTGTTAATAAGCGTCTGTTTCAGATCGCCCTTGACGTAGGAAATCAGCACCGACAGCTCGGGGCGGGTAAGCCCCTTCTTGTCCAGTTTTCGCTCGGACAGGGTCTCATCGTCCGGCAGAAACTCAAGGCTGCGGTTCAGCTTGCCTTCGCTTTCCATGGTGTTCATCAGGCGGCGGTATTCCTCCAGGCGCGTCACCGCACCCATGCTGGCAATACTGATGGCCTGGGTTTGCCGGTAGTTGTTTTTCAGCACCAGCGCGGCAACGTCGTCGGTCATTTCCTCCAGCATGATATTGCGCTGCTTGTCGGTGAGGTCTCCCATTGCAACCGCATGGTTGAGCAGGATCTTCATATTTACTTCATGGTCTGAGCAGTCCACGCCACCGGAGTTGTCGATAAAGTCGGTATTCAACCGCCCACCCCTCAGGGCAAATTCGATGCGTCCGAGCTGGGTCATCCCCAGATTGCCGCCTTCACCGACGAGCTTGCAGCGAAGTTCGGAACCGTTAATACGTAAAGCATCGTTGGCCTTGTCGCCAACATCAGCGTGGGATTCTTCGTGCCCTTTCACGTAGGTGCCGATGCCGCCGATCCAGAGCAGGTCTGCCTGGGCTTTGAGGATGTGGGTAATCAGCATATTGGGCGGCACACGATCAGACTTGATCCCCAGCAGTTTCTTCATCTCGGGGCTGACCGGAATCGACTTGGCGCTGCGACTGAACACACCACCACCCTTGGAGATCAGGCTGGTGTCGTAATCGGTCCATGAAGAACGCGGCAACTCGAACAGGCGCTTGCGCTCCTTGTAGCTTTTGGCGGCATCCGGTGTCGGGTCGATAAAAATGTGGATGTGGTTGAAGGCCGCTACCAGCTTTGTTTTCTCCGATGACAGCAGACCGTTACCAAATACATCCCCACCCATATCGCCGATTCCGATGGCGGTAAATTCATCCAGCGCAGGATTTATGCCCAGTTCGCGGAAGTGCCGCTCCACGGATACCCAGGCACCACGGGCAGTAATGCCCATTTTCTTGTGGTCATAGCCGTTGCTCCCACCAGAGGCAAATGCATCACCCATCCAGAAACCGTATTCGGCGGCCAGGCCATTGGCTATGTCAGAGAAGGTGGCCGTACCCTTGTCCGCGGCAACCACCAGGTAGTGATCGTCCTCGTCGTGACGGATAACGGATTCTGGTGGCTGGATGCCGGCATCCACGAGGTTGTCGGTAATATCCAGCAAACCCCGGATAAAGGTCTTGTAGGCCTCTATACCCTCGGCCTGGAACGCTTCGCGGTCCGATATGTCGGGCAGGCGTTTGGCCACAAAGCCGCCCTTGGCTCCGACCGGCACAATCACGGCATTCTTGACCTGTTGCGCCTTGACCAACCCCAGTATTTCAGTGCGATAGTCCTCGAACCGGTCAGACCAGCGCAGGCCGCCCCGCGCCACTTTGCCACCACGCAGGTGCACACCCTCAACCCTCGGTGAATAGACAAATATCTCGAACATGGGCAGAGGCAATGGCACATCCGGAATCTCTGACGGATCAAACTTCACACTGATATAAGGCTTGGTCCTGCCCTCCTTGTCTGGCTGATAATAGTTGGTGCGCAGCGTGGCCTGCATCAACTCCAGGAACAACCTCAAAACCCGGTCCTCACTGAGGTTATCCACATCATCAAGGCCGGCATTGAACTCGATTTCAAGCTTCTGCTGCGCCGCGGCACTCTTGCCCTCACTCTGATAGCGCGCGGGATTGAACCGTACCTCGAAAAACTCAAGCAGAAGGCGCGTGAGTTCCACATGGTTCACAAGCGTATTAGATATAAACGTCTGACTGTTGGAGAACCGGATCTGCCGCATGTAGCGGGCATAGGTGCGCAGCAGGGCAATTTCCCGCCAGCTCATGTAGGAAGACAGCAGCAACCGGTTGAAGGCATCATTTTCTGCATCGCCATACCAGACCCGGCGGAACAGGTCCTCGAAGATCGGACGGATGCGGTGAATATCCACCATCTTTCCGCTATGGGCCTTCAGGGTAAAATCGTGAATCCAGACAATATTGCCGCGCCGGTCGCTGACCTCGAACGGATGCTCGCCAATAACCCGGAACCCGAGATTGTCAAAAATCGGCATAACATCTGATAACGGCAGAGGCTCATCCGGATAGAAAAGTTTGAAGTGCAGCGTACTCTCGTCTTCTTCCAGCGCCCGGTAGAAGCTCATGGTGAGATGTTTCTCGCTGGACGCTCCGGATATATGTTCAAGATCGATGGCTGCCCGCCTTGGCGAGAACATATCCTTGTAGCTGGCGGGAAAACCAGCGGAGTAGAGCCGGAACATTTCGTTGCCCTGCTCTTCGCCGTATGCTTCGTTCAGGGCTTCCAGCAACCCGTCACGCCAGGACTGGGCAAGCTCGATCACCTTCTCGCGGATTTCCGAGATCGGCAACTGACGGTTTTCCACCTGGGGCACACGAATCGTGAACTGCACCCGTGCGAGTACGGATTCCGAAAAATGGGTGACAAACTCGATATCCTCGGCCTCGAGCCTGTCATGCAGCACCTGCTCCACTTTCAGGCGCAGTTCCGTGTTGTAGATATCGCGCGGAAAAAACGACAGACAGGTCACGAACTGACCGTATACATCTTCGCGCATAAACAGCTCTATGCGTCGACGTTCCTGTATGTACAGGATGCTCTTGGCGACCGACAGCAACTCCGCAGGCTCGATCTGGAACAACTCGTCCCGGGGATAGACGGTAAGAATCTGATCCAGTTCCTTGCCGGCGTAATCATCCTTCAAAAAGCCCGAGCGTCTCATCACAGCCTGGACCTTGCGCCTTAACAGGGGGATCTCGTCCGGGCGCTCGTTATAGACACGAGCCGTGTAAAGGCCCAGGAAGCGGCGCTCGCCAACCACCTCGCCTTTGCTGTTGAACTTCTTGACCGCGATGTAGTCCGGATAGGCTGGCCGATGCACCCGCGATCGCTGGGCAGACTTGGCGAAGATGAAAATATCGTCGGTACGGGTCATTTCATGCCGCGTGCGCTGCGGCAATTCATTCAGTCTTACCTTCTCCGCGCGCTCATTGTTGACCCGGAGAATACCCAGCTCGGAGTTCTCCACGCGGCGAACCACCAACCCGCTCTTGTCCTTTGCAAAATCGTATTCGTCGTAGCCCAGAAACGTAAAATGATCCCTGACCAGCCAGTCCAGAAACGCTTTCGCCTCTTCCTTCTGCTCCTCATCAATACCGGCCGTGGTGCTATCCAGTTCGCGGCTGATTTCGTTGACTTTTTCAGTCACAATCGGAAAATCACTGACCGCAATCCGGACTTCATGAAGGATGGTCTGCAGCACTTCCTCCAGGGACCTCAGGTCCTCCGGACTGCTGTGCCGATCGATTTCCAGAACAATAAAGGCTTCGTATCCGGCATTGGTGGATTTTTTCTTCGGTGGGTGCAGTTTTTTCAGCTTCCCCTCGTCGCCCCGCTCCACCTGCAGGATCGAATGCTGAATCGAGTGGGTGCCGATTTCACGCTGATTAATGGCAATCCTCAGCGAGTCGATCAGAAACGGCATGTTGGGGTGAAGTATAAAGATGACCGTGTGGGTGGACTGCCAGCCATCACTCTCCAGATCAGGGTTGAAAACCGAGACCGGGGTTTCGTCGCCGGTACGTTTCTGGAGAAACTGCCAGGCCGCAAGAATAGCACCGTAGGTATCGGAAAACCGGCGACTCACGAGCTCTTCGAGAGGAATATGGGCATAATGCTGCTTTGCGAATTCACTGATTTTTTTCGCTTCTGTTTTCGCTATTTTTTCCGCGAAAGCTTCGTCCAGCTGCTGAAAAAACTGATCCTTGCTGGCGATTGTCAGCGCATTCATAGTCGACCTCTATGAGTGTGAAATAAACGTAATAGGCGTACTGTCACATAAGCATAGTCAAAGCCTTGATTTTTGCGCCGCAGATGCGAAAACTGCGGCAACTACTTACGCGAACCGTCCGTGCACCAGGAGCAGAGATTTCCCATGGCATTACAGCATACGTTTGGTGAGCTCAGGTCTCAGTTAGCAAAAAGAATAATCGGCCAGGAAAAGCTGGTAGACCGGTTGCTTATTGCTCTGCTCGCAGACGGCCACCTGTTGGTGGAAGGCGCTCCCGGCCTCGCCAAAACAACCGCTATCAAGGCCCTGGCCGATCACCTCGAGGGTGACTTCCACCGCATCCAGTTTACCCCCGACCTGCTTCCCTCGGACGTGACCGGTAGCGAGATCTACCGCGCAGAAACAGGCCAGTTCGAATTTCAGCACGGGCCAATCTTCCATAACCTGGTGCTGGCCGATGAAATCAACCGGGCACCGGCCAAGGTACAGTCGGCACTGCTGGAGGCCATGGGCGAGCGCCAGGTCAGCGTCGGTATGCGCACCTTTCCACTGGACCGCCTGTTCATGGTGATGGCCACCCAGAATCCTATCGAACAGGAAGGAACCTACCCGCTACCCGAAGCCCAGCTGGATCGGTTCCTGATGCACGTTGTTATCGACTATCCGTCCGCGGAGGCCGAAAAGGCCATCCTGCACCTGGCAAGAAACGATTACCGACGCGGGCAGGTGGCCGCGGAAGTCCGCCTGACGGCAGATCAGGTTTTCGAGGCCAGGAATGAGGTTTCAGACATCTACATGTCAGAACCTGTGGAGCAATACCTGCTGGCACTGGTGCTGGCAACCCGGGACCCGGCCACCCTGGACCCGGAGCTTGCGCGCTGGACTGCCTTTGGCGCCAGCCCGAGAGGCACGATTGCGCTGGATCGTTGCGCCCGCGCCATGGCCTGGCTGGAGGGGCGGGATTATGTCAGCCCCGATGATGTCCGCAACATCGCATTTGATGTGCTCAGACACCGGATCCTGCTCACATTCGAGGCAGAGGCCGAGGGCCTGACGGCGGACGCCATTATTCAGCGACTCATCGACCGCGTTCCGGTAACCGCCTGACAACCGTGACCATGACTGCACCTGAAGAGCCAGCCACCCATATTTCGCTGCCCGGCCTGATCCGGCTGCAGGCGGATGCCCGCGCCCTGAAGTTGCCGGCGGCGCGGCCGGTGGGATCCCGGCAGGCCGGCCTTCAGCGTTCTCCACGCCGGGGCCGGGGCATGGCGTTTGCCGAAGTGAGACAGTATCAACCCGGGGATGATATACGCAGTATTGACTGGAGGGTGACGGCTCGGAGGCAATCGCCCCATACCAAGCTTTATGAAGAAGAACGTGAGCGGCCGGTGCTGTTGCTGTGTGATCTTGGTCCGTCGCTGTTCTTCGCCAGCACCGGTGCCTATAAGCAGGTCCGCTGTGCGCAGCTGGCTGGTCTCCTGGCGTGGCTGGCGCTCTGGTCCGGGGATCAGGTGGGGGGTATTGTGTTCAATGGTACGACCCTCAGCGTCCAGCGCCCTGCCCGCCGCAAGAAATCGGTACTCAGGCTACTTGATACCGTGGCACAACAGCAGAGAATGTCCCGCAACGATCAGCCCCTGCAGCAGGCCGGCGACACAAACCGGGATCTGGACACAGCTCTGCAGGAGGCTCGCCGGGTAGCCCATACGGGCAGCCGTATTTTCGTAATCAGTGACTTTCTAAACATTACCGCAGAGACGTCACGGTTACTCGGGGCCCTGGCACGCCACAATACCGTCAGCGCACTGCGGGTAATTGACCCGTTGGAGCTGAAACTGCCCGATAGTGGCCGCTTCGCCGTTGCCGGTGAGGACGGCCCGGTATGGTTTGACGGCAGCAACCCCCGGTTCCAGCAGGCGTATGCCGAAAAGGTCCGGCAGCATACCGAAGCACTGGCAGAATGCTTCCGCACGGCAGGTGTGCAACCCGCCAGCGTCATGACCAGCGACCAGCCGGCACTGATACTGCAGACACTGCTCGGCCCACGTGGCCACATTGGATAACAGGACCGCTTCAGACCGATGATGGAACAGGATCCACTGAGCCAGCTCAGAGACATACACCTGCCCCAACCGGGCGGCTTCTGGCCCCCGGCGCCAGGCTGGTGGATACTGCTGGCCATTGCTCTGGCACTGGCTGTAGTGGCGTTCGTTATCCTCAGGCGGAAACGTCGCAGAAACCGCTGGCTGGGCACGGCAAAGAAAGAACTGCGGCGGCTGGAACAGACGGCAGTGGCGGACAATCACTGGTTCGCGGCCCTCAACCAGCTGTTGAAACAGTCCGCCCGGGAGCGCTACCCGGAACGGATACCGGAATCCCTGTCCGGCGAACCCTGGATCCGCTTTCTTCTCGAGACCAGCCCGAAAGATCGGATTGCTGCCCGGCCAGTGGTCGAGGCCATGGTTAACAGCGCATGGCAACCGGTCCCCGGCTGTCCACCAGAGGACGCCGTGGCCTTTGCCAGGCTATGGCTGGGAGGACAGAAATGCTGAGCCTCGCCTATCCCTGGTTGCTGCTACTGGCCCTGGTACCACTGCTTCTGCGCCTGCGCAGGCGCAGCACCCAATCTGTGGAAGCACCGGTTTTCCCTGTGGGGCACTGGCTGTCTGATCTGCCCGGCGTCAGCCGCAGCGGCAGCCGGGTACCCCTGTGGCAACAATTGGTGACGTTGCTGATGTGGCTTCTGCTTGTGGTAGCGCTGGCCCGGCCACAGCATGTGGGAGAGCAGGTTCAGCTCCCCGTCAGCGGACGTGACCTCCTGCTGGCCGTGGATATATCCCCTTCCATGGACGAACAGGACATGGTGATCCAGGGCCGAAGCATCAATCGGCTGCAGGCGGTCAAACGGGTACTGGATGACTTTATCCAGCGCCGTGAAGGCGACCGGCTCGGGCTCCTGCTGTTTGGTACCGAGCCCTACATTCAGGCCCCGCTGACGTTTGATCGGGCTACGGTGCAAACCTTGCTCAACGAAGCGGGCATCGGCATGGCCGGCCGTGCCACAGCCATTGGCGATGCGCTGGGCCTGGCGGTCAAGCGGCTACGGGACCGGCCCCAGGAACAACGGGTTGTCATCCTGCTGACCGATGGCGCCAACACCGCGGGCGAAATTGCCCCGGACAAAGCCGCCGAGATTGCCAAAGCTGCCGGCGTGCGCATTTACACCATCGGCATCGGCGCCGAATCCATGGTTCAGCGCGGACTGCTTGGCTCCCGCCGCGTCAATCCATCCCGGGACCTGGACGAAGAGCTGCTGAAGCGGGTAGCCCAACAGACCGGCGGGGAATATTTCCGGGCCCGCAGTCTGCCCGAGCTGGAGCTGATCTACGAAAGCATCAACCAACTGGAACCCATCGAACTGGAAGGCAAGCATTACCGTCCCGTGACCGAACTCTATGTCTGGCCAGCCGGCCTTGCAGCCCTTATATGGGTATTGATGCAAGGCGTCAGGCTAGCCGCTGCCAAACGCCAGTCGGTACACGTTGCCCGGGAGGCAGGCAATGGCTGACTTTCACTTCCTCCGCCCGCTCTGGTTACTGATGTTACTGGCAGCCTTCCTGCTGCCACTGATCTTACGGCGCTTTCATCAGAGCGACAGTGGCTGGAGCAAACTCATTCCGGCGAAATTACTTCGCCCCATGATCAGCCAATCGGGAGCGGACGGCACTCCCCGTAAATCACCCGTGTGGCCCGCGGTGGCAGCCGTCGTCGTGCTGGCGATAGCGCTTGCCGGGCCATCCTGGCGACAGGCGCCCACTCCCTTACAGCAGCAGGACGACAGTCTGGTGATCGTACTGGACCTGTCACTGTCCATGCTGGCGACCGATGTGGAGCCCGACCGCCTGACGGTGGCCAAACGCAAGATCCGCGATATTCTCAAGGCTCGCGAAGGTGCCCTGACAGCTCTGGTGGTTTATGCAGGCGACGCCCATGTGGTCACGCCACTGACTGATGACCGCAACACAATCGAGGGCATGCTGGATGTTCTGGAGCCCGTTATCATGCCCGCCACCGGCAACCGCACAGATCTGGGTATACAGCACGGTCTTGAATTATTGGAGCAGGGAGCGCCGGGCAACGGACGAATCCTGTTGATTGCAGACGAGGTGGGAGAACGCTATCGCGAGCGCATCACTGGTGACCTGGCGGCCAGCCGCTTCTCTCTGAGCACTCTCACCGTCGGAACCGCTGAGGGCGGGCCCATACCATTGGCACGCCAGGGCTTCATACGAGAAAACGGCGACATCGTCATTGCCCGGGCCGACCCCGCCGGCATGACCAGTCTGGCACGCAGGAACAACGGCAACAGTCACGAGCTGACCATCACCGATAATGACATTCTCGCCCTGGAGCTCCGCCCCATCGACTCCGCCGACTGGAAAGACAGCGATCAGGACCTGACCGTCAAGCGCTGGCAGGACGATGGCTACTGGCTACTCTGGCTGGCAGCGCCCCTGGCCCTTATCGGATGGCGCCGTGGAGCCATGGTCGTTATCCTGTTTGCGCTGCTCCCTCTTACGCCCCGCCCGGCCATGGCGGTGGACTGGGACGGCCTGTGGTCGCGGCAGGATCAGCGGGCGCCTGAACTGATTGAAAAAGACCCCGACCATGCGGCACAGATTCTGGATGATCCTGCCTGGCGCGGTAGCGCACTCTACCGGAAAGGCGAGTTCGAGAGCGCCGCAGAAGCTTTTGCCCGGGCCGAGTCCCCATCGGCGGAATACAACCGGGGCAATGCCCTGGCCCGCGCTGGCAAGCTGGAAGAAGCACTGGAAGCCTACAATACAGTGCTGGAGGCACAACCCGAGCACGAGGACGCCCAATTTAACCGTGACCTGGTGAAACAGCTTCTGGAGCAACAACAGGACCAGTCCGGGGGCGAAGGCAATGATTCCTCTGATCAGGAGGGGGACCAGCAACAACAGGACAATCAGCAGAATTCCCAGAGCGATTCGGACAGCCAGAACCAGCAAGGCAACTCGTCTGACCAGCCCGGCGACCAGCGACAGGACAACCAGCAGAATAATCAGCAACAGGACAGCGAGCCGGATGGCGACAGCGAGAATCAGGAACAGGACCAGTCGCCGGGACAGGAAGATCAAAGCAGCACCGACAGCGCTGAAAACAATGACCAGGCGGCCCGTTCGCCAGCAGAGCTGGAAACCTCGCCTCTGAACCAGGGTCAGGAGCAATGGCTCAGACGCGTTCCGGACAACCCCGGCGGACTGCTGCGAAGAAAATTCCTGCAACAACACCAGGAACGGGAAACACCATCTGACGAGGGCGACACACCATGGTAAGCCGGCTGACCTATCCGTTCATTCTGATATCGCTGCTTCTGACCATGGCGGGACAGGCCATGGCCGCAAATGACCTGATCGTAGAGCCTGACAGGACACGTCTGTATGAAGGCGAAGTACTGACTCTGACGGTGAAAGGCAGCACAAAGATTGATATCAACCTTGGTAATCTGTTTGATTTCGACATGTCCAGCCTGCCCAAGCCGGACATTGAGAAAGTAGAGGACGATTTCGAGATTCTCGCCCGCAACCAGCAGTACTCCATCCGTACAGTCAACAACGAAATGATTGGCGAAATCACATGGACCTATCAGCTGGCACCCAAAAATACCGGCAAGCTGACGATCCCTGCGCTCAAATTCCGGGATTCGGAGTCTGACCCCGTCACCATCAACGTCATCAGCGGCACACCACCCGAACAGGAAGCAGACGCCTCAAGGGAAAGTTTCATCGAACTGGCGGCCGACAAAGATGAGGTCTACGTACAGGAACAGCTGGTGCTGACCATCAAGCTGTTCTTCACCGGAAACCTCATCCGTGGCGAACTGTCTGAGCCGGAGCACCCCCATGCGATCATCGAATCCCTGGGTAAACAAAGCGAATACACGCGTTACCGGGATGGTGTGCGCTACAGAGTGGTGGAACGCCGATATGCTATCTTTCCCCAAAGAGAGGGCCAGCTCAGCCTGCAGCCCATCCGCTTTGAGGGCCAGGCTCGCAATAACGATGGCCAGCTGAAATTCCTGCGGGACAATGCCACCCTCTTCGACGTACCGGTCAAAGGGGTACCTCCAGAGTTCAGCGGTGATACCTGGCTACCGGCACGAAACCTGGAACTGAATGAATCCGGGTTGCCGCAAAACCAGACCCTGACCGCCGGCCAGAACCTCACCCGAACCCTGACACTGCAAGCTGACGGCTTGCCCTCCGAGAGCCTGCCGCCCTTCCCTGAAGAGATGCCAGATGGCGTGCGGTCCTATCCGGAAAAGCCAGAGCGCACAACGACCCCCGGCAGCGAGGGACTGGCATCCAGCCTGACGCAGACAATGGCACTGGTGCCGATCCAGCCAGGACAACTGGTGCTGCCCGAAATCCGCGTCCACTGGTGGGATACCGAAAGCGACACCGAGCGGGTTGCCGTGGTGGCAGCCCGCCCCCTTACCGTTGAGGCAATCCCCGGTCAGATCGAGACCTTACCCTCTGACTCACCCAGGCAGGCAGAAGCCACTGCTGATGACGGTGAAGAGAACACAGAAGGCACAACCAGGAGCACGGACCCTGGTTTCTGGCCAGTGGCCACACTGGTACTACTCGGGGCATGGATAGCGACCGCTGCGGCCTGGTGGATGTCGAGGCGCAAGTCACGCCCTCAGTCAGCTGTCGAGACTCCCCGTGACACCCGTGAAAAAGCCCTGTTTCGGGAACTTTGTGAAGCGGCCCGGGCCGGTGACCCAACCACCACCGAGCTGCTGGTGCGCTGGGTGGCCGTACGGCATCCTGAAAGCAGTTTCCGCAGTGTGGTGGACGTCAATCGCTTTCTAAAGGATATGGAGCTGGCGGCCGAGATTGAACAGTTGCAACACCGGTTATTCGGAACCCCGCAACAGCAGGCGTCATCGCCCTGGAACGGAGACCGTCTGGTAGCAACGTTGATCAGGATTCGTGGTGCCACCCACCCGGACGCCGCAGCCAAGACGTTACCACCACTGTACCCGGACGGCTTGAGAACCAGCGGCAACTGACGTAGCTACTGCACAAGCCGGGTATCTATTTCCAGGGTGACGACGTCAGCATCGGCGCCTCCCACCGGCACCGGCTCGTCCAGCTCTCCCTCCCAATCGCCAGCCTGGGGCCGGGCAGTTCCCGACCGTGACAATCGTGCTTGCACACGCACCTCGCCAGCCTCAGAAACCTTGGAATCCGGTGACATATTGAAACGGTCATCCAGACGTACATCTGCCGGTAACTGACCAGCTGTCAGTCGGGCTACTGCCAGTGGTGGCCCACCCTGCCCTTCGGCACTGCGGGCCAATACGAACAGTGTGGTGTCGTCCGGAACTTCGTCGCGGAATGACTCGGCAAGCTCTACCCGAACGGTAACGCCCGGCCCGGCGGCAACCTCCGCTTCGTCTTCTGGTACCTCACGACCAAGCCGTTGATAGGCCTGTTCAATACCCTGGCGAATAGAGCCGATCTGGGGATGATCCGGGGCCACTGCAACGATGCGTTCCCAATAGCGGATCGCCTGCTCATAGTTTTCCTGGCTGAACGCATGGATACCCAGAAGTCCCAGTGAATTTACCTCATCCGGATTGAGATCCCTGGCCTTCTCGATGGTTTCGGTAACTTCGGGCGTCATGCCACCCTGGCTCAGGAAAAACCGGGCCTGCGCGGATAGGCCCCATGCCACCGCCTTACCGTTGTCGTCCTCGTCAATGCTGCCGGCAAGCTGTTCAAAGGCCCAGGCGGCATCGCTGTATTGTTCAAGGCGCATATAGGTCCGGCCCAGCATCGCCCAGCCTTCCGTATTGTCCGGGTTCTCCTCCAGGCGTTCGCGCAATTGTGCCGTGAGTTCCTGCATCTGGCCAAGCCGGTCACCATCCGCCGCCATCATTTCCTGCATGGAGCGGAACTGTTCCACGTCGTCCAGTGCGCCCCATTGCTGGTACAGAAACACGGCTGCAGCAGGAACGATCACCAGGCTGGCAAGTACCACGGCAAAAGAGCTTTTGCCCCCATGCACTTGCTTCGGAGACTCCAGCACGCCCTGATCCGCATCCGGCACATCATCCAGCATGCTACCCGCCAGCTCTTCCCGGAGCTGCCGATAGCTGTCTTCGTCCATCGCGCCCGCCTCGAATTCGCGGTCCAGCTCTGCCATCCGGCTTCGGTAAGCCAGCAGATTCTGATTACGCAGGTCCAGCTCAGCGCGACGGCCTGAACGGTGGAAGAACAGCGGCGCGATAACAAAAGCCAGTGCCAGTATGATCATTACGGCTGCAGTGAGCCAGAAAGTCTGTGTCATGGAGCAGTCATGGTCCGGTAATAGGAAATGGGTGTAAACAATGCTGGATTGCAGGGGCCGCTAACCCGAGAATCAGGGTGTACGATCAGGATCATCCTCAGCAAGAATCCGGGACGCCCGGGCTCGTTCCTCGTCAGTCATCGCGGGTTCGCCTGCACCATTGCGACGGGCGCGCAAAACGATGACGGCCACCACAAGGAAGCCAACCACCACCGCAATCACAGGCGTGGCCCACAGCAGAATAGTCCGGCGGTCTACCTCGGGTTTGTAGCGTACAAATTCACCGAAACGGCTGACCAGGGCATCGACAATTTCTTCGTCGCGGGCGCCTTTCGACATCATCTGGTAGACCTCTTCCCTCATATCTTTGGATATCGGGGCGTTGGAGTCGGCAATGTTCTGGTTCTGGCACTTGGGGCAGCGCAGTTCCGAGATCAGTGTCTGGAACCGTTGTTCTTCCGCTCGGGAATCGAAACTGTATACATCGTCGGACTGGGCCATTGAGGACGGCCCGAATGCCATCAGCAGCAACGCGGCCATTACAGCACGAACCATCAGATCTTCTCCCGGTACTGGTTAACCAGGGGTTCAATATCCTGTTCCCAGACTTTTTCGTTGACCACGCCAACATGGCGGTGACGGACAATGCCTTCGGCATCAATCACGTAGGTCTCCGGCGCACCGTAGACACCCAGATCAAAACCCAGCCGGCCACGGGGATCATAGATGGACACCTGGTACGGGTCCCCCAGCCGATCCAGCCAGACCAGCGCATCGTCACGGTTGTCCTTGTAGTTCAGGCCCACGATGCGAATTCCTTTCTCTTCGGCGAGCCAGACCAGATCATCGTGTTCATCGCGACAGGCCGGGCACCAGGTCCCCCACACATTCAGCAGCGATACCTGGCCTTGGAATAACTCACGAGTCAGTTCGCGTTCCTCGTCGTGAAGGTCTTTCAACGTGAATTCAGGAACCGGCTTTCCGATCAGTGCTGATTCGAGCTTGTTGGGGTCCTTGCCGATCCCGGCGAACAGAAAAACCCCCAGCACGACCGCGATAATGACCGGTATAAACAGAAACACCCGCTTCATGACACAGCTCCTGCCGGATCCGCACGGCGAGTGCCGTCACCCTGAGTTGCCACTGACGGCTCGGCTTCCGACACCTTGTCGCGGATACGATAACGGCGGTCGGAGATTGCCAGGAAGCCACCGGCAGCCATAAACAGAGAACCCAGCCACAACCAGCGTACCAGGGGCTTGTATTGCAGGCGGATCGCCCAGGCATCGTCGGAGACCCGCTCACCGATCGCCACAAACACATCCCGGAACAGTCCGGCGTCTATCCCGGCTTCAGTCATGGTGTTGCGCTGCACCATGTATTGACGTTTCTCCGGATAAAGAGTCGAGACAACCCGCCCGTTATCGTCGGAAACCTCAAAACGCCCGTATTCCGCAGTAAAGTTCTTGCCGCGGCGATTGCCGATCTCAGTAAATGTCACCTGGTAGCCGCCCGCTGAGGCAGTGTCACCCGGTGACATCCTTACATCCCGCTCTATGCCATAATTGGATACCACGGTCGCACCTGCCATGGTGATGGCCAGCCCCAGATGCCCGAGCACCATGCCGTAATAACTGCGCGATTGGCGCCTCAACCCATGGAGCCGGCCTTTTTTCGAGCCGGACTTGTCCCAGATATCCCAGAAGGTGGCAACGCTTACCCACACAGATGCGAAGACGCCACCGAAGGCCCAGGGCTTGAAACCTCCGTAACCCACCAGAACCGCAGTGGTCACCACCACACTGATTGCCAGAGGCCAAAGCAGCTTGCGCCCCAGCCAGCCCCCGTCGGTTTTCTTCCATCGCGAAAATATGCCAGCGCCCAGCAGCAGACCGGCCGCAATTGCCAGCGGACTGAAGGTCAGGCTAAAGAACGGTTCACCAATAGAAAGCCGGCCCATTTCAAGGTAATCCAGTACCAGTGGATACAAGGTTCCCACCAGGACCAGCAGCGTCGCTGCCACCAGAAGCACATTATTAAGCAGCAGGAATATCTCCCGCGAAAGGCTTCCATAGCGGGAGCGCACATGCACCACCGGCGCACGGAATGCGTAAAGGGTCAGGCTGGACACGATGGTGATCGCCAGCAGCACCAGCAGGAAGGTGCCGCGATCCGGATCGGAGGCAAAAGCGTGCACAGACGTAAGCACGCCCGAACGCACCAGGAAGGTGCCCAGCAAGCTCAGAGAGAAGGTGACGATAGCCAGCAGTACCGTCCAACTCTTGAACACCCCCCGCTTCTCGGTAACGGCGAGACTGTGCATCAAGGCTGTGCCCGATAGCCAGGGCAGCAGGGAGGCGTTTTCCACCGGATCCCAGAACCACCAGCCACCCCAGCCAAGCTCGTAGTAGGCCCACCAGCTTCCCAGGGCAATGCCCAGGGACAGGAAGGACCAGGCCACGGTTGTCCATGGACGAGACCAGCGCGCCCAGGCCGCATCCAGCTTGCCGTTTATCAAAGCCGCAATGGCAAAGGCGAAGGCCACTGAAAAGCCTACATAACCCATATAGAGCATTGGCGGGTGCACAATAAGACCGAAATCCTGCAGCAGCGGATTCAGGTCGGCACCGTCAGCGGGTACGTTCGGCAGTGTCCGGTCGAAAGGGTTCGAAGTGATGATGGTGAACAGCAGGAAACCTACAGTGACCATGCCAAGCACCGCCAGTACCTGGGACACCATCACCGCAGGCAGACGACGGCTGAACACGGCAACCGCCAGGGTCCAGCCTACAAGCATCAGTATCCAGAGCAGCAGCGAGCCTTCATGGCCACCCCAGACGGCACTGAACTTGTAGTACCAGGGCAGCATGCTGTTGCTGTTATTGGCCACGTAAGCGACGGAGAAATCATCCGTTACAAAGGCATGGGTCAGTATCCCGAAGGCCAGCGCCACAAAAACAAACATCCCTGCGGACAGGGGCCTGGCAAAGGCCTGCAACTGATCACGGCCTGTCACCGAGCCCGCAAGAGGGACCACGGAAAGCAACACCGCCAGCAACAGCGCGAGTATCAGTGCAATCTGTCCGACTTCCGGATACATCAGGGTTCTCCAACTAATTCAACAGAATGGCCAGCAGGTTCAGTAGCTGGCGGCAGCTTCGCCTTGCGCATCAGAGATCGCAGCGCGTTTACCGGCGGCTTTTTCCAATGCTTCATTGACCTCGGGCGACATATAATTTTCATCGTGTTTGGCCAGAACCTGATCTGCCACAAAGCGGCCATTGCTATCCAGGCGACCCATGGCAACAACGCCCTGCCCTTCTGCAAACAGGTCCGGCAGGATGCCGGTGTATTCCATTAATACCGAGGAGGTGAAATCCGTTATCTTGAACTCCACCCTCAGGCTTTCCGGATCCCTTATCACCGACCCTTCTTCCACCATGCCACCGGCTCTTATACGCACATCCACCGGCGCTTCACCCTCAGCGATCTGGCTGGGGTCATAAAACAGGTTAATGTTCTGGCGCAGCGCATAGGTGGTCAGCCCTACCGCCACCGACACTCCGGCAAGCAGAAAAAGGATAATGGTGAGCCGTTTCTTCCGGATCGGATGCATGGTTCGTCTACCACTCAGTCTTGTGAAGGTTCAATTCGGGTAAAGCTCGCGCCCGCCGGACTCTCGGCGCGCACTGGCGTGCTATCCGTCCGGCGGCGCTGTTGCGCAATCACGAAACGGCGCTGACGCAGGGACCAGAACATAACGGCCCCCATGAGCAGGAAGAACACGAAATAACAGGCCCACACATAGGGCCCATGCCCTTCCATAACGATGAAGGCGCCGAACGAATCGAATGCCATCGGGTCAGTCCCCCCTTGCCTGGACCAGTTGTTGTACCCACCGGGTGCGGCCTTCGCGAACCAGGATCTCGGTCTGCATCCGCAAACAGGCCAGCCATCCAAAGATAAGGTACAGCCCCAGTACCGACAGTAGCAGAGGCACCCACATTTCCGCAGGCATGCTGGGCTTTTCTGTCAGTTTGAAGGTGGCGGGTTGATGAAGGGTATTCCACCACTCCACGGAGTACTTGATGATAGGTATATTCACAACGCCCACCAGTACCAGAACAGCCACCGCCCGCGCCGAGGACTTCTCATCTGATATGGCTGCGCCCAAAGCTATCACACCGAAATACAGGAATAACAGGATCAGCATGGAGGTGAGCCGCGCATCCCATATCCACCAGGTTCCCCAGGTCGGTTTGCCCCAGACAGCCCCGGTAAACAACGCCAGAAAAGTAAGCACCGCACCCACCGGCGCGACAGCTTTGACAAACACATCCGCCAGCTTCATACGCCACACCAACGTCACCAGCCCAGCAACTGCCATCATGATATAGACAGACTGGGCCAGAAATGCCGAGGGTACGTGGATAAAAATAATACGGTAGCTGTTGCCCTGCAGATAATCCTGGGGCGCAAAGGCCAGCCCCCAGCCCAGCCCGGCCACCAGCAGGGCAACGCCAACCCAAAGCAACCAGGGCATCAGCGTCGACGCGATACCGAAGAACCACTTCGGAGAGCCCAGCTTGTGAAAAATTTGCCACATCAGGTTGCTACCCTTCTACGTTTTAACTGTTGGACAGACTGATTCTTAAAGCGGCTGCCGAGGCGAAGGGCGCCAATGTCAGGGCCAACATCAGAAATGCCCCCATCAGTGCCAGCTGTCCCGCTACCGGCGCGCCCTCAGAGGCGGCCATCACCGTCCCGGTGCCAAAAATCAGCACCGGAATGTACAGTGGAATGATCAGCAGTGACAAGAGTACGCCTGCCGACCGCAAACCGAGCGTCAACGCTGCCCCAATGGAGCCGATCAGGCTCAGTACGGGCGTTCCGATCAGCAGCGTTAGACACAAAACCGCCACAGAGTTCCCTTCAAGGTGCACCATTACCCCAAGTACCGGCGCCAGCAGCACCAGCGGCAGCCCCGTCAGTACCCAGTGTGCCAGGGATTTGGCCAGTACCAGCAGGAACAGAGGCTGAGGCTGAAGCACCAATTGCTCAAGGGTGCCGTCGTCAAAATCGTGCCGGTACAGGTGATCCAGTGAAAGAAGCACTGACAGCAATGCCGCTACCCACAGGATACCGCTGCCGGCCTGCTGCAGAAATGACACTTCAGGGCTAACCCCGAGGGGAAAAAGGGTTACTACCATCACGAAGAACAGCAGTGGATTAAGCAGATCCTGAGGCTGACGAAAGGCTGTTTTCAGGTCCCGGACGAAAACCGCCTTCATGGCAGTGGCCGTGCCCACCGACACTTCAGGGGACCGCAGCGTAACGGTGAATTCAGTAGCCATAGCCGTCGCCTCCGCCCAACGTGACCCTTTGCATGGAAGGAAGCCGCAGATCATGGTGTGTTGTTACTACGATAGCGCCGCCATTTTCCACCCGCTCAATGAGTAACCGTTCCAGTGCCGCCACTCCCTGAATATCAATCGCGGTGAAGACCTCATCAAGTATCCACAAAGGCTCATCCGCTATCAGCAACCTGGCCAGCGCCACCCGACGCTGCTGGCCGGCGGAAAGGTTGCGGCAGGGAACTGCCTGGAAACCGCCAAGCCCGGTACCTTCCAGGGCCTGCCACAGGATCTTGTCCGGCAGTAACCGGCGGCCGTCCATCAAGGCACGCAGATTTTCCATGGGAGTTAGCAGGGGTTTGATACCGGGGCGATGGCCGAGATAGAGCATGTTACGGAGAAATTCTTCCCGGTAGCCGTTGCGGCTTTTACCCCGCCAGAGCAGATCACCGCTATAACTGTCGTTCAGGCCGGCCAGTATGCGTAACAGCGTGGTCTTGCCGGAACCATTAGGGCCCTCGACACGGATCAGACTACCGGGCAATATGGAAAACGAGAGATCCCGGAACAACACCCGGTCATCACGTTCACATTCAAGATTGACAGCCTGTAGTAACGGCTCAGACATCGGGGCCCCAGAGCTGGTTCAAACGATCGGGAAGGCAAACCTCGCCGGCGCGGCGTATTATAACGAAAGCGTCTCAGGAATACTCTTGTCTGACATCAAATCAGTGGCAATGAAATTACCAAACGGTAACCCTATACCACCGCCAAAAACAGATACCCCCGTGCCGACCCCCAGCCGGCCGGCAGGCGAGCAACCGGCGGCCACGGCGGATGCGGCGTCCGCGCGGGTTCTTCTCAACCAGCTCAAACTTGCCAACCGGGAAGCCACACTGGCACGGGTGGCCGAAGTGATCAACCGCCAGTCATCCGCCGGCGCACAGTTGTTGCTGGAAATCCGCGGCCAGTCATTGACGGTTCAGGCAGCTATTGGTGACACCTCCCTGCAAACCGGTGACTGGGTAAAGGTCATGCGGGCCGGTAACGAGTTGCAGTTGATGGGCAAACTGGCCCAGACCCCAGAGGCTGGTATTGCCCGGGCCCTGGCCCAGCGCCTGCCCTGGCAACAGTCTATTGATGCCGGCCTGGCGAAGCTTGTGGCCACACTGACCCAGGGTGTACGGCAGGACCCGCTGCCGGGCCAGCTACCTTCCTCCAGCCCGGCCCAGCCACTACCCGAAGCCGCCCGGCAGGCTATCCAGGAAATGGTCGCAAGGCTTCCCGCCAGTAATATGCTGGCGCCGGGTTCCGGCAGCCAGCCTACAGCACCACAACAGGTGCGCCAGTGGCTTTCTGAAAGTGGCCTGTTTGCCGAGTCGCGCCTGGCCCAGGCTCCTGCCAGCCAGATTCCTGATCTCAAGCTGGCCCTTGGCAGAATCATTACGGCCTTGCTGGCACAACAAGGCAGCACTCCGGCACAATTCAACCAGCTGACACCTATCGCCACTCCTGAACTGATGCAGGCACCGCTGCAATTCCCGCAACCCGTGGCGACGCCCCCGCCCCAGGGTAATGGAGAACCGCCCAGTGTCGGGCAGATGCTCCGCCTGCTGGCAGGAATGCTTAACCGTATTACAGTCAATCAGTTGCACAGCACGGCGTTGACCGCCAGAGGTGGTGGTGACGCAGCAGCACCAGCTTCCACGCTGCTGTTGGATCTGCCGTGGCTGACCCCCCAGAATGAACCCAGAATGGCGCAACTGCGCCTTGAACAGTACCGGGAGGAGAACGAGTCAGAACGGAAATCCCCGACACGGCCAACAGCAGAGTGGCGGCTTTCATTGGCGATGGACCTGGATGAAGCCGGACCACTGCACTTCGATGTGGCCCTGCGGCAGCAGGCGGTGAGCGCCCGCGTCTGGGCGGAGAAGCAGACAACCCTGCGCCGGGTGAATCAGGAACTGCCGGCCTTGCGGCAAAGCCTGTCAGACCTTGGCCTGGAAGTGACGGACCTGGAATGCCGCCGCGGCACCCCCCAGAGCAGTGTCACCCGGCTCGAACACAGACTGGTGGATACCCGGGCATGAACAAAGAGACCGATAACCACGGCAAAGCAGCCGTCGCACTCAATTATGATGGCGAGAAAGCCCCGACAATTACGGCAACCGGCACCCATGAACTGGCGGAAGAGATTATCCGCATTGCCCGTGAGCACAACGTACCCTTGTACGAGAACGCGGAACTGGCAAGTATCCTGGCGCGGCTTTCGCTGAACGAAGAAATCCCCGAGTCACTGTACCGGGTAATCGCCGAGATTCTTGCGTTTGCCTTCCATATCCGCGGGTTGACTCCTGACGACCGGCAACCCGGGGCCTCAGTGGATCAGTGAGCGTAGCGCCCAGGCCTGCTGCCAGTTGTCACCACGTCGCGATGCCACCGCTGTTTCAAAGTAGTGTTTCAGTCGGCGCCGGTCCTCGGGCTGGTCCTTGAGGGCCGAACCAATAATGTGGTGCATCAGCTGCTCCACCGTCATGCTGCCGCCGCCGTAATACCATGCGCTGAGACTGGCCGCGTGGGCCACGGAAACCGCTTCAGCAGTGGACAGAGCGGAGCCAGCCAGGCGGTCAGTGCTGCGGCCGTCCAGCGTCTGACCATTGCGCAACTCGTGAAACATGGTCACCAGAACCTCAACCACCGCTTCATCCGGAGCCACGTCAACGCCCGCCCGGGCGTTGGCTTTACGCACTTCCCTGAGCACCACGTCCATTTCGTCCGCCAGGTTTTTTATCGGTCGTATTTCTTCAAAGTCCATTCTCCGCTTGAGCGCGGCGCTCATGCGGTGCACCCCCTCATCGATGCTGTTTGACGTGGCAATCACATTAAAGCCGTCCCGGGCCAGTACCACGCCATCTTCTCCTGCCAGTTCCGGAATCACCACAACCCGGTCCGACAACACAGACAGCAGCGCATCCTGCAGCGACTGTGGGCAGCGGGCGATTTCTTCAAATCGAACCATGCGCCCTTCCATCATGCCCCTCAGCAAGGGGCTTGGTACCAGCGCTTTCAGGCAGGGACCCTCGTTACGCAGGACAGATTCATTCCAGCTGTACAACAGCTGTCCGACCTGGCTTACCGCCCCGCCCTGAAGTGTCAGGGTTGAGCTGGCCGATATCGCGGCCGACAACAGCTCCGAAAGCCAGGACTTGGCCGTACCGGGCTCGCCAACCAGAAGGCATCCACGGCTGGTACACAGGGAAATGATGATACGCACCACCATGGCCCGGTCTGCAACGAACTTGCGTTCAATACCCAGCTTTTCATCCCCCATAACAAACTTTTCCACCGCACGGGGTGACATCTGCCAGCCGGGGGGTACCGGGCCGTGATCCATACCTCTGAGCTTCGCGAGCTCTTCAGCGTAAACGGTTTCTGCCGGCTCACGCTGGGCGGCTCTGGACGCCTGATTCCTGCTGTTCATTCCTGACTCCTGCGGCCACCGCGAACTTCCGGCGCCATGCGTTCCATTGGGAGTATCCGCGGCAGTTCCGAAAGCGGGATAATGCCTTCAATCACATGATCCAGAGCACTGTCCCGCATGGTAATCAGACCCGCGTCCAGTGCCCGCCAGCGAAGTTCTCCGATAGGCGGCTGACTGGAAATGGCGTTACGGATGTCGGAATCGACTTCCATATATTCCACAATGGCCACCCGGCCCTGGGTACCTCTGCCATTGCAACTGTTACAGCCTGCACCTTCGAAACACCGGAAATCCGCCGGTGGCCCATCGGGAAACAGCTCGGCCACGATCGCCGGATCGGGCGTGGCCGGTTGGCGACAGTGTTTGCAGATTCGCTTCGCCAGTCGCTGGGCGATCACTGCCAGCAACTCACCGGCAATAGAGTTCGGGTGAACGCCCAGGTCGTATAGACGCTGCAGCGAATCCACGGCGTCGTTACAGTGCAGCGTTGACAGCACCACGTGGCCGGTCTGGGAGGCACGTATCGCCTCCAGAGCGGTTTCCTGGTCACGAATTTCGCCAACAAGAATAACGTCCGGATCTTCCCGGACGAAGGCCCTCATGGCATCGGAGAAGCCAAACCCGATCTCGGTACGCACGCGGGTCTGTTGAATATTGTCGATAGAGTATTCGATCGGGTCCTCTACCGTGATGACCTTTCGGCGGCCGTCATCCGCCAGGGTCTGCAGACCCGCATAGAGTGTGGTCGACTTCCCGGAACCGGTCGGGCCGACAACCAGCACCAGGCCTGCCGGGTTGTCCAGAAGACGCTCGTAACGCGCACCAATCATGGGGGACATACCCAGCTCGGAGATGGTCATGGCACGCCCCGTCTGGGGCAATAACCGGATAATGGCATGCTCCCCATGAAGCGAAGGCTGAGTCTGGATACGCAGATCGTAGGCGATATTGCCCAGTTGCAACCGCGAGCGGCCACCCTGGGGTAACCGGTGTTCGGCGATGTTCAGTTCCGCACGGAGTTTGATGACATTTATCACCCCCCTGATTTCCCGGGGCGATAGCTGGTACTGCGGCAAATCGTGGAGGTCACCATCCACCCTGAGCCGAATGCGGACCCGATCCCCATACTGCTCGATGTGAATATCACTGGCTTTTTCACTCACGGCATCCAGCAGGATCGCTTCGTAAACCGACACCAGATACGGGCTGACATGCTTATTGCCGGGATCGTTACCCAGGAGTTTGTCTTTGCTTGCATCGGCCCCGGGCTTGCCCTCCGTGCCGTCACCGTGATCCGCCACAAATCCAAGACCCTTGGCCGTCAGATCCAGTGCAGACCAGACCCGGCGGAAATCGGTCGGCGTTACCAAGAGACATTCAATAGTCTGATTGGGCGTCAGGCGCTCCAACTGATCAGTACGTGCGTCCGGATCATCGGTTACAACGGTGATCTTGTTATTATCCTGGGACACGGGAATCAGGCGTGACAGATCGAGAAACGTGCGGGAAAAACGCCGGAACAGTCCTGGATGAAGATCCGGGAGCAGCTCATCGGCGTCAGTGAACGTCATCCCCCTTTGCCGGGCGAGGGAGCGATACAGATCGATTTCCTCAAGATTCAGCTTGCGCCGGAGGATATCAAGCAGTGGGCTGTTCTGAGTGGCGGCCTCGGTCTTCGCCTCCGCCAGGATCTTGTCGTCAACAATGCCCTGGTCTATCAGAATCTGTTCCACGTTGCGGTTAAAGTCTACCCAGCCAAGTGTCCGGACCCGTTCCAACTGGACACCTTGCCTGACGAACATGGCCAGACTCGGGACCGGGCCAGCTCGCCCTTCAAGACAAAACAGATGCCCCCCTTCCCGCAGCAGGGGAGCCAGAGCATTCCGTTCACTGATAAACGTTGTGCACAGAACCAGATCGCACAACTGGTCCGGTTCCGGTGCTTCTTCCACGCTGGCCACAACGACATCCACGTTGTGCAGGCCCAGGCGGAAAAACCGCTCGCGCGCGGCTTCTGCAACGACCGGATTTTTCTCCAGGTAGATTACCCGGTGGGCCAACCCCGAAAGAACTGCAGCCAGGTAGCCGGAGCCACCGCCCACGTGCATTACCAACTGGTCCGGTTCTATCTCCGGAACCAGGGAGAGGATGTGGCGTACAGTTTCTTCGCGAGGGATGGAGTGCCCGGTTATTGAGGGGGCCAGATCGGAGCCGGATACAAAATCATGGCGGGATACAGACCTGAGGGCGTCAAGGGCCCTGGCGTAAACTCTCTTCATCCAGTAACGTCCGTAACAGCAGGATATCAGGCCGCCTGACGTTTTCTGAGTGCTGACACCAGCTCGGCCTCGGGACGGGAAATTCCGCACGTATTCATAAGATCGTCGATATCTGCGCCGAGATCAACCAGCCTTGAGGCTTCGTCGTAGGATATCCGCAGGGGGTCATTCTGGCGCATCTCGTCAAGCACGCCACGGATTTCGTGAAGCTGGCGCTCGCAGGTGACTACCCGCTGGCCCACCCCCATACTCCCACTGGCAGTGGCGTGAAGCTCCCGGCCCAGAATTTCGCAGCGCTCTTTTATTTGTTCCCGCAGTTTGCGGTTTTCCCGGCGAAACAACATACCCTGAACAAACAGCAGGCCCAGTGCGGCGGTGGTCAAAATCCACGGAGCCAGGGAAGAGATATCTGCAAACATGATGGACGTCCTCGGTTAATTGTTCCACGGGGCCTCCATCGTGTCTGCCTGCCGGCAACAGCCGGCGTTACAGAGCGGAGACTTCAGCCCATTCGTGGTCTGTCAGCATCTTGTCGAACTCGACCAGTATGATCAGCTCGCCGTTCTTGTTACACACACCCTGGATGAACTTGGCGCTTTCCTCGTTCCCCACATTGGGTGCAGTCTCGATTTCACTGGCTTTCAGGTACACCACCTCGGCCACGGAATCCACCAGAATACCCATCACCTGGTTGGACGACTCCATCACCACAATACGTGTTGCATCTGTTACTTCCGCATCCGCCAGCCCGAAGCGACGGCGGGTATCGATAACAGTGACCACGTTGCCCCGCAGGTTGATAATGCCCAGAACATAATCCGGAGCACCCGGAACCGGCGCGATTTCGGTGTACCGCAACACTTCCTGGATCTGCATGACATCAATGCCATAGGTTTCGTCATCCAGCCTGAAGGTTACGTACTGCAGTACCTGATCATCCTGGGCCTGATTTTTCTGTCCGCTGGGGGATGCCATAGCGTTGTGTCTCCTGTGGGCCGCCCCTGCGGGCAACCTGATCGTCAAAAAGTCATCATCAGTGCCCAATACTATAGTTAAGGGCACAAACCGTGCCAGTACTGCACGGTTTCATTCAGTAACGGGAGTTGTTTAACAGCTCCCTAGCTCAGATCAAGGTGTTGTTCGCGCTCGGCCCGCACCAGCAGGTCCGCCATGGTTTTAACATCAATCAGCGCGCACATGTGGTCAATAACCGTTCCCGCCAGCCAGGGCCGCTTGCTGCGGCCGGTCCGCCAGCGAACTTCGTCCGGTTTCAGGGTAAAGGACTGGGCCACGTCGTCGCAGGCCAACCCCCACTCGCTGCGATCGAGCCGGATAACGAAGCGGTAGTTATCCCTGGCATCCGCTGGCGCACGGCCAGCCATGATCCACTCTGCCGTGTCCACCACCCGAAGGTTATGGTCCCGGTCCGGACGCATCCCCATATACCAGCGGGGGCTGCCGGGAATCGGCTTCACCGGTTCCTCGATGCGGTGTATGGCCCCTAGCAGGACCAGAGGCACCGCCAGCTGCAGGCCGGCGACCGTAAAAATCAGGCATTCGAACGGCTTGTCGGACCACTCCGGACGGCCAGGTGGCTCCCATGCCGGGGGCGACGGAATGTCGGCGGTATTTTCCGTTTCTGGCTCAGGACTTTTAACGTCCGGAGTCTTATCCACCACCGGGGCCACAGGCTCCGGTTTTTCAATCTCCGCTGCCGGGGCCGACCTGGCCACAACAGGCGCTGGTCGCGGCGCCACCCGGGCACGCTCACGCACGACCGGTTTCGGTGGCTCCGGTTCCGGTTCATCCTGCCAGGCGGTATCCGTTGCCGTATGCAGCAATTCGTCCAGGTAGCTGGCAATGGCTGAGCCTGGATCAGCTACCTGTGTCAATTTCTTGTCAGGCATGCCGGCGCTCCGCCTTAGAGCCCGTCATTTCCTGCAAGTCGTTTAACAGTCGTACGTAGGCCCTTACCCCATGGGTCCCCTTATCCAGTGCAGACGGCGTTATGCCGGCCTGGCTGGCATCGCGGAATTTGGTATCCACCGGGATGGCAAAGCGCCAGAGCGAATCGGCATGGTTTTTCCGCAGCTGGTTAAGGCTCTTTACAGAGGCCTGGGTGCGCCGGTCAAACAGCGTTGGCACAATGGTGTAGGAAAGCTGGTTTTTCTGGGAGCGCATAATCATGGTGAGTGTGTGCAGCATGCGCTCCAGACCTTTTATCGCGAGGAATTCGGTCTGTACAGGGATAACCAGGTGCTGCGCGGCTGCCAGGGCATTCACCATCAGTACGCCCAGGGATGGCGTGTTATCCAGCAGGACATAATCGAAATCGTCCCACAACTGGGCCAGGGCGCGGGATATAATGAGCCCCATGCCCTCGACACCGATCATCCGCCGCTCAAGGGTCGCGAGCGCGGTGCTGGCCGGTAGAAGGGAGAGCCCCGGGCAACTGGTTTCGGTGATCAACTGGGCAGGCAAGCCTTCAGGTACCTTGCCCTGATGCTGGAACAGGTCGAACACGCTGTGGGCGATGGTGTCCGGATCATATCCGAACCAACTGGTCAGCGACCCATGGGGATCCAGATCCACGACCAGAACGCGTTTTCCGCTTTCCGCCAGCAGACCACCCAACGCCACAACAGATGTGGTTTTGCCCACACCGCCTTTTTGATTGGCAACTGCCCAGATTCGCACGCTGCATTCTCCAGAAAAATCGGCTCCGGAAACGCCGGAAACTATGAGGAGTTATCGGCCGTTATCCGCTCAACTTGAAGACAATTCGGCAAGGGTTTGCCGACTTTAAAGATGTAGGGGAGTTAATACAGATATTATGCCAACTTGCCTATAGGGACCTTCCGTCAGCCTCGGCCAGATGGATAACGGCAAAGCGCCTAGCGCATGGCGCCGCGGATACTGGCGTCCCGGGAAACAAGCAATACCACGCGGCGGTTGCGTCGCCTCCCCTCCTCGGTGTCGTTACGCGCAACGGGCTGGTATTCACCATAGCCAACGGCGGCCAGACGCTCTGATTCAACCCCTTCCATCGACAGCATACGCACGATGGCAGCGGCCCGGGCAGCTGAAAGCTCCCAGTTTGACGGGAAAGCACTGGTTCGGATTGGCAGGTTATCGGTAAAACCCTCCACCCGGATCGCGTTGTCGCGGTTGCGGAGCACACCGGCAATTTTTTCCACCACTTCAAATGCGTCGTAGTGGGGCTCTGCGTCGCCACTGCCAAACAGCAGGCTGTTACGAAGGCTAAGCTCCAGCCATTCATCACTGGTTTCCAGCGTTACCACGCCCTGGTTGATCAACTCGTCAAATTCCAGGGCGAGCTGGTCGGCCATGGCACGAAGTGCCTCCGTACGCCCCTGCTCGCTCATGGCAGGATTCTGTGGGGCTTCCGTCACCGGGGGGTCAATCACATCTTCAGCCGCCCGGGGTATGGCACGGCGTGGCTGGTCACCCACCTCAATGGGCTGGAAGGAGCGCTGTGGTGCGTTAAAAACTCCGGTCAGGGTTTCCGAGAGCACCTTGTACTTGCCCTCATTCACCGAGGACACGGAATACATCACCACAAAAAAGGCAAACAACAGCGTGATGAAATCAGCATAGGAGATCAGCCAGCGTTCCTTGTTGTGAAGGTCATCGTCCTGCCGTCTGCGACGTCTCACAGAAAGCCCCGTAGCCGCAGTTCGATGGATTTGGGATTCTCACCTTCAGCGATCGCAATGATGCCGTCGATCATCATATCTTCGTAACGGGTGCGCTCCCTGAGGATTCCCCGCAATTTGTTGGCCACCGGGAAGAACAAAAGGTTAGCCAGCGCCACACCATAGATGGTGGCAACAAAAGCAGTGGCAATACCGCTACCGAGAGACTGGGGGTCTTCAAGGTTGGTCATTACCTGGATCAGCCCCATCACGGCACCGATAATGCCGATGGTGGGCGAATAGCCGCCCATGGCCTCAAATACGCGGGCAGACTCCAGGTCACGCTGTTCCCGGGATTCCAGATCCACCTCCATGATACTGCGGATGGTTTCCGTTTCTGCGCCATCAACCAGCAGTTGCAGCCCCTTGCGGGCAAAACGTTCGGATTCTTTCTCCGCCAGTCCTTCGAGCCCCAGCAGCCCCTGCTTGCGGGCTTTCACACTCCAGTCGATGACTTTACCGATGCCATCTTCGAGGCTCACATAGGGCGGAAAAAACACCCACCGTGCCTGTGAACAGGCCCTCTTCAGCATTGGCCAGGAGGTCTGGAGAATGGTGGCGGCGAGTGTACCACCAATAACAATCAACGCTGCCGGGCCGTTGAACAGGGAACTGACTGCGCCACCTTCCAGAAGGTTCCCGCCAAGGATGGCCACAAACGCGAGAATAACGCCCAGCAGGCTGAGAATGTCCATCAGCTCACCCCTTCAACCAGGCGGGGACCGATGTCATCAAGTGCGAGGATCTCGTCTGGCAGGCCAGCCTTGGCCACCGCCATTGGCATGCCATAGATCACCGACGTTTTCTCATCCTGGGACCAGATATCCGAGCCACTCTGCTTCATCAGCCGGCAGCCTTCCTTGCCATCCGCTCCCATGCCGGTAAGGATCACGCCCAGGGTCTTGCCGGGAAAGCTCCTTGCCAACGAACCGAAGGTAACGTCCACACAAGGCTTATAGTTAAGGCGGTCATCACCGGGCAGTATGCGTATCCTTCCCTGGCCGCCCCGGTTTTCAATCATCATCTGTTTGCCCCCGGGCGCCAGCAGGGCCAGGCCCGGTTTGAGCATGTCGCCATCAGCAGCCTGGCGCACCTCGATCTGACAGAGCTTGTTCAGCCGTTCAGCGAACGCGGGAGTAAAACTTGCGGGCATATGCTGAACCAGCACCAGGGGTGCAGGGAATCCTGCTGGTAGCGCTGTCAGCACACGCTGAAGCGCGACCGGGCCGCCGGTTGAGGTGCCAATGGCAACCACACTGTAGTGCTTGGCGGCCCCACGGCGGGAACTGTGTCGGGTCGTCGGTGGCGCCTCCGGGGCCGGCCTGGGGATATCGCGCCCGGGACGGGGGCTGGCAGGTGTTGCACGTTTTTCCGGGGCTGGACGCGTTACCGGAGCGGCAACAGGCGAAGGAGCAGGTTTCGCTCCCGGCCGGCTGCCAGCCACATCCATTATGCGATCGATCAGAATCTTCTGGAGTTGGCTGGAGTCTCTGGCAATTTCCTCGAAATTCTTGGGCAGGAAATCCACAGCGCCGGCTTCAAGAGCATCCAGGGTAACCCGGGCGCCTTCGTAGGTCAGAGACGAAAACATCAGCACCGGAACGGGATGCCGTTTCATGATCTCACGAACGGCACTGATACCATCCATCACCGGCATTTCGTAATCCATGGTGATGACATCAGGGCGCAGCTTTTCAGCAAGCTCCACACCCTCACGGCCGTTTGTGGCAGCGCCCACCACCTTGATCTGACCGGACGCGGTCAGGATTTCCGTCAGTCGCTTGCGGAAGAAACCTGAATCATCAACGACCAGGACAGAAACCGTCATCCATTTCTCCTAAACCCGGGCCCGCTGCTGATCCACAACTGAAAATCTGTCAGCCGTAATTCTGCAGCAGGCTTGGAACGTCAATTATGAGTGCAATACGGCCGTCACCGGTGATCGTTGCTCCCGCCATGCCCGGTGTCCCCTGAAGGGCGCGACCGAGCGGTTTGATCACCACCTCTTCCTGGCCAACAAGCTGGTCCACCACAAAGCCAACCCGGCGGGTGCCCATGGCGACAATCACCACATGGGCATTCTCGGGCTCCGGGTCTCCTGCCGCGCCTTTTACCAGCCACCGTTTGATATGGAACAATGGGAAGACCTTGTCGCGAACCACAATACATTCACGGCCGTCAACGATGTTCTTTTTGCTCAGATCCAGGTGGAAAATCTCTACCACGTTCACCAGGGGTAAGGCGAAGGACTGATCCCCCAGCATGATCATCAGGGTCGGCATGATAGCCAGCGTCAGCGGCACCTTGATAACAATGCGTGAGCCTTTACCCAGTTCCGACTCGACACTCAGCTGGCCATTGAGCTGCCCGATCTTGGTCTTGACCACGTCCATGCCAACGCCACGGCCCGACACGTCGGAAATCTGGTCCTTGGTGGAAAAGCCCGCAGCAAAAATCAGGTTATAACATTCGGTATTGGTCAGGCGGTCAGCGGCATCCTGCTCATAGATGCCCTTTTCCACTGCTTTGCGGCGCAGCACGTCGGGGTCCATACCTGCGCCGTCATCCTCAATAGACAGGAGGATATGGTCACCTTCCTGCTCCGCAGAGAGGGTCACCGTTCCATGGCGGGGCTTGCCCGCTTTTTCCCGGATATCGGGTGCTTCAATACCGTGGTCAACCGAGTTGCGCACCAGATGCACCAGCGGATCGGACAACGCCTCAACGAGATTCTTGTCCAGATCCGTATCTTCGCCGTGCATCTCAAGATTGATCTCCTTTTTGAGATTCCGCGCCAGGTCACGTACCACCCGGGGGAAACGGCCAAATACCTTCTTGATGGGCTGCATTCGCGTTGCCATAACGGCGGACTGAAGGTCCGTGGTAACAACATCAAGATTGGAGACAGCCTTGTGCATGTGCTCATCTTCACTCTGCGCCCCGAGGCGCTGAAGCCGGTTGCGCACCAGCACCAGCTCTCCCACCATGTTCATGATGTCATCAAGTCGCTTGGTGTCGACACGCACTGAAGTTTCAGCCACAGGTGCATTCGCATCCCGGGATGGCATCGCAGGCGCGGCCGAGGCGGCACCTCCGCTGGCCTCGGCTTGCCGCTTATCAGGCTTACGGGCCGGTTCGGCAGGCTTGTCGGCGCCGGAACCCGCCGGGTTGCTGTCGGACGGCGCCGAAGACGCGTTCGACGTCTCAGCGGTGGGACTCCCCCCCTTGCCATGCAGGTCGTCCAGCAGCTTTTCAAACTCATCGTCTGAAATGAGATCGTCAGTGCTCTTACTGCCGGTGTCGTCAGAGGTTTCCGCCTTCTGCTCGTCAGCCTTGCCCGTCTCTGGCGGGCCGGCGAACTGACCCTTGCCATGTAGCTGATCCAACAGCGCCTCAAATTCATCATCGGAGATTTCGTCGTCGCCAGTGCTGTTGTCACCGCCGGCAGATTGGCTTTGGCTACCTTCGCCTGGGGACGCAGGGGCGCTCTTCTTCTCGTCTTCGAGGGCATCCAGCAGTTGTTCGAATTCGTCGTCGGTGATATCGCCGCTGTCTTCGTTCGAGCCGGCATCAGCCGTTGCGTCCGCATCGCGAGCCGCTGCAGGCGCTGCCGGGGCTTCCCCCGCAGGTTGTGCCAGGGCATCAAGGGCAGCAATCAGTTCGTCAGGAGCAGGTGTCAGTTCTTCGTGGTGACGAACCTGTTCGAACATCGCGTTGACATGGTCCAGCGTCTCCAGCACCACGTCCATCAGTTCCGAGTCAACCTTACGCTTGTGATTGCGCAGAATATCAAACACGTTCTCCGCGGAATGACAGCAGCGGACCAGCGGGTCCAGCTGAAGAAAACCTGCACCGCCTTTTACAGTGTGGAACCCACGGAAAATGGCGTTGAGCAGATCACTGTCGTCAGGATGTTGCTCAAGGTCGACAAGCTGCTCAGACAACTTTTCGAGTATCTCGCCTGCTTCAACAAGGAAGTCCTGCAGGATCTCTTCATCGGCATCAAACGCCATGGGTTACCCTCTTTTCCTCAGAAACCGAGACTGGACAGAAGATCATCAACATCGTCCTGGCCCGATACAACATCTTCGCGCTCTTCGGCTTTTATCTGCGGGCCGACACCCTGCTCCGCCGATACTTTCTCTTTTTCTTCCAGTTCGTGCACGGTGCCCGTCATCTGGTCCACATGGCTGGCCATAACCACGAGGCTAAGCAGGTGCTCTTCTACCTCTTTGACCAGTGTGGTGACCTTCTGGATGACCTGGCCGGTCAGGTCCTGAAAATCCTGCGCCAGCAATATTTCCGACAGGTTCTCGTACATGGCGCTGGCATCGGAATTGAGGCTGACAAAAAACGTATCTATCCGGGCATAGAGCTCGCGGAATTCTGCCGGCGCCATCTCACGGCGGCGCAACCTCTGCCACTCGTCCCTCAGTTCCGCCGCTTCATCACGAATGGCGCTGGCCCGGGGCATGGCCTCTTCTACCAGGTCCATGGTGCGGTTCGCCGCCTTTCCAGTCATCTGCACAACGTATTCCAGGCGGTCCGATGCGTCGGTCATTTTCGACAGCGCCTCGGACTGTTCGGCATTACGCGGATCAATCTGGAAATTGCGGATTGCCTCATGGAGGCTGCGGGTCAGCCGGCCTACCTCGCGGTACAGGCTCTGATCGCGAACCTCACTGAGTTCATTGATCAGGGTCATGGCGCGGCCGTACTCTCCGGCATTTACCTGCTCAACCAGTTCAGCAGCCTGGCTGCGAAGTTTTTCCGTAATCTCCGGGTCGAGGCCCTGTTGGTTCTTGTCACTTTCGCTCATGGGAGCCCGTCCGACCTCTGATTACTGGATTCGCTCGAAGATTTTCTCAATCTTCTCCTTGAGGACCGCTGCGGTGAACGGCTTGACTACATAGCCATTCACCCCGGCCTGAGCCGCCGCTACAATCTGATCCCGTTTGGCTTCCGCAGTTACCATGAGCACCGGCAAAGTCTTGAGGTTCTCATCGGCCCTGACGTTCTTGAGAAGGTCCAGCCCGGACATACCCGGCATGTTCCAGTCAGTAACCAGAAAATCGTACTTACCACTTCGCAGCATTGGCAGTGCAGTATTGCCATCGTCCGCTTCATCGGTATTGGTAAAACCAAGATCTCGAAGCAGGTTCTTGATGATCCGTCGCATGGTGGAGAAATCATCCACGATCAGGATTTTCATGTTCTTGTCCAATGGGACCTCCAGTATAAAACGCCCGGAATTCGTTTTTGGCCTCCGGCTTTCAGTCCGGCAAGCCGGCAGATTTACCGCTTATTGTGTTGCCTTTGGCACGGTTGTAAAGCGCCGGTTACCAAAAGGCTACAGTAAAGAATGCTTTGCAACGCTGCACAACGACTGCGACGTGACGGAGCTTACTGCTTCCAGTCCGAGAGCCGACCCCGCAACCTGAGCGCCGCCTGGCTGTGAATCTGGCTCACCCGGCTCTCGCTCACACCTAGTACTGCGCCAATTTCCTTCAGGTTCAGCTCTTCCTGGTAATACAGACTCAGCACCAGTTTTTCGCGTTCCGGCAGGTCGCCAATCGCCGTGGCCAGGTTCTTCCGGAAGTTGTCCGACGACAGACCGTCGAGCGGATTATCACTGGCCTCTGTTTCTTCTATCGGCAGGTCTCCCGATTCATTGAGCTCATCGAGACTAAAAAGTCGGCCACTGTTGGCATCGCTCAGTGCGGAGTGATATTCATCAAGGCTCTGGCCGAGCTCTTCGGCAACTTCCCAGTCCAGCGCTTCGCGGCCCAGACGGTCCTCAACGGCTTTGATGGCCTTGGCAATACGGCGGGAGTTTCTGTGGACGGAGCGGGGAACCCAGTCGCCCTTGCGGATCTCATCCACCATGGCCCCGCGGATGCGAATACCCGCATAGGTCTCGAAGGTAGCCCCTTTGGTGGAGCTGTATCGCTGGGCCGCTTCCAGCAGGCCGATCATACCGGCCTGCATGAGGTCCTCCAACTGGACCGAGGCCGGCAACCGGGCCATGAGATGCAGTGCTATTTTTTTGACCAGCGGCGCCTGCTCCTCCACAAGTTGCGAGGGGCCCTGCATGCCGGTCCGGTGGTAGATTCCAAGTTCTTTCGCCAATGTCATGTATCCGGCTTTTCGGTGACAGGATCAAATTCAGACTTCGACGAGCCGCTCCACGAAGAATTCCAGGTGCCCGCGTGGCGATTGCGGCAACGGCCAGCTGTCGACCTTTTCCGCCAGGCTCTTGATAGCAAGTGATGCCTTGGCCCGGGGATAGGCGTCCAGCACAGCGCGCTGACGCTGAACCGCCTTTTTCACGGCCTCGTCGTAAGGCACTATACCAACATATTGTAGTGCCACATCCAGAAACCGCTCGGTCACTCTGGTGAGTTTTTCAAAAAGATGGCGACCTTCCTGCTCATTACGCACCTGGTTTGCCAGTATGCGGAAACGGTTGGTGCCGTAATCCCGGTTCATTAATTTGATCAGGGCGTAAGCGTCAGTGATGGAAGTGGGCTCGTCGCACACAACCAGCAACAGTTCCTGGGAGGCCCGGAGGAAGCTGACCACGGAATCGGAAATACCGGCTGCGGTATCCACAATCAGAACATCGATCTGGTCGCCCAGTTCACTAAAGGCGTTGATCAGCCCCGCGTGTTCAAGGGAGGACAGCTGGGTCATCCGCTGGGTGCCGGAGGAGGCCGGCACAATCTTGATGCCACCCGGGCCGCTGACCAGCACATCACGCAGATCGCACTCCCCGGTGATGACATCCTGGATATTACGGTTGGCGGTAATACCCAGCAATACATCGATATTGCCAAGGCCAAGATCGGCATCAAGAAGCACCACCCGCCGCCCTTTTTGTGAAAGGGCAATGCCAAGGTTTACCGCAACGTTACTTTTACCAACGCCACCCTTCCCGCCGGAAATCGCAATCACCTGTACCGGATGTGGTTTGCTCATACTGATTCTGGTCTCTTGCCACGTTTAACCGCAGGCTGTGTTGTTATTAAACAGCGACTGCCTCTTGCTGCTGGAGTTTTCTAAGCCTCTCCACGGCCAGCCGCACCAACGGAACGGGCTCGGCGTGGTGCAGGTCTTCCGGGATCTTCTGGCCGTCGGTGTAATAGGCCACCGGCAACCCTGTCTCCATGACAAATCCCAGCGATTCTCCCAGAGTCAGTGCTTCATCGATTTTGGTCATCACACAACCCGTCAGATTTGCCATCTTATAGCAATGCCAGACGGATTTCATGATGCGCGGTTGACTCGTTGCGGAAACCACCAGATGGGTACAAATCTGGTGATGGCTGCGTGCCAACTCCGTGAGTTGCTCCTCGTAGCCTTTGTCGCTGCTGGTAAGACCCGCAGTATCAATCAGCACAAGGTGCCGGTCTGATAATTCATCCAGAATATCGTCCAGGGAATGGCTCTCATCCACCACTCTCACCGGTACATTCAGAATGCGCCCGAAGACGAACAATTGCTCATGGGCAGCCACCCGATAGCGATCCGTGGTCACCAGCGCCAGGGAGTCGGCGCCATGACGAAGTACATAATGGGCTGCGAGCTTGCCGATGGTGGTGGTCTTGCCTGACCCGGTTGGCCCTACCAGGGCGTAGACGCCGCCCTCTTCCGACCACTCGGTACGGGCAGTTTTTACACCGGCCGCCAGCATCTTCAGCGACTGCTTCCAACCGTCCTCCAGGCGTCCGGCACGATGACGACGGGACAATGAGCCGGCAAGCTCATGGCCCAGGCCGAATTCCTGCAGCCGTTCCGCCAGGCGTTGCTGCACGGCATTTACCGCTGTTTTCTCAGGCTCGGGGCTACGGCTGGCACTGACCAGATCCCGGAGAGAACTGATCTCTGCTCGCATCTGGGCCAGCTCGCCGGAATACCCGGAATTCGCACTGACGGGCTCTTCCGGTGTGATGTCGCTGCTGCCAAAGGCGTTGGCCCCCAGGCTGGTAAAACCCTGGTCCGAGACATTATTCCGACCGCCCTGGGCAGAGCGCTTTTCTCTGACTTCGCGGATTCGCTCCCGCGAACGGCCAAGTTCATCCTCCAGGCGGCGGTGCTGTTCCGCCTGAAGCTCGGCCAGCCGTGAGCCGTTGGTCGCTTCGCGCGCGGCATCACCCAGCCGTTGGCGCGCCATATTTTCGTCATAGTCCAGCGCTGTCACTATTTCGACACCACCATCCACACGGCGATTGGACAGAATCACCGCCTCGGGCCCCATCTGGTCACGTACCTGGCGCAGCGCTTCTGCCATGCTCTGGGCAAAAAACCGTTTTACTTTCATGATGACTCTTCCTCCCCGGTCAGCGCTTTGTGGCGCCTTCCGCCTTGCCGTCCGCGGCCGTTACTGGCCTACGGATGCCACAATGGTGATCTGTTTGTTATCCGGAATTTCCTGGTAGGACAACACGTGCAGTCGCTCTACCCCAAAACTTGCGAACTTTGCCAGTACCGGCCGCAGGGGCCCGGAGACCAGCAGTATTGCCGGCTTGCCCAGCATTTCCTGGCGCTGGACACTGTCCTGGAGCGAGCGCTGGAGTTTCTCGACCATATTCGGCTCCAGTACCAGCCCGATGTCTTCCTGACCGCCGGATTGTTGACTCTGTTGCATAGACTTTAGCAATAACTGTTCCAGGTCTGGGTCCAGGGTAATTACCGGGATTTCCGAGTCGTTGCCACAAATGCTCTGAACGATCATCCGTCGCAGCGATTGACGGGCAACCGTGGTCAGCAGTTTCGGGTCCTGGCTCTTCGGATGCACGTTGACAATAGCCTCGGCAATGGACCGCATATCACGTACCGGCACTTCTTCTTTCAGCAGGTTCTGCAACACCTTCAGCAACAGACTGATGGAAACAGTCGTGGGGACCAGCTCTTCCGCCAGCTTCGGCGAAACCTTTTCCAACTGATCCAGCCATTTCTGAACCTCCTCATGGCCCAGTAGCTCATGGGCATGCTTCTGCAGGATCTGGTTCAGGTGTGTGGCCACGACGGTGCTGGCATCTACAACGGTATAGCCCAGTGTCTGCGCTTGATCTTTCTTGTCCGGCTCAATCCAGCTGGCATCGAGCCCGAAGGCGGGATCCTTGCCTGCAATACCTTCAATCTTGCCAAACACCTGGCCGGGATCGATGGCAAGCTCACGGTCCGGATGGATTTCGGCCTCGGCGATGGTCACGCCCATCAGGGTAATGCGGTAAACGTTCGGCATCAGGTCGAGGTTGTCGCGAATGTGAACCGACGGCATCAGGAACCCCAGATCCTGGGAAAGCTTCTTGCGCACCCCCTTGATCCGGCTCAGCAGCTGGCCACCCTGGGACTTGTCCACCAGGGGAATCAGACGATAGCCGACTTCCAGGCCAACGATATCCACCGTGGCCACGTCATCCCAGCCCAGCTCACGGGTCTCACCCGGCGCAGGAAGCTGGGCACCCTGGTCCCCACCATCACCACCGGACGGAATATCCCGGCCGGCCGGCCTTGCGCCGCCGCCTCTGGCCGGAAACACGCCCTCCTCTTCAACAGTCTGGCGCTCTTCCTTCCAGATGTACCAGGCAATGGCACCTGAGATGGCACCAAGACCCAGGAAGGCTACGTGGGGCATGCCCGGAATCAGGCCGAGAATGATGAGGATAACGGCCGCAATGGCCAGAGCCTTGGGCGCGTTAAACATCTGCTGCAGGATCTGCCCACCCATATCCTGGCTTGACGTCACCCGCGTCACCATGATGGCAGCAGAGGTAGACAGCAGCAGCGAGGGAATCTGGGCGACCAGGCCGTCACCAATGGTCAGCAGCGCGTAGTTCTGGGTGGCGGTGCCGAAATCCAATCCGTGCTGGAGCATACCAATGGCAATACCACCGATCAGGTTGATCGCCAGTATCAACAGGCCGGCCACGGCATCGCCCTTGACGAATTTGCTGGCACCGTCCATGGAACCGTAGAAGTCCGCTTCCTGGGCAATCTCGGAACGCCGGTGCTTGGCCTCATCCTGGTTAATCAGGCCTGCGTTGAGGTCTGCGTCGATGGCCATCTGTTTGCCTGGCATGGCATCCAGAGTGAAGCGCGCACTGACTTCGGAAACCCGGCCAGCGCCTTTGGTGACAACCAGAAAGTTGATAATCATGAGAATGGCAAACACCACCAGGCCGACCGCGTAGTTACCGCCGATCAGTACCGCACCGAAGGATTCGATGACCTTACCCGCAGCATCCCCGCCTTCGTGGCCGTTGAGCAGTACGATCCGGGTGGAGGCAACATTAAGCGCCAGGCGCAGCAGCGTGGCCACCAGCAACACCGTGGGAAAGGAGGCAAACTCCATGGGACGCAGGGCGTAGACGCACACCAGAAGAATCACGATGGAAAGCGTGATGTTGAACGTAAAAAACACGTCCAGCATGAACGCCGGCATGGGCAGTATCATCATACCCAGCAGCCCCATCAGCATGATGGGGACGCCCAGATTACCCCGCGTCAGGGATTTGACATTATTGAGGACTAACGCTCGGTCCATGCCGGAAAACTCTCCGATAAGCGGTTAACCGCGGTTATTCGCGGGTGGTTTTTTTGACGCCTGCGCATCGATAGGGAGGGTATTCGCAAGATCCGTACCAGCCCTCAGGTTTTTTCTGCCAGCCATGCCTGACGGACCTGTCGATATACGGTATCCTTGCGCCATTTGCCGGCGTTTGCGCCGCGCGACAGACCGCATTCAGACACAGACAGAACACAAATAAAGGTGAGCCCATGCCAATCCACGAGGTGAAACACCCGCTGATCCGCCACAAACTTGGCCTGATGCGCCGCGCCGACATCAGCACCAAGAATTTCCGGGAACTGGCCCAGGAAGTGGGGGCCCTGCTGACCTACGAGGCCACCAAGGATTTCTCCCTGCAGAAAAAGACCATCGAGGGTTGGGCTGGACCGGTGGAGATCGAACAGATCCAGGGTAAGAAGATTACCGTCGTTCCAATTCTACGCGCCGGCATGGGCATGCTGGACGGCGTACTGACCCTGATCCCCGGTGCCCGGGTAAGTGTTGTCGGCCAGGTGAGAAACGAAGAAACTCTCGAAGCCAGCACCTACCTCGAAAAACTGGTGGGCGAACTGGACCAGCGTATGGCAATGATTGTAGATCCGATGCTGGCCACAGGCGGCTCAATGATTTCCACCATCGACCTGCTAAAGAAAGCAGGCAGTCACGAAATTCGCGCCCTGGTTCTGGTGGCCGCACCGGAAGGCATCGAGAAAGTGCTGGAAAAGCACCCGGATGTCTCCATCTACACAGCATCCATTGATGACAGGCTGAACGAGAAAGGCTATATCCTTCCCGGCCTGGGCGATGCCGGCGACAAGATTTTCGGCACCAAGCAGAAGGACGTTTGATCATGCAGGACCACCTGAACGACCCGGTATGGAAACAGGCCCTTGCCGGCTCGCAGATGTTACTGGTGGCCTTCGGCGCACTGGTGCTGATGCCGCTGATCACCGGCCTGGACCCGAACGTTGCACTTTTCACCGCCGGCATCGGCACCCTGATTTTCCATATCGTCACTGGTGGCCAGATTCCAATCTTTCTGGCATCTTCCTTCGCCTTTATCGCGCCGATCATTGCCGCCAAGGGCCGCTTTGGCCTTGAAGAAACCCTGGGCGGCCTGATGGCTGCGGGTATTCTCTATATTGTTCTCAGTGGCGCTGTGCGCCTGCGTGGCACCGGGTTCATTACCCGCCTACTGCCCCCGGTGGTCATTGGCCCGGTAATCATGGTGATTGGTCTTGGCCTGGCCCCGGTCGCCGTTCATATGGCCTCCGGTCGCACGGGTGACGGCGCACAGCAACTGGTGCCCTATGATACTGCCATCTGGATAGCGATGATCTCCCTGACCGTGACGGTCATCATGGCGGTCTGGTCCAGTGGCATATTCCGGCTGATTCCGATCATGTTTGGCATTATTGTCGGTTACATTCTTTCTGCCATTGCCGGCATTGTGGACCTCTCCCCTATCACCGAAGCGCCCTGGTTGGCTGTCCCCAATTTTGTGGCGCCGGAGTTCAGCTGGGCAGCTATCCTGTTCATGATTCCGGTTGCCATAGCACCGGCGATTGAACACATCGGCGACATCCTCGCCATCGGCACGGTTACCCGCAAAAACTACCTCGAAAAACCCGGCCTGCACCGCACCCTGCTGGGTGATGGCCTGGCCACCAGCGCAGCCTCTGCCCTTGGCGGCCCACCCAACACCACCTATTCCGAAGTGACCGGCGCCGTGGTGTTGACCAAAAACTTCAACCCGAAAGTAATGATCTGGGCCGCCTGCATCGCCATCGTACTGGCCTTCGTGGGCAAATTCGGTGCTGCCCTGCAGACCATACCGGCCCCGGTTATGGGCGGTATCCTGTGTCTGCTGTTCGGCTCGATTGCGGTGGTTGGCCTGAACACTCTCATCCGCCACCAGGTGGATCTGTCACAGGCCCGCAACCTGGTTATAGTGGCCATCACCCTGGTGTTCGGTATCGGCGGTATGGCCATCGGCAATATAGAAGGCATCGCCCTGTGCGCAGTGGTGGCCATTGCACTGAACCTGGTCCTTCCGGGTAGCGGTGAGGCCTGGGGTAAAAAGATCCATGAACACGACACCCTCTGACACCCGTTCTGGCAAAGACAGCTCGGGCATCAGCTTTACCGCCCTCTACACCGGTGCCGTCTGGCACCGGCACGGGCTCTCGAACGACTTACTCGCCACCGACCAGGGCCGCTGGCTCTACCACCTGATGACGCCGTTTGAGGCCGGCAGCAAGGCCCTCATCGGCGGCAACATCCGCACTTTCCTGCTCCAACGCCACCTGATCATCGACCACCTGATCGAGCAGGCTCTTAACCGCGGCGTCACCCAGGTGCTGGAAATCGCCTGCGGCATGTCCCCCAGGGGTATCCGATTGCATGACAAGCACCCCCTGCTCCATATGGTGGAAGCCGACCTCCCCGATATGGCCACCCGTAAGGCGGCAAGCTTGCTGGTAGCCGGTCGCCTGGGTGATAACCACCAGGTCATTCCCATCGATATTCTGGCAGAATCCGGTGAGCAGTCCCTGGAGGTGGTCGTTAAGAGGGCTTTCGACAACAACAAACCCATGGTTGTCGTCACCGAAGGCCTGACCAGTTACTTTTCACTGCCGGTCATTACAGAGTTCTGGAGACGCCTGGCCAGGGTAATGCAGCAGCGCCCGGGCTCGGTGTACCTGTCCGAAAGCTACTTGATGCCAGAACACCCGCTGCTCCGGGGAACACTGAAGTCCCTTGGCGGGCTGCTGGGAGCGGTTACACGGAGCGATGTCAGTTTTCATTTCCTGAATGACCAGCAGGCTGCTGAGCAATTTACTACCTGCGGGTTTCCTTCCGTAGCAGTCCACAATCCTGTTGACTTTTACGGTCGCCTTCCGATTCCAGAAAGCCGGAATGATCCCATGGTTCGGGTTATTGAGGTTTGGTCCTAGCCCTCTTCCAGCCTGGATGTTTGCGGTGTGAGCCGGGCGGGAGGCCGAAAGTGGTTCATCGGGTGGGCTTTCCAAAACTGTGCGGAGCCATGGATGGCGGAGCTCAAGCGCCACATGGATGTGCTTGAGCGTGTTTTGGAAAGCCCACCCGATGGATCACCTCCCCACAACCAGCAGGCTACAAGCAGGCAACCACCCAACTAAATATCCCGCCGCAGATCCGAAGGAATCGGAAAATCCGGAATATGGGGCTTCTGGCCACGACCCTTGCGGAACTGGCGGAGCTGGAATACGTAGGCGAGAACCTGCGCAATTGCCATATACAGGCCATCCGGGATCTCACCTCCCACCTCGGTATTGTGGTAAACCGCCCGAGTCAGAGGTGGCGTACGGAGGATGTCCACCTTGTGTTCGCGGGCAATCTCCATGATTTTGAAGGCGGTCTCATCCGACCCCTTGGCCACCACGATTGGCGCTGCCATTTTCTTCTGGTCGTACTTCAATGCCACCGCATAGTGCGTCGGGTTGGTGATTACCACGTCAGCCCCGGGCACATCCTGCATCATCCGGCGCTGGGCCATTTCCCGCTGCAGCTGGCGGATCTTGCCCTTCACTTCCGGCTTGCCTTCGGTGTCCTTGTATTCGTCCTTCACTTCCTGCTTGGTCATGCGCAGTTTTTTCTGATGATCGTAGATCTGGAACGGCACATCGATCGCAGCAATCACAATGGTGGCGCAGGCGAGGATGAAAAAGCTCCAGCCAAGGGTCCAGACCACGTGCTCCATGGCCGGGCGGGCGGGCTCTTCCGAGATACTGAGCAGGTCGTCGGTGCGCAGGTTCAGAATAAGGATGGCCACGGCCATGACCAGGCCGACTTTGAGAATCGCTTTCACCAGTTCGATGAGCGAGCGCATGGAAAACATGCGCTTCAGACCTTTGAGAGGGTCCATGCGGTTAAGTTTTGGCGCGATGGCCTTGCCGCTGACCAGCAGACCGCCGATGCCGATGGAGCCGGCGACAGCGGCAATCAATAACAGGATCAGCAGTGGTGCGAGGGCCCAGGCGGCTTCTTTCGCCGAGGCAATCAGCTGGACGCTCATGTGGCGGGTATCGAAGATGGCGGAGCGTTCTATGACAAAGCTGTCGCGCATGATGCTTTCCATGGAGGCGCCCAGGGACGCTCCGAACACCAGCAGGCCACCGGCGCCGGCCAACAGAACGGCCATAGTGGCCAGCTCTTTGGAACGGGCGGTCTGGCCATCCTCCTTGGCTTTTTCGAGCCTTCGGGGGGTGGCCTCTTCCGTTTTCTCCTGACTGTTGTCGTTTTCTTCGGCCATGTTTTTTCTTAACTTGGGTGTATCGGCCGGTGGGGATGACTATCCAAAACACGCTCCTTCGGCACATCCATGTGGCGCTTGAGCTCCGCCATCCATGGCTCCGCACAGTTTTGGATAGTCATCCCCACCGCCCTCGGCAAGCTTCTCAGTCAGCCCACGTTCCAATCATCTTTTCAATTCGATGATTAACCGTTAAGGCTGACCCTGCAGGTTACGCATGAATTCGAACGTTTCCCTGGTGTACTGCTCGAAGTGTGGCAGAAAATTGGCGTGCAGTACCCATATGGCAAATAATCCAAAAATCAGGCCAATCGGGAAACCCAAGGCGAAAATATTCATCTGAGGAGCTGCGCGGGTCATGACACCGAAGGAGATGTTGACGATAAACACAGCGGTGACCGCCGGCAGCGCCAGCAGTAACGCGGACACGAATATCCAGGTTATGCGGTGGGCCAGTTGCCAGACTCCCGACTGCCCCAGGCCTTCGAGGCCGATGGGGAGCGTGTGAAAGCTTTCGATGAAGACCTCGAAAGCCACCAGATGACCATTCATGGCCAGGTAAAGCAGTGTGATAGTGATGGTGTAGATCTGTGCCAGCACAGGCACGTTTACGCCGTTGGCAGGATCTACCATGGAGGCGAAACCCAGGCCCATTTGCATGGCGATCATCTGGCCGGCCACCACAAATAGCTGGAACAGTGCGGTAAGGGCAAACCCCATACCTACTCCAATCAATATCTGCTGGAGGGTGATCACTACCGCGTCTGCGCTGAAGGCATCCATCTGGGGTACCGGGGGGATCATCGGCACCACCAGGATGGTAATCAACAACGCCAGTCCCAGCCGGACCCTTGCTGGCACCAGTTGGGTGCCGATAAAGGGAATAACCATCATGAAGCTGGCCAGGCGGAACAGTGGCCACAGGTGCTGGCCAATCCACTGGTTAATCAGGTCGGCTGATATTTCAGTGGGCATGCCCGGGTCAACCGATCAGGTAGGGAATGCTGGTAATCAGCCGTTCCGCGTGGTCAAGAAGCTGGGTCAGCATCCAGGGGCCGGCAACAATAATGGTGATCAGGGTAATCAGCAGCCGGGGCAGGAAGCTCAGGGTCTGTTCGTTGATCTGGGTGGCGGCCTGGAAGGTGCTGACCACCAGGCCGATCACCAGGCCGGGGCCGATAATCAGGCTGGCCAGCAGAACAATCATCCACAGTGCTTCACGAAGGATGTCGATAACGGTTTCGGGTGTCATGGTTGCACTCCCCTATATCCCGTAGCTGGCGGCCAGGGTGCCCATAATCAGGGCCCAGCCATCCACCAGTACAAACAGCATGATCTTGAATGGCAGCGATATGATGATCGGTGACAGCATCATCATGCCCATGGCCATCAGCACGCTGGCGACCACCATGTCGATGATGAGAAACGGAATAAAAAGGATGAACCCGATCTGGAAAGCGGTCTTCAGCTCACTGGTTACAAAGGCCGGTAACAGAACCCAGAAAGAAACATCCTCCGGTGTGGCGTATTGTTCATCTGCAATGCGCATGAACAGGCCCAGATCGCTTTCACGGGTCTGCGCCAGCATGAACTTGCGGAATGGCTGGCTGGCTTGTTCCACCGCCTCAAGCGAGCTCAGTTCTTCTTCCATGTAGGGCTGCAGGGCCACCTCGTTCACCTCTTCCAGCACCGGTTTCATGATGAAGATGGTGAGGAACAGCGTCAGTCCAAGAAGAATCTGGTTGGACGGCGTGGACTGCAGGCCAAGGGCCTGCCGAAGTATGGCGAACACCACGATGATGCGGGTAAACGAGGTCATCATCATCAGCATCGCCGGCAGAAAGGTAAGCGCCGTCATCAGCGCCAGTATCTGCAGCGATACCGAGTATTCCTGCACACCTTCTTCTTCGCCCGGCGTTACCGTGAAGGCGGGGATACCCGGTATATCCGCCAGCGCCGATGGCGCCCAGGTGGCGAAAAGCACCAGCGCCAAGGAGACAAGGACACGCACTGGAACACGAGCCAACATGTCAGGAACCGTCCTTCGATGAAGCACCGGAGCCCCAGGATTTGCCGATCATGCCCTGGAGTTTGCGGGCAAAGTCGCCGGATACCGGCTCACCGGCACTGACCACCGGCTCGTCAAATACATGCAGTGTGCGAATCGTGGATGGCGTTACGCCAACAAGAATCTGTGTGCCCCCTACTTCGATCAGCGCTATCCGCTCCCGCGTGCCCATGGGCATCACCGACACCACCTTGATGGCCCGGGTATTGCCGCCGGTCATTCCACCCATGCGCCTTACAATCCAGGCACATCCGAAAATAAGCGCCAACACCGCCAGCAAGCCGGCTCCAAGCGTGAGCATGGTAACCAGAGTGTCGGGAGCAGAGGTCACTTCCTGTGCAGCGGGCTCCTTCTCCTGGGCAGTCACCAGGGCTGGTAGGAGCAGGGTCAGGAAAAGGCAGCCGGGGCCTTTACGAGCCAAAGCCATACTACTTCTGCAACCGCTTGATGCGTTCGCCGGGGCTTATGACGTCTGTCAGGCGAATACCGAATTTTTCGTTGACCATCACCACTTCCCCATGAGCAATCAGGGTGCCGTTAACCAGAACATCCAGCGGCTCACCGGCCAGGCGATCCAGTTCAATCACGGAGCCCTGGTTCAGCTGCAACAGATTGCGAATCGGAATCTGGGTGTTGCCCACTTCCATGGAGATGGTGACGGGAATATCGAGAATGACGTCCAGATCGGGCGCCGGGCCACTGCCCTGGCTGAAATTCGATCCTTCCGGAAACTCTTCCATCGGCGCGGCACGGACATTGTCCTTGCTGTCGCCAGTTTCGTCTTCCCCGGTTTCACCGGCTTCCGCCATGGCAGCCGCCCATTCATCCTCCCGGCCGTCGTCATCGCCAGACTCTTCCATGGCAGATTCCCACTCGGCAGCGAGCTTCTCGTCTTCGCTGAGCTCCTGCTCGTCTTTCTTGTCGTCATCAGCCATTGTTGCGTCCCACCTTCAGTTGCTTTTTCACCTTGGGCACCGTTGCCCGCTCATGAATTCTCAATGCCAGCTTGCCATCGCGGGTGCCCATCGTCGCTTTATAGATGGGGATACCATTGGCAGTCAGGGTCAGAAATTCGGGAACTTCCACCGGAATAATGTCGCCTTCTTTCAGCTTGGCGATATCGCGAAGGGAAATGCGGCGCCGGCACACCGTTGTATTCACAGGTACGTTGACTTCCTTGATGTCTTCTTGAAGTGCGCTGACCCAGCGTTCGTCCACGTCATCAATGTCGCTCTGGACACCAGCGTCCAGCACATCCCGAATAGGCTCAATCATCGAATACGGCAGCGCCATGTGCAGCTCGCCGCCGCCGCCATCCAGTTCGATGTGGAAGGTGCTGACCACCACAACTTCGCTGGGGCTGACGATGTTGGCCATCGCCGGGTTTACCTCGGAGCTGAGGTATTCGAAATCCACCTTCAGAACGGCGTGCCAGGCTTCCTTCATGTCGTGGAAGACCTGGTCCAGCACCATCTGGACGATTCGGGTTTCCGTCGGCGTGAACTCGCGGCCTTCAATCTTGGCGTGGCGACCCTCGCCACCGAAGAAATTGTCCACCAGCTTGAACACCAGCTTCGCGTCCAGCACGAACAGAGAAGTACCACGCAGGGGTCGAACCTTGCACAGGTTCAGGCTGGTAGGAACATACAGCGTGTGGATGTACTCGCCGAATTTCATGATCTGGACACCACCGGTGGACACATCGGCATTACGGCGCAGCAGGTTGAAAAGGCTGATACGGGTATAGCGGGCAAAACGCTCGTTGATCATCTCAAGCGTGGGCATGCGGCCGCGAACAATACGATCCTGGCTGGCAAGGTCGTAGGACTTGATACCGGTCTCGTCGGTTTCGTCGTAGGTATCAATGTCGCCGTCGTCCACACCGTGGAGAAGCGCGTCGATTTCGTCCTGTGACAGTAGGTCCTGCATACGTTTCTCTGCCCCTGTGTCCGCCCTCGCCGGGCCTGTTGAGCTATTTGTTGAGCTCGCTGAAGAACTCGCTATTGAACGACGAAATTCCTGAAAAGCACCCTCACTAACGGAGGCTCGCCTTCCTGCTCGAGCGCACCGTTGACGGCCCCCAGCATATCATCGGCCAACGCCTGCCTGCCTTCCGGGGTCTGCAGCTCGTCAAAACCCTTGTCCCCGAGGACACTGATCAGCTTACTCCGTAACAATGGCATATGCTTGCTGGCAGCGGCCAGAGCCTCAGGGTTGTTGGCTTCCAGGGCAAGATAGGCCTGAGCGTAACGCTGCCGGCCTTCTGCCTGCACCGTTGTTACCAGGGCTTTTTCCAAGACGGTATAGGTGCTGGGCACAAAAACGTCAGCCTGCTCCGCAGCCTCTTCCTCGTCACCTCCCGTAATGCCGGGAATGCCTCCCCCAAGGAACCACATGGTTCCGAGCACGGAGAGCCCTATCGCCAGAATAACTACCACTACCAGCAGTATAATAAGCTTGAGTTTGCCTTTCTTTGCCGGCGCCGCCTTGGGCGCATTATCTTCAGCCATAACGTGCTTCTGCCAGAAATCCGTCAACCAGACAGGTTATATGAAGGTATAAGCAAAGGACGGGCCAGAAAGCCCAATCCTCCTTATCCGCACAGCAGTTTAGCCTTGCGACGGAGGATGGGCAAAAGAAGAATTACCGAGGAAAGCAATTCCGGTCAGGCGAAGATATCAACTTCGCCTTTCCAGGTCAGATCCAGGGATTCGGACTGCAGGTCCTGATCGTCCAGGCCGCTGTCGGTCAGGGCACCATTGCCATTTCCGCTCTGTTCACCGGGGCCCTCTTCCCCAGCCTGTTGCTGTGGAGAGTCCGACACATCAAATTGCTCGAGGGACAATCCCTGCTCATTCAGCATGTCCCTCAGGCGGTGGCTGTGAAGTTCCAACTGATCCCTTACGGCGGGATTTGCCGAGTGTACGGTTATATTGGCCTGTTCCTGCTGGACCTGAACCCGTACTTCCATCGGGCCCATATCCGGTGGTGTGAGGTGTATTTCAGCAACGGACATGTTGCGTGCTGTCAGCCAGGTCAGCTTGCCAACCAGCTTGTCGCCCCACTCCGCGTGGTTGACCGGCACATCGATAGAAGTGGTGTAGCCCCGCAACGCGGCTGCCTCGGCTGGCAGCTTGGCGCTGTTGGGGTTCACTGCCTGCTGACTGGCCAGCTCTGCCGCTGCCTGAAAACGCAACGCCCCCTGAACCAACGGTGTCTCCTGGGTGCGGCTGGCATCGGCGGCCAAGCCGGACATCAACCCCTCGGTCAGGGCCAGTCCGGCCCCTGCTCCGGCAATGTTTCCGTTGCCCTGGCCAGGTTTGCTGCCGGGCGCGCCAGGCAGGCCAGCCATGATCCCGGCAAATGCCTGCGCCCCCGGCATCACGCCACTGACACTGGCCTGGGTGCTGCTGGCCCCGGCCGCTACCGGCATGGCACCGGCGTCCGCCTCACCAGCCGGCATCAATAGCGCCTGTAGACCGGCAAAGGTCAGTGGAATGATTTCTTCAGGAGCGTTCTCGTCAACCGTTTGCTGCGAAGTACCAACGGAGGCCCCAGATTCGGCATCAGCTGATACCTTTGAAGCTCCTGCGTCTTCCCCGGCATGCGTGTCTTCTTTCGGGGAGGGCTCTGTACCCGAGGAAGCTTCCTTGCGGTCGTCAGGGCGCCTGGCGCTGTCTTTGTCCTGGCGAACCTGCTCGTTACGGGCCGATTCGTCATTACGGGCCTGATCACGTTTTTCAGCCTGTTTTTTGTCGAGCCGCTGCTGTTCTGCGCGGGAAACAGAATCAAAATTACTGTCACCGCTTTTCTCACGGCCGCCCGACGCCGGCTTTACACCGTTATCGGGCTGCCCCTGCGGGGATGTCTGGGGAAGAACCATCTGGGACATGGCAACCTCTTGCCGTTTTTTTGCTGATCGGAGTGCATTTGTCTGCGTTACCGGGCTATTGAGCAAAAGGTAGCAAAAGGAATGCCATTCCAGGCAGAAGCATTGCCATTTACTTGTACTACTCCAGAAAACGTCGGAGCGTGACCTCTACCTGTCCGAATTCGCTTTCTATGGCATCGACCATAACCGAGGCTTCTCCCAGGCGATTGTCCCGACCGGCCTTTTCGGCCTCTGAACACAGCTCGCCCAGTCGGGGCGCACCAATGTTGATGCAGCTGCCCTTGAAGCTGTGTGCGGACTTGGAGAAACTGTCCGCGTCTTTGTGTTCCAGAGCCGAACGCAAATGTGCAATGCGATCCGACGAATCCTTGATGTAAGTGTTGATCAGGATATCGAATTCGTCTTCCATTACATCCTGCAGCTCGGCCAGTGCTTCCTGATCAAGGTGTGGCTTGTCCGTCATGACCAACCCCCTGCTTTATGTGTTGGTACCGCCCTCACGGGCAGCAACCTCAGAAAAATGCCAATCATATATAATTTCGGCCCGGGTACCATATTCCCGGAAGTTGAGGGACCGCCCCAGCTTCTGCAACAGCATCAGTCCTCGCCCGGAATAACCGTTTTCGTTACCGACGGCAGAGACGTCACCGTAATCGAACCCGCTGCCACTGTCTTCACAGACAATAGTCAGCTGCCCTCCCCCTTCCGTCATGGTGTGAGTCAGGGTAAAGCGGATGAAATGGTCCGATATGAACCGCAAACGCCGCTCCCGTTCTGCATAATAACGGCCGAAGCCATCCGGCGTGGCCTTCCAGTCCGAGGACAGGCCCAATACACCGTGCTCCAGGGCATTGGTGTACAGCTCCGACAACAGTGTGTAGATTTCGCCACTCTTGCGACGCAACCCGGGCACCTCCATACAGATGTGGAGCAACAACGGCAACGGACTGAACTGCCCCAGGGAACGATCCTTGATCTCGTAGACGCAATGCCATTCCGCGGGGCCTTCCAGGGCCGATTGGGGCAAACGTTCCGAAACCCCTTCCAGCTCTGCTTCTTCAACCATTTCCAGCGACAACAACGTGACATCGTCCTGTTCCGGTTGCTTGCCAGTGAATGCATGAATTCCGGTCATCACCGCATCAAATGGTGAGCCGGCATTGCCGGCTCCGGCGAGCGAACGCTTCAGGCGCTCCTCACCGTACATTTCGCCGTGGTGATTCTCGGCTTCCAATACACCGTCAGTCATCATCAGCAGGGTATCCCCAGGCTCCGTGCGAAACACCTCCATTCGGGCATCAAAGCGTGCGGCGCCGAGCACACCCAGCGGCAGATGCCGGGAGGCGATGGTCTCGAGTTTTCCATCCCTCTTCAGGAGAACGCCATCCGGCAGCCCTCCGTTCCATATCTGTAACTGATTAAGATGAAAGTCCGCCTGAATCATTGCTGCGCAGCAAAACATTCCGACAGGCAGTATCCGGCAAAGCTTCTGGTTAATCTCCCGTAGCACATCGCTGCCACTGAAACCCTTGCTGGTCATGCCATAGAAAATTTCGGCTACCGGCAGGGCACCAATGGCTGCCGGCAGGCCGTGGCCGGTGAAATCGCCAACCAGTATTTGCATGCCCCCTGCTGGACGGGGGCAGGCGAACAGAACATCACCGTTAAAAATCGACATGGGAGAGGCGTGATAGCGAATGTTCGTTGCATTCAGGCAGCCGGTATGGGCGACGTTATCAAATACCCGCTTGGCAATTTCCTGTTCCTCGAGAAGCTGGCGGTTACGATCGCGGATCAGGTCGCGGTGGTGGCTCAGAGTGCGGTGCATCAGCCGCATGCGGTTGAATGCATTGATTTTGGCTTCGATGATGATGCGGTTATAGGGCTTGGTCAGAAAATCATCGCCGCCAGCCTCCAGGCAGCGGGCGAGCGCGTCCGCATCAGAAAGAGAGGTGAGAAAGATGAGGGGTACCAGGCGCTCGCCCGCCAGTTCCTTGATGTGACGAGCCGCTTCCATGCCGTCCATTACCGGCATCAGCGCATCCAGCAATACAATATCCGCGCCGGACTCGCGGAAAATCCCCACAGCATCTTCGCCATTTCTGGCGTCTTCCACGTCATGGCCAAGACGACGGAGGAGGGTCTTGAGAATCAGTCGGTCACTGTCGCTGTCGTCGGCGATCAGAATCCTCAGCGGCCGGTTGTCTGAAAGTGAATCATCCACAACGAACCTCCGCGACCCTGCGATGTTATGGTTCAGCGAATCGCAAACAGCTGCTCGAAATTGGATATGGACAATATGCGGCGCACGTCACTGTTGCAGTTCTCTATGCGAATTTTCGCACTGTCGCCACCGGCGTAGTCTCTCAGTAACAGCAGCATCCCAAGAGCAGAGCTGTCGAGATAGGTGGTGTCGGAAAGATCCACCACAAATGCCGTCACGTTTTCGTCACCGTGTTCATAGGCATCACGAAAGGCCTGATGGGTACTGAAGTCAAAGCGCCCTTCAATTTTTATGGTCAGAGTCTGACCGTCCTCACTGCGATGCGTCTGAATCGGCATTCCGGTGCCTCCATGATGTGCGGGCTTGTTTACAGGGAACAACGTGAGCCTCTGGGGCATTGTGGTAAAGGATAGCTCACCACACTGATTTTGCACCCGCAGAACAAGGTCAGCAAACGTTTCAGCGTCTCCGGGCAATATTTCGGCCGGCGGCCTCGTCCATCAGTTTCTGATCCCTCAGATCCTGCTCCCGCTGCTCTTGTTGGCGGCAGGTTTCGATATATTTTTCCATGCCCCGGCGTCGTTCCCAGGCTTTCTGCCACTCCTCGCGACAGACCCTGAGCCGGTCCTCGGCCTGAACGAGCAGTTTCTGTTGCTGGCCGATCACCTGATCCAGTTGGGCGATAAATGCCTGCCAGCCTTGCAGCCGCGCCACCGAGACCACGCCCTGTTGACTGCTGCGGATCTGGTCCCGGTATTCCTTCTGGTAACGTTCCAGATTCTCGATTTGCTGGCGCTGGGCTTCGTGGTGTTTCTGAGCCTCAGCCATTTTCTCCAGTGCCGCCTTTTCCTTGCGTTCCTCAAGGGTCAGCACCACTGCCAGCCGCCGGGATCGCAACATCAGCTAGCTCCTCCGCCGACGGCCGGCGGGGTTTTGGGGCGGTCGGCAGAACGTCTTTCCGGCACCACCGCCAGCAATTGCCGGATACTTTCGTCGAGGGGCGCGCTTTCGTTCAATCCCTGCTGCAGGAACTGCCCCATATTGCCGATATGGGCTATGGCGAAATCGGTTTCCGGATCAGATCCTTTCACATAAGCGCCTACACTGATCAGGTCCCGTGCCTGCTGGTAACGTGAATACACCTGCTTGAAACGCTGGGCACGGGAGAAGTGTTCAGTTTCCGTCACCTGGGGCATAACACGGCTGATGGAGGCCTCCACATCAATGGCAGGATAGTGTCCCTCTTCCGCGAGCCGCCGGGACAGCACGATGTGGCCATCAAGGATCGCCCGGGCGGCGTCGGCAATCGGGTCCTGCTGGTCATCGCCCTCCGTCAGCACCGTATAGAATGCGGTTATCGAGCCGCCACCGGGTCGGCCATTGCCGGTCCGCTCCACCAGCTGTGGCAGCTTTGCGAATACCGACGGGGGGTATCCTTTCGTGGCGGGCGGTTCTCCAACGGCCAGAGCGATCTCCCGCTGGGCCTGGGCATAACGGGTGAGCGAGTCCATCAGCAACAGCACCCGCTTGCCCTGGTCCCGGTAGTATTCTGCAATACGGGTAGTCAGCATGGCGGCGCGCAGCCGCATCAGTGGCGAATCATCGGCGGGCGAGGCTACGACCACGGAGCGGTCAAGGCCCTCGTCCCCCAGGATGTCCTCGATAAACTCCTTGACCTCGCGGCCACGCTCACCAATCAGCCCCACCACGGTGATATCGGCGTCGGTAAAGCGCGTCATCATACCCAGCAACACACTCTTACCAACACCACTGCCGGCGAAAAGCCCCAGGCGCTGCCCCTGGCCAACTGTCATCAACGCATTGATCGCCCGTATTCCCACGTCCATGGACTGGCGAACCGGAGCCCGGTCGAGCGGATTGATGATATCGCCACTAAGGGACACCCGCGCTTCTGCCTGCAACGGCCCCTTGCCATCAAGCGGCTCCCCATTGCCGTTCACCACCCGCCCCAGCAGTTCAGGGCCTACAGGAACACGGCTGGCCACCGCTAACGGCACCACCATGGCGCCGGGGCGCAAGCCTTCAATTGCAGTCAGTGGCATGAGGTAAACACGGTCATCCTCGAAGCCCACCACTTCTGCCTCCACCGTGCCGGCACCCTGCCCGGTAATCACACAGCGATCACCCACCACCATGGGGCAGCCCACACATTCCAGAGTAAGACCCACCATGCGCGTCAGGCGGCCGGAAAGCTCCGGCTTCAGTTCATCGGTAAAGGAGCCCTGTAACCTTGCGAGGCGTTCAGCCAGATGCGCCGTCATCGCCCTCACCCTTGTCCGTGCTCTCATCGGAATCAAGCACGCCGTGCTGGAAATCGGTGAGATCGCTCATCATGGCGCCAAGCTCTTCCCCTTCAACGGTTTTCTCTGTGTCCAGCTGTTTATCCAGCATGCCCTGAATGGCTTTCTGGAAGCGCTTTTCCACGGTGAAATCCACCAGGCTGTGGCGGGTTTCCAGCTTACAGCCGCCTCGCAGAATCGAGTCATCCTCGACGATGGAAGTGGCTGCCTCAAACTTCCCGGCAACTTCGCTGACCCATTGGTGATCATCCGGGTGTACGTGAACACGTACGTTTTCCGTAGTGGATGGCAGGGAGGCCATTGCCGACCGGACCACTTCGGCGATATGGGAGGAATCCAGGGAAAGCTCCCTGAACACAATGGCGCGAGCAAGTATGGTAGTCAGGTTAACAAGCGCGGTTTCAATCTCATCTTCGTGGCGCTGGATGGGAACCAGCAACTCACCGAGCAAATGTTCCAGCCGGTCGAGTTTCACATCCACTTCCTTGCGCGTTTCCGCCAGACCCTGCTCCGTGCCCTGCTCGCGACCTTCTGCAAAGCCGGCTTCAAACCCTTCCTTACGGCCTTTTTCCAGACCCTCATTGAAACCCGCCTGGTATCCTGCCTCACGGCCTTCGGTATGGCCATCTTCATGGGCGGCCTGCCGGATTTCGTCAATGTCGGCCGCGGTCAGTGGCTTTACCTCACGCTCCTCTTCCCGGGCTACTTCGTTGCCCCTGGCGTCCAGCAGCGGGAGCTCCCAGCGCTCATAAGCGGTCAGATTTTCCTTGGGAATGCGATCGAGGTTGCGACGGGGATCTTTCATCACATCATTTCTTCGCCGGCACCGCCGAGGGTAATCTCACCGGCTTCAGCCATACGGCGGGCAATGGTGATAATGTCCTTCTGGGCGGATTCCACTTCACTGACCCGCACCGGTCCCTTCGCCTCCAGGTCATCCTGCAGCAGTTCAGCAGCTCGCTTGGACATGTTCTTGAAGATTTTCTCCTGAACGCCGTCGTCCGCGCCCTTGAGCGCCACTACCAGCACCTCGGAGGACACTTCGCGCAACAGGGCCTGGATACCACGGTCGTCAATCTCTTTCAGGTTGTCGAAGACAAACATCAGGTCCTCAATGGTGGAGGCCAGGTCCGGATCCATATCCTTGATGGAATCCATCAGGCCACCCTCAATGCTGCGGTCCATGAAGTTCATGATGTCGGCGGCTCGCTTGACCCCGCCGATGCGACTGGTCTGGGCAGCAGAACCGCCAGAGAACTGCTTCTCGAGAATATCGTTGAGCTCCTGCAATGCCTGGGGCTGAATGCTTTCCAGGGATGCGACCCGCATCATCACATCCAGACGCACCTTATCATCCAGAGTGCCCAGAATTTCGGCGGCCTGATCCGGATCCAGATAGGAAATAACAATGGCCTGAATCTGTGGGTGCTCATAGCGGATAATGTCGCCTACGGCACGGGGCTCCATCCATTTCAGGGTGTCCAGGCCCGTGGTATTACCCCCGATAAGAATCCGGTCGATCAGGCTGGAGGCTTTATCATCACCCAGAGCCTGGGTAAGCATGGTGCGGATGTAGTCATCGTTGCCAACGCCCAGGCCAGTCTGGCCGCCCACCGCCTCAACAAACTGATTGAGCACGTAGGTAACGTCGTCTTTGCTGACGTCTTTCATCTGGGCCATCGCCACACCAACACGCTGGACCTCCTTCGGGCCCATGTGCTTGAGCACCTCGGCAGCGTCGTTTTCGCCCAACGACATCAGCAGGATGGCGGCCTGCTCTACCCGCGGTATCTTCCGTTGGGGCTTTTGCGGCGCCTCAGGCTGGCGGTTAATCTCATCAGTCATCGACATTCACCCACTGGCGCATTACCTGGGAAACCCGCGCGGGGTCTTCCGCAATCAGGCCTTTCAGTGCATTTAACTGCCTATCATAGCTGTCTGTAGCGCCAGGCAAAAGCAGGTCGTCCTGCGAATGCATGGCCTCCCGCAGCGCGTCGCCACCTTCAATGCCGTCAAGCCCTTCGTAGCCGTCATCGTCCGAATCGCCCCGGCGCTCACTGCGGCCACCACCAGACAGGCTTTTCAGGGTCGGGCGCAACAACCCCAGTACCAGTACCAGGATGACCAGGCCCGCCAGGACCTGTTTCATCAGGTCCCAGAACCACGGTTGCTCCCAGAAGCCCGGCGCCTCAAATTCCACCTCTTCCTGGGCTGCAAAAGCGGTATTCATCACCGTAACACTGTCACCCCGGGCCGCAGAATAGCCAACCGCATCGCGAACGAGCATGGTCAGGCGCTGAAGCTCCTGCTCCGGCCAGGGTTCGTAGCTGACCTCACCGGTCTGTGGATCCACCACTTTCATATCATCAACGGCCAGGGCTACCGACAAACGCTTTACCCGCCCGAGTTCCTGGCGCACATAGCTTACCGTGCGGTCCATTTCGTAGTTACGGGTTGATTCCTCCCGTACATTCACAGGCGCCGGCGGTGCCCCGCCCTCGTCGTCACCGTTTGCCTGCTCCGGCACGGTCGCCTGGGCCGGGGGCTGGTTGGACAGTGCACCAGGAATCCCACCGGCGCCCCCACCGGCCCGACTCTCGGACATCTTGCGCTCGCTACGCACGGCCTGCTGCTCAGGGTTAAACAGCTCCTCTGCCTGCTCTACAGAAGAAAAATCAAGATCTGCCGTCACCTCGGCGCGGAACCGGCCGTCACCGACGACGGGACGAACCAGAGACGCAACCCGACGCGTCAGACGGTCCTCAACCCGGGAGGTGTAATCGTACTGGTCTTCCATCTGGCGGGTATCGCCACCGTCTTCCCGTCCCGTCAGCAGGTTGCCGCTCTGGTCGACCACCGTCACGTTTTCTTTCGACATTTCCGGAATGCTTCCGGCAACCAGATTTATGATTGAGGCAATCTGTTCATGCTCCAGCCGACGGCCGGCGATGACTTCCAGGAACACCGATGCTGTCGGCGTGCGGGCATCACGTACAAAAACCGAGCGCTCCGGAATGGCCAGATGGACGCGGGCGGAACGCACCGTACGCATACTGCTGATGGTGCGGGCCAGCTCGCCTTCGAGGCCGCGGCGAAAGCTGATGGTTTCCATGAACTGGGAGGTTCCCAGGCCACGGTCCTGGTCCAGCAACTCGTAACCCATCGTCTGTTCGTCTGTCACACCTTCGGCAGCCAGCTTGAGGCGGGCGTTATAAACCTCATCGGAAGGTACCAGTAGTGCTCCGGTACGGGGGTCCATCCGGTAATCAATGCCGCTACTGTCAAGAATGGTGGTGACGTCCTGGGGATTGTACCCGGACATATCCCCGACCACCGGCTGGTAATTGGGCTCCTGGGCCCAGAGAACCACGGCAACCCCGAGGGCAACACTGGCAGCAAGGCCTACCATCAGGCCTACCTGCCTAAGCAGGTTGAGCCGGTTGAACCCGAATATCAGGTCGCTACGGCTTTCGCCGGAGTCGTCGTCCCGCGCTGCGGGCATATTCGAGGATGAAGTTTCGGCAGGTAAACTGGCCATGGGTCTGCTCCGCTATCAAACCGGCATATTCATGATGTCTTCGTAAGCCTTGACCACCCGGTTACGAACCTGGGTAAGTGCCTCGAAGGAAATGGACGCCTTTTCGGACGCAATCATGACACGGGTAATATCCACATTAGGGTCACCCATATCGTAAGCTGTCTTGAGATTATTGGACGACTGCTGCAACTCGTTCACGGACCCTACGGCCTGGCTGAGCATGTCACTGAATTTCGGGGTTTCCTGGCTTTCCTGAATCCGGGAGGGTCCATCCAGCCGGCCGCGGATATTGTTATCCTGCTCAACCCGCTGATTCTCCATCATCTGCGAGCGCATGTTGCGGATTTCGGAAAGAACGCTGTTGATGTCAGCACGCTGAACCATGATTCACTCTCCCGGCTTAGCCTTTTGGCGGGCAAGCCATTGAACTGGATATTAGTTTCCAGGAGAGAAGCAAACCACAGGCCAATATCAATTACTGCCTGTTTTTCATTAAGTTAATGAACTTTCTGACAGCAGGGTCAGAAGCAGCGACGGTCTTTTGACGAGGCCATAAAAAACGGCACCCGAAGGTGCCGAACGAAGGAGTCTCAGGTGGGATTCAGGCAGCAGCCAGTTCAGCGTCCAGATCAATACCGGCATCCCGCATCTGGGCCAGCTTGTATCTGAGTGTGCGGGGGCTGATGCCCAGCTGTTCGGCTGCCCGGTTGCGACGGCCACGCTCTTTTTTCAGTGTCTGGATAATAATCCGGAACTCACGCTGGCGAACCTCGTCACCGAGGGAGGTCGGAGAAAGTTCTTCCATGCCCGGATTAGCGGGCTCACCGATACCCTCTTCGCCTGTCTGCATCGCCGTTTCAGAGAACGGTTGGGGAGCGGCATGCTGTGGGGCGGCCGCTGAGCCTCTGTCCACTCGCCCGGTAATGCCCAGCTCCAGGCATAAGTCACTGGCATGAATCACATTACCCTGGTGGAGCACGAGTGCTCGCTGAATGGCGTTGTCCAGCTCACGAACATTACCGGGCCATTGATGAGCCATGAGTGCGCTTCTGGCATCAGGCGCAAAGGTCACCCCGGTCAGTTTCATTTTGCGGCAATGGGTTTTCAGCAAGGCGCTGGCCAGGGGCATGATATCCAGTGTGCGCTCGCGCAGGGGCTGCCAGTGCATGGGAAACACCGTCAGCCGGTAGTAAAGGTCTTCCCGGAATTTGCCCTCGCGGACATAGTCGGACAAATCGCGGTTGGTTGTCGCGATCACTCTCACATCAAGGACAATCGTCTTACGTCCGCCCACCCGCTCGACCTCACGTTCCTGCAATACCCGCAGCAACTTGGATTGCAGGCCCAGCTCCATTTCCGAGATCTCGTCCAGAAGAATGGTACCGCCGTTGGCCTGCTCAAACTTACCGGGCGACGATGCAACGGCGCCGGTGAAGGCGCCCTTCTCGTGACCAAACAGGATGGCCTCCAGCATGTTTTCGGGAATCGCTGCACAGTTAATGGCAACGAAAGGCTGCTCGGAACGGGGAGACTGCTGGTGAATATAACGCGCCAGAACTTCTTTGCCAGTTCCACTCTCGCCGGAAATCATTACCGTTGAGTCGCTCGCGGCTACCTTTGCCGCCAACTGGAACATGCGCTTGCTGATGGGATCTTCCGCCACGGGCTGATCACCACTTTTCGGACGACTGCCCCCCACAACCTTGCTGACTGCGTCTACCAGTACCGCCGGTTCAAAAGGTTTGACCAGGTAATCAGTTGCCCCCGCCTGCATGGCAGAAACCGCATGACTGATCTGGCCATAGGCAGTAATCAGCATGGTCGGCAAGCCCGGATACAATCTCTGTATTTCATGCAGCAGATCATGGCCGGACATCCCGGGCATATTCACGTCACTGACCACCATGTCTACCGGCGACTCGGCCAGTTGTGCCAGCGCCTGCTTTGCATCGGCAGCTTCCCGCACCCGGAACTTCGCCAGCTCCAGTGTGGTCACCAGCGCTTCTCGCAGATCGTGGTCATCCTCAACGATCAGAATTTGGGCTTTGGCCATGATTGCCTCCGGTCAGTTATTCTGGTGTGTCTGCGTGCGGCGGCCATTGGCCGACAGCGAACGCAGCAACGGCAGCGAAATGGTTGCAACAGCGCCCCCGACAGTGGGCGATTCAATGTCAAAGCGGCCCTGGTGTGCCTTCACCACAGCCTGAACAACGGCCAGCCCCAGGCCTGTGCCATGAGACTTGGTGGTATAGAAGGCTTCCAGAAGCTGACCGGCCTGTTCCGGAGAAAAACCGGGGCCGTTATCAGCCACCCGAGCCACCAGCTCGCCATTCGCAGAAGCAATGGCAACCGTAACCTTCGTTGCGCCCGCTTCCACGCTGTTATTCACAAGGTTTGTGCAGGCGCCGACCAGGGCATCCCGATTACACATCAACGCCTCATCCCCTGCCTGGCTGTCCAGCTCTACGGAAACGCCGGCAGGGAGCTTCAGCCCATCGAGCGCAGACGCCAGCGCCTGAACCAGCCCAGAGGCAGACAGCTCCTCCGCAAGCCGGGTTTCACCGCGGGCAAAAATCAGCATGTCGCGAACCTGCTGTTCTAGGTGCGTAAGACGAGACATCAAGCGGGAGGCACAGCGCTGCCGCATTTCTTCGTCCAGATCCTCCTGGCTGAGGTGACCGCCATACAGAATGGCGGCAGACAGCGGTGTTCGAATCTGGTGGGCCAGTGATGCCACCATCTTGCCCATGGCTGACAGACGCTGGGCATGGGCCAGTTGAGCCTGGAGATGACGGGTCTCTGTCAGATCCGTCAGCAGGATCAACTGCCCCGGCTGATTTTCCATGGTGCGGATTTCAATACTGACCCGGCGGCCGTCCTTCAGTGACACTTCATGGCCGTCATCCCGTCGGGGCGCGAAACAGCGACGAATGACATCCACCCAGCGCTCGCCGCCCAAGGGCTCACCGAGCAGGGTAATGGCGGCGGGATTGGTCTGAGTCACGACACCCTGGCTGTCCAGTACCACCACCCCTGCCGGAAGTGCGTGAAGCAGCGTGGAAAGCCGATCAGCCAACTCCTCTTTCTGCTCCAGCTCCACCTGACGCTGCTGTGACTCTGCAGACAATTCTCCGGACAACTGGTTAACACGGGACTCCAGGGTGCGATAGGAATCAGTGATCTGCCGGGACATCTGGTCGAACAGATCCAACGCCGTACCCACAGCTTCATCGTCCTGCTCCGGGAACAACGCCGTCACCTTGTCATTGACATCCGCCGCCGCATTGGCCGAGGACTCCTTAATGGCTGAAGCCCCCTTCGCCGACGACAAACCAACAAAATGCAACTGACTCATAAACTCGCCCTCTGACCGGACCAAATCCGGCCCGTACCAATCGGATGGATCGTTTGGGCAGAACTAAGCCAGCACTGTGCCAACTTTATTTTTTGTTTATATTTCAATAGGTAGGGAAATTACAGAAAGGAGAGGTGACGGGTTTCTGGCACCCCTGAAACAACTACGGCGTCGCAGGTTACAAACCATTGACGCCGTTCAATACGCTACGGAGCTACTTAATTCTCCTCAGACTCCTCGTCCCGAAGGCCGTACTTCCTGACCTTTTCCACCAGGGTCGTCCGCCTAATCCGCAGTTTCTCCGCCGCCCGGGCCACCACGCCCCCCGCCTCATCCAGTGCCTGCTGAATCAGCTGCTTCTCGAGGTTGGAAAGGTAGTCCTTGAGATCAATCCCGTTAACGGGCAACAAGGCGGGTGCATCCAGCCCTACCAGACCCGGAATACTGGAAGGCATACCCGAATCTTCGACCGGCCGATTCTCGTCGTAGTCGTCAATATAGCGGAACTTCTTTGGAAGCTCCTGTACACCGATCACCCCGTACGGGTGCATAATTGCCAGCCGCTCCACCAGGTTTGCCAGCTCCCGGACATTACCCGGCCAGTCATGGCGACAGAGGCTCATGATGGCTGCCGAGTTCATCCGTAGCGAGCCACGCTTTTCTTTCTCCATACGGGAGATCAACTCATTGATCAGCAGCGGTATGTCTTCTACCCGCTCCCGCAGGGCCGGCATTTCAATGGGGAACACATTCAGGCGATAGTAGAGATCTTCGCGGAAATCCCCGCTCTCGATCATGTTCTCCAGAACCTTGTGGGTGGCTGCAATTACCCGTACGTCGGCGGACTGTGTGCGGTTACTGCCTACCCGCTCGTAAGTGCGTTCCTGTAATACCCGCAGTATCTTGACCTGCATGTTCAACGGCATGTCGCCGATTTCATCAAGGAACAGGGTGCCGCCCTCGGCCAGCTCAAATCGACCAACGCGGGCTGTGATGGCTCCTGTAAAGGCACCCTTTTCATGACCGAACAGCTCGCTTTCGAGCAGCTCAGCAGGAATGGCACCGCAGTTGACGGGGACAAAGGGCTTGTCTCGGCGGGCGGAATGGTAATGCAGATTGCGAGCCACCACTTCTTTGCCGGTACCGGATTCGCCGGTTATCAGCACGCTCACATCCTTGTCCGCCACCTGCTCCATCAATTGGCGAACGGACTGAACCTTGCGGCTGGTACCAACCAGGCTGCGGAAAAGCTGTAACCCGCGCTGTTTGCCACGCTCCCGGGACCGGGCAAACTGGTCACGGTAGATCTGGGCGCGATAGAGGGAGTCCACGAACTTGGTGTAGTTCAGGGGCCACTCCATGCGGGCAATCACCCGGCCGGCGTGTTCCTCGGACAACGGTTTCAGATCAGGGTACCCGATCATCAGCACAGGCACGCCTACAGTAGCCTCACACACCGACGCCACCGTCTTGCACACCCCTGCGTCCTCACCGTTGAGTACCACAGCAGAAATTTCGTCCAGCGTTTCAGGATCACCACTGGCAAGCAGCGAGCGAGCTTCGTCGCCGACCACGACCTCTTCCTCACCAACAAACTCAAGTATGGTGGCAATATCACGCTTTCTTGCGTCGTCCTCGCTGAGCACCAGCACCTTGTTGTTCTTCGACATTCAAACGAATCTCTTGCGGGGATTTGTGAGCGGTATTTAAGACTGTAAGTGCGTCTGAGTCAATTTTATGACGCTATTTAGGGGGATTTGAAGAGACGTTCTGATAGGCTTTCGCCGCGCTTCGGTTCTGATTAATTTCCTTGAGCGCTTTCTGAGCTTCGGCTTTAGCCTCATTTGCCGAAATATTGGCACGGTCACAATAAGTCTGGAGAGTTGCCAGTCGTTGCCGTACCGGCTCCGGGCTCAGTTCGCCGGCCTCCAGGGCTGCCATCACCGGTTCAATGGTTGGCTTCACCAATTCGTTCAGGCGTGACAGTTCTTCCCAGTTTTTTTCAGCAAGAGCGGTCTTGAGATGCTCCACCAGGGTATCCACTGCTTCCAGTTGCTCCGGTACCGACATACCTGTATCTCCAGTATCGTTGTATGGCCCGGACAGTGGCCGGGGATCCGAGACCCCCGGCCATCATGGTCATCAGCGGCGAGCGGCCCTGCGAGCGGCCGAAGCCGAGAACTGGTTGCCGCGGAAACCGGGCTTGAAATCGTAGGCCGGGAAACCATTGTCCAGACCATCAATGTAGTAACGCTCCGCCTTGAGATCGTACGTCATTTCCATGGTAGTCCAGAACACCGGCTCACTGTAGTAATTGATGTTGTGGGCCTCAGATACGCGCCAGAGCTCACCCTCACTGTCATATTCTTCGCTGGCAAGAATCTGCCAGCTATCCTCGTCTACATAGAATATCCGGCGGGAATAGATATGGCTGATACCTGTCCTCAGCTTCGCCTCAACAACCCATACCCGGTGAAGCTCGTAGCGGGTCAGTTCCTGATTGATGTGCTGCGGACGAATGACATCGTCAGGCTTGATGGTTTCGTCATGAAGTTTGTAGGCATTATAGGGCACAAAGATTTCGCGCTTGCCTTTGAGCTCCCAGTCATACTGATTCGGAGCGCCGTTATACATGTCTTTCTGGTCAACGGCCCTCAGTGAGGACGAGTTGGGCAGATCGGTTTCATAAGCCAGGTTCGGCGACCGGCGCAGACGTCTCGAGCCGGAATCATAGCGCCAGGCCAAGCGGGGCGAGCGGATCTGGTCAAGTGTCTCGTGCACCAGGGTGATGGTACCTGCCAGGTTGGAAGGCGCGATGGTTTCGGTTTTCAGGTAGAAAATCTTGTTGTCGATATCCTCAAGGTCGGCCCCCCGACGGCTGTAGGCGAAAAAGTAATCATACTGGTTCACCACCTGATTGTAGGAACCGTTTACTTGTGGAGTCGCCGAAGAACTGCGGAATGTAAGCTCCTCGCCCCGGTACCGAAGAATATGGTTCCAGATAACCTCAAGCCCATTCTCCGGAATCGGGAAGGGGCTGGTCATGATGGTATTCCGTACACCGTTACCGTTACTCAACAGCTCAGCACTAACGGCATTCTCCCGTGACTTCTCGTAGACATCCTCCGGGAAGGCCGCCGTGCGGCGAGTCTGGTATACCGGCATCACGAATTCCGGACCGTACTCCTCCAGCATCCGGACGTGGCCGTCGGTAAGCTTGTCGCGATACAGATCCACATTGCCAGCGGTAATCACGAATAAAGGCTCATCCTGCGGGAAGGGATTGATTTCCACCTGCCCCTGCTGCCAGCCTGAGGGCGGCGTGGTCAGCCCGCCGGTCCACTCAGGGATACTGCCAGATGCATTGGCTTTCCTTTCAGCACCAACGGGGGTGAGATCTTTGCCCAACCGCTCGGCTTCGGACTCACTGACCTTCGCGGAAACGCTGCTACCTGCAAACCCGAGCATTGCCACTGTAAAACCTGCGACCAAATGGTTACGCATTCCCTTCCACCTCCACGGAAACTGATCTGGACAACCGGCAGTCAAGATTTTCGCTTAACTGGAATTCAGCGCCAGACGATCAAAAGTTACTCAAACCGGGCGCCTTTTTGCCAAATTCAAACGACCGTTTCAAGTGAATCTTTGTAGTTTCTTGTCAAAGACTCGCGGATTGCCAGGAAGGAGGAAATCCCTGACCAGAAATGTTACCATTGGCAGTTAATCCATCGCGCGGCCCAGCTCTTTAGGCAGGTACATCCATGGCGTCACCGTGGCATTCACTGATTTCCCAGAAAATTTTTCTTGCCAGAACCCTGCTGGGCCAACTGGACGAGAATGACAATGTGCCAGTGCGCGAAGCACTGGTTCAGGGAGCGGTGGAGCTTGGCCTGCGCGCGAGAAAACTGATTCCGGTCATGGTCGCAAGAATGTACCAGGAGAAACTGGCGCAGCCCGACAGCCTGGAAGCTTTAATCGAGTTGCTCGGAAACGACATCCCGGAGGCGACCGACCTGAAGCAACTGGCCGGCGACACCAACAGCTGGTGGAACCACCTGGAGCAGCTGGAACGGCATCAGGGCAATCCCCCCGTGACCAGGAAAACCGTGAGTGACGAAAACGTGATTGCTGTTTCTGCCGATATCGGCCCGGACAGGTCGAGACAGGCTCTGGAACAAACCCTGACTGCCATCAAACACTTTACCGATATCCTTGAGGAACGGCACAGCGAGTGGTAATACCATGGTCCGCCGCTGATATTTGCCGACACCCGGGGAATGAACTGAAAGGCTAACTGAATGTCACCCTCTTTTTTCGAGATTGTACAACTGAGCAATGGCGATTACGCTCTTCGCCGTATCGACGACGACAGCGAACCCCTGGTAAAAATATCCTTCTCAGCCGAAGCCAGGGAAATGATGGAAGACCGGGATATGAATGTGGCCAAGGCCATGATTTCCGCCGGCATTGAGGCTGCAGGCAATGTTGCCCACGATATTGACTGGGAAGAAGATGAGCCAGATGCATACGATATCCGGCCCTCTTATACACTTCACTGACGTGGGTACTTCGCTCAACTGGGTGAGCCGCTGAACCCTCAGCGTTGGCGCAGGACCACGCCGTGACTGTTGCCTCTGGCCGAGGCCTGCTCCAGAGAAGCCAGGGCTTCACGCCCCAGCTTCCGGGTCCACATCACGACGGCATGACAGGTACCTGCGCTCAGCGCCCGCTCCGCCAGTTGCCTGGCCGGGTAGTCCGCAGTAGACCGCAACACCAATAGCTCGCCCGCCACAATCCCGCGCATGGGCTGCCACTTGCTGACCAGGCTTTGGGGTGGGTCGATCCAGGCCAGCCACCGTTTTTCCTGGTTGAGTTGTGTCAGCATCGGCAGCAATAGCTGGAAATTCTCAACCTGCCCTTCAGGAAGAATGATTTCCGTCACGTTACCGGTCGGCTGCGCAGGGCGGGAGCGGGTGACTGTCTCTCGTTTCACATCATGGCTGCTCAGAGCGGCAGCCTCCGGGCCGACAAATCTGCCGCCTCCGTGAGCGTACGCCAGGTTCTGATTAAAGCTGAGTTGTTCCATGATAAACCTCGTCTGCCGTTAAGCTGAGCCCGACAGAGGTTGACGCTCTGCGGAGCACTGCCGAAATGTCGGGATACAGGAGTATCAGTGAAGATCTGATCGCCGGATCACGCCGACACCCAGCCCTTCGATAAATAATTCCTGTTCTGTCAGATCCACCTCGATGGGGGCGAATTCTTCGTTTTCTGCAATGAGGTACACCTTGGAGCCATCCTTGCGGAACCGCTTCACCGTCACCTCCTCCCCCACCCTGGCAACCACAATCTGGCCGTTATGGACATCGCTGGTGCGATGCACTGCCAGCAGATCGCCATCCAGGATTCCGATATCCTTCATACTCATACCACGCACACGAAGCAGGTAATCCGCCGAAGGCGAGAAAAATTCCGGCTGCAGGGTGCAGTGGTCTTCGATGTGCTCCTGGGCCAGAATCGGGCTACCGGCTGCCACCTGCCCGATTACCGGCAAGCCCGGGTCCGCTTCGACTTCGGGGAGACGAATGCCACGGCTGGCGCCCGGAACCATTTCGATAGCCCCCTTTCTGGCCAGCGCCCTGAGATGCTCTTCCGCGGCATTGGCCGAACGGAACCCCAGCTCTGTGGCAATTTCCGCGCGGGTCGGTGGATATCCGGTCTCGTCGACAGAGCGACGAATGATTTCCAGTACCTGTGTCTGCCTTGCTGTCAGCTTCATGTTTCGGTGACCCCGGTTAGCCCTGTTTTTATATACAGTGATTTGACTATATACAGTGTTTTATCCAGTGTAAAGTCTGTACCTGAATTTTTTACTGAGGGCTGTATTTTTTGGCCGCCAATGGTCACTTTCAGTTTGCGGGTCTGTGTTAAGGTAACGCTAACCCCTTGTGGAGACGCATTAATGAGCAATAGATGCAGCATGCCGGACATCATGAGAACCGATGACGGGAAGGAACGGAAAGTTGGTGTTGAGATAGAGTTGTCCGGCCTGGGGTACGAAGCTCTCGTGTCCCTTTCGTCGCGCCTGCTTGGTGGCGAGGCGAAGCCTGTTTCGCGTTACGTATCGGAAATTTCAACCGAGGTAGGTTCCTTTACCATCGAACTGGATTCCGACCCCATCAAAGACCTGGATCTGCAGGATCAGAGGTTGCCGGAATCGGTCCGGGAACTCGGCGGCCAGGCCATGAGCGTTATCGATGCAGCAGCCGAGAAAATCGTGCCGCTGGAAATCATCAGCCCTCCATTGCCACTCAGCGAACTGGAGCGCATTGAAAAGCTCTGTGATGAGTTACGCAAGGCAGGTGCGCTGGGCAGCCGGGAGGCCATCTACTATGCATTCGGCCTGCAACTGAACCCGGAGCTGCCCGACCTGAAGGCCTCAACGCTGGTGCGCTACCTGCAGGCTTTTGCTGCGCTTTACGAGTGGCTCAAGGCACGTCACCAGATTGACCTGAGCCGCAAGCTCACAAGCTATATTGAACCCTGGAGCAGCACTTACATCGATCTGCTGGTGGCTGAGGATTATGATCCGGACATGGATCAACTGATGAAGGACTACCTTCACTACAACCCCACGCGAAACAAGGCGCTGGACCTGCTACCACTGTTTGCACACATCAACGGCGATCTCCTGTCTGAATACGTGAAGGATGAACGCATCAAGAGCAGGCCCACCCTGCATTACCGGCTGCCGGATTGCGACATCGACAACCCGCTCTGGCATTTCTCGACCGTATGGAATGACTGGGTGGTACTGGAGCAACTGGCTGCCAACGCCGGGGATCTGGCGGAGCTGGTCAGCGAGTTCCGCAAAAGCCGTAAGCTGAGCTTTCACAACCTGACCCATAGCTGGGTCGACACCGCCGAACAATGGCTGCAATCTCACAACTATGCCTGACGTCATCACGGAAAGGCCGGAACATCCCGGCCTCACCATCGGGATCAGTGGCCCTGCCCGACGCAGCCTGGCGCATCGGCTGATCAGTTTTGCCCTGCGCATGCATGGAGCGCACACTCACTTCATTCGCCCTGGCTCCAGAGTGGACGTTTCCCTGCTTGATGGCCTGGTGCTATCTGGTGGCACCCACGTTCACCCTTCCCGGTATGGTCAGGCGCCTCAGGTCACGGCAAACTATGATCCACGGCGGGACGAAACCGATGTTCGCCTGCTTTGCCGAGCGGAAGAGCTGAATATTCCGGTGCTGGGCATCTGCAGGGGTGCCCAGTTCATCAATATATTCCGTGGTGGCTCGCTGTGTCAGAACGTCACCCCCCTGCGGGTAAATACCCGTCACCGCCCGCTGCTCTTGCCCATGCAGACTGTTCGGATAGTCAACGACAGCCGTCTCGGAGAGGTCATGCGCCAGCCGGTGATTGGCGCCAACCGAATCCACAGCCAGACCATCAAGAGGCTGGGGCATCACCTTCGTGTCGTCGCCCTGGATAATGACCATTTCGTACAGGCGATTGAAAACACCCGCGGCCAGTGGCTGATGGGAATTCAGTGGCATCCTGAATATCTGCTGTATCACGGCGGCCACCGGCGCATCTTCAGGCACTTTGTTCAGGCTGCAGAAGAGAGAAAACTGATCAGACTTGATGAACCTTTGGAGCCCGATGATTCACCGCGGGAGGAATTTCAAAGTGGCAGGTAACGCTGCAGAACAGCCTTGATTTCGCGGATTTCCCTGGCATCACCGGGCAGGGCTTGCAGGTGGCGGGCTGCCCACTCTTTCAGTTGATCCCGGGTCGTCACATAATGGGGATCACTCCCGGTCAGCCTGAGCAGGATGTCACGCTCCCGGGGAGTCAACCTGACCTGATTATTGTGTAAAAGCATGGAGATCCCACAATGTTTTCTACCGCCCATCGATACCTGCTCATTCCCGCCGCCCTGACTTTCTTCTCCCTGGGCGCAATGGCCGGGGAAGTAAGCCTTAGCGGCCAGGCTTCAGTAAAGTATACGCCAGACAGCGCGCGGCTGCAGTTTACTGCCAACGCTGAACACAACCTGCCTGAAACAGCGACCCGGCGGGTGAATGAGCAGATGGAACAATGGCGGGACGGCATCAGCGACTACCGTGACCAGCTCGACGCCTACAGCGATGCTTCGGTTAATCTCTACAGTCGCTCCATCCCCTCCCAGGAGCGGGGCCAGAAGCCGGAAAAAATGGCCGTCGCCTCGCAAACTGTAAGCTTCACCATTGATGATCTTTCCTTGCTCAATCCCATTCTGCAGCAGGCCCAGGCACTGGGCATGGATTACAACGTGGGACAGCACCAGTTTTTCCATTCCGATGAGAGCAGCCTTCGCAAGCAGGCCCTGGCTGGCGCCATCGCTGACGCCAGGGCACGGTGCGAATTTGTTGCCAACGAACTTGGCAAGCAGTGCGGAGAGGTCATCAACATCAATGTCGATGACGGCTACCAGCCTCCGGTCCCGATGATGGCGGAAATGCGGGCCTCCTCTGCGCCTGTGTCTGACGTAGGCCCACGGGAACTCACATCCCGGGTCAGTGCCACATTTGAACTGGAATAACAGGCCCGCTCAGAAATCCCGGGTGTAGAAAATATCCAGGGAAGCTGCCAGGCCGCTGGCAGCTTCCAGATAGAAATACCGGCCAAGGTCGTAACGCAAGGCAACAGTGGTGATCGGCTCAAAAATACCCACGCCGTAGCGAATACTGAGCTCGTCGGTCAGGTAGCCACTGGCAACCACTGCAGACTCATCTCCGGAGCCCTCCGCTTCCAGCATCAGATTTCGTATGCCGAGCTCTTCACCAAGCCCCTGCGTGACCTTGTTGGCCTGGGTCAGCCCAAGTGAAATGGCGGCGCGACTCATCTGCCCCTCGTCACCCCTGCTCTGGGGGGCCCGGCCCAGGATGACATAGGATAATGCATCCGTCTGGGGCATCTCCGGTTCTGAAAACACTTCGGTCTGAGGAGAACTTACCGGGCCACTGAGCCGTATTCCCGCCACTACGTTGTCTACACGTCGGATAGCTTCGATGTCCAGGTACGGCTCTGTCAGCGGCCCTACAAACATCAACCGGGCCCTTCGCAGCTCCAGTTCCTGACCGTAAGCCTCATACTGGCCCTCAACCAGCCGCAGTTCACCACGGGTGTCGATATTGTTACCGATACGCAGGGTGCCCTCGAGGTTGCCGGTGACGCCAAAACCATTGAAACTGACCCGATCATCACCGACCACCACCGTCACATCCATATCCAGGGAGCGTAAACCACCCTCTTCCTTTTCCGCACCGACGATCACTTCGTCTTCCGAGACCGAAACTGCCTGCGCGGGCAGCTCCCTGATCTCGATCTCGCCGCGGGGAACCTCCAGGCGGCCGGTTATCGCAAGGTCGCCCCCGCTATAGGTAACGGTAATATCCGGAACCAGTTCTACGCGGGCGTAAGGGTCATAGCTGAACGGCAACCGGTCACCGGTGAGATTGATCTCTATATAGGGCTCCGCGAACCAATCCAGCCCCCCCTTGATGTTGCCGGTACTGCGCTCGTTGCTGCGCCAGCGGCCGGAAATATCCGCGGAATACCCATTCAGCTCCACGCTTACCACCATATCTTCCAACGGTATGGGCAACTGGGGGTCGGAAATCCGTCCGCCGGTCAACGCTATTTCACCCTTCACAGCCGGTTTCATTAGAGGGCCGGAAAGCCTGCCCTCGCCATTGAGTTCGCCCTCGACCACTTCCAGCCCAGCAAAAACTCCGGCCATCGCAATGTCCAGGCCCTGAACCCGGAACTGGCCATCCACCTCACGCTCTCTGTCGTTCGGATCAACCGCCATTGACACCGAGAGGTCACCCAGCCCGGGGCCCTTAAGCTCCACATTCAGTTCAGCGATGTCACGTTTCAACCGAAGCGCGGTAGTGAAGGTGTCATAACCCAGGGTCTGCCATTCGTCCCTGACCATAACTTCAAACTCACCGGCTCCAGCGTCCAGTGATACCTCACCATCAGGCCCGTCGTCGGTCATGACCAACTGGATGTCTGCGTTCAACTGCGCATCCCAGCGGAGCGTTTCAGGCATTAGCGGCGCCAATGCAGTGGTCGGGAAGTTCTCCACCCGATAGGCAATGTCCTGGGTAGGGAGCAGCGTCTGGTCTTGCGCACATACCGAGGCCTGTTGCCATTGCCAGCAATGGTTGCCGAAAGTCAGTCTGCCGGTTTCGGTATACTCCAGCGCTGCTGGTCCTGCCAATGTCCATTGTTGACCCTGTTCCGGAACATCAACGCGCCCCTGCTCTACAGCACCCTGCCAGGTGTTCCAGTTCTCGCCAGCCTTACCCGCAAATACCAGCCCGACCTCAGCCTCCTCATGAACGGCATTAACGTCTAGCTGGTGATTATCCCGGGTGCCTGACAGACCCAGCGTCAAAACCTGCAGCAACTGCTCGCCGTACCGGAGTTCGCTCGCTTCGACATCGGCACTGACACTCAGCCCTTCCCCTAGGTTGGCGTTCAGGTCCAGCTTGGCCAGGCTCAGTTCCTGCCAGGCCAGATCGGAACCGGACACACTCGCGCTGCCTTGAGGCTGCTCGGGTGTGCCGGACATCGAAGCGGTTCCGCTCAGCGAACCTGCCAGGCCGGGCAGGAAGGTTTCCGGAGAGGGCATCTCCACGCTCAGGTTGCCCTCGATCTCACTACTCCACTGGCCACTGCCGGTGACCCGGTTATCGCCCACCTGAAGTTCCAGGCCAGACACCGCCCAGGCCCCGGTGTCACTGTTCAGCGCACCGCGAACCAGGGCGTCATTGGACTGCCAGGTGCCTGAAAGATCCCACTCCGCCTCTATGGTTGGCTTGCCACTTTCTGGCATTCGCCCACTGGTTTTGACATTACCGTTCAGGCTCGCCTCGAGAACCGGCAACCAGTAGCCGGGGTTGAAACCGTCCAGTTCCAGTTGAGCATCCCATGCCAGCTGGTCTGCAAAGGCCACATTCCCCTGCCCACCGAGAAACCCGGCGCCTGTGTTCACTCGCAAGCGACTGATATTTAACGATTCCATATCGCCATCCAGCTCCCCGGACAGGTCAGCCTCCCCATGGGGGCCATCGACGCTGGCTTCGACACTCGCCTGATAGGCACCGGACTGATAGCGAACCTCACCATTCAGTTGGCGAAGGGAAACCGGTGGTTGCTCAAAATCCGGAATCAGGCTGTACCAGGGGAAGGCTTCCAATGCGACCCGGGCATCCAGCAAGAAGGCCTGCTGCCAGTCCATGCTTCCCGTCACCGATGCGTCTCCGGTCTCGGCATCGCCGGTTCCCGGCGCCGAGAGCAAGAGGTTCAGGTCTTCCACTCCGGCCGTTGTCACGAGACCTTTTAACGTAACCGCAATATCACCGGCGGTGCCGGGCAACGAGGTACGGGAATCGGAACGAAAACCGTTTTCGAGGCTCCCCTTCAATGCAACGACGGTGTCCTGAAGAACCAGGGTTTCAGGCAACCCCTCTGCGGGAATAAAACTCGGAGATTCCACAGTCAATTGTGCAGGCAAGGCACTGTCCAGAGGCGCCACTCGACCGGAAAGTGTGGCCTCCAGATAACCCGTGCTTGTCCCCCGCACCCTCATGTCTGCAGCACTACCAGTCAGATTGAGAGCAAGGTTCCAATCCGGCCCGTAGGGGGGCGGCAGACGAACTCCCACATCAAGAGCCAACGGCCAGTCGCCGCGTGTCTGCACCCGGCCGGACGCATCAATTCCGATATCATCACGGGCGAAGGTGAGGCTCTGCAGGTGCCAGTCCGATCCGGAGCCTTCGGCCCGCACCTGCAGATGATCCCAGATCTTGCCGTCATTCAGAGTGAAAGTGCCAAGATCTATCTCCCTGACCGCCAGGCCAAGCGGAAGGTTAATGCCAGGAAGTTCAATATCGTCGTTTTTCTTCTGCTGATCCGCCGACGGTTGCAGCGTCAGATCTATGGTTTCTACCCGCAGGGTTTCAAGGCACAGCTGCTTGCTGAAAAGACAGGTAGGCGACCAGTCAACCACCGGAGCCTCCAGCCGCAGACCCACACCGTAGCCCTGCCACCTCAACCACTGGGCCTGCCACTGCCCCAGCAACGAGCCCTGCCCCTGCTCTACTTCCAGACCGGGAATCTGGTCAATTACCCAGGCCGTTCCAGTCTCCGAGCGCAAGGCCAACAGCAGTGCCCCGATCAGGATCAGAGGCAGCAGGATTATGATGGCCAGCGCAATCAGCAGGCCATTCCTCAGACGCTTTGGCTTATGGACCTTTTCCGCTGGAGCGTCACTCATAACTCTGGCCCCATGGAAAAGTGAATACGCCACTCCCCACCAAATTCCGGGTTCAGCCCTTTTGCGACATCCAGGCGCAGAGGCCCCACCGGGCTTATCCAGCGGATACCGAGTCCGACGCCCGTTGCCAGGGGGTCCGCCAGATCATCAATGGCGTTGCCTTCATCCACAAAGGCAGCTACACGCCAGTTGTCGGCAAACTGATACTGATATTCAGCACTGCCGACCATCAGGTAACGCCCACCAACAGCGACATCGTCATCATCTCGCGGCGACAGAGTTTCGTAACCATAACCCCGGACACTCTGATCACCACCGGCAAAAAACCGCAACGAGGGCGGCACGTCGGAAAAACGATTGGTTGCTACTCCTCCAAACTGGAAGCGGGTCAGGAAGCGATGGTTATCCGCCAGCGTATACAGCCCCTTGACGAGAAAATTCACATGAACAATGTCGACGTTCGACAGTACGGCCCGGTGGGCACCGGTTACATCAAACTGAATCCGATAACCCCGGGACGGGTCCAGAGGCGAATCTGCATGCAGTTTCGAGTAACCTAGCCCGGGCAACAACAGGCTGCTTTGCTCGGTCTCATCATCGCCAATCCGGTAGCGTTCCCCCTCCCACCGCAGGGAAGCCACCTGTAACCAGCCATCGTCGAGCTGGTGCTTCCACTGCTGGCCGAAGGTCAGCAGTTCCGATTCAACGTCCTCTATATCCTCCCGCTGGTAACCGGCGGACAAACGGATGGAATCTGTCATGGGTGGGTCCAGGGGCAATTCGTACCATGTGCTGAGGTTCTGGCGTGGTGCGGAAAGTTCGGTTTCGACGCCACGGCGATGTCCCATGGGGTTAATCCAGTGCTCCCGCCAGTTACCCCGCAGACGTGGCCCCACGTCGGTAGAAAAACCGATACCGGCGGCCACCGATCGGGGTGGGCGTGTGGTCAGCCCGACATTCACCGGAATCGCCCCGTCCTCAGCGGCGCCGGGAGAGGCATCAATATCCACTCCGGAAAAATAGCCACTATTGGATAAATCCGTGTTGAGCCTGGCGATCTTGTCAGCGTGAAAAACTTCACCCGGTTCGAAACGCACAAACTGTTCAAGGAGCTGCTCCTCGAATCCATGGCCTTCGCTGAAACTGACCTCGCCCAGCCGGTAACGTTCCCCGCTGCGATAAATCAGAGTGATATCCGCCACCCTATTTTCAGGGTCTACTTCCAGCTTGCGGGTAGTGAACTCGCCATCAAAATAACCCAGTCGACTGGCGCGATTCTCGATAGTCTGGCGCAGCGAACTGTACTCACCGTGATTCAGTACATCTCCCTCAGCCGGTTTCTGCGGCAGGGACCCCGTAAAACCGGGATCTTCACTGGCCGGGCCCTCAATCTCCACCTTACGGGAACGGACACGCACCGGCTCACCCGGCTGCACGGTAAGAACCAGGCGCGCAGGCTCTTCATCCTCACCGGGTGGTTCGATAATTTCCCACTGGATAACCGGATTGTAGTAGCCGAGGGCGCGAAGAGCGTCTTCGACCTGGGTTTCGGCAGTGCCGGCGTAGCGCCTCAGACTGTTGGCCGTGCGGCCTTCGACTTCACCAACGAACGCCTCCGCGTTGTCCTGCAACTGCGGATAGTCACCATCCACCTTGATTTCCACCTGCTGGGCCCGGGACAACGCGGGAATGGCCCAGAAAACCAACCAGAGAATCAGGAGCCGACGGTTAACACGAGAACTAATGTGGGGGAGCATCCTGCAGCGTTACTTTCGTCAGTGAGTTTTAGTCAGTGTGTTAACGGGCACGGTATCAACCGGAGTGTAACGGGTAGAGGCACGGTTAATCCATGGCTATTGACCATCTTGCCTGCCAGTAATGTACGACATGCCAATGGCGTCGGATCGGCCCGGGCCCATGATCAACAAACAACAACCGCTCCTGATCGCCAGCAGGCGAACACAGGCAAGTGCAACCGAGGAGACAGCAGATGACACGGGACCCAATGGGCTTCGCCCTTTCCATGATGAACCGGCTTGCCGCGAATCCCTTACTGGACCGGTTTGGTCTGCGTGCCCCGCTTGAAAGAACCGCCTATCACGGAACCCGAACCGGGTTTCGTGCACTCGCTTTCGCCGGACGGGAGTTCCGTCGTGTCAACGACTGGCTGCCGAGGAAACGTCTGCCCAAGCGCGACCCGACTGAGCTGTTCGATCTCTCACTGACTGACGACCAACGGATGATCACCGATCTTCTTGGCCGGTTTGCCCGTGACGAACTCAGACCAGCTGCTGCCCGTGCCGATGAAACCGGGCAGATACCAGACGATATCCGCACAGCCTCGGCCGAGTTGGGGTTGGCCCTGTATGCGATACCAGAAGCATTCGGCGGTGTTGCGGAACACCAGTCCCCGGTGACCAGTGTGTTGATCGCCGAACAGCTGGCCTGGGGTGATATGGGGCTGGCGACAGCATTACTCGCGCCTTTCAGTGTGGCCCAGGCGATCACTCGCTGGGGCACCGGTGAACAGCAAAGCCGCTACCTGCCGGCATTCTGTGGTGACGAGCCCCCGGTAGCGGCAATCGCCATCGATGAACCCATCCCCCTGTTTGACCCCTTCACCGTGCAGACGTCGGCCCGGAAAACGAATACCGGCTATACCCTTAACGGCCTCAAAAACGCTGTTGTGCAGGGCGAAAACGCGGAACTCCTGCTGGTTGGGGCTGAACTTGAAGCACAACCGAGGCTGTTTATCGTGGAAGCAGGAACGCCGGGCCTTGGCGTTAAACCCGACCCGACGATGGGACTCAAAGCAGCGGGACCAGCCAGATTGCTGCTGGATAATGTTGAAGTACCGGCCGACGCCCTGCTGGGCGAAGAAGACTTCGACTACCAGGCCTTCCTCGATTGCGGCTCACTCCTTCGCTGCGGGCTGGCCATCGGTGCCACCCAGGCAGTTCTGGACTACGTCATTCCTTACTGCAACGACCGCGTAGCTTTCGGCGAGCCCATCAGCCATCGCCAGTCCGTTGCTTTCATGATCAGTGATCTGGCAATCGAGACTGACAGCATGCGCATGCTTACCTGGCGAGCTGCCAGCCGTCTGGAACAGGGCCTTCCAGCTCACCGGGAAACCGCCCTGGCAAGACTGCTTTGCAACGAAAAAGCAATGGCGGCCGGCACTAACGGCGTGCAACTGCTGGGCGGCCACGGTTTCGTCAAGGAACACCCGGTGGAACGCTGGTACCGGGATCTGCGCTCCGTTGCCACCCTGACCGGGGGCCTGCACGTCTGATTGCTTTTCGTCACTCCAGTTATCAACCGCTCATCACCCCAGCCAAAGCGAGCAGAACGACATGAATCTCGAAATACCCAGAAAATTTACTCCACTGATCAACCAGGCCCGACAAGTCGCCCGGGAAGTGTTCCGCCCGATCTCCCGCAAATATGACCTGGCGGAGCACGAATACCCAAGGGAACTGGACATGTTTGCCTCCATCATGGACGGCATGAACGACGGCGCGGCCGATGGTGGTACTGGTGCCGGAAAGCTCGCCCGCTCCGACACCAACGGGGGCGCTGGCAACCGCAACGGCATCAACATGAAAACCGTGCTCGGGTTGACCGAACTCTGCTGGGGCGATGTGGGACTGGCGCTGTCCATTCCCCGCCAGGGCCTGGGCAACTCTGCCATCGCTGCCGTTGCCAATGACGAACAACTGGCCCGCCTTGGCAACACCTGGGCGGCCATGGCCATCACCGAACCCGGCGCCGGCTCTGACTCCGCCGCCATTCGCACCACTGCCACCGAAGACGGCGACCACTACGTTATCAACGGCGAGAAAATCTATGTCACTGCCGGCGAACGCGCTGACGCCGTCGTAGTCTGGGCCACCCTGGACCGCAACAAGGGCCGCGCCGCCATCAAATCCTTCGTGGTGGAAAAAGGCACGCCCGGCATGACTGTGGAACGCCTGGAGAAAAAACTCGGCATCCGCGCCTCCGACACCGCCGCCATCCGCTTCGACAACTGCCGCGTGCCCCTGGAAAACCTCCTGGGCGACCCGGACATCAGTGTCGAAAAAGGCTTCGCTGGTGCCATGCAAACCTTCGACAACACCCGCCCTGTCGTCGCCGGCATGGCCATCGGCGTCGCCAGCGCCGCCCTGCAAAAAACCCGCGAGCTCATCGCCCTTACCGGCATTGACCTGGAATACCACCACCAGACCTGGACCCAACCCGCCGCCACCCGCGAACTCCAGCTCATGGAAGCAGAACTCGAAGCCGCCCGCCTGCTCACCCTTCGTGCCGCCTGGATGGCCGACAACGGCCTGCCCAACTCCAAGGAAGCCTCCATCGCCAAAGCCAAAGCCGGCCGCGTCGGCAACGCGATCACCCTGCGCTGTGTCGAACTCTGCGGCAGCCTCGGCTACGGTGAAACCGAACTGCTGGAAAAATGGGCCAGGGACTCCAAAATCCTCGACATCTTCGAAGGTACCCAGCAGATCCAGCTGCTGATCATCGCCAGGAGATTACTCGGTAAGTCGTCGGCGGAGCTGAAATAAGCTAACCTGTGTGAAAGCGTCGAAAAATCAGGCAGGTGCAACAAGTCCTGACCTGGACGGCGAACAGCACAGAGCCTGACGCAAGTTCCGGGTGGAGCCTTCCCAGACCGTGCATTGCCAAGGATGGCAATGCCGAGCCCCCATGGATGGGTTAACGGCGTGTCTGGGGAGGCTCCATCCGGAACTTGCCAGCACCCAAACCCGCAGTCCCGGATCACTGAATGCTGAAAGTAAACCGAGAAAACCTGAAAACCAGCCACCAACTCATCTGGTTCGTCATAGACTTCCTGATGCTCGGCCTGCTCATTATCAACCTGGCCTTCATCATCTTCGACTCCATCTACAACTTCGTCGCCATCCAGAACCTACTGGAAGAAAATGCCCCGGTCATAAAAGATCTTTACCACCCCATCCACGAGAACTTCATCTTCTACGACCTCATTTTCGTCGGCATTTTTCTGACCGAGTTCATCGTACGGTGGGGCTACGCCATCAAGGCAAAGGTTTATGACCGCTGGTATTTTTACCCCTTCATCCACTGGTACGACATCGTAGGCTGCATTCCCGTCGGCAGCTTCCGCTTCCTGCGGATATTGCGGGTGATCTCCATTGTCTACCGCCTGCACCAGTACAAGGTCATCGACTTCACCCAGACCCGAACCTTCCAGTTCTTCAACTTCTACTACGAAGCCTTCATGGAAGAGCTCTCCGACCGGATCGTCATCAAGGTACTCTCCGGCGCCCAGGAAGAAATCCGTCGCGGCTCCCCGCTGTTTGACCGCATCCAGAACGACATACTCTATCCCAGACGGGACATGCTCTCAGACTGGATCTCACAACGCGTGGCGGAAGCAGCGCAGGAAGGCTACGTGCCCAATCGCGGCGCCCTGCGCAGTTACCTGGAAACCCGTGTGGACAATGCCCTCAAGCAGAATCTCGAACTGTCACGGCTGAAATATCTGCCGGTCGTCGGGCCCACCATTCAGGAAACCTTGGAGGATGCTGTAGGGGACATTGTGGCCGACGTTATCCACCAGATTCTGGAGGACCTGGCATCGGCCTCCAACCATGCTTTTATTGAAGACATTGTGAATGTATTTCTGCCATCGCCGGATGAACACGGCAGGGAAGAGGCTCCGAACGAAGCGCTGATCAATCTGATCATCGAGATACTGGACGCTGTGAAATCTCAGGTGAAGGTCAAGCACTGGCGATCTGAATTGACCTGATCCGTACCGGAAAACAATAACGAGGACACAATGAAACCATTGCATTACCGTTCCGCCACCGAACTGGTTAGCGACCTCAAGGACGGCAAGCTAACTAGCCTGGAAGTTACCCGGGCTTTCCTGGACAGAATCCGACAGCACAACGGCACCATAAACGCCGTTGTGACACTGGATGAACAGAATGCTCTGGAAAGCGCCCGGAAGGCGGACGAAGCCCTGGCACGGGGGGAAGCTGGCGGGCCTCTGCACGGCTTGCCTCTCACCCTCAAGGACACCTGGGAAGTGGCGGGCATGGCCTGTACCGCAGGTGCCCCGGCGCTGAAAAATCACATACCGGACAAGCATGCCGATGTGGTCAAGCGACTGGAAGATGCCGGCGCCATCATCCTGGGAAAAACCAACGTCCCCATCTACGCCACCGATCTTCAAAGTTACAACAAGCTCTTTGGCGTCACCAATAATCCCCACAACCCGGCCTATACCCCCGGCGGCTCCTCCGGTGGCGCCGCCGCGGCCCTGGCAGCGGGAATGACACCCCTTGAAGTGGGCAGTGACCTGGCCGGTTCCATCCGCACTCCGGCCCATTTCTGCGGTATTTTTGGCCACAAACCCTCACGGGCGCTAGTCTCCTTCCGGGGTCATATTCCGGGGCCTCCGGGCACGGAATCGCGCCCCGACCTGGCCGAGGGCGGCCCACTGGCACGTTCAGCCAGGGACCTGGAACTGCTACTGAACGTGATTGCCGGCCCTGGAGAGCGGGAACGCACCAGCTGGCAACTTGCCATGGTTCCGGCAGCCATGGAATCGCTGGAACAGGCCCGTGTAGGGCTCTGGCTGAAAGACCCCCTATGCCCGGTTGATGATGAACTGGTCACCGGCTACGAGCAACTGGGCCGCGACCTGGAAAACCGGGGCGCGTTGGTAGCCGAAGCACATCACAACCTGTTGAACCTGGAGCACATCCTGCCGGTCTATTTCAACCTGCTGGGCAGCCTGCTGAGTACCTCCATGAAGCCGGCCCAGCGGCGGCAAATGAAGTGGATCGCCCGGCTGGAAAAATGGCTACATTTTTTCGGGCCGGTGACGGCCTTTATCGGCGAATATGGCCGCGGAGTAAACCAACCCGTTTACCAGTGGATGGCATGGAACGAAACCCGGGAGAAAATGCGGGCGGAAATTACGTCGCTGTTTGAGCAATTCGATGTTCTGCTGACTCCGGTTACGCCCACGACGGCAATTCGCCACGATCACACCCACCCGGTTTTCAAACGGCAGATTACCGTCGCTGGCCAACCCCGCGCCTATATGGACCAGTTCTGCTGGATTGCCCTGGCTACCCTGCTGGGCCTGCCCGCAACCTCGGTACCCATCGGTAGAACGAAAGACGGCTTGCCCTTCAACGTACAGGTGATCGGAGCGCCGGGAATGGATCTGACGACCATACGGTTTGCGGAGCTGCTGGAAGCAGGTGGCCTTGCCGGCTTCCAGCCCCCACGAGATCTCAGCCATTAATCATGAAGTGTACCCAGATACTTGCGCCATAGCCCAGGGCAATTGCCGGGGTCCATTTCAGGTGGCTGAGAAAGGTATACTGCCCCCTCGCCTGCCCCATCAGGGCGACACCGGCGGCTGAACCTATGGACAACAGGCTGCCGCCAACGCCTGCCGTCAGGGTAACCAGCAACCATTGAAAGTCCGACATTGCCGGGTTCATGGTGAGTACTGCAAACATCACCGGGATATTGTCCACCAACGCCGAAATCACCCCGATCATGACGTTGGCAAACGTAGGCCCGAGGTCGCCATAAAGTGTGGCTGACATCATGCCCAGGTAACCAATAAAGCCAAGGCCGCCAACCGCCATGATGACTCCGTAGAAGAAAAACAGCGTATCCCACTCCGAGCGGGCAATGTGGGAAAACACGTCAAAGGCACGACGGCCCTGCGTCCGATCGCCCGAACTGTCTCCGGGTGGCGTTTCAAAGCTTTCGTTCCAGTGGTACTCCTCGTGGCGCTTGAGATAGAAACCAAAAACCTTCAGGTAACCCAGCCCCGTCATCATGCCGAATACCGGAGGGATATGCAGAAACTGGTGGAAACTGATGGCGGTGGCGATGGTCAGCAGGAACAGGCCGCAGATCACCAGCCCGCCCGGACGAATAACACTGTCGTAGGATTCAGGCAAGGATGGTTGTCCTTTCGGCAGGGCAAAGTGCATCAGGGCAGCCGGCACGAGGAAGTTCACCATTGACGGCAGCAGCAGCTGGAAAAAATCCTGGAACGGAAGAATGCCTTTTTGCCAGACCATCAACGTGGTGATATCACCAAACGGGCTGAACGCGCCCCCCGCATTGGCACCCACCACGATATTGATACAGGAAAGCGAGACAAAAGCAGCGCTGTCCCGGCCCACCGCCATCACCACCGCGCACATGATCAGTGCCGTGGTCAGGTTGTCCGCTACCGGCGAGATACAGAACGCCAGGATACCGGTAATCCAGAACAGGCGGCGGTAACCGTAACCCTTGCCCAGCAGCCAGATCCGCAACTGATCAAAAACGCCGCGCTCAAGCATGGCGTTTATGTAGGTCATGGCCACCAGCAGGAAGAAGAACAGTTCGGCGTATTCCAGGAAATTGTGACGGATCGCCTCCTCGACTTCGCCATTGGCTCCTGCGGCCCGATAGGTAATGGCTACCAGTACCCAGATCAGCCCTGCGGCGATTAACATGGGCTTGGACTTGCGCAGATGGATCCGCTCCTCCAGCATCACCAGAACATAAGCAAATCCAAAAATCGCCAGCGCCAGATAGCCTACCGGATGGTCAACAAGGTTCATGGAATCAACTCCAGTTCACGGCGAATTTCATCGGCCGTTGGCCGCAACTGGGCGAGTCCCTTGCTGGCACGCCGCTGTCCCAGGTAATACAGGATCGGCGATGCGATAAAGACAGAGGAACTGGTGCCAATCACGATGCCAAACAGCATGGGCAACGCAAAGCTTGATACCGCCGCTCCACCGGCAATGCCCATGGGCAGCAGGGCCAGGAAGGTGGTTACCGAGGTGAACACGGTACGGGTCAATGTGGAGGAAATACTCTCGTTCAACAGCTCCAGCATTGGCCGATCTGGTGCGATTCGCATATTTTCACGGATGCGATCGAATACCACTACCTTATCGTTGACCGAATATCCCATCAACGCAAGCAGCGCGGCAACCGCCGTCAGGTTGAACTCCACGCCGGCAAGGGCGAAGAAGCCAATGGTTTTGGTGAGATCCAGCGCAATGGTCAATGTGGCTGCCCAGGCGAAATGGGACTCAAAGCGGAACCAGAGGTACGCCAGCATACCGGCTCCCGCCAGCAGGATTGCGAGAATGGTGGCGTCACTAAAACTGCCGCTGACTTTCGGGCCGACCATGTCCACCTTCGGAAACTCCGCCCTTGGTTCCACCGAGGTCACTGCGGCTTTGAGTAATGCCACCTGCTCCGCCGTTGCCCCCGGCACGCCCTGTTCCGCCGGAAGGCGGATGAGGAAACGGCCATCAGCGCCGGCCTCCTGAATGGCTGCATCTTCGAGGTCTTGCGCCTGCAGAGTGGTTCGCAATTGCTCCACTGTTACCCCCTGAGCCTGCACCTCAACCACCGTACCACCGGTAAAATCGACACCGTACTTCAGTCCGGGCTGCACAAACAGGGCAACGGCCGCAATGGAAAGAATCGCCGACACCACAAGCCCCATCACCCGCCCACGCATGAAATTCACCCCGCGTTCGCCGAGGCGATCCAGCCAGGCAAGGCCGGAAATCACCAACGGCTCCCGCTCACGGCCCCGGATACGCCATTCCATTATCAGGCGGGTGACTGCAATTGCTGTAAACAGCGAGGTCACCAGGCCGATGCCAATGGTGACGGCAAAGCCCCGTACGGGCCCGCTGCCAAACAGGAAAAGCAGGCTGACGGCGATCAGGGTGGTGAAGTTGGAGTCCAGAATCGTCCTGTAGGCCTTGCCGAAACCTTCCCGCAGAGCCATCCAGGCCGGCTTGCCCCGACGGGACTCCTCGCGGATACGTTCGTTGATCAGGATGTTGGCATCCACCGCCATGCCAATGGTGAGGATGATTCCGGCGATGCCCGGCAGGGTCAGGGTGGCGCCCAGCAGGCTCAGTATCCCGAAGACCAGCCCGATGTTCACCGTCAAACCCACACAGGCGATCAGTCCCCAGCGTCCGTACAGACCCACCATGAAGGCAATCACCATGGCGGCACCGAGCAAACCGGTGGTCAGCCCCATGGCGATGGCGTCGCTGCCCAGGTCCGGACCAACTGTGCGCTCTTCCATCACATGTAGCGGCGCAGGCAAAGCGCCAGCCCTCAGCAACAGGGCCAGGTCGCTGGCATCTTTGGAGGTAAATGAACCACTGATCTCACCGCTGCCGCCGCTGATCACGCTGCGAATCACGGGAGCGGTGATCACTTCGCCATCCAGCACGATTGCCAGAGGTCGGCCGATGTTATCCCGGGTCATGTCCCCGAACAACCGCGCGCCTTTGTCGTCCAACCTGAAATTGACCACCGGCTCCCCGGTATCCGGATTGAAGGCCATATGGGCATCGCGAATGTGCTCGCCGGCCATCGCAACCCGCTGCTCGAGTCTGTACTGCCTGTCTTCCCGGGCGTCTGGCAGGGTGATCAGGGGGATATCATCCCGCGACGTATCCCGCGCGGACCAGTGAAAGGTCATTTTCGCGGTGGTACCCAACAAGTCACGAATCTCACCGGGGTCGGCAACCCCCGGCATCTGCACCAGGATGCCGTCACTGCCCTGGCGAGTGATGCTGGGATCCACCAGCCCCGTTTCATCCAGTCGCCGCCTGACCACTTCCAGACTGCGCTCCACCGCATCCCGGGAAATACTCTCCCGCCAGGACGCGGTCAGGGCTAGCACCAATCGCCCACCATTGATATCAACATCAAACCTGCGCGTGCCATCCGGCGATTCCATAGCCATCGTTCGGGCGAGGCTGGCGGCTTCAGGTGCCCGTTCTGCCTGTCGTACCGGTAGTTCGATACCTTTATCGGTAATCTGGAGACGCCCGTACCGAATGTCCACCTCACGCAGGGCGGTGGTCAACTCACCTGCAATCGCCTCATACTCGCTGGCAAACAGTTCCTGGATGTCGACTTCCAATAGCAGGTGTGAGCCACCCTGAAGGTCCAGCCCCAGGGAAACCGTGTTCTGCTGGTACCAACCCGGAAGAATTCCGGACAGCCTGGGGGAAAGAACGTTCGGCAACGCACTCAGCAACCCGAGCACAATCACCAGGCCGTAGACCACAGCCCGTGAACGCAATGATTTCATGGGTAATCCTCGAAGAAAACTGCACTAATCCTAATGGCTGCCATGTGCACAGCCTTGAATAAACGGAGGATTACGCCAGGGGTGGTGCGCGAAGAAGAGGATTCAGAAAGCGGGCAGTTGTCGCGGAATGCTCCGCGAACACCCCAATGGTACAGTCATTGCCACAGAAGCTGGCCAAGGAAACACGGGAGTCGTCGTGCCACCACTCGGGAAGGTCACCATCTGCCGCAGAAGCTTCGTCCTGGCAGCTGCTAGGCGCCCGGCAAGACTCGCTATGGCTGGCGACAACCATCTGACCAAGTGGGCCGATAAACCCATGACCAACGTGAGTGGCAGAGGCCTGCTGGTGGGTAACCGAAGAAAGGAAAACAAGCAGCAATGCCAGGAGTGGAAGCACTACCAGAGGCATTTTAAATCGACGGTGATCACGTTGGAGAAAATCGTTGTTCATGCTGCTGTCCCTGAGTACGCAAGAAGTTTCGCGTGCAGGCAGGAAATAGTCAACGAGATTGCTGGCCGGCTATGGAAAGTACCTAGTGCTCCGAAGCAGTGGCGGTGTAAAAGCCTTCCCGGAATGCAGAAAGGCCAGCATAAGCTGGCCTTTCTTAATTGGTAGCGGGGGCAGGATTCGAACCTACGACCTTCGGGTTATGAGCCCGACGAGCTACCAGACTGCTCCACCCCGCATCAAACTGGCTGTTGCCAGGGAACCCCTGATCAACGAGGTGCGCATGGTACGGGTAGAAACCGAGCCTGTCAAAGGGGAAAATGAAATTTTCCGCAGACTTACCGCTCCAGTATTGCCGTCACCCCTTGCCCGCCTGCGGCACAGATGGAGATCAGCCCGCGGCCGCTGTCTTTTTCTTCCAACAGCTTCGCCAGGGTGGCCACAATACGACCGCCAGTGGCGGCGAACGGATGCCCGGTTGCGAGGCTGCTGCCTTTGATGTTGAGTTTATTACGGTCAATGCTTCCCAAAGGCTTGTTCAGCCCCAGACGTTCCTTGCAGAACTCCGGATCTTCCCATGCCTTGAGGGTGGATAGTACCTGGGCGGCAAAGGCTTCGTGGATCTCATAGAAATCGAAATCCTGCAGCGTCAGCCCGGCCTTTTCCAGCATGCGCGGTACGGCATAGGTCGGCGCCATCAACAGGCCTTCCTTCTTGTCGACAAAATCAACCGCCGCCACTTCCGAGAAAGTGAGGTACGCCTTGATTTCCATGTTGTTGGCCTTGGCCCATTCTTCACTGGCCAGTAGCACGCAGGAAGCTCCATCACTCAGGGCAGTGCTGTTGGCCGCGGTCATGGTGCCGTTTTCGCGATCAAACACCGGCTTCAGTGTCGCCAGCTTCTCCAGGGTGGTGTCCGGGCGCAGGATGTTGTCTTTCTCAAGACCGGCCAGGGGTGTCATCAGGTCCTTGAAAAAACCTTCCTCGTAAGCTGCTGCCAGTTTCTGGTGGCTTTCATAGGCCAGCTGGTCCTGCTCGTCCCGGGGAATGGACCATTCATGGGCGGTGATCTGGCAGTGGCCGCCCATGGAAAGGCCGGTTCTGGGCTCACCATTTTGAGGGATTTCGGGCTTCAGGTGTCCAGGACGGAAGCGGCTGAGAATCTTCAGGCGCTCGCCAGTCGTCTTCGCGCGGTTCAGATCCAGCAGGATTTCCCGCAGCCCCTCGCCAACACCAATGGGAGCATCGGAAGTGGTATCTGTACCACCGGCGATACCGCATTCAATCTGCCCCAGGGCAATCTTGTTGGCCACCAGAATGGCCGCTTCAAGGCCGGTCCCGCAGGCCTGCTGAATGTCGTAGGCAGGTGTTTCCGGGGCCAGGCCGCTGCTGAGGGCTGATTCCCGGGTAAGATTGAAGTCTCTGGAATGTTTGATGACTGCGCCCGCAACAACTTCTCCCATACGCTGACCCTGCAGGCCGAAGCGATCCACCAGGCCTCGCAAGGCAGCCGTCAACAGCTCCTGGTTGCTTACCTTGCTATAGGCGGTATTGGAGCGGGCGAAGGGTATCCGGTTACCACCAATAACCGCCACCCGGCGAACGCCACTGTTGGCTGCAGCCGACTTTTTCGGTGCTGCGGTTTTCTTTTGGGTGCTTTTCGGTGCCTGTGCCATGATGTTGTCCTGTTTGAACGAGTGTATTCATTGCGTTGCAGTTTAGCGCCGAGGGGGCCTGGCTCATTGGCATCCCTGACAACAGTGTGGGAGCGTTGAGTCAATCCAAAAACGGCCCGATTCTTTAACCTGTACGCCGATATCCGTTTCGCAAAAGGAAAATGCCATGTCTGATCGTTATCTCAAATTCGTCAACACCCCGGTGGGCAGAACTGCCGCCCAGTCCCTGGGACTGCCCTCGCCTGTCAATCTGAAACGCTGGAAGCGCGCAGATCAGCCGTTTATCGAAGGCGATGTACTTATCGGGGCTGCTAACGGGAGCAAAGCCATTGCCGCCATAGGCGGCCTGCTGGGGGCCAGCCCTGCGAAGCTCTTCCATGCCAGTGCCTTTGATACTCTGAACGATTCTGCCAAAAGCGGCAACAAGGCCAAAGCGCTGCCGCTCAATACCGAGATAGACCACAAATTCTCAGCCCTGGTGTTTGACGCCACGGGCATGAAGGACACCACCGACCTGAGAGCGCTTTACGACTTCTTCCACCCTACCATCCGTAAGCTGGCAGGCAATGGCCGCGTACTGGTGATCGGACAGGACCCTGCCACCTGTCGCCAACCGGCCAAAGCCGCGGCGCATCAGGCACTGGAAGGTTTTGTGCGCAGCGTAGGCAAGGAAGTGGGCAAGAAAGGTTCCACGGCCAACCTGTTATGGATGGCGCCCGGCGCAGAAAAGCAACTGGATTCCAGTGTGCGCTTTTTCCTCTCACCCCGCTCGGCCTATGTGTCCGGACAGGTAGCTCGCATTGGCAAGAGCACAGACGCACCCGCCACCAACCCCGTTGCTCCGCTGACAGGGAAAGTGGCCCTGGTGACCGGTGCCTCGCGAGGCATTGGCGCCGCCATTGCCGAAACCCTGGCGCGGGATGGCGCCACGGTGATTGGCCTGGACATTCCGCCCGCCATGGAAGACCTGCAGAAGGTCATGAACTCCATTAAAGGCAAGGCCCTAGCCTGCGATATTACCGACGAGAAAGCACCGAAGCAGATTGCTGATTTTGTGAAAGATCACTTCGGCGGCATTGACCTGGTCATCCACAATGCTGGTATTACCAGGGACAAAACCCTCGGCAATATGCCGGAGCATTTCTGGGACATGACCATCGCGGTGAACCTGACGGCAGAGGAACTGATCGACGAGGAGCTGATGCACGGGGAACTGCTGCGGGAGAACGGCCGCATCGTGTGCATATCCTCTATCAGCGGTATCGCCGGCAACTTTGGCCAGACCAACTACTCCACCGCCAAGTGCGGCGTGATTGGCTACGTGGAAGCCATGGCGAAACAGGTGAAGAACGGTGTAACCATTAATGCCATCGCACCCGGTTTCATCGAAACCCAGATGACCGCCGCCATGCCCATCACCATCCGCGAAGCCGGCCGGCGCATGAACAGTCTCTCCCAGGGTGGTTTACCAGTGGATGTGGCAGAGGCCATAGCGTGGTATTGCAACCCGGCATCGAATGGTGTGAACGGGAATGTTGTTCGGGTTTGTGGGCAGTCGTTGATTGGTAAGTAGGAGATTGTCGGGAGTGTGGTGTCGGATTATGCGAAGCCGTAATCCGACAACCCAAGCACCTGGCTTGCAATAACACTTCAAGGGGAAAAATGGTGGGTGGTACTGGGATCGAACCAGTGACCCTCGCCTTGTAAGGGCGATGCTCTCCCAGCTGAGCTAACCACCCGGGAATAAAAATGGCGGAGCGGACGGGACTCGAACCCGCGACCCCCGGCGTGACAGGCCGGTATTCTAACCAGCTGAACTACCGCTCCGCATCAATCCCTGCCTGAACGGCTTTCGGGACCTGAAACCGGGCGGGGTAGCCCGGCGATGCTGAAAAGTGGTGGGCGGTACTGGGATCGAACCAGTGACCCTCGCCTTGTAAGGGCGATGCTCTCCCAGCTGAGCTAACCGCCCACTTTTACAGCACACTGGCGATTCAGCGTTGCTGTCTCGACCAAGTGAGACGCGCATTTTAAGCATTTGTCTGACGGTGTCAAATTTTTTCCCGGATTTTTATGCTTTTCTGGGCCGCTTTTTTTGCCTTGCGACTCAAGGCAAGCTCACTGACCCGTCGCTTGCGATCTTCGGGCAATGCCCGCTCCGCCAGCGAGCAGTTCAGATGGTCCAAACGCTTTCTGACACGCTCAATACTCCGGCCCATGTCGTTAAGAGCTTCGGGTAGAACGTCTTCAGAAAACCGACGAAACCTTTTCTGCAGGGAATCCTTCAGCGACATGTTTCAGTGACCTTGTTATGACTGACTATTAACAGTCTAGTAACCGGGTACGGAAACACCAGTTCATCACGGGCCTGAATGCCTGCTTCAGAATATCCACCAGCCACCATCGTCTTCCGCCTCTTCCCTGCGCCTGCGCTCCTGCTCCAGGGCGGCATAGTCCTGCTCCAGTTCCCGCAGCCTGCGGTCGCTTTCCAGCGGCACTGTAGGCCCGCCGCCAAATGCCCAGTACCAGGGCGCCTCTTCATACTTCCCTTCGGCTTTAAGGCGCTCTATCTCGGCTTCACGCTCCTCTTCCAGCAAAGCCAGATCGCGTTCATAGTCGCCGTCTTCATTCACCTCTACAATCGAAACGGCGGCATGATTCGGCGCCAGCAGATCGCTGTTGAGGAAACGGGTGGATACGATCTCGTCAGCCTGCATGGCGTATTCCCGCGTGACCAGTTGCAAGTCGCCTGCGGTCAGAGGATGGTCTTCAGCCAGCCCCGGGTGGGTGCTCTCAGGCCCTTCCAGTTCGTTATAACGCAGGTAGTAGATATTTCCCGGTTCCACCTTCAGCGTTGCATCTGCAATCAGGCTGAGACTGAACGAGTTCAGTCCCTCCAGCCCCAGCAGCGGCCGGCGTATAGCAATGTGACGCTCTCCCGGGGCAACTTCCAACCAGGTAAAGCTATCGTTGCGGATGTTGAAGTAATGGTTGTCGTCGATATAGACGCTCGGGGCCTCTATTTCATCAGCGGCCCACTGGGAATGGGTGCGGTAGAAATACAGAACCGCGTTGCTGCGATCCCACTGATCATTGTCTATGTGGACAAAATCATGCCCTGATACGGGGTGCAGAAATGAGCCTACGCTCTTGCCAATGGACTGGTAAACCGTGCAGCCGGAGCCAAGCGCCAGCAGCGAAGCCACAAACAGGGCTGCCAGAAAACGGGAAAGACCGGGAAAAAGAAATCGGGTTTTCATTGTTGTTCACTCTTCATCCTTTCGCGAGTTGTCCCGATCATAACAACTGCGAACTTGCGGAACTGAGAGCTACCGCAAGGGATGACTACAAACTGTTACAAAGCTCAACCGGGGCTTACTGCCCCGATATCCGCGACCGCAAGTCATTCACTTCCTCGGACAACCGGACAAGCCTCGATGTCAGCTGGGCACGGGAAGAATCAATGGAGGCTACCGTGCCCTCCAGCTCAGCCAGTTCGCTGCGGACAGCATTCAGCTGCCCGCTGCTGGACAGGTTGTCTGTTGCTTCTTCAAGTGCGGCAATCCGGCTTTCCAGGCCATCAATGGTGAGTTTCTGCTCACGCTCAAACCGGACCAACTGACGCTCCACCAGCTGATCGACCCTAGCAAGGGATTCGTCCAGACTGGTCAGCCTGGAGGCGTTCTCCTGGCCAGTCTCACGCACGGCTGTAATCTGCTTTTCAAGATCAGACTCGACCGCCTCCATTCGGGAGGCAACGTCGGTTTCCAGCTTTTCCACCGAGGCGGTCAGCGTGTCACGGGCACTCTTGCCCTCGTCGAGGTCTGCGCGCAGCGACTCGAGTTGCGACTCGTGGTCATCGAGTCGTTTCCGGTTGCGGTCATTGGCCACGCCCCAGAGCTTGGCTATTTCGCTGTCAACCGTATCCAGGCGCTCGCCCTGAGAGGCCAACTGCTCTTCCATGGACTGCCCTGTCTCCTGCAGGCTTTCACCGGTTTCGGACAGCTCGCCCTCAAACCGTGCCAGTGCCAGCTTGCTTTGACGTGCCCAGTAGTCTGCCTCTTCCAGCTGGCCTTCCAACATCTGGATTCGTTGCTCCTGCTGGTACCATCCGGCACCGGCGGCACCGGCAACTACAAGCAGGGCAATAGCCCACATTCCACCCCGGCCCGGGCCACCACCTCCGGGAGTTTTGCGCAGGCTGCCTGCAGGCTTGCTGGCGTCACCACCTCCGGCAGCGGCTCGCCTGGGTGCTTCAGGTTTTTTGTCCCGGGCTGCCTTCCCGCTATCCCGCGGTTCCCGCTGGGCAGACAGCCCCTCTTCCCGCTTGGTATCTGCGGTACCAGCACGTACTTCATCATCATCCGGACGGATCGGTTCCATAACAGCTCCAGGATATGGACGGTAAGGGTAACTAGGCATGATAATACCCGTACCTTGCAACGACGCAAAATGAGCGCCCTGAACGGCGTCTGCCGAAGGAAGGTTACATCATGATGCGTTTGCATGGTTACAGGGCCTTACATACAATGGCCGGCTTTCTCACACATCAGGACTGTTGCATATGCAGCCGCTTGTAGGACTCATCATGGGCTCGAAGTCAGACTGGCCCACCATGGAACATGCCGCCGGGATGCTGGACAAGCTGGGCGTACCTTACGAGACAAAGGTTGTCTCTGCCCACCGCACACCGGACCTGCTGTTTGATTACGCCAAATCCGCTTCCGACCGCGGCCTCAAAGTCATCATAGCTGGCGCAGGCGGTGCGGCCCATTTGCCGGGCATGGTTGCTTCTCAGACGTCACTACCGGTGCTAGGTGTTCCTGTCCAGTCCAAAGCACTCAACGGCCTTGATTCGCTGCTTTCCATCGTACAGATGCCCGGCGGCATTGCGGTTGGTACTCTGGCTATCGGCAAAGCCGGGGCCACCAATGCGGGTCTTCTGGCTGCGCAGATTATCGGTACTTTCAGAGACGATGTCCGTAAGGCTGTTGATGAATTCCGCGCGAACCAGACACAAACGATCCTGGATAATCCTGATCCCAGCGAGCAGTAGTCGGCCTGGGTGCAGGAGTGGGTGGGGAGCGCTTTCCAAAACACGCTGTAAATACGTCCATGTACGCTTGGGCTCCGCCATCCATGGCTCCGCACAGTTTTGGAAAGCGCTCCCCACCCACTCCCCGAACTTTGCAGATGCCTAATGGCAGGAGATGACAGATGAGAATTGGTGTTCTAGGTGCTGGTCAGCTCGGGCGTATGTTGGCGCTGGCTGGGTACCCGCTGGCCAAGACGTTTGTTTTCTATGATATGTCGGGTAGTCCCAGTGCAGGTCTGGGTGAAGTGATTATTGATCGAGACGGTCAGTATCTGGACGATTTTATCTCCCGTGTAGACCGGGTCACGTACGAGTTCGAACACTTACCGGTTGATGTAGCCGAGCAAATCGCGAAAGAGAAGCCGGTTCACCCCTGCCCCCGGGCACTGCAGGTTTGCCAAAACCGTGAAATGGAGAAAACCCTGTTCGGTGAGCTTGGTATCCCGACACCCGAATGGAAAATCGCGGACAGCGCCCAATCCCTGCAGAAAGCTGCAGAATCGCTAGGATGCCCGGTGGTCGCAAAATCCAATACCGAAGGATATGACGGTAAAGGCCAGGCAGTTCTCCGCTCTCCGGAAGAAGCCGCAGCCGCCTGGCAGTCCATTGGCCACCCGCGCCTGATCGTCGAGAAATTCGTCGAGTTCCGCCGCGAGGTTTCCATCATCGCGGTGCGCGCCGAAGACGGCGAACTGGCCTTTTACCCCATGGCAGAAAACGCCCACCACGAAGGCATCCTGCGCTACTCTATCGCGCCGGCGCCGAAGCTGGAGAAGCACGTTCAGGAAGATGCCGAACGCTACATCAAGGCGTTGTTGAACGAACTGGACTATGTGGGCGTACTGACCCTGGAGCTGTTCGAGACGGCCGATGGACTGGTGGCCAATGAAATGGCGCCAAGGGTACACAACTCCGGCCACTGGACCATTGAAGGCGCTATGACCAGTCAGTTCGAGAACCATATTCGGGCAGTAAGCGGCCACCCTCTCGGCAGTACCGACCCGCGCGGTGTCAGTTGCATGATCAATATCATTGCCGAGCACGGCGACATTGAACGAATCCTCGAACTGCCTTACGCTCATGTACACCTCTATAATAAAGGCGAGCGCCCGGGGCGGAAACTTGGACACGTGACCGTTCTGGCCGACAGCTACGAAGAATTGGTATGGCGGGTAAAAAATTGCGCGCAGTTTTTACCCGGATGTCCTGAGTTCAACAGCACGCTCACGGCAAGGGGTTGATATAACTCAAAGCGCCCCTATATTTACAAGTCGACATACACATAAACAGAGAGAATCAGGGAGAACGACCTCATGGCATTTGAACTTCCCGCACTGCCTTATGAAAAGAACGCACTGGAACCGCACATCTCTCAGGAAACTCTTGAGTATCACTACGGTAAACACCACAACACCTACGTTACCAAGCTCAACGGGCTGATCGAAGGTACGGACAACGCCAACAAGTCGCTCGAAGACATCATCAAGAGCGCCAGTGGCCCGCTGTTCAACAACGCAGCACAGGTCTGGAACCACACCTTCTACTGGCACTGCCTGAGCCCGAACGGCGGTGGTGAGCCCACCGGGGCTGCCAAGGATGCTATCGAGAAAGCGTTTGGCTCCTTCGAAGACTTCAAGAAAGAGTTCAACGACAAGGCCGCCAACAACTTCGGTTCAGGCTGGACCTGGCTGGTAAAGAAAGCAGACGGCAGCGTCGCCATTGTGAATACCAGCAATGCCGAGACACCGCTGACCACTGCCGACAAGCCGGTACTGACCGTTGATGTCTGGGAGCACGCCTATTACATTGATTACCGTAATTCGCGCCCGAACTACCTGGAAGCGTTCTGGAAGCTGATTAACTGGGATTTCGTTAACGAAAACCTGGCGTAACAACGCTTCTGATCTCCCTGCTCGGAATGCAGCAGGGAGCAGGCGCCTGAAGAAGAAATGCCCGCTGAACTGCGGGCATTTTTGTATCTGGACGGAAACAGGCATTACAAAACGATACACCTGAACCCTGAAATATCTGGAAAAATTGCCGATACTGAAAGCAGTAACGGGAACTGATCCATAGTTTTACAAAACAATAGACCGGGAGCCCCCTCGCCCCCTGGAATGCGGTGCCGGGTCTCAATCAGTTGGAACGAATTATACAGGCTTCCATGCAAAATTCCTTTGAGGTAGAACATCGCCTGGGGTACCGGGTACTGCGATGGGTACTGGCTGTTGCGCTGATCAGCGGGATTCTTGTCAGTACCATTCAGGTTATTCTGGATGCACGGCGCGTATCGGCCTCACTTGACGCCCAGTCGGAGCAGACCATGGCCCTGGTCAGGGACGCCTCCACCCAGGCCGTTTTCAGCATCGATGCTGATCTGGCGCAACAGGTTGTCGATGGCCTGTTTGCCCAGGAATCCATTCATCTGGCACGGATCACCCATCCGGACGGCGAGGCTCTTGGCTATCGTAATCGGCCGCTCAAGGAAAGTGCGTTTCGTCCCATTACCGATCCGATTTTTGGTGCCGAGCGAACCTACCGTCAGGAGCTTTCCCGCAGCGGCAATACCGGCCGCCGAAACATTTATGGCTATCTCGAACTTCACTATGACACAGGGCCATCTACCGGCACCTGGCTTGAGCGTGCCTCGGTCACTTTCGGCTCAGGTATCGCCATTGCCGTTATTCTTGGAATGGTATTGTTCGTCGTCTTCCATTTGCTGCTCACCCGTCCGCTGCTGCGAATTGTCCAGTCCGTCAAGCAGGTGGACCCGGACCACCCTGACGACAACCTCATTCATCTTCCTCACGGCCATCAGAACGACGAGCTCGGGCTCTGGGTAAATGCCACCAACAACCTGCTGGTGGCCATTGGTGACAGCCAGACCCGCCACCGAGAAGCAGAAGACCGGGTGAACCGGCTCGCCAGGTATGACCAGTTGACCGGCCTGCCCAGCCGGGACACCTTTATGGAGCTACTGCAAACGGATATTGAAGAGGCCAGGGACGATAAATCCGTCCTCTCTCTTATTTGCTGCGGCATTGACGACTTCAAGTCCATCAATGAACAGTGTGGCTTCCGTACCGGTGACCTGATCCTTCAGGCCGTCGCTGATCGCCTCACCCAGCTGCTGGGGGGCACCCGTTTCACCATTGCCCGCCTGGGCAGCGACCAGTTTGTTATCGTAGAGAAAGGGCTGCGCGACGGATTCCAGGCAGCCAATACCGCCGATCGCATTCTTGCTACTCTTAGCAACCCGATGATGTTTGACGACCAGACCGTTACCATGACGGCAACCCTGGGCATTGCCCTGTTCCCGGGCGATGCCGAAAAGGGTGACAGGCTGTTGCAAAGTGCCGAGCAGACCATGGCGCTGGCCAAGGAAAGCGGGCACAACTACTTCCAGTTCTACGTTGCCAGCGTTGACCAGGAGATTCGTGAGCGAAAGCAACTCGAGAAAGATCTCTCCGTCGCCTTGAGCAATCACCAGTTCCACCTCGTCTACCAGCCGCAAATCAACCTGGAAACCCGCCGCATTATCGGCGCCGAAGCACTGATCCGCTGGGAGCACCCGCAAAAGGGACTTGTCCCACCAGACCACTTTATCCCCGTGGCTGAAATGAACGGCACCATTGTAGAAATCGGACAATGGGTGCTTGATCAGGCCTGCTGGCAGGCGGCCCGCTGGGCCAGTGACAGCATGCCCCTGCGGATTGCCGTCAACCTGTCGGCGGTACAGCTCCGCCAGGACTCCATCGTGGACGACATTCTCGACACCCTGAAGCGGCACAATATACCCGCCGGCAGGCTGGAGCTCGAGGTGACCGAGACCAGTTTCATGACCAACCTGGAAGATGCGGTGGATAAACTGAAGCGCCTGCACAGGGCCGGCATCAGCATCGCCGTTGACGATTTCGGAACCGGTTATTCATCGCTGACCTATCTCAAGCGGATGCCGGTACAGCACCTGAAGATCGACAAACAGTTCATCCGTGACCTGCTGGTCAACGAAGAAGACACCCGAATTGCCAATACCATTATCGACCTTGGCAAGAGCCTGAACCTTACCGTTGTGGCGGAAGGCGTGGAAACAGCGGAACAGGAATACTATCTCGCCCAGCGGGGATGCCAGCTGGCGCAGGGGTATTACTTCAGCAAACCACTCAAACCCCACGATTTTGAGAGGTTCGTTGCCAGTTTTCACAGTAAAATCGCTGAAAATAACGCCTGAGATCCGTACCACCCACCCTGATCCCTCTGCACGCAAGGAGTTGCCATGGGAACCACACTGATCGGCCTGATTGTTATTGCGGTCGTTGTTGTCTATATCGTCTTTATCTATAACCGTCTGGTTTCCCTGCGCAACCAGTTCAAGAACGGGTTTGCCCAGATTGATGTCCAGCTGCAGCGCCGTCATGACCTGATTCCAAACCTGGTGGAATCTGCCAAGGCTTACCTCTCCCACGAGCGCAATACGCTCACCGAGGTGATGCAAGCCCGCAACAATGCCGTCAGTGCCCAGAAAGACGCGGCCGGCGACCCTGCAGATGGCGGCAAGATTCAGCGCCTCGGCAGTGCCGAAAATATGCTGTCCAAGGCCCTTGCCAATTTTTACGCGGTGGCTGAAAACTACCCGGAACTGAAAGCCAATGAGACCATCCAGCAACTGATGGAAGAACTCTCCAGTACCGAAAACCGCGTTTCGTTTGCACGTCAGGCCTACAACGATGGCGTGATGAGCTACAACATCTTCCGCGAGCAGTTCCCCAACAACATCGTGGCGGGACTGTTTGCCTTCAAACCATCCTCCCAACTGGAACTGGAATCCCCTGACGCCCGCCAGGCACCGAAAGTCGCCTTCTGAGGCCTTTTGTTATGTCGCACACGGGATTTTTCCAGCGCCAGGCCAGCGCTCGCCGGAATACAGGGTTACTCGTTATCCTGTTTCTGGCGGCCGTGGCTCTTATCACCCTCAGCGTCTGCCTTGTGGGTTATCTGGTTACCCGCAGCGAGACCACCGGCCTCGCGTTTGCTGAGTGGCTGCTCAGCCGTCACGGGCTGTTAACGGCACTTGCGGTGGTCGGGCTGATCGGAATTGGATCGCTGATCCGCTGGGCCGACCTGGCCGGTGGCGGTGAACGAGTGGCAAAAATGGTCGGCGCCAGGGCCATCGACCCGGACACCCGGGATGCAGACGAGCGCAAATTGCGCAACATCGTTGAAGAGATGGCTATCGCCAGCGGCGTGAGCGTTCCTGGCCTTTACGTGATGGACCACGAAACCGGCATCAACGCCTTTGTAGCCGGCTACACGCCCGGTGAAGCCGTAATGGTGGTAACCCATGGCGCCTTGACCCAATTAAGCCGTGACGAACTTCAGGGCGTGGTGGGCCACGAGTTCAGCCATGTTCTGAATGGTGACATGCGGCTCAACGTTCGCCTTATTGCCATTCTGGCCGGCATTCTGATGGTCGGGCAGATAGGCAGCTTCCTGCTGCGTGTGTCTTTTTCTGGTTCTCACCGCTCAGTACGAACATCACGCAACAGCCGGGGCACGGCAATCTTCGGGCTGGTAGGGCTGGCATTGGTAGTGATCGGCTACGTCGGTGTGTTTTTCGGACGGCTGATACAATCGGCCGTCTCACGGCAGCGGGAAATGCTGGCGGATGCCTCCTCGGTTCAGTTTACCCGCAATCCCGAGGGCATCGGCGGGGCTCTGTTCAAGATCGGCCTCAAGGGTGGGTATCTGGACACCACCAGCCACGCCAGCGACATGAACCATATGTGTTTTGGCGAAAGCACCCGAATGAAGTTTACCGCCCTGCTGGCTTCTCACCCCCCGGTGCAGGAGCGCATCGAAGCCATACAGCCGGGCCTGTTTGCGCGGCTTCGCAGCCGCCTGAGAGACACAGAACCGGAGGGAACACTGCGATCCGCCCGCTCAGGCACTTCCGGCTCCCCGCTTCCAGAAGCCACCGCCGGGTTTGGCCCCGGCACCACGTCACCGCTAAATAGCCGACCACCGCAAAAAATCTCGGACAGTGTAGGTACCGTTAACCAGCGCAGTGAAGACTTTGCGGTGACACTCCTGAGCAGCCTGCCTTCCACTTTTCGCAACCTGCTATACACCCGTGCTGGTGCTGTCCAGTTGTGTTATGCACTCCTGGTTTACCAGTTGCCATCGCAGACAAGAGAGCAACGGCTGGCATTGATTGAAGGGGGCTCTATCCTTACCCCCAACCGGGAGTTATTGAGCAAACTGTTGCCTGCCCTGGAATCGTTGGGCCCGGGTGTTCGATTCCCTGCCCTGGAACTGGCCATGCCTGCCCTGCGCAAACTGGATCCGGACGAACGCGCAACGCTGATGGCCGGCACCGAAACCCTCATCAAAGCAGATAACCGGCTGAGCCTCTTCGAACTGGCCATGCACACCTTTCTGCGCCGCCACCTGGCTGAAGACTCGGCGCGGGTAGTGCCAGTGCGTTATCGTAGCTACCGGCCTGTGACAACCCAGTTACAGGTCGTATTCAGCCTGATGGCACGGGCGGGTGCAGAAGATGGTCGTAACAGAGAATCCCTCTTTGACGAGGCCATGGCTGGCTTCATATCAAACGGGGGGACACCGGAGCTGCTTACAGAAGTGTCAGTTACGCTGCTGAGACAGGCACTGCTGACGCTCAACAGCCTGTCGCCCCTGCTTAAACCCGGCATCATAGATGCCTGTGGCCACTGCGTCATGGCCGACGGCAACGTCAGCACCAGCGAGTACGAGTTGATCCGCCTGATAGCGGATCAGCTAGACTGCCCGATGCCACCACTTAGGGCCTAGGCCAGGAGCCGTTGAGGGCTCCCGGGGCAGGCGCCCGCCAGGAACCTCAGTCATTACTCGGATTGAACAGCGACTCTTTCGTAGGTGGTCTCTCGGGGTCAGGCAGCCCCAGCTTGCGCCGCACCCCGAGATTGATCTCCCACAGGCTCTGGAACTTCTTATCCGTAGCGGCGATCGACTCAGCCTTGCCAAGCATGATGGTAGGCCGCAGGAACACCAGCAGATTACGCTTCACCCGACGCTCCGACTCCGACGAGAACAGACGGCCGAGCACGGGAATATCCCCCAGCAGCGGCACCTTGCTCTTGTTGATCTGAAGGTCGTCCGTCGTCAGACCGCCAAGAACAATCGTTTCTCCATCATCTGCCAGCACAGTGGTCTTGATTTCACGCTTGTTGGTAATGATGTCCGAAGCTGACTCCACGCTATCGCCAATGTTCTCGGTGGTCTGCTCTACCACAAGACGCACCAGGCCGTCTGCGCTGATGGTGGGCGTCACCTTCAGGGTCAGGCCGATATCCCGGCGCTCGATGGTGGTAAAGGGATTCGTGGTGCCGTCACCGGTGACGGTGGATTGTCCGGTACGGAAAGGTACGTTCTGACCGACGATGATTTCAGATTCCTGGTTATCCAGAGTAATGATGCTCGGCGTCGACAGCAGGTTTGCTGCGGCGGAGGTCGACAGCGCCTGCAGCAGGATACCCCAGGAAATTCCGTCCTCATTACGTTGACCAGCCCCGAGGGTAATGCCCCCCGTGGCGGGCTCGATCAGTGAGTCTGTCAGGATGGCGCCAAGTACATCCCCCAGGCTACGGCCAACGTTGTTGAAATTGGTTCCGGCCACCGGGGTGGACTCACCCGATTCGTCCCCAACCGCAAGCTGAACCCCAAGGTCCTGACCCAGCTCGTCGCTGATCTCGACAATGGCCGCTTCGATCATCACCTGGGCACGTCGTACGTCCAGGGCCTGCACGATCTGCTCGGCTTCCTGCATCATGGAGGGTTCGCCACGCACCACCAGGGCGTTAAGCCCCTCATCGGCGAAAACAGCAAAGCCCGAGTTGCGGCTGCTGCCAGAGCTACTACCCGCCGAGCCATTCGAGCCGGAAGATTCTTTGGCCAACTCCCCCATCACACCTTTCAGAATTTCCGTCAGGTTTTCCGCATCCGCATGGCTCAGGCGAATGACCTTGGTGGTGCCGCCGGTGGCAGAGGGCTGGTCAAGCTTGGTGATCAGTGAACGCATCTTGTCGCGGAAAGTCTCGTCGCCGCGAAGAATCAGCCGATTACTGCGCTCGTCCGCCGTGACACTGTATTTGCGGGCGGCATTCTCACCGCCGCCCTGCCCGAGCTCATCCGGTGCCAGTTCCTGCAACAGTTCCACCATGTCGCCGACCCAGGCTTCCTCCAGCTGAATCACTTCCACTTCGTACTTCGAGGGACTGTCCAGCTCCCGGACAATTTGTTCAATGCGGCGGATATTCGACGAATGATCACTGACAATCAGGGCATTGGCTGCGGCAACGCCAGCCAGGTGGCCGTATTTTGCCACAAGCGGCCGCAGAATGGGCACCAGTTCCAGAGCGTTGGCGTTATCAATCTGGATGACCCGGGTGATCAGTTGTTCCGAGGGCACCTGAGTAAACCGGTCAAGCGATTCAGCGGACTGTTTGGCATCCACCTGCTGCACCACCTTGATCACTTCCTCGCCGGGGATCGCCGTAAACCCGTGCACCTGAAGGACAGCAAGAAACAGATCGTAAATCTCATCCTTGTTCATGGGGGCGCTGGAAAGCACTGTGACCTTACCCTTTACCCGCGGGTCCACCACGAAGCTGTAACCGGTAATGTCAGCCACCTGGGTGACAAACGCACGAATGTCGGCGTCTTTGAGGTTCAGCCGCCAGGTCTCATCCTGGCCGTAAGCGAGCGACATAAGGGGCAGCAACAGGGCCACAACGAAAGCCCGGAATAGATTGGATCTGTGGTTCAGCATCTGGCGTTCTTGTCCTGTATTGTTAAATCCGTTCAGCGCCACTGTTCAGGTATGGCATAGCTTACGGTCAGAATGGATCCGTCCCGTTCAATTTCGATTTCAACTTGCGGCTCAGACCGCCAGTTCTCCAATAGCGCCGCATCCTGCTCAAGGTCGCCCAGGCGCTGGCCGTTGACGGCGGTAATCACGTCACCGGCCTTGAGGCTGACGGCATTGAGCATGGCATTCGAGCCATCGTAAACATACCCCGAGCTGCCGTCATCGCCTGCCGGGCTGAGCCCATAAGGGGCAAGTGCCGCAACACCCTGGGAGTCAAGCTGTTCCCTGGCGTCACTCAGGAACTGTTCGGGCGAAGAGGTTACCGGATCTTCCTCAACATCCTCAACCAGGCCTGCTGGTATCTCATCATCAAAGGTCAGGCTTTCGTACTGGCCATTACGACGAATCAGGACCCGGCCAGGTTCCACCTCTGTAAGCTCTGCATTGCCGGGCAAAACGTCACCCACGCGATAATGCTCTGTTACCCCATTGCTTCCCGCCACTATAGCACCGGAGTCTTCCGGGCGCTCTGCAACCAACACCCCCTCAAGCCGGAGATTAAGCCGGGTTTCCGGTGCCGAACGGCGAACCACTTCAGCCACTCGGGCTCCTTCTGCGGGCTGGCCGAACAACTGGTGGGCTGCCATGGGTTGCAGGCGGGCTGACGTGGCGGTGGCTGCGGAACCAGCCGCTGAAGCCGACGCCACAGAAACCGGGCGCTCGTCCCAGGCAATCAGCCACGTAGTCTGCGCCAACACCCAGGCAAGATAAACGACCAGGCCAACCAGTAGAAGATTGGCCAGCACTCGCGGTAGTCGCTGGCCACCGATGGCTGTTGCCACAGCCATCACAGCGCGCCTCCCGGAATCAGCGGCTGCCTGACCCGGAATACCACATCGTCGGGGCTGGCCGAGTCCGGCCAGGGCTGGCCTGCCAGATCCACCATGCGTTTGTACACCCTTAAATCCATCATGCCGTTCCAGCGTATTTCGGCATCAGCGGCGGGGCCACCACCACTTTCCGGTGCCACAACCAGCGCGACGCCATCAGCGGTACTGTCGAGGCTCGCTCGCATGGGCGGGAAATCGGCCCGTCCGACGGTGTTACCCATAGGCCACGTGACTCTGCCGCCCGCCCATCGGCCAAGTCCATCAGCACCGGTGAGGCGCCCGTCCTCCCAGGACAGCACCAACTGATCGATGGTGACATCTCCTTCGATTACCGCGCCACCGCTACGACGGATCATATCCTCGAACTCGGCCACAGTCAGCTTGCCGCTTGCGTCAAGAGTACCGGCCCCTTGCCAGTTGAGATTAACACGGCCATTAACCGAGGATTGTGATGTCGCCAGTGAAAAACCAACCGGCACCGCCAACTCAGTCAGTGACGGGGCGCCAAGCTGCCAATCCAGCATGACAGGATAGCCGGCAACCACGGCACCAGCCGCGCCGGACCAGGCTTTACCGGAAACCTGCCTGACCTGGATTTCGGGTGGCAGCTGAATATGCGCCGAAGCCTGGTGCCATAGCCAACCGGCAGGGACAAGAACCACCAGCGCAACCAGATAGATCAGTACACCAGCAAGGGTTAGAAGGAAGATCTTGCCAGGTCTGAGAAAGGCTTTTGCAGGGGTTTCGCTCATACAGTGTCACAAAGATGAATGGCCGGTTGCCGAGTCTAGCAAAGCCATTTCGCAAGTTCATGACAAAAAAACAAAAAACCCCGCGTCAGTGTGAACCAACGCGGGGTTTTTCATGGGTTGACGGGGCCATTTCTCAAAAAATGAGAAACAGTCCGGGTCAGGCCGGCATTACATCATGCCGCCCATGCCTCCCATTCCGCCCATACCACCCATGTCCGGCATACCACCGCCGGCACCTTCTTCTTCAGGCTCGTCCGCAATCATCGCCTCGGTGGTGATGATCAGGGAAGCCACAGAAGCGGCAGCCTGCAGGGCAGAGCGGGTCACTTTGGCCGGGTCAAGGATACCCATTTCCAGCATGTCACCGAACTCTTCGGTAGAGGCGTTATAGCCGTAGGCGCCTTCGCCTTCCATGATCTTGTTAACAACAACGGAGGCTTCGCCACCGGCGTTGGTTACGATCTGGCGCAGCGGAGCTTCCATGGCACGGCGCAGGATGTTAACGCCAGCCTTCTGCTCTTCGTTGATGGCGTCTACCTTATCCAGGGACGCAATGGCCCGGATCAGGGTTACGCCGCCGCCCGGTACAATGCCTTCCTCAACCGCAGCACGGGTAGAGTGCAGTGCGTCTTCAACGCGTGCCTTCTTCTCTTTCATTTCCACTTCGGAACCGGCGCCAACCTTGATGACGGCCACACCGCCAGCCAGCTTGGCAACACGCTCCTGCAGCTTTTCCTTGTCGTAGTCGGAAGAGCTGTCTTCGATCTGCTTGCGGATCTGCTCAACACGGGCTTCGATATCACCCTGGGCACCGGCGCCATCGATGATGGTGGTGTTTTCCTTGGTGATGTTGACGCGCTTGGCAGTACCCAGATCGTCCAGGGTGGTGTTCTCCAGAGTCAGGCCAACTTCTTCGGAAATCACGGTACCACCGCTGAGGATAGCGATGTCCTGCAGCATTTCCTTGCGACGGTCACCGAAGCCAGGCGCCTTCACGGCAGCCACTTTCACGATTCCGCGCATGTTGTTCACAACCAGTGTTGCCAGCGCTTCGCCTTCGATGTCTTCAGCGATGATCATCAGCGGCTTGCCAGCCTTGGCAACAGATTCCAGCACCGGCAGCAGTTCGCGGATGTTGGAGATCTTCTTGTCGACCAGCAGGATGTACGGGTCATCCAGCTCGGTGGACATGTTTTCCTGGTTGTTGATGAAGTACGGAGACAGGAAGCCACGGTCGAACTGCATGCCTTCGACCACATCCAGCTCGTCTTCCAGGCCACGGCCTTCTTCAACGGTGATGACGCCTTCCTTGCCAACTTTCTCCATCGCGTCTGCGATGAGCTGGCCGATGGTCTCGTCGCCGTTGGCGGAGATGGTGCCTACCTGGGCAATGTTGCGGCTGTCGTCACACGGCTTGGACAGGTCACGGATGGCCTGTACTGCAGCGATGGTGGCCTTGTCGATGCCACGCTTGAGATCCATCGGGTTCATGCCGGCGGTAACCGCCTTGATGCCTTCACGCACGATGGCCTGAGCCAGGACGGTCGCAGTGGTGGTACCGTCACCGGCGGTGTCGTTGGTCTGGGAAGCAACTTCCTTGACCATCTGGGCGCCCATGTTTTCGAACTTGTCTTTCAGTTCGATTTCCTTGGCGACGGATACGCCGTCCTTGGTCACGGTCGGCGCGCCGAAGGACTTGTCCAGAACCACGTTACGGCCCTTCGGACCCAGGGTTACCTTTACTGCGTCTGCCAGAACGTTAACGCCCTGAACCATACGTTTACGGGCGCTGTCACCGAATCTAACGTCTTTTGCTGCCATGTCTTCTATTCCTGTTCGTTAAACCCAATTTGATCGTTCAATCGGATTGCTGCGTAACCGAGTTTTACTCGAGAACGCCGAAAATGTCGTTTTCGCTCATGATGAGCAGGTCTTCGCCGTCAACTTTCACGGTATTACCGGCGTACTGGCCAAAGACCACGGTGTCACCAACCTTGACCGCCAATGCGCGGGTTTCGCCATTGTCGAGAATACGGCCATTACCTACGGCGATAACTTCACCCTGGGAAGGCTTCTCCTTGGCATTACCCGGCAGTACGATGCCACCAGCTGTTTTCTCTTCTTCTTCCTTACGGCGCACGACAACACGATCGTGTAGCGGACGTATTTTCATTGCTCGATATCTCCAATGTCAGGTTAGGTTTGGCAATGATGGTTGCGTTAAAAGCCGGGGCTTTTAACCAACTGTTTTACAGCGGTTATTAGCCCGCAGCGAACTTGTGAGACCTATGTGGGGGTGGCACATTCGTTTTCAATAGTTGGCGAAAAAAAATTTCACTTTTTTTTCGGTGAATCGTCATCATCGCGGTCCAGACGCTGATGATCGCGCTCAGTCTCATCCCGGTACTCCCCCTCGATGACGTCCTCGTTCCTGTCGAAGGGGTTCTGACGGCCGAACGGGCTCTCGCGGCCACCGAAAGGCCCCTGCCCCTCGAAAGGTCCACGTTGCCCGGCGGTAAAGGTGAAACTGCTGCCCCGGCCTGCCACAACCATGCGCTTGAGTGCCTGTGCGGCGAGCCAGTGACGGGAACCGGGAATCAGGCACAAAAAGCCGATCGTGTCGGTGACAAAGCCTGGCGTAAGTAACAGGGCACCGCCCACAGCCAGGATCAGGCCTTCGGCCACTTCCTTCGCTGGCAGCTCACCACTATTGAGTCGCTGGTTGGCCTTCAGCAAGGTGGCAAGCCCCTGCTGTCTCAGGAGGGCGGCGCCGATGACCGCCGTCAGCAATACCAGACCCACGGTATTGAGGGCACCGATGAGGGTTCCCACCTTGATCAGAATCGTCATTTCGACGATGGGCATTACAATGAACAGAAAGAGAAAAACGCCCAAAAGAGCCTCCCGGGATGCACTGTGTCTGGTAGCGGCGGCGGTAATAAGCTCTGGTATACTCGCCTCGCTTGTTCATTCATTACCTTAGGGCGAAACATGAAACTTCAAGATTCCGTGATTGCAATTACCGGTGGAGGCCAGGGCCTGGGCCGTGCCATGGCAGAATACCTGGCCGCCAGAGGCGCCCGCCTGGCCCTGATCGACCTGATGCCGGAGAAACTGGCCGAAGCAGCCGAAGCCTGTAAAAAAGCCGGAGGCGAGGCCAAAACCTACGTCTGCAACGTGGCGAAGGAAGAAGAGGTGGAGCAAACCTTCGCAGCCATCGTGGCCGACTTCGGGCACCTCAACGGCCTGATCAATAACGCCGGCATCCTGCGGGATGGCCTGATGGTGAAGGTAAAGGATGGGCAGGTTGAAAAGCGCATGGAACTGTCCCAGTGGCAGGCAGTCATTGATGTGAATCTGACCGGCGTCTTTTTGTGCGGCCGTGAGGCGTCCACGCAGATGATCAAGAATGGTGACCAGGGTGTGATCATCAACATCGCGTCTATTTCCCGCGCAGGCAACATGGGCCAGAGCAACTACTCTGCTGCCAAGGCTGGCGTTTCAGCATTGGTTCCTGTCTGGGCCAAAGAGCTCGCCCGATACGGCATCCGTTGCATGGGCATTGCCCCGGGTTTTATCGAAACCGAAATGACCGCTTCAATGAAACCGGAAGCACTGGATAAAATGACCGCTGGCATTCCTCTGAAGCGTATGGGTAAGCCGGAAGAGATTGCCTCTGCTGCGGCTTTTATCTTCGAGAACGACTACCTCTCCGGGCGCATGATTGAGGTTGATGGGGCGCTTCGGCTGTAGGCTTTCAGGTTTGCCTCCTAGCCTGAGGGGTTTGGGGGCTGGCTAGGGGGTGGCGGTATTTTTTCTTTGGAAAAAGAACTCGCTTCGCTCAGACATCTTTTTCTGGCAGAAAAAATACCGCCACCCCCCACCCGACTGAACCTTTGGTGGGATCGCTAAATAGATTTATCCAAAACACCGTTAACGGTTACGGGCGCCACTGGTACTGTTTCATCGAAATCCTGCCATCGACAACCACGACCCCCTCCTCCCGTAGATTCTGGGCCTGCACCTCAAATGCCACACTTCCGAGGGGGAATGCGATCTGCCCGTTGCTTCTGATCACGCGGTACCAGGGAATGGAGTGTCCTTCGGGGAGTTTCCCGAGGGCTTTTCCGATGTACCGGGCCTGCCGGCCCAAGCCGGCCATGTGGGCGATCTGGCCGTAGCTGGCTACGCAGCCAGCGGGAATGGCGGCAACGACTTGCCAGATTTTCTGGTCCTTGGTGGGCTCTGTCATGGGGTTGGTTCGAGTTTGTATCGTTCAAGAGGTCCAATCAGGAGTTCGATCGGCCCGGTGGTGGGGGTACCTTTTCCGCCAGAAAAAGGTGTCTGAGCGAAGCGAGTTCTTTTTCCAAGGAAAAGGTACCCCCACCCCCGGGCCAGCCGTCGAAACCGCAGGTCAAAGTGCCTAATCCACCCTGCCGGGTTCGTCTTCGACTTCTTTATTGCGGGGCGCCAGGGCATCCAGGCGTTCGCCTTTGCTGATCATAAACCACGCCAGCAGTATAGCGGGGATGCCCATCAGCCCGGCCACCAGGAAGAACTCCCCGTATCCAAAACCGGCTACCACTATGCCCGAGAAGCCGCCAATAAATTTGCCGGGCAGCGTCATCAGTGAGCTGAACAGTGCGTACTGTGTTGCCGTAAAGGCGGCGCTGGTCATGCTGGAGAGCCAGGCGATGAGCGCCACGTTGGCGATACCGCCGCTGAGGTTGTCGGCGCTGACCACCAGCGCCAGGGTGGCGAGATTCGGGGGGTATTGCGCCAGAACCACGAACAGCAGATTGGTGGATGCGGTCATGATGGCGCCCGTAAGCAGTATCTTGCGCACGCCATAGCGTACAACCAGCACACCACCCACCAGGGAGCCGGCGATGGTCATGAAGAAACCGAAAATCTTGGTGACGTCCGCCACCTGGGTTTTGGAGAAGCCCATAAAGTCCAGGTAGAAGGGGTTGGCCATAACGCCCATGGCGATATCCGATATGCGGTACACCGCCACCATCACCAGAATCAGAATCGCCAGTTCCTTGTAGCGCCGGAAGAAATCCAGGAACGGCCCGGCCACTGCTGCATAGAACCAGCCTATAAACCGCGCCAGCCGAGGGTTCAAGTGGGTGCGTTTACTGGCTTCGTGTTCGATTTTGTCGGCAATGTCCTGGGCCGCGGCAAAATGATTGACCGCCGGTTCCCGCACGATGATGACAGTCGCCATGCCCACGCCTACCAGCAACGCCATCACTTCGTAGGACACTTGCCAGGACCAGAACTCGGCCAGATACAAGGCTCCTGCCCCGGCTACAAGCAGCGCCAGACGGTAGCCGAATATATAGGTCGCGGCCAAAGCCGCCTGCAGGCGTTCCTCGGCGATCTCGATCCGGTAGGCGTCAATCGCCACATCCTGGGTGGCAGAAGAGAAGGCGACCAACAAGCCACAGAACGCCATTATTTCCGGCGCAACCGTGGCATCAACATGGGCCATCAGGTAAAGACCGGTAGCAATGCCCGCCTGAGCCAGTAATATCCAACTGCGGCGTTTGCCCAGGAGCTTGTCAAGAAGCGGCAGCTTCACCCGGTCTACCACCGGGGCCCAGAACACCTTGATCGAGTAGGTAATACCCAGCCAGCTGAAAAACCCGATGGTGGCGGTTTCCACTCCGACATCGGCCAGCCGAGCGTTCAGTGTGGAAAACACCAGCAGAAAAGGCAGGCCTGCGGAAAAGCCCAGAAACAGGAGCGCAATCACCTGCCAACGGGTGTAGGTGTATACGGTTTCCCTGAGCAGTGCCAGGTTGCTGCCGGATAAGATGGTTCAGCCCCCGAATCAGTCGCGGAAATTGTTGAATTGCAGCGGTACGTCCAGCTCGGCTTCTTTCAGCAGGGCGATAGCGGTTTGCAGGTCGTCACGCTTTTTGCCTTTTACCCGCACCTTGTCACCCTCGATGCTGGTCTGGACCTTCAGCTTGGCGTCCTTGATCATCTTGACGATCTTCTTGGCCATGTCAGTCTCAATGCCCTGCTTGAGTTGCAGGTGCTGCTTCACCAGTTTGCCGGACTTGCTCTCACCATTCTCAGACAGCGCCCGGGCATCGATATTACGTTTGGCAAAAGCCATTCTCAGCATGTCCATCAGCTGTTCCAGCTGGAACTCCTGCTCGGCGCTGATGGTAATGCCCTTGTCGTCCAGCTCGATGTCCGCTTCCACGTTCTTGAAGTCCCAGCGATTACCCAACTCGCGTTTGGCCTGGTCTACGGCATTGGTCACTTCGTGCATGTCGATTTCAGAAACTATGTCAAAAGAAGGCATGGTGGGTTCTCACTTTTTACAATTATCCGCGTCAGGGCACGCGCAAAACGCTATACTGGAGCCCTTCTGGTTGCACTCTGGTTTGCAAGGTGCCAAAGCATACCAAGACCGGGGCGGCACCGCATCTGACAATGGACTGGTGAGTAGTAGATAACAATGCCAAATCTTGACCTTCCCATCCTCGTGGTAGACGACGCAAAGTTCAGCAGCATGGTAGTGGGCCGCACCCTCCGCAATGCAGGATACCGCGACGTACGAATCGCTAACAATGCACCTGCCGCCCTCGAGTTTATCGACCAGCGCCCGGTGAGCGTGCTGATTGCTGACTGGCTGATGCCAGAGATGGACGGGCTGGAACTCACCGACCAGGTACGCCAGCAGGACGAGCAGAACAACCATTACACCTATGTCATTCTGCTCACGGCCCGCGAGAGTGTGGAAGCCCTGTCGGAAGCCTTCGACCGCGGCGTAGACGACTTCATCTACAAGTCGGACATGACCAAGCAGCTGATTCCCCGTATCTTCGCCGCCGACCGTATGGCGGATCGCCAGAACACCCTGCTGAAAGCCAACTCCCTTCTGATCGAGAACAACCGGGAATTGGAGAACAGCAGCATCATCGATCTGGAAACCGGCCTGTGCAACAACCGCTATTCCCGCGACAAGATCAGTAAATGCCTGCGCCAGGCTGAATCCCGCGGTGGCGCCTCTGCGTACGTCCTTTGCGGCATTCGCAACTGGCAGGAGCTCAAGCGCAAGCATGCGCCTTCGGTCATGAGCGAACTGGCGGTAGGCATCGCCCGCCGCCTCAGCCACTTGATCCGGCCAATGGATTCCCTGTGCCGCGTGGGCGACAACCAGTACGCGATCATTGCCCACTTTCCCAACAGTGACCATTGCTCCACAACGGCTTTTCGCCGGGTGTTTGATGGCATTAACCACAAGGCATTGAAGACCACCGCGGGTTATATCTCCGTTGAAGCCGGAATGGTGCTCTGCCGGGCGGATGCGCAGAATGGTACCCCCTCAGTGCAGGAGATGGAGCGGGCGGCGGTTCAGGGGTTGGTGGATGCGTATGAAACGCGGAGGTTTACCGAGACCAGGCCGGAGATCGGGGAGAAAGCCTGAATCACACTCCGTAACACCAAGACACACATCACAAACAGACTTCCCCACCCGAAAGCCCTATTCTGAAATTGTGGATTCAAGCAGTATCCCCCATGGCGGAGGAGCCGAGTTGTACCTCCGCCGCTAAATGGGGAAACGGTCCACTGAATTAACGAATTTTTCAGGCACTTTCGTTCTTTCCTTGTTTTTAAGCCAGCTTTTTAGCTGGCTTTTTTATTGTCTCGAATTTGCTATTTTAATTTTTGCTGTTGGAGTTCCGCGGCGCCATGAACTGGAACAGGTTTCTGGAAAACGCCCGTGAATACGTCCATGTAGGGCTCGGTCGCGCCATCCCTGGCGCTCCACGTTTCCCGAAACCTGTTCCAGCCCACGTCACCACTTGCCAAAGCCTGAACTTGTCTTCCTTAGCTCTTTTTCCATTTTGATTCCGGTATACTTCCCCAACAATAATTCCAAGATGTTGCCGTAACCATGAAAACCCTCGGAACTGCCTGCGTTGCTGCCCTCAGACAATACGTTCGCGCCGCCAATGCCCAGGGTATGGATACCTCTGCACTATTCATGAAAGCCGGGCTGAATGAGTCGATCCTTCAAACCGACGATGAGCGTATAAACGGCGAACAGTTCCAGTCGTTCATACGGCTTTTGTGTGAAGAAAGCCGCAACCCGATACTTGGCCTGGAAATCGGTGATTTCGTACAGCCGGGTTCCTACAGTGTGCTCGGATACATCACCATGAGCTCCGCCACACTGGGCGAGGCGGTGGCGCGTATTGCTCCGTTCGAGAAACTGGTGGGCGATATGGGCACCACGCAAATTACGGGCAATGGTAACCACATCAAACTGATCTGGGCCTGCAACTACACCGACCCGGTCATCCGGCCCCACATGGTGGACAACGTTTTCGCCTCCTGGATCAACTACGCCCGCTGGCTGGCCGATAACTCCACCGCCTCCCCGGTAGAAGTGCTCCTGGAGCACCCTTCCCCCGGGCGGGAGCTGGAAAGCGCCTACACCGAACGCTGGCGCTGCCCAGTCCGATTCTGCGCCGGTGAAGATGCGATCGTACTGCACAAGGACTTGCTGGAAACCCCCTTACGACAGCCCGACCCGCTGCTCCGAAAGACACTTGAAGCCCACGCCCTGAGCCAGCTCGCCACCCTGGACACCGACACCGCCCTCACCCACCGGGTAAAGCACAGCATCCGCAAACAACTGATGCACGGCATTACCCGCCAGGACATGGTAGCGGACCATCTGAGCATGACCAGCCGCACGTTGCAGCGAAAACTCAGCCAGGAAGGGGTTTCTTATCAGCAGTTGCTGGACGAGGTCAGGCAGGCGATGGCCGAAGACTTCCTGGCCAATAGCGATCTGGGAATACCGGAGATAGCGTTGAGACTGGGATACAGCGAAACAACATCGTTTCACAGGAAGTTCAAAGCAGAAACAGGAAAGACCCCAGGTGAGTTCCGTCAGTTAAAAGCAGAATAGAGCAAAACCGGAACGAGCAGGATCGGTGCAGGTTTTCAGAAACGTGGAGCGCCTTGGCTGGCTAGGCAACACCGAGCTAAGAGCGCCGGACAGGTACCGCTTTTCAGGACTGTCGTTGGCCAAGGATGGCCAACGTCAAGCGCACATGGATGTGCTCGTAGCGTGTCCTGAAAAGCGGTACCTGTCTGGCGACTACTCCGAAACCATCAGGCACGGAATGAAAACTTTAAAGCTTGCGACCCTTCCCAGCCGCAATCCGCAACCGAAGGGCATTCAACTTGATAAAGCCTTCCGCATCCTTCTGGTCATACGCCCCCTGGTCTTCCTCAAAGGTCGCAATCTTCTCATCAAACAGCGAATCGTCAGACTTACGACCAACCACATCCACATTGCCCTTGTAGAGCTTCAGCCGCACCGTACCGTTCACATAAGTCTGGGTCTGGTCGATCAGCGCCTGCAGCGCCTCGCGCTCCGGCGACCACCAGTAACCGTTGTAGATCACCTCCGCATAACGCGGCATGATGCTGTCCTTCAGATGCGCCACTTCACGATCCAGGGTGATGGACTCAATGGCACGGTGCGCACGCAGCATGATGGTGCCGCCCGGGGTCTCGTAGCAGCCACGGGACTTCATACCGACATAGCGATTCTCAACGATATCCAGACGACCAATGCCGTTCGCCCCCGCCACCTTGTTCAGATGCTCCAGCACTTCGTGTGGCTTCATGGCCTGGCCATCAACGGCAACAATATCGCCCTTCTCGTAGGTCACCTCGATGTATGAAGGCGTGTCCGGAGCCGCTTCCGGAGACACACTCCAGCGCCACATGTCTTCCTCGGCTTCCGCCCAGGGGTCTTCCAGGTTCATGCCTTCGTACGAAATGTGCAGCAGGTTCGCATCCATGGAGTAAGGGGACTTGCCCTTCTTCATCTCCACCGGAATGTTGCGCTCGGCACAGTAGGCCAGCAGCTTCTCACGGGAATTCAGATCCCACTCACGCCAGGGAGCAATCACCTTCACGCCTGGCTTCAGCGCATAGGCCCCCAGTTCAAAACGAACCTGGTCGTTCCCCTTGCCGGTGGCCCCATGTGAAATCGCATCGGCACCGGTTTCATTGGCAATCTCGATCAAGCGACGGGAGATCAACGGGCGTGCGATAGAGGTACCCAGCAGGTACTCACCTTCATAGATGGTATTGGCGCGGAACATCGGGAACACGTAGTCGCGCACGAACTCCTCGCGCAGGTCCTCAATGTAGATTTCCTTGACACCCAATGCCTTGGCCTTTGTGCGCGCCGGCTCCACTTCCTCGCCCTGGCCGATGTCGGCGGTAAAGGTTACCACCTCACACTCATAGGTATCCTGCAACCAACGAACGATTACCGAGGTATCCAGGCCACCGGAATAGGCCAGCACCACCTTTTTAATATCAGACATGCCCTTGCTCCAGACTGAACAGAATGGATGTATCGAAAATAAGCGGCATATTGTACGGGACAGCGGGGGGAATGGCTATTGGGCGGAAAGGAGGGTGTCGCCCTCATCAACGCTGGCGGACTTACCATAGAAAATGCGGTGGAGTTCGCCGTCAGCGTCCATCTCTGCAATGGCCGCACTGAACCTGAGGGCGGCCTCAGGCCGGAGCGCTTCACGGGACATGTAAAGTGTGCCTTTCTGGCCAGGCACATGTTCGTGATACCGCAACCGATCCCGGCTCACATTTTGTGCGGCCAGGGTACGATATATATTGTGATCGCTGGCGAGAATCGCAGAAATTCGCCCCATGGAAAGCAACTCCAGCGCCTGGCTGATCGCATTTACCGGCACTTTCACCACATCCGTATCCTGCTCAAATGCATCACCGAGATAAGTGCCACGGATATACGCCACCCGCTTTCCTTTCAACGCCCGCAGGGTGAGCGGGTACTCAGAATCCGCCATGGCCGCCAGCAGCAAATTCACCTGAGTTATTGGAGAGACATTGACTGCCTCATTATCCAGTTCGGGGTTCTGGAAAAGAATACTGAAGTTAACATCACCCGTACGCAGCTCAAAAATCGCACGCCTGAGCGGTCGTAATCGTGGAATAACGGGAATACCGGTCTTCTCGGAGAGCCGATTTGCAACTTCGATAAGACTCCCCCGCAACTCTCCGGCCTCATTCTCATAGGCCCAGGGCCAGACATCGGGAATCGCAAAGGTAACTGCGTCCTCTGCTGCCGGCTCTGCCGCGAACACCAAAGAAGAGGCGGCGACTAAAGCCGCAACCAGAAGCCCTCCGGCAATCAATGCCGGAAACCGGGTCACCCGGCGCAATCACACCGCCTGCTGTTGCAGCGAAGTAGCCTCTTCGCGGATGCCATCCCAGCCGTCCTTGATGGAGCGCAGCAAGTCAGCTACTTCATCAAGTTTGGCGATGTCGTTTTTGGCGTTTGCCTCAAACAGGGTCCGTTCCATGTAGTCGTAGAGAGACTCCAGGCGAATGGCCAGGTCACCGCCTTTTTCGAAATCCAGGAAGCCACGGAGGCCGCCGATGATCTCGATGGCTTTGGAAATTAGCTTGCCCTTACCTTCGAAATCCCTGGCCTGCATGCGGGCCTTGGCCATATTGATGCGTTCCAGGGCGCCGTTGTAAAGCAGCTGGATGAGCTTGTGTGGGTCTGCATCGGTGATGCTGGTCTGGGTGTTGACCCTTTGGTATGCCTGTAAGCCGTTCATAGGTAGCCTCTTTATTCGCTTTTCAAGCAATAATCATCAACTATTATTGCGATTGTTCTGTGGCGCCAATGCAGCAAGCTGCTGGGTGACGTAGTCCCGGGTACTATTGAGCTGGGAGATCAGAGAATCGGCAGCGCTGAACTGGCTGACAAGGCGTTCCCGGTAGGCCGTGACCCGCTCTTCCAGCCTGATACGACCTTCCTGGATCTGCTCCAGCTCCCGGTTAAGGCTGTTTGTGCGGGAATCGAACGCCCCGTCGGCACCCACCATATTGGTGACCAGATCTGCGGTACGTTCACCTACCCCTTCAATGAAAGTGATGGAACCACGATCACCGGTTTGGTCCCCCAGGATACGAACCTGCAGGCCCGATGCGTCACCGTTACCACTGGACAAATATAAGACCTGCCCATCCCCCTCGGCTGTCTGGCCCCCAATCGTGCCAGCCACATCCAGCCCACCAGTACTGGAATTGGTATCCAGCCCGAAAGTGGTGGCGTTTTCGGCCGATGCCAGAGAAACACTCGATTCACTGCCATAACTGGAAGAGGTGAAGGTCAGCTTGCCGGTACTATCCACGCCGGCCTGAACCGAAACACCGGCTGCATTCAGGGCATTGTTGGCATCCAACTGGGTCTGGATTTCGTCCAGCATACTTTGCTGATCGGCGTAGGCACCCTGGGTCAAAGCCAGGTTCACGGTGATATCGCCGTTCACATCCAGAGTGAGCTCATCATTGGTGTCGGTGATATCAAAACTGGCACCCAACGCTGCCCCACCCAAAAGCTGGCCACGGGTGGCCGCCTGAGTGACATTTATGTCGTATTTCCCGGGTTTCGTATCCAGGCCGCTGCGCACAAATTCCACCTGGCCATCAGAGGCTCTTCCCTGCTCCGCAAACAACGCCGTAACATCGTCCGGATTAGCCTTGAGCTGCTCCTCAAACTTCTCGCGGTCAAACTCCAGCCCACCGGATTCCCAGTCGGTGGTAATACCCACATCCGCCAGGCTACGCACACTGGCATTCTCCATACCCGGAACAACACGGGTTAGAATGCCCCGTAACTGACTCTGAATACTACGAACCGTGGAATCGCCGGTCAGCAGACTGCCAGTGCCCGTCTCGGCGTTGAACCCGGCAAGGCTGTCGATGGTGGACTGCAGGGCGTTAAATTTGTCTACAAATCCCTGTACCCGATCCGCCACCGCACCCAGGTCCTGCTCAACCTTTACAGTGGAGGTGCCCTCGGCGGTGATATCAAAGGTCAGGCCGTCGATCACATTCTCGAACGTATTGGTGGAGCGGGTGACTTCTACACCGTTGATTTTCATAACCGCATCGCTTGCAGCGATGGTTTGTTGCAGGCCCGCATCCGCGTCCATACCGTCATTGAACGCAAAACGGGATAGCCCCTCATTGTCCGTATTGGTGCCACCTGCATCGCCACTGACAGAAATACTGACAGAATTCGCGGTACCTGTCTCATCAGCGGAAAGCACTAATTGGTAACCGCTACCAGTATCAATTACCCCGGCCGAAACCCCGGCGTCGGATTCATTAATGGCATTGGCCAGCCCCTGCAACGAATCATTGCTACTATCGATCGTAACGTTAGTGAGTTTGTCTCCCACGGAAAGCGTGAGGGTTCCCTGGCCAACACTGGTCGAGTCCCGGTCTGCAAACACCGCCTGAGATGCCAGTGCCTGCGCAGAGGCCAGACTGGTTACTTCAATACTGTAGGTACCCCGGCTGGCCTTGGTGCTGTCTACGGAGACCCCGATATCGCTATTGGAGGAGGACGCGGAAAAGGCCTTCAGGTTATCTGGGGAACTGAGCTGACGCATGGGCAAGCGAAGCTCGGTCACCGCACTGCGGAGTTTGCCATAGGCAGACAACAGCGCCTCAGTCTGCTTCGTCTTCTGCGTCAGACGGGTTTCTGTCGGTTTACGCTCGGCAGCAACCAGCTGATCCACCAGATCCGAGGTAAGAACTCCAGACCCAATGCCTAATGATGAAATACCTGCCATAACCATGCCTCCTCAAGGGGGCTCAATTCGCTACTGTTCAGTTTATCGGCAAAAAGCGGCAAATCTTTGCCATTTCCACTCGCCTTTTTGTAACACCACGTAACAGAGACGTTTTCCTGCCTTTCTGCCCAAACGCAGAACACCGCCGGCCCCTCTCGGGTGCGGCGGTGCTGAAAGTCCGTCATTTACATCAGGGCAGGAGCGGCAAGCCTCTACACCTTGATGTTGAATAACGTCAGCGGTTCGTCCTGCTGCAATTTTTCTGCCAACCTCAATGCAACCTCATCCGGAATTTGGCGAATCACTTCCTGGGTAGACTGATCAACGACTCTCACAATCGTCTGCCCCAGATTGTTATCCACTTCGAACTGCAAATCCCGTTGGACGGTCTGAACGAAATCGTTCAGTTGCGACACCGCGTTATCCAGTTGCTCCCGCTGAGCTTCGTTACGCTTCTCCAGCCTCTCGGCTTTCGAAGGCTCCTGAGCCTGGGTGGGCGACTGTACACGATCCGCACGGCCAGTTGATGAAGGTGCAACCTGGGCTGAGGCGCTCCTGCCTTCGGCCTGAGATGACGACATTGCCCTTACCGGAGACTGCTCACTGGAACGAACCAGCTTCAAATCCGGGCTGTTCAGGTTAACGTCATTCATAGCTTTACCTCACTATCCTCAAACGGCGTTAAACCGGGACCCGAAGGCCCCGGTTTGCACCGCTATGCCCCAATTACTGCAGGAGGGACAGAACCTGCTGAGGCCGTGCGTTGGCCTGTGCCAGTACGGAGATACCAGCCTGCTGCAGTACCTGGGACTTGGACAGCTTCGCCGTTTCGGCAGCGAAGTCGGCGTCCAGAATACGGCTGTTGGCGGCGCTCAGGTTTTCAACTGAGGTGCTCAGGTTGGCAATGGTGGACTCGAAGCGGTTCTGAATCGCACCTAGTTCGCCCCGGAGGCTGTTTACGCTTGTCAGAGCTGAGTCCACCCGCTTGATCGACTCGTTGGCGTCGTCAACCGTAGCCACGCTTACCGTATCAATGGATCCGGCAGCTGCGATCACTTGGCCGTCGGTGAAACCAGCGTTGGCCGGCGTGTTACCACCGATGGTGATGTCTTCAAGGCCTTCGATAGTGATGTCGCCGAAATAGTCTGTGACCTCAGCAGTGGTAAAACCTGCATCTGTACCCAGCGTTCCCGAGGCGAGTGTTCCATCAAAACCCTGACTGGCCAAGCCGATTTTTTCGCCATTAGCTGAGGAAAGAGTTATATCTCCACCGGACTCACTGACAGTCAAGCCCTCGATACCAAGAGCTTCAATGCCCGCAGCAACGTCAGCAGCACCCAGGGTTTCGCCGTCGCCAACTGCTAGCGTGAGAGTTTGAGCCGTCCCATCGCCAAGAGTAATGTCTAATGTATAATCACCACCGTCTCCAGCAGTAGATCCTGCAACTACATCTGCAAACGCAAGTGTCTGCTCGTTAGAGGCCGTTGCAGACGTAATTCCGGCAACATTCGCTGTATTAATGGCTTCAGCCAGCTCGGCCGCATCGCCTGCTGCGCCGATATCAACAGCCTCACCGTCACCCACCTTGATCGAGAGATCGCCAGCAGAAAGAGCGCCAGTAAGAGTACCGGTACCTTCAGCCAGGGATCCAATCTGGGTTCTGCGAGCTCCTTGGGTAAGGTCAATACCAATAGTCTCACCGGCGTTTGCGCCAACTTGGAAGTTCTGCTCACCGAAGCTGCCGTCGAGAACCTTCAGGCCGTTAAATGCTGTCTGGCTGGATATCCGGTCGATTTCTTCGAGACGCTGCTGGACTTCGTCATTCAGTGCCTGGCGGTCCGAAGCACTGTTGGTGGCGTTTGCAGACTGCACCGAGAGCTCGCGGATGCGCTGCAGGTTGTTGGTAATCTCGTCCAGAGCACCTTCGGCGGTTTGCGCCAGCGAGATACCGTCGTTGGCATTACGCTGTGCAACGTTCAGACCGGAAATCTGTGACTGGAATCGGGTAGAAATCGCAAGGCCAGCGGCATCGTCTTTGGCAGAGTTAATGCGCAGGCCAGAAGACAGGCGCTGCAGAGCCTGGTCGTTCATGCTCTGGGACTTGCCCAACTGATTCTGGGCGTTGAGTGACGCTACGTTGGTGTTAATACCGAGAGCCATATTGCTTCTCCTTCGACATGTTGTCGTTATTTCATGGAAAAGGTGTGACGCCCGTTTTCAGTTTGGGAGCGCCTCCCTGTTGCAATGCTTAACGGCGCCCCTTTCGCATCCTTTAGGAAAATATAGCCGGAATTTGTAAAGGAATGTAAAAGCGGCAACTGGTTTCCGATTTTGGTTGCCAGATAACCACCGGCTTCGTGCTTCGCTCTCCTCAGACTTTTCTATAAACCAATTAGAATCAGACGCTTATCTGACTAAAAAAGAAACTGGCATGGCGTTCGCTTAACCCTCTGCAAAACGGCAATTTAACGTATTTCCGCCGGCAAGGTGTCCAGTTTCATCGGGCACCGGGTTACCGGCATCTCTGAGCAGGGAGAAAAGATATGCCTCAGGTCATTAACACCAATATTGCTTCGCTGAACGCGCAAAGAAATCTGAACACTTCTCAGGGCCAGGCCAACCAGGCTCTCGAGAGGCTGTCATCCGGTCTGAGAATTAACTCTGCCAAAGACGATGCCGCAGGCCTGGCCATCTCTACCCGGTTTGAAGCACAGATCAGCGGCCTCAACATGGCCCAGCGAAATGCCAACGACGGCATCTCGCTCGCCCAAACCGCCGAAGGTGCCCTGGATGAAGTAACCAACAACCTGCAGCGCATCCGCGAGCTGGCGGTACAATCTGCAAACGCAACAAACAGCACATCGGACCGCCAGGCACTGAACCAGGAAGTGCAACAGCGAATCGCAGAAATAAACCGAATTGCCAGCCAGACCAGCTTTAATGGCCTGAAAGTGCTTGATGGTACTTTCGGCGAGCAAACCTTCCAGGTGGGCGCAAACGCGGGCGAAACCATCGGCGTTAGCGGGCTGGATTCCAGGGGGTCCCAGATTGGCTCGGTAATAGAGAGTACCTCAGGCATCTCAGATATTACTGCCGGGTACGAAGCGGTCGATACAAGCTCAACAGCCCTCCAGTCGACTCTCACGTTTCCGATTACAACGTCTGGCACAGATGACACCGTGACCATCAACGGTTCAGCGATTACCTTACCAGCCGGTACGTACAGCACAGCCGCAGATCTGGCTGATGCCATTCAAAGTGAGATTACTACTGCTGTTGATGGCGGCGACACGAACCTGACAGGCGTTTCGGTGAGCGCGAACGATGCCGGCGAGCTCGTCTTTACTAACACCAGAAACGAAGCGTTTGATGCAGTATTCAACATTGAAGACGACACTGCGCCGGCAACCTACGCGGAAACCGTCAACGTAGCCATAGCGGACACCCCTATAACTCTGGAAGAGTATTTCGAGTCGGGCGAAACTGTCACTTTCGATGTGGACATCAATGGCCTGGCGTTTTCAATCGTTGATGCAACATCATTGAATGACGTTGTCTCCCAGGTCAATGCCCGAACCGTGGATACAGGCATCCGTGCCAACCTCAATTCAGACAATGACGAAATCATCTTCTCCTCTCAGTTTGGTGAACCCTTCGAAATATCACTGACCAGCCCTGACCTGCTGGCAGACGATGGTGTCACACCACGCATTGACGAAACCTATACCGCCACCATTGCCGACAACACAGTAGCCGTCAATGATCTGGCTATCGATACACGCGAGGGCGCCGAGCAGGCCCTGGTCGCTGTTGACTACGCCTTCGACAAAATTAACGGCTTCCGTGCCGAACTCGGTGCCGTACAAAACCGCTTCGAGTCTACTATTGCCAACCTGGCGACCACCTCGGAGAACCTGTCTGCGTCCAACAGCCGCATCCGCGACGCAGACTTCGCCGCCGAATCCGCCGAACTGGCCCGCACCCAGGTGCTCCAGCAGGCCGGCCTTTCAGTACTGGCCCAGGCAAACGCAAGGCCACAGCAGGTGCTACAGCTGCTGCAAGGCTAATCGCCAACATCAGCAAACCACCACAACAGCCGGGCCCAAGCCCGGCTGTTTTATTTTGGGGTCTGACCACAACGTATGTGCCATGGTCCGATCGGCCCGGGGGTGGGGGTTCCTTTTCTGTCAGAAAAAGGTGTCTGAGCGAAGCGAGTTCTTTTTCCAAAGAAAAGGAACCCCCACCGCCGGGCCAGCCCCCAAAGCCCCGAAACTGGCACACCTTTCGCAGTATCTCCTTCAAAGCACTGCAAAACGTCAAAAAACTGCAGACCATTGCCGCTCGGTTGCCGCGGCGGGGTTTTACGAGGTGTCCCATGCAAGCACAGCACAACGTTCACGCTACCGAAGCACAAAAGGCTCATATCGCACGGCTTCTGCTACAGGCGAATCTGGCCTATGGCGAATCCAATAGCCCCGTGTCACTGGTACAGCGGGTCAAGGCGCGGTACGAGTGCCGCGGATACCTGAACGAAGTGCTGGCGCAAGAACCCGGCAATGCAGGGGCTCTCGGCTTGCTGGGACGGGTAGAAATGGACGAAGGGGCGCTGGAGAAAGCACACACCCTGTTCACAGACAGCCTCAGCCAGGATCCTGCCCAACCCCAGCAGTTTACTAACCTGGGCTACTGGGCCATCAAGTCAGAACGCCCGGCCCTGGCGGAGCAGTACTTCATCCAGGCCCTCGAGATGGACCGGCAATCCGCCGCCGCTTTCTGCGGGGTGGCCCACGCCAAGCGCCTTCAGGGCCAGTTCGACGTGGCCTACTTGCATTACCGCAAATTGCTGGAAATGGGTCTGGAATGGCCCTCCATCTACAGCGGCATGCTCACCTGCGCCGAGAATCTGGATGTTCAGAATGCGGATGCCAGGCTGGCCCGGGACGCCATCCTGCTGTTACGCCATGATGGCCTGCCACACCAGGAAATCGGTCGTTTCGTAGCGGCCATCATCCGCCAGCAGTATGACCTGGAAAACCCGAACGCCCAGGTGGCCCTGGATGCCGCCAGTGAAGACGAGTTGCTGATCCTGGCCCTGGAAAAAACCCTGATGCCGGACCCGGCAGTGGAAGAACTGGTTACTCTGCTGCGCCGGGCCATTGTTGCTGAGGTGGCACAGACGGTTGAACTGAGGGACGAATTGCAGCCATTGGCGTTGGCCCTTGCGGTCTATGCCGACCGCACCGGCTACGCGCTGACAGCCGAAGACGATGAAGAACGCCTGATCTCTGCCATTAATGAAAGCATTTGTGCGCAACTGGCCATGGGCGAGGAACAGGACGGGATGATCGGCTCCCTAATTCTCAGTGCCATGTATGGCGCGATGTTCCACCAGAGGTTTGCGGTGCAGCTTGGCCGCTGGAACCTGGTGGACTGGCCTGTCGCACTCCAGCCGGTGATGGCGACGAGCTATTACAATCGCACCACCGAAGAAGCCATCAAACAGAATTTTGACGAAAAAGCAGAAGAACTCTGCCTGGAAAAAACCGACGTACCTCAGGCCTGGCCGAGCTGGTCAAAGCTCGCCTACCGTAACGAGTCCAGCCTCAAAGCGATGATGGCTACGGAACTTGGTATGAACACCCAACAACTGCCAGCCACCCTGCGCATCATGGTCTGCGGCGCCCAGTCCGGCCAACGCGCCATGGAACTGGCTCACTACCTGAAAGATGTAGAAGTAATCGCGGTAGACGAGTCCCTCGCCAACATAGCCAAAGCGACCCGACTGGCCGGTGAAATGGGTATCAGCAACATCGTCTTCTGGCCCTGGTCCATTGCTCAACGGTTTGTGGCTGATAATCACAAAGTGCATTGGATCGAAGTCGGCCGCCTGCCCTCGAAAGAAATGACCGACGTATCCCTGGCAGCCCTGGTCAGCTCTGGTACTGGCAATGGCGCGGTGGTGCATATGCATACCGCCGTCAACGAACAAACCGACGGCGACCAGCAGATCCGCCGGCTGATCGCCCAGCATAATCTCAAACCCACCCGCACCGCCCTGCGCCAGCTGCGTAAAATGGTCCTGACCAACAGGCAGGACCCGATGTGGCAAGCGCTGGTCGCAGAAACCGACTTCTACGGCCTGGGTGGTTGCCGGGACCGCTGGTTCCGCCAGCAAGACACTGCGCAGTTAAAGGAATTGATGGCACTGGTTAGTAACGAGGTGGACTGGAAGCTGGTAAAAGCGCGGGATACCGACGGCCACAGTCTGGCCACCAAACCGGTACAGAAGCAGATTCAGGCCGAAGCGCTGGGGAGTGAGGTGCAGAGTTTGATGGGGCAAGGGCTGAGTGTTTACTTTCAGCGGCGGCGGTGAGCTCCTTATAGGGCCTGGGTGTCGGATTAGGCCCAAAGGGCTGTAATCCGACAACCCACTTCCACGCTAAACGTACGGAATCAAAGACTCCCCATACAAATGCAACTCCTCCAGCACATGCCGCTTCTCTGGCGTCAGTTCCGGATCGGCCGCAAGCCGCTGTAATTCGTTGGCATAAGCCTCCAGTGACCGCCACCCCTTTTTCGGGCTCATCAGGCGCTGGCCGCGGAATGTTTCCCAGCGTTCCATTTCTTCGCCGATCAGGGAGTTGGGGTAATTTCGCGCACGATAGCGAAACAGCAGCTCGTCCAGGCGTTTGTCTTCAAACTGTATCTCCTGCTCCCCCAGTGTCTCCACCGGTTGCTGCAGCAACCAGTTCAATTTCTCCCTGTCGGTCTTGCTGATAAATCCTCCCGCATAGAGCTGTTCGTCTGGGTCAGTGAGATCGCCTTCGTGGGCTTGGTCGAAAGCCTGGGCAATTCTTGCCGGTAGATCCGGGGCTTTGCGGAGGATGGCCAGGTGCTCACGCAGTTTGTCACCGTTCAGCTGCAGTGCCGCCAGCTGCTCTTCGGATAGCGACTTCAGCATGGTGGCGGGGGCCAGCACGGGGCACTTGTTCAGTTGCACGCCTTTGAGCGGAAACCGGCTTAACCCCTCCCCCAGGTCCGCCTGGGAAGTAAACACCCGCTCACGGATCTGTTCAGGTGTGGCATGGATCAGCTCGCTGGGGTCTTCCCGCAGGTCGTAGACAATCACCAGGTTCTTGTTGGTGGGGTGCTCTGCCACGGGCGCCACCATGGCACAACAGCCCCGAGAGGCCGGGTACTTGGCGGATATGTGGAACACCGGCTTCATACTGGCGGTATCAAGCATGGCGCGGGCGGAGTGTTTGTCTTTGTTCTGCAGCACAAAGTCAAACAGCTTGGGCTGCTTTTCCTTGATCAGCTTTGCCACAGCAATAGTGGCTTCCACATCCGACATGGCATCGTGGGCCGCTTCGTGGGCGATACCGTTAGCCGCCGTCAGTTCTTCCAGCCGGAAGCTGGGGCTGCCGTCCTCCTTCTTCGGCCAGTTGATGCCTTCGGGCCGGAGGGCGTAGGTCAACCGTACCATGTCGATGATATCCCAGCGAGAATTGCCGTTCTGCCATTCCCGGGCGTAGGGGTCACGAAGGTTGCGGTAAAGGGTATGGCGGGTGACTTCGTCGTCGAAACGCAGGCTGTTGTAGCCCACGGCGCAGGTGCCTGGCTGGCTGAAGGCTTCGTTGATCTGTGCGATGAACTCTGCCTCGGGAAAGCCGTCTTCCAGAGCCTTTTGCGGCGTGATGCCCGTAATCAGGCAGGCTTCGGGCGATGGCAGATAATCGTCCGCCGGCGCGCAGTAGATAACCAGGGGGTCTTCAATGATATTCAAGTCCGCATCTGTGCGCACGCCGGCAAACTGGGAGGGTCGATCATGGATGGGGTCGACCCCGAAGGTTTCGTAGTCATGCCAGTAGAAAGAGCGGATCACCGAAAGAACTCCTGCATTGCTTGAATGAGCGAATGCAGGGTAGTGTAATCAAAACATACCGGTACCGCGATCCACATAATGCGTTCGCTCCCGCTGAACGCCATTCCGCAGCGTATCCATATTCAGCGTCATACTGGTCGGCAAGTTAAGGAAGACCCCTTGCGGACCCTGTATCACGTTGCTGCCGTCCAGGTCTTGCCAGTCCACAGACTCACTCTGGAATGCCAGGAACAGATCCTTGGTGAAACCAACGGTGCCGTCCCCATTGTCGACGCCTACATCCATGGAAAGCAGGTTTGTCAGCTGCACGCATTCGCTGCAGTTTCCATCCTCTCCCGCCAGGCCGATCTGGGTGGCGCGGTGGTTGGTGGCAACTCCGTCAGCGTCAAACAGAGCCGCATCCAAGGTATTGCCACTGCCATCATCAATCTTCAGGCCAAGATTGCCGCTAAAACTGGCAATTTCACCGGACAGCGTGCCCCGCGCCTGGTTCAGGCCAAAGCGAAAACCGGACAGCTTGCCATCCCGTTCGGCCAGTTCCAGATAGGGTTGGATGCCCTCAAACGGCACTACTTCGTCCACATTGTAGGTGTTGCCGTCTAACTGAACGCGGTCCTGTTCCCCCTCACGCACATAATGACCGAGGGCGAAATTCTTGATATCAAGGTCTGCACCGGTATCATCTCCGCCCATAATCACATGGTCGGCATTCAGCCGCTTCTCGGAATCAATGCCCAGTGTCACACGGGTAAACTGGTGGTTAGCTCCGGCCACATTGTCTACCGTCATCATTGCCTGCCCTTGCACCTGGCTCATTTCCCTATCGGAAATGGGCTCCAGCTCTGCCAGGGCAACAGGCGAAATACCCAGGCAGATGGTGAGAGGGACAGCATACCAATAAGCATCCTGTCTCATAGTGTTGTGTCTCTGTTTGTTAGTAGGCCTTGCCGTCCGACGCCTGACCTTGCGGCATACAGTTATTATTTTTGTTACTGCTTGTTACCGCAGAGACACTATATCCCAGGCGCCCGGACCAATAGAGTGAGTCAGTTCACAGGGCATAGAATTCAGGGGCGCCACTGCTATACTGACGAAAATAACAATCGGAGCCCCCATGACCACCCGCGTTCTCATATGCGACGACTCTTCCCTCGCACGCAAACAGATGGCCCGCACCCTGCCCGCCAACTGGAACGCCGACGTCACCTTCGCCGTTGATGGCCGCGATGCATTGGAAAAGCTCCGCGCAAGTGCCGGTGAGCTGATGTTCCTGGACCTCAACATGCCGGAAATGGACGGCTACCAGGTTCTGGAAACGGTGCTGAAGGAAGATCTACCGGTGCTGACGATTGTGGTCTCTGGAGACATCCAGCCCGAGGCAAGGGCCCGCGTGCGCAAGCTGGGCGCTATCGACTTCATTAAAAAGCCCACCGATTCCGGCCTGGTTGTCAAACTGCTGCAGGACTATGGTTTTCTTCGTCCGGAGGACCTCGCGCCGGTTACTGAACAGCCGGCCCAGCAGAAAGCCGAACCCGCTGCCGATGACGCCACCATCAGCCTGAACGAGTACCTGCAGGAAATCTCCAACGTGGCCATGGGCCGCTCGTCCGATCTGCTGGCAAGACTGCTCAGAGTCTTCGTTAAACAGCCGATCCCCCGGGTGGAAATGATTGCGCGATCAGAACTGAGCATGGCCATCTCCGCCGCAGAGGAGGACAGCTGTTATTCCGCCGTCTGCCAGGGCTTCACCGGCGCCGGAATCGCCGGCGAGGCTCTGCTGCTGTTTTCTGACGCCAGCTTCAACGACATGGCTGAACTGCTCCACTACGAAGAAATGGACCCCGACACCATCCAGGTAGAGGTGTTGATGGACATGTCCAGTATCCTGTTCGGCGCCTTTCTCAAAGGCATCGGCGACCAGCTGGACCTGAAACTCGGCCTGGGCCATCCCACGGTTCTGGGCCAGCACCGGCAGATCGGAGACCTGCTGGAGCACCACAGCACGCGGCAGGAAAAGCTGCTGTGCATTGAAATCAGCTACGAGCTGGAAGACAGGGACATCAGTTGCGACATGCTGGTACTGCTGACCGAAGATTCAGTACCCTTCCTTGAACAACGGCTGCAGTATCTGGTGGATTAATCATGGCAACGAACGAAATCGAGGCAAGCACCTTTCACTGGCTGGTCGACATGCTGGAATCCGTGGAGGTCGGCCTGGTAGTGTTGGACCTGGAGTTCCGCGTACAGGCCTGGAACGGTTTCATGGAACACCACAGCGGCATAACCGCCAGCCGGATCCGTGAGCAGGTTTTATTTGATGTATTCCCGGACATCCCGAAAGCCTGGCTGACCCGCAAGGTGGATTCCGTGGCCATGCTCAACACCCGGGCCTTCACCTCCTGGGAGCAACGCCCTTACCTGTTCCGTTTTCGCAACACCCGCCCGATCACCGGCACCGAAGACTTCATGTTTCAGAACCTCACCATAAGCCCCCTCTCGGGGCCCGACGGCAAGGTCGAGAAAATCTGCCTGATGGTCTACGACGTCACTGACATCGCCACCAGCAAACGGGCACTGGAAAAAGCCAACGAACAACTCGCCAAACTGAGCATGACCGACCGCCTCACCGGCCTGCTCAACCGCGGCACCTGGGAAAACCTCATCGACGCCGAATTCGAACGCTATCGCCGCTATGGCCACCCCACCTGCCTGGTCATGTTCGACATTGATCACTTCAAACCGGTGAACGACACCTACGGCCACCTCGCCGGCGACGAAGTCATCAAATACACCGCCAAAGTCATGAAAGACAGCCTGCGCCAGGCCGATAGCCCGGGCCGTTACGGCGGAGAAGAATTCGGTATCATCCTCCCGGAGACAGACCCGGAAGGCGCCCGCATCATCTGCGAACGCATCCGCGAAACCATTCAGAACAGCACGGTTCAAACCACCGCAGCACCCATTCAGTACACCGTCAGCATCGGCATCGCCCCGTTGACCGACGGGCCAGAGAATCACATGCAATGGTTACAGCAGGCAGACGAGGCGTTGTATGCGGCGAAGGAGGGAGGAAGAAATCAAGTGGTGGTCTACAGTAGGTCGGATTAGCGCCGCTAGCGGCGCGTAATCCGACAAAACTATTACAAAATCAGTCCTGCTGCCAACCCTGCACAGTCTCCTTCCCATGCTTCTTCCGCCACTCATTCAAAACCTTGTGGTTACCACCACGTGTCTGAACTACTTCACCCGTGTGTGGGTTCTTGTAGGTTTTCATCGGGCGCTTGGCGCGGCTACCGGTTGAGGTATCCGCTTTTGTACCAGCAATGGATGGATCAATAGCACCCAGAATCTGGAGAACGTCTTTCGGCGACTTGTCATATTTCTTCATCAGCTCGCGAACCTTGTTTTCAAACTCAAGTTCGCCCTTCAGTGCTTGGTCCTGCTCCAGCTTCGCCAGTTCTTCGGAGAGCTTTTCCATAAGCTGCTTTTTCTGGTAATAATCATTAATCTTTGCCATGAACACAAACCCTTATCTAATAAGCTTCAATTGAAATCAACAAACACAGAATAGATAATAAGTGATAATCCTATACATGGCAAAATAAATCATTTACTAATCAGTTACCCATAAAAAAACCAGCCCGATGGCTGGTTCTATTAAATAAGCGAAAGGATTACAATCGCAAATCAGCCTCACCCAAAGGCAGCACACCCTTCAGGTCAAACAACACGCCATTTTCTTTCAGATAATCGCGCAATTCGCCGGATGAACGCTCTGCGTATTCCCGATGTGGAACTGCCAGCAATACCGCATCATATTGGCCTTTTTCGGGATTCTCATGTAATGAAATCCCGTATTCGTGCTCAGCTTCTTCATTGTTTGCCCAGCAGTCCGTTACATCTACCTGACAACCGAATTCAGCCAACTCTTTAACCACATCAATAACGCGGGTATTACGCAAATCGGGACAATTTTCTTTAAAGGTAAAGCCCATAATCAGCACACGGGCACGGGCAATGGTATGTCCCGCCTTGATCATCGCTTTTACCAACTCCGATGCGGCATAGGGCCCCATGTTATCGTTTACACGTCGCCCCGCCAGGATGATATCCGGATGATAACCAACGGCCTGGGCTTTATGGGTCAGATAGTAGGGGTCCACACCAATACAATGCCCGCCCACCAGGCCGGGTTTGAATGGCAGGAAATTCCACTTGGTTGACGCAGCGGCGATCACTTCATGGGTATCAATTTTTAGTTTCGAGAAAATCATCGATAATTCGTTCATCAACGCAATATTCAAATCACGTTGGGTATTCTCAATCACCTTCGCCGCTTCAGCCACTTTGATGGAACTGGCTTTGTGAGTACCGGCGGTAATAATGCCGGCATACAGTTCGTCCACTTCTGTCGCAATTTCCGGTGTGGAGCCTGATGTCACCTTTTTAATCGTAGTAACACGGTGCTCTTTATCACCGGGATTAATCCTCTCCGGGCTGTAACCGGCGTAGAAGTCCTGATTAAACACCAGGCCAGATACCTTTTCGAGAATAGGTACACACACCTCTTCCGTGGCGCCCGGGTAAACCGTGGATTCATAAATAACAATATCACCGCGCTTGAGCACTTTCCCAACGCTCTCACTGGCCTTAACCAGCGGTGTCAGATCCGGAGTTTTGAATTCATCAATCGGCGTGGGAACCGTCACAATATAAATTTGGCAATTGCGAATACCCTCCAGGGAGTCTGAAAACGAAAGCCCCTTTGAAGCGGCCAACTCTTCGCTGGAAACCTCGCGAGTGAAATCCACACCGTCTTTTAATTCCGCGATCCGCTTTGCATTGATATCAAATCCAACGATCTCGCGCTTTTCCCCGAACGCTGCTGCCAGGGGCAGGCCGACATATCCAAGGCCGACTACGGCGATTTTCTTCATAATCCCAATAATCCTTTAATGACAAATAACGGGTTCAGGCCAAACCGGGAATCATTATCCCCTTTAGGCCGACGGAATGAAATTGACGTTTCAGTAACTCTTTGGCGCCCGCGTCACCATGCACAATCCGGATTTCCGAAGGCGGCGGCTCAATACCACGAACAAACCGCACCAGGTCCGATTGCCCTGCGTGGGCCGAGTAACCACCTACCTGATGCACCCGGGCACGGATTTCATAGCGCTTGCCGTCCAGCTCAACCCAACCACCTCGAGGGCCGTAGGTAAGGATGTCCCGCCCTGGCGTCCCTTTGGCCTGGTAGCCTACAAACAACACATCATTGCGCCTGTCCGCCAGCATGGCCTTCAGATAATTCACCACCCGGCCGCCGGCACACATGCCGGAACCCGCCAAAACCACGCAGGGCCGCTGTGATTTTGCCAGATATTCAACGGCGTTAAGGTGGTCTTCGTGAGAGTCGATAACGGTAAGTTGTTCGAAAGACAGCGGGTGACGGCCCTGGTTGAGCAGGTCTGTGGCTTCGGCGTCCCAGAAGGGTTTGAGGTCACGGTAAATTCGAGTGAAAGTCGCGGCCAGGGGAGAGTCGACAACGATCTCGAGGTCATCCCACTACCCAAACTCATGAATCAAACTCTCAATCTCATACAACAATTCCTGCGTACGCCCAATACTGAACGCTGGTATCAGAACCGTCCCGCCATCCTCAAGGGCATGCTCCAGAACTGCCTTCAGGCGGTAACGCCGGTCTTCCCGGTTCTCGTGGTCTTTGTCACCATAGGTGCTTTCAATCACCACCCGGTCCGCTCGCTCCGGTGGCTGGGGCTCAGGTAACAACGGCGCATGGGGCGCCCCCAGGTCCCCACTGAACACAATCCGCTCGAACTCCCCATTGCTCTGGGCCTCACACTCCACATAGGCCGAACCGAGAATGTGGCCCGCTCTCTGCAACCGCACGGAAAGCGATTCACCCTTCCCGTCAAATATTGAGTGCCATTGCCCATAAGGCACCGGCACAAGGCGTGAGCGTATCAGTCCCAGCACCCGCTCAATCAATGCTCTGTCCCGCGTAAAGCCAATCTTCAGGGCATCCTCAAGAATCTCCGGCAGCATGATGGCCGACGGCTCCGAACAGATAATCGGCCCTTCAAACCCGGCCGCAAGAAGATAGGGAATGCGACCGATATGGTCGATGTGAACGTGAGTGACCACCAGCGCGCGAATGTGGCTGATGGGAAAATCAATGGAAAGATCCGAGGCACTAGCCCCGTTGCCTTCTTCCTCACCCTGGAAAAGGCCGCAATCGATAAGAATGCCAGAACCGCCAACAACCAGTTCATGGCAGGAACCGGTTACGCCTGTCACCGCTCCGTGGTGTTTTATGTCTATCATCAGAAACTTCCTTGCGGGTAAATCCGAACTACGCTCAGAACGACCAGACGAAGGGGATCAGACCGATTGCTGTTGATCCTACCAACAGGCTCAGCGGGAAACCCAGGCGTACATAGTCCATAAACTGGTAGCGCCCCGGGCCGTAGACCATCAGGTTGGTCTGGTAGCCCAGTGGGGTGATGAACGAGGCCGAGGCTGCAAACATCACCGCTACCGCGAAAGGCAGGAAGTTAACACCCAACTGCTCGGATACCGCCAGTGCGATGGGAAACATCAGCACCGCCGCCGCATTATTGGTGATGATTTCGGTAAATGCAGCCGTGAGAACGTACACCAGCGCCAACGCTAGCCAGGGCGTCAGCGGCCCAAACAACCCAAGCAGCCCATTCGCCACCCACACAGCCCCACCCGTATTCGTCATGGCGGTACCCAGGGCGAACGAGGCAGCAATCACCACCAGCACTGGCAAATCCACACTGCGTCGGGCACGGCTGGCCGTGATGCACCCGGTCACAATCATGGCGCCCGCCGCCAGAAATGCCGCCTCGATGATCTGCAACAGGCCGGAGGCACTGGCAAGTACCATCAACAACAGGATACCCAGCGCACGAGGCGCCTTATGGAAATCCGGCGGCGTGGAATCGTTCAGCCCGCTGACCAGCAGAAAGTCCCGTCGGAAGCGGTACTGCTCCACAAATTCGTGACTGGCCTCCAACAACAGGGTGTCGCCCATTTTGAAGGAGATATCCCCTAGCTTGCCGGGCACACGGTTACCCTCACGAGACACCGACAGAATTGCGGCATTAAAACGCGTACGGAAGCGGCTTTCCCGCACCGTCTTCCCTAGGGCCGGGAATTCCTGGCCCAGCACCACTTCCACCAGGCAGCGCTGATGGTTGGCCAGGTCCAGCTTCTGGATGCTCGCCTCGGCGGGCTTCAGGCCCTGAATCCGGCGCAGTTCGCTGGCGCACTCCGGCGCACCTATAAAATACAGCTTGTCGCCGGACTGCAACATCCGGTCCGGCTCCACCGCCGTAATCAAGCGTCCCCCCCGGTCGATTTCCGTCAGGTACCCGTAATTGAGCGCCCGTAAACCGGCCTGGGCCACGGTTTTGCCAACCAAAGGGCCGGCAGCCTCCACTTCCACCTCAACCCCGTACTGCCGAACCTGCTCCAGCTCTTCCTTCATGCCGCCCCGGTCCGGCAAAACCCGAGAAGCCACCAACACCAGATAGACACCACCCACCAGCAACAGCGGCACCCCCACCCAGGCCAACTCAAACAATCCCAGGTTAATCCCCAGGCGCGCCTGCAGCATACCGTCCACCACCAGGTTGGTACTGGTACCGATCAGCGTACAGGTACCCCCCAGAATGGCGGCGTAACTCAGGGGTAACAGAAGGCGGGAGGAAGGAATGCCCAGGCGCTGAGCCCAGTCCTGAATGGCGGGGATAAACATGGCCACCACGGCCGTATTGTTCATAAAACCGCTGAGAATACCGGTAGGCGCCAGCATCCGCAGTTGCGCACCTTTCTCGGTTTTGGGGTGGCCCAGCAGCAAACGGGCAATCCACTGCACGGCACCGGTTTCCTTCAGGCCTGCCGCCACCACATACAAGGTAGCAATGGTGATCACCCCCGGATTACCGAAACCGGCCAATGCCTCAACCGGCCCCAGGATGCCGGTAATCAGCAGAAACGCCAGGGCGGCCATCAGCACCAGATCAGCGGATACCCGCGTAATCACCAGCGCTGCTAGAACCGTAAACAGGGTAAGCAGGGTAACAATGGCTTCCCATGCCATAGCTACTTAAACTCCGGAGGCTTGCGGCGGGGTAAAGATCAGTTGCCGTTCCAGCAGGTAGCCAATTAACCGTTCCACGCAGTCTTCAACCGACATCTGCGCGGTATCCAGGCGCACCTCCGGCCGTTCCGGCGCCTCGTAGGGAGAATCAATCCCGGTAAAATCCTTGATCTTGCCTGCCCGGGCTTTTTCATAGAGTCCCTTGGGATCCCGCTCTTCACAGGTCTCAAGTGGCGTGTCCATGAACACCTCAATGAACTCCCCCGCCGGAAACAAGTTGCGCACCAGGCGCCTGTCACTGGTGAACGGAGAAATAAAGGCACTTAAAACAATCACACCCGCATCGGTAAACAGCTTGCTTACCTCGCCAATGCGGCGGATGTTCTCAACCCGGTCCTTATCGGAAAAGCCGAGATCCTTGTTCAGGCCGTGGCGTACGTTATCACCGTCCAGCAGAAAGGTATGGTATCCCCGCTCGAACAGGGCCACATCCAGGGCATTGGCGATTGTGGACTTGCCCGAACCGCTCAGGCCGGTAAACCACAGCAGGCATGGGCTTTGATTCTTGATGGAAGCGCGGTCCGCGCGGGTGACTTTCTGGTGATGCCAGACAACATTATCAGTCATTAGTCAGCTACCTTGCTTATAAAACTTTGTATTCCCTACACCGACAATCGATGCACCTTTTCGTCCTGGAGATCTGCAGCCACTGCATCGGACTGCCCATTACACCAAACCAGGTCTTCAAGCTCACCATTAGGCGCATAGCCCGTTTTTGCGGCTTTCAGAACCTCGATAATCGCTGCGCAGTCGAAAGCCTGGCTGGCGCGCTGGAGCTGGCTGAGGAACTCTTCAACCCTCTCCCACGGCAATGAAACTTCCCGCGCCATCATAATCCGGGGGTGTGATGTACCCTGAGGGTCGTCACCAATCAGCAGCTCTTCATAAAGCTTCTCGCCCGGGCGCAGGCCAGTGAAGACCACCTCAATATCACCACCCGGATCATCCTCGGTTTTCTCTTCCAAGCCCATCAGGTGAATCATTTTCCGGGCCAGATCCGCAATCTTCACCGGCTCGCCCATGTCCAGCACAAACACCTCACCACCCACGCCAATACTGCCGGCCTGCAGCACCAGCTGGCTGGCTTCGGGGATAGTCATGAAGTACCGGATTATATCAGGATGGGTAACGGTAACCGGGCCACCATCACGAATCTGGTCCCGGAACAGGGGAACCACGGAACCGGAGGAACCCAATACATTGCCAAAGCGCACCATTGAAAAAATCGTCTGCTGCTGCCTCTGGGCCAACGCTTGCAGCACCAGTTCCGCCAGCCGCTTGCTGGCCCCCATCACATTCGTGGGGCGAACGGCCTTGTCGGTAGAAATCAGAACAAACCGCTCAACACCGGCTGCAATAGCGGCTTCGGCCGTGTGCCAGGTACCGAAAACGTTATTCTGCACGCCTTCGATAACATTGTGTTCTACAAGAGGGACATGTTTGTAGGCGGCCGCGTGGTATACGGTCTGAATGCCAAAAGCCCGCATCACGGTTTCACAGCGACGACGATGGCTGACATTACCCAGCAGCGGATGCAGTTCCACCTCTAGCCCTTCGATCTGATTAATGGATGTCAGCTCGCGCTCAATGGCGTAAAGGGAGAACTCAGATTGCTCGAAAAGCACCAATTTGCGCGGGCGATGACGAACAATCTGGCGGCAAAGCTCAGAACCAATCGAGCCGCCCGCGCCGGTCACCATGACCGATTTCTGATACAGGCTTTTGGCCACAACGGCAGAATCCGGCCGCACCGGGTCACGCCCCAATAGATCTTCGATTTCCAGATCCCGGATATCGTTAATCCTTGCCTGGCCAGCCACCAATTCTGACATGGAGGGAACGGTCTGAACCGGGATAGACAAGGGCTCTAATTGCTTCAACAATTTCTTGCGGTCAACGTGGGAATTCTCATCCAGCGCCAGCAGAACCCGCTGTACACGGTACTTTGGCATATGCTTGGCGATGTGATTGATGCTGACCACAGGTAGGCCATTGATCATAGATTTGTGGTTGGCGCGATGCAGTGTCACAAAAACCACTGGCCGGTATTCCGTGCCCTGTGTGAGGGCGGAGGCCAATTGCATACCCGTTTCACCTGCACCCACGATGGCCACCGCTTCTTTAGCCATCTGCCTCGGGTGATTCACAATCATTCGTACACCCAAACGGGTGCCGCTCACAAACAAAAAGGCCAACGCACCATAGATAATAGGAACCGAGCGGGGCACAAATACCTGTAACAAATAGCCTAGGATGATCAGCGATACGCTAGAGGCAATTACCCCATAAATAATCGTAAGCAATGCCCGATCGCCCAGGTAGCGTATAACCGCCCGGTAGAGGCCCAGACGTATAAACACCCCAATGGTAAATACCACCGTAACAGCGGCAACCGTCAGTTGCCCTTGGGTAGGCATCCAGAATTGCTGCTCCAGGCGCAGGGCAAAGGCAGCCCAGATCGCGAAGAATAGGAAGAATGCATCCGAAAGTACGGAAACAACTCGCTTATGGAACCGGGGAAGATTCAGGAACGCCCTGATTATAGGGCTATCGTCACCACGTTTTGACAACTTGTCCTTCTTCAAGCAGTTGCCTCCTCCATCACCCGTGCAAGTACGTTGCACGTGAGCTTGACCTCATCCGCAGTCAATGTGGGGTGCACCAAAAACATCAGGCTGGTTTCACCCAACTCCCTTGCCACTGGCAAACGCTCTGCCGGCGCCATTCCTGCATCCTGAAACGCCTTCTCAAAATACACTTCCGAGCAAGAGCCGGAAAAACAGGGCACACCAGCACTGACAATCTCTGACATTACCCTGTCCCGGGACCAATGCGCATTCAGGGCGGTTGGCTCTACAAAAACATAACACTTGTATCCGCCGTGACCGATGGTTTTTGATACTTCCGGCACACGCAATCCGTTACATTTTCTTGCAGTCTTCCAAATAGACTCGCAATTGGTCTGGCGGCGCTCAGTCCAATCCGGCATACGCCGCAACTGGATACGGCCAATAGCCGCCTGCATTTCCGTCATCCGCCAGTTGGTACCAAAGCTCTCATGCAGCCAACGAAAACCCGGCGGATGTTCACGCTCATAGAAGGCCTCCCAACTTTTGCCATGGTCCTTGTAAGACCACATGCGCGACCACAACTCCCTGTCATTGGTGGTTACCATGCCACCCTCACCACCGGTCGACATAATCTTGTCCTGGCAGAACGACCAGGCCGCTACATGCCCTAAAGAACCTACAGGTTTTCCCTTGTACTTCGCGCCATGGGCCTGGGCACAGTCCTCAATCACAGACAAACCATGACGGCAGGCCAATTCATTCAGGCCATCCATGTCACAAGGCCAACCTGCCAAATGAACCGCAATAATCGCCTTGGTGTTCTCAGTGATCAGTGGGGCAACCGTCTCGGCAGTAATTCCCTGTGAATCCGCATCCACGTCCGCAAACATCGGCCAAGCACCCGCATTAACAATACACGTTACGGAGGCCAGGAAGGTTCGGGAAGTGACAATAACTTCATCGCCAGGACCAATGCCCAGGCCCTTCAGGGCAAGGTCCAGCGCTACGGTGCCGTTGGCAACGGCGACAGCGTAGTCGGTGCCCGCAAACTCGGCGAATTCCCGCTCAAACTCTCGGCCCTCCTTGCCTGTCCAGTAATTGACTTTATTGGAAAGGAGTACGCGGGAAACAGCGTCAGCCTCTTCCCGTGTAAATGAAGGCCAGGGAGAAAAAGGTCCGTTCAGCATAAGTTACTTAGCCATATACTTAGAATGAAAATTGGAATATTCAGAGGGTAAAAACTCGCGCTGGATTTCCCACCACAGTTACACCAGGCTCAACATCTTTGGTCACGACACCGCCCATGCCCACAACAGACTCCCGGCCAACCGAAAGCATCTGCCTGATTGATGCGCAGGCACCAACCCAGGCTAGATGCCCTAGTGTTACGCCACCCGCCAGAACCGCATTCGGGCTAATGTGGGCAAAGTCACCCACAACACAATCGTGTTCGACTACTGCTCCAGTGTTAACAATCACACCCGCGCCGACCACGGCACAAGGGTTAACCACTGAATTGGCAAAAACGACAGATCCCAAACCAATATCCGCATGGGGACTAATTATCGCCGAGGGGTGAATAATGGACACAAGCGTCGCTCCTGCTCTCACCAGCTCAGATTGTTTTTCCTCTCGAATCCGGTTGTTGCCAATACCAACAACTACGCCATCAAAGTCCGATAAGTGTTCACGTAGTGCTTGTGTATTGCCCCGCACCGTCCAAGGTCCGTTTTCTTCAAGCTCCGGCCAGGCATCATCGAAAAACGTAACAGTTTGCCAACCAACCTGCTCCGCCGTCTCGGCAACCACTTTGCCATGACCGCTAGCGCCAAGAATCGCTAAACGCATCAATCTTTATTCCCGGTAAATTTCGACATCGTCGACTCCCCTTCACCACTGATACCATCACGAACCAGCACTTTCTTGACCGTCAAGAACAGAATCTTCAAGTCCAGCCAGAATGATCGATTATCCACATACCATACATCGAGCTTGAACTTATCTTTCCAGGAAATCGCGTTGCGGCCATTTACCTGGGCCCAGCCAGTTATACCCGGGCGCACGTCGTGACGGCGATACTGCTCTTTTGAATACAGCGGCAGGTATTCCATTAACAACGGACGGGGGCCTACTAAGCTCATATCACCTTTCAAAACATTCCAGAGTTCCGGCAGTTCATCCAGACTACTGGAGCGCAGGAACTGGCCAAACGAAGGCATCCGTTCTGAATCAGGCAGTGGGTAGCCGTGGTCGTCCGTTGCATCTAACATTGTACGGAACTTGACCATCTGGAAGGGCTTACCATCTTTACCCGGACGAAGCTGAAAGAACAATACCGGAGAACCAAGTCTGCGATGAACCAGAAAAGCAACAACAGCAATCACCGGAAGTAAAAATAGCAGCGCCGTAGCTGACATCAAAACATCAAAAACACGTTTGATCACTGAATACCCATCTCGCCCAACATGAATTCATTCACTTTATGCACGTCATACTTCTCTTCAGCAATCTCTCGGGAACGCCTCCCCATGCGCGTGATCAGCGCCTGCTCTTCAATAAACCGAATCATGGCACTGGCCAATTCATCAATTGCCTGCACAGGTACCAGAAATCCATTATCCCCATCAATAACCGTCTCCCGGCAGCCCGGCGCATCGGTAGTAATGACGGGGCGTCCCATAGCCATCGCCTCCAAAACCGTGCGGGGTGTTCCCTCCCGGTAAGACGGCAACACATAAACACTGCAGGCCTCGATGGCGGGGCGCACATCGGCCAGCTTACCCAGAAACTCAAGAGCACCAGTGTTTATCCACTCATCAAGCTCGTGCTGACCAATGGCATCCGGGTTATCGTCAACCCACCCTACCAGCTTAAAGCTCGCCAGCGGGCACTGCGCCTTCACCAGCCTTGCCGCCTCGGCGTATTCACGAACCCCCTTATCACCTAACAACCGGGCGATCAGAAGGAACGAAGGTCTATACGGCAAAGGCGCCACCGAATACTCCGTCACATCCACGCCAGAACCATTCACCACGCAGGACGGGACCGCCACCGGTAACAGGTCGAGTTTCCGGAACAACTCTTCATCATCCGGATTCTGGAAAAATACCTTGCGGGATTTCGCCAGCCCGAATCGATACAAACGCTGGACCAGCTTTCGCAACAGGCCGCGTTTTCCCGAGGCTTCACCAATAAAGGCATAACCAAGGCCAGTAACCAGTGAAAACCGATTGGGAACCCCCGCCAGCCAGCCAGCCAGCGACCCGTAAATCACCGGCTTAATGGTATATCCCAACACATAATCCGGACGAATGCGGCGCATTAACCGCCACAACTCCAGCACGGTGCCCAAATCCGCGACCGGATTAGTGCCGGTGCGCTTTAACCCAGTTTCGTGAAGAGTAACGCCCAGCGCAGCCAGCTCACACCGGATTTCCTCGGCTCCGGACAAATCCGGCGCCGCCACATGTACCTCCAGCCCCTTTGTTAACAAGGCTTGCAGCAACGGCCCACGGAACTTGATCAACGAACCAGGAAAACTGGCAACCAATAGAAATCTCATTAGATTAGCAAGTACTCATTGAGCGTAGGGCCGAACCCACTTTTTGTGTAGATTTAGAAATGAAGCCATATTTCTAACCAATAAGTCTCAAAAAATCACCGGCATATTTTTCGGGCGCAAAATAGTTGGCAGCAGTTTCTTTTGCGCTCACGCGCATCGTATCGTCCTGTCTCATGTTCACACTTCGATTAATCACCTCTACCAAGCTATGAACTGTAGAATCTGGACAAACAAACCCGTTGATTCCGTCTTTGAGATAGGCGCCAAGGTCACTTGTCAGGTTTGCGATCACAGGTGTTCCTAGCGCCATACTTTCAACAAACTTGGTAGGAAACCCTGCTTGTACGCTACGTATATTCGGACGCAATAAAATTGAATAATCAGATCTACCTACTAAATTCAAGGTGTCCTCATGGCTCAAAATACCATGACATTTAACAACTTTATTTATTGCTTCCTGTCCGTAGGCATGCAAAGGCAAAAACTCGCCAAGCTTATCCTCAGGAACACCCGCTATGTGAAGCTCTACTCTATCACCATTTGAATGTGCAATTAATAAAGCAGAAATAATGGACGGCAAAGCATCTTTCTTTCCAGGTGTGCCTGCATAAACAAAGCTTATTGGCAAATCCACACTAGATCCCCGAGGATCGGAAAAATGTGGCAGATCCGCTGTGGGTGGTACCTTAATTATATTATTTAAATATGGCGAATAATATGACTTTAGATAATTACTTATAACAATTAGGCCATCGCATTTTTTTATTAAAAATCGCATTGCCAATTCGATATTCATATAGTAGGGCGACAGTAATCGAGACAACATGCCCGGCGGATCATACCATTCCACGACATCAAAAATTAGCTTAACGTTATTTTTTTTGGACCAAGGCAGCAATTTGATCAAATATGGCGAATATCCACTGTAGAGAATTACTGCCGCAGGCTTTTGCGCCAGAGAGTCCAGCCATCGGATCGTACTTTTCCCGGCCGAAAAATACATTAAATGTTTTAAAATCGTTGGTAAGTGTTCATGGCGGCGCTCACTCAACGAGATCACCGGTATCCCATCATATTCTTGCTCAACTGAATCAGAAACCTGACCTGAGGTGACAATCACATCATAACCGGCATTGCGAAGGGAGAGGCAATTACCATAGATTCGCCTCGCTGCAGCACCACCATCAGGAAACCCATATGGCCCAACATAAACAACAAGCTTGCGCTGCTTATTCATATTTCTTCCACACCGTCTGCATCACATAATCACGATAACTGTGGATAATGCGGACGACTTTCTCCGCCACATTCGGCATGCTGTAATCTTCGACTAGCCGCATGGAACGGTCATCACCCCTGCCCTGATTTTCCAGGATAGCCAGCCCCTGAAGCACGCGTTCCGTGCTCAGGCCTACCATCATGGCCGCCGTCTCTTCCATCCCTTCCGGACGCTCATGGGCCTCGCGGATATTCAGGGCCGGGAAGTTCAGGATAGACGCTTCCTCACTGATGGTGCCGCTGTCAGACAGCACCGCTTTCGCGCTCAGCTGCAGCTTGTTGTAATCCTTGAAACTGAGGGGCTTGAGCAGGCGCACCTGTTCGTGGAATATCACACCCAGGGCATCCACACGCTTCTGGGTACGGGGATGAGTGGAGACGATCACCGGGTAGCCGTACTGCTCTGCCACGGCATTCAGAGTCTCTACCAGCGCTCCGAAGTTTCGGTCGGAATCTACATTCTCTTCCCGATGCGCGCTCACCACAAAAAAATCACCGTCGGTGAGTCCCAGGCGCTCAAGAACATCCGATGCGTCAATGCCCTCACGGAAGTGGTTCAGTACTTCATACATGGGGCTGCCGGTTTTGATCACCCTGTCTGGCAGCAGGCCCTCGCGCAGCAGGTAATCCCGGGCTATGGAACTGTAGGTGAGATTGATATCGGCGGTGTGATCCACAATGCGCCGGTTGATTTCCTCCGGCACCCGCATATCAAAACAACGGTTGCCCGCTTCCATATGAAAGGTTGGGATTCGGCGGCGTTTGGCCGGAATAACCGCCATACAGCTGTTGGTGTCGCCCAATACCAACAGGGCTTCGGGCTGAACCTCCGCCAGAACCCGATCCACCGCGATGATGACGTTGCCGATGGTTTCCGCACTACTGGCACCCGCCGCACTCAGGAAGTGGTCCGGCTTGCGGATGCCCAGGTCCTGGAAGAAGATTTCATTCAGCTCGAAATCGTAGTTCTGCCCTGTGTGCACCATAATGTGCTCACAATACTCATCCAGTTTGGCCAATACCCGTGAGAGCCGGATGATCTCCGGCCGGGTGCCCACCACCGTCATAACTTTCAGTTTTTTCATGGCATTCCTAAATCGGTTCAGGCTTCTGTGCCCACCGGGCAAGCAAAAGTATCCGGGTTGTCCCGGTCAAAAATCTCGTTGGCCCAGAGCATACAGACCAGCTCGTCGTCTCCCACATTGGTGATATCGTGGGTCCAGCCCGGCACGGTTTCCACAATCTCCGGCTTGTCCCCGGAGGTGAACAGCTCGTAAAACTCGCCGGTTAACATATGGCGAAAACGGAAACAGGCCTCGCCCTTGATCACCAGGAACTTCTCGGTTTTGGAGTGATGATAATGGCCACCCCGGGTGATACCAGGATGGGCGGTAAAAAAGGAAAACTGGCCGGCATCCCGGGTTTTCAGCATCTCCACAAACACACCGCGCTCGTCACCATGCTGCGGCACGATGTAGGTGAACCGCTCCGGGGGCAAATAGCTCACGTAAGTGGCGTATAAAGCGCGGGTAAGGCCCGTGCCCACCGGTTCCGTGACCAGGTTCTCCCGGGTAGCCTTGAAGCGATTAAGCTGGTCCGCCAGGCCACCCACGGTAATTTTGTAAACCGGCGCCACCTCAACAAACGGGCCAGGGTCGCTGCTTTTCCCCTCCACCAGCGAGATAAAATGGCTAACCACGTCATCCACGTACACCAGATTAATCTCAGCGTCCGGATCTTTAATCGGCACCGGCAGATCCCGGGCGACGTTATGGCAGAAGGTTGCCACCACAGAGTTGTAATTGGGGCGCGCCCATTTGCCGAACACGTTGGGCAGGCGGTAAATATGCACCGGGTTACCGGTGGCCTCGTTCAGCGCCAGCAAGGCCTCTTCCGCGGCCCGTTTGCTGCTTCCGTAATCGTTCTCCCGCTTCGCCTGAATGGACGAACTGTAAATAACCGGAATCTTGCGGCCACTTTGTTTTACCACGTCACACAAGGCCTGAGTGAGCCCGGCATTCCCGGTAACAAACTCCGAAGGGTCGTCGGGGCGATTGATGCCAGCCAGGTGAATAACCCAGTCCACCCCCTCCAGCAAACCGGATAAATCATGCTCGGCATGCTCCCGGGTAAACGGAACCACCTCAAAATCGCTTGTTTCGCCCAGGTGCATCAGCAAGTTTTTACCGATAAACCCGTTCGCGCCGGTAACCAATACTTTCATGACTCAATCCTCCGGGTTGAGGTATTCACCCCGTTCCAGGGCACGAATGAAATCCAACTTGCGCAGCAGGGTTTGCATGCCCGCAACATCCAGGCGATCGGTATTGTGGGAATTGTAATCCTCGGCATGGGAGATCTTCTCCTCGCCCTCCTCAATAAACTTGCCGTAGTTCAGGTCGCGAAGATCCGGCGGAATACGGTAATAACCGCCCCTGTCTTCCGCACAGGCCATCTCTTCCCGACTCAGCAATACTTCGTAAAGTTTCTCCCCGTGACGGGTACCGATTTCGTGGATGGGATGGTCCGATTTATTCATTAACTCCGTCAAAGTCCGGGCCAACGTTTCAATGGTGGCAGCTGGGGCCTTCTGGACGAACAGATCGCCGTTCTCGCCGTGCTCAAAGGCATACAGCACCAGATCCACCGCGTCCCCCAGAGTCATCATGAACCGAGTCATGTTCGGGTCCGTGATCGTAATTGGCTTTCCAGCACGAATCTGATCAACGAATAACGGAATCACAGAACCACGAGAAGCCATCACATTGCCATATCGGGTACCGCAGATCACCGTTTTCTCGGGATCAACGTTACGGGACTTGGCCACCATCACCTTCTCCATCATCGCCTTGGAAATGCCCATGGCGTTGATGGGGTACACGGCCTTGTCTGTACTGAGGCAGACCACCCGCCGGACTCCATTCTGTATCGCTGCCTCTAGAACATTTTCCGTGCCGATCACGTTTGTCTTCACTGCCTCCATAGGATGAAACTCACAGGAGGGCACCTGCTTAAGTGCGGCAGCGTGGAAAATGTAATCGACACCCCGGGTAGCGTTCAGCAGGCTGGTGTAATCACGCACGTCACCAATGTAAAACTTCAGCTTGGGATTGGCGTACCGCTTGCGCATGTCATCCTGCTTTTTCTCATCCCGGCTGAAGATCCGAATTTCTTCGATGCCAGTGTCGAGAAATTGGTTAAGAACTGCGTTACCGAAGGAGCCGGTACCACCGGTAATCAGGAGCTTCGCACTACTAAACATTGTATTTTCCTTCTCATCTCTCAAACGGAGCAAAACCAATACTCCCAATTTATTACACTTTCTCCATACCTAATCTACAGTCTAATCACCTAAATCAAACACAGAACTTCAATAATACTCTCAAGGGATGATTACCTCGAATCACTTTCATAAAAAAAATTATATGGCACAAAAGTGTAACTTTGAGCTTCAGCACGAACTCTTTCATCGCCAACAATTCTTTCTCTTTCATTATAGATGCTCACAAAGCTTGAGATACAGAACCAAATTGCCAAACTGGATATAGCCGCGACATACAGAAAATTTTGGCCTAACCTTCTAGAAAAAAAACCATGCTCGCATAGCATGTAAAACAGAACAGCGAAAACCATAAGGTAAAGCCTAGATGCATAATTAAAAATCATTACTGAGCAGAACAAAGCCAAAAAATAAAAAGTCGTAAATAACAAAGATCCAGGAATTGACTTAACTGTCAGAAACGAAGAGAATATAAGAAAGCTAAACAGAGTTGCAACGATCGAAAATTCGAAGTCCGGGATGGAAATCAGACCATACAAGATCAGCTTTTCCTCTAAATACTTATGAAAAGTTAAATAAAATATACAGAAAAAAATAAAAGAAACAAATAATAATAGAAGCTTTCTCGGAGCACCAATCTTCATACAAGCAATGAAAATTGGAACGAAAATAATCGCAGAGAAGTGTGAAAAAATTGAAAACAAAAGCATTACGTAGGAAGCCTTCAGCCTACCACAACCCATCAAGCTCAACGAATAAAGAAAAAACAGGAGCGCCAGCGAAGCCCTCAAGACATTAAAATGATAATCAATAAAATAAATCGAAATATAGAAAAAAAGAAATATATACTTATTTGTAAGCGAAGAAAAAACTTTAAAAAGTATAAATGTTTGAACAAAAGAGATTACAACGAGAAGAAAAGTAAAGCTTCCAAAAAAATTACTAATTATATAAACAATAGAATAAAAAACAGGCTCCTTTAAAAAAATAAATTTCCACGAACCCCAAGCGTTAAAAACCTCGTTAAAGTAATACTGATACGAATACGTGTCAATCCCCGTGTCACCGCGAAAACCTGGAACAAAAAAAATAACTAAAAATACTAAAAAAACTAAATAACCTGATAATTTCTTCAAGTTTGCAGCAAGAAAAATCAGAAATGCGGAAAAAGCGGAAATAGATAGATAAAAAAGCATCAAGCAGGCTCAAGATTAAATTTTATAGACGCAACAACATCCATGATAGATCCACTACTTATGGAAAAATTTTCAGACTAATTCCACCTACTTTAAAATCCAGAAAATGCCACCTCTAACGCATCATCATTATTCTTTTAAATATCGTGAAAAATAGAGATAACAAGAAAGTAGCTCCGTTTAGATCCAAGCCCTTCTCAGCGCAACGAAAGAAGACGATCATAAACTGACATCACTTGTTCGACATGTACACCCAACGCAAAAAGCTCTTTCGCTTTAACTCGTCCTGAAAGGCCATATTCAACCGCTTTTGATCTGTTGGAATTCAAACAATTAATTGCATCCGCCAAGTTCTTCGGATCAAAAACATCCACAAGAATGCCATTCTCGTCATGATCGACGACTTCACTCATGCCCTCAATGTTCGAAGCAATCACGGGTTTTCCACGCGAAAAGGCTTCTATAATTGGCCTTGAGAAATGCTCGACAGTAAAAGGACTTATTAAAATATCTGCACCGTCGATTAACTCATTGGGGTCACTAACCACGCCTATAAATTCCACGTTATCAAGGCGAACAATTTCAAATAATTTTCTATAGTCACGCCTGCGTATAAGGAAATCGAATCGACTCAAGCCTTTCACTTTAAACGAAGACGTTTTCTCGAAAATGGAATAACCACCTGCCAACTGAACAACAATGTCTTTGTCCAGATACTTCACCGCTTCGGCCACAACGCGAAAACCCTTCACCTTGGCCATTCCTCCCAAGTAAACGACTTTATACGGGGCGGAGCCGGAAAAGGGTTCACGATACTTTTCAGGAATATCCACTGAGTTATAAATAGTAACTGACTTTTCTTCAAGACCAAGCCTTTTTTTATTATCATCGCTTATGCATATAAAAACATCAACCGTCCTGCGAAGAAGCCCACGGATCAGCCATGTTCTTAAGCCGAGATAACCTCTAGCCTCAAAAGGATCACGATTATGACAAACCACAGGAATATTTTTCCTTTTCGCAGCATAAGCCCACGAAGAAAGCACGTCAGAGTTTAAGTGCACTAGATCGGGGTTATATTTTTTTAAATATTTGGGGGCTATAAAAAATGCGTTGATTAGCCAGTCTTTAAAAATAAAAAGATAACGATACATTTTATACCATGCCATGAAGCTTTTTTTATGATGGGACAGGTAGTTTTTTGCTTTACCAACAACATCCACTTTAATTCCTTTCTCTTCAAACAAGTCAACGGCTGCACTTTGCTGCTGAAATACTACAGAAGACTTATATTTTTCCTTCGGCAAATTACTAATCAGGTTCAAGAGGCTTTTAGGCGCGCCACCAATCCCGTGTCCATGATGGACATATAATATTTTAACTTCATTACAAGAGGACATTAACAATTGTTCCTTTAATCATCGCACTCAGCCTTCCTATCTCAACTGAGCATTTTTGAGCAAAGTGCAGAAAATTCTATTTGCTTAGCGCCCGATCTGAGACCATGGGAATTGAGTTTTTTTGAAATGTCAGCATATCGTCACGAAAACTTTTTCGTCTCTAATAAAAATCGGCTAGCGCGACCAATCTCATCGCGAAAAATTACACTCCAGCTCAACAAAATCACCAACCAATATCCGACCATCCATCCCCCCAATACACTCCCCCAAAGAGTAAAAACCACCGCTCCAGCTACGGTGACAAAGGAAAAGAAATAGAGCAAACCTCTTGGCATCGGCTCCCACAAGTAAATTGAGAATTCTGTTCGAAGCAAAAAGAAGATCCAGAAAGAAATGCATGTACTCACTGCCGCGCCAGCCGCCCCATAACTGGGGACCAACCACCAGTTACCGCCCAGATTGACCGCGAACGCTATACTTGCTGCCAACATCGCATATGAGCTGCGCCGAGATATCCCAATCCCTACGACAGTGGTTTCAGACAACGTGTAAAGCAAAGGGTATCCAACGCAAGATACCAAAACCCATTGAACGGCAGCATACTCAGGCGGCAAGAACAAGGTCACCATCCATGAAAATAGTCCAGCTAACGCAAAGCCCAAGACCACCAACGCCAGTATAAATCGACTTACCTTATGAACATTTTCCAGTCCTTTTCCTGCAGACGCCCATTTGTATACCGTCGGTGCCCAGACGGTAGAGAATACACTTTGCAAGATAGATGCAGCTGCGGCAAAATTGACCGAAACGGAGTAGAGACCAAGCTCCTCAAAACTTGCCAGCATTCGAAGAAACACCTTATCAATCGCTGTAAGGCCCCAAAATGCGAGTCCGCCGAGTATCAGCGGCAAACCAAATCGGAGCATCCTTTTCAGATGACCGACATCCAGGCTCGTCTTGATGGCCGCCAGCCATTCCATTCGTGTGTTCCAGACGAAAATCACACAAATAAAGCTTATCGAGGCGACATTAGCTAGCACTAAATTCGTTAGATTTTTCTCCGCCCCTACTGCGATATAACCGCCAATTATTGCTAACAGGAGAAGCTTTGGAAGCAGCTGACTCATTGAAAATGCCAGGCCGCGTTCGTTCATTCGTAGCACCAATGACAAAAAGCGCGAGATGAAACTTACCACCAGAGCCAATGCTACAAGCACAGTCAAGTGCCAATGCGGCTCTTCAAACAACCAGCTAGCCAACGCTCCGCCAAACGACAGCAGTACAAGGACAGTTATTACCAACAATACCAAACCGGGCAGCATAGCTCGTTTGAGCAGCGCCGGTTTATTCTGAGCCTCGTGAAATTCCCGTACGTAGGATTGGTCCAAACCGAGGCTGAATAGCAAAATACCGAAGCCGAGGGTAACCTGCAGCATCGCCATTCGGCCAACATCTTCCTGCGAAAAAAACCAAGTAATGACTGGGAGCGAGATAAGGCTAAGAACAGCTCCCCCGACCGGGCCTATTGCGAAGGCAGCTATTTGTTTGGGCGTCACTGATAAAACTCAAAAATGGCGTCAATAACCTGCTGCTGAGTCGAGACCTCAATTCCGAACCAGATCGGCAATCTCACTAAACGTTCACTTTCCTTGGTCGTGAACCAATCCTCGCCATGAAAACGTCCGAAAGTCCGACCGGCTTTAGCCGTGTGCAGTGGTACATAATGAAACACCGCCTGAATGTCCCGGTTTTTGAGATGCTCCAACAACGTAGTGCGCTCTTTAAGTCCGGAAGTTTTCAGGTAGAACATGTGAGCGTTGGGGGTACACCCGCTTGGTGTGGTCGCAAGCTCGATGTGGGCTGACTTTGCTAACGGCTGGAGCTGCTGCCAATAAAAATCCCAAGAATTCAGGCGTGATTCGTTGATCTCGGCAGCGTGATCCAGTTGCGCCCAGAGATAGGCCGCCTGTAATTCACTTGGCAAGTAGCTGCTGCCAATATCCACCCATTGGTACTTGTCTACCATCCCTCGAAAGAACTGACTCCGGTTCGTACCTTTCTCGCGAATAACCTCTGCACGTTCCGCAAAGCGATCATCATTGATGATCAGAAGGCCACCTTCACCGCCACTGGTGTAGTTCTTGGTTTCGTGGAAGCTGAACGTACCAAGGTGACCAATTGTCCCCAGCGCTCGACCTTTGTAGCTGCTCATCATACCTTGCGCAGCATCTTCAACCACATACAAATTGTAGCGCTCTGCAATATCCATGATCGTATCCATTTCACAGGCTACGCCGGCATAGTGGACAGGCACAATGGCGCGGGTTTTGGGTGTGATTGCCGCTTCGATGATGCTTTCGTCAATATTCATCGTGTCCGGCCGGATATCCAAGAACACAATCTTGGCACCGCGCAATACGAACGCGTTTGCGGTACTCACAAAAGTATAACTCGGCATGATCACTTCATCGCCGGGCTTTATTTCGATCAATAGAGCGGCCAGTTCCAGAGCCGCAGTGCAGGAGGGAGTCAAGAGTGTTTTCAATGCTGGCAGGCTGTTTTCAAACCAACTCTGACATTGTTTACCGAAAGGGCCATCGCCTGACAGCTGGCCACTCTTCATGGCCAGCCTGAGGTATTGCTCTTCAGCTCCGGTACAAGGCGCCCGGTTAAACGGGATCATTATTGCTGTCCTTTGAGAAATTTCACTTCCAGTTCGAGTAAATCCTGCTTTCGATCTTTAATTCTCCTAGCGGGGTTACCAGCATAGATTCCCCAGGGCTGTGTGCTTTTGTTTACAAGCGTCATCGCACCAACGGAACAGCCATCTGCCAAGTCCACACCCGGAAAAACTATGGAACTTGCACCAATAATGACGTGTCGACCAATACGAATTGACGCTTTGCGTTCATTCTTAAACTCATCGCTAACAGTCGGATTTGTCAAAGTTTTACCTGAATAGTCGTCCGATTGAGAAAACACCTGAACCCCATATGCCAAGCCTGAGAAGTCCTCAAATGTGACCCCCTTTTCGCCTCCAGCAACCAAGCAGAAAGGTGCCAAGTGAACATACTTCCTGATCTTCACGTGGCCAGAAATAACACAAAAATCATCGATCCGAGAGCAATCCCCAAGTTCAATAGTTTCGGGATTGTAGATACTCGCTTTATCACTGACCTTCACATTCTTACCGACTGCCTTAAACCCCATGGCCAGCAGTGTTTCGCTTTTTAGATAAGCCATCTTTTCCCTCAAAAATATCTGAAAGTTGCCTAACCAGCGTCGCTTTGCAGAAGTACGAATGAATAATACATGCGTTCTTTCGCGCCTCTTCCCTTTCTATCGGTTGCAGCTGCAGCTCTTCAACATCATTCAACTTAATACCGAGACCGTGCAGGAATCGCCAATGACTCACATCGCGTCGCATGAAAACCCTCTTGCCCATCGCCAACAAGGTAATGGTATTACCCATTGCTTGCTGCCTGCGGTGATTAAAGATAGCGATATCCACGCTTTTCAAGAATTCCAGATACTGCTCGAACGGCATGAAATCCGTCATGGGCACAAACTTATCCCCAAACCATGCGTGGCCTTGAGCTATTACTTTGTTGGCGTAGTCCTCGTCGCCGTAGGACAGTGGCGCGTAAATTTTAATATTCTGACCTTTATAGGCCAGTAGCCGCTCAAATGCCTCAATGTGATTGTTGCCTGGGTCTGCTGAGTTGCCTAGAAGTATGTTCAGCCTACTTTTTTTGCGGTTCAGGGCTACCTCGACCGCCAACTGCGGGTCTACCACGTTGCTCAGATACACCAAGCATTCATGGTGGGTGCCCAATGCTCCGTACCATTGGCGGGCCAGATCTACATCGCCTTCTATGCACGTGACGAGATGGCCCATACGGCGAATAACGGAGTAGCGAAGCGCTTCTTTGATGCGTGACTTCAATTCATTTGAGGCTTGCTTGTACTGATATAAGTCCCCACCCCAGATGATCCAGTGGCACTTGGGCAGTATCCAAGGACACAATGCAAGAATCGCGACTACACGAATATTAAAGAGACCATGGAGCATGACCTTACGGGCGCTGTGCAGCGTTCTCACCAGTTTTGCATAGCCAACCAGTTCGCTCCAAAAGCCGTTTTTGCAAACGAAAACGGTCTCGCTTTGTTCCACTGGGTATTTTTCAACGGAACCGGTAAACCAAAACTGGTGACGTTCTTCCTGGAACTCCCTTTGAACGAACTTCACGAACGGCGGTATGAACTTGTCCAGCGTTGCTACATGCAGTATCACGGGCTGACCATCACAACTCACCAAGTGCAAGGGCGTTCAGATATTCACCGTAGGCGTTCTTGCGAAGTTCCTGAGCTTGCTGTTCGAGTTTCTCTTTACTGAGCCAACCCTTGTTAAAGCCTATTTCTTCTAGGCATGCAATCTTGTAGCCTTGGCGTTTCTCGATGGTTTCAACAAACTGAGCCGCTTCCAGCAGACTTTCATGAGTGCCGGTGTCCAGCCAAGCAAATCCCCGCCCCAATAGGTTCACTTTTAGTTGGTTATTTTCAAGATACGCCCGGTTCACATCGGTGATTTCCAGCTCGCCGCGATCAGAGGGTTGAAGCGTTTTTGCAATTTCGACCACCTTGTTGTCGTAGAAATACAAGCCGGTAACCGCAAAGTGGGACTTAGGCTTCATCGGCTTTTCTTCAATCGAAACCACTTTTTGAGCGCTGTCAAACGCCACCACGCCAAAACGTTCCGGGTCTTTTACCTGGTAACCAAAAACTGTTGCACCACCTTGATCTAAGACTTGATTCCGGGCTTCTTTCAGCTTTGGAACAAAGCCCTGCCCGTAGAAGATGTTGTCCCCAAGCACTAGGCATACGCTGTCGTTGCCGATGAACTCTTCACCGATAATAAAGGCTTGGGCCAGGCCATCCGGGTTTGGCTGTACTTCGTAGCTGAGTTTGATTCCAAACTGTGCGCCTGTACCCAGCGCGCGCTTGAAGCCGGTCTGATCTTCCGGAGTGGTGATAATGAGAATGTCTTGGATACCCGCGAGCATTAGTACAGAAAGCGGGTAGTAAATCATGGGTTTGTCGTACACCGGCAAGAGTTGTTTAGAGGTGCCGAGTGTTATGGGGTACAGGCGAGTGCCTGAGCCACCTGCCAGGACTATGCCTTTCATGGTTTGGTTCCTTCTGGTGAAGATGAGGTCAGAACTCTGGTTATGACCCCGCACCTAAGCGCTGGCGTTGGTAACTACCGTCGTGTACCCGCTGGCACCATTCCAGGTTATCAAGGTACCACTGTACCGTTTTACGAATGCCGGTTTCGAAGGTTTCCTGCGGCTTCCAGCCCAGTTCTTTTTCGATTTTGCTGGCATCGATGGCGTAGTGCAGGTCGTGGCCTGGGCGGTCTTTTACGTAGGTGATCAAGTCGCGGTAATGCGCTGTCTGGGGCCGGAGCTCCTGGAGAATATCGCAGAGGGTATGCACTACTTCAATGTTCTGTTTTTCGTTGTGGCCGCCGATGTTGTAGGTTTCGCCCGGGTTGCCTTCGGTCACCACTTTGTAAAGCGCGCGGGCGTGATCTTCTACGTAAAGCCAGTCGCGGATCTGGTCGCCTTTGCCGTAGACAGGCAGGGGCTTGCCTTCCAGCGCGTTGAGAATGACAAGGGGGATAAGCTTCTCGGGAAAATGGTAGGGGCCGTAATTGTTGGAGCAGTTGGTGATCAGGATGTGCAGGCCGTAGGTTCGGTGCCAGGCTCTAACCAAATGGTCTGAGCTGGCTTTGCTGGCAGAATAAGGGCTGCTTGGGGCGTAGGGGGTTTGTTCGGTGAATAGTGGCAAGCCAGATTGTCGGATTCCGCTTTGCTCTGTCCGATCTAAGGGGGCAGTCTCGCATGTGGACTCGGCCAGGTCGCCGTAGACTTCGTCTGTGCTTATGTGGTGGAAGCGGAATGCCTCTTTGTGTGGTGTTTCCAAAGTATTCCAGTAGGCTCTGGCGGCTTCCAGCAGGGTGTAGGTGCCTACGATGTTCGTTTCGATGAAGTCTGCCGGGCCGTCTATGGAACGGTCCACGTGGCTTTCGGCGGCCAGGTGCATGATAGCATCAGGCTGGTGTTGAGACAGTACCCGGTCCACTTCGGCGCGGTTGCAGATATCGACTTGTTCGAAGCTGTACCGGGCGCTGTCAACCACCTCGGCCAGGCTTTCGAGGTTGCCGGCGTAGGTGAGTTTGTCTAGGTTGACCACTTCATTTTTGGTGTTGTTGATGATGTGACGGATGACTGCGGAGCCTATGAATCCGGCGCCGCCGGTTATTAACAATTTCATTTTGAATAGGTGCTCTTACTTTTCAGAAGTACAAGGCTTAAAAGTTGCCTCTTGGAAAGCATTAATGGCTAACCGATGGCATCCTCGCCAAGCTGCTCTCTTACCAGCACAACAAATTCGGAGAAAAAGGCAAGAAATACCCCCATCATTCCTCCAAGAAGTACCGCCAAAATTACAATGAGGCTTCGGCTAGTGCCCTTACGTTCGGCGTTTTCCCGGCTAACAACGAGCGTTTCTCCCGAGCTCAGCCCTTCCAGCTTGCCCTCTAACTCCACTCGCTTTTGAAAGGCTTCTGCAATAGCGGAACCGGTGTCTTCACCGCCCTGTAGTGACTCTATTGCCCGGTCAACCGCCTTGATGCGGCTCTCCAGGCTCTTCTTTTCTCTGTTCAGCAGCACTTGGTGGCGCTCTTTCACCTGGTTGACCAGCTTTTCGTGGGTTTCTTTCACCAGCGACGCGTTTTCGGGCGCGGCTTCAGAAGCCATCCGGATCAAGCCGGTATTTTCAGGATTGGAAAAACTGACGTCAAATGGGAGCTTTTCCTCTTCCGCCTGACGATGGGTCGCCTGGATTTCAGGAAACCAGCGGTTTTCCAGGGTAGCAATGGTGGTTGCGGGTTCCTCTACGGTTTTTCCTGAATCCACTTCCGCCATCTGAACAAGGCTTACGTACTCGTACTTGTCTGGCATTAGCAATATCGCATAGGCCAGCCCTACCAGTGTTGTGACGAAAAAAACCACGTAAAAAACCCGCCTGCGACGGATGAAGGTGGTGGCCAGGTCGACAAGGCTTATCTCGTCGTCGTAGGTCGGGCGCCTTTCAGGAGTGTTGTCCATTAACTCGAACCTGTTGTTTCTGTTTAAGTTGTTCGTTCAGGCACGCTACCGCCCCACCTACCAGAACTCAGTGTGTTGGGGCTCAATACGCTTGGCTATGAAGACGACGAAAACATGAGTAGCGTTCCCAACGGCGTCCGAGTCAGGCAGCGTGTGGTTGATTGCAGTAATGGGGCGCAATTCTACGGCATCACGGCTTACAGGCAAGTCGCGATCTCCCTTACATTGTAAATCGGATCATCGGATTTGGTTAATTATTGTTAAATGGTTGGGGTTGGGAGCTTGAATCTGGGCTGGTTGTCGGATTACGCCCGTTGGCCTCTTGCGCCCTTCACGGGTCAGTCCGATCTACGTGAATCTCGAGAGCCCAAGGTTGAGAGTGGAACTTTTACGGTTTGTTGTTTTTGCATGAAGCTGATCAGGACAATGGCGCGCTCTTCACCGTCGTAAGCCTGGAAGATGGCGCTGATGCCCTTGAACGGGCCTTCGTCCAGCTCGACGGCCTGGCCGGGTTTGATGCTGCCCTGCTCTGCTACAGTATCCAGGCTGGCTTTGATGTGTTGGATAACCTCATCCGGGATGGAGGCGGGTTTATTGGCAAAACTCACGATGCGTATGACACCGCGGGTGGACCGCAACTTGGCCCACATGGGGTCGGTTTGCTCCAGGTTGACGAACAGGTAACCGGGAAAGAGGGGCTCCAGCTTTTTGGTTCGCTTGCCTGCCTTGATCTTTTCTACCGTGATTTTGGGATAGAAGCAGGCAATGTCCTGGTTTTGCAGGTGTGCCAGGGCGCGGTCACCCTGGGCGGGTTTGTGTTGGAGGGCGTACCAGGTCATCTATATCCTTGAAACTGAATCGGGGTCAGGGAAGCATTCTTAATGTCGAGCTGTCGGTTTCTGCATTGCTGATTGCCGTTAACTAACTGTTGATAATGATGATATTACCACAGCATGAAGATCATTCCGGCCAGATTACCAACCGACTACTTTCCAAAGCTTCAGTCAAATCCTTAAAGATCGACTCATGATCCTCGGCGTAATTATAAAGATCTGTGGCGAAGATACCGCCATCAGGCCGTTGCCGGCTGAAGAAACGCCCCTGTCTCGCACAAGAGTACTCATCTTTGTTTTTCGGGTAGATAATAAGATGCACAAAGCGACCAAGGCGCGTGCTGAAGTGATCCACTACGTCCAGATGAGAAATATCCGACCATGGAATCTCTTTGAATTCACAGTCGTCGATTCTCAGAAACTGTGGAGTGATCTCAATAACATTGTTGCGAATTCTGAAATCGTGAGACCAGATACTGAAAAGAAATAGGCCGATCAAAAGCATAAGACCTATTGTAAACAGAAGTGATGTGTCCTCGTACATAAAGTAGCCGGTCAAACCCACTGCGCCGAGGTGCAGCACCCCCATCGAATAGATTAAAGGTTTATCTTTCGAGTAAATCTTCGTCCTAGTGGTCGTCGGTAAATCGTTCTGGGTTAATTCCATGCACATCACTCCATTCATACCTGTTTTAATTCCAGGCCAAAAAACGTGTTGCAAGGTGAGTAATCGTTGATTAATTACCAACTTGTATGGTGTTTTCTGCCCCCGAAAATTGGCCAAACTACGCCAACATCGCCCCACCCGGCTCCTCCTGCAATGGCAGGCCCCGCCCCTGAATATGGGCATCCAGAATGCAAGGATGGTGGAAGTTCGTACTCCGCAGGCGGTCCCGGTAGGTTTGTTCATGGTTCTCGCGCCAGGCCTCCGGTGACATTTTCCGCCACTTGAACGGATCACGCCCGGTGCTTTCGTCCCACTGTGCAGTAACCGGATCACGGGACCGGAAGGGCTCAAAGACGGGGACGTCTGGCAGGGGCCGGGTGACATCCATGTACTGCTGGCGCATGTCCCAATAGGCATACACTTCCTTTTGGTCCATAGCGTCAGTGAGTAACCCCTTCATCCATAACTGGTGTTTGCTGTAGCGGTGTTGCAGTACCAGGTTGAAGTACCGGCCACCACGGCCCGAGGGTGTGTGAACCAGATAGGCATCGAATTCGATGAAGGGGGCCTCGAAGACCTCTTTGCCTTCCTTGATCCGAACCACACCCTCGCGGCGGTACAGGCCCGTGGGGTTGGCCCGCTGTCGCTTGTCGGTGAGGTGGGCTAACAGGAGGCGACTGTATTTGCCGCCGAAGTAACCTACGGCTAGAACTGAATAGGGAATTTCAAATGTGTGGTATACCCTTTTGGCTCCTTCTATGGTCGGGTCAGTAAAGAGCGCAGTAAGGATTAAAACGACTAATGGGAATAGGGATACGAAAAAACCGACTGCCGCACACATGTAAAGCATGTGCAAAAAGCCCTGCAACCCACTCAAAACCCCCTTGCTGACAGAGAACACGGATTCTCCCCAGGGATGCCCATCCTCCGCATCACTTTCATCCTCGAACAGCCGGGCGTAGGCCAACTGCGTCTCCATCGTGTTGGGCATTACCGGGTTCTGGTAGTGGCCCCAAGGCAGACGCTGAAATGCCTTGTCCATGTCCGGATGGCCGCCCGGTGGTAGCGCCGGGATGGCATCCGAGCGATAGGCGGTGGCCTGGTAGTGGTCCGTCATAAGTTGTTAACTCGTAATCGTAAGCCAGCGGGGGTTTAGGCAGGTGAAAACGGAGCACCTGCCGTTCGGCGTCGCCCCTTCTAAACCATCGCCCCCTGACTCAGATTGGGTACGCTTTTCTCCATTCGGTCTTCCAGTGTCGACCAGGGGAATTCCCGAATCTTCTTCAGGTGTGCCGGGTAACCTTCTTCCTCCCACCATGCCAGGTCCATCGTCGCCCAATAGTGTGCCGGGCGTCCGCGCTTACCCGCTGCATCATACTCCGTCGTGGTGGGGTCCAGGGGGCGGAACTTCTCAAGGGCAGGAACATCTGGCAAGGGCTGGCTTACGTCCATGTAGCGCTGGAGTTCGTCCCAGTGTGCATACAGCTCTACTTTGTGGATATCCGCCACTTGGGCCACGGTGGTTTGCCAACCGGTGTAACGGTGGCGCAGGAGCAGCTTGTAGTTCACGGGGCCCTTGGGGTTCACGTGGAACGAGATGTAGGGATCAAACTCGATAAACGGCGCTTCGAAGGTTTCTTCACGCCAGGTGCGAAACTTCACCATACCGGTAGTCCGGAAGAAGCCACAGCCCAGGTCCCTGACGATTAGACCGGGGTAACGCTCGAGGAGCCTGGTGAATGGGTAGCGGAAAAGCAGGTGAAGACCGAGCACCACTAACGTCATTACCGAATAACTTTCAAACTTGATGATGGTCGCTATATCCGCCAATACTGAGCAGAACAACAAAAGCTTTAGCATTCCATAGTCTGCAAAAGCACCTGCAAGCGTCAGCAGAAGCTGCCAGCGAGTTTTGACGAAGTCAGAGGGTTTTTTCTCATGCGTCCACTCGGGACCAACCCAACCGGCCCCTCCCGTATTGAGTCTTTCTTGATGGGATTTAACATATTGCGGACGAACATGGATGTTAAGGTGGCTATAATCACCCCAGGGCAACCGCTCAATGAAATCCCCTGCCTCCAGGGACTTGGCAAACCCACTGATGTCCTTCAGCGGAGCCTGTTCGGGAATGGCGTCCCGGCGATAGGCACCCGATGCGTAAGTGGCCATTGGTTCGTTACCGGCTTGCATGGTGTTTGATGTCCAGGTCGGTGAGCTGTTCGCTGATTTCCCGAATCGTATAGGTTTCCTGCTGGCGATCCCAGACCTTGACCTGGAAGGTGAGTTCCAGGCTTTTCACCGAGTAGCGCGTGGCCACGTATTCGTGATTGTGCTCGTTCGGGACCATTTCCGGAAGCTGGGCCTCCGACACTACGAAATGAATAGTGTGGCTGCCATCAAACCGATAATCGAGGTGGCGGGTATTGCCACTCCTGGAGGCAAGTGTCTTCGTACCAGCCCGGCCAAGCGCCTGGCAATGGGTGCGTTCGTATTCCAGCTCCCACTCGATGGTTACCGGCTCGCCCGAGATGGCCAATGCCGGTGCGGAAAAGGAAAACACGGATTCTGCTGCGCCCTGCCACGGCGACAGGCCATTCTCCTGCAGGAAGCTGTCCAGCCCGGCCCCGGTTACCCTCGTTATCGACAGAGGCATCATGGATTTAAGGAGCCCCAGGTACGCGGCATCCTCTTCCAGCAGTTCCGGGCGTTGATCTTCCAGGCTTCCCGAGAATGGGCCGCCCCGCAACCAGTTGCTGATGGCATCGTCCTTGATTTCGTAATACAGCCATTCACCCAACCCATAGATACCCAAACCAATCACGGTCACCCAGCCCGCGCTGACCGTACCTCCCCAGCCTAACGCCGCAGCGGCCCTGGATAACAGCGCCGCTGCCACGGCCCGCTCACCGGCACGGTGCACCAACTGGCGCCCCATGGGGGTCAGGATTCGGCCGGCAATGACGTCTGAATTGGTCATGACACCCACCCCCACCGCCTTAGTCAGGTCGGCTGAGGCCAGTTTCAGTCGTCCCTGAAAGACGTTCGCCGCCGCGTCCCAGATCATAACGGTGACAGTAAACATCCCCGCTATCCAGCCTGCGGCCTGCAGTTTGTTGCGGACAACTTTTTCTGCATATCCCTCTGAGGCTTTAATCTTGACGCTCCCGGCCATGGCAGAGAACCACTTAGCTTCCTGTTTCCAGGCACCAACCTGTGCATCGAGCCAGGCGGTTCTCTGGGGTAAAACAGAAAGTAACTGTCCGGAACTGACGAGCAGATCTAACGCAGCACTCATGAACCCTGCGCCATAACGTGCCCCATCCCCAGAATAATTGACTGCATTCCAAAAATTGAACACATCCAACACTACCAAAAACGGTGGCAACCCTATCGGGCTCACCGAAGCCGTATGGAAAAACTGACCAACAGGGCGCCGCCTCACCACTTCCTCAAAAGCCTGACTGTCAGCCAGTCTCAGTGTGGCACCCACCGCGGCGCCGGAAGTCAGGGTGTTCCCCTGTTCATCCACCACATCGAGCAGCGTATAAAGCTTGCCATCCTCGGCACTGTTCAACTGAAGAGTGGTTTTTCCAGGTATGGCGGCTTCAGCGAAGCCTTCGAATGCCCCTTTCACCTGGCTGACCTTTGCTTCAAAGGCAACGCCTTTCTTCAGGAGGGTTTCCTGGACACCGCCAAGCCACCATTGGCTGACTTCTGAAAAGGGTGCGGACAGCGCGTGCATACCAAAGCGGGTATCCGAGAACATTTCCGAAATATCAGGCGCACTGGTTTTATCGAAATGCTCGGCAAGGCTGCGCAGTACGTTGGCCTCGGCTACTCGCATAGGCTGTTCACGGTCCTGGAGCGCTCTGACCATAGCACGGAGCTTTTCACCAGTGGCGTCGCCGGGCAATGCTTCGGACGGGTCTTTGAAGGGCAACAGGAGCGCTGCCAATGCGTGGTCACCCACCATCAGGGATTCGTTAAGGTCCTCCGCATCGCTGGCTTTCAGCCGGCCCGCGTCCTGGGGCAACAGTAGAGGGTCGGCCCTCCCTACCGGCATGGTCAGGGCCTGGAGCAGCGGGCCGGCTTGAACATACCCGGCTATATCGTTACCGGCCTCGGCGTTGAAGAGATCACGCAGCACTTCCGTCAGGTTTTCCGTACGTGTGTCTTCCATCAGGCGTACAACAGCGCCCTGAGCCTCGATCAGGTAGCTGCGCAGGGCTGCGCGCTCCACCTCGTAGACGGTACGCAGCAGGCGTCCGTCTTCACTGTCATCCAGCCGATTATCAAACCAGCTCCCCTCTATGCACAGGGGGTTTCTGGAGCCGTTCGGCAGCACCTCTCGCCGGAAATTATTGTGAAACAATTCCGCCGTGACTCCATGGGGCCGCTTCTTGATGTTGTCCACCAGCGCCAGAAGAAGCGCCAGGCTTTCATTCATATGCTGAACCAGGTGCCTGGCCGCAAACAGCGGGTCCCGCAATGTCAGGGATAACAGGTGGCGGTTACGCAGGGGCTCGAATACATCCACGCCTTCGGCAATCTCCGGCAGCGCTTCTCCTTTCAGGTGCAAGTATCGCCAGCGGGGGACCAGCATCTGCGGGTAGATATCCATGTCGGCATCAACAACAGCCTCATCGGATTCAATGGCGTCCCGCTGGGTGACAATTTCATCCATCGTTCTCTGGGTGGCGCTGCCATCGATATCACGCAGCCATTGGTTCGGCATGAAAATGTCCCGCTCCAACGGGTTATCCCGGGCACGCATGGGAACAAGTTCGTCAACCCGGTGCCAGTCAGGGAACATGCCTCCGGGTATCCGATCCAGGAAACCCTTTATGGCGCGGGCATTACGGCAACGGCTGCCACGGAGCGAGTCGTCGCTTTCCAATGCTTCGATGTGCTGCCAGGACCACTGGGTATCGCTGAATGCCAGCTCCACATCATCGTATACGTCCTGGCCACGCAACCGGGCCGGTATGTGCACTGTGTCCACTTCGGGGCCTACGGGAGGCCGTTCATTCCTGTCTTCATCGCCAGCCTGTCGGAATCGTGCCAGGTCCGTATCCCGCAGTAACGGCGCCGATTCCTCTGCGGTGACCACAAACAGTTCGCGCCACAGGCGCCCTTGGAAAAAGACGTACACCCACCCGGTTCGCAGCGGCGCCGCCACGCTTTCCTCATAACCGGTCATGGGGCGTGGGTAGCTCAGTTCTCCAGCGTCGCAGAACACCGTGGGGTGTACCGCCACCATCAGGCTGTCCTGGAAATACCTCTGGGGAGGTCGGAGCGTGACGGGCGCGATCTGTTCCTTGTCTATCACAGGCACCACGACCTTTTCATCGCCATGGAGTTCCAGGACTAGGGACCGTTGCGTAGGTGCTTCTACATGGCCGGCGAGGATAGGCCCCATTCGCCCACGGTGATCTGCACAGGGCTCCATGGGCTCTGGACAAGGATCCTCCGTTTCGTGGTCCAGCAAACAGTAATGGTGTCCGTCCAGGGAATCCTCCCCGACCAGTTCCAGCCAAAAGGTGCGCGACGGTGTACAGGGGGGTGGTTTAATGGCTGGCATTGTTAAAGTCCTTTTTCATGTAGTCCGTGGAATTCCAGTTCCGCGTTTTGCCACAGTGCGCCTAGCTCAGCTTCTGATTCGGGGCATTCATGGCCTGCAGACCACAACTCACGAATGATCCGGCTTCGATGGCTTGGCGTGTGTTTATGGTTATTCACAATGGCTATGCACCGTGGCCAACCACTTACCCACGTTAATAACCTTTCAAAGGAGCGTGGCTGATGAGCGTGCAATCCCTCCCCTTCCGTGCTTGCGCCCCTTGCGCTGGATAAATGCGTATATTCCCCGTGATTAATGGCCCAAATCAGCAGTTCTCCTTCACCGATAAGCCCGCCTGCGGCATCGGGCAGGCACGTATTCAGAACTTCGAGAAAACGCCCATCGTATGGTCTTACAAAACAGGGACCGTAGGTTTCAAAATGGAGCATCAGGCTTTTGCGAATACCGTTCAGGGCTGAATTCCGTTCACGTTTTGATACCAGGATGGCCAATGCCTCATCCACACCCCACTGGGACAGGGCATGCTGACAAAGCGTACTGTCGAGGGTTGTCATAACAACAAGGGGGCCGGCGCTCCTATGCGGTTCAAAAGGCGTTTCGTCGAATAGCCAGAACCAATCTGGATTGGCATCCAGGGTATAAAGTTGCCGAAACACATCCTCTTCGTCGTACCTTGCTGCGTCGATAATGAGCAGACAGTGCTCCCGGGCTGACACCTTCCAGTCGTTAAGGGCCCGATCAAAGTCAGCCAACGAGTACGACTTATCCAACGCAGGCGCAGTTAACAACATCGCAGGTTCCATCCATTTTTTTCTGGCACATCTGCTGTGCCGGTGTTCGATCAGACGCGGCCTCCAACAGTGCATTCGGGGTAATCTGCGAGGCATCAGCGTTCGCCCGCTGGCCCACCTCCGCAATCTCCACCGGCGCAACCGCCCCACCATTCTTCTCCACCAACCCAGGCATCTCCGCCACCTGCACCTTCTGCCCACTCCCCTTACCCGGCGAACCACCCGCATTAAGCTTGATGGCGGCACCGCCCATGGCAACACCACTCGGATCAATCTTCACAAAGCTGCCCCCAGCCTTGAGGGTGATTTCGGCGCCGGCTTCGATGACGGCTTTCTGGCCGGCCTTGATGTGCAGTTCGGTGCCGGAGTCGCTGAGCCAGGCGGTGCCGGCCTTCAGGTGCAGAGTGCCGGTGACGTTGAAGCTGTGGTCTTTTCCGGTTTGTTCCCGCTTTTCACCGTCCACAGTGGCGTGGTCATTGCCCTTGATGTGAGCCTTGCGGTGGCTGTCCACGGTCAGGTGGCTGTCATTTTTGATGACTTCGGTACGGTTGTTCTCGGTCAGCAGGTCCAGGTCTTTCTGGGCGTGGATGTAGATCTGCTCTTTGTCCGCTTCGTCCTCAAATCTCAGTTCGTTACTGCCCTCACCCTTGTGGGTCTGGGTTTTCAGAGTGGTGCGTGTCTTGTGCTCCGGCAGCGCATACGGCGGTGTATTCGTGGCGTGATAGGTTCTACCGGTAATAATGGGCTGGTCCGGGTCGCCATCCAGGAAGGAGACGATGACTTCATTGCCGATGCGCGGTAAAGCCATGAAGCCATACTGGCCGCCGGCCCAGCCCTGGCTGACCCGCAGCCAGGCGCTGCTGTGTTCGTCGTTCTTGGAATAGCGATCCCAGGGGAACCTGACTTTAACCCGCCCGTGTTCGTCGCAGTGGATCTCTTCGCCTTCCGGGCCGGTTACGATGGCGATCTGGGGGCCGTCCATCAGGGGGCGGTGGTCAACCTGAGGGCGCCAGGTGCGGTCCGCCGGAATGGCGTTGAAGGCGTTATGGTAAGTGGTGGAGCCACTGTTGCCGTCTTCTTCCAGGGCCTGGGGTTGTTCGCCGGTGTGGGTGATGCTGGTGAACAGCCATTCCCGGTTCAGGGTCTGGTTGTCGTGTTCAGTGAGTTCGATTTTGGCGCCTACGGTGAAGTCGGGGCGGTTGCTCTGGCCGTTGGCGGTAGCAGCGTCGTTTCTCAGGGCGTCCATGCGGCTTTCGGTGAAGGGCTGGCCGCTGGCGTCCTGTTTGAAACGGCCGGGGTAGTCGTAGTGCTGGTAGTCTTCCCGCTGAGCATCTAGTTTGTCGGCCTGCTGCTCGTGCATTAATGCGTAAGCCGGGTTTTTGAAGGTGTAGTCCTTCATGGCGACGGAAGCGGCTTTGACCCGTTCCCGGTAGCTGAACTGGAAGACGGCGCTCTGGCGGCGGCTGCTGCCGCCGGCCTTGCCGTTGTATTCAGCGGGTTCCAGTTTAGGAGCGTCACCATGGTGGTCGGCGATGATCAGGGCCGGTTGTTCTTCGCCATTCACGTCACCGTGATTATACCGGTAGTGCCAGCCTTCCTCGGCAGACAGCCGTTCAATAAAGTCCAGATCGCTTTCCCGGTGCTGGACGCAGTATTCCCGTTCCTCGAGGGTGCGCTTAAAATCAAACACGGTATCGACGATGCCCCGCTCTTCCAGCAGGGTGCGCACGATGGCAGCGGTGGCCTGGATCTGGAAGATACGGCTGTTGTGCATCAGGCCCAGGCGCCACAGCGGGGGCTGCACTATGACTTCGTATCGGGTGCGGCGGTGGCCGGTGTCGCCACGGGCGAATTCGTTGACCACGCCGTGGAAACGCCGCAGCGGCACACCGTCCTGCCAGATCACCAGTTCCACGGGCTGCTCCAGCACGTCTTCAGGGGCAATGTCCGGGGACGTACTGGCCAGTTCCAGCTTGCAGTGGCTCAGCCTGGAGAGGTGTTCAGTCAGTTCGAAACGAGCGACCACGAACAGGTCTTTGGGGAGGCGGCCAAGGGTGGCCGTGAACTGCAGTCCGGTTGCCTGAGGCATGTCTTCGATCCCTGAAGATGTCTGGAATTTGTGTCAATCAACAAACGGCTCATCCTGAGCTTCGGTGATTATAACGATCGGCCCCGAGAATGTAACCCCAAACCCCGGCCGAGCGGCGAGAACACCGCCCGGATCACATTCCGGTTACTTCACTTCATTTATACCAATCGCCTGCCGCCACAAAGAACGGGTTCAGCACGTCTTCTTTACCGTACTTCAGTGGCTCGCCCTCAAGAGTGTCCACCTTCCCGCCTGCAGCCAACAAAATGGCATGAGCCGCTCCGGTATCCCACTCGCAAGTGGGGCCGAGCCGGGGATAGATATCCGCGTGGCCTTCTGCGATCTTGCAGAATTTAAGGGAACTGCCCGCCTGCACCAGCTCGTGGCTGCCGAGCTTATCAATGAAGGCTCTGGTGTCTTCATTCAGGTGGTTCTTGCTGGCGACAACGCGTTTGGTTTCGCCAGGGACCGCCACACTGATGCGGTGCACCCGGCCCGTGCGGTCGCGCTTATAGGCACCCTCACCTTTCAGGCCCCAATAGGCTTCTTTAAGCGCCGGGGCGGTCACCACGCCCAGGATGGGCTCGCCATTTTCGATCAGAGCAATGTTGACGGTAAACTCGCCGGTGCGCTGCGTAAAATCCTTGGTGCCATCAATGGGGTCGATCAACCAGAACCGGTGCCATTGCTTGCGCTCGCTCCAGGGGATTTCTGCACCCTCTTCCGAAAGTATTGGAATATCATGGCTGAGGTTACGCAGGCCCGCTGCAATTACCTGGTGGCTGGCGATATCGGCAGCAGTGATGGGCGACTCGTCTGCTTTGAAGTCCACCTTGAAGTCCGTCATGTAGATGCTGAGGACTTTTTCACTGGCGGCATCGGCGATTTTGAGAACGTCGGGGAGAATGGAGCTGTAATGCATGAGGGTTCCTTCCTGCGTCAGATCAATAACTTTTGCGCTATTATGGGCGATAGTGACGCAACACATCAAAACTATTGCAAGGATAATTTCATGAAGCTGCGATTCCTTGGCGGTGCAGGCACAGTAACCGGTTCACGCTATCTGCTTTCGGATGACAAGCACCGGCTGCTGGTGGACTGCGGCATGTACCAGGGCGTGAAAAATCTGCGCAAACGCAACTGGGCGCATTTCCCGGTGGATCCCTCCTCTATCAATGCAGTGGTTCTGACCCATGCCCATATTGATCACAGCGGCTATCTGCCCGCTCTGGTCAAGAATGGCTTCAATGGGAAAATCTACTGCACCAAGGCCACCCATGAGTTGTGCAAGGTTTTGCTCCCCGATGCCGGCTACCTGCAGGAAGAGGATGCCAAGTACGCTTTCCGCAAAGGGTTCTCTAAGCATGACAAGCCAGAACCGCTGTTTACGGTCAAAGATGCACATGAAGCCCTGAAACATTTCGAATCACTGCATTATCATGAACGCTTCGAGCCGGTTAAAGGCATGGAAGTCACCTTTACCCCTGCCGGACATATCCTGGGGTCCTCCTGCGTGCATGTAAACCACCGAAGCAGTGACCGCACTATAGTGTTCAGCGGGGACGTGGGCCGACAGAACGATGTCATCATGCGCGCACCGGAGCCCATCGATAAAGCGGATGTGTTGGTGTGCGAGTCCACCTACGGTGACCGATTGCACGCTGAAACCGACCCGGAAGCAGAACTGGCAGACATCATCACGAGAACCGCCGGACGAGGCGGCATTGTGCTGTTGCCCTCCTTTGCTGTGGGTCGAGCGCAAATGCTGTTGTACCTGATCCACAAAATCATGGGTGAAGGCCGGATACCGAAAATGCCGGTGTACCTGAACAGCCCCATGGCGATAAAGGCCACCGAGATTTTTTCTCGCCACCATAAAGAGCACAAGCTCAATGCAGCCCAGTGCGAGATGATCGATGAACACACCGAGTTTGTACGCACGGTGGATGAGTCTATCGAACTTAACAGTGTGCGCTACCCGTGCATCATTATCTCTGCCAGCGGCATGGCCAGCGGGGGCCGGGTGCTACATCATTTGAAGACATTGCTGCCCAATCCGCGGAACAGTATTGTGTTTGCCGGGTTCCAGGCGCCGGGTACGCGGGGCGATGCGCTGGTGAACGGGGCGGAGTCGGTGAAGATTCATGGGGAGTATTGGCCGGTTAAGGCGGAGGTTTATAACCTGGACTCTATGTCTGCTCATGGGGATTATGAGGAGATTTTGCAGTGGCTTGAGGCAGGGAGTTTGAAGCCGGAGAAGGTGTACGTCACCCACGGAGAAATTGTCGCGAGTGACGTTATGAGGAAGCGAATTTCCGAGAAATTTGGGTGGGATACCGAGGTACCTGAGTTGTTTGATGAAGCCTCGATTTAAATGACTGTGCAGCCAGACGGGCTGTACCTGTCATTCCAGTTCGGGGCTCCGCTTGTGTCAACAATACAACCCCAACTGCCCGTCACTGAGCGTTCAAGCCTTAATATTACGCCGGTAAGATTGTTATGGGCGTTGCCCCCCATGGTCACCTGAAGGTGACCAGAACCGTCAGGATTGAGCACTGCTATATCAGTTGCTGCCGTACCTGTGGTCAAAGGTGATGGGGTATAGCCAATATCGGGATTAACCAGTACACCGTTCTGGGCCAGGCGCTCTTCTACCGCCGACTTGTACGTTGATAACTCCCCAAGTGCCCGATTTACCTGAGATTGCATTACATATCCCCGATAGGCTGGGATGGCAATGGCGGAAATGATGCCAATAATGGCGACTACAATCATGAGTTCGATGAGGGTAAAACCACTGTTTTTTCCAAACATACTCTGTATTCCGAAACCCAAAAGTTACTTTTACTCAGCAAAGTCTGGACCAATACTGTTGGAAGGAGCTTGCGGACCTTCCCGGCGAGGAAAATTCCCATGAAACCAGAAGCGGGGCGTTGTCCATTCTTTTAGGTGTTCCTGAGAATAAATTTCATCGGCTTTCATATCGAGATAATAGGTATGCACCTGCCCTACCCAAAGCCACCAAAGTACCGCGACAACTGCGGCAGAGGAGGACGCCAAAGCCAGTTTTGCAGGGGTTCGAGCGTTATAGCCTCGGCTTTCCGGACGGAACACCTTTGGAGCAACCAATGCCCAGAACGCCACCAAAACATGCAGACCGACTATCATCGAACCAGGTGCTATAAACACAGCGGAAACCCCGGCATGTACCAATGCCCCAAGCAAGGACGAAGCTACACCGGAAAGTATAAGAACTTCATCTACTTTACCCTCAATCAATGAGGTAGTGCGACGCCGCCAAAAACTGAGGGTTAGCTGAAGTGCCAGTATCATGAGCAAGAGAATCAACAACCAGCCATACTCTGCAGCCCACATAAGATACATGTTATGCGGATGCCCAAACTTCCTGCTTTCCAAATACTCTTGAGCCAGCAGGTCATGGGTTAACCAGGATTGCGGCCCCATACCGAACGGAAAATTCTGTAGGCTCATCTGCCAGGCTTCAATAAAAAGCGGCATCCTCCCAGAGCTGGTCGCATGAAGTGACCGGAGCTCGGTTTCACCAAAAAACAATGATGGCACCAAGACTGAGAGGAAAAACCAAATAGCTCCCCCTATCAGAAAATAGACAATGAACTGCTTTAGCCACGGCCAGCTTTGGCGGCCAAAGAACAGGGTTGCGAGGAGCACGCCACTCGCAATTCCGATCATCGACCCCCTCGAAGTCGACAAGAGAATGATCCACCACCAAAGTCCGGCTCCGGTAGCGACGATTACTCGCCAAAGCCGGTACTTACGCAGAGGGCCTATAAGTACCGCCAGCGGCAGAATTGGAAGAAGCCAGGTTGCGACATGACTCCAATATCGGATATTTACAAAACCCCACGGAATGAGATCTGAAAGATCGGCCTGGCCATCCACCAATGCAAACAGGTAGACGTTGACCGACATAGCGCCATAGAAAAAGCAGGCAACTGCTGCAATGGAAACGAAAACCTCTACGTAGCGATTGACGCCTCCCAGCGTTACAAGAACAAGCCCGCCTAATATCGTGGTGGCGAAATAGAACGAATACAAACCGGGCTCTACGAAAACGTACAACTGCTCACGGAAAGGAATAGACAAGACGGGAAAGGCAAATATAAACAACAGAGCAGGTAGCAGGGCAAATACTGTTTTTTTTGAGGGTGCCCCCCGGGTCGCAATATAAATTGTGGCGACAATCGAAACAAAACCGGTCAATCCCACCAGAAAAAAACGCTGGTCTGCGTATGAGCCTGCGTACGTTGGCAAGAAATCAGCGAACAGAACGAGAAGCAACGAAAAGATTACTGCGCAACCTGCGAAGGCATGCATTATATGACTTGTTCTCATTCTTGCAGCCCTCCAACTCAATAGATAATGCTCCCTAACAGGAGCCCAACACTGCCAGGAATATCACCAACAAAAAAGCCTGGAGCCAAGGCCCCAGGCTTTCAGACTACCGCATCGCTTTAAAAAAACTCTGCGGAAGCGTGGTTCTACGACCCCTGATTAGGAAGCCGGGCAGCCAGCAGGTGCATAGCTGTCTTTCCAACCATTGTCGGTAGTTGGCGGAGTGATGGCACAGGTGTAAGCGCCATTGTTCGTGCGAGACACAGTGACAACCGCGCCACGAACCGCTGCAGAAGCATCGGTACCCAGCTCAACATTCCAGGACATGGTTGCCTGGTCGCCGTTAACAATATTCAGACCAAACTCTGGACCAGTGTTCGCGCCATCAACCAAGTTTGAACCGGTCCAGCCAATACCGATGGTACGGGGGTCGGTGGTCAAATCGTCTTCATTACCAATCTGGCCGCCGTTGTTAAAGATACTTTCAGCGTTGGATTTAATCGCGTTAACTTCGCCCACTACACGAGAAATCTGAGTACGGGCAGTGTAATCCTGATACTGAGGAATCGCTACCGCAGCCAGAATACCGATGATCGCCACAACGATCATCAATTCGATGAGCGTGAAACCCTTTTGGGCGTGATTCATTTGAATGTTCTTCATTAGTCGACCTCTGTGTTTGTCGTTGATCCACTCGATACGGCCCGGGCCCGGTGGAGTCTCACCCCGCGACCGATATCTAGAGCCTGAGGTTTGGGGAGCATTGTTCGTGCCAACCAGCAAGCGAAAAAAACAACCCCTTTATTATCTGAAGCTTACAAAACATTGTGAAACGCGTCACATAGGCAAAAACAGTCTGTTTAATGCCCTCCTACGTCACGGGGTGACAATAATTGTCAGGCAGGAAAGATGCGCACGCACCTTTCCAAAGTCTTTCGAGCCATCTAAACTCACTCCCAATAGACAAACATCCGTTTCAGCAACTTAGGCTGCGTTTTTTATACAATTTATGTCTACAAATAAAAGCAATGTAACGCTTACGGGCCTGGCGCGACGATTCGTCGAAGACGGGCTTATTGATGAATCCACCGCGAAAGATGCTTTTATCCAGGCATCCCAGAATCGCATTCCCCTCATCACTTACCTCGTTCAGAACGATCTCGCAAATAGCAGCGGGCTTGCCTTTTCCGCCGCGATGGAGTTCGGCGTGTCGGTTCTGGATCTCAGCGCGTTCTCTCCGGAGATGATGCCGGAGAAGGTTGTCGATGAGAAACTGATACGAAAACACAACACCCTGCCTCTCTATAAGCGGGGAAATCGTCTTTTTATTGCGGTTTCTGACCCCACCAACATCCAGGCGCTGGATGAGATCAAGTTCAACACGGGGCTTAGTACCGATGCGGTCCTGGTTGACGATGCGAAGCTCAGGGAAGCCATAGACAAATATCTTGAATCCCAGGATACATCGATGGGGGACCTCGATGACGCTGACCTGGAGGGCGTGGAAACCGAAGGCGGTGACCAGGAAGACGAAGCTGTTGCAGCGGCCACGGACGTGGACGATGCTCCGATTGTAAAGTACGTGAACAAGATGCTGCTCGATGCTATTCGGGGTGGCGCTTCGGACGTGCACTTTGAGCCATACGAAAAAACTTACCGGGTGCGTTACCGGACTGACGGCATCCTCAAAGAAATGTCCCGTCCCTCCATCAAACTGGCTCCGAAAATCTCTGCCCGCATCAAGATCATGGCCCAGCTGGATATTTCTGAGCGCCGGGTCCCCCAGGATGGGCGGATCAAAATGAAGCTATCCAAGACCAAAGCCATCGATTTCCGGGTAAACACCCTGCCGACACTCTGGGGTGAAAAAATTGTTCTGCGGATTCTGGATCCAAGTCAAGCCAAGCTGGGCATTGATGTCCTGGGTTACGAAGAAGAACAGAAAAAGCTGTATATGGATGCCCTGGAGCAGCCACAGGGAATGATACTGGTTACGGGGCCAACTGGTTCCGGCAAGACCGTATCGCTGTATACCGGCCTGAACATTCTGAACACACCCGAAAGAAATATTTCGACTGCGGAGGACCCGGCGGAGATCAACCTGGAGGGCGTCAACCAGGTGAACGTGAATACCAGGGTCGGCCTGGGATTCGCAGAAGCACTCCGGGCATTCTTACGCCAGGACCCGGACATCATCATGGTGGGTGAGATCCGGGACCTTGAAACGGCAAATATTGCCATTAAAGCCGCGCAAACCGGTCACTTGGTGCTTTCAACCCTTCATACCAACAGTGCGGCAGAAACACTCACCCGAATGATGAACATGGGCGTACCTTCCTTCAACATCGCCACATCCGTGAGCCTGATTATTGCCCAGCGCCTGGGCCGACGGTTGTGCAGTGCGTGCAAACAAGCGGCGGATGTTCCCAAGGACGTACTTTTAGCGGAGGGGTTCACACAGGAACAAATTGATACAGGGTTCACGTTGTACCGCCCCAAGGGCTGTGATAAATGCAATGGAGGATATAAAGGCCGCGTTGGTATTTACGAGGTGGTCAAGATTACCGATGAGCTGGCGAACATGATTATGGAAGAAGCCAGTTCGATTAAAATTGCAAAGCAGGCACAGGCCGAAGGCTTCCCGAATTTGCGGCAGTCTGCCCTCAAAAAGGTTATTGAGGGTGTGACCAGCCTTGAGGAAGCCAACCGCGTGACGAAGGATTAAGCATGGTAGAAAAAGCAGAGAAACTTCAGGCATTCCTCTGGGAAGGTAAAGACCGGAGAGGTAACAAGTCCAAGGGTGAAGTGTCCGGTACAAACCTGGCGCTGGTTAAGGCCCAGTTGCGCAAGCAGGGTATCATCCCTGAGAAGGTTAAAAAGAAGCCGAAACCTTTGTTCGGCGGTAGCAAGAAAATTACGCCTTTTGATATTGCCATGCTAACCCGCCAGCTCGCGACGATGATGAAGGCTGGGGTACCCCTGGTTCAGAGTTTCGACATCGTTGCGGACGGCCTTGAAAACAAAGGCCTTCAGGAGTTGGTTACGAGTATCCGGAATGATATTTCTTCCGGGACAAGCTTTGCCGGCGCCCTTCGAAAACACCCCAAACATTTCGACGATCTATATTGCAACCTGGTGGATTCGGGCGAAAAGGCTGGCGCACTGGAGAGCATGCTGGACCGCATAGCCTTGTATCTTGAGAAAACCGAAATTCTCAAGAAAAAAGTCAAAAAAGCTATGACGTACCCGGCCGCCATTATTGTCGTTGCCGTCATTGTAACAGCCATTTTGTTGGTAAAAGTTGTTCCTCAATTTGAAAGCCTCTTTCAGGGGTTTGGCGCTGAGTTGCCAGTATTCACGCAGATGGTAGTGAGGTTATCGGAGTGGCTGCAAACCTGGTGGTTTGTGGTGCTGATTGGAATCGTAGGCACGCTCTTCCTGTTTAAAGAAGCCGTGCGGAGATCCCAGAAGTTCTCTGATCTTGTTGATAAATACGTGCTGAAACTACCGGTGGTTGGTGAAATCCTGGACAAGTCCGCGGTTGCCAAGTTCGGGCGCGTGCTTTCCACAACCTTTGCGGCGGGTGTACCACTCGTTGATGCGCTTGATTCTGTTGCTGGCGCAACCGGTAATGCTATCTATCGGGATGCTATACAGCGGATAAAGAACGATGTTTCCAGTGGCACTCAATTGCAGGCCTCGATGAGACAACAGGGGGTCTTCCCGGTTATGGCGGTGCAGTTGACTGCCATTGGTGAAGAGTCAGGTAACCTGGATGAGATGCTGGAAAAGGTAGCGGTCCATTATGAGGCAGTGGTAGATGACATGGTCGACAATCTCACAGCACTGCTGGAGCCGGTGATTATGGCAGTACTGGGCGTGCTTGTGGGCGGTTTGATTATTGCCATGTATTTGCCGATTTTCCAGATGGGTCAGGTTGTTGGTTGATCGTTTTGCTTTGAGTTAAAAGCCCCCTCTCCCGCAAGGGGAGAGGGGTGTCAACAGTTCAGTTTGAGAATTTTGATGGTCTCTCTTGATGTTTTTCTGGCTACCCCCTGGCTTCTTTACCCCTCAGTCACCCTCTTTTCCCTCTGCATAGGCAGCTTCCTGAACGTCGTTATCCTGCGCCTGCCAAAAATGATGCAGCAGGACTGGCGCTGCCAGTGTGAGGAGTTTCTGGAGCTTCCCGAGGGTCAGCGGAAAGAGGAAGAGCCGATCACGCTTTCAAAGCCTGCGTCCACCTGCCCTTCCTGCGGCCACAAGATCCGTGCCTGGGAAAATATTCCGGTAATCAGCTACCTGGTACTGGGCGGCAAGTGTGCTTCCTGCAAGACGGGTATTTCACCGCGCTACCCGATTATCGAGGCCGTAACGGCGCTATTTTCCGTGGTGACGGTTTTTGTCATGGGGCCGACGGAAGCGGCGTTGTGGGCGTTGCTACTGGTATGGGCACTGATCGCGCTCACGGTGATTGATTTTGATACCCAGCTACTGCCGGATAGCATAACCTTGCCGCTGATGTGGCTGGGGCTGGTGTTGAATTACTTCGGTATACTCACCGACTTCACCAGTGCCTTTTGGGGCGCTGTCGCTGGCTACCTGTCGCTTTGGTCGGTCTACTGGCTGTTCAAGCTGGTGACCGGCAAGGAAGGTATGGGGCATGGGGATTTCAAGTTGCTGGCGGCGCTGGGCGCCTGGCTGGGGTGGCAGTTGTTGCCGGCGGTGATTCTGTTGTCGTCGGTGGTGGGCGCCGTGGTGGGTATCAGTTTGATGGTGTTCCGCAAGCATGGGCGTGAGGTGCCGATTCCGTTCGGGCCTTATCTGGCGGCGGCCGGGTTGCTTTGCCTCTGGTTCGGGGCGGAGATTTTGGCGGCCTGGTATGGGTATTTGGGGGTCTGATGGCGGTTGTTGGACTAACTGGCGGTATTGGCTCTGGCAAATCAACGGTTGCTCGGATGTTCGACGCCCTGGGCGTACACTGGGTGGACGCCGATGACGTTGCACGAGAGGTCGTCGAGCCCGGCACCCCTGCCCTTGAGCAGATTGCTGAGCACTTCGGGCATGATATCCTGCTTCCAGGCGGTGGCCTCAATCGCGCGGCATTGCGGCAGCTGGTGTTTGATGCTCCGGAGGAGCGGAGGTGGCTGGAGGCGCTATTGCACCCCGTCATTCGTGAGGAACTGATCAGGCAATTGCACCCGGAGGGCTATTCCCTACCCTACGTGTTGCTGGTGTCGCCATTATTGCTGGAAACCGACCAGCACCAGCTGGTCGACAAAGTGGTTGTGGTGGACGTTCCGGTGGAAGTTCAGATTGAAAGGACAATGGCCAGGGATGAAAATGCCAGGGATCAGGTTCAGCGAATTATCGACGCACAAATTCCACGGGAGCAGCGGTTGCAGAAGGCTGACGAGGTTGTGGACAATAGCCGACCCATTCCAGACGTTGAGCACCGCGTTGAAGAGTTACACAATCAGTTTATGGTGGCCTTTGGTCGCTAGCGCTCCCCCTTTCCGCACCTTTTCCCGCGTTTGTGCTGCTCTGCTTGTAGCCACCCCAGGGATAACCACGGCCCAGGACCGCCCCTTCACCATTGCAGACCCCGCAGTGGAGGACGTATTGACCCCGGAAAACCTGCCGCCTTCATTTTTTACCTTTTCCCCGGATGAATATTGGGCTGAGCCCAGGGATTCCTATTGGTTGCAGTTCAGCAACTGGGTTCTGACTCAGGAACGCGGCCATAGTGACCGCATACAGGCGTTGGGTGAATGGGCGGACCGAACCCTTTCAGGCAGTAGCCAGGCGTTGCCAGACAATGAAAGCTATCTGCGTGTGGGGTTTGCCACAGAGTCGGAGTATGGCGACCCGGCCCAGTTCGATCCCGAAGCGCGGTTCCGGCTGGACATTCCGACCACTGAGGAAAAACTGCGGCTGGTTATCGAGAGTGAGAGTGATGAACTGATCCCCCTCTCTGAAAGACGGCGTAACCGCCAACTGACCGAAGATGAGCGCAGTGAAACCCAGGCCACCGGTGCGTTTCGTTATCTGACCAGTGTCGGGGATGCCATCAATCTGAGTAACGATGTGGGTGTGCGCCTGCGGCTGCCGCCGGATGCTTTCTGGCGGGCAAAGGCTGAGAAGAGTTGGCAGCCGAACGAGGACTGGAAGCTTGCGGTGGAGCAGCGAGTGTACTATTTCCACCAGGACGGCTGGGGCACGCGCTCGTGGTTCGGGGCAGGTCGTGATCTGGGCAACGGCTGGAATACGTTGGTCTCGTCAGAGGTTGAATGGGTCCATGATGAACGTAAGTTTGAGCTTTCCCAGACGGCAAATTTTTACAAGCGGCTGAACAACCGGTCCACCCTGAATCCCCGCGTGGGTGTTCTGGGTGAGAGTCAGCCGGGGTGGCGGACGACGTCGGTGTTTACGGATGTGACATACCGGTATCGTTTGCACAGTGACTGGCTGTTTGGGGAAATTATTCCGGCGTTGGAGTTTCCGCGAGATGAAAGTTTCAAGGATCGGGCTTCGTTGGTGTTGCGGATAGAGTTGTATTTTTCTGGCAGTATTGAGCGGCCCTACTGAGGCCCTGACAATAAAATCCTGTGTTTTCTGGCCGAGCTTCAGCCGCTACGCCCTTCCAAAACACGCTACGAGCACATCCATGTGCGCTTGACTTCGGCCGTCCTTGGCCGAAGACAGTTTTGGAAGGGCGTACCGGCTGAATCTCTAACTCGAGTTGTCTGAATCTTTTTATGAGCCATCATCCATCCCGTCCTGCCACTGAGGCATTAACGCTCACGCCGATAGCCCTTACCCGCTCCTGTTTCCGTGACAAGTTTGGTGTACCCCGCCAACCGGGGCTGACCCGGTTTGCCCATGCAGATCTGGTGATTGAACCACCGTTTGACCGGGAGGATGCATTCCGGGGGCTGGAGACGGCGAGTCATCTATGGCTGACGTTTCAGTTTCATGAAGCGGTCCGGGCCGAGTGGCGGCCGGTGGTTCGGCCGCCGCGGCTGGGGGGCAACAAGAAGATCGGCGTGTTTGCCAGTCGGTCGCCGTTTAGGCCTAACAGTCTGGGGTTGTCGGTGGTTCGGAATGAGGGACTGGCCCGGGATGACAATGGGCGGTTAGTGCTGCGGATCAGTGATCATGATCTGATTGACGGTACGCCGATTCTCGATATCAAACCGTATTTGCCGTTTGCGGATTCGGTGCCGGAGGCTTCGCTTGGCTGGGCGGATTCAGCCCCTACGGAGCGGTTACCAGTGGTGTTTCTGGATGAGGCGCAAACTCAGCTTGCGGGTTTGTCGGCAACGCAGTATCCCGACCTGCGGGGGTTGATCGAGGATGTAGTGAGTTACGACCCGCGGCCTTCGTTTCGGCGGGGGCGGGATGAGGCGAGGATTTACGGGGCGCACCTGTATGACCTGAATGTGCGTTTTCGTTTTGTGCATGACGAATTACAGGAGCGTGTCGAAGTGCTGACTGTCTGTTAAACTGCAAATCGGTTGTTTTTTCGACACAGGGAATGCGTGCCTTGCCTCCGCTCCGGTTATTCAGACGAATAGGTGTACGGCCACTGGCTGCAAGACTGCTGGTTTATGTTCTGTTGTTCAGCCTGATCCTGTCTCTGGCAGCAACGGGCGTGCAGATGATTGGCGAGTTCGAGCGCCGCAAGGAGGAGCTTCGCAGCACTCAGGAGCGCGCTGCCGAGCTGGTTTCGGGTGCCATGAGCAACAATCTGTGGCTACTGAACTACAGCGAGGTAGCCAACAGTCTGGACGATATGCGGGCCATGCCTGTCATTCAGCACGCCCGGGTCATTACGGCCGGAGGCGAGGAGTTCAATACCGGCACCTACCCCGAGGGCCGGGTGATTAGCCAGTCGTTCCCGCTGGTTTTTAATCACGCCAATTTCGAACATTCTGAAGCCATGGGCACATTAACAGTGACCTCGTCGGTAGAGACGGTCTATAACGAGCTGATGGATCGCGCGCTGCTGACGCTGTTGTTCCAGTCGATGATTGTGATGCTGGGCACGCTGGGTTTGTTGATTATTGTGCGGCTCACCCTGTCACGGCATTTAGAAACCATTGCTGATTATGCCGCCCGACTGAATCTGGACGCGTTGATTGAACCGCTGCACCTTCGTCGCAAACCACCCAAGCGAGCGGATGAACTCAGCGAACTGGAGCAGGCACTGAACACCATGCGCCTGCAGTTGCTGGAAGATACCCGCTCCCTTCGCCAGTCATCGATTCAGTCCCAGGACGAGCGGGACGAAGCTGTTCGGGCCAATCATGCCAAGAACCAGTTCCTGGCAAATGTCAGCCATGAATTGCGGATTCCGCTGCAGTCTGTTCTGGGCTACGCCAATCTGCTTTCAGACACGCCCCTGGACCAGGACCAACGGGAGTACGTTCACACGCTGCTGAACGCTTCCCAGAGCCTGTCGTCCATCATCAACGACCTGCTGGACATCTCCAGCATGGAAGCCGGCAAGCTGGTGCTGGAGGATATTCCCTTTGACCTGCGGGACACCCTGAACGATCTCGTGCATATGCTGGGTGCGCGGGCCCGGGAAAAAGGCCTGGCCCTGGAGCTGCGCATTGACGAGAACCTGCCCTGGGCGCTGAGGGGCGATCCGGTGCGGCTACGCCAGGTTCTGCTGAACCTGACGTCCAACGCCATCAAGTTTACCGATTCGGGTCATGTACTGATCAGCATTGAAGTGCTGGGCCGCCGGGACGACAACGTGCGGCTGCGGATAGCGGTTGAGGATACCGGTGTCGGCATCAATCCCGAAGACATCCCGCTGGTGTATGAGCCTTACGTTCAATTGGGCCAGCGGTTCCAGCGCCAGCTCCCCGGCGCGGGCCTGGGGCTGACCATCTGCCGCCAGCTGGTTCACCTGATGAGCGGCTCCCTGGAGTTGGAGAGCAAACCCGGGGATGGCTCCACCTTCTGGATGGAGCTGACGTTGCCCGTTGCCGCAGACAGTGCAGCGCGCAGCAGGCCCGATACCAGCATGATCCGGGGCAAGCGCATTATGGTTGTTGATTCCTATGAACTGTCCCGCAAGATTACCCTGGAGATGCTGTCGCGGCATGAGCTGGATATTGAAGCGGTAAAGTCCGCCGGCGAGGCACTGACGTCACTGCGTCTGGCCTCTGACAATCACGAGCCCTTTGATGCCATTGCGCTGGATGGGTTTGTGCCTGATATGGACAGTGACCTGCTGTGCCGCCAGATTCGCAGCAATCCTGTATGGAACCATACGCGGCTGCTGATCCTGTCCTCCAATCCCCAGCGCGGTGACGCCGAGCATTTCCGCCAGGCCGGCGCCGATGCGTTTCTGAGCAAGTCCCTGCGGGAATCCTGCCTGACGCCAATCCTGCATCAGCTGTTTGCAGACGCAGCCAAGGACGAGCGCCGGTTCCTGACACGGTTTTCCCTGCAGGCGGTCAGCGACAAGACCCGCCGCCAGGAGTTGCCCTGTGGGCGCATGAAGGTTCTGCTGGTGGAAGACAACCCGGTCAACCGTACCCTTACCCGCCGCCTGCTGGAAAAGCTCGGCTGTGATGTGATGACAGCCAATGATGGAGAAGCAGCTTCCAGTCTGTGGCAATGGCACCCCTTCGACCTGATTTTCATGGACTGCCTCATGCCTCGGGTGGATGGCTTCGAAGCCACGCGGCGCCTGCGCCGGTGGGAGAAGGACCATCACCGCACCCCGGTACCGGTGGTGGCTTTAACAGCCAGTGCCATGGAGAAGGACGAGGAAAGTTGCCGCGAGGCAGGCATGGATTCCTTTGTTGCCAAGCCTGTCAATATTGAAATGCTGCGGGCGGTTCTGGAACAATACTGCAAGGCGTCCGCATCCACCTGAATATGTCACAAGGCCATCATGAACGTAGAATGCCCCACCTGTAAGAAATCCGTGGAATGGAACGAAAGCAATCCTTTTCGCCCTTTCTGCTCGGAACGCTGTAAACTGATTGATCTTGGCGCCTGGGCCAACGAAGAATACCGCGTGCCAGCGGAAAACGCTTCACCTGACGATCTTGACCAGGGCGGTGAAACAACCAATCACTGAAGACCCGGATTAACCACCCCTTACCCCATTTTAAGTTGAGCCTCCCGCGTCTGCCCGTTACCATTCAGGCAGTTAGCCCGTTGATCAGGCGGGTAAGAGCCGATCCGATTACATTCAATCAATGAAAAGGTAGAAGAATGAAAGCGTACCGTATTCCTTTTATCGTTCTGTCCCTTGCCGCAGCCCCTGTATACGCGGCTGATGCGGATCTGAGCCTGACCAACGACTCTGTAAAGGGCCAGGTGAACTTTTTCGGCCCCAATTCTGATATTCAGGTGGGTACCGGTTATACCTATCACGAAGGCAGCCGCCATATTGGCAACGTGGATTTCCACGCCCAGGGCCGCACCGCACTCGGCAATCTCCCTACTACTGCCGGCATCGGTGTTCGCGCCATCGGGTGGGATGACGATCGTCTGGACGGGGGCGCTGTTGCTCTTGGCGGGTTCGCCACGGTGAATGTTCCCGACGTCCCCGGCCTTTCCTTCACTGGCGGGCTTCACTATGCACCAAGCATTCTGTCGTTCGGTGATTCAGACGACCTCACCAGCGTTGAGTTGCGTGGCAGCTACCGGGTTATCCGTAACGCGGAACTCTTTGCCGGTTACCGCTACCTGAATACGGATTTCGAAGGCCCCGGTGACCTCAACCTTGATGAAGGTGTGATGGCTGGCATGAAGATCTTCTTCTGATCTGCCCCTGACCATCTGACACCCCCCCCGCCGGTTTCTCTACCGGCGGGGTTAACACCATTGAATTCGTGCCCTGCCTCACTCTTTGCACTTATCCAAGTTGGTAAACTTCCCGCTCACGTTTCGGGAATGGTTTATCGGCATGGACAACCTCTGTTTACAAACCACCAGACGGGCTCTTCTGGCCCTGTCAGCAGCTTCCGTACTCTCACTCACCAGCGGTTGCGGCGGTGGTGATGATGCCATTGACGAGGCCAGAGACAGTGAAAACAGCTTCCCCCCGGCCAAGAACGCCAATGACGATTTCACCTCCGGGACCACCGGCGATTCCAGCGATTCCTCCGGTCTGGAGCGCAATGAGGTCCGGGTAACCATGGAGGTTCCGGAATCTGTGGCGCCTGAGGGCGAGGCTACCAGGCGCAACCTGAGAATTGTCGAGCCGGACACCGTCACCGTTTACCGCACGGACCAGTCGCTCCGCAACCTTGCCTCGGTGGACACTCGCGCCCGCACCGAAGACACCGGCCGCACCGTGATCACCTTCGAAGAGGGCCTGCCCCTGGGCCCGGACGTGGTCATTGAGGCCACCTACGGCAACACTCGCCTTCGGGCCCTCGCTGCAGATGCCGACAGGGACGTAAAGGTTAACCCCTTCTCGGAATACCTGGTGGCCAATGCCGTGGGCCGTTACACCTCCGGTGAATTCAGCCGGATTATGGAGTGTGTGAACGACGCCAACAGCACCCTGTGTCTCAACAAATATGTATGGTCCACCCTTGCCGACCAGGTTCACGATTTTGAAATTGATATTCCTGACAACCTGGGGGCTCAGGGAGCATTAACACTGCTGGAAGAACGGGGAGACTTTGCGGGGTATGTGGCCTCCATGGCGGACCTGGCACTGCTGGATGAGGCTTCCTCCGGCAAAATTGAAGCCAGCTCGGCGGATTATCACTCGGTATTCTTGGGGATAGAACTGGGCCACACCTTCCGGGAGTCGAGCCTTGCTGGCTCCGGTCAATGGGGCGTGCGCCTTGCTCGAGAGGAGACTGTCACCGACCAGAATGGCACCGGCTATGTCTATCCCGGCCTGACGCTGACGTCCTTCGATGCCTTCAATATCAAGGTAACGTCCCTGGCCAGCGATATCCCCTATGACCGGAAGACGCTGGTACACCGGAATGACAACGAATTTTTTGACCGAACAGACTGGCAATTGAACACCCACTCTTCTTCCCCCGGAGCCGCTACCCTGAAGGACGATCTCCGCCTCCTGGCCGGTCGCGCCCTGTTCCAGAGCATTACCGGCCGCGGCAGCTCGGAAATCATCGGCTGGACCCGTAACCCCTATCATCTGGACGCCTATGTGGGGGGTGGTAGCGAACAGCCCGACCGCGTACTCAGCGGCTATTTCACAGCGGGAAAAGCCATTGAATTACGGTCGGAAGGGGGCGAGCTGAAGCGGGAGCGCACTCTGGAAAACCACTATTTGTCCGTTTTCGAACTGAACCTGCTGCGTTCAGAAGGTTTCGACAGGCAGGCCTCGTTGGACGGCAAGAATTACAACGTGGTGTACCTGGCCACCCGGATGGGCGATGAAAGCCAGCCCATGGTGGCGGAAAGTGGAATCGGTGACTGGCAGATCAGCGGCCAGGCCGTTACCCAGACCGCAACGACCGTGGCCCTTCAGCGGGACAATACCGGCGCAGTCTCCCTCGCGCCCGGAACCCGCGATGCCAGTTGGGTAATCAGCGAGCGTCCCTCCAGAGTGTGGGACCCCAATAGTGGGAACCGCATTGTCAGTAATGGGCGCCTGAACCTCGACAGAAACACCGCTTCCGGCCTTGATGAGATACCTGACCTTGCCATTGGTGCCTCCACACCGGATGGCAGCCTGCTGGGATTCAACCTGGATACCAACGCCATCGGCGATGGCCTGTTAGTGGCTGCCGAGAAGGCCAACGTCTCGCCACCCACCAGCGGCCAATACCGACTGCAAGGTGCGAGTCTGGGCATGGCCCCCGCCAGCAACCGCCTGGCCCATCTCGACAACGCCCTGCTGGTGATTGAATCTTCAGCCAGTGCCCGCCTGAAGGCTCGACGGCTTGATGTTACCCATCAGGTGAATGCAGAAACCGTTTCCGTGCCGCAAACCATAGTACCGGCCGAGGCTTCTCTCACCTACAGTGCGAACACAGATGGGACCGCAACGTTTACCGGGGACACCCTGACGTTGAACGGTTTTTTTACGAGTGATCAGGATCAGTTTTTCCTGCAGTTGAGGGACACCGACGGCCAGGAAGAGGTTCTGGGCCTGGTCATGGCGACCCGTCTTCCAGAGTGAGCAGCAGCAAACCACACGGGCGAAGTGCTCGTATAACCTGTTATAATCACTGTCATATCGATTGTAACGAGAGGTTGTATGTCTTCTGGTATCCGGGTGTTGTTGCTGGTAGTTCCGATGGTGGTTTTTGGCTTCTGGGGAGCTTTGCACACACCGGATCCCGATCTTGACCGGGACAAGGATGACGCAGCCGACGTTGCTCTGGCCAAATTGCCACCCCTGCCCCGTTGGTCCGGGACTGATCTGCCGGACTTCTCCACGTATCGTGATACCACCGAAAAAAAGGCAGCCTTCTTTTCGTTTCTCTACCCCCGTATCGTGCTGGCGAACTCTCGCATACTTATTGAGCGTGAATACCTGCGAAGCCTCTCTGGTAAAGAAAGTCTCACGAAATCAGAACTGACCTGGCTGAAAAACCAGGCCGAGCGTTTGCGGGTTGATGAGGAACCCGGTAGCCCGGACATGTTCCGACGGCTTGAGTATCGCCTCGACGTAATTCCTCCCTCCCTGGTCATGGCGCAGGCAGCTAACGAATCCGCCTGGGGAACCTCGCGCTTCGCCCGCCGGGGGAACAACCTGTTTGGCCAGTGGTGCTTCTCGAAAGGCTGTGGCCTCGTGCCTCAAAGCCGTATTGAGGGTGCCAGCCACGAAGTGGCCAGCTTCAGTTCCCCCTACGTTTCGGTGCGCTCCTACATTCAGAACCTGAATCGTCATCCCGCCTACCAGAAGCTCAGGGACATCCGCCTTGAGGCTCGCAACAACGGCGGTTATCCCAGCGGTTCAATCCTTGCTGCAGGGCTGCTTGACTATTCCGAGCGCGGTGAAGAATACGTGAAGGAAATCAGAAGCATGATCCGACATAACAACCTGACCTACTACGACGAAAAGTTTCGTAGTGTTCGCGATAGCAGCCAACAGCAGTTGCTGAAGCTTGCCTCAGCCAGCAAGGAAGAAGCCCTGCTGCCTGGCAGCGAAAATATAGCAACCGGCAGCGAAAGCTAACCGCCCTGCCACCCGACAACCAACCAGACTCGTATTCCGGAGACAGCCGTCGATGCTCAGTTTTTTGCCTGCACCGGTCAAAGGTGTGCTTGCAATAATTCTTGTTCTGCTCAATACCCTGTGGCTCTTCCCGATCCTGATGGTCTTTGCCATTATCAAGCTGGTCTTTCCGGCGGCACCCATCCGCAAAGGGTGCACCATTGTTCTCAATCGCATAGCCTGGTTATGGATCGGCTTCAACAATGTGCTGGCCGATGTACTTCACAATATTGAGTGGGACGTTCGCGGGGTCGAGGACCTGAGCCGGGAACACTGGTATTTTGTGACCTGTAATCACCAGAGCTGGGCCGACATTCCGGCTATCCAGCATGTGCTGAACAACCGCATTCCGCTGCTCAAGTTTTTCCTGAAACAGCAACTGATCTGGGTGCCTTTTCTGGGTATCGCTTGGTGGGCGCTGGATTTTCCATTCATGCAGCGGCACACCAAGGAACAGATAGCACGACGCCCCGAACTCAAAGGCCGGGACGTGGAAACCACTCGCGCAGCCTGTGAAAAATTCCGGTACACACCGGTAACCATCTTCAATTTCATGGAAGGCACCCGGCTGACTGCAGAGAAACACAGGAACCAGAATTCACCCTACAGGAACCTGCTCAAACCCCGTGCCGGTGGCACCGCCTTTGTACTGGAAGCCATGGGCGATTCGCTCCACACGATGCTGGATGTGACCATCGTGTATCCCGAGGGCAAGTGCGGCGTATGGGATTACCTGTGCGGGCGAATTCAGAGAATCATTATTGATATACGAACCAGGGAAATTCCACAGCGGTTTCTGGGCATGAACTATCAGGAGGATCGTGAAATCCGCGTGGATTTCCAGCGCTGGGTGAGTGAGCTATGGGCCGATAAAGACGCCCGCATCGAAGAGCTGAAACAGGGCGCCTGACCTCTATAACAGCCCTAGCTCCCGGGCCCGGACGATGGCCTGGGTACGGGATTTCACCTCAAGTTTGGCGTTGATGCGGCGGGCATGGGTTTTGACCGTATGCAGGGAAATATGCAGACGGTCAGCAATGTCCTGGTTCGAAAGCCCTTGGGCAATCAGTTCCAGCACGCCCTGCTCCCGGTCGCTGATGGGCTCCGCCAGGGGTGCCTGCTCCTTCATGTCCGACAACCCGTACAGTCTGCCCACAGACTCGGTAAAGGGCGTATCTGGCAACTGTTGCCACGTTTTTTCCAACAGCTCCTGCAACTCACCTCTGAGTTCGGCAAACGGACTGATGTAGTGTTCGTCCCCCGCCAACTCAATGGCTGTGGCCAGAATCTTTTGTGCCACGGCCGGGCCTTTCTGGCGCCAACTGACAATGCTCTCAAGCAACCTTGAGTGGATATCCAGCCCGAACGGAAGTGTCTCGCCACTATTGCTGCGAATTCCTTTTACCGTTTCTGCAGCTTTTACGTCATCCCCCCGCGCCAGTTCGATCCTGGCCTGCAGGCAGTTCAGCATACCCGGCATCATCGGGAACATTTCAGGAACACAGTTCACTTCCCGCCAGGGGTCCAGGCGTTCCATTGCCTGGGCTGCGGTATCAGCCTGGCCCAGTGCTAACCAGCCACTGATTTTCAGGGCTTCAAGAACCGGGACGTACACCGATCTGTCTACCTGCCACGATTGCATGGTGCGTTCAGCACGACCTATCCAGGCAAAAGCATCATCCATCCTGTTCTGGGTACGACAGATAAGTACCCTGAGCGCCATAGCCAGCAAAAGGCCCAGGTCACGGGTCTGTTCCGCATGGCGTATACAGGTCACTAACAGGCGATCCGCCTCGGCTTCCCTGCCCTGGTGCCACAGTACCATCACCAGGTTGAGCTGCAGTCGAGTCTCGCCCACCCGCGCGGGGCGGGAGGACTCGTTCATGGCAGTGTCCAGACCGGTTCTCAACAGTTGCTCGGCGTGTTTCAGCGAGCCTTTTCCCAGTTCAATACGGGCGTGGGCATACACCGCCAGAATTTCCGAGCCACCATCCCCGGCCTCCCTGGCCAGTCTTGCTGCAATTCGATTGGCTTCCCTGGCCTCACCGAAGTTACCCGCCGCACAAAGCGCACTGGAGCGCACCAACTGGGTCACCAGTTGCCCCTGGGTTGAGAGCTCTTCGGCCTGCAACGCACGGTCGGCGACGGCCAGGGCTTCGTCAACACTGCCTTCTCCGCGAAGGATGAAAGCTCTCAGCGCGTCAATACGGCCCACGAGCTCGGGGTGGTTTCCCTCATCCAGATCACTGATCAACAATCGCGCCTGCCCGAACTGGCCGCCAATGGCGTGAACCCAACCGTAAACAATCTTCAAGCGCGCACTCTTTTCCAGAAGCCCGGGGGGCAGGGAACGGCGAAGCCGCAGCAACGATGCGGTGTCCTGGCCAATCAGCAGCGCCTCTGAACCCTCCGAAGCTATGCGGACAGACTCATCCAGATCCCCGCTTAGCAAAGCGTAACGCAACGCCTCAGGGAACTGGTTACGCTCGCTGAACCAGCGACTGGCCTTGAGTGCCCTTTGCCGGGAGTCGTCCAGCGCCGGGGTCTGCAACCAGTCATGCAGTAACGGGTTCAGGCGGAACCATCGCCCCCGGCCCGGAAGCGGACGAAGTGGTATGCCGGTTTCCGCGGCAGCCGAGGGCCTGAAAGCGTGATCGCAGCCGGCGTCTGCCAGGGTCAGGAAGAGTTCATCCGAAACAATCTCCATTTCGGCCATGATCCGCAACGAGCGTTGCTGACCCGGCGTAAGATGAACCAGCACTGCATCCCGGAGAAATCGTTCAACACTGAAGGTTTCCTGGATCGGTAACCTGGCTTCAGAGGAGGACTCCAGCTCCCTCTGATAAAGCCCCAAGGGTGTAATCCAGCCCTCGGTGAGTGAATACAGGTGCTCCACCGCCACGGTTGTGAGCTGGTTACGGCTAACGGCGGTCTGAAAGAACTCGAAGGTTTCGGAACGGGTCAGTTCCAGAGATTCTGTGCCGATCCGATTGAAGCGGCCTTCCAGTTCGAAGGTATGGGTTTCAAACGGCAACGGTTTTCTCGACACTAGCACCAGTGCCAGTCCAGCGGGGGTGCTGGCCGTAAGTTGCTGCAACAGTGCTATCGCGGCTGGATTGGCGACGGTTCCGATATTGTCGATCACCAGCACACTGCCCGCGGTCGAGCCGGAATTTTCCTGTTCGTTGCTTACTCGTGTGTTCCAGTAAGGGTCCGACAACAGCATCGCCAGAGCATCGCTGTAGCTTGCAGCTTTTTGCTGGCTGGAAGACCGGGGCGTAACACGAGGGGGTGTCAATGCGATATCTAGCAGTGCCATAAGCCGGCCTGCATCGTTTTCCTGTCCCGTCAGGCCCAGCCATCTCAGGGTTTCGGGAGTACGACCGGTTTCCCGGAAGGCGGCGCTCAGCGCGTGGGATTTGCCAAAACCTGACGGTGCCTCCACAAACAGCACCTGCCCCGGCCTGATAACCGATGCAAGCTTCTCCGTAAGTGCCGCTCTTTTCAGATAGTTGGGTACGGGCTCTGGCATTCGCACCCGCTGACGCAATAAATCCCTGATCAACTCGCCACGATGTGCTCCGCCCAGTACCGACTGGAACTCATCATTGGCCGCACAGCCATCATCAAATGGTTTCACTCTCTGCCCCGTTGAAAACCCGGAATCTGCAGGCCCGGCGGCCTATTGTCCGGCAAAAGTGATCTCTGCCTTGTCGTTATCCTGGCGACCTGCATCGGGTACGCCTTTAGTATTAGTAGAGAGAGGTTAAACCAAATCAGGGGTGGGCTGCAAAAACAAAAAAAACGGCGAGCCATGGGCCCGCCGTTTTTTTACCCGAATTGGGTTCCGGAAATCCGGAGTTTACCGCGTACCAGCTCTGCGCAGAGCAGCTGGAGTGTATTCGCGGGAAGAACGCTCAACACCGAAGGTATAGGGGTTGGATTCTTCGTTGGTCAGACCCAGCACCAGATAACGACCCGACAGCAGATCATACAGCGTCTCAATCGCGTACCAGGGCACATTCTGATCGTAGAACTGCATGCTGTGAGCTTCCGCTACACGCCATAGCTCACCACGGCCGTCATAATGGTCAATGACCGTTGCCTGCCAGGAATCCTCATCGATATAGAAGTCACGTTGTCCGTAGATGTGGCGCTCGCCGTCCTTCAGGGTAGCGCGTACATGCCATACACGGTGCAACTCGTAACGGGTCAGGTCTTGATTGATGTGGCCAGCCTTGATGATCTCATCATAGCTCAGATCACGATCCACCAGCTTGTAGGAGTTGTACGGAATGTACATTTCCTTTTTACCGACCAACTCCCAGTTGTAACGGTCAGGTGCGCCGTTGAACATGTCGAAGTTGTCGGAGGTACGCATACCATCAGCAGCAGTACCCGGGCCATCATAGGCTACCTGCGGGGCACGGCGGACACGGCGCTGACCGGCGTTGTATACCCAGGCGCGGCGGGGCTCGGCAACCTGGTCGATAGTCTCGTGAACCAGCAGCACGTTACCTGCCAGACGGGCCGGAGCGGTGATAGCCTGCTTGAAGTAGAACAGCACGTTGGCGTCTTCGCCTGGCTCGTAATCTCTCAGGTAGGTACGCCAGGTCAGCTCGTCCTGAAATTTGACAACACTGTAAGCGCCGCTTTCTGTCGGAGTAACCTGGCCAACGTTACGCTGAACAGACCCACCGCGGTACCGGGTGATGTGGTTCCAGATGGCTTCCAGGCCATTCTGGGGAATCGGGAACGGCGTTGCATTCTGGTAGTTACCCAGGCCGTTACCGTCTTTGATCAGTTCAACCGTGGAGGCATTCTCAACGGTCTCTTCCATCACTTCGTCCGGATAGGCGGCCGTTCGATGCGTCGGATATACCGGCAGCTTGTAGTCATCGTAACGCTCAATCATGGCAACCTGGCCCGGGGACAGGTTGTCTGAGTACTGATCCACGTTGCTCTGATCAATGGTGAACAGTGGCTGCTCATCCGGGAACGGATTTACGTAGATTCCATCACCTTTGTAACCGGCAGGTGGCGTTGTCAGACCGCCGTCCCACGCCGGGATTTCATCGCCGTTGCCGGCCTTCTCTGCGCCCATCGGCGTGAGAGAATCGCCCAGCTTGGCCGCTTCCTCTGCGGAAACCGCGCCAAAGGCATTGCCCGCAAACAGGGAGGCGGACAGGATGCCAGTGGCCAGTAGCTTCTTGTTCAGTTTCATTTAAATTACCTCGTTAAACGAATTCGGGCCGAATCAGAATGAGTAGGAAACGCTCGCACTCACGAAATCGCGGTCGGTCAACTCGTTATACGGCTTGCCACCGAAAAAGTTTGTATAACCGATATTACCGGTTATGCGGTTCTGGTAAACGCCCTGCAGAGACACGCCAATGGCTTTGTTGTCTTCGTTAAAGGCACCACCAGGCTGCGGTGAATACCCTTTCACGTCATGGCTCCAGGCCAGCTGCGGCGACAGGTTGATGCCCGCGATCGCGTTGGGGTAATTCCACACCAGGCGAGTACGGTAGCCCCAGGAGAACGACGTGGTGAAGCCTTCATTGTCACAGTAGGAAGTGTTGATATTCAGCGCAGCACCGGTTGAGCCACTGCCATCACAGGCGCCACCAGGCAACTCACCGATACCAAAGGTACCTGACCGGCCATAACGGGCCTCGTCATCGTCCGGAAGGTCATGCACGTAGGTGGCACCGAATTCCGTAATCAGGGACAAGCGGCTGGCACCCATAACCTGGTCAAAGAACTTGATCAGTGTGAACTGCGCCTGGGACACATTGAAGCGGTCGTAACCGTCTACTTCAGCACCCCGAAGATCGACTCCCGGATTCTCTTCTTCGCGCTGCTGCTGAAGCAGGCTTGCAGGCTCACCGGTCTCCGGGTTGACCTGTTGCAGACCACCGTAGATCAGCTCAAACGCGTTCCATTGCAGAGGCATGTTGTCCCGGAAGCTGTACTCCGCACCAAGCGACCAACCACCAGGTGTAGTAGTGTTGATACTGATACCGTAGAGGTTGATATTTTCCGGGTACTCTATGAAGTAGCTGGGGAATCGCTCGCCCTCACGATCATCCCGTACTGTACCGCTGACGTAGGGAAGGCGGCTATTGTACTTGATGTAGTAGAAACCGAGCTCGGAGTCATTCAGCGCCGGTACATACCAGCGCAGTGCCACACCGAACTGATCCTTGGAGTCGGCTTCTCTATCGGCAAGACGTGGAGCGATGAAACCCTGCGCATAGGCCTGCGAATCAGGCAGCTGACCAGCCAGCAGAACCGGGCCACAGCCATCCGCGGCGAAATCGTTAGTAGAGAAGAATGTACCACAGTCGTCCGGACGCACCGGCTCCCAGTCTGCCTGCACAAAGGTTTCGAGAGTAATGTTTTCAGTAACACCGGCAGACATATAGAACATTTCAACCGGCAGCAGCGCGTCTTTCAGCTCTGAACCCGGTGCCCGGAATGCTTGTACGTCTACCGGGTTGATAGTATTGATACCACCCTGAATGAAGGTACTTTCACCCCAGCTCAGTACCTGCTTGCCATAGCGGACGCTGAGCGGCACATCACCGAGGTACCAGTCAGAGAACACATAGGCATCCAGAATCTCGCCACCGGATGCGTTGTCTTTTGCCTGCTCATTCAGTTCACGGCGCTGGCCCACAGGGTCTACGGCCCTGTTCTCGTCTTTCAGTTCAAAATCGTACCAGTAGCGGCCACGAACAAAGCCACCGACGCGGGTCAGAAGATTGCTGTCCACGTTGTAGTTAAGAAACAGTTCGCTGTTACCCTTGACGATCTTGGAAACAGTATCCCCTTTTTCGAAATTGAGGTTACCGTCGTCATAGTTGTTGGTGGAGGCACCAATATTTGCCATAGGCTGACCAGGTGCGTACTCCGGGCCGAGGTTACCCTGAGCAATCAATCTTCTATCGGGATCCTGGGTACGCCAGGTAGCACCCGCTGACAGCGTGGTGTTAAAAGAGGCTTCCACATCCCCCACATAAAACGAATAGGCAGCCGCCTGGCCGGACATTCCGGCGGCAACCGCTACGGCCAGCGGCAATTTGGTCCACTGCTGCCATTGATGTGTTTTTCTTGTCATTGGAAGGCTACTCCATTGTTGTTCTGAGTCGCTGCTCTGATTATTGGTATTCACGATGTTAGGAGGCTTCATGCACAGTGCTCGTGATGTTGGCACTATAGCTAACGCCATCGGACGCTTTGATCAGTCAAAAGTATGATTTTACGATTACACCCCTCTCTGCGGCAGGCTCCCCTCGCACAGAATCACTATAGTCAACATTTCTGGATGCAACCAGTTGTGGTAATGCGGGGTTTTGGCTTCAGTGCAACAGCAAGTGCGAGACAGGTTTTCGGGAAACGCTACGAGCACATCCATGTGCGCTTGACTTCGGCCATCCATGGCCGAAGACATTCCCGCAAACCTGTCCCGCACTCGCTGCCATGCCGACGAGCAGCCTACATCACAGCATTTCGATGGCCATTGCCGTGGCCTCGCCACCGCCAATGCACAGCGCCGCAATGCCCTTCTTTTTGCCGTAGTGCTTCAGAGAGTGCATCAGCGTTACCAGCAACCGTGAGCCGGTGGAGCCAACGGGGTGACCCTGGGCGCAGGCGCCGCCGTGGATGTTGACCTTCTCAGGGTCCAGGCCGAGTTCGCGGATAGGCATCATGGCGACCATGGCGAAGGCTTCGTTGATTTCGAACAGATCCACGTCGTCCTTGGTCCAGCCGGTTTTACCGAACAGCGTTTCGATCGCACCGACCGGGGCGCAGGTGAATTCCGACGGGTGCTGGGACTGGGTGCTATGGGCGACAATGCGGGCCAGCGGCTTGAGGCCGCGCTTTTCGGCCTCGGACTCGCGCATCAGCACCAGGGCAGATGCGCCGTCGGAGATAGAGGAAGCATTGGCGGCGGTAACGGTGCCATCTTTGCTGAATGCCGGCCGCAGGCTCGGAATCTTCTCAATGTTGGCGTTATGGGGCTGTTCATCGTCTTCAACAACCACTTCCCCTTTGCGGGTTTTTACGGTGACCGGAATAATCTCCTCTTTGAGCAATCCCTTCTCAATGGCGGTTTTGGCGCGGGTAAGAGAGGTGATGGCGTACTCGTCCATCTCTTCTCGGGTATAGCCTTTCTTGTCGGCCATTTCCTGGGCGAACGCGCCCATCAGACGACCGGTTTCTGCATCTTCAAGTCCGTCGAGAAACATGTGGTCCTGGGGCGCCTGCCCGGGCCCCATCCGATAGCCGCTGCGAACCCCCTGAAGGATATAGGGGGCATTGGACATACTCTCCATGCCACCAGCCACCATGATGTCGTTGCTGCCCGCCTTGATCACGTCGTGGGCGAACATGGCCGCTTTCATGCCGGAACCGCACAGCTTGTTGATTGTGGTGGCGCCGGTACTGTCAGGCAGGCCGGCCTGTCGCATCGCCTGCCGGGCTGGGCCCTGTTTCAGGCCTGCGGGCAACACGTTACCCATGATCACTTCCTGAACGTCAGCAGCCTGAAGTCCGGCGCGGCGGATGGCCTCGGCGATACTCATGGCACCCAGCTCCGGCGCGGAGACTGCGGCCAGGCTACCCTGGAAGCCGCCCATTGGGGTGCGTACACCGCTGACGATTACGACGTTATCTGTGGTCATGATTGGGTCTCTCTGTTCGTCTGTTCGTGTAGGTTGGTTTTCGGATCAGCCGAATCCGTAATCCGAAATTCATCAGGCTTTATGCGGCGCCTCAAGGTACTCCTGGGACTGCATCTCCAGTAACCGTGATTCGGTTCGCTCAAATTCGAAGCCAAGCCGCCCTCCGGCATACAGGTCGGTGATAGCGGCTTCTGCGGAAATGATAACTTTCACATTGCGGTCATAAAACTCATCGACCATATTAATGAAGCGTCTGGCCTGGTCATCCTTGTCCTTACCCAGAACCGGTACATTACTGATGATGACGGCGTGGAATTCCCGTGCCAGTTCGATGTAATCGTTCTGGCTTCTGGGGCCGTCACACAGAGTCTTGAAGTCGAACCACACCACGTCGTCTGCGTGATTGATCGCCGTGAGCTTGCGGCCGTTGATTTCAAGCTCGAGGCTGTGGCTTCCGGCTTCAACAGCAAGGCTGTCGTAGCTTTTCTGCAGGCTCCTGTCGGCCTCCTCGTCCAGTGGGTGATGGTAAAGCTCCGCCTGCTCCAGGGTTCGCAGACGATAATCCACGCCACCATCCACATTCACCACGTCGGTGTGCTTCTTCACCAGATCAATCGCGGGCAGGAACCGGGCGCGCTGAAGCCCGTCCTTGTATAGGCCGTCCGGGACAATATTGGAGGTACAGACGAGGGTGACACCTCGGCTGAACAGGCCATCCATCAGGGTGGCCAGGATCATGGCATCGCCGATGTCCGACACGAAAAACTCATCAAAACAGATAACCCGGGTTTCGTCCGCAAACATTCGGGCTACAAGTTCCAGCGGGTTTTTCTCGCCCTTCAGCGCCTTCAACTCTTTGTGGACGCGCTGCATAAAGCGGTGAAAGTGCACCCGCATCTTGCGATCAAAAGGCAGGGACTCGTAGAAAGTATCCATCAGGTAGGTTTTGCCGCGACCCACACCGCCCCAGAAGTAGAGGCCTTTAACAGGGTCTTCCTTGCCTTTTTTCAGCTTGAGGCGCAGTTTGACCATCGGTTTTTCCCGCTCCCTTTCCGCCGCCACCAGTTTGTCGTACAGTGACTGCAAACGGCGCACTGCGTCTTCCTGGGCCGGGTCCTTCTGAAACTCCGGCCGCTCAAGGTCCTGCTGGTATCGTTCCCATGGGGTCATATGGATGCGCTTTTGGGGTGTCATTAAGGCGTTTCCCGAAGTATGGTCATTCATAACGGCGGCGTATTGTGGCCGATTTTGGCTTTTTTCGCCATGGTCCGGAACTGTCCGGAGCCCCCCTGAACCGAAGCGGCAGGCGAAAGATACGACGCAATACGACGATTGGCGCACGCGTCACTCGTGTGCGCCGAGGCTTTGGAGCGTTATACTCTGGGAAGGGATTGCAACCACGTTAATTAAAGCCAGCGGATCTGGCGTATTCAGACCTGCCGGTATACTGATATTACCGGCATGGCCGATTCATCAAAAGGACGACACAGCTTATGACAAACCTGATTCTGGCAGCTATCGCCGCATTGATTGTTGGCATTGTCATCGGGGTACTGGTTGGCCGCTCCGGTCAGGGCTCCACCTTGCGTCAGCGCCGGGCTGAACAGCAGATTGAAGAACTGAGGAACGAGTACACCCGCTATCAGGCACAGGTCAACGAGCACTTCATGGAGTCTGCACATCTGCTGCGCCGTTTCAACGACACATACCGCGATGTGAACCAGCATATGGCCCGCGGCGCCAACCGCCTTTGCAACGACGAAGACTGGCTGCTTGAACTGGAGAAAGAAAATGCCAGAGCCCGCCTGGAAGAGAGTTCCAGCGGCAAGGATGGCGTAGAGCCGCCCCGGGATTATGCCCCGAAAAGCGACCCCAAAGAGAAAGGCACGCTGGCTGAAGATTTCGGGCTGGCCGAGAAAGAGCAGAAAGCGTGACGATTAAACCGGGCGTTTGAACCGGGTAATCAAACAGGATTGTCGCAGTCGATGAACCGGTGGCTTACCCCGAACGCTTCTTCCAGGGCCCGCCCCAGGGCCTGAACACCGTATCGCTCCGTGGCGTGGTGCCCCGCCGCATAGTAATGGATGCCACACTCGCGGGCGGTATGGGTTGTCGGCTCTGAAATCTCGCCGCTGATATAGGCATCGAGTCCCGCTTCCACCGCCTTGCCGATGAACCCCTGGGCTGCGCCGGTACACCAGCCAACCCTTGAAATCTCAGCAGGGCCAGCTCCCACCACCAGAGGAGCACGGTTTAATCGTTCCCCAATCAGGTCTGCGAAGGCCCCGGCCAGCATCGGAGCCTTCAGCTCGCCCTGCCATACCAGGCCACCCAACGGCTGTGGATCACAAATGCCCAACACATCTGCCAACTGGCGGTTGTTCCCGTAGTCCGGATGGTCATCCAGTGGCAGATGATAGGCCACCAGATTGATGTCGTGATCCAGCAGAGTTTTGATCCGCTCACGCTTCATACCACGAATGACCGGATCTTCGCCCTTCCAGAAGTACCCATGGTGTACCAGGATCATGTCTGCGCCAGCATCGACAGCCGCATCAATGAGCGCCTGCGAGGCAGTGACGCCGGTGATGATGGTTTTCACCTCTTCTCTGCCCTCGACCTGCAGGCCATTGGGGCAGTAGTCCTGGAAATGCTCAGGGCTAAGCCATAGGTTCAGAGTGCGGAGTATCTCGCTGCGCGATGCCATAGGGTCTCCGTATTCAGTGCCTGAAATTTGTCGTATTACACCAGCGCTTCAAGGCATTCGATCAATCGTTTGTTCTGATCTGCGGTGCCTGTGGTAATACGCAGAAAATCCGAAATTCGGGGCTTGTTGAAGTGGCGCACGATCACCCCCTGCTCCCGCAGCCCCTTCGCCAGTGCCTCGCCTGTATGTTCTGGATGACGGGCAAAGATGAAATTGGCTTTGGACGGCAAAACCTCGAATCCGAGCTCCTCCAGCCTGGAAGCCACCCACTCCCGCTCACCGATAACGCCCTCGCAGGTGGCCCGGAACCAGTCGTCATCCTCAAAGGCTGCACGGGCGCCTGCTAGCGCCAGGCGATCCAGCGGGTAGGAGTTAAAGCTGTTTTTTACCCGGTTCAGCGCCTCAATAAGCTCGGCGCTTCCCACTGCAAAGCCGACTCGTAATCCGGCCAGGGACCGCGCTTTGGAGAGCGTCTGGCAGACCAGAAGGTTCGGGTATTTGCCCACCAGCCCGATGGCGCTTTCGCCACCGAAATCCACATAGGCCTCGTCCACAACCACAACCCGGTCGGGGTTGGCGGCAACGATAGCCTCAACCTTGTCAAGCGCCAGGTAGCACCCGGTGGGGGCATTGGGGTTAGGGAAAATAATGCCACCATTAGGCTGCCTGTAGTCTTCGGGATTAATCTCGAAGCTGTCAGTCAGCGGTACGGTCTTGCCCTCAATGTTATAGAGGCCACAGTACACAGGGTAGAAGCTATAGGTGATATCCGGGTAGAGAACCGGCTCGCCGTGTTGGAACAGGCCATAGAAAATATGCGCCAGCACTTCGTCAGAGCCGTTGCCGAGGAAAATCTGTTCTTTCTCAACGCTGTAATATTGGGCGATGGTGCCTTTCAGCGCTTCACCTTCGGGATCCGGGTAGAGCCTGAGATTATCGCCCAGCTCTGCGGTAATGGCCTCGATCACCTTCGGCGAGGGGCCGAAAGGGTTCTCGTTGGTATTCAGCTTCACCAGATTGGCCATCTTCGGCTGCTCTCCCGGTACATAGGGGGTCAGCTTTTCCACCAACGGACTCCAGAACTTGCTCATTATTCTTCAACTCCTGAGGAGGTCGGGTGGTACGGAGAGCTTCCCGGGGCACGCTACGAGCACATCCATGTGCGCTTGACTCCGGCCATCCATGGCCGGAGACATCCCCGTGAAGCTCTCCGCACCACCCTCGCAGTCTTTACAGTGGCCTGCACAAAACGTAGGTCGGATTAGGCCCAACGGGCCGTAATCCGCCAGAGCCAGTTAATCCTTAATCCTATACTCCGCCGACCGGGCATGCGCCGTAAGCCCCTCGCCCCGGGCCAGCACCGAAGCCACCCGTCCCATCCGGTCCGCGCCCGCGGCGGAAAAGCCGATAATGGAGGACCGCTTCTGGAAGTCATAAACCCCCAGCGGCGAGGAGAAGCGCGCCGTACCGGATGTCGGCAACACGTGGTTCGGGCCGGCGCAGTAGTCACCCAGCGCCTCGGCCGTGAAGCGGCCCATAAAAATCGCACCAGCATGACGAATTTCTTCCACCAGGCTTTCCGGATCTTCCACCGAAAGCTCCAGGTGTTCCGGTGCAATGCGGTTGGAAACCCTAGCAGCCTCAGACAGATCCGCCACGTGAATCAGCGCAGCCCTGTCAGTCATGGAAGTGGCGATAATTTCGGCCCGTTCCATGGTAGGCAACAGCTTATTGATACTGGCTTCCACCGCATCAAGGAACGCCGCATCCGGGCTAATCAAGATAGACTGGGCCTGCTCATCGTGCTCAGCCTGGGAGAACAAGTCCATAGCAATCCAGTCCGGATCGGTTTTGCCATCGCAGATCACCAGGATCTCCGAAGGACCAGCAATCATATCGATGCCGACAGTACCGAAAACTTCCCGCTTAGCGGTGGCAACGAATATATTGCCGGGGCCGACGATTTTATCAACGGCAGGAATGGTTCCAGTACCATAAGCCAAAGCGCCGACAGCCTGCGCACCACCGACACAAAACACCCGATCAACCCCCGCTATCGCAGCAGAGGCCAGAACCATATCGTTCACCACACCATCCGGTGTAGGAACCACCATAATCACCTCGCCCACACCAGCAACCTTCGCCGGGATAGCGTTCATCAAAACCGACGACGGATACGCGGCCTTGCCACCGGGCACATACAGACCAGCGCGGTCCAACGGCGTTACCTTCTGCCCAAGGACCGTGCCGTCTTCGTCTTCGTACTGCCAAGACTTCTGATTCTGGCGTTCATGATAATCGCGAACCCGCTCGGCGGCTTTCTCAAGCGCAGCCCGCTGGTCCTGGGGAATAGCCTCCAGCGCCTTCTGCAACCGCTCTTGCCCCATCTCCAGCTCGGCGACAGAGCCCACTTTCAGGCGATCAAATTTCTCGGTAAATTCCAGAACCGCTGCATCACCACGGGTTTTCACCTCGTGCAGGATATGACGAACCGACTCATTTACTTGATGATCAACACTGTCATCCCAAGCCAGCAGCCTGGCCAGCGCACTGTCAAAGTCACTCTGGGAAGTGTTTAATCGTTTGATGCTGATATCGGTCATCACTGAATCCTGTTCCGGATTGTTAACTCAAGCCTGTTGAAGGCAACGCCTTAGTAGGGAAAGTGCTCAGGGACGGCTTTCCAAAACTGTACGGAGCCATGGATGGCGGAGTCCAAGCGTCACATGGATGTGCCGAAGGAGCGTGTTTTGGAAAGCCGTCCCTGAGCGCTTCTTACTCCAGAGTCCGCCGCTTCTCAACAGCAGCAGACATCTTCTCAATTATGGGGTTAATACCTGCGTGTTTCATCTTCATGGATGCACGGTTCACCACCAGACGGCTACTTATATTCTCAATCAGCTCGCGTGCTTCGAGACCATTCGCTTTCAGAGTATTGCCCGTATCCACGATATCGACAATCTCATCGGCAAGACCAAGGATCGGCGCAAGCTCCATAGCGCCGTAGAGTTTGATGATATCCGCCTGCCGTCCCTGGGCGGAGTAGTAACGACGCGCCAGATTCACAAACTTGGTAGCAACCCGTAGACGACCTTCCGGAGCCTTGGTGTCTTTCTTGCCAGCGGTCATCAACCGACACCGTGAAATATTCAGATCCAGCGGCTCATAAAGGCCGTCCCCGCCGTGCTCCATCAACACGTCCTTGCCGGTCACCCCCAGATCCGCCCCGCCATACTGAACATAGGTGGGCACGTCGGTGGCGCGGAGAATTAACACCCGCACATTCGGATCCGTGGTGGGAAACACCAGCTTCCGGGACTTCTTTACATCGTCGACCAGCTCAATACCTGCTTCTTTCAGAAGCGGCAAGGTCTCGTCGAGGATTCGTCCCTTCGACAGGGCGATGGTGATGGTGTCGGTCATGGGTCTTTCCGGTTCAGTGTGTTCAGCCTGGCAGGCGGCGAATACTGGCGCCCAGCAGTTGCAGTTTCTCTTCGATGCACTCGTAGCCACGGTCGATGTGGTAGATGCGATCGACAATGGTATCGCCGTCAGCCACCAGCCCCGCAATAACCAGGCTCGCGGAGGCGCGGAGGTCCGTCGCCATTACCGGAGCACCGGTAAGATGGTCCACGCCCTTAATGATGGCTGCATTCCCTTCAAGGGTAATGTCTGCACCCATGCGGATCAGCTCCTGGAGGTGCATGAACCGGTTCTCGAAAACCGTTTCCACAATCGTTCCGGTGCCCTCGGAAACCGCATTCATGGCTGCAAACTGGGCCTGCATATCCGTCGGGAACGCAGGGTATGGAGCCGTTCGCAGGCTGACCGCCTTGGGCTGGTTCCCTTTCATATCCAGGGATATCCAGTCCTTGCCGGTATCGATATGAGCACCAGCCTCTTCCAGCTTCAGCAGTACCGCCTCCAGAAGGTCCTCGCGGGTGTCCTTCAGCTTAACCCGGCCGCGGGTTGCTGCGGCAGCGACCAGGTAAGTCCCGGTTTCGACACGGTCGGGCAGCACGTCGTAGTGGCAACCATGTAGCCGCTCAACACCGTTAATTTCAATCGTTGCGGAGCCGTGGCCCTTGATGTCAGCGCCCATGGCAATCAGACACTCAGCGAGGTCCACCACTTCCGGTTCGCGCGCAGCGTTTTCGAGGATGGTTTTGCCATCCGCCAGCGCCGCAGCCATCATAAGATTTTCGGTACCCGTGACGGTTACGGTATCCAGGAAAATATGGGCGCCTTTCAGTCGACCATTGGTTTTCGCCTTGATGTAGCCGTTCTCGACCTTGATCTCGGCACCCATCATTTCCAGACCATGGATGTGCAGGTTTACGGGCCGGCTGCCGATGGCACAGCCACCGGGCAGCGAGACTTCCGCCTCACCGAAGTGCGCGACCAGGGGCCCGAGCACCAGGATTGAGGCGCGCATGGTTTTCACCAGCTCGTAGGGCGCGTGAAACTGCTTGATGGTGTTGGCATGAACCTCGACACTCATCTTCTCGTCGATCATCAACTCCACGCCCATACGGCCAAGCAGCTCGATCATGGTGGTGATGTCGTTCAGGTGCGGCAGGTTGCCAACGGTTACCGGCTCGTCCGCCAGCAGGGTGGCCGCAAGAATCGGAAGCGCGGCGTTTTTGGCGCCGGAAATCCGGATTTCGCCATCCAGAGGCTTGCGGCCCCTGATCAGAAGTTTGTCCACAATTAGGTCCTGTTGTTTGCGGGCGAATCAGCCCTGGCGCGCGGCCCACTCAGCCGGGGTAAAGGCTTTCGGGTGCAGGGCATGAATGGTACCGTCAAGAATGTGCTGGAAGAGTGCCTTGTTGATCAGTTGTTGCCGTTTGATGGTCGGCAAGCCTTCAAAAACATCGCCCACCACAACGACCATATAATGATTGCCGTCAACCTGAACCTGAACTTCGCACTCGGGCAGTGCCTCTTTGACCAGCTCAGCAACTTCGGTGGCTTCCATAAAAAATCCTCGGGCGTTTTTGAATCAGGGGCGAGATTGTAACCAATTATAGCGGCCGGGTCAGCTCTGGTGCTGGTTTTCGCGGGGTGCTTGCAACGGGGCCTGCGAGGGAAAGCCCGGCAGCTGCTCATCAAGGCCGCTCAGGGCAGCGAGTGAGCCCAGGCGCTGACTGACACCGGTAAAATTAAGGGCCTGGCTGCGACCGCGCGCCAGGCGTTGCCAGCAAAGCAACAGGGAAAGCACCACACTGTGGGCGGTACTCATGTCGGCAAGGTCCACCACCAGATCCGCTTTACTGGACAGGATAAGTGCCTCGCCCTCTTTTCTCAGAGCAACCACGGTCAGCGGATCGATTGGGCCGCTAACCGTCAGTGTGTTGCCGTTAAGGTTAACCGATGCCTGGGCTGGCGTCATGATTTGTCGACTTCAGCTTCCAGATTCAGCGACTCAACTGCATCGCCCCAGCCATCGATCACCACCTGGACCTTACCGCCGTTCTTCTCCATTTCCTGACTAAAACGATCACGAAATGCCAGGCCGATGTTCACGCCCTCAACAATCACGTTTTCCATCATCCAGCGGCCTTCGTCCGCCTGATACATGGAATAAGTCACCGGATAGCGATTGCCGGACGCGCTGATGACTTCCATACGCACGGAGGCACGCTTATCGTTGTTCGGATTGATGGTGGCATCCTTGACTTCAATGGCGAAATCATCTGCGCTCACCAGGGCCTGGGCGTAGCTGTCAAAAAGGCTCCGTTTAAACTTTTCCACGAACTCGTCACGCTGTTCCGGCGAGGTCTGGCGCGCATAACGGCCCATTACCCGGGCGGCGATCCGGCGGAAATCCACGAAGCCCTTCAGTTCGCTGTCCATACTCCGATAAAAGGCCTGGGGATCTTCCTCATACAGGCCTTTTTCATCGTGGAGTTTGTCGACGAGGCGCTGAGTGTTTTCATCCACGTACTCACGCAACTCTTCCTCCTGGCCAGCATGGGCCGGAAGCGCCAGAGCGGCCATCAGTAGTGCAACGAGCAGCAGGCTGCGTCTTATCAGAACCATGGTTGTCTCCTGTAAACCATTTCAGTTCGCTTTACTGCCCGGAGGCAAAGTTGGAAATCATTCGCTCAAGGTTCATGGCGGACTGTGTAGAGTAGAAAGTGTCCCCATCCCCCAGGGACTCCATATCGCCACCCACCGATATATCAATGTACTGTTCACCAAGCAGGCCGGATGTACGTATTACTGCTGAGCTGTCGGCGGGAATATTATCCACACTCCGGTTCACGTCAATAACGACCCGCGCCTGAAACGTTTCCCGATTCAGCGTAATCTCTCTGATCTTGCCGACCGTGACCCCGGCCATAGACACCTTGGCCCGCGGCGCCAGGTTACCGGCATCATTGAAGTTGGCGTAAAGCGTGTAGGAACTCTCCGGCGCCTTGGGCGCCAGCCCGCTCACCTGCAGCGCCAGAAACATCATGGCCGCGATACCCACGATCATGAACAGCCCCACAATGACTTCTGTTGTTCTTTGTGCCATGACGGCCCCCTGTGTCCTGTTGTTTCAGTATACCGCGATCAGAAGTCGCCAAACATGACGGCGGTGAGCACAAAATCCAGTCCCAGCACAGCCAGCGATGAATACACTACTGTCTTGGTGGTGGCAGAGCTGATGCCGGCAGAGGTGGGCACACAGTCATACCCCTGGTAGACCGCAATCCAGGTGCAGACAAAACCGAAGACCACGCTTTTGATCACACCGTTGAGAACATCATTGGTGAAACTCACCGAGGACTGCATGTTGCCCCAGAAGGAACCCTCGAAAACGCCGAGCCATTCAACACCTACCAGCATGCCGCCCCAGATGCCGACTACCGAGAACACGGCGGCGAGAATGGGAACGGCAATGAAACCGGCCCAGAGCCGCGGGGCAATTACCCGGCGAAGCGGATCGACTCCCATCATTTCCATACTGGATAGCTGCTCGGTGGTTTTCATCAGCCCGATCTCAGCCGTCAATGCGGAACCGGCGCGGCCAGCGAACAGCAAGGCCGTCACCACCGGCCCCAGCTCCCGCACCAGCGTCAGGGCAATCATCTGGCCAATGGCTGCTTCCGAGCCGTAGTCGCTGAGAATGGTGTAACCCTGCAGCCCCAGCACCATGCCGATAAACAGGCCGGACACCACGATGATCGCCAGAGACAACACACCGATCGAATACAGCTGCTTGAGCAACAGCGGGAATGCCACCGAAGGTTTTGATACGCCGCCCAGGACGCCGGCCAGAAAACGCCCCGAGCGCCCCAGCGAAGCGATGATATCCAGCCCCAGCCGGCCGAATGCCGCAAGCTTGTCCATTAACGACTCCTTCCGGTGATGCCCCAGTCCTGGCCGGCATCTGCAGCCGGGTAATGGAAGGGCACCGGGCCGTCCGGGTGGCCGTGCAAAAATTGCTGGACCTGCTCAGACGGGTGCGCCTTGATTTCCTCGGGAGTGCCGTCACCGATAATCTGCCCATCCGCCACGATGCAGGCGTAGTGGCAGATGCTCAGGGATTCTTTGACATCGTGGGAGACCATGACGCTGGTCAGCCCCATGGAACTGTTCAGATCGCGGATCAGTTTGATCAGTACCCCCATCGCAATCGGATCCTGCCCGGCAAACGGCTCGTCGTACATGATGAGTTCCGGATCCAGCGCTATACTGCGGGCCAGAGCCACCCGCCGGGTCATTCCGCCAGACAGCTCTGCCGGCATCAGCTCGCGGGCCCCTCGCAGGCCCACAGCCTCCAGCTTCATCAGCACAATATCCCGGATCATGTCCTCCGGCAGGGAGGTATGCACCCGAAGCGGAAACGCCACGTTTTCGAACACACTGAGGTCGGTAAACAGGGCACCACTCTGGAACAGCATGCCCATTTTCTCCCGCAGACGGTAAAGCGCCTTGCGCTTGAGTCGGGGGACATTCTCGCCGGCCACGGTAATAGTGCCGGAGTCCGGTCGTAACTGGCCACCGATCAGCCTGAGCAGGGTGGTTTTGCCGGTACCGCTGGGGCCCATGATGGCCGTAATCTTACCGCGGGGAATGTCGAGACTGACACCATCGAAGATACGACGATCACCGCGGGCGAAAACCACGTCTCTGAGTTCGATGTAGGGTGAAGTGTCCATGCCTGTTCCAAGTAACCGCCGGGGTGTGGGGGCCACCCTTGCGAATTGGTTGCAGCCCTCAATGTGTGGGTACATTATTCCAACCTGCTGACAACCTCAATCCATCCTTAACAAAATGAATTGATATCATTAATCAGTTTTGCTGACCGTCTTGTCATGAAGGCAGCCAAAGCCATTGAAGTGATATACTCTCGCCACGACGAAAAGCATCAACATTCTACCCGGGTGCCAGATGAACACCGAGATCGACCACAAGTTCAGAGAATCCGCTCTGCGGGCCATTGAAATCGAGCGCGATGCCATTGACGCGTTGACCGACAGGGTTGATGAGCACTTTGTCCGCGCCTGCGAGGTCATCATGGCCTGCAAGGGCCGCGTGGTGGTGACGGGCATGGGCAAATCCGGTCACATTGGCAACAAGATTGCCGCCACTCTCGCCAGCACCGGCACTCCTTCATTCTTCGTTCATCCCGGCGAAGCCAGCCATGGCGACCTGGGCATGATCACCAGCCAGGACGTGGTCCTGGGTATCTCCAACAGTGGCAACACCAGTGAAGTACTGACCATACTGCCACTGATCAAACGCATGGGTGCGCCGCTGATCAGCATGACAGGCAATGCAAACTCCACCCTGGCGCGGGAGGCGGTTGCCAACCTGGACGTCAGTGTTGCCCTGGAAGCATGCCCTCTCGGCCTGGCCCCCACCTCCAGCACTACCGCCACCCTGGTGATGGGAGACGCCCTGGCGGTGGCGTTGCTCGAGGCGCGCGGCTTCAGCACTGAAGACTTCGCGCTGTCTCACCCCGGCGGCAGCCTGGGCCGCAAGTTACTGTTGCGCGTTGCCGAAATCATGCATACGGGTGACCGCATCCCCCGTGTGCAGGAAGACATCACTCTTGGCGGAGCACTGCTGGAAATTTCCCGCAAGGGGCTGGGCATGACCACGGTTATCAATGCTGCTGGCGACCTGGTGGGCGTGTTCACCGATGGCGACCTGCGCCGCACCCTGGACCGCTCGGTGGATATTCACAACACGCCGATAGCGGAAGTGATGACTCGCAATGGTCGTGTTATCCACGACGACCAACTGGCAGCCGAAGCCCTGAACATGATGGAAGAACTGAAAATCAATGCCCTGCCTGTCATCGACCGTGACGGCAAGCTGACCGGTGCCATCAATATGCACGACCTGTTGCGGGCCGGTGTTATCTGAATGGTTATCTGAAATAGTTATCTGAGGGGTAATTTGATGGCCGATCAAATGAAAGAGTTGATGACAGACCAGCAGTGGCCAGCGGACGTACTGGAAAAGGCAGCCGGTATCCGTCTACTGGCGCTGGATGTCGACGGCATCATGACCGACGGCACACTGTTATTCAGCGCCTCCGGAGATGAACTGAAAGGCTTCAATATCCTCGACGGCCTGGGCATCAAGCAGGTGATGGCAGCGGGGATCGAGGTTGCCGTCATTACCGGCCGCTGCTCGCCCCTGACCGCCAGGCGCATGAATGACCTGGGCATCCCTCACCTGATGCAGGGCCGGGAGGACAAAAAGGTCGCTCTCGTGGAGCTCGCCGGACAGCTCGGCCTGTCCCCGCAGCAGATCGCCTACATGGGCGACGACCTGCCCGACCTGGCGGCCATCCGCTATGCCGGTCTCGGCTTGACCGTGCCCAATGGTTACTGGCTTGTCCGCCAGCATGCGGATATCTGCACCAGTGTCCCCGGCGGCAGTGGTGCCGTCAGAGAAGCCTGTGACTTACTGCTGACCGCCTGCGGGCAACTCGAGGCCACTCTGCAACCCTACCTGGAGCAGAATTGATGTCAGGCCAGCCGCTGTTCAACCGCCCCTGGGTCAGAACTCTGAGCCTGGCAGGCACGATAGTGGCACTGTTCTTTCTGCTCTGGCAAAGTGATGAGCCGTCGGAGCCAACAGACGCTGAATCCCTGAGGGGTGAATCCGAGCCCGACGGTTTTGTGGTCAATGGTCATTACCTGTCGTACGACGAAACCGGACGACTGACAACACAATTCCGAAGCCCGAGAATCGAGCAGTTCGAGTCTCGCAGTGAGACGGTCATGGCATCTCCCCGGGCAACACTATACGGCGACGGGGGCAGCCCACCCTGGCAGGTGGAGGCAAACGAGGGGCGCCTTCTGGAAGCGGACGACCTGGTTCACCTGACCGGAAATGTAAAGGTGACCCGCGAAGCTGAAGACGCCCCGCCGCTGACCCTGACTACAGCGGTGCTGACGCTGAACAACCGCGATCGCACCGTTTACACAGACGAGCCGGTAAAACTGACTGACGCTGCTGGCGTGACCACGGCTACCGGCATGAAGGCCTGGATTGATGATCGCATTCTTGAACTCGACTCGCAGGTGGAAGGACTCTATGAGCCTGGCAAGTAAACGTATTCCCCGCGGCAGGCCCCACTGGCCAGCTCTGAAATCGTTGGTACTGACAGCCGCTTGTACGGCCCTTATTGGCCCGTCAGCGGCGCTGGCTTTCAACCTGGAGTCCGACGAACCCATCAGGGTCAATGCTGACAGTGCACGGCTGGATGACGGCCAGGGGATCGCAACCTATACCGGCGCTGTAGAAATGACCCAGGGCCAGACCAACCTGACCGCCGACAAGGTTGTACTTTACCGCGACCAGGCCGGCGTCAGCCGCATTGAAGCCACTGGCCGGCCCGCACATTACCGGCAACCGGCAATGGAAGGACAGGGAGAAACCGATGCCCGCGCCCTGAGCATCACCTGGTCGGCCGCCGAAAACCGGGTAACGTTCGAGCGCGAGGCGGTTATTGAGCAGGACGGCAACCTGTTCCGTGGGGATATCATCCACTATGACAGCGCGAATCGCATTGTCACCGCAGAGGGCGCGCCCGATCAGGGCGAAGGAAGCGGCCGCGTGGAAATGGTGATACAACCACGCAACAATCCGGACAACTCGACCAGCAACCCCGACTGACAGGATACCGATGGCAGTTCTCAGAGCCAGTAACCTGGCAAAAAGCTACAAGCAGAAGAAGGTCGTCATTGACGTTTCGCTGGAGATCCGCAGCGGCGAGATCGTTGGCCTTCTGGGCCCTAATGGTGCAGGCAAAACCACTTGCTTCTACATGATCGTAGGGCTGGTTCCCGCCGACAATGGCAGGATCACCATCGACCACCAGGACATCACCCCGCTACCGATGCACGGCCGGGCCCGCAAGGGCATCGGTTACCTGCCCCAGGAAGCATCGGTGTTTCGTAAACTGACGGTACGCGACAACGTCATGGCCATCCTGGAGACCCGCCGCGAACTCAACCGCAGCCAGCGGGAGGCCAAGCTGGAGGAATTGCTGGAAGAGTTTCACATCACTCACATTCGCGACAGCCCCGGCATGGCGTTATCCGGTGGCGAACGCCGACGAGTGGAAATTGCCCGTGCCCTGGCAATGGAGCCGGCGTTTATTCTTCTGGATGAACCGTTTGCAGGGGTGGACCCGATCTCGGTGAGCGATATCAAGCATATTATCCGTCACCTGCGGGACAAGGGCATCGGCGTGCTGATCACCGACCATAACGTGCGGGAAACCCTCGACATTTGTGAGAATGCCTATATCGTCAGCGGAGGACATATCATTGCTTCGGGCAACTCCGACGATATACTGGCCAACCAACAGGTCAAGGAAGTGTATCTGGGCAATGAGTTCCGCCTGTAGTACACTCGGCAAAGAACTTGCTTGGCACGGCAAGTGACCAGCACATAAAGAGTTTTTGTGCAACCACAACTCCCACAAGAGACCGAGAGATACCGAGTGACGGATCCTGAATCATGGTTATGAAAGCCTCATTACAGTTAAAGCTGGGTCAAAGCCTGACCATGACGCCCCAGCTGCAACAGGCTATCAGGCTTCTGCAGCTCTCCACCCTCGACCTCCAGCAGGAAATCCAGCAGGCGCTGGAATCCAACCCCATGCTGGAAACCTCGGAAGACGACGATAACCAGAATCCGGAATCCACGGAAAGCGAGAGCGACACCGCCGAACCGACCTCGGCCGAAGAATCAAACCCCACCTCTGAATCTTCCCCGGACTGGGATGAATCCGAGAACGGGCCTGACTGGTCGTCGGAAACCGACAGCCCCGATACCATCCCCGATGACCTTCCGGTCGACACTGCCTGGGACGACATCTACCAGTCGGCTCCCGCGTCATCGGCCCGTAACGACGATGAAAACGACAACGATTTTGAAACCCGCAATTCGCCTACGGAAACCCTGCACGATCACCTTGAGTGGCAACTGAACCTGACACCCCTGAGTGAGCGGGACCAGGCCATCGCCCATGCGCTGATGGACGCGGTTGACAATCACGGCTACCTGACGTCCCCCCTTGAGGAAATCCACTCGGGGATGGTGGAGGAGTCTGATGAAGATCCACTGGAACTGGATGAAGTTGAAGCGGTATTACATCGCCTGCAGCATTTTGACCCGCCCGGTGTTTTCGCCCGGAACCTGCAGGAATGTCTGCTGATCCAGCTTAACCAGTTGCCGCCGGATACTCCCTGGCTTGCCCAGGCGCGGCTGGTCATTACCCACTACATCAACCTTCTGGGCAATCGTGATTACGCACAACTGCTTCGCCGCAGCCGCCTGAAGGAAGACCAGTTGCGGGACGTACTGGCGCTGATTACCGGATTGAATCCGCGCCCCGGTGATACCCTGGACCAGGCCGAACCGGACTACGTCATTCCGGACGTTATCGTGCGCAAGCACAACGAGCGTTGGCGCGTGGAACTGAATCCTGAAATTGCACCGCGCATTCGCGTCAATGCCAGCTATGCTTCATTGATAAAGCGTGCGGACAGCAGTGCCGATAACACCTACCTGCGAGACCAGTTGCAGGAAGCGAAGTGGTTTATCAAGAGCCTGCAAAGCCGCAACGAGACCCTGCTCAAGGTGGCAACCCGGATTGTCGAACACCAGCAGGGGTTCCTGGATCACGGCGAGGAACACATGAAGCCACTGATCCTTTCAGACATTGCCCAGGCGGTGGAGATGCATGAATCAACCATTTCCAGGGTGACCACCCAGAAATACATGCACACGCCCCGTGGCATCTTTGAGCTGAAGTATTTTTTCTCCAGCCATGTCAGCACCGACGAGGGTGGAGAATGCTCCTCTACGGCAATCCGGGCGATGATCAAAAAACTGATTGCAACGGAAACCCCGAAAAAGCCATTGAGCGACAGCAAAATTGCAGCCATGCTAGGAGAACAGGGTATCAAGGTAGCGAGAAGAACCGTGGCCAAGTACCGTGAGGCAATGCACATCCCTCCGTCCAATGAAAGAAAGCGACTGGTGTAGTAAAAATCCGATAACAGGAGAAGCCTATGCAACTCAATATTTCAGGCCATCACGTAGAACTGACCCCCGCTCTGAAGGATTACGTAACAGGCAAGTTTGACAAGCTTGAACGGCACTTTGACCACATCAGCAATTGCCAGGTCACCCTTGAGGTGGAAAAAGTGCGCCAGATGGCGGAAGCTACGCTACATGTGATTGGTGGTGAGATTCACGCAAAGGCCGAGAACAGCGATATGTACGCGGCGATTGATGCGCTGGTGGATAAGCTGGACAGGCAGATCCTGAAGCACAAGGAAAAGAACGTTGACCGGATGCATGGTAACGGTGCCCGCTAGGGCCTCCTGCTTCCTGCATAACAGTTAATCGAGCTGCGACACTGGCTAGGATTATAGAAGGTGTCGCAGCCTTTTTTTACGGAACTGCAGTCGATTCATGACCGACACATCCCTGACTATCGAGAACATTCTCGCGCCGGAGCTGACCCTTTGCAGGGTCCCCGCCTCCAGCAAGAAGCGGGTTATGGAAACCATCGCCGAGCAGATCCAGCAACACGATCCCTCGCTCAGTGATACCGAGATATTCAACAATCTGGTTGCCCGGGAGCGACTGGGGAGCACGGGTATTGGCCAGGGCATCGCCATTCCCCACTGCCGCCTGGAAGGGCTCGATCACGTTGTGGGGGTATTGCTGACCCTGGAAGAAGGCGTGGCCTTCGATGCCATCGACAACCAGCCAGTAGACCTGGTATTCGCGTTGATTGTTCCCAAGGAAGCGACCAGTGAACACCTTGAACTGCTGAGTCAGCTGGCCGAAAAGTTCAATGAAAGGGCATTCTGCGACCAGCTCCGTCAGTGCACCGATGCAGATTCTCTCTACCGCCGGATGACGGCCGAGGGAAGCTGAACTACTCCGGAATCGAGGTGAATGGGCTATGAAACTGATCATCGTCAGCGGCCGGTCAGGCTCCGGTAAAAGTACGGCGCTGCATGTGCTGGAAGATCTGGGTTTCTATTGCATCGATAACCTGCCCATCGGACTGCTGTTTCCACTGACACGGGAAGCGACCAACCAGAGCTCACCGGGCCGGCTGGGTAAAATGGCAGTCAGCATCGACGCCCGCAACCTGTCCGGCGAGCTCAGCAACTTTGAAGACATCTATCGCAGCCTGCAGGATACCGGTGTCACCGTCGAGATTATTTACCTGGACGCCGACGAACAGTCCCTGCTCCAGCGATTCCACGCCACCCGGCGCAAGCACCCCCTGAGCGACGACAAGACCTCACTGCGCGAAGCCATCGTCAGCGAAAAAAGGCTGTTGGAGCCCCTTTCCAAACTGGCCGACCTCTACGTCGATACCACCGGATTGTCCATGTACGAACTCAGGGATATGGTCAAGCAACGGGTTGCCGGGCGGCGGGAACAGGAACTGGCGCTGTTGTTCCAGTCTTTCGGCTTCAAGCATGGCGTACCACTGGATTCGGATTATGTCTTCGATGTGCGCTGTCTGCCCAACCCGTACTGGGATACCACCCTGCGGAAATTTGTAGGCACTGACCAGCCAGTGATCGACTTTCTGGAAAAGGAACCACTGAGCCGGAAAATGGTGGATGACCTGACCAGCTTCCTGGAAAACTGGCTGCCGTCCTTTGCCGACAGCAACCGCAGCTATATGACGATTTCCATCGGCTGTACCGGTGGCCAACACCGCTCGGTTTACATCTGCGAACAACTTGGCCGCCATTTCTCGGAAAAATACAGCAACGTGCAGGTCCGACACACCGAACTGCCCCACTTGCAGAGCCGGGAAAGCTGAGCCGTTTATGATCCGCCGCCCCATTACCATCATCAACAAACTCGGGCTGCATGCCCGTGCCGCAGCCAAACTGGTTGCAACAGCATCGGAGTTCGAGAGCAGTATTCATCTCAGCCGGAACGATCGCAAGGTGGATGCCAAAAGCATCATGCCGGTGATGATGCTGGCCGCCAGTCAGGGGACAGAGATAGAACTGATTGCAGACGGACCCGACGAGTCAGAAGCCATCGACGCGCTGGCATCGCTTATTGACGATTATTTTGGCGAGGGCGAATAGCGGCCAGCCGGCGGGCCACCCGACCACGGCATTCACCTATAACTCTTTCTCACCTGTGCACCCTAACTTCGCTATAATACGGGGGTTTTCTGACTGTGGGTGACCAATGACCGATATTCTGGAGAAAAGCCAGGCTCGCCAACGCCTTCGCTCCCTGAGCGAAGCGCTGGACAGTGGCGCTCTGAAACAGGTTGCCCGCATCCTTAATGGTGGCCTGAGCCCCAGCGATATTGCCCACCTGCTGGAGTCCTCTCCGCCCCGTCAGCGGGCGTTGCTGTGGAACCTGGTCGACAAGCAGCTGGAAGGCGAAGTTCTCCAGTACCTCAATGATGACATTCGTGGCTACTTCCTGAGCCAGCTGAACGCCCAGGAACTGGCGGACATCATTGAAGATTTCGAGTCGGATGACCTAGCCGACTTACTGCAACAGCTGCCGGATACGGTGATCCAGGAAGTCCTGGACACCATGGACGAACAGGACCGCCAGCGGGTGGAGGAAGTGCTCTCCTACCCGGAGGACACCGCCGGCGGCCTGATGAACACGGACACTATCACGGTGCGGCCGGATATCAGTATCGATGTAGTACTCCGTTACCTGCGCCGGCATCGCAACCTGCCACCGATGACCGACAGCCTGATTGTGGTGAGCCGACGGGACGAATTCATCGGCATGCTGCCAATCACCAAAATGCTGGTGTCCAACCCCGCAGCGACCGTTCGGGAGGTGATGGATACGGACATCGAGCCAATACCGGTCACCCTGTCCGACACCAAGGTAGCCACCCTGTTCGAACGCTACGACCTGATCTCGGCACCGGTGGTCAGCGAGGAAGGAAGGCTGCTGGGCCGGATCACCATCGATGACGTGGTTGACGTTATCCGTGAGGACGCCGACCACTCCCTGATGAGCATGGCCGGCCTGGATGAGGATGAAGATACCTTCGCCCCGATCCTCAAGACAACCCGGCGCAGGGCTGTCTGGCTGGGTATTAACCTGCTCACGGCCTTTACGGCGTCCGCCGTGATCGGCCTGTTTGAAGCCACCATCGAGAAGGTTGTGGCACTGGCTGTACTGATGCCTATTGTGGCCTCCATGGGCGGCATCGCCGGCAGCCAGACCCTGACTCTGGTTATCCGCGGCATGGCCGTGGGGCAGATCAGCGGGGCCAACGTGGGCTGGCTGCTGAACCGCGAGTTTGTTGCGGGCGCCCTGAACGGGTTGCTCTGGGCCGTTGTGGTAGCGTCGGCCGCTACCCTCTGGTTCAAGGACATCATGATTGGCGCCATCATCGCGGCCGCCCTGATCATAAATCTGATTGCCGCAGCCCTCGTGGGTACCGTGTTGCCCCTGTTCCTCAAGTCCCGCAACATTGATCCGGCGCTGGCAGGAAGCGTTATACTGACGACCGTGACAGATGTGGTCGGATTTATGGCATTCCTTGGCCTCGCTACCATATTTTATGGGTAATCCGACAAAACAGGCACTTCATGAACGATACTCAAGACGACTCCCCGCAATACTCAGGCCCAAGTAAATCCCAGCTCAAACGGGAGATGCACCAGTTGCAGGGTCTCGGCAAGCGCATGCTGGATCTGAGCAACGACCAGCTCGACACCCTGCCCATCAGCGGGACCCTGCGGGCGGCTATCGAGGAATCACGGCGCATTCGACAGAACGAAGCCCGCCGGCGGCACCTTCAGTACATCGGCAAAATCATCCGTCAGGAGGACGATCCAGAAGGACTGACGCGGGCTATAGATGCCTTTGATGCCGGCAGCGAGGAGCACACACGCCGCCACCACCTGGCAGAGCGGTGGCGTGACCGGATGATTGAAGAAGGTGATCCTGCTGTTGGGGAATTCCTTGATTACTGCACAACCGCGGATATCCAGCACCTGCGCAACCTGGCCCGTAATGCCCGTCGGGATGTGCAAAAAGAGAAGAACACCGGCCAGCCAAGAAAACTGTTCCGTTACCTGCGGGAATGCATTGACGACGTGGAGGCGGCCGGCAACTGAGGTCCCGCCTGGTCAGAGCCTGCGGTGCTCCCAGACCGGCATCCGGGCGCGGATCTCCCCGAGCCGCTCCGGGTCCAGGTCGGCAGTGACTACCCCCGGCCCCTCACCGATCTCGGACAGCACACGCCCCCAGGGGTCAACGATCATGCTGTGGCCATAGGTGTGCCGACGCTCACTGTTCTGGCCACCCTGCCCCGCTGCCACCATCCACAACTGATTCTCGATGGCCCTGGCCCGCAGGAGCGCATGCCAGTGGGCATCGCCGGTGTTCCAGGTAAAGGCGCTGGGCAATGAAACCCATTCGGCGCCCTGTTCCCGCAACTTGCGGAAAAGTTCGGGGAAGCGGAGGTCATAACAGATGGCCAGCCCGAGCCGCCCTGCAGGGGTGTCGAGCACAACCACCTCGTCGCCGGGCTCAAAGGTGTCGGACTCCCGGTACTGGCCGTGGGCGTCCTCCACCATGGCATCAAACAGATGAATCTTGTCATAACGGCCGACTTCCTTGCCCTCACTGTTATAGACGAAACAGCAGGCCCGAACCCGATCTTTCACGGTGGAGCCATCCGGGCGCGAGGCAATGGGAAGTGAACCGCCGACAATCCAGATACCCAGCCTGGCAGACTGTTCTGCCAGAAAATGACGGATCAGATTATCCGGGTCCGCTTCGCGCCGACCACACCCGATCATCTGCCGGGTAGCCAGAACGGCAAAATTTTCCGGCAGTACTGCGATGCCGGCGCCGAAAGCGGCAGCCTCTTCCAGCAAACGCCCCGCTTCCCTGAGATTCTCGGCAATATCATGGGTGCTCACCATCTGGATGGCCGCCACCCTGTTTGCCTGACTGGTCACTTCCTGCTGTGCATGTGCTGACATCAACTGTTCTCCCGATAGAATCATTGCGCGCCGGTATCAAACACCCGCCTGAGGCGAACCTCCGGTTCATCCCAACTGCCACTCACACTATAGGTTGCGCTGGTCAGTTTACTCAATGGGTCCCCCAACACTTTGTCCAGCACAAACAAGGCGCCTCCGATGGGCGCCCCCGCCCCCATCAGCAGCGCCGCCAGGGGCAGGTTCTGGGTCAGGGGCAGGACCACCACCATTCTCATATCCAGGGTTTCTTCGATCATGTTGCTGGTGCCGGTTAGCTTGAAAGCACCGGAAGGACCAACCACCTGAAGTTCCGGATCCAGTGTCAGCAGGCCATTAATCATGGTCGCCTTGCCTGAGATAGCATCAAATGCCACACCTGCCTCGTACAGATCGGAAAAATCCAGCTGCAGTCGGCGCCACAAGGTATCGGAGTTCAGCAGATTGAATACCCGGAACAACTGAGCGGTATTGTTGCTCTCGAGAATGACTCCATCGTCAAAGCGTACGCTCACTGAGCCGCTCAGTCCTGAAACGGCAAACTCATTGGGACGCCCCGGCCAGTCAATATCCAGGTTCACTGCCGTACTCTCGCTGCGGAACGGAATCTCGGTGCCAAACAGATTACCCAGATCCGCGAGGGACTCCCCGGTAATGTCACCAATGAACCGAGTGGTTTCCCGGTCTCCGGCAATACTCCAGATCAGCTGACCACCCAGCGCCAGAGATTTGAGGGTACCGTCGATGTCCTGAACCAGTAGTCGCGAAGGTTCCGGGCGAATCCCCAGCGACCAGGCTCCGGCATCATCATCGTCGAGTTGGAGGCTGGCGATACGAAGGTCAATATCCGGCCAGTTCTCCATGCCCAGCTCCCGGAAAGCACGAACCTGTTCTTCGGGCTCGGGCAGCAGAGGTATATCTTCATCAGTATCGGCGTCGCCCCGGGCCAGTTTCAGCAGCTCCAGATCGACGACGACCGGGCCGTCATCCGAAGGCCAGTATATCCCCCCGGAAAGCCACTCAGACTCCGCCTCAACAGACCATTGCTCATTGATCCGCTGTGCAGAAACGTCAACACCGGTTAGCTGCTGGTCGCCCAGAAACAGGCTGTTGAAAGCCAGCTCCAGATTATCCGGTTGCCACACCACATCCAGGTTCAGCCGGTCCGGCCAGTCGACATAGACGTTTATCCCGGCGTCGTCCCGCGGCTCTATTGACGCACTCAGGGGCGCCTCTTCGTCCGCCGCCTTTGCCAGGGGCTCCGGCCAGCCGACCTCAAGCCCGGTCAGGTCCGAATACAGCTTGATGGCGGCGGCCTTCCCCGGCGAGAGATCCAGGGTGGCCAGGTAGCCAGCCTCTCCACTTAACCCGAGCCTTGTGCCCTCTGGCAACGCGGTCTGGGCCAACAGATTGCTGACATCAAGACGGCCATACTGTCGGATATTGAGTGCTTCTCCGGTCTCGTCACGGCGCACCCGCACCGTGACCGGAGCTCCCAGGAAATGAGCCTGGACAGGCGTATCAGAAAACCCGTCCCCGGTACTGAAGCTCAGCTCACCGTTGATCTGTGTCCATTGCAGATCCGCCGGGGCATACGTCAGCGTGCCGGCATCGGCCCGGACTGTGGCATTTATGTCGGGTGGGGCCTCTGAACCCAGGAGCAGGCCAAGCCCCAGATCAAGGTGGTAGTCGCCATCCAGCTGAATGTTCGCCCCAGCTTCCCCGGCCAGCTCACCCAGCGGACTGTGCTCTATCCAGTATGCCACCGCCTCGCCTGACACTGCTGCGGCGGCATCCACGTTGATTCGGACATTGCCGCCCTCTGGCTCTACTCGCACCTGTCCCGGCTCGAGATCGAGCCCGCCCGTGCGAGCGGACTCCAGCTCAACCCGTGTACGGCCATTCTGAACGTAAACTGTGCCGGCGGCGTCGGTGACCTCTGGCCAACGTTCGTCGTAGCGTACGGTCCCATCCTTGAAACGGTAAACCATCGAAGACACAAACGAGCCTGGAGGGGCGTCGCGATTGATCAGCCCATGGCCGAAATACTCCCCGCTGGTGACGTCGACTTCTTTGATCGAGGTGGTCAGCCATTCATACAGCGCGGGAGCGACGGCTTTAACCGGCACAAAGTCCGCAAGCATTTCGGCGGTTCCGTTCTGAACGCCGACCTTGACGCCGAGATTGTCTTCCCCGTGGCGGTCCATCCGCAGATCGAACGCGCCGGCCAGCTCTGTGGCATCGCCATAAACCATCCCGATATCGTCAGAATAGACCCGGATAATGTCGCCTTCGAGGCGCCAGGCCACGCCGGCCTGGAGATCCCGCAGAGCCCAGGCTCCCCGAAACAGCTCAGGGAAGCCCAGTGTCAGCTCATCACTCCGGGCCTCTACATAGCCACCTTGGCCATTCATGACCAGACTGCCGTTCACCCCCGAGACGGCCGGCGCGCCGCCATAGGCCCGGACACCAACATTGTCCATTAGTGCCGTCAGCTCAAACGCTCCGTTGCCCTCAGAAGGAAGGTTGAGCACCAACTGGTTCAGCTTGCCGGCGGGCCGATAGTTTTCGAGGGCTCGTGAAGCAATGGCGGGTAGCATGCCAATGCTGGTGACCAGACGCCGAACGGGTTGGAGAGACAGTTCGTCGGCGATGATCCTCGGGCCGGCTTCGTCGTGTCGGAAGCGGATGCTGAAAGGCGGAACCGGATCGCCGTTCCACTCCCATTGAAGATCCTTGAGATGAAATTCGCCGGTGGTGAACCAGGGCTGATCAGCCAGCTCTGATTGCTGGTCGCCCCACGCATCCTGTCGGCGCCAACCAAACCTTGCGCTGATGTTTTCAAGGGGCGCCAGAGATTCGCTGCCAGCACCGATTTGCAGGTAAGGTGTTGCCACGTTGCCGCTGACCTGCGTCATCAGGCCCTCACGAAAGGTCATCCATACCTGGCCGCCCAGATCAAACCCTTCCACCCGGATATCGCGCCAGCCGTACTCGTCAACAAGACCGTCGAACAGCCGCCCGGAACTGATGTCCGCGTACACCTGGCCGGTAAAGTCGCCCCGGAAGAAATGCCTGCCGACCAATCCGAAACTGGCCAACTGTTCGGTAGTTCCAGGGCTCATGGCACGCCCGGAAGCGTGAAAAAGACCACGCTCATACACCAGGTCCAATTGGGGTATTTCCACATGACGTAGCTGGCCATTGTTGTCCCGCACGCCGAGGTCAAAGCGGGTGATTTTTACGGAGGGGTCGGAAAGCCAGGCTCCGGCAAAATCAAGCCAGAGTTCGATGTCATTAGCCACTGGCCCGGGGATATCGACACCTTCAACCGTCACTTCACCGCGCGGGGTCTGGTTGACTGTCAACTTGAGCCCATCCGCTTCAAAGTTGGCAAACACAATTCGCAAGCGGCTCAGCGAGGCCAGGAAGTCCAGGCCAATGCGAACACTCTGCAGCGAGCCCGCCACACCTTTGCCCGTCTCATCAGACAATACCAGGATTTCGCGGGCCATGATGGAGGGGTTGAGCCAGTTCCAGCTTGACGACAGCGAACCAATACGGATTTCCTGGCCCAGTTTCGACGACAGTGCCTGCTCGATATCGGTGCGATAATCGTCGATATTCTGGGTGAGCTGGCGGCCAATGCCGGCATACAGGGCCAGCAGGATGATGACTGCCAGCAACAACCACCAGATCAGGCTGGCAAGGCGTGACAGTAATCGGACCACTATATGCCTGTTTTCTGGATCAGCCACACTGGATGCCATCAGGGGTAACCGCCACGCCTAGTGAATACCTGCCGTTCCGGCGTTACAGCAGCACCACATCATACTGCTCCTGACTGTAGAAGGGCTCAACCTGAAAGCGAATGGTTTTACTGATGAAGGTCTCAAGATCTGCAACGTTATCGGATTCCTCGTCCAGCAAGCGATCCACCACGCTCTGGGAAGCCATGACAAGATAGCTTTCTGCATCATAGGCACGGTTTACCCGCAGGATTTCCCGGAACACTTCATAACAGACGGTTTCACTGGTCTTCAGGAAGCCACGGCCATCACAGATCGGGCAGGGTTCACAGAGTATCTGCCCAAGGCTTTCGGTGGTGCGCTTACGGGTCATTTCCACCAGCCCCAGCTCGGAAACGCCTGTTATTTTGGTTTTGGCGTGATCCCGCTCCAGCATCTTTTCGAGCATGCGATGCACCTGTCGCTGGTGCTCGGAATCATCCATATCAATAAAGTCGATAATGATGATGCCGCCCAGGTTGCGCAACCGCAGCTGACGGCTGATAGCACGCGCCGCCTCCAGATTGGTCTTGAAGATGGTTTCCTCAAGATTGCGATGGCCTACAAATGCCCCCGTGTTGATATCAATGGTGGTCATTGCCTCGGTCTGGTCAATGATCACGTACCCACCCGACTTCAGCTGCACCTTGCGGCTGAGGGCTTTCTGGATTTCATCCTCAACAGAATAGAGGTCGAAGATGGGCCGTTCACCCGGATAATACTCGACCTTATCGGAAAACTCGGTCACGAACTCATTTACGAATTCCATGACCCGCTGGTGACTTTCACGGCTGTCGATGCGGACTTTCTCGGTCTGGGGGCGAATCAGGTCACGAATGGTGCGGATAAACAGCGGCAGATCCTGATAGACCGCCGTTGGCGCCTCACAGCGGGTTATGCGCTCCTCGATCGCCTGATTCAGGCGATGCAGATAGTTCATATCGCCAAGAAGATCTTCCGCCGAGGCGGCCTCCGCGGCCGTGCGGATTATGTAACCCCCGCTTACCTCAGCGTCGGCGGCCGCCCCCTCTTCCACCAGCGCTTTTAGCCGGGCCCGCTCATTTTCGTCCTCAATCCGCTGGGAAATTCCCACATGAGTGACCCCGGGCATAAACACCAGGTAGCGGGAGGGAATCGAGAGCTGGGTGGTCAACCGCGCACCCTTGGTGCCGATGGGGTCTTTGGTGACCTGGACCACCAGTGACTGACCTTCCCGCAGCAGAGTGCGGATATCCGGGACGGTTTTCGGGGTATCGGCGGTTTCATTGGGCGGTTGTTGAACAGGCACCACATCGGACGCGTGAATAAATGCAGCCCGTTCAAGACCGATGTCCACGAATGCCGCCTCCATGCCGGGCAGCACGCGAACCACCTTGCCCTTGTAGATATTGCCCACAATTCCCTTGCGGCTGGTACGCTCAATGTAGGCTTCCTGGAGCATGCCGTTCTCCACGAGAGCCACCCGGGTTTCCACCGGGGTAACATTGATCAGTATTTCTTCACTCATTGCGGCTCTCCTGCCTGCTGTTCCAGGTTTCCCAGACCGGGCATCCGGCGCCGGCAAGTAATTCAGCGGTTTCCTGCAGGGGCAGACCGACCACAGCACTGTAGCTGCCCCGAAGTTCTTCTACAAAAATACCACCCCGCCCCTGAATACCATAGCCGCCCGCCTTGTCCATCGGCTCCTCACTTGCCACGTAGGCGCCAATCTCCTCCTCCGATAGCCGGCGAAAACGCACATCGGTAACCGCAACCAGAGACTCACAGGCGCCCCTGCTGGCGATGGCAACGGCGGTCATTACCTGGTGGGTGGTGCCGGACAGCTGCCTGAGCATGTCCGCAGCGTCCTGGCCGTCCCGTGGTTTGCCGAGAATCTGACCAGCAAGAACGACCGACGTGTCCGAGCCAATCACAATACTGTTCGGCTCTTTTGCCTGAACTGCCAGCGCTTTCTCCCGGGCCAGCCGGTCTACATAATGTACGGCCGATTCACCGGCGCCCGGGGTTTCATCAATATCGGCCGGTCGAACTTCGAACGACAGCCCGATCTGCCTCAGCAGTTCGGCTCGTCGCGGTGAGGCCGAGGCCAGAACAATAGCTGCCATGAAGCGCCGAAGCCCCCTCTATCCCAGTTTCCGGTTGAGATTGTCAAGCAGAACGCAAACAAACGGCCAGACTATGGCGCTGGTCAGCGCCGGCCAGAGATAGCTGAAACCGGAGTCGTCTGCGCCGAGGGTCTGTTTGATAAAGTGCACCAGCATCTGGTTGATACCCAGCAGCAGGAACACCATCAGGCACTGCTGGGGCATGGGATACATACGCAGGCGCTGATGAATGGTCAGCACCAGAAACGCGATCACCCCCATCGCCAGGGCATTGACGCCCAGTGGCGTGGCCTCCAGAACATCCAGCAACAGCCCCAGACACCAGGCCAGCAGAATGCCGAACTGGGCGGGCGCCCGGAAGGTCCAGTAAAACACCATCAATCCCAGCCATTCCGGTCGGAACTCGAACCAGCCCACCGGGAACAGGGAACTGCTGAGCACCAGTGACAGCACCACGCTGAATGCGAAAACGGGATAACTGATTACCGACAGCATCAGCGCACCTCGCCCTGGTCTGCGGGGGCCGCTTCAGTCGAGCGCGCGGTCTCCCCGGCTTCGTCGGTGGCCTCCTGTTCCGGAGAGAACACGACCAGCAGCAACCGGCTCTTGTTCAGTTCTGCCAGTGGCGTGGCTTCGATCTCCACAAAAGGTTCGCCCTGCTCTTTGGTAATGCTGCTCACTTCTGCAACCGGGTATCCCTTGGGAAAACGCCCTCCGAGGCCAGAGCTGACCAGCAAGTCACCTTCCCGGATGTCCGCAGTGTCAGGTACATGCACCAATTCCAGGGCACTGGTATCGCCGTTACCCAGAAGAATCGCCCGCAGGCCGTTGCGAACCACCTCCACTGGCACAGCATGGCTGCTGTCCGACACCAGCAACACCCTTGAGGTAAAACTGCTGGTTTGCTGAACCTGCCCCATCAGGCCATTGGCATCCAGAATCGCCTGGCCCACCTCGACGCCGTCGCGGCTGCCTTTATTGATCACAACCTCATGGGAAAACGGGTCGGGAGAAACCGCCACTACTTCGCCAACAATAACGCGGTCGTCCAGTACTTCCGACGAATTCATCAACTGACGCAGTTCATTGTTCTCGGAGGCCAGGGCGGCGTATTTAAGAGCGCGACGTTCCAGAATCAGCAGGCGTGCACGAAGTTCCTCATTCTCTGCCTGAAGATCTTCCTTGGAGGTGAACAGGCTGGCCACCCAGCCACTCAGTTCAGAGGGGGCGTTGCCCAGCCAGTGAATCGGCGCGAGACCCGTACCGATCGCGCTGCGAACGGGCGTGAGCTGGTCGAAGCGGGCGTCAGCCACGATGAGCACCGCCGACAGCACGATAACCAGTACCAGTCTGAAACCGGGAACAGGGCCTTGTACGAAAATGGTTTTAATGGCTCGCCCTCCCGCAATCCCTGCAGGTGTCCATACGACAACCGCCGCCGTGAGGTTTCACGAGCGGCGGCCGGGTTGAGGCAATGTCGGGGCGTAAAGCCGGGGTCAAGGTCAGCCCTCCTGGGAGAACATTCCGATTCCACCACGGTCAATCACTTCCAGCGCCTTGCCACCGCCACGGGCGACACAGGTGAGCGGGTCTTCGGCAATAATCACCGGCAGGCCGGTCTCCTCGCTGATCAGCTTGTCGAGACCCCGCAGCAACGCACCACCGCCGGTGAGCACTATGCCCCGCTCGGCGATATCAGAGGCCAGTTCCGGTGGGGACTGTTCCAGAGCGCTCTTCACGGTCTGGACGATCTGCGCCAGGGATTCCTGGAGGGCGTCGAGAATTTCTTCACTGTTCAGGGTAAAGGCCCGAGGCACGCCCTCGGCCAGGTTGCGGCCACGAACGTCGATCTCGCGGATATCCAGGCCTTCGTAGGCGCAGCCGATTTCGTGTTTGATGCGCTCGGCGGTGGAATCACCGATCAGGCTGCCGTAGTTGCGACGCACATAGGTAACGATGGCTTCGTCGAACTTGTCACCGCCGGTGCGGACGGATTCGGCGTAGACGATACCGTTCAGGGAAATTATGGCGATTTCCGTAGTACCGCCACCAATGTCCACGATCATGGAACCGCTGGCTTCTTCGACCGGCAGGCCGGCACCGATGGCTGCAGCCATGGGTTCTTCAATCAGGAACACTTCCCGCGCGCCAGCGCCCAGGGCAGACTCACGGATGGCCTTGCGTTCAACCTGGGTCGATTTGCTGGGCACACAGACCAGCACCCGGGGGCTGGGCGTGATAAAGCTGTTCTCGTGCACTTTATGAATGAAGTGCTGGAGCATTTTTTCAGTAACGACGAAATCCGCAATCACGCCGTCTTTCATGGGGCGGATGGCAGTAATGTTGCCTGGTGTGCGGCCCAGCATGCGCTTGGCTTCGGCGCCAACGGCTGCAACCATTTTCTGGGACCCATGGGTACGGATGGCCACAACGGAGGGCTCGTTCAGTACGATGCCGCGTTCGCGTACGTAAATAAGGGTGTTGGCGGTGCCCAGGTCGATGGACAGGTCGCTGGAAAATAAACCTCGGAGTCTTTTGATCAACATTCGTGTAGTTTCAACCTGAGAGTTGCAGTCGCAAAAAATGATGCGGCAACTTTAGCAGTGAGCACCCCTGCAGGCAAGGCACCATCGGGGCTCCCGCGGGGTCTTTCACGCTTTCGCCCTTTGTTTTGGCCCCTCCCGCGATTGTTCGAATCTGTTACTATAGCGCTTTTATTTGTTTGGCTGCGGTGAAGGGCCGTTCGTCAGGCAGGTTCCAAAACACGCTCAAGCACATCCCTGTGGCGCTTGAGCTCCGCCATCCCTGGCTCCGCACAGTTTTGGAACCTGCCTGACGAACACCCCCGGGCAAGTGAGCAGCGCTCTCTGAAAACCGTATTATTAAACACATTTCACATAGTTAAACCTGGGAGGCAATGTGACCATTTCCCGTGAGGACATTGAAAAAGTCGCTGTGCTCGCCCGCATTCGGGTGGATGACGAGCAGGTTTCGGAGCTGGAGAAGGATCTGGGCAATATTCTGGACCTGGTGGATCAATTGAGTGCCGCCGATACCGATGCCGTGGAGCCGATGGCCCATCCGCTGAATGCAGTGCAGCGCCTGCGCCCGGATGAGGTAACCGAGACCAATCAGCGGGAAGCTTTCCAGGCTATTGCCCCGGCTACCGAGAAGGGCCTATATCTGGTGCCGCGTGTCATCGAGTAAACAGATGGTATTGAGTGATCTGACGACCAGCGATTTCAGGATTCATCATGCATAACAAATCCGTAGCAGAACTGTCCCGCGAACTGGAAAGCGGCAAGATTTCCAGCGTGGAGCTGACCCGGGAGTATCTGGGCCGTCTCAAGAAGGAAGACGAACAGCTCAACAGCTTTATCTCCATTACCGAAGAACAGGCCCTGGCGGATGCCCATGCGGCGGACGAGCAACGGGCTGCAGGCAAGGCCACGCCCTGGACCGGCGTGCCTTTCGCCCACAAGGACATTTTCTGCACCAACGGTGTGGCGACTACCTGTGGGTCGAAGATGCTGGCGAATTTTGTGCCGCCCTACGATGCCACAGTCACGGAGAACTTCCGCAAGGCGGGGGCAGTGTGTCTGGGCAAGACCAACATGGACGAGTTCGCCATGGGGTCTTCTACCGAATCCAGTCATTTTGGCGCTACCACCAACCCCTGGGGCCTTAGCCAGGGCGAAAAGCGTGTACCGGGGGGCTCCTCCGGTGGTTCGGCTGCGGCAGTGGCAGCGCGACTGGTTCCGGCGGCGACGGCAACAGATACCGGTGGCTCAATCCGCCAGCCGGCCGCGCTGTGTGGCGTGACCGGGCTGAAGCCAACCTATGGCCGGGTCTCCCGGTACGGAATGATCGCGTTTGCCTCCAGCCTCGACCAGGGCGGCCCCATTGCTCGGAGCGCCGAGGATAACGCCTTGATGCTGAATGTGATGGCGGGGTTTGATCCCCGGGATTCCACCTCCATAGACCGGGACGTGCCCGACTATACCGCCACGCTGAACGAACCATTGAAAGGCTTGCGTATTGGTCTGCCGCAGGAATACTTTGCCAGCAACCTCAATGCGGCTGTGGAAGAGCAGATCCGTGGGGCCATTCGCGAATACGAGAAGCTTGGCGCCACTGTCAAGGAGGTGTCTCTGCCCCACGCCGATCTCGCCATCGCCGCCTATTACGTGATTGCGCCGGCTGAGGCTTCCGCCAACCTGTCCCGTTTCGACGGTGCCCGTTATGGCTATCGCTGCGAAGATCCGAAAGATCTGATGGACATGTACACTCGCACCCGGGCAGAAGGCTTTGGCGCTGAGGTGAAGCGCCGGATTCTGGTGGGCACTTATGCGTTGTCTGCCGGTTATTTTGATGCCTATTACCTGAAAGCCCAGAAAGTTCGCAGGCTGATCCAGCAGGATTTCATTGACGCTTTCCAGGAAGTGGATGTGCTGATGAGCCCCACCACACCCTCTCCGGCCTTCGTCCAGGGCGAGAAATCCAACGACCCGGTCACGATGTACCTGGAGGATGTGTTTACCGTTGCCATCAACCTGGCAGGTATTCCGGCGATGTCGGTGCCGGCAGGATTTGTCGACGGCTTGCCAGTGGGCCTGCAGATTATCGGGGACTACTTCTCTGAAGCGCGCCTGCTGAACGCCGCTCATCAATACCAGCAGGTGACTGACTGGCACCAGCGTGAACCGCAATAAGCCCGGAACAGGCCAGAAACAGGAGAGCGACTATGCAGTGGGACATTGTGATCGGGCTGGAAATTCACGTTCAGCTTGCCACCAGAACCAAGATTTTTTCAGGCTCCAGCACCGCCTATGGCGCCGAGCCCAATACCCAGGCCAATGCCGTTGACCTGGCAATGCCGGGTACCCTGCCCGTCCCGAATGAGCAGGCGTTCCGCTATGCGGTAATGTTCGGCCTGGCAGTAAATGCCGAGATTGAGCGCCGCTCGGTGTTCGAGCGCAAGAACTATTTTTATCCGGACCTGCCCAAGGGCTACCAGACCACCCAGCTGGAGCGGCCGATCGTGGGCCCCGGCTACGTGGATATCGATCTGGCCAACGGCGAAACCAAGCGCGTGCGCATTCACCACGCACACCTGGAAGAAGACGCCGGCAAATCCCTCCACGAAGACTTCCATGGCATGACCGGCATTGACCTGAACCGCGCCGGTACGCCACTGATCGAAGTGGTAACCGAGCCAGACATGACCAACGCCGAAGAAGCGGTTGCCTTTGCGAAGAAGCTCCACGGGATTGTGACCTCACTGGGTATCTGTGACGGTGATATGTCCCAGGGGTCCATGCGGTTTGACGTGAACATCTCGCTCAAACCCAGCGGCTCCGAGACCCTCGGCACCCGCACAGAAACCAAGAACCTGAACTCCTTCCGCTTCATGGAACAAGCGATCGCCCATGAAGTAGAGCGGCAGATGGATATTCTGGAAGACGGCGGCACCATCGTGCAGGAGACCCGCCTGTACAACGGCGACCGTGACGAGTCACGCTCCATGCGCACCAAGGAAGAAGCCAACGACTACCGTTATTTCCCCTGCCCGGACCTGTTGCCGGTAGAAATCGACGATGCCTTCATCGAGGCAGCCCGCAACAGCCTCCCGGAGCTGCCGGACGCTCGCAAAGCGCGCTTTATGGAGCAGTATGGCCTGAACGATTACGACGCAGGACTGCTGGCAGGCGACTCCAAACTGGCCGCCTTCTTCGAAACCACCGCCGAGCGCGGCAAAGATGCCAAACTGGCCTCCAACTGGGTACAGGGCGAATTCTCCGCACGACTGAACGCAGAAGAAAAGCCCGTTGCCGACTCGCCGATCTCCGGTGCCCAGCTGGGTGACCTGGTGGTTCGCATTGCCGATAACACGATTTCCTCGGCCGGCGCCAAGAAGGTGTTCGAAGCCTTGTGGACCGGCGAGAACGACAACGTGGACGCGATTATTGATGCCAAGGGTTTGAAACAGGTGTCTGACACCGGTGAACTGGAAAAGATGGTGGACGAGGTACTGGCCTCCATGCCGGATCAGGTTGCCCAGTATCAACAGGAGTCTGACCCCAAGAAACAGAAGAAAATGCTCGGCGGGTTTATGGGGCCCCTTATGAAGGCCTCCAGGGGCCAGGGGAATCCCAAGCTGTTCAATGAGATTCTCCTCAGAAAGCTTGGCACCTGACCGTCGCAGCGACCAGACTGGCCCGCGTTTGCAGAGCGGGCCAGTCTGGCCATGAAAGCACCGTAATATTTCCCGCCAGAAATGTTCATGACTTTGGGCCGTAAACAGCCCTGATTCGTGCTAATACTGAGTAATCAGCAACCACTTTTTAGCCGAAGGAGGTTCCATGTTTATTCAGCCATTCAAATCCGACGGTCTGTCTCACCTCTCCTACCTGATTGGCAACAATGGCGAAGCAGTCGTCATCGATCCCCGCCGCGATTGCGAATGCTATGCGCAAGCCGCCGCAGCCGAAGGCTGCCGAATAACCACGATACTGGAAACTCACCGGAACGAAGACCTGATTTCAGGGGCACCAGTGCTTTCCGAGCTCACCGGAGCCAGGGTTTTTCACGGGCCCAACGCGGCGGGAGAGGTTCGATATGCTGAAACCGTACGCGAGGACGACGAATTCAAATTCGGCAACCTGAAACTCAAGGTGCTCGAAACACCAGGGCACACCGACGACAGCCTCTCCTTCGCTCTCTACGACACGGAATTTGGCAAGGAAGCGGTGGCGGTATTCACCGGCGACACTCTGTTCATCGGGGACGTGGGCCGCACGGACTTCTATCCCGACCGGGCCAAAGAAGTGGCAGGACTGCTTTACGACAGTCTGCACAAACTGCTGGCCCTGGGCGATCAGGCGCTGATTTACCCGGCCCATGGGGCCGGCTCTGTGTGCGGCAATAACATGGCGGACCGGGAATTCTCCAGCATTGGTTATGAGCGCCGCAACAATCCAATGCTCCAGATCCATTCACGCGCAGAGTTCGTTGACCAGAAGGTGCGAGAGCATCATTACCAGCCACCCTACTTCCGGGACATGGAGCGGCTCAATCTGCAGGGAGGCGATGCCACCAAGCGGGTTCTGACACCGGCCGCGCTGTCGCCAGCGGCCTTCAAGAAACTGCCACATCACACCGTAACCCTGGACGTTCGCGGCATAAGCAGCTTCCTCGGAGCTCATCTACCCGGAAGCCTCGCATTACCCATACAGATGATCCCCGCATTTGCTGGCTGGTTCCTGCAACCGGATGACGAACTGGCGCTCGTTGCCAGCAATGAGCAGGAAGCGGAACTGGCAGCGCGCCACCTCGCCCGCATAGGTTTCGACAAGGTACTCGGCTTTCTGGCCCCTGATATGCCTCACTGGGCAGCCGGGGCAGAACCGTTTGATGCGGTGACGGTGATCGATGTAAACGAGTTCGAATCCCGGAGAAACAATCCTCCGAGCGACTGGCAGGTGCTGGATGTAAGGGGCAAAGACGAAGTCGAGGAAAACCCCATAGAGGGGGCGGTTCATCACTATGTGGGCCAGCTTGCCGAGGAATCGTCGGAACTTACTGCCAGCAATCACTACACCGTCATGTGCGGCAGCGGCGCCCGGGCAGCAATTGCCGCATCGGTATTGATGCGACAGGGCTTCAAAAAGGTTGACGTGTTCCTCGGCTCATTCGGGGCCCTGATGTCTGACTCCTAGATGTCTGACTCCTGGGCGGAACCCCGATTACTGGTCGATCAGACCAGTCGGCCCCACAGGTCGTGCTCATCCGCGTGTTCAACCACGGCCTGAACGATCTGCCCGGGCACCAGGCCTGTTTCGTCATTGAGGTAGACCATGCCATCGATTTCCGGCGCATCCGCCTTGGAGCGGCCGATGGCACCCTCCTCGTCGACTTCATCGATGAGAACGTCGATGGTCTGGCCAATTCTGGCCTGTAGGCGGGCAGCGGAGATCTGCGCCTGCTTCTCCATGAAGCGGGCCAGGCGCTCTTCCTTTATGTCCTCCGGCACAGCCCCTTCCAGCTCATTGGCCCTGGCCCCTTCCACCGCGCTGTACTTGAACGCTCCTACCCGATCAAACTGCGCTTCATCCAGCCAGTCCAGCAGATACTGGAAATCTTCCTCGGTCTCGCCGGGGAAGCCGACAATGAAGGTGGAACGAATGGTCAGTTCAGGGCAGATCTCCCGCCATTTACGGATTCGCTCCAGGGTTTTGCTGTCGTGAGCAGGGCGTTTCATGGCCTTGAGAATTTTCGGGCTGGCGTGCTGGAAAGGGATATCCAGGTACGGGAGGATCTTGCCTTCAGCCATCAGCGGGATAATATCGTCCACATGGGGATAGGGGTAAACGTAATGCAGGCGAACCCACACACCCATTTCACCCAACGCCTCACACAGCGACTGCATTCTGGTCTTTAACGGCCGGCCCTGCCAAAAGCCGGTGCGGTATTTGGTATCCACGCCGTAAGCGGACGTGTCCTGGGAAATAACCAGTAGTTCTTTCACCCCGGCATCCACCAACCGCTGAGCTTCGTCCATGACATCGCCAATGGGACGACTCACCAGATTACCGCGCATGGAAGGAATAATGCAGAAAGTACAGCGGTGGTTGCAGCCTTCGGAAATTTTCAGATAGGCGTAATGCCGCGGCGTCAATTTGATGCCCTGAGGTGGAACCAGGTCCGTGAAGGGATCGTGTTGCTTGTTCGGCGGCACAAACTGATGCACGGCACCGACCACTTCCTCATAGGCATGGGGGCCGGAGACTGCCAGAACACCGGGATGGGTGTCGCGGATCTTGTCCGCTTCCACACCCATACAGCCCGTGACGATCACTTTGCCGTTTTCACTGATCGCCTCGCCGATAGCGTCCAGGGATTCCTGTTTGGCGGCATCAATAAAGCCACAGGTATTGACCACAACAATGTCGGCATCGTTGTAGGTGGGCACCACATCGTAACCGTCCAGCCGCAGTTGGGTGAGGATACGCTCGGAGTCAACGAGAGCCTTGGGGCAGCCAAGGCTGATAAAACCTACTTTGCCGCCCTGGGAAACGGAAGGAATCTTGTCTGTCATAACCTGCACGGAATCATGGCGCCTTGATCGGCACCCGGTGAATGTTGGCGCGTAGTTTACCTCAGCCGACCTGCTGCCGTCAGTGAACTCGGAAAGGGAATTCACACCGCCCGGAATTGACATGCCTCATTATTAATGACGCCATGCTCATATTCAGTTCACAAATCTGACAGCTTTAGCGACAGGCAACTTGCTGATCACCAAACAAACAACTAGACTTTCAGGAAGTTAAGACCGAAATAATAAGCGCTTGCCGTTATCCCGCATCCGTCACATTAAGAGTTTATGACAATTTGCGGGGTTTTCTTGCGTATATGAGAAAGCGCAACAGCAAGTATAAAAAGGACTGAACGATGGGTAAGGCAGCCTCCTTTGAAACCAGAGACGCCAGAAGAGTCGCTATGAAACCAGTTGCCGCCAAGCCAAACCTTCGCAACCAGCAACGTGTTGATGTTGCTACCGAAGTCAGAATCGAGAAATCCGATGGCAGCTGCCTCACCTGTGAGGTCTCCAATATTTCGCGGACCGGAATCATGATCCTGTGTGATCAGGAATGCGTGAAGAAACTGGTTCCCGGCCAGAAAACTCCCGCCCCCGGCAACTGGATATCCGTCACAGCAACCTTTTCAGTACCCGTTGTTGCCCATCAGCCGGTTTCGGTTGTTGCCGGCGGTAACATCATCCATATGCGCCGCATCGCCCGCGACCAGTTCCAACTTGGCATCCAGTTCACAGAATTCGACGGCAACGGGTACGAGTACGTCGACAATTACGTCAGCAAGTTGCTCGCCGCCTCAATACCGTAAGCAAATAAACGCCCCGATCATTACATTACTCAGCCGCTATATTGTTATAGCAGCAAACTCTAGTAACCTGTCTTCTTATGCCGCGACCTGATCTGGTATGATTGCGGCATTCACACGCCCAGCCTTAATCAGGCACGCAAACGCGGTAACAGGATACGATGACCACTTACAACCTGACGCATCTCAAACAGCTGGAAGCTGAAAGCATCCATATCATCCGGGAAGTCGCAGCCGAATTCGACAACCCGGTCATGCTCTACTCCATCGGAAAGGACTCTGCGGTGATGCTCCATCTGGCCCGTAAGGCCTTCTACCCGGGCAAGTTACCCTTTCCGCTGATGCACGTGGACACCACCTGGAAATTCAGGGAAATGATTGAATTCCGGGACCGCAAGGCTAAAGAGTACGGGCTGGACCTGATCGTTCACAAGAATGAAGACGGCATCAAACAGGGTATAGGGCCTTTTACCCACGGTAGCGCCAAGCATACAGACGTCATGAAGACCCAGGCGCTCAAGCAGGCCCTCGACAAGTACAAGTTCGATGCAGCCTTCGGTGGCGCCCGCCGGGACGAGGAAAAATCCCGCGCCAAAGAGCGCGTGTATTCTTTCCGCGATGAATACCATCGCTGGGACCCCAAAAACCAACGCCCCGAGCTGTGGAACATCTACAACGGCAAGATCAACAAGGGCGAGAGTATCCGCGTATTCCCGCTGTCCAACTGGACCGAACTGGATATCTGGCAGTACATCTATCTGGAAAACATCGAGATCGTTCCCCTGTATTACGCCGCCAAACGCCCGGTAGTAGAGCGTGACGGCACTCTGATCATGGTGGATGACGACCGCATGCCCCTGAAAGAGGGTGAAAAGCCGATGATGAAGTACATCCGCTTCCGTACCCTGGGTTGCTACCCGCTGACCGGCGCCATTGAATCCGAGGCAGATACCTTGCCGGAGATCATCCAGGAAATGCTGCTGGCCACCAGCTCCGAACGTCAGGGCCGCGTGATTGACCACGATTCGGCCGGCTCCATGGAACAGAAAAAGCGGGAAGGATACTTCTAAGATGTCACACCAGTCTGATCTGATTGCCGAAGATATTCAGGCCTACCTGAAGCAACACGAGAACAAGGAACTGCTGCGCCTGCTGACCTGCGGCAGTGTCGACGATGGCAAGAGCACCCTGATTGGCCGCCTGCTCCACGACACCAAGATGATCTACGAAGATCATATGGCGAGCCTGAAAACCGACAGTGCGAAAATGGGCACCACCGGTGAGAAACTGGACCTGGCCCTGCTGGTGGACGGCCTGCAGGCAGAGCGGGAACAGGGCATCACCATTGACGTGGCCTATCGCTACTTTTCCACCGACAAGCGCAAGTTCATCATTGCTGACACCCCGGGCCATGAACAGTACACCCGCAACATGGCCACTGGCGCCTCTACTGCCCAGGTGGCGATACTGATGATTGACGCGCGGCATGGCGTGCTGACCCAGACTCGCCGCCATTCCTACATCGCGTCCCTGCTGGGCATTCGACATATTGTGGTTGCCATCAACAAGATGGACCTGGTGGACTACAGCGAAGAGCGCTTCAATGAAATCAAGGACGACTACCTGGCTTTCGCCAACAAGCTGGGCCTGAAAGACATCCGCTTTGTGCCGATTTCCGCTCTGGAAGGCGACAATGTCGTCAACAAGAGTGAGCACACGCCCTGGTTCACCGGCCAGCCGTTGATGGAGATTCTGGAAACTGTCCAGGTTTCCCATGACAAGAACCTGGAGCATTTCCGCTTCCCGGTGCAGTACGTCACCCGCCCCAACCTGAACTTCCGTGGCTTTTGCGGCACCGTCGCCTCCGGCGTGATCCGCCCGGGGGAGAAAGTGATGGCACTGCCCTCGCGGCGCACCAGTACCGTCAAGGAAGTGGTGACATTTGATGGCAACCTTGAGGAAGCCTATATCGATCAGGCGGTAACGCTGACTCTCACCGACGAGATCGATATCAGCCGCGGCGACATGCTGGTAAAAGCCGAGGATGAGCCGGAAGTGGGCAACCGCTTCACCGCCAATATCGTGTGGATGACGGATGGCCCTCTCGAAACCGGTCGGCTTTACGACATCAAGCTCGGGCCCACGTTTACCTCTGGCACGGTGAAAACAATTCACCACCAGACCGACGTCAATACGCTGGAGAAGAACGACAATCCTTCAGCCCTGCAGTTGAACGAAATCGGCCTGTGTGAGCTCACCCTGAGCCAGCCCATTGCGTTTGACGCCTATCCGCGCAATCACGCGACGGGCAGCTTCATTGTGATCGACCGGCTGACCAATGTGACTATCGGTGCGGGCATGATTGCCGGCACGGCTGGTACAGTCGAATCTCTGGATCCGGTGACCGGCGAAGAGCGTGAACGCCGCCTGGCGCAGAAGCCTGCGATCATTGCCTGTAATGGCAAGAAGGCGACAGCCCTGGCCATGGCGGTTGAGCGCGCGCTGTTTGACCAGGGTAAGACCTCCGTGGTGCTGAGCGAAGATAACGCCGGCAATGCGGATGACCGCCGCCGCGCCGCCCAGGTCATCAGTGCCCATGGCCTTATTGCCATTGCGGTGAACCTGGGAACTGACGTGGCTTCGGCCGCTGTTTCCGCGGACGACGACCAGGAAATTACTGAGGCGGTCAATACGCTGATTCAGGATCTGATGCGGCACAAGCGCGTTTAGTCGGATGGCTCGCTCTTGAGATAGCCCCCAGGTCTGTAACCTTGGGGGCTGGTTTGGGGGTGGGGGTGCCTCTTTGGAAAAAGAACTCGCGGCGCTCAGACACCTTTTTCTGGCACAAAAGACACCCCCACCCCCAAACCGATCGTTCCTCCAAAAAATCCATTACAATCCCCCTCCCTGAAGGTTTACCCTCAAAGCCTCTTACGTTTTAGCAAGCAAGGACTCTACAACCCCATGGCCATCAAACAGCTCCGCACCCTCTTCGCCAGCCAGTATCAGCCCGGACAACCGGCGCGGGTTCGTCCCGGCGAGGCGCTGGCCGAGCCGGGTGGTGACTACGAGGCGCTTCACAAGCAGATGAAGCGTCTGTTCAACAGCAAGCCGGGCAAGAAATACGGTCGCTTTTCCGAGGACGTTGGTGAAAGTCCGTTCAGCAGTTGGCTGAAGGATTACCGGGAGGACCGTCAGAGTTTTGCATCACTGACCGACCGTCTGTTTGGCCAGTGGCAGGAGTTGCTGAACAGTGCACAGGAGGAGTTCGAGGGGCACTTGATGATTGTTCACGAGGCCCTGGCGGATGCGGAGGTGGTTTACCTGTTCATCCTGGAAAACGACAGTGCCATGCGCTTTGACGCCCAGCAGACCCTGGACGCAACCGATATCCTGAGCCTGTCGCGGCTGAATCTGGCGGTGCGGATTGAGCTGGATGACTGGTTGGGCGACAGCCCAGGCGAAAACTATCTCACACTGGTCCACGCCCGTGGTTCCGGTGAAGGTGGCGATCTGTTCATCCGGCTTTGCGGTTTTACCAATCAGGTGGATGTGGAGAAGGAAACGCTGACGTTCATGGATGCGGTTGAGGCGTTCGCGAAGTCGTCCGAGCCGGAGGAAGCGGGCAAGATTCGGGCGCGGGCCTATGAGTTTTCCAAGGAGCAGCATGCGCTGGGCGAGCCGGTGGCTATTGAGGCGCTGTCAGGTTATCTCGACGAGGATCAGCCCCAGCGGTTCAAGGAGTTTGCCAGTGAGACGGCTGAGCTTCCGGAGAGCGGCGTGCTGCATCCGGATCACCGCAAGGTGAAGAAGCTGGTGCGGATTGCCGGCTCGGGTGGTGGTATGAGCGTGTCGTTTTCTTCGGATCTGGTTAATCAGGCCGTCTACTATGACCGTGACAACGATGCCCTGACTATCACGAAGCTGCCTAAAGCTTTGCGGGAGCAATTGCAGCGGTATCTGGAAAGTCGCAATGATTGAGACTGCTGCACTCCTAGCCTGTTAGCTGGGGGGGGCTGGCCCCGCCGCGGGGCAGCACTTTCTTCTGGAAAAAGAACTCGCTGCGCTCGGACACCTTTTTCCGGCAGAAAATGCTACCCCACACCGGGACCGAGCAAGTCAGGTGTTATCTCTGCAATATCAGGATTCGTTGGTGGTGACCGGAGTTGTATCGGTCCACCTGGGGCGACTTGCCCTTAGTTTTCGGACTTCCTTCATCCAGCCTACGCCATCCACCAGTTCACCGGTTTCCGGGTCGATAGGTGGGTACGGCAGATTACGGTCGTCGCAATAGCGTTTTACCACCGGCTGGCACCAGCAGAACAACAGGCGGTTGTATTCCTCATCAGGAAGTCTGCGGTAATCATACAGCCCGGCCAGTTTTCGTTGCCGTTGCGCTTCGGCGAGGATGATTGAGCAGGCTGATGACACGTTCAGGGACTCCACCATCCCCATCATGGGTATCACTATGTGCTCGTCTGCCTGTTCGGCGGCGTTGTCGCTCACACCATCCACTTCGTTGCCCATAATCACCGTGCAGGGCACGGTGAAATCCGCTTCCCGGTAGTCTATAGCGCGGTCAGATAGCTGTGCGGCGTAGATTCTGTGCCCCTGCCCTTTCAGTGCAGACACCGCTTCATCCATGGCCGGGTGGGTGTGGGTGGTGACCCAGTTGTAGCTGCCGCCGGCGGTTTTGCGAAACGCACGGAAGCCTTCCCGCGGCCAGACCACGTGCATGTTGGCCAGGCCGAAGGCGTCGCAGGAGCGGATGATGGCCGAGAGGTTGCGGGGCTTGTGGACCTGGTCGGTGAGGACGCTGAGGTCGGGTTGGCGGGTATTCAGGGTTTGTTTGATTCGGGCCAGGCGTTCGGGGGTCATGTTGTTTGAGCGTTTTGGTGAATGAGGTTTAGCACTTCAGTTGGGGAAGCGCTTCTACTTCCAAAGCTAAGCCAGCCAATAATACCACAGCCGATTTAGAGGATTGCCGAGACAGAGGTGGTTGCGGATTGATCACCTCGTTATAATGGCCAGCTAACTTTTTTAAGCGCCAACCTTGACCTCTTGGCGCATACCACACACCACCATGCACCAAATACGTTGAGAATCATGGCCAAGAAGCTGTACATCAAGACCCATGGCTGCCAGATGAACGAGTACGACTCATCCAGAATGGCAGATCTGCTGAAAACCGGCGAAGCTGTCGAGATGACCGACTCGCCGGACGATGCCGACATCCTGCTGCTGAACACCTGCTCTATCCGTGAAAAAGCCCAGGAGAAAGTGTTTCACCAACTGGGTCGCTGGAAAAAGCTCAAAACCAGCAAACCGGGTCTGATCATCGGCGTTGGCGGGTGCGTGGCCAGTCAGGAAGGCCAGGCCATCATCGACCGGGCGCCTTATGTGGACATGGTCTTCGGTCCGCAAACCCTGCACCGCCTGCCGGATATGATTACCGAAGTGCGTGCCAAGGGTAATGGCGTGGGTGTGGTGGATGTGAGCTTCCCGGAAATCGAAAAGTTCGACAACCTGCCCGACCCGGGTGCCGACGGACCTTCTGCCTTTGTTTCCATCATGGAAGGCTGCAGCAAGTACTGCACCTTCTGCGTGGTGCCCTACACCCGCGGCGAGGAAGTCAGCCGCCCGGTGGATGACGTTCTTGCGGAAGTGGCGCACCTGGCCGGCCAGGGCGTGCGGGAGGTAAACCTGTTGGGCCAGAACGTGAACGCTTACCGTGGTGAAACCCACGATGGCGACGTGATGGACATGGCGGAGCTGGTGGCGCTGATCGCTACCATCGACGGTATTGATCGCATCCGTTACACCACCTCGCACCCGGTAGAGTTCTCGGATTCGCTGATCGAAGCCTATGAACAGGTACCGGAACTGGTCAGTCACCTGCACTTACCAGTCCAGAGTGGATCCGACCGTATACTGGCTGCCATGAAACGCGGCCATACAGCACTGGAGTACAAGTCCAAACTTCGCCGCCTGCGCAAGATTCGCCCGGATATCAGTTTCTCCTCGGACTTTATCATTGGCTTCCCGGGGGAAACCGAGAAGGACTTTGAAGACACCATGAAGCTGATCAACGATATCGGCTTCGATATGTCCTTCAGCTTTGTCTTCAGCGCCCGACCCGGCACTCCGGCGGCAGACCTGCCGGATGATACGCCGCTGGAAGTGAAGAAGCAGCGCCTGAGCATTCTTCAGGACCGGCTGAATCAGAACGTGATGGACATCAGCCGCAAGATGGTAGGCACCACCCAGCGTATCCTGGTGACAGGGCTGTCCAAGAAGGACCCCGGCGAATACGCGGGCCGGACCGAGAACAACCGTATTGTGAATTTCCGGCATGAGAATCCGGAGGTGGTTGGGCATTTTATTGACGTGGAGATCAAAGAGGCATTGCCTAATTCTCTCCGTGGGACTCCTGTTAACTTGGAGATGTTTTAAAGCTGGGGCCATGCGTCTCGGGTTTGGTGAATGGCGAGTGGTGGGCACCTCTTCCCAAAAAATGCTACAAGCACATCCCTGTGCGCTTGGGCTCCGCCATCCATGGCTCCGCACATTTTTGGGAGGAGGTGCCCACCACTCTCCGCGAACCCTTTCCGTGTCTGCGGTCCAAACAGAGTAAATGTAGGTTGGATTAAGCGAAGCGCAATCCAACATTTGCAATGATATGAAGATGACCCAATATATTTCGGATTACGACTTCGTCTAATCCGACCTACTTGTATTTATGCATGCGGACCTGCAAATAGTTAAAAGGGCGCTGGCCGGAGGGCCTTTCCAAAAACGTGGAGCGCCAGGGATGGCGCGACCGAGCCCCCCATGGACGGGTTTACGGGCGTTTTTTGGAAAGGCCCTCCGGTCAGCGCCCGACAGCACCAATCATGAAATGCCTACTCCCTGAAATCTCGGGGAGTCATTAAAACGGAGCACTTTTGAACGCAAACGACTCAAGACAATTTGACCTGCACCCGGTAGACCAGCACCGGCTGACCACCCTGTGCGGCCAGTTCGATGAGCATCTGAAGCACATCGAGCGGCGCATGAACGTGAAGATTGGCCGCCGTGGCCATCATTTCCGGGTGGAAGGGGAAACCGAACATGTGGCTGCGGCTACCGAAGTCATTCGGCACCTGTATCGGGAAACCGAGGCCAACGATGATATTTCGCCGGACATGGTTCACCTGTTTATCCGCGAGACCGGCTTCGAGCGGCTGGCAGAGGATGTGCCCTACAACGGCGCCGTTACGGTTATCAAAACCCCGAAGCTGCAGGCCAAGCCCCGGGGCGAGAACCAGCAGAAGTACGTGCACAACATCCGTACCCACGATGTCAACTTCGGCATTGGCCCGGCCGGCACCGGCAAGACCTGGCTGGCGGTTGCCTGCGCGGTTGAGGCGCTCAAAGACGAACAGGTGAAGCGCATCCTGCTGGTCAGGCCTGCCGTTGAGGCTGGTGAAAAACTCGGTTTCCTTCCCGGCGACCTGGCCCAGAAGGTGGATCCTTATCTTCGCCCCCTCTATGACGCGCTCTACGAAATGCTGGGCTTCGATCATGTCACCCGGCTGATCGAGAAAAGCGTGATCGAGATCGCGCCACTGGCGTTCATGCGGGGCCGTACGCTCAACAATTCGTTTATCATTCTGGATGAAAGCCAGAACACCACCCGCGAACAGATGAAGATGTTCCTGACGCGGATTGGCTTTGGCTCAACTGCAGTCATTACCGGCGATACCACTCAGGTTGACCTGCCACGGGGCCAGAACTCTGGCCTGATCCATGCGGTGGGGGTGCTGAGCAAAGTGTCCGGTATCGGTTTCACCCGCTTCGAGTCCCGGGATGTAGTTCGTCATCCGCTGGTTCAGCGGATTGTTGAGGCCTATGATTCTCTGGACGATGGGAGTGCCACGGGCCAGTGAGTGAACTGACTGTAGATTTGCAGCTGGCCCTTGAGGCACCGGGTATTCCGGCACACGCCGACTTTGAGCGCTGGGCACAGGCAGCATGGCTGGGCGAGGATCCGTCAGAGGTGACGATACGTATCGTTGCCAGCGATGAAAGCGCCGGGCTGAACAGCCAGTATCGCGGGAAATCGGGGCCAACCAACGTCCTGTCCTTCCCATTTGACGCGCCAGCCGGTATAACAGTCCCGTTGGCCGGTGATCTGATTATCTGCGCTCCGGTGGTCGAAAAAGAAGCGGCCGAACAGCAGAAAACGCAGGAAGAACACTGGGCCCATATGGTGGTGCACGGCATGTTGCACCTTCAGGGCTATGACCATATTGACGATAATGATGCCGAGGTCATGGAAGCCCTCGAGATCCGGTTGCTAACGCAACTCGGGTTCAGCAATCCTTACGAGACAGAGGAAACGGAAACAGACTCATGAACGACGATCAGTCGAGTCGCAGTCAGGGCAGCAACAAGTCCTGGCTGGAGCGTATATCACAGGCCTTCTCCAGCGGGCCTGAGTCCGTCGAGGACGTGCTGGAAATCCTGCGGGACGCCGAGTCCCAGAACATCATCGATACCGATGCCATGAGCATCATCGAAGGTGCCATGCAGGTGATCGATATGCGGGTGGATGAAATCATGATTCCCCGCTCCCAGATGGTCACCGTCAAGGCATCCCAGGAGCCGAAAGAATTCCTGGGTGAAATCATTTCTTCTGCCCACAGCCGCTTTCCCGTCATTGGCGACAGCCAGGACGATGTAATTGGCGTGCTGCTGGCCAAGGACCTGCTGCCCCTGGCTCTGAACAACGACCTCAACTGGAACCGCATCCGCGAGATCCTGCGTCCGTCCACCTTCGTGCCGGAAAGCAAGCGCCTGAACCAGTTACTGAAAGAATTCAAGGAAACCCGCAATCACATGGCCATCGTGGTGGATGAGTATGGCGGCACCGCCGGCCTGATCACCATCGAGGATGTATTGGAACAGATTGTGGGCGAGATTGAGGACGAACACGACTTCGACGAAGAAACCCACATCAAGGCCCGCGGTGATGGCACATACGCCGTCAAAGCCGTAACGCCGGTAGACGACTTCAACGAATTCTTTGAAACCGAACTGGACGAGGAAGAGTTCGACACCATCGGTGGTGTTGTGCTCAAGGAGTTCGGCCACCTGCCCAGACGGGGCGAGTCAGTGGAGTTTGGCGGGTTGCAGTTCACCATTGCCAATGCCGATAACCGAGTCATCCGTCTGCTGCAGGTAACGCGCGGTGATGACCAGTAACACAACATCCCCAACGCCCGTGCTGAAATCACCGCTTTCTGAACAACCCTGGCTGCGCGCCGCGACCCTTCTGGTCGCCGGCGCCCTGCAGACCCTGACGTTTTCACCGTTTAACTGTTGGTGGCTGGGGCCGGTTTCCGTTGCCCTGATTCTCTTCTGTTGTCTGCCGCTCGCTTCTCAGAAGCTTTTCCGGGCTGGCTGGCTTATGGGGCTCGGGCTATTCGGGAGCGGTGCCAGCTGGGTCTATATCAGCATCAGCGAGCACGGCAACACATCCATTCCGCTGGCCATTATTCTCACGGTCATCTTCGTGGCCGGTCTCGCCCTGTTCCACGGCCTGGCCTTCTGGGCCTGGGGCAAACTGGCCAAGGACAGTATTATAAGGCGCCTGCTTCTGTTTCCGGCCGTGTGGATCCTCGGCGACTGGGTGCGAGGCTGGCTGCTGACCGGCTTTCCCTGGCTGTATCTGGGCACTGCCCATGTGGACGGCCCTCTGGGCGGCTTCGCACCACTGGTGGGCGTACATGGTGTTACTTTCCTGGTGACGGTGACCGGCGGTGCGGCCATCGCCTGCTGGTGGCTGGCCAGAAATACACGCTACACCAGCGCCGCCATAGTCGCGGTTGTCGCGCTGCTGCCCTGGCTTACCGGGCCGGCTGTATCGACTGCGCAATGGACGACGCTTGACGAAGAGCCCACCACATTCGCGTCCATGCAGGGCAATATCCCCCAGCAGATCAAGTGGGACCCGGATTTTTTGCGCGACCAGATTGTGGCTTACCTGGAACTGACGGAAGATCACTGGAACTCAGATCTCATCCTGTGGCCGGAAACCGCCATCCCCATCCCCCAGGACCAGGCCGGGAAGGTCATTGATCACATCGGTGAGGAGCTTGGGGAAAACAGTACGCTGATTACCGGCATTCCCTGGTATGGCTTCAGTGACAGTATTGAAGACTTCACCTTCCACAACAGTATCATGGCCATCGGCAGTGGTGGCGGCATCTACCACAAGCAGAAGCTGGTGCCTTTCGGCGAATATGTGCCCCTGCAGCAGTGGCTGCGCGGATTGATCGGTTTCTTCGACCTGCCCATGTCCAGCTTCAGCCCGGGGCCGTCCGACCAGGCTCCACTTGATGCCAATGGCACCAATATCATGCCCTTCATCTGCTACGAAGTGGCCTATCCGGACTTCGTGGCTCGCAACGCAAGCAATGCCGGCCTGTTACTTACCATCAGTAACGATGGCTGGTTCGGCGATTCCATCGGCCCGCTGCAGCACCTGCAGATCGCCCGCATGCGAGCGCTGGAAACCGGGCGTTACATGCTGCGGGGCACCAACAACGGCGTAACGGCCATCATCGACCATAATGGTAGGATTACTGAGACCATCCCGCAGTTTGAGCGCGGTGTGCTGACTGGTGAGGTCTATTCTGCCGAAGGCAGCACGCCCTACATGCAGTCCGGTTCCTGGCCGGTGCTGACGCTGGCTGCGATTCTTGTTGTGTTTGTTCGGGTGCGGGTGATTCCCAAGAATTGATCTCGGTTCTCGTCCGGGTAGCCTGCCAGATTGGTGCCTGGCCATGGGGTGGGGGTCCCTTTTCTTTGGAAAAAGAACTCGCTGCGCTCAGACACCTTTTTCTGGCAGAAAAGGGACCCCCACCCCATGGCCGTTCTGGCTCTGACGTTAGCTCCCGTAGTTCGGATTAGACGAAGTCGTAATCCGCCGCCCAGCTACATATGAACTCTATTTGTCGGATTACGCTTCGCTCATTGTGCCCTTCACGGGTAAATCCGACCTACTCCACCTACGCCTACTCCGATTTCCGAGGCCAGCGGCTTGTGACGCGTTCGTAGTAATGCGAGCCGCAGGCGTCGCAGGGTTCCAGATGGCTGGTGGCTGTCAGGCAGCGCATGTGGCCGCAATTGAGGCACTTGAACATGCCAGCCGTTGCCACTTCGCCACTGATGTACTGGCTGGGCGCGTGTTTTTCGAGCTTCTGGTTCAGCTCCAGGGTGTCGAGTTTTGTCTTGTCCGCCACCGAGAACAACATATCCGCAAGCTGGTGCTCCACCAGGGAAATGTCCAGCTGCAACCATTCCTTCAAGCCTTCGCCGGTTTCCTCCACAAAATGCAACAGGTGTTCAAGGTCCCGCTGAAGGTAGGCGCCCAGAAGGTCTGCCTCCTCCCGGGTCATGTCTTCCAGTTCGTACTCGAACTCCACTGCCCGCTCGATTTCCTCTTGCAGGGTATCGCGGGTGGTTTCCTGCATTTCACTGAGCCGGGACTGAACCCGTTCCAGCATGCGGTCGTAGGCCGCAAGGGCTTTGCCTGAGAGGTGATTGCGTTCTGGTTCGGTCATGGCCGCTCCCTATTGGTGTACGAGCAGAGTGGGTATGGCTGATCAGGGCACGCTGTAAATACATCCCTGTACGCTTGACAAAAACATCCCTGTTTTTGACATCCCTGATCAGCCATACCCACTCTCCCCTATATCAAACTGGTTTGCCAACTTACTCCAAGAGTCCGGGCGGGCAGGTACGGCTGTCCGGGACCGTAAAAAACAGGGATGTTTTTTACGAGCCTACAGGGACGTATTCACGGCGTGTCCCGGACAGCCGTACCTGCCCGCTTTCACCATTGAGTCTGGCACAGTATCAGCAATTTGGCAGACTACCTGTTAAGCCTTGTGTGCGTTAGAATGTCCGGCCGCTTCGCACATCTTTTTTGATACAGGGTAACTTTGGTAATGGCAGGAATGGACCAGCAATACAATCCCCGCGATGTTGAACAGCAAGCCCGCACCTACTGGGAAGAAAATAACACCTTTACGGTGAAGGAAGAGCCGGGCAAGCCCAAGTACTACTGCCTGTCCATGTTCCCCTACCCCAGCGGCAAACTCCACATGGGGCACGTTCGCAATTACACCATCGGCGACGTGATTTCCCGCTACCAGCGCATGCAGGGCAAGAACGTCATGCAGCCCATGGGCTGGGACGCCTTCGGCCTGCCCGCTGAGAACGCCGCCATTGCCAACAAGACTGCACCGGCGAAGTGGACCCACGCCAATATTGCCTACATGAAGAACCAGCTCAAGCAACTGGGCTTCGGTTATGACTGGAACCGCGAGCTGGCTACCTGCAAGCCCGACTACTACCGCTGGGAACAGTGGTTCTTCGCCCGCCTGTACGAAAAAGGCCTGGTGTACAAAAAGATGTCGACCGTTAACTGGGACCCTGTGGACCAGACAGTGCTGGCCAATGAGCAGGTGGTGGACGGCAAAGGCTGGCGGTCCGGGGCGCCGGTTGAGCAGAAGAAGATCCCTCAGTGGTTTATCCGCATCACCGACTATGCCGAAGAACTGCTGAACGACCTTGATCAGCTGGAAGACTGGCCCGAGCAGGTCAAGACCATGCAGCGCAACTGGATCGGAAAATCCACCGGTACCGAGCTGACCTTCCCCCTCAAGGGCCGTAATGACGCGCTGGATGTTTACACCACCCGCCCTGACACCCTGATGGGTGTGACCTATATGGCCGTCGCGGCTGAACACCCGATTGCCAAGGCGGCGTCAGAGCATTATCGGGAAGTCGCTGAATTTGTCGACCAGTGCCGCAACAGCAAGGTTGCCGAAGCTGACATGGCGACCATGGAAAAGAAAGGCATTGATACCGGCTACAAAGCGATTCATCCACTGACACAGGAAGAGATTCCGATTTACGTGGCCAACTTCGTGCTGATGGAATACGGTACTGGTGCGCTCATGGCAGTGCCCGCCCATGACGACCGGGATCACGAATTCGCCCTTAAATACCGGCTGCCGATCAAACAGGTTATTGCTCCTTCTGATAATCGCGAAATCGATGTGCAGGAAGAGGCGTTTACTGAGAAAGGTGTCCTGGTCTCCTCTGGCAAATACAATGGCCTGACCAGCGAAGAGGCGTTCGAGGCCATTGCCGGCTACCTGGAAGAGAATGGCATCGGCAAGCGTACGGTCAACTACCGCCTCCGCGACTGGGGTGTATCACGTCAGCGCTACTGGGGCGCCCCGATTCCGATGATGACACTGGAAGACGGCACAGAACGCCCGGTGCCCGACGACCAGCTGCCGGTGACCCTGCCTGAGGATGTCACCATGGACGGCGTCCAGTCGCCGATCAAGGCCGATCCCGAGTGGGCAAAAACCACCTTTGAAGGTCAACCCGCCACGCTGGAAACCGATACCTTCGACACGTTCATGGAGTCGTCCTGGTATTACGCCCGCTTCTGCAGCCCCAACTACGACAAGGGTATGCTGGACCCGGCTGCGGCCAACTACTGGCTACCGGTCGACCAGTACATCGGCGGTATCGAGCACGCCATTCTTCATCTGTTATACGCCCGTTTCTTCCACAAACTGCTGCGGGACGTGGGCCTGGTAAACAGCTCCGAACCCTTCAACCGTCTGCTTTGCCAGGGCATGGTGCTGGCAGAGACCTACTACCGTGAAGACGGTAACGGCGGCAAGGTATGGATCTCCCCGGCAGACGTCATCACTGAAAAGGACGAGAAAGGCCAGGTTATGCGCGCGGTTCACAAGGACGACGGCCAGCCAGTGGTGTCCGGCGGTGTAACCAAGATGTCCAAGTCCAAGAACAACGGCATTGATCCGCAGGCCATTATTGACGAGCACGGCGCCGACACAGTACGCCTGTTCATGATGTTTGCCGCGCCGCCGGAGCAGTCCCTTGAATGGTCCGACAGTGGTGTGGAGGGAGCTCACCGCTTCCTCAAGCGGCTGTGGCGCATGGTCAGCGAACATACATCCAACACACCGGTTCCAGCTCTGGATAGCGCGAACCTCAACGAGGGCCAGCGTAATCTGCGTCGCAAGACTCACGAAACCATTGCCAAGGTCAGTGACGACATCAGCCGCCGACTGACATTCAACACTTCAATTGCGGCAGTGATGGAGCTCCTGAACGAAGTTGGCAAGCTGGGGGATGATGAGCCACAAAGCCGGGCGGTACGCCAGGAAGCCCTTGATACCGCTGTGCTGATGCTGTCCCCCATCGCGCCCCATATATGCCACAATCTTTGGTACGCACTGGGGCATGAAACCCCGGTTGTGGACGCCCCCTGGCCCACCGCCGACGAAGCGGCCATGGTTCGTAGTGAAATCCAGATCGTCCTCCAGGTAAACGGCAAGGTACGCGCCAAGGCAGACGTTCCCGCCAATATTGAAAAAGACGCCCTGGAAGCACTTGCGCTGGATAACGAAAACGTCATTCGCTTTACCGAAGGCAAGACCGTTCGCAAAGTGATCGTTGTGCCAGGCAAGCTGGTTAATGTGGTGGCCAACTGATATGAACCTGATGGCGGGCTCCGTGATTCGTCCTATGGTGGCAGCAGCTTTGTCTTTGCTTGTTACAGGCTGCGGATTTCAGTTGCGGGGCGCACCACCGGTTTCATCGGCATTACAGCCACTGGCCGTAGACTGCGCTGAGAATGTGCCGGGACAACTGTGTGATGCAGTTCGGGAGCAGCTGGAGCTGGGCCGGATTGACCTGAAGCCCGCCGAAGAGGCGGACTTTGTGCTCAAAATCGGTAACTTCCGTCAGGAACGTCGGGCCAGTGCCATTACCCTCCGGGCAGCCGCCGCCGAATACACGCTACGTCACACGGTAGATATCGAGGTAATCACCTCCGATAACATCCCGCTCATTGAACCAACCGATCTCAATAGCAGTGAAACCTATCGCTACGACGAATCAAACGTGCTTGCCAAACAACGGGAGGAAGAGGCGCTGAGAGAGCAGCTCCATAATCGCCTGGCACAGCAGATTATCTTCCGCCTCGCGCCCATCACCGAAGATCGCATTGAACGGCTGAGACGGGAAGCCGATCAGGCAGGCGAAGAAGGCGCCGGGCCCTCGTCATGAAAACACAGCCGCACCAGCTTCCTCAGCTATTACAGAAAGGCCTGTCGCCGGTCTATCTGATCTCCGGCGACGAACCGTTGCTGGTTCAGGAATGCTGTGACCAGATACGTAAGGCCGCCCGCAAGGCCGGCTTCGAGGACCGGGTTACCTATCACGCGGACCAACAGCTGGACTGGAACAGGGTTGGTGAGGAATGCGGTGCACTGTCGTTATTCGCCGAAAAACGCCGCATTGAGATCCACCTTCCAACGGGCAGGCTTGGGGATGGCCGTGCGGTGATGGAAAGCGTGCTGCAGAATCCACCGGATGACATCATTCTGTTATTGATCAGTGCCCGTCTGGATGCCGCGGAAACCCGCCGTAAATGGTACAAGGAATTACAGAACAAAGGTGTTCACGTCCCGATATGGCCAATAGATTCAGACAAGTTCCCCGGCTGGCTTCAACAGAGGGCGCGGAACCATGGTCTCAGCCTGACCCGTGGCGCTCTGGATATACTCGCTGAACGCCTGGAAGGAAACTTGCTGGCGGCAAGCCAGGAACTGGACCGTCTGGCCTTGCTGGGATCAGGCACCACGATCAACGAAGAAACCATAGAACAGGCTGTTCAGGACAGCTCCCGCTTCAGCGGCTTTGAATTGGTCACGGAACTTCTTGCCGGCAGGGCCGCCCATGCCAGGAAAATCATTGGCGTGTTACAACAGGAAGGTGAGAACCCACTGGGGCTGCTGACAGTGCTGGCCCGGGATCTCAACCTGACCATGGAGCTGAATATCGCCGCCGCGAAACGTGAGAACACGGCCGGTTTTCTGAAAAAACGGGGGGTCTTCCAACCCCAGCGTGCAAAGGCTGTGGAACAGGCAGCCAGGCGCCTGAACCGACGCCAGCTCATGGCAGCTCTGGATCTGTGCAGCGCCACCGACCGCGCCGCCAAAGGCTTTGACAGCCTCTCCCCGTGGCACCACCTGCAGGACATGATTACCCTGTTGGCCAGGCCAGCCTGATCCACATCAAGTCGTTCGCAATCCCCTCCTTTCCCGCTTGACAGATTTTAACATTCGGCTGCATGGTATAGCGGTCAATCATCAAAGGAGGTGTGTGATATGAGTTTCCAGGACGAACTTAAGCAATTGTCAGAAAAGATAAAACAGTACCGAGATGAAGCCCGCGTTCAGATGCACCTGGCCAGAGAAGACGTGAAAGATGAGTGGGATGACCTGGAAAAGGACTGGGAGCGTTTTCGTGGCAAGCTCGACCGGCTCCTGCACGATGCAGACGACGCATCAAAAGAAGCACGCCAAACCGCCCACAAGCTTGGCGAGGATCTGAAATCTGGCTACCAGAACATCCGTAACCGACTGAAGTAAAGTGTTAACCGGTTAACAGATTGCTACAAATACCTGCCACGAGGCTCTGTTCATAAAGAGCCTCTGTGCCATACTTCTCACTATAAGTGAATGAAGCGTCATTTTTTTGTCTGGTTCGGCCTACGAAACCCAGTTCATGGCCCCATCAGCCAAGGCACTTCTGAGCTCCGAGAGGTATAAATGGCCTATGAAAACCCTAACCGTCTTATTGCTAACGCTATCCGTATCAGTTGTTCCCTCATTGGTCAGCAGTCAGAATACCCGCTTCAGTGACCCGGCAACGGTGGTCCAGAACGAGTTCTGGGGGAACCTCTATGCCGAGGGTGGAACCTCCTTTTTCTGCGAAACGCCGTTCACCAGCAAAGGCTTTTTGCTAACGGATGGATACATCTATCCGCTCGCCCAGGTTCGTAGTGCTCTCGATTGCGGTACCTCAAACCAGTGTGCCGATAACGACCGGTATCGCCAAATTGCCTCCGACCTCCATAACATCGTGCCAGTTCGCAGCCGCACGGAAATGAGACGGCGCAACTCCCTTTACGAAGAGCTCGGCTCAGTGGGCAAACCGGACGAATGTGGTATTCGTGAAAGTGCCCAGTTCTTCGAACCTCCTGAAAAGGTAAAAGGCGACGTTGCCCGAACCGTCGCCTACATGGTCGATACCTATAACCTGCCCTGGGCAGGAGCATCACGGGTGTTCAAGAGCTGGAACCGGATGGACCCGCCGGACGACCGGGAATTGACCCGTCATCGTCGGATTGCCGAGATACAGGGCAACGAAAATCCCTTCGTACTGGACCCCGGCAGACTGGAAAACCTCTAGTAACAATACCGTCTCCCACAAAAAAGGCAGGCCCCGGATTACTTACGGGCGCCTGCCTTTTTGCGTTACCTCAGCGGAATCAGAATTCCTCGGCGGTCAGCGCCATCATGGAGTTGCTGCCACTGCGAATACCCTCGGCGAGCGCGACGGTCTTGGGCAACAGACGATCGAAGTAAAAGCGTGCGCTTTTCACCTTACCGCTATAGAAGCCGGAGGTATCCGCTTCGGCTTTCGGAGCCGCTGCTTTCACCATTTTCGCCCACATGTAGCCCAGTGCTGTCAGGCCGAACAGGTCCAGATAATCAACCGAAGCAGCACCGACTGCGTCAGGATTGTCGCTGGCCTGGTTGATTACGTGTTCGGTTACATCGGACAAGCGCTCGAACGCCGCGGCCAGTGGCTCCAGGTAAGGACGCAGATTCTCATCCCCGCTGTTTTCCTCAATGAACGAAGCCACGTCCTCGGCGAACAGCTCATACAGCTTACCCTGGCTCCCGACGACTTTCCGGCCCATCAGGTCCAGCGCCTGAATACCGTTGGTGCCTTCGTAGATCTGGGTAATGCGGCAGTCACGAACCAACTGTTCCTGGCCCCACTCGCGTATAAAGCCATGACCGCCAAAGACCTGCTGACCCATGATGCAGGCATCCAGACCACGATCTGTCAGGAAGGCTTTCGCTACCGGTGTCAGAAGCGCCACCATGCCCTCAGCATGTTTGCGGCGCTCGTCATCATCCGAGTACTTGGAAATGTCCAACCACTGCGCCACATAGGTCGAGAAGGCACGGCCGCCCTCAACATAACCCTTCATGGTCAGCAGCATGCGACGTACATCGGGATGCACCAGAATCGGATCCGCCGCTTTTTCTGGCTGCTGAGCTCCAGTGGGAGCGCGGCTCTGAATCCGCTCCAGGGCGTATTCACGGGCGCTCTGCAAGGAGGCTTCAGCAGCACCAATGCCCTGAATACCTACACCAAGGCGCTCATAGTTCATCATGGTGAACATGGCCGCCAGGCCCTTGTTCTCTTCACCGACCAGCCAGCCTTTGGCACCGTCGAAGTTCATGACGCAGGTAGCGGAGCCCTTGATACCCATTTTCTTCTCAAGCGAACCGCAGCTAAGGCTGTTGCGCTCACCCAGGGAGCCGTCTTCGTTCACCTCAAACTTGGGCACCAGGAAGAGGGAAATGCCCTTGGGTCCCTTGGGCGCATCCGGTAACTTGGCCAGCACCAGGTGAATGATGTTCTCCGCCATGTCGTGCTCGCCCCACGTGATAAAGATCTTCGTGCCTGTCACGCTGAAGGAGCCGTCGCCGTTTGGTTCAGCCTTGGTGCGGATAATTCCGAGATCGGTACCGGCGTGGGGTTCGGTCAGATCCATGGCACCGGACCAGACGCCGGCGTACATATTGGGCAGGTACTTCTCCTTGAGTTCCTGGCTACCGTGGGCGTCCAGAGCCAGGCAGGCGCCCGCAGTCAGCATCGGGGCAAGACCAAAAGCCATATTGGCGGCCTGCATCATTTCCTCAAACTGGGCGACCAGGGTTTTCGGCATACCCATGCCACCGAACTCCGGGTTACCGCCCAGGCCGTTCCAGCCGCCTTCAACGATGGTCTGGTAGGCCTCACGGAAGCCTTCCGGAGTGGACACTTCGCCATTGTTCCACTTACAGCCCTGCTCATCACCTTCGCGGTTCAGGGGCGCCAGCACACCACTGGTAATCTTGCCTGCCTCTTCGAGAATGGCATCGGCGGTATCCGGGTCAACGTTCTCTGCCACCTTCGGCAATGACGTCCACAGGGACGGCGCATCAAAAACTTCGTTCAGGACAAAGCGCATGTCACGTAAAGGTGCCTGATAATCAGCCATCTAAGATCTCTCCACAATTCCACAATTCAGTCAGTCTGCGAAATGAACAAATACGGACCAGTGGTCCTGCTCACTTCCTCGGCTATGTGTCCGCTCAGGTTATTTTTATGGTGGCTTATTCTACCCTAATGGGGCCCCCAACTCATGAGGTCCCGGCGGCCATTTCATGAAAAAAGCCCGCCTCCTGGGAGAGCGGGCTTTTCCGGTTCCTTCAAACCCGCCTTAGAGGGCGAAGGCTTCTTCCGGCATGTCCATCAGGCTGTCGGCGCCGGCCAGCATACTCTCTGCATGGCCCTTGGAGCGCGGCAGCATACGCTTGAAGTAAAAGCGTGCTGTCTGGACTTTGGCGTTATAGAACATTTCTTCGGTCGTTCCTTCCACCATCTTGTCCAGCGCCACCTTGGCCATACGGGCCCAGAGGTAAGCGAACACGGCGTAGCCGGAGTACATCAGGTAGTCTACGGACGCGGCACCGACTTCCTCGCGGTTCTTCATGGCGGTCATGCCGATCTTCATGGTCAGGTCGCCCCATTCCTTGTTCAGCGCTGCCAGCGGCTCGATGAACTCCTTGAGCTGCTCGTTGTCGGCGTTTTCCTTGCAGAATACGTGAACCTGCTTGGTGAAGCCTTTGAGGGATTCGCCCTGGGTCATCAGAACCTTGCGGCCCAGGAGGTCCAGCGCCTGGATGCCGGTTGTGCCTTCGTAAATCATGCCGATGCGGGCGTCACGAACGTTCTGCTCCATACCCCACTCGGAGATAAACCCGTGACCACCGAATACCTGCATGCCCAGGTTGGCTGCTTCGTAGCCAATTTCGGTCAGGAAAGCCTTGGCAATCGGGGTCAGGAAGCCCAGGGCTTCGTCGGCCGCCTTGCGATCTTCCTCAGTCTTGCCGCTGTGCACAATGTCAGCCTGCTGGGCGGTCAGGTAAATCAGCGCCCGAGCACCTTCTGCAACGGCTTTCTGGGTCAGCAGCATACGACGCACGTCCGGGTGGACGATAATCGGATCCGCGATGCCTTCAGGATTCTTCGCACCGCTCAGGGAGCGCATGGCCAGACGGTCCTTGGCGTATGCCAGGGAGCCCTGGAAGCCCAGTTCAGCAGCACCCAGGCCCTGAATCGCAGTACCGATACGGGCAGTGTTCATGAAGGTGAACATGCAGTTCAGGCCCTTGTTCTCCGGCCCGATCAGCCAACCCTTGGCGCCGTCAAAGTTCATCACGCAGGTAGCGTTACCGTGGATACCCATCTTGTGCTCGATAGAGCCACAGGAAACCGCGTTACGCTCACCGGAAGAGCCGTCTTCGTTCGGCAGCTGCTTCGGCACGATGAACAGGGAGATCCCCTTGGTACCTTCAGGTGCGCCCGGCAGCCGCGCCAGAACGATATGGACAATGTTCTCGGCCATGTCGTGCTCGCCGGCAGAAATGAAGATCTTGGTACCGGTGATAGAGTAGGTTCCGTCAGCATTCGGTTCGGCCTTGGTACGCAGGGTGCCCAGGTCGGAGCCACAATGGGGCTCGGTCAGACACATGGTGCCGGTCCACTCGCCGCTGATCAGCTTGGTGAGGTAGGTCTGCTTCTGCTCTTCCGTGCCATGTGCCTCAATGGTATTGGTGGCACCGTGGCTCAGGCCCGGGTACATGCCCCAGGACCAGTTTGAGGTACCTACCATTTCGCTCATGACCAGACCGAGGGAATGCGGCAGGCCCTGGCCACCGTAGTTGGGGTCGGCTGTCATGGATGGCCAGCCGCCTTCCACGTACTGCTGATAGGCTTCCTTGAACCCGGTGGGGGTTTTCACACCGTCTTCGCTCCAGGTACAACCTTCGTTGTCGCCCACCTGGTTCAGCGGAGACAACACCTGCTCACAGAATTTGGCACCTTCCCCGATAATGGCGTCGACCATATCCGGAGTCGCATCCTCGGCACCTTCCAGATTGGCGTAGTGCTGCTCGCTGTCCAGCAGTTCGGTCATTACGAATTTAATGTCACGCAGGGGCGCTTTGTATTCAGGCATGGAATCCACCTCAGATTTTCGGTCACAGCTGCGAAAACGTCACAGCACTTTGCCTCGGGGTTTGCTCATACGGCACAGCACTCGGTGCGGCACCGCTAATTAAACACTTGTTTGAAACATACGTTTAGTGGCACAGAATTGTCAATAGCCACGCTTGAAATTTGTGTTGCATTTTGTGGTGAAGTTTTGCGGAAACCGCGGAATAAAAACTGAAAAGACCTGGTTGAATCGCAGGTTATCAGGCAGTTGTCTTAAACCGGGAGGTGACTTCATTATTTACAGTATCAGTCTCGCCCAATCCTGAGACGGTCTGATAAGCGCTGGCTGCGCTGCGGGTTTCCTGCCCGAACGACTTATCATCCTCACCGCTGCCGGCAGGGTCAGTGTCTTCCGGGTTAGCAGGCTCTGAAAACAACTCGGAGCGGGCCTGCAGCATAAGCTGCATGGCTTCCGCTGCGACCGCCCTATCCTGGGAAGACGGTTCCGCAGGTGCAAGCGCTGCAGCCCTGACCGTTCGCATTTTTTCAATGGTGGCCTGGGCATCACCGTGAATCGGGGAGGTGTCTATCGACACTTCTCCGCCAACAGCGTACTGAGCACCATCAGGACCCCGTTGATACACATAGGAAATTGAACCGGCGTATTGTCCACCTACGGCCTGGTGGGCCGCTTCGTGAGCACGGACTTCGCGGTCCCGGGCTTTGAGATCAGCCAATATCTGCAGCTCCGCATCCTCCAGCCCTTGAGGATTCTCCGGCTCTGAGCGCCGGCGCTCCTGGGTGCGGTCACGGTCGTTGGTTTCCGCCGTGGTTTCGACGTTGCGGTCGTCATCAGCCGCTCTGGCAGCTGGAAGGGGATTCATTGGAGGGACGGAGGCTAAGGCTCCGGAAATCATCATGTCAGTGATTCAGGTAATTATAGAACACGACCGGGCGGTCGCGAGCCATGCAGGCAGGTTCAGGCTTTGAGGTCCAGAAGCGTACCGAGAGTTTCATCGGCGGTCTTCACCACTTGGGCTGAGGCTTCAACACTTCGCTCGTAAAGCTTGAGATCAATGATGGGTTCCAGCAAGCCACCGGCGCCGTCCGCACTACCCCGAGGGCCGTCTGTGCCACCACGGGCAATCTGACGGGCGGCATTCTCCATGCCCTGCATACCGGTCTGGATGCCCTGGATACCAATTCCCAACGTGTTATTGATCATAACTTCAGTGTCCGATGACCATTAATTGACTCAATTAAGCCACATTTCTGGTCAATTTTCAAACAAACAATTCACATTGAGACTGGTCGCCAGCGTTTTGGGGTCCGCCCTTTCCTGCCATGGCAAGACGCCCATGCAGGGGGCTCCCAAATGGTTCACCAGGTATTCCAGCGTTTCCTGCTCACAGGTCATGACCTCAGCAACCGGCCGGTTGGCAACCCAGCCGGCAACGGCCAGCCCGTCACGACGAATGGCTTCGGCGGTCAATAAGGCATGGTTGATACAGCCCAGCCTCAGCGGCACCACCATAATCACAGGCATTTCCAGCAACCCCGGCAGAGCGGCGTAGGTTTCACGATCGTTGAGCGGTACCCGCCAGCCGCCAGCCCCCTCTACCAGCAAAAGATCCGCCGGGCGCATCTGCAAGCCGCGACAGAAACCTACCAGGCGTTCAGCCGTGACAGTACGGCCAGCCTGAGCTGCCGCAACGTGAGGAGCAATTGCGGGCTTCAGGGCTACCGGATTAACCTGGTCATAGCCCAGTGGCTCTGACATGGCCTCCATCAATATCAGCGCATCTTCATTGCGCAGACCCTCCGGGGTGTCGTCACAACCGGAGGCGATAGGCTTCATGGCCACTGTGCGCTTCCCCAGGACAGCGGCGGCCTCCAGAATGGCGGCCGACACCATGGTCTTTCCAACGCCCGTATCGGTGCCTGTTACAAAATAGCTTTTTCTGGCCATGGCCCGGAGAGCTCCTGTATCAATACGGCAGACGGCAACTCAGCCATGCTGCTTTATAAGTGGCGCGGACCAGCCCATCACTCCCTTTCGGGTAGTGATGGCACATGGCCCGCAAACGTCCCGGCGCTGTGGCGTAACGGCGACGGGACGAACCTTTGAATCCGGCCCCGATCGCTTTCAGCTCTGCCAGCAGGGCCAGCGGTGAAGGATAGTCCAGGACGATGGACTCCGTGAACACCCGGGGCCCCGGCAACTCATCCAGGGCCTGTCCACGAAACGCGGATTCGCTCTCGAAGCGGTTCACGTGCTCGTGTTCGGGATCAGCCTGGTACCAGGCGGTTCTTAATTCATCCAGCGTACCCTCCAGCAAGGTCGAGATGAATAATTGCCCACCCGGCCGCAGAACCCTGCGACATTCAGCCAGGACCCCGGCAGAATCCCTGCACCACTGGATCATCAGGTTGCTGAACACAAGGTCCAGGCTATTGTCTTCCAGCGGCAGAGACTCGGCATCTGCTACCAGCCATCGAATTCCGGGAGCCCCGGCAGCCCGCGCATAGTCCAGCATACCCGCCGACAGATCGACGCCGGTGACCGACGTTTCAGGCCCTTCAAACATTTCCGCCAGCTGTGAGGTGAACCAACCGGTGCCACACCCCAGGTCCAGCACCTGATAGCCTGCGCCGGCTACCGGGGGGCACTCCTGCGCAAGAATCTGCTCCATCATGACCTGGCCCATGTAGCGCTGTAGCCGGGCTGCGGGATTATAGGTTTTCGATGCGGCTCCGAAATCCCGGGCAATGGCTGTTTTCGGCGGGACCGATAAAGAACCTGTTGGCAGGCCTACCATGAATACTCCTTACCGAACGCAAATCGCCAGATCTGCTCACGGCACAGCCCGATCGCCTGCCCCCGCGGCCAGTGGGTCATTCCCGGCACAGTTACCACCTCCGAGCTTCCAGCCGGCACAAGGTTAGCTGCCCACGAGCGGACCACAGCATCCCGCCCCGCCTGGAGGTGGAGCGCCGGCACAGTAATCTGCCTCCACAGGGCGGTCTGATCCTCCGCTTCCAGCCACTCCAGGCCACGCACCAGATGGCCCGGACTCAGCGGAGTTCCATATTTCAGCCACGGCAAAAGGTCCTTGCGAGCCTCCCGGTAATCCTCACAGCCGTGTATCAGGAGCTGCTGGAACCGGCGCCACGCCGGACCGGTCTGGTGGGCGACATCGGCCCTGAAGGTTTTGAAAGTGCCAGTTGACATGCCAGCCGGCCAATCCGGGGTGGCTACAAACCTGGGGAAACCCGCCAGGGTAATGACCCTGGATACCTGCAGTGCCCTGTGCAATCCACTGATCAACGCACTCTGCGACGCTGCAGCCATGACCACCTGCGCCCCCTGGGACCAGCCGACCCACACCGAGGGGTGCGGATAGCGCTCCAACAGGAAAGCCCCCACCTCAGCGACCGACTCACACCGGGCCATTATCGTGTCGGTTAGCGAAACCAGGTGGATTTCACCAGGCCAGCCGTCGAACAGCGGCAGAAGCATGGCGGCATCAACGCCCCAGCCTCCGACCACGATCAATGGTGCCCTGTGAGCAACCTGGTTCATACAGCCTCGGCAGGCGGCCATTTCAACAGAGGGCGACACTCTGAGAGCGCGTCCAGCAGTTTTTCCAGATCCGCTGTCGAATGGGCAGCACTGAAGGTTACCCGCAAACGCGCCTCGCCCTCAGGCACGGTCGGCGGCCTTATGGCGGTCACCATCAGACCTCTTTGCTCCAGCGCCTCACTCAGGGCAAGAGCAGACCAGTTGTCGCCAACCAGGATCGGCTGTATCGGTGTGCGGGATGGCATCAATTCATAACCCAACTCAGAGGCACCACGGCGAAAATCGCGGATAAGAACGTGCAGATGGTTGCGGCGGGTATCCTCCCGTTCAATCAGGTCGATGCTGGCACAGGTAGCCAGGGCAATGGCCGGGGGCATGGCGGTGGTATAAATATAGGTGCGAGCCTTCTGCACCAGGTAATCCATCAGCAGTTTCGGGCCGGCGACGAACGCCCCGCTGGTGCCGATGGCTTTACCCAGCGTTCCAATCAGCACCGGCACATCCTCTTCCGACAACCCAAGTTCGGCGATGCTGCCTCGACCGTGGGGGCCAAGAACGCCCATACCATGGGCATCATCAACCACCAGTAACGCATCGTGTGCCCGGCACAGCGCCGCAAGCTCCTTCAATGGGGCCACGTCGCCGTCCATGCTGAACACACCGTCTGTCACAACGAGCTTATGGCCGCCAGTGCTGGCAAGCATGCTGGCCAGGGCTTCGATATCGCCGTGGGGATAGCGCCTCACCCTGGCACGGCTGAGGATGCAGCCATCAATAATGGAGGCGTGGTTGAGGCGGTCAGAAAAAATGGTATCGCCACGGCCCGCCAGGGCGGATATGACACCCATGTTGGCCATGTAGCCGGTGGAAAAAAACAGCGCCGAGCTGCGACGGGTGAACGCCGCCAGCCGAACCTCCAGTTGATGGTGGCCCTCGTGGTGGCCGCAGATCAGGTGCGATGCTGCTCCGCCCAGACCGGTGTGCGACATGGCTTCGGTAGCGGCCCGGACAATATCGGGATGGCTGGCCAGGCCCAGGTAGTCATTGCTGCAGAACGACAGCAGCGGAACACCGTCAGAAACAAGCTCCGGCTGCTGGGGCCCACTGATCAGCCGACGGGTACGGTAAAGCCCCGCCTGCTTACGGTTTTCAAGCTCGGCTGCAAAATCACGCATGGTCAGCTCTCACCGGCACCTCTGCCTATGCCGATTCGCGTGTGGCATCGTAGAACATGTGGCGGGTCTGCTCGTATTCGACGGCCTCCGCGATGGCTTCCTCCGCCTCCTCTTCCGAGCAAGCCTGCTCACGCACTTCGGGACGGATACCCAGGCGGTTGAACAACTCGCGATCGGCATCGGCTTCCGGGTTAGCAGTGGTCAGCAGTTTTTCGCCGTAGAAAATCGAGTTGGCGCCGGCCAGAAAACACAGGGACTGCATCTGCTCATTCATGTTCTCCCGACCGGCCGACAACCGCACATGGGAGGCCGGCATCATGATGCGGGCGACCGCGATGGTGCGAATGAAATCGAACGGGTCCAGGTCTTCCACATCTTCCATTGGCGTACCCGGCACCTTCACCAGCATGTTTACCGGCACGCTCTCGGGATGATGGGGCAGGTTTGCCAACTGAACCAGCAAACCTACACGATCGTCCGGGTCTTCGCCCATGCCCACAATGCCGCCGCAGCAGACTTTCATGCCGGCGTTACGAACATTCTCAAGGGTATCCAGCCGATCCTGGTAGGTGCGGGTGGTGATGATGTGGCTGTAGTACTTCTCGGACGTATCCAGGTTGTGGTTGTAATAATCCAGCCCGGCACTTGCCAACTCGTCGGCCTGCTCCTGCTGCAACATGCCCAGGGTCATACAGGTTTCCAGGCCCAGGGATTTCACCTGCCGCACCATGTCCACCACGTAGCCCATGTCCTTTTTAGAAGGGCTGCGCCAGGCTGCCCCCATGCAGAAACGGGAAGCGCCCTTCGCTTTGGCCGCCTTTGCTTCGGCAACCACCTTTTCAATTTCCAGCAACTTTTCCTTTTCCAGGCCAGTGTTGTAGTGGCCGCTCTGGGGGCAGTACTTGCAGTCCTCCGGGCAGGCGCCGGTCTTGATGGACAGCAGTGTGCTGATCTGCACCTCGTTGGGATCGAAATGTTCACGATGAACGCTCTGGGCACGGAACATCAGGTCGTTGAATGGCAGGTCGAACAGTGCACGTGCTTCCTGCATGGTCCAGTCGTGACGGGTTCCAATAGAAGGTGCCGCAGAGGGTGTGGTGGCAGTCATGATTCAGTCCTGTTAACTTTACCGGGATTCTGGTTTACGGATGAAACAGATGATAAAGGGACTGAGATCGCTGTCAACCTTGTTAACACCAAAGGTTAACAGCAGAGAATGGATTCACGACTCGGTGCGGAAGATCCGCAGCCCTCTGCCTTCCGGCGGTGGTCAGTGTGTCGCCTGTCTGGCGCCTGATGCCCTCTACGGGTTGTGTACGCCCTGCCGCCAGGACTTGCCTGCCAACCACTGGCATTGCCGCTGCTGCGCCCTTCCCCTGGCATTCGCCGGAAACGAAACGCTTTGCGGCCAATGTTTGCAGAATTTACCGCCGTTCACGCGGGTGATTGCGCCCTGGCGCTATCGTTACCCGGTCGACGGTATGATCCAGCGCTACAAATATAACGGCCAGCGTGCATTCGCACGGCCGCTGATTCACGACTTCGCAACCCAACTGGTGGGGATGCTGCAAACCATTCCCGAGCAGCGCCCGGATTTGCTGATAGCCAGCCCGATGCACCCGGCCCGGCGCCGCAAGCGGGGATTCAACCAGGCCGCAGACATTGCCGAACAACTCAGTAGACGCACAGGTATACCCTGGACTACCGATCTCGTTATCCGAAATCGTCGAACCCGACCCCAACGAGGCCTGAACCGGGAAGAACGGCTGGCCAACCTGCGGGGGATCTATCAGGTGGGTCGTACTCCGCCAGCAAGGCTCGCCATTATTGACGATGTCGTGACCACCGGGGCCACTGCGCGGAGCCTTACTGAAGCACTTCTTGAAGCTGGCGCGGCGGAGGTTCAGATCTGGGCACTGGCAAGAACACCGGGGTAACCAGGAAAGGGTCAGTCCCCCAGCTTTTGGGCTACCTCCTCGGCAATCGCCAGACACGCGGTCAAGCCCGGGGACTCAATACCAAACAGGTGGACCAGCCCCGGAATACCATGGTCTACCTCGCCATCAATTCGAAAATCCGCAAACCCGCCATCGGGCCCCGCCAGTTTGGGTCGGATCCCGGCATAAGCAGGTTGCAGACGGGTTTCATCCAGCGCTGGCCACCACTGACGGATACTGTTGGCAAACGATCGCGCTCGGCCAGGGTCCACCGAAAAGTCAACCTGCTCTATCCATTCCACATCCGGCCCGAAACGCCCCTGGCCAGCCAGATCCAGTGTCAGGTGAACACCCAGGCCGCCCGGCTCGGGCACCGGATAGATCAGCGAACTGAACGGGTGTCGACCGGAATAACTGAAATAAACACCCCGGGCAAGCCACTGTTGCGGCACAAGTGCCTCTGGCATCCCCTTCCAGGCAGACGCCAGAGCAACCGCGCCCAGGCCAGCTGCATTTACCACACGCCGGGCAACCAGCTCGCAAGGCGACTGCCCCCCTATCCGCAGGCGATGCTGGTCGCCGATGGTGGTGACACCTTCCACCGGCGCATGACAGACAAGCTGGCCACCACAGTCCTCAATATCCCCCAAAAACGCGAGCATCACCCCATGACTATTCACCACACCGGTTTCCGGGGAAAACAGCGCCTCATCGGCAATCACCTCCGGCAGCCTCGATTGCAGTGCGCCTTGCCCCACGCTTTGCAGCCACACCCCATTGCGCTCAGCCTGCCGGGCTATCGAAACGAGCTTCTCCTGTTGCTCCGGGCCTCGGGCCACGATCCACTTACCGGTTTTCCGATGGTCAATCTGTCGCTGCTGACAGTAATCGTATAGCAGTTGCCGGCCACGAATGCACAACTTCGCCTTGCCGGAGCCCTCCGGATAGTAGATACCGGCATGGATAACTTCACTGTTACGGGAGGACAACCCCTCTCCGAAACGTGCATTGCCGTCCAGAACCAATACCTCGCTACCCTGCATGGCGAGATGCCGGGCCACGGCAAGGCCGACAATACCCGCACCGACCACGACCGTATCTACCTGAAGCATTTCCCTGTCTGTCACCAAAGTTCGAATTACCCTCGCCTGTCTGTGGGAGTTTGCCGGAATCGCATTACGATCATGGCCCTGAAACGTTATACTTGCCCCAGAAAACAAGTGCACGGAGCAGGAAGCGATGTCTGACAGGAAGCAGTTTATAATTGTAATGATGGTCGCGGCCATATTTGTTGGCTGGCTTGGCTGGCGTGGTTTTGAGGTAATCAGCCTCAATCAGGATCTGAAAGCGGACACTATGGTGGCCAACTATCCCTATCAACACCGGGTATTGAGGGTGGAGGGGAGCACCGCCATTATGAGCTCCCTTCGCTCACACAAAACATCGACCCACGAAGCACTGAGCACCATTTTCCCGAGTATGCGCAACCTGAGCGACAACCACCGGGACTGGCAACGTGCAGAACGTGAATTGGCCCAGGTCCAGGCCAGGGCCGGCGATATTGTCCTCAATGCTTCAGGCGTGGACCGCGTTCGCTGGGAACTGGACGAAAACTGGTACCACCTTGCATCAATGCAGGCCCAACAAAGTTCGAGACGCTAAAATTTATTTATGACCGAGATCTCCAGCCATCCATACGATGCCCTTAAACCGGACAAGATTCTTGATGCCATGGAGAACGCAGGGTTCATCGTTAATGGCCGGCTGTTTGCCCTTAACAGCTATGAAAACCGCGTTTATCAGATCGGCATTGAAGACCAGCCCCCCGTAATAACCAAGTTTTACCGTCCGGGGCGCTGGAGTGAAGCGCAGATCCGCGAAGAACACGAATTTACCGCGCAACTGCTGGCCGCCGACATTCCGGTGGTCGCGCCAATGGTCATGCCCTCCGGGGACACCCTGGGGCGCTGTGATGACTTCCTGTTCGCCGTTTTTCCGCAGAGGGGCGGCCAGGCGCCGGATACCAGTGTAGCTGACACGCTCTACCGGCTTGGACAATGGCTGGGCCAGCTTCACAACATCGGTGATACGGCCAGCTTCAGCCATCGCCCCGTGATGTCCGTGCTCTCAGGCATTGAGGAGAACAACCGTTTCCTTACCGACAATTGCTGGGTACCGGATGACCTTCGCCCCGCCTGGGATTCACTGATTCCCGACCTGGTGGACCATTGCGCCCGGCGGATCGACGATGCCGGCGAAGTGCACTCCCTGAGACTGCACGGCGACTGCCACGGCGGCAACATCCTCTGTCGTGAGGAGCAGATGCTGTTTGTCGACCTGGATGACTGCCGCACCGGGCCAGCCATCCAGGACCTCTGGCTGCTGCTGAACGGAGACGACATTGAACGGGGCCAGCAGTTTGGCGAACTGCTTGAAGGCTATGAAATGTTCCGGGACTTCAACCGCCGGGAACGCCATCTTATTGAACCTCTGCGATGCTACCGCCAGATTTCTCACTGCACCTGGCTGGCCAAGCGCTGGGACGACCCCGCCTTCCCGCGATTCTTCCCATGGTTTGCCCAGCCCCGTTTCTGGTCCGACCAGATCCTGTCCCTGCGTGAACAGCTCGCGGCACTGCAAGCCCCTTCCATTAATGTTCCCGGCCAGTATTGAGGCCGGACAACCGAAAGACCGGAGACTTCCCGATGAGCCAGAGTGAGGCCAGATTCACAGTACGCAGCCTGATTGCGACAGCCATTGGCACCATGATCGCAACCGTTCTCGTACTGGAGGCAAGCGGCAAGATTGATCACTCCGACAACAAGGATCACGTGCCGGTTGGTGAATTCGAGGCAGTTCACATCACGCCGGATGAAGAATTCCGCATGTCGCCCAAGTCGTCTGAGCTTCACGCTGTCTGTGAACAGGGTTATCTGGCCATCGCTGCTGATGTTGACCCCGATTTCCGCGGCGTTCTGGTGGATTACAAGAACCGGGGTGTCCGCTGTAGCCGGGGCCCTGCCGCGGACCCGAGCCAGCCAGGGGAAAAGCAGGAGCCGGTGGGTGATGAGTGACAGTAACAGAAAGCCTGGGCAGGCACTGGACCGGCTGTTTGCCAGCGAACGTGAAACAGAAGATTTCCGTTTCGATGCCTCCGTAGCGAGGGTTTTCCCGGACATGATTCGCCGCTCCGTGCCCGGCTACACCACTATCATCCCGATGATCGAAGTCATTACCGAGCAATACGCCCGCCCTGGGAGCCACTGCTACGACCTCGGGTGTTCCCTGGGGGCCTCCACCCTGGCGATGCGACACGGCATTGGCGACCGGGACTGCATCCTGACGGGCGTGGATAACTCCGCCGCCATGATCGAACGCTGCGAGCACTACATCGCCCTGGATGACCATCCGCTGCCCGTCTCCCTGCGCTGCGAAGATATTCTGGACACTTTTATCGAGCAAACTTCGGTCACCACCCTGAACTTCACCCTGCAGTTCGTGGCGCCGGAAAGGCGCGGAGAACTGATGAAACGTATTGCTGAGGCCACTCTGCCCGGAGGTGCGCTTATCCTCTCCGAAAAAATCCGTTTTGAATCCGAAGCGGAACAGGCAATACAGACGCAACTTCACCACGAGTTCAAGCGAGCCAACGGCTATTCCGACCTGGAGATCAGCCAGAAGCGATCGGCTCTCGAGCAGGTTCTGATTCCCGAAACTCTGGCAGAACATCGTCAACGCCTGATAATAGCGGGCTTTGATAGGGTGCTGGTCTGGTATCAGTGCTTCAATTTTGTGTCCATGCTCGCCATCAAATCGCCCTGAACGGAGCCTTCATGACGACTTTCGACTGGCAGGGGTGTTTTGCCCCCTTGTTTGATGACCTCGACAGCCGTGGGTTCGGCCACTGGCGCTCCCTGCTACAGCAGCAACTTCACAAACGCTTTGATGAAAACCCTCACGGTGATATCGCACGTTGGATGCATGCGCTGGCGACCTTGCCCGATATCTCTTCGGTGACAGCGGATCTCAACCGGTCGGCCATCACTCTGAGCACCGAGCAGCCACTCCCGGCAGAGGCGGCAGCACACCTTGAAAAAGGGCTTCGGGGACTGATGCCATGGCGCAAGGGGCCCTTTGAGTTCTTTGGCACCTACATTGATACCGAGTGGCGTTCAGACTGGAAATGGGATCGCGTCTCCCCCTACCTGTCGGACCTTCGTGGTCGCCAGATACTGGATGTCGGTTGTGGTTCTGGCTACCACTGCTGGCGGATGCTGGGAGAAGGTGCTGGACGGGTCATCGGCATTGATCCCGGGCTCCTGTTCCTGTTCCAGTTCCTGAGCGTCAAACGCTACATCGGAACCGAACAGCGCGTCGACCTGCTGCCGGTGCGTATGGAAGACCTGCCAGAGAAACTGGAGGCTTTCGACACCACCTTTTCGATGGGGGTGCTCTACCATCGCCGATCCCCACTGGACCACCTTCTGGAGCTTAAGGACTCACTCCGCCCGGGTGGCGAACTGGTGTTGGAGACACTGATTACAGATGGGCCGGAAGGACACAGCCTGATGCCGGAGGACCGCTACGGTCAGATGCGGAATGTATGGTTCCTGCCCAGTTGCGATACGCTGCTGCGATGGCTGGACCGGACCGGTTTTCGCAACGCCCGCGTGGTGGACGTCACCGAAACCACCACCGAAGAGCAGCGCACTACAGACTGGATGCGCTTCCAGTCGCTGCAGGACTTTCTGGACCCGGACGATCCCACCAGAACTGTCGAAGGCTATCCGGGCCCCAAAAGAGCGACGGTTATCGCGGATAAGCCCTGAAGGCGGCCGCGACAACCTGCCGATTTACTCGCCGAAGGGATGGCGGAGTATGATGGTTTCCACCCGGTCAGGGCCTGTCGAGATAATATCGATGGGTGCTTCGATCTGCTCTTCCAGGAACCGGATATAGGCCTTGGCGTTCTCGGGCAGCTGGTCCAGCGCTGTAAGGCCAACCGTGCTTTCCTGCCAGCCAGGCAGCTCAGCAAACAACGGCTCGATGTCTTTGTAGGTGTCACACCCGATGGGGGGACGAGTGATTTCACCCTTGGGTGTCTTGTAGCCGATACAGACCTTCACGGTATCCATGCCATCCAGCACGTCGAGCTTGGTCAGGCAGATGCCCGATACGCTGTTGATCTGGATGGCGTGGCGCAGCGCGACGGCGTCAAACCAGCCACAACGGCGTGAACGACCAGTGGTGGTGCCGATTTCATTACCCTTTACAGCCAGATGCTGGCCCATGTCGTCAAACAGTTCGGTCGGGAACGGCCCGGAGCCAACACGTGTGGTGTAGGCCTTGGTAATACCCAGTACATAATCCAGGAACAGCGGGCCGAAACCGGTCCCGGTGGCGGTACCACCAGCCGTAGTGTTGGAGGATGTAACATACGGGTAGGTACCCAGGTCGATATCCAGCAGTGAGCCCTGGGCGCCCTCGAACAGGATATGTTCCCCGCGCTTGCGCAGATCGTGGAGGATATCCGTCACGTCCGCAGACATCGGCAGGATCTCCTCGCCCATGGACATGAGCTCGGCAAACGCCTGGTCAATGTCCTCCGGCTCTTCGCGGAAATACTCGGTCAGCACGAAATTGTGGTAAGACATGATTTCCTGCAGCTTCTCTTTGAAGCTTTGCGGATTACACAAGTCTCCAACGCGAACGCCACGACGGGAAACCTTGTCTTCGTAGGCCGGACCAATACCACGACCGGTCGTGCCGATCTTGTCCACACCCCGGGCACGCTCTCTGGCCTGATCAATGCGAACGTGGGTTTTGAGGATAACGGGACACGCCAGGCTGATCTTGAGCCGGTCGCGCACAGCAACACCGTTGCTCTCGAGCTCCCGGACTTCCTTCAGCAACGCTTCCGGAGAGAGAACCACACCGTTGCCAATCAGGCACTGAACATCTTTTCTCAGGATGCCGGAGGGGATCAGGTGAAGTGCGGTCTTCTTGCCCTCAATAACCAGGGTGTGGCCGGCGTTGTGCCCGCCCTGAAAACGCACCACGGCGGCGACCTTGTCGGTCAGCAGGTCAACAATCTTGCCTTTTCCTTCGTCACCCCATTGGGTGCCCAGCACTACAACGTTTTTACCCATGACTCTCTCTCAGTGCGGCTTCGCCGGTCGACGGAGTACCCGCAGTTTTACCTGTAAATGAGTGGCTCAGTACCCGTTGGTATCAGCCCAGCTGCTCTACGACCCATTGGCCGTCACGCTTTACCAGAATCCGGTCGCAATTACGGGAGCGCGGATCAACGCCTTCGTCCTCTGGCATAGCCCTGACAACGACTTCTGTCATCCGTAATCCGGATATGACACCGTCCAGAGTGGGGTCCTGCTCCGCTGGCGCCCAGACGGCCCTGCCCACTGACCGTGTACGCTGGCCCAGCGACACCAGGGCACGGATATCCAGGCTGAACCCGGTGGCCGGACGCGCCCGACCAAAATCACTACCGATGGAATCGTAACGCCCACCTTTGGCAACCGCATCGCCATGGCCGGGTACGTAGGCAGCAAAGACCAGGCCCGTGTGGTAGTTGTACCCACGAAGCTCACAAAAATCGAAGCCGAAGCTCACTTCCGGATAGTTTCCCGCCAGCATTTCCGCCACCCGTTCCAACTGCTCCAGGGCCTGAATCAGCGGCTTCGGCGCACCCTCAAGAATGCGTCTGGCTTCGGCCAGCGCTTCCCGGCCACCACTGACCCGCGCCAGCTCCCTGAGCATGCTCCCGGCAGAACCCGGTTCGCAATCACCCAGCAGTTCATCCAGCTCAGGCACAGACTTCCTGGTCATGGCATCAAAGATGGCCGCGCCGGTATCGCGGTCGAACCCGGCCTCACCTACCAGAGTTTCGTAGATGGTCACATGGGCCAGGTCCAGATGGATCCGCGGCAGACCGGACACTCGCAGTGTTTCCAGCATCAGGCTGATCACTTCCATGTCCGCCGATTCGGAACCACTGCCAAACAGTTCGCACCCGGCCTGAATGGGCGTGCGCCCAGTCAGCATATGGCGTGGGCGGGTGTGAAGTACATGGCCGGCGTAACACAGCCGAGTAATACCCTCCTGGCCAAGCGTGTGGGCATCAATCCTGGCTGCCTGGGGGGTCATGTCTGCCCTGAGACCCATCATTCGGCCGGTTAGCTGGTCCGTCAGCTTGAAGGTCTGGAGTTCCAGGTCATGGCCGGTGCCAGTAAAAAGTGACTCCAGGTATTCAATCAATGGCGGGATAACCAGCTGGTAACCCCAGTGCTGGCAGGTATCCATTACATCCCGGCGCAGGGATTCGATCTGTCCAGCCAGTGGCGGAAGAATATCTTCGACGCCATCCGGCAGCAGCCAGCGATCAGATACTGTCATGAGATTCGGTTGTCCGTTCTGCCCCGGAGGAAAAAGCCCCGGGAGTACACAGGATTTAGGGCGATGTTCGGCGCAAGAATAAAAACCCGAACCAAAACCGGCAGAATTTTACACTGTTGGCAGGCACAAAAAAACCGGAATACCGAGGTATTCCGGTTTTGTCATCACCGTGGCATCGTTCAGCGGCTTCCCTGGGGGTCCTTCAGGAACCTGAGGAATTCACTGTCGGTGTCTATCACCATGATGTCAGCTTCGTTGGCAAACGTATTCTGATAGGCTTCCAGGCTGCGATAGAAGCTATAGAACTCGCTGTCCGAGCCGTAGGCGTCAGCGTAGATACGCGCTGCCTCGGCGTCACCTTCACCACGCATCTCTTCCGCGTTGGCGAACGCCTCTGCCAGTATCACCGTCCGTTGACGATCCGCATCGGCACGAATACCTTCAGCGAGTTCGCGACCGCGGGAGCGGAATTCCTGCGCCAGCTTCTCACGCTCGGTGGCCATGCGCCGATAGACGTTCTGGCTCACCTGCCCCGGGAACTCGATTGCCTTGACGCGGATATCCACCACTTCAATCCCGAACTCTTTCTGTGAGGTTTCATTCACACGGTCCCGCAGAGTATGCATCAGTTCGTCACGCTGGCCAGAAACCACTTCGACCATGGTCCGCACGCCGAATTCATCACGAAGGCCGTTATCCACCCGGGACAACAGGAGCTCGGAGGCGCGATACTCATCGCCACCGGTAGCCCGATAGAACTGGTCCACATCCCGGATTTTCCAGGCGATGTAAGAGTCCACGTCCAATGGCTTCTTCTCGATGGTCAGGTACTGACGCGACGGCAAATCCGTTGTCAGCAACCGGATATCAAACTGCCGCACCTGGTCGATGACCGGTACCTTGAAGTGAAGGCCTGCCTGAATATCTGTTTCAATCAATTCACCAAATCGAAGCAGTACCCCACGATGGGTTTCCGGAATGATGTACACGCTGGACAGCACTATCAGTACCACGATCAGGGCGCCTGCAAGGCCCACAATGCTTTTGGGTCCCATCATTATCTACTCCTCCGAACGCCACTATCCTGCCTGCCGCGCAACTCCTGAATTACCTGGTCTGACAGGGTCTTGATGTCGATGCTGTCAGAGCTTCCGGAACTGTCCTGGCTGCCAGCGCTCGAGCCTGAACGATTATTCGTCAGCCTGTCCAGCGGCAGATACATCATGTTGTCGCTGCTCTGGGTGTCAACCAACACTTTGCTTGTTCTCGAAAGGACACCCTCAAGCGCCTGAATATACATGCGCTCCCGGGTAACCTCGGGTGCCGTCTCGTAGACACCAAGCACCGCGAGGAAGCGTGAAGTTTCGCCTCGGGCGCGCTCGATTACTTCTTCCTTGTAGGCTGACGCCTCTTCAGTCAGACGCTGGGCCCGGCCGCGAGCTTCGGGGACAACCTTGTTGCGATAGGTTTCCGCCTCTTCCTTAACCTGCTGCTCATCCTCGCGTGCACGCTGCACTTCGCGGAAAGCATCCTGAACCGCATCCGGTGGCTGGGTGCTTTCAACGTTCACACGCACAATCGAGAGGCCAGTGCCGTATTCCTCAAGGAAGTTCTGCAGTCGCTGCTCGACACGAACGGCCAGTTCTGCACGACCTTCAGTCAATACGTCGTCCAGAACGGAACTGCCAACCTCATGACGCAAGGCACTGTCAGTGGCGAATGCCAGCGCCTGGTTAGAGTCCCGGACATTCAGCACATAAGCCTTGGCGTCGCCAACGCGATACTGAACCTGCAGATCAACCGATACAAGGTTCTCATCCTGCGTCAGCATCTGCCCCGTAGACTCCGCGTTACGTACGTTGGTGACCCGGACCAGACGCACACTGTCGATCAACGGAACCTTGAAGCGCAGACCAGGATTCTCTGTACGACTGAATTCACCGAAGCGAAGAACAACTGCCCGCTCCTGTTCGTCCACGGTGTAAAAAGACTGGAACACCACATACCCAACGAAAATAATGGCTGCCAGCGCAAGAATGGCACCAAAACCACCGCCGCTGCCGCCGGACGACGAACCGCTGCCATTGCCTCCGGACTTGTTACCCTTGCCACCCAGCAGCTTGTTAAGCTTGTCGAGGCCCTTCTTCAACGCCTCGTCGAGGTCTGGTGGCCCCTGATCATTGCCGCCACGACCACCACCGGTTCCCCAGGGATCATTGTCATTGCGGTTTCCACCCGGTTCATTCCAGGCCATAGTTTTCTCCGTTCCAAACGAGTCTGATGGCTGCAAATACTAGGGATTTATAAGCGCCCCGGCAATAGCACAGCCTGTCTATATACGTTGTTCGTCAAGCTTTACGTCTTTTTCCTGAACCCCGGCCCGACTCAGTAGCTGCAACCAATCCCGGTACTGGAGACGCACTTCGATGATGGAGTCACCATCCTCCCGGTGCTCCTCGCTGAGTACGGAACCTGCCTGGTGTAAAAGCGCGCGGAGCTTGCCATCAGCCGGGCCCAACACCACAAAATGGTGCACAACGTCTTCGGCGAGTCGCTCCACAATAGTATCGAACAGCCCATCGAGGCCCGCTCCGGTGACGGCTGAAACCCAGACCCGCACCGGCACCCCATCTTCATTGCGTTCAATACGAGGCTCGAAATTGTCCAGCAGATCAATCTTGTTGAATACCTGCAACACGGGGATCTCATCCGCGCCGATTTCCGCCAGAACCTCTTCCACCTGTTCCATGTTTTCGTCGCGCCGGTCGTCGTGGCAGTCAATGATATGGAGAAGGATGGATGCTTCCGTGGTTTCTTCCAGGGTGGCGCGGAAGGCTTCAACCAGCTTGTGGGGCAAGTGGCGGATAAATCCCACCGTGTCGGCCATTACGACCGGGCCGATGTCCGGAAGTTCCAACCGCCGGAGCGTGGGATCAAGAGTCGCAAATAGCTGGTCAGCCGCGTAAACGGTGGACGTGGTAATCCGGTTGAAAAGCGTGGATTTGCCTGCGTTGGTATACCCCACCAGCGATACCGTGGGAATATCTGCGCGCTTGCGGGCCCGGCGGCCCTGATTACGCTGTTTGCGAACCTTTTCCAGTCTGCGGTGGATGGACTTGATACGCTCCCTGAGCAAGCGCCGGTCCGTTTCCAGCTGGGTCTCGCCGGGACCGCGCAGGCCGATACCGCCCTTTTGCCGCTCAAGGTGAGTCCAGCCCCGCACCAGCCGGGTAGACATATGTTCCAGCTGGGCCAGCTCTACCTGCAGCTTACCCTCATGGGTGCGCGCCCGTTGGGCAAATATGTCCAGGATAACACCGGTGCGGTCAAGCACACGGCACTGGAGCTCCCGCTCGATATTGCGCTCCTGGCTGGGGCTCAGGGCATGATTGAACAGAACCACGTCGGCTTCGTTCGCCGCCACCGCATCGCGAATCTCTTCCAGCTTGCCCTCGCCTACAAACAGCCTCGGGCTGGGCTGCTTCCGGGAGCCGGTAACAACGCCCACCGGTTCAACACCTGCGGACCACACCAGTTCGCGGAATTCGCCCAGATCCTCGGACTCTTCATGGGAGGAAAACTCAATGTGAACGAGGATAGCCCGTTCACCAACATCGGGACGTTCAAACAAGTAACAGAAACTCCTGATCGGTCAGGTTGTAACAGGTAGTACCGCCAGCAACAAAGCCGGGCAAAAAACAAACACCCGCGGCCCTCAGGGCCTTTTCGGGCCCGTCGGGAGCGCGGGTGGTAATACCGGGATTACCGGGTAAATCAGTCCTCAGACTCTTCCCCACCTGGTGCCTGTGGCGGAATGCGAACATTCCTGGCAGGGACCACTGTGGAAATGGCGTGCTTATAGACCATCTGGCTGACAGTGTTTTTCAGCAAAATCACGAACTGGTCAAATGATTCAATCTGGCCCTGAAGCTTGATGCCATTGACCAGAAAGATAGAAACCGGAATGCGTTCCTTGCGTAATGCATTGAGGTAAGGGTCTTGTAGAGAGTGCCCTTTTGACATGTGTTTTCTCCTGTTTATAAGTAAAGGCAGATCGTCATATTCAAGATTTAAATGTGGTGCGAGATTCAATAATTTTCAAGGCAGTGTCCGACATAAGTTTGTCGCCACTGTCCAGCCAGTCCAATCCGGACCACTTTCGCAACCAGGTCAGCTGGCGCTTGGCGAGCTGCCGGGTAGCGGCAGCCCCTTTTTCCACCATGGTGCTGTAGTCGCAATCACCCGCCAGATGAGACCAGGCTTGTCGATAACCGACACAACGCATGGAGGGCAGGCCGGAATGCAGATCGCCTCTGGCCATCAACGCCCTGACCTCATCAAGAAAACCGGCATCCAGCATTGCCTGAAAACGCAGGTTGATTCTTTCATGGAGTACCCGCCTGTCAGCGGGAGCCATCGCAAGCTGCACCACAGTATACGGAAGAGACGGCGTTTCGTCTGCCTGCCATTGGGTGAAATAGGTGTAATCCTCAACACTTGCGCTGCCCGCATCGTTAATGGCCGTATTGTTGCGTGACTTGTCCTCCCACAGCGAGGAAATCGGACGCCCTGTCAGACGGATTACTTCGAGCGCCCGAATCAGGCGTTGCCGGTTGTTCTGGTGAATCAGTCTCGCTGCTACCGGGTCCCGCTCTTCCAGTTCACGATGCAGACTCTCCCAGCCATTCTCCAGGGCCTGCTGCTCCAGCGCCCGCCGGATCTCGGCATCAGCGGACGGCAGATCGGACAACCCGTGCAGCAGAGCCTTGAAGTACATCATGGTGCCACCCACCAGCAGGGGAATTCGGCCCGCTGAGGTGATCTGGGCCATCTCACGCAGCGCATCATGACGAAAGTCCGCAGCCGAGTACGTCTCTGCAGGATCGCAGATATCGATCAACCGGTGAGGGGCTTGGGCGAGCTCCGCCGGCAAGGGTTTGGCGGTACCGATGTCCATGCCACGGTAGATCATGGCCGAATCAACACTGATGATATCGCAGGGCAAGCGACGACAAAGTTCGATGGCCAGGTCGGTCTTGCCGGAGGCCGTGGGCCCCATGAGGAATATGGCGGGAGACATAAAGGCCTTAGCGCCCCCGCAGGAACAGCTTGTCCAGCTCTGACAACGTGACCACAGTCCAGGTGGGCCGGCCGTGATTGCACTGGCCGCTTCGTTCCGTGGCCTCCATGTCCCGCAGCAGGGCGTTCATTTCGGGAATGGTCAGTTGCCGGTTTGCCCGCACCGAGCCGTGGCAGGCCATGGTGCCAAGCAGCTCGTGGGTGACGGCTTCGACACGGTCGCTCTCGCCGTTTTCGATCAGGTCCGACAGTACGTCCCGCACCAGTTGTTCGGTATCGGCACCCCGTAACAGGGCTGGCACCTGCCGCACTGCCAGTGTTTCAGGGCCGATACGCTCCACCCTCAATCCCAGCTGCAAAAGCTCCTCTGCATGGGTTTCCGCCAGTGCAGCTTCTTTCTGGCTGACGGCCAGAGATACCGGTACCAACAGCGGCTGGCTTTTCAGGTCCTGGGCTTCCAGCGCTCTTTTCATGCGCTCGTAGGTGATGCGCTCGTGAGCCGCATGCATATCCACCACAATCATGCCCTGGCGGCCCTGGGCGAGAATATAAATACCATGCAACTGAGCAATGGCGTAACCCAGCGGCGGCTCATCGCCACTGCTCTGGGGCGGCGTCGGCGACGCTACCGCCACCTCGCCGGCATCAGCCATGGCAGGCTGGCGATCGACACCGCCCCCCTGGTTCAGGGACTGATAGAACGCCATCTGGTCACGGGCCTGCCATTCAAGCTGCGGTGACCGCTGGCCGCCGGTAAAGCCACCAACGTCTTGGCCGTTTGAGCTGGCAAACGGATCGGGAGCCGGCTGGGGATTTACATCAGACATGGCCACCTGGGTGCCATAGCCACCCGGGCCGCCGGCAGATTCGCGCCCATGGGACTGGGCGACAGCGCCTCTCAGGTGGTCGTCCGGGCGCACATCCGCCAGGGCTTTATGGAGAGTACGGAAAATAAAATCGTGAACCAGCCGGCCATCCCGGAAACGCACCTCGTGCTTGGTGGGGTGAACGTTCACATCCACATTGGAGGGATCCACTTCCAGATAGAGCACAAAGGCCGGGTGGCGGTTGTTATAGAGCACGTCGCGGTAGGCCTGGCGCACGGCGTGGGCCACCAGCCGGTCACGGATCACCCGACCATTGACAAAAAAGTACTGAAGATCCGCCTGGCTACGGGAAAAGGTGGGCAGCGCCACCCACCCCCAGAGTTTCAGCCCCGTGGCCTCGGCATCAATCACCACCGCATTGTCGATAAACTGTTGGCCACACAGAGAGCCGATCCGGCGCTCACGGTCGAGGGGATTTTCCGCCGGGCGCAGGCTCTGGACCACCCGCTGATTGTGGCGGAGTGTGAACCCGGTATCAAAACGGCTCAGGGCCTGACGTCGGACACATTCGTCGACATGATTGAATTCGGTTTTTTCAGTACGGAGAAATTTGCGGCGGGCCGGCGTATTGAAGAACAGATCCCGGACTTCCACCGTTGTTCCCACAGGGTGGGCCGCCGGCGAGATGCTGGCGTCCATGTCGCGCCCTTCCACTTCGACCCTGGAGGCAGCTTCCTGGCTCTCTGTGCGCGAGGTTAATGCAAGCCGGGACACCGAACTGATACTCGCAAGGGCTTCACCCCGGAAACCAAGGGAAGCAACAGCCTCAAGATCATCAAGATTCTCGATCTTGCTGGTTGCGTGGCGGCTGAGTGCCAGGGGAAGGTCTGACTCGTCGATGCCGCTGCCGTCATCACGAACCCGGATGAGTTTCACACCCCCCTGTTCGATCTCGATATCAACCCGCCGGGCACCGGCGTCGAGCGCGTTTTCTACCAGTTCCTTGACGACCGAAGCCGGACGCTCAACCACCTCGCCGGCAGCAATCTGATTTGCCAGGCGCGGAGTCAGTAATCGAATGGAGGGCATGCTACCGGGACACCTCGTTTCAGGATGAGGGAATACGAATGGTTTGCCCTACCATAACACGGTCATCATTGAGGCCGTTATACTGCATCAGTTCGCTGACGCTTATCTGGTTCTCCTTCGCAAGCCCTGAGAGTGTATCCCCCCGACGGATGCGATACTGACTGACACTGCCAGCGCCCTGACTGTTCTGTTTCTGCCACGCCAGCAAGGTGCCTGGTGGCGGTGTCTTCTGGAAATAGTCATCAATTCCTTCGAAAACCGCCCTCGAGAGTTTCTCTCGATACCAGGCACTGGACAGATTCTGCTCTTCCTTGGGGTTGGAAATAAATCCCGCCTCAACCAGGATCGATGGGATATCCGGCGACTTCAGCACGGCAAACGCAGCCTGCTCTACTCCCTTCTTGTGGAGCTTGGCCACACTGCCAAGCCTGCCGAGAATTGAGCTGCCGACCCCAAGGCTGGAATTGATACTGGCCGTCATGGACAGGTCCAGGAGAACACCGGCGAGCATCTCGTCACGACCATCCAGTGAAACCCCACCGGCACCACCGATCAGATCCGACCGATTTTCGCTTTTTGCCAGCCAACGGGCAGTTTCACTGGTAGCTCCCCTTTGCGAAAGGGCAAACACCGAGGCACCCCGGGGTTGCGGCGTGCGGAAGGCATCTGCGTGGACAGAAACGAACAGGTCGGCGTTGTGCTTGCGTGCAAGCAACGTGCGGCTGCGCAAATCGATATAATAGTCACCGTTGCGGGTGAGCTTGGCGGTATATCCCGGCTTGGCCTCTATCAGGTCTGCCAGAGTCTTGGCCATTTTCAGCACCACGTCTTTCTCGCGCGTTCCCCGCGGGCCGATAGCTCCGGGATCTTCACCACCGTGGCCGGCGTCAACCACCACGATAACGTCGCGCTTGCCGTTACTGTTCTGGGAAATGGTCGGCTTAGAGGGTTTGCGTGCTTTCAGCCCGCCCTCATCGATCAGATCCACCACCAGCCTGTGGCCATATTGCTGGTTGGGCTCGAGCTGAAAACTCCGCGGCTTGATATCACTTTCAAGATCCAGAACTACCCGCAGGTCATTGCCATTACGGGGGGCACTGCGAATCCGGCGAACCGGGCTGCCGGACAGGTCAAGCTTTTCAAAGTCAGCTTTGAGACTGGCATTTTTCAGGTCAATCACTAGCCTGGACGGTCCAGAAAGAGCAAAAACCTTGTGATCAATCTTGCCACCTACGTCCAGTACCAGGCGCGTGTGGTCCGGCGCCGGCCAGATCCGCGCACTCTCAATACTGACCCCCGCCTTCGCCGCCAACGGGACCATTAATGACCACGCCATGACCGCAGCAAGAAACCACCGGGAGAATGTTCTTATATTCATCATTCTGCACACCTGCACTGATCACACACGATTAATATCCCTGGCCCGGGGGCAACTGCTCACTAATCCGGGCCAGCAAACTGCTGCCACGATTTGTTGATGCTGAAACACGGGCACTGCGCCCGTCACCGTTTTTACCCAGGCTCACCTGCAGATCCGGCTCGGGAAGGATGCCAAGACCACGTCCGGGCCACTCTATAATGCACAGGTTCCGGGCCTGGAAATAATCACGGATTCCCATGTATTCCAGCTCTTCCGGATCACCAAGCCGGTAAAGATCAAAGTGATAGGCAGGAGGATCCAGATGTTCATAAGGCTCTACGATCGTATAAGTCGGGCTTTTTACCGCTCCTTCGTGACCAAGACCACGCATGATACCGCGGCTCAGGGTGGTCTTTCCCATACCAAGATCACCTTCCAGGAACACCACCAGCCCCTGCCCGCTCTCGTTGACGAGCCCGGCCAGAATCCGGCCCAGTTGTTCCGTATCCTGTTCATCCTTCAGATAAAGCCTGAGCTCTTCCGCCGCGACGTTCATTGCTCTCCGAATTCTCCGGTCGTCCAGTGCTCGCCCTGCCCGCTTGCTGCGCTCTTTTCCGCCTCCAGCAGAACCTGCGGCAGCGCATCAATCACATCCATGGGCAGTAATCCCATATAGCCCCTGGTTGCCGTCGCCCGGTTTGCGGCCGCCAGATGAAGAGCAGCAGCTGCCGAAGCAGCGAGATGGCCTTCCCCGAGCTGAGCATACAGGCTGCCAAGTATGCCGGACAGCACATCGCCCATACCACCGGTTGCCATGCCGGGATTACTACCGCTTATAATATCCGGCAGCATGCCTTCCGAGGCAACAACCGTCCCGGCCCCCTTAAGCAGGACCACTCCCCCGAAAAGCTGACGAATCTGCTCTGCAGCGCGGACCCGGTCGTTCTCGATATCAGCCACTTCGCATTCCAGCAGGCGCGCCGCTTCGCCGGGATGCGGAGTAAGAATATGGTTTTCCGCGGGCTGTGCAACCCGCGATGCCATCAGGTTCAAGGCGTCCGCATCCATCACCCGCGGTTTGCCGCTGGCCACCACCTGCTGCAACATCTGCTGCCCCCAGGCGCCGTGGCCGATGCCGGGACCACAGACGATCACATCCGCCGCACTGATCAGTGGCGGCAACTCAGACCCGTGAATCAGCCCCTGAACCATCACTGACGGGCAGCGAGACAGTGCCGGCGCCACGTATTCCGGACGCGTTGCCAGGGTCACCATGCCCGCCCCAGACCTGGACGCGGCCTCCGCAGCCATCATGCCGGCGCCACCAAACCCGCGGTCGCCAGCCACCACCAACACATGGCCGAACCGCCCTTTATGGGCGACCCGCGGACGCCTGGGCAGCGACATATGGATACCGGCCCAATCCACCCTTCGGGCCAGCGGGCGCTGTCCGCTTTCGGTCGCCCAGTCGTCCGTATCAAGGGACTCAAACGCAACCCCGCCGGCATATTCCGGGCCCTGAGCGGTAAACAGACCAGCTTTGAGGCCAATGAATGTCACCGTCGCCGCCGCCCTGACCGCGTCCCCGGCCACGGTTCCGGTGGTGGCATTCAGCCCTGAGGGCAAGTCAATTGCCAGTACGGGCGCAGCAGCCTCATTGCACTGACCAATCATGGCAGCGAACGGCTCCCGGGGTGCCCCTGAAACACCGGTACCCAGCATGGCGTCGACTATCAGCCCCGCACCGCCAAAATATTCGTTGATTTCGGGGCCGGCAACATCGGCCAACTCCCTCACATGGACTCCGTCCTCGACCGCTTTCTGCCATGCCCTGCGGGCATCGCCAGACAACTTTCCGGTTGGTGCCACTGCAAGACAATCCACATTCAGACCGTGACGAACGGCATTGGCCGCCACCAGATAGCCGTCGCCACCATTGTTGCCGGCGCCACACAAAACAAGGATCCGGCCAGGTTCCGGCCAGTATCGCACCAGCCGGCGGAAGGCACTGGCTGCTGCGGCCTGCATCAACTCGAATCCACCGACTCCTTGCTGATCAATTACATAGCGGTCAATCTCCCGCACCGCATCGGCGGAGTAGAGGTCTTCTGGTAAACTGTGACCACCGGACAGGGGCATGCAAGTCCGCTCCCGTTACAGAATTCGGATTAAGAAAAACGGCCAGATACCTGTAAAGAGTAGCAAAACAGCGGGAAAGGTCATAACTTAATCAAATTAAACTTCGTTACTGGCATTCAATGACCGACCCAACCGACCATAAACTGGACGATCTACCTCGCCAGATCCGCGCCTGGGCCCTCGAACTGGGCTTTAGTGACGCCGGCATCACCCTGCCCGACACGGGCGTTCACGGTGAGCGGTTGCAGGTCTGGCTGAACGAAGGGCATCACGGCGAAATGTCCTACATGGCTGACCATGGCGACAAACGCTATACCCCCACCTCTCTGGTGGAAGGGACCCGGCGGGTGATTTCCGTTCGGCTGGATTACCTGCCGGCACCGGACAATCCGGGGCAGGTGCTTACTAACCGGGAAAAGGCTTATATAACCCGCTACGCGGTGGGACGCGACTACCACAAACTGATGCGAAAACGCCTGGCGACCCTGGCAAAACGAATTGACGAAGCGGTCTCAGGCTACGATTACCGGGCTTTCGTGGACAGCGCGCCGGTTCTTGAACGCGCACTTGCTCAGCGCGCGGGGCTTGGATGGATTGGCAAGAACAATATGCTGATTCACCCTAAAGCCGGCTCGTTTTTCTTTCTGGGGGAAATCTTCACCAGCGCGCCATTACCCCTCGACGAACCCTTCGAGAAAGAACACTGCGGCACCTGTGCGGCATGCCTGGACGTCTGTCCTACGGACGCATTCGAAGGCCCCCACAAACTGGACGCCCGGAAATGCATCAGTTATCTCACCATTGAGCTCAAGGGCAGCATTCCGGAAGAACTGAGATCGAAGATGGGCAACCGTGTGTTTGGTTGCGACGACTGCCAACTGGTCTGCCCTTGGAACAAGTTCAGCAAGCCCACAGCGGAGAAAGACTTCCAGCCACGCCATGGCCTGGACAACAGCGAGCTGGCTACCCTGTTCCTGTGGACCGAAGAAGAATTCCTCAAACGCACCGAAGGCTCGGCCATACGCCGGACCGGTTATGAAGGCTGGCTTCGCAACCTGGCGGTAGGCCTCGGCAACGCACCCTCAACCATTCCAGTAATTGAAGCCCTCAAAGCGCGGGCCGATCACCCATCTGAAATGGTTCGGGAGCACGTCCACTGGGCCCTGGGCCGACACGGTCTATAACTGGAAAAAATGCTCGCGGTAGTGACGCAGCTCGTTGATTGAGTCTCGAATATCGTCCAGAGCCAGATGACTGCCCTTCTTCTTCACCCCGTCCAGCACATCCGGTCGCCAGCGACGGGCCAGCTCTTTAACCGTGCTTACATCCAGATTGCGGTAGTGGAAGAAGGCCTCAAGCTCCGGCATATACTTCACCAGGAAACGCCGGTCCTGGCCAATACTGTTGCCACACAAAGGGGACTGGCCCGGCTCAAGGTATCGCTGCAGGAACTCCAGGGTTTTCTGTTCGGCATCAATCTCGCTGAACTTGCTGCCCTTTACCCGCTGGGTCAGTCCGCTTTCGCCATGAGTACGGGTGCACCACTCATCCATATCGCTGAGCAGTTTGTCGGACTGGTGCACGGCAATCACCGGCCCTTCTTCAATGGTGTTCAATTCCGAATCCGTAACGATGGTCGCTATCTCGATAATGCGCTCTTTCTCCGGGTCCAGCCCGGTCATCTCCAGGTCAATCCAGACAAGATAGTTGGCTTCTGGCATTCAGCAGTCTCCAGCGGTTAACTCGTGAGTCAGGCAACGGCCCCGCCGTTGCTGCACATAGTCTGCCTATTGTGGATGAATCACGTATGATGTTACAGCAATCACCATTCTCCATCAGGAATTAACCAACCCACGATATGGCTAAACGTCGACTGAACAAGCAGCAGCAATGGCGCATCAAGAAGGTCCAGCAGGAACGGGCCGCCCGGGCGGCCAGGAAAGAAGAAGCCATTGGCGAAAAGCTGGATGCCGGCGATCTGGGGCCGGAACAACAGGGACTGGTTATTGCCCACTATGGCCAGCAACTGGACGTGGAAGCTCTTGAGGGAGAAGACACTGGCAAGGTGTTGCGCTGCTTCGTAAGAGCCAACATAGACAGCCTGGTGACCGGCGACAAGGTGATCTGGCGGCCCGGGAGCGACGGCACCGGAGTGATCGTGGCCCGTTGCGACCGCAATACCCTGCTGCAACGGCCAGACAACTTCGGCGCGCTCAAACCCGTTGCCGCCAACATTGACTATATAATCCTGGTAATTGCCCCCGAGCCGGAGCCCCATGACAACCTGATCGACCGCTACCTGGTGGCAGCGGAAAGTACGGATATTCCGGTAATCATACTGCTCAACAAGACCGATCTGATTACTGACCAGAACCGGGAGCCCATCGACAACCTGCTGGCACGCTATGAAAAGCTTGGCTACCGCACAGAACGCACATCAGCAAAGACCCTGGAAGGGGAACAGGCGGTTCGGGTGGAGGATCTGGTGAAAGACCAGACCAGCGTATTCGTGGGCCAGTCGGGTGTTGGCAAGTCGTCTATTATCCAGACACTGCTTCCTGACGAGTCGATCCGCGTAGGCGCCGTATCGGAAAGCACCGGCAAGGGCATTCATACCACCACAACCGCGAGGCTTTTCCACCTCATTTGTGGCGGCGACCTGATCGACTCACCGGGTATCCGGGAATTCGGTCTGTGGCACATGACTCCGCAGGAGATCGAGTACGGCTTCCGTGAAATTCGCGACCTGATCGGTCACTGCAAGTTCCGCAACTGCAGCCATATGGGTGACCCCGGCTGCGCCATTGCTCAGGCTGCCGAAGACGGGCGCATCAGTGTGGAGCGAATGAAAAGCTTCAACCGGATTTTGCAGGATATGGCAGAACAGCAGTCCCGGGGCCTCAAAGCTGACTGAACTGGCCTACCAGTTCAGCTCGCCGGGGGCGGGCTCTTCCCGCTCCTCTGACCAGGTGCCCTCCTCAAGCCGCTCCATGGCCTCCTGCTGCTCGTCTTCGGAGGGCGCAGTGAGGTCTATCAATGGTTCGTTCGATCTTCCGGCATTACTCTGAATACCTTCTGCCGTCTTCTTGTTCATCACGATAATGGAAATGCGGCGGTTAACCGGCGCCTGCGGGTCGTCCTGATCAAACAGCACGGAATCACTCAGGCCCACTACCCGGCCGATCTGCTGTTGCCTTACACCACCGGCCACCAGTGCTCGGCGAGCCGTGTTGGCGCGATCCGCTGACAGCTCCCAGTTGGTGTAACCAGGGCGGCCGCTAAAGGGGGTGGAATCGGTATGGCCGGTAATGCTCAGCTTGTTGTTGACGGTGCTCAGGGTTTTGGCCAGCTCGAAAAGGATATCCTGGGAATAGTACTTGAGCTCGGCACGACCGCTGTCGAACATCGGGCGCTGGGAGCGGTCGACGATCTGTATCCGCAACCCTTCGCTGGTGATATCGATTAACAGCTGATCCTTGAACTCCTGCAAGGTTTCATTCTGCTCTATCCGGTCTTTCAGGTCCTGAAATAACTCCTCCATCTGCTGCTGTTCCAGGGTCTGCGCCAGCTCTTCAACCACCTGATCTTCAATCTGGATGTCGCTGCGCTCGATATCCTCGCTGCTCTCGTTAATAATAGAGGCGCTGCCCTCAAGGTCCACGGGGTTCGGAGATCCGCCCTCGGTAAACCCGACTGGGTCCCTGAAATAACCCTCAACCGCAAGCTTCTGTTCCGGGGTTGCAGTGGCGGTCAGCCATAACACGAGGAAGAAAGCCATCATGGCGGTAGCAAAATCGGCAAAAGCCACTTTCCATGACCCACCGTGATGCCCGGCGGCAACTACCTTTTTTCGCTTTACAATGATTGGCTGGTCTTCCAAGAAACTGCTCCCGACGGCTCTTGCTCAGATTATTTCGAACGCACGTGGTCGTTCAGTTCCTGGAACCCCGGCCGTTTGTCTGACGGCAACGCCTTGCGGCCAAACTCGATGGCCATTTGCGGTGCCTGACCAGAAACGGTCGCCACAATCGCGGATTTCACACACTCATATGCCTTGAGCTCATACCGGGCGGAATGTTCCATGGCAATAGAGGTGGGCCCGACGAAGCCATAACCCATCCAGATACCCAGAAACGTACCCACCAGAGCCGCTGCCACGCTGAGCCCGATCTTTTCAGGCCCCTCGCTGAGAAAGTTCATGGTGATAACGATACCCAACACCGCCGCCACAATCCCCAGGCCTGGCAATGCATCGGCTATCTTGTTGACGGCATGGGCCGGCTCGTCCAGCTCGTGCTTACGACTGTCGATCTCGTTCTCCATCATGCCTTCCAGCTCATGGGTGGCCATGTTCCCGGAACTGATGATCCGCAGGTAATCCGTCATGAAGGCAAGCAGGTACTTGGATTTCATGATGGCGGGGTAGCGGGTAAAAATCTGGCTTTCCTGAGGATTGTCGATGTCCTCTTCAATGGCCATCACGCCCTGCTTTCGGGATTTGTCGAACACCTCATACATCAGGCTCAGCAGGTCCATGTAATAGGACTTGTTATAGGGGGAGCCGGTTAACTGGATGAGGACACCCTTGCCGACTTCCTTGATGGTGTGCAATGGGTTTGCAATCACGAATGACCCGACCGCTGCGCCTCCGATAATCAAAATTTCGGTTGGCTGCCACAACACCATGAGATTACCGCCATGGAGAACGTACCCTCCCAGGACGCTTGCAATTACAACAACTGCACCGATTATGAGTAGCATGGAAAGAGAACATACCTTCTGTAATTGTTATCGGGAAACCGAGTCTGGACCCAAGCCGCCATTCCGCCTCGCAGAGATAATAGCAAGCACCGATCAGAACCGCGAAGCTGTGAAACAATTTCTATACACAGCGCGCAGTTTGGTAAACTTTGTTTCTTTGAGCGCCAAGGATTCCACCTGATGTACGACAAGCTATTTGTAACGGGCCAGTACGTAGCACCACAACTGAGCATTTCCCGACTGGCCGGCCGCCTCGCAGACAACGAAAGCGTTCCGGCGCTCAAGAACCGTGTCGTAAACTGGTTTATCGGCCGATATGGCGTAGACATGAGCGAGGCACTTGAATCAGAGGCGGACGCCTACCCCAGCTTCAACGCCTTTTTCACCCGTGCGCTCAAGCCGGGACAGCGGCCCATAGCTGACGGCGAGTCGGTAATCGTCAGCCCTTCGGATGGCACCATAAGCCAACTGGGCTGCATCAACGATGGCCGCGTCTTCCAGGCCAAGGGACAGTCTTTTAGCCTTAATGAACTGCTTGGTGGCGACCAGCAACGCGCAAGCGCATTCACAGACGGCGAGTTTGCGACCATTTACCTTGCCCCCAGGGACTATCACCGAGTCCACATGCCGTTGGCAGGCACCCTGCGGGAAATGATCTATGTGCCCGGAAAACTGTTTTCCGTCAATCCGGTCACGGCCGAAAAGGTGCCTAACCTGTTTGCGCGGAATGAACGCGTCGTATGTATTTTTGACACGGCGGCAGGCCCGATGGCCTTCGTGCTGGTGGGTGCGATGGTTGTCGGCAGTGTCGAAACCACCTGGGCCGGTATTGTGGCCCCGGGTAAACGCCGGGTTGACGTAACCCACTACGACGGACTCAAAACCCCTATACGCTTTGACAAGGGAGAAGAAATGGGGCGCTTCCGCCTGGGCTCAACCGTTATTATGGTGATGCCCAAAGGCTCAGTCTCCTGGAACAGTGATCAGGTGGCCGGCGGCAGAGTTCGCATGGGAGAAGCGTTTGGAGAACTCACGCCCGGTCAGCAGGAAACGCAATAACCCCGGCGAGGTCATCCAGCCCCAGCTTCAGCATCAGCAAACGATCAAGCCCCAGCGCCACCCCTGAACAGTCCGGCACGCCGGCATCCAGGGCCGCCAGAAATGCCTCATCAACGGGCATTTCGGGCTTGCCGGCGGAACGTCGCGCCTGATTATCCGCCGCGAACCGCCACTGCTGCTCTTCCTTGTCGGTCAGCTCCCAGTAGCCGTTACAGAGTTCCACCCCCTGCACATACAGTTCGAAACGGTGCGCCTGACGAAAACCGTCCTGCTCGGACACTCTTGCCAGCGCTGCCTGTGATTCCGGATAGCCGGTAACGAACACTGGCCCGATTTCAGCCAACGCCGGCTCAACCTGGCAACTCATCAGCAGATCCAGACAATCATCGCGGGATAAAGACTGTAACCGGGACGGCTCCATCCACTGCTCGCAGAGAGCCGACAATTCGCTGTCGCTGGCCAGGAACGGGTCAATGCCTGCAAAGCGCAGAAAAACATCCCGGTAACGCATCGTGGCAGGGGCGTCACAACCCAACCAACCACATACCAGCTCAGACACTTCGGCCATCAGGTCTGAGTCGGTGAAACCAGGCCGATACCATTCAAGCAGGGAAAACTCGGGGTTATGCCGTCGCCCGAACTCGCCGTCCCGAAACACGCGCGCCACCTGATAGATGGGGCCCGCACCGGCCGCCAGCAGTCGCTTCATGTGATACTCGGGGGAGGTCTGCAGCCAGCCGTTCGAAAACCCGGCTGCCACGGGGACAGGGCTTGCCGGGACGCTGTCGATATTGATATCGGTAACGCCGTATCGGCCCAGCACAGGCGTCTCGACTTCCATCACGCCCCGCTGCGCAAAAAAGCCGCGCACCCAGGCCAGCTGGTGTGCGCGGCTTTGGAGAGCAGCGACAGAGGCAGAAGGCTGCCAGGACGATATTGCCGCCACTTCGGAGCCCAATCAGCCGCCTTTTACACGGTTGACGTATTCGCCGGAACGGGTGTCCACCTTGAGCACCTCACCGATGGTGATGAACAGAGGCACGTTCACGACAGCGCCGGTAGAGAGGGTTGCCGGCTTGGTGCCACCCTGGGCGGTATCGCCCTTCATACCGGGATCGGTGTCCACCACCTCCAGCTCGACAAAGTTGGGCGGAGTTACAGACAACGGCGCACCGTTGTAGAGAGTTACGGTGTAAACATCCTGCTCCTTCAACCACTTCAGGGCATCGCTCACAGCTTTCGCATCCGCCGGATACTGCTCGAACGAACCATCGGTTTTCATGAAGTGCCAGAACTCGCCGTCGGTGTAGAGATACTCCATTTCCAGATCAATCACGTCTGCAGCTTCCAGGCTCTCACCGGACTTGAAGGTGCGCTCCCACTGGCGATTGGTCATCAGGTTGCGCAGCTTGACCCGGTTAAACGCCTGGCCCTTGCCGGGCTTTACGAATTCGTTCTCGAGAATGATACAGGGGTCGCCGTCCAGCAAAACCTTAAGACCGCCGCGGAATTCGTTGGTAGAATATGAAGCCATGAAATTATCACCTGAAAAGATGCGTATAAAAATTCGAAGGTCGCTATGATACAGCGAACCGCCACCCGTATAGAAGCCCGCCAATCCGATCATGATACCCGTAGCTGGCAACAGCTATTGTCAGACTCTGTGACAACACCAGAGGATCTGCTCAGGCGGTTAGAGCTTGACCCCGCCCTCTGGCTGTCTGGTGCAACGGAAGGCCACAGGCTGTTTCCGCTGCGTGTGCCCGAGCCCTACCTCCAGCGCATCGTCCCGGGGGATCCGGCGGATCCGCTGTTAAGGCAGGTACTGCCACTCTCTGCAGAAACAGACACCAGGTCGGGTTTTGTTCGTGATCCGTTACAGGAAAGCGACTCGATGCAGGCTACCGGCCTGATCCGGAAATATCAGAGCCGTGCCCTGCTGATGGTCACCGGGCAATGCGCCATAAATTGTCGTTACTGTTTCCGCCGCCACTTCCCTTATGACGAACACCGACTGTCACCGGAAGACCGGGCCGAGGTGCTGGCAACCCTGGGCAACGACACCCGTGTTAATGAAGTAATTTTCAGCGGAGGTGACCCACTGGTTGCCAATGACCGGTTGTTGTCATCCTGGGCCGAATCGCTGGCAGACATTTCCCACATCCGCCGCCTTAGGATCCACACGCGGCTGCCCGTGGTGATTCCCCAGCGTGTCTGCGAATCGCTCCTGGGGTGGATTTCCGAAAGCCGGCTACAGGTTGTCATGGTGATCCATACCAATCACCCGGCCGAGCTGGACAACCACACCCGTCACGCACTGGAACGCCTGAAAGCCGCTGGCGTCACCCTGCTGAACCAGAGCGTCATTCTGAAGGGCGTTAACGATACCGCAGAGGTATTGACCGATCTGAGCGAGCGGCTGTTCGAATGTGGCGTGCTGCCCTATTACCTCCATGCGTTTGACCCGGTGGAAGGCGCCCATCATTTCAGCGTCAGTGACGATAAGGCCCGGACATTGGTTCGCCAACTTATCGGCGCACTCCCTGGATTTCTGGTACCAAAACTTGTCAGAGAACTTCCTGACCGCCCCGGAAAGACGCCCCTGGACCTCTTTGCGTGACGCATTTGGCAAAGTGGGCCCAAATTGACTTGTTAAACATTGTCAACTCGTGCTCTTCTCGCTTTTTGTTGTGCGTTTGCTATTTTAAAGTGCGAAGAGTGACAACAATAAAAAACTGTATTCTCGAGGCTTTTCCAGCGATACGCGCAGGTGCCAGCAATCGTGGCCTGTGGTTCGTGGTGCAAACCGGAGTACCAACCGTGGTCCAGACAATTGGCGTGAACTCATGGAAGGCATGATCCTGAAACCTGATCTCCGTGTTCCTGAACAGAAAACGGCAAGCCTGTCATTTTGCCAGACATCTCCAAAAGCCTTCAGGGACTGGGTCAACCAGTTGCCTATGGCCAATATTGGGGAGGCTTCGCGGCAGCTCTATCACGCCATCATTGAACTGAACCACCTGTTTATCGCCCCCCAGCAGCGACTCCAGCTGCTGGAGCTGATTCGCCCGAAAATTCACTTTGTTTGCTCAGAACTGTCGAGGCACTACCTGGGCATGGCCATCGCGTTGCCCGAAAAGCAGCGCAAGATTGCCAACCTTTCCCAGGCACTCCAGCTCCACGCAGCCAGCGGCTATAAGCTCTGTGTCCTGGAGTTTCTGGACAACGGCGGGCTGGACAAGAACCGGAAAACAGTGGCCACAGCGATCCACCGGGCGATCTCGGAGCTGGCCGCAACGATTGTCCGTTCCCACCAACTGTATTGCCCCAGCCCGGCACAGAGCTGGCTGGAATGTCACCGCCTGTTCCGGTTTGCCCATCGCAATAAACTCAACGGGCTGTCTGTCGACGACGAGACCCTGAGCCACCGCCGCGCCAGCACGATAGAAGACTGCTACAAACGAATACTGCTACTTGGCTGTGCCCGCCCCAACCAGTTACGACAGGCAGAACTGGCGCTGGTCTACGAACTGTTCGAGAGATGGACCCATCTTGTCTCCTGTGGCCCCGAGGCTGACAACGACAGCCTGTTTGTGGTGAATATGGAGCGGGACACGGCGCCCATATACCGCAGCCTGCTGGAGCAGAAGCCGGGTAACGACAGTTACAACTTCGACACCCGCGAACTGTCCGAACACATTACCGAGTCGCTGCACGGCCGCCACAAGAAGGATGGCCACTCTCCCGGCAGCCTGGAACTGCCGCCCCGGGTCAGTGATACCCTGCTGACCCATCTCAGCCAGGCCCTGGGAATTCTGGCGAAGCGGAATTTCAATCGCATAGCCAGCCAGGGAACCCTGGAGGTATGCGTGGGGCTGACAGCCACCCACTTTTATGTGGCAGGCGCCAAGACATTTAATGAATTTGTCAGTGGTAATGACAACGGCCACCACGAACAGGACAACCAGTTCATGAGGTCATCACGCCGCAGGGACGACGCCTGGGCAGGTGCTCACGACGCGGGCCCCGGCGACGACCCGATACAGTCGGCGGATACTCCCATCAACTTCCGCAACAGCATTGGCGCCACACCGGATAGCGAACACGACCGCAGGCGCCCGCAGTCTCACCATGCCTTGCTGATCAACACCAGCCCCGGCGGTTACTGTGTCGGTTGGGAAACTAACGTGCCGGCTTCGCTGCAGGCCGGGGAAATACTGGGGGTTCGTGAGCAATCTCATCATCCCTGGAGTATTGCCGTGGTGCGCTGGATACGTCAGGTTCGAAACCAGGGCACCCAGGTGGGGATTGAGTTGCTGGCACCCAGTGCAGCACCCTGCGGCGTGAGACTGATCCAGAAAGTGGGCAACAGCAGTGAATACCTTCGGGGCTTGCTGTTGCCGGAAATCAGTGTGGTCAACCAGGCCGCAACCCTGATCACACCGAGGCTGCCGTTTCAATCCGGGAGCCGGATCTCTCTGCTCCACGATGGCCGCGAGGACCAGGGCACGCTTTCCCGCAAAATCTCCGCTACCGGAAGCATCAGCCAGTTTGAGCTCAAGCTCCAGAATAGCGGGACTGCAACCACGAGCAACACGCCGACAACGGCGAGTGCCAGCGAAGATGAATTTGATTCGCTGTGGCCGTCACTCTAAGGTTTGATTTCAGACAATCGAAAGCGTCCGGACCGGCGCCAAGGGTTGTTATTGAACGGTAACCCCTGCATCATTCAGCGTTATTGAAAGGCCCGCTCTATACTTATTAAAGAGCCGGCACAGCCAACGCGTACCACGAGACACCTGACGAATGCAGAAAAAGAACGCAACCGTACACCTGCTGATCCTTGACCCCTCACAAAACGACGCTGAGACGCTTGTGAGCCTGCTCCGGAACTCTGGCAAGGCCACGCGCGCTCATCGCATCACGTCCGAGGAAGATCTTGAGGAAACCCTGAAGGCAGGAAACTGGGACCTGTTACTGGCGCGGGACGACGTGGAACAGGAATTCGGGCCAGACGGCGCGCTGGCCATGATTCGCCGCATGGACAAGGACATCCCGTCCATACTGCTGACCACTGAATTCAACCGCGAGCGCACGGTCGCTGTCATGAAAGCCGGGGCCCACGATGCGGTGCCCTTTGAGAACACCGATCAACTGGTGTTGGTGGTTAACCGCGAGCTTGGTGCGCTAGAGGATCGTAGACGGCGCAGGACCCTGGAATCACACCTGCGTGAAGCCGAGCAGCGTTGCCAGTTACTGCTCGAAAGCTCCAAGGACGCCATTGCCTATATCAACGATGGCATGCATATATACGCCAACCAGTCATATATGGAATTTCTTGGCTACGACGATATCGACGACCTGATATGCATACCGGTACTGGATACCCTGACCCCGGAAAGCCAGGATAAGTACAAGGAGTTCATGAAGTCCTTTGCCGAGAGTGGTGAAGACGGCATGACCATGAACTGCGTCGCCCGCCGCAGCGATGACCAGGAACTGAACGTAACCATGTCGGTGTCTGCCGCCACCTATGACGGCGAGATCTGCACCCAGATTGTCATCCAGCCGGAACACAGCGATGGTGAGCTGGAGGAGAAGATTCGCCAGATCAGCAGCCAGGATCTGCTGACCGGCCTGTTCAACCGGCAATACCTGATGGACGCCCTTGGCCAGGCGATTGCAAAAGCAGGCAAGGACAACCAGAGCGGCGCCCTGGCCTACATCGCTCTCGATAATTTCATGAGCCTCAAAGGCCAGGTTGGTATAGCCGGCGCCGACCTTATGCTTGGCGATCTGGCCACGCTGCTCAAGGAGCAGGCGCCCGAGAATATGATTCTCGCCCGCCTGAGCGATGATGCTTTCTGCCTGCTTTGTCAGCCCTGCGAAGAAAAAGCCTTGGCGGAACTGTGTGAGGCGATCTGCAAGAAGGTGGAGGACCACCTGTTTGATATCAACGGCCGCACGGTGCAACTGACCCTGAGCATCGGGGTTGCAGCCATTACCGAAAACGCACCCAAGGCTCCTGACCTGATGGGGCGGGCTCATACCGCCTCGTCTGAGCTGAAGAAGAAAGCCGGCCACGAGCAGGGCAACGGCGTGCTGGTCTACAATCCCGCCGATTTCGAAACGATGGACGAGAGCAATTCGGCCGATGCCATACAGAAGGCGCTGGATGACAATCGTTTCAAGCTGCTGTTCCAGCCAATCATCAATCTCCGTGGTGAAGGCGAGGAACACTACGAAGCTTTTGTCAGGATGCTGAACAAGGACGACGAAGAGGTCTCTCCCTACGACTTCCTGCCCCCGGTCGGCCCCTCTGAAATGGCTCTGAAGATTGACCGCTGGGTGATCCTGCAAACCATCAAGCAGTTGTCCAGCCACCGGTCACGGGGCCATGACACCCGACTGTTCCTGAACATCACGGCCGAGACTCTCGAAGACAAGACCTTCACACCCTGGCTCAGCGTGGCGTTGAAAGCAGCCCGCCTGCCCGGTGACTCACTGATCTTCCAGATTCGCGAAGGCGACGCCAACAATTTCATGAAGCAGGCCAAGGACTTCGCCAAAGCCGTTCATGAGTTGCACGCCAAGGTTTCCATCTGCCAGTTCGGATGCGCACTTAACCCGTTCAACACCCTGAAGCATATCGATGTGGATTACGTGAAGATCGACGGTTCGTTCACCGAAGAACTGCAGAAGAAGGACGAGGCCAAGGAAGAGGTGAAGGAGATGGTCAAGAGCCTGCAAAGCGCCGGCAAGCTGACCATCGTACCGCTGGTAGAAAACGCCGGCGTGCTCGCCACGCTGTGGCAGGCGGGTGTGAACTATATCCAGGGTTACTACCTGCAGGCCCCGGTTCCGGAAATGAACTACGACTTCGGCGACCACTGACCAGCCATCACAGAGGCCCGGCCGGCTACTCGCCCGTCCGGGCCTCTGTGCTGGTTACTTCTTCGCGGCCTGAAGACTGTCGCTTTCTCTGAATCCGATCAGGTAGAGGATCGCGTCCAGCCCCAGCGTAGAAATGGCATGGCGGGCCGACTCTTTTACCAGCGGTTTGGCCCGAAAGGCCACACCCAGACCAGCCTGGCTCAGCATCGGTAGATCATTGGCCCCGTCCCCAACCGCAATGACCTGTTCCCGTGAGATGTGCTCACGCTCCGCAATTTCCAGAAGCAGTTCCGCTTTGCGCTTGCCATCGACAACCTGGCCCGCAACTCGACCGGTCACCTTGCCATTCTCGATTTCCAGCTCGTTGGCGTAAATGTAATCAATACCCAGCTTCTGCTGTAAATGACGGGCAAAATAGCTAAAGCCCCCGGAGAGAATGGCTGTGCGGTAGCCCAGTGACTTCAGGCTGAGGATCAGGTGCTCCGCACCCTCAGTCAGTCGCAGGCGGGCGGCAATCCCTTCCAGGACCGATTCGTCCAGGCCTTTGAGCAGCGCAAGGCGCTCTGCAAAGCTCTGGCTGAAGTCCAGTTCACCCTGCATAGCGCGCTCGGTAATCTCCGCTACCTGGCTACCTACACCGGCTTCCAGAGCCAGCTCGTCAATCACCTCGGCATCAATCAGCGTGGAATCCATATCGAACACCACCAGCCGTCGATTGCGCCGGAAAATGGAATCCTCCTGGAAGGCAATATCCACGTTCATTTCAGCGGCAATGTGCAGGAAGTCAGAGCGCAGCTGTTCCAGATCAGAAGGTGTACCCCTGACAGAGAACTCCACACAGGCAATGCGGTTCTCAGAAGAATTCAACGACGGCCGGGCCGAGAGCCGACTTATATTATCGATATTCAGACCGTGGCGCGCGGTAATGGCTGATACCCGTGCAATCTGCTCGGCCTTGATATCCCTCGACAGCAGCGTGACGATGTAGCAGGCCCGGTTGCGGCCCTCCGCCCACTGCTGATATTCCTCAATGGTGATCGGCGCAAAGCGCACCTGCAGGTCCAGCGCATGCAGCCGGAACAGCAGGTCCCGAATCACCGGCGAGGACTTGGACTCATCAGGAATTTCGATCAGGATCCCCCAGGTGAGGTGGTCATGGATCACCGCCTGGCCGATGTCCAGAATCCGTACATCGTACTGCCCCATAATACCGGTGATCTCGGACGTCAGACCGGGCTTGTCGCGCCCCGATACGTTAATCAGTACCAGCTCACTCACTGTCAGGCTGCTCCTCTGCATTGGCTGCCTCAGCGGCTTCAGCAGCGTTGCTGGCCGACTGGATGACATCAATAGCATCCACCCGCTGGAGCCCGCGAGGCAGTTTATGGCCGCGACGTCCGCGCTCACCCAGGTAGTGCTCCAGGTCACTGAACTGCAGCCCCATCTTGCGCTTGCCGGCGCGAATTTCGAGCTGGTCATCCTCGGCAAACACGGCCACGGCAACCACATATTCTTCCCGGTTCTGGACCCGCGCTGAAGGAATACTGATGATCTTGTTGCCCTTGCCCTTCGACAATTCCGGCAACTCACTCAGAGGAAACACCAGCATCCGGCCCTCATTGGAAATGGCGCCCAGATAAAGCGGTTTCTCTGAATCAGGCACCGCCACCGGCGGCATAATACCGGCCCCTTTCGGCACCGAGACCACCGCCTTGCCGTTGCGGTTCTTGCTAATCATGTCGTTCAGGGAGGTCACAAACCCATAGCCACCATCAGTGACAAGCAACACCTTGCGAGCTGGGTCCCCCATTAACAGCCCCGAGAAGGACGCCCCCGAAGGCGGATTGATACGGCCACTCAATGGCTCGCCCTGCCCCCTGGCAGAAGGGAGCGAATGGGCAACCAGGGAATAGGCCCGCCCGGTGGAATCCAGGAACACCGCCTGCTGGTTATTGCGCCCTTTTGCGGCCATGGCAAACTTATCGCCGGCCTTGTAGCTGAGGCCTTCCGGTTCGATATCGTGGCCCTTGGCCGCCCTGACCCAGCCTTTCTCAGACAGCACTACCGTCACCGGATCATTGGAGACCAGCTCAGTTTCACTGAAGGCCCTTGCTTCGCTGCGCTCAACGATCGGTGAGCGGCGGTCATCCCCATAGGTCTCGGCATCCGCCAGCAGCTCGTTCTTGATCAGTTCCCGCAGGCGGTCTTCCGAACCCAGAATGGCCTGGAGCTCGTCCCGCTCGGCAGCCAGCTCGTCCTGTTCACCACGGATTTTCATTTCCTCGAGTTTGGCCAGGTGGCGCAATTTAAGTTCGAGGATGGCTTCAGCCTGCTCTTCCGACAGCCCGAAGCGGGAAATGAGTTCCGCCTTGGGTTTGTCCTCATAGCGGATGATGGCAATGACTTCGTCGATGTTCAGGTAGGCGACCAGCAGGCCTTCAAGAATATGCAGGCGTGCCAGCACCTTGTCCAGCCGATGCTGAAGACGCCGGGTGACCGTGGTGCGGCGGAAACTGAGCCACTCTGTCAGCATTACCCGCAGGCCCTTTACGCCCGGGCGGCCATCGTTGCCGATGACGTTGATATTGACACGGTAGGTTTTCTCCAGGTCAGTACTGGCAAACAGGTGAGCCATCAGCCCTTCCTGGTCTACCCGGTTGGAGCGGGGAACAATCACCAGCCGGGTCGGATTCTCATGGTCTGACTCGTCACGCAGGTCCGCCACCATGGGCAGCTTCTTGGCCTGCATCTGCTGGGCGATCTGCTCCAGCACCCGGTTGCCGGAGACCTGGTGGGGCAGATCCGTTACCACAATTTCCCCACTCTCGTTGATCCAGCGTGCGCGCATCCGCAGCGAACCCTTCCCGGTTTCGTACATCTGCCGGATATCCTTGCGGGGCGTAATAATCTCGGCATAAGTGGGGAAATCCGGGCCCTTGACGTGTTCACACAGGTCATCTGTGGTGGCCTCCGGTTGTTCCAGCAGACGAACGCAGGCGGCGGTGATTTCCCGGACATTGTGGGGCGGTATATCGGTCGCCATACCCACCGCGATGCCAGTGGTGCCATTCAGAAGCACATGGGGCAGCCGGGCGGGCAACACCGACGGTTCATCCATGGTGCCATCGAAGTTAGGCACCCAGTCCACTGTGCCCTGCCCCAGCTCGCTGAGTAGCACATCCGCAAATTTGGCCAGGCGGGATTCCGTGTAACGCATGGCGGCAAACGATTTGGGGTCATCGGGCGCGCCCCAGTTGCCCTGGCCATCGACCAGCGGATACCGGTAGGAAAAAGGCTGCGCCATCAGCACCATGGCTTCGTAGCAGGCACTGTCACCATGGGGGTGGAACTTACCCAGAACATCACCCACCGTTCGGGCGGACTTCTTGTACTTCGACGTGGACTTCAGGCCGAGCTCGGACATGGCGTAGATGATCCGGCGCTGAACCGGCTTCAGGCCATCACCCACGTTGGGCAAGGCCCTGTCGAGGATGACGTACATGGAGTAATCAAGGTAGGCCTTCTCGGTGTAGTCCCTCAATGAAACCCGCTCAAAGCCTTCATCCGTGGTCTGAAACTCTGGCATGGATGCCCCTTTGTTGCGTGACTTGCGTGATATGAATTCCGGTGGCTACCCGGGCGGCAGCCGAAGGGCACATTATATGGAGGCGGGGACAGATACACCAACACCCTGTCGGATTTCCAATAGCGGAATTCCCGCATGGAGAGATATTAACCCTGGCCGTATGCTCGCAATCAGTAAAACGATGACCCGTTTCACGACATCCGAGAGTGGAGAACTATGAAACCCAACCTGAAAGCCTGCGGGCAGGCCATGATCACGGCCGTGGTGAATGCAGTTCTTGCTCTGGCCCTCATGCTGTTGGTGGAGTTCGCCATAAGCGGCACGTTCCAACTTGCTGAACCCTATCTTTGGGCAGGACTGCTAATCGGCCTGGTAATCTTTTTCGGTCAGTTCTGGCGTCAGCGCCACCTTTGCCGCAACGGGGAGCCCGGCCACGGCTCCACTGACACCTATTAACCCGTCATTTACCAGACACTATCAAGCGTTACACTTATCAACAATGATGAGCTCCTTCCCGGTGCTATCCTGACTTAATGCACTACGCTGCAACGAAAAGTCAGGATGAAAAGATGAATATAAGAAACTCCCTGGGCCTGAGAGCCAAAGTCGCCTTACCTTTTGCAGTTTCCGCCATCGCCCTGATTGTCATAGGTCTTTTCAGCGTCCTGACGGCGCGGAACCTGGTTTCTGACACCGACACGCTTTCCGACCGCTATCTTCCCGCCGTAAGCGAAGCCCTCAACGGTGATCGCGACCTTTACCAGGCCCTGGTCGCGCAGATGTCCTTCATCAGCGCCACCGAGAATGACGAACGCCCCGCTCGGCACATGGCGGATTTCGAAGAAAATGCCAGCCAGGCACTGGACAGAATGAACGCGGCCGTCGAGCGCCTGAGCGGCACCGGCGTTGCCGAAATAACAGAGGGATTTCGCAGCACCTACGACCGTTGGCTGAACTCGGCCCGTCAATCCATGGAGATCGCGCAGGCAGGCGATCCCTACGCGGGCCACCAATTGTTGATTGGCCAGAGCAATCAGGCCTTCAGCCAGCTACGGGACTATTTTGACAGTGTCGGGATCCATGCCGATGAGCAGGCTCAGATCACTGCCCGCGAAGCATCGGACGAAGGCTTGGCCAGTTCCGTTTTTATACTGGCGATAACGGCCGGCGCCCTCATCATTGGTCTTCTGCTGTTCGTGATAATTCTTCGAATGATTATTCAGTCTGTGAGCGTGCTAAGGAAACAACTGGACAACATCGCCCAGGGGGAAGGAGATCTCACACAGCGTGTTCCCGTTGAAATGGACGACGATCTCGGAAAGCTTGCCGTAAGTTTCAATCACGTGCTTGAAAACCTTCAGGGCATGATCGGCTCCATCCAGAATCTGAGCAAACAGCTGGGCGAAGGTGCCACTGAATTGTCCTCGACTGCCCATGACAACAGTAATGGAGTCACACGGCAAACCGATGCTATTTCCATGGTCGCAACGGCCATCAACGAGATGCAAAGTGCCATTGAGGAGGTGGCGGGCAATGCCTCTCGCGCCGCCGACATCACCAGACACGCCCAGGAGAAGGGGCGTAATGGAGCGACCATCATCCGCAACTCATCGGTTCAGGTACAACGCCTGGCTGCCCAGATCTCCAAAGCTGTGGAGGTTATACGCAAGCTTTCCCAGGATTCGGAAAACATAACCTCGGTGTTGGATGTTATTCGGGAAATAGCCGACCAGACCAACCTGCTGGCGCTTAACGCTGCTATAGAGGCAGCCCGCGCCGGGGAACAGGGCCGGGGCTTTGCAGTGGTTGCCGACGAAGTGCGCACGCTGGCCAAACGAACCCAGAAATCAACTGAAGACATACAGACCATGATTACCGCGCTGCAGACCGGCGTTGCCGATATCGTGGCGGTGATGGAAACCGGAAGCAAGGAAGCAGTGGAAACCGAAAAACTTGCGACTGAAGCCGAGGCTGAGCTTCAGGGCATTCTTGAGTCGATGGCGGATATCAGCGATATGAATACCAGCGTCGCGTCGGCCACAGAAGAGCAGACTCAAGTGGTCGACGAGATTAACCGCAGCGTTACGGAAATCAATGACCTGGCGTTTGAAGGGTTGGACCGGTCAGGTAGCATCGACCGTATAAGCAAATCGCTGGATGGCTATGCCAGAGAGCTGGAACAACAGACGGGCAGGTTCAAGGTATAAACAGGGAGAACTCGCCCCATCTCCGGCTTCTCCGCGAGAGGGGGCGAACGAGGACCGTTACTGGCGGATGCCTTCCACCGAAATGATCATTTCGACCGTTTCAGAGGCTTTGCCAAGGTCCATGGGAACGCCGAAGTCGGAAAGCTTGAATTCGGTTTCCGCCTCGAAACCCATACGGTAGCCACCCCAGGGGTCGTCCCCGTGGCCCAGCATTTCCACGTCAAGGGTGATCTCTTTTGTCACGCCACGCAGAGTAAGGTCACCGATAATGTCGGCTTCGCCCTCCTCGTCTACTTCCACCCTTTTGCTCTTGAAGGTCGCCTCGGGGTATTCGCTGACATGGAGGAAATCCTCTGAACGCAGGTGCTTGTCCCGCTCAGCATGATTCGAGTCAACGCTGGAGGTATCGACGGTCACTTTCACCGAACTGTTTTCCGGGTTCTCTGCGTCGTAGACAAACTGGCCGTCGAAGTCATTGAACCGGCCATAAAGCCAGCTGTAACCCAGGTGGGAAATCTTGAAGGTAACAAACTGGTGTGCGCCTTTGGTGTCGAAGGCATAAGTTCCGCTATGCTCCGATGCCTGGACGCCACCAGCCATCGTGAGTGAAACAGCGGATGCAAGCAGCAGTTTTTTCATGTTCATCTCCTTGTTGAAAAAGCCCTAAGGCGCAATTGTAGACATTACTCAGTTCAGTTTTGATGACGATTCGTACCCAGCATACGCCGTAAGGTGTCGTCCCGGTCAATCACATGGTGTTTGATGGCCGCAAGGCCGTGCAGGCCGGCAAGCACAACAACGGCCCAGGTTACCCAGTAATGAACCAGGCCAGCTGTATCCTCCATACCCTTGATCCGGCCCGTCACTGAAGGCACTTCAAACCAGTCAAAGACACTGATGGAAGAGCCGTCCGCGGTGGAAATAAGGTAACCACTGATCATGGCCACAAAAATCAAAACATATAGAAGCAGGTGGGCCCCGTGTGCTGCCAACACCTCGAAGCGGCTGTGACTGGGTAGTGGGCGCGGCACCGGGTTAACGAGACGCCAAGCGAGCCGAAGCACCATGACCATCATCAACAGAATACCGATGCTCCGGTGGATATCGGGGGCGGTGCGGTACCAGTCGTCATAATAGGACAGGCCCACCATCCAGTAGCCAAGGCCAAAAAGGCCGAATACAGCGATGGCAACAAGCCAGTGAATACTGATGGCGACAATGCCAAACCTGTTGGCCGTGTTGCGTACCTGCATAGTGATCTCCGTTTTCAACGCCCCGACCCCTGCCTCTAGAACCTGAAAGCAGTGTAGAAACAGGCGCCCCTAAAACCAATCGAAATGTTTTGCATACATAGGTCAGAAATTCTGACCAAAGGGTTTCCCGGTCTTTAGCTCGTACTTTCCCTTATACCTTTGGTCTGATACGGGTTCTACGGATTGTAGAAAACCATGGCAAAGATAGAATTTACACATATCTTGAATACCCGGTTCGGGTCACTCATTGAACGAGAGGAAGTAACATGGAAATTGAATTCGACGAATCAGTTGTCGTTCCCAGCAATAACTGATTTCAGGCGGCTCCCGGCGGAGCCGTCTATACCTTCTTTTTAGGCGCCTTTTCCGTGCGCTGTTACTCGACGTTGCCTGTTTTTACATGAAATAGTGGCAATAATCTGTCGGTTTTGGCACTCTTCCGTCTGGAACCATAATCCTGCGCACCCTGGTTAAATTTCCACCAAAATCAGCAAGGTGCAGCCTGGATTGACAGATCGGAAGGGCCAGCGGGTGCTTCCGGTGTTTTCGTATATCCGGACCCCGAAGGCCTATGTCGCGAACCCTCCCAGAAGAGTTGACCGCACCGGAACTGGACGTGCTGTCGCCTATGTTGACCAGGGAGGGCGAATCATGGACGGCCGATTATCAGGGCCTGACGCTGCGAACTGCGTTACAACCCATTTTCAGCATTTCCCACAAACGCATTGTCGGCTACGAGGCACTGATTCGCGCCTTTGACCCGGATAATGCCGCGGTGCTCCCGCTACACCTGTTTGAACTGCCAGCATCTGAGGCGGAAAACCTGCTGCTGGATCGCCTTTGCCGCTACTTGCACATCCGTAACTATTCAACCTTTCAGGACCAGCTTAACTGGCTATTTCTCAACGTCTCTCCCCGCGTGGTGTCTGCCGGCAACCGGGCTGATTCCTTTTTCGGCGAATTGCTGAAAAAAACCGGGCTGCCCCCACACCGTATCGTAATGGAAATTGTTGAACAGCCCACTGATGACGCCGAACGGCTGCGGGAGACCGTAGCTTATTACCAGCAACTGGGGTGCCTGACCGCCATTGATGATTTCGGCGCTGGCCACTCCAATTTCGAGCGCATCTGGAACCTGTCACCCGACATTGTAAAGCTCGACCGCAAATTGCTGACCCGTGCCACAGATGACCGCAAAGCCAGGCAGATCCTTAACGGTATTGTTTCGTTGCTCCACCAGTCCGGATGTCTGGTCCTCCTGGAAGGCGTGGAAACCCATCACCAGGCCATGATTGCCATCGATGCGGGGGTCGATTTTGTACAGGGCTTCTATTTCCGCAAGCCCAGCATCTCACTGGCGGACATACCCGGCGAAGTGACCGATCTGGACGGATTGCTGAAAGACTACAAGAGCAAGAACCGGATAACGCAGGACCCGACCCAACAGCTGACGTCCTTTTTTGAGGGATTCTTCCGCAATGCAGTGGACAGGCTCAGCCAGGGCATGATGATGAGGGAAGCCTGCAATACCCTGCTGAATCACCCGGCGGTGTCACGATGTTATCTGGTGGATGAAAGCGGCATTCAGATCGACGACACCCTGATTTCAGATGCCATGGCCAGCAACCTGGATCCTCGCTTTCGTCCCCTGGAAAGCACCACCAGTGCAGACTGGTATCGCCAGCAGTATCTGCGGCAGGCTATCGCCCTGCCAGGCTACCTGCAGGTGACGGCCCCCTACCTCTGCATTACCGGTGCCTACATGTGTGTCACCCTGTCCCTGGGCTATTATCACAACGGACAGCTGAGAGTACTTTGCTGCGACGTTCTGGCCAACCCAACAGAAACCGCCGTCAGGAAAGGTTGATTCCGTAAACCAGGGAAATCACGCCCACCGTGACCAGGCCGATAAACAGGTTCATTGGCAGGCCCACCTTCACGAAATCCATGAACCGGTAACCACCCGGGCCGAAGACCATCATATTGGTCTGGTATCCAAGGGGCGTGGCGAAACTGGCCGAGGCCGCCATCATAACGGCAATGACGTAAGGCTCGGAGGCAATACCCAGGGAGGCGGTCATCGACAGCACAATGGGCAACACCAACACCGCTGCAGCGTTGTTGGTGATCACTTCAGTGAGTACCGACACGGAAAAATACACCAGCAGGACCGTCAGCAACGGATGGCCACTGCTGACATTCAGGATTCCCTCGGCCACGAACGCCGCTGCGCCCGTTTCCTGCAAGGCCGCGCCCAGTGCAAAAGAAGCTGCGATGGTGAGCATGACGGGTACGTCCACCGCTTTTTGTGCCTGACCAACCGAACAGCAGCCACTGAGCACCATCAACGCCGCACCCATCAGCGCGGCGTTGAGCATACTCAATACACCGAAGGCCGCGGCACCCACCAGCACCAGCAATATGCCCCACGACAGATACGCCCGATCGTGACGGGGCGTTTCGGTTTCCAGATCATTGATCAACAGGAAGTCCTTGGCGTACCGCTGACGGCTGACAAACGCCGGGCGGGCCTCAAGCAGCAACACATCCCCGGTCTTCAGACGAATATTACCCAGATTACCCGACACCCGCTCACCACCTCGCGCGACCGCCAGTACCACAGCACCGTATCGATCCCGGAAGCGGGCATCGCGGATGGTCAGCCCAAGCACTTCGGACCGGGGTGATAACGCGGCCTCCACCAGCCGACGCTCTGCGCGGTCTTTGCTCAGGCTGGGCTCATCATCATGAACCGACGGCACAATGCCATTGATGCGCAGCAGATCGGAAATGGCCTGGGTATCCCCGGCAAACACCAGCCGGTCACCTCCCCGCAGACGCTCCTCCGAGGGCACGGCGGTGACCACACTGCCATCCCGCTCGATCTCGACCAGGTAAAGCCGTTCCAGCTCACGCAGGCCAGCCTCACCAACGCTTTTGCCTACCAACGGGCCATCAAAGGCAACGGCCACCTCCAGGGTAAACTCCCGCATGGAGCCAAACTTCTGCTGGTCTTTGCGGTCGGGCAATGCCCGTGGCAGCACCAGAAGCATCACGGCGACACCAATCACTGCGACCGGCAACCCGACAGCCGTAATGGAAAAAATCGAAAAGCCCGCTTCCCCGGTTAACTGCTGATACTGCCCGTTTACCACCAGGTTAGTGCTTGTGCCAATCAGGGTCAGAGTGCCACCGAGAATGGCGGAGTAACTCAGGGGAATCATCAGCTTCGATGGCGATATGCCGATCTTCCGCGACCAGGCATGAACCGCCGGGATCATGGTGGCAACTACGGGGGTGTTATTCAGGAAGCCGCTCAACAACGCCACAGGAAACGCAATGCGGGCCTGGGCCGAGCGTACGGTGCGGGGAGAACGCAGCAGGTGATTAACCACCAGATCCACGCCACCGGAGTGATGAATACCGGCCGCTACCACAAACATCGCAACAACGGTGATCAGGCCGGTATTGCTGAACCCGGCCAGAGCCTGATCAGCAGTGACAATACCACTGGCACTCAGCACGATGAGTACGCCCAGCATGACGAGGTGCGGACCAAAACGCCCGACACTCATCAACAGCAACGCCACCCCCGCGAGGCTTAAAGCAAACCAGCCCTGCCAGTCCATCTGGTGTTCCCCTGGAGAAAAGGGGGCAGGATAGCGAGTTTGCTGAAGACTTAGAAAGAATAAAGGATGCTTTTTAAAGCACCAACGAGTATATAGCTGCTACGTCTACCAACCTCGGTTGGCACCTCATCACACTTCGATGTCTGCCATATTCCCATACGTCTCGAGCCATACCCGGCGATCGGATGCCCGCTTTTTCCCCAGCAGCATGTCCATACGGGCGTCTGTGTCGTCGCCATCGGCAATGGTGAGCATCACCAGCCGGCGGGTATCCGGGGCCATGGTGGTCTCACGGAGCTGGAGCGGGTTCATCTCGCCAAGGCCCTTGAAGCGGGTAACGGAGATTTTTCCGCGGCGGTTTTCCGCCGCCAGGCGGTCGAGAATGCCCTGCTTTTCGTGCTCATCCAGCGCATAGAAGGTTTCCTTGCCCAGATCCACCCGGTATAGGGGGGGCATGGCCACGAACACATGACCGGCGGCAACCAGCGGACGGAAATGTTTGACGAACAGCGCACACAACAAAGTGGCAATGTGCAGCCCGTCGGAGTCGGCGTCGGCCAGAATACAGATCTTGTTGTAGCGAAGGCCGTCAAGTTTGTCAGAGCCTGGATCTACTCCGATTGCAACAGCAATGTCGTGGACTTCCTGAGAGGCAAGAATCTCGCCGGAGTCCACTTCCCAGGTGTTGAGGATCTTCCCCCGCAGAGGCATCACTGCCTGGAATTCCCGGTCACGGGCCTGTTTGGCCGAGCCACCTGCCGAATCCCCTTCCACCAGGAAAAGCTCGGAGCGATTGCTGTCGCTGCCGGAACAGTCCGCCAGCTTGCCAGGAAGGGCCGGGCCTGAGGTCACTCTCTTGCGGGCCACCTTTTTGCTGGCCTTCAACCGTCGCTGGGCATTGCTGATAAACAGTTCGGCCAGTGCTTCGGCGATGTCGGTATGCTGGTTGAGCCACAGGCTGAAGGCATCCTTGACCACCCCGGAAATAAACGCCGCCGCTTCCCGCGATGAGAGACGCTCCTTGGTCTGGCCGGAGAACTGGGGCTCCTGCATCTTGAAAGACAGCACGTAGGCGCAGCGCTCCCAAATGTCCTCGGGCGACAGCTTCACACCGCGGGGCAGCAGGCTGCGAAACTCGCAGAATTCCCGCATGGCTTCCAGCAAGCCCGTGCGCAAGCCATTAACGTGGGTGCCCCCCTGGGCGGTGGGAATCAGGTTAACGTAGCTTTCCATCACCGCTTCACCACCTTCCGGAAGCCACTGAATGGCCCAGTCTACCGCTTCTTTGTTACCGGAAAAGCTGCCGGTGAAGGGCTCCAGAGGTACCGCTTCGATGTCTGCCAGCTCGGTACGCAGATAATCGCGCAGCCCCCCTTCGTAGCACCATTCATCCTTGTCGCCGGTCTGTTCCTGCAGGAAAGTAATATGCAGGCCAGGGCAAAGTACGGCCTTGGCACGGAGGTTATGGCGTAGACGACTCACGGAAAATTTCGGACTGTCGAAATAGCTCGGGTCCGGTGTGAACTTCAGCCGGGTACCGGTGTTACGCTTGCCAACGGTGTCCACAACCTCAAGGTCGGTCTGTTTGTGGCCATCGGCAAACGTCATCCGGTGTAGTTGCCCGTCACGCTTGATCAGTACTTCAAGTTGGGTAGACAGAGCGTTGACCACTGACACGCCTACCCCGTGCAAACCACCAGAGAAGTTATAATTACCCTGGGAGAACTTGCCGCCGGCATGAAGGCGGGTCAGGATCAGCTCCACACCTGGAACACCATGTTCCTTGTGCATATCCACCGGCATACCGCGACCGTCGTCCTCAACACTCAGCGCTCCGTCGCTGTGAAGAATCACATCAATTCGACGGGCGTGGCCAGCCAGGGCTTCGTCAACACTGTTATCAATGACTTCCTGGGCCAGATGGTTAGGGCGACTGGTGTCGGTGTACATGCCCGGGCGTTTGCGTACCGGGTCCAGACCACTCAGAACTTCGATGGCATCGGCGTTGTACAGTTTCTGGCTCATGGGAAGGGAACGACTCCACGGGTTTGTTATTAAGCTGGGCCATAGCTTAGGGATTCACGGGGAAAGATCAACGGTTGATTTGTGCTGGTGAGGAGCGGCGCAGCCCCGGAGAAGCGTTATCGCTGGCGTGTAAGCGTATCCAGGCCTTCGCCGGATATCCTGAGCTGTTCCCAGTCTTCGGGGGTGATGGCAATGATGGCACAGGGCGTGGTGAGCACCTGGGTCACCATGGCATCGGGGGCAGGCTTCCTGATATCAAGGGTCAGTTCCAGCACATCATCAACTATCTCCGCGGACGCCAGGGTCAAACCATAGCCCCCGGTGGATTTCTGCCCCAGCCCTACAAGCACCAGATGCTCCTTTTCCAGATCAAGAGCCCTGAGCTTTTTCATCGCAAGGTTGCCGGATGGCAAACGCTCAAGCTTGTCGAGCTCGCTGGCGCTGTCTATGTAGACCAGCCCCGGCGCGGTCAGGCCGCAATGATCTGACTCCGTGACCTGCCTTGCCAGCGGTGCACCAGTGGCAGTCGCCGAACGATTAACAGCACACCCTGCTAGCAGTACGATAGCGAGCGCCAGTGCTGTCATATCTCTGAAACGATTGATCAACGTTGGTTCTCCAGGCTGCGAGTTGGCACGCCATCCCGCTCTTTTTCATCAGCGGATTTCAGGCGATAGCCTTCAAACCCGACCCGCGGCAGGCCCAGGGCAGAGATAGTAGGTCGGCGAAAACTGGTACTTAACCTTACCCCGCTGAGAGGCTCGTCGCCAATCACAATTTTTTCAGGCAGCCCGTTGACCGGATACTCAGCACAGGCTTCTCCGTTCTCACAAATCAGGCCATTGTTGTCGGTGTCCGTGCCGGCCACCAGGAAATACTCTCCCGGCTCCACTTGGTCAAAGGCAAAGTGGTACTGGCCGTTATCTGCGCTGACGACGACCTGCTCGATGGTCTGACGCTTGTCATCGGCGCTGGTTAGCAATACATAGTGTCTACCCGCATCCCGCTCGTCTGAGGAGGTGCCCAGTTGCAGCGAAACCGGAACGGTGAGCGTACCCGCGTCACCATTATCAGGGCTATATCCGATCTGCAGTTCCGTGGTGTAACGCTTATCCTCAAGGCCCGCTGTCTCCACTGACACAACGAGCGGCTCCGAAGGGGCGGTCGGTTTTTCCCCCAACACCAGCCAGCCCGCGCCAGAGGTAACATCAGTGATCGTGACCGGTTCTCCCTCCGGATAGACCGAGAATTCCAGCTCTGCACTCAGAACAGCAGAATTGAACTGTAGCGCAGACGGAGACGACCCCAGGGTAATCGGGAAGTTTCCGTCCAGTGCCGCGTCCATTGCCGCTAGGGCATTTATCAGGCCCGCACCGTATTCAAATGCTTCCCCGACGTCTTCCGTCAGATCACCGTTTCTTAACAGGCTGCGGAATTGCCCCGGGGTAATGCCGGGCACTTCACCTCTCATCAATGCATAGACAGCTGCCACGTGAGGCGCAGCCATCGAAGTTCCCTGCAGCCCGGCATATCCTGGCTCGAAGTTACCGTTTTCATCCCGACCCCAGGCACTGATAATCAGATCCGCTACACCATCCTGATTGGCATCGCGGCTGGCGTCACCGCCAGGTGCGACCACATCTACGGACTCTCCCACATTGGAGTAGGAGGCGCGTTTGGCACCCCCGTCGACGGCACCGACACCAATCACGTTGGGGTACGCCGCAGGGTAGGTTGGCTCATCCGTGCCCTGATTGCCTGCAGCAGCTACTACGAGCTTTCCCTCACCGTTCGCCCAGGCAGCATCAATCGCATTCTTGAGGGCATCACTGGGCCCCAGACCACCAAGGCTGAGGTTGATCACGTCGATCTCATTGCGGCCCGCTGCCCAATTCAGCGCAGCTATCAGATCAGCGGAAGAACCTACCCCATCACGACCGAGGACGCGGACCGGATAGATGGTCGCACTGGGCGCCAGGCCCAGTATACCAAGGGTGTTATCGGCTGCCGCGGCGATGCCAGCCACGTGGGTACCATGAAAGTTACTGCTTGTGGCTTTACCGTCGCCAGGGTCGGCGGGGTTACTGTCACGCTGACCATCATCTTCAGCGTCGATATCCAGATCCCCGGACACGTAGTCCATGGTCTGACCAGAAATCAACCGCACATTTTCATTCAGATCCGGATGCCAGTTTCCACCAGATGCGGGGGTGGTGCTGAACATACCGGTATCCAGCACCGCTATACCGATGCCCGACCCCACCTTGGGGGCCGCCTGCCAAGCCATTGGCGCCCGGGCCAGCGGCAGATTCCACTGCCGATCGAAGAGCGGGTCGTTGTCTGGCGAAACTTGCTGTGACGTGTAAAGATAATTGGGCTCTGCCGTGGCCACCCCGGGCTGCTCACGAACCTCCCTGATCCAGCCCAGGGTTTCCTCCCTGGCATTCTTTATCTGGGAGGCTGACATGGCTGCCGGGTTTCCGGCGCTATCCCTGCGCATCAGCCAGACGCCCCGCCCCAGCTCCCGACGTTCAGACACCGACATCGCCGCAACCAGTGCATTGCCGCTGGTCTCTGATTCAAAGCTCACGATTGCTTCGTCGACCATGAAAGCTGGCTCGGCATAGCTGGTATTCATGACACTGCCGGAGGCCTTGCCCGCGAGCGTAAGGACGTAGCGGAAGGGAATGCCATTGCTGGTGCTGACTTCAACCAGGTAGGAACCGGGCTCGGCATTTTTCGGAAGAGTCACCATCAGTGCCTGCAGGTCAGAGGAGGTACTATCGGCAGCCACCTCCGTCAGAACTCCCCCCTGTTGTTCAAGGATGCGTAAACTTCGGTCCGGCAGCGGCTGGCTCTGATCCGGCGACAAGAACACCTGCACGGCTATCCGGTCTCCAGGTGATAGCTCGGTTGTGTAAAAATCTTCCGTATCCACGAAGAAATCGAACCGATCCAGGGTTTCCGTGTTGTAAGTGCCATCGATGGAACTGAGATAACCACCCGCGATTGCCCCTGAAGGCAGTGCCTGGGCAGATCCGGGACTGCTATTGTCCGCCGCTTCACCAACGCGGATGTCATCCGCAGTGTCGGAGTCCACACGCGTTCCGGTTTCTATATCAATGACCCCGGCCACGTCAGGCGGGTTCTCGGTGCTCCCGTCGGAACCCCCATCGCCCCCCCCGCCGGAGCCCCCGCCGCCACAAGCTGATAGCAGCAGCGCAAAAGACATTGAGACAGCTGTGACAGGAACAATCCGGAACATATAAACTCACCAGAGCGACATCGTGGATTCGCGAGAACAACTTCCCTGTTCCTCAGCATGATAGCTAAATAACGTTGATAGCATCGAATACGTTGCAAACTTTTCATCAGATGCAAAAAAATACCGCCTTCAGGTTACCCCGAAGGCGGTTTCTTTATAGTGAAAAATGGTTACAACGCGTAAAACAGCAATGGCACGAAGGCGGCCGTCAGGAGCGTGGGCCCCATCACCACCAGCGGTAATAGCAAACGCTCATACCGGTGCCAGAAGGACCCCGTACGCTCGGCCGCCAGCACCTCGGTTTCGCCGACCACCTGCCGCGTCAGCAGATGGTTCAATGCCACCGGCGGGCTCAGGTAGCCCAGCTCGAACGCCACCAGACACACAATCCAGAAATGCAGCGGGTCGATGCCCAACTGGATTGCCGGCTGGGCAATGGTGGCAGACACCAGAATAACCGCCCCAAACGGGTCCATCACCATCCCGATGATGGTCAGCATCACCACGATCACCAGCATGGCCACCCACGGGCTGGTCAGGTTTTCCGGGAACAGCGCGTGAACAATGTCGGAGCGTTCCAGAATACCCCCGAGGCAAATGGAGAAACCAATCAGTGCCAGCAAGGCACCAATGTGCACGGCGGAGTCGCTGGCTGCAGCCGTACTGCGCATCCAGAACGCGCGGCCTCTCGATTGCCCCTGCTCCTTATGGTCCTTGCCGGAGTCAAGGTATACCAATGCCAGCATCACCAGCGGCAAGATCATCGGCGCACTGTATTCATTGAACCCGAGCCCGAGGATCAGCCAGATGGCCAGGATAACCATCGCGGCAACGACTGCGTAGGGTATCAATGGCCGCAGCTCGGCGATGGATCTCCTGAAAGCTCCGGGTGCCGGGCGGGGTTTCCAGTTGCCCTGGGTTTTACAGACCACCACCGAGAACAGCGTGGCTGACATGATGAACACCCAGAATCCCCAGCCATACATCTCGGATGTGGTCACCTCCTTGTTCAGTGCGGCCACGACCACAATCAGCAGGCAGGGGTTCAGGACTACACCCAGGCTGCCGGACATCGCAGTTGTTGCCAGTGACAACTGACGCCCTGCGCCGCTCTTGCGCATCTCGTCATAGACAACGCCGCCAACGGCCAGGATAAATATACCCGAAGCGCCGGTGAAGGCGGTGGGGAACGCCGTGGCGAAAATCATCACCGAGGCCAGCATGGGTGCCGGCAAATGGTACGGCTTGATCACGTTCAGCAGCAGTTCCGGAATCCTGGTCTGCTTGAGGGCCATACCCACCAGCACGTACAGACCGATATTGATAAACATGGACGACAGGTTGGTCATCATGCCGAAGTAAATGGCCAGGCCAGAAGAGTAACCATCGATGAAGAAGAAATAACTCATCGCAATCAGACCCATGGCGCAATACAGTGGCAACACCAGGCCCGAGGAGGCTGCCAGCGTACCCGGCTTCATCCGCGCCGGCACCGCCAGGAAGCGCACAAGGTTGATGGCCATGAACAGGCCAAAAACAGCTGCCCAGGCGTACTGCAGCAGCATGGCATCTTGCGAACCAGGCGATGAGGACAATCGGCCAACATAGGAAAACAACGAATACACCATCAGCCCATTGACCACGAACTGCATGCCCTGGCTCAGGCGCCATTCTGCGCGGTTGCGGGGCAGCCTCAGGGCAATATGGTCGGCATCCAGGGCGGAAATAGCCGCGGCCATCGCGAACATGGCAATGAACAGGAACTTGGTCAGCTCGATGTTATCCAGCAGGAAATCCGCGAATCCCTGTTCAACCGTCTTGAACACAGCCAACGCGTCCGTGGCGTGCTTCTGGTTTTCGTGGTACTGGAAATGCTTCTGCTGGCAAAGCGCCAGGTTTTTCTCCAGAGATTTGCGGATCGCGTCCGAGTCGGGTGGCGAGCTGAACAGGTCATCCGGGTCGGGCTCATAGGCCTCAACCCGTTTTTCAACCTCCGCATCGATATCCATGACCAGCTGGCACGTTGGTTCCGTGGCATCCGGCTCCAGCAGATAGTAGTTTGGCCAGGTTTGCTCACCCACCCACAGCATGCGCGAGTGAAGTGAGTTCCCCATACCCAGAAGAAGTGTAAAAATAAGGAGCAGCAGGAGAATAACCCCGTGCAGCCGGTGCACGGGGTACAGCGTTTTCGGGCCTGCGGCTGATAATGCTCGCCAGTTCATGGAGTCTCAGCCCTTTATTCGCGATCAGACGCTGTGCACTCGGAGGCCCCAGGATTACTGGAGCAGCGGATTTTGCTCAGCAGGCCCATCATCTTGGGGTGATAAACTTCCTCGGCGCCGTCTGTACCATCCCGCAACTGCAGGCGGTTCTCACGGAACATCTCCTGGTAGCCTTCGATATCCTTTTCGGGGATACGCACCCATTGCTCTTCGGGAATCGCGGATTCCTGGCGCTCGATCAGGTCCATGGCCTGGCCATACATGCCCCAGGCCACCTCGCGGGATTTCTGGGCCGTTTCGTCATCGAAGACCTCATCCCGCGCAATGATCTGAATCGTCAGCTGCGCAAGGGGGTAGTCGACAATACCACCCTCATCACCGATGCCTTTGTAGAGCTCCAGGGCCTCGTAGGCGAAGGCAGGGGCATATGCCGTATCCACGGAACCGTTATTGAACTTGCCGGCAAAGTTGGTGATGTCGGAGGGCACAACCGTCGCCTTCACGTGGTTCACCATGTGAATGGCGTCCTTCTGGTAATCAAGGGTTGCCATGCGCTTGCCTGCCAGCTTGCCGGCGGTATTGATACCCCGGTCGTTGACAAACAGATAGCCGGCACCGGCTGGAACAATTCCCAGAACTTCGTAATCGCCCTCTTTCATGAGCGAGGCTGCCTTGGGCTGCGCCAGGGTCGCCAGGGTTGTCTTGAGGTCGCCATAGGTAGGAAGCGCGCCGACCGCGCTGATGCTGCCGGTAAACCGGTTGAAAGGCCTGGTACGAAGATCCGTTGCGGCTACCGCATCGCACTGGCCGGAGTTGAAATCACCCACGGCAACCCCCTCGTCGGTGTATGGCCGCAACTCAAAGTCGACACCATGGGCCTTCATCTCCAGCGCATAGTCTTTCACCATGTTGTACATATCGCCATTGGCGCCGATCACGTCAAAGACACACATTTTGACCGGTGCAGCCGTCGCGAACGGGGCAGCGACAACCAGTGACAGGGCAGTAAGGGATTTGCGGATCATAAGTGACCTCCGGGTTTCTTGTGTTTGTTGGCTTGTTGTCAGACTGAGGGACGACCGCTACAGCAGGTCGTCCAGATCCATGGTTTCCGGTTCCTCGCCTTCACGCTGGGGGCTCATCCGGCCAAAATGAGTGCGAGGGGTGCGATAGCCGTAATTGGCCGTCCAGTGTTTGTCGGATGAGAACTGGATTACGTCGCGGGCCACTTCATCCACCAGTTGGAATTCATTCCACACCACGATGGTGTTCTCGGACTCGGCAAACCTTTTCACGACCTCTTCAAGCACCTCCGGGCGGCCGAATGTCTCTGCGGCAACGGCTTCAACAGCCATGGAAGCGCGGATGCCTGCAGCAACACCGAGGCGTGAGCTGTCTTCAAGTACTTCCCAGGGATCTGGCGACAGACTGGGACGGGTATCCGGCAGCAACAGCCAGACCAGTCCGCGGATAGCGTTTGGCAGTCCGCCCCACTTCTCGTTGTCAACACAGGTAGCGGCGCGTTCCGCCTGCGGGGCAATGTTGCGGGGCACACCAGCAATGGCTCCGGAGTTGGCATCATTTACGATGGCCTGCATCCCGGTCAGCAGGCCCAACAAGAAGGTGAGCTCCTCCTGCTCGTCAAACAGGAACGGGCATTCGAACTCCTCTGCGGCGGGGTCAAAATCGTAAGCCGCCATGGCTCTCTGGTAGGCAATGTAACGACGCTTGGCGGTTTCAGCGTTCAACCGCTTGGCCTTTTCACGGGCATCCTTTGCCGACGGCACGTTGCCGGCGAAATCTGCACGGAGGTAATCAAGCTCCGCTTCCCAGGCCTTGTACTCGGAACAATTTGCTGCCAACAGCATCAACAAGGAACCGGTGCTTTCCGGGGCATCCGTTACCCTGGAAAAAGAGTACAGCAGGGGATCCACGCCCTCACCCAGAGCACAGGCCATTTGAGGATCTGACATCTGCATCACGTAGGGCGTGGCTTCTCCTTCCGAGTAATTGGAAAGAACCACGCCGGTGGTCGTGTAGATGGGGTTGGCGGAACAACCGGCAAGGAGCGTCAACACCAGAAGGGCAAAGCCCCTGTTGCGAAGGCGCGTGAAGGATTTCACCAGTGAGGAGTTCATAGTTCGTCCTGTCTTACATTGTTTTTATAGGTCGGGGATGATCTGTGGAATCCCCGCTCGTATTTTGACAGGGGCAAGAATGCTGCGAATCTTGTCTGACAAAAATGGCTGGAATGCCGATTTGGTTATGCCGATCAGGCCAATGGCCCGCAGAGACGGGAAATTAAAAGACCTATATTGATTTAAAACAATGACTTCTGAAATTCATTAAAATTGATACATTCGTACCACCACGCAAAAATTCCCTGGCCGGACTCAATTTTCTGCGCGGGTCAGCCCCATCATTGCCACTACCTGCTCCGTCAGATCGTCCAATGTCAGACCACCGTCAGGCCGGTACCAGGTCACCGTCCAGCTCAACGCACCTGTGAGCAGGCGGCGCACCACAAACGGCTCTGCAGCCAGGACGCCATCCTTGCGCAGTGCGTCCAGCACATCCAGCCACAACTGTTCGTAAATGTCCCGGAGTTCCAGCACATAGGCCTGGGAGGCCTCTGACAGGCTGCGCCACTCAAACACCAACACCGCCATGGCCTCGCCGGTCTGGCCGTTGATGGACTCCAGCTCGGCGCGGATGAGTGCCTGAAGTTTGTCACGATGAGTTGTCGCCGCCTCCATTGCTGCCTGCATCAATGCGGTGTTGAGGCGAATGGTTTCCACCATCACCGCCTTGAGTATGTCTTCCTTGGTCCGAAAGTGGTGAAACAGGCTGCCGGATTGTATCCCCACTGCCGCGGCCAGGTCCCGGACCGTGGTGCGTTCATACCCCTTGTCCCGAAACAGCCTGGCAGCTTCGTGAAGGAGCCGCCCGCGAGCACTGGCGGGGTCGGAAACCAGGTTTTCAGCAATCAGTGAGCGCAGTATAGAGTCTTGATTCACGGTGTTTTCCAGCCAGGGGAACAGAGTAAAGCCAATTCTATCCTGATTTTGCCTGTTTACAAACCAAGCGCTTGCTTGGTATTGTCAATTCAATCGCTGACAACCTTCGCAAAATACGCCTCTAACAGCGGCTTTGCGGCTTCCATTTACAAGGGAAAAACATGCCCGACTCCGATCTTTCCAGGCCAGAGACCATCCGCATCGGCTGTTCCGCCGCTTTCTGGGGCGATACTGAAACCGCCGCGGCCCAACTGGTCCGCAAAGGTAATATCGATTACCTGGTGGCGGACTACCTGGCGGAAATCACCATGTCCATCATGGCCGGGCAGAAGATGAAGGACCCGAGCCAGGGTTACGCCCGGGACTTTGTCCAGACCGTTATGGGACCGTTGCTGGGGGAGATAAAACAACAGGGCATCCGGGTACTGGCGAATGCGGGCGGTGTAAACCCGGTGGCGTGCCGCGATGCCCTTCAGGCGCTGTGCGAACAAGCTGGCGTGGATATGAAGATTGCCCTGGTGCTGGGTGACGACTTGCTGTCAAAGAAAAAGCAACTGGCAGATGCCGGCATCACCGAGATGACCACCGGCCAGCCGATGCCGACGATGATGGTGAGCCTCAACGCCTATCTCGGAGCCCCCGGGCTGGTAGCGGCACTGGAACAGGGTGCGGATATTGTCATTACCGGCCGGGTGGCCGACAGTGCCTTGGTACTGGCGCCGCTGGTGCATGAATTTGGCTGGAGCTGGAACGACTACCACAAGCTGGCACAGGGCAGCCTTGCAGGACATCTGCTGGAATGTGGTGCGCAGTCCACTGGCGGGAATTTTACGGACTGGGAAGAGGTGGCGGAGGGCTACGATGACATGGGCTTCCCTGTCGCAGAAGTCTCCCGGAATGGCGATTTCATTGTGACCAAGCCGAACGACACCGGCGGCCAGGTCTCACGCGGGACTGTGGCGGAGCAACTGGTCTACGAGATCGGCGACCCAAGAGCCTACCTTCTCCCGGATGTGACCTGTGATTTCACCAACGTCACCCTTGAGGAGGTGGCAGCGGACCAGGTGCGTGTCAGCGGTGCACGTGGCCTGTCACCCACCAATAGCTACAAGGTGTCCGGCACCTGGCCGGATGGCTTCAAGTGCACGGTCACCTTCCTGTTGGCCGGAATGAACGCGAAAACCAAAGCGCAGACCGTTGCCGAGGCCATTCTGGCCAAGACCTCCCGAATGTTCAGCGAACGCGGACTCCCCGATTACACGGAGACCAGCATCGAACTGCTGGGCACCGAAGCCACCTACGGACCCCATGGCCGCACGGGAGATTGCCGCGAGGTAGTGGTAAAGATCAGTACGGCGCACGTGAAAAAAGAGGCTCTGGTGCTGTTTTCCCGGGAAATCGCCCAGGCGGCCACAGGTATGGCACCGGGGATTACCGGGATTGTGGGCGGGCGCCCGACCGTGTGGCCGAAGATCCGGTTGTACTCATGCCTGGTTCCTAAATCGGAAGTTTCGGTTGCCGTGGATCTGGACGGCAGCAAGCAAACGGTGGATGTGGATACCGAGGGCGCTTTCGAGCCGGGGCAACTTGAAGAACAGGCGCCGGGCACTGCGGCACCTGCCACGGATACGACTGTGCCGTTGATCCGGCTGGCATGGGCGCGCAGTGGTGACAAGGGCGATCACACCAATATCGGGGTGATTGCCCGCAAGGCGGAGTTTGTGCCGTTTATTGAGGCGGCGTTAACGGAACTGGCTGTGGCGGAATGGATGGGTCATACACTGGACCCGGAGCATGGTCGGGTTACTCGCTGGGCACTGCCCGGGTTCAATGCGTTCAATTTCCTGCTGGAGCACAGTCTTGGCGGGGGAGGCGTTGCCAGCTTGCGGATTGACCCTCAGGGCAAGGCGTTTGCTCAGCAACTGCTGGAGTTTCCTGTTCCGGTCAGAGCTGAACTGCTTGATTAATCTGACTTGGGTGCATGCACTCCGGTGGGAAGACGTGTCAGGGACACGCTGTGAATACGTCCCTGTACGCTCGACAAAAACATCCATGTTTTTGACGGTCCCTGACACGCCTTCCCACCGGAGCGCCCGAACATTTGAAAAGGTCCTTTTATTATGAGCTATCAGTCTGTTTTTCATCCGGATCTCTTTCGGGATCAGGTTTTTATTGTTACTGGGGGTGGTTCGGGGATTGGGCGTTGTACGGCTCATGAACTGGCCGCGCTAGGGGCACGGGTTGCGCTCGTCGGGCGGAAGGCCGAGAAGGTTGAGGCGGTGAAAGCCGAGATTACCGAGGACGGCGGTATTGCCTCGGCTCACGTGTGTGACATCCGCGAGGAAGAGTCGGTGAAGGCGACCGTCAAGGCCATTATTGAAGAGCATGGCGGGCTGAATGGTGTGGTGAATAATGCCGGCGGGCAGTTTCCCTCTCCCTTGGCGAACATCAACCAGAAAGGCTGGGAAACGGTGGTTCGTACCAATCTTACCGGTGGCTTCCTGATCGCCCGTGAGGCGTATACCCAGGCGCTGTCGAAGACCGGTGGGGCGATTGTGAATATCGTGGCCGACATGTGGGGTGGCATGCCCGGCATGGGGCATTCCGGTGCGGCGCGGGCGGGGATGGTGAATTTTACCCAGACTGCCGCTGTTGAGTGGGGTTGCTCAGGGGTTCGGGTGAATGCTGTGGCGCCGGGATGGATTGCGTCCAGCGGCATGGATAACTACCCGGAGCATATGAAGCAGTGGATTCGCAGCCTGGGGGATAACGTGCCTATCAAGCGTATGGGCACTGAATCCGAGGTCAGTGCGGCGATCTGTTTCCTGCTGAGCCCGGGAGCCGCGTTTATCAGTGGCGATTGCCTGCGGATCGACGGTGCAGCATCTCAGGGGGGACGGGTCTGGCCATTCCCGAAGGCGAAGAACAATGAGCCCTTTAACGGTTTCCATCGGGCGGTCACGCCTAAAGTCTTGAGTGACGACTGAGGAGCACGCAATGCAGGTACTGGAATCCACCGTAAATCCCCAGTCGGATGACTTTCACGCCAATGCAGAGGTGATGGAAGCCCATATTGCCACCTTCCGGGAAGTGGAGCAGAAGGTACTGGACCTGGCAGAGGCGGCGCGGGAAAAGTTCACCAAGCGCGGCAAGCTGCTGCCCCGGGACCGTATCAACCGATTGCTGGATCGCGGCACGCCGTTTCTGGAGCTGTGTTCCCTGGCCGGCTACAAGATGCACGACGACAAGGACGGCAGCATGTCCGGAGGTGGCATCATTGCAGGCATCGGCACTGTCAGCGGTGTTCGCTGTCTGGTAGTGGCCAGTAACAGTGCCATCAAGGGCGGCACCATCACGCCGGCGGGGCTGGACAAGACCCTGCGGCTGCAGCAGATCGCCATGGAGAACAAGCTGCCAGTGGTGTCGCTGTCCGAGAGCGGCGGCGCCAACCTGAACTACGCCACGGATATCTTCGTGCTGGGCGCACGTGGCTTTGCCAATCAGGCGCGAATGTCCGCCGCCGGCATTCCGCAGGTGACGGTAGTTCACGGCAACGCAACCGCCGGCGGTGCCTACCAGCCGGGGCTGTCGGATTACGTAATTGTAGTGCGGGAGCAGGCCAAAATGTTTTTGGCCGGCCCTCCCCTGCTGAAAGCTGCCACCGGCGAGGTTGCTACCGACGAGGAACTCGGCGGCGCGCAGATGCATGCGGAAGTGGCCGGCACGGCAGAATACCTGGCCGAAGACGACGCTGACGGCATCCGCCACGCCCGCAATGTGCTCGGGGCCCTGCCCTGGAACGAACAACTTCCCCCAGCGCGGGAGCCCGAGTGGGAAGAGCCGTTGTACCCGGCGGAAGAATTGATGGGCGTAATTCCCAACGATGCAAAAAAGCCCTACGACGTCCGCCAAATACTCGCTCGCATTGCCGACGGCTCGAAATTCATGGACTTCAAGAACGGCTACGACGACCAGACCGTGTGCGGCACCATCCGCATCGAGGGCCATTCGGTGGGCATCATCGGCAACAACGGCCCCATCACCCCGGCCGGCGCGACCAAGGCCGCCCAGTTTATCCAGCTCTGCGACCAGGCCGGCACGCCCTTGCTGTTCCTCCACAACACCACCGGTTTCATGGTGGGGACCCACTCGGAGCAGAACGGCATCATCAAGCACGGCTCAAAAATGATCCAGGCGGTAGCCAATTGCCGGGTGCCAAAGGTCGCAATTGTCATCGGCGGTTCCTATGGTGCCGGTAACTACGCCATGTGCGGCCGAGGTCTGGACCCAAGGTTCATCTTCGCCTGGCCGAACAGCCGCACCGCGGTCATGGGCCCGGCGCAGGCGGGCAAGGTGATGCGCATCGTGGCCGAGGACAAGCAGCGCCGGGGCGGTAGGGAACCGGATCCGAAAACCCTGGATTTCCTGGAACAGGCCACGGCGAAGAAACTGGAAGACGGTTCCACGGCGCTCTTTGGAACAGCGCGACTGTGGGATGACGGCCTGATCGATCCACGCGATACCCGGCGGGTTCTGGCTTTGGTGCTTTCGGTTTGTCGTGAGGCGGAGGCACGGCAGTTGCGACCTAATTCTTTTGGGGTAGCCCGCCTCTAGGGGATTTAGTGATGGTGGTTGGAACCGGGGCGGAGGGCTTCCCAAAAACGCCCGTGAATACGTCCCTGTAGGGCTCGGTCGCGCCATCCCTGGCGCTCCACGTTTTTGGGAAGCCCTCCGCCCCGGTTCCGGTCAACCACCAGTTATCGCTCAAGGCGAGCATGTTTTTCGAAAAGATTCAGGACACAAAAACGTAGGTCGGATTAGCGAAGCGTAATCCGACAAATAAAGAACAGGAAGCAACGAATTTATAGACAAAAGCGGCTGTGTGGGCGGGCCTTCAGAAACCGTGCGGAGCCAGGGATGGCGGAGCCCGAGCGTCACATGGATGTGCCGAAGGAGCGTGTTTCTGAAGGCCCGCCCACACAGCCGCAACCCAAGCTAGAGAACGTGCACACTCAACAAGCAGGCACGGACGAACAACCAGGAGAACAAAAACGTGAAATTCACACCCGAACACGAAGCCCTCAGAAAAACCGTCCGCGATTTCGTGGAGAAGGAAATCAATCCCCACTGCGACGAATGGGAAGCCGCCGGCGAATTTCCCATCCACGAACTCTTCAAGAAACTCGGCAACCTCGGCCTGCTGGGCATCCAGAAGCCGGAAGAGTACGGCGGCATGGGGCTGGATTACAGCTATAACCTGGTAGCTGCCGAAGAACTCGGCACCGCCCATTGTGGCGGCGTACCACTGGCTATAGGCGTGCAGACCGATATGTGCACCCCTGCCATTTCACGCTTTGGCTCCGACGAACTGAAACGAACCTTCCTGGCTCCAGCCATAGCCGGCGATATGGTGGGCTGTATTGGCGTCAGCGAAGTCGCGGCCGGTTCCGACGTGGCGGGGATGAAAACCACCGCGAAGCAGGATGGCGATGACTATGTCATCAACGGCTCGAAAATGTGGATAACCAACAGCCCCAAAGCCGATTTTATCTGCCTGCTGGCCAACACCTCCGACGACAAGCCCCACAAGAACAAATCGCTGATCGTCGTACCCATGAACACCCCGGGTATTTCCTTCAGTCCGCACCTTAACAAGCTGGGCATGCGCTCCTCGGAGACAGCGCAGATTTTCTTTGACGATGTCCGTGTTCCCCAGCGTTATCGAATCGGCGCCGAGGGGACCGGTTTCATGATGCAGATGCTGCAGTTCCAGGAGGAGCGGCTGTGGGGTGCGGCCAACGTGATCAAAGCGCTGGAACAGTGCATCACCAAAACCATCGAATATTGCCGCGAGCGAAAGACCTTCGGCCAGCCACTGATCAACAACCAGGTGATCCATTTCCGCCTGGCGGAGCTGCAGACCGAGGTGGAGGCCCTGCGTGCCCTGACCTATCAGGCCTGTGAGCTTCACATCGAAGGCAAGGATGTTACCCGGCTGGCCTCCATGGCCAAACTGAAGGCCGGGCGGCTTGGGCGTGAGGTGACGGATAGCTGTCTGCAGTACTGGGGTGGCAATGGTTACATGTGGGAAAACCCCGTGTCCCGGGCTTTCCGGGATGTGCGGCTGGTGTCCATTGGCGGCGGGGCTGACGAAATCATGTTGGGAATTATTTGCAAGATGATGGGGACCCTTCCAGGTAAACAGCGGGATTGACCTCTGACATCCCAACTTTGGAGTAAGAACTGGTAGGCAGGTAGGGCCATTTCGGGACACGCTGTGAATACGTCCCTGTACGCTCGACAAAAACATCCATGTTTTTGACGGTCCCGAAATGGCCCTACCTGCCCACCAGTCCCCGGACAACGGTATTGGAGTCGTTCTTATGGAAAATATGCCTCACTGCGAGACGCTTCTTTTAGAGAAACAGGGCCCTGCCCTGCACGTCACCATCAACCGGCCGGATGTACGGAACGCCATGAGCTTGCAGATGGTGGCGGAGCTTTCGACAGTGTTCAGTCAGGTTGAGAACGACACCAGCATCCGCACCGTGGTTCTTAGAGGTGCCGGTGGGCATTTCTGTGCCGGTGGGGATATCAAGGACATGGCCGGTGCCCGTGGGCAGAAGCCTGTTGAAGGCGAGGAAGATCCGTTTTACCGGCTAAACCGCGCGTTCGGGCAGATGATTCAGCAGGTGAACGAATCGTCGAAGGTGGTGATTGCGGTCATTGAAGGCGCGGTGATGGGCGGTGGTTTTGGGCTGGCCTGTGTGTCGGATCTGGCCATTGCCGGGCCAACCGCCAGGTTTGGTATGCCGGAGACGACGCTGGGGGTTATTCCTGCACAGATTGCGCCGTTTGTGGTGGAGCGAATCGGGCTGACCCAGGCACGGCGGCTGGCGTTGCTGGGTTTGCGGGTTGACGCGAACGAGGCTTGCCGGCTGGGGATTGTGCATCAGGTGGCGGAGTCTGAGGTTGAAATTGATGAGCTGCTGGGCGACGCGGTGGATCGCGTCCAGCAGTGTGCGCCGAATGCCACGGCGGAGACCAAGGCGTTGCTCCATCGGGTTGGTCACGAGTCGATGAGTGGTCTTCTGGACAGTGCGGCGGAGAAGTTTGCCCAGGCCATTCGCAGTGACGAGGGCTCCGAGGGGACTCTCGCGTTTATGCAGAAGCGTCCTGCTTCCTGGGCCTCTTCTGAGTGACGGTTTTTAGGCTTTGGTGGAGGGGCGGGGTTGATCAGGCTTTCCGGGACACGCTGTGAATACGCCCCTGTACGCTCGACAAAAACATCCATGTTTTTGACGGACCCGGAAAGCCTGATCAACCCCGCCCCCGAACCCCGTGCAAAACGCTCTTAAAAATAAAGGCATGCAATTACAAAAGCTGGAAGGAGCGTTGGTGCGAAGGGAGCTTGGGTTCAGGACCGTAAAAAACATGGATGTTTTTTACGAGCCTACAGGGACGTATTCACGGCGTGTCCTGAACCCAAGCTCCCTTCGCACCAACGCGACAACCACCCAAGCAAGAGAACATTCCCATGTTGAAAAAGCTCCTCATAGCAAACCGAGGCGAAATCGCAGTCAGAGTTATTAAAACGGCGAAGTCACTTGGGTATCGGACCGTGGCGGTGTATTCGGAAGCAGACGCCAAGGCACTCCATGTGGAAACGGCCGATGAGGCGGTGTGTATCGGTCCGGCTCAGGTGTCGGCTTCGTATCTGAAAGGTGAAGCGATTATTGACGCGGCGATCAGGACCGGGGCGGATTGTTTGCATCCGGGGTATGGGTTCCTGTCGGAAAATTCCGGGTTTGCCAGGGCCTGTAAAGACGCCGGGCTGGTGTTTGTAGGGCCGCCGGAGGCCGCCATTGAGCTGATGGGCAGCAAGCGACGGTCAAAGATTGCCATGCTGGAAGCAGGTGTGCCTGTGGTGCCGGGTTTTGAAGGGGATAACGCCAGCGATGAAGAGCTCATCAAGGCCGCCAAGAATATCGGCTACCCGCTGATGATCAAGGCCTCCGCCGGTGGCGGTGGCCGTGGCATGCGACTGGTGGAGACGGAAGAAGAGCTGGCCGACAATATCCAGCGCGCCCGTTCAGAGGCCAAACAAGCCTTTGGGGATGGCGAGCTTATTCTGGAGAAGGCGGTTATCGAACCTCGCCATATCGAGATCCAGGTGTTTGCTGACAACCACGGTAATGCGATTTACCTCGGCGAACGGGATTGTTCGGTTCAGCGGCGCCACCAGAAAGTGGTCGAAGAAGCGCCCTCGCCTTTCGTCACCCCGGAATTACGGGAGGCCATGGGAGAAGCGGCCGTAAAGGCAGCGTTGGCTTGTGGTTACGAAGGCGCCGGCACGGTTGAGTTCCTGGTAGACAAAGACCGGAATTTCTACTTCCTGGAAATGAACACCCGCCTGCAGGTAGAGCACCCGGTAACCGAGCTGATCACCGGGCAGGATCTGGTGGCCTGGCAGCTTGCCGTGGCCGAGGGCCTGCCCCTGCCGCTGGCGCAGAATGAAATACAGCTGAATGGCCATGCCATCGAGGTGCGACTCTACGCCGAAGATCCGGCCAACGGCTTTACGCCGCAAACGGGGCCCCTGCACCAGTTCCGCCCGGCAGAGGGCGAAGGCCTGAGGTTCGATACCGGCGTTCGCTCCGGCGACTCGGTCACGCCCCACTACGACCCCATGCTGGCCAAGGTAATTGCCTGGGGCGAGAACCGCAACGAGGCCCGGCGCCGGCTGCTTAGGGCCCTGGAAGAGACCACCGTGTTCGGCGTCACCACCAATCGTTATTTCCTCAGCCGGATTATCGGCAACGACACCTTTGGCGCCGGCGAGGCCACCACGGCCTTCCTGCAACAGGCTTTCCGGGACGACCCGTCGATGGCCCCGGAGGACATCAGCCTTCGCGAACTGGCATTGGCCGCCTGTGTATTCAGCCATGGCAATTCAGGCCCCGGTGCGGCTCCTCACAACGTGAATACTTCCTGGAGTAATGCGCCTGCCACAGTCACGCCCATGAAGCTGGAAACTGGCAACAAAACCCTGGAACTGCTGGTGCGACGCACGGGTAATCACTTCACCGTTACCCGGGGTGAGGACCAGTACGAGCTCGACCTTGAAAGCATGGGCGCTGGCCTGTTATGCATTATCGACAAGGGCATTCGTCAACAATGCCAATATCACCGCCGGGGCGATCACCTATATTTGCAGGCGTCCGGGCAGGCAGTGGCACTGCATGACGTCACCCACCAGCCGGCCAGCGGGTCTGCTGCCAGCGGCAGTGGCCGTATAAAGGCCACCATGGATGGCGCCATTATCGATGTTCTGGTCCAGGCTGGTCAGGCCGTCAAACAGGGCGATACCCTGGTGATTCTGGAGGCCATGAAGATGGAGCATCCGGTAAAGGCAGACCGCGATGGCACCGTGGGTGAGGTACTTGCCGCCAAAGGCGACCAGGTAAAACGAAGTCAGTTACTGGTAGACATTACTGCCGGAGAAGCTACTCCTGAGGAAGCCGGACAATGAGCACAATGAAGAACAGAACCGTTTTTATCACCGGTGGCAGCCGGGGCATTGGCCGGGCCATTGCCCTGGCCTGCGCCAGAGAAGGCGCCAATGTGGTGATTGCGGCGAAATCCGACAAGCCACACCCCAAACTGCCGGGCACGATTCACAGTGTGGCGGACGAAATACGGGACGCCGGAGGCCAGGCACTGCCGCTGGTGCTGGATGTGCGGGATGAAAAACTCGTGCACCAGAAGGTGGATGAAGCCGCGAATCATTTTGGCGGCATTGATGCCCTGGTGAACAACGCCGGTGCCATCAAACTGACCGGCGTGGAAAACCTCAAGGTCAGCCGCTACGACCTGATGCACCAGGTGAATGCCCGTGCGGTGTTCGTGTGCAGCCAGGCGGCGCTGCCCTGGCTGAAGGAGTCGGACCAGGCCCACATCCTGAGCCTGTCGCCGCCCCTGAACCTGGATACCCGGTGGTTCGCCCAGTACGGGCCCTACACCACCACAAAATACGCCATGACCATGCTGAGCATGGGAATGGCCGAAGAATTCCGACGCTATGGCATAGCGGTGAACACGCTCTGGCCCAAAACCCTGATCGCCACCGCCGCCATCGAATTTGAAGTGGGCGGCCCGCAGATGATGGCTCAGGGCCGCAAACCGGACATCATGGCGGACGCCGCACTGAGCATTCTCAGCCGTCCTGCCGAGAACATGACAGGCCAATCGGTGATTGACGAAGATGTGCTGAAGGCAGACGGCGTTACCGATTTTGAGCGCTACCGGTATCAGCCAGGCGACAAACCGCTGATGCCTGACCTGTTTCTGGATTAGCCCCGGCGCCATAGGTTGTCCCGGGGCACAAACCAATAACAACGTTTAACACTGACCCTTACGGATGACCTTATGACCCAGGACAACGTATCCCCACGAGATATTGCCCGCAGCCTGCCAGGCATACTCCGGCGCTTCCCGGCGATTGCCCGGGGCTATTACTATTACGCAGTCAGGAACGAGAACAAGGACCTGACTCTGGGCACCCTGGTAGAGCGCAATGCCAGAAAACATGGCAAGCGCGCGGCCATCCTGTATGAGGACCGCAGCATTACCTGGCAGGAATTCGACCAGTGGGCCAACCGCATCGCCGGCTTTCTGAAAGCCGAGGGGCTCAGCAAGGGTGACGCTATTGCCGTGTTCCTGGAAAACCGCCCGGAACTGCTGGCCGTGGTCGCCGGTGCCGCCAAGATCGGCGTCGCCTGCGCCATGCTTAACACCTCCCAGAAAGGCAAGGTACTTGCACACAGCATCAACCTGATCAGTCCGAAAATGATCGTTGTGGGCGAAGAACTGGTCGACAGCTTCAATGGTGTCAAGGCCGACATCCGGACCAGCCACCCCAAACCCTTCCTGTTCCTCGCCGATACCAACACGGTGAACATCTTCGGCGATGCGCCGGGAGGTTATGTGAACATGGCAGCACAGGTGAGTGCGCACCGCAGCACAGCGCCCCAACCCGCCGACCAGCCCGTCATGGGTGACACGGCAATTTACCTGTTTACTTCCGGGACCACCGGCCTGCCAAAGGCAGCACCTGGCAGCCACCGCAAGTTCATGAAAGCCTATGGAGGCTTCGGCATGATGTCCCTGGACATGAAGCCACACGATGTCCTTTACTGCACCCTGCCCCTCTACCATGGCACCGCCCTGCTGGTGTGCTGGGGCTCGGTCCTGGCCGGTGGCTCGGCCATCGCCCTGCGCCGGAAATTTTCTGCCAGCGCCTTCTGGGACGACGTCCGATTCTTCAAGGCAACCACCTTCGGCTACGTGGGCGAGCTCTGCCGCTACCTGCTCAATCAGCCCCCAAGCGATCAGGACCGTAATCACAACCTCACCAAGATGATCGGCAACGGCCTGCGCCCGTCCATCTGGAAGGAGTTCAAGGAGCGCTTTGGTATCCAGACGGTCGCAGAACTTTATGCCTCCAGCGAAGGCAATATCGGCTTCAGCAACTTTTTCAACATGGATAACACCGTCGGTTTTTCAACCGCTCCCTACAAGCTGGTGAAGTTCCACGACGGCACCCGGGACCCGATCCGGGACGAAAATGGATTCATGCAGGAAGTGGAGAAAGGCGAACCTGGCCTGCTAATCGGCGAGATCACCAAGAAGTGGTCGTTCGAGGGCTACACCCAGAAAGATGCCACGGAGAAATCGATCCTGAGGGATGCCTTCAAAAAAGGAGACCAATGGTTCAACACCGGCGATGTGTTAAAGGAAATCGGCTGCGGACACCTGCAGTTCGTGGACCGCATGGGCGACACCTTCCGCTGGAAGGGAGAAAACGTGTCCACCACGGAGGTGGAGAACATCATCGACGGCTCCAATATGGTGGAGGAAGCCATTGTCTACGGCGTGGAAATTCCGGGCACGAACGGCAAGGCGGGGATGGTAACGCTGGTCCCCCATGCCAATGGCGAGGAGTTCGATGTAAACCGCCTGTTCCGGTACCTGAACGACAACCTGCCATCCTACGCGGTTCCGGTCTTCGTACGGGTTACAAACGCTATCGAGAAAACGGGTACGTTCAAATACCGCAAGGTGGACATCCAGAAAGCTGGTTATTCCATCGACAAGCCTGGGGAGCAGGTTTATGCGTGGTTGCCTGGGACTGAGGGGTATACCCTGTTGACGCCTGAACTGGTGGCGGAGATTGATTCCGGTGATGTCCGGTTCTGAGTTTTCTTTGGCTTATGGTGGTGCCTATGGCTCCCGGCCCTAGCCTTTATGGCTTGGTGACTGCACCGATGGGAACACCCTCCCAAAAAACGCTACGAGCACATCCATGTGCGCTTGGGCTCCGCCATCCATGGCTCCGCACATTTTTGGGAGGGTGTTCCCACCGGTGCCGACGAATCATCGGAGATATCGCCTGAAGGGCAGAGATATTCCCTAAGTCTGCTGGCCGGGGCTGAGGGACCCTCCACAAAATGTCTCCGGCCAGGGATGGCCGGAGTCAAGCGCACATGGATGTGCTCGTAGCGTTTTTGTGGAGGGCCCCTCAGCCCCGGCCATACTCCAAAACCGGAAGGCTAGGACCACACTCGGAAGCCAGACCTCAAGAACCAACCTTAAGAACGATCTTCCCGGTAGCTGTGCGCCCGGTCAGCGCCCCGAGAGCCTTCTCGTAATCCTCGAACTCGTAGACCTCGCTGATTCGCGGGTTGATCTTGCCCTCGGAGAACAGCTTCAGCAGCTCCATCATGTTCTGGGCACTGTTCTGAGGCTCACGCTGGGTGAAGCTGCCCCAGAACACACCGACTACCGAACAGCCCTTCAGCAGGGTGAGGTTGGCCGGGATTTTCGGGATGTCGCCAGCGGCGAAGCCGATGATCAGGTGGCGGCCGTTCCAGGCCATGGCACGCAGGGCCTGCTCGGTGAATTCACCGCCGACCGGGTCATAGATAACATCCACGCCCTTGCTGTTGGTCAGCCGCTTGACCGCGTCTTTCAGGGGTTCTTCAGTGTAGTTGATCAGCTCATCAGCGCCGGCTTCTTTCGCCACAGCCAGCTTCTCGGCCGTGCTTGCCGCTGCAATCACATGGGCGCCCATGGCCTTGCCCAATTCCACTGTCGCAAGACCAACGCCACCGCTGGCGCCCAGTACCAGCAGGGTTTCGCCCGGCTGGATGTTGGCACGCTGCTTGAGTGCATAATAGGAAGTGCCATATACCATGGAGAAAGCCGCCGCTTTCTCATCAGACATGGATTGGGGAATGGGCAGGATGTTCTGTTCGGGAACCACCACCTCCTCGGCAAAAGCACCATAACCGGTGAGGCCGGCAACCCGGTCGCCCGGCTTGAAACGGGTGACTTTTTCGCCCACTTCAATCACCTCACCGGACATTTCTCCACCGGGAGAGAATGGCATGGTGGGCTTAAGCTGATACTTGCCTTCGATAATCAGGGTATCCGGAAAGTTCAGGCCCGCGGCCTTGACCCGAACTTTGACGCCATGACCTTTGGCCACGGGGCTGGCAACGTCTTCGATCACCAGTTTGTCCGCAGGGCCGTATTCCTTGCAGAGAATCGCTCTCATGTTGTGACTCCGTTAATCGACGGTCGATAAGGGTGACTGCAGTTGATGGTTATCAACCTAAACAGAGTCGCGTTATGAAGCAAATAAACAAATCTTATCCAATTGAATAAGTCTTGCTTATAGTTTCTGCAATCAGTTGCTAGAGCATGGTGCTTACATAGGCCATAGCGCCTACCAGACCCACAGCAGCCGCTATGAGGCCCACCAGAATACCCTTGGGAATAACAGATTGTCTGTTTCGGTGGTTACGACCGCCGTCATGGCTCACAACCCGACCGTCCTGGCTGGAGTTCCTGATCAGGGTGATCATTTCTTCACACTGACCGCGGTTGAACTCGGAGGGACGGAACGCATCCATTCCCTGCTTATCCAGGAACCTGTTTACGTCGGAAGACAGCGGCACGTACTTCATCGACCAGTTGGTAAATGTTCGGGCGTCGATTGGCTCCTCCAGAAGCGTAATGATGTTGCGGTGCCGCCCGTCACTGGCGATGCGGTCGTAGAGGTTGCGAACGGCCTTTTCCTCGCCTTCAAGATACTGGAAAAACTGATCATCGCCATAATAAAGCCCGCCAACGATTTCACTTCTGGCGTTATTTCTACGGGATTCCATCAAGATCCGGGCGACGTTGGGTTCAACACCCTTTTCCACAGGTTTGGCCTGGAAAGTGGCTTCACTGGCGTAAGCCAGACGCATCAGGGACATAGTGTTCGCTCCGTACTACATTCAACGGTTAAGGTAGCCGAGAGATACGCTTCCAACCTTGAAGATGGATCATAGACATTCGTATACTCCTGCCTCCCGGGCTGACGCCCCTTCCTCGTTGCTCCCTCAGGGCCTGACATGTTCGATATTATTTACCTGCTTGAAATGATTGGCGTGGTCGCCTTCGCGATCTCAGGCATGATCGTGGCGAGATCCAAGAATATGGATCCGGTGGGTATATTCACGATCGGTTTCGTCACCGCGCTTGGTGGCGGCACCCTGCGGGACCTGATGATGGACAACCATCCGTTGTACTGGATCAAGCATCAGGAGCAGCCGATTCTGATCCTGGGTATGGCGATCATATTCAGTTACTGGCACCGCGCCGAACGCATCCGCGAATCGCGGATTGTATTCCCCGACGCCATCGGCCTGGGCGTTTTCTCCATCCTTGGTGCCCAGCTTGCCCTGGATCTTGGCCACTCATGGTTTGTCGCGTCACTACTGGGCGTGATGACCGGCACTTTTGGCGGTGCACTGCGCGATACCCTGTGCAATGAGGTGCCATACATTTTCCGTAAGGACCAGGTTTACGCCTCTATCTCCTTTGCAGGTTGCTGGCTTTACTTCGTCTGCCAGTGGCTGCTGGAGAGTGAGACACTGGCCCTGACTGCCGGCTTACTGTTCATTACCATCACCCGTATGCTGGCCGTGCGCTTTGATATTCGCCTGCAGCGGGACAGACATCAGGGTTAAGCAGGCTGCCAATGTTGAATAGTCCCTTGGCGTTGACGGCTCCAGCCGGTAACATTGCCGTTTTTTCACGCAACTCCTGAATCAGATTCATTTGATCCCCATTCAGCATCCTGTGAGGCAGTCACCCGTCATGCTCGAACGACTATTCCAGCTCCAGGCCCATGGCACCACTGTTCGTAAAGAAGTGATTGCGGGCTTTACCACCTTCCTGACCATGGCTTACATCATCGTGGTCAATCCCAGCATTCTCTCTGCCACCGGCATGGACTTCGGTGCTGTGTTCGTTGCTACCTGCCTGGCCGCCACCATCGGCACCCTGATCATGGGGCTATGGGCCAACTACCCGATTGCCCTCGCCCCCGGCATGGGCCTGAACGCGTTCTTCTCGTTCACGGTGGTCGGCAGCATGGGCTACAGCTGGCAGGTGGCACTGGGGGCAGTTTTCATCTCCGGTTTCATCTTTTTCCTGCTCAGCCTCTTCAAGGTCCGGGAATGGATCATCAACAGCATTCCGCTGTCCCTGCGCTTCGGTATCTCGGCGGGCATCGGTTTTTTCCTGGCTCTCATTGCCCTTAAAAATGCCGGTATCGTGATCGATCACCCCGCAACCCTGGTAGGCCTTGGCGACGTCAAGGTGGCGGAAAGCCTTCTGTTCTTTGGCGGATTCGTGCTGATCTGTGCCTTGTCGTTCCGGCATATCACTGGCGCAGTGATGATTGGCATTATCGCCGTGACCGCCGCTGCCATGGCGCTGGGCATGGTGGAATACGACGGCTTCGTTTCAGCACCTCCCAGCCTGGCCCCCACCTTCATGCAACTGGACCTGGCCGGCGCGCTGAATGTGGGCATGATCAGCGTTATCTTTGCGTTCCTGTTCGTAGACCTGTTCGACACCTCCGGCACCCTGATTGGCGCGGCCCAGCGTGGCGGGTTACTGGACAAGAACGGCAAACTGCCCCGCCTTGATCGCGCGCTGATGTCGGATTCCGTCGCCACCATGTCCGGCGCTGCCCTGGGGACCTCCACAACCACCAGCTACATTGAGTCTACCGCCGGCATCACCGCCGGAGGCCGCACCGGCCTCACGGCCGTTGTTGTCGCCGCCCTGTTCATGGCGTGTCTGCTGCTGTCGCCCATTGCCAGCATCATACCGGCCTACGCCACGGCCCCGGCTCTGCTGTACGTTGCGGTACTGATGGCCAGCGGATTGAAACTGATAGACTGGGATGACGTCACCGAAGCCGCTCCGGCGGTCGTAACCGCATTGATGATGCCGCTGACCTTTTCCATCGCCAACGGCATTGCCCTGGGTTTCATCACCTACGCCATCCTGAAAGCTTTAAGTGGGCGCTGGTCGGACCTGAACGCCAGTGTGGTGATCATCGCCATCGTCTTTATCCTGAAATTCACCTTCCTGGACGTGGCATAAGCTGCGTTTTCAGAACCCGGACACGCTATGGATTACTTTGCAGAAAGCATCAAGCAAGCCATTCGCACGGTGCCTGACTGGCCCAAGCCAGGGGTCGCCTTTCGCGATATCACCACCGTGCTACAGGACCGCACCGCGTTCCGTAAGCTGATTGATGCCTTCGTTCACCGTTACCACGGCCACAAGATTGATGCCGTGGCGGCCGTGGATGCCCGTGGTTTTATCATCGGCTCCGCCCTCGCCTACGAGCTCAACGCCTCGCTGGTTCTGGTCCGCAAGAAAGGCAAGTTGCCGTTCGACACCCTGGTGGAAGACTACGAACTGGAGTACGGCACCGCCTCGGTGGAACTGCACAAGGACGCCTTCAAACCCGGCGATAATGTGGTTCTGGTGGACGACCTGATTGCCACCGGCGGCACCATGCTGGCGGCCTCTCGCCTGATCCGCCGTATTGGCGCCGAAATTGTGGAAGTGGCGGCAATGATCGATCTTCCCGACCTGGGCGGTTCACGCAAGCTGCAGGAAGAAGGGCTGAAGGTTTATACTGTGTGCTCGTTTGAAGGCGATTAGGGAGCTTCGGCTCCCCTCATGAGAATTAACGGGAGCGGCCATGCCTGATTATCAGCACCACTGGAAAGACGGGACCCCGGTTCACCTGCCCCTGGGCAAGATAGTCTGCATTGGCCGCAATTATGCAGAGCACGCCCGGGAACTGAACAACCCGGTGCCGGATGAGCCCCTGCTGTTCATCAAGCCGGCCACGTCGGCGGTCCATATTACCCGCCCGCTGCACCTCCCCCGTGACCGGGGTGAGGTTCATTTTGAAACCGAGCTTGCGGTGCTGATCGGGCGTCCTCTGACCAATGCTTCTGCCAGCGAGGCCGAAGGCGCCATTCTTGGCTACGGCCTTGCCCTGGACCTGACCTTGCGGGAGGTGCAGTCCCGGCTAAAGGAAAAAGGCCACCCCTGGGAACGGGCAAAAGCGTTTGACGGCGCCTGCCCACTGTCACCGTTCGTTTCCGTTGACCGCCTTCGCCGGGACTACCTGACCTTCACCCTGGACATCAACCGGGAGCGCCAGCAAACGGGCGACACCCGGGATATGCTTAACCCGATCGTACCCCTGATCGCCTACATGAGCAGCCAGTTCACCCTGATGCCCGGCGATGTGGTCCTCACCGGCACGCCAAAGGGCGTCGGGCCGCTCGCTTCCGGACAAATATTATCCCTTGAACTGGAAGATGCCTTGTTTGTGGAGACCACCGTGCTCTAGTCTGGGCGCAGGATACTGCGATCCACCTCAGGTCCATCGGCTTTACAGGACGTATATCAGGCATGGCAAAAAAACCGGTTACCACCCGCAGTGGACGATTTTTCAGACTGGCAGGCATGACGGCCTCTGTGGCCGGGCAATATGCCGGGCAGCGCGCGCGTCGGATATTCCGCAGTGAGGAAGACAACGAAGGCGCCCGCTCTGAAAGCTATACCCGCATGGCGGATCAGATTGTCGACACCCTGGGTGAGCTTAAAGGCGCGGTGATGAAGGTCGGGCAAATCGCATCCCAGACCCAGGATTTCCTCCCCAAAGAGTTTTCCGATGCCCTAGAGCGGCTGCAGAAAGAAGCCCCGCCAATGCCCTTCGAGGTGATTGTCGGCCAGGTCGAGAGCGAACTGGGCAAACCAGTCTCGGAGCTGTTCGAATACCTGCAGGAAAAGCCCTACGCCGCTGCCTCCATTGGCCAGGTCCATCGTGCCCGCCTGCACGACGGCACAGATGTCATCGTCAAGGTGCAGTACCCTGGGGTGGACGAATCCTGCGACAGCGACCTGAAGCAGCTGCGGATGGCCCTGAAACTGGGTGGCCTGCTGCGAATGCCCAAGGAGCACGTGGACCAGCTGTTCGGTGAAATTCGTGTCCGGCTGAAAGAAGAACTGGATTACGAAAACGAGGCCCGCAACCTGGCACTGTTCCAGTCATTCCATGCCAACGACGACTGGATCGTCATCCCTGAAGTGTTCCAAAGCCACTCGTCCCGGCGGGTGCTGACCATGGAACTGGTGGAAGGTGACCACATCAGCGAGGTAACGCCGGAAAAATACGACCAGGACACCATTAATCTGATCGGCCACCGCATCTTCACCATGATGGCGGACCAGCTTTTTCGCTACCAGTGCATCCATGGTGACCCCCACGCCGGCAACTTTGCCTACCGCCCTGACGGCACCATCATTCTGTATGACTTCGGGTGCGTGAAAAAACTGAAGCCGGAGATTGTCGAAGCCTATCGCAACGCTCTCATCTCTGCACTGGAAGAAGATTATGCCTCTCTGGACCACCATCTGATTTCCCTGGGCGCTCGCGTGGAATCCCAACCGGCGGTGGACGAAGCATACTATGCCATGTGGCGGGACATCCTCATTCAGCCGTTCCGTAGCGACACGCCCTATGATTTTGCTGACTCCGAGCTTCACAAGGACGTCGCCGCCAAGACCACAACCGTCTTCAAATATCTGGATTATTTCAAACCACCGGTGGAAAGTATTTTCATCGATCGGATGATTGCAGGGCATTACTGGATGATGAAGCGGCTGGGTGTTCAGGCGGCGTTTCGGGAAGAACTGGAGAAATACCTTCGACAAATGCCGGACTGAGTTGTCACCCGGCCCGGCCGAGCGGCCGAAAAACTACTCGGCCTTCTGTTTCAGCAAATCCCGGATTTCCATCAATAACTGCTCCTGTGCTGAAGGCGCGGGCGGAGCGGCTGGGGTTTCCGCTTCCTTTTTACGCATGCTGTTCAGTGCCCTCACGGCGATGAACACTGCAAACGCCACGATTACAAAATCGAAAACGGCCTGAATAAAGACTCCATAACGGAGTGCAACTGCCTCCGCACCCTCCTCGGCGGCTTTAAGCGTAATAACGAGGTTGGAAAAGTCGACACCACCGATAAGTAGCCCAATCGGTGGCATCAGTACATCGGCAACAAACGACGAAACAATCTTGCCGAATGCGACACCGATGATAATGCCCACCGCCATATCCATGACGTTACCCTTGACCGCAAACTCCTTGAACTCCTTTACGATGCTCATCGCAACCAACTCCCTGATCAGACCCTGTTGGCCCTAAAAGACTGCAGAGGGCACGCTCGCAAGAACGTTATTGAATTGTAGCGGAGTTTTGGGCGATTACTCTGCCAAAGGTCAGCGGCATCCGAGTCCAGCCACCCATTCGGATACCCCCTCACAGGCCCCCTTACGGATAACCCTCGCCCTGGAAAGACTTGCCGGCTCGCCGGGATCAATCACCGTCACCGGCACATCAAAATTTACCAGGTCTACCAGACCCGCTGCAGGATAGACCTGTAGGGAGGTTCCTACGATCAGTAAGTAATCCGCCATGGGTACGACTTCCGCAGCCGCTTCGATCATCGGCACTTCTTCGCCAAACCAGACGATATGCGGCCGAAGCTGGGCACCGCGTTCGCAGGTGTCGCCGGGATGGATGTCCCCGAACCCTATGTCATAGACCAACTCGGGATACTTTGAGCTGCGGGCCTTGGTAAGTTCGCCGTGCAGGTGGATGACATTACTGGAACCGCCCCGCTCGTGCAGGTTGTCCACATTCTGGGTGATGATGGTCACCCGGTAATGCTGTTCCAGCTTTGCCAATAGGCGGTGGGCCTCGTTGGGTTGTGCCGATTCAAGTTGCCGGCGACGCTCATTGTAGAAGCGCAACACCAGTTCCTGATTGCGGGCGAAGGCTTCCGGGGTCGCAACGTCATAAACACTGTGCTGCTCCCACAAACCGCCATTGTCGCGGAAGGTGGAGAGCCCGCTTTCGGCACTCATGCCCGCACCGGTCAGAACCACGATATGATCTTTCATAAGGCAATGCTTTTGATCTGTGCGTTAAAGAATTCTTCAGAACCAGAGCTTCTCCGGCCTGCGCCGTTTTTCCACTCTGAGCCCGTGTTTTTCCAGAATAGCAACCAATTCCTCTGTGTCATCTATATTCAGGAAAGGCGCGAGGGAAATTTCTTCTCCGCGGAACTGCAGGTGGAGCTTGGGGGGCGTCCAGGGATGTCGCGGCACGTCCTGCCAGACGCGAGTATGGCGACGGGGTAGCTCCCACTCTTTTTCCTTGCGGGTAAGGCCTTTTTCCAGCCGGATCAGCTCCGGGGAGAAGGTGAGCACTTCCCGTTTCTGGCATTTGCGTGAGGTGTAGTAAAACCCGGCCGCCAGCGCTGTCAGTTCCAGGCCGGCAAATGGCAACACCGGCCACGCCCCGGCCAGGACCATTCCGGTGGATATCATCAACTGAAGTAACACGGCCGCCAGCCAGACGCGGATATTGCCCTTCCACGTCATGGACTGGTTGGGCGTCAGGAGAAAGCAGTCGCCTTCATCGCGGGAAAGCTGTTCTACCATTGCGGTTACTCCCGGGAACCACCCGCACCGCCTGAGCGCCTTCAGTCGAAGATCTTGCCGGGATTCATCACCCGGTTGGGATCGAAGACCTGCTTGATGCCCCTCAGGTAGTCAATTTCAGCGGCACTGCGGGTGTACTCCAGATACGCCTTCTTGGTCATGCCAACGCCGTGTTCGGCAGACACGCTGCCCTGATAACGTTCGACAATCTCGAAGACCCATTTGTTCACCTGCTGGCATTTCTCGAAGAAATCCTCCTTGGCCATGTCTTCCGGCTTGAGGATATTCAGATGCAGGTTGCCGTCACCGATGTGGCCGAACCAGATAATCTCGAAATCCGGATAGTGCTCGGTCACCACCGCGTCGATTTCCTGCAGGAACCCCGGTACCCGGGAAACCACCACAGAGATGTCATTCTTATACGGCGTACGCGGCGCAATGGACTCGGAAATGCGTTCCCGCAGTTGCCACAAGTTCTGAGCCTGGGTCTCGCTCTGGCTAATCACCCCGTCCAGAACCCATCCGTTCTCGACACACTGCTCGAACAGGGCCATCGCGTCGTCCATTACCTGGTCAGACACCGCCTCGAATTCCAGCAGCGCGTAGTATGGCGCCTCGGTTTCGAACGGCGCCTGTACCTGGCCATGGGCCAGCACATGCCCCATCGCCTGGTGGGAGAAGAATTCATACGCGGTCAGGTCGATCTGCTTCTGGAAGGTCTGCAGCACATCCATGGTGTTGGTGAGGTCGCTCAGGCCCAGCACCAGTACGGTCAGGTTATCCGGCTTGCGCGACAGCTTCATGGTGGCCTCGGTAATGAAGCCCAGGGTGCCCTCCGCACCAATAAACAGGTGGCGCAGGTCGTAACCGGTGTTGTTCTTCTCGAGATCCTTGTTCAGATCGAGAATATCGCCCTTGCCAGTGACGACTTTGAGGCCGGCGACCCAGTCACGACTCATACCGTAGCGGATCACCTTGATGCCGCCGGCGTTGGTAGACAGGTTACCGCCAAGCTGGCTGGAACCGGCAGAGGCAAAATCCACCGGATAGTAAAGGCCGTTTTCTTCCGCAAAGTTCTGAAGTTGCTCAGTCACCACACCGGCCTGGCATTTAACGGTACGGTCGCTGGCGCTGAAATCCAGGATCTGGTTCATGTTGTCGAACGCCACCACAACCTCGCCATTAGCGGCCACGGCGCCGGCACTCAGGCCCGTACGCCCGCCCGAGGGAACCAGTGCCACATGGTTGTCGTTGGCAAACTTCACCAGCGCCTGCACCTGTTCGGTGGTTTTTGGCAGGACAATAGCTACCGGTGTGGGCGGATAGATCTTGGTCCAGTCCTTGCCGTAGTTTTCCAGGTCGGCCGGGTCGGTCAATACTTTCCCGGGCGCCTGGCCCGTTTCCATCAGGGCGCGAAGGGAGGCAACGATCTGTTCAGAATTCATGGATAGTCCGGTCTCGCAAAGGGTTAGTCAGAGCGTCAGCAGGCGAAGTTGATTCAGGTAACCTGACGCGCTGTGAAAATCTCTGTTTATGGTATCATACCGCCCCTGTTCTGTGAGCCCGCCCGCCAACCGCGGCGCTCACGGGTCATTTCACGTGACGAAAGGTTCGGAAGCAAGCCCATGTCAAATACGTCTCTTGAAAAGAGCAAAATCCGCATCCTGCTGCTCGAAGGCGTGCACCAGTCTGCTATTGATACCCTGAATGCCGCAGGTTATACAAACATCGAGTACCTGACTCACTCGCTGGCTGAGGATGAGCTGGTCGAAAAGATCGCTGATGCTCATTTCGTGGGTATCCGCTCACGCACCCAGCTGACCGAAAAGGTATTCGAGGCCGCCCAGAAACTGGTGGCGGTGGGCTGCTTCTGCATCGGCACCAATCAGGTTGACCTACAGGCCGCAACCCGTCGCGGCATCGCTGTTTTCAATGCCCCCTTCTCCAATACGCGCAGTGTGGCAGAACTGGTTCTTGCCCAGGCCATTCTTCTGCTTCGCGGCGTGCCGGAGAAAAACGCCAAAGCGCATCGTGGCGAGTGGCTGAAATCCGCCAAAGACAGCTATGAAATCCGTGGCAAGAAACTCGGCATCATCGGTTACGGCAACATCGGTACCCAGTTCAGTGTCCTGGCGGAAGGCCTGGGCATGGATGTCTATTTTTACGATGTGGTATCGAAACTGTCCATCGGTAACGCCACTCAGGTCGGCACAATGCAGGAGTTGCTGAACACCTGTGACGTGATCAGCCTGCACGTGCCGGAAACGCCAGCTACCAAGTACATGTTCAAGGCTGAACAGTTTGCCCAGATGAAGCCTGGCAGCATCCTGATGAATGCCTCCCGGGGCACCGTGGTCGATATCGACGCCCTGGCGGATGCTCTTGGAAGCGGCAAGCTCCTCGGCGCGGCTATCGATGTCTTCCCGGTCGAACCCAAGTCCAACGACGAGGAGTTCATCTCCCCGCTGCGCGAGTTCGATAACGTCATCCTGACCCCGCACGTGGGGGGCTCTACTATCGAGGCCCAGGAGAATATTGGCCGCGAAGTGGCGGAGAAGCTGGCCATGTACAGTGACAACGGCACCTCTGTCTCCTCCGTGAACTTTCCGGAAGTGGCGCTGCCCTCGCACCCGAACCAGCACCGTTTGTTGCACATCCACGAGAACGTGCCTGGCGTGATGTCGGAAATCAACCAGGTATTCTCTGAGAACGGGATCAACATCTGCGGCCAGTACCTGCAAACCAAGGAAGATATCGGTTACGTGGTGATCGATGTCGACAAGGAATACGGCGAGCTGGCCCTGGAAAAGCTGCTGAAAGTGAAAGGCACCATCCGCTGCCGCGTCCTGTTCTGATCCAGGAAAACAGGGCATCACAAAAAGCCGGGGCCGACAGGCCCTGGCTTTTTTTTGGCCGATCAGGCCAACTCCCGGAATCGACCGCCTCGTGGCCTGATTTCGAGGGCTTTGCCCTTGAGATGTCTCCAGATCCAGCCATGATGGAAGTGAACGTTTTTAATCACAACAAACACTCACTCCTGGGAGTACCTCATGTCACTGAAGGAGTCATTGCAGAAAAAACTCGAAACACAGACTCAATACTGGAGTAAGCAGATCCAGAGCCTGCAGGCTGACGCGGAAGAGAGGATGGCAAAAGCCAAAGATGATCAGGCAGAAGCTGAGATCCAGAAAGACTTCTCCGAGCGCATTCAGACACTGGAAAACCGGATTGAAGAAGCTCGCCAGAAGATCTCGGAAATCCGGGATTCCGGGGAAGATCAACTGAGAGACCTGAAGGCGCGGATTGACGAGTGGTTGCCTGGCGGCAATAACTAGCTGGTCAGGGAAAAGGCCGGAGACTGGCAACACTCCGGCCTTTCAGTATTACTGAGGCACTCTTGATTACTGAGGCACTCTGAGCAGCAGGTTGGGCGAGCCTTCTTTAATACCACCAAGTACGTTTGTGGTCGCCAGGTCCGCCAGGCGAGCGTCCACAGCCGCCGGTGAAAGCCCGGGATCCGCCCCGAGAATCAGGGCAGCGCCCCCGGCGACGTGAGGCGATGCCATGGAGGTACCGCTGATGGTGTTCACTTCATTGTCTTCCTGGTACCAGGCCGCGGTTATATCGGAGCCCGGAGCAAACAGATCCAGGCATTCTCCGTGATTGGAGAATGAGGAACGCTGGTCATCCCGGGTGGTGCTTCCCACCGTGATGGCAGGCCCAACCCGATTGGGAGACCCGGAGCAAGCATCGGCATCGCTGTTGCCTGCTGCGACGACGAAGGTCACCCCCCGCTCTATCGCGCCACGCACGGCATTGTCCAGGGCTTCGGAATCACCGCCGCCCAGAGACATATTCGCTACCGAAGGTGCCTGGTGATTCTCGGCAACCCAGTCCACCCCCGCGATCACATCAGCGTTTGTGCCGGCACCGGAACAGTCCAGAACCCGGACCGCCGCGACGGATGCCCGCTTGGCTACCCCATAAGTCGTACCAACTGCCGTGCTCGCCACGTGAGTGCCATGGCCGTTACAGTCCGTGGTGTCCCCAGGGTCGGTTTCACCACCGATATTGACGATGGGGCCGATCAAGGGTAAACCGCCCAGACCCAGCAGCCCGGCATCGTTAACGGCAAAGTTTCGGCCTTCGATCACCCGCCCGGAGAACTCATCGTGGGTATCCCGCAACCCGGTATCGATGACGTAAACACTGACACCTTCGCCGGCGGATGCCGGGTAGCTGTATTGTTTGTCCAACGGCAACACCGCTTGATCTGTACGGTCCAGGCCCCAGGTAGCATCGGCCTGGGTCTCGCTATTAGCGACCACCACCTGGTCCGGCTCAACGGCAAGAACGCCAGGCAGGGAGGACAGTAAGGCCGCCTGCTGTTCCGTCAGCGACACGGCTGCACCTGTCATGGCGGTCCGGTACAGATGCAGGATATCGCCACCACCCACCGCCAAAAGCAGAGATTCAACACTTGCCTGCAGGTCAGCCAGACCAAGCATGTCGGGGATTGAGGAATCCAGGGTCAGAATGTAACGCCCGTGCAGCGGGTCTCCGGGCTGAAGTGTCGGTTCGGATGCTTCCGTTGAATCTGTCAGGCCGGCATGATCCAACAAGCCCGACCAGGCCGGGGCGGCAGCAAGTAAACACGCGGAAAAACCAATTGTTGTTGTGATCTTTGTTGTCAAAGCACATTCTCCATTTGCTCATTTTCCGATAACGAGACCCACCAGGAACGGACAGCATAGAGCCTCAGCCCTCCTCACGGGCCGACTCGTCACACAGTTCCATGGGCTGCGCTCCAAATCAGGTCAGAAGAGGCCAATGTGGCTGTTTTTGAACAACTTGTAATAAACGAAGCGGATATCGAAAAGAGGGCGGTGGCTTCGGAGGGGATTCTGCAATGTGTGGAGGGGCTCCGGACCCATAGTGGCCCGGAGCCTCTGAATTGCGCTGCCTGCCGTTACTGCATCGGCACCAGTGTCAGTTCAACGCGGCGGTTCTGTTCGCGACCAGAAGCCGAGTCATTGGAGGCAATGGGATACCGCGGGCCATAACCAACCGCCCGTGTGCGTTTGGGCTCTATGTCCTGGTTCAGGAGGAAGTCACGGACAGAGGAAGCCCGGCGCTCACTCAGCAACTGGTTGTAATCCCGGGAACCGGTGCTGTCAGTGTGGCCCTCGATCTGGATAATGGTCTTGTCGTACTCCTTCAGCACAAGCGCTACGGATTCCAGAGTGCTACTGAAAGATGGCTTGATGGTGGACTGGTCCACGTCAAAGGTGATATTGCCCGGCATCACCAGCTCAATTTCGTCACCGTTACGCACCACGCGAACGCCGGAGCCTTCCAGTTTGCGGCGCAGCTCGGCTTCCTGCTTGTCCATGTAATAACCGATACCACCGCCAACCGCAGCGCCGGACGCGGCGCCAATCAACGCGCCCTTGCCTCGGTCACTGCTGCTGGAGGTTGCCGCACCGACTGCAGCACCACCAATAGCACCAATGATGCTGCCCTTGGTGGCGCTCGAAGTTTTCTCTTCCCCGGTATAAGGGTCATATGTCATACAGCCGCCCAAACCAATGGTAGCGACAGCAAAAGCAACAATTGTTTTCTTCACGGCATTCTCCAGAGAATTTCCTGTGTATTACTGAGAGCGGCAAGTCCGCGTCACTTGTTTTACCTAACAGGCTTCCGAGAGGAAGCTGTCATAGTCGCCTTCAAAGGTATCCACAATGGTGTTGAATACCGTTGCCTGCAAATCCTGCGCTTCGTTCACTAGATGATGACGACCGTCCGGGATGCGGAGTTCCTCAACCGAGGTAAATTTATTGCGGATAATCCGCAGATTATGCTGCCAGTCGACGGTCAGATCTTTCTCCCCCTGCACCACCGTTACCGGAAAATCTACCGGTCGGGCGGACTCGATATGGGGCACCCACTGTCTCAGCGCTGATACCCAATCCACATGTACGGCCCTCGCCTGGAGCGGATCATACTCCTTCAGGAAGGTCAGAAAACGGGAGTTCCCACTATTGGCCCCAAATACACGGGCCCATCGTGAAACAAACGGTTTGACCAGACTGTGGAGCACCTTTGCCCCCAGCCAGCCCATCGGGCGTATCAGTGGTGCCAGCAACACAACCCGTCGGAAATCCGAGGTTTCGGTAGTATGGTGATTAGTCAGCAGATAATCGATCAGGATAGCGCCGCCGGTGCTTTGCCCCACGGCGTACCACGGTGCCCTCACCTTGCCTCTCACATTGGCCATCACATCTGTCAGCACGGCCTGGTACTCCAGGAAACTGCCAATCGCTGCAGGTGTTCCGCTGGACAGCCCGTGTCCCGGCTGATCGTAGGCCAGCACATCAAATCCTGCGCCCAGGCAACGGTCGATCAACTGGCTGTAAAGTCCCACGTGATCAAAGTAGCCATGGAGCACGAATACCGTGCCTTTGGGCCGTCTTTTTTCAGGCAACCGGAAATAGTGCACCATCACCTGGTGCCGGTCTGCCAGGACATAACCCTGATGGTAGGATACCTCCGGATGCTCCACCCAGAGATCCAGGCCGTAAAATCGGCAGTAGGCTATCATGTCCTCGCCAAGCGCTTCCCCGCGTTCGGGATCGAACGGCTCCAGCCTGTCCAGTAACGATGCCCTGTCCCAGTTCGGAATTTCTATGGTATCTGTTTTCCAGTACACGTAGAGTTAAACGCCTGTTATCAATAGGTACAAAAATGCCAGCCTGGCCCCAGGGGCTAAGCTGCTAGGTTAGCACACCACGACACCTTTGCGGCTGTTAAAGCGGTGTCACCATGGCCATTGCCGAAACGGTCGCATCCGCCTATGTTATTTCAGATCAATTCAGCCCCGGAGTGAACAATGACACAAACTGCCATGGAAACCGGACTGCGTCTGACCATGCGCCGCCTGGTCCGGCCTATCCTGCATCCGGCCGTTCCGGTAAGCATTCAGCGCAGCCTGGTGAGCAAAGCCTATCTGACTTCGATCCCCCCTCGCGGCACTCGCTTTGAGGACATTGAGGCCGAGGGCATTGCCATGACGCGGGTCTGCCACAGTGACAACCCGGACGGCGTGGTGCTGTATTTCCATGGTGGTGGTTATATCATCGGCTCCCCGCGCACCCATCGTGGCATTACCGGCCACCTGGCAAAAGCCAGTGGCGCGATGGTCATCGTACCTGACTACCGGCTGGCCCCGGAAAACCCTTACCCGGCAGCCCTGGACGACGCGGAAACGGTTTATCTGGCGCTACTCGATGAGGGCCATCCCCCAGCGTCACTCAGCCTGGCAGGCGACTCCGCCGGAGGCGGGCTTGCTCTCGCGCTGGCAATGCGCCTGCGTGACAAGGGGCTGCCTCTGCCCTCGTCATTGATGGTTATGTCACCGTGGACCGATCTTTCCAATGCTCACCTGTACTCCCCCGAATGCGAGCCGGTCCTGCAGAGACCCTGGATCGACAAGGCCGCCCGGTTGTATTGTGGCAGCGAGCCGGTGGCAAACCCTTACGTATCCCCGGTTTACGGGGATTTATCCGGCCTGCCCCCGTTATTGATCCAGGTGGGCAGCCAGGAAATCCTGCTGAATGATGCCCAGCGCCTGGCGAAGGTGGCCAACCGGGACAGCGTTGAGAGCCGTCTGGAAATCTATAACAGCCTCTGGCACGTGTTCCAGGTACACGCCGGACAGCTGGACCGGGCAACCGACGCGCTGGAAACCGCAGGCCGGTTTATTCGGCGACATCTACCCGGTTGATGCCGGGGTAATCCGGTGTTTCAGCCGGTCAATTCCGGCAGCGATAACTCACCCCGAACCAGTGCTTCCTTCTGGCCGCGCGGCCAACGTTTTATCTGCCACTCCAGCCTGGCGGCAGCTACCCTGTCCTTTGTCTCCGCGAAAAACACCAGCTCAAGGGGCCCCTTTCCCCGCAGGCTTCTGGCGCCTCTGGGGGCACCGGCCTGATGTTCGGAAAAACGACGGGCCACATCAGTTGTGATCCCCGTGTACAAGGCCCCCCTGGCAGTACGCACCATATAGATAAACCACTGGCTCATACTGACGATGCCCTGACCATTTTGTCCCTGGCTTTGCGTTGCTGGATCCACAATCCGGCCACAATCAGTATCAGGCCTATGTATGTGGACGACAGAATGATCTCGCCAAGAATAAAATAGATAAACACCAGGGACAGAAACGGGGAGATGAAAATGAGGTTGCTCACCCGCGAGGTATTCTCAGCTTTTTTCATGGCGTATGACCAGAGAACAAAGGCAATCCCCATCTCGAAAACCCCGACATAGAGAGCTGCGTAAAGGCCGGTATCCAGCCTGAAGTCGAATCCGGCGGTCATGGCGCAGATCACCAGAATCACCGGCAGGCCACACAGAAAGTTCAGAAACAGACCCACCACCGGGTCGCGGGTGTCCCGGGTGGCGATAATCCAGTAGGACGCCCATACAAGAGTGCTGCCAATCGCATACGCCACCCCGAGAGGGTCGGAGAATGTGAGTGAGAAAACGTCACCGCGAGTAGCAATCACCACCACGCCGCTGTAACAGATCAGCCCCGCAATAATATCCGCACGCCTCAGCCGCTGCCCCAGAAACGGCACCGAGAGATACGCCAACACGAGTGCCCAGGTGTAGTTCAGGGGCTGCGCCTCCTGGGCAGGAAGTCGGTCAAAAGCACCGAAAAGCAGGAAATAATAGAGGCAGGGATTAATCAGCCCCATACCGATGGATTGCAAGTACTGGCGTCGGCTCAGTTGGAAAACCAGATGCCAGCGTCGCTGCACCAGCAGCACCAGGGCCATGACCAGCACCGAGGCGGAACAGGCCAGAGCCAGCATTTGTATCGGAGTCAGCTCCCGTAACGACAGCTTGAAAGCGGTGGCTACGGTGGACCAGAGCAGAACCGTCCCCAGGCCGTAGAGCATGGCCTGTTTCTGGTTAGTCATTGGTCTCATCCTTTTCGCTATCCAGCCAGCGGTAGAGGGTGCGGCGATTAACCCCCAGTATCTGCGCTGCCCGACGTTTGTTGCCCTCTACGGCACTGATAACACGCCTGACATAATCCTGCTGAACCTGATCCAGGGTGGGCCAGTCTGCAAGATTTCCCGCGGGTAGCCCGGGCCTCGCTTCCGCCGTGTCAGTCTGCCGTTTACGGATCCTGGCTGGAAGATGCTCGGGCAGAATTATATCGCCATCGCAAAAGGTCACCGCCCGTTCAATCGCACTGCCAAGTTCTCTGACATTGCCGGGAAACGGGTAATCGGAGAGGATCTGTGATGCCACCTCACTCAATTGCAGAAAGCCACGGTTATGTCGTTTTGCTGACTCCCTCAGGAAGTGCATGGCTAGAAGATCCACATCGTCTCCACGCTCCCTGAGCGGGGGTACCATCAGGGTCAGTGTCTCCAGGCGGTAATACAGATCTTCCCGGAAATTGCCCTGTTCCACTGCTTTGACCAGATCCTGATGAGTGGCTGCAACGATGCGCACATCGACCTTATCTTCCTGATCGGCGCCCACCGGCTTGATGGTGCCCTCCTGCAGAACCCGCAACAACTTTGCCTGCAATGCCAGGGGCATTTCCCCGATCTCGTCCAACAGCAGCGTACCGCCGTCCGCTTCCGCAAAGAGGCCCGGGCGGGATGACCTGGCTCCCGTAAAGGCGCCAGCCTCATGACCGAAGAATTCGCTTTCCATCAACTCGTGAGGAATGCCCGCGCAGTTCACCGGGATAAACGGCCGGTCTCTGCGGTCACTCTCTCTGTGGATAGCGCGGGCGACCAGCTCCTTGCCAGTTCCACTTTCACCGCTGACCAGAACGGCAGCCTGGCTTCTGGCCACCTGCTTTATCTCGTTCCTCAATTGCATCATTGCCCGGCTTTCACCCACCAGGCCCAGGGATGTGTCTTCAGGCGTCTGCGATTTGTAGCGGGCGAGTTCGCTGGTGATGGCGGCATGTGCAAGCAACCGCTTGATTTTCAGCCTCAGATGGTCTGTTGATAACGGTTTGGTGAGAAAATCATCGGCACCGGCCTTTAGCGCTTCCACGGCCTGGTCCACGGTGCCAAAGGCGGTAATGATGATAAAGGGCACCGACCTGCCCTCCGCCTGCAGTTGTCGGAGTATCGACAGCCCGTCGCCATCCGGAAGCCGGAGATCCGAGACAATCAACTCGGCTCCTGACTCCAGTGCACACCTGCGCCCTTCTTCGGCTGTTCCGGCACAGGTAACATGGTAGCCATCGACCTCAAGCTCTTCCGCCAGAAGTGTTCGCAAACTGGCGTCATCTTCCACCAACAGGATTGACGACGGATTACTGCTCATGGCTGATCTCCTTCTGGGGCTCATCCTGCGGGTAGTCGGGCCAGAAAGTAGACATCCGGCACCCCCCTGACGGGCTGGCACCTACCTCAATCCGACCGCCGTGCTCCTTGAGCACACTCCCTACAACGGCAAGCCCCAGCCCGGTTCCCTCACCGGCGGCACGGGTACTGAAGAAGGGCTCGAATATCCGGTCTCGCATGGCTTCCTCTATCCCGGGGCCATCGTCATCCACCCGCAACTCCCACAGTCCCTCGTGCCTGGCAAGTGTCACAGTCACTATTGAGCCCGCCGCCTGGCAGGCATTACGGATGATGTTCACACATGCCATTTGAAGCCGGGTTGGCTCTGCCAGAATGTCCGCCCGACCATAGGGTATCTCTGACCGGATCTCCACCCCCTGACACCTGGGCTCTTCACGGATGCGTTCCAGCACTTCGCTTGCCGTTGCCACCAGATCGGTCTTGCGGCGGGAGTCCGGTACGTGACGGAAACAATCCAGCAACTGCTGGATAATCAGCGTCATGCGCTCAACCTGAAGCTCGATGTCTTTCAGATGCCGGCGGTCGCCATCGGCCATATCTCCACGCCCGAGTATATTGGCTCGCCCCTGGATAACGCTCAGGGGAGCCCCAAGCTCGTGGGCAACACCGCCAGCCACGCGGCCGATCATGGCAACCTTTTCCTGGTATTCGAGTTGCTCCGCAAGCTCCTTCTCACGCTCCACGCTCGCCCGTATTTCAGTTTCCGCATTCATCATGCGCTCGCCCATATTACGCAGTCCCTCGTGAATCTGGCGCAGTTCCCGCGGGCCGGCAGGCTCTTCCTCAACCTGCCAGTGTCCGGGGGCCATCCGCTCCATGATCTCCAGCAGCCGGCTGACATGACGCCCCACCGCGCCATAGTGCCCAAGCACCACAACAAAAATGACCATTAGCGATAACACCGACCAGATGGTGAAGGCCCAGATACGACTGGAGGCCACTAGCTCGTGGAAATCGCTGCGCTTGCGGGTTACCTGAAGCAGCCCCTGGATCCGGCCATCGGCAGCGATCAACGGCGTGAACTGGGAAAAAACAGACACCCCATCAACCTGACGAAAGGCCCCCCCCACTTTACCGCTGGCAATAACGCGCTCGGCACTGTCACTGCGGGTGACATCTGTGTCGGCAACCCCGAGGCTGGCCACCTGATGACCGTCCTCATCGAAAACGGAGGCACCGAACACGCGGCCGATCCGGAAGATCGATTTCAATGACTCGCCCATGACGATTTCATCGCCGTCAGACATCGCCTGCGAAAGGGGGCCGCTCACAGCCCGGGCTACCAGTTCCAGGTCTTCCCGCAGACGGTCGTTGAAGTTTTCCTCCACAGCACCGAGCCCCACATAGATAGCAGCGCCGCTGAAGACCATCAGCGGAACAACAATACTCAGCACCAGAGTCAGTCGCAGTGAGCGGAACATTTTTTGTGCAGTGAGCACAGGCCTTTTCATAGTGAACTCCGACAAAGTGTCACACACCTATGCCACATGTGACATTTAGCCACAATAGACATTACCCGTCCGTAACCCAGAATAATCCATAACACATTGATATAGAACTATTTAATTGGGAAATCGGAAATTGGCACAAGGCTTGAATAGAAGGAATTACCGTCAACAGAACCACTTAAGGGTTCAACAAAATTGTTTGTGACACACGCAAACAATCCCACACTTCAAAAGGGGAAAGTTATGAACAAGCTTCTCGTTTCACTGACCGCATCACTGGCATTGCTTGCTGCTGGCCCGGCCCTGGCCCAGGAAAACCAGCAGAGCCCGGAAGCAGCCGACACTGAGGGCGGTTACAGCGACCCGGCCGCTGCAGGCACCCAGAATACGAATTTTTCTGACCAGGAACTGAAACAGTTCGTCGAAGCGCAGGAAGGTATCAACGACATCCGTGACGAGTACATGGAGAAGATTGAGGATGCCGATTCCCAGCAGAAAGCTCAGGAACTCCAGATGGAAGCCAACGATGAGATGGTAACCGTGATTGAGGATGCCGGCATGGATATTCCCACCTACAACTCAATCGCAACAGCTTACAACAGCGAGCCCAAGGTAAGAAACCGTGTAGACGCGCTGATGTAAGCGACGCCCTGCGATCGTCAAGTTTAAGGCCCCGCTTGTGCGGGGCTTTTTTGGTTGTGACAGATCACTGCGTGCAACCACCGGGCCGGCTTAATGTGGTACCTTGCTGACAAGGATAAGTTGATAACGGCCGGAGACAGGACATGCGAAGATTTTGCCATTGGCGAACCCCACTGTTTGCAATGGTTATCCTGCTATTAACAGGCTGTTCGGACAGCCCCTCCCCAACCGCAACCAGTGAAGATACCGAAGAAAAGCCCACCTACCCGGTCACCTGGCGGTTTGCACTGGAGGAGATTGAGGGTAGCGTCCAGCACCACTATGCCCTGGAACTGAAAGAACGCATTGAAAGCATTTCGGACGGCAATATCCTTATCGACATCTTCCCCTACGGCTCGATCGGAACCTCCATCCAGTTGACGGATCTGGCCCGCGAGGGTTCTGTCCACCTTGCCTTTGCATCGCCCGGGCATCTCGCTGACGTGGTCCCGGAAACCGGCGTTTTCACACTCCACTTCCTGCTGTCGGACGACGAGCAGGTAAACCGGAATATTCTGACCAGTGACGAGTTGGTAGCGGAGTTCAGCGAACCTTACGCCGAGCAGAACCTCGAACTCCACGGGTTTGTGCCCGAAGGCTGGATGGTCTGGACTGCCAATAAACCCCTTAGAGAACCTGCCGATTTCGACGGCCTCGCCTTTCGCACCATGACGTCGAAGATTTCGGCTGAAGCCTACAAGGCGTATGGGGCAACACCCACTCCCGCGCCTTACTCCCAGGTATACAGTGACCTGCAGTTACGCCGTATTGAAGGACAGGCCAATCCGGTTTTTGCGATTGAAGAGATGGGGTTTTACGAGGTGCAGAGCACCATGACGTTTGCAAGGCCCGCCCAGTTCGTCACTTCAGTGGTGTCAAACAAAGAGTGGTTCCACTCACTCCCCGATGACCAGAAACGCTGGCTGCAAGATGCCCTGGACGAAGTTGCCCCTCTTGTCTGGGAAGTGCAGGCAGAGCTCAATGCCAGCCGCCTTGAAACCATCCGACAGAACAGTGATATTCGCGCCATTGAACTGACAGAAGAAGAACGTGACCGATTCCGCAAGGCCAGCCTGCCGGTTCGCGACACCTATACCCGCATTGCAGGAGACAGGGGGCAAGCAATTCTGGAGCGACTCACGCAGATGGTGGATGCAGCGGAGTCTGAAGCTACTGACAACTGACCTGACAGACGCATCGCTTTACTCAGGCACCAGCCAGTTCGTCGTCGAAGTAATATCGAGACATTGGCGGGAAGAGACTGCTTCCATCATCGCCGCCAGCCTACTGTCAAAACCCCAGGGTGGATTGATTACCAGCATCCCGGAGCCGGACATACCACGCTCCGGAGGCTGGTTCAGCCTTATTTCACTGCAAAGCACTTTACGCGCCGGCCCACCGGATATTGCATTTTTAAGCCTTTCGTGGGGATTCCCCGCCAGAATCGGATACCAGATCAGGAAAACCCCGTGGCGACATTTCTGCCAGGCTCGCGTCAGCGTGACTGCCACCTCTTCATACTCGCTTTTTACCTCGTAGGAAGGGTCCGTCAGCACCAGAAGCCTTGGTTGCCTGGGGGGCAGATGACGAAGCAGCCCTTTCAGGCCATCCTCCTGGCAGACTCTCACACCGGAGCGGCCAGCCCCCCAATGAACCAGGGTTTCACCTTCGGCCGGGTGCAGTTCGAAGGCCGTCAGGCTGTCCTGCTCCCGCAGATAACGACAAAACCAGAGAGGCGACCCCGGATAATGCCGCAAATGGCCATCCTTCCCCTGCCCGGTGGCCAGCTCATTAAACATGATCTGCCAGTCGTCGGAATGCAGATGCTCACGATATGGCCAGATTCTCTGGACGCCGGATGCCGCCTCCCCGGTCTTCAGGGCTCGCTCTCCACCCAGGTCATAGCTGGCGCTGCCTGCATGGGTGTCAAAGCAGGCGATGGCTGAAGGTTTGGCCTGCATCATCCGTATCGCCAATACCAGGGCCGCATGTTTCTGAATGTCGGCGAAATTACCGGCATGAAAGGCGTGGAGATAACTCAGCATTCCAGACTCCTGAAAATCGAAAACCCATTCCACTACAGATGGAGCTGACTTGGCAAACATAACTGGTATCCTTGGATCACACTTCCCAGGAGGACGGCTCTTGCCTGCCAAGCACAGAAGTACCATCGACAGGGCATACCGCCTGATTGCCAACGAAGAAGACGCCCGGGTCTGCACGGATATTCCCGAATCGGCCTGCCGGGAAGTTCCCCGCAACTTTTTCCTGATCCTGGGGAGTAACGTACTGACCAAGCTTGGGGATCTGTTGATCAGCCCTAAAACCGTGCTGGCCTGGTTGCTGAGCGCCATCGGGGCGCCTGCGCTGGTCGCGTGGCTGGTGCCCATCCGGGAATCCGGCTCAATGATCCCCCAGATGGTCATCGGTGCGTGGGTAAGGCGAAAGCCGGTGCGCAAATGGTTCTGGACCCTGGGCAGTTTCGGCCAGTCGGCCAGTGTTCTGGCCATGGCAGCAAGCGTCTGGTTTCTGGAAGGCTACGCTGCCGGCTCAGGGGTGGTGGGCGCGCTGGTGCTGTTCTCCCTGGCCCGCGGCTTCTGCTCCATATCCATGAAAGACGTCCAGGGCAAATGCATCCCGAAAAAACGCCGGGGCAGACTGTCCGGCCTTGCCTCCACCATTGGCGGGTCGGCTACCGTGGTTTTGACGGGGCTGTTGTTCTGGGATCGTGGGGACCCCAGCGTGCTCTTCTACACGTTACTGCTTTTGCTGGCAGCTGGCCTGTGGATCGTCGCCGGCCTTCTGTTTGCGTCGGTAGATGAGCATGAGGGCGAAACAGGCGGTGGAGGCAATGCACTCCGGGAAGCGGTAAAAAGCCTTTCTTTGCTGCGGGATGATGCTCCGTTCCGCCACTTCGTGATCACCCGCGCCTTGTTGCTGTGTTCAGCACTGGCGTCGCCCTACTTCGTGGTGCTTGCCCAAAAGAATACGGACAGTGGGTGGCTGCTGGGGGTCTTCCTGCTGGCGAGCAGCCTGGCCAGTTCGATCAGTGCAAGCATCTGGGGCTGGATGGCCGATACATCAAGCCGCAGGGTCATGATTCGCGGCGGAGCCATGGCCGGCGGCGTGTGCCTGATAGTGGGCATCACAGCGGTGATCGCAGGAACCGACCTGGGCAGTGTCTGGTTCTACCCCGGCGCCTTTTTCGTACTGAGCATTGCCCACGCCGGTGTCCGGCTGGGCAGAAAAACCTATCTGGTGGATATGGCGGGAGGCAACAAACGGACCGACTATACGGCGGTGAGCAACACGGTTATCGGCTGCCTGCTTCTGCTGACCGGCGGCCTCACTGCCCTGGTCTCAATGGTATCTGATGTCGCGGTCATTCTTATGCTGGGCCTTATGGGGCTCGCCGGCACGCTCAGCGCCTTGCGACTGCAGGAAGTAACCTCAGATTGACTCACTCAGGCTCACAAAGGGGCCTTACCATCATTGAGGGCCAGAGCACCCTTTACAATGCGGTAGATTATCCAGATGGATATACCCAGAAGCACAAACCAGCCAATGATCAGCGGCGTGGTCACGATGCCGACAACGGTCCAGAGCAGCCCAATCCAGAAGGTTCGGATCTGCCAGCGAAAATGGGGCTCAATCCAGGTATTCCTGACATCATCAAGCTTGACATAATTGATGATAACGCCGGCAAGGCCGGTGATACCTCCGACAAAAAACGATAGCGCCTGGAGGATATAAACCAGCACGGCCAGGTTGCGACCCGGCTCCTCGCGACGGGCCACGGGGTCTTCATCAGCGGGAATGTATTCAGGCTCGGACAAGGGGCTCTCCTTTTACTGCGTACCGGAAGTGTATCACAGCGCCCGGTCCTGAAAGGCAGCGCTGGTCAGTGACTGTCCGGCTTGTAACCCAGGCGGAAACCGCCCCAGTGCTTGCCGTTCACATAAATTGGCACCGACAGGTCATGCATGATTTCCCCGGTATCCCGCCGATAGGTCTGCAACAGCATACTCTGGGTATGGCTACCACAACGGGCGCCGGTGCGGTCGTTAAACAGCCGCTTGCTGCGGCTCTTCATGAGATCCACGTCCGGATCGCCCGTCGGGGCGTGTGCAAAATCGCGGTTATGGGTGGGCACGTAGCCATCGGGCGCTATAGCAATTGCATACACCATGGAAGGATGAGCTGATTTGACCGCCTCCTGTACAGAGGGAAGCTGCTGGTCTGTAAACCGGTCATAACTGCTTGCATACTTTTGGGGGTTGGTATTCGGTATGGGTGCCCGCTTCTTGTCAAAGAGATCGTTCTCCGACAACTGCCCGTCACGAACGGCCTGTTCGAAAAGCTTGCCAATACGGTCTGCCCCCTGGCGTGCCTGATCATAGAAAGTCCGGTGATAGCTTTCATCGCTGTTCAGGGCAAATGCGGCATTGGCCTCTTCCGCCAGTTCCATCAGTGTCGCGGCCTGCTGTGCAAGGGAGGCAACGCTGGAATCACTCTCTGTGATCTGGTCACGGACCGTCTCAATGGCGCCGGACACCTGCTGCAGGCTTTGTTCGTTATTCTGGTCAATCTCGGCGATGCGGGCCACCTGTTGCTGAACCCGGTCGGATTGATCGCGGATCTGGTCCAGGCGCTCACCAACACTTTCAACCGATTCCAGGCCGGCCTCTACACTTTTGGCGAGATCTTCAATCCGCGACACAATCAGGGAGGTGTCAGACCGGATTTCCTGAAGGGTTTCAGCCACTTCACCGGTCGCCTGGGCGGTCCGGCCTGCCAGTTGCCTGACTTCATCAGCGACAACCGCAAACCCCCGCCCCTGATCTCCGGCACGAGCGGCTTCGATGGCCGCGTTCAGGGCCAGCAGGTTGGTTTGCTCTGCGATCCCCTGAATGGTCGTAGTAACGCCCTGAATTTTATTGGATTTTTCGTTCAACTCCTGAATCAGCCTCAGATTTTCACTGGACTGTTCGTGCACGGCTCGCACACTGTCTATGGCGGACGTCAGCGCTTCCCGACCTTCCATGCTTACCTGACGATTCTGCAGGGCCATGGTGGCGGCGTCGGTGGCCTGCTGTGCAGACTCCCGTACGCTTTCGGTGATCTGCCCGGCATACTCCGCCATCTGGGCAGTCTCAGTGACCTGAAGGTCCAGGCGAACCTTTAACTGATCCGCTGCGTAAGACACCTGGGCTGCAGAAATAGCACTCTTGTCGGCGCTCCCGCCCAACGCTTCAATCAACGCCCGGCCGGCCTTCGCCTCCACAAGTAGGCCGGCACACTGTTTACCCAGAGCGCTGTCGGCACTCAGCTCGCCGGCGTTCAGTTGCTTGAGAGAACGCTCTACCGGTTCCAGTACCCGCAATACCAGATAAGCAGTGGCCACCACCAGCCCGACAACCAGGCCCGCCAGAACTGACGAACCGTCCAGCCCGATCAAAGGCGCGCCCAGCGTGGCCACGATGGCAACAGCAATTGCAACCGATACCCCCACCAACAGAACAGGTCGACTGAGCACAGCCATAGCCACCTCTTTATTATCATTATTGATGAATACATCTTTATTGAATATTACCCAAGAGAGTAATGAATTGATCCGTGTTAATAACTGCTACTTTAGTTCAGCAGTAATTGTTTTTCGGCAGGTTGCTACAAATCTGAAACAAAAAAACGCAACCCGGAAACTTCCAGGCAGAAGAATCCGGGTTGCGCTCGGGTTAAGGCGAAAGATTGGCCGCCTGTATCAGGCGCCGATCACCCCTCCGTCGTCCCTCGTTACGATCACTGTTGCATCTCGCGGACGATCCTCTGCTGCGTTCGGCCAGTTTCCGGCCGGATGCTGGATGTTGACGAACATGGTTTTCACATCCGGTGTCGACACCACACCGGTCACCTCGCACCCCTGGGGCCCCACAAAGAACCGCTTGATTTCACGGGTAACCGGATTGGCGGCCAGCATCATATTATTCTGGTACGGTGCGGCGTCGCTGCCATCGGTCTGGATCCACAGGCGGCCGTTGTAATCAAACCAGAGACCATCGGGGCTGTTGAAGATATTGGTATCGTCCAGCGTCACGACAGCTTCCCCGTCAACAACCGTCTCGGTTCCCTGCTCCCCGGCAAACACGAAAATGTCCCAGTCGAAACCGGTCGCCGTATGATCGTCGCCCGCTTCCGTCCAGCGGATAATGTGGCCCGTGGCGTTCTCAACAATGGGGTTCGCAGCATTAACGTCGTCAAACCCGTCTTTGCCCCGGTTGCTGTTGTTGGTCAGCGTGAAGTAGACCTCGCCGGTGTTCGGATCAACAGCACCCCACTCCGGCCGGTCCATCGTCGTGGCGCCTGCAATATCGGCGGCCAGACGGGTGTTGACCAGAACGTCGGCCTGGTTCTCGAATCCATCAAACTGGATATCGCCCACCACGGTTCCCTCAGCGGCAGCAACCTTACCGGCAAAGTCCGCATCATCCAGATCCAGCGCCAGCCAGTTTCCGGTGCCGTCCTCATTGAAGCGGGCAACGTACAGCGTACCTTCGTCCAGCAGGTAGCCGCCTGCGGTTGCCGCGTGATAGGGCTTGGAAGAGACAAACTTGTAGATGTATTCGAAGCGGGAGTCATCACCGGAGTAACAAACCACCGGTTCCCCTTCTTTGGCCGGCGCAAAAATAACGCCCTCGTGGCCAAAGCGGCCCAGAGCTGTCCGTTTCTGGGGTTTGCTCTCGGGGGTAAACGGATCAATCTCGACCATGTAGCCGTAGGTATTCGCCTCGTTACGGTAGTCCTCGGCTGCTGAACCGCCAGTGGTTGATACGTTGAAGCGCCTGTATTCATCGGCACTGGTATCAGCCAACTCCCAATCGTAGCGAGAGCTGTCGTTAACACCATGACGCAGATATTCACGCGGGCGCTGGGCGTCGGCGGTGGCAAAGTAGCCGTGCCAGTTCTCCTCCGCGGCCAGGTAGGTTCCCCATGGCGTGGGGCCCATCGCGCAGTTGTTGAGGGTGCCCCGGGTTTCGGTGGCACTCGGGCTGTACCTGGTGATCAGCTTGTTGAAACCACGAACCGGGCCACGTATATCCATGGCGGTGTTGCCCGTGATGCGACGATTGAACGGACTGCCGAAAACGACATCCCATGTCCCCTCACTGTCGCGCTTGATGTGAATGACGGAAACGCCGTGCGCTGCAATTTCCTTGCGAACTTCATCCGCCGGGCGAACGCCGCCGTTATCAGCAGCTCTGGTCGGGCCGTCGGCATGCAGCGCGCCCTGGTTGATGTACTCGTGGTTCATCACCAACAGACCTTCGGTAGAACTGTTGCCCCCGGACTTCTGGTCGATCGGGAAAAAGTGCACACCATCGTGATGCATGCCTACCTGCTGCTCCTGGTCTTCACCGGTATTGGTGCCGTCAGCACGGTATTCCGGATAGCTGCCGGTAATGGGTGTTCCCCAGGGCACAAAGATTTCCGTAGAGTAGCCTTCCGGAACGACAACGCGATTGTCGGTTGAAACTGCTACCGGTTTGAATCCAAGCTCTTTACCGGACTGGGCGTCACCACCGGAGCTACCGTTGTCGTTGTCGTTGTCGTTGTCGCTGTCGCTGTCACTGTCCGAACAACCGACCAGGCCCATCCCCATAACACTTGCAAGAGCAGCGCCGACACCGCCCTTCATCACAGTTCGCCTCTGCATTCGTGCGCTCAGCACGGATTTGAAGGAAGTATTGCCGGAATGGTTAACAACGGGCTCGTAATTGGGATCCAGGTAATTGGGATCCAGATCATGCTTTGCCATGGTCCTGTCTCTCTCGGGTGGTTTATAGGTTTTTCCCGAGGCCCAGTGTCGTTGGCAAACGTGACAGATTGCAGACACTCAGAAGTCAGTTTCTTTAACGTTTTTTGACAACCCGAAAAAAAGAGCCTGCCCCGGGGGGCAGGCTCTTCAGGCGACTATGCGCGTCTACGAGGCCATCCGATGTCCTCAGCCAGATCTCCTTATAAGAGACCCGGTAATCTTATTGCATGGAATCGCCAGCTTCCTCTGTGGCTTCTCCCATTTCCTCGCCAGCTTCGTCCATAGCTTCGCCGGTTTCTTCAGCGGCGTCATCAGCAGCATCCTTGGTTTCATCCCAGGCGCTGTCATTCTGGCCGGTAGCGTCTTCGTAGGTTTCTTCCATGGAATCGCCGGCATCATCCGCCATTTCTTCAACGTTGTCACCGGCTTCCTCGAAGTCTGCGCCTTCGTCATCATCGCTGCAGGCCGCAAGGCCCAGTGTCATCAGTAGTGCCAGCGCGCTCAGTGTCAGCTTGTTCATAACCATGTCCCTTTTTGGTTTGGCGTGTGAAAACAACAGCGACAAGTCTACGGCTGTGGCAGAGCCGGTACAATTACCTGCTGATTACGTTTTTGTTAATAGCGACAATAAGTTAGGAAAAGCAATAACCTGCTGATTTCAATTCATATAAGCCATTGTCCTGCCGTCAAGCGTGAGCACATGATCCAGCCTGACCATATGCCCGCGCCCCAGGAAAATAAACTCCTGGCCTGCCCTGATGAACAGGTCACGGATGACATCGTGGGTGGTCTGAATCTGGCCGGCATCGTCGCGATAGACGATTTCCGCCAGCCTTGAGGATGTCAGGTATTCCCTGAGCAGGCTTTGTATTTCACAGCGTACCGGATGATAGGCGTTAGAGGCATTTTCCGACGTCATGGCACGCTCTTCCCTGTGGAAACCGACAAGACAGAAAAATGCCCCGAGGCGGCGGATCCAGGGCCAACCCGGGGCATGCCTACAGTCTGGTTCAGATTACGTCAGTCTGCCAGTTTCAGAACCATTCCGGCTTCATGTTCATGCAGGTGTCGTCCTGATTTCTCAACAGCACAAGATCCTGCGCGACAGTCGGCAGCTCCCAATGGAAGAAATACTGGGCCGCCTGGAGCTTACCCTGGTAGAAACTGCGTTCATCGTCGCTGTTGGCTGATCCCAGCGCCTTGGCGGCGGCGTTCGCCTGGCGCAGCCACATCCAGGAGACAATAATGTGGCCAAACAGGTGCAGATAGCAGGAGGCGTTGGCCAGCACCCGGTCCGGGTCTTCCGACATCAGTGATTTACCCAGGCTCTGTGTAACCTTGACGGCCTGTTGCAGGGTTTCGCTCAGGGACAGGGCCCACTGCTGGCAACGATCGGTGGTCGCTGCTTCCAGGTCCACCTGCATTTCCTGCATCAGCAGCTGCAGGCCGTGGCTCTGGTCCTGCCAGATCTTGCGGCCCAGCAGATCGAGGGCCTGGATGCCGTTGGTGCCTTCGTGGATCGGGTTAAGGCGATTGTCGCGCCAACACTGTTCCACCGGATATTCACGGGTGTACCCGGCACCGCCATAAACCTGGATAGCCAGGTCGTTGGCCCTGGGGCCGAATTCAGACGGCCAGGCCTTGATAACCGGTGTCAGCAGGTCCAGCAACTTGCCGGCCTCCATCCGCTTTTGTTCGTCCGGATGGGTGTGCTGATCGTCCATCAGGCGTGCGCCATACAGGCAAAGGGCCAGACCACCCTCGCTGTAAGCCTTCTGGGCCAGCAGCATGCGACGCACATCGGCATGTTCGATGATCGGAACCTGGGGCGATTCCGGGTTCTTCTCTGACGGCTTGCGGCCCTGCAGGCGGTCCCTGGCGTATTCCAGACTGTGCATATAGCTACGATAGCCAATCACCGCAGCGCCAAAGCCCACGCCCACACGGGCCTCGTTCATCATCTGGAACATGTACTTCAGGCCCTGGTGGGGTTCGCCAACCAGGTAGCCATGGCAGGGGGCGTCGTCACCGAAGCTTAGAGCGGTGGAGGTGGTTCCACGGTAGCCAAGTTTGTGAATCAGGCCGGCCAGGTTCACGCCATTGCGCTCTTTCGGGTTGCCTTCTTCATCGACGAGGAATTTCGGCACGATAAACAGGGAGATGCCCTTCACCCCCGCCGGTGCACCTTTGATCTTGGCCAGCACCATGTGAACGATATTTTCGGTGATGGACTGCTCGCCGCCGGAAATATAGATCTTGGCACCCTTGATCAGGTAATGACCTTCATCGGTGGGCGAGGCGGAGGTGCGGATATCGGACAATGAGGAGCCGGCATGGGGTTCGGTCAGGGCCATGGTGCCGCTGAAACGACCGCTAAGCATATGGGGCAGGAAGGTGTTTTTCTGCCGGTCGTTGCCAAATACGCGGATCAGGTTCGCTGCGGCGGTGGTCAGGAACGGGTAGCCGGCCGTGCCCGGGTTGGCGGCGGTGAAGAAGCCGTTACAGGCCGCCATAACGGATTCGGGCAGTTGCATACCGCCAAGTTCGTAATCGTAGCGGCCGGCAATGAAGCCTGCGCCAGCGTATGCGTCGAAGGCTTCTTTTACCTGGGGAAGCATTTCAATCTGGCCATCCACAAACTTCGGCTCGTCTTTGTCGGCAGCGCTGTTGTGGGTGGCGAACTTTTCCCGGGCCATTTTATCAGCGGTTTCGATGACGGCGTCGAAAGTGTCGCGGCTGTGTTCGCTGAAGCGTTCGCGTTCGCTGAGGCTTTCGGTATCAAGTACTTCGTAGAGCTGGAACGCCAGGTCGCGGCGATCAATCAGGGTGTCTGTCATTGGGGTAGTCTCCTGTTTATGGCGTATAGCCTCTCATACGGTCGTTTTTGTTGAAACCGGCGTTAATGACATAATCTTGGTTGAATCCGCCACTTTCTACTCCCGGGCTCGTTTCATTGTGCCTGTCAGACGGCCGCCAACCGGGAAGACCCTCCCGGGAAACGCTGTTAATACGTCCATGTACGCTTGACGGCAGCATCCATGCTGCCGACAGTCCCGGGAGGGTCTTCCCGGCTGGCGCCCTGCTCTGGAGTTAGTATGCGAACGGTTTCTGTTATCGGGTTTGATGGGGCGCTTGCCAGTGCGATTACCGGCATTATTGATCTGTTCCGTCTGGCAGGTGTGACCTGGGCGCGGATCAATGACACGCCGCCGGAGCGGGAGTTTACGACGCGGCTTTTAACCAACGGCGGCAAGCCCTGCCGGTGCATCAACGGAATAACACTGCTTGCGGACGGGGACTGGCGGGAGTACGCTGCCGGCGACTTGAAGGCGGATCTGGTCATTGTGCCGACTATTGGCGCGCCGATTTCACAGGTGTTGGCCGCCAATCCCGACCTGGTTCAGTGGCTCGGGGATTTTCGGGACGCCACTTCCGGGCAGGTGCGGGTGGCCAGCAACTGCACCGGAGCGTTTCTGTTGGCCGAGGCCGGGTTACTGGACGGGCGGCAGGCGACGACGCATTGGGGGTTCAGTAACCAGTTCCGGCAGCGTTTTCCGGCGGTGGATTTGCAGCCGGACAAGTTGATTACGGTAGACGGGCACATTGCCTGTGCCGGGGGTGGTATGGCCTGGTGGGACCTGGGGGTGTACCTGGTGGAGCGTTTTGCCGGGCCAAAGGTGGCACGGGAGCTGGCCAAGGCGTTTGTGATTGATGCGGGGCGGACCAGTCAGGCGCCCTACGGGGCCCTGCAGGCCAGGCGGTATCATTCCGATGTGGCGATTCTCCGGCTACAGGACTGGCTGGATGCGAATTACACCAGGCCTGTCACCCTGCAATCGCTGGGCAGGCTGGCGGGATTGACGGAGCGGTCTTTGATTCGTCGGTTCAAGGCTGCCACCGGAGATACCCCTACCGGTTATCTGCAGATTCTGAGAATCGAGGCGGCGCGTCAGCATCTCGAGAATTCGCGGGCAGCGGTTGAGGAAATAACGCGATTGGTGGGCTACGAAGATGTCAGCTCGTTCAGCCGTCTGTTTCGAAAACACACCGGCCTGGCCCCCGGTGTCTACAGGGCTCGCTTTGGTCGGTAGCGCACCGACACAAAAGTTTGGCCCGGGTTATGCTAGATATTAAGTACAAGACCGAAAGCCGGCACCGAACGTAAAAATTATCGACACAGGTTATTTCCCGCGGAGGGTAATGCCATGACAGCACTGCAAAAAGACCAGCAATCAGATCTGCTGAGCCGCCTCTACGACATGAAGCAGAAACAACTGCTTAAGGCCAGCCAACAGGCCGACAGCCTCCGTTACAGAGTACTGTCTGCCGAAGCTGACGCCATCAGCGCAGCTCTGAAAGCCATTCGATAACGGGCAGCCAGGACTGTAACGGTACCTGACTGCTACCGGCGCCCGAGTGTAAAAGGCGCTCACTTTGTGACCAAAATTGTCCACCCGGTCAGATCCGGGCAGCTACTTCAGTCCCCTGGCGAATAGCCCGCTTCGCATCCAGCTCTTCAGCCACATCGGCACCACCAATCAGATGCGTCTGAATTCCCCGGTTTACCAAATCATCAAACAGGGCACGGAAAGGCTCCTGACCTGCGCAAATGACGACATTATCCACCGCCAGCACCTTGCTTTCGGTGACCTTGCCCTCCTTGTCAGATAACGTGATATGCAGGCCGTCGTCATCAATCTTCTGGTAACTGCAGCCACGGACCATTTCCACATCCCGGTGTTTAAGGCTGTTACGGTGGACCCAGCCGGAGGTTTTGCCCAGGCCACCGCCCACCTTGCTGCTTTTGCGTTGCATCAGGTAGATCTTGCGGGGGGACGACGCCGGTTTGCGTTCAGCCAGGCCGCCCGGCCCCTCGAATTGCGGGTCCACACCCCATTCCGCCTGCCAGTCGGCAACACTGACCTGCTCGCCCTCCGGGTGGCGGCCAGCTTCGTGGGTCAGGAACTCGCTGACATCGAAGCCGATCCCTCCGGCACCGATCACAGCCACTGACTTGCCCACAGGCTTGTTGTGGCGCAGCACGTCGAGGTAGCCCAGAACTTTCGGGTGGTCGATACCCTCAATCTGCGGGGTTCTTGGTTTGACTCCGGTTGCAATGATGACGTCATCAAAACCCGCTTCGCTGAGCGAATCCGAATCAACGCGGGTATTGAGCCTGAGCTCGATGCCCAGGATTTCGATCTGGCGCTGGTAGTACCGTAGCGTTTCGTAGAATTCTTCCTTACCGGGGATACGCTTGGCATAGTTGAACTGGCCGCCAATCTTGTCGTCGGCTTCAAACAAGGTCACTTTGTGCCCTCGTTTGGCGGCGGTGGTGGCTGCAGCCAGCCCGGCAGGCCCGGCCCCAACCACGGCAATGCGGCGGCTGACGGGTGCAACGGTCAGCACCAGCTCGGTCTCATGGCAGGCACGCGGGTTGACCAGGCACGAGGCGCGCTTGAGCTGGAACACGTGATCCAGGCAGGCCTGGTTGCAGGCGATACAGGTATTGATTTCGTCGCTGCGGTTCTGCTCCGCCTTGCGGACAAACTCGGAATCCGCCAGCAGCGGCCGCGCCATGGACACCATATCCGCCTTGCCGGCTGCGAGAATTTCCTCGCCTTTCTCCGGGGTGTTGATGCGGTTGGTGGTGCACACCGGGATGTCCACTTCACCGTAGAACTTGGCGGTGACGTCGGCGAAGCCGCCGCGGGGCACCGAGGTTACAATCGTAGGCACCCGCGCTTCGTGCCAGCCAATGCCGGTATTGATAATAGTTGCGCCGGCCTTTTCAATCGCCTTGCCCAGTTGAACCACCTGATCCCAGGTCTGCCCACCTTCCACCAGGTCCAGCATCGAGAGGCGGTAAATAATGATGAAGTCGGGGCCAACGGCTTCCCGCATCCGGCGAACGATCTCCACCGGCAACTGCATACGGTTCTCGAAGGGGCCTCCCCATTTGTCGGTACGTTTATTGGTTCGCTCGCACAGAAACTGATTGATGAAATAACCTTCCGAGCCCATAACCTCAACACCGTCGTAACGGGCCAGCCTGGCCAGTTTTGCGGCGTCGACGAAATCATTGATCTGTTTGTCCACGCCTTTGGTGGACAGGGCGCGCGCCTTGAAGGGAGTGATTGGCGCCTTGGTGGCAGAAGCGGAGACACTGAAGGGCTGGTAACCGTAACGGCCGGCGTGAAGCAACTGCAGACAAATCTTGCCCCCAGCATCATGAACTTCGCTGGTGACATGACGATGAAGAAGGGCAGTACCGCGATGGTTCATCGTGGACGCCAGGGGCGAGAGCTGACCAACGAAGTTGGGCGAAAAGCCCCCCGTCACCATAAGCCCCACCCCACCCTCTGCGCGTTCGGCAAAGTAACGGGCGAGTTTGTGGATATTCCAGAAGCGGTCTTCCAGGCCGGTGTGCATGGACCCCATAAGCACACGGTTTTTCAGCTCGGTGAAGCCCAGGTCCAGGGGCTTGAGCAGGTTCGGGTAGGCTGCAGTCTTGGTCATGTAGTCTCTCCTTCAGGAGGCAACATGTTAGCATAGCGCCCTACGACTAATGTATGACACGGAACCGACAATATGAGCGCAAGCGATTCTGAACGGGTGCTGATCGATATTGAGGACGGCATTGCTATCGTTACCCTGAACCGCCCGGAGAAATACAACGGCCTGGACATGCCGATGTTCGAGGCCATCACCCGCGCCGCCAGAACCCTGAAGAAAGATCGCAGTGTGCGCGCGATTATCCTGCGGGGCGCAGGAGAGGCCTTCTGTTCAGGGCTGGATGTGAAAACCGTGTCGAAGAACCCGGTGAACTTTCTCAAGCTGCTGATCAAGCCAGGCCGCAAAATCAGCAACCTGGCCCAGGACGTGGGTTATCTCTGGCGGGACGTGCCGGCGCCAGTTATTGCCGTTACCCATGGCTACTGTTTTGGCGGCGGCTTCCAGGTAGCGCTCGGTGCTGATTTCCGGTTTTCCACCACCGACTGTGAATTCTCCATTATGGAAAGCAAGTGGGGCCTTATCCCGGACATGAGTCTGACCGTAACCCTGCGAGAACTCATCCCCATTGACCTGGCAAAGGAACTGACCATGACGGCCCGGCGCTTCAATGGAACAGAGGCCAAAGCCATGGGCCTGGTCAGCCGGGTCAGCGATGATCCGATGAGCGAAGCCCTGGCCTTTGCCCGGGAGCTGGCCTCACGTTCGCCCGATGCGGTAGCTGCCAGCAAACTGCTGTTCAACCGTGCCTGGAACGCCCCCGACAAGGTAGCACTGGACTGGGAAACCAGACTGCAGAAAAAAGTGCTGGGCCGGGCCAACCAACGCGTGGCGGTCGCAAGGAACTCCGGCTCTCCGGACAAACCCTACCTGGACCGCCGGGATTTCTGAAAACGGCATCGATACCAGCGCAGGGGTGTGGTCCAACTACGCTGCAAAACCGTATTCAGGCGTCTATGCTTGCAATCAGATGGAGTGCAACCTGTCTTGCCTTTAATCAAGGTGTCGGATAGGCTCTCAGGCGTCTGAATACGGGGTAATAATCAACACTCCATGTGGATCCGTTCCAGCCCCGGAGCGATCCAGCCGACTTTCACGGGCCTGACTGGAGCGCAATCTGAATATGCTACTGGCTGTGTTATCAGGATTTTTGCTGGCGATCGTGGCACCAGCGCTGCACCGGGTAACGGGCAGATACATCGGCTGGACACTCGCAATACTCCCCGCCAGCCTGACGGCCTACTTCGCCAGCCTTATTCCGGAAGTCCAGACCAATGGTTCGCTGGTTCTGGAATATGCCTGGATACCGGGTCTGGGCATCAACCTGAACTTTCTGGTTGACGGCCTTTCACTGGTATTTGCCCTGATGATCAGCGGCATCGGCACGTTTATCCTGATTTATGCCGGCGCCTACCTGGCTGGTCATAAATACCTGGCACGTTTCTTCGTGATCATGTTGTCCTTCATGGCCTCCATGTTGGGACTGGTGCTTTCTGACAACCTGATTTCGATATTCGTGTTCTGGGAACTCACCAGTATCACCTCCTACATGCTGATCGGCTTCAACCATGAAGACATGGAGGCCCGCAAATGTGCGCTTCAGGGCCTGTTTGTCACCGCCGGCGGCGGCCTCGTACTGATGGCAGGGCTGATTCTTCTGTCGATCATGACTGGCAGTTACTCGTTGGCTGAAATACTGGCGTCGGATTCGGCACTCCATGAGCACGCATTCTATACCGCCGCTGTTCTGTGCATTCTGGCCGGGACATTTACCAAGTCTGCCCAGGTGCCTTTCCACTTCTGGCTGCCCAACGCCATGGCTGCGCCCACACCGGTCTCCGCGTTCCTGCACTCCGCTACCATGGTGAAAGCCGGCGTTTACCTCATGGCCCGCCTGAACCCGGCTCTGGGCGAGGGCGACCTCTGGAGCCAGACACTGATGCTGTTTGGGGCCGCCACCATGTTCACTGGCGCCTATCTGGCCTTCAGCAGTACCGGAATCAAGAAGGTACTGGCCTATTCCACCATCATGGCCCTTGGCACGCTGACCATGCTGATTGGCGTGGGTACCGAACTGGCCCTGACCGCCTTCATCTGCTTCCTTGTGGCCCACTCCCTCTACAAGGGTGCCCTGTTCATGCTCGCCGGCGCCCTGGATCATGAAACCGGAACCAAGGACATCACCCGCATGGGCGGCCTCAGAAAGGCCATGCCGGTGACCGCGACAATCGCGTGTCTGGCGGCGTTGTCACTGGCCGGCCTCCCGCCTCTTTTCGGTTTCGTTGCCAAGGAACTGATGTTCGAGTCGTTGCTCGACTCCCCACTCTGGTCTGCCGGGCTGACCACCGCAGCCGTTGCCGCGTCCGTGCTGATCGTGGGCGTCGCCGGCCTGGTCGCCATAAAGCCTTTCTTTGGCCAGGTCGGAAACACGCCGAAAACGCCCCATGAGGCCCCCTTCGGCATGCTGGTGGGGCCCGCAGTGCTGTCGCTGACCGCCCTGGTATTCGGCCTGGCCCCTTTCCTGCCCGAGGGAGCTCTGCTCAGGTCGGCGGTGGGCAGCGTCTATGGCGCACCGGTGGAGACTTATCTGGCACTCTGGCATGGCGTCAATGTGCCACTGATACTGTCTATTGGCAGCCTGGTGCTTGGCCTGAGCCTGTTGGCGGGGTGGAAGCGGCTGCAGCCCTCTATCTACGCCATCAATACCTCCGCCGCGCGGTTTGGCCCGGAGGCGGGTTACTTCCGCTTTATGGAAGGCATCACCATTGTCGCCGCCTGGCAAACAAGAGTGCTGCAAAATGGCGTGCTCGGCCTCTACCTGCTGCTGCTCGTGGCAGTGACCTTTGGCCTCACCGGGTACACCCTGCTGACCCATCATGGCATCAACCTGACCCTGGATCTGAGCTACAGCCACTTCTATGAATGGGGTATTGCCCTGTTACTGGTCGTTGCCGCGGTTTTTGCCAGTGCCACTCACTCGCGCCTGGGTTCGGTGGCTTCCATGGGTGTACTCGGCTTCGGTGTCGCCCTGACCTTTATTCTGTTCAGTGCGCCTGACCTGGGTATTACCCAGTTACTGGTGGAAACGCTGACGGTAATTCTGCTGGTCCTGGTGCTGTTCAAGCTGCCGGAATTCGTCAATCTGTCGTCGCCGTTTGAACGTTACCGTGACCTGGCCGTAGCCGCCTTTGCCGGAATAGTCATGACGCTTCTGATCCTGGCCGCTCTGGATGTGCAGTACTTCGAAAGCATCTCAAGCTACTACATCGAGAACAGCGCGCCGCTGGCCTATGGCCGTAATATAGTCAACGTGATTCTGGTGGATTTCCGGGCACTGGATACCCTGGGCGAAATCTTCGTTCTGTCCCTGGCTGCACTGGGCGTCCTGTCGATGATCAAACTCAAGGCGGAGGATCAGCACAAGCCATGAAATCCAATACCCTGATCCTGCACACCGCTGCTCTTTTCATCATGCCGCTGCAGCTGATGTTCTCAGTGTTCCTGCTGTTCCGGGGCCATGATGAACCCGGCGGCGGCTTCATTGGAGGACTGGTGGCGTCCGGGGCTTTTGTCCTCTACGCCTTTGCCTTCGGGTCGGAAGCGACGCGCCGGATACTCCGTGTAGCACCACGGGACCTTCTGGCTGCCGGGCTGCTGTTTGCCATTGCTTCAACCATTCCGGCATTCCTGGCTGGGCAGCCCATGTTGACTGCCCATTGGTGGGAACTGCCGTTGCCCGGCAACAGCTACCTCAAACTGTCAACGCCGCTGATCTTTGATATCGGCGTATACGCCGCAGTTCTGGGAACCATCATGACATTTGTGATCAATCTGATGGAGGCGGATGAATGACGCGGCGTTTCGAAACTTACTATAGCCACCCGGAAGGAGGGCCGTTATGGAAAGCCTGATGGCTTATGTCGTCGGCATCCTGTTCGCGGCAGCGATTTACATGATGCTGCGTCGCTCTATCGTCAAACTGGTTATTGGCCTGATGATCCTGAGCAACGCCGCCAACCTGCTTATTTTCGTGGTATCGGGCATGACCCGGGGCGCACCACCTCTGCTCCCTGCAGGCGCCGAGGCGCCAGCGAGCGCAATTGCCGATCCGTTGCCCCAGGCCCTGATACTCACTGCCATTGTTATCGCCTTCGGCGTTCTGGCCTTCGCTGTGGTTCTCATACGCCGCGCGTATGAAGTGGTGGGAACCGATGACCTCGACCAGATGAAGGATACGGACACTTGAACCTGGAGCTCGCCCTACCCATTCTGATCCCGCTGCTTTCCGGCGCCCTGTCCCTGGCGTTGTGGCGGTCAGTCCGCTATCAACGCATCCTCGCGGTTCTGGCCACAGCCCTGCTGCTGGCGGCCAGCGTGTGGCTGGTGCGCTCAACCATGGAAGAAGGCTTCCTGGTGATGGAAATGGGCAGCTGGCCAGCGCCGTTCAGCATCGTGTTTGTCTCAGACATACTCAGTGCCATCATGATCGTGCTGACGGGCATTATCGGGCTGGCGATCGCCGTCTATTCCCTGGCGTCCACCCCAAGTGGCCATGAAAAGTTCGGATATTACCCGCTGATGCACCTGCTGCTGGCCGGGGTAGCCGGTTCCTTTCTGACCGGCGACATATTCAACCTCTTCGTCTGGTTTGAGGTCATGCTGCTCGCCTCGTTTGCCCTGCTGACCCTGGGCGGCGAGCGGGCGCAGATGGAAGGGGCCATCAAGTATGTCACCCTGAACCTGTTCTCCTCTGCCATCTTCCTGTCGGCGGTGGGCTTGCTCTACGGAACCGTCGGCACGCTGAACATGGCGGATATTGCCCAGAAAGTAGCGACCCTGGAAGACCCGGGGATGGTCACGGTAATCTCGATGATGTTCATGGTGTCGTTCGGCATCAAGGCGGCGGCGTTTCCGCTGTTTTTCTGGCTGCCGGCCTCATACCATACCCCTCAGGTAGCCGTCTCCGCGCTGTTTGCCGGGCTGCTGACGAAAGTGGGAGTCTACGCTCTGTACCGGGTATTCACCCTGATCTTTACCCAGGATGTGGAATACACCCACACAATTCTGCTGTGGGCCGCGGCGTTGACGATGCTGACCGGCGTTCTGGGAGCCGCCGCCCAATTCGAATTCCGCAGGATTCTGTCGTTTCACATTGTCAGCCAGATTGGCTACATGATCCTTGGCCTGGCATTGTTTACGCCGCTGGCCATTATCGGCGGCGTGTTCTACATCATGCACCACATCATTGTTAAGACGAATCTGTTCCTGGTCAGTGGCATCACCTACCGGCTGCTGGGGAGCTACGAGCTAAAAGATCTGGGCGGCCTCTACAAAGACCGACCAATGCTTGCCCTGTTATTCCTGATACCCGCGCTGTCACTGGCAGGCATTCCTCCCCTGTCGGGTTTCTTCGCCAAGTTCGTGGTCATTCGCGCGGGCCTGGAAGCAGAGGCCTACGTGGTAACCGGCATCGCGCTGCTGGTGGGCTTACTGACACTTTATTCAATGATCAAGATCTGGGCCGAGGTGTTCTGGAAAAAAGCACCGGAACATGTCGAGTCACTGGGCGCACTGAGGAGCGAGGTGAAGCGCGGTCACAAGTGGGCCTATTACGTTCCGGTGGTCGGCCTTGCGGCCTGCACACTGTATATTGGTCTTAATGGCCAGCCCATTTATGAACTGGCAGAGATGGCGGCCGACCAGTTAATGACCCCTGAACTGTACATAGAAGCCGTTCTGGGAGGTGCGCAACAATGATCGGTTTCTTCTGGAACATCATGCTGGCGCTTGCCTGGGTGGCACTCAGCGGCAACTTCTCGGCAATGAATTTCCTGGCCGGTTTCTTCTTTGCGTATCTGGCGCTGATGGTCCTGCAAAGGCAGGTACCGGTGCTCAAGGGGTATTCAAGACGTATCCCCCGTGTGGTGGCGTTTCTGGTGTTCTTCGTGAAAGAACTGGTGAAAGCCAATTTCCGCGTAGCCTATGACGTTGCCACCCCGGTCTGGTATATGAAACCGGGGGTAATCGCCTTTCGCCTTGAAGCACACACAGACGTGGAGATCATGTTCCTGAGCAGCGTGATCTCGCTGACGCCGGGCACATTGAGCCTGGACGTGTCCGACGACCGCCAGGTGCTTTTCATACACGCAATGTTTCTTCAGGATGAAGAACAGTTGCGACAGGACCTCAGGGAACTTGAGCGCCGAATCCTGAAGATCTTGCGCTGAGGAGCCAACACGTGATTCCGTTTGTTATCAACATTGTCTATTTCATGCTTTCGTTGGCGCTGCTGTTTGCGTTCATTCGCCTGACCAGGGGGCCGTCGCTGCCTGACAGGGTTGTTGCCCTTGAGCTGGTGGCGTCCATCGTGGTGGGCTACGTGGGCGTTCATGCTATCGACACCGGGGTGTCCAGCCTGCTGGATGTCGCCATTGTTATCGCCCTCACGGCGTTCCTGGCGGCCATCGGTTTTGCCCGCTTCCTGGAGCGAGGGGGACGCAGAAATGACTGACATCATCGTATCGATACTGCTGATCGCCGGCGCTGCCTTCATGCTGCTCGCAGCCATTGGCATCCTTCGGCTTCCGGACCTTCCCACCCGCATGCATGCATCGACCAAGGCCGGCGCCATGGGCGCCATGTTCATCATGGGCGGTGTCGCATTCTTTTTCCTCGACAGTATCGTGTTTGCCAGGGCTTTTGCGATTGTGGTATTTATCCTGATCACCTCCCCGATAGCGGCCCACGTTATCGGGCGTGCCGGTTACTTTACCGGTACCACGCTCTGGGATGGCACCGTCAAGGATGAGCTCCGGGAAAACTACGATGCCGAGACACACAAGCTCAGCAGTGGCTACGAAGGCAGCCCGGAGAGCGTAACCCCCCCGCCTGAATCCGAGTCACCCGAGGACCGCTAGGCTTCGCCTTTTTCGCCTTTGCCGCGTTTTTTTTCACAACGCGGCAAACTGATTTCGCGTATAGTGCGCCCACCGATTATGAGGAGATGCTTTCATGTTGAAAGTGAACGAATACTTTGATGGAAAGGCCAAATCCATCGCCTTTCAGACTTCCACCCTGCCCGCCACCGTGGGCGTGATCAGTCCGGGTGAATATGAATTCGGCACCAGCAAGAAGGAAACCATGACCGTCATCAGTGGTGCGCTCACCGTACTGCTGCCAGGCATGGACGAATGGATGACCTATGGTTCCGGCGAGTTTTTTGAAGTAGCCGGGCAGGCCAGCTTCAAGGCAAAGACGGACATCGACACCGCTTACCTCTGTACTTACGAATAAACTAGCGAATAACACCCACACCTCGTTCCTTAAGGACGCGGAACCGGAACAGGCGGGCCAATAAATACCTGCTGTTCCGGTTCCGCGTTTTTTTAACGGTTAAAGGTTTCCGTTGATGTAAAACTGTGTCAGATTTAGGGCTCTTCTCGTTATAAATTAAACAATTGAGAATGAGGTACCGAGTTATGGCACAGACCCGTATCCTGCCACCTGCAGACAACGCGCATCAGTATCCACTGCTGATCAAGCAACTGCTCATGTCTGGCCCCAGGTACTCTCCTGACCAGGAAATTGTTTACGCCAACCGCTCAAAGTACACCTACACTGACTTGGTGGAGCGAATCCATCGCCTGGCGAACGCATTGACCGATGCCGGCGTCAAACCCGGCGACACCATCGCCGTTATGGACTGGGACACCCCCCGCTACCTCGAATGCTTTTTCGCTATTCCGATGATTGGTGCGGTACTGCACACGGTGAACGTTCGCCTGTCTCCGGAACAGATCGTTTACACCATGAACCACGCTGAAGATGATGTGGTCATGGTCCACGATGACTTCCTGCCGATCCTGGAAGGCGTGAAGGATGAGATCAAAACGGTCAAACACTACATACAGCTCAGTGACGAAAAAGCCGCGAAATCCACCTCGCTGAACACCGTTGGTGAGTACGAAGAATTGTTGGGCAAGGCAGGCAAGGAGTTCGATTTCCCTGACTTTGACGAGAACAGCATTGCCACCACCTTCTACACCACCGGCACCACCGGTAATCCCAAGGGTGTTTTCTTCAGCCACCGGCAGCTGGTTCTCCACACACTGGCCATGACCGGCTCCCTGTCTGCCTATGACGAAATGCCGTTGCTACGTTCGTCATCGGTGTACATGCCGGTAACACCCATGTTCCACGTACATGCCTGGGGCGTGCCCTACGCAGCCACCATGATGGGCATCAAGCAGGTTTATCCGGGCCGTTATGAACCGGAGCTGCTGGTGGACCTGCTCAAGGAACACAAGGTGACCTTCTCCCACTGCGTGCCCACGGTGATGCAGATGATGATGGCCACCGAATCCATCAAGACGGCTGATCTGAGCAACTGGCATGTGCTCATCGGTGGCAGCGCCCTCACCCGGGGCCTGTGCGATGCCGGCGCCAGACTGGGCATTCGCATGTACACCGGTTATGGCATGTCGGAAACCTGCCCCCTGTTGAGCGCAACCCATCTCAAGCAGCAAGACCTGGAACTACCACTGGAGCAGCAGACGTCCAAACGCATCAAAACGGGTATCGCAGTGCCCATGGTGGAGCTGGAAGTCGTTGATCCCGAAGGGAAGCCAGTGCCCCATGACGGGGAAGCCAAGGGCGAAGTGGTCGCACGCGCGCCCTGGCTTACCCAGAGCTACTTCAAGGAGCCGGAAAAAGGTGAGGAACTCTGGCAGGGTGGCTGGCTGCATACCGGTGACGTGGCCAGCATGGAGCCCGACAACACCCTGGTGATCAAGGATCGCATCAAGGACGTGATCAAGACCGGCGGTGAATGGCTGTCATCCCTGGATCTGGAAAACCTGATCAGCCAGCATCCTTCCGTGGCCGGAGCAGCTGTGGTGGGTGTGCCTGACGAGAAATGGGGCGAGCGCCCGCACGCCCTGGTCACCCTGAAACCAGGCGAGGAAGCCAGTCTGGAAGATATCCAGAGCCACCTGAAGCAATTCGTGGACTCTGGCGAAATCAACAAGTGGGCGATCCCCAGCCAGATTGATTTCGTTGAGGATATCCCGAAAACCAGTGTTGGAAAGATCAACAAGAAGCTGATCCGGGATCAGCTGAAGTAGACTCCGCGATAACGACGCCCCGCATTCCCTTTCTGGGGTGTGGGGCCGTACTCCCACCGGCTCTCCCTACAACCCGGTAAACGCGAAATCCACATCCGGTTTACGTCCTGCAACGATGTCCGCCAGCGCTGCGGCAGAGCCGCACGAGTGGGTCCAGCCCAGAGTACCATGGCCAGTGTTCAGGTAGAGGTTGCCGAAGTGACTTTTCCCGATATACGGCACATTGGAAGGTGTCGCCGGCCGTAGCCCGGCCCAGAACTCGGCCTGCTCCCAGTGGCCGGCCTCTGGCATCAGTTCGGCGGTTCGCCGAACAATCATTCGGCAACGGGTAAGGTTCAGCTCCCGGCTATAGCCGCTGAGTTCGGCCGTGCCGGCAACGCGAATCCGATTTCCCAGGCGCGAAAACACCAGCTTGTACTCATCATCGGTCAGGCTGACTCTGAAGGCGGCGTCCTCATTCTTTACCGGCACGGTTATGGAGTATCCCTTGGCCGGGTAGATATTCAGGAACAGGCCCAGTTTTCGTGCCAGGACAGCACTGAAACTTCCCAGGCTGAGTACGTAACGGTCCGCTCGAAGGGTGTGGTATCTGCCTTCGCGGATAACGTTGACGCCAAGTACCCGGTCCCGCGTGTTCTCAAATCCGACGATTTCCGTGTCATAGAGGAATTGAACACCGGCTTCCTGGGCTTTTATCGCAAGCGCCCGGGTGAACTGCCTGGCATCACCAGACTCGTCTTCCGAGGTGTAGGTGGCGCCGACAATCCGGTGCCTGGCCGGTGCAAGCGCAGGCTCCAGTTCAACGGCCCGGGCGGCATCAATTACCTGTCGATCGCAACCCAGTTCCCGCATGGTGCGTGCCGGCTTCAGGGCGGACTCGAACTCTCCTGGGTTGGTATAAAAGTGCAGGATACCTCTCTCAAGGTGATCGTATTCAATTCCGGTATCTTTACGCAGCCCCTGCAAACACTCGCGGCTGTAGGTGCCCAGTCGCACCATCTGCCGGATATTATGAGCCGCTCTGGCGGACGTGCATTCCCGCAGAAAAGCGACGGCCCAGCGCCACTGGGCGGGGTCCATGCGAGGGCGGAACAAAAGGGGGGCATCGGAACGGGCCAGCCATTTCAGTATTTTAAACGGCGCGGAAGGGTTAGCCCAGGGTTCGGCATGGGAGACCGAGATCTGTCCGCCGTTGGCATAACTGGTTTCGGTACCTGCGATGCTCTGGCGGTCTACAACAGTAACGTCATAGCCCTGCTGCCTCAAGAACCACGCGGTAGTAACACCCACAACACCCGCACCCAGCACCAGCATGTGCATTCACTTCCCTCCCCCGGCCCGCGCCTGAATAAGCTCACTATTGTAACGGCTGGAACAACAGATTGCGTGTCAGACCATTCGCCACTATCGCGGGAGGGCAGCGTTCAGCCACCGGCTTTTTTCACCTCCCAGCCTTTCTCCTTTAACAGGGGCACCAGAACATCCCGCTGGTCGCCCTGAATCTCCACCACCCCTTCCTTGACGGTGCCACCTGTTCCGCATTTGGCCTTGAGTATCTTGGCGAAAGCCTTCAGTTCTTTTTCGTCGAGAGGAATACCGGTAACAAGGGTAACCCCTTTACCCTTGCGGCCTTTGGTTTCCCGGCTGACGCGTACAACCCCGTCACCAGCAGGGCGAGAGGGTACCCCGCAGATACAATCATCAACCGGCTGCCGGCAACCGGGGCACATGCGCCCCTGCTCAGTGGAGAACACCAGTCCTCCGGAACGGTTTTTCATAACGTCCTCTTATTCACTACCATACCCGGCCAGAGCGTTCACACTCCCGGGGGGTACTTTTCAAACATGTCTGCGACGATTTCATCGATCAACTCGCGCCGTGACTCTGACGACTGGTTTTCATTGAGGTAACGGCGACTGGCGGCTCGCCATACTACGCGGTCGGTGCCGGTATCAACCAGCTCAACAACAAGCTTGCCTTCCTCTATTTCCCGGATCGGTGGCGCTGAGGAAAGCCCCCAGCCAAAGTTGCCACTACCGAAACCAAAGCCAAGGCCAACGCCACTGCGCTCGAGCCGTTCTTCTTCAACAATCTGCCAGGCGACGAGCAGGTCTGCTTCGTTTTGCTCAACCTTGCGCATGGACTTGCGGTTGAGTTCCCGCTCAACCGCGGTTTCGATGCGACCACCGTCGAGGGACGTGAAACTCTCACCCTCAGCCTTTGGGGCAAAAGCCCAGGACGCGTAATTGCCGAAAACTGCGCCGGAGTCATAATCCGTCACAACGTTGCTGGCGCACCCGGCCAAAGCCAACATCAACAAGGAAACAAGGATAACTCTCATGATTACATCTGCCCTTCTTCGTATTGTCTGTGTTCAGTATACGCACAGTAGACGCGCGGAGTTTCGGTAAACGTTCCCTAGCTTTCAAAACTGTAATCCAGTCCGCGGGCGTCACAAAATGCGCAGAGGTCACTGTCCCGGTCGACGGGCATGGTGATTTCCGCTGTCACCCGGGCACTGTAGTCGACCCGTTCAACCTGGGCCTGGTTCAGCTCGCACCAGTGCCGGAGCGGCTGTTCATCGGCGAAGCTCATGGTAACGGTCACCCGCGATAACGGTTGCTGGATCACGCGGCCCACTGCAGACAGCACAGCCTCGGTGGCGGCGGCATAGGCTCTGACAAGGCCTCCGGCTCCCAGTTTGATCCCACCGAAGTACCGGATGACCAGCACCAGAACATCGCCCATATCCTTGTGCTGTATCACACTGAGGATGGGCTTTCCTGCGGTTCCCGAGGGCTCACCGTCATCATTCATGGCGGCCTCGGCAGCCGCACCGGGTCGGCCGATCTGATAGGCCCAACAGATATGGCGGGCATCAGGGTGGTCCTTATGGGCCTGCTCCAGCCAGGCCTTGACCTCATCGCGGGAGGTGACCGGTACAACCCGCGCTATAAAGCGGCTCTTTTTTACTTCGGTTTCCCGCTCCAGAAAACCTGCCGGTACTGGATAATCCCTGGACATGGGCTTCTCAGTTCGCTCCGGTGAAGATGGGAAGCCGCAGCACGACCACCAGACCGCCGGGATCGGCGTTGAAGGCTTCTATCTGGCCATCGTGAATGGCCACGATATCCCGGGCAATGGCAAGACCAAGGCCCCAGCCCTTGCCACCACGGGATTTGTCAGCGCGGTAGAAAGGCTCGAACAAATGGGGCAATACTTCATCCGGTACTCCGGGTCCCTCGTCGCGAATCTCCAACACCAGTTGCTGGTGCTGCGAATGCATGGCGACATGTACTTTCCTGCCCGGAGGAGTGTGATCCAGTGCATTCTGCAGAACATTGTCGAACGCGCGCTGCAGCAGCCCCGGCTCCCCGAGCACAGAAGCATGCCGGCAATCCGGGCTGATGGTCAGCAGGCAGTCAACGCCCCGGTGTTCTGCATAATCGGCTGCATCCTTGAGCACATCGTTGATGACCCTGACCGGCTGAACGCCGTCACGCTGAATGTCGGCGCCCTGCTCGGATACCCGATACAGGGTCAGTATCTGGGATGTCATCGCTTCCAGTCGCTCGTTCTGGCGCAGGATTGAGGCCATCAGATCCTCATCCGCCCCACTCTCGCTGGCCAGCTCAATGGCAATCCGCTGTCGCGTAAGCGGCGTGCGCAGGTCATGGGAGATATCCCGCAGCAAATGGGTCTGGCGATCCAACAGATTGCACAGCTGCTCGGTCATGGCATTAAACGCCGTCGCCAGGGCGCCCACTTCATCCCGACGGCGGGCAATGCCTTCGCTCACACGTAAGGTATTATCGCCACCGGCAATGGCCCGTGCCGTTGATTCCATATGCTTCAGGGGGCGCGACACCAGCCGCGCTACCCATACGCAAGCCAGGGTTATGATGACAAAAGCCAAAGCAAGCTCCAGCCACTGAAACACCCGGGGGCTCAGCCATGCGTCTCCGTTCAGACGTGGCCAGGCAACAAGCCGGTAGCCATCAGCCACCTCAATAACAGCCGGCCGCTGCTGATACCAGCCGACAGACTCCATGCGTTCCCGAATGGATTCCGGCAGGCTGCCGTCATCGTTCCCGGCCTCAATGAGGAACAAGTGCAGATCCAGTTCGCTGCCACGCTCTTTCAGGAAACGCCAGGCGTCGCCCCGGCCCTGGTTTTCACGCACCGCCAGCGCCTCGGCCGCAAGCTCCTGCAAACCTGCCTGGCGCTCGATGGCCTGCCTTTCCCGGTCTTTCAGGGTGTAGGTCACCAGGTTGCCGACAATCATGGTCAGAGCCATGGCAAGCCAGATGGAAATGAATATCCGCCAGAACAGCGGGAATCTCAGCCCCCGGCTCACGTTGGCACCCGGTAGCTATACCCGAGCCCTCTCACTGTTTCAATTCGTGGTGGATCATCATTGCCCAGTTTCTTTCGCAGGTTGCTGATATGCATATCCAGTGTGCGATCATAAGCCTCAAGACGACGCCCCAGAGCCCACTGCATCAGGTCCGTCTTTCTCACCACGCTACCGGCATGGGCCAGCAATACCTGTAACACCTCGTACTCCGTGGCGGTAAGGTCCAGCGCTTCATCGTCCTGATAGATCCGCCGGTGTACGGGTTCCACCCTCACATCACCATAGGTTCTGGACTCATCCAGCCCGACCTGCTGATCCCACGCCACCCGCCTCAGCAGCGCCTGGAGCCGGGCGATAAGTTCACGGGGATTACAGGGTTTGGGAATGTAGTCGTCTGCGCCAACCTCGAACCCGACGATGCGGTCCGTCTCATCGCCGCGGGCGGTCAGCAGCACCACCGGCAGGTGGGTTTTTGCCCGCAACTGCCGTAACACTTCCAGCCCACTGATGTCCGGCAGCATAATATCCAGCACGACGATGTCACAGTGCTGCCCCATGGCCAGAGACAGCCCATCCTGACCATTCGAGGCCTCACGCACCGTGAACCCCTGATTGGCCAGATAGCGGGACAAGAGCTCCCGCAGTTCCTCGTCGTCTTCCACCAACAACACCCGGTTCTGCATGGCAATCCTCCGTTGTTACTGGCAGCAGTCTACCACGACACTGCAAGGAGCCTGTTTTGTATCATTTTTCTTTGCATAACCTTTACATGCTGCTGGTGTCTTCCGATACGTCAACAAACCAACAGAAATTTAACCCTCAATCAATGATCCGAGACGCGGTTGTAACGTATGGTAGCGGGTAAACTCATGAGCGCTCCAGACTATGACGGAAACCGGTAGCCCCGAACTGACCATCCAGGCAACCCGATCAATTCGCGAGATCTCCCCGGACGACTGGAACCGGTTCGCAGGCAGTGACATACCGTTTCTCCGCCATGACTTTCTGCTGGCTCTGGAAGAGTCCGGAAGCACCACCGCTGCCACGGGGTGGAGCCCGTCTCATCTGATGGTGTATCTGAATGACAAACTTGCAGGCGTGATACCGGCGTACCTGAAAACCCACTCAATGGGAGAGTATGTTTTTGACTGGGCCTGGGCCGAAGCCTATCAACGCTATGGCATGGGTTACTATCCCAAATTGTTGATTGCCGTTCCGTTTACCCCTTGCCAGGGGCCGAGACTTCTGTTTTCCGAGGAGTTGCGCCGATGGATGACTCCAGATCGCATTCATCAGGAGCTGGACGCAATCACCGGGGGCCTTGACGCCCATTCATGGCATCTGCTTTTCCCGGACACCCGGGACCAGGAATTACTGGCTATGCCGGGCGCACTTCACCGGGTCGGCTGCCAGTTCCACTGGTATAACCGGGGTTATCGGACGTTTGACGATTTCCTCGCGAGGCTGACATCGCGAAAACGTAAAGCCATCCGTAAGGAACGAAGAATGGTCGCGGAACAGGGCATTACCTTCCGGCATTTTTCAGGCCAGGAGATGCCCGATCATGTTCTTTCGGCATTCTTTGTGTTCTATCAGGCGACCTATCTCAAGCGGGGGCAGCGGCCGTATTTGAACAAAGAATTCTTTCAGCAATTGAAGGAAAGACAACCAGAGCAGCTCCACATTATTATGGCGGTCAAGGATGAACAAATGATTGCGGGGGCCCTGTTCCTGAGCGGTGGAGAGACCCTCTACGGCCGGTACTGGGGCTGCCTCGAGGAATTCAGCCATCTGCATTTTGAAACCTGTTATTATCAGGGGATCGAGCTGGCCATCCGGCAGGCACTGACCTGTTTCGACGCCGGCGCCCAGGGAGACCACAAACTGATTCGGGGGTTTGAGCCTGTTATAACCCATTCCTGGCACGGCGTACTTCACCCGGGTTTCCGTGAGGCCATTGCCAGATTTACCCGGGAAGAAGCGGAGCAAGTAATGGCCTACGCCGAGGATGCTCTGGAGGCCCTGCCTTTCAGGCACGTCGAGCCGAATCAGTAGCAGACCTCAAGTTATACCTGACATTTTACGGAGCGCGCAGCCATATGGAACCGGACAACGTTTTAGATTTTTTCAGCGGCAATCACGTCATTCTCCTGGTCGCTGTTGCAGCGCTGATTGTTGCCATCATTTCAGTTTTCTCCAACACCACAGCCAGGCGCAAGCTGGCTGACCGCGTTGACTCGATAAAACTGCGGGTAGACAGCCTGTGGACGGATATGGATGAGCTGCGGGTGTCGCATTTCAATGGCTCCAAACCCTCCGGTGGCTCCGGTGGTCACGACACTACTGCCACTGAGCGATTCTCTTCTGAGAAGGCCGCTTACGAAGCAATCTGGCCATTGATCTGGTCACTGCACGACAAACTTGGCATGTTTCTCCGGGCTGTAGAAGCTGACGATCAGACGGGCGAGCTTCGGCTAGAGGCACGAAACGCAGCGCTGACCGCCCGCAGCACACTGAATCGGGTACGGCCCTTCTGCCACGCCGACATTGACGAATTGATCACCCAGTTGATTGATAACCATATAAAAGCACACCTGGCCGCATGCCAGTACATGGATTTGCGTAAAGACTCCCTGTCCTCAAGCTCCAATCACGAAAGGGCCGTACAGAAAGAGAAATTCCGCATGCTCTATGATGGCCAGTCCAAGGAAATGCTGGACCAGCTGGTTTCCCATATCAGGCAGAGGATGCTTCGATAAGCTTCGGCTGAGGCCTTTTCAGGCCCGCCTGACCCTTTCCAGAGTATCCCGCTGCAAAGCCCTGAGAAAGTCACTGATTACGACGGGCACTTCACTGATGGGCGCCAGGGAGCGAATCCTCGCGGGCAGGGTGTCGATTGCCTCGCTGGCACTGACCACCTGGTCATCCAGCGATTCCATGGCACCTTCAAGCATTCGCCCTTGCTTCATCACTGGCTTCAATAACGGGGTGCCGTCATACACCTCATCCCTGCCACTTACAACGTCCTGAACAATACAGCCGTCCGGTCCCAGACGCCGGTATATCTGTTTCGGCCCAGGGAACGACTGTTTACCTGGTGAATTTTTCATACGCGGAAGGCTGGCATACTCGGTCAGCTTGAATGCAAGTTCCAGTGCTGGCTCATCATTCGAGACCCCAATTGCTGTACCGACGCCGAAACCGTCAATGGGGGCACCAGCAGAAAGAAGTTCCGCAATCCTGTATTCATCCAGACCACCGCTGGCCATTATCTTTATATCCGTCAGACCGGCCTCATCCAGCATTTTGCGGCAGTCCGTGGCTTCCGTCGCAAGGTCGCCGGAATCCAGACGGATACCGCCAATGCTCACGTTCGGATCGTCCTTCAACCAATTGATGATTCGCTTCACAGCGGAGCGTGTATCGTAGGTATCAACCAGCAGCGTTGTACCCGGATAGAGATCCGCGTACACCCTGAAGGCATCGAGTTCGCCCGCACACGCCTGGACAAAACTGTGGGCCATGGTGCCATAAACGGGCATATTGAAATCCAGGCCAGCCAGGACATTACTGGTCCCCGTCAGCCCGGCCAGACGATAGGCTCTTACAGCCCGGTGCGCGGCATCCAGCCCATGGGTTCTGCGCATACCAAAGTCGATCACCGGCCGGCCCTTGGCCGCGAATGTCAGCCGCACGGCCTTGGAAGCCAGCAATGACTCGAGATGCACGTAGTTCATCACCAGGCTTTCCAGTAGCTGAACCTCAGCGATCGGGCCTTCGATTTCCAACAGGGGTTCCTGGGGAAACAGCGGAGTGCCCTCCGCAACCGCATGAACCGAGCCGCTGAAGCGGAAGTCTCTCAGCCAGTCCAGAAACCCGGGCTGAAACCGGTTAAGGGATGCCAGACGCTCAATGTGGTCATCCGTAAAGCAGAGGGACTCGATGACAGACACAACGCTCCGCTGTCCGCAGGCAAGAACGAAGTTCCGGTTTTCCGGGAGGTCCCGAAAGAACAGACTGAACACCGCCGTGCCATTCATGCCCTCGGTCCAGTACGCCTGGGCCATTGCCAGTTCATACAGGTCCACCATCAGTGGCAGGTCACTCTCTCTGACAAGCGGCGGTTGTCTCAGCACAGGTCAGCTTCCCTCGATGCGGAAGCCTATTTTCAGGACGACCTGATAATGTCCGACTTTACCATCAACAACATGGCCGCGAGTTTCCTGCACTTCAAACCACTCTATGTTCCGAAGGTTCTTGCTGCATTCGGCGATCGCATTTTCGATGGCATCCTCGATGCTTTTCGTCGAAGAACCAACGACTTCCACCTTCTTGTAAACATGATGGTCGGACATAGCACCTCCTGTTTTAAGGTTGGATATAGTCAGGCAAATCATTTGAATGCCTGTGATTTCAGCCTATACCAGTAAACTGGAACCAGCAAACAGCCGGGGCTTATTTGTGAAGGAACTTTAAGGAACAACTGAACTCTGACACTTCCTGTGTCGTACACTGAAGATCCCACACTTGCTCCGGACTCCAATGAGAAGAATCAAGCGCTGCTTTATCGGCATTACCCTGACACTCGCCCTGCTATTGGCAGGTCCGCTCCTCCTGGCCGCCTGCGCGGGCTTTCAGGATGCCGGTAGCTGGCGAACAGCCGATCGCTCCAGTGCGGGTATCGCCCCAAGCCCTGACCAGGAAAGCGGTGCCGTGGTTCAGGTGTATGGTGCACGGGCCTATAACTGGCGGGGTTATTTTTCATTACACACCTGGATCAGTACGAAAGAGGCCGGGGCCGGTCGCTACTATGTGCATGAGGTGACAGGTTGGCGCCACTATGTGGTCCAGTCCAGGCCCGACGACCCGGACCGGGCCTGGTACGGCGCCCCACCAGAGTTGATCGCGGATATTCGCGGAAAGCAGGCGGAGCGGATTATTGAACAGCTTGATGACGTGATCGCAGAGTACCCCTACCCCACGGAATATAAGGCTTGGCCCGGGCCTAACAGCAACACCTTCGTGGCCTGGGTGATCCGCCAGATCCCGGAGATGGATGTTGCTTTGCCAAATCATGCCATCGGTAAGGATTACCTGGGCAACGGTTTTGTTTCCGAGGTGCCCGGCGGAGCCGGATACCAGGTATCTCTGGGGGGCTATTTCGGACTTCTGGCGGGGGTTCGCGAAGGCCTTGAGCTGAACATCCTGGGACTTTCCCTGGGGGTCAATCCCATGGGACTTGGTATCAAGCTGCCGGGCATTGGGGAGTTGGCATTGCGCAACACCAATCCTATGGCTGAGGAGGCCGTGCAAGAATCCGAGCCCGTTGTTTCCGAGACGGCCGGGGCAGGGACGGTCTCCCAAAAAACGCTTTGAATACGTCCCTGTACGCTTGGGCTCCGCCATCCATGGCTCCGCACATTTTTGGGAGACCGTCCCTGCCCCGACCTGATCAGTGGTGGGCCTTATAGTCCCGTGACTCCTGCATAACGGACCAGTCCAGCTACTGCAATCCCTGCTGCAATTGCCGGCAACGGCTTTTTGGTAGCCAGCATAATAACCGCCGTAACTACCAGAGCCGCCAACGAGCCAGCGTCACCGCTGAACGCCATGGGCACAATAATGGCGATCAGCACTGAGCTGGCCATCGTATTGATAAAGCTTTCAATTCGTGGGTTGATGGTCACGAAGGACATGAGGAAGGCGCCACCGAAGCGGGTCACCAGGGTGACCAGCGTCATGACGGCAATCAGGGCAAGAATACCGGCGGTGGTGGTTTCGACTGTCATGTTGAGCCCACCTCTTCACCGCCGTCTTCATTTTCGCTGTCGGGTTTCTTTTCCAGCCAGAAGAATCCGATAGCGCCCCCAGCCAAAGCCCCGACGACCACATGGGTGTTGGGGGGCAGCCATTTCCAGGCGGCCAGTGATGACACCGCGGCAACTGTCCATGCCACCAGTGTTCGTGGTGACTTGCTGCCGCCGAGAGCCATGGCGAGGAGGAAGCAGCCAAGAACCATATCCAGGCCAAGGGACTTGGGATCCTGTAGCAACCCGCCGAAGTACACGCCGAGCCAGGTTCCAACGATCCATGCCAGCCAGAGGACAAGGCCGCCACCAAGAATGACTTCCAGGTTGCGCCTGCCACTCTGGTATTCCTGGGCAGAAACCGCCCAGTTGGCATCGGTAAGGAGCAGCAGCAGACCGTATCGGCGCCCTGGAGGCAGGTCCCTTAGCATGGGATACAGCGAGGCACCCATCAGCAGATGGCGGGAATTGATGGCAAACACCACCGCAATCAACGGAATCAGGGAAACTTCACTGCCCCACATATCCACGGCGGCAAACTGCGAGGCGCCAGCAAACACCGTGGCACTCATGAGAATGGCCTGCAGCGGCTCAAGACCTTTCTGCGTCGCCGCCAATCCGAAGGCAGCACCGAACGCCACCACGAATAACGAGATGGGAAGTAACCTGAAAAACTCGACGCGGACCTTGTCAGGTTGTAACCGGTAAGGATATGTACTGGCGTTCATCTAAGCAAGCTAATGAAACCGGCACCATATGCGTATAGGTAAATGCCGAAGCGCGAGCAAACCGCTCTTGTCAGAGCTGGTCAAGAGCTATGGCCAGCGTAGCGCCGATGTCGGCGTTCAGCTTCAGATCCACCAGAGAATCCGCCCGGGTACGCCCCAGGTTCAGCGTGGCCATGGGCTTGCCCCATTCCTGGGCATAGCGACAGAAACGAAAACCGGAATAGACCATCAGCGAGGACCCGATCACCAGCAGGCCATCGCTGGCCTTCAATGTGTCCAGTGCAGAGTACACCCGTTCTCTGGGCACATAGTCCCCGAAAAACACCACATCCGGTTTCAGAACCCCCCCGCAACAGGTGCAGTCAGCAACACGGAACTGCGAGAAGTTCATGTCAAGATCCGCATCGCCATCCGGTGCGGCATTTGCGGTGTAGTGTTCAAATCCCGGATTCATCTCATTACAGCGCTGGTGAATCTCATCGCGCTTGTACCGGGATCCACAGCTCATACAGACCACTTCGTCTGCCCTGCCGTGCAAATCCGTTACTGAGCGACTACCGGCGCGTTGATGGAGGCGATCCACATTCTGCGTAACAACAAGCCGGCTGTGGTTGCGCAATTCCAGTTCAGCCACATGGTGATGGGCAACATTTGGCATGGCATTACGCATGACCGGCCAGCCAATCAGGCTCCGGCCCCAATACCTCTGGCGGACTTCCATGCTCGTCATGAAATCTTTGTGCTGGACCGGCTGCTTGCGCTTCCAGGCACCTTCACCATCCCGGTAGTCAGGGATGCCGGAATCGGTACTGACACCGGCGCCAGTGAGAATCATCAGGCCGGGGTGGCGATAAATGAACTCCGCCAGCATGGCACCAGCCTCTTGCGGAGTATTCAGCGCAAGAGGGTGATCGCTGGACGGCATGGTTATGCCTTTAGTGGACTGTGGAACTGCAGCCATCCGTTTCGCACCTCTTTGAAAACCTCTCTACTTTAGGGAGCAAATATTGTCTTGCCAATGCTGACAGCAAGAAAACCATCTTACGTTGAAATACTTTTTATTCACTTACATTGTGCACAACACAATTGTGTGCAATCATTAGGGCTATGGAGCATCAGATCTGATGCTTCGAAATACATCAGCAAGGAGAACCACGATCATGTCTATTGAACAGGTTGTTTATCGCGCTTCAGCAGAAGCCACCGGCGGCCGTGACGGTCGGGCCATTTCCTCGGACGGCATCCTGGACGTTGAACTGACCACACCGAAAGAACTCGGGGGCGCAGGTGGCAAGGGCACCAACCCGGAGCAGCTCTTTGCAGCGGGCTATTCCGCTTGCTTTATCGGCGCCATGAAATTTGTGGCGGGGCGGGATAAGCTGCCCATGCCGGAAGACGCATCCATTGAGGGTGTGGTTGGAATTGGACAGATTCCCGGTGGTTTCGGGATCGAGGTGGAACTGAAAATTTCATTGCCCGGCATGGACGATGCCCAGGCACAGCAGCTGATCGATGAAGCCCACAAGGTGTGCCCCTACTCTAACGCCACCCGAGGCAACATTGACGTCACTCTGACCCGGGTAGAGTGATCACTGCCTCTCCGGATAGCCTGCGGCGCATCTCATCTGCGCCCAGGCGATTCATCAATTCAATGTTTTGCCCGGGTATGAGTTCCGCGTTCGGGTATCCGGCGATGGCCCGCTCAAGGCTTTCCTCCCGCAGCAGGTGCAGCATCGGGTAGGGAGATCGATTGGTGTAATTTTCCGCGTCCTCCGGTTCAGTACCGCCGAACTGGTAATCGGGATGAAAACTGGCAATCTGGTAGATGCCCTCCAGTTCAAGCTGTACCAGAAGCCCGTCCGTTGCGGCAAGAAAGTCGTTGTAAACCATAAAATCCTGCAATACACAGGGATGCACCAACAGCGTTGTTTCAACGTCTGGATGTTCCTCCAGATACAACAGTTCGTTCTGCAGCTCGGTCAGGAGCGCCTCTTCCGAGCCGGCGTCCGTCACCCTGAAAAGAACCCGATCCTTCACCAGCTCCCTGCGCGCGAAAGGGCACAGATTCAGACCAACTACCACTTCAGACACCCATCGGCGGGTAGCATCAATAATCGAATTCTGCTCCACGTGAAGACTCCCACGTTCTGAGAAAAAGGACGGACACGCCGGAGACGAGTCATGATATGTTGAGCAAGCTTACAATAATTCCCTTACCAATACCGGAGACCGGAAATGGACGTTGTGAGAACGCCTGAAAAACGATTCGAACGACTGCTGGACTACCCGTTCGACCCGCACTATGTGGAAGTCGATGGCCTGCGCATGCATTATGTCGACGAAGGGCCCTCCGACGCCAGGCCCGTATTGATGATGCATGGCGAGCCATCGTGGTCCTATCTTTACCGCCACATGATCCCGATTTGCGCAGCGGCCGGCCACCGGGTGATTGCGCCGGACCTGATCGGTTTCGGCAAGTCGGACAAGCCGACAGATATAAACGCCTACAGCTATCAGAGCCACATGGCGTGGATGCAGTCGTTCCTGGACCAGACTGACCTGCAGGATATTACCCTGGTCTGCCAGGACTGGGGGTCGCTGCTGGGCCTTCGCCTTGCCGCGGAAAACCCGGACCGGTTCAGGGCCATCGTCGTGGGCAACGGCATGCTGCCAACCGGCGACCAGCCGGTGCCGAAGGCCTTCCAGCTATGGAAGAACTTCGCCCTCTACAGCCCATGGTTTCCCATTGCCCGTATCATCAACACCGGTAGCTTCCGCACGCTTGGTCCGGATGAGTGCCGCGCCTACGATGCGCCCTTCCCCGGCAAAAAATACAAGGCCGGTGCCCGCGCATTCCCCAAACTGGTACCGGTGAAGCCCGATGATCCAGCCAGCGAGCCAAATCGGGCGGCATGGAGGGTATTGGAGCAGTGGGACAAACCTTTTCTGACCACATTCAGCAACGGTGATCCCATTACCCGGGGTGGCGACCGCTACATGCAGGAAAGGATTCCCGGGGCCAACGGGCAGCCCCACATCACCCTGACCGGCGGGCACTTCCTGCAGGAAGACTCACCGGTGCAGTTCGCCGGCGCCATCAACGACCTGCTGGCCCGGCTGGACCAGTAAGATCAGAGATAACCCTGGCTGCGCAGGTAGTCGTCGTAACTGCCGCTGAAGTCGGTGATGCCATCGGCTTTCAGCTCGATGATGCGCGTGGCCAGCGACGATACAAACTCCCGGTCATGACTGACGAATACCAGCGTGCCCGGATAGTTCTCCAGGGCCAGGTTGAGGGCCTCAATGGACTCCATGTCCAGATGGTTGGTGGGCTCGTCCATCAGCATGACATTGGGCTTCTCAAGGATCAGCTTGCCGAACAGCATGCGGCCCTGCTCCCCCCCGGAAATCACCTTGACTGACTTGCCGATATCATCTCCGGAAAACAGCATGCGGCCGAGCGTGCCACGCACCAGCTGTTCGCCACCAGTGGTCCATTGCGACATCCAGTCGGTGAGGTTCATGTCCTCATCGAAATCGGCGGTGTGGTCCTGTGCGTAATAGCCAACCTGGGCACTGTCGGTCCACTTCACGTCACCGCTGTCAGGTGTCATGGCACCAGCCATGCACTGCATCAGTGTGGTCTTGCCAATACCGTTGGGGCCGATGATGGCTACCCGCTCCCCCGCCTCGATCTGCAGATTGAGCTTGTCGAACAGGTTTTCGCCATCAAACCCTTTGGTCACATCCTTCAGGGTGACCGCCTGGCGATGCAATTTCTTGGTCTGTTCAAAGCGGATAAACGGGCTCACACGGCTGGAGGGTTTTACCTCCTCAAGCTGGATCTTGTCGATCTGGCGTGCCCGGGAGGTGGCCTGCTTGGCCTTGGAGGCGTTGGCGGAGAAACGGCTGACAAACTGCTGCAACTCGGCAATCTGGGCCTTTTTCTTGGCGTTATCCGACAACATGCGCTCTCGGGCCTGTGTGGCGGCGGTCATGTACTCATCGTAATTGCCCGGGAAGAGTCTCAGTTCCCCATAATCCAGGTCCGCCATGTGTGTGCAAACACTGTTCAGGAAATGGCGATCGTGGGAAATGATGATCATGGTGCTGTTCCGGGCTACCAGAATGCTTTCCAGCCAGCGAATGGTATTGATATCGAGGTGGTTGGTGGGCTCGTCCAGCAGCAGGATGTCGGGGTCGGAAAAAAGAGCCTGGGCCAGCAGAACGCGCAACTTCCACCCCGGCGCGATGGCGCTCATCGGGCCATCGTGCTGCTCGAGGGGGATGTCCAGGCCCAGCAGCAATTCACCGGCACGGGCTTCCGCCGTGTAGCCGTCCATCTCTGCAAACTGAACTTCCAGATCCGCCACGGCCATGCCGTCTTCTTCGCTCATCTCCGCCAGCGAATAGATGCGATCCCGCTCGGCTTTTACCCGCCATAGCTCCTCGTGGCCCATGATGACCGTATCCAGAACCGTGCAGTCCTCGTAGGCGAACTGGTCCTGGCGCAATTTGCCCAGGCGCTGATTCTGGTCCACCATGACCTGGCCAGCAGAGGGGTCCAGATCACCCCCGAGAATTTTCATAAACGTGGACTTGCCACAGCCGTTGGCGCCGATCAGGCCATAGCGGTTGCCATTGCCGAATTTGACCGATACGTTTTCAAACAGGGGCTTGGCCCCGAACTGCATGGTAATGTTCGCGGTGGAAATCAAGAAGAGACCTATCAACAGTGAATACCGGTTAAAAGCCGGTCAAGAAAAACGGGCATTGTACAGGTTTGCAGCCAGAACCGTGAGACAGCAAAAACACGGATAAAAAGCACTTGCCTAAGCGCCCCGGGGCGGGCAGCATTCCAACCTCGGCAATGCCAACACACGTTCTATTATTCTTTATCACTCCAACCAAGGAAACCGACACCATGACACAGGCAACAGCACGCCACATCCTCGTGGACAGCGAAGCAAAGTGCGAAGAACTGAAGCAGGCCATCGAAGGCGGCCAGGATTTTGCGGAAGTGGCAAAGCAGCACTCATCCTGCCCCTCCGGCCGCAACGGTGGCGACCTGGGTTCTTTCGGCCCCGGCCAGATGGTTCCGGAGTTCGACAAGGTGGTATTCAGCGGTGAAGTGAACAAGGTTCTCGGCCCGGTCAAGACGCAGTTCGGCTATCACCTGCTGGAAGTCACCAGCCGGAGCTGATGGGTATAAACCTGGCACTTGACCTACCCGCTCGCAAGGCCCGGATATGGCAGTATCTGGCCTTGGCGGGCATCGTTCTGATAGCTCCCTTTTTCTTCATTGGCGGCCCGGGGTGGACCGACGGCCCACTGTACAAGTCCGCCTGGAATCTCGGACACATCCTGTTCTTTGCCCTGCTGACCCTTGCGATTCAACCCTGGCGGTTCTGGACCGGCTGGAAGCTCTGGGGGCTCGCAACCCTGGCAGTACTCCTGGTCGGGCTGGGCATAGAACTGCTGCAATACGGTACCAGCCGGCAGATGGACGGGCAGGACCTGTTCCGTAACCTGCTCGGCCTGTGGATCATACTTCTGATCAGCCCCGGAGTAACAGAGCCCAGTCGCTCAGGGCTGGGCACCTGGTCGCTACGGATTGCAATTGCAGCACTTCTGGTTGCCGAAACTGGCGCCACCGCCGCTGTCGCCCTTCAGCAGTACAGGGTCAGCCAGTTGTTACCGGAACTCTACGATTTCAGCCAGTCAGACCCGTCCCCCTTCTGGAGCGGAGCGATCGCCGCCGCTGACGTAGCAGGCCCGCAAAATGGGCTCAGACTATCGCTATCGACCGCCCATTATTCCGGCGCAACCCTGCACAATTTTCCGAGCGACTGGCAGGGTTATGGGCAACTGGTGATGTCGCTGGACAACCCACAGGACCAGCCTGTGCACATCACCCTGCGAATCAACGATATCCAACACGATCAGGGCGACAACGATTACAGCGACCGGTTCAACACCCGCCTGACCCTGTCTCCCGGCCCGAATACCTTCCAGCTGGACCTTGACCGGATCAAGAATGCTCCGGCGACCCGCGCCATGAATATGCGCGAGGTAAGACGCCTGAAGCTGTTCACAACTGGCTTACCGTCACCCAAAACCGTTTATCTGCGTGATCTCAGGCTGAAATGACGCATTCGTGTACATGGGCTAGTCTTAATGGACGTACTCTTCGTAACGTACCCCATGATCCATTAAACAGCATTTTTGGCTGTGGGCGGTGACATGAAGTTTCTCAAAGCGCAGATGGCCGCGCTTATTATTCTGTTTTCGACCCTGGCGCTGGGCCATGATGACCGGCAACTGAGTATCAGCGTTGGTGACTGGCCTCCCTTTTTTGTGGCAAACGAGCCTGGGGAAGGAAGTGTTGCCCGCCTGGTCAGAGACATCTTTGCAGAAGCAGGTTATGAGGTGGAGTTCAACTTCCTGCCCTGGAAGCGGGCCTACCGCGAAGCAGCCGCCGGCAAACACGATGCTACCGCCATCTGGATGTATGCCGCCGACCGGGAGCAGGACTTCGTCTACAGCGACCCGGTGATGAACGAACGCTTTGTGCTATTTTACCGCAAGAACGCCCCCATACAGTGGAACCGCATGGAAGACCTTTCGGGTCTGCGGCTTGGGGGCAGCATCGGCTACAGCTATGGGCCAAAGTTCGACAGGGCAGCGGAAAATGGGGTTCTGGACGTGGAATGGGTGGCGTCCACGGAGCTCAACTTTCGTAGACTGCTGTTCGGCCGTATTGACGCCTTCCCCGAAGAGATCAACGTTGGCTACTATATTCTTCGACGGGAAACAGACCAGGAAGAGGCTCGACAGATTACCCACCACCCCGAGCCCGTTTCTGAAAACCAGAGCTTTTTGCTGTTTCCGAAAGATGAACCGGACACAGAAAAGCTCCGGACGATCTTCAACCGAGGCCTGAAGACGTTCAGGGCCGATGGTCGCTACAAGACCTATTTCGATTCCAGGCCCCAGGTATCAAGCAATAATCCAGGCCGATGACCTGCCAGCTCAGTCCAGCCGCCATGGGTTGGACGTGAGCGGTTCCGCCCCGCTCTCGCCGACCAGAACGGTATCACTGCAACCAATGCCCCACAGCCCCGGAATACGCAGACAAACAGGCAGGTGAAACACCATGCCTTGCCGGAACTCCACAGATTCCCCGCGTGCAATAAAACCGGAGCCTTCCACCCAGGACGGGGGAAATTGTGCGCCTACGGTGTAACCAAAAACCCCGGAGAAGAAAACCTCGTCCGCCAAAGGTGCCAGGGCTTGCTCCGCGGCCCTGGCGGCAGAATCAAAGGTCCGGCCGGGTACCATGGCAGCCTGCAGGGCTTCCACCACACGGCGGCAGCCATCGAACACGGTGCGCATCCGGGCTGAGGGCTGACCGGCCACCACGGTACGCATCATCGGCGCTGTGTAGCGCTGCCAGACCGCACCGAACTCGAGAAATACCGCGTCGCCCTCCTGTACCGTGCAACGTTTATGGTTGGTATGAATCACGCTGCTTCGCTGTCCCACGGTCACGATGGGCTGCATACTCATGAACTCGCTACCCCCGGCCAACAGGGCCTGGGCGCCCACGGCAGCGATATCGTTATCAGTCATGCCGGGCCGGATGGCCGCTGCAGCGGCTTCGATACCCTGCCCCGTAATGCGGGCGCTTTGTCTGAGATAATCAATTTCTGCCGGAGACTTCACGATACGCAGACTCTTGAGCATGCCGGATGCATCCACAAAACGGGTATCCGGCAGCCGTTGTTTCAGGCCTTCAACCACACCCTGGCGTAGTGAACCATGCCAGTAATCGATACCCACGGTTGTTCCATGACCACCCAGAGCCTGAGCCAGCGGGTCGAGCACGTCGCCGATTCCCTCCCAGCGGTAGCCAAGCACGTTATCAACCCTTGTGGTAATCATCGCGGGGCCCGTTTCAATCGAGGGCACCTGAAGTGTCATGGACCCGGCTGTCACGACCAGGGCCACATGAACGGAAACCTCAAACGTACTGTAACCGGTCAGGTAGAAGAGGTCAGATGGGTCTGTCAGCAACAATGCCCCCACGCCATCCGCCGCCATTCTGGCCCTGAGGGCATCCAGACGGCGGTCGTATTCAGCCTGGGGGAAGGGGCATTCCCGCCCCCTGAGTTCTCTGGTCAGGGTTTTCTGGTAAGCGTTAAAGTCCATCGGGTCGTCTCCGGGGCGGAGGAAAGGTTACTACTGGAGACTGGACCCAAACCGGCTGGTTTTCAAACCCTGACGAATATCATTCCGGATTGAAGAAACGCGCCAACTGACTGCCTACCGATTCCACCGGCTCGGTAATTGAACGCTGGATGCTGTTGGTGGCCACTCGAGTGAACGCTGAACCGGCGTCACTCTCGAGAAAACCGATATAGTCTTTCAGCTCGGACGTGGTCAGATCCTGATAGGTATAGAGATATCCGGCATAGACCTGTTGGGCGACCATGCCCCGCAACATGCTCCTCTGGCTTTCGATTTTCTGCTGCAGTTGCTCAAAGGTAGGCCCCTTGCTGCCATTGAAGGCGGCCATGGCCGAGGCCAGGCCCAGCTGGACGGCAACGGTGGTGTCCACGGCGCTTTCGGTGGCCCGGGCTGCCCTGTCAAAGCGATCAAACAACTCCGCCCGTTCGCTGCCCTTGAATTCTTTCTGTAACTGCGTAGCTTCGGCCTCAACTTCTTTCCAGACTGACGGCCTGGATGCCGCAATCTCTGCCTGAGTGATCTTCTCGGCCAGCGGCGTTTCGTACCACTCAAGCACCGAATTCAGCTGCTGATCGCTCATGCCCTGATCCAGGTCTTCGATCACCTGGGCGCGAATCTCTGCAACACTGAACGCATTGCTGACAATACTGCTGATGGTGTTCGCGACGAAGGGCTCTACGCGTCCGCTCTGCTTCAGGCCGTCACGGACACCCTGACTCATCATCGCCGGATACTGGGCGACAATCGCATCCACCGGCGAGGCCCGGAGCACAGAGTCGGCCAGAGGGCTGGCAGTGGCGGAAGTACATGCCAGCAAAAGAAAAAGTAATGCCGGTTTAACTTGGGATAGTGCGCGCATGAACCTAATATCCTGTGAGATCGGGCGTTTGTTATGCCATGGCGCCGGCGCCCCCTGCAAGCAAACAGCGCCGGTGTTTGATGACCATTTTGTAGTGTGGAGTATGAGAGCCCTGAACTGCCCATGAAGAAACGCCGTAACCGACTGAAAATCTGGAAGTCGCGGCTTCGCTGGTACGGACTTCCCTCACTGGGCCTGGTCATCGCCATTGTGGCGACCCAGCGGTTCAGCCTGCTGGAACCCGACCCACCAGCAAATACCGAGAACGTCTGTGAGATTTTCCGGGAACATCCGGTCTGGTATGACTACGCCAGCCGCTCGAAAGAGCGCTGGGGCACACCTATTGCCACACAACTGGCATTCGTCTATTACGAGTCGTCGTTCCGCAGTCATGCCCGGCCGCCCCGCAGCCAGTTGTTCGGATTCATTCCCTGGACACGGCCAACATCCGCGTACGGCTACGCCCAGGCCCTCGACCCGGCCTGGGGCGAGTATCTGGAGGCAAACGGCGACGGATTATCGGTGGTGCGTACCAACATGAAACACGCGCTGGACTTTGTGGGCTGGTATAACCACCTGACCAACCAGGAGGTGGGCATTCCTCTTACCAGCCCGGAGAAGCTCTATCTTGCCTACCATGAGGGCAGAACCGGGTACCAGCGGCAAAGCTACCTGGCGAAGCCGGCGGTGATGTCGCTGGCAGACAGGGTGCAAACCCGCGCCTTTCGGTACCACCGCCAACTCCAGAGCTGCGAGAAAGAGTTCCAGTGCTGGCGCTTCTATCAGTTCTGGCCGTTTTGCGGAGACTGGTAGAAATGCCGGTCAGGCCACCTCCCCCTCCACTTTCGGCGAGAGCTTTGCCAACCTCGCAGTCAGAAACTCCATCACGATGCGCACTCGTGCCATCTGCTGGGTTTCCTGGTTAACCATCAGCCAGAGGTCCACACCCTCACCCTCCAGGGGAGGAGATAGCCGCTTCAGTTCCCGGGCGCTGTCACCCAGGTAACAGGGCAGAGCTGCAAGGCCGGCACCGGCCCGCGCCAGGGCGTGCATGGCCTGGAGGCTGTTGCAGCGGATAATAGAGGAGGCGTTCTTCAGGTGTTTGCGATACCAGCGCCCGGTTGCCAGGTGGCTGAAACTCTCATCCGGCAGAATCCAGAGTTGCTGCTCCGGGGCATTCTCCAGATCCATGTGAGGATTGCGCTTACAGTACTTCGCCGCCCCATATATAGCTGACTCGATGGTACCGATACGCTCACCTTCCAGAGTGGCCTGGGGTTTGTTGACCGGCCGCAATGTGAGGTCAGCCTCGCGGTGGCTCAGGTTGAGCACATCGTTATCGGTGAGCACTTCCAGCTCGATATCCGGGTACTCCCGGACCAGCTCGGCAATCATCGGGCTGATCAGCGCATTGACCATGGTGTCGGTGGCGGCAAGCCTGACTTTGCCCACGGGTGCCGAATCCTGTCCAACGAGCTGACGCTCAAGGTTTTCCATATCGCCGGTCAGTCTTTCAGCTGCCCGAAAAGCGGTTTCACCCACAGGGGTAAGCTGAAGCCCGTCGCGGTTGCGCTCAAAAAACTGAACGCCCATCTGTTCTTCCATCTGGTCCAGACGACGGAGCACCGTGGTCTGGTGCACACCCAGTATTTCACCGGCTTTGGCGAGGGTTCCCCCTATTGCCAGCGCGTGTATATATCGAAGATAATCCCAGTCCATAGCTACTGCATATTTGCAACATGAGTACGGAGTTTAACGTATTTGAACTGCAAAAAAGAAGGCGTATAGTTCTTTACATAGTCAGCTAACCAATATTTTTTTAACCCACCAGACAAGGAGGAAGGCGCTATGACTCAAGCACATATCGCAACCGTACACCCCATGCCATCCAGTATCCTCCACAACAGTACTGAGGTCAGGCGCCAATACACCCGTGCAGCTGCAAGACAGGCCGTACAGGTTATCAGCCGGAAAATGGGTTCGTGGAGAAAGAAGGCAGCAACCGCAACGCCGGAGATGCCCCAGATGATGCAGGGCGAGCACTAAGCGCCCCCTGTAAAGGAAGACAGATTTCATCAGCACCGGTGGCCCTGAACATTCAGGCCCACCGGTGTTTTCGTTTGTGGGCTCAGAATTCCCAGACCACTTTCTGTTTCTTGTCGAACCACTCATCCATTTTGCGGTTGTAGTAGTCCTCAATCACGTTCCGCTTGATCTTCATGGTGGGGGTCAGCATGCCGTTTTCCATGGTCCAGGGCTCCTTCACGACTACCACAAAGGCCAGTTTTTCATGGCCCTCGCATCCCCTGTTAACCGCATCCAGCTCCGCAGCCAGCTCCTGCTCCAGATCATCACGGCTGCCACCCGTTTCCAGCTCCTCACGCGCTTCTTCCGATAACAGCACCATCAGGCATGGCTGAGGCTGATTGGCACCGGCCACACACACTACCTCCGCTTTCGGATGATTGAAGCGGTTCTCGATAGGCACCGGCACCACGTACTTGCCCTTGGAGGTTTTAAACAGGTCTTTTACCCGGCCGGTGATTCTCAGGAACCCGTCCTTGTCGATTTCCCCCATATCACCGGTTTTCAGGAACCCGTCGTCAGTAATGTCTTCGCGGGTCTTCTCCTCGTTTTTGTAATAGCCCAGCATTTGCCCCGGGCTTTTGACCTGAACTTCCTCTCCCTCGCCCAGGCGGTGTTCCACACCCGGGTTGGTCACGCCCACGGTACCGGGCCTGGCCGCGCCCGGACGGTTGGCATGGGAATAACCGAAGTTCTCTGACATGCCATACACTTCCAGCAACTCCAGGCCCAGGTTGCGATACCAGGCAATGATTTCGCCTGAAAGCGGTGCTGCCCCTGTCAGGGCGGCACGGCAATGGTCGAGCCCCAGTTGCTTGAGCACTTTCTTCTTCACCAGACGGTTAAGCAGCGGGATATTAAACAGCACTTTCTGTTTTTTGGGCGGCAACTTGGCATTGACGCCAAGGTAGAATTTCATCCATAACCGTGGCACAGAGAAGAACAGTGTCGGGCGAGCCCGCTGCAGGTCCTCCTGGAAGGTTTCCAGGGAATTGGCGAAATACAGATGGAATCCGTAATACAGCGACTGGGTTTCCACGGCGGCACGCTCCGCCACGTGGGCAAGCGGCAGATAGGAGAGCATACGCTCGTCCGGGGTGACCGGGAATATCTGCTGCAGGCCATCAGCCACGGAAATCATGGTGCGAAAACTGTGCATGACCCCTTTCGGGCGCCCGGTACTGCCTGATGTATAAACGATGGTCGCCAGGTCGTCGGGATCTGGCAGCTTTGGTGCCACCGGTTCCTGGCTGGCAATGATATCAAGCCATTTCGGGGTATCATCGCGGGGCGACATCGGCAATGAGATAATCGGCAAGTCGCCAGGGATATGATCCTTGATATCGTTCCAGCCGTCCGCCTTGCCATCCAGCTTACCCAGAAAAAGCAGCTTTGCTTCGCTATGCTCAAGCACATACGCCGCCGTATCGCCGTTTAATGTGGGGTAGAGCGGCACGGACACATGCCCTGCAGCCCAGGTGGCCAGATCACAAAGAATCCAATGCGCGCTGTTTTTGCCCAGAATCGCGATATTGCTGCGCTCGGGAAGCCCCAGGGTGCCAAGATGCGCTGCCATGCGTGAAACCTGGTCTGCAGCCTGCTTCCAGGTAATATCTTCGGTGCTTCCGTCCGGGAAGGGCTGAGTCAGATAGACGTTGTCGGGAGTATGCTCTGCCCAATGGTAAAGGCAATGAAGGGATGTTTGCTTTGCGCTGTCTACAGCCATCAACGGCTCCTTATTGTTATAATCCGGAATCACTTTATTTTTATCAGACTAAAGTATAGCCAGGTAGATAGTACCTGTATTTGCGGTTTCCTCAAGCTCTCCACACCCCTGAATCACCTCATCATCAAACCGGGCAAATGCGACAGACAACACATTTTATGTGGTGACATATGTCAATTATGGTCTAGAGTGTTCTGGTAAGCGTAAAGAACAACAACAAAAAGGCCACTGTGGAGGTGCCTGTGAGAACAACAACACGCTCATCATTGATTTTTCCCGCCTGGGCCATTATCTGTACAGGCGCAGTTGCGTTTCTGTATTGCGCATCCGCGGGGCTTCTGACCGCCTGAGTGGCCCCCACGGACAAGTTCCGGGGCTTCCGCCAGAACGATTTGCAGCGTACCCTCCTTCGTCTCGCCAGGTAACACTGTCAACAAGGAAGGGTTCTGCCCCATGCAAGACTTGATTCTGTACCACTACGCCATGTCACCCTTTTCTGAGAAAGTCCGGGTGATGCTGGGTTATGCCGGTCTTCCCTGGCAATCCGTTATTGTGAAAGAGATGCCTCCCCGGCCTGCACTTTCCATTCTCGCGGGGGGCTATCGAAAAGTGCCAGTAGCCCAGAACGGGGCTGACATTTTCTGCGACAGCCGCGCGATTGCAGACGAAATCGTGCGCCTGAGCGGCAAAACAGAACTGAGCCTCGCTGACCAGCCACAGGATGTGATTGATTTCGTACGCACCACGGATCTGGAGGTGTTCCTGGCCTGCGTAATCGCCGCCAGCGACGGCCGTATGCTGAAAAAGCTTGTCAGGGAGACCTCACTTTTCCACGCCTTCCGCTTCCTCAAAGACCGCATCACCATGGGCCGAAAATCCCGGGTCAAGGCGCTAAGAGGGCCTCAAGCCAAGGAAAAGGTTATCTCCCATCTCCGCACTATGGAGTCCATGCTGAGTGAGGACTTCCTGTTCGGAAGCACTCCCTGCATCGCGGACTTCTCCGCCTATCATGGCCTCTGGTTTGTGTGTGAACTGGCCGGCAAGCCCTGGTTACGGGACTTTCCGAAGGTGAAAGCCTGGATGGCGCGGATGAAGGCCTTCGGTCACGGCGAATTCCGGGAGATCACCGCCGACCAGGCACTGGACATCGCCCGTGACGCCTTGCCCCGGACCATGGAAGCTGCAAGCGAGGATCCGCTTACCGGAAAGGACGTGGAAATTGCACCGGATGATTACGGACGGGAGCCCGTCACCGGCAAACTGGTATATGCCGATAACCAGGCACTGGTTCTGGGACGTTCCCATAAGCGAGTGGGACAGGTACACGTGCACTTCCCCCGTCAGGGATTTGCGCTCAAGCCGGCCTGAAATCTCAGGCCGGCCTGTTTTCAGGACTGAAGGCGCTACTGCTCTCAACCCCTCGTGTTTTCTATCGTTTCGGTATTAACACCAGGTGATTAGGCAATTCGTTTTTCTCCCGGGTCGCCGGCACCTGCTCACGGAGGTGCTCGCCGCAGCTTTCAATACACTCCAAGAAGCCCGCCAGGGTATTGCCGCTGCGCACCCGGTCGGTAAAGGTTTTGACAATACCTTCCCAAATCTCGTCACCCACTTTTGAAGAAATTCCCTGGTCCACAAGAATTTCCACATAGTGTTCGGCTTCCGATACGAAAATCAGCATGCCGACACCACCTTTGGTGTGATGCAGGTTTTGCTCAAGAAATTGCCGACGCGCCATATTGGAGGCCCGCCAGAATCGCACGGGGCGAGGAATCATATGGTGGCCCACCCCCGGGAACTGGAACAGCAGGCAAAGCACGATAAAGGTTGCCCACTGGGCAACCAGCAACCAGTCGGCGCTGAGAGTCCCGGTGAAGTAATTGATCGCACCGGGTATCAACAGGGCAATAATTCCCGCCCAGAGCAGCGGTATATAGGAGTAGCTGTCGGAGGCATCCGCCAGCACTGTAACCAGTTCCGCGTCGGTTTCCCGCTCTACGTCAGAGATGGCCGCAGCCACCTGTTGTTGTTCCTTGTCTGTCAGTAGCGTCATGTTTGTTCCGAGTTTGCTGAATCAGGGGTTCCGTGTTTGAGCACCTTTTAACCAGGCATGGCTACCACCCGCCGGAGGCACCACCACCGCCGAAGCCGCCGCCTCCGCCGCTGAAGCCGCCACCTCCGAAACCGCCACCGCGACCGCCGCCGAGCCCACCGAGAAGAGCGCCCGCCAGTATGGCACTACGACCACGCCGGCCGCTCCCGAAAAACGCCAGCAACACGATAATGAAGAACAGTATGCCGAGCGCAGGATGAGGTTTGTCCTGCTGCGTATCGGAACGCTGGCGCTCAGGTACCGCAAGGGGCTCTCCACCCAGTACCTGCACCATTGCCGCAGCACCATTGGCGATCCCGCTGGCAAAATCGCCCTCCCTGAAGGCAGGGGTAATGATCTGGTTGATAATAGTAGCCGAGGTAGCATCCGTAAGGCGGCCCTCAAGGCCGTAGCCCACTTCGATGCGGATTCGCCGCTCATCTTCAGCAACAATCAGCAGCGCACCGTTATCCTCGCCCTCCTGACCGATACCCCAGTGCCGACCCAGTTGATAGCCGTAATCCTCGATGGCATAACCCTGCAGGTCGGGAAGGGTCACCACGACCACCTGCTCGGTGGTCGATTGTTCATGGGCTTCCAGCATCTGGCTGAGGTTGGCTTCCACCTGCTGCGGAAGCATATCGGCCTGATCCACAACCCGGCCCTTCAACTCCGGGAATTCCGGGGTGGACTGGGCCATAGCCGAGGCCTGTAATATCAGATTCAGGGCGACAAACAGGGTAATCCGGCGCAACAGAACAGGCATCAGAATTCCACCTGAGGCGCGTCTTCCGCATTCGGGGCCGTTGCCTCGAAATTGGCTCGCAACTCCATGTCGCTATAAAGGAAACTGTGCCACAGCCGGCCCGGGAAGGTGCGGATCTCGGTATTGTAGCGCTCGACCGCCTGGATAAAGTCCCGCCGTGCCACCGCGATGCGGTTTTCGGTGCCTTCCAACTGGGACTGCAGCGCGAGGAAATTCTGGTTGGACTTCAGGTCGGGATACCTCTCGGACACCGCCATAAGCCTGCTCAATGCACTGCTCAGCTCACCCTGGGCCTGCTGAAACTGCTGAAGTTTCGCAGGATTATTGAGAATACTCTCGTCCACCTGAATCGACGTGGCCTTTGACCGGGCTTCAATTACCGCCGTCAGGGTTTCCTGCTCCTGTTTCGCAAAACCCTTGACCGTTTCAACCAGATTTGGCACAAGATCTGCGCGCCGCTGATACTGGTTTTCTACCTGCGACCAGGCCGCCTTGACCTGTTCGTCATAGGTGGGAATATTGTTGATCCCACATCCGGACAGCAGCAGGGCCAGTAATGCCATGGCCGCCAGACGGATGTTAAATCGGCCAGGCACGGCCGTGCTCACGTAGCGCATAATGTATCAGTTCCTTGATGATTAACGGGCTGGTTGCCAGGAAGCCTAGAACACTAACACACTTCCGTCACGGCATCTGCGCCCTCCCAAACCACTGTATACATATACAGATCTCTTCGATATACTCCCGGCGACTCAATGAACCCCACCAGACACGACACCGTGCGGGAACACACTGGAGAACAACATGGCCGTACAAGCGCTGTATTACTCGGAGAGGGACGGACTGGAGATGGCACTGAAAAACCCCGACATAATGCTTTTCTCGTCCAAAGCCGAAGCCGACGCCCGCGACAAGGTACTGGAACTGGCAGAAGAAATTACCCAGTTCCTGCAGGCACGGGTTGAAGGCATGGACGAAGCGATGGCCGAGAAGGCGGCGCTGGCCATTGCCGAGGAGAAAGACCTGTTCGGCAAGGCGCTCAAGAAGCCGTCTTTGCTGAACGAGCAGGCGCACCCGGATTCTGACTGATCTCCGCCCGCTTTATGGCCACTCAGCGGCGAAAACGCGTTTCCAGCACTACCGCTGAGTTGGTTCGCTCCACTCCCTCCAGATTGCCTATCTCATCCAGTACGGCGCTGAGCTCCTCCAGCGACTGCGCCTGAACGATGGCGATCAGGTCATACTCGCCGCTGACCGAATACAGCTGGGATACCTGGCTGATCTGCTCAAGGGCGGTGTTGGTTCGCGCCGTCAGCTTCTGAAAAACTTTGATCGACACGTGTGCCTCTACCTGATGCGCCGAGAACTCCCCGCCCAGTTGCACAGAATACCCACGAATTACCCCACTGGTTTCGAGTTTCGCGATGCGATTCTGCACCGTTGAGCGTGACACATTGAGCGCGCGGGCCAGGTCAGAAATGCTGGAGCGGGCGTTCTGGCGAAGCCGCAACAGCAACTCCTGATCTTGCTTTCCGAGCATATTGTTCAACCTTTATGTCATTCTGAAGCTAAAGGCTAGCATTTTTGATAATTTGAAACTACAAACTGACACCCTGCTTCATCATACTGTCCTCATTAATCATCACCCGCAAACAGCCAGTAACAGTTGAGGATGTCACCATGATTATTCGCCCGGTCGCCATGACAGACCTCCCTGCGTTGCAGCAGATCGCAGTGGAATCCGGCCCCGGGTTCACTTCCCTGGTAGATGACCTCGATTTCCTTACCCGGAAAATCCGGCACTCCGTGGCAAGTTTCGGGCGCACCGTGCGTTCGCCCGGCGATGAAGGCTATCTGTTTGTTCTGGAAGATCCTGAAACCGGCGACCTCATGGGTACCACCGGCATTGAAGCCTCAGTAGGCATCCGGCGCCCGCTGTATCATTATCATCGCAGTCAGGTGGTACACCATTCACCGGATCTGAACCTGCTGCGGCGCCTGGAAGTGCTCAACATGTGCAATCACTACACCGGCTGCAGTGAGATCTGCACGTTGTTCCTGCGGCCGAAGTTTCGCAGAGCGCAGGCGGGGAAACTGCTTTCACGGGTGCGTTTCCTGTTTATGGCACAACATCCGCAACGCTTTGCGCAAACGGTCATCGCGGAAATGCGTGGCGTCTCGGACGAGAGCGGCCAGTCCCCTTTCTGGAACTGGTTGAGCGAGCACTTCGTGGATCTTGACTTCGACACAGTGACCCGGATGGTGGGTACCGGTAATAACGGCTTTATTGCGGATCTGATGCCCCGGCACCCGCTCTATACTCACCTCATGGCTGAAAATGCCCGTGCTGTAATCGGACAGGTGCACGACAATACCCGCCCTGCCCTGAACATGCTTGAAGCCGAAGGCTTCCGCCATACCGGTTACGTTGACCCCTTCGACGGTGGGCCTACGGTGGAGGCCAGGCTGACTGACATCCGCACGGTGTCAGCCTCCGTAGGCTGTCGGGTCCAGGTTGTTGAGGACGTTGAACCGGCTCTGGATAAATGGCATACCGGCGGCCAGGGCCGGATACTGGCGATCACTAATACCGGAACGGGAGACTTCCGCGCCACCATCACCACTGCCGCCAGGTACCTGCCCACTCGCAACCTGTTACAGGTGCCGGTAACACTGGCAAACACGCTCGGCCTGAGTAACCATGGACAGGCACGGTTTACGGAACTGGCACCCACCCGCACCGGCAGGCAACCGGTAGCTATTCCACTTTGCCAACAACAGGAGGCGCTCCATGCACACCGATAGGGACACACTGTTCGGTCGTCTTTGGGATAATTATTGTGAAGTGACCCCCTCTGCCGAGGATATCCATCGCCTGCTGGACGACACCCAGGGTGGTGAAATCGTCAATGACCACATCGCCCTGCGCACCTACAACCTCGATAAGGTGAATCTGGACAAGCTGGCGGCGCACTTTCTGGCGCTGGGTTACCGGGAGGGCGGCGAGTACCATTTTGAAGCCAAGAAACTCTATGCCAGGCACTACGAACACCCGGACCCTTCCGCCCCCAAGGTATTTATTTCCGAATTGCTGGTCGAGCAATGTTCCGAACCGTTGCAGGCCGTTGTCCGGAACCTAGTGAGCAAGATGGACCCCGCAGCAGTGACTGCCGATAACTTCCTATATTCCGGGCGGCACTGGGACCTCAACTACCGCACCTACCAGGCGATGCTGGAGGAAAGCGAATACGCTGCCTGGGTGGCTGCATGGGGGTTCCGCGCCAACCACTTTACGGTAAGCATCAATGCCCTCAGCCGTTTCAAGACAGTGACGGAAATCAATCAGGTACTCAAGGACAATGGTTATCGGGTGAACAGCTCAGGCGGAGAGATCAAGGGGTCGCCAGAAGAATTGCTGGAACAGTCCTCGACCATGGCAGACCGGGCAGAAGTGCAGTTTTCCGATCAGACAGCGGCAATACCCAGTTGTTTCTATGAATTCGCCCTGCGGTACCCGAAACCGGACGGTCAGCTTTACAGCGGGTTTGTCGCCGCCTCTGCGGATAAAATCTTCGAGAGCACCGATAGCCGGGGCTAATATCTAGCCTGGCTATTGTCCTGTGGTGACCAGGTTATCGCAGATCACTCTCAGGCATGCGGGCCGACATTTTACCGTCAGCGGGGTCTTCCCGGCGATCTCCCCGTCCATGGTAATGGTTTTTGATGAGCGAGTGGTCACTCTCACCACCGGGCTCTTCAGTTGCACGACCGTACTGGATCGCTTCGGCGAACTGTGACTGAGGCGGACGAGAAGAAAGGCCCATAAAAGCTGGAACAGCGACCGCGGGCGAACGGCAATCACATCCAGTTGGCCATCGCCGGCGGATGCCTCGGGAATCTCGGTGCCACCGCCGAAGAATGCCCCTGAGGAGATGGCGATAGTGAGCCAGCGCCCGGTCATCCTGCCTTTATCGGTTTCGATTACGCCGTGAAAACCTCGGTACGCCGCCAGTTTCTGTAATAACGCCGCACCGTAACTGAACCGACCGAGAAAACGCTTGGCTTGCCCTGACGATTCCCTTACGGGGAGTGTGCCGAGGCCAATATGGGCAACATTCAGGAACCTCCCTTGTGTGGCGACGGCAACGTCTACCATGCGGGTTTTACCTGTGGCCACCAGATCACAGATCTGCTGGGGGTCGTCCGGAAGCCCGAGATTACGTGCAAAATCGTTGGCCGTGCCGGAAGGAAGCACTGCCAGGGTAGCTCCGGAATCCACGCAGAAGCCTGCTGCCGCATTCACTGAGCCATCGCCCCCTGCGGCAAGTACAACATCGTCTGGCTCAACCTCGCTTGTCCAGGCGGTGTCCTCGAGGTTACAGTCACGGATACTGGAAATACCGGCCGTTTCCAGATGCTCACGCCAGAAATCCGCGCCGCGACTGCCTTCCTCCCCTGCCTTGGGGTTTGCCATCAACCAGTAGACCATGACAGTCATTCGCTCCCTGAGCCAGTGTGGTAAAACGGGCGTAAACAGGTATAAGTCATAAACCGGAAACGTGCCATAAATATGGGTAACGTTTAATCTGGTGGCAACACACGGATCAGATTGCGCGGACCCGACCAGGACAGAAGGGAACCCAATGCTCGAGGAAGTCAACGTAGTACTGCTGGGAGCCACTGCCAGTCTGCTGGCGGGCCTGGGTACCGGGGTTGGTGCACTGGGTGTCTTCCTGGTGCGAAAGCTCACGCCGCAACTGCAGGATGGCATGCTCAGCGCGGCCGCCGGAGTGATGCTTGCAGCGTCGTTCTTTTCGCTGCTTCTTCCCGGTATTGAATACGGCGAAGAGCTCACGGGGGCAACCTGGACGGCGGCACTGATGGTAATTGCCGGCCTTCTTATGGGGGCGGGGCTACTTTTCAGCATTCACCAGCGGCTGCCTCACGAGCACTTCACTCTTGGTCGCGAGGGGCCGGACAGCGCCCGAATCCGCCGAATCTGGCTGTTTATCATCGCCATCGCCTTGCACAATTTCCCCGAAGGCATGGCGGTGGGTGTCGGTTTCGCCGGTGGCGATATCGGCAACGGTACCGCTCTGGCCATTGGCATCGGTCTGCAGAATATCCCCGAGGGCCTGGCGGTGGCGGTCTCACTGCTGGCCATTGAGCACTCGCGGGTAAAATCCTTTGGTATTGCTGTGCTGACAGGGTTACTGGAACCCGTTGGCGGCCTTTTCGGAAGCGCCATGGTGTGGCTGGCAGAACCCATCATGCCCTGGACTCTGGGCTTTGCGGCAGGGGCGATGCTGTTTATCATCAGTGATGAAATCATCCCCGAAACCCATCGCGGCGAGTACAAGACCCTGGCCACGTTTTCCCTGCTGGGGGGCTTTGTAGTGATGATGTTTCTGGACGCCACGCTCGGTTAGCCGGGGAAGATCACTTTCATCATCCCGATACTGCTGACAACCAGCAGCACCACGCCAAGCACCCGGAAAAACACCGGAGTTTCCGCCCTCAACATGCGGTCATGGACATGCAGGCCAATTACGTGACCCACTGCAGCGCAAGGCAGCAGCCACAGATGGTGAATCAACTGCAGGTCAACGCCTACCCAGATAAAGGCGCCCATCTTGATCACCACCAGAATGAACCACAGAGCGAACAGCGTATCCCGCAACCTTTCCTTGGGCAGATGTTGCGCTGCCACGGCGATAATCAACGGCGCCCCTATCAGGGAGGTGCCACTGACGTATCCACCAACCATCAGGAATACGGTGTCTACTGTGCGACTGCCACTGCGAAACGGCCGATCAAGGATGTACGAGACGGAATAAAGGGCCACGATGACAAAGATGATAGTGCTCATGACATCCGACGGCAGGGTAATAAGCCCGAACACCCCGATCAGCTTCGGCACGATCATGATGGCCAGAATCCGCCAGAGATAGCGCCAGTCCACAGTCCCTGCCGACGTATGCCCCTCATCGTCAGTTCTTGAAGACTTACGATTGTTCATCCAGATGGTCAGTGACGAGAACACCAGCAGATGAACAGCGATGATGGGCAGGAAGACCAGCGGCTCATCCAGTACCAGTAGCAGAAACGGCAGCGACAGTACCGCTCCGCCAAACCCTAGCCCGGAACGAACAAAGCCACTCCAGACAAATATCAGACCAATCAGAACATACTGGTATAACGCCAGCTCAGACATAGTGATACTCAGATTCCGGAAGGTAAGTTCGCGAATGCAAAGGTATAAGAGGATACCCGCCAGCCCCGCATTACTTCCAGTAACAAAGGGGTACTTTTTTACAACGGAAGAAATGCCGGATAGCGCCTAATTTTTAATCAAAGGTTCTTGCGTTGTACTCGCAGTACCTCAATGACAAAAACAACAACCGGGCTGAGCACTACCCATGCATCTGCCCGTGGTGAAGGGAGAATTACAATGTCTGCAGCGGTCGAACACCTGGACGAGCGGCTTCAGGACGGCAGTGAGCTACTTGAAGAAATCATGCCTTCGGCCATCACCCTGGCCATGATGCTTCGCCAGCGAACCATGGCAGCGTGGATGCGAACCGAATTTGATGGCTACGGCGACCCCGCGGCGCTTCCCCCCTACCGACGTGATATCCCCGGCCACATCGTAGCCCGCTCTCCCCAGTATGGCTGGATCCCGGCACCGGTTGACGACCAGCAGAAGGAGGACTTCGGACACCGGGACATGATGGAGGGCCTGAAATCTCTGGAGAAAACCTGCCTCAGTTGCAAGAAAGGGACGGGTAACCGCATTGTCTTCAACAAAGAGGAAATGGCCACTCTGCAATCCCAGATCAATCTCAGCGCCGAGCTGGCTATCACCATCAGCAGAGACAGCTACTGCAAACTGCTACGGGTTCTCCGCAGTGCACTGTACCTCTGGTGCCAGGAGCTGATAGAAACAGGCATTGGCGGCGACCACAATTCGTACAGCCAGGACGAACGCAAGAAGGTCGCCCATCTGGATGACCCCGAGCGATTCTGGCGCAAAGCACTGGAAAGCAACATCGACCTGCCGGTTCCGGATGTGCGCGAGGCGGGCTTCTTCGAGCGGGTCTTCGGCCGGGCCGGCTGAACCGCTCACCGGTCAGTGAGCTTGATTTCGATACGGCGGTTCCGCTGCAACGATTCGATGGAACTGCCCTCGTCGACCGGGAAGAACTCACCAAAACCGGCCGCTACCATGCGGCTCTGAGGGACACCCTCGGAGGCAAGGTAGCGTACCACGGCCACTGCCCTGGCGGTGGACAGCTCCCAGTTGGAGGGAAATTCTTCGGTATTGATGGGAAGCCGGTCAGTATGGCCATCAATCCGCAGAATCCAGTCGATATCATCGGGAATGGCGGAGGAAACATCCAGCAGTACTTCTGCCAGTTTATCCAGTTCCCGCTGACCCTCGGCTCCCAGACTGGCTGATCCGGAGGCAAAAAGCAGCTCGGAAGGCAGCAGGAAACGATCTCCGACGATGCGTATGTTCTCGTTATCCTGAAGAATGTCCCGTAACCGCCCGAAAAACTCGGACTGATAACGCTCAAGCTGGTTGACCCGCTCTGCCAGCAGGGTATTGAGACGTTTCCCCACCTTTTCCAGTTCAGCCTGTTTTTCAGCGGTAAGGTCTTCCTGCAGCCGCAGTGCCGCCGAGATACGGCTCAACTGGTCCTGCAAGGCGGCAATCTGATTTGACAGCTGCTGAATGATTGCACGCTGAGAGGCAGTCAGCTGTTCTTCATCGTCCAGTTCCGCTTCAGCACTTGCTACTGCCTGTTGCAGGTCCTCTACCCGCGTGGCCTGGGCCTCGGCATTGTATTGCTGCGCCAACCGTTCTGCCTTTTCCTCCTCAAGATCTGCGCGCAACCTGGCATTCAGTGCGAGGCTTTCACTGAAACGGTTCTGTACCGCCGACATTTCTTCTTCCAGCGCCGCTGTCTGCTCCCGTTCCAATCCCAGAAGCTGTGAAATTTCCTCCAGCCGGCTGTTCAGTCTGGCCAGTTCGGAGTCACGGTCCGACAGGGTTTGTGAAAGGTATAGCTGGCTGACCACATAGATCAGCAACATGAAAATAATCAGCATCAGCAATGCCGACAGGGCATCCACGTAGCCCGGCCATACGTTGATGGTGCTGCGGGTGCGACGTCTGGAACCGATCATGGCGATGGCCTGTTATTGCGGTGTATCGTCAACCCGGTCCACCAGGTTGGTTACGCCGGTCAGCCATTCTTCCAGGCCGTCGTAAAAGCGATTCTGGGCGTGCCCGGCCTGGATATCCAGAAAGCCGAGAATGAGGGATCCGCCAAGCCCGAGCAGCGAAGAGCTGAACGCCGTCCCCATACCCTCCAGCGGTTTCAGAAGACCCGACTGGAGCCCGGCGAAGACTTCACCGAAGTCCTCCTGCCCCATATCGAGGTTCACGATCACCTCTCCTACCGAATTGATGGTGCCCAGCAGGCCCCAGAAGGTACCCAGCAGGCCCAGGAAAATCAGCAGGCTGATGAAGTAGCGGGTAATTTCACGCTGTTCGTCCATCCGGCTGTGGATGGCATCCAGTACAGTGCGCAGCGACATGGTAGAAAGGGAAAAGCGGTCGCGCTTGGAGTCGTCGTCAAGCTGGCGGGCCAGTGGTTTCAGCAACCGGGGCTCCTGCAACACGGAAAGTCCGGCATGGCCGGTACGGAACTGCGCCACCCAGCGCAACTCGGGGAACAACACGAAGACCTGGCGATAGGTAATGGCGATGCCGACCAACAGCACACAGACAATGAGCAGGTTGAAGACCCAGTTCGCCATGAACGCAGTCTGCAGTGGCTTGTAAATCAACGCACAGACCACCACGACCACCGCCAGGAAAAGCGTCATCCAGAAAAGGGTATGCTTGGGATTGCTCATTAACGTCACCGGTTTTATCGGGAAACACGTTAAAAGCTAGCACAAGCCCCGGCCCCCTGCTGAACTTAAGCCGGTTCTGGCGGGTTACGTCTTTGTTACCCCGAGAATTCAGGGCTGATAACGACCGATAATGCGGTCCAGCGCGCCACTCTCACGGGCTTCATCCAACCCCTGCTGCAGGTCTTCCACTATCCCCGGGTCGGTTTTGTTGCTGACCGCCAGGTACATCGGCGTCTCCCGGAAGACCAGAACCGGTTTCAGGCCGGTAATACCATGCTCTTCTTCGGCCACCAGCGGGCCTACCAGCCCATCGGTTACCCAGAGGTCAGCCTGGCCCAGTGTCAGCCTGCGCGGGTTCTGCTCACCAGATACGCTCATGATCACCTCAAAACCTTCACTTACCAGGTAATCCGACATCACATCTCCCTTGTAGCCGGCAATCTTGTATTGCTTGGCGTCCTCAAGGGTTTCGATTTCAATATCGGAATCCGGAGCGGCGAACAGCGTCCACTTGATAGGAGCAAGTGGCCCTACCCACTGGAACTCATCTTCCCGTTCATCCGTCCGGGCCGTGCAGAACAGACCGTGGTTTTCACGCCCCTGAACCCAGCTGTAAGCAAGGCTCCAGTCACGCATTTTCATGATGTAGTCGTAATCGACCCGCGCCATCATTTCCTTGACCATCCCCGTGCAGATCCCGGTAATGTCCTCAGCGCTGTGGGCGAAGCCTTCGCCTGTCGTCGACGTGTTATAGGGAGGGTAGTTCTCGGTAAAGATATAGAGTTTGTCATCGGCGAGCGCAGTCGGCATCAGCGCCAGCAATAACAGACCTTGAGCAACACGTTTGATAGGTGTCAGGGGGGCTGGAACTCCGGTGCCTGATCTGGCTGGCATTCTCGTATCCTCGTAGCAATGGGGCGTTATTGGTTATACATGCATGCAAACACTACATTCTGGCATTTAAGGCTAATTGCTTTGATCATTTATGCCAATACGACCATCATTGCGGTTCTGACTCAAAATTTCAGTGACAAAACGTATCTTTGTTGTGCCCTATCTTAATGGCCCGGAGTCGCGAACCAACGTTGCAACTCTGGGAGCACAGTCTCGGGTGCCTCTTCCGGCAGAAAATGCCCACAATCCAGCAGCCTGCCCTCCACCTTATCGGCATAGTCCCGCCACACGGCCATTACGTCGTAGGTGCGGTGAACAAACCCCCGTTTGCCCCACAGGACCAGCAACGGGCACTCCACCTTGCGATCACGATCGCGCTCGTCATGGTCAAGATCAATGGTAGCGGCAGCCCGGTAATCCTCACAGGAGGCATGAATCACCTGCGGGTCACGGAAGCAGCGCAGGTATTCGGCAACCGCAGCCGGGGCAAAACTGGCCTCCGGCCCGCTCCAGCGATTGAGCTTCTCCTGCAGGAAGTAATCAGGATCAGCGCCAATCATGTGCTCGGGCAATCCATCAGGCTGAATCAGGAAAAACCAGTGATAATAGCCGGTGGCAAAGTTCTGGTCGGTGTGTCTGAACATGTGGAGGGTGGGCGCAATGTCCATCACACAAACACGGGATACGCGCTCCGGATGGTCAAGTGCCATGCGGTGAGCTACCCGCGCGCCCCTGTCGTGGCCAGCCACGGCAAACCGCGGGTAGCCCAGTTCTGCCATCACCTCTACCATGTCCCGGGCCATTTCCCGTTTCGAATAGGGTTCATGCCGGGCATCGGACGGTGGCTTTGAACTGTCTCCATAGCCTCGCAGGTCGGGGCAGATTACGTGAAAGCTGCGCGCCAGTTCCGGCGCCACCAGGTGCCACATCGCATGGGTCTGGGGATATCCGTGCAGCAGGAGCAACGGTGGCCCCTTGCCGCCATGGACAAGGTGAATCTCAGCACCAGACGTTTTGATATGCTCGGTTCTGAACCCGGCACCCATATCCATCCTGTACCTCCGCCATTTGCCCTTCGTTTGTGTAGTGGATAGTGTAACCAATCGCCGCTATTTTGGTGGTTATCTTAGACATTGGTTTCGTTGCATCTTGCTGCAAGGCGCTTTTAAGGCCACTATCGTAACCCTCCATATTTGCGAAAACGAAAAGGCACCGCATGTTTCTCGAACGCTACCATTCTATCCAGGACGGACACGTGCTGATCAGCGCGACCCAGGCCAGCCGATTTGCCAAGGAAGTGGCAGGGGATTTCAACCCGATTCATAACCCCGATGCCCGGCGCTTTTGCGTACCCGGTGACTTGCTGTTCGCCTTGCTGGTGTCCCACTTTGGTCTGTCCCGCAACATGACGTTTCACTTCCGCAGCCTCCTGGGCGCAGATGTACCCCTGGAATTTCGCGAGGACAGCGATGGCCTGATCCGGGTCTACGATGATAAGGGCAAGGTCTATATCGAAGTGGAACGCAGCGGTGAGTCCACTCACGATGACACGGTTATCGAGAATTTTACCCGCTGTTACGTCGCGGCCTCCGGCAAGAACTTCCCCCACACCCTCAAGCCGCTGATGGAAAGCGAGGGCGTGATGTTCAACCCGGACCGGCCGATGATCATGTATCAAAGCATGAGCCTGACCATGAGCACCCTTGACGCACCATCCCCTGACCTGGAGTTGCATAATGCGGCCCTGAAGCCGGACGGAAAGCGCGGCAACGTCTCACTTGACTACCGGCTGCTTTCCGATGGCAAGATTGCCGGTGAGGTATCCAAGAAGCTGGTGGTCAGTGGCCTGCGTGAATATGACGCTGAGGCGATGGATGCGGTTGTCGAGGAATTCTACCGGCTCAAGAGTAAATCCTGGGACTAACGGAAACCTTGTCATGCCCTCAACACCGGTAAGTCGGGAAGAGAAACTGGCGGCGCTCGCCCGTCTCGACAGGTTCAGCCGGATGGCCGATAACGCCATCCGCATACCCTTCACCCGCTTCCGTATCGGCTTCGAGCCCCTCATTGGCCTTGTCCCTGTCCTCGGCGATTTCGCCGGCCTGGCCATGTCCGGCTATGTGCTTCTCGAAGCTCATCGCGCCGGCGCCAGCACCCGCATAAAAGGGCGGATGGTCCAGAATATGGCGATCGACTTTTTTGGCGGCCTTGTACCCATCATCGGCGATGCCTTCGACTTTGCCTTCAAGGCCAATGTCCGTAATACAAAACTGCTTCGCGATTACCTGGAAACCGAACTGCAGTCGCAACCCAAACCGACATTCCCCTGGAAACAGCTTCTGGTCATGATTGGCATTCTCTCTGCACTGACGGCTCTGGGAGTACTGGTATTGGGAGCTGGCGCCTAGTTTGCCGGTCGGGAACACTACGGATTTGTGCTACACGGCCATCAAGGCTTAACCTTGAAGGAGGCACTGGAATGATCGAAGGAGCGACCACTATGGCGAATACCACCTGCTCCAACTGCGGAGCAACCCTCTCACTGAGCAGCAAGAAATGCCCGGAATGCGGCAACCTTCAGACCTCGAAATTCAAGATGGTCCTGGGGGCGGCTACCGTGTTGATTGCAGCCCTGGTGATGGTGATCGGCGCGATCTCCATTATCGCCAGAGATGACCCCGCCAACCCGGCCGGAGACACCACCGAGATAACCCCCTGACCCGATACCTTGCTTGAAAAACAGGGCAGGAGCGTAGTACTGGCCGCCTACCTCAATAACCAGAACAATAATTAGGTGAGACACTCATGAGTAATGCCACCTCCAGTAACACCTGGGATTACCTGATCCAGGGCGCAAAGGTTTTTGATGGCAGCGGCGAGCTGCCGGTATACGAGGACATAGCCGTAGCCGATGGCAAAGTTGCCGCGCGTGGCGCCAACCTTGACCCGCAAAGGGCGCACAAGGTGATTGATGGCAGCGAATGCTGGGCCATGCCCGGGCTATTCGATATCCACACCCATTACGATCTGGAACTGGAGGTGGCCCCAGGCTTGCCAGAGTCGGTGCGCCACGGCACCACGACGGTAGTGATCGCCAACTGTAGCCTCGGGCTGGCCTTCGGCTCCCAGCGCAAAGACGGGGCAGACCCCATTGTGGACTGCTACGCCCGGGTGGAAAACATTCCCAAAGGTGTACTGCGAGCAACCGCAGACCGAGTCGACTGGCAGAATCCGAAAGAATACATCCAGCACCTGAATAAACTCAGCCTCGGGCCCAACCTGGTCACCCTGGTACCCCACTCCATGCTGCGAATTGAAGTGATGGGGTTTGAAGCCAGCATCTCCCGCGATCCCACCGAGGACGAACTCCAGGCCATGGAGTCACTGCTGGAAAAGGCCCTCGATGACGGCTATGCAGGGTTCTCAACCGATGCGTTGCCCTTCCACTACCTGGCCAACCAACCCAACACCCGCAAGACCATTCCTACCCAGTTTGCCAGCTACCCGGAAATCAAACGGCTGACCGATGTGGTTCGGCGCAAGGGTGGGGTCTGGCAAGCCACACCGCCCAAAGACAGCACCGTTGGCACCATCAGGACCTTCCTGCTCAGCTGTGCCCGGCTCCACGGCAAGCCTCTGAAAACCACGGTTGTGGCAGCCCTTGATGTACATAGCAACCGCAAGATTGTGCGACTGGCACGTTTGCTGGCCCGGGTGCTCAACTCCCGCCTGTTAAAGGGAGACTTCCACCTGCAGGCCCTGGCGGCGCCCTTCAAAGTGTGGTCCGATGGCGCAGTAACGCCGCTTTCGGAAGAAATTGAAGAGCTGCGCATTCTCAATGAAACCGAACTGGAAGACCGCGAAGGCCGCCTGAAGATCCTCAACGACCCGGACTACATCAGTCGGTTCAAGGCGATGTGGATGAGCGGAAAGACCGGTTTCGGTCTCCAACGCCTGAAGCGCCTGGTTCGTCTTGAGGATTACGCCTTCAACCGTGCACTCGAAGACATGACCATCGACGTCTGTCCCCTCAAGAACTGGGAAGGCAAAACCTTTGCCGAGGTCCGTGCAAGGGTCCAAGCGGTCAACGCGGGCAAACCCCTTGAATGCAGCGATGCGGAAGAGCCCCTGTTAAAAGACTACTTTGCCCAGGTGAAGGATGAAGGCGACTTCGTGCTGGCCATGTTGCGGGCGTTCGACCGCGACCTGAGCTGGTACACTGTTTCCGCCAACCGCGACGAGCGCACCGTGCGCAGCCTGCTCATGGATCGCCAGCTACTGCCCGGCTTCAACGACAGCGGCGCACACCTGACCAATATGGCCTTTTACGATGGCAACCTCCGCGCACTGAAACTGGCATCAGATGGCGGCGATATGGACGTGGCGTATATGGTGCGCCGCCTCACCCGCGACCCCGCCCGCGTCTTCGGTGTCAAAGGCGGCCGTATCGAGGTGGGTGATCAGGCTGACCTGATCCTGCTGAACCCCTCCGCCCTGCGCCGCATGGACCACAATAAAACCGTGAAACGCCAGTACCGCGAGGAGTTCCGGCACGAACAACTGGTCAACCGCACCGATGGCGTAGTGCCCCTGGTGATGATCGCCGGCCATCCTGCCTGGCACGGAACCGCTTTCGACGAATCACTGGGCCGGCAAAAAATGGGCACCGTACTGGAAACTACCTTTTAGCCGAAGAACCAGTAGCACACCAGGATAGCTGTCAGCATCCCGGCGAAATCCGCCAGCAGGGCGCAGCCCAGGCCATGGCGGATCTTGCGGATGCCGACAGCACCGAAATACACCGCCAGCACGTAAAAGGTGGTTTCGGTACTGCCCTGCATCGTCGCCGCCATCAGCGCGGGAAAACTGTCCACCCCGAAAGTATCCATGGTCTCAATCATCATGGCGCGGGCACCACTACCGGAGAGCGGCTTCATGAAAGCGGTAGGCAGGGCGTCGATAAACCCGGTGTCCCATCCGAGCCCCTCGATTATCCAGCGAATACCCTCAAGGCCGGCATCCAGAACTCCGCTGGCTCGCAGAACTCCTATCGCCACCAGCATTGCCACCAGGAATGGCAACAGGGAAATGGTGAAACTGAACCCCTCCTTGGCCCCTTCGATAAAGGTGTCGTAAACATTAACCTTCCGCAGGGCGCCGATGAGCAGAAAGCTGATCACAATGCCGAACAGCGTGAGGTTGCCTACCAGGGTTGAGGTCGCCGCAAGAGCCTGTGCCGACATACCTGCCAGTGTCGCCAATAACAGCCCCAATGCCGCTGCCCCGGCAAGGAGATAAGCCAGCACCACCGGATGCCAGAGTTTCAGCCTCTGCATCAGTGAGACACTCAACAGCCCTACCAGGCTGGAAGCGGTGGTCGCCAGCAGAATAGGCAGGAAAACCGCTGTGGGGTCCGCGGCTCCTTGCTGCGCGCGGTACATGAAAATAGTCACCGGAAGCAGGGTCAGTGATGACGTATTGAGTACCAGAAACAGAATCTGGGCGTTACTGGCCGTATCCCGGCTCGGATTGAGCTCCTGCAGCGAATGCATGGCCTTGATACCGATGGGTGTCGCCGCGTTGTCCAATCCCAGGATATTGGCAGCAAAGTTCATGGTGATGTGGCCCTGAGCCGGGTGGCCACTAGGCACCTCTGGCATCAGACGGCGGAAGAGCGGGTCCAGAACTCTGGCCATAAGCTGGATCAAGCCGGCTTTCTCGGCAATGGCCAGGAAACCCAACCAAAGTGTCATGGTGCCAACCAGCACCAGTATGATCTCGACACTGAGTTCTGCCATGTCGAACATGGCCGCAACCAGGCGGCTGAACACCTCCGTGTCGCCCATGCCCAGCCATTGCCAGAGCGCCGCTACGAAGGCCACCAGGAAAAAGCCCAGCCAGATTCCATTTAGCATTGTTTTATCCGCCTTCCTGAATGGTAAGAATCGGGTTCATTTTCGGGGCACTGGCTTCCCGCACGCACCAAATTGAACCATACCCGGTTTGGCAAACGCACCTCCGTACCCGCAACCGCGCGCCAATTCATCAGAACAAAGCTCTTACCATAATGATATTAAAAGATTTTTCATTCATATAAACATTCAGGCACGGGTATTGCGTTGTAATAACTGACATTGGCCAGCGATTCTCGGGCCACTCCAGGCCCAGAACATCGAACACTACCCGGACAACGGCGTCCTCACAAACCTGACTTTCAGGCTTTCGTGTGCGCGCCGTTTTTTTGTGTCCGGAAAATTTCATCGTCAAATGAGGTAATAAAAGATGTCCTATCTAGTTCCATCAGAATTCGTCACCAAAATGGTGGACGCCGGTGAATCCAAGGTTCACATGTCCACCCGCGACACCCTGATCCGCGCCTTCATGGCCGGCGCCATTCTGGCTCTTGCTGCCGTCTTTGCTGTTACCGTGGCGGTAGAAACCGGCAGCTTCCTGCTGGGGTCAGTGCTCTTTCCGGTAGGTTTCTGCATGCTCTACCTCATGGGCTTTGACCTGCTTACCGGCGTGTTCATGCTCACCCCCCTTGCCCTTCTGGACAAACGGCCGGGGGTTTCCACCAATACCATCCTGCGAAACTGGGGGCTGGTTTTCGTGGGCAACTTCGCCGGTGCCCTGACCGTCGCCTTCATGATGGCCTTCATTTTCACCTACGGATTCAACGTTGAACCCGGCGCTGTCGCCGAAAAAATTGCAGGTGTTGGCGAAGCCCGAACGCTGGGCTATGCCGAGTATGGCGCAGCTGGCTGGTTTACGATCTTTATCCGCGGCATGCTGTGTAACTGGATGGTTTCCATGGGTGTGGTCGGCGCCATGATTTCCACTAACGTTGGCGGCAAGGTTCTGGCCATGTGGATGCCCATCATGCTGTTCTTCTTCATGGGTTTCGAGCACTCCGTTGTGAACATGTTCCTGTTCCCGTTCGGTATCATTGTTGGTGGTGGTTTCTCGGTGATGGACTACCTGGTCTGGAACGAAATCCCCACGGTTCTGGGTAACCTGGTAGGCGGCCTGGCCTTTACCGGCCTGACCCTGTACACCACCCACATCCGCACCGGTGCAAAGCGCAACTTTTCCAAAGGTGCCAGTGCTGACCGCGTGCCGGCATAACTGACCAGGACGAGAGGCCCGGCCCTGGTGTAACGCGACCGGGGCCGGGCCTTTGGCATTTCTTCATGAGCAAGTATCTGAAAGTATCAACGGGCCAGCACTCGGATAAAGGCCGAAAGCCGTCCAACCAGGACTTCCACGGCTACACCATGCCGGCGGAGCCCCGCCTGGGTATGAAAGGCATCGCCTTTGCCATGGCCGATGGCGTCAGCAGCAGTGACGTCAGCCACATCGCCAGTGAAACGGCCGTGAAAAGCTTTCTGGATGACTACTTCTGTACCTCAGAAGCCTGGTCGGTACGAAAATCCGCCGAGCGGGTGCTTACCGCAACCAACTCCTGGCTCCATGCCCAGACCCGCAACAGCCCCTATCGGTATGAAAAAGACAAAGGATATGTCTGCACATTGAGCGCACTGGTGCTCAAGGGCTCTATGGCCCACCTCTTCCATGTTGGCGACACCCGGATCTACCGTTTGCGGGACAAGGCTCTGGAGCAACTCACCAACGATCACCGGCTATGGCTATCCCAGGACGAAAACTACCTGAGCCGAGCCCTCGGGGTGGACTCACTGCTGGAGATTGATTACCAGTCCCTGCCACTGAGACAGGGTGACATTTTTGTTCTGGCAACGGACGGCGTCTACGAACATGCCAGCGCACAACAACTGATCAGTACCATCAATCAATACCCCGACGACCTGGACGAAGCCGCCAGATCCATGGTCAAAGCCGCGTTCGACAGCGGCAGCGAGGATAATCTCAGCGTACAGGTTGTGCGCATAGAGCAACTGCCCGAGCAGGCATCCACGGAACTTCAGCGGCAGGCAGAAAACCTGCCTTTTCCGCCCATTCTGGAACCGAGGCAGACCTTCGATGGCTACACCATCCTGCGGGAAATTCACGCTACCAGCCGCAGCCACGTATACCTTGCCCTGAATATCGCGTCCGACACCAGAGTGGTTCTTAAGACGCCGTCGATAGATCTCAGGGGCGACCCCGGCTACCTGGAACGTTTCCTGATGGAGGAGTGGATTGCGAGGCGGGTAAACAGCGCCCACGTGCTCAAGGCGGGCCTGCAGAACCGTCAACGCAACTACCTCTACACCGTCACCGAATACATAGAGGGTCAGACCCTGAAGCAATGGCTGATCGACAACCCCAAACCGGATCTGGAGGTTGTCCGTGGCCTGGTGGTTCAGATTGCCCGGGGCCTGTATGCACTCCATCGCATGGAAATCCTGCATCAGGACATACGCCCCGACAATATCCTGATTGATACCAACGGTACGGCGAAAATCATTGATTTCGGTTCGGCGCGCGTGGCAGGAATTGTGGAATCCACTACGCTGGAGCCCAACGATATACCCGGTACCGCACTCTACATGGCCCCGGAATATTTCATGGGGGAAACAGGCACTGACTGCTCGGACCTCTATTCCCTGGGGGTGCTGACCTATCACATGCTGTCCGGCCGGTTTCCCTATGGCACCCAGGTGGCCAAATCCCGCACTGCATCTGCCATGCGCAGGCTCAACTATGCTTCGGTCCTGGACGACGACCGCGAGATTCCCGCCTGGATTGACGAAACCATCAAGAAAGCCGTGCACCCGAACCCGGACAAACGTTACCAGGAGTTATCCGAGTTTACCTTCGACCTGCGCCACCCCAATCCCGCCTTCCTCAATAAAACTCGGGCCCCGTTGCTCGAGCGCAATCCTGTGGCTTTCTGGCAGGGTGTATCGGCGCTGCTGGCCTGCGCTCTTATATACCTTTTGACTACATAAAACCAACACTTTGAATACTGTTTAAGCAGCGTGAATCTGAGATATTTGGCGTGTACAAGTGCAACAGCCCAGCGAACGACCTGAGAGTTTTCATTGCAGCGCGTTATCGGTTACCAGCGAATTTTTCGGAATGTGGCTGCGGCAAGCTGGCCGCTTGCGGCGGTTTTATGCCTTCTATTGGCCGTTGCCCCCATCTCACTGGCACTGGAACCGATCGACGTTGCCGGGGCCGAGGACAGCCTGAAGCTCGGGCCTCATATTGAACACCTCAAGGACCCCGAGCGCTCTCTCGACCTGGCCGACATCCGTGCCCTTGGCGAGCAATTCAGCCGGCACACCGGAGAAGTGCTCAACATCGGCTACACCAGCGCCGGCCAGTGGGTGCGTTTCCGGCTCCAGAATACGGGCTCCGAGCCACTGAAACGCTATCTGGAGTTCCGTTCTCTTTTCGTCGATCACTTGAAGCTTTACCAGCCTCAGGGCGAGGGAGAGTACGAGAAAATTGAGTCCGGGCGGCTGGTGACGCCCCCCGCGCGCCCCTATACTTCACGGCACTTCGTTTTCCCCATCACCGTGCCGCCGGACACTGACGCGTACTATTACCTGTATGCCGACAGCGCCGACACCCTCACCATTCCCCTGTACCTCCACACCGACGACGGCTTGCAGCAAACCGAGTTGACCAGCCGTTCCTGGCTGACGTTCTTTCAGGGCCTGATTGTCACGATGACGGTATTCAGCCTGTTCCTGTTGGTGACTCTCCGGGACCGGGTGTACGGCTACTACATCGGGGTTATTGTGGTGCATCAGGGCCTGTTCTTTACCCTGTTCAACGGCCTTGGCTACCAGTACTTCGGGCTGGAAAGCCCATGGTGGTCACGGGAAGCCATGTCTGTACTGGTCAGTCTGGCCATGTGGATGATCATGCAGTTCACCCGGGTGTTGCTGGCAACACGGGAGCAACAGCCTCGCCTTGACCGGCTCGTGGTCGCCATCCAGTCCGCGGCGCTTGTTATTGCCGGCCTGAGCATCTTCGTCGACTATTACCTGTCCATCCGCCTTGCCAATCCCCTGGCTTCTGTCACTGCGCTCACGCTCTGGCTCGTGGGTTGGAACAGCCTGTGCAAGGGCAATCCGGCAGCCCGGTATTTCCTCATTGCCTGGACCATGCTGATCATTGGCGGCCTGACTTACAGTCTGAAATCCTGGGGGCTTATCCCCAGCACCACTTTTACCGAGCACAGCTGGCAAATCGGGGCGGCTATAGAGGCTATCTTCCTCTCATTGGCCATTGCCGACCGCATCAGTACCGAAAGCCGGCAACGCATCCAGTTACAGCGCGAAGCCCAGAAGGCGCAAGCCAGAGCGCTGGAAGTACAGCTCAAAGCCAATGAGACACTTGAACAGAAAGTCCAGGAACGCACCGAGGAACTGCGGGAGGTGAACCGCAAACTTCAACAGCTCAGCGATACTGACCAGCTCACTGATATCAGTAACCGCCGTTCCCTTGAACGTTATCTCAAGCACACGTTTAAACGGGCGATGGTGGACTGCAAGAGTATTGCCGTGCTGTTGATCGATGTGGATCACTTCAAACCGGTTAACGACACTCATGGCCACCAGGCGGGTGATGACTGCCTGAAAGTGATCGCCGGCCGCATTCAGGCTCAGTCCCGCTGGCCAGCCGACATGGTGGCCCGTTATGGTGGCGAGGAGTTTTGTGTGGTGCTCCCCGATACCGACGAACAGACCGCTGTCATGGTGGGAGAGCGCATTCGTGAAGGCATAGAAGCCGAGCCCGTACCAACGCGCGTCGGGCCGCTGAAGCTGACCATAAGCCTTGGAGCCCATGTCGCCGTCCCGGGACCGGATGATACCTGTGAGAGCTTCCTGGAGCGTGCCGATCAGGCACTTTATCGCTCCAAGCAGGAGGGGCGTAACCGGGTTACACTGTACAAGGCTCACGTGCTTCAGAATGGGTGAGTCACCATGAACCACACTGCCGCCAGGATCGCATTTCTATACCCCGGCCACGCTGCCGAAGACGACTACCCTCGGCTTGCCAATAGACTCTCGCCAGCGGCGGAAGTAACGGTGGTACATACCAGTTTCAACGAAGATGCACACACGGTAGCGGCACTCACAGAAATGGGAAGCCCACAGCGTTTAAGTGAAGGCGCGCGGGAGATCGCGGACAAAGACCTGGAAGCCGTGTTGTGGACCTCCACCAGTGCCAGCTTCGTGCGGGGCATTGACGGCATACGGGAACAAATTGAAACCCTGGAAAACCTGCTTCACATCCCCGCTTCTACCACTGCCATGGCATTTGCGCGGGCCGCTGCCGCCATCAACGCAAAGCGGGTAGCCATTGCAGCCACCTACCCCAGGGACATCGCCCTGCTGTTCAAGGCATTTCTGGAACACTTCGATATCGAAGTCGTCCATCTCACAAGCCAGGGTATTGTCACGGCTGCAGAGGTAGGCACGCTTGGGAAAGAAGCGGTCGCCCGGTTTGTGACAGATAACGACCATCCGCACGCCGATGCCTTGCTGGTACCGGATACCGCCCTGCATTCCGTCGCCTGGCTGGAAGACCTGGAGGCAGCCGCAGGCAAGCCGGTGCTGACAGCCAACCAGGTCAGTTTCTGGGAGGGGCTGAGACTGTGCGGCAAGCTCACGCCCCAGCAGGGCCTGGGCACCCTTTTCCGAGTCAACCCCTGGGACTAAGCCGCTTGTTTGCGCTGGGTGACCACGAGGGCAACCCCGGTAATCGACACGGCGCCGCCGATCATCGCCAGCACGCCCAGGCGCTCATCAAACAGCCAGTACGCCTCCAGGGCAGTAACCGGCGGCACCAGATAGAACAGGCTCGCCACCTGCGAAGCTGCGCCACGGCGGATCAGCCACATCAACAGCAGGATAGCACCGATGGAAACGCCGAAGACCAGCCAGACCATTGACCATATCAGCGGCTGAGCCCACTCCACCTCACGGGTTTCAAAAACAAAAGCGCCAACGGCGAAAAAGGTGGCCGCAGCACTGTATTGAATGAAGGTGCCAGCCACGAGATCCGCCTGGGTACCGTTCCGTTTTTGATAGACGGTACCCAGCGATATCCCGCCCAGAGATAGCGCGGCCCAGAGCAGTGTCCACAACGGGAACGACGAGGCAGAGGCGCCGCCACCAAACTTCTCCGCCAGCACCAGCGTCACCCCGACCAGGCCCAGTGCCAGGCCAAGCCATTGCCGGGACGAGACGCTCTCCTTTAGTACCAGGATCGCCACAGCAGAGGTCACCAATGGCTGCAAACCAACGATAAGCGAGATAATGCCCGACGGCATGCCGCCCTGAATGGCGTAATACACACCACCCAGGTAACAGCCGTGCACCAGCAAGCCTGTCACCGCCAGGTGCCCTGCGCCACGCCAACCTGGCCAGCGGGTTTTCATGAACCAGGCAAGCACACTGAGTAACACCAGCGTGAACAGCATCCGTATCAGCAGCAGGGTAAAAGGCTCGGCAAACGGCAAACCGTATTTGGCGCCGATAAAACCCGTGCTCCATAACCAGACGAAGAGGGCCGGTACGAAAAACGAATAGAAAATCTGGGGCATAGGGTTCATCGCCAGCAAATGTGTGTGGTAGCGGATTTAATGGGTAGACAATAGCAATCTTCGACGAATGTTCGTACCTTAGTAAATATTAATCAACTGACAATACTCATTCTTTTACATCCAAAACAATAAGTTAACTACTGCATCTCTCGCTTCATCGTGCTTTGTGGAGTTCTCTTATTTGTGCCTCGCCGATGCATGTGCCACGTTTAAACACGAAGCCATCTGATAGGAGAAAGGATATGCTCTATTGGGCTGTCGTATGTCTCATCGTTGCGATTATCGCCGGGGTACTCGGTTTTGGTGGTATCGCGGGAACAGCTGCAGGAATCGCAAAAGTGCTGTTCTTTATTTTCGTCATCCTGCTTGTCATCTCATTGGTTGCCAACGCCATGAAAGGCCGCGGGCCATAGCTCGATAGCTATTTGATTTCGCACCCCGGGAGCAGCTGGGCTCAGCACGCTCCCGGGGCTGCCCTCAGCGCTGCGATGACGGCGTCGCAGACCTCTTCGTGGTTTTTGTCACCACAGTCAACCGTCACATCCGCCACACCGGAATAAAGCCCGAAACGCTCACTGAACAACTCACTCAGCGACTGCCCCGGTCGCCGCGAGATTCCCCGTGCGCTGTAATCACCAATTCGCTCAAGCACTACCTCCAGCGGAATATCCAGAAACACCACAACAGCATCGGTTTTTAGATGTTGCATTGCCGGTTCACTGTAAACCGCACTTCCACCGGTTGATATCACCTGGCGCCGTACCTCCAGCTCGAGCAATACCTGCTCTTCTATTTGTCGTAGCGCCTGGTAACCCTCGTGATCAACAATATCCTGCAAGGTACGCCCAGCCTCCTGCTGAATAAGCAGGTCTGTATCGATAAACCCCAGCCCCAGCCGCTTGGCAAGCAAAACCCCGACCGTGCTTTTGCCGCTGCCCGGCATGCCGATGAGCACAATATTACTTGCTGTTCTGGTTGCAGGCACCTGACCTCCGGATTTCGCCAATAGTGAGAACTGACCGGCTATACTGAAAAATAACACTTTTGCGACAAACATTGCGGTTTCTTAAAGAAACTATAGCCGTATAATCAGCCCAATGGCCGGGGCCTTGGTAGGCCGACGGGGCAGGCAGCCGGTATTATTGATCAAGCAGTCCAAGAGCAAACAATGACAGGCGCAAAAACCTTCATCGCTTCATCGCTGGCAATTCTCCTACTGGTAGCTTCAGCGCCGGGAATGGCAGATAGTATCAAGCGCATCGTTCATCCGGATGGACGCGTGGAGTACACCAACGCAAAAGGCAGCAGTCAGAAACGTGCCTCCACAAAAGATGAAGTGGTTTACCGTTACAAGGATGACAACGGTGTGGTTGCTTACAGCGGCACTCAACCGGCGAGCGCGAATTTCGACGTCATCCGCTTCCACTGTTACGCCTGCGATCCGGACTCCAACGTGAACTGGCGCACCACACCGCTGTTCCTGAAACCCTACCGGGACGAAATCACTACTGCGGCCAGCGAATTCAATGTGGACCCGGCACTGGTACGGGCCGTGATCCACGCCGAATCCGCCTTCAACGACAAGGCTCTGTCACCCAAGGGCGCCCAGGGGCTGATGCAGCTTATGCCTGCCACCGCAAAAGAACTGGGTGTTAGCAATGCGATGGTTGCCCCGGACAATATCCGCGGCGGCGTTAATTACCTGGCCCGCATGCTCAAACGCTTCAATGGTGATACCAGGCTGGCAACAGCCGCCTACAATGCAGGACCAGGAGCTGTCGGACGCCACGGTGGCGTACCGCCCTACGCCGAAACCCGAGCCTATGTGGAACGGGTGGGAATCCTTCACGAACGGTATGCGAGCAACTGATGCTGCATTAACCAAACGCCAGCCACATTCCCACCAGTATCATCAGGCTGCCTGCCACACGGTTCACCGTGCGAACGCCCCCGCCCTGCTTGAGAGCTTTACGCAAGGTCTTGCCGCCATGGGCATAGAGCTGCAGGCAGAGGAATTCCAGGCCGAGGATAATCAGCACCAACACCGTCAGTTGCGGTGCCATTGGCAGCTTGCTGTCAATGAACGGAGGCAGCAACGCAATGAAGAAGGCCCAGCCCTTGGGGTTGGCAATTGCCGTAACAAACCCCTGAAGCGCCAGTTGCAGGCGTGAGCTTTCAACCGGACCGGCGTCCTCCTCTGGCATGGCCATCTTGCCTCTGGACCGCCACATCTGTACGCCAAGCCATGCCAGGTAGGCACCGCCGGCATACTTGAATACCGCAAACGCTGCGGGGTACTTCAGCATAAAAGTGGCCACACCCACTGCGGCGGCCGTCGCCACCAGGGCAACACCAACGAGCTCGCCTGCCATCATCCACAATGCCCGCTTCACACCAATGGTGATACCCAGGGAGAGAGCCAGGGTCATACACATGCCCGGGGTAATGGACACCACAAAGAATGTCGGGACAAAGGCAGACAACAGGGCCAGGTTCAGTGACAACACAAACGGACTCTCATAGTGAAGGGGGCGAATCGTTAATTATACAATCCCTGCAGATAACGCAACCCGGAAAGCTGTGCCATCTGCCCACGAATCCACGCTACCCGCTCCCACACATAGGCCGAGGGGCTGGCAGCGCTGAGCACCTTCGGATTGGGCAGCACGGCTGCTAGTCGGGCAGCCTGGGTTTGAGACAACTGGCTGGCAGGGATGCCGAAATAGAGTCGGCTGGCAGCCTCAACACCATAGACCCCACGACCAAACTCGGCAATGTTCAGGTATACCTCGATAATCCGCCGCTTGGGCCAGAGCCCATCAATGCCCAGTGCCAGCCCCGCCTCAAGCGCCTTGCGTATGAAACTACGCCCGTTCCACAGGAACAGGTTCTTGGCGGTCTGCTGGGTGATAGTGCTTGCGCCGCGCAAACCCTGGCCAGCCTGGTACTCTGCCAACGCCTTGCGGATAGCGCCAAAATCCACCCCGTGGTGATGTGGGAAACGCTGATCCTCACTGGCCACTACCGCCAGCGGCATCCAGGGTGATATATCATCCAGCCCCACCCATTCCTGCCTCAGTTCCTGACCGGAGCCGGAGATCACGTGGCCCAGCATGAAGGCAGAAATGGGCGGATTCACGAACCTGAACAGTACAACCGCTGCCGTAACCAGCAACAGAAGCCCCGCCAGGGCCCAGGCAAACATTCCCAGGGATTTTCGGATCAAAGATTGTCGAGCCACAGTGCTATCATCAACCGGTTGTAGGTATTGTCGTTTAAACGCATAGAGCCGGACCGGACTATAACATCGCCGCTATGAAGCTTTCCCGAATTCTCAGTAATCAAAACGGTGTCAGCCGCAAGCAGGCCAACGCATTGATTTCCGCGGCGGCGGTAACGGTGGATGGCGCTGTGTGCAAGGAACCAGCGCGTGAGGTGGACCGATTCTCAACGGTGGCCTGCGGCGGCAGCGTCATCCAGCGGGGTGAACCGGCCTGCTATCTTATGCTACACAAACCTGCAGGATACCTGAGTGCGACAGCCGACAAGATTCACAAAACCGTAATGGAGCTGATCGACCACAGCCTTCACAACTGCCTGCATATTGCAGGGCGGCTGGACCGGGCCAGCACCGGTTTGTTGATCCTCACCAATGATGGCACCTGGTCGCGCCGGCTGACCAAACCGGAAATCAGAATACCGAAGGTCTACCGGGTATCCACCGCCCACGCGATCTCGCCGGAGACTGCTGCACGTTTTGCTGAAGGCATCTGGTTCGAGTTCGAGCAGCTCAGAACGTCCCCCGCCCAGCTCGAACTGCTCGGAGCCCGGGAAGCACGGATTACTATCTACGAAGGCCGCTACCACCAGGTGAAGCGCATGTTTCATGCCGTCGGAAATCGAATAACGGGGCTGCACCGGGAGAGCATGGGCGACATTCACCTTGACGACAGGCTTGCACCCGGCGCCTGCCGCCAGTTGACCGAAACGGAAATCAATTCCGTCTGACAAAGGTCCGATCATGACTGAAAACAACTCGAGCTATTATCCGCGACCGCTACGGCATTTGAGTAGCTACCTCTCCGGGCTTGTGCAGGGGCGTCTCTGGCTGAAAGTACTCGTCGGCATGTTCCTGGGCCTGGTAACGGGGACCTTGCTCGGCCCCTCTGTTGGTCTCGTCGAGCCCGCGACGGGCACGCTGATCGGTAACTGGCTGGCGTTCCCCGGGCAGCTTTTCCTGGCCACAATCCAGATGATCGTAATTCCCCTGGTCATTGCCTCCGTCATCCGCGGTCTTGCCGCCAGCGAAGATCTGGACCAGCTCCGCAAGATGGGGCTGCGGGTGACCGGCTTTTTCGTCATCACTACCGCCATAGCTGCCTCCATCGGGCTCTGGGTGGGCAACCTGATAAATCCCGGCAGCATGATGACAGGCCTTGCCAGCACCGTCTCACCCGGGGAAGGCCCGACCACAGCAGCAACCATGCCCAGTGTGGATGAGCTCCCCACAACCCTGATTGGTCTGCTTCCCGGCAACCCACTGGACGCCATGGTCGAGGGCCAGATGCTGCAGGTCGTGATTTTCTCCATCATAGTCGGTATCGCTCTGGTGAGTATGGCCCCGGAAAAGTCACGACCCTTGCTGGACCTGCTGGACTCCTTGCAACAGGTCTGTATGACAGTCGTGCGCTGGGCCATGCGGCTGGCGCCCTACGCCGTGTTCGGACTGATGGCACAGCTGACGACCACTATCGGCTTCCAGGCCATGATGGGCATGGCATCCTATGTGGTGACCGTTCTGGTGGGTCTGCTGCTTCTGCTCGGACTGTACATGTTGATCCTTAAGCTGCTGGCTGGGCAGCCTCCTGTTCAGTTCATCAAGGACAGCCGTGATGTCCTGCTGCTTGCGTTCTCCACTTCAAGCTCAGCAGCGGTAATGCCGCTGTCGATTCGCACTGCCGAAGACAAGCTCGGGGTGCGGCCCTCGGTCTCCCAGTTTGTCATTCCGTTGGGCGCCACCATCAATATGAACGGCACGGCCCTGTACCAGGCTGTGGCGACGGTATTCCTGGCGCAGGTGTACGGCATTGATCTCAGCATGGGTAGCATGGCACTTGTCGTGGCCATGGCCGTTGGTGCCTCCATCGGCTCACCGGCAACACCGGGCGTCGGCATCGTCATTCTGGCAATGGTGCTGCAGACGGTCGGCATTCCGCCAGGTGGCATTGCACTGATCATGGGTGTGGATCGGATTCTGGATATGTGTCGTACTGCCATCAACGTTACCGGCGATCTCGTCACCTGCCGGCTGATGGAAAACTGGTCCGGTAAACGGCTACCTGAAGAGCCGGTTTCCCGGCAGCCTTGAAGGCGACGCACCGAAAGGTCTTCTGTTAACCTGACATAGACACAATCCAATCCGGAGCTGCCATGACAACCATGCAAATCGACATCGTGTCCGACATCGCCTGCCCCTGGTGCGCCATTGGTTATGCCCGCCTGGAGAAAGCCATGGAGGCCCTGCAAGACGACATGGACTTCACCCTGCAATGGCATGCTTTTGAACTGAACCCGGACCCGTCCGGCGATGGCGAACCTATCCTGCCGGCCCTGAGTCGCAAATATGGCCGCAGTGAAGACGAGATGAGAGCCAGTCAGGGGCAGATGATGGAGATAGCCACGGCGCTGGGACTGAACTTCGAGAAGCTTCAGGAGCGTCATACCCGCAACACGTTTGATGCCCACAGGCTGGTGAAATGGGCGGGAGAACAGGGCAAACAAACGGAAATGAAGATGGCCTTCTTCGAAGCCTACTTTGGCCGCGCGGAAAACATTTCAAACCCGGACGTGCTGGTCTATTGCGTGGAATCCATCGGGCTGGACGGCGCCAAAGCCCGCGAAGTGCTGGCATCAGACCTGTATGCCGATGCCGTCCGACAGGATGAGGCCCAGTACCAGCAGGCAGGCGTGTCGGCAGTGCCTGCCTACATCATCAACCGGAAATACCTGATTTCCGGTGCCCAGGAACCTGAAACGCTGGTACAAGCCTTCCGGGAAATTGCCGAATCTGCCTGAGCAGTTTCCAGTGGCGACTGCCTGACCCCCCCTTCTCCGGGGGGCGTCCGGCAGCACCATAGTTACTCGGACGCGGCGATGAGACTGGCGTTGCCGCCTGCCGCCGTTGTATCCACACACAGGTGACGCTCAATCACGAATCGCTGATCAAGCTTGTGCTCGGTAATCAGCGGCAGCAGGGCGCCCTCCCTTTTTGCCAATGCCTGACGGTACTCCTTCAACAGGGACTGCTCCGCGCAGCTCACCGCTGCATGGAAGCCACGGGCCTGAGCAAGTGCCTCCGGCTCAAGCAGCCCTTCAACACCAACAATTGGCAGGCCAGCCGCGGCTGCAGTGCTCACGGTTTCTTCAACGCCCGGGGCAATAACAACCACTTTGTTACCCTGGGACAACGCGGTGGCGGCCTGCTCCAGCGCAGTGTCCTTATCCGGCCCCAGGCAAAGCACCACGCCCCGGGGGTGGTTGGTCAGGCGGTTCAGTTCGCCAGTCGGCCCCGGCAGTTCTTCAGCGTGAGCATCCAGCGGCGCGGGAACCGCACCGAAGATCGGCTTCATCGCTTCCATTCGTGGCTCAGGTGCCAACGTTTTTACTCCCACCACTTTGCCAATCAGCCCTTCGAGCTTCTTGATATCCACCTGCCTGGCCCCGGAATCCGCCGGGCGCTCAACGGTCTCGCCCTTCAGGAAACGACGCACATACTGAGGGCCGCCGGCCTTGGGACCGGTTCCGGACAGGCCTTCGCCCCCGAATGGCTGAGACCCGACAATGGCACCGATCTGGTTCCGGTTCACATAGGTGTTGCCGACCTTGATACGGCTGGCAATCTGCTCCACACGACGGTCGACACGGCTATGGATACCAAAGGTCAGGCCGTAACCCTTGGCGTTGACGTCGTCCACCACCTTGTTGATGTCCTTGGCCGCAAACGTGGCCACATGCAGCACCGGGCCGAAAATCTCTTCTTCCAGTTCCTCGATTCCGCTGACACTGATGACAACCGGCGAAACATAGTTGCCCTTCTGGGGCACCGGTACCTTTTTCATTAGGCGCCCTTTGGCTTCGTACTTGTCGCAGTGGTCGGTGATTTTCTTCCTGGCGGCTTCATCAATTACCGGCCCGACATCTGTCGAGAGCAGCCACGGATCGCCAACGCCAAGCTCGTCCATGGCGCCGTACAGCATTTCCAGAAGATGGTCGGCGATGTCTTTCTGCACATAGAGCATACGCAGGGCGGAACACCGCTGGCCTGCACTCTGGAAAGAAGAAGCCAGTACATCCCGTACAACCTGTTCAGGGAGGGCGGTGGAGTCCACAATCATGGCGTTCAGTCCGCCCGTCTCCGCAACCAGCGCAGCGTCGGGGGCCATGTTTTCACTCATCTTCCTGTCGATACGCTGGGCCGTTGCCGTGGAACCGGTAAAGCAGACTCCGGCTACCCGTGGGTCAGAAGTCAGTGCGCTACCCACGGTGGCGCCGGTGCCCGGAAGCAACTGAATGGCATCCTTGGGGATGCCTGCCTGATGCATCAATTCCACAGCACGTACCGCCAGCAATGAGGACTGTTCGGCGGGCTTGGCCAATACCGTGTTGCCCGCCACCAGGTTGGCAAGAATCTGACCCGTGAAGATTGCCAGTGGGAAGTTCCAGGGTGAAATACACACCATCACACCCCGTGATTCACCGCTGTCCTCATAGCGAATGCCTTCATTGGCGTAAAACAGGGCAAAGTCCACAGCCTCACGGATTTCGGCAACTCCGTCCAGCAGCGACTTCCCGGCCTCCCGGGTGGCTAGAGCGAAAAGTTCGTAGGCGTTTTCCTCATACAAATCGGCCACCTTGCGAAGACATTCTGCCCGCTCCTTCGCTGACCGGGCAGACCATGTCTTGAAGCCTTCCTGCGCTGCGGTAATGGCAGTGTCCACATCGGCCTCGGAGGCCAGGGTCACATGGCCAACGGTATCTTCGGGATCAGCCGGGTTGCGGACCATCTGAACTTCTGCACCACCCACGTCGCCGGCAATGATGGGCCCGCCTTTCCAGCGATGCTCGCGATAGGGATCGCGACCCTCATCGATTTCCTTGACGGTCACCGGATCCGTGATATCCCAACCCTTGGAGTTGCGCCGCTGCTCGCCAAAGATCTTGAAGGGATGCACGATCGCCTTACTGGAGATATCAGTGCCCATTTCCTTGACCGAATCCATCGGGTCCCTGGCGATCTCCTCCGGCGTGATGCGCTTGTCCACAATCTGGTTAACGAACGAGCTGTTGGCACCGTTCTCCAGCAGACGGCGCACCAGGTACGCCAACAGATCCTTGTGAGGACCCACCGGCGCGTAAATCCGACAGGGCACACCACTGACCTTCAGCACTTCGCTGTGGAGTGACTCGCCCATGCCATGGAGGCGCTGAAATTCATAGTTATCCACGCCCTTGGATTTTGCCAGCTCCAGAATCGCCGACACGGAGTGGGCGTTGTGAGTGGCAAACTGCGGGTAGATCCTGTCCGTCATGTTCAACAGTTTTGTGGCACAGGACAGGAAGGATACGTCGCTACAGGCCTTTCGGGTAAATACCGGGAAGCCGCTCAGGCCCATGACCTGCGCACGTTTGATTTCGGCATCCCAGTAGGCGCCCTTCACCAGGCGAACCATGAAGCGGCGGTCGTACTTTTCTGCCAGTCCGTAGAGCCAGTCCAGCGCGAAGGCAGAGCGCTTGCCATAGGCCTGGACCACCACACCAAAGCCGTCCCAGCCGGCCAGCTCGGGATCAGCCACCAGTGCCTCGATGACATCCAGGGAAAGGTCCAGCCGGTCCTGTTCCTCGGCATCAATGTTGAATCCCATATTGGCGGCAGCCGCCTTCCTGACCAGCTCTTTCGCCCGGGGGAGCAGCTCGTTCATCACCCGTTCTTTGTTGCCATACTCGTAGCGGGCCAACAGGGCGGACAGCTTGACGGAAATACCGGGATTCTTGCGCACGTCGCCCTTACAGGCCTTGGCGATGCTGTCGATGGCGTTGGAATAGGAGTTGTAATAACGCTTGGCGTCATCGTCGGTGCGGGCGGCCTCGCCCAGCATATCGTAAGAGTAGGTGTAGCCCTTGGCCGTGTACTCTTTTGCTTCGTCCTGGGCTTCGTCGATATCACGCCCCAGAACGAACTGGCGGCCCATTTCTTTCATTGCCTGTCCGGCAACGGTGCGGATAACAGGCTCGCCAAACCGCTTCAACAGCTTGCGCAGGGTATCGCCCACGCTGTTGCGCTCGGAGTCCTTGAGCAGATTGCTGGTCATCAGCAATGCAACGGTCGCCGTATTGATCAGCGACGAAGACGCGCGGCCCACATGGTTGCCCCAGGCGCCGGAAGTGATCTTGTCCTCAATCAGTTCGTGAATTGTCAGGTTATCAGGCACGCGCAGCAACGCTTCCGCCAGACACATCAGCGCCACACCCTCTTTGGTGGTGAGGCCGTATTCCGCCAGGAACTTTTCCATGATGGTGGACTTGGCGTTCTTGCGGACGCTACGTACCAGGTCAGCCGCGCGAGCGGAAATTGCGTCGCGCTCGGCCTGGGTCAACTGGGCGCCAGCAATCATCTCACTAATCACTTTGTATTCATCCGCCAGGTAATAACTGCGGATGGCCTGCCGGCTATCGACCAGTGTGGGAGTCTCTGATTGCTGCGGTCTCATGGTTGAACCCTCTCAGTTGTTTGTCTTTCCCGCATTCTACCGGGAACGACAAAGACTATTTGACTGTAAAAACCAGACACACACGACCTTCAGGCTTTTTTAATGAACTAAAATTTATGTTCTTCCTGTCAAATGCTCAGTATTCAGGTGAATTTACTGCACTGGCTGGTTAATCTGCCTTTGCGGCCAGCTCCCGAAGTACGCTGTGAGCGACGGAGAAGACCGCGCAATCAACATCATTCGCAGCCTGCATGTCTCCGAGCATCCGGTGCCAGCGCACCAGTAGCGCCTGTTTGTCGTCGCGCCAGGCTTCCAGCATCTGTTCTGGTGACACCTCCTGGGTGCCTTTCGCTACAGCCGCCGCGGAAAACACACTCGACGTAAGGTTCCGCAACTGATGATCAAGCTCATCGCGGTAATGGAGCGTCGCCAATACCTGCCAGTGACCACGGGCCCTGAAGGCACGCATTTGCCTGTCCAGCCAGGTCAGGTTCAGGCCTTCCCCGAGACTGAAATAAACCCAGGCCACCGATTCCAGATCCTGTCCCAACTGGCGACCGATCTCGATGATGTCCATCAGCCAGTACCGGCTCTCAGCCGAGGCTCCATAAGCGGCCAGCCCCTCGGGAACTGCCTGCTTACAGTACCTATCATAGCGTTCATGCCAGCGACTTGCAGGAATCACCGAGCCCAGGCGCTCTGTTGACGCCAACACCTCGGCCAGCGGCCCCTGATAGTGGGCAACACACGAGGCCGGATCCAGATCGCTCCGGCGGTTGTGCAGCAGCCAGCTGGTGCTGCGGGTAACCAGGCGAATCACGTCACTGAACAGTTCCGCCTGCACCTCGGGGCTGATCTTGCCATCCAGTGCCTCAATGGCCTTCCATTGAGTCTCTACGTCATGGATGCGCAGGGAGATCAGGTACCCTGCAGCAATCCGCCCGCTATCGGCACCAGTGGCATTACGCAGCTTGTCCGCCCAGCTGATGCCCATACGATTCACCATGTCATTGGCGATCTGGGTGGCTGAAATTTCCGCGCGCAGCGGATGCGCGTCAATTGCCTCGGGAAAGTGCTCCAATAACGATGCCGGAAAAGCCGAATAGAGCGCATGAATAAAGCGGTCATCATGAACAATTGTGGTGGTCAGCAACGCCTGTTTGAGTTCGATCTTGGCGTAGGAAATGAGCACAGAGAGCTCCGGGCGTGTGAGGCCGGAGCCACGCTCCCGCCGCTCCCTGAGCGCCTCATCATCGGGGAGGAACTCAAGCGCCCGGTCAAGCTTGCCCTCGGCTTCAAGCCGCCGCATCAGGCGCTCATACTCGTCTGCAGTGGTCACAGCACCGCTTTGTGCCAGACACAATGCCATGGCCTGGCGATAGTTGTTGCGCAGTACCAGCTCCGCCACCTCGGCCGTCATTGCCCTGAGCATCTGGTTACGCTGGTCCAGCGTCATCTGTCCCCGTCGCACCTGCTCGTTGAGAAGTATCTTGATATTTACCTCATGGTCCGAGCAATCCACCCCGCCGGCATTGTCGATAAAATCGGTATTGGCCGCCCCACCGGCGCGGGCAAAGTCAATCCGGCCGAGCTGGGTGAATCCCAGGTTGCCGCCTTCTCCAAGTACCCGGCACTGCAACTGATGGCCATCAATCCTAACGGCGTCATTGGCTTTGTCGCCAACGTCATCGTGGGACTCACTTGCTGCTTTCACGTAGGTGCCGATGCCGCCATTCCAGAGCATATCCACCGGGGCTGTCAGCAGTGCCCTGATCAACTCATTGGGGGCGAGGCGGTCGGCTTCTATGCCCAGTCTGGCCTGCATCTGGGGTGAAACCGGAATCCACTTTGCAGACCGGGAAAAAACCCCGCCACCCTCGCTGATCCGTTTCTCGTCATAATCCGCCCAGCTCGACCCCGGCAACTCGAACAGCCGCTTGCGTTCGGCAAAGGAGGCAGCTGCGTCCGGCTCGGGGTCAACAAAGATATGCAGATGATTGAACGCGCCGACCAGACGGATACGATCCGACAACAGCATGCCGTTACCGAACACATCCCCCCCCATGTCGCCGATACCAACCACCGTGAATTCTTCGGCCTGGGTGTCGATGCCCTTCTCGAGGAAGTGTCGTTTGACGGACTCCCAGGCACCCCGAGCCGTAATCCCCATCTTTTTGTGGTCGTAGCCCTCGCTGCCGCCGGAGGCAAACGCATCTCCCAGCCAGAAGCCATAGTCGTGGGCCAGCCGGTTGGCGATATCGGAGAAGGTCGCGGTACCTTTGTCAGCGGCGACCACCAGGTAGGTGTCGTCGCCATCATGGCGGACCACATCGGCCGGTGGCACGACTTCACCCTCATCCAGATTGTCGGTCAGATCCAGCAACCCCCGGATAAACGTCTGATAGCAGGTGATGCCCTCTTCCCTCAAGGCCTCCCGGGAGCCATCTTCCGGCGGCTGTTTGACGATGAACCCGCCCTTGGCACCGACGGGCACAATCACCGAGTTCTTCACCTGCTGGGCCTTTACCAGGCCGAGAATTTCGGTGCGGTAGTCCTCACTGCGGTCGGACCAGCGCAGCCCGCCCCTGGCCACCGGGCCTGCCCTGAGGTGTACCCCTTCCACTCTGGGTGAACATACGAAGACCTCAAAATGAGGACAGGGTTTCGGAATATCGGGTACAGAGGAAGGGTCCATTTTGAGCGACAGGTATCCCTTGAACTCGCCGGTGTCCTGGCGCTGGAAGTAGTTGGTTCTCAGGGTTGCTTTGATAAGCACATAAAAGCGCCTGAGAATCCGGTCATCATCAAGACTTGTCACCGCATCAAGGGAATCCAGAATGGCACTTTCAATCCTTGCAGTCTCTGATTCCCGGCATTCAGCCACCGCAGCATCGGGATCGAACCTGGCCTTGAAGAACTCCACCAGCAGCGAGGTAAGATCCAGATGCCGCGCCAGGGTATCGGCAATGAACGGCTGGCTGAAACCGAAACGCAGCTGCTTGATATAACGGGAATAGGCCCGCAGCACGCTGACCTCGCGCCAGCCCAGGCTTGCCGCCATCATCAGCTGGTTGAAGTCATCGTTCTCGGCAAAACCATTCCAGATTTCGCGAAACCCTTCCTGCAACAGGGGTTTGGCTTTTTCAATGTCAGCGCCGCGGCAACGGGCGTGGAACTCCACCGTAAAATCACTGATCCCGAACTGCTCGCCGTCACGCCGCCGGATACGATACGGGTGCTCCCCAAGCACCCGCATGCCAAGGTTCTCCAGAATTGGAATGACATCCGACAGGATCACCGATTTGCCCTGGCTGTAGAGCTTGAAGCTGAGTTCCTGCGCGCCCTGCTCAGATGGCTGATAGAAACGCATGGGCACATCGGACGTCAGGGCAATGGATTGAATCTGCTGAATGTCTTCAACCGCATCCTGAACAGAGAACTTCGACCGGTAGCTCGAAGGGAAGCCGCCACTGAACATGCTGGCAAATCGCTGCCCGGGCTTCTCACCAAGAACTTCAACCAGGCGCTGCAGCAGTGCGTCATCCCACGACACGGACTCCTCCATCATGGTGGCGACAATTTCACGCAGGTTTCGCGAGTCGTCCGGGTCGTAATCCTCACCCTCAAGGGCATCTGAGAGCTGTTCCAGCAGCGTTTGTTTTTGTTTGGCTTCGGCAGGGGTCATCAATGGTCTCCGGGAATATCAACTGGCACGTATGTGACTGAACATCCCACAGTATAGCCAACTCGCAGAAGGCCCTTTGTCTGTAAAGTTTTAATGTGCAGGTATTTTGATTATATTCAGGCCCATAATTAGCCGTATATCTAGCCAGGAAATGAGATTATGGTCGAACTGGACAGAATCGATCACTCCATCATCCGCGAATTGCAGAAGCACGCGCGGATCACAGTGACTGAGCTCGCCTCACGGGTGGGGTTGTCGAAAACGCCCTGTCAGGTTCGTATGCGGCGCCTGGAAGAGCAGGGATATATCACCGGGTACACCGCCCTGGTCAACCAGACCAAACTCGGACAAAGCCACATCGCATTTGCCCAGGTTACCCTGAACGACACCAGCAGTGGCGCCCTGGCGGCGTTCAACACTGCAGCAAAACAGATCTCGGCAGTGGAACAGTGCCACATGATCGCGGGCAACTTTGATTACCTGCTGAAAGTACGCACCCGCAATATGGCAGAATACCGGCAGGTGCTCGGGGAGCAGATATCCGCCTTGCCCCATGTATTGCAGACCAGCACGTTTGTGGTAATGGAGAATGTCAAGGATGCGGGGATCTGATGCACATCCGGACCCTGGAAACCTTCGTCTGGATCGCCAGGCTGGGTAGCTTCCGTGCCGCCGCCAGCAGGGTCTACGCCTCACAACCCTCGGTATCAGCCCGCATTGCCGGCCTGGAAGACCAGCTTGGCATAGAACTGTTTGATCGTTCCGGCAAGAAGATCACCCTGACCGCCAAGGGCCGGGAGTTTCTCGTGTATGCCGAGAAAATGCTGAGCCTGCACGGTGAGATGCTACAGGCGGTGGCCAAACCATCCTCTATTCAGGGCACCATTCGCCTTGCTGTCTCGGAAACCATTGCCCATACCTGGCTACCCCAATTGCTGGAACGTGTGAGCGAAGCCTACCCGGCCATCAACCTGGAGCTGGACGTGGATATCTCCGTCAACCTGGCGGAAAAACTCAAGAACCACGAGATCGATGTAGCCTTTCTCATGGGCGGCGTCAACCAGCCCGGCATCATAAACCGGGACCTGTGCCGCTATTCTCTGACCTGGGTTGCAAGCCCTCAGCTCAACATTCCCGATCAAGCGATGTCTCTCGCCGAGCTTGCCACCTGGCCCATCGTCACCTACCCGCGACAGAGTGAGCCCTACATTGCCATCCGCTCACTGGTGGACCCCATGAACCATTCCACCCGCATTCATTCCTGTTCGTCGCTCTCAACCATCATACGCATGACGGTGGATGGCCTTGGCGTCAGCGCCCTTCCCCGGGAAATTCTGCAGCGTGAACTGGACACCGGCATTCTGCGACGATTCGAGGTTGATGCAACCGTGCCGGATCTTACGTTCATTGCGGCCTACAGGGCGGCGCCGAGCAGCAGTGTGGTACATGCCATTGCAGAACTTGCATTGATAACTGCAAAAGAGCGCGCAGGATTGGTCGAAGAGTCCCCCGCAGACCGTTGAAAAACATGACTGATCCATTTTTTCTATCGAAACTGATCCCATATTTCGATTTGTGTTAATCATTACTTCTGCCTTAAATGTAAGAAACTCATCTATCGGGCAGAACCATGACAAGCATCGCTCAGCTGGACGCACACTCAACACCCCAGGCTGTTCGCAAAGCGGCAAGAGAAGGCAGCCTGACCGGGCCAACCTCCGGGCTTGCCAGCGGTTATGTCCAAGTCAACCTGGTCATCCTGCCGGAATCCCAGGCAGCGGGCTTTCTCCGTTTCTGCCAGGCCAACCCCAAGCCCTGTCCTCTGTTGGCAGTCAGTGAGCCCGGCGCGCGCACCTGCACCCTTTTAGGCCGTGATCTGGATATTGCCCGCGATGTGCCCGCGTACCGCATCTACCACCATGGCCGGGTCAGTGACACCCGTATGGATGTGGCGGATGACTGGCGGGATGACCTGGTGACCTTTGCGCTGGGCTGCTCCTTTACGTTCGAGCACGCCCTGATCAGCGCCGGGATTCAGGTGCGCCACATCGACGAAGCCAGAAACGTGCCGATGTACAACACCTCCGTACCACTGACGCCAGCGGGCGGTTTTAGCGGCAATCTGGTCGTCTCGATGCGACCGTTTGTGGCCGCTGATGCCATCCGCGCTATCCAGATCACCACCCGCTACCCACAGGTTCACGGTTCTCCCGTGCACCTGGGCAATCCATCGCTGATCGGAGTTTCCGATCTGGGCGCACCGGACTACGGCGACTCCGTTTCCGTGGGTAAGAATGAAATTCCGGTGTTCTGGGCCTGTGGTGTTACGCCACAGCAAGTCCTGATTGATTCCGGTATCGAGTTCGCGATCACCCACAGCCCGGGGCACATGCTGGTCACGGATATTCCTGACAACAGCCTGGCCCTTTTTTAATCAGAACCGACAAGAACCACCCCCGACGAAGACCATGAGGAAACCACCATGAATACAAAAAAAACCCTCGTTTCAGCCTCGCTGATGGGTCTGGCAATGGCCAGCTCAACCGCACTGGCACAGGACGTAGACAAAGCCAGCTTCAACTATGTGGGAAGCTGGAGCAGTTTGTCCCTGTACCAGAACTTCGAGCGCCCGTTCTGGGAGAAGCACCTTCCTGAAGCCTCCGACGGCCAGATCAGCACCGAAGTCACCACCTTCGACCAGATGGGCCTGGGTGGCGGTGAAGTCTATCGGCTGATGAGCCGTAACGTTATCGAAGTCACATCCACGGTGGCGGATTATGCGGTTGAGGATGCACCGGAACTGGAAGCCCTGGATATGCCCATGATCGCTCCCGATGTGGAAACCGCCCGCAAAGTAGCAGAAGCCTACCGCCCCGTTCTCGCCGACGCGTTTGAACAGCGTTACGACGGCGCTCACCTGCTGGCGGTTGTGCCTTACCCTTCGCAGATGGTGTTCTGCAACGCTGACATTGACGGCCTGAGTGATCTCAAGGGCATGAAGGTTCGCGCCAGCGGTCGCACCACTGCCGAATTCCTGCAGGCCCTGGGCGCCGAAGGCATCACACTGAATTTCAGCGAAGTACCCGGTGCATTGCAGCGTGGCGTTATCGACTGCGCAGTGACAGGTTCCCTGTCAGGCTACAGCTCGGGCTGGCACGAAGTATCCACCCATCTGTACCCGCTGCCGGTAGGCGGCTGGGACCATGTGGTTACCGCCATGAATGGCAAGAAGTGGAACTCGCTTTCAGAGCAGACACAAGAGTGGTTGACCGCCGAAATCAAGGAAAACTATGAAGACCCGGTCTGGGACTCTGCCGTTGAAGAGACGAAAGAAGGCATCGCCTGCCTGACCGGCAACGGTGAATGCTCCCGCGGTGACGCCGGAGACATGACTCTGGTAGAGGCCACCGATAGTGATTTCACTGAGGCTTCTCGCCATCTGGAAGAAACACTGCTGCCTAACTGGGCGCAGCGCGTCGATCAGGAATGGGTTGACCGCTGGAATGAAACCGTAGGTGACGTAACCGGACTGAGCGCGTCCAAGTAACACGCCTCTCACCCATAACGGCGACCGGGGTGGTCACACTGCCCTGGTCGGTCTGGAGAACCCTATGTTGCAACAGGTGAACTCGTTTCTCGACCGCGTGCTCGCTGGCGTTAAAGTTGGCTCGCTATGGTTCGCCCGGGCAGGCGGCGTGATGATCCTGCTGACAGTGGCTCTGGTTACGGTCGAAGTGGCCTCCCGGGTATTTATGGGTCGTTCCGCGGTCCACGCCACCGAATTGACCGGTTACATCATGGCGATCAGCGCCAGCTGGTCTTTCGCCTACACCCTGATGTGCAAGGCACATATTCGCATTGATGCCCTGTACCTGACGTTTCCTATGAAAGTGCGGGGCGTGCTTGACCTGGTTGCCCTGCTGGCCCTGGCGATGTTCTCAATCCTGGTGGTCGACGCGGTTTTCGGCGTCCTCAGCCACTCTTACAGCGGCGGATCCACCGCCAACACGCCGTTGGGCACGCCTTTGTGGATACCACAGGCCCTCTGGTTTGTGGGGTTGGTCTGGTTTGGCTTTGCCGTGTGTATGGTTTCCCTGCGAGCCTTTTTCGGCTTGCTCAGCGGCGACACAGAAGGTGTTCAGAAACTGGCAGGCAGCCCGACGCTGGACGAACAGATTGAAGAAGAACACAAGGAAGCACGCTCATGATCATTACCGCGCTGCTGATTCTGATGGCTTTGCTGCTCCTGAGCGTTCCTGTGGCTGCAACGCTGATTGCGTTGGCCCTGCTGCTTGCAGAGCTGTTCTCACCCTTTCCGCTGCTTAACGCGATGGGGGATGTGCTCTGGTCTGCGTCTGACAAATATCTGCTGATTGCCATACCCCTGTTTATCCTGTTGGGGGAGATTCTGGTTCGCACCGGTATTGCCCGTGGCACCTACCGTTCCCTGGAAAGCTGGATGTCCTGGCTGCCGGGCGGGCTGCTCCATGCCAACATCGGCACCGCAACCCTGTTCTCCGCCACCTCCGGTTCCAGTGTCGCCACCGCAGCCACTATTGGCACCGTGGCGCTTCCACAGGGCAAAGAGATGGGTTACGACCCCAAGTTGTTCACCGGTTCCATTGCCGCCGGCGGCACCCTGGGCATCATGATTCCACCCTCGATCAACCTGATCGTGTACGGATTCCTGACTGAAACCTCCATTCCGCAGCTGTTTGCCGCAGGCCTGCTACCGGGCCTTCTGCTCGCGCTGATGTTCATTGTCGGTACCGCGCTGATCTGTATCTGGAAGCCAAGCCTTGGCGGGCCCAGTGTGTCACACAGCTGGGGGGACCGTTTTTCCGGCCTGCGACATCTCGTGCCAGTACTGACCCTGTTCGGTATTGTGGTCGGCTCCATCTATGCTGGCGTGGCAACACCAACTGAAGCGGCCTCGCTGGGCGTGCTGGGTGCGCTGATCATTGCTGCATCCATGAAAAAGCTGTCAGTACGCGTGATCACCGAAGCGCTGGACGGCACCATGAAAACCACCGGCATGATTATGCTGATCATCATTGCTTCCTACTTCCTGAACTTTGTACTGGCTTCAGCGGGGGTGACGCGCGAGCTGACCGCTTTCCTGGAAAACGCCGGTCTTGGCCCCTATTCCACGCTGGTGCTGGCCATCCTGCTCTATATCATTCTCGGATTTTTCATCGAAACCCTGTCACTGATGGTCATCACCATTCCCATTGTCGCCCCGATCCTTATCGGTCTGGGCTTTGATTCTGTGTGGCTTGGGATCCTGATTATTCTGCTGATTGAAATGGCCCTGATCACGCCACCGGTGGGCCTCAACCTCTATGTGGTGCAGGGGGTCCGAAAAGGTGGACCTTTCAGCGACGTGATGAAAGGCGCCATGCCCTACGTTGGCATCATGTTCCTGATGGCCATCGTGCTGGTGCTGTTCCCTCAGGTGGCCACATTCCTCCCTGAGCTGATGAAGTGATCAGCCATGAACCCAATGACCGGAGTGACTCAATGACTAACTTCCAACTTGCAGACTCCCTGGAATCCATTCATGTCGACGTCCGCGAGCTCATCATTGCTGGCTGGGCCGGTCGGGTGCAGTCGGCCATCGACGAACACATCGAAGAACTGAAGGAAATTGGCGTAACACCGCCATCCACCACCCCGCTGTTCTATCGTGTCGCCGCCAATCAGCTCACGACGGCTCCGGCAATTCAGGTGCTGGGTGAAGCCTCCAGCGGCGAGGTAGAAGTGGTCCTGATAGGCTCCAATCAGGGCACCCTCGTCGGTATCGGTTCAGATCACACCGACCGCGAGGCCGAGGCCTGGTCCGTAGCCCACTCGAAACAGGTCTGCGTCAAACCGGTGAGCCCCCGGGTATGGCGGCTCGATAGCGTGATCGACCACTGGGACGAACTGCAGATGGCGTCCTACGCCACCATCGACGGTGAAGAAGTGTTGTATCAGGAAGGCCCGGTCACTGGGCTGCTGCACCCTGTGGAACTCTTGCGACGCTTTGGGCTGGACAAAGCTGAACTGGCTCTGGGCCAGGCCATGCTGTGCGGCACGCTGCCGGTAATCGGTGAGCTACGCCCAGCACAGGCGTTCCGGATGGTGCTGAAAGATCCGGTGTCAGGCAGCGAACTTCAGCACCAATACAACATTCACACTCTGCCGGTGATCAAATGAACACGCCAACCACACTCGCCCGGATGCTCGACGAGATGGATTGCGGCCAGCGCAAGGCCACGGAGTTGTTGGAGAGCTGTTTCGAGCATATCGACACAAACGACGATGCCAATGCCCAGATCTACACCCGTCGGTTTGATAAAACCGCCCGCGCTGAAGCCGATGCCATCGACCGACTGCGTGAGGCCGGACTGACCGGCGGACAACTTGCCGGGCTGCCCATAGCCCTGAAAGCGCTTTTTGACGTAAAGGGCGAGATCACCCATGCCGGGTCTCAGGGCTGGCAGGTACCCGCGGAAACCGACGCACTTATCGTTTCCCGGTTGCGACGTGAGGGCGCGGTGATCACCGGCCATACCAACATGACCGAGTTTGCGTACTCCGGCGTGGGGTTGAACCCTCACTACGGCACACCGGATAACCCCCTGGCACCGGGTCGCATTCCCGGCGGCTCGTCTTCCGGCGCCGCGGTGGCGGTGGCGCGGGGTATGGCCTGCGGAGCTATCGGCACCGATACAGGCGGATCCGTGCGGATTCCGGCGGCGTTTTGTGGCCTGGTGGGTTTCAAGCCTTCTCAGTCCCGCATTCCCCGCGAGGGCACTTTCCCGCTGTCCGACAGCCTCGATTCCATCGGCCCTATTGCTCCCACAGTGGACTGCTGCGCCCGCCTCGACGCTGTGCTGTCCGGTCGCCAATACCAGCCCCTCAGACCGATATCGCTGAAGGGCGTGCGCTTTGTGGTCCCGACCCAATACATGCTGGACGATCTGGATAACACCGTTGCACAGGCATTTGCCTGCAGCCTGAACAGTCTGCGCGATGCCGGAGCCACCATTATTGAAGCGCCTGCCCCAGTGCTTACTGCAATCCCCGAGCTCATGGAAGGAGGCGGTTTTACCGCTGCAGAAAGCTATTTCGTGCACCGGCAGTCACTGGCGGACCACGGGGACCAGTACGACCCCCGCGTGCGCACCCGGATCGAACGTGGTGCCGCCATTACAGCCGCAGATTACCTGGAACTTTGCCGCCGCCGGCAGCAACGCAAGCAGGAGGCGGACGAATGGCTGCAGGATTACGATGGACTGCTTGCCCCGACAGTGCCAGTGGTTCCGCCTCGATTCGAGGAACTGACGGCAGACGAGGATTACGCCCGCCTGAACCTTCTGATCCTGCGCAACCCTACCGTGGCGAACATGCTGGACCTGTGCTCCGTCACCCTCCCCAACCACAAGCCTGGCTACTTGCCAGGCGGGCTGATGCTGATCGGTCGCAACGGCTCGGATGAGACCCTTTTGCGGCTGGCGAAAGCTGTCGAACGGGTGCTGTAACAACCATGCTGACCGTGCTGCTGGCCAAACTCATCGCTACCGCTCTGGTGGTCATCGGTGTCTCGGTTGCAGTAGGCAAACTGGGCCCCAGACTGGGAGGCATTATTGCCGGAACACCCATTATTCTCGGCCCGGGCTACTTCTTCCTGTTGCAGGAGTGGCCAACAGAATTTATCCAGGACGCAGCGCTGGCAACCCTCCATGCGCTGATCGCCACGCTGCTGTTCAGCATCAGTTTCGTCCTGACTGCCGAACGCCTGGGCGCCCTGCCCAGCCTTGGACTGGCGACCCTGGTCTGGATTCCGGGGGCATACCTGTTCGCCTTCATTCCCGGCGGCGTACTGGTTGCTGTGGTGATCTATGGCGTGGTGCTGCTGGCAGCCGAAATCATCAAACGTGTGCTCGCCCTGAAACAGCCCAAGGTAGTGGCCGTATCCGGGTGGTCTGATGTCGTACTGCGCGGACTTCTTGGCGGAGTGCTCGTAGCTGTCGCCACGACCCTGGGGGCGCGCTCCGGCCCACTGCTGTCGGGGATACTGGTCGGTTTTCCCGTAGGCCTGTTCACCATTGGCTGGACGCTCCACGACCGTTATGGCCCTGACGTGGCAAGAGCTACGGTAGCCGCGGCACAACAAGGCATGCTCAGCCTCGTCGCGTTCGCGGTTGTGACCGCGGTTCTGGTCGGCCATGTCCCCCCGATGGTGACGTTCATATTGGCCTTACTGGCATCCATTGCCGTCAGCGCCGCCCTGTTCATGGTGAGCCAATGGCGGGTTCGCCGTGCCTACGGCCACCTGCTCGCGCCTCAATCAACAATAAAAGGACATCACACCCATGAGTGACGACAAAACCGATTCCAACGCACCTGTTACCGATTCCCGTTCCGGTGGTGAGAACGCCCGCCGCATCCTTCGGCGTGACCCGAACCCTCATATGTTTCGTCCAATCCGTTTCCGATCAGTGGAGGCCCGCAACCGCATTATGCTGTCTCCGATGTGCCAGTATTCCGGCGAAAATGGGCTCTCCAACGACTGGCACTTTGTTCACCTGGGTGCGCGAGCTGCCGGTGGTGTCGGCTGGGTGTTTACCGAAGCGGTGCACATCGAACCCCGTGGGCGGATCACGCCAAACTGCCTTGGCCTGTGGAACGACGAACAACGTGACCGGCTCGCACGCATTGCCAGTTACGTGGCAGACCAGGGCGCAGTGCCCGGCATTCAGCTCGGCCACGCCGGTCGCAAGGCATCGGTCGGACGCCCCTGGGAGGGTTCTCACCCGTTACGGGCAGACACCGGCGGCTGGGAAGATCTGGTGTCCGCATCGGCGCTGCCCTATGCCAGCCAATGGCAAGTACCGGAAGCAATGAACCAGAATCAGATCGACGAGTCGCTGGAGGCCCTGAAGTCCGCCACCCGCCGGGCCCGGGAAGCCGGTTTCCAGGCATTGGAACTGCACGGCGCCCACGGTTATCTGATTCATCAGTTCCTGTCGCCGCTGAGCAATCAACGTACCGATGAGTACGGCGGAACCTTCGAAAACCGAATACGCTTTCTGCAGGAGTCCATCGCGGTGGTGAGGGAGGAATGGCCAGACGACCTGCCGCTGTTCCTGCGGCTGTCCTGCACCGACTGGGTGGACGGAGGCTGGACCCTCGACGACACCGTGCGGCTGGCCACCCTGTTGCGGTTCCAGGGCGATGTCGACCTGATAGACTGTTCATCAGGTGGGAATGATCCGCGCCAGCAAATCCCGATTCATCCGGGGTACCAGGTCCCCCTGTCGCAAGCGGTGCGCACGCGGGCTGACATTGCTACCGGCGCCGTTGGCCTGATCCACAGCCCGGACCTGGCCGAGTCGATTATCGCCAATGGCCAGGCTGACCTGGTGATACTGGGGCGGGCACTGTTGTCGGACCCGGCCTGGCCGCTTCGCGCCGCAGCGGCTCTGAAAGCCGAAAACGTAGAGTGGCCAAAACAGTACGAACGCTCGAACATCTTCTGAGCCAACAGGCTGTTTCAAAGCAAAGAAAGAGAGGGCATCATGAAACCTTTACTACTGAATGCCGACATGGGTGAGAGCTTCGGCCCCTGGGTGATGGGGATGGATCACCATGTCATGCCCCATGTTCACCTGGCCAATATAGCCTGCGGATTTCACGCCTCGGATCCGGATGTCATGCGGCGCACGGTTCGCATGGCGGCAGAACATTCGGTGGGCATCGGTGCCCACCCGGCCTACCCGGATCTGGTCGGTTTCGGCCGACGCTCCATGGCTTTTTCAGAGGAGGAAATCGAAAATCTGGTGCTCTATCAGGTAGGCGCGCTGGCGGCCATGTGTCGGGCCGAAGGCACGGAAATCCGTTATGTGAAACCCCACGGCGCGCTTTACAACGACATGACCCACAAGCCGGAGATATTCAGCGCCGTGGCCCGGGCCATCAAAGCCTATGGCTCAGGGCTTCCGCTGATGACCCTGGCAACCCGCGACACAAGCTCAATACGTGAACTGGCCCAAGAGCAAGGCCTCACGCTATGGTTTGAGGCCTTCGCCGACCGTGCCTACGACGCCGACGGCCGGCTGGTTTCCCGGACGCAGCCCGGCGCTGTGCACCACGATCCTGACGTTATTCTTGACCAGGCCCAGCGCATCGCCACGGGACAACCACTGACCGCCAGCGATGGCAGTGAACTGATCCTGACTGCGGACACCCTGTGTGTCCACGGCGATAACGAAGAGTCGGTGGCGTCCGTGCGCGCCATCCGCCAGATGCTCAACCAACTTCAAGAACGGGCATGAAACCGACACGCTTACCCTGCCTCGAGCGGGCCGGCCTTGACGGCTGGATGGTGCGGCTGTTCGACAGCATCGAGGAAAACAACCTCCTGTGGCTGGCGGCCCTTGCCGAGGAATGCGAGGCCGCCTTCGGCGACACCCTGGTGGACCTGGTGCCGTCCTACACCACGCTGCTGGTGGTTTTCGATCCGCTTCACATCAGCCCCTGCGAAGCCAGAAAACAACTGCTCGACATACTCGCTACGCTGACACCTGCTGAAGCGGGCACCAGCGGAAAACTGCACGAACTGCCCACCTGGTACGACCTGCAGGTAGGCCCTGACCTCCAGCGAGTAGCTGACATGTCGGACCTTTCGGTTGAGGCCGTCATTGAAGCCCACAGCGCCCGGGATTATCGCGTGTTTGCGCTCGGCTTCGCGCCCGGGTTTGCCTTTATGGGGCTACTGGACCAATCACTGACCTGTCCACGCCTGGATACCCCGCGCCAGAAAGTGCCTGCTGGCAGCGTGGCCATTGCCGGCCAGCAAACCGCCGCCTACCCGGTAGTGACGCCTGGCGGCTGGAACCTCATTGGCCGTACTCCTGCGCGGTTATTTGACAGGAACCGCGAAGGGTTAAGCCTGCTGAGAGTCGGCGACCGCGTGCGTTTTGTGCCGGTGAATCAGGACACTTTCGAGGCAGAGGGTGGCGAGACCACACTCACAAACGGGGGCCCGGCGAAATGAGCGAAAGTCACCTCACAGGATTTCGCGTCTCCCGCGCTGGCCCGCTTGCACTGCTGCAGGATGCCGGCCGTTTCGGAGTCCGCCATCTGGGCGTCACCCAAGGTGGGCCGGCCGACCTACACGCCTGGGCCTGGGCCAACCGCCTGGCAGGCAACACCTGGGGCACCGCCGTGCTGGAAATCACCTTTGGTGGGCTGGAGCTGGTGGCGGAGCGGGATCTGACCATTGCGCTGACGGGCGCCAACCTGGGCGTCAGGCACAATCAACAAGCCGCGCCCATGTGGCGAACATTGGCCATCCGTGCGGGGGACAGGCTTGCTTTTGGCACGCCGGTTAACGGCTTACGTGCTTATCTGGCGGTTGCCGGAGGTTTCCGCGGTGAGACTGTCATGGGAAGCGCCGCCTGCGTGGTAAGGGAACAGCTCGGCGGATTTGACGGGCAGGGAACCAGCCTGCGTGAGGGCGATACACTCACTGTGAACGAAGCGGACAGCATTCCGGCCGATCAGATTGCGCCGGAATCGGAACAGCGGGATTACCGGCAGACAACCACACTGAACCTGCTTCCGGGTGCCCAGATAGCGGCCTTTACTGGCAGAAGCCTGTTTGATGCGTTCAATTCCGAATGGGAGGTGGACCAGCGTGCAGACCGTATGGGCGTACGCCTGACCGGCCCCAGACTCCAGTGCACTATCAGCTCACTGGTGTCGGAAGGGATTTCACTGGGCGCCGTTCAGGTACCACCGGATGGCCAGCCAATCGCCCTGCTGAACGACCGGCAGACCATTGGCGGCTACCCGCGCCTGGGCAATCTCACACCGTTGGCCGCCAGCCTCCTGGCCCAGTGCATGCCTGGGCAGACGGTTCGCCTCAGAGCTGCCGGCATAGACAGCGCGCTGCGACAACACCGACAGTTTCTTCACTCGTTGCGCTGATCCGTACCCTCAGGCCCGGCCCAAGAACCGGCGCTCTTCCACATTGATTTTGATCCGGTCGCCTGTGGAAATATGTTCCGGCACCTGAATAACAAGGCCCGTGGTTAGCCTGGCAGGTTTGGTCCGTGCCGTTGCAGATCCGCCTTTGACGGAGGGATCGGTTTCCTCAATGACAAGGTCCACCGTCGGGGGCAAATCCAGCGCCACGGGCGCATCGCTTACAAGAATAACCATCAAGCCCTGAGTATCCTCGTTGATGAACAGCAACTCATCAGCAATGGCCTCGCCATTCAGGCTGTACTGGGTGAAGTCTTCGGTATCCATGAAGACGTATTCTTCGCCGTCTGAATAGGAGAACGTGGCCGGCCTGCGGACCAGGTCAGCCAGATTCAGCATGTCGGAATCCTTGAACGTCTGGTCGATCTTGTAACCGGTCACTACGTCGTAAAGCCGCATGCGATAAAGACTGCCGCCGGCTCTTCCCTGGGGCACTGACCGCTCGATGTCCTTGACGAAGTAAACGCCACCCTCGTATTCAACTGCGGAATTCTTCTTGATTTCACCTGCTTTTGGCATTGCTACTGCTTCCAGTATATAAAATGGGACAAATACGATGCTGATATACCACGAAGCCGGCTCTCTGGCGATAGCCAGCAAGCGGACTCAGGCCACCAGTGCACGCACGTCTGCAAGAAAACGATCCACCTGCTCCGAGCTGGTCGACCATGAACACATCAGACGGGCGCTGCCACCAATGAAGTTGTAGAAATTCCACCCCTTCGCCCGCAAAGCGGCCTGCACCGGCTCCGGCATCTCCACGAAAACACCATTCACCTGCCTGGGATAACGAAGCCTGATACCCGGCAGCCCCTGAAGTCCCTTCTCAAGCCGTTCTGCACACGCGTTGGCGTGGCGGGCATTCTGCAGCCATACATCCCCTTCCAGCAGCCCGCACCAGGGTGCAGAAATGTATCGCATCTTGGAGGCCAGCTGCCCAGCCTGTTTACAGCGCCACTCGAAGTCTTCGGCCAGTTCGTGATTGAAGAACACCACTGCCTCACCCATCGCCAGGCCATTCTTGGTGCCCGAGAAGCACAACACGTCCACCCCGGCCTTCCAGGTGATCTCGGACGGATGCACATCCAGCGCTGCCACTGCGTTGGCGAAGCGGGCGCCATCCATATGGATATTCAGCTTGTAGCGATCCGCCACTTCCCGGATGGCCCGCAGCTCCTCGGGGGTGTAGACCGTGCCCACCTCGGTGGCCTGGGTCAGGCTCAGGGCCTTGGGTTTGGGATAGTGGATATCGCTGCGCTTGGTGACCAGATGCTCAATGCTTTGCGGTGTGAGTTTGCCGTCGGCGCCCTGCCCTAACAGTAACTTAGCGCCGTTTGAGGCGTACTCGGGGCCACCACATTCATCGGTCTCTATGTGCGCGAGCTCATGGCAGATAACACTGTGAAAGGACTGGCCGATGGAGGCCAGGGCAAGCGAGTTGGCGGCGGTGCCATTGAACACAAAGTAGACATCGCAATCCGTGTCAAACAGAGTTCGAAGATCATCCGCCGCCCGCTGTGTCCAGCGGTCCTCGCCGTAGGCCGGCTCATCGGAACAATTCGCCTCGGCCATCGCCTTCCAGGCTTGTGGGCACACCCCGCTGTAGTTATCGCTGGCGAACTGCTCGGACTCTGACACGACGTTGCTCCTTCATCGCTCGGGTGATAGGCCGCACCATACGGCCCATTCTGTTCAGCTCATCAATCCCAGGTGTTCTGCATCCTTAAGGATACAATCATCCAGCAGCTCGAGATACGCAGCCTTGGCCTTACGCTTGGTCTGCTCGTGAGCCTTCATGTTCAGCTTCCGGAACTGCTGGGCCACATCATTCGCCCTTTCCTTAAGCTGCTCCGGCGCAACCACCTCATCCAGGAAACCGGCTTCAATGGCTCCTTTGGGGCTAAAAATTTCCGCGTTGATCACGGAACGGTAAAAATGGGACGGCGACAGGCGATGCCGCGCAATTTCGATACCGGCATGGTGCATGGTCATGCCGATGGCCACCTCGTTCAGGCCCAGCTTGAAATCACCCTCGATACCAATGCGGTAATCCACCGACAGGAGAATGAACGCGCCCTTGGCAATGGCGTGGCCACTGCAGGCACCGATTATCGGCAGCGGGAAGGCTGCCAGGCGACGGGTGAAGCGGGAACCCACCGTGACCAGCGCGGAGGCTTCCTTCGGCCCCTTCTGCATTTCCTTCAGGTCGTAGCCGCCGGAAAGAATACCGGGCTGCCCTGTCAGGATCACCACTGCCTTGTCTTCCTCGGCCCGGTCAAGAGCGTGATTGAGCGCTTCAAATACTTCGTGGCTCAGCGCGTTTGCCTTGCCGTTGCTGATAGTGATCGTGGCAACGCCATCTTCCAATTGATAATTTACAAGGTCCGTCACCGGATTGTCCTCTTGCTGAAGTTGAATTTTTAGGTGGCGAACTTTGCCACCTTCTGCATGAACTAGCCACTCCCGGGCACGCGTTGTGCTTTTCGGTACATCCAGGCGAGGCCCAACAACGCCAGCCCCAGCCCCATGAACGCAGCCACTCGCCAGAGGCCCTGTAGCCCGGCCATGTCGATCAGGAATATCTTGCCAATCACTATTCCCAGCAAGGCCATGCCGGCCTTATAGAGCACTGCATTGTCGCGCCTTGTGGCATGAAGTATGGCGACAATGGCGTACAGCATACCCACTACCGAATAGCTGTACAGCTCACCCTCTGAAACACCATAAGTCAACGCCATTTCACTTCCCTGCCACAGCTGACGGATTTCCAGTGCAGTAAACAGCAGTATGCATGCGGCCGCCCCGCACAGGGACCAGAAACGGGGCGCAAGCCGGGGAAAGCGACTTGCGAGCAGCGCCAGCAACACCGGCCCGCCAAAGGCAGGTAACAGCATATTGAATATCGCCGTATCACCAATGGCGCTGCCCCCCCACCAGGGATTGAGCACAGTAACGAGAGTGAGATAACTCAGCGTGGAGAGGCTGAGCAGAATCCACGAAAACAACCGGTAGAGCCAGCCCAGTGACTGGCTTGCCCCTGCGCGCACCATGTAGGTCACGCTCAGCGCACCCCAGAGCAAGGTGTTGATGGTTGCCTCGGTGAAACTGTACTCACGGGCAAATATATCGCCATCATAGAGCCAGTAGCGCATTTCCGCGCCCAGGAACAACACCAGCAAGTGCAATGTTGCCCCTTCAAGCCACGGACGGATGCCCCTGTTCCTGCCGGCCATCCAGGTAGCGATGCCGGCAAACAGGGCGGCTCCGCCATAGGTCCACAGGGGCCAGTGCACCGTGGTGTCGTAGTCCTGCAACCATGGATTGAAGGTCAGCCGCGCAACCACCAGGGCCAGCGCGATTTTCAACAGCAGGTACAGTTCCGGCATCTCATAACGGCGTGCCAGCCAGGTCAGAGTGACGAACTGGACAGAGAGCGCCAGTGTCAGAGACCCTTCCCGGAACAGCATAACGGCCGCCAGGGAGTAGCTGATGTGTGCCGCCAGCACGGCCCAGACAACGCCTCCCCGATAACGCTCAAGCCCTTCCAGTTTCCACGCCAGAACGCCGTACCCACCGCCGATCAACAGCATCGCCACCGACCAGCTGAAAGACGTTTGGTAGCCGTGAAGCAGCAACCAGCCCAGAACCAGCCAAACCAGTGGCGACAGAAACGTTAATGATGCCCATCGCCGCTGATCGCTTTGGCGGACCCAGTGCCACAACCCAAGACCAAGAGTGATGATGGCTGCAGCAACCAGATAGGAAAGGAAGTGGCCCTGATGCTCCAGCGGCATCTGCGTGAGGTATAGCGTGTCTGCATTATGGCGAGCGCTGTAACCCAGCCAGCCAGCCGCATTGACCAGTACCGCGCCCCAGGGAAGAAACCAGAGGGCCCCACGGCTCTGGGGCACCAGTGCGGCCACTGGCAGGATCAGCAGCCAGCTCCAGAACAGCGGGCTGGCTACCTGCTGATCAACCATCGAGATGCCCCAGACAACCAGCAACGATACCAGAAGCTCCCGCACCCGTGGTGCATCTGCTTTTACGAAGCCCGGCAGGACCGCAAAGGCCAGAAACAAACCAGCGATATACCAGGCGGAAGCCGCGCTGATAGCGGCGGAGGACGCGGTAATCAGCCACCATAAAAGCGCACCACTCAGGGTCGCGTACCACAGCCAGTCACGGTACACGTAGCGCATCAACAGCAGCGAACTGAGGGTAATCAGGAAACTGTAAGACAGCACGAACGCCACGCTGCCGTCATCGCCACCGATCAGCAAAGGCACCAGGTAGGCGCCGCTCAACCCCATGACTGCCAGCAAAGGGCCGTGAACCAGTGCCAACACCATGGTGGCCAGCGATACCAACGCCAGGCCCGCCAGCCCCATCGCTGGGGTAACCAGTCCATAGTGGTGTACACCGGCCAGCAACGCTGCATAGAGCGTAATACTGCCCCCACCTGCCAGGGCAGCGAATACCTGATCCGCCCCCTGGTTACGGCGGCGCAGATATTCGGCCCCGGCATGCAACGCGATGCCACTTGCCACAGCCATGACCAGTTGCAGTATAGGGCCGATAAGCCCGGCATTTATGGAATGGCTGACCATGAATATTCCTGCCAGGGCCACACTCAGGCCACCAAGCCATACCATCCAGTTCTCTTTCAGAGCCTGGGCCAGACGGGAAGACGTGCTCACACCCAGTCGATCACTGGCTGTCGGACGGGCCGAAGCCGCCCAACCATCCGTCGATGACGTTTCCGGGGCCGATCGGCGTTCCGTCAGAGGCTGCGCGGTTGCCGCGGGCGCTTCGGGCTCGTCCAGCTCCAGTGTGAGGGGCTGATCCCCCTGCGCCATCTGGCGTCTGACCCCGGCGACTTCCTCCCGCAGCGCTGAGAGTTCACGCTCCATCGACGACATGCGAGCCGCCTGATCGCCATGCCGGCGAAAGGCGAGGAAGCCGAGGACCGAACCGACAGGAACAAGTACCGCAACGGCAAAAACCAGGATGATGAGTAATACTTCCAAGCCCTTTTCCCCTTCTTCAGAAGCTTGACATCTCATCCTGAAGATCGCGCTTCAGCTCCTCCGGTTCTGTTATCCACAGGGTGTCGTCAAGCCCGGGAAACACTCCAACTTCCAGTCCGTCCCGGGTCAGGCCGGGCACCCATTTTTTGAAAAAGTCGGGCAGGGAAATACTTTTCGGAGAGAGGTCACCGGAGGCTTTCGCGTACTCAGCCGCAAAGGCTGCACTGGGCCAAACCGGCAGATGAGCAATAGCCCCGTCTTCTGATTCGATTTTCAGAAAGCGATTTTCCGTATTTACCAGAATCCAGATTTCCCGCTCTTCACCAACCAGCCCCAGGAAGTAGTCGTATCGCTCCTCACCATTCATTTCGAGGATCTGGCTCAGTTCGTCATTGCTCATCGTATGGGCTTCCCGGTTTTGATTGGTCAGTAAGTCGATTGCGCACAATTCTAGCGGACAGACACGTTCTTGGGATAGCGGACCCCGGATTTCATTCTGTGATTCACACACGGAAATCCGCCGCGGCAATGAATTACAATGCGAAACAAAACTTTACAAACAAAAAGGAAAGAATGATGAATAAACTTGGCCGGATAGCTTGCAGTGCGGCACTACTCCTCTCACCTTATTTCGCGCAGGCAACTGTGCTCGATTTTGAAAACCTCTCTCCCGGTGAAATAGAGAACGGTTACGGTGGACTTGCCTGGGACAACTGGGGATTAATGCCGAAAAGCACCTGCCAGTATGGATATTGCAATTCAGTGACCTCTGGCGGCTGGTCTGCCTATAACTTTTCCGGCGAGAACGCCACCATATCCAGCGCCACCACATTTGATTTCTACGGTGTAAATCTTACCGCAGCGTTTCATGACAATCTTTCCGTGAACGTGAAGGGTTATCAGAGTGGCCAGTTAACCCATAATCAGACTGTTGGTGTAAATACACTCGATGCTCGATGGTTCGACTTTGATTTCATTGGCATCGACACTTTGGTATTCAGTGCGTTCGGATCGGACGTCAACAATCGGGACTCCGCCCGGGGAAGCAACTTCGCTATTGATGATTTCTCCTTCAGGCATTCAGCGGCTTCTGTTCCGGAACCTTCCTCATTTCTGATTATGGCTGCGGGTATGGCACTGCTGGCCGGCTTCCGTCGACAGGCCGGTCAACACTAGCAGCTGTTACAAACATACTCTGCGCGGTTTCAGCTGCTACACTGGAAACTTCCGGGGCCCCAGAGGCCCTGAATATGGTTCCACAAGCGCGCTCACAAGGAAATTGGAATGGGAAGCACGAAAGTCATTGGCCTGGTTCTTCTGGTGGTAGGCATTGCTCTGCTCTACTTCGGCTATCAATCCACACAGTCAGCCGGCGACCAGATAACAGAGGCATTCACCGGCCGCTTTACGGATGAAACCATGTGGTACCTGATTGGTGGCGCCGCAGCCGTTGTTGCGGGTGGATTCCTGGCGTTCGTCAGAAAATAATCACTACAGGAGACCAGTCGTATGACACTTCACCTTGAACTTGCACCTCTCATCAGCCTTGGTGCGGGCATTGCCATACTGGTATTTCCAAAGCTGCTCAACTACATCGTGGCAGGCTACCTGATCGTTCTGGGAGTGCTGGGATTGCTCGGGCATTCCTTCTGAGGGCATAAAGCCAGTGCCCGGGCAGAGTTACTTGTCCCGGGCTTCAACGATCCACGTGACCGAGGGAACGTTCAGGGTCGATTTCATCCCGCACCAGCTGCTTGAGTACCTTGATCTCCGGAAAACCCTGTTGTTCCTTGCGGGACCAGATGCGCTTGCCGTTAACCCACACCTCGAAAATGCCGCCGCTTCCCGGATGCAGGGCCAGCGAATCCAGTTCGCCTTCAAAGGTGGTCAGCAGCTCCTGTGCCATCCACGCCGAGCGAAGCAGCCAGCGGCACCCTGTGCAGTAATGGATATCAACTCTGTTTGTCATTGGGCACGTCCATTTTCCCTAAAACGTTTTCGTTAACAGTATACAGCAGACACTAGGATTTCTGGGCGGGTCGGCGAAACAGCACATAGTTTCCAAGGATCGCCAGCATGGCTCCCAAAACCGCAGTAATGGTCCATTCGAATCCCTCCAGCCACGTGGAAACACTCAAGGCCACTATCGGGAAAAGCACCGTTGCATAGCCCGCCTTTTCTGCGCCCAAGGTCTGGATCACAGTAATGTAGGAGTAGAAGGCAATAATGGAGCCGGGGACGGCGAGGAATACGGTTGCACCCCAGAAGGTGGCCGCTGAAGGCAGCACCCACCCCACCCCCTGAATCAGGCACCAGAGCCCCAGGATTAACGCCCCATAGACCATGGCCCAGGCGTTGGCGACCAGCAGGGGAATCTCCGCCATTCGCACCTTGATGCTCACCAGGTTACCCATGGAGAACCAGAACGTACCGGCGACGGCAAACAGAATGCTCGCACCGGTGGCGTTACCCAACTGCAGGTCATGCCAGAACAGTAATGCCACGCCGGTAATGCCCAGGGCCACGGCCGGGTAAAGCCGCGCCGTAGGCCGCAGCCCCAGCCACAGCCATCCGTTCACCGCGTTGAACAGCGCCGCCAGCGAGAACACTACCGCCAGCAGGCCACTGGTCATGGACTCAGCAGCACGATAAATCAGCAGGAAGTTCACGCTGTAAAGAGTAAGCCCCTGAAGCACCAGCCAGCCATGTTGTTTCAGGTCCAGCTTCTGCAGGCGCCGCAGCAACACAAGCACTACAAGGGTCACCACTGAAGCCAGGAGGAAACGGTAGAACACCGAGATATCCACCGGTGCCGACTCTACCTGCAGGCGAATAGCGGTCCAGGTAAGCCCCCAGATCAGTACAGTAAGTGCATAGTGTGCAGAAACCGGCATGGTAGTTGTTCCCTGCGGCCATCGTGGCCTATTTGAAAAAATAACACTTTGTAATGTTCTGCATGTGGATGGAGCGAATATCCACGACTAGTCTTCCTAAGTGGTATCGAAGGACGTAGTGATACCCCAGATGCCTGTTTACCACCTATTCGGGCATCGCTGCGCTGAAAGACCGCCACAAGCGGCTCCAACAACAAACTCCCAGGAATGGAGAATACCAATGAAACTCAGCACCGCAAGCCACACCCTGGCTTTGGGATCTCTTTTGTTTGCAATAACCGCTCAGGCCGCGCCAGGCCAGAAATCCACCGGTGATTTACTCAACGATTTCTGGAGTCCCGAACACATCAGTCCCTTCGAGTGTCGGTTTGGCATCCTGAACAGTACGCCATTCGGTCTGCCCCGCTGTATGCAGGCGAGCAATATCCAGTATCACCTGGACATGTTTTACGCAATAGCCAAAGCCAATGATGGCAATCGCGCTGCCGGCCTGCCCGGCTACCAGGCCTCGGTTGATTACGTCAAGAACACCCTCGAGAGCGCAGGGTACGATGTCACCATCCAGTCGTTCCCGTTCAATACTTTCTACCCGGCCGGGGATGGCATTCTACAAGTCACTGCGCCAACGCCGACCGACTATGTGTGGGAGGAAGAATTCACCTACCTGTCCCAGACCGAGCCGGGCGATGTCTCAGGCACGGCCGTCGCTGTTGATGTCCAGCTCGGCCCGGACAACACCTCCACCAGTGGCTGCGAACCCGAAGATTTCGCCGACTTCCCGGCCGGATCCATAGCGGTCATCCAGCGGGGAGCCTGTGCCTTCGGGCAGAAAGCGACCAATGCTGCCAATGCCGGCGCTGTGGGCGTGGTGATCTTTAATCAGGGCAATACTGACGACAACATGGGCCTGATCAACGCCACTTTGGGCGACGACTATGCTGGTGGTATTCCCGTTGTGTTCACCACCTACGACATTGGCGCTGCCTGGGTAGACCAGCCAGACCTTGAGCTCAGGGTGGTAACTGACGTAGTGAGAGAACAGACCGAAACTGTCAATGTCATCGCTGAAACCAACCGGGGCAACCCGGACAACGTGGTGATGACCGGCGCCCATCTGGATTCCGTCTACGAAGCTGCCGGCATTAACGACAATGGCTCCGGCAGTGCCGCGTTGCTGGAACTGGCCCTGCAAATGAAACGGGCCCACCCCCGCAACCAGGTCCGCTTTGCCTGGTGGGGCGCGGAAGAAGCCGGCCTTGTGGGTTCAACCTTCTACGTCAACAGCCTGTCTCAGGAAGAGAAGGACAGGATCAAGGTCTACCTGAACTACGACATGATTGGTTCGCCTAACTTTGGCAACTTTATCTACGATGGCGATGGTTCCGACTTCGATCTTGCCGGCCCTCCGGGATCGGCCGCCACAGAGGCGCTGTTCGAGAAATACTTCGACCTGAGGGAAATTGCAGCGGAGGGCACGCAAATAAGTTTCCGCTCCGATTATGCGCAGTTCTTTGAAGACGGCATCGCCTTCGGCGGCCTGTTTACCGGCGCCGAGGAGCTGAAAACCGAAGAACAGGCTGCCAAGTTTGGTGGCGAGGCGGGCGTTGCCTTTGACCCCTGTTACCATTCCTCCTGTGACGACATCACCAACGTCGACGAACTGGCACTGGAAATCAACGGCGATGCGGCCGCCTTCGTCACAAGCTGGTTATCACTCTCAACCCGGGTGATCGACGAGGAAATTGCAGCTGCAGAAGACGCCGAACCCGCTGCCGGTGCACGTTCGCTGCAAATGCAGCAACAGCACGACATCACCCATTGGGGCGACAAATGGATCAAGTAACGTTCATCGTCGCCTAGAACCGGGTTCGACCCCGCAGCAACACCTGCACCTGGTCAATGCTGTCGTCCCCATCCAGTGGAAAAGCAAAGTCCAGGTGCAGCATCCGCTGCACTTCGATTCGGCTTGAGGCCAGCCTCAGGCCGAATCCCACGTCTTTCAGCACGCCGCTGTCCGGGCCATTGTTGCGTCCGTCATCGAACCAGGCTCGCCCTACATCAGTGAACAACACGCCACCGAGACGAAACAGCTTGAACGGGTGCCAGTCAGGAAAATAGCGGCGCTCCAGCGTCCACAGCGCTCGCCGGTTACCTTGCTGGTAATCGCTCGGATAACCACGAAGGCCAGTGTCACCGCCTATCAGAAGCTGCTCATCTGCAGTCAGATTATGGGCTGCCGTTAAAGACAAAGTGGTATACCAGCTGTTCCAAGGTACGGAACCGCCGTGAAAGTATTCCAGATTAAGTGTCCCCTGAAGATTCTCAATGCGGTTTTCATCCAGCCGGTAGTTACCGCTCTGGCTCAGCTCGTAACGGGCGTAATTGGTTTCCGTTGCCAGCAGCGCATCCTGGAACTCCATATTCAGTACCACACGGTCCTCGGTGGCCCCGAGACCGGGAGACGAATAACCGAGTTCTGTTCGCCACACAATCCCATCCCGGACGTCTTCAACCCGCTGCAACTGGGTGAGATTCGTCATCTCCCGGAAGCGATTTTCGCGGTAGTCGAAACCGACCCAGGGATAGCTCAAGGTGCGGTTTTCAGGCAGCAGGTCGAGCTCAGGTTCATCCGGCAGCCGCTCAAATTCCAGAGCATCGTAACGGTAGCCAGCAAGCAGTCGCCATTGGCGCTCATCCCGCTCCGCCAGCCGCCACCCGACATCAATACTCATAAATTCCTGGCTACGGCGATAATCGGCAATGGCCTCGGCACCCACGAAACGGGACTCTTCCCGCACGTCGTCCTCGCCATTGAGCCCAAACCGCCAGTCCGCCCGCTCGCTATAGAAAGGACGTTCGAGGTAAGCACTGCGGCCGCGGCCATCGCTGCGTTTATCGTAGGAAAACCCCGTCTGCCAATGGGAGCCCAAAACATTGGGGTCATCATAATTTATGCTGGTTTCGGTACGGTCCGGGTCCTTCGTGTAGGCCACGCCCACGCTCTTGCCGGAGCCAAGAAAGTTCGGGTCGGAAAGGCCGGTGTTGGTGGTGTTCTCGCCCCCGGAACGTGACCCTCCCACCGAAGGAAACAACGTCCAGGTATCCCGCGCCAGAACACTGACCTCCACCTCATCCCCGCAGACCCGGGTGACACCGACCCAGGCCGCGGTCAGGTACTCACGCTGACGGAGAACACGTTCGGACTCGGCGATCAGACCCGGGGCGTAGAGGTCCCCCTCGCTGAACACCAACTGGGCACGAAGAGCCGACTCCCAGGTGGGCGTATTAAGAGCGTTGAGGGTGCGGTAGAGAAAATTGTCCTGCTCCGGGTCACTGAGATCAAAAATGGGCCGGCGAACAATACGAATCCGGGCGATACGGGCTCCCTCCGGGATAACCATATCGCTCTGGCGAGCCAACTGGTCCCGGGGCTGGTCAAGGTCAATCGACTCCGGCTGAACATTGCTGGCAATACAGTGGCCTGCCTCGGGCTCTGCAACGACACCTTGGCTGGAGAGGGTTACTCCTGAAAAGAAAACAGCTCGCCCCAGAGCTTTCACCGCGGTGCGCGCCATGGCTATCCCCGGACTACCTCTGCCACCGGCCGCCGTACTGATCGTGGCGCTTCACGCCCATGACCAATTCTCACTATAAAGTCCGGCCGTCGATTCCCCACCCCCAGAAAATCGGCGAACTCCTCCCGCAGTGAAGCAACCTCAACGGGCTGGTTGATGAAGGCCGTTTTCAGATTCAATGCTGCTGCCTGCAGGGCTAGCCGCTCATAGCACCGGCCCGCCTCGATCCAGTGGGTTTTATCATCGATATCGGAGACCAGCACCGCAATAGCCGAGGAACTCCGTATGTGCCGGAAATCTTTCTGGTTCTGCTTCCTGGCAGAAAAGCCGAATTGCATCGCCAGCGACCCAAGCCAGCGGGGCACATCGGGATTGCCCATGGCCGGTCCATAAAGGCCATCCCCGCTACTTACTGCCTCCCGCCCGTTAAATCGAATCCAGGATTTCAGCTCCCGGGCCCAGGCAATGTCGCGAAATTGCGCCGTGTTCCCCTCCGCCACGTATCGGGCTATCTGTTCTTTATGGCCCTCATCAGTGAACAGCATAATCGAGACACCGCTACCCTGCCCCGCCGTCTCCAGCAGTTGCAGATGATCGGCAGAGAGTGGAGAGCCATCGTATTCAACCCGGCTACACTGCCTTGTGATAATGGCGTCGAACAGCGGTGACCTGAAGGGGGTGGTTTCCTCGAACTCAATAGCTACGCCCGTGGTTGAAGCGTCATAGCTACAGTGTCCTTGCAGCCCCGCCGCCTCTGCTGCCAGCAGCAGGTTTTCAGCGGCACAGCCCAGGCTCGCGTAAAGGTGATGGTCGTCGGGATCCACCGCAGGACAGCGACGGGAAAGATCCGGAAGAATCCGGATCCGGTTCTTTTCCGGTTGGAAAATCCACGGCTGCGTGTTGTGACTCGACGCCGCCAGCGTCGCGTAGTGCACCAGCTTCGAATAATCCTGCGCAGCGTTATCCAGCGGCACGTGGCGCCAGGTCTCCGCTACACACTCTGAATAGTTCATCTCGCCCCCTCATGCCTCTTAAAGCATCAGGATCGCACCCTGGCCATGCGGAACAGTGCCTCCGGCGAGATCCGCTTGATCCAGAGCGCAGCCATTTCCTTGCCCTTGCCCACAGGAATCTCGCGTTTCTTCGCCTTGAGGCCTTTGAACACCACCTCAGCGCATTCAGTGACATCCATGCCGCCGGCAATATCCTCGTCTTCCTTGCCATAGGCCGAGCCATCACCGGAGAGGGCGTTGCGGGCAATATCGGTGCGGATAAAACCGGGGGTGATCGTCGACACGCTTACACCCTGGCCTTCCACTTCCGCCCGTAACGCATCGAAGAACCCCATCACAGCGTGCTTGGCGGCGCAGTAACCGGTGCGCAGGGGGGCGCCGACCTTACCGGCAACACTGGAGGTTACCGCAAGATGCCCATCGCCGCGCTCCAGCATGTGGGGCAGCACTGCTTTGGTCAGCGCAATCTGGCCCATCACGTCCACGTCCATCAGTTTCTGATAGACAGACATATCGGTGTCTTTGCACAGGGAGCGCTGGGAGACACCCGCGTTGTTCACCAGCAGATCAATAGTGCCGAACGTATCAAGTACCGTCTGGACCTTTCCAGACAGCGACTCCCAGTCGGTCACGTCCAGCGGCAGCACCAGCACCTGATCCGTTGCAAGCCCCGCATCACGGCAACGCACGGCAACACGCTCCAACTCCTCTTCCCGGCGGGCAGAAAGAACAAGGCGCGCCCCAGCCTGGGCGTATTTCAGGGCAAGCGCCTCGCCGATACCGGAAGAGGCTCCGGTAATCCAGACCGTTTGTGTGGGCATACCTGTTGTATCCTCGAAGTGGGGGCTGTTAGCAGCAGTCTGACCAAAAGACTACACCAGCCCCTGCTCCCGTGCCATCGCTCTGGACGGGGCCACAGGGTTTTTGCTTCACTGTTCAGTCCCATTGAGAATAAAGACTGAAACCCATGCGTATTCGCATCACCCATCAAAGAATCACCATTGCATTGCAGCTGATCCTGCTCGCTGAAACGGTATTCGCGGTATGGAGTCAACGCTGGTTTACAGCGTTCCTGACAGCAATGATTATTGCCATCACTTTTTTCCCGGTGTTGTTCGAGCGCCGGTTCCGGATTCACATTCCGCCAGAGTTGCAGCTTGCTGCCATCGGCTTCGTTTTTGCCTCTCTGTTTCTGGGCGAGATACGGGATTACTACACCCGGTTCTGGTGGTGGGACATGGCCTTGCACACCATGTCCGGGTTCTTGCTGGGTATTCTCGGTTTCCTGCTGGTCCACATCATGAACGAAACCGAGAAGATCCATGTACACATGAAACCCGGGTTCGTGTCCTTCTTCGCGTTCATGTTTGCTTTGGGTGTGGGTGCACTGTGGGAGATTTTCGAATTCACCATGGATTCCGTATTCGGCATGAACATGCAAAAACCCATGCTGGGTGATCCATCGGGGCTCACAGACACCATGTGGGATCTGGTCGTCGATGCCGTCGGTGCCCTGATAATTTCAGTGTTGGGTTGGCGTTATCTCAAAAATCCGGAGCAGAAATCGTTCCTGGAGCGCTGGATCGACTCATTTATCAAGCGCAATCCCAGGTTCTTCAAGCAGTAAAAGCAAACGCGACCAACTCAGCCAAAGTAGTTCTCAATCCAGTCAAACAGCGTTCCTGCATCGACGTCGGAAAACGCCATCTGTTTGAAATCGTCGCCCACCTCGTCGTCGATGGTCACAAACTGGTAGAGCAACAGGCCCGGCTGCTCATCATGCAGGATGAGCGTTATGCGCCGACGGGTCCGCAGACAGTCGATGGTCATCACATCCGCAGGTATACCGGCGTCACGCATGCCACGGCGCACTTCCACCACCGGGTTGATGTGCTGGTGTGTCGCCTGTATCCGGGCGTGAGCGTCGCTCGCCATGTCGGACAGGGCTTTGAGGGGGTCTTCTGACATATTATTCAACCACTCCTGATCGGGGAACCAGACAGTTCATCGCAGTAATGGAAAGATCCCGAAACGCCGCCTCCGAGTCAATGACACTCGGGAACCTGTCATCGAGCGTACGGCGGCATGACGATGTCCGGGCTTCACTTTCGGCAACGCAGTTCGAATGGGCCTCCGTGCCAGGGCGTTGACCGATTGCATCCTCACAGAAAGCAGGAATCCGGGCAACCAGCCAGTCCACAGTAACACTCCGCTCCACCGGATTGGCCGACAGGTTGGTAAAGCGACCGGCCTCAACCGGCTCGGGGCGTTCCCGGGTTTGCTCCCAGACAACGAACAGCAGGGCTGCGGATACCAATACAACTGTGACCTTGGGAAACTTCATGGGCGCCTTGTCCATCCGGTGAAACAGGCATGGGATGATAAACGTTGAGGAATGTGCTGTCTCGGTTTGCGCGGCTATACTGACGGGGATTTTCCTCTCAGGGCTGTTCATGGACACAGGCCCTACCAACCCAATAACAAGGAGTTTGGATCATGACCATACTGATCGTTGGCCTGGTTCTGTTTCTCGGAGTGCACTCTCTGTCCATTATCAACGAACCGCTGCGCAATCGCCTGCAGGCCTCTATGGGCGAGGCCGCGTTCAAGGGGCTTTATTCCGTTGTCTCCCTGATCGGCCTGGTGTTGATCATCTGGGGTTACGGCGCTGCCCGCATGGATCCGACCGTGATCTACACGCCACCAGGGTGGCTACGGCACCTTGCCATGTTGCTATTGGTTCCGGTTTTTCCGCTACTCTTCGCTACCTATTTTCCCGGCAAGATCAAGGCAAAACTCGGGCACCCGATGCTGGCAGCAGGAAAACTCTGGGCACTGGCTCACTTGCTTGCCAACGGCATGCTGCATGACCTGCTGCTGTTCGGCTCTTTCCTGGCATGGGCGGTGGCGGACCGGATTTCCATGAAGCGCCGAACCCAGCGGCCAATTCCCACGCTACCTGCTAGCAAGGCTAATGACGCCATTGCGGTTGTCGGCGGCCTTGCGGTGTATGTGGTATTCGTACTCTGGGCCCATCAGTGGCTCTTTGGTGTTGCGCCTGTCTGACCTACGGAGACTTTAATGCTGCAAGAGACCTTCGAACGGGTGCTGCCAGGGGCCCGCAAATCCACCAAGCGTCACATTCTCCAATGCGCGCTGGAGTGCTTCCTGGAAAACGGTCTTGAATCCACAACCATCGATACCATCCGGCAGCGGTCCGATACCAGCGTGGGGACCATCTACCACCACTTCGGCAACAAGGAAGGGCTGGTGGCTGCGCTTTTCTTTACTGCCCTGGACGACCACAAGGCGGTTATGTGGCCAGAACTGGAGCGTGCGAGTACGCCCAAAACAGTCATCGAAGGGCTTGTGCACGGTTACATACATTGGGTCACCCGACAGCCTGAACTGGCCCGCTTTATGTTTCTCGCCCGTGCCAGCGTGGCGGCCGGTCCGTTCAGCGAGGAACTGGCCACACGAAACCGCGAGCAATACAGCTTCCTGCACAAGTGGCTGGCTGAAGGCGTGAAGATTGGCGACATCCGCTCACTGCCAAAAGAAACCTATCCCTCTTTGCTATTCGGGCCGGCTGAGAATTATTGCCGGGCGTGGCTGTCTGGCCGGGTGCCAACACCCCCGAGTGATCATGCTTCCGTGTTTGCCGAAAGCGCCTGGTGGTCGCTGGCGCATATAAATTAGAATATTATTCTAGAAATAAGTTCTGCTTTTTGGCATAGTTTTCTGGTAGGCCCTTATCTCACTATCAGGAAGCAATGCCATGGACATCATCCGCCTGTACAAACGCATGAACCGCTTACCAATGGGGAAAACCCTGTTCAGCCGAGCGGTTTGCCAGAGCGCTCCCTATTTCTCCAGCATTTCACCCCATGTCGAATCTCTTGAGCCGGGTCGCTGTGTGGTCACCATGAAAAAGCGCCGCAAAGTCACAAACCACCTGAAGACCGTGCACGCCATCGCCATGTGCAACATGGCTGAGCTCGCAGGCGGGCTGATGACGGACGCGTCGATTCCCCAAGGAGCTCGCTGGATTCCATCCGGTATGTCAGTGAAGTATCTGAAAAAAGCCAAAACCGATCTGACTGCTACTGCAGATGGTTCTCAACTTGACTGGTCGCAGGATGGGACGGTTCAGGTACCGGTATCGGTTAATGACAAGTCCGGCCAACAGGTGTTCCACGCTCTCATCGACATGAACATCAAGCACGCGAAATGAAGCGGGACATTACCGAACTGAGGACATAGTGATGAGTGAACTATTCGACTTCGGAAAAACCATACTCCAGCAACAACCATTCAGCGTCCTTCTGGGCACGGAACTCAAGGCCTTTGAACCCGGGAAAGCGGAGTTGGCCATTACCGTCAGGGAGGAGCTGAAACAGCAGCATGGATTTGTCCACGGCGGAGTCGTCAGTTACCTGGCGGACAACGCGCTAACCTACGCGGGCGGCTCGGTGCTGGGCGATTCGGTTACCTCAGAATACAAGATCAACTACCTGCGGCCCGCGTTGGGCCAGATGCTGATAGCCAGAGCGACCGTGATTTCAGCCGGCAGGAAACAGGCCGTGTGCAACTGCCAGGTCGTGGCCATCAACGACGGTGAAGAACGGGTTGTTGCTGTCGCCCAGGGGACGATTACCAAAGTAGATTAAGTGCCTGCCGGAAGCGTTCCGTGCCATATCGGCAGGTCCATATCTTCCGGATCGTCGTTGGGGCCACCGGTGCGGCTCTTGAAGGCGCCCTCCTCAATCGGCACCCGGAACAGCGCTGTTGCCTTCCGCTCCTTTGCGTTCGGGGCGCGCACCTGATCCCAGCGCCCCGGCTCCAGCTGGTCGATGATAGCCCGGAACGCGGCGTCGAATTCGCCGTCATCCGTAACCTGCGAAGCCCTGCCAAACAGCACCAGCGACTCATAGTTAGCGCTGTGGTGGAAGGCGGACTTGGTCATCACCCACTCGTTCGTCACCGCAAACGAAATGCAGATCAATGCCCCTGAAGCCAGGCGCTGCGACATGCGTCCCCCGTTGAGGGTGTGGAGGTACACATCGTCGCCCAGCCGCCAGACCGTCAATGGGACGATCCGCGGCTCCCCGTCTTCAACAAACGCCACATGGGCTGTCTTCAGGCGGTCAATGAGTGCATAGGCCGGCTCTCGCTCGTAGCTCGCCCTCTGAGCGGCACGTTTGACCTGGCTGCGGGGGCAACAGGTCAAAGGAGAGGGCTCGGGCGTGTTCGTCAGTGTCATCTGGTCTTCCTTCAATAATCTGTGGTTCACAAAAAGTACCCTTCTATTGAATGACACCTCTGATACCATCAGAAGATCCAGATTATAAATTTCTATAGGACCAGTTGATGTGATCGACGATATCCGGCTGGAGGGTTCAGCACCCCTGCAGCAACAGCTGTACCAGCAACTCTCCCAGCGCATTCTCAGGCAGCGCTATCTTCCCGGAAGTCGCCTTCCCTCAAGCCGCCAGATGGCCGCAGACCTGGGCATCAGCCGGAATACCGTCAACGCGGTCTATGATCAGCTCAAAGCCGAAGGATTCCTGCAGAGCCGTGCCGGCAAAGGTGTGTTTGTGCATCAAGACATCGCAGCCGCAGTAACGCCGTCAGGTCCCGGGCTGGAGCAGGCCATCCGCACCACCGCTGACTTGCCACCACTGCCCGTGCCTGCCCCCACCAACATAAGAACAGCCGAAGACGCCAACCTGCCCTTCCAGCCAGGCCTGCCCGACCTGGATGCATTTCCGATCAGAAGCTGGAACCGGATCCTTCATCATCAGGAGAGCCGCCGCGCACTCAGGGGGTATGACAGCATCCAGGGGTATCTTCCTTTGCGCCGGGCGATTGCGGATTACCTGCGAACCTCCCGCGGGGTGCGTTGTGAAGAGCATCAGGTCATAATCACCAACGGTGCACAGCAGGCCCTGTCACTCATTGCCGACGTCTTCCTGCAGGCCGGGGACAGGGTATTCTGCGAGAACCCCGGCTACCGCGGAGCCCGTTATGCCATGGGCCGCTACGGTAACCCATTGGTGCCCGTCCCCCTCAGGAACCAGGTACTGGATGTCGGTGCTCTGGAGGCTCTTGGGCCGGCGAAGCTGCTGTCCTGCACGCCCACACACCAGTACCCCATGGGTGGCGTGCTTGACCTTTCCCAGCGCATGGCCCTGGTTCAGTGGGCACAACGCAACGAGTGCTGGATCATCGAGGATGACTACGACAGCGAATTCCACTTCTACCACAAGCCCTTCGCCGCTATTCAGGGCATGTTCGACAACGCCCCCGTGCTCTATGTGGGCAGTTTCAGCAAAACTCTGATGCCCGCTCTGCGAACAGGTTACCTGGTGGTCCCGGAGCCCGTCATAGAGCCAATACTCAGTGCCAAGCGAGTCAGCGGTGGCGAAACGCCGCTGCTCGCCCAGGCAACCATTGCCGAATTTATAGACAGCGGCCAGTTTGGCAGACACCTACGTCGCATGCGCCAGCTCTACCAGAACAAATGGAAACGATTCCAGCAAAAAGTGACGGAAGAGCTTGCTGGACGGGTGCATCCGGTAGCCGAAAGTGCAGGCATGCACCTGGTGCTGGAAGGGACTTTTGACGACCTGGCCGTGAGCCAGTGGCTGCAAACCCGCGGTTTCGGTAGCACGCCACTCAGCGCCCACTTCATCGGGAAGCAGGTCCAGACAGGCCTGGTTATGGGATTTGCCAGTGCCAGCGAGCGGCAGATGGATGAGTGCGTGATTGCATTGAAAGCGGGCCTGGCGTCGGTGCCATGACCCGCAGATGAATATGAATAAATAGTAATTCGAAAATGTAAAGAAGAGGAATCCGCACTGCCCAGCGGGGCACCCATTCACTATCATCCCGCGCTCGCCAAACCCAAACTGAAATGGAGTGAGTGCATGAAAGGGAAAATCGGTCTGCTGTTCAGCCTGTTGCTGATATCCGGTTACGCCAACGCCGAATTGCGGATTTACACGGAACAATACCCACCTTACAACATGACCACCAACGGTCAGCCGTTTGCCCACTCGCAGAAAGACATAACCGGACTGTGCACAGACGTACTGACCGCTGTGCTTGAGGGCGCCAAGGTGGAATACAGTATAAAACTGCGGGACTTGAGCTATGGCCTCAAGCGAACAGAACAACACTCAGACCACGGCATCTACTGCGTATCCCGAACGGCTGATCGTGACCCGGCTTTCAACTGGGTCGGCCCGTTGGCCAGCATAAAGTGGAGCCTGTTCGCCAAACCAGGATCGTCCATCGACCTGAAAAACCTTGAGCACGCCAGGAAATACAAGATTGGTGGTTACAAGGGCGATGTCATGACCACCTACCTGGCAGATAAAGGATTCAACGTGTCGGCCATCAGCAACAACGGCCTGAATGCCCGCCGCCTGGTACAGGACCAGATTGACCTATGGGTTGCAGATGGCCTGGCTGGCCCCTACCTGGCTGCCGACGCTTCAGACGTGACCGATCTCGAACAGGTTCTCGTGTTTCGGGAGACCCCGATGTACCTGGCCATCAACAAGAACACCGACCCCAAGGTTCTGAGCGCGCTGCAGAACAGCTATGAGAAGCTGGTCAGCTCCGGCGATCTGGAAACAATTTCCCGCTCCTACGGCTTCTGATCACCATAAAGGGCTCTTCCCACGGGAGGAGCCCGTCCGGAATACCCTACAACCGTCCGGAATTCCTGCCACCTCGCCTACCAGACTCCTGAGCCAGCTTCACCAAATCAACTACTTGGAGCCCTGGCATGATAATTCCTTGGTTGTAGCTGCCGAACAATAAATCCAAGAAGGGAGCTTACAACCATGAACTTTCCGTCCATTTCACGGCACGGCGGCACGGCATTGTCCGCGCTTATCCTGTCAGCGATCCTGATAATAACGGTACAACCGGCCAGTGCCGGACAAACCCACACCTACACCCTCCCCCAACAGGGCTATAACCAGTCCCGGGCCAGGGACTACAAGGTGTATGTGCCAGACAACCTCCCCACGCCAGCGCCGATGGTGATGGCACTGCATGGCTGCAAACAGACCAATAACGACGTTCTGAACGACTGGGGACTCACCGCAGCAGCAGACGAGTACGGCTTTATCCTGGTAGCACCGTTCATCACCAGTTACGACGGGCTTCGAAACGAAAACTGCTGGGGGTTCTGGTTCGATCATCACCGCCATGAAGGCGCGGGTGAAGTAGAGGACCTGCACAAGATCGCCCAGGCCGTGGAAGCCGACTTCAGCGTTGACTCTAATCGTCGATTTATCACCGGGTTGTCTTCCGGCGGAGCCATGGCCACTGTTGCCTCCGTGGCACACAATGAGTACTGGGCCGCCGCAGCACCGGCTTCAGGGCTGCCGTATGGAGAAGACTCCGCCTCTGTCTCGTTATCCGGACAGTGCCCCGGAAGCGCGACTTTCCATAGCGTATCCCGGGTAGTGTCCGACATGGAGAGCGAACTGGATGACACCTACCCTATCCCGTTAATGGTTCTACAGAACGAGAACGACTGCACCGTACTCAAGACGGCTGCTGACAATACACGAGACGCCCACCTGAAAGTCTTCGGCGATCCAGCTTTTGATACACCCGCTGAAGCCGAAGCCTCTTCCATTGCGTGTGCGCCGTACTATCAGAATAACTACAGCTGCAAGCACACCCGCTATACCCGGGACGGCACGCTGGGCTCCCGCTCCGTTGTCGAAACCGTTTATCTGGACGGCCCCTTGTCCACCCCCAATACGCAGGACACAGACCACGGCCACTACTGGGTTGGCGGCGAGAGCGGTAACAATGGAAAATGGTCTGTCAGGGTCGGCCCCAGCTACCCCGACATCATCTGGGAATTCTTCAGTCGCAACAGCCGTGATGGTACCGCCCCGGAGGGGTTCCCTGTCATCACCCTGACTGGCGATAACCCGATGACGGTGAACATCAACACCGCCTTCACCGACCCCGGCGCCACTGGCGAGGACGCCGAAGATGGCTCCCTGACCGTGAACGCCGACTGCAGCGAGGTGGACACAGCAACCACCGGTTCCTATACCTGCACCTACTCAGCCACCGACAGCGATGGCAACACAACTACCAAGGATCGCACCGTAGAGGTCGTCGACCCCAACGCTCCTGTCGAAACCTGCGAGCAGGCAACCGCCTCACCAAATGCCCACATTTCGGAAGGACGGGCGTACGCTGGTGGATCCTACGATCTGCGGGCACTGACGTCGGGCGATGATGTCGATATCGGCGGTTCCTTTGACACCTGGAGCAGTGTCACCCTTCACGAGGGTGAGCCAGGGCTCTGGTATGCCAGTGAGCCTGCTGCATGCAATGGCACCGGCGATGGTGGTGGTGACGGCGGTGGCGAGTTTGCCTGCCAGAACTGGAACGACACCAACCTTAACCATGACGTTGCGGGGCGGGCCTACTACGCCGGCGGTTATTTCAGCACCGGCGGTGATGACACACTGGGCGCACTTTCAGGGACCTACACCTGGGTGAAAGAAACGTCAGACGGTTTCTTCGAGGCCGGAGCCTGTAACTAGCGCTCTGGAAACTGGTCCGCAAGATGTCGCAGTTTGTCCGGGTTACGCACAATGTATAACGCCTGGACACGATTATCTGCGACATCCAGCGTCGTGACCTGAGGAAGCCCGTCCTGTTCGATGGTTAACCAGCCGGGCCGACCATTCACGATGACGGGCTTCACCCAGCGAGGTCTCGACGACGCTGCCTTGCGGGCCAGACCCTCGAAAAACCGGGCAATCTTGTCGGCACCGAAGATCAGGCGCCTCGCTGCAATCCTCTTGCCGCCACCGTCAGTATGTAAAGTAGCATTCTCAGTCAGCAATACCTTCAACGTTGAAACATCGCCACTGCGGGCCGCATCAAAGAAACGGTCTGTCAGCTGGCTGTGTTCCCCTGCCGTCACATGATAGCGGGGGCGTTCGGCCTGTACCCGTTTACGGGCCCGGCTGGCGAGCTGCCGGCAGCTTGCTTCGCTGCGATTCAGGCTGACGGCAACCTGGCCGAAATCCAGCCCGAAAACATCATGCAGCAGGAACGCTGCACGCTCCAGGGGTGACAGTCGCTCGAGCGCCAGCATCAAAGCGAAGGAAACATCACTGGCGAGCGCCTCGGCGTCCGCTGAAGTATCAGGCGCTTCCAGCAAGGGCTCCGGCAACCAGGGCCCCACATAAGTCTCCCGCTGCCGGTGAGCAGACCGCAGGCGATCCAGGCACAACCGGCTGGTGACAGTTGTCAGATAGGCCCGCACATCGCTCACCGACAAATGGTCGGCATCGTGCCAGCGCAAATAGGCATCCTGCACCACATCCTCTGCCTCGGTCACCGAGCCCAGCATGCGATAGGCAACGCCAGTCAGATAACGGCGCCATTCATCAAACTGGTATGCAGGCTGTTCTGTCATAGCGGAAGGCTCCTGGCACGCTCCGTCATGAGTTACGGTCGTTCGGGTGAACCGTCCGGAATCCCACGCTGATCCGGTTCCAGACGTTGATGGCGCCAATCAGTAGCGTCAGGTCGACGAACTCCTTCTCGGTAAAGTGCGCCCTACCCTGTTCATAATCATGAGCCGGAGCGCCTGTTTCCGCCAGCTTCGTCAATGCCTCTGTCCAGGCCAGTGCCGCCCGTTCGCGAGGCGAATAGAGTCTGGATTCCCGCCATGCAGAAAGGAGATAGAGTCTTGGCTCACTCTCACCCGTCGCGCGGGCGTCGCTGGTGTGCATATGCAGGCAATAAGCGCAGCCATTGATCTGGGAGGCCCGCGTTTTGACCAGGTGTATCAGGCTCTCCTCCAGCCCACAATCGCGAACGTACTCCTCCAGCCGGGTCATCGCCGCGATGGCGTCCGGGGAGGCTTTATAGGCATTCAGGCGTGTTTCCATGGTCTTGCTCCTCTGTTTGGTGGGGTTGTTTACAGAGGTAGACGGACCAGTGAGAGAGTTTGTGACATGCGAGGGCCTATTTATGCAAAAAGGGACCCCGAGGGGTCCTTTTTAATTTACAGCTAAACTGCTGTTGTTACTGCGCCGGTTGCGTGACCGCGTTCGCGTCCAGGGTGACCGCTGTCTGGGACAGCGCGCGACCGTTAAACGTTGCTTCGGTCTGCATGACAATCTTGGTTTTGCCAAGGAAGATGCCTTTGACGTCGCTTGTGGTGCCAAAGGTGGTGGCGCCCGCTACCTGCCAGAACACATTCTTGGGCAGTGCGCCGCCACTCAGGTTGACTATAACGGCGTTGCTGACAGTGAGGTCACCAGCAATCTGGAAAATCCACACATCATTGGCGTCGCCAGAAAGAGTCACGTCAGTCACAATCAACAGGTCACTACTCCATTTGTAGAGACCCGGAGCGATGGTCATTCCGCTGATGTCGCCGGCGCCGAGTTCGGTGGCGTCAGGGTTTGAGCGACCAGCGGCATCGACATAGGCGGTTTCCATATCACTCACTGCCGTGGTAAGCGTTGACGGCGTGGGTGGTGCCATATCGGCGGCAAAGATGTGGCCATCCACGATGGCGGAGGTGGAGAATTCATTGGACGCGTCACGTCCCTGGTCGAATCCAGTGATAAAGCTCTCTGCAGCCGGGCTAACCGCGATATCGCCGATAACTTCTGTTGTGCCGGTTGTGGAGATGGCAGCTTTCGCCAGAATCACATAATTACCTGCGGTACCAAGAATAACCGGAGCCGGGCCCTGCGCTAAATTTTCGCCGGTTTTGAATGACCAGACGACGTTTGCCGCCAGGGCGTTCTCGGCAAGATCCATAACACCGATGGTGATGGTGGCCGTGTAAATAGCGTTCATGGCCAGGTCGGTCAGAGGATTGAAAACAGCTGTAGTGCCAACAAGTTCTACTGTGCCACTAACAGCGTCTGAATTGGCGTCTGTCACAGTAAAGGTTGAGTTGTTAATGCTCGCAGCATTCATCGCCTCACTGAAGCTGGCGGAAACGTTCCGGTTGATCGCTACGTCCGTGTCCAGGTCCGCCGGATCGGTAGAGGTAACTGTAGGTGAATCGAGATCGGCACCAGTGCCGGTGGTAAAGCTCCACACATAACTACTTGCCAGAGCATTGCCATCAGCAGACTCCACCGCAGTTGTGATGGTAGCGGTATACTCGGTGCTGGCTGCGAAGTCGCCGCCGCTGGTATCGAAGATAGCCGTATTGGTTGCAGCATCCAGGCTGACCGTACCCGTGATCGGGGTTTCGCCAGCGGGGCCCACCGTAAAGCTGGCAGTAACGAGCGTATCGGCGTTTACGGCTTCACTGAAAGTGGCAGTGACAATACTGTTGGTGCCTACACCGACGGCATCACTGGCAGGGCCGGTAGCGGTAATGGACAGCGCATCCTCCGAGGGGGTAGAAGAGTTGTTGCCACTGCTACTTCCGCCACCACATGCAGAGAGGGTTACGGCCAGCATTATAAAAAAAATCGCCATGAACGATTTCGTGTATTTCTGGATATTATTCATTCTTATTTCCTGAATCTTTATGCCACCCATATTTATATGGGCGGTAAGGGAACCGAGTAATAATACACACCCGTTCCGGGATGCCTCATGCGCTCGCAACGCTTTATTTATTCGCAAGAAACGCTATGAATGCGCTTTTTGATTGGACTGTTCTGGTTGGAACATAATTCAACCACGACCACTTATATTCCCTATTCCATAGATAAGATATATTTATATTGTATTTAAATATATCTTTATAGAAATGAAGGATAAGCGGCTCATCGAAACGGTTATCGCCCCACAAAATATTCCCGCGTGCCCATAAGGTGATCAAACCACGGGCGGGTAACACACCAGTTGGCATTGGGGTTTGGCCCCATATGGTGATCGTAATGCCAGGGCAAGTGCGTCTTCGCCCATTCCGGGTCAAGATGTGATTTGCGATGAACGCGATAATAGTTCCAGGCACAGTAATACAGGGTACCCACGAAAAAGGGCGCTACCGGTAACATCGGCGTTACCACAACCGCCCCGGCCACCAGGCTGGCCACTTCCTTGCCCTGGGCATGCCGGCCCCAGGGCGACCGTTCGTAGGCCGGGTCGTGGAAGTCGTTCCGGCGCACGTCGCGATGATGCTCGTGCCAATGGAAACGCCAGAAACTGTTGCGATTCCGGCCCAGGCCGTGCAACACATACTTATGGGTGACCCACTCCACCGCGTTGGCGGTAAGCAACCCCAGTGGAATACCGATCATGACAACCTCCGGTCGGGACAGGACTAAAGGTTCAGCCTAGCCTGCCCGAGAACCCATTGTCCTGTTATCGGTAGCCCGGAATAATGGCCACGAAAAACAATTGGGGGTGCCGTGTAAGCGCTATAGTAACCCTATGGACGTTTCGCAAACCAAACCCTGGCTTACGCTGCCTGCCAGCGTGGCCCGGCCCTATATCAACGCTTTGTACAGCCTTCTCAAGCAGGCAGGCTTTCCGGTTGGGCAGTGGCTCGCAGACTCTGGTGTGGCAGCACAAACTACGGATAGTGACGAGCGCCTTTCCCTCTATCACGCCCTGTCACTCTGGCAGCGGGTTGAATGTGATGCACAGACACCGCTGCTCGGGATTCAGCTGGGGCAGGCATTACAGCCACGGGATTTTCCCATCCTGGGGCAAGCCGCTTTGAGCGCCGACACACTTCGGGCCGCCATTGAGCAGCTGCGGGAATTCGAGCCGCTGATCTGGGACATAGGCCTGTGCCACCTCGAAGTCACCGGGCAAACGGCAAAGCTGATGTTAAACCCACGGCACAGTACGCTACTTCCCGCTGGCATTATTGAACTGGCCATCAGTGGTTGGCTCCAGATCGGGCGAAAACTGCTACCCGAACACCAGCACATAACGGTCAGCTTTACCCACCAACCAACCGCGGAGGAAAAACTCTACAAGCAGTATCTCCATGCCAGCGTGACTTTTGAGCAACCGTTTAACGGGCTGACGTTCCCGGCGTCCTGGCTGGACTTACCTCTACCCGCCCGGGACGAACACCTCCAGTCTCTATTGCAACAACAGGGCCGGCGCTTGCTGGCCAATTACCACCGCGACCTGAACCTCCCCAACGAAGTTCGGGCCCGGATCTGCCAGCGCTTGCTGGAAGGGCCAGTGGGGCCGGCCGACACCGCCCGGCAACTCGGGCTCAGTACCCGCAGCCTGAGGCGCAAACTGGCCGCTCGCCACACCAGTTGGCGCACCCTTTATGAGGAAGTGCGACTGGACCTGGCGATGCTGTGGCTTCGCGAACCGGAAGCGCCCCTGGCTGATATCGGCCTGCTACTGCAATTTGCCGACCAGAGCGCCTTCAACCACGCGTTCCGACGCTGGACCGGCGAGACCCCCGGCCAATACCGTCGACGGATTTAACGCAATTTCAGCGACTTACCACGATATCGGCGATTGTGCGTCGAGGTATTTAACGTCCATGAATACGCATCAGGTTGACAGGCTGCTATGGGGGCCTTTCGTGAATCTGGCATGGTTTTAGCCCTGTATATAGACAGGAACGGACTCCCATTTATTTCGCAGAACGGAGGTTCACACGCCACTGGTCAGACCAAGGCCAGGGCCGCAGGAAGCGCAGAACCATGAGGAGGAACACTATGAACTTCAGAAAGACCGCCCTGGCAGGTGGTACCCTGCTGGCAACTCTTTCACTTTCCACCCATGCCGCCATGATCACCGGCGATGTTGGGTTCGGGGGCGATTACACACCTCTCGACAGTGAAGGCGGTTCCGAAGTCAGCCTCGAAGAGGCAGGATATATTGATGTAAGCGGTGAAGAAGCCATTGTCACATCTGAAGGTACTGGCGACCTGGCAGCCCTCACTGAATTCGATACGGTTGTGGATCACCAGAGCTTTGCCGTGGGTGAAGCACCCTCCGGGCCCCTGTGGTCGGGTAACGGGTTCAGTTTTGAGCTCACCGGTATGAACGTCGTGGCACAGAATGACGTCATTCTTGGCCTGTCCGGCCAGGGCACTATGAGGGCCGACGGTTTCGACGACACCCCCTTCCTCTGGAGCTTTTCGGCAGACTCCGCCGGAAATGAGGAGTTTGCGTTCTCATCTACAACTGCCTCAGTTCCGGAGCCCGGTACTCTGAGCCTCCTCGGCCTGGGCCTGCTATCTTTCGGCGTTGCCCGTCGCCGCATGAGGGCCTGATAGCCCAGGAACGGAGAAGCCGGCTCCGCCGGCTCTTCCGTGCCGGGATCGCCCGGAACCACATTCTTAAACTTTCATAATAAAACCTTAAAACCCTTACAAATCATTACCTTAACGACATGCCCACCCACTTCCCAACGTTAATGTAAACCCATGTTATTGTCAGAGAAAAGGCTGTGTGGCAGTTTGAGACTCGCAGTTACGCAATAGCGAAACGGATTGGCGTTGTTGCGTATGCAGTTCTTTCCAATCTCACAGGAGAAGGACTACCGACATGAATAACGATACTCTGGAAGGTAACTGGAAACAGCTCAAAGGCAAAGTGAGAGAAAACTGGGGCAAGCTGACCGACGACGAAGTCGATGAAATAGCGGGCCGCAAGGAGAACTTTGTCGGAAAAATTCAGGAAAAGTACGGTATGAAGAGGGATGAAGCTGAAAAAGAGTGGGATAAGCTCACTAAATAATCCCTGCTGATGCCCGCTGGCCTGGGGAAGACAGAATCTTTCCTGTATTCTTCAGGCCAGAGGCCCCGACCAGAATCCCCCTATCAAAAACGGAACTCAGATGCCGTACCAGTTTGAGGATCTCAAAAGGAGCTGCCAGGCAGAATGGCGCGCCTACATTGAGCACAGCTTCGTAAAACAACTGGGCGATGCGTCGCTGGCCCCGCAGGCCTTCCAGCATTATCTCAAACAGGACTACCTGTTCCTGATCCAGTTCGCCCGGGCCTTTGCCCTGGCTGCCTACAAAAGCCCGACTCTGACTGATCTCAGACAGGCGAAGGAAGGGCTGCAGGCAATCGTGGATGTGGAGCTGGACCTTCACATCAGCTACTGCATGGAATGGGGCATTTCCGAACAGGAGCTTGCCAGGCTGCCGGAAGCCCGGGCCACTATTGCCTACACTCGCTATGTGCTCGATGCCGGCCACCGGGGCGACCTACTGGATCTGCACGTTGCCCTGTCTCCGTGCATGGTCGGTTACGGCGAAATCGCTAACTGGCTGAACCAGCGGGCAGACACCATTCGGGGAGCCAGCAACCCTTACGATGCCTGGATCGCGATGTACGAAAGCGACGGATTCCAGGACGCCATGCAAGCGGAAATCAGTTGGCTGGATGAAAGGCTGGCCGATGTCTCCCCCGCCCGGTTCGAGCAGCTCACGCGAATATTCAGTGACGCCACCCGGCTGGAGATCGATTTCTGGGAGATGGGGCTGAACCAGAGCGACTGACTTTTACAAACCAGCGGTCAGGGTGCAGCCTTCCACTTAGTCGTCGTCGCTGAACGCGGAACGGTGAAATTCCACGGCCTCATTCGCTTCCTTCATGCCCGCTTCCAGCAATTCCGGTATATCTCCGCCAGCAAGCACTTCCAGCACTGCGTGAACCCCCTGGGAGAGCGAAGTCAAACTGTAGCCGCCTTCCAACACCAGCGCGAGCCTGCCTTCACAATGCTGGGCAGCGATGTCCTGGATGATGCGGGTCATAACCTTGAAACCGTCGTAGGTAAGATTCAGAGCCATATCGTTGCGATGTGGATCGAACCCTGCTGAGACAAGAACCAGGTCCGGTTTGAAGTGCTCGGCCGCCGGCACCAGTATTTCGCGATACACTTTTTCAAAGGCGATGTCTCCGGCCGACTCCGGCAGCGGAACATTGATGGTATAGCCCTCACCGAAACCGGCGCCCACTTCGTCAAGGTGACCGGAGCCCGGATAAAAGGGTGCGGCGCAATGGGTATCGAAAAACAGAACATCCGAGTCCGCCCAGAATATATCCTGGGTACCGTTACCATGGTGGGCGTCCCAGTCGATGATCAGCACTTTTTCACAGCCCAGTTTTGCCTGGGCATGAGCTGCCGCCACGGCAACATTATTCAACAGACAGAAGCCGCGCGCCCTGACCGGCTCCGCGTGGTGCCCGGGTGGGCGTACGAGCGCAAACGCACTCTGGCATTCGCCGTTAACCACACTCTCCACCGCCGCAATCGCGTTTCCAGCCGCTGCCAGGGCGGCGTTGACACTGTCCGGGGAAACGGCGGTAGTGTCAGAGTCCACCCAGGCGCTCTTTCCGAACAGTGAGAGGAAGTGATCCAGATAGGAGGCCGTATGCACACGGGCAAGCTGATTATAGGTGGCGGCACTCCCGGCCTTGAAGTGGACGCCCGGTACAGGATGTTGCTCCAGATACTTCATGACAGCGGTCAGGCGACCCGGATGTTCAGGATAACTCCACTTGAAGTCCAGGCCCTGAAGGATACTCCGGACGCGTTTCTCCACCCGGCTGGGCACAAAAGGCAAATCCACCTGGGGGTTGTGGCCGAGCATGACCTCATCATAAAAGACATTTACGGTTCGATCGCCTAGCACTCCAGTCTCCTCGTGGCCTTGAGCATCGTTGTGGTACCGGTTGCTAAGACCGGCTGTCCAGGGCTTCCTGCACCGAGGTTGTGAAAGCTGCGGCACGCACCCCTATGGTCTTGAACCCCAGGCGGGTCCAGGCTGCCTTGGCCTCTTTGTTGGAGGCCGAATACTCCAGGACCAGCTCGTAGGCACCGCGGCTCTCCGCAAAGGCAACCAGGCTACGCAGCAAGTCCGGAAAAATTCCCAGCTTGCGAAACTCGGGTTCCACCCACACATCATCAATGAACGCCGACCGGTACTCGACGTGACTCGTCTGCTCCCAGATGCCCTGGTTGCGCGAAATATAAATATACCCCATACCAACAAGCCCTGCTCCGGGCACTTCCGCCACCATTATGTGCTTGTTTGCATCGGTCAGCGACGACAGCAGTACCCCCTGGAGGCGGTCCCGTTCGCGCTCCTGCAGGCTCTGGGGTGGCGAGCCCGAAACGTGCAGTGCCAGGCTGGCAAGGAATTCCACCAGCCTGGGAAGGTCATCCTCTACGGCTTCCCGTATCAGATACCTGGGAGCGGCCTTTTTCTTGCTAACCATAACGTAACTCCCGTCAGACTACCGCACGTGCCCGCAGAGCGGGAATTTGTTCAGGTGGAAGCGGACGGGAGAAAAGATACCCCTGGCCGTAGGTGCAATGCTGTCTGTGCAGGAAGGCCAGTTGCTCACTTTTTTCAATACCTTCCGCGATCTGGTCCAGGCCCAGGGCTTTGGCCATTTCGATGATGGTGCGCGTAATCGTTGCTCCGTCATCACACGCCGGCAGACCCTCAATAAAGGAGCGGTCGATTTTAAGGCTGCTCACCGGCACGCGGCGAAGATACGCAAGCGAGGAGTAGCCAGTGCCGAAATCGTCGATGTTAATTTCGATATCCCGCGCCTTCAGACGAATCAGGTTACGTTCCACGGCCTCACTGTCCCGCACCAGGGAATGCTCGGTGATTTCAATGCGCAGCAGCTTTTCGGGAACGTGCGCGGCGGTCAGTCGCTTGAGCAGGTCCTCAGTAAAAGCCGGCTGTAACAGTTCAGCCGGAGATACATTCACTGCAACGGGAATATCCCAGTCGGGCTCCAGGCACCAGGCCTGCAACTGCCGGCATACTTCCTCGCGCACCCATCGACCGATTGGCACAATCAGACCACTTTGCTCGGCCAGTGGAATAAACCGTTCCGGAGACACCTGGCCAAGTTCCGGGCACCGCCAGCGCAGCAGTGCTTCAACACCAGCCATTTTCCCTGTGGTTAAAGAAAAAATCGGCTGGTAGAGCAGATAGAACTCGTCTCTCGCCAGAGCGCCTTTCAGACATGACTCGATTTTCAGAATTTCGGAGAACGCATCCGAGTGGGAAAGTTCAAAATAATGCACGGGCTCGGCCGCGCTCTCAGGGCTGACCCGAATTGCCGCCGAGGCCTGGGCAATCAGGGCTTCTGGAGTGTCTCCCTGGTCGGGAAACAGGCTGCCACCGATGCGAACCCTCAGATAATGCTCCTGGCCCAGACACCGATAAGGGCGCTCAAGCGCCGCATGAATCCGGTGGGTAAATTCTCTACGCTGACTTTCACTGTGTACCGGAAAGACCATAACCAACTCATCACCCTGCAAGCGTGCGACTGAACCACCCGTGGGGCAATTATCCCGCAACCGGTCAGCCAGCTGCAGTAGAAGTTCATTTCCGCCCTGGGTGCCAAGGCTCTGGTTAATCACCCGCAGGCCGGTCACGTTGAATAGCAGAACAGCTACCTGCAGGGACTCCATCGTGGCCAGCTCAAGAAGTTGGCACAGGCGGTCCATCAGCAAATAGCGATTTGGCAGTTGGGTAAGAGGGTCGTAATAGGCCGAGCGCTCTATCGAGCCTTTTAAAGTGAGTAAGTCCGCCGTATGGGCAATTTCATTTTCGATCAGGTCGGCGAACTGGCGCAAACGGATACGATGGTCCTCATCAAAGTACCTGGGCTGGTGATCCAGCACGCAGAGCGTCCCCAGAGCCTGCCCCCGCGGGCCACGCACCACAGCACCCGCGTAAAAGCGAATGAAAGGGTCGCCTGTTACCAGCGGATTACCCGCAAAGCGGGGGTCATCCAGGGCATTGGGAACCACGAGCAATGAATCCTGGTTGATCGTGTGTCCACAAAAGGAAATATCGCGCGGGCACTCGGCCATGTTCCAGCCCAGCCTGGATTTGAACCACTGCCGATCGCGGTCCAGCAATGAGATCAATACGATGGGAAACCCGAATACACTTGCCACCAGGCTGGTATAACGATCAAAACGCAGCTCCGAGGCCGTGTCCAGAAGCCGAAGGCCATACAGCTCCTCCAGGCGTTCTTCTTCACCCTCGGTAATATCTGGCGGAACATACGTATTCTGGTTCATGGCTATCCAAAGCCTCCGGAAGAATCCTTCTCCCCAGTGTAGAATATAAGTCCGCCGTTAGCATGAAAGGCACAACGGCCTCGTAGCCTGACACATCTGATTGCAAAGATGAGGAACCATGGAATTCACCTTCCTGGGCACATCCGCCGGAACACCGACACGATTACGCAACGTGAGTGGGCTTGCCCTGTGCCACTCCGGCCCCAAACCCTGGTATCTGGTGGACTGTGGTGAGGGCACCCAACACCAGTTGCTGCGCAGTCGCTACTCGGTCGTGCAGTTGCGGGCCATATTCATCACCCATATCCATGGCGACCACACCTTCGGCCTTCCAGGGCTTCTCACCAGTGCCTCCATGCTCGGACGCACTGCACCGCTTGATGTCATCGCCCCGCTCCAGGTGCAACGCTTTATCAATGCGGTGATCGACAACAGTGACTCCACTCTCAGCTATCCCCTGAACTTCATCGATTCCGAAGCACCGGACTTCCACTGGCAGGATGAACACTTCGAGGTCACCAACGTGACCCTCTCCCATCGCGTTGCCTGCCGCGCCTACGTGTTCACCGAAAGGAATCTGGAGCGACAACTGCTACAGGAAAAACTCAGGGAGGATGGCATAGAGCCCGGACCGGGCTGGGGCGAGTTGCAGAAAGGATATGACGTAACGCTTGAAGATGGCCGCCTGCTCAGAAGTGACGACTACACACACATTCCCCGCGTGGCCCGCCGTGTGATCGTGGCTGGCGACAACGACAACCCGGAGCTGCTGGCCGAGGCCTGCCACGGCACCCAGGTACTGATTCACGAAGCCACCTACACCCAGGAGGTGGCAGACCGGGTCGGCCCATGGCCACAACACAGCTCGGCCGAACAGGTAGCCCGGTTTGCCCAGCAGACCCAACTGCCCAACCTGGTGCTGACGCACTTCAGCTCCCGCTACCAGTCCGGCCCCGGCGGCGCACCCCATATCAACCAATTGGCAGCCGAAGCCTTGCAGCATTATCGCGGCCAGCTGTTTCTGGCGCGGGATTTTGATACCTACCGACTGGAAAAGGACCTGTCACTGAGCCCCAGAAGTACATGAGCTCATTGTAAAAATGGCGGCTTGCAGGAGTTTGGTCCAGACTATGGTGAGGAAGTGAGTATCAATTTCGACAGGGCGTCGGGAGCCAGCGATGATAAGGATGCATGGAGAGTATCGCCGGCATTTGCGATCGGGGATCAGACTCCCGGTCGTACTGAAGTATGCCAATCACACCATTGAAACCAATACGCTGGACGTATCGGCTAGCGGGCTACGTCTGAAAAGGCCCGAAGGCGTGTATATCCGCCCCGGCGAGGTCACAGACGTCGATTTCCCCGATAAAGCCGATATGAGCGTCGCCGCGACCGTGGCGTATACTGGCAAGTCCCACATCGGGCTGGAGTTTTACCGCAGACGCTTTTCTGAATACGAACTGAGGGAACTCTACGACGTTGCGCCATCCTGGCAGCGCCTCAAAGCCAGAAGCAAGCGTGCACTCTGGAAGAACGCTCGCCGCTTTGCGATTTTATCGGCCAATACCTACCTGCGAGCGCCCATTCATGCCCTGGCGCGGCCGCATTTTCTGTTTGCGGTGTACGGTAACAGGGAACAGGCCGCCTCCTACTTCACGCCCCGCATGGCGCAGCGTATGCCGCCCAATCTGGTGATTGGCTACATTCGCAATCAGGACATGCGTGGCCTGCTGGTGGCGTCGCAATTCATGGAGGATGAGTTAGAGGAAGACTCCGAAAAAGTTCGCCTTTACCTGGATAAACTGCAACGGGATTATCCCGATGTAAAACGCATCGCCCTCGTCGGACGGCTGCCGAACTTCGTCATGAAAGCGGGCATCGAGATTACCGAACCGCTGGTGGAAGGAAGCCTGGGCACACGATATATGATCTGGGACGTGGCGCGAAAGATGCGTGAGCGGCCCCAATACTGCCAGCAGACGAGCATAGTCGTGTTGGGAGGTGCCGGGCGCATCGGTAATGCGGTGTGTAAGGATCTCACCAGTTTGTATGACAAGGTGATCGGCTTTGATCCACGCTATGAAGAGGACAGGGAAATAGCCACAGACGGAGGTACGATCCTGCAGACCTCCTCCCCGGCCCATCTACAGGACGAAAAGCTTTACATTGGTTTAACCCATCATGGCGATGCCGTACTGGATCTCCAGCAGTATATAGCCCCGGGAGCCATGATCGCAGATGACACCCATCCCTGCATCAGCCTGACGGCGCGGGAGCAGCTGCAGGCCAGGCAGATCGCGGTGGAAAAAGTGGTGCTTTCGCACGAAGAATTCCTGATGTGGCCACGCATGCCGGCCTGGAGCAACCGGGATATTCCAGGATGCCTGGTCGAAGCCCTGGTCCTGCTCCGCCAGCCCGGCGTCGGCGAAGGCGAGTTTTCCGCCTTTTGCCAGGAAGCCGAGTTTCTTGGCTTCACCGGCCGCCTGATCAGCCCCCTTGACGAGTAGGATGGACAGGGATGGACCATGATGAAACGCGACCAATGGGCGGCAGGATTAGCAGCACTGTCTCTCCTGTTCGCTCTTACTGCCAATGGCCAGGAACTGACGGTTGCAGAAGACTCAGGCCATTACCACCTGAACCATCAAATCGAGTACTTGCTGGAGGGCGAACTTACTCTTGGCCAGGTACTTCAGCATGACCAGTGGCAGCAAAAGCACGATGCCAGCATCCTCAACCTGGGATTCACCGAACAATCCGTCTGGCTCAGGACAGCTCTGAACATTGCCGAACCCCTCACCCAACAATGGTACCTGGTGATTCCCTATCCTCTTCTGGAGGAGGTCGATCTCTATATAATACGTGATAACCAACCCCCGGCCATCTACCACACCAGTCGGCAGGAAACCGAAACCCGAAGAGCACAGACCCACAGCTACCAGGTAGCGCTGCCATTACCGCGTGACCTGAGCGGCCAGGTGGACTTATACCTTAAGGCTCGCTCAGCAACTGCGCTGCAAGTGCCGGTCGAACTCTGGCGCGAAGACAGCCTGCTGCTTCGGTTTTCATTGCGGAGCCTCTACTGGGGAGCCTACTTCGGCATTCTGGGCGCCCTGGTGATCTACAACCTGTTCCTGTTTCTCTCCCTCAGGGATCTGGCCTACGGCTATTACGTGCTGTATATCGGCTCCATCACTGTGCTGATGCTTTGCATCTCCGGAGCCGGAAGTGCGTGGATATGGGCCGGCCAGCCGTTGGTGCCCCGCTACGCCCTGCCCGTCAGCACCGCCTTTGCGTCTCTCTTTGCCTTGCTGTTCGCACGCAGCTTTCTGAAATGGCAGGATATTTCTCTGCGCTGGGACCGGGGAATGAGAATCTCGGCAGGCCTCGCCGGGGTGCTGATTCTCTACACCTGGGTCGATCCCATAAACGGTTCGCTGTTCGCCGGCCTGCTAGGCGCCCTGGTCATCGTGTTGCTCATTGCCGTGGGGCTGGCAGGCCTGAGGGCCGGCGTTGTCATCGCGCGCTATTTTGTGCTGGCCTGGACTACCTTTGCCCTGGGCGCCGCCCTGTATTTACTGAGCGTGTTTGATCTTCTACCGGTAAACCTCATCACCAACCATGCCATGCAGGTCGGCTCCGCGGCCGAGGTGCTGCTGCTCTCATTTGCCCTGGCACATCGCATCAAGGACGAACGGTCACGCAAGCTGGCGGCATTACGGAAACAGCAGATGGCCGAGCGACAGGTCCGGGATCTGGAAATGCAGTCCCTTGAACAGGCCATGCACGATTCAACCACCAGAATGCCCAATGCCTCGATGCTCAACCAGCAGTTGCAAACAATGATGGGGCAAAACAAGCGGGTCGCACTCACCCTGGTCCACTACCCCCAGATCAAGGACATTGCATCCAGCATGGGCCACAGGCTGGCAGAGGAAATGTTCTGTCAGTTGATGAACAAGCTCAACCATACGCTGGCGGGGCTGGCCGGTGTGGTCTGTCTGGAAAGCCGGCAGCACGCCTACATTGCCATTCCCGAATTCGGCTCAGCATCGTTCCTGATTGACCTCGATCTGCTGGAGGGATCACTGGAGCCCTTTATCGAACAGATGGTGGGGAACCATGAAATCTCTGTCCATGCCGTCAGGCTGCCTGTGTTCATGAATCTGTACTGTGGCGTGGCGATTGCCCCGGAGCATGGCGACAGCACGGAAATCCTGTATCAACACGCCTCGGCAGCAAGGGACCGCAGCGAATCAAGCAAGGTTCCCGTGCAGGTCTACAACGATGAGATCTCCAACTTCGCGCGTCGCAGGCTGGATCTGGTAACAGCTCTGCCGCCGGCCATCGAGGCTGGGGAACTGGAGCTTTACCTGCAACCACAGATGAACAGCACCGGCCAGCAGTTGGTGGGCGCTGAGATACTGCTACGTTGGCACAGCCCACGTTTCGGGCCAGTGCCTGCAGGGGAAGTGATCGAGATCGCTGAAAATGCCGGCTTGATGGACCTGCTATCGCGTTACATCGTCACTCAGGCATGGCAGATCATGCAGACGCTACAGGAACGACAACTGCCCATCACCTGCAGTATCAATCTGTCGGTCCAGAATCTCACTAACAGCCATTTTGTGTCCTTTGCACTGGCGGGGATCAGGGAACACGGCCTGCCAATGAACCGCGTGATCTTCGAAGTGACGGAGACGTCCATGATGCACAATATGGAGGCCGTGATCGGGTCCCTCCTCCGGATTGCTAACAGCGGCTGCAAAATTGCCCTGGATGATTTCGGTACGGGGTATTCATCCCTGGCCTACCTGAGCCGGCTGCCCATCCATGAACTGAAGATTGACGGTTGCTTTATAAGCCAGATGGCTTCCAACCAGAATGACCTGGGAATTGTCCAGAACACCCTGAAGCTCGTACGTGCCCTCAACCTGGAGGCCGTAGCCGAAGGGGTGGAGGATAACAACACCAGAGACCTTCTCAGCAGTCTGGGCTGCAATCGGCAGCAGGGCTACCTCTTTGCCAAACCCATGCCGTTAGAGAAATTCTGCGACTGGGCATTGGTCCACCAACACTGAGCCCGGCAACCGGTTGGCTGCCGGGCACCACTCTCAGCCACAACACTTCTTGAATTTAAGGCCACTGCCACAGCTGCAAGGGTCATTGCGAGAAGGCCCCTTCGCTGTTGTAACCGTTGCGCCTTTGTTCAGAATTGCGGTCAGTTCGGTGATGGACTCAACAGCGCCGTCGCTGGTATCCACCGTAATGTTCGCATGCAACCCGGCCTCGGCCACCTGGGTCTGGATCTCCTGCTTGCGTGCCTCACTGGTCACCACCAGCGTTAACGGGAACTTCCTGCTGCCACTCTTTTGACTGGCATTGGTCTGGAAACCGCCGTAAGCGGTGTGATGCTGGCGCGCGTCCTGGCGGCCTTTGAAGAAAAATTTGTCTGACATGCTGAAATCTCGGTGAATAAAGGAGTGCCCGGGCGCTCAAAGAAAGGCTGCTGCCGCTGGCCGGGACGTTTTAGCACGCTTACGGCAGGGGGGATATAGGCAAAGGTACGTTTTCGTAGTCTATCCTTGAGTGAAGTTCCTGCGCACCTGCAGGTTTCCACGTACTCACCAGGAGGACGTTAATGACGTTACCCACGCCCCTGACTCCAGAGCAGGTTTATCGCCGTTGCCCCTTCGACCAGTTGGACTTCGACACCACCGAATCGCTTGAAGATCTTGAGCTGCCTTGTAGCCAGGAGCGTGTACTGCGGGCCCTGGAGTTCGGCGCCAGCATGCACGCGGATGGGTTTAACCTTTTTGTGCTCGGGCCCTCCGGCGCTGGCAAGCAAGAACTCGTGGAGCGCTATCTCGCCAAACATGCCGCACGGCAACCCGTGCCCTCAGACTGGTGCCACGTTCACAACTTTGAATTCCCGGACCGGCCCGGGGCCATCCGACTGGCCGCCGGCGAAGGGCGGCAATTCAAGAAAGACATGAATGATCTCGCTGGCGAGCTGCGTACAGCAATTCCGGCAACCTTCGAAAGTGAGGAATACCAGGCACGCCTGCAAGAGCTGCAGGAGGAGATGACCAAGCGCCAGCATCAGGGTTTGTATGATATCCAGGAAGAGGCCAACGCCAATAACATCGCGATGATAACGACACCCGCTGGCTTCACCTTTGCGCCGATGCGCAATGGCGAGGTTATTGACCCGGAGGAATACAAAAAATTCTCTGATGAAGAAAAAGAACTCATTGAATCCAAGGTGGAGGAACTCCAGCAGAAACTGCAGCAGAACATTCAACAGATTCCCCGCTTACGCAAGGAAGTCCGGGAACGGGTTCATGCGCTCAATGAAGAGATGGTTCAGCTCACTCTCGGCGGCCCGATTGGAGAGCTTCGCGAGAAGTGGCGCCATGTGCCTGCGGTTGTCGATTATCTGGATGCCATACGTGAGGACATGGTGGAACACGCAGAAGCCTTCCAGGACACCGAGAACGGGCCACCGAGCGGTCTGCTGGGGCGGTACAAAGTGAACTTACTGGTGGACAACGCGGAAACGACGGGCGCGCCAGTGATCTATGAAGACCTGCCGAATCATCAGCACCTGGCCGGCCAGATTGAGCACCGGGCGCGGCAGGGCACCCTGTACACCGATTTCACCCTCATAAAAGGAGGGGCTGTCCACCGGGCTAACGGTGGTTATCTCCTCCTCGATGCCCGCCGGATACTCACCCAGCCGATGGCATGGGAGAGTCTGAAGCGCATCCTGTTTTCCGGCGAGATCCGGATTGAATCCCTGGAGCGCCTGTACGGATTGGCCAGCACCATCAGCCTGCAGCCAGAACCCATTCCGGTCTCGGTAAAAGTGGTGTTGCTGGGCGACCGCATGCTGTATTACCTGCTCTCCCATTACGATCCTGATTTCCTGGATCTGTTCAAAGTCGAGGCAGACTTTGAGGACGATCTTGATCGGGACGACGACAGCTATGAACTCTATGCGCGCATGATTGCCACCATGGCCCGGCAGCTGAAATGCCGGCCGCTTGACCGGAATGCGGTAGCAAGGCTGATTGAACAGGCAAGCCGGCTGGCGGCAGATCAACGCAAGCTGACGGCGCACGACCGGGTACTGCGGGATATCGTCAGTGAGGCGGACCACTGGGCGAAGCAGGCGGATAGAACCACCATTGGAATGGACCATGTTCAACAGGCGATCGATGAGCGGGAATTCCGCGCCAGTCGGATTCGCGAACGGAGCCGTGAGCAGATTACCCGCGGTATCGTGATGGTGGCTACCGAAGGGGAAACGGTAGGCCAGGTAAACGGGCTATCGGTGCTCAAACTGGGCGCGTCCATGTTTGGTCAGCCAACCCGGATCACGGCCACCGCGCGGCCGGGAAAGGCACAGGTTGTGGATATCGAGCGGGAAGCCAAGCTGGGTGGCCCGATTCACAGCAAGGCAGTGATGATTCTTTCCCGCTTCCTGGCGAGCCGGTATGCGGGGGATGGCGAGCTTTCCCTGTCGGCTAGCCTGGCTTTCGAGCAGTCTTATGGTGGCGTGGAAGGCGATTCCGCATCGGTGGCAGAAACCTGTGTGCTGCTGTCGGCCATCAGCCGTTTGCCGTTGCGCCAGGGTTTCGCCGTCACCGGGTCCATGAACCAGCATGGCGAAGTCCAGGCCGTGGGCGGCGTTAACGAAAAAATCGAAGGCTTTTTTGATGTCTGTCGTGAGGCCGGGAAGGTACACGGCCAGGGCGTTATTCTACCGGCCAGCAATGTCGAGCACCTGATGCTTAACTCTGATGTTCGTCAGGCCATTGCTGATGGCGATTTCAGTGTTTACCCGGTTTCACATATTAATCAGGCGATTGAACTTTTGACCGGTATGGAAGCCGGCGAGCCAGACGAGAACGGCGAGTTCCCGGCGGCTTCCTTCAACCGGGCCGTCGCCGATCGTCTGGCCCGGTTTGCCGAAGTCAGCGAAAAACAGGAGAACGGCGAAGGAAACAGGGACAACAATGGAGGCGGTAACCGTGACTGATGCTGAAAAGCCCGCAGGCCTGCCCTCTACGCGTGGGCGTGTTCTGGTGCTTATCGACGGTTCGCGGCTGAGCTATGCGGCTCTGGAGGCCGCTGCCGATATCGCCGGAAAACGGGATGCTGACATCCTGGGCGTGTTTGTTGAAGAATTAAACCTGGTGCGCAGCGCGGGCTATGGTTTTTCCCGGGAGGTTGGTTCCGCCTCCGGAATCAGCCGGCCCTTCGACCCCGGCATGCTAGAGCAGCGGTTGCAGCGTCTGGCGGATCAAGCGCGCGCAGCACTTGCCGGTGCCGTAAAGCAGCACGGCGGAAAAGCGGCACTCAGAGTTGCCCGTGGCCGCGTAATTGACGAAGTGCTGGCGCTGGCGGGCCCGGATGATCTCCTTGTGCTCGGCCGTGTCGGCTGGTCCTCCCCGGCTGGGGCCCGGCTGGGTTCGACTGCACGGGGGCTTATTCGGCAGTCACCCGGGCAGGTGTTGTTGTGGTGCGAACACAAACGGCCCTACCAGAACAGGGTGGTTGTGTTCCTGAATGATCACGATGAGGCAAATCATCGGGCTGCGCTGGCAGCCACCGAGATCGCCCGGCATACCCACCAGCCGGTAACTGTTATCCTCGGCACGGACGGCGCTCCCGCTCCCGAGCGGCTTGATGCCATCAGGCATGATCTGGATGTGCTCGGAGCCGGCACCCACCTGAGGGCGATGGCCGATACTGACCCGCTAACCGTAGCCCGGGTACTGCGGGAAGAGCATGCCTCGCAGCTGGTGATCAGCCGGGAGTGCGCGCTGTTTGAAGAGCCCGGCGCCGAACAGCTGTTGGCAGCGCTTAACCTCCCCGTCACGGTAACGCCATGATTCAATCACTGGATGCTACTGCCCTGCTCCAACAGCTTGTCCACGGCGCAGTCGTGGGTGCCGGGGAACTCACTCTGCACCCGCTTCAGGTAGTCCCTCGCCTCTGCCCTGGAGCCACCTTCTTTCTGGGCTTCAGTGAGGGCAGTAAGGTACAGCGCGTGGGCACGGACGTTCAGCGACAGCGTCGGGTCCTTATAGATTTCCAGAAGGATGTCCTGGGCCTCTGCGTAGCCGTCCTCGGTGGGCGCACTGTCTTCCAGGTAATCAAGGATTTTGGGGCTGACGCGGTATTGCTCCGGATCACATTCCGAGGATGAAAAGAGCTTCTGGTAGCTCGCGTAATCCTCTTTGAGATTATTCCGGAACTCCTGGCGCTTCTGGTGAAGCTTTGCGGCAGCCGCACCCGATGCAGCGTATACCGAGCCGGTAACAGCCCCTCCGGCACAGCCCTGCAGAACGAGGCCAGCGAGGGCAAGGATGACAAGAATGGGCGCGCGCCGAGGGGTTGAATTGCAAGTACTGGCGGTCATTGGTCACGAACTCCTTTTCCGAATAACGTTTCCTGATATGGCCCTGAACAACCGGGCTTTCCACCCCGTTAGCCTATCGGGATCACCAGAGAAATTCGACGGTTCGCCGCTGGAAATGGGCGCTACGCACGCTAATCAGCCCAGAAGCTGCTCTTTGGCTTCATTGATACGGGCAGCAAGATAGTTACTCCCCCCACGGTCCGGGTGCAATTTCTGCATCATTCGCCGGTGAGCCTGGATGATCTCCTCCCGGCTGGCACCGGCTTTCAGCCCGAGGATGTCCAGGGCCTCGCTCTCGGTCAGAGGTGCCCCGGCGTTGCCCTGATCACGGGTGCCCTCGCCGTCATCGCCGTCATCGCCGTCAGTGCCAGGCTCGTCGTCAGCACGCCAGGAGTCTCCAAACCGGCGGTCGAGGTAGGTTTCCAGCAGCCGGGCAGAATCCTCATCATGCTCCCGGCAGTAGCGTAGCAGCTCAAGAAATTCGTTCTCGCCCAGATCCGCCAGCTCCCGGCCAGCCATGGGGCCTTTCACTATTTTGCCACTCATGGTTCCGGAGTCATGATCCAGGCTCATCTCGAGAACATCGCTGGAAACATGGGACTGGCTGCCCGGTTTGGCCCTGTCATTCCCTGCCCCCGCCAGGCTTCCCGTCAATAAAGAGGGCAGCACCCGGCGCAGCAACGGGAAAAGAAACGCCAATAATGCAAAAAGAAAGTGCAAGCGGCCGGTAATAGCGAGCAGAACCACCATCGCGATACCCGCCGCCAGCACCAGCTTGATAATAGCCGGCTTGCGTTGCGCGGGCGGCTGGTTGCGCAGCCAGACCCACGCGACAACCGCCATTACAATTACCAGTAGCGTTAGTGGCACGCAGATACCCCGGGCTCAACGGCCCATCGATGGATTATGACAAGCGCTACCTGATCTGCCGGGTCAGGCGCCTGACTTCCAGGGAGCTGCGGCTGGAAAAATCCTGCAAGGCCCTGGCTCCCCCGGAAGCATAGACCGCAACAGCGGCCATAAGATCCTTGAGAACCTGCGGACTGTTGCGATCAAAGGGGGCGTAGGCGCCTCCGGACAGTTTGCTCACCTGTTGGAAAACCGCCCTGGCATGGGCGTCACCGCCCTCATGAAACATGAACACCGGCGTCCTCAGCATGCCCAATTCTCCGGCGGTATGGCAGAGCTCGTCCACAGGCTCCTCGCAGCAATCCCCGATAAACACGACTGCCTTGACGGGCTTTGCGCGGGTTTCTTTCACTGCGTGTGCCAGCACCCGGCTGATCTGGGTGCGGCCACCCAGGCAGGAAACGCCATTCATCAGGTTCAGCAATTGTCCCGTCTCGGTCACAAACTTGGTGGCCTTGAATTCACCAAAGCCACGGTAGTAACAAAGCTGTATGGCCAGCCCGCCCAAATCCCGGGTCGCCAGGAACAACTCACTTTGCAAGTGGCACGCCTCATCCCAGGTCGCCTCCCGGCTGGCCGTGGCGTCCAGTGCAAATATCAGCCTGCCCTGCCCTGAACTTTGCTTGGGCAGCTTGCGCACTTCGTTTATAAACTGGTCGATGGACCGCTTATCGGATCTGGTGCGTAGCTCTTTGTCAGACATAAGCTTCTGGTTCCACCTGGCTTGATGGCCGCTATAATTTTGCCACTGCTTCAGGCACCGGCGTGTCGCCGGACACCACATCAAAAACCCGGTTGCTGGTGGTCTCCGAATCCAGCACCGCCAGCAGAACTCGGGCGACATCCTGCCGTGGAATCTTGCCGAACTCCTCCAGCCGCTCGCTCAGTGCCACCTTGCCCGTGCCCTCATCGTTGGTGAGCTGGCCCGGACGTACAATGGTGTAATTCAGGCCGCTGTTCTTCAGGTGCTCATCAGCATTATGCTTGGCCCAAAGGTAATGTCGAAGCTTTTCCGGTCCCTTTTCCGGCTCCTCTGCACGCATGCTGCTCACTATGATAAAACGCTTTATGCCCATGGCCCGGGCAGTATCCATCAGCCGGATAGCACCGTCCTGGTCCACGTCGATGGTTTTGTCCGGCCCGGTATGAGGCCCGGAGCCAGCGGTAAAAATCACAGCATCGCAGCCTCTCATGGCTTCGCTACAGTCATGCTCCAGATCGCCCAGCACGGTTTCCGTAGCGCCCAGTTGCTGAAGTTCCGGGCCCTGATCCTGGTGGCGGACGAGGGCGCGCGCCTCATGATCGCTGTCTGCCAATTCCCGCAACAGATGCTGGCCGATTTGTCCGTTGGCGCCTGCAATGAACACATGCATGGTCGATCTCCTGGTTAGCTGTTGGCGTGCATATCCTCTATAGCTGAGTGCACTACCGGCACAATTCAAGGCAGTGAGCCCTGTGAAACGCTATTGTTGGTATACGGGCCTGAATACCTCTGATGACGGGAGGGCGTTATTGTGCTCAACGGGCGTTGTTCTCGAACCAACAGTTCTGCGACATCGTGGTTCATTCTTCTGGTGGCACTTCTGGCAGCCACCCTGGCCTTGCCACGCGCCGTTCAGGCTTCAGGTGATGTCTACCTGCTTTACCGTCAGTGGCAGCCCTATGACTGGCCGGAAAACGTGCCGTCGGCCGCCGACGTAACCCGTTCCCAGCGTGGGCTGGGCTGGCGTCAAGAGAGCACTGCAGGCGTACTCGGCGTTGATTACGACTATCAGCCTCTGCGCATTCGTATCGGCGAACCTGCGCACAACGGTCATTTACACCGGTTGACCGTCGGCGGCCAATGGCAGTACCGGCTTTACCGCGTGGAAGCGCGGGCTGGCGTCGCCGGTACATCCAATATGTTCAAGCATCAGGCATTTCATAACGATGTGGTGAATGGCCGGGTGGCGATGTTCCGAGCATTGAGCCAGAGCTCGCCGCTGAGCCTGGGCGTCGGTGGCGATCATCGTTTCGGTTCTTTCCGCTGGCTTCCACGAGTGCGCTGGGAGTACGCCAATGATAGCGGCCACTGGCTGGCAGACCTGCCCGTCATGCTGCGATGGCAAAGCCACGGTGAACGCTGGCAGCTCCGGCTGGAACGCAAGGGGGATCGCTGGGCCACTCTCGATAGTGCCCGGCAGGTGGAAAGCGCGCTTTACCTGCAGGAGTGGCGCGCGGAGCTGACATACCGGATCAGAAGGGCACGCCGGTTTTGGCCATCCGTAGTGGTGGGAATCGGCGCCAGCGTGGACACCCGTGTGCAGTATCAGGATCTGGAGGCAGGAACCCTGGATCTACGTTTAGGCGACGCGCTATTCGGAACGATAAGACTCGGCTGGTAAACCGGATCTACCGGCGCTTAACGCTGATAGCCTGCGCCCGGCTCTTCACTGCCAGTGGCTTCATAGGTGAACGGCTCGCCCTCTTCGTTCAGAAGCTGTTGGTTGTAAGCGGCCTGAAGGCCGGTTTTCTGGTTTGCCTCCGCCTCCGGTGCTTCCTCGGTGTTACGGGGATACAGGGGCGACAACAGGGCTACCACGATGCCGATTGCGGAGAAGGTCGCAAACGCTACGCTGTAATCGAAATGGCTCACCAACAGACCAACAACGGGTGAACCGGCGGCCTGCCCCAGTGAAACGGCCATGAACGGAAGTACCGGCCCCATGGACAGGCGACCCGGCAACAGCCGGACGCCGGTCATCAGATAAAGCCCCGTCAGGCTCATATAGGCCAGGCCAAAGACCAGCCCCGAAAAGATCGCGAAGACCAGTTCACCGGGACTGGCCGCCAGCAATGCCAGGCTGGCCCCCAACATCATCAGCATCAGCGCCTGGGTAATTGGCGGATTGTTACGGTCAGCCAGGTCAGCCACCACAGCACCTCCGAGCCCGGCGACACCCACCGCCAACCAGAGCCAGCCGGTTTCTGACGACGACAGCTCACCCAGATTGACCGCGAGATCGGGCGCGAATATCCAGTAAGCGGAAGAAATAAACCCCATCACGAAGGCAAAGATCGAGAGCCTGAACAGGCGCCACCATTGCAGGGCGCTGATCGGAGGTGGCGGTGCCGCATTTGACGGAGTTACCCGGGACACCGAGGGAATCACATACCAGGCCGCTAATATCCCGATGACCGCCAGAACCGCAAAGCCCATGTACGCAAAACGCCAGAGGCCGGCCATAAACAGAACAGCCGGCACGGCAATGGCGACCCCAATGCTGGTACCCGCATTCATCACCGAGCTGACCCGCCCATGCACGGAACGGTCCACCAGCACCTGCATGGCCGCCGTAAGCGCCGGCATCATCAGGCCGGTGCAGATACCGCAGGCAAACACACCAATGCCAAGAGACACAGCGCCGGACGACTGGCTGATCAGCGCCAGACCGACCGCGCCAAACCCACCAGCCGCCACGGCCGTGTTACGGGCACCGAGACGATTGGCGGCGAGGGGGGCAACCAGCGTAGCCAGCACGAAACTGATGAGTGGAATCGCGCCAATGATACCGATCAGATCGGGTGTCAGGTCAAGGTCGGCGCGAATGGGTGGCACAAACAAACCAAAAGCAAAGCGCGCGAGACCGTAACTGATCGCAATCAGAGAGGCGCCGAATAAAGCAAATCCTGTGCTCGATACGGACTTCACAATACATACTCCTACGGTTGCGCGCTTAAACGCAGACTTTCCCTAGAATTGAGCCCTGTTATTCCACCTCTTCTGCTTCTTCATTAGGTGCACCAATACCCGGGCCCCTGGGGGGAAGATTCTCGGCCACTGAAATGTCTGCGTCAAACAGTGTGCCATCGGCCATGGCGGCTACTACCGATTTGGCTGCATTGTAGGCGGTTTTGGTAATGTAACCGTTGCTCTTGGTTCCGATACCACCACGCATCTCGAACAGCACCGACCCTGCCCCCAACAGGCCATAGGCATTACGGGCGATACCTGGCGTAGTTGTACCAGGATAGAGAGTGAGATTGGCGTAGCCATACTGATCAAGCTCTGTGGCCATAACACTGACCACTTTCTTCGCCAGTTCAACCCCCTCCTCGAACTGATCCACCACGCCAAGTGCCTCAGCCGCCGAGGTGGCATTAGGCCACATGGTTGAGCCGGTAATCAGTTTGCCGTCGGCATCAACGTAAGAGCCCTGGTGGTGGAAATCGATAACCACCGAAGGCTGAAACTCGTCAAACAACAAACGCATGGCAACCGCCTCCGGAACGGGGTTGGGCCCGCCAACATAGGGGTCGACCTCCGGGCTGTCCTCGATGAAAGAATGATAACGGTTGATGTCGTAACCGCGCCCACGCTGGTAGAAGGCAGGACAAGAGCCAGTTACACAGAACGGGTCATAGTTCTGGCGCCAGGGTGGCGTATTCCCGAAAGCGTCCTCGACACTGGCATCAAACCCGTCCACATTGACTCGGGGCACAATGGTAAGTGTCAGTGCATCCCGTATGGCCCTGTCTTCCTTCGAATTGCCGGAAAGGTCTCTGGCCAATTCAATCATCGCCTCACTCACCACGTACTCGTTACCGTGTTGCTGCGCTATGATCATAATCCGCTGCGGCCCGTTTCCTATGGTAACCACGGGGATGTCACGGCCTGTATTGCTCACGCGCGGTGCGGTCGAAAGAGCAAACTCCCCTTTGGCTGACCTGTCCAGTTGTTCAAGCGTGTGCCAAAGCTGCTCATAACTGCGCAATGCGGCCAAAGACACGTTCTGTTCATCCGTAAGCCAGGGGCCATTGGGTTTACTCTGGGGAGAGGCAGAGGCCAACCCCGTCCAAACCAGACAACTGATGGCGATAATCGATAAACATCTTTTCATGAGAAATCCTTCCTCTACGTATGTTTAATTGTGTGATTATCTAACTAACAGGACACCAACTTGCATCCATGGGGATGCGCCTCGCAATGTTATTGTTTGTCTTTATCTAGTTCGAAAATGCGACCTGCGCAAGAGTAGTTATCGGGTACCCAAAAACAAAAACCCCGGCTTTCGCCGGGGTCAGTCAGGTCAAATATCAGTGCTTAGTGTCCGGAATTTTCGTCCACCAGCTCGGAGCTTTCGAAGATCTCTGAGTCGGCCTCCCCGTTAACTTTCAGGATACCTACCAGACCTTTCTCTGCCCGTGACAGGGCGTGATCTACCAGGATGTACTTGCCAGGGTAATCGGTTTCGAACTCAACCATTGTCGCACCGCCAGGAGGCACCAGAGTGGTCTGGACATCGGTCAGCGGAGGGCTGGTGAGAGAGGCCTGGTCGTACACCTTGTCGAAGATTTCGCCGATAACGTGGAAGCTGGATACCAGGTTCGGGCCGCCAACACCGAAGAAGATACGGACATTGTCGCCAACGTCGGCTTCCATCTTGTGGGTGGCTGTCAGGGCATCCATGGCACCGTTGAACATCATGTGCTCAGGACGCTCGTCGAGCATCTTGTCGAGCGAGAATTCCTGCAGGCCAGCTGAGCCGTGACGTTGTGCGGTGTAAAGCTCACCCTGCATGACGTAGAACTCACGGTCGACTTCAGAAAGGCCGCCTTCAGGCTCCACCAGGATCATGCCGTACATACCGTTGGTGATGTGCTGGGCTACCATCGGAGTCGCACAGTGGTAGACATACAGCCCGGGGGTCAGAGCCTTGAAGCTGAAGCTTTTGGTCTGGCCAGGTGCCGCCTGGGTCACTGCAGCACCGCCGCCCGGGCCGGTCACCGCGTGAAAGTCGACAGAGTGAATGTGTGAGCTCTCCTCGGAGTTCTTCATATTCACGGTTACAGTGTCACCAACGCGCACCCTGATCATCGGGCCTGGAACTGTATTATTGAAGGTCCAGAACTTATAGCTGCTGCCGTCGTTCAGGCGACCGACAACTTCCGTGGTTTCAAGATCAACGGTCACATTCTTCGGCCCGCGATCGCCTACCGGCTCTCCGACCTCATGGGGGTCCTTGGAAAGGTCTTTCTCCTGGGTCGCCGCCTGCTCTTTCGGGTCACCGACGATCAGCCTGCCAACCATGCCTGCCGCCTTATGGCCCGGCAATGTGCACAGGTACTCGAAGGTGCCAGTTTTATTGGCCTTGAACACAATAGCCGTGGCCGAGCCCTTGCCGGAAATTTCATCAGACTTTACATCAAACCCGGGCACCGCAAAGTCATGCAGAGCGCCATCGCCATTAACGATGTTGACCTGCACTACCGCACCTTCGTCGACCTTCAGGTCCGGATTGATCTGGCCCTTGGTGGGACCCTTTTCACTCACATACACCAGCTGACCATCTGCAATATCAGTCCGCAGGGTAAAAGTGACATCTGGAACATATGTTACATCAGAACTGCTTTCCGGATGCTCCGCAAAAGCAGGTGTTCCGAATCCCACCATTCCACACAACGCAGCCATCATTAGAAGGGCTTTCATGGTTAATTCTCCCCGTTTGTCAGACCCGCAATGAGCGGGACCCATCAATGCCTCATAACATTGATATGAAATGATTGTATTGGGGGAGGGCTGCTTCGATCTTGATCTTGGTCAAACCACATCAACAGGCCGCCGGTCATTAGAGTTACCTCTTATTGGTTAGCGGAACCGGCGGCCGGAAGGGTCATTAATCCGCCAACGCGGCCCGCACTTTTTTGCTCAAGTGGCCCATGTCGACCCGGCCAAGTACCTGTGGGCGCAAATCATTCATCACACGCCCCATATCCTTCATTCCCTGGGCGTCGGTTGAGCTGATGGAGAGCCGGATCAGGCTGTCCAGGTCATCTTCAGTAAGGGCTGCGGGCATGAACTCCTCAATAATCACCATTTCCGCCCGTTCCTTGTCGCCCAACTCCTCGCGGCCGGCCTCATCATACTGGCTGGCGGCATCGCGGCGCTGTTTGAGCATCTTGTCCAGTACCTTCAGAACCTCCTCGTCATCCAGTTCCCGGCGCTCGTCAATCTCGATCTGTTTGACCGCTGACTGGGCCATACGCAGGGTGACAAGCCGGGTTTTATCCTTGTTTCGCATCGCGTCTTTTACCGCGGTGCTCAGTTGTTCCTTGAGTGATGATTCCGCCATACTCCACCTCTGTTAACATTGATCGGACGTTTTTCCCTGTAACATCATTGGGCCCTCGCACATGAAACTCAATCCCTTTAATACCCGCATCGGCCTTGCCCTGGGGGGCGGTGCCGCCAAGGGTATTGCTCATATCGGCGTTTTGAGGGCTTTCGAGGAAGAACACATCCGGATTCATTGCATTTCGGGAACCAGTGCAGGCGCACTGATCGCCAGTTATTACGCCTTCGGCCGGCCCGCGGAATCCATTCTTACCATTTGCTCCACCCTGAACCTGTCCAAGATTATCAACTTCACCCTGGAGCGCGGAGGCCTGTTCAGCACCAATGCCATTCGCGAGATGATCCATCGGGACCTGGGCGATTGCCGCATCGAAGATGCCGACATCCCCCTCGCCATTTGCGCAACCGACATCGAAACCGGCGAACAGTTGATCTTCAGAGAAGGCAACCTGGCGGACGCTGTGTGCGCGTCAATGGCGGTGCCCGGCCTGTTTGTACCGGTAGAGGTAGATGGCCGCATTCTGGTCGACGGCGGGCTGGTTGAAAACGTACCGATATCGCCGTTGGCAAAAATGGGCGCGGGCATTACCGTGGCGATTGATCTGAGCCACGTCGGCCGTTACCCGAAACCGGTAGATACGTTTGACGTGATCAGCAACGCCATCAACATCGGTATCGATTTCAGCACCCGCAAACAGCTGAAAGAGGCAGATATAGTCGTACCACTGGATCTCAGCAGTTACAGCCTCACCAACAATGCCGGCCGTGTGGAAGAGCTTTACATGGAAGGCTACCACCCGATGAAGAAAAAGATTCAACAGGTGCTCTGGTACAAACGGATGAATGTCGTTATCAGCCTGATAAAAGCAGCCGCGAGATTTCTGCCATTCAAGGTGCCCGAAATCCTCAAAGACCTTAAACGCCTCACATGAAGTAGTGCCGAAACAACTGCAGCACCAGGGCCAGCGCCATCAGCGGTATGATCCATCGCGTAATTTTGCTGTAGTCCCGCGGTTCCCCTTTGGGCGCGTATTTTTCCACCAGCGGAACAATAATGATCAGGGCCAGAAAAAGCACCGCGAGAATTGCCAGCAGGGTACCCATGGTGAGCCTCCTTGTTGCCTTATCACCTTCAGGCTACCGATTAAGAGGGATATTGGGAATGTGGGTGAACCAAAAAGCCATTTGCACACTACTCTGATAACCTGCCCATTCTTTATTGCGAACGGAGTTTCTGCATGATTACAGTTCATCACCTCAACAATTCCCGCTCACAACGTGTTCTCTGGATGCTGGAAGAGTTGGGCGTGCCCTATGAGATCCAGCGTTACGAACGTGATCCCAAAACCATGCTGGCGCCTGAAAGCCTGAAAAAGGTGCACCCGCTGGGCAAATCGCCTGTGATCACTGATGGCGACCTGGTAGTGGCGGAGTCCGGTGCCATCATCGAATACCTTGCCCATACCTATGGCAAAGACACCATGTTACCGGAGGCCGGCGGCCAGGCATGGCTTGACTACACCTACTGGCTGCATTATGCCGAAGGTTCCCTGATGCCACCGCTGGTGATGCGCCTGGTGTTTCAAAAGGTAAAAACCAGCCCGATGCCGTTCTTTATCAAGCCGGTGGCAAAAGGCATTGCAGACAAGACCAATGAAACCTTCATCGGCCCGATGATCAAAACCCACCTGGATTTTGTTGAATCCCACCTGGCAAAAAACACCTGGTTTCTCGGGGACAACCTCAGTGCCGCGGACATTCAGATGAGTTTTCCGCTGGAGGCCTCAGTGGCACGGGGTATCGTGGGTAAGAACCGGCCCCATATCACCGCCTGGGTTGAGCGGGTGCACGCCACGCCAGCCTATCAGAGAGCCCTCGAAAAGGGCGGGAAATACGATTTCGCCTGAGTGGCCTGACCTTTCGGCGGGCTTTGGGTGATACTCACTCAAAACCGCCGGATATTTTTACACTTCTGATTTGGCCGGTAATCCAGGTCATTGATTCTTTCGGCTTCCCTACCCCTGGCCTGAAAAATGCTGTTTCCGTAGTGAGCCCATAACATGGAAGATTCACTATGAAACACCTCACCACCGGACTGTTCGTTTCAATGCTTTCTTCAACTGCTCTTGCAGGCGTGGCGGTACCTCCTCCTGTATCAGTACCCGAGCCCGGCATGCTGGGTTTGTTTGCCGCTGGCATGGCCGCACTTTTTATCGCCAGGAAATTCCGTAAGTAGTAGCGTTGCACGACCAAAACCGTGACACATAACAGGGACCAGAAAGCAGGGACGCTAACACCCAGGAAACGCCAGTATAAAGCGCTATGGCCACCTACCAGCTTTTTTACCTGATCAGTATTCCGCTGATTATTGCAGCGGAGTACCGTTTCGCCCGGAAAAAGCTGTTGCGGAATCGTTACGACCGCTGGTTTAACAACCTCAGCCTGGGTTTTATCAACGAAGCCGTTCTTCTGGCTTCTCCGGTATTGATTCCCCTCTTGCTACTGCCAGAATCATCCCCCTCACACCTGCATCCGTTGCTGGGAGCGTTGGCTGCTTTCCTGATTCTGGATCTGGCTGGCTACTGGCTCCATCGCGCCTACCATCATTTCGGTGCGTTCTGGCGCCTGCACCGGGTTCACCACAGTGATCTTGAACTGGACTATTCGACCACTTTTCGCCATCACCCCGGGGAAGTCGTGGTCAGTTTGCTGGTGATCTACCTGGTGATGGCGACACTGGCACTGACGCCAAGTCAGGTCATTCCCTACGTCATTGCAGTCAAGGCGGCCCAGCTTCTGGCGCACTCGAATATCCGCCTGGGTGCCCGCATAGAACCCCTGATCAACCTTCTTTTCGTGACTCCGGGCACTCATCAGTTTCACCACTCCACGCAACAGCCCCAGACCGACTCCAACTTCGGAGAGGTTCTGACGATCTGGGACAGGCTGTTTGGCACCTACACCTGCCCCCGGCGCTCGCCGGAACCCGCTGCCTTTGGCCTCGACGAGTTTTCAGAGGACAGGCATCAGCGCCTTGGTGCGTTACTGGCCCTGCCCTTACGATCCTTCGGAAAGTAGACCGAACGGCCCCGCACTATCTGTATATCGCCTGAAACATGTACGTCGAAAAATTTTACATGCCGATTATGTACACCTGTTAATGAAGCTTGCAGGCCCCGCAATTTGAAGGGAAAAAACTGCCCTGGCTCCGTTATTGCTGCACATACTACAGCGCTAAGTGTCCGAATTGTAACGATTCTTTAGTGTGGGAGGCTTGTATTTTGGAGCCTGGAACTTCACGGTTATAGGCTGCCAAGTTTTGGCCTTCACTAAGAGGTAACGAAACGAGCAAAGAAAGAAAGTATGCAAAGAGACATTTTCCCAATGGTCGCTTCATGGAGGTGCGAGATGTCTAAAAGGATGTCTGATATAGGTCTTGCAACAGTAATGCTATTCGCCGGTTTGGTTCTGAGTGCCTGTGGCGGTGGCGGTTCAAGCAGTTCAGGTAGCTCAGGTGGGGGTGACGGCACACTGAAAGCCGGTTTGTTTGACGCAACAATTGAATACGTTGGTAGCGATCGTACAGAATCCGCGACCACTTATATCAGCCCGACAGGAAGGTTTGCGGTTATCTACGGAGGCAACACGGGCGTATCAATCGGAACGCTCTCGTTTGATGGCACAGCAATCAGCGGTACCAGTTATGATTATCGCGTAGTGGGCCCCGAAGGGTTTATCGAAGACAAGGGCGATGAAGGGACCATAAGCGGGACCGTCAGATCGCAGGAGTCGGCTACCTTTTCTACCGCGGACGCAGAAGGCGAGGTTAACACGAAGGTCACACTGCAGCGGCAAAACACTGTCAGCGATAGAGATATCTCTCTGGCGGACGCTGCTGGTACTTATGTAAAGGGTAACTCAGAGGTGGCACTGAATGTGGGCAGCGATGGCACTGTTGATTCTCAGTACTATACGGACACTACTGGATGCCACCTTTCGGGAACCCAATCCAATTCCCTCTCAGTGCCCGATGCATCGATTAACGTCTTTGACATTACCTACACGATGTCCAACTGCACCCAGGTTGAGGGCGAGCCTAGTCGCAATGGAGAGTACACCGGGCTCGGCTTTTTTGGCGATCAGCAAAGGCAAATGGTGTTCACAGCCCACAATGAGAATGTCGCCATGAAGTTCCAGGGCACCAAGTAAGCCGTGAACTCCACCTTACGCTAATCAGGCCGCCTGCTTCCGGCGCCGCGTTGCTATCAGGCCAGCCAGCCCAAGACCAAGCAAACCCAGTGTGGCTGGCTCTGATACCTCTACGGCCTCCGCGCGGACCTCAATAGCGTAACCGGTGCTTCCACCATGGTCAGCGCGGAGAATCTGCAGCGAGTGGCTGCCGGCGGAAATGGCGGACAGGTTGATATCATACTCGTTCAGATTAGCGCCACCTGAACGGGTGGCGCCAAACAGAAATGCACCGTCGAGCCACAATACAATGCCGTTATCGACACCAACATCTATGGTCAGGTCAGAAAGACTGCCAAGAACGAAGTCATATACAATTGCGGTTTCAGTGTTTACGGCCCAGGTACTCGGTATAGCCGTACCCGGAGCGCTCCAGCTCCCACCAGTGTAATCGCCAGCCAACCAATCTGCTCCGAACTCCGGAGTGAAAGTAAAGCCGGGGTCCGCGGCCAGTTGAATGGTCGGGTCACCTTCACTGACATTTGGGCCTAACAGAAAGCCGCCAGGGCCGTCCATGTTGGCAAGATCACCAAGCCCGGCGTTGTAGAGCCCTGTCGTGCTGTTATCGATAATCAATGTCGCCTGAGCCTGTACCGACGCGGCAAGTAGAGCAGAAGCAATTGCAATATTGAGTTTCATTCGTTGCCTTCCTTGTTTGGGCGTCAGGTGCGACGCAATATGCAATGCGCCTATGCAATCCACATACCATAAAAAAACGCATTAAATAACAGTAAGCTAACGAAACAGGAAACCAACTGTGTAAATTACTCTGACACTCTTAGGGTCGAATATTCTGATTCACCCGGAACAGATTTTCCGGGTCATACTTCTGCTTGATTTCCACTAGCCGTTTGTAGGCCGCCCCATAGGCAAATTCAACCCGATCAGCTTAGATCGTTTAGGGACTATGGCGTAACTGTTAGCCGGTTTTAATCGGCAAGCGGGGAATATTGGCGCTGGACGCCGGGAGGGTGTAGCTTAATAAATGCACGCAATGCGTCGATCACCCCTATCCTCGTCGGGATGCCACCGCATTTGCAGGAGCAGCCGATGATTCAGAACACCAATCATGGCCTTGATCTGGTTATCGTGGGCGGGGGCATCGGTGGCGTCATCTGTTTGAAGTACGCCAAAGACGCCGGGCTGAATGTGCTACTTCTGGAGCGCGGGGACCGCATCGGTGGCCTGTGGCGTGACCTCCCCTCCTGGCAGGACATACAGTTCCGCAAGGAAGACTGGACCCTTGGCAACCTGCCACTCTCCGGGGAGGATCAGCCCTGTATCCTGGGCAACATCGAAGCCTGGGTCGAACGCTTTGAACTCTCCCCCTACATCCGCCTGAATGAGTCCGTAACAAGTGCCCGGCGATGCGACAACGGGTGGCGCCTGACCACAGATAGCTCAACGCACGAAGCGAAGTGGCTCATTGCCGCCACCGGTGGACACAATCGCCCCGTCGTGCCGCATGTTGAGCGCGCCAACTCTTCGATTGTTGAATATCACTCCTCCGCCTTACGCGATCCCGAACAGTTGAGAGACAAGCGCGTCACCGTGGTTGGAGGCGGTGCCTCCGCATACGATCTACTGGACCTGTGCTTCGCCCACGGCGCCCGCAGTACGGCGTGGATCTACCGATCCACCAAGTGGATGAGGCCGACGCGCCGGGTCAAACACCTCGGCATCGACATGCGGGTTCTGGCCAGGTACCAGATGCTCTGCCTGCCGGCCAGTCTGGTACACCGACTGACCAACAAGGACCTGCGGGCGAGGTACGCGAAAGCGGGGCTCAACGAAATCATGCCAGAGGGTGATTTCGACATACGTCGCGACCAGCTCATTCCGGGCCGGCCGGGCATGCTCACTAACTTTGCCAACATTCAGCGCCATCAGGGCGAAGTCCGCTCACTCCGCGGCAAAAATGTTGAACTCTCAAACGGGGAAGCGTTGGAAACGGATCTGCTGCTCTGGGGTACCGGGTATGGCGTTGACTTCGGCTTCCTCGGCCTGGAGGCGCTCAGCAAGGCAAAAAACCTCAACGAGATCGGCAGTCGCTGCTATTCAAGATTCCTCTCTGCCGACGCTCCCAATCTCTTCCTGTTGGCACCAGGGGTGCTCGACACTAATACCTCAACGCCCTGGGCCTATGCCCATGTGGCGAAGTCCATCATGTCTCATATTGGGGGCAAGCCAGTGTTTGTGAAGGCCCCGTGTGAGGTCCTTACAAACCATTTCGATCTCGTCAAGCTGCTGGCACCGCAGGACCGGCGGAACTATCCGTTTGCCATCTGGTACCTCAAGTATCTCTGGCTTGCCATGTGCCATCCCTGGAAACGGGCGCTGCCTATCCCTTGAAAGGCGATGCCCGGGTTCAGCCAGCTTTGGTGTTAACAGGCCTTGGAGCAGGGGCGGCGAACTGCCCGCTTTTACCCTTGCCCACATACTCAACCGAGCCACCGGACTTCAGAAAAGCAGCTGTCTGCTCTTCAATCATGGCCGTTGTTAATGTCGCTTTTTCGGGTTTCTTGCTCATTTTATTCTCCAGGCTAACGGTTGACTTATTCACCAACTTCAAACCCCCATGATAGCTGAAACAGGAAATAATTGTTTGGGTCAAGAGACAGTCCCGTACGCCTTATCCCGCTTTCCGGCGAATATTTGCTATGGTTTTAAAGCCACACACGAAACGACCCGGAGTTAGATTATGGAAAAATCTGAACGCTGGTCGCAGAAGGTGACCAAATCCAGCGACTCCCTGGACCTTGAGCGCGGCGTCTTTGCCCTTGACGATCCCCGGGAAATCGCCCGCTCCCTGAAGAAGTCCGCGGAAGAGAGCCACCGCCGAAAATCGGACCCTTACCGCTCTGCCATGTCGATGCTGACGTTTTACATCAACCGGGCGGGCAAACAACTCAACGCAAAGGATAGAGAGCGTCTCGAGGCGGCAAAGGATGAGTTACGCCTCCTGTTTGGTCGAACTCCCAAGAACCACTGATAATGAATGCAGGCCTCACTTCCTGATCACAAGGAGCCACCACACATGGCACAGCAAACCCCGGTCATTCTCGTAACCGGTGGCGCCCAGGGCATCGGTAAGGGCATTGCCACCTATTTCCTGGAGAAGGGCTGGCGCGTGGTTGTCCTTGACCAGGATGCAGAAGCCATCAAGGCCTGTGAGCAGGGTTTCGGCAATCCCGACAACCTGCACCTGATCACAATGGATGTGTCCTGTGAGGGCGAAGTGGTTACTGCGGTGGCCGAGGCCCTTCGATGGGGCGGGCGGCTGGACGCGGTGGTCAATAACGCAGGCATTGCTGATCCGGACAACGGGCCGATAGAATCCCTGGAACTTGCTCAGTGGCAGCGGCGAATCGACGTCAATCTGACCGGCGCCTTTCTGATGGCAAAGCATACAGTGCCGCACCTTCGCCAGAGCAAGGGCAGCATTGTCAACATGGCGTCCACCCGCGCCCTGCAGTCCGAGCCCAATAGCGAGGCTTACGCTGCCAGCAAGGGCGGGCTGATCGCCCTCACCCATGCCCTGGCGGTTAGCCTGGGGCCGGATGTACGGGCCAACAGCATCAGCCCGGGCTGGATTGATGTCCGTGCCTGGCAGACCCCGGCGCCCAGCGAGCTCGAGCCCCTGTCTGCCTCCGATCACAACCAGCACCCCAGTGGCCGCGTCGGTACCCCTGCTGACGTAGCGGCCATGGTGGCCTTTCTGGTTTCGCCGGGGGCTCGTTTTGTGACCGGCCAGAACTTCGTGGTCGACGGCGGTATGACCCGCAAGATGATTTACGAGGATTAGGCCCGGTAGAATGAATTAGAATATTTCGCACTATTATTCTGACGTGAGCGATGTAAATGGACGTGTACTTCCTGATTTTGCCCAACATCCATCTAATGGATTTATCGGGCCCGGTCCAGGCACTGGCAGACTGCAATGAGCTACAGGGAGAACATTTTCGCTGCCATTACATCAGCCCCCAACAAACGGTTTCGAGCTGGCAAGGTCTGGCTCTTTCCACAATGTTGCCACTTCCCGCAGCGGTTCAACCGGGAAGCCTGATTTTTATTCCCGGCATGAAACTCAGCGCCGGCAAAACAGACCCACAGCTGTATCAGGAAGTTCTTGATTGGCTGCAGGAAATGGACAGGCAGGATGCACGGCTGATTGGCGTTTGCACTGGCGCTTTCATACTCGGCGCGGCCGGGCTATTGGATGGCCGAAGATGCACCACCCATCACCGGCAGCTAAGCCGGCTGGCCGAAGATTTCCCGAAGGCCGTGGTCCTTCAGGAACGCATGTTTGTCGAGGATCAGGGGTTATATACCTCAGCAGGTGTCAGTGCCGGGATCGATCTGACACTGCACCTCATCAGCGAGATCGTCAGCCCTGAAGCAGGCATTGCTGTTGCCAGAGAAATGGTCGTCTGTAGTCGACGAATGGGGGATGACCCTCAGATTTCACCCCAGTTTCTTTATCGCGATCACGTCCACCCGACGATTCACGAGGCGCAGGATATTGTTGCGAGCAAGCATAGCCAATCGTTAACTGCAGAATCGGTCGCGCGCCAACTCAATATTTCGGCCCGCCACTTCCAGCGGTTGTTCCGACAGGCCACGGGCATGACTTTCAAACAGTATGTTAACGAGCAGCGAATTCAGAAGGCCGATCAGCTACTGAAATCCACGAACCACTCGATTGAATGGGTTGCAGAGCTCGCTGGCTTTCAAAGCACCAAGACGTTCAGGGACGCATGGAGCAGAAAGTTTGACTACCCACCAAGCCAACGACGACAAAGCAGTAAGACTGATTCATGCTGAATCCCGCTCCTGCAGATAGGTTTGCGAAAAGGCGTTGGCCAGGTCTGCGATGATGTCATCTGGAAATTCCAGGCCGATCGACAGGCGTATCAGGCCGGGCGTTATTCCGGCCTTCAACTTTTCAGAATCGCTATACCGGCAATGGGTTGTAGACCACGGATGCGTAACCATCGTTTTTGCATCACCAATATTGGTACAGCGTGAAACCTGCGAGAGGTGATTGATAAACTGCCAGGCCGCTTTTTGCCCGCCTTTTACTTCTGCGCTGAGCACTCCGCCGTGACCGGTCTGTTGCCGATTCACGAGCTCTTTGTCGAGGCGCTCGGGCAAACCTGTGTAATGTACTTGAGTGACTTCTGGATGCTCCTGCAAATATCGCGCTACGTGCAAGGCATTGGTCTCATGCATCACCATTCGAGCGTGTAAGGTCTCAAGACTTTTCGAAAGTAGCCAGCCATCAAAGGCACTCAAGGTCATACCACCACTGCGAAGCGCCGTTTTTATCGGCGCAATCAGCTTGCTGCTTCCGGCGACTGCACCCGCAACGCAACGGCCTTGGCCATCAATGAACTTCCCTGCCGACTGAATAACAAGGTCAGCCCCCAGTGTTAAAGGCTTTTGATAAATCGGCGAGAGTATCGTGTTGTCCACCACCAACAGTATGTCAGCGCTCTTCGCCATCCTGGCCAGTGCCATGATGTCAGCAACTTCCATGGTCGGATTGCCCGGCGTCTCCAGAATCATCATCCGTGTGGAAGGACGGATAGCCTCGCGCCACGCTGCAGTGGCCGTTAACGGAAGCGGTTGGCAGGTGATGCCGAACTGGGAGAAGTAGTGCCTGAACAAATGGGCCGTGGAACCAAAAATCCCGTTGCCCATCAGGACATGATCGCCCTGTCTCAGGTAAGCCATTGCAAGCGCCAGGTACGCACCCATGCCCGAACTGGTCGCCACGGCTTCCTCGGCTTTTTCCAGTATGGCCAGCCGGCGTTCGAAGTTCATCACGGACGGGTTGGTAAATCGTGAATATACGTTGCCCGGGACGCGATTGTTAAAGCGATCACTCGCCTCTTCGGCAGACCCGAAGTCGTACGCCGATGTCATATAGACGGGTTCCGAGTGAGCATCCTGCCCGTAGGCGAGCGGCCGGTGCAAAGCGTCTGTGGTCTCATGGGAATGGGGCATGGTATGTCCTGTCCGGTTTTAGGTAGGTTCTGGCTCTGCAGCAAGATTGCTCTGGCCTGTTCTTATGCCCTTGAGAGACAGTGCGGCAAACAGTGACAGAAGACACACGCTCGTCACAGCCAGCGTTGTCAGGGTGTAATCGCCCGTAGCGTCCCGGGCGAAACCGCCCAGCCAGGCGGTCAGGAACACGGCGACCTGGTGAACACTGAATAGCAGTCCGAACATTTTTCCTTTTATCTTCGGACCATAACAATTCAGGCAGATCATGGAGGTCAGGATGACTGTCCCCATGTACGTCAGCCCGAACAGCACGGCAAAGAGAATGAAGAGCGCCGGGGAGTGTGTAACAGCGAGCATGGCCAGGGATAAGGCACGCACTCCGTAGAGCATGGCGAGTAACCGGGAAACATTGAGTTTGCCGGCGACATAGCCGACGACTACCGCCCCTATCAGCTCGAACAGGCCCAAAACACTGAGCATCAGGGCAACCGTGGAGGTTCCTTCACCGCCCAGCGACAGCGTTCGTTCCTGGACCAGTGGCACCAGATGGATATCAATAAACGCCATTGAAGCACCACATCCTGCGAAACTCATGGCGAGCAACAAAAACAGGGGCTTCTTCAGGTGTTCGCTGACCTTGTCTGAATTTTCATTCTGCCCACTGGCGCTTGTGTCGCCCGGTACGGGGAAGGCTCGGCTTACGAGAAGAACAGGTATGGTTATAAGCACTGCGAAAACGATGGCCAGGTAGTTTGAAAGGTCGCTCCAGGTCATCCAGTTATTCAACCATACCCATAAAGGCGAAAGCACAATGAAACCTATTGCCACTCCATTGCTCACGGCGGCAAAAGCCAATCCCTTCCGCTGCCGGGAGATAACCCGGTCAATCAGTATCCCCACAGGGACAAAACTCAATGCCGCTAACGCATACGCGGCAAGAATGCCGTATGCAAAGAGGAAGACCCCATATTCGGTGACATTGCCGAGAAGGAAAAACGCAAGCGAGGCTACCGCACCTCCGGAGAGCAAACACAAATAGGGGCCGTACCGATCACACACAGCACCTACAACAGGAGAAAAAAGTCCGAGGCTCAGCCCGAACAGAGCCCCGGACAAGGCAAAGGCACCTCTGCCAACGCCAAAAAAATCTGCCAGATCGCGAAAATATATCTGGTAAGTTCCCTTAATGGAGGAACTTAAAAACATAACCACGAAGCCAATCAGTATTACGCCCCACACTACGCCCGCAGGGTTCACCTTCCGTGGTTCAGGCATGCGAGAGCTCCCCTCTCTTTACCGTCTCGTAGATGCCTTGATACATGCCGTAGAAAAGGTCGCAGGTGAGATTTACGGACTCCAGTGCTTCCTGCTGCATTCTTTCAGTTGTACAGAGGTCCGCCACCAGGTCGAGCCCTTGCTGTACGTGCCCTACATCCTCCTTCTGGTGGACGGAGAAAAACAGCAGATCAGCCTCTTTCAACCCGAACACCCGGCCTAAAATGGTGTGTCTCGCTTCCTCACCCAGTGTTTCAAGATTCTGACCTTCACTGGCGATCAACACCGCTGCTGCGCCAATGTGGTACCGGCCCGCAGTGGTACAGGCTTCCATTCTGAAATCTATCAGCTCTTGAGTAGCGGGAAGCGCAACGGCTGCGTCGCGTTCCTGATCACTGATACCTAATGCTCTAATGAAATCCTGCATTAGCTCCACGTGGTTTTTGGTTCTCGATAACCTGCCCGTCTCCTCCTCGAACATATTAAAAAGAAGGCGCCGCTTGTGTTTTTCCATCGGGCAATAAAAGAAAAGATTTTCAATATAGGTCAGAAAGTTTTTTGTAAGCTGATAGCCCTGGAGAGCAACCCTTTTCAGGAGCTCTTTATCTGCCCTTTTCTCATCCAGCAACATGGAAAACAACGGATGGCTAAGGGTTAGCTTCTGATGTAATGTTTCTTCCAGTCGCTCTCGAAATCTATCCCGGGCTTTCACCATCGTATATCCCTCACGTTATCGGTTTTATTTCACATTACTGAGTGTTTTCTCTTTCGAGGATTTTTTACTACTCAGTTTTTTGGAAAGATTATCGACGGACTGGTGCATAAAATGGCCACGATACGACTGACCATTGTGGCGGGCGTAATCATCCAGTACGCCAAAAGATTCGAATCCCCAATGCGACCACAACTTGTGTGCGGCTGTGCCTTCTCGAACATCAAGTGTGAGCCGACTCACGCCAATTTCCTTTGCCTTGATGACAATACGTTGAAGCGCGCCCTCCAAATATCGCTTTCCTCGAAAAGAGTCGGCAATGACGCCTTTCTGTAATTCCGCGAGATGATTTGTTGTTTGCAATGACTGCTGGAGAAGTAAGCAGGTCAAAACGATTTGACCATGGACGCTTCCAATCAGCAGATGCCCATGGCCATTCAATATGTACTTAAGATGGCTTAAGTATGCCGATTTGGTATCGCTGTCTGCTGCATCACTAATTCCCAGTATGGCCTCGTCCTGAGCGGTGCTTCTTAACAGGCTCCAAAGATCATCGCCAATGACATCGATTACCAGGGGGGAGTCAATCCAGGAATAATTTATTTTCATTGTCAGCTCCTTCTACTGCCTTATGCTGCAACTGTTTTTGGTGCCTCAAAAGGCTAAAAACGGACATAGATGCGGCGAAAAGAGGACAAACTGTATAGCCGAAGCGTTCTGCGGATAACCGAAACCTGTAGGAATTGCACACTTTGCGCAATTATTACCGATTCTGGCGCCGCCTTAACTGTGGAGCCGGAGGGATGCGCCCTATAACCCTTTGTTTAAATGGCCTCTGACAGGTTCGCCTTAAGATGGCCCGGCGCGTGCTTGTAGCAGTTCTGCAAGGGAATAACACGTCAATCAGGCGGAAATACGCATAGGAGGTTATATGCAAACGCAGCATCCCAATACTCCCGGCAACGGTGGTACAGAATCATCCACGCAAACCGATCTTGGCGAAAAGGCACGCGACATCTCTGAGGAAGCCAAGAACACAGCGCGAGATCGGGCGCTGGACGAGGCCGAAGGGCGCAAGCATGACGCCTCCAATATAGCTGGGGCTGGCGCCAGGGCATTGGACAGCGCCGCAAGCAGCCTGGACGAGCAGGGCCAGGAAACGCTGGCTCAGACTACGTCTTCACTGGCTTCCAGCCTCTCAGAGTTTGCCGGCAAGCTGGAACATAAAAATGCTGAAGAACTGCTACAGGACGCGACCCGCCTTGCACGCCAGAACCCGGCGATGTTCGTGCTTGGAGGGATAGGCGCAGGCCTGATTCTGAGCCGTTTCTTAAAAGCGTCGTCCAATTCCCAGGGAAGTCAGCACTGAACAGTGGCACCAGGAGGTCATCATGGCGAATACAGCTGAGAACGAATACACCAGGCCGACCATGGCAGATACACCTACGTCACCTGCGTCATCCTCGGAGTCATCCCAGGCCCAGGAACGGGTGAAAGTCTACAGCCTGGTCAAACACCTTGTGGATGACGTGGCTCTGCTCTTTCGAAAAGAGCTGGCATTGGCAGCCTCAGAGGTGGGGCGCTCCGTGAAAGACACCAAAAAAGGTATGACTGGCCTGCTCAGCGGTGCGGTTGTGCTTAACTCCGGCTACCTGTTTTTGCTTGGTGCCGCAGCCCTTGGCCTTGCGCAAGTAATGGACGCGTGGATGGCAGTGCTCCTCGTGGGTGCCGTGACGACTGTGGTGGGGCTGCTCATGGTTCAGGGGGGCAAGAAGAAACTCGAGCCTTCCAGCTTCAAGCCCGAACGCACGATAGATGAAATTCGCAAAAACAAAGATTCGGTAAAGGGAACTACATCATGAGCACCGCAAGAGACTATATCAAAGAAGACATGGCCAAAAATCCTGAACAGATCCAGCGGGAAGCAGACGAAGTGCGCGCTGACATGGAACATACCGTTGACGATCTCTTCAATCGGCTCTCCCCAGGCGAACTGATCAATCAGGCCATGGCGATGTTTCGGGGCAATGGCAACAGTAATTTTGTCCAGAACCTTACAACCCAGGTCCAGAATAATCCTGTACCTGCAATTCTGGCGGGGGTGGGCCTGACCTGGCTCATGTCTGCTTCCAAACAGCCCCCTACTGCAGGCGAATCCCGGACATCTTCGGGAGGAATAACCCACGGAATGCGCTCAGCCTCTGCAGCAATGTCATCTGCTACAGACAAGGCCCGCTCATCAGCCAGTAGCGTGGCCCACGGCGCAAAAGAGAAGCAGCACGACCTGGCCGATAGTGCCAGCGACCTGAAGCACCGTGTTAGTAATGCAGGCCATCAAACCATGGAAGCGAGCCGCTCGGGTGCCCATGCTGTACGCAATACCTACAACGACCTGCTTCGTGAGCAACCACTGATGGTAGGGGCAGCGGCTATCGCAGTCGGGGCGGCGTTGGGAGCGTTGTTACCACGAACCCAGGCAGAAGAGTCCCTGATGAGCCAACAACCCCCGGATGCATCGAGCGGTCACCAGACCTCTTCCGACGCCGACAATGGCGAATCACCGGGTAGTGTCGACGCTCCGAGTTCAGGAGAGAGCGTTCGTCGGGACGCGGCAACACCTTCCGCGCATTCCCAGGGTGCGATGACCACCAACCCGCCGGCCGCCGGTGCGAGCGGTCCCCCTGGTTCTCGTCCGTCTGCACGGCCTCCAGCCGGTGGAGCTGAAAGCGCCAGGCCTTCCCCGGACGCCAATTCCACAGATACACCATGAGTCGAAGGGCGCCTTAAGGGCGCCCTTACCGTTCATTAACCAGAGCCTCGCGGTTCTGGCCGCTCTTCATCAAGCCAGGCACCGCAATATTTGCAATACCTGGCGTCAACGTCATGTCGATGCTTACCGCAGGCGGGGCAGGCTTCATCGGAATAACGTTCTGCCCGCAGGGCGCGAATGACTTCCGCAGAAAAAACACCAACGGGTAGTGCGATAATCGAGTAACCCGTCAACATAATCATCATGGAAAGGAACTGGCCCCAGGCTGTAATCGGCGTTATATCGCCATAGCCCACCGTCGTCAGTGTCACAATGCCCCAGTAAATGGCTTTGGGTATACTGGTAAAGCCCGCCTCGGCCGGCTCAATGAGATAGAGTAGAGATGAAAAGATGGTCACGAGCATCAGCACTGTGAACAGAAAGAGCAGGATCTGGTGCCGACTGCGAATCAGCGCGTCCATCAGCAGGCGGCCCTCACCCACTACGGTCATCATTTCCAATACGCGGAACAGGCGCAACGTACGCAGCAAGCGCACTACTACGAGCGTCTGTGCTCCCGGGAACAGAAGTGCCAGCCAGGTCGGCAGAACCGCCAGAACATCAATAACTCCGTAAAAGCTTTTCAGATAAAACCTGGGCTTCTCAAGGCAATAAATACGCAGGCCGAGTTCAATAGTGAACAGCAGCGTTACACACCATTCCAGCACAAAAAAGAGCTCACCGTAGCGGGCATGATATTCCGGAACACTGTCCAGGAGAATAATCCCGACGCTGAGAAATATCAGCAAAGCCAGCAGAACATCAAAGCCTTTGGCCAGGCGGGTATCTGATTCGAAAATGATCTGAAACAGGCGCGTTTTGAGTCCCAGGCCGCCCGGTTTTCCTGTCGCCATCTAATCTGCCTCTTGAATTGCCACTGAGCGAGCGATCGCCCTGTCAGTCCTCTTCAATGGCCTTACGAACACCCTGCTCTGCCCCCTGCCAGGTCTCGGAGAGGTCGTCGAAGGCGTCGTTGAAACCGTCTTTCATAGACTCCCACGTAAAACCAGGACTGTCCTGCATACGCTGGTGCCATTCCGCCGCCCGAGCCCGCTCCCGTCGCAGCGCTGCCAGTGCGGTCTGCGCCTGAGCCCGAGATAACTCGTCAGCGGTCTCCCAATTCTCCTGAAGATGGTTGTCCAGTGTCGCTATGCGGTCTTCGATGGCAGCGAGAACGTCCTCAATGTCCGCCATCAATTGTTCCCGCCGGTCTGCGCTGAAATCCGCCAGCTCCTGATCGAGGCTCTGCATCTCCTTGCGCAAAGCTTCCACAGTTGCCTCGTCGCCATTCTCCGCCGCCTGCCCCTGGGCCAGGGGCAACACCATAGCCAGCAGTAGTGCACTGGCCTGTAATCGCAATGGGTATCGCACGGTCTGGTACCTCCTCTAGGGCTTAGATAAACAGTCTATACGATTAAACATACCGGAGGACCTTACCGCTTGGAAACCGTTGATATTTTCCTGGTATTGCTCTTGAAGCCCTCTCCGAACCCACGCGCATTAATGATATCGTTGGCTAACGGTACCAACATCTAGGGGGAGAGCAGTATGGCAAGCCGAAAAAGCAGAATCCGCCACACTCTGGCGATCATCTTCGCTCTCCTTGCGTCAGGGGTTGGCTATCTTTGGCTGACCTTTGCCAGCCCCTTTGGCTATAACCCAACTATCGAGTTACCGGTGATCGACGAAGATGCCACCTATTCCGTATTTGTTTACGGCACCCTGACGAAGCCCTGGGTGCGCTGGCTGGTAATGGGCCGTGCAGGCGAAGGTGAGCCCGCAAGCTTACCGGGCTTTAAAAAAGAGGAGCTGGATATCAAACCGGTTGCGGGAGCGGTTACGAAGGGGCAGGTCATCACGGTCGATGCCGATGAACTCAGAGCACTGGATCGCTACGAGCGGCTAGGCGTTCGCTATGAACGAAGGGAATTAACACTGAACAATGGCGAATCAGTCTGGGTTTACAGACTTATGGAGCCGCTCATACTGGAACTTGAAGGTGAGATCTAGATATCGCTAGAAATACCCCAATAGCCTGCCAAGAATCAGCGCACTAACCCAGACCACCAGCGACACCAAGGCACCTGACCTCACCGGCAAAGGCATGGAAGCAGTCATTGGGAGGCTCCGTATATCCCGGCGCTTGAACACCCGCCCCAGCATCAACGCATTTGACAGACCCAACAACACAAGCACGATTTTCGCCTGGAATAATGGCGATTCGGCATAGTCTGCGGCCGCTGTGGCAAATAAAAGCGCACCACATACAACCGCCACCCCCAAACCAATCGCCGATGTGATCCGAAGCACATCAACAAACATCATCACGGGGTAGTTGCGCCAGAGCCCCAGCAAACGCAGGTCCAGCGGCATAATGCCGCCTACCAACATCGCAACCCCGAAAATATGCCCGGCATTGACCAGTGGGTACATATATGTAGAGTTGCGCAGGGCTGAGACAAAGGCCAATTCTTCGATGGCAACCAGCGCTTGCTCAATCATCCCCGGGGTCAGGATGCACGGCCGGGGTACAAATCGTAGTCCTCCCCGTCGATCACAACTCGCTCAGCCTTGACCAGCCGCTCGCCTTCTTTGGCGGAGCGATGGCCATGTACGGTAATCTCCTGGCCCTGGCTCAACATCTCTTTGCTGAGCCCGACACGGTCGTTACGCCAGGGCTGACCCACTTACACAACCCATTCCTCGCCATCCACGCTGATCGTCACCTCACCATGGGGATTACCAAGGCGTACTGACTGGATGGTACCGGTGATCTCAAACTCCTCATCCGTTGCCCATGCCCAACCGTGATGAGCCTGAACGCCAGAGGCGGAGAGAAAAGCAGCAAGAACAGCAAAACCGAGCAGATAGGTAAAACGAACGTGAGGCATATCCAATCCTCTTGTCGCGGGTTTGTCAGGGTAATCGAACCGCAAGTTCCACAGCTCAGTTCATTCGACAGTGGGAATGCAGAGAAATTCCCGGCGGGCCACTCGAGCCCACCTATAAGGCATCAAGCTTTTGAAACTCCCTGTTTCGCTTGGCTATTTTCTTGCTGCTTGCACGACCGCGACTGAGCAGGCTTCGATGTGATGAAAACAATAAATTAAGCATGACTCTCCTGCCGCTGCCGAAGTGTCGGCGATGGAAAGCCTCAGTGTTCTCAAAAAATAGTGTTCCAGCAGGGCCCGTAATATTTTTTATAGAGCCACCAAAACGGTTTTCTGCCTCAGCCAGGGTTATTGAGCCTCGCAGTACATCCGCGATCTTGATGTCGCGATGACTCCCTTTCGCCACGATATGAAAGGAAGATTCTTCATCAACATCCGTAAGATAAACAAAGAGATTCAGGGATGCCCAGCCAGCATAGTCAAAATGAAAAGAGTTCTGTTTATGCTCTCTTGGGCTCTGTCCCGAGCGGGATACAAATAACGAGGATTCCAGGAGCACGGGTTCAGATTTTAAGTAGGCCCTTAGAATCTTTTTTATTCCCGGGTCCTGGGTTAAACGACGCACGTCCTCATTCACCTGATGAACCAGTTGATATTCTTCAGGGGGGAGCTGATCCGTTATTTTCCGTAAACGACCGATCAGGTCCGCAGGCAACTGACCAAGCACCGCAACACTGTCCTGCCGGATTTCCTCTGCGATCAGCGTTGCATCAATATCCCCAAGTATTGATTCTCCACTCTCATCGATTGAGTCAAGTGGCGGCCTGAGCTTCTGAATGGCATAAATAGGGCCTGCCCGCCAAGGAGCGAAGTGAAATAATTGCCGGATTTTGTGTAGGGTAGCCGATAGCTTGAGGCCATTTACGGCTCGCCTGACAAAGTTCAACGACGAAGCCAGACTATCCTCGCTGCCAACGCTAAATCTATAGCTCATAAGCTCCCTTCGCAAAAACATCCATCGATGCTTCCGTAGCATTTAACTACAAATACTAGACGATCTGATGAGTTTTACGAAGGTAAATTTGCCCGGGTTTTCCCCTTCTGCCCTCCAATTTCGCGGCTAAAGCCTGAGAATCCCCTTACCCTGCTCATGTAACCAACGGCTCCAGTCCAGACTCAGCATGCTTACCCCGCCGATATAATTATCATCCACCAGGTAATACGCCAGGGTTCGGTCGCCCCGGTTAAAGTTATGCATCAGCCGCACCACAAAGTTACGGCGCGTGGGTTGAGAGAGCAGAAAACTAACGAACTGCCCCGACTGAGCCCGCAGGCTCCCGTGGCCAGACATTTCTGAATGGCGCCATTTACCGCTGGAGAGCTTCAGCAACTGGTCAATGTCCGTTAAACGGCCCTGCTCACGGGCTTGAGCGACAAACCACCGGTTTTCCTCGTGACGTTCAAAATACAAACCCGAGTCATCACGCTCGAGCATCTCCATCTGCTCGGCAAGGCCCTCATTTAACCAGGCTGGCGCATAGGGAACGATGGTATCGACGACTGCGTGACTCACCTCGTGCTTGATCGTTTTAAAGGTGAGGCTTCTGTTTTCCCGCACGTAGACGGCTATCTGGTGCTCGGAGGGTATATACAGGCCGTAAGACGCAACCGCCATGCCTCGGTTATTGCGAATCAGATATTGCTGGTAGTCAGCCCTGTCCTTGAAAAGCAGGATATTGACGGGCACCGTCCTGTACATGTCAAACGACATCACACGATCAAAGAACTCATAGACATTGTTCACGCCGTCAACAATTTGCTGGTTTTCCTCGTCACTCAGCTCTACATCTACAACTTGAATGTCGATATCAAAACGCGACCATTTCGACGCGCCTGGCTTCACGTTCACCACTTCCTGCTCAAGGCTGTGGTCTTTCCGGTCGCTGAAATGAACCTTCCCGTTTTCATCAACCCATTTATAGATCTCGGCATACCCCGGGTTTGCAACGATCATAAAGAGCGAACACACAAGGACTGGCTTTACGGCTTTCAGTAACTTCTTGATCACTGCGCTTTACCCGGTGGAGAGATGGTGTCGTTATTGCGTGTGCAGCCCGTGGCCACGCAGTCGCGATGAAGGCGCCCTCAGCCTGAGGGAGGTGGCATTTCCCCGCGAGCAATGTCGTGAGGGCTGGCTACCACCACCTCCCTCGGCCACCATTCCGGGTGGTTGTCACGGATGAATGCCAGCAACTTCTCACGGACATTCATTTCGGCCTCCCAGCCGGCAAAGGGCTCGGAGGTCATGAGGTAGAACGAAACCTTCTGGACCGTCTCGGTCTGCGCAGTGACAAAGCACGAGAGCTTGTGGTGCTCGACGACGTTTTTTTCTGCCTCGGCGAACTCCTTGAATCTCTCCCTCAGGCATTCGATGTCGGCATTCAGATGAAGCGAGAGCTCTATCATCCTGTACATTTTGGCACTCTTGACCGACAAATTCTGGAAGGGCTTCGAGGTGAAGTACTGGACCGGTACCACCAAACGGCGTTCATCCCAGGTTCTCAAACGAATGAACGTATAAAAGATGCCTTCCACATAGCACCACTGCCCCTCGAAGACGATCAGGTCGCCAATCCGTATGGGCTTGGCGAGCGACACCTGAAATGAAGCGAGAATGTTGCCCAGCACCGCCTGACCGGCAATACCCAGCAGAACCGTCAGGATACTGGCCGATGCCAGGAGAGTGATGCCCAGCGTCTCGAAAAGCGTGATCTGCGACAATATGTAGATGATGACCGCGACAACCGTCATCAGGATGATGCCTCGACGCAACGCATAGAGCGAGGTCAATAACTTGCGTTCATCCCGGTGTTTGGTGTCATCGATTTCTCCCACCAGATGTCGCTTTACCTTCAGCAGGAGGACGTCCACGAAACGCAGCGCGATCATACCTATGCCCCAGGCCAGGATGGCGATCAGCAGTATGCGAAAAGACGTGGTCGCCACGGCCGAGAAAGATACCACGGAATTGAGAAGGGTCCGGGCCACGAGCGTCATGGCCACTAGCGCCATGGGCAACCTGATCTCGCCAGCGAAGATGCTGGGTGAGCCGGAGGGCAGCCATCGAGCCACCAGGCCGACCAGGCGATGAACAAGCCAACCCACCAGGCCCACCCCCAGCAGGAAAATGGGAATAGCGATCCACTCCCAGATCTGGAGCCGCCCAAACGTTGACTTGAAACGCTGAGGCACTTGTTTCTCCAGCCAGGAGGGGCCGTATTCCTCATAAAGCAGAGGGAGGGAGGTCAGGCTTTCCGGCGTGATCAACCAGACGGGATTCTCTTCACCCACCCGGTATCGGGCCAGACGAATATCATAGGACTGCTCTTCGGCACGGAGTGATGCGAGTTTGAGATTGCGTCGTGGTTGCCCTGCCCGGGGATGGTTCCCCGACGGATCGACAATGGCGGCATCCTGCCGGCCGGACAAGTCGGAGGTATCGATCCACTCGCCGCGCCTGAGAACGGCGGCAAGTTGCCGGGCTAACTCGCTCCCCTTCTCGCGCTGTTCTGCGGCACTTAGGTCAGAAAGGTTGAGAAGGTGCGCCGCCGCCTCGAAGTCCTGCTGCCTGGTGAGCTGGAGAAAACTGCGGACCGACTCGCGCGGCGTCTGCCGCTGGACCTCCTCGGGGGGTTCATCGAGCCCGGTATTCAACGAATCGATGGTAAACCATCGCATCTCTTCGTCTTCCGTCTGCGCCACGCACAGGTTGGAAAACACGAGAGCAACGAACAGCCACCCTATCAGATATTTTTTCATTCGCGTCCTATCGGCATTGAGGTGCATCCATTGTCTATATCACTATAGAAGAAAGAAAACGCCGGGGAAAAACCGGGGCGGATCTATTTACACGCCTTGCGATAGCCCCCCTGATAGTCGAAGATCCGCTCCTGAACCTGCCAATAGTGCTTCTGCTTGCGGGCAATCACAAAATCCGGCGCCGACAAGAAGCCCTGCATCTCAAACACCTCATCCGCGGTGCTGAACGCTTTCGGGGCCTGACTATTGGCGAAACGACGCCCAAACAGTTGGTTAAAGACGTTGCGCTGGCCCGGCTTACTGAAATCAAAAGACTCGCTGAGCTCCTCCCCATCCTCACCGTGATAGGTGAGCCTCAGTTTTGTGCCATCAGCAGCTAACGTAATCCCGGCGCAGCGGATTACCATGGCATCCTTGAGTTTCAGCGCATCTCGCAGCTGATCATCCGGGTCAATGATGGCTTTGTGGCACTGCCCACAGTTACGGGCCGCAATATCATTCTCGCCACCGCAGTGCGGGCACTCCTTGAAACGGAAACGGTAATCGCACTGCTGAGGGCGCCCTTTCTGCACGGAAAACTCCTCGCCTTCTTCAGGTTCGAGTAGCCCCTGACAACGGCGCCCGTAGTGCTCGATAACACGGCCTTCGCTGTCGGTTTTGCCCCAGAAGATGTTGGCAAAACCACAGCCCGGGCAGAATACCTGTACAGGCTCACTATCGGGGTCGGGTTTCGGTTCCCCTACCTCCGGATGGTGCAGATTCACATGGTTGCCCGCGTAATCAATCACCAGGCAGTCCTGTTTGCCATCGTCCAGACGAAGACCACGGCCCACGATCTGCTGATACAGGCTGACCGACTGGGTAGGCCGAAGAATGGCGATAAAGTCCACATGGGGCGCATCGAAGCCGGTGGTAAGCACGGACACGTTCACCAGATACTTCAACTGCCGCTGCTTGAAGCGCTGAATCAGCAGATCCCGATCCTTCAGATCGGTCGCGCCGGTTACCAGGGCGGTTTGGTCCTCCGGCAAATAGCCGGAGACCTCCCGCGCATGCTCCACCGTTGCCGCAAAGATCATTACCCCCTTGCGCTCATCAGCCAGCTCTATCACCTGTTCAATGATGGCACGGGTCACACGTTTATGTTTGCTCAGCAGCTGGTTGACGTCTTTCTCGGCGTATTCGCCAAAGCGATCCTGAGGCAGCGCGGAGAAATCGTATTGCGCCACCGCCGCGTTTACCAACTCAGGCCTGGTGAGATAGCCCCGATTGATCATGTAGCTCAACGGCAGTTCATAAATGCAGTGCTGAAAGGGCTTGCCGTGCTCTTCACTCTCATCACTACCGCCACGAACAAAGCCCCGGTAGTGATAGCGATAGATCCAGCCCATGGCCAGACGATAGGGTGTGGCAGTCAGCCCAAGCAATTTGAGGGAGTCGTTCTGTTGCCGCAGCAACTCGATGATCCTTTGATACTGACTGGTATCCTCACCGCTGACCCGATGGCACTCATCGATGACGACCAACGAGTATTCATCCCTGAACTGATTCAGATTCGCCGCTACGGATTGGACACTAGCAAAGGTTACCTGATGCCGGTTTTCCTTACGCTTCAGCCCGGCGGAGAAGATGCCGCCCGTTAACCCATAACTCTGGTATTTGGCGTGATTCTGCTCCACAAGCTCTTTTACGTGGGTCAGTACCAGAATCTTCCGGCGGGCAAGGCGGGCCAGCTCGGCAATGACCAGGCTTTTACCGGCACCGGTTGGCAGCACGATAACGGCAGACTCATCGGATTGGCGAAAATGCCTTAACGTGGCATCCACCGCTTCCTGCTGGTATGGCCGCAGCGTGAAAGGCGCATTCATTTTGTAGGGCTCAACCGTTATCAGTAAGCAAAGGCGGCCATGATAACAAATACTGGCGGGATGACTGCTTCGCCGGAAGACTCAGTGCAACAGCTCAGGCTCCCATTACGTTTACGCTTTAGTGGTATATTAAAGGCGACGGCAAGGATTTGGCCGGCCCCTTTCAGGACTGATTTATGACAGAGACGTCAGATAAACACGAGATTTTCACTGATCTCACTGAAGCGCTTGCCATGGCTTGCCCGGTGGTTTGCGTGGCGGTCATCCTCAAAGACGGGGACTCCCCAAGCCATCTCGTCGGAGACCCGGACGCAGCTCAGCTGCTAATGACGTTGGACAGTGTTCAGGCGACATTGGCTGACGGCGCTCCGAGGACTGAAGCATCACCACCAGGCACGGCTCTGGAAGCAGCCGCCTTCATCGCGGTTGAACCCCTGAACCTTCCCCATCAAGAGTCCGTGGCGACTGTGATCGCATTCGCAGGCAAACACCTGGGTGATTGCGAGCGCGCTGTCGCGCTCCTGCACTCCCTGGTGACGGAAACTCTCAATGAATTGATGTTTCTCAGGCAAACACCTTTTCTGGCGGCTGCTTTTGCTGAAATCGAATGTGGGGTAACCATCGCCGACCCCAATCTCGCCGACACGCCTCTAGTCTATGCCAACGCCGCATTTGAGCGTATGACGGGTTATTCAAGAGCGGAAGTGTTGGGTCGCAACTGTCGTTTTCTTCAGGGTGACCTTAAGGACCAGCCCGGCCTTCGCACCATACGCAATGCTCTTGCGCGGGGCACAGACTGTACAGCCGTAGTGACAAATTTTCGCAGCAATGGCGAGTCATTCGAAAACCGCCTCAAACTTCGGCCCATCCGTGGGCATGACGGTACGGTTGCTTACATAATCGGGATTCAGCTTGACGTCTCGAGAGAGCACTCGGCTCTCGAATCTCTGGCCCTGCAAAAACGTCGCTATGAAAGCCTCATTGAAACGCAGTCAGGCTACATCTGGCTTATGGATATTAAAGGAGAACTCAAGAGCGTACCCGAAAAATGGTTAGAGCTTGCGGGTCTCCCCCCGGCGAGCGATCCGCCAGAGCTGTCAGTCATCCGTAGCGTTCTGACTCCGGAGGCGGCGCAAGCTTTCCGGGAGGGATGGAGTGAAGCCCTCAGGACTATCACACCGTTTGAAGTGATCTATCAGTTACCGGCCCAGGTCCAATCCCCTAGGTGGTTTCTGGACCGCGTTACGCCGGTCCGCGATGATGAGAAAAGACTTCTCGAGTGGATTGCCGCGTCGCAGGAAATCACTGAGTTGAAACTCGCCGAAATGGAAGTTGAGCGTGCCGCGTATGAGGACCGGCTGACCGGGCTTCTTTCACCGGAAGGCTTTGCCCAGCGCCTTGACGAGCATCTCAGAGAGCAGGATCTGCATCCTGCCAGCCCGGTGGTGGTGGTCGACATCAAAGCCCTGAGGGAAATCAATAATACCCGCGGTTATGAGGTTGGCGATGAAGTGCTGCGGGAGGTCGCCCGTCGCTTGTCCGGCGAGATGGGCCCGAGCGCACTGGTTGCGCGCACGGGCGGCGATGAGTTCACCGTGCTTGCGCCACTGGAAAATCAGCGTACACCGCGCCAATTGCGTGCGTGTATGGCAGCCGTCTTCGATGTACCTTTTGAAATCAGAGGCTTTTCCTTCCACGTTGAAGCGTCTTTCGGCTACGCCCGGCTACGCAGCAGTGCGGGAGATGCCCGCAAACTTATGACCGATGCGGCGTTGGCGCTACATCTGAGCCAACATAATCCGGCGGTGACCTGGTCTCAATACACCAAAGAGCTCGAGCGTAAAACGCGCAAAACCGTGGACCTCACCACGAAGTTACGCCACGCTCTCGAAGCCGATCAGTTAGAGCTTTATTACCAACCTCAAGTTGATCTTGAGAGCGGTCGCATCGTCTCGGCAGAATCTTTGTTGCGATGGAAGCACCCTGAGATGGGCTTTATTCCGCCTGACCTGTTCATCCCGCTGGCTGAACAAAGCCAGCTCATCGGGCCAATAGGAGATTGGGTGCTGCGACAAGCCTGCCGGGATCTTAAGGCCTGGAGGGGTGCGGGACTTGGAACCTGCCCGGTGTCGATCAATGTTTCACTGATCCAGTTCCAGCTGGGCTCTTTCCCCGACAAAGTTCGCAAGGCATTGACTGACTTCAACGTCGCCCCCGGGGAGTTGACCCTGGAGATCACTGAAAGCGTCTTCGAGCAACACAGCCAGGCCTTGAAGCAGGATCTGGAAGCCCTCAGTGCAATGGGGGTTCGCCTGTCCCTGGACGACTTTGGAACAGGCTATTCCTCTCTGGGCCATTTGAAAGACTACTGGTTCAATGAAATCAAAATAGATAAAAGCTTTGTCAGCCAACTGGACGACGGGGCTTACGCGCAGGCGATCGTCAAAGCAACTATATTTATCGCTGCGGCACTCGGGGCAGAGGTCGTCGCCGAAGGAATTGAAGAATCAAGACATATAACGACTTTACGGCTTCTTGGATGCACGAAAGGACAGGGCTATCACTATAGCCGGCCTGTACCCGAGCCCAGGTGGCATCAATTGCTTATCAAGAACCCAGCGCTTCCCTGAGGGCAATTTACGGGTATCCAAATCGCCTATCTGATATGCCGAGTTGATAAGCACACCTTCCTGAGCTTAGATTAAAAAGTCATCCGGGATTCCGTAGTTCGTGGCGGTTCAGTCTCCTTATCCACATAACGCCATTGAGAGAAGCTGCGATGAGGCGCTCAGACAGGACGTTTGGTCCGTCTGAAACTCGTATTCGAAGGAGTACTCTATGAAAAAGTTACATTCACTCGCCTTTTATGCCTTGATCACACCGGCCATAGCCCTGGGTTCAGCTGCGTTGTTCGCCGAAGAAAGCGGCAATGGGGATAAGGATCTGGGCGAGCAGGATATGGACCAACATGCTGAACCCGAGGATCAGAAATCTGAGCAACACGAGGAATCCACCAAGTCCAAATACAATACAGATGACGCAGCTGGCGCAAGTGACTCGGAAACGGACGACCAGTCTGACAAGCAGAAAAAGGAGAAGCACAAAACGCCTGCGGATAAGGACATGACCGAGTGACCTGATCTGAACCGAATACCCCTCGTGATGAAAGCGTGGGTGTGTCGAATTGATCAAGCCGGCAGTTCGATGATGTCACCCGCCACACCGCCTTCATACACCTTCTGCTATACTGCCGGCCATTCCCCTATCCTGCCCGCCCTGTGAGCCGTCATGCCGTCTACCAAGCTATACACTGACCTCTCCGGTTATTACGATCTGATGTGTGCCGACATCAACTACCGGGAACAAAGCAGCGGCGTGCGCAGGCTAAACCAGCTGTTCGGAAACGGCGGTTACAGGCACTTGGATCTGGCCTGCGGAACCGGCCCTCACATTCGGCATTTTCTCGACTTTGGTTACCAAAGCCAGGGCCTGGACATCAATCAGCCTATGCTGAATAAAGCGAAAGTGCGCTGCCCTGAAGCCGAATTCACCCTGGGCGACATTGGCAGTTTTGCCTTTGACCAGCCTTTCGATCTGATTACCTGCTTTCTGTATTCCATTCACTACAACAGTGACATCGACCGCCTGAAATCCTGCATCACCAGCGCCCACGAGGCCCTGCAGGCCAATGGGGTCTTCTGCTTCAATGCGGTGGACAAAAACAAGATCAACAACCACCTGTTCGTAACCCATACGGCAGAGCACCAGGACGGTGTTTTCACATTCAGTTCGGGCTGGAACTACCGCGGCTATGGTGAGCAGCAGTCACTCAAGCTGTGGATCAAAAAAGACACGCAAAATGTCAGCGAGACCTGGACGGACGAGCATCCCATGGTGGCGTTGGGCTTCGAGGAGCTTGCACAGCTGCTGGAACCCTGTTTCGAGGTTCATATATTCGAGCACGACTACGGCAAAATAGAGCCCTGGGACGGGGAGTCCGGCAACGCCCTGTTCGTCTGCGTGAAGCGGTAGCGCAAAATAGAAGACATGGCAGTGTGGCGGCCAGTGGAGAGCTCGGCGTCAGGAAGCCTTTGTCATAACCGGCGCCAACCATTTGCGCTTGGCCTTCTCCACCAGATCTCGAGCATCGTGATTCCAGGGGTGGAAATTCGGGCTGTAGTACTTGAAGTAGGACGGCAAAAGCTTGCGGAAAACGCCGGGCTTGCCCCACATGTAGTTGAGCCCGCCCAGCCAGGACTTCAGGTTGAATAGTTCTCCGTCTTCTTTCATCAGCTGAACCAGATGAATCCCGCTGAACAGCGGGAACATCACGCTCACTGCCATCATTTCCGTTAGTCGAACAAACTCGCTGCCGCCCATGGCCTTGTAAACATCGAAAGCCACGCCCTTGTGCTCGGATTCTTCAATCGCGTGCCAGGCCCAGATAGGGGCCATGCGCGGGTCCATCTCCTCCAAAGCGTCGTATTTCAGCAGAAACTCCTCGGCCATCAGGGCGGTGAAATGCTCCACTGCCACCGTATGGGCCAGCTGACGCTCGGGACTGAAGTGCTTGCGCATCCAGTTCATCAGCCCCTGAATCTCCCGCTCCAGGCGGTCGAGATTGATGCCGCGATCCTGCATATACCCGTTGAGGGCCTTGTGTTCCTTCGAGTGGTGGGCCTCCTGGCCAATAAAGCCCCGCACCGCCGCTTTCAGCTCGGGATCTGTGATCTGTTTCTGGTAGTGGCGTACCGAGTCGATAAAGAAGCGCTCACCGGGCGGGAAACTGGAAGACAGAGCGGCCAACAGAAGCGTTTTGGCCGGATCGTTGTCCCACCAGTATTTGGGCACGTCGTCGGCCAGATCAAAGTTCGGCTGACGGACTTCGGGGATTATGCCTTTGGGCGTGGTAGTTCGAGCTGCATTGCGTGCTGAAACCGGATGAACATCGGCTTCTGTTCTGTTGGCAATCATCGTGAGCCCTTGGGAAGCGTATTGGCTGTGAAGTCATCATACCGGTGAGGAATCCACTGCCGTAAGAGCGCAAGGGGACAATGTACTTGTCATTGGCGGCCAATCGAAAACCATAACAACAGAGCAACCCCGAAAAGAAGCACTGCAAGGTGGACAGTCAGGTTCTTCCGGATAGTTGGAGCGGGCTTCCTGGCGAAACTGAAGTAATCCTCACCAAACAGCCCCACGCCGCAGCGCTCGCAGTAGTTTCTTGAGTAAGAAACCCTGAGCGCAGACGGGTCAAACTTTTTTCGACAGCTGTAACAACCAGGCTTAATCATTCTGGGTTTGCTCATTAGGTCAGAGCGCCCCAAACACGAGTCGCTACTGCTGCATGGTGTCCTGAAACGCCCGCATACTGAAAGCGAGCCGCCCTTTACCGAATCTTCCCGCCCCCTACCGAACACCGTTCGATTGCAGCCACTGGCTGATCTGCGCCTGGTTCATGGCACCGCTCTGGCGGGCCACTTCCTTACCATTCTGGAACAGGATCAGTGTGGGTATGCTGCGAATGCCAAACTGGCCGGCCGGCCCAGGCGATTGTTCGGTGTTCAGCTTGGCAAAGCGCACTTTACCCCGCCAGGCTTTCGCTGCATTCTCGAACTGAGGCGCCATCGCTTTGCACGGGCCACACCAGCTGGCCCAGAAATCCACCAGCACCGGCACATCACTGCGCCCTGTATGAGCATTAAAGCTCTGGTCCCCCAACTCCAGAACCCGATCCGGCCAGAGCGGCTGTTTGCAGGCACCGCAATTGCCGCCGGATGACAGCTTATCGGCAGGCACCCGATTCACTTTGTGGCAATGGGGGCACACCAGGTGTCGAATATCGGTCATGATCAATCTGCCTCTGATTGCTTACTGGTTTGAACAATCCCTGAATCCCTCAGTGATGCCCACCCGGCCCGTGAGCGTGGCCGTGCGCCAACTCTTCCGGATCGGCAGCCCGCACTTCAACGATTTCGATATCGAAGGTGAGGGTTTTACCGGCCATCGGATGGTTGGTGTCGACATCCGCAAATTTGAGGCCGACCTTGGCGACGACCACATGGCGTGGGCCCTGTTCGGTTTGCACCTGGGCGACCATGCCCGGCTTCCAGCGTTTGGCCCCCATCAGATGCTTGACGGGCACGCGCTGCACGGCATCGGCCTTGCGTGGACCATAGGCTTTTTCCGGCGCGACGGTAACGCTGAACGTATCGCCAGCCTCGCGACCTTCCAGGGCTTCTTCCAGGCCCTGGATAATGCCGCCGTGGCCGTGCAGGTAAGCGTTCGGCTCGCCGCCACGGGAGTTTTCAACAACGTTGCCTTGTTCATCACTAACACTGTAGTGGAACAACACCACTTGGTTTTTTTCGATTGGCATAAGACTCTCTACGACGGTTCAAAGTACGCCATTATAGCCATTAGCGCCGCTGACTGCAGAGGACTGCCCCGGTTTTCATGCCCACTAAAGACATAAAGACTATAATCACGGACCAAGCCAGACCCACTCTACAATTGAACGCCAAGCCTCGGGCCTATTACTGTGAGCACCCTCCACCGAAATAAAAAAAGCCGCGCCAAGCCTGTTCGTAAAGGCCTACACCCAAGGAATCTGCACAATCAGGGTTATGACTTCCCCGCTCTCGTAAAGAGCCACCCGGCACTAGCCCCCTATGTGAAACCGAACGCTCATGGCGACCTTTCCATTGATTTCGCAGACCCATTGGCCGTAAAAACTCTCAACGCCGCGTTATTGAAGCGGTACTACAACATTGCCGATTGGGATATTCCAGAAGGTGCGCTTTGCCCTCCAATCCCGGGCAGGGCGGACTATATCCATTACATGGCAGACCTGCTTGGGCTTGGCCCTGAGCTTGAGCAGTACAGCGTCAAGCTGCTCGATATAGGGACTGGCGCAAATGGAATCTACCCGCTACTGGCCTGCCAGATTTACGGCTGGCAGTGTGTCGGCAGTGACATTAATCCCCAATCGCTCGAGAACGTAGCCGCGATTATCGCCAAAAACCCCACCCTCAAAGAACGCTTCACGCTGCGCGTGCAGCAAGATAAAAACCACATATTTGAAGGGATCATTCAAGCCGGGGAGTTCTTCGACGTCAGCGTATGCAACCCACCCTTCCATGCCTCGCCGGAAGAAGCACTTAAAGGTAGCCAGCTTAAACTCAAAAACCTTGCTCGTAGCCGCGGTGAACAGAAAGCAAAAACCGACTCCCCCACTCTGAATTTTGGCGGGGTGGGAGCAGAGCTTTGGTGCAAGGGGGGTGAACAGCTGTTTCTGAAAAAGCTGATCAGAGAAAGCCAGGTGTATTCGACTCAATGTCGCTGGTTTACCAGCCTGGTTTCAAAAGCCGACAACGTTAAGCCTGCAAAGAAGCTGATTCGCAAGCTCGGTGCCGTTGATTGTCGGGAAATCGAGATGAAGCACGGAAACAAGATTACCAGGGTACTGGCCTGGACATTCATCTGAGGCCTACAGATACCGTCCGCCGGCACCGATCGCAACCACAATCAGACCAAGAATCAGGTTGGTACCCACCAGCTTGCGGATCTGCCCCACCTGGCGCCCGCCTTCCTGGGGATCCTGGTTGGCAACGGCCTGCTTCAGCCGCCGGAAGGGGGCGAAATAGACGTGAAAATAGAGCAGGATCATCACAATCCCCAGTCCCTGCATGGCGTGGATATGCCACCCGGCACCGGCCATGCCACCGAACACACTGAAGATCATCCAGTAACCGGTCACCAATAACAGGATCACGGCAGCCCATACCCACTGGAAAAAACGGGACAGGGTGGCACACCAGAGTGCGCCCCGCTGGGACGCCTCGATCACCTCGACCACCGCCGGCCGCATCGCCATGTAGGCGAAAAACATACCGCCAACCCAGATCACGGCAGAGAGAACATGTAGTGTAATAGCCAGACTCATATAGTGATCCCCGGATGAAAATGTGTGTGATGCCGTTTTTAGTTACGTCAGGTCATCCAATATTTCCTGCACATGCTCTGCCGGTTTGACCTTGCCGTAATGGCGCCGAATCACGCCCTGTTCATCAATCAGGAATGACTCCCGATTCACGGACATCACCTGTTTACCGTACATGTTCTTCTGTTTCAGCACTTCATACTGATTGACCACCACTTCTTCGGGGTCCGCCAGAATCGGGAAGTTCAACGACTCTTTCCGGGCAAATTTCTCGTGGGAGCGAACGGTGTCTCGGCTTACACCTAGCACCTGCACGCCATGACTGCGAAGTTCGTTCAGTCGGTCCCGGAATTGCTGAGCCTCGATGGTACAGCCGGGAGTGGCGTCACGTGGGTAAAAGTAGAGCAGGACTTTCTGCCCCTGATAAGCCGATAGAGAGTGATCTTTACCTTCCTGGTCTTGCAGCGTGAAATCGGGTGCGCTTTTGCCTTCCCAGCTCATAGGGTTTTCCTCCATACAAAATCTCAGGCCAACGATATACGAATCCGATGTGAGTTAAGAGTAAATTCTGCCTCGTGGGCCTGCCTCGCCAATAGAAATTAAATCTGTGCCGGTTATATTTACTGTAACATCGCCCTCCCGCAACAACTTGTGCAACTGCGGTAGTGGAATCAAATTCAATAAATGCTGCGGCCGACGACAACCGTGGCATAGAAGGAAATGGCTATGATTGTTTGCGGGGTTGAGCTGAGTGGCAGCGATGCGGTGGTGTGTTTCCTGAATATGGACAGGGGGCAGTTCAACCTGCCGGAGTGCAAAGTTCGCAAACTGTCATTGCCGAAAAACCATAGCCGTGAAGATCTGAAGTTGTTCCAGACGGCCTTTGCAGAGTTAATGGCCGAGCACGGGGTCACCAGTGTCGCGATCAAAGAGCGGATGCCAAAAGGCAAATTTGCCGGTGGCGCCATCAGCTTTAAAATGGAAGCGGCCATTCAGCTGATCACCGGTATTGAGTTTACAGTGACCCTGCTCCCCCCGGCCCTGATCAAGTCCACCCTGGCATCCAATCCGCTGCCAATTGCTTTTGCCGATACGGGTTTGAAGGCGTTTCAGGAAACGGCCTTTATCACCGCCTATGTAGGACAGCTAAACCAAACCATGATCACATAAATCATTCCTTGCTTCAGTGCCTCAGGATTTGACTGATATGAACGACGCTTTTGATTTAATTGTTTATTTTCAGGGGCTTGCCAATCATGGCGAGCCACTGCAGGTGAAAGGCCACAGCGACTGGGATCAACTTTCAGCTCGGATAATGGCACGGCAAGCGGCAGTTTTGTCGACACCATCGAAGCCTTCGAGCTCAAAGTCGGCAATCGTTACATCGCTCTCACCAATACCGAGACAAGCCTGGAATGGACCGAGACTGGCGCCGAAATTGGTATGGAGGGCACGGTGATCGGGTCTGCGATTGAGGGGTATGTTCAGATATCAACACCCACTGCGGTAAGCATCTCCGAATACGAAACCTGTCCAACCGACGGGGTCATCCAGATTTCCAGTGATGGTTCTGCAGAGGTGCGATATGGCAGCAGTGCGGGTGGCACAGCCGGCGCCGTAGCTGTGTGGATAGATGGCCAGATTGTTGAAAGCTATGCCGACTGCAACAACGTTGGCTTTGAACCGGTCTACTGAAGAATGGCGGCGAGGAATGTTATTCCTCGCCATGCCCTCTTCTGAGAAAACGATTTGCATCGTTAAATCCGGCCCGGTTTTCGCGATTTCCTGATTTTGCTCAGAATCCGACCCTCTTATTTCAAATCAGGCCTCATCAACGTCGATACCAACGGGTATGTACGCCCCACGAGAAGCAGGTTTGATGAATTCAACATAGCTTCCAGAAAACTTCTCTGCTTTTCTGTTAAGGGTGCGAGCAAACTGAAAGAACGAATCGCTTTCGCTCTCTACCCAGGTCTGAACCCGCTCCAAGCGAAAATACGGCACTTCGTCTGCAACGGTTTTCATCGTGTCGAAAGTGCTAGTGGAAAGAGCCTGCTGCATGGCTTCAACAACAGAAATTAGCGAATCTATCTCTCTAAAAATAGAGTAATCATTCATAAAAAACCCTCTGTTTTTAATTAAAAAATACATCTATAAATTAGCCATGATATATAATTTTTTTAACTTAGGAATCAGACCACAACAGATCAATATTAAAACAGTTAAAAATAGGGCATTCATACTAATTTAGCGAGATTATTTGTTAAATAAAATTAAGCCTTAAAAACAGATCTTGCCACTTCTAACTGCAGAATATTACTTGTAAGTAAACTTATCACTCAAAGCATTTAAGAAACTAATAAAACAATACGCAAAAACATCTAGCATGGTCATTAAATTGCACGAATATAGGCGATTTTTCTGATAGCAATATTGCAGCCCCAATACTTGAGGTCATAGGTGGCGTCCCCCAAATGGGCGATGCAATTGCGGATGAAAAAACTGAACACTTGCTCATTGTATAACCCGTAACAACAAGAAGGGGAATCACAATGTTCAGATCTACGTTCAGAGCAACCATAAAAACAGCCACGGCGATTGCCATCAGCCTTATCACTTTTTCCCTGCCAGCACAGGCGGCGAAACCGGGCACTGAGGAGTCGGCAGTCAGAAACCCGATACTGTTCGTGCACGGCTATGCATCCGGCGCCAGCATCTGGGACACCATGAAAGACCGGTTCCAGGCCGACGGCTGGCCTGCCGATGAACTGGCGGCCTTCAGCTACAACTATAACCAGTCCAACACCACAACGGCGGAGGAAGTTCGTGATCAGGTTCAAAGCCTGCTGGCCAGTACCGGGGCGGATCAGGTCGACATTATCACCCACTCGATGGGTGGGCTCTCGTCACGCCACTTTCTGAAATTCATGGGCGGAGATGAACTGGTCGAAGCCTGGGTGTCACTGGCCGGGCCGAACCATGGAACAAGCTGGGCGTACGGCTGTTTTTCCTGGTCCTGTTTTGAGATGCGCCCGGGGTCCAGTTTTCTGGATGAGCTGAACAAGGGCAAGGAAACACCGGGCGACACGCGATACGGCACCTGGTGGTCGCCTTGCGATGAAATTATTAACCCGGACGACAGCGTGATCCTGAAAGGGGCGGACAACCACCGCACAGCCTGCATCTCTCACAACTGGTTCTTGTACGACGAGGAAGTTTACCGCGACGTGCGGAACTGGATCGACTAACGCAGACAAGGCGGCCCCTTGATTCAGGGGCCGCCCGCAGGCATGTTAGCTGCGCAGGCAGGCTACGGCCTGAATCCACACAAAAACAATACGGATTGAGATACGCTATGTTAAAAACCTTCCGATACATTTCTCTGGTGTTATTGGCATCTGTTCTATTCCAGCCTCTTGCCGCACACGCCACAGAAGACACTCTCGACTACGGACTGTACTGGTTCGATGGCAACAACAACTCCGTCAAAGCGGTAGAAGCAGATGGAACTGTGAACACCGTACCCCTCAAATTCTACGATCCCTCGAAACCGACCATCGTGCATTTTCATGGTTGGCAGCCCGATTCCGCTACCCGCGGTGACGGTTACGACCGTGAAGACTTCCGCTTCGTCTGGGGTGATGAGGACGTCATCACCTCCCGCTCATGGAAGGATAAGGGCTGGAACATAGCCTATTTTTACTGGGACCAGTTCGCTGATGAATCAGAAGTGAAAGACGCCGAGGCCAAAATGTGGTCCGCCAACGGCCCCCGCGGCATGCGTTACCGCCTCAGCGACGGCAGCTACAGCACGCAGCATTCGCCTGACAAATCCGTGGGCGAAATTGCCTTTGAGCAGCTTACCGCAGCATTGGCCGACAACACCTCCCATTACGTGCGCCTGTCTGGCCACTCGCTGGGCAACCAGCTGGCTACCATCGTCGCCGGCAAAATCAGCGATGCGATCTATGCCGGTGACGCTGGCGTGAACGTCATGGTTGATCGTCTCGAGCTGCTGGACCCATTCTATTCCCAGGACGGCAAAGACTACCTGGGCGATGCCAACGGCGACGGCAATCCGGACTGGACCGGCGAACGGGTTCGGTGGACCGTTCAGGACCTGATCGACCGTCACAACACCCCGGTGACGGCCTACTACTCAAGCAACATCAATGACCTTTGGATCGGCGATAAAAACCTGCCGTTGCGAGCAAAGGTGGCCGAGATATGGAACCGTTTCTGGTACCTGGTGGATGAAATAAACAAGCACAATCACGTTGTGCCGTTCTACTTCCGCTCAATGGCTTCCGCCCCTCCGGAGGAAGTGACCATCAACTGGGCAGGCGTGCGCAGCGAAACCGGCCAGGACGCCGCCAGTGCGAGTACCGATGACAACCGGATTCTGGAAATGATGGGCGACACGCATTACTGGGACCAGGTGGAAGGCCGCTACACCGCCGACCCCGAAGACGACCAGTTTGAAATTAAGAATTACTGAGTCCGATCCGGTGATAAAAGCCGCGGGCTAGCCCGCGGCTGGGCTAGCCGTCTGCCGACACCTGAGATCAATAATCTCACCAACCACATCGTCTTCGCTCACCTGCAGCTGCCCTACCGTGATAGGCAGAGTAAAACGCCGGGGCCCGGCGCCACCTGGGTTGAAATAAAGCACATCACCAATCCACTCATTACGGGGTTTGTGGGAATGGCCGGCGATCACCACGCGGTAACGGCCTTGCGGATCGATGTCGAGGGTTTTGACGTCGTGAAGCATGTAGAAAGCGTGGCCGAGGAATTCCAGCACCTGAACATCGGGAAGAGTCGCTGCGCGGCCAGTTTTGTCGATATTGCCACGGATCGCAACCACGGGGGCGATCGCCTCCAGCGCATCCAGAACCTCGTCCCGCCCTACATCACCGGCATGAAGGATCAGATCCGAGCCTTTCAAAACCTCCAGAGCTTCGGGACGCATTTTGCTGTGGGTGTCTGCGATCACTCCGATTTGCATGCTTACGCCCTCTTAATTCCTCAATGACTCCAGAAAAGAGGTCCAGGTTATCCAAAAACAGAAATACAAGACCTATCCCGGCTGCGGGCAGATGGAGCGGGTGAAGGGAATCGAACCCTCGTCGTAAGCTTGGGAAGCTTCTGCTCTGCCATTGAGCTACACCCGCGTCCTGCGGCCCAATATACTAGAGCGACCCCGGTTTTCCTAATGACAGCGCATAGTCGATCGCCGCACACACTGCTGCAACTTGCGCGGCATTGCATTGCTCAGCGGTCACGCGGTCGCTGTCCGGGTATACCTCGGTGGTGGTTCTGTAGCGGGCGTTGGTCATGCCGGCGCAAAGGCCAAGCTGCGCCAGCGGGTACTGAATAACACCCCGGTCGGCCACCAGTGAGCCGAAGATCTCGCCGTTATCATCCGCCGGCGCGATGTGGGTGATCTTTTCCACCGCCCTGATCAATGCCTGCTGGAATTCAGGCTGCGGGCTCTCGGTGTCATCCACCAGGTAGAAGCCATCCGGAATGTTACCCGGCTCAAACGGTTTGCCATCACGGGCAGCAAGCGCCGGGCGAAACTCGGTTTCGTCGGTATCGGTGGTCTCGTGCAGGTCGATGTGCAGCAGTATTGGCTCATCAATCGACGCAACCAGCTGCATGAGCGCCACTGACTCCCCCGCCTGGCCCTCATCACGAAACGAGCGGTTGGGATCCACCGCGTTCGCGTTCCAGCGATGGATGCGTTCGTAAGCCCAGGGGCTGACGCACGGCGCGACCAACAGGTTTACACGATCAGCATAATCCGATGCATGTTGTTCAACGAACTGCAGAGCACCATGCACCCCGCTTGTTTCATATCCATGGACCCCGCCTGTTATCAGCACCACCGGCCTATCGGCGCGCCAGTCCCGGCTGCGGATCGCCATCAGCGGATAAATGTCGGGGCCGTATTCCAGGCGGCCGTACTCCTGCACATCAAAGCGCGAACGCAGCCGCTCGACCACGCTAAACACGTCGGACTCGTAACTGCGCTGACGGCTCTGCCGCGACAGCCACTCAGCATGTTCCGCGTTGCCCCAGGGAATGCCGGGCGTGCCGATTGGATAGGCCGCTGAAGCGGTGCTCATATTGCGTTTCTCCTTCGGTCATTCACTGACTTTCCTGGGGTCCGACTCCGTGTCATTATGCTACCAAATGCACGGGGGCCTGACCCCCTTCTGCGCACAGGTGTATGTGCACGGTCTTGTACGGCAGGGCCGGAGTACCGAGGTCAAGCAGGCCCTGATGAGCCACCGATGAATTATCCCCAGCGAATTGTCTGCCTTACCGAAGAAGCCACAGAGACCCTCTACGCCATCGGCGCAGAGGACCGCATTGTCGGCATATCCGGGTTCACCATCCGGCCCGAGCGAGCCAGAAAGGAAAAGCCCAAGGTCTCAGCCTTCACCTCCGCCAAAATTGGGAAAATTCTGGAACTGAAACCAGACCTGGTGGTGGGGTTCTCTGACATGCAGGCCGATATCGCAGCGGAACTGGTGCGCAGCGGCGTAGCCGTGCACATTTTCAATCAGCGCACGGTGCCGGGCATCCTTTCCATGATCCGAACCCTCGGCGGCATGCTGGGCCTGTCTGACCGAACCGACGCCTACGCTCAGGCGCTTTCCGACAGGGTTGAACGAATAAGAGCGGAAAGAGCGAGTCCGAACCGCCCCCGGGTCTACTTTGAGGAATGGGGCGACCCGATGATCACTGGCATAGGCTGGGTGTCCGAGCTGATTGGCATTGCCGGTGGTGAGGATATCTTCCCGGAACGGGCAGCCGAGCCCGGCGCCCGGGAGCGCATTATCGAAAATCCCGGAGACGTAATCGAGCGGCAACCAGACATCATCATCGGCTCCTGGTGCGGGCGTAAATTCCGCTCGGAGCAAGTAGCCGAACGCCCGGGTTGGGGCGATATTCCAGCCGTGGCCAACAACCACCTGTATGAGATCAGGTCACCGCTGATTCTTCAACCGGGGCCGGCAGCGCTGACGGATGGGCTGGATGCGCTATGTGAGATTATTGATCTGGGGCGCAGCTTCAATTAGTGCCCATCTCGAGACTGCTCGAAACAGTCTTCTGACCGGCATTCTCACTTGCTGCTTGCTGAACTTTTCTCAGAATCCTTGAGCAGAGATCCGGACCTGTAAGGCACCTTCCCCGCAGGTGTGTATCGGGCAGCAGGCTCCAGATGCACATCCTGATCATCAAAGAAGATGTGCGCCTTGAACGCCCTGATGATTTTCGATTTATCCAACCCGCCCAGGAAAAAGATCTCATCCACATACACCCCCCAATGCCGCTGGGTTTTGATGACCCGCATCTCAGCCGGGCTATTTCTTGCGGTAATGATGGCCACACGTACCGGTGAGAAGTCGACCTTGTGAGGAAGCCGATCCTGTAAACGCGACAACTTCCGAAGCAGCGTTGCGTATGGCCCGTCACTCAGGGGGTTGTCCTGTTCCTTATCCTCTACGGTGTGAAACCCTTTCAGGCCCTCTGCCTTGAACACGATTTCACTCTCGTCGCTGAACAGCACCGCATCGCCATCAAAGGCAATTCGCACCTGGCCATCGGGAATGGTTTCCATATTGGCGGGTGGCTCTTTCACCAGCGCGACGGCGCAGCTATCGCTATCAATCACGCGCTGCGCATCTTTGGTGTTGGTGGTCAGGAACAGATCCACATCGTAAGCGTCCAGATAGTCCACCACAGACTCACCACCGGTGAACGCGGAGCGTGTGATATCCAGGCCGTACTCGCGAATGTTATGAAACACCCGCACCCCAGTTTCCGGGCTGTTGCGGGACATCACCACGACTTCCACGAGTGGGGCTCTGTCGCCGGACTGAAACTGGTTCAGGGAAAGCAGGGCCTTCACCAGATAAAAGCCCGTGCCCGGCTGGAGACCATCGGACTCACGGGCCGCCATATATTCACGGTAATCTTCAATAGCCTCTTCGCGATTGGACTCGAACTTATCACGAAATACGGAATCCGCTTCGCTCAGATCGAACAACGCCGTCGCCGAGATGCCGACCACCAGGGTATCCGATAAATCGTAGGGCATGGGAAATCCTTAAAAGTGATTTCAGCTATGTGCAATCTCTTATGCGCGCAAATAAATATACACAGCTTTTCGCTGCGTTATCGATCTTGCTACTACCCATTGAGGTGGCCAGCCCAGCACTTCAGTGGACGAACCGCTACCGACACCAACATGTCCCTCTGGTGTAGCTGGCTCCGGATGAGCCCATGGACGAGCCGCCCCGCCGACTGCGGCTGGCGCTTGAGCGCCAGGGCATCAGTGAATCGGCCTTCCGGGTGATGCAACACGGGGAAGTGTGGTCGCCGCAGTGGTAAGTCTCTCGAAATGGCTTAAGGCGACGGTCGCCCAAAAATTTGGGTCCACGAAGGGGAATACCGGGAGCCCCGCTCCTCGGCCTTTGCCGCGCCCATTTCGGTGAATTTTGTACTCATGATATTCGCGCAATGTCCCGGGCTCGAGAGCCAACCATCCACGACGGCATCAACGGAGTTCTGACCCCCTGCGATATTTTCGCCAACCGCCGACCAGCTGTAACCGCTGCCTAGCACCCGCTCGCCCATCTGGACACCTTCAGGGCCGGTATGGCTGAAGAATTCCTGCCCTACCATATCCTCTGAATGGGCCAGGGCAGCCTCCTCGAGTTTGCAGTTCCACGCCAGCGGTTCGGCTGCGTCAAAGTGCTCGTCGCCACATTGTCTGGGTTGACTGCGCGCTTCGTTGACGCGGTCCAGCAAAGCCCGATCGGTTTCGTCCATCTCGCACTCGCCAGCCACAAGAAAACCGGAAAATCCGAGTAAACCCAACAGGGCAAAGGCGTTCGGCCTGGTCTGTCTGGCCATTAGCTCCTCCTTGCTTTTTGGAGCGTAGAATCCTTTCCAAAGGTTAGATGAGTTAAACAGAAAATACACCAAACACGAGGACCGTGAGCACTACTGCACGATGTGCATGAGCGGCAACCCAGGCCGAGTGCTCTCAGGCGCTGCAGCTATACTTGGACGGGCCCCGCCCCTCGACCACCTTCCCGGACTTGTAATCCACGCTCTGTGCTGGCAACAAGTCCGACTCGTACACCCACTCAGAACCCTGGTTAGAGAGAAGGTAGTTCTGCCTCTGGCAGTCGCTGCCATCACCGGTTTCTATATTGGCAGCGGCTCTGCAGCTTGCCTTGTCGGCGGACTCAGTCAGGTAGCATCGAAGAGATGTGCCGCGAGTACCGTCAATCAGCAATTGCTGTTGCAGATAGCTTTCGAAACGCTGCCCTGCAATATGCTCAGCTTTGGCACCTTCAACGGTACGGGGATTACCCTCCAGGCTTGTTAGTACCGGATGAGCCGGATGGATCTGATTCGCAGCAAGTTCGTTGGCAATCTCCCAGCCATTTGGCCCCATGCGGAATTGAAACTTAAGTGTTGTGGTTTGGTCATTAGACGCCCCTCCCTCAAGACCTACAAATGCGGTTGCCGGGTTGGCCGTTCCGTTGGTGTAGAGGGTAGTGCCAAACGCCGTGCCGACCGTGAAATCAGGATAGTTTTCCGCAGCGTACTGCCTCGCCAATAATCGGAGTGTGTCCAAGCTTTGGTAGTGACGGTCCAGTTCGCCGTCCACCACCTTAATATCTCCGAACGTGGCAAAGCCTGAACCATACAGTTCTGTCTGGCTTTTTGCCGCAGTCAGCTCAACGGTGAACGGAACACCCAGCGTTTCGGACTCACCAAACGCAAGCACTACCTGGTAGTCGCTCATCAGGGTCTGCTGGTCAGGTACGCTCTCGCCTTCCAGCATTTTCTTGAGTCGCAGGTGCGGAGTAGTGCCAGCGCCTTCCACAGGCACTGAAAATGTTTTGCCGGCCGGATTCTCATCGAAGATCACAATTTCCGCCGCAAGGTCGGCAAAGAATTCCGAGCCTTGGCGAAGCACTAGTGTCCCACCATTGAGAATCGCTTGTTCCATGGTGAACTGACTGTCTCGGATCCGGCCAGCCACGGGCTGGTCACTGCGGGCAGGCGCCGCTGAGCTTACGGCTTGTGGGGTGGGCTCAGGTGCGGGCGCGGAGACCTCAGTTGCTGCGGGTTCGTCGCTGCAACCAGTGGCGATCAGGACGATGAAAACAATTGCGGCCATGCTTGGACGGCTCAAGGGATTCCATTCCATAACTGTGCTCTCGTGTAGGTGCTGGGTAATTTCCTGATGGTATTGCGTTCTTTCTACCGCACTGTTTTTGAAAAATCTGTTGTATTTCCGTTACGTTAGTCAGATCTGATCAGTGGTGAGCAGGCCACATAAGATGACGCTCAGGATTCGACTCCAGGACTCCAAAAACGCTGCGAACTCAAATGCGTCAAAGCCGTGGAAGTCCTTTTCCGGGCTATCAATCGGCAGGTTCGGATCCGCCCCAGCTGCATTAATGCGCGGAGATAATCAATATCGGCATACAGTATTACCTCATGCACCGGTGCCAACCCGTTGTAATAGCCGTTGACCGGCTCTCCCCTTTCCGTGAAATGTCGAAGCAACGCGTAGCCCCGTCGCCTCGGGGTCGACAGGGCTCCACGGCATTTCTTCGGGATCGAGAAGCGCAATAACTGTGCCCCCCCAGACATCAGAACCAAAAGCCCAGGTGCGATAGATCATCGGGAATGCCTGCACTAGTGTTCGCGAAAACTGTGCAGGTCGAAGCTAAGGCTGCCGCTCCGGAACCTGCGAGGGTGCCATAGCGTCACTCAGGCCATAAGCCCGCAGAATTTGCCCATACTCTCCATTGAGCCGGATTATATTGAGTCCCCGATTGAAGTCTTCCAGCAGTTCTTCGCTGTAGGGTTTGCCTTTTACCACGCCGAAGTACAGGGGCTGCGTGAGCAGCGGGGCTGACAAACGAACCTTACTCTTCACGGTGGGGTTGGCCTCGATAATCGCCTTGACGACCAGCTTGTCTTCAATGCCCGCATCGACCCGGCCCCAGGCGACCATTTGAACGACGTTTGAAGTTGTGTCGACAGGCAGTTTATTCAGGGTATCGGCCTGATCAAAGTCGGCCCCAAAGCGCGCACCCTCCCGATAAGCAATCCTGAGCCCGGCAAGATCGTTGAAGTGCCGGGGGACCAGATCGGTTCCGGCAGGTAAAAGAGCGACTATCGGAGAGAGAAAGTAGGGCTGGCTGAATGCTACCAGTGCTTCACGATCCTTTGTATGCCATACGCCGATCAAGCCGTCTGCGGCCTGGCTGCGGGCGCTCCACACGACCCGTCGCCAAGGCTGGAGTCGTACCGTAATATTGTCATAGCCTGACGCTTTCAGGGCCGTTTTCACAATCTCGGTGGCAAAGCCTTTTTGAGAGTCAGTATCGTCCAGATAGGGGGGCCAGGGTGGGCCTATTAACAAGAGCTCGCGCCCGGCAGCAGGAAATACCAAAGAGAGCAAAATGGCCATCGATACAACAAGCCGCCTTGCTCGCGAGGCAGGGACGCCCAGCCGCCAACCAGAAGGAAAAAAGACCGTTAACATTCTTCGCACCCTGCCCTGCTCCTTTTGATCAAACGATAGCATTGATCAGCTTAGCAGGAGCAATTCAGAAGTACTCGACGACTCAGTGAACAAAACCTGAATAGGTCTATTTCTCAGATGGGTGTCCCGGTTATTCCCCGAGCTTGCCTGCGAGCCCAAGAAAACAGATCTGTTCCAGTTATCCCTCACAGAGCAGCCGCCTACAAAGCTTCGAGCTCTTTCCGAACATCCTGAAAAATTTCTTTGTTCCGGGACTCCAAAAACGATGCGAACTCCAATGCGTCAAACCCGTGGAAGTCCTTTTCTGGGCTATCAATCAGTAGGTTCGGGTCCGCCCCCAGCTGCACTAATGCGCGGAGATAATCAATATCGGCATACAGTACTGCCTCATGCACCGGTGCCAACCCGTTGTAATAGCGGTTGACCGGCTCTCCCCTTTCCGCGAAATGTCGAAGCAACGCGTAGCCACGCTGCCTCATGATCGAGTCAGCATCGTGTGTATCTAACGATGCGCCCACGAAATTGATCAGAGGTTGCGAACAGCCGCTCATTGCGGTCATTGCTTTACCACATCGCTCATACGGCCAGTCCGAATGCGTCAGAAGCCAGTACGCCGCCGCAGGCCTGAGCGCCAGGCTATCGGGGTCGAAAGGGCTCCACGGCATTTCTTCGGGATCGAGAAGCGCAATAACTGTAAGTCCCCAAGCATCAGAACCGAAAGCCCAGGTACGATAGATCATCGGGAATGACATCAGGACGATGGCCAGGACCACTCCGCCGAGAGTGAGTGCCTTTTTGTGGCCCAGGAAAAAGTTGATAAGCACGTCGCTCCTCCGTGAGCTTTGTACAATGCGGGGGTTCCTCTCTCACGAAAGAAGCCTGCTCAGCTTCCGCCACCCGGGTGACTAGTCAAACGCTCCGAGATACCAACCCGAGAAAAAAAACAGAAACATAAGAACTGCATACACGGTGAAAGGCACAACCACCCAAAGCTTCAACGACAGAGGTAAAGGTTCGTGCTCGTCACCCATTCTGGATTCGATACGGGTACCTATTCGCGGGAGGTTCCGAAATACTAAGAACACGTACACATATGACACCCGCATCCATCGTCCGATCGGACCATTGCCCCAGACTATACGCATATCATCCAAATACTTACCTGGCGTTGCGATCCGTCTCTCGACTTCCTCGGTTTTTCGGAAGAAAAACGTGACCATCAAAAGCATGAGAATTACACCTACGCCAAGAGAAATAGCTCCTGCAATAGCCGCTAATGCCGTCAGCTGCTCCTCATTCATGAATAGCCTCCCTCAGCTTTTGCCCAATGCCCTCACCACCTACTCCGCCTCCATAGCCTCCTGCTGCTGCGCCGAGCCCCCCAGCGATGACGGCGCAAGCCACACCCCCAATGCCTGCGGTGGTGATCGCGAAGACTGTGCAGGTCGCCGCTGCGGCTGTTGCCCCAACAGCGCCCCCAGCAAGAGAACCCGTGAACTTACCTCCCTCACTGTAAGCAACGACCTGACACTCTTTATCACTTCCAGAGGTGCATGCCTCATGGATTTTTAACGCAGACATAGATGCATCGAGGGTGATCCCCAGATAACCTACGTTTCGGGCATACTCGGCCCCCGTTGCCAGCCGCTCGTAGTGCGTAGCGTACCCTGGTATGCCACCGACCCCGGCGGTCTTCCAACTATGCACAATACTCTTAGACGACAACCCGAGGGCACGCTTCAGCTTCGCATCATCCAGTGACATACCTTGGCGTGCCACGCTTCCCAGAGAAAAATCCAGCTCTTTGAAAAGTGCCCGCCGCTTCTCGAAAAACTCCGGATGGTTGAGATGCCCGTGCTTCCGGTAACTGTCCTGATGAAGGCGCTCGATGTTCTTTAAGGCCTTCTCAATGCTGCCAATCTGCTTTGACACCATTACTGCGCCAGCACCCATACCCGCAGAACCCGTTGAGGTGATGGCTTCCAGTAAATCGTAATACTTGACGATAAACTGCGCCTCGTCCTGATCCAGCGACCGTACCTGGGCATTTACCTGTGCCGCCACCTCCATCAGGTCCGCTTCTTCCCGGGTGCACGCCATGCCCTCCGGGTCGCCCAGCACAATCATCTCACCAGGCAGCACCTTATCGCCAAGGCCCGGATTCAAACGGTCAAAACTATCAGGCTTCGCGGAAGCATCACCATAGAGCGCAGCCAACAGGGCAGTCTTGCTCATTGGGCTCTGAACCACGTGATAGCCTGGTTCCACAGTAGTTTCCTCCGTTTGACCCTTTGAACCCTTATCAGACAAACCAGACACAATCGGGCCCACTGCAACCATACTGCTATCGCCCCGCGCCATCACATTTGAGATTGGAGACTGTGGGGACGACAAGGATTCTGTAGCTCCACCATCAACACTGCGAGCATAAGAAGCTTCCGCCTGCGAAGCTGGCTTTGATGGGGCCGGTGAAATGCCGGAAAACTGGGTGGGCGTATATGTATCACCAATAACCACGCTGCCACTACCGATGGTGACGCCGCCGCAGGAAAGCGCACCACCAGTCACGGCGGCAGGAATACCATTGATCAGCACGGTTGCCGAACCTGCGGCGATAGCTCGCGGATGAGGGGGATGCTTGGGTTTGGAGTGTGGTGCGAGAGGGTCGCCAACACGGGCAACAGGCTTGCCATCAATCAGCACATTGGGGGAACCGGCAGTTACCGGAGTGGGCGGGAACCCCTGGTGGTCTGTTCCTATGTCACCCAACAGCACAACTTTCTTGCTCATTCCTTTGCTCCTTCTGTCCTTGAAGAACCATCCATTTTTTCAGGGGGCGCCGTCACTGGTGCCCAACGCGGTAATGCTGAACAAAGATACCGTAATACTCAAGGCTCTATTCAGGCAGCCCGAGGAGAGCCATTATCCCCATCGGACTCCAGAGTCCATCTCATCCCCAATGCGCGCCCCGCCTTCACAAGCGTGGTGATCGTTACACCGGTATCCTTCTCATCAAGCAGGCGGTTAACCACCGTACGACTGGTATGCATTTTCTGGGCAAGCTGGGACTTGTTTACGCCTGTGTACCCCATCGCTTGCTGAATCTGCCAGACAATTACCCGCTTCAGCGCCTCAGCTTCTGCCTGTTCAAGTGTGCCGTCGGATTCAAGCAGATCATCGAGAGAGCTGCCAACGTGCTTATGCTGTGTCATTTTCGTGCTCTCACATAATACGACGTTAACCGTTTTCCTTGTCATAAACCCCCTTCCTTGGCGCAAACCAAATGTACCTAATTAGGTACACCAATGCCAGCCTTCTAACAATCCATTACCTCCCGCGCAGAAAAGCTTGACCATTCATACAACTCAGGTTTATCCACCATCCTCGCCTTAACAGAATTGAGTTCCACATAGCGACAACAAGCCAGCAGGTAGGCGTCAGTATCAATCGATGGGCGCTCCGGGAATGCTGTCCAGAAGCTCGAAATTTGTGGGGTACTGCTCAAGCAGCTCAACCAGCTTTCTCGTGCCCTCCAGCGGTTTGAGACCGCTGAGCGCCCGGCGCAACGCTCTTATTTTGTGTAAATATTTCGGATCTAACAGCAGCTCTTCACGGCGTGTACTGCTTTTCGAAATGTCCAGCGCGGGGAAGATTCGCTGATTCGCAACGTCTCTTGATAAAACCAGCTCCATGTTCCCCGTGCCCTTGAATTCCTCAAATATAACCTGGTCCATACGGCTGCCGGTATCAACCAGAACGGTTGCCAAAATGGTAAGCGATCCGCCATTCTCAAGGTTTCGTGCAGAGCCAAACAACCTCCGCGGGATCTCCATTGCGCGAGAATCAACCCCGCCAGACATAGTACGGCCGCCGCTCTTTTGCTGGGCATTGTGCACACGCGCAAGCCTGGTAAGGGAATCAATCACAATCATCACATCGTGACCCTCGCCGGCTTGCTGGCGAGCGGTATCAAGAAGCTCATCGGCAACGCGAGCGTGATGGGCATAGCTTTCATCCGAAGAAGAGGCGTGTACCTCAGCCGGGACGCTACGCCTGAAATCAGTGACCTCTTCGGGTCGCTCATCTATCAATAACGCATAAAGTTTAATCTCGGGATACGCCTTCCCCACCGCCTGGCAAATATCTTTCAAGATCGTCGATTTTCCAGACCCCGGCGGTGCAACGATCAAGCCTCGCTGCCCCATTCCAATCGGCGTGATCAAATCCATCGCACGCACCGTGAGTTTTTCTGAACCTGACTCCAAACGAATCCCCGGCGCTGGATTGATAGCCACACCGTTTAAAAAACGTTTTTGTGGATCTGCCTCCCTCTCACCCTCAACCCCAACCATAGCTTCGGCTTCCTCAGCCACTGGTTTGGCGTCTTTAATGGGTTTCCGGGTTAAACCTAATGTCTTTCTCGTCATGGGTGTTTGATAGCTCTTAGTTGATAGATATTTTTCGAAATGGGCTGATAACGCCTGAAAACAGTGTGCACAAAATAAATCTGTCCCTGTTTTCCGCAACTTGCCTTACTTGCCAGCATTCAGCGTTTGTACAGCATAGGATTCAAAGATTAAATCTGCTCCCGTTTTCGCTGGGAACATTGCTCATTATTTAACCAGCACCTATAACTTATATAGTTATAACCTGTAACCAATCAGCGCAGGCCACACCTTCAAACAAAAAGGCAGGCAAGGAGACGGAACATGCAAGCGGAAGCAGCACTTCAGCGAGGCCGGAATGACCCTGGTCTCGAAAACCCCACCCGTAGAAGCCTTCTGCTTGGCAGCGCCGGGGCCATGGCCGCAGTGAGCCTACTGGGTTTCATACCGCTCGCGAAAGGCGAGGAGCCCAAATCATTGCCCGATTACGCCGCCTGGAAAGAGCGCAATGCCCTGATCGTGCATAGCGCCAACACCATGGAGACCGAAAGAGGTGCAATCGGCATCGGTGTCATCACACCCAGTGATCGCCTGTTCGTTCGCAACAACCTGCCCGCACCTTCGGAGTCAGTAACCGAAAACCCGGATGTCTGGGAGGTTCAAATCGAAGGCGTCAAAAATCCCCGAACCCTCACCGTGGGGGAACTGAAAAAGATGGGCGTCACCACCACTGCCTCCGTGCTCCAGTGCTCCGGAAACGGCCGAGCCTTTTTCCCGCATGGTGCGAGTGGTACCCAGTGGTCGGTTGGTGCTGCCGGTTGCGTTATGTGGACGGGCGTTCCCCTGAAAGATGTTGTGGAAGCCCTTGGCGGAGCCGTAGAGGGTGCAAAGTACATTACCAGCACGGGTGGCGAATCCCTACCGGACGGACTTGACCCCAAAACGGTCGTGGTGGAGCGCTCAGTACCCACCAAAGCACTGGAAACGGCGATACTGGCGTGGGAAATGAACGACGAGCCTCTCAGCAATACCCATGGCGGCCCCCTGCGCATGGTGGTACCGGGCTACTACGGCGTTAACAACGTCAAGTATGTGAAGAACATTGCCTTCACTGGGAATCAGACCGATGCCAAGATTCAGGCCTCGGGTTACCGCATCCGGGATGTGGGGGTGAAAGGCGCCCCGGACCAACCCTCGATGTGGGAGATGAACGTCAAATCCTGGGTGACCGCGCCTCTGGAAACCGGCAGCAGTGGCCGGAACATGATCTACGGCGTCGCCTTTGGCGGCACAGTGGCGCTCGCAAAAGTGGATGTTTCGGTTGATGGCGGTAAAACCTGGAAGCAGGCCCGGTTCCTGGGGCCGGACCTTGGCCCCTACGCCTGGCGACCTTTTGTCCTGGCAGCGGACCTGCAGGCCGGCGAACATCGTATTGTCAGCCGGGCGACGGACGTTGAAGGCAACAGCCAGCCGGAAGGCCGGACCGACAACGAGCGTGGCTATGGTCACAATGGCTGGAAAGACCACGGCGTCACCGTAGCGATCAGCTGATACACAGCGGGGCCGCCCGAGGACGGGGCGCCCCGACCAGTGTCCTCAGAGAGACGTAATATGAGACTGATTGCCGTAGTGTTAGTTGTACCCCTGTGTGGCTTGTCACTTCTGGCCCAGGCCAGCGACCCCGAAAAGGGAAAAAAGGTATTCACCCAGGACGCACAACCTGCCTGTGCTGTGTGTCACACCCTTGCAGATGCTGGCTCTACCGGCGAGATCGGGCCGAACCTGGATGAACTGAAACCATCGAGGGAAGCCGTGGTCAACGCTGTTACCGGAGGCGTTGGCATTATGCCGGCGTTTGAAGAATCCCTGTCTGCAGAGCAGATCGAGGCTGTGGCGGCTTACGTTGCCACGGTTACAGGCGGGGATAAGTAAGTAGGGGGCTCATGCCCTCTTCCTCGCAACAGCCAGACAAGTCCAGAATTGAGCCTCCCACCCGGCACCTCTTCCACCACTATTTCCGCTACTATCAAGGTAAGCCAGTGCTGGAGCCACAGCCGCCATGGGACTGTCGATAAAACAATCGGAATTTACAGCGGAAGAATTTGACCGTTTTGCTGCCAAGGTGCGAACGGACCTTACCGCACTCACCCGCCTTCTGGACCGGCCCGGCTTTGGTGAGGGAGAATCTTCCATCGGTGCCGAGGTCGAGTTCTACATCGTAAACCCGGACCTGCGCGTTCAGCCGATCAACACAGAAATAGCCGCCAGCGTTCAGGATCCACAACTGACGGTTGAGCTCAACCGCTTCAATCTTGAATACAACCTCAGCCCTCAGAATTTCAAGGGAGCCCCCTTTGCCAGAACCGAGCAGGAACTGCTCAAGGCCATGCAGCGAATCAACCAGCACGCCGCGCCATTGAATGGCGAACTGGTCCCCATCGGCATTCTACCCACGTTGCGCCAGTCCGATATGGGCGCGAAGGTGATGACAGACGAACCCCGCTACCACCTGCTATCCAACGCATTGATCCAGCAGCGGGGCGAGCCCTTCAGCATCCGTATTGGTGGCAATGACATCATCGACCTGGAAGCGGACGACGTCACCATGGAAGGGGCGACCACGTCGTTCCAATTGCACTGGCGCGTTCCAGCCCACCGCTTTGCCGACTATTTCAACGCCGTGCAGCTGGTGACGCCCATTGCGCTGGCGCTGGCCAGCAATTCGCCCAGCCTGTTCGGCCACCACCTCTGGGACGAAACCCGTATCGCCCTGTTCAAACAATCCGTCGACAGCCGGTCGCCCAACCACAGAACCTGGAAACACCCGCCACGAGTCTATTACGGCAACGGCTGGGCACGCAGCGCCTGGGAGCTGTTTGCAGCTTCGGCATCCTTGTATCCCCCCATCCTTCCATTGATGTCCGAAGAAGATCCGATGGCTGTTATTGATCGGGGAGACGTACCGGAACTGGCCGAACTGCGACTGCACCATGGGACTACGTGGCCCTGGAACCGGGCCATTTTTGATCACACAGAAGGCGGCCATTTGCGCATCGAGATTCGTTCCATGCCGGCCGGGCCAACGGCCGTGGATATGTGCGCAAACGGACTCTTCATAATCGGGGCGGCGTTGGCGGTGCTCGAGGATATCCGTCACCTGACGTCGATACTTCCCTTTCATTACACCGAACACAATTTCTATCGTGCCGCCAAATACGGCATCGGTGCAGACATTATCTGGCCCCACAAAGACCAGGTACAGTTACAGGATACACCCCTGTTGAACGTTGCCCGTGACCTGCTACCGCGCGCCCGGGAAGCCTTGCAACGAACCGCCGTGGACGAGGCGGAGATCCACCGCCTGCTGGGAATCATCGAAGGCCGCATTCAAACCCGGATGACCGGCGCCCGATGGCAGCGACAGGTCACCGAGTCTTTTTTCAGGTCCCAGACTACCGACGAGGCGTTCAAAAGTATGCTGTCTCTTTACATGGGCAACCAGAAGACAAACACACCACTGCACGAATGGACTTTGTCACCATGAGCCGCTCGAACACCCTGGATTATCTCAACAATCCGTCACCCCAGACCCTGGGCCGCTCGCCCCTGGAGTGGCTGAGCCGGCTGCAACGGCCCACGGTGGTTCGCGTTGCTGGCCGCGATCCTTCAAGGACCCGGGCCATGGCAACGCTGCTTCACGGCAACGAACCCTCAGGGCTGTTCGCGCTCCACCGGTGGCTACTGGAGCAGCACACCCCGGAGGTCAACCTGTTGTTCCTTCTGGGCGGCGTCCACCCCGCGAAAATCCCGCCGATGCTGTCGCTACGCCAACGGCCAGGCGGACGTGATCTGAACCGGTGCTTCAAAGAACCGTTTGAAGGAGAGGAAGGCGCCATTGCCGAGGCCATGCTGGCCGAGCTTCAGACAGCCAACCCCGAATGCCTGCTGGATGTGCACAACACCTCAGGCACCGGGCCTGCCTTCGCTGTGACCATCACCAACGATGCTGCCCATCAAGCACTGGCGTCGCTCTTTACCGACCGGCTGATCATGACGGATCTTCGCCTGGGTGCACTGATGGAATATTCCGAGCAGGAGGTGCCCACGGTGACCATCGAGTGTGGCGGGGCTCAGGATGATCACGCACACCAACTGGCGTACGAAGGGCTTGTTCGGTATGCCTCACAGCCAGATGTGCTGTCGCTGGAAAAAGCGGAATGGAACGTTGCTGTACTGCGCAATCCGATTCGAGTGGAGTTGGCACCCGATGCGACAATCGAGTACCGATTGACGCCCAGTGGGCAGGCGGACCTCACGTTTCCGCCCGACATCGAACACCGCAATTTCGGCATTGTGTCGCCGGATGAGCCTCTCGGATGGGTTGGGCAAAAAGGCCTGGACGTTCTCACGGCGATCAGCCACAACCGCACCGAGAACATGGAACAGGTACTTCAAATCAGGGATGGGCGAATCTACCCTGCCCAGGCCCTGAAGGCCTTCATGATCACCACCAACCCGGTGATTGCCAAGAGCGATTGCCTGTTCTATGCCGTCAAAGCAACGGGCGATCCCATTTTCTAAACCATACCGAGCCGCTTTTAATCGTAGATTGCCCGCTCTCTCGCATCTCGTTTTCGATCAGGGTCTTCCTGGCTTCGCGTGGCTGAAATGGCATCAAGGTAGTCAGCGGGAACGCCTGTTTCTTTCGCACCAACGATGACGTGATTCACATACCAGGAGTGAGGCAGCAAAGTTGGATCCGTTGACGTTGCACAGTAGGTAAAAGCATCAAACGAATTCCCGAGAGCATCCGTCACCGTGACCCGCTTTTCATCGTAACCGAAGCCCAAACCCTCAGCCCTGTCCAGCGGGCCTTTCTCGTGGCGCGGTATCTCAAAAAGCGCGCCAATAACGAAGTCCTCCGGGTTGCCGGTAAACAGTGCGTCGCATTTTGCGGATTTGTCTTTCCTGCTCCACTTATGAAACCGAAGGGAATGCTCAACGAGCGTGAACATACCGATTCGCTCCGCGCTTGGAACCCTCGCTCTTAATCTGAGGAGTGACATATTCGATCCGTAAGCAAAATACTTCATGCTGCCTCTGTGTCTGCACTAGTCAGGTATGCGCTGCTATAGTGAAACAAGAGCACCTGATTCTCAATCCGAGCCACAGCATTCCCGGCGCCTAGCTGAATAGCGTTCTGGTTTCAAGGGATTGTCAGTATCGACGCCGACTTCGTACATGACTTGTAGGAAAGGTTTCTTCTACCAGCCCCGGACCACTCCATTCCGCCCTTCACCCGCGTATTAACGACGCTGGAGCGATCACAGCAGAAATGTGAACGGGCTGGCGAATCTCTATCTCAAGTCGCCCATTGCCCGGGAGGGCGCGCTACCAGGCGTCTCGAGAGGCCTGTGCGGCGACCGACTGGCGCCTAAAATTCGGAGAACTCGTTCGCAATGACAACAACGTAAAAAATATCGACGTTTTGGGAGATCTACGTCGCCTGCCAGATTGCGCGGGAAAGAGATATTTCTACTAAATGCTTCACACGCCGCTTGCTGTGCGGATTGGCGTCCAGGGCTCCAATTTGAATGTCCTTTTTAAGTATATGTCCACCCTGCCACTTTGTAATTTTGAAAAGAATATTCAATATCACTATTTGTGTTTGTCTTTGCTTCATGTATCTAAAAAAGTCGCAGCTGGGCATCCCTTTATAGAGGGGTTTTAAACATATGCCCCAAAAAACAATACATATATTCGCCGCTTCCAATAGATTGAGTAATTTTAACAAATAGATGTATTCCTTCCATTGTCGGCTGGCTTTACGGAGTGATCATAAAAATTTTAAGTAAAACATTTAAGTTATTGAATTTACGGGTTAAATAAAACTGGCATGATGAGTGCTAACCTAGGGCAAACGGGTCGCGAGCTTCAGCTCCAACAATCCCGTTTTGTCCTCTGGATAAATAATTCATCCTTGAACAATCAGGTGGTTTACATATGATTCGATTTCCTAAGAAAGCAGCACTTATTGCAACAGCCGTTTTTCCCTTTACTCTGGGTGCAACTGCTGCCAGCGCCGCCCAAATCACATCTTGGGACTACGAGGTAGACAATTCATTTTCCGATGTCACTTTTAGCGAAGGCACTGGGACCGGAAGCGTCGCTGCGGACGGTCAATCAGTTTCCTGGGGTTCAGGCGATGCCAGCAGCTCCGTCTCCATTACCGACGCCAGCAATCCACCTCAGCTGGTAACTAACGGTGACATGGTGCCCGGTGGCGTATTCAGCCATGATAATGCGGTTATCCCCGCCGGAAGCGAATCTCTGGCCAGCTTTAACCTGAACAGTACACTAATGCTGACCGCGGCGACCCCAGACGAAATGGCCGGTATTTCGCCAGACCCCGTCACCATCACCTTCCAGAGCTTCTTTACCGAAACCTATAATGGCGGGGAATGCTTCGAAGGTTCTGCTTCTACCTGTGACGATGTGTTTTCCCTGGCGAACCCCGAGTTGGGCAGCTTGAACGAAGCTGGTATTTTTGAGTTCTCTGGACCCAACTTCACCATCGATGACACCAGCTATTCCGTGTTCCTGGAAATCGTTGGCCTGAACCAGCTGAGCGATGAGCAATGTGCGGTAGCGGGCGCACCCGCGAACTGCATTGGCCTCCTGACCCAGGAAGGCACCAACAATATCTTTGAAAGCAACTTCCGTATCGAAACCGCTGCGGCTTCAGTTCCGGAGCCGGGTTCCCTGGCACTGCTGGGTCTTGGCCTGGCCGGCCTTGGCGTAGCCAAGCGTCGCAAGAAGTAATTCGCCCCAGGCGAACGGCGATTAAAAAGGTTTATCGCACTTAACCGGGCAACGCTGCTTTTATCTTCAGGAAGAAGTAGTCGTTGTCCCGGTAGCCATAGGCCCTCCGCTTGATCACCTTGATCTTGTTGTTCATCGAAAACCGGGCACAATCACCCTGGCCTGTCTTGGCATCAGCTTCTCCTTGCTTTTGAAGCACAGAATCCATTCTGTGCTGGCAGTCGATGTTAACCGAACCAGAGAGGCTGTTGGTAGTGACTTGAGTTGGCTTTCAGACACTGAAGAAGCTGGGAAAATAGATCTGTCCCGGTTTTCCTATTATGAGCACACAACCTGCTCTCTTCTCGCCAGCAATTCATCGTTCAATTAGGTCGCAAAGCGAACGTTCAGGCGGATAGACCAACACTTTCCCTTGGAGAAGTTCAGCCTCTTTTTGGGAATGTCTGCAGTAAAGGGGTAGAACCCAAGCTCCTCAACCGTATCCAGGATCGGACGGAATTCTCCACCGTCACCTGATCTACCGCCTACAGCAAAGGCTAAAAGACGGCAGTTTTATCACAGCCGTAATTTAGTTATCAGGAACCGCCCGAATGTCCAACGAGGCTTGGATTTCTTCAAAGCGCCGCACCCAGGGTTTTGCCTCTGACAGAGCGGGTGGTAGTTGCTCTAATGCAGACCGAGCGGCCTGGAAGCTCCTGAAACTGCGGTAGGTTACGAAATACCAGGGCCGTCCTTCGCGCAAAGTGCGGGCATAAGCTGTTTCATTCTTGATTCCGTAATGTTCGATGTAACGTTTTACAGTGGCCTCTGAGCCAGCCGCCATTAACTGGATTGTAAAGTGGCCAGCTGGTTGTTCCTGGAGCCAGGATTCAGTTCGGAAGCGGTTACGGTCATAGGTTGCTGGTGCACTGGCCCCCGAAGGCGGAGAGCGCTTCTTGTGTTGCCGGTTAGCCGGCATTATCAGAAAATCTACTCCGCTGATAAACGAACCATCCCCCGAGACGGTGAGCACATGCAGGCCCGTATCTGTCAGTCCTAACCGTCGTAACTGCTTGGGTGAGATCCTTAGCCAGTAATCACCGGCTACCACTTCAGGGATGATATAAAAGCCGTCCCAGCTACTTGTCGTCTCACCTACTACCTCATGTTGGTCATTCAACAGTTCCAGGTTGAGATCCCCTATACCGCGCTCAACGCCGTTCTCCAGCAGGTAGACGGTTCCATCAATTTCTGTCGTCATCTGGACCGGAAAATCCAGCCTTGCCACGCGGCCCGGACGCGGCACTAAGCGCACCCCCTCACGTGCCGGCGCCCACTGCGGGTCTAGCAATGTAGAGGTTTCGACCCCAATATCGACATGCTGTTTGACCGGCAGGTGGTTAATGTGGGCGATACCCGCCGCGTCGGTGCGGGCCTGATGCCGGCCCCCGTTGACAGTGAACCCCGCGCCTTGCAGTGGCTCCTCGCCGGCGTCGATGACACCGTTGTTGTTTTCGTCCAGGAACATGCGTACCGAAGCAGCGCCACTGTTGGCCACGGGCCGGGCATCGAATAGCCAATCTGAGCGCTGGGGGTCACGGCCCACAGCGACGAAGAGCTGCGCACCCATAGCGATCTCGCCGGTATCGACATAGCTGGCACTTAAGCCCAATCCAAACCGGCCCAGGCTCTTGGTAAAGCCGGCGGTATAGTGTGTCCGCGGTGAGGTGAACGCATGCGTCACACCCAGAGTCATCCGGTAGCCTTCCGAGAGATATTTGTCGGCCGACAGCGACAGGGCCCTTAGCTCGCTTTCGGAACCCAGGGTGTAATTGATCTGGCTGCGCAAACTCATATCGCGAACCCGGCGGCTGATCCGCAAGGTTCCCGTGGTATGTTCAAGATCGTCGCGTGCATTCCAATTCAGGGTGTTGGTGAAAGCCGTGCGGAGGATGTAGGCGGATATCCGGGCGCTGATGTCCGTATTGACAATGCCGGATTCTCGCTCATCCCTCGTTGCCTCGACCGTTACCGGCAAGCGCAAGCGCGTGCCTATCGGGACAGAACCACTGAAGCGAAGCCCGTCACGGGTTTGGATCGGGTCGTTAGAAGCGTGAAATACCTCACTGGTGAAATCGTCCAGATAGATACGACTCGCATCGACCGCCATGCCTCCGATGCGGGTCTGTAACCCAAGTTCAGTCAGTGAGCTGCCGTCTTGAGCCCGGACAAGATCTGCACTGACACTCATGGATTGCCAGAATGTGCGCAGGCCCAGGTTCGTATATTGCTTCTCGATGCCAGCCACTGGCGCCCGGATGAATCCGACCGATGCGGAAAGAGCACGGGAAAGGCCCATATCGAATTGGGCGATGGACCTGGGCTGGCCCTTGTCGTTGCGGTGCTCGGTAAAGCTGTACTGGAATTCCCCGGGTCGGACCATGGATTGAGCCAGGGAGAAGCTATACTGTTCCACCCGCGTCTGTCCCAGAGGGCCGTTGAACACCAACCGAAAATCGTTGCGGCCATAACTTAGGGGCTGATCTTCAAAGCGATAGCGTCCATCTCCACGGGCGGTCTGAAACTCGACCAGGGCGTCGTTATAGTAGAGTTCGACATCCCAGCCAGGCGGCAGATCTCCTTCGAACGTCTGACTGTCAAAGCTGGTGGGCTGCGTCAGCGGTCGGTTGCTCAACATTACCCCTTCGCCGGTGTCGCCGCGGGTGATGTTGTCGATGCTTGGGGCGGATAGACTGCCGAACTGATAGGAACGGGCATGAAGCGGACCGAGCAGGTCCGCGTCGGGGCTATGGCGCCCGAGCGTGGCGCGCACGTCTGGCGACGGATCCTGCTTGTTGCTGCTGAAATAGAGGGACGACTCCATGCCCAGCAGGTCGCCGGTCAGGAAGGCTGTATAGCGGGCATCGGTCTGGGTTTGGCCATCATTTCGCCGCACCTCCGTCGCGAAGGTCTGGTCGATGAACGGCATGCTCAGCAGCCGGTAGGGTATTTCCTGTTCAGGATACCCAGGGTCTTCGTAGCCGCCGCGCCTGCCTGCCCGCTCACCGAGTCGCTCGCGCTTCAGGCGCTCCTGTAACGGCAATGCCTCAAGGGCATTGACCCGGAGTGACAGACTGGAGCGGTCGATTTCCAGTTTTACTGGCAGCCAGTGCTCAATTAGTGACTTCGCCACATAGAGATCGTCCGGTTCTACCAGGATCAGCGAGGAATTGAATGTCTCTGTCACACCCGCCCGACTGACCTTGCCTTCGTTCAGGCTGAGGCTGAATCCACGGTCGTCGCTGAGGATGAAGCCACTGGCGGTGCCATGTTCTGGCTGGGTCTGGATTGCAATAGTGAGCAATCTTGCCAGCTCACCCAGCGGCAACAAGGTATGCTCGCCGAGTTCATAAGCGGGAATGGCGCTGGACAGGACGGTCTGGTCCAGCCGCACTTCCAGCAACAGGAATTCCGGCTCTGTGCCCTGGTCTTGGGCCATCAGCGCGCGAGAATAGCCAACTGATGTGAGCAGTAACAACAGCAAGGCCAACCCACCCGCCCAATGAACGGTTACCGTGCGCATCTTGCGGTACCCGCACTAATCAGGGAAGTCGCAGAACCGCCTCGGCGAGCACCGCGCCGCCACCCTCCGCCTGTTCCCGATAGATCACCCGCAGAATTCCGTTGCTGAGTTGTAAACCGTTGGGCTGGTCCAGTTTAATACTTGCACGGCGTAGGGAGTTCGGCGTGTAGACCGCGACTCCGTTGGCGCGCGCGACAACCTGCTCGCTACCGCCATGGGGAGTGAAGAAGACGGTCAGGTCACCGTAAACCGACTGGCTGCCGCTGCGCTCCATGTGCAGTGCCAGAGTCGGCTCTTTATCGGCAGCCTGCGCAAGATCGAGATGCGTCAGAGCTACGGTTGCATCGGTATTGCCCTGGCGCACGATGACCGGAATCGATACCCCGACAAGGGCGGTAAGCTTGATTTCGATTGCATCATCGCCGGGAGCATTCCGGGTTTCGATGCTGGACCTCCCCCGAGCCTTGGGCTGTTTGGCGAATAGCAGATGCGAACGGTATTCGCCGGTGGTCAGATTCGCGGGCTTGCGGACCATGATCCGAACTGTCTGACCCTTTCCAGGGGCAAGCGTTACCTGGCGCGGCGAATAGCGCAGCAGATTGTCAGCGAACTGTTCACCGGGCAGAGGTTCGTCAATGTCCGAGAAAGCTCCGGTCTCACTCATCCGCCGGTTTACCAGGGAGATGCGATAAGTCGCGGTTTCAGTACCGTTGTTAAGCAACTCGACCTGAGCAGCGCGCTGGTTTCCGTCAAAGACGACCCTGGTGGGATAGAGAGTCAACCCGGCCAAGGCTTGGCTCACGGGCAACAACAAAAACAGAATGCACAGGGTGAATTGATAAGTAGTGCGCATGGTTCTCCTACGAAATGCTTTAACAGACAAGACTTGCGTCCAGGATTGTCACGTCAGTTGTAATCCACGGTCACGGAAAAGGTACCGGAATAGTCGCCAGGCGCCTGATCGCCGCTGATGAATAGTGTCCCCCCGATCGACAGGGTCTGGGATCCACCCGCGTCAAGCTGTCCGCCAGTCCCGGAAGGACTGCTGGTAAAATCATTAATAGTCATATCAACACCGGGACCGGCGAGTTTTACGAAGTCATTACCGGGGAGTTGGATGGTATAGGTCGCGTTGGCATCGCCGGCAACGGTGAATTGCGCAGCTGCTCCGGCGCTTGAGGGAATAAGCAGCACACCGCCAGTGGCGCTACGCGCGCCGCTGGTGCTGATAGTGACGGTACCGCCACTGCCAGCTACGAAGCTACCGAACGACAGTTCCTGGCTGTTCTGGATCGTCATCACCAGCGCCCAGCTAGCCGGCACTGCCATGATAACAAGGACAGCGCCGGCCACGAGTTTTGGCAAATACGGTGGCATCGTGGCGCTCCTCACCAGGTCATCTATGCGGCGTCGATGGCGATATTGCCGGGCCGGGCGGCCCGGTTTTCTGCCTTGGCAGGCCAGTGGACGATTAGTTGTACTCGACCGTTGCCGTCACAGTGCCGGTATAGGCGCCTGCAACCTGGGCAGCATCCACTGTCAGCGTGCCGCCCAGATATATGGACTGTGCGCCGGCGGTCAACGTGCCGCTTGTCACCTCGCCAGTGGTGGCACCACCGCCGGTCAGATCACTGATTCTGGCCAGGGCCATGGTTTCTCCAGCCCCGCCGGCCCCCGTGGTCAGGGCTGTATCGCCAGACCATGTAATGCTGTAAGTCGAGGCGCCGTCACCGGTTACGTCGAACTTGGCGGCGGTCGGGGTGGCACCGACGGTCGAAAGAATAGCGCCAGTCGCTGTTCGTGCGCCGCTGGTAGAAACGGTAACACTACCGCCAGCGCCCTTTGCAAAACTACCGAAGACCAGATCCGCCACGTTTGTAATCGTGATCGGAGTGATTACGGTGGCGGTCGATGTTGTTGATGCTCCTGCAGCCAAGCTGTGGGATGCGCCAAAGGCGCCCAGCATTGCAACTGAAGCCAGCGCAACACGGCGAATACTCTTGTTAAAGAAAATAGATGAGTTCATTGATAAATCCCCTGCAAATCATGCCGCCGGTTTATTACCGTTAGCAATTGCTTGATTGAATACCAGTCAGGAGGATCCGATAACACAACATTGCGGATAGGTACGGTGAACCCATACCCGGAAGAACCACGTGAAATGTCGGCGGTCCCGCTGTCATAGGACTGTTAAGTCCGTTAGACCGGTGACTTTGCGTCTCCGCCTTTCGACGGGTTTGCCTTTTCGTGCATTGCGAGAGTAGCTGAAACTTGTTTTCAAACAAGTAAAAAAATGTATTGTTAATGTTAAAAGGTATTATTTTGTAGAGGGAAATTACTTGATTGAACCCATACATTCAAGTTTTGTTTAGGGTTCTACCCCGTTTCTACGGACGGTTTTAAAACGGCTTGCTATAAACATTTGTCTTGTCCATGACGCCCCGATTTGATCAAAAAGTAATCACTTATGACAAGTCCAAGTAACGCCTGCACTTGACGACCAATTCGGGCAATTTTCAAAAGAGTTATCCACAGAAATTGTGGATGACTTTGTGATTGCTCCCAATCAGAAATGTTATTGAGACCATAACTTGGCCGCCTCCCAAGCTTAGTCAACGCAGGTCGCAAAGCGGACATTCAGGTCAAAGGCCGAAGGGCTCGCTTTGAGGCTCGTGTGTGTCATGCGTATCGGGGGAAGTCCAATCGTGGGCTTGCCAGCTGGTACTCAAGGGATATTCTGAGCGCTGACAAATAGTTACTTAAAAATTTTTTCTTTTTTTATGTCTATTGTCGATAATTCATAAGAGCTCGAAGCACGCTGCAAGTTTGCATCAAGATCTCCGGTTAGCCGCTTTCGGGACATGCTCGAAAATAACAACCAATATTCGTAGCGGGGGTTTTCCTTCAGTGATCAGCTCAGCGCTGCTCTGGAGGTCGTCTTCAAAGGGCTGGCTCTGAAGCCCCCCATCTTTCTGCAGAGCATCACATCATGAGCGACATTGAATTTTCTGTGCTGGAAGCGCAGCAGAACATCCATGAGTTGATCGCCCAGCAACACCCACTGGAGCAGACGCTGGACGCGATAGCCGACTGGGTCGGCAGCATGATGCCCGGTGCGCTCGTTTCCATCATGCGTTTTCATCCGGCCACCGATCGCCTAAGTCTGATGCCCAGCGACCGGTTTTCAGATCGTTTTTTCCAGGCCATGCAGGATATTCAGGTGGCTGAGAACAAAGGCACTTGTGGTACTGCGGCCTTTACTAAAGACTTAGTTATTACTGACAATATTCAAGAAGATCGCCGCTGGACGGGCTTCCATGACATCGCCGAGGCAGAAGGAGTCCGCGCCTGCTGGTCCATGCCGATTCTGACCTCGAAAAATGAGCTCCTGGGCACCTTTGCCACCTACTACCGCGCTCCAGCCACCCCAACTGCGGGCGCTCAACGCAACCTTGCCCGGGGCGCAGCTCTGGTCGCCCTGGCCATTCTCCGACACCGGGACGCTGAGAACCATAGAACCCTCTCCGAGTGGCACCGGACCCTGTTCGACAACCATCCAGATGCTGTATACACGTTCGACCTCGATGGTCGCTTCCAGAGCTGTAACAAGGCATTGGAAAAAATTTCTGGCTATTCGGCGGGTAAGGTGTACGGCCTTCACTTCAATCTATTTATTGAACCTGATTATCGCCCACAGACCCAGGCAGCATTCGACAGAGCTCGAAACGGTGAAGTCATCACCTACGAAACCATAGGCACTCACGCCTTCGGCCATCCCTACTTCCTGGAGGTCACCAACTTCCCGGTCATCATCCAGGGTGAGATTGTCGGCGTCTATGGTCTCTGCCGGGACATTTCTGATCGTAAACATCAGGATGCAGACCTGCATCTGCTCAAGCGTGGCATTGAAGCAAATCCCAACGGTATGTTGATGGTGGACGCACGCAGTCCAGACATGCCGGTGGTCTATGCCAACCCCGCATTCACTGAAATGACCGGTTACTCTTACGACGAGGTCATGGGAAGCAACTGCCGCTTTCTTCAGGGAGAAGACACTGCTCTGGAAGCGCTCGAAACCGTACGGCAGGGACTGCACCACCAAACCGAGGTCAATGTCGAACTGATTAACTACCGAAAGGACGGTACGCCTTTCTGGAATCACCTCCGGATCAGCCCGGTGTTCGGTAATGACGGCCTTTGCACTCACTTTATTGGCACTCAGCAGGATGTTACCCACCAACGGGAGCAGGAAGCCCAGATTACTTACCAGGCCACCCATGACCTGCTTACCGGCTTACCCAATGGGGTCTCGTTTCAAGAGACGCTGCATGACGCACTGATTCTGGATGGTGGGCATGGCGCGTTAGCTGTCCTGTATCTGGACTTGGACGGATTCAAGCCCATCAATGACGAACTGGGGCATCATGTTGGCAACCAGGTACTCATAACCATTGCCCGGCGACTGGCAGACTTGACGGCACCTGAGGCAACCGTTGCCAGGTTGGTTGGGGATGAATTTGGTTTGTTGCTACCTGGGTACACAAATCGCAAAGAGGTTATCCAACTGGCCGAGCGTATATTGCTACACCTTGCACAGCCGATCGACGTGGACGGCCAGATGGTCCACATTAGTGCCAGTATTGGGATCGCCTGTAACTCCACCCCTCTGGACGCCCCCCATGAATTGCTGCAGTTTGCAGACATTGCCCGGGAGCGGGCCAAACGGCAAGGCAGAAACACCTGGCAATGGCACAGTGGCCGTAAAGCCGAACGCAGCCAGCACAGCGTTAAGCTGAGGCATGACCTTCACACCGCTCTGAATGAAAACCAGTTTGAAATCCATTACCAGCCCCTAGTGGACGCTGTCACTGGACGAATGCGCAGTGTCGAAGCTTTGGTACGGTGGAAACACCCTACCCGGGGGATGATCTCCCCCGGTGAGTTCATTCCATTGGCCGAGCAGACTGGTCAGATCATTCCGCTCGGCCTCTGGATCCTCAAACAGGCCTGCATAGAAATCGCAGACTTCAATGCCCAGCGGGAAAGAGGGCTACGTGTTGCCGTCAACATTTCATCGCTGCAGTTCATCCGCGGCGGCTTTCTGGATGACGTTCGCCGGGTGCTGGCAGAAACGGGGCTTCCGCCACAACTGCTGGAACTGGAGGTGACGGAAAGTGTTCTTCTTGATGGTGCCGAGCCCGTAATCGAGCTAATGGAAACCCTGAAAACCTTGGGTGTACGTGTCGCCCTGGATGATTTCGGGACAGGCTTTTCCAGCCTGAGCTATCTTCGGGATCTGCCCACTCACAAGGTAAAACTTGATCGAAGCTTTGTGGAGAAAACCACGACAGACCACCGGATAGCGGCCATCGTTCAGGGCGTGATTACCATGGCTCACCACATGGATATGATCGTAGTTGCGGAAGGGATAGAAACCCAAGAGCAGCAGGACGACCTGGCCCGCCGGCACTGCGATATCCTGCAGGGGTATCTGTTTGCCCGGCCAATGCCTCTGGCGGAATTGAAAAAGCTGCCTGACCTATTGCCGGTGAATCCTGCGGGGTGACACTCCGTCATATTCGTCCCACTTTAGCCAAACGCCACTGTTGCCAGTTCTCCTCCACGGCAAAATACAACTGATCTTGGGGTGATGAGCCACCAACACAAATGGCCAACCTGAGCCTAAGAGGCATCTTTCTGCCGTCACCATCTTCATCACTCAACGTATGGGCGGCATAACGTCTGAAATGGTGGTGGCGCGAGTATTCGCTCTTGTTCGCTGAGGTCCGTGAGTAGCCTTGGTCGCAAAGCGGACATTCGAGTAAGACGAATAGCGCTTGCAGTATGCGCGCCCATGGAATGGAACCGAAGGCGCAATGAAATGGGCTTCGTCGCGCCTGCGCTTAATGGGTTCTACCCCGTTACTGTGGACATTCCTAAAAAGAGGCCTGACACGCTGCTCACAGGCTCGGCGTGCCTCCGAACAACAGGTAATAAGCGATGCCCAGTAGCGAACTGACTAAGATCACCGGCAACATGCCCACCTTGAAGCGTAACATGGCAATAAAGGCGGCCAGTGCAAGCACCACACTGGCGATCTGAATACTGCCCCATGTCGGCACCATTAACTGCATGCCAAAGGTCCGAACCGTATCTACTTCGGCGAAAGCGACATGCACCGCGAACCAGATAGCCAGGTTCAGCATCACGCCCACAACGGCGGCGGTGACCGCCGATAACGCAGCACTCACCGCCTGGTTCCCGCGCAGCCTTTCTACATAGGGTGCGCCCAGGAATATCCACAGAAAACAGGGAACAAAGGTCACCCAGGTAGCCAGAATCGATGCAAGAATGCCCGCTGTAAAAGGATCGAGGGGGCCTGCGTCGCGGAAAGCGCCCATGAAGCCCACGAACTGTACTACCTGAATCAAGGGGCCGGGCGTGGTCTCTGCCATGCCCAAACCATCCAGCATTTCCCCTGGCGCAAGCCAGCCATAGTTCTGTACGGCCTCCTGTGCCATATAAGCCAATACTGAATAAGCACCACCGAAGGTGACGGCGGCCAGCTTGCTGAAGAAAAGCCCTATCTGGGTGAAGACATCGTCAAAGCCCAGCGATACAGCCAATACAACTAGCGGTGTGAACCACAGCGGTAGCCAGACCGCGAGTACCTTGAGCGCCCGCTTGCGCGTTGCCTTGGTATGATGTGCGGCACCGCCATCCATCATGGTGTCGATCGCCCGTTCACCATCCTCGGGCGTGTCATGTCCCTTGATGACCACGAATCGTTCCGGGTCCATGTACCGCCCCAGCAGGCCAATAACGGCAGCAGTCAGGATCACTACCGGGAACGGGACAGCGAACAAAAAGATGGCAATGAAAGCAAGGGCCGCCAAGATGTACATATAGGCATTCTTGAGCGCGCGCTTACCGATCCGGATGACGGCCTGAATCACGATCGCCAACACCGCCGCTTTAATCCCGAAGAAAAGCGCCTGCACCAGGGTTGCATCCTGAAAGCCCGCATAAAGCACGCTCAACACCAGGATGCTCAAAAAACCCGGCAACACAAACAGTCCGCCGGCCACGAGCCCACCCTTGACGCCATGCAGCAGCCAGCCGATATAAGTAGCCAGTTGTTGGGCTTCCGGCCCGGGCAGTACCATGCAGTAGTTCAGGGCGTGCAGAAACCGGCTTTCGCTGACCCATCGCTTTTCATCCACCAGAATACGATGCATGACGGCGATTTGGCCGGCAGGACCGCCGAAACTCAGCATTGCAATCCTTAGCCAGACGCGCACCGCTTCCCCAAACGTAATCTCATGACCAAACTCGTTGCGATCGCCACCCGATGGCACAGTGTCTTGTTGGGTTCTGTGGGCTGTATCGGTGGAGTGGGACGACTCCGGCATGCTTACTTCCCCTTCGTATAGGTTGTGTACAAACTGTCGAACACCTGATTGGCAGCCAGTAACAGCTGATCATCGTTATGATGAGACTCGCGAAAGCCCATCAATACGCATTCAACTCCAGTGGCCGCCGGTGGCTGATGGCCGCCAACATCGAGGTAATGCACCAGTTCCGCGATCCGCTGCAGTGCCACCTGGCGCAGGCCAAAGCTCGCCAGCAACGTTTCAAAGGTGACCTTGTCAGCTACATGGGTGAAGGCCGCTCCATCGAAATCAAAACCCAGCGCGTGATCAGGGCAATCAGCTGGAGAGCTTAACCATAGAAAATTCGCTTCCGGATCGATGAATCGCTTAATCAACCAGGCGCTGGCCAGGCGGTCCACCCACGGTCGGCGACGAGTTGCCCATACCCTTCCCAGGTAGTCGGCACGGTTGAGGAGAGCGACCGTGCCTGAAACAGGTAGCGGCTCATCAGGCGACAGCACCCGATTTGCGTCGGTTTCCAGTTCCTGCAACGCCCGATCGACCCGTTCACGGGCAGCACCTGGAAAAAAATCAATCTGTGACACGCGCGTGAAGCGCTTACGCAGTTTCCGGGTCTCCCTAATAACCTCCATGGCCGATTCTGGCAGCAGCGTTGCCCGTAGTTCTGCGATGTCCGAGTGCAAGGCCTCATAGTCGTCCGCACGATCGAATAAAGCGGGGAATTCATGAGCATCCGGGCCGTCAGTGGGTACAACATGGGCGACACCGCCGGCTTCACGCACGTCATGGGCCACAGCCTCCAACTTCTCGACGTGATCGGGGTGAGCTGGCAGTAAATAGACGCCGTCGCGAAGTGAAGCCGCGCCCCATGCCTTAATAGAGCGCCAGGCCCGCATACGCACCGTCGCATTTTCTGTAGGAAGTGACAGAATCAGTAGAAGCCATGACATTCTGTAGAATCTACTACGTGTTTGTAGCAATCACAACACTTTTATGGCTGAACGGTTGTGATGGCCATCTGACTACAGTAGCATTCTCATATATCCCCCCACGGGGGATAGGTTAAAAGCTGGTTTTGACCCCAGACTTACCAAATCATCAGCCACGCTAGGAACACTGTGATGCACCACGAACGACTCGATCATTGGCAACATAAGCATGTCTTTGGCCAGGATCGGAAGCGCCCCGGAGAAATCCGAACGCTCATCGTGGTGGGCCTAACGCTGGCGATGATGGTCTGGGAAATCCTGGCCGGGATCGTTTATGGCTCGATGGCCTTGCTGGCCGATGGGCTGCACATGGGGTCGCACGCGGTGGCCCTGGGTATTGCCGCCTTCGCCTATGCATACGCCAGGAAAAACGCAGGCAACGCCCGATTCTCTTTCGGGACGGGGAAGGTCAATGCGCTGGGCGGCTTTACCGGAGCCATTCTGCTGGCTGTCTTTGCGCTCTACATGGTCATCGAGAGTGTTGGGCGTTTTATCCAGCCCGTCCCCATTTCTTTCGATGGGGCCATATTTGTGGCCATCATAGGCCTGGTGGTCAACGGGGTGTCAGCGTGGATACTGGGGGATGCAGGTCATGACCATGGTCACAGTCACGGGCATAATCACGGTCACCACCATCATCACCATGACCACAACCGACGGGCCGCTTACCTGCATGTGCTTGCAGATGCGTTGACGTCAGTCCTTGCCATTGTTGCCCTTCTGGCGGGTAAATATGCCGGGTGGAACTGGATGGACCCGATGATGGGGATTATCGGTGCGATTCTGGTAACCCGTTGGTCCTGGCAACTTTTAAGAGACACCTCAAAAATCCTTCTCGACGAGCAACATCAGGACATGGAGGACGCTGTTAAAGAGGCCGTCGAAGACGACGATGCCAAAGTCAGTGATCTGCATGTGTGGGCAATAGGCCCAAACATTCATGCCGCTATTGTCTCAGTCGTCTCGCATCAGCCCGAGTCGCCCGCAGTTTATAAGGAGCGCATTCAGGCACACTGCCAGTCCCTGGTCCACGTGACGGTGGAACCTCTTCGCTGTGATTAACGGAGAGAACGCAAATTAGAGAGTAACGAGATCAAAGATAACGGGCGATTGCTTTGAACTCGTCGACGCGCCGCTGCTGCTCCGGCTCCAGCGGTCCGATGGCATCGTCCAGGCAGTGTTCAATGTGGTCCTGTACCAAGACGCGCTTGGCCTGCTGGATGGCCTTTTCCACAGCGTGAAGCTGCTGTGCCAGCTCCAGGCAGGGCTTCCCCTGATCCATCATGCCAATCACGCTTTCAAGATGGCCGTTGGCCCGCTTCAGGCGTTTGATGATATTCGGATGCGATTGATGCGTGTGATCATTTATCATGTTTAATTCCTATCCCCCGTGGGGGGATGGTATCCTCTTGCTTCGTTGAAATCCAACCACCGACTCGACCATTGAGACTGATGATTTCGGCCCTCCATCAAAGAAAACTGCTTCCGACGCTCGTCATGCTGTTCGCATTGGCGGGCCTGTCGCTGTCGGTGATTGGCGAGTCATTCTCTCACGGTGTGGCCAACTTGGCAGGCGATTGGGAATCGCAGCCTGACGGCCACCCAGGCAGTTATGGTGCGCATGGACACACCCACGATTTTGACGAAGAGCCAGAGACATCCTCAGTGCATCATGATGCTGGCAATCATACTCACGAGACCGTGGACCAGCTCAGGGTTCCGTTTGTTTCCCAAAGCCTGACCGTTCTCCGGCAGCCCGTGCCCTTTGCCGGAGGTTCTCCCCGCAGTTTGCGCTATCGGCTTGAACGCCCTCCAAAAGCCTCTATTCCCGCTTGATTCTTGCCGCTTACGTGGCCCGAGAAAACAAATTCAATTGGAGTCTTTATGTTGTCAAGCTTGCTTGGCGGTTGCCGTGGTGTGCCCTCAACGGGCACAGGCAGTCGTCTGTTCTGGACATTTCTGACCCTGGGCTTTCTGGGTATGAGTACCGATGTGCTTGCCCACGCAGTCGCTCAGGGCGACAGGGGCTACATCCAGGAAATTACCGGGATAAACCTTATTGCGTTCATCTATCTGGGGGCCAAACACATGGTCACCGGCTATGACCACCTGCTGTTCCTGCTGGGTGTCATTTTCTTCCTTTACCAAATGAAGCACATCGCGATCTACGTGAGCCTGTTTGCCCTGGGGCATTCCACCACAATGCTGCTGGGGGTGTACTTCAATGTGGGCATCAACAGCTACATCATTGATGCGATTATCGGCCTGTCCATCGTCTATAAGGCACTGGACAACATCGGTGCCTACCAGCGGTGGTTTGGCTTCCAGCCCAACACCAAGGCCGCCACGTTGATTTTCGGGTTCTTCCATGGTTTCGGCCTGTCCACCAAGATCATCGAATACGACATCTCGCCGGACGGCCTGATTCCGAACCTCCTCGCCTTCAACGTGGGCGTGGAAATCGGACAGTTGATCGCCCTGGCCATGATCCTGATTGCCATCAGCTTCTGGCGTAAAACCGACGGCTTTTTCCGCCACGCCTATACAGCCAACGTTGCCATGATGAGTGCAGGTTTCCTGCTCTTTGGCTATCAGCTCACGGGTTACTTTGTCGCCTGATTCTGGAGATTTGCTATGTACAACACCGATATACCCAACCGTGAAGAACTGCCCAGCACTGCCAAACTTATTCGATCAACCATCATCGCAGCTATTGTGGCGCTGATTCTGCTGGTGACCGTGGTCATGCCCGCCGAGTACGCCCTGGACCCGACCGGTGCCGGCAGATTGCTGGGGTTGACCGAAATGGGCGAAATCAAGGAACAACTGGCTGATGAAGCTGCCGCTGACGAGGAGGCACAGATGGTTGCCGTGCAATCCTCAAGCGATCAGCAGGAAACCGAAGCAGTACAGCCTGAAGCCGAAGAACCCGCTCAGGAAGCTGCCCCAGAGCCAGAACCAGAACCAGAACCAGAACCTGCGGCCGTGCAAGAACAACAAGCATCAGAACCAGCACCTGCAGAAACACGATGGCAGGACGAAGTGCGAGTGGTTCTTACGCCTGGCGAAGGTACTGAGTTTAAGCTCACCATGGAAGAAGGTGCTGTGGCTCGCTTCTCTTGGGTATCCGAGGGTGGCCCAATCAACTTTGATACCCATGGCGATGGAGGCGGCCAGTCAATTTCATACGAGAAAGGCCGGGGCGTACCGGAAGACGAAGGCCAACTGGAAGCCGCTTTTACCGGCAACCATGGCTGGTTCTTCAGAAACCGGAATGACAATGACATTACTCTCGTCCTTCGTACCGGTGGAGACTACGGACAACTGAAGAAAGTGCTTTGATCACGCAGGCATAAATTGCAATTTTTTTTGGAGCCGGTCAGACAATGGCCGGCTGCGAGAAACGAAGCGAAGGTTCATGAAATGGAGCAAAACCAGAGGTTATGAATCAGCTCATGAATGTCATGCATACAGCAATTAATTAGGCTACTGAAATACCGCGTTATTCATAATTTTCCATATCATCGGTGATCGCCGGGTCGGAATAGTTATTCCACTTTATCGTTAGTGCATCCGATTAAGCGGTACCAGCCTTCAAAATTGAATCGAAAGCCGATTCGAAGCTGAGAGCTGCAAATGTCCGCTTTTGTTTAGGTATTGCCTGGAATGCGGGACGGTCGCAAAGCGAACCATGTTCTTTGTAGCAACGGGTGTAACCAGATCGTTTAGCGGGGATCCTTTACCATTCGGAGGACGGAAGTGCGAGGGATGCGCAAGGCCGTCTCGCAAAGCGGGATGAGCGAATAGCGAGCCCGGAGAAGCCCGCCCCGAAGGGCGCGCTCAGGTGATCGCGATCAAAGTGTTGGTGGACTAACCAGGTGACGGGCTGAGCTCAGGCCGCCTCATGATCAGACTTTCGAGGCTTGATGAGCTTCTTGATTTGATCGGATTTCTCCGCGCGGACACGACGCAGGTCATAATCGGTCTGCAAATTGAGCCAAAACTGCTCAGTAGTCCCAAAGTAACGAGCCAAACGCATGGCCGTATCCGCGGTCACACCACGACGCTCGCGAACAATCTCGTTCAGGCGCTGTGCAGGAACATAAAGTTCTTTTGAAAGCGCATTCACACTCATGCCAAGAGGCTCAAGGTAATCCTCAAGTAAAATCTCTCCTGGATGGATAGGGCGCATACCTACAGTAACCATTGCGCGACCTCCTTAGTGGTAATCAACAATCTCCACGTCTTCCGCCCCTTCATCTGTCCAGCGGAAACACAATCGCCACTGGTCATTGATCCGGATGCTGTGTTGCCCCTCTCTGTCTCCAGAAAGCGGCTCAAGTCTATTCCCGGGCGGAGACTTTAAATCTTTAAGAGCTTCAGCGCTTAGCAGCTGCTGTAACTTACGCTCGGCCGTTCGCTGGATTGCATTGAAACGCCGAGTCTTACCTGTTTTTACAAGCTCCTCTGTGTGCTTGCACTTAAAGCTCTTGATCATGGTTACCCACCTTATAACGTTGCACGTTAAACGTGAAATACGATTTAGTTATAATAACACATTTTTTTATAACGTGTGGAATCGAGAAAACACTTGGCGGGAGTGCTGCAGTTTACCACGAAAACGCATCATCCGGTCGCACTTGCGAACCATATAAAAAGGCCCGAGAAAGCGGGCCAGGAAAAAACAAACCAAACTTACCAGGCAAAGCCTGGCAGCCTGATTTTACGAGAGACGCTACCATAGCGATTGATCACTGAGCGTAGGAGACCGTTCTCTGGCAAACTTGGCAGTTTCAAAGCTCTGTACAATTTATTCGATAGTCAGCAGAGCCCACTGTATAAAAAGGTCCGTCAGGGTCGAAGTGCTCCGGAAATCCGCACCGAAAACGGTAGCGCACGGTTTCAGTAACGGACATTACTAAGGAGCAGTTGGATTAAATACCGGGGGGCAGGTCATGCAGGCCAAAATCAAGCATCTTCAGAGATCTGTCCGCGGTAACCGCAGAATCCGTGAGGACAAAAGGTCCGCTTCTGTTTAGCCATTGGAGAGGCGTGATCGGCTCCCGAAGATGATCATCGACTGGCGCTGAGAGCGGCTGCGTCACCCAACGGTCGATCGAAGGGCCTCGTTACACCAATTAGATCTCAATACTCTCAGCTATCTCCAGAGCATCGTCCACCTCGACACCAAGGTATCGCACGGTACTGGACATATTTGTGTGCCCCAATAGCAATTGGACTGCTCGGAGATTTTTGGTCTTCTTGTAGATCAAGGTTGCCTTGCTCCGTCTCATTGAGTGAGTGGCATAGACGGAAGGATCAAGTCCAATGCTTCCGATCCACTTCTTGACGATACGGGCATATTGATGAGTAGTGATGTGGTCAAACTTTCTCATCCGGCTCGGCCATAAATAATCCATACCTGATAGTCCGCGAAATTCGATCCATGCTTCGACCGATTCGCGAGTCTTTTTGGTTATCTCAAACTGAACGGGTTGACTGGTTTTCTGCTGGATGACTTGCGCCCGATCCAAAACCTCTCCGTTTCTGGAAATATCTCGAACCAAGAGCTTTACCATATCGCAGGATCTGAGCTTGCAATCAATCGCCATGTTGAACATCGCCAGCTCGCGGATGTTATTTGCAATCTCTAACCGAATGCGGATAGCCCATATTTGTTCGAGTTTGAGCGGTAGTTTCTGGCCAACGAGCTTTCCCTTGTTCCAGGGAGCTTTGCTGGTAGGAAATGTCATGACATGGCCCTCTTTGGAGGGTAAGGGCCCTTAAGTATGGTTCAGAAGTTTGTTTTCTGCTGGCCAACCGGTCGCAAAGCGAACGGTCAGATTCAGTTGACTTGTCCCCAGTCTTTGATCCAACTGTTCCCTAGTAATGACCGTAACTTTTGAATCAGTTTTTCCAAGTAGCCAAGTTCGAGAATCCGCAACTCCTGCAGGATTTGTCGCTCTGTTTCGTCCGGCTCACAGGCGGCTATGCAGTCCGGCTGTTTCACCTGGATCGCCAAATCCTCTGCAGGGCGATCTTTGGCACATCAGGTGGGTAGGGTCAGTATCGCTGTTGCAATCGCAAAATAGATGAGAATGCCGGCGACATCAGCGATGAAAGTCACCACTGGCCCACTGGCCGTTGCCGGATCCAGATTCAGCCGGTTGAGCAGAAAAGGCAGCGACATGCCGATCAGGCTCCCGGCCAGTACCACGATGACCATGGTCAGTGCTGCTACTGTTGCCATTTCCGGACCGCTCCGCACGAGACCTATCCCCGCCACGGCGAAAGCCATGGTCAGGCCAAGGGCAAGCCCCACGCTAATCTCCCTGATCAACATACGCCCCCAGTCCCTTGTGACCACCTCGCCCGTTGCCATGGCCCGGACCATTAAGGTAGCCGACTGCGTGCCCGCGTTACCGGAACTGGCGATGAGGAGGGGCAGGAAAAACACCAGCCCGATGTGCGCCGCTAGCGTGTCTTCATACAAGGCAATGCTGGCGCCGGAAAAAACATTGGCAAATACCAGGAGGATGAGCCAGAAAATACGTTTCTGGTAAAGTGTTCTCAGACTTGCCTGGCGAAATCCACTAGGCATGGCGCCGACGGTAGCGCCCTTGTGGAAATCCTCTGTCGCCTCGGCTTCCTGAACATCCATAGCATCATCGTGGGTCACTATACCCACCATTGCTTCGTGGTCATCCACCACCGGAATAGCCAGCAGGTCGTAGTCTGCAATCAGTTTGGCGGCCTGGGACTGCGGATCATGGACATTGACGCTGACGGTATCCCGGTGAATCAGTTCCCCTACTTTCTGATCATCAGGCGCGATCACCAGGCCGGCCAGGGTTATGGTGCCGAGCAGCCGGCGCTCACTGTCCAGAACATAGGCAATGTAGATGGTTTCCTTGTTCAGTGCCTGGGCTCTCAAACGCTCTACCGCCCGCCGTGCATTGATGTGGCCCGGAAGTGTCGCGTACTCGCTGGTCATGATGGCGCCAACGGTGCCTTCCTCATAACCGGCCAGTCGCAAGAGGTCCTCCCGTTCGGCTTTGGCCAGTGCCGGCATAAGGATTTCCTGTACATCTTCCGGCAACTCCTGATACAAGTCGGCCCGTTCATCGGCGTTCATTTCGGTAAAAAGACGGGCCAGTGCATGCTGATTCAGGCGGCGAACCATGCTGAGTTGGTGGGACGTGGACAGATAGGCTAGAACTTTCGCCTGCCGGGCTAGCTCCAGGTGGTCAAACAGCTCGTAAGCGTAGTCAGGCTCGAGTTCGTCGATAACAGAGCCGATATCCGCTGGGTGACGACTGCTGAGTAACGTTAGCGCCTGTTCCCAGTTATCCTGACCCAGAAACTCCCGGATTTGCTCCTTCAGTTCCAGTTCCACAGCTTCGGTCATAAGCAACCTTTCACATTAAGAAAAAACGACCATCCAAGGCGTGCCTTGAACTGTTTCATTCATTGGCTCAACCATGTGATATGCCAGCGGCGTTTACATTAGGACAGCGTATATAACTATTGCAAGAACAATCCGGTAGAGCACATAGGGCGACATGCCCACCTTATTCAGCCACTTCAGGAAGAAGTGGATGGCAATGATAGCCATGATGAACGACGTAACCCCGCCCACCAGAAAACCGAACCAGTCGACGGCAACCTCCGATGTGGCCGCTTCCAGCAGTTTCACCGCCGAGGCCAAGGCGGTAATCGGAATGGCCAGCAGGAACGAAAACCGGGAGGCGGTCTGCCGGCTCATCCCCAGAAACAAGCCTGCGGTGATGGTGGCACCGGAGCGGGAGGTGCCCGGCACTAGCGAAAGAGCCTGTGCACACCCCACGATAAGGGCATCTTTCCAGGTCAGGCTGTGCAGAGTCCGACCCTTGTTGGGCCGCCAGTCGGACCAGCCCAGCAGCAGCCCGAATACCAGGGTGGTAAAGAAAATGACTTCCACCGCCCGAAGCTCGTTGTCGATCATATCCAGCAGCGCCAGCCCGACCAGGCCGGCGGGGATGGTGCCGACCACCAAGAACCAGGCCATGTTGCCCTGGCCGACCATCTGGCGCCGGGCCAGGGAGATAAGCCCATCGCGGGTAATGCCAAACACGTCTTTACGGAAGTACAGCACCACCGCTAGCAAGGTGCCCACATGCACGGCCAGGTCAAAGCCGACCCCCTGATCTTCCCAGTCAAAGAAAGCGGGGATCAGGATCAGGTGGCCGGAGCTGGAAATGGGCAGAAACTCGGTCAATCCCTGCAGAATGCCTAGGAAAAATGCCTGGAAGAAGTCCATGAAATGTTGTCCGTTTGCTGGCCGGGAATCGCTGTCAGATTGCCGGCGGGGGATCGTATCAGATGGTGGCCAGCCGGAACAGGCAAAGGATTATGTGATCGGCAGCGCCTCCCTGCTCAGGCCGGGAATCTCTGTCGCTTGATATTTGCAATTCGCACCGATGGAGTGGTGTCGGGCTGAAGTCTGCAGTTGCGCGAGAGGGCGGCTCATTTCAGCGCGGCAGACTCGGAATAGCCCTGGTGTTTGAGCTCGTTCACCAGTTCAATCACTGTCAGCAAACTGTGGCTGATCCCCAAACGGCCGATCTGGTGATAGAAGGCTGCATCCTCGGGGTGCCGGTCGGCCTTGCGGTACTGGCGGATGTGGCCGCAAACGTCGCTCAGTTCGGTGTGCAGCCGCATCAGCAGTGACACCAGGGAGGGCTCCATGTACTCGGAATACTTCATGTTCAGAATGTCCCACAAGTCCCGGGCCTTTTCCTGGAAATACTCGTAGCTGCTTTCGCTGAACAAGCTCTTGTCACACAGTTTCGCCATCAGTTCCTCGCCGGTGCGGGTTTCCAGCTCGTGCAGAAAGCGGGCGCGCTCGGAACGGATTCGCCCGTGCTGTTCGGCTTCTTCCGGGCCTTCGGTAATGTTCGGGTCAAAGCCGAAGGCGCGGCCGGCCACGCCGTCCCGAAGGCGGTTGATGTGGCGGGCAATTAAGTAGTCAATGTGCCCGCGCACCAGTTTCCAGCGGTTGGCCTTGGAGCGCACCAGCAGCGAATCGATGATGAAAAGGGTGAAGGCGGCGCCGAGCAACTCGGTAAACAGGCCGAGGGTCAGGTCCGGGTGGATTGCCTGGAAGATCCAGAGCAGTGCCATGGTCGCGAAGATGGTGCCGTAGACGGCCAGCGGGATCTCGGACCGCTCGATGGCAGTGGCGAGGTTCCGGATCAGGACCGGCTGGTTTTGGTGGGGTTTGGGGTGTTCGGTCACGTGCGCTCCATTCGGTCTGGACAGACGGTGAGACGGCATCCAGACTTTCTGTCATCGAACAAAAAGTCGCGTACAGTCCAGAACATAGCATAATAAGGCCAGCATGCAGCGCAAACCAGAACAATTAACAAGGCGGGCAGATGGCCTATTTCAGCAAACACTATCATGACCCCGGCACGGCGCCGGGCACCCTGGTGGCGGCGAGCGACCATAAAGGGCCAGTCACGGTTCACCTGATGGACTACACCGATGACCACGTGGAAGAGGTCAGCCTGGGCCGGGCAGTCGACTGCCGGGATTATCTGGATCGGCCCTCGAAAACCTGGGTGCAAATCAACGGCCAGGCCGACCCGGACACCCTGCGCAAGCTCGGCGACCTGTTTGACCTGCACGACCTGGCCCTGGAAGACGTGCTTAACACCGGCCAGCGACCGAAACTGGAAGTGTACGACGACCAGCTCTTCATCATCGCTGCCATGCCGTTCTACGATGGCACCACCCTGGAGATTGTTCAGATCAGTCTGTTCGTGGGGCAGGATTACCTGATCTGCCTGTGCCCGCTGGACGAAGACCCGTTCGAGCCGGTACGCAAACGGATGCGTATGCCCAACAATCGGCGTTTTACCTCCCGGGGGATCGATTACCTGCTGTATGCTCTGATGGATCTGATTACCGATTCCGCCTTTCCGGTGCTGGAGGAGTTCGGAGACCAGTTGGAGGTAATGGAAGCTGCACTGCTGGAAAACCCCAAGCAGAAAACCCTGGCCGGTATTCACGGACTCAAGCGAGAGTTGCTGATGCTGCGCCGAGTGCTGTGGCCCCAGCGGGAGCTGATGACCAGCCTGATGCGGGCAGAAGACCCGCTGATTAGTGCCGACACCCAGATTTACTTCCGCGACTGCCACGACCACAGCGTGCAGATCATCGAGCTATTGGAGAGCTTCCGGGAAATGGCCACCAGCATGGTGGATATTTACCTGTCCAGCATCAGCCAGCGCACCAACGAAACGATGCGGGTGCTCACTATCATCGCCACCATCTTCATCCCCCTCACCTTTGTGGTAGGGATCTATGGCATGAACTTTGAAAATCCTGACAGCCCCTGGTCCATGCCGGAGCTTGGCTGGCACTACGGTTATCCATTGGTTTGGGGCGTGATGATTGGTATTGCTGGGGGGCTGATCTGGTTCTTCAAACGTCGTGGTTGGATGTAGGGTTGGACAGTAAACAAATGATCATCGGCTTCAGAACCGAATTGCCAGCCCGCCAAACGGGAGCTGGTAGATCGTCAGGTCGATGGAATCCAAGCCCGGTGCAAACAGGCTGTTGTCCAGTGTTGCCGACGTGCTCTGCCTCCCGATATAGAGCTCTCCCTGTTTGCCAGGCTCTGCAAGATCAAAAATTGAACGATGTGAGGCTGAACGCAGCTGCTGAGGGTTGCGCGATCAGTGCAGATGCCAGAGTGGCCGTGAAAAGAGATCGAAGCATCATATCTCTTTTAGTCTCTGAGCTGATTTGAATTTTTCTGTCATTTGATGTGAACAAGGGCGCCACCATGACGCCAAACATACTCAGGAATCATGAGCGTGCGAAGGTCCGCTTTTGTTTAATCGCCGATGCTTTGTCGAGCTGCCCCCAAATTTGCGTAGTTCGCCTCAATTAGTTTGAAAACAAAAACTCCGTGCCAAGCATCACTCGGCACGGAGTCATTATAGTCAGGGCTTTTAGGACTCTCGAAGCGGGAGAATACCCGGGTCGCTAGACCGTCAGGTGCTTCCTGATAAGTTCATCATTCAACCCAGCAATCCCCCCCGCAGCAACCCGCCTCCCCCGATCCAAAATCGCAAACCGATCCGCATACTTCCTGGCAAACGGCAACTTCTGCTCAACAAGTAGAACGGTCAGCCCGTCTTCTTCGATCAGGCGACGAATAACCTCCCCAATCTGCGTCACAATATTCGGCTGAATCCCCTCCCCCGGCTCATCCAGAATCAGCAACCTCGGCTCAATCACCAGCGCCCGCCCAATCGCCAACTGCTGTTGCTGCCCGCCGGAAAGGTCGCCGCCTCTACGGTTTTTCATTTCCTTCAACACCGGAAACAACTCATACACTCGCTCGGGGATTTTCTTGCTGCCGTCCTTGCGCACAGCCAGGCCGGTGCGGAGGTTCTCTTCCACGGTGAGCAGGGGAAATATTTGCCTTCCCTGGGGTACGTAGCCGATGCCCAGGCGTGAGCGGTCTTCGATTTTCTTTTTGGTCAGTTCCACATCCCCGGCGAATTCGATGCTGCCGCTGCTGGTGGTTTCCTCGCCCATGATGCATTTCACCAGGGTGGTTTTGCCCACGCCGTTGCGGCCCATCACGCAGGTGCACTGGCCCTGGGGTACGTCCAGGTCCAGGTCCCAGAGGGTGTGGCTTTCGCCGTAGTACTGGTTGAGTTTGTTGATTTTGAGCATTACGCCTCCTCCCCCAGGTAGACCTTGATCACTTCCGGGTCGTTGGAGACCTGGTCCATGGTGCCTTCAGCCAGTACGCTGCCCTGGTGCAGCACGGTGACTTTGCGGGCGATGGAGCGCACGAAGCCCATGTCGTGCTCCACCACCACCACGGACTGCTTGCCCGCCAGGCTGGTGAGCAGTTCGGCGGTGCGTTCCATTTCCTGTTCGGTCATGCCCGCTACCGGCTCGTCCACCAAAAGCAGCCTTGGTTTCTGCATCAGCAGCATGCCGATTTCCAGCCACTGTTTCTGGCCGTGGGAGAGGATGCCGGCGAGTCTGTCCCGCAGTTCCTGCAGGCCGATGGTTTGTAGCACTTCGTCGATGCGGTCCCGGTATTCCGGTTTCATGATGGCGGTCAGGGTGGGCAGGATGCGTTTATCCGTGGCCATGGCTAGTTCCAGGTTTTCGAACACGGTTAGGGCTTCAAACACCGTGGGTTTCTGGAACTTGCGGCCGATGCCCAGGCTGGCGATGTCCGGCTCGTTCTTGGTGAGCAGGTTGTGGCGGCTGCCGAACCATACGGAGCCTGTATCTGGCCGGGTTTTGCCGGTGATGATGTCCATCATGGTGGTTTTGCCTGCGCCGTTGGGCCCGATGATGCAGCGCAGTTCGCCGTCGTCCACGGTGAGGTTGAGGTTGTTGATGGCCTTGAAGCCGTCAAAGCTCACGTTCACGTCTTCCATGTACAGGATCGGGCCGTGGCGCACGTCCACCGGGGACTGCACCGGTGCGAGGAAGTCGAATACCTGGTCTCGATTGGCAAGTTCCTGAAAAATGCTCATGCGGTGGCCTCCTGCCGGGTGGGGGTGTCGTCATCTGGTTTGGTTTTGTGGCGTTTCTGCAGCAGCCCGGCAATGCCCTTGGGCAGGAACACGGTCACCAGCACAAACAGGCCACCCAGGGCGAACAGCCAGGCGTCCGGCATCACGCCGGTGAACACGGTTTTGGCGTAGTTCACCAGGATGGCGCCGATTACCGCCCCGTAGAGTGTTGCGCGGCCACCGAGGGCCACCCACACCACGATCTCGATGGAGAACAGCGGCGAGAATTCGCTGGGGTTGATGATGCCTACTTGCGGCACGTACAAGGCCCCGGCCACACCCGCCAGCATGGCGGACACCACGAACACGAACAGCTGCACCCGTTCCACCCGGTAACCCAAAAAGCGGGTGCGGGCTTCGGCATCTCGGCAGGCGATGCTCACCCGGCCCAGCTTGCTGGCCACGATGGCGCGGCAGATCACGTAGCCGATGGCCAGGGCGATGCCGGTGGCGATGAACAGCCCCAGCCGTGTGGCGTCGGTGCGCAGGTTGAAGCCGAGGATGTCGCGGAAGTCGGTCAGCCCGTTGTTGCCGCCAAAGCCCATTTCGTTGCGGAAGAAGGCCAGCATCAACGCAAAGGTCAGCGCCTGGGTGATGATGGAGAGGTACACTCCGGTCACCCGCGAGCGGAAGGCCAGGAAGCCGAACACCAGCGCCAGTAGGCCCGGTGCCAGCAGCACCATGATGAACGCAAACCAGGCCATGTCGAAGCCCTGCCAGTACCAGGGCAGCGAGTCCCAGTTCAGGAACACCATGAAGTCCGGCAGTACCGGGTCGCCGTAGGTGCCGCGGTCGCCGATCTGGCGCATCAGGTACATGCCCATGGCGTAGCCACCGAGGGCAAAAAAGGCGCCGTGGCCCAGGCTGAGGATACCGAGATACCCCCACACCAGGTCCACCGCCACCGCCAGCAGTGCATAGCAAAGGTACTTGCCCAGCAGGGTGACGGTGTAGGCGCTGACATGCAGGGCGCTGTCCTGGGGCATGAACAGGTGGAGGAAGGTCACCACCACCAGCGCCGTAAACAATACGCCCAGGAATAGTTGTGTGGAACGCTCCTGAAAAGGCCGGAGCAGCCAGTTCTGTGATGACGCCATAACTCAGCCCTCCGCTGCACGGCCCTTCTGGGGAAAGAGTCCCATTGGGCGTTTCTGGATAAACAGGATGATAAAGACCAGCACAATGATCTTCGCGAGTACGGCACCGGCCCAGGGTTCCAGCAGCTGGTTGATGGTGCCCAGTGACAGTCCCGCTATGAGGGTGCCCCACAGATTGCCCACGCCGCCGAACACCACCACCATGAAGGAGTCGATGATGTAGTTCTGGCCCAGGTTGGGGCCCACGTTGGTGAGCTGGGACAGCGCCACTCCCGCCAGGCCGGCAACGCCGGAGCCCAGGGCGAAGGTCATGATGTCTACCCGGGTGGCGCGGATACCCATGGAGCGGGCCATGTTGCGGTTCTGGGTAACAGCGCGCACTTCCAGGCCCAGGCGGGTTCTGCGCATGATCAGCATCAGCGCGGCAAAAACCACAAGGGCGAAGCCCAGCACGTACATGCGGTTGAGGGTGAGGGACAGCGCGTCGTTGATCACCAGTGAGCCACTCATCCACTCCGGTGTGACCACGGTGCGGTTCTGGGGCGAGATGACGGTGCGCACCAGTTGCTGCAGGATCAGGCTGATACCGAAGGTGGCCAGCAGGGTTTCCAGCGGGCGGCCCTTGAGATACTGGATCACGCTGCGTTCGATGATGATGCCGGCGGTGGCCGCTACCATGAAGCCGGCGGGTATGGAAAGGATCAGCGCCAGGCCGGGCTGGCCCGGTAACAGTTGCTGCATGCCCCAGGTGGTGTAGGCACCCAGCATGATCAGTTCGCCGTGGGCCATGTTGATCACGCCCATCACACCGAAGGTGATGGCCAGGCCGATGGCAGCCAGTACCAGAACCGAGCCGAGGCTGAGGCCGAAATACAGGGTCTCTGCAGCACGGTTCAGTTTCAATTTCTGTTCGATGGTGCTCAGGGCCTGTTTGGCCTTGGCGGCCAGTGCAGGGTCATCGCCCCGGACGGCCACGTTCAGGGAGGCACGGGCGCGGGGGTGCAGGCTGCCGGCCAGTACTTCCACAGCATCAAGGTCACCCTCGCCCACCCGGTAAATGGCCAGGGCCTCTTCAATGCGGTTACGTACCTTTGCGCTCTCCTCCAGTTCCAGCCGCGCTTCCAGCGGCTCAACCAGCAAAGCGTCCACTTTGCCCATCATGTCCTGTGCGGAGGCTTCGCGCACGTCCGGGTCCGGGGCGTTCAGGTCCAGCATGGCAAGAATGCCCCCGAGCTGGCCCCGTATGGCGTTGTTGATGGCGACTCTGTCCAGCTCGCGGCGGGACATTTCGCCCATGTTCTCTCCGGTCAGCGGGTTGGCAATTTTCCAGTCCCGGCCCCGGTTGTTCAGAACCACAACAACCTGGCCGGTGTTTTTGACCTGGCTCAGGCGGTTGTTGCCATAGGCTTCGAGCCAGCCCCTGGCTCTTGGGTCACCACTGCTGACGATGGCATTGAGGGCTTCTTCCACTTTGCTGTTCGGCGCTTCGGCAAGGTTGGTCAGCAGTGCCGTGCCGGGGTCGTCTTCCTGTGCAGTTGCAGGAAGCGAAAGCGCGGAAGCCAGGGCAATAAGCAGCAATGTGAGCGATCGGAGGATGCCCATAGTGTGTCCTGTCTGTTGAAAGCGAGTTGCGGGGTGGCAACCGGGGGCAGCATCGCTACCTCCGGTTGCCTGTATTGCTATGTTGGTCGCTGTGTCTTATTCGTCAGCCGCCGCCATTTCGCCGGCCGAAGCGCCGCAACTGCCGGTTTTGGTGTTGAAGGTGCCGCAGGACATCGGCTTGCGCCAGTCGGCAATCAGGTCCTTTGAACCGGGCAGGAAGTCAGACCAGGCATCGCCAGCCACGGTGGACGGGGTTTCCCATACAACGGAGAACTGGCCGTTGTCCTGGATCTCACCAATCAGCACCGGCTTGGTGATGTGGTGGTTGGGCATCATGGCTGCGTAGCCGCCGGTGAGGTTTGGCACGCTCACGCCGATGATGGCGTCTTTCACCGCATCCACGTCGGTGGTGCCGGCTTTTTTCACCGCTTCGATGTACATGTTGAAGCCGATGTAGTGGGCTTCCATCGGGTCGTTGGTGACGGCTTCCTCGTCGCCGGTGTGGGCAACCCACTGGTCGATGAAGTCGTAGTTGGCGTCGCTGTCCACGCTCATGAAGTAGTTCCAGGCGGCCAGGTGGCCAACCAGCGGGCCGGTGTCGATACCGGAGAGCTCCTGCTCACCCACGGAGAAGGCAACCACGGGGATGTCGGAAGCGGAGATACCCTGGTTGCCCAGTTCGCGATAGAAAGGCACGTTGGCGTCACCGTTAATGGTGGACACCACGGCGGTCTTCTTGCCGGCGGAACCGAAGCGCTTGATGTCAGACACGATGTTCTGCCAGTCGGAATGCCCGAAAGGCGTGTAGTTGATCATGATGTCGTCCTTGGCCACGCCCTGGTCCATCAGGTAGGTCTCAAGGATTTTGTTGGTGGTGCGCGGGTAGACGTAATCGGTGCCCGCCAGTACCCAGCGCTCGACGCCGATTTCGTTCATCAGGTAGTTCACCGCCGGGATCGCCTGCTGGTTGGGAGCGGCGCCGGTGTAGAACACGTTCTCTGAAGACTCTTCACCTTCGTACTGAACCGGGTAGAACAGCAGGCCGTTGAGTTCTTCCACAACCGGCAGTACGGACTTGCGGGAAACCGAGGTCCAGTTGCCGAAGATGACATCGACCTTTTCCTTGGCCAGCAGTTCACGGGCCTTTTCCGCAAACAGCGGCCAGTCGGAGGCCGGGTCTACTACTACGGCTTCCAGTTGGCGGCCGAGTACACCGCCTTCGGCGTTCTGTTTTTCAATGAGCATTTCAACGGTGTCTTTCAGGACCGTTTCACTGATGGCCATGGTGCCGGAGAGGGAATGCAGGATACCGACCTTGATCGGGTCTTCGGCGGCCATTGCGTTAAGGGAGACAGAGAGGGCCAGCGCTGAGAGGCCAAGTTTCACGTGTTTTTTAATAGTCATGTTGTGCGTCCTTGTTTGCAGGTTGGTTCGTGCCATTCGCTTGAGTAAACGCACTCCTGCCACTGCATCTGGCGTTCCAGCTTTCACCAATTCCCATACACAACAATCACTTATCTAGTATACAAGCTAGCAGGACCGGCTCTTTCCGGGCGTCATGGCCTGCAAATCTGCGGTTTCCGGGCCATTTTCTGGTGCACCCGCCCAGCATTAGTGCACCTTAAAAATGTCTCTTTTCTCGTCTCATACATGCATCTAATTGTTTTCATTGGTTATTTACAAATCCCTTTCGAGTGGCACGGGCATTGCCATTGCTCATGTATACAAGATGACAACGCACATGAGGATGCACCATGCCAGCAACAACCGGATGGACTATTGAGGACTGGAGGAAGGCCTATCAGTCGGGCGCTACGCCCGAGAAACTGCTGGGAGAGCTGATAGCCAGCCTGGATACAACCGACAACGCCTGGATTGCACTATCAGGTAGCACGCAGTTGCAGGCGGCCCTGTTCGACCTGGCAGGCACACTCAATAAGGTGGATGGGGATATCAGCCGCCTGCCGCTGTACGGCATTCCTTTCGCAGCGAAGGACAACATTGACGCCGTCGGGTTTGAGACCACCGCAGGCTGCCCGGCCTATGCCTATTCCCCTGCAGAAGATGCCAACACCGTGGCCCGGCTGAAGGCCGCTGGCGCGGTGCTGATTGGTAAAACCAATCTCGACCAGTTTGCCACCGGGCTGGTGGGCACACGCTCTCCTTATGGGGCGGTACCAAACAGCTTCAAGCCTGAGGTGGTGAGCGGCGGCTCCAGCTCCGGTTCCGCCTCGGTGGTGGCCCGCGGCCTGGTGCCGTTTGCGTTGGGCACCGACACCGCCGGCTCCGGCCGTGTGCCGGCGGGGCTGAACAACCTGGTGGGGCTGAAGCCGACGAAGGGGCTGTTCAGTATTCACGGCGTGGTGCCCGCCTGTCGTTCCCTGGATTGTGTGTCTGTGTTTGCCCTGACGGTGAACGATGCTGGGGCGGTAGCCGATGCCATGGCCGGGTTCGATGCCGACGATGCCTTCTCCCGCAAGGCGCCCTACGCCCTGCCCCTGGACGGCCCGGCCATTCGACGCCCCGGCCCGATCAAACGCCTGGCCATTCCCGAGCACCCGCAATGGTTTGGTGACCAGCAGTCCGAAGCGGCCTGGAATACTGCCATCAGCCTGTGGCGAGAACAGAACGTTGAGCTGGTACCGGTGGATTTCAGCCCCATGCTGGAGCTGGCCGCCCTGCTCTATGAAGGCCCCTGGGTGGCAGAACGCCATGCTGCGGTGGAATCCTTCATGGCCAGCCATGGCGACGACATGAACCCGGTGGTGAAAAGCATCATCGCCAATGCCGGCAAGTTCACCGCCACGGACACCTTCGGGGCCCAGTACCGCAAGGAAGAACTGTTGCGGCAGATTGATGAATTGCTGGCGGATGTGGATGCCCTATTGGTGCCCACTGCACCCACGGCGCCGACCATTGAAGCGGTCAATAAAGACCCGGTTACGCTGAATAGCCAGCTGGGCACCTACACCAATTTCGTGAACCTGGCGGACTTCTGCGCGCTGGCCATCCCCGCCGGCTTCCGGGACGATGGCCTGCCCTTCGGCGTTACCTTGATCAGCGGCGCGTGGAAGGACACCGAGCTGCAACACCTGGCCTGCCAGTGGCTAAATGCCCACCCCACGCCACTAGGGGCGACGGACAAGCTCCGGCGGGAAGAAACACCCGGCGCCGAAATCTCCACGCCTACTGTGAAGGTGGCCGTGGTCGGTGCGCATCTCAGCGGCATGCCGTTGAACACCCAACTGACCGAACGTTACTCCGTACTGCTCGAGCAGACCACTACCTCTGCCAACTACCGGCTATACGCCCTGCCCAACACCACCCCGCCCAAGCCCGGACTGAAACGGGTAGCAACGGGAGAAGGCGAACAGATCGTCGTGGAAGTCTGGGAAATGCCCGCCTCGGCCTTCGGCTCCTTCGTGGACCTGATTCCGGCGCCCCTGGGCATCGGCAATGTGGAACTGGCGGATGGGCGCTGGGTGAACGGTTTTATCTGCGAAGGCTACGGCTTCGAGGGCGCGCGGGATGTCACCGAATTCGGCGGCTGGCGCGCCTACATCACCGCTCTTAAATCCGGCAAGGCATAAGGAGTTTCGCCCCCATGTTTACCAAAGTATTGATCGCCAACCGTGGCGAAATCGCGGTCCGCACCATTCGCACCCTCAAGGCCATGGGCGTGGGCAGTGTCGCCGTCTATTCCCACCAGGACCGCCACAGCCTGCACGTTACCCTGGCCGATGAATCCGTGGCCCTGACCGGTAACGGCGCCAGCGAAACCTACCTCGATAAGGCCCAGATTCTGTCGGCGGCCAAGCACACCGGTGCCGAGGCAATTATTCCCGGTTACGGTTTCCTCTCTGAAAACGCCGACTTTGCCGAAGCCTGCGAGGCCGACGGCATTGCATTTATCGGCCCAACGCCAGAGCAGATGCGCGAGTTCGGCCTGAAGCACCGGGCCCGGGAACTGGCGGAAGCCGCCGGCGTGCCCCTGGCGCCGGGCAGCGGCCTGCTGGACAGCCTGGACGAAGCGGTTGCCGTAGCCAATAAGCTGGGCTACCCGGTGATGCTGAAAAGCACCGCCGGCGGTGGCGGCATCGGGCTGACCCGCTGCAACAGCGAAGCCGACCTGCGGGATGCGTTCGAAACCGTACGCCGCCAGGGCCAGAGCTTCTTTAATGACAGTGGCGTATTCCTGGAGCGTTTCATCGCCCGGGCACGCCATGTGGAAGTGCAGATGTTCGGGGATGGCAGAGGCAAGGTCGTGGCCCTGGGTGAGCGGGATTGTTCCCTGCAGCGCCGCAACCAGAAGGTGGTGGAGGAAACCCCGGCGCCAAACCTGCCTGCCGCTACCCGCCAGCAGATGCTGGATGCCGCCGTCTCCCTCGGCCAGTCGGTAAACTACCGTTCCGCCGGCACCGTGGAATACATCTACGACGCCGACCGGGACGAGTTCTACTTCCTGGAAGTGAATACCCGCTTACAGGTTGAGCACCCGGTGACCGAGTCTGTCACCGGCCTGGACCTGATCGAATGGATGCTGAAGATCGCCGCCGGCGAGAGCCCGGACCTGGCCAGTTTCGAGCCAGAACTGAACGGCGCTTCCATGGAAGTGCGCATCTACGCTGAAGATCCATTGAAAGACTTCCAGCCCTCCCCCGGCGAACTGACCGACGTGCACTGGCCGGAAGACGATGTGCGCGTCGATACCTGGGTGGAAAACGGCAGCGAAGTGTCCGCCCACTATGACCCGATGATTGCCAAGCTGATCGTGCACGGCAAGGACCGCGCTGATGCCCTGGCCAAACTGAAAACCGCCCTGGCGGAAACCCGGCTGATAGGCATTGCCACCAACCTGGACTACCTGCGCCAGGTGGTGGCCCAGCAGAGCTTTGCCGATGGCATTGTCTCCACCCGGGCGCTGGAGAGCTTCGAGTTCAAACCCTCCGTAGCGGAAGTGGTCAAACCCGGAACCTACACCACGGTGCAGGACTACCCCGGCCGCGTGGGCTACTGGAATATCGGTGTGCCGCCCAGTGGCCCGATGGACGACTACGCCTTCCGCATTGCCAACCGCATTGTAGGTAACCACCACGAAGCCGCCGGGCTGGAAGCCACGCTGACTGGCCCCAGCCTGAAGTTCCACAAGGATTCTGTGGTGGCGCTGACTGGTGCGCTGACTGAAGCGACCCTGGACGACAAGGCGGTGGAATTCTGGAAACCCATACACGTAAAAGCCGGCCAGGTTCTGGCAGTGGGCAAGGCCATAAAGGGCTGCCGCACCTACCTGGCGGTGCGTGGCGGCTTCGATGTGCCGGTGTACCTGGGCAGCCGTTCCACCTTCGCCCTCGGCCAGTTCGGCGGCCACGGCGGCCGGCCATTGCGCCCCGGTGACATGCTGGGCATCAGCCAGATCGCCCTGCCCGCCTTCACCACCACGGCCCCGACACACGATCCTGCACCGGCGGACCCGGACCTGATCCCGGATTATCCGGACCACTGGGAAATCGGCGTGCTCTATGGCCCCCACGGCGCCCCGGATTTCTTCACCGAAAAGTCCATCGAAAAATTCTTCGAGCAGGACTGGGAAGTACACTACAACTCCAACCGCCTGGGCATCCGTCTGAACGGCCCCAAACCGGAGTTCACCCGCGCCGACGGCGGTGAAGCGGGCCTGCACCCCTCTAATATCCACGACTGCGAATACGCCATCGGCTCCATCAACTTCACCGGCGACATGCCCGTAATCCTCACCAAGGACGGCCCCAGCCTGGGCGGCTTCGTGTGCCCGGTGACCATCGCCAAGGCCGAGCTTTGGAAAGTCGGCCAGGTAAAGCCCGGCGACACCATCCGCTTCGTCGCCATTGATAACGACACCGCCGTAAAACTCTCCGAGCGCCAGGAATTGGCCATCAAAAGCCTGATGGCACCGCCGGTGCCGGAGCTAGTGGCTCCGGACCTGGCGCCGCTGAATGGGCTCTCCGCCACTATCCTGGCCCACCTGGAAGAAACCGACGGACGCCCGGAAGTCACCTACCGCCAGGCCGGCGACCAGTACATATTGCTGGAATACGGCCCCAACGTGATGGACCTGGGCGTGCGTTTGCGCATCCACGCCCTGATGGAAGCCATCGCCGACGTACAGCCGGCTGGTTTGCTGGAACTGTCCCCGGGGGTGCGATCTCTACAGCTGCGGTACGACTCCCGCATCCTGCCGCAGCAGTCCCTGATGACCTACCTTCTGGATCTTGAAGCCACCCTGCCACCCACGGACGAACTGAAAGTCCGCAGCAGGGTGATTCACCTTCCCATGGCCTTCGAAGACAGCGCGACTCTGGAAGCGGTGGACAAATACCGGCAGTCAGTCCGCGACACCGCCCCCTGGCTACCCAACAACGTGGACTTCATGCAACGCATCAACGGCTTGCCCAGCCGGGAGGCCGTTCGGGATATCCTGTTCTCCGCCAGATACCTGGTACTGGGCCTGGGCGACGTCTACCTCGGCGCCCCCTGCGCCGTGCCTCTGGACCCAAGGCACCGGATGCTCACCTCCAAGTACAACCCGGCAAGAACCTACACCGCCGAAGGCACGGTGGGCATCGGTGGTGTGTACATGTGCATCTACGGCATGGACTCCCCGGGCGGCTACCAGCTCGTCGGCCGCACTTTGCCCATCTGGAACAAATACCTCAAAAACCCCCAGTTCGCCGAGGGCGCCCCCTGGCTGCTGCGGTTCTTCGACCAGGTGTGCTACTACCCGGTTTCTGAAGCCGAACTGGATGAAATGCGAGACCAGTTCCGCGCCGGCCAGTTGACGGTGAAAATCGAAGAAGAAACCTTCGACCTCAAATCCCACCAGACTTTCCTGGACGCCAACGCCGATTCCATCGCCGACTTCCGCAAACTGCAACAGGCGGCATACGCTAAAGAGGTGGCCCTGTGGAAAGACAGCGAAGCCGAGGAACTGGACAAACTGGCCAAGGCACCGCCGAAGGCGGATGTGTCTGACCTCGAGCGGTTCGGGGAGCTGGTGAGTGCGGAGATAGCGGGCAACATATGGAAGTGCCTGGTAAAACCCGGTGATACCGTGGCAGAAGGTGATCCACTGGTGATCGTAGAGGCCATGAAAATGGAATTCGAGATAAATGCCACGCTCGCCGGGCAGATCAGCGCCATGCATGTTGAGCCCGGTAAGGCCGTTACTCCCGGGGAGCCTCTGTTGAGCATCAAGGTCTGAGTTTGGAGTTTTTCTCCGCTGGCCTCTTGCTCTGGAATAACGCCGATGGGGGAAGGGGTGTCCCAGACACGCCGTGAACCCATCCATGGGGGCTTGAGCGCAGCATCCCTGCTGCGCACAGTCTGGGACACCCCTTCCCCCACCGGCTTCTCGGAGTTTGGTGAATGCGGTTTGGAAAAAACAAAGTGTTTGTTCGTAATACAGGCAGCAATCGGAAAACGACTTCACCAAAACTTCCGACTAAGCTCTCTAGCAGGCAACGGGAGTCGGGGACGGCTGTTGGGTGGGGGTATTCAAAAGTGTGCGCAGCATGGATGCTGCGCTCAAGTCCCCATGGATGGGTTCACGACGTCTTTTGAATACCCCCACCCAACAGCCGGCCCCAAAGGCCAACTCCAAACAAGAGGTATAACCGGATAAGCGATGGCAACAAACACCAAAAGAAAAGAGTCCATGGCAGACAGGGTTTACGAAGCCCTGAAGGACGACATCTTTGAGTTTCGGCTGATCCCCGGGGACAAGTTCAGCGAGGGAGACGTAGGCGCACGCCTGAATGCCAGCCGGACGCCCGTGCGGGAAGCCCTGTATCGGCTGCAGCGGGAAGGCTTTGTCGAAGTACTGTTCCGCAGTGGCTGGCAGGTGAAGCCGTTCGACTTCCAACAGGTGGAAGAACTCTACGACCTGCGCATCACCCTCGAACGGGCCGCGATGCACAAGATCTGTCAGTTGCAGGAAACGCCACAGACCGTCAGAACCCTTACCGCCATCTGGAACCCTGACCATCCCTCGGAGCGTGCCGTTGGCAGTACCGTGCGGGCGCTGGACGAAAGCTTCCATTGCGACCTGGTGGCCGCCGCCGGCAACCGGGAGATGACGCGGATACACCGGGAGATCACCGACCGCCTGCGAATCATCCGCCGGCTGGACTTTACCCGCGACGACAGGATAGACGCCACCTACCGGGAACACGCCGAAATACTCGAGGCCCTCCGGGCCGGCCATTCCGTAGAGGCGGCGGACCGGTTAACAAGCCATATCCGTATCAGCCAGAAGGCCGTGCGGGAGATCACCATGGAGAAGATCCGCGAAGCCGCGGAGGCACACCAGAGCTCCGCGAGCACCACTCTCGAAAACTCTTCAAAAACATGAATCTACATTCATTTATCGGAGGCCTGATTAGATTACAGATCTGTAAGAGATATCGCACAGGCCACAGAGCCATTGTCCGATTTCCCGAAAACCGATCCCACGTAGAATGGTCAGCGTCAAGGATGAGAAGCCGGCAAGGACAGCTGGCTCAGGGAAGATAACTCCACGGATCAGGAGTTGCCCAGGGAATCAGGGCTTACAGGGACGACATACAAGGAAGACGCGCAAAGGATTATGCGCAGGCCTGAAGGATCAGGCATGGGGTCAGCCACGGATTCAGGATCACATGGAATGTGTTCCGGTCCGTGCACTCCCCCCCCCATCACCCGCACGTTTCCTTCTTCTTGCTCCATCAGCTCCGCCGCTTTTACGTCCTGACGAATAATCAGCCACGTAAATTCACTCTCAGGAGCCTGTTAAACATGAAACGCACCCCTTTGATGGCCATGATGGTCCTTCTGTTCAGCCTGTTCGCCGGTTTTGCTCACGCTGAGCCCGTCACCATCAACATCAACACCGCAGACATCGAAACCCTGGCCAGCCTCAACGGCATCGGACAGAGCAAGGCCGAAGCCATCGTGGCCTATCGCGATGCCAACGGTCCTTTCCAGTCCAGTGAAGACCTCACCAACGTCAAGGGCATTGGTGAGCGCACGGTTGCAAAGAACGCCGAGCGCCTGACTGTCGAATAAGCCTGCCGGGCAGTGGCACGCCGCCGCTGCCTGCTTCCATCACCCCGCTGTTAGTGGCGAGCCCGAAAAAGGTACTCCTCCGGAGCCATGTCGTTGCGAACGGCAGCACGAATGGATACGTCAATCCGGTCACTGTCGAGGTCATGCAACCCGCAATTGGCGAGCGCCTTCCGCACAATAACACTCTGTCCAAGATATTCGTAAAGCACCCTGGCGCAACAGGGCATCCGTTCGCTGCTGTCCGAAACCCCTATTTTCAACCCGGTCAACCGGGTCACCCGATTGCGGAAACTGGGAAAGAGAATGGTCTGCGTGATTTCGTGCCGGTTGAGTGTTTCATAGTCCACCAGGAACAGCCGGTCCGTCAGCAAATAGGCAATGCCTTGATAGCGGTTGTGACAAGGCGGTTCGTTGCTGGTCGCACGCATTCGTTCCGTGCGCTGGAAGACCACCCGGCTCCCCCGGCGTTCCAGGCATACCAGATTCTGAAGCACCTTCCCCGGCGATGACATGGACTGGTAGTACTCATAGTAGTAGCCCAGGTAACCATCAACATCCCCCCGTGCTTCATGATCAAGCCGTTCAAGATGTTTCTGGAAGGAATCCTCGTCCTGGTTCGGCTGAGCCTTGATCATGGGGCGCACATCCACAATGCGCTGAAACTGGCCGTGCGGGAGAAGAATTTCCTGTTCGTCCACGCCAAAAAACTCGCAAAGACGACGCAGTGTATTGGCTGACGGCTTATGTTGGCCGCTCAGATATCGATTGAACTGCGGGCGGTTGATACCAAGGCGGCGGCATACCTCCGCAATGGACTTGTAATAACTGCACAGCAGCCTGAGGTTCTGGGACAGATTCTGATGCATAGCGTGTATCGCCCGTTGTTTCATCGAGTAGCCCGGCGCGCCAAGTCACGATAGCGCACTATGACGCTACAACTGCGACAGATAGCATCACATTGGCAACAATGCGCAAATTCTAGCAGGGGGATCCGATTGATTAAATAAGGGTTCGTACAACAACAATCATCATCGGAGTTGCTTATGTTGGAGTTTCTGAGCGAATTGCTGTGGGGCAAGGTTCTGATTGCCCTGTTGGTCACCGTCGGTATCGGCTTCACCCTCGCCTCCCGCTTCGTACAATTTCGTTATTTCGGGCGCATGTTCCGGATTCTGAGCGCCAGTCAGGCCTTCCAGAAAGACAAGCACGGCCATCTCAGTTCTTTTCAGGCGTTGCTGCTCTCGGTTGCCGGCCGAGTTGGTGGAGGCAATATCGCAGGGGTGGCGGTTGCGATTACCCTTGGTGGCCCCGGCGCCATTTTCTGGATGTGGATAGTGGGGCTGATGGGCATGGCCACCAGTTTCCTGGAATGCTCCCTGGCCCAGACCTACAAGGTGGCTGAACCTGATGGCACGTATCGCGGTGGCCCGGCCCATTACATCTCCCGTGGCCTTGGGGCTCGCTGGAAATGGATGGCCGGCCTGTATTCGGTTCTGTTGCTGTTGACGTTCGGCTTTGGATTTACTGCGCTGCAATCCTATGCGGTGGCAACCTCTGTTGATGATGCGTTCGGCGTTCCCGTTTTCTATACCGGCATCGCACTGGCGATGGTGGTGGGCCTGATCATTTTCGGTGGCGTCCGCCGTATTGCCAGGGTTGCCGAGTTCCTGGTTCCGATCATGGCTGGCAGCTACCTGCTGATCACGGCGGCTGTACTGGCCCTGAACGTTGAGCAGATTCCGGATGTCTTCATGCTGATCGTCAACAGCGCCTTCGGGCTTGAGCCTGTGGTCGGTGGCGGCATCGGCGCGGCTATTCTGATGGGGGTCAAGCGCGGCCTGTTCTCCAACGAAGCCGGGCTGGGAAGCGCCCCCAACGTGGCCGCTGTCGCCTATGTGCCCCATCCCGCCAATCAGGGCGTGGTGCAGGCATTTTCGGTCTTCATTGATACCCTGATTATCTGTTCATCCACCGCGTTTATCATCCTGCTGAGCGGTATCTACGACCCCGCTGCCCTGAGCGACATTGGTGGCGTGGCCCTGACACAGTCTGCGCTGGCAGATCATGTGGGTGACTGGGGGCGCAGCTTTGTGAGCGTGGCCCTGATGCTCTTTGGCTTCAGCACCATTCTTTACAATTACTACCTCGGCGAAAACAGCATCAACTTCTTCAGCACCTCGAATCAGAATTTCTTCAACACCTTCCGGGTTGCCATCATCGGCCTGGTTTGCTGGGGCGCAACCACTGACCTGGGCACCGTGTTCGGTTTTGCAGACGTCACCATGGGCCTCCTTGCCCTGGTAAACCTGATTGCGCTGATTGCCCTGTTCAAACCTGGCCTGCGCATCCTCAAGGATTTTGACGACCAGATTGCAGAAGGCATCGAACAGCCGGTATTCGACGTTACGCGCTTCGAGGACATGAATCTCGATGCCGCCGCGTGGGAAATCGAGCCCGAAGACATCGAACGCGTCCGCAACCGCACTTACTCAGGCGTAGTGCCTGGCTTCAAGGAAAAGCCCAAAACATGAACACTCGCATTGAACACGACCTCCTGGGGGATCTCAGTGTGCCGGTGGATGCCTGGTATGGCATTCAGACCCAGCGTGCCCTGGATAATTTTTCCATCACCGGTGTGCCCATCAGCCACTTCCCCGACTTCGTCCGGGCCCTGGTGATGGTGAAGAAGGCGGCGGCAATGGCGAACCGTGAGCTGGGGAATCTCGCGCCCCATAAAGCCACGGCGATCATGGCGGCCTGCGATGACATTATCGCAGGCCATCTACACGACCAGTTCGTGGTGGACCTTATTCAGGGCGGAGCCGGCACCTCCACCAACATGAACACAAACGAGGTGATTGCCAACCTGGCACTGGAAAAGCTGGGCCACGGCAAGGGTGAATACCACCACCTGCATCCAAACGATGACGTTAATCGCTCCCAGTCCACGAACGACGCCTACCCCACTGCGGTTTGCCTGGCGGTTCAGTTTGCGGCCGAGCCGCTGGAGCGAGTCATCGTCCATCTCAGGGAGAGCCTCGAGCAGAAAGGCCGGCAATTCGCGGATGTGGTCAAGATGGGGCGTACCCAGTTGCAGGACGCCGTACCCATGACCCTGGGACAGGAGTTCGAGGCCTTCGCCGTTAACCTCGGTGAAGATATCGATCGCCTGCACGAAGCCAGTCGTCTGCTCTGTGAAGTGAACCTTGGCGGAACCGCTATTGGCACGGGAATCAATACCCACCCACGTTATCAGGCCTTGGCTGTGCGCTATCTTGCCGAGATTTCCGGAAAACCCCTTGTCTCGGCGAGCAACCTGGTGGAAGCCTCCTCCGACATGGGAGCCTTTGTTCTGTTCTCCGGCATTCTGAAGCGTTTTGCGGTGAAGCTGGGCAAGATGTGCAACGATCTTCGCCTGCTGTCCTCCGGGCCTCGAACGGGGCTGGGAGAAATTTCGCTGCCGCCCATGCAACCGGGCTCGTCCATCATGCCGGGCAAGGTCAATCCGGTTATCCCGGAGGCTGTCAATCAGACGGCCTATCAGGTTATCGCCAGCGACCTTGCTGTAACGCTCGCCGCCGAAGCCGGGCAGCTTCAGCTCAATGCCATGGAGCCCCTTATTGTCTATAACCTGCTCAACTCCATGAAAATGCTCGGCTCTGCCTGCACCATGCTCGACTCGCGGTGCATCCAGGGTATTCGAGCCAACACCGAGCAATGCGCACGGCATCTGGATAACAGCATTGGCATCATAACCGCGCTGGTTCCCAGGCTCGGATACTCCAACGCCACACGCATCGCCTCAAAGGCCCTGAATTCCGGCTCCACCGTACGGGAGCTGGTGCTCGAAGAGGGGCTATTGGATGCCGATGACCTGGACCGTCTGCTCAGCCCGCAAGGCATGCTCGCACCTGCCGGAGACGAGAGGTGAAAGGTCGCGTACTGCTGCTGTATACCGGAGGGACCATCGGCATGGTCTCCTCTGACGGTGGGTATGTGCCAGGCGAGGATTTTAGCGCGCGCCTGGCCCATCACCTCGGTAAGCGCCGTGGGGAATTGCCGGAGTTTGACGTGATCGAGCTGGACCAGCTGATCGACAGCGCCAATCTGACCCCGACAAACTGGACGACTATGGCCACAGTGCTCGTCGAAAACTGGGACCGGTACGATGGCTTTGTGGTGCTCCATGGCACCGACACCATGGCCTACACCGCCTCGGCTCTGTCATACATGTTCAAGGGGTGCGACAAACCGATAATTCTGACCGGGTCTCAGATTCCGCTTGAGCGCTCCCGTACCGATGCTCTGGAAAATCTCATCACCTCGCTGCTCCTGGCGCCCTCGTGGGAAATTGCAGAAGTATGCCTGTACTTCCGCGGCAAGCTGCTCAGGGGCAATCGGGCGCGGAAACTGAAAACCAGTGAACTGGATGCATTTGATTCCCCCAACGCGCCCCTGCTTGGGCGGGGTGGCATCGATCTGCAACTACGCCACGACTTGCTGCTTCCGCCCGGCACGCCTGATTTTCAGGTGCCGGCGTTTGATCCCGGGGCCGTGGCAGTCCTCACGCTGTACCCCGGCATGTCAGCCGCGCTTGTTGAAGCGGCCCTGGCGCTACCAGGGTTGAGGGGGCTGATCATCCACACATTCGGTGCGGGCAACGCTCCGGATACTGACGCCGCCGTGGTTCGGGTTCTTGCGCGTGGAATCGAACGGGGCATTACGGTGCTGAACATCAGTCAGTGCCTGCAAGGCCGGGTGGCTCAGAGGGCCTACGCCTCCGGAGCGGCGCTGGACAGAATCGGCGTTATCCCGGGTGCAGACCTGACTCCGGAGGCCGCCTTTGCCAAACTTCATTTTCTACTGGCCACAGGTCACTGCGGCAAATCGCTCCGGGAGCAACTGGAGCAACCTCTGAACGCTGATTCCAGCGCAATGTCGCGGGGAGCCAGTTACTGACTTTGTGCCCCTAAAGTCGGCTGGCAACACCTGCTCCGCCACCCTATTATTGGTTGTCACTGACAACAATAACCTCAAGCGGTAGCACTATGGTTGATTCCATCAAGGTTTACCCGGCGAAACCTTCCAAAGTCTATTTCTATGGCACCTGCCTGGTGGACATGTTCTACCCGGACGCAGGCATGGCCGGCATCCAGTTACTGGAACGGGAAGGCATTGAAGTGATCTACCCCGAAGACCAGACCTGTTGCGGCCAGCCTGCCTACACATCCGGTTACCATGACGAAGCGCGGGCAGTTGCCAAGGCCCAGCTCGGGCTGTTCCCGGAAGACTGGCCCATTGTGGTGCCCTCCGGGTCCTGTGGCGGCATGATGCGCAAGCACTACCCGGCGCTGTTCAAGGATACCGCCGATGATGGGAAAGCCACGGAAATTGCCGGGCGCATCTGGGAACTGACGGATTTTCTGGTGAACGTGTGCCACATCAAACTCGATGACCTGGGCGAGCCCACAACGGTGGCCATGCACACCTCCTGTTCCGCACGCCGGGAAATGGGCGTGGCGGAAGTGGGCCCGAAACTGCTGGGGCAACTGAAGAACGTAAACCTGGTGGAACAGGTGCGGGCCGAGGAATGTTGTGGTTTTGGCGGCACCTTTGCGGTACGGCACCCGGAGATTTCCGGGGCCATGGTGAGTGAAAAAGTGGATACCCTGGTGGACACCGGCGCCAAAGAGTTCGTCACCACGGATTGCGGCTGCCTGATGAACATCGACGGCTACGCCGAGAAAAACCACAAGCCGGTTACCGGCCAGCACATCCTGAGCTTTCTCTGGCAACGCACCAACGGCGATGGGGGCAAGCGCTCATGAGCGACACAGCAGACCATTCAGCCCATCACATCGATGTAAAGGAATTCCACCCGCGCGCCCGGGCGGCCATCCATAACCCGCAGATTCGCCAGAACTTCCGCAAGGCGATGGACGGGCTGATGAGCAAGCGCAAGTCGGCTTTTGAAGGCTGGGAGCTGGAAACCCTGCGGGATCTGGGCGCCAATATCCGCCTGCGGGCGCTGGCCAACCTGCCGGACCTGCTGGAGCAGCTGGAACAGAAACTGACCGAAAACGGCATGACCGTGCACTGGGCCGCCGATGGCGACGAAGCCTGTGAGATTGTGCGAGACATCTGTGTAGCCCGGAATGCCAAGAGCGTGATCAAGGGCAAGTCCATGGTGTCCGAGGAAATGGAGCTGAACCATTACCTCGATGCACAGGGTATCGAAGCCCTCGAATCAGACCTGGGCGAATACATCGTTCAGCTTGCTGATGAAACGCCGTCTCACATCATTATGCCGGCGATTCACAAGAACACCGAAGAGATTTCCCAGCTGCTGCATGCCAAGACGGGCACTGACCTGTCCCACGATGTGGAGTACCTGACTGCCAACGCCCGTTTGCAGTTGCGTGAGAAGTTCATGAATGCGGATGTGGGTGTATCCGGGGTGAACTTCGCCGTTGCCGAAACCGGCACCCTGTGCCTGGTGGAGAACGAGGGCAACGGGCGCATGACCACCACCGTGCCGCCCTGCCATATTGCGGTGACCGGCATTGAAAAGGTGGTGCCCAACCTGGAAGACGTGACCGCGCTGCTGGCGCTGTTGACCCGATCCGCCACCGGCCAGCACATCACCACCTACTTCAATATGATTTCCGGCCCCCGCAAGGCCGACGAGCTGGACGGCCCGGAAGAGGTGCACGTGGTACTGGTGGATAACGGCCGCTCCACCATCTACCAGGACGACGAGCTGCTGGACACCCTGCGCTGCATCCGTTGCGGCGCCTGCATGAACCACTGCCCGGTCTATACCCGTGTGGGTGGCCATACCTACGGTACCACCTACCCCGGCCCCATCGGCGCGATCCTGATGCCCCACATGGTAGGACTGGACGAAGGGCGGCACCTGCCCACGGCTTCCAGCCTTTGTGGCGCCTGTGGTGAAGTCTGCCCGGTGAAGATTCCCATCCCGGACCTGCTGGTGCGCCTGCGCCAGGAATCCGTAGACGGTGATACGGTGCACCCTGCGAAGGTTCGTGGCCATGGCGCCAAACGCGGCGCCGTGGAAGCCATGATCTGGAAAGGCTGGAGCTGGATGCATGCCCGCCCTGGCATCTACCGGATGGGCACCAGCATGGGCGCCCGCTTCCGCAAACTGCAGCCCGGCAAGTTCGGTGGCTGGACGCAATACCGCACGGCTCCGAAACTGGCGGCCAAAACCCTGCACCAACGTATGAAGGAGCGCAGCCAGTGAGTTCCCGTGACGCTATCCTGCAACGCCTGCGCCACCGCACCGGTGGCGAGCTGACCGCTCCGGAATGTGATTTTTCGGTGCTTGACCGGCCCGAGTGGTCCACCGCTGAAAAGCTGGACATGTTCGAGCAGACCATCGAATCCGTCCATGGCGAAGTGCACCGCACCACTGAGGCCGGCTGGATTGATCGGCTCGCTGAAATCCTGCAAACACGGGGCGCCCAGACACTGCTGATTGCAAAGGATCACGAGATCGGCAAAGCACTTCAGAGTGCTACGAAAGGCCGTGAAGACCTGCCGCACCTGCTTATCTACGACGAGCCGGTGGAAAGCTGGCAGGAAACCCTGTTCAGTGAAGTGGACGCGGGCATTACCTCCACCCGTGGTGGCATTGCCGAAACCGGCTCGCTGATCCTGTGGCCGACGGTGGACGAACCGCGGCTGATGAGCCTGGTGCCACCCATCCATATTGCGGTACTGAAAGCCAGCGAGCTTTACACCACCTTCCATCAGGCCATGCAATCCCAGAACTGGGCTACTGGCATGCCAACCAATGCGCTGTTAATCTCCGGGCCATCGAAAACCGCCGATATCGAGCAAACCCTTGCTTACGGTGTCCACGGCCCCAGGGAACTGATCGTACTGGTTATTGAATGATCCGAGGCGCATTACTGATCGCCCTGGCCGCCCTGCTCTGGGCGACCACGGGCGTTGTCGCAAAATTTCTGTTTACCGGCACCGAACTGCAGGCGGTCACCCTTGGCTTTCTGCGCCTGGCGGTGGCCCTGCCGTTTTTCTTTGTGCTGATGCGCCGGGAACAGCGAGCGCTGGCCCATCGCTCCACGCCCTTACCGACGTTTACCCGCAGATCACTGATGCCGCTGGTTGCCCTGGGGTTCTTCCAGGCCGTTTACCAGGGCAGTTATCTGCTGGCCGTGGACATGACCGGCGCCGGTATCGCCACACTCATTGCGTTGTGTCTGTCGCCCGTGCTGGTGGCTATCCTGGCAGCGCCGCTGCTGGGCGAAAAACCCGGGCTGATCACCATGCTGGCTCTGGCCGCGGCCATTGCCGGCACCGCCATGCTGGTGATCAGTGATATGGACAGCGCCGGCAGGCTTCGTCTGGGAGGCATCCTGGTGGCGGTGCTGGCGGCTTTTGTGTACGCCGGTTTCACCCTGACGAGCCGCCATACCTCCACGGGCACGCCGGTTTTCACTACGGCGTTTATCTGCTTCTTTACAGCGGCACTCATCCTTTTACCCGTAGTGGCGGCCAGCGGCGGGTTTGAAGGGTTGGAAAGCCTGGGGCCGGCCCAATGGCTGATGGTGGCTTATATCGGCATTGTGCCGACCTGCCTGGGGTATGTGAGCTTCTTCACTGGCATGAAGACAACGCCAGCGACGCTGTCCAGCATTATCGTGACACTGGAGCCGTTGTTCGTGGCGTTGCTGGCGTGGGTGTTTTTGGGTGAGGTACTGGGTGTGATCGGAATTACCGGTGCACTGATCCTGACTGCGGCGGTGATCGTCGCGTCTAAAAGCAGTGCCGGGAAACGGCCCGACACTGCCTGATCCGGTTTACGCTTCCTCTGCATCCCGGCGCTGTTTTTCCATCATGTTCGGCTGCAGGATTTCGATCCAGTAGCCATCCGGGTCCTTGATGAATGCGAGGCCTTTCATCTTGCCGTCATCGGGCTTTTTGACGAACTCCACTCCCAGCTTTTCAAAGCGGTCGCAGGCACTGTAGACATCCGGCACGGCAACGCCGATGTGCCCGAAGCCCTGGGGCTCGTCGTTACCATTGTGGTAGGTGAAGTCGTCGTCGTTCTCGGTACCCCAGTTATGGGTAAGTTCCAGCATGGCTTCACGGCCGAAAATGTAGGTGGTGCGGTGGCCGTCGTCGTGGGGGACCATGTTGGCGTGGCGGTCATCAAGGTAGGCCATGAAGTAAAGCGTGAACTTCATTTCCGGGAAGTCGAGTTTTCTGACAAGGCGCATGCCCATTACCCGGGTGTAGAAGTCCATGGAGCGCTCGGGGTCTTTGATGCGCAGCATGGTCTGGTTGAAGACGTAGCCTTCGGTTTCGGGCACTGATGCTTCGTGCAGGCCTGGGGCTTGTTCGAAGTGCTTGGGCATGGGGGGCTCCCTTTTTTATGCGTTCAGGACTCAACTTATATACTTGCGTGCGTTACGGGGGGATTTCAAGGGCCAAAAAAAAGACCCCACAGTCAGAGACACAAACCTGTGGGGCCTTGAAACTTGTTTGATTGCCTGCTTTTGACTGCTTGCCTTGGGGGCTGGTCCAAGCCGCTCCCCCCTCCCAGACACGCCGTGAACCCATCCATGGGGGCTTGAGCGCAGCATCCCTGCTGCGCACAGTCTGGGAGGGGGAGAGCCGCTCGGACCGATTCTTACTCTTCAGGTAACGCCTCTATGGTTGTTCACCGACTCTTCTTTACACCAACTGGTGTTCTTCGCCCTCGTAATACGCCTCTACCCTCGGATTCATCACCTTCTTCCACAGTGGCGGAATCATTGCCAGGACAACCATGGCGGCGTAACCGGCCGGGAGCTGCGGCGCTATCTCGTGGTGGCGTAGCACCTGGTAGCGGCGTTTGGCCCAGGCGTGGTGGTCGCTGTGGCGCTGGAGGTGGAACAGGAACACGTTGGTGAGGAAATAGTTGGAGTTCCAGCTGTGTTCCGGGCCGGTGCGTTCGTAGCGGCCGTTTTCGAGTTTGCGGCGGTGGAGGCCGTAGTGTTCCAGGTAGTTGACGATTTCCAGCAGGTTCAGGGCGATGAAGCTCTGGCCCAGGAAAAACGCGGCGCCGAGCCAGCCGAAGGCGATGGTGAAGGCGGCCAGTGCCAGGGCGCTGATGCTGTACCACCAGATGAGTTCGTTGCTCCAGCTGAAGGCTTTATGGCCTTTCTTTTCCAGGCGCTTGGCTTCCAGTTTCCAGGCGTTCATGAAGTTGCGGGCGTAGGCCTGGGGCAGGAAGTTGTACAAAGACTGGTTGTAGCGCGAGGACGAAGCGTCTTCAGGGGTGGAGACGTGTACGTGGTGACCGCGGAGGTGCTCCACCTTGAAACCTGCATAGCAGACCAGTGACAACAGGAAGCCCCCGGCCCAGGTTTCGAGTTTGTCGTCTTTGTGGATGAGCTCGTGAGCGACGTTAATGCCCAGGCCACCCACAATACCCACGGAGAAGATCCAGCCAATGCCACCGGCCACATTGAAGGCGCCGGAGGCCAGTACGAACATGCTCCATACCAGCAGCACCGCAAAGGCGGCAACCCAGCCCAGGGTAATGAACTTGTAGAACACTTCAGAGTTCATGCGGGGCGTATCCACTTCCTCGTCCGGGTTCAGGGCGTCTTTGCCCAGCAGCAGGTCGAGGATGGGGATGATGCCGAACACCACCACGGGAACGCCCCAGGCGAACAGGTTTACCCATCCGGTAGCGTGCCCGGCCGCCAACAATAGCGGCGGCAGTGCCAGCGGCACCATGGCAATCAGGTAACTGTATTTCTTGAGCGTCAGCAGCACCTTCCGGCGTGCGGATTCGGTGCCCAGGGTCAATGGCTTGGTACTCACGGGTCTCACCTCATTGGCTGTTGCATTGGATCTTGGTGATCGCTTCTTGTTGACTGCATTATTGTCCTACAATATGACAGTCGTCAAGCAACAAGTACCATTTTTTGATCAATGTCAGCTTTCGCCGGCGTTAACTGCCTGACAACTCGCAGTAAATCCGGCGATTCTTCAGGTGATAAAGTTTTCCCGTTTGAGTCCGTACTTCTGCATTTTTTCATTGAGGGTGCGTCGCGGCAGGTCCAGCACCTCCATGACCATTTTTATGCTGCCCTGGTGATGGCTGAGCTCCGCACTGATCAGGGCTTTTTCAACCTGTTCCAGGCGATCGCTGAGGGACCCTTCCCCTGAAAACACCGTGGAGCGGTTGCTCTGGCCAAGTTGCAGCAGGTCAGATACCGAAATGCCATTGAAATTGCGGGTCAGCAGGTAGCGTTCGGCAGTATGCTTGAGCTCGCGGACATTACCCGGCCAGTGGTGCAGCTCCAGCGCCAGCACGTCCTCGTAGTTAAGGGCCGGCACTTCCAACTGGTTTTTCTTACCGGCCTCTCGCAGGAAGTGCCCAAACAGCGCAGGCACATCATCAATACGGTCACGCAACGCGGGCAGATAAATGTCGGCGACCATCAGGCGGTAATACAGGTCTTCCCGGAAATATCCCTCCCTGGCGGCCTCTCGCAGGTCTTCCTTGGTGGCCGAAATAATGCGCACATTGATGGGAATGGGCGCGTGGGAGCCAACCCTTACCACTTCCCGTTCCTGCAGTACCCTCAGCAACTTGATCTGGAACGACATGGGCATGCTTTCAATTTCATCGAGAAACAGCGTGCCCTCGTGGGCCGCCTCGAAATAGCCAATGCGACGTTTCTGCGCGCCGGTGAACGCCCCCGCCTCATGGCCGAACAGCTCACTTTCCAGCAGGCTTTCCGGTATTGCCCCCACATTGATGGCGATAAACGGCTGGTCCCGGCGGATGCTCAGGGCGTGAAGGCTGCGGGCAACCAGCTCTTTGCCGGTGCCCGTTTCCCCGGATATAACAACATCCGCATTGACCCTGGCCAACGCCTGTACGTGTTGCCTGAGGGTTTGTGCAGGCACCGATTCACCAATGAGTACTGAAGCCAGCCACTCATCTTCCCTGTCCGTCGCTTGCTGGGGCTGGGTAGCGAGGGTGACCTGGCGTTGCTGGCACGCGCGTTTGATCAGTTCGACCAGGCGGTCCTGCTTGTAGGGTTTCTCGATAAAATCATAGGCGCCCAGTTTCATGGCTTCCACGGCCTGGGCAATGCCGCCGTGCCCGGTAATCAGGATTACCGGAATGGTCGGATCAATCGCCTGCAGCAGGCTCATACCGTCCATACCGGGCATGCGGATATCACTGACGACAACGCCGCGGAAGTCGCTGGTGAGCATAGGCAAGGCATCGCGGGCGTCACTGAACGTGGTGACGTCGAGGTCCGCCAGCGTCAGCAGCTGTTCCAGTGACTCCAGCACGGTGGGTTCATCGTCAATCACCACGGCGTGGGTTATGTCTTTCATGGGTGATTCTCCCTTTTTTCGGCACTGGCGATTGGCAGGATCAGTGAGAAACACGTGCCTTTGCCAGGACGGGTGCTGACGGTTAATTCCGCCCCTATGTCACAGGCCAGGCTGTAGCTGATCGCCAATCCCAGTCCAAGTCCTTTTCCCATCGGTTTTGTGGTGAAAAAAGGTTCGAAAACGTGGCTCAACTGTTCACCGGTCATACCGGGCCCATTGTCTTCAATACTCAGCGAGACTTTGCCGGGGGATGCCTCCCGCTCGGTCAGTCGGATATCGATGCAGGCATCCGCCTGGCCCGCCAGCGCGTCTACGGCGTTGGTGAGAAGATTGACGACGATTTGCTCAAGAACCATTGCGTTGGCCCGCACCTGATAGTCGCGCGGCACTGAAAGGCGACATTCAACCTGTTCGCTTTCAAGCCTGGGTGCCAATAACTCCAGAGCATAGTTGACGGGAGCCTTGAGCGAGACATAGGCGCTGCCGGTATTGCGTTTGCCGGAGAATATCCGGAGCTGGCGTGAGAGTTTCGAGAGGCGTGCCACCAGGCCCTCGATCTTGAGGAAATTCTCGTTAACCGCTTCGATTTTGTTGCGGGCCAACAGCATCTGGCTGGTGGCCACGAAATTCGACAAAGCGGTGATCGGCTGGTTGATTTCATGGGCAATGGCCGCCGACATCCGGCCCAGCGCCGCCAGTTTCTGGTTCTGCGCCAATTCGGCCTGCGCTTCTTCCAGATCCTGCGTACGTTCCTGGACCCGTCGCTCCAGAACTTTATTGGCCTCCTGCAGTGCCTGCTGGGCCGCCGTCAGTTCCGTTACGTCCTGAACCGTGAGGATAAACTCATTGCGCTCCCCCACGCGGATGGGGTTCAGCGTGTACAGCACCGGAAAGCGGTTGCCATCGGAACTGATACCCTCAGCCCGCCAGGAGCCATTCCCGGCTTCTTCCGGGTGCCATGGCTGAATCAGTTCGGAGGGGTCATGGAAAGTATCGTCGCTGCCCAGCCTGAACAGGTTTCGTGCGCGCTCGTTCAGAAACAGGGGCGTGAACCTGTCGTCCAGGTTGAGCAGGCCCACGTCGGTATTCTGGATGATGGCGCGCTGGTGTGATTCCCGTTCGGCAGTCAGGCGGGCCAGTGCATTCTGCGCATGGGTACGGCGGCGGCGCTCACGATAGAAGAGGCTGCCGACTGCGAAGCCCGCGTAGAGCAGCACAATCATGCTCTGCTTCCACTGCACCTGGGTTCTTACCTCGGCCAGTGGCATCCGGTGGTGCATCTGCCATGGATAGTCCGGTATGGCCGATCCGAATACCAACTCCGGCCCCTCAGCATCCAGGTCCAATGTGGACCAGTCATCCGATTGCCATTCGGTGACTCGCGCCAGGGGGGTGACAGGGCTGCTGCCGTATTGTCGTGTTTCAGCCAGTTCGGACTTCACCCCGTCCGAGAGCGGCTGCAGCGTGGTGTAATGCCACTTGGCACTCGACGCAAGGAATATGATTCCTCGCTTGTCGGTGACCCACACCGAGTCACCGGAGGCCTTCCAGCTCTGCTCCAGCTTTTGCAGGTCAATCTTCACCACGATAACGCCCAGTGTAGTATCCGCCTCGGAATAGACCGGCGCCGATAGAAACAGCCCCGGAATGCCCGATGTGGCCCCGACAGCAAAATAGAAACCGGGGGTGCCACCCAGCGCGTCCCGAAAGTACGGGCGGTACCCGTAGTTCATGCCTACAAAACTGTCTTCGGTGCCATAGTTGCTGGAGTAGTGGGTTGTGCCATCCGGCGCCATCAGGAAGATTTCATCGGACCCCGCTTTGCGATTGATCTGTTCCAGTAGCCGGGAGGTCGAGACACCGTCAGACGATGCGCTGTCACTCTCGAGGCCACCCTCAAGGTCACCCAGGCTGTTGACGATACGAGGGTCGGAGGCCAGAACCCGGGGCAGGTAAAGGTGGCGGTCTATGGTGGCCAGCAGCGACGTCTTATAGGCGCCCAACCGTTGCAGCGAGTCGGCCTTGGCCTGGTTGATTTCATAGCGCATCAGCCATGGATGGGTAAAAACGAGGGCCAGAACCAATAAAAAGAAACCGACAGACAACCAGAACGGCAAGGACCGAAAGGAAGGGTAATAACGGCGCAGCGGCTGATTGTCTGAAGGCATAATATTATTGTTCTTGATGTGGCGGACTGATCACCCCATTGAATTTACCACAGCCTGGCCATAACGGCGTTGCGTGTAATTGGTTGCCAGCAGCACCAGCATGGTGACAACTCCCGCCACTTCCACGTAAAAGTCGGGATAGAAAACCGCGATAACTGCACCACCCAATACCACTCGCATCCATGCTTTCATGCTGGTGAAGAGGAAACCTTCAAGCACCGCCGCGAAGGCCGTCAGAGCGAGTATGGCGATAAACCCATTCCACAGAACCAGGGGCAGCGGGCCGCCTTCGATAATGACGGGATTGAACACCATGAATAGCGGAATGAGATACAGGCCCTTCGCAAACTTCCAGGCCTGGACGCTGGTCTCCATGGTTTTACTGCCGGCAATGGCCGCCCCCGCGAACGCGGCCAGCGCCACGGGAGGCGTGACGTTGGAATCCTGCGAGTACCAGAACACCAGCAGATGGGCCACCAACAGCGGAATGCCGAACTCATTGGTCAATGCCGGCCCCACCAGCACAATCAACACGATGTAGCTGGCGGTTACCGGCAACCCCAGCCCGAGAATCAGGCTGGCAATGACCACCAGTAACAGGGCCAGCAGGATATTGCCGTCGGCAAACGCGATCATCATTGAGGAGAACTTCAGGCCCAGCCCGGTCAGGCCGACAACCGCCACCACGATGCCGGCCACAGCGCAGGCGATACTGACAGGAACCGCGTTGCGCGCGCCCAGCTCCAGTCCCTGCAGGAGTTTTACCACGCCTTCACGCACCGCATGTTTGAGGGCTGCGCCAAGCTGGTTGTCCGCCTTGCCCTTCCTGTACGCAACGCAAAGGCCGTTCAGCCCGGCAATTCCGATAATCCCGACCACCGCATAGAAGCCGACACGCATGGGGGAGATGCCGACAACCAGCAGATATACCAGCAGGATAATCGGCAGCAGGAAGTACCAGCCGGAAGCCATAACATCCCTGACCTGGGGCAGCTCACTGGCGGGCAGACCTTTCATGCCTTGCTTCACCGCACAGATGTGGACTAGCAGGTACACCGTGGCGAAGTACAGCAGGGCGGGAAACACGCTTACCTTGACGATTTCCAGGTACGGCACCCGGGTGTATTCGGCAATCAGGAAGGCGCCGGCGCCCATCAGCGGAGGCATGATCTGACCACCCGTACTGGCCGCCGCTTCGATGCCACCGGCCTGGGCGGGCCGGAAACCCAGCTTTTTCATCAGCGGGATGGTAAACGCACCCGTGGTGACCACGTTGGCGATGGAGCTGCCGGAGATAGAGCCCATACTGGCCGAGGCCAGCACCGCTGCCTTGGCGGGGCCACCCCGCTGGCGACCGGTCGCAGCAAAGGCCAGGTCGATAAAGAAACGGCCAGCACCTGTGACTTCCAGCATGGCGCCAAACAAGACGAATATGAAAACGAACGTTGCCGCGACACCCAGCGGCAGGCCGAAAATGCCCTCCTGCCCCAGGAACAGCTGGGCACCGATACGGTCCAGCGAATAACCGCGATGGCTGAGGATGCCGGGCAACCACTCCCCAAGCCAGGACAGCGACCCGCGCTGGCCACTCATGGCGTACACAATGGCTACAACACCAATCACAGTAAGGCCGGTGCCCACAGCCCGGCGGCTGGCCTCCAGCAAGGTGATGGTGCACACCCAGGCCATGATGATATCGGTCTGGTTCCAGAACCCTGCCCGGCCCATTATCTCATCCAGAAACCAGACCAGGTAGAACCCGGATGCGGCGGAGGCGATCAACAGGGTGGTGTCGATCAGGGCTGTTATCGTGCCCCGGGGTTTGCCGGGCCGTGGACCGAACAGCAGGAAACACAGCATCATGATCAACGCCAGGTGGGTGCCCCGCTGATAGAACAGCCCGAGAGGCTGAATGCCTGCGCTGTAGAGCTGGAAAAGCGACAGGCCGATGCCGATCAGGGCAACTAGCCAGAGCAGAGGCCGGGGCCCGCTCATTCTTGCCGGCTGCCAGTCGCCATTGGTTTTCAGGTAGATGGCCGTCTGTTGACTCATTTAAGTTCGTTTCCTTTACCCCCTGCCGGCTGCACTCGAATCTCAACGAGCTGGTCCGCCGCCAGGTCGCTGAGACTGACCAATCGTGCCCCCACCTCAATGCGGTGATTTACCGACGGGGCCCCGACGCGCAGCCAGAGGTGATTGTTGGATATGGGCACCTGCATCTCGACAATGCGGTAACCGTGCGTGTCATCAGACACCAGTCTTCCCCGCCCGCTGATATGCCCAAGGCCGGCGGCGAAGTCTGGTGTGTGGGTAGTGTCCAGCATCAGTTGGCCCTTCTGCATCCGGAAGCAGTCGGTAACCGGGAAGCCCTGCACCGAGTGGTTCCAGACCAGGCACCACCGCCCGTCTCCGGACAGATCGACCTCCACCAGGGTGGTCTGGCTGACATCCGACACAGACAACTGCCAGGGCACCGAGCCCTGCGCGTGGACGGCCATGGGCAACAGGGCCCACAGCAGTGATCCGGTCAGGCAGCAGGCCAGGCAAACCATACGCTGAGACATGATGGATGAAACTTTCCGGTTACTCGCGCAGCTTGTCCGGCACCGTGGCACCGACTTCCTCGTAATAACGAATGGCGCCCGGATGGAGCGGGATGGGTGTGGATTCCAGGCTGAATTCCACGGTGGTGTCGTCGGCCGCCGGGTGAATCGCCCGCAGGTCCTCTACTTTTTCAAACAGGAGTTTGGTGATGTTGTACGCCAGATCCTCTGACATGGCGTTATTCACGGCGAGGACGTTAGGGATGCCAATGGTAGACGTGGCCTCATCAACGCCGTCGTAGGTACCGGCACGCAGTTCATAGGGCGCGAACACAGGAACCTCTGCGCTGGCGTTGGAAACTTCCTCCTCGGAAAGGGATACCAATGCAATATCGCGGGTGTTCGCAAGGCTGACAATGGAACTTGTTGGGGGGCCAACACTCCAGAAACCGGCGTCGATGTCGCCATCGCGCAGGGCGTCTGCGGATTCATTGAAGTTCAGGCTGCGAACCTCGAAATCGTCGAAGCTCATGCCATTGGCTTCCAGCAGCGCCTTGGCGTTGACTTCGGTACCGCTGCCGGGCGCACCGACGGATACCGTTTTGCCGGCCAGGTCCGCCAGCGACGTAATGCCGGAGTCCGCCAATGCGACGATCTGGACCGCGTTCGGGTAGAGGGAAGCAATGGCCAGCACATCGAGCTCGTTGCCGTTGAAACGTTCGCTGCCGTTATAGGCCTGATGCACGGTATCGGCCAGCGCTATGGCCAGGTCAGAATCCCCGCGATGGATCAGCCCCATGTTCTCAACCGAAGCACCCGTGACCTCGGCAACGGCGCTGTGGCCCTCAATGTGGTTGCTGATCAACTCGGCAAGCCCCCCACCGAGAGGGTAATAGGTACCACCGGTGCCGCCGGTGGCAATGGAGAGATTGGTTTCCGCCTGAGCGGGAGAGATACCGATCAGCGCGGTTGCGCCCAGTGCAAGGAATAACTTACGCATGTTGCTCACCTCGTTTTTGTTGGAATAACGCCGGGACATGACCTTCCCGATGACGTGTTCAGAGGTTTGCAGCTTGTGTGCCAATCCGAAGAGGTGCGTAATTAGTGGGCTGTAGAGCAGGTGGAAGACGGAGTAAGCAGAATTCCGCCGATTGCGTGGATGGCAGTAAGCGGAATTTCGCCTACTACCAACTACTGATTCTTCCCTTAATTAAGGTTAAGATTCATGTGTGATTTTCCAAGGCAATCATGGTTTTAAATCTTCAGCAACAGGCGTTAATCAATGGATTTCCAGGTCCCCAACACCCTTGCCGAGCAGATTGCCAACTACCTGGCCGAGCGCATCATGACGGGCCAGATCCGGCCCGGGGAGCGCTTGCAGGAGGCCACCACAGCCAATGAGTTAAAGGTGAGCCGGGCCTCGGTGAAGGAGGCGCTTTATACTCTGGAGCGCTGGCATCTGATCGAGATCACCCCGCGCAAGGGGGCATCCGCCACCAGGCTGGACGCGGTGCATGCGGCCGAGCTCTATGATGTGTATATGCACCTGCTCATCATGCTGGCGCGGCGTTTGTGTGAGCGTTGGCGGGAGGGCGACAAAATCCGATTGTTGGCGGCTGTGGAGAGGGTTACTGGCCAGATGCAGAAAAAAGACGCCAACATCACCGCGGTTGTGGAAGCCAGTTTCGAGGTGATGGAAGTGTGCTGCGGGGTGGTGGGCAATCCCTACCTCACTGAGGCGCTGACCAATTTCAAACCAGCGGTCAGCCGGGCCTACTATCTCAGCGCGGACCGCTACCGGCAGGACCTGGACCGCACGGGGCTATTCTTTACCCGCCTGACCAGGGCTATCCTGGCGCGTGATGCGGATGAATCCGAGGCACTGGTTGCAGAGTTCGGCGCCCACCAGAAAGAGCTGATCCAGCAGGCTTTGGCCCCTTCGGCCTGACCGGGTCTGTGCGTTGAATCACAGAATCCAGTTTCTATCCCGCCTATCGTAACACTCTGTAACAAACCTTTTATTCCGCTGCACTGGTTATGCTGTCCCCCTGCGGCCAATGGATAACTCTGACCGGGCAACGAACCGGCATAACAATAACGATCGGGGCCACCATGACACGTCGAAACACCCGAAAGCGCCTGGAACACATAACGCCTGCCCTGCTCAGGTTCTTCACACTGAGCCTCGCGGCCGGCCTTTCCCTGCCTGTGATGGCGGACTTCCGACCGCTGGATGACACCACCATGGGTGAAGTCACCGGCCAGACCGGTGTCACCATCGAAATGGAAACCAAAGTCGAGATGGACCGCCTGAGCTGGACTGATGAAGGCTCTCTGAACGTGGATGGCATCCGCCTGTCCGGTCACAACGACACCGTGCTGGATAATCTCAAGATCACCCTGGATATTGCCGGCCAGGATGAAGTGTTGACTCACGGGTTTTCCGAGATAGCCCGCCGTGCCAACGCCGGCCTGCTGGATACGTCCAACCCGGACGTTGCTGACGCCCTGGCCCGCTATGCCGTAGGTGGTGGTTACGGCAAGCAATTCGACAGCGGCGACCTGGTCATTCATCTTGGCGCCACGGACTACGGCGACCCCACCAGCCTGGATGATTACCTGCAGGCGGTGGACTTTGAACTGGCAGTAGACAGCGTTGAAGCCACCGGTTCCGCCGGTACGGCCAGCCTGTTCTCCAATGTTATGCTACAGGGCTACATTGGCCCCACCGATCTGGTGATCCGGAACCAGGGTACCAATACCCGCACCCTGACCAATGGTAATGAGGTCTCCGGATCGGAACTGCAGCTCGACACCCACTTCGAGATCACCGATGGCAGCCTGGACTGGGACGCGGCAGATGTGATTCTGCTGTTCAATTTTGCGGCTGTTGGCATTGAGGGGCTGCAGATCCATAACCGGCGCGGCGACGACACCCTGGGCCATTTCGGCATGGCCAGTGCTACCGCGAAGCTCTCGCGGGGCACCAGCGCTGTTTCGGGCAAGGAAGGGCTGTCCATTCATGAGGTGGACTTCCGTGCTGATATCGATATGCCGGTGTTCAAGGTAGGCGGTACCAGCATCGGCTCGGTGCAGTTCACCGATTTCGCCATTAAAAACACCACCATGATGGTGTATGGCCACTAGTAAGACACTGGACAGCCCCCCCGCCCTCAACAGTAAACTGCCCGTCTCCTAATGGCGGGCAGTCCATGACCACTACCCCGGATCAAGATTACAAGCAGCGCGCGTCCTGGCGCAGGCTGACCGTTTTCAGCCTGCTTTTCATTGCCATGACGGCAGCCGGGCTGTACGCGGTTTACGACCAGTTTGCCGGCCGCAGTGTCTCCTTCGATGAACGGCTGGTCTCGCCCCAGACGCTTCTTTCCATTATTGCGCTGTTGATCGTTTATTTTGCAGCCGACGGGCTGCGACTGCATTTCACTCTGCGGGCACTGGGGCACCGCTTACCTTTCCCGGTTATTTTCCGGCTGGTGTTCATCAACCTGTTCTTCTCCAACATTACGCCCATGGCAACCGGGGGCGGCTTTGCGCAAATCTGGTACCTGCAACATCACGGGGTGCCGGTGGGCCGGGCTACGGCAGCAACGACTATCCGCACTGTGATTGCGGTGATTTTTATCTTTTCCCTAACGCCGGTTTTCCTGCTGACCCTCAACGTACTGGACAACCAGGCGCTCGTTGGCGAACTGGGGCCAATACTGGCGGTGCTGATCCTCCTCTATCTCGGCTTCTTCATGGTGGTCCTGTTCCGTACCCGCTGGCTGATTGCGCCCCTTGGACGCCTGCTGGCCGTGTTGCATCGCTTCCACCTCCTTGGCGAGCGCCGCCACCGGCGCTGGCAGTTCAAAGCCAAGCGGGAAATGCTTCGTTTCTCCCACAGTTTTGGCGATTACATCAACGGCCCGAAGCGCTTTGTGGCCCTCTCCGTGCTCTTTACCTTCGTATTCCTGCTCAGCCTGTTCAGTTTTCCCGCGCTGCTGATATCGGCGCTGGATTACGAGGTGGACTACCTCGTGAGCACCGGTTTACTGGTGGTAACCACGTTTGTGATGTATTTTTCACCAACACCCGGCGCGTCCGGCATCTCGGAAGGCGTGTTCGGCACCTTCTTCCGCGACATACTCTCGGCCAATCACCTTGTACTGGTGACCGTCAGTTGGCGCTTCATCACCATTTACCTGGGCATGCTGGCGGGGCTGGTGATTCTCCAGCGGGAACTGGTGAAAAACCGAAAGGAAGCCCAATGACACGACGTCATCCGCTAAAACTCCTGTTCTACTTCACCCTGGCCATCGTGGTGATGCTGGTAGGGTACAAGGGCTACCTAAACTATTTCGAGCCGGATTTCAAAGCCCTGCACACGGAACAGGTGGCCCACATCAGCGACATGCTGGCTGATACCGAAGGCTTCAGCTTTGCGGTGGTGGGCAACATCAACAACTCCATTGGTGTGTTCGAAGAACGCATGATTCCGGTGCTCAACCAGGCCGACCTGGACTTTCTGGTCTCCGCGGGAAACGCCGTCAGCGGGGGCGGCGAGGACAAATACCGGGCCATCCAGGGCACTCTTTCCAACCTGGACATTCCCTACCTGCTCACCTTTGGCCAGAACGAGTACGAAAACTTCGGCAGTTACCGGTTTTACGACCACTTCGGCCCCCATTTCTTCAGCGTAAAGGCCGGTAATGCCCGGCTGATCTTCCTCGATAGTACCGGCAAAACGCCCTGGCAATGGCAGATCCGTTGGCTGAACGACCTTTTGAACCAGGAGCCCAACAGTTTGCGCTTCCTGTTCATCGGCCACCCGCCGCTGGAACCGGACCAGGAGGCGCCGTTCGAGCAGGACGAGGATTTCCTGGCGCCTCCGGAGTTCCGCCAGGCACTGCTTGAGTCCATCGCCAGGCATGATGTAGACATGGTGTTCTCCGCTAACCTGTCCCTGTATGCGGAACAGGTTCAGGGCGATACCCGCTTCATTACTACCGGCGGGGCCGGCGGGCTGGTGCTTAATGATGACACCAGCTTCTACCACTACATACGAGTGAATGTGAGCGAAGAGGGGCAAATCAGCCATTCACTGGAACGCCTGGAGGTGGGGCAACATCCGGTGCTGAGTACGCTGGAATCGCTCTGGTTCTTTATTTATTCGCTGTTCTACGTGGGCTATGTGAATTTCATCCTGCTGGTGGCCGTGTTTGTTCTCATCAGCATCAAGCTCTACACCGCCATCTTCGTAGCGAAAGACTACTACCCCGACTACGACCTTGACCCAGAGCCGTGGCTGTCCCGGCCACTGCGGGTTGCCATGTTCACCAACAACTACCTGCCATTCATTGGCGGCGTGCCCATTTCCATCGAACGTTTACGCAAGGGGCTGGAGAGCCTGGGCGATGCTGTTCTCATTGTGTGCCCGCGGTATCGGGATCAGCCCCGGGAAGAAACCAACGTGGTTCGGGTTCCGTCCCTGCTGGCCATGGGCGAGGACCGTGAATTCCGGCTGGCAAATATCTTCCTGGCGCGCATCCGGCGGCAACTGAGAGCCTTCAAGCCAGAGATTATCCATCTACACCACCCCATCTGGCTGGGGTCCCTCGGGCTGTTCATGGCCCGGCGCCTCAAAGTGCCTGCGGTGTACACCTACCACACACGCCTGGAGCACTACGCGCATTTTGTGCCGCTACCGGGTAACCTGTTCCGCAACCTGATTTCGCACGAGCTGGTCAAACGCTTCGCCAACAAATGCGATGGCGTTATTGTGCCCACCTACTCCACTGAAGAGTATCTGCGGATGATTGGCGTCAAGAGCCCCGTCTTCGTCCAGCCGACCGGCATCGAATACAAGCGCTTCCAGGAAGTGAATGACGAAGACGTCCGCAAGCTGCGGGAGTCCCTGGGCATCGTCGACGAAACCGTGTTCGTCAGCGTGTCACGGCTGTCCAATGAAAAGAACATTGATTTCATGATCAGTGCCATCGACGAGCTGCGCCGGCGCTCCGATCGTCCTTTCCGTTTCCTGATGATTGGCGAAGGCCACCAGCATGAGCGTCTTCAGCAACGTATCGATGAACTCGGCCTGCAGAAGCACTTTACCCTGGTTGGCTCGATACCGCCCGCCGATATGGCCACCTGGTACCACCTGGGCGATGCCTTCCTGTTTGCCTCCAAATCAGAAACCCAGGGCATGGTGATCCTGGAAGCCATGGCGGCCGGGTTGCCGGTGGTTGCAGTGCGTTCCAGTGGCATTGACGATGTCGTGCGCCATGGGTTTAACGGCTTCAAGACCCCGGAGAAGCAGGACCAGTGGTGTGAACATGTGCAGCAATTGCTGGAAGATGATGCGCTGCGCAAGGAGCTTGCCGACCATGCCCTGGAATTTGCCGCCGATTATTCGGTGGAACAGTTTGCCCTGGATATGCGCGGAATCTATGCCCTCACTCTAGCGAGGTCCTCCTCCCGGTAACCGGTTTTATGTGGCACTTTCAATGTCACGGATGATCGGTTTAGACTGTTAAAACGTACCTGTAAGGTACTTTTTGCTTCCGGAGACTTACTGTGACTGGCATCCCTGTTGGTATCAGCACCTGCCTGCTGGGCAAGGAAGTCCGCCATGATGGCGGCCACAAGCATTCCCGCTTCTGCACCCAGGTACTTTCCCGCCATTTTGAGTTCCGCTCCATCTGCCCGGAGCTGGAAGCGGGGTTGGGTGTACCCCGGCCGGCAATTCACCTGCGGGAATACGAAGACGGTCTGAAACTGATCGAATCAAAAGGCACGGCGGATCATACCGATGCCATGCAGGGCTTTATCGACCAGGTCATGCCCAGTCTGGCGGACCTGCGGGGCTACATTCTGATGGCCAAATCCCCGAGCTGTGGTATGGAGCGCATCAAGGTACACAACGCTGACGGTAATGTGGTCCGCCGCGACGGCCAGGGCCTGTTTGCCGAGGCACTGATGCGTCAGTACCCGCTGATGCCAGTGGAAGAGGAAGGCCGGTTGAACGACGATACACTGCGGGAAAACTTTATTGAGCGGGTGTTCGCCTACGACGACTGGATGCAGAACGTGAGCGGTGAGAACCTCTCTGCCCGCGCCCTGATCGAGTTCCACACCCGCCACAAATTCCAGCTGCTGGCCCATTCCGAGAAGATCTACCGCCAGCTGGGGCCAATGCTCGGGGATCTCAAATCAGAACCCCTGACAGACATTGCAGACCGATACATCGCCTCGTTCATGGAGGCGATGACCCTGAAGGTGAGCCGGGGTTCCCATGTGAATGCCATGCAGCACCTGATGGGCTATCTGCGGGATTCCATGGCGGATGAGGACAGGAAGGTGCTGATGGAGCAGATCGAAGCCTACCACCGGGGTGAGGTGCCCTTGGTCGTACCGATGACGCTGCTGCGGATGGCCCAGCGGAGGGAGCCAGTTGACTACCTGCATAGCCAGAAGTACCTGACCCCCTACCCGGACGAGCTCGGGCTCAGGAACCGGGTTTAAACACCCGGCTCAGAAGCCGTAAAGCAGTGCCAGCGAGAGTTCTGTGTCGGTGTCATCCGAGCCCTCGGGCTCGTCCGAAACATGCTGTACCAGGTATGCAACTTTCATGGAAAGGTTGCCCACAACCTTGGCCTGCACAGAGGTTTCAGACTCGGTGATGGTGTTGTTTTCATCAATGCCCATTTCGGTGCTCAGCTTCTGGCGAAACAGGGCGTTTTCAGACAACGCATAGTCAAACTGACCTGCCAACCGGCCAATGGCCTCTTCCTCATCACGGTTGCCATCGTCATCCGGCTCTTCCAGTTTGTTGAACCGGTAACCGACACCGGCCGAAAGGTCCAGGAAGGAGCGCTCGCCACGCTGCCAGACCCGGTTACCATAACCAGTGGTCAGGGATGACTGAAAGTCGTACCCGGAGAAGCGGTCGTCCTCATAGGCGCCCCGCACAAACACGTACTGACTCCCTTCGAATTTGTAATCCGTCTGCAGCTCACCCCGGTACTTCTCGGCCGTGGTTTCGTCATCTGTCTCGGAGAAGGTAGAGCGGAACTCGCCCTTGTTGCGCCACTCCTCCTCTTCGTATACCAGGCCGAGGCGGGTGTTGATGTTGGTTTCCTCGGTGTTGCCGGTGGTTATCAGCACACCGGCTTCACCTTCACCCTCCCAGCCTTCATAATCCTGACCAAACACCATCGGTGATATGGCCAGCGACGCAATCGCAAGGGTTGTTCTGAACTGCATGAGATCTCCTTGTGTTAACCATCAGGACTTCGCATGACGCTCACCCATGGCACTTTTTCGGGCCTGCTGCTCACGCTCTGCCTTCTTTCGGGCTTTTCGCTCCGCAATGATTCGTGCCGCTTCGCCGCCCACATGCGCTTCGCCCCGCTGTTCTGCCAGGCGCATCTGACGCTCGCGCTCGGCGAAGCGGGCCTTCTGCTCTTCAGTCAGCGAGTCAATACACCGGTGACAGCTCACACCCTGCTCGTACTCCGGGCGCTGTTTGTCTTCGGCGGTAATCGGCCTGCGACAGGCATGGCACTGGTCATACTCACCCCGTTCCAGCTTGTGGTTCACGGTTACCCTGTCGTCAAACACAAAGCATTCACCCTGCCACAGGCTCTGTGATTCCGGGACTTCCTCCAGGTATCTGAGGATGCCTCCCTTGAGGTGATACACCTCATCAAAACCCTGCTCTTTCAGGAATGCCGTGGATTTTTCACACCGGATGCCCCCGGTGCAGAACATGGCGACCTTCTTGTGTTTCGAAGGGTCCAGATTCTCCTTTACGTACTCGGGGAACTCGCGGAACGTATCCGTAGCCGGGTTCCTGGCATTTCTGAAGGTTCCGATCTCCACTTCGTACTGGTTACGGGTGTCCACAACCATTACGTCCGGGTCGGCGATCAGATCATTCCACTCTTTCGGCTCCACGTAGGTGCCCACAATACGTTTCGGATCAATACCCTCCACACCCATGGTGACGATCTCTTTCTTCAGCTTCACCTTGGTGCGTTTGAAGGGCTGGATATCCACGAAAGATTCCTTGTAATCAATACCCTCAAATCGCTCATCGGCATCCAGCCAGTGCCGGATCGCATCCACCCCCTCACGGCTGCCGGCAATGGTGCCGTTGATGCCTTCACGGGCAAGCAACAAAGTGCCATGCACGTCCTTCTCAAGCATCAGGTCCAGCAGCGGCTGGCGAAGGGCTTTGTAATCATTCAGAACTGCGAACTTGTATAGCGCGCAGACAACAACATCCTGGCTCATGAGTCTGGTTTCTCCTGCGGGCCGGACCGTAAATCCGGAGCATGGTTAGTGATCGCCCAAGGGCATAAAGCCGCCATTCTAACGAATCCGAATGCCGGAAAGTATTACGGGGGGGTTACGGATAGAATCTTCGGGAGAGCCCGGCACCAGGAAAGGTGCCGGTAAATTACGTGCCGACAGAGATCAGAACAGTACGGCGAAACCGATGGAGACGCCGGAGATTTCCGCGCCATCCTTGTCGATATACTGCATGTACTCGCCGTTGACCTGGAAATCCTTATTGATATCCAGGTTGGCGCCCAGACCAAAGGAAATGTCGGATTCCGACTCTGATAGGCTGGCTGAGCCACCGGGGCCCGTCGCAGAGGCAGTCAGCTCACCCTTGGTGGCACCGACAATTACGTAGGGATAGACGGGGCTTTCGTTGGGAAGCCCCAGCGCCATATAGCCACCCACCATGTAATCAAGCTCCAGCTCCAGAGAATAACCATTGGCGCTGATTGAATCATCTTTGGCACCAAAACCGGCCCTTAATTCGGCAGAGAGGTAAGGATTGATCCGCACCCCGGCTTTTCCCACCAGGGCGCCCAGATCGAATTCTTCGGAAATTCCGTCTTCTTCATAGGTCAGAAAGCTGTAGTTCAGCCCCACATAGCCACCATCGACAGACTCCTGGGCAGACGCATTGGAAGCGAAAGATGCCAGCACAGCGAACACAGACCCCAAAACAATCTTATTCTTCATTACTTGCTCCTTTATAGAGGCCGGCCCAAAGCCCCCAACAACATTTTTTAATCATCAGTTTGCAAGGCGGGTGAATAATAATTCATTTTTCTCCCTAATTCCTTGAGGCCGAACAAAAAAACTCCCGCAATGCGGGAGTTTTCAGGACGTTCCAAAATGGGGACTTTGCTCAGTCGGCCAGCTCACGCTCTACTACTGCAGATAACTGCCCCCAGCCCGGACGGGTCAGGCGTACGTTATCCACAAGCACGGTTGGCGTGCTGGTCACGCGCAGCTGCATGGCCACGCGGCGGCTCTGCTCGATGTCATCAATATGAAGGTCCGTACTCATGCACCGGCGGAATCTGCGCTCATCCAGCCCCAGATCGTTCGCGTATCGGCTGAAGGTATCCACGGGGCTACCGGAACCACTCCACTCGGTTTGCATATCAAATAACTCGTCGTGCATTTCCCAGTAGGCACCCTGATCCCCTGCACAGCGTGCAGCGTGGGCTGAGGGCACAGCATTGTCGTGTTGTTGCAGGGGCAGATCAAAATAGACGAAACGCACCTTGCCAGTCTCCACGTACTCCTGTTTCAGTTGCTCGCTCGCGTCCGAGAACCGCGCACAGGCAGGGCATTGGTAATCCGCGAATTCCCGCACAACCACAGGGGCATCGGGATCGCCCACTGAGATACCAAAGCGATCCAGCTCGGCCGGGAAAGGGTTGGCATTGGGGGCGGCAACCGGCAGAGCATCAGAGGACGGATCCGGACTGGCCGTGAGGAAAAACACGCCTACGGCAACAAAGGCGATGACAATGACCCCAACACCCAGATACAGCGATTTGCGGCCCTTCTTCCGCACGGGAGGCGGCGCACCGGTTTCCTTTCTTCTTTTTGCTTCGCCCATAATGGAGCTCCTTGTTGTTTATTCGTTTCTGGTCATTTTCAGGCGGTAGTGAGCACGCTAAGATCCCTTATACCGTACATAAGTTCCAGCATAAATTAAGGAATTCTCATGGCGTTACCCGAATCACTGAAGAACTCGCTGAGCCTCCCCCTGGTGGCCGCCCCCATGTTCCTGATCTCCGGCCCGGAGCTGGCACTTGCGTGCTGCCGGCAAGGCATTGTTGGCAGTTTTCCTGCCCTGAACCAGCGCAGCAGTGAAGATTTCGAGAAATGGGTGATTCAGATGAACGAGGGCCTGGATGACCTACGCCAGACCCATCCGGACAGAAAAATCGCACCCTATGCTGTCAACCTGATTGTTCACCGTACCAACCCCCGCTGGGAGGCCGACCTGGAACTGTGCGTGAAACACCAGGTGCCGATTGTGATTACGTCCCTTGGCGCGGCAACCCGTGTGACCGAAGCCGTACACAGCTACGGTGGCATGGTTTTCCACGACGTTACCAACCAGAAGCATGCGCGCAAGGCGGCCGAGGCAGGTGTGGATGGTATTATCGCCGTTTCCGCCGGCGCGGGCGGCCATGCCGGCACCGTCAATCCGTTCGTGCTGGTTCATGAAATCCGTGAGGTGTTCGACGGCATTATTCTGCTCGCTGGCGCGCTTTCCAAAGGCGAAGATATCCTCGCTGCCCAGGCCATGGGCGCGGACCTGTGCTACATGGGCACCCGTTTTATCAATACCACCGAATCACTGGCGGAAGCCGCCTACCAGAACATGATCCTGGAAGCGGTATCCGGGGATATCATCCACACGCCGGCGGTGTCAGGCATCCCCGCCAACTTCATGCGCCAGAGCCTGGAAGCCGCGGGCTACCCCATGGATAAACTGAACGAGCCCGGCAAACTCGATTATGGTGAGAAGCTGAAGCCCGTGAACGATGAGGCCAAAGCCTGGAAAACCGTCTGGTCCGCTGGCCAGGGGGTGAGCCAGATTACGGATGTGGTTTCTGTCAGTGACCTGGTCCAGCGTATAAGCGACGAGTATCAGGAAGCCCGCTCGCGGATTTGCGGTTAGAACTGTGAGCAATGCCGGGTGCCCTGAGGGGCACCCGGTTATCGCTGTTGGCGATCAGTCGTCGTCATCTTCTTCGAGTTCGATTTCATCGGCCCTGTAAGAATGCTGCCCTGAAACCGCGAGTGAGTATTCCACTTCAACCAATGGGAACTCTCCGGTTTGAGGGCTAACCATCTGCTCAATAACCGAGCGGTCGGTATTCCCCTCAAACGCACCGATGCCAATATTCATCCTTACGCCCAGCACGGTGATTGACTGATCATCAATGGCGCGTAATTTTCCCTCCAGTTCGAACTCGTTCTGTTCATCACCATCATCTTCGGGCTCTTCTCGCTCGACTTTGAGTGCCTCAAGGAAAATAGCCCCACTACCATCTTCTCTTTCGACACCCTCTACCTCTACCTCATCGCCACGGAACAGGTCTTCCAGGCTGATACGGGTATCGTCATCGTCATCGGTGATGATCGTAAACGGTGTTATCTGTACCAGCACACCACCCACTTCGAAGGTCCGGGCGGTAAGATCAACCAGCGACGTTATAGCGCCCGTGACTTCCGCGGTCCCCTCTCTAAGCTCAATCTCTTCGGCTACAACTGTACGGTCGGCAGTAAACTCGCCTTCAACCTGGACCAGAATCCCTTGCTGCAAATCAGCGACCGTAAGCCCACCATCCAATTCCGTTTCCTCAGTGACCCTGACCACAAGGTCGCTCATACGGAACTCTCCGTCCTGGGGTCCGGAGCCGGAGGCACTGAAAGACACCTGAATGGGGCTGGTAAATTCTATATCGTCATCGCTGGCCCGATTGTAGCGGCGGAAGTCGTCCCTTTCGATTTGCCTGGCTTCCAACGTGCCACCGGAGTAGTCGCCTTCAACTTCAAAGTAACTCCCCGGGACCAGGTCACTCTCACTCAATCCGTCACCAAATTCGACATTGCTGCCGTAGGTCACGTTGACACCGTTAAGGGTAAAACTGCCAGGCTCAACCGAACCCTCTTCGATAGCGCCCTCAACTTCCACGTCTCCTACCGTGCTCTGCGCAAGTACACCAACGTAGCTTGCACGGAAGGAACTATCTTCCTGGCGCCAGGCACTGACGCGTACGCTCAGGTCGGTACCATTACCACTCAGAAGATCTGCGAACGTTGTACCGCGTACCACCGTTTGCTTCTCGACAACGACGGTCTGGCCCATCACCTCGATTTCTACAAACTCCCCCGCTCCTGAGGTATCAGGGGCAACACTCTCTATCCTGCCACGGAGCGTATCGTCATACTCAAGGGCATCAGCAGTACCCGTGCCATCATCCCGCCATTCACCGTCAACCCGCAGGATCATGCCTTCGTCCAGTTCCGACTCTGCAGTGATGCCGTCGTCGCTCTGAACCTGGCCGTTCAGATCCCCGGTATCAAACCGGACGCCGTTAACAAATACGCTACCAAATCCTGAAACCGGCCCCACACTGGATCCCGTGCCACGGATGCCACCGTCCGCGATATCAAGGCTAGCACTGCCTCCACCACCGCATGCGGTCAGGATACCGATGGATAAAGCGCCTAATGTAAAGCGGGTAGCTGACTGGATGGACTTCGGCTTCATGTGCGTTTCTCCCTGCCGCTTGCGGATAACTGAACCGGATCTTCAAAATAGAAAACACCTACACCCGTTCTGACCGCCTCGCCGGTGGCCCTGTTTGCTCCATGGCCGGCGATGTCACGGTCGTAGGGGCCAAGCCACTTGTCCAGCTGCTCAAGCATAGCCTGTGACTGTTGCGCCGCATACCTGCGCCAGCGCGCCACAACTTCCGGGGGTATATTGTTGTACACCAGTGTTCTCTGGAACAGGGGCTGACTATCAGCCTCGCTGCCCACCAGATTGTGATCAATGGTCGCTATAAGATCTGATACGTCCTCCCCGAAAATCTGAAGCATTTCTTCACTGTCACCAGCAGGTACGTACGCCCTCTGGCGCAATGCCAGTTTCCCGGAGGCTTCGGTTTCCACCACGCCTACCCGCACCAGCTCCTCGAGCACCGCCCGGGGCGTCATATCACCGCTGTAGCGTTTTACCAGCTCGCTGAAGCTGAGCGGGCCATCAAACGGCAGTTGGGCCGGTTCTCCGGCGCCCGTCTGGAATGCAGAATCATGGACCCAGCCGGAAACAACGCGGGAGGCCCGGTTTTCATGCCGGTTAGCCGGGCTACCGTCATCCTCACCCGCCAGGATCTCGCGCTGTTTTCTGACTTCTTTTCGGGTCAGGCCGGTCATCACCGCAGCACGGGAGTCTGTCGGCTTTTTGCGATTATCAGAGAAGTCTTCCAGGGCGGCATCCACGTAGGCCCGCTTGACCAGCTCCGCAAACTCCGCAAATGGAATACCATTGCGGAGCAGCAGACGAGCCAGCGGGCGCAGAATGCGATACAGCGCCCGGTGCAGAGGTTGGGTATTGGACTTTTTCATATTTGGGATTGTATTCCCATAGTGGCGTCAAGACCAATCAGTCGTCTTCCTCTATTTCGTCGATTACATAGTCACCGCCCGCATTGCGGAAGTAATCGACTTCTACCTGGTCGCCCACACGGATGCCAGATAGATCCGCGCCACCACCTGACAGCGTGAGACCAAGAACCGTAACGGAGCTGTCAGTAACGGCCGTTACTCGTCCTTCCATCTCATAACCCTCCTCATCGCTGTCCTCGCGTTCGATTTTGATGGCTTCCAGATAGTCGCCACCGGCCGCTCGTTGGCGACCTTCAACCTCTATAAAATCGCCCACCCGCAGGCTTTCAATATCGCGGGTTCTCATGGTGATGTTGTCATCATCGTCGTCATCGTCATCTTCGATAAGGGTGTTGCCTGTCAGCACGACGCGTACACCGCTGACCACAAGCTCTTCGCCGCTTCTGGATTCAATAACGCCATCCACTTCAGCATCACCGTCCCGGGGTTCGACCTCTTCGGCTACGAGCACACCGTTACGGAAGCTGCCTTCGACTTTAACCAGCAGACCATCGCCCAGATCACTTTCTCTCAGACCGTCGTCAAACTCGGTGCCGCCATTCACCTGAACGATAATGCCATTAAGGCTGAACTGCCTGCTGGCTTCGTGGTAATCGCCGGAAATGGCCCCGGCAATCTCGACATCATCATCGTCATCAAACAGGTCGTCTTCGTCGTCAATCTCTTCGGCAATCAGAACGCCATTGCTATCGATGAAACCCTCAACTTCAACGGCCAGGCCGTCAGCGAGATCGCCCGGTTTCAGATCATCGTCAAACTCGGCGCTCTGGTAATCCACTTCAATGCCATTGATCTGAAATGTCTGGGCAACATTGTCCAGGTTGTGGACCAGGCCTTCGATTTCTACTTCGTTGGTGTCATCGAAATCTTCGCTGACGGGTTTTATCCCCACGAAACTGGCACGGAAGCTGCCGTCGTCAAGGCGCCAGGCGCTGACTCGAACACGGTAGATGCCAGGGGCAACACCGTTGAGGTCAGCGGGCGTAGCGCCCTTGAATACCGTTTGCCCGTCCACCAGGATTTCCTGCCCTGCGACAATCAACGTGCCTTCGCCATCCAGCAGGTCCGGCCCGTTCCAGCTCGCCGACTGCAATTCGCCGCGGATGGAATCGTCGTAATCCAGGCGATCTGCTTCGCCCTGCCCGTCATCGTCCCACCGGCCACGGACCTTGAGAATCATGCCTTTCTCAAGCTGGGTTTCCCGCTCGATGCCGTCGTCGCTGTTAACACTGCCGTTGGTATCAAAGCGGGTGCCATTCACATACACACTTCCAAAACCCGACACGGGCCCGACACTGGTGCCCGAGGATGCGGTGTCACTGCTCGACGAGCTGGAACCACCTCCGCCACAGGCAACGAGAGAACCGACGACTGCACCGGTCAGGGCCAGTTTGATTGCTGTTGTAAGGGGATTACGTTTCATTGGCCTTCTCCTTTGATTGGGATTATTTTCCCAAATATTTAATTGGGAATTTATTCCCATTTTTTGGAGCTGTCCAGTTATTGACCATGAAATTTTGTGAACTTTCCGGCCTCAAGGGCGTAAGCTACTGAACAGACAAATGAAAGCAGGGGAAAAATGATGCTGGGATTTTTGAAGGGTGATCCGAAGAAAAAGCTTCAGAAAGAGTACGAGGCCAAGTTGCAGAAAGCGCTGCACGCCCAGCGCAACGGCGATCTCCGCACGCATGGCACGCTGATGGAAGAAGCGGAAAAGATTTACGCCGAACTGCAGAAGATGGGTAAGGAGTAGTTTTTAGCCTGGCGGGTGGGTCGGCTGGCCCACCCGCCCTGCGGACTATGTTTCGCCTAAAAAATGCCTTAATTGCCGATTTAACCGATCGACTTCACGCCTCATTTCCTGGACCTCGTCGAGAAGTTCCAGAGACATCGCCAACCCAGGCAGATTCATTTTGAGATCTCTCTGCAAACGCTGAGCCTTTTGTAAACGGGCCAGGGCGTCGAGATCAAACTGCCACTGTCGCGCCTCTGGTGATTCCTCTACCGGCGTGATCACACCGTAGTTCACCAGCTTGATCACGAACTCGGCATGGCAGTCACCACGCTCGCAGATTTCCCGCAAGGTGAATGTAGCGGTGGGTTCCACCAGTTCGACGCTCAGAATCCGGTCTTTGTCAGTCATCCTTCACCCCGCTCACACATGCAACTTGCTACGTGGATTGAACCCTTTTTCAGCCTCGGCCAGTTGCTTGTATAACTCCTCGGCTTCGTCGCTGTGCCGCTCAGGCATCACGATCTGCAACACTACCAACTGGTCCCCGGGATGTTTGCCCGGCAGGCCTTTGCCCTTGAGGCGCAGTTTGCGGCCACTGGACGAGCCCTTGGGCACCTTCACGTTTACCTTCGAGCCAACGGTGGGAACCGTAACCGAGGCACCGAGGGCAGCCTCCCAGGGTGCGATGGGCACTGTTACCAGTATATCCTTGCCTTCCACCGTGAACAGGGGGTGCGGCGCGTATTCCACTTCGATAAACAGGTCGCCATTCTCTGCACCGCCTATGCCGGGCGCGCCCTGGCCTTTCAGGCGGATATGCTGCCCCTCTTTCATGCCGGCAGGGATTTTCACGTTGAGGGTTTTCTGCCGTGGCACTACCCGGCCTTTGTCATCGGCCTCATGGACATTGAACGAGATCTGCTTCTCGCAGCCATGGAACGCTTCCTCCAGAAACAGCGCTAGCCGTGCGTGAACATCTTCACCCCGCATGCGCATGGAGTGGCGCTGACCACCGTAGCCACCCCCAAAGCCGGCACCGGAACCTGAACGACGGCCGCCACCGAAGATTTCTTCAAAAAAGTCACTGAACTGCGACGCATCGGCGTCGGTAAAACCACCGCCACCAAAGCCAGATGCGCTTTGCCATCCCGGAGGTGGCTGGAACGATCCGTCCTGCCGCGCACCGTATTTTTTCAGCTCATCGTATTCCGCCCGTTTTTCGGGGTCTTTCAGTACTTCATAGGCCTCGCCGACGTCTTTGAACTTATCGGAGGCGTCTTGCTCCTTACTGACATCCGGATGGTATTTCCGGGCCAGTTTGCGGTAGGCCTTTTTGATCTCCTCGGGGGAGGCAGACTCGCTCACACCGAGCACGGCGTAATAGTCTTTGAAGTCCATTCTGCTCCTCACACCTGTTTAGACGACTGGGCATGTTTGCCCGGTTACTAACTCTATAGTTGATGAGGAAATGAAAATTACAAGGTGGGGGTGTGTCAGAATTGATGCGTATCAGTTGTCTGACTTCGGTTGTGCCTTTGGGTTAGGCACCTAGCCTGCCAAGTGGCGGTACGCCCCGATGGGAACCCCCTTCCAGAAAACGCCCGTGAATACGTCCATGTAGGGCTTGGTCGCGCCATCCCTGGCGCTCCACATTTCTGGAAGGGCGTTCCCACCGGGGCTTTTTGGCATTCGAGTTATCGCCGCCAATAGCGCAAAGAAGATTGGCGACGAGTGTCAGAGCATGCGATATCGAGGGGCCGAACAAGCAGAGGTGGGCTTTCCTTCCGGGACCCTAAAAAACAGGGATGTTTTTTAGGAGTCTACAGGGACGTATTCACGACGTGTCCCGGAAGGAAAGCCCACCTCTGCGGAGCCCGCCAGGCCAGCAGGCTACAAAGAAGAGGCAAGCTCCAAAGCTTACCTTACCTTGGGATCTAGCTCCCCAGAAGCATACCGCTCAAACATGCGCTCAAGGTTAACTGGCTTGATCTTGCTGGCATTGCCGGCGGTTCCGAAGGCTTCATAGCGGGCAACGCAGACGTCTGTCATCGCCTTCATGGTTTCTTTCAGGAACTTGCGCGGGTCGAATTCGGCCGGGTTCTGGGCCAGGAAGCGACGGACCGCGCCGGTGCTTGCCAGGCGCAGGTCGGTGTCGATGTTGACCTTGCGAACGCCGTGCTTGATGCCTTCGACGATTTCCTCAACGGGTACACCGTAGGTTTCCGGAATCTCACCACCGTATTCGTTGATGATCTTCAGCCACTCCTGGGGAACGGAGCTGGAGCCGTGCATGACCAGGTGGGTGTCCGGGATGCGGGCGTGGATGGCTTTGATCTGGTCAATAGCCAGGATGTCACCGGTCGGTGGACGGGTGAACTTGTAGGCGCCGTGGCTGGTGCCAATGGCAATGGCCAGGGCGTCCACGTGGGTTTTCTTGACGAAGTCGGCCGCTTCTTCAGGGTCGGTCAGCATCTGGCTGTGATCCAGGGTACCTTCCGCGCCGATGCCGTCTTCTTCACCGGCCTGACCGGTTTCCAGGGAACCCAGACAGCCCAGCTCGCCTTCCACGGAAACGCCACAGGCGTGGGCCATTTCCACGGTACGACGGGTGACGTCGACGTTGTATTCGTAGTCGGTGGGCGTTTTCCCGTCCTCACCCAAAGAGCCGTCCATCATCACGGAACTGAAGCCCAATTGGATCGAACGCTGACAAACGGAAGGGCTGGTGCCGTGATCCTGATGCATAACCACTGGAATATGCGGAAACTCTTCAATAGCCGCCAGAATAAGGTGACGCAGGAACGGCGCACCCGCGTATTTGCGGGCGCCGGCAGAGGCCTGGACAATCACCGGAGAGTCGGTTTTGTCAGCCGCTTCCATGATGGCGCGCATCTGCTCCAGGTTATTCACGTTGTAGGCAGGCACGCCGTAGCCGTGCTCGGCGGCGTGATCCAGCAGTTGCCGCATCGATATCAGGGCCATGGGGTCAGTCTCCTTGCTAAATGAAAATGAAGTCGAGTACTTGCACAGTGTTCGCGAGCCAGGGAGCGGGCAAGCTGTGCGGGACCGTAAAAAACATGGATGTTTTTTACGAGCCTACAGGGACGTATTAACGGCGTGTCCCGCACAGCTTGCCCGCTTCCTGGCGTCATGCACTTAATGTATTCAGGCGCCGCGCTCTTCCAATACCGCGACAGCCGGTAGCGTCTTGCCTTCCACAAACTCCAGGAAAGCACCGCCGCCGGTGGAAATGTACGAGATTTTGTCACTCACACCGTACTTGTCAACGGCGGCGACCGTATCACCACCGCCAGCCAGGGAGAAGGCATCGCTTTCTGCGATGGCTTTCGCCAGGGCTTGGGTGCCGTTGCTGAACTGGTCGAATTCGAATACGCCGACCGGGCCGTTCCAGAGGATGGTTTTGGCATTTTTCAGCAGATCGGCAAACTGACCAGCGGTTTCCGGGCCAACGTCGAGGATCATGTCGTCCTCGCTGACGTCGGAGATGTTTTTGGTGGTGGCGGTCGCGGTTTCCGCGAATTCGCTGGCGACCACCACATCCACCGGCAGCGGGATTTCAACGCGGGAGGCGATTTCCCGGGCGGTGTCGATCAGGTCGTGTTCGCACAGGGATTTACCCACCGGATGGCCTGCGGCCGCCAGGAAGGTGTTGGCGATACCGCCACCGACGATGATGGAATCGCAGACTTTTTCCAAGGCGTTCAGCACGTCCAGCTTGGTGGACACCTTGGAGCCGCCGACAATGGCGACCACGGGCTTGGCCGGGTTGTCCAGGGCCTTGCCGAGGGCTTCCAGTTCTGCCGCCAGCAGCGGGCCGGCGCAGGCTTCGGGCGCGAAACGGGCAACACCATGGGTTGAGGCCTGGGCGCGGTGGGCGGTACCAAAGGCGTCCATCACGTAGACGTCGCACAGCGCGGCGTACTTTTTAGCCAGATCTTCGTCGTCTTTCTTCTCGCCCTTGTTGAAGCGCACGTTTTCAAACAGCACCACTTCGCCTTCGGCCACTTCAACGCCGTCGAGGTAATCGGCAATCAGGCGGACTTCCTGGCCCAGTAACTTGCCAAGATGGTCAGCCACCGGCTTCATGGAGGAGGCTTCGTCGTAAACACCTTCTTCCGGGCGGCCCAGGTGGGACATCAGCATTACCCGGGCACCCGCCTCTTTTGCGGCCTTGATGGTGGGCAGCGAGGCGCGGATGCGGGCATCGCTGGTAACTTCACCGTTTTTTACCGGTACGTTCAGATCTTCACGGATCAGTACTCGCTTGCCTGCGAGGTCCAGATCGGTCATTCGCTTGATAGCCATAATGTTCATCCCCTGATCAAAAATAGTTTCAGTGGCCGGACAACCAGTGTTTGCTGACGTCCAGCATCCGATTTGCGAACCCCCACTCGTTATCAAACCAGCACAGCACCTTCACCATGGTGCCACCGGTTACACGCGTCTGGCCTCCGTCCACAATGCTGGAGTGGGCATCGTGGTTGAAATCGGAGCTGGCCAGAAGCTCGTCGGTGTAGCCCAGAATACGTTTCAGCGGGCCGCGGGCGGCGTTTTGTAATAAATTATTCACCGCCTCCACCGAGGTGTTCTTCCGAACGTTCACTACCATATCGATTGCCGACACATTCATGGTGGGCACCCGCATGGCCACAGAGCTGAACCTGCCTTCCATATGGGGAAGCAGGCGCTCGATGCCCTTGGCCAGGCCGGTATCCACGGGAACGATGTTGTGCAGGGCACTGCGGGTGCGGCGCAAGTCCTGGTGGTGGTAGGCGTCAATCACAGGCTGGTCGTTCATGGCAGCATGAATCGTAGTGGTGCTGCCCTGCTCCACTCCCAGGGCCTCATCCAGTATCTGGATGACAGGCACCAGGCAGTTGGTGGTGCAGGACGCTGCCGCAACGATACGGTCCGATGCGGTCAACTGGCCCTGGTTGACACCGTAAACCACCGTGCGATCCACATCGGACTCTGCCGGTTGTGAGAACAGCAGCCGAGCAGCGCCGGCCTTCAGGTGCTGCTCGGCGGTCGCCCGGTCGCTGAAGGCCCCGGAACATTCCAATACCAGGTCCACGCCCAGTTCACCCCAGGGCAGCTCCGATGCATCCGCATGGCGGAGCACCCGGATTCGATCACCATTCACCAGCAGGGAATCGCCCTCAACGGTAATGTCACCCTGGAATCGGCCATGGGTGGAGTCATAACGGGTGAGGTGGGCAATGGTGTCGATATCCGCCAGCTCGTTAATCGCGACCACCTGCAGGTGGTCGCGAAAACCGTTCTCATAGAGCGCACGCAGGACACACTGGCCGATACGGCCGTATCCATTGATGGCGATGCGATACGGTGCAGCGGTGGTCATCAGGCTTCCAGCAGCTCCCCGGCCACGGCGATCACGTTATCCACGGTGAAGCCGAACTCTTTGAACAGCTCACCCGCAGGCGCGGACTCACCGAAGGTGCTCATGCCCACAACCCGGCCGTCCAGGCCAACATACTTGTACCAGTAGTCCTCAATGCCGGCTTCGACAGCAACACGGTTGGTCACTTCCAGTGGCAGCACTTCCTGCTTGTAGGCAGCGCTCTGGGCATCAAAGATATCAGTAGAGGGCATGGATACCACGCGCACCTTGCTGCCCTTCTCCCGCAGCGCAGCCGCGGCGTCCTGGGCCAGGCCGACTTCGGAGCCGGTGGCAATCAGGATAAGATCCGGCGTGCCTTCGCTGTCGGAGAGGATATAGCCACCTTTGGCGATGTTCGCCAGTTGATCTGCGTCACGCTGCTGATGAGGCAGGCCCTGACGGGAGAAGACCATGGCCGTGGGGCCGTCGGTACGCTCAAGGGCGGCTTTCCAGGCTACCGCCGATTCCACGGCATCGGCCGGGCGCCAGGTGCTCATGTTCGGCGTGGTGCGCAGGCTGGCCATCTGCTCGACCGGCTGATGTGTCGGCCCGTCTTCGCCCAGGCCGATGGAGTCATGGGTGAAGACGTAGATGGAGCGTTGTTTCATCAATGCGGCCATCCGCACGGCGTTACGGCAGTATTCCATAAAGATCAGGAAGGTGGCGCCGTAGGGCACGAAGCCACCGTGCAGGGCAACACCATTCATGATGGCAGCCATGCCGAACTCGCGAACACCGTAGTACACGTAGTTTCCGCTAGCGTCCTCTTTGGTCAGCGGTTTGCTGCCATTCCAGATAGTAAGATTGGAACCGGCCAGGTCGGCAGAGCCACCCAGCAGCTCAGGCAGCAATGGGCCATAGGCGTTCAGCGTATTCTGGGAAGCCTTGCGGCTGGCGACAGTCTCGCCCTTGTCCTGACATTCCTGGATGTAAGCCTGGGCCTTTTCGGAGAAGTCTGCCGGCAGGTCGCCCGCCATACGGCGCTTCAGCTCGGCAGCCAGTTCCGGCTCCGCTTTCTCGTAAGCGGCAAAAGCTTGATCCCACTCGGCCTCAGCGGCGGCGCCCTTCTCGCGCGCATCCCAGGCGCTATAGATTTCCGAGGGGATCTCAAAGGCCCCGTGGTTCCAGCCCAGCTTCTCGCGGGTCAGGGCCACTTCGTCCTCGCCGAGGGCCGCACCGTGACAGGCCTCGGTGCCCTGCTTGTTGGGAGAGCCGAAACCGATGATGGTCTTGCAGCAGATCAGGGTGGGCTGGGACGTGTTGGCGCGGGCTGCCTGAATGGCGCTGCGGACCGCTTCGGGATTGTGGCCGTCAACCGCGGGAATCACTTGCCAACCATAGGATTCGAAACGCTTGGGCGTGTCGTCGGTGAACCAGCCGTCTACTTCGCCGTCAATGGAGATGCCGTTGTCGTCATAGAACATGATCAGCTTGCCCAGGCCCAGTGTGCCGGCAAGGGAAGACACCTCGTGGGAGATACCTTCCATCAGGCAGCCATCGCCCAGGAAGGCATAGGTGTAGTGATCAACAATGCTGTGCCCGGGACGGTTGAACTGTTCGCCCAGGGCTTTCTCTGCCAGGGCAAAACCGACCGCATTTGCAATCCCCTGCCCCAGCGGGCCAGTGGTGGTTTCAACGCCGGGCGTGTAGCCATACTCAGGATGGCCCGGGGTCTTGGAGTGCAGTTGACGGAAGTTCTTGATGTCATCAATGGAGACGTCATAGCCACTCAGATGCAGCAGGGAATACTGCAGCATGGAGCCGTGGCCATTGGAGAGCACAAAACGGTCGCGGTTGGCCCACTTCGGGTTGGCCGGGTTGTGGCTGAGGAAATCATTCCAGAGTACCTCGGCGATGTCCGCCATACCCATGGGCGCGCCCGGGTGGCCGGATTTGGCTTTCTGAACCGCATCCATGCTCAGCGCGCGAATGGCGTTGGCGAGATCTGTGCGAGATGGCATTGACGTTTTCTCCAGTTTTGGTCGGCAAAAAGGTGAACTGATAAAAAGAAGGCGCGTATTTTCGCCGATTAGTGACCACCGGGGCAAATCGGCGTCACTCTTTTTATGCCCCTTTCAGGCGACAGGTAATAGCAGCAGAAATTTTGGCTGATTTTTCAAACAGATCTAACTCTATATCAATTTATTTTGATATAGATATTGATTGACTGATCAGACAGCCCTAAACTTCGTTCCATGACATCACTGACCACACACGTAAACGACCTGTCCTCCGTGGACGCTCTGGCACCGATCTTCAAAGCGAGCGGCGACCCGCTGCGCCTGGAGATCCTTCGTGTGTTGCGCCGGGACACTTTTGGCGTTCTGGAGCTGAGCCAGTTGTTCGATATGCGCCAGTCCGGTATGAGCCACCACCTGAAAGTGATGCACAAAGCGGGGCTGCTGGAACCCCAGCGTGAGGGCAACGCCATTTTCTACCGGCGCCCGCTGAATCTGGAGAGCGACAAGCTTACCGACCAGACCATCCGCCAGGTGTTCGACACGGTAGACCGCATTCCCCTGCCGGAACATCTGCAGGGAAAAATTGAGGCGATCCGCAACCAGCGTGCCGATCAGTCCCAGGCTTTTTTCGCCCGTTATGCGGAAAAATTCCGGGAGCAGCAGGAACTGATTGCCGCGTTCGAATTGTATGCCGAACCGGTGGCCAACCTGATCCGCAACCGCTCCAGCCGGCATGAGTGGAAAACCGCCCTGGAAATCGGCCCCGGCGAAGGCGCGTTCCTGCCCGTACTGTCGAAACTCTGCGAGTACGTGGTGGCCCTGGACAACTCCCGTGACATGCTGGCAAAGGCCACACGCACCTGCATCGACGAGCGCCTGAACAACGTCGACCTGATCGAAGGCGTGACCGACCACCTGCTTGCCCGGGGTGACGATTTTGACCTGGTGGTGGCCAATATGGTGCTGCACCACGTTCCTAGCCCTGCAGACATTTTCCTGGACGCCGCCGCACTGATGAAAACCGGCGGCTGCCTGGTGATCAGCGACCTGTGCAGCCACGACCAGGACTGGGCGAAGGAAGCCTGCGGCGATCTCTGGCTGGGCTTCGAACCTGAAGAACTCACAAGCTGGGCGGCAGAAGCCGGCCTGATTGCCGGCGAGTCTTTATTTATCGGCCTGCGCAACGGATTCCAGGTGCAGGTAAGAGAATTCTGGAAAAACCCGGAGGCTGCCTGAAGGCAGAAATCAAAACTGTATCAATTTTTTTTGATATAGAATTATGCAGACTCTGAAAACTGATTTACGATACCGACATCACCACGGCCGGACGGAAACCGAGATTCACCACCGGCACGAATTTGCAACGCTCACAGAGGAGCAACCCTATGTCTGATTACAGCGTCTTTACCTCCGAATCGGTCTCTGAAGGCCATCCTGACAAACTGGCAGACCAGATTTCTGATGCCGTACTCGACGCCATCCTCGTGGACGACCCCCATGCCCGGGTTGCCTGTGAAACCATGGTGAAAACCGGTGTCGCCATCGTGGGCGGTGAAATTACCACCAGCGCCTGGGTTGACCTGGAAGACCTGGTACGGGGTGTGATCAAAGACATCGGCTACACCTCCTCCGACGTAGGCTACGACGGCGACACCTGTGGCATCATCAACATCATCGGCAAACAGTCCGTGGACATCGCCCAGGGCGTTGACCGCCAGAAGCCGGAAGACCAGGGCGCAGGCGACCAGGGCCTGATGTTCGGCTACGCCAGCAACGAAACCGACGTGTTGATGCCGGCGCCGATCACCTTCTCCCACCGCCTGGTCCAGCGCCAGGCCGAAGCACGCAAGAGCGGCCTGCTGCCATGGCTGCGCCCGGATGCGAAAAGCCAGGTCACCTGCCGCTACGAAAACGGCAAGGTTACCGGCATTGACGCCGTGGTCCTGTCCACCCAGCACGACGAAGACGTGTCCCAGGCTGACCTGAAAGAAGCAGTGATGGAGCTGATCGTCAAGCACGCCCTGCCGGCGGAGCTGCTGCACAAAGACACCCAGTTCCACATCAACCCCACCGGCAAGTTCGTGATTGGCGGCCCCGTTGGCGACTGCGGCCTGACCGGCCGCAAGATCATCGTCGACACCTACGGCGGCATGGCACGCCACGGCGGCGGCGCCTTCTCCGGCAAGGACCCGTCCAAGGTGGATCGCTCTGCAGCCTATGCCGGCCGTTACGTGGCGAAGAACATTGTTGCCGCCGGCCTGGCGGAAAAGTGCGAGATCCAGGTGTCTTACGCCATCGGTGTTGCCGAGCCAACATCCATCTCGGTCAACACCTTCGGCACAGGCAAGATCGGCGACGACAAGATCATCCAGTTGATCCGCCAGAACTTCGACCTGCGCCCGTACGCCATCACCAACATGCTGGACCTGCTGCACCCGATGTACCGTGCAACAGCGGCCTACGGCCACTTTGGTCGCGAGCCCGCCGAGATGACGGTTGGCGGCAAGACGTTTACTTCCTTCCCATGGGAGAAGACGGACCGGGCAGATCTTCTTAAGGATGCCGCTGGTATCTAATTTGGGCTTGGGCCTCGGCTTGGACTCAGGCTTGGGTTAGCCCGCTACTGATGGGGGTGGCGGCGCTGAGGGACCCCTTCCATGGACACGCTACAAGCACGTCCGTGTGCGCTTGGGGTCGGCCATCCCTGGCCTCCCACAGTCCATGAAAGGGGTCCCTCACCACCGCTTCGCATTATGGTGAGGGCTTCTCGGGTTTAATACCCAGGAGCGGAAGTTAGTGACAGAGTCCGACACCTGTAGTGGGCCGATTCAACAGTTTGGTGCGTATTCCTAACGGCATACGCCAAAAATTCGAACGAGGTGGTGGGGGTCTTCCTTCCCGGAATGTGGGAGGCCAAGGATGGCCGACCCCAAGCGCACATGGATGTGCTCGTAGCGTTTCCGGGAAGGAAGACCCCCACCACCGACAGCACCCGAATTCAACAGTAAGGGAGCAGCAACTCCCAATCCAGAGATTCACGACAGGAGAACACCATGAGCACTCCAGCAGAAAAACTGAACCAATTCGATGACTACAAAGTCCGCGATATTTCACTCGCGGCCTGGGGCCGTAAGGAAATCAACATCGCTGAAGGCGAAATGCCGGCGCTGATGAAGCTCCGCGAAAAGTACAAAGGCGAGCAGCCGCTGGAAGGCGCCAACGTCATGGGTTGTATCCACATGACCATCCAGACCGCCGTACTGATTGAAACCCTGATCGAGCTTGGCGCCAACGTACGCTGGTCATCGTGCAATATCTTCTCTACCCAGGACCAGGCCGCAGCAGCCATCGCGGCACAGGGCATTCCCGTGTTTGCCTGGAAAGGCGAAACCGACGAAGAGTACGACTGGTGTCTCGAGCGCACCGTCGGTGCCGACGTGGAAGGCTGGGAACCCAACATGATCCTGGACGACGGCGGCGACCTGACGGCGCTGCTGCACGAGAAGTATCCGGAAATCCTGGCCAAGTGCCACGGTGTAACCGAGGAGACCACCACCGGCGTCCACCGCCTGCAGGAAATGCTGCGGGACGGCAAGCTGAAGGTGCCGGCCATCAACGTCAACGATGCGGTCACCAAGTCCAAGAACGACAACAAGTACGGTTGTCGCCACAGCCTGAACGACGCCATCAAGCGCGCCACCGACCACCTGATGGCTGGCAAGAAAGCGCTGGTTATCGGTTACGGCGATGTGGGCAAGGGCTCTGCCGCTTCCCTGCGCCAGGAAGGCATGATCGTAAAGATCACCGAAGCCGACCCGATCTGTGCCATGCAGGCCTGCATGGACGGTTTTGAAGTGGTGTCTCCGTATCTCGACGGCGTGAACACCGGCACCGAAGCCGGCATTGATAAGGCGTTGCTGCAGAACACCGATCTGCTGGTCACCACCACAGGCAACATGAACGTGTGTGATGCCAATATGCTCAAGTCTCTGAAGAGCGGCGCCGTTGTGTGCAACATCGGCCACTTCGACAACGAGATCGACACCGCCTACATGCGCAAGAACTGGGAGTGGGACGAGGTCAAACCGCAGGTACACGTGGTGTATCGCGACAAGGCCATCAACGACCACCTGATCCTGCTGTCCGAAGGCCGCCTGGTGAACCTGGGCAACGCCACCGGCCACCCGTCACGGATCATGGATGGCTCGTTCGCCAACCAGGTGCTGGCGCAGATGTACCTGTTCGAGCGCAAGTTTGCCGATCTTCCGGAAGATGCCCGCGAGAAAGGTATCTACGTTCAGGTTCTGCCCAAGCAGCTGGACGAGGAAGTGGCCCGCGCCATGGTTGAAGGTTTTGGTGGCGTGATCACCAAGATGACACCGGAGCAGGCAAGTTACATTGGTGTACCGGTCGAAGGACCGTACAAGCCGGAAAGTTACAAGTACTGATCAGGTAGTAGCAGCATGGAAACCCAGAAACAGTTCAAGCGCCGCTTCAGCTTTGAGTTTTTCCCGCCCAAGACCGATAAGGGCTGGGAAAAGCTGCAGGGCGTTCGCAACACGCTGGCAGAGGTTGACCCGGATTTCTTCTCGGTCACCTTTGGGGCCGGCGGCTCAACCCGGGATCGCACCGTGCAGACGGTGCTGGACCTGCACAAGCGGGGTGTCTCTACCGCCCCGCACCTGTCCTGCGTGGGCGCCACCCGCGACAGCATTGCAGAACTGCTGGACGTTTACCGTGAGAACGGTATCAACCGCATCGTGGCCCTGCGGGGCGATATGCCTTCCGGCATGGGGGCCGCCGGTGAACTGCGCTACGCCAATGAGCTGGTGAGTTTCATCCGCGAGCACAGCGGCGATACCTTCAATATCGAAGTGGCGGCCTACCCGGAGTTTCATCCCCAGGCCCGCACCGCGGAAGATGATCTTAAGAACTTCGCCCGCAAGGTGGAAGCCGGCGCCAACAGCGCTATTACCCAGTATTTCTTCAACGCAGACAGCTACTTCTACTTTATCGACCGGCTGGAAAAGATGGGCGTCACCATTCCGGTGGTGCCGGGCATCATGCCCATCGTCAACTTTTCCAACCTGACCCGCTTCTCCGACATGTGCGGTGCCGAAATTCCCCGCTGGATCCGCAAACAGCTGGAAGCCTACGGCGAGGACAGCGACAGCATCCGCAAGTTTGGCGAGGAAGTGGTCACCCGCATGTGCGAAAAGCTACTGGCCGCCGGAGCGCCAGGGTTGCACTTCTACACCCTGAACCAGGCTGAACCCAGTGTCAGTATCTGGAAGAACCTTGGGCTTGGTGAACGTGAGAAGATCGCTTTCTGACGAGCCCGCTTCTGTCGGATTACGGCCCTTTATGGCGTAATCCGACCATTTTTCTTCCCTCTCCCCTCCTCCAACCATTTGATTTCCTGCATTTCTCCGGTTAATGGTCTAAAGTGTAAAGGTTGCAGTTCCATTAACTGCCCCCGGAAAGAACCGGCTTGATCAGCCCGCCTTTTCCGGAGCACTCCACCGGGTGCACGGGCAATAAAAGCAAAAACAGGAGATTGTATGAGCACCAAATGGATTAAAACGGTTGGCGCAACCCTGGCACTCACCGTTGCCGCAGGAACCGTCAGTGCAGAGACGCTGCGTGTCGTCACCGACCCCAGCTTCGTGCCCTTCGAGATGATGGACCAGGAAACCGGTGAGATGATCGGGTTCGATATGGAGATCATCCGCGAAGTGGCAGATCGTGCCGGCTTTGAGATCGACCTGAACACCATGGACTTCAACGGCATCATCCCTGCCCTGCAGACCGGCAACGTGGATATCGCAATCGCTGGCATTACCATTACCGAAGAGCGCAAGGAAATCGTTGATTTCTCTGACCCGTATTATGATTCCGGCCTGCGAATCCTGGTGCGCGAGGATAACGATAATGTTGAAGAGATTTCCGACCTGGAAGGCCTGAAAATCGGCACCAAGATCGGCAGCACCAGTTACGACTACCTGATGAAAACACTGGATGAAGACGACGGAGTTACCCCTTATCCGGGCAGTTCAGACATGTACATGGCGCTGATGTCCCGCGCTGTTGATGCGGTTTTCTACGATGCACCCAACGTCGGCTACTTCGCCAGCACCAAGGGTGAAGGCAAGGTAAAGACTGTCGGCAAGTTGTACGAAGGCCAGCAATATGGCATTGCTCTGAAGAAAGGCAGCGAATGGGTGGACGAGGTGAATGACGCCCTCGCTGAGATCAAGGAAGACGGCACGTACAAGGATATCTACGAGAAGTGGTTCGGCGAAATGCCAGAAGGCGAGTAAAACTGAAAACCACAGCCGGGGCGCACAACGCCCCGGCTGGCAACTCCCCATCCAACGGAGACACCCACTGTGGAATTCCAGTTTCAGTTTGACTGGCAGGCTGCCATCAACTCGATTCCCTACCTGCTTAAAGGTATTCCCTACACCCTTCTTATTTCCTTTGGCGGCCTCGCCATCGGCTTCGTACTCGGCATCATTTTCGGCTTGCTGAGTATCAATAAAAAGTGGTTCTTTCGCTGGCCAGCCACGGCCTACATCGAAATTTTTCGCGGCACCCCGATTCTGGTTCAGGTGCTATTCATCTTCTATGGCTTGCCAGACCTGGTAGGCGGCCCCATTGATCCGCTGACCGCCGGTATCGCTGCCATTGCCCTGAACTCTGGCGCCTATATCTCCGAAGTCGTGCGGGGCGGCGTGCAGTCTATCGACAAGGGCCAGACCGAAGCGGGGCTGTCACTGGGCCTGTCCCGGTCCCAGACATTCTGGTCGATCATCTGGCCCCAGGCTTTCCGCCGCATGATCCCGCCCCTGGGCAATCAGGCGATCGTGAGCATCAAGGACACCTCACTGTTCTCGGTCATCGGTGTGGGTGAGCTGGTTCGTCAGGGCCAGGTGTATATCGCCAATACCTTTACTGCCTTCGAGGTCTACTTCGTGGTGGCATTGATGTATCTCGCGATTACCCTCTCCCTCTCTCTCGTGCTCCGCTTCATAGAGCGGCGCGGACTGGCTTCTGTCTGAAGGATTGGTACCCATGACACAGATCGTGCAAATGCGGGGCATGAACAAGTACTTCGGTACCCTGCATGTCCTCAAGGAAATTGACCTGACCGTTGAAGCCGGTGAAGTGGTGGTGATCATCGGGGCCAGCGGCTCCGGGAAGTCGACCCTCATCCGCTGCGTCAACGGCCTTGAAGAATTCGAGTCCGGAAAACTGGTGGTGGACGGCAATGAACTCGCCCCGAAAGGTGGCAACCAGAAGGCCCTGGCGGAAATCCGCAAGGAAGTGGGCATGGTGTTTCAGCAGTTCAATCTCTTCCCCCACCTCACGGTGAAGAAGAACATCATGCTGGCGCCGAGAAAAGTTAAAGAAGCACCCGAACCCATCGCCAGTGCCACGGCAGACCGCCTGCTGAGCCGCGTAGGCATCGCCAGCCAGGCTGACAAGTACCCCAGCCACCTGTCCGGCGGCCAGCAACAGCGGGTGGCGATCGCCCGTGCTCTGGCCATGGAACCCAGGTTAATGCTGTTCGATGAACCCACCTCGGCCCTGGACCCGGAAATGATCGGCGAAGTGCTGGATGTCATGCGGGAACTGGCCAAGGAAGGCATGACCATGATGGTGGTTACCCACGAAATGGGTTTCGCCCGGGAAGTCGCCGACCGCGTGATCTACATCCACGAAGGCCAGATTGTCGAGGAAGGCAAGCCGGCGGATGTGTTCGACAACCCCCAGAATGAGCGTACCCAGTCGTTCCTGAGCCGGGTGCTGTCGCACTGATCATCCCACCCGCCACGCGCTCTAGAGCAACTGGCGGGTGATCCTGTACTCCTTCTCAATCTTGGTATGAGAGTCATCCGCCAGAAACCGGGCAATCTTCTTGCCCAGCAACGGCACTTCGCATAGAACGTTCAGCGTGACGTAGTTGATGCAGGCCTGGTCTGTGCCCTGCAGCCGCATGTTGCCCTTGATCTTTGCCGGTACCCCCTCGATCCGTACCCGGAATTCGCAGTGCCATTCCCCGTCGTCCTTGCGGAACCAGTGTTCTTCCTGGCGTACGCGGTTCCACTCTTTGTGGAAGCTGGAGAGAATACCCGGCACCTCAGTGGAAGCCATCATCTCCCGCTCCACCACTACCTTTGCCGACAGCTCGTCGCGGGTGAGTTCGGGAACCCGCACGTTGCGGGAACCCAGTCGCTCGTTCTTTTCCTGAATGTGGGCTTCGTCGAAGAAGGCACCCAGCACCCGCTCCAGGCCGGCGTTGTATGAATGTCTCAATTCCAGTTCCATAAAGGCCTCCGTAACAGAATGAACTGATTCTGCGCGAGGGGTGGTGCGGACACATTGGCCCACCGGTCATTGGCGCCTGGCATAGTGGTCAGCGGCCGCTGTTAACTGTAATATCCGCACAGGTTAACAGCCGATAATTCACTACCTGAGCGTCTGACGGAGATTTATCATGCGCAATGCTGACCTCGTCGCCCGCGGCCTTAAATCCGTATGGCATCCCTGCACCCAGATGAAAGATCACGAAGGAACCCTGCCACTGGTCCCGATCAAGCGGGGAGAAGGTGTGTGGCTGGAGGATTTCGAGAGCAACCGTTACATCGATGCTGTGAGTTCCTGGTGGGTTAACCTGTTCGGTCATGCCAACCCGAGAATCAACGCCGCCATCCAGAAACAGATCGGACAGCTCGAGCATGTCATCCTGGCCGGCTTCACCCACGAACCGGTGGTAAACCTGTCAGAACGGCTTATAGAAGTGACCCCGGAAGGCCTCAACAAGTGCTTCTACGCCGACAACGGCTCTTCGGCCATCGAAGCGGCGCTCAAGATGAGCTTCCATTACTGGAAAAACCAGGGCAAACCGGGCAAGAAAAACTTCGTGAACCTGAGCAACAGCTATCACGGAGAAACCCTGGGCGCACTGGCCCTCGGCGATGTTGCCCTCTACAAGGACACCTACCAGCCGTTATTGATGGAAGTGCTGACGGCGCCCTCCCCGGACGCCTTCAACAAGGAGCCGGGTGAAACTGACGAGGACTACGCCCTGCGCCAGTTCGAGGCCATGGACGCGCTGCTGGCAGAAAAACACGATGAAATCTGCGCCGTGGTGGTAGAGCCCCTGATCCAGTGCGCGGGCGGCATGCGCATGCACCACCCTGTTTACCACACCAGACTCCGTGAAGCCTGCGACCGCTACGATGTGCACCTGATCGCCGACGAGATCGCCGTGGGATTCGGCCGTACCGGCACCCTGTTTGCGTGTGAGCAATCCGGCATCACCCCGGACTTCATGTGCCTGTCCAAGGGCCTGACCGCCGGTTACCTGCCGCTGTCTGTCGTGCTCACTACCGATAACGTCTACAACGCCTTCTACGACGATTACGAAACCCTGAAGGCGTTCCTTCACAGCCACAGCTACACCGGCAACCCCATCGGCTGCGCGGTAGCCCTGGCCACCCTGGATATCTTCCGGGATGACAACGTTATCGAAAACAACAAACGCCTGAGCGCCTGCATGGGAGAGTCCGTCGCCCACCTTGCAGACCATCCCAACGTTGGCGATATCCGCCAGCACGGCATGACCCTGGCGGTAGAGATGGTAAGGAACAAAGCCACCAGAGAGCCCTTTCCCTGGCAGGAGCGCCGTGGTATCCGCGTATACCAGCACGCCCTCACCCGACAATCGCTGTTGCGGCCGCTGGGCAATGTGGTCTACTTTATGCCCCCTTATGTGATCACTGAAGAACAGATCCGCCACCTGGCCCAGGTGGCCACCGAAGGCATCGAAATCGCAGTACGGGACTGACCAACACACCATGCGCATCCCTCGTATCTACACCGACTCTCCTCTGAACGAGGGAGCCACTGCTGACCTGGACGACAACGCGGCGCAACACGTAGGCCGCGTACTGCGTATGCAGCCCGGTCAGGAACTGTTGCTGTTCAATGGCGACGGTAACGACTACCCTGCCACCATCACCGAGTCCGGCAAAAAAAGAGTGGAAGTCCGGGTCGGCAGCCCGGTAGCCAACACCACTGAAGCCCCCCTGGACATCGTACTTGGCCAGACGCTCTCCAAGGGTGACCGTATGGACTATGCGGTGCAGAAAGCGGTAGAAATGGGCGTCGCCCGCATCGTTCCGCTCACCACCGAACGCTGTGACGTCAAGCTCAAAGGCGACCGGGAAGACAAACGCCTGCGCCACTGGCAGTCCGTCGCCATCAGCGCGGCCGAGCAATGCGGCCGTGCCCGGGTGCCGGAAATATTGCCAGTCATGACCCTGGCGGACTGGCTCGATCACACCCGTGACTGCGACCTGCGCCTGGTGCTCCACCACCGCACCCAACAGTCACTCAATACCATGGCTAAACCCGCCCGGGTCGCCCTGATGATCGGCCCCGAAGGCGGCCTCAGCGCGGAGGAAATCACCGCCGCTGAAACCGCCGGCTTCCTCCCCGTCGCCCTCGGCCCACGGGTCCTCAGAACCGAAACCGCGCCGGTCGCCGCCATGGCCCTGTGCCAGTGGTTGTGGGGAGATATCGGAAGCTGACAGATTCCGACCGTGCCGCCGTCTCAAGCTGGCAGGCAAGTCATTGACACCAGCATTGTCTGACAACATTATCCCTGTCGGGTAAAAAGAACGTTTAGGACAACTCCGAAGCCGGGGCTGTATTACGGGGAGGCGTTGCCAAAACTGTGCGGAACCATGGATGGCGGAGCCCAAGCGCCACATGGATGTGCTTGAGCGTGTTTTGGCAACGCCTCCCCGTAATGCAGCAAACTCCAGAAGATAACAAGCGAACACCAGATGACAAGCCTGTTTAGCAACCCAGAATTCTGGCAATACCTCAGCATCCCGGTTATTGCCGCCCTGATCGGCTGGACCACCAACTGGCTCGCCATCAAGATGACCTTCTACCCGCTGGAATTCGTCGGCAAACCCCCGTTACTGGGCTGGCAGGGCATCATCCCGTCGAAAGCCCGAAAAATGGCCGCCATCAGCGTCGATGCCACCATCTCCAAAATCGGCACCGTGCAGGAAATCTTCCAGCAGATCGACCCAAAGGTACTCGCCGCCCACATCATCTACACAGTCGAGCCCCGCACCGAAGAATACGTCGACGAACTGATGCTCAAAGAGTACCCCACCTTCTGGGAAAACCTGCCGGCCTCCGCCAGAAACATGGTCTATGACCGGGTACGGAAATCCACCCCGCACCTGGTGGACAACCTGGTAGGAGATGTATCCGACAACATCGAAGACCTGCTGGACATCAAAAGCATGGTTATCGAGCGCCTGGCGAAAGACAAACGCCTGCTTAACCGCATATTCATCGAGTGTGGGGAAGTGGAATTCCGCTTCATCATCAACTCCGGCTTCTACTTCGGTTTCCTGTTCGGCCTGGTGCAGATGACCGTCTGGTACTTCTACCAGAGCTGGTGGGTGTTGCCTTTCTTCGGTCTGCTCGTGGGTTGGGCCACCAACTGGATTGCACTGAACGTGATCTTCCGACCGCTACACGAGAAGAAAATCGGGCCGGTGCGGCTTCAGGGATTATTTCTCAAGCGGCAGCAGGAAGTAGCCGAGTCCTTTTGCCACATCGTCACCCATGAAATCCTTACCGTGGGCAACATCATCAATGCCATCCTCGAAGGCCCGAAAGGCGACCGTGCACGCAACATGGTCAAGAAACACATCAAACCGCTGGTGGATGAGACGGCCGGCATGGGCAAGGCTCTGACCCAGGTGGCGTTCGGGCCGACCGGGTTCGCCACTCTCAAGAATCAGGTGGGGCACAAAGCCATCGAGATTTCCCGAACCTCGTTCGACAACCCGGTCTTCGAGACGGACCGGGCAAGGGCCGTTGAAAGCATTATGGTTGAACGCATGATTGCCCTGTCTTCGGAAGAATTCCAGGACCTGCTGCGCCCCTGCTTCCAGGAGGACGAGATCAAACTGATACTGGTGGGCGCCTTCCTGGGTTTCGCTGCCGGCATCTGCCAGCTGATCTTTGTATTCGGGGGTTCCGTCTTCTGATTCTCGGTGCCGGAAAACCGGCAAGTTATGCCGGGTTACGCTGGGCATATCCGCTATGGGTCTCTATACTCCGGGGATACGGGTGTGTATTTCCCGGCGACTCTACTTTTCCCGGAGGCATCGGATGCCAGGCTTTTTTTCCTGGATTTCAGGATTTTTTTCTTCCGACGTATCACCAACCGTATCAGCACCCGAGTCCCGCCTGCTTAATCCGGCTGCGTCCGTGGAAGACGATTCAGCAAGCGATCCCGCTCTGATTGACCAACTTGAAGAACACCTGTTTTGCTGGTTGCTGGACTCGCCGCCCACAGCGCTGCGGTCAGAACCCGGGGAATGGGAGCCTGTTCTGGAAAATCTGCGCGGACGCATCACCCATCGGGAACTTCACGAATTACCGCGCCAACCTATGACGCTGCCAATGCTGATGCGGGCGCTATCCGACGAAAAATCGGACCGACACCATCTGACCGAAATCATTCTCAACGATCCGGCACTGACCGACCAGTTACTACAGATTGCGAACAGCCCCTATTTCAGGCCCGGCGACCAATCGATCGACTCTGTGGACCAGGCAGTTTTTCTGCTGGGGCTGGACGGCATTCGTAACGTCATTTCCGCCGCCATCATGCGCCCCATGATGGCGGCACGGAACAGCCGCGAGGCATTGTTTGCCCAGAGAGTGTGGCGCTGGGGGCTTACCTGCGCCCGCAGTGCGGAACTGATTGCCAAGATTCAGGGCGAGGACAGCAGCGTTTACTTCATGGCGGGATTACTGCCGGCGCTCTCCTACATTACGTTGCGGAGGGAACTGCAGCGACTCTGCAGGGCGGAACCGGGGATGACCGAACCGCCACCCTCGCTGATACACGATGCTCTATCACGGTACCAGTGGGCCACATCGCAACTTCTGGCCAATGAGTGGAACCTGCCCCCCAAATACCACGCACAATTACTGGCGGCTGAGCGGCCCGCTCCGCGGAAGACCCAAACCCCACTGAACGACGGCATCATTGTCGGAACCCGGGAAGTGTTGCGCCACGCTCATCAGCGCAACATGCCAGAGGAGAACGTTCTGCGCCTTATCCACATCTCGGGAGAACAGTACACCCGGGTACGCAAAGTTATCCTTGATGTACTGGAAGCCGGCGCCAGAACCCGCGCCTAGTTTTTGGCCCGCTCTTCTTCCTGTTTCAGTAATTCGGCAAAGCTGACCGACTCGTCTTCCGGCGCCTGTGCCAGGAGCCGTTGTGGCACCACATAAGGCAAACGATCCACGACACGGTCCTCATCATGGCGGATGGCGTCCAGAACACGCCCGATGGTGATTCTGTCCAACGACTGCCCCGGCACCAGACAATCCCCGTTACGCCCGGCCAGCATCAGCAGGCCAGCGCGAATGAGCTTGTCGCTGATCCCCCGGGTCACCTCCCCGGGCACTCGCAGGTCCTGCTCAATTTCTTCCTGCTGGGGCGCAGGCCGGCCTTCGCTGAAAGGCTTTGCTACCAGCCACATCAGGGCCAGGCCGGTTTTTTCCTGCAATTCCGGTGACAACCGTACCTGAGTGCGTTTGGCGACAGCGCCGGGATTCTGCAGATAGAACGCAATGCTGGAACCCAGCAGAAGGATGATCCAGTTCAGGTACAGCCAGATCAGCAGGATGATACCGATGGCGAAACTGGAGTAGATTGCGGCGTACTTCGCCGAACCTGCCACAAATGACGCGAACAGCATTCCAGCGGCCTGCCAGGAAATACCTGCAATCAGGCCGCCGATAAAGGCGTAACGCAGCTTCACCCTGGTATTGGGAATAAATACATACACAAAGGTGAACGCACCCACCACCAGCATGAACGGGGTAAAGCGGGTCGCGAAGATAACCACGGTTCCCAGTGGCTCGACTGCCATCAACGCCTGGACAAACGCCGACGAAAAAATGGTGGCACTGATGCCGATGGCCGACACCATCAACAACGGGCCAATCATGATCACGCTGAGGTAGTTACTGAAGCGCTGGGCCATGGAACGCATATCCGGCACCCGCCAGATCATGTTGAAGGAGCGCTCGATTTTCTGCACCAGTGAGATCACGGTATAGACCAGCAAAGCCAGGCCCACCGACCCCAGCACACCCACCTTCATGTTATCCACGAACCCGAGAACCTGCTCGGCAATCTCCACGCCCTGCGGGCCCATAGGCTGGAAAAACTGGTACAGAAAGGGTTCCATACGCTGGTGTACGCCCATCGCCTTGAGCACCGAAAAGCTCAACGCCAGCAACGGCACGATGCTCAACAGGGTGGTATACACCAGGCTCATGGCGTGCAGGGTCAGGTTACCGGCAATGATATCCCGCACCAGCGCATAGGCAGTGCGCCCGGTTTTATACAACCAGGTCCACGGCCAGCGTTGCGGTGGGCTTGGATTGGCCAGAATCCAGGCTTCAGCTTCCTGAAGCCGCTCTTTGAATTGGAAAGAAGCCACACGACGTCCTGTTTGCCAGAGTTTTGTACAGATTATCAGTCAGATACCAAATCACAACAAAGTATGGCCGATTGTTTGGCTTTTACTAGCAGTTTCGGGTCGATAGCGGCAGCTCACTCAGTTGGTCACGTAATGCCGCCGCGTCCACCCCCGCATCTCATCCAGGCGCTCAAGCCGGCCGGCGGCCTTATCCAGGGTGGAGGCAATGGGGTAGTCACCTTCCAGCATGCCGGCAAAGCGAATGGTCATCAGGTCCCAGAAACGTTTCATTTCCGGAATGTTGGGCATGATTTCGCCGCGGCTGGCGGAGCGGAAGGTGTGGTCGATAAAGGGGTCCTCGCTGAGGGTTTTCACCACCTCCAGGTGGGCAACTGCTCCCAGCGGCTTGTCGTCATTGACCGAGTTAAGGCCGGATTCGGTCAGGAGATAGTCCTCCATAAACTGCCGGGCCAGCTCATGATTGGTTGAAACGGCACTGATCCCGGCCGCCAGCACCCCCACGAAAGGCTTTCCGGGGGCCCCCGTTACCGTGGGCACATCAGCGATACCCACATTGATCCCGGCCTGGCGTATCTCGCTCCAGGCCCATGGGCCGTTGATGATCATGGCCGTCTCGCCGGACTTGAAGCCTTCCATCATGGTGCCGTAATCCGCCTCCTTGGCCAGGACGCCGGAATCCAGAAGGTCCTTGATGCCCCTCACCGCACTGACGGCTCCGTCGTTGGCCACTCCGACATCGGAGAGGTCGTACACCTGCCTCTCCAGACCGAAACTGTAACCACCCGACCCGGCAAAGACCGGCCAGGAAAAATACACGTTCCTGTAATCCCAGGAGATAGCTTCAACGCCTTGCGAACTCAACCTGCGATGCTCGGTTTTCAGCTGCTCAAGAGTCGTGGGCGGCGTTTCCACCAGGTCTTTGTTGTAGAGCAGGCTCACCACTTCCATGGCAATCGGGTAGCCATACACCCGCTCACCGACAGAAACCGCCTGCCAGGCAAAAGGCGCAATGGCATCACGAACGTGCGCTGAGGGTTTAATGGGCCGCAGGTGCCCTTCGTTAATCCAGCTGCCAAAACGATCGTGAGGCCAGATCACAATGTCAGGCGCTTTGGAGGAGTAGCCGTAATGATCGTATTCGGAGGTGAGATCGTCCGGCGTTTCTACGGTGACGGCAATGCCGGTGTCCGACTCGAAGCGCCGGCCAACCTCGGCCAGGCCTTCATACCCCTTGTCGGAGTTGATCCAGATAAGCAGTTCGCCGCGTTCGAAAGCGAGAGCCGGTACGGAAAAGAGAACGAAAAAAAGCGCAAGAGCCAGGATGGGTCTGATCATGAGTATCGCCCTGTTGTTATTGTTGGAGCGTCGTTGAAACGCATGCCCTCATTTGGGGCATTTCACAGGCAGTTTAAGCAACAGGGAACAGCAACCGCATCATACGGCTGCTGTTTTTTGAGGGGTGAGTATGGGGGAGTACCCGAAAAAATCAGGCAGAGGACAGGTTACGGGCCGTGATCTCCACAATTCTCTGTCTCGCTTCCCGGCTCGCCCAGGCGGAATGGGGGGTCACAATCAGGTTGGGAATGTCGTCCGCCAACAGCGGATTGCCGTTGCGGGGCGGCTCCTCTGTCAGAACATCAAAACCTGCACCGCCAATGGTGCCTGCGCGCAGAGCATCGGCCAGCGCCTGTTCATCCACCAGGCCACCGCGACTGGTGTTGATCAGCAGCGCATGCTTTTTCATCATCTTCAGCTCACGAGGACCGATCATGTTGCGGGTCTCATCCGTCAGCAGGCAATGCAGGGAAAGCACATCCACTTGCGGCAGCAGTTCATCCATGGGAACCCGGGGGTACCCATCCACCTCGCCGGCCGCCTGGCCCGGCCTTGCACCGAGTAGAATATTCATCCCGAAGGCCCTGGCCCGCTCAACAACCCCCTGGCCCAGATCACCGTAGCCGAACACACCCAACGTGCGCCCCTCCAATTCCATAATTGGATGATCCATCAGGCAGAACATCGGGCTTTCCCCCCAGCGACCGGACCGTACATCCCGGTCGTAATCCAGCAGCCGCGTGGCCAGCGCCAGCATCAGCGCCATGGTGTGCTGTGCTACGGTGGAACGCCCATAGTTGGTCACGTTCATCACCTTGATGCCGTGTGCCTTTGCGGCCTCCTGGTCAATGTTATTCAGTCCGGTGGCGACTACCGCAATGGTCTTCAATGCTGGGCAGGCCTCAAAATGCTCCCGCGACAGCATTACCTTGTTCACCAGCACCGTATCGAAGCCCCGGATGCGTTCCTGTACCTGTTCCGGGGTCGTACGTGGGTGTTTCACCATCTCACCGGTTACCGCCTCAATCGGCGACAGGTCCACATCGCTACCCAGTGTGTCGGCATCCAGAAATACGGCTTTCATTCGTCCATCCTTATTCATGATGTTTTCGATCAACCACCAGTTCCCAAGATTAAGTTAGACTGAATAAAACCTCCAATTGGCGAAAAGGGGAAGACTCATGGAACACGAATTCTGGCACGAACGCTGGGCCAAGAAAGAAATCGGCTTCCACGAAGGCACCGTGAACCAATACCTCCACGACCACTGGCCCGAACTCGCTGGCAACGGCACCGGTGCCGTCTTCGTTCCCCTGTGCGGTAAAGCCCATGACATGTGGTGGCTGCACGACCGCGGCCATCCTGTCATTGGCGTGGAACTGAGCGAAGTGGCGTGCAAGGACTTCTTTGAAGAAGGCCGCGAGAAAGCCAAGGTCCACCCCGGCGAGCCCTTTACCACCTTCAAGCATGACGATCTGGAACTCTGGTGTGGCGATTTCTTCCAGTTGGTGCCGGAGGATCTGCAACACGTACGGCTGGTCTACGACCGTGCCGCACTGATTGCCCTGCCCCCGCATATGCGCAAGGACTACGTTGACCACCTGACAGCGGTCATCCCGGATGGCACGCGGGTTTTGCTGATTACCCTGGACTATGACACCGAAATCAAAGGACCTCCGTTCAACGTCAGTGACAAAGAAGTCCTGGAACTCTACTCCGACGATTACGAAATCGAACACATCCTCACCAACACGCTGGCGAAAGATCACCCCTTTACCAAGCGTAAAGGCCTTGCTGGAGCCACCGAAAGCGTGTTTCGCCTCCGGAAACGCTGATACACAATTTAATGAACCTTAACGCTTCTCCTCCTGTCCAAGTCCGGAAGCTTGAACTAAGCTCAAAATAACCGGACCGAAATGAACGCAGCAGCGTAATTCGGTCCGGTACTTCCTATACTTTCACTCATAACCATAACCACCGTCCGGGGCGACGGATCCAACAGCAACGGGGAAATTGCGTGAACTAAAAGCTGTCTTTCAAACAGTTAGAGAGCAAGCGAGGGGCCATCTATGAGCATCGTGCAGCACTTCAAAAACCGGTATGAAGCAACTCAGGAAGAAGAATACACTCTTGAGGAATACCTGGAGATCTGCAAAAAGGACCCAACGGCGTATGCCACCGCCGCAGAGAGAATGTTACTGGCAATCGGCGAGCCGGAACACATCGACACATCCCGTGATTCCAGGATGTCTCGTATTTTTTCCAACAAAGTGATCAAGCGCTATCCGGAATTCTCCGAGTTCTATGGCATGGAAGAGGCCGTAGAAAATATCGTTTCCTTCTTCCGCCATGCCGCCCAGGGCCTGGAAGAGAAGAAACAGATCCTTTACCTGCTTGGCCCCGTCGGTGGTGGTAAATCCTCTCTGGCTGAAAAGCTCAAATCACTGATGCAGAAAGTACCCTTCTACGCCATTAAAGGCTCCCCGGTGAACGAGTCGCCGCTTGGCCTGTTCGATCCGGCCGAGGATGCCGCGATCCTGGAAGAGGAATACGGCATTCCGCCCCGTTATCTCAAATCCATCATGTCGCCCTGGGCGGTGAAACGCCTGCATGAATACGGTGGCGACATCAGCCAGTTCCGGGTCGTCAAGATGTACCCGTCGGTTCTGGACCAGATCGGCGTATCGAAGACCGAGCCCGGGGATGACAACAATCAGGACATTTCGGCACTGGTGGGCAAGGTAAATATCCGCATGCTGGAAGATTATTCCCAGGATGATCCGGACGCCTACAGCTTCAGTGGAGGCCTTTGCAAGGCCAACCAGGGGCTGATGGAATTTGTGGAGATGTTCAAGGCGCCCATCAAGGTTCTGCACCCGTTGTTGACCGCCACCCAGGAAGGCAACTACAACACCACCGAAGGCATGGGGTCCGTGCCTTTTGACGGCGTCATTCTGGCCCACTCCAACGAGTCTGAATGGCAGACGTTCCGCAACAACAAGCACAACGAGGCCTTCCTTGACCGGGTCTACATCGTCAAGGTGCCCTACTGTGTGCGTGTGACCGAAGAGATTGATATCTATCGCAAACTGCTGCGGGACAGCTCCCTGGCAGGCGCGCCCTGTGCCCCGGACACGCTGGATATGCTGGCGCAGTTCTCCATCCTGTCGCGCATCAAGGAGCCGGAAAACTCCAGCATTTTCTCCAAGATGCGGGTGTACGATGGCCAGAACATCAAGGATACCGACCCCAAAGCCAAGTCGATGCAGGAATACCGTGATGCCGCCGGCGTGAACGAAGGCATGGACGGACTATCTACCCGTTTCGCCTTCAAGATCCTGTCCAAGGTATTCAACTTCGATACCACAGAAGTGGCTGCCAACCCGGTTCACCTGCTCTATGTACTGGAAAAACAGATAGAACAGGAGCAGTTCCAGGCCGAAACCCAGGACCGCTACCTGCGGTTCATCAAGGAGTTCCTGGCGCCCCATTATGTGGAATTCATCGGCAAGGAAATCCAGACCGCCTACCTGGAGAGCTACAGCGAATACGGTCAGAACCTGTTCGACCGCTACGTGACCTATGCCGATTTCTGGATACAGGACCAGGAGTACCGCGATCCGGAAACCGGGGAAATCCTCGACCGTTCGTCCATCAACGACGAGCTGGAGAAAATCGAGAAACCCGCGGGCATCAGCAACCCGAAAGACTTCCGCAACGAGGTGGTGAACTTCGTGCTACGGGCGAGGGCCAACAACCAGGGCCGCAACCCGTCCTGGCTCAGCTATGAAAAGCTGCGCAGCGTGATCGAGAAGAAGATGTTCTCCAATACCGAGGACCTGTTGCCGGTTATCTCCTTCAATCCGAAGGCAAGCCAGGAAGATCAGAACAAACACAAGCAGTTCGTCGAGCGCATGGTCGATCGAGGCTACACGGAAAAACAGGTCCGCCTCCTTGCGGAATGGTACCTGCGGGTTCGTAAGTCTCAATAAGTCAGCCGCTATATGTGCTGAGAAAGTGCGCTGAACTGGAGTAAAACTATGGGTATGACCCACGTAGTCGACCGGCGACTGAACGGAAAAAACAAAAGCGCGGTGAACCGTGAACGGTTCCTGCGCCGTTACCGCCACCATATCAAGAAGGCGGTGGCGGATGCGGTCCACCGCCGGTCCATCACGGACATTGAACGCGGCGAGAACGTCAGCATTCCCTCCCGGGATACTGACGAGCCGATATTTCATCACGGCCAGGGCGGCAAAAGAGAGGTAATCCATCCCGGCAACAAGGAGTTTGTCGCCGGAGATACGCTGCCCAAGCCGCCTGGAGGAGGCGGTCAGGGCCAGGGGCAAGGCCAGGCCAGCCCTGACGGGGAGGGTATGGATGAGTTCGCCTTCCAGATTACCCAGGAAGAATTCCTGGACTTTCTGTTCGATGACCTGGAACTGCCCAATCTTGCCCGCAAAAAGCTGAAAGACACCGAAGCGTTCAAGTATGTTCGCTCCGGCTTCTCCACCCAGGGCGTCCCGGCCAAACTGGATGTGGTGCGCTCTTTGCGAGGGGCCCACGCGCGGCGGCTCGGCCTCGGGGGTGCCCGCAAGAAAAAAATCCGTGAAATGGAAGCGCAGCTGGCCGCACTGAAGAGTGCTCCGGACGATCTGGACCCGGCGTTCAGCCACGAAGACCAGATCAAGGCAATGGAGGATGAAATCGCCGAACTCAAGGCCAATGTCCGTCGCATTCCGTTTATTGACGAGATTGACCTGCGATACCGCCAGCACCTGAAGCAGCCACAACCGGCTACCAGTGCCGTGATGTTCTGCCTGATGGATGTCTCCGGGTCGATGACCCAGATGCACAAGGATATTGCCAAGCGCTTCTTTATCCTGCTCTATCTTTTCCTCAAGAAGAATTACAAGAAGATCGACGTGGTCTTCATCCGGCACCACACCAGCGCCAAAGAGGTGGATGAGGAAGAGTTCTTCTACTCACGGGAAACCGGCGGCACCATCGTCTCCAGTGCACTGAAACTGATGCACAAGATTATTGAGTCCCGCTACTCTCCCTCGGAATGGAACATCTACGCAGCCCAGGCGTCCGATGGCGACAACTGGAACGATGACTCTCCCATTTGCAGCAAGTTGCTGGCCGACAGCATCCTGCCCCTGGTGCAGTACTACGCCTATGTGGAGATCACGCCCCAGGATCACCAGATGCTGTGGTACGAATACGAGAAAATCCAGGAGCGATTCCCCCAGAGCTTCGCCCTGCAGCAGATTGCCGACCCCGGTGAAATCTACCCGGTCTTCCGTCAGTTGTTCGAGAGGAAAGCCGCATGACCGACACCATGGACAGACCCAACGAGCCACGAACCCGGGAACCGATTTCCACCAGTTCCGAGTGGACCTTCCCACTGCTGGAAAAGTACGACGAGGAAATTGCCAAATGCGCGGCCGAATTCGGGCTGGATACCTACCCCAACCAGGTAGAAGTGATCAGTGCCGAGCAGATGATGGACGCGTACAGCTCCGTGGGGATGCCCGTGGGCTACCATCACTGGTCCTTCGGCAAACAGTTCCTGTCCACCTCGAAGGGCTACCAGCGGGGCCAGATGGGGCTGGCGTATGAGATTGTCATCAACTCCAACCCCTGCATTGCCTACCTGATGGAAGAGAACACCCTGCCGATGCAGGCACTGGTGATTGCCCATGCCTCCTATGGCCACAACTCGTTCTTCAAGGGTAATTACCTGTTCCGCACCTGGACCGATGCCAGCGCCATTATTGACTACCTGGTGTTCGCCCGGGATTACGTGGCCCAGTGCGAAGAGCGTTATGGCCTGGATGCGGTTGAGCAGATTCTGGACTCCTGCCACGCGCTGATGAATTACGGCGTGGACCGTTACAAGCGCCCTGCGCCGATTTCGGCCGCGGAGGAGGCACGTCGTCAGAAAGAACGGGAGGAATATCAGCAGCGCAGGCTCAATGACCTGTGGCGCACCATTCCAAGAATGGAGGATGACGAAGACCCCGTGAGACGCAAGCAGCGTTACCCGGAGGAACCCCAGGAAAACATTCTCTACTTTATCGAGAAAAACGCGCCACTGCTGGAAACCTGGCAGCGGGAACTCATACGCATCGTGCGTAAGCTGGCGCAGTATTTCTACCCTCAGCGCCAGACCCAGGTGATGAACGAGGGCTGGGCTACCTTCTGGCACTACACCCTGCTGCATCGCATGTACGACAAGGGCCTGGTCAACGACGGCTTCATGCTCGAGTTCCTGCAAAGCCATTCCGCGGTGGTCTATCAGCCACCTTTTGACAGTCCCTGGTATTCAGGCATCAACCCTTACACCCTGGGCTTTTCGATGTTCACCGACCTGCGGCGAATCTGCGAAAATCCGACCGACGAGGACCGGGAATGGTTCCCCGATATCGCCGGCACCGACTGGGTGGAAACCCTGCATTTCGCCATGAAGAACTTCAAGGATGAAAGCTTCATCCAGCAATTCCTGTCGCCCAAGGTGATGCGGGACATGAAGTTCTTCGCCATCCAGAACGACGACGAAGAAGACGTATATCGCATTACCGCAATCCACGACGATCCGGGCTACCGTATTCTCAGGGAAAAGCTGGCCCGCCAGTACAACCTGAGTTATCGCGAGCCCAATATCCAGGTGTGGAATGTGGATGTGCGCGGGGACCGCTCCCTGACCCTGCGGCACATACCTGTTGACCGGGTGCCCCTGGGGGATGATACCGAAGAAGTGCTCCGCCATGTGCACCGGCTCTGGGGCTTCGACGTGCATCTGGAGAGTGTGGATGATGGCCAGGTGGTGGATGAGGCCCATTGCCCGCCAAAGGATCTGGATGAGGACTGACCGCAAGGTCAGCCCTCATGATCAGGGTTCTCTAGGCTGAGACGGAAGGCAGGCCCGACAGGGCCATGGCCATCTCCTGTTCACTGTATTCATGGTCGCTCAGATCACCGGCGAAATACGAGGTATAGGCCGCCATATCAAAGTGGCCGTGACCACACAGGTTGAACAGGATGACTTCTTCCTTACCTTCCCGCTTGCAGCGCAAGGCTTCGTCGATGGCTCCCTTGACCGCGTGATTGGCTTCCGGTGCCGGCACAATGCCCTCATTGCGGGCGAACAGCACACCGGCCTCAAAGCATTCACGCTGGGTATAGGACACCGCATCAAACAGGCCCAACTCCTTGGCGTGGGAGACCATCGGCGCCATACCGTGGTAACGCAAACCGCCGGCATGGAAACCCGGCGGGGTAAAGTCGGAACCCAGGGTATGCATCTTGGTGAGCGGCGTCATATGCGCGGTATCGCCGTAATCATAGGCGTACTTGCCACGGGTCAGGGTCGGACAGGCTGAAGGCTCCACTGCAACGATCCGTGATTTCTGGCCGCCCCGCAGGGCATGACCCATAAACGGAAACGCAATGCCGGCGAAGTTGGAACCACCACCGGTGCAGCCGACGATGACATCCGGCCAGCAATCCGCCATTTCCATCTGCTGCATGCATTCCAGGCCAATGATGCTCTGGTGCAGCAACACATGGTTGAGCACCGAACCCAGGGCGTACTTGGTGTTCGGGTCCTTCACTGCCAGCTCCACCGCCTCGGAAATAGCAACACCGAGACTGCCGGTGTGGTCCGGGTTCTCGGCCAGCACCTTTCGCCCGAATTCTGTCAGCTCTGATGGTGAAGCCACACATTTCGCGCCGTAGGTTTCCATCACCGCCCGGCGATAGGGCTTCTGGTCGTATGAAACCCGAACCTGGAACACGGTCACATCCATATCGAACAGGGAACCGGCGAATGACAGCGAGGTGCCCCACTGCCCTGCCCCGGTTTCCGTGGTCAGGGTGCGAATGCCGGCTTCGCGGTTATAGAATGCCTGGGGAATAGCGGTGTTGGGCTTGTGGCTGCCAGCCGGGCTCACGCCTTCGTACTTGTAGAAGATTTTGGCAGGGGTACCAAGGGCTTTCTCGAGACGATGCGCCCGGTATAAAGGCGCCGGGCGCCACAGTTTGTAGACATCCCGTACCGGCTCAGGAATCTCGATTTCCCGCTCTGTGGTCACTTCCTGTTCAATCAGCGACATGGGAAACAGCGGTTCAAGATCCGAGGGGCCGACTGGCTGCTGGGTCACCGGGTGGAGCACCGCTGGCAGCGGCTCAGGAAAATCCGCCTGCAGGTTGTACCAGTACTTCGGCATCTGGCTTTCTTCGAGAAGAAACTTGGTTTGCATTTTTATGAGCACCCTGAGGTTCGTGTTGTTGTCAGCCCTCAGAATACCCATTCCACGCCGGCATAAAAAGTTCTTCCTGGCGCGGGCTCGTAGTAGCCGCGGTCTTCCACGGGCCGGTCAGCGTTGGCATTGATGCGGATGTTGCTGAAATAGTCCTCATCCAGCAGATTGCGGATACCTCCGTACAGGTTCAGGCTCTGGCTGCCGAAACGAATCGTGTCTCCTGCCCTGACTCCGAACAGCCAGTAATCGCTGACCTTCGTCTGGTTGCTGTTTTCCGCGTATAGATCACCTACGTACTGCCACTCCAACGCAGCAAACCGCTGTCCGTTCCCTTTCCACTCGACTTCGGTAACCCACTGTTCACGGGGTAATCCGGGAAGACGATTGCCATCGGCATCGTTGCCCTGCTCGTCCTGGAAATCCCTGAGGGTGTAGTCCGCCAGTGTAAGGGCGCTGGTTATGCGCCAGGTGTAGGAAATATCCCATTCAAGTCCTAATTCAACGCCATTACGCTCAGTTCGGCCGGCATTCTCGTAAAACGTCCGGTTATCGACTTCGAAAGGCAGGATTTCATCATCGACACGAATGGAGAACAGTGCCAGGTCATAGCTGAGCCCCTCGCCGAGGCCACCACGTATGCCTATTTCGCGGTTAATGGCCTGTTGCGGCTCGATGTCAGGGTTAAAACCACCGCTACCATCGGGGTTGGCAAATTCGGTGAAGGTTGGCGCCTCGAAGGCGGTACCAACGGTCGCGTAAATCTGCTGACGCGGAGCAACGCGGTAACTGGCGCCGGCAAAACCGCTGAGCTCGTCGTATGTTCGGCTGCCGGAATCGTCACCATCATCCAGCCGTTCGTCATCCACCGATAACCGCAGTCGGTCGAAGCGGGTTCCCAGGGAAAGCTTCAGGCGTTCCGTCACTGCCAGATCTCCCTGGGCAAACACGGCGGCAGTGGTGCCGTTCTGGGTTTCCTTCTGGGTCTGCCCTGTTATGTCTCCATTGAACGACACTGAATAGCGGCGACGTTGGTCCACCTGGCGATGCAGGTCCGCCCCCACCACCCAGGTCAGGGGCCGCCCCGCAACTTCACTCCCCTGCTGATAATCCGAGCTGACGCCGTAGAACTGGCGGTCATAGGCAATCCGGCTGGGGCCGGGAAACGGTAGCTGCTGGGTAAAATCGCGTCGGGTAAAGAAGGTGCTGACGGTGAGGTCACCGGCACCAACGGCGGGGGTTTCGTAAAGCAGTCCAAATGTCTGCTGGTCTACCTCCTGCCCTGCGTCCAGCCTTTCGGCATTGGACGTAGCCTGGGACCGGTCTTCTTCTACCTGCGCAGCGGTCAGGCCGGCCGGGTCTTCCGCTTTTGGCGTGTACAGAGCATTAAAAGTGGCGGTGAGCCGCTGGCCGTTGCCCCATTGATGAGAAAGGCGGCCGTTGAACAGACCTTTTTCCACTTCGCTCTGGTCCCGGTAACCGTTGTAGTTCAGCCAGGACATCGTTGCAATACCGCTTGTATCACCCTGGCTTCCACTGGCCTGGGCCGTGGTCTTGTAATAGTCATCACTCCCGACATCCTGCCGCAACCGGGTACCTGCCGGCTGATCATCTCCCCTGGCGGTGGTGATATCGATTACCCCGCCGGACGCATTGCCATACTGGACCGATGAGGGCCCACGAATGACCTCAATGCGCTGTGCGGAATCCAGGTCCACGGCGTCAATCTGGGACTGGCCATCTGGCAGAGTGTAGGGGATACCATCCACCTGAATGCGGATACCCCGAATGCCAAACGGCGCCCGGGCGCCAAAGCCGCGGGTAGACAAACGCAGGTTCTGGGCAAAGTTGTAGCGATTCTGGAAAAACAGGCCGGGGACGGTGTCCAGGGATTCATCCAGCTGGAGGCGCTGCTGGCCTTCGTGGATATCCGGGGTTTCAATGACCGACACCGCTGCGGGTGTCTCGTAAAGATCCCGCACCAACCGGGGTGAAGTAACCTGGATGACGGTTTCGGGCGTCTCCGGGCTCTCCTGGGCATCTACGGTGGTGAAGGCACAGGTCGCCGCCAGCCCTGAAACAACCATTACCGATGTTCTGAAAAATACCACCGTGCCTCTCGCCTCTATATTCCGATCAGATCCACCAACCACGGCACGATCAGGGCCGTCGCAAATGCCGATAATGCCATTGCCAATCCGGAGAACGCACCCATCTGGGAACTAACCTGGAAGGCCCGTGCCGTGCCTATACCGTGGGCCGCCACGCCCATGGCAATGCCTTTTACACTATCGTCGGTGATGCGCATCCATTCAAACAGTTTGGTGCCGAGTACCGCTCCGACAATACCCGTTGCAACGACCAATACAGCGGTCAGGGAGGGAATGCCGCCGATGGTTTCGGAGATACCCATGGCAACAGGCGCAGTGGCGGATTTGGGCGCCAGCGACATCTGGATTTCCGTGGAGCCTCCAAGCAGCCAGGCCAGACCAATGGAGCTTCCGGCAGCAATCACCACGCCACAGAGCAGGGATATCGTCACCGGGAGCCAGATTTGACGAAGGCGGGAAAACTGCTGGTACAGAGGCACCGCCAGCGCCACCGTTGCCGGCCCCAGCAGAAAGTGAACAAACTGCCCACCCTCGAAATATTCGCTGTAGGAGGTGCCAGTCACCATCAACAGGGCAATCAGCATGGCCACGGAGGTTACCACCGGATTGGCGAGCGGGCTGGAATTGGATTTCAGGTACAGGCGATAGGCCAGGCCATACGCCACCAGCGTTATGGTCAGACCCAGCAGCGGTGAGGCGGAGAGGTAAACCCAGATATCCCGGATGGCTGGCTCATTCATCCGCCTGCCCTCCCCCGTTCTCGTGCCTGGAAAACCACCGCGTGGTTACCTGCATGATGCCGGCGGTAGCGACCATGGTAATGATGGTGGAGAAAAACAGCGCCAGGGTGATCGGCAGCCATTCATCGGCGATACGGTCAAAATGAGCCATCATGCCCACCCCGGCCGGGACGAACAGCAGCGATAAATGGCTGAGCAAAGCGGTCGAGGCGTTCTCCAGAGGCGCTGGAGTCCGCCCCCGTATCATCAGGGTCAGAAACAGCATGACCATGCCCAGAACAGGGCCGGGAATAGGTACTGCCAGGAGTCGAACGGTGACTTCGCCCACCAGCTGGTAGACCAGCAGCAGAGTCATTCCGTTGAGAAAATTCATGGCGAGGGCTTCGCAATGATCGGGGCGGGAATGATTTTCCGACCGTAGGCTGCCAGTACAAAGCCAATGGGGAACATCAGAACGCCGTAAACGGCTGCTGGAATTGACATGGCACTGGACTCCAGCAGTGTCAGCGTCACCAGCAGCGCAATGGTGCTGTTCTTGATGCCGAGTTCCACGGCAACGGCAATGGATTCGCGCTGGGTTAACCCGGTCGCCCGCCCGGCCAGCAGCCCCACGAAGATGCCGGCCAGATTCAGCAGCAAGGTTGCAGGGCCGGCCTGACGAAGCAGATCCCATATCTGGTCACGCACGCCCCAGACCAGGCCCACCACCAGCAGCGCCAGAACCACGCCCCCGAACACACTCACTGCACTTTCAGCACGACGCGACAGCTCGGGGGCGCGAGTGCGAAACACCATGCCAACCGCCACCGGGAATAACACGATACCAACCAGCATGCCCACGGTTCGACCTACCGGCAAGGTGATGGATTCTTCCGTGCCCGCGTACAACTGCAGGGCATAGTTGGTCAATATCGGAAGGGTAACAATAGTAATCAGGCTGGCTGTTACCGTCAGCACAATCGAGAGGGCAATATTGCCCCGGGCCAGCAATACAAACAGGTTGGAAGTGGTGCCGCCCGGGCAGGCCGCGATAATCACAAGGCCCACAGCGATCGCGGGAGAGAGGTCAAGCATGGAAGCCAGCGCAAAGGCAATCAGCGGCATCAGCAGGATCTGGGCAACCGTCCCGACAATCATACCCTTCGGATAGACCGCCACCTGGCGAAAGTCCCTGATCGACAAAGTCATTCCAATACCGATCATGATAATAAACAGGGCGATCGGCAACCCGGCGGAAATCAGGGGACTGGACTCCACAGTGCCTCCACGGATTATTGTTTTGATGAAGTTAGTCAGCTAAAGAAAATAGCACAAAACAAAGCAAAAAAAGTGAAACCTTTCGCTACGTTCATCGTGTGATTATCCCTGTTGTTGCGTATACTTGCGAACAACAACTATGTGAACGGATATGCCCGGGATGGCTTACCGTTCGCCTGAGCAAAAGTAAGAGGACGAGCAATGAAACGCCTGGGAACACTGGACGCATCCTGGCTGGCTGTGGAGTCGGAAGATACTCCGATGCACGTTGGCAATCTGCAGATTTTCTCGCTACCGGAAGACGCTCCGGAAACCTTTCTGAGAGACATGCTTGCCCGCATGAAGGCAGACGCCGATATTGCCCCCCCCTGGTGTTACAAGCTGGCATTTTCCGGATTTCTGGGCCGCCTGATTGCTCCATCGTGGAAGGTGGATAAAAAACTGGACCTGGACTATCACGTCCGCCACTCAGCCCTGCCCCGCCCAGGCAGTGAACGCGAACTGGGCATTCTGGTCTCCCGCCTGCACTCCAACCCGCTGGACTTTGCCCGCCCGCTGTGGGAATGCCACATTATTGAAGGCCTGGAGAACAATCGCTTTGCCCTTTACACGAAAATGCACCACTCGATGATCGACGGCATCAGTGGTGTTCGGCTGATGCAGCGTGTACTGAGCAAGGACCCGGGCGAAATCAATATGCTGCCGCCCTGGTCAGTGCGCCCCGAGCGCACCCGCGGCAGCAAAACCGACACCGAGGCCAGTGTTCCCGCTGCATTTTCCCAGGCGATGGACGCCCTGAAGTTGCAGGCGGATATGGCGCCACGCCTCTGGGACGCGATGAACCGTCTGATCCACTCGGCGCGACACCCTGAAGATCGTCTCACTGCCCCGTTCGCCGGCCCGTTATCGGCCCTCAATCACCGGGTAACCGGCCAACGGCGTTTTGCCACCCAGCACTACCAACTGGAACGCATCAAACAGGTGTCGCGCGCCACCAACGCTTCCCTGAACGATATCGTGCTTTACCTTTGTGGTACCGCCCTGCGGCGTTTTCTTCTGGAACAGGATGGCTTGCCGGACACGCCGCTGACGGCAGGTATTCCCGTAAACATCCGGCCGTCGGATGACCAGGGCACCGGCACCCAGATCAGCTTCATGATTGCGTCGCTGGCCACTGATGAAGCTGACCCTCTTACACGGTTACAGAACATCAAGCAGTCCACCCGACGGGCCAAGCAACATCTGCAGAAGCTGCCCCGCAAGGCGTTGACGCAATACACCATGCTGCTGATGTCACCCTACATCCTGCAACTCATGTCGGGCATGGGCGGGCGTATGCGGCCAGTCTTTAACGTCACGATCTCCAACGTGCCGGGCCCGGAAGAGACTCTGTACTATGAAGGGGCGCGACTGGAAGCCATGTACCCGGTATCCCTGATAGCCCATGGCGGCGCCCTTAACGTCACCTGCCTGAGTTATGCCGGATCGCTGAATTTCGGTTTTACCGGGTGCCGGGACACCCTCCCCAGCATGCAGAAACTTGCCGTCTATACCGGTGAGGCTCTTGATGAACTGGAGAGCCTTGTACTGCCCCCGCCAACGAAGGACGGCACTGCCAGCAAAGAAAAGCCCGCCGCCCGGGTTCGCCGGGCAGCACGCAAGAAAGCCGCCCCCAAAGCCTGATCGGCAACCGGCCGGTTGCCAGGTTACTCGGGGCGACTGTTCCAGTGAGCAGCGCCCACAAAAATCAGCTGCAGAAAACGGGCCGTGCGCTTTCTGACCTGTCCCTCCTGGTATTCGTCCTCGGGTGAGATAACCAGGATATCGGTGAGGCTGAACGCCACACTGCGCACCACCAGGTCGCAGGTCATGTCCAGGTCGGCATCGCTGAGATGATCGGCCAGCTTCAGGCGCCGCAGATCATTTGCCAGCTCGCTGGCAAAATAGCGCATCTCACTGCGGATGCCTTCCTGAACCGCCCGGCTCTCCCCCGCCAGCCCCTGGGCCATGAACATGAAAAAGCTGCGATTGTTGCGGGCATGGGAAATGAAAATGCCCACGGACTCATCAATCAGCTTGTCAGCCTGCAATACGTTGGCACGGGCCTCCCGCATCATGCGACGCAGCACCAGCCCCAGCTCATCCACCAGCTGCAGACCCAGATCGTCCATATTACGGAAGTGCCGGTAGAACGAAGTGGGAACCACCCCCGCCTGCCGGGTAACCTCCCGTATACCCAGGCTGGCAAAGTGCCGGCCTTTGCCCACCAGGGTCAGCGCCGCGTTCATCAGTTTCTCACGGGTCTCCCCCGGCTTGGGTCGTTTTCTCTCTGCCATGGCCCCACTAAAGCTCACACGTTGATCACAAGGCAACAAGTGTACACATCCAATCGAAAAAAATAACCTGAACATGTCATATTGGGCCAGGATGATACCGCTGATTGCCCACCCCCTCTCCTAAGTGTACAGTCGTACACATTAGTGAACACTTGTACACATCAGTACAAAGGAGAGCAGATATGATATCCGTACTGGAGAACTCACCCACCTTGCACTGGCTGGGCAGGCAGCTCTTTAACCGGGAAGACCCGGCTGCCTTTTTCGACCCCCTGCTGGAGCGCATCAATCCCATGTGGGTGCAGCAGTACACCCCTGCCAGGGTGACTGCCATCCGGAATGAAACCGCAGACACCAAGACTTTCGTTCTGGCGCCCGCAAAGCGCTGGAAAGGGTTTCAGGCCGGCCAGCACGTCAATATCAGCATTGATATTGACGGCATCCGCCGCAACAGGACCTTCAGCCTGTCCAGCTCGCCGATTCAATGGCGCAACGACGGCACGGTGAGCCTTACCATCAAGCGCCTTCCAGGTGGCCTGGTGACGAACTGGATGCACGATCACCTGGAGCCGGAGGCGGTCATCGGTCTGGGTGAGGCTTTCGGTGATTTCCGCGTGCCGGCGCCCCAGGAACCTGCCCTGTACATTGCAGGCGGCAGTGGCATTACCCCAGTACTGAGCCAGCTGGAAACCATGGCGGCATCGGATTACCGGGCGCCAGTTACCCTGCTGTATTTCGTTCGCACCCAGGCCGACGTGATTGCTGCTGAAAAGCTGCATGCGCTAGCAGGGCGCTGGCCGGCGTTTACCTTGAAGGTGGTTGCCACCAACGAGACAGAAACCCCGCAGTTTCTCAGCGACCAGCATCTGGATGAAGTCCCCGGGCTGGGGGCAAGACGCTGCTATCTCTGCGGGCCGAAAGGACTGATGGACCTTGCCGATGACCTGCTATATCGCCGGGGCATCGGTGAAGAACGGATTCACAGCACCTTCTTCTCAGTACCGGCGGCCAACCTGGATACCGACACACTGGGCGGCGCGGTCCATTTCGAGCGCAGCAACCTGGACGTATCTTCCGAGGGTGATGCGGTGCTACTGGAAATTGCCGAGGCGGCGAAGCTGTCTCCTCGCTACGGCTGCCGCATGGGTATCTGTCACCAGTGCAGTTGCCGCAAGACCAGCGGCACCGTCATCAATCGCCTGACCGGCAAGACTTCCGGGCCAGGAGAAGAAACCATTCAGCTTTGTGTGTCTGTTCCCAGCGGGCCTGTGTCCATTGATATCTGACCGGCCCCGCCACAACGCCAGAATCCCTTATTCGCAGTACCGGCCTGACGGTACCGCAAGGAGTACACCATGAAGAGAATGAACGAAGCACAATTGAAAGAACTGGAGCAGGATCTGGACACCATTCGTGACCAGGTGATTGCCGACCTTGGCGAGCGGGACGCCCGTTATATCCGCAGCATTGTACGGCTGCACCGTTCATTGGAGATCGGCGGGCGTGTACTTATGCCTTTCGGGTTTATCCCCCCGGTCTTTATTGCCGCCACCACTGCGCTTGGCATTTCCAAGATCATCGAGAACATGGAAATCGGTCACAACGTGATGCACGGCCAGTACGACTGGATGAACGACCCGTCACTCCACTCCCAGACCTACGAGTGGGACACAGTGTGCACTGGCGACTCCTGGCGCCGTACCCACAACTATGAACATCACACCTACACCAATATCATCGGCAAAGACCGGGATTACGGCTACGCCCTGCTGAGGCTGAGCGACGACGATAAATGGAAGCCGGCCCACAGTCTGCAGTTCATTAACTACGTGCTGCTGAGCGTGTTTTTCCAGTGGGGTGTGGGGCTGCATGAGCTGGAGTCCGAGCGGATCCGGCGCCGGGAAATTTCCGTGCGTGAGAAGATCCCGTTCCTCAAGGACTTCTTCCGCAAGGGTGGCCGCCAGGCCTTCAAGGATTATGTCTTCTTCCCCCTGATCACCTTCCCGGTGGCCCCGGTGGTGCTGGCCGGCAATGTCGGTGCCAACCTGATCCGCAACCTGTGGTCATCCACCGTCATTTTCTGTGGCCATTTTACCCAGGACGCGGAGACGTTTACGGAGGAAGAGTGCGAAGGTGAGAGCAAGGGCCACTGGTACCTTCGCCAGCTGACCGGCTCGAGCAACTTTACCGGCGGCAAGTGGATGCACGTGATGAGTGGTCACCTGAGCTATCAGGTTGAACACCATATCTTCCCGGACCTGCCGGCACATCGTTACCCGGAGATATCGGAACAGGTGCAGGCGGTGTGCAAGAAGCACGGCATTCCCTACAACACCGGCACCTTCGCGAGGCAGTACTCAACGGTGCTGAAGCGTATTCTGGGGTATTCGCTGCCAGACCGGCTACGCAACCGGATGTTGCCGGAATTCAATAGTACCGCCACTCAGTCCTGACAGGTCGGGAATTGCAGGCCAGCCCCGCTGGTGGAGCAATCCCTGTACCTGACGGCATTGCGCCCGCCCTGTTTGGCCTCATACAGGGCGGCGTCCGCAGCACCAATCAGCTCATCGGGTTCAACCCGCTCCCCCGCCGGTGCTGTTGCTGCGCCAATACTGACGGATACCGGAACCGGCTGGCGATTCCATGTAAAGCCGAGGCTATCGCAGATCCTACAACGGATTCGGCCTGCTATCCGCCGTGCCCCGGCGGGATCGGTGTCGGGCAGAATAACCACAAACTCCTCTCCACCATATCGGGCCACAACATCCGCCCCCCGGTTGACCATCTCCGATATGGCACTGGCAAGCGCCTTAAGACAAGCATCGCCAGCCTGGTGACCCAGCGAATCATTGAGTGCCTTGAACAGATCCACATCAACCATCAGCAGCGACAGCGGACCACTGCGACTGCAGCGCACGGCCTCTTCAGATAACCGCTCATCGAAATACCGCCGATTGAAAACCCCGGTTAATCCGTCGGTTGAACTGAGCGCCTCCAGTTGCCGGTTGGCCACCTCCAGCTCTGATGTTCTTTCCGCTACGCGTTGCTCCAGCCGATGCGTCATTTCTTCCTGGATCTGCTGGTTTTCCAGCATCAGCAGTCTCATGCGGTCAGCCAGGGCCAGGGACAGAAGAATCACCTCAAAGGCAGAACCGATCTGGATGGCATAGTCAGTAATGAAGTTGGCGGGCGCCAGGCCGAAGGTTTTCAGGGTATACAGAATCATCCCCGTCAGCAGCGCCGACCAGGCAATCATGAAATAGCGGGCGGGCTTGAACTTCCGGTACAGGCAGATGCCACCACCGGCGAGGATAAAGAGGACTGATACCGACGCCATAAACGTGGTCACCCGAATGACCGGGCCATAGTCAGGCCAGAACAGAGAGGCCAACGCCATTGCCGGGAAGAACACCATCAAACCGACGAATATCCGCTCCAACCGCGGGGCGTTTACCTGGAGAGCCAGGAATGACTTGGAAAAGCCAAGGATACTGAACATCCCCATGGCGATCAGGAACGATACGGCACGGTTATTCCACCAGGTGCTTTCAGGCCACAGGTGCTCGAACGCAAGGCCGTTCAGCGTAAACTGAAGTAAGCCGTAGAAGACGATGTAAGACACGTACCATAGATAGTTCTTGTCACGTATGGACAGAAAAATCAATAAGTTGAATGCCGCCATGCAGAACAGGAGGCCGTAATAGATGCCCAGGACAAACCGTTCCTGGTGGTCTGCTTCGCTGAAGGCTTCGTTCTCCCACAATAACAACTGCATCTGGACCGCGCCGGATGTGCGAACGCGGAAGAACACGTCGGTGGCCTCACCCTTCCCGAGCTCAAACGAAAAATTGATGTTGTGGTGAGTTCGACCACGGCTGGCGAAGGGAACCGAATCACCGGCCTGCTGATGCTCAATGCGGCCATCTTCCCGGAGCAAAAAGACATCCATCCGGTCAATAATCGGATACAACCCCTCTATTACCCACCGGTCCTCAGGGTTATTGCGATTCTCGATGCGGGTATGAAACCAGTAGGTGGAGTCAGTGAAGCCAAAGTTGTAGGCTTCGTCCGGCTTTTCCGCAGAAGCAATGTCGGGCCAGTCCGCCAGAATCGTTTCAATATCGTAAACGCCGGGGGCATCCTTATAGTAAGACAGGTGCCGGGAAATATTCAGGCGCTCGGTGTTCTCATCCAGAATGGCCGGATGAGGGTCTGTTATCCCGGTACTGGCGAGTGCCGTCCCATGAACCAGGCACAGGAGCAGCATCATGATCGTGGACAGCTGCAAAACCCGCCCTCTTGCTCGATATTGTAGTGATTGGGGCTGTAATCACCATTCTATCGAAGCGGGTAAGCCGACACTGATTAAAGATGTCTTAAAAGCGTAAGTTTTTGTTCCCTCTGCGGGACAGCGTTACGCAATCTGTAACAGCCTTAGCAACTGGGGACGGTGTTGATCCTGGATCACGTCTGCCAGGGTGTACTTGTCGAGCGTCTGAAGGAAGGCCGTCAGCGCCTCGCCAAGCATCGACTTCAGCCCGCAAACCGGAGTAATCCGGCAGGCGTTCTTTGAGGAGAAACATTCAACAATGTTGAGATCCTGCTCGGTCTCACGCACGAGAATACCAACATTGATGTCTGCAGGCGCCATCTGCAACCGCATGCCACCCTTCTTGCCCCTGACCGTCTCGATATAGCCCTTTTTGTTGAGCTGATGGACCACTTTCATCAGGTGATTCTTGGAGATATCGTAGCTGTCAGCGATTTCCTGAATCGTTGCAAGTTCGTCACCCTGAACCGCAAGATAGATCAGAACACGCAGGGAATAATCGGTGTAACGGGTGATATGCATTTACCAACTCCAATACTTCAGATGCATCGTCAGCACGAGGCACGCGTTAAGAGATAACAGGCGAGACCAGAGAACATCAGCCCTGTCACTACCAGCACCACAGGTGCCGCACCGGCAATAAACAGTACGGACCAACTTACACACAGCATCACGCAGGCAAGCCACTTTCCCTTGCGAGGAATGGCGCGCCTGCTGCGCCAGTTTTCTATGGCCGGGCCAAATGTCCGGTGGTTATCCAGCCAGTCAGCAAAAGCCGGCGAACCCTTGCTTGCCGCCCAGGCAGCAAGCAGAACAAACGGTGTGGTCGGCAATAATGGTAACACCACCCCGAATGCAGCCAATGCGATACTTGTATACGCAAGGAGTCTGAAACCGGTTCTTCCGGACAAGGGAATCATCAGCATCTTCTCTCGAGAACGACGGCAATATATGTCGCTATTCTACCTTTAATTAATGGACGGGTCTCCCCAGTTGTTTCAATGACACCAGCCTCGCGACGTATGAGATCTTGATGCCGGTGGCAAATATCAGCGTTCCGATGTGTGCGACGATCTGCCCGGCCATCGGTAGTGCACTGGCAAACGGATAGGCGAGCAGAATAGTAGCCAGCAGACCAACGGTCGACGCAAGCAGAGCGCCATTTGAGAACCCAAGCAGCTTTTCCATCCTCCTCCCTCCATTAAATTATTCAGAATACATCTTTAATATAGACCCACCTGATCACAATTTCAACACCATCCGCAAACCCCAGAATTTGCGCCTTTGCACCAACAATAAAGAATACCACCCTGTGGTTACCTCTCAGAAAATGCTGCAAACCAGTTACTTTTTATTTTTGTAGATGTATTATTAGTACATCTTTAAACCAGAGAGGAGATGACCATGGCCAAATACCGACGCCTATGGTTTCTGTTGATTGCCATCGTGGGGGTTACCTTCACGCTACTGGGCTATTTCGGCGCGGAAGTCTACCGCGCTGCGCCTCCAATTCCCGACCAGGTGGTGTCGGCCAACGGCGACACCCTGATGACCGAGGAAAGCATTCTCGACGGCCAGACCGCCTGGCAATCCGTCGGCGGGATGCAACTCGGGTCCATCTGGGGCCACGGTGCCTACCAAGCGCCGGACTGGACCGCAGACTGGCTGCACAGGGAACTGGAAACCTGGCTGGAAATTGCTGCCCAGGAGGAATATGGGCAGGACTGGCACAGCCTCAACGGCCAACAGCAAAATGCCCTGCAGTACGACCTGAAGACCGAGTACCGCACCAATACCTACGACGACGCCACCAGCACCCTGCACCTGTCCGAACGCAGAACCGCTGCCATCGCCGAAACCGCCGACTACTACAGCCGGCTGTTCAGCAACGCACCGGAGCTGCAGTCCACTCGTGAAAATTACGCCATGAAGGAAAACACGCTGCCCAGCGCCGAGCGCCGTGAGCAGATGACCGAGTTCTTTTTCTGGACCGCGTGGGCTGCCGCCACAGAACGGCCCGACAGCGATGTTACCTACACCAATAACTGGCCTCACGAGCCGCTGATCGACAACAAGCCAAGCGCGGAGAATGTGGTCTGGTCATTAATCAGTGTGGTTCTGCTGATTGCCGGCGTCGGCGGTCTGATCTGGGCCTGGGCCTTCCTCCGCAAAGAGGATGAGGAGCCGAAAGCACCACTCAAGGATCCACTCAGTGCCGTAGGACTCACGCCCTCCCAGCAAGCATTGGGCAAGTACCTGCTACTGGTGGTTGGCCTGTTCACCTTCCAGGTGATGCTTGGCGGCTTTACCGCACACTATACTGTTGAAGGCCAGAGCTTCTACGGCATCAACACTTCCGAATGGTTCCCCTACTCCCTGCTGCGTACCTGGCATATCCAGGCCGCCATGTTCTGGATTGCCACCGGCTTCCTGGCCGCCGGCCTTTTCCTTGCTCCCATCATCAATGGCGGCAAGGACCCGAAATTCCAGAAACTGGGTGTCGACGTGCTGTTCTGGGCCCTGGTGGTCGTGGTGGCCGGCTCATTCATCGGCAACTTCCTGGCTATCGCCCAGATCATGCCAGCCAACCTCAGCTTCATGCTGGGCCACCAGGGTTATGAGTATGTGGACCTTGGGCGCCTCTGGCAGATTGGCAAATTCCTCGGCATCGTGTTCTGGCTGGTGCTGATGCTTCGCGGCATCGTTCCTGCCCTGCGTCAGCCCGGTGACAAGAACCTGCTGGCCCTGCTGACCGCTTCTGTGGTGGCCATCGGTCTGTTCTACGGCGCCGGCTTCTTCTACGGCGAGCGCACTCACATCTCCATCATGGAGTACTGGCGCTGGTGGATTGTCCACCTGTGGGTAGAAGGCTTCTTTGAAGTATTCGCCACTGCAGCCCTGGCTTTCATCTTCTGCAGCATGGGCCTGGTGTCCCGCACCGTGGCGACATCCGCCAGCCTGGCCTCTGCCAGCCTGTTCATGCTCGGTGGTGTACCGGGAACCTTCCATCACCTGTACTTCTCCGGCACCACCACACCGGTGATGGCAGTGGGTGCTACCTTCAGCGCCCTGGAAGTAGTGCCACTAGTTGTACTCGGCTACGAAGCCTGGGAAAACTGGCGTTTGAAGTCCCGCGCACCCTGGATGGAAAACATCCGCTGGCCGCTGACCTTCTTCGTGGCAGTGGCCTTCTGGAACATGCTGGGTGCAGGCGTACTCGGGTTCATGATCAACCCACCAATAGCGCTGTATTACATCCAGGGCCTGAACACCACGCCCACCCACGCCCACGCAGCTCTCTTTGGCGTGTACGGATTCCTGGCCCTGGGCTTCGCCCTGCTGATCCTGCGCTACATCCGCCCACGCATCGTCTTTGATGAGCGGCTGATGAAAGTGGGCTTCTGGTGGCTGAACATTGGCCTGGTGCTGATGCTGTTCACCAGCCTGCTGCCCGTCGGCATCATCCAGTTCGTGGCCAGCGCCAGCGAAGGCCTCTGGTATGCCCGCAGCGAAGCCTTCATGCAGAGCGACATCCTGCAAACCCTGCGCTGGGTCAGAACCATCGGCGACGTGGTCTTCATCGTCGGCGCCCTTGCAGTGACCTGGCAGGTAGTGAAGGGGGTCTTCTTCCCGGATCTGGAGCCGGTGACCCTCGAAACTGATGAACAAGGCGCAGCCAGCGAGCTCAGCGCCTGATACAGCGGAGCCCGGGCCAGGGAAGGCCGGTCTCTGCAACATCAACCAGGGAGTGCTGTCATGACAAATACTGAACCTATGACCCAGGCATCCAATGAAGAACTGATCGAACATATTCTGACCCGATACCACGACACCCACCGGGAGCAGTTGCCGGAACTGATACAGTTATCCGAACGGGTAGAGCGGGTCCACGGCGGCCATACCGCCTGCCCTGCTGGCCTCTCGTCGCACCTGACGCACATGGCCGAGGAACTGGAGACCCATATGGCCAAGGAAGAGAAGATTCTGTTTCCGATGATAGCCCGTGGCATGGGCGCCATGGCTGGCGGACCTGTCGCCGTCATGCGGCATGAACATGACGACCATGGTTCCGCGCTGGAGGAACTGGAGCGTATTACTCATGGTCTGACTCTGCCGGAGGGCGCGTGCGGAAGCTGGCAGCGTCTTTACCATGGGCTGGCAAACTTCCGCGACGATCTGCAGGCCCACATACAGACTGAGAACGACCTGCTGTTCAGCCGCATTGATGGGGGTAACTGAAAGGGGGATACTCCCGCGGGGGTATCGGATTCGACAGGTTGATTTGCCATAATTGAGCTACACTCTCGAGTGAGAGCTCATACAGCGAAGGACAGGAACGATTCCCATGCCCCAAGCCAAGCTGACCGACCGATTTGGCCGCACCGTCAACTATGTGCGTCTGTCTGTCACTGACCGCTGCGATTTTCGCTGTGTTTACTGCATGGCAGAGGAAATGACTTTCCTGCCCCGCCAGCAGGTACTGACTCTGGAAGAGATAGCCCGCGTGGCCAGAACCTTCGTTTCCGTGGGCACGGAAAAGATCCGCCTTACCGGTGGTGAACCTCTGGTGCGCAAAGACATTCTGGAGTTGGTCAAGGAAATCGGCAGCTATGGCCTGCGGGATTTTGCCATGACCACCAATGGCAGTCAGTTGCCGACCATGGCCGAGCCCCTGCGCAAGGCAGGGCTAAAACGGCTGAATATCAGCCTGGATTCACTGGATGCCGATAAGTTCCACCGTATCACCCGGACCGGTCGGTTAAGCCAGGTGCTGGATGGCATTGATGCTGCCAAAGACGCCGGTTTTGAGGGGATAAAGCTCAATACGGTGGTGATGAAGGGTGGCAACGATCAGGAGGTGCCAGAGCTGGTTGAGTTCGCCCGCAAGAAGAACGTGGACATTACCTTTATTGAGGAAATGCCGCTGGGGGAGATTTCCGACCATGACCGTGGGCAGATGCTGTGCACCAGCGATGAGGTTCGCGACATCATCAGCCAGCGCCATGAGCTGATACCCACGCCAGAGGATTCCGGCGGGCCCGCCCGTTATTACAGAATGCCTGGCAGCGATGTCCGGGTCGGCTTTATTTCCCCCCACTCCCACAATTTCTGTTCAACCTGCAACCGGGTTCGGGTCACCGTAGAGGGTCGGCTGTTGCTGTGCCTTGGCAATGAGCATTCGGTGGATCTGCGCCGTGTTCTGCGGGGCCACCCGGTGACCGATGACAAGCTGCGTGAAACCATTATCAATGCCATGGACCTGAAGCCGGAGCGGCATCACTTTTCTTCCGATGGTGATGTGCAGATTCTTCGGTTTATGAATATGACTGGCGGCTGAGGGTCTGGCCCTGAGTTAACGCCTGGAACTTCTAGTTCGGGGTTAACGCCCGGAGGTGGGTGAACCTTCCGGGATACGCTGTGAATACGTCCATGTACGCTCGACAAAATCATCCATGATTTTGACGATCCCGGAAGGTTCACCCACCTCCGGGCTTATTCGACCTTAGTGCTCGTGTTCATCCATATCCATGTTCTGATGTGACATTTCCTGACTTCTGTCCTGGGTCAGGTGATCCATTATCACATCATTGAACTGAACGACTTCTCCCCCGAACTCGTCTGCAAAGTCGTTTGCCGACTCTTCACTGGCAAACGACGCCAGCGTGGGCCCCATAGCACCGGTGCGCTCCGACCCCACCACAAAGAAGGCTTCACGTGCATCAATCAATGCGGTGTCGTCCGGATGTTCCCAGTCGGTCTGAGCCATGTCATGAACGTAGAGGGTGTGGTCGCGTTTGGCATTTTCGGGCTGTAATGCCCAGGAGAACATGTCGCGGGTGGAGCAGAATTTATTCACTTTCTCTTCTCTGGCCGTTATGGCTTCACCTTTAGGTCCCGGGAAGCGGGTGATGGCCATGCCGCAGACGTGGCATTCGTCGCCGGATTCGAAATGGACCGGCTCCGGCTTTTCCGTGACCTGCTCTTCAGCGTCGGAACAGCCGGCCAGGAAAACGGCGAACACCACCGCTACAGACAAGGTTTTAACAATACGCATGGCAATCTCCGGATCAGATTCGGCGGCGACGGAACAGGGCCCAGGCACCGGTAAGGGGGATAACAAACCACAGCACCAGGGCGAACCACATGCCGGCCGGGCCAATGGGCAGGTCTGCACCAAGGCTCAGCACGCCGCTTAACTGGGCGCCCTCGCCAAAGGCAACGATGTTGAGCAGGCGGTAGATGTCGGTGGGGTTGAGCATCAGCAGCCAGGGCAGCAGTTCGGGGCTGAGTTTTCCTTCACTGGCCACCAGTATGCCCAGCAGCATCAGGTCGAAGACCAGCACAAAGAAAAACCAGATTCCCAGCGCCAGGCCGGCGGCTACAGGTTTTTCGCTGACCCGCACGCTGATCATGTAGGCCAGCGCAATGAACCCCCAGCCAAGCAGAATGGTGGAGACGATAAACCGGAACATGGCAGCGGCCAGAGCGCCAACGGCTACGTCTTCCACGAGCAATGCAATGGCAATCCCGGCAACGCCGAAGCCGATCATAGTGGCAAACGCCAGAGTCAGGCCATGGCCGAGGAACTTGCCGAACAGTAGCTGGCCACGGCTCAGTGGATACGTCATCAGTAGCAGTAGCGTGCCGCCTTCTTCCTCACCGACGATGGCGTCATAGGCCAGTAACAGCGCGATCAGGGGTATCAGAAATATACCCAGGCTGGCCAGGCTGGCAATCGTGGCCGGGGTGGAGGCGTAACCCACCTGCCCCGACGCCGCTGCACCAAACCAGGCAATGCCCAACGCCAGTACCGCAAACACCAGCGCGATGGCGACCAGCCAGCGGTTGCGCAGGCTGTCACTGAGTTCCTTGCGAGCGATGGTCCATATGCTGTTCACTGGGCACCTCCACGGTGGGCCAGGCCACCGGAGCCGATAAAGTGCACATAGACATCCTCCAGGGTGGGCTGGTGAATACCCAGATCCTGAACTTCCCCGGAGTTCAGCAGGTCCTGAATCAGCGCCATTTTCTCCGAGGGGCGTACGTCGACCTGCAAGCGTCCGTTGTCTTTCTTGATCATCAGACCATTACCCGCTGACGAGGCTTCAATCACTTTCTCCAGAGCGGATGAACCGTTTGCAGGTTCAATAGACAGGGTCACCGACATGTTTGCCTGCCGCCGCAGGGAAACCAGGTCACCAACGGCCTTCAGGGCACCATCGGTAAGAATCGCCGCCCGATCGATATAGGGCTCCACCCCCGGCAGCACGTGGGAGCAAAGAACAATGCCCGTGCCCTCGTCCCGTAATTTACGCAACAACCGGTACAGGTCTGCCGTGGCTACCGGGTCCAGGCCCACCGTGGGTTCATCCAGCATCAGCAGCTTCGGCTTTCCCAGCAGCGCCTGCGCCAGCCCCAGGCGCTGGCGCATGCCTTTGGAGTAGGTTTTCACCCGTGCCTTCATGGCATCGCCAAGGCCCACCTGCTCCAGCAACACCGGCACCTGTTTCAGGGACGCCCCTTTTAGCCGGGCAAAATGGTTGAGGATTTCCCGCCCGGTCAGTTGCGGGTAGAACATCACGTTCTCCGGCAGGTAACCAATATGTTGGCTGACGTGAGGATCACCTGCCGCGCCGTCAAGCACTGAGACTGTCCCCTGGGTCGGTGTCATCAACCCCAGGATCAGCTTGATGCTGGTAGTTTTACCGGCACCATTGTGACCAAACAGCCCAAGAATCTCACCGGGCTCCAGGCGCAGATCAACGCCATTCAATACCAGTGTCTTGTCGTACCGGTAACTCACATTCTCAAGACGGAAACAGCTCATCAGGACTCCGGTTGTAACGTTTCGGGCTGGCGCATCAGCGGGTGCGAATCGCTGACACCGGCGGCTTTAACCACTGGAAAGGCATCCTGTACCCAGCGCAGGGTATCCACAGCCGGGCTGAACATCAGCACCTTGGCCTCCGGATAGGTCCACAGCAAGCGGTCCACATTGTCATTGGGTTCATAAGCCACATCGCCAATGCCGTCCTGGTTACGATCCCACCCCAGATAGTCACTCCAGTAGTTGCCCCGCCCTTCCTTTGACCACTCCTGGGTGCGGCTGGCCACATACTTTACCTGGCGCTGGTTGTTCACAAACGCATTATTGAACACCTCGTTCTCCTCCGACCCCGCGGTCAGGTGAATCCCGATATTGCTGTCCCGGAAGACATTGTTCTCGAAGGTGTTGTACAGTGAGTTATAGATAAACACCGCCTTACCCTCGGCGCCGGAAATGACGACTCCAGCCGTTTCCCCCTGGGAAACCCCCGTCACCACGTTGCCCCGCAACTCGGAATTGGTGATGAAATTCATAAGAATGCCGTAATTCCCATCATTCTCGGACCGGTTATTGATCACCTTCAGGTACTTGCTCTGCATCAACGCATACCCGGTCCGCGTACCCCGGGTGACATTACCCTCCAGCAAATTGTGCATCGAATACATGTAGTGAATGCCATACCGCAGATCCGTCATCAGGTTGTTGCGGATCTCGTTGTTATTGGCCGTCTCAATATAAATCGCATCCCGGGTCTGGCTGATGTCATTGCCTTCAATCAACGCCCCGGTGGTGTTGAACAGATGAATGCCGTTGCCCCGATCCTGGGAGCGTATCGACGCGTCCCCGCGCACTTTGTTGTTGCGAACCGTCACATCCTTTGTCGCATCCAACCAGATCCCGAACGCCGGCCCCTGCAACCGGTTGTTCTCGATAACCGATCCCCGGGCCTCCGGCGCCACAAAAATCCCGGCGTCCAGCTCATTCAGATCGCCTCCCCAGTTACGCAACTCACAACCGGAAAACGTCACCTCCTCCGCCAATATATCGACAGCGTTACCCTCACCACCGCCGTCGATTACCGTGTCCGCATGGCAAGACACCGTGACCCCGGGCACCCGGAAATCCAGCGAAGAAATCTGTTCATGGGGAAGCTCAAAGACAGCACCGGGCTCCAGCGCATCAAGCTGTTGTTGCAGGTCCGCATGTGCGGTCAGCGATAACAAGGCGACTGTCAGGGCCACCCCATAACGCAATAATTGGTGCATCAATACATCTCATCAAGGTGAAACAGACAGAGGCCTGCTTCCAAGTATGGCAAGCCAAGAGGAAAGCCTTTTCCAAAACTGTGCGGAGCCATGGATGGCGGAGCTCAAGCGCCCCATGGACGGGCTTGAGCGTGTTTTGGAAAAGGCTTTCCTCTTGGGTTGCTTCTCCCAAGCCAGAACTCCCGAAGGAGCCCTGGCTTAGAACGAAGCCTAAATCAGGCTTTTTCTACCAACATGCGACCACCCATCTCCATATGCAACGCATGACAGAACCAACTGCAGTAGTACCAGTAAACCCCCGGCTTACCCGCCGTAAAGGTCACCGACGACGTCTGCTGAGGGCTGATCTCCATACTCACACCATGGTTCACCATAACAAACCCGTGAGACACGTCCTCAATGGAATCCAGGTTGGTCACATACACCGTAACCTCATCCCCTTCCTTCACCTTGAATTCCGTCGTCCCGAACTGCGGCGCCACAGATGTCATGTAGACACGAACCTTGTTGCCATCACGAATAACCTCGTTGGCTGCCTCCAGCGTGACCCCGTCCTTCTCAGCCTGGGCACGGGCGGTGGCGAACAAGGGATCATCACGATCGTATATCTTCTTGGTCTTGATCTGATCACGACGAATCAGAATACAGTCGTGGGGCTCCGCAAACGCCGGGCCATCGTGAACCAGCTTCATCTCCTCGCCGGAAATATCGATCAGCTGATCATTCTCCGGGTGCAGAGGGCCTACCGGCAGGAAGCGGTCCTTGGAGAACTTCGACAAGACGACCAGCCATTTGCCGTCCGCATCGCGTGATTCAGTCAGGGAGGCGTGGTTGTGCCCTGGCTGATAATGCACATCGAGCTTCTGACGGATGTAGTTGGTCTTCTCACCGTTGTAATCCTTGATGGCGTCGGCAATGTTCCACTTACATACCTGGCTGTCAATAAACAGCGTGGTATAGGCGTTACCACGGCCATCAAAGGTGGTGTGCAGGGGCCCGAGGCCCAGCTCCGGCTCGGCCACAATAACGTCGCGCAGCTCGATATTGTCGTCGAAGACATCGTCCAGCTTGTCGATCTGGATAATAGAACAGGTCGGTGACAGCTTGCCGTTGGCAATGAAGTATTTACCATCCGGTGATGTATTCAGACCATGCGGGTTCTTCGGAACCGGGATGTAACGGGTCAGTTTCGAGCCTTCACGCCCGTCCACTACCGGCACATCGGAGTCACCAACGGTCTTGAAGTCCCCGTTCTTGACGGCTGCTTCAATACGCTCGACGTTGAACACCACAACCCAGTCGCGGTCGTTGCGCATGGTGCCAGCGAGATCCGCCGCTTTTTCCGAGTTGTAGCAGGTGGACGCGGCATACTTTCCGGTGTAGTCGGCGTCGGTGTTATCCAGGTTGCCGTCCACAATCACCTGCCAGGCCACTTCCATGGTGTCTGCGTTAACAGCACTGAACATGGTGTAGCTGTTTTCCAGGCTGAAATCGGTGCCGTCATTCGGGTGCGGAATCACAAATTCGGCGTTACAGAACACGTACTTGGTACGAGGCACTTTTTGCAGTCGCAGACCATGAATCGCCTGCACGTTCGGAATGTGGGTGATCTTGTCCGTCTTCATGATATCCAGGCGGATACGGGCAATACGGCTGTTGGCCTTGTCGTTGATGAACAGGTATTTGCCGTCGTAACGGCCGTCTTCCATGGAAATGTGCGGGTGGTGACAGTCACCGTTCAGATACTGCCGATCGCCGCCCAGGATCTCCTTGCTCTCATTGGTGATACCCCAGCCGGTGGCGGAGTCCACGTTGAAAACCGGAATACGCATCAATTCACGCATGGAAGGCACACCAAGTACCCGTACCTCACCCTGGTGACCACCACTCCAGAAACCGTAGTACTCGTCCAACTCACCGGGCGCCACGTGAACCTTGTTCTGGGCATCCTTGACTGCGGCAGCCCAGGAGTCCCGAGTCATCACTGCACCGCCCAGGCCCGTTGCGCCTACGGCGCCTGCCAGTGCGGTTGCGCCCAGGAATTTACGGCGGCTCAGGCCGCTCTCTTCCAGTGCGTTGTTACCAAGTTCGTCTTTCTTCTTCATAGCTTCCAACTCCGTTGTTGGTAATGGCGGTATTGCATTTCGTTTTACTGCTTTTCTTATGTCACCTGGGTGACCGGTATCTGTTCCGGATGGCCCGGTGCGTTATGGCCACGGCGTTTGCCGCGCCGTTTGACAATTAATGGTGGGCATTTTTTGTCGTCGAAATAGGTCATCTGGCAGTCGAGGCAGTAGTGGCATTCCTGATAATTGATGGTGCCGTCAGGATGGATGGCCTGCACTTCGCATTCGTGTTCACACAGACGGCATGGGTTACCGCACTCTTTGCGACGTTTCAGCCAGTCGAATACTCTAAGCTTTGTGGGTAGTGCCAGCGCAGCGCCCAGCGGGCACATGTACCGGCAAAAGACCTTGCGGGTGAACAGATTCACCACGATCAGCAACACCGCATAGGTAACGAACGGCCAACTGCGGTCAAAGCGCAGGGTGATAGCCGTCTTGAAGGGCTCGATTTCAGCCAGTTTCTCGGCGGTAGCGAGTGAATCCAGGGACACACCGAACAGCACCAGAAGGACGATGTACTTGATGGCCCAGAGGCGCTCGTGGATCGGAAACGGCACTGTGTACTGTGGCACTTTCAGTTTGCGGGCGATTTCATTCACAAGTTCCTGAAGCGCCCCAAACGGACAGAGCCAGCCACAGTAAACCGCCCGCCCCCACAACAGGACGATACCGGCAACCGTTGCCCACAGAATGAATATCACAGGATCAACGAGGAAGGTTTCCCACTGGAACCCGCTGATGAGGCTGTTGACGAATGTCAGCACGTTGACGATGGACAACTGCCCCAGTGCAAACCAGCCAATGAAGAACAGGGTATAGGTCAGGAATGCATGGCGTATCCAGCGGGTGACCTTTGGCTTCTTGACCAGCCAGTCCTGGAAAAAGAGGATGAACATCAGGACACCGATACCAATGCCCAGGACGACGATCTGGAACTGGCGCTGATACCACACCTGCACCCACATGGGCTGGGTTTCCAGCCACTCTTCCTCAGACAGCTCCACCTCTGGCCGGGTGTAGTACTGATCCGGCAGCTGGTACTCCAGCGGGAATACGGCGAACTCGCTATCCAGCGGGCCTGTCTGGCGTTTGACGGACAGCTCCAGGGACCAGGGGGTGCCCGGGTCGAAGTTGTACTGCTGGCGGACAATAAAGATCGCCATTTCAGAAAAATCAGGCATACCCTCCGCATAGACGTCGCTCAGGCGGTAAAAGTCCAGATCCCGGAAGTTGAAGGTGTCACCGAACTGACGCACCTGGATGCGATCGAAAATGCCACCCCGCACATAACCGGAACCCTTGAAGGAATATTCTCCACTGGCCATCACCGCGATGGCGTGTTCCCCCTCCTCCAGCTCGGACATCAGCCACTGGTATTGGCCCTCGCCCAGAAGGTTTTTGCCGATTGCAGGAACATTCAGATAACCGGTGTAGAGATCGATCAATGCCTCGTCCCGCTCATCAGGCGCAGCTTCATCAACACCTTCCGCTTCGGTGCCCTCGAAGGCGTCGTCCACTTGCCCCCGGGTCACCAGTAGCCGGCGAACTGACCCATCTCCGGTCAGTTCTTCCCAGTTCTTTTCTGTGAACTCACCGCTGCGGAGTTCCGCCAGCGGCGGCCGGCCGCCGCCTCCACCCTCAACCAGACCCAGTTCGGCGCCAATACGGTGGGCTGTTTTCATGATGACTTCGTTGATCACCATCACTGTCACCGTGGCGCCGGACAGGCCATCCACAGCAATACGGCGTTCAGAGGATTTACCGCCCACTGTCACCCTCTGATCTGCCTTGAGGCCAACATACTGGTCCGTAAAATCGTGCATCTTGATTTCGGGAATACCAATCAGAAGAATCGGCTCGTCGTGGTGTATTACCCGCGCACCCTTGATCTCTCCGTCGGTGTCGAGCACGACCATCGCGTTCAGCGGTTTGCCGGAATAGGCGGGCGTCTGCACGAAGTCCAGGGTTTGATAGGCATACCCCAGAAGCTCTTCGCCGCGGCGAAGTTCCTGGATGGCGCGGTTATCTTCCCGGGGGGATATATCATCAACCGAGGGAAAGGCTTTCAGGATCACCTGACGGGCGGCCAGTGGCTCGTATTCTTCGGGGGCGTCTGCAATGGCCCCCGTTGACGGGATCAGAACAAGACACAGCAACCCGAGAATTGAAATGGCAGCACGCTGTATAGAACTCACGAGACCCCCTGGGGACACCTGCATGAAATAGAAGACGAGCGACAGCGGGATACTATTAGCCTGGCGCATTGGGATATTTGATATTTCTCACTGGTGACGGGCTGCTCTGTAAAAAAGCTAGTCGATATAACAAAAACTTCAAATACCCTTTTTTATGTAATTAACCCAGTGAAACGGCCTGACCTTTCTGATCCAATGGCAGGTAGTTTCCAACGTGGCCCAGACGGATAGATTCCACCATCATGGTGAGGGGTTGTTGGGCTTCATCGGAAGACGGCTGCATGCCACCACGGCCAGACATTGCTGCAACGAACACCACGTCCCAGGCCTGACCGGTCTGGCGGGACTCCTCCACGAGGGCACCGAAATCTCTGACCTCATCGGGGGTTTTGTCAACGCACACGACAGGTGTCAGGGCGCCGCCCTCACCATTGGCAAAGGCGGCCTTTTCCTCGCTTGAGGCGTCATCGGGAAGCTCGGCACGGCAGAACACGAACAGGAATCGCTGGGGAGCGGGTTCCGCATCGGCGGCTTTGAGCAAATCGGTATAGCTTGAAATCATCAATGTGTTCCTGCCTTGCTGTTTACTGGCTGATCTGTATCAGCCGAGCGGGGTCGGAGATAAACAACCGGCTGCGGTTTACCCGCACAAGCCCGTTTGATTTCAGGTCTGCCAGAATCCGTGAGAAGGTTTCTGGCTGCATGGCCAGCCGGGAGGCCACCAGGCATTTGGGAAGCGGCAACTCCACTTCGCCACCTTGTTCGGCGCCGCTCGGCAACAGGTCGATCAGGTACCGGATCAGCCTGTCTCGCGCGCTCTGTACGGTCATGATTTCCAGATCATGGAAACGGGCCACCGCGCGCCTGGCATAATGGCGTAATGCCGCCTGGGTGTACTCGGGCTTTCTTTCGAGCAGGTCCTGGTAAACCTTGACGGGTATCATCAGCACTTCGCTGGATTTGAGCGCCTCTGCGTAACAGGCGTACCTCGCCGGGTCTGCATAGATCATGACTTCTGCAAAACAGTCGCCGGGCGCAATGCTGTCGAGCGTGCGGTCAATGCCGGAGGCATCCAGGCGGTAAAGGCGGAGCCGGCCGGAAACCACAAAAAAGAAGTGGTGTGCAGGCATGTCCTGGCGGTAGAGCAGTTGGTGATGGCCAAGCCGCAGGCGTCTGGACTGGTGCATCAGGTCTGTCAGATCGTCGTCAGTCAGCGATGAGAACAATGCATGCTGGCGCATCGAGGCCAGACTGTCGTCCTCATCAAGTGGCTTGTTGACGGCAACCAGTACCGGTTTGCTGTAGCGTGTTTCTGCTGTTTGTAATAGTGCCATTGTGTTTGCCCCTGCATTAATAATGCATTTCATATCTGCTTTTATAGTAGTGGGGCTTGGGGGGAAAATCGCTCCCCCGATAGGGGTAGTTTGGTGGTTATTTCTGAGTAATTGACTTAGCTCAAAGAAAGGGGCTTGTGTCTGAGTGCTGGCACTGTTTTAGCTGGGAGTCAGCCTGGAAGGGATTCGCTTTACAAAACACGCTCCTTCGGCACATCTGTGCCACGCCTGGGTCCTGGTGCATAGTCTGGTGGGGATCACCTTTCCAAAACACGCTCAAGCCCATCCATGGGACGCTTGGGCTCCGCCATCCTTGGCTCCGCACAGTTTTGGAAAGGTGATCCCCACCAGCCTCCAGACGCTTGAAGTTACTGCATCAGGGGTGAGTCGGGTATTTCCATATCCACACCCTCCACACCGGTTTCCGCAGCGAGAACCTGCAGGTACTGGCGGAACGCTCTTCTGGTTACGCTTTCGCTCAGGTACTGCCGTATCTGCGGTTTAACGTGCTCATAAGGCAGCTGTTCGCCGTCGATTCGCTGGTCGACTCTCACCAGGTGCCAGCCGTAGCGGGTTTCGATCAACTCCGGGTTGAGACCTTCCTGCAACGACAGCACCGGGCGTTCGAACTCGTCGACGGTCTGGCCTTTGCTGATCTGGCCGAGGCTGCCGCCCTGGTGGCGGGATTCGCACGCAGAGTACTGTTTGGCCAGTTCCGCAAACTGGGCACGGCCATCGAGTAGGGAGGACAGCAGCTGTCGACCGGCTTCCTCCTGGCGCATGCGTTCCTGGACGTCGTCCGGGGCCGCCGCCAGGAGGATGTGGCTGACAGCCATCAGGGTCGGGCTGCGGAAGCGGCCGGGGTTTGCGGCGTAGAAGCGTTCGCAGTCCTGCTCGCCGGGGTCAGGAACGTTAAGTTCCTGCTCCAGTACGCGGGCGATGCGGTCTTCTTCGTCGGCGATTTCGTCCAGATTCAGGCGGCTTGCCTGTTGCAGGAGGAGTTCGCGAATGACGAGGCTTTTGGCGGCTTCGTGCCAGGCTTCGGCGACTTCTTCGGCCGGGTGATGTTGCATTTCCCGGGCGATATCGTCTTCGCCGATGAGGTTGTCACCCACATACACCGGCGGAAACTTGTTTCTGGGTTTTTCGGCATCGCCTACTGGGATGAGTTGCATGTTATGTCTCCTTACGCGCGCTTGCGCACGACCTGGTACTTGCGCCCGAAATACTCCACCGGCACGCTGAGCATATGCACCAGGCGGGTGAACGGGAACAACACGAAGATGGTCAGGCCCAGGAAGATGTGGGTCTTGTAGATCCAGTGCACGTCGGCAATATAGTCCGCCACGCCACCCTGCAGGGTGAAGATGCCCTGGGCCCAGGCGGAAAACTTGAGCATGGTGCTGCCATCCAGGTGACCAAGGGTCGGCAGGATCGTTACGAGGCCAAGACCCACTTGTGCAACCAGGATCAGAATGATCAGATTATCGGCAAACGTACTGCTTGCCTGGACCCTCGGGTCCGTCAGGCGTCTCCAGGCAAGCATGGCACCGCCGATCAGGCAGGCAACACCCGCAATGCCACCCACCACGATCGCGAGGACCTGTTTCGTGCCTGGTGTCATGAACGGCTCATAGAGCGCGTGTGGCGTCAGCAGGCCAACCAGGTGACCGAAGAAGATCACCAGAATCCCGACATGGAACAGCACGCTGGCCATCACCATGTTTTTCTTGCGCAGCATCTGGCTGGAATGGGCCTTCCAGGTGAACTGGCCGTGGTCATATCGTGCCCAGGTGCCAATCACCAGGACGGCGATGGCAACGTAGGGGTAGATCCCGAAAAACAGTGTATTAAGATAGGACATCATTTCAGTTTCCTCCCGCGCCCTCAGGCGCCTCCTGCCTGACGGGGCATCGCATCCGTCATCAGTTGATCGCTCAGGTGAATGGTCTGGGTCTGTTCCAGTTCGCGGCGGCGCTGGCCTACAACGCCACCGGTCGCGCAGGAACTGCCCTGATCGTCCACAAACTTGACCATTTCTTCTTCCCAGACCTTATCCAGGGCCTCCGGCGTGTCATCGCGCTCTTCCGAGGCCACGATCTGCGCCAGCTCCCGGCGATTCGCCTCGCGACCGGAAAGCACCAGCAGCGAGTCCATCAACACGTGGTAGAGGCTCTCACGCTGGTAGAGTCTTTCGCCCAGCAGTCCGAGGATGTGGTGGATGTCTTCCAGCCAGTTCCGGATCTCTTCCCATGGTCGGGTGGAGAGGTATTCCAGAAACAATGGCAGATAGTCCGGCAGTTCCTTGGCATCGATTTCCAGGCCGTTGGCGCGGTATTGCTCCATCAGGTCAACCATAGCCTGGCCACGGTCACGGGATTCACCGTGAACATGTTCGAACAGCAGCAGCGATGTTGCCCTGCCCTTGTCGAAGGTGCCCACGTAGTTTTCCTGCATATCCAGCAAATCGCCGTCGCACAACAGGTCTATACACCGCAGCAGCTGTTCCTTGTTCTCTCTTGGCAGGCGGTTGTCTTCCAGAACGGCTGCTACCAGTGCGTCTTTGGAGGCCTGAAGTTCTTCCGTGGGGTACTCGAGCACCCGCGCTATTACTTTTAAAAGTTGCATATCGGCCTCCTTATTCCTGTAACTGTTTCGGGTCAACCTGCTTCACGGTGGACAGCTTCTGCACCATGCTGGTGGTCTGCTTGCGACCACCGAACATGTTGAATTCACTGTCGCCGTTACAACCGTCCCCGAAGCTGAAGCCGCAGCCGTTGCGCTCGCCGTAGGCGTCTGCATCCGGGAAGGCTTCCCTGGCCAGCTCACGGTGGCTGGTGGGGATCACGAAGCGGTCCTCGTAGTTGGCAATGGCCAGGTAACGGTACATTTCATCGGCCTGGGCCTTGGTCAGTCCCGCTTCCTGCAGTGCCCGCAGGTCTTCCTTGCCTTCCACGGTTTCAGCCCGCTTGTACAGGCGCATGGCCATAATGCGTTTAAGGGCACGAACGATCGGCTTCTCGTCACCGGCAGTCAGCAGATTGGCCAGGTACTTCACTGGAATCCGCAGGCTTTCGATCTTCGGCAGCACACCGTCAAACTCCACCTTGCCGGCTTCCGCCGCAGACTGGATCGGGCTCAGGGGCGGCACGTACCAGACCATGGGCAGCGTGCGGTATTCCGGGTGCAGCGGCAGGGCCAGTTTCCAGTCCACTGCCATCTTGTAGACCGGGCTGCGCTGGGCAGCTTCGATGACGTTCATCGGGATACCGTCTTTCTTCGCCTGCTCGATGACCTTCGGGTCGTTCGGGTCCAGGAAGATTTCCAGCTGCTTCTCGTACAGCTCATGCTCGCCCGGCGTGCTGGCCACTTCTTCAATGCGGTCAGCGTCATAGAGCAGCACACCCAGGTAACGAATGCGGCCGACACAGGTCTCGGAGCACACGGTGGGCAGGCCGGCTTCAATGCGTGGATAACAGAAGATGCATTTTTCGGACTTGCCGGTTTTCCAGTTGAAGTAGATCTTCTTGTACGGGCAGCCGGAGACACACATCCGCCAGCCACGGCACTTGTCCTGGTCGATCAGCACGATGCCGTCTTCCTCACGCTTGTAGATAGCGCCGCTCGGGCAGCTGGCTACGCAGGCAGGGTTCAGACAGTGCTCGCACAGTCGCGGCAGGTACATCATGAAGGTGCTTTCGAACTGCCCGTAGATGTCCGCCTGAATCTGGTCAAAGTTCTTGTCCTTGCGGCGCTTGGAGAACTCCGTACCCAGGATTTCTTCCCAGTTCGGGCCCCATTCGATCTTCTGCATGCGCTGGCCGGAGATCAGCGAGCGCGGCCGCGCGACCGGCTGGTGCTTGCTGTCGCCCGCGGTGTGCAGGTGCTGATAATCGAAGTCGAACGGCTCGTAGTAGTCGTCAATTTCCGGCAGATCCGGGTTGGCGAAGATATTCGCCAGCACCCGGAAGCGGCCGCCGATCTTCGGACGGATCTTGCCGGAGCTGTCACGCATCCAGCCGCCCTTCCATTTGTCCTGGTTCTCCCACTCTTTGGGGTAGCCGATACCGGGCTTGGTCTCGACGTTGTTGAACCAGGCGTACTCCATGCCTTCACGGCTGGTCCATACGTTTTTGCAGGTCACGGAACAGGTGTGGCATCCGATGCACTTGTCCAGGTTCAGTACCATGCCGACTTGGGAACGGATTTTCATTTTACAGCCTCCTGAACAGTGTCATTACCTTCGCCATCGAGCCAGTCGATGTTGTGCATCTTGCGCACCACCACGAACTCATCGCGGTTGGACCCTACGGTGCCGTAGTAGTTGAAGCCGTAGGAATACTGGGCGTAGCCGCCAATCATGTGGGTCGGTTTCGGGCATACCCGGGTGACCGAGTTGTGGATACCGCCCCGGGTGCCGGTGATCTCGGACCCTGGAATATTCACAATCCGCTCCTGGGCGTGGTACATCATCACCATGCCCGGCATCACCCGCTGGCTGACCACCGCCCGTGCCGCAATGGCGCCGTTGGCGTTGAACAGTTCGATCCAGTCGTTGTCCTCAATACCCAATTCTTTTGCATCGTCTTCGCTCAGCCACACAATCGGGCCGCCGCGGGACAGGGTCAGCATCAGCAGGTTGTCGCTGTAGGTGCTGTGGATACCCCACTTCTGGTGCGGCGTGATCCAGTTCAGCGCTTTCTCGGCGTTACCGTTGCTGCGCTGGTTCAGCATGCTGCTGACCGTCTTGGTGTTGATGGGCGGACGGTACACCAGCAGGCTCTCACCGAAGGCGCGCATCCACTCATGGTCCTGGTAGAACTGCTGACGGCCGGTCAGGGTGCGCCAGGGAATCAGCTCATGGACATTGGTGTAGCCGGCGTTGTAGGACACGTGCTCGTCTTCCAGGCCAGACCAGGTCGGGCTGGAGATGATTTTGCGCGGCTGCGCCACGATGTCCCGGAAGCGGATCTTTTCCTCCTCCTTGTTCTTCGCCAGGTGGGTGTGATCCAGGCCGGTCATTTCCGACAGCGCGGCCCAGGCTTTCACCGCGACCTGGCCGTTGGTTTCCGGCGCCAGGGTCAGAATCACTTCCGCGGCATCGATGGCGGATTCGATCTTCGGCCGGCCGTCGTTGGCACCGCCGATATGGGTGTAGTTCAGCTCCTTCAGGAAGTTCACTTCCTTCTCGGTGTTCCAGTTAATGCCCTTGCCACCGTTACCCAGCTTGTCCATCAGCGGCCCAAGAGAGGTAAAGCGTGCATAGGTGTTCGGGTAGTCCCGCTCAACGGTGATGAAGTTGGGCGCCGTCTTGCCCGGAATCAGCTCGCACTCGCCCCGCTTCCAGTCCTTCACATCAAAGGCCTGGCCCAGTTCGGCCGGCGCATCGTGCAGCAGCGGCAGGGTAACCACGTCTTTCTCGACACCCAGGTGACCCTCGGTGGCTTTGGAGAAAGCCTTGGCAATGCCCTTGTAGATTTCCCAGTCACTGCGGGCTTCCCAGGCCGGATCAGTAGCGGCGGTCAGCGGGTGAATGAACGGGTGCATGTCCGAGGTATTCAGGTCGTTCTTCTCGTACCAGGTTGCGGTCGGCAGAACGATGTCGGAATACAGACAGGTGGTGGACATGCGGAAGTCCAGGGTCACCAGCAGGTCGAGCTTGCCCTCAGGCGCCTCGTCGTGCCACTTCACCTCGGTTGGCTTGACGCCACCTTCGTGGCCAAGATCTTTGCCCTGCAGGCCGTTCTTGGTGCCCAACAGATACTTGAGCATGTACTCGTGGCCCTTACCGGAGGAACCCAGCAGGTTGGAGCGCCACACAAACAGGTTGCGCGGGCAGTTCTGCTTCGCCTCCGGGTCTTCACTGGCGAACGCCAGGGAGCCGTCTTTCATGGATTGCGCGACATAATCGGCTACTTCCATACCCGCTTTCTCGGCTTCTGCGGCAATACCCAGCGGATTGCGGTTCAGCTGCGGTGCGGAGGGCAACCAGCCCATGCGCTCGGCACGTACGTTGTAGTCGATCAGGCTGCCACCAAATTTGGACTTGTCCGCCAGCGGCGACAGGATTTCGTCCACACCCAGTTTCTCGTAGCGCCACTGACCAGAGTGGGCATAGAAGAAGGAGGTGGAGTTCATGTGGCGTGGCGGGCGCTGCCAGTCCAGACCGAATGCCAGGGGTTGCCAGCCAGTCTGCGGGCGCAGTTTCTCCTGGCCGACATAGTGTGCCCAGCCGCCACCGCTCTGGCCAATACAGCCACACATGATCAACATGTTGATCAGGCCACGGTAGTTCATGTCCATGTGGTACCAGTGGTTCATACCGGCACCGACGATGACCATGGAACGGCCCTTGGTCTTGTCGGCGTTGTCGGCGAATTCACGGGCAATACGGATCACCTTGTCGGCGGGAACACCGGTGATTTTTTCCTGCCAGGCCGGTGTGTAGGGCTTCACTTCGTCGTAGGAAGTGGCGCCGTCGTCATCGCCCAGGCCACGGCTGATGCCGTAGTTGGCAACCATCAGGTCATAAACGGTGACCACACGGCCTTCGGAACCATCCGCCAGCTGAACCTTGCGGGAGCCCAGCTTGTGCTTGAGGATGTCCTTGATTTCGACATGCTTGAAGTGGTCGTGCTCGATACCGCCAAAGTACGGGAAGGCCACATCGACGACGTCGTCGTGCTTTTCGACCATGGACAGCTGCAGCTCAACATCGTTGCTGCTTGCAGTCTGCTTCAGGTTCCACTTGCCCTTCTCGCCCCAGCGATAGCCGATGGAGCCGTTGGGGGCGGTCAGCTGATTGGTTTTCTCGTCAATGGCAATGGTTTTCCACTCGGGATTGTTCTCTTCCCCAAGGCCATCCACCAGGTCACTGGCACGCAGGAAGCGGCCCGGCACGTAGCTGCCATCGTCCTTCTCTTCCAGCATCACGAGGTAGGGCATGTCGGTGTAGCGACGTACGTAGTCGGTAAAGTACTCGCTGGGCTTGTCTACGTGGAATTCCTTCAGAATCACGTGGCCCATGGCCATGCCCAGAGCGGCGTCGGTACCCTGCTTGGGGTTCAGCCACTCATCAGACAGCTTGGAAACTTCGGCGTAGTCCGGGGTGATGGCAACGGTCTTGGTGCCCTTGTAACGCACCTCGGTGAAGAAGTGAGCGTCGGGAGTACGGGTCTGGGGTACGTTGGAGCCCCAGGCAATGATGTAGCCGGAGTTGTACCAGTCGGCGGACTCGGGCACGTCGGTCTGCTCGCCCCAGGTCTGCGGGGAAGCCGGCGGCAGGTCGCAGTACCAGTCGTAGAAGCTCATGCACACGCCGCCGATCATGGACAGGTAACGGCTGCCGGCAGCGTAGGACACCATGGACATGGCAGGGATCGGCGAGAAGCCGATGATACGGTCCGGGCCATACTGCTTGGCGGTGTAGACGTTGGATGCCGCGATCAGCTCGTTGACTTCATCCCAGCTGGAGCGCACGAATCCGCCCATGCCGCGACGGGGCTTGTACTCGGCGGTTTTCTTGGGGTCTTCCACGATGGAAGCCCAGGCGTCCACCGGATCGTTGTGCTGCATCTTGGCGGACCGCCAGAGCTTCATCAGATGCTTACGCATCAGCGGGTACTTCAGGCGGTTGGCGCTGTACATGTACCAGGAATAGCTGGCACCACGGGGGCAGCCACGGGGCTCGTGGTTGGGTAGATCCGGACGTGTACGGGGATAGTCAGTCTGCTGGGTTTCCCAGGTAACCAGACCGTTCTTGACGTAGATCTTCCAGCTACAGGAGCCGGTGCAGTTGACGCCATGGGTGGAACGCACAACCTTGTCATGCTGCCAACGCTGGCGGTAGCTGTCTTCCCACTCACGGCTGACTTCGTGGGTTTCGCCGTGGCCGTTCGCGAACGGCTCGCGCTTCTTCCTGAAGTAGTTCAGTTTGTCGATCAAATGACTCATGGTCTCTCTCTCCGTCGTCCGGATCATTGTTCCGATTTGAGACCATTGTGTGGGAGAAAAACCCTGAAATCTGCGTGGTTACTACCACATAACCCACCTCTACCACCCAAGTGGTAGGGGCGCTATACACCCTTGTGTAACAATGTCTGACGCTCCTCGCGACGGTGGTCACGGGCGAACAGGAACAGACTGCCCGTCAGCAGTATGAAGAGAATCATGAACATGGCCGTACCCACGCCTACCCAGTAAATCATGGCGCCGAAAAGCACGGGCAACAGAAAGGCCACCAGGCAGGCACTGAATAGCAGCATGCCGGCCGCGAAGGCGGGTGCCTCACGGTTTTCCGCAATGACCATGCACTGAAGGGCACCCATGGCGGAGCCAAGCGCCATACCCAACAAGACGATAAAGAAGCCTTCCAGCACGAGTGGCAGGGCCAGTTCAATGGCGATCACTGATTCAATTCCTTGTACGGACAGCGTCATCGGCGGGTAGGACAACACGAACAGGGCAACCAGACAGACCGCCAGCGAACGCACGATCACACGCCCTGCCCCGTAACGGTCCGACAGCCCTCCGCCAACAATCTGTGCCAGGGCCCCGGGGATCACAAACCACAACGCCAGCCGCGCCCCCGACTCCATGGTTAGCAAGAAACGGGACGACATGAAATCCGGCAGCCATAGCGCCAGGGAAAAAAAGCTTCCGGCTATAACGCCAAAGTAAAGATACAGCCGCCATACCCGCGGATTTTCCAGGCGACGCAGTAATTGCCTGGCGCTGGTTTCGACATCCGGATCGCCACGGGAATCGGAATCGTCTGTCAGCAACACCAACAGGGCGGTCATCAATAGAAGAACAACAAGGTAAGCGAGCGGCACGCCATTCCAGGAGAACGCCTGCAGAATCAATGGCACAAGATAGTAATTGAAACCAGCGCCCGTCACACCCGCACCAAATATGCCCAGTACGAGGCCCATATGCCGGGGCGAGGCATGCCCGGTTACAAATTGAAGCCCGGCACTGTAAAAACCGCCGGCGAGGCCCAGCCCGGCCGCAACCATCAGGTAGCCGGCCCAGGTTTCCACCAGCAGCAGTAGCGCCATACAGATGGCAAGCCCGAGCAGGCATGCAATCATGACCCTCCTTGCGCCCAACTTCTGGGCGGCGATTCCCGCTGGCACCGCCAACAAAGCGCCGGCCGCCATGGGCGTTGCCAGCAACAGGCCGAATTCCAGGCTACCCAGTCCCAAAGCATTCCGAAGATACGCGCCCGCCACGGCAAATATGGTCCAGCATCCGGCAGCAATAATAAAGCCAACGACCGCCAGTGGAAGAACCACTGCCAGCGAGGTCAGTTTATCGTTATCTTCGTCGTCCTGGACTGAATAAGGCTGCATGACAATATCCACCGAAAGCCAACTTGCAGTTTCGGGTTTTGCCCTGTTCAGGGTCAAAGACTATGATGGGGGATCGCCCATTGGGGTAATTACGGGTGCTTGACTATCCTCAAGGAGGTACACTCAGGGGGATTACCGCCCTATTCGCTGTACCCGATGAAGAGACCAGATGACACGCAACAGTCCCCTCGTTAAACGCATTTCCATAGTAGTTGGCGCCGTTGTACTGACCGCGATTGTCAGCATGGCAACAACTCTCGGGGTATCACGCAGCATTGAGGGTAATGCGACTGCCATCAATATTGCCGGCTCATTGCGTATGGGCGCCTATGAGCTGCTTGCACGCTCCGCTGCGGACCCCACAGAAGATCAATCCACCACCTTCATGGCCGGACTGGAAGCCTACCAGGAACGCATGGCCCACCCGGACTTCAACCGGGCAATCCCTGATGCCGATGACCATCCGCTGGCCAAACAGCACCAGAGGATGGAAGCCCTCTGGCTGGAAGAGCTGCGACCAGCCCTCATCGCCAACGCCCCGAACAGTACTCGGGTGACGGAAGAACTTATAACGGTGACAGAGCGCTATGTGACTGAGGTCGACAAACTGGTCAGCATGCTGGAGCATCGGACCGAGGCTCGCGTCGACTTGTTGCACCTGATCCAGATTATCAGCCTGGTGTTCTCGATCCTCATCATTTTCGGGCTGTTCCTGGATATCAAAAAAAGGGTACTTCGCCCCCTGAGCAAGCTGATGGACATCGCGGTCGCAGTGGGCGAGCAGGATTTCTCCCACAAGGCCAACCTGAAAGGCTCCGATGAGCTGTCCCAACTGGGGGCTGCTTTCGACCAGATGACCAGTGAACTCGCCCTGAGCTACCGCGAGCTCAAAGAAGAGGCGATGACAAAGACCCGCGAACTGGAGAAGAGCCACGCAGCCCTGGAACTGCTCCACTCTTCCAGCCGTTCACTGTTCGCCAATCACGATCTTTGCAGCGGGGCTATCCCGATGCTCCAGGACCTTGAACAGTTACTTGGGATTGGTCCCATCCGGCTGTTCCTGCACGACAAGAACTCCGCCGAACCGGTCCAAGCCATTACGACCTCGACGAAGGAACGCCCGTTCTACTGCAAGGACCACCATTGCGATGCCTGCCTGGTGACGCCGGAAGTGTTTGATGAGCTGCCCTCCGAGGGCAATGACGGCCGAAGGTTGCTGTTACCCATTCGCACACCAGGGCAGCTGTTGGGTACCCTCGAAGTCTGGTACCCCGCCAGCAAGGGGCTTTCACAGACCGCCCGCCGCCTGCTGGAAACCCTGAGCGACCAGTTGGCGACAGCGATTTTCCTGGAGCGCCAGATTACCGAAGAGCAACAGCTCACCCTGGCAGAGGAACGCACTGTGATAGCGCGGGAACTCCATGATTCCCTGGCCCAGTCACTGTCCTACCTGAAAATGCAGGTAGCACGGCTTCGCCGTCTCGACATCACGGGCGAGCATGAAAAGGTCCACCATGACATTCTGGAAGAGCTGAGCACCGGTCTGAACAGTGCTTACCGCCAACTACGGGAATTGCTGACCACCTTCCGGCTGAAACTGGATACCCCCGACCTGGCCACCGCCTTACGGCAAACGGCGCAGGAGTTCTCTGAAAGGCTGGGCAACGACGTGAAGCTGGACTATCGTTTGCCCCCACAGACGCTGTCGCCCAACGAGGAAATCCACACCCTTCAAATTGTCCGCGAAGGGTTGGCCAATGCGGTAAAACACTCTGAAGCATCGGAAATTCTGGTGCAGGTACTGTTTGAATCTCCCCGGGTACAGGTCAGAATACTTGATAATGGTAAAGGGCTGCCCGCCGGTAACCAGCCGGCGCAGCACTACGGCCTGATCATAATGCAGGACCGGGCCCGCACTCTGGGCGGGAAGGTTAACGTTCTTAACCGTGACACCGGCGGTGTGGAAGTGGCTCTGAGTTTTGTACCCAAGAGCAGGCACCTGATTACATCCGAAGCCGCCGGCGGCTGAGCATTGCTACACTACGTCAAATAATGAGAGGAACCATGGCTGACTCACCAGCAAGCATACTGTTGATAGACGATCACCCTTTGCTTCGTCAGGGCATCAAACAACTGATCGAAATGGAAGACGATATGCAGGTGGTTGGCGAGGCCAGCAACGCCGCTGACGGTATTCGCCTGGCACAGGAGCTTGAGCCCGACCTGGTGCTGATGGACCTCAACATGCCGGAAATGAATGGTATTGAGGCACTGAAAAAGCTGCGTGAAGGAAGCATCAGCTCCCGCATCGTCATGTTTACCGTGTCGGATCATGAGGACGACGTGGTTGCGGCGCTACGAGCCGGCGCTGATGGTTATCTGCTGAAGGATATGGAACCGGAAGACATGATCCGACAGCTGCACGAAGCCGCCGTAGGCAAGATGGTGATCAGTGACCGCCTGACCGCCCTGCTGGCACAGGCTCTGAGATCCCAGAAGCCGCAGCAGGCGTCGCGGCCGGATTTCGACAGCCTGACCCCACGGGAAAAAGATATCCTGCGACTGATTGCCGAGGGTCTGTCCAACAAGATGATCGGCCGCAAGCTCGATATCAGCGACGGCACCGTGAAGGTGCATGTGAAACACCTGCTGAAGAAGCTGAACCTGCGCTCCCGCGTTGAAGTTGCCGTCTGGGCGGTAGAGGAAGGCCTGCACAAGGGCTGAGTTATATCAAATTACTGCAGTGTGCTTTCCGGTACTCTGGGCAGGTTTCTGACCGCCCGGAGTAAACCATGGCCTTTCCCCTACCTTCCGTTGCCTCACTGAACGGCCCGCTTCTCGACCAGTCCCTGGCGGTGCTCAGGGAGTATCTGCCCTCGCCTTTTCCCGTGCTTGCCGCCATAGATCGGCGCATTCCAGTTCCGATCAAGCAACTGGCCGCTGAAGAGCCACTTAACCGACTCTTTTCAACCGCGATTACTGACGGTGAATTCGATGATTTTGAAGGGCGCCGGATCCGGCTGGAAGCAACAGGGGGACAACCAGGCATTACGGTTGGCTTCTGGGCTGGTCGCCTGCGAATCGTTGATGGCCCGGGCGAAGCCACTATCCGGGGTCCCCTGAGTGCCTTCAAAACGCTGGCAGAGCGCCGTCAGGACCCTGACCAGCTCTTCTTTCAGCGCCAATTGGTGATCGAAGGCGACACAGAGCTCGGATTAGGGCTGAAAAACCTGCTTGATAGCCTGGAGTGGGATTTCACCATTCGACGTTTTTTGTTCCGCCGAAAATAATCCGGTTACTCCCCCGCCTTTCTTGATAACAATCAATATTAATACTTCTATTTTTAACGGCCGATGTAGCACCTCCCCTGCTTATCGGCCCGCTCCTACCGAAAGGCCGAATTATCGATACCAAAGCCCAAGAAAATTAGGCCGAAGGTACCATTTATCCACTTCTTTCCCGCAGCCTACAGTGAACAGGACCGGAAAAATATCCGGCCACAAACATTCATTATAAATGCTGGAGACTACTATGAAGTGGACCGATCCGGATTTCAAAGACCTGAGATTGGGCTTTGAAGTAACAGCCTACGTTTACGTTCGCTGACGTGCCGTTGTGTTCCCGCAGGCAGATCCCGCTGCGGGAACCACTACAGACTCTTGCCCACTCAACGTATGAGGCACCCCATGGCTGATTCAAACAATCACAACAGCCTGGCCCGGTTCAGCATTGCCCCGGTTTTCATGTTCCGGTGGGAGGAATCCCAGCAGGCCCATGTGCTGATGTACCCCGAAGGCATCGTCAAGCTGAACCCTACAGCCGGCGAAATCCTGACTCGCTGCAACGGGGCGAACACGGTGGAAGACATCGTTCACCAGCTGTCCGAACTGTTCTGCGAACAACCCGAATTCATCGAACCCCGTGTTCACCAGTTCCTGGAGGTGTGCCATGGCAAAGGCTGGATCCAACCTCAATCTTGATGGCCAGGGCAACCCGGTGTGGCTGCTGCTGGAACTGACCTACAAGTGTCCTCTCAAGTGTGCATTCTGTAGCAACCCCACTGATCTCGATGCCCACCAGGATGAGCTGACGACCGCCGAATGGAAAAAGGTGATGCATGACGCCCGCAACATGGGGGCCATGCAGATTGGTTTCTCGGGTGGCGAACCTACCTTGCGTAAGGACCTGGAAGAGCTGGTGGCAGAAGCCAACGATCTTGGGTACTACACCAACCTGATTACCTCCGGCATCGGCCTTACCCGCAAGCGGCTGGAAAACCTGAAAAAAGCCGGGTTACGTCATATCCAGCTCGGGTTCCAGTCAAGCGACCCACAAACAGCCCATTGGCTTGCGGGGGTGGACTGCTATGAAAAGAAAATCAACATGGCACGGGAGATCAAGGCCCTTGGTTTTCCCATGGTTCTAAACGTCCCGATCTCCAGCCTGAACATTCATCAGGTACCGGACATCATCAGCCTGGCCGCGGACATCGGTGTGGAATACCTGGAGCTGGCCAATGTGCAGTACTACAACTGGGCGCTGGTGAACCGGGACCAACTGATGCCCACCCGGGAAGCGCTGATAGCCGCAGAGGCGCAGGTTGCCGAAGCCCGCGAACAACTGGGCGACAGCATGACCATTTTCTTTGTTATTCCCGACTACTACGAGGGCCGCCCCAAGGCCTGCATGAATGGCTGGGGCAGCATCCACCTGACCATCGCGCCGGACGGTGTGGTACTGCCCTGTTCACAGGCCCGCTCACTGCCAGGCCTAGACTTTCCGGGCGTCCGCGATCATGACCTCGCCTCGATCTGGCACGAGTCCGAGAGTTTCAACCTTTACCGGGGGGACAGCTGGATGAAGGAGCCTTGCCGCAGCTGTTCCGAAAAAGAGCAGGATTTTGGCGGTTGTCGCTGCCAGGCCATGCTGCTGACCGGCGATGCCGCCAATGCAGATCCTGCCTGCAGCAAATCGCCCCATCACCACATCGTCCAGGATGCCGTGGCCAGTGCACTTGCCTCCAAGCAGGACCACTCCCGCCTCATCGCCCGCGATGTGGGCTGGGTGCCCACGGAGATGTAATATGAGCTGGACATTGATGGATATCGCCCTGCGCTGGCTCCATATCGTGTTTGCCCTGATCTGGATTGGCCATAACTATGCCAATGCTGTCAAAACGCCGAAATTCATTCCCTTACGTATCGAGCCTGACGAGGGAAGCGAAGGCTCCTCCGACCTGACCCGACGCATGCGCCAGGAACACGGCACCTTCCGCTATGCCTCCCTGGTGGTACTCGCCTCTGGCGCTCTGATGCTCTGGAACCGCGGCATTCTTGCCGACGCCCTGATGCTCCAGGGCTACCATGCAGTCATCGGCGTCGGCGCCTGGATCGGCATCATCATGGTGCTGAATCTCTGGTTCGTGCTCTGGCCTCATCAGAAGAAGGTGCTGGGTTTTGTGGCGGCACCGGCCGCAGAGCGCATCCGCTGTTCAAGAATTACGTTCCTGTCGTCCCGGACCAACACCATCCTATCTTTCCCGCTGATCTTTTTTATGGCTGCGGGAAGTCATGGGCTGGCGCTGTTCTGATGAACGGCAGGGAAAGGGTCCATAACTTTGCCGCAGGGCCGGCTGTACTCCCTCCGGATGTACTGGAGCAGGCGCGGGCAAGCCTGTCTGACTGGCAGGGACTGGGCTTTTCACTGTTGGAGACGCCCTTCACCGGTGATGAATTCAAGGCGTTGATGGACACCACCCGGCACCAGATAAAGACCGCCCTGGCAGTACCGAATGGCTATCAGGTGCTGTTTCTGCAAGGTGGCGCATCGGCCCAGTTCTCACTGATTCCGCTGAACCTGTTACCGCCAGCCGCCATCGCCGGCTATGTGGAAACGGGCCACTGGTCGGCAAGGGCAATTGAAGAGGGGCGCCGGTACGGCCGGAGCCAGGTAGTCGCCAGTGCCCGCGGCACCGGTTTTGATCGTGTCCCGCCAGTTACTGAATGGGCGTTGAATGACGATATCCACTATTGCCATGTAACGCCCAACGAGACCGCAAACGGTGTCCAGTTTCCCGGCGACCCGGATTGTGGCGATATCCCGCTGATTGCGGATATGACATCCGAGTTCCTGTCTCGCCCTGTCGAGATCGAACGCTACGGCATGATCTACGCGGGGACCCAGAAAAACCTCGGCCCAACCGGCCTGGTCATCGCCATCATCCGCGAGGACCTGCTGGGGCAGGCACGGCCGGAAACCCCGACGGTATTCAACTACCGGACACAGATTGAACGCCAGAATCGCATCAACACACCCCTGATGTTCGGCATTTACCTCGTTCACCTGATGCTAGACTGGCTTGAGGAAAAAGGCGGCGTCAAGGCTATTCATCCCCACAATATGGCCCAGAGCCAGGCTCTGTACCGGGTTATTGACGAAGACGATTTCTATGATTGCCCGGTGATGCCCGAGTACCGTTCCATCATGAATGTGTGTTTTGGCACCCGGGATGAAAGCCTGCAGCAGCGATTTCTTGCCGAGGCTGAGGCCATTGGGCTGATGAACCTTGCGGGGCACAGCCACGCCGGCGGACTTCGCGCCAGCCTCTACAATGCCCAGCCGGATGAGGCGGTTGCAGCTCTGGCCTCTTTCATGACCGATTTTCGCCAGCGTTATGGCTAGCCTTCTCACCAGGCCGGCCAGTGCCCGGGCGCAGGCCTTCGCAAGAGCCTGCCAACTGGCCAGCGCCCCCTTGCCGGCATGGGAACGCCTGGCGCAAAGTGCCGGCCCCGTCAGCTGTATGGGCCTTTCCTTCCCGAACCGCCTGGGAATAGCCGCGGGTTTTGATCGTTCCGGAACACTCGGACGGGGGGCCGGCAACCTGGGGTTTGGCGCGATCGAACTGGGCAGTTGGACTCAGGCAAACTGGCCCCGAATCCTGCCGGTCCAGCGCACTCAGGCAATACTCGATACCCGCCTCGGAATTCGGTTGGCCACAACAGCCCCGGTATCACCGGAGCAGGAAACTGTGCAACTCCGTCACCTCATCGAGCGGGCCTGGTCAACGGCGGACTACCTGACCATAAGTCCGGGCTGGCTTCAGCAGCCAGTGCCTTTCCGACAGCTCCACACCAGTCTGCGTCGATTGCGGGAAACCCAGCTGGCACTCGAAAGAAAAACCCGGAAATTCTGCCCCATTGTCTACAAGCTACAGGTCCAACCGGGAAATGAAGATGTCTGCAACCTCGTGCCGTACCTCGGCTGCCAGGGAGTCGACGGTATCCTGGTAAGCTTCGATTTCGGCAAACCGGTCACCCATGCCCACTACCGCCGATGGCGGGAGCCTGCACTTCAGGCCAGTACCTGCCGCACCATTGAGGCCTGCCGCTATCACCTGAAAGGGAGCTCGGCCCTGCTGACCAGTGGCGGTGTAGGTTCGCGCCAGGACTACCTGGACCGGACCAATGCCGGGGCCGACCTGGTGCAACTCCACAACGCCCTGGTGTTCGAAGGGCCCGACATTGGCTGGAAACTCAGTCAATAACCTGAACCAGGCACTCGTCAGAACCACGGTCATGTAACCGGCCGAAGGGATGGAGGGCTAGCCCGTGCTCGCTGGCCTTTTTCTCGAAAGCAACTCGGTGCTCTTCGGCCACACAAACCAGCAGCCCGCCACTGGTCTGGGGATCGCAAAGTAGCGTCCTGTCCTGATCTGTCAGGCCCTCAAAGGCATTACCCAACGATGCGGCATTGCGGTGGGAGCCACCGGGAATACAGTCCGCATCAATGTAGCGTGCAAGGTTCGATAGCTGCGGCACTGCATTCCGGTTAATGGTGGCACCAACGCCGCTCCCGCGGCAGATCTCCATCAAATGGCCAGCGAGACCAAAGCCGGTTACATCCGTCATGGCATGTACACCCTCCATTGCCGCGAAGACCTCGCCCACTTTATTAAGAGAGCACATGGTTTCGACGGCGACCGCGAGATCTGCTTCGGTAATCTGGCGCTTTTTCAGTGCGCTGGTCAGAATCCCGACCCCAAGTGGTTTGGTGAGGTACAGAAGATCGCCGGTCTGGGCGGTATCGTTACGCACGATTCGATTCACCGGTACCTGGCCAGTAACGGCCAGGCCGAAGATCGGCTCCGGCGAGTCGATACTGTGTCCGCCGGCCAGTGCTATTCCTGCATCGGCACATACCGCTCGACCACCCTCAATCACCTGCGAGGCAATCTCCGGTGCCAACTGGTTCACCGGCCAACCCAGTATGGCGATTGCCATCAAGGGTTTCCCGCCCATGGCATAGACGTCACTGATGGCATTTGCAGCTGCAATTCTGCCAAAGTCATAGGCGTCATCCACCACGGGCATAAAAAAATCTGTGGTGCTGATGATGCCCAGACCATTGCCAACATCCATCACGGCAGCATCATCCCGGCTGGCATTGCCGACCAGGAGTCGCGGATCGTGAAAATCAGGGGTCGTAGTGTGAAGAATGCGGTCCAGAACATCCGGCGCAATCTTACAGCCACAGCCGGCTCCGTGACTGAACTCGGTAAGTCGCGTTGACAAAATACAGCCCTTTATTGGTTACGTTCTATTGAGACAGTGTCGAGTTCACTGCCCATTGGGGAAAAGGCTTCCAGCATTCAATCCAGTCTGCCAGTTTTTCCTGGGCCATTGGAGGTGAAATTGCGTAGCCCTGTGCGAATTCACAACCGAGGTTTAAAAGAACCTCACCCTGTTCTATGGTTTCCACGCCTTCTGCGATCAGCTCTCTGTCAAAAACCCGGGATAAGCCGACAATGCTTCTCAATATCGAAAAATTCTCTTCTGTATCGCCAACCCCACTTACAAACTCGCGGTCTATCTTGAGGGTGTGGACGGGTAACTGTTTAAGATAAGAAAGCGAGGAATATCCGGTACCAAAGTCGTCCAGGGAAAACGTGACGCCAAGCCGCCTGCACTCATCAATAATATTCACTACCCTATCAAGCTCACCGAGGGTTGCCGACTCCAGTATTTCCAGGTCAAGACGACCCGGCTTCAGCGCCGGGAACCGTCCAAGCATGTTCCGCAGCCCCTCAGCGAATCCCGGTGCCTGCAATTGAATGGCTGCCACATTCACACTGATATTTACGTGAATTCCCTGGCTGTCCCACGCACTCATCTGGGTAAGGGCCTCGAATAGAACCCACTCACCCACTTCAACCATTAAAGGATGGTGTTCAATTGCTGGCAGAAAATCGGCAGGGGAAAGAAAACCCTTATTCGGGTGCTGCCAGCGAATGAGCGCCTCCACCCCTTTTAACTCTCCTGTTCTCAGGCTTACTTTCGGCTGATAAAAAAGTCTGAACTGTCCGTTTTCGAGACCCGTTCTGATTTCCGAGAGAAGCTGCTGTCGGGACCGGCCTGCTTTCTTTTCCTCAGCATCAAGGAATAGCCAGCTTCCTTTGAGCTCCTGCTTGGCGCGGAAAAGGGTATGGTCTGCCTGGCGCAGGAGCATGTCGGCCCCTTCATCGACGTGCCCCAGCTCATTATCAGGAAACAGTACAATTCCTGCTGTAAAAGAAACCAACGCCGAGCCGCCTCCCAGGTCGAAAGGCTGGCGGCTGGTCAGTTGTAAAGCGGCCAGCCTGATTTCAACCTGACTGGCATCTGGAAGCAGCAGGGCAAACTCATCCCCACCGATGCGGGCGAGAGCGGCATCGGGCGGTAGCGCATCCAGCCAGCGCCGTGCAAGTAAGCCAAGCATACGGTCGGCTGTTTCTTCCCCGAAACGCGCGTTAATCTCGTGAAAGTTGTCCAGATCAATGGAAACCAGCGCAGCAGAGTCATCCTCCAGATCCTCGCGAGCAAGCAACTCGCGGATAAGTCGGGTAATTCCGTTTCGGTTCCATAAGCCAGTGAGGGCATCCGAATAGGCGAGAAACTCCACTTGCTTCTGATGATCGCTCGCCTGAGCCTCAAGAGCCTGGTGTAATCGCTCACTCTGCAGGCGCTGCAATTCGTCCTCGGCTTTTTGCCTGGCCATCTTTTCCCGCATAAGCTGAATGGTGCTGGCAGACAGAGTGCCGTAGATCTCCAGCAAGGCATTGACGAGCACCGATACAGAACCACTCAGCTCCGAATCCACATACTCTCTCGCCTCCTTCAAAGACTTACCTGCCTCCAGAGCTTTCACAGTCAATGCCATACGCCTGTCAGATTCCAGAATATGAAAGGCAAGCCAGCGGGTCAGGTAATCAAACAGTTCAGCCAGAACATCGTCCGGTGGGGCTGTGCTTTGGCGAAGGGTCTGGATCTGGGCAAAAAACATCTGATGGGATTCGTGGTGATTCCGGGACACATCAGATATGCCGAGACTTTGCTCCCAGATACTCTCCTCGTACTCGAAATGATAGGAAGCGTAGGCGAGAAGTTCGTCTAACAGGCCAGAGCCATCTTCCTCCGAACTGCTGGAGGCAAAATGCCACGCCAACCGGTTCAGAATGTTCACCAGCACTCGATGCTGGTCGTCAATCTCTTTCAGTCCGGTTTCGAAGTTACAGTTCCAGGGAAAAATCTCAAAGGCATCCGACTCTTTCGCGCGATGTTGGGTCACGTTATCCGGACTCCCATGTGGCAAGGCAACCAACAACAGTGTAGCCCATGTTGCCACATCAGACTCCTCAATTAATGCGGCAGCCTGCTCAAATCAATCCCAACTCCAGTCGCGCCTCCTCTTCCAGATTGTCGTAGCTCCAGGGGGGATCAAACACGATATCTACCCTTGCATCTTCAACATGAGGTACCTGTAACAACTTGCCTTTCACGTCGCCGGCAATAATGTCGCCCATGCCACAGCCCGGCGATGTCAGGGTCATTTCAACCCGCACACCATGCCGGTTCTGGTCTATATCCAGTTTATAGATCAGCCCCAGGGCGACCACATTCACCGGAATTTCCGGGTCATAGACCAGTCGCAGTGAATCCCAGCATTGCTGCTCACTTATCCGCCCATCCTCCGGCGGCTCGAACATGATGGCGTCCGAGTGAAAGCCCAGTTGTCGTGTAACCACCGGAGAAAGACGGTACAGGTTGCCGTCGTAGTTAACCGTAAAGCTGCCCCCGAGCGCCTGGGTAACCGAGACGGACGCACCCTCAGGAAGAGTGACGGCGTTTCCGTATGGCACTCGCAAGGCTTCACAGTCTTGCGACAAGACGAAGGTCTTGGGTGGCTTTGCCGGCTGTTTCGAATTCGGGGCCTTGATGGTCAGGCATTGGAGCTTGTCCTCCCCCTGAACACCAATCTGCATATCCTGCAGGTATGGAACACTTGCCCCATCGAAATACAGTATCAGTTCATCAAACTCTTTGCGGACATCCCCGGGCGACTCTTCGCCCGGTGGGCAGAAGGCCAGGCATGTTTCGGCGTGCTGGGTGCCGGCCTTGTCCACATAAACACGCGCCGCCATCCCGGGCACCTCCTGCTTCGTCAGCAGAGTGGCCAGATAGTCACGGGCTTGCGGTGTTACATCAGCGTTGATGTTCACGAACCACCTCACCTTTTCTGCGTTTTTCACGATCCCGCTTGACCTGGTTGGCGTTGCATTCATTACTGACAAGATCCAGCCATCTCAGGTGCTGATCCCAGACTTTGTCTTCAATATGATCCGGCTTGTTACAGGTCATCATTACCTCCCGGCATACCAATAAAATGAGAATGGTTCTTGACATCATTAAATATGTATTCTATATATATCTTAAAGTAAGAGAGGAGCATCTGCAATGAATTATCAGGACATCATCGGCAACTGTCATGAAACCACCGTCGCCCAACTGGCCAGCCGGTGCCCCCAGACTCTGGATGTATTCCGCAAGTACGTTCCGGAAATTGACGCTCACCGCCGGACAACCGTCGACATCGTCGCATCCATTGCCGACGTCAAGCCACAGCGGTTGTGTCAGGAACTGTTTGATACGGTGATGGAACACACACCCCTTGAAGAACTGGACACGGATGTACTGCTGGAGCTCATATCAAGGAGCTACGATGCCGGCCATCTTGAGCAATTGCCCAGGCTGCACCGGCTCGCCCGCAAAATCGAGGCGGTACACAGGGCCAACCCGGACACACCGAAAGGCATAACTCTGGCCATCAAAAAGCTGGAGCACATTCTGGTTGATCACATAGAACGGGAGCACGCCTATGTTCTGAAACGGATGGAGCATGATCAGCCACCCAATCCGGACACACCGATTGCCCAGATGAACGAGGAGCACTCCATTATCAAGCGACAGCTGAAAAAACTGCGCAAGATAACCCGGGACTACCGGGCGCCAGAGTCCGCATGCCGGTCCTGGAGACGGTTTTACAGGGAACTGAAAGCCTTGGACTTCAGGTTGTCCGAGCAGATTTACCTGGAACGGGACGTGTTATTCCCGAGATTCCAGTTTTGAGAGGAGAACCAGCAATGAATGATCAACAACCACCGATTGAAGACATGGACACAGACGTGCTGCTGGAGCTCATATTAAGGGGCGGCTTTACCTGAGCCGGAACCTGCTGCCTACAAGATTTCAGTTCCGACAGGACGACAGGACGACAGGATCATCTATGTGAAGCGAGAGAGTGACAGCGCAACGCAAATAGTCTGCTAAGGTTTAACTGACACTTTTTTACATAAAAGGCGCCAGCATGTCCAGCTTCACAGTTCGACTCTACCGCTACAATCCAGAACAGGATGAGGTACCTCACAATCAGGATGTCGAGGTTGGTGGTGAATACCGAAACCGCATGGTGCTGGACGTGCTGGAACACCTGAAAACCCGGGACCCTACCCTGACGTTCCGCCGCTCCTGCCGGGAAGGCGTTTGTGGCTCCGACGGAATGAGCATTAACGGCCGCAATGGACTGGGTTGTATTACCAACGTAGCGGATGCCCTGGGTAAAAAGAATGTTCTGGAGATTCGGCCACTTCCGGGCATGCCCGTAATCCGGGACCTGGTGGTTGACCAGTCCCTGTTCTTCAAGCAGTACGAGCGGGTTATGCCCTGGCTGATCAACGATACGCCCGACCCCGCAATTGAGAGACTGCAAAGCCCGGAGGACCGCGCAAAGCTGGACGGGTTATACGAGTGCATTCTCTGTGCCTGTTGTACCTCCGCCTGCCCGTCCTGGTGGTGGAACCCTGAAAAGTACATCGGGCCGTCCGGGTTGCTACAGGCATACCGTTTTCTGTCAGATTCCCGGGATACGGCTACAAGAGAGCGCCTGGAAAAACTGGAAGACCCGTTCAGCGTGTTTCGCTGCCGCGGCATTGGCAACTGCACAGCCTATTGCCCAAAAGGGCTCAACCCCATGAAGGCGATTGGCCACATCAAGGCGATGCTGATTCGGGAGCAGATCTGAATCATTTTGATCTGCCCAGAGCACTTGATTTATCTTCAAGAAGACAGCAAAGACCTCTGATAGTCTGCGGGGATATCTTTTCTTCCCGAGGATTAGCAATGGCAGACAATCCCCGCAGCCCTGACTGGAACCCCCGCGCCGATGAGGTTCTGGGTGACCAGATACATGCCTACGACGCCATGCGCGCGGAGTGTCCGGTCGCATGGAGTGATTACCAGCACTGGACGTTATTCAGGCATGGCGATGTTTTGCGGGTGCTGGAAGACCACCAGACGTTCAGCAGTGCGGCATCCAGCCATCTTTCGGTCCCCAATGGGATGGATCCGCCCGAGCACACGCCCTACCGACAGGTCATCGAGCCTTATTTCTCGCAACAGGCAATGAGCCAGTTCGAGCCAACCTGTCGCAGCATCGCCCGCAATCTTGTCAATAACCTGCCAGATGGTCGGCCGTTCGATGTTGTTGAAGAGTTCAGCAGAGCCTTCGCCCTGCAGATACAGTGCGCATTTATGGGGTGGCCCGACGCCCTTCACGAACCTTTGCGGGAATGGGTTCTGAAAAACCACCAGGCAACCCTGGCCCGTGACCGGGAGGCCATGGCTGACGTTGCCCATGAGTTCGACGGCTATATTCACGACCTGCTGGAAACCCGACGCCAAGCCGGAACCGACGCCCCCAGAGACGTCACCACCTCACTGATGGAAGAGACCGTCAATGGTCGAACCATGACCGATGAAGAGCTCACCAGCCTTCTCCGGAACTGGACTGTGGGTGAACTGGGCACAATTAGCTCCAGTGTATCCATTCTTGTGAGCTACCTGGCTGAACATCCCGACCTGAGACAGAGCCTGGCCAATGATTCCGTCGAGCTGTCGGACGCGATCGATGAGATACTGCGGATGGACGCGCCGCTGATGTCCAACCGTCGTGTTACAACCCGGGATGTAGAGATTGGCGGAAGAAAAATTCCCGCCGGTGAGAAAATCACCATCCTGTGGGCGTCGGCCAATCGCGACGAGAGCGTTTTTGGTGATCCCGATGCGTTTTGCCCACACAAAAACCGTGACCACAACCTGCTCTACGGCGCGGGCGTTCATGTCTGCCCCGGCGCACCCCTGGCGAGAATGGAGCTCAGGGTTCTGATGGAGGAATTTCTTGCTGCTGTCGACACGCTGGAGCCTGCTCCTGACCAACGACCTGAACGGGCGGTTTTCCCGACGGGTGGTTTCAGTTTTCTACCGATGGTTATTGGAAAATCACAGGAAGATTCCCTCAATGTGAGGTAAGGTTTCTGTTCCAGATCAAAATCTGTCCACCGGTTTCGGACCGACCTTGGAGACGGGGCGGAACCCACAAAAGAGGAAATCTAATGGATAAACATGACAGCGAACTCCCCAAGACCTTCGTTGCCTTCAGTGAACGGTTTCCAGAGCTTCAAGAAGCACACAAACAGCTCGGGAAAACCCTTGCCGATGCTGGTCCTCTGGATGAAAAAATGCGGGCTTTGGTAAAGCTGGGCATTTGCGTAGGTGCCGGGCGCAAATCAGCCTTACAATCCCACATTCGCCGCAGTCTGGAATTAGGCCTCACTCGCGAGGAAATTGAGCACGCGCTGGTGCTGGGTATGAACACATTAGGCTTTCCGGCAACAGTCGCTGCCTGGCAGTGGGCTCAAGAAGCACTTTCAGACTCGTAATCTATCGCCCACCACTGCTGGGACAGCCTCTGAAAAATCGATACCCCACTTGAGGGCCGCTTTCCTTTTCTTTTTGGCGGGATTTGTGACCAGAATCTGGGGATACTGGCCATGCTTTATCGCGCTACCAACTGGTCCTTCAGAATAAAATCCCTAAGCGCCACAGCATTGTTATGCTCGGTATCCTTGGCAGCATATACCAGCGTTAAGCGCTTGTGCTCATTGAGCAGTTTCCGGAGCGTATTCAGGTCCTCGGCGGCATCGTCGGATTTAAGCTCTTCCAGATAGCGGTCACAGAACTCGGACCACTTGTCCGGGTCATGCCCAAACCATTTGCGCAGCTCAGTCGACGGTGCCAGCCCTTTCAACCAGTGGGCAATGTCGGCATCTTCTTTAGCGACACCCCGGGGCCAGATGCGATCAACCAGTATGCGCGGGCCATCGGAGCGGGCGGCGGTGTCGTAGGCTCGTTTCAGGCGAATTTCCATAGATGATTGCTCCTGATTTTCTGCCTGCCGGGTAACGAATTCCCGCAAGCTGCTCGAGAGTGGTCACAGATGAGTGTATGCAGTGCTCAGCCTCCATACAAATGTGCCCCTCAGCCATCCTGTATAAAACCAGTCTTGCAAAAGCTATCGGCCTGATACAAGATAAAGTAATTACTTACTTTCTTTTGTGAGGCGCCAATGGAAACTACCCCCGAACCCGGGAAACGAGCCTACCAAAGCACCGAACTGCGCCAGACCGCCACCGTCGAGGCGGTTGTCCAGCTTTGTGCGGAGCAGGACCCCGCCACCCTCACCACGGCCCGGATTGCCGATGAAGTGGGTTTGTCACAAGGTGCCCTGTTCAAACATTTCCCCAATAAGAGCCGGCTCTGGGAATCGGTGGCTGGCTGGGTGGCAGAACAGCTGACAAGCCAGGTCTTCAGTAAGGCGGAGCAGCATGAACTCGCCGATCAGGCCCTGGAGGCCATGTTCCTGGCTCATATAGGGTTTATCGCCCGGCACCCCGGCATTCCGCGCCTGATGCTGGGGGAGCTTCAGAAACCCGGAAACGGCCCGGCAAAAACCATTATTCGCCAGACACTCTCCCGCTATCGCAAAAAGGTGGTCGGACTGCTGGAGCTCGGAATACAACAGCGGCGCATTGGTCCCGGCATCGATACCGAAGCAGCAGCGGTGCTATACATCGGTGCCATACAGGGTTTGGTGGTTCAGGCCATGGTCAGCGGCGAGATCCATACCATTGAGCATACGGCGCCTCGAATTTTCAAACTCTACAAAGCCGGCCTGCAGGAGCTGCCCGATGAACCGGAAAAATAAACTGACGCTTACCCTGGCCCTGCTCGCCGGCATCGCCTTTGTCGTAATCATGGTGAAGCTCAAGCAGCCACCGGAAAGGCTTGAGGCGCAGGCGAAAGCCACGCCTGTCCGGATCATGGAAGTGACCTTGCAGGATTTCCGCACCGAAGCCCGGGGCTATGGCCAGGTGCTGCCGGCTAGCAGCTGGAACGCGGTGGCCAACGTGGGAGGGCGGGTTATCTGGAAACACCCGGAGCTGGAAAGCGGTAACCTGATCCCCGAGGGTACCCGGCTACTCCAGATCGATCCCACACGTTACGAACTGGCCGAAGCTTCCGCGAGAGCGGACCTGGCAGGTATCGAAGCAGAACTGCGACAACTGGATCAGGAAGAGCGCAATACCGGTGAACTGCTGAAACTGGAAGATCGCCGGCTGACACTGGCCAGGCGGGAACTGGACCGGGCCAAAACCCTGGCCGAAAGAGGTGCACTGTCTGAAACCCGATACGACGAGCAACAGCGGGCCACCCTGCAGCAGGAACAGGCGGTTCAGAGCCTGAGAAACCAGCTGAATCTGATTCCGGTCAGGCGGGATACCCTGGAAGCCCGCAAGGCCAGAACGGAATCGGCTCTGGCCGGTGCCCGGGAAGACCTGGAAGACACCCGTTTTGAAGCGCCCTGGGATCTGCGAGTGCACCAGGCCGATATCGACACCGGCCAGCACGTCAGCCCGGGCCAGGCCCTGTTCATTGCCGACGACATAACCCGGGCTGAAGCCACGGTGCAACTGGAAGTGTCGGAACTACGCCGGGTGCTGTCGCAACTGTCGGATGACAGTCTGCCGGAACCAAGCACCGGCGCCACCAGCGGCTTCACCGACTTCCATGATCAATTACCCCTGGATGACCTGCACATCCGGGTAACGCCCACCAACGTGCCGGATGCCCACTGGCCCGGCGAACTTACCCGCGTTACCAGCAGTCTTGACCCGGCAACACGCACCGTTCAGGCAGTGATCACGGTAGAAGAACCCTATCGTAACGCCAATCCTCCTGCCCGCCCGCCGCTGGTGCGAAATATGTTCGTGCAGGCCAGCATTTCCGCCAACTCTCCGGAGCCGGTTGTCGTGATCCCCGCCAGCGCCGTCCACCAGGGTGTGGTGTACCTGGTGGATGAAGACGACCGCCTGCAGCGCCGGAAGGTCACGGTTGCCTGGCAGCAGGAGGATCTTGCCATTATCAGTGAAGGCCTGAAGCCGGGGGAGCGACTGGTTCTGGATGACCTGGTACCTGCCATCGATGGCAGTCTGCTGGCCCCGGGAGACAAGCCATGATCCGCTGGTTTGCGGGCCACCCCACCGCAGGTAACCTGCTGCTGATCCTGATCCTGGCAGCGGGGCTGTTTGCCGCGCCCAACCTGACCCGGGAAACCTTCCCGGATTACCTGCCGCCGGAAGTCAGCATCACCATGGAATATCGCGGAGCCACCGCCGCTGATGTGGAAGAGGCCATCTGCCAGCGTATGGGTGAGGCACTGCAGCGGGTGGACTACATGAAGGAGATCTCCTGCACGGCACGGGACAACCAGGCCCAGACCATCGCCAGCATGGAAGCGGCAGGTGACATGGGTCGGTTTCTGGACGATATTCGCACTGAAATCGAAGCCCTGACCGATCTGCCTAAAGAAGCCGAAGACCCGGTTATCCGGCAGCTTTACCGCACCGACCTGGTAGCCGCGATCGCCGTCACCGGCCCGATGAGTTTCGCCCACCTGGAAAGTTACACCAACCAGCTGGAAGACCGGCTGCTTGCCATCGATGGCGTTGCGGATGTCATACCCGTGGGCCTGTCCCAACGCCAGTGGCAGGTGGAAGTCTCCCGGGATCAGCTTCGCCAGTATGGCCTGGGGGTTCAGGATATCGCCCGTGCGATTACCGGCCAGAACGTCGACATGCCCCTGGGCACCCTGGAAACCGATAACCAGGATATCCAGCTGCGATTCGTGGATGAAAGGCGCTCTCTGGCCACTCTGGCCGATCTGCCAGTGCTCGGTGGCGAAGCCGGTGCCGTCCTCACCCTCGGAGACCTTGCCACCCTCTCCGAAGCCCACGAGCGTGACGAAGAGCGGGCTGAGTTCAATGGCCAGCGGGCCATCATCCTGGAGGTGCACAAAAACCGTCATGACGATGCCCTGCAGGTAATGGATACACTGCAAGCAACCATTGCGGAAGAAACGACCCGGCGCGACGGCACGGTCAACCTGGAGATCACTCAGGACATGACCTCCATCGTCAAGGACCGTCTGCAAATGCTGGTCGGCAACGGCATTACCGGGTTGCTGCTGGTGGGCCTGGTAATGGCGCTGTTTTTCCGGCCCCGGCTGGCCTTCTGGGCCCTGTTCGGTCTTCCCGCCGCCTTTGCCGGTGCATTTGTAATGATGGTGCTGACCGGACTGTCCCTGAACATGATCACCCTCGTGGCCCTGCTGATGGCCATCGGCATCGTGATGGACGACTCGGTGGTTATTACCGATAACATCGCCCGCCGGGCCAGTGAAGGTGCCACCCCTCTGGAAGCCGCAGCCAGCGGTACCCTGGAAATTCTGCCCGGGGTTATTTCGTCGTTCCTGACCACCGTTTCTGTGTTTATTCCCCTGGCGTTTCTGGCCGGCGAACTGGGTTCGGTACTGGAAGTACTTCCGGTGGTTTTGATTGCCGCCCTGGCAGCCTCGCTGATCGAGGCCTTCTGGATACTCCCCCATCACCTGCAAAGTGGGCTGGGCAAGGGCCGGGACCAATCCGTCTCGCGCTTTCGTGAGAGGTTCGACCATGGCTTTGACGCCGCCCGGGAGAAAGTCGGGCTGATGGCCGATGCCGCCATTAGTTTCCGGTACGGTGTGCTGGCCGCCATTCTGGTTATCCTGCTCGGATCGGTCGGGCTGATGGCCGGAGGTTATGTGCGCATGGAAGCCATGCCGGAAATCGATGGCGACGTGCTGGAAGCCAGGGTGCTGATGCCCCAGGGCACCCCTCTTCACCGTACTGGTGAAATCAGCGATCGCATCACCGAAGCCATGCTCCGGCTGAGCGACGAATACGCCCCACAACAGCCCGATGGCCAGGCCCTGGTGCGTAACATTCAGACCCGCTTCAACCAGCACGCGGGGGCTGGCGAGAAAGGCGCCCATGTGGCAACCGTCATGGCCGACCTGCTCACCGCGGAAAACCGTACCGTTGATCTGGCCGCGTTAACCGACCGTTGGTATGAAGAAATCGGAGACATTCCCGGCATCATCGCCCTGAATATTCAGGAGCCTGGCTTCGGCCCTGCAGGCGTTCCCATTGAAATCCGCCTCCAGGGCAGTGACCTGGACCAGCTGAAACAGGCAGCCCGAGACCTGGGCCATGAGATAGCGGGCTACACCGGCACCTTCAACGTGCTGGACGACCTGCGCCCCGGTAAACCCCAGCGCACACTCAAACTGAAAGAGAGCGCCCTGGCCCTGGGCCTGAATGCCAGGGATGTGGCCAGCCAGGTCCGCACCGGGTTGCTGGGCGACATTGTCGATACCGTCCAGATTGGTGACCAGCACATCGAAATCCTGGTACGCCAGAGCAGCGCAGAGCGCACCACCCGCGCATTTCTGGAGGATACGGTCATTACTGCCAGGAACGGCCAGATGATTCCGCTAAGGGAAGTGGCGGAGATTACCGACGAGCGCCAGTGGGCACAGGTGACCCGAATCAACGGTCAACGCACAGTGACCGTCTCGGCCGATGTAAACGGCCAGAAAACCAACGCCGACGCCATCGTTACCGACCTTCAGGAGCAGGTGTTTCCGAAGCTCCGGGAACAGTGGCCGGATATCACCCTGCAGGTGGAAGGCCAGACTGCCCGCTCCCGGGAAACCGGCCAGTCCATCGCCCGCGGGCTGCTGATTGGCTTGCTGGGTATATTCCTGATTCTGTCGTTCCAGTTCCGCAGCTACCTGGAGCCAATTATTGTCATGCTGGCGATCCCGGTGGCCTTTATGGGCGCCGTGTGGGGCCACTTGCTCATGGGCTACAACCTGTCCATGCCCTCACTGATCGGCGCGGCCTCCCTGGCCGGCATAGTGGTGAACAATGCCATCCTGTTGGTGCAGTTCATCAAAGCCTACCGGGAACAGGGCATGAGCGCGGGGGAAGCCGCTGGAGCCGCCAGCCGCGCCCGTTTCCGGGCCATCCTGATCACCACCAGCACCACCGTGGCCGGCCTTCTGCCACTGCTGGCTGAAACCAGCACCCAGGCCATGGCCGTTATTCCACTGGTGATATCCGTGGTGTTCGGTCTGCTGGTCTCCACCGTTGTAATACTGGTGGCGCTGCCGGCACTGTACGCGATTCTTGAGGACCTTGGCTGGGCGAGAAACGTGGAAGCCTGAAACAATGAGGCCAGGGTCAATGTCCCGGCCTCTGATTCAAGAGCCGACCAGGTCCATCCCCGGCTTACCATACCAGTATCCGTTGCAGGGGGGGGCCTCCACCAGTTGCAACGGATCGGTTGCCGGTGCCTCGCCTCGGCGTACCTGATCAAAGCGCTGCACCACCGCATCCATACCCTGGTGTTCCGGGCTCAGGCGCACGGTAGAAACGCCCATGCGTTCCATTTCCGGCAACTCATGCATCAGGTCGTAACGCGAACCGGAAAGAGTCGAGATTCCGTTAAGGCGAAACAGTTCCTGCGACTCCCGGGAGCGCAATTCCATACCATCCGGGTGCTCAATGCATCGGAACTCGCAATTGTCCTTGGGCAGATTGTAGTGGCGCGCGGTAAAACAGCGGGATGACCAGGCCAGAGGAAGAAAGCCCCAGGCGAACACTTCTGCCGGTAAGTCCAGACTTTCTGCTTTCAGCCCCTCGATCAGCTGGTTCAGTGTTTCCTTGCCCAGTTCCACTGGCAGGTTCCAGCCCTTCAATCCCTGTTTTGCCAATACCTTGAGTGTTGCCACGTTGTAGATATTCATGGAGGGGCCGGTGACAAACGGAATCCCGTTCTGAATGGCAACCTGCAGGGCACTCTGATCGTTAGCTTCCACCACAAACTCATTCTGATCACATATCCGGCGCAGGCGTCGCAAGTCAGCTTCGGATTCAATCAGTGTCTGGGTGGAAAGCACCACGTCTTTACCACAGGCCTTTAGATCACGAGCCAGATCGAACCAGTCGTCAGGCTTCAGCTCACGCCTGCGGGAACAAACGGCTTCGCCCAGATAGATGGTATCTACGGGCCACTCTGCCGCCTTGCCATAGAAATCAAATACGCTTTGCTTGGACCAGAACCACAGAATCGGCCCCAGGGATAACTTCATCATAATTGGCAGAACCTTATTTCCACTTTCGATGGTAGGCGCCCAGGGTAGTCAAGCCACCTTCAGACAAGCCCGAAAGGATGTTTCTCCAGGCCGGGTCAACCTTATAGTCATCCGGCCTGGCTTCCAGGTTATCCAGGGCATGGCGCCAGGTGCGGGCCACATCGGCGATGTAGGCGGGGCTACGCTGACGGCCTTCAATTTTTACAGCGCTGATGCCCAGCTCCTTCAGGTTCGGCAACATATCCAGAGTGCTCAGGCTGACCGGTTCTTCGATGGCATGATAAACACTGCCTTCCACCTCAAAACGCCCCTTGCACAAGGTCGGGTAACCGGCAGACTCTCCCGGCCCATAGCGGTCGATCAGCACATCGTTCAGGCGTGACTCCAGCCCCTGTGGTGTTTCCTGCCACCGCACAGCCTTGGCCGGGGAACAGGCACCACGGGTATTCGGGGATTCGTCAGTAAGATAGGAAGACAGGTAACAACGACCTTCCGCCATGATGCACAAACTGCCGAAGGCGAAAACTTCCAGTTCCACCGGGCTGTGTTTTGCCACACCCCGAACCTGATCCAGAGAAAGCACCCGGGGCAATACAGCACGGCGGATATCAAAGTTGTCCTTGTAGAAAGACAACGCTTCGTAACTGGTGGCAGAGCCCTGAACGGACAAATGCCGGGGGATATGAGGGTATTTGTTGGCAGCGTAATCCAGCAGGCCCATATCAGCCAGAATGATGGCATCCACCCCAAGGCTCGCGGCGCGGTCTACTGCCCCTTTCCACTGTTCCCAGCCATCCGGTTGCGGATAGGTATTGATAGCACAGAACACGCGGCTGCCTTTGGAGTGGGCGTATTCAATGCCTTCGCCTGCGCGCTTGTCATTGAAATTCAGCCCCGCAAACTGACGGGCATTGGTGCTGTCGCGAAAGCCGAAATAGACGGCGTCCGCGCCATTGTCGACTGCGGTTTTCAGGGCGGGCAGACTGCCTGCCGGGCATACAAGCTCCATAACTCCTCCGCTGAAGCAGAATAGCCAACAGCCTAGCCGCAAGCCCGCTGAGAGACATTGACCATTGTCAGCCGCCCGCCGTGAACCTCGCCTGCAAGCCTTCACTACCTCTTGAGGAATACTCTGGTACAAGTATCCGGCGCCAGCTTTCTAGCGTCGATTCATGGGTTTAACATTAACTAACAAACACTTACCCGCCAGTTACTACCCCCACAACTACCCCATTACGTGAATATCACACCCACGAGTCCTTGCGGACAATAGCCGCACGTTTCACAGAAGAGACCGGAAAATGAACCTGATCAATAATCTTTCCATGCGTGGCAAGCTCCTCACTCTGGTGGTGCCCGCCTTTTTGGTTATCGCCTGGTTTGCAATGAGCTCCATCGCCACCAGCTACGATGAGCTTGGCAATATGCAGCAACTCCGCACAATGGTCGAGCTGACGGGCATTGGTGACCCGCTGATCGAGGCCCTGCAAAAGGAGCGAGGCCGAACGGCTGTAGCATTTGCCAGCCAACCAGGGTCCGATACGTCCAGGCGATCAAACCAGGAACTGGCCACCCAGCGACAGCAAACCGACGCCCGTCTGCAGGACTATCGGGCAAATCTTGAGTCCCTTCTGGCGGAGGCCAACTTCGACGAGAACGTCACTGCTAGCATCCAGTCTGTAAACCAGGCCCTGGACAACCTGGAATTGCTGCGTCAGTCGGTAGACAGTCGGAGCATTACCACCGCCGAATCCGCCAAACGCTATACGGCAGTGATCATGGGGCTTATAGAACGGATTCCCCTGATTGTTCGCCGCGCCACGGACGCTGGTCTGACCCGGGAAGTAAACGCCTACTTCTCCCTGGCAGAAACCGCAGAGCGCGCCGGCCGTGAGCGGGCAGCCGGTGCTTCTGTCATTCGTAGCGGTGACTTTGACCTGCCCTCCATTCAACGCATCGCCGCTCTCGGTGGTCAGCAGGACGCCTACCTCAGTCAGGCCGTAAGCATGCTGCCTTCTGACTCCATGCTTAATACTTCCCTTGAAAAGCTGGAGCAAACCCCTGCAAACCGTGAGTTTGGGGACATGCGCGAAACCCTTTTCAGCAGCCCTGCCGGTTTATACGCTCTGGACGCAACGGAGTGGTTTACCGTCACCACCCGTCGGATTGAAGGTCTCAATCAAACCCGTGCAGACGAACTGGAAAAAATTCTGGGGCAGGCTGACCATCGCGTTGCCACGGCACGCAGCGAACTGATAATGACGTCGACCATCGCAGTGGCAGCCATATTTTCCGTCTGTCTGCTCATGGTGGTGATCATCCGGGCCATCAGCCGCCAGGTAGCTGAACTGCTTTCTGCCGTCCGGTTTGCCATGGACAACAAAGACCTGAGTCGTCAGATTTCCGTTTCCAGCACCGATGAAGTGGGCATCATTGGCAAGGCCATCAATGAGCTTTTCGGGCGTTTCGGCACCGCCCTCCAGCACATAGACAAGTCCAGTGTTCAGTTGGCCACCGCCACCGAAGAGACCAGTTCCACTGCCAGCCAGAACGCAGGCCAGGTAAAGAACCAACAACAACAGATTGAACAGGTTGCCGCTGCAACCGAGGAGATGTCTGCCACCTCCGAGGAAATTTCGCGGAATACCCAGCAGGTAGCCGATGCTGCCACCCGTGCGATGGAAAAGAGCAGAGGCGGTGAAGAAGTGTTGCACAGCAGTGTGCGCAGGATTCGCTCCCTGGCCATCTCGGTGCAGGAAGTAAACGAAGTGATCGAAGAGCTCGAGCGTCGCAGCACCACCATCAGTGACGTAGTGGATGTGATTCGCCAGGTGGCCGATCAGACCAACCTGCTCGCACTGAACGCTGCTATTGAAGCTGCCCGTGCCGGGGAACATGGCCGCGGTTTTGCCGTAGTGGCCGACGAAGTGCGGACCCTGGCCAGGCAAACCCACGAATCCACAACGAAAATCGAAGACATCATTAATGGCTTCAAGGACATCACTGATAGCGCCAGCCGTTCCATCACCGCGAGCCACAAACTGGCCAATGAAACCAGCGACCAGGCATCGGAACTGGAGCAAACGTTTGCCGATATCCTCAGCGATGTAAACAGCATCTCTGACATGGCCTCACAAATTGCCACCGCCTCCGAGGAACAGGTGTCAGTGACACGGGAGCTTGCAGGTAACATGGAATCCGTCAGCGAGGCAGCGATCCTGACACTGACCGGTTCCCAGGAAATTACCCAGGTGACCGGAGAGCAGGCAAAACTGGCGAGAGTACTTCAGGATCTGGCCAATGAGTTCAAGGTCCCGGCGTATAGCTGAGGCCACCAGAGCCAAAAAAGGGGCTGCCAGGTAACTGGCAGCCCCTTTTTGTCAGTTCAGTGTGTCAGATAATCCGGGAAAACCGCTTGCTGGCCCCTTCCTTCCGATACAGATCAAAGATCTGGCAGATGGCCCTGATCAGCAGCCGCCCGGCGGGCTGAACCTGGAGTGCGTTGCCGTCATCCGCGATCAGTTCATCCTGGATCATGGATTTCAGACGGCTCAGTTCATCGGCGAAATAACGGTCCAGATCTTCCTTCCATACCTCCGCGAACAGTTTGCGGTCCAGCCGGAACTGGCAGATCAACTGGCCGATGACCCAGCGGCGGATGCGGTCATCGCGGGTGAGGTTCACACCTTTGGTGATGGCAAGCTGTCCGGCGTCAATGGCGGCTTCCCAGGCCGGCAGGTCGTGGTTGTTCTGGAAGTAGGCATCGTCGGTCTGCCCGATGGCGGATACGCCCAGGGAGACCAGGTCACACTCGGAGTGAGTGGTGTAGCCCTGGAAGTTCCGGTGCAGCCGCCCTTCCCGCTGGGCTACTGCCAGGCTGTCATCCGGCTTGGCGAAATGGTCCATACCGATGTATTCGTAACCTGCGTCCAGCAACCGGTTGATGGTGTTGTGCAGGATGGTCAGCTTCTGCTGGGGCGTAGGCAGGGTGTCCGCCAGAATCCGGGTTTGCGGGTAGAAGCGGTCCGGCAGGTGGGCATAGCTGAACACGGAAAGCCGGTCCGGTGACATCTCGATCACTGCTTCCAGGGTTTCGGCAAAACTTTCCGGGGTCTGGTGGGGCAGACCGTAGATCAGGTCCAGATTGATGGAGCGGAAGCCGAGTCGGCGGGCTTCGTTCAGCACCGCCTCGGTCATTTCCCGGGGCTGGATGCGGTTAACGGCTTTCTGCACCTTTGGATTCACATCCTGGACGCCCAGGCTGATGCGGTTGAAGCCAAGGTCCCAGAGCGTTGGCAGGGTATCCTGATCCACTTCCCGCGGGTCAATTTCCACGCTGTAATCCCGGTCGTCACCGCTCTGCAGGTTGAACAGTTCTCCGTACCCCGCCATCAGATATTCCATCACATCCTTTGGCAGGAATGTCGGCGTGCCACCACCCCAGTGAAGTTGCGTCACTGGCCGGTTACCACCGAACAGGCGGGACTGGATTGCGGCTTCCTTCAACACCCGCTCTACATAGGGCATGGCCTTGTCGCGCTTCTTGGTGATCACCTTGTTGCAGGCGCAGTAATAGCAGAGGTGCGCGCAGAACGGCAGGTGGGTGTAGAGCGACAATGGCCGGTCGCTGGCTTTGCTGCGAGCGGCTGCCTTTACCATGTCTTCCACCGGGTAGTTCTGGTTGAACTCCACTGCCGTTGGATAGGAGGTATAGCGCGGGCCGCTGAGGTCGTAGCGGCGGATCAGCGCTTCGTCCCAGATGAATTCCGGGAGGGTGGATTCAGCAGTTTTCAGTGTGGCAGTCATAATCAAAGCTCTGGTGTCGAAACGGGGGTCATCCTGGAATTGCCGGCATTCTGGGGCATTCCGGCGATCCGCACTTTGATGCGGGTCAGCTGACCGATGATTGTAGTTTACCAGTCTTTTGTATGAACCACCGTTGAGCTCTTGGCGTACTTGGTTTACCCCTTTGTAGGCATAACTCGGTGCTACGGTCTCCGGTGCTTGGAGGGGAAGGGCCTGCCAAAATACGCTGTGAATACGTCCGTGTACGCTCGGCTCCGCCATCCATGGCTCCGCACGATTTTGGCAGGCCCTTCCCCTCCAACCACCTCAGCTAATTGCAGGCCCGCAAACTTATTGAAAAGAGAAACAACCCACAATGAAAAACCTGATTCTGATTCTCGGCGATCAACTAACAGCAAACATCAGCGCGCTCGAAGACGCCAACCGGGATCAGGATCTGGTGGTGATGGCAGAGGTCCATGGCGAGGCCAGCTACACCAACCACCATAAGAAAAAGCTGGTCCTGCTGTTCAGTGCCATGCGCCACTTCGCCCATCGTCTGGAAGCCAATGGCTGGCAGGTTCACTACCAGGCGTATCATCCCGACAACGATGCCCGGACTCTGGAGGCGGTCATCACCAGTCAGCTCAAGGAGACCGGCGCAGACAGAGTGATCACCACAGAATGTGGCGAATGGCGGCTGCATGAGCAGATCGAGCAGTGGCATGAACGGCTTGGGGTACCGGTGGAAATCCGCCCCGACTCCCGTTTTATAGCCAGCAAGCAGGAATTTGCGGACTGGGCCGAGGGGCGAAAACAGTTGCGGATGGAATTCTTTTACCGGGAAATGCGTCGAAAAACCGGTCTTTTGATGACTTCCGATGGCAAACCCGAGGGTGGGCAGTGGAATTTTGATGCGGACAACCGGCGCAAGTGGACCGGCAAGCCAGCGGCCCCCGCTCCATTTCGTTTGGAACCCGATAAGGTGACGAACGAGGTGATCGATCTGGTGGAGGAGCATTTCGCCGGTCATTTTGGCACCACAGAGGACTTTCACTTCGCCGTGACGCCGGAAGATGCCGAACAGGCGCTGGATTACTTCATCGATTTCGCCCTGCCCTGTTTTGGCGATTTTCAGGACGCCATGTCGGATGATGAAGACTGGCTGTTTCACTCGATTCTGTCGCCCTACATCAACTGCGGCCTGCTGGACCCATTGGCTGTCTGCGAGACCGCAGCTCAGGCCTGGTATGCCGGGCGTGCACCGATCAATGCGGTGGAGGGGTTCATCCGGCAGATCCTGGGCTGGCGGGAGTTTGTGCGGGGGATCTACTGGATGAACATGCCGGAGTACGCCCGGGAAAACCGGCTTGGCAATAACCGCGCCCTGCCCTGGTTCTACTGGACCGGGGAAACGAAGATGCGATGCATGCACAAGGCCATTGATGCCACCCGCCGCAACGCCTATGCGCACCACATCCAGCGGCTGATGGTCACCGGTAATTTTGCACTGCTGGCCGGTGTCAGGCCGGAGGAGATCTGCGACTGGTACCTGGCGGTGTATGCCGATGCCTACGACTGGGTCGAGCTGCCCAACGTGCTCGGCATGGTGATGCACGCCGACGGCGGCTATCTGGGCTCGAAACCCTACGCAGCCAGCGGCAAGTACATCCAACGGATGTCGGACCATTGCAGCAACTGCCACTACAAGGTAAACAAATCCACGGAAGAGGATGCCTGCCCGTTTAACGCCCTGTACTGGCATTTCATCGACCGGCACCGGGAGGACTTCGCCAATAACCCGCGCATGGGCATGATGTACCGGAACTGGGACAGACAGAAGCAAGACAGGCGGCGGGCGCTGCTCCAGCGTGCCGATGACTTGCTGGCACGGCTGGAGCAGCTGTGAGCGAAGGTTCTCGCGGACTGACTACGGTCGAATGCGTTTCTCGCTTTCCGGGTCGAAGAAAACGACTTTTCTCATATCGAACATCAGTTCGGCTTCTTCGCCCCATTCCACAGGGTGCTCAGCGTCCAGCCGGCACTGAACGTCAATATCGTTCAGCCGGATGATCGCCAGCACGTCTGGCCCGGTCGGTTCGGTGACTTCTACTGTGAACCGCCCCTCAGCCACCATCGGGTTATTCCTTTTGTGTTCATCTGGCTGGCTTACATGCTCCGGGCGGATTCCGAGTACCACCTGTTTACCGGCCCAGCTCTCAAGATACTCCGGCACCGGCAAAGTCAGTGTGCGGCCGTCGCTTCCTTCAACGGTCATTGACAGGCCCGCCTCAGATTGTTCAACGGTTACACCGATAAAGCTCATGCAAGGGGACCCCATGAAGCTGGCAACAAACAGATTCTCGGGGGTGTCGTAGACCTCCTTCGGGGTACCCAGCTGCTGCAGCTCGCCATCTTTGAGCACCGCAATCCGGTCCGCCAGGGTCATGGCCTCGATCTGGTCGTGGGTGACGTACACGATGGTGGTTCTCAGGCGCTGGTGCAGTTTCTTGATCTCGGTACGCATTTCCACCCGCAGCTTGGCGTCCAGGTTGGAAAGCGGTTCGTCGAACAGGTAAATCTTGGGCCTGCGCGCCAGTGCGCGGCCCATGGCCACCCGCTGCTGCTGCCCACCGGAAAGCCGCGAGGGTTTCTTGTCCAGCAATGGTGATATCTGCAGCAGATCGGCAACCCGCTCCACTTCCTGGCGGATTTCCTCTTTCGGCATGCCACGGATCTTGAGGCCAAAAGCGATGTTCTCGCGCACCGACATGGTGGGATACAGCGCGTAGGACTGGAACACCATGGCGATGTCCCGGTCCTTTGGCTCCATCCCCGAGATATCCTTGCCATCTACCACAATCGACCCGCCGGTGATGGTTTCCAGCCCGGCGATGCTGTTCATGAGCGTGGATTTACCACAGCCAGATGGGCCAACCAGGGTGAGGAATTCACCGGAGGCGATGTCGATGTTGATGCCCTTGAGGGTCTCGTCCAGGGCGCCTGCGTAGGTCTTGCGGATGTCCCGCAGTTCAAGTTGTGCCATTGTTGTTCTACCCTTTAACCGAGCCGGCCGTCAGGCCGCGTATGAAGTACTTGCCTGCCACGATATACACCACCAGTGTTGGCAGTGCGGCGATCATGGCGGCGGCCATATCCACGTTGTATTCCTTCACCCCGGTACTGGTGTTCACCAGATTGTTCAGGGCCACCGTTATGGGCTGGCTGTCGCCACTGGCGAAGACCACCCCGAAGAGGAAGTCGTTCCAGATCTGGGTGAACTGCCAGATCAGTGACACCATGAAAATCGGTGTGGACAGCGGGAGAAGTATGCGGAAGAAGATGGTAAAGAAGCCGGCCCCGTCCAGTCGCGCGGCCTTGATCAGGGCATCGGGAATGGCCACGTAATAGTTACGGAAAAACAGTGTGGTAAACGCCACCCCGTAGATCACGTGGACCAGCACCAGTCCGGTCGTTGTGTTTGCCAGCCCCAGCTTGCCCAGTGTGGCCGCCATGGGCAGTAGCACCACCTGGAAAGGTACAAAGCAGCCAAACAGCAGCATGCCGAACATCAGGTCAGAGCCCTTGAACTTCCACTTGGACAGCACGTAACCATTGAAGGCGCCCAGAAGGGTTGAAATCAGCACCGCAGGTACTGTCATCTTGAAAGAGTTCCAGAAAAACCCTCTGACCCCCTCGCACTGCACACCCGTACAGGCCTCGGACCAGGCCTTGGTCCAGCCCATAACGGTCCAGTCGGTGGGCATTGCCAGCAGGTTGCCGGTACGGATATCCATGGGAGTCTTGAAGCTGGTGATCAGCATGATGATCAGCGGAATCAGGTACACCAGGCACGCCAGTAGCAGCACCCCGTAGATAGCAATACGGCTGGGGCGAAAGCCGGTACGAACCACATCAGTCATGGCGCTTCTCCCTCAGTTCGGAATACAGGTACGGCACCAGCAGTGCGAGAATGGCGCCCAGCATCAGCATGGCGCTGGCAGAGCCCAGGCCCATCTGGCCACGGGTAAAGGTGTGGGCGTACATGAACACAGCAGGCAGATCGGTGGAATAACCGGGCCCACCAGACGTCATGGCCATAACCAGGTCAAAGCTCTTGATGGCGATATGGGCCAGGACCATCACGGAACTGAAAAACACCGGCCGCAGAGAGGGCAGGATGATTTTCCAGTAGATCACCGGCAGGCTGGCCCCATCCACTCTTGCAGCGCGGATAATGGATGGATCAACACCCCGTAGCCCGGCCAGGAACAGAGCCATAACAAAGCCGGAGGCCTGCCATACGGCGGCCATCACAATGGTGTAGATGGCAAAGTCAGAGTTTACCAGCCAGTCAAAGCTGAACGACGTCCAGCCCCAGTCATGCATCAGCTTTTCCAGCCCCAGGCTCGGATTCAGAATCCACCGCCAGACTGTGCCCGTTACGATCATGGACAGCGCCATTGGGTAAAGGTAAATCGTCCTTATTGCGCCTTCCTGGCGGATGCGCTGATCCAGGAAGATGGCCAGTACAACACCGATCAGCAGGCAGATGCCGATGAACAGCCCGCCAAAGATCGCGAGATTTCGTGAAGCCACCAGCCAGCGTTCGCTCTCCATCAGCTTGGCGTACTGGGCAAGCCCGACGAAGTCGTAGCTGGGCAGGAAGCTGGAATTGGTAAACGACAGCACGCCCGTCCACAGCATGTAACCATAGATACCAATACCAACCAGTATGAAGGTTGGCGCCACTACCAGCTTGGGCAGCCAGCGCTGCAGGCCATCCATCAGGCCAGACGATGCCCTGGCCACCCCGGCAGGGCGACGTTGAGTGTGTTCCATGAGGAATCCCCTGAAAAAACCCGAAGGCCGCCCGGCGGGCGGCCTGGTATGGCATTACATGGCGGACTGGATGGCGGCTGCCAACTGGTCCGTGGTTTTTGCCGCGTCCGGGTTACTGGAGTTAACGAAGTTGGTGACCACGTCGAAAATCTGGCCCTGGATGTAGCTCGTGGTCGCCAGGCCATGAGAGAAGCTCGGCACCAGGCCCCCATCTTCGGCACTGGACTTGAACGTATCCATCGATGCCTGGGCGCAGGTGTCGAAGTTCTCCATGTCCATGTCGGTACGTACCGGAATGGAACCCTTGTTCTGGTTGAACAGAGTCTGGAATTCGGGTTCCAGGATGGTACGCGCCAGGTCCTTCTGTGCCTTGATGTCCTCCTCCTCGGAGAGACTGAACATGGCGAAGGAATCCACATTAAAAGTGAACTGGCCTTCGGTTCCCGGCGCCGGCGCACACAGATAGTCTTCACCCGGTGTCAGCTCCGCGGCGGTGAACTCGCCCTTGGCCCAGTCACCCATGATCTGCATGGCCGCCTCACCGCGAATCACCATACCTGTGGCCGTGTTCCAGTCCCGTCCGGCGGCATCGTCATCCACGTAACTCATCACTCTGGCGAACTGTGAGAACACCTCTTCCATCTTTTCGCTGTTGATCACATCCATGTCGTGGTCAACGAATGCCTTGCGATAATCATCAGGCCCCAGTTCCGCCAGTGCCACCGCATCAAACACGGTCGCGTCCTGCCAGGGCTGGCCGCCGTGTGCCAGGGGAATGTAGCCCTCAGCTTTGAGCTTGTCGGCCACTTCAAAAAATTCGTCCAGCGTGGTGGGAACTTCAACGCCGACATCTTCCATCACCTTCGGGTTCACCCACAGCCAGTTCACCCGGTGCACGTTCACAGGCACCGCCACATAATCCCCTTCGTACTTCATGACATCGGAAATCATTGGCGGAATAAGCTGATCCCAGTTCTCGGATTCAGCCACACTGTCCAGGCTTGTCAGAAAACCAAGCTCTGCCCATTCGCGAATGTCCAGCCCCTTGATCTGAGCGGCCGCGGGCGGATTACCGGAGACAGCGCGGGTTTTCAGCACGGTCATGGCGGCTTCACCCCCACCGCCGGCTACCGCAAAGTCCTTCCAGGAGTGGCCCTGCTCTTCCATCATTTCCTTCAGGGCAGCAGCTGCCCGTGCTTCCCCACCGGCGGTCCACCAGTGCAGAACTTCCACTTCACCGGCCTGAACGGCCGCTGTTGGCATCAGGGCGGCAGATACCGCCAGGGCAGTCAGATTTCGCTTGAAAGTATTCATATAGACTCCTTGTTTTTGTAATGGAGACGCTTGTGAGTTATCAGAACCAGACTTCCATCTGGGTACCAAAGGTCCACTGGCTGCCGCCAAAGTCTTCCTCGCCCAGGGCATCGCCGCCGTCGTAGCGGTTAAGCTCATCATCCCAGGTGGAGTAACTGGCGAAGACACGGATCTCCGGGCGATTCCAGAAGTCGCCGACCTGTGGCTTGAAGGTTGGTGCAATGGTAAAACGGGCGTAGTCACCATCCACATCACCGCGGCCCTCATAGCCTTCCGTCTGCAGATCCATGACCTGCCAGGAGGCCTCGTACTGCATCTCGAAGTTGGCCCCCAGCTCGTTGGCCAGGCGGGTATTGAAGGTAAGCCACTGGTAATCGTCGCCTTCCACATAACGGTCCTTACTGGTTTCCGCCATGATTGCCGGGGCAATACGCCAGTTAGCGCCTAGCCGGGTGGTGCCGTAGAGGGCGACCCGCGTGCTGACCGCATCTTCATGCAGGTTGCCATCGGCGCCGAGGTTCTTGACCTCCGCGCCCAGACCCTGGCCATGGAGCAGCGCTACCTTGAAGCTGCCGTCGGAGACGCCGAAGAAGCTGTCACCGTGATAGGCCAGCATGGTTTGCACACCAGAGTCGGCTGCTTCCATAACGCCGCCGACCACACGCTCGTCGTTATCCGCCGCGGACATGCCGTTGATCAACCACTGGACGTTGCCGAAGTAGTTGTTGGCAGTCAGGATCAGGTTGTCGGTATCCGAGGTGCCCTCGGTGGTGTTGGGGTCGGAGGGAAAGTCCAGGAAGCTGCGGCCGTAGAGTGAGAAGTTGGACTTCACTGACTCGCTGAAGGTGACATCGTAGAGACCAGCACCGGTGCCCCCCAGAAAGACGATATCGCTGTCGAGCCAGTGGATGTCAAAATCCAGGTCCCGGTCAAACCGCTTACCGGCCCAGATCGACGCTTCTTCAAAAATGCCGCTGAAACCGGCCAGGTTGCTGAATTCCACATAGGCCTGGCGAACGTTCAGGGCGCCATCACCGGCAGTCCAGTCGTTCGAGGAAGTGGTGGAATCGGCAATCATCAGGCGGTAATGGGACCTGGTGCCGTTCTCGGCCACGCTCTTGTAGTTGAGGATGGCTTCCAGATACGTGTCCGGCTCGTTGCCAAGCCGGCCGACCGCCCCGCCCACAGAACCGGCCGGGGTCAGGTAAGGGCCGCCGGGGGCGCTTTTGCCATCGCTGTTGAGAAGCAGCCCGGACCGGGCGTAGGTGTTGAAGGAGAAGCCCTCGTCGCCCCGGGCGTGGGGTTCGACGTCTGCCAGTTGCTGCTCCAGCGCCGACAGGCGCTCTTCCACGCTCTCCTGGGCCTGGGCCTGGCTGGCAAACAGCCCCAATGAAGCCACACTCACAGCAATCGCCAGTCGGCGACCGTTGATGGCGTCATTGCTCCGGATAGTACGATTCGATTTACAGGTATTCATCATGACTCCTTGTTTTTGTTGTATTGGCAACATCAGAGTCTATGGCAATACCCGAAAGCGGAACGTATCAAACTGAAAGACCCATGTAACATGATTGTTACATTGAAATTTCAATGTCGCGGCAGCGAAAGCGTGACGTCCAGGCCGCCGCCTGACCAATTGGCTATCTTCAGATCGCCGCCATGGCTTTGCGCTATGTTGCGGGCGATTCCCAGCCCGAGGCCGTGGCCTTTCCGGTGCTCCTGGCCAAGGCGGTAATAGGGTTCGAAAATCCGGTCCAGTTCCGCGTCGGGAATGCCCGGCCCGTGGTCCCTGACGTGAATGACCAATTGTTCGGGAGAGTCCTCCACGCAGATGGTCGCCGACTCGCCGTATTTGACCGCGTTATCCACCAGATTACCGAGGCAGCGCTTCAGTGCCAGGGGTTTGCCTCGATACGGGGCACAACTTCCCTCCACCAGTACTCGAGGGCTGTCGCCGATGTAGGCTTCGGCCATTCGACGCAACATGCCATCGATATCGATAAGCTCGACATTCTCGTGGATGTCGGTGTCCTTCATGCTTTGCAGGGCGCCTTTTACCAACAATTCCAGTTCCTGGAGATCACTTTCGAGCCTTTCACGGATGCTGTCATCCTCAATCAGGTCAGCTCGCAGGCGCAGCCTGGTAATCGGGGTTTTAAGGTCGTGGGAGATAGCACGAAACAATTGGTCCCGGTCGCTGATATAGCTCTGCAACCGCCGATGCATGGTATTGAAGCCACGGGTAACAGCAACAATTTCAGCACTGCCCTGTTCCCGCAATGGCGGCTGGCATTCGTCCAACGGCAGATCACGCGCGGCCCGGGCCAGTTTGTGCAACGGTCGGGTCTGGCGACGCACCAGCCAGGCCAACACCGGAAAAAGCACGCCGATCATCACCAGGATAAACACAATCTGCTGCCCGGGGATGCTTTCGTCATCCAGTGACACGTAAGGGGCTGGCAACAACGACGCCAGGTACAGCCACTCCCCCGTGGCCACTTCCACCTGGGTGACCAGCACCGGGGGCTTGATGGGCTCGAGGGTCAGCGCGTGATGAGCCCAGGATTTGGGTAATGCATCCAGTGGCAGCTGGGTATTGAGAATTCGCAGGTCATCAGGGTGAACGAACTCTACATACAGATTGGTGGATTTACCCAGCCGGCTCCTGAGGACAGCCTCGACTTCCTCTGTGACCAGTTGCTTACGTTCACTGTCTGGGAGCGCACGCATATTGATACGCTTGTCATTCAGGGAGACAAAGAATCGGGATCCCCCCATATCTCTCAGCTGGTCCAGCACAATATGCCGGTATTGCAGCGGCAGAGACTTGAAGAACTGCGTGGTGGCCGCCGCCGAAGAAGCAAGGTTGCGGGTGGTATTGACCAGCCCCTCAACCTGCTGGGCCCGAAAGGTACCGACCCAGATCATACTCGACGCCACCTGGGCGACACCCATGGCCAGCAGTGTCAGCAGCAGGATGCGCCCCAGGAGCGACGACGGCACAAGGCGCCATACCCGGCGCCCCGTCTCGACCGCCCCGGTATCATTCCGCGGCATAAGACACCGTTGCCGCCAGCAGATACCCTGCCCCGCGCACTGTCTTGATCAGCCTGGGGTTGCGCCCCTGATCTCCCAGGCGCTGGCGCAGGCGGCTGACTGCAACATCCACCACGCGGTCAAGCGGCATGGATTCCCGCCCACGGGTAACCCCGGAGATAGTGTCACGGTCCAGCACTTCATTGGGGTGAGCGAGGAAAAGCTGTAACAGCGCAAAGTCGGCGCCGGACAAAGGGGTGGCTCGACCCTGGTCCGAGATGAGCTCATGGGCCATTGTGTCCAGCCGCCAGCGGTCAAAACGCACAAACCGGGGATTGTCTGTTCGGGTAAAGCTCGAGCGCCGCAACAACGCCTTTACCCTGGCCTGCAGTTCACGGGCACTGAAGGGTTTGGCCAGGTAATCGTCGGCACCAATTTCCAGGCCCACCACCCGGTCGGTTTCATCGGAGCTCGCCGTCAGCATGATGATGGGCACCTGCGAGTGCTCCCGGATTTCCCGGCAAAGCGTAAATCCATCGTCGCCGGGCATCATTATGTCGAGCACGATCAGATCCACCTTTGACTGCGCCAGCCGTTGACGCATGCCATCACCTTCGGCGGCGGTCATCACGTCGTAACCAACACGGGACAGGTGTTCCTGCAATAGCTCACGTATCGCCAGGTCGTCGTCGACAACAAGAATCGATGTTTTTACATCAGACATTTAAAAACCTTTATTGTTGTTGGCATCTGCAAGCATATGACTAAAAGTTGTGAGGCAAAAGCCCCGAGCGAGTGCTAGGCTGAGTTCAATATTGTTAACAAAAATGGATAAAAGGCTCACCATGGATCTCCGACCTGTGGTACTGGGTGTAATCGGCACAGTGGCCCTGTCTATCGCTCACGCCCGCCCCCCTGTACTCAACCTCTATACATTTGCGTCCTCGCCTTACCAGATACCTGCAATGGGGGGCACTGGGGACGCGAAGGTGGTTGGAGAGACGGTAGATACCGTCAACTGTGCAGCGCGCCAGGCCGGCTGGTCGACCCGCATTCGGATCACCCCGCAAAATCGGGCCGTACACTCGTTGCGACGAAACCTGATCGATGGTTACTTTGCCATAGATCCTTCCATAGAACTTGATTCGACTGCGAAAAGAAGTAATCCGGTCGCCCTTGAGAAATGGTATTTTTTCACGACGGATCCGGATGTGGTGCCAGAATCTGCCCGCCTTGGAGTAGTGGACGGCAGTAATGAGAAAGCCTGGCTTGAGGACAACGGTTTCGACGTTTTCATCAGCGTTTCCCTACCGAGCCAGTTGCTCGCCCTGTTACAACGTGGCCGAATCGATGCAGCCCTGATGGACAGACGTGCCATGATTGACCTCCACGAGCCCGACAAGTCAGGCGCTGGCGAACTGCACACCCATTTTCTCCGCTACGCGCCCTTGTACATGTATCTCAGTGAAAACTTCACCGCCAACAATCCTGATTTCCTTCGGACTTTCAACCAGTTCCTCCCGGCCTGTATGGAAGGCCGAATTACGCTTTCTGCCGATGAGGAAGCACGGATTAAAAGCCTCTCGAAGCGATTATTCAGCGAAATTGACGGCATGCTCGATCTGCAACAGGCTATCGATGCCGGCCCACGCATGGAAAACCTGACCGATGTGCTGACATTCGACGCCAAGTGGCAAGTGCTGGCACCAGCGACGACTCCCGAACTTGCCAAAGCCATTCTTGAGCTGCCCGGGTCCCGCGCTCTTCACGCCTGGAAACTGAACCACAAAGACATTGTCACCGAGGCTCTGCTCACCAACCACCTGGGCACACTCGTGGCCATGAGCCAGCTTGCTTCGGACTACTGGCAGGGCGACGAGCCCAAGTTCACCGGCGTTGTGGAGAACCTGCACGCAGGCGCAACCGGTTTGGACGCCATGCACCTGTCAGACATTCGGTATGATGCTTCCACCTCCCGCTTTCAGGTAACGGTCAGTGCGCCGGTGGGCCCGGTTTCAGACGGTCTTCCCATGGGCGTGGTCGTGTTGGGGCTGGACATTGAAAAGGCGCTGGGGAACCATGCCGCACACTGACCTCACGGGGGCCCGACCTCACAGGCAAGCACCAGGGCCCAGAATTCCGAAAAGTCGTTAACCACCACATCCGGTTTATCCGGATGTTTGTGGGTGCCGGGGAAAATCCGGTTCAACCACGGCAAATCCCATTGCGCGCCGTTAAAAAACACAGCCGTCATGCCGGCACGCTTGGCGGCAATCACATCGGTAGTGCTGTCACCCACGTACCACACGCTTGGGTCCGGCGGGTAGTCCAGCTTTTGCACCGCGAGATATAGCTGGTCCGGGTGGGGTTTCCTCAGGGGCGTGTCATCGCCACAGACGTCCACATCAAACAGGTGAGTCCAGCCGGTGTCTTCCACCGCAGCCAGCTCATGTTCGAAGAACTCCCGGTCACGATTGGTAATCACCCCTACCTGAATACCGATACGCCGCAACCCCTCAAGCACGGCACGGACTTTGGGTTCGAAGGCTTTCACCGTACCGTAATGTTCACGGTAGTGACGGTTGAACACCTTGTGGGCAACCTGTTTCGCCTCCTGATCCTCACCAAACAGCACTTCGAAAATATCCGTGCGTGATATCTTTCGGTCTGCCCGCACCTTGGGGTGCAGTTTGGCAAACTCGCGAACATAAGCCACCAGGCGGGCATCCTCGGGGGTTTTACTGTCTTCTGGGGCCAGCATGCGGTCTGTTAGACCCAGGGCCTCAAACTCCGGAAACATGTCATCCACTGCGTGGTACATGGCGTCCAGGGTATCCACCAGGGTGGCATGCCAGTCAAACAACACCACCGATGGCCGGATCAGGCTGACAACCGCAGGATGCCAGTCCGGCTCAATACGAGGCTGCGGCGGTTCCGGGCGTGGGTAAGCCCGGGGCCGGACCTCGGCAGGGGTTGCCCGGAAAGCGTCCGGCTCCTGCCGTTCCAGGAGCGCCAGCAGGTTGAGCAGGTCCTCAAAGCTGTCGAGAATTGCCGCCGGTGCGTCCCGATGACTGAACCAGCTGTCGATCCGCCCGGATTCCCAGCAGGCGCCGTTATAGAAAACTCCGGAAACTCCCGCCCGGTTGGCGGTGAGCATGTCCACATAGCTGTCGCCCACGTACCAGGCCCGCTCGTCTGCGGGTAAGTCCAGCTTCTCCAGGGCGCGGGTGATCACTTCCGGATCGGGTTTGTACTCGGTCACGTCATCGGCGCAGACCGTGACATCAAAAAGGTTCTGCCAGCGCCCTTCGTCGACCATTTTAAGTTCTTTATCCAGGAACTCCCGGTTGCGGTTAGTGGATACCGCCAGCCGGATTCCCATCTCTTTCAGAGCCGTAAGGTATTCGTAAGCGCCCTGCTGAAACGGCTTTACCTTTCCGAAGTAATTCCGGTAGCAGTGATTGTAGGCCTCGTGGGCGATCAACCTGGCCTCTTTGTCGTCACCAAAAATGGCATTGAAGATATCGGTACGTGACACCCGCCGCTCCGCCAGGATACGGGGATGCAAGCGACGGAAAATCCGGATGTAACGTACCAGGCGAGCGTCATCCGCGGTGCGGCATTTGTCTTCAGGCAACAGCCTGTCCACCAGGCCCAGATCTTCCAGCTGTGGAAGCATCTCTTCCATGGCGCTGAACATGGCGTCGTGGGTGTCCACCAACGTGCCGTGCCAGTCGAACATCAGCACTGACGGTGCTGGCAATCCATCGCTGAATCTGGCCATGAGGTCTCCTCGAGCGCCGTATTGGATGGCTATTGCCTTCAGTAAAAACCATTTCACTGCGAACTACAAAGAACCAGCCCCTCCCCTGCGCCTCGCTCACTTGCATTACTTGTTATAGCGACACGATTGCCTCCTGCGCTGTCCTGGCACCGCTCAGACACCTTCGCACCAAACGCGGGCGCCCCGGGAGTTTGCGTTCTCTACCGATTCGTCTGCGGCCAAAAATTCAAACTCCAATAAAAACAAACAGCTTGGTTGCACCTGTCGGTTTCTGGCACAGCAGGTGCAACACCTACTGCAGGGATCATGACCTGTTAGTACAAGTGAAACGAAACGGGAAGGAAAAGACGATGAGAGATTCGAGAGCCCTTGCAACACTCACACTCTGTGGATCGCTGGCACTGTATGCCGGCGCTGTATCTGCAGACACCATCCGCGTTGGCATTGGCCACCAAAGCATGGTGACCAACACTGTTTCCGGCGGCATTGTGCTGGAAAAACTCGACCTGCTTGAAAAGCATTTGCCCACCACCGGCAAATACGACGGTGTCGATTACGACATCGTTTACCGCGACTACGATTCCGGCCCGCCCATCACTAACCAGATGCTGGCTGGCAAACTGGAATTCGGTGTGATGGGCGACTATCCGCTGATTGTTAACGGCGCCAAGTTCCAGGAAACCGGCAAGCAGGAAACCCGCTTCATTGCGGTTACCGGTTACAACCTTCGCGGCACCGGTAATGGCATTGTCGTTCCCATCGGTTCCGATGCCCAGAGCCTGGCAGACCTCGAGGGCAAGACCCTGTCCGTTCCGGTAGGCAGCGCCGCCTGGGGCATGACCCTCAAGGCCCTGAGCGAAGCAGGCCTCAGCGACAAGGTCCAGATCGTCAACCAGAGCCCGTCAGTGGGCGCGGCCAATATCCAGGCCGGGCGCATTGATGCCCATGCCGACTTCTGCCCCTGGTCAGAGATCATGGAATTCCGGGGCACGGCCCGTAAGATCTATGACGGCAGTGAAGCCGGTATTCCCACCTTCCATGGCATTGTTGTGCGGGAAAGCTACGCCGAGCAGTATCCGGAGATCGTGGAAGGCGTTCTGAAAGCCACCCTCGAAGCCCAGGAATGGATCCGGGAAAACCCCATGGAAGCCGCCATGAAGGTCTCCGAGTGGACCGGCGTGGAGAAGGAGGTGCTTTACCTCTACTTCAGTGAAGGCGGGATCACCACTGCCGAGGCCAGCATCAAGGACGAATGGGTCGAAGCCATGAAATACGACCTGGATCTGCTGAAGCGGGAAGTGGGCGTGCCGGACCTGGATTTCGACCGCTGGGTGGATGACACCTACCTGCGTGCCGCCTATGCAGCCATGGACCTGGATTATGACTCACTGGTCAATTCGGTCGTTGACACCCGGCCCAACAACCCCGCCCTGAAACCTGCCGAAATCTGGTTTGAAGACAAAGGCATCGTTACCTACGACAGCGTTGCCGACATGCTCGCGGCCATGGAAGAACCGGGAAGCGCCATCAATGCAACCTATGTCTACGACAACGTCACCGGCCTGAAACTGTTCGGCAAAGCCGCCTACCTGGTACGTGGTGACGATGGCGAAGTAGTTGCCTTCCTCAAGAAAGCCGACTCCGAAAAACACATAGCCGATCACGGTGGCACCCCGGTTACTCCGGACAGTGCTATAGCGATGGCCTACTGATCCCTTTGCTGTGCGGGTGCCACCGGTGCCCGTGCAGTAACGGTCCGAGGAGTGACTACGATGGATAGCAAGAGCAACGTGGCGATGCAAACTGCCGAACCGCTGGAGGAAGCCGACAACGGCTCCACCAATGCCGCGACCGAGGAACAAGCATCAGCGCCGGCTGTGTCAGCGACAGACAACAGAGCAGACAACGACTCGCGTCCACCCGCCAGAGTGTGGCTTAAAACCACCGGGGTTCGCTACCTGGTGCGGATCATGGCACTGGTAGTGGCTGTCGTGCTCTGGGAACTGGCCTCCACCAACGGTTTCCATTTCTACATCAACTTCGACAACATCCCGGCGCCGTCTGTGGTGGGGGTTGCCCTGGTTGCAGAGCTGACCGGGCAGGAGTTCTATCTGCACATTCTGCATAGCCTGGAGCGCGTAGCCATTGCCTACGTGATGGCCGTGGTTATCGGTGTAATCCTGGGTGTGGCCATGGGGCGCTCCCGGTGGGCAGAGGACATTATCCTGCCCTATATCGAACTGCTGCGGCCCATTCCGGCAGTAGCCTGGATTCCGCTGGCCATCCTGATGCTGCCCACTGAACAGTCCAGCATTATTTTCATTACCTTTCTGGGCGCGCTGTTTCCGGTCATTCTCAACACCGTTCACGGGGTTGAACAGACCAACAGCGTGCTGGTTCGCGCCGCCCGAAGTCTCGGAGCAAGCCGCACCGCCATTCTATGGCACGTGGTGTTGCCGGGAGCCATGCCGTCCATCGTGGCAGGACTGGCCATCGGTATGGGTGTGGCCTGGTTCTCTCTCCTGGCCGGAGAAATCATAAGTGGCCAATACGGTATTGGCTACTACACCTGGAACTCCTACACCCTCATTCAGTATCCGCAAATCATTATCGGCATGCTCACCATCGGCGGGCTCGGAACCCTGTGCACCCTGCTGGTCCGCAAGGGTTGTAACCCGTTGCTGAAGTGGCAAGCCAAAGGAGGCCGCTCATGACTGACGCCCCTGTAAACGACAACCGACTTGCCGTGCTGGATCACAGCCGATCAAGAGCAAAGTCCGGGAAGCCCGGCGCCGAACGTGGCCGGATCTCGGTCAGGGATGTGGATATCGTTTTCGATACGGTCTCCGGTCCCCACGTGGCCGTCCAGAGCGCCAATCTGACAGTCCGCCCCGGGGAGTTTGTCTGCCTGCTGGGTCCCTCCGGATGCGGCAAGTCCACGCTGATGAACAGCATCGCCGGCTTTGTGCCCCCTACTCGCGGTGACGTCACAATAGACGGCGAGGCAGTAACGGAACCCGGCCCTGATCGCGGCATGGTGTTCCAGCAGCATTCACTGTTTCCGTGGAAGACGGTCAAGGAAAACGTCGCTTTCGGCCCACTCATGGCCGGTGCAGGCCAGAATGAGGCTAACGGCGTTGCCCGCACATTTCTCTCGCTGGTCGGCCTTGCCGCATTCGAGAACGCCTACCCGAACACGCTGTCCGGTGGCATGCAGCAGCGAGTAGGCATCGCCCGGGCATTAGCCAACTATCCCAGCGTGTTGCTCATGGATGAGCCATTCGGCGCCCTGGATGCCCAGACCCGCATCATGATGCAGGAGAACCTGCTGGATATCTGGCGCGAATTCCGCAACACCGTGGTGTTTGTTACCCACGACATCGACGAGGCCGTGTTCCTGTCCGACCGGATCGTGGTGATGAGTGCCAGCCCGGGTCGGATCATTGCTGACATCGACGTGAAACTGCCCCGCCCGCGGGAACAGGCCCTGCTGACCAGCCCGGATTTCATGACGCTGAAGCGTCAGTGCCTGGATCTGATCCGCAAGGAAACTCTCAATGCATTCCAGCAGCAGAACAAGGCGGGGTAACTATGAACGCTCTACTCCCTGCCCTGCCCGAACTCGCCATGACCTGTCATAACAAGCAGGAGGACGAGCGATGACCAATGCGACTCAAATAATGGCCGGCCAGTCGCCCCTGCCGCTGTATGTCCAGATCCGCGACAGCCTGCGACGCCAGATTCTGGATGGCACCTACCAGGTCCATGAGCGCCTGCCGTCAGAAAACGAAATGATGGGTGTGTTCGGAGTCAGCCGGATCACCATCCGCCAGGCACTGCGTGATCTCCATAACGAGGGCCTGGTGTTCAGTGCCCAGGGTAAAGGCACCTTCGTGAGCAAACCCAAAGCGGTGCAGAACGTCCAGCGCCTGGAAGGGTTCGGTGAAGCGATGGCAGCCCAGGGCTATGAAGCCTCGGCGCGAGTCCTCAGCATCCAGCAATTGAAAGCCCCAAAGGCCGTTGCGGCCTCACTGGATCTGCAACCGGGCGATGAGGTTATCGAGGTCAAACGGGTGAGATACCTCAACCGCTCGCCGGTGTGCATTGAAAACAGCTATTTCCCGATGGACATAGGGCGACGGATGTTCAGCCTGGACCTGTCCGGCGACATTTTCCCCATGCTGGAGAACCTGTTCGGCATCCCCCTCGGCGGTGCCGACATCAGCCTCGACTCCATCCTCGCGGACGACGAAGCCCAGCAATACCTCAGCATCAAAACCGGCGAAGCCATCCTCCGGGTTGAACGCCTGACCCATAACCGGGACGGGCGTCCCATCGATTTCGAGTATCTCTGCTACCGCGGTGATTCATTCAAATACCAGTTCCGGATTGACCGGAAATAGGAGCGCACCATGAAAATCAATGACATCCCTGTGATCGATACCGACGTTCTGGTCATTGGCGGAGGTACTGCCGGCCCCATGGCCGCGGTAACGGCCAAGGAGCAGGACCCAAGTCTCAACGTCATGCTGCTGGAGAAGGCAAACGTAAAACGTTCCGGCGCCATTTCCATGGGCATGGACGGCCTGAATAATGCCGTGGTGCCCGGCCACGCCACGCCGGAACAGTACGTGAAGGAAATCACCATTGCCAACGACGGCATCGTACACCAGCCCGCATTGATGGCCTACGCCACCCGCTCATTCCCGATGATCGAGAAGCTGGACTCCTGGGGCGTTCACTTCCAGAAAGACGAAACCGGCGACTACGACATGAAGAAGGTCCACCACCTGGGCACTTACGTGTTGCCCATGCCGGAGGGCCATAACGTCAAAAAGATCCTGTACCGCCGCCTGCGCCGTAACCGGGTGCAGATTGAAAACCGCTACACCGCCACGCGGTTGCTGAAAGACCCGGACGGCAAGATTGCCGGGATGATCGGCGTCAACACCCGCACGGCGGAACCCATCATCATTCGCGCCAAGGCCGTAATCATGGCCACCGGCGCCGCCGGCCGCCTGGGCCTGCCGACATCGGGCTACCTGTTCGGCACCTACGAAAACCCGGCCAACAACGGCGACGGCCATGCCATGGCCTACCACGCCGGTGCCGACCTGGCGAACCTGGAATGCTTCCAGGTGAACCCACTCCTGAAGGACTACAACGGCCCGGCCTGCGCCTACGTAACCGGCCCGCTGGGTGGCTTTACCTCTAATGCCTTTGGGGAGCGCTTCATCGAGTGTGACTACTGGTCCGGCCAGATGATGCTGGAGTTCTTCAAAGAGCTGGAATCCGGCACCGGCCCGGTGTTTCTCAAACTGGACCACCTGGCAGAAGAAACCATCGAGGAGATCGAGACAGTACTGCACACCAATGAGCGCCCCTCCCGCGGCCGTTTCCACGAAGGCCGACACGTGAATTACCGCGAGCGCATGGTGGAAATGCATATCTCCGAAGTGGGCTTCTGTTCCGGTCATTCTGCCTCCGGCGTGTGGACCGACGAAACCGGGGCCACCACCGTGCCCGGGCTCTACTGCGCCGGCGACATGGCCAGCGTGGCCCACAACTACATGCTCGGCGCATTTGTGTACGGCCAGATCTGCGGGGAAAGCGCGGTCGAATTCGTGAAATCACGCAGTGAGCCCAAGCTGGACGAGGACTTCATCAAGGCCGAACTGGAGCGTATCCAGGCGCCCATGAAGCTGACCGATGGTATCCCGCCGGAGCAGATGGAATACAAGGTGCGCCGCCTGGTGAACGACTACCTGCAGCCTCCCAAAGTCACCAAGAAAATGGAGATCGGGCTCGAGCGGATTCTCGCAGTACGTGAGGATCTCCCCCAGCTCTGCGCCCGCGACCCACACGAGCTGCTCAGGGCCATGGAAGTCCAGTCCATTATCGACTGCGCCGAAATGGCAGCCCGTGCCTCCCTTTACCGCACCGAATCCCGCTGGGGCCTTTACCACTACCGCGTGGACTTCCCGGAACAGGACGACAGCGAGTGGTTTTACCACAGCCGACTGTTCAAGGACGAAAACGGCCAGATGGCCAGCGGCAAGCGACCGATTGCGGATTACCTGGTTTCCCTCGGTGAGGAAAAAGACGCCTACCGCAAGATGCGAGTGCAGAAAGCGGCCAACGGCTGACAGAACTGAAAACACATTTTGCGACGAGAGAGGAACACCAATATGCCTATCGCCAATCACCATTCAAGCGTTCCCGTCATTGTGGACGAGGACAAATGCATCGCTGACAAGGGCTGCACCGTGTGCATCGACGTGTGCCCGCTGGACGTGCTGTGGATCAACGAAGAAACCGGCAAGGCCCACATGAAGTATGACGAGTGCTGGTACTGCATGCCCTGTGAGGCTGACTGCCCCACCGACGCCGTTACCGTCAACATTCCCTACCTGCTGCGCTGAGGAAAGCCATGAAAACCTACGACGATCCCGAACTGCAGGCCATTGCCGTAAAACTCACCTCCGACGATCCCGGCATCCGCAGGGTGGCGGTTATGGACCTGGTGGATTCCGGCGAGCCGGAAGCGGTGGAACTGGTCATCCATGCCCTGAACGACCCGGACACCAACGTACGCCAGGAAGCCGCCAAGGTCGTGGATGAGTTTGAAGCGGCTGACATGGCAGACGCGCTGATAGCCGCGCTCAGCGACGGCGATGAGGTGGTACGCAACAGCGCCGCCCACGCCCTGGCAGACCTGAAAGACCCGGCCGCTGGCGAGCCACTGCTGGAAGCCCTGGAACACAGCACCGACGGTTTTGTGGTGTCCGGCATCCTGCGGGCCCTGAAGCCACTGCGACTTGCCGGTGCACAGCGCCCGGCCCTCAAGCGCCTGGGGGACAGCGACCCCCGTGTTCGCCGCGAGGCAGTGGCGGTGATTGGCTGGCTGAAACAGCCTGAAAACCTGCCTGCACTGGTGGAAACCGCACAGCACGACGCCGACCCCGAAGTACGCCGGGCCGCCACCGGAGCGCTTGTCTATGCCACCCCGCAACAGGTGGGGCAGGCACTGATCAGCCTGTTGCAAGACCCCCACTGGCAGGTGCGCTGCGAAGCCGCCAACAGTATCGGCAAACTGGATCACAAGGCGGCCGCACCCGCCTTGATGGAATCCACCACCGACGAGCTTTGGCAGGTGCGTGAAAAAGCGGTGGATGCCCTGGGCAAGCTGGGGGTTATCGAAGCCATACCGGTACTGGGCACGTGCTCGAAGGATGCCATGAGCAACCTGCGCAAGGCCGCCATCGGCGCACTGGGCGCCATTGCCCACAACGATGGCAGGCCCTATGTGGTAACCGCCCTGGACGATCCGGATCCAGACGTCCGCAAGCTGGCCCGCTGGGCCATCTCGAAACTGGACGCTGCGGCCTGACCAATGGGCCGGCCCGTCGCACAACGGGCTGGCCATTACCCGCCGCACCACTGCAAGTTGCAAGGAGACTGCCATGACCTTTGTTGTCACCGAAAACTGCATCCGCTGCAAGTACACCGACTGTGTTGATGTCTGCCCCACGGACTGCTTCCACGAAGGCCCCAACTTTCTGGTGATCAATCCGGAGACCTGCATCGACTGCAGCCTATGCGTTGCCGAATGCCCCGCCGATGCCATTTTCGACGAAAAGGATCTGCCGGAGGATCAGCACCACTTCATTCAACTGAATGCCGAGCTGTCCCAGGTCTGGCCGGTGATCGACTCGACCTCCACGCCCATGCCAGAGGCGGAAGACTGGGTCGATCGTCCCGGCAAAATGCAGTATCTGGAGCGCTGATTCATGCCCCGACTTGTCATAACGAGTTGCTTGCGGATGCTGTCGCTGGCTTTGGTGGTGGTTTCGGCTGCCGCCCTGGGCAGCACCCGCCCGATGGAATTACCTGATCGCCACATTCCGCTACCCGAAACACCGGAACTGGTGCTCCCGTCCCTGATGCAAGGAGGCCGTTGTGTCTAGACAAGCCCTGGTAGAACCGCCAAAGGAAGTTCGCCTGAAACGCAAACTCAACGAACTGGAACTGAGCTGGCCCGATGGCCTGACCACCAGGCTGAGCTGCCTGATGCTGCGCAAATCCTGCGCCTGCTCCCATTGCACCCAGGCCAAACGCACCGGCCGGCTCAGCCTGATTGACGCCGACATCCGCGTAGACCGGGTGGAGCTGTCCGGTGTCAGCGGGCTGCAGTTTTTCTTCAGCGACGGCCATTACCGGGGCCTCTACCCCTGGGCCTTCCTGCGGGAACTGAGCGAGCAGGTGTCATGAACCAGACTCTCCGCGCTCTGGACACCCGCTGGTGGGCAGCTGCACGGCTGCGCTATCCCGGCGCTGCCTTGTGCGGGGTGCTGGCCCTGGCCGGCAGCTTCCTGGCAAACCATTACGGTGCCCCGGCCTTGATACTGGTACTGCTGCTGGGGTTCGGCTTTGCCAGCCAGGCGGCAGACTCCCGGCTACAGCCCGGCGTGGAATTCTGCAGCCGTCAGGTATTGCGTATCGGCATCGCCCTGCTTGGCGCCCGAATCGGTGTGGAACAGCTGATGACCGTCGGCAGCCTGCCGTTGCTGGTGGTCCTGACCTGCACGCCCATCATCATCGGCTCCGCGCTTTTGCTTGGGCAATGGTTTGGTCTGCCCCGTATGCAGAGCCTGGTAGCCGGCGTGGCCGTGGCGATTTGCGGTGTGTCTGCCGCGGTGGCGGTGGCTGCGGTTATCCCCCAGGGCAAACTGGAAGACCGGCGGCTTTTGGGCGTCGTAGTAGGCGTTACGGCACTCGGTACCCTGAGCATGCTGGTGCTACCTCCCCTGTTCGCCATGCTGGGCTACAGCGAGCCACAAGCCGGACTGTTACTGGGAGCCAGCATCCACGATGTCGCCCAGGCGGCCGGGGCCGGTTATCTGGTCTCCGATACCGCCGGCGACATTGCAACGCTCACCAAACTTTTGAGGGTAGCCCTGCTGGCACCACTGGTGCTGTTGCTGGGCGCGCTGCTCAACCGCAACAGCACCGGTAAGGCGGAACACCCCTGGTTCCTCTTGGGCTTCGTCATTCTGTTCGGCATGAACAGCCTCAGCTGGCTACCAGAAGACCTTCGCCAGGCCCTGGCCACCACCTCTCAGGCGTGCCTACTGGTGGTCATGGCCGCCCTGGGCATGCGCACCAGCCTGTCGTCCCTGATCGCCCAGGGTTGGCGCCCTTTTGCCTTGCTGGCCTTGCTCAGCGCTCTGCTTGTTATCACGGCCATGGGGTCCATGGCCACTTACTCACTCTGAACCGATATACAACTGGCCAACACGGAGGACTACCCCATGGCTGCACTTGGAACCGAAAACGTCATCAGCGTCCATCACTGGAACGACACCCTGTTCAGTTTCAGGACCACCCGCGACCAGAGCCTGCGCTTTGAGAACGGTCACTTCGTCATGATCGGCCTGCCGGTGGATGGCAAACCCCTGCTTCGTGCCTACAGCATTGTCAGTGCCAATCACGAGGAATACCTCGAATTCCTCAGCATCAAGGTTCAGGACGGCCCGTTGACCTCCCGCCTCCAGCATCTCCAGGAAGGTGACTCGCTGTTCGTCAGCCGCAAGCCTGTGGGCACCCTGGTGATGGCGGACCTGAACCCGGGGAAGAACCTATACCTGTTCGGCACCGGCACCGGACTGGCGCCGTTCATGAGCATCATCCGCGACCCCGAAACCTACGAGCGCTTTGAAAAAGTGGTGCTGGTACATTGCGTACGGGAAGTCAGCGAGCTGGCCTATCACGACTACCTGACCAGCGAACTGCCCGGCCACGAATTCCTGGCGGAGATCATCGGTGACAAGCTGATCTACTACCCCACGGTTACCCGGGAACCCTTCCGCAACGAAGGCCGGATCACCACCCTGATTGAGTCCGGCCAACTGGCGAAGGATACCGGACTGCCACAACTGAACCCCGAAACCGACCGGGCCATGCTCTGTGGCAGCCCGGCCATGCTCAAAGACCTCTCCGCCATGCTCGACAATTTCGGTTTCGAAGCATCACCCCACCAAGGTGAGCGCGGCGACTACGTCATTGAACGCGCTTTCGTGGAACAATAACCGGAGGTATTGCCATGGCCAGCCCAGTTTCCTATCTGCCAGCCCATCAACAGAAGCGCGAGGGGCCGGAACAGAAAACGGTTCCCGGCGTAAAACACCTGATAGCAGTGGCTTCCGGGAAAGGCGGTGTCGGCAAGTCCACAACCACCACCAACCTTGCCCTTGCGCTAGCCCGCAGCGGCGCCCGGGTGGGCGTTCTGGATGCCGACCTTTATGGCCCCAGCCAGCCCCGCATGCTTGGGTTGAAAGGCATGCCTGACAGCCCCGACGGAAAAATCCTGGAACCCATGATCGGCCACGGCATCCAGACCATGTCCATCGGCTTTCTGGTGGATGACGAGTCCCCCATCATCTGGCGTGGCCCGATGATCACCCAGGCCCTGACCCGGTTGGTGTACGAGACGCGTTGGGACAACCTGGACTATCTGATCGTGGACATGCCACCGGGCACCGGCGACATCCACCTGACCATGGCCCAACGCATGCCGGTTTCCGGCGCGGTGATTGTAACCACCCCCCAGGACATCGCGCTGCTGGATGCCCGCAAGGGGTTGCGTATGTTCGAGAAGGTAAACATTCCGGTGCTCGGCATTATCGAAAACATGAGCACTCACATCTGCACCGCATGCGGCCACGAAGAACACATTTTCGGCGAAGGCGGTGCGAGAAGAATGGCGGAGGAAGCCGGCACCGAACTGCTTGGGGAATTGCCGCTGGATATCCGGATCCGCACCGGTTCTGATTCAGGCCAGCCGATCATGACAAGCGAACCCGATGGCACGCTGGCAAACGCCTATCTGGAGATCGCGACGAGGATTACCCGGGAGGTTGAAGCTCTCTCCAATGCCCCCCGGGAAAATGCCTCCGGGCAAGACATGCCGGAAATCATCATGGAGTAGAGGGGGAAGCCCGAGGCACTATCGGGGCTTCTTCGCGGTTTCAACCTGAGTGATACGGCCATTGCGCAATTTGACGATCCGGCGAAACTGGGTCTTGCCGGTTTCATACATCCATTCTTCCACAGGCACCAGAGTCTCCGGCCGATAATGCCCGGAAACCTTTGCTCCGCGGCCAACGACTTCCCAGGTGACCCGCCTGGAAACCGGTTCGCCGCAATAGGACACCATCTCGAACTCACTGACCCCACTCTGCAGCCGGGCCGGGGAGCAATCACCGGCACTGTCTCCGGCAAAGCCATAGCCCAGGCTGTGCTCTCTGCGCAGCTTGCCGTCACGAAATTCAAGGCGGCGGATGAACCCCTGGGGGCCAGGGTTGTAATACCAGTGCTCTACCTCGCCCACAACGCCGATGCCGGGGACTGTGGCCGTGGGGTAAGTGGCGACGTAATCCGGCGCTCCGCAGCGCTCTTCCACTTCCACTGGCCAGTCGCCGACGTCCACCAGCGAGGAACCACAACGAAAGGCAGCATTAGCGGTGCCGGGCAAGAGTATCAGGCCCGGGACTAATACCACCCACAACAATCTGATCGATAACCGCAAGCGCATGACGTTTCTCCCGGTTGTGCACTTCTGATTTCCCAATACTAGAACGAGAAAAACACGATAGGCACCGGTAAATCGTAAAGATCACGTAAACGCCAGCTATCGGTGTCTGACTACCCGGGTCGCCCACAGGGTCAGCCCCGCCAGCGCAACCGCCAGCAGCATTGGCCATATCAGTGCCCATAACTGATACGGTGCCGGTAACCAGAGCGGGGACTTGACCAGCCCTTCTACCTCCCAGGGCATCCACCAGAAGGCCATTAGGCTCACACCAATCGCCATCAACCATCCTGCCGCCAACATCGGCGGGTTCCGGCCCGTCTGCAGCGTTCCTGAAAGTGTCCAGAAGTAGCGCAACACCAACAGCAGTGTAGCCACGGCCCCGGCGGTCATCAGCGGCGACAGGTAACCGCCGAGGGCAAAGTCCAGCTTGTCTTCCGCCAAGCCTTCTTTCATCGCCAGCTTGGCCAGCGCGCCACTGGTGAACGGTAATCCGGCCAGGGACAAACCCGGCAAGGCGATCAATAACCAGACTGCTGCCCTGCGAATTCTGCCGGCGGGAAGCGACATGCCCGCCGACAGAAACAGACTGCCCTTGGCCAGGCCATGATGGAGGGCGTACAGGGCAATTACCGAAAACAACACCGGCGCACGTTCGGAATCCGCCATCGCAGCACCCACCATCAGCACCATCAACCCCATCTGGCTGATACTGGAATAGGCCAATACCGCCTTTGGCCGCTGCTGGCATACGCCCAGCACAGCGGCACCGATCGACCCCACGGCTCCAGCCCCAAGCATCAGTGTTCCCCAGCCCTGCAAGGCAATATCACCAAATGGCAGGGTAACCAGCCATCCCAGCAAGCCGGCCTTGATCATCGCGCCACTGAGCACGGCACTGGCGGGCGTGGGCGCGACCGGGTGAGCCAGCGGTAGCCAGAAATGCAGCAGAGGCAGGCCGGCTTTGACTCCGAACCCCGCTACCAGCAGGGCCATCATCAGGTCCCGACGTGGCGACTCGGCAATCGCGGGCGGCAAATCCGAAAGCATCTGGCTATCGGCAGCTGCGGAGGCCAGCAGCAATCCCGCCAGAATCGCCATCTCCCCCAACACTGCCATCACCAGATACACCCGCCCGGCATGGCTTGCCTCTGCCGTTCCCTCATGCACCACCAGGCCATAGCCGGCAAAGGTCATCAATGCGAAGAAGCTGTAGAAGCTGCCAGCATCCACGGCAACCGTCAGCCCGATATTCCCCGCCAGAGTCAGCCCCCAGAACACACAGAACCGCTGCAGATAATGGGCGCCCAGGTAACCCACCGCGTAAATGCCCGCTACAGCCCAGAGTACCGCAGTCAGTAGCAGGAACAGCCGGCGCAACTCATCCATTGCCCAGAGTCCGCCGTTGAGCAACCACGGGAGCTCCAGCTGCCAGCCGGGCTCGGTGGCAAGCGCCAGGACCAGTGCTGGCAACGGGAGAACGGGCATTGAGTAACGCAGCACCCTGGCCCATCCCGCACGCAGGGCCAGTATTGGATACAGTAACGGCAAGCCCACCGCCAGCAGAACCAGAACCGACTCGAAAGCGATCATGGCGAGTACTCCCGCAGCACAATCAGCTCGGCCCACGACAGCGGGCTAAAGGGTAGCGAAGCCAATACCCCGACCATGACGGTCATCACTGCCGTCAGCAACGGCGGCCAGAACAGCCAGGCGCTGGTTTCCAGCCGGCCCCAGAACCGCTCTTCAGGCCAACTGGCTTGCGGCTCACGGAACCATAAGCGGTGCAGTATGGGCAGGAAATAGGCCGCATTGAGCAAGCTGCTTAACACCAGCACTGCTATCACCCAATCCATGCCGGCAGCCAGTGCTCCACTGCCCAGAACCCACTTGGTAATAAAACCGGCCAATGGCGGCGCGCCAATCATGCCAAACGCGCCGATGGTAAACGCCAGCGATGTGCCGGGCATACGTCTCCCCACGCCGTCCATTTCATCAATGCGGTGAATGCCCAGCGTTTCTGCATAGTTGCCTGCACAGAAAAACAGAGTGATCTTCATCAGCCCCTGGTGTAGCAGATGAACCAATCCGCCTGCGGCTGCGACTGGCCCGAACAGGGAAACCCCGAGAATGATGTATGACACCTGGCTTATGGTAGAAAACGCCAGCCGGCGTTTGAGATCAACCTGCGACAGTGCCCGAACCGACGCGTAAAGAATGGTGAAGGCGGCCAGCCAGGCCAGCGGCTCCAGAACCCCCAACGCCGACGAAGCCTCCACACCATAGATGTCATACACCACCCGTACGATCCCGAAGGCACCGGCTTTTACCACCGCCACGGCATGCAGAAGCGCACTGACCGGGGCCGGCGCCACCATCGCCTGGGGCAGCCAACCATGGAGGGGGAACAGCGCTGCTTTTACCCCCAGCCCGGCTACAAGCAATATAAAGATCAGGATCAGCGAACGGTGAATCTCAGGATCGGCATCTATGAAATGACCACCTTCACGGAATGGCAGATCCCCCGCCACGCCGTGCAGCCAGGCAATCGCCAGCAACAGGACGGCTCCTCCGGAAAGCGTATAGATCAGATAGGTCCGCCCCGCCCTCAAGGCCTTTTCAGTACCCCGGTGAACCACCAGCGGATAGGTCGACAGGGTCAGCATTTCGTAGAACAGGAAAAAAGTGAACAGGTTTCCCGCCAGGGCAATACCCATAGTGCTGGCGACGCACAGGCTGAAAAAACCGAAGAACCGGCTGCGATTGGGCGAGTCCTCCAGGTAGCCCACGGCATAGATTGTCGTCAGCAACCAGAGCACCGCCGATAGCCCCGCAAACATCATCGACAGGGCATCGGCTTTCAGCACAAACGTCACGCCAGGAACCATGGTAAAGCTCAGACCATAATCCACCCCGCGAAACACGCCCCAGACCATCACCACTACCAGCCCCAGCTTTACCAGAGCAGCGCCCAGGTTCACCGTTGTCCGCAGGCGGTAGCCCTTTTCGGGTAGAAGAAAAATCACCAGCGCTGCGACCAGTGATGTCATCAGCGCAAAGACCGGTATCCATGCGTTCAACGTCATGGCGAGCCCTCTTCTTCAAACGGCAGCGCCATCACCGAGAGCACCTCCTCAGATACCATGCCAAGCCCGATCGCCATCAACGCCAGGACCATCGGTATTACTTCCAGGCTCCTGGACGGGTGGTAGAACTCATCCGTCTCAGAGTTTTCCAGAAAAGACGCGCGGTAGATCCGGAACACGTACGCCGCCGAGAGCAGGCCACCCGTCAACAGCACCAGCACCCACCACCATTGGCCGCTACCCAGGCTGGCCTGAAGTAGCAGCCATTTGGCCGCAAACCCACCGGATGGCGGCAGGCTCATCAACGAGACTCCGGCCAGGCCAAAGGAGAACAGAGAGAATGGGAGGAAACGGCTCACGCCGGTCAGTGCGTCCACGCGATTACTTCCGGTGGACAGAATCAGATTACCGGCAGCAAGGAACATGGCCGCTTTTGCCAGGGCATGGCTGATGACCTGGAGGGTAATGCCTTGCTGAGCCTGCTGTGACACCGACTCCGACACTGAATACGTCAGCGGAAACAACAGGAACAGATAACCAATCTGCGCCACGGATGAATAGGCCACCACCTGTTTCAGCGCTGACTGACGAAGGGCCAGCCAACTGCCCCAGACCACAGCCGCGCTGCCCAGCAGGCCCACCAACTGCGCCGCAGCCAGGTTACCAAGCGGCTCGCCAAGTTCCAGCCACAGCCTGGCCGCGATATAAAAGGAGGCTTTGACCACCAACGCCGACAACAATGCGCTGACCGGCGATTGGGCAATTCCATGCGCCGGGGGCAGCCAGCGATGGAGCGGAAAAAGTGCGGTTTTCAACGCCAGGCCTGTGACCATCAAAGCGAGCGCGAGTCCGGAACCGGCCGGCACGGGATGGTCCTCCAGCCAGAACACGACCCCCGCAATGGACAGGGTGCCGAATTGCCCGTATATCAATGCCACGCCAAGCAGGTAAGCCAGCGATCCCAACAGTGCCGCCAACAGGTATCTCAGGGACGCCCGCAACGCCGCGGCTTTGCCACCCAGGGCCACCAGGCCCACAGCAGAGAGACTGATCAGCTCCAGCCCGACATAGAGATTGAAGAGATCGCCACCGAGCCAGACCGCGTTAAGCCCGGACCAGAGAAACCAGAACAGGGGCCAGAAATAGCGGTGCCAGGGTTTGTCCGGATCAATATAGACTCCGGCATGGAAACCGCAGGCACTGGCAACAACAGCGGTAAGTAACACGAAGGTGACAGCAAGCCCGTCAACCCGAAGCTCGATGCCAAGCGGTGCTTCCCAGCCACCCAGGCCATAATAGAAACCCCCGTCCCGGGACACCGCCAGCCAAAGACCCAGCGACACCAGAACCTGAACCACGATTCCGCCCCATGTCACCACCCGGCCCCAGGCAAAATCCGTCAGCAGTGTCAGCACGGCCCATGCCAGAGGAGTAAACAACAATCCGGCCATCAACCAAAGGGTCATTCCGGAGCACCCTCCCGGGAGGCAGGCTCGCCCGTCAGACTGGTCAATCCAGACAGATGGTAATAACGCCGTATCAACACCACGGCCAGGGCCGTGGCGGCAATAGCCACCACAATACCGGTAAGCACCAGGGCCTGAGGTACCGGGTCCTGCCCGCCCTGGTGCTGGGGCAAGCCCACCAGCACCAGAAACACGCCAGACCCCATAATATTGAACGCCACCAATTTGCGGAGCAGATGTGACAGCCACAACAGCCCGAACAGACCGATACCGCATAAAATGGCGCCTGCGAGGGCATACAACAGCGGAGCCGTCATGACGAACCCTCTTCGGGGTCCTCGGCATCATTGACCGGGGCGGAGACAAACAACGCCAGCAACACCATGGCTATGGACAGGGTCAGAACCGATTCGATAATCAGGATCAGGGGTTTGGTCAACTCCGGTGGATACGCCAGAAAGGCATCACCGCCGATAACGCTCGCCACTGCTACCAGCAGAAACACCGTAAAACCCAGCACCAGGCCCAGGCGTAACAGCAACCCGGGGCGAAGAAAATCCATGGGAACACCCCCGAGGCGCATCAGCACCCCCGTAGCAGCCAGTACGGCACCGGCCTGAAACGCGCCCCCGGGCCGGTGCGCGCCGGCCCACAACAGATACCCCGCCAACATCAGCATCAGTGGGACGAACCAGCGCTGCAAGCCGTAAAGCAGTGAGTCCGAGGTGCGCAGTTCCGGATCCTCCAGCGATGCCGTTTTTGCCATGGATATGCCGGCAATGCCGGCGATCACCAGAACGCCGATCTCGAGCAGGGTGTCGTAACTGCGGAAATTCAGTAGCACCGCCGTGACCGGGTGCTCCACTCCACTGCGCGCCATGTTTTCCGACAGCAGTTGTGGCAGGTTCACCGGGGCCGGTTGTCCGGCGATCGTCCATATACTGAGCGCAAGAATTCCTGAAAACGACACACAGGCTGCAACCATAGCAAGAGTTTTCAAAGTCCGGATCATTGCCCGTTGCCTCCCTTATCCTGCCCTCGGGGACGAGCCCTGCCCAGGTGGCTGACGGCATCCAATAACAGCACCCCGGTAAGCCCGGCACCGATAGCCGCTTCCGCCAGGGCAATATCCGGCGCCTGCAAGCGCACCCAGGCGACCGCCATCAACAGACCAAAGGCTATGAATACCACGACTGCCCGGAACAGGTCGCGGGACAGCAATGCCGCCGCTGCTGTTACCAGCAGTGCAACCACCAGCAAGCCATCCAGCAGCCACTCAGTCATTGCGCTCGCTCCCTCGCGTGCCGGCCCGGTCCTGCGACCGGACAGCCCGGGCAATCAGGTGGGCGGACGTAGCGCTGGCCGCCAGCGCCACCACCCAGATCAGGATCACTTTCATGGCCACAGCCAGTGACGCTACCCCCAGCAGCAGAGCCAATACGATAAACCCCAGCCCAAGGTTGTCGACCTTGGTAAGGGCGTGAATCCGCGTGAGGGTTTCTGAAAAACGGAACAATCCCAGGGTACCTATGGCGAAGAACACGCAGCCTGCGGCCAGCAGCAATACCTGAAGAAACTGAACCAACTGCATCACGATTCCCTCCGGTCTATCCGTACCACTCGCGTTACAAAACCCACAATGGCCAGTACCGATAGCAATGCCAGAACAAGCGCCACATCCCTCAGCGACGGGGCAGCCTGGGCTTCGGCAAGAACCAGCAGCAATGCAACACCTGTGGTGCCGAAAAGCTGTGACGCCAGCATGCGGTCTGACGCCGTGGGGCCCAGCCATATCCGCTCCAACGCCACCAGCAAGGTCAGCAGCAGAAAAGCCGCTACGGCGTTAAACACCAGCGTCATTGCTGGCTCCCTTCCTGCCTGAAATGGTTGTTCGGCGACAGGCCAAACACCTGCGCCACTTTCTGCTCGACGAGCCTCACATCTGCCTCAACCGGTTCCCGGGTATCCAGGCAATGCAAGTCCAGCCGCTCCCCATCAAGGCTGACGCTCAGCGTACCGGGCATCAGCGACAGGGTATTGGCCAGCAGCCAGCGCGGGCCGCCTTCGGGCAAGCTGAGATAAAACGTGAGATAGCCTGGGTTGACCGGCAAGGATGGCGACAACAAGCGGCGGGAAACGTCGATCCCGGCCACCACGGATCGACCAATGAAGAAAAGCATGAAGAGCAGGAATGGAAACGGGCGAATCCGTACTTTAGCCGGTGGGAAAAGACGCAAAGAAATAACCGTGGCCAGTGCGGTGACCACCAGACCAAATCCGATTCCGGAGGAATCCCCTTCCGTAAGGGCCCACCACACCAGCAGAAGCAGCCCAATCCGTGCAGAAATCGTTGTGACTGCGCTCATCGGTACTCCGTGCGTTGACCTGTGAAATCTGCCCTGAACTCCCACCCACACTGAAAAGACTACCACATCAACAGCTAATACGAATCCACTCCCCGGCTATGCAGCAGACCCCAGCACCCGTGCGGAACCATTAAAACGCGTGAAACCGAATAAACAGTCCGGGTAAATTACACTGGCGGTTGGTCAGGGTATTATCCTGACCAACCTGCCCCATTTGCGGCGTTAGCGTGAGCCCTGGCTGCGGGCCTGATGCTCCAACATTTGCTCCATCATCAACTGCATCTGGTTCATGCGGTTTTCCATCATTTCCAGACGCTGTTCAGAGTTCATGCCACCAGCACCGCCCTGCTGATTTTTCCCCGGCTTTTTCCCGGATTGCTGGTTATTCATGCCCTGACCTTGCTTGCCATCGCCCATCATTCCGTGACCTTGACCCATCATACCTTGGCCCTGGCCCATCATGCCGCCGCGCATCATGCCCATATGTTCCTGCATGGCTTCCATGTGTTTTTCCCGGATGCGTTGGCGCTCAGTCTCTGATGTTGCGCTTCGCATTTCCTGCATCATGGTCTGCATTTGCGACATATTTTCATGCATTTGCTGCATCTGTTCCGGGTTCATCATGCCACCACGGGGCATTTGCTGGGAGCTCCCCTGTGCAAACACTATAGCGGGCGCTGCCACGAGAATTGAACACGCGACCAAACGGCTAAATCTGTTCATGAGATCCTCCTTAATACCTGCATCGGACTGTTTCATACTCAGTAAAGACCATGAAACTGAATCCAGGCTGAAATTCGAGCTTACAGGGAGGCCAACTCAACACATGTTGACCTGAATCATGAAAACAGGGCTCAGGCCACGACACACCTCTGCTTCCACAGATAGAACAGCACAGGAATAACAAGCAGCGCGAGAATCACGGCGCTGATCATACCGCCGACCATGGGCGCTGCAATACGCCCCATAACCTCGGACCCTGTGCCGGTACCAATCATGATAGGTACCAGTCCACCGATGATGGCTGCCGCCGTCATCATCACTGGTCGAACCCGCAATCCGGCACCATGCAATACCGCATGGCGAAGGGTTTCGCGCCTGGGGGTCACTCCCTTCTCTTCACAGGTTTCCATCATCTGGTGGAAGGACTGGTTCAGATACACCAGCATGATGACACCAATCTCCACGGCCACGCCGGCCAGGGCAATGAAACCGACACCGACGGCCACCGAGAAGTTGTAGTCCAGCAGATACATCAACCAGATAGCGCCGATCACCGCAAATGGCAGCGTGCCCATGATGATCGCGACTTCCCCGAAACGCCGGAAGTTCAGGAACAGCAGGATGACAATAATGACCAGGGTCAGCGGCACCACATAGGCCAGCTTTTCCTTGGCACGCAGCATGTATTCATACTGACCAGACCAGCTAACGGAGTAGCCTGCGGGCAAATCCAGCTCATCGCTCACGGTAGCCATGGCCTGCTCCACGTAGGTGCCTACATCAACCCCGTCAATATCCACGAAGGTCCATCCATTCAGGCGCGCGTTCTCGCTCTTGATGGCAGGCGGTCCGTCCTCGACCCGGATATCGGCCACATCCGCCAGCGCAATTCGCTGCCCCGACGCGGTTACGATGGGAAGTTGCTCCAGCTTTTCGGGCGAATCCCGGTAATCCTCCGGATACCGAAGATTGATCGGGTAACGCTCAAGACCTTCGATCGTCCTCGACACGTTGATACCACCAATCGCCGAGGCCACCACCTGCTGTACATCCGCGATATTCAGCCCATATCGGGCGGCGCGCTCGCGATCAATATCCACCTTGATGTAGCGTCCACCGGCGACCCGTTCAGAATAGACGGATGCTGTGCCAGGTATGTCCACCATGATTTCCTCAAGACGTTTGCCAATGTCCTGAATAATGGCAAGGTCGGGTCCCGCCACTTTGATGCCAACGGGTGTCTTGATGCCTGTTGCCAGCATGTCGATACGGGTGATAGTCGGCATCACCCAGGCATTGGTTACCCCCGGGAAACGAATCAGGGTATTGAGCTCCTGCTTCAGCTTTTCGGTCGTCATGCCTTCCCGCCATTCATCCCTGGGCTTGAGCTGGATAAACGTCTCGATCATGGTTAACGGCGCCGGATCGGTCGCGGTATCCGCCCGTCCTACTTTGCCAAACACGGTTTCGACCTCGGGCAGGGTCGCAATCAGCTTATCCGTCTGCTGCAACAGCTCCCGTGCCTTACCAATGGAGATGCCCGGGTAGGTGGTGGGCATGTACATCAGGTCGCCCTCATCCAGCGGAGGGATGAACTCACTGCCGATTTTGGTAGCTGGCCACAAACCGATAACCAGGATCAGCAGTGCAGCCAGAACCGTCATTTTGGGAAACCGGAGCACCAGCTTCAGGGCCGGCATATAGGCACCGACCAGCAGGCGGTTTACGGGATTCTTGTGTTCCGGCAGCACCTTGCCGCGAATGAAATAGCCCATAAGCACCGGAACCAGCGTCACTGCGAGAGCTGCACTCGCCGCCATGGCGTAGGTTTTGGTGAAGGCCAGGGGCGCAAACATCCGCCCTTCCTGCGCCTCCAGGGCAAACACCGGCACAAAACTGACGGTAATGATCAGGAGCGAGAAAAACAGCGCCGGCCCTACCTCCGAGGCTGACCTTGCGACGACCTCCCAACGGTTCTCAGGCGTGAGCGGTGTCCGCTCCATGTGCTTGTGCATGTTCTCGATCATCACGATGGCGCCGTCGATCATGGCGCCGATGGCGATGGCAATCCCCCCGAGTGACATGATGTTGGCATTGATGCCCTGCCAGTGCATGACGATAAAGGCCGCCAGAATGCCCACGGGAAGGCTGAGAATCGCCACCAGCGACGAGCGCACGTGGAACAGGAAGACGATGCACACCAGACCGACGACCAGGAACTCTTCAAGCAGTTTGAATCCAAGGTTATTGACAGCCCGCTCGATCAGACCAGAGCGATCATAAACCGTCACCACTTCCACACCTTCGGGCAGGCTGGATTTCAGGTCCTCGAGCTTGGCCTTCACGCCATTAATCGTTGCCTGGGCGTTTTCACCGAAGCGCATCACCACGACGCCGCCGACAGCCTCACCTTCCCCGTTCAGTTCGGCAACACCGCGGCGCATCTGGGGGCCGACTTCAACGCTGGCCACATCTTTCAGAAGTATGGGGGTACCGTTATCGTCGAGACCCAGCGGGATCGATAACAGGTCATCACGGGACTGGATATAGCCGGACGTGCGGACCATGTATTCCGCTTCTGCCATCTCAATGACGGACGCCCCCACTTCCTGGTTACCCCGTTTGATGGCGTTCTGAATGTGAGCCAGGGGTATGCCCAGGGCCCGGAGTTTTTCCGGGCTGACCTTGACCTGATATTGCTTCACCATACCGCCCAGCGCGGCCACCTCAGATACCCCGGGTACCGTTTGCAGTTCGTATTTCAGGAACCAGTCCTGCAGGCTGCGCAGCTCGCTTAAGTCGTGGTTCCCGGTGCGGTCAACCAGGGCATATAGATAAACCCAGCCCACTCCGGTGGCGTCGGGCCCAAGCTGGGGCCGGGCCGAGTCTGGCAGACTGGGCGCCACCTGGGAGAGGTACTCCAGCACCCGTGAGCGGGCCCAATACATATCGGTGTCTTCATCGAAAATCACATATACGTAGGAGTCACCGAAGAACGAGTAGCCCCTGACCGTTTTCGCGCCCGGCACCGAGAGCATGGCCGTTGTCATCGGGTAGGTCACCTGGTCTTCCACCACCTGCGGAGCCTGCCCCGGGAAGCTGGTTTTGATGATGACCTGAACATCGGAGAGATCCGGAAGTGCGTCCACTGGCGTGTTCTTCAAAGAGTAGAGACCAAGCCCGGTGATAAGCAAAGTTGCCAGCAGCACAAGGAAGCGGTTACGAACAGACCAGTAGATGATGGCTGAAATCATGACTCGTCTCCGCCATGATTCATGGTGCTATGATCCATCCCCTCGTGATTCCTAGCCTCCGGCTCTGCCTTCGACTCCGTATGCGCCGGGGACATCCGTTGAAAATCCGACGTTTTGCTGGATTCGGAATCAATCAGGAACTGGGCGGAGGTCACTACAATGTCGCCCGGTTTGGCACCCTCGAGAATTTCCGCATACGGGTCGCCAATACGCCCTACGCTGACATTGACGGATTTGAAGGCGCCCTCCTCCAGCGCCAGTACCAGGCGATCGCTCTGCCCGGTGCGGATGATGGATTCGCGAGGCACAAGCATGCGCCGCTCCCTGCGCTCGCCCTGGACCTCCAGCCCGGCGAACATGCCTCGCAACAGGGCGCCATCGCTATTGTCAAAGCGCATTCTGACCCGCGCCGTCCGGGTTTTCGGGTTGATCTCCGGATAGACATAATCCACGCGCCCCGTCCATTGGCGCCCGGGCATGTAATCCAGAGTCATCACCACCTTATTTCCTGCCTCGAGCGCCGAAAGCTGGCTCTCAAAGACTTCTCCGATCACCCACACCTCATCCAGTGACGCAATCGACAAAACCCGGTCGCCGGGCTTGATGAACATCCCCTCCCGTACGTTCAGGTTATCGATAACGCCCGAGGCCCGGGCATGGACAGTCATTGTTCGCTGAACTTTACGGGCGTCTTTCAGCTGCCGGATCACCGTTGCAGGAACATTCAGGGCCCTGAGACGTTCTTCAGCGGCGTTGATAAGGCGCTGGTTGGTCCGGTTGAGTGCCAGGATAAGCTCTTCCTGGGCGTTAACCAGTGTTGGCGAATAGAGGGTGTAAAGGGGCTTTCCTTTCTCGACGGTTTCGCCCTCCGCTTTGACGTAAAGGGCTTCAATCCACCCTTCAACACGCGGATGCACGTGGGTCATCTCATCCTCGTTGTACTGCACATAACCCACGGTTCTGACGGTGCTTGGCAACCGCCCCTGGATCACGGGTGCCGTGCGCACGCCCAGGTTGTTGACCACGGTCGGTGAGATCCGGACCGTGCCTGGCGAGTCCTCCCCGGAACCGCCCTCCTCATAGACCGGAACCAGGTCCATCCCCATGGGCGACTTGCCAGGTTTATCACGTTTGAAATCGGGGTCCATGGGCGCCACCCAATACAAAGGTTCCTTGCTCTCAGTGGTAGCAGTTTCGGGGGCATGGTTCATTCCGGCGTCGGGGGCCAGCCAGTAGGCAGCCGCCGCCCCGGCAACACCACCCAATAACACAAAACCCAATGGGCGAATCAGATTGGCCATGGTCGTTAGTCCTGATAGTTAGGCAGTTTAAAAGAGGGCTCTTCGGCGGAATTCGCGGTCAGATAACGAAAGCTCGCAAGGCCTTTGGCACGCTCGGCAAGTATCTGTGTCAACTCAACCTGAGCATTGAGTTCGTCAATGCGCGCACGCACGGCTTCTGCGAAATCGCCATCGTCATTGTCGTAAGCTGTCAGGGCGGCGCTGGCCTGCTCTTCCATCTGCGGCAACAGGGTCTGACGGTATAGCCTGACCCGGTCATCAAGCTGCTCAATCCGTGCCATTGCGGCGTGGGCCCTGGCCTGAAGCTCCCGCATCTGCAGTACCCGCTCGGATCTGGCCGCTTCCAGGCGAGCTGTTGAGGAACGCAGTTTCCGGTCCTGTCGGTTGCCGGTAAAAATCGGGAGATCAAAACCAATGCCTACAGAAAACAGGTCGGCGCGGTCCTGTCCGTTCGGTGCCCTGTCCCGATAGCCATACTGCGCAAAAACAGACCACTCTGGTTTGTAGGCCTGGCGCGCCAGGTCAACATCAATCGCCTGGGCATCGATCAACTGATCAGTCGCCCGAATCGAGGGGTGGCGGATCAACCCATCTGAATCTGTTTCCGGCCACCTGTCCGGAAGCCCGGTCAATAGCTCTGGCGGGATCTGTCCGGTCACCGGTAACTGGGCCGCCTCCGCCCCAATCCACTCGCCCAACGATTCACGGTTGGACGCCAGTTGTGTGTTCAGGGCTGCCAGCCGGTCCTCAAGCCGGGTCAGCTCCAGCGAAGCGCGAATAATATCCTGTTGCCTCGAGCCCATGGTTGCCGAGGTGTAGCCCGCTTCAGCAACATCGGACAACTGTTCGAAGAGCCCCCGTTTGTCCTCTATCAACCGGATACTCTCCTGCGATCGCCAGAGCTCAATCCAGAGGTGAGTTACCCGCTCTGTTACCTGCTCGCGCCGATTTTCCCGGCGGAATGGCTGCACGTCAGCCAGCCGGGTCTTTTTTTCACTGGCCAGGTGACGACTGTCACCACGGGGAATGCGCTGGGAGAGTCCAATGGTGGCCTGAGTCATGCCTTCCTGCCCGGTGTCGAAAGTATCCGTGGGCAGATTCGCGGCGCCGATGGTTACCCGGGGATCAGGGAGCGCTCCATCTGCGTAGGACTCTTCCATCAACGCCTCCTGCGTCCGGGCGCTCTGGCGAAGCCAGGGATCGTTCTCGATGGCAGTGGTAACTACATTCGTCAGTTGAAGTTCTGAATTTGCCCAACCGGGCAGACTGGTTAAAACCAGAACAAAGAAAATTGCCGGCTTAATAATGCGAGGGGGGATGGACAACTTGGAATCTCCACTGAAATTATTCTGAAAGGAGATCTTATGTTTCCAGCCTGAAACAAAACTGAAATTTACAATAAAACACGTCTATTTTGATCCACCTCAAGTCATTAATATAACTGACAAATATCAACAATTAGTTTTTTGGATATTAACCTGGGACCAGAAGTCATTTCAGGAACTTTAATAACGGCTGTTTATTTATAGTGTTCTAATAGTGACCATGATGAACTTGTCCAATACGTGAGGGTGATGCCCGTATGCACGACGAAACCAGAAATAACCAGCAAACAGCCAGTACCAATGCGGCTCTACTCAATCGCCATTGTTACTGCATTACCCTTGATCAGGACGCCCTCAACTCAAATCTTCGGGATCAATTTTCGAACGCTGACATTGGTTCCCCGGCGATAGCGATTCCGGAGCTTGATCATTTCTTCTCGGACACCGCCGTTTTTGTCCCCGAGAGTGATATTTTGACGATGGAGGGAGTCGTCCGGGCTATCGAGAAAGCGAGCAAACTTCCGTCTTACCAGACACAGGTCCTGTCCTGGGCTCCAGACATCGCACAGTTCGATCCCGGCCCTGTCGGGGCATTTATGGGCTATGACTTTCATCTGGGGCCCGAAGGCCCTCGACTGATCGAGATCAACACCAATGCCGGCGGTGCTTTTCTTAACGCTGTGCTCGCCCGGGCTCAAAGCCGATGTTGCCAGCCACCTCAACACGCGCCCGCAATCAGCCCGGCGCTGGACAGGTTCGATGATGCGGCGTTCGAGATGTTTAAACATGAGTGGCAAAGGCAGCGCGGGGAATCGATGCCGCAGCGACTGGCCATCGTTGATGACACCCCTGAGAGTCAGTTTCTGTTCCCGGAGTTCCAACTGGCCCAGCGACTCCTTATGGCCCGAGGCATAGATACCCTGATCCTTGATCCTGCCGAGTTCGAGTATGCCAATGGTGAGCTAACCGCCGGTGGAAAACGCATTGACATGGTGTACAACAGGCTGGTGGATTTCGCGCTGGAAGCACCGAACCATGCGCCGTTAAGACGGGCCTATCTCGACGGCGCCGTCGTCGTAACGCCCAACCCGCGAACACACGCAGTGCTGGCCGACAAACGGAACCTGACTCTGTTGTCAGACTCACAGGTGTTGCACGAATGGGGACTGGATACGAAGGACGTGGAGCTACTGGGAAGGGCTGTTCCAAAGACCAGGGTGGTCTCCAGGGCTGACGCGGCCGAGCTATGGCGAGATCGCCGCAGGCTCTTCTTCAAGCCCTTTTCAGGCCATGGCAGTAAAGGTGTGTACCGGGGCGACAAACTGACCCGACGAGTTTTCGAGAACATCCTCGACGGCGATTACATTGCGCAGGACCTCGTCCCTCCGGGGGAGCGAGGTCTCAGAATCGACGACACCGTAACCACCGGGAAAGTCGATATTCGTCTGTACACCTACAATGGAACAACGCTGCTTACCGCTGCCCGCATCTACAAAGGGCAGACGACTAATTTCCGGACACCCGGCGGGGGATTTGCACCCATTTTTCAGCTGTAAGTGTGGCCGATCTACCAGCTGTAAACGCCCCGGTTCAGTCCATCCCGGATGGCGCTCATTTTTGAGATCTGCACCTGGTCACCCGGCATCTGCCCTGAGTCAATCAGATCGCCCGAACAACCTCGGAAAGCACATCCCTGACTTTCCCGGCAACCTGCTTTAGCTCGTCATTATCAATGGCGGTCATGGAAACCACAGGGTCTATCGCGCTGATCTCTACACCCTCCGACACCTCACGAAGAATGACGTTGCAGGGCAGCATTGCGCCCACACGAGGTTCGATACCGATCGCTTCCCAGGCCATAGCAGGGTTACAGGCTCCAAGGATGAGATACGCCGGCATGTCCTTCTCCAGCTTTTTCTTCATGGTGGCCTTGACGTCAATTTCCGTCAGCACCCCGAAACCGTGATCGGCAAGTGCCTGGCGCGCTCTTTTGTCCACGGCCTCGAAACCCTCATCCTTGATCATTCGATTGATTGTGTATGACATGGTTACCTCCAATGGTTCAGACGTTTATTGCCTGGATTCGAGTTTGACCACCCTCAATCGCAGTGCATTCACAATCACGCTGACCGAGGACAGTGACATGGCGGCCGCTGCGAAAATCGGGGACAGCAGTATGCCGAAGACCGGGTACAGAACACCCGCCGCAATGGGAACGCCTGCAGAATTGTATACAAAGGCAAAAAACAGGTTCTGCCGGATATTGCGCATCGTCGCCAGTGACAACTGGCGAGCTTCCACAATACCCATCAGATCCCCGCGCAACAACGTAATACCGGCACTTTCAATGGCCACATCGGTGCCGGTACCCATGGCCACACCGACGTCCGCCGTTGCCAGGGCAGGCGCATCGTTGACGCCATCGCCCGCCATAACCACAACACGGCCTTCGTCTTTCAGGCGCTGAACAATCTTTCCCTTGTCTTCCGGCAGCACTTCCGCTTCCACTTCATCAATATGCAGTTTGCGAGCCACCGCTTCGGCGGATGTGCGGTTATCCCCGGTCAGCATAACAACCCTTATACCGTCTTTCTGCAGGGCTGAAATGGCCGCTTCGGTCGTTTCCTTCACCGGGTCGGCAATGGCGAGTAAGCCGGCAATTTTTCCATCCACCGCCGCGAAAATAACAGTGGCCCCGTCCTTGCGGAGCTGGTCGGCCTCAGATTCAAAATCCGTGGTGTCGACACCTTCGGCTTCCATCAACAGCCGGTTGCCAATCAGTACCTGCTGCCCCTCGATCTTGCCGGTGACTCCTTTGCCGTTCGGGGAATTGAAGCCTTCAGCATCCGGCAGTGTCAGGTCCATGGCACTGGCTTTGTCGAGAATGGCATGGGCCAGCGGGTGCTCGCTACCTTTCTCCAGGCCGCCAGTGAGCCGCATCAGCTCTTCCTCGCTGAACCCTTTGGCCGGGACCAGTTTTGTGACCTGAGGTTTGCCTTCGGTCAGTGTGCCGGTCTTGTCCACTACAACCGTATCTACCTTTTCCATGCGCTCGAGGGCCTCCGCATCGCGGATCAGAACACCGCTCTGAGCACCCCGTCCTACACCGACCATAATGGACATGGGGGTTGCCAGACCCAGTGCACAGGGACAGGCAATAATCAGCACGCTCACGGCAGCAATCAGGCCAAATGCCATGGGCGGTGTCGGCCCGAAGAAGGCCCAGGCAATAAAGGCAATAATGGCGATCACGATCACCGCCGGCACAAAGTAACCTGCCACCTTGTCTGCCAGGCCCTGGATCGGTGCGCGGCTACGCTGGGCGCTGGCCACCATCTGCACGATCTGGGACAACATGGTATCCCGGCCAACCTTGTCGGCCCGCATGATAAAGCTGCCTTGCTGGTTGATGCTGCCACCGATCACCTGGTCACCGAATTTCTTGCTGACCGCCAGGGGCTCGCCGGTCACCATGGATTCATCCACATTGGAGCTACCTTCAAGCAACTCACCGTCCAGCGGCACCTTATCCCCCGGGCGAACCCGCAGGCGGTCGCCAACCTTGACCTGATCCAGCGGCACATCGGATTCGCTGCCGTCGTCGTCCAGCTTCCTGGCCGTCGCGGGTGCCAGGTCCAGCAGAGCTTTTATGGCGCCAGATGTTTTCTCCCGGGCTCGCAACTCCAGTACCTGACCCAGTAACACCAGGACCACGATGACCGCGGCTGCTTCGAAATACACGGCAACCGAACCATCGTCCTGTCGGAAAGCACCCGGGAAGACCTGAGGCGACAATGTCGCCACGAGGCTGTATATCAGTGCCACACCGGTACCAATGGCAATCAGCGTAAACATGTTCAGGTTGCGACTGACCACGGATTTCCAGCCCCGAACAAAGAAGGGCCAGCCACACCAGAGAACCACCGGTGTTGCCAGCACCAGCTGAATCCAGTTGGATGTCTGAGGGGCCACAATCTGGTCGAGTCCGATGAGGTGCCCACCCATTTCAAGCACCAGTACTGGCAAGGTCAGAACCAGGCCGATCCAGAATCGGCGGGTCATATTCGTGAGTTCTGCGGAGGGCCCGTCATCCAGGCTCACTTGCTCCGGTTCCAGAGCCATACCGCAGATGGGGCAGTCTCCCGGTCCCTGCTGGCGGATTTCCGGATGCATGGGGCACGTGTATATTGTGCCAGGCGCTACCGGCTCTTGCTGCTTCTGCTCTTCACCAAGGTACTGTTCGGGGCTGTCATCAAACCGGGACTGGCAATGTGACGAGCAAAAATACCAGGTTTTGCCTTCGTGCTGGCTTCGATGTTCCGCTGTATGCGGATCCACCGACATGCCGCAGACCGGATCCTTGGCAGTATGCTCGCCGGATTCCTCGTGGTTGTGATGACCGTGTTGGTGTCCAGACATTTCGGTCTCCAGTTTCGTCTACCAGACAATCCGGCTACTGGTCAGCGGTGATGATGGGAATGAGCTTCTTCATGTTCCGATTGCCGTGAATGCTCGGACTTTTTCAGAAAAATCTGCTCTGCGACCGCGATAACAATCATCACTACAATTGCTACGCCGATGACAAACGGATCGGTGTTCAGCTTGACCCAGACAAAGCCGCCAAGAACGAGCAAATCCAGCGCAATGGCCATAGCTGGCACCCACGCTTTGGCCTGCACATCTTCGCGCAAATATCGAAGCACACCCCAGTGAATGGCAATATCCATAATCAGATAAAACACTATGCCCAGCGCAGCAATCCGGGAGAGGTCGAAGAAGGCCGTCAGGATAAGCCCCAGCACTACGGTGTAGACCAGCGTGTGCTTCTGGATACTCCCCGGCATGCCGAAGTGGCTATGGGGGACCAACTTCATTTCGGTCAGCATCGCCAGCATACGGGATACCGCAAAAACGCTCGCGAGAATGCCTCCTGCTGTAGCCATCATGGCAAGGGCAACCGTGAACCACACCGCGTACTCCCCAAGTGCCGGGCGTGCGGCAGCGGCAAGAGAGTAGTCCTGTGTTTCGATGATTTCAGCCAGCGACAGATTGCTGGCAACGGCAAAGCCGACCAGCGTGTAGATCACCACGCACGCCGCTATGGAGATAACAATAGCGCGACCTACGTTCCGCTTGGGGTCTATTACTTCGGAGCCACTGTTGGTAATGGTGGTGAAACCCTTGAAGGCCAGAATGCCAAGCGCGGTTGCACCCAGAAAGTTGCCCACAGTTCCATCCTCTCCAGGGGAGGAAAAGTCAACCGTTATGGCATCGGCCACCCAGACCCCGACCAGCCCGAAAATCAATATGCCGCCGATTTTCAGAATTCCGATGAAGGAGGCCACACCCTGAATCATTCGGTTGCCTAACAGGTTGATCAGAAAAGCCACCAGAATCAGTGCTACCCCGAGAACAGGTACCATCCGGCCGCTTTCGTCACCGCCGAAAAGCTGCATGGTGTAAGAACCGAAGGTGCGAGCTAGAAAACTCTGGGCGATCACCATGGAGAAGTACATCAGCAAGGCATTGAATGCCGTGGGCAACCGGTTTCCATAGGCCTTGTGCAGGTACATGCCAATGCCACCGGCAGAGGGCCAGGCATTGGAGATCTTGATGTAGGAATAGGCGCTGAAGCTGACAATCACGGCTGCCGCCAGAAAGGCCAGCGGGAAAAGAGCGCCAGTCATCTGAGCCATCTGTCCGGTCAGCGCAAAGATGCCGGCACCGATCATCACGCCGGTGCCCAGCATCACCGTGCCCGGCAGGGTGAGACTGCCTTCCTGATAGCGAGTGGTTCTGTCCTGTTCCCTGGTCATTCAACCTCCCTCTTTGTCTGATGCCTGATTCGCATCACAACACCCGAAACTGAATTACCGCTGAAAATAGGAGAAGGGAAGCCAAATTTTATTCGGCTTTTGATTTACATCAAATAAAGGTGTCAGGGCCGGGATGGAGCATCCCGGCCCTTTATAGCGGAAGTATCAGAACGAGAGTCGGGCCCCGACGACAGCAAACCAGTCTTCGGTACTGCCACCTGAATCCCGCGCGAGATCGGCCGTGTCTCCATACTTACGCTCATGAACGACCCCCAGATAGGGGGCGAAGGAGCGGTCGATCAGGTCGTAACTCAGCCTCAGCCCCACTTCGGTGGAATTGAGTCCCTTGCCGACGCCGATCTCCCGATCTTCCGAGAACGCCACGAGGCTTTCAAACGAAGCTGACATAATCCAGAAGTTAGTGACCAATAGCTCGTATTCCGCCTCAAAGTCTACCGACGCGTCGCCTTCATCACTGACATAAAGGTTGGTGTCCACCTCGAACCAGTACGGTGCCAGTCCAGTGAGCCCGAGCACGCCATAGACCCGGTCCGGCCCCTCGGGAGTGTCAATGCGGACACCCGCCTTGGCATCCCAGAAGTCGTCCACTGGAGTCTGGGCAACAAACTGGTTTTCAAGGGTTTCCCACGCGTTGTGGGCTTCTTCCCACTCGCCCTCAAACAGCCAGCGGAACTTGAGTTCATCAGTGCCATAGTAGGCGTCACCCTCAACGACTGCCAGTTCCTCGTCTGAATCACTGTAACGGTACTCAAATTTTTCGGCAGATACGCCCCAGAATGTCTTGGCTGTCTGGGTTTTCTTGGCAGGATCTTCCTGAGCGACAGCGGGGTTTGCCAGTGCAGCCACCGCCAGGGACAGGCCACACATGGACACAGCCAGATGGTTCATGATTCATCTCCCTGGTGCTCGCTTTGCTTGCCTTCAGCCACAGCACTGTCCGGGCCACCCTCAACCACGATCTTGCGGAACATGCCGGAGGCCGCGTGATAAGACAGATGACAGTGGAAAGCCCACTCACCCGGCGCATCCACTTCCGTTTCCATATACACCGTAGTGGCAGGCGCCACGCTGATGACGTGCTTCAGAGGGTTCCACTTGCCTTCGCCCACGTCGAGAATCGACCACATACCGTGCAGGTGCATCGGATGGGTCATCATGGTCTCGTTGACGAATTTGAAGCGAACCCGCTCGCCGTATTGCAGCACGATGGGGTCAGCATCCTCGTACTTGGTGCCGTTGATGCTCCACTCGTAACGCTCCATATTGCCGGTAAGGCGGAGCTCAATTTCCCGGGTGGGCTCTCTGTCTTCGTACAGCGGGTTCTGGGCTTTCAGGTCCGCGTAGGAGAGGAATTTGCCGCCATTGCTTGCCGTGGGCATCAACCCGCTGCCCTTGGCATAAAAGGGGTCTTCCGGAAGGGTTTCTCCTTCACCCTGGCCCATACTGCCATGGCCCATGGCGCTGTGATCCATCTCGGCATTGCCGCCCATGTCACTGTGATCCATGCCGGCCATGTCATCGTGGTTCATGTTGCCATGATCCATTCCGCCATGTTCCATATGCCCGGCCATGTCGGCCATGGTCAGCAACGGGGCCTCACGCAATTCCGGCACTTCCGCCGTCATCCCTTTTTCTGGCGCCAGGGTGCCCCGGGCAAAACCGGAACGCCCCATGGATTCGGCGAAGATGGTGTAGGCCTCCTTGTCCTTGATATGAACGATCACATCGTAGGTTTCCGCCACACCAATGCGGAATTCATCCACGTTCACCGGCTGGACGTTGTTGCCGTCGGCCTGAACGACAGTCATTTCCAGCCCCGGGATACGAATATCAAAATAGGTCATCGCAGAGGAGTTGATGAAGCGCAGGCGAATCCTGTCACCCTCCTCAAAAGTTCCTGTCCAGTTCTGCTCCGGACCCTTGCCGTTGATCAGTCCGGTGAAGCCCTGAACGTCTTCGATATCCGCCTTCATCATGCGCATATCGCCCCACATCATCCGGTCCTTCAGCGTTGCCATGAAGCCTTTTTCCCCAGACTCGGCGAAGAAATCTCCCACGGTTTGCTGCTGCCGGTTGTAGTAATCCGCAGACATTTTCAGGTTACGCATGATGCGGTCGCCGGAATGGGGGTGCTTGTCGGTAAGCTGCACCACATATTCCCGATCATAACGGAAGGGTTCACGACCCTCGGGCTCGATCACGATCGCGCCGTAAGCACCGTTGGGCTCCTGGAAGCCAGAGTGGCTGTGGAACCAGTAAGTACCGGCCTGCACAATCGGAAACTGATAGGTAAAGGTTTCCCCCGGCTTGATCCCTGGGAAGCTGATCCCCGGAACGCCATCCTGCTCAAAAGGCAGAATCAGGCCGTGCCAGTGGATGGAGGTCATCTCATCAAGATTGTTGGTGACATTGATCGTGACCTGCTCCCCTTCCTTGAATCGTAATATCGGCCCGGGGGAAGCACCGTTATAACCAATACCTTCCTTGTTGAAATCTCCGGTGTCGATCTGGACCCGATCAACAGAAATGTCATATTCACCGGCGTTGGCTGCCGAAAAGGCAAGGCCGGCCAGCAGAACCATCAGAATGGACTTCTTCATAGGGTAAACCCGCTTATTCAAATTCAATATCGCCGTACATGCCCGCCTGGTAGTGGCCTGGTACGTTGCAGGCAAACTCAAGGTCGGCAGCTTCAGTAAAGGTCCAGATGATTTCTTTGCTCTCACCCGGCTCCATCAGCACACTGTTGGGGTCGTCGTGCTTCATGGAATGGCCGTCGCCCATATCCATTTCCATCATCTCGTGATCGATGCGATCGCCCTTGAGTACGCCATGCTCCACCATCATCTGCATTTCTTTCTGATGGGCCTCGTGCATGTCTGCCGTACCGATATTGAACTCGTGCACCAGGGCCCCCTCGTTCTTCACGCGGAAGCGAATAGTTTCGCCGGGCTCCACGGCGATGGACTCAGGTTCGTAGTAGTTGTCCATCATGGTCACGTCAATGGTGCGGGATACATTTTCCGCCTTTCCAGGCTCGCCCACGGCCTCGCCCCCGTGATGCCCGCCGTGTTCGCCCGCGGCGTAGGCGCCTGAAGAGATTGCCAATACCATGGCAGGTAACAGTGCGTTTTTGAGGATCTGATTCATCGATTTCTCCCGAAACTGATCTGGCTGTTGGATTTTGAGCCATACTCTGCCCCAACAACCTGAATCCTTGCTGAATTTTCCCGTTAATACTTTTTCAGGTTACATTCAGAGAACAGCCGTACACTTCACAAGACTTTGAACTGCAGGAAACCTCATGCGATTGCTTCTGGTGGAAGACGACACTCTCATTGCAGAAAGCCTTAACCGGCAATTGTCCGCGGCAGGCTTTACCGTGGACGAGGCTGGTACCGCAAAACAGGCCGAACATCTTGGCAAGCAGGAAGACTATCGGGCCGTGGTTCTTGACCTGGGGTTGCCCGACGGCAACGGGCTGGCTGTTCTCAAAAGCTGGCGAGCCGCCAAACTGGCAATGCCGGTGCTGATCCTGACCGCGCGGGGCGACTGGCAGGACAAGGTCAATGGCCTCAAGGCGGGGGCCGATGATTACCTGGCCAAACCCTTCCAGACCGAGGAACTGCTGGCCCGGTTGAATGCCCTGATTCGCCGGAGTGAAGGCCGGGTAGAGGCAAAGCTGACCGCCGGGGGCTTCGAACTGGATGAACACCGCCAGTGTCTACATACACCGGATGGCGAGGAACACTCGCTGACGGGCACCGAGTTCCGCCTGCTGCGTTGCCTGATGAGTCGCCCGGGACAACTGTTTTCCAAAGAGCAGTTGCTGGAGCAGCTCTACAACCTCAACGACAGCCCCAGCGACAACACGATTGAAGCCTACGTTCGCCGGCTGCGAAAGATCACCGGAACAGAAGCCATCACCACCCGTCGCGGCCAGGGATATATTTTCAATGCACCGGATTGATCCCCGGCGCTCCATTCGCAGAAGCCTGCTCACCCTGCTGCTGCCAGCCGCCATTGCATTGATGGTTGCTGCCTGGATCATCCATGGCTTGTTACTGGAGCGTATGGCTCAGGGGTTTGTGGAAGACCGGTTACAGGATGAAGTCTCCTTTCTGGAGCACCAGCTGCGGCAATCCGGGCCAGAGGAAATCCGCGACATTGCCGAAGGGGACTATTTCGAGGAAGTCTTCCACCACGCATTTGCCCTGCGCGCAGGCAGTCAGGTTCACAGCTCTCCTGCCCAGTGGTCGACTGTCCTTGAGCCACTGCTGAGCGAGGAAGCCACAGGCCTGGTCCGCAAAACCAGGCCTGAATCCGATGCCTCCATCGCTGATTTCCTGGCGTACCGCAAAGCCTTTTCTCTCAACGGTGAAACCGTGGTGATTGTAGTGGCCGAGGACCTGGGCCATCTGCAGCAAAGTCAGCAGGAACTGCACCTGTGGACGGCCGTTGTGTCCGCCATTCTTCTGGTACTGCTGATACTGGCAATATGGCTGGCAATCCGGCTGTCCCTGAGTTCCGTTAACCGCATTCAACACGGCCTGACCTCCCTGCAGACTGGCGCCACCAACCGGCTGGAAGTCAACGCCCCTGCAGAGTTCCAGCCGTTGATCAGCCAACTGAACCAGCTGCTGGACACCCTGGACCAGCGGCTTTCCCGGTCCCGGGACGCCCTGGCCAACCTCTCACACAGCGTAAAAACACCTGTGTCGGCCATTCGACAGGTACTCGAAGACGACACCCGTGCGCTGGATCCGGAAATGCGTCAACAACTGGCCCAACGGCTGTCTGATATTGACCGCCAGCTGGAGAGCGAAATGCGCCGCAGCCGCTTCGCCGGCCCTCAGGCAGGCAAAGCCGCGAAACCCGTCAGTCAGGCCCGTGACCTCCTGTGGATGCTGGGCCGGCTGTACCCAGACAAGAACTTCGAACTGGAAACCGAACTGGGCCCTGAAACGCGGTGGCCGATCGAAGAGCATGACCTGAATGAGATTCTGGGAAATCTCGTTGATAATGCTGGCAAGTGGGCCAGGAAAAGTGCCGAGTTATCTCTGAGTGAGCACTCGGATCAGTTGATCATTACTGTGGAAGATGACGGGCCCGGCGTCAGTGCCGGGGCACTTCTAACATTAGGCATCCGCGGCGTACGGCTGGATGAACAGACGCCCGGACATGGGCTAGGTCTGGCCATCGCCCGGGAAATCACAGAACGTTATGGTGGTAGTCTATCCTTCAGTATCGGAACGAGGGGCGGGCTCAGGGCCAGCATCTCGGTGCCCAAAGAACGAGACGGGTAAGCGGCTATGAAAATCGGTGAAATCTCAAAAGCGACTGGCGTTCCGGTGGAAACCATCCGTTACTACGAGAAAATCGGCCTGGTGCCGGAGCCAGAGCGGGAAGCCAGTGGCTACAGACAATATCGGCAAAGCCACCTCGACCGGCTGCTCTTCATACGACGCTGTCGCAACCTGGACATGGCCCAGGATGAAATCCGCGAACTGATTCGCCTGGCTGACCAGCCAGATGCAGACTGCAGCGAGGTGGATGCCCTTCTGGCTCGCCACCTGAGCCATGTACGGGAGCGGCTGAAGGAACTGGCAAGCCTCGAAGATACACTCGAACAACTCCAGCGGGCCTGTTCGGATGGCCGTACGGTCAGTGAGTGCGGCATTCTTGGAGGGTTGAGCTCAGAACTCGAGACTCTGGAACCGGAAAATCGCCGCAACCATGTTCCCGGCACTCACGGCCAGCACTGACGGATCCCGTTCATACCAACCTCATTAAAGCCTCAATGTAGCTTTTTCTCTTCCCGGCACGAATTCAAAAGAGTCTGGCAGCCATTCTAAAGCCCGCCGTCCCAGAGAATGATATTCCTACACTTACCGATAGCGACGTTGGGCGCGATCTACGCTGAACCTGCAGCCACCGTATCGCTGACTCAACTGCCTCAGTCTTTAATGCACGTTAGAAATATTGCCTGGAGTCATTATGCATAAAAAGAAAATAGCACTCTCCGTAGCCCTTGCCTCATCGCTGTTATTTGCCAGCCCAACTACTCTGGCCCATGGGGGTTCGCCGGATTATATTCCACTAGCAGAAGCGCTCACATCCTCAGGGGCCAGTTATAAACTCAGCGAGGATAAAAGCGAATTGCTGATTACATCGGGGGACGCGGAATTCAGAGTGCCCCTGGGCGACAACCAGGCTTTTTATAACGGCAAGTCCATCGAGCTCTCCGCTCCTGCAAAAATGCATGATGGCGAGGTACTGGTAGAGCGGACGTTTACTCACGATCTGTTCAAGGACCAGGTCCAACAGAACATATCCACTGGCAATGCGAGCCACCCGCTTGATTCATTAACAGCAGAAGAAATCACCAAGGTTTCGAACGCCGTCAAGGCCTCCAAACACTACAAGGAAAACATTCGCTTCACAGAAATACGGCTGGCGGATCCAGCCAAAGACAAAGTCTGGAAATGGTCTTACGGCGAACCGCAGGATTTCGAGCGCCGGGCCAACTTTACTGTGGTCGATGGCAGAAAGGTCATTGAGGGAACGGTTGATCTTACTTCTGGGGATCTTCTGGGCTGGGAACACATCGAAGGCGCCCATGGCATGGTGACCTTCGATGACTTTATTGCCGTGCAGGAGATCGTCGCTACCAGTGACGCGTACAAAGCTGCGCTCAAAAAGCGTGGTATTGACGATGTCAGCAAGGTCGTTGCAACTCCCCTGACGGTGGGGTATTTCGGCGGGGATGACGGCCTGGAGCACGAGTTAAAGCTATTGAAAGTGGTTTCTTACCTCGACGTAGGTGACGGAAACTACTGGGCCCATCCGATCGAAAATCTCGTGGCCGTAGTGGACCTGGAGAAAAAGAGCATTTTGAAAATTGAGGACGACGGCGTCATACCCGTGCCAATGGCTCCTCGCCCTTATGATGGACGTGATCAGGACAAGATTGCCGATGTGAAACCTTTGATGGTCGTGCAGCCAGAAGGAAAGAATGTCTCCATGTCCGGCAATACGATTAACTGGCAAAACTGGGACTTCCATCTGAAACTGGACGCGCGCGTCGGTCCCGTCATTTCAACGCTGACCTACGACGACCAAGGCGACAAGCGGAAAGTCATGTACGAGGGTTCCCTGGGTGGCATGATCGTACCCTATGGTGATCCTGATGTGGGCTGGTACTTCAAGGCCTATCTGGACTCCGGCGATTACGGCATGGGTAACCTGACCTCGCCCCTCGAGCCCGGCAACGATGTCCCCAATAACGCTACCCTGTTGCCGGCTACCCTCGTAGACAACAATGGTGACCCTTTCACCATTCCCAATGCCATCGCGGTATTCGAGCGCTACGCAGGGCCGGAGTTCAAACATAATGAGATGCTCGGCAGCACCCCTGGCAATGAAAGCCGTGAGCGCAGGGAGCTGGTCGTTCGCTGGGTCAGCACCATTGGCAACTATGACTATATGTTTGACTGGATCTTCATGGCCAATGGCAACATTAAACTGACCGTCGGTGCGTCAGGCATTGAAGCGGTCAAGGCCGTGAAATCGCGCACCATTCACGACGAAACCGCAGACGAAGATACCCGCTACGGCACCCTGATCGACCACAACATCGTGGGCACCACCCACCAACATATTTACAACTTCCGCCTGGATATGGATGTCGATGGCATGCAAAACAGCATGATGGCAATCGATCCCGTGGTTGCAGAAAACACCGACGGCGGACCTCGCAGAAGCGTAATGATCACCAAAGAGCGACTCGTACCCTCAGAGCTCGAATCTGTCCAGAAATTCGACCCCTCAACCATCCGCCTGCTGACAAACCCCAACAAGGAAAACCGCATGGGTTATCCGGTGGGCTATCAGGTTATACCTTTTGCAGGAGGAACCCACCCGATTGCGAAGGGAGCCCTGTTCAGTGAAGACGAGTGGCTGTATAAGCGCGTCCACTTCATGGATAAGCAGATCTGGGTAACCCAATACAAAGCTGAGGAACGCTTTCCAGAGGGAAAATATCCCAACAGGGCCAAATCCGATGCCGGCCTGAAAGTCTTCGTCGAGGATGATGAGTCCATTGAAAACGTCGACACCGTGTTGTGGATGACAACTGGCGCAACTCACGTCGCCCGTGCGGAAGAGTGGCCGATGATGCCCACCGAGTATGTCCATTCCATGCTCAAGCCATGGAACTTTTTCGATCAGACACCGACGCTGAACCTGCCCGAGTAGGTGAAACCCGGCAGGCTGATCGACACAGGACAAAAATTCCAGGCAGGGAAGCCTGACCACACATTCAGATACACGGGAATCAGAAACAATGAACAAAAATCGTATAACACAAAGCCTGGCTTACTTTGCTCTGGTGGGGCTATCGGCACCGGCCTCTGCCTACAATTTTTACACCGAGGATGGCACCGAACTGAACGTCGATATCGAGGCGATGCTGGGTGTTTTCTCCAGCCAGGAAACTTACAACCTTGGCGCGAAGTCGGAAGCCGGTGAAACAGCCTGGCAGGAAGGCTTCATCAAGTACGGGCTGGCAGGAAGTCATATCATCGGCGCAAACAGCAGTGTATACGGAGCGCTGAACCTGGTCTCTTCAGGGACATGGGGCGATGGCGATGCAGGTGGATTCTCTTCCGGCAATGAACGCAGAACCTCACTGGAAGACGCCTACCTGGGCTGGCGCTCAGGCGACCTGATTCCAGCGCTTGGCCAGAACGGTCTCGATATTTCCCTTGGACGGCAAGCCTTCACCATTGGTGATGGTTTCCTCATCAATGGCGACTCCCTGAACTTTGGTGATGCCCTGAATCCCCTGGTGGGAGTCGATCTGGACCGGGGCGGCGCTTACTGGCTTGCCGCACGCAAAGCCTTTGATCAAACGGCTATCGCGCGTATTGGTGGTTCCGACGGACTGCGCGCCGACCTGTTCTGGCTGGACTCGGACAATAAAGCACAGGCACAGATGGAGCTGGCGGGCGCCAATGCCGAGTATGTGAGCTCCACGGGTACCTTCGGCCTGGCATATATCGAAGGGCTGAACGTCGACGATGACGTCGCACCATTGCTGGGGTACAACTCACGAGACGGCCAGCAAACCGTAAGCCTGCGCTATCAGGGCAACGCCGGCATTGAAAATCTGTTCCTGTCCGGCGAGTTTGTCACTCAGGAGCCGGGGGACAGTTCCTTCGACGATGCCCAAGCGTGGTACGCAGAAGCGGGCTGGACCTTCAGTGATGTCACCTGGTCACCCAGTGTCAACTATCGGTACTCGAGCTTTGACGAAAATTTCGATCCGCTCTTCTTCGGCTTTAACCGGGGCTATGGCACCTGGTTTCAGGGCGAAGTCGCCGCCAATTATGCCGGCCCCTTCAACTCCGATGCAGACGTGCACCATGTGGGCGTCAAGGCCACTCCATCAGAAACACTCAGTGTGGGCGCGCTGTTCTTCAACTTCCGTGACACCGCAGGCGGCAGCGATAACCTGGACGCCAACGAGATCGATGTCTATGCCGAATGGGTAGCAGCGCCCCATCTGATTATCAGTCCGCTGGTCGGTATCTATACCCCCGACACCAGTTCCGCTGAGGGTGGCAGCCAGATCGGTAATGATGACACAAATGTCTATGGCCAGATCATTGCGATAGTCCCTTTCTGACCGTTTAACAAATATAGCCTCAAGAGAGCATGATCATGAAGACTTACAGCAATTCCGTGAACGGCGAATCTGTTGAAACGCCAGATCACCAGGAAATCTTTAATCCCGCTACAGGGGCTTCCCTCGGCCTGGCCCCGATAAGTACCGAGTCAGACGTAGGTTCCGCTGTGAACGCCGCCCGCAAGGCTCAGCCTGACTGGGCCCGGACCAGCGACCAGGAGAGGCGGGACGCGGTAACCCGCATCGCCCAGGTACTGGAAGAAAACTCAGAGTACCTGGCCGAACTCATCACCCGCGAGCAGGGCAAGCCGCTGTCCGGCCCCGGCTCCCGGTTCGAGATGCAGGCCTGCGTGGGCTGGACACAGGTGCCAGCGGCACTGGAACTGCCACCAGAAATCGTCTACGAGGACGAGGAACGCAAAGATACCCTTCACCGGAAGCCCCTGGGTGTCGTGGCCGCCATCGCGCCCTGGAACTGGCCCTTGATGATTGCCATCTGGCAGATCATTCCTTCCATTCGCATGGGCAACACGGTGGTTCTCAAACCCTCCGAATACACCCCAATTGCAACCCTGGAAATGGTGCGGCTGATTAATCAGGTATTGCCGCCGGGCGTCCTCAATACCGTCTCCGGAGATGGCCGTATCGGTGCCGCCCTGACCAGCCACCCGGATATCGACAAAATCATGTTCACCGGCAGCGAGGCCACAGGTCGGCGTATTGTTGAGGCTTCCACCAAAAACCTTGCACCGATCACCCTCGAGCTTGGAGGCAACGATGCTGCAATTGTCCTCGCCGGCACCAACGCCAGTGCAATAGCCGAGGGCCTGTTCTGGGGTGCATTCCTGAACATGGGCCAGACTTGCGCCTGCATCAAGCGCCTATATGTTCATGAGAGCGATTACGAGGCCGTGGTTGATGCGCTCAGCAATCTTGCCCGCCAAATGCCCATTGGCGATGGTATGGACGAGAACAACCTGATCGGACCGCTGCAAAACGAGATGCAATACAACAAGGTGAAGGATCTGGTCGCCGATGCCCGCGCTAACGGCTGCAAAGTCATGGAATTCGGGACTATTCCGGACACGGGCTACTTCCTCCCGCTCACGCTGGTAGCGAACATTCGCGACGGCCAGAGATTGGTGGATGAGGAACAGTTTGGCCCTGCCCTGCCTGTCATTCGTTATCAGAGCCTGGATGAAGCCGTGGCTTCAGCCAACCGGCTGGAGGCGGGTCTTGGTGCTTCTGTGTGGGCAGATGATCCGGAGCAGGCTCAACAGGTGGCTGTTCGCCTGGAAGCAGGAACCGTCTGGATCAACCAGCATGGAGCCATCCACCCGATGGTGCCGTTTGGCGGCAACAAGGCCTCTGGTTACGGTGTAGAGTTCGGACTTGAAGGCCTCAAAGCTGTCACCCAACCCAGGGTCATCAGCATCAAAAAGTGATACCCAAGGCAATTGCTTCCCGAAGTCTGCCAGATGCGAAGTCTGGCAGGCTCCATTTCACATGGCACAGCTTTTACAGTACCCGGTTGGGGTGACACCGAAGTATTGCTTGAAGGCAGTCGAGAACGCACTTGGACTGGAAAAGCCAAACCGGTATCCGACTTCAGTCAGATTCAGCTTGCCCTTTGATGTCTTCATATAATCGGCACACATCTCCAGACGCTGGGTTCTGATGTACCCTGATACCGTCAGGGAACGAACCGCAAAGGCCCGATAGAGGCTGCGCACTGATGCCCCTGTCGTCGTTGCCACCATTCGTGCACTCAGCTCAGGCTCGCCGATATTGTCCTGAATAAATGAGACCGCCTGTAAGAAAACCCGCTCATTTGGGCTGCTACCAGAAAGGCTCCGAATCACTGAGGGCTTGATCAACATAATCAGTGAATCAACAATCGCTGAACCTTCTTCCTCATTCAGGCTATCGTAGTGAGCGGCCTCAGCAATGAGGCGGTTGGCCACACTGGCAATATGACTGTGAGACGGAATCCGTACTCCGAGCTCAATACCTGACAGGTTCAGGATACGCTCAATGACAGTACGGGGCAGGATGAGGGAAATTTGCTGGGATTCGTGATCGTAGGTAAAACTGAAAGGTAATGCGGAGTCTACCAGAACTATATCCCCTGTCTGGAGAATAGAACGGTTCCCTGCCTGTTCAACACGAGACGTTCCGTGAAGCTGGAAAACACAAAAAAATTCGGGCGCGACACATCGACGTATCTCGCTTCGACCCCGAACAAGCTGAGCCCCCCGAATGGCCACCCGCGACATATCTATGGCGCCACCACCCATCTTGTGAATATCACCGGAAAATATTCCTTCCAGGGGTTCCGCCGAGAAAGGTCCGCAAATCTGGTTAACGTCACTGATCCAACGGTCAAATCCTGCCGCTGCGTAAGCGCTTCCAACCATGGCTAGCCTGCTAAATTCGGTTTTTATGATTGTCGAAGCAAAGACTGGCCAGTTTCTTTGTATATGTCAAGACAGTGTGTACCGGGCAATTAAGGGCCTAAGCCAATAAATCCGATACAAACAAAAACTACAAACATCTTCTTATGAATCATAAATAGCATCTCCAAGGCCACAGAATCGCCGCAACCGTATTCCCGGCACGAAAGGCGTCGGCCAGTAGAGATACCCACCTAAATACCCGCTCACAACGGTTGACCCTGTAGTAACTACAGGGTTTTTAATGGCCTTATTCAAATACAGGAGGCCATCATGGCGTGTAGCTGCTCAGCACCCGAACCCAAATCCCCCGCTCCGGGCTTTCGCAAAGCCTTGTGGATTGCTCTTTCGGTCAACCTGGCTATGTTCCTGGTGGAGGGTTACGCGAGCCTGCAGTCCGGCTCCGTGTCCCTGCTCGCAGATGCTATCGACTTTTTCGGCGACAGCGCGAACTATCTACTGTCCCTGTCCGTCCTTTCCATGGGCATGCTCTGGCGTGGGCGGGCTGCCATGGTGAAAGGTATAACCATGACGGTGTTCGGCTTCGCGGTGCTGGGCCGCGCCATCTGGGTAATGCAGAATGACATAACGCCGGAACCGCTAACCATGGGAGCTGTCGGGTTACTGGCCCTGGTGGCCAATATGAGCGTTGCCTTCATGTTGTTCAAATTCCGGGAAGGCGATTCCGATATGCGCTCGGTATGGCTGTGCAGCCGCAATGATGCCATCGGTAATATTGCAGTCATGGTCGCCGCACTGGGTGTATTCGGCACTGGCACCGCCTGGCCGGACCTTATCGTTGCCGGCATTATGGGCACGCTCGCGATCACCGCTGGCATCAGTGTCGTGCGCCATGCGCGCAGTGACATTGCCCAGGGAAAAATCGCTGAGGCAGCTTATGGCGGCTGAGTTCGGTCATCCCGGCGGACTTTATGGATGCTTGTTATAGTGCGTCTCTTCTGATCGAGTGCTAATGTGATTTCGTAGGAACTGGTAGCGTCATTTGCCAACCGTCAGAAGGAGCCTAACATGAGCATATCGAAGGGTACCGAAGCCAGCGGTAAACAGCCGTTTCTGTCCGACATCAAAAAAATCCGGGAACGCGCCCGCGCAAACATGCGTGACGGCGCAATCACCGAAGGCTACAAGGCCGACCGGGAAACCGTGATCAGAATTCTCAACGAGGCACTCGCTACCGAGATTGTCTGTGTGCTGCGCTACAAGCATCACTACTATGCAGCAGACGGGCTGAACGCCGAAGCTGTAGCGCAGGAGTTTCTTGAACACGCACAGCAGGAACAGGAGCACGCCGATCAAATTGCCGAGCGTATTGCCCAGTTGGGAGGCAACCCGAACTTTTCACCGGACAGCCTGACGGCTCGCAGCCACTCGGAATACGTAGAAGGTGACACCCTAAAGGAGATGATCGAAGAAGATCTGGTAGCGGAACGTATCGCCATCGACAGCTATCGCGAGATCATCCAGTACCTGGGCGACGACGATCCGACCACACGGCGGTTAATGGAAGAGATTCTCGCCGTTGAGGAGGAACATGCCGACGATATGGCCGGCTTGCTACAGGATTATGATTAACGAGCGGCCCGGCGCACCAGACTTCAGTCGCTGTCTCCAGCACTGAAGTCCGTCAGCGTATACTGAATCTCGTCGTCAGCAATCATTTCATGGCCGTCGTACTTAATACGGCGAGGGAAGCCAAAGCTGGGATCGTACTCCACCTCCAGCTTGTGAGGTTTCCGTGCTGCCGAGGTCTCAATAAAGCGAAACACCCCGGCAATGGTCAGCCTGTAGTTATCCAATTGGTCCCGTTGCTTCAAGGGCTGCTCCAGGCCCTTAACCTCAACAACATCACCGTCTACAACGCTTACCCGCAGAGGTTGACGCAGCTCCGGTGGGCAGAAACAGGTCTGGGTGACGGTAACCTGGTAGGCGGAGGGGGCTTTGGCATTCCACAACGCCTGTGCCTGGGGTAAAGTTTCCGGTGCCATATCTGAAAACCTTTCAGCACTCGCATCGGAGGCTGTGGCACTACAGCCAGTCAGCAGCAGCACCAGCAACGGGAATGACAAACGCCGAACCAGCATTACCCCAGACTCCTGCGGCGAATGCCAGCTCCGGTGATGCCCAGCAGAACCCATAACCAGTGCATGGCGCCACCACCGCCACCGCCGCTGCTACCGCTGGAGTCTGACGTATCGGAATCCGTCTTTCGTGGGGTGCCTGATGTGTCGGAGTCAGACGTTTCGGACAAAGCAACAGTGATCTCCGTGAGCAACTCATCGTTACCGGGGCGAATGTCTTTGACCTCCCCGCCGCTACTGGACAGTGTCACATTTTGCAGCAAAGTAAACGTTGGACTTGAGCCCGCAACGGCATTAATACTGAGCGGGAGGCTCTCTCGCGCAGTAACACCACTGCAACTGAATGAAGTATCGTCCAGCAGAGCACACGGATTTCCATCAATACTCACGCCCTGCAGTTGCCCTTCGCTCTCCCCGACCACACCCGTTATGGTCAGCCCATCTGCGGGCTCTGCGGCCTGCCGGTAAGCCACGTTGAAGTTGGCCTGAAAGCTGGCGCCAGGCTCCACTTCAAGAGGGTTGCCGTCAACGTTCAGGATGCCGGCATCAGCGGGGAAGTTGAAGCATTGCTCAACGGCATTGAGCTCCGAAATCCTGTTACTGATATCGGTAAAGGAACAGCCTGAAAAGGAAGTAGCCGAAGGGTCAACATAGGGGCTCATGATGTGGTCGCCCGCCTCGCAACTGGTTCCAGCCCCGTCATGGCCGGCTCCCAGATTGTGGCCTATTTCATGGGCAACAATAACTGCGGTAGTGGCATTGGAATCAAATGCTTTGGTGATGCCAGAGGCATACCCGCTACCGTTGCACACCGTTCCGACCCAGGCAAGCCCTGCAGTGGAGTTGTCGAAGTTGCGGCCACTGACAAAATGGAAAATGGATTGTTCGCTTTTGAGGAACGAAATCTCACGATTGCCGCGCTTATAGGTAATGTCATTCAGCAACATTTCGGGATCGGTCGTGCTGTCAAACAAATCAGCGCCCATAAACGTCAGCGACAGAGTGTCGAAAACAACTCCGAACTGGTCCGCGTAAAATCCTTCCACCATATTAACTATAGCCGCCGCACGGCTCTGATAATCATCCGGAAAACGGCTCTGGAATTCTCTATCGAATGCCAGCTCCAGCTCCATCATAAGGCAGGCGCCATCAACCTTATCCGCACATAGAGTATCGTAGTTTGCAGAAACCGCCTGCACCGTGGCCATGTCGGCCAGGCTGTCGGGGGTAATGGCGGATTCACTGTGAACATGGTCCACGCCACACTGGGGCGCTTCCATCTGACTGAAACTGAAGCTGGTAGCGTGATCTGATTGCGACGAACCACCCAGGGTCTGCATGCGCCCAAACACGAACGCCAGGCCTTCCCATCCACTCTCCAGCCGGGAAATCCTTACCCAGCTATCCGGATCCTCTGGGAAATGGCCCTTATAATGCTTGCCGGCCAGGTTTTCCTCGGCGGAGCTGCCTGCTATCTGCAGCTGCCGATTTGGCTCAAGTACGGCATCATAGCCATACCCGTCAATCCAGATGGTTTTTACCAGGTTGTCATTTGCGACCACAGGCATCGACAATGTCAGCAGGAAGATGAATCCTGAGATAACAATCTGTATAAACTTGAATGGCATTGAACGTCCCTGTCTGGTTTCTCGCGGGCTGCGTGAAATCTAATCAAATCGCGAAACGAGCACTACGGAGTTTGCGTAACGTAATGTATTTATGAGGACTGTTTCTGAATTGCGGCTTCCTTCCTGCTGGCCACGCTTCACGCTGCTGGCAGCGCTGCTAGCGTTTGCCGCCCTGATACCGGCTGTGGCGCTTGAGTGGTCCCGCCCCGGAATTGCCGCAGGCGAATACTGGCGCCTGATCACCGGCCACTGGGTTCATCTTGGCACCAACCACCTGCTACTGAACCTGGCCGGATTGCTGGTAACCAGCCTGCTGTTTACTCGCCACCCTCCCCTGGCCTGGTGGCTAAGCTACCTGGCTCTGGCACCCCTCGTCATTTCCGCCGGCCTGCTGCTTATTGCACCTGAATTGGCCTGGTACCGGGGGTTTTCGGGTTGCCTTCACGGCCTTCTGGTGTTCACTGCACTTTTCAACCTCAGATCTGATACCCGCTGGAGCCTCATTATTCTGGGGTTCATTGCACTGAAGCTGCTATTCGAGAACGTCCTGTATCCCGCAACCGGGCACAACCCGCTGATTGGTGGCTCGGTAGTCACACAGGCCCACTGGCTCGGGGCGCTGACCGGCCTGGGGGCGGGCATCATGCTGCTTCTGCACAAAGCTGTACGGCCTGCTATCAGGGAATGACCAGCGCCACCATCAATGGAATGAAGGCGAGCGCAAACAGGGTACTCAACAAAGCGGTCCCTGCGGCCTGTTTAGGGGCGGTATCGAGCAGGGTGGCAATCACCACCGTATTGGCAGCAATAGGTGTTATGGAGATCAGGAAGATCGCCTGGTAGACCGCAAGGTTATAGAGGCCAAAGATGTTGGCGTCCAACCACCAGAACGCCATAGCCGCTAAAGGCCAGGACACGAATTTGCCGAAGAAGGCCAGGCCGGTGAAGCGAAGATTGCCGGCCAGCCCCCGAAAGCTGAGTATGCCCATGCCAATGATCATCATGCCCAGAATGCTGTAGGCCCCACGCAGGTTATCGAACAGGGGTGTGAATACATCCGGAATGGAAAAGCCGGAGAGGTTCAGCGTTACGGCCAGAACAAACGCGTATACCGACGGCAGGCGCGCCACCCGCACCAGAGCGTCTTTCAGGCTGTAACGCCCCCTGGCAGCCAAGTAAAAACCAACGGAATTCTCGAACAGTGTGGTGCCCAGCATGCACACGATATACAGCGCCAGCCCTTCCTGACCGAATAACAAAAGAGCCACCGGTATGCCGAAGTAGCCGGTATTACCCGTCCCCACCGACAGCGGAATGATGCTGGCACTCTCGTCTGTGATGAGGCGCCGGGCAACCCCCAGATGCGTGAAAGCGATCGCGCAACACATGGCGAAAGTCAGAAACGGCAACAGGATCACTTCCGCCGACAGGGGGGCGGCCATAACGCCGGAAAAAACCACCGAGGGCGTCATGATGTAAAGCATGATTCCGGCAATATGTTTGCCGCTCGCCTCCAAATACCTTCCGGCAACCCAGCCAAGAAGAACCGTTACATAGAGCGGGATCAGTTTCATAAAAAGAGCAAACGCGGCAGCCATCAGAACTCCAGGCAGGCAGAAAGCAGGCAGAATTTTTCAGGTACACAGGACGCGAAGTCTATCACCTACCCCTCCAGAGGTAACTCCCCGGCGCAATGGTGAAATCTCCCGGCATGCTTGACAATGATCAACAGCATTAGGAATGCATCTTTATATCCTAGTCGGGCAATCAGGTATTCCACAAAACTGAAAAGAGAGATACACACATGGCCGAGCGCTTTACCAAAAGCATGGCCAGGAACATATATCTGGGAGGAAGTGCATTCTTCATCCTGCTGTTTCTGGCCCTGACTTTGGACACACAGGTGCGGGCAATGCCCGAGCGGGACAACCGCGACCAACTCACCGATCAGGTGGTTCGTGGCAAACACGTCTGGGAGAACAACAACTGTGTCGGTTGTCACTCCCTGATGGGTGAAGGTGCGTACTTCGCGCCGGAACTTGCCAATGTATTCGACCGCCGTGGCGGTGGTAACAGCGAAGTCTTCAAGGCCTACATGAATGCCTGGATGACCGCCATGCCCACCAACGTGCCCGGCCGCCGCCAAATGCCCCAGTTCAATCTGACCGAGCAGGAAATCGAAGATCTCTCCGCCTTCCTGGAGTGGACATCAAAGATTGACGACAACGACTGGCCACCCAACATCGAAGGCTGAGGGAAAGGATATGAAATACGAATCTCAAAGGGTGGCAATGCCCTACTTCATCTTTGCCCTGGTTCTGTTTGTCGGCCAGATTGTATTTGGCTTGGTACTGGGTCTCCAGTACGTAGTCGGTGATTTCCTGTTTCCGGAAATACCCTTCAACGTCGCGCGCATGGTTCATACCAACCTGCTGATTGTCTGGCTGCTGTTCGGCTTTATGGGTGCCACCTATTACATGGTGCCGGAGGAGGCACAGACAGAACTGCACAGCCCGTTGCTGGCGTGGATTCTGTTCTGGGTTTTCGCCGTTGCCGGTACCCTGACCATTCTTGGCTACCTGTTCGTGGACTACGCCACCCTGGCGGATGTCACCATGAACAAGCTGCTACCCACCATGGGGCGGGAGTTCCTCGAGCAACCCACCATCACCAAAATCGGCATCGCGCTGGTGGTTGTCGGGTTTCTGTATAACATCATGATGACTGCCCTCAAGGGCCGTAAAACCGTCGTCAATATAGTACTGATTACAGGCCTGATTGGCCTGGCGGTACTCTGGATGTTCGCATTCTACAACCCTGGCAACCTGACCACCGACAAGTACTTCTGGTGGTTCGTGGTACACCTCTGGGTTGAGGGCGTCTGGGAGCTGATCATGGGTGCCATCCTGGCCTATGTTCTGATCAAGCTGACCGGTGTGGACCGGGAGGTGATCGAGAAGTGGCTGTACGTGATCATCGCCATGGCACTGATTACCGGCATCATCGGTACCGGCCATCACTTCTTCTGGATCGGTCCGCCCGAGTACTGGCTGTGGCTGGGTTCCGTATTTTCCGCCCTGGAGCCGCTGCCGTTCTTCATGATGGTGATCTTCGCCTTCAACATGATCAACCGCCGCCGTCGCAACCACCCCAACAAGGCCGCCCTGCTGTGGGCCATGGGTACTGCGGTCATGGCCTTCCTGGGCGCCGGTGTATGGGGCTTCCTGCACACCTTGGCACCAGTCAACTACTACACCCACGGCAGCCAGATCACCGCCGCCCACGGCCATATGGCCTTTTACGGCGCCTATGTGATGATCGTGCTGACCATCATCTCCTACGCCGTACCGATTCTGCGCGGCCGCCCCTACGGCAACAGCAACACTGCGCAGATTGTCGAGATGTGGGGCTTCTGGCTGATGACGGTTTCCATGGTGTTCATCACCCTGTTCCTGACCGCCGCTGGCGTTCTGCAGGTGTGGCTGCAGCGGATTCCCGACAGCGGGGACGCCCTGTCGTTCATGGCCACCCAGGACAACATCGCATTGTTCTACTGGATGCGCTTTGTCGCAGGTGCTTTCTTCATGGCCGGCCTGGTTGTTTATCTCGGCAGCTTCTTCATCAAGGGGCAGGCATCCCCTGCTGAAGAGGTCCGTGGTCCTGCCACCCAGGAAGCGTAAGTACCGCAGGCCGGGAACCGGTTTCCCGGCCTGCTCAACCCTCTACGGACCTTTAACGTGCATGCCCAGACGCAACAGAACAGGGACACCCTGCAGCAGAAGCGGTTACTGACACGATCCGCGTTCTTTCTGCTGTTTCTGCTTGCACCGGTGCTCAATATTTTTCGGTACGATCTGACAGAAACCCATTTCGTGCTTTTCGGATTTCCCCTCTCATTCAACCTTGAACTGGCCTGGGTCACCCAGAGCTCACCGGTGGAAGTGGCCGGGCAGATCCTGTTCTGGTTTGTGCTGCCCATCACCCTGCTCGTACCTCTCGTACTCTGGATAGCCTGGAAATGGGGGCGGATTTACTGCGGATGGCTATGCCCGCATTTCTCGGTGGTGGAAACCATCAACCAACTGATGACCCGAATTACGGGCCGCCCGACCCTGTACGAAGCCCTCAGGAAGGGCCGTCGCGGCAAGGCGCTGCACTGGGCGGGGCTGACGCTGGCCTGTGCCCTGATCGGCTTTTCCTGGGCACTGGCGATGCTGTCCTACCTGCTGCCGCCAATCCCCCTGTATACCGACCTGGTTACCGGTGAACTGGCAAAGTACCCGGCGATATTCCTCGCGGTGGCCACCTCACTGTTTACCCTGGATTTCCTGTTCGCCCGGCATCTGTTCTGCAAATACGGCTGCGCCTTCGGGGTCGTCCAGAGCATCGCCTGGATGGCCAACGGCAGAGGTAAAGTAGTCACCTTCGATGCCAGGCGGGCCGCTGCCTGCCAGGATTGTACAAAGGCCTGTGATGAGGCCTGCCCCATGCGCTTACCCACCCGCAGTCACAAGCGGGCGAAATTTACCTGCACCCAGTGCCTGCAGTGCGTGAGCGCGTGTCGCGAGGTACAGAAGAACAACCCGGAAGGTTCCCTGCTGAGCTGGGAACCGGGTGAACCCGGCAGACAGACCATTCTGATCCCGGTCCGCCAGGTGGATCCACCACGCCAGCAACGCGCCAGAGCCTGAGGAGTTGAAATGGAAGAGTGGGTAGGCTTCAAGTGGCACGAATACATCACCCGCCAGGCCATGGGCGAGTTCCCGGAGCATGCGGTTCACCTCAAGGATGAAGCCCGCACCCTGGGTATCCTGTTCCGTGCCTTGGGGGGCGACCCCGCATTGAGCCTGGTCACCGCAGAGCCTCGCCACTTCCGCACCCGGCGCCGCTTTTTGCAGAAACTGGCGGGTACCCACAAGAAATTCGAGCTGGCCTGGCGTGATGAGCAGAGCCTGCGGCTGCCGGAACGCCTGGCACTGTTCCCCTCGAAACGGGTCAACCGGGACCTGTACCTCTGGCTGGCAGCACTGGCTTCCCGCGGCGAACTCACCGATGCCGACTGGCTCACCGGCAACCAGGCCATGGTTCTGACCGTACTGGCGGAATGGCCGGGGCTGGAACCGGTCTATCAACGCCTGGTGCGCCATACCCTGCAATGGCGCCCGGACCCGGAGAGTCTGCCCCCGGCGGAGAGTCGCCGCGAGAAGGCCATTCGCCAGGCGCTGATCTACCCCGGCAGCGTTGAAAGGCTGCCGCCGGCAGAATCAGACCCCTGGCCGGTTGTGATCTGGCTCTACCCTACGGTTGCCCTGGGCAAGGTGACTGGCCAGATCATCGGCGACGACAACCTGACCTCAACACCGGGCGGCCTGGCGAAAAAACGCAAGCGCCGCCGCGCCGAGCGGGTGGACGCATTCGACAAGGATCAGGGCCTGATGCTGTTTCGCCTGGAAAGCCTGTTCTCATGGAGCGAGTTCATTCCCGTGGACCGGGCCGGTGACGACACGGAGGAAGACGATGCTGACTCAGTGGCGGATGACATGGACATGATCTCTGTCTCCAAGGACCGCAGGGAAGCCTCCTCGGCCATCAAGTTCGACCTGGACCTGCCCTCGGAAGAAAACGACGACCTGCACCTGGGCCCGGGCATTCACCTGCCGGAATGGGACTGGCGCAGCCAGAGTTACCGGGAAAAGTTCTGTTGCCTGCAACCCATGCTGAGCAAGGATTCGGTGCCGACCAGACTGCCAGACCACCTGTCCAGATCTGCCATGCGCTTACGCCGCCAGTTCCATGCGCTGAAACCCCTGCGACAGTGGGAACGCCGGCAGACTGAGGGCGAAGAACTGGACCTGGACGCCTGCATGGAGCGGGAAGTCCAGCATCGCAGGGGCACCGGCGTGATCAACCAGAAGCTGTTCCGCCGCTGCAAGCAGAATCAGCGGGACCTGGCATGCCTGATTCTGGCGGATATTTCCATGTCCACCGATACCTATATCAACAACAGCCAGCGGGTGATCGACATCGCCCGGGACGGCTTGCAGCTGCTCAGCGAAGCACTCCAGGCCAGCCGCGACCCCTTTGCCATATTCGCATTCTCGTCACGGCGCCGGGACCATATCCGCTTTCATCACATCAAGTCCTTCGATGAGCCTTATAACGATGTCAGCCGGGGCCGCATCCAGGCGCTGGAGCCGGGTTACTACACCCGCATGGGTGCTGCCATCCGCCAGGCAACCAATCTGCTGAAAGGCCGCCACGAACACCAGAAAATCCTGCTGCTGCTCACCGACGGCAAACCCAACGACCTGGACCTGTACGAAGGCCGTTACGGCGTGGAAGACACCCGCATGGCCGTTCAGGAAGCCCACAAGGCCGGTCTGACCCCCTTTTGCGTCACCATCGATGATGACGCCAACGAGTACCTGCCCTATGTCTTTGGCAGCAACCATTTCGTAGTCATCAAAGACCCGACCCAGTTGCCCCTGCAACTGCCCAAACTCTACATGAACCTGACTCGCTGATACCCATGCAAGCACCCACACAGGCACCCTCCATAGAACCCCGCCACCTGCCCGGCGACCTCGCTGTCTGGTTTTTCATCTTCGCGGAACTGGCCGTGTTCGGCATCCTGTTCATCGGCTTCGGCGTCGCCCGCAGCCTGGATCCGGATACCTTCACCGCCGGCCGCCAGGTGCTGCACCCCTGGACAGGCCTGATCAACACCATCGGGCTGATCACCGCCAGCTATCTGGTAGCCCTCGCCGTGCACCGTCTGCGACACCGCCAGCCGGGCGTCACCCTGTTACTCTGGGCCGCTATTGCCGCGTCCGGCATCTACACCTTTGGTAAGCTCTGGGAATACGTGGACCTTTACGGCAGAGGCTACAACCTGGGCACAAATACCTTCTTCATGTTCTATTTCTTCCTCACCTTCTTCCACTTCATGCACGTGGTCCTCGGCCAGATCATCCTGGTGGTTCTGGCGGTAAAGGTGAGAAACGGAGGCTACAACGGTGATGACATGAACGGCATGGAGTCCGGCGCCTCCTACTGGCACATGGTCGATCTGGTGTGGCTGGTGTTGTTCCCGATGCTGTACGTTCTTGCCTGAGGAGGCCAGATGCTTGCTGTCTACATCCTGTTAATGCTTTGCACCATGACGCCAGTGATTGCCATGCAGGCGGGCGCGGATGCTTCCGTGCTGGTGTGGCTGGTGTTTGCACTGATCATCGTGAAAGCCGTTCTGCTGGTCGATCATTTCATGGAAATGCGACACGCACCACTGGGGTGGAGACTGGCTTCACAAGGCTGGGCGGTCATCGTTATAGCTGCTCTGGCCGCCACACGCGGAATCCACTGACCCGGCCGCTCCACCACCAAAACTCCAGGATTCAGCTGAAGCGTCGCGGAAAATAAGGGGGCTTATCACCAATAGCCTGGGCCAACGCAACCATCCCCCATAAAACAAACGACGTATGCAGAACGATGGACCAGACAATGGCACTGGTCCAGAAATCACCGGTATTACCAAACGCCAGCCAGAACACAGCCACACCGCCACCAATAAGCGTCGCTCCCAGTAATGACATACAGACAGTCGCCTTAGCATGCAGCTTCCGCAAAGGTGACGCATTCCCCGAACGCAGATAGACCCAGAGCAAAACAGCAAAACCCACGAACGGCAGCAACAACAGATTCAACAGGTACCAGGCAACCGGCACCACCGCACCACTACTGGTTCTCGTCTGACTTCCCGAATACGGCATACACCACCTCCATGAGTGCGCTGACGGTTGCTTCATCGTCAGTCAACGGCTCTATCATCCCGGCCCGACAGGCCTCGGTAACCGGCACACCGGCGCGAACCAGGTGAGCGGTGTGAATCAGAAGACGTGTCGATGCCGCCTCCTCCAGATCATGATCTTTGAGGTTGCGCACGGAACGTGCCAGGCCAACCAATTGTTCAGCCAGATCCCGGTCGCAACCGGACTCCTCGATCACAATGGCCTGCTCGGCCGCCGCATGCGGGTAATCAAAACTCATCGATACAAAGCGCTGCCGAGTGCTGGGTTTCATCCCTTTGAGCAGGCTCTGGTAGCCCGGGTTGTAAGACACCACGAGCATGAAGCCCGGGGCCGCCTTCAGCACTTCGCCGGTCCGTTCGATTGGTAGCTCACGGCGGTCATCCGCCAGCGGATGCAGTACTACCGTGGTGTCCTTGCGGGCTTCTACCACTTCATCCAGATAGCAGATGCCGCCTTCCCGCACTGCCCGGGTCAACGGGCCGTCCTGCCAGTAGGTGCCGTCCGGGCCAATCAGGTGCCGGCCCACAAGATCCGCAGCAGTGAGATCATCGTGGCAGGCCACTGTGTAGACAGGTCGCCCCAGCTTCTCCGCCATAAAGCGGACAAAACGTGTCTTGCCGCAGCCGGTCGGGCCCTTGATGAGCACAGGCAAGCCGTTATTGGCCGCGGCCTGGAAGAGTTCTATCTCGTTACCTGCCGGTTGGTAAAACGTCATTGAGTTCTATCCTCTGAATCCTGAGTGTCGGGCAAGGCAAAGCCATACACCCATTCGGGAAAGATCGCGAACCTCTGCGGATCGTCTTCCCGCTGTAATTCGGCCAGTGCCTGTTCACAAATTTCAGCGCGCTTATTCCAGCCGGTCTGGCGATACCAGCCAGCCGCCTTTACAGGCTCCCCCTGCCAGCTGACCACAAGGCTGTTCCTGGCCAGGAAGGGTTTCAAAAAGCCCAGCTCCGATACGGCAGCATAGGTGTTGTTATGGAGCAACAACCCCAGTGCAGAGCTGTAGTCACCGGCCTCGTATAACTGCCCGGGCTCCGGCACGATACCTTGTTCCTGCAACGCTATCAGCGCCAGGCTAGCTCCCAGAGGGTCATTGCCGGCAACTGTCGCAAGGTCACGCCCCTGCAGTTCATCAAGGCCCCTCATTCCCGATGTCTTGCGAGTGACCCAGACAGGAACCGGCAGCTTGCCCTCCCGGTTCACCGCCTGAAGTACGGGTTCCGCTTCCCCGGGGCTACCCGGAAAAAAAGCCAGGGCAAGCCCCCGCACCGCGGCACCTATCTGAACATCAGCTTCGCAGCCCCGTGTTTGCAGGTACTCCGTCAACCGATAGCGCGACACGGCCGCAGGCCCGGTGGCAGACTCAATCCCGATCAGGATACGCGCTTTGTCAGCGCTGGCAGGCGCGGCATACATCAGCCCGGCCAGCAAAAACCCGGACAATACCCGCCATGGGTTAAAGACCAAGTGCATGAGCCCGGCTGGTAAAGAAGATGCCACTGGGTTTTTCTGCATTAAGTGTTGCAACCGGTTCCAGCGTTCGGGTGCTGTAGACAGTTACCTGATTGCTGTCTCTCGCAGACACCCACACTTCCTCTCCGCGGGGGGTAAACTCCATGTGCAGAACCGCCTCGCCGGGTTCCAGGGTGCGGATAATTTTCCGGGTTTGGGAATCAATCACCTGTACCACATCGTTCTTCGGGTGGGCAAAGCTCACCCAGATCTGGCGATTGTCCGGGCTGGCCATGACAAACACCGGCTGGCCTTGCACCGGAATCCGATCGGTCAGTGACCAGTCCTGCATGTCGGCCACCAGTACCTGATGGTGTCCCACCGCCGGCACAAAGGCTCGGCCGTCGGCGATGGCCCAGCCTTCCAGGTGGGGCATCTTGTAAACGGGCAGCTTCTGCTCACCCATGCCGTAATCCGGCAGAATCTCGGTCACCCCCTGGTCCGGATTCCACAGGTCCAGCATGGACAGACCGTCTTCACCAAAAAGGCCGGCAATGTAGTAACGGCCATCCGGCGTAATCAGGGCGTCGTATGGCGATTTTCCGGCCTCAAAACGGGTGATCTCAGCGGTCTTATCACTCATATCGATGGTCCAGATCTCTCCGGCCTCAAACAGGCTGAACACAAACAGGTTCCCCGGTGCGTCCACCAGTCCGACCGTTTTAGACTGGCCGGCCTCACTGTCGCCGCTGGTGTAAGTAGCAGGTATGTCTGCCACCAGCTCCATGGTCTCGCTATCAAATACTTTCACCCCGCCCGGTTCGTAATTGGACACCGCCACATAACGGCCATCCTGTGAAATCGCCCCGCCAATACTGTTACCGGACTGGATAACACGGTCGACAATGGACTGGCTTAACAGGTCCACCTTGGTGAGGCCCCCGTCGCGACCGAACACATACCCGTAGCGGGCATCCCGGGAGTAAACCACAGACGCATGGGACAGATCCCCCAGCCCCTCAACACGGCCCAGTACTTCGTGCCGGGAGGTATTGACGACCAGTACCGAGCCCGTGGTTCGCTCAACGATCAGCCCCAGGTCGCCGGTACCCATAATATCGGGGCGGGGATCTGACCCGGAGAGCGCCTGGCAACCACTCAGGCCAAAGGCCAGAAACAATGCCAGCATCAGCATGCCGGACGCCTTGAATTTAACATCCATGGATGATCATTCCTCCAGATCGGCCTTCAGTGTGAAACCAGCGCACCGGACTTCAGTTGTTCGCTGATCCAATGAATTTCTTCAGGGGATAACAGGGCTTTCCAGGGCGGCATAGCGGAACCCGGGACGCCCTCGCTGACAATCGCGGCGATGGCCTCCACTGGCAGATGCGCAAGATCCTCTGGTCGCAATGGCGGACCGAGCCCACCACGGAGCGTCAACCCATGACACGAACCACAGTCCTGGACCACCAGGTTCGACAGCCGGGCCTGCTCAGATGGCGGCCGAGCCTCGGCATCGCCACCAAGCGCTATGCCAGGGGCAAGAAACAGGGCGACCCAGGTCACGCCGAGAATCTGTAATCGCCTTTGATATGCCCGCCAGAGCCTGTTCAATCCCTGCTTCCTCCCAAGTATTAATAGCATCCTGACGACGCTACCGGGTGTCATCCTTGATATTGGTTAAAACAGCAAATCAATGCCAGAACTCTTTGGGTATACCCACCAATGGGTAAACGCTGGACAAAAAACGCACATCTGACATTAATCAATGTTCAGGGGGATAAAGAAGAGAAACCTAAAGGGACTCTTAAATCCAAGGAGAGAACCTGATGAGAGTAAGCAAGCTGTTTCCCAAGCCACTGGCACTGGCCGTCGCTATTGCGTCGCTTACCGCGATGACGGTACATGCCGCCCCGAAAGATCCCGACCCCTCGGCAACCGCTTACGAGGGCACCTCCAGCTCAGTTGATCCCGGATCCGCCAAGGTTGTCCGGACCCCTGGCGCACCAGACCTTACCGACGCGGAGTTCGAACAGGCCAAGCAGATCTATTTCGAACGCTGTGCCGGTTGCCATGGCGTTCTGCGCAAAGGCGCGACAGGCAAGCCTCTGACCCCCGACATCACCCAGGAACGGGGCATCGACTACCTCAAGGTGTTTATCAGTTACGGCTCACCCGCAGGTATGCCGAACTGGCTGACCTCAGGTGATTTTACCGAGGAAGAAGTCGAGCTGATGGCCAAGTACATCATGCACGAACCACCCCAGCCTCCGGAGTACGGTCTTGACGAGATGAAGGCAAGTTGGGAAGTGATCATCCCGCCGGAAGACCGACCCACGAAGCAGATGAATGACATGAACCTTGAGAACCTGTTCAGTGTCACGCTGCGGGATGCGGGCCAGGTTGCCTTGATTGACGGTGATACCCATGAAATTGCCCATATCATCAACACTGGTTATGCAGTGCATATTTCCCGTATGTCGGCCTCAGGCCGCTACGTCTTCGTGATCGGCCGGGACGCCCTGGTCAACATGATCGACCTGTGGATGGAAGAGCCCGACACCGTTGCCAAGATCAAGGTCGGCATGGAAGCCCGTTCGGTTGAAACCTCCAAGTACGAGGGCTGGGAAGACAAACTCGCCATTGCCGGTACCTACTGGCCGCCACAATTCGTGATCATGGACGGGCAGACTCTGGAGCCGAAGAAAATTGTCGGCACCCGAGGCATGACCGTGGGCACCCAGGAATATCACCCGGAGCCAAGGGTTGCCGCCATCGTGGCCTCCCACAAGCACCCGGAATTCATCGTCAACGTGAAGGAAACCGGCAAGATCATGCTGGTGAACTATGAGGACCTGGATAACCTCTCGATCACCAACATCGATGCCGCACAGTTCCTGCACGACGGTGGTTGGGACAGCAGCATGCGCTACTTCATGACAGCAGCCAACCAGTCCGACAAGATCGCTGTGGTTGACTCCCAGGACCGCAACCTTGAAGCCCTGGTAGACGTGGGCAAGATTCCCCACCCTGGCCGCGGCGCCAACTTCGTGGATCCGGAGCATGGCCCGGTCTGGGCAACCAGCCATCTGGGCGACCCGACCATCCAGATGATCGGAACTGATCCCGATGGCCATCCGGACAAGGCCTGGAAAGTCGTCAGAACCCTGGACGGCCAGGGCGGTGGATCGCTGTTCATCAAGACCCATCCGAAATCTACCAACCTGTGGGTTGATACCGCTTTGAACCCCGGTGAAGCCATCAGCCAGAGCGTTGCGGTATTTGACATCAACAATCTGGAAGCCGGCTATGAGGTGCTGCCGATTGCCGAGTGGGCGGAACTGGGTGACGGGCCTAAACGGGTCGTGCAGCCCGAGTACAACGTCAAAGGCGACGAAGTCTGGTTCTCGGTGTGGAACACCCAGGACAAGAAATCCGCCCTGGTCATTGTCGACGACAAAACCCGTGAGCTGAAGAAGGTAATCACCGACGAACGGCTGGTCACTCCGACCGGCAAGTTCAACGTCTACAACACCCAGCACGACGTGTACTAACCGGGTGCGGCCCGGAGGAGACCAGAGATGAGACTGGATACAACTGATAAACAGCTGATCAACCTTTTCCAGCGGGAACTGCCCGTCTGTGAGAGACCCTACGAGGCAATGTCCCGACAACTGGGCATCGCTGAAGAGGAGGTCCTTGAACGGCTTCAGTTGCTCCAGGACAGTCAGGTTCTCAGCCGGGTCGGGCCGGTTTTCGAACACAGCCGGGCAGGCGCGAGCTTGCTGGCTGCCGTGGCGGCACCAGACGAACAGCTGGATATCGTTGCCGCCCGGGTTAACCGTGCTCCGGGGGTAAATCACAATTACGCCCGCGAGCACACCTACAATCTCTGGTTTGTCATGACTGCCCCGGATGAAGACACTCTGGAAGAGCGGCTCGACGAACTGGAACACCAGCTCAGACTCCCCATGCTTCGGTTGCCCATGGTAGAAGCCCATCATATTGACCTGGGCTTCGACATCGACTGGGAGGCCCTGCCGTGACCCTTCGCCACGCACCGGAATATCTGGTCACGTTGCCGGAAGTTACCGGTGCCGGGTCAATCAGTGCCTGGGGATTACTGCGGCTTCGGCAGCAGCTGGAACTGGGCCTTCCACTAACCCCCCGCCCTTACCAGACTTTGGCGGAAAGAACCGGCCTGTCCGAACAGGAAGTAATGACAGCCATCAGACAGTGGCAGGACCAGGGGCTCATCAAGCGATTCGGACTGGTGGTCCGGCACCGCACGCTTGGCTATACCGCCAACGCCATGGTGGTGTGGGATATTCCTGACGATCAGGTACACAAGCTGGGGCGGGCTCTGGCCAGCGCGCCTTTCGTCACGCTCTGTTACCAGCGCCCACGCCGGCTCCCGAACTGGCCCTACAACCTGTTCTGCATGATTCACGGTGTTGACCGGGAACGGGTAATGAGCCAGTTGGCAACGCTGATTGCCGAGCAGGAGCTGGAGCAGATACCCCACGCCGTATTGTTCAGCACCAAGGCCTACCGACAACGGGGAGGCCGTTATGTCAGCCATGACTGAATGCCTGGAGACAACACCTGAATTCACCGACGTGGAGCGGGCCGTGATTAACCGGCTGCAAACAGGCCTGCCTCTGGTGCATTCGCCCTATGCAGCGGTAGCCGATGAGCTGGGGATGCCCGAGGAGGTGGTTCTGAACACCCTTCAGAACCTGCTGGACCGTCGTATTCTCACGCGTTTCGGCCCCATGTTTCACGCCGGCGAAATGGGCGGCGGCCTGACGCTGGCCGCCATGCGCATTCCCGAACAGGACTTTGACAGCATCACCGCAAAGGTTAACGAGTTCGATGAAGTGGCCCACAACTACCGCAGGGAACATGAACTGAACATGTGGTTTGTATTGGCAACGGAGGCACCGGACGACATAGACCGGGTGATCACCGGTATCGAATCTGCAACGGGCTATCCCGTTTACAACATGCCCAAGGAGGAGGAGTTCCATGTCCATCTCCACTTCCCGGTCTGACCAAAATTACATGCTCTGTGCGCTTGACCGGAAACTGATCCTGGCTACCCAGGGCGGTTTGCCTCTGGTTCCTGACCCGTGGGGAGCGCTGGGCAAGGAACTGGGGCTCCCCGCAGACGAGGTTCTGGCCCGTTTTCAGCGCATGCAGAGCGCGGGCGTTATCCGGCGGGTTGCCGCCGTGCCCGATCACTATCGCCTGGGCTATCGCTTCAATGGCATGACGGTGTGGGATGTCCACGACGAGGCCATCACTGCCATGGGCCGACAGGTGGGCGAACTACCCTTTGTCAGCCACTGCTACCGACGGCCGCGGCACCTGCCCTACTGGAACTACAGCCTGTTTGCCATGGTTCACGGTACCAGCCGTGAAGAAGTCGAAGACAAGGCTTCGCAGATTCACGACTTGCTCGGAGACACCTGCGAAGGCCACACCATTCTTTACAGCTCGGCCATCCTGAAAAAAACCGGTCTGCGGCTGCGGAAATCATGAGAGAGGAAGCACCATGTTCAGAATGACCCGCTACATCAAGAGCCTGATGAACCCGGCTCCGGTGCGCCCGGTTCCGAAGCCCTCTGGCCCGGTGGTAATCTGGAACCTGATTCGCCGCTGCAACCTCACCTGCAAACACTGCTACTCCATCTCCGCCGACGTGGATTTCAAGGGTGAGTTGGGTACGGAGGAGGTCTACACGGTGATGGACGACCTCAAGGAGTTTGGCGTACCGGTGCTGATCCTCTCCGGCGGCGAACCGCTGATGCGCCCGGATATCTTTGATATCTCCCATCGCGCCAAAGCCATGGGGTTCTACGTTGGCCTTTCCACCAATGGCACGCTGATTACCGAAGACAACATCAGGCAGATCGCAGAGGCCGGCTACGACTACGTGGGTATCAGCATCGACGGACTGGAACAAACGCACGATGAATTCCGCCAGAAAAAAGGCGCCTTCGCCGCCTCCATGAAAGCCGTTGAACTGTGCAAGAAGGCGGGTATCAAGGTAGGCCTGCGCTTCACCCTTACCCAGGACAACTTCCCCCAGCTGCCGGACATGCTCAAGCTGCTGGACGAACACGACATCGACAAGTTCTACCTGTCACACCTGAACTATTCGGGCCGGGGGGGTCGCAACCGCAAACGGGATGCCTGGTACGACATGACCCGCGAGGCCATGACCCTGCTGTTCGACCACTGCCACGACGAACTCCAGCGCGGCATCGAGCGGGAATACGTAACCGGCAACAACGATGCCGATGCCCCATTCCTGTTGCAGTGGGCAGCGGAACACTACCCCGATCAGGTTCCAGCCCTGAAGCAACGGCTGACCAACTGGGGAGGCAATGCCTCCGGCGTCAACATTTCCAACATCGACAACCTTGGAGAGGTTCACCCGGATACCTTCTGGTGGGACTACAACCTGGGCAACGTTCGCAACAAACCCTTTTCCCGGATCTGGTCCGAAGCCAGTGATTCTCTGATGACAGGCTTCCGCCAGAGCCCGCGCCCGGTCAAGGGGCGCTGTGCCGACTGCCGTTACCTGCCGATCTGCAACGGCAACACCCGGGTAAGGGCCTACAACATTTCCGGTGATTTCTGGGAAGAGGATCCCGGCTGTTACCTCACCAATGAAGAAATCGGTGTGCTCGATATGCCACGGCGCGTTGCCGCTCCCGTCACCGAGATCCCGGTTCACAACCTGTAAGGACAAGCATCATGACAACCAGCCAAAGGAAGAAGTGCCTGGTGGAGTTCCAGCTGGCGGAACAACCCTTACGGGTCGGAGAAGTTGCCATAGTCGGAGCCGGTCCCGGTGACCCTGGCCTGCTGACCCTGAGGGCACTGATGCTGATTCAGCAGGCGGATGCCATCGTGTATGACCGCCTCGTATCGCCACAGATCATGGAACTGGTGAACCCGGCAGCCGAGTGCATCCATGTGGGGAAAGCCAGCGGTTGCCATTATGTGCCCCAGGAAGACACCAATGAACTGCTGGTACAGCTGGCCGTCAAACAGCGTCGCGTCGTTCGGCTCAAAGGCGGCGACCCCTACATTTTCGGCCGGGGCGGTGAGGAAGCGGAGTTCCTGGTGGATAATGACATTGATTTTCAGGTGGTGCCGGGTATCACCTCGGCCGCTGGTTGCGCCTCTTACTGCGGCATACCACTGACTCACCGGGATTACTCCCAGAGCGTGACCTTCGTAACCGGCCACCGCAAGGCCGACCTGTCCCTTGAGCTGAACTGGCGAGTGCTCGCAGCACCGGGCCAGACACGGGTTTTCTACATGGGGCTACATAACGCTCCGACCATCGTCCGCGAACTCATCGCCCATGGTCTGCCCGGAGACTGCCCGGTGGCGCTGGTGGAACGGGGAACGACACCGCAACAGCACATGGCGGTAACCACACTGGAAAACCTGGAAGCCACCATCCTCAATGAAGGCTTCCAGCCACCCACACTGATTATCGTAGGTGAGGTTGTCCGTCTGGCCGACAAACTGGCGCAGCCCACTGCTGCAGGGTGGCAGACTGGCCACAACTCAGCCATTGCAGCCAGCGCAGGAGGCCGGCCGGCATGATGATCCGCAAAGCTACACTGCTGATTCTGGCCACCAGCCTGCTGCTCCCTGCCTCGTTACAGGCTAGCCCCGACTCCGGCACTGAGGCGCTCTACCAGCAACATTGCGCCAGCTGCCATGGATCGGATCGCCTGGGAGGCATGGGCCCCGCGGTGCTACCGGATAACCTGTCCCGGCTCAAGAAGCCCCAGGCCGAGGATGCTATCCGCAACGGCCGGCCTGCCACCCAGATGCCGGCCTTTGCCGATATTCTTGACCCGGAATCGATCACTGCACTGGCGGAGTATATTTACCGCCCACCTGCCACCACACCAACCTGGGGTCAGGCAGAGATTCTCGACAGCCACCTGTTGCCCCACTCGCATGGCTCTTTGCCTGAGGAACCGGTTTACGAAGCCGACCTGATGAACCTGTTCCTGGTGGTGGAAATCGGTGACCATCATGTCACGCTGCTCGACGGCGACCGGATGGAACCCATCCACCGCTTCCCGAGCCGCTACGCCCTGCACGGTGGCCCGAAATACAGCCCGGACGGCCGCTACGTTTACTTCGGCTCCCGGGACGGATGGATTACCAAATACGACCTGTACAACCTGGAAGTGACGGCAGAAGTCCGTGCCGGTATCAACATGCGCAACATCGCTGTCTCCGCTGACGGCAGTTACGTGATGGCAGCCAACTACCTGCCCCATACCCTGGTGCTGTTTGATGCCGACAACCTTGAGCTGATGGACATCATCCCGGTAGAAAACGATGCCGGCGACAGCTCCCGTGTCAGCGCCGTGTACGCCGCTCCGCCTCGGGACAGCTTCATTGCTGCGCTCAAAGACATTCCCGAAGCCTGGGAAATCACTGTGGAAGATGGCCAGCCCAATGTCCGCCAAATGCAGACCGACACCTGGCTGGATGACTTCTTCTTCGACCCGGGTTACGACCATCTTATCGGTGCGGCACGCGACGGCAAACATGGCCTGGTAATCAACCTCGACACCGGCAAAACCGTCGCCGACCTGCCCCTTCCCGGTATGCCGCACCTGGGCTCCGGTATCACCTGGGAATACCAGGGCAAACGGGTGATGGCCACCCCGCACTTCCGCACCGGCGCCGTTTCCATCATTGACATGGACACCTGGGAAGTCATTAAGACCCTCGAAACAGAAGGCCCCGGCTTCTTCATGCGCAGCCACGAGAACTCCCGTTACGCCTGGGTGGATGTGTTCTTCGGCCCCAACAAGGACAAGGTCCACGTCATCGACAAGCAGACCCTGGAAATCGTCAAAACGCTACAGCCCGCTCCAGGCAAAGTCGCCGCTCATGTTGAGTTCGACCGCTACGGTGAAAAACTATTGCTGAGTATCTGGGATAACGACGGGGCTGTGATCGTTTACGACGCCGATACCCTGAAGGAAGAAAAGCGTATTCCTATGAACAAGCCGTCCGGCAAATACAACGTCTGGAACAAGATTAACTACGAGGAAGGAACCAGTCACTAAATCGACTCAGTGAAAAAGGCTTAATGATTTAAGTCATTTCAAAAGATGTTTTTTTGATACCATAATTGACCTGACACTCATAACAGGGTCAACACCATGAACAGCATCCTCAGGCCAAACGTATCCTCTGCACCCTGCATGCTGGGAGAAAACAACCCGGACATCATCCAGCAAGAGTCCGCGCCTGAATCGACGGCTCTGCTGAATGGACTGAGCCGAATATTCGGTATTCGTCTCGCAGGGCACGAAAACGAGCCGGATGCACGGTTTCTGGCAGACCTCGCCCGCCTGTTCCACCAACGCAGGGTGGATGCCGAAACCACCCTGGAGAAACACGACACCCCCTGGGCAAACGTTTACCTGATTCAGTACGGCATCCTGCGACTATTCCGGGAAGCACCCAATGGCAAGGTCTCCGTGCACCATTTCTTTTCCGAGGGCGACATGGTCTGGCCCGTCTTCGGCCGCAGCCGCACTGTGCGAAATACCCTCTGCCTGACCAGCGTAACCCCGGTGACTGCATGGGTAGCTGACTTTTCCGCGTTCCGCTCCGCAATCCAGTCTCACGGGGAAGGGCTATGGCCACGTTTCGCGCTGGTACTGACCGAGGAAATGGCGGAGTTGACCAGTATGAGGGAGTTCCGGAAACACACCATGTCCGCCGGCGAACGATACCAGTTGCTGCTGGAAGAATATCCGGAGCTGGTCAAACGCGTGCCTGACAATCAACTGGCTTCCTGGTTGGGCGTAGTGCCGGCCACCTTCTCCCGGCTCAAAACCGGCGCCGTGAATAAACCGAAACAGGGCACGGCACAGGCCGGAAAATAGAACACAAAAGAAGGGCAGCAAGCTCTCGCCTGCTGCCCTGAAAAACGCTCAACGCTTGATAAATACTGTAACTATCAGCCGAACAGCTTCACCGCCAGCTCCGCCACATGCTTGCCCTGATAGCGGGCGATATTCAGCTCTTTCTCGCTGGGCTGGCGTGAACCGTCGCCTCCGGCAATGGTGGACGCACCATAGGGCGTGCCACCGTTCATCTCCGACACATCGAAGAAATCGGGAATACCATACCCAAGCGGTATGATAACCATGCCGTGATGGGCCAGTGTGGTCCAGAATGAACTGATGGTGTGCTCCTGGCCGCCACCGGTTCCGGTTGAGGTGAACACACTGGCAAGTTTGCCGTGGAGCTTGCCTTCAGCCCACAGGCCGCCGGTCTGATCCAGGAATGTCCGCATCTGGCCAGACATATTGCCAAACCTTGTTGGCGTGCCAAAGATGACCGCGTCGTACTCCGGCAGTTCCTTGGGGTTCGCTATCGCTGCCGCCTGGTCGGCTTTTCCGCCAGCGCCCAGGAACGCCTGGTCGGCCATGGTTTCAGGCACACGCTTGACCGTGACCTCGGCCCCGGCCACACCCTTTGCGCCCTCGGCGACAGTGCTGGCCATGGTTTCGATGTGACCGTACATGGAGTAATAAAGAACAAGTACCTTTGCCATTGAGTAGAGCCTCCTGCTGGTTGCGTTTGATTGATGGGTCAAGCCTACTCCCCGGGCAGAGGTCGAAAAACCGGAAGATTTCATTCGGCTTGTTCAGAAATTCTGATCATTCTCACGGCGGCGTCACACTTCCGGGATTGCGTACAGGTGTACGCTGAAGTACCGTAGCGGCATGATCGAACGGGAAGAAGCATCAATGAAAGCGACCGGCACCACCATGGAATCCCCACACCACCGCATTGAAGAATGGCTGAACAGTGCTACCCATGGGCTGGGAGCCGTTCTCAGTGTCATCGGGACGGTTGCCCTGATTGTTGCGGCCAGCCAGTTGGGGGATGCGTGGAAGGTTGTCAGTTTCAGCATTTTCGGCGCGTCACTGATCCTGCTCTATCTGGCCTCCGCGCTTTATCATGGCGCCCGCCACCCGCGGCTGCGGGCGCTCTTCAAAACCCTGGATCATTGCGCCATCTTCCTGCTCATTGCAGGCACCTACACTCCCTTTCTATTGGTCAACATGCGTGGCACTACCGGCTGGACGCTGTTCGCCATCATCTGGTCCCTGGCCGTCTCCGGAGTGGTGCTCAAGATCATCTTCAGAAACCGCTTCAAACTCGCCCGGGTGGGCATCTACATTGCCATGGGGTGGCTGATCACCTTTGCATCCTCTGACCTGGTTGCCAGCCTGAGCGAGACCGCACTCTACCTGACCATCGCCGGCGGCGTGGTTTACACCGCCGGCGTTATTTTCTACCTGGCTGACCGCATTCCCTACATGCATGCGGTGTGGCACCTGTTTGTCATTGGCGGCAGCACGCTTCACTTCAGTGCCATCTATTACGGCGTGCTTCCCTATACCGTCTGATCAGAACGCCCACACCATTGCCATCAAGATGCCCCAGGCCAGCAGAGAGGCTGCCATTACGGTGTAAGTGGCCGACATGGCGACAACATCGTTATCGGTACGGTGGCACAAGGACCGGACGCCCTCATAGACCAGAGCACAGGACAGAAACATACCCACAGCGACAGCCATAACGCTTACCGCCAGCACAGGAACCAACAGGGCCAGCGACGACAACCACAAGGGTATGGGCGCAACGGCGGCCAACAGGTAGGCGTCCTGATAGCTGATTTCCAGCTTGTCCCCGTCAAGCACAGCATGGATAAGCCAGCCCATGACGAAAAACGTCAGCAGTTCTGCCAGGAACAGTATGGTCGTTATAAAGCGCCACTCCTTGTCGGCAAACCCGGCCAGAAAGGCGTCGCCGTGATGGGTGCCCGCGTAATACAGCAACACTGGAGGCAGAAATGACAAGGGCACAACCACTGCCCAGGCGAGGAAGGGAATGGAGAAATTCTGGCGCTGCAGCTCCAACCACACGCCATTACCCGAGAAAGGCAAACGAAACAGTTTTGCGATAGACATGATGAACCTCTTTCACCAGTTCTTGTACTTTAGTGATAGCCGGGCCAGTCTGTACGGTCAAGAATCCCCGATGACCTCAGACAAGACGGCGCTACCGCAGTGGTAACAGACTAATGGCAAAGGCAACGACCAAACCGTTTCACGCTTTCTGGCTGTTTTTCCCCGCGGCGGCTGTATGGGCGGCTCTGGTGGTGCCCCTGTCCATTAACGCGGTGCTGTCCGGTTCCGGATGGCCACCGGGACTACTAGGTGCGGGACACGGCCATGAGCTGATTTTCGGATTTGCCTTGGCCCTGATTGCCGGCTATACCCTTGGCCCACAACCCTGGAAAGTACTGGCGCCGCTGTTTCTGCTTTGGCTTGTGGCCCGTCTGTGCTGGGTGTTGGTGCCGGCCAGCCTGGCCTCCCAGTTGCTGAGCCCGGCCTTTGCATTATTGCTCGCCCGTTACGCCGTACCCAGGTTCCAGGCGGCGAAAAAGTGGCGCAACAAGATCGCCGGTCCGTTGATTCTGGTGCTGTGCCTGCTGTCCGTCGTGTTCTGGATAGCGGCGGCTGCGCCTCCTGATTTCGAGCTTCCATTACCCGACACCCGACGCGTCATGGTCGCCGCCATTCTTGGCCTGTTACTACTGATGACATTCATGGGTGGCAGGATCATCGCACCGGCTGTGGCCGGAACGCTGGAAAAGCGAGGTATTCCCCTAGAAGCCAGGGTGCAACCACGAATGGAAGGTGCGCTTCTGGTGGTTCTGCCAGCGGCCGTGGTACTGGCACTCATGCCCTTCGCAGACACGGTTACCGGCCTTCTTTTAGTGTCGTCCGCCGCTCTTGTTGTGGTCCGTACCGCGCGCTGGAAACTCTGGCATTGCGTGAATCGGCCGGATTTGCTGGTCCTTGCCATTGGCTATCTTTGGCTCGCTGGCGGGGCAGGCATAACGGGAGTTCGGCTTTTGCAGGGAATTGACCCCTTACCGGCATTGCACGTGATTACGATTGGCGCTCTTGGCACCCTGTCGCTCAGTGTGATGCTACGCCTGGCTTGGCAAAGGGCTAAACGGACCTTTCCTCCCACCTGGCAAGTACTCGGCATCGCTTTAGCTATGGCAGTGGCAGTGCTGGCCCGACTGCAGGCGGGTGCCACTCCGTTTGCCCATCCAGAGGCACTCTGGATATCTGCCCTGGCTTGGTCCACGGCATTTGGCCTGGTCGCTATCCAGCTTCTCACCCTGTTTCACCACAGCCAGCAGCGCCGGAAATGATTGGCTACCTCCACTGCGCCAGGAACCGGACCGACTACTCCATAAGATATACAACCCCTATAACCAACTGATTTTAAATGACAATAAAGGGCCTTTAGTGGCACTTCCATCGGCGGAAAAAACCGGAACCAGCCGGCCCTAGTTGTCCTTGATATTTGTCACGATCACCCCGCGCCTCCCGTTTGCAGAATGACTCCCATAGCCCGAGTGCCACCATTGCCGTGGTCCAGGGTCAGCAACTAGAGGAGCAGTAATCATGGCTAAAACCAATGCCGACATCGAACACTGGGATGTCGAGAACGAAGAATTCTGGGAAAAGGAGGGCAAGCGCATTGCCTCCCGCAACCTGTGGATTTCCATTCCCAGCTTGCTGATGGGTTTCGCCATCTGGCTGATGTGGGGCATGATCACCACACAGATGCAGAACCTGGGCTTTCCATTCACCATTGAACAGCTGTTTACCCTGAGCGCAATTGCAGGGCTTTCCGGCGCAACTCTCCGAATTCCGGCATCGTTCATGATCAAGATTGCCGGTGGCCGCAATACTGTATTCCTTACCACGGCTCTGTTAATGATTCCCGCATTGGGGACCGGTATTGCATTGATGAACCCGGAGACGCCGTTCATCGTTTTCCAGGCTCTGGCATTGCTGTCCGGTATTGGTGGCGGTAACTTCGCCTGCTCCATGAGTAACATCAGCTCGTTCTACCCGAAGAGCAAGCAGGGCTATGGTCTGGGCATGAACGCCGGGCTGGGTAACTTCGGTGTTACCACCATGCAAATCCTCATCCCTCTGGTGATGACCATTGGTATCTTTGGCGCGCTTGCTGGCGCCCCAATGGAATTGCAAAGCGCCAGTGGCACGCTGATCGGGCGCATCGAAGCCGGCACCGAGACCTGGATTCAGAACGCTGGCTTCATCTGGCTGGTCTTCCTGATTCCACTGGCCTTCGCGGGCTGGTTCGGCATGAACAATCTGAAGGTGGTTACCCCCAATCCGGGTAATCCTGCTTCCGCCTTCGGCAAGATTCTTGGCCTGTATGGCGTTGGCCTTGCCACCTCACTGGTCGGCGTTTATGCGCTGGGGATTCTGAATATGTGGGTGGCGCTGCCCCTCACTATTATCCTGACGCTGGTTCTGTTGCGTTTGATTCCCGGCGATATCAAGCCCAACATCCAGAAGCAGTTTGCCATCTTCAGCAACAAGCACACCTGGTCCATGACCGTGCTCTACATTCTTACTTTCGGCTCGTTCATCGGCTTCTCCGCAGCATTGCCCCTGTCCATCAGCGTTATCTTCGGCAACATGATGGAAGTGGCGGCCGACGGCACCGTAACCCGTGTCAGCAATCCCGATGCACCGAGCGCCCTTACCTGGGCCTGGATGGGCCCCTTCGTGGGTGCGTTGATTCGCCCGGTGGGTGGCTGGATTTCCGACAAGATGGGCGGCTCCATCGTCACCCAGATCATCTCGGTGGTTATGGTGGTAGCCTCCGTGGCAACCGGCTACGTGATGATGCTGGCCTACAACTCAACAGATCCCAACAGCTACTTCGCGCTGTTCCTGATCCTGTTCATCGTAATGTTCGCTGCCAGCGGCATCGGCAACGGCTCCACCTTCCGCAGCATCGGTGTGATCTTTGACCAGCAACAGAAAGGACCGGTGCTCGGCTGGACCTCTGCCGTTGCCGCCTATGGCGCCTTCATCGCGCCCCGGGTGATGGGGCAGGAAATCCAGGCCGGCACCCCGGAACTGGCCATGTACGGATTTGCGGTGTTCTATGCGGTGTGCCTGGTGGTGAACTGGTGGTTCTACCTTCGAAAGAGTGCCTACATCAAGAATCCCTGAAGAAACCGTTAGACTATCAGGTGCAGTTTGCCGGCCCCAGGGGCCGGCTTTTTTAGTCCTGATTCTCTCGCCCCTCCCCCGGGTCATCGCCACAGCCGAGAGCTTCACGGACACGCTCCGCCCCTTCCCCTTCTTCCGCACTGGCCATCAGGGCAAGATCCTTTGCCGTCTGCCCCTCCCTGTTCTCGATGTCTGTATCTGCCCCTGCTGACAACAGAAGTCTCACCAGCTCCGGATTGCGGTTTCTAACCGCCCACATGAGCGCTGTCTGGCCGTTCTCTTTTTCCTGGACATCCAGCTCGGCCTCCCGCTCGACCAGAACCCTGGCTGCCTCAGGGCGATTGTTCACTACAGCCGCCATCAACGCCGTATAGCCGGTTTTTTCCAGATGGTTGATCTCCGCCCCGTTATCCAGCAGATACGTCAGCATATCCGTGTGTCCACCTGCCGCAGCCCGCATCATTGCTGTCCAGTTGCAGTCATCCCCCGCATCAATTCGTGCGCCTTTGCCAACCAGCCTGCGTACTTCTTCTGCATCGCCCTCCTCCGCAGCCACAATCAGCGGCGTACGGCCGCGTATATCACGAGCTTCCAGGCTGTCCTCCTGCCCAAAGATCTGCCACAGGGCTACCAATACCACAACGGCCAGTAATGCTCCGAGCCAGCCGGACCAGCGCTCGAGAACTCCCATAGTGTTCCCCTTCAGTTTCAGGACGGATGCTTTGCCACAGAATACAAAAAACCCGCCGGGATTGCTCCGGGCGGGTTCTGATGAAGGTCAGCTTGCCGAGGGTGATTAACCAGCCGCGGCCGCAGCCTGCTTCCGGCGCTCCTCCTCTTCAATCTGAAGGTCAACAGACGACACCTGGTACTCTTCCGCAAACCCGGACTCCGGCTCTTTCAGCCACATCAGGCACAGCACCCAGCTGATGAAGGCACCCGCGGCGATGATGTAGAAGAACTGCGTGGGCGTAACGAAGGTGAAGATGGTGAGATACACCACCGCGCCGACATTGCCGTAGGCACCGGCCATGCCGGAAATCTGCCCGGTCAGACGGCGCTTGATGGACGGAATAATGCCAAAGGTTGCACCTTCAGCCCCCTGCACGAAGAAAGAGGTGAAAACGGTGATGCCAACGGCAATGATCAGTGGCCAGTTCGAGTTCATCAGTCCCATTAGTGCAAAGCCAATGGAAATGCCGAACATGTAGGCGAGCATGACAAACCTGCGGTTACCCATGCGGTCAGAAACCAGGCCGCCCATCGGGCGCGCCAGCAGGTTAACGAAGGCAAAGGACGCTGCGATCATGCCCGCGGCAGCTGCACTCAGGCTCCAGGTTTCTTCAAAGAACATGGGCAGCATGGATACTACCGCCAGCTCGGCACCGAAATTGGCGAAATAGGTGCTGTTCAGGGCCGCGACACTGTTGAACGGATACTTGTCGTCCTCGGGCACGCCTTTCTTGAGAATGGGGATGTTTACCCGCAGAATCTGGATAATCTGGTAGATCACGATCGCAACGATGATGCCGTAACAGATCAGCGCTCCGGTGGTACCGATGTACCCCATGCTCTGGATACGCCAAACCAGGATACCCAGTACGCCCACCAGCGGAATCGTCCACAGGATGAGCTTGATCATGTCGCCCCAGGTGCTGACTTCCAGCGCAATGGCCTTGCGAGGCTTGCGGTGAACGGTGCCCACAGGGCCGTCGGTGATGGCAAACCAGTAGTAGACGCCATAAGCCGCCATGAAGATTGCACTCTGGGCAATGGCCCAACGCCAGCCGTCTTCACCACCGTACATATGCAGGGCAATGGTGGGCAGAGAGATGGCTGCCGCGGCAGAACCAAAGTTACCCCAGCCCGCATAGAAGCCCTCGGCAAAACCGATGTCCCTGGGTTTGAACCACATGGCGGTCATGTGGATACCAACAACGAAGCTTGCGCCGATAGAGCTCAGGACCAAGCGGCTGACCAGCAGCTGCATCATGGTGGTGCCGAACGCGAACACCAGGGCGGGAATGGCCATCAACACCATCAGTACCGAGAACACACGGCGCGGACCGAACCGGTCCAGGGCCATGCCCACAATGATGCGGGCGGGAATGGTCAGCGCCACGTTACAGATGGCAAACAGGCGGATGTCATCTTTTGTCAGCCAGTCCACACTTTTCAGCATGCTGGATGCCAGCGGTGCCATGTTGAACCAGACATAAAAGGTAATGAAAAAAGCAATCCAGGTCAGGTGCAGAGCCCTGATTTCCGGATTGCGGACGCGGAATACGTCTGCGACTTTCATTTCAGCCTCCGGGGCTATTCAAGGGTTATTAAAGGCTGGGGAGAATGAGCAGCGGACACTGCACCCGGCGTGCGAGAAAAGAGCTCACACTGCCAAAGGTCATGTAATCCAGCTCATCCACGAAATAAGTCAGCGAACGGGCGATAAAGCCGCCATCGGGCTCGTGGCTGTGGCGGGCTATTACCAGCATGTCGGGGCGGATTTTCTTCTCCGCGGCAAACAGCAGCATCTTGCGGGCGTCGCCCTCCAGCAGAATGGTTTCAGCGACAATCTGCTCGTTCTCGCAGACCTCGACCGCTTCCGCCAGGTGCTGCTTGAGCTCATCCACTTCCTGCTGGAAAAAATCTTCGTTTCCCGACGTGATGTCGCGGGGGTTTTCAGCCACGGCAACAAGAGTGATTTGCGGTTGCAGGTCCCGAAACATGGTGATGGTTTGAGCCAGCGCCAACCTGGCATTTCTCGAACCGTCGTAGGCAATCATGATTTTCATCGTAGGCTCCTGACCTCTTATGCCAGTGCGCACGCACGGCAGACTTAATATTTGTCAGCATTAGCCCACAATCGCCTACTGCCCCAACTTGATATGCATCAAAACTACAGGCGGGTACCCCACCAGAGACACATGGGCGCTATCCCTTTCGCGCCTTTCAACCCGCTATCGCCTACCCCTACCTGCCATGAAGGGGTACCTCCAATGCTACGGCTCCATAGCGGGCATTCTTGATATTGTTCAAGTAGCTGCAGGGGGGCTGCGGGATACAGTCGAAACCATGGTTTTGCAGTTCGCAGTGGGAGAGGTTCCTGATGGAAAACAGCGTATCGAAGCATGAACAGTACCGGGCGCTGGGCATATCCACGTTTGCCTTCACCCTGTGCTTTGCGGTCTGGACCATCTTTTCCATTATCGGCATCAAGATTCGCCAGGACTTCGGGCTATCGGATACCCAACTGGGATTGTTAATGGCCACCCCCATCCTGACCGGTTCTATCAGCCGGCTATTTCTGGGCGTCTGGACAGACCGTTACGGTGGCCGGTGGGTATTTGGGGTGCTGATGCTGACCACCGCCGCCTGTGTCTACCTGCTCACTTTTGCGAACAGCTATCTGATGCTGCTGGTTGGCGCCCTTGGCGTCGGCCTGGCAGGCGGCTCGTTTATCGTGGGGGTAACCTACACGGCTGCCTGGTTCGAGCAGGCGCGCCAGGGCACCGCACTGGGTATTTTCGGGGCAGGTAATGTGGGCGCGGCGGTGACCAATTTCGGCGCTCCTTTTCTGCTGGTGGCCCTGGGCTGGCAGGGCACTGCTCAAGTGTATGCCACTGTGTTGGCCGTTATGGGTGTGCTGTTCATCCTCCTGGCCAAGGAAGACCCCTTGGCGAAGGAGCGCGCCAGCAAGAAGTCCCAGTCCTTCCTGGAGCAGATGGCCCCACTGAAGGAGCTGCGGGTATGGCGCTTCGCGCTGTATTATTTTTTTGTGTTCGGCGCATTTGTGGCCCTAGCCTTGTGGTTACCCCACTACCTCATTGGCGTGTACGGCCTGAACATCAAGACGGCCGGCATGATTGCTGCGCTCTATACCATCCCCGCGTCCCTGTTCCGGGTGCTCGGTGGCTGGATGTCGGATCGTTACGGCGCTCGCCGCGTTATGTACTGGACCTTTATCGCCTCTGTGGCCTGCACCTTCCTGCTCAGTTATCCGCCAACTGAGTACGTGATACACGGCATAGATGGGGATATCCGCTTCTTCCTCGAAGTAGGCCTGATTCCATTTGTGGTTCTTACCTTCATCCTCGGCTTTTTCATGTCCCTGGGAAAGGCGGCTGTGTACAAACACATTCCGGTGTACTACCCCACCCATGTGGGCGCGGTGGGTGGCGTTGTGGGCATGATAGGCGGCCTGGGAGGCTTCCTGCTGCCACTCATGTTCGGTGCCCTGAACGACATCACCGGTGTCTGGCAGAGCAGTTTCATGCTGATGTTCCTGATCGTGGCCACGGCCCTGGCCTGGATGCATTACGCAATCCGCTCCGCCGAAAGGGTGGAATGGGCTGCCCACGAGTCCAAAACCGACCTGCCGGAGCTCTCATCACCACAGCTTTTCTATCCGCTGAACCGACCGGTCAGGGGCAACAAGGAACCGTCCGCCAGTCGCCCGCCCCTTAAGTAACGTGTTTGCCCTTGTAGCGATGACCTGCGCTAATGCCCCCGACCTCCGGGGGCTTTTTTTCGCACGGTGTATCCAACCCGCCCCACTCGCTTTAGAATTCAGGCTCCACGAACTACCTGGAGCTGTTGTTTTCCATGTCACCCAAACCCAGTCCTGCCACCGGCTTCGAGCAATTGCGCCGCATTGAGTCCAGCCGGGTATTCCAGGGCGTTGTCATTGGCATCATTATCCTGTCGGCCCTGACAATTGGCGCCAAAACCTATGAACTGCCGCCGCTGGTGGAAGGCTCGCTGAGCGTGATGGACAACGCCATCACCATCTTCTTCCTGATAGAAATCCTGTTCCGCTTTGCCGCCTGCCCCAACAAGAAACGCTTTCTGATGGACGGCTGGAACCTGTTCGATACGCTTGTTGTGGTAGGCAGCCTGATCCCGCTGGACAACTCCGACGCTGTACTGCTGGGCCGGTTATTGAGGGTATTCCGGGTACTGCGGCTGATTTCCGTGGTGCCGGAGTTACGGTTTCTGATCAATTCCCTGCTCAAAGCCATTCCTCGCATGGGCTACATCGCCGTGCTGATGTTCATCATCTTCTATATCTACGCAGCCATGGGCTCCATGTTCTTTGCAAAAGTGGATGAAGTACTCTGGGGGGATGTGGCCATCGCCATGCTCACTCTTTTCCGGGTGGCCACCTTCGAGGACTGGACGGACGTCATGTACGCCACCATGGAGCAGTACCCGCTGAGCTGGATCTACTACCTGACGTTCATTTTCCTGACGGCGTTCGTGTTTCTGAATATGATGATCGGGGCGATACTGGAGGTAATGAGCGAAGAGCAGAACGCCCAACAGGCGCAACAGGCCCACGACGAACGGGATGAAATTGCCCGTCAGTTGCAGGCTGTACAGGAACAGTTGAAGGAACTGACGAAGCAGATGTCAGAGAAGCCCGGGGGCCATTAACCCCCCCCCGGCTTCGAGCAGATCAGAAGGGTTTGGCCAATGCCAGATGGAAAATCGCCATGATCTGGACCAGCGCCAGTACCGAAGCAATCAGCCGTACCTGCAGGCTGCGGGTTTCCTTCATCGCGAACACACCTGCGACGATGTAACCCACCAGAAGGAAGATCTTCGCCGTCAGCCAACCATGCACAAAGGGTACCCAGGGCGTCACAAACAGAAGGCTGATGGCGGCCACCAGCAGAACCGTGTCGTTGGCGTGGGGGATCCAGCGCAACGGGGTCTTGCGCCAGTTGGGCTTGCCCACTGCATCGAGTATCAGACGCAAGGCAAACAGCACCACCGTCAGGTAGGCTGCGGTCATGTGGATACTTTTCAAAATCAGGTAACCGCTCATAAATTAATCCATTGGGAATCAAATCGATAGCCGCATTGTACGCAAAACTACCGCCTGATGGGTATGTTATTCCTATAAACATTTATCTAATATACACGTTATATTCAGATCGCCAGTGGAGTCATTGTCATGCAGGCTATTCCCACCACAGAAACCGCAGGGGGTGCGAGCGTCCGCCAGCTGTTCGGCTACCCTTTCCGCATTTTCTTTCTTTCCATGACCATACTGGCCATGGTGGCTATTCCGGTATGGATTCTGCAGGTCAGCGGCGCCATTCAGTTGCCCCTGGCCATGCCAGGGCTGTTCTGGCATCAGCATGAAATGCTGTTCGGCTTCCTGTCTGCGGCTATTGCCGGCTTTCTGCTGACCGCCGTATGCGTATGGACCCAAACAGAACGAACCCATGGCTTACGTCTGGCTCTGCTGTGGGGTGTCTGGCTTGCGGGGCGGCTATTGCTGGCCTTCGGAGCGGGCCTGCCGGACTGGCTGGTTCATGGCGTTAACCTCGCCTTCCTGCCCCTGGTAATGCTGGATGCCGGCTGGCGCGTCGTACACGCCAAACAGAAGCGACAACTGATGATCCTGGTGGTACTGGGGCTGCTCTGGCTGATGCAGATCGGCTTCGTAACCCGACTCGATCCGGCATTCAGCTATGGCGCGCTAATCATGGCAATGGCGCTGATCAGCATTATCGGCGGTCGTATTACCCCTGCGTTTTCCGCCGGCTGGTTGCGTCAACGGGGGCTGGATGCCACCCAGGTAAAAATGGTTCCGGCGCTGGACATGGCCGTGCTGTTCAATATGGTGCTGCTGATGGCCTCACTGGTGTCCGGCTGGCAAACTATCACCGCCATTCTGGCGGTAACAGCCGCTGTTCTGATGCTGGTTCGCCTCGCCGGCTGGAAAGGCTGGCTGTTCCGTACGGAGCCACTGCTCTGGGTACTGCATCTGTCCATCCTCTGGGTGCCGGTTGCGCTGCTCCTGCTCGCCGGCTCCCTCCTCGCAGGCTGGCCCGCCAGCGCATGGACACACGCGGCCGGTACCGGAGCGGTTGGCTGCCTGATCCTGGGCGTCATCGCCCGGGTATCACTGGGCCATACCGGGCGCCCTCTCGTTCTGCCCGGAGGCCTGGTCACAGCTTTTATACTGATTCACCTGGCGGCACTGGTGCGCGTGATCACGGCGCTCGAAGTCATTCCCTGGAATGCAGGGGTAGGGGTAAGTTCGCTGTTATGGATGCTCGCATTCGGCATTTTCCTCGCCCGCTACACCCGGATCCTGGCGTCACCGCGGCCGGATGGCAAGGAAGGCTGAGCCTTCAGGGACTTTATGAAATCAGCAACAGGAAGAGCCGGTCAGGCGGCCAGCTCTTCCTCGGCAATTGCACTGAATGCTGCCCTCGCCTCGCGGAAACGGTCAGCAGGAAAGTGGATGTGAATTCCCTCAAGTGAGGCCATCAACATTTCAAGGTGGGCATCCCAGCCGGCACAGGAAACCGCCACCCGGTGGTCGTCCGGCAACAGCAATGCCAGCTCTATCTTCGTTCCCTCCGCTTCCGGAATCAGATTCCAGCGTATCGGGCGTTGCGGTTCATTACCGGCACTCCAGGAATACTCCAGCAGCCGTTCGGGCTTGATAGCGCGAACATAGCTGTCGATCGCTGAGCCACTCTGGCCAAACTCGATTTTTACCGACCCGCCCGGCCACTGCTCGATCGTTCCCGGGGCCAACCAGTTAGCCAGATTGGCGGGATTAGTCAGCATTGCCCATACCTGTGCAGGGCTGTGGTCTGTGCTGCGCTTCAGCTTTGCACTAACGCGGCCATCCCTGCGGCTCAGTTCGCCCCAGGCTTTACTATTCGCGGACATGGCAGCTCCTCGTATCTGTCAGGGTCAGCCTGAAAAATAACCAAAAGCGCCTGACCACACCTTGATGACCATCAACCGCAGCCAGCCACTTCCTTGAAAACTGCAACCAATGGTCAATAGCCAACTGATGAATAACAGCTAAAGTATAAGAAACCATTTTGTAACAGGAACATTGGCATTATGACCCCCGACCACTTTGACAAGGCGGATCTGGAAGCCTGCGGGCAAGGTACGCTTTTCCCAGGCAAGATGCGGCTACCTATCAACGAAATGCTGATGATGGACCGCGTAACCCACTTCAGCGAAACCGACGGGCTTTATGGCAAAGGCAGCATTATTGCCGAGCTGGATATCAACCCGGACCTGTGGTTCTTCAAGGTTCATTTTGTTGATGACCCTGTCATGCCTGGCTGTCTGGGCCTGGATGCCATGTGGCAACTGGTGGGCTTTTTCCTCGCGGCTACCGGTGGAGAGGGTAAGGGTCGGGCGCTGGGAAGCGGCGAAGTGAAGTTTTCCGGCCAGGTGCTGCCCACCAACAAACTGGTTCGCTATCACCTCGATATCAAGCGGGTAATCCGTCGCAAGCTCACCATGGCGATCGCCGATGCCCGCATGGAAGTGGATGGCCGCGAGATATACACTGCCAAGGATCTGAAGGTTGGCATGTTCAATTCTACGGATGACTTTTAGGAGCCATTAAATGCGTCGTGTAGTTATTACCGGCATGGGGATTGTCTCCAGCCTCGGAACCAATCAAGACGAAGTGACCCGGTCACTGCGTGATTCAATACCCGGCATAGGCTTCAGCCAGGAAGCCAAGGACAATGGCCTACGCAGTCATGTTTGCGGCCAGATCGATCTGAACCTGCCGGAACTGATAGACCGCAAGCTGATGCGCTTCATGTGTCCGGCCTCCGGCTATACCTACCTTGCGATGAAAGAAGCCATTGAGCAGGCCGGACTGACCGACGAGCAGATCCGCGCCAACTCGACCGGCGTTATTACAGGCGCCGGGGGTGCCTCCACCGTGGAGCTGATGGATGCGATTGATACCCACCGCGCCAAAGGCATTCGCCGCGTTGGCCCGTATCGCGTACCCCGCACCATGGGCAGCGCCATTAACGCTTCCCTGGCCACCGCATTCGGAATTACCGGCGTCAACTACGGCATCACCTCTGCCTGTGCCACCAGTGCCCACTCCATCGGCCACGCCGGTGACCTGATTGCCCTCGGCCGCCAGGACGTCATGTTCGCCGGTGGCGGTGAAGACATCCACTGGACCCTGAGCCTGATGTTTGACGCCATGGGTGCGCTGTCCACCAAGTACAACGACACCCCCGGAAGCGCCTCCCGCACCTACGACAGAGACCGGGACGGCTTCGTCATCTCCGGTGGCGGCGGTGTTCTGGTACTGGAGGCCCTGGAGCACGCAGAGGCACGTGGAGCCAATATCCTGGCCGAGCTGGTCGGCTTCGGTGCCACCTCTGACGGCGCCGATATGGTCGCCCCCAGCGGCGAAGGCGCGATTCGCTGCATGCAGCAGGCGATGAAAAATGTGGATGGTGAAATCAGCTACGTGAACACCCATGGCACGAGCACGCCTGCAGGGGATGTCACCGAGCTGAAAGCCCTGAAGGAAACCTTTGGTGACAAGATACCGCCACTGAGCTCAACCAAGCCTCTGTGCGGCCACGCTCTGGGCGCTGCGGGCGTGCATGAAGCCATCTACAGCCTGATCATGCAGCGGGGGAACTTTATCGCTCCGTCGGCTAACATCGAGAATCTGGACGAAGGCGCCGAAGGCTACCCCATCGTACGGGAAAGGCAGGACAACGTTGATCTGCCCCTGGTGATGAGCAACAGCTTCGGCTTTGGCGGCACCAACGGCACGCTGATCTTCAAGAAAGCCTGATAGGTAAACGAAGGCTCCGGGGTATGCGCGTTCGCAGCCCCGGCGTCTGCTTCAGCCTCACGCCGCCATTGAGCGGTAGGCCCCCGGCGACTTGCCCATCCAGCGCTTGAACGCGCGACTGAACGCGCTGAGTTCCGAAAAACCCAGTTGTTCGGCAATTTCCACCAACGACTTGCTGCGATCATCAAGATAAGCCAGCGCCCGCTCACGCCGGATCTCCTCCAGCAAGGCCGCAAACGTCAGGCCCTCCCGCTTCAGCCTTTTGTGAAGCGTATGCCGGCTCATGTGCAGTTGGGAGGCCACTGCCTCTACGCCTACCCGACCCCGTTCCAGATGTCCGGCAATCAACGAAGTCACTCGCGCACTGAACGGTGCTTTCACCGCCAGGGACTCCATCGGTTCTGATTGCATGTCTTTTACTCCTGATATCTCAATGCAGGCAATAAACCCTGCGGACGTCAGCGTACACATGTTAGCCGAAAATAACCATATCCGCCCTTGAGCCGCATCAAGGGAAAAAATCGATCGATGAGGCACTATGGGCCGCACTCAAACCCAGAATAACCGATGGCCTTATCCGGAGCCCCAATGCACACCCCAGAACTACTGGCCCCTGCCGGCACTGCCGAACACCTCGAAACCGCCTTCGCCTATGGCGCCGATGCCGTCTATGCCGGCCAACCGCGGTATTCGCTAAGGGTAAGGAATAACAGCTTCAAAAACGTTACGGCCCTGGGGGACGGCATAAACCGGGCCCACGAACTGGGTAAGCAGTTCTACCTCGTATCCAACATCGCGCCCCACAACGACAAGGTACGCAGCTACCTCCGGGACCTGGAGCCAGTTCTGGAATACCGGCCGGACGCCCTTATCATGTCCGATCCCGGACTGATCATGCTGGTAAAGAAAAAATGGCCGGACCAACCCATACACCTTTCGGTACAGGCCAACGCGGTGAACTGGGCGACGGTGGAATTCTGGCGAAGACAGGGCATCAGCCGCGTTATTCTCTCGCGTGAACTGGCCCTGGACGAAATCCGCGACATCCGTGAAAAAGTGCCGGAAATGGAGCTGGAAGTCTTCGTCCACGGCGCCCTGTGCATGGCCTACTCCGGCCGCTGCCTGCTGTCCGGCTACATGAACCACCGCGACGCCAACCAGGGCGCCTGCACTAACGCCTGCCGCTGGAATTACAAGGAAGTCAGCCACCACCATGACCAGACCGGCGACCTGATCGCCACCTCGGCCAACGGCGAAGCCCAGATGGTAGAGCCAAAGGAAATCCTGCTGGAAGAACCCAACCGCCCAGGCAGCTACATCCCCGCCTACGAGGACGAACACGGCACCTATATCATGAACTCCAAAGACCTACGCGCCGTCCAGCACGTCGCGGCACTGGCAGAAATGGGCATCCACTCCCTGAAAATCGAAGGCCGCACCAAAAGCACCTACTACGTCGCCCGCACCACCCAGGCCTACCGCCGCGCCATCGACGATGCCACAGGTGGAAAACCCTTCGATATGAACCTGATGGACCAACTGGAAGCCCTCTCCAACCGCGGCTACACCGAAGGCTTCCTACGCCGCCACGTGCCTCAGGAATACCAGAACTACGAACAGGGCTCCTCCCTGAACGGCAGCCAGCAGGTCGTCGGCACTATTACTGACGTGGATGACCGGTGGCTGACCATCGACGTGAAAAACAAGTTTGCTCCCGGCGACACCCTCGAACTAATCACCCCGGCCGGCAACCTGCGGTTCAGCGCCGAAACCATGGAAAACCGCAACGGTGAGACCATGGGATACGCTCCGGGTAGCGGCCATATCGTTCGCATCCCCAAACCTGAGCAATTACCGCCATCCCTCGACTACAGCTACCTGACCCGTATTCTCCCTACCGGCGAATAGCAATTAGTCGAAGGCCTCAGGCGGGTCTGGCTTCCAAAACCGTGCATTGCCAGGGATGGCAATGCCGAGCCCCCATGGACGGGTTCACGGCGTGTTTTGGAAGCCAGACCCGCCTGAGGCCCTCCTCAAACATTCAGTCTTATAGATACTAAGGCTATCACCTCGATTGCGACCCCCTTAGTGCCCCAAGGGCCGAATAAGGTATAATCACGACACGCGCAATTTAATACCTGACTATTTTACTCTGGTATTGTATACTCGCTCACCAGAAGAAACGGATTTTGCCCTTGGTTATCAACAGGGCAACGCCAAATCCGTCATCCAAAAACCGATTGCAGGGCGTACCCACTGGCTGGGCGACCATTGCAACGCCTGAAACATTTACATCCGCAAGGTAGCCACTCAAGCAAGGTTGCCGGCGACACCAGGGGCTGAAAAGCCCGAGATGAGAGAATACGGAGCGACGATCATGGCGACCACCGACAAAGAGGTGAACGAGCTGATCAAACGGGAATACGAACACGGATTCGTAACAAATATCGAATCCGACACGTTCGAACCCGGCCTGAATGAAGACGTCATTGCCCGCCTTTCCGGCATCAAGAAAGAGCCCGAGTGGATGCTGGAGTGGCGCCTGAAAGCCTACCGTCGCTGGCTGGAAATGGACGAGCCGGACTGGGCTCACGTCGGCTACCCGAAGATCGACTACAACTCGATTTCCTACTACTCCGCGCCCAAGCGCCCGGAAGATATGCCCCAGAGCCTGGACGAAGTGGATCCGGAACTGCTCAGAACCTACGAAAAACTGGGTATTCCCCTGCACGAGCGTGAAAAACTCGCTGGCGTGGCCGTTGATGCGGTATTCGACTCCGTCTCTGTTGCCACCACCTTCAAAGAGCCACTGGCCAAAGCGGGCGTGATTTTCTGCTCCATCTCCGAGGCCATCCAGGATTATCCGGAACTGGTCAAAAAGTATTTGGGTTCCGTGGTTCCCGCTGGCGACAACTTCTTCGCAGGCCTGAACTCCGCAGTCTTCTCCGACGGTACCTTCGTATACGTGCCCAAAGGTGTGCGCTGCCCCATGGAGCTGTCCACCTACTTCCGCATCAACGCGGCCAACACCGGACAGTTCGAGCGCACCCTGATCATCGCCGAAGACAGCAGCTACGTAAGCTACCTGGAAGGCTGCACAGCCCCCATGAGGGATGAAAATCAGCTCCACGCAGCCGTGGTAGAACTGGTTGCGCTGGACGATGCGCAGATCAAGTACTCCACCGTCCAGAACTGGTATCCGGGCGATGAGAACGGCAAAGGCGGCATTTTCAACTTCGTCACCAAGCGTGGCGCCGCCATCGGCAAGAACTCCAAGATTTCCTGGACCCAGGTTGAAACCGGTTCTGCGGTGACCTGGAAGTACCCGAGCTGCATTCTGCGTGGTGACAACAGCGTGGGCGAATTCTACTCGGTGGCACTGACCAACAATTATCAGCAGGCCGATACCGGCACCAAGATGATCCACCTGGGCAAGAATACCTCCAGCACAATCATCTCCAAGGGTATTTCCGCGGGCAAGAGCTCCAATGCCTACCGCGGCCTGGTGAAGTTCGGCCCCGGTGCGGAAGGTGCACGTAACTATACTCAGTGCGATTCGCTGCTGATCGGCGACCGCTGCGGCGCCCACACGTTCCCGTACATCGAAAGCAAGAACAAATCGGCCATCGTCGAGCACGAGGCCACCACCTCCAAGGTCAGCGACGAGCAGATGTTCCTCTGCCGTCAGCGTGGTATCGACCCTGAGCAGGCCGTTTCCATGATTGTGAACGGCTTCTGTAAAGAGGTCTTCAAGGAGCTGCCCATGGAGTTTGCTGTTGAGGCTGGGAAGTTGCTCGAAGTCAGTCTTGAAGGGTCTGTGGGTTGAGACCTGCTTGCCCCGCCAGCTGCTGTGGAGGTCAGCGAGCAGGTTGGGCCTTCCGAAACACGCCGTGAATACGTCCATGTAGGCTCCTAAAAAACGTCCTTGTTTTTTAGGGTTTCGGAAGGCCCAACCTGCTCACTGACCCGGAGTTTGGAGGGGCACGAATATGCCAGTCCGCCGAAACAACATTATTCTGCTTCGGACGGCAAACACAAAAGTATGCGGAAGCCCTCGGGCAGGCCCTTCCGGGATCGTAAAAATCAGGGATGATTTTTTCGAGCGTACATGGACGTATTCACAGCGTATCCCGGAAGGGCCTGCCCGAGGGCTGACTCACCCAAGGTTTAAAGTTGGTACCGAGGGTGAGTACAAGAATTCAGACATCAGGAAGAGAGAAGCCATAAATGCTGAGCATCAAGAACCTGCACGCATCCGTTGAGGGTGAAGAGATCCTCAAGGGCATCAACCTGGAAATCAAGGCCGGGGAAGTTCATGCCATTATGGGCCCGAACGGCTCAGGCAAGAGTACGCTGTCCCAGGTGCTTGCAGGTAATGAAACCTTTGAGGTAACCGAGGGCGAGATCACCCTGAACGGTGAGAACCTGCTGGATCTGGAGACCGAAGAGCGTGCTCGCGAAGGCATTTTCCTGGCGTTCCAGTACCCGGTGGAGATTCCCGGTGTCAGTAACCTTCAGTTCCTCCGCACCGCCGTTAACGCCATGCGTACACACCGTGGCGAGCCGGAGATGAACGCGGCCGAGTTCATGAAGCTGGCCAGAGAGGTTTCCAAACAGGTGGACCTGGACCCGGCGTTTCTCAAGCGCGGCGTCAACGAAGGCTTCTCCGGCGGTGAGAAGAAGCGTAACGAAATCATGCAGGCGCTTCTGCTGCAGCCCAAGCTGGCGATTCTTGACGAGACTGATTCGGGGCTTGATATCGATGCCCTGCAAGTGGTCTCCAAGGGCGTGAACGCCCTGCGCGCGGACGACCGCGCTATCCTGATGGTGACTCACTACCAGCGGCTGTTGAATCACATCGTGCCGGACTACGTACATGTTCTTGCCGGTGGCAAAATCGTCAAATCCGGTGGGCGAGAGCTGGCGCTGGAGCTTGAAGAGCGCGGTTACGGCTGGCTCGGTGTGAAAGACGAAGAAACCACCCCCAGTGCAGCGAGCTAAGGAGGTCGTGGAATGAAACCAGCACCAACGCTTTCCAGCGCCTTCCTTGAGCCGGGCCGGCAGTCACTGCCTGCACCGCTGCTTGAGCTGCGCAAACAACGGGGTACGGCTCTGGTGGATATGCCATTGCCAACTCGCAAAACCGAGAACTGGAAGTACTCCAGCCGGCACCTGAAGCTGACTGATGAGCTTGCCGCTACCCTGCCCGCGACCGGCAAGGACGGTCTCAGCCTGTCGCTGCCAGGTTACCGGGTGGTGTTTCATAACGGCGTGATGATTCCGGAAGCGTCGGATTTTCCCGATCTGGACGGTATCCGCATCCAGCGCTTCGCCGATCTCGATGACGACGAGGCGGCTGCCCTCGCCGATCGCCTCGACAACACCCTGGACAACCGGGCCGTGCAGATGGCCAGGCTGAACTCGGCGCGTTTTGAAGACGGCCTGCACATTCAGTTGGACAAGGAAGCTGTGCTCGACCAGCCCTTGTTCATCGTGCACGAAGTAACCGGCACCGCTTCTGGCTCTGCCTACCCGCGCATCTACGTGGACGCGGCGCGTCACAGCCAGATCACGCTGGTTGAGGAATACCTCTCCAGCGGCAATGAGCCTGTCATGGTCAATGCGGTCACCGAGTTCATGCTGGGAGACGGCGCCAATGTCACCAGCGTGCAATTGGTCATGGAGGGCGAGAACGTACAGCACATCGGTGCCACCGGTGTGCGCCAGGCAGCCAATGCCCGCTTTGAAAGCCATTGTGTCGGTTTCGGCGGACCGCTTCGCCGCCACGACCTGATGGTTCGCCTGGAAGGCGAAGGTGGTGAGTGCAAGCTGAATGGTGTGGTGGTTACCCAGGGCAAGCAGCACTACGACAACCACACCTCCATTGAGCACGTGGCTGCCCACTGCAACAGTGAAGAAACTTATCGCAACATCGCTGCGGACCAGTCCCACGCTGTGTTCAATGGCCGCATCCATATTCATGAGGATGCCCAGAAGTCGAACGCCAACATGAACAACAAGAACCTGTTGCTCTCAACCGGCGCCGAGATCGACACCAAGCCTGAGCTGGAGATCTACGCGGACGACGTCAAGTGTGCCCACGGCGCGACCATTGGCCAGTTGGACAAGACTTCCCTGTTCTACCTGGTGTCCCGGGGCATCGGGCGCCGTGAAGCCAATACGCTGTTGACCATGGCCTTCATTAACGAACTTGTTGAACAGATCCCGGTGCAGGCAGTCAAAGATGCTGCACAGCTGCGGCTGAACGAGTTTTTCGACCAGACATTTGAGGAGGCCTGACCGGTTATGACAGACCTTTCTGTGGCAAACAAGGCGGGCAGAGCAACGTTTGATGTCGATGCTGTCCGCCGGGACTTCCCGATCCTTGATCAACGGATCAACGGCAAGCCCCTTGTGTATCTGGACAACGGTGCGTCGGCTCAGAAGCCGGTCGCCGTACTGGACGCCATGGATCGGTACTACCGGGAAATGCACTCCAACGTCCACCGGGGCGCCCACACCCTGGGTGACCGTGCCACCAGCGCGTTTGAGGGGGCTCGCGAAAAAGTCCGGGACTTTCTGAACGCCGACAGCACCCGTGAGATTATCTGGACACGAGGCACCACAGAGGCCCTCAACCTGGTGGCCAATGGCCTGGCCGCTCGTCTGAAACCGGGCGACGAAATTCTGGTCAGCCAGATGGAGCACCACGCCAATATCGTGCCTTGGCAGATGATTGCCGAGCGCACAGGGGCAAAAGTGGTGCCCATACAGGTCACGCCCCAGGGGGAGCTGGATGTGGATTCGTTCAACAGCCTGCTCGGTGAGCGCACGCGCATACTGGCGCTGACTCACGTATCCAATGTTCTGGGCACCATCAACCCGGTTGCCCCGCTGATCGAACAGGCCAAGGCCCGCGGCGTCATCACCGTAATCGACGGTGCCCAGGCAGTGCCCCACTTCAAGCCAGACGTTCAGGCGCTGGGCTGTGATTTTTACATGTTCTCTGCCCACAAGATGTTCGGCCCTACCGGCATCGGGGTACTTTACGGCAAGGCCCAGCTGCTTGAGGAAATGCCCCCCTATCAGGGCGGCGGCGAAATGATCGAGCGGGTATCGTTCGAGCGTACCACCTGGAACACCCTGCCCTACAAGTTCGAGGCAGGCACTCCACCTATCGCCGAGGCAATCGGCCTGGGCGCCGCGATTGATTACCTTGACGGCTTGGACCGGGCCAGTATAGAGGCAGCGGAAAGTGCACTGCTTGCCCGTGCCAATGAGCTGGCGGAAACCGTTCCCGGTATGGAAATTATCGGTACTGCCAGCAACAAAGTGCCGGTCATGTCCTTTAAAATCGCCGGCCTGCACCCCAGTGACATAGGCACATTGCTGGACCAGCAGGGTATCGAGATCCGCACTGGCCACCATTGCGCCATGCCGCTGATGGACTTTTACGGGGTTCCCGGTACAGCCCGGGCATCCTTTGCGTTTTATAATACACTGGAAGAAGTGGAACAGTTATTTACTGCCCTACAGAAAATCCAGCGCCTGTTTGCCTGATGGAGGTGGAAACATGACAGCCGAAGTCTACACACCAACCGTAGCGGTCACCATGACGCCTACTGCGGTTAAACACGTACGCAAGCAACTGGACAAGAAGCCGGAGGCGAAAGGTATTCGACTGGCCATCAAGAAAAGCGGCTGCTCCGGATTCAAGTATGAAACCCAGTGGGTAGAAGAAGTCAGCGCGGACGACAAGGTCTTCCATATCGACGGTGTGGATCTGTTCGTGAAGGAAGAGCACCTGCCGCTGGTGAATGGCATTGAGATTGATTTTGTGACTGAGGGGGTTAACTCCCTGTTCCAGTTTCGGAATCCGAATGCGACCGCTGAGTGCGGATGTGGTGAGAGTTTTACCGTCGCCTGAACACGAACAGAAAACGAGGCCCCAAACGGCATGCAAGAACGGGAAGTGGTCCTGACCAAACGCGAAGTAGAGGCACGCCTGGTGCCCACCGGAACGGAAATCATGATTCCGTCGGATACCTTTGTGACCATCACACAGTCACTGGGCGGCAGCTTTACCGTTGCTGTCAACGGCAACCTCGCTCGTATTGAGGGCCACAATGCCGATGCCCTGGGCAAGAAGCCCCTGGCGAGCAGCTTCGAAACACCCGAAGACGGCACCATCAACGAAAACCAGGTCTGGGAAGCCATGCAGAACTGCTACGACCCGGAAATTCCGGTGAACGTGGTGGACCTGGGCCTGATCTACGACTGCAAGATTGAGAATGGCACCGAAGACGGCAATCACGTCTACGTCCTGATGACCCTCACCGCCGCCGGATGCGGAATGGGGCCGGTAATTACCGAAGACGTCAAGACCAAGCTTGAGCACGTGCCCAATGTGGACAAGGTGACCGTTGAACTCACCTTCGATCCACCCTGGAACAACGACATGCTCACCGATGAAGCCAAGCTTGAGCTGGGGATGCTGTAATGACTGCCTCCGAACAGGACTTTCTGACCAACCCGCTGGGGAAAGATACGACGCTGGAAGATGTGCTGGACGGCTTCGAGTTTCTCGACGACTGGGAAGAGCGCTACGCGTTTATTATCGACCTGGGTAAACAATTACCGCCATTCCCGGATGAGGAACGCACGGAAGAAAACTACGTGCACGGGTGCCAGAGCCAGGTCTGGCTGATTCATCACTACGATGGACCCAGCGGCAAGCTGTACCTGTTGATTGATTCCGACGCCATTATCGTTCGTGGCCTTGCGGCTATCATTCTGGTGGCCCTGAACGGCAAGACACCGAGAGACCTGTTGGCGACCGACATCGACGAGCTGTTCGAACAGCTGGACCTGTTCCGCCATATCTCCCCCACCCGGGGCAACGGACTCCGGGCCATGGTCAGCAAGATCCGCGATATCGCGGCGGAAACTGCCGCAGCCTGAATGTGATGGCGATAGCGTCTACCAGACGATCGCCACATCATCCCTCTGGATATTGACCTGCCCACCTGAAACGGGAATTCTGCCGTTGCTGAAATCCGGGTGGACGTTGTTCACCGTCATGGTGGCACCACTGTCCTGGAGCTCAGGGGTCGAGCCTGGCGCATCAAAGAAGCTGGCACTGCGGTAGAGTTTCAGTTCATCACCCGGCCGCAGCCCGGCGGTGGCACCGGAATCCAGGGTCACCTTGTTGCCATCCACCCGGGTCACCCGGGTGATAAATGGTTGGCATGCCAGAGCATCGTTTACCGCCGACGTCATATCCTTCATCAGGCCACCCACGGCCTGGCCATAACGGGTTTCCTGAAAACCGGCCGAGCCGAAACCGTCGGCGGAGCCGGGGCCGGCATCCCACCGCGCTTCGGTCGCAAAACGTTCCTGGTAGACCGGAGCACCACTGAACCCGTCATAAATCATCAGGTCCGCGACAAACCGTCTGTTCTGGTTGGCAGCGCCAATCCCCCGCTGCATGCGGTCGATAACGGAACTCCCCCACGCGTCCGGGTCAGATACACCCACATCACGGATGACGCCGGCAACCACAAACTGAACCCCCAGTTCCCGCGCCACCTGGATGACGTTGGTAAGACGGTTATTGAACTTCTGCTGGGTTGGCGCGTTCAGAAGATCACTGAAAAGACGCTGGGTGGTAGCACCAAATACCTGAAGATGGCCGGTATTTCGAAGTTCCGCCTGCAATAATTGCGGCAAGATCTCGCCGGCGTCATCAATACGGCCAATCCGCGCCTGGTCCGGGTATACCATCGGGAAGCCGGTCACCGCGACGCGTTTTCTCAGACCACTTGCCTCACCCGCACTGCAGCTTCCGCTTTCGGACATATCCGCCCGCACAGTAACCCGCAGCAGATTGCCACTGCGATACTCATCAACCACCTTTACTGATCTGGCCCTGGACGACGACGCCACCTGCAGACGGGATTCAGTCACCACGCCATTTTCCATGGTATCGCGACTGCTGATTTTCGCCTCGTACTGCAGGGATACATCCCGCAAAGCGGCCTTTCTGGCCTCCTCCCTGGCGCTGTCCACGTCGTCATTGTAGATGGTGGCATGGCCAACGCCCTCAAGTACGACGGCCTGAACATTGGCAGCAAGCATCAGCGCTGTAATAACCAGAATTACCGGCTTCATGGATAATTGGTCTCTCAGTCGAGGTAGTAGAGGGAGTCCACGCCCCGGCTCTGCACATCACCGACGCTGTCATTATCCCGGGGCATGGGAATCGGGCACAGGTCCTGAACCTCTCTGTCGGATACTCGGGAGACACACGCACGGAACCTGGGTTCCAGCTTCAATTCCATCACTGTTTCCACAACCCCGTCACTGTGTTCATTCACAGCTACCATCTTGGCTCCACGGATGTAGCTGTCCACGTAAGTGCGGAACATGTCGTTCTGCAGCACAAAGTCATTCACCGTTGAACTGCCGTAAATCACCGTGCCGTAAACCCGTTCCGCCAGATTACGGTAAGCATCAAGCTGTGATGCCCGGCGGGCAAGCAGCCGCTTGCGGGTATTCACGCGGTCTTTCGAGACATTTTCATAGGTACCAAAGCCACTGACCCGCACCGTTATCGGGGCCAGCTCAGTCTGTTGCTGCGAGTCCCGCTGCTGACCGATCGGGGCACAGCCCATTATTGTCACCACCAGCGCAGGTATCAGTATCCACCGCAAGGTCATGTTGATTCTCCGAAAAAACACCAGTTCAACATGCCCATGAAAAATTCACGCCAACCTTTGTAACTGGCTGAAATCCATAACTCCACGTTCTTTAACGCTGCCTCTCTTCCCTCAGAGCGGCAAAAAACCACCGCTATTTACACTAGGAAAACAAACCGTTACTGCATCACCGGTGAGTGAGAAAACGAACTGGATTAGTCTGAACATCGCGCAATCTATAAACCGACACTACAAATGCATTATCAGGATCCATCATGACCGACAACCGTCTGACCAAGCTCTCTCTGGCCATCGGCCTCTCCATTGCCACCACAGCGGCGATGGCCAGCCCGCAAACTTTTATGTCGTCACGTTCCTTTGCTATGGGCGGTACCGGTGTCGCTATCGCTCATCCGGCGGCTGCAGGCGCTTCCAACCCGGCTATGATGGCGGCCGAGCACCACGACTGGTCCGACGACTTCGGCTTGATCCTTCCCTCTGTCAACGCCCGCGTTGCTGACGAAGAAGAAACAATTGACCAGATTGATGATATTCAGGACAACATTGACCGGTTCGAGGAGCTGGACAAGACCACCAGCGCAGCAGAAGCGCGCCAAACCGCTGGCGAACTCAGACAGCAGTTGAACAACTTTGACCGGGATACCGTCCGCGTCGATGCCGGCCTGGGGATCGCGCTGGCTGTGCCAATGGATTCCATCTCGGTTGGTTTTTTCACCAACGGCAACCTTCGCGCGACCGTCCGGGGTGAATTCGATCAGGACGACGAGCAATTCCTCGCTGACCTGGAAAACGCATCAACAGCAGAACTGATTGCTGCGGATCTGGACCGTGACCTGCAATCCCGCGGCAGCGTTCTGGCGTCCGCGGTGACAGAGGTTGGAATTTCCCTGGCGACTTCAATCGACCTGGAGAATGACTCGCAACTGCAAATCGGGGTTTCGCCGAAATACGTTCAGCTGCGAACTTATCAGTACACCCAAACCGTGGCCGGTTTCGAAGATGACGACTTCGACAGCGATGAGAATGAAACTGAAAAAAGTGGTTTCAATCTGGACGTTGGTGCGGCGTATGCCTTCGGCTCACACAACCAGTGGAACGCTGGTGTAGTGGTTAAGAACCTGATCCCCATGGAACTGGATTCGGCGGCGAACCGCCCCACTGAAAAAGAGCGAACGCTGGAACTGAACCCCATGGTGACTGCCGGCATCGCCCATAAAGGCGACTTCCACGTAGTGACGGCGGAAATGGACCTGACCAAGAAGGAAGCATTCGGCTACGAGGATGACACCCAGTGGCTTGCGCTGGGTGCAGAATTCGACGCCTTCCGTTATGCCCAACTTCGCGTAGGCGTACGCCAGAATCTGGCCAGCAATGACGACAACGATGGCATTGAGGAAGACACCCAGTTCACCGCCGGTATTGGCCTGTCCCCTTTCGGCGCCCGTCTGGACATCGGTGCGCTGGTCAGCGACGCGGATCTTGGTGCCGCCATTGAGCTTGGTGCAGCGTTCTGATCTGCCCCGAACAACCAGCTCCCAAAAGCCCGGCTCCGTGCCGGGCTTTTTTGTGGCCTAGCGGTTTGCCCGTAGCGGGCCATACCCTGATAATCCCCTGAACGACACCCCATATGGAGCACTATCCGATTCATGAAAACCTATCTGGTTGGCGGCGCCGTACGTGACGAACTGCTTGATCTGCCGGTAAAAGACCGGGACTGGGTGGTCACCGGAGCTACGCCGGAGGAAATGCTGAAGCGAGGCTTCAAACAGGTAGGCGCCGACTTCCCGGTGTTCCTCCACCCCGATACGCGGGAAGAATATGCACTGGCGCGAACGGAGCGTAAACAAGGGCGGGGCTATCACGGGTTTACCGTCTACAGCGCACCGGACGTCACACTGGAAGATGATCTCAAGCGGCGGGACCTGACCATCAATGCCATGGCGAAATCGACCGAAGGCGAGCTGGTGGACCCCTTCGGAGGCCACCAAGACATTCAGACCCGCAGCCTGCGCCACGTATCCGAAGCTTTTGCTGAAGATCCCCTGCGAATTCTGCGCACCGCGCGTTTTGCAGCCCGGCTGCAACCCCTGGGGTTCACCGTGGCGGAACCAACCATGGCCTTGATGCAGGAAATGGTAAAGGCGGGTGAAGTCGAGCATCTGGTCCCCGAACGGGTGTGGCAGGAAATCCAGCGGGCCCTGCACGAAAATGAACCCGGCACTTTCTTCGACGTGCTCCGGAACTGCGGAGCGCTGGCAACCATTATCCCGGAACTTGACCGGGACGACACCTATTCAGCCGCACTAAAAGCACTGCGCTGTGTGCACAGCAGTGCAGGTGGAACCAGCGCCCGGTTCGCGGCCCTGATGTCGCCATTGGCTGAAAACGAAGCCCGCAAACGGGCAGCGCAACTAAAGGCGCCGAACGACTGCCAGGATTTGGCCCGCCTCACCACCAGCCTGTTGCCACGGATCCTCTCCATGCCCGGCCATCAGGCAGAAGTGCTGCTGGAGGTGCTCGACGAAGCCGATGTGTGGCGCCGCGCGGACCGCTTTAAAGAATTGCTACAGGCACTGAACTGCGCCCTGCCCGACACCGAACGAGACAAACTGGGCTGGCTGGAGTCGGCCCGGCAGGCAGCCACAGGTGTGCAGGCAAAAGAACTGATGGCGCAGGGGTACAGGGGAAAAGAACTCGGCCAGGCAATCCGAAATGAACGGTTGCGACGTATTTCTGAGCTCTGATCTGAGCCCTGACCTGAACCCCAACCGACACAGTGAGATACACCATGGAAGCATTAACACCTGTTGCACTGATCACTGGAGCGGCACATCGACTAGGAGCCCATACGGCCAGACACCTCCATCATCGTGGCTGGAACCTGGTGGTTCATTATCGCTCCCGCGAGGCGCAGGCTTACTCCCTGTGCGAGGAGCTGAACAACATCAGAGCCGAGTCTGCGGTTGCCCTCCAGGCTGACCTGTCGAATCCGGGAGAAGCCGCAACCCTGGGTTCAGAAGCCGTTTCCATATGGGGACGCCTGAACGGACTCGTCAACAATGCCTCCGTTTTTTATCCCAATCCCACGCCACAGGCCAGTTCCGACGACTGGGACGCAATAATGAACACCAACCTGCGCGCACCCTTCTTCCTGGGCCAGGCCTGCCTGCCAGCGCTGAAACAATCCCGCGGCGCCATCGTGAACATGATCGACATATACAGCCAGCGCCCGCTGGCGAACCACCCGCTTTACTGTGCCAGTAAATCCGGCCTGGCGTCACTGACCCTCTCCTGGGCAAAAGACCTGGCACCAGAAGTCCGGGTTAACGGCGTTTCTCCGGGTGCTATCCTCTGGCCTGAAGGCGAGGCAGCCATCGATGAGACCTATCAACAGAGCATCCTGGCCAGGACCCCGCTGGCTCGCACGGGCGCGCCGGAGGACATCGCCAGCGCCATTGCCTTCTTGCTTTGTGATGCGCCGTTTGTAACAGGTCAGATACTGGCGGTGGACGGCGGTCGCAGCCTTAATATGTAAGCGGATTACGCCGTCCCGCTTTGGCCTACCCCGGCTTTCCGATACAATGCGGGGAGCTTTTTAAACCTGCCTGGAAACCGGAGAGAACCCATGCGTGATGTTGTTATCGTAGCCGCCAAACGTACCGCGGTCGGAAGCTTTGGCGGCGGGCTTTCCAGCCTTCGCGCCGACCAGCTCGGCAGCGCCGTTATCAAGGCCTTGCTGGAGGAGTCCGGCGTTGCTGCCGATCAGGTCAACGAAGTGGTCCTGGGCCAGGTCCTGACGGCCGGCTGCGGTCAGAACCCTGCGCGTCAGGCCTCCATCAATGCCGGCATTCCCGCCTCGGTGCCTGCCATGACTATCAACAAGGTGTGCGGCTCGGGCCTCAAGGCTGTTCATATGGCAGTTCAGGCCATCCGTTGTGGCGACGCCGAACTGATGATTGCAGGCGGCCAGGAAAGTATGAGCCAGGCGCCCCACGTGCTCCCCAACAGCCGTAACGGCCAGCGCATGGGCAACTGGAACATGGTGGACACCATGATTTCGGACGGTTTGTGGGAGGCTTTCAATGACTACCACATGGGCGTCACTGCAGAAAACATCGTGGAAAAATACGGTATTAGCCGTGAAGAACAGGATGAGTTTGCCGCCGCGTCCCAGCAGAAAGCCGCTGCCGCAATGGACGCCGGTTATTTCGACGGCCAGATTGTTCCCGTCACCATTCCCCAGCGCAAGGGCGACCCGCTGATAGTGAACAAAGACGAGACTCCCCGTGCCGGCGTTACCGCCGAAAGCCTGGGAAAACTCCGTCCGGCGTTCAAGAAGGACGGAACCGTCACCGCCGGAAATGCGTCCTCCCTTAACGACGGTGCCGCCGCGGTCATTGTTTGCAGCGCCGACAAAGCCAGAGAACTCGGACTTACGCCACTGGCTACCATCAGGGCCCATGCCAATGCAGGTGTTGACCCCACGATCATGGGCACTGGCCCGATTCCGGCAAGCCAGCGCTGCCTGAAACTGGCCGGCTGGTCGGTGGAAGATCTGGACCTTGTGGAAGCCAACGAAGCCTTTGCCGCCCAGGCCATTTCCGTTAACCGGGACCTCGGCTGGGATACTGCAAAGGTCAATGTGAATGGCGGTGCCATTGCTTTGGGCCACCCGATCGGAGCCTCCGGCTGCCGGATTCTGGTCAGCCTGCTGCATGAGATGGCACGCCGGGATGCAAAAAAGGGCCTCGCAACCCTGTGCATTGGCGGCGGTATGGGCGTAGCCCTGGCCGTGGAACGCTGAGCCTGGAATGCTGAATGTGGTGTTGTTCGAGCCGGAGATACCGCCGAATACCGGCAATATTATCAGGCTCTGTGCCAACTCCGGCTGCCGCCTGCACCTGATTGAGCCTCTGGGTTTTACCCTGGAAGACAAGCAGATGCGGCGGGCGGGCCTGGACTATAGTGAGTACGCAACGGTCACGGTTCACCCGGATTACAAGAGCTTTCTGGACAGCGAACAGCCCCTGCGGCTGTTCGGGCTGACCACCAAAGGCTCCCGTGGATATCATGAAGTGACATACCAGAAAGGCGATTATCTGATGTTCGGCCCGGAAACCCGGGGCCTGCCAGCAGACATTCGCCAGGCACTTCCGGAAGCACATTGCCTGAGAGTGCCGATGCGCCCGGAAAGCCGCAGCCTCAATCTGTCAAACACGGTTGCGCTGGTGGTCTATGAAGCATGGAGACAGCTTGATTTTGAAGGAGCTCAATAACCACCGCCCGGCAGCCTTGCTCGCCTTTGCAACCATCCTGGCGCTGTTCTCATCCAGCGCCTGGCCCCATAACAGAAGTGTCGAAAAATCGGGCGAAAATACCCGGGTTATCACCACCCCCTCAACCACATCCGAGGTCTCGGTGGTACTGGGCAAAAAGATTGTCCGGCAGCTTTATACCAGCTGTGGGCTCAACGTCCGTTATCTGGATGTGCCCGCGGCCAGGGCTGTTATGATGGCGGAAAAAAGTCAGTCCGACGGCGAACTTGCCCGCATACCCATGGCCGTAAAGGAAAATGCCCCCCTGTTGCCGTTGCATATTCCGATCGAGACAGCGCGGCTGGTTCCTCTTTTCCTCAATCGGGAATCAGCCAATGCACACACCAGCCTGAGTGGTGAGCGCATCGGTTTTCTGAACGGCTATCGTATGATCGCTACGGTATTGCCCGAGGATGCCACCCAGGTCGCCACAGCTGATACGTTTCAGCTGGTCAGCCTGCTTAAACGCCAACGAATTGATGTAGCGTTAACACTGGAATGGGATGCACTGGCCGCCAGGCACCAGAATCCGGAAATGGTGATTGGCGAACCGGTGCTGGAATCGCCCATCTATCACTGGGTACACGAAGCCAGGCAAAACGACGTTCCCTGTCTTTCTGAGGCTCTCAGTGAGATGAAGACAAGCGGGGAGCTGCAGCAAATACTCAGGGAAGGCATTGAATCGAGTTCACCTTAAAAAGAAACCCCACCGGCGTATGCGCGAGCGGGGTTTCTTTGGGCCAGGCTTGGGGCGAGGCGGAATCAGTGAGTCTGCTCTTCTTTGCTTTCGCCTGCTGCCTCTTCCTGCTTGCGCTTTAGCGCCTGCGCGTAGATAGCATCGAAGTTCACCGGTGCCAGCATCAATGCCGGGAAGCTACCTTTACCAACCACCCCGTCAATTGCTTCCCGTGCATATGGGAACAGGATGTTCGGGCAGTACGCACCCAGCATCTGACCGAGTTGCGGCCCTTCAATACCCTTCACCAGAAACACACCGGCCTGCTGAATCTCGACGATGTAAGCAACCTTGTCATCGACTTTCGCAGTCACTGTCAAAGACAGAACCACTTCATACTGGTTGTCGCTGACCTTGTTGTGAGACGTGTTAAGGTCCAGATTGACCTGCGGCTTCCACTGGTCCTGAAAAACCGTGGGTGAGTTCGGGGACTCGAACGACAGATCCTTCACGTAAATGCGCTGGAGCGCAAACTGGGGTTGTGTCTGGTTTTCGTTGCCTGCTGCGGCCTGCTCATTTTCAGCCATTTTCAGTCCTTTCTTCGATTAAGGGGGCAACCAGGGCCCATTATTATATTGAATGCTGCCGGAACAGTTTAATGCCTGGCTCCGCCTGCTGATGTGAAACAGTGCGACAGTTTACCGTTCAGTTCAAGGCCCCGGTAGCCGGTTACTTCTTCACCAGCGGCAGGTTGCTGCCTTTCCAGTCAGCGATACCACCATTCAGACGAACCACATTGGTGTAGCCTTCCGCGTTCAGCTGCTTGACGGCCATGGCGGAATGCTGGCCCATTTTGTCAGCCACGATGATCTGCTTATCCTTGAACTTCTTCAGCTCCGACGCACGGCTTTTGATACTATTGAGGGGAATATTGATTGCACCGGTAATCCGGCCCTCGTTAAAATCCTTGCGATCACGGATGTCGACAACAATAGCTTCGTCGCGGTTGATCAGATTTACTGCGCCCTGGGCCGATATTTTCGCACCACCACGGCGGGATTCCAGTACCAGTATGGCAAGCAGGAAAGCGACAAACAGAGACACCAGAATGTAATGGTTAACCGCGAATTCGAACACCCTTTCCATGAAAACACCTTGCTGAATAGTTTGTGGCAGGATTATACACACCCTGCTCCATTGACAGAAGATAACCGAGGTGGCCGAGGGGTGCGAAAGTGTTTAGAATCAATGTTCGTTTTAGTAAATTTACCAAACTACCATCGGATTAAGTGATGACTGCCACGCGTAAGCCTACTGCACTGATTATTCTTGACGGCTGGGGTCACCGTGACCCGGCGGACGATAATGCCATCAGCAACGCCAATACGCCATTCTGGGATAAGCTCTGGAAAAATCAGCCAAAAACACTGATCAACACGTCTGGAATGTTCGTTGGCCTGCCGCAGGGACAGATGGGAAATTCCGAAGTCGGCCACATGAATCTTGGCGCAGGACGGGTGGTTTACCAAAGCCTGACGCGCATCGACAAAGACGTGGAAGAAGGTACTTTTACGCAAAACCCTACCCTGTGCAGCGCCATGGACAAGGCCATCAGTAGCGGCCGGGCCGTTCATCTTATGGGCCTGCTTTCTCCCGGTGGCGTGCACAGCCACGAAGACCACATTCTGGCTGCTGCTGAAATGGCAGCCGAACGAGGCGCCAAAGAAGTCTACGTCCACGCATTCCTGGATGGCCGCGACATGCCGCCCCGCAGTGCCAGGGCCTCATTGGAAAAAGCCGCTACCAAACTGAAGAACCTGGGAGTCGGCCGGGTAGCCTCCATTGTCGGTCGCTACTACGCGATGGACCGGGACAACCGCTGGGACCGGGTTGAAGAGGCCTACAATGTCATGACCCTCGGAGAGGCCGAGTTCACGGCTGCCGATCCGGTAACGGCGCTGGAGCAGGCCTACGAACGGGGCGAGAATGACGAGTTCGTCAAAGCGACCCGTATCAAAGCCAGTGGCGACACGGAAGGCACCATCGACGATGGCGATACCGTGATATTCATGAACTTCCGCGCCGATCGCGCCCGGGAGATGACACGCTGCTTTGTGGAGAACGACTTTGACGGCTTTGAGCGCCGCAAGCGCCCGGAACTGGCTGACTTTGTCATGCTCACCGAATATGCCGCAGACATCAAAACGGCCTGTGCCTATCCGCCAGAGCAACTGACCAACGGCCTGGGCGAATACGTCTCGAATCAGGGCAAAACCCAGCTTCGAATTGCCGAAACCGAGAAATACGCCCACGTTACCTTCTTCTTCAATGGCGGCATGGAAACGCCGTTCGAAGGTGAAGACCGGATCCTGGTGCCGTCACCCAAAGTAGCCACTTACGACCTGCAGCCGGAGATGAGCGCGCCGGAAGTGACCGACAAACTGGTGGAAGCCATCAAGAGCGGCAAATACGACCTGGTGGTGTGTAACTACGCCAACGGCGACATGGTTGGCCACACCGGCAAGCTGGACGCTGCCATCAAGGCCGCCGAATGTATTGACCAGTGTGTCTCTCGCATCGCCGAAGCGCTTGAAGAAGTCGGTGGAGAAGCACTGATTACCGCAGACCACGGCAACTGTGAACAGATGACGGACCCGAACTCCGGCCAGGTTCATACCGCCCATACTATCGGGCCGGTGCCACTGGTTTATATTGGCCCCCGCAAGGTATCCCTCAAGGATGACGGCAGCCTGAGCGATGTGGCACCTACCCTTCTAAGCCTGATGGGCCTTGAACAGCCGGCGGAAATGTCAGGCCATAGCCTGGTGGAGATCGATTGATTGCTCGTCTGTGGCTGGCGCTGGTACTGCTTGCAGTTGCCACGCCAGCACTGGCGGAGCAACAGGTCACGCCTGGCCAGATAAAAGCACTCCGGGAGGAGATCGCCGGGATCGACGAATGGCTCGCCGATGCCGAAGAGGATCGCTCGTCACTTGAGCGCCAGCTCTCGGGGCTGGAACAGGAAATCGGCCGCCTTACCCGCGAACGCAGGGAACTGCGCCAGCAGGCCCAGAACCAGCAACAGCGCCTCAATCAGCTTGCCGAAGAAGAGGCTGAGCTGACGCGAACCCTGGACAGTCAACGCGAGAACCTGAAGAAACAGATTCGCGCCGCCTGGATGGAAGGGGACGCACCCGCGGTAAAAGTCCTGCTTAATGAGATAGACCCTGACAAGATTGCCCGCACCATGACCTACTACGAATACCTCAGCCGCGACACCATCGGCCGGCTGGAGGCATTCGCCGCCAACCTCCGACAACTGAGAGACACCCAGAAAGAGGTCAAGGCCGGCCGACTGCGACTGGCTGAACTTGAGCAGGATGTGGCTGACCGGCAACAAAAACTGAACAACAGTAAAAGCGAACGGGAACAGACCCTGGCAGCCCTCAAAGCCGACATCAGTGATCGCAGGAGTGAACGCCAGGAACTGGAAGCAGACCGGAACCGGCTGGAAAAACTGCTCAAAGAGGTGGAAGAGGCCATAGCGAGCATTCCCACCCCCAATGAATCAGACCCGTTCGGGTCGCTCAAGAACAAACTGCCCTGGCCGGCAGACGGCAAGGTTGCCAGCAAATTCGGCGACAGCTATGCCGGCGGCAAGCTGCGTTATAACGGTCTGCTGATCAATACCGATGAAGCGAGCGATATCAAGGCGGTTCACTATGGTCGCGTTGTCTTTGCCAACTGGCTCAGAGGTTTTGGCCTGATTACCATCCTGGATCACGGCGACGGCTACATGACCCTCTACGGCCATAGCAGCAGCCTTTACACCAGCCCGGGTGACTGGGTGGAAGCCGGCGAGGCCATTGCCCAAGCAGGTCGTACCGGTGGCACGGACAACCCCGCGGTATACTTCGAAATTCGCCACAACGGCAAACCGGACAACCCGCAGCGCTGGCTTGGCAATCGCTGAGGCTGTTCGTGGTACCCTAAAGGCTGACAAATCAGTCTGGTAACGCCATACTGTCCTGCATTACGCAGGAACCAATCAGTCATCGGAACAACACAGGATAAGTGAATGAGACGGGTAAGACGTTTTAACCACGCCCCAACCATGAGCGCACTCGCCCTTGCCTCTTGCCTGACCGCTCTGCCCGGCCTGATTCACGCTCAGGAACCCGATGATGAGACCCGGCGCCTGCTCGAGGGCATCCAGCATGGCGAGCAGGTCGAAATAGAACTTCCCGACCCGGAAGAGCAGCTTCCCCTTGATGATCTGCGCAAGCTCGCGGAGGTATTTGGCCGCATCAAGGATGCCTATGTGGAAGAAGTGGATGATCGCAAGCTTCTGGAGAGTGCCATCAAGGGCATGCTGTCGGATCTTGACCCCCACTCCACTTACCTTACCCCGAAAGACTACGAACAGCTGGAAGAAAGCACGTCCGGGGAGTTCGGCGGTCTGGGTATTGAAGTCGGCATGGAAGACGGTTTCGTCAAGGTGATTTCCCCCATCGACGATACACCAGCCCAGAAAGCTGGTGTGCAGGCCGGTGACCTGATCATCAAGCTTGGTGACCAGCCGGTCAAGGGCATGTCGCTGGAGGAAGCCGTCAAGCTAATGCGCGGCAAGCCTGGCACCGTGCTTACCCTCACGATTATGCGCGAAGGCGAATCCGCGCCCATTGAGATTGATGTAAAGCGTGACGTGATCAAGGTCACCAGCATCAAGTCCCGTATCATCGAAAACGGGTATGGCTACGTTCGGATTACCCAGTTCCAGGCGGATACAGGCTCACAGTTCACCGCGGCGCTGGAGGATCTTGAAAAGGAACATGGCAGCGCCCTGGATGGCCTGATTATCGACCTGCGCAACAACCCGGGCGGCATCCTGCAAGCGGCTGTTGAAGCGGCAGACGCCCTGCTTGATGAAGGACTGATTGTTTATACCGAAGGCCGGATCCAGAGCTCGCGCCTGCGCTTCAATGCCAAACCGGGCGATATAATGCCCGAAACGGCTATTGTGGTCCTGATCAATGGCGGCTCCGCGTCAGCCTCTGAAATTCTTGCGGGGGCACTGCAGGATCATGAACGCGCTGTCGTCATGGGCACCCAGTCATTCGGCAAAGGTAGCGTACAGACCGTCATCCCCCTGGATGAAACCCATGCCATCAAGATGACCACTGCCCGCTATTACACTCCGGATGGTCGCTCCATCCAGGCCAAGGGCATCAAGCCGGATATCGAAGTGAAGCCAGCCGAACTGACCGAACTGGACAGCCAGCCCTTCTTCACAGAGGCGGACCTGAGTGGCCACCTCGAGGGCCAGGATGAAGAGCAGGACGTACCCCCAGAAGACGTCGGACAGGCCACACCGACAAGCCGTGACTTCCAGCTACGCTCGGCACTGAACCTGCTGAAGGGCCTGAGCATCCTCAGCAAGCGCAACATGCCAGAACAGGAAAGCGCGGATTGAAAGTACCAGCTACGCTGATTGCCGCCATTCTCACGGTGATAACACCGGCCAGTTCCGGGGAGGAGCGGGCCAACCCGCAGCAGGTTCCACCCACCATCGCCATCATTATCGATGACATGGGGCACAACCTCACAGAGGGCCGTAGGCTGATAGGCCTGGAGCAGCCTATCACCCTAGCCTTCCTGCCTTACCGCCGACATACAACGGAACTGGCGGAGCATGCCCACCGCAGACAAAAAGAGATCATGCTTCACGCTCCCATGGCCAACACCCGCAATATCGGCCTTGGCGCCGGCGGCCTGAATTCCGGTATGGACAAAAACAGTATGGCAACGACCCTACGCCGTGCCTTACAGTCCATTCCTCATGTCCGTGGTGTTAACAATCACATGGGCAGCCTGCTTACCCAACAACTCGAAGCCATGGACTGGGTGATGTCGGAGCTGGACCAATACCCTGTCTATTTCGTCGACAGCCGCACTATCGCCTCTTCCATCGCTGGTGAAGTCGCCGCTGCCTATCGTATCCCCACCCTCACCCGCGATGTGTTTCTCGATCATGAACAGACCGAGGAGTACGTGGACAAACAGTTCCAGCTGCTGATTAAAAGGGCAAAAGAGAATGGCAGTGCCGTGGGCATCGGCCACCCTCACAAGGTAACGGTGGATTATCTGGAGAAGCGTTTACCGGAGCTGGACGAAGAAGGTATTGCCATTGCCACCGTCAGCGCCGTGTGGGCCATGAGGAATGGTAACCGGACGATGTTTGCGGAAGGAGAGAAGCGGGCCATTCGCCCGGCGTTGGCAAAACAAAGTAGGTCGGATTAGGCAAAGCCGTAATCCGACAATTCAACACGCAGCTAGCTAGTCCCGCACCTCGATCCCCTGCGCCTTCATAAACGCCTTGGCTTCCGGGATCGTATGCTGCCCGAAGTGAAAGATAGATGCCGCCAGGACCGCGTCCGCACGCCCCTTGGTCACACCATCCGCCAGATGCTGAAGCTCGCCAACGCCGCCTGAAGCGATCACCGGCACCGACACCGCATCACTGATCGCCCGCGTCAGCCCCAGGTCGAACCCGATCTTGGTACCGTCCCGGTCCATGCTGGTCAGCAGCAGCTCCCCGGCACCCATGGCGGTCATCTTGCGGGCCCATTCCACGGCATCCAGCCCTGTGGGTTTGCGGCCGCCGTGGGTGAAAATTTCCCAGCGCGGCTCTTCCCCCTCACCACTGACCTGCTTGGCGTCAATGGCCACCACGATGCACTGGCTGCCAAAGCGGTCGGCGGCTTCGCGGACGAATTCCGGGTTAAATACCGCGGCGGTGTTGATGGACACCTTGTCGGCGCCGGCATTCAGGAGCTTACGGATATCCTCAACGGTGCGCACGCCACCGCCGACCGTCAGCGGGATAAACACTTCGGCGGCCATGCGTTCCACGGTTTCGTAGGTGGTGTCGCGGCTTTCGTGACTGGCAGTAATGTCCAGGAAGGTGATTTCGTCGGCGCCCTGCTCATTGTATTTGCGGGCCACTTCCACCGGGTCACCGGCGTCGCGGATATCGACAAAGTTAACGCCTTTCACAACGCGGCCTTTGTCGACGTCGAGGCAGGGAATGATGCGTTTTGCCAGAGCCATGATTCGTCTTACCCCTTCAGGCTGTCACAGAAGGCCTGGGCTTCGGCCACATCGAGCGTACCTTCGTAGATAGCACGGCCGGTGATGGCACCAAGAATTCCTTTGTCGGCTACCGTTGCCAGGCGCTTGAGGTCGTCCATATTGGTTACGCCGCCAGAGGCGATAACGGGGATACCGCCCTCTTCTGCCAGCGCCGCGGTGGCTTCCACATTGACGCCCTGCATCATGCCGTCACGGCTGATATCCGTGTAAACAATCGCATCCACGCCGTCGTTGGCGAAGCGCTTGGCCAGGTCGGTAGCCAAGACTTCGGAGACTTCTGCCCAGCCATCGGTGGCAACGCGGCCGTCTTTGGCGTCAAGGCCTACGATGATATGGCCCGGAAATGTCTTGCACATTTCGGTGACGAACTCCGGTTCCTTGACAGCTTTGGTGCCGATGATCACCCACTGTACGCCGGCCTTGAGATAGGCCTCAATGGTTTCCGCGGAACGGATCCCGCCGCCAATCTGGATGGGCAGGTCCGGAAACTTGCGGGCAATGGCCTGGACAATTTCGCCGTTGACGGGCTCGCCAGCGAAGGCGCCGTTCAGGTCCACCAGGTGTAGGCGGCGGGCGCCGGCGTCGACCCAGCGGGTTGCCATGTCGACGGGGTCGTCACCGAACACGGTGGAGTCGTCCATGCGGCCCTGGCGCAGTCTTACGCACTTGCCGTCTTTGAGGTCTATGGCCGGGATGATCAGCATGTTTTCTCTTTTCCTTGGGATTGGTTTTGGCTTGCTGCTAACAGTGGAGTTTAATCGCCCGTGCTCCGCCGAAATGGAGGCCCTGTTCGGGGCACGCTGTTAATACGTCCGTGTACGCTCGACAAAAACATCCATGTTTTTGACGTCCCCGAACAGGGCCTCCATTCCGGCGAAGCACTACTTTTTATTTGCCTGCTAGCTTTTTCCGGTCCAGTTTGTGAAGTTTTTCAGTAACTGCAGCCCCGCCCTTGCGCTTTTTTCCGGGTGGAACTGTGCTGCGAAAATGTTGTCTTTTGCCACAGTCGCAGCCAAATCGACTCCATAATGGCTGCGACCGGCGATGTCAGCATTGCCTTCGGCTTCCACATAATAGCTGTGCACAAAATAGAAGCGCTCGCCGTCGGCGATGTTATGCCAAAGCGGGTGTTCGATGGTCTGGTAGACCTCGTTCCAGCCCATGTGGGGCACTTTCAGGCGCTCTCCGTGTTCCACGAGGTTTTCACCGAAATACCGCACTTCTGATGGAAATAGAGCAATGCAGTCAACACCGCCATTTTCCTCGCTGCGGGACATCAGTGCCTGCATACCAACACAAATACCCAGGAACGGGCGATCCTGCGACACCTCGCGCACCAGGGTGTCGATACCCAAACGGCGAATTTCAGCCATACAGTCACGAATTGCGCCCACACCAGGCAGAATCACCCGGTCGGCTTCACGGATTTTATCAGCGTTATCGGAGACCAGCACCGTGGTATCCGGGGCTACGTGCTCTACCGCTTTTTTGGCAGAGTGAAGATTGCCCATGCCGTAGTCGATAATGGCAACGGTTTTCATGGTTGTTGCGGTGTCCTTCGAAGACAGGTTATAGCGAACCTTTGGTAGAAGGTGTGATACCCGCCATGCGCTCGTCCATTTCGATGGCCATGCGCAGGGCGCGACCGAAGGCCTTGAACACGGTTTCAATCTGGTGATGGGTGTTCTTGCCCTTCAGGTTGTCGATGTGCAGGGTAACCATGGAGTGGTTCACAAAGCCCTGGAAGAACTCAGCAAACAGGTCCACGTCAAAGCCCCCGACAGCGCCACGGGTGTAGGGCACATTCATCAGCAGTCCCGGGCGTCCGGAAAGATCGATCACCACGCGGGACAAAGCTTCGTCCAGCGGCACGTAAGCATGGCCATAACGGCGTATACCTTTCTTGTCGCCAACGGCCTGCTTGAAGGCCTGGCCCAGAGTGATGCCGATGTCTTCCACGGTGTGGTGGTCATCAATGTGCAGGTCACCCTTGGAGACGATGTTCAGGTCCACCAGCCCGTGGCGGGCGATCTGGTCCATCATGTGCTCTAGGAAGGGCACGCCGGTATCGAAACTGGACTTGCCGGTGCCGTCGAGATCGATCTCGACGGTGATCTGTGTTTCCAGGGTATTTCGTTCTACCCGAGCCTTGCGTTCGGCCATGGGGACTCCCAAGTCATCAATCGGCAGATGCCGGAAAAGTGTCTGCGCGCATTATACCTTTTATGCGTCCCTGCGTCCCGCAACGGGCTTTATAGCGGTGATAGCTGCAACCATCAGAATGCTTTTTTCAGGTTGTTCATGTAAGTATCCACCAGGCTATTGAACTCGTGCTTGATCACCGGGCTGATCGCCAGCTTCAGCAGGCTCGGCAGGGGCACGGTCAGCTCGGCGCTGGTCTGGAATTTCACCGAGGTGGTGTTGTCGTCTTTTGCCTTGAGGGTCCAGGAGCCTTTTACCACGCCATTGCCCTCACCTTTCACCGGCTCCCAGGTGATTTTGCCGTTGTCCTTGTCCGGGTAATACTTGCAGGCGTAAATCGACTGGATGGCATGCTTGTCCACCCCTACTTTTTCCATTTCCCAGCGATAGGTGTTGTCACCCAGATCCACCAGTTTATGCACCTTGGGGAAATGGCTGGCTGATTTCGGAACGTCTGCCAGCAGATCAAAAACCTCGTCATACCCGGCCGGCAGATCCAGCTCACGGTTCAGCTCAATAGAGACAGTAATAGCCACTGCTTGCTCCTTTTTATCGTTGTAAGACGCGCAATACGTTGTCGCATGAAAAATCGTATAGAAATAAGGTGCCTATTTTGGCTGATCACTAACGTATTGTCATACATCCAGGCTTTTATTTTGTTACCCCTGGGTTATGCTTGGGCTAACAATTCGCCTATTAAACCGGACAAGAATTAACGGAAGGACGCCAGAATCATGAAAGCTGTTCGTTATGTGGCTCTCGCCATAGTCGGCCTGATTATCCTTGCCATTGCCGCCGTGGCTATTGCCGTTGCCGTCATTGACCCCAACACCTACAAGCCGCAGATTGAGAAGGCCGTTGAAAACAGCACCAACCTCGACCTGATTCTGGCGGGTGATATCGGTTGGTCTTTCATCCCGCTGGGGCTGGAACTCAATGACGTGGAAGCCACCCTGGAGGACGAGCGCCTTGTTCGCCTTGACCAGTTGGTGGCACAGGTCAGCTTCTGGTCCCTGGTGACTATGTCGCCCCGGGTAGACACCTTCCTGCTGAACGGCCTGGACGCCAACCTGTCGGTGGACGAAGAGGGTAACGGCAACTGGACACGGATCATGCCGGAAGGCGAGGCCAAGCCAGAGCAGGAAGAGCCCGCACCGGAAGAAACCGCTGACGAGAGCACCGGCGAAAGCGAGCCGCTGAACTTCAATGTTGAAAGCGTGGAAATCAGCAACGCCCGCATACATTATGAAGACAAAGGCACAGGCCAGGCTTTCACTCTGGAAGACTTCACCCTTAACGCCAGCGAAATCACCCTGGGCTCCAGCTTTCCGCTGAACGTGGCGTTCCGGTTCGCTACTAATCAGCCTCAGGTGGAGGTAAAGGGTGACCTCAGTGCCCGCCTTGCAGCCAATGAAGCGTTGAATGAGTTTGGCGTGTCCGACCTCAACGCCACCTTTGACATGAGCGGTGAGCCTTTGGGAGGCGAATCAGTCCGCGCGGAGCTGGCCGGTTCTCTGGAAGCCAACCTGGAAAATGAAACCGCCACCCTCAGCGGTTTCACTGCCAGCCTGGCCGACGTCACGCTGAACACGGACCTGTCCGTGAACGGTTTTGGCGACCAGCCCAAGCTTGAGGGAAGCCTGAGCATCGACGAATTTTCACTGAAATCACTGCTGGCCGCGCTGGGCCAGCCGGCTATTGAAACGGAAGATCCGGAGGTCATGAAGGCCATCGCCTTCTCCACCAATATTGGCGGCCCTGCCGGCACCGTCGAGCTCAGCGATCTGGCGATTACCCTGGATGACACTACGTTCAAAGGGAGTGCAAGCTATGGCTTCGCCAACAGCGCTATTGGCCTGAAGCTGAATGGTGACGCCATCAATGCTGACCGTTACCTGCCTCCCGCCAGTGAAGAAGAAAAAGCAGCCAACCAGGAAAAGGACCAGCCACAGAACAGCTCGGCAGAAGGTGGCCCCGCGGAAGAGGGCGAACTGCTGCCCCTGGAAACCCTGCGTTCATTGGCGCTGGACATCAACCTGGGATTGGGTGAGCTGATTGTCAGCAATCTCACCATTAACGAAATCAACTCCGTGATCACCGCCAGAGATGGCCTTCTGAAAGTGGAAGATTTCAGTGGCCAGCTTTATTACGGCTCGTTTGACACCAGCGTAACCCTGGATGCCCGTTCGGATAATCCGCAGTGGACCATTACCAAAGACATCAAGGATGTCCAGACATTGCCGCTACTGGCAGACCTTGCCGATGTGGACATGCTATCCGGCGCCGCCAACATGGCCGTCAATGTCAAAACCACCGGCAACCGTATTTCTGACCTGCGCAGTAACGCCAAAGGCGATATTAACTTCAACCTGGCTGAAGGCGAGTTCACCCGCATGAATCTTACCCGCATGGCCTGCCAGGGGATTGCCCTTGCCAACCAGGAACAACTGGGCAACTCAGGCTGGGGCACCAGCACACCGTTCAATGACATGAAGGGCACGCTCAGGATTGACGGCAACACCCTTAACAATACCGACCTCGTGGCAGCCCTCGCCGGCATGAGACTGGAAGGCGATGGCACCGTCGATCTGGCTGCCTCCGAGCTTGATTATGAGATTGGCCTGCGCATCGTCGGTGAGATCCACCGGGATGAAGCCTGCCGGGTAACGGAGTACGTGGAAGACGTGGTCATTCCTGTGGAGTGCCGCGGCAACTTTACCGAAGACCCAGCCGGCCTGTGCTCCTTTGACGGCTCCCGCTTCCGCGACACACTGAAGACCATCGCTGCCAATGCAGCCCGCAAGAAAGTCAGCGAAGAAACCGAGCGGGCAAAAGAAAAGGCCGAGGAGAAAGCGCGCGAGGAAATTGACAAGCGCCTGGGCGAAGACGGCGAAAAGGTCAAAGACGCACTGAAGGGCATTTTCGGCCAATGAGCGACAGCTTTGCCCAAAGGCTACTGGCCTGGTACGACGAAAACGGCAGGCACGACCTGCCCTGGCATCATGACCGGAACCCATACCGCGTGTGGGTTTCGGAAATCATGCTGCAGCAGACCCAGGTAACCACCGTTATCCCCTACTTCGAAGCCTTCATGCAACGTTTCCCGGACGTGAACGCACTTGCCGCTGCCCCGGTGGATGACGTACTCAGCCACTGGTCCGGCCTGGGTTATTATGCCCGCGCCCGCAACCTGCAACAGGCTGCCCGACAAGTGGTGGAGGAACACGGTGGGCAGTTCCCCCGGGACCAGGAGCAACTGCAGGCACTGCCTGGTATTGGCCGCTCTACCGCCGCCGCCATCCTGGCCCAGGCACACCAGCAACGCGCCGCGATACTGGATGGGAACGTAAAACGGGTTCTGGCCCGGTACCACGCCATTGCCGGCTGGCCCGGCAAGACCACCGTACTGAACCAGCTCTGGGAGCGTGCCGAAGAGCACACGCCCGATGAGCGGATCCGGGACTACACCCAGGCTATCATGGACCTTGGCGCCATGGTGTGCACCCGCAGCCGCCCTGCGTGCGAAAGCTGTCCGCTACAGGCCGGATGCGACGCCTACGCCAAAGGCGAGACCAGCCTATACCCCGGCTCAAAACCCAAGAAGACCAAACCCGAGAAAACCACCTGGATGGTAATACTGGAAGACCACCAGGGGCGCATCCTGCTGGAACGAAGGCCGCCCAGCGGCATCTGGGGAGGACTGTGGAGCCTGCCAGAGCTTGACCCGGCCTACAGCCCGGAAGAACTGCCCGAGGCTTGCGAACAGACCTTCGGCTTTAATTGCGGTGAACCGGAACTCACCAGCGGCTTCCGCCATACCTTCAGCCACTACCACTTGCACATTCAGCCAGTGCGGCTGGCCGTTCGCAGCTCGGTGCAAGTCAACGACACCAATAACCAGCAATGGATTCACCGGGACCAGGCACTCTCCCTCGGCCTGCCCGCCCCCATTCGCACCCTGCTGACATCGCCGGAACAATCCCTCCTGCTCTGATCTGTTATCATCCCTCCAGATTCCGCAACACGACCTCCAAACAGGAGCAGACATGAGCCGCACCGTATTCTGTCGTAAATACCAGGAAGAACTCGAAGGCCTGGACTTCCCACCCATGCCGGGCAAGAAAGGCGAAGACATCTACGAGAACATCAGCAAGAAAGCCTGGGAAGAATGGCAGGCCCAGCAGACCATGCTGATCAACGAAAAGCACCTGAGCCTGATGGACCCCAATACCCGCAAGTACCTGCAGGCGCAGATGGAACGCTTCTTCAACAACGAGCCGTTCGACAAGGCCGAAGGTTATGTTCCGCCGGAGAACTAGCCCCGCAACCTGTGGAAGCGCCTATTAAAATTTTCCCGGAACGGCCTTGACTCAGGCAACCTAAACCGGTTTAATAGCGCCCCGTTGCACAGCAGTACTGCAACACGCCCGGATAGCTCAGTTGGTAGAGCAGGGGATTGAAAATCCCCGTGTCGGTGGTTCGATTCCGCCTCCGGGCACCATTAAGAATTCTGACAAAGTCCGCCTTGTGCGGACTTTGTTGTTTCTGGAGGCCCGCTTTATTTTTCGTCCAAGGGCTTAAAGGCCCGATACCCCTGCCCGCTTGCCCCCTTTTTCACCGTAAAGTACTCAGACCTGTCGACCAGCAAATCAGAGAACTTCTTCGCTCCATAAGTTCGCGGGTCAAAATCCGGACGTGTGCGCTTGAGGAATGAGCCGGCGGCAGAGAAGGTTGCCCAGCCCTGGTCGTCCTGGGTTTGCTCCCAGGCCCGTTTCAAAAGCGCCACCTCCTCAGGGACTTTTTCCTGCTTCTTCCGAGGGGTTTCAGATTTTGTGGGTTCGTCAGACGTGGTTTCTTCCGGGTACTCCAGATTTTCGGTAAACAGAAAATCGTCGCAGGCGCTTCGGAACGAGACCGGGGTCTTTTTTTCCCCGAAGCCGAATACGTATATCTCGGATTCCCGGAGCCGTGAAGCCAGCTTGGTGAAGTCGCTGTCGCTGGAGACCAGGGCGAAGGCATCAAATTTGGAGGAATAAAGCAGATCCATTGCATCGATGATCAGCGAGGCATCCGTGGCATTCTTGCCTTTGGTATAGGCAAATTGCTGGATGGGCTGGATCGCGAGTTCGTTTAGAACGGTTTTCCAGTTTTTGAGGCTGTCTATGGACCAGTCACCATAGGCTCGTTTTATCACCACGTGGCCATGGGAAGACAGCTCTTCAATAATCAGGGGCAACTTTGACAGCTGGGCGTTATCGGCGTCGATTAAAACGGCAATTTTCTTGTGCTGCTCAAGGTCCTTCAATGCACTTTCCCTTTATTCTGATCAGGTACATCAAGGACTTCCGTAAAACCGCCCTTCAGGCAGCCTTGCGGAAATCCTCGATTCTTACTGTTTTATCACGCTTACGCTTGTACTTGCTTTTATCTTCCACCACGCGCATCTGGTACTTCGGGGTTCTCAGTTCGCGCTGAACAGCGCTGTGCTGTGTGGGCTTCGCCCGTTTTTTCGCCATAATGGGTATCTCCCTGGTTGGCTGGATGTTCTCAGGGAGATTATACCACTGCCCTACTTCATTACACAGGTACCTGCCCGGCGCTCAAGAATCGCCAGCGCATCCTCCAGCTTACCAATACCACTGATACCACCGCTTTCGGCGAAGTTGCCCGCAGCAGCCATTTTGGGCCCCATGGAACCGGCTGGCAGATCCAGATTGCGGGCTTCGTCGAGGGTCAACTCACTGATGGGTGCGGCGGTGTCTTTGCCGAAGTCACGGTAGATGGCATCCACGTCGGTGAGGAGCAGTAAGGCGTCTGCACCCAGTTGGCTGGCCAGTAGTGCGCTGGCGGCGTCTTTGTCGATCACGGCTTCCACGCCGATCATGCTGCCGTCATCCCGGCGAAGAATGGGGATACCGCCGCCTCCGGCACAGATCACCACAACACCCTGCTCCAGCAGCAATTTGAGCACGCGCATGTCGGGTATCTCCAAGGGTTTGGGCGAGGGTACTACCCGCCGCCACTTGTCGCCATCCTGTGCGATTTGCCAGCCGGCGGCTTCGGCTTTACGCTCGGCTTCTTCCTTGTCATACACCGGTCCGACAAATTTCGTGGGCTTGCTGAAGGCAGGGTCGTCCTTGTCCACCAGTACCTGGGTCAGCAGGGTGGCCACTGGCCGGTCGTGGCCCAGGGCGTTTTCCAGCTCCTGCTCGATGATGTAGCCGATCATGCCTTCGGTTTCAGCACCCAGTACGTCCAGCGGGTAGGCCTCCTCCGGCTTGTAGGCCGCGCCCTGAAGCGCCAATAAGCCGACCTGCGGACCATTACCATGAGTGACCACCAGCCGGTGGCCGGCGCGGACGATTTCGGCCAGCGATTCGGCGGCGATTTTCACGTTGGCGCGCTGGGCCTCAGCTGTCAGGGGCTCACCGCGCCGCAACAGGGCGTTACCTCCGAGTGCTGCTACTACAAGCATTTCGATCTCCTTATCTCAGCTTCCAAGAGTGGCAACGAGCACCGCCTTGATGGTGTGCATGCGGTTCTCGGCCTGATCAAACACGATGGAAGCGGGGCTTTCAAAGACATCGTCGGTGACTTCCATCGCGTCAATACCGAACTCAGCCTGTATTTCCTTGCCCACGGTGGTTTCCGTGTTATGGAAGGCCGGCAGGCAATGCATGAACCTTGCACGGGGGTTGCCGGTTTTCTCCATCAGGGATGCGTTGACCTGGTAGGGCTGCAACAGCTTGATTCGCTCTGCCCACTTCTCCTTGGGCTCGCCCATGGACACCCACACGTCAGTGTAAACAAAATCCACCCCCGCAACCGCGGCATCAATGTCTTCGGTGATCATGATCCGGGCGCCGGTACCGGTGGCAATGGTCTGCGCTTCCTTCTGAATCGCGTCGCTGGGCCAGCAGGCTTTCGGAGCGCACAGACGTACGTCCATCCCCATCTTGGCGCCACCGATCAGCAGGCTGTCTCCCATGTTATTGGCGGCGTCCCCGATGAACACAAAGGCCACGTCACGCAGAGGCTTCTCCACGTTTTCCTGCATGGTCAGGAAGTCTGCCAGTATCTGGGTGGGATGGAATTCATTGGTCAGCCCGTTGTAGACCGGCACGCCAGCGTATTGTGCCAGCTCCTCAACTACCGCCTGGCCGAACCCCCGGTATTCGATCGCATCGTATACACGCCCCAACACCCGGGCTGTATCCTTCACCGATTCCTTATGGCCGATATGGGTGCCCGTCGGGCCCAGGTAGGTTACCCGGGCGCCCTGATCAAACGCTGCAACCTCAAACCCTACCCGGGTCCGGGTGGAGTTCTTCTCAAAGATCAGCGCTATGTCCTTGCCCTGCAACTGCGGCACTTCGGTACCGGCGTACTTGGCCGTTTTCAGGTCGGCGGAAAGTTTGAGTAAAAAGCTGATTTCCCGGGGCGTAAAGTCCCTCAGGGTCAGGAAATGCCGGTTCTTGAGATTAAAAGCCATGGTCCTGCTCCTTCCTTGTCAGACTGCATCTCGTATTGTCGGGCAGCTCATGCAGCGCCCACCGCCCCGGCCCCGGCCCAGCTCCGCACCGGGTATGGCCAGCACCTCTATGCCGGCCGCTTCCAGGGCAGCATTGGTATCGTCGTTGCGGTCGTAACCGATAACGACACCCGGGCTCAGTGCCAGCACGTTATTGCCATCGTTCCACTGTTCCCGCTCCCGTTCGGCAGGGGTATCGCCACCCGTGGCCACCACTTCCAGGGACGGGTAACCAAGTACATCTGCCACAACATCAAACAGCGGGCGACTGTCCTGCAAAAACGACAGGTGCTTGCCGCCTTGCCCGGGACGCAGGTCGTAGCAAACCATTTCATCGGCAACCTCCTTGAAAGTGGTCACTACATTGCCGCCACAAAAGGTAAACACCGTATCCAGATGCATGGCGGAACGGGTTTTGGGAATCTGGCAAGCGATCACCCTGTCTGCCGTGCCGTTGGCAAACAGCGCCCTGGCCAGTTGGCCGATGGCTTGCGGAGAAGATCGTTCCCCCATACCCACCAGCACGGCGCCATTACCCACCGGCATGATGTCCCCCCCTTCCAGGGTTGCCAGCGCGTGGTCCTCAAGCGGGTCGCCCCAATGCACGTTTACCTTGCCGGCGAACTTCGGGTGGAACCGGTAGATCGCGCTCATCAGCAGCGTTTCCGGTTTGCGCGCAGTCCAGTACATCGGGTTCAGGGTGACGCCACCATAGATCCAGGCGCTGTTGTCCCGTGTGAACAGGAAGTTTGGCAGTGGCGGCAGCACAAACCCGTGCGGCCCCAGATGGTTACCAAACAGGCCCGAGGGATCGAAGGGCAGATCTCCCACTTCCAGGCCGCCGATGAGGAACTCTGCCAGGGTCTGGCCGGGTAGCTCGTCCATCCACGCACGAAGATCAGACACCATGCCCACCCCGATATGGTTCCAGGTGATCCGGTTATCGAGAATCCAGGCCCGCGCCTCGGGAATGTCAAGGGTGTCCGCCAGCAGTTCATTAACGTCCAGCACATCCACGCCCCGGGCGCGCATGATCCCGGCGAAGACGTCGTGGTCTTTCTGGGCCTGCTTGACCCAGAAGACATCATCAAACAGCAGTGCATCGCAGTTGGAAGGTGTCAGCCTCCGGTGGGCCAGCCCCGGACGGCAGACAATCACCTGCCGGAGTGTGCCGGTTTCGGAGTGGACTCCCAGTGTTTGTTCAGCCATGTCGCATGCTCCTTTGCTCTGGATTATAGAAACGCGCCGATGCTGATCACCACGGTGATGAATACAGTGAGGATCAGCAACAGGGGCCAGATGAATGCCAGCCAGCGGTCGTAGGACACGCGGCCGATGGCCAGGCCACCAACCACAACCGCAAAGGTCGGGTTGATCAGGTTTACCAGCCCGTTGGCTGACTGATAGGCAGTGACCACCAGATCACGCCCCACGTTGGCAAAGTCCGCCAGCGGTGCAAGGATCGGCATCGAGAGTACAGCCAGGCCGGACGAAGACGGCACGAAGAAGCTCATACCCACTTCGATCCAGAACATCAGGTTGATAAACGCCAGTTCCGGCAATCCGCCCAGGGTGGTCTCGGCGCTGTGCAAGATAGTGTCCGCAATCATGCCCTGTTCCATGATCACCACAATGCCCCGGGCCAGGCCGACGACGAGTGCCACACCCAAGAGGTCACGAGCCCCGTCTACAAAACTGCCGGTCAGCTTTTTCTCCCCCAGACGGGCGATAAGGCCAATCACGATGGCAGCGCCAAAGAAGAGCGAGCCCATCTGGGCCATCCACCAGCCCTGGGACGACACGCCCCAGATCATCACCACAAAGGTAAGGGCGAAGATGACCAGGGCTATCTTCTGGGTGCCTGTGAGATCAAAGTTTTCCAGCTCGTCATGGCCCTGGAGGAAGAGCTTGCGGTGGGCATTCCGCTGTTTGGCGACCACCGAGCGGGAGGGGTCTGCCTTTACCCGATGGGCATAGCGCATAACGTAAGCAGCACAAATGAGAAGGCCACCGATAAGAAGCACAAAACGCAGCACGATACCGTCAGTAAAGGGAATATCGGCGGCGTTGGATGCAATCACCGTTGCAAACGGGTTAATGGTAGAGCCCAGAACCCCGATACCGGCACCCACCAGAATGATGGCAACCCCGGTAACAGCGTCATATCCCGCCGAAATTATCACCGGAATCAGAATGGCGTAGAAAGCCAGGGTCTCCTCTGCCATGCCGTAGGTTGTACCCCCTAAGGCAAACAGCGTCATCAGTATTGGTATCATCCATATCTCGCGCCCTTCCAGCCTGTGCATGGCACTGCGGATGCCTGTGTCGATGGCCCCGGTGGCGTTCATTACTCCGAGAAAACCACCGAGGAACAGCACGAAAAGGGCCACGTCAATGGCGTTGGCCGCATAACTGTCCGGATCGTAGAAGCCAGCGGTAGGCGCCAGCATTACCTCAACAAAACCCTGGGGGTTGGGATCGACAGTTTGATAGGTACCAGGCACAGCAACTTCCCGCCCCACCTCATCGTTCATGGAACGCTCGTACTGCCCCGCTGGAATAATCCACGTCAGCGCTGCAACCAGTATGATCAGTAGAAACAGGATGGTATAGGCGGTTGGAAATCGTGTCGCAAGGTCTTCTTCAGGATTCGAAGAGGGAAGTTTTTCATCAGTCACGTGGCGTCTCCTGTCCATTGTGGCTTACTGATGGGGCGTCCATCGCTTCGAGTATGGACCTCAAGACCGGAATGGAAAGTGATCAGCGTCAATTCAATATGAAGCTGACAGCGCGTCTACTACTTATCCGCATAACTGCTGAGATGGAAGGACTTATGTTTGCGTCTACTATTCTCCCGTACCAGAATGACCCTGGTTATTCAATCTACTGACCCTGCAACACCATACTCAAGGAACCACCATGCTTCTTTCATTTCTGGCTATAGTTGCCGGCCTTGCGTTACTGGTTTGGAGCGCCGGAAAGTTTGTTGAGGGCTCGGCAGTCACCGCCGGGCACTTTGGTATGCCACCGCTGTTGATCGGTATGGTGGTGGTTGGCTTTGGCACTTCGGCGCCGGAGATGGTGGTGTCGGCACTGGCAGCTACTCAGGGTAATCCCGGCCTGGCGCTGGGTAACGCCTACGGTTCCAACATCACCAACATTGCGCTGATCCTGGGTATTACGGCCTTGATCAGCCCGATTGCAGTTCACTCCCAGGTGATGCGCAAGGAGTTGCCGATACTTACAGCGGTAACGGCACTGGCCGCCTGGCAGGTGTGGGATGGTGAACTGACATTTGTGGATGCCCTGGTGCTGCTGGGCGTGTTCTTCCTGTTGCTTGCCTGGTCCATCCGCCAGGGAATGACCCAGAAATCCGATGCCCTGGGCGCAGAAATTGCTGATGAAATGATCCACCGGACCATGCCGCTTCGCACTGCGGTCATGTGGCTGTTTGTCGGCCTGCTGGTACTGATTGTCAGTTCGCGGATTCTGGTATGGGGCGCGGTTGAGATTGCCCATGGTTTTGGGGTGAGCGACCTGATCATCGGCCTGACCATTGTCGCGGTGGGGACGTCCCTCCCGGAGCTGGCATCGTCTGTGATCGCTGCCCGCAAGGGAGAACATGACATTGCATTGGGCAATATCCTGGGTTCCAACCTGTTCAACACCCTGGCGGTTGTGGGCATCGCCGGCACTATCAGCCCAATGGCGGTGGCTCCGGAGGTGTTCTACCGGGATATTGCTGTCATGTCTGCCCTGACACTCTCGCTGTTCGTTCTGGGCTATGGTTTCCGAGGCCCGGGGCGGATCAACCGGGTGGAGGGGGGCTTGCTGCTGGCCTGTTTCGTTGGTTACACAGCCTACCTGATTGCAACCACCTTCACGTCATGACCAACCCGGGCCCGCTCAGCCAAGCACACACTCCCTCGACAGCTTCTGGCTGACTTCCCGGCGTTGGCGCCGCAGCCGGTTGCCCTTATCGTTGGAGTAGCCGGCCCGCAGTTGCTGCTGAATGCGATCAAGCCGTTCGCGGTATCCGGCACAACGGGCATTTTTGCGCTTGAGCTCGCGGGCTTCCTGCTGTGCAGAGGCTCTCTGCGTGCCACTGTCGTTGGCTTCCAGGCTGCGATTGACCTGGCGGTTGATGGTGCTTACCCGCTCGCCCCGGCTGATGTTCTCCCGCATGGGGATAAGCGAGGGGGCCCTGAGCTCCACCTGCTTGTGCTTGCGGTCGCTGGGCTTTATGTCTGTAAAGTGAGCAACACCCTGATCGTCGATCCAGGTGTACATCTCGGCCGTCGATACGGCCGGGCTTAAAAGCATTAATAATACTGCGGCTTGCCTCCATGGCATCGGTGTCCACTCCCTGTGGTCGGTTTAATGGCCCGGGCATTATAGACAAAACCCCAGGCGAGTAAGAGGTGCACGCCACAGCTCAGGCGTCCAGCAATTCAATCCAGTGTTGGACCGGCACCTTTGCCCTGGTTTCCAGGTGCATCTGGCAGCCGATGTTGGCGGTGACAATCCGGTCCGGGTTGTCCACGGTCAGCGCCTTGAGCTTATTGTTCAGCAGGCGCTGACTGAGCTCGGGCTGGAGTATGGAGTAGGTTCCTGCGGACCCGCAGCACAGATGTTTCTCTCTGGTTTCCGCCAGCTCAATACCGGCCTTGCGCAGCACCTGGTCTACCACCCCGCTCTGCTGCATCGCGTGCTGAAGGGTGCAGGGGCAATGGAAGGCAACCTTGCCGGCCCCCTTCGGGACATTCAGTTTTTCCAGGTCCTGTTTGAGGAGGAAGGCGCCAAGATCGATGGTCATGTCACTGACTTTCTGCGCCTTCGCGGCGTAAACCGGGTCATCTCGCAGCAGGTGACCATACTCCTGGACCATGGCGCCACATCCGGAAGCGGTCATGATGATGCCTTCGGCCCCGGCATCAATAGCGGGCCACCAGGCATCGATGTTGCGACGCATGGCGTCGAGCGCCTTTTCGTGTTCCGACAGGTGATGATTGACCGCGCCACAGCAGCCGGCTTCGGGCGCTTCCACCATGGTAATGCCGAGTCGGTCGAGCACGCGGGCAGCGGCAGCGTTGGTGTTCGGGGTGGCGGAGGGCTGAACGCAACCAGCCAGGGCCAGTACAACGCGGTCGTGGCTTGCCGAAGGCCATGGGCTGGCCTGTTTTCTGGGCGGCACTTTTGTCTGCAGTGCCTGCGGCAATACCGGGCGGAACAGTTGCCCCATTCTCAGCAGCAGGCCGAATAGCTGGCGGTTGGGGAGCACTCTGGCCAGTGACCAGCGAATCCAGCGTTCTTTTGGCGGCCTGGGCATTTCCTGTTCCATCAGGCCACGGCTGATGTCGATCAAACGGCCGTACTTTACACCGGAAGGACAGGTGGTTTCGCAACTGCGGCAGGTAAGGCAGCGGTCGAGGTGTTCGCGGGATTTTTCGGTAACTTCTTCGCCTTCCAGGAACATTTTCATCAGGTAGATGCGGCCGCGGGGGCCGTCGCGTTCGTCGTTCAGTTCCTGGTATGTCGGGCAGGTGGCGGTGCAGAAGCCGCAGTGTACGCAGGCTCGCAGGATGGACTCGGCTTCCTGGCCTTCTGCTGTGTTGGCGAATTGTTGGACTAGATTGGTTTGCATCTTTTACCTGCTTTCTGAATTTGGAGCACAAGTGAGCGTTTGGAGCACAAGTGAGTGGTACCCCCTTTTCTGAAACACGCTCCTTCGGCACGTCCATGTGACGCTTGGACTCCGCCATCCATGGCTCCGTACAGTTTCAGAAAAGGGGCTACCACTCACTTCCCCGGCATCTCGGTAGACGCGCTCAAATACCGTCATATACCACTCGTTGTCACAGCCAGCTGTACAACCTTCCTGGATTAAAAATACCGTCAGGGTCGAACGACTTTTTCAGCCGTTGCTGAATGTCTTTCAATGCCCTTGGCTGGTGGTGCATCACTTCGTCTGTGCGGTCACCGCCGCGGAACAGGCTTACCTGGCCGCCGGCACGTTGGGCCAGGGTTTCCAGTCTGGCTATGTCGGCATCGCCGCGGTACCAGCGCTGGGAGCCGGCCCAGTCGACCAGCCAGGGGCCCTCGAGCTTCGGGTGGTCGGCGGTGGAGCCGACGGAGAAGCGCCAGAGTGGTTCGTCGCCGGCGAAGAAGTCGTGCTGCATGTGCTGCAACTGGTGCCAGAACGCATCGCCCTGTTCCATCACTTCGCCGGACCATTTTTCGGCGGTGGCTTCTACCGCAGATTTGGCGCCAGCCAGGCGCAGGTAGACTTTGCCATCTACCCAGGCGGCGCCGGTGATGGGTTTGGGTTCTTTCGCACGGCTGTTCATGTCCTGGATAACGTCGTCCAGGGGCATGTCCTGCACCAGGGTGAGGGACATGGCGGGTCTGGGCATGACTTTCAGGCTGATTTCGGTGATGGCGCCCAGGGTGCCCATGGCGCCGGCCTGTAGCCGGGAGGTGTCGTAGCCGGCCACGTTTTTCATTACCTGGCCGCCGAAGCGCAGATGCTCGCCCTTGCCGTTGAGCAGGCGAATACCCAGCACCTGGTCCCTTATCGAACCGGACCAGGGTCTCGCAGGGCCGGAAAGGTTGCACGCCAGGGTACCGCCGAGCGTGGAGCCATCGCCAAACCTTGGCGGTTCGAAGTGCAGGCACTGGCCCTCTTCCGCCAGGGTGGCTTCGATTTCCGCCAGGGTGGTGCCCGCGCGGGCAGTCAGCACCAGTTCCACCGGGTGGTATTCCACAATACCGGTGTGTTCACCCAGTTTCAGGGTGCCGGCCTCTGTATCGGCGGTGCGGCCCATGAAGGCCTTGGTGCCACCGCCTTCGATATTGAGCTTCTGCCCTGTCTGTCGGGCCTCAAGAATCTGGTTTTTAAGCATCTGCGAAATATCACCCATGCGCAGCGTCCACCGTGTCATGCTTGTGTTGTTTGTGTTCCAGGGAGCGGTATTCCTGGCAGAAACGCAGGGCCGGAACGCCCTTGCCAGGGTTGAGGATACCGGCAGGATCGAAGGCGGCCTTTACGTCGTGGAACTGCTGCAGCTCTTCATCATTGAACTGCACCGCCATCTGGCGGATTTTTTCCACGCCCACCCCATGTTCACCGGTGATGCAGCCGCCGACTTCCACACAAAGATTGAGGATTCGGCCGCCGAAAGCTTCGGTACGTTCAAATTCCCCGGGTACGTTGGCATCAAACAGGATCAGCGGGTGCAGGTTGCCATCGCCGGCATGGAATACGTTGGCGACTCGCAGCCCGAACTCTTCCGACATTTTTTCCATCTCCAGCAGCACATGGGCCAGGTACCGCCGCGGGATGGTGCCATCCATGCAGTAATAATCCGGCGAGATACGGCCAACGGCTGGAAAGGCGGACTTGCGACCTTTCCACAGCAGCGCCCGTTCTTCCTCGCTCTGGGAGGTCTTTACTGAAGTAGCCCCCAACTCGCGGAAGAGGGCTTCGGCCTGGGCAATGTGTTCGTGCACTTCTTCTTCCGTGCCGTCCACTTCACACAGCAGCAGGGCCTTGGCTTCCCTCGGATAACCCGCCTGGGCAAAGTCGTCCGCGGCGATAATGGCGTGGCCATCCATCATTTCCAGGCCACCGGGAATAATACCGTGGGAGATGATGCCACCCACGGCGTCGCCGGCTTTCTGTACGCTGTCGAAACCCGCCATCACCACCTGGGCCACTTCCGGCTTGGGCAGCAGTTTCACCTTCACTTCAGTCACGATACCCAGCAGGCCTTCAGAGCCGGTCATCAGCGCCAGCAGGTCCATGCCACAGACATCCAGGGCATCACTGCCAATGACTACCCGCTCACCCTCGGCGGTAATCATTTCAACACTGAGGATGTTGTGAACCGTCAGGCCATACTTGAGGCAGTGCACGCCGCCCGAGTTTTCCGCCACGTTGCCGCCAATGGTGCAGGCAATCTGGGAGGAGGGATCCGGCCCGTAATAGAGCCCGAACTGGGCCGCCTCTTCGCTGATGGCCAGGTTACGAACACCCGGTTGCAAGCGTGCCGTCCGCGCCAGTGGATCAATATCCAGGATCCGGTTGAACTTGGCCAGCGACAGCACCACGCCTTCCTTGTGAGGCATGGCGCCGGCACTCAGGCCGGTCCCGGCACCACGGGCCACCACGGGCACTTCGTGCTCGTTACAGATACGCATTACCCTCTGCACCTGCTCGGCGGTTTCCGGCAGCACCACGAGCATGGGCATCTCGCAGTACATGGACATACCATCGCACTCATAGGGTTTCATGGTTTCGTCATCGGTGATGACAAAGTCCGGGTCTATAAACGCGCGGAACTTTTCCGCCAGTTCCGCTTTGCTGGCTTTCGGCTTGGTGGTCATATCGTTCTCTGGAGTGATTGGCCTCAGGTGTGACAGCCCTCAACCACGTTTGGTTTCAAAATAGTCGATACCCGCCTGCGCACAGTCCATATCCTGTTGAGGCGTGCCGGAGCTGAGGCCAATGCCGCCGACAACCTCCCCATCGACAATAACCGGCAGGCCGCCGCCTACAGAACTGATGCGACCACCTACTTCGGTATGGATGCCGAACGCCAGCTTGCCAGGCACGTTGACAGCGTTGTAGTCGTGGGTCGCTTTCTTCGCGGCCGACGCGGTAAACGACTTGTCCTGGGCGATGGTGACACTGGTTATCTTGCCGCCATCCATCCGCTCGAACGCAATCAGGTTACCGGATTCATCGGTGATGGCGATGCACATGGGTACGCCGATTTCGCGCGCTTTCTCTGCAGCGCCTTCGATCAATAGTCTGGCGTCCGCCAGATCAAGCCGTTTAACAGTCAACATAAGAGATTGCTCCTCTTTTTAGCCATAAACCAGGTTGGGCAGCCAGGTAACGACGCCCGGGATGAGCACACAGATAAACAAACCGAACGCCTGGATGGCAAGGAATACCAGGGATGACTTGAAGATAGTGCCCATGGTGATATCCGGCGGGCACACGCCCCTGATATAGAACAGTGCATAGCCGAAAGGTGGACTGAGAAATGACATCTGCATGTTCACCAGGTACAACACACCGAACCACAGCACCACGTCGGAGCCTTCCACGCCGGGCAGTCCGAACAGGCCCGGAAATTCCAGTGCCTCCACGATCGGGATGAAAATGGGCACCGCCAGCAGGAGGATACCCACCCAGTCCAGGAACATACCCAGGATCACCAGCAGCACCATCAACAACAGAAGGACCGCGTAGGGCGAAAGGCCAATGCCCAGTATCGACTCGGTAATGAAGTCCTGGCCGCCCTGCAGGATATAGAACCCGACAAAGACCGACGCACCGAACATGATCCACAGCACCATGGCAGAGGCCTTGGCCGTGGTTACCGACGCATCCCGCAATGTGGCGATGGAAAACACCCGGTGCTTCATGGCCACCAGAATTGCGCCGAAGGAGCCGATACCCGCAGCTTCGACCGGGGTGGCGATACCGCCGAACAGAAGGCCCAGAACCAGGAATACCAGTATCAGTGGGGCAATCAGGTCCTTCAGAAGAAGCAGCTTGTCCTTGAAGCCGATGCGCTCCTCTTCCGGCACTGGCGGGCCCAGTTTGGGGTTCAGCCAGGAGCGGATTCCGACGTAGAGGATATACAACGAGGACAGAATCAGACCGGGGAGCACGGAGCCCAGATACAACTCACCCACCGACTGTTGCGCCACAACCGCGTACAGAATCGCCAGAATTGAGGGAGGAATCAGAATGCCCAGGGTTCCCCCGGCCATTATCGATCCCAGGGCAATCTTATGGTCATACCCGCGCTTGAGCATCGCCGGCAGCGCAATGATACCCATGGTGACCACTGCCGCGCCAATAACCCCCACCATGGCCGCAAGAATCGTGGAAGCCACAATGGTTGCAATGGCCAGACCACCTCCAATGCCGCCCATCCATTTGTAGACCACATTGAACATTTCCTCGATCAGCCCCGCCCGTTCAAGCATCGAGGCCATGAAGATAAACAGCGGTATCGCGGCCAGGTCCGAGTTGGTCATCATCGGGAAGATCCGGCTGGGAATGATGTTCAGCATCATCGAATCGCCCACCAGATAGATAAAGGCGACGCCGAGACCACCGGTGACAAAGGCCAACGGCAGGCCCATCATCAGCAGCACCGCCAGAGAGCCGAACATGATATAGGTCAGCGGTCCGATCCTGATATCCGACATACTGCCGGAGAATTTGAACAGGAATTTCTCATCGCTGAAGGGGTCGTAAAACAGGATATTGATAACTTCCACCAGCATCACAAAAGCAAGGGCAACTGTGCCGATGATCATCAGCCACGTGCCAAGCTTGCCGGCAAGGGAGCCGCGCCCCTGGGTGCTTGCGATATCAGTACTCATGCGTGTTGCTCCCGGCCAAGTTTGATAAACATCGAGATATCCTTCATAAGCTTGGACAGGCCAGCCAGGAAGAGCAGTGTCGATCCCAGCAGCATCACGGCCTTCACCGGCCAGTACTGGATGCCCCAGGTTTCAACGGTTCGTTCATCCATCGCATAGGAGTTCTCGAAAAACGTCCAGGAGGTGATCATCAAAGCGATGGCGAACATGAAGAAGAACATGGACGTGAATATGTCCATGCCCACGCGGCCGCGTACCGGCAGGAAGTTATAGACCACGTCTACCCTCACATGGGAGCCGTGGAGCAGAGCAAATGCGCCGGCCATCAGATACTGCATACCGAACAGCAGAAAGCTGGCCTCATGCACCCAGATGGTGGGCTGGTTGAACGCGTAGCGCATCACCACTTCAAAGAAGTAGAACACCACCGCATTCACCGTCCAGAACGAAATGAACACACCGGATTTATCGCTGATCCAGTCAACTGAGTTGGTAAACCAGTTACCGGCATGACTGTAATCAACGGTTTTTTTCAGTTCTGCTTCAATCTGCTGAAGCTTTTCATTGGCCTCGGCATTTTTGTCGATGGCTTCCACGCCGCGCCGGGAAAGCCACCGGTCCAGCCCCATCATGATCAACGGCATCACGGCGAGCCAGCCCCAGTAAAACCAGTGGGGCATCACCAGGCCAAACGCACTCAGGTCAGACATGTTTCTTCACCTTAATCACAGAGCGGGGAAGACAGGGGGTAATGCCAGCGCACTCCCTGCCTTCCCCGTGATCAGTTTTGTTATGGTTATGCAGGCTTACATGCCTTCGATATCTTCCTCGCTGAGGTAGCCGACGGTCTCGTTCATCATGTATTCGAGCTGAATATCCAGAATCGCCTTGGCGTCCTCATTCTTGCCAGCCCAGTTGAACCAGATCGGAATGGCTGCCTTGCGGAACTCGTCCATGTCCTGCTGGGTAAGACGTGTCACCTTGGAGCCATCTTCCTTGAACTTCTTCATGGCTTCGATGTTGCGTTCCTGAATCGTCAGGTAATGCTTCTGGGAGTAGTTACGAACCTCGTCCTCGACCAGTTGTTGCAACTCCGGATCCAGCGCCTTCCAGGCCCGCAGGTTCACTGTCAAATCCATCAGGTCGACTGGCTGGTAGATGGACATTACGCCTGGGGGGCCGAACATGATGTAGTCGGTCACCTGGGAGAAGCCAAGTTCGTAGTTCACTGCAGGGCCCACGTAGTCCGCCGCGTCAATGGTACCCTTCTCCAGCGCCGGGAAAATATCCGAGCCCGGCAGGCTTACGGTGGACACGCCGAACTGCTGGAAAACCTCGGCCACCATGCCGCCCGGCACCCGCATCTTCATACCTTTCAAATCGGCCAGGCTGTTAACCGGCTTCTTTGAGTGAATGATGTTGGCGTCGTGCTGAATCGGCCCGACATAAAACAGACCGAACTTCTCATAGATTTCCCGGGTCTTTTCCAGCATGCCCATGGAATAGAACATGATGTCCCACTGATGAGGCTGATCAGGGCCTGCGGGATAGGACGACAGGAAGACCGAGGCAGGGATCTTTCCCGACCAGTACAGGGTGAAGGGGTTCATGCCCTGCAGCACACCGTTACGAACGGCCTCGAACAGAGCGTTGTTGTCCGCTGCGACCGACTTGGCCGGATAAGGCTTGATGATCAGTTCGCCACCGGACTTCTCTTCGATACTGTCTGCCCATTCCTCGAACAGATCGTAACCGACGGTGCCGGCATCCCATACGGACTGGATTTTCCAGGTGGTTGCTGCGTGGGCCTGGCCCACTCCGATGAAAGTCGCGCCACAGAAGGCAGCGGCCAGTGCGGTGGTTTTGAGAAAGCTGCGCCTTGGGACGACGGTTTGCTCAGTATTGTTGTTGGTACTCATCGACACATCTCCGTTGACGTTGTTGTTATCTGCGTCAGGTAAACGCCGACAACTGCCGGCATTAAATCGATATTCGTAGCCCGGCCGGTTATAGTCCAGAAGAATGCCCGGTGGTCTGACCAGTTTCGTAAATGCCCGATGGACGAATGCCCCGGAATGAGCCATATTTACTGACCCCGGACGAAAATTTGCGATTAACGGGCAAACAAAAATAACTGGTCAGACCAGTAGGCAATAACAGGTAAAACCATGGCGATCGCCCAGGACATTTCCTATCGACTAGAACGGCTGATTCTGGATGGCGGCCTGGCCCCGGGGCAGAAAATGCCCTCGGAGCGACAGCTTGCCACACGGCTGAGCGTGTCCCGCGCCATCATCCGCGAAGCCTTGCATGAGCTGCAGGGCCGCGGCGTCATTGAGACTAAACACGGCAAGGGTTCTTTTGTGGCGCGCATCGTCCCTGGCGTTGAAGAGGACGGTGGCGACAGCCCGTTGCTGCAGATGTTCAACGGCCACCCCCGCACCCTGTACGACCTGCTGGAAATCAGGGAACAACTGGAAGGCCAGGCTGCATACCTCGCAGCAAAGCGCGCCACCACCCTTGACCTGCATCGCATCACGAAAGCCTATGCCGCACTGGAACAGACCGACCCACTCTCTAACGCCAGGCCAGACCATAATTTTCACCAAGCTATTGTGGAGGCGTCTCACAACCCGGTGTTGGTGCATGTTCTGAACGGCCTCAAAAACCTGATGTTGTTGACAGTGCAGGCATCGGTGGCCAATCTGAATCCGCGAGAGGAAATGCGCAACAAGATCGGCCGGCAGCACAAGCGTATCTACCAGGCAGTGATGGCCCGAAAACCAGAGGCAGCCAAACGGATTGCCATGGCTCACGTTCGCTTTGTGAGCGATGCCATGCGGGAAATCGAGCAGCAGGGCACGGCCATTATCCGGGTGCCCGTTAATGCGTCCGCATCAAAGGCTGCCGCCCCTCAAAATGCATAATTGGCGGAATGCTTGCATCCTGGCTTCCGTGATTCACAATTAATTGGTATTGATTTTCGGGACCACTGTCCGTAAAACTTGCGCCTTTGTTCAGACAGCCTCAGGAGCCATCTATGGCGGAAACATCGCCTCTGATCTGCAGGGATATCCATAAGACCTTTGACCAGCTGGAAGTACTCAAGGGTATTTCGCTGGAAACCAGGAAAGGCGATGTCATATCCCTGATCGGCAGCTCCGGCTCCGGTAAAAGCACTTTTCTGCGCTGCATCAACATGCTGGAAACCCCCACATCGGGCGACATAATTGTGCACGGTGACCCGATTCGGTTCACAACCAACCGCAAGGGCGAGCGCATACCCGCTGACAACAAACAGGTTGAGCTTATTCGCGCCCGGCTGTCCATGGTATTCCAGAGCTTCAATCTCTGGTCCCACATGACGGTGCTGGAAAATATCATTGAGGCCCCCGTTCACGTTCTCAAAGTCCCGAAAAAAGAGGCTATTGAAAGAGCGGAAGCTTACCTGAACAAGGTGGGCATCTATGAACGCAAAGACTACTATCCCGCCCAGATGTCCGGCGGCCAGCAGCAGCGCGCGGCCATTGCCCGGGCACTGGCCATGGAGCCGGAGGTCATGCTGTTTGATGAACCCACCTCTGCCCTTGACCCGGAACTGGTCGGGGAAGTTCTGAGAGTCATGCAGAACCTGGCCGAGGAAGGCAGAACCATGATCGTGGTGACCCACGAGATGTCTTTTGCACGGGATGTGTCGTCTCAGGTCCTGTTCTTGCATCAGGGTGTGATCGAGGAGCAAGGTACACCGGATAAGGTTTTCGACAATCCGGAGTCAGAACGGATGAAACAGTTTCTGGCTCCCAACTTTTGATGTGCGTGCTATCTTGAAATCAGTAAAAAGGCAGACCACTGCCGATAATAAAGCCCACAAGGCAAATAACGACTGGAGAAGTGACTCATGAGAAAACTGATTGTTGCAGCAAGCGTTGCCCTCGCCATGATGGCTGGCGTCGCTCACGCCCAGGAACGTAATCTACGCATCGCATTCGACGTGCCTTACGAGCCGTTCGAATACAAGGACGAAAACGGTGAACTGACCGGTTTTGAAGTGGAGCTGGCAGAAGCCATGTGCGAGGAAATGAACGCCAACTGCGAGTTCGTCATTCAGGCATGGGACGGTATGATTCCGGGCCTGATGGCACGGAAGTTCGACCTGATCATGTCCTCCATGTCCATCACGCCGGAGCGCGCAGAGCGGGTGCTGTTCTCCGACCCGTACTACAACACCCCGGGCGGCTGGTTCGGCCCTGAAGACTTCGATACCGACGTGACCGACATGGAAGCGATGGAAGGCAAAACCGTAGGTGTGCAGCGTGGCACCACCATGGACACCCATGTGACTGAGGAAATGGGTGGCGTGGTCTCCATCAAGCGTTACACCACCGCGGATGACATGGTTCTTGACCTGGAAGGCCAGCGTCTGGATGTGGTTTTTGTAGACTACCCGGTTGGTGAACAGACCGTACTGAGCAAAGACGGATTCAAGGAAGTGGGCGAGCCGGTCAAGCTCGGTGAAGGCGTGGGTGTTGCCATGCGCAAGCGCGACAAGGAACTTGCGGAAGAAGTGAACGCGGCCCTTGCGACCCTCAAGGAAGATGGTACCTACGACACCATCATGAAAAAGTACTTCGAATACGACATCAAGATGTAAATCAGGCCGAGGGGCAGTCGCTTTGGCTGCCCCTGCTTACCGGATGCTTCCATGATCGACTTGAAAGGCTACGGGCCGGCCCTGATGGACGGGGCAGTGGTCACCATTGAACTGGCCTTCCTCTCCCTTGCCCTCGCAGTGATTCTCGGGCTGATTGGCGCCTCGGCCAAACTGTCCAAAAGCCGGGTGGCTATTGGGGTAGCTACCACTTACACCACCCTGATCCGCGGCGTACCGGATCTGGTGATGATGCTCCTGTTTTACTATGGTGGCCAGGTGGCCGTTAACAACCTGTCCGATTATCTGTATGACGCCTATAGCGTGGATTTCTTTTTCCAGTTTGATCCGTTTATTGCCGGCGTCCTCACTATTGGCCTGATCTTTGGTGCCTACATGGCGGAAACCTTCCGCGGAGCCTTCCTGGCGGTTGAAAGCGGCCAGATTGAAGCGGCCCGCGCCTACGGCTTCACCCAGTGGCGCACGTTCCACAGAATCATCTTCCCGCAAATGCTGCGGCACGCCCTGCCCGGCATTGGCAATAACTGGCAGGTACTGCTGAAAACCACCGCCCTGGTATCCATTATCGGCCTGACGGATATGGTGCGTGTGGCGGAAGAGGCGGCCAAAGCAGAGCGCATGCCGTTCCACTTTTTCATTCCGGTGGCGTTTGTCTATCTCAGCCTGACGGCCGGTTCCGAGCTGTTTATCAAGTGGCTCACCAAGCGCGCCAATGTCGGCGTGGTACAGGGGAGCTGAACCATGCCTGACTTTATTGCAGAACTGCTCAACCGTAACGATATCTTTACCGCATCCACCATCATGGAATACTGGGGCGGTATGGTCACTACCGTTCAACTGGTCTTCCTGTCACTGATCCTCGGCCTGGTGCTCGCCGTTCCACTGGCCATCATGCGCACCTCAAAAAACCCGCTGATCAATGGCCCGGTGTGGTTCTACACCTATATTTTTCGCGGCACGCCGCTGCTGATCCAGCTATACATCATCTACTACGGCCTCGCCCAGATTGAAGGCATCCAGCAGACATTCTGGTGGGATATCTTCAGGGAAGCTTTCTACCCTGCCCTGCTGGCGTTTACCCTGAACACGGCTGCGTACACCACTGAAATCATTCGTGGTGCCATTGTGGCGACACCCAGCGGTGAGATTGAAGCGGCCAAGGCTTACGGCATGAGCTGGGCACTGCGAATGCGCCGGATTATTCTGCCCAGTGCCGCCAGGCGGGGGGTACAGGCGTACTCCAACGAAGTCATTTTCATGCTTCACGCCAGCGCGATTGCCAGTGTGGTGACGCTGGTGGACCTCACCGGCGCGGCGCGGAATATCTATTCCCGTTTCTACGCGCCATTTGACGCATTCATCTTTGTGGCGCTGCTGTACATGGCGTTAACTTTCTTGCTGGTGTTCGGATTCCGTAAACTGGAAAACTACTTGTTGCAGCATCAGCGGCCAGTCAGTGGCTGAGATTCAGGTCTGGTTCCTGGGATAACGGGGAGTCACATGAGCGTTCGTGAATTACTTTTTGGTCCTGGTCGCGACTGGCTTTCCCACACCCTGTCTACCGCCGAGCATGCGTCTTCGGAAAAGGTCGTGGTGCTGGATGACGGCACCGGCCTGCAACTACAGGATTCGGGGCTTTTGTACCTGGAACCGCCAGCCGGTCGCGCCAACCCTAATCATGAGGCGCTGATAGTCTCTGCCGGTGTTCATGGCAATGAAACGGCGCCCATCGAGGTACTGAACAATCTCCTGAACGAACTGCTCGACAATCAATGGCAACTGGCCTGTCCGATGCTGTTGATACTGGGCAACCCGCCAGCGATGGGCGCGGGTGAGCGATTCATCGATGTGAACCTCAACCGGCTGTTCGGCGGCGCCCACTGCAAACCCGAATACCGCGGTCTACCCGAAGCAGAGCGGGCCAGGGTGCTGGAACGGGCTTGTGACGCTTTTGCCGCCAGGCATTCCAACAACCTTTATCACTATGATCTGCACACTGCTATTCGCCCTTCCCTGCGGGAAAAATTTGCACTGTACCCATTTGTTGACGGGCGGGAAGTGCCCCGGGATCAGGTGGATTTTCTGCTGGAAGCAGAGGTAGACACCCTGCTGTTGCAGCACCGGGAGGGCACCACGTTTGCGTCGTTTTCCTCAACGTCGCTGGGGGCCGAGAGCTTCACCGTAGAGCTCGGCAAAGTACGGCCGTTCGGTCAGAACGACCTCACGCGGTTTACCGGGATCAGTAATGCGCTGCGGCGGCGCATGAAAGGCGAGAAGCCACCGGTGCGCGATACGGCCGCCACTCAGATAACCGTGTTTGAGGTGGTGCACGAAATCCTCAATACCGGCGACAGCTTCCGCTTCCATGTGCCCGATGACGTAGCCAACTTCACAATGTATGACCCAGGCACCATGATCTGGGAAGACAATACCAGCTGCCACAAGGTTGGGCGCTGCCCTGAGGGTATTGTCTTTCCCAACCGCCATGTACCGGTGGGCCAGCGCGTCGGCCTTATGATAAGGCGCCGCAACTAGGCTGGCGCGTTTTCAGGCTCAGCCACCTTGCACCTGATTACACGGGTGCAGACAGATGGTACCACCAGCAATGTCAGCACCGTGGAAGCCAGCAAGCCGGAAATGATGGCCCAGGCCATGGGTGGCCACAGTGTAGAGCTCGAGAATGCCAGCGGCAGCAGGCCTGCAACCGTAGTGCCGGTGGTCAGCAGGATGGGCCGGGTTCGCTGCTCTACTGCCTTGCGAACCGCATCGCGGATGTTATCCCCTTTTTCCAGCTGCCGGTCCATGACATCCAGCAGTACGATGGCGTTGTTCACCACAATGCCCACCAGCGCAATCACACCCAGCAACGACTGAAAACCGAAGGGCGAACCGGAGAACACCAGGCCGGGGAATATCCCCACGGTGGCCAGCGGCACGGTCAGCAAAATAATCCCGACGCGGCGGAACGAGTTGAACTGAATCAACAGGAAGAACAGCAACAGCAGCACGCCGATGGGCGCTGTGGTCAGCAGGGCATTGTTGGCGTCGCCAGAGCCCTCGGCATCACCCCCCATTTTCAGCCGGGTTCCGGGCGGCAAAGGGTTGTCTTTCAGAGCAGCATCCAGCCCTTCCAGGGCCTGGCTGAAACTGTACCCGGTATGCAAGTTGGACCAGACGGTGTTCATTCTGGTGCCGTTGCGCTGATACCGGGCAGCGGATTGCCATGAGGTCTCCACCGAGGCAATAGCGGACAGGGGTACTGCGTCGCCCTGATCGTTATAGATGTTTACTGACAGCAATCTTGGCAGTGAAAGGCTGGTGCCTTCCCGCGAGCGCAGTACCAGGGGGATGGGATCTTCCTCCTGCCGGTATTGTTCCGCCACCACACCAAAGCTCTGGCCATACAGGCTCTGGGCCACATCCGACCTGTTCAGCCCATAGCGGGCAGCGCTGGCATCGTCCACGTTAATGGCAAGGCTTGGGACCCCCATATCCAGATTGTGGCGCACGTCCACGGTGCCCTCGACACTGCGAAGGGCTGCAAATAACTGCTCCACCGCCCGGGCACGTGTTTCATCGTCAGCGTGGTACACCCTTACCTCCACAGGGGCCGCCCGTGGTGGCCCCTGGCCGAGAATGCCAGCGGTTACCTGCAGCTCGGGCATTTCCTGCCCCGCATATTCCCTTATCCACTGCACCAGCCCCGTGGTTTCTTCCAGGGTGGGTGTCGAGACCACGATCCGCCCACGATTCGGTGCCTGGGGCTCCCGCTGCAGGTTGTAGTAAAAGCTGGGGCCGGTAAAGCCGGTGAACCGGTGCACCTCGAGCGCCTCCGGTCGGGTACGTATGGCGCGCTCAAGATCTGCCGCCACACTGGAGGTACGCTCCTGGTCCGTCCCTTCGGGCATATACAGCTCTACCACCACTTGCGGGCGATCGGCGTTGGGGAAAAACTGTTGTTTCATGAACGGTGTCAGCGCAAGGCTGAAAACCACGAGTGCAACCCCCGCCAGAATCAGCGTGCCTGGCCGTCTTGCGACCAGGCTCCCGAGAAAACGGGAGAGGCCGATCAGCCTGTCTTCTCTTGCATCCACTTTACGCGCTTTGAGAAAACGGGCCGCCAACAGGGGTACGGCGGAAATGGCCAGCAGGTAGCTGACTGACAGGGTAAGCATGATCATTACGGGTACACCGCGGGTAAAATCCGCTGTTCCGCCCTTGGAGAGTAACAGTGGCATAAACGCCGCGATAGTGGTTCCCGTGGAGGCGCCCAGCGGTCCGGCGAGTTCCCTTACCGATCGTTTCAGGGCATCCAGCCGTCGCATGCCATCGTCCAGATACCCCTGGATGCTCTCCACAATCACAATGGCGTTATCAATCAGGATGCCCAGAGAGATCACCATGCCGATAACCGCAATCTGATGGAGCACACCGCCGCCCAGGTCATACAGGCCGATACTGATCAGTGCCACCATGGGCAGGATGGAGGCCACCAGGATGCCCATGCGGATACCCATGCCGGTGAATACCACCGCCACAATAATGATGACCGACATAACCAGGCTCCAGGCCAGGTTATCCAGCCGCTCTTCCACCTTGTCGGGCTGGAAGAACATTTCGCGGATTTCGTAAGGTGCGAACTCATCCCGGATCACTGACAAACGCTCGCGTACCCGTTCGCCAAACCGAATAGCATCGGTAGTGCCCTCCTCCATGATCATTGAGACCAGCACCACCCGCTCGCCATCGTACCAGGCCTCGGGCTCTCGGGGTTCGGCCGGCCCCCGCCACACTTCTGCAGCGGCAGCCAGTGGCACCTGAGAGCCGTCGGGCAGTTCAATGGGCGTGGCGCGAATGGCTTCAACACTGGTGAATTCGCTGTTTGGCAACACCGACAGGCGCCGGCCATCTGCCACAATAAAGCCCCCGGGGGTGGTCTGGTTACGGCGGGAAAGGGTTTCCAGAACCCGTGCCGGTGAAATACCCAGCCGGTACATGGCGGCGTCGTCCAGCGCCAGGGTAATCTGCTCGTCCGCGTCGCCGTCGAGCTCAATACGGGACACTCCGGGAATATCCGCCAGGTTCTGTTTCAGGCGCTCGGCAACGTCGCTCAGCTCTGTTACCGAACCGGAGCCGCTGACAGCCAGGATGATCGCCGGAATATCGATCATCCGATCGTCCAGCACCATCTGCCCCACGTCGTCCGGGAAATCCAGGCGCGCCCGGTCCATCGCCTGGCGCACCCGGTCCCAGGCGGAATCAGTATCGTAGATGGTATCGTTCAGGCGAACGTTGAAAACCGCCACACCGGTGCGTGCGGTAGCCTGAGTGAAATCTACCTCCTCAACCTGACGAAGCTCATCAGATAGCGGCTGCAGTACCAGGCGCTCTACGGCCTCGGCACTGGCGCCGGGGTAATTAATGGTGATCAGGCCGGCACGGTAGGGAAAGGAAGGATCTTCCTGCCGCGGCATGGTGCTATAGGCAGCGATACCCAGTAGGCAAAGCATGGTCACCACCATGCCCAGCAACCGTTGAAAATTCAGCAGGCGCACTGACATTAGCGCACCTCCACCGCATCGCCGTCGGAAATCCGGGTCATACCGGCGTATACCACCTGGTCACCGGCAGTGAGGTCATTGGCGTCCACCACAACGCGCTCGCCGATGATTCGCTGAACCGTTACCGGTACCCGGCGGGCAATGCCATCTGAGACACGAAACACACTGGCACCGCCATTGGATTTCATTACCGCCAGCAGGGGCACAGTGGTGGCGACGGTTTCGTGGGGAGTAATCCCCACCTCTACCGGCTCGCCCGGTTCCAGGGTGTCCGCAGGAAGATTTACCAGCACCGGGTGCAATTCCCCTCGCACCCCGCCGGACTGGGCAATTTCCACGATCGATCCGGTTTCTGGCGGGAGGTTACGCTCCTGCACTGACCAAACCGGCAGGAGCTGGCCCAGTGAAACATGGTTAAGCATGTAGGCAGGCACCCGAACTTCCACTTCGCGGCCGTCAGGAGACGACAGGCGCATCACCGGTTGCCCGGCCGCCACAAACTCGTCCCGCTCCACCAGCAGTGCTTCAACGCGGCCATCGAATGGCGCCCTCAGTTCACTTTCCTGCAGCAGCCGTGTGGCTTCAGCAAGGGAAGCATCCGCGGTTGCCATGCTCGCCTTCAGGCTGTCACGCCGGGAGGCCAGTTGTTCCAGCCCCTGCTCCGACACCACGCCCCGCTCATGCAAGCGGCGGGAACGTTCCCATTCCCGCTGGGCCTGCTCATACTGGGTTTTGAGTTCTTCCAGCCGCGCCGCAGCGGAATCCCGGGCCGGTTCCAGCGCCGGGTTGTATACCCGCGCCAGCAGCTCGCCGGTTTTCACCGTCTGCCCCAGCTCAACCGCCCGCTCACGCAAGGTACCGCTGACCTGGAATGTCAGTGTTGCCCGTTGGGCCGCCCGTACAATACCGGAGAAACGAAGCGACACACCTTCAGTCTGACCACCGGTAACCTCAGCGGCACGAACGGTAACAGGAGCAGCATCCTGATCCGGGCCCGGCTCACTGGATTTACACCCACTGACAAGCAGGACGGCGAAAGCCGCAAGAGACAGGATGGCAGAGCGCCAGATGGAGTTCATTGAGAGACCCTCTCTTCCATGTTCATGATATTTTGTTACTCGCCCATCCGGTGGACAAAATTTTATTATCAGACATAATGTCATTCTTTGACAATTTGTCAATAATCAGCTTTCATTCCCAACCATGTATCATGAGAATGCCGTCTCAATAATCCGGAACCCCCTATGAGTGAGCCGTTAAAAACCCGTAGAGAGAAAGAAAAACAGGCCAGGTACGAGGCCATTCTGGATGCCGCGGAACTGGTATTTTCAGAGAAGGGCTACGAGCGCACCTCCATGGACGACATTGCCCGCACCGCGAGCCTGAGCCGTGCATTGCTGTACGTTTACTTCAGGGACAAGGCCGCCATCCAGCGCGGCATCATGCTGCGCGCCGGCCACAGCCTGTGTCGCCGTTTCGAGGACGCCCGCCAGACAGCAGACACAGGCCTGGCACAGATACGGGCCATGGGTGTGGCCTATTACCAGTTCTACCGCGATCAGCCGGATTACTTCTCTGCCCTGACCACGGCTTCCACGGCGATGGCAGAGGCAGACGACGAGTTGGCAGGCGAGATGTTCTGCTGCAAGGCACAAACCATGGACCTGATGGTAGGCGCAATTCACCTGGGCCTGGAAGATGGCACCATGAATCGCGACCGCATCCATGATCCGGTCGAAACCGCCCTCTACCTGCGCGGAGCACTTCACGGGGTAATCATGCTTTGCCAAAGCGAGATGGCGGAAACCGGCCAGGAAGAGAACTTCCCTGCCGAGTCACTGATCCGTCACACCATGGAAATGCTGACTTCTTCGATTGCCTCCTGACCCAGGAGTTATCTATCCCTGTCGGATTAGCCGCAAGGCGTAATCCGACAAACATACTCAAAGTTGAAAGTCGTAGATCGACCCCAGCCCCAGAATTCCAGTCAACTCATCAAGCGCCTTACGAACCTCATCCAGCAACATCGGGTCCCCCAGATCCTCCTGCGACAACTCCTCCCGGTAATGCGCCTCCACCCACGTGGTCAGCCGCTCATAAAGCGCATCGGTAAGCAGCACCCCGTGATGCATTGCCTTGAGCTCGTCATCGTTCAGCACCACCCGCAAACGTAAACACGCCGGCCCACCGCCGTTGCGCATGGATTGCTTGACGTCAAACACCTCCACCGAGGTGATCGGCCCCGTCCCCTCCACAAGCTCGTCCAGATAACGGCTCACCGACGTGATCTCCCGGCACTCCCCGGGCACCGCCAGCATCATGCCATCCGGTGTATTCAGCAACTGGCTGTTGAACAGATAGGAGGCCACGGCGTCTTCCAGTGGCACCTGATCGCTGCTGACGCGAACAGCTTCAAGCCCAGCCCCGGTCAGGCGAGCGCGGATGTCAGCAAGGACCCGCTCTTCCTCCAGAAACGCCATTTCGTGGTAGAAGAGGGTGTTGCCGTTGCCTACCGCGATAACGTCGTTATGGAAGACACCGGCGTCGATGGCTTGCGGGTTCTGCTGCGCGAAAACCACGTGACTGTCTTTAAGGCCATGCAAACGGGCGATGGCCTGGGAGGCTTCCAGGGTCTGGCGGGCCGGGTAAAGCCGGGGAGCCGGGGCCTGGTCGTTGAAGGCAATCTGGCCATAAACGAACAGCTCCACGCCCGGCTCGCCATACCGCCCGCACAGGCGGGTATGGTTGGCCGCACCTTCGTCACCGAACTGGCTGACCGAGGGCAGTGCCGGATGGTGGGCAAACCAGGATTCGTCCGAAAAGATCGATTTCAGGGCCCGGCCTGTGACCGGGTGTTCAATAGAGCGATGAAACTTGGCGCTCAGGTTCGCGGGCGTGAAATGAACCCGGTGATCAGAGGTATCCGCACTGGGAGAAACCGTGGCGGCATTGGCCGTCCACATGGTGGAGGCCGACGACACCGCCGCCAGGATAGACGGGCTCTGCTCAACAACTGCCCGCAGGATATCGCTGTCAGAACCCCTGAAGCCCAATGCCCGCAAAGTCGGGATGTGCGGGCGCTCATGGGGCGGGAGCACACCCTGCACGTAACCCCGGTCTGCCAGCCGTTTCATCTTGGCCAGGCCCTGCAACGCCGCTTCCCTGGGGTTAGAGACCGAGCGCACGTTGGACTTGGAAGCCACATTGCCCCAGGACAGCCCGGCGTAGTTATGAGTGGGCCCTACCAGGCCATCGAAGTTGGCTTCTACCGCGTGCTTGGCCATATTTCGTTTTCCGTCAGTCGAAATTTAATCCCGGTGCGAGGCTCTCCGGCAGTTCGCTCTTTTTCGCCTCCAGCGAGGCCATCGGCCAGGCGCAGTAATCGGCAGCGTAATAGGCGCTGGGGCGATGGTTGCCACTGGCACCAACACCACCAAACGGAGCCGCACTGCTGGCACCAGTCAATGGCCGGTTCCAGTTCACAATGCCCGCGCGTACTTCGTCTGCAAGCCGCTCATAGAGCTTGTGATCATCCGTCAGGATGCCGGCGGATAACCCGTAACGGGTGCTATTGGCCAACTCCAGGGCCTCATCAAAGCTCTTGTAGCGGTACACCGTCAGCAGGGGGCCAAAGAATTCCTCGTCCACCATATCCAGCCCCGTGGCGTCCACAACACCCGGCGACAGCAGGCCAGTGCCCTCCTTCAGCAGTTGCATTTCCAACAGCGGTTTGCCGCCATGGGTCAGCAGGTTGCGCTGGGCCGCCAGCAGCTTTTCGGCCGCTTCAGGGGATATCACCGAGCCCATGAAAGGCTGCGGGTCTGCATCGAACTCACCCACTTTGATGCGGCTGGCTACCTCCGCGAAGCGTTCCAGGAACTGGTCGCCCTTGGTGCCTTTGGGCACCAGCAACCGGCGGGCGCAAGTACAACGCTGGCCGGCAGAAAGGAAGGCGGACTGCAGGGCATGGTGCACGGCGCCATCCATATCATGGATGTCCTGCACAATCAGCGGGTTATTACCGCCCATCTCCAGCGCCAGAATTTTTTCGGGCTGACCGCCGAATTGCTTGTGCAGCAAATGCCCTACAGTGGAGCTGCCGGTAAAGAACAGACCATCGACCCCCGGATGAGAAGACAGGGATTTACCGGTTGCCGCTGCCCCCTGAACAAGATTGATCACACCGGCGGGAATGCCCGCCTTCTCCCACAGCTTCACGGTCATCTCGGCAACGCCGGGGGTCAGTTCACTGGGTTTGAATACCACGGTATTGCCTGCCAGCAAGGCCGGCACGATGTGGCCATTGGGCAAATGCCCGGGGAAGTTGTAGGGGCCGAACACTGCCACGACACCATGGGGCCGGTGCCGTAATACTGCGTGACCGCCAGCAACCTCGGACTCAGAGCGCCCGGTGCGATCGTGGTAGGCCTTCACGGATATACCGATCTTGCCGAGCATTGCGGCCACTTCGGTGCGGGACTCCCACAGGGGTTTGCCCGTTTCCAGTCCTATCTGGTGAGCCAGATCTTCCTTGTGCTCTTCCAGCAACTTGCCAAACTTCTCCACCAGCGCCTGACGCTCCTCAAACGGGCGCTTACGCCAGTCAACAAACGCAGAGCGGGCTTCACGCACGGCGGCGTCCACATCTTCGATACTGCCGCTGACGCCTTCCCAGACCGTCTCGCCGGTAACTGGCTGAAGAGACTCAAACGGGTCGCCGTGGCCTTCCAGCCAGAGCCCATCGATAAATAATTGGCCGGTGATGCTATCCATACTCACTATCTCCTTCCGGTATCTTTCAAAGGGGCCAGCCGCACACGGTCCCCGGATTCAACCTCCAGCGCCTCTGCCACTTCGGCCGGTATACTGACAGTATCAAGCTCGATACACCCGGCGGGTATGGTGGTTACCCGAAAGTCCCGGAACGAACCATTGGATATCATTACCTGGTCTTCCGCCGGCACGTTCATATCCAGTGGCTTCTTGCGAATCATCACGTGGCGGTTGATACCTTCGCGCACAGTGCGGATGTTATGGATAAAAGCCTCCACCACCGGGCCACCATCAAAAATATCCACCATCCCGTTAAAATTGAACCCCTCGGCCTGCAGCATCTTCAGGGCCGGCGCCGTGTTCTCGTGTACCCGGCCGATCACAGCACGGGCGGCGTCCGGCAGCATCGGCAGGTAAATGGGGTATTTCGGCATCAGTTCGGCGATAAACGACTTATTGCCCAGGCCCGACAGGATGTCCGCTTCACTGAATTCCATATCAAAGAACTGGCTTCCGAGAGCATCCCACAGCGGGCTCTGGCCATTGCCATCAGAAACGCCTCGCATTTCAGCGAACACTTTTTCGGAAAAATGCTTTCGAAAATCATCCAGATACATGAACCGACAACGGGACAGCAGCAGCCCTGCGCCGCCCCCACGGTGGGAGCCTGAGAGCAAAAGGGAGCAGATCTCGGTGGTATCGGTCATGTCATTGGACAGGTGCAGCGTTGGCGTACGCACATGCACGCCCAGTTCGCGGGAGGCATTCACGGTGACGCTCAGCCGGTAATTGTAGAACACCTCATCCAGACCTACCCGCGCCTGAATGCCGCTGATACCCACACAACGTTTCAGCTCGGTATCCTCCAGCGCAAACAGATAAAGCCCCGCTTCCGGGGCACAGCGCTGGTTAAACGTTTCCCGGGTATGGTTAATCTTTTTCTGCAGCAACTCCCGGTCTGCCGGCAGTGTGGTCAGGCCCTTACCGGCTCCCTGCGCCATGGCATACAGGGCGTCCAGATCATTTTCCTGTAGTGGTCGGATCAACAACATACCGGCCTCCTGAGTGCGCTCGCCCTGTTCATAATGGTGTGATCCTTACCTCGTCACCCGAGCTTATGCCCAGGCACTTCCACGTTTTCAGGGGCACTTTGACCTCGTCGGCAAGGCTTTCGGTCAGTGGCGTCAGGGTGCAGCGGAAGCCGTCATTTTCACCACCGGAAATCAGGCACATCTCGCCGTCGTCGGTATTTGCGGCATGGAGGATTTTCGGGTGGCTGGTAACCACGGATTTGAGGGCGTCAGTGCGGGCTTCGAGCACCGGTCCGGCATCAAAAATGTCCAGGTAGCAGCCGCCTTGAAAGCCCTCATGCTGCAGCAGCGCAAAGGTTGCACGGGTCTGTTCGTGTGGCTGACCCAGCGCTTGTTGCGCCGCCTTGCTCAGCAAGGTGACATAGATCGGGTTGGGTGGCATGAGTTCAGCTATGAAGGTTTTGCTCAGCATGCCGGAATACTGGTCCGCGGTTTCAAAGTCCATGTTGAAAAAATGCCGGCCCAGACTGTCCCAGAACGGCACTTCGCCGCTCTCCGTCTGCACGCCCTGTATTTCCACAACCGTGTGATCCGTGAACAGGTGGCGGTGAGCAGCAATAAACAGCATCCTGGCCCGTGACAACAGTTCGAACGCGTCCGTACCACGTAGCTCCGGCTTGATGGTGAAGGAACACAGCAGGGTATGGTCGGTCAGCGCATGGGACGGATACAGAACTTCCACCCGACGGGATACCCCCAGCTCGTGGGAAGCATGGATAAGAGCGTCCTTCCGGTAGTTATAGAAAGGTTGCCCATTCCCTGCCCGGGCATCGATGCCGGAGACGCCAAGGACTTTGCCGGTGTCAGTATCTTCCAGCACGAACAGGAAACGTTTGGCTTCGCCCGCGCTGTTCTTGCCGGCAAACGATCGGGCTGACTGATCGATCTTGAGGGACAACGCCTCTTCTTTTTTGGGCAGCGTGGAGGACATCCGAGGGCCCTGGCCCCCGGCGATGTCGAGTATGTCTTTCAGGTCACCCGGCTGAGCCGGACGTACCAGCCACATAGGCAGCTCCCCTGGTTGACTCCGTAGAATTTATTACCCGCAAACCTTCTTAACGCCGGCCTCAAATCGCACCAGCGCTTCGTCAATATCCGGCTCCGGGATAATCAGCGAGGGCGCCAGCCGCACTACATTGGGGCCAGCAATCAACACCATCACACCCTCGGCGAGGCCGGCATTGAGAAATTCCTTGGCCTTGCCTTGCCATTTTTCCGTCAGCACACAGCCCAGCAGCAGACCAGAGCCACGAACTTCACTGAAGATGCCGTAACGCTCACCAATGTCCATCATGCCCTTGCGAAGATGATCGGAGCGGGCTGCCACGCCCTTGAGAATGTCTGGCTGACTGACGGTGTCGATCACCCTCTGGGCAACCGCACAGGCCAGAGCATTGCCCCCATAGGTACTGCCGTGGGTGCCGACACCGAGGCTTCTGGCAACTTTTTCAGTGGTCAGCATGGCTGCCACCGGGAAGCCCCCGCCAAGGCCCTTGGCAGTCGAGAGAATATCCGGCGTCACCCCATACATCTGGTACGCGTACAGGTGGCCGGTACGGCCAACCCCCGACTGGACCTCATCAAACACCAGCAGGGCATCGTTTTCATCGCAAAGCTGACGCAGGCCCTTCAGGAACTCCGCATCAGCGGGCATAACGCCGCCCTCGCCCTGGATCGGCTCCACCACCACGGCACAGGTTTTCTCTTTGGAGATCAGCTTTTTCACCGACTCCAGATCATTGAAATCAGCGTGGTGAATACCGCCCGGAGCCGGCTCGAAACCCTCCAGATATTTGGGCTGGCCACCCACACTGACAGTGAACAGGGTGCGGCCGTGAAAGGCGTTTTTGAAGGCGATGATCTCGTTTTTTTCCGGGCCGAAGTGCTCCCAGGAATAACGGCGCGCGAGCTTGAAGGCTGCCTCGTTGGCTTCGCCGCCGGAATTGGCAAAGAACACCCGCTCGGCAAAGGTAAGGTCACACAGGGTTTTTGCCAGCCGCAATGCAGGCTCGTTGGTCATTACATTGGACAGGTGCCAGATTTTATCGGCCTGTTCCGTCAGCGCACTCACCAGGCCCGGGTGCGAATGCCCCAGACAGGTCACCGCAATACCGCCTGCCAGATCGATATAATCCTTTCCCTCCTGGTCCCAGATGTGGGAGCCTTCCCCTCTTACAGGAATCACTGCCCCCGGGGCGTAGTTGGGGACCATTACCTCATCGAATAGTTCACGGCTGACAGGTTCTCTGTTCATTGGTGTCTCTCAAACAAAACGTGAAAAAGTAAATTTAATCATACGCCACTCAGGGCATGAGCACATCCGGTGTGCCCACCGCACCCAGTTCCATAACTCTCAGCGCCCGGCCATCCCGGCCCATCAGCGCTTTGACCAGCAGCCTGTAGGAGTCCAGGTCGAAATTGACGGCCTGCCCCCGCAACGACAGCGTGTCCAGCTCATCCACGCTGTCCAGCGTAGTCACGTGCATCCAGTTATAGACCACCAGAACATCGGTCTTCCCGGTTCTATCGTTGTGTTCCACAACCCCTACCGGCCCCTCCCAGGGCCAGGTTTTCAGGCGCAAGGCATGGAACGCGATCTGCACCCTCAGGTTGTACTTCACCACATCCTCACCACCGTCACAGGCGCCCTTGCAGCGGCCCAGTGTCCGCTGGAAACAGGGGCCCTGGTGCTCCGGCTCCAGCCCCAGCAGCTTGTTGCAGAGGTCGTTCTTCGCGGCAATGCCGCTCAGTGCGCTCTCCGCATCCCTCTGACTACGGAACAGCCCGAAATAACTTCCCAGCCGGTGAGGCTCGATTTCACGAACCAGCCGGGCCTGGAGATAGCCCTCACTATTCGCTGCAAGTTCAATGCTTACCAGATTCTTGGCAGCGCGGGAGCGGCGATTGAACAGCGGCTTCAGATTCTTTATCTGCTTTAATTCAAGCAGTAACGCGCCCAGCTCGCCAGCGGTTTCTGTCCAGTCCACCCGCCGCAAACTTTCAGACATGCGTATACCACGGCTGGAACTGTGGTCTCCGGAGAAGTGGGAGGCGACTCGCTGGGCGATGTTAGTACTTTTACCTACGTACAGAAGAACGTCGTTTTCACCATAGAATCGGTACACGCCCGGGCCGCTGGGAAGATCCTGCAGGACATCGACAGGCAAGTGGGAAGGAATGCTCGGCCGCTGCAGCAGTTCTGCAATGGCGGCTTCCAAGGTATCTCCGCCTTTTTCCGCCAACGCATGCTCAAAGAAGGCCAGCATGGCGGACACATCTCCCAGTGCCCGATGCCGTTGAACCTGGCCAAGACCATGGCGCTCGATCAAAGCATCCATATTGTGGCGACGGAACCCGGGGTAGAGTTTGCGGGACAGCTTGACGGTGCAAAGCACCTTTGCAGAAAACAGCGAGCCCAGCCGCCGGAACTCGGCTTTGATAAAACCGTAATCAAAGCGGGCGTTGTGGGCGACAAAAATGGTGTCTTTCAACTGCTCTTCCAACTCACCGGCGATATCTGCAAACACCGGGGCGTCCGCCACCATGGCATTGGAAATTCCTGTGAGGCTCTGGATAAACGGCGAAATCCGCGTTTCCGGATTGACCAGGGTCTGCCACTCATTCACGACTTCCCCCGCCCGCCAGAAACGGATTCCGATTTCCGTAATGCGGTCATGGGAATGATTACCTCCGGTGGTCTCAATATCGAGAAACGCAAAGGTGGCAGTGTCGAGAGTCCGGGTATTCTTTTTCATGGGAGATAGGTACGCAAAGCCGGAAATTATCGATGTTTTGCCCTACTGGCGAGGGGAAATAAACACAATCCTCAAAAAGTTCCCCTAACCCACCGATTTCGTTGTATAGACATTCGTCTAATTAATGCAATAAATTATTTGAAATGTCATGCGTTCGTAACTACTTTGAAGTGGGTCCAACAAAAATAATGTGTGGAGACAACAAAGATGCAAAGCAACAAATTAAGAATGGCAATTCGTTCAACGGCTGCGGTAGCAATTCTGGGGGTGGCTGCACAGGCTAATGCAGTCAGTTTCGAAACTGGCGGTTACGAGACCGACATCTACGGCTATGCCCGTCTCGGCGCTTCTTACGATATCGATAGCAACCAGGCACTGAGCACCCGTTCAGGTTCTTACACCGGTCTTGCAAACAACGACGACGCACCCGATGGTCACTTCGGCGCTGACGCGTTCCAGAGCCGGATTGGTTTGAAAACCGTAACACCCGAAGGTCTTACAATGAACGTGGAAGGTGACTTCCGCGGCAGCGGCGGCGGTGCACTTCGCCTGCGTCATGCCTATGGCTCTTACAACGGCGTTCTGATGGGTCAGACCTGGTCCAACTACAGCAGCTTTGTCGGCAACACCGCAACGCTGGACTTTGACTCACTGCCAGGATATGCCGGCTACCAGTCACGTACCGCCCAGGCACGTTACACAACTGGCGCGCTGTCTTTCTCTCTTGAGGATCCGCAAAACTCTTTGCTGGACCCTACTGGCGCTGCCGCAGATACGAAAGACAGCCTCCCCGCTTTCACAGCGCGTCTTGAAGACTCTCAGGGCGGCCTCTCCTATTCGGCTGCCATCCTTGCGCATCAGGTCGGTTACGACGATGGCACGAATGACGACAGCTCCATGGGCTTCGCCACCTTCGGCGCCCTTAAGATGGCTCTGAGCGACATGATCACCATCCAGGGCACCGTGTCCTACACTGATGGTGCCAACAGCTATTTGTACCGCTCTGGCGAGAACTTCGGCGCCGCAAGCGCATACGTGGATGCCAGCGGAGATGTCGAAACCATTTCCGGTTACGGCGGCTCGGTTGGTGCGGGCTTCAACCTCGGTGATGGCCGCAGCATCAATATTGGCTATGGTATCGTTACCGTAGATTGGGACGACGCTGAAGATGATCTGGGGGCGGCTGCTGTTGCCGACCAAAGTGAGACCAACTCTGCCATTATGGCCAACTACCAGTGGACTCCGGTCAAAAACGTCATGATGGGCGTTGAGTACCAGTTCCTGAAGCGTGAAAACGTAAGTGGTGATGATGGCGATGCAAACCGCATCCTGTTTGCCGCTCAGTACAACTTCTAAGCCTTTTAGAAGTTAACTCAGCAGAAACCCCGGCTCCGGCCGGGGTTTTTGTTTGCAGCTATTGAAATTACTCCCCCGCCCGCAATCTTGTACGCACCCCGCGGCTTGTCATCACCGCCAGCACCTCCATGAGCGACAGCACACCCCGATCGTGCTTCCGGGGCACCTTGCCCTTGCCCATCCGCCCTAACTGCCGTGTGTACCAGCTCACTTCCATCAGCGCCATATCATCGATCATGCGAATGCCCGTGCGAATCGGCCGAACAGAGCTGGTGAACGCCTCCCCCGCCATAATCCGTTTCGGGAAGTCCGGCTCCACCGCCAGAGGGCGCGCCAGCCCCACCAGATCCGTCGCACCAGTGGCCACCGCCTCGGCCATCCCGGACTCTGTGCGGAAGCCCCCGGTCACCATCAGCGGCACATCCACCCGCTTGCGAACCTTTTCTCCAAACTCCAGAAAATACGCTTCCCGCGACACCGTGCTTGCTTTGGCGCCTTTTGCCATTGCCGGGTTTTCATAGTTACCCCCGGAAATTTCAACCAGATCAATCCCCAGGCCCGCCAGGGTCTCGATGACTCCCAGAGACTCCTCCTCGGTAAATCCACCACGCTGAAAATCCGCTGAGTTCAGTTTGATACCAACACCAAACTGCTCGCTGGTCGCCGCACGAATTGCCTTGTACACCTCCACAACAAACCGCATTCGGTTCTCGGGGCTACCACCCCACTCATCCTCCCGCTGGTTGTGATGGGGCGAGAGAAACTGACTGACGAGATACCCATGGGCTCCATGAATCTGCACCCCGGCAAAGCCCGCTTTCTCTGCAATCGCCGCACTGGTGGCAAACCGCCGGATAATCTCCTCAATCTCCGCCACCTCCAATGCCCGCGGTGTCGCAAACATCGCCTGCAACTCTTTCCGGAACGGCACCGCACTGGGCGACACAGGCGCCCTGTTCAGCATCTTCGGGCTTTGCTTGCCGGGATGATTGAGCTGCATCCACAATTGACACCCGTTCCGAGAGCCTTCCCGGGCCCACTCCTGCAACAACTCCAGATCCCGCTCATCATCCAGCACCACATTCCCCGGCTCACCGATATGACGGCGGTCGATCATCACGTTCCCGGTAATGGAGAGCCCAACGCCACCCTCCGCCCAGGTCCGGTACAGCCGCGGCAGATCCCTGGTCACCCGGTTATCCATCGTGCCCAGGGTTTCACTCATGGCGGACTTGGCAAAGCGATTGGGAATCACCGCCCCGGTTTTAAGGGTCAGTGGTTGGGAAAGAAGTTCGGCGGCGTTCATTGATCAGTCTCCGTAGGATGCCTGGGATTCTCTGAAGGCGAGACCTGATCATGGAGAGGAAACACTATTGCTGCATTGGCCAGAACGCCGGGGAGAGTCCGGCTAAAGACAAGTCACAAGCATGAATCGGTGAAAAATGGCGATACCCCAGGAGCCCAAACAAGCGAGGCCGGTAAGGCTATTCAGAACCGTGGAGGGCCAGGGATGGCCCGACCGAGCCTACATGGACGTACTCGCGGCGTGTTCTGAATAGCCTTACCGGCCTTGCGAAAGCCCTGCAGCCTGCCGGCTACAAGGCAATCAATCACAAAAAGTCAGAGAAGAAGAGAGCGAATGTCCCCCATCAGCTGACTCAACAATGACGTAAACCGGGCCGCATCCGCCCCGTTCACTGCCCGGTGATCATAAGACAGCGACAACGGCAGCATCAGCCGCGGCTGGAAATCCTTGCCATCCCAGACCGGCTTCATCGCCGCCTTGGACACCCCAAGAATCGCCACCTCCGGCGTATTCACAATCGGCGTAAACGCCGTGCCCCCGATACCACCAAGACTGGTGATGGTAAAACAGGCGCCCTGCATTTCCGCCGGCTTCAGCTGCTTGTCCCGGGCCTTCTGGGCCAGGTCCGCACTTTCCGCGGCAAGTTCCCAGAGCCCCTTCTTGTCGACATCCCTGATCACCGGCACCATCAGCCCGTTGGGCGTGTCCACCGCAATCCCGATATGAATGTATTGCTTGCGAACCACTTCCTTACGGTCCATGTCCAGCGACACATTGAACTGCGGCAGTTCCGCCAGCGCCGTGGCACAGGCCTTCAGGATGAACGGAAGCGGAGTCATCTTCACCCCTTTCTTCTCACCAGCCGCCTTCTGCGACTTGCGGAAGTCTTCCATATCAGTGATGTCCGCGTCCTCGAACTGAGTAACGTGGGGCACGTTCAGCCAGCTGCGCTGCATGTTGTTGGCCGTGGCAAACATCATGCGCGACATGGATTCACGCTCAATTTCACCGAACTGGCTGAAGTCCGGAAGCTTCACGCCGGGAATACCGGCACCACCGCCACCAGCCACTGTGCTGCCCTGCTGCGTCTGCTGCAACTGGCTCTTCACATAGGCTTGCACGTCGTCCTTCAGGATGCGGTTCTTCGGGCCGGAGCCCTTGATGCGGGCCAGATCGGCGCCGAATTCACGGGCCAGCTTGCGTACTGCCGGGCCAGCGTGAACCTTCGCACCCGGAGTAGGCGGCTCGTAGGTCGCTGACGACTGCTCCGGCTTCGGCTCTTCACTTTTACCTTTCGGCTCGGCTTTGGCTTCCTGTTTCTCATCGCTGGAAGATTCAGCCGGCTCGGACGATGCTTCTTCCTCGTCGTCGCCTTCTCCGCCTTCTTCTACAACTGTCATTTCGAGCAGGTCATGGCCTTCCGAGATCTTGTCTCCCTCGGACACCAGAATCTTGCCGACCTTCCCGGCATAGGGAGACGGAATTTCCATGGTGGCCTTGTCGGATTCAACAGTGACCAGCGGATCGTCGACTGCAATCTCGTCGCCCTCACTGACGTTGATCTCAATGATGGGCACATCGTCGAAGCCATCCAGCGCAGGCACCTGCACGGTTTCCTTGCGGGAACCGCCGGATTTTTTCGGAGCCGGCTTTTTCTCTTCAGCCTTATCTTGGGCTTTGTCTTCCGACCCGGCTTCGGATTTTTCATCCTTGCCAGAGCTGGCCTCTTCACCAGAATCCTTGTCGTCCTCGGAACCACCAGAGTCGCCACTGGCTTCCATCATGCCGACAACGTCGCCCTCCTTGACCTTGTCACCCACCTTGACAGTGATTTTGGTGATCTTCCCGGCACCAGGCGAAGGCAGCTCTACGGACGCCTTGTCGGACTCTACCGTCAGTATCGGATCTTCTTCCTCAACCGAATCCCCCTTGCTGACGAGGACTTCTATAACCTCGACCTCGTCTGCACCGCCGAGATCCGGAACCTTTATTTCCTGTTCACTCATGGCGGTCTCCTTAGCTCAGCACCGGGTTCGTTTTGTTGCGATCGATTCCGTACTTGCGCATAGCGTCGAGAACCACGTCATTCTTCACTTCACCATCCCGCGCCAGGGCCGCCAGCGCGGTTACGGCTACGTAGTAGCGGTCCACCTCGAAGTGACTCCGCAGTTTTTCGCGGGTGTCACTGCGGCCGAAGCCGTCGGTGCCCAGGGTCAGGTAGGTTTTGGGGATGTAGGCGCGCACCTGCTCGGACAACAGCTTGATATAGTCCGTCGAGGACACCACCGGCCCCTGCTGTTTCTCTAGGCACTGAGTGATGTAGGCCTTCTTGGGTGTGTCGTCCGGATGCAGACGGTTCCAGCGTTCAATGTGCAGGCCGTCCCGGGCCAGCTCGTTGAAGCTGGTGACGCTCCAGACATCACTGGCAACGCCAAAGTCGTCTTTCAGCAGCTCGGCCGCCGCGCGCACCTCGTTGAGGATAGCGCCGGAGCCCATCAGCTGAACCCTCGGGGTCTTCTTGCGGCCCTTGGTTTCAACGGAATCCAGCAGGTACATACCCTTGATGATGCCGTCTTCAACTCTCTTGGCTTCTTTGCCTTTCGGCATGGCGGGCTGTTCGTAGTTTTCGTTCTCGATGGTCAGGTAGTAGAAAACGTTCTGGTTGTCTTCAAACATTTCCTTGATGCCATGCTGGACCACCACCGCCATTTCATAACCGTAAGCCGGGTCATAGGCCTTACAGCTGGGAATGGTCTGGGCCAGGATGTGGCTGTGGCCGTCCTGGTGCTGCAGGCCTTCACCATTGAGTGTGGTGCGCCCGGCGGTACCGCCTACCAGGAAACCACGGGCCTGGATATCGCCGGACGCCCAGGCCAGATCACCCACACGCTGGAACCCGAACATGGAGTAGAAAATGTAGAACGGCACCAGCGGGAAGTTGTTGGTGCTGTAGGACGTGGCTGCCGCCATCCAGGCTGCCATGGAGCCGTCTTCGTTGATCCCTTCCTCAAGGACCTGCCCTTTCTTGTCCTCCTTGTAGTACATGATCTGGTCACGGTCTTCGGGCACGTACTTCTGGCCTTCTGACGTGTAGATACCCAACTGACGGAACATACCTTCCATACCAAAGGTACGGGCCTCGTCCGGTACAATCGGAACGACCCGCTTGCCGATACGCTTGTCCTTGGTAAGAGCCGTCAATAACCGCACGAATGCCATAGTGGTGGAGATCGCGCGGCCGTTGGAACCTTCGATCACTGCCTTGAAGGTATCGAGTGGCGGCGCCTGCAGCGGCTGGCAATCCTTGCGGCGTTTGGGATAGAAGCCGCCCAGTTCCTGCCGGCGCTTGTTCATATAGACAATTTCAGGGCTGTCCGGGGCGGGCCGATAATACGGCACGTCCTTGAGCTCTTCGTCCTTCAGGGGCACCGCAAAGCGGTCGCGGAAGGCCTTAAGCTGATCCATATCCAGCTTTTTCAGGGAGTGAGCCGTATTCTGGGCCTCACCAGCCGTGCCGAATCCGTAACCCTTGATGGTATGGGCCAGGATCACAGTTGGCCGACCGCCATTGTTATGAATGGCGTGGTGATAGGCCGCGTACACCTTGTAGGGATCGTGACCACCCCGGTTAAGCTTGTTGATGTCCTCGTCGGTGAGGTTTTCCACCATCTTGGACAGCTCCGGGTACTTGCCGAAGAAATGCTTGCGGGTATAGGCCGGGCCGTTGCTCTTGAAGTTCTGCAGATCGCCATCCACAGCTTCGTCCATTACCCGTTGCATCAGGCCGTCCTGATCCTGTTCGAACAGCGGGTCCCACATGCGGCCCCAGACCACTTTCAGCACGTTCCAGCCGGCACCCCGGAAGACACCTTCCAGCTCCTGAATAATCTTGCCGTTGCCCCTTACCGGGCCATCCAGGCGCTGCAGGTTGCAGTTAACCACGAAGATGAGGTTGCTGAGATTCTCGCGGCCAGCCACAGAGATGGAGCCCAGTGTTTCCGGCTCGTCACACTCGCCGTCGCCCACGAAGCACCACACCTTGCGGTCACCCATGTCGATCAGTTCACGGCTGTGCAGGTACTTCATGACGTGGGCCTGGTAAATGGCCTGAATCGGCCCGAGCCCCATGGACACCGTCGGGAACTGCCAGTACTCCGGCATCAGCCAGGGGTGGGGATAAGAGGACAGGCCATTGCCGTCCACTTCTTCCCGGTACTTGTCCAGCTGCTCCTCATCGAAACGGCCTTCCAGGTAGGAGCGGGCATAAATACCCGGTGAAGAGTGGCCCTGGAAGTAAACCAGATCCGATTCCCGCTTTTCATCACCACCGTGGAAGAAGTAGTTAAAGCCGACGTCGTAAAGCGTGGCGGCCGAGGAGAATGACGATACGTGCCCGCCCAGCTCACCCGGACGCTGATTGGCACGTAGCACCATCGCCATGGCATTCCAGCGGATCAGGGAACGGATGCGCCGTTCCATGAACAGATCGCCCGGCATGCGGGCTTCCTGGGTCACCGGAATAGAGTTGCGGAACGGCGTGGTAATAGAGTAGGGCAACTCGGTGCCGTCGCGGCTGGCTCGTTCGGAGAGCCTTTCGAGAATGTACTTGGCGCGATCAACGCCCTCCTGTTCGATCAGAGACTCCAGCGCATCCAGCCATTCACTGGTCTCTATGGGATCATCGTCCTGGTACATCAAACCTCCCCTTGGCATAAAAAGTGCGGCGCGTGCCACGATCAGCAGCTGAGCGCCTTGCAGTGTCGATAAGCTGCGATGAAATGCAGAACGTTTTGTTGTGGGTATCCGTCTGTTTGTTACCTTGAACAAGCATAGAACACGATTGCCAGTTTTACTGCCTGAAGCGCCTTGCTTAAACGGCTTTTCGCCTGACACCCTCAGACGGTGCCAATCAGACGGTGCCAATATGTCCGCTTGAATCAACCCGAGAATTACGTAGTATTTTTACTACATTTCGGTATGAAAATTCAATTTTACGTACAAATTTACGCCGAACCACCGGACTATTTCGGTTACTTACGCAAGAATGGCGCCTTTTCGTTCTTCAAACAAGCATATTCAGACCAAGGTCGTAGGATTCCTACGGCAGACAAAACCTTAACGTGCTAAAAGAAAAATAACCTTAGATTCTCGACACTTCTCCAAGCAAGGATATCTTTCTATCTTATTATCAAGGGTTTATTTCGCCTTCAGCACGCTGTGACACGACACTTTTAATTAGACCTGAAAATGCTTTTGGATTTATGTATACTCGCCTGCCCGTTTTTTAACCAGCGGAGCGGTGGCGAACTCCACCCTCCTGAATTTGGCGCATAACCAAAGAGGGCGATCTATGAACTCCATCGTCACGTTCCCGAACCGCATTCCGACTGCCGAGTTCGAAGAGCGGCGCTTCAAGGTCTACACGGACCGCCAGCTCGACAAGATCGACATTATCCAGAATCTCCCCGAAGAGACCCTGTTCGAGATGAAAGTGGTAGCCAGCGTGCTGCCCTTCCGTGTCAACGAATATGTCCTTAACGAACTGATCAACTGGGACAAGGTTCCCAACGACCCGATCTATCAGTTGGTGTTTCCCCAGAAAGGCATGCTGAAGGACGAGCATTACGAGCGCATGGCAAAAATGCATCGGGAAGGCGCCGAGAAGAAAGAAATCCAGGCGGTGGCGAAGGAAATTCGCGACGAGCTGAACCCCCATCCCGCCGGCCAGATGGAAATGAACATGCCGGAACTCAATGGTGAGGTTCTGGACGGTGTCCAGCACAAATACCGTGAAACCGTACTGTTCTTCCCGGCCCAGGGCCAGACGTGTCACTCCTACTGCACCTTCTGCTTTCGCTGGGCGCAGTTCGTCGGTGATAAAGACCTGAAGATGGCCAGCACCGAGGCTGAGAAGCTTCACGGCTACCTGCAGGAGCACACCGAAGTGAGCGACCTGCTGGTTACCGGCGGCGACCCCATGGTAATGAAGACCAAGAACCTGGTTCAGTACCTGGAACCTCTGCTGCGGCCGGAGTTCGACCACATACAGACCATCCGCATCGGCACCAAGGCCCTCACCTTCTGGCCATACCGTTTTGTGACTGACAAGGACGCAGACGAGCTGATCGACCTGTTCGCCCGCCTGGTAGATGCCGGCAAGCACGTGGCTATCATGGCCCACTATAACCACTGGCAGGAAATCACCACCGACATCGCGGAAGAGGCCATCCGCCGCCTTCGCGCCACCGGTGCCGAAATCCGGGCCCAGGGCCCGCTGATCAAGCATGTGAATGACAATGCTGATGACTGGGCGAAGCTGTGGAACAAGGAAGTGCAGCTGGGCATCATTCCCTACTACATGTTCGTGGAACGGGACACCGGCGCCAAGAACTACTTTGAAGTGCCCCTGGTGGAAGCCTTCCGCATCTACCGTGAGGCCATGAAGCAGGTTTCCGGCCTGGCGCGTACCGCACGCGGCCCCTCAATGAGTGCCGGCCCCGGCAAGGTAGAGGTGCAGGGCATCACCGAGATCAACGGCGAGAAAGTCTTCGTGCTCCGGTTTATTCAGGCGCGCAACCCGGATTGGGTACAGCGTCCGTTCTTCGCAAAATACAGCGAAACCGCTACCTGGTTGCACGAGCTGGAACCAGCCCTTGGGGAAGAGAAGTTCTTCTTCGAGGATGAGTATGAGGAAATGAAGAAAGGGAACGGCTAACAGCCGCCTTTTTTGCCAAACGGCCCCTGCTCGGGGCCGTTTCTTTTTGTAGAGTATCCGTCGGGTTTCGCCCCTGGCTCTACCCGACCTACTAGTGCATCAAGGTGTACAGCTTGCGCCGATAGGTACGCACGTCCGGGTTATTGTTGCCCAGCTTGTCGAATAGTTCGATTAACGTGGTTTTCGCCACTTCGTCCTTGTACTTGCTATCCACCTGCATCAGGCGAATCAGCAGCTCCATGGCTTCGGCATTGTTCTCCTGAAGAATGTGATGCAGCGCCAGCAGATGCAAAGCGTTGGGGTCTTTCGGGTCTTTATCCAGCGCATCCTCCAGCTCATGAACTGGGGGCAGCTCGGCTGACGCCTTGAGAAACTTGATGCGAGCCGCGAGTTGCTTCGCCTGGTGCTGCATTTTTTCTTCTGGCGGAAGGCTTTCCAGAACCTGTTCGGCCGTTTCCAGATCGCCCAGTTCTGCCTTCAGCTGAGCCAGATCTATGAGTACTTTCAGATCTTCAGGGTTGTTCCGGTTCATTTCCGTGAGAACAGCCAGCGCGGCCTCCACATCGCCTTCTTCCCACAGGCGATGCGCCTTGTCGTAGGGGGCTTCCTCGTCTTCCGGCATCTCGATATGTTTGTCCAGAACCTTGCGAATCTCGCTTTCCGGCAGCGCGCCATTGAAGCCATCGACCGCCTGGCCATCTTTGACCAGTATCACCGTGGGCAGGCTGCGCACGCCCAGGCTACCGGTCAGCTGTTCCTGCTCATCAGCGTTCACTTTGGCCAGCATGAAACCGCCACGGTACTCAACCGCCAGCTTTTCCAGCAGTGGCATCAACTGCTTGCAGGGAGCGCACCACTCCGCCCATACATCAATCAGTATCGGCGTTCTGGACGAGGCTTCCATTACATCCTGCTGGAAGTTGTCCATGGTGGCTTCGAATATGTACGGCGAGTTGCTCATGAGTGGCCCCTGAAATTGGTTTTCTGGAAATAGTTTCCTGAAATGACGTAAACAGATTGTTGATGGTTGTGGGGGCTGAGAGCGGAAATTCAAGGCTGCGACTCCCCTGCCCTGATTCCGGCGAATACCGCCACTTGCCTTGAAATAATCACTGGCGCCGCTACATAGGCTTTAGGCCCGGGAGCGCAGCTCCCAGGATTCACATTCCCGGAGGATGCTTGCACGGTATGAACGACGACAACCGCAACGACTCTTTTGAAGCTCCCGAAGAAGACCTGACTGAGTACATCGGCAAGGACGAGAACAGCAAAAGCCTGGTGCTGCCGAAACAGCATATGCCCCGGCGCATGTACGTTCTGCCCGTATCCAACCGGCCATTTTTCCCGGCCCAGGTGCAGCCGATCGTGGTGAACCAGAACCCCTGGCAGGAAACGCTCAAGCGCGTTGGTGAAACCGACCACAAGGTGTTGGGCATCTGCTTTGTGGACGACACTGACCCCGAACAGGGCATCCCCGGTAGCGAGGAACTGGAAACCGTCGGCTGTGCTGTACGGGTCCATCATGCCCAGGGGGAAAACGGCAAAGTCCAGTTCATTGCCCAGGGCCTGCAGCGCTTCCGTATTACCCAGTGGCTCCGCCGCCGGCCGCCCTACCTGGTGGAAGTGGAATACCCGGAAGAGCCGGAGGAAGCGGCCGACGAACTGAAAGCCTATACCCTGGCCATCATCAGCTCCATCAAGGAACTGCTGCGCACCAACCCGCTCTACGGCGAGGAAGTGAAGCAGTACCTGTCCCGGTTCGGGCCGGACGACAGCTCGCCTCTGGCGGACTTCGGCGCCTCCATGACCAGCGCCCCCGGGCATGAACTGCAGGAAGTACTCAACACCGTTCCCCTGCTGCGACGCATGGAAAAAGTGCTGTTACTGATGGCGAAAGAGCAGGAAGTCGCGCGCCTGCAAAGTGAAATCAGCGAGGAAGTGAACGAGAAAGTCCAGAAGCATCAACGGGAGTTCTTCCTGAAGGAGCAACTCAAGGTCATCCAGCGCGAACTGGGCATGGCCAAGGACGACAAGACCGCCGATGCCGAGCGTTTCCGCGAGCGTATGGAAAAGCTCAACCCGCCGGAGCAGGTGCAGGAGCGTTTTGACGATGAGCTACAGAAGCTTCAGGTACTGGAACAGGGCTCGCCGGAATACGGCGTTACCCGCAACTATCTGGACTGGCTTACACAGGTGCCATGGGGCCTGACCTCGGAAGATCATTTTGACCTGGCCGAAGCCCGGCGTATTCTCGACCGCGATCATGACGGCCTGGATGACGTAAAAGACCGTATCGTCGAGTTCCTGGCCGAAGGCACTTTCAAGGGCGAGGTCAGCGGCTCCATCCTGCTGCTCGTGGGCCCGCCCGGCGTTGGCAAAACCTCTATCGGCCACTCCGTAGCAGATGCCCTCGGCCGCAAGTTCTACCGCTTCAGCGTGGGTGGTATGCGTGACGAAGCTGAAATCAAGGGCCACCGCCGCACCTACATCGGCGCCATGCCCGGCAAGTTCGTGCAGGCCCTCAAAGACTCGAAAGTATCCAACCCGGTCATTATGCTGGACGAAATCGACAAGATTGGCGCCTCGTTCCAGGGCGACCCGGCCTCCGCGTTGCTGGAAACTCTGGACCCGGAGCAGAACCGGGAATTCCTGGATCACTACCTGGACGTGCGTATGGATTTGTCCAAGGTACTGTTCATCTGCACCGCCAACCAGTTGGACACCATTCCCCGGCCCCTGCTGGACCGCATGGACGTTATCCGCCTGTCAGGCTACATTGCCGAGGAAAAGCTGGCCATCGCCAAGCACTACCTGATGCCACGGCTGCTGAAGCGGGCCGGGCTGCTGAAAAAGCAGATGAACATCACCGACGCCGCCATCAAGCAGATCATCGAAGGCTACGCCCGGGAAGCCGGCGTGCGGGGCTTGGAAAAGCTGCTGCACAAGGTCATCCGCAAGGGGATCGTGCAGCTACTGGAACACCCTGACAAACCGGTGAAGGTGGGCGTATCGGACCTGCAGACCTACCTGGGCCAACCGGCATTCCGTAAGGAAAAATCCCTGAAAGGCACCGGCGTGGTCACCGGCCTGGCCTGGACCGCCATGGGCGGCGCTACCCTGAGCATCGAAGCCTCCCGCATTCACAGCACCCAGCGCGGCTTCAAACTCACCGGGCAGTTGGGAGAAGTAATGAAAGAGTCCGCCGAGATCGCCTATAGCTATGTGTCATCAAACCTCAAGCGCTTCAAAGGCGACCCGACTTTCTTCGACAAGTCGTTCGTGCATCTGCACGTGCCTGAAGGGGCCACGCCGAAGGACGGCCCCAGCGCCGGCGTCACTATGGCCACCGCCCTGCTGTCCATCGCCCGTAGGGAAGCGCCCCAGCAGAATCTCGCCATGACCGGTGAACTGACCCTCACCGGCCAGGTGCTTCCGGTGGGCGGCATCCGTGAGAAAGTCATTGCGGCGAGGCGTCAGAAAATCAGCAACCTGATTCTTCCTGAGGCAAACCGGGGGGATTATGACGAGTTGCCGGAGTACCTGAAGGAAGGGCTGACAGTGAATTTCGCCAAGCAATACAGTGATGTGTTTCAGGTGTGTTTCGGGGATAAGCCGAAGAAGGGGGCTTCGGTGCATTGATCGGGGTCCGGTTGTCGGATTACGGCTTCGCCTAATCCGACAAATTCAGGCGTTACCCGCAAAGCCGGAATCGGTCCCGGGGCGGGGGTACCTTTTCTGCCAGAAAAAGATGTCTGAGCGCAGCGAGTTCTTTTTCCAAAGAAAAGGTACCCCCGCCCCGGGACCAGCCACCATGCCCGGAGCTCAGGCTTTAGCCTTCCAACCATCCTCCCGCAACACTGGCCCAACATCGAGCACCGGTGACGCATCAATGTCATCGGCATCCATCATATTGGCCACCCGCTGAAGCGACGCCAGAATCATCGTCTGCTCCCATTCCGCGAGGTTCTGGAACTTCTTGATAAAATCTTCCTGCAACGGCTGCGGCGCGCGTGCGAGGATATCGGCGCCCTCCTCTGTCAGGTGAGCGTGGACCTTACGTTTGTCCTGGGTACTGCGAACACGATAGACCAGCTTGCGATGCTCCAGCCGGTCCAGAATCGTCGTCACCGTAGCCTGGCTGAGACTGACCTTGTCGGCAATGGTGCCAATAGTCACCTCACCCAGGTCGCGTATACTGCGCATGATCAACAGCTGCGGGCCAGTGAGCCCCGCATTTTTGCTCAGTCGCTTGGAATGCAGGTCAGTTGCCCGTATCACCCGGCGCAACGCCACCAAAACCTCTTCATAATTGTTCAACGCATCGCTCCACTGCCAGGTCCCCCGATTATTTATACCACTAACTATTAGAGGTCTTTGTTCCGGATATTGCAAGCCAGCAGTCACCACAACCCGCCACCCTATTGCACTGACATAACTGCCCTTTTACGAATTTCAGCATTTTTTCCGCTGGCCACTATGCTAAGGTCACTACCTTGTTGAATTTCCGCGAAACGGACACCGCCAGATGAATACCCGAGCACAGAATTCCGTCCCCCGCTGCCCTTCCGGGCCACGCCTGACAGCCCTCCTTGCCTCATACCTTTTGGCGCTTGTTTTTACGACAGGGACCATGGCACAGGAGCCCGCGGAAGATCTGACAGCGGAAGACGTACAGCAGCGCATCGATACACTGGAAGAGCCCATGTACACCCCGTTCGTGGAGCTGTATCTGCTGGAAGAGAGCAAGGCTCTGCGCAAGGAAATGATGAACACCCGCGCCGAGCTGATTGAAAAAGTGGTCGACAAAGAACTGTCGGTGGCGGACAAGACCATGTCCTACGCCACGGACACAGTCACCTACTTCTTCTACCTGATCGCAGGTGCCACTTCCATTCTGGTTGTAATAGGCTGGAACTCCATCCGCGACATGCGCAACCAGCTCACTACCCTGGCCGAAAAGCGGGTAAACGAACTGGTGGTTGAGTACGAAAAGCGCCTGGAATTCATTGAAGATCAGCTCCGGCAGAAATCCGACATCATCCACCAGAACCAGGCGGAGATTGAACGCACCAACGAAGTTCATTCCCTGTGGCTGAAAGCCAGCCAGGAAACCTCCCAGCAGAACAAGATATCCGCCTACGATACCATCCTGGATCTTCGACCGGACGACGTGGAGGCGCTAAGCTATAAAGCGGACGCGGTGCTGGAGATGCAAGAGCCCCTGTGGGCCATTAGCCTGTGCCAACGCGCCCTGAAACTGGCTCCCGACAACGGCCATGCCCACTATCAGCTGGCATGCGCCTATGCCGAAATTGGCCGATGGGATGACGCCGTTGCAACACTGCAGAAGTCGATTCACATCTCAGAGGCGTACAGGGACGATGCCTCAGTGGACCCCAGCTTTGAACAGCTGCGGGATCATGAAAGCTTCCGGAAACTGGTTTACCCGGTAGATGAGGAGCAGTCCGACACCTGATTGCTTGACAACACAGCATGTGTGGTGTTTGTTTACATCGCTGAGAACATAAGAATAACCCTGAAACAGGACAGACCCAATGAGCACACCAGTCAAAAAACTCGTAACTGCTATTGCAACTTCCGTCGCCGTCATGGGCGCTGGCCACGCTGCCGCTGAAATCAAGATCGGCATTGCCGGCCCGATGACCGGCCCCGTTGCCCAGTACGGTGATATGCAATTCTCCGGCGCCCGCATGGCGATCGAACAGATTAACGCCGACGGTGGTGTTAAGGGAGAAAAACTCGTCGGCGTTGAATACGACGATGTATGTGACCCAAAGCAGGCCGTAACCGTTGCCAACAACATGGTCAACGAAGGCGTGCGCTTCGTGGTCGGGCATCTCTGCTCCAGTTCAACCCAGCCGGCTTCCGATATCTATGAGGACGAAGGCATCCTGATGGTAACGCCAGCCTCCACCAGCCCGGACATTACCGAGCGTGGTTATGAGCTGGTGTTCCGCACTATCGGTCTCGATAGCATGCAGGGGCCGGTTGCTGCCAATTACCTGATCAGTCAGAGCCCGGAACGCGTCGCTGTTGTTCACGACAAGCAGCAGTACGGTGAAGGCATCGCCACAGCGGTACGTGACACCCTTGAAGAGGGCGGCGTTGAAGTAGCAATGTTTGAAGGCATTACTGCCGGCGACAAAGACTTCTCCTCCCTGGTGACCAAGCTCCGTCAGGCCGATGTGGACTATGTGTACTACGGCGGTTATCACCCGGAACTGGGCCTGATCCTGCGCCAGGCCAAGCAGGCCGACCTGGACGCCACGTTCATGGGCCCGGAAGGCGTTGGTAACAAAGACATCAACACCATTGCCGGTGAAGCAGCTGAAGGCCTGCTGGTAACCCTGCCACCGAGCTTTGACGAGAAAGAGGAAAACCAGGAACTGGTCAAGGCATTTGAGGAAAAAGGCGAAGATCCCTCCGGACCGTTCGTGCTCACTTCCTACGCTGCTGTCCAGCTGATCGCCGAAGGTATTGAAGCTGCAGACTCCACGGATCCGTTTGATGTTGCAGAAGCCCTGCGCGATGGCACCTTCCAGACACCGATCGGTACCGTCGAGTACGACAGCAAGGGCGATATGGAATCGTTTGAGTTTGTTGTCTACGAATGGCATTCAGATGGCAGCAAAACTCCGGTAAACTGAGCCGAAATCGTTAACAAACGGTAATCATGAGAACACCTTCTCACCGCGATCCGGGAGAAGGTGTTTTTCTAGGCTCCTGTTGATCCTGTAGTCAGAGCGCCCGGCACACCGGGGCCATGCCTGAATGCAGTGTAGGGAGCAGGCTATCGGAGTCCCACACAGATGCAAGATCTCCTTTATTTTATTCAGCAGCTCATTAACGGGCTGACGATCGGGAGCACCTACGCCCTGATCGCCATCGGTTACACGATGGTTTACGGCATCATCGGCATGATCAACTTTGCCCATGGTGAGATTTACATGATTGGCGCCTATACAGCGCTGATCGCCATTACCGGCCTCGCTGCCCTGGGGATAGCGTGGCTGCCACTGGTCCTGATCGTGGCCCTCATCTGCGCGATGTTGGTGTCCAGTTCCATGGGCTGGGCTGTGGAACGAGTGGCCTACCGGCCCGTGCGCGGAAAGCACCGTCTGATTCCGTTGATCTCGGCGATCGGCATGTCCATCTTTCTGCAGAACTATGTTCACCTTGCACAGGGCTCCCGTAACGTGGGCTTCCCTGCGCTGATTGAGGGCGGCTTTCAGTTTGGCGCCACGGATTCATTCCAGACCTCCATTTCCTACATGCAGATCACCATATTCATTACCACTCTGGTGTGCATGACGATTCTTTCCCTGTTCATATCCCGGTCGCGTATCGGTCGCGCCTGCCGCGCCGTTTCCCAGGACCTGGGGATGGCCAACCTGCTGGGCATCGACACCAACCGCATAATCTCGGCAACGTTTGTGATCGGTGCCGCGCTGGCTGCGGTTGCGGGCCTGTTGTTGGGGATGTATTACGGCTCCATTGACCCGCTGTTCGGATTTATTGCCGGGCTCAAGGCCTTTACGGCCGCCGTGCTTGGAGGCATCGGAAGTATCCCCGGGGCTATGCTCGGAGGACTCATTCTGGGCGTTGCCGAGAGCATGACCTCCGGTTATCTCAGTGGTGAGTACAAGGACGTGGTGTCCTTCGGGCTGCTGATTCTGATCCTGCTGTTCAAACCCACCGGCCTGCTTGGCAAACCGGAGGTTGAAAAGATCTGATGGCTGCTCATAACCTGAAACATGCGCTTTTCTGCGCTTTCATCACTTTGATCATCTCCTATCCGATTCTCGGTTTTGACCTGACGAGCAGAGGCACAACAGTCGTCCTGGAGGGTGTTAATACCACCACCAGCATTGGCGTACTGGCGGCCGTGATTATTGTGTTTCTGTTCCAGTATTTCCGCGACTCCGTTATGGGCTCGCTGCGCCAGCTACCGGCAATCAACCCGTTGGCGAACCGCGAACCCATGGAGCAAAGCAAGCGCCTGAAACTGGAATCCATCCTGCTTACGCTGATGATCATAGGGGCACTTATCTGGCCCTTTATTGCGTCCCGTGGCGCAGTTGACCTGGCAACGCTGGTACTGATCTATATCATGCTGGCCCTGGGCCTGAACGTGGTAGTGGGGCTGGCGGGCCTGCTGGATCTGGGCTATGTGGCTTTCTACGCTGTCGGTGCGTACACCTTCGCCCTGCTGTCCCAGTACTACGGCATTTCCTTCTGGTTCGCACTGCCCATCGGTGCCGGGCTTGCCGCCCTGTTCGGCTTGGTACTTGGCTTTCCGGTACTGCGATTGCGGGGCGACTACCTGGCGATCGTGACACTGGGCTTCGGTGAGATCATCCGTATCCTGCTGAACAATATGACCAGCCTGACCGGTGGCCCCAACGGCATTGGGGGCATTCCTGACCCGACGCTGTTCGGCATGGAATTCGGCCGCCGGGTAAAGGAAGAAGGCAACACGTCGTTTCATGAGACCTTCGGCATTGCCTATAGCGGTGAGCACAAGGTGATCTTTCTCTACTTGATCGCCCTGGTGCTGGCCGTGATCACGGCTATCGCCATCCGGCGCCTGATGCGCATGCCGGTGGGCCGCGCCTGGGAAGCACTGCGGGAAGATGAAATTGCCGCCAAGTCCCTGGGCCTGAGCCGCACCGCCGTAAAGTTGTCGGCATTTACGATTGGCGCCTTCTTTGCCGGCTTTGCAGGCACCGTGTTTGCCTCCAAGCAGGGTTTTATCAGCCCTGAGTCGTTCGTGTTCCTGGAGTCCGCCATTATTCTGGCGATTGTGGTCCTCGGTGGCATGGGGTCCCAGATGGGAGTCATCCTCGCCGCAATCGCGGTGACCATCCTGCCGGAACTGGCGCGGGAGTTCTCCGAGTACCGGATGCTCATATTCGGTGCCGCCATGGTGTTGATGATGGTCTGGCGCCCCCAGGGCCTGATGCCCATGCGACGCATCCACATCGAACTGAAACGGCAGGAGTGACGGGTAATGCTTGAAGTACAGAATCTGTCAATGCGCTTCGGCGGCCTCCTGGCGGTGGATCAGGTGTCGCTGGACGTACAGGAACATGAAATTGTGGCGATTATCGGCCCCAACGGGGCCGGTAAAACCACCGTCTTTAACTGCATGAGCGGGTTCTACAAGCCATCAGGTGGCAAGATCCTGTTCGAGGGTCGCGACATCCAGGGCAAACCGGATTACAAGATTTCCCGTCTTGGCCTGGTCAGAACCTTCCAGCATGTTCGGCTTTTCAGCCGCATGACGGTGGTGGAGAACCTCCTGGTGGCCCAGCATCGCCATCTCAACACCAACCTGCTCTCAGGTATTCTCAAGACACCGAACTACCGTGAGAAGGAGCAGAAATCTCTCGACCGGGCGGCCTACTGGCTGGACCGGGTGGGCCTGATGGATATGGCCAACCGGGACGCTGGCAACCTCGCCTATGGCCAGCAGCGACGGCTGGAAATTGCCCGCTGCATGGTCACCGAGCCCAAGCTGCTGATGCTGGACGAGCCGGCTGCCGGCCTCAACCCGGCCGAAACCAAGGACCTCAACCAATTGATCATCAGCCTGAAGGAAGACTACAACGTTTCCGTGGTGTTGATTGAGCATGACATGAGCCTGGTGATGGATATCTCCGACCGTATCAACGTGATCAACCAGGGCCGCCCCCTGGCCAGTGGTACGCCGGATGAGATTCGCCGGAATGACGATGTTATCAAAGCCTATCTGGGTGAGGCCTGAGGAATAACCATGCTTGTACTAGAAGATGTCCATACCCATTACGGCAAGATTGAGGCGCTCCATGGCGTCTCTGTAGAAGTAAAGAAAGGCGAAATTGTGTCCCTGATCGGCGCCAATGGCGCCGGCAAAACCACGCTCTTGATGACTGTCTGCGGTAACCCGCAGGCAACCTCCGGCCGCGTGCTTTTCCAGGGCCGCGAGATCACCCGGGACCTGACGTCGAATATCATGCGTTCAGGCATTGCCATTGTGCCCGAAGGCAGGCGTGTCTTTTCCGGCCTGACCGTGGAAGAAAACCTCCACATGGGCGGTTTTTTCAATACCAAGTCGGAAATCCGCAAAAGCCAGGAACACGTCTACGAGCTGTTTCCACGCCTGAAAGAGCGCGAGCACCAACGTGCCGGTACCATGTCTGGTGGTGAGCAGCAGATGCTGGCCATCGGACGGGCACTGATGAGCAAACCGAACATGATCATCCTGGACGAGCCCTCCCTGGGGCTGGCACCGCTGGTGATCAAACAGATCTTCGAGATCATCGGTAAGTTGAGGGAAGAAGGCATTACCGTCTTCCTGGTAGAGCAGAATGCTCACCAGGCCCTGAATCTGGCAGATCGGGGTTATGTTTTGGAAACCGGACGCATCCGCTTGCACGATACAGGGAAGAACCTGTTGGCCAACCCGGATGTTCAGAATGCCTACCTTGGTGGCTAAACAGAACAAGGCCTGATCATCAATCGGGCCTCTGGACGCAAAAAGCCGGAACATGGGAGCATGTTCCGGCTTTTTTGTACCACCTGGCATCAGCCAAACACTTACTGAACGCTCTTGATGGTGCCCTTGTAACCTTCAACGGTCACGTTGATGGTTCCGAATACCACATAGTCGTCCTTCTGGACGGTATAGCGCGGAGCGACAATGACGTCCGCACCAGATTCCTGAATCGCATTGTAGGCAGCAGCGGCCTTTACGGACTCAACCGGGTCAGGCAGTGCAAATGGCAGCGCGCTTCCACCGTTGCCACCGGCTGAATAGGCAACGCCATCGGCGTATTCGCTCTCGGCACCCAGGGTAAAGAACAGAACCTTGGTGGCAGAGGATTGACCGGTGATTTTCTCGCCTACTTCGATGTCGGCCTTGACGTCGGTAGACACGGCACCTGACAGGGGCAGGGAGGGAGCACTGGTGTTCAGTGAGCTACAGCCAGTCAGTGCGCCAGCGAAAATCAGGGATGATGCGACAAGAACTTTTTTCAAAACGTTATCTCCATGTGTTGTGTATCGGCCTTCATGGCCGCGCGCACTATACCCAAACCGCCCAGATATAACAAGAATGTTATTTTTGTTTATTTTTTAGACCATATAGAAATATGAACACGTGATCACACTTTGACTTTGTGGGCCAAATCAATCACTCAGCGAGTTTGTAATTTGCCTTCCTGATATATGAACTATACTCAGATTCAACGGTCGACCTGTCTCCACGGGAAATCAGTCAGGGCCGTTAGCGTGTCGCCTTCCGGGGACCCCTCAGGCGGAGGTGGCGCGTTTGCGACGACAGCTAAAACCAAACAAGGAGTGGATAATGAAAAAACTGATCGCAGGTGCACTGCTTATGGGTGCGTCTACCCTCGCTTTCGCCCAGCCCGGCTGTGGCGTTGGTGCCATGATCTGGAAAGGCCAGTCTGGCATTGCGCCCCACGTTCTGGCAGCAACCACCAACGGTACTTTCGGTAACCAGACCTTTGGTATGACCACCGGCACCCTCGGTTGTCAGACCAATCAGTCTGTTCAATCCATGGCCATGTACATGGAGAGCAACATTGATAAGGTAGCTCGTGACATGTCTCGCGGCTCGGGTGAAAACCTGGATACCCTTGCAGTGCTGCTGGGTGTTGACGAAACTGATCGAGACGCCTTCCGTAATGCCCTTCAGGACAACTTTGCAACCATCTTCCCGTCGTCTGACACTACGTCTGGCGAGGCGGTTGATGCGATCGTAGCCCTGCTGGAAAAGGATGAAACTCTAAGCAAGTATGTAGCTGCCTGATCCTTCAGTTCGAGAAAGGATTTTGCGCGCCAGGGACGGCGCACCGGTTTGCAGACCATCCACCCGACGTTTAACCCGGAATTGACTGACCATTCATGCGCACTTCGCTTCGGTTTGCGCTGGCCCTCCTCTGGCTGGCATCAGGTTTCAATGTACTCGCCGCACCGCTTCCCGACACTGGGAACCTCCATGAACACCCCGCCTGGCTGACACTGGTTCATTACCAGCCCGACCGTTTCGGTGACGACTATTCCAGCCAGGCAGACGATAACGATTTTTTTCTTGCTGAGAACGGTAAAAACTCCCCGAAGGCAGAGCTTGACGCCACACTGGCGGCCATCACCCGCCCCGGAGGTGGAGACGACCACGCCCGCTGCCGATTCCCGGCCAGAGATCGTTGGCTGCGGGAACAACTGGATCTGTCACAGCAACCGGCAGACTGTCCCGGTTACGACGAGTGGGTCGAAGAGCTCAATACTGAAACCGTGACACTGGTGTTTGCAGCCTCGTACCTGAATAGCCCGTCGTCGATGTTCGGCCACACCTTCCTTCGTCTCGACCCACCGCAGGAAGACGAGGAAACCAACCTTATCCTGGCCAACACCATTTCCTACGCAGCCGATGCTGCCGCCCATGACAGCGAGCTCCTCTTCGCCTACAAGGGTATCTTCGGCGGCTACCCGGGCATCACCTCCATCCAGCCCTACTACGAGAAGATTCGGCTTTACTCGGACATCGAGCATCGGGACCTGTGGGAATACCAGCTCAACCTGACCCAGCCGGAAGTGGACATGATGTTGGCCCATACCTGGGAGATCCGTGACCGGAATTTCGACTATTACTTCTTTGACGAGAACTGCGCCTACCGGTTGCTGGCCCTGATCGACGTAGCCCGCCCCGGCACCGACCTGCTGGATGAGGTCAGCACTCACGCCATACCTTCCGATACCGTGCGTTGGGTGGTGGACCGGGGACTGGTGGAAGATGTTTATTACCGCCCCTCAGCGGCCACCAGTGTCAGCCATCGCATTGATTCGCTGCCCGACGACCACCAGATACTGGCCGCCGCCATCGCCAACGGCTACGTGAACGCGGATGCCCCGGAAGTGCAGGCATTAAGTGATGAGCAACGGGCCCGGGTGCTGGACACCACCTATGACTATGTCCGTTACCAGAGCGAGGCAGACGGCTGGCCCCGGGAACATGCTGCCCCACTCTCCCACGACCTGTTGCGGGAACGCAGCCAGATCCGTGGTGTAGCCGCTCAGGACGGCGCCCCCGAACCTGCCATCCGGGACGACCAGGGGCACGACACCTTCCGCGGCAGCCTCAGCGGAGGCCGAATGGGCGACCGCAACTTCACTGAACTGACACTGCGCCCGGCCTACCATGACATACTAGACCCACCCGCCGGTTACCGTACCGGCGCCCAGCTTCAGTTCCTGCGCCTTGACGCGCGCCTGTATACCGACAATGACGAATTACAGATTGAGCAGCTGACCGGCGTTGAGATCCGCTCCCTCTCACCCCGCAACCAGTTCTTCTCGCCGCTTTCCTGGCAGGTGGGCTTCGGCGGCCGCCGTACAGATACCGGGACCAATCGTGTCTTTGCCCCCTACCTGGAAGGTGGCGCAGGAGGCAGCTGGCAACTGGCCACCGACACACAGGCCTTCGCCATTGCCACAGCCGACCTGGAAATCGACGACGACTTGCGCCGCGGCTACGATGCCGCCCCCGGCGCCGACCTTGGCATACTCCACCAGAACAACCAGTTCAGCCTTCTCGGGGGCGTGAAAACAAAGGCCTGGATCGTCAGCAGCCAGCATCGCCAGGACCAGGCCTACCTTGAGGGCAACTGGCACTTCGGGCGGGACTTCAGCCTGTTCGGAAAATTCAGCCGTGAAGACCACTACGACAGGTACCGCAGCACATGGCAACTCGGACTCCACGCGTACTTTTAAGCGCCCTGAGAACACTGGCCGGCATCATCGCCGCCCTCGCCCTGATACTTCAGACCGGCTGCAGCAGCGTGTTTTTCTACCCCGACGACGTCACCTACGTCACCCCGGACCGCCTGAACCTGGAATACGAAGACGTTTTCCTGGACACCCCGAACGGTGAAACCCTCCACGGCTGGTGGCTACCGGCAAAAAATGACCCCAAAGGTACCGTCTACTTCCTCCACGGCAATGCCCAGAACATCAGCAGCCACATCATGAACGTCGCCTGGCTGCCTGAGAGACGCTACAACGTCTTCCTGATCGACTACCGGGGATACGGCCGCTCAACCGGCGCACCGGACATAGAGGGCACCCTGCACGACGCAGAAGCCGGCCTGCGATGGCTGATCGATCAACCGGACGTCGAGAACCAACCCCTGTTCCTGCTGGGCCAGAGCCTTGGCGGCGCACTGGGAACCGCACTCGCCAGTGAATGGGTAACCCGGAACGAACAGCCACCCTTGGACGGCGTCATCCTCGACGGCACCTTCAACGGATTCCGCTCTATCGCTCGGGAAAAACTCGGCGATTTCTGGCTCACCTGGCCCTTCCAGATCCCCCTGAGCTGGACTATCACCGATGAATACGAAACCCACGAACGTATCGGCGACATCAGCCCGGTGCCAGTGATGGTGATTCACAGTAAACGGGACGGGATAATTCCGTTCCATCACGGTGAGCAGTTGTTTGAAGCGGCGAAGGAACCCAAACGTTTTTTAAGAACAGATACGGGCCACGGGGCCACGTTTGTGATTCCGGCGTATCAGGCGGCGGTTTTGGGATTCATGGATGCGAGTGGGGAGTAAAAAAATCCGGCGGCCAGCAAAAAGTCTGAAGAGTGCGCCGGGCAGGGCTATTCAAAACCGTGCGGAGCCATGGATGGCGGAGCCCGAGCCTACATGGACGTACTTGTTGGCGTGTTTTGAATAGCCCTGCCCGGCGTGCTCAGGCTACAGAACTTGCAGGCCTGAAAACAAAAAACCCGCCAGACTCCGAAGAGTGGCGGGTTTTTTACCGGGTTCAGCTTACAGCGCGGAAAGGTCCGTCGGCTGCTCACCTTCCTTCACTTCCTTCATGGACAGCTTGACCCGCCCACGGTTGTCCACATCCAGCACCTTCACCAGAACTTCCTGACCTTCGCTCAACTCGTCAGTCACGTTCTCGATGCGACGGTCAGAAATCTGGGAAATGTGTACCAGACCATCCTTGCCAGGCAGGATGTTAACGAAGGCACCAAAGTCCACAATGCGCTCAACGCGACCGCTATAGATAGCACCCACTTCGATTTCAGCAGTGATTTCCATCACCCGCTTCATCGCAGCATTGGCTGCATCCTGGTTGTCGGCGTAGATCTTCACGTTGCCATCGTCATCCAGATCGATGGAAGCACCGGTTTCGTCACAGATAGAACGGATGGTGGAACCACCCTTGCCGATGACGTCGCGGATTTTCTCGGGATTGATCTTGATGGTGGTAATGCTCGGCGCACGGCTTGAAAGCTCCTTGCGCGGCGCGGAAATCACCTTCGCCATTTCACCCAGGATGTGCAGACGGGCTGCGTTGGCCTGGTCGAGGGCGATTTCCATGATCTCGTCGGTGATGCCCTGGATCTTGATATCCATCTGCAGAGCAGTGATGCCTTCGGCGGTACCCGCTACCTTGAAGTCCATATCGCCGAGATGATCCTCGTCACCCAGGATGTCGGTCAGAACCGCGAACTGGTCGCCTTCCTTGACCAGACCCATGGCGATACCGGCAACCGGGGCCTTGATGGGTACACCCGCATCCATCAGTGCCAGGCTGGAACCACAGACAGACGCCATGGAGCTGGAACCGTTGGACTCGGTGATTTCGGAAACCGCACGGATAGTGTACGGGAACTCTTCCATTGTGGGCATAACCGCAGCCACACCACGCTTGGCGAGACGGCCGTGGCCGACTTCACGACGACCCGGTGTACCAACACGGCCGGCTTCGCCGACGGAGTACGGAGGGAAGTTGTAGTGGAACAGGAACGGATCCTTGCGCTCACCTTCCAGCGCATCGATGATCTGCATGTCACGGGCAGTGCCCAGCGTGGTCGTCACGATAGCCTGGGTCTCACCACGGGTGAACAGGGCCGAGCCGTGAGTGCTGGGCAGTACGCCGACTTCCACTTCGATCGGACGGACCGTCTTGTTGTCACGGCCGTCAATACGCGGCTTGCCGTCGATGACCTGCTTGCGAACGATGGTCTTCTCGACTTTGCCGAAGTATTTCTTGACGTCGTCCGCGGAAGGCTGGCCTTCCTCTTCGCCCGCCAGTTTCTCCACCAGAGCGGTCTTGATCTCGCCCAGGCGTGCATAGCGCTCCATCTTGTCGCGGATGCTGTAGGCTTCCTCGATGGCCGCGGCTGCTTCGGCGTTAACAGCATTCAGCAGCTCTGTGTTCTCCGGCTCAGGCTGCCAGTCCCAGCGCGGCTTGCCCACTTCAGCGGCAAGTTCCTTAATAGCGGTAATGGCACTCTGCATTTCCTGGTGGCCATACAACACGGCGCCCAGCATCTGATCTTCGACCAGGCCCTTGGCTTCGGACTCAACCATCAGAACTGCGTCTTCAGTACCGGCAACCACCATGTCCAGCAGGGAGGTTTCCAGTTCTTCGAACGTGGGGTTCAGGAAATAGCCGCGCTCGTTGGTGTAAGCCACCCGTGATGCGCCAATCGGTCCGTCAAACGGGATACCGGAGATAGCCAGCGCTGCAGAGGCAGCCAGCATGGCAGCAATATCCGGGTCCTGGTTCTTGCTGGATGACATCACCGTGGTGATCACCTGGGTCTCGTTCATGAACCCTTTGGGGAACAGCGGACGAATCGGGCGATCGATCAGGCGGGATGTCAGGGTTTCTTTCTCGGACGGACGGCCTTCACGCTTGAAGAAGCCACCGGGGATTTTGCCCACGGCGTAGGTCTTCTCGAAGTAGTTGACGGTCAGCGGAAAGAATGGCTGGCCAGGCTTGGCTTCTTTGGCAGCCACTACGGTGCCCAATACCGAAATGTCATCTACGGTAACCAGTACGGAGCCGGTAGCCTGACGTGCAATACGACCGGTCTCAATCGTGACGGTCTTGCCGCCGAGTTCAAACGATTTTTTTACGGGTGTGAGATTCACTGTAACTCCTGAATTCATCTTTTCAATTTGACTCAGACCATCCGCCCCTGCGGACAATCCGTTATAACTGCATCAAGGCCTGAACTGATGAACTGAAGAGCAACCCGTCTGAAAGCTAACAGGCTGTTGGAAACACCGGGCCGGAGCGCGCTTCGGAGGCCGGGGTTTTCAACAACCTGCTATCAATTTCAACTTTCCAATACGACAGGGAGTTTCTTCAGGCTTCACTGACAGACACGATGCAGGGGAGAAGCACAACCGGCGAGGCAAACGCCCCGCCGGCCGTTAAATACAACCGGGCCAATACTAGCGACGCAGGTTCAGACGCTGGATCAGTTCCAGATAGCGGTCTGCGTTCTTGCGCTTCAGGTAGTCCAGCAGCTTACGACGCTGGTTAACCATCCGGATAAGACCGCGGCGGGAATGGTGATCCTGCTTGTTGGTCTTGAAGTGATCCTGCAGCTTGTTGATGTTGTGGCTCAACAGTGCAACCTGCACTTCAGGAGAACCGGTATCGCCATCACCCTGCTGAAAATCCTTAACGATCTGTGCTTTCTCGTTGGCAGAAAGTGCCATAACTCACCTCTATTGTTGCGATGCTATCGAATTCGGCCGAACCATGCATCTCTACAGCCCGGCTAATCAGCTACAACCATTAAAAAACGGTTGTCAGCCACTCTTCACCAGACGGCGAGGCACCAGTTTGGTGACCTCCCCTTCCGGGAATCCTTCTGCCAGTCCTACGAAGCGCCCGTTGCCGTAGAGGCGAACGTAACCTTCGGCTGGCTGACCAGACATTCTAACCGGTTGTCCGTTCAATATCGATACCAGTGCGCTGCGTTCCAGTTCCTGCTCCGGGAACATGGACAGCGCGGCATCCGGGGCCACCAGCAGGCCATCCAGACTTTCGCCCTGTTCACGCATGGATTCCAGGGTGGTGACCTCAACAGCATCCGCCAGAGTGAACCCCGAAGCCATTGTGCGGCGCAGGGCCGTTACGTGGGCACCGCAGCCCAGGGCCTCACCGATATCTTCCACCAGCGAACGGATATAGGTGCCCTTTGTGCAACTGACCGCAATGTCGATCTCGGCCTCACGCACTTCCAGGAGTTTCAGTTCGTAGATAGTGACCGGGCGTGACGGGCGCTCCACTTCGATGCCTTCCCGTGCATACTCGTACAGCGGCCGGCCCTTGTGCTTGAGCGCGGAATACATGGAGGGAACCTGCTGGATTTCACCACGGAACTGGTCAAGGACCGGCTCCAGGGTTTCAGCATCCAGCCCGGCTGGTACCGGCTTTTCAGCCACCACCGCACCCTCACTGTCACCGGTTTCAGTGCGCACACCCAAACGCGCCGTAGCGATGTAAGCCTTATCGCTGTCCAGCATCATCTGGGAAAACTTTGTCGCTTCGCCGAAACACAGCGGCAACACCCCGGTAGCCAGCGGGTCCAGTGCGCCGGTATGGCCGGCCTTGGCCGCGCCAAACAGACGCTTCACCTGCTGGAGAATACCATTGGACGTAATATCCATCGGCTTGTCGATCACCAGGATACCGTTTACGTCACGGCCTTTACGGCGACGACTCAAACGTCTCGCTCCTGATCATCGGAAGAACGCTCGTCACCAGCTTCAGCATCCCGATCAACCGCAGGCTTGTCGCCAACAGCTTCGCGAATCAGGTTGTCCATGTGGCGGCTGTGCCCAAGCAGCGAGTCGAAGTGAAAACGCAGCTGGGGCGTCACCCGCAACTTCATGGCGCGGCCGATCTGCCCACGCAGAAAGCCGGAAGCCTTGTTCAGTACTGCCAGGGAGTCGCGCACTTCCGGCGACTCCTCGGTCAGCTCTTCGGTGGTGAGCAGGGACACGTAGATATCAGCGTAACCCAGGTCACGGCTTACCTTGACGGCATTGACCGTGACCATACCCACCCGCGGGTCTTTGACCTCCCGCTGGATGAGTTGGGCCAGCTCACGCTGCATCTGATCGCCAATGCGATCAATCCGGCTGAACTCTCTTGGCATCAGGCCCCCGTAGACTCAAGCTTGCGCTCGACGCGGACTCGGTCAAACACCTCAATCTGGTCGCCGACCTTCACATCGTATCCCTTAACACCGATACCGCATTCCATGCCGTTCCGGACTTCGGGTACGTCATCCTTGAAGCGACGCAGGGACTCCAGCTCGCCTTCGAAGATAACCACATTGTCACGCAGAACGCGGATCGGCTTGTTACGGTATACCGTGCCCTCAATCACCATGCAGCCGGCCACCTGACCAAACTTCGGTGAGCGGAAGACGTCACGCACATCGGCGATACCCACAATATCCTCGCGGAATTCCGGTGCAAGCATGCCGGTCAGGGCCGCTTTCACATCATCAATCAGGTTGTAGATGATGCTGTAGTAACGCAGATCCAGACCTTCCTGTTCCACCAGACGCTTGGAAGCCGTATCGGCACGCACGTTGAAGCCGAAGATGACCGCATTGGTTGCCATGGCCAGACTCACGTCTGTTTCGGCTATACCACCAACGCCTGAGGATACAATCTTGACCTGCACCTCGTCGTTACCCAGGTCCTGGAGAGATTTGGTGATAGCTTCGAGGGAACCACGAACGTCGGTCTTGAGAACCACGTTGAGGGTCTTGACCTCGTCCTTGCCCATATTCTCGAACAGGTTCTCCAGCTTGGCCGCCTGCTGTCTGTGCAGACGCTGCTCCCGCTCGCGGGCCTGGCGGAATTCCGCCAGTTCCTTCGCCTTCTTCTCGTCGGCGACAGCAAAGAACTCGTCGCCGGCGTTCGGCGTGCCGTTCAGACCGAGGATTTCCACCGGAATGGAGGGCCCGGCTTCCTTGACCTGCTTACCGGCTTCATCGGTCATGGCGCGAACCTTACCGAAGAAAGAACCGGCAACAACCATCTCGCCCTGACGCAGCGTTCCGTTCTGTACCAGCACGGTGGCTACAGAGCCACGACCGCGTTCCAGGCTGGACTCGACAACCACACCCTTGGCAGGTGCATCCGGAGAAGCTTCCAACTCAAGGATTTCGGCCTGGAGCAACAGCGCTTCAAGCAGATCATCAATACCATCGCCGGTGTGAGCGGATACCGGAATAAACTGGACGTCGCCGCCCCAGTCTTCCGGAATCACTTCCATACCAGCAAGTTCGGTCTTGATACGGTCAGGATCCGCTTCTTCCTTGTCCATCTTATTTATGGCAACAACAATGGGCACGCCGGCGGAGCGGGCGTGCTGTACCGCTTCCTTGGTCTGGGGCATCACGCCGTCATCGGCCGCCACCACCAGGATAACGATATCAGTACACTGGGCGCCGCGGGCACGCATGGCCGTGAAGGCGGCGTGACCAGGGGTATCCAGGAAAGAGACCATGCCGTGATCGGTTTCCACATGATAGGCGCCGATGTGTTGGGTAATACCACCGGACTCGCCTGACGCCACCTTGGTGCGACGGATATAGTCCAGAAGCGAGGTCTTGCCGTGGTCGACGTGACCCATCACGCTGACGACCGGGGCACGCTTGGTCTTTTGCTTGCCTTCGAAGGCAAATTCGCTCAGAACCTCTTCCTCGAACGCGTCCTCGCTGACCGTCTTGGCCTTGTGACCGAGCTCTTCGGTGACCAGAACTGCAGTTTCCTGATCCAGGGCCTGGTTGATGGTCGCCATTACCCCCATGCCCATCAGTTTCTTGATGACGTCGGCTGACTTGACGGCCATTCGCTGGGCAAGTTCACCCACGGTGATCGTCTCGGGAATATCGACTTCTCTTACCATTGGCTTGGTCGGCCTCTCGAAAGCGTGACGCTTCTCTTTGGGTTTCTTTTTCGCGCGAAGTGGCTTGCGCAGCGTGGTGTCTTCCTCTTCCTCATTAATAACAAGAGGTTCCTCAACCGGACGATTACGCGGGCCGCGATGCCCTGCAGACTTCTTCTTGGGCTTGCCCTCGTCCGGCTCGTCGCCGCGCTCACGGGCTTTTTCTTTCTTTTTCTTCGGCTTGCGATCCTTGCCTTCGCCCTCTTCAGGCGGCGGGATCGGCATATCTTCCGGCGCGGGAACCGGCTCCGGCTCGGCAGCCACTTCAGGCTGACCTTTTTCTTCCGGTTTCACTTCGTCCGACTCGCCCGACGACTCTACCGCGGGAGCCTCTGCAACCGGCGTTTCCGGCTTCGGCGTGTCCGCCGGCACAGCCTGCTCAGCCGTTACTGCAATTGTTTCTTCCGGGGCCGGGGCCGCAGCTGCCTGCTCGGCGGCCTCTTCCTGCTTGACCGCTTCCGGCTCCAGCTCGGCGCGTTTGATATACGTACGGCGCTTGCGAACCTCAACATTGACCGTTTTTGCACGGCCCGCTTTCAGCGTGGTTGTTGTCTTGCGCTTGAGAGTGATTTTATTCGGTTCCACTTCACTCTCACCGTGATTTTTTCTCAGATAGGTCAGCAACTGTTGCTTCTCATCGCTGGTGACAGAGTCCTCTTCGGAGCGGGCTTTCAGGCCAGCCTCCACGATCTGTCGCAGCAAACGATCCACGGGAGCGCCTACATCTGCGGCCAGTTGTTTTACCGTTACATCAGCCATACTGGTCCTCCTCCCGATTAAGCCTGGTCTTCAAACCAGGGGGCGCGTGCAGCCATAATCAACTGGCCGGCACGCTCTTCTTCCATACCTTCAATGTCGATCAGGTCATCAACCGACTGCTCTGCAAGATCTTCCATGGTACGGATACCCATACCGGCCAGCTTGAACGCCAGGCCCCGGTCCATCCCGTCCATTGCCAGAAGATCTTCTGCGGGTTCCGCGCCTTCAAGTGCCTCTTCGCTGGCCAGGGCCTGGTTCAGCAGGGCGTCCTTGGCGCGGCGACGCAATTCCGTGACAGTTTCTTCGTCGAACCCTTCAATTGCGAGCATCTCCTCCATGGGGATGTACGCCACTTCCTCAATAGAAGTAAACCCTTCCTCGATGAGAACGCCGGCAAACTCCTCGTCCACATCCAGATTGCCGGTAAAATGCTCCAGCAAGGTGTTGTATTCCTGTTCCTGACGCTGCCCGGCCTCTTCCTCGGTCATCACGTTCAGTGTCCAGCCTGTCAACTCGGTCGCCAGACGCACATTCTGCCCGTTACGGCCGATGGCCTGCGCCAGATTATCCTCGGCGACAGCCACTTCCATCGTGTGCCGGTCCTCGTCCATTACGATGGACGCTACTTCTGCAGGCGCCATGGCGTTGATAACCAGCTGCGCGGGATTGTCGTCCCAGAGCACGATATCAACACGCTCACCACCCAGCTCATTGGACACTGCCTGCACGCGCGAACCACGCATGCCGACACAGGCACCTACCGGGTCAATCCGGCGATCGTTGGTTTTCACCGCGATCTTGGCGCGGGAACCCGGGTCCCGTGCAGCACCACGGATTTCAATCAGTTCTTCGGCAATTTCCGGAACCTCGATACGGAACAACTCGATCAGCATCTGCGGATCGGTACGGCTCAGGATCAACTGCGGGCCGCGATGATCGGTGCGAATTTCCTGCAGCAGGGAACGAACCCGGTCACCCATGCGGAAAGTCTCGCGCGCAATCAGATGTTCCCGGGGCAGCAGGGCTTCAGCGTTGGCACCCAGATCCACGATGACGTTGTCCCGTGTCACTTTCTTTACGGTACCGGAAACCAGCTCACCCACCCGGTCACGGTAGCTGTCGACGATCTTGCTGCGCTCGGCTTCCCGCACTTTCTGGAAAATAATCTGTTTGGCTGCCTGGGCGCCAATACGTCCGAAAGCAACAGACTCCACTTTTTCTTCGTGAATATCGCCCGGCCGCAGGTTCTCGTCGATCTCCTCGGCTTCCTGCATGGTCAGCTCAGTGCCAAGAGCAGGAACGGCGTCGTTATCAACTACCAGCCAGCGGCGGAAAGTCTCGTATTCACCGGTGCGCCGATCAATGGACACCCGGATATCGGCTTCCTCGTCGTCATAACGTTTTTTGGCAGCGGTGGCGAGCGCCAGCTCGATTGCTTCAAAGATCACATCCTTCTCGACACCCTTTTCGTTCGAGACGGATTCAACCACCAGCAAGATCTCTTTACTCATTGGATTGCCCTGCCCTTAAAATAAACTTTGCGTCCACTGACTTATTCAAATGCCGGAACGATGTTGGCTTTCTCGATGCTATCGAATGGCAACAGGTACTCGTGATCATCTACAACCACGACAACGTCCTCGCCCTCAACACCCTTGATCAGGCCCTGAAACTTGCGACGCCCCTCGAATGCCATCCGTAATTTGATCTGGACCTGATGGCCGGCGAATGCCTCATACTGCTCCAGTCGGAACAACGGCCGATCCATGCCCGGAGAGGAAACCTCCAGGGTATATTCTGTCTGAATGGGGTCTTCCACATCCATCACGCCGCTCGCCTGGCGACTGACTTTTTCACAGTCTTCAATGCCGATGCCATTCTCGGCATCGTCAATAAATATTCTTAACAGGGAATGGTGTCCCTGGGAGCGGAATTCAATGCCCCAGAATTCGTAGCCCAGACCTTCCACAATCGGCCTGAGTATTTCTTCCAGCTGCTTCAACTTGGCTGACAAGGTTATTCGGTCTCCGTTACTCGTTTTTTCGACCCCAAAAACAAAAAAAGGGCTGTTGATCAGCCCTTTTTATGCACCAGGGCCTGATGCGCCAGGCCCCTTAATCAAAAAGCCCCTGACAATTTGGGGCCCTTTGTTGCAAGAACTCGCAGAGGATAACCAAAAACTGAAAACTCCCCTGCTGACAGACACCTGGCCTGCCTGGAACCGACTGGACAACCTGTGCCCGGAGCCTGCTCCAATATCCGCCGGAGTATAGAGACGCCGGCCTTACTGGTCAAGGACTGACCAAAAAAAACGGCCTGGTAATTCCAAGCCGTTTTTCTTCTAGTATGGTGCCCGGGGCCGGACTCGAACCGGCACGGCTTTCGCCACTACCCCCTCAAGATAGCGTGTCTACCAGTTTCACCACCCGGGCAACACTCTTACTCGAGCTCGGGGAGTTCATTTTCATCCCCGCGCCCGGCTTCGCCTTCATCTGCCGACTCACCCTCAGCATGCCCGGCATCGGAACGGGATTCCTGAACTACAGGAATACCTGCCTCCCCTGCCACTTCGGCACGCTGCTTGGCGAATACAGCCAGCGAAAAACTTGTTACAAAAAATACAATGGCGAGCAAGGTAGTCGCACGAACCAGAAAGCTGCTGCTACCTTCGCTACCGAATACCGTCTGGGAGGCGCCGCCACCAAACGCAGCGCCTGCATTGGCGCCCTTGCCGTGCTGAATCAGCACAAGACCCACCAGCGCCACCGCGATGACCACGTGGATAACGACAACCAGTGTTTCGACCCAATCCATAATGTCTCTCTAATAACCAGATGACTCGCGCCAATGGCTTTCGCGAATCTTTATCTTTCAGGATTTGCCCGGCATTGCCCGGCAAATACTCACAAAATCTTTTGCGTTTAACGATGCTCCGCCAATCAGGCCACCGTCGATGTCCGGCTGAGCAAAAAGTGCGGCCGCATTATCCGCTTTTACACTGCCGCCGTAAAGCAGGGATATCTCTTCTGCCGGAGCCCCGAGGGACTTCAACTCGGCCCTGACCGCAGCATGCATGGCCTGGGCATCTTCAGCGGTGGCAGTTTTCCCGGTCCCTATGGCCCATACCGGCTCATAGGCGATCACAACTTGCTGCCACTGCCCGGACCCGACATTCGCAACCGCTCCTCGAACCTGAGCCGCGACAACTTCCACGGCAGCACCGGCTTCGCGCTCCTCCAGGGTCTCGCCGACGCATATTACTGCATCCAACCCTGACGCCAATGCCCTGGCGACTTTGACCGCTACTTGTTCGTCGGTTTCGCCGAACAGTTGCCTGCGCTCTGAATGCCCCACAAGGGTAAAATCACATCCGGCATCCTTGGCCATCCCCGCGGATATTTCCCCGGTGTAGGCGCCTGAATCCCAGCAAGCAACATTCTGGAGGCCAACGGCAATCTCTCCGCCAGACTGCCTGATAACATCGCCAACAAACAGGGCGGGAGGAATAATAACAGCCTCCACACCATTATCAAGCGATGCCAGCTCTGACCAGACCTGGCCAACCAGACTACTCACAAGGTCTTTCGACCCGTTCATCTTCCAGTTTCCGGCGACGATCTTACGGCGCATAAAAAACCCCTGATTCGGCCCTGACTCGAGGGAGGGCGAACTATACAGCAGTCTTTTGCGGCAGACAACTGCACCCGGGCACAAAGTCAGGCCCGGGAATTCTCCACAACAACAGCAAGTTCCTCGGCAATCTTTACAATTTCCGACTCATCCTGCCCTTCGGTCATTACCCGGATCAGCGGCTCAGTACCGGAGGCCCGCAACAGCACCCGGCCACCACCGCCAAGACGCGCTTCGGCCGCTGTCACAGCGCTCACGATATCCTCGCGCCCCAGCGGATCAAAGCGCTTGTCTACCCGCACATTGATCATTTTCTGGGGCAACTTGCTCATACCCTCGCGAACCTCAGCCAGCGAAGTGCCGGCACGGCTGATCGCGAGGAGCACCTGCAACGCTGAAACGATGCCATCGCCTGTGCCGGTGCAGTCACGGATCACCATGTGGCCGGAACCTTCACCGCCCAGCAGCCAGCCCCGCTCGATCAGCCTTTCCATCACGTAACGGTCGCCCACCTTGGCGCGTTCGAAATCGATACCCTGCTCCCTCAGGGCCAGTTCAACGCCCAGATTGGTCATCAACGTGCCCACAACGCCGCCTTTTAGCGTACCGGCGGCATGGCGCTGGGTGGCAATCACGTACAGCAACTCATCGCCATCGACTTCCGAACCGTCGGAATCCACCATCAATACCCGGTCGCCGTCGCCATCAAAGGCGATTCCCAAGTCCGCCTTTTTCTCCAGGACGGTCTTGCTAAGGGTATCCAGGTGCGTCGAGCCGACATTGAGGTTGATGTTCAGCCCGTCCGGATCGGCGCCAACCACCGAAACTTTCGCGCCCAGTTCGCGGAACACCTTGGGGGCTACGTGATAGGTCGCCCCATGAGCACAATCCAGTACAATATGCAGGCCTTCAAGGGAAAATTCGTTTGGCACCGTGCTCTTGCAGAACTCCACGTAGCGACCCGGCGCATCATCCACGCGGAAAGCCTTGCCCAACTCCTTGGCATCACATACTTCAATCGGCCGGTCCAGCCAGCGTTCGATCTCGGCCTCAAGGGCATCATCGAGCTTGGTACCCTCAGGCGAAAAGAACTTGATGCCATTGTCGTGGTGCGGGTTGTGGGAAGCGCTGATTACAATGCCCGCGGAGGCTCGGAATGTGCGCGTCAGGTAGGCAATAGCCGGCGTTGGCATGGGGCCAAGCAGTTTCACATCCACCCCGGCCGCTGACAGGCCTGACTCCAGGGCAGATTCAAACATGTAGCCCGAAAGGCGGGTATCCTTGCCGATCAGTACACTGTTGCGCTGACCGTCACGCTTGAATGCCTGGCCTGCAGCCCAGCCCAGGTGCAGCATGAATTCCGGTGTAATCGGGTATTCACCCACACGGCCCCGTATACCATCCGTGCCGAAGTATTTTCTCTCACTCATCGCCCAGCTTCCTCCATTGCCATTACTACTTTAACGGCATCAACTGTTTCCCTGACATCATGGACACGGATAATCGACGCGCCCTTCATCGCAGCTATTGTCGCGGCAGCAAGGCTTGCGGGCAAGCGCTCGCTGACGTCACGACCGGTAATATGCCCCAGCATACTCTTGCGGGACATGCCCACCAGCACCGGATGCCCCAGCAGTTGCAGCTGCTCCAGCGAGGCCAGAAGCTGCAGATTATGCTGGGGGGATTTACCAAAACCAAAACCGGGATCCAGGATAATGTTCTCAGGCAGCACCCCGGCCTTCTCCACAACCCGCATTCGCTCGGTCAGAAACGAACTGACCTCTCGCCGTACATTGCGATAGCGCGGATCGACCTGCATGGTATCGGGCTCTCCCTGGATATGCATCACACAGACCGGAATCCCGGACCGGGCTACCGCCTCGGGCGCCCCTTCTCGCTGCAGCGCCCTGACGTCATTGATCATACCTGCGCCCAGCTTGGCCACCTCGGCCATCACCTGGGGTGAACTGGTATCCACCGAGACGATAACATCAAGTTCGCTGGTGATGGCCTCTACCACCGGGCAAACCCGCTCCAGCTCTTCTTCCACGGACACAGGTGTTGCCCCGGGCCGCGTGGATTCACCACCGACATCTATAAAAACCGCGCCGTGTTCCGCCATGTCGCGGGCCCTGGCCAGGGCGGCATCTACCTTGTTAAAACGACCGCCGTCGGAAAAGGAGTCCGGCGTCACGTTGAGTATGCCCATAACGTGGCAGCCGCACATATCCAGTATTCGGCCCGCGAAGTTCATTTGCATAAGCGACCTTTAGTGCGTCCTGCAAAAACAAACGCCGCCCCGGCCGGGGCGGCGTAATTGGATTAGTGATCGTTGCCGCGGCATTACGCCGGGTCAGTGTTCACCGGCCGGGCGGCCAACGCCGGGCTGACGCCCATCGTCAGCGCCTTTGGGAGCAGACTCCTGCTCCGGCTCATCGGCCGGTACGCCCCCGGATGGACCGCTATCACCCCAGCCTTTCGGCGGACGGGGCTCGCGCCCTTCCATTATGTCGTCAATCTGGTGACGATCAATGGTTTCGTACTTCATCAGGGCATCGGCCATCATGTCGAGCTTTTCGCGGTTATCGATCAGCAACTGACGCGCTTTCTCGTAGCAGCTGTCAATGATGTTGCGAACTTCCTCGTCAATCCGTTGCGCCGTTTCCGGAGAGTACACCGTTTGCGCCTGACCGGCGGAGCGGCCCAGGAATGGCTCTTCGCTATCCGTATCGTACTGCAGCGGGCCGAGCTTTTCAGACAGCCCCCAACGTGTAACCATGTTGCGAGCCAGGCTCGTTGCCCGCTCGATGTCGTTGGAAGCTCCGGTGGTGACACCATCGAAACCGAGAGTCAGCTCTTCGGCGATACGGCCACCGAACAGACTGCAGATAGAACTGATCAGGAAGCGCTTGCTGTGGCTGTACTTGTCCTCCTCCGGGAGGAACATGGTGACACCCAGTGCCCTGCCGCGGGGAATAATACTGACCTTATAAACCGGATCATGCTCAGGCACCAAACGCCCTACAATGGCGTGACCTGATTCGTGATAGGCGGTGTTACGCTTCTCTTTCTCGCTCATGACCATGGATTTGCGCTCGGCACCCATCATGATCTTGTCTTTGGCGAGCTCAAATTCTTCCATTGAAACCAGGCGCTGGTTGCGGCGGGCCGCGAACAGAGCTGCCTCGTTGACCAGGTTAGCCAGATCGGCACCAGAGAAGCCGGGTGTGCCACGGGCGATCAGCTTCGGCTCGACGCCATCAGATAGCGGCACTTTCTTCATGTGCACTTTCAGAATCTGTTCACGGCCGATAATATCCGGCAGACCAACCACCACCTGGCGGTCAAAGCGACCCGGGCGCAGCAGCGCCGGATCCAGAACGTCCGGACGGTTGGTGGCAGCAATTACGATTACGCCCTCATTGCCCTCAAAGCCGTCCATCTCAACCAGCAACTGGTTCAGGGTCTGCTCACGCTCGTCGTGACCACCACCCATGCCGGCACCACGATGGCGACCGACCGCATCAATCTCATCGATGAAGATAATACAGGGGCTCTGCTTCTTGGCCTGTTCAAACATGTCACGGACACGGGAAGCACCCACGCCCACGAACATTTCCACGAAGTCCGAACCGGAAATCGAGAAGAACGGTACCTTGGCCTCGCCGGCAATCGCTTTGGCCAGTAACGTCTTACCGGTACCCGGCTGCCCTACCATCAGTACGCCCTTGGGGATGCTGCCGCCAAGACGCTGGAACTTGCTGGGATCCCGCAGGAAATCCACCAGCTCCTTGACGTCTTCCTTGGCCTCATCCACACCGGCAACATCGCCGAAGGTAGTCTTGATCTGATCCTCGCTCATCAGGCGGGCCTTGCTCTTGCCAAAGGACATGGGCCCTTTGCCGCCGCCACCCCCTTGCATCTGTCGCATGAAGAATACGAACAGCGCGATAATAATGAGGATCGGGAAAGCAGCCACCAGCAACTGGGTCCAGAGGCTTTGGCGCTCTGGCTCCTTGCCGATAACTTCCACTTGGTTGGCCAGCAGATCGTCCATCAGCTTTTCATCAGCCAGCTGGGGCCTGATGGTCTGGAACTGGGATCCGTCACCACGGACACCCTGAACCTGCAAGCCGTCGATGGTTACCTGACGGACCTGCCCGTCCTGCACCATTTCCACGAACTGCGAATAATTGACCTGTTGGCCGCTGGTGGTGGGAGTGAAATTCTGAAACACCATCAGCAGTACGGCGGCTATAATAAGCCAGAGAACCAGATTTTTTGCCATATCGTTCAAGGATCATCACCTGTGAATTGAAGGATCGCCCCGTCAGGAGAAAGCCTTTTCTGACACCTTACACCAATTGTACGCCCGTCCACCAGAAACGGCCTATCCGTATCGACCACTGCCTGGGCATCAGTCCCACGGCCATTTCCGTTCTGCGGGCGGGTCAGCCCTTAAATCCTTTACACACCTGATAAATCTCCCTCGATCGTGCACGGGAGGAGTCAGGCTTCCTGCTGACCACGGTGGCAAAACTTTTACGCATTTCGGCCAGCAGAGTATCAAATCCCTCTCCCTGAAAGACCTTGGCGACAAACACGCCACCCGGCTTCAACACCTGCTGCGCCATATCCAGCGCCAGTTCCACCAGGCCCATGGCGTTAGGGATATCCACTGCCGCCATACCACTCATATTGGGTGCCATATCCGAAATTACAACGTCAGCCCGCCGGTCACCCATTAATTCCAGCAATTCATCCAGCACTGACTGTTCCGTAAAATCCCCATGGACAAACTCCACACCGGCCAGCGGGCTCATTTCCAGAATATCGCTGGCAATAACCACGCCCTTATCGCCAACCCGCTCCACAGCCACCTGTGACCAGCCACCAGGGGCCGCACCCAGATCCACAACAATCTGACCGGGCCGGAACAGCCGATCCTTTTCATCAAGCTCAATCAGCTTATAACTGGCACGGGAGCGATAACCGTCTTCCCGGGACTTTTTGACCCAGACGTCGTCGAAATGTTCCTTCAGCCAGCGATCACTGGTTTTCGAACGGGCCAAAACCTACCTCCGATAAACATTCTGCCTCTGCACCTGGATACGTGGTAACTGCCATTTCACCGGCCGGGCGATCTGTTACAATCCAGCAATTATACGGAATCGTCCGCTATTTCGCCGCTGACGATTTGTTAATTGCATCCATAAAGAGATTACATAATGAGTCTTTCGCCAGAACAGCGCCGGGAGTACCGGGGCATCGCCCACAACCTGAAGCCAGTCATCATTGTTGGCGACAAGGGCCTGACAGAAGGGCTTCAGGAAGAGCTTGAGCGCGCCCTGAACGATCACGAACTGATCAAGATCAAGGTAGCCAGCCAGGACCGGGAAGCCCGCCAGGAAGCGGTAGCCGCCCTGTGCGAGGCCTCAGGCGCCGAACTGGTACAGACCATCGGCAAGATAGCCGTCATCATGCGCCGGGCGAAGAAGCCCAACCCGAAGCTTTCCAACCTCCTGCGCCAGAAGCACTGAGCCACTGGAACCACAGGCAGACAAAGCAAAAAGCCGGCGGGGTCAGCCCCGCCGGCTTTTTTGTGCCCGAAGGCATCCCTGGCTTCAGATGTGTTCTACCTGCTCGATCTCGTACTCAACCGTCCCTGAGGGCACACGAATCGCCACCACGTCGCCCTCGCTCTTGCCCACCAGGGCCCGGGCAATGGGCGAGGAAATCGACAGCTTGCCGGCTTTGATATCAGCCTCGTCTTCACCAACGATCTGGTAGGTTACCTGCTCATCGGTATCCACGTTGAGCAGACGCACCGTAGTTCCGAAAATCACCTTGCCGGTGTTTTCGATGGTGTTGACGTCGATGACCTGAGCTGCGGACAGCTTGCCCTCGATTTCCTGGATGCGGCCTTCGATAAAGCTCTGCTGTTCGCGGGCCGCATGATATTCCGCGTTTTCTTTCAGGTCGCCGTGTTCACGGGCGTCGGAAATAGCAGCGATCACCCGGGGACGATCTTCGGACTTCAGTTTCTTAAGCTCGTCACGGAGGCGGATTTCACCCGCCTTTGTCATGGGTACTCTGTCAGCCATAGTCTTACTTTCCTGCGTGTAGATCCTGAAGACGGCGCACAGTGCGCTCAGGGCCAAACATGATTGCCCTGCAGAACGCTTCTCCGCCCGCCAGGGTCGTTGTATAGGTTACCTTGGACTGCAAGGCAGACTGGCGAATCTGGGCCGAATCTGAAATGGCCTTGCGCCCTTCGGTGGTGTTGATAATCAGTTGAACCTGACCATTCTTGATGGCATCCACAATGTGCGGACGCCCTTCCCGCACCTTGTTCACCCGGTCAACAGTAATACCGGCTTCTTTCAGAGCCTTGGCGGTACCGGTGGTGGCGATCACTTTGAACCCGGCGTCGACCAGATCCTGCGCCACTTTGGCGGCACCGGGCTTATCGACGTCACGAACTGACATAAAGGCCGTTCCTTTTATCGGCAGGCGCTCACCAGAGGCCAGAGCCGCCTTGGCAAAAGCTTCGTCAAAGCTGTCACCAATGCCCATTACCTCACCGGTAGATTTCATTTCCGGCCCCAGAATGGGGTCCACAGCCGGGAACTTGTTGAACGGGAATACCGATTCCTTGACGGAATAATAAGCCGGGACGATTTCCTGGGTGAAGCCCTGCTCGGCAAGTGATTTGCCAGCCATGACCCGCGCGGCCACCTTGGCCAGCGACACACCAATGGCCTTGGACACGAACGGCACAGTGCGGGAAGCCCTGGGATTCACTTCAATAACGTAAATCCGTCCGTCCTGCCAGGCCAACTGGACGTTCATCAGGCCAATGACCTCCAGTTCGATGGCCATCTTGCGCACAGCTTCGCGCATCTCGTCCTGCACGTCTTTCGGCAGCGTGTAAGGTGGCAGAGAACACGCGGAGTCACCGGAGTGAACGCCGGCCTGCTCGATATGCTGCATGATACCGCCGATGACCACATCCTTGCCGTCACTGATGGCATCAATATCCACCTCAATGGCCGCATTCAGGAAGTGGTCCAGCAATACCGGGCTGTCGTTGGAGACCAGTACCGCATTGCGCATGTAGCGGACCAGCTCTTCTTCGTCGTAAACGATCTCCATGGCACGACCACCCAATACGTAGGACGGGCGAACCACCAGTGGATAACCAATCTCACGGGCCGCCACGATGCCTTCCTCGTGGCTGCGCACAGTCGCGTTTTCCGGCTGAAGGAGACCAAGGCGGCCAATCATCTGCTGGAACCGCTCCCGATCTTCTGCGCGGTCAATGGCATCCGGGCTGGTACCGATAATGGGCACGCCGGCCGCCTCCAGGCCTCGGGCCAGTTTCAGCGGGGTCTGGCCGCCGTACTGGACGATTACACCCTTTGGTTTTTCGACATTGATGATTTCCAGCACGTCTTCCAGGGTGATCGGCTCAAAGTAGAGGCGGTCCGAGGTGTCGTAATCAGTAGACACCGTTTCCGGGTTGCAGTTGATCATGATGGTTTCGTAACCATCGTCACGCATCGCAAGCGCGGCATGAACACAACAGTAGTCGAATTCAATGCCCTGGCCGATGCGGTTGGGGCCGCCACCGATGACCACGATTTTCTCACGGTCAGAGGCATCCGCCTCACACTCTTCCTCATAGGACGAATACATATAGGCGGTAGAGGAGGCAAACTCTGCGGCACAGGTGTCCACCCGCTTGTACACCGGGCGGATGTTCATGTCATGCCGCAGCTTACGCAGGCTGGCCTCAGAAAGGCCCAGCAACGAAGCCAACCGAGCATCCGAGAAGCCCTTGCGCTTGAGGCGGAACAGGGTGTCGCGATCTATATCGGCCTTGCCTGCGGACTTGAGAGCGTTCTCCTCCTTGATCAGATCCTCGATCTGAACCAGGTACCACGGGTCCACGTGAGTGTTGCGGAACACATCGTCCACGGACATACCGGCACGGAAGGCATCACCGATGTACCACAGACGCTCGGCGCCCGGCACATTGAGCTCCTGAGTGAGCGTTTCCTGACCATCTGTGGTGCTCAGATCCACTTGCTCTTCAAAGCCGTCAGAACCCACCTCCAGGCCACGCATGGCTTTCTGGAGGGACTCCTGGAAGGTACGGCCAATTGCCATCACCTCACCCACGGACTTCATCTGGGTGGTCAGACGGGCATCCGCCTGAGGGAACTTTTCGAAGGTGAACCGCGGAATCTTGGTAACGACATAGTCGATACTGGGCTCGAAGGAGGCCGGCGTAACACCGCCGGTGATCTCGTTACGCAACTCATCCAGTGTATAACCCACCGCCAGCTTCGCCGCCACTTTGGCGATCGGGAAGCCGGTGGCTTTCGAAGCCAGCGCGGAAGAGCGGGAGACCCGGGGATTCATTTCAATGACCACGACGCGGCCGTTATCCGGGTTCACCCCGAACTGCACGTTGGAACCGCCGGTTTCCACACCGATTTCACGCAGCACCGCCAGCGAGGCGTTGCGCATGATCTGGTATTCCTTGTCGGTGAGGGTCTGGGCCGGCGCCACGGTAATGGAGTCGCCCGTGTGCACACCCATGGCATCGAAGTTCTCGATGGCGCAGACGATGATGCAGTTGTCGTTTTTGTCGCGGACAACTTCCATCTCGTATTCTTTCCAGCCAATCAGGGACTCGTCGATCAACAGCTCGTTGGTCGGCGACAGATCCAGACCACGGGTACAGATCTCCTCGAATTCATCACGGTTGTACGCGATACCGCCGCCCGATCCGCCCATGGTAAACGACGGGCGGATGATGCAGGGGAAACCGATATCGTCGGCCACTTCCCAGGCTTCCGCCATGGAATGGGCAATGGTGGCACGCGGGCATTCCAGGCCGATCTTTTTCATGGCCTTGTCGAAACGGTCGCGGTCCTCAGCCTTGTCGATGGTGTCAGCATTGGCGCCAATCATCTCAACGCCGTGCTTATCCAGCACGCCATGTTTTTCCAGATCCAGCGCGCAGTTCAGTGCAGTCTGGCCGCCCATGGTGGGCAACAGTGCATCCGGCTTCTCTTTTTCGATGATCTTCTCGACGGTTTTCCAGGTGATGGGCTCGATGTAAGTGGCATCGGCCATGACCGGGTCCGTCATGATGGTGGCCGGGTTAGAGTTAACCAGGATAACCCGGTACCCCTCTTCCCGAAGAGCCTTGCAGGCCTGGGCTCCAGAGTAGTCAAACTCGCACGCTTGGCCGATCACGATGGGGCCGGCACCCAGGATCAGAATGCTTTTAATGTCGGTACGCTTCGGCATTAACGTGCCTCCATCAGGCGAATAAATTCATCAAACAGCGGCGCCACGTCGTGGGGGCCCGGACTGGCTTCCGGATGGCCCTGAAAACTGAAGGCTGGCTTGTCGGTACGACGAATTCCCTGCAGGGAATCATCAAACAGGGATTTATGGGTGGCCTCCAGATTGTCTGGCAGGCTGGCCTCATCCACCGCGAAGCCGTGGTTCTGGCTGGTAATCATCACGGTACCATCTTTCAGGTTCTGGACGGGATGGTTGGCGCCGTGGTGGCCGTGCCCCATCTTGACGGACTTCGCACCACTGGCCAGAGCCAGTAACTGATGACCAAGGCAGATGCCGAATACCGGAATCTCGGTTTCCAGCACTTCGCGGATGGCGGTGATAGCGTAGTCACAGGGCTCCGGGTCCCCGGGGCCGTTGGACAGGAATATGCCGTCCGGATTCATCGCCAAGACTTCTGACGCCGGGGTCTGAGCCGGCACCACCGTGATATCGCAGCCCCGGCCGGCCAGCATGCGCAGGATGTTGAGCTTTACGCCGTAGTCCCAGGCGACGACCTTGAACTTCGATTCGGTGCGCTCACCGTAGCCACTTTCGATGCTCCACTCGCTCTGGCTCCAGGTCCAGGTTTTCTCTGAGGTCACTTCTTTTGCCAGGTCCATACCCTTCAGCCCGGGAAAGGCGTTGGCCAGTTCCAGTGCACGCTCGGCTGTTGCGTTCGTGCCCGCAACCACCGCGCCGTTCTGGGAACCCTTGTCCCTCAGAATACGGGTAAGACGGCGGGTATCGATATCGGCAATGCCAACGATGTTGTTGTCTCGCAGGTAATCCTGAAGCGAGCCGGTGCTCCGCCAGTTGCTCACCAGCAGAGGCAGATCGCGAATAATCAGGCCGGCAACCTGTACGCGATCGGATTCGATGTCTTCTTCGTTCACACCGGTGTTGCCGATGTGGGGGTAGGTGAGGGTTACAATCTGGCGGGAGTAGGACGGGTCGGTCAGGATTTCCTGGTAACCGGTCATAGCGGTGTTGAACACCACTTCTCCGCTGGTTTCCCCTTCAGCGCCAATGGCGGTGCCGCAAAACAGGCTTCCGTCTGCGAGTGCAAGGATGGCTGGTGTACTCAAGGCTTGTATCCTCATCGAGTGGCGTACAGGTTCGTCACGAACAGGAACGCAAGCGCAAATTCAGGTCGCAAAAAAGCGAGAGGGAGTTGAACTCCGTCCCGCTTTTTCTATAGAGCGTTGTCAAAGCTACGCTTGGTGCAGTTAAACCGCCCTATTGTAAGAAATCTGGGGCTTTGTGTCCATGCGAAATCTTGCTTGTCGCTATATGCAACACCGGCTATTGGCTGGAGCTCCTTCCCCGGGAAACGCTACGAGCACATCCTTGTGCGCTTGACTTCGGCCCTCCATGGCCGAAGACATTCCCGGGGAAGGAGCTCCAGCCAATAGCCTCAGAGTTTGCCTGCAACCTTACTTCAACCCCAACACATCCTGCATGTCATACAATCCGGCAGGCTTGCCTTCCAACCACAGTGCTGCCCGCATCGCCCCCTTGGCAAACGTCATTCGACTGCTCGCCTTATGGGTAATTTCGATGCGTTCACCCTCGGTGGCGAACATGACGGTGTGATCACCCACTACATCCCCGGCACGGATGGTTTCAAACCCGATTTCCTTGCGGGTACGCTCGCCGGTGAAACCTTCGCGGCCATAGACGGCGCATTCTTTCAGGTCACGACCCAGGGCATCAGCAACCACTTCACCCATGCGCAAAGCGGTACCGGACGGGGCGTCCTTCTTGTGGCGATGGTGGGCTTCTATGATTTCCACGTCGTAGTCGTCACCTAACGCAGCTGCGGCGGTGCGCAGCAGGTTGAGGGTGACGTTGACGCCTACGCTCATGTTGGGGGCGAAGACCACGGGAGCCTGTTCGGCGGCCAGGGCAAGCTGTTCTTTTTCGGCGTCGGTCAGGCCGGTGGTACCGATAACGATCATCTTGCCGTTGGCTTTACAAAACTCGACGTTCTCAAGAGTCAGATCCGGGAAGGTGAAGTCGACAAGTACATCAAAATCGCCTTTCACCTCAGCCAGGCTGCCCGCCATTTTGATGCCGGTTTTGCCGATGCCGGTCATTTCGCCGGCGTCCGCGCCTATGAGACTACTGTCTGGCTCGACAATGGCCGCGCCAAGCTGAAGACCTTCAGTGCCGTCAACGGCTTCGATCAGTACTTTGCCCATCCGTCCTGCGGCGCCGATGACGGCTACCCTTATGTCGCCCATGTCACCTGTCCTCAGAATTTCATTTCGTCGAAGAAACTTTTCACACCTTCAAACCAGGAGCTCTTCCGCGGTCCGTGCTGGTTACCACCGCCGCTATCCAGAGTTGCCTGGAATTCTTCCAACAACTCTTTCTGGCGCTTGGTGAGATTAACCGGTGTTTCTACCTGAACCCGACACAAAAGATCGCCGGACGGTCCGCCACGAACGGGGCTGACGCCTTTGTTACGCAGGCGGAACAGTTTTCCGGTCTGGGTTTCCGGTGGAATCTTCAGTTTCACGCGGCCATCAAGGGTGGGCACTTCCAGCTCGCCACCAAGGGCTGCGTCGACAATGCTGATGGGGACTTCGCAGTACAGGTTGCGGCCATCACGGGTGAAGATGGAGTGCTCGCGAACGGCAATCTGTACATACAGATCCCCGGGCGGACCGCCATCAACACCCATCTCGCCTTCGCCAGACAGACGAATGCGATCACCAGTGTCCACTCCTGGCGGCACCTTGACCGAGAGCGTTTTCTCTTCCTGAACACGGCCAGCGCCGTGACAGGTCTTGCACGGATTCTTGATAACCTTGCCAGAGCCGCGGCAGGTGGGACATGCCTGCTGCACCGTAAAGAAGCCCTGCTGCATGCGGACCTGACCCATACCGTTACAGGTGCCACAGGCTTCCGGGCGGGAACCTTTTTCCGCACCGCTGCCATCGCAGGTTTCGCACTCGGAATGACCGGGAATACGGATCTGAACGGTTTTGCCTTTCACGGCTTCTTCAAGATCCAGCTCCAGGGTGTAGCGCAGGTCCGCACCTCGGCTGGTGCGCCCCCGGCCACCGCCACCAAAGATGTCACCAAACACATCACCAAAAATGTCGGAGAAGCTGGCACCACCGCCGCCCCCGAATCCACCACCGGCCGAGCCATCCACGCCGGCGTGGCCAAACTGGTCGTAAGCCGCACGCTTGGAGGAATCCGACAGTATCTCGTAAGCCTCACTGGCTTCCTTGAACTTGTGATCGGCGTCCTCATCATCCGGATTCCGGTCAGGATGATACTTCATCGCGAGCTTGCGGTAGGCTCGCTTGATCTCTTTTTCATCCGCTTCCCGGGACAACCCGAGAATCTCGTAATAATCGCGCTTGGCCATGCTCTAAAACCCTGTTGGTAAAACGAGGAAAACGCGGGAGAGCTCCCGCGTTTTCCAACTGCCTGATGATCTTAAGTTTTATCGCTTGTCGTCATCTTTGACTTCTTCAAACTCGGCATCCACAGCGTCGTCGCTGGAGCCGGACTGAGCAGTTTCTTCGCCCCCGGCCTGCTGCGCCTGCTCTGCCTGTTCCGCGTACATCTTCTGGGCCATTTCAGAAGATGCTTCTGTCAGCTTCTGGGTCTTGGCCTCAATATCGTCCTTGTCGGATCCGGCCAGAGCTTCTTCCAGCTCCTTGATAGAGGCTTCAATAGACTCCTTCTCGCTGTCGGACACCTTGTCACCGGCATCGGCCAGGGTCTTGCGTACGGTGTGAACCATCGCGTCACCCTGGTTACGTGCCTGGACCAGCTCTTCGAACTTGCGGTCTTCGTCGGCATTGGCTTCCGCGTCGCGGACCATCTTCTCGATCTCGTCGTCATTCAGACCAGAAGACGCCTTAATCACGATGGACTGCTCCTTGCCGGTCGCCTTGTCTTTGGCCGACACATTCAGGATACCGTTGGCATCAATGTCGAAGGTGACTTCGATCTGCGGTGCGCCACGAGGTGCCGGCGGGATGTCGGCCAAGTCGAAACGGCCCAGTGACTTGTTCTGTGCAGCCTGCTTACGCTCACCCTGAACCACGTGAATAGTCACGGCAGTCTGGTTGTCATCCGCAGTGGAGAAGGTCTGCGACTTCTTGGTCGGGATCGTGGTGTTCTTGTCGATCAGCGGCGTAGCCACACCACCCATGGTTTCGATACCCAGGGTCAGCGGGGTTACGTCCAGAAGCAGAACGTCCTTCACGTCACCGGAAAGCACGGCCGCCTGGATGGCAGCACCCATGGCTACGGCTTCGTCCGGGTTCACGTCTTTACGCGCTTCCTTACCGAAGAAATTCTTCACCTTCTCCTGAACCATCGGCATGCGAGTCTGACCACCGACCAGGATTACCTCGTCGATTTCGCCGATCTTGGCACCGGAATCTTCCAACGCAGTGCGGCATGGAGCGAGACTGCGCTCAACCAGTTCTTCAACCAGTGACTCCAGTTTGGCGCGGGTCACTTTCACATTCATGTGCTTGGGACCGCTGGCATCTGCCGTAACGTATGGCAGGTTAACGTCGGTCTGCTGGCTGCTGGACAGCTCGATCTTGGCTTTCTCGGCCGCTTCTTTCAGACGCTGCATGGCCAGTGAGTCACCGCGCAGGTCAATGCCGCTGTCTTTCTTGAACTGATCGGCAAGGTATTCGATCAGCTTCATGTCGAAGTCTTCACCACCGAGGAAGGTGTCGCCGTTAGTGGCCAGCACTTCAAACTGGTGCTCACCGTCCACGTCGGCAATCTCGATGATGGAAATATCGAAGGTACCACCACCCAGGTCATAAACGGCCACGGTGCGATCGCCGCTCTTCTTGTCCAGCCCATAGGCCAAGGCAGCAGCGGTCGGCTCGTTGATGATCCGCTTCACATCCAGACCGGCGATCTTGCCGGCGTCTTTGGTGGCCTGACGCTGGCTGTCGTTAAAGTAGGCCGGTACGGTAATAACCGCTTCGGTTACTTTCTCGCCCAAGTAGTCTTCGGCGGTCTTCTTCATCTTCTTGATAATTTCCGCAGATACCTGCGGCGGCGCCATCTTCTCACCCTTCACTTCAACCCAGGCGTCGCCGTTGTCTGCCTTGGCGATCTTGTAGGGCACCATCTTGATGTCTTTCTGGACCACGTCGTCTTCGAAACGACGGCCGATCAGCCGCTTGATGGCGTACAGGGTGTTATTCGGGTTGGTAACCGCCTGACGCTTGGCAGACTGACCTACCAGCGTTTCACCGTCTTCGGTGTACGCAACGATAGACGGGGTGGTGCGATCACCCTCGGCGTTCTCGATAACCTTGACCTTGTCGCCATCCATGATGGCCACACAGGAGTTCGTGGTTCCCAGGTCGATACCAATAATCTTGCTCATGTAAACACTCCAATTCGATTGTTCAATTCAGTTCCGGCTACCTTTAAACCAGTACCGGCAAAGCTTTCGGGAAACCCGTTGCGCTGCCTGTTTACTGGCTATATTGGCGCGTTAATCTGCTTTTCAAGCCTGTTCGTCGATTTTTGGTGCATCCTCGGCCTTGGCAACCACCACCATCGCGGGGCGGACCAGCCGCTCATTCAACATGTAGCCTTTCTGTACTACGGCCACTACGCTGTTGGGCTCGGCGTTGGGCGCCGGCACCATGGACATCGCCTCGTGTTGCTGAGGGTCAAATGGTTCACCGATCGGATTGAGCTGCTCAACGTTGAACTTCCTGAGGCTGTTCATAAACAGGTTCAGGGTCATCTCGACCCCCTCCCGGATAGAAGCCACAAGCTCTCCGGAATCCTCATGCCCTTCAGTGCTTTCCACAGCCTTCTCGAGGCTGTCAGCAACCGGCAGCAGCTCCTTCACAAACTTCTCCAGCGCAAACTTATGCGCTTTCTCGACGTCAATTTCGGCGCGCCGGCGGACGTTCTGCATCTCGGCCTGGGAGCGCAACATCTGCTCCTGGAACTCCTGGGCCTGCGCCTTCAGTGCATCAACATCGCTTTCGGGAAAGCTCTCTTCGGCCTCCTCAGCGGCAGCTTTACCTTGGTCGGCCGTTTCAGTGGCAGCTTTACCCTGGTCGGCCGCTTCAGCGGCATACCTAAGCTCTTCCTCAGCCCGGTCGTAATGCTTCTCGTCAGCGCTCATGGCTACTCCTGCTTGGTCGTCTACGGCCCAATCAACGGCCGGTTAACTATTGCTCCCGGCCTTACCCAGCCAGGAAAATTGTGTTTGCGAACCGATATGGGGCCCTTAACAAATGTTTCAACCGTTGAGCACGCCATTCCTTCACAAATTCTCCAGCCGATGTTTGCAAACAGCAAAAACCCTGTATATATTCACAGTCACTGTATGTAATCACAGTATTCAGGAATCGAGCGGAGGATATCTGCATGCTCACACAGCTCACCGTCTCCAATTACGCTATTGCCGAGCGGGTTGAACTTCAGTTTGGAAAAGGCATGACAGCCCTTACCGGGGAAACCGGCGCGGGCAAGTCCATCGTACTGGATGCCCTGGGCCTGGCCATGGGGGGCCGTGCGGATGCCGGTGCCGTACGGCATGGTGCCAAACGCGCAGATATCACCGCCACCTTTGATGTCTCCGCAATCGCCGAAGCCAGGCAATGGCTGGAAGAACACGAGCTGGATGACGAGAACGAATGCATCCTGCGCCGGGTTATCAGCAAGGATGGCCGCTCCCGCGCCTACATCAATGGTCAGCCCTGCCCCCTCGCGCACCTGAAAGATCTGGGCAGCGCCCTGATGGACATCCACAGCCAGCACCAACACCAGTCACTGCTCCGTAAGGAAACCCACCGCAAACTGCTGGACGAATTTGCTGCTGCTGAAACCCTTGCGGACGAGACCAAAGAGGCCTGGAAAATCTGGCACAAAACTCACCAGCGGCTGACCGAGCGCCGGCAGAACGCGGACGAAGCCGAAGCCCGCCTGCAATTACTGCGGTACCAGGTGGAAGAACTTGACCGGCTGGCCCTGGAAGAAGGAGAGCAGGAGCTGCTGGAGAAGGAACAGGAACAGCTGAGCCACGCAGACGCCGTTCTGCATGGCAGCCACCAGGCCACCCTGCTGTGCACCGAAGATGACAATAGCGCCGCGAACCTTGTTCGGCAGGCGCTACAGCAACTGGAACAATTGCCGGTGGAAGTACCGGCATTGGCAGAAACCATCCAGATGCTGAATGAAGCCCAGATCCAGATTACCGAGGCCGGCGATAACCTGCGCCACTTCGTAGAAGATTACGACGCAGATCCCGCCAGGCTGACCGAAGTAGAGGAGCGCCTGAGCGCCATTTACCAGATGGCCCGTAAACACCGGATCGCTCCCGAGGCTCTGCCTGAATTCCACCAGACTCTCAGTGCAGAACTGGCCTCACTGGATGATGGCGAAGGCAGCGTTGAAAAGCTGGAAGCGGAACTGGAAGCACAGCTTGGCCAGTTCAACGAGCTGGCCAGACAACTGTCAGGAGCGCGCCAGCAGGGCGCCGCGAATCTGGACCAGCGGATTGCCGAAGAGCTGGCCCAGTTGAGCATGCCGGCCGTGCAGTTTGTCACCCACCTGAATCGCAACAAGGGCGACGAACCGGCACCCCATGGCCTGGAGGACATCGAATTCCTGGTCAGCGCCAACCCCGGTCAGCCAGCGCGACCCTTGGCCAAGGTAGCCTCGGGTGGCGAACTGTCGCGCATCAGTCTGGCTATCCAGGTAGTGGTTGCTCAAACCTCTACCACGCCCACCTTGGTATTCGACGAGGTTGATGTGGGCATTGGCGGGGGTACGGCGGAAGTGGTGGGGCGCTTACTGAGAAGCCTTGGCGACAACGGGCAGGTTCTGTGCGTAACGCATCTTGCCCAGGTAGCCGCCCAATGCCACCAGCACCTGTTCGTCAGTAAGTTTACGGAAGCTGACGCCACCTACTCGAAAATCGAATCGCTGGATGACAATGGCAGGGTAAGCGAAGTGGCGCGGATGCTGGGCGGGGTTGATATGACCGAACACACCATTGCCCACGCCCACGAAATGTTCACGAAGGGCCAGGCCACTCATCACTGAAGACATGCAGAAATCAGGCGCATTCCCCTCTCGATCCTGAGAGTTGTTGGGGCGGGTTAACACCCGCCCCTTTTTTAATTCGAATTCAGCCCTGGCCAGCTCCCGGCAATCAGGACTTGATAGGCTTTACGTACAGAATCAGGCTATGGTCGACGATCTCATAGCCGCGCTCCCTGGCAATCTTCTGTTGCCGCTCCTCGATAACTTCGTCGACGAACTCAATAACTTCACCGGTCTGCGTGCAGACCATATGGTCGTGGTGGTCGTCACCAGCCATCTCGAAGACCGCATGACCACCCTCGAAGTTATGGCGTAGAACCAGGCCCGCAGCCTCAAACTGGGTCAGCACCCGGTACACCGTCGCCAGGCCCACGTCATCGCCCTGTTCCAGCAGTTTTTTGTAGACATCCTCGGCACTGAGGTGATGTTCCTCGGAGTTTTCCAGAATATTGAAGATTTTCACTCTCGGAAGAGTGACTTTCAGCCCGACTTTTCGCAATTCGGTGTTTTCGGATGACATGTTACGATTCACTCTTTGGTGTGCTTCACGGCTTCCGGTATGATGGAGCCGCATGTTAACGGTCAGACCGTGTCACACCTGCCCCTGGCAGGCGATTTCAAGATAGAGGATTTCCCCCGGCGATGCAAAAGATCACAGCTCTCATTCTCACTCTCATCATGACTGGCTGTGCGTTCCCAGGCGTGTACAAGATAAATGTACAACAGGGAAACATACTCACTGACGAAGAGCTGACTTCACTGACCGAAGGCATGTCCCGCAGCCAGGTTCATTCCGTGCTGGGAACACCGCTGATGACCAATCCGGCCGATCCTTCCCGTGAATACTACGTTTACACGTTCCAGCGCCGCGGAGGCGACATCAAGGAACAGCGGGTTATTGTGTACTACGAAAACGAGCAGTATTCGTATTACGAAGCACAACTGCAGGATGAAACACCAGCGTACTGAGCCGGCCTCAAGCCTTCTTCTTTGCCCGGTTCAGCCGGGCCTGCTTGGGATCGATTTTCAGCGGCCGGTAGATCTCCACCCGGTCGCCATCCCGCAACTCATGATCAGACGGATTCTTGATCACCTTCCCAAAGATACCCATATCGTCCTTGTCCGGATCAATTTCCGGAAACACAGCGGCAATACCTGAACGCTTCACCGCCTCTACCGCAGATGTGCCCTGCTCCACCTGTAGATGGATGATTTCCTGTTTGTCTGGCCGGGCGAACGCTACTTCCACGTTGATCACGCCCCACCCCCTTTATAAAGCTCGTCTGCTCGCCGACAAAAAGCGTCCACCATTGTAGTGGCAGCCTGATTGAATACCGGCCCGAACGTCATCCGCGAAAGGGAGCCGGAAAACTCAAATTCCAGGGTGAGGATAACCTTGCAGGCATTGTCATCAAGAGATTTGAAGTGCCAGCGTCCACTCAGATTCCGAAACGGCCCGTCCACCAGATTCATTTCGATGGTATCCGGCATTAAAAGCTGGTTACGAGTGGTCAGACGATGGCGAATTCCACCCTTGGCGATATCCATGGAAGCCACGATCTGATTACCCGTCTCTTCATGAATTTCGGTGTCGGCGCACCAGGGGAGAAATTCGGGGTAACGGGCTACGTCGTTGACCAGGTGAAACATGCGGTCTGCCGGGTGCATAACCAGCGCGGTTTTATCGATCTGATGGGGCATTGGAGGCGAACGTCCTGCTTTTGCAAACTTTAATAGATGACACTGCGGGAGTCTTACCAGCGAAGTCAGCCTTGATCAGACGCTATGATAAAGGATCTCGCCGTCGTTGGGACCACCCTCGCCCCCATTTGCGCCATCCTCTTCACTGCCACCTTCCTTTTCCGAAGGCTCGGTGCCGTCCTCCTGATCAGCGTCGCTCTCCTTTTTTTCAGGGGTATCTGCCCCCTGTGCTTCCGGAGGAGCGGCCCCGGAGTCTTCCCCGCCCGCCGGCTCTCGAGCTATTGCCTCTGCCGGACCACACCAGAGCGCCACACTTCCACTATTGCACATAGCCGCCAGGGAGACAGCCGTGTATTGAATACCGATATATGCAACGACCAGGGGCAGCACCAGCCGCATTACCCAGAACCATATACCCCGGAACAGCCCGGGCGCCCTGCCCAGAATGGTGAAGGTCAGGTTACGGGTAAGGCACCAGCCGGTAAAAGCCGCCACCAGGACACTCACCAACGGAATCAACAGGCCACCGGTAGCCAGCTCCAGCCACCGGAAAACGGTTCCGCCAGCGAAACGGACTTCTGACCAGATATTGAAGGACAGCAAAGACCCGAGCCCGACCAGCCAGACCAGCACCCCCATCAAAAATACCGACCATCCCCGCGGAGCCCCTGTCCATTCACGAAACCACCCCACCACCGGCTCCAACAGGGCAAGCGAGGTGGTCCATACAATCATCACCACAACCAGGAACACGGTCGCAATCAGGAACTGACTGCCTGGCAGGTCCGATAGTGCCACCGGCAGCGAAAGGAAAAGCAGGCCAAAACCGCGCTCTCCTTCCATGGAGTGCCCTCCCGGCACCAGCGAATAGATCGCCAGGCCGGCAACAATGGCGATCAGGGTATCCATCAGGACCACTGCGACCACTGAGCGCTTCAGGTGCGTGCCAGCCGGCGTATAGGCACCAAACAGCGTCCACACCCCCATACCCAGCCCCAGCGTAAAAAACGCATGAAACAGGGCAGCCTGCAGGCTCTCCGTCGTTACATCATCAGGGTGGAAACTGAGCATGAAGTTGGACGCACTGCGAAACTCACCCGTCCATACTGCCAGGCCACAGAGCACCAGCAGCATCAGTAACATCGCCGGAGCCACTACCCGCACAGCGCGTTCAACTCCGTCAACAACACCCTGCATCGAGACCCAGATAACCAGCAGCAGGAAGAACCCGTGCCATGCCATGAAGATCCGATAGTCCTTCGGATCAGACACCAGCGCAGACAGCAGACCGGCTGCCTCCGCCTCCCCGGTACCCATAAAACGTCCCATGGCGCCATAAAACACGTATGCCAGGGCAATGGCACCAAAAACGGCGGTAAAGGAAAGCACCAGAAATGCAGCCAGAATGCCGAACCGGCCTGCCCAGACCCACCCACGGGAACACCGGGCTCTGCGCACATACCCATCCATAGCCAGCACCAGACCATGGCGGGAATGGCGCCCCATGGCCGACTCGGTGACCATCAGAGGCAGGGTTACCAGCACCAGACAGAGCAGATAGAGCAGAATGAACAGCCCGCCGCCATGGTTGCCGGCCAGATAGGGAAACTGCCATACATTAGCCAGACCAAAGGTCGCCCCTGTTGCAGCCCAGAAAAAGGTAGTTGGCCGGGTCCAGGACCCGATTGGAGTTTCGTATGGAGTAGGCATTCCATTCCCTGACGACATCTGAGGGGACATTGTAGCGGAGGAATTACGCCCCATACGACTATCAATGCAGCCAATCACGCCGATTTCGTGACCAGTCTGGCACTACTGAGCTACAATGCGCGCTTTTCCGGCATGAATACGCCCGGTAAATTCCTTGTCCGACTCCGGATCACCGATTCATGAGCAAGAAGAAACCCGGCGCGCCAAGCGCCACTATTGCCCTGAACAAAAAGGCAAAACACGAATACCACATCGAGGAACGCTTCGAGGCCGGTCTGGCACTGCTGGGCTGGGAAGTGAAATCCCTGCGGGCCGGTAAGGCGCAGCTGACCGATGCCTACGTACTGCTGAAGGACGGCGAAGCCTGGCTGCTCGGCTCCCACATCACACCGCTGATTACCGCGTCCACCCACGTGATTGCGGACCCGACCCGCACCCGCAAGCTGCTACTGCACGCCAAGGAAATCGGCAAGATCGTTGGCAAGGTGAACCAGGCGGGTTACACCTGCATTCCGCTGGCACTCTACTGGAAGAAGAACAAGGTAAAGTGCGAAATTGCCCTGGTGAAAGGCAAGAAGCTGTTCGACAAACGCGCCACCGAGAAAGAGCGGGACTGGAATCGCCAGAAACAGCGCATCCTGCGCGATACCAACCTCTGAGCACGAAGCCGCACATAACGCGAAATTTCTGACACCGGTCATGGGCGCGCCTGGCCGGTGTGTCGCATACTCACTCTCTTTGTTCAGATTTCCAACAGACCTATACTCGGAAATTCCGGTGCATGGCAGAGGGAGAGCTTATGTCACCTAAACAGACACCCATGTCCGCCGTTGACCACGCGTGGCTGAGAATGGACACGCCTCAGAATCACATGGTGATCTGCGGAGTGTGGATGCTTGACCGCCCCGTTTCCATGAGCCGCCTCAGGCACACGATTGAGGAGCGCTTCCTCTGCTTCGACCGCTTCCGGCAACGAGTTGTCGATGTTGGAGACCGGGCCTGCTGGCAGGATGACCCCCTGTTTGACCTGGATAACCACCTCCACCAGATCGCGCTGCCGGGCAAAGCTGATAAAGCCGAGCTACAGAAACTGGTCAGCGACCTAAACAGCACTTCTCTGGATTTTCGGCAGCCGCTCTGGCAAATGCATTACATCGACAATTATGAAGGTGGCAGCGCACTGTTGATTCGTGTCCACCATTGTATTGCCGACGGCATCTCGCTGGTTCGGGTCATGCTGTCACTGACTGATAAAACGCCAGAACCAAAACTCAGCAAAGTGGTGTCAAAGCGCCATTCAAGACCGCGCAAGCGATCCGCATTCCAGCAACTACTCCACCGCACGGTGGACAACCTCCAGACCGCCACAAACCAGGGGAGGCTGTTCATTCAGTCCGTTCGTGAAGAGCCTAATTACCCCCTTAAACTGGCCTCGACCGCCAGCGCCGTGGCCCTGGACATTATCAAACTCGGCCTGGCCCCCATTGAACCCAAAACCGGGTTGAAAGAACCTCTTTCCGGACGCAAACAGGTTGCCTGGGCAGACCCTCTGGAGCTGGCCGACGTAAAAGCCTGCGCCAAGGCACTGGGTGGCACCATTAATGATGTACTGCTGTGTACAGTCACCGGTGCTCTGCATCGGCATTTTGCAGCGCATCAGGAAGCCATCCCGGAATGCGGAATTCGCGTTGCCGTTCCTTTTAACTTGCGGCCTCTTGACCAACCCATCGAAACCCTCGGCAACAAGTTCGGACTGGTGTTGGTTACCCTGCCGGTGGAAGTCGAGGACCCAATCATGTGTTTCCGGCAGGTACAGGAGAATATGAACCGGCTTAAGCGGTCTTACCAGGCCCAGGTTACCTACAGCCTGCTGGATTTATTTGGCCGCGGCCCTGATGTTATTGAACGGCGGGCCCTGGACCTGCTAAGCAACAAAGCCTCCGCAGTACTGACCAACGTGCCTGGACCCAAATATGCCCTGTACCTGGCGGGCAGCAAGCTGACACAACCCATGTTCTGGGTGCCTCAGAGCGGCAATATCGGCATCGGCATGAGCATTCTCAGCTACGACGGCACTGTGCAGTTCGGCATTACCGTCGATAAAGCCATCCACGCCGACCCGGATGCAGTAATGAACTACTTCCTGCAAAGCTTTCAAGCTCTGAATCATGCGGCCCTTGCGGGCCGCCAGGGCGCCCCCAAACGCAGGAAAGAGAAAGTGGCGTAGGTACAACTACAGGCCAAAAGCACAAAACAACAACAAACAACCCTTGAAGTCCGGCAAATCGGACACATATACTGAGCATAAGGGGACGACATGGCTTCGACGCTGGTGGCGAACCCTTGGGTGCATGTCGAGATGGCAGCCAATCTCGTTAATCCAAAGCTGCAACGCAATAGTCGCAAACGACGAAAACTACGCACTAGCAGCGTAAGCTGCTAGTCGTCCTGACTGGGTCGCCCGTAGCCCAGAGCTACATCTCAGGACGTCATCGCTTACGGGATGCTCCGTTATCCAGAGTTCACTGGCTAACGGCTAAGATTCAAAGAACTCGGTTCTTGCACCCTGGCTCTCGGGTCGCTTGAACTTAAATCAATAGAGAGACGCTAAGCATGTAGATCTCAAGGCTGAGTACTGGCGGACGCGGGTTCAATTCCCGCCGTCTCCACCAACCAACCGAAAAGGCCCCTGAAACGGGGCCTTTTTTTATGCTTCATTTTGACGTTTTGACGCGCATACCATCCGCAGCAATCTCTTCACCCTCCCCCACCTTCTCCAAGCTCGCCGGTGACTTTATCGGCTCCACCAACAACGGTTCCCTGATGCTGGTTTTCAACAGGTTTTGGAGTGGATCTGTGTTTGTCAGGTGTGGGTCCAGCCACATATCGAAGTCTTCCGGTTTGAGCATCAGTGGAATGCTCTTCGGATGGATGTGGCTGAACCTGGGGTGTGGCGGCAGGGTGATGATGGTGTATGAGGGAACTATATCCCCCTCGAAATCCCAGAGTTCATACAGGCCTGCGAAGGCTATAGCACTCTTAACGGGATGGATGTTGTAGCACTGCTTATGCCCTTTCTCTCCGGCCCATTCGTGGAAACCGCTGGCCGGGATGATGGCCCTCTGGGAGTGAAACCGTTTTTTCCAGAGCGGACTGGTTCCCAGGCTTCCCGATCGGGCGTTGAAGGTGCTGTATTTTGGTGAGGGACGATAGCCGGAGCGATCTGGCTTGCGTTCTATTAGCAGTGACCAGAGAGCGTCTTGCAGCGTTCGCCCCTGATTGGTTTCGTAGACGATCTGGCCTTTGGCACCTGGTGCTATATTGAGTCGGGTTTGGGCGCGAATGGGGATGCCCAGTATTTCAAGGAGATCCTGGACCAGAGGGTCGTCGATAACGTTGTATCGGCCGCACATATTTCACCTCGACTATTCCTGGTCTCCTCAGTTAAGGCCTGCGCGCTTAAGAGCGCAAGAGGCATCGCGATAATTACCGCGTTGGTCTTTCGTTCAGTGCGCCCCTTACCACCAGCTAGCCCGGCTCCGCCCTCTCAATCGGCGGTTGCGCGAACGGCTGGACTGGCCAACCACTCATGTCCTTTCAGCATTCCATGCCAATAGAGAGTGGGCAGTTGCTTCGCTTTAAGCCACCAGGCCGCTTTCGTGGCTTTGGTGCCGTCGTTAATCCACTTTGGAAAGCTCGGCTGCAGAACACCGCCGTAACCGAATTCCGCCAGCACAATCTTGCCATTCTCCACCGTGAGGGGGCAGGAGCCATAGCCCAGGTACGCTGCGCGCAGCGGTTCATTACGCAGGCTGGCAATCAGGTTTTCAGCCACAACCGGTGCCTGCTTGCGAACCGCGGCGGCGGTTTTGGCATTGCCGGTACCGCTGACGTCACCTAGGCCGAAGATATCGGGATAGGTTTTGTGGCGCAGGGTGTCATCTTCCAGATCCAGCCAGCCGCCTTCGTTGGCCAACGCGGATTCCCGGATGAACCTGGGCGCGCGCTGGGGTGGCACCGCGTGCAGCATATCAAATTCCACTTCCCGCTCCTGGCTGCTGCCATCCCCATCGGTATTGCGGAACACGGCGGTTCTGGCAGGGCCGTTTACCGCCACCAGAGTACTCTGGAAATTCAGATCAATACCGTACTTTTCAATATAGGCTTCCAGCGCGGGCACGTAATCCGGGACCCCAAACAGCACCGCACCGGCATTGTGGAACTGGATATCCAGATCATTCAGCACACCATGCCTTAGCCAGTAGTCGGAAGACAGGTACATGGCTTTCTGGGGGGCACCGGCACACTTGATCGGCATGGGGGGCTGGCTGAACAGTGCGCGGCCTTGCTTGAGATTCTGCACCATCTCCCAGGTGTAACTGGCCATGCCTTCGCGATAGTTGGATGTGACGCCGTTCGAACCCAACGCCGTTTCAAGGCCCTCGATACCGCCCCAGTTGAGCTCCAGCCCCGGCGCCAGAACCAGCGCCTTGTAACCAATGGACGAGCCGTCATCCAGTTCCACCTGATGGAGATCCTGATTAACGGCGGTTACTCCCTTCTGATACCAGGACACAAAGCTGGGCATCACTTCTGACATGGCTTTGGAGGTCACTTCCGGCCGGAAAACGCCACCTCCGACCATCGTCCAGCCCGGCTGATAGTGGTGCCTTGTAGCCGGTTCGATGATGGCAATATCAAGATTCCGGTCCCTTTTTTGAATGCTGGCCGCGACCGAAATGCCAGCGGCGCCACCGCCGACGATCAATACCGTATGGGTTTTGAACTCGCCCCTGGGTGTTGTTGTGTTACTGATCATGCATCGAACCTCTTGTCTTTGTGTGGTGCTCATGACGCTTGAGATAAGTCAAAGCCTACCAAACAAACGGTTCTATCGTTAGATTTTTTATTTATATGCGAGCCCTGGTCACTGCTTCGCATTCATATAATTAGTCATTACCAATCAAGTTTTATTGTCCGATTGTTTTTAAGCATTACATGCATTGCCTTGGGCAATTGGAAAGATAAACCTAATAGCTATAACCTAATAACCATAGAGCAAAACCCAAGCGCTTTCAGACGAGGAGGACGCGCTCATGAACATTTTCCAGAATTCCCCTGCAACCAGACCAGGCACTCCTGATGTGGCGGGTTTTTTCGATCCCCGCACCTTCAGCGTTCAGTACGTGGTCAGCGACCCCGATACAAAACAATGTGTCATTATCGATCCGGTTCTGGACTACGACGAAAAATCCGGCGCCACAGCAACCCACCATGCGTATGAGTTGTTGGCGTACGTTCGCAGGCAGGGCTTTTCAGTGCAGTGGGTGCTGGACACACATCCCCACGCCGATCACTTCTCGGCGGCTCAGTATCTGAAGGAACAGACCGGCGCTCCAACGGCCATCGGCGGCTATGTGACCGGTGTTCAGGAGCTGTGGAAAGGTATCTATAACTGGCCGGACTTCCCCGCCGACGGGTCCCAGTGGGATCATCTGTTCCGTGCCGGCGATGAGTTCCGGGTGGGTGAACTGAAGGGCCGTGTAATGTTTTCCCCGGGCCACACCCTGGCCTCTGTCACCTATGTGATTGGTGATGCGGCATTCGTGCACGACACTATTTTCCAGCCGGATTTCGGAACCGCCCGTGCCGATTTCCCGGGTGGCGATGCCCATCAGTTGTGGGAGTCCATTCAGGGCATTCTCGCGCTGCCGGACGATACCCGCCTATTCACTGGCCACGATTACATGCCCGGTGGCCGCGAGCCCCAGTGGGAGAGCACTGTGCGGGAACAGAAGCAGGCCAACAAGCACCTGGCCGGCACCACGGAAGAACAGTATGTGCACCTGCGCAATGAGCGCGACAGCGAGTTGCCCATGCCCAAGCTGATTCTCCATGCCCTTCAGGTAAATACCCGGGGTGGGCGGCTGCCGGAACCTGAGGCCAACGGCAAGCGTTATCTGAAGATTCCTTTGAATGCCCTGGAGGGCGCTGCCTGGGAGTAATGATGTGCAGTAACCGGAAACAACCCCTTTTTGCCGGGCTTCATAGCCCGGCTTTTTTTTAGCCAGATCCGGATAAGGGGCGCGAAAGTGACTTTGTCACTGAAGAGGACGCTGAGGCCACGTAGTCTGGGCATGACATCTATCGATCAACTGAAGAAGGAGTCTTTGCCATGATCAAATCTTTCAAGGCCCTGGCGGCCGCCGCTCTGATTGCGCTTGTACCGATCAGCGTTCATGCTGATAACCACAAAGAGGCTATTGAAGAAGTACTGGTCATCCTCTCCAGCGATTCCCTGCAGACCCAGGGTATGGCCATGGTGTTATCCAATACCATGGCCGAGCAGGGTGCTAAAGTTAATGTACTGCTGTGTGATAAGGCGGGAGACCTGGCACTGAAATCCTATGAAGCGCCAGCGCTGAAACCAAAAGATCTCACGCCTGGCCAGATGCTTCGCGGATTGCTCAAGAAAGGCGGTGAAGCAAAAGTTTGTGCCTTGTACCTGCCCAACAGCGACAACGGCAAGGAAGACCTGATTGACGGTGTTGGTGTTGCGATGCCCCCGGAGATGACTGGACAGATGCTGAATCCGAAGATGCGAACATTCACATTCTGATCCTGCTTGTCGGAATGCCCGGGCAAACCACCCGGGCATTCCTCGTTTAATCAAGAGCCAGAGGTAACCAGATGACTGAGGTGCGCTCCTCCCGATTACAGAATTTTCCGATTTCCTGGTTCGCTGTGATCATGGGGATGAGCGGATTCAGCATTGCCTGGCACCAGGCGGAAGACTTACTGGGACTTTCTGTGAGTCCCAGCCCGATTCTGCTTGGGCTCACCATCACCGCATTTTTGGTGCTGCTACTGTGCTACCTGGCCAAGGCTGTTAAATATCCGGATCAGGTAAAAGCGGAGTTTACCCATCCCATTAAGCTCAACTTCTTCCCGACCATATCCATCGGCCTTATCCTGTTAAGTGTCGCGCTTCTGCCCTACAGTAACGGTCTCTCCCTGACCTGCTGGGCCATCGGGGCTGCATTGCACCTTTGCTTTACCCTTTATGTACTGTCGGCCTGGATACACCAGACCCACTTCGAGGTTGCTCACATCAACCCGGCCTGGTTTATCCCCATCGTTGGTAACATTCTGGTACCCATTGCGGGTGTCGGGCATGCCTCTCCCGAGATCTCCTGGTTTTTCTTCAGCATCGGGCTGGTTTTCTGGCTGGTGTTGCTGACCATTATTTTCTACCGGATGTTCTTTCACCAGCCACTGCCGGCCAAGTTGCTACCCACTCTGTTTATCCTGATCGCACCACCTGCTGCAGGCTTTGTTTCATGGTTCCAGCTGGTTGGCGAGATCAACGCGTTTGGCCGCGTGCTCTACTACGTTGCGATCTTCCTGACACTCATGCTGCTGACCCAGGTAACCCGATTCCTGCGGCTGGAGTTCTTCCTGTCGTGGTGGGCCTACTCGTTCCCGATGGCCGCCATCACTATTGCGACCTTCCTGATGTACGAACAGCTGCAGCTACCCTTTTTCAAATGGTTGGGTGTGGCTCTGCTGGCGTTACTGACGGTTCTGATTGCGGTTTTGATAAGCAAGACAGCCCAGGCCGTGCGGCACCGGGCGATCTGCATAGAGGACTAGCGGGAATCTTCCAGATCCTCATAACCCGTGACCATGGGTTTGATCAGGCTGGTCAGCTTCGGGCCCATGGTTGCCATGTACACATGGGCAATAATGAATATCAGCATCGCGAAGGCGGCTGCGGTATGAATCAAAGCTACCGTCTCCAGCGCCAGCACGCCCGAAAGTGTTGCCGGCCAGTCACTGTAGAACAGGTAAAGCAGACCGCTGAGCCAGATGACCGGTGTAATCATCAGCTTGAAAAACAAATAGGCCAGCCGTTGCAGCGGGTTGTGCTTGGCCCGCGTGGTTTTACGGTACGGATGCGCTTCACCGGTAAAGGTACCGATCAGGTAGTAGCGCATGACCGCGAACAATCCGTTTTTCGTGGGGATGTATTGTCGCCATTCTCCCGTGGTGATGTGCCAGAAAATGGCAAACAGCCACAGGATGATCAATGCCCAGGCGGCAAGGGTATGCAGCCGGGCTGCCTCTCCAAAGCCAAGCACCGAATAGCTGCCGTGAATCTCGAAACCGGTAAACAGCAGTGAGAATATCAGCAGTGCCTGGAACCAGTGCCAGAACCGCTCGAAACGCTTGTAGATCATTACCCGGCTCATGACGACTTCCTCCCCTTGAGCACAATCCTTGCCAGACCATGAAGCACCACGCCCGCCAGAGTCAGAGCCACCAGCAACCAGCCGACGCGATCCAGCCAGCGGTTACCGTTATGCCCCGGCATATAGATTCCTGGAAGACCCGCCAGGCGGCTGTTACTGGCATGGCAGGAGGCGCAATCCAGTGCCTGTTCCGCCGGTGGCACCATATGGGTGACAGGCCAGTGCATGGTGGTTTCGATGAAGTCGTAATTGCCGCTGAAAGGCATACCGGACATTTCGCTTCCCGCCATCAAGGCTTTTGGCCAACTGAAGTTGCTCCACAGTGACGTGTCGTCGGCGCCGAACACATGGGTAGCCAGCAGAGTTTCCCGTTCGGTGTCATAGGGCTGCTTGCCCTCCATCACCTTGAACGGCCAGATGCGCGAGCCGGGATCGTCCGGGCTCCCCTCTACCCGGTTGATGGCGACAGGCGGGTGCTCCACATCCAGCCGCTCGTCCACCAGGGTATATTTCACCGTGCCGTCGAACCAGGCGTAGGTGGGCACCACATTTTCCCCGTGGCGGAAGTTCCCTTTTTCACTCAGATAACTGGGGTGGCCGTGCTCATCGTACTCGGTAATCGGGCCCCCGTTTTCATCCAGCCTGCCGGCGGTGGACCAGTCCCACCAGGTCTTGGTGGGAACTCCGCCGCGGGCGAATTCCGGCACATGACAGGTCTGGCAGGCCAGGGTATCGACATGGTCGTTGAGTTTCTGTTGCGGATGGGGCGAATCGCCATGGCAGGACTGGCAACTGGCGCGGCTGAAATCCGTGTGCCCGGGCACATCAATGCCCAGGGTATCGGCGGCAGTGGCCTGGTATCGGCTACCGGCCACCTGATGGCCCCAGCTGGTGTGGCAGTCGGCACAGGCAAAATCCAACCCGTCTGGTGACATGTGAACATCCAGCGTCCGCGGTGGGTCCACCAGAGAGGAGTCCAGGTCTCCGTGTTTTACGCCATCACCGCCGCCACCATAGAAGTGACAGCTTCCACAGTTGGCGCGGCCACTGGCGCCGACGTTCTGCGCTATGTTTTCCAGGTCCGGCGGTTGAACCATTATCCCACTGCCCTTGGGCCATTCCCGGGGCTTGTCAGTGGGATAACCCGCCAGGGTGGGAAACTTCCAGTAATCACCGGTGGTGTCATGGCACACGAGGCAATCGACAGCGTTGTCTGCGGTGGGCGGTGGCTGCCCCATGTCTTGCCAGCCGTAACCCACATGGCATGAGGTACAACGTGGCTCATTAGTGATTGCCATTCCGCAAAAGCTGTTTATGACCTCGCTTTTGCCGAGCGTCTGCCCGGTTTCAGGGTGTTCATAGGTCCAGGTCCAGTGCGTGGTTTCCCGGATCTGTTCACCGGCCTCGGTATGACAGCCAAGGCAGGCTTCCGTGACGTCCCGGGCGTTCTGGAACGGCCCTTCTAGCGCCTCGAATTTGCTGTGATCAGCAGTGGCGGGCGGACGCTCGGCCCCAGAAACAGCAAAGCCGGAGCAAATCAATGCTCCGGCCAGCACTATTCGGGCACCAGGCCTGCCAAAACGAACCAGATATTTCCAGCCCGGTATTTTCACGTGTTCTCCTCCATGATCCCGGCCCCGGGACCACCAGAAGTATCGACAAACCCCCTGTTACTGCGGCTTCAGAGTCGTTAACCTACAGACCGCCATTATGGGCGATAAATTTTCTGTGGATTGAGTGTCATGGACCATGGCAGGCCCTCGTTCTGCCAGCCGTTGACGATTCTCATGCCTTTTTTCTTGCCGTCTTTGGCGCCACTGCCCTGGAAACCATGATCGATGTATTTCACGTTGGTGAAGCCACGCTCCAACAGATAATCAGCGCTTGGCTTCCCGCGGGTAGCCCCGGAGCGACACATGGTGATGATCAGGGCATCCTTGTCCAGGCCCTTTTCCTCCAGGGCCTTTTCCACATCAGCCACGAAATCCGGATTGGTGTTCATGGCAAACCGGCCCTTGTCGGCAAGAAACTCAGAGCGGTCGACCAGCTTGAAGGGAATGTTCTTGTCGATCACATCGGTATAGCCGATAAACATGATCTCCACCGGGTCCCGGACATCCACAAACAGAATCTCGTCACCCTGCTCCTGAACCATGTCATAGGTCTGCTGGGGTGTGAGAGAAAGGGCGTCCTCGGCGTGGGCATTGAAGCTGAGAACCAGTGCCAATAAAAAGCCGAACATTAAGCGTGTCATTTCATTTCTCCTGAATCGGACTTTCCCGACCGTTTATTCAACATACTCCCGAGATACAGGACTTCTCAAGCACGGTAATAAGCTTATAACCCCGAGCTTGACCCTGATCAAAAAGGCAAAGGGCGTGTGCCAACCGGCAGGCGCCCTTTGTATCCGTCAAACCAATCAGAGCCTGGTTGTGCGGAGGTAGGGACGGATCTCGTTCCAGCCATTAGGGAACAGGTCCTTGGCGTCCTCGTTGGAGATGGAGGGCGGAATGATCACGTCGTCACCCTTGCGCCAGTCGGCGGGCAGGGCACAGTTGTTCGCGTCGCCGGTCTGGAGCGCATCAATCACCCGCAGGATCTCATCGAAGTTCCGGCCCACAGCCATCGGATAGGTCATGGTCAGGCGGATCTTCTTGTTCGGGTCGATAATGAATACGCTGCGTACGGCTGCCGTCTCGCTCTCACCGGCATGAATCATCTCGTACAGCTCGGCCACTTTATGGTCGGCATCAGCGACGATCGGGAACTGCAGGTCGCAGTTCTGGGTATCGTTGACGTCTTCGATCCACTTGACGTGTTCTTCAACGGTGTCAGTGGACAAACCCAGCGGCTTCACGTTGCGGGCCTCAAATTCCTTCGCCAGTTGGGCGGTGCGGCCCATTTCGGTGGTGCACACCGGCGTGAAATCGGCCGGGTGGCTGAAGAAGAATACCCAGGAATCCCCTGCCCAGTCGTGGAAATTGATCTGGCCTGCGGTGCTGTCAATGGTAAAGTTCGGTGCGGTATCGCCAAGTCTTAAAGTCACGGTGAATCTCCTCGGGTTTTGCTGGTGGAGGCGGGGGTGCCCCTCAAGTCAGAATAACCATACCTTGTTTACTCTCACTTATGCATCATAGTTATATCTATAGATCAAATAGATTTATCAAATCACCTGTCACACCGTAAAGGCCCAATGAATCCATCGCAATGCGCTCCAGGTCGATCAGGGCAGGCCTGTGTCGCTATAATTCAAGGCGACCCGGATGGATTAGCGGTATACAGCATGTATAGAGACCACAATGAAGCGACGAATATGGAACAGCTTCTGGACCAGATCCGTGAGTCGACGACGGGAGCTGACCAGGTGACGGTGCGCGACATCCTCAATGGTGTGGGAGAACGCTCATTCGGGCCGGTCGTGTTGTTTGCAGGGCTGATTACCATCGCACCCTTGATCGGGGATATTCCGGGTGTTCCGACAATTCTGGGCCTGGTGGTTTTGCTGACACTCGGGCAACTGCTGTTCCAGAGGAATTCCATCTGGCTGCCATCCTGGATAGCGCGGCGCTCGGTTCCACAGGACAAACTACTGAAAGGGCTGGACTGGCTGCAAAAGCCGGCACGGTTTCTCGACAGGTGGACCGGCCCACGGCTGGTTTTTCTCGTTGACGGGCCGGGGCTCTATGTCATGGCGATCATTTGCATGGCCGTAGCCATGGGCATGCCCCTGATGGAGGTGGTGCCCTTCAGTGCCAATGGCGCTGGCGCAGCGCTCATAGCGTTCGGTCTGGCTATTGTGGCACGGGACGGAGTGCTGGCTATTCTGGCGACATCATTCACGCTGGTGACCGGTTGGGTCGTGGTCACCAGCCTCGCGGCTTAGCCCGCCGACTATTGGGCGCTGTCTTTCAGGTCTTCAAAAAACCTGTTGGTGCGCCCACTGATTTCATCCAGTTTGGCAGACCACGTTTGCTGGTAGCTGTTGAAGGACTCGTCACTCAACTGCGAAAAACGTGCGCCGGCCTCGGCCAGTGCCCGGGAGCTGTCGGCGAAAGCGTCAAAATCCGGTTCGTCGAGTCTGTTGCTGCTCTGGTTGAGGTCTGCAGCGGTTTGCTGCAAGGCACTCCGATCGCGGGCGGGGGCCTGTTGGTTCTCTTCCAGGGCTTCTTCGACGGACTTTTCAAGCTCTTCCATAAACTCCTGCAAGGCACGGCCATAGCTTTCGATGACCTGTTCGGCCTTGCGGCTTGCTTCGTCCGAGTAGGCGCGGAATTCGCGGGCCATTGCGTCCATCTGGAGGGTCAGGTCGTCAGAGGACTGGCTGAAGGTCGCCGACAGACGCTCACCCAGCCTGTTGATCTCACCCATCAGGCCATCCAGCGGTGACGGGTTCATGATGGCCTTTCCGGTACGATCATAATCGACCAGCCATTCACCGTTCTGTTGCACAAGATAGGTCATCACTTCCAGGCGCTCACCAGAAGCACCGTTCTCGGACGGAAGGCGGGTAACAATGGAGGCTTCGCGCTCTTCGATAATAACCCGTCCGAAGTCCGGCACGGTTTCAAACCAGTCGCGGCCATAACGGTCGAAGGCAGAGGGGTCGGCAAGCGTGGACAGATCGACGACGGCATCGGCGTCGTCTTCGGCCATGGCCTGCCAGAACTCCGCGGCCACTTCCTGGGGTGTTTCCGGTTTACTGCACCCGGCGGCAATAGCCATCACCAGCGACAGTAACGCCACCTTCAACCACGCGTAAGTCATCCAATCGCCCTCAACCTGATGTCAGTTCAGAGCGAATAATACTACATCGGCTACAGGTTGCAGGTCAGTTTTACCAATTCTTCATCAAACACGCGGCGGTTTTCACTGTAGTCCACAGGCACATTGATCAGGTGCACGCCGCCTGCAGCAAGGGCCTTCTTCAAGGTGGGCTGCAGGTCTTCGGTGCGCGCGATGTTATGGCCAGCGGCGCCATAGGCATCGGCGTACTTCACGAAATCCGGATTGTTGTAATCCAGCCCGAAATTCGCGAAGCCTTCCTGGGACTGTTTCCACTTGATCATGCCGTAGGCATTGTCGTTGATGATCAGTATGACCAGGTTGAGTTTCAGCCGCACGGCGGTTTCCAGTTCCTGGCTATTCATCATGAAACCGCCGTCGCCGCACACCGCCATGACTTTCAGGTGCGGGTACAGCATGGCAGCCATCATGGCACTGGGCAGACCGGCCCCCATGGAGGCCAGGGCGTTATCCAGCAACACGGTGTTGTTGTCGTATGCCGGATAATTGCGGGCAAACCAGAGTTTGTACATACCGTTGTCCAGCGCAATGATGCCATCCTCCGGCATGACCTGGCGTACGTCGTGAACAATGCGCTGGGGGATGACAGGGAAGCGGCTGTCATCAATTTTTTTCGCCAGATGGCTGTCCACAGAGGCTTTTACTTCCATAAACCGGCTGAAATCATGGGACGAGCATTGGCCGCATTGCTCCGCGAGGTATTCGACGCTGTTGGCGATATCCCCCACTACTTCGTGCTGCGGGAAGTAGACCGGGTCTACATCGGCCCCGCTGAAGTTCACGTGGATAACCTGCTTGCCGCCCGGCTGCATGAAGAAGGGCGGCTTCTCGACGACGTCATGCCCCACATTGATCACCAGGTCGGCGTGGTCGATGGCACAGTGCACGAAGTCGCCGGCAGAGAGCGCAGCGTTGCCCAGATAGCGGGGATGACGCTCGTCCACCACGCCCTTGCCCATCTGGGTGGTGAAAAACGGAATACCGGTGACATTCACCAGATGGATCAGTGCCTGGGACACCCGTTTCCGGTTAGCGCCGGCACCTATCATGATCAGGGGGTGCCTGGATTTTCTGATCATGTCGCAGGCGGTATCCAGGCTCTTGGTACTGGCCGACGGCCGGCGAGCGTCACTGGGCTCGAAGATATGGGTATCGGCGTCCGCCATTTCCGAGGCGATGTCCTCCGGCAGTTCCAGGTGAACTGCACCCGGGCGCTCTTCAGAAGCCAGGCGGAAGGCTTCCCGTACTTTCGCGGGAATGGTGTTGGCGTTGCTGATCTGGCGGGTGTATTTGGTGAGGGGACGCATGAGGTCCACCACATCCAGAATCTGGAATAACCCCTGTTTGGATGACTTGATGGGCTTCTGCCCGGAAATCATCATCATGGGCATACCGCCAAGCTGGGCGTAGGCAGCCGCCGTTACCAGGTTGGTGGCGCCGGGGCCGAGGGTCGACAGGCAAACACCCACCCGTCCGGTCAGCCGCCCATAGGTGGCGGCCATAAAACCGGCTGCCTGTTCGTGGCGGTTGAGTATCAGCTCAATGCTGGATTCGCGCAGGGCCTCCAGAAGGTCCAGGTTTTCCTCCCCCGGTACCGCGAAGATATAGCGAACACCTTCGTTTTCCAGGGCATGAACAAACAACTCTGCACCGTTGCGGCGGTTATCGGCCTGTGCGGTCATCCTCTCTCCTGTTCTGGATAGTGAGTCTGGAGTCACGCTCCCCGCAGCGGTTCAGCCTGGAGCGCGTCAGCCGGGAGCCTGTCACGGCCCCAGCTGCGGTGCACGCGGCCGATCACCCGTTCCAGCTCATCCTCGCCAACCTCTGCAGGCTCTCCCCGCTCAAGAGGGTCGAAGTGGAAAATGTACAGCCGTGATGCGAACTGTTCAAAAGGCAGGGAGGCCTCACCAAACCGCTCGCCTTTGCCCGCCGTGCTGACCACCACCTCGTCACCCCAGTTCTGCCCACTGTCGTTATTCGGGTTGAAGAAATACACCCGCATAATGTCGTCCGGGTCCAGGGTGACACGGAGTATGGTAATTGCGTGCCAGCCGATAAACCTGGCTGCACTGTCAGTAACTGCTACGCCAGCAGGCTGCGGGTGGATCAATGGCTGGTTGCCGTTGTAGTACGGGTGGTAGCTGGCGTAGAAATACCGCAGGAAGGTTTCCAGGTCCTCCAGTTGCCCCGTTGCCACGTCCACATTGATTCGAAACCCCCGCCCGGCCGACCAGCCATGGAATTCGGGGTTTACCCACTGGTGAGGGTCGCCCTGCCGGCCGATGCACATGCGGCCCATTTCCGCATAGATCCTGTCCAGATGTGGCACTACAACCAGCGATACCGGGTCCAGATCCAGTGTTACTTCCGAGGCAACGCCACCCTTGCTGGCTGCCGAGGAGACCGGCTGCCCCTCGAAGTGCATCATGATCTCGTTGTCCCGCGCGGCCCAGGCGACCATCTGCAGCAGGTAGTCCGGATCGTTGTAGGCCCACATGGACAAGGCACGGGCAGACTGACACGTCGGGTTATTGCCCTGCCCCACCCCAAGGGGCTGGCCCAGCATGTTCAGCACACCCTGTATCAGCCAGGCCTTGGGCTGGGGCTGGTATCCGTAGGCCAGCTGGATGCGGTCACGCGCCTCCGGACATATGGACAGGCGCGCCTGCCGCCAGAGCGCGGGGGCCAATGGCGGCTGGTAGAGAATGCCCCGTTCCAGCATCAGTGCCAGACCATAAAGGCCCTGCGCCGTTTCCGGATACACGCCTTCGCTGACCAGTTCGTTCACCAGGTCCTTGTAGCACAACAGACAGTCGCGGCCGGTACTGGACAGGCCCAGCGCTTCTGTCAGCATGGAATCCTGTTTTTCCAGAATGTAGCGCACAAATGCAGCGTGATAGGGCGACACCAGGCCGGTGTCATGCATGGAGCGGGCAAATCCGGTGGCCTCACTCTGCAGGGCACCCGAATCCATGGATTGCAGGCGCTCCTCGTAAACCGGGATACCCGGGTCTTCCCGGCAAGCCTGGGTTGGCCCATAAAGGCTTGAAATCAGGCGCTCTGCACCCTGGCCGGCGCCACCCAGGTCGACATTGGGGTCCACCCGGCACAGTGCAATCTGGGTAATCATCTGCCGCACACTGGTCACCTGGATGGGCCGTTGTTGCAGTATTCGCCAGATCTCCTCGATGAGCCGGTCGATCACATGCTCATAGCCGATCTGCTCGGCAACATGCTGCACGACCGCGCGACTGATCAGTGCAAGCTTGCCCTGCTCCCGCTCAGCCTCACCGGACTCACCAAACAGCATATTCAGGTTGATCGCCAGCACCTGGGTCAGGTAGTGGTGCGCCTGCTCTGCCGATACCGACTCATGCAGATAATCGCCATGAGCCACCGCCAGCAACCTCAGTTCACTGAGGGCTTCGATGATAACCGTATCGGCATGGGGGCTTTGCAGGGAGTAGGTTGTCAGCGAGGGCAAAAGAATGGAGGGGTCTGCCCAGTCGGTGCCCCAGAAAACGCCGGCTTTTTCAATTCGCTCGGCGCGCTCCTGGACCGCAAGGCAGCCCCCGGGCTGAAGCAGCACCCGGCGAACGATATCGAACAGCCGGGGCAGCTTGCCCGCCTTCGCGAAGCTACGGCTCTCCTCGAGAGCCGTGATTGCATCATCCAGTCGCTGCACCAGCTTATCGAAATTGACGACAGGTGCCGGATTTCCAGCGTCGGAGTTGCTCAAACTGTCTTCCTCAGAGTCTGGACCAGACCCGTTGTTGTTAATTCCTTGTGGAATTATACATAGAAATCCAGTTCTTCCTGATGTTTCAGCAAATCTCTCATCACATAGGGGTCTTCACCAAAGAAGTAAATCAGGCCCCAGTGTGTACCAAACGCGGTACGCTTGGTGACGGTTTCTTCCATCGGCGGTGTCAGTTCGTGAGACTCGAAATACTCGTGGTTCTCGGTCTCTTCCGGCATTTCCAGCTTACTGACAACACGGCGACGCGGATAGACGCCGAAACAGCCGGCATAGCCCGAGGCATCCACCACCTCTTTCGGGAAGAAGGCTTTCACTTCCTCGTCGGTGGTTTTCGGGTCAAAGGTCATGATCAATGCCTGGTAGGCATTGAAGCCATAGGCGCGCTCAAGCAGCTCGAATACTTTGAAACCCGGCGGCCGATACGCGACCTCACCAAAGTACATGGTGCTGTCGCTGGTCACGAAGTACTCCGGGTGAATAAACCCGAATTCGATGTCGAACGTCTTGATCAGTTTTTCGATCTCACGGGTAATCTGTTCACGATACTTCTCCAGATCCGGAGTAGCCGGTACAAATACAGAATAACCCAGAGTGACGTACTCGGAGATGTTCAGAAAGGCGACCTTGCCCTTGTGAATCCAGGCCTCAACCGCGAATTCCCACCCGTCCAGGTGCGACTCCATCAACACCGGGAACTCTTCGTCGGGGATGGTATCCACCTCATCAGGTGTGCGGATAACCCGGTGGCCCAGGCAACCGGCCTTGTCGAACGCCTTCAGGTGAATCGGGTCGTTGGGGTCACCGTCGAGTTTCAGCAGCGTCTGGTTTACGCGCTTTAGGAAGCGGATAACGTCTTCCCGATCATGGGCTTCCTCGAAAATACCCACCCGGATTCCGCCCAACTGGGCGCGGCGCTTCATCAACGCTTTGTCCCGCAGCAACAGGGACTGGCCAAACAGTTTGGGTTGGTCCATCAGTACCGAGTTGATGGCACCGGCCCATTCCACGGTTTCCTCGAATAGCGGGATCGCCACGTTCACGCCCATCTCTTTGAGTGTCTGGGCTATTTCAACAGAACGATCGTTCAGGCGCTCGAAATTCCATGGAATATAGGGAATGTCGTGTTCTTTGCAGTAGGCCTCGGCCCAATCGGGGGCGACGACGACATAACGGCGGTCAAACTTGTCCGCGGCTTCTATCGCGTTCAGGCTCCAGCCCAGGAGTGCAACATAACCTTTATTCGGATCGAACTTGTGCTCGCTCATATGCCTTCTCCTTTGGGTGTGTATTTATAACGTAACGATTTAGTTACAAATCGCAACCGAATCGCCCCCCTGAAACGCAAAAAGCGCTGACCGTACGGGCGGTTAAGCCAGTGCTGCCAGCGCTTCTGAGTTTTTTAGATCGTTTGGTAATATCACCCCAATTTCAGGGTTGAAAGGGTCCGCTCCCTCACTTTGTTGAGTAATTGCTCATCATCTACCAGCGACTGACCGTACGAAGGCACCAGGACTTTCATGCGCTCCTGCCATTCGGCTGTTTTCATTCGCTCCGGAAAACAACGTTCGATCACATCGATCATGGCATGGGCTGCCGTTGAAGCTCCGGGAGAAGCACCCAACAGGGCTGCCAGGCTGCCATCTTTCGCCGCGACAATCTCGGTGCCAAATTCCAGCTTACCGCCACCATCCGGAGACTTCTTGATGATCTGCACCCTCTGGCCGGCATCCTGCAAACGCCAGTCGTCTTCCTCTGCGTCCGGAAAATAGTTGCGCAGTGATGCCACGCGGTCACTGTGAGACTGAAATACTTCTCCTATGAGGTAGCGGGTCAGGTCCATGTTGGTCCGGCTCACAGACAGCATGGGAAACAGGTTGGTGGAGCTGACCGAACCGAACAGGTCAAACACCGAGCCCTGCTTCAGAAAACGCGTGGTGAAACCCGCGAAGGGGCCAAACAGCAAGGCCGGCTCACCATTGATGATGCGTGTATCCAGGTGCGGCACGGACATCGGCGGAGCGCCGATCGGCGCCTTTCCGTAAACCTTGGAGTGGTGTTGTTCAACGATTTCCGGCTTTTGACATACCAGCCACTGGCCACTGACCGGGAATCCGCCATAACCTTTGGATTCATCAATGTTGGACTTCTGCAGCATCGGCAATGCGCCACCACCAGCCCCCAGAAAGACAAACCCCGCCTCCAGCTTGGTCAGTTCACCGGTTTTCTGGTTCTTCACCCGCACCTTCCAGCGTCCGTTGTCCCGCTTGGCAAGGAAATGTACCGGGCTACTGAGCATCAGTTCGAAATTCGGCGTGCTCTGCAGGTGCTCCACCATGCTGCGGGTCAGGGAGCCGAAATCCACGTCCGAACCGTGGTTGATTCTGGTTGCGGCCACCTTCTGCATCGGATCACGGTTGTTCACTACCAATGGCATCCACTCTTCCAGATCCCGCGGGGATTCGGTGTATTCCATTTCACGGAACAGGTGGTGGGCACTGAGCTTTTCGTAACGACGCCTGAGAAATTTCACCCCGTCTTCGCCCCAGACAAAACTCTGGTGGGGTGTACGGTTGATGAAGGTTTTGGGCTCCGGCACTATGCCCTGCTCAACCATGTACGACCAGAACTGCAGCGAGACTTCGAACGACGCATTGATTTTCAGGGCGCGGTCGATCGTGACGTCGCCCTCTTCGGTTTCCGGCGTATAATTGAGTTCACAGTAGCCGGCGTGCCCGGTACCTGCGTTGTTCCATCCGTCGGTGCTTTCATGGGCCACGTGATCAAGACGCTCCACCATGACGATGTCCAGGGAAGGATCAAGCTGCCTGAGCATCATGCCGAGGGTAGCGCTCATGACGCCACCGCCGACCAGCACTACATCTGCCTGTCTAACGGCCATTGGTTATCACCCTAGCTAGTTTAAAAGCCTGTAGCCCATCCACGATCAGCAGAAGAACTTTCTGAATTTGTGGCGCGATTATCCCGTTTTTTCAACGGATAATAAATTGCGATTATCAATCGCAGGCCAAACGTATAAAATGCGCGCGCCCGGCGCCCATTCTTACGCCTGAGGTTGACGATATCACCGCCACTTTAGTCTCATACCGGGCGGCTTTCATTATCAGGACTACTTTATGTTACTGGCATTTGCAGCAATCATTGCTGGTCTGGTTCTTCTTGTGTGGAGTGCTGACCGGTTTATTGAAGGTGCGGCAGCAACCGCCAAACACCTTGGCATGCCATCTTTACTGATAGGCATGGTGATCATTGGCTTTGGCACCTCGGCGCCAGAGCTGGCGGTGTCTGCCATGGCTGCTCTGGATGGCAACCCGGGGCTGGCTCTGGGTAACGCCTATGGCTCGAATATCACCAATATTGCCGTAATCGTGGGCCTTACCGCCGTCATCGCGCCCATCGCCGTGCATTCACAGGTCATACGGAAAGAACTGCCGCTGCTGCTGATACTGACCCTTATCGCCGGCTACCAGTTGATCGATGGCGAACTGACCCGGCTTGATGGCTGGGTGCTTCTGGGGGTGTTTGCCATCGTAATGGGCTGGTCCATCTACCAGGGCATCCGGGGTAAAGGGGACTCGTTGACAGGCGAGACCGAGGCAGAGCTTGTCGCCCACCCGATGCCGCTGAAAATTGCACTGATCTGGCTGGCAGTTGGTCTGGTACTGCTACTGGTGAGCTCACGTATGTTGGTATGGGGAGCGGTATACATCGCCCAGAGCCTCGGCGTCAGCGACCTGATCATTGGCCTGACGATTGTCGCCATTGGCACCTCACTTCCGGAACTGGCGTCGGCTCTGGCTGCGGTAAAGAAAAACGAGCATGACCTGATACTCGGCAACATTGTCGGGTCGGGTATTTTCAACACCCTGGCTGTGGTCGGACTGGCTGCGAGCATCGAGCCGCTGACTGTGGACATGGAAGTGCTGTACCGCGACTGGACCCTGATGACAGCCCTCACCATCGGCCTTCTGGTGATGAGTTTTGGCTTTGCTGGTAAATCCAGGCTCATCACTCGGCCCGAAGGCCTAATACTTCTGCTGGTGTACGTTGGCTACGCCAGTTATCTGGTGTCTACCGTAATTCGCTGAGCCACGGCAAACCAGAACCGATCTGGTTTGCCCGCCAGCACGCTAGTCCTGGTTTTCCCGGAATACCATGGCAATGGAATTCAGGCAGTAACGCTGCCCTGTGGGTGGTGGCCCATCGGGAAAGACGTGCCCCAGATGGCTATCGCAGCGAGGACAGCGGATTTCTGTGCGGGTCATGCCCATGCTGCTGTCTTCAAGGTAGCGGATATGATCCGTATCGAAAGGCTGGAAGAAGCTGGGCCAGCCAGTGCCTGAATCAAACTTGGAATCCGAGCTGAACAACGGCAACTCACACAGCCGACAGTAATATACGCCCGGGTTCTTGTTATCCAGCAACGTGCCACAAAAGGGCCGTTCGGTGCCATGGTCCAGCAACACCCGGCGCTCTTCTTCCGAGAGGCCGGCAGCCTTCTCATTGATTTGTTCCGGTGTCAGCGGTGTCAGGTCGTAACCTGCAGCAGAAACGCCCATAGCAGCCTCCTCAGGCAATGTCATTGCCGGTATAACCGGGTTTGAGCCGGTCACCGAATGTGTCCACAAGCTTTTCCATCTTTGGCGCCGCAACTGCCATTATGTACGGCTGATAGGGATTGCGGGCCGCAAAGTTCTGGTGGTATGACTCGGCAGGGTAAAATGCCTCCAGTGGTTCCAGGCGGGTCACCACAGGGTCCTCGTAGATGCCGGCTGCATCCAGTTGACGGAGGTACGCTTCCGCCACCCGTTTCTGGTCTTCAGTCTCGTAGAAGATCGCGGAACGGTACTGAGTGCCCCGGTCGTTCCCCTGCCGATCAAGTTGAGTCGGATCGTGAGCCACTGACAGGAAGACCTTGAGGAGTTCCCCGAAGCTGACCGTTTGCGGATCATACCGCACGTCAACCACTTCCGCGTGGCCTGTCTGGCCACTGCAGACCGCCTCATAATTCGCCGTATCAGGGCTGCCGCCCGCATATCCTGACTCGACACCGGTAACACCATTCACCGCCAGGAAAACCGCCTCGACACACCAGAAACAGCCACCACCAAGCACGACGTGTTGCTCGCGGGACTCTCCCGGTGGCAAGTCGTGTTCTGGGTCGGGAAAACGGCTTTTCGGAACGTTCAGGCCCGGAATATTGCAGGATGTCGACATATCAGTGTCTGCCTCAGAGTCATTACCGTTTGTGCACTTACATTACGCTCAAGTGTGGCCTTAGTGATCCGGTTTATCTACCCCTGCAAAGCTGATCAGAAAAGCAGCAGCCCCACCAGAGCACTTCCGGGTGCCAGAATCCAGACGGGCACCCGCCAGACAGCCAGGCTCACCCAGGCCAGCAATACAAAAGCCAATGCGCCGGAACTATCTACGGCAGAAGTCCATACCGGATCATAAAGCGCTGCCAGCAACAATCCGACAACACCTGCATTCACGCCCGCGAGTGCAGCGCGGACCAGCTCATGCTTGCGAATATAGGACCACAATGGCAGACCGGCAAATACCAACAAGGTTCCAGGCAGAAAGACCGCAATAACTGCCACGACAGCACCGGCCAAACCATTTTCGATACCGCCAAGAAACGCCGAGAAGGAAAATAGCGGCCCCGGCATAGCCTGAGCCACCCCGTAACCGGCCAGAAAGGTGTCCGCCGGCATATTTCCAGTAGCAACAAAGCCTTCCTGCAGCCAGGGCAATACCACGTGGCCACCACCGAACACCAGTGCGCCGGCACGATAGAGTTCTGCCCAGACCCAGCCCAGGGAACCCTGGGCCATGGGAAGAAATGCCAAAACCAACAGCACAACAAACACCGCAAAGAAAACCATGGGACGGCGTGTCTGCACCGGTATGGTCAGCGCCTCCGCAGACTGCTTCTGCGGCAGTTTCAGTGCCGCACCAGCAACCCCGGCGATCAGCAGGGCCAGAATCTGCATCCAGGTTGCGCCCACGGTCAACAAAAGGACAGCCACCAACACTGCAATGGATAACCGGGGGCCGTCCGGGCACAGGTTCCGGCCCATCTGCCACACAGCCTGGGCCACAACCGCCACCACAAACAGTTTGAGACCGGTGACCCAGCCCCCAGCACCTGCGTCCGGCCAAAGGCCGAGCCCGAGGGCTAACAGTGTCATCAGCATGGCCGATGGCAATGTGAAACCAAGCCAGGCCGCTGCCGCGCCAGTGTAGCCTCGTTGCAGGAAGCCGATCGTCAGCCCCACCTGGCTGGAGGCAGGGCCGGGCAATAACTGGCACAGGGCCACCACTTCGCCATAGGCGGAATCCGACAACCAGCGACGGCGTTTTACAAATTCTTCATGGAAGAACCCCAGGTGAGCGGCCGGCCCCCCGAACGAGGTCAGGCCAAGCCGCAGAAACAGCAAAAATATGTGCCAGGCCGGTAACGCCCCGGCATATTCTTTTTTTGCGCTGACATCCCTGGACATGGAACTATCTGTGTTTAACAGCGTGAATTAAGATGAGGGAACATTATGACGTTCCGGTTGCATCACTCCCATACCCATCCATAATGAGGAGACGGGTTGACCGGATCGTGACAGAACCAATTTCAATAACCAACAGGATCGACAATGACCGCCCGGGCCCATACACCAGAAAATCAGGATGAGCTGCTGGAGTATCGGCTGAGCCTCCGGCTTGGTCCTGTTCACGCACGACAACGCCTGGGAATCGAACAGGAAGCAGAATCAAAGGTGTTCGGTCCTGACCGGCATTCCTTCCATCTCGAGAATATCACCTCCGCGCCCCGGTTTATCAGTACCTGCCTGAAACTGGCTGGGCTGTTCCGGCGTGGACAGGCCAACAGTCGCCGTCTGGACACGGTCCACAACCGCTTCCACATCGAGGGCCTTCCCGCCGCTTTCGAAGGTTACCGTATTCTACAACTGACCGACCTCCATGTGGACATGGACGAAGCCAATCTGGAGGCGGTGATTAACCGTATCGCGCCATTGGAGTACGACCTGTGCGTACTGACAGGTGACTACAGACGCCGGACCTGGGGGCCGATCGAGGACGCAATGGAAGGCATGGCAAAACTACGGGGAGCCATTCAGGGGAAGGCCTACGCCGTATTGGGAAATCACGACAGTGTGCGCATGGTGCCCGGCCTTGAAGACATGGGGTATCACCTGTTAATGAACGAGCACGCCATACTGCAACGAGGGGATGACAAACTGTATCTGGCTGGCGTGGATGATGCGCACTTCTACAAGGTCCACAACCTGCACAAGGCCGGCGACGAAATCCCCGCCGGCGGCATCAGCGTGTTGCTCAGCCACACCCCCGAAATCTGGCGGGAAGCGGCCCATGCCGGCTACGACGTTTTTCTGTGTGGCCATACCCATGGCGGACAGATCTGCCTGCCCGGCCGGATCCCCGTCACCCTGGACTCCGACTGTCCACGAGAACTGGGCCGGGGTTACTGGCGCCGTAACGGCATGCAGGGCTATACCTCCCCCGGCACCGGCACGTCGGTAGTCAATGTGCGCCTGAACTGCCCGCCCGAGGTCACCTTGCATACGCTTACAGGCGGGCCGGAGTAGCAATGCGTCTCAGTGGGGCTGATGACGAATGCCCAGCCGGAACAGCAGCGGTGACAGCACTATATTGGAGACGGTAAAAAGCACTACAACACCGAGGACAACCAGCCCACTCAACTCCAGCCAGTACCAGGCCAGAATCATCGGCAACAACGCCTCGGGAACCTGGTCCAGCCCCATGGCCCGGGCACTCGAAGCCAACCCGGCACGGCGCTTGGTAAAGCTGCTCATCATATCGCCGATCAGCCCCAGCAATCCGAACAACAAGCCAAATAGCAGTTCTATGCCGGTCACCAGGGCGAACAGGCCGCAGGCGAGCGTACCGGAAATAATACCTCGCCAGGTTTTGCTGGCCCCCAGCAACGGACGACCGTCCCGCCACAGCCTGCCCCCGTCAACGGGAGCAGACCAGCGTCGGCCGAGTATCCGCGCGGCAACCACCGGTGCCCCGTTCGCCAGCACCAGCATCACGAAGAGCTCGAGAAAGATCAGCAAACTGCTCAGCCTCTGTCAGATGTCGCCCGGGAACGTCGCCTTTTCAGGACACGCCGCCTTTGGTCAGTTTCAGCGGGTCCATCAACTCTTCCAGCCTGTCGCGGCCAAGACCACTGCGCTCTTCCGCAACGTCAATCACCGGCCGGCCGCTTTGATAGGCTTCCTTGGCAATATCAGAGGCAAGGCTGTAACCGATCTCGGGATTCAGCGCCGTTACCAGCACCGGATTCTTGCCAACTGCAGAGTTCAGATGCTCAACATTCACTGTGAAATCGCGGATAGCCTTCTCGCCGAGGATGGTGGAGGCGTTAGTCAGCAGTTCAATCATGTCCAGCAGGTTGGCGCCCACCAGGGGCAACATCACATTCAGCTGGAAGTTGCCGGATTGCCCCGCAATGGCAATGCTGCTGTCCATGCCCATAACCTGGGCACCCACCATGGCCACCGACTCCGGTATCACCGGGTTAACCTTTCCGGGCATGATGCTGCTGCCTGGCTGCAGCGCCGGCAGGCTGATTTCTGCCAGGCCATGGATAGGCCCGCTGTTCATCCAGCGCAGATCATTGGCAATTTTGGTGAGCACAATCGCCAGGCCCCTGAGCTGGGACGACAGCGCCACGGGCGCATCAACCGCACTCTGGCCGACAAACTTGTGCTCCAGCGAGTGGAAATGGTAGCTGGTGTTGGATTTCAGAAACTTGACGAACTGTTCCGGAAACTCGTGCAACGCGTTCACACCGGTGCCTACCGCGGTTCCACCCTGGGGAACCAGAAGCAAATCGTCAGCTGCAGCGGCCAGTCGCTTCTCTGTAGCCAGCAACTGCTCCCGCCAGGTTCGCAATTCCTGGCCCAGAGTGACCGGCATGGCATCCATCAGGTGGGTACGGCCGGTTTTGACCTGCTCTGAAAACATCGCCTCCCGCTCATAGATAATACCGCACAGATGGCTTAGTACCGGCAGCAGCCGTTCGTGAACACCGGTAAGTGCACTGATATGGATGGCAGTCGGGATGACGTCATTGGAGCTCTGGCTCATGTTGACGTGATCGTTGGGGTGGATTTCGACACCTTCCTGTGCCGCCAGCGCCGCGATCACCTCGTTCACATTCATATTGGTGCTGGTGCCAGACCCGGTCTGGTAACGATCAATGGGGAACTGGTCGGCGCAGTCGCCATTCAGTATGCGGTTGCCTGCCGCCACGATAGCGTCACGCACCTCGTTGTCCAGAAGCCCGAGGCTGGCATTGGCATCGGCGGCCGCCTGCTTTACCCGAACAACAGCGGCGATGAACGCCGGGGGCATCGGCAGGCCACTGACCGGGAAGTTTTCCACGGCTCTCTGGGTCTGGGCGCCCCACAGGGCCTCTTCGGGAACACGGACTTCGCCCAGGCTGTCTTTTTCCGTCCTGAATATGGTCATGACACTCTCCTTATGAACCAGACTAGACTATTCGTTGATCGGGGACTTCAACCTCACATGGTCGCAAATGCCGGTAACCTGATCAAAATTCAGAATCAGCGTGTGGACCGTATTGGTGTAGGTGTCGTGAAGGTAAAACTTGAAACGATGCTGCTTTTCTCCCTGCAGGTAGCCGTCATACTCCCGTACGAGCTCTCGTACGTCGCCCCCCTCATCCCTGGACCAGGTGGCATTGAACGGTCCAAGTACAGCGCCACCGGAGAGGCAAACGGTCACTTCGTGGTTGGTAAGGGCATTTTCGGGAACAGACATAACTCTCTCTCCTGACAAAACAAGCGTTGACAGAATAGAGTGTAGACCGTCATTTCCGATCGGGGTTCAGAGATGTGGCCAGGCTGGTTACCAGGGCCCTCAGGCGGTTGGGCTTAACCGGCTTGTTAAGAATGGGCAGATATTGGGAAGTGATCAGACGCCGGGTATCATCACTGCGGTCGGCGGTAATGACCGCAGCGGGAATATCCCGGTCAAAGTGCCGCCGAACCGCATAAATCGCTTCACATCCTGTGAGATTGTTATCCAGGTGGAAATCCGCAAGGATGATGTCGGCGTCGTGGCCCTGGTCAATGGCTTCGGTCGCGCTTCCCGCGGTCGCCACCCGGCACCCCCAACGTTCCAGTACCGCCCGCATGCTTTCCCGCACCGGCTCTTCATTATCGATTACCAGAACACGCAGCCGATCAAAGGAGAGGGTGGCGGGTACCGGCACTTCCGTTTTACGTTGCCCGGCCGGCGCTTCCAGAACAGTGCTCACAGGCAGCAGGACGCTGAAACAGGAGCCCTTTCCATAGCTGGACTCCACCCGGATGTCGCAACCAAGCACTCTCGCCATGCGATCAACAATCGCCAATCCCAGGCCAACGCCCTGACGGCCGCCCCCTTTGGGCAATATCTGGTGGAACTCCCGGAAAATGTCCTCGAGCTTTTCCTGTTCGATTCCCACACCCGTGTCCCACACTCCGATTTCCAGGTTTGGGCCCCGCTTGCGGGCAGCAAACAGGATCCCGCCCTCGGTGGTGTAACGAAAGGCGTTGCTCAACAGGTTCCTGAGAATACGTGTCAGCATTCGCGGATCGGTGCAGACGCTGCCGGCGCCTGCCCGCAGTCGAAAATTCAGGTCTGCGTTCTCGGCCAGGGGCTCGAATTCCTGGGCCAGGCCACGCATCAGTTCACCAATGTCTGTGTGGACATAATCCGGCTGCATGGCTTTCTGATCCAGCTTGGAGATGTCCAGCAGATCCGCCAGCAGGTCTTCGGCGCTTTCCAGTGAGCGCTGGACCCGGTGCACCAGCCGGTTTTCGTCCTCCGGCAGGTTACTGTCCATCAGGGCGGAGACCAGCAAGCGGGCGGCATTCAGGGGCTGGAGCAGGTCGTGGCTGGCCGCCGCCAGATACTTGTCCTTGCTTTCATTGGCCTGCCGCGCGGCATCTATCGCGACCACCAGCTCCTGCTCTACTTTTTCCCGCTGCTCAATCTGGTAGCGCAAGACCACGTTGGCGTTCTGCAGTTCGTCGGTGCGTTCCTCGACCCGGCGTTCCAGATCGGCATTAAGCTGGCGCAGCTTTTCCCTGGCCTGATGGCGTTCGGTTATGTCTGCAACAAATGCTTCCACCACTTCCGGACCAAGATCGGGGCGCCTCAGCAACGTAATGGCAACATGCACGGGTGTGTTGTCAGAGCGCCTTAACCTGGTTTCCCTGGCGCTGAGGCTGCCGTGGTCCAGCAACTCCTGACGGATATCATCAAAATCCCCGGAACTGCAGAACAGCTGTTCCCGCAGACGGATGACACGCGCAATCAGGTCTTCGGCACTGTCATAACCGCAAATACGGGCCATCGCAGGATTGGCAGCTACAAAGCCGCCCCGGAGGTTGGCCTGAAAGATACCGTGCAGGGCATTTTCGAAGAGCCATTTGTACCGGTTGCGCTCCTTCTCAAGTTCCTCTATCCGATCCTGGAGCGCCGGGTAATAGTTCTTGCGCACCGACTGGCTGCCTAGACCCAGCAGGTCACCAATATCGTATTCGGCGTCACTGGAATCAGAGGGCTTCTTCATAAACAACTTCGACATCGCGGCGCGAGGACTTGCGAGGGTTGGTCAGGATGCAGGGATCCTGCAGAGCGAAACCGGACAGATAGGGAATATCGGATGTAGTCACGCCCAGCTTTGCCAGCTTGGCTTCCAGCCCAACCGTGCGCTTCAGGGTGATGATCCGCTCCATCAGGCGCTGTTTGATCACCGGTTTCGACATGCCGCGGGTATCAATATCCATGGCCTCGGCGACCCGTTTGAAGCGGTCCTCGGCAGAGGTGTAGTTGTAGGCCACCACGTGTTCCAACAGTAACGCGTTACAAAGTCCGTGGGGCAAATCAAGGAAGCCACCCAGGCTGTGGGACATTGCATGGACGGCTCCCAGAATGGCATTCGAAAACGCCAGCCCGGCCTGCATGGACGCCAGCATGATCTGCTCCCGCAGATGGACGTCAGCGGTGTTGCGCACCAGCGGTTCCAGATTGCGGTTAATCAGTCGGATTGCCTCCAGTGCGTTGGTGTCGGTAAGCGGCCCGCTTCCGGTGGAGACGAAAGCCTCGATGGCATGCACCAGGGCATCGACACCGGTGCACGCAGTCAGGTAGGCGTCCATGGTTTCCGTCACTTCCGGGTCAATCAACGACACATCCGGCACCACTGCCTTGCTGATAATAGAGAATTTGAAGCGCCGATTGGGGTCGGAAATGATCGCAAACTGGGACACATCAGCGGATGTACCGGCCGTAGTCGGAATCAGGATCATCGGTGGAGACGGCGAGGTGATGGTATCGACACCCTCGAACTCAAGGATATTCCGGCCGTGGGCGCTGACAATACCGATACCCTTGGCGCAATCCATGGGGCTGCCACCACCAATGGCGACGATCACGTCACACTCGCTGGACCGGTATAGCTCCGCGCCTGCCATCACTTCATCCACTTTGGGATTGGGCGACACCCCGGTAAACACGGTAACGCGAATGCCCGCTGCCACCAGGATATCCACGATTTCCGCAACCCAGCCGGCTTTTTCCACGCCGGGGTCTGACACCAGGAACACATGGCGGGCGCCGAAGTTGCTGGCAAAGTTGGCCACCGCCTTGCGTGAGCCGGCACCAAAGACGATCTCGGGGGAAACAAACTTGCGCAGAGCAGATATGTCGTAGCTCATGAGCCTTCTCTTCAGCGATGCTGTCTGTTGTTGTTATATCAAGTTCAAGTTTACCTGAACTGCTCACCGCCATCATCGCACTTTCGGCCATACTTCTGATAGAACGCCAGCAGGTTCTCCAGCAACGAGATCTGATTGTCCCGGTGGCGGAAACCATGCCCTTCTTCCTCGAACCACCAGAGCTCAACGCACTGCCGGTTTTGCTCAAGCACACGTACCATGGCCCGGGTCTGTTCCGGCACCACCACCCTGTCCTGCCCGCCCTGGAAAAAGATCATTGGCCGGCGAATCCGATGGGCCTGCAGTATAGGTGTACGCGCCTGCCAGCGTTCGGGAAAATCCCGCGGGGACCCCAGCAGCCAGTCCAGGTAGCCCGACTCAAAGCGGTGTGTCACCTCCCGCAGGTGGGCAGGATCGCTCACCCCGAACAGACTGGCCCCGGCCCGGAAGCGCGCACTGCGGGTCATGGCCATCAGTGCGGTATATCCTCCGGAGCTACGGCCCTGGATAAACAACCGACTGGCATCAGCCTGGGCAGTGGCCACCAGATGATCTGCCGCCCGTTCCATATCCTCCACGTCAGCCCGGCCCCAGTGGCCGGCCAGTGCCAGACGGAAATCCCGGCCGAACCCCGCGCTGCCGCGATAATTGACCTCCGCTACGGCAAACCCGTGATGGCACCAGAACTGGATCTGGGGATTGAATACCGGCCATGCAGTCGATGTGGGGCCACCATGGGCGATCAGGATTAATGGCGGAGGCTCTGCTTCCGACCAGCCCTCGATGGGCGGGTACCAGAACCCTGTTACCTCGTCATGCACATCCTTCGATGGCGGAATCTGAAAGATGTCAGGGGTGACGATGGGTGAATCAGGGAACGGGGCTTCGCCCCCGGCCAGCGTGCGGGCATGGCCGGTTTGAAGATTCACTGCCAGTACTGAATCGAGCCGGGAAGCCGAGCGGGCGATGCAATAAAGCTTGTCGTCGAAGGCCGTAAGGTGGCGAAAGTCGGTGTAGCCCGTGGCGACCCTAACCGCTGGGGAGTCAGCAGACAGCGTTAGCCATAGCTCCCCCCTTCCGGAAACGTAGCGCACCCGGGCCCAGCCTCCCTGCCCCAGCGGCCAGTGATGACGCTCACCCAACTGCCAGGGAGCACTGGCGTGATCCGCAGCTGTCGCGTCGAGACAGGTCCATCTGAACTGTCCTGTTGTGAGTGACACCAGCCAGGGCTGCCACCAGCCTTCGTGATCTGACAGCACGTGCAGCACCTCGCCATCGAACACAGGCTGCTGGACGCTGCCGCCTGTGGGCGTCGGCAAACAACGAGCCCCGACCAGTGTGCCATCGACATCCACATCCGCCGTCCACAAAACAGAACTCACCCACGGCATGTCCGGCAGCGACCAGGATACCCACGCAATGCGCGCACTACTGGCGGATATTGCCGGGGCGCTGTAAAAATCCTCACTCTCATGCAGACGCAGAACTTTGTTGTCGCCCTGTACGGCCACCAGTTGCTGGCGCCCCGCACTTTCTCTTACCGCCAGAACACGGTGATGGGCGTCATCCCACACCAGTCCGCCGAAGCTGGCATCCGGGTCCCGGGTCAAGGCGTCGGAGGCCCCTGTGCGCGGGTCAATTCGGTGGATCTGCTGCCCTGAAGCGGCCACCGCAAACAGGGCGTCCGGCCCGGCACATAATGCACCGCCACCGTAACCATTAACCTCGCTGCGAAGACCGAACTCCGGGCGCGTTACCGGGTGAGCGGCCTCTCCGTTTACCTTTCTGAGCAGGTTGTTGCCGGTGGCAGGGTCAAACTCCAGCCAGAAAACACCCGCCCGGGAGACAGTCAGCGCTCCCCGCTGGACAAACGCAGTAGAGGCCTGCTCTGCAGAAAGCGGCGAGAAGATATTTTCGTCTGGCGTATCAGCCCCGGAAGAACAACCGGGAGTTGTCGGCGTTGCGATAGGTCAGCTCCTCCAGCCCGGCGGTGGCGTGGTCCGCCGCCTTGCGGGCGGCGAGGATGCGGTCGTGGTGGGGCGATTTGCCGCATACCGGGTCGGCGTTGTCGGCATTGCCGGTCAGCAGGTAGGCCTGGCAGCGGCAGCCGCCGAAGTCCTTGTCCTTTTCATCGCAGGAACGGCAGGGCTCCGGCATCCAGCTATCGCCCCGGTAATGGTTGAAGCCCGGGCTGTCGTACCAGATGGAGTGTAGCGAGGATTCGCGGATATTGGGAAATTCGATGGGCAGCAGCCTTGCGCTATGGCAGGGCAAGGCGGTGCCATCCGGGGCCACGGTCAGGAACAGGCTGCCCCAGCCGTTCATACAGGCCTTGGGGCGTTCTTCGTAATAATCCGGGGTGACAAAGATCAGCTTCATAGCCGAGCCGCTGGACGTGAGGCGTTTGCGGTAACTGTTCACTTCCGCTTCGGCCTTCTCAAGTTGCGCCTTGGACGGCATCAGCCCTTCCCGGTTTTCAAAAGCCCAGCCGTAATACTGGCAGGTGGCCAGTTCCACATAATCCGCACCCAGCCGTTCGCAGAGGCTGATAATATCCTCCATCTGGTGGATGTTGTGGCGGTGGATGACGAAGTTGAGCACCATGGGATAGCCCGCTTCTTTCACCGCCCGAGCCATGGCCAGCTTCTGGTCATAAGCCTTGCGGGAACCGGCAACCGCGTTGTTCAGCTCCGGGTCCGAAGCCTGGAAACTCACCTGAATGTGGTCCAGCCCGGCATCCCGGAAGGCGTTCACCTTGGTTGCCGTCAGTCCAAGCCCCGAGGTGATCAGGTTAGTGTAGTACCCCAGTTGCCGTGCCTCGGCAATCAGTTCGGGCAGGTCCTGACGCACCAGCGGCTCGCCACCGGAGAAGCCCAACTGGGCCGCGCCCATCTCACGCCCCTGGCGCAGTACCCGCACCCACTCCTCGGTGGTCAGTTCCTGCTGAGTCTGGGCAAAATCCAGGGGGTTGGAGCAGTAGGGGCACTGCAGCGGACATCGGTAGGTCAGCTCCGCCAGCAGCCACAGTGGCGGGCCGATACCGGGGCGATCACCGGCAGGCATGGCGTGGTGGCCGCTCACGTGAACAGTATCCAGTGTTGCTGTTCGGCATCTTTGAGGAAGTCGCTGACGTCCTCCGACAGAGAGCCTGCATCGGGAAACTGCTGCTCCAGGAGTGCCACGATGTCTGCCACATTGCGTTGACCGTCCACCTCTTTGAGCACGGCGCCGGCGCTGTCATTCAACCGCACCATCCCCTCCGGATACAGCAAGACATATGCATTTTGGGCAGGCTCCCACTGAAAGCGGAAACCCGGGCGCAGTTTCGGTATCCGCTTCATGCCCACCGCCATCACAGCCCCCGGTGCCACACTGGCTGGTCGGTGACGGTATGATACGGTGGCGTCTGGTGCTGATAAGCCATAGTCAGGGCATCCAACATCGACCATAAGATATCCAGTTTGAATTGCAGAATTTCCAGCGCACGGGCCTGCTGTGCCGCTGTCGTGAAATGATCCAGCGTAATGCTGAGGCCGTGCTCTACATCCCGGCGGGCCTCTGCCAGCCGCTTGCGGAAATAGGAGTAACCGTCGGCCTTGATCCAGGGATAATGCTGCGGCCAGCTGTCCAGTCGGGACTGGTGAATCTCCGGCGCGAACAGTTCCGTCAGTGACGAACAGGCCGCTTCCTGCCAGGTAGCCCGTCGGGCGAAGTTCAGGTAGGCGTCCACCGCAAAGCGCACACCGGGCAGCACATGGCGCTGGTCGATCACTTCCTCGCGGGTAAGTCCTACCGCTTCCGCCAGGCAGAGCCAGGCTTCGATACCGCCCTCGTCGTCACTGTGGCCATCATGGTCGAGAACCCGCTGCAACCATAACCTGCGCACGGCCGCATCCGGGCAGTTGGCCATGATGGCGGCGTCCTTGCGGGGAATGTTGATCTGGTAGTAGTAACGATTGGCCACCCAGCCACGGATCTGCTCCGGCGTACAGTCACCGCCATACATGGCTTTATGGTACGGATGGTGTATGTGGTAATACCGGCCTTTGGCCCGCAGGGCCTGCTCGAAATCCTGCCGGTTCATCACCGGGGTTGCGATAGCATTCATGAGTGCACCGCCCTATCCAGGTGCATTCCGTCGAAGGACACTTCGATACCGTGCTTTGCCAGCACAGCCCGTTCCGGCGAGTCCTCGTTCAGAATGGGGTTGGTGTTGTTGATGTGGATCAGAATCTTCCGCTTTGCCGGCATGGTATCGAGCACGTCGATCATGCCACCGGGGCCACTCTGGGCCAGGTGCCCCATTTCCTGGCCGGTACGGGTGCCCACTTCGCAACGCAGCATTTCATCGTCGTGCCACACGGTACCGTCCACCAGCAGGGTGTCGGCCTTACGCATCCATTGCAGAATCTGCTTATCGGGCTGACCCAGCCCCGGAGCGTACATTACGGTTTCACCACTGCGGGTGTCTTCGATAAACAGCCCAATGTTGTCACCGGGATGCGGGTTGTTCCGGCGTGGCGAATACGGTGGCGCGTTACTGAGCAGCGGAATGGCCGTCAGACGCAGAGAGGGTGCGCAGGGTATGGTAAAGGACTGCTGATCGGTGCACGGCACTTCACGCCATTGCGGGCCACCGTTCCAGTGCTGAAGCATGCGGAATAGTGGAAACCCGCTGCTGAGATCTTCATGCACCTGCCCGGTACACCACACGTCCAGTGGCAGGCCCTCCCGCAGCATCAGCAAGCCGGTGGTGTGATCCACCTGGCTGTCTATCAACAGCACCGCCCCGATACCGGTGTCCCGCAAGGCACGGGCCGGCTGCATGGCGTCGAAAGAGGCCAGTTGGGCACGGATATCCGGGGAGGCGTTGCAAAGAATCCAGCTGACACCGTCCTCGCTGATGGCGATGGACGACTGGGTACGGGCTCTGGCGTTCAGAGTTCCCTTGCGGAAACCATCACAATTGGCGCAGTTGCAGTTCCACTGGGGGAAGCCACCTCCGGCTGCGGAACCAAGGATACGAATCTGCATGGTGGGAACTCCGGAAGCAAAACGGCCAGCGCGTATCGGCTGGCCATCCTATTTAACGGTTGGCGAAGTACATGGTGACTTCGAAACCGATCCGCAGGTCTTCATAAGCTGGTTTGGTCCACATGATGCTTTCCTCTTGTGATGATTGTTGTGGCATTCAGGATCCGTTAGCCGGCTTTCCGGTAACTCACACTCAATCCTACCCAGTCTAAGGAGGAGCAAATATGGTACTTTGGCACTGATTTTCGACTGGTGCGGGGGCAGCAATTCATCCTTTCGGACCATCTTTAAAAGTGCAGCAGCTAAAACAAAAAAAGGCCCTGGGAAGGGCCAAAGCAATGGCAGGAAAACCCACGTACCCCCAGCCAGTCACCGGGGAAGAAAATGCACATCCTTATGCGGACTCGCTACCGGGCCTGTGTGGAGAGGCCCGGGCACAACAGTCATTGGTTTGCCAGGCTCAGAAGAAGCCAAGCGGGTTGATGTCGTAGCTGACCAGCAAGTTCTTGGTCTGCTGGTAATGATCCAGCGCCATCTTGTGATTCTCACGGCCAACACCGGACTTCTTGTAACCACCAAAAGCTGCGTGGGCAGGATACTGGTGGTAGCAGTTGGTCCATACACGGCCCGCCTGGATGGCACGGCCCATGCGATAGGCTCGGTTGATGTCACGGGTCCACAGGCCGGCCCCAAGACCAAACTCGGTGTCGTTGGCAATAGCCAGGGCTTCTTCTTCGTCCTTGAAGGTGGTCACACCCACCACCGGGCCGAAGATTTCTTCCTGGAACACACGCATGTCGTTCTTGCCTTTCAGCAGCGTAGGCTGAACATAGAAGCCGTTGTTGTACTCGCCTTCCATCTCTTCGCGGCCACCACCGGTCAGCACTTCCGCACCTTCCTGTTTGCCGATTTCCAGATAGGACATGATCTTGTCGAACTGTTCTTTACTGGCCTGGGCACCTACCTGCACATCGGTATCCAGCGGATTACCACGCTTGATAGCCTTGGTGCGTTCAATAACCTTGGCCATGAATTCGTCGTACATGTCTTCCTGGATCAGGGCGCGGGATGGACATGTGCACACCTCACCCTGGTTGAAGAATGCCAGTACCAGGCCTTCCACGCACTTGTCGATGAATTCCGGCTCGGCCTGCATGACATCGGAGAAGTAGATGTTGGGGGACTTGCCGCCCAGCTCCACTGTGGAGGGAATGATGTTCTCGGCGGCACACTTGAGGATATGGGCACCCACAGGGGTTGAGCCGGTAAACGCAATCTTGGCGATGCGCTTGCTGGTGGCCAGTGCCTGACCGGCTTCGATGCCATAACCGTTGACGATGTTGACCACGCCCGGTGGCAACAGGTCGCCAATAAGGTCCATCAGGATCAGGATACTGGCTGGCGTCTGCTCGGCAGGCTTCATCACGGTGCAGTTACCCGCCGCCAGACAGGGCGCCAGTTTCCAGACCGCCATCAACAGCGGGAAGTTCCAGGGGATGATCTGGCCCACAACGCCCAGGGGCTCGTTGTAATGATACGCCACGGTGTTGTTGTCGATGGCACTGGAGGTGTCTTCCTGGGCACGGATACACCCGGCGAAATAGCGGAAGTGATCCACTGCCAGCGGCAGGTCGGCGTTAACAGTTTCACGCACTGCCTTACCGTTGTCCCAGGTTTCAGCAACCGCGAGCATCTCGATGTTCTGCTCAATGCGGTCGGCAATTTTCAGCAGAATGTTGGAACGCTCGGTGGTAGACGTTTTGCCCCAGGCCGGCGCGGCCTTATGGGCGGCGTCCAGCGCCAGCTCGATATCTTCGGCAGTGGAACGCGGAATCTCACAGATCACGTCACCGGTAACCGGGGTGATGTTTTCAAAATACTGGCCCTTGGCGGGAGCGACCCACTCACCACCAATAAAATTTTCATAACGGGGTTTGAAGGAGACGACGGAGCCTTCCTTTCCTGGTTGTGCGTAGATCATGGTCTCGACCTCTTGTTGTGTTTGTCGAAGGGCAACGCGGCCTTTCGCGTTTACCCAATCAATGTAGACCCCAGCGCCGGATAGGTGAATGATTCGATGGAGGTGAAAAACTCGTTCCTTAGTAGTAGATGACATCAAAGCCGCGCCACTACTGGCCAAACCTCCCTGATTAAATTCTGCACCGTAAAATCCCTCACTGGCGCACAGAAACAGTGCGTATGCCCTGACAGGAAGCAAGCATGTTTAGCCGCCAACATAAAACATCAACGAAACCAGACGGTTAATAATTGGCATAGTCTCTGCAGTACCCGTATTACGCAGCGAGAAGTCGGTTACTGAAACCACCATCAAAGCGCGACAATCTGACAAATAGTTCAACTAGGGTTCCGGCCTGTTCCTCGTAGTGATGCAAAGCGAGACAAAACAGGTGACTGGTCCGAGAGTTGACGACCTTTTCCAAGGTTACACGGCGGGACAAAAGCCCGGGAGGATCGTTCAGTGACTGACGTCTCTCGTTTCTTTGAACCCCGTACCAGAAGGAAAAGGCGATGCTCGACTCTCTCAATAGCACAGCCCCCCTATACGACGATCTGATTCCCGGCGGATCCCACTGGTCTTTCATCATGCGCCGTGGCCATGTGCTGCGTCTGATTGATGAAACCGGCGGCGCCAACGTCGGCATGTTGATGTACAACCCCGAGAATCCTCTCGAGCGGTACAACATGCCGGACACCCTGAAAAACCAGCATACCTTCAAGCTTACCCGGGGCCATGTACTGCTTTCGGATATGGGCCGGGTGTTTGCCTCCATCGTGCGTGACGACATGGGCTGGCACGATACCGTTGGCGGCACCTGCAATGCCGAACTTGTCGAGAAGCGGTGGGGTAAAAAGACCTATCAGCAAGCCCACAACCACTACCATCGAAACGGGTTCAGCAGCTTTCTGAATGAGCTGGCCAAGTATGGCCTGGGCAAGAAAGACCTGACTGCCAACCTGAACTGGTTCAGCAAGGTAAAGACTGATGACGAGGGCAACATGTCTCTTGTCAGCGATGCGTCCCACGCCGGCGCCACCGTTGACCTGCGTTTCGAGATGGACACCATTGTGGTGCTCCACACCTGCCCGCACCCGATGAACCCGGCCAGCGAGTATCCTAGCCATCCCGTGAGGTACCAGCTTTTCAGGGCCACTCCCGTTACCGATGCCGATCCTTGCAAGCTCTCGTCACCGGAGGCCACTCGCGCCTTTGCCAACACCGCCCTGTATCACCTGTTCCAGTAACGGAGGCCGGACATGATCAAGCAAAGCACATTGAAACCCGACAACGCCGCCTCCCGCGAAATCGTGCCGGCAGGCGAGTATTTCCTGAAAGTGGTGAAGGCCGGCGAGACCGTCCGCATCCTGGATCTGGAAGGCAACCAGGCCGCCGACACCCTGTTCTACAACGCCCACAACCCCACCGAGCGTTACAGCGCCGTGGACACCATCCGCGAGCAAGGCAACGTGTACCTGACCGCCGGCTCCAGGCTGATGTCGTCGGAAAATAACGTGATGCTGGAGATCACTGCCGATACCTGCGGTCGCCACGACACCCTGGGTGGCGCCTGCGCGGCAGAAAGCAACACCACCCGTTATGCCCTTGAGAAAAAATGCATGCACGCCTGCCGGGACAGCTGGCTGGTGGCGGTGACCGAGAATGAAGAGCTGGGCATGACGAAGCGGGACATCACCCACAACATCAACTTCTTTATGAACGTGCCGGTCACCGCTGACGGCGGTTTGACCTTCGCCGATGGCATTTCCGATGCCGGCAAATACGTGGAGCTGGAGGCGAAGATGGACGTGCTGGTGATGATCTCCAACTGCCCGCAGCTGAATAACCCGTGCAACGGCTGGAACCCCACACCGATCGAGGTGCTGGTATGGAACTGAGCGGCACTCTCAACACTTTCAACACGATCGACAAAGTCCTGATCGCCAATCGCGGGGCCATTGCCTGCCGGGTGATCCGTACCCTGCGCGAGATGGACATCACTTCTGTGGCGGTCTACGCCGAAGCCGACGCAGACTCGTTGCATGTGCGACAGGCCGACGAATCTTACTCCCTGGGTGAGGGCTCAGCCGCAGCCACCTACCTGGATCAGGACAAGCTGTTCGAGATAGTCCGCAAAAGCGGGGCAGGCGCCATCCATCCGGGCTATGGCTTTCTCAGCGAGAACGCGGATTTTGCCCGCCGCTGCGATGCCGAAGGTGTGGTGTTTCTTGGCCCCACACCGGAACAGATGGAACAGTTCGGTCTCAAACACACCGCCCGGGCCCTGGCCGAGGAAGCTGGCGTACCACTGTTACCCGGCACCGGCCTGCTGACGGGTCTGGACGAAGCGATACAGGCAGCTGAGTCAATCGGCTATCCGGTAATGCTGAAAAGCACTGCCGGCGGTGGTGGCATTGGCATGTCCCGCTGTTACAGCGCCGAGGATCTGGGCAAGACCTTCGAATCGGTGCAGCGGCTGAGCCAGAACAACTTCAGCAACGATGGCGTGTTTCTCGAGAAATTCGTGGAGCATGCCCGCCATATTGAAGTGCAGCTTTTCGGCGACGGCAAAGGCCGCGTCGCTGCCCTGGGCGAGCGGGATTGTTCCGCCCAGCGCCGCAACCAGAAGGTCATTGAAGAAGCGCCCGCACCGGGTCTGACCGACGATGTGCGCACCCGCATGCATGCCACCGCCCGCCAGCTGGGTGAAAGCATCGCCTACCGCAGTGCCGGCACCGTGGAATTCATCTACGACCCGGACACCACCGAGTTCTACTTCCTGGAAGTAAATACCCGCTTACAGGTGGAGCACGGCGTGACTGAAAAGGTTTACGGCGTGGACCTGGTGCGCTGGATGGTGGAACTCGGGGCCGGCACCCTGCCGGATCTGAAAGGGCTGAGTGACAACCTCACTGCTTCCGGACATGCCATTCAGGCGCGGATCTATGCCGAGGATCCCAACAAGGATTTCCAGCCCGGGGCCGGCCTGCTCACCAACGTGGCATGGCCGGACGAAGACGGCCTTCGCATCGACACCTGGATTCAGCCCGGCACGGAAGTGTCGCCCCTGTACGACCCTATGCTCGCCAAAGTGATTGTGCACCAGCCCGATCGGGAATCGGCCCGTCAGCGGCTGATGCAAGCCCTCAACGACAGCCAGCTCTATGGCATCGAGACCAACCTCAAGTACGTGCGCCAGGTGCTGGATGACCCGCGTTTCGTGGAAGGCCGCCTGTTCACCCACACCCTCAATGAATTCGATTACCAGCCAGCCACCGTGGACGTGCTCAGTGGCGGCACGATGACCACCATCCAGGATTACCCCGGGCGGATCGGCTATTGGGACATCGGTGTGCCGCCCTCCGGCCCTTTCGACAGCTACTCGTTCCGGCTCGGTAACCGGCTGCTGGGCAACCCGGAAAAAGCACCGGGCCTGGAAATCACCCTCAAGGGGCCGGTGCTCAGCTTTAATCGGGCCACCCAGATTGTGCTCACCGGCGCACCGCTGAACGCCACCCTGAACGATGAGCCGGTGGGTTTCTGGCAGGTGATTGACGTGCCCGCCGGCGCCACCCTGAAGCTCGGCGCCACCACCGGCGATGGTGCCCGGGCCTATGTGCTGTTCGGTGGTGGACTGGACTGCCCGGAATACCTCACCTCCTGCAGCACGTTTACCCTGGGGCAGTTCGGGGGCCACTGCGGCCGCGCTCTACGGGCCGGGGATGTGCTGGCGTTGGGCGACGCCAGACCGGTTACTGCCACTACCCTGCCCAACGAACTGAAACCGGCCATTGGCAGAACCTGGAAGCTCCACGTGACCTATGGCCCCCACGGGGCGCCGGACTATTTCACCGGTCAGGACATCGATACTTTCTTCGCCAGCGAATGGGAGATCCACTACAACTCCAGCCGCACCGGCGTTCGACTGATTGGCCCGAAACCGGAATGGGCCCGCAGTGATGGCGGCGAGGCCGGCATGCACCCTTCCAACATTCACGACAACGCTTATGCGGTAGGCACCGTGGATTTCACTGGTGATATGCCGGTGATTCTCGGCCCCGATGGCCCCAGTCTTGGGGGCTTCGTCTGCCCGGTCACAGTCATCAGCGCCGATCTCTGGAAACTGGGCCAGCTCAAAGCCGGTGACAAGGTGCGGTTTGTACCGGTCAGCCAGGATCAGGCGGTTGCCCTGCGGGAAGCGCTGGACGACTCCGTGGCGACGCTGACGCCTGCCACCGCCCGTATCACGCCCATCAAACCGGAAACCCCGATTCTTGATTCGCTCAGCAACACAGAACATGAAACCCGCGTGGTCTACCGTGCCGCCGGCGACAACTACGTGCTGGTGGAATACGGCCCCATGGAACTGGATATCCGCCTGCGCTTCCGCGCCCACGCCCTGATGCTGTGGCTGCGGGAACGGAACCACGACGCCATTCTGGAACTGACACCGGGCATTCGCTCCCTGCAGATGCATTACGACAGCCAGAAGCTCAGCCAGCGCACCCTGCTGGACCTGCTGATCAGTGCCGAAAAGGAACTTGAAAAGCAGCCCGAATGGGACGTGCCAGCACGCATCGTACACCTGCCCCTGTCCTGGGACGATGAGGCCTGCCAGACCGCCATTGCCAAATACATGCAGTCGGTGCGCAAGGACGCCCCCTGGTGCCCGAGCAACCTGGAATTCATCCGTCGCATCAACGGGCTGGACAGCATCGAAGAGGTGAAAAAGATCGTCTTCGACGCGAGCTATCTGGTAATGGGCCTTGGTGACGTCTACCTCGGCGCCCCGGTGGCCACGCCGCTCGACCCCCGCCACCGGCTGGTCACCACCAAGTACAACCCTGCCCGCACCTGGACCGCGGAAAACTCCGTGGGCATCGGCGGCGCCTATCTGTGCATCTATGGCATGGAAGGCCCAGGCGGCTACCAGTTTGTCGGTCGCACCCTGCAGATGTGGAACCGTTACCGCACCACCGACTTCTTCGAGCCAGGCAAGCCCTGGCTGCTGAGGTTCTTCGACCAGGTGCGTTTCTACGAGGTGAGCGCGGAAGAGCTGCAGCAGATTCGTCGGGACTTTCCCAACGGTGACTACCCGATCAAGGTCGAGCAAACCCGCTTCAACCTGAAGGACTACGAGCGGTTTCTTTCGGAAAACAACGATGAGATCCAGACCTTCACTGATAAACGAAAGCAGGCTTTCGATGAGGAGCTGCAGCGCTGGATCGAATCCGGCCAGATCAATTTCAGTTCCGAAGCGCTCATCCAGGACACCGGTGACGATGACATCGCCAACCTACCTGACGGCCAGCACGCAGTGGAAAGCCACGTGGCAGGCAACCTTTGGGAATGCCTGGTGAAACCAGGCGACACCATCGAGGCCCAGCGACCGGTGGCGGTGATTGAGTCCATGAAAATGGAAATAGAACTTCTCAGCCCGGTTACCGGCCGCGTGGTGGATGTGCGCCGGGAAGCGGGCCAGGCGGTTTCACCGGGCACCCCGGTGGTGATCGTGGAAGAGATCAGCCAATGATTGCCAACAATCCTGATACCAAAAATCCAAATCTACCAACACGGGCACGGCCCGAGGAGAGACACCATGAAAACATCTGACCTGAGCAAACGTCTGGCAGCCGGCCTGCTAACCGCCTCCCTGTCCATGGGCGCACTCGCCGAGGAAAAAGATGCCTTCAGCATTGCCTGGACTATCTACGCCGGCTGGGTGCCCTGGCAGTACGCCGAAGACAGCGGCATCATGAAAAAGTGGGCGGACAAGTACGATATTGAAGTGGATATCGTGCAGGTGAACGACTACATCGAATCCATCAACCAGTACACCGCCGGCCAGTTCGATGGCGTGGTGGCCACCAGCATGGACGGCCTGTCGATTCCGGCAGCGTCAGGCCTGGATACCACCGCGCTGATCGTGGGCGACTATTCCAACGCCAACGACGGACTGGTCTCGAAAGACGCAGAGTCCATCGAGGATCTGGAGGGCGAAACCGTGCACCTGGTTGAGCTGTCGGTATCCCATTACCTGCTGGTGCGGGCGCTCGACACCGTTGGTCTGGAAGAACGGGATATCAGCGTGGTGAACATTTCCGACGCCGATCTGGTCTCTGCCTTCCAAACCGACGATGTGCGCCATGTGGCCACCTGGAACCCGCTGCTGACGGAAGTGTCTGCCATGCCGGGTACCACACCGCTGTTTGATTCCAGCCAGATTCCCGGCCACATCAAGGACCTGACACTGGTAAACACCGAGACTCTGGAAGACAATCCGAAACTGGGCAAGGCTTTGGTGGGCGCCTGGTATGAAACCATGAGCATCCTCAAGTCTGACAGCGAGGAGGGCCAGGAAGCCCGAGCTATGCTGGGCGAGATCTCCGGCACGGACCAGAAAGGTTATGAAATGCAGCTGGCGGGTATGAAGATGTTCTGGGAGCCGGCCAATTCGGTGGAGTTCATCCGCAGTGACGAGGCCCGGGAGGCGATGGACAGCGTTCGCCAGTTCTCGTTCGACAAGGGCTTGCTTGGCCAGGGTGCCCAGAGTCCAGACTTTGTCGGCATCGAATTCCCCGATGGTTCCGTTATGGGTGACTCGGACAATGTGAAGCTTCGGTTTAACGACAGCTACATGCAGATGGCTGCTGACGAAGAGATCTGAGTCTGGTCATTGCTTGCCTTGATGGATAGCTGAGGGCACGATTACTCGTGCCCTTTTTTGTTGGCTTTGGAGCATGGTTGGGGGCGGATGGTCTCTCCAAAACACGCTCCTTCGGCACATCCGTGTGACGCTTGGACTCCGCCATCCATGGCTCCGTACAGTTTTGGAGAGACCATCCGCCCCCAACCCCGAACGCAAGTGCAAACCGGAGAGAATTCTACCAATGCGTCGTACCAAGGAAGATGCTGAGAAGACCCGCCAGACAGTTCTGGAAGCTGCGTTAACACTGTTCAGTCGGGATGGTTATTCCCTCACTACGCTGAGCCGTATTGCCAAAGAAGCTGGTTGCAGCCGTGGGCCGATTTACTGGCATTTTCAGAATAAGGATGACCTCTACGAAGCGGTACTAGCCTATTCCCAGGAACCGTTGGAAGCGTTGGTAGCTGAATGCGCAGGTATGCGGGAGACGCCAATTGCGGCAATGGACCGGTTTATCGAACAATGGCTGGGTTTGCTGGCTAATAACAGGCAATACCGACAGTCCTTCGAGATTCTGTTGAACAAGACCGAACTGACCGATGCCATGAGCCGCACGCTGAAGCGGGAGCGGGCGCTGACGAAGTCGATTATCGGGTTGTTCCGGGATTTGGTGGGGCAGGCGGTTGAGCAAGGTTTGATCACAACGGAAGAAGACCCCAAAGACCTGGGCTTGCTAAGTTACACCTATTTAATGGGCATTACCCAGACGTGGCTGTTTGCGCCAAAACTGTTTTCACTTAAACGGGAAACCCCGTTTTTTCAGCGGCAGTTCTGGGCATTGCTCGGGAAGAAGTAGCGAAAGAGAGCGTTGCAGGCAACTGCATGGTAGCGCTGGCGGATGTGAACCCTTTCAGGGGATGTCGAAAACAGGGATGTTTTCGTCAAGCGTACACGGACGTATTCACAGCGTGCCCCTGAAAGGGTTCCCATCCGCCGGCGCGGTCGGCAAACACAGGCATTAATGGATCAGATGCTCAGAACATCTTCAGATAACGCTCCACCTCCCACTCAGACACGTGGTTCTGATAGCTCTCCCACTCTCCTTTCTTGTACTCCACAAAGCTGTTGAACATTGCCTCGCCAAACACCTCTTTGGCCAGCGGATCTGTCTCGAAAGCCTCCACCGCCTCACCCAGGTTACGCGGCAGGTATTCAATGCCGCGCTCGGCGATTTCCGCGTCGCTGTAGTTGTACATGTTTTCGTGGTGGGGAGCGCCCGCATCGAGGCCCTCACGGATGCCTTCCAGGCCGGCGGCCAGGATCAGGGCGCTGCCGAGGTAGGGGTTGCAGGCGATATCGGCGGCGCGGCACTCAATGCGGCCGCCCATACCGGGGATGCGGATCATGTTGGTGCGATTGTTGGAGCCGTAGCACATGAACACGGGTGCCCAGGTAGAGCCAGACATGCTGCCCTGGCGCACCAGACGCTTATAGCTGTTAACCGTCGGGGCAATCACCGCACTGATGGCCGCACCATGTTTCAACACACCGGCCGTGAAATGGTAGGCGATCTTGCTGATGCCACAGTCATGCAGGTCATCGCCGTCAGGCTCGAACAGGTTCTTGCCGGTTTTGATGTCTGCCAAAGACATATTGTAGTGGGCGCCGCTGCCGGTTCGGTCACCAAATGGTTTGGGCATGAAACTGGCAAAGGCCCCGTGCTTGCGGGCGATTTCGTTGGCCATCATGCGGAAGAACACCAGGCGGTCGGCCATGGTCAGACCGTCGGCGTACTTGAAGTCGGTTTCGAACTGGCCGTTGGCGTCTTCGTGGTCGAAGGAATAGACATCCCACCCCAGTTCATTCATGGCGTCCACCAACTCATCCACAATGGGCAGGTTATCCATCAGAGTGCGTGGGTCGTAGCAGGGCTTGCCCAGGTTGTCGCGATCACTCAGCGGGGCGAAACCACCATCCTCGGTCTCACGGAGCAGGAAGAACTCCGTTTCAATGCCCAGATTGAAGCGGTAGCCCATGCCCGCAGCCGAATCCAGTTGGCGACGGAAAATATTGCGGGAACAGGCTTCAAATGGTTTTCCGTTGAGGTAGAGGTTTCCAGGAAACCACGCTAGCTTTCGGTTCCAGGGGCAGATGGCGACGCCACCGGCATCCGGCATCGCTGCCACTTCGTCGTCGGAGATGTCCTGGGGAACGCCGTCCAGGGCAGCCCCGGTGTATAACTCGGAGCCTTCCATCATCTGGCCAAGGTGGGCAACGGGTACAAACTTGCCTTTGCTGATGCCATGAATATCCACGTAACTGGCCATGGCGTACTTGACGCCGGCATCTTCGAGCTTCTGTTTCAGGGCCTGGGTATTGGTCAGGTCAGTCATCTTGTTTCCTCTTTTCTGGCACGTTTCTTTCTACAGCTTTGCCATTCAACATACATGCCAGCGTGTATGTATAATTTCGCAGCAAGGGTTTCTGAGCCTGAAGACGGCATGAGCAGAGGGGCTATAAATGAATGATAAACAATGGCTTGAAGATGATTTTGAAGCAGGAGACCTGCTCCTTTCGAGCGGGGCAACACTGAACTCGGCTCGCCTGCATTACCATCAGATCGGGAAGTTGAATGCACCAAAAGACAACCTCATCCTGCTGCCCACGTACTATGGTGGTGCAGCCGCAGGCAATCATCCCTGGGTTGGCAGTGATAGCCCGCTGAATCCGGACAAATACTGCATTGTCATTCCCTCAATGCTGGGGGCAGGGGAATCTTCATCTCCATCGAATACCCAGGGCCAACAGGCCGGGCCCGGTTTTCCTGAGATCAGTCTTTACGACAATGTGATGCTGCAGAAGCTGCTCGTGGACGAAGTCTTCGGTGGCGCCGGCATTGCCCTGGTGATGGGGTGGTCCATGGGCGGCATGCAGGCGCTGCAATGGGGTTGCCTGTTTCCTGAGCAGGTTCGGGGAGTGCTGGCCACCTGCTGCACGGCCCGCTGCTACCCCCACAACCAGGTTTTTCTGGAGGGTGTTAAAGCCGCCCTCACCTGCGACCAGAACTTCCAGGAAGGCCATTACCAGAGTCCACCACGGCGCGGGCTCAGGGCATTTGGCCGGGTATACGCGGGCTGGGCTTATTCCCAGGCGTTCTTCCGTAGCGAGCTCTGGCGATGCCTGGGATTCGATTCCAGCGAGGCTCTGTTGCGCTTCTGGGAGGATGACCATTTGGGCCAGGATGCCAATAACCTGCTGTCGGCGCTGAGCACTTGGCAGCGTGGCGACATCAGTGACAACCCAATGTTTGAGGGCGACTACCAGACCGCACTCGCTTCGCTCACCATGCCGACCCGGGTGATGCCAGGCAGCACCGACCTCTACTTCACAGTTGAGGATGCCCTGCAGGATGCCCGGCAAATGCCGGGAGCAACCTTTGACCCCCTGACTTCTGATTGGGGGCATATTGCCGGTGGCCCCGGGAGGGAGACCCAAAGTCACCAGAAGATTCTTGGCGCTGCACAATCGCTTCTCAGCACGAAGGGCCCATGACTGTGCACCCACACCTGCCATGCACATTAATGGTGCGTCGTTTCGCTCCCGATCAGTCCGGATCGCCCCAATTATGCCCCTTTTACGAAGCTGGCACGCCACCTGCACTGATCCGGACAGACGAGTTTAATAACCCCGATCCGTTCACAGCAACACCGCAAACCACGCGGCGAACACAGCGGACAAAATGGGTGACTAGGGTTCCGGTCCGGGCATGCATGTAGAAGGTGCGCGGATGACTGGTCCGAGAGTCACCGACCTCTGGGAGGTTACACGGCGGGACAAAAGCCCGGGAGACTGAATCGCAAGGGAGGCTGTTGCCCGCGATGAACGTGCCGTGTTGTGTGACCAGAGGAGACAACCTATGCGAATGATCAACCGCCACCCAGGACGGGTTTCCGCCACTCTGCTCGGCCTGCTGCCCTTTCTGTTGATCATGCTGATCTACAGCCTTGCGTCCCAGGAGCGCCTGGCGGAGAACCCCAACGACAAACTGTTGCCCGGCCTGGAACAGATGACAGCGGCGGTCGATCGCATGGCCTTTCAGGAAGACCGGCGCAGCGGTGACTATCTGATGTGGCAGGATACAACCGCCAGCCTGCAGCGCCTGGGCATCGGAGTGACTATCGCCGCGTCTCTGGCATTGGTGATCGGCATCCTGAATGGCGCCCTGCCCCTGATCCGTGCCAACCTCGCGCCACTGGTATCGGCACTCTCCATGGTTCCTCCCCTGGCGATATTACCCATCCTGTTTATCGTATTCGGCCTTGGAGAGCTCTCCAAGGTCATGCTGATTGTGATCGGCACGGCACCGATCATGATGCGCGATGTGGCGCAGCGGGTGCGGGAGTTGCCCGGTGAGCAGCTGATCAAGATCCAGACCCTCGGGGCCAATACCTGGCAGGTCATTACCCGCATGGTGCTGCCTCAGGTACTACCCCGCCTGATCGACTCCGTGCGCCTCAGCCTGGGCCCGGCCTGGCTGTTCCTGATCGCCGCGGAAGCCATCGCCTCCACCGAAGGCCTGGGTTACCGAATCTTCCTGGTGCGGCGCTATCTCGCCATGGATGTGATCCTGCCCTATGTCATCTGGATTACCATTCTTGCCATCGTTATCGACCAGTGTCTGCGGCTGGCCAACCGCAGGCTGTTCCCTTGGTACAACGCAGGAGGCCACTGATGAGCTTTATAACAGTTAATAACCTCTGGAAAGAATATGGCGATCTGGTGGTACTGGAAAACCTGAACCTGAGCGTGAAACAGGGCGAATTCTGTACTCTGGTAGGAGCTTCAGGATGCGGTAAATCCACCTTCCTGAAAATGCTCCTGGGGCAGGAAACACCGAGCCGTGGCCAGTTACTGCTTGAGGGCGAAGCCTTTCCAGGGGAGCCCGACCGCAACCGGGGCATCGTGTTCCAGCGCTACTCGGTCTTCCCGCACCTGACCGTGCGCCAGAATGTGCTGATGGCCCTGGAGCTGGAGCAGAAGCCGTGGCTTGGCAAGCTTTTTGGCCGCGCCCGGCGCTCAGCTCTGGAAAAGGTGGACGCGATGCTGACATCGGTTGGTCTGGAGGCCTCCGCCAACAAGTGGCCCCACGAACTTTCTGGCGGCATGCAACAACGCCTGGCCATTGCCCAGTCCCTGATCATGCGCCCGCGAGTATTGCTGCTGGACGAACCCTTTGGCGCGCTCGACCCGGGTATCCGCAAGGACATGCACGATCTGCTGCTTAAGCTTTGGCGGGAGACGGGCACCACTATTTTCATGGTTACCCATGATCTCAAGGAAGGCTTCTACCTGGGCACCCGGTTATTGGTGTTCGACAAGGTTCGGCGGGACCCACATGACCCCGAAGCCTTTGGCGCGACAATCACCTACGACCTGCCCATTGGCCAGGCCGACAGCAAACTGTTCGAGGACATCAACGAGTCGGTTGCCGAGACTGCCCGCCATCAGGCAGCCTGATCAACCAGGGAACAGCTCCAACAAAAAAGGGGCTGCCCAAAGGCAGCCCCGAAAACCCCGATAAAAACGGGTACTACACTCGCTCAGTTACTGGCAACCCGATCGCTCGGCAGCCTGAAGGTCCAGACTGTTCCACCCTGGTTGAAGTCCTTGACCACCCTGGCCACTTCACCACCCCAGAGAGGCACCGCCCCGCCCCAACCCGTGGAGATGGACACGTACTGTTCCCCGTCCATTTCCCAGGTCACGGGCGTACCCACAACACCGGTACCGGTATTGAACTTGTAGAGCTCTTCACCGGTTTTTGCGTCAAACGCTTTCAGGTAGCCTTCCGGCGTGCCGGTAAAGACCAGGTTGCCTGCTGTTGCCAGCACCCCACCCCACAGCGGAGCCGGGTTGTTGTAGCGCCAGACTTCTTCACCGGTCTTCGGATCCATGGCGCGCAGAACACCAATGAATTCATCATTTGCCGGCTTGATGGTAAAACCGGCACCCAGGTAGGCGGCACCTTTCTTGTAGGAAACCGGCTCGTTCCAGATATCCATGGACCATTCGTTGGAAGGCACATAGAACAGGCCAGTGTCCTTGCTGTAGGCCATGGGCATCCAGTTCTTGCCACCCAGGAAGGCCGGGAAGGCCACAACCGTTTCACCTTTTTCGCCGTCGGCATCCGCCGGATTACCCGGGCGACCGTTCTCGGTGTTGTAGATGGGGCTGCCATCGTCATTCAGGCCTTCGGCCCAGGTGATCTTGTCAACAAACGGAAAGCCGCGGATAAAGTCGCCGTTCTCACGGTTCAGCACGTAGAAGAAGCCGTTACGGTCCGCAGTAGCAGCGGCCTTGACGGTCTTGCCGTTATCTTCGTAATCAAACGAGATCAGCTCGTTGACACCGTCGTAATCCCAGCCATCGTTGGGCGTGGTCTGGAAGTGCCACTTGATGCTGCCATCATCCGGGTCAATGGCCACGCGAGAGGAGGAGAACAGGTTGTCACCAGGGCGCAGGTGCGAATTCCATGGTGCCGGGTTACCGGTGCCGAAGAACAGCGAGTCGGTATCGGGATCATAGGTGCCACCCAGCCATGTCGCTGCGCCACCGGTTTTCCACATGTCGCCAGGCCAGGTCTTGCCGGCTTCGCCACCGGAGATACCGTTTTCAATTTCCTTGCCGTCCTTGTAGACGTAACCCATGTGGCCTTCCACCGTCGGCCGCATCCACAACAGGTCGCCGGTGTTCGGGTCGCGGGCTTCAACCTTGCCGACAATGCCAAATTCGCCGCCGGACACACCAGTAATCAGCTTGCCCTTGACGATCAGCGGGGCTGCCGTCATGGAATAGCCAGCCTGGTAATCGGCCACTTTCTTGATCCAGACAACCTTGCCGGTGTCCTTGTTCAGGGCCACAAGCTTGGCGTCCAGGGTACCGAAGATGACTTTGTCGTCGTACAGAGCGGCGCCACGGTTGACTACGTCACAACAGGGCATGATGCCATCCGGCAGGCGAGCGTCGTACTGCCAGATTTCTTCGCCGGTACGCGCCTCAATGGCGTAGATACGGGAGTAGGAGGCAGTCACGTACATGACGCCGTCCTTGACCAGCGGCTGAGACTCCTGGCCCCGCTGCTTCTCGCCACCAAATGAGAACGCCCATGCTGGCTGCAGATACTGGACGTTGTCTGTGTTAAGGGCCGTCATCGGGCTGAAACGCTGGCCCTGAACGCCCATACCATAGCTTACGATGTCATCCACAGTGTCCTGGTCATTCAGGATGTCTTCATCGGTGACCGCATGGGCCCCCAGGGATACAGCCAGCGCCAGGGCACTCGCAGTAAACTGTTTACCGAACGAATTCGATCTCATGGTTGCGCTCTCCAAAGTCTCTTGTTGTCAGTATTTCCAGTGAACCGGGAATTCTTCCCGCCTCTAAACCCCATTCTTGGCCTCACACGCAATCCCAACAATTAATCGCCAGAACAGGTTTTCTCATCACTTGGTAGTAAGACCCCCACAAAAAAAGCCCGCACTTGGCGGGCTCAGCGGGCCGTAACGGTTTATTCCCCGCTCTCTTCGGGGCCAAGAATTTCGTCGTAATATCCGGGGCGACTGTAGGAAAGCCCATGGGTGGCATAGAGCTCGACCATTTCTCCGGATCTGACCATGCCATCTACAATAGCCCCGATGGCATAGCCTAGGGCCCTGTGGGTATGGCGCACCGCCAGGCCTACGTCCCACACCTGTTTGGTCATGCCGGGAAAGCCATTCCCTGCCTTGGTGAAACCCTTGCCCTCATGGGCCCCTAGTTGGTGTTCGATTTCCGCGCGCATACCCATAACGCCGGCAATCTCGCCCTGCTCCATGGCATCGAACGCTACACTGACGTTCTTATAATGATGAACCTGGTTTCTCAGCCGGCCACCAAACGCGGACGTCAGATAGGTGGCCGGAAGCGTATCGATCTCTACACCGATCGGGTGGTACTGAAACACCGCAACGGTTTCAACGCCGTCCAGGCGGTTTGTATCAAAGGCAATCTGCCAGCGCTCCTGCTGATAGGGGCCGAAAAACACCACCTGTTCGTTGATCATCTCGCCGGTGGAATCCCGCATATACTTGAAGGTGCTGTCGTAGGGCACGCGCATCATAATGTCCGCAATGCGGGTTTTTGCCAGGTAATGCCCCTTCCAGATATGGTTACGCAGGTCGTCCCCCAGGTTTTCATCCGGAATAATCCAGTAAGGGCGAAACTCCACACCCAGACCCTCCGCGATACGTCGGCCGAGGTCAGCATCCACACCACGAACCTCCCCGTCCTCCTCGTAGGAGTAGGGTGGGAAATCTTTATACATGCCGACATTCAGATAACCTGAATCCTGCACAATATCCAGGGTCCGGTCCGGAATCAGGCTGCGGGATTGTTGAGCCTGCACCTGGCTGATTCCCACAAGCAAAAGCACCAGCATCAAGGCATGACAAGCTGACTTCATAAACTCACCTCCCGGAAATTCCAACCTTGAAGAACGCACCTCGCCCTTTATTCAGGCTGGGAAACCGATTCAATGTAGGTCTTGATAGCCCAGATGGCAGTCTGATCCAGATTTTCCTTGAACGACGGCATGCCCCGCCCGGTGCCGTTCATGACACGACCGATAAAGTATTCGTCATCCCATTCGGTCAATTCCCTCAGGTCAGGAGTCAGCCCGCCGGACATGGCTTCAATGCCGTGACAGACGGCGCAATTACCTGCGTAACCGCTCTTACCTACCTTGACGGCCTCGGTATGCTTATCGCTGTGCTCATTCCCTTCTCTGAATGGATTTTCCGTCAGCGCTTCCTTGCCAAGATTGGGTAAGTCCCCGGTGTCCACTTCCTGAGGCGTAACGTCCCCATGAGACATGGCGAAACCTGCACTCGCCAGCAGGCCGGCGGCAACCAGGGCCTTTAATGAAAAAGAAACTGACATGTTGTTATACCTCTGTTTTGAATCCCCGTGCGCTGGCTGTTTGTTGTAAATGCATTGCCAGCTACCTCATCCAAGTCTAGGAACACGCCATAGCGATCAGAATGCCACTTTGGCGCCTTCGTTCTAGTTCCTTGGTAGTAGGTTCAAGAGGCATTACCGCAAGAGGGCCAGAAGAATAGTTCTTTAGTACCGCCAGTTTCCTACTTTCTGAATATTTCGACGGCTATCTCCGTTCTCTAAGCTGGAGGCAAGAACAAAAATACATACACAGAGGACGGCACAATGGGTTTCAAAGGCAGGCTACTGATAACCTCGGTGTTCTGTAGCTGGCTACTGGCACCGGCTTCAGCAGCAGCTCTCGACGTGAAGGTCGGCTACATCCACTGGCTGCCCGACCAGGGGCCCGTGCTCTCCAATGTCACCCCCGAACCGGAAGATGCCGGCCTTCGGGGCGCTGAGCTGGGCATCGCCGATAACAACGCCACGGGCAAATTCCTCGACCAGAACTATGCCCTGGAGTCCGTCATGGCCAGCGATGAAGAGGGCGCTATGGCCGCTCTCGAAGAGATGCTGAAGAACGGCATTGATCTGCTTGTGACTCGCGTTCCTGCGGATACACTGCAGGCAATGGCAAAGCGGGCGGGCGACAAGGCACTGCTGTTCAACGCCGGTGCCTCTGATGATGCTCTGCGAATCGGCGAGTGTCAGCCCAACGTCCTGCACACCATCCCCTCCTACGCCATGCTGACCGATGCCCTTGCCCAGTGGCTTAACATGCGGCGCTGGAAGGAAGTGTTCCTGATTACCGGCCCCACTGACCAGGACAAAGCCTGGGCCGATGCCTTCCGCCGCGCCAGCAAACGCTTTGGCCTGGAAATAGTTGCGGACAAGCCCTGGACCTTCGATTCAGATTTGCGTCGCACTGCCTCAAAGGAGCTGCCCGCGTTCACCCAGGCCAGCGATTACGACGCCGTGGTGGTCGCCGATGTGCGTGGTGACTTCGGCGAATACGTGCCCTTCAACACCTGGCTGCCGCGCCCGGTGGTGGGCACCCAGGGCATGGGCCCGGAAGCCTGGCACCGGGTGGTTGAGGCCTGGGGCGCTGCGCAGCTGCAGAACCGTTTCCGGGAACTGGCGGATCGTGACATGTACAGCGAGGATTATGCCGCCTGGGCCGCCATCCGCTCCATTGGCACCACAGTGACCGGGCTCAGTGAAGCGGGTCACTCAAACATCCGCGAGTACTTGTTTTCCGACGATTTCCAGCTCGCGGCCTTCAAGGGCCGCAAGCTGACTTACCGCCCATGGAACGGCCAGCTCCGCCAGCCAATCCCACTGGTTCATCCGCAGGGCCTAGTTGCGACACCGCCACTGGAAGGCTTCTTACACCGTGATTCCGAACTGGACACCCTTGGCTACGACAGGCCGGAGAGCGACTGCCGGATCAATTGACCCTACTGAAAAACAAGAAGGAACACTGACCATGAAAAATACCTTCAAGATTGCAACGCTGGCGGCCGCCATCGGGCTTTCCGGCCAGGCGCTGGCAAGCCTGGCCTATGTGTCTAACGAGAAGGACAACACTCTCTCGATAATCGACACCGCCACCCAGGAAGTGGTGGATACCATTGATGTCGGGGCCCGACCAAGAGGCATCCTGCTATCCAAAGATCACACCAAACTGTATATCTGCGCCAGTGATGACGACACCGTTCAGGTACTGGACCTCGCCACCCGCAAGATCATCGACACCCTGCCCTCCGGCGAGGACCCCGAGCAGTTTGCCCTGCACCCCAACAACCGCCACCTCTACATCGCCAATGAAGACGATGCCATCGTCACCGTGGTGGATGTGGAAACCAAGGACGTTCTGGCCCAGATTGATGTCGGCGTGGAACCTGAGGGCATGGCCGTCAGCCCGGACGGCAAGTGGGCGGTGAACACCAGCGAAACCTCCAGCATGCTGCACTGGATCAACACCGAAACCTTCGAGATCGAGAAGAACACCGTGGTGGGCCAGCGCCCGCGCCACGTCGAGTTCAACAAAGACAGCAAGATTGCCTGGGCCTCAGCGGAGATCGGCGGCACTGTGCACATCTTCGATGTGGATACCATTGAAGAGATCAAGCAGATCGATTTCAAGATCAAGGGTGTGCCCCAGGATCGGGTGCAGCCGGTTGGCATCGAGCTCACCTCTGATGGCAAGTACGCTTTTGTGGCTCTCGGCCCCTCCAACCACGTCGCAGTGGTTGATGCCCAGACCTACGAAGTCCTGGATTACCTGCTGGTGGGCGCAAGGGTCTGGCAGCTGGATCTGGATAAGGACGAGAAGTTTCTCTACACCACCAACGGCGTATCCAGTGACGTATCCGTCATCGATGTCGAAGGCCTGAAGGTGATCAAATCCATCAAGGTGGGCCGCTTCCCATGGGGTGTGGTCATCGATCCCACTTCATGACCATTGAAGCCCGCAACCTCAGCTTTCGCTACGGCGACAAGCCAGTGCTCAGGGAGGTCAGCTTCGCGCTAACCTCTGGCGGTTTTCATGCGCTGCTGGGCCCCAACGGCGCCGGCAAGTCCACGCTGTTCGGGTTACTGACGCGGCTACTCGCCCTGCAGCAGGGGGATGTGCTGATGGCCGGGCAGTCTTTGAAGAAACAACCCGCCGGGGCCATGCGCCAGATCGGCGTGGTGTTCCAGCAGAATGCCCTGGACCTGGACCTGACCGTACGCCAGAACCTGCTCTATCACGCCGCGCTTCATGGCCTTTCACACAAAGAGGCCCGGCTGCGGGGCGACCGGGAGCTGACACGTTTCCAACTGCTTGAACGGGCGAACGAACCGGTGCGAAAACTCAACGGCGGCCACCGCCGGCGGGTGGAGATCGCCCGCGCCCTGCTCCACGAACCTTCCCTGTTGCTGCTGGATGAACCCACGGTCGGGCTGGATGTGGCCAGCCGCCGGGGGCTCAACGATCATGTACGCATGCTCTGTGAAGCCGATGGCCTGACGGTGCTCTGGGCCACGCACCTGATCGAAGAGGTGCGTCCGGAAGACCGGGTGCTGATCCTCCATGAAGGAAAACTGCTGGCCGACGGCGCGGGGAATGACATCTGCGAAGCCGAAGGCACCCGTGACCTGGCGGAAACCTTTCACACCCTGACAGGAGCCGGCTGATATGAAAGCGGCCCATTACTGGCACTGCTTCGTGGGTATCCAGACCCGGGAATGGCTGCGCTTCTGGCAGCAACGTACCCGCTTCGCCAGCGCGCTGGTGCGACCGCTGCTATGGCTGGTGGTGTTTGCCGCCGGCTTCCGGGCGGTGCTGGGCATTTCCATTATTCCGCCCTACCAGACCTACATCACCTATGAGACCTACATCGCCCCCGGGCTGTGCGGAATGATCATCCTGTTTAACAGCATGCAGGGAGCCCTCTCCATGGTGTACGACCGGGAACTGGGCAGTATGCGGGTATTGCTGATGAGCCCGCTGCCGCGGCCCTTTCTACTGGTGACGAAGTTGCTGGCGATGGGCGCAGTGTCGGTGGGGCAGGTGTATGTATTCCTGGTGCTGGCGTTGCTGGTAGATGTGGAACCGCCACTGTGGGGCTATCTCGCAGTACTGCCCGCCCTTATCCTGACCAGTCTGATGCTCGGCGCCCTGGGCCTGCTGATTGCCACCTGGATCAAACAGCTGGAGAACTTTGCCGGGGTAATGAACTTTGTCATCTTCCCGATGTTCTTTATGTCATCCGCCCTGTATCCGCTATGGCGTATGAACGAAGCCAGCCCCTGGCTCTACTGGATCTGCCAGTTCAACCCATTTACCCATGCGGTGGAGGCCATCCGGTTTTCGCTCTATCTGGAGTGGAACCCGATGGCCTTTGGCCTCACCGCTGGTGTGACTATCGTTCTTGCATTACTGGCCACAGCCGGGTTCCGGCCCCAGCGGACGAAGATACTGGGGACCAACCCCGCCTGACCGGGGTGTCCTCAGCAGGCGGGTAGCCGCTCTCTCTTGTAGTGAGTGGTTGGCAAACTACCAACCATCCGTTGGTATGCCGTGTTCTTCTAGGTAGTCGCCATGCTCCGCCAGGTAGTTTCGGGTTCCCACCTCGAAATCGTCCGGATCACCCGGGACCTCAGTCGCCTTCATGCGCATGACTTCTACCTCGTTGCCGATCTGGTTCATAATCCAGACCACCACCGTACCTCCGGGGGCCAGGCCAACAGCCATGGTGTGACGAGGTCCTGACCTAACATCCACTTGGGTCTTATAAATTGCCGGCTTTCGCATTCGCTCTTGTAGATCAGGCGGCACTTCGATCAATTTGGAGTAGTACTTCTGCTCAGCGAACGAAAACCAGTGAATGAGGATCAATTCCGGAAAAGGGTCAAGCCTGTGGCGCGAGCCACTTGGGCCGCGCGGACCTTTCCAGCAACAACTTACATAACCGACAGGCGCACGCCAGCTCCGCTCCCCGGTCTTCTCAAGGAACATGTTTATACCCCAAATATCATAGTGCTCAGGGGCTACTATTTTTATACCCCAAGGGATTTCCTCCTTTGGCGAGGTAGCGCACCCGCTGACAAGTAACGCTAAAACAGCAATAGCCAATACTCTGCGAATCATCATTCCCCCTCCTTCTGAGGATATACGAGGCGCTTCCGGGAAGACGCGGGCGCATTAGGAAACACCACGCCTAACTTTGCAGGCCATTCCGCTATCTGGGCCTCAATGCTGTTGTAGTTTGCCGAGTGATGAATATAGCGCTGGAGCAATACGTCCAGGTCTTTGGCGCCGAGAGAGGGCGCATCATTGCCTTCGGAAACCTGCTCCCGGATTTGCGAAAAGATCGGTTCCAGTTCTTCGGGCAGGCTATTGCCAGCTTTCCTCGTGTCAACGTCTCTTAGCGGTACGTTGTTGCTCGTGGCCATATGATGCATCAACATCATAGCCACTCGAGAATACTCTCCACGAACCTGTCGCAGCATCCGCAACACCAGCTCTATCCGGCCATCCGGTGCCGGATGATCATAGCGCTGGGTAACAATATCCAGTCGTGCGGGACCTTCAGAACCCAGATCCCTCGGCCATGCCTGCAATTGATCCGACTGCCTGACCTGCAGATTATAGGGACCGATCCAACCCTGGGCCGCTACCTGTTGCCGCTGGGCATTGAGGTTATCCCATTGCGCAGTTTTTTCCGGCCACCGCATGCGATTCCGAGGCACTTCCAGCATAGGGCTTAGTAGTACTTCCTCCCTCTGGCTGTCGCCATACCCACCACCAATATCGGAATGGACACCCGGCAGAGTGATCTCCCGAAAGTTGGCTGGAAGGGAGCCGTCTTGGCTTCTTACACTGTTAAGTGCAAAGTTTTCACGGTGCTCATGGGCCGCGGTTAGATGCACCACTTTGCCAACCTTACCCGGCTCCAGATAGAGCTTAACGGGGTGGTTTCGGTCGTTGTGAGCAAACAGGTCACCAGCCGCCGGATTAACTACGGCGGCGACAGAGTCAAATAATCCCACGAAGCGGATCTCCACCTGCGCTGGCCAGAGGATACCGTTCTCCACAAATCGCCTGCCCAGTAGACCATCCTCTCCCTGGTTGATCTCGTGGACCGCATGGCGTGCCGCCGCAGCTCCTCGACTGAAGCCGAAAAGGTCAACGGTCAACTTGTCAATAACCTGACCTTGCATGTCCTCTTGCACCAAAAAAATCAGCTCAGAAAAGGCATAATTAACCTGCTGGATGATGCCCGCCTCACCCATACCTGTGGCTGCGCCATACCATTTATCGCTATCTCCAGTTTTTGTCCCCGCGCCTGGGGCGTAGACCTGTCGCTGGTAGATTATCTTTTCGTTGAACTCAACCTCGCCCTCTATGTACAGGTCTCGCAGCTTCGCCACATTGGTAACTGCATTCGCATAACTGCCGCCCATCAACATCGAGAGGCGCCACTCACACTCCTCCCGACCAATCTCGTCATTTTCGTAGGGTGCCAGGCAATCCTGCTCCAACTGTTCCGCAAAAGACCGAACATTGGCGGCGTTGTTCATGGTTCCGTCAGTGAATATCCCCACTTCCAGGTGTACTTTGCGAGAGGAGGTTTCGGCAGAATCTCTTTGATTTTCAGTGCCAGGTGCAGCCTTCAGCGGAGCCACCGAGACGGCTGCCCCAAGGGGCAAGCTCAGGCGGTGATCCGCCGGTCCACTTTGCGACGCCTGCTCGGACCGCTCCCACTGGCGGTAGTTTGCCGAAAACAGGCCCACCCCCAACCCACCAATGCCATGGGGATGATACTGCCGCAGTTTTTCCGGGGTAATGTCGCAAGCATTGAGTTCTTCAACGGCCTTTCTGATTCCGTAGGGGGAACTGATTCCGCTACCGTTTATCCGCCAGCGACCGCCAGCAGGCAGGCTCTCGTCCGTCTGCCAGGCAACCATGGGCGATAAGGGTCGGTCCGAACCGGTATGAACAAGCATCAGCCGACAGTCGGCGACTGCCTGGTAAACGATATCAGCCAGGTGGTTGCGGTCACTGGAACCAGCACGAATCGTCGATGCCACGTTTGAGGGGACGATACTGCCATCGGCTTGCACAAGACGCCTGGCCATACTGGCGCTAATAAAGGGGGATTCAATACGGGGAAGGTGGTAGGCCTTCAAGTCCCAGACCGGGACCAGGTCCATAAAGCCCATCGTCAGCACTCCTTGTTGACGGTAAGAGACAAGCCGGCCATGTTAGCCGATGTTTTGCATACGCAACAATTCGAGTGTCACGATTCTGCAATCAAACCAGACCAAACCCCTCTGGATCTCGCAGCTTGCCAAGGAGGGCGTTGAGCAGCCGAGGCTCTCCAACCACATCATCCCACTGCAATTGGGCCGGCTTGCCATCCAGATACCACAACCGATTGGCCAGAATTTCCGCATCCCCACCGTCGTGCGTCACGCAGATCATCGCCATGCCCGGATTGGCGTCGAGAAGCCCGGCTATCAGCACTTTCAATTCACCGGCCATTACCGGATCAAGCGAGGCAAAAGGCTCGTCCAGCAGTAACAAGTCGGGTTTTACAGCGAGGCAACGCGCAAGCGCAGCTCTCCGCGCCATCCCCAGGGAAAGCTGGTCCGGCAGGTAATGGCCATATCCCTCCAGCCCTACACTGGCAAGATGGACTTCCGCTTCCCGGGGCGTGGCACCGGCCAACTGGAGGTTGGCGCTCAGTGTGCGCCAGGGCAGCAGTCGATGCTCCTGGAACAGGTAACCCACCTTCAGTTTTTCTTGACCAATAATGGCTTCCGCCGGAATGGTTTTATCAAGCCCCGCAATCGCATTCAGCAGAGTCGTTTTACCAATACCAGACGGCCCCAGCAGACAGATTCGATCCCCCCGCTCGATGGTCGCAAACACCTCCCCCAGCACCGGTTGACCATAGCTGCGCCCTGCGATCCGCAATTCAAGCATGGGTAGCCTCCGGCTGGCGCCAGCGGCTGGAACGATGTTCAAGAGGCTGGAGGATGATCAGCTCGATGAGCTGGACCACGGCAATAAATGTCAGGCTGTAGGCGAGAATGGCGGCTACGTCGAATATCTGGAAAGCCAGGTGCAGCTGGAAGCCAATGCCATCCGAGCGGCCCAGCAACTCCACCACCAGCACGATTTTCCAGATCAGGGCGAGCCCGCCGCGAGTGGCGGCCATCAAATAGGGAAAGAGTTGCGGCACCCATACGTCACGAAAGCGCTGCCAGCGGGTGAAGTCGTAAACTGTTGCCATTTCTTCGAGCCGGTAATCGAGGCTTCGCGCGCCCTCACGGACGGTCACCGCTACATTGGGCACCTTGTTGATCACCACGGCCATCACCGCAGCCACTTCCACCAGGCCGAACCAGACGTACATCAGGATGATGGTAACCAGCGCCGGCAGGTTGAGCAGCAGCACCAGCATGGGGTCAAACAATGCATTGGCGGTTTTTGAGCGGCCCATGACAACACCTATCGCAGTACCAAGAAGCATGGACAGGATAAACGCCACGATAACGCGACCGAGAGTGGCACTCAGATGATGCCAGAGTTCGCCAGAGGCAGATTCCCGGATAAGGGTATCGAGAACGTGGAGAGGTGTGGGTAACAAAGGGGTTTTGAGGAACGAGGCAACCAGCGCCCAGAGCAGGACAAACGACGGCAGGACCACCCAGTAGCTCCAGACCGGCGGGCGGCTGGAAAGGTTGCTCACAGCGGCCTCCGGTGGAACAGGTCCGCCGTCATCAGCCTGTTCGCATCGGCACCGGTGAGTTCGAGTAGCCGATGCAGATCGGCAATCCGCTGATCAGTCTGGGGTGCAGGGGTACCGGCAATAAAACCCTCACGCAGGGCTTCAAACACTCCGTCTTCCGGGTTGCCCATTCTTGGCCGCAACCGCTGCCAGTGTGATTCGTCTTGCGCCAGTTCCGCCTTCGCCTGATGCAGGGAAGCTGCAAAGCGATCAATCAGTGGGCTATGCTCTTGGGCCCAATCCGCCGGGAACACATAGCCCAACACGGGCAGGGCCCGGTCCAGATCCAGGGCGGTCAGCAAGTCTGCCATGCCAAAGGCGGAGCGCCAGCCTCCCTCCCCTCTCAGGCGGGCGGCAAAATGCCAGTAGGTAACAATCACGTCCACCTGCTTCCGTTTCAGGGCCTGGCTCAGTAGTGGCGGGGCCGCGAACTGGACGTCGGCGGATAGATTCAGGCTGATGCCCTGTTGGTCAGCCACTTTCTGAAGCAGTATCCAGCCCTTGCTGTCGGGGCCGCCCGCAACGCCAATGCGCTTGCCGGCAAGATCGGACACGGAGTGAATGTCAGAGCCCTCTGGTACCACGATGTCGCCAATCCGGGATGAGAAGGGCACATACCGGTAGGGCGTTCCCGCCTGGAAACGTGCCTGCGCCCACAGCAGGTCAGCGACAGCACCGTTTACCGATCCGCTGGTCACGGCCAGGCGGGAAGCAGGAAGATTGGCCACCAGCTTCAGTTCGAGGCGATAGCCGTTTTTCTGGTCCAGCCCCTGGTGCAGTATGTGGTCCAGTTCCCAGTGTGCAGTGCCGAATTGCAACACGCTGACGGACAGCACTGGCAGTGGCGCCGGGGCTCTGTCACTGGCGTGGGCGAAGCCTGCCAGCAGAAAGACGAACAACAGGGCCGACACTGCCAGCAGGACGGAGCGCGCGCTGGCAGCGACTAGCTCGGGAACAGACGTTGTTATTGGTTGTAGGTTCATCCTTCCACGATACGAAGCCCGCCGCCGTGCAAGAATAGTACTTTGGTGCCTGTTTTTTGGTGCGATGGTCGCATTCAACCTGAGGCGCAGATAGCGTGTAATGAAACCATCACAATAATAACCAGAGGATGGATTCCGATTCCGGAGATTCTTTGAACAGGAGGCCGCTATGCTTAATGAGCTCGATGCCGCACTCTCTTCCGAAAAGCGTTATCATGCATCGGAAACAACCCCACATAACGACAATAAACCGGTGGAGCCATCGATGGAACCCGCCTACAAGATCCTGATCGCCGACGATCACCCGCTTTTCCGTGAAGCCATCAGCAGCGTGATCTCATCAGGCTTCAGCGGCAGTGAAATCATCGAAACGGCGGACCTGGACAGTGCCCTGGAGATTACCCGCGAGAATGACGATCTCGATCTTATCCTGCTGGATCTGAACATGCCCGGCATGCATGGCCTGAACGGTCTGATATCCCTGCGTAACGAGGCCCCCACCATTCCGGTGGTGATTGTGTCTGCGGAGGAAGACAAACAGGTGGTGCTCCAGGCCATCACCTACGGCGCCTGCGGATTCATTACCAAATCGTCGCCCCGCGCCCAGATGACTGAAGCCATCCAGCAGATCCTCAACGGCAACGTCTACCTGCCCTCGGATATCATCCGTACCGGTAAGGAAAGCACCAGCAATCGCCGCAGTCGCCACGAGGACAACCCGATTTCACCGGAACTGCTGAACTCCCTCACCCGCCGCCAGTTGCTGGTGCTGGAACGCATGTCCAAGGGCGAGTCCAACAAGCAGATTGCCTACAACCTGAACATCGCCGAGACCACGGTGAAAGCCCATGTGTCGGCGATATTGCGCAAGCTCGGGGTTCATAACCGGGTGCAGGCGATTCTATCCGCCAGTGATGTGGATTTCAGTCAGTATCTGAAGCGGTAGGAGGTCACCCCCTCAGCAGGTGATTCAACGCACTCCGCAACTTCAACGGTTTGACCGGCTTGTTCATCAGCACATACCCCAACTCACGAATATGCTGCTTCAACTCGTTGGTGTAATTGGCGGTAATCATCACCACAGGTGCAGGGCAATGCCGGCGACCGTTGATATTGGCTACAACGTCCACGCCGTTCTCGTCGTTATCCAGGTGGTAGTCCGCCAGAATCAGGTCCACCGGGCTTTCGGCCGGGTCCAGCTGGCGTTCCAGATCTTCCAGGGAAACGGCAGAAATCACCTGGCAATCCCAGCCTTCCAGCAGCGTCTGCATTCCCTGGCAGATGGCGTGATCGTTATCAATGACCCAGATTCTGGCGCCACCCAGGCCGCTGTGGGTTGAAACAGCCCGCTCACTATCCGGCGTCGGTCGTTTGGGCAGTAACTTCCCTGTCGGCACCTTTACACTGAAGACCGAGCCTTTGCCCTCCACCGAAGACACCGTCACTTCGTGGCCCAGCATTCGGGAAATCTTGTCCACTATCGCCAGTCCCAGGCCGAGCCCCTTGTCCGGTTGCGCTCCGGCAGGGCGGATGCGTTTGAACTCCTGGAATATCTCGGTGAGTTTGTCCGCCGGAATACCCGGCCCGGTGTCCCACACTTGCAGCAGTATATGATCAGCACGCCGGCGACAGCCCAACAGGATTCGCCCTTCACCGGTGTAACGGATGGCATTGGTCAGGAAGTTACGGAGAATTCGCGCCAGCAACTGCGAATCGGACTCCACGATCGCTGATGAAGCCACAAAGTCGAGCGTCAGCCCTTCTGCCATGGCCATCTGACGAAACTCCCGCGCAATATTGTTGAGCAGATCCCGCAGGTCAAACGCCATTATATCCGGCTTGATCACGCCGGCGTCCAGCTTGGAAATATCCACCAGGGTGCCCAGCAGGTTTTCCACATCGTCCAGGGACGTACTGACCGAGCGAACAAGCCCCTCAGCCTTGGGGCCGAACGAGTGTTCCAGCAAGGCACTGGTGAACAGACGGGCAGCGTTCAGAGGCTGCAACAGGTCGTGGCTCACTGCAGCCAGGAACTTCGTCTTGGAAAGATTCGCACGCTCGGCATCCATCTTGGCATCCCGCAGCCTGGCCTCTACCGCCGCCCGTTCGTCTATTTCCTGCCGCAGCTGGTTGTTCAGCCCGGTCAGTGCCGCAGTGCGCTCCTTTACCCGCCGCTCCAGGTCGTCGTAGGCCTGCTCCAGCGCCAGGGCGGTTTTGCGGCGCTCTGTGATATCCCGGATCAGCACAAAGAAACCAGTCACCTGGCCTTCCGTGTCCACATTGGGCACGTACGCACGGAGCATGTAGCGTGACTCCCCGGTGTCGTTGGTTTCCTCGAACTCAAAATTGACGCTGCTGCCCTCCAGAACTTTCTCGACGTGGGGCAGAAGCCGCTGATAAAGCTCAGACTGGTGAACCTCCTGCAGGTGCTTGCCCAGCGGGGATTCGCCTTGTCGGACGTACCAGGCTTCGTAGACCTTATTACAGAACTGCACGGTCATGTCGGCGCCGACATAGGCAATCAGCGCAGGTACATGATCGGTAACCACCCGTATCCAGCGCTCACTTTCCTCGAGCGCCTTGATGCGGCGCGCCATTTCGCTGTTCTTGACGTCGGTGATATCCGAATAAAGTACCACCAGGCCCCCTTCCCGGGTCGGCCGTTCGGTCATCTGGACCCACCGATCATTGGCCAGAAGGAAAACCACACCCTCTGACGAGGCGTTGACATGCTCTTCCACAACCAGCCCGGACCTGATTGCCTGCTCCTTCACTTCAGCGATGGAGGCACCAGTGGGCGGCACTTCCACACCAGAGTGTTGCCAGTAGCTGCGGAACCGGCTATTACACTGAACCAGGCGGTGCTGATGATCAAAGAGAACAAAGCCGTCGGCGATGCTTTCGATGGCATCCACCAGGCGCTGGCGGGTTGTTTCAGCCTCTTCACGGGCACGACTCAGGGCCTTGTTGCTGCCCTTGAGCTCGTCCATGGTCTGGTTGAGGGCTTCAGTACGTTCGCGCACCTGCTCCGCCAGCACCACCGAATGCTCGAACACCGCATAGGGCTCCGGCTTATGAGCTGAACCGGATTCCACCCGCACAATCAGGGCATCCCGGATTTTCCGCAGGCGTTCGTTCTCCGCCTCCAGTTCAGCAATACGCTGCTCCCTGCTGCTTTCAGCGTCAGCCTCAGTTATGACCGTATCCGACATCAGGCTGGCCAATCACCACCCCCGTGAACGTTTGATTTATGTGCATACCATCGAACTGCTCACCATAGGTATTGAAGCCGATGACCTTGTGGTGCCGTAGGAACCCAGACACCTCATCCGCCACACCGGTCAGTTCCGCCTCCAGGCGTCGTAGGAAACAGTCACAACCGATGGTGACCAGGGGTGGCCCCACCACTCGCTCAGAGGCTTCAATCTGGGTGCGTACACTGTCCAGCAATGACCCGGGCTCCATGGCCGTCATGACAATGCCGGTTTCCACAGCACAGTAGAACGTCAGGCTCTTGTCGGCATTCACCCGCTGCACCGAGCGGACAAAGTAATGGCCACCAATCCGTACCCCCATGGGCCGCAGTGCAAAAACCTTACGGTCCAGTTCTTCTACGCTCACACCTACTGCCCGGGCATAGGCTTCCGCTGCCGGCTCCGCATTCAACTCATAAACCGTGCGGCTCTTGGCATCAGCATCGGTGACCACCAGCTTTTCGCTTCGGGCCTCCATGTGGTGAGTGGAAAACACCCGGAAATCCAGCGGCGTGTTCACCAGCATCACAGTGGCTGCACCGGTGTGAAACCGGCCATCGAAGAAAACGTGGGTATTGGCCAGGCGCTCATCGTCCCCGGCCGAGCCGCCAAACTGGGGAATGGTGCCCAGGGCGGCATTAAGAGTAGCCAACACCAGTTCTTCGCGGCTCGACAATCCGTCCAGGAGGGTGATAGCAAACGTGTTGCCCTTTATGGGCGCCAGGCGAGCATCCCGGCAGGTGGCCAGAAGACCATCGATCACGCTTTGAGCGTCCTGTAGGGTAAAGCTGTCCAGTTCACTGATCAGCGCATAATCGATCGAAAAGTAACGACGATCAAACCCTATGGCAGTAATGCAGCCCCGGCCATAACCCTCCGGGGTGATTTCACCGGCGGACGTACAACCGCTGACCCGGATCCCCGAAAACACCTGCTCCAGCGCCATACCCAGGCGTTCAAGATCGTATTCAGCAGAGCAAAAAAACAGGACACAACCAAGATGATCGTGGCTGAGCTGGCTGGCAAGGTAAGTGGCCGCCAGCATGGGGTCACGTGCGTCGGAACTGGCTACCCTGACTGCAGGCAACGTGGTGGCTGGCTTCATGAAGGCGCGCTCCGCAACCGTATGGCTTTGTACCGATTCTACGGCTTCTGCAAACGGAGCCAATGCGACTTCAGTGCTTTTAATGGGTGCGCCAAAATGATCGTAAGCCATTGATTTAATAACCTCCCTGATCAATGCCTGTCAGCGCTGCCGGTTTGCAGGGAAGCAAACCGGCACTTTAGTCTTAGAAGTGGCCTCCGCACGCCAGGAATCCGTCCCAGCGTTTGAGAGAGACTACCCCATCAAATGACGCTTAGAACGTGATGACAGCACCCAGCGCCAGGGTATCGAATTCTGCGGCATCACCACCGGTGGACTTTACGGTCTGCTCAAACATGTTGTATTCGCCCACCAGCTTGAAGTTGCTGTTCACGTCATGAAATACCGCAAAGGAGGTGTTTTCGGTCTCAAAATCGCCCTGATCAGAGTCTGTTTCGCCATAGGAGACCACGAAACGATTGGCGCCCAGAGTGTAGGAACCCTGCACCAGATACCCGTCAGCATCCTCTTCCGATGCAAGGGCCGCATCTGTAATCAATACCGGAACATCACCTTCGGAAGTAAAGCCCGATGCGGTTAGCGAAAGACCCGCCACCGAGGCTTTGAGACCGTAGCCCACGCCCTGGCTGTCCACTTCAGTGGTCGCATTCTCTGAACTCTGATGACGGCCGTTGACCCAACCGGTCAGCGCGACGCCACCAAGATCGGCAGCATAGGTCAGCTCCGCTTCAAAACGGGGTGCCGACTGCTCGGACTGCGCACCCGGCGTGGTATCGGCAGGTTCAAAAATACCCGCAGCGACCTTCAGGCCACCCATATCCGGAGTCCGGTAGGTGATCTGCGCAGAGGGATTCGGATAGGGGTAACCGGTACGGATATTGCCGAAAGAAACACCGGTTGCCGCGCCCGGGGAACCGAAGCCCATGAGAATTTCGTCCAGGAAAATATTGGACCGGGCATACAAACCAAAATCCTTACCAATCAGAACCTGGCCGAACGACCCGTCCACGGTGGCGTAGAGCTGGCGTACGTCGATCGCGGTGTCGGTGGGTGACTGCAGGCTGTCGTTGATGGTGGACCAGAAAGAAGACCTGCCACCCAGGGTAAGATCACCCATCTCTTTGCTGAAGTTGAAACCGATGGTGTTGGGCAGGAAACCCATCTTGACGTCCGAATTGCGTACGTCATTCAGCTTGTCGTCACGGTTCACATAGAACGCGTTGAAATAGCCGTCCACCGAGAAGCTGGTACCGTCTTCGCTGTAAACTTCGATCGCTGCATTGGCGCCTGCGCTGGCCCCCATGGCGGCAGCCATTGCTAAAGCGAGCCCTGACTTTCTGAAATTGTTGTTGTTCATATTTCCCCCGGTTTTTGTTGAATCTGGGTGTGGAGCAACGGGTGATGACCCGTGCCTCAGGCGTACTCTCTCGCCTGAATTCAATGGTCGATGAAGCAGCGGGAGTGGGAAATGCGCCAAGGGGGCAGGTTTTCTGATCTTTTAGGAGGCTGTGAAAACAGAACTTTGGGATTACTACCTGTCAGGAAGGGAAGAGATCGAGCTCTTGCAGGCAGTCGTCCAGGAACCTTTCGGGGTGGGCCAGAACGGCCTCGTCAGCCACGACACCGAACTGGACCTGGCCGGCGTAGCTGACAATGCTGACTCCAAGCCCGATATCGCCGGCCTGGGGTACCCAGAACATCTGTTCCAGGATGCGGCAACCAGCCAGGTAGCGTTCATCCCGTGTACCCGGCACGTTCGACACCACCGCGCTGGCCTTGCGGTAAAACAGGTCTGCTACGGGCTGGCGCCAGGCTTCAGGAATAAGCGAGGCACTGCCGGTCAGTGCCCAGGAGAGGCCCGGTTGCCAGCTTTTCTTGAGTTTTCGGGTTTCATGCTTGATGCGAAAAAGCCGTTCCAGCGAACTCTCACCATCCACGGGCAAAGGCACGAAAACGGTGCCGAAGTAATTACCCAATGTGCCGGGTTCCGGCTTGACGTCCTCCGGCAGGCGGCTGCGGATATCCACCGGCACTGCGGCGTGTAGCACCGCTTCATCCATGTCGGTGTCATCGGCCACAAGCCGCTTGCGGACGGCTGAAGCCACACAACTGAGCAGCACATCGTTGATGGTAACGCCGGTAACTCGTGCGATGTAGCGGAAGCGCTCAAGTGACACCGGAGGCGACCAGCGGCACTGGCGCCGCCCCAGCAGCGACCGTTTCAGGGACGAAGCCGTATCCTCCGGTTCAACCAGGAACTGGCTGAGTTCGTTCACCAGTTTCAGGCTTTTCCAGGTCGCCCGTTCCAGAGCGTTGCGGCCCGCGGTGCCGCCATTGCCGGGGATGCCCCCTTCCTGTGCCACCTCGAGTTCTGGGGTCTCACTGGCAGCCAGTTCGCGCAACCAGGCGTTGGCCGCACGCCCCCACCGCCCCATATCTGCCTGTTCCGGCGCGCCATAAAGCACAGGTGCCTGCTGTGGTGAGGGTGGGCAAAGGCGCTCGAAAATACCCAGTAACGAGAGCCCGTCGGCGTAACAGTGGTGCATTCGCAGCAACAGGGCAGCGCCGCCATCGGTATCCGGTAGCAGCCAGAACTTCCAGAGGGGCCGGTAGTCTGGCAGGGGCTGGTTCAGGCGGGCAGATACCCAGTCCTGTAGTGCCTGAGGGTCAAACTCCCCATGCACTACTTCTAGATGATGGTGTAGCGAGAACACCGGGTCCTCTTCCCACCACCAGGCCGGGGCGCGGCGCACGGGCATGAAGCGAAAACGGGCCCAGGCCAGCCAGTAGATCTGAAGGAACTCCTGGAAACGCGCTTCCGTCAGCCCTTCCACCCGCAGCATGACGGTGATGGTCATGGGGTTTTCCGGGCGCTCCAGGGCCAGCCATGCTGAATCCACAGGCAACAGCAGATGCGATTCCTTTTGACTCAAACCTGACTGTCCCCGGGTAAATTCAGCAAGAAATGGTTAAACGACCCTGCATTGTGCCAGACAAGCACTGACGGCTCCATATAAGGGCAGGCTCCAGGTGATTACAAAACGTTACACTGCTACAACCTATCACTTCTATACTGGGAATAAGGATTAATGAAATGGTTATGAGGCACCCGACGTGCCTTTACGCCCCCTTAGACAAACGTCTATTGGCCGCAACTGGGCGTAAAAATGGTAACCAGTGCCAATATATGTCGCAGCATAAAGCGGTACAACTGAATTACCAGCACCGATCGAGACCAACAACAGGCAAACACCGGGTGCTGGAGGAGAGCAGTTATGAAAGCGAGCCACGTACGCAAACTGATCAAACCCATTGAGAGCGCCTATTCCGAGATGTTCTCGGGCCGCGTCTACCGTGTGGGCACCGGGGCGGTCTCCGTCCGCAACCACAGCGGCAAGGCGGAGCAGACTGTTATTGGCGTACACGGCTTTCTGGAAAACCACTGTTACTTCACCCAGGCCTACGAGGCGCCCACTACCGAACTGATCCTGCTCACCTGCAGCAACTACCATATTCCGGTCAATGGCGTAACACCCGAATCACCGGACTGGGAAGTGCCCATCAAGTACCTGGATGGGACTGTCGAGTACGACGCCTGCATTCTCAACCAGGCGCTGGCAAATCTGCCAGCGACCGATAACATTCGCGTACACGGCCACTCCCGCGGCGGAGCAGTCATCCTTGAGGCCATCCAGCAATGGCCGGAACTGTACGAAAATGTCGAAGTGGTCCTGGAAGCGCCGGTACTGCCCGATGGCCGGCTTTCCGCCCTGGTAACAGCCATCCTGGAACCGGTGAGTCACGGTATGTGGCCCTGGCTGATCCGCCTGATCAACAGCGCGCCGTCGTCCGCTTATGGCCAGACCTTTTTCGGCAAGATGAATCCCCGCAAGAAGCAGCTACTGGCCAAACTGTTCTCCGCCACCAAGGACCACCTGACCATCGTCCGCAACATTGAGGACCTCATGGCGTGGATGGAGCGCACAGACGCCAGTGTCTATAGCAAGATCCGCTATGGCACCTTCCTGATTCCCGCAGTGGATCGCATCCTTGATCGCCAGGCCATGCTGGCCAGTGCGCGCCAGAGCCCGACCACCATGCGTATCGTTGAAACCGAGGCCCCCAGCCACTTCATCATCCTCGACAGCAAGGAATGGGTACCCGGGTTTGAGACCCTGCCCACCGCAGCCCAGGGCTGAGGTTGCTGCACAAAGGCTTTGGCTCCGCTAAACTGGCCCGCTTCCAATCCAGGTTCAGTGGAGCGTCACCCCCATGTATCGAGAGCGCCTTGTCGCCACCAGCGTCCAGTCCGACAGCGCCCGCCGCTTACAGCAAATATTGCTGGACTACCATGATTTTCGCCAGCACAAGGTCGCCCACCCTCTGCTGGAACACACGTTCCTGATCGCCGACTGGCAGGCGGAACGGCTGAAGGCCACTCACGAGGACCTGTACCGGCACCCCGGTTACCACACCGGCCTCGAATTCCTGCTCACCGACCTGTACGCACCTGCCGGCATGACCCGGCGCGACGACAACATCGACCGGGTCTTCCCGAAAATGGTGAAGTGGTTGCCGGACAATCTGCTGGATACCTTTGCCGGACTGGTGGAGCTGAACCTGATCACCCAGCAACTGGACCTGGAGCTGGCGGAACTCTGCCATAACCATGGCCTCGCCCCTGCGTCTCTGAGCACGGACGACTATTGCCGGCTCTTTCGCTCCAGCCAACGCCTGGAGCAACGTGAACGCCAGATTACCCTGGTGGCAAAGGTTGGACGGCAACTGGATCGATACGTCCGCAACCGAACCCTCGGCTGGTTGCTGACCATGAGCCGTACACCTGCGGAAATGGCGGACCTGAGTGACCTGCACAGTTTCCTGCATCGGGGCTATTCTGCTTTCCGCAAAATGGACGATGTGGAACGACTGATCGACCGCCTGGTTACGCGGGAGAGAAAGGTGCTGGAGAACATCCTGAAGGGTCACCCGGAGCCTTTCGACCTACCGCGCGACCTTTAAGGGCACCCGCCCAGTTCAAACCTTCAGTATCTGATCCAGCTGGGAATGGATCTCCTGCTCAATGCGGGATTTGAACGGCCGCAACATCATCCCCAGCTCCAGATGAACATGGAGGTCGGTGTCGGTAATGTTCAGATGGCCCTTCACGCCGCTGCGCTTGAACCTGAGATGATCCCCTTCCCATTGATAATTTACATCGAACTGCTTCGACAGATCCTCGGCCAGGGTTTCCGCCGCCTGACGGGCATGATCTTTATCAAGGGAATGGGCGCGATGGACATCGATAACAGACATGGATCGGGTTTCTCCGCAAATTAAGGGACGTTTTACAGTGTAAGGCGGCATTAAACTTGTAGCCACCCCCGCAGGCGTTAGAATACGGGGTTCAGATTCTGACAGGATATTGCCATGAGCGAGCAACAACCGTCTGCAAACCAGCCGCAGCCAGAGGCGCCAAAAGACGACGTCACCCACTTTGGCTTCCGCAACGTGCCGAAAAGCCAGAAGGCGGGCCAGGTAGCGGAAGTGTTCCACTCTGTGGCGGGCAAGTACGACCTGATGAACGACCTCATGTCCATGGGGATTCACCGCCTCTGGAAGCGTTTCACCATCGAACTCTCCGGCGTGCGCAAGGGCCACCAGGTGCTCGACATTGCCGGTGGCACCGGCGACCTGACCATGAAATTCTCTGATCTGGTTGGCCCCGCCGGTAAGGTAGTGCTCGCCGACATAAACGCCTCCATGCTGCAGGTTGGTCGCGGCCGGTTAACGGACCGCGGCTACGCCGGCAACATTGAATACGTCCAGGCGGATGCCGAACACCTGCCGTTCCCGGACAACAGCTTCAATGCTGTCAGTATTGCCTTCGGTCTGCGCAACGTGACGGACAAGGACCAGGCACTGCGGGACATGACCCGTGTGCTGAAACCGGGCGGCAAGGTAATGGTGCTGGAGTTCTCCAAACCCACCAACCCTTTACTCAGCAAGGCCTATGACGTTTACTCGTTTAACGCCCTGCCGCTGATGGGCCAGCTGATCGCCGGCGATTCCAACAGTTATCAATACCTGGCCGAGTCCATCCGCATGCACCCGGATCAGGACACCCTGAAAACCATGATGGAAGAAGCCGGCCTCGTGAACTGCAAGTACTACAACATGACCGGTGGCGTGGTCGCCCTGCACGTGGGAATCAAGCCCTGATGTTTCCCGGCCCTACCCTGATGTCCGCCATTACTGCCATCATCGAGAACGCCCTCAACCGCGCTCTCGAACTGGACCCGGCCGGAAAACAGGCGCTGATGTCGGCGCTCACAGGGCCGGTACAGTTTTCCCTTGAATCCCTTGACCTCACGCTGGTGCTGCAACAGGCGGCGGGACGGGTCCAGGTGGCCAGCCAGCCTGCGGAATCGCCGGCGCTGGTGCTGTCCGGGCGCCCGGTGGCTTTCGCAGCCCTGGCAACCGGTGATGACCGGGTATTCAGCGAAGGACGCATTCAGGTGACGGGCGACACCGCACTGGCGCACCAGTTCCAGCGTGCCATCGACCAGCTCGACCCCGATTGGGAAGCTGCCATGGCAGCCCATATTGGCGATGTGCCCGCGCACTTTATTGGCCAGCGCCTTCGTGGAGCTGTGCGCTGGAGCCGGCAGGCCTTTGGCTCCCTGAATGCCAACATTGAAGAATACATTCACGAGGAAAGCCGCAGCCTGCCCGGGCGCCGGGAGCTGGAAGCCACCTTCACCGATATCGACCACCTGAACCTGCAGACAGAACGTCTGGAAGCCAGGGTCGAGCGGCTGGAAAAGTCCAATCAAAAAGACCGACCGGAGACGCCGTGACGCGCCTGCAACGCCTGTTCCGCATTGCCTGGGTCTTCTGCCGCTACCGGCTGGATACCTTCTTGCCCCTGGCGGAGCTGCCACTACCGCTGAAGCTGTTCTTCCTGCTGGCCCCCTGGCATCTGTTTCCGAACCCGAAGCTCGACAGGGGAGATCGCCTGCGACTGGCCTTTGAGGAACTGGGGCCGGTTTTCGTGAAGTTTGGCCAGATTCTCTCAACTCGCCGGGACCTGCTTCCGGACGATATGGCACTCTCCCTCAAGAACCTGCAGGATCGGGTCCCCCCTTTTCCCGGTGAAGTGGCCCAGAGCATTATAGAGAAGTCACTCGGCGCGCCGGTGGCAGAGCTGTTTGCGGAGTTTTCCCGGGAGCCCATGGCCTCCGCCTCGGTGGCTCAGGTGCATGCCGCCACCTTGCGGGATGGCCGGGAGGTCGTCGTCAAGGTCATACGCCCCGGCATTGAACGGGTTATCCGCCAGGACCTGGCGCTTCTGTATATGATGGCCCGCCTGCTCGAGCGCTACTGGTCCGAAGGCCGGCGGCTGCATCCGGTGGAAGTGGTGGCGGATTACGATTCCACCATTCACGACGAACTGGACCAGCAGCGAGAAGCTGCCAATGCCAGCCAGTTGCGTCGCAACTTCGAGAACTCCTCGCTCATATACATTCCCTCCATCGACTGGGATTACACCCGCAAGTCGGTGCTGGTGATGGAGCGTATTCACGGTATCCCCATCGCCGATATTCCGGCCCTCAGGGAAGCCGGTGTGGACCTGAAAGTGCTGGCGGAAAAAGGCGTTGAAATTTTCTTCACACAGGTTTTCCGCGACAGTTTCTTCCACGCCGACATGCACCCGGGCAATATTTTCGTGGACGTGAGCAACCCGGCGGACCCAAAATACATCGCCATTGATTTCGGCATCGTCGGCACCCTCGCCCCGGATGACCAGAGCTACCTGGCTCGCAACCTGCTGGCGTTTTTCCGCCGTGACTACCGCCAGGTGGCGGAGTTACACATTCAGTCCGGCTGGGTGCCGCCGGATACCCGGGTCAATGAATTCGAGGCTGCCATACGCACCGTCTGCGAGCCGATTTTTGAAAAGCCGCTGAAGGACATTTCCTTTGGCCACTTCCTGTTGCGGCTGTTCCAGACCGCCCGACGCTTCAATATGGAGGTGCAGCCACAACTGGTTCTGCTACAGAAAACCCTGCTGAATGTGGAAGGCCTGGGGCGCCAGCTCTATCCGGACCTGGACCTGTGGAGCACGGCACAACCTTTCCTGGAAACCTGGATGCGCAAGCGCATCGGTCCGTCAGGGTTGATCAAGTCACTGCAGTCACATCTGCCGGCCTGGCTTGAACAGTCACCCGAGATGCCCCAGCTGGTTCACGATGCTCTGGTCCAGCTGCGCAAATCGGGCTCCAACGAGCAGTCCAGCCACGCTACACTGGAACTCATTCGCGAGAACCGTGCCCGTGCCGACCGCCGCTGGCGCAGAGGGCTGGCGGCAGCGGCCCTGGCGGGGGTCGCCTGGCTGAGCATCGACCACGACCTCGCTGCCCTCGCCCAGACCATGCCGGCCCATGGCTGGGCACTGTTGGCCGCAGCTACCTGGCTGATTGCCGGCGGCAGACGAAAAAACTGAGGGAAGTCATATAAATGCAAGAATCACAAGCTACAGTCGAAACGCCTGAATGGTTAAACGACATCCGCTGGAATGCGGATGGACTGGTGCCGGCCATTGCCCAGGATGCCACCACGGGCGATATCCTGATGATGGCCTGGATGAACGCCGAGTCCCTCAGGCTAACGGCCGAGGAAGGCCAGGCGGTGTATTGGTCCCGGTCACGGGGAAAGTTGTGGCGCAAGGGTGAAACGTCCGGCCACCAGCAGCTGGTGGCGGAGATCCGCCTGGACTGCGATGACGATGTCATTCTTCTCAAGGTGGAACAGAAAGGCGGTATCGCCTGTCACACGGGACGTCGTAGCTGTTTCTATCGCCGGTTGGAAAACGGCGAGTGGGCAAGTGTGGACCCGGTACTCCGTGATCCCGCCGCAATATATGGCAACAAGCAGGGAGATAGCAGCAATGAGTGACGTTCTGGAACAACTGGCACAGGTGCTGGAAGCCCGCAAGGATGCCGACCCGGAAACCTCCTACGTTGCCAGCCTGCACCAGAAAGGGCTCAACAAGATTCTGGAGAAAGTAGGGGAAGAATGCACCGAGACACTGCTTGCCGCCAAGGATGCGGAGCAGTCCGGCGAAACCCGGGATGTGGTGTACGAAACCGCAGACCTGTGGTTTCACAGCATGGTTATGCTGTCGCGGCTTGGACTGGGGCCAAAAGATGTCCTGGACGAGCTGGCCAGCCGCTTTGACCTGTCAGGCCTGGAAGAAAAAGCCTCCCGGGGACAATAACCTGGCCACTCACCTGGCCAGTACCGGTGATACCTCTGAAGAGGGTTTCCGGATGCCCCCGGATGTGGCGTACAATCAACGGTAACAGAAACATTGAAACGAGGGTCCCGTCATGGGCATCAGTATCTGGCAACTCCTAATCGTACTCGGCATTGTTATTCTTTTGTTCGGAACCAAGAAACTCCGCAACATCGGTAGCGACCTGGGCGGTGCCATTCGTGGCTTCAAGAAATCCATGAACGACGAGGACAAAAAGGACGAAAACCAGGACGCTATTGAAGAGAATGCCGACGCCAGGCCCCATGAGGCCAGCGCCGAAGAAAAGCCACGGGACAAGTCCCACAGCTGAGACTGGCTGAATGTTTGATATCGGCTTTGTCGAGCTGCTGATCTGCGGCATCATCGCGTTACTGGTCCTCGGCCCCGAGCGCCTGCCTACTGCTGCGCGGGCGGCTGGGCGCTGGATTGGTGGCGCGCGGCGCATGGTCAGTCAGTTTTCCTCGGAGCTTGACCGCCAGCTGAAAGCGGAAGAGCTGCGGGAAGAATTGCGCAAAGCAGGCGATGTCGGCCTGGAGGATGTCCAGAAATCGGTCCGTGGCGCTCTGGATGAGGCCAGGAAGTACGAGCATCTGGTTCTCTCGGACGACGAGAAACCCAGGCACCGGCCCGCACCCGCCACCCGGCGCGTCACCGAACCAGCAAAACCAGAGATTGAGCCAAAGGAAGATCCGGCCTCAGCCAATACCTCCGCTTCCGCGGATGAAGACACCCAGAAACAACAGGGCAGCACGCCGGAACATCGTTCATGACTACCCAGCCAGACGGCAGAAACACACAGGGCACCGACGAAGCCCAACCGGAAATGCCGCTGATAGAGCATTTGCTGGAACTGCGTAATCGCCTGCTGAAAATGGTTCTGGCGGTGATCATCTGTTTCGCCATCATCTACCCGTTCGCCAATGAACTCTACCTGCTGATATCACAGCCCCTGCGGGATCTGCTGCCGGTCGGGCAGACCATGATCGCCACGGACATTACATCGCCTTTCTTCGCACCGCTGAAGCTCGCTCTGGTACTGGCCGTGTTTGCGGCAATACCGGTGATTCTCTACCAGCTGTGGAGTTTCATCGCCCCGGGGCTTTACGCCCATGAGAAGAAACTGGCATTTCCGCTGCTGTTCACGTCGGTGATACTGTTCTATATGGGTGCGTCTTTCGCCTATTTCGTGGTGTTTCCGCTGGTATTCGGCTTTTTCACCGCTATCGGCCCGGAAGGCATCGTTGAGTTACCGGATATCGCCAGCTACCTGAATTTCGTGCTGAAGATGTTTTTTGCCTTCGGCGTTGCCTTCGAGATACCCATTGCCACCATCCTGCTGATCCTTACCGGCGCCACCACGCCCGAAGACCTGGCGGCGAAACGCCCTTATATTGTGGTGGGCTGCTTCGTGATCGGCATGCTGCTGACCCCGCCGGACATCATCTCCCAGACGCTGCTGGCCGTGCCCATGTGGCTGCTGTTCGAGCTGGGCATTCTGTTTGGCCGTCTGGCCAGGCGCGAAGTGAAGGACCCGGACGCCTCGGAAGCCTCCGGCGAATGAATCTGGCGTTACTGTTCGCAGAGGACTTTACCGCTGATAACCGGGCGGTGCTGACCGGGCGCCGGCTGGCCCACCTGAATTCTGTACTGAAGGCTGCCGAGGGGGATCTGGTGCCGGTGGGCCTGGTAAACGGCGATATCGGCACCGGCCGCGTGTTGCAGCTCACCGACACCGTGGCAACTCTTCAGGTAGAGCTGGCCGAACCACCGCCCCCGCCACTCCCCCTGACCCTGGTTCTGGCGATGCCAAGGCCGAAAATGTTTCGCCGGGTGTTGCAGACCTGCGCCTCGCTCGGCGCCAAGGACATCTGGCTGATCAACAGCTACAAGGTGGAAAAAAGCTTCTGGCAGACGCCCTGGCTGTCAGAAGAAAACCTGCGGGAGAACATGACCCTTGGCCTGGAGCAGGCGCGGGATACTATTATGCCCCGGGTTCACATCCGTAAGCTGTTCAAGCCGTTCGTGGAAGATGAGCTGCCGGCGTTGCTGAAAAACACCCGCGCACTGGTGGCCCATCCCGGTACCGACACCCCCTGCCCGGCTCATATCAATGAGCCGGCTACCCTGTGCATCGGCCCGGAAGGAGGCTTCATTCCCTACGAAGTGGAGAAGCTGGTTGAGGCTGGCTGCGAAGCGGTACACCTCGGCAGGCGTATTCTGAGAGTGGAAACAGCGGTACCGGTGCTGATCAGCCGTCTGTTCGACGCCTGTGGCTAGGTCAGGCTCAACGCTCCTTCCAGAACTTCACAGCAGGCGTGATCACCGCCACCAGCACAGCGCCCACCACAACACCGAACAGTCCGTCAGCAATAACAGGCACTATGGCCTGGGCATATCCACCAAAGCCCTCGGCAAAGCGATGAATGGCATCATACACTGGAGGCAAGCCGTGGGTCAGAATGCCACCGCCTACCAGAAACATGGCGATGGTGCCTAATACAGACAGGGTTTTCATCATCCATGGCGCCAGCCAGAGAATACCCTCGCCCACCCGCTGAGCGACCGCGCTTTCTTTTTTGCTCAGGTACAGGCCACCATCATCCAGTTTCACAATACCCGCCACCAGGCCGTAGACGCCGACGGTTACCATTACGGCCACTACCGTCAGCACCAGAAACTGTGTGCCGAAAGCCTGGCTACTGACGGTGCCCAGGGTGATTGCAATAATTTCAGCGGAAAGAATAAAGTCTGTACGAATGGCGCCCTTGATCTTGTCTTTTTCAACAGACTTCAGGTCTGCATCAGGATCTTTCAGGGCTTCGTGCAGTTCGGCTTTATGTTTCTCAACCTCCTGCTTGTGCAGGAATCGGTGGGCGAGTTTCTCAAAGCCCTCAAAGCACAGGAAGGCGCCGCCCAACATCAACAGGGGGACAACCAGCCAGGGCACAAAGAAACTGATGGCCAGCGCCCCGGGGACCAGGATGGCCTTGTTGATCATGGAACCCTTGGCCACTGCCCAAACCACGGGCAGTTCCCGGGCAGGCTTCACACCGGTCACCTGCTGGGCATTAAGCGCAAGGTCATCTCCCAGCACGCCTGCGGTTTTCTTGGTGGCGGCCTTGGTCATCAACGCAACGTCATCCAGAACCGTTGCAATGTCATCAATCAATACGAGCAGACTGCTGCCAGCCATAGTTCATTCCTTTGTGGTTAAACTGCTCCGGTGATAACCGTGCAATCCCTTATCAGGTGTCCAATCCCATGGCCTCAGCCGCAATGCGGTTCTTGATGGGGCCAAGCTGGTTCAGCCAGTGCATTCCGGTATTGCGCAGCCAACGCACGGAGAGCTCATCGCGGCCAAACAGCTGCTTGAAACCCTCCATGGCCGCCATCATCGTGAGGTTTTCACCTTTCCGGCGACGCTGGTAACGAGCCAGCACCAGATCATTGTCAGGGTCGATGCCCGCCTTTCTTGCCCGCAGCAGCTCATCCAGCAAGGCCCGCACATCGCCATAACCCAGATTGGCCCCCTGCCCCGCAAGGGGATGGATGGTATGGGCCGCGTCGCCCACCAACGCAAATCCGCTGGCGATGTAATCCTTGGCGTGGCGCTGGCGCAGCGGGAACGCGTAACGGCGCGAGACCACCTCAACCGATCCCAGTTCGCGCTCAATGGCGATTTCAAGCTCCGCCCTGAAGGCGTCGTCATCCAGCGCCATCAGGCGTCGCGCTTCTTCGGTATCCTGAGACCACACAATCGAGCAGAAATGCTCGTCACCGGATTCTGTCAGCAACGGCAGGAACGCCAGCGGTCCGGTGGGAGAAAACCGTTGCCAGGCGGTAAACTGGTGGCTTTGAGCGGTTCGTGCCGTGCACACAATCGCCTGCTGGCCATAATCCCATTCCCGGGTTGGTAACCCCACCCACTGGCGCAGACGGGAATGGGCGCCATCGGCGGCCACCACCAGACTCGCTGTCAACGTACGGCCATCCTCAAGATGAATGCCGCGTTCGCTACCGCCCTGCCACCAGCCGGTTACCTTGACGCCATCGATCAGCTCAACACTGCTGGAATCGAGGGCTGTAAACAGCGCCCGCACAATGCGACGATTCTCGATGATGGTGCCCAATGCCGGAGCCCTGAGTTCGGCAGCTTCAAACTGAATACGGCCGGTGCCGTCTCCGTCCCACACGGTCATCGTCTGGTAAGGGCAATGGCGACCGGCGGTGATGTCGGACCAAACGTCCAGCTGTTGGAGCAGGCGCTGACTGGCGACTGAAATGGCGCTGACCCGGGGATCAAAACCGTCCACATCTGAGGCTGGCGCTGATTCCTGCAGCAATGTCTTGCGGTCGCTCCCTTCCACCAGCCCGACTTTCCAACCCTGCCGTGACAGCCCCAGCGCCAGGGCGGAACCGACCATGCCCCCGCCAACCACCAGGATATTGAAGTGCGTCTGATCACTCATGATTGTTGCGTTCCGTCGAGGCGTTTCCGGGCGCGCGGATTTCGGCACGGCGACCGCCCAGGCCCATGGCCTGGCGGGCAAACCAGCGTTTTGCGCCAGGTAAAAGATCCAGCCCCATCAGGCCGGCATCGCGGGCGGTGGTCACCAAAGGCAAGTGAGTACCGAACAGCTGTATCAGGGAATCAGAAAACCGGACCGTCTGCTGCCAGTCCTGGCGATGGCGGTTCTGATAGCCCTTCAGTACTGGCAGACTGCCCAGGGCCTGTCCCCGCTCAGTTGCCACCCGGAACTGCTCCACCAGGGCCATAAGCCCGCGCAGGGCGAGGTTAAAGCCCTGCCCCGCCACCGGATGCAGGGTATGGGCTGCATTGCCCACCAATACAACGCCAGGGCGAACGGACTCATCCACGGTTTTCAGGGTCAGCGGGTAATGGCTGCACTCACCGATGCGAGTGAACCGCCCCAGCCGCCAACCAAACCGTTGTTGCAGGCGGCGGCACTTGTCCTCATCACTGAGGTCTAGCAGATCATCAAGGGCTTCGCTGTCCAGTGTCCATACCAGGGCCGCCATATTTCCCGCGCGTGTGGGGGAACCGTGGGGCAGCAGTGCCATGGGGCCGGCATCGGTAAAACGCTCGTAGGCGGTGTAGTCGTGGCTGTTGGCCGTGGTGACATTGGCAATCAGGGCATACTGGTCGTAGGCTTGCTCATCCACCCGGAAACCGAGCTTTTCCCTCAGCCCGGATCGACCGCCGTCGGCCACTACCAGGCATTGTGCGGTCAGCTCGCGTCCGCCCTCTTTCGAATCCAGCGTGACCCTGACACCCTCTGGCAAAGGTTGCATGCCTGTCACTTCTGCAGGAGCTTCCCATACCACGCTGGTCTGAAGCAGTTCCCGCATCAAACACAAGCCCATCCAGCGGTTGTCTGCCACGTAGCCCAGAGCTTCCTGATGATGGTCCGCTGCATTAAGCCGGGTGGCACCAAAGTGGCCACGGTCCGACACATGGATATGGCGAATGGGGGTGGCATGCTCCGAAAGCCGTTGCCATAGCCCGAGCTCCTCGAAAATCAGCCGCGAGCCCCAGGCCAGTGCTGTGGATCGGGCGTCATAGCTGGGCTGATAACTGTCCGGCAACGCCTCAGGCGACAATGGAAACGTTTCCACCACTGTTACCCGCAGTTGCGGCAGGACTCGCGCCAGCGCCAGTGCCAACGTAGCGCCAGCCAGCCCCCCGCCGGCGATGATGATATCGGTATCATGCTGTTTCACGGTCAGTCGGCCATTAGCGCTTCAATCTCGGGGATGGTTTTGGGAACAGTATCGGTCAGTACCCGGCAGCCTTCTTTCGTCACAACCACATCATCTTCGATACGGATGCCGATGCCGCGCCATTTTTCATCCACGTCGGTGTTGTCCGGTGCAACGTAAAGCCCCGGCTCAACCGTCAGCGCCATACCCGGTTCCAGCTGACGCCAGGCATCGCCTACCTTGTAATCCCCTACGTCGTGCACGTCCATCCCCAGCCAGTGACCGGTGCGGTGCATGAAGAAGGGCTTGAACGCCTGCTCCTCGATGGCCTGCTCCACGGTGGTGTCTTTCAGCAGGCCGAGATCAATCAACCCCTGGGTGAGCACTTTCAGTGCGGCCTGATGAGGATGGTCCCAGTGATTGCCGGGACGCACTTCATCGATAGCCGCGTACTGGGCTGCCAGTACCACCTCGTAAAGGGCCCTCTGTTCATCACTGAACTTGCCACTGACCGGGAAGGTGCGGGTAATATCGGAGGCGTAGCACTCCAGCTCGCACCCGGCATCGATCAGTACCAGGTCGCCTTCCTTCAGCGGGGCACTGTTTTCTATGTAATGCAGGATGCAGGCGTTCTGGCCGCCGCCAACGATGGATGGGTAAGCCGTAGAGCGGGCCCCGTTTTCCATGAAGGTGTGGATCAGCTCTGCCTCAAGGTTGTACTCGAAACCGCCCCTGCGGGCGCGTTTCATGGCCCGCTTGTGGGCCTCGCAACTGATTTCACCCGCCCTGGCCATCACTTTTATTTCTGCCGCACTCTTGTAGAGTCGCAAGTCATGAAGCAGGTGTTCCAGGGCAACAAACTCGCCGGGAGGGTGGGCGCCCGAGCGGACCTTGCTGCGGATAACCTTGACCCAGTCCATAACCTTGGCGTCAAAGTTGTGGTCTTTGCCCAGCGGGTAATAAACCCGGCTGCGGCCTTCAATCATGCCCGGCAGGATGTCATCAATATCGGAGACCGGGAAGGCGTCGTCGAGGCCGAAGGTTTCAATGGCGCCTTCGGGGCCGGCCAGGAAACCGTCCCACAGTTCTTTCTCGGGGTTGCGCTCCTTGCAGAACAGCACCGACTCGCCATGCTCGCGGCCCGGAATCAGCACCAGAACCGCATCCGGCTCATCAAACCCGGTCAGGTAATGAAAATCGCTATCCTGCCGGAACGGATGCAGCACATCCCGGTTGCGCACCCGCTCAGGTGCAGCGGGCAGAATGGCAATGCTGTCCGAGGCCATCCGCTCCATCAGCCGGCGACGACGATCGTTGAATTCCTTGACGGGTATCAGTGAGGCCATGGTCTCTCCCACAATTCGTAGCGTTCTCAGTGCAGTGTTGGCGTTTTCGGCGACGGCTTTTCGGGCGGATTGAACTCGGTAAATACCGCCAGCGCACCCAGCCGTACGTATTCCACAATCTCCATCAACTGTTGTTCGCTTTCGTCATCCGGCTCATCATCGTCAGCGACCTGGCTGATAGCCACCATATCTTCAATCAGCTCGCGAATTTCATCCGGTGCTTCCCCCAGGGATTCGCCGGCTGAAAGGGCCATCCCTTCCAGAAAACCTCTCACCCAGGAGGTCAACGCTTCCAGGCGTTGCTCAATGGCGTAGTCGTCATCGGGCAGCAATGGTTGAAAGCTCATATCGGTGGCTTTCATAAGCTCCAGAGTCTGGTCGTAGGCCGAGGCCATGAACTCGCGGAGCTCGTCTGACTCATCCGTTGCGGTGACAGGCAGACCCATGTGCTCACAGACCATTGCCAGCCACTCTCCTTCATCTATACGCGAGCCGGCCGCCAGTCGGCCACAAAGAGCACCATGAAGTTCCGAGGGGTGGCTGAAGGCCTTGTGCACAGTGAACACGTTTGCCCAGCGCTCGAAGGCCACAGCACGGGCATTGGAGGTGTCGGTTTCGGACATGAATCGGGACGATCCTGTATCAATGAATGAAGGCCCTATCCTAGCATTCAGGCCGTATTAAGGCACTTGCCCTCTTGATTCCCGGCGTGGATAGCGTAAATTATGTTATAACATATCACTATATCGTCGGAGTGCCTTTGATGTCCGTGCAGATGCCCACCCCCCGCAGAGAAAGATCAAACTGGCCGCAGCCATATCTGGCGCTGGGCTACTTGCTTGCAGCCTGCAGCCTCCCTGGTTATGGCTATGCCGCTGATAATCCAGATGCCCACGAACATGGCCATGCCCGGCTGCAGATTGCAGTTGAGAACAACAGCATTGACCTGATGTTCACTTCCCCCGCTTATAACCTGGCAGGATTCGAACACGAAGCTCGCACGGATGAGGAAAAAAGGCGCCTATCTAAAATCAATCATTGGCTGAACAACACCCCTCTAGTGGATACGGAAGCTGCCAGTTGCCGGGTAACCGCTGCTGTCGTTGAACTTGGCGGAGAGACCGACCACGACGATCATGGCCATCACGAAGAGCACCGTCATGAGGAGCACCATAATGAAGAACACCATCACGACCACGAGGAGGGCCATGAGAAAGCAGCCCATCGTGAGTACGATGTGTCGCAACAACTGCAGTGTGATGACCTGGGTGCGGGGCTGACGCTGACTTCCGCGTTGTTGGAGGAATTCGGCAATCTGGAGGAGCTCGCCGTCGAATGGGTGACCCAGTCCGGGCAGGGCAGTGCCCGGCTCACATCAGTCAACCGGGCGTTCACGATCAACAACTGATCAGTAGTCGCCCTCGTCTTCGTAGGGCGTTACGCTTTCCGCAATAATGGAATAGGACGAAGAGGCAACATCGTTCTCGGTTTTCTCGATTTGCAACGTGCCCTCAATCCAAACCGGATCGTACAAGGCTTCAAGTTTGAAGCCTTCCTTGTATTTGACATGGATAATCTGGTTCGGGGGCGGGGGCGGCACATGAATACAGGCGCCGTAATAAGGCACCAGGAAAAATTCGAGAATGCGCATATCCTGGGTGGTTTTCAACGGCACCACGAAGCCGGGAATACGGCCGGACCTGCCTTCCATTTCCGGGACTACACGGCCGGTCATGATTTCGTCCGGCAATGCGGCAGGGCCATCACCTTCGTGGGTGACTTCCGGCATATTTTCAAGCAGATTGAGATCCTCCGCCGGCATCAGTTCGAGCCAGTCAATCTCCGCTGCGGCTTCTTTCGCACTGGCCGTGGTGACGATACTCAGCGCCGTAGCGAACACCAGAGCGGCTAGTACAGACAGCGGAACCGCAAGTCGCTTACGCTGTCCATCAGTCTTCAAATTATGAACCATGAAATGGAATACTCCCGAGACAATGCAGGAATCATACACCGGATGACCAATGCCTGACATGACCAGCAAGACAGACTTGCCGCCCGATAGTTCCGCAACCACCCGGCAGGTACTTCATCTCAGCAACCTGACCTTTCACTGGGATCAGACCCAGGCCCCACTGAGCTACCCGGACATCACGCTGAACACCGGTGAGCATCTGTTTGTTCGCGGGCCCAGTGGCAGCGGCAAGAGCACACTCCTGAGCCTGATGGGCGGTCTGATTGTACCGGCTTCGGGCACGCTGAGCTTGCTGGGTACAGAGCTGACCCGCCTGACAAGTGGTCAACGGGACCGCTTCAGGGCCGATCACATGGGCGTGATTTTCCAGCAGTTCAACCTGGTTCCCTACCTGACAACCCTCGACAACGTAATGCTGCCCTGCCGGCTTTCCTGCAAGCGTCGCAACCGCGCCTTGCCCACACCCGAGAAAGAAGCGGAATCCCTGCTGACCGCCCTTGGCATTCCCCCGGTTCACTGGAAGCGCAGAGTGACCGGCCTGAGCGTTGGCCAGCAGCAACGGGTGGCCGCAGCACGGGCACTTACCGGTGGCCCTGAACTGATTCTGGCGGATGAGCCCACCTCCGCCCTGGACAGCGACAACCGCGACCGCTTTATCGAACTGCTACTCGGGCTGGCGGCGGAAAAACACTCATCCGTGGTCTTTGTCAGCCATGACCAGAGCCTGGCAGGGCTATTTGATTACCAGCTCTCCCTGGAGGTGACCCAATGAATCTCCGGCTGGCATTCTCCCTGGCAATGGCAAGTCTCTGGTACCGGCGCAAGGTGCTGGCCCTGGTCACCCTTACCCTGACGCTGAGCATCACCCTTCTGCTGGGCGTTCAATATCTGCGCACCGAGGTCAAACAGTCCTTTACCAACACCATCTCGGGTACCGACCTGATCGTGGGCGCCCGCAGCGGCCAGCTGAACCTGCTGCTGTACACCATTTTTCACATCGGCGATGCCACCAATAACATTCGCTGGAGCACCTACCAGAAACTGCAGGACGACCAACGCATCAACTGGCTGGTGCCCATTTCCCTGGGTGACAGTTATCGCGGACACCGGGTGGTCGGAACCAACGAGGAGTTTCCGAAGTATTTCCGTTATGGTCGCGACCAGCGCCCTGAACTGCAGGAAGGCTCGTGGTTCAGCGAGGTGTTCGAAGTAGTACTTGGGGCTCAGGTCGCACGCAAGCATGGTCACCAGCTGGGGGACGACATCATCCTTTCGCATGGGGGCGGACGAACCAGTTTCTCAAATCACAAGGACACCCCGTTCACCGTCACCGGTGTGCTCGCCCCTACCGGCACGCCGGTGGACCAGGCAGTTTATGTCAGCCTGGAAGGACTGGAAGCCATCCACATCGGATGGGAATCGGGTGTCGCCATCCCCGGCCGCACAGTAACTCCCGAACAGGCTTTGGAGCGGGACCTGACGCCAGACAGCATTACTGCGGCACTGGTCGGCATCGAACGCAAGGTGCTGACATTCCAGGTGCAGCGCGAAATCAACGAATTCCGCGATGAACCGCTTTCCGCTGTTCTGCCGGGCGTGGCACTCAGCGAACTATGGCGAATCATGGGGCAGTTCGAGAACGCCCTGCTGGGCATTACCGGTTTTGTGGTGGTTACCAGCCTGATCGGGCTTATTGCAGTATTGCTGACACTTCAGGTGCAGCGGCGCCAGGAAGTTGCCATACTCCGGGCCACCGGCGCCTCCCCCATGCTGATTGCGACTCTTCACGTGATCGAGTGCGTGGTTCTGGCGGTCTCAGCCTGCGTCATTGCCGTGTTCGCCGGCGCTGCCTGTATTTCCGGGCTCAGCCCCTGGCTGCTGGAAACCTGGGGCGTCCAGATTGGCTTGCGGCCGCTCAATGGGATGGAGTGGCTGATGATTGCCAGTGTTCCCTTCGCTGCATTTGTTGTAGGGCTGATTCCCGCCCTCCAGGCGTGGCGCGGGAGCCGCAAACAAGGGCTGGGGCATGTGATGCCGGAGTGACGGACGTCACGCATAACGGGCTATGACATCCCTGTAAATTGACCAGCTTGCAGTCCACACTTATAGTTAGTTCACTTCTTTGATACAGGCGTTGGACGACTCATGGAACAGTCCGAACTACAGGCATTGGCGGACAAACTCGACAGACTGATCGAACACTGTCGCAAACTGGAGCGTGACAACGCGATGCTGCGCGAGCTGCAGGACGACTGGAACCGCGAGCGGGCGCAGCTTATGCACAAGAATGATCTTGCCAAAAACAAGATCGAAGCCATGATAGGACGCCTCCGGGCCCTGGAGCACCACTGATGCCACAGCAGCCGACAACCGTCGAAGTCAAGATTCTCGACAAGGAATACCTGGTCGCCTGCCCTGAGGAAGAGCAGGACGCCCTCTTACAGGCCGCCAGACACCTGGACGTAAAAATGCGGGAAATCCGCTCCAGCGGAAAAGTCTTCGGCACCGAGCGCATCGCGGTAATGGCAGCGCTGAACATCACCCATGATTTGCTGGAACGGGACACCATGTCCAGCGCCGCCAGCTCGATTCTCAGTGCCATGGACGAGAAACTGGATACCGCGCTGGGTGAAACCTCCGGTAACTAAGCATTACACACGGATCCGAATCAGGTGTTGCAATCAGCCCCGCCAATGCCCGTATAATGAGAATAACTTCCTGGGCTGTTCGCTGGTCGGATTCGTCCTCGAGCCGATGCGCACTACCCAGGTGGCTACTCTAGGGCATTGTGAGCACGTCCCCTCACGGGGAAAGCCTAATATGTCACAGCGGCCACCGACCTTGAACTTTGGGTTCAAGGGCCACATCCGATAACGGCAGCCCGGGAAGCTTATTTTGACCAACGTTATCTCCCCCCACCCTTTTGAAGATCACCCGGATTCACGCTCACGCAGTAAACTCCGCAAGACTCTCAGGCAAAAACGAAGGGCTCTTTCTGCGGAAGAACAACAGATTGCGGCCGACCAGCTCGCCCTGAACCTGTTGCGACACCCCGATCTCTACCGTGCACGCCATGTGGCAATCTACCTGCCCAACGACGGAGAAATCGACCCCCGGATCTATGCCCACATCGCCCGCCAACGCGGCGTCCGGTTCTATCTTCCGGTTTTGCACCCGGTTCATCACGGCAGACTGGTTTTCAGCCGCTTCACTGACAACACAAGGCTCACAGCCAACCGATTTGGCATCCCGGAACCGGCCTTCCAAAACGGGCTAAAACGGCCACCCTGGGCGCTGGATGCGGTTCTGTTTCCATTGGTAGGTTTCGATGAATTCGGAGGCAGGCTTGGAATGGGTGGAGGTTTTTATGACCGCACCTTCGCGTTCACACGCATACGGCCACGGCTGGCGCCCAAGCTCATCGGGCTGGCCCACGAATGTCAGAAGGTATCGGAGTTACCGCTGGAGCCTTGGGATATTCCGCTGCACAGCGTGGTTACCGACAGGGGATATTACCGGGTGAGAGCCGGAAAACAGGCTTGAGGCAATTCAGTCCCGGACAGCAGGAACCATAACTATTTCGCTGCCATCAGCACTGTAAGTGGCCTTTGGCTCATCCTGGGAAGCCTGAAGCGAGGTGAAGCCGGTAATCACTAGACCAACAGCAAAAATCAGCACAATCGACCGAATAATATCGGGCTTGCGGGCCATGGTGAGGATCTCCGGTATTCGAAAGGGTAAAATCTATCTAAATCAGGTGACTATTCTTGTTTTCAAGAATTAGACGAAAGACTAACACCTATCCCGTATTTTACAATTTTTCACAGGTTAAAATTTTGTAAGAATAGAGTTAGCCTGCCAGATTGGGTGCGGGAGGCCGTCCAAAACACGCTCAAGCACATCCCTGTGGCGCTTGAGCTCCGCCATCCATGGCTCCGCACAGTTTTGGACGGCCTCCCGCACCCAATCCTAATCCGCGTTATTCAGACCTGTTATTACCTGCGCCCAAAAACAACTGGTAAGCCTCGTTATCAGTCATGTTTTCGTAGCGGAAACCGACCTTGTCGAGCATCTTCTCGAAGTCTTTTACCTCGTCATCTTCCACCTGAGCTCCAAGCAGCACACGGCTGTAGGCCGCACCGTGGTTGCGGTAGTGGAACATGGAGATATTCCAGCGGGTGCCCAGTGACATCAGGAATTTTAGCAAGGCGCCTGGGCGTTCCGGAAACTCAAACTGGAACACCTTTTCGTTGGTAATGGTCGGGGCATGGCCGCCCACCATATGACGGATATGCTGTTTCGCCAGGTCACTGTCGGTCAGGTCGATCACCGAATAGCCGGTTTCCCGGAGGTCCTGAATCAGCTCTTCGCGGCCGTGGCCGCCGGCCTGGATCTGGATGCCGACGAAGATGGTGGCATTGGTGGCATCCGCGTAGCGGTAGTTGAACTCGGTGATGCTGCGCTTGTGCAGGGCGTTGATAAAGGTCTTGAACGCGCCCGGCTTCTCCGGAATGGTCACCGCGAGAATAGCTTCGCGCTTCTCGCCAACTTCCGTGCGCTCGGAGATATATCTCAGGCGGTCGAAGTTCATGTTGGCGCCGCTCAGGGTGGCGATCAGGTTTTCGTTCTCGATCTGCTCCCTCTCGACGTACTTCTTGATGCCAGCTACACCCAGCGCCCCGGCCGGTTCAGCGATGGAACGGGTGTCCTCGAACACGTCCTTGATGGCGGCGCAGATTTCGTCGGTGGAGACGGTGATCACTTCGTCCACGTAGTCCTTGCAGATTTCCCACGGGTACTTGCCGATCTGCTTGACGGCGACGCCATCAGCGAAAATGCCGACTTCATCCAGCACTACCCGCTTGCCGGCTTTCATGGCGGCCTGCAGGCAGTTGGAGTCTTCCGGTTCAACGCCGATCACCTTGATTTCAGGTCTCAGGTACTTGATGTAGGCAGCCATGCCGGCAATCAGCCCGCCGCCGCCAACACAGATAAAGATGGCATGGATAGGCTTGCTGAACTGCCACATGATTTCCATGGCCACTGTGCCCTGCCCGGCGATAACGTCGGGGTCGTCGTAAGGCGGAATGTAGGTGTAGCCGTGCTTCTGGATCAGTTCCTGGGCGTGGGCGGCGGCTTCGTCAAAGGCATCGCCTTTGAGCACCACTTTGGCGCCGTGGTCCCGTACCGAGCGCACCTTGATTTCCGGGGTGGTCTGGGGCATCACGATCACGGCCTTGATACCCAGCTTCTTCGCAGCCAGGGCCACACCCTGGGCATGGTTGCCGGCGGAGGCACAAATCACGCCCTTGGCTTTTTGCTCCTCCGAGAGCTGCGCAATGCGGTTATAGGCGCCACGAATCTTGAAAGAAAATACCGGCTGAAGGTCTTCGCGCTTGAGCATAATGTTGTTACCAAAGCGCTTGGAGAGGCTGCGGGCCTCAGTCAGCGGGGTCTCGATGGCCACGTCGTAGACACGGGCATCAAGAATTTTCTTTATGTAGCGTTGCGGCATGGTTCCGTCCGGAGGTTGATGTTTCGTTGGGAAAACGAACAGTGTAGAAACTTTGCCGGGGTTCCGTCTATAAGCAGGCCGCCCGGAAGAGCTATAATGACAGCCACTGTGACCATTTCCCGCAAAAACCGGAGTTCCTTCGATGAATCAGGACGAACTGAAGAAAGCCGTCGCCCAGGCTGCGCTGGACTACATCAAGCCCCATCTGGACCAGGACAGCATTATCGGCGTGGGCACCGGGAGCACTGCCAACTGCTTTATCGACCTGCTTGCGAGCATTCGGAACGACTTTGACGGTGCTGTCGCCAGTTCCGACGCCACGGCAGAGAGGCTGAAGAGTCACGGCATTCCGGTGTATGACCTGAACAGTGCCGCGCCGCTTGAGTTTTATGTAGATGGCGCCGACGAGACCAATGAGCACCTGGAGCTCATCAAGGGCGGCGGTGGTGCCCTCACCCGCGAGAAAATTGTGGCGGCGGTATCCAAGACGTTTATCTGTATCGCCGACGAGTCCAAGAAGGTGGACATCCTGGGCGAGTTTCCGCTTCCGGTGGAAGTGGTGCCCATGGCTCGCAGCTATGTTGGCCGCGAAATTGTGAAGCTGGGCGGCGATCCGGTTTACCGTGAGGGTTTCATTACGGACAACGGCAATATCATTATCGATATCCATAACCTGGATATTTCCCGGCCGCTTCAGATTGAGGAGAAGCTGAACAATATCGTGGGCATTGTTACCAACGGGCTGTTTGCTCGTCGGCCTGCGGATTTGTTGTTGCTCGGTACCAAGGATGGCGTCAAGAGTATTTCCCGCGAGGACGGGTGACTTACCGGGAGGACTGTGAACTCGGGGGAAGCCGCAAGGAGGTGGGCTCATCAGGGGCACGCTGTGAATACGTCCATGTACGCTCGACAAAAACATCCATGTTTTTGACGTCCCCTGATGAGCCCACCTCCTTGCGGCCCAAACTCTTTTCGGGTCTTCATTGAACCAAGCGCTTGCTTGGTTTTTTGATTTGAGTGAGACTGCTCCTATGATTTCCGATCACAGGGAGGCTTACCGTGTCCGATTATTTCAATGATACCCATGAGCAGGTTCGTCAGACTGCGCGCAAATTTGTTACCACGCATGTTCTGCCTCACATAGACGACTGGGAGGAAGCGGGCGAGTTTCCCCGGGAACTTTATAAACAGGCTGGAGATGCAGGGCTTCTTGGGGTTGGGTTCCCGGAAAGTCTCGGCGGCATTGGCGAAGACGATGTGTTTATGAAGGTCGCCGTTTCAGAGGAACTGATGCGCTCCACCTCTGGCGGCCTGGTGGCCGGGCTTGGATCGTTGGATATCGGCCTCCCGCCAGTAGCGAAATGGGCGCGACCAGAAGTGAAGGAGTCGATCGTACCGCCGGTGCTGCGCGGCGAGAAGATCGCAGCACTGGCGATCACCGAACCCGGTGGTGGTTCCGATGTGGCGAGCCTCAAGACGAAGGCAGTGAGGGACGGCGATCATTACATCGTCAACGGTAGCAAGACTTTTATCACCAGCGGCATTCGTGCCGATCACTACACAGTTGCGGTGCGCACCGGGGGCGAAGGTCACGGGGGTGTCAGCCTGCTGCTCATAGACCGCGACACGCCGGGCTTCTCTACGGGCAAGAAACTTCGCAAAATGGGCTGGTGGGCCAGTGATACGGCCGAATTGTTTTTCGAAGACTGCCGGGTTCCCGCCAACCGTCTGATCGGCGCAGAAAACGCCGGGTTCATTGCCATCATGAGCAATTTTCTGGCGGAGCGCCTGAGCCTGTCGATTATGGCGTACATGACCGCCGAAATAGCCCTGGAAGCGGCCATGGCCTGGGCCGGGCATCGGGAGGCCTTTGGTCGCCCGGTCAAAGGCTTCCAGGTAACGCGCCATAAACTGGTGGACATGGCTACCCAGGTGGATGTGGCGCGGGAATACACCTATCGCTGTGCTGCACTTATGCAGGCTGGCAAGAACCCGATCAAACAGGTGGCGATGGCGAAAAACTTTGCGGTGGAGGTCTGCGAAAAGGTCACCCGCGAAGCGGTACAGATTCATGGCGGTATGGGGTTTATGCGGGAGTCGGTTGTTGAGCGGTTGTACCGCGATGCGAAGATACTGTCGATCGGTGGTGGCACCGACGAGATCATGAAGGAACTGATAGCCAAGCAGATGAGGCTGTAGCAAGACCAACGTTTAGTTTCGATTCACACCATAGTCCCGTATAATTGCGCCCACTTTTTCCACGCAGTTAAACGCACTTCAGGAAGGATCGCTCATGAACTTTGACAATATCCCGGTTGGCAAGAACCCACCAGAAGACATCTACGTTGCCATCGAAATCCCGGCGAACAGCTCGCCGGTCAAGTACGAGCTGGACAAGGACATGGGCGCGCTGCTGGTAGACCGCTTCATGGCCACTCCCATGTTCTATCCGGCCAACTACGGCTTTATCCCCCACACTCTGGCCGACGATGGCGACCCCATTGATGTGCTGGTAGTCACCCCCTACCCGGTGCAGGCAGGTTCGGTTATTCGCTGCCGTCCCGTTGGCGTGCTGAACATGGAAGACGAAGCCGGCGGCGACGCCAAGCTGGTGGCGGTTCCCCACGACAAACTGACCACTTCCTACCACAATGTGAAGGAAATTGACGATCTGCCGGAACTGCTGCGGGACCAGATCCACCACTTCTTCGAGAACTACAAGACTCTCGAGCCGGGCAAGTGGGTCAAGGTTCAGGGCTGGGGCAATGCCGCCGAGGCCAAGAAAGCCATTGAAGCCGCCGTTAATGCTTACAAGGGCTGACACAAACCCTTTCAGGCGAACATAAAAAAACCGGGCTCAAATGGCCCGGTTTTTTTATGTCATCAGGTTTCCCGTCATCAGCCCCGGGTCAGCAAGTCGCGCATGTCGCTGATTGCAGCACTGGCGCGTGATAGATACGCCGCCATAGTCAGGGAATGGTTGGCCAGCACACCAAAACCGCTGCCGTTCAGAATCACCGGACTCCACATTTCTCCCTGGGTACCTTCCAGTTCGATAATGATCTGCTTGGCGCTGGCCAGAGCATTCTTGTCGCTCAGCACCTTGCGGAAGTCCACCTCGATGGCGCGGAAGATGTGCAACAGGGCCCAGGCACTGCCCCTGGCTTCATAAAACACATCGTCTATTTCGGTCCATGGAGTTTTGACATCCTCGCCCGTTACATCTTCGGAAAGAGGATCGTCCGGATTAATGTTGGACACGGAATCAGACACCGAGGCCTTGCCGACACTTTCCCCCAGGGTACGGGAGAGACTGCCCAGCCGGGTTTCCAGATCCCCCAGCCAGTTGGCCAGGTTGTCGGCCCTCGCGAAGAACTGGGCATCAGGCCGCTCAGGGCGCGACAGGCGGTCGAGATAGCTGTACAGCGCCTTGATACCCCGGCGGTATTCCGCCTCGGTGGATGGGAGCGCCCAGCTGCCGCTATCGAAGTGCAACTGCGGTTCGGCGATAACCAGGTCCCGATCTTCAGCAGACTGGCTCTGGGAACGACTGATGTCCCTGCGCATGGCGCGGGAGAAGTCGCGAAGCTGCACCAGCACACCAAATTCCCAGTTGGGCATGTTGTCCAGCCAGAGCCCCGGCGGTGCAACATCGTTGGTGATATAGCCTCCAGGCTTGTCGAGCAACGTCTCTGCCACACGAATCATGGTCACTGTGGTCGCGAAACCAGTAACGGGCTCACGTTGCATATCGCCGGCAACTTTCCGTGTATGCTCCCGAACCGAGAACACATCCGGCTCGCTGCTCCAGATCATCCCCAGCACCAGGGCAACCAGCAAATAGACGACAAGGACAGCCAGGATGAATTTGCCGACAACCCCGCCACCGCCGGAAAAATCCCGGAAGTCGTCTTTGCGATCACTGAAGTACCGTCTGATTTTTCCTGACATTGGTTGTTTTTTCCCCTGATCTGTCGTTGTATCTGGCCTGCCCACCCGGGAGCTTCAGTTACCATGACGCATGGGCGGGCCATATGCAATTTGCGGCGGCGATGCCGCCTTACTGTCCCGCCTCGAATGGGCGACCCAGATGATACCCCATTGCGCCATCAATACCGATGCCGCCCAGCGCCGAGTACTCACTCTCCGTCTCCACACCGGTAACATACACCCTCACGCCCCTGCTGCGCGCTATGGTGGCCACGGATTCAAGATAGAACCGATTGTCTTCGTGCGTGTCGATGTCGTGGATGAAGCTGCTATCAATACGCAGAGCCTGGAATCTCAGATTTCTCAGGTAACTGAAGGGTACGCCGCCAACCCCGAAGCGGTCGACGATCACCGGCACTTCCAGGCGGTTCAGGGCACGGACCAGAAGCCCAACCTGAACACGGTGATGGTGCACAGCCTGTTCGGACACGCCAATCTGCAACCGCTGGCGTTCCGGCCCCGCCTTCGCCAATTCCTCCAGAAGCGCCTTCCGGAAGCCCTCGCTGGTCACCGACACCACGCCCAGCGTCATTGCCAGTCGCTCATCCGGCTGCTCCCGCAACAACGCGAGCGAGCGTGTCAGAACCCAACGGTCTATATCAGGGGTCAGACCAAACCGCTCTGCCATGGGCACAAAGATGTTTGCCTTCACCCAGCCATCGGGCGTCTTCATGCGGGAGAATACCTGATGGAACAGTACGCTGCCGTCGTCCTTGCGAACCATTGGCTGCAGCCAGAGCGACAACCAGCCATCCCGGACAGCCTGCTTGATGATCGCACGCCAGGTCTCACTGTTGTAGTGTTCAAGCCGGTCGGTATCTGCGGCGTGGCACGCGGAGGCCTCTTCCGCCTGGGCCTGACGAAGCGCCTCGTCGGCAGCGGCCATCAGGTCACGAACCTTCTGATTCCCCGCAGCCTGGGCAATACCCGCGTGAATAGAAACGCCGCTCTGCGCCGAGAAATCTGCATAGATGCCGTCGAGTTCGTCCAACAACTGGCGACACCATATGACACCGTCGGCCCGGGAAACGCCGGGCAGAAAGACCGCAAACCCGGCACCACTCAGCCGCCCGGCAAAGGAGTCACTGTGACGGCGGGTAAAAACGCTAAGGGCGTCACCAATGCGGACGAGCAGGCGATCCGCCTCTTCGCGGCCATAGCTCTGGTTATATTGGGCAAAACCCGCCAACTGGAGCAGAAACAGAACGCCTGGCGCGGCGCGCTCCTCGGATTCCACCTCCACCTTGAGCCTTTGCTCGAAGGCGCGGCGGCTGGCCAGCCCGGTCACACTGTCTTCGTTATTGACCTTGCGCAGATGCTGAATGAGCTTGGCCTGACCCTCGAACAACTGGCCAAGATCATCCGCCATCTGGTTCATGGCACGGGTAACCTGATTAAGCTCACGGGTAGATGTGATATCCACCCTGCGGCGGAAATCACGCCGTCCTAGGGCCCTGGCCTGTATTTCCACAGCCCTGAGCGGCCGCAGCAGGCGTGTCATCATCCAGAACAGGCCTACCAGGCCGGCTCCGGCGACCAGCACAGAACCGGCCACCGTACCGAGAGTCACCCTCCAAAGATCCTCATAGGCCCGGCCGGGATGGCTGACCACCCTGACCTTACCCAGTCGGCTCCAGCCTCGCACCACCTCCGCCTCCCCGGTGGGCAGGGGCAAGTCGGCCAGAGAGACAAACCAGCCTGGTGCACGGACGTCATTAAGGGTGGCCTCCCTGCCGGCAATTTCCTCGCCTTCGTTATCGAGGTAAACCACGGACAGGTAACGACCACTGTCAAACACGGCGTCAACCAGGGACGAAGCGGCCACAGGATCGCGACCGTCGATAGCATTGGAAAGGGAAAGACCGATAGCGGTGGCGCCATCCTGGGAGTGCCCGCGAAGCTGATCGGTCATGTAATCCCGGAAACGATCGAAGCTCACACTCACTGCAGCGACCAGTAACAGCAGCAGCAGCCCGCCGGTAAACAGCAAAAGCAGGCTGCGCAGGGTGATCACTCCCCGCTGCCGGGCAAATTGTACTGTTTTCTGCATCCGTGCCATAAGAGGCAACCCCTGCCTGGAAGAACGGTTACCGGGGAACTGATGTGACCTGAACCGCATAGTTGACAAACATTTACATAGAGTCACCTACGCCGACAACATTAAACACTATAGACTCTGCAAAACGACTAATGTTGAAAATATCTGCCTGTAATGGAGACGGGCGGCCAGGAACGAAAAAATACAGGCCGGAGCACAATGAACGACGAAAGCCAGAAAGACAAACTCAGGCAGCATTTTGCCCGCCGGGTCACAACCCAGGCGCGCGTTGTCCTGGATACTTGGCAGAAAGTCCACGAAGATATCAGCGAGTCTGCCGCGTTCAGGGCTGACTTTGCCAGAGCGGCCGACAAGCTGGTTCGCTACGCCAAACGATTCGAAATGGCGAGCCATGCTGAGTCAGGGCAGAAAGTGTTCGAGCTTATTAGCGAGTGGCCCGAAGGCGAGGCCCTGCCAGAGGGCCTTGACCGCAAACTGCAGGATGCCATTGAACAGCTCTCCCGGTGCACCCTCCGGCGCACAGACCAGACCGCCAGCGAAGCTCCCCAGCAGTACCGTCGCACCCCGGTCTATATAGCGCTGTCGAGCGAGGAAATGGCCGGCCGGCTCATTCGCCAGCTCGAGTTTTTCGGTTTCCGCGCGTCCGCATTCCACACGTCGGAAAAACTCATAGAAGCCTGCGCCCTCCACAAGCCAGAAACCATCCTGATGGACGTCAACTACGGCGGCGAACCACTCAGTGGCATTGCCACGATCGAGCGACTGCAGGAGCGTCACGACACCCCCATTCCCATTATTTTCATGAGCGATGAGGATGGCACCATTGAAACCCGGTTGCGGGCTTCCCGCTGTGGTGGCGAGGAGTTTTTCTATCCGGCCGTAGACCCGGGCCAGCTGATCGAGAAGATCGAAACGTACACACACGGCAACACGGTAGAACCCTACAAGGTACTGGTGCTGGATGACTCTCGCGCCCAGGCCAAGTTCATGGAAACGGTGCTCAAAAAAGCCGGCATGAATGCCCATATCATCACCAACCCCATGGACATCATCCACGCACTGGAATCTTTCTCACCAGAGATCATTATTCTGGACATGTACATGCCCGGCTGCACCGGCATGGAGATTGCGCGGGTCATTCGCCAGCAGGACCGCTTCCACAGCGTCCCCATCATTTACCTGTCTGCCGAGGAGGATGTCAGCAAGCAACTCCATGCCATGAGCCTGGGAGGTGACGACTTCCTCACCAAACCTATCGATCCGAAACACCTGATTGCCACCATCCATAACCGGGGCCGGCGGGCCCGCTCGTTGCTGGCATTGATGATCCGCGACAGCCTGACCGGCCTGTTCAACCACACCCACACCCTGCATCTGCTGGATCAGGAGATCGTGAAGTGCCGACAGAAAGACCAGCCGCTCTGCTTTGCGATGATCGACATTGATTACTTCAAAAAAGTGAATGACACCTTCGGGCACCCCATTGGCGACCGTGTGCTCCGCAGCCTGTCCATGTTCCTCAAGCAGCGCCTGCGCAAGACCGATCACATAGGCCGGTATGGGGGCGAGGAATTCGCCATCATCCTTCCGGACACCCGGGAAAGCGATGCCCGCAACGTACTGAATGAAATCCGTGAACGCTTCTCTGAACTGCTTCAGCCCGCGGGCGACCGTGAGTTCAACGTCACTTTCAGTTGCGGTGTTGCCGCCTGGAAAGGCGACACGTCCCAGGCGTTGTGTGAACGGGCAGACAGGGCGCTTTACCGCTCGAAGGAGCAGGGACGGAACTGCGTTACGGCTGCCGGCGACTAAGCCCTTCCAGCTCAGTCGTCATGTTCGACGGTGAGAAAAACAGCGGTCTGGTTCAACAGTTGATACGCCACCTCGCCAAAGGTGATCGGCCCCGTCAGCTGCGCTGTTTTCCTGCCCTCGAGACCGGAATGAAGGTAGTTCAGGATGCAATTGCAGCCAAATACCAGATTACCCGGGTAGGTAGGCATCGCAGCCATAAACTTGGCGGGATAATCAGCCACCGGCCTGGCGAAGTGGTAACGGACACCTTCAAACACTGGCGCATAGAGTTTTACCCTGCCTTGCGCTTCGTCTACTGACTGAATACTCACATTGACCATCGTCCCACAGTAGTCCGCCACCAGGGGCAGCCTATGGTCGCTTTCATGGGCGGTAATAACGTCCGCCAGGTTGCCAACCGCACCGTCCACACTGCACTCACTGAGAGAGTCGCTGGTAGCCCCGAATGTCAGCTCCGGCCCAAACCCGGGTTCGAACAGGTTGACCGCATGCACCACGGCTGAACTGCCCTCAGGAAGCCGCGCGTGCAGTACCACTGCCTTATCGGTATGGAGCTCCCCACTCCGCCCATCAATGACCGCTGCGCTGCTTTGCCCCAGTTCATCAAGGTGGACACCTGAAACCCACCCCACAATTGGTTTGATGAACATATCGGGGAAGTCTGGTGCGTGGTGAGCGTAAACTTCCAGCACCGGACTTCCTGCCGGCAGGATAATGATCGAGTACCCATTCTCAGGCGCATCTTCCAGTACATTCGCGAGGGTATCCTTGCCATAACTGGCAACCGATACCTCCTCAGTATCCAGGCACTGTACGAAAACCGCGTCCCTCCGGCACTGGCCACCATCAGCGGTCATGAAATACGGCGTGGTGCCACCGATCCACAGCCCCCGGGGCAATTGGCCGAGAAGCGACGCCTCACCGGCGATCGTTAGCGCCATTCCCCGTTCAATCAGTTCCGCGGCACCTGCCACAGACATCAGCCCTCCGTTTGCCCGGGTGTTCATGATTCAGCTCCTGCCTGGCTACCGCGCCTCATCTCCAGCAACTGGGATATTTCATGGTCGAGCTGCTTTTCATGCTTGATGAAGAATCGGCGCACCGTATTAACCCTCATGATTTTCGCGTCGTTGCTGGACAGTGCCGGAAACTCCTGACGGCACCGTGCCAGCAGCAATCGAAGCCCCAGCAAATGAATGTCTATGGCTTCTTCCGATTCCAGCAGGCGAAACCAGACCGGGTCACCGGTTGGCGGAATCTGGCGTGGCGAAGACTCATTCGTGCCCTGATCCAGCAGCTTGCCTTCTTCACTCAACTGTCCTTCACCGATCGCATGACGTATCTGCCAGGCCAGGTAGACATCTATTTCCAGCAGATTGCAGACCTGTCGATAGCCCAGCCCGGCCCTCAGGCATTCGACGACACGCTGCGCCAGGCCGTGGGTAAAGTCGCTGTCTACCTGACCCAGAAATGGCGATTCCGGACGCTGTTCCGGATCATCCGGGAGCGTCGCGTGAATGAAGGTCTTGAAGGCGCCGACGTTGGCGTGGCGCCACCGCATTTTGGGACGTCCAAAGGAAGGCCGGCCAAACCAGGACTTGCCAGCCACCAGATAGGCATGGAGCTCCCTGGCCTGAACATCGACCTTCACCCGGTCAACATTCCACGGCTCCTCCAGTTGCAGTAATTTTCGGCAGATCTCGGTATCTCGCATGACTCCTCCCTGGGCGTGCAGGCCTCTGAGTTCACCATTGTGTGCCGCCTGGCGCAGCTTCGACAGGCCACCATGGCGTTGATCAGGTTGAACTTAGGGAGTAAATCCGGCGTACCGGAGAGGTATAACTCCGGCCGTGTTCGCATACGGCAAAAACCGAACATGAAACCAACGTCTTATAGCGCTCTCTCTTATCGTTCACGACAATGGGCGGGCAGTAGGAAAAGATCGCGCTCTTGTTGCCAAGATACTTTTCGACACAAAGCGGAATGTCAAAAAGTGTTGATCTGAAGGCCTCAAGCACGCACCATTGACTGAAAATGTCGCTAAAGTCGGCGATCCTGTAAATAAGTCAGCAAGGCAGATGCAATCATGGCGACTATACTCGTCCTCCATGGACCCAACCTGAACATGCTCGGAACCCGCGAGCCGGAGGTCTATGGCCAAGAGACACTGGCCGACATTGATGAACGATTACACCGGAAAGCCGCCGAAAGTGGCCATCACCTGCTACATTTACAGTCAAACGCGGAATATGAGCTGATTGAGCGGATTCATGAAGCCAGATCGGAAGGGGTGGATTTTATCATTATCAACCCGGCGGCATTCACTCACACCAGTGTTGCACTGCGGGATGCCATGCTGGCATCGGGCATTTCGTTTATTGAAGTACATCTTTCCAACGTGCATGCGCGGGAAGCTTTCCGCCATCACTCCTATTTTTCTGATATCGCCGAAGGCGTTATCTGCGGGCTGGGCAGCCAGGGGTACGACCTCGCACTCGAAGCTGCCCTGCAACGAATTCATCGATAGAACTGATTAAACGGGATCGGACTGACTATGGACATTCGCAAGATCAAGAAACTTATCGAGCTGCTGGAGGAATCCGACGTCGAGGAGCTGGAAATTCACGAGGGTGATGATTCCGTTCGCATTTCTCGCCGTCGTGAACAATTGGCTGCGCCGCAGTACATGGCCCAGTACCCATCTCCGGCACCCCAACCCGCGGCGTACCCGCAGCCGTCCACACAGGCCACCGATGAGCCCGCCAAGTCTGCGGAGCCCTCCGGCCATGCTGTGAAGTCGCCGATGGTGGGCACCTTCTACCGTTCGCCCTCGCCCACGGCCAAGTCGTTCGTGGAAGTCGGGCAGTCCGTGAAGGCCGGTGATGTGGTGTGCATTGTGGAAGCCATGAAGATGATGAACCAGATTGAGGCGGACAAGAGCGGTACCATCGCCGAGATCCTGGTAGAGAACGGGCAGCCGGTCGAATTCGACCAGCCACTGATCATCATTTCCTGAACCCGGTGATACCCTCATGGCTATGTTAGAAAAAGTTCTGATCGCAAACCGCGGCGAGATCGCCCTGCGCATCCTGCGAGCCTGCAAGGAGCTGGGCATCAAGACCGTCGCTGTCCACTCGCAGATTGACCGCGAGCTGATGCATGTGCGCCTGGCGGATGAATCTGTCTGCATCGGCCCCAACAGCGCTACTGAAAGCTACCTGAACATCCCAGCGATTATCAGTGCGGCAGAAGTGACGGATTCCGTCGGCATTCATCCCGGTTATGGCTTCCTGGCGGAGAACGCGGACTTTGCCGAACAGGTTGAGAAAAGCGGATTTCGCTTCATCGGCCCCAGGGCTGAAACCATTCGCCTGATGGGCAACAAGGTCTCGGCCATCAATTCCATGATCGAAGCCGGCGTTCCCACTGTTCCGGGCTCCGACGGCCCGATCACCGATGATGACGAGCGCACTCTGGAAGTGGCGAGGCGAATCGGCTACCCGGTGATCATCAAGGCAGCATCCGGTGGCGGTGGCCGTGGCATGCAGGTCGTCCACTCCGAAGCAGCGCTGCTGAAAAGCGTGCAGATCACACAGAGCGAAGCCAAGAATACCTTTGGCGATGCCACGGTGTATCTCGAAAAATACCTGGAGCGGCCCCGCCACGTGGAGGTTCAGGTACTGGCAGACACCCACGGCAACGTGATTCACCTGGGAGACCGGGACTGCTCCATGCAGCGCCGGCACCAGAAGGTTCTGGAAGAAGCGCCTGCGCCCAACATTGATCCGGAAGCCAGGGAAGTTACCCTGAAAGCCTGTGTCGATGCCTGTAAGAAAATCGGCTATGTGGGAGCGGGCACGTTCGAGTTCCTGTACCAGGACGGTGCGTTCTACTTCATCGAGATGAATACCCGGGTTCAGGTGGAGCACCCTGTGTCGGAGATGGTGACCGGCGTGGACATCGTTCGTGAGCAGTTGCGCATTGCCAGCGGCCTGCCTCTGCAATACACCCAGGACGACATCAAGATTTCCGGCCACGCGCTGGAATGCCGCATCAACGCCGAAGACCCGAAAACCTTCGTGCCCAGCCCGGGCACGGTCAAGCACTTCCATGCCCCTGGAGGCAACGGCATCCGGGTAGACTCGCACCTCTACAGCGGCTACACCGTACCACCGTTCTACGACTCCATGGTGGCCAAGCTGATCACCTGGGGTGATGATCGGGAAATTGCCCGTCGCCGCATGAAGAACGCGCTGGACGAACTGCTTGTCGAGGGCATCAAGACCAATCAGGCGCTACACCGGAAACTGATACGCGATGGTGGCTTCAAACAGGTAGACTTCACCATTCACTACCTGGAAAAGCTGATACGGGACTGACCCGTACAGTTGACTCGTCTACCCGACAGGACACCAACATGCCCTGGATACAATTACAGATCCCTGCTGATCCCGACAACGCGGATCAGCTTGAGGATCTGCTTATGGAGATGGGCGCCGAAGCCGTCTCCATGGAAGATGCCGCCGACCAGCCACTTTATGAGCCCGACCCCGGCACGACTCCGCTATGGCACCAGACCAACGTGACCGGACTGTTCGGCTCGGAACGGGACATCGAAGAGCTTTGCGCCGCGGTCAAGGATGCCTGGCACCAGCAGACACAACAATCACTGCCAGACATCGACGTCACCCTGGTGGAAGACAAGGACTGGGAACGGGAGTGGATGGAGGACTTCAAGCCACTCCGTTTCGGCGAGCGACTATGGATCGTGCCCAGCTGGCACGACGCTCCCGATCCTCACGCGGCCAATCTGCTGCTGGATCCGGGGCTGGCCTTTGGCACTGGCACCCACCCCACCACGGCCCTTTGCCTGGAATGGCTGGACGGCCACGACGTTTCCTCATGTCAGGTGATCGACTACGGTTGTGGCTCGGGCATTCTCGGCCTTGCCGCCCTGTTGCTTGGTGCTGACCACGTCATCGGCGTGGACACCGATCCCCAGGCACTGGAAGCCAGCCGCGAGAATGCACGCCGCAACCGGGTTGAAGAAGACCGGCTTGATCTGTTCCTGCCTGCGGATGAACCCGACGCGATGGCAGATATCATGCTGGCCAACATTCTTGCCCAGCCCCTGATCGGCCTGGCACCCAGGCTGGCTGCGATGATCAGGCCCGGTGGCGATATCGTGTTATCCGGCATACTCTCCAACCAGGCCAGGGAAGTCATGGAAGCTTACGAACCCTGGTTTGTCATGGACGAACCGGAACAGCGTGAAGAGTGGATACGGCTCACAGGACGGCGCAACGAGAGGTGACGGAAACGGCTGAACCTACTAAACTCCGTGACTCGTAGCGACGTCGCTTACAGGAATGAAGCATGACCCAAAGCAGCCTGCAGACACGATGCCCGAAATGCGAAACCCGCTTTCGGGTAACCGACGCCCAGCTTAGCGTAGCCGGCGGCAAAGTGCGCTGCGGCAACTGCATGGCGGTGTTCAATGCGGTGGAACACCAGGTCAAAGGTGGTACATCCGGCGCAGAAACCACGCCCCCTTCCCCAGTTGCAGAAAAACAGGCGCCCCAATCAGAACAGAACTTCACCGCAGATGACGACCTGATTTTCGCCGATAATCCGGAAGAAGATGCCGCTGAAGGCCCCTACGCCGGTACCAAACTGACGTTTTCCGATGACGAACTGAGCGACAGTTTCCGTACCGTCAATGAAGCCAGGACCGGCAGCTTCGAGAGCGAAGACGACGACAACCAGGAAACAATAGACGAAAGCTGGGCGGAGGCGATGCTCTCCGACGATACCCCGGCGCGCAAACCCGAGCCTGCCCCACAGCCAGTTGAGGACCAGCCAGAGAAGCAGCCTGAGGAGCCGCCAGAGCCTCAGATATCGGGTTTTTCAGCCGAGAAGAAGGAAGAAGAACCCACGGAAGAGCACACACCATCGCAGCCCCACCCTGCCAAGGCGCCCCCAGAACGGGAAGAACTGAGCCTGAAACAGGCCGACGAGCCAGAAGAATTCTTCGTTGACGAACCCATGACTGCGGCAAGCTCCCCGTACACCAATCTTCGCAGAGAACCTGTTTCCGTTGGTGGCAACGGCGGCGGGCGCCTCAGAACAGCGCTCTGGACTCTGGTGGTGCTGGCCCTGATCGGCGCTCTGGTGGCACAGGTCACCTGGTTCCAGTTTGATCGCCTTTCTTCAATTCCTGAACTGCGCCCCTTCTATGAGAAAGGCTGCGAGATCGCTGGTTGCGAGCTGAAGCCCCTGGTGAATGTTGACGCCATCCAGAGCCGCAAACTGGTGGTCAGAACAAACCCCGACAACCGCAGCCAGTTGGTAGTCGATGCCGTCATCATCAACCGGGCAGCCTTCGAACAACCTTTTCCGGCCATAGCCCTGACCTTCTCGAACCTGAATGGTGATGTGGTTGCCCAGAGCGTCTTCACACCGGACGAATACCTTGCGGGGGAAGGCCGGGAACTGGAGGCCATGCCAACGGATACGCCGGTCAGAATCGTCATTAATATCCGCGACCCGGGCAGAGATGCGGTGAACTACAATATCGCCTTTCGCGCCAATTCCGAGTAAGCAAGTCCTCACTTGCCAAAGAGTGGGGACCGCCATCGAATTGCCTGAAAGTCAACCAGAAAGAACGAAAAATAATCAACTTTTTCATGACTTCGCCCCTTCAATAGCATCTCTCCCGGCGGTATCATTACCGCCCTCCGGATCATAATCGGTTACTTATTGAGCAACCATTCAGATCCGGCGTTCGCTTAACCCGCTGCGACACGGACTCAGACCATGCTGCCAACGGCAAAAATCGGGCCGTACACCCTGCCCAACCCGTTGATCGTTGCGCCCATGGCCGGTGTAACTGATCGCCCCTTTCGCCTGCTCTGTCGGCGTATGGGTGCCGGGCTGGCAGTCTCTGAAATGGTCATTGCGGACAGCAAACTCTGGAAAACACGCAAGTCACGAACACGGATGAACCATCAGGGTGAGCCCGAACCCCGGTCGGTGCAGATTGCCGGCGGCGACCCTGACATGCTGGCCAATGCCGCCAGACTGAATGCCGAGTTTGGCGCTCAGATCATCGATATCAATATGGGCTGCCCGGCCAAGAAGGTGTGCAACAAGGCCGCCGGCTCCGCGCTGATGAAGGATGAAGCGTTGGTGCGGGAGATTCTGGAAGCCGTTGTGGCCGCAGTGGACATACCGGTAACCCTGAAGATGCGAACCGGATGGGACCGGGAGCACCGGAACGCACCACTGATTGCCCGTATGGCGGAAGATGCCGGTATTCAGGCCCTGGCAATCCATGGACGCACCCGTGCGGATGCGTACAAGGGCGAGGCGGAGTACGACACCATCGCCGAGGTTAAATCCCGGGTCGGAATTCCGGTGTTTGCCAACGGTGATATCACCTCGCCGGAGCAGGCGAGGCATGTACTGAGCCACACCGGTGCCGATGGCTTGCTGATTGGGCGCGGCGCCCAGGGCAGGCCCTGGATTTTCCGGGAGATTCTGCATTTTCTGGAAACCGGCAGGCATCTGGCAGAACCTCCGATAGACGAGGTGGAACAGGTGCTCAGCGAACACCTTGAAGCGCTGCACGGCTTTTATGGCGAACTCATGGGCGTACGCATCGCCCGTAAACATGTGGGCTGGTACCTGCAGTCCCACGACGAAGACAAACGATTCCGCAAACGCTTCAACGCCATCGACTGCGCGCTGGAGCAGAAAGACAGCATTCAACAGTACTTTGCAGGCTTACGAAATGGAGAGGTATTCGCAGCATGACGGCTGAGACTTTGGTTAATGACAATCTGACAGCACCCGCCAACGATGACATTCATCAGTTGCAGACGGTGAACAGCAGCGGCAACACCGTTACTCTGCGTGACAGCGTGGAAGTTGCCCTGAAAAACTATTTCGCGCAGCTTGATGGCGCCCCGGTTACCGAGGTCTACCAGCTGGTGCTGTCCGAAGTAGAGGCACCGCTGCTGGAGCAGGTGATGAAGTACACCCGTAACAACCAGACCAAGGCGTCGACCATGCTCGGCCTGAACCGCGGTACCCTGCGCAAGAAGCTTAAGCAGTACGGTCTGCTATAATCCAGCTACCCGATTGAAACGAGGGCCTCCCGGACAACATTCGCGAGGCCTTCATTCGTTCATACCCAGCAGAAAAAAGTGACCCATGGCAAATCAGGCTAATACCCCCGTCCGTCGCGCGCTGATCAGCGTGTCCGATAAAACCGGCATCGTAGAATTTGGTCGGGCATTGACCGATCGCGGCATCGAACTGCTCTCCACCGGCGGCACCTTCCGGTTGTTGAAAGAAAACCAGGTCCCTGTCACCGAGGTCAGTGACCATACTGGCTTCCCGGAGATGATGGATGGTCGCGTCAAAACCCTCCACCCGAAAATCCATGGCGGCATTCTGGGCCGGCGCGGCACTGATGACGCGGTGATGGCAGAGCACGGCATTGCCCCTATCGACATGGTCATTGTGAACCTCTATCCCTTTGAAGAAACCGTAGCGAAACCCGATTGCGACCTGGCAACGGCGATTGAAAACATCGATATCGGCGGGCCCACCATGGTTCGTGCAGCGGCAAAGAACCACAATGATGTCGCTATTGTGGTGAACACGGCGGATTACAGCCGGGTATTGAAAGAGCTGGAGTCCAACGATGGCCAACTGACCCACAAGACCCGTTTCGACCTCGCTGTGAAGGCCTTCGAACATACTGCCGGCTACGACGGCGCGATTGCTAATTACCTCGGTGGACGCACCGCCGACAACGACAACGCGGATTTCCCCCGCACCTTCAACAGCCAGTTCGTGAAGGTTCAGGACATGCGCTATGGCGAAAACCCGCACCAGCGAGCAGCTTTCTACACCGAGCGGCATCCCCGCGAAGCCTGTATTGCCACCGCCAAACAGCTACAGGGCAAGGAACTGTCCTACAACAACGTGGCGGATACCGATGCGGCCCTTGAGTGCGTCAAGCCGTTCGCCGACCCCGCCTGCGTTATCGTAAAGCACGCCAATCCCTGCGGTGTGGCCATTGGCGCGGATATCCGTCAGGCCTATGATCTGGCCTTTGCCACTGACCCGACATCAGCCTTCGGCGGGATCATTGCCTTCAACCGTGAGCTGGACGCGGAAACCGCAAAAGCCATTATCGACCGCCAGTTCGTGGAAGTAATCATCGCCCCGACCGTAGCGCCGGAAGCACTGGAACTTGTGGCTGCCAAAAAGAACGTGCGCCTGCTGGCCTGCGGCGAATTCGATGGCGAGCGCGCCAGATCCATGGATTACAAACGCGTAACCGGCGGTCTGCTGGTGCAGGACCGGGATCTGGGTATGGTCGCCATGGAAGACGTGAAGGTCGTTACCGAGCGCCAGCCGTCCGAGCAGGAACTGAATGACCTGCTGTTCGCCTGGGAAGTAGCCAAGTATGTGAAATCCAATGCCATCGTGTATGCCAGGGCCGGCCGCACCATTGGTGTAGGCGCTGGCCAGATGAGCCGGGTCTACAGCGCAAAAATTGCCGGCATCAAGGCCGCCGACGAAGGCCTTGAGGTGAAGGGCTCGGTCATGGCTTCCGATGCGTTCTTCCCGTTCCGGGATGGCATCGACGCCGCCGCTGAAGCGGGCATCACTGCCGTGATCCAGCCAGGTGGTTCCATGCGCGATCAGGAAGTGATCGACGCGGCGAATGAACATGGCATTGCCATGGTCTTTACCGGTATGCGTCATTTCAGGCACTAATCCGACAGACAGGAACCGACCATGAACATTCTAGTTATAGGCTCCGGCGGCCGCGAACACGCCCTCGCCTGGAAAGCCGCCCAGTCCCCGGATGCAGACCGGGTGTTTGTCGCACCTGGCAATGCCGGCACCGCTCGCGAGCCAGGCCTGGAAAACATCAACATCGACGTGATGGACCTCAAGGGCCTGGCGGATTTTGCCGCCGCCAACAACGTTGGGCTTACGATTGTAGGGCCGGAGGCCCCCCTGGTGGCCGGCATTGTGGACCTGTTTGAGGAGCGTGGCCTGAGGGTGTTCGGCCCCAGTGCCGGCGCAGCTCAACTGGAGGGTTCCAAGGCCTTCACCAAGGACTTCCTGGAACGTCAGAAAATTCCCACAGCGGCTTACGGCAACTTCACGGATGTCGATGAGGCACTGGAGTACGTGCGCAAGCAAGGTGCCCCTATCGTCGTCAAAGCCGACGGCCTGGCCGCCGGTAAGGGCGTCATCGTAGCGATGACCCTGGAGGAGGCAGAGGACGCCATTCGCGATATGCTGGCCGGAAATGCATTTGGTGATGCGGGCAGCCGGGTGGTCGTCGAAGAGTTCCTGGAAGGCGAGGAAGCCAGCTTCATCGTGATGGTAGATGGTAAGCACGTGTTGCCAATGGCCACCTCCCAGGACCACAAGCGCGTAGGCGACGGTGATACCGGTCCCAATACCGGCGGCATGGGCGCCTACTCTCCGGCCCCTGTCGTCACCGCAGATGTCCACAAGCGCATCATGGATGAAGTCATCTATCCGACGGTTCGCGGCATGGCCGCAGAAGGCCATCCTTATAAAGGCTTTCTCTACGCCGGCCTGATGATCGACGCGCAGGGCGCCCCCAAGGTGATCGAGTTCAACTGCCGCTTTGGTGATCCGGAAACCCAGCCCATCATGCTGAGGATGAAATCCGATCTGGTTGAGCTCTGCGGCGCAGCTATCGATGGCAAACTCGACCAGTGCAGCTCAGACTGGGACGACCGCCCGGCCGTCGGTATTGTGCTGGCAGCGGGTGGCTATCCCGGCAGCTACAACAAGGGAGATGCTATTACCGGGCTTCCCGAGGCGGAATCCGACGGTGAGAAAGTATTCCATGCGGGTACCCGGCTTAACGGCGAGCAGGTTCTTACCAACGGTGGCCGCGTACTTTGCGCAACAGCGCTCGGAACGACCGTTACTGAAGCCCAGCAGCGCGCCTACAGGGTCGCCGCCGGCATCCAGTGGGAAGGGGCTTTCTTCCGTAAGGACATAGCCTATCGGGCTATCGCCCGGGAAAGCTCTGGCAGAACCTGATGCCAGAACAACCCTAGAAAAAGCCCGGTCTCGCCGGGCTTTTTTGATCAATGAACGCAGGCAGCGAGTCAGGTAACCAGAATACGCTCAAGCGCCTCGCGAATACGCTCGGGAAGCGCAACCGCGCGATCCTGTTCACGGTCAACAAACACGTGGACCACCTCACCTAGCGCCACCGGGTCCGCCTCGTCGTTCCTGAACAGCCCCAGCTCGTAGGTTACCGAGCTGTTTCCAATCCTGACCACCCTGAGCCCGGCGTCCAGGGCATCCGGATAGGCCACCGGTTTTTTGAACTGACAGCTGGAACTGACCACGTATCCCACCACCGGCGAATTATTGATATCCAGCCCACCAACCTCAATCAGGTACCGGTTAATGGTTGTATCAAAGTAGGAGTAGTAGGTCACGTTGTTCACGTGGCCGTAGATATCGTTATCCATCCATCGGGTAGTGATGGGGTACAGAACACCAAATTCATGTCGTTGCACAGACTTCTCCGTTACCAGCTTCGTTGCACCAAGACCTACTCGAACAGCACCACCTGACGGACGGCTTTGCCGGAAGCCAGTTTCTCAAACCCTTCATTGATCTCATTCAGCGTCAGGGTATCGCTAAGCAATTTATCCACCGGCAGCTTGCCCTGACGGAACAGGGTGACATAGCGGGCAAGATCACGAACGGGCACACAACTGCCCACATAGCTGCCCTTCAGGGTGCGCTCCTCTGCCACCAGACTCACCTGCTGGATGGACACTTTCTTTTCAGGATGTGCAAGGCCGCCGGTGACCGTGGTGCCGCCACGGCGAGTGATCTGATAGGCAAATTCCAGCGCCTTTTCAGATCCGGCCATCTCGATTGCACAATCAACCCCGCCATTGGTCAGTGCCCTGACTTTTTCGACGCAGCCCTCCTCCCTTGAGTTGAAAGCGTGGGTGGCGCCGAGCTCTCTGGCCAGGGCCAGTTTGCTGTCATCCAGATCAATGGCAATCACCTCGCCGGCGCCGGCCACCAGGGCTCCCAGCACACTATTCAGCCCGACACCACCCAGGCCGATGACGGCGACGGTCTGGCCGGCCTTGATATCGGCGGAGTTGATCGCCGCACCCACGCCGGTCAATACCGCGCAACCAAACAGGGCCGCGTGGTGAAAAGGCAGATCGGCATCAACCTTGACCAGCGAATCCCGCGAAACTACCGCGTGGTCTGCAAACGCAGAGACCCCGAGATGGTGGTTGATCGGGGTGCCGTCCGCCCGATGAAGCCGATGCTCACCACTGACCAGGGTACCGGCGTTATTGGTTTTTGCGGCCGGCTCGCACAGGGCCGGACGTCCTTCTGCGCAAGGTGCGCAGTGGCCACAGCTGGGTACGAACACTGCAACCACATGATCCCCCGGCTTCAGGTCGCGAACGCCGTTGCCAACAGCCTGAACGATGCCTGCGGCTTCGTGGCCCAGAGCCATAGGTACCGGCCGGGGGCGGTTTCCATCAATAACTGAGAGATCGGAATGACAAAGGCCCGCGGCTTTGATCTGCACCAGCACTTCATTGTCACCGGGTGGAGACAGTTCCAGCTCTTCAATTACCAGGGGGCGGGTCTCCTGGTATGGACGTTGCGCCCCGATGGCTCGCAAAACTGCGGCTCTAATTTTCATAACGACAACCTCATGATGGTTACTGAGAAACGCTAAATAGAGTAGATGCTTTGATGCGTTTCACAAAGCGGCCCAGCGGGATCCTTGACCGGGTCCGTTTTTGGGGTAGTGTAAGCGCTTTCGCAAACAGACGTTTGAAACCCGTCCGCAAGGAGCACGCCCTGAATGAAAACAAGTCCCGCTCTACCCGTTATTGTGCTGCTGATGAGCACACTGCTGATCAGCGCCTGTTCCCGCCAGACCCTTTATGACAACGCTATCGGCTGGGAGCGTTCCGGAGCAGGTCTTGAAATGTCTCGTATTCAGGTGGACGACATGACCATAGCGTACCTGAGCAATGAAGAGCCAGTGGAGGGGGAAACCATCGTGCTCGTCCACGGGTTTGGCGCCAACAAGGACAACTGGACCCGGCTGGCGCGGGAGCTGACCGATGAATTCAACGTCTACGCCATTGACCTGCCTGGTCATGGCGACAGCAGCAAGGCCCTGGACCTGGGTTACCGATTCGAGGATCAGGTGGCACACCTGTCGGAAATCCTTGCAGCACTGGGTATTGAGCAGGCCCATATGATGGGGAATTCCATGGGCGGTGCCATTACTGCACTTTATGCAGCCACCTATCCGGACCAGATTCAGTCTGCGGTGTTGTTCGACCCGGCCGGAATCTTCGAATACGACAGCGAACTGGTAGCCCTCGTGGTGGAAGGCGACAACCCCCTTATCCCTTCAAAGGAAGGGGATTTCAGGCGCCTGGTTGACTTTGCCCTGGAGAAAAAACCCTTTGTGCCCTGGCCCATCTACGACGTGATGGAAGAAAAGGCCATCGCCAACCGTGAGATCAACCAGGTGATCTTCGCTGCCATCCGCGATACCGGCTACGAGCCGGATTTCCGCAATGCCATTACCCGTATCGATGCGCCCGTTCTGGTTATCTGGGGTAAGGAAGACCGGGTTATCAACTACCGCAATGCAGATGTGTTTATTGAACAGATACCCGATGCCCGGAAGGTACTTCTCGAAGGTGTCGGGCATGCACCCATGGTGGAGGTGCCGGAGGAATCAGCTCAACTCTTCCGTGAGTTTCTGGCAGAAACGAGGTAGCCTTTCCCTAGCCCTGACTTTCAACCGTGAAGTAGTCCATGCCTGAAGCCATCTGGATATCATTTGCCTTTGCCCTGGGCCTGCTGGTCAAGGCCATCGGCCTGCCCCCGCTGGTAGGCTACCTTGCCGCCGGGTTTGTGCTCAGTGGCATTTCCGCCGCCACCGACATCGCCGTTGAGGCCACCGATGTACTTGCGCATATCGCCCACTTGGGCGTGCTGCTGCTTCTGTTTACTGTCGGCCTGAAGCTGAAACTCCGTTCCATTGTCAGCGCTGAGGTTATTGGCGGAAGCTTGCTGCACTTCGGTATCACCTGTGTAGTCTTCACTCCCGGTCTTTACCTGCTCATGGATCTGGACTGGCAAACGGCCTTCATACTGGCCATTGCCCTCTCTTTTTCCAGCACGGTGCTGGCCGCGAAGGTACTGGAAACCAAACGGGAGCTGCGGGCCTTTCATGGCCGCGTCGCCATCGGCATCCTGATCATGCAGGACTTGCTCGCGCTGGTAGTGATGAGCCTTGCCGCTGGCCAGACGCCTTCCCAGTGGGCGTTGATCGTATTTGGCCTGCCGCTGCTAAGGCCCTTGCTGTTCAGGCTATTAGACGCCAGTGGCCACGATGAGCTACTGGTTCTGCTGGGGTTGTTGCTGGCCCTTGTGGTCGGAGGCCTTGGCTTCGAGGCGGTAGGGCTGAGCTCGGAACTGGGCGCCCTGGTGTTCGGTGCCATGTTGGCCAATCATCCCCGCTCCCAGGAACTCGCCAAGTCTCTCTGGAGTGTAAAGGAAGTTTTCCTGGTAGGCTTTTTCCTGCAAATCGGTATTGGCGGCCTCCCGGATGGAGAGGCATTGGTGTTTGCTGCAGTCGCCGCAATCGTTCTGCCGCTAAAAGGGCTGCTGTTTTTTTTGCTGCTGTTACTGTTCCGGCTGCGTGCCCGAAGCGGCTTCCTCAGCGCCCTATCGTTGACCAATTACAGTGAGTTCGGCCTGATTGTCGCCAGTGTTGCACTACCTGAATGGCTTATTCCCCTGGCGATTACGGTGTCCTTGTCTTTCGTGATTTCCGCCCCGGTTAACCGCTATGCTCACGCTCTGTATGAACGTTGGTCTGGTACTCTGGTAAAGTTTGAAAGCCAGACCCATCATCCGGATGAGCAGCCCATTTCTCTCGGCGACACCAAGGTTCTGGTCATGGGCATGGGGAGAACCGGCACGGCTGCTTACGACTGGTTGCGGGAATCAGAATCTGAGGTAATAGGGCTGGACTCAGACCCGGCAAAAACACAGAAACACCAGGCAGAAGGTCGTAATGTGGTATTTGCTGACGCCGAAGATAATACCTTCTGGCAGGGATTGCATATGCCTGAAGTGGAGGCAGTCATCCTTGCCATGAATGACATCGAGGGTAAACTGATCGCGGCCCGGATGCTGCGCCGCAGAGGGTTTACCGGCTACGTGGTCGCCCACACCATGTATGCCGATGAAGCCAAAAAAATCCGGGAGGCAGGCGCCGACGAAGCCTATCTCACCATGAGCGAAACCGGTGTGGCACTGGCGAGCCACATCCGGGATCACCGGCCTGCCCTACCACCACAAACTGCGGGAACATCCTGATGCATGAGCCCATGGGCTCCAACGAACACACGATGACGCAGATGACTTCACTGCATGAAGAGCGTCTGAATTTCGTGTTCCGCACATTAAAGGCGACAGGCGCGACGCGGGTGCTGGACCTGGGCTGCGGCTCGGGCTCGCTGCTCTACCGCCTGCTGGCCGATCGTCAGTTCGAGACGGTTACCGGGCTGGAGGACTCCGGCATTTCCCTGCGCCAGGCCCGGTCAGTACTGGCAGACTACCTTAACGAAGAGCCTGCCAGAGTCCACCTGATCCGGGGGTCCTACGCTGAAAGCAATGCGGCTCTGGCAGGCTATGATGCGGCGGCAATGGTCGAAACCATTGAGCATGTCCACCCGGAGCAGCTTTCACGGGTTGAGAGGGCTGTGTTCGGGGAATACCGCCCGGGCTGCCTGTTCATGACCACTCCGAACCGGGAGTACAACCCGCTGTTCGATCTGGCGCCGGGAGAGTTCCGCGAGGAAGACCACAAGTTCGAATGGGACCGGCTCAAGTTCCAGCGCTGGGCCCGGGGCGTAGCCGACCGCAATGGCTACGAGGTTCGTTTCGGTGGCATCGGCGAGTTTGTTCCCGATATCGGTCACCCCTCCCAGACCGCCTTTTTCACTCGCAGGGATTGATCGCCACCATCTCAACGATCCACCACCCTGGCGTTAGCGAATTCTGCGCCAGGCGCTCAGTTCAGCGATGGTATGCTGGAACTTTCGCCGGGTTTCCCGGATCACAAACGGCACATCCTGTGGCGGCTGTATTTCTTCAAAGTGGTGAGACAGTATTTCCCGCATGCCAGCAAGCACCGTTCGCGGCTCGCCGTTACGCTCAAAACCGCCTATCCAGTTACCGCGGGGCGTAAACTCCTCCATCAAGGTGTAGGGAGAGCTGACGACCAATGTGCCACCCTCGGCGAGACGCTGATGAATATCCGCGAGGAATGCGCCGGGGTCCTGCAGCCGGTCTATCAGGTTACCGGCGAAAATCAGGTCATAGTCCCGATACTCTTCCCCAAGGTGGCAGGCGTCACCTGTGGCAAAAGAGACGCGCTCGGCGGCCCTCGCCAGGCCATGTTCTTCAAGACTTATGGTGATTCGCGTTCCCAGTTCGCCTTCGTCCCGGCGAAAATAATCGATCTCTCCGTCTTGCCGGAGGTTGTGCGCCGCATCTACGAAGCGTCGGGACAAATCCACGCCCACCACTTGCTCAAACACCCTGCCGAGCTCGAAGGTCGTACGGCCAACAGCACACCCCAGGTCCAGAGCCTTGCGCTTCTCCCGGCCGGCCATCAGTTCCTGGCAGATGCCGGCACAACGGGCCGGATAATTGCCAACCCCGAAGTAACTCTCCCCGAAGTGGAATCCCAGATACTGACCGAGCAGTTCGTCGGTTTCATACACGTTCATGGCTGATCCTCAGCGGTTATCCGGTCCGGCTTGCGGGAGCGCACAGGTGCGGAACCCGGTGTAGACATCATTTCTCTGCGGCAGATAGGCCTGGCGATAGGTTCCACGGATGAGGTTTGGCGAGGTAGCGCAACTGCCACCACGGGTAACCTTGTGATCCCCGAACTGCAGCGTCGACATAAAGGGATACACATCAATCCGGAAGCCGTCGTAAGGGAAAAACTGGCTACTGGTCCACTCCCAGATACCGCCGATCATCTGGCGGCACCCGAAGGTGCTGTCACCGGCCGGAAAATCCCGGACCGGGTTCCGCGCCATGGCCCGGCCACCCATATCAGCATGCTGCGACCCTACCGGATCGTTGCCCCAGGGGAAGCGTCTGAACGGCTCACCCATCCGGTTACCCAGAGCAGCTACCTCCCATTCATATTCGGTCGGCAAGCGCCGCCCTGCCCAGTTGCACCAGGCTTCTGCTTCCCAATAGGAGATATGGCACGCCGGCGCATCGGGATTCAGTGGTTGCCATCGATCGAAAAACCGCTCCTGCCATTGGGCGTCGTGCCAGCGCCAGTAAAGCGGGTGCTTCGGAGTATGCAAAACAGGTTCAGAGCGACCGTGAACGAGGGAGATATCGGTTTCGGTCTGCAGCCATTTACGGCCACCAAACGACCAGAATTCCGGCCGCTGGTAGCCCCCGTCTTCCACAAATGCCAGAAACTCTGCATTAGAGACTGGCAAACGGGAAATGGCGAACGACTCCAGCTCCACTTCAAACCCTGGCTTCTCGTTATCGAAGGCAAAGTCCGACGTCGCATAGTCCCCGGATTCGCCGGGCATGCCAATCCGCCACTTGCCGGCCGGTATCACTGCATCTCCGCCGATCAGGTCTCCGGGAGCAATCCGTTCATCGGTGTAATCCGGGGCGGGCGGGTAACCCACGGTCTGCCGGCACCAGATCAGGGACTCAATGTGCATGTTCTGGTGGAAGATGGCATAGCGATAGAGATAAAGCTCTTGATCGGTAAGCGGTTTGTCGCGGATTCTCCCGGCCACGCGGTCATAGATGGTATCGAAATACGCCAGTGTTTCCTCTCGCCCGGGAAACAGGTCCCGGCACCAGCGATCGCGGTGGTCCACGTGGAAGGAGTCCCAGAGATCATCCATGGCAGGGTTGTAACTGGGCGTGCCATCCAGCAGGTTGAACACAAACACTTCATAGAAGAAGGCCGCGTGGCCCATTTCCCACAACGGCGGATTGACCCCCGGGTGGTAGGGCACGTCCAGCCTTTCCTCCGGCAACGACGTTATCAACGCCCGGGTTCTTTGCCGGGCGGTTTCCAGTTCTGCCAACAGGATTGTCTTGTCCAAGCTAGTCTTCTCCAAATACGCCGGTGTCGGCAACCGCCTTACCAACCTGCCGGAATGCTTTTTCCGAGGCTGCCAGGTCTGCAGTGTGGCGGCCACATGCGGCGATGATGACGCCTGGGTGGTCCTTTACAGTAGCCAGGCCTATGTTACAGGCTCTTCTGTGCTGCGTGCCGGTTTTGTGGGCAAACCTGACATGCTCAGGCAGACCAGCCTTGACGCGGTTATCACCCGTTTCAATCCTCTCCAACACCGACAACAGATAGTCGCGACTGCTCTTGCCAAGCACCTGGTTCTTGGCCAGGGCCTCAAACAGAATACTGAAATCATCCAGCCTGCCAGAGTTAAGACCTGAGCCATAGTAGCTATCAAATGCGGAATCCAGATCCGACAACAGGAACTCGTCCGGCGTTACGCCCAGCACTTTGGCCAGAGCCTGGACACGGTTGCGTCCGGTACCCGCCTTCTTGATAGCAAACATGTCAGCACTGGAAAGACCCATCGCCCCCTCGTGAAAATGGCTGTAGGCGTGGCGGCGAACATCTGCCAGCGTAGTTACCTTTCCGATTCCACCGTCGGTGTTCACGGCTACCAGTTCATTGACGGCCTCCATGCCCACCAACCGGATCAACACATCCGTTGCGGTGTTGTCGCTGTGAATCAGCATCTGCTCAAGCAGGTATTGCACCGTGACCTTGTCACCGGGAGACTTCCAGTTGGTTTCGCCCGCTCCGTCCACGAAGTCAGTCGGTTCCAGCGTTACTGTGGTGCCCAGCGTCATGTCTTTACGATCAATCGTCTCCATGACAGCCATTGCAACCGGTACCTTGACGGTGGAGGCCAGGTACCAGGGCTCGTCTGCCCGCAGACTTGCTTTCTCATCATTCTTGAGGTTATGGACAAACACTCCGAGTTCACCGGGGTAGTCTTCGTCTATCTCACCCAAACGCTGTTCAAGATCTGTTTTCCAATCTGCTGAAACGGATACCGCAAACACCGATAGCAGTAGCGCCAGGATAGTCACGACCCAGGGCGGGGTTCTCATCGAACAGTGCGCGTCCACGCAGTCAGTTTGATCCATAAGGCAGTTCCGATGACCAGTCCGAAAGTAAGTGTAAGGGCATACTCGTAGGAGATACTTTGCCAGTATCCGAGCAGGTAACGGAAGACCACAAAGATGACGGAAATGTGAAATATGAACGCGGCCTTGGCGTCAGTACCGATAATGGTCACTGGCTTCAACACTCGCGCCAGAGTACCTCCACCAGCGATAGCCAGGCCGAGTATCGCCAGGGCGCCGGCCATGCTGAACACCATGAAGGTAAATTCAGGTGGGTGCTTGCCATCATTCATGGCAATGGCATACAGCGTATCGTGAAGGTCCGGTAAACCCACCCAGAGAAACACACCGAACAGCAGGATAGACAACCCTGCCAAGCCTCCGGCAAGGGTCATCCGCCGTTTCAGGTGTGAATGGCAGAAGAGGACAAGCTCACCTACCAGCAGCCCCAGCAGGATCAGCGGCCCGCGCGACAGTTGGCCCCAGGTATACAGTTCATCGTGCTCGACCAGGATCGCCCGTACGGAGGCGTTGCCCCAGAAATCAAAACGTGCGGCCAGCAGCTCGGCGATCACTACCAGCAGAACCGGGCTCAAAACCCGCAGCCACAGTGGCATACGGACCCACAATGATAGGAAGAACGGCACCCACATCAGTGCAATGGCATAAAACCCAAGTATTTCAACAAAAGAAGGGAATGTCTGGTACAGCAAGGCATCAATGACCTGTTCCGGCTCGGCGATCTGGAACATCTCCACTACAGTGAGCACCTTGTACCAGAAGAAAATGATAACGCCGTTCATTAGCAGTTTGAGCCGCTTCCGCGGCCAGGAATCTTTGCCCACATGGGGCAGGAATGCTACCGCCAGGGCGATGCCGAATACCATGATGAACAGGGTGGAAGAGAACTTGGTAAGAGCATGAATCGGCACCATGCCCCAGTCCGGGATCTGCTCGAAATCAAGCAGGCCCTTGACGCCGTGACTCAGGATCATAAGCGTGACGGCGACACCCCTGGCGAAGTCGATGGCCTCAACCCGGCCATCCACAGAGGTTACCGACGGTTTGCGACGCCACCAATGGTTTCCGTTCCCTGCTAATGCCACATTAACTCCCTACCTTCGGCGGGCAGCCATTGCCCACCGTTCTCCATGTACGTTCACACTCCGCCGGTTGGATGATTCCACGGCCGCTTTTTCGGTTGCCAGCCTATCCCCATACCAGCAGAATCATTGGCACTGCGACAACGGTCACCAGTATTGACAACGGCAGCCCCAGCTTCCAGTAGTCACCGAACTGGTAACCACCAGGTTCCAACACCAATGCATTGGACTGGTGACCGATTGGCGTCAGGAATGCACAGGAGGCACCAACGGCAACCGCCATCAGCACCGCGTCGGACGCCATACCCAGTTCCGCCGACAGGCTAAGAGCAATAGGTGCAACCAGTATGGCAGCCGCTGCATTGTTTACCACATTCGACAGCAGCATGGTGCCCACCAGCACCATGGCCAACACCCCTGACGGGGCAAGGCCGCCACCGAATGCCAGCATCTGGCCGGCAATCAGCTCGGCGCCACCAGTGGTTTCCAGTGCCTGCCCGACCGGGATCATTGCCGCCAGCAGCACAATCACCGACCAGTCGATGGCCTTGTAGGCACCTGGCGCGTCTATCAGTTTTGTCAGAACCATGGCAACAGCTCCGGCTACCAACGCTACAGGTGCTGACAGCCAGCCACTGACAATAGCAATGATACTGGCGATAAAAACGCTACTGGCAAGCATGGTTTTCCGAGGTGAGCCCAGGCGGAGACCCCGCTCTGCCAGGGGCAGGCAACCAAGGCTGGCGAGTGTGCTGGTCAGAGTGTCTTCACTGCCCTGAACCAGCAGGATGTCCCCCGCGTTAAAGCGAATATCACCCAGACGCCGCTTGAGCCGCTGCCCCTGCCTGGCGACAGCGACAATATTGATGCCATGCCTCTCCCGCAGATTGAGTCGGTTTGCAGTTTGACCGACCAGGGACGACTCAGGGCTGATAACAGCTTCTGTCAGTTGAACATCACCTTCCTTGAGATCCTTCTTACGGTCTTCAGCGTTTTGTTCGCCCTCTTCGTTCTCCGGCTCTTCATTTTCACGGCTGCCCAGCTCCAACCCGGTATTATCCAGGAACGCCTGCAGGCTCTCGGTATCCGATTCCACCAGCAGCAGGTCGTTCTCTTTCAACACCCTGTACGTGGACGGCGCTAACTGGCGTTTATCGTCGCGGATCAACGCCAGCACCACCACGTCCTTGTCTTCACCACTATCCGACAACAGGTTGTGCAAAGTAGCGCCGGCGTAGGACGAACCTTCGGGAATCTTGAGTTCGGTCAGATAGTCGCCTACGCTGAAGAGCTTGTCATCCTCCCCGCTGTCTTTACCTCGCTTCGGCGTCAGGCGCCACCCCACCAGTGTTATAAAGGCAATACCGGCAAGCGTGATGGCTATACCCACCGGGGCAAAATCAAACAATCCGAACGAGCTTGCGCCTTCGCGATAACTGGCGATGATGATATTCGGAGGGGTGCCTATCAAAGTCATGGTGCCGCCAAGCAGCGAGCCAAATGCCAGCGGCATCAGCAGCAGTGAGGGAGAGCGCCCCGACTCCCTGGACATCCACACCGCCACCGGCATCAACAGCGCCAGAGCGCCCACGTTGTTAATAAACCCGGAACACAGTGCCACCACGCCGGTGAGGGTAAGGATTTGCAGTGTCGGACGGTGGCCCACTTTGCCCAGCAATCGGGCAATATTATCCACCACACCACCGTTCACCAGGCCCTGGCTGACCACAAGAACCGCCGCCACCGTGACAACGGCCGGGTGCCCAAACCCCGCAAACAATGCCTCAGTGGGGAGCAGCCCGGCAATGGCAATGGCCAGCAACGCCAGCATGGCAACCACATCAAACCGCAACCGGTTCCATACGAACAGCGCCAGCGTGGCTGCCAGGACTGCGAATACAACTCCCTGCTCTGTGGTCAATTGCCGCTCCTCCGGTTCGTCATAGTGACGGTTTTCTGCCGTTTCAAACTACGCTATTTGAGTCCATCGTCACGTATATTTCATGAATTTCTGGTAACTTTCACCGTGAGGGCGCACCTGTGCATGCACGAACGCAGTCTTCGCAAATTCTCACAGTCACGGGTGACATAAGCACCTCATCAGGGAACAACAGGTTTAAGGGAAGTCATGACCAAGGAACTTTACACGGAACTCTACCAGATAACGTTTGCAGGACAGACACTCGAAGGTTTCAATGACGCGGAAGTGAGGGACAATATCAAAGCCCTGTTCCGGATATCCGACGAGCGCACAGCAAGCCTTTTCTCCGGCACCCGCACCACCCTGAAATCAGGCCTCAGCCATGACGAGGCGCTGATTTACCACGAACGATTGACCAAAGCCGGCGCCGCCGTACAGATTTCAGCACAACCCCGGGCAGCAGTCACTAAAGCGGGGGCTGACGCAAACACCCCACCACCGGCCTCAACCGATACCCGCCAATCACAACCCGGCGCGGCGGGGCCAATGCAGGAAGCGCCGTTTGAATTTACCGGCAGCGGTCGCGAGTACTTCGGCATATGGATCGTCAATATTCTGCTCACCATTGTTACCCTGGGCATATACTCCGCCTGGGCTACGGTGCGGAACAACCAATATTTCTATGGCAACACTCGCATGGACGGGGCCAGTTTCCAGTACCTGGCCAGCCCCATCACCATTCTCAAGGGCCGCCTTATTGCACTGGCGGTACTGGTGGCCTACGTGGTGCTTTCGGAAATGTACGTTGAAGCGGCTGTCGTCTTCGCCATTGCCTTTATCCCCCTGGTGCCCTGGATCATGGTCCGCTCTCTGAGATTCAAGGCCATTAACAGCGCCTACCGCAACATCCGCTTCGATTTCCAGGGCAGATACGGCGCGGCTTTTATGGTGACCTTTGTGTGGCCGGTGTTGAACATGCTGACCCTGTTGCTGCTCACCCCGCTGGTGATGAAGAAAACCCACGAGTTCATCGCCAACGGCAGCCGCTATGGCACCACCGAATTCCAGCTGAAAGCCGATACGGGCGCATACTACCGCTTCTTCGGCAAAGGACTGCTTATTGCCATCGGCTTCGGTGTTACTGCCTTTCTGGCCATGCAGCATGTCGGTTTCACTCTCGGCTCCATTATTGCGGTGGTCGGCTACCTGACCCTGTTTGGCTACTTCATGGCTGGCATTGCCAACCTTTTCCTCAGCGCCGTTCATCTTGACAGCCATGAATTTGAGTCACGGCTACAGCCCGTGCAGATGACCTGGATTTACCTGTCCAACAGCTTCCTCGTGGTGATCACCCTGGGGCTCTTCACGCCCTGGGCCAAGGTGCGGATGGCGCGGTACCGTGCCGCCTGCACGGCCATGATGGTACGCGGCGACCTGAACCACTTTGTGGCGGCGGAGAAGAATCGTACCAGCGCGCTGGGTCAGGAACTGGGGGATGCCTTTGATGTCGACTTCGCAGCAATCTGAAGTCACCATCGAAGGCCAGTTCTATTCCGGCAGGGATTCCCGAAGGCGGAGCGCGGTACTGCGCTCCGCCGGCAGCGTCGTCATTCTGGACGCTGGCGATACCCGCCTGCAGCTCTCATCTGCTGACGTGGAGATAGCACCACGGATTGGCAATACTCCACGCTATCTTTACCTCCCTGAAGACGGTGTTTTCGAAACGGAAGACAACGACGGAGTGGACCAGCTTGGCCGGCAGACCCGCCATGGTCGCGGCCATCGCCTGCTGCACAAGCTGGAAAACCATCTGGGTTTAATTCTGGTTGCGGTGGTAGTGACTATCGCGACCACCGGCGCGGCCTTTGTCTGGGGTGTGCCCTGGGCAGCCCAGGCCGTGGCGCATGCGCTTCCGGCTTCCATTGCAGAACAGGTGGGCGAATCCACACTCAGTACCCTGGACAGTACCTGGCTGGAGCCCTCCGGTCTTCCGGAGGAGCGCCAGCAAGCGTTGCAGACGCATTTCCAACCCTTCCTGGTGCCGGTTGAGGGTCAGGATATCAACGTTATTTTCCGGTCCTCCCCAGCGATCGGCGCCAATGCCATGGCACTGCCAGACGGTACGCTGATCTTCACTGACGATCTGGTGAACCTGGCCGAAGACGACCATGAGCTTACCGCCATACTCGCCCATGAAATCGGCCACGTGGCCCATCGCCATGGCATGAAGGGAATGGTGCAATCTTCCCTCACCTTCTGGCTTATCGTGATGATGACCGGCGACCTGTCTGCCTTTTCTGATGCTACCGTGGTGGTGCCCGCCGTGTTAATGAGCTTGTCCTACTCCCGAGACATGGAGCGCGAGGCGGACACCTATGCCCTGGAAACCTTGAAAGAGAACGGCATAGACCCGAGCCATTTTGCCAATATCATGGAGCGGCTGATGACCTCCCGTAGCGAGGAAGAAGCCTTGGAGACGGACGAAGAAACCAGCCGATGGCAGGCGCTTGAGGACATGTTGTCGAGCCACCCGGTGACCGGGGAGCGGATCGAACGCTTTAAACAGAGCCCCTGAGCGGTATAGTAGCGATACATCCATCAAGGGGAGACAATTCCATGCCACACAGAGCCGCCAGACCGGTTTCGACCTCCGCCATCGGCAAACACGTCTACAAGGTCTTCCCGAATGACATGAACTCCCATGAGACGGTGTTCGGGGGCATGATCATGGCAAAGTGTGATCGTCTCGCCCTGGTGGTCGCCGAGCGTCATTCCGGGCATGTCTGTGTGACCGCCGCCGTCGATTCAATTCATTTCCGCGCCCCTGCGAAGGGCAACGACACCCTGCTGTTCAACCTTGCCCTCAACCGCAGCTGGGGGTCGTCGATGGAAATCGGGGCACGGGTGGAAGCCGAAAACAGCTACACCGGCGAATGCGGGCACATACTGTCGGCATTCTTCACCTTTGTGGCATTGGACGAGAACGATAAACCCATTGATGTGCCCGCGGTAACACCGGAAACCGAGGAGCAGAAACGCCGCTTTGCGAATGCAGAAATCCGCCGAAAGGGCCGGCTGGAAACCCGCAAGAAGCTGAGCGAACGCTGAACAAATTGTGTCGGCATATTTTACAGAGTCTGTTTTGCGACACAGCTCTCATTTCCTAACCTGCTGAAACAACCCCAAGTAAAAAAACTGGCACATAATCTGAATAACAATTCAGAGAATTTTCGACCTGTTTACCCGCCGTTTGCGGCCGCAGGCCAGTGACTGGATCAAGCCATTCCAGCCTTCCAGGAGTCCAATAAACGTTTAGCAGTCCGTTTTCCCGGCCCGAGCTCAAGGAGAGTCGCATGAAGGAAAAACGACCGCTCGTTTGGCTGTCAGCCGAACACTCCGGATTCTCCACTCAAGCGGCGGAGCTGCGGGAGTGGCGGCTGACCCCCATAACTATTGATGCCGAGCTACGTCAGGGCGCTATCCCTGGCAAAAATGCCTGGGTTGGGGTATTCGATGCCAGCGAACTTTCCGGCAGCCAACTGGCCGTTGCAAGCAGCTGGCTGGAAGCGCTCGGGGTCGAGCACTGGGTTGCCATTCTAAAGCCGGGGCAGATTGATCATCCGGAAATCTGCGGGCTCATCAACCGGTATTGCGAGGATTACCACACCTTACCGCTCCAGCCTGACCGGCTCCAGGGGATACTTGGCCATCTGTGGGGCATGTCCGAACTCCATGCAAGAGCATCAGGCTACACACCTCTCAGTTATCATGATGTCGCCCTGGAAGGCGAATCCCCTGCTATCAGCCAGACAAGGGAACTGCTTTGCAAGTTCGCACACACCGAAGAACCTGTGCTGATCTACGGTGAAAATGGCACCGGTAAGGAAACCGCCGCTAAATTCATTCATAACAACTCGGTGCGAAAGCACAAACCTCTGGTCGTCATCAACTGCGCAGCCCTGCCGCCTTCCCTCACGCAGAACGAACTGTTCGGTCATGAAAAAGGCTCGTTCACCAACGCCATGAGTGCCCAGAAGGGCAGAATTGAAAGCGCCGACGGCGGCACACTGCTACTCGTCGGCGTAGATGAACTCTCCGGTGAGCAGCAATCTGCCATTCTGCGCTTTCTCCAGGAAGGTCAGATCGAACGCATTGGCGGTCGTCGCCCCATAGAAGTGAACGCCCGCCTGATCGCCACCAGCTCCAGCCCTCTGGAACAGCTGGTCAACTCCGGCCGCTTTCGCAGTGATGTATTTTACCGGCTCGGAAGCCTGCATGTGCTTTTACCCCCTCTGAGGGATCGCAAGGAAGACATTCTTCTGCTGGCAAACCGGATACTCTCGGCAGCCCCCTCGTCCGCAGGGCCCAGACGCCTGGCTGACACTACAACAATCTGCCTCGCCGAGCACCGCTGGCCGGGCAACCTCAGAGAACTCCAGAACCGGATTCGTCAGGCCATGCTGCTCGGGGAGGGGCCTGTAATCAAACCGGCTGATATGGGATTCGGGCAGACACCCTCAAACGATCAAAGCCAGACCCAGGAATTGTCGCTGGATGCCTTCCGTTCACAGGCAGATCGCCGGGCGATCTCCGTAAGCCTGGCACTGGCTCAGAATAATATTTCCGCCGCGGCCCGACTGCTCAATATTTCGAGAGTCTCGTTCTACCGGTTGATGGATAAGCATCAGGTCCTCCACAGAACCTCCGTCTCGCCTTCGAAGAGAGACTAAAGGAGATTTTCCATGGCTTCAAAGATGTTCTGGCTCTTCCCCCTGTTAACGGTAGCCACACCACTCCTTACAGGGGTTGCGCAGGCGGACAACCACACAGATAGCGCAGCGATAACAGCGCCCGAGGAGGAGCACGACCCGTCGACCGACATCGCCTCGATTACCGCGGACCGGGGCATCGTTACCCGGCCGGGCCGGTTCACGATTGAGCCGTCTTTTTCTCATGCCCACAGCAACTCAACGGCGGTGGCGGTGGAAGGCTATACGGTAATACCCGCCCTGCTCATCGGGCTGATCAATATTTCGGAAATCCAGCGAGATATTTTTGTGGGCGCAATGTCCCTGAAGTACGGCTTCACCAGTAAACTTGAGGCAGCGGTTCGTGTGCCCTACCTCAGCATCAATGAAGACCTGAGAGAGCGCGACGTGTTCCAGGGCACACCGGTAGATACACTGCGCGAATCTTCAGGCGAGGGCCTGGGCGACGTTGAACTCTCGGCCCGCTATCAGTTAACCGACGGGCTGGGTGGCTGGCCGTACGTTATTGGCGCGATGCGGGTAAAAGCGCCAACCGGAGAGGGCCCATACGACGTGGATCAGAGAATCATCCGGGACAATCAGGGCAACCCGATAGGTATTGAACTGGAGAATCGCCCGACCGGTTCCGGTTTCTGGTCATTCGAACCGGGATTTTCGTTTATCTACCCGACGGACCCGGCCGTGTTGTTCGGAAACCTGAGTTATGTCTGGACCCTTGAAGAGGACCAGGGCGTCGAAAATGGCGGTACGGTTGACCCAGGTGACATCGTGCGCTTCGGCTTCGGGATGGGATTTGCTTTCAACGACCGCACTTCTTTTAGTCTGGGCTATGACCATTCAATCATCCGGAAAACAACGTTCGAAAGGAACAACGATCTGTTTGCATCCAACTTTGACCGCATTCAGATCGGGTCACTGTCCTTCGGCTTGTCGCAGCGGCTGACTCAGTCCACAAGCCTGAGCCTGACTGTGAGCGTCGGGGTCACGGAAAACGCACCCAACAGCGAGATCACCCTGAAGCTCCCTATCAGCCTGTAAGGAGGGCGTGAAGGAGAAAGTAGGGTCAGCGACCCAGCAACTGAACCAGTTGGTCACTGAATCTCGCCGGCAACTGATTTCCGGCGCCCAGGTTGTTCAGCTCAATATTCAGTTGGTGCATGTTCTGTATCACCGTGCTGTCGAGGTTGTTCTGAACCACCGTCATCCAGCCGCCCGGCCCTGCCATATTACTCGATACTCGCGCACCGCCACTTCGGTTCGCGCTGATAACCTCGACGACGGTTTCCAACTGGTGGTCAACCAAACGGTCGTTCACGGTCTGGTTCAGATTGGGAATGGTCAGACGATTGATGACCAGTGTGTCACCGTTAATTCCCACCACCTGCTCCAGACCGATGCTGATCTCCAGGCTATCCGTCAGGAAGCCCCCGCGGTACTCAGACAGCTGCGGATCACTCAGGGGTTCGACCCCAAGCGCCAGTTCTGCCTGGACACCCGGCGAAAGCGCTGCAAATGCGCTAACCACTATAGCGACCGCGTGCGTACGGACCATCATGATCATCACCATTCCCTTGAGGAGGGCCAGTAGGGCAATGTGTGGCCCAGGGAAGGACCGCCCAGGCCTTTTTGTAGCGGCGCCCTGGCTACCTGGGGCCAATGTCCATCGCCCAGAAAGCCGTCTCGCCCCCGGTCAAGATGGCTGCGAATAATGAAGGCTGTGCCGTTCCAGTACTCGCTGAACTGTGCGTAAGAATAAATCTTCAGACCCCGTGCCGGGTCTCCAATCAGGACTTCGTCGTCACTGATCCCCTTGATCAGGACAAAATGCCGGAAGCCCTCAATGTTCAGCAGCACAATCATCGGTAAGCGCACTTTCTCCCTCAGGCCGGTCAACGGCATGCGAAAACCATCGGCCTGGTACCCCCGGGACTCCAGATAGTTCTTCATATCAAGCATGGAAAAACCATGCTGGCGCACCTTCTTCTCGTCTGCCCGCGCGAGCATGTCGATGAAGACATCGTGCTCTGTGACCTGGTCTTCGTAGTGAAAGGACAATAACGAAGCGACCGCCGCTGAGCCGCAACTGAAGTCGTATTGCTGGCGCATGACGCTGTCAAACCGCCGGTTCTCGAAACTGTTCACGTTGAGCCGGATATCACCACCAATCCCCGGCACCGTTACCGAGCCCACCGGGCCGGCAAAGGCAGTGGACCATAGCAGCCCGGCACTCGCGCAGATTGCAACAAGAACCTTCGTGGCCATGGCCCACCTCCGTCAGTGGTTAAGCAGTATGTTGATCTGGGTACTGTCCTGAATGACTACCTGGTTACCGGTGTTCTGGATAACCGTGGCAACTCCGCTCATGTTGCCGAACGCGTTGTCGGAAATACTGTTATCACCTGTGACAACATTTCCCGACAACAGGTTATCGGACACATTGGCATTTTGCTGGTTATCGTTAATCTGCCACTGCATCGGAACGCCCTGGCGACCGCTTGAGTCCGCCAGCTGATCCGCCGATAACGGGGTGGCATCCATCCACTCCTCGGCCGATACCAATCCCGTTGCCCCGAGCATTAACGCCAGCAAGGCAGCCTTCAGTTTCCATCTGATGACGCAACCCATGGCAGTTCTCCCGGAATAACCAGGCCGCACCCGAAAAAGATGCGGCCGGGATTCCTTACTCGGTGCCACCCGCACCGCTACCGGTGGACAGGTTGGACATTACACTGACATTCGCCTGTGTAACGCTGCCATTGCCTGCATTCTGGGCAAATGCCCCGACACCCGTGTAGTTCGCAGAGCCACCAGAAATTTCGTTGGTGTTACGAACCTCGGTGTAAGAGCCATCACCGTTGACAGTACCGTACGTGGTTGCAGTACCAGTCACGCTGCCGTCCAGATCGGCGTTGTTCAGGAACACATCCAGGTCCAGAGCCAGTGAGTTATCGGAATTGTCGGAGTTATCCGAGTTATCCGAATTATCAGACGAATCGTTGCCGCTGTCAGCGATCTTGAACGAATCACTCACATCGGTGCTGTTGTCTGAATTATCCGAATTGTCCGAATTGTCGCTGTTATCGGAATTATCACTGTTGTCAGAATTGTCGGAATTGTCCGAGTTGTCATTGCCGCTGTCAGCAATCTTGAACGAGTCGGCAACGTCGGTGCTATTGTCCGAATTGTCCGAATTATCGGAGTTGTCCGTATTATCCGAATTGTCATTGCCGCTGTCGGCGATCTTGAAAGAGTCCGCCACGTCGGTACTGTTATCGGAGTTATCGGAATTGTCCGAGTTGTTGGTGTTATCAGAGTTGTCATTACCGGAATCGGTATTGCCGGACTGGTCGTTGTTGGCTGTGGAGGTATTGTCCGCGTTAGTATTCGGATCGCCGTCTCCGCCCTGATCGGCATAGGCCAAACCGGTAATACCCAGACTCATTGCAATGGCAGCTGCTAGCAAATTTTTCCTGGTATTCATAGTGTCGCTTCCTTTTCGATTATTGGCTTCTGGAGGGATCCGACTAAAACCGCTAGCCTTCGGTAAGCCAAGGTTCAGACCCGCCAGGGATGTAGAGCGATTCCCGTGCCAAGACTCACAAAAAACCTACAACTTTCTGTTTACAAAAGACTTTCTAGTCACAAAGGAAACCGGGGGGCATTCAGTAAAACCTGGAACTGTTTCATGGATGAAACAGAAGCAGCGGGAAAACAGGCGAGAATAAACGTTTATTAATTAAATTCAGAAACTTGGGCAATAATGCCGATGTAAAAAAAGCAAAACCCCACACAGGGTGGGGTTTTGGACTCTGAAGCCGGCCTGTCGGCCCGCTTCAGTGACAACCGAACCGTTCTTTAGAACTGGTTCATGGTGTTGTCTTTGCCACCAGCCTTCAGGGCTGCGTCACCTGCGAAGAACTCTTTGTGGTCATCGCCGATGTTGGAACCGGCCATGTCCTGGTGCTTCACTGTGGCGATACCCTGACGGATTTCCTTGCGCTGAACACCTGCAACGTAGGCCAGCATGCCTTCGTCGCCGAAGTAACCCTTGGCCAGGTTGTCGGTAGACAGGGCCGCGGTGTGGTACGTCGGCAGGGTGATCAGGTGGTGGAAGATACCGGCTTCACGGGCACCGTCACGCTGGAAGTTCGCAGTCCACTCGTCGGCCAGCTTGCCGAGCTCGGTTTCGTCGTACTTGGCATTCATCAGGTCGGCACGCTCGTAAGCGGAGACGTCCTTGCCTTCTTCCTTCCAGGCATCGAATACCTGCTGACGGAAGTTCAGTGTCCAGTTGAACGACGGGCTGTTGTTGTAAACCAGCTTGGCGTCGGGCACCACTTCCTTGATGCGGTTAACCATGGCAGCGATCTGACCAACGTGAGGCTTCTCGGTTTCGATCCACAGCAGGTCCGCACCATTCTGCAGGCTGGTGATACAGTCCAGAACTACACGGTCTTCGCCAGTGCCCGGCTTGAACTGGAACAGACCGGAAGGCAGACGCTTGGGCTTCATCAGCTTGCCGTTAGCCTTGATCACCACGTCGCCGTTGTTGATGTCTTCCGGCTTTTCGATGTAGTCGCCGTCGAGGAAGCTGTTGTACTGGTCGCCCAGGTCACCCGGCTCTTCAGTTACGGCCAGCTTCTGGGTCAGGCCAGCACCCAGAGAGTCGGTACGGGCAACGATAACGCCGTCGTCCACACCCAGCTCCAGGAATGCCAGACGAACAGCGTTGATCTTGGACAGGAAGTCGGCGTGGGGAACGGTTACCTTACCGTCCTGGTGACCACACTGCTTCTCATCAGATACCTGGTTTTCGATCTGGATGCAGCAGGCACCGGCTTCGATCATCTGCTTGGCCAGCAGGTAGGTCGCTTCGGCGTTACCGAAACCAGCGTCGATGTCGGCAATGATCGGCACGATGTGAGTTTCGTGGTTATCGATCTGCTTGATCAGCTCATCAGCCTTGGCATTGTCGCCAGCCTGCTGGGCTTCTTCCAGAGCGCGGAACAGGTGGTTCAGTTCCCAGGCGTCCGCCTGACGCAGGAAGGTGTACAGCTCTTCGATCAGGCCGGAAACAGCCGTCTTCTCGTGCATGGACTGGTCAGGCAGCGGACCGAATTCGGAACGCAGGGCAGCAACCATCCAGCCAGACAGGTACAGGTAACGACGCTTGGTGCTACCGAAGTGCTTCTTGATGGAGATCATCTTCTGCTGGCCGATAAAACCGTGCCAGCAACCCAGGGACTGGGTGTACTGGGAAGTATCTTTATCGTAGTTCGCCATGTCTTCGCGCATGATTTTCGCGGTGTACTTGGCGATGTCCAGGCCAGTCTTGAATTTGTTCTGGGCGCGCATGCGAGCCGCGTGCTCAGGCTTGATGGCATTCCAGGTGGGGTTCTGCTTCAGAATGGAAGCAATGGCGTCAACGTCATTTGCGTATGGCATGATCTCAGTCCTGTCTTTAAGGTTTGAGGTGCTCTTTTATGAAGTATAAAAGCAACTTCAGTGAGCCAGCGTCCGTTCAAAAAACAACCAGCCCGCTGACATTGACGGTTACTTTAGTGGGTTTGATTTTATAATTGAAATTTATATTATCTATACTCGGCATTTTTTAAGTGAATACTGATAAACATCAAACTTGAGTTGCATCACGCAGGCATCCGCCGCGGGTGCTACCATGCAGAATCCGGCAGCAAACCGCTTCAGATCACGACACAGGTAACAGGCCCCGGTGTTTTATATAAAGGCTTTTGGCCACGCCCTTCTGCACGCTCTGAAAAACCTCCTCCCAATTGTCGTGGTTGTGGTGTTTTTCCAGCTTGTGGTGCTACAACAGGTCCCGGAAAACACCCTCGGCATGGCCTTTGGCCTGCTGGTTGTGGCCGTTGGCGTCGCGCTTTTCCTTCAGGGGCTGGAGCTGAGTATTTTCCCGGTGGGAAAAAGCCTTTCCAATCAGTTTGCCCGCCGTGGCTCCTTGCCTATTCTTCTCACGTTCGGGTTTGCCCTGGGGTTTTCCGCCGTGGTGGCAGAACCGGCCCTGATTGCAGTGGCACAACAAGCACAGGAGATCAGCGGCGGGAGGATTGATGCCCTTACCCTGAGGCTGCTCGTGGCGACGTCGGTGGGCTTCGTGGTTGCCCTGGGTGTATTCAGAACGATCATGGGCTACCCGCTGCACTGGTTCATGATTACAGGGTACATTACCGTCGTGATTGTCACCTGGTTTGCGCCTGAGGAAATCGTCGGCCTGGCGTATGACTCCGGCGGCGTCACCACCAACGTGGTGACGGTCCCTCTGGTCGCCGCCCTGGGAATAGGTCTTGCGGCGTCGATTCGTGGCCGCAATCCGCTCACCGATGGTTTCGGGCTGGTGGCTCTCGCGGTAATGGTGCCCATGATAACGGTTCAGTTATACGGCATTCTGGTCTATTCGGGGGAGCAGCCGGAGGGCGAGTTACTGATAAACACCGACAATGAGCCCTCTCCCACCTACGGTCCCGTGAAGATGCTGCTCGAGCTGGCCGAGATGGTGCGGGACGTGTTGCCCATTATCCTTACCATCCTTGTTTTCCAGTATCTGGTATTGCGACGGGGCCTGAGCAACCCCCGCAAGATTCTCTTTGGTTTTGCGCTGGTCGTACTGGGCCTCTATGCATTTGTGGTCGGTCTGAAACTGGGGCTGTTTCCCATCGGCACCAGCATGGCAGAACAACTGATCAGCCTCGACGGGTTCCTGTTCATCTATTTGTTCGCGTTCATGATCGGGTTCGCAACTACCATGGCGGAGCCGGCACTAATTGCGATAGGGCAACAGGCAGAGGAAGCGGCTGCCGGCACCCTTAACGGCAATGCGATTCGCCTGTTCGTCGCCCTGGGGGTGGCCATCGGAATCACCGTCGGTGTTCACCGGATCATTGTCGGTGACTCTATCCACTACTACATCATGGGGGGGTACCTGGTGGTGATACTGCTGACCGCCATTGCCCCGCGCTATATCATTGCACTGGCCTATGATCTTGGTGGGGTGACAACATCCGAGGTTACCGTACCCCTGGTCACAGCGCTTGGCATTGGCCTTGCCGGAAATATCGAGGGGCGGAGTGTCCTCATCGACGGCTTCGGATTGATTGCCTTTGCCTCGATTTTCCCCATCATCACAGTAATGGCCTATGCCATTATCGGTGACTACATAGCTGCACGAAGGAAACTGTCCATATGAAATTCTCTGTACTCGTCGCTATCGTGCCGGAAGATCAGGAACAGGACTGCATTGACGCAGCCCGGGATCTTGGAGCTGGCGGCGTCACAGTCCTCGCCGGACGCGGTATCAGCAATACCGCCAGGAAAACCTTTTTTGGCCTGACCTACGATGGCAGCCAGAGTGTGCTGTTGATGGTGCTGGAAAAGGGCCTTTCACTCGATATTCTGAAAGCCATCCAGCATATCCTGATGCCGGAGAAAAATGACTCCCAGGGGCTGGTGTTCACCTTGCCACTGGAACACCTCGGAGGGATCGACCTGTCACAGGTGGAAAAGTTCGAGCAACACGTAAAAGACTCACTGTAATGGGAGAGCCGGTATGAAACTGGTCAAGGATGTGATGATTCGGGACACCATCAATGTATCCCCGTTTGCCAGCCTCCGTGACGCCTTGTCGCTGATGAAAAGGCACGAGGTGAAATCGCTGGTGGTGGAAAAACAGAATGAACACGATGCCTATGGCCTGATTACCTACACCAATGTACTCAAGACGGTGATTGCCGAGGATGGCGATATTGATCTGCTCAATGTGTACGACGCCTGCGCCAAACCGGTGATCAGTGTTGGTGAACACCTGGGCATCCGCTACGCCGCCAGCCTGATGAGCCAGCATCGAGTGAAGCGTCTGCTGGTCATCAGAGATAACGATCTGGTGGGATTCATTACCATGGACGATATTATGGCCGCGCTGCTGGACACCATTGATTAAATCGGGGCGGAATCACGAATTACACAGCACGATCAACCGGTCTGACGCATTCAGATCAAGGTATTCATCCCTTGCTGGATTGAGGGTCACATGGTGGCCACGCGCATTGGCGTGAGCACGCCAGACACCCAGCGCCACTTCACCCTTGGCAGCTACGACTTTCTCCAATACCTGAAAGTCTGCACTGGCTGGTAGCGGGTAATCATGGGGGTCGCGGAACTGAATCTCGGCCCCGCCCACGGTAAACAGGTCATCCAGCACCACCCGCAACTCCCGCCGCAACGCCACCTGCGCAAGAACATGGCTGACGATCATCGGGCTGATCATCATTTCACTCTGGTGACCGGCAAGCAGGTGACGGTTGTCGGGGTCGCTCAGCTCCATGATCAGCTGGGGCCTCTGCCCTCCCTCACTTAACAGGTCTTCCAACTGAAGATAGCCCACCATCGCCCGGGCATCCGCTTCCTCACCGGAAGCGAGGCGATCACTGCTGACAAGCATGATGGAATCATAGTTCAGTGGGCCCACTCGCCTGAGTTCACCTTCCACCATGTAATCCGCCTCGATGTGGCGACAGAGCACATCCAGTTGCTCGCCCATGTACCGTTCGATTTCCTGCTGGCGCTCAGAGGCAGGTACCACCGAAACAATGTCCACCTCAAACCGCATACGGTGGTAGCTGGAGAACTCGCTGATCAGGCTGGGCACGCGCCGGTTCCACCCCAGCACCAGAACCCGGTGTGCTCGTTCAGAAAATGTCACTGAACGGACAACGGGCTGCCCACGATTGATCACCTGCAGCGCCGTGGCCCTGGCATCGGGCTCAGTTTCAGCGTAGTCCCGCGCCAGCATTACAACCCGGTCTTCAGCGGCGATCAGCGTGTCAGAGGCGGTTGGCATCTGCACAATCCAGCCCCTGTCATCCGGTTTGAGGAGGCCCAGGACGATAGCCTTGGGCCGCTGGGAGGCCAGCTCTGCGAGCGTCAGCCCCGCCACGGTCTCGCCCCCCCGGATATAGATTTCGCACCCCTCTCCGGCGGTGAGCAGCTCATTATAGATTTCTGACAGCCCCGGGTGCAGGATGTTCTGGACCATCAGCCTGCTGATCGTCGCGTCCCCGGCAACCACCTCCACCTCACCGGGGTAGGCACGCTCAATGACGGGATGTTTGCGTATGTCCTGAATTTCGGCCACGACAAACGGCAACGGCGCACCCAGGTGCCGTGCCTGCGCCGCGATGGAGAGCAGTGCCTTGACCGTTTCCACATCCGACGTCACCAGACTGCCAGCCTCATGGGCCGCACTTGGCACAATAACAGCGGAGGCATCCAGACAGGCCACCCGTTGCAGTGCGTCCGGCTGTATGGCCGCACCGGACCGGAGAATCACCTGTCGCGCCTTGCGGCCAATACCGGGCTCGGTGCGTAATTCGTGAACCTGCGCCGCGGACGCCGTTTCCGAGAGCACAACCAGGCGCAACCGGCTGGTATCGTGTTTTTCCAGGAAGCGTCGCATACGGCCCGAGGACCCCAGAAGTTCTACCAGCAGAGGCAGGGTCTGGCTGGTCCAGCCCAGGACCACAATATGGTTTCTCAGAGTGACCGGCGTCAGCCCCCGCTCGAGATCCGTCATCTTGGCAATAAGCCAGCGGGTCAGAATAGCCACCAGGGTACCCATGAAGACCACATAGCCGCTGATGGTCAGTATCGTGGACACCAGCCGCTGCCAGTTGCCTACATCGTCCCCCAGGTAGCCCGGATCTGTCAGCCGCAGAAAGGCCCACCAGATGGCGTCGCCCACGTCCTCGAACGGCGCACCAAACGGAATAACCAGCAGGCCGCCAATAAGGGAAATCATGCCGATGAAGATACCCACTACCAACAGCTGAAAACCGGCACCTTTGACAAGCTGTCGTTCTACAATGAATTTGACACGGTCGACAAAACGAAAGGGGAGCATGATCATCCTTTTGAGCGGGCCCGAAATGTCCGTAGCATAGCCTATTAGGTAAGCCGGAGATGGGTAAAAATGTGTGCAGCACCAACAATCTGACCGGGAACTGCGATGCGTACCAGCCTGATGATCACTATTGGCATTACTCTTCTAATGCCAGCGACGTTGGCGGCCGAACTCAATCACCTGCCACAACCGTGGCGGCAAGACGCTGTTGTTCTCGGGGCCGAAACAACGGCCAATGAAGAACGTTACCTCCATGAACTGTCTTATGCGCACAGCCAGCCTGCCCCTTCCGTTATTGATAATGGCATACGTGGCACCGGGGGCAGCGTCGGCAGCCGGCGCCTCTATCTGGATTTCCGCTTCCGACAGGATTATGGCTTTAACCAGGATCGACAGGGGTTTCTGCTGGATATCCAGCGCAGTGAAGACTTTGACGGCATCTACGAGCGCCAGCTGGTGGGGTTTCGTCACCAGTTAACTGACGCTACCCAGGTATGGCTTCAGGGCGACGTATTTGCCGACAAATCCCGCTCAGATGTATATCTCAGCGGCCGGCACACATTTTCCAATGGGGCCTGGCTCCACGCCAGCTGGATATTGCCGGATCTCTACTTTAACGATAAAACCAACAGCGACGATGCCTTTGTGGATTCTGCGCAAAGCTACTTCCTGCAATGGCACCGTCCAGCGGGGCAGCATCAGCAAAGTGGCACCACGGCTTCTCTCACTTATTCCCCTCCGTCGACCTTTGACAGCCGAAGGGAAGGCCTCGTGGTGGAAAACGAAACCATACGGGGCGCCCTGACTCACCGGAACCGCTTCGGCCACTGGGGGCTTCGGCTGACCCTGAGCGGAGAACATACCCGCCGGCATTACGACCTGGACGAGCTCGCAGCCCCCATCCCGACCAGCCGCGACCATGTAAAGCTTGAGGCGAAAGCAGTCTACCACCGCTACCGCCTGCAACCCGGTCTCGGCGTTCATTATTTCTATCTGAGGGAGCAAGGGTATACCGGGCGCAATCTTGATGATATCGAGGACCTGCGTCGGAAGGAGCCAACATTGTCCGGGCACTTCAGTGTGGCGCTGGCGCCGGCCGTTACCCTGAAACCTGCGATCTACCTGAGCTTTCCGGATATAGATCAGATGGATTCGGGCAGCGATGAGGAAGACTACCGGGCGTTTACCGGCAAACTTGCATTACCTTTCGAGATTCTGCTGTCCCGGGAAGAAGGGGCGATTCTGACGCTGGCACCTACCGTCTATCTGCATAAGGCCGCCTTTGGTGGCGGCAATCTGCAACTGCACTGGCCTATGTAGGGGCGAGGCGACTTTCCCTTCTAACCGCTTCATCAAGGGTGGGATAGAACCGGACCACGCCTTCCTCCGGTTTGACACCGGCCCTGGCCAGCGTTCGCAACGGCTGGAACTGGAGATCCGCGATGACCACCTGGGTTCCGTCGGCCCGACAGGTACCGATCAGTTTGTTCAGTGCAGACAACCCTCCGGCGTCCAGTATCGTCACTCCGTCCATGTAGAGAATAAAACCGCGGGCGCTGGCAGACAGTTGCGCCAGTTCCCCGAAGATCCGGTCCGCGGCGGCGAAGAAGAGCGGGCCGTTGATTTTGAACACCTGCCAGCCGTCAGGAAGGCTGGCTCCGGCCATTCGTTTGCTGTCGGTGATGTCTGTCACCCTCGTCATCTGGGCCATTTCGCGCATGAACAGCACCGCCGCCAGCAGTATCCCGGTGGTGATGGCGATGACCATATCCAGCAGGACGGTCAGCGAGAAACAGGTAACGAAGACCAGGATATCGCTGCGTGGGGCAGTCTTCAGCAGGTGGAGTGACTTGGGGGCTTCGCTCATATTCCACGCCACCATCACCAGCAATGCCGCCATTGCCGCCATCGGCAGGTAGGCCAGCAGTGGCGCCAGCGACACCAGGGCCATCAGAACAACCAGCGCGTGCACCATGCCCGACACCGGCGACTCGGCGCCCGCACGATAGTTAGCCGCCGAGCGTGCAATGGCGGCGGTTGCCGTAATACCCCCAAAAAACGGCGTGATCACATTACCGATGCCCTGCCCCAGCAATTCACTGTTGGCACTGTGCCGCTTGCCGGTCATACCGTCCAGAACCACGGCACACAGCAGCGATTCAATAGCCCCCAACATGGCAATGGCAAAAGCGGCCGGCAACAAATCCCGGACCATAGTCCAACTGATTCCCAGGGGCTGACCACTGGCGTCCGGGCGATTCCAGGGCCATGCAAACTCCGGCAGGAAAGGCGGAATACCTGCCCCGATGGACCCATCCGCCAGCAGGTAACTGAACCGCGAGCCAATGGTGTCTATTGCCGTACCATTGGCGTTCAGCGCCATCGCCATGAGACTGCCAATGATCACTGCCGGCAGATGCGGCGGTACCGGTGTTTTAAAACGGGGCCATAGCAGCATTACCGCCAGCGTGGCCAGCGCCACAAGCATGGTCATGACATCCAGCCCGGGCAAGGCCTGACCAACCGCCGCCAGTTTGTCCCAGTAATGCTCGGGCATCTGCTCGATACCCAGCCCGAAAAAGTCCTTCACCTGCAGCGTAGCGATCACCACGGCAATGCCGCCGGTAAACCCGAGAGTGACTGCTTCGGGGATGTATTCAATGAAGCGCCCCAGGCGCATGAATGCCATGATAAGCAACAACACACCGGACATCAGCGAAGCCAGTAGCAATCCACCGAGGCCGTAGGTCTGGGCAATGGGATAGAGGATCACCACGAAGGCGGCGGTGGGGCCGGAAATACTGAAACGGCTGCCACCGGTTAACGCGATTACAAACCCGGCAATGAATGCTGTGTAGAGCCCGTACTGGGGCGGCACGCCGCTGGCAATGGCCAGCGCCATCGCCAGGGGAATGGCAATAATACCCACCGTGACGCCTGCCATAACATCGCGGCCAAGGCGTCTGGTGCTATAGCGCTCGTCGATACACGCCTCACGGAACGCGTGGGCAAGCCGGAGAGAGAACAGATGGGCACGATGCGGCATTAAATATCCCGAACAATAAATCAGAAAAACAAAAGGCTGACAGCCAACCGGGTTTCGTGATCGTATAGGCAATTATGACGACATATTCGCACACTCTCGTGACGCTCGCCTGCCTGCTGTTGGCAGGTTGTGCCGCATTGCCCGACAGCACCCCGAACGCGGTACCGCCACAATCCCAGTACGATTCTATCATTGTCGATGACAACGGCAGGTTGCTCTCCATCAACCAGCTGGCAAAGGAGCTGGCACCGGCGGATGTGGTGGTGATTGGCGAGTATCACGGCCATCATGGCGCCCACCTGCTGCAATTGCTGGTGCAGTCAGCGCTCTACCAGCACCGCCCCCGTCAGGTATTAAGCATGGAACAGTTCACCCTGGAGGATCAGCGGGAGCTGGACCGTTATCTCGCCGGGCAGTCCGGTGAGGAAGAGCTGATTGCCGATACCGGTGCCTGGCCCAATTATAAGGCTTCCTACCGCCCCCTTATCGAGTTCTCGAAAAACCGGAACGTCCCCGTGGTGGCCGCCAACGCACCTGCCGAGCTTGTCCGCTGCATCGGTCGCAATGGTAAAACCTACCTTGAGGGACTCGATGCCGGGCAGCGCCGGGAGCTGCCGGAGGCGCCATTTACAGACACCGCAGACTATCGCAGCAAGTTTTTCGACACGCTCGGTGGAGGTCACGGCCAGGCCGATAACAGCACACGTCTCGAAAACAGCTACAAGGCTCAGTTACTGCGGGATAATACAATGGCGGACCGGGTGATCAGGGCGCTTGCGGAGTTTCCCGGCCACCAGATCATTCACCTGACCGGTACTTTCCATTCGGAGGATCGCCTGGGTATGGTCGCGGTGCTGGAACAGAAACGCCCGGATCTCGACGTGGTTGTTATCAGCCCTGTGTTCTGGCGTTCGGCTGACACTCTCGACAGCCTTCTGGAAGCTCATCAGGGAAAGGGCGATTTTCTCTATTTCCTGGAACCGCTGCCGGAAGAGTACAAGGACAACGAGCGCCATCGCGATGCCATCATGGAGCAATTCCGCAACGCGGCTGAACTTTCCTGTGACTGAGAAGGTACAGGCGCTGGCAGTTACGCGGTTTTTTTCCCGCCGGCTCGAATCACAATAGCGATGCCACCGAGAATGGCGACCCCCGCGATAACCAGCCTCAGGGTCAGCGGCTCACTCAATAACAACACGCCACCAATGGCCGCTATCACTGGCACGCTGAGCTGAACGGTGGCTGCAGAGGTTGGGTGCAGCAATGGTAACGCCATGTACCAGATGGCATACCCCATGCCAGAGGCGATCGCCCCGGAAGCAACTGCATAGCCCAGGCCCGCCATATCAATCGTGGCACTGGCCATCATAACGAGGCTCAACGCCAGCGCCATGGGCACTGCGCGGACAAAGTTACCGGTGGTGACGGCGGTAGGCTCACCGGCACCTTTTGCCCGCAAGGAGTAGACACCCCATGCAATACCGGCACTGATCATCAGCAGGGAACTGAACAACGGCGGCGCGGTAAGGCCGGGGAGCAACAGCCCCACCAGACCGGAAAAAGCCACCGCAAAACCCACCCACTGCCAAAGATGCGGGCGGTTTCCCTGCACAATGCCAATGCAGATCATGGTGGCCTGAACCGCACCAAAGAGCAGCAAGGCACCCATGGCCGCGGACAAACCTCCATAGGCATATGAGAAAGCGGCGGCATAGGCAAACAGGGCCAGCGCGGAACCCCACGAACCCTGTTTCACCGGGGCGCGATTGCCACGCACACTCAGCAACAGCCATAGCATCAAGGCACCGGACACCAGGCGCACGCTGGTAAAGGTGGCAGCGTCAATATCGGTATCGCGCAAGGCTGCACGGCACAGCAGTGAATTGCCGGCAAAGGCAGTCATGGCGACGGTGGTCAACAACAAGGTACGCAATCGAGACAAGACAGCACTCCCGGAAGACAGCTAAAGACTTCTCCAGTGTAGGTGCTGCCGGGAAAACTGCTTATCACTCAATGGTCGATAACAGACAGCTACTAAAGACCTGTTCGTCAGACACGCTAAACAATACGAAACGCACCCGCTTTACATTCTCCAGCTGCGGAAGGACCTGCTTTACCGTGGCCAGGGCCACCTCGGCCGCACCTTCCACCGGATAACCAAAAGCCCCTGCTGATAGCGCCGGGAACGCGACAGATTCAATGCCTTTACTGTCCGCCAACTCCAGTGAATTGCGGTAACATTCTGCCAGCCAGTAATCAGAGGGCTCATCAACGCCGTACACCGGCCCCAGGCAGTGAATGACAAACTGGTTCGGCAGGTTATGGGCGCCGGAGATAACAGCCTCGCCGGGCCGTATCGGCGCCATGGAGCGACATTCCTGCGCCAGCCCGAGGCCTGCTGCAGAATGGAGTGCACCGGCGACACCGCCACCGGGCATCAGTTGTGCGTTGGCCGCGTTGACCACCGCCTCGATATCGTCCTGACTTGTAATGTCACCGCGTACGCATTCTACGGTTTTTCCGTTCAGTTCAATCTCTGCCATGGGAGTCTCCCCAGCCATTACCTCAACGGCGCCGCTTGAGTGACCGGTTGATAACGATCGTTTCCGGCTCGTTGTGGCCCGAGATCGCGGCCAGCGCCCGGTCCAGCGTCGCTTCGGCAATGGCCTCATGTTTTTGTGGTAACGAGTGAACCTTGACCGGCAGAAAATCCAGCAACCGGTCATCTCCGAAGGTAGCCATTCGAAGCGACTCCGGCAAGCCGCCCGGCTGTTCCAGAAGAACGTCGAGGACCCCCTGCAACAATGTATAAGAGGCGGTAATCAGCGCATCCGGCAAGCCTTGTTCTGACAGCACCTGCCGCATCAGTCCGGCGCCGGAGGCCCGGTCGTAGTGATCGCCGCTGTAGACCGACCACGTTCCACTGCGGTTTCGCGCCACGTCCTCAAAGCCCTCGCGGCGCTCACGGGTCATCGCCAGAGCTGGCACGGCATCCAGCCAGACCACCGTTCCGGTCCCTGGCTCCAGCACGGAACGGGTCAGCACAGAGGCGCCCTTGCGGTTGTCGCTGACAATGCAACTGATCACACCGGGCGACTGGGCCCGGTCCACCGCAATCACCGGCAAGTCATCCTCTTGCAGCTGCTGATAGAAAGGATCATCCGGGGCCAGGGCGCTGGCGACGATCAACGCATCGCACCGCCTGGCTTTCAGGGCACGAGCCAGCTCTTTTTCGGTATCCGGATCGTCTCCCGAGCCGGCGATCAACAACTGGTACCCCCGGGCGCGGGCGCCCTGCTCCAGAAGCTTTGCGAGGCGGGCATAACTGGCGTTCTCCAGGTCCGGCAGGATAAAACCGAGGGTACGACTTGCGCCACCACGAAGGGCAGCAGCCTGGGTATCAATCTGGAAATGATTATCCCGCGCCACCTCCAGCACCTTGTCGATGGTCTGCTGTTTGATTCGGCGGGCCGGCCCCTGGCCATTGATGACATAGCTGGCCGTGGTACGGGATACCCCGGCCAGGCGGGCAAGTTCTGCAAGTGTCATGGGGCCATTTCCTCCTGGTCACAGATTGCTTGATTTCTGATCAGATCTGTTTCATGATTCATTTTATGGTTGCTGACACGATTCAGCAACCCGGATTTTACTGGCAATGGCAGACATCGAGTGCCCATGCCAGCACTACACCACAACAACAAGGCGAGGCTAACCCCCATGCTGACGCTCACAGCCAACGATATCCGCCTGGGTTGCACGGCAACCGACTGGCAGGATGCCCTGAAACAGGCAAGCCTGGACCTGCAGGATACAGGCCGCACCACGCCCGACTACCATGCCGGCATGCTGGCAAGGGAGCAACAGTCTTCAACGGTGCTTGGCAACGGCATCGCCATTCCCCATGGCACTCCGGAAAGCCGCGACGCGGTCACCAGTACCGGAATCCGGGTGCTGCAGTTTCCCGCCGGGATCACCTGGCACGACAACGCCACCGTGTATGTGCTGGTCGCCATCGCAGCCCAGTCTGACGAACATCTGGACATATTGCGCCACCTGACCCGCGTGCTGGACAAACCGGGCCTTTCCCGGAAGCTGGCTGAAGCCGACGACCCCGCCGCTCTGGCAGCCCTGTTGTCCCGGGAGCCGGTGGTACCGAAATGCGACGCTCAGACTCTGTGCCTGGGTGTGAACACCCACGCCACCAGCGAACTTGCCATGAGTGCCGCCGCCCGGCTCCAGGGCCTTGGCTGCGTAGACGCTGCCTTCATGAAAGAGATCGTCAGCCAGCCACCGGTGGGTCTGGGCCAGGGTTTCTGGCTGGTACATCACAGCATCGGCAGCCACCGCCCGGCACTGGCACTGGCAACGCCAAAGGAAGCCACCAACGAACTTGCTGGCGTTTTCTGCCTGGCTGGTCAGGGCGACGATTGCCGCGAATTACTGGAGCGTATTGATAACTTCCTGGCCCAGAACACACCTCTGGAAAACCATTCCGTCGATGCCGTTCTCTCGAGGCTTTCCGGCGAGCAGGCCAATGCCGTCAGTGAGCGGGTCAGGCTCCTGAACATTCACGGCCTTCACGCCCGGCCCGCCAAACAACTGGTCCAGGAAGCCCGGCTGCACAACGCCGATATCCGCATCCGCCTGGAAGAAGGCGACGGCAATTCCGTTTCCGCCACCAGCCTCACGCGCATTATCGGCCTCGGCGCACGCCGTGGTCAGACCCTGGTGATCTCTGCCACCGGGGATGAAGCAGAACAGGCCGTAAAAGCCGTTTGTCAGGCTGTGACCGATGGGCTTGGTGAGACAGTATCCCCACTGCGGCACCAGGAAAGCCAGCCGCAGCCATCAGAACCAATTCCGCAACCGCTGGAGGATGACGAGGCCCTGAGAGCCGTGGCAGCCTCACCGGGACTCGCCCTGGCCCCTGCCTTTGTGATGCGCCAGCCCACCCTGGATTATCCCGCACGCGCCAGCAATGCTGATGAACAGATCACTCGCCTCGGCCGCGCTATCGACGAAGCCGATGGACAACTGCGTACGTTGATTCGCCAGGCCGAAGGCGGGGAAGTGGCGCCGATCCTGTCGGTGCACGTGGAAATGCTGCAGGATGACGACCTTTATCAGGCTGCCCTGGAAGCCATCAACGAAGGCGCCTCCGCCGAGGCCGGCTGGTGGCAGGCCATTGACACCGCGGTTCGGGCCCAGGAAGCGCTGGCCGACCGGCTGCTTGCAGAACGCGCAGCGGACCTGCGGGATGTCGGCCGTCGCGTACTGGCAAATCTCTGCGGTGTTGCCATGCCCACGCCGCCGGACGAGCCTTATGTGCTGGTGGCAGACGACCTTGGCCCCTCCGATGTGGCCAGGCTGGATACCCAGCGGGTTCGCGGTCTGGTTACGGCCCGTGGCGGTGCCACCTCCCACAGTGCAATCCTGGCCCGCGCATTGGGCCTGCCAGCGGTAGTCGGCGCCGGCACTCGCATCCTGACCATCACCAATGGCACCGACCTTGTGGTTGACGGCGAGCGTGGGTGTCTGGTGCCCAATCCCGGCCGCGAGCGCCGTGAACGGATCAACCGCCGCCTGGATCAGCTCGCCCGCCTGCAGGCACAGGCTCACGAATGCCGGAACGAGCCCGCTACCACCACCGATGGCCACACCATCGACGTTTGTGCCAACCTGGGCAATACCGCTCACACCCCGGATGCGGTGGATCGGGGCGCCGATGGTATTGGCCTGCTGCGCACCGAGTTCATTTTCATGGAACATCCGGAAGCACCTGACCTGGACACCCAGGTGAAGGAATACCGTCACGCTTTCGGTGCCCTCAACGGCCTGCCACTGGTGGCGCGCACACTTGATGTGGGTGGTGACAAGCCGCTGGATTACTGGCCCCTGCCCCACGAGGACAACCCTTTCCTGGGCCTGCGGGGCATTCGCCTGTCACTGACCCGACCGGAAATCCTGGAAACCCAGATACGCGCCCTGCTGACTGCCGCCGATAACCGCCCGCTGCGAATCATGTTTCCCATGGTCAAGGATCTGGAGGAGTTCCGCGCGGCCAAGGCCATCGTCGAGCGGGTCCGTGCCGAGATCCCCTGCCAGGGCCTGCAGGTGGGCGTGATGATCGAGATTCCTTCCTGTGCCCTGCTGGCCCACACCCTGGCGCCGGAAGTAGACTTCTTTTCCGTGGGCACCAACGACCTGACCCAGTACACCCTGGCCATCGATCGCGGCCACGGTCAGCTCTCAGCGCAATCCGATGGCCTGCATCCCTCGGTACTGCGACTGATCCGCATGACGGTGGAAGCCGCCCACGCCCACCAACGCTGGGTAGGTGTCTGTGGCGAACTGGCTTCGGACCCACAGGCCATTCCGGTACTGCTTGGCCTGGATGTGGACGAGCTGTCGGTCACCAGCCGGCGAGTGCCGCTGGTGAAGGCGTGTATTCGCGGGTTGAGCCGGGAACAGGCGCGGGAACAGGCGAAACTGGCACTGGGCAAAGCCACCGCAGCCGAGGTGCGAGACGCCCTGGAGGCTTTGTAATGGCCCGCGTGCTTACCATCACACTGAATCCTGCGCTGGATCTGAACGTCGAAACCGCCAGGGTACATCTGGGCAGTGTGAACCGTACCCGCACCTCACGGCTGGATGCCGCCGGCAAAGGCATCAATCTGGGCCGCGTGCTGTCCCGCCTTGGCCACATCGTGACCCTGTCCGGCTTACTGGGTGAATTCAACGCGGCACCCTTCGAACATCTTTTCGCCTCAGAGCGTCTTGAAGACCGTTTTATCCGTGTGCCTGGCCATAACCGTATCAATGTAAAGATCGCAGAAGATGGCGGTCGGATGACAGATCTGAATGGTATGGGCATCGTTGCTCCGCCTGATGCGCTCGATCATCTGACCTCCCGTCTTGGTGGCCTGGTGGGCGAATACGACGCTGTCATCATTGCGGGCAGCCTGCCCGGCGGCTTTGTGCCCGACGACCTCACGGAGCTGGTCACCCTGGCCCGGGCAGCCAAGGTTCCGGTCTGGCTGGATACCAGCGGCCCGGCTCTGAAAGCCGGGCTCCTGGCCTTGCCAGATGGCATCAAGCCCAATGTGGATGAACTGGCCGAATGGGTCGGTGAGCCACTGGACACCCTTGAAGCCATCATGGAGGCCGCCCGTTTGCTTCAGGATCACGGTATTGCCAACGTCGTGGTCTCCATGGGCGAGAAGGGCGTGCTTTGGCTGTCGCCTCAGGGCACCTGGCAGAGCTTACCGCCTGAGGTTACGGTTATCAGCACGGTCTGTGCCGGCGATACCCTGCTCGCCGGCATGATCCACGGCCTGCTCGAAAAGCATCCTCCTGAACAGGTTCTCTCCATGGCCACCGCGCTTTCCGCGGAATGCGTGCGCCATGCAGGTGTTGGCAACCCGCAGGCCAACGATTTCTCCGGTCTCGTACAGCAAACCCGCGTCACCCCCTGGCCCGGGCACAACAACAATGGGGATATGCCCTTATGAAATTGATCATCGTCACCGCCTGCCCCCAGGGCGTTGCCACCAGCTTCCTGGCGGCCCGGGCTTTGGAGCGAGCGGCTCACAACAAAGGCTGGCAAGCCACTACCGACATCCGCAATTCACAGCAACCGACATCCACCTTGTCTGATGAGGTTATCGCCAACGCTGATCTGGTGATCGCCGCCACCGGCACGCCAACGGACCTGAGCGCCTACATTGGCAAACGTGTTTATCAGATTCCGGTGACAGCCGCCCTGCCCGACCCGGCAGGAGTGCTGGATCAGGCCGAACAACAGGCGGAGCCCTACCAGCTCCTGGAACCCCAACCGATTGAAGCTCCCGCCCCGGGTTCCGCTGGCAAGCGTATTGTCGCGGTGACCGCCTGCCCCACCGGTGTTGCCCACACCTTTATGGCAGCAGAGGCCCTGACTGGCGCTGCCATGGCTGCAGGCCACCAGATACGCGTGGAAACCCAGGGCTCGGTGGGCGCCCAGGATCCGCTCACCGCTGAGGAAATCGAGGCTGCGGATGTGGTGATACTGGCCTGCGATATCGAAGTGGACCCCAGCCGCTTTGCCGGCAAACCGCTGTGGCGCACCTCCACCGGCAACGCCCTTAAGAAGCCTGGCGCCACCATTGAAGACGCCATTGCCAATGCCGTAGTTGAGGAAGGTCAGAAGAAAAAGGAATCTGCCGGCGGTGAGAAACGCGGCCCCTACAAGCACCTGTTGACCGGTGTTTCCTTCATGCTGCCTATGGTGGTGGCAGGCGGCCTGCTGATCGCCCTGTCGTTCGTCTTCGGCATTGATGCCTTCGAAGAGGAAGGGACACTCGCCGCGGCGTTGATGCAGATTGGTGGTGGCACTGCCTTCCAGCTGATGATCCCGCTTCTGGCGGGCTATATCGCCTGGTCCATCGCCGACCGTCCGGGTCTTGCGCCTGGCATGATTGGCGGCTACCTCGCTGGAACTCTCGGGGCCGGCTTCCTGGGAGGCATCATCGCCGGTTTCCTGGCCGGCTATGTGGCCCGTTTCATCAGCCAGAAGCTGCCCATGCCCGAGAGCATCGAGTCCCTCAAACCCATCCTGATCATTCCGCTTCTGGCCAGCCTGGTGACTGGCCTGGGCATGATCTACGTGATTGGTGAACCTGCAGCGGCCCTGATGGTCGCACTGACCGGCTTCCTTGAAGGTATGGGCACCACCAACGCCATCCTCCTGGGCGGCATACTGGGTGCGATGATGTGCTTCGACCTCGGCGGGCCGGTGAACAAGGCTGCCTACACGTTCGGGGTGGGCCTGCTGTCGGAAGGCAGCGGGGGCTCAGCGCCCATGGCAGCAATAATGGCCGCCGGCATGGTGCCGGCCATCGGCATGGGAGTAGCCAGCTTTGTGGCCCGGGCCAAATTTGCCGAGGCCGAGCGACAAGCCGGGCGGGCCTCCTTCATACTTGGGCTGTGCTTCATCTCCGAAGGTGCAATACCCTTTATGGCCAAGGACCCGCTGCGGGTGATTCCAGTGTGCATGGTGGGCGGCGCCATCACCGGCGCGCTGTCGATGCTGTTCGCCGTGAAGCTGATGGCACCCCACGGCGGTCTGTTTGTGCTCGCCATCCCGAACGCCGTGAGCACGGTACTGCCATACGTGGCGGCTATTGCCATCGGATCGCTGGTAATCGGGTTTGGCTATGCCATGCTCAAGACCGGGAAGGCTGAGGTGGCTACGACAACCTGAACCTCTCGTGCGCGGGGGTGCTTGACGCCCCCGGCATTTACGGCGATCTTGTCTGCCCGCTCCACACACAAGGATGCCGTCATGAAATTCCTGCCCACCCTGATTCTGGCGATTGCTGCCATCATCTCCGCCTCGCTCATTGCCGATGGCCTGACAGGGCTGCGTACTGGCGACCGTTTTGTGACCGTAAAGGGCGTTGCAGAACGGGAGGTGCAAGCGGACCTGGCGCTCTGGCCCCTGCGCTTCGTGGCCACGGGCGACAGCCTGGATGAGGCCCGGGAGCAAGCAAGCAAGAGCCGCGAAAGCATCATGGCGTTTCTCGAACTGCAGGCCATTGATACCACAGCGGTAGAATTGCAGCGCCTGGATGTGACGGATACCCGTGCCAACCCTTACCAGAACGGCGGCAACGATCAGAAATTCATCATCAACCAGACCCTGATGGTGCGCAGTGACAACATTGATCGTATCCGCCAGGCCGCGCAGTCCGTCAGTGAACTGGTGGACTCCGGCGTTATTCTGTCATCCGATTACGGCCCCGGCGGGCCCACTTACCTGTTCAACAGGCTGAACGACATCAAACCGGAGATGATTGCCGAGGCAACTGCCGCCGCCCGAGAGGCCGCCGCGCAATTTGCCAGGGACGCAAAAACCGAACTGGGAGACTTACGCCGCGCAAACCAGGGTGTGTTTCAGATTCTGGCGCGTGATCAGGCACCAGGTGTGAGCGAAGGCCAGCAACCGGTCAAGACAGTCCGGGTGGTGACTACCGTTGAGTACTACCTGAAATGACCATTCCGGATCATTGTGTCTGTACCATTTCATCCGTGACCTGATACTCCCCGGCCAGCCAACGCAGGATTTCCCTGGCTGCCGGGTGGTCAAAGCGAGAGTAGGTCTCGGTCATGGCCTGGCGGCGCTCACTACTGATTCTGGAAAGCCCCGCGTCCTGCAACACGAGGAGGTCCGCCGTTATCTGCTGCGCAAGTTCCTTACCCAGCACCTCTTCAGCGGCCCTCAGGAACGCCTGGCCATACTGATATCCCGGGCCCTGCTTATAGCTTTGCGCAAGAGTGATGGCGGGGATGGTGGTCAGCGTTGGCTGCAACGCGGGATTGATAGCATGGCCCGCAAGATACTCTTTGTTGGCCGCCGGCCTTCCGGTGAATGCGCGCAGATGCAGGTGGCGGGACATCCGGTCGCCATCGTTCACCGGGTAGTTGTCCCACAGCACCGGCTTGCGCCCCAGCGACTCAGACACGCGCTGGAGATGGCCGGGGGATATTTCCCGGGAACAGACTTCCTCGCCGGTCCACAATACCCGCACCGACGGATCCAGTGCGTTGCCCAGATCCTCGAGATAGTACGCCGGGCGGTCACCAAACACCCGATCGAGCACCGGGTCGTCGGAATAATAGCTCGGACAGACGGTCAATTGTTCGGCACCGCTCCGCTCTGCCACCCAATGAACAATATCCGCCTGGCGAGCAGCCAGCTCCGGCGTATCGCTACGCATGTCGTCAAACAGAAGGGCCAGCTCCTGAACACGGATGTCATCCAGCAATGCCAGCTTCGCGGCCAGCGCCTCTTTGGCCGCGTCGTTGAAATCATTGAATACCTCGAACGGGCTCAGGCCGACACCGAACCGAACGCCATGCTTGCGACAGAAACGGGAGAAATCGGCCATTTCTACCGCGGCTTCCTGCGGGAAGGGCTCGTGCCACCGCCGGCGCAGGAACGCATCGGCCTTGGGTGCATAGAGGTAAAATCGGTAACCGTGGGGTTCCAGCGCATGAACAAGCTGTTTCCGTTCCTGCCAGCTCCACAATGGCCCGTAGAACCCCTCAATAATTCCAAGCTCAACACTCATGGTTCTCTCCAGCACTTCTCCCCCACCCCTGCACCTTCCGGCACCTTCCATCACCCTGCAGCAGTTGCGGGCAGGTTAACGCATTTTAAGTCGCCAGCAAGGCAACCGTATAACTGGCCGGTTATGTAACACCACGAGGCAGGCTACTATAGCCTGAAATCATAAGGAATCGTGATTATGGCTGAATCCTCACCACGGCTGTCGGCACTGGACGCACTTCGGGGCATTGCAGCCCTCGGCGTTGTACTGTTTCACTACCTGCCCTATTACGATGAACTCTACGGTCACACATTCACAGCCTGGTCCGGTCTGGATTTTGGTCGCTATGGTGTACACCTGTTTTTCATCCTCAGCGGATTCGTAATTTTCATGACGCTTGAACGAACCCGCACCGCGGGCTGGTTTGGGCTGGCCCGGGCGTTCCGCTTGATGCCCGCCCTGTGGGCAGGCATCGCCATGACCTTTATTGCCGTCCACATGATGGGGCCGGAGGATCGCCCCGTCAGTCTGGGCAGTGCGCTACTGAATGCCACCCTGCTTCACGAATACCTGGAATTTCCCCATGTGGACGGGGCTTACTGGAGCCTTGTGGTCGAGGCCACTTTCTACTGCTGGATTGCGTTGCTTTTCTACGGGCTGAAGGATTGGCGCCGTATTCGTCTTGCATTGTCGGTCTGGGTACTCGTCAGCTACGCTGGCGTGATCTGGTGGCACGCCATTCCGGACGCTATCGAGTTTCTGGTCAAGGAGCTGTTGTTTGTAAAGTATGCTCCGCTGTTTATCAGCGGCATGTTGATCTACCGCTGGCATCGATACGGTCGTCCGGCGAAAGGCGAGCTTATTCTGCTGGCACTGGCGGTGGGTCACTCCCTGCTCGCCTATAAACCGCCTTTCAGCCTGTTCGTGCTCGGTTGCTATGGGGTATTTGCGCTGGCGGTGGCAGGCTATCTCAATATACTGGCCAACAGACCCCTGCTATGGCTGGGCAGCTTGTCCTATGCGTTGTACCTGGTGCACCAGAACATCGGATATGGCGTTATCGGCTGGAGTTACAGTGCCGGAATTCCCGGGTGGGCTGGCGTCGCGTTGGCGCTCAGCGTGTCTCTGGCTCTTGCCTGTCTCATCCACTACGCCGTCGAAAAACCGGCGCTGGCCTGGTTCCGCAGCATTCGCAAACAGGCGTCTGTCCGGCCAGCCCCGCTGCCGGTTCGCACTCTGCCATGAGCCAGTGCGCCAACACCGACAACCTGGGCTAGACTGTAGCCAGCGCATATCCATCTGATTATCTGACAAGCAGGAGTCCCGCAATGGAAATAAGAACCTTCGAAGACCTGATTATGTGGGCCCGCGAGCTCCATACCAATCTTTCGCAATGCCTGTCGGAGTGCGCCACCAAAAACCCGAACGAACGTGCTCAGGCGCTCTTGACCTACCTCGCTGGCCACGAATCCGAACTGGCGCGCATTACCGCCGAATTCGAAAAGCAGGCCGACCCCAAGGCGCTGAAAACACGGGTCTACGATTACCTGAACAACGAGCACAAACGCATCAAGGCCCACCAGAACTGCGATGGCCATTACGCCAACCTCGACTTTGACGGCATTGAGCGGGAAGTATTCGCATTCCATGACCAGCTGATCGACCTTTATGACAGCCTGGCAGGCAAGGCAGAAATCCCGGAGGCGAAAGAACTGGTTGAATCCATGCACGCGATGGAAGAACACGAAGCCATGAGGCTGGCCAGTCAGATTGGAAGGATGAATGACCTCTGACGTCATGACGTAACGAAAACTGGAAATTGCGCAGCATGCAGAGTACTGTATATATAAACAGTACTCCGGATTTACCATGAAGACTCGCGCAACACCGCTGAACCCGAAGAACCGCTTCCAGCCCATCGTAACTGACCGCGAATGGGACGATGGCTGGTATCAGGACCCGGCTGACGAAACCTGTCCTGACTCCATGGCGACCGAAGTCACTGACGAACAGGTACGCTCGATAATCAGCCGGAACCAGTCCCCGGATATACCATTTGACCAGTCCATAAACCCCTACAGGGGTTGCGAGCATGCCTGTATTTACTGCTTTGCCAGGCCTACTCACGCCTATTGGGACATGTCTCCGGGGCTGGACTTTGAAACCCGGCTGATTGCCAAGCCCAACGCCGCTGAGCAACTTCGCCGGGAGCTCGACAAACCCGGTTACAAGGTCTCCCCCATCGCTCTGGGCGTAAACACGGATGCCTACCAGCCAATTGAAAAACATCGCAAGATCACACGCGCCATCCTTGAGGTACTCGCGGAGTACCGCCATCCGGTATCGATTATCACCAAGGGCGCGCTTGTCCTCCGTGACCTGGACCTGTTATCGGAACTCGCGAGCCAGGGCCTGTGCTCCGTGCGGGTGAGTCTGACCACCCTGGACAACACCCTGAAACGTCAGATGGAGCCACGGACGGCAGCGCCAGCCACTCGCCTCAAGATCATCCGTGAACTGGCTGCTGCCGGCGTACCAACGGGCATCATCCTTGGGCCCGTTATTCCGTTCGTCAACGATCATGAAATCGAGAGTATTCTTGGGGCAGCAGCCGAGGCTGGGGCGGAACGGGCAAGCTGGATCATGCTGCGCCTGCCCCTGGAACTGGACGAGCTGTTTCAGGATTGGTTACAACGACATTTTCCAGACCGCGCCAGCCACGTCATGAACCGCATTCGTGATTTGCGCGGCGGCAAAAGTTACGATTCCGGATTTGGTCGCCGGATGACTGGGACGGGCCCCTATGCGGATCTGGTCCGCCAGCGCTTTGCAAAACGCGCCAGACAACTTGGCCTGAACCTTCATGACGCCGAGCCACTCAGGAGGGATCTGTTCAGACGTCCGGCTGGTGAACAGATTGGATTGTTCTGAATAGGTAAGACCTATGTCGTAGAGACACCGGTTTTTCGTTCCGTTTCTGAACGTTTATTGCTAACTTGAACTAGAGTAAAGGGTTACTCATCCCGATAACGGGAGAGGCTCTCAATACAACAATGACAAAAGAGGCTAGAAGAGCAATGAAGATCCGTTCTGTTCTATCCGCAGCTGTGCTGGCTGTAGCAACTACCCTTGCTGCCACACAGGCGCTCGCTCAAGATACTTTCACCCTCCGCCTGGCTGAGACTTGGGGCCCGAACTTTCCAATTTTCGGTGACACCACCAAAAACTTTGCCGAGCGCGTCGAGAAAATGTCCGACGGCCGGCTCAAGGTCCGCATTGATTCCGCCAACAAACACAAGGCCCCACTGGGTGTGTTTGACATGGTAAAGGCCGGTCAGTACGACATGGGGCACTCCGCCTCCTACTACTGGAAAGGCAAAGTACCCAACACACTGTTTTTCACCAGCATGCCTTTCGGCATGAACGCCATGGAACAATACGCCTGGTTTTACCACGGCGGTGGCATGGAGCTGATGCAGGAAGTGTATGAGCCCCACAACATGCTGTCCTTCCCTGGTGGCAACACCGGCGTGCAGATGGGCGGCTGGTTCCGTAAAGAAATCAAGTCTCTGGATGACCTGGATGGCCTGAAAATGCGTATCCCGGGCTTCGCGGGTGAAGTCTTCGCGGAAGTCGGCGTTAACCCGACCAACATCGCCCCGGGCGAGCTGTACACGGCTCTGGAGCGTAATACCATTGATGCGGTTGAATGGGTAGGCCCTGCGCTGGACCTGCGCCTCGGCTTCCAGCAGATTGCTGATTACTACTACACCGGTTGGCATGAGCCTGCCACAGAGCTGCAGTTCCTGGTTAACAAGAAGGTGTGGGAGAAGCTTCCCGCCGACCTGCAGGAAATCATGCGCATAGCCATGCGTACTGCCTCCTACGACATGCTGGTTCATTCCCAGCACGCCAACGCCGAGGCCTGGGCCAACATCAAGGAAGAATATCCGAACGTGCAGATCAAGCAGTTCCCGCAGGACATCTTCCAGGCCATGTACAAAGCCAACGAGAAACTTCTTGATGAGGCAGCCAACGAGAACGAGCAGGCGGCACGCATCGTGAAGTCCCAGGAGGAATACCTGGAGAAGAGTCGCGCCTATACGAACATTTCAGAGCGCGCCTACCTCAACACGATGGATGAAGTCGAGTAACATATCGGCTGTAACGGAGCCGGGATCGCTCTAGAGGTGGTCCCGGTTTTTGTCGTTTATAGCAAATGAAAATCGCTGGTTTAGCCGGCAAAGGACAATCAATGCGTTGGATTATCAAGCTGGACGAGGGCCTGGCCTACCTGTCCACGTTCTGCGGCTGGGTGGCTTGTGCCGCAATGATACTGATGGCGGGCAATGTGTTTTTCGATGTGGTTGCCCGTTATGTTTTTAACGATGTTTCGATCGGCATGCAGGAAATGGAGTGGCACCTGTACTCGGTGGTCTTTCTGCTTGGTATTCCCTATGCCCTTCGTACCGACGGACATGTTCGGGTTGACGTTTTTTACGCCCGCTGGAGCGACAAGACCAAGGCATGGATCAACCTCGTCGGGGCGATCATTTTCGTCATACCTTTCTCATATCTGATCTGGAATTATGGCTACGAATTCGCCATCGAGTCCTACCGTATGGGCGAAGGCAGCGGCGATCCGGGGGGCCTGCCTCATCGCTGGATCATCAAGAGCGTGATTCCTGTTTCTGCGGTATTTACCGCCATTGCCGGGCTCAATATGGCAACACACGCCCTACGGGTCATGTCAGGTGAAAAAACCTACGAAGCGAAACACGGCGCGGAGGGTCTGGCATGATTGGCATGATTATGTTTGGCGTTGCCCTGCTGATGCTGATGGTGGGCTTCCCGGTTGCCTTTACATTTGGTGGTGTGGCGCTGTTCTTCGGAGTCTTTGCAGAAGGCATGGATCTTTTCGCGTTCATGCCCTACCGCATCATGAGCGTCATGCAGAACACCACGCTTATGGCCGTTCCACTGTTTATTTTCATGGGCGTTGTTCTCCAACGCACCAAACTGGCAGCGCAGTTACTGACGTCGATGGGGCGCCTGTTTGGCGGGCTGCCCGGAGGCCTGGCCATTTCCACCATTCTGGTTGGCGCGCTGCTTGCGGCCTCTACCGGCGTGGTGGGCGCCAGCGTGGTTGCCATGGGCCTGATCTCGTTGCCCGTCATGCTGGCCCACGGTTACGACAAGCGGCTGGCCACAGGCACAATCTGCGGTGCCGGTACCCTGGGCCAGATCGTTCCACCGTCCATCATACTGATTATCCTCGGTGATGTGCTGGGGTTACCGGTTGGGGACCTGTTCAAGGCAGCTGTGATTCCCGGCGTCGTTCTTATCGGGCTATATGTCGTTTACATTCTTGTTCTCACCCGTTTCAAGCCGGAAACTGCCCCGCCAATGCCGGATGACAGCGGCCTGTCACGTGGGAAGGAGATTCAGGCGGCACTGCTTGCCATCATCCCGCCGCTGGCGCTGATTGTGGTTGTACTGGGTTCCATCTTCGCCGGCATCGCCACCCCCACGGAGTCGTCAGCCCTCGGTGGCGTGGGCGCCGTGGTTCTGGCGCTCATCTACCGCCAGTTTTCCTTCCAGATGGTCTGGGACGCTTCCAAGGATACGGTCAAGGTCACCGCCATGGTGTTTGCCATCCTCATTGGTGCAACGGCATTCTCGATGGTGTTCAGCTACACCGGTGGCGACTACCTGCTGGAAGAGTGGATGCTTGCGCTTCCCGGTGAAAAGTGGGGGTTCATCATCCTCGCCATGCTGGTCATCCTGGTGTTGGGCTTTTTCATCGACTTTGTGGAAATTTCCTTCATCATCGTGCCCATTCTGGCGCCGGTGGCGGAAGCACTCGGTATCAACATGCTCTGGTTTGCCATCCTGATCGCCATGAACCTGCAGACCAGCTTCCTGACCCCCCCGTTCGGGTTCAGTCTGTTCTATCTTAAAGGGGTGTCACCACCCACGGTGCAAACCACCGACATATATAAAGGGGTCTTACCTTTTATACTGATGCAGATACTGGTTCTGGCCCTCATTGTCATATTCCCCGAATGGTTTGGCATGAGTTCATCCTACTGACAGCAATAGTAGTACCGGGGCCATCCGGCCCCGGTACATCGTCATTTTACCCTCCCCTATTGGCCCCATAGCCGCCTTCAATTTTCCCTGGATATGACAAACAGCGCTTGTTTTCTATACTGAATGGGAATAGGCGAATCTCAGCTGTGATATCGGGACACGCCCTGATGCTGAATCACTGTCGGCTGCAACAATGTCGAACTCAGTCCGTGATTAACCAGCTATAAAAGGGAGGCAAGGATTCATGAATGAAAGCACCGCGCGGAAAGCGACCGAGGCCACTGACGACCGGCATGAACATAAGCCGCATGTGCTGACGCTGCCGCTGGAAGGCCAGCAGGCAGACAGAGAGCCCCACAGCTATGAGCGCTGGCTGGTGGCCAAGCTGATGAGCATGGCTGGCTCTCCCCCGGTGCGGTTTCAGTTATGGAATGATGAACTCATTGAGCCCGAGAAGGGACAGGCGCGCTTCACCCTGAGGCTGGCCGACCCCAAAGCTTTATTTGCCCTGGTTACAAACCCGAACCTCGCCTTCGGCGACCTCTACGCTGCCGGAAGGCTGCAGGTGGACGGCGATCTGCCGGACTTGATGGAAGCGCTATACCGCGCTGTTCATCAGGCCAGAGAGCAATGGCCCAAGTGGCTGGAAGCGCTGTGGCGCAATCACAGCCCTCGCTCAACGGGTGTTTCTGAGGCCAAGGAGAATATTCACCACCACTATGACCTCGGCAACGAGTTCTACCGCCTCTGGCTGGACGAGGCAGAGATGCAGTACACCTGCGCTTACTATGAAAGCCAGGACCTGACACTGGAACAGGCTCAACTGGCGAAACTGGAACACGTATGCCGCAAGTTACGTCTGAAACCGGGTATGACAGTGGTCGAAGCCGGCTGCGGATGGGGCGGCCTGGCCCGCTATATGGCCCGCAATTATGGCGTGAAAGTACACTCCTACAATATCTCGACGGAACAGCTGGCTTATGCCCGGGAAGAAGCGGAGCGCCAGCAGTTGGACCACCTGATCGACTACGTCGAGGACGACTACCGCAATATCAGTGGCCAATACGATGCCTTCGTCTCTATTGGCATGCTGGAGCATGTGGGCAAAGAAAACTATCAGGCGCTTTCGGCACTCATCCGCCGCTCTCTCAAGCCGGGCGGCATGGCATTGCTGCACAGTATTGGCCGCAATCGGCCCATGTTGATGAACGCCTGGATCGAGAAGCGTATTTTTCCGGGCGCATACCCACCCAGTATCTCCGAATTCATGGAAATCTGTGAGGGTGGCGGCTTCTCGGTACTGGATGTCGAGAACCTGCGGCTGCACTACGCCCAGACTCTGACTCACTGGATGGAGCGTTTCCGGAACAGCAGGGGTAAGGTAACGGACATGTACGACGAACATTTTGCCAGGGCCTGGGAAATGTACCTGGCTGGCTCCATTGCCGCTTTCCGGGCGGGCGCCCTGCAGCTGTTTCAGGTGGTCTTCACCCACGGCGAGAACAACGAACTCCCCCGAACCCGACAAGACCTCTACACTTTCCCTGCCGCTCCGGAGGCCCGGTAATGGAGTATTATGACCTGATCATCGTCGGCGCCGGGCCTGCCGGATCAACACTGGCCTATGCACTCAGGGACAGCGGCAAGAGAGTCCTGGTTATCGATAAACAGGATTTCCCCCGGGACAAAACCTGTGCCGGCTGGGTTACACCGGCAGTCATGAAAAGTCTCGACATTGATATCGCCGCCTATGGAGCCCGGCACACCCTTCAACCCATACGAAAATTCCGCATCGGTATGATGGGGCAGCCCGCTGTGGTCAATGACCATGATGATGTTGTCAGCTACGGTATCCGCCGTTGTGAGTTCGACGCCTATCTGCTGGACCGGGTTACGGCGCCGAAACAGCTGAACACGCCGGTCAAGTCCATCGTGCGCAGCGACGGCAACTGGGTGGTTAACGATACCTGGGAGGCACCGCTGATTGTGGGCGCCGGAGGCCATTTTTGCCCTGTCGCAAAGTTGCTTGGCGATGGGCCAGGCAGCCATGAGACTGTGGTGGCCGCCAAAGAAGTGGAATTCGAAATGACACCGGCTCAAGCGGAGGTTTGCGAAGCCCGTGGCGACACTCCCGAACTCTGGTTCTGCCGCGATCTGAAGGGCTACGCCTGGGTGTTCCGTAAAGGGAACTTTCTCAACATCGGTCTTGGAAGGGAGGATAACCACAAGCTCAGCGAACACCTGAATGCCTTTGTGGACGAAATGAAAACAGAAGGCCGTATACCGGCTGATTTGCCCGGCAGGTTCAAGGGCCATGCCTATCTGTTGTACGCCCATGCAGAAAGACCCCTGGCAGACGACGGCCTGTTACTGATCGGAGATTCCGCTGGCCTGGCCTACACCCAGAGCGGCGAAGGCATCCGCCCGGCTATTGAGTCAGCCCTGATAGCAGCGGATATTATCCGCGACAGGGAAGATTATTCCGCCCAGTCCCTGCAACCTTACGGTGAAGCCATAGCACACCGTTTCGGCAACCGGGCAATTGCGCGAGACCAGGGTTGGCAGGTACCGGACTGGGTAAAAATGCCTCTGGCCAGCACCCTGATGCGATCCCACTGGTTTACCCGAAAGGTCGTCACCGAGAAATGGTTCCTCCATCAGGAGGTGCCGCCGCTTGAATCCGTGGTGACCGATAACTGACCTGAAAAAAAGATGGCGACCCTCAGGTCGCCATCTTTCGCAGGATTATGGGTTAGAAGCGGACTGACTTACTGACCCAGATAGCTGCGGTACATCCAGACGGTTTTTTCCTGCTGGGAAATGTAGTCGCTCATCAGTGCCACAGTACCCTCGTCGTCTGCATCACCGGCCAGGTGAAGCAACTCGCGCTGCTTGCCAATCAGTTTGGCAAAGCTCTCAACAATGTTCTCCACCGCATCCTTGCCATCGGCAACGTCTTTACGCTCAGGCACTTCTGACTTTTCAATGTATGTGCTGTACGCGTGTGCTGGACGATGACCAAGCGTGAGCACCCGCTCCGCAATCTCATCAATTTTCAGCAGCAGGTCGTCGTAGAGCTCCTCGAACTTGGCGTGCAGCTCGAAAAAATTGTCGCCTTTGATATTCCAGTGATAACCGCGCACGTTCATGTAGAAAATCTGGTAGTTGGACAGCAGATCGTTCAGTGAATTCGCCAGTTGTTGAGTCTTTTCAGTATCCAGACCGATAAAATTCTTGCTCATAACGTGTCTCCTTGACTGTTATCCGAATGTGATGGTTAAAACAATAACGAGATGCCAGCGATAGGTAAAGGAAAATGAAGCAATCCATCCTATAGCCAATAGCAATAGCTCACTTCACCGGATGATAGTAAAGAACTATAGATTTTCTTCAGATAATTAATTTTTAAATGGTTATCAGTTGCGATTAAATGTATTCGTAGTCACTCAACAGGCAGAGCCGATCATGAGTACCCTGAAAATGTTTGTTCATAACCATGGAACCAAGGGTGACAACTCCCTGTTAAAAACGATCACCTTTGCGATGACCCACTTCACCGTGGCGTTTGCTGTTGCCTACCTGCTGACCGGCGATATCTTTATAGGCAGTCTGATTGCCATGGTTGAACCGGCCATTAACACGGTTGCCTATTTCTTCCATGAGAAGATATGGGCCCGCAAACAGCAGATTGCAAGGGGGGCCGACAAGAACGCTCCTGGCCCGGTTGCCAGGAGCTTCTGAAACCGGCTCTCACTGAGGTTAGCCACCGGGTCCGCAATCGAGGCACTGCTCAACAGGCCGAGGCCCGATATCAAGGTTGCGGTTGAGATCCCGTAGGGCTGTCCTGAGCCCCTCTTCGATGACCGGATGGTAAAATGGCATTTCGAGCATTTCACTCACCGTCATGCGCTTCTGCGCAGCCCAGGCCAGCAGGTGGCCGATATGTTCTGCGGCGGGGCCAAACATCTCCGCGCCAAGAAACAGGCCGCTGCCTCTTTCGCCGTATAAATGTAACAACCCCCTGTTGGCACCAATAACGCGGCTACGACCCTGCCCTTCAAATGACAACTTGCCGACGGCGTAACTGCCCTTGCACCGTTCCTCGACTTCCTTGAGAGTCATGCCCACAGTGGCAATCTGCGGGTCGGTAAACACAATACCCAGCGGTACCCGCCGCAGTCCTGCCCTCACGTCCGGGTAACGGCCCGCATTATCGCCGGCAATGCGCCCCTCATCAGCTGCTTCATGCAGTAACGGTGTATCATTGTTGGCATCGCCCGCAATGAATATGTGACTATCTCCGCACTGAAGTGTGTATGGGTCGAACAAGGGTGAGCCCCGGTCATCCTGGGCAATATCGGCATTCTGAATGTCCAGCCCATCCACGTTCGGGCGCCGCCCCGTAGCCGCCAACAGGTAGTCAAAGGTTTCCGTAGTATCACCACGATCCTGATCCGCAAACCGGATACGGACACCTTCGTCTGTCCTTTCCACTGACTGCACGTCGGAATCTGCATCCAGGGCAAACTCCTCATTGAAAGACGCCAGCGCGCATTTCCGAATGGTATCCTCCTGAAGCGGACCAACCCCACCACTGACGCCAAACATCCGCACCCGAACGCCCAGCCGGCTCAGCGCCTGCCCCAGCTCCAGACCAATAATGCCGGGGCCGAATACCGCCACCGATTGCGGCAGATCCTCCCACTCAAACACGTCATCGCTCACCACCAGTCGATCCTCCGCGTCCTTGAGAAAACCGGGGATATTCGGCCGGGAGCCGGTTGCGATAACCACCCGCCCGGCTTCAACTTCCAGGTTATCTCCGACCACCATTCGGTGAGGTGACAGAAACCGGGCGTGACCGCGGATACGATGCGCCTCGGGAAACCCCTCAACGGCTTCCACTACAAAATTGACGAAACGGTCCCGTTCTTTCCGCACCCTGGCCAAAACCGCCTTGCCATCAATGTGGATCTCACCGGCGTGCACGCCGAACATCGGCGCCTTTTGCAGGTGATGGGCACTGTCTGCTGCTGCAATCAACAGCTTGCTGGGCATACAGCCCACCCTGGCACAGGTGGTCCCATAGGGGCCGCCCTCAATCATCACAACATTATCTGTGTGCTTGCGGGCGGCACGGTAAGCACCCATGCCGGCCGTGCCCGCTCCGATAATCGCGACATCTACCTTGCGTTTTTCCATGTCAACAACTCCTGGCCGTCGGAATGTTTCACTTGCCTGAGTATAGAGGGGATATCCGGTAATGGTTCAGTTCCTGACCGGAACACTTTGCGCATCTGTGCAGGACTTTTTGTTCCTGACCTTCTAGACTGACATCCTGCCCCGGAATTCCCCCAGGAGACAACAGGCATGCAAATTTACTGGCCGGAGTTCGTTACCGTTGCCCTCGTTCACTTCCTCGCCGTTGCCAGCCCCGGCCCGGACTTTGCCGTGATGCTCCGCCAGGCCCTTTGCCAGAGCCGTCGCAACGCCCTGCTTACCGCCTTTGGCATCGGCACGGGCATACTCGTCCACGTCGGTTATTCTCTGCTGGGCATCGGCCTGATCATCCAGCAATCCCTGGTATTATTCAGTATTCTCAAGGTTGTCGGAGCGCTGTACCTCACCTGGATTGCAATCCAGTGCCTGCGTTCGAAAGCCGGCGGTATTCATGTGGAGACTGCAAATAGTGAGCGACAATCCGGCCTGGCAGCCTATCGGCTGGGTTTTCTGACTAATACGCTGAATCCGAAAGCAACCCTGTTCTTCGTTTCGTTATTTTCGGTGATTATCAGCCCGGGCACACCGATTGCCATCCAGTCTGCCTACGGCATCTATATGGCGGTGGCGACAGGACTGTGGTTTGTGGCAGTAGCGGTGTTCTTCACGCTGCCCCAGATTCGCAAGGGGTTTAACCGCTTCGGCTACTGGCTGGACCGCCTGATGGGAGGCGTCTTACTGTTGCTCGCCGGGCAGTTGCTGTTTTCAACGGTTTCCGGAGAAGGAAGCATTCAGGGTAAAGAGTGACCTGAGATGCTCAGGCCAAACCGACCAGGCCCGGGGCGCCGGTTTGTAGGCCTCTTCCAGAACCGTGGAGCGCCAGGGATGGCGCGACCGAGCCCTACAGGGACGTATTTACGGGCGTGTTCTGGAAGAGGCCTACAGACCGGCGCATGCACCAGAGTCTGATTCACAGGCTACGCAACAGCTCTTCCGTCTGCTTCCAGCTGATGCAGGGGTCCGTCAGCGAGCAGCCGTAGAGCAAATCGTCGCTGTCATTCTGGCGCCCTTCTTCAAGAAAACTTTCCAACATCAAGCCAACGATATTCTGGTTGCCAGACCGCTTCTGGGCGATCACTTCCCTGGCAATCTCCAGTTGCCGCGCTGACTGCTTCTGGGCATTGTCATGGCTGCAATCAACCATAACCGAAGCAGAAACGCCGGCCGTAAATAAAGCTTCTGTTGACGCCCTGATACTTTCCTCATCGTAATTAGTAATGCCCCGCCCACCACGCAATACAAGGTGAGTATCGGGATTGCCTTGTGTTGTAATCATCGCCGGAGCGCCATTGCTGCCCACACCGAACCGGTGATGAGGATGGGCCGCTGATTTCATGGCATTGATCGCCACGCCGATACTGCCGTCGGTGCCGTTCTTGAAACCCGTTGGCATTGGCAGGCCGCTGACCAGCTCCCGGTGGACCTGGGACTCTGTGGTGCGGGCGCCAATGGCGGTCCAGCTGACGAGGTCGCCAAGGTAGTCCATGGCAAACGGGCTGAGGGCTTCCGTGGCCAGGGGCAGGCCCATGTCTGACAGGTTAAGGAGCAGGCGACGCGAACGCAGCAGGCCTTCGTTAAGGTCACCGGTACCGGTGCGTTCGGGATCGTAGAGCAGGCCTTTCCAGCCGACGGTTGTACGGGGCTTTTCGAGGTAGGCTCGCATTGTAATCAGGAAACGATCACTGACATCGTCCGCCAGCTTTTTCAGCTTTTCGCCATACTCCAGTGCTGCCACTTCGTCATGTATGGAACAAGGCCCGATAACCACCAGCGTTCTCGGGTCCTCACCGTGCAAAACTCGGCGTATGGCCTCCCTATGCTGGTCTATCTGCGCCTGCACCTTGTTGGAAAGCGGCAGGCTGGCGCGAAGGTCCGCCGGTGTCGGCAGCAGAACCTCCCCGCTTGTGCCCTCCACCCGGCGCGGCCGGTCGGCTTCGTGCACTGTCTCGATATTCAGCGACATGTTCATGGTCAGTGTTCCCGTTTCCCTGTATCAGAATCAAAAAAGCCCCGGCTGGGCTACCAGTCGGGGCTTTTTGAGTCCGGTGGCAGCCTGGGTTTCTGCCGGGCTGCCTTCCTCGTTGTTCGGTCGATGAAGATCTTACGGGCGGCCCGGGCTCTGGCTAAAATAGCCATAACCAAACCACCAGAAAAACACAGCAGCGACCGCAGCTGCCGGTTTTTCACCGAAAGCTTGCAGAACATTCAATTGACAGGTCGCGTGTGTCGTCTTCATGCTTTCCAATATATATCCCCTGTTTCCGGCTTTGCAACCCGTAAATCGGTTTTTGTGGTTTTTCCGGTCAAACCTGTCGCGGAGTTTTCAATGCACATTCACATTGCCCGGCCTGCCAAGACTTATCTTGTCCCAATAATGGCGCTTCTGTTGTTGCTGTTTTCCGGAACCATCGCTGCGGCACCTGAAGCCCGCACTTATGAGATGAGCCAACGTTCCGCCGAGGATGTGGCCCTGCAAATTCGCGAACTCTACCCCGATGGTCAGATCTCCATCACTGCTCGCGGGCAGCAGATGGTGGTACGCGGCGAGCCTTCAGTGCTGGATGAGATTGGCATGTTGGTGGAAACCATGGACGTTGCACCGGTGCAGATGCGCATTACGGTCCGCTCCCGCAATAACGTCGACAGTAAAAGTGGCGGCGTAGGGGTTTCCGGCAACAACAACCGGGTGAACGTCCAGGCTGAACGTAAGGTTACCACCACGCGACGCCATCAGGAACGCACCCTCGTGGTTCAGGATGGCCAGTCGGCTCACATTACCTCCGGACAGGTTCGCACGGTGCCGGTTGCCATTCGTGGCGGGCGGAACCCGGCGGCTTTTCTTGACCAGGTGGAAACCCGCAGCGGCTTTCTGGTGAGTCCACAGGTTATTTCCGACCAGGCCATCGAACTGAATATCGTCTCTTTCGAGGAAGATCCTGAGGGCGACCTACCCGGCTATGAAACCGAAGCACTAATGACGATCCGCAGGGTAGAACCAGGCGAATGGATCGAGCTTGGCAGTACTCGCGAGCGAAGGGTCGGTGAACAGTCCGGAATTACTTACCAGACCGGTGGTAACAGCCAGCAGAACCAGACATTTGAAGTAAGAGTGGAAGTTTATTGACGGTGATCAGGCCTGGGGTTTGAGCAACACAGTTTTGGCCTCGTTGATTTTGGCGGCCAGGTAATCGTTACCACCCCGGTCGGGATGTAACTTCTGCATCAGCCGCCGGTGTGCCTGAATGACGTCCTCGCGGGTACAATCTGGCGTCACCCCCAGTACCTCACACGCTTCTCTGAGCGACATGTTACCGGAACTGCTCTGCGCCTGCTGACGTCCCCCGTTGCTTTCGTTTCGACTCTCGCTGGCCGCACCTCCGTCCTGGCCAAAAACGCGGCGGACCATGGGCGCAAACCTGAGTAAGGCGGGTAGCTTTCTCAGTAAGGGCAACATGGCGGCAACCGCGGCCGTCAGCACATGAACCCGGCCGGTCAGCACCATGAAAAGAAGCAGGGCCCCGCCTGCGACCAACAGAATCTTCCAGGTGGCCGCTTTTTTCTTTTCAGGGGTTAACGCCCCCCACTGTTTCAGTACAATGAATGCGCCAGCCGTCAGGGCAATACCAAGAATCCAGTGCATTCGATAATCCTTATTGGTACTTCGGTCGTAATTCTGCCATTGCCGGCCCCCTGGGATCAGCGCAGTAATTGTACGCACATTTACTGACAAATCGGTGACAATGCCCCCAACCGTTGTATAGGATGCTATTCTTTACGGTTTTCCCATGTTGTCTCATTGACCACCATCTTTCTGTTCGCCGGACATACCGGCCGCCAGAGCCGATGGCCAGAGCCTACGAAACTGACACGATCACCTGCAACAGACATACGACCCAGGATCTGAACTATGCGCACTGCCTCCCGCTTCCTGATTGTAATCGTTTTTCTCGGCGTCGTACTTGGCGGCATTTTTGGCTATAAGTTCTACCAGTTCAGCCAGATGGAAAAGCAGTTTTCCCAACCGCAACCGCCTGCACAGATTTCTGCAAGCACCGCAAAGGCTGAAAAGTGGACACCGGAGCTCAAGGCTGTTGGCAGTGTTGAGGCGATCAACGGCATTGAAGTGGCCAACGAAGTACCTGGCGTTGTTGAGACTATCAGCTTCGAGTCTGGTGATACCGTTGAAAAGGGCGATATTCTGATCCGGCTTGATGCCGCCATCGACGAGGCCGCTCTGCGTACACGCCGGGCAGAAGCCCAACTGGCTGAGCAGGAGTTCAAAAGGGTCTCTGATCTTCTGCCGAAGCGGGCCGTGTCCCAGTCCCAGTATGATGAAGCCAAGGCCAACTTCGATGCCGCCAGGGCTCGTGTCAACGAAGCCGAAGCCCAGTTGAGCAAGAAGGTCATCCGTGCGCCTTTCGACGGCAAACTCGGCCTGCGCCTGATTGACCAGGGAGAGTATATCGGTACTGGCACTCCCATTGTGGAAATCAACATGCTCCATCCGATCTACGTGGATTACACGCTTTCCGAGAAAGACCTGCCCAGGGTTGACCGTGATTATGATGTGGTTGCAACGGTCGCCGCGGTTCCTGACCGCACCTTCGAGGGCAAGGTCAGCGCCATCAACACCTCGGTTAATCCCGAAACCCGTACCGTTCGCATCCGTGCCACACTGGACAACGAGGACAACCTGCTGCGCCCCGGTATGTTTGCAACAATTGCTACCCGCCAGCCGGAAGATCGGGAGGTTGTTACCGTGCCTCGCACCGCTATTTCCTACAACACCTACGGCGACTTCGTCTTCGTTGTGGAAGAGAACGACGATGGCGACCTGATTGTAAATCGCCGCACGGTGCAGACCGGTGATACCCGTGACGGGCGCGTCGCCGTAACCGATGGACTGGAAGAGGGTGAACGGGTGGTCTCCAAAGGCCTGCTGAGATTACGCGCGGGACAGAAAGTCGAAGTCCAGGAAGAGAGCGGCAAGCCGGCGGAGGCGTCCGAGTAATGCGTTTCACCGATATATTCGTTCAGCGCCCCGTCCTTGCCACGGTGGTCAGCCTGCTCATCCTGCTGTTGGGTGCACGGGCGGCCATGGAAATGGAAATACGCCAGTATCCGGAGCTGGAAAGCACGACCGTCACCATTACCACGGCCTATCCCGGCGCGAGTTCCGACCTGGTAAAAGGGTTTATTACCACTCCCCTGCAACAGGCCATCGCGGAAGCCAGCGGCATTGATTACCTGACTTCCACCAGTTCGCAGGGCCAGTCCACCATCGAAGCCAAGATGGTGCTGAACTATGACGCCAACGCAGCACTGGCCGAAATTCAGGCCAAGGTTGCCAGCCAGCGCAACGTGCTTCCGGCGGATGCACAGGACCCGGTCATCACCTCCACCACCGGTGACTCTACGGCCCTGATGTACATTGCCTTCTACAGCGATGAGCTGAAGGTTCCACAGATCACCGACTATCTCACACGGGTAGTCCAGCCCAAGCTCCAGGCGCTTTCTGGCGTGGGCAAGGCCGACTTGCTCGGTCGCAAGTTTGCCTTGCGGGTGTGGCTTGATCCGGAGCGACTCTCAGCGGTAGACATGACGCCCCGCGAAGTTGTCGACGTGCTGCTGAGGAATAACTATCAGGCCGCCGTGGGCAATACGGAAGGCAAGTACACCAAAATCAGCATGACCAGCGACACCGATGTCGGTGATCCCGAGCAATTCAAGGATCTGGTTGTGAAGGAGTCCGACGGCTCCCTGATACGCCTGCGCGACATCGCCCGGGTCGAGCTGGGCTCGGAAACCTACGACCAGCTTGCGCTTTACAAGGGCCAGCCGGCCACCTACGTGGCCATCGAGCTTTCTCCCGGAGCCAATCCGCTTACCGTTGCCGAGAAGGTGAAAGACGAGCTGCCGGGCATTGAAAGCCAGCTGCCTTCGGGTCTCGACGTTCGCCTGGCCTATGACGCCTCCGACTTTATCGACAACTCCATCAAAGAAGTGATCAAGACCCTCCTGGAGGCAATGGTTATCGTTCTGGTGGTGGTTTTTCTCTGCCTCGGGTCCGTCCGCGCCGCTGTGGTGCCCTCTGTTGCGGTTCCCCTGTCCCTGATCGGTGGCGCATTTGTCATGCTGATGATGGGTTTCTCACTCAACCTGCTGACGTTGCTTTCCATGGTTCTTGCCATCGGCCTCGTGGTGGACGACGCCATCATCATGGTGGAGAACGTTCACCGTCACATTGAGGAAGGGGAATCCCGTTTCGATGCGGCGATCAACGGCGCACGGGAAATGGCCACGCCCATCATCGCGATGACCACCACGCTGGTAGCCGTCTACGCGCCAATCGGGTTCATGGGCGGCCTTGTCGGCTCCCTGTTCACAGAGTTTGCCTTCACCCTGGCGGGTACGGTTGTGATTTCGGGCATCGTGGCACTGACGCTGTCCCCCATGCTTTCGGGCAAGATTCTTAAACCCCACGGCAATCCGGGCCGGTTTGAACAACTGGTTGAGCGTAGTTTCAATGGGCTTGCTAACGGATACAAGCGCGCACTCAGCTCACTGATGGACACCAAATCGGTGGTTATCTTCTTCGCCATTGTGGTGCTGGGTTCCATCTATTTCATGGTCGCGATGAGTCAGAACGAGCTGGCACCTACCGAAGACCAGGGCATCCTGTTCTATCAGGGAACCGCCGCCCAGACATCGACCCTGGATTACCTGCAGGAACACGGCGACGAAGTGCAACAGCGGATGTCGACAGTGCCGGGATACAACGAAGACTTCATGATCCTCGGCATTACCGCCCCCAACGCCGTATTCGGCGGTTTCAAGATGAAGCCATGGGGCGACCGTGACATCAGCCAGTTCGAAGCCCAGCCACTGCTGGATCAAGAATTGAAGAATGTGACCGGCCTGGAAACTGCGGTATTCCCACGCCCCTCCCTGCCGGGTTCCGGCGGTGGTCTGCCGTTCCAGTTCGTCATCACCACCGGTGAGAGTTACGAGCGCCTGAACGACATTGCCGATGAGCTCCAGGGCAAGGCGATGGAAAGCGGTAACTTCATGTTCCTGCAGAAATCCATCGATTTCGATCGCCCGGTTACCCAGGTGAAGGTTGACCGGGACCGGGTAGCAGATCTGGGCCTTTCCATGCAGGACGTTGGCCAGGCCATGTCCAGCATGCTCGGCGGCGGATACATCAACCGATTCAGCATGCAGGGTCGCTCCTACCAGGTCATTCCCCAGGTGGACCAGGAATTCCGCATGGATGAGCAGGCACTGAATGATTACTACATTCGTGCCGACAGCGGCCAGCTGGTTCCGCTATCCAGCGTTATCAGCTTCGAGAAGGCGGTAGAACCCTCCCAGAGGACCCAGTTCAACCAGCTTAACTCGCTGACACTGCAAGGTGTGATAACCCCGGGGGTAACCGTTGGCGACGCCATGGCCTTTATGGAAAACGCCGCTGGGGAGAGTTTCCCCCAGGGCTTCTCTTATGATTACACCGGTGAGTCGCGGCAATTTGCCAACCAGGGCAGCGCACTGATGGTGACCTTCTTCCTGTCACTGCTGGTGATCTATCTGGTGCTGGCGGCGCAGTTCGAAAGCTGGCGTGATCCGTTCATCATCCTGGTTTCCGTTCCCATGTCTGTCGCCGGTGCCATGGCGTTCATCGTGCTCGGTTTCGCCAGCATGAACATCTATACCCAGGTAGGCCTGATCACCCTGATCGGGGTGGTGTCGAAGAACGGCATACTGATCGTGGAGTTTGCCAACCAGCTTCAGGTCGACAGAGGGCTGAACAAACGCGAGGCCGTTATCGAGGCCGCAGCCATACGTTTGCGCCCCATCATCATGACGTCACTGGCGCTGATCTTTGCCATGGTACCTCTGCTGATTGCCGTTGGCCCCGGTGCCGAAAGCCGGTTTGCCATCGGTCTGACCATCAGCACCGGCCTTGGCATCGGTACCCTGTTCACCATTTTCGTCCTGCCAGCGTTCTACATACTTCTGGGCCGTGACCATCACGGCTCGGCTGCGGCCGAATACGGAAATGGTGATAACGGAACCAGAGCTCCGGCACAGTGACGCTCGGAACGCTTTTCTGGCTCTTTGTGGCCGGCTTCGCCACCTGGTATTGGTGGCGGGCCAAGGCCATAAAGGACTTTGTGCTCCAGGCAGCCAGAAACTATTGCAAGAAGATGGATGTGATGCTGCTGGATGATGCGGTCTATCTTCGCGGCCTCTGGTTCAAGCGAGACGACAACGGCAGCCTGCGTGTGTGGCGCCGATTTCTGTTCGACTTCACCTCAACCGGCGAAGAACGCTATAACGGCCGCATCATCATGCTCGGCCAGCGCATTGTTCATATGGAGCTGGAGCCTCACCGTTTCGGGCCCGACCTGTAAACCGCTCCAGCTCCCCTCTCCCGCAAACCACGACATATTACCTCCCCCAAATGGGCGATTCTTACTCGCCCCGTAATCGCAAATAATCCGCAACGCATTGGCGACAAAGGCTGCCGGATCCGGTAGCCGATTCACAAAAACAACAGGAGTCAACCATGCGTAAACTCATCACTTTCGCAGTGATCATGAGCTGTGCCGTGCTTGCCGCACCCACACTCAGCCATGCCAGCTACACCCAGACAAAGCATCCCATTGTTCTGGTTCACGGTGTCACCGGTTTCAACACTATCGGTGGACTGATCAACTACTTCCACAACATTCCGTGGAACCTCGAGCGCAGTGGCGCGAGAGTGTATTCAGCCAGTGTTTCGTTTGTTAACAGCAGCGAACAACGAGGCCAGCAGCTTGCCAACTATATCAACGGTCTGGGCCAGTCCAAGGTCAATATCATGGCTCACAGTCAGGGCGCACCGACATCCCGTGTTACCGCCTCGCTGATCCCCCACAAAATCGCCTCTGTTACCTCCATCAACGGGGTGAACAAAGGCTCCAGGGTGGCCGATGTTGTTCGCGGCATCCTTCCACCGGGCAGCCATGTTGAAGGTGGCGCTGACGCCATTGCCAACGCACTGGGTGATCTGGTCAATGCCCTGTCGGATTCTGACAACCCCCAGGACGGGCTGGCTGCACTGGAAACGCTGACCACCCGCGGAACGACACAGCTCAATGACGCGCTGGGCTGGAAAGGGGTCAACCGCTGGTCCTGTGCCGGTACCAATGAGGATATCTGGATCAACGGTAACAAAATCAAGTTCTTTTCCTGGACCGGCACCTCAGTCTGGACCAACTGGACAGACATCACCGACCCATTCCTGGGCGTCACCGCACTGGCTTTCGGAAATGAGGCTAACGACGGCCTGGTAGGCGAGTGCGCCACGAAGATGGGCAATGTGATCGGCACCCATTACGACATGAACCACGTGGACGCCATTAATCACCTGTTTGGCGCCCGTTCCTGGAGGACCAGCCCGGTTTCCCTCTATCGCAGCCACGCCAATCGCCTGAAGAATCGCGGTCTATAATCGCCAGCGTTTCTCCTTGAGCTGACACCTCACCGGACCGGCGCTGCCGGCTCCGGTGATTCCTGTATTAGCCACGGCTGGATATCTGACATGCCCAGTAACAGAGCCCTGAAAAAAATAGCCTTTCTCTCCCTCATCGCAGTCATACCGGTATTTGTATTCAGCATCTGGTCACTGACTGGGAAGCCAGAGGACAAAGCAGAAAACACCCACACTCTGGCCTCCGAGACCGCGGCCACCCCGGCACCGGAAACGACCGGAGCTGCCGGTAAAACTGACATTGCAGAACAAAAAGCGACGCCCGACACCTACAGCACCCCGGCGAGTCTCGGCGACCAGCCATTCGCCAGCTCGCTTGCCGGTACGCACATCGACGGCAGCCTGAAGGCCGACAGCAATGGCAACCTGATTGTTAATCTTGAAACCAGGGACTTTTTCGATTATTTCCTCAATACCGTGGGCGAGGTTTCCCCTGAGAAATCCCTGGCGGAAATCGAGAGGCTGGCCCGGGAAAGTCTCCCTCCACAGGCAGCCGAGCAGGCCCTCGCCCTGCTTGATCAGTACCTGAGCTACAAGGAAAGCGCACTGACCCTCGGCAGCCAGAATCTCGACCCCGGCCGGCAACATGACCCCCGGTATCAGCTGGAGATGCTGAAAAGCGCACTGACCGACCTGAAGCAGCTGAGGCGGAACTCCTTCGACCCCAACACTCATGATGCCTTTTTCGGGCTGGAAGAAGCCTACGGTGAGTACACCCTGGCCAGCCTGGATATCCAGCAAAGAACCGATCTTTCCCCGGAAGCCAAAGCCACGCTGCAGGAATGGCATCGCCAGCAACTCCCTGACGTTATTCGCCGTACAGAAACCCGCATGATGGCTGATGGCGAACGGTACCAGCAGCGCCAGAAGGCTCTGGCCGATGCCAGTTCCCCGCAAGACGCCGGCGAACAGCTCAGGGACATGGGGGTAGACCCGGCGCAAACCGCGGAGGTGGTGGCCTACCTGGAAGAGAGGGAGCAGTTTGAACAGCGCTTCGAGCAGTATCGTCGGGAGCTTGCCAGCCTGGACCAGTCCGGCGTTACCCGGGAGGACCGGGCCGCCATGGAAACCCGCCTGTTGCAACAGCACTTCGAGGACGAACAGTCCCGGACCTGGGCGAAGCTACGGGCGCTGGAAACGCAATCACCGTAATGTGCACTACTGCCATTCACAACGACCCGGCGGCGTTAAACTGAGAAAAATAATAACCCCGCCGGACATCCATCCATGAATATTGATCAGTTGCGAGAGCAACGATACCCCGGGTTCCGGAGGTTGCGATTCGAACCCGAACTGGAGCGCTGCTATCGGAAAATCCGCAACGAAGGCATACGAGAACGGGCCCGCCCCGTTTCTGCGGCGGCCCTCCTGTTATTCCTGGTTTACGCCCTTCTCGACGCTATGATGTTGCCACCATCCATCGCCGGGGAAACCATGGCCGTGAGGCTGTTGATAACCTGCCCCGTCATTGCCGGCGTGTGGTGGCTCTCGTGGCGGAATCTCACACCCGGCACCTTTGTCACCCTCTATGGCATTGCCTACCTGATTGGCGGCCTGAGCGTGGTCGCCATCATTGGTATCGCACGGCTCGCTCACCACCCCTTGCCCTACGAGGGCATCCTGCTGATGCTGATGTTCGGCTATTTCGTGATGGGAATACCGTTCTGCACCGTATCGCTCCTTTCCATGCTGGTGATTGCAGCCTATCTGGCGGTTGAGGTGGCTACTGGCATGACTGTCCGCCAGTTGCTCATCAACGGGTTCTTCATTATCACGGCCAATATCATCGGGATGGTGGGCTCCTGGCTCAGCGAACAACGGCAACGCGCCCACTTTCTCGATCGCCAGTTACTGGAAGCCTCCAGACACCAGGCCGAACTGGAGAGCCAGCGCAAAACCCACCTGATCACCGTTGCCAGCCATGACCTCCGCCAGCCACTGAACATCATCAGCCTGGTACTGGAGAATCTTACCGCCAACGGCCTGCCAGAACAGCAGGCCAGACTGGTGTCGCGCCTCAAACACTCAGTCAACCACTTCAATAACCTGCTGGCTTCGGTACTTGATATATCGCGACTTCAGGAGGGCATGATCAAGCCTGAGCCCAAAGAATTGTCCCCCCTGGAGGTCATGCGGCAGATCGCGGCAACCTGCACGGAACAGGCTCAGCGCCAGGGCATCGCACTCGATATTGAAACACCGAAACAGCCTGCGGGTGTGATGGCCGATCCGGAACTATTGCACCGTGTGCTGCAGAATCTGGTGGTCAATGCGCTGGATCACAGCAATTCCAACAGGATCTCTCTCTGCTCAATCCACAGGGGCAGGCGCTTGATCTTTGAAGTAAAAGACAACGGCAAGGGTATGGATCAGGCAACGCTTGGCCAGATCTTTGCGCCCTTTTACCGCAACAGCAAGCGCCACGATCCCGGGCTTGGCCTGGGGCTGGCCATTGTTCAGGAGCTCACCGGACTGATGGAGGGGACCTGTGAAGTGACATCACAACCGGGACGTGGTGCCTGCTTCCGGATCAGCCTGCCCGCCACCCGGGCACCGGCAACAAGCACGACGCCGCACACCGGAAACAGTGGCCACAGCCTGCAGGAGCATTGCCTGGTTGTGGTTGAAGATCACCACGAGGCAAGGCATTGGGTGTGCCAGACACTTGAGGCATGGGGCTACCGGGCCCAGGGGTTCGCTACAGCGGAACAGGCTGTCACGCAGTGGCCGGCGCATCCCGACACCCTTCTTATCAGCGATGTCCATCTGCCAGGCATGTCCGGCCACAGCCTGTTCAATACATTGCAGCAACAACACTCAGTTGCCGGAGGCATACTGATGACCGCCAACACTGCCCACCCTCAGGGGTACGATGCTGCCCTGCGGCTATGGGTGTTGCACAAGCCCCTGATACCAATGCGTCTGCGAGCAGCTATTGTGCAGCTGACCCGCACCGAAAGCTGACTTCAAATCAGCCCAAGTGCCCGTGCCTGGGCAACGCACTCTGTTCTGTTATGGGCATCCAGGTGGGCAAAGATGGCCTTGAGGTGGGTTTTCACCGTGTGTTCTGTCAGGTTCAGCACCTGACAGATTCGCTTGTTAGGCAACCCTTCCGCCAGCAAAACCAGCACTTCCAGCTGCCGTGGCGTCAGCGTCTCCGCACTGTGTGCGGGCATTTGCAGGGATGGGTAAAAAAGCTGACCCGTGCTGACCCGGCGTATCATCCGGACCAGGGAGTGGCGATCGGCCGATTTGGGAAGGAATCCCACCGCCCCTGCCGATTTCGCAGCCCGTACCGAGGTCTCATCTTCGCGACTGGAAATCACCACGACCGGTACAGGAAGCCCGATACCCTCCAGCTCGGCAAAAAGTGACAGGCCAGCCTCTCCCTGAAGAGTCAGGTCCAGCAGTACAAGTGAGGTTTCCGGATGCCGGCGCAGATCCTCGACGGCGTCAGCAACCGAGGCGACGCAAATCGCATCATTCACCAGTTTCTCCTGTTCGAGAATGGCGGTAAGCCCGAACAGAAAGAAGGGGTGATCGTCCACAATAAGAACCCGGGGCAGTAGCGGGTCGCCCCCGGCGAAAGATGTTCCGCAAGCGGCTTTTTCAGCCATTCGGGTATTCATTGATATCTCCGCACCATTACTGTTTTTGTTACTGCGGCCACGGTCACTATACGAAGAAATCCGGCAACCAACCGTTTGCTGCTTAACAGTTTGTGACAGTATTATGTGGGTCTGCGATGATCGGATCGTTTTTTCGGCTCGTGCAGGGAGAGCAACTGGCCGTTATACTGTCTTGCTCGAACACCTTGCACTGTTGCGGATTCAAACGCTGATGTCTTTTCGTTTACCTGTATTGCTATTATCAGTGTTGCTGCCGGCGCTCACCCTTGCGGACCCCCATGTACTGAGAGTGGTCACCTCCGACTACCCGCCCTATGAATACCTGGAGGAGGGTCAAGTCAGAGGCACCCACACCGATATCGTCCGCCAGGTGTTTTCCTCCATGGGGTATTTTCCTGACATCCGTTTACTGCCGTGGGCGCGGGCAGAAGCGAGTACCCGGGCAGGCACCTCCGACATGATCTATTCGCTGACCGCCTCCCGGGACAGGGAGCGCCATTATTACTTCACGGACCCCCTGAGTGAGGCCCGCGATGTTTTTTTTAAGCTGGAAGGTCGTGATCTTCAGTGGCAGGAACTGGATGACCTGGCCGGGTTGCGAATCGGGCTTTCAGCCGCCTACAGCTATGCACCGGAGTTCATGAAGTGGCTGGCCGCGGGTAATGCGAGGGTGGTCCAGATCAGCCAGGAGTCTCCTGAACTGACCGGGCTCCGAATGATTGCCCGGGGGCGTATCGACCTCTTTATCTGCGAAGAATCGGTTTGCAGCTATCTTCTCGAAAAACACCTTCCCGAGCACCCGGAGCTGTCCAAGGTTACTGCCATACCCACCACGGTGGGAACCAGGCGCGGCTTCAGGGCCGCCTTTTCTCGCCAGCATCCTCGTGGTGAAGCGTTACGGGATGAATTCAATCAGGCGCTGAACGATCTCCGGTCCAGTGATTCGTACTGAGACTACCCCACCCCTGCGGCAATCACCTACCAGAGAAAGCGCACAGATTCGTAAAGGTTTCCTATACTGCGGTTGATGCCATCCAATCACACAACAGAACGGAACCATGGATATCCAGACAGACCACCGCTACGCCATCAACCTTAATGTGCGGGGCATACAGCCCTCAGCCACCCTGCGTATCAACGAGCTCAGCAACCAGCTCCGAGCCGAGGGCCGGGATATCGTCAAACTGGGGCTCGGCCAGTCGCCGTTTCCGGTACCGGAGCGGGTCGTCGAGGCTCTGCGTGAACACGCCCACGAGAAAGACTACCTGCCGGTAAAGGGACTGAAGGCCCTGCGGGAAGCGATCGCCGGTTACATCAACCGCAGTGAGCGCATGCGTTGCATCTGGGAGGATGTGCTGATCGGGCCGGGCTCCAAGGAGCTTCTGTTCATGCTGCAACTGGCCTATTACGGTGACCTGCTGATTCCGCGACCGAGCTGGGTTTCCTACGCCCCCCAGGCCCGGATCATCGGCCGTTCGGTTCACTGGCTGCCGACCCATGCAGAGAACAACTGGCAGCTGACGGCGGAAGAACTCGATATCATCTGCCGCGACGACCCTTCCCGCCCGCGCATCTTGATTCTGAACTACCCGTCCAACCCGACAGGTTGCACCTATACCGATGATCAACTGCTGGCCATCGCCAATGTGGCGCGAAAGTACAAACTGATCCTGCTGTCGGACGAGATCTACGGCGAGGTGCACTTTGAGGGCAAACACAAGTCAATTGCCCGCTACTATCCCGAGGGCACTATCATCAGTACCGGCTTGAGCAAATGGGCGGGGGCGGGTGGCTGGCGCCTGGGCACCTTTATCTTCCCGCCAGAATTACGGCCGCTGCAGGACGCCATGGCCATCATCGCCAGCGAAACCTATACCGCTACCAGCGCACCCATCCAGCACGCAGCTATTGCCGCGTTCACCGGTGGCGATGATCTGGAAGAGTACCTGAAGCAGTCACGCCGGGTATTGAAGGTAGTGGGTGAATACCTGCATCGCCGGCTGATCTCCATGGGAGCTGTGGTACAGAAACCCGAGGGAGCCTTCTACCTGTTTCCGGATTTCTCCGGTTTCCGCGATGCCCTGGCACGACGTGATATCAAGACCAGCCAGGCACTCTGTCAGTCTTTACTGGAAGATACCGGGGTCGCCATTCTGCCGGCGAGCGATTTTGGCTTTGCTCCGGACCACCTCGCTGCCCGCCTGGCGTTTGTGGACTTTGACGGGGCCGAGGCTCTGAAACTGGCTGGCGAGGATTACGCCGACCAGGAACTGGAGGACGACTTCGTCAACCAGGCTTGCCCGCGACTGGTGAAAGCGATGGACAGAATGGAGCAGTGGCTGACCGGACTGTAACCGGATCGTGTTAGACTGGCGCCTTCATTTGTTGATCGGAGGGCGCCATCTTGTCTGACCCCGAAACCATTGACACCATTGCTGATTTTGCCGAAGAACTGGCCCTGAGAGCAGGCAGACTGGTCAAACGCGAGCGTGACGAAAACACCCTGCGCACGGATTACAAACAGCAGACGGAACTGGTCACCCACGCTGACGTGATGGCGGACGAGATGATCACCGGTGCGATTCGCGAACGCTTCCCCGAGCACCGCATTCTTTCCGAAGAAACCATGCCCGACCTTACCCAGGCGGAAGAGCTGGACACTCCGTTGTGGATAATCGACCCCATCGACGGCACCGTAAACTACGCTTATGGTCACCCCCAGGTCGCGATTTCTATCGCTTATGCCGAAAAAGGACGGGTTCAGGTGGGCGTTGTGCATGCACCGTTTGCCGGCGAAACCTTCCGCGCCGTTCGTGGCAGTGGCGCCACGTTGAACGGCAGCCCGATTCAACACAGCGCAGCCGCCGTGCCCAGGGATTCCCTGTTCGCCACGGGTTTCCCCTACACCAAGGACAGTCTGGAACCCCTGCTACGCCGGCTGGACGCCATGATTCACCGGTGCCGGGATCTGCGTCGCATCGGCTCCGCCGCACTGGATATCTGCTGGGTGGCCTGTGGTCGGCTGGACATCTACTACGAAAACGTCAGCCCCTGGGATTTTGCCGCTGCACGGCTGATTGCTCTGGAAGCAGGTGCCACGGCGGGGCATTTCAGTGAAGTGCCGGATGGTTACCCGGCTGACCTGTGGGGCAGGGATATTCTGATATCCGCGCCAGCCGTCTGGGAGCCGGTGCGGGAGATTCTGCGCAAGGCATCAGGGTACGATTGATGGACCTACGCGTTACCGCGGGTCAGGGGTTGTGCCACCCCAGACCGCCTCAGACACCAGCCCCCAGGCCTCCTCAAAGTCACTGGAAGGCAAACGGGAAAACGAAGACCGGATAAACCGCTGCACCCTGCCCTCAACAAACACCAGAACAAAATCCGCGCCCCGGGCAGAACTGGTTCTCGGCCGCAGCCCCTGGCGAATCTCACCTTCCTTCAGTGCCTGCCGCACCTGGGTTTCCAGCCGCTCGAAAAACTGCGAGGCGCGCTTGCGCAGGACGTCATTTTCACCCATCAGCGCATCGCCGGTCAGAACCGTGCACAATCCGGGATTACGCTCGGCAAACACCAGGACCAGGTGCACCAGTTGCTGAAGGCGAACCCGAACGTCTTCCTGTTCCTGAAGGATCACCTGGCAACGGGAAAACACAGCTTCTTCAGCAAACTCGATAAGAGCCTCGAACATTTTCCGTTTACTGGGGAAATGGCGGTACAACGCCGCCTCGGTCACCCCCACGGATTTGGCTAAGCCAGCGGTAGTAATGCGAGCCCCGGGATCTTTTTCCAGAAGTTCAACTAGGGCATGGAGAATCGCTTCGCGACGACTTGTTTTTTGTTCTGTCATAACAGGACTACAACGCTCTGTTTATCTGCAGAATTTGGGTACAGGCGAGCGCGTCCATTCGGGACCGTAAAAAACAGGGATGTTTTTTACGAGCCTACAGGGACGTATTCACGGCGTGTCCCGAATGGACGCGCTCGCCTGTACTGGCACCATCAGTTGAAATTCTGGACCAAATCAGAAGAAAGTACCATCAATGGGAGACGACGCACTGGCATAGAGCTTCTTCGGCATCCGGCCTGCCAGGTAGGCGTCACGTCCGGACTCTATTGCCAGGCGCATGGCTTTGGCCATGCGAATCGGATCCTGCGCCAGGGCGATGGCCGTATTCATCAGTACGCCGTCACAACCCAGTTCCATGGCCAGCGTCGCATCAGAGGCAGTACCCACACCGGCATCCACCAGCACCGGTACATTGGCGTTTTCAGCGATCAGGCGGATGTTGTAACGGTTCTGGATACCCAGTCCGGAGCCGATGGGTGCGCCCAGGGGCATGATGGCGATGCAGCCCATTTCTTCCAGGCGTTTGGCCAGCAAGGGGTCGTCAGAGCAGTACACCATCACCTTGAAACCGTCCCGGATCAGCTCTTCGGCCGCCACCAGCGTTTCGGTCATGTTGGGGTACAACGTTTTCTCTTCACCCAGCACTTCCAGTTTGACCAGGTCATGGCCGTCCAGCAGCTCCCGCGCCAGCTTGCAGGTTCGCACGGCATCCCTGGCGGTGTAACAGCCGGCAGTGTTCGGCAGCATGGTGTACCGGTCGGGCGAGACGACATCCAGCAAATTCGGCTCATCCGGGTTTTGGCCGAGGTTGGTGCGGCGTACGGCAAAGGTGACGATCTCGGCGCCGCTGGCTTCAATAGCGTGGCCAGTCTCCATCATGTCGCGGTACTTGCCAGTGCCCACCAGCAGGCGGGACTGATAGACCTGCCCGGCAATTTCCAGTGGCTTGTCTTCGGGAAGGGGTCTTTCGGAACTCTCACTCATGCTGAACACCTGAACCTGTCATTGAAATCGGGAATAAAAAAATAACCAGCCTCAACCGCCGCCAATGGCGTGGACCACCTCTACCCTGTCGCCGTTGCTGAGAGTGAATTCGGTGTGCTGGCTGCGTGGAACAATGTCCTCGTTCACTTCCACCGCCAGGCGCTTACCCGCCAGGGCCAACCGATCAATCAATACCGCCACCGTAGCTTCATCCGGAAGCTCCATGGCGTCACCATTTACCTGAACCTGCATAACCGTACCTGCATAACGTCTGTCTTTAACGTCTGAATCCCGAGATGGCCACCAGTATCCAGCCCACCATAAAGCTGATACCGCCAACCGGTGTCACCGGCCCGACCCAGCGAATGTCCGTGAGCACCAGAAGGTACAGGCTGCCGCTGAACAGCAGGATACCGGCAACAAAGAAACCCGCGGCAATACCCAACAGGTGCCGTGACAAGCCCACCATTGGAAGCATCGACACCAGGATCAGTGCCAGTGAGTGGTATACCTGATATGTGACGGCAGTCTGAAAAACTTCAAGGCCGCGATCACCGAGGACACCCCGCAGACCATGGGCACCGAAAGCACCGGCCATAACCGCCACCAGAGCAAACAGGGCGCCGCAGACCAGGACCGGGCGCAAAGGTTCTACGCTCTTAACAGTCACAATGGATCTTTTCCCCGGTATCCAGGTTCATCAACGTCAGAACACCACCCCAGACGCAGCCAGTGTCCAGCCCGATAAATCGTTCACTGTCAGTCTGGCCCTCCAGTGCCGCCCAGTGACCAAACACCACACGCACATCATCCTGACGCGGGAAACGAAACCATGGGGCAAATCCCTGTGGAGCAGAGTCCGCGGACTCCTTGGCTGCAAGCTCCAGCGTTCCGTCTTCCGCAATAAAGCGCATGCGGGTGAAATAATTGGTGATGATACGCCAACGGTCCATTCCGCTGAGCTGTGGGTCCCAGCGTTCGGGATGGTTGCCGTACATCTCGGCAAAATAAATTTTTGCCTCGGGCCCGCGAATCACCTCTTCTACTTCCCGGGCGTAACGAACTGCCTCATTCACCGACCATATATGGGGTAAGCCGGCATGAACCATTACGAAGTTCCGGTCAGCGTCGTGGATACACAGATTTTGCTGGCGCAGCCAGTGGAACAGGTGCTCATGGTCCGGCGCCTCTAGAATATCCGAGAGCGTGTCCTTGTTCTTGAGAGCATGTCCACCCAGCGCCACGGCCAGCAGGTGCAGGTCATGGTTACCGAGCACCACCACCGCAGAACTGCCCAGGCTTTCGATGTAACGCAGGGTCTCCAGGGACGACGGGCCACGGTTGATCAGGTCACCAGCCACCCACAGCCTGTCCCGGGAAGGAGAAAAATCCACCTTGGCAAGGACATCCAGAAGGCGTTCGTAGCAACCCTGAATATCGCCAATGGCGTAGTCAGTCATGGTTTACCTCGTCGGCACTGGGGCTTTCGGGTTTACTGTCCGCCAGCAGGTCGGCAATGGCCACATACTCCGCCAGGCCCAGGTTTTCCGGGCGTAGCCCATCGTTAATGCCAATGCTATTGAGCTGTTCTACCGACACCATGCCGGCCAGGGCCTTGCGCAAGGTTTTGCGGCGGGCGCTGAAGGCAGTACGCACGACCGCCTGCAACAGTTTGTAGTCCTTGGCCGGGTGCGGCAATGTCTTGTGAGGCACCAGGCGGACAATGGCGGAATCCACTTTCGGTGCCGGGCGGAAGGCTCCCGGTCCCACTTCAAACAGTGGCTGCACGCGGCAGAAATACTGGGCCATGATACCCAGCCGACCGTAATTATTGTCCCCGGGAACTGCCGCCAGCCGCTGCACCACTTCTTTCTGCAGCATGAAGTGCATGTCCTGCACCACGCCGGAGTGGCCGAGCAGGTGGAAAATCAGTGGCGTGGAAATATTATACGGCAGGTTACCGATGATTCTCAGGGGCTTGTCCTGCACCAGTTCTCCAAAGTCGAACTTTAGCGCATCCGCCTGGTGGATCCGTAAGTTGGGGTAGTTAAAAAACTTGGTTCTGAGCACCGGAATCAGATCCCGGTCCAGCTCCACTACCTGGAGATCAGGGTTTATGGCGAGCATTTCTTCGGTCAGCGCCCCAAGGCCCGGGCCGATTTCCACCAGCGCGTCGTCCGGCTTGGGATTGATGGCGCGGATGATGCGCTCAATCACACCGGGATCGTGGAGGAAGTTCTGGCCGAAGCGCTTTCTGGCCTGATGGCCGTGTTTGTTGCTCACTGGCTATTTACTCTTTTTTGCGGATTGTGCCATCTGTGCGCCTACGCGGATCGCCGTATGGAGGCTGCCTGCATCGGCTCTTCCGGTACCGGCGAGATCAAGAGCGGTGCCGTGGTCGACAGACGTGCGGACAACGGGCAGGCCGAGGGTAATGTTGACGGCCCGGCCGAAGCCCTGGAATTTGAGTACCGGCAGCCCCTGATCATGGTACATGGCCAGCACTGCATCAGCGTGATCAAGCCAGTGGGGAGTGAACAGGGTGTCCGCCGGTAATGGCCCCGTCAGATTGATGCCTTCCCGGCGGAGTGCATCCAGGGTGGGTTCTATTACGTCGATCTCCTCCCGGCCCAGATGCCCTCCTTCACCGGCATGGGGATTAAGTCCCGCAACGAGGATTCTGGGGTGCTCGACACCGAAAAACCTGCGCAGGTCACCCTCGAGGATGCGGGTAACCTGAGTCAGACGCTCCGCCGTGATGGCTGCAGAAACGTCTTTGAGCGGAAGATGGGTGGTAACCAGTGCTACCCGCAGTTCCTCGGTGGCCAGCATCATGACGACGCGTTCCACGCCACAGAGTTCCTGCAGGAATTCGGTGTGGCCGCTGAAGGCAATACCGGCGTCATTGATGACACCCTTGTGGACCGGCGCCGTCACCATGCCATCGAACGTGCCCTCAAGGCAGCCCCGGGCAGCTATGCGCAGAGTTTCCACAACATAGGCACTGTTGGCCGGATCAAGCTGGCCGGCAGCGGTGCTGGCCAGGCCGTCAACATGGAGTACTGAAAGCCGGCCCGGCGCAGTCGCTGCCGGACTGCCGGGCTGCCAGTCATACAGTTCCACCTCCAGCCCGAGCAATTGGGCCCTGGCTTGCAACAGGTGCTTGCAGGCCACCACCACGATCCCTGGCTGGCGTTCACTCAGGGCCAGTTGCAGGCAGAGTTCCGGGCCAATGCCCGCCGGCTCGCCTGCGGTCAGTGCAAGGGTGACCGGGTGCTTCATGATTCGCTGGTGTCTCCGGATTCGTCGTTCTTGAACTCGATAAAGGCTTCGTCGCGGATTTCCCGCAGCCAGTTCTGCAGCTCGGTATCAAACTTGCGACGGTAGATCGCCTGCCGTGCCTCGGATTCCCGGATATCACCACTGACATCCTGCTGGCGGCGATCCTGAACTTGCAGAATGTGCCAGCCGAACTGCGACCTGAAGGGTCCTTCAAATTCACCAACATCGGCCGCCATCATCGCCTGCTCGAACTCTGGCACCATCTGGCCCGGGCTTACCCAGCCCAGGTTACCGCCATCAGAACCGGACACAGGGTCATCAGAGTATTCCCGCGCCAGCGTGCCGAAATCTGCACCGTTCTGCAGTTGCTCATAAATGTCCCGGATTGCTTCTTCGGCCTGGCTCTCAGAGACCGTTTCAGAAGTGCGCACCAGAATATGCCGAACCATGGCCTGCTCGATCACCTGGGCCTGCTCGCCGCCACGGCGATCCATGACCATGACCAGGTGAAAACCACTGTTATTCTGCAGAACCGGAGAAACCGTGCCGGGTTCCAGATCCGGCACCACGTCGGCAATCAGTGCCGGCAACCGGTTCTCCGCGCGCCATCCCATATTGCCACCATCAAGGGCATTGCTGGCATCGGATTCAGCCACAGCAACTTCGCGGAAATCCCTGCCGGCGGCAATTTCCTCACGCAGGGTCTCTACTTCCTTGCGAACAGCACTGACTTCTTCCTCGTCGTTGAAATCGTCCACCTCAATAAGGATATGCGCCAGTTCGTACTCCACATTACTTCGGCCCTGGCCTGCCGTGGCAGCGAGATAATTCTCTACTTCCCGGTCGGTTACCCGCACCCGATTGCCAACCTGACGCTGCTGGACCCGGCTGGTGATCATTTCATTGCGGATCTGTTCGCGGGCTTCGCGGTAGGTAACGCCTTCCTCACCCAGCTGTTGCTCAAACTGTTCCAGCGTCATGTTATTGCGCCGGGCAATGGAAGCCATGGTCTCGTTAAGCTCATTATCACTGATACGCATACCGGCCCTGTCGGCCATCTGCAACTGGATCGATTCAGTAATCAGCTGTTCCAGCACCCGCTCCTCAAGAACGTCACGGGGCGGGAGGCCGGTCCCCTGGGCGCTCAACCGGCCCACAATTGTGTTGATCCGCGCTTCCAGCTGGGATTGTAGAATGACATCGTCATTGACCACCGCAACCACCTGGTCAAGCAGTTTGCGTTCGGCCTGCACGGTTGCAGACAGGGCCACAACCATCAGTACCAATAGTATTCGTGCACAATGGCGAAGGTTCGCCTTCATAGTCACCTCTGTATGGAAAAATACTGCCTGTCGCCGGGCACACTATACCCGGACTTCTCAGCACTCAGCGACCGCCGAACCGGCGACGTTCTCGTTCATCAAAGCCGTAAATGGCTTCGGATATTTCATCAGACGAACCGCCGCTGCCGCCCAACCCCTTGAGCTGGATCTGGAACAGCATGCGGCTTTCAAGTTCCTGGTCGTCCGTCAGATAGTTCTGGTGCACCAGCTGGACACTCCAGCAACAGTTGTTGTATTCCAGCCCGGCCAGTGACCCGACGGTACGATCGAGCTGGGAATCGTAAACCCAGCGGCCGATCAGACTAACACGGTCTGAGACAGGAAAAACGCCCCCGATATCCGACTGTTCGAATTCGTTTCGGCGATAGGTATGGCCCACGCTTGCCAGATAGCGATACTCAGGGGAGTGAAAGATCAACTGGCTGCGGCCTTCTTCGGTTTTGTGGGTATCCGGCTCCCACAGGCCGGAGGTACGGATTTCCAACCCATCCACCGGCCGCAGAATCATCTCACCGGCCAGCGGTGAATCACTGGCGTCCGACCCGCCCTGCCCGGCCAGGGTCACTTCCCGGTCGTCATAGTAGTGTACCTGGCCGATGCTAAACCGCGCCCGCTCGGCCCCCGTCAGGAGGTCGTTGAAGCGACTGGTCAGTGCAACCGTGAGCTGGTTGGTGTCACCAACCCGGTCACCACCGCTGAAACGGTTGCGCTGGAACAGTTGGTCAAAACTGAACGAACGGATCGTGGTATCGAAATCCGGGATGAAGGTCTGGTCCGCGTCTGCGTCCGCCCAGGCGTAATAGAGACGAGGCTCCAGGGTCTGGTTGTACGGTATGTCAAACACGCTGGACTGGCGGTCAAAGTAAAGCCCCGAGTCCCATTCCGCTACCGGCACGGTACGATCAAACCCAGGATCACGCTGATTGTAGTCTTCCAGTTCGTAACGGGTGTAATCCACGCTGACCGACGGCCGCGCGTAACCCCAGAGCGCCCGCATTGGAAGTGCCACCTCGGGTATGGCCCTGGCGCGCTGGCCGTTGGCACGATCCAGCCCGGTCAGGTCGGCATTGTCGCGATAGAAATAGGTGTACTGGCTTTCCAGTGACAGTTCGGCAGGGCCGGCATCGACGACGGCACCGTATATAACTTCGGGCAATTGCGAATAGGGAACGTTTTCATCAGCGATGAAATCACTGATGGTCTGGTAACCGCTGAGGTAGGTTTCGAAATACTGTGATGAATCCCGATAGCGCACCCCACCACGCCGTTGCAGATGGGTCGCGCGATTAATCTCCAGAGTACGGTTCAGATCGCTCAGATACTCGTCATCGCTGACCACCGAATAGTCGCCATAACCACTCCATCCGCCTCCGAGAGCCGCCTGGGTGCTGAAATCCAGCCCCCAGCGCTCGCCATCCTCGCCGGGAAATTCCCGCTCAAACTCGGTGTCGTTGCCGGCATAGCCCACCTGGAGAACTGACTCCCCCAGGCTGCTCAGATAACGTCCCTCGACCTCGGTAAACAACCCGCGGCCGTGAATGTACTGGGGCGTCAGGGTCGCGTCGTAATGAGGCGCGAGATTCAGATAATACGGCACCGAAAGGAACGCCCCGCTGCCCGCATTGGAGGTACCAAACGACGGATAGAGAAACCCGCTCTTGCGGCGATCATCAATGGGGAAACTGGCGTAGGGCCAGTAAAACACCGGAATATCGCTGAGCTCAAGACGGACATGCTTCGCCGTACCTACGCCCTCGCCCTGATCGAGATGGATATCAGAGGCCACAATTGCCCAGTCGTTACTGTCAGGGGCGCAGGTGGTCAACGAGCCCTGGCGGATTTGCACCTGGTCTTCCGCCGTACGGGACAGCTGCCCGGCAGACCCCCGCATTTCCGGGCCATGCAGAAGGAAGGTGGCAGTATTGATATCTACCCTGCCGCTGTTTACATCGTAGTCCGCCCGCTCGCCGGTCAGCAAAAATCCCTCGCCACGGCTGGTCAGCGGCCCTTCAATAGCCACAGAGCCCGACGACTGACTGTACCGCGCCTCTGACCCTGTCACCCTGAAACCGGCCTGCTGCAGACGAACGTCCCCGCGAAGATAAAGCTCGTTGTCGATCTCGTACCTGGCATTGAGGCCACTCGCCTGCAAGGGCCCCCGGCCGTTGCCGGCCGTTGCTTCTGCATCCACTTCCACCGGCACAACAGAGGGGAGGTAGCCTCCTTCACAGAAGTCCGGCAAAGAGTCGCGAACCTCGTCCGGCAGTTGGTCCCTGGACCGCCAGTCGATTTCCGCCGCAGACCGCGATGACTGACCCCATGCAGCGGGAGACACTGCCAGCGCAAGACAGCCCGCCACCACAGCTGCGGCACACCCAGCGCCGTGCCGCAACCGGTGTGGCAGTGTTCGCAGCTTCCCTGATGAGGCTGGCACGATGAGAAGGTTCCTGTCCTGAATGGGTTTGCAACTGTCGCAGACAATTTAACAGCGGCCTAGTTTACACGCCGCCCTTTGCCTTGTTAACGGAAACCGGCCATTGCTGCAAAACCGTTTTACCGTCTCTATACTGATCTGCTAACTTCCTGCCATGAGCCGGAACGTTTGAACTTCAACCATTTATGAGCCAGGAAACCAGCCAATCCATGGATACCCGCCTGACAATGCTCACCCAGTGGGTCAGAAACCTTCCCGGTTTTGACCAGGCAACGCCACAGCCAGTCTCAGGAGATGCGAGCTTCCGGCGTTATTTCCGGGTCAGCGGCGATCCTCATGGTACCGGATCCCAACATTACATCGTGATGGATGCCCCTCCGGAGCACGAAGACTGCAGGCCGTTTGTCGCCATCGCCCAGTACTGGCGCAGCCTGGACATTGCCGTGCCCGCCGTGATTGAAGAGGACTTGACCCGGGGCTTTCTGTTGCTGGAAGACTTCGGTGACCAGCTGATGCTCAGCGCGCTGAATACCGGTAATGCCGACAGGCTTTATGGTGCCGCCATGGCGGAGCTGGTGCGCCTCCAGAGCGCTGGCGATACGCCGGACTACCCGCTGCCGCCCTACGACACCGCCCTGTTGGACCGCGAGATGGCGCTCTTTCCAGACTGGCTGCTGACTCAAAAGCTGGGGCTGACACTCGGCAATGGGGAAAAGGCACTGCTGGATACCACCTTCGCTTTTCTGCGGGAAAGTGCGCTGGCCCAACCTGAAGTGGCGGTGCACAGGGACTATCATTCCCGCAATCTTCTGGTTCGACCAGATACCGACAGGCCTGGCGTGATCGACTTCCAGGATGCCGTGCGGGGCCCGGTGACCTATGACCTGGTCTCCCTGCTGAAAGACTGTTACATCCGCTGGCCGGAGGAGCGTATCAGCCGGTGGACCGAGCAGTTTCGTGTCCTGAGCGCCGATGCCGGCTATCACAAGGCGGATCAGGCAACCTTCCGCCAATGGATGGAGCTCATGGGCATGCAACGGCATCTGAAAGCCGCCGGTATTTTCGCCAGGCTGGCCATCCGTGATGGCAAGACTGGATTTCTCAAGGACGTTCCCCGTACTGTAGGCTACCTGGTCGAGGCCAGCAGCCGGCAGGCCGCTCTGCGCCACTTCCACGAGTGGCTGACCGACACCGTGGTGCCCGCCGTGGAACAACAGATCGGCCCCGTGGGGACGTCCGGCCTGTGAAAGCCATGATCCTGGCGGCCGGCAAGGGCGAGCGCATGCGGCCGCTGACGCTGACAACCCCGAAGCCGCTCCTCCCCGCCGGAGACAGGCCATTGATAGTGCATCACCTGGAACGGCTGAAGGCAGCAGGATTCCGGCACCTGGTAATCAACCATGCCTGGCTCGGTATGCAGATCGAAGATGAACTGGGGAATGGCGACACCTTCGGCGTATCCATCGAATACTCAAGGGAAAGCGAGCCTTTGGAAACCGCCGGCGGCATAGTCCAGGCCCTGCCAATGTTGACCAGTAGTGGGGAGGAATGGTTTGCTGTGCTCAATGGCGACATCTGGTGTGACTTCGACCTGACACTGCTGGCCCCGCCCCAAGATGCCGACGCCCTGCTGATAATGACGGATAATCCGCAGCACAACCCGGCCGGCGATTTCTGCCTCCGTCCGGACGGAACAGTGGCAGAGAACGGGGCGGAAATGCTCACCTTCACGGGTATCAGCCTGCTCAGTCGGCGCCTGTTTGACGGAATGCCGCCAGGCCCCGCGAAGCTGGCCCCGATACTGCGTGAGGCCATGAACCGCAAGCGCGTCAGGGGCCTCCACCACCGCGGCCAATGGATGGACATCGGCACCCCGGAACGGCTCCGGGAACTGGACCGAAAACTCAAGGGAGACGAAAGCTGAGCCATGACCTCCGACTCCAGGGATAGTAACCTTCCGGCGCGCATGGAAGCCGAGTTCAGTGAACTGCTCGGAGAACTGGCTGCCTGTGGCCATCAGGCCAACGAGCTGTTGATCAGAACCCGCCTGCCGCGCTGGTGCCGCCGCAGCCTGTTCTTCTTCCTGGGCTACATTGCCAAATCACAGGGGCGAGTGACAGAGAAAGACGTGGGCTTTGCTGAAGCGCTGATGAAGGCCCTGAAGCTGTCGCCGCGCCAGCGCCGAAAAGCCATCCGCTATTTTCGCAGAGGCAAGACAGCTGAGCGCATTCCTGCGACGAAGGCCCTTGGGCTCAAGCTTACCCACCGCATCTGGCCCTCTCCTTCACTACGCGTTGCCATCTGCCTGTGCCACGCGGCCCAATTGCAGGGTCGCCCGGCGAAATCCAGGCGCTATCGCTGCGAGGATGCCATCGACCAGATGGGGCTTCCGACCCAGGTCAGTGACGATATTCTCGAGAGCTACGCCTGCAAGGTCTGGATCACCGAACCGGACGTTCAACCTCGCCCTTCCACCTTCGAGCAGGCGTGCCAGCTTCTTGGGGTCACTCGCCGGGATTCGCGGGAAATCATCAAACGGGCCTACCGCAAAAAAGTATCGGAGTGTCATCCGGACAAACTGGCGCAGCAGGATCTCAGTCCCGCAGAGCTGGCCAAAGCCAAGGACCGGTTGCTGAGATATCAGCAGGCGTGGGAGTTAATCAATCGGCGCCTGTCTGCGTAAATTACGGGTTTTGAAATAAGAGCCAGGCTTGCTAAACTCCGACCACTGCATAACCATTACTCAATGACAGGCCCACGGATCAGCGGCCTGAGCGACCCATCGAAAAGGAGCATTCCCATGGGCAAGAAACTCGTTCTCCTCGGAGACATCGGAACCGACCACAACGGTTTTCCCCCAACACCCGTCATTACCGGCAGCGCCACCGTTCTTATCGATGGCAAACCCGTGGCACGCCTTGGCGACCAATTGGCCATGCACTCCAAGCCCAAGCATCCACCACACCCCCGCGCCATTGCAGCCGGCAGCCCCTCGGTAATGATTGAGGGCAAACCCGCAGCGCTGACGGGGGATGCCATCAGTTGTGGAGGTGTGGTTATCGGCTCGTCCACCGCCGTGGGCGGTTAAGCTGGTTCTATTGACCAGAGGCCAGCCAGGCTGAAAGACGATTGGCCAGCGCGGGTGCATTCCGGGGCAGCGGACGCTCCGCCATCGCAACCGGTTGGCGGGTATAGGTGGAAATTCCCTCTCGTCGGAATGCCGCTTCCCGCTGTTTCGGGGTTGTGAATCCCGCCCAGTCCATCCTCTCTGGTACGCGGGAGCTGTGAAGCTCCAGCACCCGGATTTGCCCGGCACCTGAGACCCATTCCGTCAGAGCAGCCGAATCACCCGGATAGAAAACGGGAGCAATCCAGATCTGCGCTGACACCTCCCCGCTGTCAGCAGCCCCGGCCATCCGTGCCACATGGCCCGCCGCCAGACCAACACCAGCGACGGCAACGCGTTCATAACCCCGGTCCGCAAGGTTCTTCACAGCCATAGACAGGGCTTTCTGGATCCGGGTTCGATACTGATCCTCCAGCTCTTCCACATCGACACTGTCCATCACGTCAATCATCACCGACCCGGTGTTATCGGCATCCTCGTTGTTGCCATTGGCGGCACTTTCCCCGGACACCTCCGGAACGGGTACCCCACGCTGCTGGTAGGCCTGTTGGAGTGCATAGGGGGGCGGCTCCAGCCCCAGCGTCAGCACCGCCCACCCGGCTCGCGTCATAGGCTGTCGCAGGGCCCCTGCGAGCCCGGAGGCCGCAGACTGGCCTTCATCACCAAGAATCACCAGGGCACCCTTTGCAGGCGTATCAATTTCCGGTTCAAACAGCGCCAGCACCCGGTCCTCATCCGGTGGTTCCAGCCATACCGCAGCGTCTGGCCACTTTGCGGCGATGGCGTGCGCATCCAGACCCGTTGATATCATCGCCCGCCTGGCCTCGGCCCCCGAGGCGTTCGCTGGCTCGCCCTGCGATTCAGCGGCCTCCTGGGCCAGGGCAGTCGGCGCACTAACCAATACACCAATGGCGAGGATGCTCAATAACTGCATAGCCGGACGTTCAAACCATTTGCTCACAGGCTTCACCCATTGTGTGCGAAAAATCACCATCAAGCTGGTAGACTAGCAGTTTTTGCGGCCCAGCAGAGTTTTGCAGAGGGAACCGCTGTTCGCGCTATCATCGATACCATTATCAAACCGTTCAAGAGAGCCGTGATGAACCCTTACCAGATTGCCCCGTCCATCCTGTCTGCCGATTTTGCCCGACTGGGCGAGGAAGTCGATAATGTCCTGGCCGCCGGTGCTGATATTGTGCATTTCGATGTCATGGACAACCACTATGTCCCCAACCTGACCATAGGGCCAATGGTCTGCGAGGCTCTGCGCAAGCACGGCGTTACCGCCCCCATCGATGTGCATCTGATGGTGTCACCGGTAGACGACCTGATCCGCATGTTTATCGATGCCGGTGCCAGCTACATTACCTTTCATCCGGAAGCGTCCAATCACATCGACCGCTCCCTGCAACTGATCCGCGAGGGTGGCTGCAAGGCCGGCCTGGTGTTCAACCCGGCCACCCCGCTGCACTACGTTGACCACGTCATGGACAAGCTGGACATGATCCTGCTGATGTCCGTGAACCCCGGCTTTGGTGGCCAGAAGTTCATCCCCGGCACCCTCGACAAGCTGCGCGAAGCCCGCAAGCGCATTGATGCCAGCGGCCGCAATATCCGCCTGGAAATCGACGGCGGCGTGAAAACCGACAACATCCGCGAAATCGCCGAGGCCGGCGCCGATACCTTTGTAGCCGGCTCCGCCATCTTCAACACCGATGACTACAAGGCCACTATAGACAGCATGCGAGCGGAACTGGAGCTTGCCCGACAGAGCCTGAAACAATGAGCCTGGCGGGGTTGTTCAGCCAACGCTGGCCAGGGGTTGCCCTGTTCGACCTGGACGGCACCCTGGTAGACAGCGCGCCCGACCTGGCGGCCGCCATCGATTCAATGCTGGAGCAACTGGGGCGCCGCAAGGCCGGCATCGATAATGTGCGCCAGTGGGTTGGCAATGGCGCCAGCATCCTGGTGCGCCGCTCTCTCGCGGGTCGGGTGGACTGGGAGCCGGCCAGTACCAAGGACGATGCGCTGTTCAACGATGCCCTGGCCATGTTCTACCACGCCTACGAAAACCTGAACGGCCAGCACTCCGTGCTCTACGAGGGCGTCGAAGAGTGCCTTGCCCGGCTGGCAGAGTATGGGTGCCGCATGGGCATCGTCACCAATAAACCGGAACAGTTCGTGGCACCGCTGCTGGAGCAGATGGGCATCGAGCACTGGTTCGACATCAGTATCGGCGGCGACACCCTGCCGGTGCGCAAGCCGGACCCGCAGCCGCTGATCCATGCCATGACCGAACTGGGCGGCACCCGCGGTACCACGGTCATGATAGGTGACTCGGTCACCGACATCAGCGCCGCCCTGGCGGCAGGCATCCCCTCGGTGGCAGTACGGTATGGCTACAACTACGGGGCACCGGTGGATTCGCTGGGAGCAGATGCAGTTGTTGATTCCCTGGCCCAGCTTTTGTAATCTCACAGGATATTGAATTTGAAACCTTCTATTCGGGAGATTCCTGCCGTGCAGGGACTGAGTCTGATCACAGCGCGAGGCATACTGACAACCCGCGCAACACGATGGTGGCGATGGCGTACCGGCTGAATGCCGCCCGAAAAACCACCATACAGATCAGATTTCAGGAATCGTTACCATGACACCCGAGCAATTTGCCGAGCTCGCCGAGGCCGGCTTTAATCGTATCCCTGTATACCGCGAAGTCCTCGCCGACCTGGACACGCCCCTTAGCACCTATTTCAAACTGGCCAGCGGCCCTTACTCCTACCTGTTCGAGTCCGTGCAGGGTGGCGAGAAGTGGGGCCGCTACTCCATCATTGGTTTGCCCAGTCGCGAAATCCTCAAGGTCTTCGACCACGACATCACAATTACCCGCGACGGCAAGGTGGTGGAGGAGACGACGGCAGACGATCCACTCGCCTTCGTGGAAGACTACCAGGCCCGCTTCAACGCGCCGGACCTGGACGAACTGCCACGATTCAACGGCGGCCTGGTGGGTTATTTCGGCTACGACACCGTGCGCTACATCGAAAAACGGCTGCGGAACACCTGCCCTCCGGACAAGATCGGCACGCCCGATATCCTGCTGATGGTCTCCGACGAAGTGGTGGTGTTCGACAACCTGCGGGGCAAGCTGCATCTGATCGTCCATGCCGACCCCAGCCTTGACGGCGCCTATGAGCATGCCCAGCAACGCATTGATGAACTGGAATCACGCCTGCACCGCCAGACTGCCAACGCACCCCGTACCCCAGAGCATCTGCGTGGCAAAACCGTGGACGAGAGCGACTTTATTTCCGGCTTCAATCAGGAAAAGTTCGAAGCGGCCGTGGGCAAGATCAAGGAATACGTGCTGGACGGTGATGTGATGCAGACCGTCATCTCCCAGCGCATGTCGATCCCGTTCGAGGCACCACCACTGAACCTTTATCGCTCACTGCGGGTACTCAACCCGTCCCCCTACATGTATTTCCTGGACCTGGACGACTTCCACATCGTCGGTTCCTCGCCGGAAATCCTGGCCCGGGTGGAAGACGAGGAAGTCACCGTGCGCCCCATCGCCGGTACCCGCAAACGCGGCGCCACCGATGCCGAAGACAAGGCCCTGGAAGCCGAGCTGCTGGCCGACCCCAAGGAAATTGCCGAACACCTGATGCTGATCGACCTGGGCCGCAACGACGCCGGCCGGGTATCGGAAACCGGCACCGTAAAACTGACCGACAGGATGATCGTGGAGCGCTACTCCCACGTGATGCACATTGTCTCCAACGTCACCGGCCGACTGAAAGAGAACACCAGTTGCCTGGATGTCCTGCGTGCCACCCTGCCCGCCGGCACCTTGAGCGGCGCCCCCAAGATTCGCGCCATGGAAATCATCGACGAGCTGGAGCCGGTGAAGCGCGGCGTGTATGGCGGCGCCGTGGGTTACCTGTCCTTCAACGGCAACATGGATACCGCCATTGCCATCCGCACCGCCGTGATTAAGGACAAGACGCTGCACATCCAGGCTGGTGCCGGCGTGGTGGCCGATTCGGTACCCCGCCTCGAGTGGAAGGAAACCATGAACAAGGGCCGCGCGATCTTCCGCGCGGTGGCCATGACCTACAACGATTTCGACCACTGAGGCGGAGGATAAGATTATGTTGCTGATGATCGATAACTACGATTCCTTCACCTACAACGTGGTGCAGTACCTCGCGGAGCTGGGTGCGGATGTTCAGGTGTATCGCAACGACGAAATCACGGTAGAGGAAATCGAAGCACTGAAGCCGGAGCGCCTGGTAATCTCCCCCGGGCCCTGCACGCCCAATGAGGCCGGCATTTCCATGGCTGCCATTCGCCACTTTGCCGGCAAGCTGCCGATCCTGGGCGTATGCCTGGGCCACCAGGCCATCGGCCAGGTGTACGGCGGCGATGTTATCCGCGCTGGCCGGGTCATGCATGGCAAGGTATCACCGGTGTATCACAAGGATCAGGGCGTGTTTCGCGGCCTGAACAATCCGCTGCAGGCGACCCGCTACCACAGCCTTGTGATCGACAAGGACACTTTGCCGGATTGCCTGGAGGTCACGGCGTGGACCCGCAATGAGGATGGCTCGGTGGAGGAAATCATGGGGGTCCGTCACAAGACGTTGCCCATTGAGGGCGTTCAGTTTCACCCTGAATCCATCATGACCGAGCAGGGCCATGAGTTGTTGCGGAACTTTCTTAGGAGCTAGTTTTGGTTAGGTTGCCCGGGGGTCTGGTTCTGAGTCCGGGCAGTAATGGGGAGAGCTTATCCCAAACACGCCTCAAGACGTCCATGTGCGGCTCGGGCTCCGCCATCCATGGCTCCGCACGGTTTGGGATAAGCTCTCCCCATTACTGCCCTCTCAGCATGTTGTTCCAACCTGTTCTCCGCTCAAGTGTGGGACGGCAAAGAGAAAGTGAGGGGCATTAATTTCTGAATAAGCCCTCACCCAGGCTCTAAGGGAGAGGGCTGGGGTGCCCCCTTCCAAAACCGTGCGGAGCCATGGATGGCGGAGCCGAGCGTACAGGGACGTATTCACAGCGTGTTTTGGAAGGGGGCACCCCAGCCATCGACCAGGCTCCAAATCAAAGGGCTAACCCAACAACAGGCCCTACACCCAGCAGGAAATTGCTAAGCTAGACCCAAACACAGAAGACAAAAAGCAGATCAACCCAAGGGGCCCACGAATGGACATGAAAGAAGCACTGAACCGCATTGCCTCCAACCTGGACCTGTCCACCGAGGAAATGAAAGACGTTATGCGCATTGTCATGAAAGGCGAAGCCACTGATGCGCAGATCGGGGCTTTTCTGATGGGCCTGCGCCTTAAGAGTGAAACCATCGACGAAATTACCGGTGCCACCGAGGTCATGCGGGAGCTGGCAACCAGAGTGACCGTCAACGCCGAGCCTCTGGTAGACATTGTTGGCACGGGGGGCGACGGTGCCAACCTGTTCAATGTGTCTACCGCCGCATCCTTTGTGGTGGCAGCGGCGGGCGGTTTTGTTGCGAAGCATGGCAACCGTGCGGTGTCTTCCAAGAGCGGCAGTGCCGATCTACTGGAAAATCTCGGCATCAACCTGCAGATGAAACCCGAAGAAGTCGCACGCTGTGTGGAAGAGATCGGTGTCGGCTTCATGTTTGCCCCGGCCCACCACGGCGCCATGAAACACGCCATCGGGCCTCGCAAGGAGCTGGGGTGCCGGACCATTTTCAATATCCTTGGCCCCATGACCAACCCGGCAAGCGTCAAACGCCAGCTGATCGGCGTGTTCACAAAAGAGCTGTGCCGCCCGATGGCAGAGGTACTGCAGCGGCTGGGCGCCGAACATATCATGGTTGTACACTCGAAAGACGGCCTGGACGAGATCAGCCTCGCCAGTTCCACTCACGTGGCGGAGCTGAAAAACGGTGAAGTCACCGAATATGACATTACCCCGGAAGATCTGGGCATCAAAAGCCAGGCCCTTGTCGGACTGACCGTGGATACTGCCGAAGACTCCCTGAAACTGATCCGCGCCGCCTTTGGTCGTGGTCATGATGAAATGGCGGAGAAGGCACGAGATCTGATTGCACTGAATGCTGGCGCAGCCATTTATGTTGCCGGTCTGGCCAAATCACCAACAGCAGGCGTTGAGATGGCACTCGATGCCATGGGTTCTGGTCTCGCGGCCGGCAAGATGTCCGAACTAGCGGACTTTTCGCAGTGTTTCTAATACCGGACTGCTAACATTGGAGCCGGACGAACCGGCGGGGAGCCCCTTCCAAAACACACCCACGAGTACGTCCATGTAGGGCTTGACGTCAGCCATCCCAGGCTGACGACAGTTTTGGAAGGGTCTCCCCACCGGCTCTCGCATACTTTTTACGGGCCTGATATGACTGACAGACATTTGGACAAGACTCCTACCATTCTGCGGAAAATCGTCGATCGAAAATGGGAGGAAATTGATGGGCGCAAGCGCAAGGTTTCCATTGCAGACCTGAAAGCCATGTCGGGTGACCAACCGCCTGCGCGTGGCTTCGCTGATGCCCTGGGTGCACGAATTAAGGCACGGACTCCCGCTGTGATTGCCGAGATCAAAAAAGCCTCCCCCAGCAAGGGCATCCTCCGCGATCCGTTTGTGCCCGAAGCCATTGCCGAAAGCTACGAAAAAGGTGGAGCTGCCTGCCTGTCAGTACTCACCGACAAAGACTTCTTCCAGGGCCATGAGGACTTCCTCAAAGCCGCCCGCGCTGCCTGCAACCTGCCGGTAATCCGCAAGGACTTCATGGTAGCGCCGTATCAGGTCTACGAGAGCCGGGCTATTGGCGCGGATTGCATACTGCTGATCGCCGCCTGCCTGACCAGAGACCAGCTGCAGGAACTGGAAGGCATCGCCCACGAAATCGGGCTGGATGTGCTCGTTGAGGTGCACGATGGCGAGGAGATGGACGATGCCCTGACTCTGTCAACGCCATTGGTGGGCATCAACAACCGCAATCTGCACACTTTTGACGTGTCGCTCGACACCACGTTTGACCTGCACGAGCGCATTTCCACAGATCGCCTGACCATCACTGAAAGTGGCATCATGACCCGCGACGATGTCACCGCCATGACCGATCGCGGTATTTACGGTTTTCTGGTGGGCGAATCTTTCATGCGCGCGCCGGACCCCGGCGATAAACTGCGGGACCTGTTTTACTGAGTAGCACGCTCTCATGGACGAAGATACCAACACAGACCCGATCCTCACCGGCCCACGCTGGCCGGTGTTCTTCCGTTACGCGCTGCCCTCGGTGGCGGGTTTACTTGCGCTGACCACCGCCAATATTGTTGATGGCATCTTCATTGGGCAGTTCGCAGGCGCCGACGCCCTTGCCGCCCTTAATCTACTGATTCCCTACTTTACCCTGCTGTTCGGCCTGGCATTAATGCTGGCTATCGGTGGCACCGTTCGTGCCGGACGCTACCTCGGAGAGGGCAACACCGGCGCTGCCTCCGCCATTTTCAGCAAATGCCTTGTTACCACCCTGGCTATCAGCCTGGTCGCGACGCTGTTATGCCTCGTCTTCCATGAGACGGTTTACCGGGCACTGGGCGCCTCACCGGAACTGTTCCCCCTGATGTCGGAGTATTTCCTGGTGATCATCTGGGTAATGGTGATTCAGCTGGCTTCCATGGTTCTGTATTACTTCGTGCGCGTGGATGGCAAGCCGGCGCTTGCCACCACTGCCCTGATGACGGGGGCCTTTGCCAATATCGCCCTTGATGCCCTTCTGGTAGGCGTGCTGGATTACGGTCTTACCGGTGCCGCCTTCGCTACCGGCATCGCCCAGATCTTTCAGTTGCTGGTGCTGTTTCGCTACTGGCGCAGCCCCTCAAGGCGACTGCAGTTCCGTATTCGTCAGTCCAACTGGGGGGAAGTGCGACAGGCGGCCGCCAACGGTGTGTCGGAATGGATCAACGAGGTGTCCGTGGGCCTGGTGCTCTTGCTGATCAACTGGCTGATGATGGCCAGCCACGGGGTCGCCGGCGTGGCCGCCTTCACTGTCATCAATTACCTGATTTTCCTGAGCCTCATGATGTTCTACGGTATCTCCGATGCCATGCATGTGCTCATCAGCCACAACCTGGGCGCCGGCAACGCCCGCCGGGTGCGGGATTTCATGATCTGTGGCAGTACGGTGATTATCGGGCTCAGCATTACCCTGCTGGGGACCCTGTGGCTGAGCGGGACGGAACTGATTGGCCTGTTTCTGGACGATTCCGCCGCAGCACAGCGCGCGCTGGCCATCGAATTCCTGTCGGTGCTCTGGCCGCTGTTTCTGATCAATGGTCTCAATGTTTTGCTGTCCGTCTACCTCACGGCTATGCACCAACCCCTCCCCTCCGCAGCCGTTGCGCTCTCCCGCAGCCTGGTCCTGCCTGCAGCGCTGCTGGTTCTGCTGGCCCGGTTTGCCCCTGACCTGCCGATGCTACTGGCCCTGCCCATTGCGGAATGGCTGACGTTTGCGCTGGCGATCACACTTTTTCTCCGTTACCGACCACACCGCCTGATTCCCGCCAGCTAAGCTGCCAGACGACTCCCGCCAAATGTAAAATTTGTAAATTTCGTGTTAATGCGCCTCATTCTCATCTAGCTTGTCTGTAAATAACCAGACAGGAAGAACCTATGGGACCGTCAGCACGCGCCATAGCTGAGCAGGCAACTTTTCATGCCTTCCTCTACTGCTACCTCCGCGAAGTGGACCCCGGGCAGTGGATAGCCCTCGATAACTGGAGTACCGACCCATCCGGCGGTTACCAGGGCCCCGAGGTGTGCATGCTCCGTCTCGACCTGCAGCGGGCCCGCCTTGCCGTTGATATACCTTACCGCTCACAGGCCGGGCGCCATCGTTTCGGAAAGGTACGGGTCTGGCATGCCGGCCGGCACAGCTGGTCAGACATTGAGCCCATACAGGCAGTCTATATGTTGATCAGGGAACTCTACGGCCTGACCGGTGGCATGGTGCCGGAGCTGCGTAAATCCAGGGAGCTTGAACTGCTCTGCCGGTTGACCGAGAGCTATCAGGTGACGGCGAATTACATAGCCGCCCGTCGCGGCGACGCCCGGCTGGGTTCCGACCTGTTCATCGATACCGAGCAGTCACTGCTTTTCGGACACAGCGGCCACCCCACCCCGAAGAGCCGACAGGGCTTTCCTCAGTGGCAACACAGTGCTTACGCTCCAGAGTTGGCCGGCAGCTTCCGGTTGGAGTATTTCTCGGTACACCGCTCGCTGGTTGAGCAGGGATCCGGTGCCGCCCTCAGTGCCGAGGACATGGTCACCGCCGCGCTCTCACAATGCCGGGGCCCCGTTAATCCGGCGCCAGAACGGGTGCTCATACCGACTCACCCGTTACAGGCCCAGTGGCTTATGACACAGTCTTCGGTCAGGTCCGCGATTGCAGAGGGTCTGATTCAGCCACTTGGCGCCCTTGGCCCCGCTTTCACCGCCACCTCGTCGGTCCGCACGGTCTACAGCGACCAGTGCGACTGGATGTTCAAGTTTTCGATACCGGTGAAGATTACCAACTCTCTTCGCACCAACAAGTACCGGGAACTGCGGGCCGGCATGGTTATGGCCGGGCTGACGGAGAAAACCGGATTCAACGACAGCTATCCGCAGTTCTGCATTATCAATGACCCGGCGTGGCTGACCGTAAAGCTGCCGGGCAAGGAAGAAAGTGGCTTCGAAGTCATCATACGGGACAACCCTTTCTACCGAGGACGGGCCAGCGGCATATTCTCGATTGCGGCCATCACCCAGGACCCGGTCTGCGGACAGCCTTCCAGGCTACGCGCTGTCATTGAAGGGCTGGCCCTGAACGAGGGACGCAGCCTCGCTGCCGTCAGCCGTGACTGGTTCCGGCAGTACCTTGCCTGTGCCATTGAGCCCGCCCTCAGACTCTATGACGACCATGGCATTGCCCTTGAAGCCCATCAGCAGAACAGTCTTCTGGACCTGTCTGGCGGGTACCCGCGCCGGTACTTCTATCGCGACAATCAGGGCTATTATCTGTCCGAGAGCAAGCGGGGCTACCTGACGGATCTGGAACCCGGGGTCTCCTCCACACCGGAGCTCTTTTACCGGGATGCCATGATCCGTGACCGTTTCTGCTACTACCTGGTCGTCAACCAGTTGTTTTCCATGATTGCCCGTTTCGGACAAGACGAACTGGTTGCGGAGCAAACCCTGCTCGACCAGCTAAGGCACAGATTGGGCCTGTTATTGCCATCCATGAATGGGCCGGCTGTGCCGCTGATCCAGATGGTGCTGAGGGACAGACGCCTGCCCTACAAGGGCAACCTGCTGACCCGGGTTCATGATGTGGACGAACTCAACGCCGATTTGGAGATGGCGGTTTACACCAGTATCAGCAATCCCCTGACCGAGAGCCCGGCAAGACCGGAAAAGGTTCGGCACCATGCGGTTGCGTAAGACTGTGCCACTGGCCAGTCCGCACCCTGAACAACCGGCGGACCGGGTCACCCGACAGCTGCTGGAAGCCCTCTTATTCGAGCGTCTGGTCCCCTGGCGGAGCGATAAAGCGCAATCGGGCAAGTGGCAAACCCTGTTCTTTCGCATCGGCAGACTCCACTGCCAGTGCCGGGGGAAAGTGCGGGGATTTGGCCGCATAAGGCTCGATACCAACACCCTGATTGCCGACGATGGCAAACGTCGCCAGACACCCACGTTCAGCCAGCTGACAGCCCAGCTCCCTGCAGCTCCGGATGTGCGAGCCGCATTGCTCAGTGAGCTGCAACAAACCGTTCGCTTCTGCTGCTGGAACCGCGACCATCTCCCCAGTAGACGCGAACGTCGCGGTATGGAATTTGAAACCCTGGATGCCGCCCTTGATGAGGGCCACCCGTACCATCCCTGCTATAAGGCACGTACCGGCTTCAGCCTGTCTGACCATCAATGCTACGGTCCGGAATGCGGGAACCGGTTCCGCCTGCACTGGCTGGCCGTTGAGCGAAATTGCACAGACCTGGCTATTCCGGTGGAGGAGCAGGCCTTCTGGTTTGAGGAACTGGGGCATGAACAGGCCTTCCTGTTGCGAGCCGCATTCAACCGGACAGGTGCCGACTGGAGCCGGTTTACTGCCATACCTGTCCACCCCTGGCAGTGGCAACACCTGCGCAAATCCGAACTCGAACCCGCGCTGGCCAACCGACAGGTCCGCGATCTGGGGCCGCTCGGCGACCGCTATCAGCCTGGCCAGTCACTGCGCTCGCTGTTCAATGTCTCCCGCCCCGGCAAGGCCACACTGAAACTGCCGCTGGCGGTGGGGAACACCTCGTCCATACGCACTCTCGAGCCCCACTCCGTGCCCTCTGCTCCGGCGATATCCCGATGGCTTGCGGATACGGTCACCAGCGACGGCCGGTTCGCCGGGAATTACCGGCTCGAGTTGATGGCTGAATACGCCAGCACGCTGTTTTCCGGGCACCAGAGCCTCGCCGGCCACCTGGGATGCCTGTGGCGGGAGAGTATTAACGGGCACCTGCGCCATGGCGAGCAGGCGTTGCCGCTCAATGCGCTGACCGCTATTGAAGGCGACGGCAGCCCGCTGATAGCGCCCTGGTTTGAGCGCTACGAACCCCAGTCCTGGCTGGCCAGGTTGCTGGAAGTGGTCATCCTGCCCGTCTGGCACCTGCTTGTGGCCCATGGCATCGGTGTGGAGGCACATGCCCAGAATACGGTACTGATTCATTGCGACGGCTGGCCAGTGGGCATCGCCCTGCGGGATTTCCATGACAGCGTCGAATACGTCGAAAGCTACCTGGCACCTTCCACTGGCCAGCCGGATTTCGGTCCCCGCAACACCATGTACCAGAATGCTGCCGACAATCGCTATTACCGCATGGCCACTCCAGAGGCCCTGCGGGAACTGGCGATGGATACCCTGTTTGTCTACAACCTCAGCGAGCTTGCCGGCTTCTGTGAAGATTACTTCGGCCTTTGCGAAGCGAATTTCTGGAAGCAAGTTCGCACGGTGCTGGCCAACTACCGCCGCGACCATCCGGAACTGGAAGCTCGCGTGGACCAACTTGGCGCGACAGCGCCGTCCATCCTGACTGAATCACTGATGACCCGTAAATTGCGCGGGCCCGCAGCGCCGGAATGCCACCACCGCATCGCCAACCCGCTGGCCGGGACGTGCGGCAAGGCCGCTGCTGTCCCCCTGTCACCCACCCAGTCTGTTAGAGCATGACCATGTTGCCAACCAACAACACCACCGACACCCTGTTCGTAATCAACGACACCCATTACAGCCGCGATGACTGCCAGCGTGCGGCGGACCGGTTTCTCTCCCTGCCTGAGCTGGCCATACCGGAAAAAACCCGTATCGCCGTGTGTTTCCAGGACACATTTCTATGGCTTGCCCTGTGCCTGGCATGGCGTGAAAAAGGGGGCAGCGTTCTTCCCATTCACCCTGGCACGCCAGAATCCGCGGCCAGGGAACTGGCCTTGCGCACCGGGTGCACCCACTTCCTGTACGGCGACCCCGGCCAGCCAGAGGCTCTCCCCAGGCCCGAAGGTGACGCCCCACCCAAGATGGCAGCGGGAGGCGAATTGATCCAGCTGAGTTCAGGCACAACGGGTACGCCAAAAACCATCAGCCGGTCCTGGCGGGAGATCGACCGGGAGCTTGCAACCTATATCCGGACTTTTTCCGCGGCGAACGGACTGACACCGGTTATCGCCTGCCCGGTCACCCACTCCTACGGCCTCATTTGCGGATTTCTTGCGGGTCTGGAGCGCGGTGCTGTGCCCCGGATCGTCACCAACCTCAACCCCCGGTTCATTCTTGACCAGCTCCGCAGCCATCCCCGATCTCTGCTCTACGCTTCTCCCACCCTGCTCAGCCTGCTGCTGAGAATGTTGCCGGAAGAGCAAACGCTCCACCGCGTAATGGTTTCCGGGGCATCACTTCCCTCGACCTTACTGGAGCAGTTAAAAGCCCGTTCCGGCGGAGTTTTCCAACAGTACGGCTGCTCCGAGACCGGCTGTATTGCAATCGCCAGTAACGTGACCGAGGCCGGCATGGTGGGAACGCCCCTTGAACACCTGGATGTTGTAGCCGGTGAGCGCGGGGAAAAGCCCGCCGAGATTTGTGTCAGGTCCGGAGAACGCATGATCCGTACCCGGGATCTTGGGTACCTGGATGACCATGGTTGCCTGCATTTTATTGCGCGCATGGACGACACCATCAATGTCGCCGGCATCAACGTCTATCCCGCCGATGTTGAAAACGTGGTCCTGCAATATCCGGACATCCGCGAGGCAGTGGCCTGGAAGCAACCCGATGCTTACGCCGGGGAACGGGTGTTTCTCACCTTTGTGGCGGCCCAGGAGATTGACACCGAAGCCCTGCGCCGCTGGTGCCGTGAGCGGCTGTCGCCCCACCAGGTGCCTGCAGCCATGGAGCAGGTGGAAGAGATACCCCGGCCGGCAAACGGCAAGATAAGCCGCCGGCACCTGAGTGAACGTTACAGCCAGACTACCCAAAAGCACCGCAAGGAGACCCCGGCATGAGCAAATCCCCTGACACCGATGGGCGCCAGGCGCTCGCGCCGATCAGTGAAACCATCCGCATGGCGCTACACAGACATCTTCCGGCTGCGCGACTGGAGAACTTCAGCACTCATGCAAGGCTCAATGCCGACCTCGGGTTGGATTCAATCATGTTGATGGAGTTGCTGGTCTCCCTGGAACTGGAAAACGGGCTGAGGATTTCGGAAGACGCCTTCATCGGGGAAAACCTTGAGACGGTCCGTGACCTGGCACGGTTGCTGGCCGAGGGCCACCACGAGGTACCCGCATGATCAAGGTTCACTGCTTCGTCAGTTGCGTGTGCGAGATTATCAAACGCACCCCGGGCGTGGATCACCGCCCCTTTTACTTCGGGGTCTGGGACGCCGACTTTTCAGTCAGTGCCGACAAGGTGCTGTCCTACCACTCGCCCCATACTCGCCATGAGGATTTCCGTAATTGGTACCGCCAGCTTTACGGGATCCAGATCCACGAGTGGTTCGATGCCACGGCCCCCAAGGAGCACAACATCGACACTCTGAATGAGCTGCTCTACACCCGCCCCCCGGGGCGGCATATCATGGTGATGCTGGACATGTACCGCCTGCCCGAACGGGAGAACAAGTTTCAGCAGAATCCGTTCCCCCACTACGTCATGCTTGAAACCACGGATAACCCGGAGGAATGGTACATGTCCGACCCGGATTTCCGCTGGGAAGGCATTCTGCCGAGAGCGTTGATTCTGGATTCGATCCGCTCCCCTGCCGCGGCTGGCGGCTTCTACTTCGACGACGTGGATATCCGCCATAGCGCTGATGAAACGGTGGCCGCCTACTTCGCCCAGTGTATGAAACCGGATCACAACCCGTTTACCGATGCTCTTCGCGACATTTTGCGGGCGCACCTGGGCGACCGGGCCCCGTTGCCCCTGGAACACCTGTCCCTGGCATTCCGCGAAATACCTGTGATGGCCATTCGCAAGTATGCCTACGAACATGCCTTCGCCTGGTTTCTCGAGCAGCGCGGTGAACAGGTCGACGAGACCAACCTGTTTTTCGAGAGTTGGTGCGATGACATCGAAACACTGGTGAAAACCTACACCCGCATTCAGTTCCGCGCCATGAAACTGGTTATGAGCGGTGACCGGTCGCTGATGGCCGGCATTGAGCGCCTGCTGGACGAGCAGGACGACCGGGAGTTCGGCATCAAGCAGGCGCTGACATCACTGTTCGAGGAATGGTGGCAGCAGCGCAGATTACACCTCGCTGCAACAGGTCCGACAAGACACCAACCCCTCCCGGAGACGCCCACATGATTCACCTGCACCTGTGCACCATCTCATTCCGCCACCACCTTGTCTCGCTACCGGAACTGGCCACTTGGGCCGGGGCGGAAGGCTTTGCCGGCATTGAACTCTGGGGCGTCCATGCCAGACATCTCGCGAGCCGGGCTGATTACAATCAACAGTGGATTCAATCCCATGGGCTGCGGATTCCCATGATCAGCGATTACCTGCCCCTGGACGGCTGCGAAACCAGCGCCCTGGCCAGGACCCGCCAGCTCTGCATGCTGGCGCAACGCTGGGGGGCGCCACGTCTGCGCACCTTCGCAGGAAAACGTGGCAGCGAAGATGTCAGCACCGCGGAGCGAACGGAGCTCACCCGCCGGCTACGGGAGTTGTGTCAGTGTGTTGGCGAATACGGCCTTGACCTTGTGGTGGAAACCCATCCGGGAACCCTGGCCGATACGGTGGCCTCAACCCGCCAGCTTCTGGAACAGGTTGATCACCCGGCCCTGGGCCTCAACTTTGATGTGGTCCATATCTGGGAGTCCCGGGCCGAACCCCTGCAAGGACTGCTGGATCTTGAACCCTGGGTACGCCATTTTCACTTCAAGAATGTACGTTCCCGGGATTTACTGGCGGAGTTTGCCCCCGTCAATGTCTATTCTCCGGCGGGCAGCCGCCAGGCCATGGTACCGCTGTTTGAAGGAGCCTGCGATTATCGCCCCTGCCTGGAATACCTGCAGTACCGGGGTCACGTTGATGCCTCCCTGGAATGGTTCGGCGAAGACTGCAAACAGGTACTGCGGCACGACGCCCGGCAACTGCGGGCGCTGGCCGCCGATTATCGTCAGGCGTCGGGCGAGGTCACGGTTTGCCAGTGAACCGCGTCAACCTCACCCCCGGCAAAGCGGATCAGGTGCGAGGCAACCACCTCGCCCAGTTGATCCAGTTGTTGCTGGTCCGGCGCTTCGCAGTGCAGTTCCAGGCCTGTGGTAGCGGCCTGGAGACGGCACCGGCCGATATCAAATTCCAGCCGGCCCTGTGAATCGCTCCACGTGGCCTCGATCTTGTGACTGAAATGCTTGCACAGCCGCTTCAGGTAGCGGGCTGCATCATCGGTATTCACCACGGCGTGCTTGGCTGGCATCAAGTTATCTCCTGTGTCGGGACCGGCATAACAGGCCGGTCGGCAAGAACAATGGGATGCCCCCGGGAACAGCGTTCGATCCGGGCATCAATATGGTAAGTGCGCGCCAGCAGCTCAGGAGTCAGCACTTCTTCGGGCTCTCCCATCACCGCCCGGCCACCGGGCGCCAGCACCAGTACCTGGTCGCAGTAGCGTAGCGCTAGGTTCAGGTCGTGGCTGGCCACCATGGCGATAGCGTCGGTACCACTGGTGGCGGCTTTCACCGCGTTCAGCACGTTCAGTTGCCAGTGCAGGTCCAGCGCACTGGTGGGTTCGTCCAGCAACATCAGCTGCGGCTGGCGTACCAGGACCTGGGCCAGCCCCACCATCTGTCTTTGCCCGCCGGACATTTCCGACAACCGCCTCAGGGCCAGCGAGCGAATGCCAAGCGTATCGAATACCCGCTCTATGGCCTGCTCCGTTTGCTCCCTGCTCCAGCCACCGCGGGCGGAACGGAAGGCACTGAGGACAGTCTCATAAGCCACCAAAGGGATGGCCTGGGGTAACGGTTGCGGAAGGTAGCCTATGCGGTGTACCCGCATCGCTGGTGCCAGTGCTGTCAGGTCCTGACCGTCCAGCTCGATACGCCCCTGCACCGGTAACAGCCCGGCCAGTGACTTCAGCAGAGTGGACTTGCCCACGGCGTTGGGCCCCACCACCGCCACCAGGGAGCCAGGCTCGATAGCTGGCAGGGTGAGGTCACGAAACACCGGTCGACGCCGGTACCCGGCGGTCAGTTGCTCCAGTTTCAGGCTCACAGCGCCGCCCCCCGACCACTGCGGCCAAGTATCAGGGCAATGAACAATGGTATGCCCACCAGGGCAGTAACAATGCCCACCGGCAACACCACGCCGGGCACTATCAGTTTGCTGGCAATAGACGACAGGGAGAGCAGCAAGGCGCCGGCCAGGGCGCTGCCTGGTAGCAGGAAGCGATGATCCTCACCCAGCATCAGCCGCGCTATATGAGGCGCGACCAGCCCAATAAAACCAATCTCCCCGACAAACGCCATGGCCGCTGCCGTCAACAGGCTGACCCGCATCAGCACCACCAGACGCATACGTTCCACCGGCACGCCAAGGCTGCGTGCCTGCTCTTCACCACTGCGCAGAAGAGTCATCGCCCAGGCGTTGCGCAATGAAAAGGGCAGACACACCGCGAGCACCAGGGCGACGATAACCACCTTGTCCATGGAAGCACGGGCCAGGCTACCCATGGTCCAGAACACAATCTGCTGGACGGATTCGGCATCGGCAACGAACTGGATCAGCCCAACTACAGCGTTGATCCCGAACAAAAGCGCGATGCCAAACAGCACTACCGCGTGCACCGACGCACCCAGCGTGCGGGACAACAACAGGATCAGCAGTGAAGCGGCAGCGGCGAATACGAAGGCCGACAGGGGCAACAGAATATGCGAGGCCAGGCCGAACAGAGACAGGTTGAAAACAATCACCAACGACGCACCCAGAGTCGCAGCGGCTCCGACACCAAGGGTGTAGGGGCTGGCCAGTGGATTGTTCAGCACCGTCTGCATCTCGGCCCCGGCCAGCCCGAGACAGGCACCCACAACCACTGCCATCAGCGCATAGGGTATGCGGATATCCTGGATAATCACCCGGGTACCAGCGTCAAGCGCCGCAGGGTTCAACAGTCCCCGCACAACATCCAGCAGGCCGAGCGAGGACGGACCTGACGCCACATCCACCACTACCGCGGTAACGGCCGCCAGCGCAAGGGTGACCAGGCACAGTACCCGCCGCATGACAAATTTACGGTACTGGCCTGCCAACCCGCCCTGAACAGCAGGCGAGCCAGCAAACGTTCCGGCAGCCGTCCCAGGGGTGTCATTCATTTACCGCCTCCCTGAGATTGACCCAATAAGTGCCCTCCAGGCTCACCGGCTGGAAACGTTCGTAAAATGCTTCCAGAGTTTGCTCGGGGCGCAGGTGGCCAAGCCTGTCGGGATGGAGCCAGCGGGCCAGCGCCTGCACCGCCACCACGTTCAGCGGCGTGTTGTAGAAATGGTGCCAGATGGCAAAGGCCCGCTGATCACGTATGGCGTCCAGAGCCGAGAGACCGGGGCGGGTACTCACCCGTTTCAGGGATTGACGGGCAGCGGCTTCGGTCACGCCCGCACCCAGAACCACATAGGGTTGCTCTTCGGCGGGCACCTCCAGACCGGGCGAACCAATGGCGGTGGCAATGTAACGGTCCGGCTGGGCTGTAAGCAGGTATTCCAGATTGAATACACCGCTGACGCCAGGAATACGCCCGGCCGCAATGTTACGGCCGCCCGCGGCCTCGATGAACAAGCCCATCATGCCGTGCACCATGGTTTCACAACAGCTATCGTGCAGTCCCACCCGGCTGTGCAGGAACACCGATGGCCATTCGCTACGGGGTATCTCCGCCACGGCTTCCGTTACCCGGGCCAGCTCGTTGCGGTAAAACTCGTTGAATGCCTCCGCTTCGGCTTGCCGGCCCAGGGCTTCCCCAAGCACCGCTATGCTCCTGGGTGTGTTGCGCAATGGCTCCTGACGGAAATCGATGAAGATTACTGCGACACCGGCGCTTTCCAGCCTCTCAATCAGTTCACGATTACGGGCACCGGGGCCATGGCCTTCCACACTGAATATTGCCAGGTCCGCCCCCATGGCCAGCACGCTCTCCAGGCTGAAGCTATCGGCGGAGGCATGGCCCACACGGGGCACATCGGCGAGGCCGGGGAAGCGCCTGAGGTACTGGGCGTAACCAGCCGGGTCGGTTTTTTCGAAATCCGGCAGCATTCCTGCCAGCCGGTCCGCCACCCGATCCCCCTCAAGAATGGCCAGTGCCGGAATGTATCGGCTCTCGCCAAGAACAATGTGGCTGACTTCCTTGGGGATACTCACCGTACGCCCTGCCAGATCAGTCACAGTGCTGTCAGCCTGGGCGGCAGCAGCCTGAAACAGCAGAGCGCCGCCCAGAAGGGCGAGGATGAACCGTTTGCATAACATGGCCAGCATCAGAATCGCATGGCCAGACCAATCCGAACATCCCGCCCCGGTTCCGGCATGCCCACAACGCCTTCATAGCCTGCAATGTGCTGGTAGTCGGCGTTGCTGGCGTGATCAAGGTATTGCTTGTCACCAACGTTCTTCACCGTGACCGTCAGGCGCAGGTCCTCATCGCCGGTGGGCAGCCAGTGCATGAACAGGTCATGCACGCCGTAACCGGGCTTGTCGATGGTGCCAACAGACGTTTCCACGCTGTCGACGCCCTGCACGAAACGACCCTGCCAGCCAAATTCAAGGTTACGATCCCAGCGATAGGCAAGGTCTGCTACCCAGGTATCACCCACGGTGTTACCCAGCAGGTTATGTTCGTAGACAGTCAGCGGATCACCGTCCAGTTCGGCGTCATTGCTATGGAAGCTGAGTCCCGCCTGGAGGCCACCAATGTGGTAGGTGGTACCAATCAGGTAGCCATCGGATTCCAGATCACCGATGTTCTCGTAGATGGCCGGGCCGAACAGTGGGTCGGCGATGGCGTCCTTGATCTCAGAGCGGTAGACCTCGGCAGACAGGGTGAAATTGCGGTAGACATAGTCAAAGCCGATTTCGGTGTTTTTCGCTTTCTCACCTTTCAGGTCCGGATCATTACTGGCGCGATCAATCTTGAAGGTGTCGTGGGTGCTCGGACCCCGGAAGGCTTCGGCATAGCCGGCCTTCAGGGTCAGGCCGCTCACCACTTCCCAGGCGACATTGGCGTTGGGGCTGACATCATCTTCACTGAAGTTCTCGCCGTTGTTGTCGTCCAGTTGGTAATCGTCGTATCGCACACCCGCACTCAGCAGCAGGCGGTCGGTCACCTGATAGTCATCCTGCAGATAGACACCCGTAACCTCGCCGTTTTCTTCTTCGGCCCTGCGATCGGCCGCGTCGCCGGCGTTGACCTTGTCTTCGCGATAATCCACACCGTAGGTCAGTGCATGGCTGCCCAGCGTACTGGTGTTACGCAGATCGCCGCCGATACTGCGGGTAAAACCGAAGTATCTCCCCCAGCGATCCTCCACATTCTGTTCAATCTCGGATTCGGTGTGGTAGACCGTCAGGGCAACATCCATCCACGGATTAGCTTCCGGTGCGATACCATAGTTCAGAGTGGTAGTATCACGCCGGCCATCCAGGTCATAAAGGGAGTTGAAACCGCTGACAATCCACTGGGGACGCTGGGGCCGCTCGCCCTCGTCAGTGCGAACTTCGTGGCTCAGTTTGAGGGTCTGATCGCCCGGCAGTTGGCCGACCAGTTTGGCAAAACCAAGTTGCTGTCTGGCGTCGGTACCGGGGATTTCATTGTTGTCACCATCCTCGAATCGCTCGTGATCGCTCTGACTGACAGACACCATCGTGCTCCACCGGTTGTTTAGCCGTCCGAACAGCGTGGTGCTGGCCTTGTAGCCATCGGTATTGGAGAACGACCCCAGTTTGACCAGGGCACCCACCTGTTCCCCGGGGCGCAGCAGGTCTTCCGGGTCTTTGGTGACAAACCGGATAGCACCGCCCAGTGCACCGGCACCAGAGGTGGCGCGGCCAGCACCCGCATCCACTTCTACCTGCTTCAGCAGTTCCGGCTCCACGGCCAGGCGACCGGTGTGGTGGAACAGCGCGCCGGCTTGCGTTGCGCCATCAACAGTGACGTTCAGGAGCGGGTCTTCAAATCCACGCACATAGACCTTCTGGGCTATGCCAACGGAGCCACCAACAGACACATCGGGCTGGCTGGCGAAAACATCCTCCAGATCATCTGCCTGGTAACGTTCAAGACGTTCGTCGGTTACCACACGATCACTCGTCGCTTCACGATCGGCGCTTACTTCAATCGGCTCGAGTGCCCGGGTTTCTTCCTGAGCAAGTGTCGGGGGGCTGACAGTTATCGCGACAACCGCCAATGCGAGGGCGTTACGGCGGTGGCCCGGAAGACGAACTACGTCTGACGTCTTGATATTCATGTGCGCTCCGTTAACTGAAAATGATTCCTATTTGGCGCACATTCTTATTTAGCAAATGAACAATGTGAAATACTTTTACAATTGTTACGAATCAGAGCTCATGAGCCGGGCACGGGAAACCACAACACCATTCGCAACCCACCGCCTTCCCGGTTCTCGGCTCTGATCCAGCCACCGGCTGCCTCTACCTGGCGTCTTGCCAATGCCAGGCCCAGGCCATGGCCTGCAGGCTGGTCATTGCTGATGCCGCGCGAACGGAAGAAGGGTTTAAAGATAAGTTCCAGATGTGCCGGTGGGACCCCCGGCCCCTCATCGTTCACGGTCAGCCGATAGCCGCTGTCTTCCTTTTCCAGACTAACGAGTATGGTGCCATCGGCCGGGGTATGGTTACAGGCGTTGCGGATGACATTTTCAATGGCCTGGGCCAGTGCGCGATGACTGCTACCAGTGAGTTCAGCACGGTCTGGGAGGCGGGCCTGAAGCTGGTGGCCGGGATATTCGTAGCGGGCATCATCGAGGATGCTGTCAAGCAGGTCAGTGAGGTCCAGGGCTTCCTGATCGAGACTGGGTTTTTCGTTCTCCAGCCAGGCCAAGGTCAGTGTGTCTTCGACCAGCCCCCGCATGAGCCCGCACTCGCGGCGGATACGTGGCAGGAAGTGCTGGGTGTCGATGCCTTCTTCAAGGCAGCTCACGGCCATGTCGATGCGGGTAAGCGGGGTTCTCAGTTCGTGGGAGAGATCCGCAATCAGCCGTCGCTGGCTCAGTATGAGATCGCCGGTCCGCTCTGCCATGCGGTCGAACGTTTCCGCCAGAGCGGCCAGTTCGTCGTTGCGGTTGCCCAGCAGGGCCCGGACCCGCACCCCGAGGTTGCCGTCCGTGAACTGTCGGGTAGCCAGTTCAAGCTGGCGCAGCGGGGTCATCACGTGGCGATAGATCACCAGACACAGCACGATCAGGACAGCCAATGGCAGGGCAACTTTGAGCAGAATCCTGACCTGGGGCAGGTAGGTCCCCGGGCGCATGCGGTCGGGCAACAATATCAGGAAGTGGGTGTTGCCGTCGGCGAAGGTGGTTTCCATGATCGGGTTCTCGACGAAGTAGAGGTGAATTTTCCACTCTTCATCACGTCCCAGACGAAAGCCCTCGCGGAACCGGTCCGTCAGTTCACTCCCGGCCAACGGCCGGATATCGGACCGGACAACAGCCGCCCAGGTGTTTTCCCTTGCCTGGAGGTCTTCCAGCCATTGTGCCAGGGCCTGCTCGTCCCCTTTGCGATAAAGGGTTTCGGCGGCCCGCCCCCAGTCTTTCAGGGTCTGCTGGTATTCTTCGTCAATAAAACTCATCTTCCGCTCGGTTTCCGAACCCACGAAAGAAATCACCCAGAACAGCACCAGGGTCCCCAATGCCAGGGTGCCGCAGAGTTTCCATAGCAAACGATGGTTCACAGGAAACAGTAGCCCTTGCCGTGAACCGTCTGCAGGCGATCCGCAGCCATTCCGGCGTCTACCAGTTTGCGCCTGACCCGGCTCAGGTGCATATCCAGGCTCCGGTCGTAACGGCTGAATTCTTTTTCCAGTACAACCTGATAGAGATAGGGTTTGCTCAGAGCCTCGCCCTGATGCAGCACCAGGACCCACAGCAGGCGGAACTGGATCTGGGTCAGTGTGAGTTCTGTTTCGTCATAGAATACGTCCCGGGATACCCGGTTCAGGTGAAGCTTGCCAAGTTCGATCGTATCCGGGTCGGAGCGGGTGTCGTGGCTACCCCGGCAGCGTCGCAGAAGCGCCTCGATGCGAAGCATCAGTTCCGTGAAACTGAACGGTTTGGGTACATAGTCGTCCGCCCCGCGGCTATAGCCCATGATCCGATCTTCCTCGGCGCCACAGGCCGTCAGCAGCATGACCGGTGTCTGGTGGGTCTTGCGTAGCCGATTGAGTATTTCGAAGCCGCTCAGCTGGGGTAGAAGCACGTCCAGCAGGATCAGATCGAAACGTTGGCTGACTGCAGACAACAGCCCGCTCTCTCCTTCGAAGCACTGATGAGTGCGATAGCCTCGGCTTCCGAGCAGTTGCGCAATCTGGCCATTGAGGGCACGGTCATCCTCGATAACCAGAATACTGGGTTGCGGCGAGTTGGCTGGGGGCATGTCAACATCCTGTCCGGCAGCGCCGCCAACGAACAGCGGCCAACACGTTAATGATAATGATTATCATAAACAGCGATGACCAGGATAGCAAGAGAAGCGAGGAACTGCTGTTCGAGGTCAGGAACCTTCAGCCAGCGCCTCGTTCAGCAAATCCAGCAGATGCGCCGGCATACCCTCAGCCAGCTTCAGTGCCGCGTCATGCCCCCGCGGAGACATCTTGTTCCAAGTCCGGCGAACAATGCGCAACCATTTTTCCCGGTCATAGTCGGCATTCTGATCATAGAAATCCGCGAAGTAGCGCTCCAGAAACACCATGCAGGCCACGTCTTCCAGTAACTGGGTGTCTTCATCCTTACGCAACTCCCGCTTGGTGAGGATGGTTTCGACCCGCTCACACTCCGCTTTGGAGTAACCGCACGTCCCCATGATTTCCGCTGCCCGGCGTCCATGCATGCGGCCGCAGGCCTGCCGCCATTCATAATAGGCCTTGCGCCCTTCCGGAAAGTCGGCGCGGGGCATGGTCCAGCGTTCAATGTGCTGAGCCCGGCAGGCGATCTGCATGCGCTCGGAGGGCTCGGGTTCAAGCTCATGCAACCAACGCGTCATATGCAGGCTGTAGGCAACCTCTTTAGGGAGCATGTCATTACCTACCTGCTCACGGTTAGGGTCTGCCTGATTGGCCTCGTCGATGGCCTTCAGGGCACACTGTAATTGCCGGGATTGTGTCATAGACCAGTTATCTGTTCCTTAGGCGAACGTTGCCGGAAGAATAAGGATGGTAGACTGCATTCTAGCGTGTCAGGAGCGCCCCCCTCTACCACCGATGAGTGTCCACAGAGGTGTTTGCCCTACTCCATGTAGGTATACCCTTAATTTCATTGCTTTATGCACTCATTTCCTTAAAGATTCGTAGAGCGAAAACGCAAGCAGCGAAAGAGTCGTCCCACTATGCAATTGTCAGGGCCATCAATACCCGAGAAATGGCAATCTGCCTATGATGAGCACCTGCAAGCTCTGGAAGGCAAGGTTGCCGTGGTGGCTGCCTGGCTACTCCTGGTTACCGTCGTCATCTACCAGTTTTCCCATCCTCTGCGTAACATCCACAGCTCGGAATTCCTGGGCCTCGAGTTCCTGTTTCGGTCCCCCGTTATTCTGGTATCCATAGTAACCCTGCTCGGGCATTATTCCGGTCGTTTCCGGTGGCCAAGCCGGTATTTTTTGCGAGTAATGGGGCTGTCGGTTATGGCAATGATTCTGTCATTACTGCTGCTATATCTGAAAACCGGGACCTCAGGGCTTTATCAGATCAGCAACGGCCTGGTCATCAGTTTCTTTGGCGTTTCTGTGCTGGCGGTGCGGGGGCCGAAGGAATGGATGTTATTGTTCCTGCTTCCTCTGGCAGTCTTTGCCGGTGCGGCCATTTATCTCGACATTCCTTTCACCGGCATCTTGCCACTGTTCTTTGACCCCCTGATGATGATGGTCATCGGCATGATCGTGATGGAAGCGCTGCGGCGAGTTCTCACCAGTGAATTCGAAGCCCGCCAGACACTCGGAGAAATGGCAGCAACCGACCAGTTGACCGGCCTTCTGAACCGGCGGGCGATATGGCCACTGCTTAACCATGAGCTGCAACATGCGCAAAGGGCCGGCACACCATTCAGCCTCATACTCGGTGACCTCGACCTGTTCAAGAAGGTCAACGATACCTATGGACACGATGCCGGCGATCTGGTGCTTCAGGAGACCGCAAGGCGGCTTGAGGGCGCACTGCGACGGCAGGACGCACTCTGCCGCTGGGGCGGAGAAGAACTACTGGTATTGCTGCCGGACACCGACAGCAATGGCGCTCTGGAGGTGGCGGAAAAGCTCCGGGCTTCGATGGCAGATTCTCCCATTACCGCCGGCGACAACCGTATTCATCAGACGATCAGCCTGGGTGTCGCCAGTTTTCAGACCGGTGATGCCGTGGACGCCGTTGTCAGCCGGGCCGATGAAGCGCTTTACCAGGCCAAACATAAGGGCCGCAACCGGGCAGAAATGGCCGCAGCCAGTGAGGCAGCCCCCGGCGCAGGTGATTAAGCCTGGGCAGAGGAACGCTGCTTGATACGATCGTACCAGGCCTGAAGATGGGTCTGCTCCGGCTTGATGCGGATGTCCACCACGCGGGCAAAAGCCACCGATGTAAAAGCATTGATGTCCGCTGCCGTGAAACGGTCGCAACAGATGTATTCCCTGCCGTCCAATTGCTTATCGAGAAAATGCAGGAACTTCTCCACCATTGTCCGGCACTCCTCGCCCCATTCCTTGATGGGATTCATACGGTCCTTGAAATAACCGGTGGTGTGCTGGAAACACATGCCCGTGGGCATGGAGAGGGAGAACTCGATCCAGCGCAGCCACTGTTCTACAAGCGCTTTTTCCAGTGGCGTATCGCCCAACAGGCTCGGCGTATCCGGATAACTTTCCTCAAAATAACGGCAGATGGCCATGGTTTCGGAGATGCAGGTGCCGTCATCCAGCTCCAGCACCGGTACTTTCTTCATCGGGTTCCTGGCAGCGTATTCCGGTGTCAGGTTCTCACCTTTTAACAGGTCCACCTCAACGAACTCTGCCTTTTCCAGCAGTCCTTTTTCAGACATGAACATGCGTACCCGGCGGGGGTTCGGGGCGGTTTTGGTCTCAAGAATCTTCATTATTCCGGGCTCCATACGTCAGCAAAGGTAAACAGTGATAAATCGTATAGGAGAGTGACGCGGAAGAACAGTTGCGTCAAGCAACCGTAATTATCCGGGCAACCAGCTGTCCAGCTGGTGGATGATCCATTCCGGGTCATCCAGCGGAAGGTCATGGCCGGCAGAGGGATGCATCTTCAGGGTCCACTGCCAGCGCTGCTCGAACGCTTCACTGCACTTCCAGTGCACGATGCGATCGCCCCTGCTGGCCAGTAGCAATGCATCAGGCAGGGGCCGCTCGGGTTGCGGTTTGAACCTGGCCGCGGCTTTCATTTGTGCCAGGGCATTCCGGAAACTGACCGGGCGCTGGCGCTGGATACTGTACCAGTGTTTGATGGTAGCCAGGCTGACTGGCCGGTTGCAGCTCAGCCTCAGGATATCGGCTTCACGATCAAACAGTTCCCGCCGGGACAACAAACGAACAATACGGGGCCAGGCTCCCGGTCTCATTCTTCGCCAAGCCGGACTGAATCCGGAGCTGGTGTTGATCATTACCAGATTCTGGATTTCTCCTTCGGGCGCATGCTGGGCCCAGTCCAGGGCGACCATTCCGCCCATGGAAAGCGCCAGCAGGCTGTAGGGGCCAGGGATGTGCTGAACACTGTGGCGGACTTTCTCACGAATGGCAGCGATGCTCTCCGGGCAGGGGTCGTTGAAGTGCACGCCAGTACCAGGAAGGTCCACCGGATGGAATTGTTGTCCCGGAAAAGCATCTGCAAGCAGTCGTGGAAACACCCCCCAGTGCGACTGCTCCCGGGTCAGTCCACGCAACAGAATCCAGTGCATTGTCAGTGATGGTCCCTGTACCAGTGGGCGATAGCGGCTTCCCTAAGCATGGACTCGTCCTCTTCCCGCGGCAACCAGTTTTCATGGTTCGCGGCTGCGCTGACCAGGAAATCGATGAAGGTCAGGTGACTCCTCAGGACCCTGCGGTGCCGGTGAGGAACCAGCGGATTGAAAAAACCGTCCAGTCGCAGCAACTGCCTGGGGCGTTTCTTGATCCAGCGCCAGGATCCCAACTCGAGCGTCAGGGGAATAAACGCTCCACTGCCGCTGCGGTTTATCTTTTTATAGAAGTAATCCCACAGGTCACCATGGGTAAGATAGTGCCGGGACTGGGGCTCGAAGCGATAGTTGTGTTCCGGCCAGGCCTGCTCCCAGATCAGTTTCAATGCCATCACCGATGCAATCCGCCGCATCGGTCGGCGACGATAGGCATAGGGAAACCAGATCTGGTCCTGCCAACCGAACCCCGAATGGCAGTCAAGGGCAACACTGAATGGGCGCCCGGGCAATAATCCCGATATCACGGATTCCAGTGCCTGGTTCTCCGCTTCCATGCCCTGCTCAGGGTCTCCCGTGAACCATGGCAGGCGCGGAGAGAACCGCTGCCCGCCCAGCAAAAACGCACTGCGATCCTGGGCCGTGATCGGCGCGTTACGCATCAGGTCCACGCCGTTGGGATTGCTGCGTTGGTTGAGATACATGCCGCCAGGATTAAGTATCGGTAGCAGCGTAACCCGAACCTTCTTCATCAACGCCTGAAGGTGGCTGTCCCAGGAAATCCGGGCGAGCAGGGTGCGCAGCCAGGCCATGATTACCTCACTGCCTATGCGCTCAAGGCCATGCACGCCCCCCACCAGCAAGACTACCGGCGCATCCGGTGCATCGCTGCCCAGATCAACCCGATATAGCGGTAAATCAATTTCTTTAAGGGCAACCCGCGCCAGCGTGTCTACGGAGACCACCTCCGGAGCCTCCGCCAGCATACGTTCCAGGCGAACCATCTCCGGCAGAAAGCTTCGCAACAGATGCCGCTGCCGGCTACTACGACGGGCTTGTTCGGCCGGAATGGCAGAATGGGAGGTGAGTTCGCGCAATTCAGTCATGGGGCTCTCCGGTTTCAGATAACCCTTCAAACTACCGCTGAATTGCTTCATTTCGTTGACAAAAACTCTGGGAAACCAGAAATGACATATGCATGTTCCGGCGACATTTTACATTAATGGCTTGTAACTCAGGCTCAGGGCGTTACCCTTGAAAGTACGTAGTAACCGAGGTCATAGCATTTGTCTTGTCCTTTGATCACGCAGTTTCAACAAAGCGTTTTCACTTCTCGAGAGGTCATCCGGACCACTCAAGCGGATGTTTTCCCGCGTATTTTCAAAACCAATAAGGAGAACCAATCATGCGAAAGCTAACGCCTGTCGCGCTGCTTTGCGCGATGTCTGTTCCCGCACTTGCCCAGGCCGACTGTGGTGAAGTCTCGATCACTGAAATGGGCTGGGCGTCCAATGCCGTTGTTACCGGTGTTGCCAAATTCATCATGGAACAGGGCTATGGTTGCGATGTGACCGTGGTTCCCTCGGACACCGTTCCGGCCGTCACTTCGGTTGCGGAAAACGGTGAACCCGACATCGTCACCGAGCTGTGGCTCAATTCCGCCGGTGAGGCTTATCTTGAACTGGAAGAACAGGGCAAGATCGAGCGGGTAGCCGAGGTGCTGGACCCGGGTGGTGTTGAAGGTTGGTGGATTCCGACCTATCTGGCCGAGAAGCACCCAGAACTGACGACCATCGAAGGGGTCATGGAAAATCCGGAGCTGGTGGGCAACCGCTTCAACAACTGCCCAAGCGGCTGGGGCTGCCGTGTGGTCAGCGACAATCTGGTCAGAGCACTTGACCTGGAAAGCTCCGGCATCAAGGTGTTCAACCATGGCTCCGGTGAAACGCTGGCTTCGTCGATGGCATCAGCGGTTCAGTCTGAAGAGCCCTGGTTCGGCTACTACTGGGGGCCCACCGTGCCACTTGGCAAGTATGACATGACCCGCGTTGAGCTGGGCGAGTACAAGCCCGACGTGCACACACGCAACCAGACACAGGACGCAGATAACCCGGGTGTGTCTGAATTCCCTGCAGCGACAATCCTCACATCCATCACGACCGACTTCAAGGATCGCGAGCCCGACGTGGCGGAAATGCTCAGCCACATGACATTCAAGACGTCCACCATGAGCGAATTGCTGGCCTGGATGGACTCCAACAATGCTTCTGCCGAAGAAGCAGCGGTGTATTACCTGAGCAACAACAGCGACGAGTGGTCCAGCTGGCTGAACGATTCAGCCAGGGAGCGCCTGGCTGCAGCAATGGGAGAATAATCCCCTGCCGGCCCTGACAGGGCCGGCCCTCCCGGCCCTGTCAACTCCGATAACGGAGAACTCGAAACGAGCCTTTAACATCTGATTGCGACGGGAACCAACCGCCCATGGCTACCTACGATTTCTTATTTTCATCACTGGGACTGGAAGACTGGTGCGCAGAAGGTCAGAGCGATGGCCCCATGTCGATGGCCGACTTACTGAAAAAAACCCAGGGAACCAGCAGCGAACCCGAATCACTCTGGGATACCCCCTTTCCTTCCATGGACGCGCTCAACGAATCCTGCGCGGCCTTCCCGAAATCACGCGAACTGACAAAGGGTCTTGAAGAGGGCTTCCTGTCCATCAAGGATAGTCTGAGCGTTGTTCTGGATCCTTTGACCCAACCTCTGAGCTGGGCTCTGGACGGCACACTCTATGGAATGCTGAACACCCCCTGGTGGATCGTTATACCGTTGTTGCTCGCGGTGGTCTTCTTTGTTACCAAGTCCTGGAAACTGGTCGGCTTTGTCGCAGGGAGCCTGTTCCTGCTGGCCTTTATCGACTACTACCGATACGCCATGGAAACGCTGTCGATCATCTTTGTCTGCGCCTTTATCTGCGTGCTGTTCGGTGTGCCCATCGGCATAGCCATGTCCCGCAGTGACGTGATGCAACGCCTGACCATTCCGGTGCTGGACATGCTGCAGACACTGCCACCCTTTGTCTATCTCATCCCGCTGATCTTCCTGTTCAGCGTGACCGAGTCGAAACTCTATGGCATCGCCATTATTCTCTACGCCATTGTACCGGTCATCCGCCTGACCAATCTTGGCATACGGCTGGTGGACAAGGACGTGATTGAAGCCGCTGACGCCTTCGGCATGACCAGCCGGCAAAAACTGTTCAAGGTCCAGATTCCGCTGGCGCTGCCAAACATCATGGCGGGCGTGAACCAGACCATAATGATGAGCCTTGCCATGGTTGTTATCGCGTCCCTGGTATCGGCACCCGGCCTGGGGGTTCTGGTGCTTCAGGGCATTCGCAACCTGGAACTTGGTGTGGGACTGGTAGCCGGTCTCGGTATCGTAATTCTGGCGGTCATCCTTGACCGGGTGACCAAGGCTTCGCTGGCGCGCATAAACGCCTCACAAAAACAGTAAGGGAGCGAATTGTGGACCGGAATATCAAGATATCCATCCGGAACCTGTACAAGATCTTCGGCCCGGATCCTGTGGGCGCTCTGGAGCATGTACGTGGTGGCATGGGGAAGGCAGAGCTGCTGGAAAAGCACAACCACGTTCTGGGCCTCCAGGACATCAACGTGGATATCCACGAAGGTGAGATTACCGTCATCATGGGGCTCTCCGGCTCTGGCAAATCCACGTTGATACGCCACCTCAATCGGTTGATCGAGCCCACCGCGGGAGAAGTCGAGGTGGATGGCGAAAACGTTCTACAGTTCAACGAGGATCAGCTAAGGAAACTTCGACGCGAGCGGATGTCGATGGTATTCCAGAAGTTTGCACTTCTTCCCCACAAGACGGTGCTGGAAAATGCCGGTATGGCATTGCTGGTCCGGGGGTTTTCCGTCGAGGAATTCGAAGCCGATGCAAAAAAATGGCTCGCCCGGGTGGGGCTGGAAGGCAACGAATACCAGTACCCACACCAGCTTTCCGGTGGCATGCAACAGCGCGTGGGAATTGCCCGGGCGCTGGCATCAAACTCACCGATTATGCTGATGGACGAAGCTTTCTCGGCGCTGGACCCATTGATTCGCTCCGATATGCAGGACCTGCTGCTGGAACTGCAGGACGAGTTGCAGAAAACGGTCGTCTTCATTACCCACGATCTGGACGAGTCCCTGAAGCTGGCGGACCATCTCGTTATCCTCAAGGACGGTCACATCGTTCAGCAGGGGGAGCCCCAGGAAATCCTGATGTCACCCAATGACCCTTACATCACCGATTTCATCAGCGACATCAACCGGGCCCGGGTGCTGCGGGTTCGCTCCGTCATGAAGAAAACCACCGAAGCACCGCCGGACTGTGCCGGTGATATTTCCGATCGCGATAATCTGGAGTCGGTCATCGCCCGGTCAGATGGCGACACCGACCTCACCTACCGTGTGGTCAGGAAAGGTAAACAGGTGGGTGTTCTTGATATGAAAGAGCTGGTCAAGGCACTGGTCCCTACCGAAGCCACTGAAGGCGATGCCAGAAGCCGTTACTGATCCTGGCCTGGTGGGGCCCCTCAAGCAGATGACAGGTTGATGACCGCGGGGCTATGATAGAAATGTTGCCGCAGCTTCGCGGTGCCCCGGACAACCATCATGTGGCGACCAGTCGTCCTGGCATTCATGTTCGTCCTGTTCATGGGCTGCTCGCCTCAGGACAACGACATTTCCGAGGCGGTTGCTGAAACCGCGCCCGAAACCTCTGCCGGCAAAGCCTCTTCTGCAGGTATTACCCGCTATCAGGAGCAGCCGGAAACGATTGTCATCGCTGCCGACCCCTGGTGCCCCCACAATTGTGAAGCAGGAAGTGATCATGAGGGCTACATGGTCGACCTGGCCCGTGACATCCTCAACGAGGCGGGGTACACCGTCGAGTATATCAACCTCAGTTGGGCAAGGGCGCTGCAGATGACCCGGGAGGGCCAACTGGACGCCGTTGTCGGTGCTTTCGTTACCGATGCCCCCGATTTCGTTTTCCCTGAGATCCCCCAGGGATACTCGTCCATTGCCCTGTTCACCCACCCGGATAACACCTGGCACTTCAGTGGGACTGAATCCCTGAACGACCAGCAACTGCTGGTGATCAACGGGTATTCCTATACGGAGGAACTGGACCGCTACATTGAGCGGCACCTGGCTGACCAGGAAAAGGTCTGGGTCATTTCCGGCCCCTCCCCATTGAATCGTGCCATCAGCCTGCTGGAGCAGGATCGCACGGACATTTTCGCTGAAGATGAATATGTCATGGCCTGGTGGGCCAAAAGCGCCGGAAAGACCGCAAACCGGCCCCGCGAAGCGGGGCTCATTAGCAAGACCGAAGCTTTCGTGGCCTTCTCTCCCGCCCGGGAAGACGCCCAAGAACTGGCCCAACTGCTTTCGGAGGGCACCCGTCAGCGAATCGATGATGGCCGAGCCCAGCAGATCCTCGATAAGTACGGGCTTACTCTGTGGACGGAAATGCCGTAATCACCTGGCCCTCCGACGATATAAGCAGCAGTTCACCATGGCGGCCGATATCAAACCGGGTGATATCGGCCAGCAGCGACAGGAACCGGCTTTCCTGATTCATCAACGCGGGCGTGCAGTTCTTGCTGGTAGAAGCCATACGGGTTAACCCGAGGCCTTCACCTGTCAGACTCCAGTTACCTTTGAACTGGTTGCAGGAGGCGTTTCCCGCCACCCGGTTCGCTGACAGGAAATCTATCGTCACCCGTGAGCTATCGATGAGGCCGGCACCACCGATATCCTCCACCACCCATTCATCCCCCTGCAGCAACCGCTCCGGATCGCCACCACAGCCACGAGACGGCTCACCGTTGACCTCCAGGCGAACCTGATTGGGATAGGGCATGCCGGTCATCGAGTCACGGCACAGCTGGCGGGCGGTCACCAGAGTGATCCGGATACCCTCTCCGTCCGCACGGAACGTGCGGCCAGTGGCACTGCGACGGGTGGTTTCATAGCGCAGTTCGACCGGGGATTCGCCCATCCGCTCAAGCACCAACTGGCCCGGTTCCACAATGGCACGCCAGAAGGGTTCATTGCCCGTGGCGGTAAAGGGCAGCTCAACGGCCCCGGATGCCGGATCTTTGGCTTGATTGGGAGCACTGTCGTCGGGAGTGGAGGAGCAACCTGTTGCCAGCATCAATGACGCCATTAGAGTTAGCGCAATACAGCGTGTGAATCCATTCATTGTGAGTTTCCTGTTCCATTAGGTGTTTTGCCTTCGCGGCAGTCTGTTTCCTGCGCTGCCGATTTTAATGCACAGTCGTTACCATTTCCTGCCTCAAAGCATTACGCTTATGCCAGTTATGACACTGGAGAACACTGCACCATGGCCATCAGACTTTACCAGTTTGCGATATCCCATTACTGCGAAAAGGTTCGCTGGGCGCTGGATTACAAGGGCGTGAGCTACGAGACCGTCAACCTGCTACCGGGACAGCATGTCAAAACTATCCGCAGGCTCACCGGTGGGGATTCGTCAGTGCCTGTGCTTGACCACGATGGCCACCGGGTCCAGGGCTCAAAGGAGATCATTGACTACCTTGACGAGGTTTTCCCGGAGAATCCACTGACACCGTCAGACCCGCAGGCCCGTGAGACAGCCATTGCCTGGGAGCAGCGGCTGGACGATGAAGCAGGCCCGGCAGTGCGCTGTTACTCCTACCACCACTTCCTGCAGCGCCCCAGGGTAGTGGTTCCCATGCTGGCGGCGGGCACGCCGTTCTACAACCGGATTCTGCTGAAACTGGCCTTCAGCCGCGTGGATGAGATCATGCGTAAATGGATGAAGATCAATGAGAAAACGGCGGAACTGTCACGTGAAACCATGGAAGCCTACCTGACAGAACTGGCTGAGGCGTACCAGCAGACATCCTTCCTGGCCGGCGACAGTTTTTCTCGCGCCGACCTTGCTGCTGCCGCATTGTTCGCGCCCATGTTCCAGCCCGAGCAATACCCCGTGCCCTGGCCAAAACCGGCAAAAATCCCCCGCGACATCAAGGCCTGGCTGGACCAATGGCAACCCCAGATCGAACCTCTGGAGAGGATCTACACCGCTAATCGCTGAGCTGTTGCCGGCGCTCCCTGCCCGGCGAATTACCGGTCCAGCGGCGGTAGGCCCGGGTAAAGGCACTCTGTTCGGAGAAGCCCAGTAACAGGGCGATGTCTGTCAGGGTCAGGGACGGGTCTGCCAGATACGGCCGGGCCAGTTGCTCCCGGCTACGGTCCAGCCATTGCTGCCAGCTCAAATGGTGCCGGGCAAGCCGCCGCTGCAGGGTGCGGGGCGCCATGTGCATGGCACTCGCGGCTCGCGCCAGGGTGGGCTCGCCGTCGGCCAGCAGCCTGAGCAGCACTTGCTGCAACTGGCGGTCGGTGCCGGAACTGTCTTCGCGACTCTGGCCATGACCCTCGCCAGCACCTGGCGGCAGCGCCCTCACTAGCGCTCTTGCCTGCCGGTCCAGTAACGCCCTCAACGTGGGGTCTCGCCGCGGCATGGGCCGACTCAGATAATGCAGCGGGAACCGCACCCGCACGTGGCTGTCCTTCCATGTCACCGGGCAGCCGAAAAATTTCTCATAGGCTCTCGCGGTTTCGACATCCACGCTCTCAAGAAAACTGATCGCGGAAGGAGGCGGCGGCTGGTCAATCTGCCGACGCATGAAGGTCACCAGCGCCGCAATTGCGGCGCCATCCGCCTGCTGCCCCAGCTCATTATCCGAGGGGGGCCAGCGCATCTCGGCCTGGTCGCCGATAATCTCGATCTCTGCGAGGCTGGCGCCATAGAACAGGGTTTCATAGCGCTGATAAGCCAGCATGGCTTCCCCCAGGGTATCCGAGGCCAGCACCAGGTAACCCAACACCCCGACATGGCCGGGAAGCACGCAGGCCCCTACATCCAGTTCGGGCGCGATACGGCCCGGGGCCAGCGCCAGCCCCTGCGCGAGCAAATCGCGCCAAACCGGTACCGGAACATTGTCCCGTGCTGCCCACCGGGCCAGCGCCACCCGTAACGGTGCGGCCTCCAGCCCTTGCTGGTCCAGCCAATCGGAAAGCAGACCGGTCCAGGCTCCGGTTACCCGGATTACCCTCGCCACCACTCATTCTCTGTCATAGCGTCAAACTCCACAGAATTGGCACCAATAGTCAATTTTGTGGCATGTATTGTCAATTTTTACCGGAATGGCAGGCTCAGAATTAACGGGTATCAACAAACATAATAAGACGGGCGAACTATGGCGTTGACAGACATGATGATGGCAGTACTCCAGAGCAGCGGTCTGCTGTCGCTCTGGAATACCCTGGCCCCCTGGCTGGCACTGGATGAACGACAACTGATCTTCATGGTCGCCACGCCCGTCTTCATTGCCGTTACCCTCTGGGAGTACCTGCGCATTCGCCATGACCCCACGCGTATGGATGTGCCGGAAGCCATCCGCAACTTTGGCCTGGGCGCCGGTTATCAGGTTACGGAACTGTTGTTCGCCGGCCTGATTGCCTTTCCCGTATACGCTTTCCTCTACCACCACCGCATTCTGGACCTGGAGCTGAACTGGGCGACGGGGTTCCTCACCTTCCTGGGCGTGGACTTCTGTTTCTACTGGATGCACCGTTCCAGCCACCGCATTCGTTGGTTCTGGGCGGCACACGTGGTACATCACTCCTCGGAGCGGATGAATTTCTCCACCGCCATGCGTCAGAACGCCACCAACATTTTCAACGGAATGTGGGCATTTTACCTGCCGCTGGCGCTTATCGGTTTCAATCCGGTGTGGATCGGCATTGCCTACGCTCTTTCACTGGTTTATCAGTTCTTTATCCACACCACGCTCATCGGCCAGTTACCACTATGGGTGGAACTGGTCTTCAATACACCCAGCCATCACCGGGTCCACCACGGCCGAAACCCGGGCTATATCGACCGCAACTACGGCGGCACACTGATAATCTGGGACCGGCTGTTCGGCACCTTCGTGGCGGAAGATGTACAGGCTCCCCCGGAATATGGCATTACCCGGCCGGTGCGCTCCAACAACCTGCTCGTATTATGGACTCACGAATATGTGGACCTGTTCCGGGCCATGGCCCGCCCCGGCGGCCTGCTGTTGCGGCTGAAGCACCTGTGGAAGCCACCTGAATGGGAAAGAGACGTGGAATAAGAGTTCAAACCAAAGATTTTCAGGACCTGTCTCAATTTCAGACGCGTTTTCCCGCTAGACTCCGTAGTAAATATCTAACCAGCCCGGATTCGATCACATGGACCTGCAGGAAAGTTTCATCAACAGCCCCGATCATCACCGGATTCCGTTACTCTCGTGGGCCCCTGAAAAGAAGACTGCAGTCATGGTGATTGCCCATGGCATGGCTGAACATGCCGCCCGCTACCAGCCACTGGCCCAATGGCTCAATCAGCAAGGGGTGGCCGTCTTCGCCATCCAGCACCGGGGTCATGGACCACACTGTCCTGAGGGCGACCTTGGCCATTACGCCAATGTTCGGGGCTGGCAAAAGGTGGTGGACGACCTGCAGCAGGTGGTTGTCCACGCCAGGAAACAGTATCCCGATCTTCCGCTGACACTGTTCGGGCACAGCATGGGCTCGTTCATCGCCCAGGCATTCACCCAGCAATACGGTGACCAGATCGACAACCTGATTCTCTGCGCCACCAATCGCATCGACAAACCGAGACTGCTGGTCTCCCTGGCTCTGGTAAGACTGATCCGGGTACTGCGGGGGAAACGACATCACAGCCTTCTGATCGACAACATGACGTTCGGCGCTTTCAACAAGGCGTTTGCGCCCAACCGCACCAGCCATGACTGGCTGAGCCGCGACCCACAACAGGTGGACCGCTACCTGAAAGACCCTCTATGCGGCTTTTCCTGCACCGTCGGTCTGTGGTCAGACTTCATTGGCGGCATGCTGGGCATCAACCCGGCAGGCTGGCGCAAAGACCTGCCGGTGCACCTGCTCGCGGGGGACAACGACCCGGTGGGTGAAATGGGCAGGGGTTTCAGCCGCCATGTGGCCAACCTTCAGGCAGCGGGTGTCAATGTCGTCTCTGAACGGCTGTTTCCCGGGGCCCGTCACGAGCTGGTCAATGAAACCAATGCCAGTGAGGTCCAGAATCATATTCTCGAATGTATTCCCAGGCTTTCATATTCAGTCAACTGAAGCATGACGGCGGCCGCTCAGGGGCGGTATGATCACGGCCATTAATTGAACCTTGGGAGTACACTTGTCCATGACCGCTACCCTCCGTTCACTGCTGGCTCTGAGCCTGCTGATGACCAGCGGAACGTCGTTGGCAGGTGAGGTCAGGCTGGCCATTGCGACCAACTTTCACGATGCCGCCGAACGCCTTGCTGCGCAGTTTACAGATGCAACAGGCCACAGTAGCCGCATCAGCTACGGCTCCACCGGAAAGCTTTACGCGCAGATCCGTCACGGAGCGCCGTTCGATGTATTTCTCGCTGCGGATCAGGAACGGCCGCGGCTGATGGAGCAGAACGGCTCCGGTGTTCCCGGCACCCGCTTCACCTATGCAGTCGGACAACTTGTTCTCTGGAGCCCAGACCCGCAGGCATTCGTGGACCCGATAGCGTTCCTGCGTGCCGACAACGTCCGGCGACTGGCCATTGCCAATCCTGCAACCGCCCCCTACGGCCTGGCTGCCCAGCAAACCCTGGAACACCTCGGCCACTGGGCAACCCTGGGAAGCCGGCTGGTGCGGGGAGAGTCCATAGCCCAGACCTTCCAGTTCGTGGCAACCGGCAACGCCAAAGCAGGCTTCGTGGCACTGGCCCAGCTCCGTGGGGAGCATGACGGCGGTGCCCGCTGGGAGGTGCCCGCCAGTTACCACGATCCTATCGCACAACAAGCCATCCTGCTGGAACGGGGCCGGGACAACGAGGCCGCCAACGCATGGCTGGACTTCCTTGCCAGCGGTGAAGCGCAGGACATTATTCGCCAATACGGCTACGATATCCCGCAAGCGTCCGAAGAACCCATGGAGTATTGATGAGCCCGGAATGGCAAACTGTCTGGCTGACCCTGAAACTCGCCGGCATCACTACTGCCCTGCTGATGGTCATCGGAACCCCCATCGCCTGGTGGCTGGCCCGCAGCAGCCACTGGCTCAGACAACCGGTAGCCGCCATTGTGGCCCTGCCTCTGGTCCTTCCACCCACCGTTCTGGGATTCTACCTGCTGTTACTCATGGGGCCTGAGGGCGTTGTGGGTACGCTGACTGACACTCTGGGGCTGGGCACCCTGCCCTTCACATTTGCCGGGCTGGTGGTGGCGTCTGTGCTCTATTCACTGCCCTTCACGGTTCAGCCCCTGCAGAATGTTTTTTCCACCATTAACGAACGAATGCTGGAGGTTGCCGCCACCCTGCGGGCGTCGCCGCTGGATCGCTTTTTCTCCGTGGTGGTTCCCCTCGCACGCCCCGGCTTCCTGACCGCGGCGGTGCTGACCTTCGCCCATACGCTGGGGGAATTCGGGGTGGTGCTGATGATTGGCGGCAATATTCCCGGCGAAACCCGGGTTCTGTCCGTGGCTATCTACGACCATGTGGAAACCCTGCAGTACGGCAAGGCTCACCTGCTGGCAGGCGGCATGCTGGTATTCTCATTCCTCGTTCTGCTGACACTCTATCTGATCAACGGACGCCTGAATAACGGGAACCTGAGATCATGAAAGAGCCAGGGATTCTTGCCCGCTTCGCCACCGGTTTTGCGGGCTTCCGCCTGGATGTGGACCTGGAATTGCCTGGCGGTGGCGTTACTGCCCTGTTCGGCCATTCGGGCTGCGGAAAAACCACTCTGCTGCGATGTATCGCGGGCCTGCAGGACTGTGCCGGCTACCTGTCCGTCAACGGCGACGTCTGGCAGGACGACAATGCCCGCCTGCCGGTCCATAAACGCCCACTCGCCTATGTATTCCAGGAAACCAGCCTGTTCCCGCATCTGTCGGTCAACGGTAACCTGAATTTTGGCTACCGTCGCACGCCGGCGTCAGAGCGACGGATTCACCCCCCGCAGGTGATTGACTGGCTGGGACTCTCGCATTTACTGGTCCGCAGGCCGGACCGGTTATCCGGCGGCGAGCGCCAACGCGTGGCTATCGCCAGGGCGCTGCTGACCAGCCCCCGCCTGTTGCTGATGGACGAACCCCTGTCGGCACTGGACCAGACCAGCAAGCGGGATATTCTGCCCTACCTGGAAACCCTCCGGGACAGCCTGGACATTCCCATTGTCTATGTCTCTCATTCCGCTCCCGAAGTGGCGCGGCTAGCCGATTACATTGTGATGATGGACCAGGGCCGGGTGGTCACCCAGGGCTGCCTGCAGGAGACGCTGGCCCGGCCCGACCAGCCATTTGCACTGGAAAAGGACGCTGCGGTGATCGTTCCTGCCGTGATCCGGGAACGGGACCCGCAGTGGCATCTGTGCCGCGCTGAGTTCGAGGGGGGTAACCTTTGGTTACGGGATGACCGCCAGCCCGAACCCGGAAGCCGGGTCAGGCTGCAGATACTGGCACGGGATGTGAGTATTGCCCTGACAGCAAATCCTGACCAGAGCATTCAGAACCTGCTCCCGGCCAGGGTAATAGATATCGCCGCGGAGCAGCGCCCCGGCATGACCACGGTACGACTCCAGGCAGGCAGAACCTCGTTTCTTTCTCGAATTACCAGTCGTTCGGCGCATCAGCTCAGGCTCAGTCCCGGCATGGAAGTCTGCCTGCAGATCAAGAGCGTGGCTATCGTCGAATAACCCCATCATCTGGCCCCTTCGGCACGGGTTCCGCTCGTACTCGTCGCGTTACTCTGGATACCTGACCAAAAAGGAGAGCAGGTATGCCATATACACAGCGGTGGGTAAGCAACAAAGAGGTCGATCTGTATGTGGTCACCGAGGGTCACCCAGACAAGCCTGCTCTCGTGCTTGTGCACGGCTATCCCGATAATCATTCCGTATGGGATGCCGTTACCCGCTACCTGGTCAGCCATTATTTTGTGATCCGTTACGATGCGCGCGGAGCCGGCCGCTCCAGCTCTCCCGCCCGTACCCGTGACTACCGACTGCGACACCTGGCCGCAGATCTGGCAACCGTTGTAGACGCCGTCATTCCGGGGCGATCATTTCACCTGGCGGGCCACGACTGGGGTTCAATACAAAGCTGGGAATCCGTCACAACCACTCCCTTGTCCTCCAGGGTGCTCACCTACACCACGATCTCCGGCCCCTGTTTGGACCATGTCGCCAGCTGGCTGCGCCTGAATCTTACGGGCAATGGAAAAGCTGGCAGGCAGAAGGTTTTCCAGCAACTGGCCAGCTCCTGGTACGTTCTCCTGTTCCAGTTGCCGCTGATGCCGGAAGCGTTGTGGTATGGCGGACTGGACCGGCTATGGCCCACATATCTGGCCCGCAGGGAGCAGGTTACCCGCTCTACCCCTGGCCGGTACCTGAAAAAGGACGGTTACCATGGCGTCAAACTCTACCGCGCCAATTTCCTGCCTCGACTCCTCCGCCCACAGCCCAGGCATGCCCGCTGCCCGGTACAGCTGATCGTGCCCAGACAGGACAATTATGTGGGGCAACAGCTCGCTGAAGGCCTGGAGCAGTGGGCAAGCACACTGGTAAGGAAGGACATTGATGCGCCGCACTGGGTTGTGTTGACGCATCCGGAGAAAATTGCAGGGTGGATCGACGAGTTCGCCCAGAACCCGAAGGCAGCAGCCTAACGGGTACCGTATACCACCATGGTCTTGCCCTTGACCCGGACCAGGCCCTGGTCTTCCAGGGTTTTCAGCACCCGGCCGACCATCTCGCGGGAACAACCCACAATGCGGCCGATTTCCTGGCGGGTGATCTTGATCTGCATGCCGTCCGGGTGTGTCATGGCGTCCGGCTCCTTGCACAGGTCCAGCAAGGTGCGGGCCACACGGCCTGTCACGTCGAGAAACGCCAGGTCACCCACCTTGCGGGTGGTCTGGCGCAGGCGTGAAGCCATCTGCTCGCCGATGAAGTACAGCACCCTCGGATCCTGCTGGGCAATTTCCCGGAACTTGGTATAGCTGATTTCGGCAACTTCACACTCGGTCTTGGCCTTTACCCAGGCGCTGCGCGAATCCATGTTGTCGAACAGCCCCATCTCCCCGAAGAAGTCCCCGGCGTTCAGGTAGGCCATGATCATCTCGCGACCGTCGTCATCCTCAATAATGACCGTGACGGATCCCTTGACGATGTAGAACAGGGAATCGCTTTTATCCCCTGCATAGATAATGGTGCTCTTGGCAGGGTAACGCCGGCGATGGCATTGCGAAAGAAAATAGTCCAGGTGCTTGGTTTTCTGCTCAACCGGCTTGACGATAGTGGCCATAGTGCGAGTCATGCCTCCTTAGTACTGGCGGGATCCCGATGTTTTTATTCACCCTGCTTTCCGTGCGGGTTCATTCATTATGAACGCAACTTATAACAAGAAGGCCCCGTTTCGGCAACCTGAAACAGTATAGACCAGATCCGCAGACCTGCCTTTTTGCGAAGCTGCCGCACAATCCGGGATATGCTAGCATCCCAGCCAACCCCACATCACACCTCATCCGGAGCATGAAAACCGATGAAAGCAACCATTGACTGGACGGGCGACGCCAGCTTCCGAGCAACCAGTGGCAGCGGCCACTCCGTGCAGCTGGACGGGCCACCTGATCACGGCGGCAAGGACCTGGGGCCACGTCCCATGGAAATGATGCTGATGGGCCTTGGAGGGTGCTCTTCCTTTGACGTCATGAGCATCCTTGAGAAAAGCCGTCAGAACGTCACTGCCTGCCATGCCGAACTGGAAGCGGAACGCGCCGATGCAATGCCTGCAGTTTTTACCCGCATTCACCTGCATTTTGTTGTTACCGGGCACAACCTGAAGGAAAACCTGGTGAAAAGAGCGGTCAGCCTTTCCGCAGAAAAATACTGCTCTGCCTCCATCATGCTGGAGAAAGCCGGCGTGGAAATCACCCACAGCCATGAAATCCGTGAGGCGTCCTGAATCGGGATGAATACGGATGCTACAATATTGTCGCGAACTCTACCCAAATCAAGGGTCGGTGTGCATAATACGCACCCTCTCCGCCGGTCTGCGCAAAAGGTAATCATCCCGGTCAGTTATCGGTGGCGGCCTTGGTGGCATGCATGCAACGAACAGACATGACCACCGACACTCATCTCCAGTCACTTGGGGGGGCTGAACATGGAAACCAAACTACAACTGCATGGTTTCAATAACCTGACCAAATCGCTGAGCTTCAATATCTACGACATCTGTTATGCGCAGACCGAAGAGCAACGTGAAGCCTATATCGACTACATCGACGAGATGTACAACGCGGAGCGTCTGACCCAGATTCTCACCGACGTGGTCAAGATCATCGGCGCCAATGTACTGAACATCGCACGCCAGGACTACGAGCCCCACGGCGCCTCCGTCACCATGCTGATTGCCGAGCACGAGCTCAGCAGCGGCGAGCCGGACAACGAGGAATCCCCGGGCCCGCTGCCGGATGCCATCGTGGCGCACCTCGACAAGAGCCACGTTACGGTGCACACCTATCCGGAGAGCCACCCCTATGAGGGCATCAGCACTTTCCGGGCGGACATCGATGTATCTACCTGCGGCCTGATCTCACCGCTGAAAGTACTGAACTACCTGATCCACAGCTTTGATTCCGACGTGGTGACTGTGGATTACCGTGTACGCGGCTTCACCCGCGATGTGGACGGGACCAAGCACTACATCGACCACGATATCAACTCGATCCAGAACTATTTGACCGAAGACACCCAGAACGCCTACCAGATGATTGACGTCAACGTGTACCAGGAAAACCTGTTCCACACCAAGATGATGCTCAAGAATTTCAATCTGGATAACTATGTGTTCGGAGTCAATGCCAGCGATCTGGACCCGGAAGAAGCCCGCTCCATTGAAGAACGCCTGAAACGGGAAATGCTGGAAATGTTCTATTCCCGCAACGTGGAATAACGTCTTCCTGATCCGGTCCGGTGGTGCGCCGTCATCACCGGACCTTCAGTTTTTTTGATGTCTCCTTCCAGAATTCTCCGTTTTGTTCCCCATGCCTCAAAGGCGTTTAATAGACCCTATACCCTTTGAGGAGGAATAGACCATGCCCCTGCGATCCGTTACCAGGACCATCTCCGCTCTGGAAACCTCTGATGGCGCCGGTGTGCGCATCAAGCGCTCCATCGGTCAAAACCAGCACATCCGCCTTGACCCGTTTCTGATGCTGGATGAGTTCGGTTCTGATCAGCCCCAGGACTACATTGCCGGTTTCCCGTCCCACCCTCACCGGGGGTTCGAGACGGTCACCTACATGATCGAAGGCCACATGCTCCATGAAGACCATCTGGGCAATCGTGGCAACCTGAAAAACGGTGGCGTTCAGTGGATGACCGCCGGGCGCGGCATTGTGCATTCGGAAATGCCCCAGCAGGAATCCGGTCAGATGCGTGGCTTCCAGCTGTGGCTCAACCTGCCTGCTGCAGAAAAAATGAAACCAGCGGGCTACCGCGACATCCAGCCTGAGGAGATTCCGGCCATTACCGTGGACGGCGGCCTGGTAAAGCTTATTGCTGGCAGGATAACGGTGGAAGGACAGGAGCATCTGGGCGCTGTCAGTGGCGGCAGCACCCGCCCCCTGTATGCGGACATTCACCTGGAGCCAGGCAAGGAAACCCTGCTGCCGGTCGAACCGGAGCTGGACGGAATGCTCTACCTGTATGCCGGTGACGCGTCACTGGTTTCGGAGGAGGGTTCTCAGGGTCTTGAGGCCTCAGCCGCCAGCATCCTCTCCCAGGGGGACAGCCTCAGGATCAGCGCCGGGGAGAACGGTGCACGCCTGCTGCTTATCGCCGGAAAACCTATCGGAGAACCCGTGGTGCAGTACGGCCCGTTTGTGATGAACAGCCGGGAAGAAATCGAGCAGACCCTGCGGGATTACCGCGACGGTCGACTGACTGCATGATCAGGCGAAGGGTTTGCGAGCCATCAGCTCCGACACCAGCGGCCGCATGATCAGGTCCATGGCCAGTGACAGCTTGGTCCCGGGAATCACCAGGGTGTCGTGACGGGACAGGCTGCTGCTGGCGATCATCTGGAGCAGATAAGGAAAATCCACATCCGTCGGATCACGAAAATGGATAACGATCAGGCTCTCATCTTCCGTGGGAACATCCCGGACGACAAAGGGATTGGACGTGTCCACCAGCGGAATACGCTGGAAGTTCACATGGGTGTGGGTGAACTGCGGAACGATATCGTGTACGTAATCGTCCATGCGGTTGATGATGGTCTCCACGACCGCATCCTGGGAATACCCTCGCTTGTTGGTGTCACGGTGGATTTTCTGGATCCACTCGAGATTGACAATGGGCACCACGCCCACCAGCAAGTCCACATACTGGGCGATGTTATAGGCTTCGCTGACAACCCCGCCGTGGAGCCCCTCGTAGAACAGCAGGTCAGTGTCGGGGGCCAGCGGCCCCCATGGCGTGAAGGTGCCGGGTTTGTGTCCTGCTTCAATCAGTTGCCTGTCTTCGTCATGGACGTACTGCCGGAACTGGCCGCTACCGGTGTGGCCATAGTCGTAAAACAAAGCTTCAAGCTTGTCGATATGGTTTGCCGCCAGGGCAAAGTGGTTACGTTCACCGAACTGACCCTTGGCGGCAAGGCGAGCCATCTGCTCACGATTGTAGCGGTGAAAGCTGTCGCCACTGACCATGGCAGCGTTTAGCCCCTCACCTGCAAAAAGACGGCTGAAAATGTTGCCGGTTGTGGTGGTACCAGCACCGGAGGAACCGGTAACCGCAATGATCGGATGGCGTTTTGACATAACAGGTGGTCCGGAAAGTCAGTCCAGGCTGGTGAGCAGCCGCGGCTTTTCGATGATGAAACCCTGAGCATAGTCCACACCCAGACTGGTCAGCATATCGAGAACCCCGCGGGTTTCAACCTGCGAGGCAATCACTTCCCGTTTCATGTAGTGGGCCATGTCCACCATCGACTTCACCATTGCCCGGTCTGTTTCACTGGTATCCAGCTGGCTGGTGAAGGCGCTGTCGAGCTTGATGAAGTCCACTGGCAGGCTGCGCATGAACTGGAAGGAGGTTGGGCCGCTGCCGAAATCCCCCAGGCAGAATCGACACCCCAGCTCTTTCATTTCCTCGATGAACTCGGAAATGCCCTGAATGTCATTGATGGCCGAAGCCTCAGTAATCTCAAACCAGATCCTTTCGATGGGGGCGTCTTTCTGGCTCAATTTGTCATAGATGAATTCCATCAGCAGCTGGTCGTTCAGCGAATGCCCTGACAAGTTAATACAGATGCCCCCCAGGTGCTCCGGATCCGGCGCCTTGTCCCGCAGCCAGTCCAGCATCTGGCCCACCACCCAGCGGTCGACCGCCTGCATGCGATCATAGCGCTCCGCCATGCGGACAAAGTCCTTGCCGGTAATCAGGTTGCCGGTGTCATCATACATGCTGATCAGAATTTCATATTGTGGCGCCATGGTGGTGTGCGGATGCAGCGGGATGATCTTCTGGCAACGCAGTAACATGCGCTCTTCATTGAGATCTCCCAGATTGGCCACCTTGGCGGCAATCTGCTCCTGGCGGGCATGGCCGTGCGCGTCCAGGGAATACTCCATCACCTTGCCGTGTCCCCGTTTCTTGGCCGCTTTCATGGCTTCCTCAGCCGCCTTCAGCCAGCGCTCTGCGTTGGCAAGCGCCGGCAGTTCCTGGGCCAGCCCGGCACTGGCAGAGAGGTGATAACTACCGCTGTCAAAACGGAATTCCATGGCCTCAATGGCCGCCACGATGCCCCGGGAAGCCTCAAGGGCATTTTCTGCCGGCAGCATTACGGCAAACTCGTTACCTGACAGCCGTGCCAGTGGCATGCCATTACCCACGTGGCTGCGAAGTACATCCGCTATCATGCGCAGTGCTTCGTCCCCCGCCTGGTAGCCGGCGGTATCATTGAGCAGCCGGAACTGGCGCAGATCAAGCCTCACAAGTGCCCGCTCATCCTCGCGTCGCGCCAGTTGCTGCTCCAGCACACGCTCAAACTCACGACGCCCCAGCAGCCCTGTCAGCTCATCATGGGTGGACGCCCAGGACAATTGGTCGTAGACCTTGCGCACCATCCGGTCGATGCTCTCGTCCACCAGGGGCCGCTCGTACTGACTGTCCGGAACGATAATACCCTTGCGCATATGCTGGGCGAGAGCCTCCAGCTCCAGCTCTACCACCCGCATGCCCTGGTGGTTCACGAATACGAAGCGACTGAATCCGCGGGCCACCCAGACCAGGCGAATATACTGGGGCTCGTCCGGCTTCTCCTGGTCTTTGAGCCAATCACCCGTGCGCAACTGCTGGGCACGGTTAATCCAGCGCTGCAGGCTGCGCTGGTCGCGCTCCGACAGGGCCTGTTTCTTGTCGTCTTCGGTCTTCGCCGGCGGCATTTCCACCATGGCGGGCGGGCTTTCCGGGCTGCGCACCAGGAACTGCTTGAGCTCATCGCGGATCTGTGAAGACGGCATATGGTTACTGGAGATCGAGGCCAGCCCGTCCTGGATCACCCGCAACAACTCCGGGAGATTAATGGTGTTCTCAGGGTCATCCGCAAAGGTCATCAGCGAATCAATGACGGAAAGATAATCCTGCCACAACGGGCTGTCCTGTCCCTGGCGGATCCAGGTCAGCGAGAGCAGATCACGCCAGCCGCCATCCAGCAGGCTGACGACGGCCTTCGGCACTTTCCGGCCAGCCAGTTTCTGCTCCAGTACCACCGCCACTGCCTTCTTGGACTCCGACACCTTCTGGGCGCCCTCGGCGGCAGCCGTCACCCGCTCCACGTTGCGCCGGTAGACAAGGTTCTGGCGATCTATCAGCCCATCCAGTTCTTGCACGGCACTCTCAAATACCCCGGTGTCTTGCTCGAAATCGGTGGCGATCCGCTGAATCAGCTCATCAACCCGCCGCTGAACCACCGGATTGATGCGGCCACCCTTCACCCCCAGTTGAGCCAACCGGTTCATGACCCCACGCACCGGGCTGTCCTGATCATCAAAAAACTCGGGATCCCTCATGACCACTTTCAGCACCGGTACTTCCAGCTGGCGCATCCGCGACTGGGCATACGCACTGAGCTTCGGACTTTCCACCACACTGCTGAAGAACCGGTCGACCACATCCAGGGTACCTTGCTCCTCCTCACCCAGCGCGTGCTCTCCACTCTCCCTCACCCGTTCCACCACGCGTTCACGAAGGGACGGCTGTTCCGGGCTGGCAGCTGCTGCCTGCAGCTGGAGCTCTTGCAGTTGCTTCTGCAACTCACCGGCGGAAAGTTTCCTTGCACCCGGGGAAAACTCTACCGGTTCCATATCGCCCCGGGCCAGGCGACTTGCAGTCAACGTCCCAAGCAGATTTTTCACCGTTGCAAAGGCAGTCTGGGCGGCCGAGGCGTAACCACGGAATTCGGAGGAGGATTTTCGGCCAGGGAAGCGGGTCATTTTAAGCCCGGGAGGCTCCACCTCCCTGACAGGCGTGGCCTCCTCTTTTACCAGAGCCTCAGCGCTGGGTGCGACAGGCGCCTTTATTTTCTTCGCCTCTGCTTCCGCAGGGGAGTGTTCGCTCAGATACTTGCTCAGATCCAGGTCCGGCAATACGCCATGACGCACCAGAATATTATTCAACTCCCGATAAAGGGGGCCAAGGTGCATCAGTACGGTTTTTTCAAAGACCTTGAGGCAGGCCTTCTCCACATCACGGTCGGCCTTGAGCAGACTCAGGCCGGAATGGAAGGCTTCGCAGATCAGCGCCGGGCCGAGGGGGTTGTGGTGACCTGTGGAGTTGGCAATGCCCAGCTTGTCGAGGCGGAGTTTGAGCTGGAGCAGATCACCCCGGTACTGGGTATCCGCCTTGGTAACCATTACGCGGATTGTCAGCCAATCTTCAAACTCGCCCTTGTCCACCACCGATAACTCAGCCCCGGGAGCGCCCCTGGGAGCCGGTTTGAGGGGCGACTCGAGGCTGCGGGCCATCTGGTGCCAGATAATCCGCTGACGCGCCTGTAGCTGGCCAGACGCATCCATGAATTCATTCGCCTGCTGATCATTGCCCGCCCTCTGGGCCGCTTCACGCAGGGCGGCGATCATCTGCACGAGACACGAATCCATCAGCGGTTCTATATACTGAACAACGGCCTTTGCTGACTGGTGCAGGACGAACTGGACCTTGTCTGTGGGTGCCCGCAAGGAAGCCCGGTCCTGGTGGCGATCGGCGCCACACTGTTCCAGCATGGCATTGACAGCCTCGGGATTGGAGCGTGTAAAACCCACGCCCATGGCGCCTTCAATACGGCGCATGACATTGACGTACAATTCGTGACGTTTACGGCCGTCAGGGCTGCGAAAACGGACCACCAGCTCCGGAACGCCCCGCGAAAGAACCTGGTCCAGCTTTCTGGACGTCTCCCCGGAATACCGGACAAACAGGCCCTCAGCACAGAAATCCGCAATCTGACAGGGCAGGTTTTCGCCACTGCCAACATCCAGCTGGGCGGCAAGTTTGATCGGTTGGCGGGGACTAGAACGACGATCTTTCGGATCCATGAACTACCTGATTTCTGGCAAAGCCTGGTGGACCGGGAATGCAAACTGTTCCGGTTCCCGGCCGGTATCCCTGAAAGGCGACAGAAGCCACCTGCTACTTGGGGGAACATAGCTGTAATATAACCCCTGACCCACTTGCCAGCCAGCAACAAAATAACAGCCTGAACCATGACACAGCTTAGTCAGATCTATCTTGTTATGCTACTCATAACGGCACTTTCCGGGTGTACGACATTAGGCTATTACAGCCAGGCCGCCAGTGGCCATTTGTCCCTGATGATGTCCACACAACCGGTGCACCAATTGCTCGACGCCCCCTCGACGCCGCCAGCACTGCGGCAGAAACTCACCGTAGCCCATGACGCCCGTGAATTTGCCGCTGACCAGCTCGCGCTGCCCGTAGGCGATGCCTTTTCCAGCTATGCCGAACTGGGACGACCCTGGGTTGTGGTTAACCTGGTGGCGGTTCCTGAATTTTCACTCGACGCCCATCGCTGGTGTTATCCGATCATTGGATGCCAGGCCTACCGGGGCTACTACCAACTGGAGAAGGCGCAAAACGAAGAGCAGTCATTCATCGACAGGGGCTACGATACGTTTATCGGTGGTGTTACCGCCTATTCCACCCTTGGCTGGTTTGATGACCCACTGCATACCGGTTTCACCTCCCTGCCTGACGATCGCATGGTGGCCCTCATGTTCCATGAACTGGCCCACCGCGTGGTTTACATCAATGACGATACGGCCTTTAACGAGAGCTTTGCAACCGCCGTGGAGCTGGAGGGCCTGAAGCTGTGGCTCGAACAGAGAGGTGATGACGAAGGCTTCCAGAGGGCCCTGGCGCGCCTGGGTCAACGCAACCAGACCCTCGCCCTGGTAGAGGCCGCCTCCGGGCAACTGGAGGCTCTGTATGAACACCAGGACGCCTTACCAAAAGACGAGCTCCGCCAGCAAAAGGCGCGGATCTTCGCTGAACTTGAGCACGAGTATCGCGCGCTGTCAGCCGACTGGGACCAGCCCGGCCCATTCGGGGAGGATCCCGCAGGGCTGAATAACGCCAACCTGGCCCTGTTCAGCCAATACAACCAGCATGTGCCCGCCTTCCGGCAACTGATCCGGGAGAACGACGGCAATTTTGGAGCCTTTTACCAGATGGTGAAGGCATTATCGAAGGAACCCGAAGAGGCCCGCCAGCAAGCACTGGCCCGGCTAGGCCAGCACTTTGACGAAAACCTTTGAGTTTCTCTGGGTATTGTAGGATGCCAGTTTGAGCCCGGGCAGCTCCCGCACCGTAGACGGCTGAAACCCCCGCTCCCGGAACCAGTGCTCGGTCTGGGTGGTGAGTACGAACAACCGCTGTATGCCCTGCCCCCGGGCAAGCTTTTCGATCATAGCCAGAATCTCGTCGCCACGCCCTGCGCGCCGATAGGCCTGATCTACTGCGAAACAGGACAGCTCCCCCGCACTCTCGTCGGGATAGTGGTAGAGCGCCGCACATCCGACAACCGTGCCGTCCCGCTCAGCCACCACAAAACTGCCGATCTCCGTCTCCAGCATCTCCCGGGAACGGCGCACCAGGATGCCCTGTTCTTCCAGAGGCTGGATCAGCTCAAGTATGCCGCCGATGTCCTCCACCCTGGCCTGGCGGATCTGCTCGTAATTATCACTGCTGACCAGAGTACCGGAACCGTCACGGGTAAAGAGCTCTTCCAACAACGCGCCATCGTCAGCGTAGCTGATGATATGGGCCCGTCGTACGCCCCTCACACAGGCATCACAGGCAGCCCGCAAAAGATCCCCGTCATGGCCCTGCACCATGCCGGCAGCCAGCCGGTCAGAAGCCTGCCGGGCAGACAACTCCCGCATCAGCTGGCCGTCTTCGTCCAGCAGCCCCTGATTCTCGGTATACATGATCAGCTTTTCTGCCTGCAGGGCAGCGGCGACCTGGCCACCGACATCTTCGTAGGACAGGTTGAATGCATCTCCCGTCGGCGAATACCCGAGCGGCGGCAACAGCACAATGTGGCCCAGCTCCAGCAGCTTCTCGATACCCGCCACATCCACCCGACGCACCCGCCCTGTATGACCAAAATCGATCCCGTCAAGCACGCCCACCGGCCTTGCCGTGACATAGTTGCCGCTGCTGACCCGAATACGCGCATTATGCATGGGCGAATTCACCAGCCCCATGGAAAGCCGGCTTTCCAGAAACGCCCGCAACCCACCGATTGCCTCCAGCACTAACGGTAATTGCTGCTCTGGCGTTACCCGCAACCCACGGTGAAAGCTGGACTCCTCACTGGCATTATCCAGGCGCGTTTGAATCTGTGGCCGGGCGCCAAAAGCTACCACCAGCTTGATCCCTAAACTGCTAAGCAAGGCAATATCATGAATAATATTGATCAGGTTGCCATGGGCAATCGCATCGCCCCCGATGGTCAACACCACTGTGCGACCCCGGTGAGCGTTTATATAAGGCGATGAGTGACGGAACCCATGCAACCATTCGTTCGATTTCAAGCTCTTCTCCTGCGGGCCTTCATCTTAAGAGTAGTCCGGGTATTGGCGGGAAGCTTTCCCAAAACACGCCCGTGAATACGTCCCTGTAGGGCTCGGTCGCGCCGTCCCTGGCGCTCCACGGTTTTGGGAAAGCTTCCCGCCAATACCCTCGTTATTCTATTGAGCTGCCCTCCTGCGGGTTAAAGACAGAACTCTTTAATTAATCCTGTGAGGATTCGGATAGCGGGATCCAGTTGGGACAACTCGACGAATTCATCCGGTTGGTGAGCCTGGTCTATATAGCCCGGGCCCATGACCAGAGTTTCCATTCCCAGTTTCTGTAACCAGGGTGCCTCCGTCGCAAAGGCTACTGCTTCGGCGGTGTGGCCTGTCAGCTTTTCGCAGGCACGGACCAGTTCTGCATCAGCGGGCGTTTCAAAAGGCGGCACGCCATCGAACAATGGTTCGAACTCCATCGAAAGTTCGCGGTTTTTCGCCAGTGGCTGCAATTTATGGAGAATCTCCTGGCGTAGCGCGTTCATATCCATTCCCGGCAAGGGCCGCAGATCAAAATGCAACTCGCAGCGGGCACAGATGCGGTTTGGGTTGTCGCCGCCGTGAATACAGCCCAGGTTCAAGGTGGGTACCTGAACCTTGAAATTGGGGTTGCTGTATTTTGCCTGCCAGCCAGAACGTAGAGAAAGCAGCTCGCCCAGTGCCTCATGCATTCCTTCCATGGCATTGCGGCCCAGGGAAGGATCCGAGGAGTGACCGGACTGGCCCTCGAAGACCAGGCGCTCCATCATGATGCCCTTGTGCATGCGCACGGGCCTGAGGCCGGTGGGCTCGCCAATCACTGCATAACGGGCCTTGGGCCGACCTGCCTCGGCCAGGGCCCGGGCGCCGTTCATGGAGCTTTCTTCGTCGGCAGTGGCAAGGATGATCAGCGGCTGCTTCAGTTCCTCACCCACAAAGGCCCGCGCCGCTTCGATGGCCAGCGGGAAAAAGCCTTTCATGTCGCAGGTGCCCAGACCGTACCAGCGGTCGTCCCGCTCGGTCAGGGTAAACGGGTCACTCTGCCAGCGCTTGTCGTCGAAAGGCACAGTATCCGTGTGGCCGGAAAGCACCAGGCCGCCGGGCCCCCTGCCGAGGGTGGCGATCATGTTGTATTTGCCGGGCATGCCCGGCACTTCAAGCAGCTCGACGTCAAAGCCCATGGGCTCCAGCCATTCGGCCAGGGTGCGCACCACCGGCTCGTTGCTCTGGTCCCACTCCGCAGAGGCGCTGCTGATCGAGGGTTGAGAGATCAGCTTCGTCAGCATCTCGCGAACGCCGGGCAGATGTTGTGTGGATCCGGACATAAACAGTACTCCGCCCCGTCTCGGGGCTAGCGGGCCTGGCCCCGACGCCAGACCTCGAAAGTTGCAATCAGCCGAGTGGCAATGGGGTAGGCAACCTCGCCACCATCCATCAGCCGCGCGATTTCCATCCGCGAGTCACCTACGCTTACCAGCCTGCCTTCTACAACGTTACCATTCTCCAGGGTGACTCTCACCGTCTGTCCAATCCAGGAGTCGGCACTCTCCCTGTCGGCAGAATTCCAGCCGGCAATCATATCCGCGCGGCCATCACCACTGCCACCTGGTACCACGGGCTCGAGCATGACTTCGGGCCGCTCCGGCACTTCGGGCTCCACGCGAGTCAGATAGACGTCAGGCACTTCAGAACGATTATATCGGACGTTCAGGCTGTTCCCTGCCGCTTCCTCTTCCTCTCGAACAGGCACGCCCCAAACCGGGGCCGACGGGTTCAGCTCCAGAGTCAGCTCACCACCTTCGGTCAGCCACTGCCGATAGAGCGCCAGTAACTGGTCGCTGGCGCTGAATCCACGGGCTTTCAGGCCGTCGCTGAAGGCATCCATAACGATGCTCGTCCATTCGCCGGTCTCCACTGCGGATTCCCGGGAACAATAGGCCGCCACCCGACGCATCAGGCCGCCGTCCCGCAGCGTTACTGTCATCGCTGAGGTAGCGGAGCTCATAAGGCCCGGTAAATCCAGCGGGTTGATCCTCGCGCCGGGCCAGTCGATTTCCACGCTGCCGGTATCGACCGTGGTCAGTTCGCCATAAACACCGCCGGCACGCTGGGTAACGAGAGCCTCACCAGACACGTCGGAAACCCCGAGCCTGAGCAGGTCACCGCTCCCGAGTTGCTGGCGATGATCAGGACCGCAAACCGGAGAAAACAGGGAGGGAGTCCTGTCACTGCCATCCGTAACCCAGTTGGGGAACATGTTGCTGTCCAGCATCAGGCGCAGATTCTCAGCTTGCAGGGACCACTTGCCAGGGAGGTCCATCGGGTCCAGCAAAGCGGTCAGCAAGGCCAGGGGGGAGCCGGCATCAAACGCCAGACGATCGAACGCCACAGGTCTGGTCAGGCGGAAATCCTGATAACTGCCATTACCCAGTACCAGCCGGCCTTCGATGCCGGAACGGATCTCGCCCCGATCAATCACCCCCACTTCTTCAAACGCCTTGCGGGCCTCGGCCAGCCTCTGGTCCGCCAGCCACCAGACCGCGCCCTTGAATGACAGGTAGCCAATCAGAGCCAGAACAACCAGAAAGGTGAGCAGGCGCTTCATCAATCGTTCCTCTCGGGGAGTCAGTTACGGGAAATCAGCGTACCCACACCTTCATCCGTGAAGATTTCCAGCAACGTGGCATGGGCCACACGGCCGTCGATAATATGGGAGGTACGAACGCCGTTTTCCACCGCGTCCAGGGCGCAGCGAATCTTCGGCAGCATGCCCCCATGGATAGTGCCGTCCTCGATCAGTTCGTTGACCTGTTTCACGGTCAAGCCGGTCAGTACCTTACCTTCCTTGCTCTTGAGCCCGGACACATTGGTCAGCAGGATCAGCTTCTCGGCCTTCATTGCCTCGGCCACCTTGCCAGCCACCAGATCCGCATTGATGTTATAAGACGCGCCGTCAGGGCCAACGCCAATGGGGGCAATCACCGGAATCACATTGCTACGGGTGAGCATTTCGATCACTTCAACATTCACGCTGGCCACTTCGCCCACATGGCCAATATCAATGATTTCCGGGCGCTCCAGCTCGGGGGAGCGGTTCACGACTTCCAGCTTGCGGGCCCGGATCAGGTTGGCGTCCTTACCCGTCAGGCCCACAGCTGTGCCGCCGTGGGAGTTGATCAGAGACACAATCTGTTTGTTGACCTGGCCACCCAGTACCATCTCCACCACATCCATGGTCTGGCTGTCGGTGACCCGCATGCCGTTCACGAAGTTGGACTTGATGTTCAGGCGCTCCAGCAACTCGCCAATCTGTGGGCCGCCACCGTGAACCACAATGGGATTGATACCCACGAGCTTCATCAGCACCACATCCCGGGCGAAGCTGCTTTTCAGTTCCTCGTTTTCCATGGCGTTGCCGCCGTATTTGATCACCACGGTTTTCCCGGTAAACCGCTGAATATAGGGCAGGCCCTTACTCAGTACTGCTGACACCTGCATTGCTGTTTCACGATCCAGAGCCATTCACATTGCCTTGTTGGTCAGAATTCTCATCATTGGTTTTACGATTATTCCAGAGCCGTCAGAAATCCGCGACAAGATCCGGTGCCACTTTCTGCAGCTGTTCCCGGAAAACAGCCTTGATGCGCTCCAGCGCCTCTTCCGTCTCGGCCTCGAAGCGAAGCACCAGCGCCGGGGTGGTATTGGAAGCACGGCACAACCCCCAGCCATCGGTGTATTCCACACGAAGACCGTCGATGGTACTGATATTTGCCTCACCAAAGTTGGCTTCTTTGCCCAGGCGTTCCATCAACGGGAACTTGACCTCCTCCGGTACCGCTACGCTCAGCTCCGGCGTACTGATATCTTCGGGGAAGTCCTCGAACACCTCGTCACAATGACGGTCCTCAATACCCAGGATTTCCAGCAGCCTGGCGGCGGAATACAGGCCATCGTCAAAGCCCATCCAGCGCTCGCCGAAGAAAATATGGCCGCTCATCTCTCCCGCCAACAGTGCCCCGGTCTCCTTCATTTTGGCTTTCATCAGGGAGTGGCCGGATTTCCACATGACCGGCCGCCCACCAGCCTCGGAAATCACCGCGGCAAGACGGCGGCTGCATTTCACGTCATAAAGCACATCGGCACCCGGGTTACGGGAAACCACGTCCCTGGCAAAGAGCATCAGCAGGCGGTCGGGCCAGATGATCTTGCCGGTGTTGGTCACGACACCCAGGCGGTCTCCATCACCGTCGAAAGCCAGGCCAATGTCTGCGCCTTCGGCCTTCACCCGCTCGATCAGATCCGCAAGATTTTCGGGCTTGCCGGGGTCCGGGTGGTGGTTGGGGAAGTTGCCATCCACGTCGCAGTAGAGGGGGATGACCTCGCAGCCCAGTTCCTCGATCAGCAATGGCCCCAGCTCGCCAGCGATACCATTGCCGGCATCCAGAACGACCTTGAGCGGCGCTGCAACCGCAATGTCGCCAACGATGCGGTCCAGGTAGGCCCGGCGCACATCTTCCGAGGACTGGCTGCCATGACCGCTGGCGAAATCACCGGTACGGATTCGCTGTAACAGTTTCTGGATGGCGTCACCAGACAGGGTTTCACCCCCAAGCATGATCTTGAGGCCATTATAGTTGGCGGGATTGTGGCTTCCGGTGACCATAACCCCGGAGCCGGTACCCAGTTCATGGGTTGCAAAATAGAGCACGGGGGTGGGTACAGCGCCCACATGAATAACGTTGCACCCGGTCGCCATGACTCCCTTTGCCAGGGCGTCGGCCAGTTCAGGACTGGAATGACGACCATCGTAGCCAATACACAGACTGTCCTTACCCCGCGCCAAGGCCTCGCTGCCAATGGCGCGGCCGATCACCGTCACGATATCGGGGGTCAGGGTTTCACCCACAATACCGCGGATGTCGTAGGCCCGGAAAATGGTATCGGAAACCTCTGCTTCGGGCAGAGCCACCTCCTCAACGTCCGGCGTATCGTCCGTGCTACCGGAACCGCCAAATCCGAGCACATCGTCGTCACCATCCAGCATATCGATGTCGAGCATATCCTTGTCCTGGAATAGCGGCTCGTCGGCGGCGGGCTTTGGCGCCTGTCCGCCGCTGGCCGGCTTCGGGCGCGCTGATTCGCCAGCCTTGGCAACGCGCTTCTCCACCATCTGTGAAAGCCGGTGAAGCACTTCAGCCGTCGACGCCACCATATCCCACTTCAGTGTGGGCGGCTTGATTCTTTCTCCACCAAACACCTTGTGGGCCCACTGGATCAACACGGTCACATCCTGCCGCAGACCTCTCTGGGCATTGCCCAGCAGCAGCCAGACAACAATCGCCGCAATCAACGCAGGAACCAATGTCAGGATGATAGCCAACGTGCTATTGAAAAGCGGGGCCGGTGACGACGCAGGGCGGTACTGAAGCTCCCAGTCCGGGTTAGTCAGGTCACGTGTCTGGACAGGGCCACTCCCACTCCCCTGGCTCACAATGGTGCGATTTGCGCCGTTAACGGACTGGATCAGGGAGAACTGCCCCCCCAGTGTCTGGTTGACTCCGGACATCAGTGGTTGCAACGGCGCGGTGCTGAAAACCACCAGTACACTGCCGGCAACCGCACGGCTCTGGGGGTTGCGGACCGGGGCGGCCATCTGCAGATACCATTGCCCGTCCCGCGGGAAGGCATCCGGGTAGAGTCTCTGGCCGGTTTCAGCCCGCCGCGCCAGGTCCAGACCGGCAAAGCCCAGGGTAGGCTCGCTGGCACTGCGGGGAATCTCCCCGTAAGGGAACAGGTAGACCGCTTCAACCTCCGGCAAGGTACCGGCGAGATCCGAGGCAACCTCTTCAATGGAGGCCTCGCCACGAAGTGCAGCCCGGACATGATCCTGTGCAGCTATGCCCTCTACTGAAGACTGAAGCAGCGAAAGCTGTTGGTTAATCCTGATTGCAGCCGTATCAGCCTCCAGAGCGGCCTGCATTTCATAACGGCGGGCCTCGGAAGGGGCGGCCAACAGGAAGTAGAGCAGCGCAGCTGATATTGCGCCGGCTATGACAACAACCAGAGCCTGGGTGACAGAAACAGAACTCAGCCGCTTGTGGCTCGGGCCAGTGGTCGATTTTTTGTCTTTGCTCTGTTTTTTTGCCTGTTTCCTGTCTGGATTCTTCTCAGGTGCGGCCTCGTCAGAGTTCTTCTTTTTGCCAAGCTTCATAGTCCATCCTGCTGGTGTTATTTTCGCCCGGATTCTTCATTTATCAGGGAAGTATAGCCCCTGAATACGGTTCTGCGCGTGCAAGCTCAATGGGTTCCTGTTGAACCGAACCCACCATCCCCGCGCTGGCTGGCGTCAAAAACAGACACCACTTCAAAGTCTGCCTGCACAACAGGCACCAGCACCAATTGGGCAATGCGTTCGCCTACCTCAACGGTGAATTCGGTTAGCCCGCGGTTCCAGCAGGACACCATCAGCTCGCCCTGATAGTCGGAGTCAATCAGCCCCACCAGATTGCCCAGCACGATGCCATGCTTGTGTCCCAGCCCGCTACGGGGAAGAATCATTGCTGCCAGAGACGGGTCGGCAATGTGTATGGAAAGGCCGGTTTTTATCAGTTCGGTCTGCCCCGGTTTCAGGGTAAGAGGCGCATCAAGGCAGGCTCGCAGATCAAGACCAGCCGAGCCTTCTGTTGCGTATTGCGGAAAAGGCACTGTATTGCCAATCCGGTCATCGAGAATGCGTACCTGAAACGTTTTTCGGGTCATCGATTTTCCTTGTCAGAAAGCGCCGGCGGGGCCAGCCTTTTCGGTGAGTTGATCTGCAATCAGGGCAATCAGCCGTTGCGCAAGGATCGCCTTGGAGTCAGGCCCTATGGACTCCCGGCCCTCGCGCCAGAAGACGGTGACAGCGTTATTGTCGCTGTTGAACCCCAGCCCTGGCGCCGAGACGTCATTGGCCACGATCATATTGAGCTTTTTCCGTGTCAGTTTGTCGAGGGCGTAGTGCTCAACATCGCGAGTTTCCGCGGCAAAGCCAACGGTGAACGGAGCATCGACCCGGGCAGCTATGGTAGCGAGAGTGTCAGGGTTACGCACCAGCGACAGGCTCATATTTTCGTTCGATTTCTTGATCTTGTCACCGGCGCAGGCGTCTGGGCGATAGTCCGCCACCGCCGCTGTCGCAATAAACAGGTCGCAGCCCTCGTCGACCGCCCTGCCAGCCTCTTCGAGCATATCCTGCGCAGTCGTTACCCCGCGAACCTCAACGCCGGCAGGAGCGGCGAGGGCCACCGGCCCGCTGACCAGAGTCACCTGCGCACCAGCTGCTCGGGCGGCCTCAGCAAGGGCATACCCCATCTTCCCGGAACTGTGATTGCTGATATAACGCACCGGATCGATAGGCTCCCGGGTAGGGCCGGCCGTAATGACCACGCGTCGCCCCGAGAGCGGGCCCACGTCAGCACCGACAATAAGATCATGCAGCGCTGCTGCCTCAAGCATTCTGCCCGGTCCTACATCACCACAGGCCTGCGAGCCCTGATCCGGGCCCCAGAGGCTGACCTGTGGATCAGATGCCAGCAAGGCGATGTTGCGTTGCGTGCGGCGGTTACTCCACATTGCCTGATTCATCGCCGGAGCTATCGCGATCGGTGCCTCTGTGGCGCAACACAGCGTGGTCAGCAAATCGTCCGCCATCCCCTGAGCCAGGCGGGCAATAAAGTCGGCCGAGGCGGGCGCAACCACTACCTGATCCGCCCATTTCGCCAGCTCGATATGGCCCATGCCGGACTCAGCTTCCGGATCCAGCAATGACGTCCGGACCGGCTCGCCACTGAGCGCCTGGAAGGTAAGCGGTGTAACAAAAGCTTCAGCACCCCGGGTCATCACCACCCGGACTTCATGGCCGGATTTTTTAAGCAGCCGGACCAGTTCAGCAGTCTTATAGGCGGCAATACCGCCGGTCACGCCCAACAGGATTCGCTTAGTGGCCATAACGGCTCCGTATCCATCACAAAATGAAAGGCTTATAAGATACCATGACAGAGCGCTGCCGGCAGCCTGCCTGGCGTGTTAGAATTCAGTCGATGGCGCACGCGCAGGAAGCGCAAACCACAACAGAAAGGATTCAACTCATGCCCGATACCGACTGGCCATGCGACGAACGACCACGGGAACGACTGCTGGCCCACGGTGCCGGAAGCCTGTCCGATGCTGAACTACTGGCGATTTTCCTCCGCACCGGCACGCCGGGCATGCCTGTTATGGCTTTGGCCCGTCACCTGACCGAGAACTTCGGCGGCCTGCGCGGCCTGATGACCGCCTCCAGGCGGCAATTCTGCGAGATAAAGGGCCTGGGGACCGCAAAATATGCCCAGGTACAGGCGGCCATGGAAATGGCCCGGCGGGTAATGGATGAGCCTCTGCGCCAGGGTGATCCGCTACGCTCACCGGAAGACACGCGCCGCTTTTTGTGTAGCCGGCTTGGCACCTATCCCCACGAGGTCTTTTCGGGGCTTTTCCTCGACAATCGCCACCGGGTGATCCAGTACCGGGAACTGTTCCGGGGCACCATAGACGGTGCAGCCGTCTATCCCAGGGAGGTGGTTAGGCAGGCACTGGAATTCAATGCGGCGGCCGTAATATTTGCCCACAATCACCCCTCTGGGGTGGCAGAGCCCAGCCAGGCCGACATATCCCTGACCCGGCGCCTGAAAGAAGCACTGGGGCTGGTGGATATCAGGGTTCTTGACCATATGGTTGTCGGGCATGGTGAGGTAATATCCCTGGCTGAACGGGGGCTGATGTAAGCCGGACGGGATTTCACCGGGAAACTGGCCAAATTCCCAACAATTTTTTGCGTTGGGGCAGCAGTTCTGGTATAAAAGCGTCCCTTTACTGGCGGCGTCTGGCGGGCAGCGTGCAATTTTGCGGCGCAGGTAGCGACCAGAGACGCAATTAAACGAATTAAATACGCATTTTCAGGACCAAAGCTCAGGTCGGAGGCAAGTATGTCCAGAGTCTGTCAGGTTACCGGTAAGCGACCGGTCACCGGTAACAATGTTTCTCACGCGATGAACCACTCACGTCGTCGTTTTCTGCCCAACCTGCAGAACCATCGTTTCTGGGTTGAATCAGAGAAGCGCTTCGTAAAGCTGCGCGTATCCACCAAGGGTATGCGTGTTATCGATAAAAAAGGCATTGACGCTGTGCTGGCCGATCTTCGTGCCCGCGGCGAGAAATTTTAAGGAGCCGCATCATGCGCGAGAAAATCAAGCTGGTTTCATCAGCAGGTACTGGTCATTTCTACACGACCAACAAGAACAAGCGTAACACCCCGGAAAAAATCGAGATCAAAAAGTACGATCCGGTTGTCCGCAAGCACGTTGCGTATAAGGAAGCCAAGATCAAGTAAGATCATGGCGACCGCAAAAAACCCGGCCACGGCCGGGTTTTTTAATGCCTGTGGCCAGGACAAAAATGCTAGAAGGTTTCCAGGTAACCCTGGGGCAGCTTGATGTCCATGGCGATTGGCAGATGATCCGATACCGGATAGCTGACAACCTCCGAACGCCGTATCTCCAGGCTCGGGCTTACCAGAATATGATCCAGTGCGCGCTCGGGGCGCCAGCTAGGGAAGCTGTGGGCAGTATCCGGCAGGGGGACCAGATTGGAATGCTTCAGAGGAGTGTTGCTGAGCAGTTCCTCCGCATGATTGTTGAGGTCACCCATCAGCACCACATGCTGATACTCGGCAATCAACTCCTGGATGTAAGCGAGTTGACGCTGCTGGGCCGACTTGCTCAGGGACAGGTGCATCATCACCAGAACCAAAGGATCTTCCTCTACCCCGTAACGGGCAACGATGGCGCCCCGCCCCGGAATAAGGCCGGGCAACCGGTGCTCGGTAACATCCAGCGGCCGGTAGCGGCTGAGCAAGCCATTGCTGTGCTGGGCCAGTTGCCCCAGATTGCGATTGAGCTGCTGATGCCAGTAAGGAATCCCCGACGCTTCTGCCAGATACTGCACCTGGTTGATATAACCGCTGCGCAGACTGCCGCCATCGCATTCCTGCAGTGCGACAACATCGTAATTGCTGAGCAATGTGGCAATACGGTCGAGATTCTGGATGCGTTTGCCATGAGGGAGAAAGTGCTGCCAGCTACGGGTGACGTAGTGGCGATAAGAAGACGTATTGATGCCGACCTGGATATTGAACGTCAGCAGGCGGATATGGCGGTGAGGCTCAAATTCCGGAACATGGGCATCACCAGAACAGGTCCCGCGAGGCCCATTCGTTGATTTGAGAATACCATTCAGCTGCTTGCGAATACGGTTATACATGTGATGGCAGCTCTGACTCAAGATATGGCCCGGCTAACGTATCGTAGCCGGGCCCTGGCAATTACTGGTCCTGGCCTTCACGTTCCTTCTCAACCAGGTAGTCAACAACCTCCAGCACCTCTTCATGGCCACCGGCCATTGAAGCAGTGATACGATACTTGCCATTAACAATCATAGTCGGTGTACCGGTTACGCGCGCGCCCCGAATCTTGGCCTGGGCCTGCTGCATTTTTGCATTCACACCAAAGCTATTGTAGTTCTTGAGAAATTCTTCGCCATCCACACCGTGATTTGCCACGAAGTCCGCCAGGGCTTCACCTGAGTTCAGCGGGCGGCGCTCCCCCGCCAGCGCCTCAAACAGGGCATCATGAACCTTGTCCAGTTCGCCCATCGTCTGCAGTGCGTAAAAAGCCTTGGCATGGGGCTCCCAGGAGCTACCCAGGGCAGCAGGGATGTTTACGTAATTGACGTACTCCGGGCTATTCTCAACCCAGCTTTCGATCAAGGGCTTGAAGGTATAGCAGTGAGGACAGCCGTACCAGAACACTTCAGCCACCTCGACACCACTTTCACTGGCAGTTCTGACCGGGTTATCCAGTTTTTGATAATGCTGCCCCTCTTCCCACGTGGCAGCGCTTGCCTGGGCCACGAAAAACAGGGCCAGAATGGATAATGCGGCGTTCCGGACTATTCCGATCATTTATTATCTCCGGTTTTCAAGTTGGACGATTTGAGAGGATTATGACCCAGCAGACCTGAAAAGTTCCACAAGGGCGGGATTAAAGAGCGGCAACCAACAAAAAACCCCGCCAGAGCGGGGTTTCAGCGTAACCGGAATCGATCAGTTGAGGCCGGAAACGTAACTGGCCACTGCTTCGATCTCGGCATCCGTCAATTTGGCAGCAACGTCCATCATGACCGAAGCGTTACGACCGCCATCGCGTTCGCCGTCACGGTAGGCCTTGAGCTGCTTTTCCACATACTCAGCAGTCTGGCCGCTCAGCCTGGGATAACCCGCAGGTTCGTTACCCGTGCCCCGTGGATTATGACACCCGGCGCAGGACGGAACACCAGAAGCCATGTTGCCACCACGGTAGAGCGCCTGCCCTTCATCCACCAGGTCAGGGTTGGCCTGGGCAACTGTAATATCCTGCTCATTGAAGTAGGCAGCGAGGTCCTGAAGATCCTGGTCGGACATGTTGTCCAGCAGACCAGTCATCTCTGGAATTTCGCGTTCCTTGTCCTTGATCAGTACCAGCTGCTGGTGAAGGTATTTTTCGCCAACACCGGAAAGCTTCGGATACACCGCCATGACCGGCTTTGCTCCGCCTTGCCCGTGACACCCGGCACACACCGCTGCATTTGCTTCGCCTGCTTCAGGATCTCCTGCCCCGTGAGCCATCGCTGTGAGGCCAACACCGAGAACAACTCCTGCGATCAGTTTCTTCATGCTCGCTCCGCTTCTCTCATCCAAAAGTATTCTTCGTTATGCAGCCGGCAGGCACTGGCCTGGAAGGCACAAACCGGGGCTGATCAGCAGCAACGCGAAGCGTGCTGCCCGGATTTGGTGTAGCATTATACATTAATCCCTGACAACTGAAATCCAATAGGAATATCAACACCCGTGTCATCTGATCTGACTCAAAAAAGCATCTCTTTTAACAGCGCCCGCTTTCTGACCAGCGCCTCGCGCCTGGAGGAATGTCCACCGGACCATGGCGCCGAAGTCGCCTTTGCCGGGCGCTCGAACGCGGGCAAATCCAGCGCGATCAATTGCATCACCACCAACGGCAAACTGGCCCGCACCAGTAAAACCCCGGGGCGCACCCGCCTGATCAACTTCTTCTCCCTCAACCGGGAACACTGCCGCTTGGTGGATCTGCCCGGCTATGGCTATGCCAAGGTGTCCCGGGACATGAAAGATGACTGGCAAAAACATCTGGGCCACTACCTGAACGACCGCCGCTGCCTGCGCGGGCTGGTGCTGGTCATGGACATCCGACACCCGCTGACCGATTTCGACCAAATGATGGTGGAATGGTGCGAACATAACAAGCTTCCGTTGATGATTCTGGCCACCAAAGCCGACAAACTGAAATTCGGACAGGCCAAGACGGCAATGCTCAACATTGCCAGGAAGCTGGAAGGGCTGGAATGCCTGCATCACCTGGTCATGTTCTCCGCCACCTCCAAGCGAGGTCTGGACGAAGCCAGGGATGCGCTTACCCAGTGGCTGGACGACGATCAGCCGGAGGCGCTAGATTAACCCTTCGCCCATAAAAAACCGGCCTGCATGACAGGCCGGCGAAACGTCAGGGTTTGCGACGTGCTAAAACCTGAGAACTCACTCAGGCGACACCGAGAATGTCCGAATTCCCGATGTCGTTATTAGTGACATGCCAATTGATCAAAAGTTCCTCAATTTTTCATCTTTTCCAGAAGCGCCGTCTGAAGCGTCTGCAGACTCTGGCAGACTTGGTCGGTATTTCTCCCGCAACGCCATCACTCGCTCCCGATAATCTGCCGTCAGATAGGGGATTTCGAGCGTGAGCACCTGATAGATGCCCTGCTTCAACTCCTTCAGAGTCAGGCTGGTGGACTCCTCAAGAGCGTGGGCCGTTTTCAGAAAGGCCATCCAGTTGGTGATAACCAGCCATACGTTCAGCGACATCGCCGAGCGGAGCTCGTCGGGCTGAGGCTGGATAATCCCCGCATCGGCCAGTTTCTCGAATATCCTGCTGATTGCTGCCAGGCAGCGGTTGGTGAATTCCCGGTAGTCCTGGCGCAGGCGGCGGTCGCTGTCGAGCAGGTATTCCAGGTCCCTGTGAAAAAAGCGGTAACTCCAGAGCCCGTCAAACACAGACTCAAGATAAAACGTCAGGTCTTCCAGGGTAATAGGCCGGTCTTCCGGAATATCCAGATAGAAATCCACCAGCTTTTCGTACTCGAGAAAAATCTCATAGATGATGTCGGACTTGTTTCGAAAATGGTAGTAAAGGTTTCCCGGCGAAATCGCCAGGTGAGCAGCAATATGATTGGTGGTGATATTGCGCTCTCCCCTCTCGTTGAACAGCTCCAGGCTCGAAAGAAGAATCTTGTCTCGGGTTTTCATAGGCTCTGCAATGCGTTGTTGTGTGTGGGATGGCCCGATCCGCCATCCGGTCGCCTTGACTCACTAGAGTATATACTCTAATAATAGCCTCAAGCGCAAACTGAATACTTTTTCGCCAATGCTATTTCCGGCCCCACCGGCGGGCCGCTGACGATGAACAAGATGCCCCGGCCATGAGCCCGGCGTCGCGAGGAGAGAGCGATATGGTTGCCACCGTTGTCCAGCTTACCGAAAGCAAGAAGCAGATCCAGCATACTCACCGTGTGTTCGACGACCAGAAGAAGGCCTTCCGCAATAATCCGATGCCGTCACTGACTGAACGCAAGGAGAATCTGAAACGGCTTAAACGTGTGCTGATGACCAACCAGGACAAACTGTTGGACGCCATTGATCGGGATTTCAGTTGTCGCTCGAAGGATGAATCGCTGATTGCAGAGGTTATGCCCTCCATTCAGGGCATCAACTACGCCCTGAAAAACCTTGAGGGCTGGATGAAGCCCTCCAAGCGGCATGTGTCTGTATTGTTCCAGCCTGCCAGCAACCGTGTTCACTACCAGCCCAAGGGCGTTGTGGGTGTAATCGTACCCTGGAACTACCCGTTGTATCTGGCGGTAGGCCCACTGGTGGCGTCCCTGGCAGCGGGCAACCGCACGATGATCAAGATGTCAGAATTTACGCCCCACACCTCTGCCCTGTTCCGGGAGATTGTCGAGTCCGCATTCCCGGAGGACCTGGTCAGTGTGATCAATGGGGAGGCGGATGTGGCAGCGGATTTCTCCAGCCGGCCCTTTGACCACCTGCTATTCACCGGTTCCACCTCGGTAGGAAAGCTGGTGATGCGTGCTGCAGCGGAAAACCTGACACCGGTAACCCTGGAGTTGGGTGGCAAATCACCGGCCATCGTTTCACCGGATGTGCCCATGGAAGATGCCGCCCAGCGCATTGCCTTCGGCAAGGCGCTGAATGCGGGCCAGACCTGTGTGGCACCAGACTATGTACTGTGTCCGGCTGACCGGGTGCAGGCGTTTGTGGACGAGTACCGCAACCAGTTTGCGAAGATGTACCCGAGCCTGCGCGACAATGACGATTACACGGCGATCATCAATGAGCGCCAGTACGACCGGTTGCAGGGGTATCTCGAGGACGCCCGCAACAAGGGCGCGGAGCTGATCGAGATCAACCCGGCCAGTGAGAACATGAAAGACGGCACTCGCAAGATGCCCATTACGCTGGCGCTGAAGACGACGCCGGATATGAAGATCATGCAGGATGAAATTTTCGGGCCGATCCTGCCGGTAGTCAGTTATGGCAACCTGGATGAGGCGATTCACTACATCAATGACCGCCCTCGCCCCCTGGCACTGTATTTCTTCGGCTACGAGAGGTCGATGCAGGAGCGCGTGGTCGACAATACCCACTCTGGCGGTATGTGTATCAATGATGCGCTGATGCACGTTGCCCAGGATGATCTGCCGTTCGGTGGCGTCGGCGACTCGGGCATGGGTCATTACCACGGCAAGGAAGGCTTCCTGACGTTCTCCCATCATCGGGCGATCTTCAGCAAGCAGAAATTCAACAGTGGCAAGTTTGTATATGCGCCTCACGGTACGAAGGCGCACAAGATGGTATATAAGCTATTCATTCGGTGATTGGTCCCAGCGCCTGATAGTTTGGGTGCTGGGACCCGGTGAGAACGACCGCCCGGGACACGCCGTGAATACGTCCATGTAGGCTCCTAAAAAACATCCCTGTTTTTTAGGGTCCCGGACGGCCGTTCTCTCCGGTTCCTGTCAGCCTGGAGCTGGCTGGCCGAAAAAATAAACAAAAGACAATAAAAACAAGAGAGTCGTTATGTCTGAAACCCTTCCTCAATCCGTGCAAACGGAAGCCCCTGCTACTGCTATGGACCGCCGGAGTTTTCTTCGGACGGGGCTTGGTGGGGCGTTGTTTCTGGGCACGGTCAGTGTCACGGCCGGCCTGTCGGGGTGTGCGTCCGCGCCGGCGGGTCGGGACTACCCGATGCCGGAGGCGATGGACCAGAGCTATGAGTTCCGGTTTCTCACCCGAGACGACATTGTGCTGTTCAAGGCCCTGCTACCAGCTATGGTCGGTCCGGGGCTGGCCGAGGAGCAAGTGGTCCGGCGACAACAGATTCAGGCTACGATCGAGCGTATTGATGCTGGCATCCACCAGTTTGGTCCCGCCAACCAGAAGGAACTCCGCGGGCTGTTTGATCTGCTCAATTTCGGGCTGACACGGGTAACGGTTGCGCGGGTCTGGTCAAGTTGGGAGAACGTCAGCCCGGAAACCGCCCATGCGTTCCTTGAGCGCTGGCGTACCAGCGGCATTGGTCTTTTCAACAATGGCTACATCGCCCTGACGAAGGTCAGTAATGTGGCGTTTTATGGCCACCCCGACCACTGGCACCTTTCCGGATATCCCGGTCCTCCCGGGTTTGCCGTGGATTCCCTGCCCCAGTTTAAAGACAACGCCTGAGCGCCCACCCGCATATCGGAGTATTTCAATGTCATTAACGGATCGTATTGCTCGTGGGCTTGAAGCCGGCTGGAAGGTCACCGACGGCGCTACCCTGACGCACAACCAGACCCACGAAGCGGATGTGGTGGTCATCGGCACAGGCGCCGGCGGCGGCACGACCGCCGAGATACTGGCGCGGGCCGGGCTGTCGGTGATTCTGGTGGAAGAGGGCAGGCTGTATTACCAGAAAGATTTCAAGATGAACGAGCTGGATGCCTATGCGTCCCTGTATCAGGAGGGCATGAGCCGGGTTACCAAAGACGGGGCGATTGCGGTGCTGCAGGGTCGCTGCGTGGGTGGGTCTACGACGGTGAACTGGACATCCAGTTTCCGTACCCCGGACCCGACCCTGAACCACTGGGCCAGCCGATTCGGGCTCGATGACCTCAGCCCGGACGCCATGAGGCTCTGGTTTGACGGCCGGGAGGAGCGCCACAATATTGAACCCTGGGTAACCGACCCCAACGTCAATAACGACATCCTTCGCCAGGGCTGCGAGGCCTTGGGGTGGTCCTGGGAGGTAATCCCCCGCAATGTCAAAGGCTGCTGGAACCTGGGCTACTGCGGCGTAGGCTGCCCTACCAATGCCAAGCAGGGGGCACTGACCACCACCATTCCCGGCGCCCTGGATAACAATGCCCGCCTGTTCCACGGTTTGCGCGCCGACAAGCTGGTGATGAAGCAGGACCGGATTGACCATCTGCAAGCCTCCGCCATGGCGGCCGACGGGGTAACGCCTTCCGGCATTACGGTGGAGCTGAAAGCGAAGCATTTCGTGGTGGCCGCCAGCGCCATCGGCTCACCGGGCCTGCTGCTGCGCTCCGACATACCCGACCCCCACAACCGCATCGGCAAACGCACCTTTCTGCACCCGGTCAACGCCACCATTGCGGAAATGCCGGACACCGTCGACCCCTATTACGGTGCACCACAATCGATCTATTCCGACGAATTCAACTTCTCCCGGGGCGTCGACGGCCCGGCCGGCTTCAAACTGGAAGTCCCGCCCCTGCACCCGGCCATGTCCGCCGGCGTGGTTCCCGGCCATGGCGAACAACAGGTCAGCGACCTGTCGAAGCTGCCGAGAATGAACTCCGTCATCGCTCTGCTCCGCGACGGCTTCCACCCCGATAGCCCCGGCGGCACCGTCAGCCTCCGCGACGACGGCAGCCCGGTGTTGGACTACCCCGTCACCGACTATCTCTGGGCCGGTCTCAAAGACGCGTTCTACAAAATGGCTGAAATCCAGTTCGCCGCCGGCGCAAAACAGGTTCGCCTCATGCACCTGGATTCCCCCTGGTACACCACCTGGGCCGACACCAAAGCCGGCATCGACAAGCTCACCATGGCACCCCACCGCGTCCGCCTGTTCACCGCCCACCAGATGGGCGGCTGCGGCATGGGCAATAACCCCGAGGAATCCGTGGTAAACGGCTTCGGCGAACACCACCAGGTCACCAACCTCAGCATCCACGACGCCTCGGTCTTCCCCACCAGCATTGGCGCGAATCCACAGTTGTCCGTTTATGCGCTGGCGGCGAGGAACAGTACGAGGTTGGCGCAAAAGCTCAGGAGCTGAACAGCAGCGCAATTGGCATTTCAGTATGAGTCTTCATAGGCGGGAACATTGTCGGAAGTGCCGCGTGAGGAGGGCTTCCCAGGATTGTGTAAAGCCATGGATGGCTTTACACAAGCGCACATGGATGTGCTCGTAGCGTATCCTGGGGAGCCCTCCTCGCGCGGCACAGACACACAAGTCAGCAATCCAGCGCGAGACCCAGCACCAAAGCCGAACATTTTGGTTAAGGAAGAAGGCTGCTATCCTGTGCGCTTCCGGTGAAAAGGAGCTCCGAATGCCAAAAGTCATCTACCCGGGTACATTTGACCCGATCACCAACGGCCACACCGACCTCATCGAACGCGCCGGCCGCCTCTTCGACGAAGTGGTCGTCGCCATAGCCTACAACCCCAAAAAGTCCCCACTGCTGACCCTGGAAGAACGTTGTGACCTGGTTGCCCAGGCCACCTCCCACCTGCCCAATGTCAGCGTCACCGGCTTCAGCAACCTGCTGGCAGACTTCGTCAGGGAACAGGGGGCAACCGTTATCCTTCGCGGCCTGAGAGCGGTCTCCGACTTCGAATACGAGTTCCAGCTTGCTGACATGAACCGACGCCTGGCCCCGGAAGTGGAAAGTATCTTCCTGACACCGGCCAACCACCTGTCCTATATCTCTTCCACCCTGATCCGGGAAATTGCCTCTCTGGGAGGGGATATATCAGAGTTTGTCGACCCGGCCGTGGAAGCGGCACTCAAGGAAAAGTTTGGCAAGCATTAGAAAGGGGAGGGATAGCGACTGCTGCCCTCAAAGGGGCAGCGGTCCGGAAAAGTCAGAACAGCGGTGGTAACGGGATGAGGTTGCCATTGATGTCCAGAGCAAGATCTTCCAGTTTGCCCTGAACCCGCACACGGTCGCCTTCCTGCACCACCATTCCCTGTTTTATCAGCGGCGCTACCTGCATTCCCAGCTCCGGATACTGTTCTACCAGCGCCAGCGGCATACTCAGGTCCAGATCGCCCGTGAGCCGCTGCATCACCATCATCATCTGATCCTTCTCGTCCTCTGGCAAAGACGGATGCTGCACCATGATCTCACCGTTCACCGGCCCATGCGGTGTGGCAAACGACAACTCCGGAAAGCCAAACGAGAAACCTTCCCCGGCAAGACCCAGCAATGCCTGATTGATACGGGTCATAGAGGCCATCTGTTGCTGCATAACGGCACGGGAATCAGTGCCGGAAGCGGTCAGGGCAGCGGCCTGCATCTCCGTCATCGCTGTAGTCAGGTCATGCCAGCTCTGCACATCCAGACCGCGGAACACGAACTCCATGCGATGGGGGCCGAAGTTCGTATCGTCTGCGGTGACAGTCTCCAGGGTCATGACCGTCTCCGAGCCAATGCTGTCGCCCTCCTCCTCGGTAAACGTCTCGCTGCGGATGGCCAGATCGTCAAACCGCAGTGTGGGCTCGTCCCGCGCAGCCATTTCAAAACCACTCAAGGACATATCGCCGTCACCCACCCAGACATCCCCGGTGAGATGCTCCATGGTCTGCTCAAAGCGGAAATCTTCGATACTGATACGAAGATCCGGTGCCCGGATTATGGCCCCCGGCCAGAGCATGAGAATGTCGGCCTGGGAGCCGTTGTCCGTGATTTTGGCGCGGCTGTAGCTTTCCGACATATCGAAGGACTCGCCGGTATCCTCATTGATGACGCTTATCGCTGGCACGGACAGCTCCACGATTGCCGTGCCCCAAAAACGGGTTTCGAGAGTCAGCTTCGGCTTCTCATCCGGAAAGACTTTCTCGACCTCGGAACCAAGCTCACTGGAGGGCGAAAAGTCCAGCAGGCTCCCGGTGACGCCGTGGCTCACCCTCGCCTGGTAATCGAACTCATGCTCTTCGCCGGTCTCCGGGTGCTGAACCGAGAGAGTGCCGCTAAAATCAGCACCCAGATAACCCCGGTTGTAATCCCGCGTTTCCAGCTGGAACAGCGGTTGGGCCTGATTCACTTCCGTGGTAACGGCCTGCCACTGCTGTTCTGTTACATAGCCCACCAGCCAGGGGGCGACCACACCAACCGCCAGCACTGCCGCGCCGGCAACCATCCATTGTTTTTTCAACTGCCTGTTCTCCACTGCAACACCCGCGAGCCCCGGAACAAAGGTTGCCGGGCGGCACGGGTGATCATTATTTACCGGTCAGGCGTTCCAGCAGAACCAGTTGCGATGCCAGACGGTCTTCGTTTTCTGCCGGCTGATTCTGAATGTAACTGCCGTCGGGCTGCAACACCCAGGACTGGCAATTGTCCGCCAGGTAGGTATCCAGGTCTTCACGCACCCGAGCGATCAGGGCCGGATCTTCGAGCGGAAAGGCGGTTTCCACCCGACTCAGCAAATTGCGCTCCATACCGTCCGCACTGGAGCCATAGACTTCCGGGCGGCCATTATTACCGAAATAATAAACCCGCGTATGCTCCAGGAACCGCCCGATAATGGACCGGACCCGGATATTATCCGACAGCCCCGGCACTTCCGGGCGCAGGCAACAGATACCGCGAATGATGAGGTCTATTTTCACCCCGGCCCGGGACGCCCGGTAAAGCGCCTTGATGAGCTCACGCTCGGTCAGTGCGTTGAATTTGAGAATAATACGCCCTTTTTCACCCAACTCCGCTTCCCGGTCTACCAGCCCGAGCAAACGGCTGTGCAGGGTAAAGGGGGAGTGGAACAGCTTCTTGATCTTCAGGGCCTTGCCCATCCCCGTCAGCTGCTGGAACAGCTTGTTGACGTCGTCACCAATAGACTCATCACAGGTCATAAAACTGTAATCGGTGTACAGGCGGGCATTCCCGGCATGGTAGTTACCCGTGCCCAGGTGGACATAGCGCCGCAGCTTTCCTTCTTCGCGTCGCACAATCAGGATCATCTTGGCGTGGGTTTTGTAGCCCACCACACCATAAACCACGATAACCCCCGCTTCCTGCAGGCGGCTGGCCAGTTCCAGGTTCTCCGCTTCGCTGAAACGGGCCCTGAGTTCGATAATGGCGGTCACTTCCTTGCCTCGGCGGGCCGCGTCCATCAGCGCTTCAACAATCTCTGAATCGGCGCCGGTACGGTACAGGGTCTGGCGAATGGCCAGCACCTGGGGGTCCTTGGCCGCCTGACGCAACAGATCGACCACCGGGCTGAAATTTTCAAAGGGATGTAACAAAAGCAGCGGACGTTTGCGAATGGCGTCAAACATCGTCTCTTTGGAGCGTATCTGGCGCGGAATCGACGGCGAAAACCCGGAATAGGTCAGGTCCTGACGATCCACCAGGCCGCCCACCGCCATCAGGCGTGTGAGGTTAACCGGCCCGTGCACCTGATAAAGGTCCCGATCCGTAAGACCAAACTCACGCAGCAGGAAATGAACCAGCTCTTCCGGACAATTGTCTGCGACTTCCAGCCGCACACCATCACCAAAGCGACGGCTCAGAAGCTCACCGCGCAGTGCGGAGGCCAGGTCTTCGAGATCATCTTCCAGCTCGAGGTCGGCGTTGCGCGTCAGACGGAACTGATAGCAGCCTTTCACCTCCATCCCCGGGAACAACTCATCGGCGTGGGCGTGAATCATGGAGGACAGGAACACCAGGTTATCGCCGCCGTTGCAGACATCGTCCGGTAAACGCACCAGGCGTGGCAAGGAGCGGGGTGCCGGCACAATGGCCATACCGGTTTCCCGGCCGAAAGCGTCCTTGCCGTCCAGTTCAACAATGAAGTTCAGACTTTTGTTCACCAGGCGCGGGAACGGATGTGACGGGTCAAGTCCGATGGGACTGACAACGGGCAGAATTTCCTCGTCGAAATACCGACGCACCCAGTCCGCCTGAGCCTCCGTCCACTCACGGCGACGGACAAAATGTATATTCTCCTGCTCCATCTCGGGAATCAGTACATTGTTGAGAATGTCGTACTGTTCCCGGATGTACTCGTGCGCCACACGGCTGATCTCACCCAGCACCTGTTCCGGCATCATGCCATCGGAGCCCAGGGTTTCCCGGCCGTACTTGATCTGCTGGCGCAGGCCGGCCACACGGATTTCGAAGAACTCGTCCATGTTGCTGCTGAAAATGCAACAGAACATCAGCCGGTTGATTAGTGGATGGGTGGTGTCCAGGGCCTGCTTGAGCACGCGGTAGTTGAACTGAAGCTGGCTCAGTTCGCGGTTGAAGTAATTCTCCTGGGCGGCCACATCAACGTCATTGTCCGGGGCCGGCACTTCCACCGGCGCCGGTACGTTCTTGTCGTCAACGGCTTTCAGGTTATTTGCAGAATCGGTACTCATTGTTGACTGTTTCCATTGCCAGGACGCCGGTACAGCACCCTGATTGTGACTGGCGCCTGTCAGGTGCGGCTACTGCGCATCAACCGGGCAGCCCTGACGGCAAAATAGGTAAGAATGGCGTCGGCACCCGCACGGCGCATAGCCATCAGGCTTTCCATCATCACGGCATCGCCATCAAGCCAGCCATTTTCCGCCGCCGCCATGTGCATGGCGTACTCACCACTGACCTGGTAGACAAACGTCGGCACCTGCAGCTCGTGCTTTACCCGGTGGACGATATCCAGGTACGGCATACCCGGCTTGATCATCACCATGTCCGCCCCCTCGGCGATATCCATGGCCACTTCGTGTAGCGCTTCGTCGCTGTTGCCCGGGTCCATCTGATAGGTGGCCTTGTTACCCTTGCCCAGATTCCCGGCCGAACCGACTGCATCCCGGAACGGCCCGTAATAGCTGGAGGCATACTTTGCAGAATAGGCCAGAATCCTTGTATTCACATAGCCGGCAGACTCCAGGGCCTCCCGGATGGCGACAACGCGGCCATCCATCATATCCGAGGGAGCCACGATATCCGCTCCGGCATCCGCATGGGACAACGCCTGGTTCACCAGCGCCTCCACGGTCACATCATTCAACACGTAACCGTCGTTATCGATGATGCCATCCTGACCGTGGGTGGTGAACGGATCCAGCGCCACATCGGTGATAACACCCAATTCAGGCTGGGCCTTTTTCAGGGCTCGCACGGCCCGCTGAGCAAGGCCATCGGCGTCCCAGGCGCCGGAGCCGGACAGGTTCTTGTGCTCTGCCGGAACCACCGGGAACAGCGCGACTGCCGGAATACCCAGGTCGACCAGTTCCGCTGCCTGCTCCACCAGCAAATCAATGCTCAGTCGTTCCACGCCAGGCATCGAAGGCACGGCTTCCCGCTGCCCATCACCTTCGAGTACGAAGACCGGGAAAATCAGGTTATCAGCACTGAGCTGATTTTCCCGCACCAGCCGGCGAGAAAAACTGTCAACCCGGTTGCGACGCAGACGAGTGGCAGGGAAAACACGGTTTACCGACGAGCTCACGGAACACCTCCTGTGGCAAATGGAGCACAATACTGCTCTATCATACACGCCCGCAAGCAGCGGTGGCAGGGCCCGCGACTGAACATGGGACTCAGAGTGTCATGGCCGGATGACCGGACTGTTACCGGATGGAATCCAGGGCTTCCGCCCGCAGCTTTTCCGCACCTTCGAAGTAATGGTCCCGGAGTGCGTCGATGGCGGCTTCGCGTTCAGGCCCCGCAACACCGAGGCTCTCGATCTCTGCCAGCTCCTCGCTGTAGGCCTGCCATTTATTGTCCCACGCCTGCTGTTCGGCTTCCGCCTGTTCCAGCCGCCGGGCAGCTTGTTCTCCAAAATGTGCTTTTCTCCAGTCGCTCAGTGCTTCCGGGTCATCCGCAAGCTCCGATCGCGCCTTGTGGTAATCCGTAAATTTCCGGGTTTCCCGACGGGCCTCGCGTATCGGTTCAGGTAATGCCCCCTCGGCTCGAGCCAGAGCCTGCTCCCGTTCATCATCGGAAAGACTGTCGTCAGTCCGGATGCGCAACTGCTCTACCTGGAATCGGTCTAGGGCCTCATCGCTCGCAAAAAAAGCCTCGGCGGTCTGCGCATCCATCCAGGCGCGCCGCAAGGCACGAATCTCAGCCATTTGCTGCTGCATTTCTTCAGGGCTCGAGGCCCCTGCATTGGCGTAGCTGGTTTCCAGCTCCCCTACCGCCAGCTTGTAGTCCAGATAATTCCCCAGGATAGCCATGGCTTCAGAACGGGCTGGCTCCTGCAGCCTGGCAAGCGCCTGTTCTATGCGGGCCACCAACTGGGGCAGAGTTTCCTCTCCCAGAGCGGCAAGGTAGTACTCGAACAACTGGCGTAATTGGGGCGTGGGAACCAGAGAACCATTGCTGTCGGTTTCGGCCCAGCCGCCAGGGACACTGGTGCCCTCCAATGAAGCCGGCAACGCGTCCGGTATGGCGACTCCAGGGTCTCCAACCAGCTTTGAGGGCGCTGCACCCTTTTCGGTCAGGCTCTGTGAAAAATCAGACTGACTACCAGACACGGCGGAAGCAGCACTGTCAGCCGGTGTCGCGGACTCGTCGCTGAAATAAATCAGCATGCCTGCAAACAGCGCGGCTATGGCGAGTAGCGCCACAGTTGCAAAACGAAGGAGTCCTCTCATTTAAAAAACTGCCTGCCTTGGGGTTAAGAGCTATTCTGCTGATGGCAGCATAGAGGAACGAAAGGTACTGCGGTGAGACCGGTGTCAAAACAACCACAAAACTACAGCATTAAACTACAGCCTAAACTGGCCGCAGCCCGGGAGGCTGCGGCCTGAGAATTCAGAGAGAGCGATTATTGAAACCGACCTCCACCTTTCGGGGGGAATCCGAACGGAATGCCGTATCAACTTCCTCAATTCTGCCACCCTGGCTCAGGAATGATTCAATATCCTGCTGTAGCTGGGCACGAATACGTGCTCGGCCGGCAATGGAATGTGTATCATCACTGTCATGTGTCCAGCTACCGGATTGCTCCAGATTGCTTTCGTCGAATTCACTCATGATTTTCTCCATCAACGAAAACAGCACACCGAGCGCGCCAAGCCAGTTCCGGCGGGCCGCCCCATCTCGGTGGGTATGCCTTGCGACCCACCTTGGCGTCTTTATAATCCGCTTTCGGTTGCAACGCTATTTCTTCACAACTATTTTTTTGTAATTTTTTGTATCAAATTTCAAGACACTGTTTTATAAGAATAATATTGGCGCGCCTGCGTGAGCCAGTTGATTGACAGAAAGAATGAATAATGATTCACTGCTTATAAGGAACCTGCATGCCATATCGGGAAACGGAGAAAATGCGCAACCGCAAGGCGGAGGCCCGCAAGCGCATCATTGAATGTACCTACGAATGCGTGTCCGACGGCGGCTTCCGGAGCGCTCAGATCACCCGAGTTGCAGCTTGCGCCGGTGTCGCCACAGGAACTATCTACCGGCATTTCGAGTCCAAAGAGCACCTGTTTGCAGAGATATTCAGAATTGCAACACAGCGGGAAGTCGACAAGGTAGCTGAGGCACTGGCAACCGAAGGCAACGCAGTAACCCGACTGGAAACGGCCCTGCGCCAGTTCGCAGAGCGCGCACTCAGAGGCCCGGTAATGGCGTGGTCGTTGATCGCCGAGCCGGTGGATCCGAAAGTCGAAGAAGAACGGCTGAAGTTTCGCAGGGCCTACGCCGAACTGTTCGAGCAGGCTATAAAAGAAGGCATCGGGGAAAACAGCCTCCCCGATCAGGATGCCAGACAAAGTAGCACCTGCCTTGTAGGGGCCATTGCCGAAAGCCTTGTTGGGCCGCTTTCACCGGCCCAGACGGGCGGCACAGACCAGACAGACAATAATGACCATGATCCGCTGGTCGACTCCATCATTTGCTTTTGCATGCAGGGGTTGACTGGCACCAGGAGGTAAACATGAACGCCCGCCAGCCCCTGCCCCAGGATAATACAGAAGATGCCGGTGACGACCGCTACCTGGCCGTCACCCACGAGGTCATCAACCAGCCACCGGCCCTGGAGAACTACAATCTCTTTGAGCAGGACAAGGCCCTGCAGGAAGCCGTGGCCCGGGAAGGCGCGGCGGCAGCGATCAGTGACCTGAAACAGTTCGGTGCCCTGGCCGGTTCAGCGGAAACCATTGAACTGGGGTTCCGCGCCAACGAGAACAAACCGGCATTCAATACCCACGATCGTTTCGGCTACCGGATTGACCAGGTGGATTTCCACCCCGCCTACCACCAGCTCATGGCCACCGCCATGGAAAACGGTCTGCACAGCAGCCCCTGGACTAACCCGGGAGCGGGCGCCCATGTCACAAGAGCTGCCAAATATTACCTGCACTCCCAGGTGGAAGCGGCCCACTGCTGCCCTGTCACCATGACCTTCGCGGCGATCCCGTCGATCCGCAAGCAACCGGAACTGGCTGCCATCTGGGAGCACAAGATTCTCGCCAACAGCTACGACCCCCGCAACCTGCCTGACCGCGAAAAACAGTCCGTTACCATTGGCATGGCGATGACCGAAAAACAGGGCGGCAGCGATGTCCGGGCCAACACCACCCGGGCCTACGCCATTGGCGCCGAAGGCCCGGCGCAGGCCTATGAGCTTGTCGGCCATAAATGGTTCGTGTCAGCGCCCATGTGTGACGCCTTCCTGGTACTCGCTCAGACCAGAAGCGGCCTGTCCTGTTTCCTGATGCCACGCTGGCGTCCGGACGGCAGCAAGAACCCCTGGCAGGTCCAGCGCCTGAAGAACAAGATGGGCAACGTCGCCAACGCCTCCAGTGAAGCGGAGCTGCGGGGCGCCCTGGCCTGGATGGTCGGCGAAGAAGGCCGCGGCGTGCCTACGATTATTGAAATGGTCGCCATGACCCGCTTCGACTGCATGATTGGCAGCTCCGCTGGCATGCGCCAGGCTCTTGCCCAGGCGACACATCACTGCCGCCACCGCAGCGCCTTCGGCCACCGACTCAGCGACCAACCGTTGATGCAGAACGTACTGGCCGACCTGGCACTGGAAAGCGAAGCGGCGCTCGCCTACACCATGCGCATCGCCCGTTCACTGGACAACCAGCACCTGGAACACGAACGCCTGCTGGCCCGGCTGGCGACCCCCGTTGGCAAGTACTGGATTTGCAAGCGCACACCCAACCACGCCTACGAAGCCATGGAATGCATTGGCGGCAGCGGCGTGATGGAAGACTGCATCATGCCGCGCCTGCTGCGCGAATCCCCGGTCAACGCCATCTGGGAAGGCAGCGGCAACGTCCAGTGCCTGGACACCCTGCGCGCCCTGCAGAAAGAGCCGGACACCCTCGACGCCTTCTTTCACGAAGCCGCAGAGGCGCGGGGCAGTGATGCCCGCTTCGACCGCTTCCTGGCACAACTGCAGAACGACTTCGCCGACATCAGCGACTTCGAATACCGCGCCCGTAACCTGGTGGACAGGCTGGCGTTGCTGATGCAGTCCTCACTGCTACTGAGAAATTCTGACCCCGCCGTTGCCGACGCCTTCTGCGCCTCCCGGCTCGAACACAACGGCGGCCTAAACTACGGCAACCTCCCCTCCGGCACCGACCCGGCGGCAATTATCAAACGGGCAACGCCTGTAGTAGGCTAGAAAGCAGGCCGCCGGACACTAAACAATGTTCGGCGGAGGCGGACTCTAACTGAAAGGTTCGCGAACCGGCGGGGGATGGCTTTCCAAAACTGTGCGGAGCCAAGGATGGCGGAGCTCAAGCGCCACATGGATGTGCCGAAGGAGCGTGTTTTGGAAAGCCATCCCCCGCTGGTTCCTGCACCATAGCCGGAAGCAAAGAAATGTCTGAAGCCCTGAGAAAACTCCTGAACCAAGGCAACCCGCAGCAGCCAGTCATCACGCCCCATGTGGGCATCCTGACCCTGCACTTCCAGCTCTATGGCTGCGAAGACCTGAAAGCCAAACGCAAGGTCTTCACCGCCCTCAAAGCCGTCTGGGGCAAAGAACCCGACCTGGCCGTCGCCGAAACCGCCGACCAGGACGCCCTGGACTGTGCCACCTGGACTATCGCAGCCCTTGGTGGAACCTCACAGCAGATCTCCCAGCGCCTGGACCAGATCGAAAAAGCGATACAGGAACGCGTCGACGCCGCCATACTGGACGTACACCGGGAGATCCTTTGACCCGCCCCGCGGGCAGGGACCATGCTGTAGCGTATGGTATCGCGACACCGTATACTACGGCCCCTCAGGGAGAACAGAGCGCCTGGCAGTAGCCCGGTGGCAAGTTATCGACGTCGGAACCCCGTGTGTCCGACCATATCCGCAGAGTATCCGGGACAGGCCCTGTGGATGACCACTGATAGTGTGCGGCACCTATGACCGGAAAGAAAAAATCCGCCCAGGCCTCAGTAGAGGCCATGTACCGTGTATTCACAGTGCCTGAGGCACCTGAATCCACACTGAGCCGGATTGACCAGAACATCTCCCGTAACCTTGCCGGGTTCCTGCAGGAACACATCGTTGCGGTCGAACGGGATCTTTCCGACGTGGAGAAAGATTTCTCGGACTACGCCATTCCCGAAAAACCCATCTTCGTCTCGGAGCAAGCCCAGTTCCTGCTCGACAAGCTGGTGGCCAACTCCGTACACACGGCTTCTCCCAGCTTTATCGGCCATATGACATCGGCACTGCCCTACTTCATGCTGCCACTGTCCAAGATCATGATTGCCCTCAACCAGAACCTGGTGAAGACCGAAACCTCCAAGGCGTTCACGCCCATGGAGCGCCAGGTGCTGGGCATGATCCACCGGCTGGTCTACGAACAGGACGGTGCCTTCTACCGCAAGTGGATGCACGACCCCCGCTATGCGCTGGGCGCCATGTGCTCCGGTGGCACCGTGGCCAACCTGACGGCACTCTGGGTGGCGCGCAACAACGCCTTCCCCGCCGAAGGCAGCTTCCGCGGCATCCATCAGGAAGGCCTGTTCCGCGCCCTGCGTTACTACGGCTGCGAAGGCGCCGCCATACTGGTCTCCCGCCGCGGCCATTACTCCCTGCGCAAAGCCGCCGATGTACTTGGCCTGGGCCGGGACTTCCTGGTGCCCGTGGACACCGATGACGACAATCGGATCAACACCGACGCCCTGCGGGAAAAGTGCCTGGAACTGCATCGCCAGAAGATCCGGGTCATGGCCATTTGCGGTATTGCCGGCACCACCGAAACCGGTAACGTCGACCCTCTCGATGCCATGGCAGATATTGCCCGGGAATTCGGGGCCCACTTCCACGTGGACGCAGCCTGGGGCGGGCCGACCCTGTTCTCCCGCACTCACCGCCATCTGCTGCGGGGCATTGAAAAGGCTGACTCGGTGACCTTCGATGCCCACAAGCAGCTCTACGTGCCCATGGGCGTGGGGCTGGTGGTATTTCGTGACCCAAGCCTGGCCAGTGCCGTGGAGCACCACGCCCAGTACATTATCCGTAAAGGCTCACGGGATCTGGGCAGCACCACTCTGGAGGGCTCACGGCCGGGCATGTCCATGCTGATCCAGTCAGGGCTGCGAATCCTGGCCCGGGAGGGGTACGAAATCCTCATCGACCAGGGCATCGACAAGGCCAAAACCTTTGCGGAAATGATCGAGGGAGAGCCGGATTTCGAACTGATCACCAAGCCCGAGCTCAATATCCTCACCTACCGTTACTGTCCGGAGAAAGTGCAAAAAGCGCTTTCCGTCGCGGACCCGCTGCAGGCCGAGCGACTAAACACCTCCCTGAACCGAATCACCAAGTTCCTGCAGAAAACCCAGCGTGAGCGGGGCAAAGCGTTTGTATCCCGGACGCGCCTGGAGCCGGCATGCTATTTCAACTTCCCCTGCATCGTATTCCGGGTGGTACTGGCCAACCCGTTGACCACAAAAGAAATCCTGGCAGACATATTGAAAGAGCAGCGGGAACTATCAGCGGACGAAGGTATTCAGGATGAAATGGAAATTCTGGATCAGATGGCGGATGCCGTTCTGAAATTGCATCAGTCCGGGGCCCAGCAGGCCTGAATCAGCTTCCTCCCTCAGACACCGCGAGGGGCGGGGGAACTCTTCCAAAACACGCTGTGGATACGTCCCTGTACGCTCGGCTCCGCCATCCATGGCTCCGCACGGTTTTGTAAGAGTTCCCCCGCCCCTCGCTCAGTGCAAGCCTGGACTCGCAACCTAGTAAAGCGCCTCTTCATCATCAAGCACTTCGTCCAGAATTTCTAAAAACATATGGTCCGCCCGACTCCAGCTTTCCGGAATGCGGATCGTGGTGTTGGCACTTATTTCCCGGGCAATAAGCTCGTTGGCATTGGGCTGATTACGGTATTTACGCGCAATTTCCACCGACTTCACGGCTATCGTGGGGTCGCTGAGAACCTTCTTGATAAATACCCTGAGCTCGTCAATGACCTTTGCCTGGCGGCTTTCTTCTGCTGAACTCATGACTCAATCCCCGGAAAGGTTTGCAATAGTGGGGGAGGCAAACGCCTCCCATAGGAAGAATAGTATGGGCCAAACCGGCAGCTGACAACCAGCGCGGGTGATCCTTACATCAGGAAACCGCGCAGGGTGAAGAACAGGATGGCCGCCAGGCAGGCCGACACGGGCACTGTGATGATCCAGGCAGCAACGATACGGGTAAGGTGTGAACGCTTGACCATCTCCTCGCGGTAGATCTTCTTGAGGCGCTTGCGCTCCTTCTTGGACAGGGGAACCTGCTTCTTTTTCTTGGCCTGGGTGAGCAGGTTTTCCATCTCCTCGACGGAGGCATTGCGGAAATCTTCGAGGAACGGACGCAACCGCTCGCGCTCTTCCTCCTCATGGCTGTCCATGATGTTGTGTAGCTGTGTTGCGTAGTTGGATTTCAGGTATTCCCGAAGGAAGCCCACGCCGAAAACTCCCCCTACGGCAATGTGGGTTGAACTCACAGGCAGCCCCAGCTGTGAGGCAATGATGACGGTCAGCGCCGCTGACAGCGCAATACAGAAAGCGCGGGTTTTATCCAGCTCGGTAATCTCGCTGCCAACAGTCTTGATCAGCCTCGGCCCGAAGAGCATCAGCCCCACCGCCAGACCGATGGCACCCACCAGCATCACCCAGAGGGGAATGGCAGCAGAGGTAACCACTGCTTCGGCAGACAGTGCGTCGTTGATCGCAGCAAGCGGGCCGATGGCGTTGGCCACGTCGTTGGCACCATGGGCAAAACTGAGCAGTGCGGCGGCGAAGATCATGGGCCAGACAAAGAGTTCATTCACCCCCGCAGAGCTGTTCTCCATAGTGGCCGCGCGGCGCCCAACCAGCACCTTCATGGCGATGAAAACGACGATTGCCACACCCAGACCCACCAGAGAGGCACCCAGGAAGTCGACACTGACAATCTTCTTGACCCCTTTTACCATCAGGTAGGTACCAAAGGCCCACGCCATAATGGCCACCAGCCAGGGCACGAACGTTCGGGCAGCCGGCACCACGTCCTTTCGATACAGTACGGTCTTCTTGATGGCGTACAGGAACAGGGCAGCCAGCACCCCACCCAGCACCGGCGAAATCACCCAACTGGCGACAATCTTGCCCATCACGGCCCAGTCAGCGATGCCCCAACCGCCAGCCGCAACCCCGGCCCCCAACACACCCCCAACGATGGAGTGGGTAGTGGAGACCGGCGCCCCCATCCAGGTAGCCAGATTCAGCCACAGGGCACCAGCGAGGAGGGCCGCTGTCATCAGCCATACGAAGGTGCTCACATCCTCCAGCCGATCAGCGGCGATAATGCCGCCCTTGATGGTGGAAACCACATCCCCACCAGCGATAATGGCGCCGGCTGCCTCAAATACCGCAGCAATAACAACCGCGCCCCCCAGTGACATGGCCCCTGACCCTACCGCAGGCCCGACATTGTTGGCGACGTCGTTAGCTCCGATATTGATGGCCATATAACCGCCAATAACCGCAGCGGCCATCAACAACATGCTGTTAGGCATACCACTACTGATCTGGCCGACCACCAGGAAGACAACGAAGAGAAACAGGAAGCTGATGCCAACACGGTAACGCTCGGTGGACGGGCTGGTCAGGAGAGTATCAAGGAATCCGTTTTTGCTGGCCATAACGCGTCAGGTCTCGCAACAGGGAACACGGGGAGCTGAATTTCAGCCTTCATACGGCGGCAACTATAAATTTTTTGACATTAAAATGAAACAAAACCGGCCTTGTCACGATTGCTTGACCGAAGTCTCTGTGCAGGCTGGCATGATTAGTTAACCTGACGGGCAATTGTGCGGCTCACGCACAGCAAAAATAACAAGAGCGCCATGACCCGACTTCCCGACCCCAGCCAGACCATCGCCAACGCAAGTGACGAAGAGCGGGTTTCCCGTCTGCTGACCGGCCTTTCGGCCATGGCCATCCTGTTCCTGCTGGGCATCGGAGCGAAAGCCTGGTTCGCCGGCCATACGACCCACGCCGGGGCGCTCTGGTTCTTTGCCGCCCTGGTGGCAACAAACATGTTGATCTATGCCTGGAATGGTAATCGCCAGCAGCAGAAAGTCGGCATGATCGCCATTGTCGGGCTGCTGTTCGGATACCTGATCGTCACCGGCGGTGAAAGCAACACCGGCCCGCTCTGGTTCTACGTGTTCCCGCCCTTGCTGTTCTATCTTACAGACCTGAAAACCGGCACGGCGGTACTTCTGTTCTGTTGCCTGCTGGCGGTGGTGGTTTTCCAGTTTCCGCAACTACCGCTGGTAACGGCAGAATATACCACTGACTTTAAAATTCGCTTTTTCGCCACCCTGACGTTCGAGTCCATTTTCTGCTTTGTACTGGAAGCCAGCCGGCTGAAGGCCCGCAACGAGCTGATGGAACTGGCCCGGGCACACGAACACGCCGCCCGGACCGACGAACTGACGGGGCTGTCCAATCGCAGAGACATGCAGCATCGACTGAACGAAGAATACTCCCGGTATCGCCGCTCAGGTCACCACTTTTCAGTTGCACTGATAGACCTCGACCTGTTCAAGCACATCAACGACGAGTACGGCCATGATGCCGGGGACGAGGTACTTCGTCGCTTTTCGGGGCTCATGCAGACAGTGATCCGCCAGACCGATGTGGCGGCACGCTGGGGTGGCGAGGAGTTCCTGATCCTGTTGCCCGATACATCGTTACTTCAGGCCCTCACCCTCGCTGAGCGCTTGCGCTCCGAGGTAGCCAATGCCGAGTTCGCTTTTGCCGGAAAGCGCCTCCCCATTACTATCAGTGCCGGCATCTGCTCCATTGCCAAAGCCAGCTCTGTCAACGAACTGCTGAAACAGGCCGACATTCACCTCTACAACGCCAAGGAAGACGGTCGCAACCGCATTGCGCCGCGGGTACGCACCTCCACCACCGAGCAGACTTCCCCCCGCACCCGCGCTTGAGACGCGGGCGTGCACTCGCTATGATCGTGCCGCAATTCAACGAGCAGGGCGACTTATGGCATCAATCCGGATTCTGGTTGGCAGCGTCTATGGTGGCGCATTACTGACCGCGCGCGCACTGAAAAAGACCATGGAGCAGGAGGGACATCAGATCATCGTGCTTGAAAATCCTGCACTGGAAGACATAACCGGCAACAGCGACCCGGTACTGATCTGTACATCCACCACAGGCCAGGGCGAGGTACCGCCTAACCTGCTGCCATTCTACCTGAAGCTCCGCGAGGAACTGCCCCAGCAACCAGGGCGTCCTTTTGGTGTCATCGTGCTGGGTGACAGCTCCTACGGCGATACTTTTTGCGGTGCCGGCGAGCTTATGGAAGAGGCCTTTTATGAGACCTCGGCACGGAAAGTCGGTGACACGCTTCGGATCGACGCGCTGGAAACGACAGAACCGGAAGTGGAAGCGGAGCGCTGGACGCGCCGGTGGGTGGAAAACCTGGCATTTGTTCCTTGAGCAGCTGAGTAGTTGGAGCCATACTGAAACGGACACTCCAAACAAAATTGGTACTACGTGCGCCATATTGTTCAGCTTTTCGCCCTCGTGGGCGTATTGATCATAATGGCTTTCGGAACCCAGGCAAGCCCTCCTGAATCCGGGTTTGCAGAGCCGGATATGGACTACATCCGGGTGACTAGTTCAGAAGATCTGGATTTCAGGGAAGCACTTGCTTCTGATCGTTGGCAGTCACTGGAAGGCGAAAGTCCTAACTTCGGCTACATCCGCGATACCGTGTGGCTCCGCCTTCCTGCGTCAGCCCTTTCAGAAGTGCCTGGCCCCCGGCAGGTGCTGGAAATCCGCTATCCTCAGCTCGACCATATTACCTTCTACCTTCTTGAAAACGGCGTGGTCCGCGAGCGAATACTGACCGGGGACCATTTCCCATTTGACCAGCGCCCGGTCCAGCACCGCAACTTCCTGTTTACCTATGACATAGATCCCGACAATAAGTACGAGATACTGCTACGGGTTCGCAGCCAGGGGGCCATGCAGATTCCAGTCCGACTCTGGAAGCCGGCTGCGTTCTTTGAGGCCGCGTCAGTCGAAGATCAGATGCATGCGATTTACTACGGCATCCTGATCATGGTGATTTTCTTCAATCTGTTCATTTTTCTGGCGCTGCGCGAGCGCATGTATTTGTTGTATGTGCTTTCCACCCTGGGGTACCTGTTGTTGATTGGCGGCCTGAACGGCAGCACTTACCAACTGCTCTGGCCAGGGCTGCCCTGGTTACACAACCAGGCAATGATGCTGACGGTACCGATTGCCCTGATCTTCACCCTGCTGTTCTCCCGCGCGTTCCTTAACCTCAGATCCACCAGCCCCAAAATGGACAAACTGGTCTGGTATACCGTGCTGGTGAACCTTGCGGTGGTCGTGCTCACCTTTATTACTGATTACAGCATTGCCAGCCGGCTTACCGTTGCCCTGGCGATTCCCAGTTGTCTTTTACTGACAGCGATCGGGCCACTGCAGTGGATCCGGGGTAACCCTCAGGCCAGCTATTACACCATTGCCTGGGCATTGCTCACGGTGGGCAGCGCCGTAACTGCTGCCAACAAGTATGGGCTGATTCCCACCAATTTCGTGACTGTTTATGGCATGGAAATCGGCTCGGGGCTTGAAGCCATTCTGTTGACCATCGCCCTCGCAGCCAGGCTGTATCAGGAACGCGAAGACAAGGTGCGGGCACGGGAAGCGGAGATTGCCGCCATGGCGGCAAGACGGTCGGCGGAACTCAGGCTGATTGATCAGGCGCTGCACAACCCGCTGACTGGCTTGCCCAATCGCGCCTGCCTGGAGATGATGATTAACGAGTTGATCGCCCGGGAAACGGACAAACGTTTTTCCATATCCGTGATCCACCTTACCAACCTTCCGTCTATCACCAAAACCCTCGGACATCGCAACACGGATCGCCTGATCGAACTGGCGGCCCGGCGTTTTAACAGTATTGTGGGAGACCTGCCCGGCATCTGTGCGGTGGAGACCACAGAACACCAGTCGTTCTATCTCGCCTCGCTGGAATCGTCCACCTTTGGCTTTGTGGTAGAGACCGACACATTGGCAGAGGTTCCACGGGCCGTGGCCCATGCCCTGCAGGAACTCCGCGAACCGCTGGATTACCTGGGCATGCAACTACCCCTGGACCCGCGCACCGGCACTGCCATCTCTCCTGACCACGCCACGGACGCCAACACATTAATCCGCAGGGCTTTCATTGCCCAGGGATCGGAAGAAGCCAGAGACCGCGGGCTGGCCTTTTACCACCCATTGCGGGATTCTTACAGTGCGGACCGCCTGACAATGGCTTCTGACCTCAGGCACGCCCTGAAGAACGACAAGCTTGCACTCTACCTGCAACCCAAGATGTTACTGAAAACCGGAGAGGTGGTCGGGCTTGAGGCCCTGGTACGTTGGCCGGGCCATAAAAATCCTGTTCCCGCTGACGAAATCGTTGCCCTGGCAGAACAAACCGGCCTGATCAAACCGCTGACCCGCTGGGTGCTGGAGCAGTCTCTGGCCATCCGCAGCCGCCTGCTCGAAAAGGGACACAGGCTTGCGATATCGGTGAATATCTCACCAAACAACCTGAGGGAGCGGGACTTCCCGATGTTTGTGCAACGTTTGATGAGCAGTTACCACTCCCATCAGGGCGCTATTACTCTTGAGGTCACCGAAACCTCGATGATGCAGGACCCGATCAACTCCCTGGAGGCGCTCAAATCATTGCACGCTACAGGGATCCCGCTGTCCATTGATGATTTCGGTTCCGGTTACTCATCGCTATCGTATATCAAGCAGTTGCCCGCCAGCGAGATCAAGATCGACCGCTCCCTGGTGACCGACCTCGCCACCGAAGCCGGGGACCAGGTGATCGTCAAAACCACCATCGACATGTGCCACAGCCTGGGCTATGCCGTGGTTGCCGAAGGTGTGGAAAAACAGGAAACACTGGACCTGCTGGAGCAGATGGGCTGCGACATGATCCAGGGCTATTTGCTCACGCCACCGCTGCCTTTCGATGAATTGACAGCCTGGCTGGACAAACGGGCCCGCCAGGAGAAAAACCGACAAATTGGCTAACCACGGTGGCGAATCAAGGCTTCCTGTGTGGTTGAGGCCACCAGCCTTCCCTGCTGGTCAAAGAAGTTGCCACGATTGAAGCCGCGTCCGCCGGACGCACTGGGGCTGTCCTTATCGTAGAGCAGCCAACCGTCCATACGGAACTCACGGTGGAACCAGATGGAATGATCCAGACTGGCTATCTGCATCTTCTTGCTCATGAACGTCACGCCATGGGGATTCAGTGCGGTTCCCAGGAACGAGAAGTCTGAGGCATAGGTCAGCAGGCACCGGTGCAGTACCGGGTCGTCCGGCAGATGCCCCTGGGTGCGGAACCAGCTTTGTTTATAGGGCGGGCGGGGTTCGGGCTTTAACGGATTGACCGGATCCACCGGCCGGATTTCGATGGGGCGATCCCGCACCAGAGTATCTCGCAGGTGCTCCGGCACATGGGGCGCAAGCATCTTGCCATAGTCCTGTTCTGACTTGAGGCTGTCAGGATCCGGGGCAGACGGCATGTCCAACTGGTGCTCGAACCCCTCCTCGGCGACCTGGAACGACATGGAGCCGGTCAGTATTTCCTTGCCGCCCTGGCGTGCAATTACCCGCCGTACGGAAAAACTGCCCCCGTCGCGGACCCGCTGCACTTCGTAGTCGATGGGCATGCTGTGATTGCCGGGGCGGAGGAAATAGGCGTGCAGGGAATGGGGCAGGCGCCCCTCCACGGTGCGGCTGGCGGCCATCAGGGCCTGCCCGAGAACCTGCCCCCCAAATACATTGGGAAAGCCGAGGTCTTCGCTGTCCCCCTGAAAGTGGTCGTCACCCATCGGGGAAAGATCCAGCAGATCCACCAGTTTTCTGGTTACTTCCAGCATGCCCGCTCCTGTCAATTTCGTTAGCTCACGAATGAGTTTCTACCGTAAGCCGGGGACTTTCGCAATCCCGATGCCGCTGATTAATCGTGGATAGGCGGCACTTCTTTTGACAGGGCCTGTTTCTCCACCGCATAACGGCCGGTTACCGCAAAACCCAGAACATCGCCGGAATCGCCCCTGAACAGCGCCCGGACGTCCTGGCCTTCAGCATCCACTTCCCAGCTTCCGGGGGCCTCTGGCGGTGGCGGGCAGACCGCCGTCGGGCAACAGGGTGTCTTGATCATGACCGGCATGGTGCCGTACTTCACCTCGGTTCGTTCCCCTGCCAGGGTTTTCGCCAGGGCACGGGCACAGGTCATCAGTGGCATGACATAGAGCAATACGTGGCCATCCACTTCGGCGCAATCACCCAGGGCATAAATGTCCGGAGCGGACGTTTCCAGTGCCCTGTTCACCACAATTCCGCGACTGGTCTCAAGACCCGCTGCAGCCGCCAGCTCTGTGCGAGGCCGCAGCCCGACGGCAGAAATCACCAGATCAGCATCCAGTTTCTCACCATTGGCCAGCGTCAGCTCCACGCCCTTCCCACTGTCGGCGATGTGCTCCACCACGGTTTCCAGATGAAACCGAACCCCGAGGTCTTCAAGACCACTGCGAACTGCTTCTGCGGCAGGTGAGGGCAACAGCCCCGGCATCAGAGTATCAGAAGGGGCAATCACGTCGACCTCGTAGTCGCCATTGCGCAGGTCATTGGCAAACTCACAACCAATCAGGCCAGCCCCCATAATGGCCACTCGCTTTTTGCCCTTCAGGGCGTTACGAAAAGCACGGTAATCCACCAGGTCGTTAATCGAGAACACGTGTTCCTGCCCATCGCCAGCGATGGACAGGCGTATCACATCCGCGCCCCAGGCCAGCACCAGCTTGCTGTAAACCAGCCGTTCATCTCCCAGCACCAGTTCATGGGCATCCGGATCAATACCGGTGACGGTGGTGTAGGTGCGCAGCTCCAGGTTCAGTTGCTCGACCATGGCGTCGGCCGAGGCCTGAGCCAGTTCGTCGGCTTCCTTACCCTTGGTAAAGCCGGTTGAGAGCATGGGCTTGGAATAGCTGAAGCCATCGTCCGCCGTCACCATCACAATGGGCGTATTCGTGTCCTGTTTACGAATTTCCTTCGCCAGGGTGTAACCCGACAACCCGCTTCCCACAATCACAATGGGTGCATCTGTGCTCATTACCTGCTCTCCGACTCTGTCATCTGTACCGGGATCATCAACCGATTTCGATCATCTCAAAATCTTCCTTGCCCACGCCGCAGTCCGGGCACTCCCAGTCCTCTGGGACATCTTCCCAGGCAGTCCCGGGCGCGATGCCGTCGTCTGGCCAGCCCTCAGCTTCATCGTAAATAAATCCGCACACAACGCATTGCCACTTCTTCATAGCCTTCCTCCGAAACTCATCAGGGCGCGATGATAATTGTCAGACAATCAAGCGCGCAAGTCTTTCTGTGTCAGCCGGACACCGCACAAACCGGGAACCATCATACCCACCGCTGCCCCGTTGACCAATGCCAGTGCCGACGGACGTTTGGCAGGTTTTGTGCCAATAGCCATAAATACCGACCTGCCGCAGCCCGAACGCCCCCTCCCTTCGGCGCGCCTCCTCCGGTATAATCCCCCGTTTTACGACAGGACCCGACCTTTATGACCGATACCGTCGCCGAACTTAACCAGGTAATGGCCGAGGCCGACTGCCTGGCAAGCGAAGAGCAGGTACAGGCCGCCGTACAGTCCCTTGCGGACGATATTACCGGGCGCCTGAAAGACACCAACCCCCTGCTGTTCTGCGTGATGAACGGCGGCCTGATCCTCACCGGCCAGTTATTACCGCGACTGAAGTTCCCGGTACAGGCGGAATACCTCCACGCCACCCGCTATCGGCAGGAAACGACCGGCGGGATACTGGAATGGAAACTGAGGCCGGATGCCGACATGAATGGCCGCACCGTTCTTATTGTCGACGATATCCTTGATGAAGGTACGACCCTCTGTGCCATCGCGGATTACTGTCTTGCCCATGGCGCCAAAGAGGTCCTGACGGCGGTGCTGGTGGACAAACAGCACGACCGCAAGGCAAGGCCGGATCTCAAGGCCGACTTCACCGGGCTGGAAGTGGAGGACCGCTTCCTCTTCGGCTACGGCATGGACTACAAAGGCTACTGGCGCAACGCCCCGGGAATTTATGCCGTCAAGGGACTGTAACCCTGTTGGCATCCCCCCAACGGACTGGTACCGCTCGTTTTCAGCAGCCGGACTGAGAAACCCGGCGGTTCATGGCACGCTTGGCCACTGGCTGAAACTGGAGGGTTCCCTGACCCGGGCCCTGCAGCTTCAGTGTCGCGAGAGCTTTCGTGTGGACATTCTTCAGGAAGGCTTCGCCCGCCCCACCGCGGAAGAAGCCCGCACCCTCGGTATCCCGCTGCGCCAGAACACCTGGGTGCGGGAGGTCTGCCTGAACGGCGACAACACGCCCTGGGTACTTGCCCGCACCATCATCCCCCTGGCAACGCTGGCAGGACGCGGTCGTCGCCTGCGCAATCTCGGCCGCAGGCCGCTGGGAGCTTACCTCTTCAGCAACCCCGAGTGGCAACGGGGTCCGTTCGAGACAGGGCTGTGCCACCGCCACAACAATGCTCAACCACTGGCGGCACGCCGGTCCCGATTCTTCAGTGGCAACCACTCACTGCTGGTGGGCGAATACTTCCTTCCCACCCTGATCGGTTGACACTCCAGCCACCGAGCCTTTAACCGGGGCGCCACCGCTGGCTATAATCCCCGCTCAGTCACTTGCACTTTACCCGATACGGATCAAGCCCATGCTGTCCAATGCTGTGCCCACCCACATACAGGCCCGCCTTGCAGACTACGCACGCCTGTTGCGCCTCGACCGTCCGATCGGCAGCCTGCTTCTGCTTTGGCCGACCTACTGGGCCCTCTGGCTGGCTGCAGACGGCTTTCCCGGCATCGGCAACTTTATCGTGTTTACCCTCGGTGTTTTCCTGATGAGGGCCGCTGGCTGCGCCATCAACGACTTTGCCGACCGCAAAGTGGACCGCCACGTAAAACGCACCAAAGACCGCCCCCTCACGTCTGGCCGGATCGAAGCCTGGGAGGCCGTTGCGCTGTTTGCCGGCATTTGCCTGATCGCTTTCCTGATGGTGGTGCTGTTCACCAATACCCTGACGCTGTACCTCTCTTTCGGCGGCGTGATACTGGCGTTCATTTATCCGTTCATGAAACGCTACACCCACCTGCCCCAACTGTTCCTGGGTGCAGCCTTTTCCTGGGCCATCCCCATGGCCTGGGCTGCCGAGGCCGGTGAGGTTACCCGCATGGCCTGGCTGCTGTTTACCGCCAACGTACTCTGGACCGTCGCCTATGACACCCTGTACGCCATGGTCGATCGCGACGACGATATCAAGATCGGCATCAAGTCCACGGCCATTCTCTTCGGTGAGGCAGACCGGGCCGTTATCGCGGTCCTGCAGGGGCTGGTCGTACTGATCCTGATACTGGTGGGCCAGCAAGCTGAACTGGGTGTGTTCTACTACCTGGGGCTTGTCGCCATGGCCTGCCTGTTCGTTTTCCAGCAACATCTGGCCCGTGACCGGGAGCGGGACGGTTGCTTCAAGGCGTTTCTCAACAATAACTGGGCGGGCTTCGCGGTGTTTACCGGCCTGCTGGTGGATCTGATGATCGGTTGAGCCAACAAATCCTGTTCCAGGCAGATCCTGTCATATACTTGTAACACTATCCGGGTGTAATAAGGCAGCAACAAAACAAGGTCTGACACAGGTTAATGCTCATGACTGGAAAAACTGTCCTGATCGTCGATGACGAGGCGCCTATTCGCGAGATGATTGCCGTTGCCCTCGAAATGGCCGACTACGACTACCTTGAGGCAGCGGATGCCCGCGAAGCGCATGCCCTGATTGTCGATAAACAGCCCGATCTCATTCTGCTTGACTGGATGCTTCCCGGTACCAGCGGTGTTGAACTGGCGCGTCGCCTTAAAAAAGAAGAGGCCACCGCTGAAATTCCCATCATCATGCTCACCGCCAAGGTTGAGGAGGACAACAAGATCCAGGGCCTGGAAGTGGGTGCCGATGACTACATCACCAAGCCCTTCTCGCCCCGGGAGCTGGTAGCCCGGCTCAAGGCCGTGCTGAGGCGCACCACACCTGCCGGCGTGGAAACCCCCATCGAGGTAGATGGCCTCACCCTGGATCCGGTGGGCCACCGTGTTACCACCGAGACCGGCGCACTGAGTATCGGACCTACGGAATATCGGCTGCTCCAGTTCTTCATGACACACCAGGAACGGGTTTATACTCGCTCCCAACTGCTGGATCAGGTATGGGGCGGGAACGTCTATGTTGAGGAGCGCACCGTTGATGTGCATATCCGCCGCTTGCGCAAGGCGCTTGGGGACCAATACGATCACCTGATCCAGACCGTGCGGGGCACCGGCTACCGGTTCTCTACCAGGGCCGCATAACCGCAAACCGGCGCCCTCAACCCCGCAAGGGCCGGAACTGACTCAGGGGCAGCAGTAATGCAACACAACTGGTCAAGGTATGTGCGGTGGATCATCGCGTTCCTGGTCGCCTGTACGGCGATCGGGCTTTTCTTTGGCGAGCCGCTGTACGGGCTCACCGTGGGCCTGCTTGCCTACCTCTGGTGGACCCTCGCCCAGGCAAAGCGCCTTTATCAGTGGCTGGGCAACCCTGGGGGCAGCGACGAAGCCCCGCAAAGCGTCGGTCTCTGGGGCGACATCTTTGACGGCCTTCACAAACTCCACCAGACCCACCTCCGCACCCAGGACAGGCTTCGCGCCCAGATAAACCGGGTTCAGGAATCCACCAATGCGATGCGTGATGGCGTCATCATGACGGATTCACGGGGCGCCATGGAGTGGTGGAACGGCTCGGCGGAGAACCTGCTGGGTTTTCGTCGCGGCTCGGACCAGGGCCAGTTCATCCACAACCTGATCCGCAATCCCGCGTTCAAGGCCTATTTCGACTCCAGGGACTACCGCGAGCCGCTGGACCTGAATTCCCCAGCACGTCCCCATATACGTCTGCAGATCCAGATCAGCCTGTTTGGCGATGATGACCGACTGATCGTGGCCAAGGATGTCACCCGACTCTACCAATTGGAACAGATGAGACGGGACTTTGTCGGCAACGTGTCCCACGAAATGCGAACACCACTGACAGTGATCAGCGGCTATCTGGAAACGCTGGTAGACAACGCCGACGACCTGCCCCCGAAGTGGCGCCGGGCTATCAATACCATGGCGCAGCAATCCTCTCGCATGGAAGCACTGATTACCGACCTGATATTGCTGTCAAAGATTGAAACCGGCGAACAGTCCGTCAGCGATGCGATCACGGACGTCAAGGCGCTGATCAACCAGATCTGCCATGACGCCAGGGCCCTCAGTGGCGAGCAGGGCCATGAGTTCGATATCACCATTGCCGAACGCCACCTGCTCAGGGGCGACGAGAGCCAGTTGCGCAGTGCGTTTTCAAACCTGATATTCAATGCGGTGAAATACACCCCGGCAGGCGGGCAGATCAGTGTTACCTGGCATACCGATCGTGACGGTGCGCACCTGGCCGTGAAAGATACCGGTATCGGTATTGATCCGGTCCACATCCCGCGGCTCACCGAGCGCTTCTATCGCGCCGACCCCAGCCGGCACAAGGAAACCGGCGGCACCGGCCTGGGGCTGGCGATCGTGAAACATGTTCTGCTGAACCATGACGGCCGGCTGGAAATACGCAGCCGTATTGGCGATGGCAGCGAGTTTATCTGTCACTTTCCCCGTCAGCGACTGGCGGAAAGGCTCCCTGAAACCGCTTCCTGAAGCCTTCCCGTTCAGGCCTAGCCCCCGCTTCGGAATCGGGCGATAAAGCGGGACAGGTCTTCCAGTTTTTGCGGGTCTTCGTCCACAAATCGGATCGTTACGCTGACAAAATCCGTATCCTGCCGCTTTTCTACCGCCTGCAACTGATGCACGTAACCGTTCAACCGTGCCACCTGACCCTCGGCTACCTCGATATCCACCACTGCCTGATCGAGGATGCCGGGGAATTCCTGGTCCCGCTTGGCGATTACCCGGACTTCTGTGAGCGTAATGTCCTTGACCACCGAGCGCAGGGTGCTCTCCGCAAAACGAACCGAGGCCACACTCATGGCCGGACGGGCTGACCCACCAGGGGCAGTGGCTGGCTTACCAGGACGAGTCGGCGTGGGAGAAGACGGCTCCCGCTTCTGGGTCAACAGGGTGGCAGACTCCTTGAAGGCATCGGCGGGGCCGCCCATACTCTTGCCGCTACGGTCCATAGCATCCTTGAGCCGCCGCCCCATTACCTTGATGATTTTGTTGCTCAGCCCCTCGGGGCTGAAGGGCTTGCCCAGGTATTCCGATACCCCGCCCTTGACGGCCTCCACTACATGATCCTTGTCGCCGCGACTGGTAATCATGATAAACGGCACTTTTTCGTACTGGGGTTGCTGGCGCATCCACTGCAGCAGTTCCAGGCCGGACATCTCCGGCATTTCCCAGTCACACAGGATCAGGTCAAAAACCGTACGAGACATCAGTGACTGGGCCCTCCGCCCGTTCTGGGCGTCGGTAGTTTCGATCACCGGGAAGCGCTGGCGCACTGTCCGTTTGACCAGATCCCTAACAAAACTGGCATCATCCACCACCAGCGCCTTAAGCGTTGCCATGATTCGGACCTTTTTATTCAGAAGTTAGTCGTTATATCCCCAAACTATAGAACAAGCCGATACCCGGGAATAGCAAGGCTACAAAAAGACGACACAGGCAGGGCCGCAGGAAACTTCAGGTTAAAGAATTGTCACCGAAAGCGGCCAACAACGGTATTTAAGGGCAGCAAAAACAGGCTACCATGGGCCGGTAATATCCACTCCAGACCGAGGTTAAGCGTGCCGACCATATTCAGAGGGACTTTTGCGGGCAAACGGACGATTCGCCACCTTTCACTCGCCGGACTATTGGTAACCGGAAGCCTGCCCGGCGCTGCCTACAGCGACGCCCTGGAGGAGTTTCCCCAGTGCATTGAACGGCTGGAAAGCCAGGCAATTGATGCCGGCGTGTCGTCGGAAACCGCCAGCACCGTACTGGCAAGCGCCGAGTACCTGGAGCGAGTTATAGAGCTGGACCGGCAACAGCCGGAATTTACCACCACCTTTGCCGACTACCTTAACCGACGGGTAAACGAGCAGCGTGTCAGTAAGGGGCGTGAACTGCTGCAGGAACATCGTGAACTACTCGAGCGTGTTACCCGCGAAACCGGCGTACCGGCCCCCTACCTGGTGGCCTTCTGGGGCCTGGAAACCAACTTTGGGTCTTACTTTGGCAAGATGCCGGTACCCAGCTCCCTCGCCACACTGGCCTGTGACCCACGCCGCACTAAGTTCTTCACCGAACAGCTGATTGCCGCGCTGCAAATCATAGATGAAGGCTCCATTAAACCGGAACAGATGGAGGGTTCCTGGGCCGGCGCCATGGGACACGTGCAATTCATGCCAACCGTCTTCCTCCGGCATGCCGTGGACGGTGACGGTGACGGCAAGCGGGATCTCTGGAACAGCCTCCCGGATGCCATGATGTCAGCAGGCAACTTCCTGCAGGACCTGGGCTGGAATGGGGACTACCGCTGGGGACGGGAGGTTCTGCTGCCAGACAATTTCGATTACGAATTGGCGGACGGCCGCAGGCTTGAGCTCGACGAATGGCGCCAGCTGGGCGTTACCGATGCTTTCGGCAACGCCCTTGCAAAGGAGCCCATCAAGGCTTCCCTGGTCGTCCCGTCCGGCCACCGCGGGCCGGCCTTTCTGGCTTACCACAATTTTGGCGTAATCATGGGCTGGAACCGGTCTGAATTCTATGCCATCGCCGTAGGGCACCTGGCCGACCGTATAGCCGGAGCGGGAACATTGCAGAATCCCCCCCCGGAAGATCTCCCGGCCCTGTCGCGGGACAACATCCTCGCTATCCAGGAAGCGCTGAATGATGAAGGCTTCGACACCGGGGAACCGGATGGCATCATGGGCCCCAACACCCGGTCCGCCATACGGAACTATCAGGCTGACAACGGCCTGGTAGCAGACGGCTATCCTGGTGAGGCGGTTCTGGAATCGCTTGGCGTATTGCTCTGAAACCGGAGGAAGTGTCAGCGTTTTAGACACACACGCTCGGTAGAATATTTAACGCACTGTTATAACTAGGGATTTTTATCTGGCACGCATTTCGCTTATCGTGTCTGAAACCGCTACAGGTCGCCCTGTATCGAATCCAGACAATTGAAATTGCAGGCTAGATTATGACGTTATCCTTGAGAGCAATCACAGGCAGTGCGTTGCTGGCTCTGGCTACCAGTGTCGCGGCATTCCCAGTCAACCTGGAAACCATTGAAGGGGCGTTCGAGAACCCGACTGGCGCCATCGTCAGTGGCGAGGGAACAAACTCCATCCGGTGGGGCATACCGAAGTATCACCACTACCAGAGCGGATACGATTTCACCGCTTATAGTCCGCTCCCCCTACAGATCAATGATGACCAGCCGTTTGTGCTGGGAAAATTCACTCATATCAACGCACCCATCTATGGGGACACCCTGACTGGTGTCGATCTCAACGTTCAACTCGGTTTTGAAGGTGGCGCAGCCACTGAGGGTCGCTTCGTCTTCTCCCATGAGGAAACGCCCAACAATGCTTCCAACCCGTTTGAAATCTGCCTGTTCGGCCACTGCTTCACGCTCTGGGACACGCACAATGGTCCTGTTGACGACGTCGTCACTTTTGAAGAATCCATCATTTCCAGCTCCGGGTTCACTTACGGTGGCCAGATTTATTCACTGGAACTTATCGGTTTTGAAAATGGCACGAACGAATTCCACACTGCCGAGAAATCGATCAACTCAGTGGACTTGCTGGCAAAACTGAACGCCCGCTCAGTACCTGAACCCGGCACGCTCGCACTGCTGGGGCTCGGCCTGGCAGGTTTGGCTCTGACACGGCGCCGGAAAATCTGAGGCCCCATCAGACCTCACCCGTGATCCAAAAGCCGTTTCCACGCATAATACCTGTCGGATTCCACTGACAAGGTTTTATTAGCGATGGACTCGATAACCCAGGCTGCATTGGGCGCCTCGCTGGCGGGCGCGGTTGCCGGAAAAACCCTTGGCCGTTCGGCACTGTTGATCGGTGCGGCCCTGGGCACCCTGCCTGACCTGGACGTGGTTATCGACTACGGCACGGCAGTGGCCAACTTTACCCAGCATCGGGGCTTCAGCCACTCTCTGTTCATCCTGTTTCCGCTGTCGTTTTTCATCGCTTATGCACTGCATCGGTGGCGACCGGTGCTGGGTTACAAACGCTGGTTCGCTGTCACGGCCCTGATATTGCTGACACATCCGCTGCTGGACGCTTTCACCACCTACGGCACCCAGTTATTCTGGCCCTTCGGTCCACCGGTTGCCATCCACAGTATCTTCATTATCGATCCCCTTTACACGTTGCCCTTGCTGGCCGGCATACTCGCCTTTCTGTTCCGTGTCCCCAGTACAAGGGCCGTCATGGCGGGGCTGGTGTTATCGTCACTGTATCTAGGTTGGAGCGTGACTGCCCAGCAACTCATTTCGGACCGTGTAGAGCCGGCCCTTGCGCAGGAAGGCCTTGAAAACGCCCCCAGGATGGTCCAGCCAATGCCCTTCAACACGGTATTGTGGCGGGTCACCGTTATGGGTGAGAACCGCCGGGTGGAAATCGTCACCGGATTTCTCGACGGCGAGGGGCCGGTCATCCTGGAAAACTTTCCCCGCGACCCCGGTCTGGCCAGGGCGGCAGCCTCTCTCGAAGAGGGTCGACGTCTGGAATGGTTTACCGATGGTTTCCTGCATTACGATCAGGCTAACGGCAAGCTGACAGCGACGGATATCCGCCTTGGCATCCCCGGCGCTCATCCGTTTACCTTCATTCTGGCCAGTGATAATGGCAAGGGGATTACACCCGAGCCCAGTTCCCGTCTGGAACGTCCGGCTGTCGCAGGTGAGCTTCTGGGCGTATTGTGGAGCCGGATGACGGGTTCTGCCGAGGTTCTGTGCCTGGCCAGCCTGACCGTGCCACCACCAGGAGAGGGCTGCACCTGAGCATGCGTCTGGATTATTTCATAGCCAACGCCACTGCCCTGTCGCGCAGGGATGCGAAAAAGGCCATCAGTGCTGGTCTGGTGAAGGTAGACGACAAGACCTGTCGCAAAGCCGGCACACTGGTAGCGCCCGGGGCCGGAATCACCCTGGAAGGACAGCCCCTTGTGCTACCGGGCGAGCGCTACCTGATGCTTAACAAACCCAAAGGCGTCATCAGTGCCACCACGGACAGCCAACAACCAACCGCCCTGGATCTTCTGCCTGTCGGCGAGAGGCAGGGGTTGCATATCGCAGGGCGGCTGGATGCAGACACCACCGGGCTGCTGCTGCTCACCACCGACGGTCAATGGTCCCATCGAGTAACGTCGCCCAGGGTCCATTGCCCCAAGACCTACAGGGTAACCCTGAGCGAACCCATCGATGCTGCAGCCATTGCCCGGCTGGAACATGGCCTGGAACTGCGTAACGAATCCAGGCCCACTTCCCCCGCCAGGGTCCACAGGCTGGATGATCGGCTGATTGACCTGACCATTTCAGAGGGGCGGTATCATCAGGTACGGAGAATGCTGGCGGCCGTGGGGAATCATGTGGACGGCTTGCATCGATGGCGGATCGGGAGGATCGTTCTTGACCCGGCACTGGCACCGGGGCAGTACCGCGAGCTGAGTGCTGAGGAAGTGGACTGCCTGGCCTGATCAGGTTCGTTCGAACCGTTGGGCCTTGAGGTTCTTGCGAACGGAGCCTGCCTCGAAAACCTCTCCGTTCATGGCAATATAGACACCATGGGGTAACAGCCTTACCGCTGCCCAGGCAAAACCGATGTTGAAAACCGCGTCAGTGCGCCGCATGCGGGCCGGCTGCATGGCACCGGTAAGAACGATGGTCTTAGCCTTTACTGATAGCAGTGCTCGCGCCGTTTCAGCCATGGTGTCGGTACCATGGGTAATAAGAACATGTTCTGCGGCACAGCGGCTGACGGCGCTCCTGACTGCCTCGCGGTCTTCGTCCGTCATCTCCAGACTGTCCTTTCGCATCAGGCCCGACACTGAAAACCCTTCACGGATATTCGACTCCGCGAGCAGTTCTCCCACCAGGCTGTCTCCAATTTCAAATTCGCTATTGGCGTCGAAATACACTTTGTCGATGGTTCCGCCCGTGGTGAAGATTTCGATCATCGCCAGAAGTCCCGATAAATGCGGCGTCAGTTCGCACTGACTGTGGTGCTTTCAGAGGAAGCATACGCAGCGTTCTTTTTCCGCTCATACGCCCGCGCGGCTGTGGCTACGCTGCCACCCGCTCCGGTGGTCAGCCAGCGTTTGATGCGCCCCGCATCGCCCATGGGCGAGCGGGTACCCAGGGAATCCAGCAGCACTGTAACCACCGGCTTGCCGTCCATTTCGGAGAGCATCACCAGACAGCGCCCGGCTTCCGAGAGATAACCGGTTTTACTGACGCCCACACCCCAGCTTTCACGGTGGACAAGAACATTGGTATTTCCAAACGCAAGGCGGTAGCGGGGCTGTCGAAAGTGCCCGCTGAAGTAGCGGGTAGTGGAGTACTCACGAATCTGCGGGTACTTGCTGGCCGCCTTGACCAGGCGTACCAGATCCGCCGCCGTGGAAAGGTTTTCCGCCGACAGGCCGGTTGGGTCCACAAACGTGGTGTTGACCATGCCCAGTTCCCGGGCACGGCGGTTCATGGCTTCCACAAACGCGTCGTAACCACCCGGATGATGGCGGGCAAGGGTATAGGCGGCAAAGTTCTCCGACGACATTAACGCAATCCGTAGCACATCGGCCCGTTTCAGCTCGGACCCCGTACGAATACGGGTATAAGCATTGGCCGGTGCCGGGATGTGGCGCTCCCTGAACTCCAGCCACTCTGTGAGCGGCTGTCCTGACTCCATGACGATCAGAGCTGTCATCAGTTTGGTAATGGAGGCTATGGGCACGGGGCGGTCGGCATTCTTGCCATAGACCAGCTCGTCTGTGTCCGCATAAGCCACTGCTGCGTTCACCGAAGCCAGCTGCAACTCTGCCCTTTCTACAGCGCTGACAGGAGAAAACGTCGCCAACAGCAGCACTGTCATCGCCACTAAACCGGCCGATCGGATCATCATCTCAACCCTTCTTGTATTTATCTGCACACACTTGCCTTATCTGACAAGGGTACAACTATACCAGCCAAAACGCCCGCTGACTCCGGGCCGGGACGGTAAATGCGTAACAGGCACACCCGAGCGTTTAAAACAGTAAATGCAAAATTTCTTTAAATCCCGTAAAATTACATATAAATCATATTGTTACCAATTGATTCACAAGGTAACCAGACTGTAACAGGCATGCCGGAAAACCGGCAGGACACCAACAGAATGGATTCTTACACAACCGCATCAGACAGAACCCCGCCACCAAAAAACGCCAGCGTGCGTGGGGGCGGCATGTTCCGGTGGTGGTTGCCACTGATTCTGATCGTACTTGCCATCGCCTACGCGGGCCTGCTCGTCGGCCTACTGCCCCAGGCACTCGACGCCTATGCCCTCGAAACAAGTCAGGCGCTGATCCGAAAGGCTTTTATCGGCGGTGTCGTGGTATTTGCCCTACTGCTTCTGACCGGGGGTGGCTATCTTCTCAGGACTGTCAGGCGGCAGGAGCGGCGCAAGCGCCTGAGCGTTGATATGCGGGTTCGCCAGGAACAACAGGTTCGTTCCCAGATCGAACAGGACTATGATCGTCTGCTGAAATCCCACCGGGTCACAGGCAAGCCCACCCGGGCCATACTCGAGGAAACCCTCGACACTATCGACACCAGCCAGACCCCCTATACACTCTGCATGGTCAGGCTCTGCCGGTTCAATGAAATTGAACAGGCATTGGGATACCGTGCCGCCGAGGAACTGCTCAAGAGTTACCTCCGACAGCTGAACAGCTATCTTAAACGCCGCGTTGGCGCCCGCCTGGTGATCATCAATGGTTACGGGGTAGCTTCGGTAGACACCATTAACCACGCGTTCGCATTGTATCGCGAAAACGAGACTGATCAGATTCAGGATCTGCTCTGCGAGATAAGAGCCTGGCTGGACGATAACTTCCGGGAGGGCCGGTTTTCTTTCTCCTGGGGGCCCTCCCTCGGAGTGGCCCATGCGCCGGAGCACGGAGCCGATGCAGCCGGCATCCTGTCCTCTGCCGGTGTTGCCTCATTGAGTACCGGGCAGCGACTCACCGTCTACGACCCGGCTATCGCCGAATGGCAGTACCGCCAGCAGGTGCTGATGCTGGATGTGGAACACGGGTTGGCCAGCAACGCAATGTGGCTGGAATACCAGCCCAAAGTAAGCATACGCGACTCAAAAGTACGCTCTGTGGAGGCACTGATACGCTGGCGTCACCCGGAATTCGGGTTGGTGGCGCCTGACCAGTGGATCCCCCTCGCCGAACAGGTGGGCGTGATTCACCCTGTGACCCTGTGGGTCATCGAGAGGGCGTGTAGCGAATACCGTCATCTGACCTCCCGCTATGGGACCGGGGTCTCCCTGGCCGTCAATATTTCCGCCGTTGACCTGATTCACCCCGGCTTCGAAGACGAAATCTCTGACATCCTTGCACGCCATGGCATGAAGCCAGAGGATCTGATTCTGGAAATCACGGAAACAGCCATGATGACCGATCCTGAAGGGTCCGGAAGGGTTATCCACACCCTTAGCCGCAGGGGGTTCCGGATAGCAATGGACGATTTTGGGACCGGCCACTCCTCACTGGGCACGCTGGCAAGCTTTGACCTGGATGAGCTCAAGATCGATCGCAGCTTCCTCAAGGACATACTGGCGCATCCGACTCGCCAACGTATCTTTCGCGCCACTCTGGAACTCGGCGAGGCGCTGGATCTGAATGTGGTGGTCGAGGGTGTGGAGGATGAGGCCGTGGTTTGCTGGTTGCAGCAGTTCCCGGGCCTCTTTGGACAGGGTTATTTCTGGGGCCGGCCCGAACCGGCCAGCCCCTGAAGCAGTCAGGGGTTATCCGTCACCGCTCCTTCCGAAGCCGAGCCTACCGTTCGCGCATACTTGGCCAGTACCCCACGAGTAAACCTCGGAGCTGGTGCTGACCAGGCGTTCCGGCGATGCTCCATCTCCTCGTCGGACACCTCCAGTTCGATACGGTTGGCAACGGCATCAATGGTAATGGTGTCACCATCCTCCACCAGCGCCAGTGGTCCGCCTTCTGCCGCTTCCGGTGTGATATGGCCGACCACAAAGCCGTGGCTGCCACCAGAGAATCGGCCATCGGTAATCAGCGCCACATCGCTGCCCAGGCCCTTACCCATAATCGCGGATGTAGGTGTCAGCATCTCCCGCATCCCAGGGCCGCCTTTCGGCCCCTCATAACGGATGACCAGCACATCCCCGGCCACCACCGTGCCATCCATGATCCGTTCCTGGGCTTCTTCCTCGGAGTGGAACACGCGGGCCTGACCGGTGAAGTGGGTTCCCTCCTTGCCGGTAATCTTGGCCACGGCGCCTGTGGGTGCCAGGTTGCCGTACAGAATCCGCAGATGGCTGTCGGCCTTGATGGGGTTATCGAAGGCATGAATGATGTCCTGGTTTTCCGGATAGGGCGCCACATCCCTCAGGTTTTCCGCCAGGGTCTGCCCTGTTACGGTCAAGCAGCCCCCGTGCAGCATTCCCTTCTCCAGCAACATTTTCATCAGTGGCTGAATGCCACCGATCGCCACCAGTTCCGACATCATGTAATGGCCGCTGGGGCGCAGATCTGCCAGCACTGGCACCCGCTTGCCGATTTCCACGAAATCGTCCAGCGACAGTTCAACGCCGACCGTACTGGCCATCGCCAGCAGGTGCAGGACGGCGTTGGTGGAACCGCCCAGGGCAATAACCACGGTAATCGCGTTCTCAAAGGCTTCCCGGGTCATGATATCCGAGGGCTTGATATCCCGGTCGAGCAGATTGAGCACGGCGGCACCCGCCGCCCGGCAGTCCGCGGCTTTGGTGTCGGAAATGGCATTCTGGGCCGAACTGCCCGGCAGGCTCATCCCCATGGCCTCAATGGCCGACGCCATGGTGTTGGCGGTATACATGCCTCCGCAGGAGCCGGGCCCGGGGATCGCGGTTTCCTCGATCTGCTTCACGTCGATCAGTTCCAGGTCTCCTCGGGCATGAGCCCCGACCGCCTCGAACACAGATATGATATCGGTATGGTTCTTTCCGGGCATGATGGTGCCGCCGTAGACAAACACCGAGGGGCGGTTCAGACGCGCAAGGCCCATCATGCAGCCGGGCATGTTCTTGTCGCAGCCACCAATGGCAACGAGACCATCAAACCCTTCGCAACCGGCGACGGTTTCAATGGAGTCAGCAATCACTTCCCGCGATACCAGCGAGTACTTCATGCCCTCGGTGCCGTTGGCGATCCCGTCCGATACCGTTATGGTGTTGAACGTCAGGCTTTTGCCCCCTGCTTCGTCCGCCCCTGCGGCAGACTCTTCCGCAAGCCGGTTGATGTGCATATTGCAGGGGGTCAGGTTGCTCCAGGTAGAGGCAATACCGATCTGTGGTTTGCGAAAATCTTCATCACTGAAACCCACAGCCCGCAACATGGCCCGGCTTGCTGATTTCCCCAGACCATCCACAACCGGGGACGAGTAACGGCGGCGCTTGTCTTCTGTCATCGCGTTGTTCTCCTGTTAAACCACCGGCAGACCCGGCCTTGTTTCTGTTTTGAACATGAGATTGGCAGAAACACCCCCACACAGCAACATACCAGCGCCCCACGGCACACCTGGCCTGGCTCCGCCTCGGGCTGAATGATACTGTACGCCCTCCCGTATCTGGTGAGGCCTCTATCGGCCCACCCCTTCAACCGGAGCCTTATCCCGTTCATGAGAATTATTATCCGTTATTTTTTCCGTACCCTTCGGCTGATCCTGACGCCGTTCATGTTGATCAGTGAAAAGATCAGCACTCCGAAGAGCGTCGAGCGGTCCCCGGACGACCAGGGCCGTGTGGATAAAGCCTGCGAGAACCTGGCACTCTACCAGTTCAGCGCCTGCCCATTCTGTATCAAGGTCCGAAAGGAGATGGCCCGCCTTGGGCTGAACATCGAAACCAGGGATGCCCAGCATGACGAGACTCACCGCGAAGCCCTTGCCGCCGGCGGCGGCCGCGTCAAGGTCCCCTGTCTGCTGATCCAGGAGAACGGCAACGAGCAGTGGCTGTATGAGTCTGACGACATCAGGTCCTGGCTGCAGCAGCGGTTTGAACCCGCCACCAGCTGAGTACCGCCTCCCCTGCCAGGTGAACAAACGGTAAAACAAGATGCAGGTCCGAATGATCTGCATCAACGGTACTTCAGGTTCTCGCCTCTATAATCGCTTCATCCATTGAAGCCAAGGAGGCCCGTCATGTCATCCCCCAGAGATCCGGAATCAGTCGAGCAGCCCGTATCCGACTACGAGCGCTGGCGTCGGGGCTATGGCGTCATTCGGCACATCGAAACCACGTGCGTCCAGGCCCGGGAAATGGCCAGCGCCCTGGTTGCCGAAGGGCTTCAACCGGACACGGACACCGTCTATCGCAAGCTGGCCAGCCTCGACCGCCTGGCCAGCGCCGGCCTTTGGCTGGTGGCGCACATGACCTATACCAAACGGGTAGACACCAGTGGCACTCCCCTACTGCCCAATGACTTCAAAACCAATCCAGAGGGTCATACGGGCGGGGCGCTGAACATGGTTCCGGCCTATGCCGCTTACCTGGCGCTGAACAATCTCAGCGGCCAGACCCGAAGCTGGCTTATGGGCCAGGGCCATTGTGTCGCCGCCATCGACGCGCTGAATGTTCTGACGGGCAACCTGCATCCGGAACAGCAGGACCGTTACCAGGGCAAAGACGGGCTTTCCCGCCTGGTGTCTGACTTCTATAGCTACCGGCAGAGACCGGACGGGGGCATGGAGGCGCCGCTGGGGAGCCACGTCAGTCCTCACACCGCCGGCGGTATCAGCGAGGGCGGGTATCTCGGTTTCGCAGAACTCCAATACGCCCACATGCCGCTGCCAGGTGAGTCGTTGGTGGCCTTCCTGTCGGATGGCGCCGCTGAAGAACAGCGCGGCAGCGACTGGGTGCCACGCTGGTGGCGAGCGGAGGACTGCGGCTCTGTGCTTCCCATCATGATTGCCAATGGCCGACGGATAGAGCAGCGGACAGAACTGGGGACCCGCGAAGGCCTGGAACGGTTTGGCGAACACCTGGCGCACTGTGGCTTTGAGCCACTGCGTTTTGATGGCCGGGATCCGGCCGCCTTTGTTTGCGCTCTGTTCAGTATGGAGCGCAAGCTGAAAGACTATCGTCAGCAGGCGCTGAGCGGAGAACGGCCCTATCCTGTCCCTATCCCCTACGGCATTGCCGAGACGTCCAAGGGGTATGGCTTTTACGGCGCCGGCAGCAACCCCGCCCATAACCTGCCACTGCCGGGGAACCCCAAGATCGACACCAGGGCCAGGGAACTGTTCCATCATCATGCCGGTTTATTGTGGGTACCCCCTGAACAGCTGGCCAACGCAGTGAGTGAGCTCAACCAGCACTGGCAGCAGGACCGCCGTCTGGAACGGGACCACGCGCTGGCGACACGAAATCCGCCAGATCCCGTCATCCCAACACTGGCTTCCTCTCATGATTCGTGTTCACCCATGCTGGCAGTGGACGATTTTTTCACTGCCCTTGTCGAGGCAAACCCTGCCTTGAGGGCACGCGTTGGCAACCCGGATGAACTGGCGAGCAATCGTCTCGAAGGCGTGCTTAATGCCCTTAAGCACCGGGTAAATGACCCGGAGAGTGAACAGGAATCCGTTCACGGACAGATCATTACCGCTCTTAATGAAGAAGCCGTGGTGTCGGCCTGTCTCGCCAACAAGGCGGGTCTGAATCTGGTAGCCAGCTACGAGGCCTTCTGTGTGAAAATGCTGGGGGCTATCCGCCAGGAACTGATCTTTGCGCGCCAGCAAAAAGAAGTGGACAGGCCGGCCCGCTGGCTCGGCTTTCCGGTAATTGCCACCTCACACACCTGGGAGAACGGCAAAAACCAGCAGTCCCACCAGGACACCACCTTTTGCGAGTGCCTGTTGGGTGAAATGAGCGATGTCAGCCGCGTACTTTTCCCCGCCGACTACAATAGCACCCTGGAGGCGCTGCCCGGTGTCTACCTGGGCCGGGGACAGCTCACCTGCATGGTGATACCGAAACGTGATCGACCGATAGTGTTCGACAGGGATGAAGCACGGGCTCTGGCAAAAAATGGGGCATTGGTGGTAGATGAGGACACGTCCCCTGGCGAACCTGTCATGTTGATTGCCAACGGTGCCTACCAGCTCTCCGAAATGATCCGGGCCAGTGAGCGCTTGCGGGAAACAGGTACGCCCTTCCGGCTCGTGTATGTGCAGGAGCCGGGCCGCTTCCGTGAACCCCGGGACACCCTGGAAGCGGCGCAATGTGTTCGTGACCTGGAACAGGAGCGCCTTTTCCCCAGGCGGATGATGCGTCGCGTGGCCCTCACGCACATGCGCCCTGAGGTCTTCCGCGGCCACCTGGCGCCCTTGTTCCCCGAGCCTTCGACGTCCCGCGTCCTCGGCTACATCAACCGCGGTGGCACCCTGAACGAAGCAGGTATGCTGTTTGCGAACCGATGCTCCTGGGCCCATGCCCTCGCTGCCTGTGCAGACGTTCTGGAACGCCCCCCCGGGGAATGGCTGTCCAGCGCGGAGCTGGCAGCCGTTGAGGGGCGCGGTGATGCGGGGATTGTTACCCGGAGTCCGTGCTGACGGACTCTGAGGCTCCCCTGCCCAACCGACGCCTGAGCCAGGTTTCCAGTTCAAGAATCACCAGCACGACCACCCCGGCGCTTGCTGCAAAGGCCAGCGCGCCAGGAGTAAGCGGAGCGCTGGCGAAGGTCTGGTGAAATAGCGGCAGGTAGGTAAACAGCAGCTGCAGCAGAATCACAGCACCCACTGCCAGCAACACGATGGGGGTGCCCAGCACACCCCTCAGGGTAATGGAAGCGCTATCCAGGTAACGCACCGCGAATAGGTAGAAAACCTCCATAGCCACCAGTGTGTTCACCGCCAGCGTACGTGCGACCGCTTCATCCTCAAACTGAGCCATGGCCCAGTACCAGGCGGCGAAGATACCAATCAGGAACAACAGGGACAGAAAAGCGACCCGCCAGACCACGAACCCTGCCAGCAGAGACTCATCCCTTGGCCGCGGAGGTCGCTTCATGACATCCGGCTCGGTAGGCTCGAACGCCAGTGTCATGGCCAGAATCACTGAGCTTACCAGGTTGACCCATAAAATCTGCAATGCTGAAATTGGCAGCGCCAGCCCCAGCAAAAGCGCTGTAATAAGGCTGACGGATTCGCCGCCATTAATCGGCAGCATGAACGCAATGCCTTTCTTGAGGTTGGTGTAGACCGTACGCCCTTCACGAACGGCAGCCGCAATGCTGGCAAAATTGTCGTCCAGCAGTACCACCGAGGCTGCCTCTCGGGCAGCTTCAGAGCCTTTTACCCCCATGGCGATACCAACATCGGCCCGCTTGAGGGCGGGGGCATCATTCACGCCGTCTCCGGTCATGGCGACCACACCGTGCATGGCCTGCAGCGCCTCTACCAGACGCAGTTTGTGTTCAGGACTGGTGCGGGCAAAGATATCCACCTCGCTGGCCACCTGCTTCAGCTCGTTCTCGTCGAGCTGGTCCAGCTCCCTGCCGGTTATCACGCGGGCGGTATTCTTCAATCCCAGCCGTGCGCCGATGGCGCCGGCCGTCATGGCATGATCTCCGGTGATCATCTTTACCCGGATACCAGCGTCATGGCAGTCCTGGATAGCCTGGATAGCCTCCTGTCGCGGTGGGTCCAGCAGCCCTACCAGCCCCAGCAGTTCAAGGCCATCCTCAACATCCTCCACTGCAAGGGTGGTCTGTGAAGCATCCGCGGGTCTTCGTGCCAGTGCCAGCACCCGAAGACCTTCTGAGGCCAGCTCAGAAACGGCATCGGTCCAGGCCTCCCGGTCCAGCGACGTGGTATCACCGCTGTTGGTTACCATACTGGTACACATTTCCAGTATCCGTTCAGGAGCACCCTTTACATAAACGACGCCATGGCGGTGGTGATCATGATTGAGCGTCGCCATGAAACGGTATTCTGCGTCAAAGGGCACCTCGTCCGCCCGTGACCAAAGCCGCCCGTCCGTTTCCGGGTCAAATCCGACCTTCTGGGCGAATACCTTCAGTGCTCCCTCCATAGGATCGCCGGCCACCCTGATCGTGGCCTCATGTCGCTCCAGATGGGCGTCGTTACACAACGCGGACGCCCTGGCCAATTGGTCCAGCAACTCACTGCCAGACGCCAATTCGTTACCTTCCCGAATATCCCCCTCCGGCTCGTAACCTTCGCCCTCTATGTCCAGCCGTTGGCCGGCCACCACCGCCGCAGTCACCATCATTTCATTGCGGGTGAGGGTTCCGGTTTTATCAGAGCAGATAACCGACACGGCCCCGAGGGTTTCGATCACGGGCATGCGGCGTACAACCGCGTGACGGGTTGCCATCCGTCGCACGCCGATGGCCAGTGTAATAGTGAGAATTGCCGGCAACCCCTCCGGAATAGCCGCCACGGTCAGGCCCACAACCGCCATGAACAGGTCACGAACCGGTAGTCCACTCAGCGCGAGGCCACCACCAAATATCGCGATACCGGCAACAATGATGATCATGGACAGGTAGCGGGCAAAGCGGTCGATCTGCTCGAGCAACGGTGTTTTGAGGGTGGTGGTGTCTTGCAGCAGGCCGGAAATCCGGCCGATTTCAGTGTGTTCTCCTGTCCTCACTACCACCCCTCGGCCGGTGCCCGTTGCCACCATAGTGCCTGAGAAGGCCATGTTGAGCTGATCACCGAGAACAGCATCGGCGGGCTGCACATCGGTGGTTTTATCCACGGGCTCGGATTCACCGGTCAGCACCGCCTCTTCAATTTTCAGGTTATGGCAGCGTTCCAGCCGGAGATCCGCTGGCACCCGGTCTCCGGGTTCCAGCACTACGGTGTCACCGGGCACCAGGTCCGCGGCGTCGATTTTTTTCTGCCCCTCTTCACGGATCACCACGGCTTTGGGGGCCAGCATATGTCGAATTGCCGAAAGTGCCTGTTCGGCCTTACCCTCCTGAATGAAACCAACCAGGGTCTGGATAACCACCACCGCCATAATCACCGTGGTGTCCACCCAGTGGCCAAGCAAGGCGGTGATTACCGCAGCTGTGATCAGCACGTAGATAAGGAAATTTTTAAGCTGGTTGCCAAGGCGGGCAAGAGGACCGCGGCGACGTGCTTCTGGCAGCCGGTTGTGACCGTACTCGTTCAGTCTCTCGGCCACCATTTGGGCCGACAATGGCCCGGTAACAGAAAGCTCGGAACGGGTTTTGTCGATATTCATGGCGTGCCAATGCACGCCACGATTACCTGCAGGTTCTTCCACTTGAGAGGGGGGTGCTTCAGAGGATGACATTGCCGGACTCCCTGGCTGTATACCTGCCGCTATTGAAACCGGACGCGGGCCAGGAAGGGTTGCTTCAGGTCAAGATTAGCCCGGATTGGCCGGGGTTACCGGCCACTGAGTCAGCTTATCGAATTACTGCCTTCGCCTAGCCGTGAATAAACACCGGCCCGAAACCATAGTTCCAGAGGATTACGGAGCCTACCCGGGTAGATACCAGAATCACCAGTGCCACGGTCAGCAGTGCGCCCACGTACATCACCGCCTGATCCTTGGGGATACCCATGACAATCGGCAGGCCTTCATACATCAGCCAGGCGCCATAGCCGGCTGCCAGCAGGAAAACCAGGGCGTTGAACCAGGGCACCGGGTACAGCAGAGCAAACCCTGCCAGAAACAGGGGCGTGCAGGAGTACGCCGCCAGTGCAATACCGTTGGATGGCATAAGCTCCTCTTTCGCGCCGTAGGTCTTGGCCATCCAGTTGATCGCATAACCCAGGGCAAATACGCCCACAAGTATGGCCAAATAGGTCAGAACACTCATCTGCAATGCGCTGATTTCTGTCAGCTTGATCACACGGTCGCTGCCCACCGTCCAGCCGAAGTGCGCCGTGGAGATATACGCACATATCGGCGCGATGGCCGCCAGAACTAACACGTAGGCAACATAGAGCCTTCTGGGCGGGGCATGTTCCTTGCGGATTTCCGCCCACTCACTGTCGGGGTGGGTAAACAGGCCAAACGCGTGATTCAAAAGCATAGCTCGACCCTCTTGGGTTGATATTGTTGTTCACCAATAAAATTACGCTGTGCGGGTCTCAACAGATCAGACCCTGCTGTTCTTAACTATAGTCAAGAATTGCAGAAGGAAAAGCCGCAGGGGTATGAAATTCAGATGGTTTCCGGAATCAGGCGGTGCAAAAGACCGGGCGTGGGCAAAGCGTCGAAAGCGCCGTAATGCATCGCAGTATAGGCCCCACAGCGGGACGCAAATCTCAGTGCTTCCTCAAGCTTGGCCGGCTGTCTCAGCCAATGGTCGAACGTCCTGCTGTCACTGCTCTGCTCGGCAAGTCGGTACAACAGCCCGGCAACAAAGGAATCACCTGCAGCGGTGGTATCTTTCGCTTCAACCGACGGTGGGCTCAAGGAAAACATCCGCCCCGGGCTGTATACCTGTAGCGGTTTCGCCCCGTCCGATACCACCACAAGCCGACCTGTTGCCGGCTGCAAGTCACCGGGCGGTTCGACCCCTTCCCCGAACAGAGCCTCCAGCTCTTCCCGACTGAATTTAACGATATCCGCCATAGTGGCAGCGGTCAGGATGTGAGGTGCCGGCGATTCACCAGTTGGCCAGAGCGGTGGTCGATAATTTACATCGAAACTGACCAGGCAGTTATGCGCTCTGGCACGCCTCATCAATGAAAAGGTGGTCTCCCGAATGGCCGGCTCTGTCAGGGTATTGGAACAGAAATGGACGATGCGAGCACGCTCCAGCGCGCTGTCCGGGCACATGGAAGCTTCATAGAGCAGGTCGGCAGTTCCGGTCCTGTAAAAGGCAAAACTGCGCTCGCCCTCCTGGTCGAGGGAAACCAACGCCAATGCCGTCATCGCGTCGGCTGTCTGGCGGGTAAGCGAGACATCAACGCCGTATTTCACCAGCGCTGTTACGATGTCGCTCCCAAAGACATCCGCGCCTACCTGGCCGATGAAACCAGAACGGCCACCCAGTCTGGCGACACCCACCGCAACATTGGCAGGCGCCCCCCCGGGCTGTGGAATATACAGCTGCCGGCCTGATACCGATTCCCCACGCATATCTATGAGTGCCTCACCAAAACACAGCACCTTGGTCACGGGCAACTCTCCCGCACCAATAAACACGTGGGCAACAACACGTTTGTGTCTTCCTTCTCCCCGAGAAATATCCGCGCCGCAGTACGACCTTTCTCGGCACTCTGCTGGTAAACCGTGGTCAATGACGGATGCAGGTTAGCCCCCTCCGGAATGCCGTCAAACCCGACAATGCGAACGTCCTCTGGCACCCTCAGACCCATTTGCAGGGCGGCCTGGATAGCGGCCAGTGCAATCCGGTCACTCATGCACAACATAAGATCCGGGCGCGGGCTACTGGTAAGTGCCTCGCGCGCGGCCTGGTAAGCATCCTGGTGGGTATTGGTGGGCGTGGTCCAGATTCTGTCGGAGGAAACATGATGGCCTGCAGCCTCCAGCGCATCCAGATAGCCGCGAAGCCGGCGCACCGAGATGGCCCGCGTTTCGTTAAACAGCTCCTGATCACGGATGCGGCATACCCGGTCGGTATCCAACAGCCGCAAACCCATGATAGCCACATTGGTCGGTGGCTTTTTCAGGGCATGTTCGGCACTACACCTCGCCCCCTCATAGTTATCGATGTTGACCCAGGTACATCCCTCCAGGTCAAAATCGACGGCTACCATCTGCTTGCCATGCTGCAGCAGACGGTCGTAGGTACGGCCCTTTTTCAACCACCCGTATACGATAAAGCCGTCGACCATGGCTTCCTGTACCCGGCTGCGGTGTTCATCATCTTCCTGGCTGGATAACAGCAGCATGTTCATTTGCCGCTGGTCAAACACTTCAGCCAGCCCGTGGAGAAATTCGCTGGCCACCGGGTCTGTCAAGCTGTAGGCCAGGTTATCCGCCAGCATCACGCCCACGTTACCGGTGCGGCCGGTTCTCAGGCTGCGGGCGGCGGCATTGGGCCCGTGGTAGCCATGGCGTTTGCATTCATCCAGAATCCACCGACGACGGGCATCGGACAGCTGGTCAGGCCGATTGAAGGCGTTGGAAATGGTCGCCGTGGACACATTGAGCTTTTCTGCCATCAGCTTGACGGTCAACCGTTTTGGACGGTGATCGGGGTTTATTGTTTCCATTGCATACTGGCCCGTGTTTCAGTTACTGGCGGCTTGCAGATCAGTCTCATCCACCCTGTGCGTCCCCACCCGCGGAAGACTGTGGCCATCGGCGTCGAAAACATGCAGGCGCTCAGGCTCGGCGTCCAGCGCCACCCTTTGGCCGGTCCGGATCTGACAGGGCACAGATTCACGAACCACCACCAGTTCATCCATACCGGGCATTTCCAGATACACATAAGCCTCGTTACCCAGATATTCCACGTTCACCACTTCCAGGCCTGCATCCGGCCCCGAGAGCGAGATCCGGATGTGCTCAGGCCTCAGCCCGACAGTCATCGCGGCTCCATTCGCCATGTGGGAGGCGTCCCGCTCCACGGTTACTGTCCCCATGCCACACACCTCGACATCGACAGATCGGCCAGGGCTTGTGGACTTTATCCTGGCAGGTATCAGGTTCATTTTCGGCGACCCGATGAACCCCGCCACAAACAGGCTGGCAGGGGTTTCATACAACTCATAAGGAGTGCCTACCTGCTCGATGTGGCCACCGTTGAGCACCACGATCTTGTCGGCCAGGGTCATGGCCTCCACCTGGTCATGGGTCACGTAGATCATGGTGGACTGCAGCCGGTCATGCAGCTTCGCAATTTCCGTGCGCATTTGCACACGCAGGCTGGCATCAAGATTGGACAGAGGCTCATCGAACAGCATGATCTGGGGTTCCCGGGCCATGGCCCGGCCAATGGCTACCCGCTGGCGCTGGCCGCCAGACAGTTCACGGGGCTTGCGTTGCAGCAGACTGGTGAGCTGGAGCACCTCCGCTGTCTTTTCCACCCACTCCCGAACCTTGCCCTTGTTGGCCTTATCCAGTTTCAGCCCAAAGGCAATGTTCTCATACACGGACATATGTGGGTAAAGCGCGTAGGACTGGAACACCATGCCCACGCCCCGTTCCTTCGGAGACAGGTCGGTGACCACTTCACCGGCGATCTCGATATCCCCGGCCGTGGGTTCCTCCAGCCCGGCTATAAGACGCAGCAGTGTGGATTTACCACAGCCCGAGGGGCCGACAAAAACCACGAATTCTCCGTCTTCAACCCGCAGGTCCACACTGGGAATGATTTCAATCTTGCCAAAGGTTTTGTTGATTTTTTTCAGTTCCACACAAGCCATGGTGGAGACTCCTCTGTTGGGCCCGGTTCACACACCGGGCCCGGGTGTTTTACGTTTCTGCGAAAAATGCCTGATACGGTGGCAGCACAAGTTCATCACCGTCCTGGTAGCCATGGAAGCCATGCCCCTCCAGCGCTCTGGACGTCCTGCAGGGACACGGCAGCCGTAGCTCTTCCCCGGTCAGGTTCAGTGCTACCAGCAAGGTCTGCTCACCGGTGCTCCGGGTCCAGCACAGGGCATTCCCCGTATCGTCAAGAACCTTCAGATCGCCACGAATCAGCGCAGGCTGCTGCTGTCGCCAGTGGATCAGCTGACGCACTGCATTGAGCGTGGAGTCCGGGTCCGCTTCCTGGCGGGAAACAGCGAACTCCAGATGGTCGCGGTCCACGGGCAGCCAGGGTTTCCCTGAGGTAAACCCACCATTCGGTAGAGGCTCCCATACAATGGGCGTGCGGCATCCGTCTCGGCCACGGAACTCCGGCCAGAAGCTGATACCGTATGGATCCTGCAACTCTTCATAAGGAACCGAGGCTTCCGGAAGACCGAGTTCCTCCCCCTGGTACAGGGAAACGCTGCCCCGTAATGTCAGCATCAGGGCCATCAGCACCCGTGGGTACAGGCGCAGGTCCTCGCCACCATCCGCCCAGCGGGAAACAACCCGCACCACGTCATGGTTGCTCAAGGCCCAACAGGGCCAGCCATCACCAAGCCCCTGCTGATAGTTCCGTACCACTTCCCGCACGTAGCCCGGGCCGTGGCGGTCAGACAACAGGTCAAATGAATAGGCCATATGAAGGCGATCATCGCCGGCGGTGTATTCCGCCATCCTCTCCAGGGGCTTATCATCGCCGATTTCCCCCACCAAAGTGGTTTCCGGGTATTCGTCCATCAGCGCCCGCAGGTCGTTAAGGAAGCCGATGTTCTCCGGCTGGCTCAGGTCATTCACATGGCGCTGGTAGGTGTAGGGGTTCACCCCTTTTGCCACGAATGTCTTGTTTTCACCCGCCGGTACCGCCGGGTTGTCCGCGAGGCTCTGGTTGTGGAAATAGAAATTGACGGTATCCAGCCGGAACCCGTCCGCCCCCAGTTCCAGCCAGAAGCGCATGTTATCCAGGTTGGCCTGGCGCACTTCCGGGTTATGGAAGTTCAGGTCCGGTTGGCTCGCCAGGAAATTGTGGAGGTAATACTGTCCCCGCCGTGTGTCCCAGGCCCAGGCACTGCCACCGAAGATGGACAACCAGTTATTCGGTGGCGTGCCGTCAGGCTTGGGATCGGCCCAGACAAACCAATCCGCCTTGGGGTTGTCGCGGCTGCGACGGCTTTCCTCGAACCAGGGATGGGCATCCGAGGTATGGCTGATAACCTGATCGATGATGACTTTCAGATTCAGCCGATGAGCCTCGCTGATCAATGCCCGGAAATCCTCCATGGTGCCAAAAAGCGGATCGACGCCCCGGTAGTCAGACACATCGTAGCCAAAATCCTTCATCGGCGAGGTAAAGAATGGCGACAGCCAGATGGCATCCACACCCAGCGATGCCACATAGGGCAGCTTTTCGGTCGCGCCTCTGAGGTCACCAATACCATCCCCGTTGCTGTCCATAAAGCTGCGGGGATAGATCTGGTAAATAATGCCACCCTTCCACCAGGGCTGTGACTGGCTCATACACGTAACTCCTTGGTTAACCTTTGACCGCGCCCGCCGTCAGGCCGGACACGATTCGACGTTGAAAAATCAGTACCAGGACCACCAGTGGCACGGTGACAATCACCGACGCCGCCATCAGGTGCCCCCAGGGCAATTCGTGCTGGGATCCGCCGGTAATCAGCGCGATAGCGACCGGAACCGTGCGTTGGTCGTCTGTCAGCGTGAAGGTCAGCGCGAACAGGAACTCGTTCCAGGCGGCGATAAACGCCAGCAGGCCGGTAGTGGCCATGGCTGGCCCCATCAGTGGTATGAACACCTTGAACAGGGTGACCATCGGCGACGCTCCATCCACAATGGCGGCTTCTTCCAGCTCCTTCGGCAACTGCCGCATGAACGTGGTCAGAACCCAGACAGTGAATGGCAAGGTGAAAATGGTGTAGGAGAAGACCAGGGCCAACGGATCGTTGTAGAGATCGAATGCCCGGATAACCTCAAACAGACCGGACAGCACCGCCACCTGGGGAAACATCGAGACCCCGAGCACAATCATCAACACCGTTCCCCGACCGCGGAAGTGCACTCTCCCGAGGGCGTAAGCAGCGGTCAGACCAAACGCCATGGCAATGGCAACGGCGCAGGTTGCCACCAGGATGGAATTCCAGATGCTGGATACGAACGAACTCTGCCCAAGCACTGCCTGGTAGTTCTCAAAATTGAAGGTGGTGATCCAGTAGTCGATGTTGAACAGTTCCGAGCCGCTCTTGAATGACGTCAGAATCGCATAATAGAAAGGAAACACCGTGAACAGCATGATCGCTGCCAGCAGCAGCCCAAACCCGGCTTTCGCCACAATTTTTCTGAGCAGTTTACGGTTCATGCATCACCTCCGAACTGTTTGCGTCCCAGGTAGAGGTAGGTAATGGTCAGCAGGGCAATGATCAGGAACAGGACGGTCGAAGCCGCCGAGCCGTACCCCACATCCTGGAATTCCACCAGTTGCTGGCGGGCATAGACCGACATCGACATGGTGTCCTCGCTGTTGGAGGTGAGCACGTAGATCACATCGAACACCCGCAACGCATCCAGCACGCGGAAGATGATGGCCACCATCAGTGCTGGATAGATCAGCGGCAAGGTGACGCGAAAGAACACCCGCACCGGATGGATACCATCCACCTTCGCCGCCTCGTAGCAGTCCGATGGCAGCATCTGCAGTGCGGCCAGTGTCAGCAACGCCATAAAGGGGGTGGTTTTCCACACATCCACCATGATCACCGCCCACATGGACAGGTCCGAGTTGGCCGTCCAGTTCAGCGGCTCAGCGATCACGCCCAGCGTCATCAACATGTCGTTGATGATCCCGAACTGGTCATGGAGCATCCAGCCCCACATCTTTGCCGATACAATGGTGGGAATGGCCCAGGGAATCAGGGTGGCCGCGCGGATCAGACCACGCCCCCGGAACTGGGCATTCAGGGTCAGGGCGATAATCAGCCCCAGCACCGTTTCCGCTCCCACGGAAACCACCGTGAAGAACAGCGTATTCCAGACCGCCCGCCACCAGCTCGGGTCCGCCAGCACGCCATACCAGGCACCGTTGTCGTACACCAGATAGTTTTCGAACCCGATCATGCTGTAGGTGCTGATATCCGAGAAGCTGGCGTCGGTAAAGCTGAACCAGATGGTGCGCATCAGGGGCCAACCGGCAACCGCTGCCAGTACCACCAGCATCGGGATCAGGAACATCCAGGCCGCGCGCAGGCGCTGGCGATGCACTCTGTTGTGCCGCCGTGTAGGGGGAGCGGACCGGGCGAGTGACTGCTCGCCCGCGTCCGCGTTTGCTGAGGTAACGGTCGGATCAGCCATGGTCATTACCAGCCGCGACGTCCGAGTCGCTTCAGTTGGGCGTCAAGCTTGTTCAGTGCCTGTTCCGGCTCAGCCTTGCCCGCAAGCACTTCGTGGGTGGCGTTGAAAAAGGCATTGCTGACCCGGCCATACTGATCGCCGGTAGCTGAAGAGGGCCGGGGAACACCATTCTTGAAGGTTTCGAACAGCTCGCCAAAGAACGGAACCGCTGAAAGCACTTCCTCGTCCTGGTACAGGTCCGGGATGGTCGGGTTATAACTGCCCTGAATGGCGCGACGCTTTTGCTCTTCATAGCTGGTCAGAAAGTTCACGAGATCGGCGGCTTCGTCCACATTGTCCGAGTACTTTGACACCGCCAGCTGCCAGCCGCCCAGCGTACCGGCGTGCTGACCGTCATCACCACCGCGAGGCAAAGCGACGACGCCCACCTTGCCCTTGACCGGACTGTCCTCGCTCTGGGCAAGACTCCAGGCGTAGGGCCAGTTGCGCATATACAGTGCATTGCCGGACTGGAACACACCCCTCGCCTCTTCCTCGGTGTAGTTCAACACACTGCGCGGGGAGATGCCCCCTATCCAGGTGCTGGCCAGGGCAAGCGCCTCGGCGGCCCGATCGTTGTTGATGGTCACCTCACCTTCCGAGTTAACAATAGTGCCACCGTTGAAGCTGCTGACCCATTCCAACGCGTTACAGGTCAGACCCTCGTAGGCACGGCCCTGCCAGACATAGCCCCAGAAGCGGTCATTACCCGCCTCGCGCTCTTTGTCCATCACAGTTTTGGCGGTAGACGTCAGCTGCTGCCAGGTATCCGGCGCCTCCAGGCCGTACTTCTCTAACAAGTCCTTGCGGTAATACAGGACCCCGGCGTCGGTAAACCAGGGCATGGCAACCAGGCTGCCATCCACCGTGTTGTTTTTTACAAGCGCCTCGAAGTGATTGTCTTCCGCGCCCCCGGTGTACCCCGACAGATCCACCAGATGGCTGGCCAACATACCGGGCCAGACCACATCGATCTGGAACACATCCACGTCACCCGAGCGGGCGGCAAACAGCTGCTGATAAAGCGAGAGGCGTTCGGTGGCCGAATTCGGGGTAGAGACCACCTTGACCTCATGACCGGTTTTCTCCGACCAGGCCCGGGTGCCTTCTTCACAAATCTGCTTCTCTGCTCCGACGGCACCGCAGGAAATAGTGATGGTTTTGGCCTGCAGCCCCCCGGCCAGCAGGCTGACGGCGAGGCCGCCTAGAATCCATTGAAATCCACGGGATCTGAACATGGTGCTTACCTCATCTTGTTGTTGTGAGTATCAGAACCAGATTTCCATCTGGGTACCAAAGGTCCACTGGCTACCACCAAAGTCTTCCTGGCCCAGGGCATCACCGCCATCATAGCGGTCAAGCTCATCATCCCAGGTGGAGTAGCTGGCGAAGACACGGATCTCCGGGCGATTCCAGAAGCCGCCGGCCTGTGGCTTGAAGGTTGGAGCAATGGTAAAACGGGCGTAGTCGCCATCGACGTCAGCACGCCCCTCATAGCCTTGCGTCTGCAGATCCATAATCTGCCAGGAAGCCTCGTACTGCATCTCGAAGTTGGCCCCCAGCTCGTTGGCCAGGCGGGTATTGAAGGTGAGCCACTGGTATTCGTCGCCTTCCACATAACGGTCTTCACTGGTTTCCGCCATGATCATTGGAGCAACCCGCCAGCTGTCGCTCAGCCGGGTGGTGCCGTAAAGGGCGACCCGCGTGCTGACGGCGTCTTCGTGCAGGTTGCCATCGGCGCCGATGTTCTTGACCTCCGTGCCCAGGCCCTGGCCGTGTAACAGCGCCACCTTGAAGTTGCCATCCGACAGTCCGAAGAAGCTGTCGCCATGGTAGGCCAGCATGGTATTCACGCCGGTGTCGGCCGCTTCCATGACGCCGCCGACCACACGCTCATCGTTATCCGCCGCGGACATGCCATTGAGCATCCACTGAACGTTGCCGAAGTAGTTGTTGGCAGTGAGGATCAGGTTGTCAGTATCCGAGGTGCCCTCGGTGGCGTCGGGGTCGGACGGAAAGTCCAGAAAGCTGCGGCCATAGAGTGAGAAGTTGGACTTCACCGACTCGCTGAAGGTGACATCGTAGAGACCGGCCCCGGTGCCTGCCAGGAAGACGAAGTCGCTGTCGAGCCAGTGGATGTCAAAGTTGTCCCGGTCAAAGCGCTTACCGGCCCAGATGGAGGCGTCTTCGAAAATGCCGGTGAAACCGGCCAGGTTGCTGAATTCCACATAGGCCTGGCGAACGTTGAGGGCGCCATCGTCCGAAGTCCAGTCGTTACTGGAGGTGGTGGAATCGGCAATCATCAGTCGGTAATGGGACCTGGTGCCGTTCTCGGCCACGCTCTTGTAGTTGAGGATGGCTTCCAGATACGTGTCCGGCTCGTTGCCAAGCCGGCCGACCGCCCCGCCCACAGAACCGGCCGGGGTCAGGTAAGGGCCGCCGGGGGCGCTTTTGCCATCGCTGTTGAGAAGCAGCCCGGACCGGGCGTAGGTGTTGAAAGAGAAGCCCTGATCGCCCCGGGCGTGGGGTTCGACGTCTGCCAGCTGCTGCTCCAGCGCCGACAGGCGCTCTTCCACGCTCTCCTGAGCCTGCACGCCAACGGAAAAGGTGAATACTGACATGGTAGCTGCCATTGCCATCGGGCGAGGGCACGGTGAAATGCGAAAACTCATTGTTGGAACCTCATCTTGTTGTTGTAAGGTCTGATTTCCACACAGCTTTGAGCTGGAGCTTAATGCATTAAGTTATGCGACAAAAAAATCCTGTTTTCACAGGAATTGCCATAACGTCAATGAATCAGAGGGCTCTCGTACGGCCCAAGCTATCGTTGTTTCTCAATCATATTTGCCGGCTGCAATTTGAATGCACACGAACTTAAATGATTAAGTAACGACCAAGATAATTTCGATAGATAGGTTCTGCAACCTTGAGGAGAACTTAATTTTAACTTAATTTTTCAGGGTAGAAAGCAGGCCAGGCGGGGCCCGGCCTGCCAGAATGTTACGATTTTCTCGGGTCTGTGGTGCCTACCAGTTCATCGTTGCGATAGTGATCCCGGAAACTGAGAAGGCTTTCCACACCGGTAAAATCGACCAGGTCCCTGAAATCAACCCAATCCACCAGACTGTAGAGGCAGATGGCCGGGTAGTTCCACTGGCTGAACTGGCCCTCATCGACCATGGCCGCAAGGGTTCGCATCGTCATCATGATGCGCTCCCGCTGGAGGTTGAAGAACATCAGGTTCTCACTGGTGTCGATACCCGAGCGGGACGCCAGCAGCAGGATAACGGCGGAGTCGTTGGCCGCATCAATCAGCGTCAGCTGGTTTTCCTGATCCCAGGTCAACGGGGCGAGTCCCTGTTTCTCACTGATATAACGGGCAATTATCCGGGAGTCGTAGACCTCCTGGCTGCCGTCAACAAGCATGGGGATTTTAAGCGCCGGATTGTTGCGCCGGAGCTCGTCCCTGCCCTCGCCATAGATGTCGAGGTTCACAAACTCGTAGTCACTGCTGCCCAGCAACAGGCGGATACGCCGCACATAGGGGGATGTGGTAGAGCCAATCAGTTTCATGGAATCTCCTGGTGTGGATGGGGTTACTGGCCGAGCAAAGACTCGGGGGAAGCAAACTCGTAACCGGTGGACTCTGCCACCTCGCGAAAAGTCACCTTCCCCTGGTAGACATTGAGGCCATTACGCAAGTGATGGTCGTCTTTCATCGCCTGCTCGGCGCCCTTGTTTGCCAGGGCGGCAATGAACGGCAGTGTTACATTATTGAGCGCCAGGGTAGAAGTCCTGGCAACGGCACCCGGCATATTGGCGACGCAGTAGTGCACAACGCCATCCACCACGTAGGTAGGGGCATCATGGGTGGTGGCTTTGGAGGTTTCGGTACAACCGCCCTGATCAATAGCCACATCCACGATGACACTCCCTTCCGGCATTCTGCTGACCATATCACGGGTGACCAGCTTGGGCGCGGATGCACCCGGAATCAACACCCCGCCGATAACCAGGTCCGATTCGGTCACTGCCTCATCCAGAGTGGCCGCGGTGGAGAAAAGCGTGCTGATACGGTTACCGTACAGATGGTCGAGATTTCTCAGCACATCCATATTCCTGTCCAGAACAGTGACTTGTGCGCCCAACCCGATGGCCATGGCCACGGCATTCTGCCCCACCACCCCGCCGCCAATCACCGTTACCCGCGCCGGGCTGACGCCGGGCACACCGCCAAGCAACACGCCACGCCCTCCCAGGGACTTCTCGAGACAGTGGGCGCCGGCCTGAATCGACATTCGCCCTGCCACCTCCGACATGGGCGCCAGCAACGGCAACCGACCGTGGCTGTCAGTCACGGTTTCGTAGGCAATGCAGGTAGCACCGGATTTTATCAGGTCGTCCGTCTGTGCCTGGTCCGGTGCCAGATGAAGATAGGTGAACAGGATGTGCTCCGGCGTCAACAACGCGCGCTCATTGGCCTGGGGTTCCTTCACCTTGACGATCATCTCTGCGGCGGCATATATCGCGGGTCCATCCTCAAGAATCTCCGCGCCGGCCTTCCGATAATCCTCATCGCTGAATCCGATGGCCGAGCCGGCATCTGCCTGGACATAGACGCTATGCCCGTGACCACAAAGTTCGTGCACGGCTGCGGGAGTCATTCCTACCCGGTACTCATGATTCTTGATTTCCTTCGGTACGCCGATCTTCATTCGTTGCCCCTTGAATCCATCCGGTAAACAATGTGTCATCCGTTAGAGTGTAGTAAAAAGGTGTCACACCGGCAGTAGCAATTGAATGCATCGGTTCAGTGGATCCCGGCGTAAAACCCAGGACCCATCAGACAATCGACCCAAATGGAGCAGGAACGAATGAACATTCCCAAACGTGCGCTAACTGCCGCTGCCTTTTCCAGGCCCGCGGCACTTTCACTGGCCGCAGCCATTACCCTGGCAAGCGCGCAGGTAGCAGCAGAAATGCAGACAGAAACCGTGGAATATGAAGTTAACGGCGAGACCTTCACCGGCTACATGGCTTACGACGACGAAGCCGATGGCAAACGCCCCGGCGTTCTTGTAGTTCATGAATGGTGGGGACATAACGAATTTGCCCGTTCGCAGGCAGAAAAGCTTGCTGCAGCAGGCTACACAGCATTCGCCCTGGACATGTACGGTTCCGGCAAGCTGGCGGAACATCCTGAGGATGCCCAGCAATTCATGAAGGAAGCCACCAAAGACATTGATCAGGTCAAGGCCCGCTTTATGGCGGCCAAGGAGTTGCTGCAACAGCACGACACTGTGGACAGCAACAAGATTGCGGCGCAGGGCTACTGTTTCGGCGGTGCCGTGGTGCTGAACATGGCCCGCCTGGGTGTAGATCTGGACGCCGTGGTGAGCTACCACGGCGCACTGGGAAGCCCCATCAAGGCTGAAGCTGGCAAGGTCCAGCCCCGGATCCACGTCTACACCGGCGGCGCAGACCAGATGGTGCCCTCAGACCAGGTCTCTGCCCTGGTGAAAGAAATGCAGGATGCCGAAGCCGACCTGACTCTGGTCAGTTTTCCCGGTGTTCTGCACTCCTTCACCAACCCTGGTGCGGACCAGGTGGCCAAGGAATTCGACATGCCCATTGGCTACGATGAGAAGGCCGCAACACGTTCCTGGGACGGGACCATGCGACTGTACGACGAGGTCTTCAAGGACTGACGCTTCAAAGGGCACCTTCTATGGTGCCCTTCACTTCCTCCCTCACCTCGTCTGCCTCACGACCGGCGGTAGCCACCGGCGGGTGAATAACGATATCGATCACACCCGGCAAAAACGCTGCCGTTCCCTTCGGAAGGCGGTCGTGGGATCCCCGAATCGTCACGGGCAGAATGGGCAGCTTGCCATCACGGGCAATCACAAACCCGCCTTTCTTGAAGGGCAGCAATTTGCCGTCCCAGGACCGGGTTCCTTCGGGGAATATCAGAATACTGGTGCCCTCAGGCAATTGCGCCACACCCCGCTTGATGCTTTCCAGTGCGTCACTGCCTTTGGAGCGGTCAATAAACAGGTTACGTGAGGTTTCCAGGGCCAGGCCAAACAGCGGCACTTTTCTCAGCTCTTTCTTGATTACCCAGCGGTACTGCAGTCCCAGTGCCAGAACCAGGGCCGGGGGATCAAAGTAGGAAGCATGATTGCTGAGGATAACGTAGCGCTCGGTCGGGTCGATATTTTCGCGTCCGGAAACACGTAGCGGAATACCCGTCAGTTTAAGGATGCACCAGGCATAGACCTGAGTGCCGAAAAAGGCGGCATTGCCACTTCGGCCTGCCAGGGCGGCAATTACGATGGGCAGGAAAAGAATCAGCGTGAGCAGCGCGGCCCAGAACAGTATCCAGACTGCTTTCAGGATTTTCAGCATACGGGCCCCTGGGCAATATAACGACTCTGCTATCGCAAGCGGCAGGGGATAAAAGATGTCATATCCGGGCCAGAATCACAAAACCCGGGCACAAAAAAAGGCAGCCGAAGCTGCCTTTCTGGCGGTAACAACTATCGTTTAGATAGCAGTTACGTTTTCCGCCTGAGGACCTTTCTGGCCCTGAGTAACGGTGAACTCAACCTGCTGGCCTTCTGCCAGGGTCTTGAAACCGCTGCCCTGAATTGCGCTGTAGTGAACGAATACGTCCGGGCCGCCTTCACGAGTGATAAAGCCAAAGCCTTTAGCTTCGTTGAAGAACTTAACAGTGCCGGTAGTAGTAGACATACTTAAACATTCCTGAAATCAATCATTTTATCTTGCTGCCAGGCCATCGACATGATGCCCGATCAGCGTTTACGGAAATACAGAACTCGCGGAATCAAAAACAGGACGGTCACTACTAACTGCGGAGATACGTTCTATTCATGAAAGCTTTGCTGAATCTTTCCTACGAAAATAACTTTACTCTTTGTTACCGGGATTGCCAAGCCTATTTTCAATTTATTGCATAAGTACTGGTACCCATTCATCCGCGGACCAGACCAAAGGTATAAATTCCCAATGCGGTCATAAGGATAGAGCCAACCACGTGGGCCAGTATACCGGCCAGGGCCATGCTCCACTTGCCTTCCTGGATGGCAGAAAACATTTCCAGGGAGAAAGTGGAGAAGGTAGTAAGTGCGCCACAAAGGCCGGTGATGGCGAACAGTCGCCACTCGGGCGCAAGGGAACTGCCGTGCACGAAATAGCCGATCAGCAGGCCGACAAGCCAGCCGCCGGAGAGGTTCGCAACGAGGGTGCCGTAGGGGATGGCGTGGTAGCTGCTGTTGAGCCACAGGCCCAGGGCCCATCTCAGGTTAGCGCCTATTACGGCTCCGGCGCTGACGGCCAGAATTGATAGCCACATTCTGCGGTTCCATACTTCTTGCTTGGGAGTCTGGCCGGACGTCGGAGGCCTCCGACGCCCAGCCGCGTTATGCTGAGTATGCCGTCAAACAGCCTACAAGTTAAGCAATCGCTCCACGTTAAGCTATTGTTCCACTGAGGCCCCAGACTCCTGCCAGAGCCTCCAACGCCTCGGCAATCAGTGGTTCATCCTGCCGATCGCGATGCCAGATGAAACTCAGGGCACAGGGCAACTGGATGCCTTCCACGACCACCAGACCCCTTTCCTGGCGCTCGGCCATGGCCAGGGCGTCCCTGGCGAGGCTGAGGCCGACTCCGGCCCGTACCAGGTCCAGCATGCAGGCTTCCTGGTCCACCTGGGCGACGCCGTAGGGCACTAGCCCCAGCGGTTCCAGGGTGCCCTTGAGTAACCGGTGATGAACAGAGTTCTCGGGGGTCACGATCCAGGGCATGGCTGCAAGGTCCGGCCACTCGCTCGAAAGAATTCGCGGGCCCCAGCCCGCCGGAGCAATCACGTAATAGTGAAACCGTGTCAGTTCCCGGTGAGCAACTTCGGGCGCCAGCGCGCCCGGGCCGACACCGGGCGGCGCGAGGAAAAAACCGACATCCAGGCGGCCATCCCGAACCTGCTCCAGCACGCTGCCGCTCATTCCCTGCCTCAGCTCTGTTTCCAGCATGGGTGCGCGCTCCACCAACCGATGCAGGAACGCCCCCAGACGAATGAACTCGGGGTCAACGATGGTGCCCAGCCTGAGTCGACCCCGCAGGGTGCTGTGTAGTGCCCGGGCGCTCTGGTCGAATGCCGACATGGTGGCCAGCGCTTTCTCGGCGAAAGGCAACAGCGCCTGGCCGTCCGGTGTGAGAACCAGCCCCTGGGGCTTGCGCAGGAACAGTTTCAGGTCCAGTTCATCCTGTAGTTGCTTGAGCTTCAGGCTCACCGCCGGCTGTGTCAGGTGAAGGCGGGCTGCTGCGCGGGACACACTGCCTTCACGAGCAACCATAACGAAGGCCCGCAGGCTCTGAAGGGAATGCATAGGAAGCCCCATTCGCCCAAAAGTGATATAAGAATACTTTATATTGTGTTTTTAAAAAGCTCAATTGCTTTAGCCTCTGGTCCACTCTAGGCTTATGGTTAAAATTCCACCAATATTAGCAAAAAGCCGGACGAGTACCATCTAGTGCTACGTCCCAAGGCTTCACGCGGAAACACAGAGGCTAACCATGACTAGCGCAACCATCCAGCATTATATCAATGGCCAAATATCGTCGGGCGTTTCGGGCCAGTCTCAGGACGTGTCCAATCCGGCCACCGGCAAAGTGACTGGACAGGTGGCCCTGGCCAGTCGTACGGATGTTGATGCCGCCGTGGCCGCGGCCGATGCGGCCTTTCCCGCGTGGGCAGATACTCCACCCATCCGCCGCGCCCGCGTGATGTTCAAGTTCCTGGAATTGCTCAACCAGCACAAGGACGACCTGGCCCGCGCCATCACCGCCGAGCACGGCAAGGTCTTTACCGATGCCCAGGGCGAAGTGGCCCGCGGCATCGACATCGTGGAATTCGCCTGTGGCATTCCGCAGTTACTGAAAGGCGATTACACCGAGCAGGTGAGCACCGGCATCGACAACTGGACCATGCGCCAGCCCCTGGGTGTGGTGGCCGGTGTAACACCGTTCAACTTCCCGGTCATGGTCCCCATGTGGATGTTCCCGGTCGCCATCGCGGCGGGCAACACGTTTGTGCTCAAACCGAGCCCACTGGACCCAAGCGCCTCACTGATGATTGCCGACCTGCTCCGCCAGGCGGGCCTGCCTGACGGCGTGTTCAACGTGGTCCAGGGCGACAAGGAAGCTGTGGAAGCATTGATTGAGCACCCCGATGTGCAGGCACTGAGCTTTGTCGGCTCCACCCCGATCGCCAACCTGCTTTACGAGAAAGGCGCCAAACACGGCAAGCGCATCCAGGCCCTGGGTGGCGCCAAGAACCATATGGTGGTGATGCCTGACGCCGATCTGGACAAGGCGGTGGACGCCCTGATCGGCGCTGCCTACGGCAGTGCCGGTGAGCGCTGCATGGCCATCAGCGTGGCGGTACTGGTTGGCGATGTAGCCGACAGGATCATGCCGCAGTTGGCTGAACGAGCCCGTACGCTGAAAGTGAAAAACGGTGAGCAGCTCGACGCCGAGATGGGCCCCATCGTCACGGCCGCGGCACATCAGCGCATTACCGGCTACATTGACAAGGGTGTGGCCGAGGGTGCTGAACTGGTGGTTGATGGCCGTGAGTTTGACGCCTCCGGCACCGGCGAAGGCTGTGAAGGCGGTTTCTGGATGGGCGGCTCGCTGTTCGATCACGTAACCCCGGAGATGACCATTTACCGGGAAGAAATTTTTGGTCCGGTACTGGCCTGTGTGCGGGTTCCGGATATCGCCACCGCCATCCGGCTGATCAACGACCACGAATTCGGCAACGGCGTCAGCTGCTTCACCGAAAGCGGCACCGTGGCGCGGGAATTCGGCCGTCGTATCCAGGTGGGCATGGTGGGCATTAACGTTCCAATTCCGGTGCCCATGGCTTGGCACGGTTTCGGTGGCTGGAAGCGCTCGCTGTTCGGCGATACCCACGCCTATGGTGAAGAAGGCGTGAAGTTCTACACACGCCAGAAATCCATCATGCAGCGCTGGTCCGACTCTATCGACGCCGGCGCAGAATTTGTCATGCCGACTGCCAAGTAACGGCTGAACCAGCTGCGGGGAAAGCGCCATGTCCGACAACAAAAAAGCACAGGGACATCACGAGTTCGACTACATCGTGATAGGCGCCGGCACTGCCGGCTGCCTGCTGGCCAACCGGCTGAGTGCAGATCCGGCCAACCGGGTTTTGCTGATCGAAGCCGGCGGCCGGGACAACTATCACTGGATTCACATTCCGGTGGGCTACCTGTACTGCATCAACAACCCCCGCACCGACTGGTGCTTCCGCACGGAGCCGGACCCCGGCCTTAACGGGCGCACGCTCATCTATCCCCGGGGCAAAACCCTTGGCGGCTGTTCCAGCATCAACGGTATGCTCTACATTCGCGGCCAGGCCCGGGATTACAACCAGTGGGCGGAGATCACCGATGAAGAAGACTGGAGCTGGGACAACTGCCTGCCCGACTTCATGCGCCATGAAGACCACTACCGCCTGGATGACGGTGGCGACGCCGAGCCGGAGCACGATAAGTATCACGGCCACGGCGGTGAATGGCGCGTGGAACATCAGCGCCTGAAATGGAAAGTGCTGGAGGACTTTGCCACCGCCTGCGTCGAGGCCGGAATACCCCGGACCCGGGACTTCAACCGGGGGGATAATGAAGGTGTCGATTATTTCGAAGTGAACCAGCGCTCGGGCTGGCGCTGGAATACCGCCAAGGCCTTCCTCCGTGGAGCCCGGAAACGCCCCAATCTCACCCTCTGGCATTCCACCCACGTGCTCGGCCTGGAAACGGAAACCTCCGATTCCGGGCCCCGTTGCACGGGCGTGCGTGTTGACCGGCCGGTTGACGGTGAGGTTGTTGCCAGGGCAAAACGGGAGGTCATCCTCTCAGCTGGCGCCATTGGTTCACCGCAGTTGCTGCAGCTTTCCGGCATTGGCCCGGCTGACCTGTTGAAAGAGCATGGTATTGATGTGGTCAAAGACCTGCCCGGGGTTGGCGAGAACTTGCAGGATCACCTTCAGATCCGCTCTGTGTACAAGGTAAAGGGGGTCACTACCCTGAACACCATGGTCAATTCAATGGTCGGCAAGGCCCGCATCGGGCTGGAATACCTGCTCACCCGCTCAGGCCCCATGAGCATGGCACCGTCTCAGTTGTGCCTGTTTACCCGCAGCTCCGCGGAGTACGATTACGCCAATATCGAGTATCACGTCCAGCCCCTGAGCCTGGACGCCTTCGGTCAGCCGCTGCATGACTTCCCGGCCATTACCGCCAGTGTCTGCAACCTGAATCCGACCAGCCGTGGCACGGTACGTATTCGCAGCAAAGATCCGAAACAGGCGCCGGCCATTGCCCCCAATTACCTGAGCACACCGGAAGACCGGAAAGTGGCCGCGGATTCACTGCGGGTGACCCGACGCATCGCAGAACAGCCTGCTTTCATGCAGTACCAGCCTGAAGAGTACAAACCGGGCCTGCAGTACCAGACCGACGAGGAACTCACCAAACTGGCCGGAGATATCGGTACCACCATTTTCCATCCGGTAGGCACCACCCGAATGGGCCGTGCCGACGATGAGCTCGCCGTAGTGGACCCCCACCTGCGGGTGAGGGGGGTGGCAGGTCTGCGGGTGGTCGATGCCGGCGTGATGCCCACCATTACCAGTGGCAACACCAACTCGCCCACCCTGATGATTGCGGAAAAAGCCGCCCGCTGGATCCTGGGCGGCGATTAGTCGCTGATCAGGCCGGGTTGTGGTCGATCAGCGTGTCCTTGTTGCGCGCAAACTCGTCGAACGGGAAATCGTCCACGGTCAGCATTTCCAGGACCAACGCTTCGTATTCACGCATGAATTCGGCCTCTTCCTTCGTGAAGATGTCCGCTTCCAGTGCGGCTTCGAAGCGCTCTTCCGGATGCAGGGCCTCCATCGGCAACTGACCCTTGGCGTAGGCCTTGGTGGCCTTACGGTAGAGCTGTTCGGCCTTGTCGTAGTCTTTCAGCAGGCTGTTGTACTGGGCAACGGGGTTTGCAACCGCGCCCTTGCCTTCACCGGCCGTAGTCCAGGAGCCAGCCAGCAGTTTTTCGCGAATCGGGCTGTCGGTTGAGATTGCCCGGGCCAGCTTGCGGGTCAGGTCGTCGTGGGGTTTGTCCCAGCGACGACCCAGAGGCATGGTGATGACACGCAGGGCCAGGGCTACCGGGCGATTGGGCAGGTTCTGGAGGAACTCATCCATGGCATTTTCGGTGCGATACAGCAGCAGTGCCATGCTGTATTCCATCAGGTCCCGTTCGCCATCCACCGGCTGGGTTTCATGCCAGTTCTTGAGCACCATAGAGGCCAGATAGAGATTGGCCAACACGTCGCCGAGGCGTGCGGAAATCAGCTCACGCATTTTCAGCTCGGACCCCAACGTGGTCATCGCGGCGTCTGCACACAGGCCGAAAGCGGCGCTGAAGCGGGCTACGCCCTGGGCGTACCTGCGAGCGACGTGGTCGAATGGCACATCGGCCTTGCCAATTCCAAGCGCCTGAGTAAAGGCACGGGCAGCGTTGCCAAAGATCAGGCCGGCATGACCAAAGAAGGCGTCGTCGAATGCATCGATGTCATCGTTATCCTTGGCCGCCAGCTCTTTCAGGACGTAGGGATGGCAGCGGATCGCACCCTGGCCAAAGATCATCAGGCTGCGGGTCATGATGTTGGCGCCTTCCACGGTGATGGACACCGCCGCTCCACTGTAGCCGATGCCCAGGTAGTTGCGGGGGCCAAGCGTCACGGTTTTGCCGCCGTGCACGTCCATGGCGTCTGTCAGCACCCCGCGCTGGAATTCGGTGAGGTGGTATTTGAGAATCGCCGAAGGTACTGCCGGCTTTTCGCCCCTGTCGATCATGTTTGCAGTGTGGTTCACCGCTGACTGGGCGATGTAGGTTTTCGCAGCAATGCGAGCCAGGGGCTCCTGCACGCCTTCCATATCCGCCACCGGGGTATTGAACTGGCGACGGATACGGGTGAAGCCGCCCGCCGTGCCCACGGAGTAAGCAGCCGCACCAGCCGCGCCAGATGGCAGCGTTATACAGCGGCCAACGGAGAGGCATTCAACCAGCATGCGCCAGCCCTGCCCTGCCATTTCCTGGCCACCGATGATGTAGTCCAGCGGAATGAATACGTCGGTGCCCTTGATGGGGCCATTCATGAACGGTGTACCGATAGGGCAGTGACGACGGCCGATCTCCATACCCTTGGTATTCCGGGGGATCAGCGCACAGGTAATGCCATAGTCCTTGGTATCGCCCAGCAGACCGTCCGGGTCGAACATGCGGAACGCCAGGCCCACCACGGTGGCGACCGGCGCCAGGGTGATCCAGCGCTTCTCGAAGTTGAGGCGCAAGCCCAGCACTTCCTTGCCTTCGAATTCGCCCTTGCAGACGATACCGGTGTCCGGCAGCGACGTAGCATCGGAACCGGCGCGCGGGCCGGTAAGGCCAAAGCATGGAATTTCGCGACCATCAGCAAGGCGCGGCAGATAGTGATTCTTCTGCTCCTCGGTACCGTACTTCACCAGCAGTTCGCCGGGGCCGAGTGAGTTGGGTACGCCCACCGTAACCATCAGCATTTCATTGCCCGCCAGCTTCTGCAGTACAGCGGTCTGGGCTTTCGCAGAGAAATGCAGGCCACCGTATTCCTCGGGAATGATCATGCCGAAGAATTTTTCCTTCTTGAGGAATTCCCACAGGTCCGCCGGCAGATCGGCACGCTCAACCGCCAGGTCCCAGGAATTGCACATGGAAATGGCCTGGGTGCACTGGTTGTCGACGAACGCCTGTTCTTTTTCTGACAAGCCGGTATTACGGTTGATCAGCAGGTTGTGCCAGTCAGGACGGCCGGTAAACAGCTCACCGTCCCAACTGACGGTACCCGCTTCCAGAGCCACCTTTTCGGTATCTGAAACCTTTGGAGCGACTTTCTTGAACATGGCAAACACCCGCGGAGTCAGCCAGCTCTGGCGGAAGCCGGGCAGGCCGGCGGCGGCTGTGATCGCTGCACCAATAAACAGAATCAGCGCCAGCACGCCCGAGGCGAAGAACAGGGAAAGCAGGCCTGTCACTACCATGACCCCGATGGCGGGTTTGGCGCCTGATTCATTGCGCATTACAACAAGGAGCCCTGCAACAGCAACAAGAAACAGTATGAAAGTCATCATGGATACTCTCTGTCGTCCGTGGTTATGAATGTCAGAAACTACAATTTGTTACGTTCAACCTACCTGATCAGATGAAGCCTGGCTAGCAACTGGTTCACCATCAGGCAGTTACAATCACCCGAATACCTTCCAGAGACAAACTGGCCTGGCCCAGCGCAGTCTCCGCCGCTGCCAGTTGCTCCCGGAAAAATCCGATCTCCTCATCGCGGATGGCCGGGTTTACCTTCTGCATTGCCTCCAGACGGCGGATTTCCGGCCCGAACACCTCCCTTACCCGGGACAGGGCAGAGGTTCGTAGTGGCTCCAGGTGTGGTTCGGCCAGATTTTCTGCATGGTCAACCATGGTTTCCACCTGGGGGCGTATCTGGGGCACGATGGCCTGCGCGGTTCGCCTGCGAATGTTGGAGCACATATCGTTAAGCCTGTCGTGGGGCAATGTCGCTGACAGATTCCGCCCGTTCACGTCCACCAGCAGCCGCAACGGCGACACCGGCAGGTAGCGCGACAACTGCAGCGATTCCGGCGCCGGACAATGCACCGTGAACAGCGCCTCCAGTAGCAGCGTGCCCGGAGGCAGTGCCTTGACCGTCATGCTGGCCAGTGCGGCCTTTCCCAGCCCGGAACTGGTCACCGACTCCATCACCCCGGTCACCAGCGGATGCTCCCAGCTCATGAACGCCATGTCTTCGCGTTCAAGAGCCTGCTGACGGCTCCAGGTAACGGTCATCCCGTCTTCTGGCAGTTCCGTCACGTGCCCCGCCTGGTATTGCTCTCCCGGGCGGAGCACATCCGCGTGTTCGGAATGATCTTCCACATCCACACCCAGGATGTCGCACGCCTCAATCATGTAATCCCGTACTTGGGCAGATTCTTCCTCCGCCTCGATCTGGCCGATCAGTGCGTCCGCCACCTCCGGCCGGCAGGAATTGAGCTCGATCAGCGCATCCCTGCCATTTCGCAACAGGGTGCGCAGGCGTTCCGCTTCTTTTTGCGAGGCCTCCAGCAGCGCCGGCATCTGATCAACCTGCCCATCAATGGCAGCCTGCCACTGCGATGCAACGTGATCATGCACAGCAACACCCACAGAGCAGCTTTCGTTGAACGCATTCAATCCTTCTTCAAACCAACGGTACTGGATCTCCTGCGCGGTTCCCTGCAGGTAAGGAATGTGTATGTCGATGGTGTCTGTCTGCCCGATACGATCGAGGCGGCCAATCCGCTGTTCCAGCAGGTCCGGGTTGGCCGGCAGGTCAAACAGGATCAGATGATGAGCAAATTGGAAATTGCGGCCCTCACTGCCGATTTCCGAACAGATCAGCGCCTGGGCGCCCTGCTCGGTATCGGAGAAATAGGCAGCGGCCCGGTCCCGTTCGATCAGACTGAGGTGCTCATGGAAGGCAGCACTGCGGATGCCGGCTCGAAGCTGCAGATAGTGTTCCAGCGCCATTGCGGTGGAGGCATGGGCACAAATAACCACCACTTTGGCGGGTTTCAGTCCCGTGAGGGTCTTTTCGAGCCAGGCCACTCGGGGGTCTTCCGCCAGCCAATGCTCCTCGTCCACGGCTGTTTCGGGGGTCAGCCCTGCGCTGCCGTGGCACAGGTCATTGCCCTGATAAAGCTCGGGACAAGGCAATGCAGCCGGCAACGGGTGACGCTCCGGAAACCCCTTGATGGCTGCACGGGTATTACGAAACAGCACCCGCCCGGTGCCATGGCGGTCCAGCAGAGCATCAATGACCGCCTGTTCCGGCTGCTGTGCGGACATCAACGCACCAAGCTCATCGCCCAGCCACTCCTCCAGAGAACGTCGGTCCTCGCTGGAAAAGGCTGTTATACCCTGCTCATTTATACGGGCCACCACCCGGTTGATGACTTCGTACTGTTTTTCTTCTTCCCTGAAGGCCTCCAGGTCGTGGAAGCGTGCAGGATCCAGCAGACGCAGGCGTGCAAAATGGCTGGCCACCCCCACTTGCTCCGGCGTTGCCGTCAACAACAACAAACCGTTGCTGACCGCAGAGAGCTGTTCAACCAGACGATACTCCGGGCTGGCCACGTCAGGGCTCCAGGCCAGGTGATGGGCTTCGTCCACCACCATCAGGTCCCATCCCGCTGCGATCGCGTCCGCCTGGGCCTGCTCACTGGACATCAGGAAATCCAGGCTGCACAGGGCCAGCTGTTCGCTTTCAAACGGATTCTCGTCAGCGTCGGCCAGATCGTCTTCTTCATCCGACAGATCGTCAAAGTCCTCCATGGCTTCGTATCGACCCTGATCAATGATGGAGAAACGCAGGTTAAACCGCCGCAGCATTTCCACCAGCCACTGGTGAATCAGGGAATCCGGTACCACAATCAGCACTCTGCGAGCACGACTGGTATGCAACTGATAATGCAGAATCAGCCCGGCCTCGATGGTCTTTCCCAGCCCAACTTCGTCCGCCAGCAATACCCGGGGCGCATAACGGGTGGCGACTTCGTGGGCAATATAGATCTGGTGCGGCAGGTGCTGGGTACGCGCGCCGATCAGGCCCTGGGCTGATGAGGCCCGCAGCCGGTCCTGATGCTGCGCCGTCGCGACCCTCAAACGGAACGCGCCATTGCGATCAAACTGGCCGGCAAACAGACGTTGGTGGGGCGCAGAGAAATCCACCACGCTGCTGAGTTTCACTTCGGAAATCTGGGTCAGGTTTTCGCTTCCGTTGTCGGCGTGATACATCAGCACGCCCCCGAGGTCCTCGACCGCACGAACCACGTACCGCTCGCCGTCAAAGGTCTCAATTTCCTCCCCAATCTGATAGATGATCCGTGACAGCGGGGCATTGTCGATGGCGTAGGTGCGCTCCTCGTCGGCGGCGGGAAAACCCAGGGTGACCCGGCGCCCGGAAATATCCGTGACAATCCCGAGCCCAAGTGCTGTGTCGCTGTGACTGACCCAGCGCTGGCCGATTACAAATTCCGATGTATCCAAGAAACCTCCGACAGATTCAGCTTGCTTTAACGGCGTTATACGTCTGTGTCCGACGGCCCGTTTTCACGTACCCAGTAGGCAGTTGCTCCGCAAACCGCTGCCGGCACCACAAACAGATTCAGTACCGGCACCATCGCGGCCAGCGCAACCGGCAGCCCGAACCCGAGGGCTGACAGACGGGTATCCCCTAACAGACGGCGCAGGGCGGGAAAGCTGACCCGGTGATTGTCCGCCGGGTAATCCACATACTGCAGCGCCATCATCCAGCAGTTGAAAACAAACCACAGTACTGCTGCGACCAGATTCACCACCGGGATAACGCCGATGATAAACAGGCCGATCGCCCTGGGCAGGTAATAGATGATCTTCTGGACTTCGCGCCAGAGCGCGCGGGGAATGTCCCGGACAATCTGGCTCCAGCTGTCGTCCGTACTGACCTCTTGCCCCGTCAGGTGCCTCTCCGTCACTTCTGCAAGATAACCGTAGAAGGGAGAGCCGATCAGGTTAGCCACAATCACAAATCCGTAAGCCAGCATTAACAGAATCACGGCCCCGTAGAGTATCCAGAACAGCCAGTCGAGGCTTTGCAACCAGGCCCAGTCCGGCAGCCAACTCATGGCGGCGGCGATCATGCCAGTAAAAAGTTCGGCCAGGAAGTAGAACAGGAGCCCGAATAACAGAATATTGATGACAAGCGGAATAACAACGAACAACCTCAGCCCCGGCTGCCGTATCAACCGGAACCCCTCTCCGAGATATCCCAGACCGCGGAAAAAGTTTCCTTTCAACATACCTCGCAGCACCTCAGCTTCGATGACAGTGACGGGGCGCAAAGCATATCATGTTGCAAACTCCACCACAGCCCGACGGTGTACATGGGATTTCTGACACAACGCATTCGTTTTCTGCTTGATTATCAGCCATTCTGGAGGGCCATGCTGATAATTTCCGCAACAGCCATCCTCTACCTGGCCACCACCAGCGAGCCCTACCCGGTTCCTTCGGCGGACAGCGACAAGCTGAATCATCTGCTGGCCTTCCTGCAACTGACGATTGTCACACGCCTGGCCTGGCCCGGGCTGAGCCGCCTCTGGATAGCCTGCGGCCTGCTTGCCTTTGGGGTGACGATTGAAATCGTACAGGCCCAGTTACCCTATCGCACCTTTGCAGTGGCCGACATTGTGGCGGACGCCGCTGGCATTGCCATCGGCCTTCTGCCTTGCCCTGCATTCATCAGGCGACGAGCCGCGCAAGCTTGCGAAAAAACGGATGTGCGAGATTCGCCCTGAGGCTTGTGAGATATTTCCTACAAAGCCGTAGGCTCTTGCTGCTCTGTTACGTACGCTTACATAACTTGGATCAAGCATAAATTACCAAATCATTGATATAAAACGAATTATCTGATTTGTAAAAAGATTGTAACCTTCCCGACATGCATATTTCACTCACATATAACATTTCAGTTGCTATAGTGGTTACATCAAGGATGACAGGGAAAAGGACGACGCACTGGATGCACCCCGGCAACTGGACGCCGGGAGAGGCAAGGACACAGGGACGCCTCGCTTAAGGGATATCTAATCGGATCGCCGGCTCGGACGCTGGCACCAGGGACGGGCAAAGGAAAACGGCAACAGGATAGTTGCCCATCGCGCAAGGACGCGCCTGTTCCGAAAGAGGGTAACCGAGAGGTTGCCCTTTTTTTTTGTGCTTCTCTATCCGGCCAGGCCCCCTGCGGCCTGGTAAACCCGCACCCGATTGAACTCTTCGAACTCGTGCAGGTCGGGCCAGGTGCGGGCCTCGATTACCGCTTGCTGCCGGTACCGGTCATCTCCCAGCTCCCTCATCCGTGAATCGGCCAGCAACACCCGTGGCGCAGTCAGCCTGAAAACGGACAACAGAGGGCGGTTATCCGGGTCATACAACACGTCCGCCGCTGTCACCACGCCCACGTGGCTTGGCCGGGCGTTCCAGTCGCTACACAGAGACACCGTGACGCCGTTCAGCCTGGCATTGGCTTCCACAGCATCCAGTGCCGCCGGATCAATGTCACAGGCGATGGCCTCCCTCGCCCCCGCCATCTTGGCCGCAATCGCGACAATGCCCGAACCGGACCCGAAATCCAGTACTGTCTCGCCCCTGACCAGATGAGGATTGGCGAGAATATAGGCGGCAAGCACCTGGCCACTTGCCCAGCAAAACGACCAATACGCCGGTTCAGCCACCACAGCCTGGGCTTCATCGTGACTGATCGGGCCTTCCAGAACCGAAGGGTCGAACAGATACAGCGAAATGTCAGGGCATCCCGCCGGAGCTGTGGCTGCCACCCGTCCACGGCTCAGAGTTTTTGCGAGGTGCTGGTCAAGAATGTCAGGGGTCATGTTTACTCCGGGGCACAGGCCAAGGGGAGGCATTGTAAGCAAAAAAACCTCATGTCCGTTATACTGCGACCTCATTTCCAGCACGAACCTGAACCTGTCATGCCGTCCAGACCCGATACCAGCGACTACCTTGCCCTGTTTCTCAACGACGTGCCGTTGATGGACGTGCGGGCCCCCGTCGAGTTCAGCAGAGGCAGTTTTCCCTGTGCCATCAATGCACCACTGATGAACGATGAAGAACGCCACAGGGTGGGCATCTGCTACAAGGAAAAGGGGCAGGATGAAGCCATCAAACTCGGCCACCAACTGGTTTCCGGGGATATCAAGGCACAGCGCCTTGAAGCCTGGCGGCGCTTCACCGCAGACCACCCGGACGGCTACCTGTTCTGTTTCCGTGGTGGCCTGCGTTCACGGCTTAGCCAGCAATGGGTCCGTGAGGCCGGCATCGACTACCCACTGGTTACCGGTGGCTACAAGGCAATGCGCCGCTTCCTCATCGACAGCCTGGGAGCACTGATTGAATCCTCCGAGTTTGTCATTCTCAGCGGCCGCACCGGCACCGGTAAAACCAGGGTGCTGCAACAGCTACCGAACCCGATAGACCTCGAAGGGCTGGCCAATCACCGGGGCTCCAGCTTCGGGCGCCAGGTAACGCCACAGCCGTCGCAGATTGACTTCGAAAACTCCCTGGCCGTTGCCCTGCTCAAGGCACATCATCATGTCGGGGGACCGGTCTACCTCGAAGACGAAAGCAGACTGGTGGGCCGTTGCGCTTTGCCGGAAAGCCTGCGGGAGCGCATGGCAGCTGCCCCCCTGATGGTACTCGACCAGCCAATTGAGGAGCGTGTCCGGATTATCCGCGAAGACTATGTCGACCAGATGACCACCGACTACGCAGCCCGGGACGGCGAGGAGGCCGGCTGGCTCAACTTCCGCGATTATCTGCTCAGTGCTCTGGACCGGATCCGCAAACGCCTCGGCGGTGAACGCCACAGCCGGCTGCGACAACTGATGGAGAATGCCCTCGACATACAGGTCAGCACGGGGGATGCGAGCGCGCATCACCAATGGATCAAGGGCCTGCTGGAGGACTACTACGACCCCATGTATGACTACCAGCTGAACCAGAAAGCAGGCCGGATAGTGGTGCAGGGCGGGCCAGAAACCATCACGGAGTGGACCACTCGCTGATCTGAAACGTAAATCGCCCCTGGCGAACCGGGCATGCCGGTTATACGTTTGACATCAACCTCTGCTATAACGACATGCAACGAGCCATTTTCCCGATTGCCGTTATACCCGGCCGGATTCAAGGCACTAGCAATCAATACCCAATAAGGAGTCGATGAATGGAAGATCTTCTGGGAGAGAACATAAACGCCACAGAACTATGGGATCAGGCGTTAGCGCTGGTCATGACGTACGCTCCGAAATTTGTACTTGCCATCGTTACGCTGATTGTCGGCCTCTGGCTGATTAATCGCTTTATTGCCGTTCTCGACAAAAAGCTCGGCGCAAAAGACCCGACCCTGAACAAGTTCCTCTGTGGCCTGATAAGCGCCATTCTGAAGGTCATGCTGCTGATCTCGGTTGCCTCAATGATCGGCATTGCGACCACCTCGTTTATTGCCGTCATCGGTGCCGCCGGCCTCGCCATTGGCCTGGCCCTTCAGGGCAGTCTTGCCAACTTTGCCGGTGGTGTGCTGATCCTGATCTTCAAGCCCTTCAAGGTAGGTGACACCATCGAAGCCGAGGGCTTCCTGGGCGCAGTCGCAGAGATCCAGATTCTCTACACCGTAGTGAACACCTTTGATAACCGTCGTATCGTCATTCCCAACGGCAGCCTGTCCAACGCCACGCTGGTCAATGTCAGCATCTACGAAAAGCGCCGTTGTGACATGACCTTTGGTATTGGGTACGGTGATGACATCGACAAGGCCAAGGCCATTCTCCAGCGCCTGTTCGATGAAGACGAACGGTCCCTGAAAGATCCGGAGCCGCGTATTTGCGTCGCCGGACTGGGCGATAACTCCGTGGACCTCATGTTCCGCGCCTGGGTGGCTACTGACGATCTCTGGCCGTACTACTGGGACATGCACGAGAAGGTGAAGAAGGCGTTTGATGCCGAAGGTATCACCATCCCCTTCCCTCAGCGGGATGTACACGTCTACAAAACCGAGTGATCGGTATCTCAACAACACATTCTGTAACTCGCATTCTGAGCAAGCTCAACTAAGCTGACCAATAATGGCGGGGCCCCGGTGATACCGGCGCCACCGTCAGGCCACCGGAACCGGGCACACAAAAACCACCGGTTCCAGTAACGCTGTCATTGCTGGTAGGAGGTTGTCACGATGCCGGTACAGCAGTTGAAGGAATATCTCGACCAGGCAGGCACGGAGTACATGTGTCTGTCTCACCCCCCTGCTTTTACAGCCCAGGAGCTGGCTCACCACGTCAAGATAGCCGGCGACCGGGTGGTAAAAACCGTCATTATTGAACTGGATGGCAAAATGGCCATGTTGGTCATGCCTGCGACCTGGCGTATTCGCTGGGACCGGTTAAGCCATATCCTCGATACCGACTTTGTGGACCTGGCGGACGAACAGGAGTTCCAGGACCGTTTCCCTGAGTGCGAAGTGGGCGCCATGCCGCCGTTCGGCAACCTCTTTGACATGTCGGTGTACTGCGCTGAAGCCCTGACCCGGCAACCGGAGCTGGCCTTTGCCGCCGGCAGCCATACCGAGTCCATTCACATGAAAACCGAAGACTTCCTGAACCTGGTTCACCCTATGGTTCTGGAGCAGGGGTTCGTCAAGCCGGGAGCTCAGAAACCGGCGTGGCTGAAAGGTCGCACCCGCAGAGCAGAGTCGCTGACAGACAGCCCCACTGCCAACATCGCGGGTTACTGACAGCACCAGCAGGCGCTGGTCTGATCCGGGCCGCTTGTCTGAACGCGCCCATCGCGTAAACTGGGCCTATCAGACAGGAACCCGTTATGACCCAAGCCTTTGATGTTGTTATTGTTGGTGCCGGTATGGTCGGTGCTGCCCTTGCCACCGGTCTTGGCCGCAGCGGCTTTCGCGTTGGCCTTGTGGACCAGGGGGCCGCGCCCTCCTATGATCCTGGCCAGTCTCCCGATATCCGGGTATCGGCCCTGAGTGCTGGCAGTGAACGTTACCTGACCGAGCTCGGCGCCTGGCCAGACATCCTCGCGATGCGGGCCACCCCCTATTCCCGCCTGGCAGTTTGGGATGAAGCCGACCACCCGTTGAGCAGCGTACTGCCCCGCAAGATTGCCGAGGTGATTTTCGACGCCCGCAATCTGTCCGCCAGCCATCTTGGCCATATTGTTGAGAACCGCATCACTCAGCAGGCCCTCTGGAACAGCGCTTCGGCCCAGCCGTCGGTTACCCTCTTTACCGGCCACGCCGTCACCAGCCTCCACAATGGCGCCGACCAGGCCGCTGTGACACTCGACGATGGCACTGAACTGACCGGCGAACTGGTGGTGGGCGCAGACGGCGCTAACTCCGGGATCCGCAACCTGGCCGGCATCGGCGTCACCCGCGACCAGTACCAGCAACAGGCGATGGTGATCTCTGCGCGCTACCAGGGGCCGGTGCAGGACATTACATGGCAGGGCTTCTACCCCAGCGGCCCACGCGCCTTCCTGCCACTGCACGCTGCCGGCAACGGCGAAAGCTGGACCTCCCTGGTGTGGTACGACTCGCCAGAAGCACTGGCACGCCTCAAATCACTGGACAAGAGCGTGCTGATGGCGAAGATACAGAACGCCTTCCCGCCAGAACTGCCGTTGCTGACCCATATTGATGGCAAAGCCAGCTTCCCGATAGCACGGCAGCACGCCAAAACCTATGTGAACAACCGCGTAGTGCTGGTGGGCGACGCCGCCCACACCATTAACCCGCTGGCAGGCCAAGGTGTGAACCTGGGTTTCCAGGACGCCCGCTGCCTGCAGTCAGTCCTCCGCGAAGCCAGGCGCGCCGGCACCGACCTGGCCAATGCCGGCCGGCTGGACGAGTACGAACAGCAGCGCCGGCCGGCCAACCGCCGCATGATGCTGGCAATGGACGTGTTCTACCACCTGTTCAGCAACCGCGTGCCGCCCCTGCACCTGCTACGCAACCTGGGCCTGGGCGCGGCTAAAGCCATGCCATTTGCCAGAAACCGGGTGGCCAAATACGCTATGGGTATCGATGACGACCTGCCCCCGGTCATCCGCCACCTGGCGGAACGGCTACCGGGGTTCAAACAACTGTAAGCCGCTGTTCTGGCAAACATTCATCAAAAAGGACGCAATATGTCGGAGACAATCTTCACCAAGATCATCAACCGCGAAATTCCGGCGGATATTGTTTATGAGGACGACATCAGCCTGGCTTTCAGAGACATCAATCCACAGGCACCGGTACACCTGCTGATCATCCCAAAAAAGGAAATCGCAACGATCAACGATATCGAAGAGGGTGATCGCGAGCTTGTCGGCCATTTGTACTGGGTGGCTGCCAGGCTGGCAAAGGAGATGGACTTTGCCGACGACGGCTATAGGGTAGTGATGAACTGCGGAGAGAACTCAGGGCAGACGGTGTTTCACATCCACCTGCACCTGTTGGCCGGCAAACCGCTCGGCTGGCCGCCGTATACCGATAAAATGAAGCAGGCCTGAGAGTTTTTTAACTTGGGGGAGGCAAGCGGGCCGGTCCTCCTGTTTGGGACACGCTCAAGGCATCCATGCGCGCTTAGCTTTGGCCCTCCATGGCCAAAGATAGATCCCAAACAGGAGGACCGGCCCACTTGCCGATACCTTGGTGCAAAACTCCACCCAACACCGACTAGTGGCGTTACCTGAGAGGTTTTTGCGGCGGGCCCGGGGGCAGTGTTCAGGAACGTGGAGCGCCAGGGATGGCGCGACCGAGCCCTACAGGGACGTATTCACGGGCGTTTCCTGAAGGCTGCCCCCGGGCCTGCCAAGGCATCCAACCAGCAGGCTACAGAGGCAAGAACAGAATCAGCGACCGACGACCTTCTCGGCTTCCTCAACAGGCGTATGCCGAACATCCTCACCCTTGACCATGAAGATCACGTTCTCGGCAATGTTACAGGCGTGGTCCCCCACCCGCTCCAGGGCCCGGAGAATCCACATCACTGACATGCACCGGGAAATATTGCGGGTATCCTCCATCATGAACGTCAGTAACGTCCGCGTGGCCGCCTGGTATTCCTCATCAACCCGTTTGTCTTCCTTCATGATTCGCAGCGCCTGCTCCGAATCCAGGCGCGCGAAAGCATCCAGGGCATCATGCAGCATGCTCAGTACGTGTGTGCCGATGTGGCGCACTTCCACGTAGCCACGGGGCGCCTGGCCTTCCTCTGACAGCTTGATGGCAAACTTGGCGATTTTCTTGGCCTCGTCACCGACACGCTCCAGATCTGCCACCATCTTGATGACCGAAATCACCAGACGCAGATCCCGAGCCGTGGGCTGGCGACGGGCAATGATCAAAGTGGCTTCCTCGTCGATATCGATTTCCATCTGATCAACTTTCTTGTCCGTGGCACGGACTTCATCCGCCAGGTGGCCGTCGTTGTCCACCAGCGCGGTGATGGCCCGGTCTACCTGGGACTCCACCAGGCCGCCCATCTCCAGGAACTCGCTTTTCAGAGCCATCAGTTCATCATTGAACTTGTGCGAAATATGATCGCCGTATACATCGTCCTTTTTCGTTGGCATAACTCGTTTCTCCAGTGTTCAGCGTACCGGGCTCAGCCGAAGCGGCCGGTAATGTAGGATTCGGTGAGCTCGTGCTCTGGCGAGGTGAAGACCTTGTTGGTTTCATTCACTTCTACCAGATGCCCCAGATGGAAGTACGCGGTGCGGTGAGACACCCTGGCTGCCTGCTGCATGGAGTGGGTCACGATCACAATGGTGTAACTCTCGGACATCTCGGCGATCAGTTCTTCCACACGGGCGGTTGCAATCGGGTCCAGGGCGGAACACGGCTCGTCCATCAGGATGACTTCCGGGCTGACGGCAATGGCGCGGGCAATGCACAGGCGCTGCTGCTGGCCGCCGGACATACCGGTTGCAATGGCATCCAGGCGGTCCTTGGCCTCGTCCCAGAGCCCGGCCTTGCGCAGGCTGTTTTCCACGATATCGTCGAGGTCGGACTTGCGGTTTGCCAGGCCGTGAATACGAGGGCCATAAGCAACGTTGTCATAGATCGACTTGGGGAAGGGATTGGGCTTCTGGAACACCATGCCTACGCGAGCGCGGAGCTCAACCACATCTTTCTTGGAGTGATAGATGTCTTCATCATCCAGCATCAGCTGGCCCTTGATGCGACAGATGTCGATGCTGTCGTTCATACGGTTCAGGCACCGCAGGAAGGTAGACTTGCCACAACCGGAAGGCCCGATGAAGGAGATTACCTCGTTCCGGGCGATATCAAGGCTGATATCCTTGATGGCCCGATCCTGTCCGTAGAACACCTCCACGTTGCGGAGCTTGAACTTGGGGTCGTCCGCAAAAGGTTTGCCAACCGTCTTTCCTTCCTCAACGTGAATCGACTCCCGCTTGCCTTCTTCGATCGGGTCTTTGACAGGAATGATCGTTTCTTCCTGCGTACCCACTGCGCTGGCAATTGTTTCGTTAACACTCATAATTTTCTCCTTTACCACCGGCGTTCAAGACGCTTACGGAGCCAGATGGCCAGTGCATTCATACTGATCATGAAGGTGAGCAGCACCATGATGCCGGCAGATGCCAGCTCTACAAACCCCTGCTCGGAGCTGCTTGCCCAAAGGTAAATCTGTACCGGCAGCACGGTGGCTGAATCGAAAAAGCCGCCTGGTACATCCACGATGAAGGCGACCATGCCGATCAACAGCAGCGGAGCTGTCTCACCCAGCGCCTGGGCCATACCAATGATGGAACCGGTCAGCATGCCGGGCATCGCCAGGGGTATCACGTGGTGGAGCACCACCTGCATCTTGGAGGCACCGACGCCCTCGGCCGCCTCACGGATGGAAGGTGGCACGCTCTTGATGGCGGCGCGACTGGAAATGATGATGGTCGGTAGCGTCATCAGTGCCAGTACCAGACCACCCACCACCGGGACCGAACGGGGCATGCCGAACAGACTGATGAAGACGGCAAGCCCCAGCAGGCCAAAGATGATCGACGGCACCGCAGCCAGGTTATTGATGTTGACCTCGATGAAATCGGTAATCCTATTCTGGGGCGCGAACTCTTCCAGGTAGACCGCTGCCGCAATACCGACCGGAAACGAAATCGCCAGCGTGACCAGCATGGTAAGCAGGGAACCAACAATGGCACCAAGAATACCCGCATTGGCAGGCTCCCTGGAATCGCCACGGCTGAACAGCACGTCGTTGAAGCTGGTATCGATAACGCCCTTCTCCAACAGTTGATCCACCCAGCCCTGCTGCTGTTCAGACAGCTTTATACTGTATCTGGGATTATCAGCATGTTTGACATAGGTCGAGACCCGGTCATGGGCAAGAAACTCCATGGTTTGGGTGGTGTTCAGCATATCCGGATTATCTTTCAGAAGATCACGAATCTTGCTGGCGCCATAGGTACCGATCAACCGACCCAGCTCCCGCTTTTCGGCCGCACTTTCAACCTCCGGGAAATGCTCCTGCAAGGAAGCAATGATCGGCGCGACAAAGTCCGCCATGGACCGCTGGTCCTCGTCAGTGGGGTCGTCCAGGTACATGGTCTCGGAATCGAGAGTCACATCCAGCGTGATCGTGGTCTTGAGGAACCCAGTGTGTCCCTTGCTAATAATGTCTGCAAAAAGAATGAACAGGGACGCAAGGGCAATAAAGATCGCCAGAATGCCATACATGCGGAACCGGCGTTCCTTACGATAACGGCGCTTCAGGGAGTTGCGGACAATTTCCGCCTGAGAACTCTGATCAGTCATACTGTTCCCTATACTTGCGTACGATCTTGAGTGCGACCACGTTGAGCAGCAGCGTAACAATGAACAGCAACATGCCCAATGCGAACGCGGACAGGGTCTTGGCGCTGTCGAATTCCTGGTCCCCCACCAGCAATGTCGCAATCTGCACGGTCACAGTTGTGACCGACTCCAGTGGATTCGCTGTCAGGTTGGCGGCCAGTCCTGCCGCCATCACCACAATCATGGTTTCGCCGATGGCACGGGATGCTGCCAGCAGGATGCCGCCAATGATGCCGGGCAGAGCTGCCGGAAAAATCACCTTCTTCATGGTTTCCGACTGGGTTGCGCCCAGCGCCAGAGAGCCATCCCGCATGGTCTGGGGAACGGCATTGATGACGTCGTCTGACAGTGAAGACACGAACGGAACAATCATGATGCCCATGACCAGACCAGCAGCCAGCGCGCTCTGGGAGGAAGCTTCCAGGCCCACCGTTTGGGCAAGGTCACGGATAAACGGCGCCACGGTTAAAGCGGCGAAAAAGCCGTAAACCACGGTGGGAATGCCCGCCAGCATCTCCAGCACCGGCTTCACCGTTGAACGCATGCGCTTGCTGGCGTACTCGGAGAGGTAGATGGCAGACAGCAACCCGACAGGTACCGCCACCAGCAAGGCAATGGCAGAAATCAGCAGGGTACCGGTAAACAGCGGAATAACACCAAAGGCCCCGTCTGAGCCCACCTGATCAGCACGCAATGCGGTCTGTGGGCTCCAGCTGGTACTGAACAGGAACTCGGTGATTGGCACGCGGCCAAAGAAACGTACCGTCTCCAGAATGACTGAAAACACAATACCTGCGGTAGTCAGCACCGCCAATGCCGCGCACACGAAGAAGATGCGGCGGAGCGTCGTCTCGACGTTCAACCTGGCATTGATGTGCGGGGCAACACGGGTCCACGCAAAACCGGCTCCAGCCAGGGCAACAAGCAGAACCAGAGCCGCCTTGAAGTTCTCACTCTGGCTTTCCATGGCTTCCAGTACCGATGCGGCCCCCGCAATATGCTCCGGCACAAATTCAGGATTAAGCTTGCCCGCGGCCACGTTGCTGATCTGGGAAAGAATCAGGCTGGCCTGCCCCGGGGATTCCGGCCACGTATCCTGCGGCAAAGTGGCAATCACAATGCCCTGAATAACCTTGCCTTCAAAACCGGCCCAGGCGGCGAGCACAATCAACGCGGGAATGGCACACCAGAGTGCTGCGCGCGCCGCGTAGTAGAAAGGAAGAGCCTTCAGATTCCGGATGCCACCGAGGGGCGCTGCTACCGCCCGGGATCGCATATAGGCGAGGCCATAGGCGACCGCGGCAAGAACCAGAACCAGGGGCAGAAGATTGGCCGTCTGCATAACACTCTCTATGTTAATGGCTTTAAGTGCGCTGAACGTTTATTTTGCCAGTTTGTCGCACAAAAATGTTCATACTGATGTAACAAAGGAACGCGAGCTGCAAGCCCGCGTTCCTTTTTGTCTTCCCTGACAATGTTCCGGGAGCCTTACAGCTCGTTACCGGTCATCGGCTCCAGATCCTTTACTCGCTTGGCGGTTGCCATGCGCTGGTCACGCGGGAGCGGGATCAGGCCCACATCAACCAGGTAGCCGTTGTCACCCCATGTGCTTTCGCTGGTGAACTCGGCTACGTATTCCTGAATGCCAGGAACGACACCTACGTGCGCCTTTTTAATGTAGAACCACAGTGAACGCGCAACCGGGTACTCCTCACTGGAAATGGCTTCGGGAGTCGGCTCAACCCCATTAATGGTCGCTGCCTGGATCTGCCCGGTGTTCTCCATCAGGAAGCTGTAGCCGAAGATACCCAGAGTTTGCGGATCCTGGGACAGACGCTGAACGATCAGGTTGTCGTTCTCGCCGGCTTCAATGAACGGGCCGTCTTCACGCATGGCATGACAAACGGATTTCATTTCGCTCTTGTCCATGTTCTTGATGAAATCATACTTCTTACAGCCACCCTGCATGGCGATTTCAACGAAGGCGTCGCGGGTACCGGACGTTGGGGGCGGCCCCATTACGCTGATTTCAAAGTCTGGCAGGCTGGAGTCGATATCGCTCCAGTTCATGTAGGGGTTGGCAACCAGCTCGTCACCACCGTCCGGGTTCGGCACTTCCTTGGCCAGCGCCAGGAATACCTGCTCCAGAGTCAGGTCCAGTTTCTCCGCGTTCTTGGAGTTGGCGATAACGATACCATCGGCACCAATGCGCACTTCCGTGATTTCCTTCACGCCGTTTGCCTGGCAGTTTTCAAATTCGCCCGGCTTCATACGACGGGAAGCGTTGGTGATGTCCGGGTGCTGCGTGCCAACACCTTCACAGAACAACTTCAGGCCGCCGCCGGAACCGGTAGACTCAAGCTTCGGAGTCGGGAAGTCGGTGTTACGACCAAAACGCTCGGCAACCACGGTGGCGAACGGGTAAACAGTGGAGGAACCGACAATGTTGATGGTGTCGCGTGCCATGGCCGGGGCAGAGACAGCGGCAATGCTGCCTGCCAGTGCCAATGTTGTAAGGGCTGTTTTAAGTTTGATCACGTTGAGTCTCCATTTGTCACTTTGACTTATTTACGGGTTGCTTCACCGATGAGAGAACAATAAAGGCCGTCTGTGACAACTTTGTTACAGCCACTGAAATATGGCACAACGCGTTCAATTTTTCTTGCAGACGCCGTGCAGGCCGCTAACATGCGGGGTACTAAAACAATTCCAGACCAGAAAGGTTCATTCATGACAGCGCTCGATGACGATAGACCCACCCCCCGGGGAGAACTGATCATTCAGATAATCCCCCTGCCCTCCGATACCAACCCCAATGGTGATGTGTTCGCTGGCTGGCTGGTCAAACAGATGGACATTGCCGCCGCTACCATGGCCGGGCGTATTTCCCAGGGCCGTAACGCAACGGTAGCCATGGACAGGATGGAGTTCCTTTCGCCATTGCGAGTAGGCTCCCAGGTTGGCTGTTATGGCGAACTGGTCGAAGTGGGCCGCAGCTCAATGAAAATCAACATCGAAGTCTGGACCCTGGACCGCTCGGCCAAAGCTCCACGGAAGGTGACGGAGGGGCTCTTCATTTATGTTGCTATTGACGAGCACGGACGTATTCGGGAAGTCCCCTCACGAAAAAGCTGAGCCAACGCCCGAATGAAAGAGGCGCTGGAGCGTTAACCGGAACTTACCAACCGATCCAGACGCAGGCGTTCACGATCATCAAACAGCCGGCGGCTACCCCAGGTAACCGCGATCAATGCACCGAAGCCGGTGCCGACGGTAATGATCAGCATTACCAGGATCTGGTATTTCACCGCCACCGCCGGCGGACTACCGGCAAGAATCTGGCCCGTCATCATGCCAGGCAGGCTGACAATGCCGGCCGCCGCCATGGCATTGATCGACGGCATCATGCCGCTGCGCATGGCATCCCTGCGGATATCCTCCAGCGCCTGCTGCCAGGTCTGCCCAAGCATCAACCGGTTTTCAATGACCGCCCGTTGGCGCCAGACCGATTCATTAAGGCGATCCAGGGCCAGACTGACGCCGGTCATGGTATTACCCAGCATCATGCCCAGCAACGGAATTGCGTATTGGGGGGCGTACCAGGGGTTGGGGCCGATGACCACCGTAAGGGCCAGAACCGTGACCGTAAAAGAAGATACGAACATGGCCCCGGTACCAATGCCGAACGCCCACCAACCATGCAATCGGCGGCCCTGCCGGGCCACCACTTCGCGGCCTGCCACCAGCAGCATGATCACGGCAAGAAGGGCAATCCAGTAGAATTCAGAGGAAGCGAACAGGGCTTCCAGTACCAGCCCGATCAAGGCCAGCTGGATGACAGTGCGAGTACCGGCAATCAGCAGACTGCAGGTAATACCCAGGCGGGCAAGATATCCGGTCCCGGCCAGTGCCAGCACCAGCAGGGCCGCCAACCCCAGTTTCCACCAGGCAAGGTCAATCACCTCCATGGACAGGCTCCAGTCTGGTTCCGTGAATCCGGTAGTGGGCATCTGCCACACGATGAATCTGACCGGGGTCATGGGCGACCCAGAGGGTAGCGATATGCCGCCGCCGAATCTCCTCAAGCAACCAGGTTTCCAGGGTTTCCGTGCTGCTGCCATCCAGGTTGGCAGTCGGTTCGTCCAGCAACAGAGCCTCCGGCTGCAGAGAAAGCGCCCGCCAGAGGGCAAGCCGCTGACGTTCGCCGGAGGACAGCCGACTAACCGACCAGCCCATCACCTCGGACGGGAAGCCCAGAGCCGACGGCAGTCGCGAACCGGCATCCTCTGGGAAATGCCCTCCCACCTCGTCAAACCACCACTGGCTGTCTGCCGGCACCATCACCACCCGGCTCCGCCACTGGTGGGCAGGCATGCCTTGCTGACGGGTGCCCCCCAGAGAAATGCCACCACCATGAGGTTCCAGATCGGCCACTGCCCTCAGCAGGCGACTTTTGCCACTGCCGGAAGGTCCGGACAGGCAAACGATCTGCCCGGCAGGCACCACCAGTGACACTTCACTCAGGGCGCCAACACTGACGTTTTCCAGCAAAAGTTCTGTCAAAATAGGTTCACCAGGGCCTTCAGAATCCATAATGGTTACACCATTGCACAGGATTTTGCCAGCAACCAGCCATACAGAGCGGGCATGTATGAACCCCCGAACCCTCACAGCGATCCTATTCGCCCCGGGCATTGAGTCCATTGATCTTACGATCTACCAACTCCAGTTCGGGGGGCTCTATTTTCCGGGCGGGAAAAGCTACGGAGGGTTTGTCTCCGGCGTGCTGGGCGTTACCCGCCTGGAGCCGGAGGACTCGAGATACGATAACCACCACCGGGCAGCTCTGTCGCTCGGGGTCGGCTATCAGTTTTTCCTGACCGAACAGCTACGCCTGCGGCTGGATCTTCGCGGCATTTACACCGCCCTGAACTCGGGAGGCTCGGCGTTCTGCTCCGGCGGATGCGAGCTCAGGTTTCGCAGCGACGGCTACTTGCAGGTGGAAGCCGGCGCAGGATTGGTGGTGCGTTTCTGATGCCGACTCACGCCACTCACGCCACTCACGCCACTACGGGCCGCCTCTCGGGCAATAACAAAGACAGTAGCGCTGCCATGGCCACCAACGCCGAGGATATCCACAGACAGGCTTCCAGCCCGTAGGCCTGGTAAACCCAGCCGGACAGGATCGTTCCCAGCAGGCGACCGGCGGCATTGGACATGTAGTAAAATCCAACATCCAACGACACGCCATCGCCCCGGGCATAGCTGACAATCAGGTAGCTGTGCAGCGAGGAGTTGATGGCGAACAGCACCCCGAAGAGCAGCAAACCGCCCACGATAACCAGCTGTGGCGACCAGCCCGCCATCAGGCCACCGGCAATGGCCGCAGGAACCACCGCCAGCGCTGCCGCCCAGAGCACCGCTAGTTGCTTGCCTTCCATATTGCCGGTAATGCGCGGCGCAATGGTCTGGATAAAGCCGTAGCCAATGATCCAGGTGGCCATAAATCCGCCCACTTTCCAGAAGTCCCAGCCGAACACCGTGTGCAGGTAGACTGGCAAAGCTACCACAAACCACACATCGCGGGCCCCGAACAGGAACATCCGCGCCGCCGACAGCACATTGATGGCCCGGCTCTTTGACAGGATCTCACTGAACTTCGGCTTGGCCTTGCTCTTACCCAGCTCCTGCTTGAGCAGAAACAGGCTTGCCAGCCAGACCACGGCGAGGGCGACCGCCATAATAACCACCGCACCAGTGAAGCCCGCGGCCATTAGTAATACACCGCCAAGGAAGAAACCCACGCCTTTGAGGGTGTTCTTGGAGCCGGTCAGGATTGCCACCCATTTGTAAAGTGTGCCCTGCTGCTCATCGGGCACCAGCAGCTTGATGCCGCTCTTGGCGGACATCTTGTTCAGATCCTTGGCAATGCCGGACATCGCCTGGGCCGCCATCACCCAGGGCACGGTAAGCATAGCCGCAGGCACCGCCAGCATTGCCAGCGCCACGATCTGCAGGAACAGCCCGATATTCATGGTGCGGTTCAGGCCCATGCGGGCCCCCAGGTAGCCGCCCACCAGGTTGGTCACCACCCCGAAGAACTCGTAGAAGATGAACAGCAGCGCGATTTCCAGCGGCGAATAGCCAAGCTGGTGGAAATGCAGCACTACCAGCATTCGCAAAGCCCCATCCGTCAGGGTGAAGGCCCAGTAGTTGCCGGTGATCACCAGGTACTGTCGGATGGCGGCAGTCATATCAGGCAGAACCCACCTTGCGGGCCAGTTCCACGGTGCGGTTGGCGTACCCCCACTCGTTGTCGTACCAGGCGTAGATTTTCACATGGGTGCCATTGACCACCAGGGTGGAAAGGGCATCGACAATGGAAGAACGGGGATCGGTCTTGTAGTCGATGGACACCAGCGGGCGTTCTTCGTAGCCCAGAATGCCTTTCAGTTCGCCCTCGGCGGCTTCTTTCAACAACCGGTTCACCGTGTCTCTATCCGTAGGCTGGTTCACTTCAAACACACAGTCGGTCAGCGACGCGTTGATGAGCGGAATCCGCACTGCGTGGCCATCCAGCCGCCCCTTCAGTTCCGGAAAAATCTCGATAATGGCGGTGGCGGAACCGGTACTGGTAGGAATCAGCGAGCTACCACAGGCCCTCGCCCGCCGAAGGTCCTTGTGGGGCGCATCGATGATGGTCTGGGTGTTGGTCAGGCTGTGGATGGTAGTCAGGGAGCCGTGTTTGATACCCAGGTTCTCATGAATCACCTTCACCACCGGAGCCAGACAGTTGGTGGTGCAGGAAGCGGCGGTGATGATCCGGTCGCTGGCCGGGTCGAAGATGTGTTCATTCACTCCCAGCACAATATTCTTCGCCCCGGCTTCCTTCACCGGCGCGGTAACCACAACGCGCTTCACGCCCTGGTCAAGGTAGCCCTGCAACACCGCCACCTTCTTGTTCACGCCACTGGCCTCAATGACCAGATCACAGCCCGACCAGTCAGTCTCGGCAATGGCCCTGTTGTGGGTGACGCGGATGCGCTGGCCATCAATTACCATATCATCGCCATCGGCGGCGGCTTCGTGGTCCCAGCGGCCATGCACACTGTCAAAATTCAGCAGATGCGCCAGGGTGTGGGTGTCTGCCCCGGGATCGTTAATGGCGATAAATTCCAGTTCAGGCCAGCCCCAGGCCGCCCTCAGTGCCAGTCGGCCAATGCGGCCGAATCCATTTATTCCAACTTTGATCTTGCTCATAATGTTCTCCTTGCGAGATTCGCAATCCGTGTAATGTGTCAGATCAGGGGCACTGCACTACCGGGCGGTCCGTCATGGCCTGCAATCTGGCCAGCGGCCGCTCGACCAGTGCGGCATTGTTGTGCGCGGTGTCATCCAGAACCCGCAACACCCAGTCTGGCAGGCCCGGGTCAAGGTAATAATAGACCCATTGCCCCCGCCTCTCCGTTTCCAGCAATCCTGCGTCACGCAATAAAGCCAGATGGCGACTGACTTTTGGCTGTGATACCTCGAACGCCTCGGTCAGTTCGCAGACACACAGTTTTTCTTGGCTCCTGATCAACAACAGGGCGGCCAGACGCAGTTCATCAGCCATGGCCTTGAAAATGGTCACCGGGTTGTAGCTGGCAGGTTTCAGGCTAGTCTCTTTCTGGTGGACCAGGGTGAACAGGCCGATGCGCTCCTTGAGTTCCTTGAGCGTCAACGCAAAGGTGAGATGTCGGTTGCTCTCGGCAGGGTCCGGGAAGTCCCAGGCAATCTGCTGGGCTTCCGAAGCCACGGAGGTGCATTCCCGCGCGGCCTTTTCACACAGGGTGATCACGTAGTCCCAGTAGCGGCCCTGAAGTTCTGTCAGCGGCTTGCTGTACAGCCCCTCAACCGGAACACCTGCCTCGCGCAACACCTGCAGTGCCAGAGGATGGGGTTCGGCAGGCTCAGTACCTGCACTGGCCACCTCGAACCGGTCACCCGCCATATGCCGGAGCAGGGCTTCCGCCATCAGTGACCGGGCACTATTGGCAGTACAGACAAAAAGAACTCTTCTCTTCATACGAACTTCCGCATATTCGAATTGCCATATATTCAATTTTTGCGATAATAACGCGGTAATATGACAGAGTAAAGACAGCCGTCACACCAGGTACCAGCAAAGAAGAGAGCTCCCAGAGCAACGAACAAAGGACACCAGAAAACGCCATGACAGAAAGACTTCTGGAAATCTACCGGGGCAATCAGCGGGAAGGAAACCTCCTGTTTTTCATGGTCCTGGCCTTTGTGGTCATCTTCTTCATGCCCGCCGGCACCGAACGTTTTGATAATGCCGTTCTTGAAGCCTTCCGGCTGACCCACTGGTATGCCCAGGAGCATGTCATCCTGTGCCTGCTGCCGGCTTTCCTGATTGCCGGTGCCATGTCGGTGTATATCAGCCAGGGCTCAGTGATGCGTTATCTCGGCCCCTCCGCCTCCAAGCCAGTGGCATTCAGTGTGGCATCGGTATCCGGCACCCTGCTGGCTGTCTGTTCCTGTACCGTTCTACCACTGTTCGGCGGCATCTACCGTCGCGGTGCAGGATTGGGAGCGGCCGTTGCCTTTCTGTATTCCGGCCCGGCCATCAACATCATGGCCATAGTAGTCACCGCCAAGGTACTGGGGGCCGAGATCGGTTTCGCCCGGGCCATTGGCGCCATCGGGTTCGCGATAGTCATTGGCACCATCATGCACCTGATCTATCGCCGGGAAGAAGCCGAACGCTCAGTGAGCAATGCCCGGGGGTTTGGCGGCGACGAAGCAGACAAACCCGTAGGTATCATTGCCCTGTTCTTTGCCCTGATGGTCGGTATTCTGGTGTTTGCCAATTGGGCTGCGGCCGAGAATGATGCCTGGATGGTCATCCACCATCTCAAATGGCCAATCACGGCAGGCCTCGCTGCCGCGCTGGGTGGGCTCCTCGTCTGGCGCTGGGGCTGGCCAGTACGCCAACTGTTACTTCTGGCCATTATGGTGGCGGCGATTGCCGCAGTGGCTCCGGGAATACCCGAACTACCCTTTGTTATCGGCATAGGCGGTCTGATGCTGATTGCCACACTGCGGGAGGAAGACCGGGAATGGCCGGTACAAAGCTGGGATTTCGCCAGGCAGATCCTGCCCCTGCTGCTTGCCGGAGTGTTTGTGGCGGGTTTTGCCCTGGGCCGGCCCGGCCATGAAGGCATGATCCCGTCAGAATGGGTAGCCGCTGCTGTGGGCGACAACTCCCTGCTTTCCACCGTTCTGGCCTCGGTGCTCGGTGCTCTGATGTATTTTTCGACTCTGACCGAGGTACCTATTGTAGAGGCCCTGATGGGTTCCGGTATGGGCAAGGGGCCCGCGCTGGCGTTGCTGTTGGCAGGCCCGGCGTTATCCCTGCCCAACATGCTGGTTATCCGCACGATTCTGGGCACTCAGAAAACCCTGGTGTACTGTGCCCTGGTGGTGGTGATGGCCACCATCACCGGCTTTATCTATGGAAACTGGTGGGTGTAAGTCTGCCCTGCATAAACCCGAAGGAGATGGCAATGAAATTCACTATTTATGGCAGCGGTTGTGCCAAGTGCAAACAACTGACTGCCAACGCCGAGGAAGCGGCAAAGGCTCTCGGGCTGGACTACGAAGTGGTAAAAGTAACCGACGTAAACGACATCATTGATGCCGGCATCATGCGTACGCCTGCACTGGCCATGAATGATGAGATTGCCGTGGAAGGCAAAGTGGCCACTGCCGATGACATCAAGAAACTTCTGGGCTGAACCCGATTACAGGAAACCTGACGCTGACCATGAGTCTACCTGACCTACCCAATATCGATACCGGGCTTTTCCGCGCCCCCACCAACGAGGATCTGTTTGCCGCAGCACCTTCCAGCCACCGACCGAAGATTCTGCTGCTTTACGGTTCCCTGCGCGAGCGCTCGTTCAGCCGCCTGGCAGTGGAAGAAGCTGCGCGTCTGCTCGACGTCATGGGCGCTGAAACCCGCATTTTCAATCCGCGCGGCCTGCCGCTGGCGGACGCCGAGGACGCCTCTCACCCGAAGGTGCAGGAACTACGGGACCTGGCAGAATGGTCCGAGGGCATGGTGTGGTGCTCTCCGGAGCGCCACGGTGCCATGACCGGTATCATGAAGACCCAGATCGACTGGATCCCCCTGTCTATTGGTGGCATGCGGCCAACCCAGGGCAAAACCCTGGCAGTCATGCAGGTTTGCGGCGGCTCCCAGTCCTTCAATGCAGTGAACCAGTTGCGGGTATTGGGCCGCTGGATGCGGATGGTGACGATTCCCAATCAGTCATCGGTGCCCAAGGCGTTCACCGAGTTCGACGAGCATGACCGCATGCTGCCGTCGCCCTATTACAACCGCATCGTGGATGTGATGGAGGAACTGGTGAAATTCACTTTGCTGATACGCGATCGCAGCGGCTATCTGACGGACCGTTATTCCGAGCGGGTGGAAAGTGCCGAGGAAGTATCAAAGCGCGTCAATCAGCGGTCCATCTGAGAGGCAGACCATGAGTAGCAATGCAGAAGCCACGAACGAAAACACCAGCGGTGGCATGGACCTGTTTGGAAAATATCTCTCAGTCTGGGTAGCGCTGGCCATCGTCGCCGGAGTGGCTCTGGGTCAGTTGGCCCCCGTGGTGCCGGAGACATTGTCCCGTTTCGAATACGCCCAGGTGTCCATCCCCATCGCCATTCTGATCTGGGCCATGATATTCCCAATGATGGCTCAGATCGATTTCAGTGCGGTGGTCGGCGTGCGGAAGGAGCCCAAAGGACTGGCCATCACCACCGTCGTGAACTGGCTGATCAAACCCTTCACCATGTTTGCCATTGCATGGTTCTTCCTGATGGTGGTGTTCGAACCGCTTATTGCACCGCAGTTGGCAAGCGAATACCTGGCCGGCGCCATTCTGCTGGGGGCGGCACCCTGTACCGCCATGGTGTTCGTATGGAGCTACCTGACCAAAGGTGACGCGGCCTATACCCTTGTGCAGGTCTCCCTGAACGACATCATCATGCTGTTTGCCTTCGCACCCATCGTGGTGTTTCTGCTGGGCATCTCCAACATCCAGGTGCCCTGGGATACGGTCATCCTGTCAGTGGTGCTGTACATCGTCATCCCCCTGACCGCCGGCTACCTGACCCGCCGCACCCTGATCGCCCGGCGCGGACAACGCTGGTACGACGACGTTTTCATGAAGCGCCTGAGCCCCATAACGCCTGCAGCTCTGATCGTTACACTTGTACTTCTGTTTGCCTTTCAGGGGGAAGTGATTCTGGAAAATCCCCTGCACATCGTGTTGATCGCCGTGCCGCTGATCGTCCAGACCTTCCTGATCTTCTTCCTCGCCTACGGTTGGGCCAGATTGTGGAAAGTGCGTCACTGCATTGCGGCACCCGGTGCAATGATTGGCGCCAGCAATTTCTTCGAGCTGGCGGTGGCCGCGGCCATTGCCCTTTTCGGGTTGCAGTCCGGCGCAGCTCTGGCAACGGTGGTTGGCGTGCTGGTGGAAGTTCCCCTGATGCTGGTATTGGTGCGCATCGCCAACAAAACCCGGGATCGCTTCCCGGCCTGAGGGGACAGGGACGGGGACCGCTCCCCCGCAAGCTCCTGATGAGCTAGGCTCCTTAATGAGGCCACTCAGACTGTTTGGAGCAAACGCATGCTTAGGTTCTTCAGGATCATGGATGGTTTGATCAAGGAAATGGGCAGTTCCGCAGAGGACCCGGCAACCCGGGTAAAACAGGCGGACTGGATCGACGCCTGCGAACCCGACGAAAAGGAACGACAGATACTCCAGGAATTGCTGAAAACCGATATCCCGGAGTTCGATGACGTGGAGGAAATCGAGGCGTCAGCGCGCTGCTTTGTCGATCAGGCCGGCGTGCACGTGCACTCCCTTTTCCTGAACCTGGCGGAAGGACGTCACAACACGGTATCTGTCGCGTTCATACTGCAAAGGAACCGCCTGATTACCATCCGCGAAAGTGAGCTTGCGGACTTCCGGTTGCTCAGAATGCGGGCACGCCGTGAACAGGTCGAGGCGCGGGATGTGTCCGAAATGCTGGTCACTCTACTCGAACAGAAAGTGGAGAACCACGCCGACGGGCTTGAGGACCTGCACCGGCAGCTTGAGGATGTCAGCTACCTGGTGCTTGAGGATGAAGAGGCCGAACTGGACGAGGCCATCAACCGCCTTGCCAGGCTCGAAGACAGCAACGGCAAGACCCGTCTGTGCCTGATGGATACCCAGCGCAATATCTCGTTTCTGTTACGTCACCTGCGCAAGGACAGCGAGCAACGGGAGACGCTCCGCGAAATCAATCGCGACATCGAAACCCTGATGTCCCACACCACGTTTCTTTTCGACAAGATCAACTTCCTGATGGACTCTACCCAGGGTTTCATCAACATCGAGCAGAACCAGATCATCAAGACTTTCTCGATTGCCGCTGTGGTTTTCCTGCCACCGACACTGATTGCTAGCATTTACGGCATGAACTTCGAGCACATGCCGGAGCTGGAGTGGCTCCTGGGCTATCCGGGGGCGATTGCTTTGATGGTATCAGCCGGGTTTGCGCCTTACTGGTACTTTAAGCGCAAAGGCTGGCTTTGAGTTTTGAGCCTGGTGGAAGCAGGTATCGGGAAGTCCCTTCCAAAACACGCTCCTTCGGCACATCCATGTGACGCTTGGGCTCCGCCATCCCTGGCTCCGCACAGTTTTGGAAGGGACTTCCCGATACCTGCCCGAGCCCCGGAGAAGGCCTCAAAAATTCAACGACACTGGTGCAGGCTGCAATGGAGTCTGGGGCGCAGGTTGGAGGGTGCTGTTTAAAACTGTGCGGAGCCATGGATGGCGGAGCCCAAGCCGAACAGGACGTCTTGAGGCGTGTTTTAAACAGCACCCTCCAACCTGTGCCTCCCCCAAAACAAAAGAACTCAGCAGGCCTCCAGAGGCGCATAAGCCAACACCAGCCACTTGGCACCTTCATCAAAGTTCACCTGAACCCGGGTGTGATGACCGCTGCCCTCGCTGTTCATCACGATGCCCTCACCAAACTTGGGATGACGCACCCGCTGCCCCAGGCTGAATCCGGCCTGTTCCATGGGAGCGGAGTCGAACAGGCTCTCGTTGGGACGGGAGACCATGGCCGGGCGGGTGACGGTGTTGCGCAGCCGTACTTCCTGGATGCAATCACCGGGTATTTCGCGAACGAACCGGGACAGGGCATGGAATTTCTCCTGGCCGTACAAGCGGCGGGATTCGGCATAAGTTAGCACCAGCTTTTTCATGGCGCGGGTGATGCCCACGTAGGCCAGCCGCCGCTCTTCCTCCATGCGTCCTGGCTCTTCCAGTGACATGCTGTGAGGGAACAAGCCTTCTTCCACCCCTGCCAGGAACACCAGCGGGAATTCCAGGCCCTTGGCGGAGTGCAGAGTCATCAGCTGTACGCAGTCTTCGTTGGCTTCGGCCTGTGCTTCGCCGGCATCCAGCGCCGCCTGGGCGATAAACTCCGACAGCGGATCAACGCCGTCTTCCGCCTCAAAGTCCGACAGCGCATTAACCAGTTCGTCCAGGTTCTCTGCACGCGCCTGACCTTTCTCGCCTTTTTCGTTGGCGTGGTAATCCCTGAGACCACTCAGCTCCAGCGTTTTCTTCATCAGCCCGTGCAGGGACGCGTCGTCCACCATCTCCGTCAGGGTTTCGATAATACCCATGAACGATTGCAGGCCGGTTTTGGCACGGCCCTTGACCTGCCCGGCTTCCAGTAAACGCTCGGCGGATTCCCACAGGGAAATACTGCGCTCGGTAGCATAAGCCCGCATATCCGCCAGACTCTTGGCGCCAATGCCCCGGGCCGGGATATTCACAACCCGCTCAAACGCTGCGTCGTCACGGCGGTAGTGCACCAGCCGCAGGTAGGCAATGGCGTTGCGGATTTCCTGGCGGTCGTAGAAGCGCAGGCCACCGTACACCCGGTAGGGAATGCCCTGGCGGATCAGGGATTCTTCCAGCACCCGTGACTGGGCGTTGGAGCGGTACAGAATGGCGGACTCGCTGCGCAGATTGCCTTCGCTGACCCAGCTGCTGATGGTATCGGCGATGTAATTGGCCTCGTCCTGCTCGTTGAACGCGGCGTACAAGCTGATGGGCTCGCCATCAGGTCCGTCGGTCCAGAGTTCCTTGCCCAGCCGGCCCTGGTTATTGGCAATCACCGCGTTGGCCGCTTTCAGGATCAGTTGTGTGGAGCGGTAGTTCTGCTCCAGCCGCACCAGTCGGGCATTGGGGAAGTCCCGCTGGTACTGCTGGATGTTTTCGACCTTGGCACCGCGCCAGCCATAGATTGACTGGTCGTCGTCCCCCACCACCGTCATCGGTACCCGGTTGCCAGCCAGTAACCGTAGCCAGGCGTATTGAATGGTGTTGGTGTCCTGGAACTCGTCCACCAGTATCTGCTGAAAACGGCTCTGGTAATGGCTCAAGAGTTCCGGGCGGTGGAGCCACAGCTCGTGGGAGCGCAGCAACAGCTCACCGAAGTCTACCAGACCGCTCAGGTTGCAGAGTTTTTCGTACTGGCGGTAAATCGTCAGCATGGTACTGGTGAAATGGTCGCCGGGGTTTTCCTGGATGTGCTCGGCTCGTAGCCCTTCATCTTTCTGGCCGTTGATGAACCACTGGGCCTGTTTTGGCGGCCAGCGGCTCTCGTCAATCTGCATCTCACGCATTACCCGCTTGATCAGGCGCAGTTGGTCATCGCTGTCCAGCACCTGGAAATTCTCCGGCAGGCCGGCCTCCCGGTAATGGGCCCGCAACAAACGATGGGCGATGCCGTGAAACGTCCCGAACCAGAGGCCCCGCGCCGGAATGTGCATCATCTGCTCGATGCGATAACGCATCTCTTTCGCCGCCTTGTTGGTAAAGGTAACCGCAAGAATGCCCGTGGGCGGCACCTTGTCCACCTGCATCAGCCAGGCGATCCGGTGAACCAGCACCCGCGTCTTGCCACTGCCCGCGCCAGCAAGAACCAGCAAGTGGTCGTTCTGGGCCGTGACGGCTTCGCGCTGGGCGTCGTTCAGGGGATCAATAATCGGGGAAACATCCATTGATAGTTATCGCTGTGCTTGGGTGGCTTTGACTTGCGAATTATAACAGGGCAGAGACCCACGGGGGTGCCTGGAACCCTATTTCGGCATTCACCTAGATCTGGCTGGGAACAGTCGCCAAGCGGGCGCCAACTCCTCTGAAAACACAAAGTAACACTGTGATACAAATCACAATTTCATCCAGTTAGTAGACTACCTAAACTGCCGCAGCCTCAAATCCGGAGGTGGGTTGCCCGGGAACCACACCATGTTGTCATCTCTCAAGATCTCACAAAAGCTCAGTCTGCTGGTCGGCGTTGCTATCATCGCTTTCGTTGTCAGTCAGGGTTTCTCCATCATTACCGAACGTTCGAACTCTGAACGGCTGAATCAGGTCAAGGACAGATTGTACCCGACCCTAGAGCTCACCACGGTTAACCTCGGCCAGCTTGAGCTGATGGAAAAGCAGATCAATGGTTCCGTAGCTACGGGTGACGATCAGCAACTGGAAGCAACACAGGAATTCCGTGACATCATTGTTGCCAACCTTGAGGAGATCGCTGAACTGAACCCCGACCTGGCCAGAGAGGCCAAGGCACTGGACCAGGCCATCGAACGCTACTACTCCGAAGCGACCCGCATTGCCACTGCCATTATTGAAGGGACAGCCGATTTTGCCCGCATCGGTGATGAAGCCTCCGCCAACGCCCGCAGGCTTGAACAGCTCAGAGACGATCTCAACACCATGCGCCTGCAAACCCGGGAGCATTTCCAGGCCGCCATAACCAACACCGTTGAGGCGTCGAGTCAGTCTACCTCGCTGGCCATCATCATACTTATCGTTGCCCTGGCCTTATTGGTCGGGCTAAGCCTGGTCATCGGCAAATCAATCAGCAGCAACCTGCAACAGATCATCAGGTCCCTGCAGAATATGGCTTCCGGTGAAGGTGACCTGACCTCCCGCATTGATTATCAGGGCAAGGATGAACTGCGCGATCTGGTCGACCAGTTCAACCTGTTCGTCGAGAAACTGCACAAGTCCTTTGCCGCTATCCGGGAAGATGTCGGCCGCCTGAATTCTGCGACAGATCACCTGACCCGCACCAGCCAGACCAATCTGGAGCGCATCAGCAACCAGGCCCAGGCAATTTCATCCACCCGCAACTCGGTGGACGAGTTGGTCCGTAGCGTTGAGGAAGTGGCCGGCTTTGCTTCCAGTGCATCTGATCAGACTCAGGACGCTGCCAGGTTCGCCCAATCCGGCCAGGAAACAGTCAACACCAACGTGGCAACCATTCGCGAGCTGGTATCCGAGATCGAGAAAACCTCCAGCCTGGTTAACCAGTTTGATGAGTTCTCTTCACGGGTGGGCGGTCTACTCGACACTATCCAGACCGTTGCTGAGCAAACCAATCTTCTGGCCCTTAACGCAGCCATTGAGGCAGCGCGCGCCGGTGAACATGGTCGCGGCTTTGCCGTAGTGGCAGACGAAGTTCGGGGGCTTGCGGTTCGCACCCACAAATCCACCGAAGAAATTCAGGGTGTCATCAGCGAACTCTCCAAGCTTTCATCCGCCGCTGTGTCCTCCATGGAAACCAGTGTCAGCAAGGCCCATAAGGGTGTGGAAGCCACCACCGAGTCCGGCGACATTCTCAACCAGATCCTCCAGAACGTTCAGCAGATCAGCGAGCTGAACGAACAGATTGCTGCCGCCACTTACGAACAGAGCACAACGTTCAATGAAGTGACAGGTCACATGACAACCATGCATCGCAATGCCGAGGCCGTCATGGAGAGCACTGACGAACTGGATACGGTCAGCCGTGACATCCAGAAAGTCAGCTCCGGCCTGCACTCAGTGGCCAGCCAGTTTCGCGTTTAATTTGCCTTACCCTCCCAACCAGGAATAGCAGACTATGAAAACCTACTTTCGCGTAGCGCCCCTCGCGCTCGCCATCAGTGCTGGTGGCGCTGTGGCACAGTCCAACGACGAAGCTGTTGCCCAGATGCAACAGCAACTGAACAGCATGCAGCAGCAGTTGAACTCGGTGAAAAATGACCGGGTTCGGTTCAACGGCTTTTTCAGCACGGGTTACAGCCGTGCCAGCAATGACGTTGGATTTACCGGCGTGTCCGAAGACTCAAGCGTTGGAGATCAGAGCTTGCTGGCACTCCAGGGTACGTTTGATGTCACCGAGAAAAGCCAGGCAGTGATGCAGTTGGTGGGCCGTGGGTATGAAGACTGGGAGCCGGTCATCGAGTGGGCCTACCTCAGCCATCGCCCAACCAACAACCTGCAACTGCGCGCCGGTAAAATGCGACTGCCATTCTTCATGTACTCGGACTCACTGGAAGTGGGCTATTCCCAGCCATGGGCACGTCCGCCGCAGAGCGTTTATGGGCCCATCGAGTCCACGAGTTACGTTGGCGCCGACGCCACCTACACCATTAATCTCGACAACTCTGCCATTACTACCCAGGCCTTCACCGGCTTTAATGACCAGAACACCCGATCTGCAACAACCGAGTTCCGGAATCTCATCGGCTCCACGGTGAGCTGGACAGACTATCTGTGGACCGTCAGAGCTGTTGCAGTAACTACGGAAGCAACCGTCGAGGCTACCCGTCTTGCCGAGCGAGCTGCAAGCTTCGGAATCCAGCTACCCCCGGGAACCACAACACTGGCAGACAGCGACAGGGCTAACTTCTTCGGCGTTGGTTTCAGTTACGACGATGGCACCTGGCAGGTTATCTCTGAGGTGACCAGGTCTGAGGTTGATGGCCGCTTCACAGATACCGATTCAGCCTACATATCTGCTGGCCGCCGCTTTGGCAGCTGGACCCCATACCTGGCAATCGGCTGGTCCGAGACTCAGGATGATGACGAGCGCACTGGCGAGTTTTTGCCCACCGTGCCGGAAGCCATCCTTAATACACGCCGGGACGAATATAGCGTAGGCACTCGTTGGGACATCACCCCTGGCGTTGCCATCAAGATGGATGTTACTCACGTGCGCGGCTTTGAAGACGCCCCGGGCGGGCTGAACCAGGACTACGTTCTGGTAAACGAGAAAAACAGCACCAACGTCTATACCCTTAAACTCGACTCGGCCTTTTAAGGAGCCCTGCCATGAGCAAGTACAGTCTCACGTTACTGGCAAGCCTGCTGGCAAGCCCCATTGCGATGGCCGAAGTCGTGGTCATTGGCCACACCGCTGGCCCGGACAGCATTACCCAGAACCAGGTACGCGATATCTATCTGAACCGCAGCCAGGAACTGCCGGATGGCCAGAAGGCGAAAGCGTTTGAATTACCCGAAGGCAACGGCACCCGCGGAGAATTCCACGGCAAGGTCACGGGCCGTAATGATGCACAACTCAAGGCATTCTGGTCACAACAGGTGTTCACCGGCCGAGGTCAGCCTCCGGAGGAGCACGCCAACGCCGCCGCAATGAAGGCGACGGTCGCTTCTACACCAGGCGCCATCGGTTACATCGATTCGGCTGACGTAGACAGCAGCGTAAAGGTGATATTGACGCCATAAATCACCTTTTAGCCGGGGCAAGTGCGACCGCTTTGCCCCGGCCATCTGACTTTCGTCCTGAAAAAGCAGATGTGTTCATAGTTTGGCTACATAAATTATGAATAGTTTTTCATCTTCGATATACTCCGCGCCGCGGGCCAGGAAGGCGCCCGCATCATTGCGACCAGACATCAAAGGAGATGATGTACGATGTACTCCGTATACGGAACCACCACCCGTTTTGCCCTCACGTCCCTCACCCTGACTGCAGCCCTGTCACTACCGGCCATGGCCGATGACAGCCAGCGTATCGACCAGCTGGAACAGCGGCTGGACTCCATGCAGAAGCAGATGACCGAATCCAGCCTGGAAAAGGTCCGCCTGAACGGCTTCTTCAGCACCGGTTATACCCGCGCCAACAACGATGCAGGCTATGACGACGCTACCGAAAAGTCCGACCTGGAAACCCTCAGCCTGTTCGGCCTGCAAAGCACCTTTGCGCTCGGCCGCAATACCGAAGCGGTGCTCCAGCTCGTTTCCCGCGGCAATGAAGACTGGGACACGGAGCTGGAATGGGGCTACCTGCGCCACCAGTTCAGCAACGGCTTCGAAACGCGCGCCGGCAAAATGCGCCTGCCCCTGTTCATGGAATCCGAAACCCTGGAAATCGGCTATGGCCAGCCCTGGGCACGCCCGCCCGAAGCCGTGTATGACCCGGTGCCGGTCCGCAGCTATCTGGGCGCCGATGCTGCCTATACCTTCAACCTGTCCGGATCGTCTATCCAGGCCCGGGCATTTGCCGGCCATCTTGATGACGAGGCCGACTCCCTGGGCCGGACCGTAAACGTTGAGCTACGGAACATCACCGGCCTGACCGCAAACTGGACCAACTACCTGTGGACCTTCCGCGGCGTCTATGCACGGGCAGAAGCCACCATCGGGGGGACACCTCCACTCGGCGACGATGAAAAGTCGGAGTTCATGGGACTGGGCCTTTCCTACGACGATGGCAGCTGGCTGCTGATGTCTGAACTGACCCGCGTTGAGGTGGATGGCTTCTACCAGGACACTGACTCTGCCTACATCACCCTCGGTTACCGGATCAAGGAAGTTACCCCTTATGCAACGGCTTCCTGGGTGGAAAGCCAGGACAATCACGAGCGCGAGGCAACCCCGCTTGAAGTGCTGGATGTGCGCCGCCAGGCCTACAGCCTGGGCTTTCGCTGGGACATGACCCCGTCGGTTGCCATGAAGATGGACTGGACTCATGCCCGCGGATTCGGCAAAACCACCGGGGGACTGATTGGCAACCAGCTGGACGCGCTGAGCGGCAATCCGGGCGGCCGCTTCGACAGCACCGACGTGTACACGGTTAGACTCGACGCCGCGTTCTGATAACGGAGTAACCCATGAAGACTCGACGGACATCCCTGACAGTGGTTCTGGCCGCGCTATGCCTGTTCGTGGGCGGTGCCCGGGCGGAACTGGTCATCATTGGCCATCACGGTGGCCCGGATACCATCACGCCACAACAGGTGAAAGATATTTATCTGAACCGCAGCTCACGCTTGCCCGACGGTCAACGTGTTGTGGCGTTTCAGTTACCGGCGGGCAACAGCATGCGGGATGAGTTCAATGAATTGATCACCGAACGCAACGATGCCTGGCTGAAGTCATTCTGGTCACGACAGGTGTTAACCGGAAAGGGGCACCCGCCGAGGGAGGTGTCCTCGGCGAATAGTATGAAGAGCGTGGTGTCATCCACCCTGGGCAGTATCGGCTATCTCGATTCTACCCTGGTGGATGATTCGGTGAAGGTCCTGCTGACCCCGGAGCCTTAAAAGCCGCGGGGTACAGTCTGAGCTTCGACGAATTCGAACAGGCCTTCCAGGCCGCCTTCGCGGCCGATGCCGGACGCCTTCATGCCACCGAAAGGTGCTTCTGGCGTGGGGCCGGTCCCCGTATTCCAGCCACAATGACCAAAGCGCAGCCCGGCAGCCACTCGCTGGGCGCGCTCCGCGTCTGCGGTGAACACATAGGACGCCAGTCCGAACTCGGTGTCGTTACCAGCCTCGATGACCTCTTCTTCACTGCGGAAGGTGGCCATGGGAACCAGCGGGCCGAAGGTTTCCTCACGGGAACAGCACATATCCCGGGTAACACCGGAAATCACCGTTGGCGGGAAGAACAGGTGGCCTTCGCCCAGATCCCCCGGTTTCTTGCCAGCGACCAGTTCGCCGCCCTTCTCGAGTGCATCCTCGACGTGGCGCTTCACCTTGTCGAAACCGGCCTTGTTGATCAGCGGGCCAAGGTCAACGTCTTCCGCCAGGCCATCACCTACTGTCATACGGTTTACCCGGTCCGCCAGCTTCTGTCCGAACTCACCCACCACCTTTTCGTGGACAAATATCCGGTTGGCACAAACACAGGTCTGGCCGCCACCACGGAATTTGTTGGCAATCAGGTTATCGGCGGCCGCATCCAGGTCGGCATCGTCGAAGACGATATATGGGGCGTTACCACCCAATTCCAGTGCCAGCTTCTTGACCTGGTCGGCCGTATCCAGGATCAGCTTGCGGCCCACTTCCGTGGAGCCGGTGAAACTGAGCATGGGCACATCAGGGCTTTCACACAGCACCTTGCCGATCACGCTCGCTTTGCCCATCACCAGGTTCACCATGCCATCTGGCAGGTCTACATGTTTGTCCATCAGTGTAAACAGCGCAATCATCGTCAACGGTGTTTCACTGGCCGGCTTGATCACTGAGGGGCAGCCAGCTGCCAGGGCGGCAGACAGCTTCTTGGCAATCATGCCAATGGGGAAGTTCCAGGGGGTGATCAGCCCGGCAACGCCGATGGGACGGTAGTGCACAGTCCAGGTACAATCCTTGGGCTTTTCCGTCAGCGTGTGGGCGTCCAGTGCCTGGATATGTTTGGAACAGTAATCAAAGAAACCGGCAGCATAGTCCACCTCGCCCTGGGCTTCCTTAAGGGGTTTGCCGTGCTCCATACACAGGATGCGACCCACTTCCTCTTTATTGTCCTTGAGCGCATCGCGAATATCTTCCAGCCATTTACGCCGGGTCTCAATCGTGTAGGGACTGGTCAGGCGAAGGGCGGATTTGCCAGCTTCAACGGCGTTTTTCACCTCACTTTCCGACATAGACGCCACACCGGCAATTACCTTGCCCGTGGCCGGATTATAGACATCGAAGGTGTTTCCGTCCGGGGATTCAGTCCAGCGACCGCCGATGTAGCCAGTCAGCTTGGGAAGCAGTGGTGACTCGATCATCTCGGCTCCTTTCAATAATGTATAAATTCGGGTTTGCGTCAGTGTGATATGTCTCTCATAGTGGATGCAGAAACCGCTACTGTAAAGTCAGACAAAGGTGTTTTGACCAGCACCCGCGGACGCCTATACTCGAACAATGTCATTATCAGGAGGTCGGACCATGAAGGCGTTTTTTCATCCCTCACAGGATCAGCATCTACCGAAGACCTACTTTACTCGGGGCCAGATGCGCCAGCCACAGGAGGTCCCTGATCGCACCGGGCAAATGCTGGAGGGGCTGAAAGCGATGGGGGTTGCCGTGTTGCAGCCGGCTGACCAGGGCGCCGGGCCCATATCCCGGGTGCATGACCTGGGCTACCTGCGTTTTCTTGAGTCCGCTCACCGCCGCTGGTCGCAGATGGAAGACTGGGGCGACGAAGTGATTTCCAATATCTTTGTGCGCTCACCCAATGCCCTTAAAGGTATTTTGGCTGAAGCCGCCCGCTACCAGGCCGACGGCAGCTGCCCGATCGGAGCGCATACCTGGGATGCGGCCTACTGGTCTGCGCAGACCGCCCTGGGTGCTGCCGATGCCCTGATCGCTGGTGAGCGAACTTCCTATGCGGTCTGTCGTCCCCCGGGGCACCACGCTCGCAAGGATGCTGCCGGTGGCTTCTGCTACCTCAACAATGCTGCGATTGCCGCAGAACACATGAAGTCCCGCTTTCCGCGAATCGCCATACTGGATACCGACATGCATCACGGCCAGGGCATCCAGGAAATCTTTTACCACCGCAACGACGTCCTCTACGTGTCGATTCACGGCGACCCCACCAATTTCTACCCGGTGGTGAGTGGCTATGAGGATGAGCGAGGTGAAGGCGAGGGGCTTGGTTACAACATCAACCTGCCCATGCCCCACGGCTCGTCAGAGGAGGACTTCTTCGCAAAACTTGAGGAGGCTCTGGCCGCCATTCGCCTGTTCCAGCCGGATGCACTGATACTCCCGCTCGGCTTCGACATCTACCACAATGATCCTCAGGCCAAAGTATCGGTCTCTTCAGAAGGATTCTGCCGCCTGGCCACCCATATCCGCCAGACCGGCCTGCCCACACTGATTGTGCAGGAAGGCGGCTATGACCTGGAAACCCTGAGCGAAAACGTGCAGCAGTTCTTCAAGGGGCTGGAGGGGTAAGGAATCAGTAAGCGGGGGCGTACACCTTGATGTTGGTGTGGCCCTCGGCTTTCAGGTTACAGGCGTGCATCCGGCTCATGGTGCCGCGGTCGCAGTACAACAGGTACTGTCTGTCGGCCGGGAGAGTCCGGATGCGTTCACTCAGTTCGTAAAAGGGAATCTCCACCACCCGATTACTGGTCAGGTGCAGCGGTGACTGCTCGCCTTCCGACGGGTGGCGCACATCAATAATTACATCGCTCACCTCCGGCGTATGGACCAGTTCCACTTCTTCAGGGGTGGTGGTGGTTTCCATCAGGCGGTTGACCGGTGTGTCCCCGCGGCTTGCAATGGCCTGCTCCAGCACCTGCGGATCCATATTGGCCTCGTCTTCCTCAACACGATGAAGCTTCGCCCGGGTTGCCGGCTTGCGGGAAATAACCCCACAGTATTCTGGCATGGTGCGGGCGAATGGCTCTGTGCCGATCTCCCGTGCGATATTGATAATGGCTTCCTTGTCCATGGAAATCAGCGGCCGCAGCACCACCTCGCTACTGGCCCGGTCGACCACGTTGAGGTTTGACAGGGTCTGGCTGGAGACCTGAGCTACTGCATCGCCTGTGACGAGGCCGGTCGCGTTATTGATGACGGCAATCTCTGAGGCAGCCTTCAGCATCTGACGCTTGAGCACCACGCCCCAGTGACGCTGGTTGACCGAGCGCATGATTTCTTCTACCACACCCTCGAAAGGTACGGAAATGAACTTGGCACCGTGAGAAGCGCCGTAGCGATCCCAAATGTAATGAACCACCTGCCGAACACCCAACTCATGGGCAGGGCCACCCAGTCTGAAGAACAGGAAATGGGACCTCAGCCCCCGGCGCATCATCAGGTAGGCCGCCACAGAGGAGTCATAACCCCCGGAGATCAGGGTCATCACCGTTTCTACGGCCCCCAATGGATAGCCACCGGCACCGCGGTGTTTGCGGTGGGCAATATGATAGTCCTGGTCCTGGATCTCAATACGCACCTCGACTTCAGGCTTGCCCAGGTCAACACCTTTTGGTGCGGAGGCTTCAAACAGCGCGGAGCCAACGAAGCGTTCAAGGTCGATAGATCGAAAGTCATGATTTCCGTGACGGCGCACCCGAACCGCAAAGGTTTTGCCCCGGATACGCTCGGCAAAGGCCGCCACCGCCTTTTCCGCAACATCGTCCATACTTACCCATGGAAAGACGCCGATTTCCTGGATCGTGGAAATGCCAGGGATGCGCCGGAGCTCTTCGATAACAGGGCCCGCCAGGCCACGGTCATCGGGAATCGCCACATCCACCCGGTCCCAGGAACCTTCAACATGGATGTCATTATCAAGGCGTGTAAGCAACTTGCGAATATTCTGGCGCAGGTGCCGCATCTGCTGTCTGCGAACGGGCTTGCTCTTGATCGCAACTTCAGGGGCAGGACGGATAAGAAGTTTCATAAATCGGACGTCTGTCGGGTGGCGTATTCACGTTAAAGTGCTTAGTGTAACGGTTTCACTGCATGCCTCAAAATCAGGCATTCCCGAAGCTGGTTATAATCAGACAAAAAGGCATCAATATGATTGCAGGGTGCCCGCGAAATATTCAGGAGTTTCACCGTTCATGACCGAATCCACCATCAATGCCCTGGTCTCCCCTGAGGGCAGCCTGGAAATCCTGTCCACTTTTGAAGTCAATCGTCTCAAGGATAAAAGCGAGGGCGGTCTCTACCGTCTCTTCCGGCAATGCGCGCTGGCCGTGCTCAACACCGGTGTAGAAACCGATGACTGTAAAACGCTGATGGAAGCCCATGCGGATTTCGACGTTCGGCTGGTGCCTCAACCCCGGGGGCTGAAGCTGGAACTGGTCAACGCCCCTGCCCACGCATTTGTGGACGGGCAGATGCTGCGCGCTATCCGCGAGCACCTGTTTTCGGTATTGCGGGATATTATTTATTCGTATTCCATTCCCCAGTCAGCCTCCGGACTGCGCCGGGATGATCCCGAAGGCATCACCAACCTGATTTTTCACATATTACGTAATGCCAGGGTATTACAAGCCGGCCGGCACCCCGACCTGGTGGTGTGCTGGGGCGGGCACTCTATCAATGAACGGGAATACCAGTACAGCAAGGAAGTAGGCCACCAGCTCGGCCTGCGGGGGCTGAGCATCTGTACCGGTTGTGGCCCCGGCGCCATGAAAGGCCCGATGAAAGGCGCCACCATCGGCCATGCCAAGCAGCGGGTAAAAAACGGGCGCTATATCGGCCTGACGGAGCCAGGCATCATCGGTGCCGAGGCCCCGAACCCCATCGTTAACGAACTGGTCATCATGCCGGATATCGAGAAGCGTCTTGAAGCGTTCGTTCGCACTGGACACGGGGTGATTGTGTTTCCGGGCGGCGTAGGCACCGCCGAGGAAATCCTCTATCTGCTGGGCATTCTGTTACATCCGGACAATGCGGACCTGCCCTTCCCGGTGGTCTTCACCGGTCAGCCGGAAAACGCCGAATACTTCGAGATGATTGATCAGTTTATCCGCAACTCGCTGGGAGACGAAGCTACCAAAAAATACGAGATCATCATTGATGATCCGGCACGGGTGGCGCGCACCATGAAGCAGGGAATGAAAGATGTGGAAACCTTCCGCCGGGCCATGCAGGACGCTTACTACTTCAACTGGATGCTGAAAATCGACCCGGTGTTCCAGCCGCCATTCGAGCCCACCCATGAAAGTATGCGGGCGCTGGAGCTGCATCGGGACCAGCCGGTTCACCTGATTGCGGCCAACCTTCGCAAGGCATTCAGCGGCATTGTGGCTGGTAACGTCAAGGAAAGTGGTATACGCCAGGTGCAGGAATACGGCCCCTTCGAGATTGCGGGCGACCCTGCCTTGCTGACGCCATTGGCTGCCATGCTCAAGGAATTCGTGGCCCAGAACCGGATGAAGCTGCCGGGCTCGAGTGCCTACGAACCCAGCTACCGGATTGTCAGTGGAGCAGCGCAGGCCACTCCCTGACAATAGCGGGGCAGACTGTGGCGGGGGATTATTTCCCGCCGTCTGCCGGCAAGCTGGCGTAGTAGGCTGCCAGGTTGGCGATATCCTCATCGCTCAGGCCAGTAGCCTGGCCTTGCATAACCGCAGACTGCCCGCCGCTACGCTGCTTGTTCTTGTAGGCCTTGAGGGCGGACACAAGATACTGTTCGTTCTGCCCGGCCAGGTTAGGATAGCCAGGAATGGCCGCGATGCCATTCTTGCCATGACAGGCAGCACAGACTGCTGCTTTGGCTTTGCCTGCCTCAGCATCGGCAGCCATTGCACCAGCCGGCAAAGCTGCACCCAGTGTAAACAGAACAGCAATGGTGTGGTATTTCAGTTTCATTGGTTTTACCCTCTCATCGTTTCGGGATCCGACAGATATCTGAAGGATGAAATCTGGACAAACTTATAGCACACACAAACTAAAGCTCAAATGCGATAAATCAATGCGCCAGCTATAGGTAAGTAATACCAGATACGTAACATCGCGCCCATTACGGCAACGTATTTTCAGCGGAGAAGTGAACATGCCCATTCAGGTTCAGGAAATTGAATGCAGGGAAGGCTCCATTGGCCAGATCATTCTGGACGCTCCCGGCAGCCTGAATGCACTTTCGGGCTCAATGATTCAGGAGATTCAGCGTACGCTGGACCAGTGGGCCAGCGCCAGCCATATCTGCATGGTTATATTCCGCGGAGCCGGGGACCGTGCATTTTGCGCCGGGGGCGACATACGCGAGCTCTATGGCGAGCTGTCCGGCCCTGAAAACAGCGAGGTTGCGGCCGGCTTCTTTGCCCGTGAATACCGTATGGATTACACCATCCACCGCTTCCCCAAACCGGTCATCACCATTGCTCACGGCGCAGTGATGGGCGGCGGCATGGGCATTCTTTCCGGCTCCCGCTACCGGGTCATTACCCCGGATGTCAAAATGGCCATGCCCGAAATCTCCATTGGCCTGTTTCCCGATGTAGCCGCCAGCTGGTTTCTCAACCGCTTGCCCGGCCGGCTTGGCCTGTTTATGGGTCTGACCGGCGCCAGGTTGAATGCCACCGATGCTCTGCGAGTGGGGCTTGCCGATATGGCCATTCTCCCCGAGCAGATCGATTCCCTGATGAGTCGTCTGCAGGAGGAACGCTGGACCGGGGACTCCGCCGCTGATGACAACCGCCTGTTCCGTCTCATCAAACAGCTGGAGCACCCGGACTACCGCGCACTGCCGGCCAGCGATCTGGCCCGTCATGAGCAGAGCATCGCGACGCTCAGTGCCGGAGAAGATCTACCGGAGATCGTTGACAACCTGCTGTCCGCAGATATCGACAGTGACTGGTGGAAGACATGTATGGCCAGCCTCCGTGGCGGCTGCCCGGTAACAGCCTGGTTGGTGTGGACCCAGCTCAAAAAGGCACAGCAGATGTCCCTGAAGGACATCTTCAGGATGGAACTGACCATGGCAACCCATTGCACCCGGCGGCCAGACTTGCGGGAAGGCATCAGGGCCAGGCTGATTGAAAAAGACAACACGCCCCAATGGTCATTCAGCACGGTGGCCGAGGTGCCTGAAAGTGTTGTCGAGGAACACTTCCTGCCAGAACTGGACGACAGCAACGACCCCATGAACCTGGACTGAAAAGCTCCCGTCAGATTTCAGCACCGGCCTGGATCAACAGCATTTCCAGGTCCCGGTTGTTGCTGGCGCGGGCCAGATCCAGTGCTGTCTGTCCGTTCGAGCCCCGGTAATTCACATCCGCGCCCGCGGCGAGCAACATCTCTGCGGTCAGCAAATCCCCGCCTTCCACAATATGCATCAGTAATGAACGCCCATCCTGACTGACGTTCACATTGGCGCCCGCTGCCAGCAGTACCTTGACCACTGACAGATGACCATTACGCGCCGCCCGAATCACGGGCGTGGTGCCTTCGCTGTCTTTGGCATTCACCCTGGCGCCGGCCGATAACAGCAGCCTTACCAGACGGCGATGCCCCTCCTCTGCCGCAATCATCAGCGGCGTCACGCCATCTGCCGCTGCGCGATCCGGGTCAGCCCCTTCGCTGAGCAGGAACAACGCGATGCGGTCCTCGCCGGCTTTCACAGCAGCTGTCAGGGGTGTGCCTTGTTCTGTCAGCGTGTTCAGCGACGCGCCCCAGGATGCCAGAGACTCCACTTTATCAAGATCGCCGCTGCTGACTGCGGCCATCATCGGTGTATTGGCCACTGATGACTGGTGTTGCTCGAGATTGGAAGGATCGTCCCTTGTGGCACAGGCCGTGGCAAGCACAGTGGTGAGCAGCGAAAGCAGGAGTTTTGGAAGGATGGAGCCGGTTCCCTGGGCCATGATATTTCGGTCTCTGTTGGTTCATTCTTGCAGGTATTCTGGTCAGTAACCGGGCAGAATTAAATCGAGCTGTTCACAAGTCAGGCCTGTTTATCAAACCCACCACTGATCAGATCCCCCGCAAGCGTCCTCAAACCGGCCTCGCCAGCCTTCCGCCCCGTACAAAAACCTCCCTCCCTGAGCACGTCCCACGAGTGATTCTGCAGCACAGCTTTCACCCACAACAGGGCACAGGCATGCCCCTGAAGCCGGTTCGCAACGCCGCCCTGCAGCGTCAGTCGTTTCAACGCAGGCAGGGTCAGCTGGAAACCCCGGTGCCCGTACGCGAAGGCTTCCAGTTCAATGCGCTCCTGATCCGTCAGTGGCAGTGCTGCTGGCAGGTCTGCAGCGATTGCCAACACCAGTTGCGGCGAAAGGCCGGCCCAGACCGCCGGCAACATGGTCGGCCATTGCTCGGCAAATCTGGCGGACAGTCGCCGTTGTGCGGCCACCCCCTTACCACTCAGCCCCTTCAGCATCTGCACGGCGTACTCGCCAGAGCTTGCCTCGCGACTGATACCCAGCCTTACGGTGGCGAAGCCGGACGAGTGCCAGAAAGGCAGGAGATCCTCCGCAGCGCCATAGCTGGTGCCAATAGCGTCGAGCTTCAGAGCTCCGGCCCTGTCGGTGGCGCTATTCAGTAACTGCCTGCCGATTCTTTGCCTGCGATACTGGCCTTGAACAGCCACCCTCACCACTCTCAGTATGCGCAGGGTGGCCGCGTCCAGATCACCACCATGATTGGCCAGGGACTGGGGCAGCAGGTGGCCTTTCAGTCGCCGCTCGCCCCGCAACACCTTCCGGGCAAGGGCAGGCTCGAGATTCCCCTCGATCGTTGCCCAGAGTACGCCGATGATGTCACCCCCCTGTCTTGCCACGAGGGTCACAGCGTTGGGGTCATCCATCCACTGACGCAGGTCGCCGGGCGTGGTTCGATAGTGGGCATCGACCAACAGGCCAAAGGCCTGGGAAAGTTCCGTCTCTGTGGCATGTTCCGGCTGCCATTCGTCAAACGAGAGCTCACCTGCCGGCCCTGCCCCCTGCGCCTCTGCATCGAGCAGGAACAGACGGTTGATCAATGGTTCCAGGGGATCCTGCGGCGACCAGCGTACCGGGTGCGCCAGAGTCAGCGATTGCCAGTGGGGCGTTTCCCGGTCCAGAACCCTGTGGAACCGAAGCTTGAACCCCCGCCCTGACCCTTCATAGCCATGCACCGTAGAGGCAAATACCACCCGCGGCCAGCCAAGCAGAATCTGCTTCAGCAGGGGGGCCGGGATGGCGGCAGCTTCATCCACCATAACCAGTTCCGCCTCCGGGCGAGTGGCCAGGAGATCGTCCACCGGAAACCACTCAAGGCTGGCGCCGGAATCAAGGTAAAGGGCAGTCTGCCCGTGATATTCAACGCCAGCCTGTTCCGCCGCATGACGGAACAGGCTGGCAACGTTGTCTTTACGGGGCGAGACCACGGCTATACGGTTGCGCCCGCCCTGCAGCAAACGGACCGCGCCCATGCCCATCGCAGCCGATTTACCACGGCCACGATCAGCAATGATAACCAGTGGTCGCCTGCGCCGGCCTTCGCCGGTACGGGCAATAGCGTCGATGGCCTGCTTCTGATCTGGAGTACCGGCTACCATGAATGGCGTCTCAGCAGGCTTTACAGAGGGCAGTACGGGCCGGGGCCCGGCGTTATCGGATAACAACCGAATAACTGGTTTATTGTTCGCGACGATATGGGCCATCCGCGCCATAAATGGATGGTGACCTTCAGCCGGAAGTCCCATCCGGGCATAGTCAGGATCGGCAAATGTACCCCATTCTTCCAGCTTCGGCATCAGCCAGAAAAACAGCCCACCGGCCGACAATGTACCCGCCAACGCCGCAAAACTGTCCGGCGGATTGCCCTGCCAGCCATCCCAGACTACGCAGGCCAGCTCCTGCCCCAGCCAGCGTCGCCCTTCAACCGCTTTAATTGATGTCAGTGAGGGTGCGGGCTGATCATCAACCGGTCCCGTCCAGACCCCCGGTGAAACCGACAATGCAGGAAGTAGTGAACCCAACCACTCAAGTGAGGCATCACGCTCACCCTCCACAAGCACCAACCGCCTCTGCCCCGCGGCACGAAGGTCGGCTTGCAGCTTTTGCCAGTGGAGCAGTTCAGGCCCGTTCATACGGTCTCTCGGCGCCACCCGGTCAGCTCAGGTCCATGGAATGACGTTTGAGATCTTCCAGTCTGGAATATTTAAGCGCCGAGCGGTGAGTGGCCCTCAGCTTTACCCGAGGCGCACAATCTGCCTCAAATGCTTCCTGCCAACGGGACGCACACAGACACCAGGAATCGCCCTCTTTCAAGCCGGGGAAACCAAACTCCGGCCGTGGCGTGCTGAGGTCATTACCCGTGGCACTGGAAAACTCCAGAAACTCATCTGTAACAACGGTGCATACAACATGCGCACCCAGGTCGTCCGGTCCGGTATTACAACACCCGTCCCGATAGAAACCGGTCTCCGGGTCCGTACCACACACTTCCAGGCTCTCGCCCAATACATTAACCGGTTCGGCGGTTGAAGCCATGATATCGATCTCCTTAGTCAGAATGAGGGTTTGGATGGTCTCTTCCAAAACTGTGCGGAGCCATGGATGGCGGAGCCCAAGCGCCACATGGATGTGCTTGAGCGTGTTTTGGAAGAGACCATCCATACCCTCCGGCACCCAACAAGCGATATATCCCCGATAAAAAGCACAAAACCAGAGGGATTATGCGGCACCAGTATCAGCACTACCAGCCGCCGGGTACAATACCGCCCATGCCGACCCCACACCAAACGCAGACCATGACCGAGCTGCCGGATTATCTTACCAACGAACAACGAGCCATCATCACCGCCGGCTTTGAGCATGTGGTGATCACGGCCGTCGCGGGCAGTGGGAAAACCTCGACACTGGCCTGGCGTATCCGCTACCTGCTGGAGCAGGGCCACGACCCCAACCGCATGCTGGTATTGATGTTCAACCGCAGTGCGCGGGTGGACTTTGAACGTAAGCTCCAGGAGGTAACCCGCAACCTCGGCCTGGCAACGCCGGAAATTCGCACCTACCACGCCATGGGCCTGCGACTTTACAGACGCTTTGTGAAGGAAGGATTCCTGCCCGGGTTTTCCGACAAGATCCTTACCGACCAGGAAATAAGCTACCAGGCGTGGCAGCTCACCCGCCGGCTGGCGCCGGAAGACCTGGCGGATGAAATCCGCCGCAACAAGAAAGATTTCGTCGAAACCGCAGTCAATTTTATCGACCTGGTGAAAACCACCCTGTCCCCGGCGGAGATCGTATTCGAAGAGCTTGGCTATTCCGACAAGCACCGTTACCTGATCGACCTGTTCCACAGCTTCGAACAGTGGCGAAAGTCCCAGAGCCGGATCAGCTACGCCGACATGCTCTATGAGCCTGTGATGGCCATTCACCAGAACCCGCCGCTGCAGCGGTTGGTGGGCAACAAGATGGATCTGATCCTGGTTGACGAATACCAGGACACCAACGAAATCCAGCACCTGCTGCTGAGATACGTGGCGGGGGACAGGGCGCGGGTCACCGTGGTGGGCGACCCGGACCAGACCATCTACGAGTTCCGGGGAGCCAAGCCGGACTTTATCCTCAAGCGTTTCAGCGAGGAGTTCGAAAGCCCGCTGGAACAGACCCTGAGCTATACCTTCCGCTACGGCCACCAGGTAGCGCTGCTGGCCAACCACCTGATCTGCCACAACACCGGTCGCAAGGATGTGCTGTGCCACTCCCATTCCTCTACGCCGGCAACCGGGATCACCCTGCACCAGCAGGAAACCGACAGTGAACTTGTGCTCAGGCTGCTCCAACCCATGGACGAGACGGGGCTTGCCAACACCGCCATTCTGTTCCGGGTCTGGAGCCAGAGCGTGCCCATTGAGCTCAAACTGCTGGCGCGGCAGGTGCCCTATCGGATCGACGCCGGCAAGGGCGCGCTGTTCAGCCGTGAGGTTCAGGCGATAACCAGCCTGTTGATGGTGGTGTCCGGCCTTATTCGCAACCTCCCGGACGAGGACCGGCTCGATATTGCCCGACAGCTGCTTCGTTTTCCCCATGTTGGCCTCAAGGAGCCGGAGCTCGAGCAACTGGCCCGCTTCCTTGCAGGGTTTGGCGATGGCTGGCATGAGCGGCTACTGGCCATGGACTTCGACGCACTCGCGCCCATGGCGGCCAAAAAGCTTCGCAAACTGGGCGAAACACTGGCGCAGCTGGCCAGATTCAAAGGCGCTGTGGCAGATGTGATCACCCGGTATGCGGAAGAAACCGAGCTCTACGAGGGTATCCGCAGTCTCGCCCTGACCCATGAAACCGCCGACGAGCGTATCGAAACCGTTCGCGGCTTCCGGCTATACCTGGCAGGGCTGGATGTCAGCACTGAAGAGGCCATTGAGCACCTGAGGACACTGAAGCAGCAAGCGGGGGAAAACCGTCGCGGCGGCGCTCTGCTATCGACCATCCACCGCACCAAGGGCCTGGAGTGGTCTACCGTGCTCCTCCCCGGGTTACAGGAAAAATACCTGCCCTACAGCCCCCGCGCCCAGGATGACCCCAAAGCCTTTCTGGAAAGCGAACGCCGGCTGCTCTACGTGGCCATGACACGCACCCGGGAACAGCTTCACCTGATCACCCGTCCCTTTGGCGAAAAACGGCACCTGGACGGCGACCAGGGCCCCAGCCGGTTTATAGACGAGCTCTGCTTCCCTCTATCAAAGGAATTCGGGCAGTGGCTGGACGAACGCACCGGTGACTCGGAGAGTGCAATTACAACATCTGCGCCGGTAACCCCTACCGGCACTCGCTACGCGTCACGGATAGGCATTACACTGAACGGTAGCAATGAATCCCGTGAAGACCAGACAGCGCCGCTGTGGGCAAAAACCCGTCTGAGCCACGCCATTTTCGGGGCCGGTTCCGTAGTCGGCGAGGACGAGAGTTCCTTCGAAGTCAGCTTCGACAATGGCGATACCCTTAATTTCAGCAAAAAAAGCGCTCACCTGTATTTCACCACCCTGTCCTAAGAGGCCTGAGTACAATTGCCGATATGTCATTTGCATTCATTCGTTGTTTTTTGAATCCTCTCGCGTAGATTTCACGTAAGTAGGCAACAACACCGCTTTACGAACCCGTTAAGCGCACGCTTTATCAATAATGATAATTGAACAGGAGGTTCTGCATGAACATCATGCGCCCGTTGACCCTTGCGGCCCTTACCGCATCCCTTGCTACACCCGCCCTCGCAGACCGCGAGGAAACGATCTACCTGAACCCCTTCGTCGGATTTCAACTGTTTGATCACAAACGGGATCTCAGTGAAACCGCCACTTTCGGCATAGGCGCGGAATACCGCTTCCATCCGAACTGGGCGGTTGAGGCGGTTTACTCCAATGCCGATGCTGATCGCAAGCATGTGGACGGTAGCAGCGATTTTAACGAGTACCGGCTGGACGGTATCTATTACTTCGCCGGCCAGGACGAGGCCTGGAATCCGTACGTATCGGCCGGCGCCGGCCATGCTGATTTCGGCGACGATGTGCTGGTGGAGCAGACAGCCGGCTCCGATCACGAAGAAACCCGAGTCAATGTTGGTGCCGGTTTTCGTTACAACGTCAGCGATAATGTTTCGATCCGTGCCGAATTGCGTGAATTCCACGGCATAGACGAGAGCACATTTGATACTCAGGCCACCCTCGGCCTGAGCTTTGCTTTTAACCGCACTGTGTCCGAGCCCAGCCCCGAGCCTGAAGACGCCGACAACGATGGTGTTCCCGACAGCCGCGACCAGTGCCCCGGCACTCCGGCTGGCGCCAATGTCGACAGCAATGGTTGCGAGCGCGATGACGACGGCGACGGAATTGCCAACAGCAAGGATCAATGCCCGAACACCCCGGCCGGTGCCAGCGTGAATAATCGTGGCTGTGAACTCGACAGTGATAACGATGGCGTTGTGGACAGCCAGGACCAGTGTCCTGATACCGCCGCTGGCGCCAAGGTGGATGATACTGGTTGCGAAGGCGTAACCGAGACGGTTGAAACCATTGAGCTCAAGGTGCAGTTCCCGACCAACAGCTCAGTCATTGGCGATGCCTATGACAACGAAATTCGCCGTGTTGCGGAGTTCATGCGCGAATATCCGGAAACTAACGTTGAAATTGCAGGCCACAGTGACAGCATGGGCGAGGCAGAATATAACCGCTTCCTGTCTCAGCGCCGCGCTGAGGCTGTTGCCACCCGCCTGACCGATGCCCTGGGCATCAGTTCAGATCGCGTGGAGGCCGTTGGGTACGGCGAAGCCGAGCCAATTGCCAGTAACGACACAGCGGGAGGTCGCGCCGAGAACCGTCGGGTTGAGGCCCGCATTCAGGTTCGTCGTTAAGCGTCGAAGTTGGGTTTTCAGAATCAACCCTCTTGGAAGGCGCCTTCGGGCGCCTTTTTTGTGGCCGGCGTTTGAGTAGTAGTATGCAGCCAGCGGAGTATGCGATGAAACGAACCGTGTTTTTCCTGATTCTCTTGCTCTGCGTTCCGGCTATTGCCTGGGCCCAGGTCTATCGTTGCGACGACAGCGGCGAGACCCGCTTTTCCGACCAGCCCTGCGGAGAGGATTCCAGGCCCGTCACCATTCGTGACAACCAGATTGGTGGCAGTTTTGGCCAGAACCTGCCACCGGAATCAGAAGCGGAGAACACCGAAAAGGAGGAGGAAAAGCGCACACAGCAACAGGCCAAAGACACCTGCCGCTTCATTAACTCCACCGACCTGAGGCGGTACCTCGTGCGGGAACAGGTGGTAAAAGGCATGACTAAAGAGCATGTTCGCAAAGCCTTTGGCCGGCCCCCGGAAACCTACCCCACTCCCCAGGAAACCTGGGTCTACCAGACCAGATACTATGGCAACCTTTACGAGCTGACCTACGTGTATTTCCGCGATGGCTGTGTGGAAGACGTGGTCTACCGCAAACCCTGAGAACTCTGATTGCGGCCGCTCTTCACGGCATCAATCAGCAGGTTGCGGGGCGTCAGCTGTCGCTCACAGAACGTGCCCAGCCGGACGTCATAGCCCTGTTCCTCCAGAAACAACGCGTAATCCAGCACCAGCCAGAGCTCCAGGGGCCTCCGGAACAGGTGGCGAACCAGCTCATGACGACGTACTTCCTGAAATCGCCGGTCACCGTGCCGCTCCCAATGGCCGAAATCCGTTTCTTCGGGCAAATCCAGGCCCTTTTTCCTCGCTGCCCAGCGACAGAAGCCGGCAAAATCACCGCTTATCAGCCTCGACGGGTGCGACGGCACCGGCAAGTAGGTATCACTGCCACGCAGAGACCTTTGCAGCCCGTCAAAACCCAAACGCCAGCGGCTGATCTGGCGGCTTTGCTGTCGCACCCTTTGCGGCGCAGTAACGGTTTCCTGAACGGCCAGTCTCAGGTCCTCCCGCGTCAGTGTCAGCACCTTCGGGCAACCTCCGGCCCGCCGGGAGAGCGGCTGGTAGTCCGGCATTTCCGTAAGGTGATAGCAACAGGGCGAAAAGCTCAGCCGTGGCAAGCCTCCATGCGCCGCCCGCTGCATCAACCGCCGGTGGAGGTCACCACAGGCATGCAAAGCAACGCCATGGACGGTTTCAGGCATCTTCAGCTCGTCCGCCATCACATCCTGACAGTGCAACGTAACGGCATCCCCGAACTTCCGTGCCAGACGGTTACCGTCCTCTACCAGGGCCTGGTTCCATTCGAATCCTGCCACCTTGCCACCGCACCATGGCGAGAGGGTTCTGGCCAGATGGCCCTTACCGCAGCACCAGTCCAGCACATCATGCTGTAACGGCCTGATAGCGGCGACGAAAGCCCCGGATTGCAGGCGCTTGCGACCCGGCATATCGGTGGCTCTGACTTCCGGCAGCGTGCACGGCCCGACAGGCTCGGAGGACAGCGGCGGGACATAGGTCAACGTTTCAAATAACTGCAATGACGGCAACTCCCGTCCCAGCAACCCGGCGAGCGCGCCGGCATCATCGTCCAGCCGCTGGCAATCACGGCCCGAGAGGTTTAACACCCGTTCCGCCAGGTAAGGCCATTTTCGCACCCAGGCAGGGCCGGGGTCGGTAAACGGCGCTGGTTGCCACAACTCACGGTGCTGTGCCAGCCAATCGTTCAGGCGCTGCCATTGCTGGTAAAAAGGTTCAGCGCCGTGGTGTAAACTCGCCGCCGGAGGTAACGTCATGCAACTGGCCTTTGTACTTGTCGAACCGAAGGTTCCCGAAAACGTGGGGGCAGCCGCCCGCGCCCTTTGCACCATGGGCTTTGGCGAGCTATGGCTGGTCAATTCCGACCTGCACACGCGCCCGGAAGCTCACTGGCTGGCCCATGGCAGCGATCATATCCTGGACAATGCGCGTATTTTCCCTGATCTCGCATCGGTAAGAAACTCCGTAGACCTGCTAATGGGCACCTCCGCCAAACCCCGCCACCAAAGGCAGGACTGGCACGAGCCCGCGCAGCTGCGAGATATCATGGCCCGCAAGGGTGCCTCGGTAGCCACTGCCGCCCTGGTATTCGGCCGCGAGGACCGCGGCCTGGCCAATGACGAACTGGCACTGTGTGACCTGCTGACGGGCTTTCCCATGGCCGTGCCCTACCCGTCGTTGAACCTGTCCCAGGCAGTCATGCTTTATGCCTGGGAGCTGTCTGGCCTGGCCTCTGCGCCTACTGAACAATCCCGAACAGAAGCTCCTGACGCCCGACTGGGTGCCCTGCGCCAGCGGCTGGAGAGCCTTCTCCCTGAACTGGATGCGCCTGCGGAGGGCAAGCTGTTCCAGTGGGCGCTCGAACGGTTGCCCTTGCTCAACGAGAGAGACATCGGCTTTGCCCACACCCTCTGTGGAAATATCGAGCGGAAGCTCCGAGAATCGTCCAGCTCGGACCAGTAGGCACCTTTTAGGCAGCCCTTTAGGCACCTCTGAGCTATGGGAGCCGTTGCGGGGGCCTCTCCCAAGATCGTCGAAAACATGGATGTTTTCGTCGAGCGTACATGGACGTATTCACAGCGTATCTTGGGAGAGGCCCCCGCAACGGCTCAGGCACCCAAAGCCCCAGACAAAACACTACTCAGCAAACCGCCCAGACCGAAAAGCATCCAGACACACAGAAGGCTCCTCCCCGTCGACCAGTTGGGCAATCACATCCGCACTGCCCGCCGAAAGCGTCCAGCCAAAAGTACCGTGACCGGTATTGAGAAACAGGTTTTCACGGGGCCCGCGGCCAATAATGGCGGGCCCATCCGGTGTCATTGGACGGAAACCTGTCCAGCTTTCCACGGCTTTTAGGTCGGCGCAGCCCGGAAAACGGGACTCCACGGATTTGCGGATGGTAGCCAGCCGCGCCTCGGGGATGTCACGGTTGAAGCCCGCCAGTTCCACGAAACCGGAGGCGCGCAGGCGATTACCCAGGCGGGTGGAAACCACCTTGTAATTATCGTCATGCACCGTGGAAACCGGGGCCCGGTCAGGGTCTGACAGAGGCACGGTGAAGTTGTAGCCCTTGACCGGATAAATCGGCAGCTTCAGGCCCAGCGGGCGGGTCAGCTGATCCGACCAGCAGCCGGCGCAGATGACCACAGCGTCGGTTTCCAGAGTCTCCGCCTTGCCATCCTCGTTGCGAACGGCCACGCCGGTTATCCGTTGACTGTCCGCGATAAGGTGCAGGGTTTCGGTGTTGTAGCGGATGCTCACACCCCTGGACTCACAGGCGCTTGCCAGTTCGCGGGAAAACAGGTGGCAGTCGCCAGTGCCGTCGGTATCGTAGCTCAGGGCGCCATAGAGTGGCCCACTGCCGGTCATTCCGGGCTCGGCTTCACGAACCTGCTCAGGGGTCAGTAAGCGGGAGGCGATGCCCAGCTCCGTGAGCAATTGGTGAGTCTGACGATAGCCTTCGAGGGCGTCCGGCGTGCTGGCCAGATGGAGCAGGCCCTTGTGGTCGCCGTCAAAGCTCAGGTCCAGTTCCTGCTCAAGGGCCAGAAAGCGTTTGCGACTGTGAATGCCCAGGCGGAGCATGGCGCGCTTGTTCAGACCGAAAAGGCCCGGGGACAGAGCGTAACGCAGGGTGGCGAACATGAATCGCTGGGTTTCTAGGGAGGGCGGCACGCTCATTTTCAGAGGGCCGTCTTTCTTGAACAGCCAGGGTATGGCCTTCAACACCATGGACGGGTCCGCCCAGGGATAAACCACCCCGTAGGAGCGCTGCGCGGCATTGCCCTTGCTGGTCTCGTTTGCCGCGATCCCGTGGCGCTCCAGCACTGTTACCTGATGCCCCCTGCGATTCAGCTCATAGGCCGTAGTCATACCCACTACGCCGCCACCTACAACGATAATGCGCATTTGCCTCTCCGTCTGGTTCACTTTACGCCGTGTTCAGCTAACAGGCGCCGGTACTCCTTCAGCACGCCCTCGTCTTCTCGCGGGTAGTCCGGGGCCAGCCCTTCCAGCTGCTCCGCCAGCACCGCTGCAACGATTGCCCGCGCCTGCGGCTTCCTGTCGCCGGGTACGATAAACCAGGGCGCTTCTTCCGTGTGCGTCGCGGCCATGGCCTCTTCAGCGAACTTTCCGTACTGAGCACGCTTTTGCCAGCCTTCGATGTCAGATTGGTCGAATTTCCAGCGTTTGCGGGGCTTGTCGAGGCGTTTGAGAAGTCGCTCACGGTGCTCGTCCTCGGACAGGTTAAGCCAGATCTTGATCACCGTAGTGCCTTCGTCCACCAGGTGGCTCTCGAAGTTGCGGATAGACCGGTAACGGTTCAGCCAGTTGTAGCTCTCGGGTTCGTGAACCGGCCATACCCGCTCGGCAATGACCGCTTCATGATGACTGCGATTGAACGCCACCATTTCGCCAAAGCCCGGCAGGAACGGCGTTACCCGCCAAAGGAAATCGTGTCGGGTTTCAGCACCCCTGGGCCGGCTGAAGGACCAGGCATGGAAACCGGCAGGGTCGGCGTAGGTGGCCAGTGTCCGGATCAGGCTGTCCTTGCCACTGGTGTCCGGCCCATGGCAGACGACCAATAAGGCCCTGGCCTGGTTGGCCCAGAGCCGGCGCTGGTACTCGCCAATCTGTTCCAGACTGGCTTCCAGTCCCGGCAGCTTCTCATTATCGTCCAGAAGCGTCGCGTAATCCCGGAACGCGGGTTTCTTCGGGTCGAAAAGAAAGGAACTGGCAAAAGCCGATAATTTCATCAGGGTGCTCCATGCAACTGGCTATGGCGGTAATACAGGTCAACAATCGAACAAGCTGATAGACTTGATGGACCAAATGTTCAGAATAGCAGCCATGACCGTGGTTGCATTGGAGTGTAGTACCAGGCAATGAGTAAAAAACGTCGCGAGATTCCCGTATTTGATCATCCGATTATCGAAACCCACTGCCACCTGGATTACCTCAAGGACCGCCCCCTTGGGGAAACCCTGGCCGAGGCACAACGGGTCAATATCGAGCGGGTGATCACCATCGCCGTATCGCCGGAAAACCTGGCGACGGTACGAGAGCTCAGCCAGATTGCGCCCTGGGTCTATGGTACTCAGGGAGTGCATCCCCATGACGCCGAGAAATACTCCGACGCCGCGGAAGAGGAAATCCGCGCCCACGCTGGCGACGCCAAGATTGTGGCTGTAGGAGAGATCGGGCTGGATTATTTTTACGACAATGCAGACCGGAACGTGCAGCGTGAGGTGTTCCGCCGCCAGTTACAGATCGCCTGCGACAAGGATCGACCGGTGGTGATTCATAGCCGTGAAGCCGATGAAGATACCATCGAGATCCTGAGGGAATTCGAGACCACCCTCAAGCGTCGGGGCGTGATCCACAGTTTCACCTCCGGGCCCGGCCTGGCGCAATATGCGCTGGATGAAGGCTGGTGCCTCGGTTTCAACGGCATCACCACCTTCAACAAGGCAGAGAACGTGCGGGACATCGTGCGCATGGCGCCGATCGAACAGATCCTGCTGGAAACCGATTCACCTTTCCTGACTCCCGTACCCTATCGTGGCAAGGAAAACGCACCTTTCTATATTCCTTTTGTCGCTGAAAAAATCGCTGAAGTGAAACAGCTGCCGCTGGAAAAGGTACTGGCAACCACCTACGACAACAGCCTGAGGACGTTCTTCCCGCGTCAATGATCAAACGCATCCCTGTTTCGGCCCTCAGGGTCGGCATGTACATCACCGACCTGAATAACGACTGGATCCCTCACAATACCCAGCGGCGCCGGGGCGTGATCAAGAAAGAGGAAACCATCGAGAGGATCCGCCAGATAGGCGTGGAATACGTTTATATCGATGTTTCCAGGGGCCTGGATTCCCAGGATTCGGAACCGGCCCATGACGTAGACCGCCGCAATGAGAAGGCCCTGCAGAGGGCTGGAGAACTGAGCCCCGGCGTATTCAAGCGGGTCTCCGTAAGCGAGGAAATGGTGTTTGCCCAGCAGGTGCACAGCCACGCCCAGGGCCTGGTAGGCAACCTGATGAACAATGTGAAGATTGGCGCAGCCATCGACATAGCCCCCATTCATCAGCTAGCCGACGAACTCCAGAGCTCCATTTTCCGCAATGCCAATGCCCTCAGTTGCCTGGGTCGCATCCGTGCAAAGGACAATTATCTGCTGGAGCACTCCGTCAATCTGAGTGTGCTGATGTCCCTGTTCGGCAACTACCGCAAACTTCCGGCAGATGCGCTGCACCAGACCATTGTCGGCGCCCTGCTACATGACATTGGCAAGATACTCACCCCGGACGAAATTCTTCACAAACCGGGCCGGCTGACCCCGGAAGAATTCGAGGTTATGAAAGCCCACGCCCGACACTCCCGGGATATCCTGACGGCTACCGAAGGCATCGGCGAGCTGGCCATCATGACAGCAGCAGAGCACCACGAGCGGCTCGATGGAAGCGGCTACCCGGAAGGACTCAAAGGGGATGAAATTTCAGAATACGGGCGCATGGTGGCCATCACCGATGTCTACGACGCCATCACCTCGGACCGGGTCTACCACAAGGGCATGACGCCAACCCAGGGCCTCAAGAAGCTGCTGGAATGGAGCAACGGGCACCTGGACCCGGCCCTGGTGAAAGAATTCATCCGTTGTGTGGGCCTCTATCCCATTGGCTCTCTGGTACTTCTGGAAAGCGGGCGCCTCGGGGTTGTTGTGGAAACCAATGAGGACGACCAACGGCTGCCTGTGGTCCGGGTGATGTATAACACCCGCTTCCGCTTGCCGATTACCGTTGAGAGCATTGATCTGGCAAAGCCCGGCACTCAGGACCGAATTGTGCGATCCGTCGATCCGGAAGAGTACAGGATCGATGTGCGGAAGTTTCTTACCTGACGAACGCCTTGCCTGCACCGGCGCTCTGCTAAGCTCACAGTAACTCCACTTCGAGATTCATACACCCGGAAATGATAGTGACCCTTTTCCAGATTCTGGGCGGCCTTGCCCTCTTCCTGCTGGCCATGGAAATGATGACCAACGGTCTCAAAAGCGCTGCCGGGCATCATCTTCGCCACATGCTGGGGCATTGGACCAAAACCCCTCTGCGCGGGCTCGCAGCCGGCTTTCTCATCACCGGGCTGGTTCAGTCCTCCGGTGCGGTAACCGTGGCCACCATTGGTTTTGTAAACGCCGGTCTTCTGAACCTCAGCCAGTCCCTGGGGGTTATTTTTGGTTCCAATATCGGGACTACCATGACCGCCTGGCTTGTCAGCCTGGTAGGATTCGGCTTCAACATTGAAGCCATTGCTCTTCCGATTCTCGCCACAGGGGTAGGGCTCAAGCTGGTCTCAAGCAATCCACGCAGTCAATCCCTCGGTGAAGCACTGGCCGGATTCGCCCTGTTTTTCCTCGGCCTGTCTATCCTCAAGGCCTCCCTGGAATCCTTTACCGGAGGTCTGGACAACAGCATCCTGCTGCAAAATGATTACGGTTTGCCCGCCTTCATGTTGATCGGCTTTCTCGCAACAGTCGTGACCCAGTCCTCGAGTGCTGCCCTGGCCATCGTCCTGACGGCCGCCGCCGGTGGCCTGATACCCCTGAACAATGCCGCGGCAGCTGTTATCGGTGCAAACCTTGGTTCCACCTCAACGGCCGCCCTGTCAGCTCTGAAAGCCACAGCCAATGCCCGCCGCCTCGCCGTCGGGCATATCCTGTTCAATGCAGTGACGGGCCTTATCGCGCTCCTCATTCTGCCGCTGATGCTCTGGACCGTCGCATTACTGGCAGACTGGTTGTCGCTTGATGCCAATGTTGCGGTTTCCCTGGCGCTGTTCCACACCCTGTTCAATGTGCTTGGGGCCTTTATCATGCTGCCGTTTACCCCCGCCTTTGCCAGATTTCTGGGGCGGCTGTTTCGCAGCGGGGAAGAAGACGTTGCAGAGCCGCGATTTCTGGATAACACGCTGATTACCACGCCAGAGCTTGCGGTGGGGGCTGTGGATCAGGAGATGAAACGCCTTATCGACCTCAACCGCGGGCTCCTGCGCGTATGCCTTGATCGCGAGGATCTCAAGCCTGCGCAAATACGCCCGAAATCCGATAGTTGCGTGAGTCTCAACCAGTCAATTACTGACTACATCTCCAGGCTCCGGGCGGAAAAAGTACATCCGGCCACGGTCGATGCCCTGACCCGGTCGATTCTTACCTGTCGCTATCTGGCAGAAGCCACTGGTCTGGCGCCCGCTCTGTTGCAGTTGAGGGAAGCCCGGAAGCTGACTCAACTGGGCACTCTTTCCGGGCAGCTTGAAGAGTATGTGGAATTGTTGAGAGTACTGGTATCGGCAAAGAAATCCGCACCGGTAACCTTTAACGATACCGAGAAGACCTATCACATGCTCAAATCATGCATACTGGCCATGATCGTCAAAGGAGAGCTCTCACCAATCGCCGGAGAGCGAACCCTGGACACCCTGAGCTCGGTGCGGCGGCTCTGCGACCAGTGGTATAAGTCCCTGTCCTGGCAGCCAGCAACGGAACTGCTCAACGGTGATGCTCAGCCAGAGGGAGCCGAAAACCCGACGTAACAGTTCCGGCCCTGATGCTTGGCCTGGTACATGGCCTGATCCGCCTGGCGTAGCAGCTGGTCACCATCCAGATCATCGGTTTGCGGGAACAGGGTGTAGCCAATGCTGGCAGACACTTCCACACTGTGATTGGCAACCCAGACCGGTTCGGCTACCCGCGCCAGCAGTCGTACCAGTAAACCCTCCAGCGCATCCTCTTGCTGGACGTTCATTACAATAGCCGCAAACTCGTCGCCGCCAATGCGGGCCAGGGTATCTTCTTCCCGGAGCACCGACCGCATCCGCGAGGCAATTTCAATCAGCAGCTGATCACCGGCCTCATGGCCGAAAGCATCATTCACCGGCTTGAATTCGTCCAGATCAATGTACACCACCGCCAGTTTGCCACCCTGACGACGACTAAGCGCCATGGCCTGTTGCAGCCGGTCAGAGAACAGGACCCGGTTCGGCAGCCCGGTCAGGGAATCATAATGAGCCATGACCCGAAGCTTCTGCTCCTGTTCTTTGAGCCGACTGATGTCGCTGAAAATACCCACAAAATGGGACACTTCACCGCGGTCACCACAGACACTGCTGATGGTCATTGCCAGTACCAGTACCTCACCGTTTTGGTGTTTGCACAAAAACTCCCCTGTCCAGAAGCCCTGGTGCCGGGCACTGGCAAAGACGCCGCTGCCCTCTTCCAGCGGCAGTGGCGGCAAACGGCCAATCACCCGGCTAAGGGGCCTGCCGGTGATCTCCCGGTACGCGTCGTTAGCATCTATCACCATGCCGTGGCTATCGGTAATAAAAATGGCCTCCCGGGCATGATCGAACACACTGGCCGCCAGGCGCTGGCGTTGTTCAGCCCGTTTTCGCCGGGTGATGTTGTACAGGGAGCACAGAATAACGGGCTCGGTTTCACGTTCATCCTGAACCGGCGCCAGGGTCATATCGAGCCACACCTCGGATCGATCAGAACGTTGCAGCACCCACTCACACTGTTCCACATAACCGCCTCTCACCCGAACCAGAATCTGCTCCATCTTCTGCCTGGACAACTGCCCGCCTGGTTGTATTTCCGGTGAAAAGACGTCGAGACTCTTGCCATGGAGTGAGGCATTCGAGGCGTACCTGAGCAGGTCCACAGCAGCCCGATTGGTATTGACCAGGACACCGTCACGGATGAGCAACGCCGGCTGCGGCCAGTCACCTATCAGGCGTTTCAGGCGCTTCTGTTGAGTCGCCAGCTGACGCCTGCTTCTTGCAAGCCACAGTGCACCACCAAACAGCAGCATAGCCAGCACAACAATCGTAAAGACCCAGATTCGGTACTGGTGCAGGACGTCGACCCAGGTTACCTGAGGGATCTGATCGTAGGGTGGTACACGGAGCGTTCGGGCCAGGTACTCTACGGACTGGTAATCAGCAGGAGGGGAAAACCCGGAAATACCCGCTGCCACAGCCGCTTCGTCTTCCGGCTCGATGGCAAACAGTGCCGAGGCGATTCTGCGAACGTCACGTTCATCAACATGTGGCAAAGCCACCACTGGCCACTCGGGGTACAGGCGGGTGGACACGACGTAAGGAAAACCGGCAAGCGCCTGGCGGTTCAATACCTTTACCTGGGAAAGAAAGCCCGGGCTGGCCTGCGCCATCTCTTCCAGGATGGTCGTACGGATAAAGCCCGCGTCCGAGTCACCGGAGAGCACCGACCGGACGACCCGGTCATGGGTGTCGACAAAGCGGACTCGGTTCATCCGGCGTATATCAATGCCGGCCTCCAGCAGCTCCAGGGTCTGTGCCTGGAAACCACCCAGAAAATGGACCCCTGGCGAGGCGATATTCTTACCCCGGAGGTCTTCCAGGCCGTTAATATCATCCCGCCCCGTTGAGGTAAAAATCACACCACCCAGGCTGGCGGTGGAGCTGTCTCCCGAGCGTCTGACCAGGGTTGCCAGCACACCTGTCAGGCTCCGTTCGCTACGTATCAACAGAAAATGACTGGGGTTGGTGAGAAAGAAATCGAGCCTGTTCGCGGCAATCGCGCGGCTCATATCCTCCTGGCTCAACACTTCGAGTTCCACCTCTGCACCGACTTGCTCGGCGAGATAGCGCACCAGAGGCTCATACCGTTCGCGCACGATGTTCTCGGGGCGATAGGCGAACACGCCGAACGTCAACGTCTCCCGGGCATGGACGACTGTGGCAGTCAGGCACCCGGTGACAAAAACCACGGGCAGAAGCAGGGAGCGCCAGCGAGCGTTCAAGGCACGCTCCTGGGCAAGAAGGCAGGATCGCACAGACGTTTAAATCCGGGGTCGCTGCTGATCATGCCCTCGCTGAGCATCAGCCGGGAGAGCGAACGCGCCATGGCTTCCACCCGACCGGATGCCGCAAGGTAGCGCTGGTTCGCCGCCAGATCCGGCAACATGACCGTTGCCAATGCTTTGCGTACATTCACCGGTTCAATACCCTGTCGACTGGCCACACGATAAACCGCGTCATGCATGCTCCTTACCAGGTGCCGTAAGCCGGTAAAATGAGCCGCAACCAAGTCGCGAACCGCACCGGGGTTTCTGTTCGCGGTCTCACGGGTAACCACGAGCACATCAAAAATCGTCTCGGGTATGTCACTGCTGTCAAACAGCCGGACCCCACCTTCTCTCTGAAGCGCCGATGCCGTAGGCTCATAACAGACAGACGCATCAATCTCACCACGTGCCCAGGCCTCGGCATGCTGACTGACGGGCAAATCAACAGTGACAATGTCGCCCCGTCCCAGGCCGGCAACTTCAAGAATTTTCAACAGCAGTATAGCTGACACCCCGTTCAGCTCGACCGCTACCCGTTGATTTCGCAGGGCCGCCAGCTCCGCAATATGTGGGCGGACGACGAGAACATCGGCGCCTGCGGACACATCTGCGACGGCAACCACCACCAGTTCAGTGCCCAGCGACCAGACCCGAATGGTTTCATCAAGGGTTAACGCAGCCCCCCCCAGTTCACCGGAAAGCAGCCCCGCCATGGAATCGCCGGATGTGCTACCAGAACTGAGAGCCACAGACGTCGGCAACCAGCCAAACTCCTTTGCCAGATAGAGCGGTTCATACCCAATCCAGGGATGAACTCCGAAAACCAGAGGTCCGGACTTGCTGCAACCGGCCAAACCGGCCATAGAGAAACCAGCGGCTATCGAGAAACCAAGAAAGTCACGGCGCTGCATCGAGTTTCCGGACAAAGTGGGGGTTAATTAACTTTTGTCAATGAAGCCAGCTTACTGTGAGACAGTTTAACGGCACAACTGCAAGATGCACTGCACCACATCAATTTATCCCAACGAAAGAAACACCGCCATCAACACCGGCGACAGGAACGACAACAAAAAACCGGAGGCGATGGCAACCGGCACACAGGCCAGGCCACCGCTGCTGCGGATTACGGGGAGGGTGAAATCCATAGCTGTGGCACCGCCGTAGCCAATGGCCATGGCGGGACGACTGGCGATCAACAGGGGAATGATGGCCAGCGCTATAATTTCCCGCAGGACATCGTTCAAAAAGGCGACGCCGCCCCAGGCGGGTCCAAGGGCATCACCGATCACAATACCGGAGAGGGAATACCAGCCAAAACCGGAGGCTATGGCGAGCACGTCGTGCCAGGGCAAGGCCAGCCACGGAATCATCACAATACCGGCGACCAGAGAACTCAAAGCAAGAGAGAGTGCGATGCCCAGGCCCTGGCGGTTCATCAGCAGCTTGCGCAGCGACAGGCCCGCATTACGCAACTGTATCCCGATCAGGAAAAGCAGCAGCATCAGTGCCCAGGTGGCCACCTGTTCTGCCATGGGCATATCCGGCAGCAGATAATAACCGGCAAGCAGCCCGGCCATCACCGCCAACAACGGTTTGAGGCCAGCAAGAAACAGCCGCCGATAGCCAGGGCTGACATTGCCTTCGGGGCGTTCAACAGTCATGGGTTGCCACCGGTGAAACACCCACAGACCGGCCATGTTCGCCACCAGCAGCACAACCACGAGGATCAGAACCTGAAAGGCCATGCCTCCGAGTTCGGCACCCAGCCCTTCCATCTGGCCCAGGCCCAGGCCCAACAGGGCGAGGATGAAGTACACCAGTCCTTCCACACTGTAATGAATAACCGTCATCAGATGACGATTATCCAGTGCCAGGGCGAATCCCAGAAAAAGCGGTGCCAGTATCAGCAATGCGCCGGTGAGCATGAAATCCTCGGATAGTGGTAATGGGTGGTGCAGCTCAGCCGATGGGCTCGTACTGATCCGGATCAAAATGGAAACTGCCGGCACTGGCGTCGCGGTCAGTTCGTATGGTGCGCGCAAGTCTCTGGGCCATCACCGACCAGACGACATAATCCTGAGGCTGAGGCTGATAATCCTGACCCATCAGGGCGCCCGCCACACTGCGCAGCACCGCCTCGGCCTGGGCGATTGAACGGTAGGGGCCCTGGCAGCGATGTTTCTCAGGCTGGCCGTCCAGCGAGCCACTGAGTGCCACGAGCGCCCATATGTCATCGCCGACTGGTTTGATAAAAAGCTCAACCCGGCGCCGGTCCCGAACCATAACCAGTGCCCGCAAAGGGCCACGGCCGTGAAAATAGTGCAATTTCACGACGTTTCTCCGACCGGGTCAGTGAAGTACATGGTCGGACCTGTCCTGTACCAGCACCCAGGGCGCAATAACCACTGCCCAGAGTTCGGTATTGTTGTCATACCATTGCTGTGCAAGATCCGGTGCAACGTCACCCACCTGCCCGAGGCCCATCCATTGCTGGAAACGGGCGGTGTTATCCGCCGCCAGTTCGGCTGCCACATCGAGCAGATCCAGCTCCGGGGACACCTTCACCACATGCCCGCGGGCGTAATAAACCTGCAGATCATGCCAATTAATCCGGGAGGTTTCCAGATTGAGTTTTGCCTTGATGTCATCGGGGGACTGGTGGGAAGAAGACATGGTCAGCTCTTGGCAACTCCTGTTTTCATTCGGCTTTGAAACGCGCTTCTGCAATGTTTCAGCTTACCTCAAAACCGACGATGGAGCACCTGTTGCAGGGGTCCGGCCCACCAGGGCCAGAACCCCTGCAACAGTTCAGGCTGACTTCTCAGGCTGACTTCAACATCTCCCGCACCACATAGTGCAGGATGCCACCATGGCGGTAATACACTGCTTCATTGGCAGTGTCGATCCGAGACAGCAGTTCACAGGTTTCCGTGGTGCCATCCGGGTAGGTCACCGTCATCTCCAGCTTCTGGCCCGGCTTGATGTCACCGGAAAGGCCGTTGATGCTGATCGTTTCCGCACCAGTCAGCTTCAGGCTCTTGCGATCCACCCCTTCCTGGAACTGCAGCGGCATAACGCCCATGCCGATCAGGTTGGAGCGGTGGATGCGCTCGTAGGACTCGGCAACGACCGCCTTCACACCCAGTAAACGGGTGCCCTTGGCTGCCCAGTCGCGGCTGGAGCCGGTACCGTATTCCTTACCAGCGATGACAACCAGCGGGGTACCCTCTTCCTGGTATTTCATTGCCGCATCGTAGATGGGCATCTGCTCGCCAGTGGGGATGTGTTTGGTAAAACCACCTTCCACACCATCGAGCATCTCGTTCCTGATACGAACGTTGGCAAAGGTGCCACGCATCATTACCTCGTGGTTGCCACGGCGGGAACCATAGGAGTTGAAGTCTTTCGGCTCGACACCGTGCTCCTGCAGGTATTTGCCCGCGGGGCTGTCAGCCTTGAAGGACCCGGCAGGGGAAATATGGTCCGTGGTGACCGAGTCCCCGAGCAGCGCAAGGATGTTCGCATTACGGATATCCTCAATCGCATCCGGCTCTTCTTTCAGGCCCTGGAAAAACGGCGGATGCTGGATGTAGGTGGACTTGTCGGACCAGTCGTACACCTTGCTTTCCGGAACCTTGAGGGCTTTCCAGGTGGCGTCGCCGTCGAAAACTTCCGCGTATTCCTTGTGGAACATCTCGGTTTTGACCTTCTCCACCGCCTCGGCGATCTCCTGCTGGCTCGGCCACAGGTCTTTCAGGAAAACCGGGTTGCCATCGCGGTCCTCACCCAGTGGATCCTTGAAAAGATCCAGGCGCACGTTCCCGGCCAGCGCATAGGCTACTACCAGCGGCGGTGAGGCCAGCCAATTGGTTTTCACCAATGGATGCACACGGCCTTCGAAGTTACGGTTGCCGGACAACACCGAAGCAACGGTAAGGTTACCGTCGTCAATCGCTTTTTCAACAGCTTCCGGCAGCGGGCCGGAGTTACCAATGCAGGTGGTGCAACCATAGCCCACCAGATTGAATCCAAGCTCGTCCAGGTCATCCTGGAAACCACCCACCTTCAGGTAATCGGTCACCACCTTGGAGCCAGGGGCCAGCGAGGTCTTGACCCAGGGTTTGGTCTTCAGCCCCTTGGCCACGGCCTTCTGGGCGATCAGGCCTGCCGCCATCATCACGCTCGGGTTGGAGGTGTTGGTGCAGGAGGTTATTGCTGCGATAACGACGGCGCCCGGGTCGAGGCGGCTCTTCTGCCCGTTCATTTCCAGCGGCTGACTGGCATGGTGATGATAGCTGTCCTGAACGCCTACGGCGGTCTGTCCACCTTCGGACTCCAGCTTGTCTTCGCGGGTGTCTGCCGGACCTTCCGCCGTTTCCATCAGCAGCTCGAACGACGCCTTCATGTTTTTCAGGGCCACCCGGTCCTGTGGGCGTTTGGGGCCAGCCAGGCTGGCCTCCACTTCGCCCATGTCCAGTTCCAGATTATCGGTGTAGACCGGCTCCTGGCCAGGTTGGCGCCACAGCCCCTGGGCTCTGGCATAGGCTTCCACCAGTTCAAGCTGGTCGTCTTCACGGCCGGTCAGTTTCATGTACTTGATGGTCTGCTCATCAACAGGGAAGAAGCCGCAGGTGGCACCGTATTCCGGCGCCATGTTGGCAATGGTGGCCCGGTCAGCGACGGGCATGTCTTTCAGGCCGTCACCGTAGAATTCCACGAATTTACCCACTACACCTTTCTTGCGCAGCATTTCGGTGACCGTGAGTACCAGATCAGTGGCGGTGATACCTTCCCGCAGCTTGCCGGAAATCTTGAACCCGACCACTTCCGGAATCAGCATTGACACGGGCTGGCCGAGCATGGCCGCTTCCGCTTCTATACCACCGACACCCCAGCCCAGAATGCCCAGGCCGTTGATCATCGTGGTGTGTGAGTCGGTACCCACCAACGTATCCGGGTAGGCGATGGTCTTTCCGTCCTGGTCCTTGCTCCAGACCGTTTTGCCCAGATACTCCAGGTTGACCTGGTGACAGATGCCGGTGCCCGGGGGCACCACGCGGAAGTTATCGAAGGCCTGCTGGCCCCAGCGCAGGAACTCGTAACGCTCCTGATTCCGTTCCATCTCAATGGTGACGTTGTCCTTGAACGCCGAGGCGTCACCAAATTTGTCCACCATCACCGAATGGTCAATCACCAGATCCACAGGCGACAGCGGGTTGATCATCGCCGGGTCTTTGCCGGCCGCCTTGACCGCCTCGCGCATGGCCGCCAGATCCACCACACCGGGCACGCCCGTGAAGTCCTGCATCAACACACGGGCGGGACGAAACTGGATTTCGGTATCGGATTTGCGGTCTTTCATCCACTGAACCATGGCGTCGATATGCCCGCGGTCCACAGTGGTGTCGTCCTCGTTGCGCAGCAGGTTCTCCAGCAGCACTTTCAGGGAAAATGGCAGCTTGTCTATGTTGCCGAGGGTATCCGCTGCCTTCGGCAGGCTGTAGTAATGATAGGTTTTACCGCCAGCTTCAAGGCTGGAAAGGGTGTTAAGACTGTCTTTGCTCAGGCTTTGTTTCGACATCAGGTGCCTCCTTTTTCATTATCCGAAAATTCCGGAAGGCTTTGCGGGAGCCTTTGCATCATTGCACTCTCTGACTGACGAATACACTGACTCAAAGACTCCTGCGATGGAAGTCACCTATAACTATTGCACTGATTGACCAGACTTCAACTGCGGTTCCGTGAATGTTCGGTATTGCGGCGGTGAATACCGGAAGACAGTCAGGACGTTCTGTACCCCCTGACCAGGCCATTGACCTCATCAACCAGCGACTCAAGCTCCCCCGCCATGCCGCCGGCCTTGCCGACTTCCGCAACCACATCGTTACTCTGGCCGGCCATACGCTGAATGTTGTCGTTGATTTCGGAAGACACCGTAGCCTGCTGCTCTGAAGCAGCGGCAATCTGCTGATTCATCCCCCCGACTTCGCTGATTGCCTTCTCAATCAGCGCCAGGGCCTCTCCGGCCTTGTGAATAGCGCTGGTGGTCTCGCGGGAACGGGTCTGCCCGATCCCGATGGCAGCCAGACTACTTTCCGAAACTCCGGTCAGCTCTTCGATAGTGGCGCGGATATCGTTGGTAAATTCCTGTGTACGCCTGGACAGGGTACGCACCTCGTCCGCTACAACGGCAAAACCGCGACCGTGTGCTCCCGCCCGGGCTGCCTCAATGGCCGCATTCAACGCCAGGAGGTTGGTCTGATCCGAGATATCGCTGATAGAACCGATGACCGACGCGATGGACTGGACCTTATCCACCAGTTCCTGAACCATACGGGCCGAGTCCCCTAGAGCGGTGTTGGTGGACTCCGTGAGCTTTACAGCTTCGTTCACATTGCCGGCCCCCGCCGCCGACGCCTCTGCGGCCTGAGCGGCGGATTCAGAGGCTGACTGGGCATTGCGTGCCACCTCCTGGATCGTGGCTGCCATCTGGTTCATGGCGGCCGCGGCCTGGTCGGTCTGATGTTGCTGCTCACTCACAATGTCTGCGGAATGGACGCTGACCTGTTTCAGGCTGCGTGCGCTTTCACTCAGTCGGCCCGACACATCCCGAACCATGGCAATCAACGCCTCAAACCGGGCCATCATGCCGTTGAACGAAACCCCTGTCATGTCGGTGCCGGCGTCATCGATACGGCCCGTCAGGTCGTTGTGCGTATCGAAGTTCTGCACCACTCCAATAATTTGCAGCGACTGCTTGCGTTCCTGAGCCATGCGAAAGGCAAAGAACACCAGAATACCCGCTTCAAACACCACAAATGCAGCATGGACGAAGGTGACTGACCAGCTCACGTCGTGGTTGAAAATTGTCACCGGCATATCGGCAATACCGACTCCGGACATCTGCAGGCCTGTAAAAGTCAGATGGTGGCCCGCAATAACAGCGGCCGCTGTCACAACAGGCAGCCAGTCGCGATAGATGATCAGCAGGGCCATGGCGGCAAAGATGTGGAAGTGCATTTCAATGCGCCCCATCTGGGCCTGAATCATGATCGCCGAAAACACCATCAGGCCAGCTGCAAATACTACCGACAAAGCTCTGGTGCCCCGCAAAAGCCCGTAACTGACCCCTGTGATGGCGCCTGCCAGCAATGATGCCCCAATGGCGAACCCAAAGGTGCCGAACCCGGCTGGAACCAGCAAGGCGACCACAGGAATGTGGGCGAGAAGAATAAACAGCATTTGCCTGTCCGTGCGAAGACGGTCTTCCGTGGCGAAATGGGTGGCTTCAATCATTACCGGGTACCTCGGGCATGCCTACTAAAAAGTAATTCCCGCATATGTACGGCACGCATTGGGCCCGGGATCAGCCAGAAGTGTAAACAATCGTTACACTCCTGCCTCAGACTTGTCGATCCCCGTACAGCTGCGCATAGAGGCCCTGCCGGGCAATCAACTCGTCGTGGTGCCCTTCCTCGGTGATGTACCCGTCCTCGAAGACATACACCCGGTTTGCCTGTTTCACCGCGCTGAGCCGATGGGCGATGATCAGGGTGGTGCGTTGGCGCAAAAAATTCTCAAGGTCCTTATGTAGCTGGAATTCAGTTTCCGCATCCAGGGCCGAAGTCGCTTCGTCCAGAATGACCACGGAGGGATCGGACAATACCATCCGTGCAATGGCAAGGCGCTGGCGCTGGCCGCCGGAGAGGCGCACGCCCTGGCGACCGATCATGGTATCCAGCTGGCGGGGCATTTCGGCTACGGTCTTGTCCAGCTGGGCGATGGCCAGTGCCTGCCACATCTCGGTGTCAGTCCTGTCTCGGCCAAGGGTCAGATTCTGTCGTACGGTATCGTTGAACAGGGCGGGGTGTTGCAGCACAGTGGCCACGTGCTCACGAAGACAGGGAAGGCCGATGCGCTGGACAGGAACGCCCCCGAGGAGCACCTCCCCCTGCTGCGGTGTATACATGCCCAGAATCACCTGTACCAGGGTGGACTTGCCACCACCACTGGCCCCCACCACAGCAACTTTCTCACCCGGATCCAGATGCAGGTTGATTCCCTTGAGAACGGCTTCCTCGCCATAGCTGAAGTGAATATTCTTCAGAGTGAGACCCACTGTGTGCCTGCCTTTGAACGGATTCTCCAGTGCGGGGTAACGGGGTTCCTCTTCCAGTTCCAGCAAACGGTTGATACGTGCAAGCGCTGCATTGGCCGCAAACCAGGCGTACTGCATGTTGAGCATTTCCTGTACCGGCGTCAGCATGAACCAGAGATAGCCGAAGATGGCGAACATCATGCCAATGCTCAAGTCACTGAACAGCACCGTTACCATCGCCGCCGCACGGAAGGTGTCCACCCCGAACTGGAACAGAGCAAAACTGGCCCGGGTGGCGGCATCACTACGCCACTCGAACTGGATGGCGTGATCGCGGACCGTTCGGGCACGACCGATCAACTGGTGGAGGTAATGTTGTTCCCGGTTGGCGGCACGGAGCTGATGAATGGCGTCCAGGGTTTCGGTCAGGTCCCCCTGGAAATCCTCATAAGCACTGTTTTCCTGGCGTTTGAGTTCTTTCACCCGCTTGCCGATGAGCATGGTGGCAAAGATAACCAGGGGGTTGAACAGCAGGATCAGCAGACCCAACTGCCAGTGCACCCACATCAGCACGACCGCCGTTCCGGTGACGGTCAGGCTTGCCACCAGGAACCTGCTGATGGTGGAGCCCAGGAACTGGTCAATGGTGTCCAGGTCGGTGATAAAATGGCTGGTGATACCGCCGGAGCCACGGGTTTCGTACTCCGCCATAGCGACCCTCTGCAGGCGGCCCAGCAGACGCGAGCGGATACGGAACACCACGTCCTTGGAGATCTTGGAGAACTCACGCGACTGGAGCACATTGAAGGTCAGCGACAGCAGCCTCAGCAGGAACGCTGTCACTACCATCAGGCCGATGTACACCACGGGCAGATGCCACGCCTCGGGCAGGACACTCCGCATGACAGGCAATACCCGCCCGGCCTCCTCCAGCAGGACTTCATCCACCAGTACGGGCAACAACAGCGGGATAGGCACGCTGACCGCCGTGGCCAGAATGGCCAGCAGATTGGCCCGCACCAGCCTTGGCTTGTGCTTGAGAGCGAGAGCCAGAATGCTCCGCCAGCTATACCGGGGATCAGCCCGGCCTGCTGCCTCGTCACCCGCTGCATTCAGATCCGCTGCCTGTTCCAAAATGACTCCGTTAAATCTGTGTATATCGAGACTGATACGCAGTATCTCCGGGGACAGTCTACCGAAGCATACTGCCGTGGTGGACATAAGCGCCCGATATCCTGATAAATGCCGGCATTTGCGACACAGCCATCTGGTGACATGAGCGGCCTTCTGCCATCATTGCCCCTTAATCCTCCGAGCCACCAGAACCAGGCCGACTGTGAAAAACGACTGCCATTACCACCCCGGCGAACCCGCAAAATGGCACTGCGGGGAATGCCAGATCCATTATTGCACCCGCTGCATGCCGGATGCCGACACCCGCAAACAACACGCCCTGTGCCCACATTGCAGCCGTGCCATGCGTTATCTGGGCGCCGCCACCGAGGTGGTGCCCTTCTGGAACCGGATTGGCGCTTTTTTCCGTTACCCGTTCCATACCGACCCGCTGATGGTGATTGCCATCTGCACGCTGGTGCCACTGCTGGTCAGCGGCAACCTCATCGGTCTGATTATCACCCTGGTTCTTGCCCTGGCCCTGTTGAAATACACCTACGCTGTGATCAGTCACACTGCTGAAGGCCACATGAAACCGCCACCTGTCGCCGTGGCTTTCAGTGGCAGTGGTTTCGATATCGTTATTCTGCAATTACTGGTATTCGCGCTGATGGGCGGGATGGTGACGGCTGCCGCCATGGTGGGCGGGCCACTGCTGATGTTCCTGACGCTGGCATTCGTGATACTGGCACTGCCCGCCAGCATTATGGTGCTGGCCATGGAGCACTCGGTGATGGCTGCCGTCAATCCGATGAATCTTGCGGTACTGATCTCACGGATCGGCGCGCCCTATTTTCTGCTCTACGGTTACCTGATTCTGCTCACGCTGGCTTCCGGCGCGGCACAGGATTTCGCACTCACCCACTTCACTCCCGGTGTGGCGCGCACCCTGGCGGGCTTTCTCAACAGTACCTTTACCCTGATGCTTTTTCACATGCTGGGCTATCTGTTGTTCCAGTATCAGGAGGAACTCGGGTTTGCCAGTGACCTGCAGGAGGAAGACCAGGCCGGGGAGATGCAGAACCGGGACCGGACCCGGCGGTTTGATGCCGACATTGACATGAACCTGAAAGATGGCAACTACGATCGCGTCCAGTCCATGCTCAAAGAGGCGCTGAAGCGGGAGCCACAGAGCACTCTCAGGCTGGGGCAACTGCACCAGTTGCTGACTGCCCGCAACGATATCCCGGAACTGTACCGGTATCATCCCCGCTTGCTGAGCATGCTGGTGGACAAGAACGACGGAGACGGTATCGCGGCGTTGCTGACGACCATTGAAAAGGCCGAACCGGGGTTCCGGCTCGACGATCCCGCGCTTTCAGTGCGCTGCGCCCGTAGCCTCTATCAGCGCGGGCATTACAAGCCGGCCCTGAAGCTTCTGCAGGACTTCCACAAGCGTTTCCCTGAGAGTGACGAGCTCGCTCCGGCTTACCTGCTGGTGGCACAGGCCCTGGCTAACGGTATGGGACAGTGGGAAAAGGCCTCTGCGTTCCTGAATTTCATCAAGAAGCGGTGCGTGAATCACCCGCTGCACGAACAGATCGACATTTATTTGCAGCAGGTTGAAAATCGCGAACCTTTGAAAGGCCCGAAAGCTTCGTTCGCGCTTCAGGAGTAAGCCGAGTGTTGGGGAAGCTTTTCCAAAACACACTGTGAATACGTCCCTGTACGCTCGGCTCCGCCATCCATGGCTACGCACGGTTTTGGAAAAGCTTCCCCAACACTCGGCCGTCCAACAGCGAGCTAGCCTTCTTGCAACAACTGTCTGTAATGGCGGGCCTTTGGCGTCATCTGGTGCTTCTCGAACTCGTCGACCAGCAATCGACAGGCCTCCGTTGTCAAAAGTTCATCGCCGGTGCTTCTGAGCCTCTCGAAGGCCTTTTCTGCGGCTTTGAGGTCGTGTTGTTTCAGGCTGGTGAATAGAACCCGATTATGGTCTTCGGCGCTCAGTGGCTGATGGCTTTCACCTTTGCCCAGATATTCCTGCCAGATTTCAATCATCTGTTCCGGCTGGCGACGGCTGAGGGACTCGTTCATCAGTTCCCGTGCCCGCTGCCGGTATTCCGGCAGCTCGGGGCGTAACTTGGCCAACTGGTAAAGATGTTCCAGTAGAACGGTACGATCAGGGTAATGCTCCCTCAGCGCCTCGAACTGGCGCCGTGCAAGATCAAATTCCATTCGCCCCAGGCTGGCCATGGCCTGACTGTAACCGGTGGTGAAGCGCTCATCCTGCTCGTCTTCCTCCGGTTCGAAAAACTCCTCCTTCACCTGAAGCCAGCTCTTACCCAGCAACCAGACCATCCCAGCCCCTGCCGCCAGGCCGCCGGCGTGAGCCATGTAGGCGATACCGGTGGCCCCGGCGAACCAGTAATCATAGATTTCCTTTCCCAGCCAAACCGGCAGAACCGCCAGCGCCGGCGCGCGGAAATAGTTGAAATACACGCCGACAAAATAGAAAAAGCGGATCTTCTGCAACCCGTAAATGGCCACATACATCCCCATCAACCCGGATATGGAGCCGGACGCCCCCACCAGGGGTATGTGGCTGCCCATGGAGAAGGCAGTAAACACCACGCCCGACATCGCGCCACATAGCAGGTAGGCCAGCAGGAATCGCCCCGGGCCAAGGGCTTTCTCAACGGTAAAGCCCAGCAGGAACAGGAACACAAGGTTGCCAATAATGTGCCCCCAGCCGCCGTGGAGGAACTGGTAGGTAACAAGCGTGTAGAGAGAGAACTCAGCAGGCACCAGGCCTAACTGGTTGGCGCTGAGCTGGTCCATCAGCCGGTTCTGGATGTCTCCCCGCTGCTCCATCCAGCGGCGGCGTTCCGCGGGCGCCAGCAGCAGATCCCGGTTTTCCAGCATGTACTGGTAGAATTCACGGTCTGAGAGCAGGCTGTACGTAACCCAAAGATCGCCCCCCTCCTGGCGCAGCTGCTGGAAATTCTGCAACTCGTAAACCCGTTCTTCATCCCCCTCAAAGCGGATCTGGCGCTGCAGGTAGTCTTCATACACCGGTGCCTCAAGCGTCTGCAGGTCCGATTCCAGGTATTCCTCCACTGCCTGCTCGATCAAACGGTTGTCGCCGCCCTGGTAGAACGTGAATACCAGCAAACAGGTCAGCATCAAACCGAGTGTCACCCAGGGCGGGCGCTTCCAGTTAACAGAGTTTTCTGCAGGGATGATCAGCATGGGTGGTCACAATTCATCATAATTTGTCCCGGGAGATGTGCTTTTTACCACAGCATGGCCAGTTTTTCGCGCTGTAATGGACCCTGTAGCGATTTACCGAAGCACTGGCAAAACAAACTGTGCGTGGCACCTCAATACACGCTACCCTGCGGTTGTCACACGAAGGTCATACAAATGACATTCAATCAGGGCAGCCGCAAATGGGGCGAATCGCAGAATGCTCAGAACGAGCATTGCACAGGGGTTTCGACCAATCGCCAATTGCCGTTGTCCCGGCCACAGCCAATAGTTGCCGGGACAACAAAAAAAACGGACGTGCAAACAAGGAAACTGCCATGACTGTACTGATACTGGACAATCCGGAGCTACTCGCCAGAGCAGCCATCGAATCCGGCCTTGCGATGCCGGCCCTGGCTTCTGACAGTGCTCCACGCAAGCCGCACCGCCTGCGCTTTCATTACGGATTCAACAAGCACCGGCTGGATGATCAGGATCAGGCCATCCTGCGCCAGCATGCCGAGTACTTACGGCACAACCCGGGAGTGCAGGTACGCATCCACGGACACGCCGATAATTTTGGTGTCAGCGAGTACAACCATTTCCTGTCACGACTGCGGGCAAGCAGCGCCGCCAAGATGCTGATTCGTGAAGGTGTGAGGGAAAGCCAGGTTTTGGTCAGTGGCTGGGGCAGCGAGCGCCCGCTGGCGCGCCCCGAAGACCATGCCGCCAACCGTCGGCTGGAGCTGGAATACCTCACCATGGAAATGGCTCAGGCGTTGTAGGGAGCTCAGCCGTATACCTGGAACACGTTCCAGAGCAGCAGTACGGCAATGGCAAGGATGCCTGCCCACGTCAACAGGATGCCGGTCATCCGGGCGATGTGGGGGCCTCCCCGACCGTTGATCATGCCAAAAGCATGGAGCACACGCCCTACCACGAACGCCATCCCTGTCCAGTAAACCAGGCCACTGGACACCCCGTTCAGTTCCGCAATGGCCAGCATCACCAGGCCCAGGGGTGCGTATTCCACCAGGTTCGCCTGGGCGCGCACCGCTGCCTCGAAGTCCCGGTCGTCGTTCACCCCGAGGCTTTTCTGGTACTTCAGACGGAAGCGGGAAACCATCCCGGACAACACCAGCAACAGCAGCCCGAGAACAGCGGCGAAAACAGCAGATACAGGTACAATCATCGTTAAGCCTTCTTGATGGCGCTGACCACCGCGAGCAGCAATACGGCGCCTACAGTAGCGGTGACCAGTTCCCCCACAGCTCCTTGCGCGGCGAGTCCAAGCAGCCGGAAAACAAAACCGCCAAGAACGGAACCAACGATACCGATGCCGATATTCGCCAGCACGCCAAAGCCACGGCCCTTCATGATCAGACCAGCCAACCAGCCGGCCACCCCACCAATAATCAGAAACAGAATAAGATTCATTGCGTGCATCTCCCTGCAGCGGAACAGTCCCCGAAAGACTGCCCTGTTTTGCCTGCCGCTTCAAGCACTTCCGCCACTGGTGCCAATAGTGTTACCAGCCGGGATCAGGAAGTCGGCGCAAGGGATGCAATGGTGGTTTCCATTTGTTGATGGCAACGTGCCATCAGCTGCGGGATGTCCTCGACGGTGAGGCCGGCGGTTTCCACCGGAGGCAGAATCCTGATGGCTACCGGCTCCCTACGCCCGGACCAGCCCAGGGTGCGATCATAATACTGACTGGCACAAACCATGGTGATCGGCGCGCCTGCTGCGACCGCGGCATGGAAGGCGCCTTTTTTGAAACTCTGGAGACCACGGCCGCGACTGCGGGTACCCTCGGGGAACACCCAGAGGCTCTTGCGGTCACGGCTGATGGCTTCACTGGTGGCCTGCATAACAGCAATAGCCTTGTGGGAACGGCCCCGGTCAAGAATGACATTGCCCCCAAGCCAGAACACCTGGCCAAAGAACGGAACCCAGATCAGCGACGACTTACCCACCGTGACTGTTCGGGGCGGCAGCAGATCGCCCATCACGAACAGATCATCATTGTGCTGGTGATTGGCGATAACCACGGTTGGCCGATCCTGGGGCATGTTATCAGCGCCCTCCAGTGGCCGCTCCATACCCAGAAGGAAGCGGCCAGCCCGGGCAACCGTCCATCCCAGCAACCGGTTGTTATCCGGATTAAAGGGCCTGGCCACATACAGAACCAACGCAAACAAACAAATGACCGGCACCGTCAGCCAGGCCAGAAACTTTCTGATCAATCCCATCGAATACGAAACCCTGATGCAGTTTTTTTGGCGCACAAGTGTACGCCAAAATCAGGTTCCGGCAACAGTCTCCACTGGCAGGGTGTTATTGACCTCGTCTGCAGTCACCAGGGACTCGGCTGTAGCCTCCACCACATAACGTAGCGGGCCATTGCCATCCAGGCCATTGAAGGGATAGCAAGTAACCAGCAATAACGAATCCTGTGGCAGCTGTGAGGTATTGATCTGTTCGTGGCGACTGTCGACGACACGGATGCGCTCAACCCGGAAAATGCGCCAGTCACCATCCCGGCTCTGCAACCGCACCCGGCTGCCGGTTTCCAGGTGCTGCAAACCCCGGAAATGGGTGTCGCGATGGCCGGCGATTACCACCGGCCCCGTCCGGCCCTCATTGCCCAGCACCTGCCCCGGCCCGAAGGCCAGGCTTTCGCCATGAGCGCCGTCCAGCACAATCAGCGACTGGCCGGTTTCAGGCATTGTCAGGCGGGCTACGGGCCAGGTATCTGCCCAGGGCCAGGGGCGGGTTTCCTGTTGTCGCGCCTGGCTTTCGGCCCAGGCCAGTTCGAGGAGTTCCTGAGCCGCAATGGCCTTGAGGGGAATCCACAGTCCTGCCGCAAGTACGGTGGCAAACGTCGTTGCCAGAAGGAGAATCAGACGGTTCATCCGAACACCCTCCGCTGCAACAGGGTAATGGCCGTCAGGAACATCAGCCCTACCAGGCCGATAGCCGTCAACAGCGGCGAGAGGGTGGCGGTCTGAGGGTAACGCAACATTGTGCCCTGGCTTCCGGCGGGCAACAGCGTGGGAACGCTGTCAGCGGCCAGAGTTTCACCTGCTGGCCTGGAGAGCGTTTTTTCCTGGGCCAGAAAGCTGGTGTATCGTGTCATCAACTGATGCTTCAGCCCGAGATCGGTTACCTTCTTCTGTGCATTCTCATCAATCTGGCCGGTCAGCCCGCTATCCATCAGGGCGTTGATCTTCTGTTTCGCCCAGTGACGATGCAGGCCCTTACCCGGCGCAGCCTGATCCAGGCTCAGTGCCTGCTGCCAACGGCTGCCATCCGGCAGCCGTCCGGAGACCTCCAGCTCCCCCTCTCCCGACAGTCCACGCACCACCTGTACCATCGGTTCGCCACGGAACAGATCGCCAACGCGGTTCGGGAAGGCTTCAGCAACGGCTGTCTGGCCCGGCCAGCTGACCGTGATGTCCGTCAACACCGGCGCCTCCATCTTGGCCAACAGCTCATCCAGGGGCCGCTCCACGGCTGAGAGGTCGCTGATGGCGGTATAGGTGCCACGGCCATACCGGGCGGCTTCCCGCATGAAATGCATATTGGGGGCGGACCCTATACCAACCGTAAACAGACGGCTTCGCCCCAGCTGGTTGTTGATCTTCCCGAACAGGGCTGCTTCGTTACCCACGGAACCATCGGTAATGAACACCACCTGCCGCACGCTTGCAGACGTTTCCCCGTCGCTGTGGCTGTCTTTCAGCGCCGCATCCAGGGCAGGAGCCACCTCAGTACCTCCGTTGGCATTCAGCCCCTGCACGTAGCGGCGGGCCCGGGCAATATTGTTGGCAGTGGCCGGTACCGGTTCCATGAACAGAGCGTGAGTCTGGCTATTGAACTGGATCACGTTGAACCGGTCCTCCGGCCCCAGAGTTTCCAGCCCACGCAACAGCGCCCGTCGGGCCTGACGGATAGACTCGCCGGCCATGGAACCTGAGGTATCGATCACAAATACCAGTTCCCGTGGCAGTCGCTGATCACGATCAAGTCCTGGCACCATCATCGCCAGCAGGTAATCCTCGCCCTGCCACTGCTCATGGAAAATCGCCGCTGAGGGCTCCATGCCCCGGGCCGGAGCCCAGCGCACAACAAGGTCACGGTCCATCAGCACGGTGTCGGATTCGGGGGCCACCTCAACGGTATTGCCGTTCCAGGTGCTGTTAATACGGTGGCTGGGGCTTGATACCCGGCTGACCGGCAGGCCGGCACTGATAGTCAGGGCGATCGTGGCCCTATGGCTGCCTGGCCCCACGTCCTCCGGAAGCACCGTGAACGGGCTTACCTGATCGGCATCCGGCACCTCGGTGGTTGGGGTAGCCCAGCCGCCAACCCATTGAGCGGGGCGGTTGTCCAGAGCCTGGCCGGGCATATAACGCGGTGTAAGGGTGGTTGGCAGACGCAGCTCGAACTCACCGGACTGGTAACGCACGGCCTGTTGGTAGTTCAGCTCTACGGTAATGGTTTCGCCAGGAGGAATATTCGCCATGCGGGTGGTGAACAGATTAGGCCTTTGCTGATCCACCCGGGCGACCTTGCGGCCTTCCTCTTTGGCCCTGATGTACTGGCGCTTCGCTTCCTGCTTCTCATGGATTTCGCCCACAATCACCCGCTCCCCGGCGGTCATGGTCATGCCATACACACTGGCATTTTCCGGCAACGGGAATACAAACACCCCCTCGCGCCAATGCTGGCTGGTATTACGGAAACTCTGGCGCAATCGGGTATCGGCAATCAGGCCGCTGACGGTCACCTGGTAATCGGTATTGAGCAGCGTTGCCGACCCTTGCCGCTGGCCCCGGTCATCCACAAAATGAAACTCACCGGCGCCCTCCTGGCCGGTTTCCGAAGCCTCGGCAAAGACGGGATGTACAAACAGAAACAGCAGCACCGCCAGCCACAGCGAAATCCCTTCCACGCAGCGCCGGGCGCGTGGAGACAGTCTACCCCTGGCTGTTCTCGCCTGCCGACACCCGGCATTCGTTATGGTTGTTGAAGTGGGCACTACATGGGTGAGCAGCATCATTCCGCTTCCTTGTTTCAGTGAAGTAAACACACGCCTGTTGGCAACTGATGTCTATTTCACCCCCCGGAAGCGGCGATTCGGTGTCACAATCTGGCGATCCGACGCCGAAAAAATGATGAATTATGGCAAACCGGTGGCTTTATCTTGTTCTGGCCTCAGGCCATGGTTAAATAGGAACCCGAATTAACAGGGAAATGGCTGCAGGTTATGAAGCGACACATCGTGTTGATCGAAGATGAGCCCGCTATCCGGGAAAACTACCGCGACGCTTTTGAGCGCCGGGGATACCGGGTCTCTGCCTATGGTGACCGCACCAGTGCCTTCCAGGTGTTACGTTCCACCCTGCCGGACCTGGCGATTATTGATGTGGGTCTGGGGGACGAGCCCGAGGGTGGCTTTACCCTTTGCCAGGACCTGCGAAGCCTGTCAAAAACCCTGCCGATCATCTTCCTCACGGCCAGGGACAGCGATATCGATTCCGTGCACGGCCTGCGGCTGGGAGCAGACGACTATGTCACCAAGGACATGAGCATGGATCACCTGCTGGCCCGCGTAACCGCCCTGTTGCGTCGGGCGGATGCCTGGGCCGAGGCCCTGAAACAGCCGGACGAAGTGGTGCACCGGGGCCGGCTGGCCCTGAACGTGGACCGGATGACGGCGGAATGGAACGGCCAGCCCATCGACCTCACAGTAACGGAATTCTGGATGCTGCACTCCCTGGTTCAGCATCCGGGGCACGTGCGCAGCCGGGACCAGTTGATGGAGGCCGCCAGCACAGTGCTGGACGACAACACGGTGACCTCCCACATCAAGCGGATACGTCGCAAGTTTCTGCAGATTGATGACAACTTTGATGGCATTCACACGGCCTACGGCATGGGTTACCGCTGGAACGCCCATGAGGCCTGAGTTTTGACCCTGAAACGCCAACTCTTCATTGCCAGCCTTCTGATGCTGTTGATTCCCTGGGCGGGCCTGCAGTTCGTGCTGGAGCTGGACCAGGCGCTACGGGACCAGGCGGCACGCCAACTGCAGGGTCAGGCCGGGCGCGTGGCCGGCTTTGCGGCGGAGCAGCTGCAGGAGAGCCCGGTCATTACGCCAGGGGCCGGTGTGATATACGCCAACCTCCTGTCACGCCCCCCCAACCTCGACGGCTACGGCGATGACTGGCCGGGCTATGACGAGGAAGTATCCGGCCAGCAGTGGCAGAGCACCCAACGAGTCAATGACAGCGATGGTGCGGAAGTCTCGTGGCAGGCGGCCGTCTATCACAAGCACCTTTATCTGCTTGTCCGGGTCAGTGGCCGGGCGGCGGAATTTTTCAATCCCGGCAACCCGGGCCGGCTCCATGACCAGATCCAGCTCCACTTCATAGACGGCAACCAGGCCACCCACCGCCTTATTCGCCCCCAGGCACCAGGGGCAATCAATGCCATTGAACCGGGGCAGGAAGGCTCAACGGACTACCGCATCAGTGGCTACTGGCAGGCCGTCAGCAATGGCTACCAGGCTGAACTGCGCATCCCCCGGCCTGCGCCGACGTCGCGATTCGGCTTCCGGGTAACATGGCCCGGAACAGAGGCGAGTGCCGCCGGTGACGGAAAAGTAATGGCAGGCCACGCCCCGGCAAAACTGGTTACCCGACTGCCATCGCTCGAAAACCGGCTTGCTGCCATGATCGCCCCGGGCCAGGGTGCCTGGGTTCTGGAGCCGGACGGCTGGGTGATTGCGCGACAGCAAAGAAGCTCTGAGGCCGACGAACCGGAGTTTGACAGCCTGAGCCCGCTGCAGATTCTTGAGCGCATCAGCCTGAACGGTCTGCGGGCCCTGGTGCGTTTTTACCAACCTGACCCGACACTGCTGGACGATGAAGCCCATCGTATGGATACCGGCAATCTTCCCTCTCCGGGCCTTGTTCGTCATCGGGACGGCGACCCCCATATGCTGGTGAAACAACCCCTCGACGACGGCCGGGTTCTGGTACTGGAAGAATCCCTGGATCAGCTTCTGGCCCTGTCTGGCAGCACCCTTGGTTCAGTGATTGCCCGCAGCGTATTGCTGATCATCGGCTTGATGCTGGTGCTGCTGGGTTACGCCAGCTGGTTGTCCTGGCGCATCACTCGCCTGCAGCGGGCGGTCAGTGCCACCATTGATGACGATGGCCGGGTTCTGGGCTCCCTGCCACCCGCACGTGCAAAGGATGAACTGGGTGACCTGGCGCGGCAATTCAGCCACATGGTAGACCGCCTGCATGGCTATACCGATTACCTGGAAAGCTTCTCCCGCCGGCTGTCCCACGAACTGAAAACACCAGTAGCGGTGGTACGCTCATCCCTTGAAAACCTGAGCCACACCACAGACCCCGCCCACCAGGCCAGCTACATCGAACGGGCGCGCTCAGCCACCGACCGCCTGAGCCAGATATTGCAGGGCATGAGCGAAGCGGCCCGGCTGGAGCAAAGCCTGGATCACGCCGAGAAAGAAATCTTCGATCTGGCTGACGTGATGGCCCAGACAACCCTGGCCTATCAGGAACTGGACCCGGACCACCGAATCGGCTATTCCGGCCCCGCCAGTGGCTGCTCGTGCCTCGGCTCCCCGGAATTGCTGGTGCAGTTGCTGGACAAGCTGGTGGACAATGCCCGGGATTTCACGCCCCCCCAGGGCCGGATTGAAGTGCGCCTGCGTCGCAGGCAGGGGCAGCTGGAACTGAGCGTGTTCAACGAGGGCTCGTCGTTGCCGGGCAGCCTCACCAGTGATATTTTCAGCCCCTTCGTTTCCGTGAGAACCGGCAAACAGGAAGGCCACCTCGGTCAGGGCCTGCTGATCGTGCGACTGATTGCCGAACATCATGGCGGCGAGGTGACCGCCACCAATGAGTCCGATGGCGTCCGGTTTACCGTTTTGGTACCAGCAGCCCGCCCCCTCCAAGGGTCGTAAGCCGCAAGTCGTCTTTCACATTGGCGGACAAACCTCTAGCCTGACATCACATCAATCATCAGCCGAATTATCGTCAAAGGAATGGATTGTGAAGCCCTCGCTCAACCAGCTTGATCTGCACCCCCTCAGGAACGAGCTCTACAACGAACTCCATTCCCGTCCATTCCACGTACTGCCATGCCCGGCACAGGTCACCCACATCGCCCTGTTGACCACACCGGACCAACGCACCGCCCAGTTCCGGCACTGGCAGGATCTTCATATCATGCTGGGGGAACCCGAACCCGTCGAAGATGTCAGCTGCTATGAGGCCACCTTTGGCTCCCTGCGCATCCGTCGCGAGATGCACATGGAATTTGCTTCCTACACCTTTATCCACCTTGGGGTCACAAACGATCACCAACCTTTCGAGGACACCGGCATCTCGCCACTGCCCAGGGGCTGGCTCGAAAAGCTTACCGGCACCGTGGTAGCAGCCTTTCATATCGACCTGCAGCAAACTGACGCCAGCACGGAAAACGACCTGACCCAGATCCGCCACTGGTTTGAAGGAGAACGACTTGTGGGCAGCAGCCCCTGGGAAGGCAAGGCCCGCGTATGGGGCACCTTCCGGCTGCACAGCGACAACTTTGGCCGGTTCATGGTGCTCAACCGTGACATGTCGGACAGCCAGCTTGGCCGCCTGACCCAGCGCCTGATGGAAATCGAGACCTATCGCCTGATGTCATTGCTGGCGCTGCCACTGGCCCGGGAAATGACGCCCTCGCTGAATGAGATGGACCAACAACTGGCAGTAATCACCCAGTCCCTCGCTGACAACGAAAACATTGAGGAGCGGGAAGTCCTGGCGGATCTGACCAATATCGCAGCGCGGATCGAAGCCTTCCGCGCCCACTCCACCTTCCGTTTCTCCGCCACCCGCGCCTATCACCAACTGGTGCTGACGCGGCTGGAGGAATTGCGGGAAGACGAGCTGTCCGGACACCTCACCATTACCGAGTTCATGACCCGGCGGCTGACGCCTGCGGTGGAAACCTGTGAATCAGTCAAGCACCGCCTGGAGGACCTTTCCAGACGCGTGGATCGCGCCTCGGACATGGTGCGGACCCGAGTGGAACTGGCGATCCAGAGCCAGAACCAACAGCTTTTAAGCTCCATGGACCGGCGCTCTAAAATCCAGTTGATGATGCAGCATACCGTGGAGGGGCTTTCCGTGGTGGCCATCAGCTATTACCTGATCGGGCTACTGAAACTGGCACTGGACTCCGCCCACGACGCGGGGCTGGATTTTAATAAATCACTGGTGCTTGGCATCGCCATCCCCGTAGTGATGGCCCTGGTATTCTTCGGTATCCGGCTGTTGCATCACCGCTTTATAAAGCTCGCCCGACGGCAGTAGCAGACCCTAACGCCCGAAGGCGTCGGTGTCCCCGGCAAACTGCCGGTAGAACTGTTGCGCGGTGCGGCCGTTGCGAGCCCCCCGGCTGGTGGCGAAACGGATGGCTTCCCGGTGCAAGGCGTCGCGATTATCAACCCGGGGAAACAGCGCATCAATCGCCTGCAAGTACACGTCCTGGGGGAATCCGTAGAACGACAGTTGCAGGCCAAACCGGTCCGCCAAGGACACCTGCTCCTCAATGGCCTCGGCCGGGTGCAGTTCGCCTCCGCGCATCTCACTCTTGACGTTATCGTCCATGAACTCAGGCATCAGGTGGCGGCGGTTGGAAGTGGCATACACCCGCACATTCTCTGGCGGTAATTCCAGCGAGCCTTCCAGCACACTTTTCAGGGCCTTGTAGCCGGACTCACCCACCTCGAAGGACAGATCGTCACAGAAAATCACGAATCGCCACGACAATTCGGCAATGTCGTCGACAATTTCCGGCAGGTTCACCAGGTCGTCCTTGTCCACCTCGATCATGCGCAGCCCCTGGCCCTGGTAGCGGTTGAGCAGCGCCTTGATCAACGACGACTTTCCGGTGCCCCGGGCGCCCCAGAGCAGGGCGTTGTTGGAAGGTTCGCCCGCGAGGAAGCGTTCGGTATTACGGGCCAGCGCCTCCTGTTGTCGGCCGATGCCGGTCAGTTCGCTCCAGCCCACCGGATCCAGCCGCCTGATCGCCCGCAGGCCCTGGCGATGGCGTCGCCACACGGCGGCCGGCGTCCCTGCCCAGTCGATGGATTGGTCTGTCGCCATAACACTTATTTCCTGTTCCGCGTCTAACGTGAATATGAAACACTGGAGCCCGTTACCGGACACTACCCCGAAAAGGAGACTTTACCGCAAATGGCCGTTAAATCCGTTGCTCTCGTCGCCCACGACAACAAGAAGAGAGAACTGGTGGACTGGGTTGCCGAAAACCAGACCCGCTTCGCCTCACTCCGCCTTTATGCCTCCGGCACCACCGGCCGGTTGCTGAAGGAAAACCTGGGAAGAGACGACATCGTATGCCTGCTCAGTGGCCCGCTGGGTGGCGACCAGCAGATTGGCGCCAAGATCGCGGAAGGTGAAATCGACCTGCTGGTATTCTTCTGGGACCCGCTGGAACCCCAGCCCCATGATCCGGATATCAAGGCACTGCTGCGCATCGCGGCACTGTGGAATATCCCGGTAGCCTGCAACCGTGCCACCGCCGAGTTCATACTCACATCCGCCTATATGACCGACGACCAGCATCAGCCAAAAAAGCCGGATTTCTCAAGCTACACCGGGCGCCCGGTTAACTGATCGGCTTTCTGGCCAGGAACACGGTGTTGGAAGACTCCCGATTCTGGAACGGGTTGTAGAAAGACACCACCTTTGCATCCACATCGGTAAACAGCGTTCTGAGTATCTCCATGAACGCCTCGTCGGGCGGCTCGTTGGACCACATGGCAAAGACTCCGCCGGGCCGCAGGTGAGCCGCCATTCGGCCCAGGCTTTCAACGTTGTAGAAACTGGCATTGGAGTCGTTGAGCAGAGCCCTGGGTGAGTGGTCGATGTCCAACAGAATGGCGTCGAAGACCCTGCCTGGCGCTTCGGGGTCAAAACCGGCGTCGGACACTGCCAGGTCAAAGAAACTGCCCAGCACATAGCGACAACGCGGGTCCTCATTCAATACCTTTCCCAAAGGCACTTTCTCCTCCTGGTGCCAGTGGATCACCGTATCGAGGGCATCCACAACCAGCAGTTCGCTGACCCGCTCGTGCTTCAGTGCCGCTTCCGCGGTGTACCCCAGCCCGAGACCGCCAACCACTACCCGGAGCGCGTCGCCCTCCACAGCGTCCAGGCCCAGGTCCGCCAGCGCCACTTCCGCATCGACAAACATGCTGGACATAAGGAACTCGTCGCCCAGTTTCACCTCGTATATATCGCGGTCACCCAGCGCTGGAATGCGGCGGCGACGGAGGGTGATTTCCCCCAATGCTGACGGCTGGCTGTCGATCTGCTCAAACAAAAGGCCCATGGTCGTTCCTGTGGGGTATTAAAGTGCCCCTATCCTACCACCGCAGTTCATTGAACGCAGTCGACGAACCATCTTGGTCTGGGCACTCCCCGATCTAGCGAGTACAATTCCAACCAGGCACAAACGGAATTGCAAACTCTCTGATGAGCACGGCATCCAGCAACCAAAGACCATACCTCAATGCCGTGCTGCTCTCTGTCTTCACGGTACTGATCCTACTCTCACTATCGAAAGCCACCCTGGCCTCCGACAGCCGAACCGTGTCCGTGGGTATCGTGTCCGATAGTCAGCCCTACTCCCATGTAGATGGTCGCGACCCCTCCGGGTTCTCAATTGATGTGCTCCGCGAGGCGGCCCGCCACTCAGGCCTGAGCTTTGAATTTCGCCCCGGCAACTGGGCCGATGTATACGGCGCGTTTATGCGGGGCGAAATCGATATCATTGACGGTATATCCTACAGCGAAGAACGGGCAGCAAAGATTCTCTTTACCCGGCCTTATCACACCCGCCAAAACTACATCATGCACGACCCGGCCAGGCCCCTTGAGAGGATCAATTCGCTGCAGGCTCTCTCGGACTACCATCTGGGTATTGTCCGGGACGTCTATTATCGCGACCTGGTGAGGAATTCAGGTGCACGGGTCACCGGTTACAGCTCTTTTCCCAGCCTGGTGCGGGCCCTGGCATTTGGCTGGGTAGACGGCATTATCGGGCCGGACCTGACGCTGAACTATTACGCCAATGAGGCCGGATTCCGGTTTCTGGAGGTGGCAGGTGAGGCACCCCTGGGCGAATTGGCACAGGAAGACTTTCGCCTGGGAGTCCTGAAAGGCAACGAAGCCCTGTTTGAAACGGTGAACGCGGGCCTGGAGGCGATACCCGAGGCCAGGATCACTGAGCTGTACGAGCGCTGGCAAGAGTTCGGCGGAGCCCGCATTGACGCCACACCCGGCTTTGAGCTCACCAGCGCCCAGCAGAGCTACCTCCGCGACCTGGGCCCGGTGCGGGTGGGGTTCATGAGGGACTATGCGCCATTCAGTTTCCAGGATGCGGGCTCCCTGCAGGGGCTGGCCGTAGATATTATGGAGCGCATCGCCGATCTGACCGGCCTGCAGGTGATTCCGGTCACTGATCAGTGGTCGCAGCTGTACCCCAAGTATCTGGGGGGTGACATCGATATTATGGCCAACATTTCGAAGAACCGGCAGCGTCAGGCTTCGAGCCGGTTCACCGCCCCTTATTATGAAATCCCCAACGTTGCCTTTACGCTGGATGAAGATCTGAACTTCCGCACACCGGGCGACCTGAAAGGCCTTAAAGTCGCCATCGGCGCGGGCATATACTACGAGAGCGCGCTGCAGGAACAGCTCGGTGAGGAGGTTTATACCTTTTCCTCCCAACGGGCCATGTTCCAGGCCCTGAAGGAGCGCACCGTTGATGTCGCGATGGCTGCCTTGCCCAACGGCAATTACTGGGTGCGCGAGCTGGGCATGAGCGGCGTCACCATTGCCGGGGAAGTCACCCTCGAGGGCAAACCGGGAGAGGATCTGCGCTTTGGTGTAAGACCGGCCCTTGAACCCCTGGCAGCCATTATTGACGAGGCCCTCGGGGCCATCAGCCCAACCGAAATGAGAACCATCGAGAACCGCTGGCTGGGGGCCTCAGCACGCCGCGTACCGGAACCTGTGGAAGAAGTAACCTTTACCGTTGCGGAAAAGGCTTGGCTGGAACAGAGGGGCAGACAACTCACCTTCTGCGCCAACCCTGACTGGCTGCCGCTCGAAGGACTGGACGAGAACGGCAGGCACCAGGGGCTTGCCGCCGACACCTTCCGGTTGTTTGCCGAAAGGTCCGGCATCGAGTTTGCCCCTCTGCCGGTCAGCAGCTGGCCGGAATCCTTCAGGGCGGCTAAAAACCGCGAATGCGACATGTTTTCCATGGCGATGGAAACCCCAGAGCGACGCGACTTCATGGACTTCACCTCGCCCTATGCCGAGATTCCCGGTGTTCTGGTGGGCCGCATCGAAGCCCCCTTCATTGATACCCTGAAGGATATGGGTGACCGACCGGTGGGTGTCGGGGAAGGTTATGCCTTCGTGGAGCTATTGCGAACCCGGAACCCCGGTCTCAACCTTGTGGAGGTGGCCAATGAAAAAGAGGGAATGCGCAAGGTTCAGCAGCGGGAACTGGCGGCTATGCTCAGCTCCCTGGCCACCGCCAGCTACCTCATTCAGGAACAGGCGCTGGCTGATCTGAAAGTGATCGGCAAAGTGGCGGTAAATTGGGCGCCGGCCGTGGCTACCCGTAATGACGAACCGATATTGGCCGATATCATGCAAAAGCTGGTAGACAGTCTTACCAAACAGGAACGCCAAACCATCGAACAGCAATGGAACAGCTTGGGCCTGCAACCCGAAACCGACTACGCGCTGGTTGCCCAACTCACGGCGATTGCCCTGGTGGTTCTCGGCTTGCTGTTTTACTGGAACCGCAAGCTGGGCCGGCTGAACAGTGAGCTGGCATCAGCCAACACAAGGTTGGCCCACCTGAGCGTCACCGACGACCTGACCCAGATCGGCAACCGCACCTATTTCGACACCGAATTCAACAAGAGCTTTCATTGGTGCCAGCGACATGAGGAAGGCTTCGCCGTTGCCATGGTGGATGCGGACCACTTCAAGAATATCAACGACACCTATGGCCACGCAGCCGGTGATCAGTGCCTGCAAACCCTGGCGGACATCATGCGCGAGCATTTTCGCCGGGACACGGACCGGCTGACCCGGTTCGGAGGGGAGGAGTTTATTATTTTCACGTCGTTCAGCGACCTTGAGGAACTGATTGCGCGGCTGGAGAGTTTCCGGGATGCCCTGGCGCGCACGTGCATCCGCTACCAGGGTGAATCTCTACGGTTCACGGTCAGCATTGGCCTTGCCACTGGCGTTCCCGGCAAGGAGTCGTCCTCGACGGAGTTCCTTCGGACGGCCGACCAGGCGCTTTATTCAGCCAAACAGAACGGGCGCAACCGCCTGGAAACCCGTACCGTTAACGTGAATGAGTCCGAAGATTAGAAGCATCATGACCATCCCCGCAGTATGCTTGTAGCGGGTGTTACCATAACCGTACAGCAACAGGGAGGATCATTTATGGCAAACATCTACGACGACAATTCACTGTCCATCGGCAACACTCCGCTGGTAAGACTGAACCGCGTAAATGAGGGCGCCACCATCTGGGCCAAGATCGAGGGTCGCAACCCGGCGTATTCCGTCAAGTGCCGGATTGGCGCCGCCATGATCTGGGATGCGGAAAAGCGCGGCGTCCTCAAACCCGGCATGACCATCGTTGAACCCACCAGCGGTAATACCGGCATCGCCCTGGCCTTTGTTGCGGCGGCGCGGGGCTATAAGCTTCTGCTGACCATGCCTGCTTCGATGAGCCTGGAGCGGCGCAAGGTATTGAAGGCTCTGGGTGCAGAGCTGGTGCTCACAGAGCCAGCCAAGGGCATGAAGGGCGCCATCGCCAAAGCCGAGGAAATCGTTGCCGCAGATCCTGACCGGCACTATATGCCGCAGCAATTTGAAAACCCGGCAAACCCTCGTATCCATGAGGACACCACCGGCCCGGAGATCTGGAATGACACCGACGGTGCCGTGGATATCTTCGTTTCCGGAGTTGGTACCGGCGGCACCCTGACCGGCGTCGCCCGTTACATCCGCAACACCATGGGCAAAGCCATCACCACTGTCGCGGTGGAACCTGAAGACTCCCCCATCATCACCCAGTCCCTTGGCGGTCAGGACCTGACACCGGCACCTCACAAAATACAGGGCATCGGCGCGGGCTTCATTCCCGGCAACCTGGATATGGCTCTGGTGGACCGGGTGGAGACTGTCAGCAATCAGGAAGCGATGGATATGGCGCACCGACTGATGCAGGAAGAGGGTATTCTTTGCGGAATATCATGCGGCGCCGCGGTCGTGGCCGCAGTGAGGATTGGCAAACTGCCGGAATTCAAGGGTAAAAATATCGTAGTCGTCTTGCCGGATTCCGCAGAGCGCTATCTCTCCTCTGCGCTGTTTACGGATCGGTTTGGCGAGCTGGAGAACGTACAGTAGTGCGCGGGCCCGGGGACCGATCCCCGGGCCTCTCTGCCGATACATCAGAACTGGAAACGCAAACCCACGCGACCGGTGTCGAAATCCGGTCCGTCGTTGGTAACCTGACCGTTGAAGTCGTCCTCGTCAATATCAACGTTGTAGCGGTTATATTCTGCGAAAGCCGTCAGCTGATGGGTTACCCGGAAATCAACACCGGCGCCCACGAAAGGGTTCACCTCGTCATAGGTTTCGCTTTCGTCGAAAGCATCCACATCAAACGATGATGCGAACGCACCTGCCTTGGCATAAACCCCGAAGGTATCCGTTAGCGGCAACCGACCAAGAAGCCCGAGGGAGGTACCCTTCAGCTTGCCGTCCACGTCGTCATCACCGAAGTTGCCAAAATCAATGTACTCTGCCTCCACGGCAAAGAACTCATTGAACTGGTAACCCAGGCCCACGCCAAACAGATCATTATCGTCATCGAATTCGCCGCCATGGGATTTATAACCACCATAACTACCGCTGACGAAAACACCGGAGCTGTCCCTGTCGGTATTATCCTGAGCCCAGACAACCGGCGCCGCCAGCATGGCCGACGTCAGAACTGTTACACATGCAAAACCGGATTTGTAACTCATATTGTCCATCCTTCTCTCTGAGTTCAGTGGTTGAATTTCTCCAACGGTTGAACCGGTAAAACTCCATACCGATTACCTGATCTCAGGCTAACTCCAAACGAAAAGGATTTGCATTAAATGCGCAATACGGTCTGTTCACCTGTTTTTCATGTTATTTAATGCCAGTTTGCTGCTTTTAGGGGTATTTGCGTACTTTGCGGAGGTTTCGAGGCTGGCTGCCACCAGCGACACGCTGCGGTAGGAGAGACGGGCTATACCGTGATGGATTGTGCGAATGCCTTCGCTCCATGGCCTGGTAACCGGCACCTGCTTCAGAACGTTGAATGTTTCGTCTGCAATGGCCAGATGGACGCGTTCCAGCTTGAGGGCGCCATGGTTTATGCCACTGGCCGCAATATCTGCCACACCAATCCACCAGTTACTATCGTGCTTTTTCATAACAGCCACTCCTCGAGCTGGACAGCGACGCGGGGGTGATGGGCAAGGCGGATATGGTCCACACCCGGAAAGCTGGCTACGCCAGTGAGCGCCCATCCTTCTCGCTCCCGGCCGCGGGCGCTGGATTCATGCACCAGTGCATCGCCGAACAGGGTATTAACCGGGTGCTGGCGGTCTCGTGCCAGCAGGCCACAGACGGCATAATGGCGGGTGCCCGGCAGCAAGGGCGGCTGCTCATTAACCCCGCTTACAACTTCCCCGCGGGACAGGTTGCGGATACCTTCACTGCGCAGATCAATCACTTCGCCCAAAACCCGCAAATAGTCCCTGGGGGCGCGATTCATCAGGTCGGCTACCGCCCTGGCACCTTTGGCCAACCACGAACCGTCATGGGGCGCTCCGATATAGACACAGTCACTGAGCTGTTCCAGCCACCCATAGCCATGGCACTGGCCATGGTGGCACGCGCTGCGAATCAACAACCCGCCCATGCTGTGGCCAATCAGAATGATTCGGCTCACAGGCACCGGCCACTGGCTTACCAGAGAGTCCAGCAAATCCGCCAGGGTTTCTCCATTGCGGTATATGGGACGGCCAGTATTGTAGCGGAGAGTCAGTGGTGTAATGTCACTATTCACACCCGCCAGAAGCGATCCGTAATGAGCTCCGTCGCCACCGGGAATAGTCCATACCGACTCCAGTTCCATCAGCCCATGGATGGAGATACACAGGGTTGACCCGGGTCCCCCGGCAATTGGACTGCCCGGAGCGACTGGCTCAGTGCCGTGGAACAAAGTCATAGGCATAGCCAGGGGATTATCGCGGGCCTCAAGCCAATCCCCGAGAAACCCGCTGAGAATGGCTGAGGCATGCCTTTGCCATGCCGGACTGGTGTTTGTATCCATGCTCAACCGTTACCGTCTGATGATGTCATCACCAGTCTACGCTCATAAACGCTTTAACGATTGGCTGAATTTCGGTGGGATTCCGGCGGCGGGGCAACCGCAATCTAGTGGCCCCGTCCCGCCAATCCCACGCAATTGGCATAGAAGGTGGTGGTCGCCGGCCAGTCCGAGAAGATACCGATGACCCCGACCTCCTGCGCCAGGACATCAATTACCTTGAAAACGTCACCGTCATTATTGATGGCATCGGTAATCGTCTGGTGGTACCAACCACCGCCATCAGCCAGCGGGCCGCTGCGTTCAACCGTCCAGGCAATCAGGTCCAGCCCCGCTGCCCTGGCATTCTCCGCATACTCCGAAGGCACTATTTGCTGGTGGCCATCCAGTGTCAGCATCTTCCACAGGGCAGGGGCCAGAATATTTACTCCCTGTGCAGACAGTTTCTCCATCCGGGCCAGAGACGAGTTTTCCGTGGTGATCGGCTCCTGATCCAGGAATACCGCCTGCTTTCCAAACCGTGGCATGTCCCTGACCCAGAACAGCACATCATCCAGAAGGAATGATTGCGGCCATACATCGGACGGGTTTACGCCTGCATCGATGTAGTCCTGAATCATCTGGCGGGCATAATCCTGCTGGCTGTAGTCGCCCTCAAACGGCATCTCCACTACCGGTGTTTTCAGCTCCGGCGTGAACTTCACTCCCAACGCCTTGAACAGCTCAATGCTCTCGCGATGGGTCAGCAAGGTACCGCGACTGCTATACAGTTCGGTACGCCAGTCCGCCGTGCCCCCCAGGTATTCTTCGGGTGTCGTCGCCATGGGGTTGAACGAATCCATCTTGCCTTCCAGGGACTTGAACTCCTCCAGTGTGATATCACTGGTGCGACACTCAGCCTGGGCTTCCGTGCCGCTTTGCGGATCTGCCGGCACAAATGGTTGCGTGCACTTGGCGTTCAGTTCCGGAATGGTCACGATATTGGTGGTGGTATGAAGATCGTTCTGGGCGTGCCGGCACACCAGTTCCCGATCCTTGGTGAAAGCGACGTCACATTCCAGAATGCCCGCACCCATTTGCGCTGCCGCCACATAGGATTCAAGGGTATGTTCCGGGAACTGCAAAGGCGCACCCCGGTGTCCGATCGAGAAGTCCGTGGTCCGGAACTTTCTGGCCTGACAGGACTGCAGGGTTTCTTTAAGGGGCCCTTCGTCCATGTCCTCCACCAGCCAGAACGGCCGGGGGCCGAGATGTACCTGGCGCTTGCCACGGTGGAACTTACTCTTCAGGTCCGGCCCCTTGTCGTTCCAGTTTTTGAGGCCAGGTGGCACCTGGCTTCCGCTCTTTTCAAACCCTTCCTGGGCGGCATTGGCGACGGAAAATAATGGCATCAGTAATGCCATAAACAATAACGTGCGTAACTTCATGACAAGCTCCCTATGTGATGAATAGTACTGCACAGTAATTATCAATGGCGCGGGTTACGGTGTGATGACGATCAGGTTGGCGCGTCGGCCTCGCTCTCCGGGGCTCTGGTACTTTCGCTACTTTCGGTGCTTTCCTTACCTCGGGTCTGCTCGGCTTCCGCTTCTTTCATCAACACCATGCCGCCCTGCAACAACAGTGCTTTGAGGCGTGGGTCGCCGTGTTCCACCAGGCCGAAGGTAAACGCAGCAGCAACGGCCTCCAGAGGATTGTTACGGACAAGCTCCCTGATAGCATCCACCGGGGAACCCGGGGAGTGGCCTTCGCTTTCGCTGGAAGACTTTTTCGAAGCAGCCGGGCGAGTCATGCGATAGAAAAACAGCGCCAGTAATAACAGACAGGACAAACCCGTTACCGCCAACGCACCAGCCTCACCCAAAGCGGGGGACAACGCCAGCGTGGCGGCATTAACGAGTAAGTAAAAACCGGTGATCAACAGGGCGACCAGCAGCACCAGACCCAGCATAAACCCGAGAATGGCTGCGACTGCCTTGCGCAGGACGCCCTGTAACCAGGCTGAATCCAGCATTATCAGCGGTCCAGTAACCGGCCAACGAGCAGTCCGGCGAGGAACATGATAATGATACTGAGAAACGGCCGCTCTTCGATTTTGTGCTCGACATCGTCGACGGCCTTGGTGCCGGCATCACGGGCACGGTGAATAGCCTCATCCCCACGCCGCTTCACCTGGTCAAACGCTTCACGGCTTTCCCGACGGATTTCATCGCGGAGACTGCTGATATTGCTCTTTTGTCCTTCAGCAACGTTTTTGGTCAGTTGGGAGAGATCCTCGCGGAGTTTTTGAAGGTCCGCCCTGACCTGCTCATAATCGTTCTGGTTGGATTTCGCTTCCATTTGTTGCCTCCTTGTCAGTAAACCATACTGCTATTTCGGCTGTTTGGTAACGATAAGACCTATTGACTGAATAACTGCCGAAAGGAGCCGGCGCCCCCTCCTCAACAGACTTCAGCAACCATGCGATCTAATTTGCACCATGGTTGATAACAATGTAGCACACGTAACGGGACCTCGAGGGCTTACGTTAAGTTAACCTGTTGGGCCTGAGGAAACACTGCAAAGCAGGGTTCCTGCTTTCAACCCTGTTTTCAGGTATCACACTCGCTCTGAACCCTGGCCCGAAACTCACGTCGAAGGCGCTCGTTTTCCTGATCGTCAACGAAAACCCGTTCACCTTCGTCGTTGAGCCGATAGATTCCAGACACACTCTTCAGGAACTTCAGCCGTGCCCGAAGAGCCTGGCAGCGGGCTTCATGTTTCGCGGTCGTTGCCTCCTGCTCTGCCTCAGCCCTGTTTCGCTCAGCGCGCTCCCTCTCGCTCTGCTCAAGGAACTCGTTCACCCGCTGTTTGCGTTCACGGGCTGCCTGGTCCGAGGTCGGGGCGGCAGCCTTGAGTAATACTTCGTCTGCGACTGTGTTTACCGGTGGCCGGTCACCGAAATGGGTCTGGCCGTTCTCATCAACCCAGCGATAAGTGCCCGCTTGAGCCACGAGGGTTACCAGCCAACACAGGAGTATCAGGAGTCCTTTCATTGGTTATCTTTCCCTTTCAATAAACCGGTACTTATACGAAATACCCGGGCAGCGTTCAAGCCAGCGCACCCACAACCGGGGGCTTAATACAGACTGCGTGGAATCTGGTACCCCGCCAGCAATTTCTGTGTGAACGGGTTGGTATTGCTGCCCGCATGCAGGCGATAACGCATCTCGCCCTCGTCCAGGGCAAACCGCACGTCCACCGCACTGCTGCTCACGCCGGTGATATCTGCATCATCCAGGAGGCGGAACAACGCCCAGGGGCCATTTTCCGAGAGACTCCTGGGGGAACGGTTCACTTCCGTGGGCACAAGGGTGACCCGGCTTTCGACCGAATCCCGTAACGTATTAGGCCACACCAGTGGGATGCTCTGGCTCGGCCCATGACTGAACTCCACGAGTTGGCCATCCACGTTCATCACACTGCGGCGCTTGTTAGAGGACAAATGCAACGGTTCCAGTGCGAACTCAACGTCCAGTGAACCGCTTCTGGTAAAGAAGGCGCGGCGAATGTTTTCAGCCTTTTCCAGCGACGCCAGCACGTCGCGACGAACCAGGCTGGCACGCTTGGAACCGGCAATATGCTCAGGATGATCTTCCAGGAACAGTTTCAGGTTTTCTTTGTAGAACGTATCCAGGACACCATCCGGCGCGAAGAAGTGCTCAAAATCCTGCAGTGCGGCATCACGCCCTGCTCCGGGACTGAACGGGTAATGCCTGGCCAGGCTCTGCTGGAACGGCTGATACACTTCCTGGTACCACTGACGTTCCAATTGCGCCACCGCCTGATCCAGCACCACTCGCCAGCTTTCGGAAGCCAGTTTTTCCAGCATGCGATCCAGGGGCGCTGGCTGGTTTGAGGCCACCCGCTGCAGTGTGAAAATCGGGTCCACGCCTTGCAGTCCCATACGGGCACGGGCGGCGGCCAGCGCAGCCTTGCCACGGTCCGGCGCTTCCTGGATACCGCGCAGATAGGTATGCAGGCTTTGAACCACCTCCATTACCTGTTCCATATCGCTGGGATCCTCCCCCTGCTTGTCCATCAGTTCGTTCAGGTCGGTAAACTGACGCTCAATGTCCTGAACCATCTGAAAATGGGAAGACTGCTCCATCACCTTGCGGGCCGCCTCGGCCTCTTCGCTGCCACCGGGAATCAGGCGGGTATTTGTGGTCACATGGGCCAGCAACTGGTTCAGCGGTTCGTGACCACTGGTGAGGCTTTCCAGAACACGCACACCATGATTCAGGTCACTGAAGCTACGGATGTCCAGCCGGCTCAAAGCCCGACGCCAGTTGGCCACATAGTTTTCTGCATACAGGGCCTGCAGTTGCGCCTGCAACCGTGCCTCATCAGCCGCGCTGAAGTCCACATCGTCCCGGCGGCCAAGCACCCACGCATCCACCAGTGCCAGCTCAGTAACGGAGCCGGACTTGCTCATGAACCAGGAATTCAGACCTTCACGGGTCAGCAGAGATGGAATCACAACCGGATTTTCCTGTGACGTATTCTCCTCATCCAGCGGCTCGCCGAATTCATCCAGGCCTACGAAGACCGTGCTGAAAGCCGGTCCGGACTCCCTTGCCAGGTCAAGAGGTGAGCGGAAATTCTGCGCGGCTTCCTTTTCAAGATCACGGTAGACCCGTTCCGGAGTCGCGATACGACCGAGTTCATGCTGGGCCCACTGGACACTGCTGCGGAAAGGCGCCAGCGCCATATCGGCGGTCTTGTCACCGTCCGCCACACGCTGATTCAGGTCCGTGTGCAACAGGGCATAGTCCAGATGGCTTAGCAGCCGCCGCTGCAGGTTTCGCTGCGCCGGGTAGGCCCGTTGCCAATAGTCGCTCATGTAGCTGTGAACAATGTCTCTGCGGCGGCCGCTGGCGTCGTAAAGCATGCGCAATACCCGCAGGTGATCAAGGCGCTCGGAGCTGTTGTCCGGCGAATTGCTCATCTCGCCCATTACACCCAACATCAATGCCGGCATGAACTGGTAGGCCAGCATATCCAGGTAGGACTTTTCCACCTCCGGACCAATCTTGTGGCCCTTATACAGGCCCATATCCGCGACCAGTGCCGGTTCCGCCCGATAATCGCCGAAGGCCAGCGTGGCTTCCTGCAACTGATCCAGAGGCTCTAGCAGATTGCGGCCGGTGGTATCAGGTTCGTAGCCAATCGGGCGCCAGTTATCGATAAAGCTGCGCACCCGCTCCTCAACAGCCATGGCCGCTTCGGCGTTCTGCACAAAGTAATGCTGCCAGCCGGCGGTCATGCCCAGGCCGGCGGCAACAGCGACGATCGCGGCCGTCGCAATCCGGCGACGCCGGCCACCCACCACTTTCTGATTGTCGCCGGCAAGGCCCGCTTCACAATAGATAATATTGGGAAACAGCTTTTCCGTGAACAGGCTTGAGGACTGCCCGCCACGTTGCGCTGGCTGTATCGGGCTGGCCAGACCGTAGTTTGCGGCAGCCGCAGATACAAAAGCATCTTCCGGTACGCCTTCCTGAACCACGGAGGTAAAATAGGTACCACGCACCAGGGCCGGGGTTGAAAACGCATCCGCTGACAGCAGGTCCGCCAGGAACTGCTCCAGCACCGGCTTCAGCCCCGCCAGCTGGCGGGTAAAGGAATAGGCTGCCGCACGCTCTTCGGCGTCTCTGGTGGCGGACAGAACATCCGGAAGCCGATCACCGAGTTGCTCCGCCAGTATGCTGAAGCTCTGGTCAAACTCGCCCAGCCAGTCGTCCGGCTCATGCTGGCCGTCCAGTTGGAAGGTAAAGCCCAGGGGTTGCTCTCGCTCGGCTTTCGAGAGCGTGCGGGCAAACGGCGCAAAACCATAAAGCAGGTCCATCTTGGTGAAGCTGATGTACACCGGCAACCGGGATCCCAATTGCTCCATCAGTTCCCGCAGACGGGTACGGAGCAGAATAGCCTGGGCCTGGCGCTGCTGTTCATTGGCCGTGCTCAGGCGTGCAAGGTCCACAGCCAGCACCACGCCGTTAAGCGGACGCTGGGGACGGTTCTTCTCCAACCAGTTGATGAAGTGGGTCCACAACCTCTGCTGGATTTCGCTGCTGGCGCCCTGACCATCGTTCTGGCTCAGCAGTTCGCCGTCAGGATCAATCAGTACACCGTTATCGCCCACCCACCATTCGAAACCGAACGGGTTGCGCTCCGTGCGGGGATTACGGGTGACGTTGGTGAGAGTGTAGGTCTGCCCCGACCGCTGGATCAGGCTGGTTTTGCCAGCGTCTTCCAGGCCCATGACCAGATACCAGGGCAAACGATAGACGCCTTTGCGGCCTGGCAGGTTGCTCCTGAGTTCCGCCAGCCTGCGGTCAAGCAGACGTTGCTGACGGCGTTCCAGCGGGAGGATCGGGTCTTCCTCTTCCTTCTGCTCCTCCGCCTTGGCGGCGTTAACCTTGCGCAACTTACGGGCCAGCACCGTACCCCAGACCATGGCCCCCAGAAGCACAACCACCAGGGTTACCAGGGCTCGCATCGGCCATGCTGCCAGCGGGTATTCGCCGTTGATTTCCAGGCGGGGGCCCAGCCACCAGGTTGCGGCCAGCAGTACCACCACACCCAACGCCAGGGTTATCGGCGCCGCACTGCGCACATAGGGCAGTATCCGTCGTCCAATGAGTAGGGCTTGTCTCCACATGGTGTCCATTCCTGTTAATTAGTCCGTCTGTGTTTATGCGAGTCTGTCCAGCCGGGCAACAAGGCCAGGCTCCCAGTCTTCAAGGCTCATACCGCGGGTCTGCTCGCGCAGATCCTGCACCTGCTGCTTGGCGAGGCTCTTCATGCCGCTGTCTTTCATCAGTTGACTGCTCATAAGCCGCCAATAAAAACGATCCCTGGGCTCCCTGGCCGCCTCCAGCCCTTCTTCCAGCAGTTGCAGCGCCGGTGCAAGGCCCTTCTGTTCCATAACGTCCCGGGCATTCTGGTACGCTTGGTCCCAGGCGCTGGCGCCACCGACGGAACCGGTTTTTGCCGGGCCGCTGAGCATCCAGTCGGCCACCGTCTTGGGTAGAAAAGGAGTGCCATCGTTAAAGGTCATGTCCGCCAGCTCCGGCAGCCGCTCAACAAAGGCTTTGACCGCTGTGCGAATGGCCTCAGCGCAGTTCTCGTGCCCTAGGGCCGAGGCCACCTGGGCACTCAGCCAGTGACCTTCCAGCCAGAATGGGCTGACCGACAGGCTTTGTTCGACACGCTGCCAGAGCGCCAGGTCCGGCGACTTCGTCAGGCTCTCCCGATAGTCTGCGACACGGTCCGCGCTCACGGCGGCCAGGTCAGTCTTGATGCCGTCCCGGGCCGGGGGAACGGAGGTGATGCTCTGCCAGATGGCGTAGCGACGGAGTTGGTAACCGAGCGCGTCGGCAGGTGAGGTTTCCGTCAGCAGATCGGCCACTTTCAGCAGACTCTGGCGCGTGGCCCGTTCGTTCGCCGGGTCCAGGGTCAGGTCGCCGAGGGAAGCGGAAGACGCGCTGCTGCCATGGGATGACGACGTCCCGGAAGAAGACGGTGTTGCGGTTTCGGTTTTGTTGGCGGCTTCAGACGGCCCGGGCGCGTCCGATGGGGAAGGCAGCTTCGCCACCGCCCGGCGCAAATCGAGGAGCCCGTCATCGGGCAGTTCGCGGGCGCCAGCCTGCTCCAGCAGTTTACCCAGGGTGGTGAGGCAGAATTCGCGGCCATCGCCGACGCCGCCGTCAAAACTCAGCGCCGACACCTCCTTGAGGGAGCGTTGCAGAATCTGGGTCATCAGCATCTTGCGGGCGCGCTTGCCCTTTTCACCCGGATAGGGCCAGGCGTCGTCCCACCAGGTGTCCAGCACCCGGTGCAACAGGTACAGTGACAGGGCAAAGCGCTCGCCGTTACCGCCGCGCTGCAGGCATAGCATCAGGAAGCCCAGTACCTTGAGGTCTTTGCTGGTGTCCGACAGCAGTCGCAGCGACTCGCTCTCCACCTTGCCCCATTCCACGCCGGTGTGGGCCAGCGAGCCCACTTTCATGATTTCGTTCTCGAGGTATTCCATGGTGGGATCGTCCATCAGGTTGTTACCTGTGGCGGTCTCCCCGGAAAAACTGCTCAGTACCTGTTCAACGTATGGATGCTGCTCTACTGCCTGCATGTCCAATCCCTGTCGTTACCAATCCTGTTCAATGTCTCAGCGTTTACCAGCCACAGTCTTCCCGTAGCGGCTTCAGGGTTTCCCGGAAACCCTCAAGGTCAAACATCAGCCCGTCGATGGCGCTGCTTGATGAGGCAACAGTGATACCCGAGCCCCCGGCCACTTCCTGGACGGTGCGGATGGCCGGCAATCCCCGGCCACCGCTGATGACGAATCCGTCGTCCCTGACCCGCCAGACCTGCCGGCCCTGGCCGAAATCAACGGTTACCCGCTCTTCCTTTACCGCCTCCGGCAGCATGAGGGTGAGCTCAGTGATGTTGTTGTGGCACTGCACAGCCAATACCGGCCGTGGCGGTTTTACCCCCAGTGCGCTGATGGTCAGCAGATGCCCTGCCCGATCCGCGGTGTCTCGATACAGCGGGCCATCCTCTGGCTCCCGGTTCTGTTCCTGGGCGAAGGCCTGGCGCCAGCGTTCCGGCTGGTTGTTACCGAGAGCGTCCTTGATGGCGACGGCAACGGGAGTGCCAAACACCTCATCAAAACAGGCCAGCCGTTCCAGGCGCTGGCTCTCTTCCACACAGGCCTCGGCCGCCGCCAGTTGCTGATTCACCTCGGCACTGGCGGCCAGGGAAAACATCAGGCTCAGGGCGCAGAGCACCAAGGCATGGGGTCTGTTACTACGAATAAACGGGTTCACGCTTCGGTCACCTGATATTTCAGACATTTATGGGCCAGGGTTCGTTTGGGAAGCCCCAGACTCTCGGCGGCCTGGGCACGGTTGCCGCCGTACTGGCGCAAACGCTCACGGATGATGGCCGCTTCGAAAGCCTGGGCGGCCGCCCGCAGGTCGTCGACTTCATCCGCCTGGGGAACTCCCGGAACGACGCCTGCCTGGAAGTCGGCGGCGTAGCAGCTTTCCTGGCTGGGGAAGAGCTCGTCGATGCGCAACACTTCCGGCTGGATATCATCACCCACCGGAGTCTGCAGGCAGGCAAACTCGACAATGTTCCGCAGTTCGCGGCCGTTGCCAGGAAAGCTGTAGTCCACGAGCATGCTCAGGGCGTGGCTGCTAATGCCCATGGGGCCAGCGCCTTCCCGGGCGGTGTACTCGCGGATAAAGTGCCGGCAAAGAGGCTCCAGGTCTTCCGGGCGCTCCCGCAGGGGCTTGACCCGCAAGGGGAACTGGCTGAGCCGGTAGAACAGATCCCGGCGGAAGCGGCCGTCTTCGATGCATTCGCTCAGTGGCTGATGAGTCGCCGCCACCAGGCGAAAATCGGAGTGCTGTTCCTGCTGTGCCCCCAACGGCCGGAAGCGGCGGCTTTCCAAGACCCTGAGCAATTTGGATTGCAGGGCCATGGGCATGTCGCCGATTTCGTCCAGGAACAGGGTGCCGCCATTAGCCTGGGCCAGCAGCCCTTCCTTGGCCCGGTCGGCGCCGGAGAAGGCACCTTTGGTGTGGCCGAAGAGTTCGCTTTCCAGCAGCGAATCCGGGATGGCGGCACAGTTGACCACTACAAAAGGCCCTTCGGCCCGGTCCGAGAAGCGGTGAACACCCTGCGCCACCAGGTCCTTGCCGCAGCCGGTCTCACCCTGCACCAGTACCGAGAGCTGGCTGCCGGCGGCACGGACGATCTGAGCGCGCAGTTCGGTCATCGCCGCCGAGTTGCCCACCAGGGTCTCTGCCAGTTGTTCGCAGCGCTGGCGTACGGTTTCGGCATCGTGGAGGTGGTCCAGGGAGCGCTTGAGCATACGCCGCTGCCAGACCTGGTCGCTGGTTCTGAGCTGGCTGACCCATTGGTGGGACAACAGGGTCAGCAGGCCCCGGTACAGGGGCTGGGCGATGATGCCTTCCCATTCGGGCTCTTCGTTGCAGAGCACCAGGATGCCGAGGGTGCGGCCGTCTTCGCCCTTGATGGGTTCGAGCCAGAATGAACGGGGGCGGTTGCTGGCTTCGACCAGGGCCTGGAAGCCTTGGTGGTCCAGGCGGTAGCTGGCGGCGCGGGACAGTTCCCGGGCTTTACCCTGTTGTAGCAGGTGGGCAAAGGGGTGGCTGAAGTCGCCGCAGTCGAATTCGCCCTGCTCGCCCAGTGCGGCACAGTGGAGTGTCCGACCGCTGAGGTCGAGTTCCAGTGTCCAGCAGCGGGTGAGGCCGAAGGTGTTTTGCAGCTGTCTGGTGGCGGTTTTCAGCAACGCCGGCAGGTTATCCTGTCGAATCAATGCCACCGCCATGTCTATGCCGGTGTGCAGTTCCGTCTGCATCCGTCCCATGTTTCTATTCCCTGAGATGTTGAGTTCGCCGGCCGCGGGCCCTGGGGCTCGGCTTTCCAAAACACGCTGTGAATACATCCTTGTACGCTCCGCTCCGCCATCCATGGCTCCGCAGGGTTTTGGAAAGCCGAGCCCTAGCACCCGCTACTTTCGCGTTGCCTTAAGCAACAACCCCGGTGAATTTCCCGTCTTCTACGCCCAGTGTGACGCGCTGAACCGGCTCTCTCGCTGCCAGCTTTTCCAGCAACGCCAGCGAGACCGGTGGCAGCAGTTCGCCTTCGATGATCGACTCCAGCATCCGTGCACCGTTTTCACTTCGTGTGGCGCGGCTGCGGATGGCTTCTACCAGGCCGTCTTCCAGTTCCACTTCGGTGTGGTAACGGTCGCCGATCTGGGTGGCCAGGCGCTCGAGTTTGTCGGAGACGATGCGGTTGAGGGTGTCTTCACCCAGCGGCAGGTAGGGAACGACTTCCATACGGGCCAGCAATGCTGGTTTAAAGAAGTCGGCCAGTTCCGGGTAGAGCGCTTCCTCAATTTTCTCGGGTTCCTCGGCGTGTCTGACGATGGTCTGGTAGCCGAGGTTCGAGGTGAGGAAGAACACCACGTTCTTGCAGTCGATCAGGCGGCCTTCGCCATCGGCCAGTTCACCTTTGTCGAAGGCCTGGTAGAACAGGTTGAGCACTTCCGGGTGAGCTTTTTCGACTTCGTCGAGCAGCACGACCGAATAGGGCTTCTGGCGGATGGCCTCGGTGAGGATGCCGCCTTCACCGAAGCCCACATAGCCCGGCGGTGAGCCGATCAGGCGGGAGACGGTGTGTTTCTCCTGGTATTCGGACATGTTGATGGTAGTGAGGAACTGGCGGCCGCCGTAGAGCAGTTCGGCCAGTTGCACCACGGTTTCGGTTTTACCCACACCGCTGGGACCGGCCAGCAGGAAGGCGCCCATGGGACGGCCCGGACGTCGCAGGTCTGCGCGGGCGGTGAGCAGGTGCTGGTGCAACGCGCCGATGGCGGTGTCCTGACCCTTGATGTGGGACTGAAGGTACTCCGGCAGGCGGGTGATTTTCTCCAGTTCGTCGGCGGTCATGCGGTTGACCGGGATACCGGTCCAGTCGGCAATGACTTCGGCTACCTGGCGGGCATCGACACGGGCGTGCACCAGCGGCTCGTCCGCCTGCAGCTCCACCAGTTCCTGTTCGATGGCGGCGGCTTCGCTTTTCAGGTCCGGGCGCTCTTCGTCGGTTTCAGGGGTGGTTTCTTCCGCCGATGCTTCCGGTTCTGCATCCATCGTGTCTTCGCTCAGCAGTTGCTCACGAATATCCACGAGGCGTGCCACCAGTTCCCGCTGGTCGTTCCAGCTCTGTTCCAGCTCTTCCGCTTCCACCCGAAGGGTTTCCAGGCGCTCCACCAGTTCGCTTTCGCGCTGGTGGTCGATGGGCTGCCCCAGGGTCTGTTCGCGGATCATCAGGTCCTGTTCCATGCCCAACTGGTGCAGTTCGCTACGGACATGGCTGAGGCGACGCGGGGGTGTGCTCAGATTGAGGCTGACCCGGGCGCAGGCGGTGTCGAGTACGTCGATGGCCTTGTCCGGAAGCTGGCGGCCGGCCATGTATCGGGCGGACATGTCGGCGGCCGCTTTCAGGGCGCTGTCGGCGATCAGTACCTGGTGGGCCTTTTCGTAGACGGTGCGAAGGCCACGGAGGATATGTACCGCCTGGGCCGGTGTGGGCTCGTCCAGCGCAACAGGCTGGAAGCGGCGGCTCAGGGCCGGGTCTTTCTCGAAGTATTTCTTGTATTCGCGCCAGGTGGTGGCCGCGATCGTCCTCAGCTCGCCACGGGCCAGGGCCGGTTTGAGCAGGTTGGCGGCGTCGGAACCGCCTTCGCTGTTGCCGGCGCCGATCAGGGTGTGGGCTTCGTCAATAAACAGGATGATGGGTATAGCGGAGTTTTTTACCGCTTCGATCACGCCTTTCAGGCGTTTTTCAAATTCACCTTTCACCGAGGCCCCGGCCTGCAGGGCGCCCATGTCCAGGGTCCACAGCTCCACGCCGGTCAGGCGTTCGGGGACATCCCCGTTGACGATGCGCAGGGCCAGGCCCTCGACTACGGCGCTTTTGCCCACGCCGGCATCGCCGACAACAATGGGGTTGTTCTTGCGGCGACGGCAGAGGATGTCGATCATCTGGTCGATTTCAGTGTCGCGGCACACCACCGGGTCCAGTTTTTTGTCCCGTGCCAGTTTGGTGAAGTCGGTGGCGTAGCGCTGGAGCGGGTCCATGTCCACCTGCGCCTTATTGGCGGCACTGGGGCCATCTTCGGCGCGGGGCTGCTCAACAGATCCACGGGTCATGGAATCGAATTGCCGGCGTAACTGTTCCCGGTTGATGTCTTTCAGGCGCTGGCTGACCTGGGGCATCAGGTAACGGTCTGGATTCATCAGCAGTGCCAGCATGATGGCACCAGAGCGCAAGTCTGCGTGCCCCAGTTCGGTGGAAGCGATGAGCCAGGCGTCCTGCAGCAACTCGATCAGCAGCGGGGAAAACGAAGGGTACGCCTCGGCGGACTGGGGCTCGCCGTTGAGACTGTCCCCCACAACCGGTTGCAGCGTGTGGTGATCAATTCCGGTGCTTTCAAGAATCTGGCGCACATCGGTAAAGGGCGTTTCCAGCAGCTTGAACAGCAGGTGGGCCGGGGTGATCTCGGCACCCTGGCGGCTGATACACAGCGCCGCCGAGCTTTCCAGGCCCTGGCGACAAATCTCGTTGAGGCGCCCAATCAGCGCCGGTAGTTCTACCCGAATCACAGTGATCTCCTTATTTCGGGAGTTGTTCCAGTACGCTGAGCACATCCCTGATGCGTTCGTTCAGCGCTATGTTGTAAAGCGTGTATACCCCGGCCATGGCCGCCACAAAAAGGCCACCAATACCCCACAGGGGCAGGCCGGTCCTCAGCCGGTTGCGGGCCGGAGTTACATTGTCCAGTGCGCTGCTCAGTGGCTGCGGTTCCTCATCGCGACGAAGCCCACGAATCTGCTCGTACAGTCCGCGGATAATCTGTTCATACTCGTCCCGGCCGTTGGTCATCACCTTGTAGCGGCCCTCGAAGCCCAGGCACAGGCACAGGTAGATAAACTCCAGCATGTCGCGATACCGTGCTGGTTCCTGCTCCATACGGGCAGTGATGGCAAATACCTTTTCGCCACCCCAGGTTTCGTTGTGGAAGCGGGACAGCAGGGAATGCTGGGACCAAATGCTATGGGCGCCCCACTCAGTGCCCAGTACAGCTTCGTCAATAAAGGCACAGAGCACATAGCGGTAAGCCACCACAGTCGGACGCTCGTAGCCCTGCTCTACCAGTTCCCGGTCTATGGCGGCCACTTCATCCACCACCTGCTGGTACAGGTTTTCCACGCCGTGGAAATCCGCCAGCCGGCGCACCCGGATAACCAGCCCCAACAGGGGCGTGGCGGCATCGATCAGCCGGTTGTCTTCAAGACCTCGCAGTTGGAACTGGTCGTTGCCAAAGCCCTGGTCGCCCCCGCGACCGTCGGGGTTACTGTCCCCGAACATCAGGTCATCAAACGCACTGCCACCTGCTTCCGTGTTGCCATTGGGTGAATCCATCACCGGTGCATCTGCCATGATCTAGCTCCTGATTGCCCAGAACTGCATTTCCATTCCCGGGAAACTGCCGGCCACGTGGAAGGCAAAGCCGCTGGCGTTGTCGAGCATCTGCCAGGCCTGGCTCTGGTCGTCCAGCCGGAAGTACACGAACCCGGCGTGATACGGCAACTGACGGGGCGCCACCGGCAGGGCCGACAGCGGAATCCCCGGCAGTTGCAGACTGATGAGGTCGCGGATTTTCTCCACCGACGCCACCTTGCACTGCTGGGTGAACTGCTTGCGCAGGTCGTCCAGTGGCATATCCGCTTTCACCGCCAGGATGAACTCCGCCTGACCAATCAGCTGTACATCCTGGATCGGCGCCACCGTCAGACCGTACTGGCGCTGCTGCAGCTGGATGGCCAGCGCGCGCGGCTCCAGCACCGTACTGAGGGACTGCCTCAGTACCTGCATCAGCGGTGTGAAGGAAGCCTCCGGCAGATCGTGATCATAGGCGGTGTATTCCTGGGGCAGGCGGTTCTCGTCGGTGAAGGTCACCAGCTCGCCGCAGAGCTCCAGCAACGCCTCGTAGAGGCGCTCCGGATGCAACTGCCGTAGCCGCGCCAGGTGGAGGAACCGGGGATGGGCTCGATTGAGCATCTGCAGCAGCATGAAATCCGCCACATCCGCCACACCGCCCTGCCCGGGGGCCCCCACGCGCTCGGCAATGTTCTTGGCCCGTTCGCGCATCAGCCCGGCCATTTCCCCCACGAAGCGCTGCAACCGGGGCGCCGCCCGCACGCTGAGCATGGTGGGAACGAAATTCGGGTCCATCACCAGGCTGCCGTCCGGGCGCTTCTCCAGGATCCGGCCGATGGCCAGGGCCGCGTAGGCACTGCGATCGTCCCGCTCCAGCATCAGCTTCGGAGCCACCCGGGCCACGTCGATGGTGTGGGAATCACCATCGATGGAATGCAAGTCCCGGATTTCTTCACTCTGGGCACGGAAGCGGCCGGCGATGGCGGCCTCCGGCCACTCCACTTCCGCCAGACTCTCGCTGCCCAATGGCAGGGCCAGGTACACCACCTGATTGGCCACAGAGGCGTCGGTGATTTCCAGGGGCTCTGGCATCACATCGTCCTGGGGAAGGCAAAAACGCGTGCCATCCGGGAACAGGCCGCTCGCCCTCACCAGGCCCACCCGGCCAAAGCTAAGGTATTCCGCGTTGAGCTCCAGGTCACTGAAACCATAAAGGTAATCAGAAATCGCCAGAGCCCGTTCGTTGATCTGGTGTTCCAGGTATCGTTGTTGCTGCTGGAAATGCTGGGGCTTGATAAACAACCCATCACTCCAGACGACTCGATTGGTTGCAGACATCAGGATTCATCCGACCTTCTGAGTGTAACTTCACGCTCGCGCAGGTTGACCAGCAGGTGGTAGCGACCACCGATAGGGTCCACCTTCACCACCTTTTTCCACTGGGACAGGTTGGGATAGGCGTAGAAGGCAATCACACCAATAAACCGCGTATCCTCATCAATCTCGAACGGCTCAATAAACTTGAACTGCCCTGGCACGAGCGTGTAATCACTGTGGTCCACATAGTTGCGTCCCAGGGACGGCTCCAGCTCACCCAGCAACTGGTCAAAGTCAGCGGCCATAAGACGTGAGCTGTCCCGCATCTCGATGATCTGGAACGCGATGGGTGTGGGAGCCAGGGATTCGTTCGGGTTCACATCTGGCTCCGCCAGCATGGTCAGGTCCACCCGACTGGGCAAGTCTTCCGGGTAACCCACGGGGATATCCGGGTCCCACATGACCTTGGCGGTTTTGGTAACAGCGTTGTAGGGGGTGCTGCACCCCACCAAAACGAGAATGGCGACCAGCAAACTCCATTTGCAGTACTTCACGACAGGTTCTCCCTCTGTAATTGACGCAATTGTTGATCGTAAGCCTGCTCGAACACCTCCTGAAAAAGACGCTCGAAGCCCTGCTGACGACTGGAACTCAGTTCCCGGTAATAGTGTTGGTACATTTCCCACGCCCAGTTGCTCTCGTCTTCATCGGTTTTCAGCCCACGGCGATAACCATGGAAGCGGCGCAGTAATGCCTCTGGTGAGAAGGCATGCAGAATGGCATCCAACCCCTCGCGTATGGCAGTCTGCGTGGCTACCTGATGATGTCGAAGGCTCTGCAGGCTCTCGCTGACCGCCGCAGGTGCTGACAGGTGCACCGGGCTACGCTGGCTGGCGAACAGGGTCTGCACGGTATCGTGGTAGTCTTCGCCCAGGCGCAAAGGGTTGTCCTCAATGGGCTGGAGGCGGGTACGCAGTGCCTGGTGGCGGCTGTCTTCGCCCTGGTGAAGGCTTAGCAGGCCTTCCACTGTGGCTTTCAGGGTCTGGCCGGCCTCTTCCAGAAACAGGCGCATCTCATCGCTGTCGGCAAAGCCCAGGTCAGTATCCATGCCGCGTAACAGCGGCGCGCCGCTGATGTGTTGGCGGCTCTGGTCATTGGCGTCCCGCTGGCGTGTTGGTCTGGGGGTCTCGGACATCCTGTCGTGCTCTCCTTTTCGCATGGGCAATCCCATGGCTACATCGCGGTTCTCGCGGTACTCGTCAGTGACAGCGCCGTCGCGGGCATGCCACTCCGGATTGTCTGCCAGTAAGGCGTCCTGCTCGCGGTTGATGTCCTCGTCGCGTTTGCGGTCATCCTCCGGGGTGTCAGTCCAGGCCTGCAGCGGGTCGTCACTGAAGGTTTCGCCCGGTGCCGGCTGCAAACCATGCAGAGGTTCATCACCAACCGTTTCCAGCTCGCGGTTTTCTGCGCGTACCAACTCACCTTCATCCACATTGACCAGGGTGGTGTCCTCCACCTCCTCCGGGAGGGCGCCGTTGTGGCGCTGACCACCAAGCACCTCCGCCTTGAGCTGATAACGACCAATAGTGATCGTATCGCCAGTCTTCAGGCGCGCCCGGCGACCACGCCCCACTGGCTGAGTGCCACTGTTAATGTAGGTACGGCCACTACGGTCGATCAGGCAGAATACGCCGTCCATAAAGCGCACTTCGGCGTGGCCAGCCACCGCGCCGGTGCGGTGGGAGGACAGTTGCCAGGTGTCGCTGCCGGCACTGCCAATCGAGCCGCCACTGACGCTGAACACATGCTCCCGCGCCAGGCCACTGGCCACCTGGGTGGGGTTACTGACCACCAGTTTCAGGCTGCGGGTTTGTTGATGTTCCATATCCGGTTTCCTTTTACACAATCCATTGTGAGTTCAGCGGCGTATTTGAAGACGCACCGCGGGCAGCTTCCGGGCCTTTTCCGGCGTCACAAACGAGTTCCAGCCCAGCCGCACGTCCGCCCCCAGTTGCATCGGTTTGACGTCCCGGGGGCGCATCTGCAGTTCGAGGTCGTAGGCGAGCTGTTCCCGGGTCACAAACTCCACCAGTTTCACCAGCCGGTCGTGGTCTTCCCCATTGGGCAGGAAGTCCGCGAACCGCTGGCGGTCCAGGTTGCGGATGCGCAGGATGAACTTGCCACTGCGATCACGGATGCCGGAGCCCACCAATGTGTCCTCACCCAGGGCGGCATTGGCCTGCCCCAGGCGGGTTTGCTGGTCCTTCGGAATGGCCACCCGGCGCAATACCCACTGCTCAATTCCCACGTCGTCAAGATCGAAACAGTGGCCGATAATACCGCTGACCACTTCCGGCGAGCGGCTGCGCCCTGCCATCATCCCGGCGTAAGCCAGCATCTTCGACCAGTTGACCGGCGTTGCCGCCCTGACCTGCGGATCCCCCAGGCCAACGAGCGAAAATATATGCTCTGAAAAACCGTCCGATGCCTCCGGCCGGAACCGCACGTAGTAGCGATACTTGCGCCACGCCCGGTGAAACAGGGTCACCAGCCGGTGATTGAAAAAATCCAGAAAGTGGCGCCGGATGCCCAGGTTCTGCCCTGCTTCCCAGGCCAGATCTTCCAGGTAGTAGCCGGGCAAGGGCGACTGGGAACCGTGCAATCCCAGAAAACTGACTTCCAGCTGGTAGGGGGCGTGCTCGTGCTCCGGCGACGCCGCTGACACCACATCGCTCCCGGGAAAACCGAGCCCCGCCGATGCCGAGAAGCGGATACGCTCCCGCTGGGGCTGTTCGTCCTGGGACCGCTCCAGATCATCACCGTGATGGCGATGGATCAGGTCTACCAGCTGGAAAAAGCTGTAGCGTCGTGCATTGCCCAGAACGGGCTGCAGCTCAGCTACATCAGAGGCTGTTGCCCTTGCTGTAACGTCCATGTGTACCGTTCCTGGTTGTCTGTATTCACCACTTCCAGTTGGTGAAATGCGTTAATACTGGCGTAAAGGGCAAAAAACTGGCTGAGTACGGTGCCGAACAGGTAAAGATCGCCTTCCGAGGCAAACGACTGCTGGTCCAGCCGCATCACTGAGCGGATACCCCGCACCGGCAACCCCCGCACCATCCGGTCCACCGGCGTGGTTTCGATATCCAGGATGCCGGCCAGGCGTTTCTGGGAGACCCGCTCCGCCTGTCGATCCACCAGCGCCCGAAAGTCATAGACTCGTAGCACCGTTCGCAGGGCATCCACGTCCAGCAGCGACAGATAGTTCAGCGACAGGTTGGAGATCAGCGTCCATAACAGGCTGCCATCCAGCGTCGGCCGCAAGGTATGGGTGGGCCGGGTAATATTGCTGAACGACGCAAAAGCCGGTGTCGTCTCCGTGGCCATGCAAATCTCACCCACCGCCAATTGGTGCGGCAACTGCCGGTTGGTACAGGTGAGCGTCAGCGACACCGCTTCCTGGCGGTTCATGCACTCGGACTCATCACCGCGCACGAAGGAAATATAGTGATCGAAACCATCCCCCCGCACACTCTCCCGGGCCTTGACCCGGTAATACAGGGCGGTACGGCCACGATCACGCTCTACCTCGTGCTGAAAACTCTCAAAGGCAGTGTACAACCGCGGCTCCCCACGCCCCGACCGCCCTTCCAGCCAGCCCTCTACCTGCTCGATACTGAACACCTCGTAGTGCTCCGGCGAGCGACTGGACGGCGCAATCCGGTACTCCGTCTGGCGACCATTCAGGTCCACCGGGTCGGCCTCATGAGTAAAGAGATTGATGGCCGGCGTGCAGTAAAGCTGGAAATTCTCCGCACGGATCTTCGCATCCGGCGGAAGAATCCGGCTGAAGTGAAAACGCAGGCTGACTTCATCCGCCTGCACCGCAGGCAACCGTGATTTCAGGCCCTGAATATCCACGAACCGGAAGGCTTCGGGAAAACTCAGGAATTCCTGCAGGATCCGGTAGCCGGGATAGGCATTCTTGGGATAAGGCAGCAGCGCTTCATCGTTAGCAAACCCCACCGGCTTCAGATGGCTGGCCGGGATGGAAAACACCGAATCGCCGACCACCAATTCCATGCGCTGCAGGTAATGGTTCAGCCATAGATAAAGCGTTTCGGAAATGTGGCTCTCGCCACCCAGGTAAAAACGCAGGCTATCCAGACCAAGGGAGGACAGTGGCTGGTCGGTATGCAGTGCCAGGTCGACAGTCACAGAGGACACTTCCCTTGAATGCTCCGCGTGGGCATCCGCCACACTCACCGGAAACACATCCACTGCCCGGCAGGTCCGGAACCGACACTGGGTCTGGCGCGTGGCGTCGCCCAGTGGCCGGCTCTTGATCTCGGTATGCCGCTCAACCCGCTGACGCTCACTGATGGCATGCAACTGCGGATCAAACCGCATAATGGTGCAACTTGGCACCGGGCGCAGGTAGTTCGGCCACAGCATGTTCAACAGCGAATGCGTCAGCTCCGGAAACTCGTCCTCGACCTTTTCACGGAGCTTCCCGGTCAGGAAGGCAAAGCCTTCCAGCAGCCGTTCGACATCCGGATCAGTGCTCTGCTCCGACAGGAAACGGGTCAGCTGCGGATGTGCATCCGCAAATTCCCGCCCCTGCAATCGCAGAAAGCTAAGTTCGTCCCTGTAAAACCGATTCAACTTCATAGAACTACTACACCAAAGTTCGATCGAGGGGATGGGGATACCTTTTCTGCCGGGAAAAAGGTGTCCGAGCAAAGCGAGTTCTTTTTCCCAGAAGAAAAGGTATCGCCATCGCCTCTGACTCCGAACAGGCAATGCAGGGGGCTGCCCAAAAGACGCTCAAGCCGTCCGTGGGCGCTTGGGCTCCGCCATCCATGGCTCCGCACACTTTTGGGCAGCCCCCTGCATCACCTGTTCTCATCCGTGTCTGCTTGCTATTACCAGTGATTTCAGATCACCCGATAATAGCGCTTGTCATCCAATAACAAATCAATGGTCGTTTTATCGTCATCCGAACCCACCTTCAGGTAGACCGTCACCTGGAACCGCAACTGCAATGGATCCGGCCCCTGGGGCATCGCCATCACATCCACCCGGTTCACCCTGGGTTCAAACTTCTCAATACACTGTCGTATGGCGCTGCGAATACGAATGCTCAGGTCATGGGTACCAAGGGTGGCGTCGTTAAAATCCACCAGCCCCAGGTCCGGCACGCTTTCACTGTTACCCGGATGGGCATTCAGCAGACGAACCAGGTGGCGCTTGATGGAATCCACCACATGGGTCACTTCCCCCATGCTCTGCCCCGCGGGTTCGGCAGCCTGCTCCAGTCTCTCGAACAGACTGCCGCCCGAAGCCTGAACACCGTCAACACCGGTGTTCCTGAACACGGATCAGTCCTTGTCCAGACGGCCGACGAGTGACAGCTCGAAGTTCGCACCCATGTACTTGAAGTGCGGACGAACCGCCAGGGAGACCGAGTACCAGCCCGGATCGCCTTCCACATCGGAGACGATCACCTTGGCAGCGCGCAAAGGACGACGGCTGCGAACGTCCGCCGGCGGGTTTTCCTGGTCGGCAACGTACTGACGAATCCAGGTGTTCAGTTCCCGCTCCAGGTCCTGGCGCTCTTTCCAGGAACCGATCTGCTCACGCTGTAGCACCTTGATGTAGTGCGCCAGGCGGTTGACGATCATCATGTAAGGCAGTTGGGTACCCAGCTTGTAGTTGGTTTCCGCTTCCTTGCCTTCCTTGGTGTTCGGGAACTGCTTGGGCTTCTGCACGGAGTTGGCAGAGAAGAACGCCGCATTGTCGCTGCCCTTGCGCATGGTCAGGGCGATGAAACCTTCGTCAGCCATTTCGTATTCGCGACGGTCGGTGATCAGCACCTCGGTCGGAATCTTGGCTTCCAGCTGGCCGAAGGATTCAAAGGTATGAACCGGCAGGTCTTCCACGGAACCACCGCTTTGCGGGCCGATGATATTCGGGCACCAGCGGTACTTGGCGAAGCTTTCTGTCAGGCGCGTGGCCAGCAGGTAGGCGGTGTTACCCCACAGGTAATGCTCGTGGTCACCGGACACGTCTTCCTTGTAGTTGAAACTGCGCACCGGGTTTTCGGTGGGATCGTAAGGCACCCGCAGCAGGAAGCGTGGTGAGGTAAGGCCCAGGTAGCGGGCGTCTTCCGACTCACGCAGGGAGCGCCACTTGGCGTATTTCGGGCCTTCGAAGACGGCTTTCAGTTCCTTGATCGCGGGCAGTTCCTGATAACTGTCGACACCGAAGAATGATGGCGCAACGGAGGACAGGAACGGCGCATGGGCCATGGCGCCCACGGACGACACATACTGCAGCAGCTTCATGTCCGGCGTGGAAGGCGTAAACGCGTAGTTGCCGACCACAGCACCCACCGGCTCACCGCCAAACTGGCCGTATTCGGTGGAGTAAATGTGCTTGTAGAAACCGGTCTGGGTTACGTCGGGCGCAAACTCGAAGTCTTCCAGCAATTCGGTCTTGGTGGCGTGGAGAATGTCCACCTTGATGTTCTCGCGGAAGTCCGTGCGATCAACCATCAGTTTCAGGCCGCGCCAGGAGGATTCCAGTTCCTGCAATTTTGGTGCGTGCAGGATTTCATCCATCTGGGCGCTGATCTTGCGGTCCAGCTCGACCACCATCTGGTCAACCAGTGCCTTGTTGACCGGCTGGCCTTTCTCGTCGCTTTTCAGCAGGTTGGAAATAAACGTCGCCACGCCGCGGCGCGCCACATCGTATCCTTCATCGGCGGGCGCCATGCGACTGTTGGCCATTACCTGGTCCAGCAGAGAGCCTTCAGCTCCTGATTGACGGTCATCCGCAACGGATTCGGAGGCAGCAGATTGCTGCTCAGCAGTATCAGACATACCACATCCCTTCAGTACGTTTTAATAGAAAAGTGAGACCTGCCAGCAATGGCAGAATCCGGATTATTCGCCGCTTTCGTCCGTGGCCAGCTCAAGCTCCTGAAGGAGTTTGTCGCGGGCGTCATCGTTGTCCAGCAGTTCCTGCAGCTTGGAACGGAACGATGGTACGTTGCCCAGCGGGCCCTTGAGGGCAACCAGTGCTTCACGAAGCTCGATCAGCTTCTTCAGCTCCGGTACCTGGCGGGAGATACTATCCGGGGAAAAGTCATCCAGGGTCTGGAACGCGAGGTTAACCGGCAGTTCTTCGGCTTCTTCGTCCAGCTTGTTGGTGACAGTAGTGGAGAGGGTAAGACCGGCTTCCGACATCACAGAACGGAAGTTGTTCTTGTCGACGGAAATCGCCTTGCGGTCTTCGATCGGAGTTTCTTCGGCCTGTCCCTTGAAGTCACCAACGACAAACATCTTCAGCGGTAGCTCTGTTTCAGCCTGCTGATCACCGGTGGCGGGGACGTACTTGATATTGATGCGCTCTTTAGGCGCGACGGAACCGTCTTTTGAAGACATGCGCTTGCTCCCTGTGGTCCATGTGCAAACTCAGTTGCTGTATTACAGTCCTTTGTGCGCACCTTCCTGGCACGCTACGGGCAAAACTTTACACAGAATTAATCAGGCACTCAAGCAAAAACTGGCCAGCTCTTGGCAAAAAACCGGTTCCGGGCAAAGAATTGCCAAGCTGTCGATGTTTTGGCCATACGGCGCCTCCTGTGGCGATAGTGCTGAGCCGACTGGAAAGATCAGCCAATGACGGCGGCAGAGCGTCTGGATATACTCTGACTGACCGTGAGTTACGGATTCAACACCAAAAAAAGGACCCCCACATGAGTGACCTGAAAACCCGTTTTGACGAAGCTGTCAACTACATCCAGAGCGCAGAGGGCGACTTCAAGCCGTCCAACGAACTGAAACTGGAGTTCTACGCCCTCTACAAGCAGGCCACCGAAGGCGATGTCAACGGCAAACGCCCGGGCATGATGGATTTCGTTGGCCGCGCCAAGTACGACGCCTGGGAAAAGGTAAAAGGAATGTCGTCGGAGGAAGCCATGCAGCAGTACATCGACAAACTGGAAGCCCTGAAGTAACCGGGCCGCCAGGCATTCACGGGAGCGGCTACCGTAACGGGAGTTGCTCCCCGTCAATTCTCCCGGTGAAAATTTTTGCGACGGTCAAACGATTGTCATAAGATGCGCCCAACATAAGAACAACAATTCACACGGAAGACGCACCATGGATATTACCGAGGCGCTGGAACAGTCCCAGCCCGGCCTTGTCAGTCGAGTGACTGGCGCCATCCGCAAACACCAGCTTAACCATCGCGCAGAACAGACCTACCTCCACTGGATTTCCCGGTTTGTGCTTTTTCACAACCTGAAAGATCCCGATGCACTGCAGCCTGATGATCGGCAGCTTTTCCTGGCCTATCTGAGCGAGCGCCTGCAGGTATCAAGGGCACGCATGAATCAGGCAAAACAAGCCCTGGCGTTCTTTTACGAGGATGTGCTGGGCAGAAACGAGCCGGATGGAATCGCCGCCGCCTGAGTCGGCCCAGCGTGAGAATCAGCGCTCGGTAGTTGTGGTATTGAACGCGCCGTAGTTGCGGTTGGTGGGTGGCCGGATGATGTAGTTGTCACCGTGGGTCTGTCCGGGGATAGACTTGGGATTGCTGAAACGGAATTCCACCGGAATTTCGTTGCGACCAAGGTCCGTGCGTGGGTCCCGGGGTTGCAGGGCGAGAGGATCAAGATAGAAATCCTCGTCCGTTCGCGGCTGCACCGGCACCCCGGCCGCCGGCGCTTCCAGCCCGCCTTCGATCACGGTGTTGGCCAGGGACTCTTCCTCCATGGATCGGAAAGGAATAGTGTGCAGGGTTGAGCGTTCCTCATAGTTGAACGCACCCCCGTCAACCGTATCTTCATCCGTTTGCGCACACACCAGTAATGGCAGTGCCATTATTGTCACTGCAACCCCGATTGCTGCCCTGATTGAATCGAATCCGCCCATAGCCATTGCCTTTTATTATTCCCTGTCGTGCCGGGGCACCTGACTGACAATTTTTGATCAGTCTATCGCCAAACACGACAAAAAACCCGGGCGGTCGCCAGTTTTGTGACACTCCTCACTTGTCGGGCGTGAGCGGCTCGTAACGAATGCGGGTAATGACAACATGGGTCCAGCCATCCGGAGTGCGCACGCCCACCTCATCGTCAATACGCTTACCCAGAAGGGCGCGAGCCATGGGAGAGTCGATACTCAGATATCCGCGCGACAGGTCGAACTCGTCAGGCCCGACCAGTCGGTAGGTGCTTTCGGCACCTTCCTCGTTCTCGATGGTCACCCAGGCGCCAAAGAATACCTTGTCGCGATCCTCAGGCAGCCGGTCCACCACGGTCAGTTCGTCCAGTCGCTTGCTCAGAAAGCGGACGCGCCGGTCGATTTCCCGAAGCTGTTTCTTGCCATAGATATACTCGGCATTTTCTGATCGGTCGCCCTGGGCGGCGGCTTCACGCACAGCCTGGGTGACCTCCGGCCGCTTCTCCTTCCAAAGGTAGCGCAGCTCTTCACGCAGGGCATTTTCGCCCTCCGCTGTTATGTAGCGGGTTCTGGCCATAGAAAAATCATCGCGTAGAAATAAAAAAACCCCGTAAAAACGGGGTAAGGCTAGCGCTGTGCTGGAGGGAGAAGCAAGCGGAGTTTCCGCCGGCTTCCATAACTACACCCTCCATTCTGCACAGTCGAGGTTACACCGCAGTGGCCGCACGATTACGTTTTTTTCAGGGCGGGAATTAGGTTGTTCACTCTAGAGAGTAGCGTTAACGTCCAAGTCAAATAAGCGTACTAACGAGTGAAGCTTTCACTGGTCGACACTTTGGACAATTTCTGAACAAACGGGGCACCTGAAATGAACACGCAAAAACTCATCAATACAGCGTTAAACGGCCTGGACAGTATTGGCTACCAGCTTGATCAGTATGGCATTACCGGTAAGTTGAACCGCCACAACCTGGCCGCGTTCATCATGCTCGAACAGAAGCATCTGGAAGGCGAGTGGGACAGCATTCAGGCAAAGTTTGATCGTCGCCGCTCACAGTTTGATGGCCTGCTGACCGTGATCGAAACCCGCACTGATTCGCTGATCAAGCCTCTGATCAGCCGTGTACATCAGTTCCGGGGCGTTTCCGACCACTGATCATGCACCTTTAAGTTCGCCCGGAGACGCTTGTTCTCCGGTTTCCGAACCCGGCAGCGTCTGGGTATCCTTGAGGCGTTTCCGGGTCGGGGAATAGGCCGGCATACGAACGGTCACCATTAGCCCCGGGTACTCTTCCCCGGGGTGATGATCGCTGAGGGAAATAACTCCCTGGTGTATCTCGGCCACGGCGCTGACAAGACTGAGGCCGAGGCCATTTCCCGGCAGGGACCGGCTTTTGCCCACCCGGTAGAAACGCTGGAAAACCTGGTCTTTTTCTTCGTCGGGAATGCCAATACCACTATCCCCCACCTCGAAGATGGCATCAGTCCCTTCCTTGCGAACATTGACACGAATCTTGCCCTTTTCGGGGGTGTATTTGATGGCGTTGTCGATCAGATTGCTGACCATCTGGAACAACAGATCCCGGTCACCTTCAATCACTACCTGCTCTTGCAGCGACTGCTCGAAGTCCTGGTCCTTATCTTCCGCCAGGGCCTCGTATAGTTCGCAGGCATCGCTCACCAACTCCCCCAGGGCCACCTGTTTCATATCGGCAGCGTTGCCACGGGTTTCCAGGCGCGCGATTCGCAGCAGGGCGTTGAAGGTTGCCAACAACTGATCTGCCTCGGCCACCGCTTTGCCCGCCTGATCCCGCGCTTCGTCGTGGTCTACAGACAGCAAGGTGTTTTCCAGCTGGTTACGCAGGCGGGTCAATGGTGTTCTCAGGTCGTGAGCAATACTGTCGGAGACGTGCCGTATACCTTCCATCAGGTAGACAATCCGGTCCAGCATCTGGTTGAGGTTTTCGGCCAACTGGTCGAAATCATCATCAGTACCCCGGGTAGGTATGCGCAGGGAGAGGTGCCCGTTCATAATTCGTCGGGAGGTATTGTTGATTACCTCAATTCGCCGGGTGGTACTTCGGCTCATCAGAAATCCGCCCAGCAGCGCCAGTGCCAGGGTAATCCCCATACCCCAGTTGATGGCCGTTTCGATCACTTTTTTCAGATTGGTAAGTTCGTCCACATCACGACCGACCAGCAAACGCAGACCGCCCTGAACCTCGAAGATACGTGCACGGGCCAGGCGCTCGGGGCCGGTCCAGCCTACAGATTCATCCAGCGTGAAATTGATCCAGCCACTTTCCGAGCGTGAGCCCTGCGGCCAGGTCTCTACATTGCCGGCAAGCTTGAGAAAGTCGTCGGTGGTGAGCAGGTAAATGGATTTGGCGTTGGGGTCGCGGGCAACGCGTTCGCGAATAATGGAAATAAGTCCATTGATACCGCTGCCACGATATTGCTCAGCGAGGCCGGCAATCTCGGCCTCGATGGTTTCATCCGTCTGGGCAGTCATGAACCCGGCTGTGCGCCAATAGATAAACGCCAACAACAGAAAAACCGAGGTGGCGAACACCACCATGTACAGCAGGGCTAACTGAAACGATGAGGTTCTGAGCTGGCTAAGCAGTTTCACGCAACATGTATCCTGCACCCCGGATGGTCTGCAGCAATGGGGTATCGAATTCCTTGTCGATTTTTGCCCTCAGACGGCTGATATGCACATCGATCACATTCGTCTGCGGGTCGAAGTGATAATCCCATACCTTCTCAAGCAGCATGGTGCGCGTGACCACCTGGCCGGCATTGCGCATCAGATATTCCAGCAGACGGAATTCCCGGGGCTGAACGTCAATATTGTGCCCTGCCCGCTTTACAGTCCTGGCCAGCAGGTCCATTTCCAGATCCGCTACCTTCAGCACAGTCTCGGTTTCGGCAGACTGGCGGTTACGGCGCACCAGGGATTCAATCCGGGCCAGCAGTTCAGTAAACGAGAAGGGTTTGGTCAGGTAGTCGTCGCCGCCACCACGCAGGCCTTCCACGCGGTCATCCACATCTCCCAGGGCGCTGAGGATCAGCACTGGCACCTGATTACCGGTGGCACGCACCGTTTTGATAATCGACAGGCCATCCATACCCGGAAGCATGCGATCAACAATCATGATGTCGTAATCTTCGCTGGCGGCCATCATCATTCCGTCCTTGCCATCCGCCGCATGATCCACGACAAAATCAGACTCTTTCAGCCCTTTAACAAGGTAGTTTGCCACGTCCTGATCGTCTTCAATTACCAGTGCTTTCACCGGTTATCCTCCTGATTAGCGGATTACATTAACAGCTAGGGTACGAAGAACATCGGTTGCCGGCCAGTTACGATCTTGTAAGAGGGTGTCGCCAATGGCGACGGTCACGCTCTCTCCCAAAACCAACCCAGACTTGTTACCGTCTCGCGACTGGGGCGATATTCCGCGCTCACCCAGCCACCATACCCCATGCGGTCGAGAGCCGCGAAAACATTCCAAAAGTTAATCTCCCCGGTGCCAGGCTCATGGCGGCCGGGATTGTCCGCAAACTGGATGTGGGCAATCCAGGGCAGCAGACATTCCACTGTACGGATCAGATCCCCTTCCATAATCTGCATATGGTACAGGTCGTACTGCAACTTCACGTTGCCAGCATCAACCGCTTCAATCAACTGTATCACCCGGGCGGAGGTGTCCAGAAAGAAACCCGGTATATCCACCCTCGAGTTGATGGCTTCCAGGCAGAGGGTCATACCTTCGTCCTCAAGCCGGGCGGCAGCATAACTCACATTATCGACCAGAGTTTGCCAGGCCAGGGACTCATCCAGGGTGTCAAGGCAGATGCCTGCCAGACAGTTGACCTGTTTGCAGTTCAGGGCCCGGGCATAGCGGATAGCCTGGCCCACGCCCTCCCGGAATTCCTCCACGCGATCGGGAAGGCAGGCAATACCACGCTCCCCCGCGCTCCAGTCGCCGGGAGGCAGATTGAACAGCACCTGCGTCAGTCCATTGCTCTCCAGCTCACGCTTCAGGTCTTCTTCTGCCCAGTCGTAGGGAAACAGGTACTCCACGCCCTTAAACCCCGCCTCCCGCGCCAGCCGGAAGCGATCCAGAAAATCCGCCTCGGTAAACAACATGGACAGATTGGCGGCGAATGCAGGCATGGTTTATCCCTTACGTTTGATGGCTGGCGAGGTGCCCAGAAGAGCACCGTTGAGATGTTCCAGTTCCAGCAACAGGCCACTGTGGTCCACATCGCTATGGCCGTTGGCGACGAGGCTCTGGTATTCATTGTGCACCTGCTGCGCCAGCGGCAGGGTCAGCCCTTCCGAGCGTGCCTCGTCCAGAATCATGCGCAGATCCTTGAGCTGTATACGCGCAGGCGCACCGGGGGAGAAGTCGCGATCAATCATCCGCTGGCCGTGCAGCTCCAGAATCCGGCTGCCAGCAAAGCCACCCATTAAAGCCTCCCGCACGGCAGCAGGATCGGCGCCACCCTTCGCCGCCAGCAGTAACGCCTCCGAAACCGCCCCAATGGTAATCCCCACAATCGCCTGATTGGCCAGTTTGGCCAGCTGTCCGGCACCCACGGGGCCAATCGGCGTACACTTTCCCAGTGCTTCAAAAACTGGCCGCATCCGTTCGATGTCCGCTTCAGAGCCACCGGCCATAATGCTCAGCGTTGCCTGTTCAGCCCCCACGGTACCACCCGACACTGGCGCATCCACATAGCCCGCACCCCGTTCGTGGGCCAGGTCCGCGTGGCGGCGCGCCAGCGAAGGCTGAACCGAACTCATGTCAATATACACCGCCCCGGCCCTGAGCGCGCCGATACCACCCTGTTCCACCATCACACTGTCCACTACGTCGCTGTTTTCCAGCATGGTGATGACCACATCGGCATACCGCACCGCGTCCTTTGGGAAGTCAGCAATCACTGCCTCGCCTCTGAAAGGATCGCATTTGCTCGCAGTGCGATTCCACAATGTCATTGGGAAACCGGCGTCCAGCAGGTTGCGGATCATGGGCGTACCCATCAGTCCGACACCTAAAAAGGCAATGTGCAAACGTTTATTGGTCATGACTTTTTGATCCCCGAATCAAGGTTCGATTATACAAACAAAAACGCCACCGACCCCGTAAGGGTGGTGGCGTTCTGACAAAAGCCGGAGTTGTTTCTGGCTTACGCGGCAGCTTCTTCCGTCATCTGCGCACGAATCTTCTTCATGGCGTTCTTTTCCAACTGACGAATACGCTCGGCAGAGACACCGTAACGGTCAGCCAGCTCATGCAGCGTAGACTTGCTGTCAGACAACCAGCGCTCACGCAGAATATCCTGGCTGCGTTCGTCCAGCAATTCCAGCGCCGACATCAGGCGGCCATTGGAATCATCCGTCCAGTCCGACTGCTCCAGTTGAGTAGCCGGATTGCTACGGTGATCCTCCAGGTAATACGCCGGTGCCTGGTAGGCATTATCGTCGTCATCATCCTGGGGCCCGTCGAACGCTGTGTCGTGAGAGGCCAGGCGGCCCTCCATTTCACGAACCACCTTTGGCTCTACACCAAGATCACTGGCGACGGCGTTTACCTCATCGTGGCTCAGCCACGCCAAACGCTTCTTCTGGCTGCGCAGGTTGAAGAACAGCTTACGCTGAGCCTTGGTGGTCGCCACCTTCACGATGCGCCAGTTACGCAGAATGAACTCGTGAATCTCCGCTTTAATCCAGTGGACGGCAAAGGAAACCAGGCGGACACCATATTCCGGATTAAATCGTTTGACCGCTTTCATCAGGCCCACATTGCCTTCCTGAATCAGATCGGACTGAGACAGGCCGTAACCGGCATAACTGCGGGCAATATGGATCACGAAGCGCAGATGCGAAAGAACCAGCTCGCGGGCAGCATCCACATCACCTTCGTAATGCAGCCGCTCTGAAAGCTTGCGCTCCTCCTCGACAGACAGCACCGGAATACGGCTGGCCGCCTGGATATAGGATTCCAGATTCGCGCCCGGAACCAGTCTGTCGATGACCTGTAAGTTCGTACCCATGTCTTCTCCTCCGAACATGACGACCAGTAAATATATCAACTCGCACTGGGACCGCCAAGTATCCTGAAAGTTCCCTGCATTCACATTAATACGTTTTAAATCAACAAGCTGAGCATCTGATCACTGCTTCAATCTGCGTCCACGCTACTTCGAAAGCAGAACTGTTTCCAATACGGCATTACCGAGACCGGAGATCACCCGCCGGCTATTTCGCCGGGCTCAATATCATCAAGGTGGCGCTTGACGGCCACCCACGCCCCCAACCAGCCTAGCAGCATGGCTGCAATTATCAACGCCAGCCCACCGTCGAAGGTCAGGCCGTTAAGAGAGAACTCGCTGCGATAAAGCCCTGCCAGGCGCTCAACCGGCCCACTGAGCCACCAGAGCGATATCTGAAGCAGCAGCCACGCAACTATACCACCTCCAAGACCAAACCAGGCGCCGGTATAAAGAAATGGTCGGCGCACAAAGGCATCCGTGCCACCCACCAGTTTGGCCACCAGAATTTCGTCGCGGCGGTTTTCGATGGCCAGGCGCACGGTATTACCGATCACCAGCACCACTGCAGCCGCCAGCAACAGTGCCAGGACCCAGACCGCCCGACCCAGAAGGTCGGTCATCGCATTCAACCGTTGCAACCACCCCAGGTCCACCTGCACGCGCTCAACACCGTCCAGCCCTTCAATCACTGTCAGCAGCATCTCCACGCCATCTGCAGTGCGGGAGCTTTCACTGGGCGTAACCAGCAATGTGTGGGGCAATGGATTCTCGTTCAGGTAATCCAGAGCATCCTCAAGACCGGAAGAAGCGCGAAATTCATCCAATGCCGTATCCCGATCGATCAACTCTACGCCAGCCACGCGGCTGTCGTCAGAGACTTTCGCCTTAATGGCCCGAGCCTCTTCAATAGAGACGGAATCGTTCAGATAGGCAGTCACCCGTGCGGAGCTTTCCCAGCCAGCACTGACGCCTTCCAGGCTGGCCAACAACAACATCAGCGCCACCGGCAATGCCAGGGCCACGCCCATGACCGTCCAGGTCATCATGCTGGCAATCGGAGACTGCCACAGCCGCTGTGCGCTGTCCCGGGCCACTCTGCGATGATGGCTCAGGTAGCTCTCGGCCTGTTCGCGCCACGGCGAGGGGGCACTTTTCGCGCCCCGGGTCTGTTGTCTGCGGGGATCATTAGCCATGCAGGCCTCCCGCAGGCCCAACGCCAGACACCAGCCGTCCGTGGTCAAGGGTGAGCTTGCGGCGCCCGAGGTCGTTGATCAGGGCAATATCGTGGGAGGCGATCAATACCGTCACCCCCACCTGGCTGAATTCCGCGAACAGCCGCATGATGTCAGCCGACAGCTCCGGGTCCAGATTACCGGTAGGCTCATCGGCCAGCAGCACCGGCGGCTTGTTTACAACTGCCCGGGCAATACCCACCCGTTGCTGCTCACCCCCGGAAAGCTGCAACGGGTTCATTTTTTCCTTACTCAGCAGACCGACCTTGTCCAGGGCCGCACGAACGCGCCTGCCGATATCCCGGGCAGGCGTGCCCATCACTTCCAGGGGCATGGCGACGTTGTCGAACACGGTGCGATCAAACAGCAGCTTATGATTCTGAAAGACCACCCCGATGTGGCGGCGAATATAGGGCACCTGACGGCGCGGCAGGGTATTGAGCACCTGCCCGCCCACAATCACCTCCCCGGCACTGGGACGCTCCATCACCATGATCAGCTTGAGCAATGTACTTTTACCGGCGCCGGAGTGGCCGGTGAGGAACGCCAGCTCACCGCGCTCCAGGCCGAAATTGACCTGGCGCAGCGCGGTATGGTCGCTGTCGTAGCGTTTGGTGACCTGGCGGAACTCGATCATCGAGGGTTACTTCTCTGGGGTATTATCAGGAGTTTTCGTCAAACAGCGCATCCACGAAGGTGCGGGCGTCGAAGCTGCGCAAGTCGTCTACCTGCTCACCCACACCGATGTAGCGGATGGGCAGCTCCAACTGCCGGGCAATGGCGAACACAATACCACCCTTTGCAGTACCGTCCAGTTTGGTCAGGGTAATACCACTGACACCCACGGCCTGCTGGAATACCTGGGCCTGACTGAGGGCGTTCTGGCCGGTGCCTGCATCCAGCACCAGCATCACCTCGTGGGGTGCGGTATCATCCAGCTTCTTGATGACCCGGACCACCTTCTCCAGTTCGCTCATCAGGTTGTCCTTGTTCTGGAGACGGCCGGCAGTGTCGGCGATGACCACATCCACCCCGCGGGACTGGGCCGACTGGACAGCATCAAAGATCACTGAAGCGCTGTCAGCACCGGTATGCTGGGCCACCACAGGCACGTTGTTGCGCTCGCCCCACACCTGCAACTGCTCAACCGCCGCCGCCCGGAAGGTATCCCCCGCCGCCAGCATTACCGACTTGCCGTCGCGCTGGAACAGCTTGGTGAGCTTACCGATGGTGGTGGTTTTACCGACGCCATTCACGCCGACCATCAGAATCACATAGGGCTTTTTGGCGGTGTCGATTTCCAGGGGTTTGGTGACGTCTGCCAGCAGGCCATGGAGCTCTTCCCGCAGAGCCTTGCGCAAGGCCTCGCCGTCCTTGAGCTGGTTACGCTGAAGCTTGTCCGTCAACGATTCGATGATTTCCGAAGTAGCGGTAACGCCCACATCGGCCATCAGCAGCGTGGTTTCAATTTCCTCCAGCAGGTCCTCATCCACTTTCTTGCCGACGGAGAACAGGTCGGCAAGGCCACCGGTCAGGTTGGCCCGGGTTTTACCCAGACCCTGCCGGATACGCTCGAAGACACTGACCTGAGGTGCTTCAGGCTCTGGCTCTGGCTCTGGCTCTGGAGCTGGCTCAGGCGCCGCGGGAACTTCCTCCACAACGGGCGCTTCGGCAGCCGGGGCACTATCGGGCGCTGCTTCCTTCGCCTCACCAGCCTTGGGCGCAGCACCTTCAGGGGTTTCCGGCTTTTTCTGCGGCACAGGCTTCGGCCGCGGCACACGCCGCCGGTTGGCCGCCACATCCAGAACAAACACCAGAACAAGAAGGGCCAGAAGGCCGATAGCAATCCACTCTGCCGTCATAGTCATACCATTGGTTGTCGATTCGCGGGATGAAAGAAAGCCGGTATTCTAGCAGACTGGATGCCCTAAGTGATGGCCGCGGGTGACTCGCCCGATAAACCTTCGTAACATGGCGCTACCCAAACCCGCGAATAACCAGACTCCGCGAAAAAGAGGCCCACTGCACCATGGCGCGCAACCAGAAACCCAGGCCAGCCAGCGGCGGCGAACTGCGCATCATCGGCGGCGACTGGCGCAGCCGAAAACTCCGCTTCCCCGAAGCTGGCGGCGTGCGTCCAACCCCCGCGCGTACCCGCGAAACCCTGTTCAACTGGCTGTCGTTTCACCTCGCCGGCAGCCACTGCCTCGACCTCTTCGCCGGCTCCGGCGCCCTCGGCCTCGAAGCCCTCTCCCGGGGTGCCGGCACAACCGTCTTCGTCGACCACACCCCGGAACTGGCCCAGTCCCTGCGCAGCAACCTGAGACTCTTGAAATCAGATAAAGGAGAAGTGGTCTGCCAGAACGTCGACATCTATCTGGCCCAGCCACCCGCCAAACCGTTCGACATTCTTTTCATGGACCCACCATTCAGGCAGGGCTGGCTGGAGAAACTGTTCCCGCTGATTGCGGACAATGGCTGGGTAAAACCGGGAAGCTGGATATATGTGGAACACGAAAGCGAGATGTCGACACCCACAGCACCCGCCAACTGGACGCTACACCGACAAAAAACAGCAGGCCAGGTGACCTACTGTTTATTCAGAGTGGAAGAATCGGAACCTGTCTTAAGAAACCGCAGCGACTATCCCGGTGCGGTCAGATCGGTCTCGGGGTGGGTGCCTTTTCTGCCGGGAAAAGGTGTCTGAGCGAAGCGAGTTCTTTTCCCAGAAGAAAAGGCACCTACCTCGGGACCAGCCACCTACACCAGCAGGCTACTTAGGGAGAGGGTCGCAAAGAATAAGCCCGCAAATGCGCCGCAAAGTCTTCGAGATAGCGAATACCGCTGGCCTCGGCCTCCCGGCACCACTCCATCAACGCATTCAGCTTATCCTGCGGCTTCAAACCGCGACGGCGCCAAAGCTCCTGCAGCTCATTGCTCTTCTCATAGATCTGCCGCAACACCGCATTGCGCTCCAGCACCGTTTCCAGATGCTCCTTCTCCTTGGGCTTGATCAGCGTTACCTCACGGGACAGCAAACGCTTAAGGCTGCGATACCGGGGGCGAATCTCCTCGTCCATCAGCGATTTCTGCTGTCGCAACACCGGCTCCATCACCCGCTTGCGGTACTGACGCATAATATCGAACCGGCTGTTGGTGATCGCCTGCACGGTCTCCACATCCACTTCCTGCTTGCCGGGCACATAATGCGCAATCGGTTTGAAACCCTTGGGCTTTGCCAGCCCGAAGAGCTGGAACAGACGAATGTAGCCCCAGCCAATGTCCACTTCGTACCAGCGCCGTGACAACTTGGAAGAGTTGGGATAAGTGTGGTGGTTGTTATGCAGCTCCTCGCCGCCAATCAGGATTCCCCAGGGCGAAATGTTACGGGCATTATCGGCGCACTCGAAATTGCGATATCCCATAAAGTGGCCGATACCGTTGACCACACCGGCAGCCCATACCGGAATCCACATCATCTGAACCGCCCAGATCCAGATACCGTGAACACCGAACAACAGCAGGTCGATCACCGCCATCAACTGGATCCCCAGCATCCGGTAACGGCTGTATACCTTATTCTCAACCCAGTCTTCGGGAGTGCGCTGGCCATAACGCTGCAGCGTCTCCGGCGTGCCGGCCTCGTCGTACAGCTCGGCACCTTCAAGCAATACCTTGCGAATACCCAAAACCACCGGGCTGTGGGGATCTTCCTCTGTTTCGCACTTGGCATGATGTTTACGGTGGATAGCGGTCCACTGTTTGGTGTTCTGTGCCGTGGTCAGCCACAGCCAGAAGCGGAAGAAATGCGCCAGCACCGGATGCAGATCCAGCGAGTTATGGGCAGAATGACGATGCAGGTAAAGCGTAACGCTGATGATTGTGATGTGGGTAAGCCCCAGCGCAACCAGGATCAGCTGCATCACCGAAAGGTCCAGAAGACCGTTGTACCACATAGAGTTTTCCTCTTTCGAAATCATAAGGTTGCAAAGTGCATGACAAGGCCCGGCAGAAAACCTGTGGCCTGACGGATCCGGTACTGCCCAACAACCGTATCTGGCCACTTTAGCGTACACTTGTTAGCTGGAACAACCGTATTTGGATGCCAATTTGTTACTGATTACCCTTATCCGTTACCGCCTCAGTCGCTGGAGTAGACCCCTTGCCCGAATTACCCGAAGTTGAAACCACCCGCCGTGGCATAGCGCCCTATTGCGAGCACCGGACTATTACCCGGGTGACCGTGCGGGATGGCCGCCTGCGCTGGCCCGTTCCGGGTAACCTGAAGGAACTGCTGGAAGGCGCCGTGATCCAGACCGTGGACCGCCGGGCAAAATACCTGCTGATCGGGGTTCGCTCCGCCACCGTCGCCGGCTCACTCATCGTGCACCTGGGCATGTCCGGCAGCTTGCGGGTGATCACTGACCAGAGCGAACCACTGCTGCATGACCACGTTGAACTGGAGCTGGACAGTGGTGTTCGCCTTCGCTTCAATGATCCGCGCCGGTTTGGCTGCTGGCTGTGGTCTGAAATCCCTGAGCAGCACCCGCTGATTGCCAGCCTGGGCCCGGAGCCCCTGGCACCGGAATTTAATGGCCGCCTGCTCTACCGCGTGTCGCGGGGCAAGAAAACGCCCGTCAAATCCTTCATTATGGACAACCATGTGGTGGTGGGTGTGGGCAACATCTACGCCAACGAAGCGCTGTTCAAGGCCGGCATCCACCCCCGCCGCGCCGCCGGCCGCATCAGCCTGGACCGCTACAACCGTTTGGTGGAAGCGATCCGCGAAACCCTCAGCGCTGCGATTCTGATGGGCGGAACCACTCTCAGGGATTTCGTAAACAGCGACGGCAAACCCGGCTACTTCGCCCAGTCGCTGCTGGTGTACGGCCGCACCGGTGAGTCCTGCCAGGAATGCGGGCACACGCTGAAGGAAATACGCATGAACCAGCGCTCGACGGTTTATTGTGGCAAATGTCAGCGCTAGACCGCGCTCAGACAACTATTGAAACAGAAAATTCGTTTGAAAATGCGCAAATATGATTCATAGTTAACAGAGTATCCATAATTGTAAGCTACAATAAGTTGTAGATTTATCGCCAGTTATCGCCAGGAGTAACAAGAAATGACCGGTAAAATTTCCAACATCGTTATTACAGCCGTAGCGGTTTGCCTGCTGGCGTTTTCCTCTGTCGGCCATGCTCAGGCCATCGATGAAGAGCCCTCTGCGCTGGCAATGACCGGTGATGCCCTGTTTGTTCGTCCGGCCCTGCTTGCCACCACCATCATTGGCAGTGCCGTTTATCTGGTATCCCTGCCGTTCTCTGCCCTCGGTGGTAATGCCGCTGAAGCTGGCGACGTTCTGGTAGTTGGCCCGGCCAAGGCCACCTTTGTGCGCTGCCTTGGCTGCACCCGCACTGGCAAAAAGCCGGAAACCATTGAGCAGAACTGATCCGTAAAATCCCGCCTTGCCAATTCAAGCATTCTTCGGCAGCCTGAGGTTTAACCAACTTCAGGCTGTTTTTGTTTATGGTGAACTGGCAATCCCTCGATACCGTGTTCCTGGATATGGACGGAACACTGCTCGACCTGCATTTTGACAATCATTTCTGGCTCGAGCACCTGCCCAGGCGCTACGCCGAATACAACAACCTCAGCCCTGAAGAAGCGCGCGACACCGTTATCCCCATGATTATGGCCGAGCGCGGATCCCTCAACTGGTACTGCACCGATTACTGGAGCGACCGGCTGGAGCTGGACATTACCAGCCTCAAGGCAGAAGTGGGCGAACGCATCGGCTACCGGCCCCATGTAACCGATTTTCTCGATGCGGTTAGGAGCAGCGGCCTGCGCTCCGTTATCGTGACCAACTGCCACCCCGACCCGCTCAGCCTGAAGCTACAGCGCACCGGTCTCGACACCCGGGTGGACAACATCATCTCCAGCCACCAGTTAGGCAAACCCAAGGAAGATCCGGCCTTCTGGCGTGATCTGGCCCAACTCGAAACCTATCGGCCCGCAGCCACCCTGATGGTAGACGACAGTTTTCCGGTGCTGGAGAGTGCCCGTACCGCCGGCATAGCCCAGTGCCTGGCGATCCTCGCACCGGACAGCAAGCAGGCAGCCCGGGACAAACACCCGGATATCCCCTCGATTCATCACTTCGATGAAGTCCTGCCTGCCCTGCGTCAGCGCCAGACCCTGCCATCCGGCCAGTGAGCCAGCTATACTATGGCTATACGCTCATCAGGTGAGGAGACATGACGGCAACCACCACTGACGACAACCGCGTAAGACTAGACAAATGGCTGTGGGCGGCACGCTTCTACAAAACCCGCAACCTCGCCAAACAGGCCATTGAAGGGGGCAAGGTTCACTACAACAGCCAGCGAACCAAACCCGGAAAGCTGGTGGAGCCCGGCGCCAAGGTCACCCTGCGGCAGGGATGGCAGGAGCGCATTGTCATCGTGGATGACATCAGCGAACGTCGCCGGGGTGCTCCGGAAGCCCAGAAGCTCTACCACGAAACCGACGACAGCGTGAAACGCCGGGAAGAACTCTCGTGGCAGCGCAAAACGATGCAGGCAGCGCAGTTGCCCCCTGCCCGACGTCCCTCCAAGAAGGACCGCCGGGATATCCAGCGCTTCCGCGAACAGAACGGGCTTTGATGTCCCGCCCCACAGATTACCAATTCCGATTCTAACGCTCAGGAGAAAACACCATGGCATCCCGGGACCAGTTCCAGCGATTTATTTTTGAAGACAGCCAGGTCCGGGGAGCCTGGGTGAAGCTCAACGATAGCTACAGTGAAATTGGTAACCAGGCGCCGTATCCCGACTCTGTAAGGCGCATTCTTGGGGAATCCCTGGCCGCCAGCGTACTGATGAGCAGCACCCTCAAATTTGAAGGCACCCTCTCTTTACAGGCCCAGGGCAAAGGGCCACTACGTACCCTGATGGCGGAATGCAGCCACGACCACTTCATCCGGGGCCTGGCCCGATACGACGAACACGCCGTTACCGAGGAATCCCTGGACGCGCTGCTGGGTGAAGGCAGCATGGCCATCACCATCTCGCCGGACAAAGGGCAGCGCTATCAGGGTGTAGTGCCCAGAGAAGAAGAAAACCTGGCCGGCTGTCTGGAAGAATACTTCGAGCGCTCTGAGCAGATCCCCACCAGCTTCTTCCTGTTTGCCGACGAGAACCGCAGTGCCGGCCTGATGCTGCAAAAAATGCCCGGCACTACCGAGCAGGATTCCGACCTCTGGGACCGCCTGAACCACCTGGCCAGCACCGTGGAACCCGAGGAACTGCTGGGGTTGGACAGCGAAACATTGCTCCACCGGCTGTTCCACGAAGAAACCGTGCGCCTGTTCGACGCCGAAACGGTCGCCTTCCGCTGTAGCTGCTCAAGGGAACGAACCCTGGGCGCGCTGGAGGCCATCGGCCAGGCCGAGTGCTACAGTATCCTGGAAGAACAGGGCTCCATCGAGATGGATTGCCAGTTCTGTCACGCCCACTATCGCTTCGATAGAAATGACATTGATCATCTTTTCACCGGTCATACGTTACACTGAATACCCGGCTGAATGGCCCGGAAGCCAGTGGTAGCGCGGCTTCCGGGGCAGTCGTTTTTTACCGGCGTCTCTGGCATAATAGCGCGCCTGAACTGACCCGATTGCTCAGATTTCCGTCAATTTTCAGGGGGGACGGCCTGAGCAGTCACGATCACATCCCGAGGGCGAGGTCGAAGTGAGTAACACTTATAATGATCTGTGTGCAGCACGACTGATCGAGTTAGCACTGGAAAGACACGAAGGCCAACTGGCCGCAAATGGTTCACTGGTGGTAAAAACCGGCGAACGCACCGGCCGGTCCCCGATGGACCGCTACATCGTGGAGGAGCCAAGCACCTCTGACGACATCCACTGGGGCCCCATCAACCGCCCGTTCGACGCGGAAAAGTTTGATGCCCTCTGGGACCGCGTGGAAGCCTACATCGCCGAGAAAGACAGCTTTGTAAGCCATGTGCACGTCGGTTCTGACCCGGAACACTATCTCCCGGTACGCATGACCACGGAGACCGCCTGGCAGAATCTGTTCGGCCAGAACCTGTTCATTCGCCCGGAGACCTTCAACCCGGCCGACAAGCAGGAATGGCAGATCCTCAACGTTGCCAATTTCGAATGCGTGCCCGAGCGTGACGGCACCAACAGCGACGGCACCGTGATCATCAACTTTGCCAAGCGCAAGGTACTGCTGGCGGGCATGCATTACGCCGGCGAGATGAAAAAGGCCATGTTCTCAGTGCAGAACTTCCTGCTGCCGGAAAAAGACGTGCTGCCGATGCACTGCTCCGCCAACGTGGGCGAAGACGGCGAAACCTGCCTGTTCTTCGGTCTCTCCGGTACCGGCAAAACCACCCTGTCGGCCGATCCGGAGCGCTTCCTGATTGGTGACGACGAGCACGGCTGGGGCCCCGGCACTGTTTTCAACATCGAAGGTGGCTGCTACGCCAAGTGTATTGACCTGAGCCGGAAAAACGAGCCCATTATCTGGGATGCGATCCGCTTTGGAGCCCTGGTTGAAAATGTCACCATCAACCCGGAGACCCGCGAACCGGACTACACCGACGTTTCTCTTACGGAAAACTCCCGCTGCGCCTATCCGCTGGAGCACGTTGAGAAACGTGTCCTTGAAAACCGGGCCGGCGAACCGTCACACATCGTATTCCTGACCTGCGACATGACCGGCGTACTACCGCCCGTGTCCATCCTCAGCAAGGAAGCCGCCGCCTACCACTTCCTCAGTGGCTACACCGCACTGGTGGGTTCTACGGAAATGGGCTCCTCTTCCAAGCTGAAAGCCACCTTCTCCACCTGCTTCGGTGCACCATTCTTCCCGCGTCCGGCCGGCGTCTACGCCGAGCTGCTGATGAAGCGCATGGATGAGTTCGGCAGCAAGGTCTTCCTGGTCAACACCGGCTGGACCGGCGGCCCCTACGGCGTGGGAGAGCGCTTCAGCATTCCCACCACCCGTGGCATTATCGCCGCCATCCAGAATGGCGACCTGGACGATGCCGAAACCGAGCACCTCCCCACCCTGAATCTGGAGGTGCCAGTAGACGTCCCTGGCGTAGACAACAACCTGCTGAACCCGCGCAATACCTGGGCCAGCAAGGAAGACTACGACGCCAAGGCTGCCGAACTGATCGGCCAGTTTGTCGAGAACTTCAAGAAGTTCGATGTTTCCGACGCCATTGTAGAGGCCGGGCCGAAAGCATAAGCCCCCTTTACTGAAAAAAGTGCCCTGCTCTGTGAGTACGGCGCTTTTTTTGTGCCTTTCTCACAGGAACCCCTCAGTATGATAGCTTGGTCTTTTCGGTGATTAGAAACGGGAAGGGGATTACCTGTGTTGCCTGAACTGAAAACGGTCAGCCTCTTTCTAGCCACCGCGCTGGCAGAAATCATTGGCTGTTATTTACCTTACCTCTGGCTTCGTGAGGGTAAGTCCGTCTGGCTGCTGGTGCCAGGAGCGCTGAGCCTTGCAGCCTTTGCATGGCTGCTGTCACTGCATCCGACCGCTGCCGGCAGAGTCTATGCTGCATATGGCGGCGCTTACATCTTCATGGCAATTATGTGGTTATGGGTGGTCGAGGGCATTCGGCCAACCCACTGGGATCTGATTGGTTCGGCGGTAGCGCTGGTTGGCATGGCAATCATCATGTTTGCGCCACGCACTACTTAGGCTATTGTTTTGGTATGTTCCGTGCGCTGACCCGATACGGGTGCACGCGGCGTCGAGTACTTTGGCAGTCACTGGACCTACCTGGACCTGGCCCCCTTTGGCCGTCAGGAAACGTGGGAGGACTCGCCGGAGGGCTGGCCGCAGACCGCCCCCTATGATTGACCTGCGGAGTGCGTGAGCGCTAATTTGATAACGTCCCCCCGAGCAATGTGGAAGGAACCAACATGCCAAGGAAAATATCACTCCTAATCAGGGTATTCATTCCGCTTGCACTATGTGCCCTCCCCGGCCTGAGTCTCGCCGACAGACCCGCACCTGAAGACTATATTGCAGAAAAACCGCTGCTTCTGGAGATCCGTTACTGCGAGTGCCAGGCCACAAACCCCGAAAGCTCTCCATCCGAGTTGTTGCCCGGATTTCTGGATGAGTCAAAAGTCTTGAAGGTGGGCGTGTCTGCCGAGGATAAAGGGTTTGTTGCTTCCCGGGAGTTTTCCCTCGGGTATGACATCAACATGGTGGATGATCCCTCCGGGCAGCTTCAATTCAACTATATCGGTACATACGCAACCAGTAATGGCGAAAGTACTGGGCAGGCTACGCTGGTTTTAGAGCAGGGTGAGTGGTCGAATCTTTTCGGGTCACATTCCCAGCAGGGAACCGAATCGCAACCCATGAGTGTCATGGTGCGACTGGTTCCGGCGGACGGTTCCTGAGGCTGGTTGTGAGTGCAGTGCGCTCACGACCGTGAGCGAGTCACCACTGCTCCCTGTCCTCCGCGCTTTCCTCGGCCTCAATTTCCGCCTTACGCTCCTGGATCTTTTTCATCTTTTCCTTCGATATCGGCATCTTGCCGCTATCCCTCAGCATGAACAGTCCGCCAAGTACCAGGGCAATGGCACCGAGAAGAAAGACCCATCCTATCGTTGGCATTAGCATGACTCCCTGACCGGATTGGTTTCCTTTATAGTGGACCACACTCCTTCAATCCTACAACCAGATTTAGGATATTCCATGTCCTTTGCCAGAATCTACAATCAGGCGGCCGCCCGCAAAGGCGGAGAAGTGGAACTACGTGCGCTCCTGCCAAGGGTCGCTGAGCCTGGCGAACTGGAAGCCCTGGGCGACGACCGCTACCTGTCGGAGGTTACGCGATGTGTCTTCAAGGCAGGCTTCGTATGGCGAGTAATCGAGAACAAGTGGCCCGATTTCGAAGCGGCGTTCAAGGGGTTTGTGCCGCTTTATTGGCAGCAGGTGCCACCGGATGTGCTGGAGGAACTGGCCCGTGACGAGCGGATTGTGAGGAACATGCAGAAAATCCGCACCGTGCCGGAAAATGCCCGGATGATTGTGGAGGGTGCCAGGGAGCATGGGAATTTCGGAGCTTTCCTCAGCCACTGGCCTTCGGAGGACCAGGTCGGGTTGCTGATGTGGCTCAAGCGCCACGGCGCGCGGTTGGGCGGCAACACTGCCCAGTATTTCCTGCGACGGGTTGGCTGGGATGGCTTTATCCTGTCGTCGGATGTGGTCGCCGGGCTTCATCGTGAAGAGCGCCTGGATGCAACGCCCGGCAGCAAGAAAGCCCTGGTTCAGGCGCAGCAGGCCTTCAACGACTGGCATCGCGAAACCGGTCTGCCCTACAGTCACCTGTCTCGGATTCTGTCCTGTTCGGTGGGGGACTGACTTCCTTAACCGAGCAACGACATGCTATAAAACGTGCTTTGCGAATTCTGCAAAGCGATGGCAGGATATTTAATTCCTCAGGATGAGAAAGAGGGTAGCATGAACCCGACGATTGAACTGCTCAAGTCACACCGTTCGATACGTAAATTCCAGGATTGGAAGATTCGCGACGAGCTTTTCGAAGAGCTGATTCGTGCCGGCCAGAGCGCTGCCACCTCCAGTCACGTTCAGGCCTATTCCATTATTCATGTCGCCAACAAGAAAAACCGCAAAGCCCTGGCGGAGCTGAGCGGAGGCCAACGGTATGTGGCGGAGTGCTCGCATTTTCTGGTGTTCTGCGCGGATATGAAGCGGCCCACGGATGCCGCCGAGCGTACTGGTACCGAGGTGGTCAGAGGCACCACCGAGCAATTACTGGTTGCCAGTATCGATACTACGCTGGTTGCCCAGAACGTCGCTACGGCGGCAGAAGCGGAGGGGCTGGGCGTCTGTTATATCGGCGGCATTCGCAACGACCCTGCCGAAGTGAGCAAACTGCTTCGCCTGCCGGACCATGTGTACCCGGTGTTTGGTATGTGCATTGGCTACCCTGACCAGAAGCCGGAAATCAAACCGCGGCTGCCCATGGCGGCTATCCTGAAGCAGGACTACTACGAAGATGAACAGGACGTGGCGTTGGTGGCGGAATACGACAACACCATGCATGCCTATTACCAGGCGCGCACCGCCGGCAAAAAAGACACGACCTGGTCAAAACAACTCACGCAGCTATTCTCCACCAAACTTCGCCCCCATATGCGCGACTTCCTGCGCGACAGGGGCTTCGAGATGAAATAGCGGCTTGGCGGGGTGGTCTAACCCGGCGCCCCGACCAGGGAGCGGTATACGTCCACCATCGCCAGGGTCACTGCCGTACGGCTACGCACGGCGGCATCCCGGGTGGCGGTGAACTCCTGTTCAGCCGTCAGTACTTCGAAATAGCCGATGAATCCCTCTTCATAACGGGCCCGGGCCAGCTCCACCGCTTTCTCGGCGTTATTCATGGCCTGTTCAAGTCGTTTTTCCCGTTGTTGGGCGCGCTGGTAACGCACCAACCGTGTCTCTGCTTCTTCTAGCGCTTCCAGTACGGTTTGCTGGTAATTGGCTAGTGCCGCACGGCTGTCGGCCCCCGCGGCCTCTATGCGTGCCTTTACCTTGCCGTGGTCCAGGAAGGTCCAGTCGATGCCCAGGGCCACACGCCGGGTATCCGCGGGGCCGGTGAACAGGTCACTGGTGTCGGCAGTAGCAGAACCTATCATCCCACTGAGGGTAAAGCTGGGAAACAGGTCGACGGTGGCAATGCCGATTCGGGCAGTGGCAGCAGCCAGGCGGCGTTCTGCCGCAGCAATGTCCGGACGTCGTCGCAGCACATCCCCGGGGCTGTCCACGGGAATTGCCGGCAGGGTTTCTGGAAGCGCACGCTGGGGTGACAGCGTTTCCACCAGCGCCATCGGAGGCTGGCCGGTCAGTATGGCAATGCGGTGCATAGCCGCCCGGATACCCGCCTGCAGCGTGGGCAGTTCAGCGCGGGTTCGTTCCAGTTGAGCACGGGCACGCACCTGATCAAACTCCGTCCCCCTCCCCGCACCTACCCGGGCTTCCACAATATCCAGAGATTGCTGTTGCAGTGCCACACTCTGCTGCGCCACCAGATACTGCTGTTGCAGACCGCGCAACTCAAAGTAGCTGCTTGCCAGTTGCCCCACCATCGCGACCTGCACGGTGCCGATATCAGCCCCGGCGGCTTCCAGCTCTGCCCTCTGGGCTTCTGTCGCGCGCCGCAGGCGCCCGAACAGGTCCAGCTCCCAGTTGGCGGCAAGGCCAGCCTGGAATCGCTGTACCCGTTCCGGCCCGGCGCCCTGCGGTGACTGCTCAATGTCCGCCAGGTACTGTTCGGCAGCGGTAGCACTGGCAGTCACGCTGGGCCACTGGTCCCTTTCGGCTCCGTAGAGCAGCGCAGCGGCACGCTCGTAGCGGGCTACCGCGCCTTCCAGGGTGTGGTTAGCCGCCAGGGTCTGGTCAATCAACTGCTCCAGCAAGGGGTCGCCAAACCCATGCCAGAAACGTTGCTGGTCACTGACGCCAGCGACCATCGTCCGCCCCTCCGAGAAGGCCTCCGGTTCCGGTGTGGCCGGCGCCTGGTAATCCGGCCCCACGGCACAACCGGTCAACAGCACCAATACTCCGGTCATTGTGATTACTTTATGCATGGCTACCTCCCGGAACTACATCGTCGTTGGGCTCGTCTTCGCAGATCAGTGTGGATGTGTGATGGCTTTTCAGAGGATGGCTGCCAGACAGCTTGCGCAGAGCCACATAAAACACCGGCGTGAGGAACAGGCCAAACAGGGTTACCCCGACCATGCCGGCAAATACGGCAGTGCCCAGAGCCTGGCGAACCTCGGCACCAGCGCCGGTAGCCAGAACCAGCGGTACCACGGCCGCGGTAAAGGTAATCGAGGTCATAATGATAGGCCGCAGCCGCAACCGGCAGGCCTCCAGTGCCGCCTCCACAACGCCCCGGCCCTGTAACTCCAGCTCACGGGCAAATTCCACGATCAGGATGGCGTTCTTACAGGCCAGACCAATCAACACCACCAGGCCCACCTGGACGAAAATGTTGTTGTCCCCGTCCCCAAACCACACGCCGATCAGTGCCGAGAGCATACACATGGGCACGATGAGGATCACCGCCAGGGGCAAGGTCCAGCTCTCATACAGCGCCGCCAGCACCAGGAACACCAGCAGGATGGAAAGCGGGAATACCACCAGCGCCGCATCGCCCTGGGTGGCCTGCTGAAAGCTCAAGTCGGTCCACTCAAAGTCCATGCCGGCAGGAAGGGTCTCGTCCGCCAGGGCCGTCAGTGCATCCATGGCCTGAGCCGAAGACAGCATCCGCGGGTCTGCTTCGCCGGCAATGTCGGCGGCAGGGTAGCCGTTGTAACGCAATACCGGATCAGGGCCGAAGCTCTGACGGATATCCACCATCGAGCCAATGGGTACCATCTCGCCCTGGTTATTGCGGGTGCGCAGGCGGGCAATATCCTCCAAACTATCGCGGTAGGGGGCGTCGGCCTGGGCAATCACCTGCCAGGTACGGCCAAAGCGGTTGAAGTCATTCACGTACGTGGACCCGAGATAGGTCTGCAGGGTGTCGAACAACTCCGTCAGCGGCACGCCCTGGGCCTTGGCCTTGAGGCGGTCCACTTCCGCATCCAGTTGCGGCACGTTGGCCTGGTAGCTGCTGATGGGGTAACCCATGCCGGGTGTCTGGCTGATCGCGCCCTGGAACTGGTTCACCGCATTCTGCAGGGCACCGTAGCCCAGGTTCCCCCGGTCCTCTATGAACAACTGGTAGCCGGAGCCGTTACCCAGCCCAAGAATCGGTGGCGGCATGAAGGAGAAGGCGAAACCTTCTTTCAGCCCGGCGATTTGCTGGCTGATGCGGGCGTTGATCTCTGCCGCACTCAGGCTACGCTCCTCAAACGGCTTGAGCGGAAAGAACACCACACCGGTGTTGGAGGTATTGGTGAACTGCAGTGCATTCAGACCGGGAAAGGCCACGGCGTTGGCCACCCCTTCGGTATCCATGGCAATATCGGTTACCTGCTGCAGCAACTGATCAGTGCGTTCCAGGGAAGCCCCTTCCGGTAGTTTTACCCCGGCTATCAGGTACAGTTTGTCCTGAGTCGGGATAAAGCCCGGCGGTACCACCTTGAACATCAACCCTGTGCCTGCGAGCAACAAGGCATACACCACGAACACGGCACCGCGCCGACGCAGGGAACGGGACACGCCGCGCTGGTACTTCTCCGCACTGGCGTTGAAGAAACGGTTAAATGGCCGGAAGACCCAGCCGAACAAGGCATCAATGACCCGTTGCACCCGATCCTTGGGTGCTGTGTGGGGTTTGAGCAACATCGCGGCCAGCGCCGGCGACAGGGTCAACGAGTTGATGGTGGAGATTACCGTGGAAATAGCGATGGTCACCGCGAACTGCCGGTAGAACTGGCCCGTCACGCCGGACAGGAAGGCCATGGGGATAAACACCGCGCACAGCACCAGGCCAATGGCGATGATAGGACCAGACACCTCCTTCATGGCCTGATGGGCCGCTGCCAAAGGGGTCCGTCCTTCCTCGATGTTACGCTCCACATTTTCCACCACCACAATGGCGTCATCCACCACGATACCGATGGCCAGTACCAGCCCGAACAGGGTCAGGGTGTTGATGGAATAACCCAGCAGGTAAAGCGCACCGAAAGTCCCTATGACCGACACCGGTACCGCAAGCAGCGGAATAATGGAGGCGCGCCAGGTCTGCAGAAACAGGGTGACTACCAGCACCACCAGCAACACCGCTTCCAGCAGCGTGGCCACCACCGCCTTGATGGAATCACTGACAAAAATGGTCGTGTCGTACACCGCTTCATACTCCACGCCCTCCGGGAAGCGAGTGGCCAGTTCATCCATGGTGTCGATCACTTCATCACGGATTTGCAGGGCGTTGGCTTCCGGTGCCTGGAAGACACCGATGGCCACGGCATCCTTGCCGTCCAGTTGAGAGCGCAGGGTGTAGTCGCCAGCCCCCATTTCCAGCCGGGCCACATCTTCCAGCCGCAGGATTTCGCCGTTGTCGCCGCGTTTGAGTACGATGTCACCAAACTCCTCCACGGTTTCCAGCCGTCCCCTGGCATTGATGAGGGTGAGGAAGTCGCTGTCCGGCACCGGCTCGGCGCCGATCTGGCCGGCGGACACCTGCACGTTCTGTTCACGCATGGCACGCACCACATCGCTGGCGGTCAGGCCACGGGCAGCAATCCGCTCCGGATCCAGCCAGGCGCGCATGGCGTAGTCACCACCACCGAATATCTGCGCGTCCCCTACCCCCTGGATACGCGCGAGGCGATCCCGCACGTGCAAACGGGCATAGTTTCGTAAATAAAGAGTGTCGTAGGTACCGTTCGGGGAGGTCAGATGGACCACCATCAGGAAGGTTGGCGACTGTTTCTGGGTGGTCACCCCCTGGCGCCGCACCTCCTCCGGCAGCCGGGCGAGTGCCTGGCTGACCCGGTTCTGTACCCGTACAGTGGCGTCCTCCGCATCTGTGCCGGGGCGGAAGGTGACGGTCATCTGGAGGACGCCATCCGAGCCCGCTACGGACTTGAAATACATCATGTCCTCGACACCACTGATGGCTTCTTCCAGGGGCGTCGCCACGGTTTCAGCGATTTCCTTGGGGTTGGCACCGGGGTAAACGGTGCGCACCACCACAGACGGCGGCACCACTTCCGGGTACTCGCTGACGGGCAAGTTGGGGATGGAAATCAGCCCGATGGCGAAAATGATAATGGAAAGTACCGCCGCGAATATCGGCCGGTCCACAAAGAAGCGGGAGATATTCATTGCGCCATCTCCCGCGCTACCGCAACCGCGTCAGCATCCTGATCCGATTCCCGCATAGCGACCAGTTGCGGGCTCACCTCCATGCCGGGGCCGTACACTTTCTGCACGCCATTGATTATCACCAGGTCACCGCTCTGCAGGCCGTCGCGGATCACCAGCAGGTCATCCACCTGACGGCCCGTGGTCACCTGCCGTGTGCTGGCCAGGTTGTTTTCATCCACCACGTAGACGTAACGACGGTCCTGGTCGGTCAACACCGCCTTGCGGTTGACCAGCAGTGCGCTGTCCAGTTTGGCCACAGGCATTTCCACACGGGCAAACTGGCCTGGCCTGATCAGACCGTCCGAGTTACTGACCACGGCGCGATACTGCAGTGTGCCGGTTCCCGGGTTCAGGTGGTTGTCCACGAAGTCGAGTTCGCCCTGGTACTGGCGACCGTCCTCATCCCCCAGCGCGATACGCACACTTCGTGGCTGGCCAGTGACAGGCAACTGTTGGCTACGGGATGCGGATTTCTCATCGGCCTCAAAATAGACGTGGAGCGGGTCCACAGACACCACGGTTGTCAGCAGGCTCTGGTCCGCATTAGCGAGGTTGCCGCGTGTTACCAGCGCACGGCCGGCACGGCCGCTGACCGGTGCGGTTATGCGGGTGTACTGCAGATCCAGCTCGGCGGCATCCAGCGCTGCCTGGGCAGCCTGCACCCGGGCACGGGCGCTCAATAAAGCGGCATTGCGCTGGTCGTACTCTTCCTGGGAAATAGCACGGCTTTCCAGTAGTGTCTTGGCCCGGCCGGCTTCACTCCGGGCCAGTTCCAGCTGGCTATTGGCCAGTGCCAGTTCCGCACGGGCTGCCTGCGCCCGCGCTTTGTAAGGCCGGGGGTCTATCTGGAACAGCAGGTCACCGGCCTGTACCAGCTCACCTTCTTCGAACGCCACCTCGTCAATGTAGCCACTCACACGGGGGCGCAAATCCACCGTTTCCGGGGATGCTACCCGGCCGGTGAAGGACTCCCACAGGGTGACCCGGTCCACCAGAACTTCCGCCACATCCACTTCCGGCGGTGGAGGCGGCGCGATCGCCTCGTCGCTTTGTGCCTCACAGCCGGTCATCAACACCGCCAGTGCAATAGCCAGGCCCAGTACCCGGCCGGATTCGCTCAAGTTCTTTGTTATCAGACTTTCCATGGTTTCTCGCTCCAATGTCGGGAACGCCTTGTGAGCACGCCCGTTTGCCAAGTAATCGGTTGGATTGCTTGTTAAGTCGGTTGGGGTTAAACGAATTCGACACAGAGCCTATTTCCTCAAGTTAACTTGAGGTCAATAGGCCCGAATCAGGATGTAAGCTAAGATAAAGAATGCAGGGATGAAGAGGGTATCGGGTTACTGCGGGAAGCTTGCCTGATTCTGCCGGCTGCCATCTGCTGGGCGTGAGGGGTTGCCGATTTCTGCGCGGTCATTGCCTGATCCTGCAGAACATACATGAACCCCCATACGATTCAGGATACGAAGGATTATACTGCCCTGAAAGGGAGACCTACCGATGACTGCCACGATTCCCGAGATTTCCGGAAATCTCACCCTCAACTTGCAGCAACAGCTCGCCCGGGTAGTTGGTAAATGGACGACCCAACAGGGCATCCAGGGTTCGGCCATAAATGGTGTAGAACTGATACGCTGCAACCAGCCTTCCAGCTGCGGTTCAAGTGTTTATGAACCTTCGCTGTGTTTTGTCATTCAGGGCACCAAGACCATCCAGCTGGGCGACCGGGAAATCACCTACCAGCCACTGTCCTATCTGGCCAGCTCGGTACACTTACCGGTACTGGGGCGGATTGTCGACGCCTCAGAGGAACGGCCCTATCTGGCGGCAAAACTCAAGGTAGATCCTCAGGAAGTGGCAGATCTGGTGCTGGAGCTCGGCGAAAAGGCCCCGCCACTGGACCCACACGGACACTGCCCGGAACTTGAATGCGGCCTGTGCATCTCATCCATGGATGAGCCTATGCAGAGTGCGCTTTACCGGCTGCTGGGGTTGCTGGATTCCCCCGGCGACATACCCATACTCGCGCCCCTGGCTCGCCGGGAAATCATTTACCGGACCCTGATTGGAGAGATGGGGTCCAGAATGCGAAAGTTTGCTTCGGCGGAATCCCAGTCCCACCGGATTTCCACGGTGATCTCGGCATTGAAGGATCACTACGCGGAACCCCTGCGAATCCGCGAGTTGGCAGAAGCGGCGAACATGAGTGAGTCCACGCTGTACCACAGTTTCAAGCAGGTAACCCGGATGTCGCCGCTGCAGTTCCAGAAGAAGCTGCGCCTGCATGAAGCCAGGCGGCTGATGCTGGCCGAGGGGCTTGAGGCGGCCACCGCCAGCTATCGGGTGGGCTATGAAAGCCCTTCCCACTTCAGCCGCGAGTACAGCCGCCTGTTCGGAGCGCCCCCAAGAGCTGACGTCACATTACTTCGTGGTGAACGGAAAACGCCCGAGCCGGTGTGACCCTTGCGGCTCAGCCATAGAACAGCAGCGGTACGAACGCCACCAGCACCAGTGATATTCCCATGGCTATCAGCGGCATGATGATGCGCTCGTGCCGCTGGTAGAACGTACCCCCTTCCTGCTGTGCTGCCAGCACTTCCGCTTCTCCTACCACTTGCCGTGTCAGCAGATGGTTCAGTGCCACAGGGGGGCTGAGGTAACCGAGCTCGAACGCCACCAGGGTAACCATCCAGAAGTGAATCGGATGGATACCGCTGCTGTAGGCAATGGTTGCCACCGTTGCAGTTACAAGAATCACGGCCCCGAAGGCGTCCATGATCATCCCCAGGATCACGAGGATGACCACCATCAGCAGCATGGCGGACCAGGCGCTGTCGAAAGACTGTGGGAACGCTTCCATCAGATGGGAGCGCTCAATCACGCCGCCAATGCTGACTGACAGGCCCAACAGCAACAACAGAGCGCCGATTTCGGCGGTGGTGTCGTTGGTGGCTGAGCGCAGGCTGCGTTCCAGGCCCTGGTGTTTGATCTCACCACTGGCCCGACCCTTGCGGTTTTTCAGGCTGATGTGCTCATACAGCAGAATCGCCAGCATGATCACGGGCAGCAATCGGGGGGCCGAGAACTCGTCCATTTTCACATCCAGGGCGAACCGGTACAGCAGCACCACCGCTGTGATCACCAGAACATAAGGAATCAGCTGCTTCAGTGCTGACATCATCGGCGAAAGGGCAACGGATGCCGGAGCGAGGTTGAACTGGCTCTGACGGTTAACGGTCAGCGCGACAGCTGTGAACATGGCAGCCGTAAGTACGAACACCCAGATGCCCCAGCCAAAGAGCTCGTCGGTAGTGACTTCCCGGTTCAGGTAGGCAATGACCACCACCAGCAGACAGGGCCGCAAGACGACGCCGAGGGAACCAGACATGGCGGTGGCGGCCAAAGCCAGATGCCGGCGGGCACCGGCAGCACGCAACTCCGTGTAGATAACGGCACCGGCGGCAATAACAAAGATACCGGAGGCGCCGGTATACGCGGTAGGCACGGCTGCCACCAGCACCGCCACCACGGCCAGAAGTTCGGGCGGCATGCGCCACGGCCTGAATACATTGAACACCAACGTGGCGAGGCGGGTCTGCTTCAGCATCATGCCCACCCACACATACAGGCCCACGTTGAGGAACATGTCAGACAGTTCCATCATCTTGCCCAGGTAGATACCAATACCGGAGGCGTGACCGATCAGTGCAAAATAAGTACCTGATATAAGGCACATAACCGTATAAAGAGGGACGGCCAGAAATGCCTTGTTCAGATCGCCGCCCTCTTCCAGGTCGTCCGGCACCCGTACCAGACGGTAGAGACTGGCCAGGGTCAGCGCCGCGAACCCGATGATCCACAGGTTGTGGAGGAGTAGCTCGTCGGAGGACATGGTGTTGTCAGAGCCGAAACTGGACTGGCGGAAGATCACACTGGAACCAAGCAACATGGCGTTGGCGACAGTCTGCAAGGTATGGGAAACCGTGTAGTCCAGGCGGGTTTCCATCGCTCGCATGGCGATGTGATGGCGGGTCAGGGTTGCGGTAGCTGCACACAGCATTACCAGAATGACCAGTATATAGCGCTGGGATTCGAGGCCGAAGGCGATCAGGTCGGCCACGAAGAGTTCCACTGTTCGATAGGCTTTCACGCCTGGCGTAAGCTTGTCCTTGAGGTTCTCGTAGCTGCGATAGCTCTGGCGACAATCTTCCACCGAGCGTTCGATCGCCAGACGGATATCCGCCGGATCTTTTTCAGCTTCTCCCAGTAGCGCCGCCATGGGATCATCTCCGCTCTCCTCCGCCAGCTCTTCCTGTACCGCGGCTTCGATATCCACGTTCGGGTCACAGGTTGGCTGGACCGGATCTGCCCTCAGTTTGTAATAGCCACTCCACAGTTGCTCGCCACCGCGGAGCATCTGGTTGTGGATATCACTGCTGGTGGAAAACAGCACCACCGCCAGCAAAAGCAGACAGGCCGGCAGGGAGGAGAACCACTCCCTGCCACTACGGCGAAATCCAACCTCGGACATAACAGCTCACTCTGGGAATATTGGTTTACAGCAGATCATCCAGATCCATGGTTTCCACCGCTTCCTTCTCATCGTCCCAGAAGGTTCCCAGCTTGCCGGTCGGCGTACGGTGTCCGGTGTTTTCCATCCACATGCGATCGGAAATAGCGACAATCATCTGGGTGGCCATGGCGTCCACGAACTTCCATTCTTCATTGGAGGGTGTTTCGTCGATCGCTTCGGCATGGCTACGAATAACAGCTCGGAGGCGCTCCTGATCACCCTTGTTCTGAGCAGCAATGGCGTGGAACACATGGCTGAGTCTTACCCCGGCCTCCTCACCCTGCTCATCGGCTACGCTAAGGCGCTGGAAAGGATCTTCGCCCTCGGGCTGCGCGCCGGGGATCATCGACCAGACCGTGGCGCGCAATGCCATGGGCGCGCCCCACCACTTGTCGTTCTCGAGACAACTGGTGGCGCGGGCGACGGTGGAGCCGATGTTCTTGGGAACGCCGATGGACGACGTAGACTGGATCTCGGCATTCAGTGCCTGCAGACCCGACAGCAGGCCCGCCATGTAGATAAATTCGCCAAGGTCGTCGTCAAAGCCGGGACATTCCTCCTCATCCGGTTCGCCGTAGAACGCGTTGTGATGTTTCCAGCCCCGGTGATAACGCTTGGCAGCCAGGGACAGGGCACGCTTCTGGCGAATGATGGCATCTTCGGCCGCTTCCGCGTTCCTTGTACGCAAGGCACCCAGGCTGGCCAGTTCGTGCTCCCGCGCCTGTTCTTCCGCACAACCACCGGCTGACAGATAAAGCATTACCGCCAGTTGGTCAGGCTCGCTGGTTACACGGCCAAAGGACATCAGCAGGGGGGCGGTGGCCTCACTCATGGCGCAACCCATGGCCAGATCTTCACTTTCCAGAAGATAGGGAACGGTGTGATTGCGGGAGAAGCCCTGCATCACATCACCGGTGGTCTTGTAGATCATGTTGTTGACGACACCACAACCACTGAGGACCATTCCTGCAAGAACTGCCGTTACGGCACCGCGAAACCGGACAAACCCGTGAGGTGGCCGGTTGGCAGGTTTCTGAATACGTGTCATAACATCTTACCTTTTTATTTTTAGGGCAACCGGAGCCTCGTCCGGCCGGGGCCGCACACCTGCTTGGTTACAGTTTGTAACCGAAACGGCATTATCGCCCACAACTCCCTGTTTTTATGCGACTCCGCCCGCAAATGAAGCCGGAGGCTCAAATGTATTCGGATTACCGGTTTGCACAATGCGTCGCAAACCGCTATAGATTTGGTCAGCCGGCGGTTACGCAGCCACCGGTGAATAACCAAAAACGACAACAAGGAGTATCCAATGCGCAAACCTGAACTTGCCGCCGCTGTTGCAGACCAGACCGGATTGACCCGGGAGAAAGCCAGCGAAGTGATTACAGCATTCACCGACCAGATCTCCGCTGCTGCTGCCCGGGGCGAAGACACCACCCTGATCGGTTTCGGCACCTTCAACATTCGCAGCCGTGAAGCCCGCGATGGCCGTAATCCCCAAACCGGTGCAACCATCCGGATACCTGCCAGCAAGACAGTCGGCTTCAAGGCAGGCAAGGCGCTGAAAGACTCGATCCGCTAAGTCCGCAACCGGGGGCCGCTCGCCCCCGGTTATCCACTCCTCAGGACGCACACTCGGAACGGGAGCCATCCACCCGGCAGCGAATCGCCTTCATCAGGCTGATAGCGCGTTCGTCGTAGACACCGTCTTCCAGTAATGACAACCGCACCTTGCGAAGCATCTTGTCGTATTCGGCGACGTCTTCCTGTGGCGGATGCATCCACACATCCTCGGGAATACCAGCTTCGGCTTCAGCGATGATTTCGTAGGCCTCATCGATGCGCTGGATGGCCTGGTTACGCACCATCTGGCCAGCACTATCCGGGAAGCGATCGCGATGGATGATCACCTGGAAGTTCATGTAGGCTAGCGCGTACTTGAACACGCCCCCATTGGGGGTCACACCTTTGTAAAGCTCCAGGGGGGAATAGGCCACTGCCGGTGCATAGGCCAGATCGACACTGCCATTGTTGAATTTACCCGCAAAGTTGGCAGAGTTGGAGCCCACTACGGAAGCACCCACATGCCGCACCATGCGCACGGAGGCGCTGTCAAAATCCAGGGTGGCAATGCGTTTGCCCTGCAGCTTTTCCACGGAATCGATCGCACGATCTCGGGTATGGAGGTACACCGCGCCACCGGGGAAAACGCCAGCCACTTCGTAGTTTCCATCGATCAGGAACGGGCGCGCCTTTTCCTGGCTGAGAGTGTTGTAAAGCAGCCGCATTTCCTCTTCACCGGGCACAGCACCCATAGCCTCCAGGGTACCGGTGAATTTGTTGAATTCGCGAGCACGGGTGCCGGTGAGCAATACGGCGTCACACTGACCGGCCTTGAAGTCTTCGGCGGCGACTTTCTCGTCGGTATAGGCACGCAGGTTCAGTTTGATGCCTTCCTTGAGGGCGATGGGCTGGAAGGTTTTGGTAATAGCGAACAGCGGGCCGTTGGCCCCCACCGGATCAAACACACAGAAGCTTCGCTCCATGAGGTCCGATTCCGCCTGGGCAAGCGGCGACAACGCAAGACTGGCACACAGGGCGGCAACCGCTGTGGCCTTTCGCGGTAGGTTGACTAGTTTCACGGGGATGACTCCTGAATTATTATTGTCTGGCCGAGATTAGGCCGGCCACGACAAGAATACTTTGGCACAGGTGCCTGTCATCAAGGGCTCTGAAGCAAAAAGGTAAGGAACTGTGACGGGCTCGACAGAGGTTCCGCAACCTCTGCCACATTTTACCGACATGAAAGCCCGGGCTACAGGTTATTGCAGGGCCAGGCCTGTTGGCCATTGCACAGGGTAAGCCGAACCACACCTGGCAGATCTTTACCGGGCAACGGAATGTGGCGCCCCACTGAACAGAGGTTGGTGTCGTCCGGCCGCCAGCTGGTCCGGGGGTCAAACACACACAGGTCCGCCACTGCACCTTCATGGAGCTCGGCGGAATGGCCAAGCACGGCAGCCGGGCCAGTGGTGAGCGCCCGGATCAGGTCTGCATTGCCCAGCTCGCCTCGCTGCACCAGCAGCAGACCCATGGACAGGGTGCTCTCAATGGTGGAGAGGCCCGGTTCGGTGGCGGCCATCGGGGCCTGCTTGGCAGCGGAGTCGTGAGGCTGGTGCTGGCTGGTGATCGCATCAATTACGCCGTCCCGCACACCGGCCAGCAAAGCCTGCCGGTCTCTCTCCGAACGCAGAGGGGGGCGCACATGGTAACGGCTGTCGAAACCGGACAACGCATCTTCAGTAAACAGGAGTTGGTGCACTGCAACGTCTGCGGTCACTGCAATACCACGCTTCCGTGCATCGGCCAGCATCTCCACGCTACGGGCACAGGATAACTGGCTCAGGTGCAGGCGAACGCCGGTTTCTTCAGCCAGCAACAGCATTTCCATGACCGCAGTGGTTTCCGCCACCTCGGGAATGCCCAGCAGCCCCAGCCTGGAAGCTACCAGACCATCGTGCGCGTACCCATCAGCTGCCAGTGCGCGGTTCTCGGGGCTGAACATCACCGTCAGCCCGAACGTCTGGGCATAGGCCATACAGCGACGCAGCACCCGCGCATTCTTCACCGGACGTGCGCCGTTCCCCAGGGCCACACAGCCCGCGGCCGCCAGGCCCGCCATGTCGCTGAGAAGGTCGCCTTCCAGGCCGCGGGTAATGGCGCCCACCGGCAGTATTCGCACCCCCGAACGCTTGGCAGCCACGTCCAGAATCAGATTGGTGACCGCACCGGAATCGTTCACTGGCGAGGTCTCCGGAGACGCACATACAGTGGTGAATCCACCATGGGCGGCAGCCAGGCTCTCCGAGGCAATATTGCCTTTCTGACCATTGCCGGGCTCGCGCAGGTTGCAGCACAAGTCGACAAACCCTGGCGCCACGATGCAGCCGGCGGCATCAAATTCGTTATCGGCAGACTCTCGTCCAGCGGCATCGCCGAGCGCAGCGATGTAGCCATCCCTGATCAAGACCGTGGTTACAGTATCGGTGTTGGCCAGGCGGCCACCGCTGATTTTCAGGCTGCTCATCCCTCGACCCTCTCTGCCAGCTTGCGATTGCGCTCTGCCATCTGGCCACCCATGGCCATGGACATTACGGCCATGCGAATGGCAATACCGTTGGTGACCTGGTTGAGGATGACCGACTGTGGCCCGTCAGCCACCGCCGATTCTATTTCCACCCCCCTGTTGATGGGGCCGGGATGCATCACAATGCAGCCCGGGTCGGCAAGGGCCAGCTTCTCCCGATTGAGACCATAGAGTCGGTAGAACTCCCGTTCGCTGGGCAGTAGCGCCCCTTCCATACGTTCTTTTTGCAGGCGCAGCATGATCACCACATCCAGGTCTTTCATGCCCCGTTTCATGTCGTATTCCACGGTGCAGCCCAGGCTTTCCACGTCTCTTGGCAGCAGGGTGGCCGGTGCGATCACCCGTACTTCTGCCGCTCCCAATTCGTTCAGGGCACGGATCTGGGAGCGCGCCACCCGTGAGTGCAACACATCACCAACAATGGCCACTTTCAGCCCCTCAAAACGGCCCTTGTGTTGCCGGATGGTGAGCATGTCCAGCATGGCCTGAGTGGGGTGGGCATGGCGGCCGTCTCCGGCATTAATGATCGCCACCCCCGGTGTAACGCTTTCGGCAATAAAATGGGGAGCACCACTCTGGGAATGACGCACCACGAACATGTCGCTGGCCATGGCTTCCAGATTCAGCAGAGTGTCAGACAGGGACTCACCCTTGGACGTGGCTGAGGTATTGATGTCCAGGTTGAGTACGTCCGCCGAGAGGCGCTTGGCCGCCAGTTCGAAGGTGCTGCGGGTGCGGGTGCTGGATTCAAAGAACAGGTTCACCACCGTACGGCCCCGCAGCAACGGCACTTTCTTGATGCTGCGCTCACCCACTTCGATAAAGGAATCTGCGGTGTCGAGAATTTCGGTCAGTAGCGCCCGGTCCAGGCCATCGAGGGTCAGAAAATGCCGTAGCTGGCCGTCGGCGGTAAGCTGAAGGGAGGTCGAGGAAGGGTCGTTTGCCGTCATGTGTCGCCTGTTGGGGTTATGCGTTCGCTGATTACTTGCCCGTTTCCTGTAATTCTATGTGCAGCGGGGCCGGGCCGCGCAATTTCACACGCTGGTGAGACTGCAGGGCCAGTACCCGTCCGGTTACATCCGGCTGCACCGGCAGCTCCCGCGCGCCCAGATCCACCAGTGTGGCGAGGATGATACTTGCCGGCCGGCCATAATCGAAGATTTCATTCATTGCCGCGCGGATGGTGCGACCACTCATGATAACGTCGTCGATCAGGATAATATCCCGGTCTTCGGTGCTGAAAGGCAGACTGGAAGGTTTCACTTTCGGGTTAAGGCCAATGCGGCTGAAATCGTCCCGGTAGAAGGAGATGTCCAGCTCGCCCCAGGGCTCTTTCAGGCCCAGACGCTTGCTCATGACATCCGCCAGCCAGACGCCGCCGGTACGAATACCGATCAATGCCGGGTCGGTGACTCCCCGCTCTTCCAGCCTCTTGCGCAGGCCCTTTTCCAGGTCATCAAGCAGCTGGTCCATATCAAGCAATGCAGTCATTTGAGTCCTCTCATACAACAGCCTGAGCCGGGTCAGGCAGAACGGGATTCCTGCTGATGAAACCAGGTTTCCAGAATCAGCACGGCGGCACGGTCATCGACGCCGTCGCGGCCAAAATCACGACTGCCGCCGGCAGCCAAGACGTCGCCCTTGGCCTCGAAACTGGTCAGGCGTTCGTCCACCATTTCCACTTCGACGTGAAAGCGTCCGTGTAAACGTTTGCCAAATTTTCGGGCCCGGGCGCACATGTCGTTTTCGGTGTCGTCCATGTTCAGGGGCAGACCCACCAGCACACGGTCCGGCTTCCATTCTTTCAGCAGCCGACCAATCTGATCCCAGTCCGGCACCCCGTCCCGGGCTGGCAACATCGTCAGGGGTTTGCCGGTTCCGAGCAACTCCTGGCCGCTGGCCACACCAATCCGCCGGGTGCCGAAGTCGAATGCCATTACGCGGCGATTTCCTGCATCAGGCATGTCCCACAAACTCGCTGAGCTGGTTAAGATCGATGCCGATCAGTTTCAGCACCGCCTGATAGCGGTCCTCCCATGGCGTACGGAACAGGATTTCGGGAGTGGCGGGGCAGGTCAGCCAGGCATTGCTTGCCAACTCATCCTCCAGTTGCCCCTCACTCCAGCCCGCATACCCCAGACACACGAGGTAGTTTTTCGGCCCTTTGCCAGCCCCAATGTCGGAGAGCACATCCCGGGAAGTGGTCAGCAGCACGTCATCGGCCACCCGGGCGGTATTCTGCCAACCGGCATCGGGCGAGTGCAGCACGAAGCCGCGCTCAGTCTGTACCGGCCCCCCACCATAGACGGGCACATCCAGTTCGCCGCCCTCCATATCAAGCTGTTCGAGGATTTCGCCGAGGTGAATATCCAGGGGGTGGTTAACCGTCAGCCCCAGGGCGCCCTCATCGGAGTGTTCGCACAGGTAAATCACCGCGCCATGGAAACGGGGATCCTGCAAATAAGGAGAGGCCACCAGAAACTGGTGCCGCAGACTGTGTGGAGAGTGTTTCGATGCTGTCATCCTGATGTCAGCCCCCGCCGTTCAAATACCCAGGTACGGATAATTTCCAGTTCGTCGATATTCTCTCGCATATCCTCCGGGAAAGGTGCAAACGGCGCCGCCATTCTCACGATGCGAATAGCCGCGTCATCAAGCACCGTGCTACCGGATGACTGGAGTATAGCCAGTTCCTTGATCGAGCCGTCTTTCTTCAGGGAAACCAGCATGCGCAGGGTGCCATAGATGCCCGCCTGCCTGGCCTCCTTAGGGTAGTTGATATTACCCACCCGGGTCACCTTGCTGACCCAGTTCTGCACGTACCATGCGTTGGTCGATTTCAAGGTGGACGCCGCCGTCACCCGCATCACGCGGGGTTTCTTGGCATAAGCTTGCCGTTGCTGGTCGAACCGGGCCTCCAGACTGGCGATTTCGAGGCTGCGCTCCATCAGGCTCTTCTTTTCTTTTACCGGCAACGTTTCTTCCGACTCCGGTTCCGCGGTATCCGGCTTCGACACCTGGCGTTCGCTGGGCGCCTCGGCCTGCACCACAGGCTGCTCCTGCTGAGGCACCGGCTTCACCCGGGAAGGCGGCTCCGGCTGAACCTCGGCGATCTCCTGCTGGCTGAGTTCGGAGGGCTGCGGCGATGTCATTTCCACCGCGTCCTCCTCGGTACCACTGCCTTTCTGGCTGGTCTGGGCAAGGAAATCGGCTTCGTCCGGATCGCTCTCGTCATCATACTGTGACAGGGTGATTTCCATGGTCTGGGCCGAGGAACGCGGAGACTCCGGCGCGAAAGTGATGCCCAACACCACGATGGCATGAACCGCGAGCGCCATGAAGAGTGTGAAAGAAAACCGATCGAAATCGCTGACCTGCACTGCCATTCCTGAACTTTACCTCGGTTAGGCCCGGCTACGGACCATTATTTAAGACGACGCTCGATGGCATCCAGCAACTGGCTGGAAATATCGATTCCGAATGCGGCATCCAGTTCCCGGATACAGGTGGGGCTGGTTACGTTGATCTCGGTCAGGTAGTCACCAATCACGTCGATACCGACAAAAATGAGCCCTTTGTCCTTGAGTACCGGCGCTACCCGGTCGCAGATCTCCCGGTCACGGGCGGTCAGTTCACGGCCCTCGCCGCGGCCACCGGCAGCCAGGTTTCCGCGATTCTCCCCGTGGGAGGGGATGCGCGCAAGTGCATAGGGAACCGGCTCGCCGTCGATCAGCAAAATGCGCTTGTCACCCTGCTTGATTTCGGGAATGTACTTCTGGGCCATAGCCTGGTGAGCACCGTGGTTGGTCAGAGTCTCGATTATCACTCCGAGATTGTCGTCATTTTCCTTCACGCGGAAAATCGAGCGTCCACCCATGCCATCCACCGGCTTCATGATGACGTCGCCATGCTCGGCATAGAATTCCTTCAGCCGATGGGCGGAACGGGTCACGATCAGCGGCGGGGTGCAGTCTTCGAACTGGGCGGCGAACAGCTTTTCGTTACAGTCGCGTAGCGTGGAGGCCGGATTGACCACCAGAGCGCCCTGTTGCTCGGCAATCTCCAGCATGAACGTGGCCATCAGAAATTCCCGGTCAACCGGTGGGTCCTGCCGCATCAGGATCACGTCCAGGTCACCCAACGCACGATCCTGGCTGCCGCCGAACCGGAACCAGTCTTCCGGGTCCATGTGCACGGTGAGGTCCCGCGTTCGGGCTCGGGCCTGACCACCCTTGAGGTACAGGTCCGGCAACTCCATGTACTCGATTTGCCAGCCCCGCTTCTGGGCGGCCAACAGCATCGCCAGCGAGCTGTCTTTCTTGAAATGGATCTTCTCGATGGGGTCCATCACAATTCCGAGTCGGACTGTCATAATGCCTCGCCAGGTAAAAGGTTGAAAACACGAACCGGTCTGCAGAGCGCTGTTGGTAATAATGCTATGCTGAAAACACAGATGGTATTGTACCCGAGCCGCGAATGCATCCGGAGAAATCCCGTATCAATTACGTGACTTCCGGAGCAGAAGTACATTTGGTCACAAAGTTATACTTTTTATCCGGCCCTCAATACTCTATAAATGAGCGGGATTTATAGAACAACGTTAACGTTTGTGTTAAAACCCCCGGTTGAAAAATAACGACAGTCGCAGAGCGCAAGGCAGTTGGACAATGGATGACAACTTCGAGAATCTGAAGATTATGGTGATCGACGATAGCAAGACCATTCGTCGCACCGCTGAGACCCTCCTCAAGAAGGTCGGTTGCGAAGTCATTACAGCAACAGACGGCTTTGACGCTCTGGCGAAAATTGCCGATTCCCAGCCCAACATCATTTTCGTTGATATCATGATGCCCCGGCTAGACGGTTATCAGACCTGCGCACTCATCAAGAACAATTCCTCTTTCAAAAAGACGCCGGTTATCATGCTCTCCAGTAAAGATGGACTGTTCGACAAGGCCAAAGGCCGAATTGTTGGATCAGACCAGTACCTGACCAAACCGTTCAGCAAGGACGAGCTTCTTAACACCATTCGCCAGTACGTTCCCCAAGCGGAACAGTAAACCTGCTGAAGCAAAGAACTATTGAGGACACCATGGCCCGCATTCTGATTGTTGATGATTCCCCGACCGAGGTTAAAAAAATCTCGACCATTCTGGAAAAGCACAAGCACGAAGTGCTGACGGCCGATAACGGCGCTGACGGCGTTGCCAAGGCCCGTGCCGAAACTCCGGATCTGGTTCTGATGGACGTGGTCATGCCCGGGCTGAACGGCTTCCAGGCAACCCGCCAGCTGACCCGCGCTCCGGAAACTGCCTCTATCCCGGTGGTTATTGTAACCACCAAGGATCAGGAAACTGATCGTGTATGGGGCACTCGTCAGGGCGCCAAGGGCTACCTTGTAAAACCCGTCAACGAAGACGACCTGATCAAAACAATCAACAGCCTGATTGCCTGATCCCCAACCGTGGAGTAAGCATGTCCGCCCAGGCCGCCCCCTTTGCAGTACTGACGGATATCGCCCGACGCAGCCGGTCAATGGCTGCCGGTCTGCCGGAACAACAGGAAGCCGTCGAACTCTGGAACGGGATCGGCTTTGTTCTGGCAGGCGAGCGCTACGTCGCACCGATGGGTGAAGTCACTGAGATCCTACATGTCCCCCGCTATACCCATATACCGGGGGTTCATCAGTTCATGTTGGGCGCCGCCAACGTGCGGGGCCGCCTCCTTCCCCTGGTCGACCTTGCCGGTTTTTTCGAAATCCCCCGCTCTTCCCGCAGCCAGCGTGAGCGCCGGGTGCTGGTTGTGGAACAGGGTGACGTGTTCAGTGGCCTGGTCGTCGACAGTGTCTCGGGCATGCAGTATTTCGCAGTGGACAGCTTCGTGGCATCGCCACAGGATGTGCCTGCAAACGTTCAGCCGTTTGTAAATGGCGGCTACGAGCGTAACGAGGAAGTCTGGAAAGTGTTTTCTGCCGCCGAACTGCTCGGGGACGAACGCTTCCTGGATGTAGCGCAATGGTAAGGGCGGTGACAACGGCAGGAACTCCTTCCCGCCTGCCCAACGCCCGCAGAAACAAACTTGCCAATATTATGAAGAGGCCGGGAGCCAGAAAATGAAAAATAGAGCCGGAAGACTCAGTATGGGACAGGGGGGCAACAAGCTCGTTGCCGGCCTGATTGCCGCACTGATCGCATTGACCGTCCTGCTCGTTGCAGTGCTGTTCATTATCAACAAGGACAGCCAAAACGACCAGGCCTACATCGCCCACGCTTCGGAGCTGCGGGTACTGTCACAGGAAATTGCAAAGAACGCGACGGAAGCAGCGGGCGGTACTCCCTCGGCCTTCGACGCTCTGCGCCGTTCCCGTGACGAATTCGAGCGCCTGTGGGGCTATGTGGTTGATGGCAACCCGGATACCGGCCTGCCCCCGAGCGAGATTGCCCGGGAAAGCGGCGTGCAGGCCACCTGGCAGGAAGTGCGGAACAACGCTGACAGTATCCTGTCCACCCGTGATGCTGTACTCGGCCTCCACGAAGTTGCCCGCACCCTGAACGAAACCATTCCCCAACTCCAGGTGGAATACGACGATATCGTTCAGATCCTGCTTGACAACAACGCACCTGCCGAACAGATCGCCCTGGCCCAGCGCCAGTCACTGCTGGCAGAGCGGATTGTACGGTCGGTCAACAACGTACTGTCCGGTGATGAAGACGCGGTTATCGCCGCTGACCGCTTTGGGCGTGACGCCAGCCTCTTCGGCCGCGTTCTCGACGGCCAGGTTAACGGCAACCCGGCCATGGGCATTTCCCAGGTTAACGACGAAGATGCCATTTACGGCCTCGAAGCCGTTGGTGAACTGTTTGAATTCGTATCCCAGAACGTAGACGCCATCCTTGAAGCCTCTCCCGACCTCTTCAAGGTTCGTACTGCGGCCAGCGATATCTTCTCGAACTCACAGGTTCTGCTCGATGAGATTTCCGTTCTGGCCGAGCGATTTACCGGTCAGGCCGGCTCCCGTTTCATCAGCCCGACTCTTGCCTTCATCATCCTGGCCGCCATGGTGGGTATCGTTGTCATGATCGGTGTGGTTCTGTACCGCGAAGCCCAGGAGCGTCTGGCGACGACCCAGGAGCAGAACGAGCAGAACCAGAACGCGATCCTGCGACTGCTGGACGAACTGGCCGACCTGGCCGATGGTGACCTGACAACCGAGGCAACGGTAACCGAGGACTTCACCGGTGCCATCGCCGATTCCATCAACTACGCGATCGACCAGATGCGCGGACTGGTACAGGCGATTCGTGGTACGGCGGTACGGGTAGCGTCAGCCGCCCAGGAAACCCAGGCCACGGCCATGCACCTGGCGGATGCTTCCGAGCACCAGGCCCAGGAAATTGCCGGCGCCTCTGCAGCGGTCAACGAGATGGCGGTGTCCATCGACCAGGTATCCTCGAACGCTGCTGAATCCTCTGCGGTTGCGGAGCGGTCGGTTGCGATCGCGAAGAAAGGCGCGGAAGTGGTACAGAACACCATCCGCGGCATGGATAACATCCGTGAGCAGATCCAGGAAACCTCCAAACGGATCAAGCGTCTGGGTGAATCTTCCCAGGAAATCGGTGACATCGTATCCCTGATCAACGACATTGCCGACCAGACCAACATCCTGTCCCTGAACGCAGCGATCCAGGCCTCCATGGCCGGTGACGCGGGCCGGGGCTTCGCGGTGGTTGCGGACGAAGTTCAGCGCCTGGCGGAACGTTCCTCTGCGGCAACCAAGCAGATTGAAGCGCTGGTTAAAACGATCCAGTCAGACACCAACGAAGCGGTTATCTCCATGGAGCACACCACCGCCGAGGTGGTCCGTGGTGCACGTCTGGCCCAGGACGCGGGTATCGCCCTCGAGGAAATCGAGAACGTATCCATGTCTCTGGCGGAATTGATCCAGAACATCTCCAACGCTGCACGTCAGCAGTCGTCTTCTGCGGCGCACATTTCCAACACCATGAACGTCATTCAGGAAATCACCTCGCAGACCTCCTCCGGTACCAACGCGACTGCGAAGTCCATCGGTAACCTGGCAGAGATGGCGTCTGAACTGCGGTCCTCTGTTGCGGGCTTCACACTGCCCGAAGAAGAGTCGGCCGACCAGGAAGAAGAGGAAGACAGCGACGTTCCGGTGGTGAGCTGATTATTGCTCCGAGGCTGCTGACAGTTTATGGCTGAAACACGCAACCATCTGTCACCTGCCGACGGCATCTGGTCACTGCGCCGACTCCCCGACATGGACGAGGCGCAGTTCAGCCAGTGGCAGACACTGCTTGAGCACCGTACCGGTATTGCCCTGTCGTCCGGCCGCAAGTCGTTTCTCGAAACCAACCTCGGGATACGCATGCGAGAGATCGGATGCAGCAGTTACCAGGCCTACTACGAGCAGATCGTATCCGGCCCGGATGCCGTTATGGAGTGGTCCACCCTGGTGGACCGGCTGACGGTGCAGGAAACCCGGTTTTTCCGGGATCCGGATGCCTTCAGGCTGGTGTCTGACTATGTGCTTACCCGGCCTCGCGAGGCGCTGAAGAAGCGCCCCCTGGAGGCCTGGAGTGTAGGTTGCTCCACCGGCGAGGAACCTTACACGCTGGCGATGCTACTGAATGAGTGTATGGAAGGGTTGTCGCTGCAGCCATTGTTCGGGGTAACCGGCTCTGACATCAGCAAACCAGCCATCGACAAGGCCCAGTCCGGCCTGTTCAGCGCACGCAAGCTGATGGGAATGGACGAGGCCATGAAGGCCAGGTACTTCCGGCCGGCAGAGCGGAACAACGTTGAAATTGTAAAAAGCATCCGGGAGCGGGTGTGTTTCACAAGGCTGAATGTGCTGGATCTGAAACACGCTCCCATGCACGGAATGAACATTATCTTCTGCCAGAATCTGCTGATTTATTTCCGGCGCTGGCGCCGGCGGGAAATCGTAAAACGGCTTGCAGAGCGGCTGGCGCCCGGGGGGTTGCTGGTCCTGGGCCAGGGAGAGCTGACCGACTGGCAGCCCCCTGGCTTACAGAGGGTACCCTCGGAACATGTGCTGGCGTGGATCAAACGCCAGACTGACGAAGAATAACCGGAGTGGTTATGGGCAATCACCATGACAGCATCGCCCTGGACTGGGTTCGTGGCGAAATACAGGACACGTTGACCCAGGGTCAGCAGGCACTGGAAGCGTATGTCGAGAATCGTGACGACACTGCGCGCCTGCGCTTCTGCCTGAACTATCTCCACCAGGTTCACGGTACTCTGCAGATGGTTGAGCTTTATGGCGCAGCCCTGCTGACCGAGGAAATGGAGAAGCTCACCCAGGCCGTCCTGAACGAAACCGTCGCCAGCGTGGACGATGCGGTGGAAGTATTGATGCAGGCTATCCTGCAGCTTCCCCAGTACCTGGAACACCTTGCCAGCAGCAAGGATGATTTTCCAATGGTACTGCTGCCGCTGCTGAATGATCTCCGGGCTGCCCGGGGCGAATCTCTGCTTTCCGACACCTCGCTGTTCAAACCCGATCTGGCGCCCTCGAAGATTGCCGCAGCGGCCAATGTCTCCCAGCGCCTGCAGGACCCGAAAGTTCTCGGCCATATCCGCAAGCTTCGCCAGATGTATCAGTTCGCCCTCGCCGGCGTGGTCCGCGAGGCCGACCTGGACGCTCATTTCGATTACATGCAGAAGGTTATCCAGCGGCTGATCCGTTTGTGCCAGAAAACCCCCCGGGGTCAGCTCTGGAAAGCCGCGGGCGCCTTCGTTGAAACCCTTCAGGAGCACGTCAACCCGGTCAATACCGCCGTCAAGGCGCTGTTGCGTGAACTGGACGCGGAAATCCGGCGCCTGACCGACGAGCATGTGGATATCCTGCAGCAGCAGGTACCGGAAGCGCTGCTCAAGCACCTGCTGTATTACGTCGCCCGGGCCCGGGAACTGAACACCCCGCTGGTACAGGAACTGCGCGACAATTACCGGCTGGAGCACGCCCTGCCCTCTGATGATGACGTTGACGCCGCCAAGACCCGGGTGTCCGGCCCTGGCCGAGATGCCATTCACTCGGTGGTCAGCGCCCTGAACGAAGAGCTGGCCAAGCTCAAGGATCAGCTGGATCTGTTCGTACGGTCAGAGCTACGCCAGAACGACGAACTCGAAGAGCTTTTGCCCGGCCTGCGCCAGGTGGCCAATACTCTGGCAGTGCTGGGCCTTGGGATACCCCGGAAGGTCGTTACCGAACAGCTTGAACTGGTGGAAAAGTTGTCCACGCAGTCTGAAGCAGTCGATGACGGTACCCTGATGGATATCGCCGGTGCCCTGCTGTATGTCGAAGCCAGCCTGGCCGGTCTCGACAGCGACCGACAATCCGAGAGCAGCCGTGCTGACGACGACCAGCAATCCGTTAATATGGGCTCGCGGGAACTGGGTGAAGCCAGTGGTGCCCTGCTGAGGGAGTCACGCAACACCCTCGAACAGGTCAAGACCGCCATCGTCAATTTCATTGCCTCGCAATGGGAAACCGGCGAAATCGAGCACGTCCCCGGCTTGCTCCACAGCATTCGCGGTGGCCTGAGCCTGATTCCCCTGGACCGTGTTGCCGATATGCTGGCATCGGCCGAGCGCTACATCACCGATGTCCTGCTTGGCGGTAGACAGGTTCCTGACTGGAAGCAACTGGACACCCTGGCTGACGCCATCACCAGCATCGAATATTACCTCGAGCGGCTTGCTGATGGCATCGAGGACAACGACAGTGTTCTCAGCGTGGCCGAAGCCAGCCTTACCTCCCTTGGCTTCCCCGTTGGCCAGGAGCCCACCTGGAGGCATCCGTCGGAAGAAGAGGTACCGGTGGTCGAGCCCGAAACGCGTGCAGCGTCAGGCTCAGGTGATGCCAAAGGTTCCGACGAAGAACTGCTCGATGACGAGATACTCGGGATCTTTGTCGAAGAAGCTGAAGAAGTCCTCGAAACCATCAATGAGTTCTATCCTCGCCTGCGCCAGAATCACGACGACCGCGAGGCATTGACCGAAGTTCGCCGTGCCTTCCATACCCTCAAAGGCAGCGGCCGGCTTGTAGGCGCGACCAGTATTGGTGAGCTGGCCTGGTCGGTGGAGAATCTTCTGAACCGGGTGATTGACCAGACGCTTCGCCCCAACGACGACATGTTCAGCCTGATCGACGACGTTAACGGGCGGATTCCGGCACTGATCAATGATTTCCGCAGTGGCCAGGCAGATGGTGACGTGGCAGAGCTTATCGAGCGTGCGGAAGCCATGTCCACCACCCGCAAAACCGACGGTGACAGCGCTGCCTCAGAGCCCGCAGCAGAAGCCGACAGCAGTGCCTCCGAAGTGGAAGCGCCTGCAGAGGGAGCGGCGGAAACACCGACTGCCCCGGAGCCATCCGCTTCCGAAGAAAACGCTGAAGACGACCTCATCGACGACGAAATTCTCGAGATCTTTATCGAGGAAGCCGGTGAAGTTCTGGACACGATCAGGGAATTCCTGCCAATGCTGCTACGGCAGCACGATGACCGTACCGCGCTGTCGGAAGTCCGACGGGCGTTCCATACCCTGAAGGGCAGTGGACGTATGGTTGGCGCGCTGGTGGTTGGCGAACTGGCGTGGTCTGTCGAGAACATGCTGAACCGCGTGATCGACGGCAGCATCTTCATGAACGACGACATAGCAAACCTGCTGGACGAAGTGACGGCCGTTCTTCCGGAACTGGTTGAAGACTTCGAGAAGCGGCGAGCGCCGTCCCGCGACACGTCGGTGCTGGAAGCCCGTGCCAAGGCCCTTGCCAACGGCGAAATTCCCGATACCAGCACCATGCCGCCCTCAGAGCCGCAAGCTACTGCTGACGGGGAATCCCCGGCGGAGGCGCTGCAGACTGAAGACGACGAAGATACCGCTGTCGATCCGGTACTGCTGGACATCTTCGAAAGTGAGACCGAGACCCACCTGCAAACCCTGCAGGACTTCCTCCGTGCCGCTGGTGACAAGGCCAGTGTTGCCTATACCGATGATCTTTCCCGCGCCCTTCATACCCTGAAAGGGAGCGCACATACAGCGGGTATCGGCCCGATCGCCGCTGTAATTACTCCGCTGGAACGATTTATAAAAGAATCCCGCGCCCAGAACAGGCGGGCAGATCAGGAGGTTGTCGGTCTGATTGGCGACGCCTGTGATTTCCTGACCCAGGGCCTGAGCCAGATCCGGGAGAACCCACAGGGAGACCTCCCCGGCACCGACAACTTCCTGGAAAGGCTGGAGCAGGTCAGCAATGCCACATTGCGCAGCGCCCGTTCCCGTGATGATGAACAGGAAGACGACAACCGGCCGCATCTGGTTCAGCTATTCCTCAACGAAGGCCTGGACATTCTGCTGGATGCCGACCGGATTCTTGACGTATGGGCGGAAAACCCCGAACAGACCTCTGCACTGGATACTCTGCGCAGGGAATTGCAACAGCTGACTGACGGTGCGCAACAGGCCGATCTGACCGACGTTGCCGACCTCTCGGGAGCGCTGACAAACGTTTACGAGCGCGCAGCAAGGCCCGGGTTCCAGCCGGACCCGTACTTCTTCGATACCATCCGCGCCGGTCACGAACACCTGATCAACATGATGGATCAAGTGGCTGCAGGGTTGGCCACGGAGAACGGTGACGAACTGATTGCCGGCCTGGACGCACTCGCCGTAGATGCCTCCGAAGAAACTCCGGATGAGACCCCGGATGCCTTTGAGCAGGAATTCACCGGTGATCTGGAGGAAATCGACCGTAGCTTTGATCTTGAGGCCGAGGAAACCCCGGAAGAAAGTGCTGAACTGCCACCGCTGGCGGAGACCGATGAAGAGATGGATCAGGAACTGGCGGAGATTTTCCTGGAGGAAGCCCGCGACCTGATCGACAGCACCGCCGACGCCCTGCAGAGCTGGAGCGACAATACCGGCAACCTTGATCTGCTACGCCTGCTACAACGGGACCTGCACACCCTGAAAGGTGGCGCCCGTCTTGCCGACATCCCACCGGTTGGTGACCTGTCCCACGAGCTGGAAAACCTGTTCGAGGGCCTGACAGAGCAGCGACTTGCGGTTACCGGTGAACTGTCCGATCTGCTGTTCCGTTGCCACGACCGTTTGGCGGGCATGGTGGATGCCCTGGAACAGAATGAACCACCCCGGCCGGCACCGGACCTCATCAGTGAAATCCACGCCTACATGGACAGCGCCACTGGCTCTCGCCCGGTGACGGACGTGAACCACGATGATGCCGAAACCGGAGAGGATGAAACCATCCCTCTGGCTGACCTGGAAGAGCATGATAGTCCGGCACCGGAAATTTCAGCGGAGACCCCGGAAGAGGCTCCAGACGATGCTCCGGAAGAGGAACACGCTACCGATCTCTCCCATCTCGACCCGGAGCTGATCGGCATCTTCCTGGAGGAAGCCTACGACCTGATCAACTCTACCGGCAGCGCTCTGCATACCTGGAGTGAAGACCCCTCCAACCGCGAAGTGGCAGCGGAGCTTCAGCGTGATGTGCATACCCTCAAGGGCGGCGCACGCATGGCCGGTGTTGACGCCATTGGCGACCTGACCCATGTGCTGGAAGATCTGTTCGAGAAAGTGGCAGAGGGCCAGCTCAGTGCCAGCGACGACATGAACGACCTGCTGTTCGCCTGTCACGACCGGCTTGCGCAGATGGTTGAACAGGTGGCGACACAAAAGCCCTGTCCGCCGGCCACGGAACTGGTTGCCCGGGTACAGGCCATCCTCTCTGGCAAGCCAATGCCTGCTGCAGAGCCTGACGAGCCGACCGAAGAACCGGAAGAAACCGACGCGCAGCACACCTCCCTCGCCGAGACCATTCCAGAGGCCTCCGATGACGATCTGGTAGGCATCTTCCTTGATGAAGGCCTTGAGATTCACGAGGCCATCGGCGAATGTCTGGCCCAGTGGAAGGACGAGCCGGAAGAGCTTGTCGGCGTGACCCAGCTTCAACAGGAACTGCATACCCTCAAGGGTGGCGCGCGCCTGTCCGATGTTGACCCCATTGCCGATCTGGCCGAAGCCTGGTCAGACGCCCTCGACCCGTTGATTGCCGGTGCCAGCAATCAGTCCAGCCTGCTGGAGCTTAGCGAGAAAGCCCACGGTTCCTTGCGAAACATGCTCGCCAGCCTGGAAGACGGCTCCAAACCGGCTGCTGACACCGCCCTCGTGGGCGCATTGAAAGATGCCCACAAGGCCTCCGGCGACGAGCTGGGCGACTCAGCTGCAGCTGCCGAAGCCGCCAGCGAAGAAGAGGCCGTTGATGCCGAAGTGCTGGAAATCTTCCTGGAAGAAGCCGGCGAGATTCTTGACCAGCTGGAACAGTTACTGGACGACTGGCGAAAAGATCCGGCCAACCACCATTTCAACCAGGAGGCCCAGCGTGCCCTGCACACCCTCAAAGGTGGCGCAAGACTGTCGCAACTCGGCGAGCTGGGTGACAAGGCCCATGGCCTGGAAACACGACTGATAGACCTGGGTGGCAACACCCCGGGCGAAGAAGCCTGGCTGGCCATTACGGAAGACCACGATGCCATCGTGTCGTTGATTGCCGATATCCGTAAACGGTTCGAAAGCACCGGCGCAGTTCCGGAACCCGCCAAGCCGCAGGCCGAAGAAGACGAAGCACCCGAAGCGCCAGAGCCGGTCGCTGAAAAACCTGTTGAACCCGAAAAACCGGTAGCACCAGCGCCCAAGCCCAACAAGGGGCCATCCAAGGCGCCGGCAAAGGCGGGCGCCGCCCAGCGTGCACCCCAGGAGACCATCCGGGTATCCGCACCACTGCTGGACGAACTGGTTAACCTGGCGGGTGAAACCAGTATTACCCGTGGCCGCCTGGAACAGCAGACCAGCGACTTCAGCCACAACCTGGACGAAATGGCCGCCACCATCGAGCGTCTGCGTGAACAGCTGCGCCGGATGGAAATTGAGACCGAGACCCAGATCCTGTTCCGCGCGGAGAAGGAACACGGCCCGGATTACGGCGACGACTTCGACCCCCTGGAGATGGACCGCTATTCCGCCATCCAGCAGCTCTCGCGGGCCCTGACGGAATCATCCTCTGACCTTGCGGACCTGCGGGAAACCCTGTCCGATCGGGTACGGGACACCGAGACCCTGCTGGTACAGCAGTCGCGGATCAACACGGAACTCCAGGAAGGTCTGATGAAGACCCGAATGATTCCATTTTCCTCCATGGTGCCCAGGCTGCGCCGTATCGTTCGCCAGATCAGTGGTGAACTCAGCAAAAAGGTCGAATTTGATGTCCGTAACCCGGAAGGGGAAATGGACCGCAATATCCTTGAACGCATGATTGCGCCGCTGGAACACATGCTGCGTAACGCGCTGGACCACGGTATCGAGACACCGGCAGACCGGAAGAAAGCGGGCAAGCCGGAAACCGGTGAGGTTACCCTGTCGCTGACCCGTGAAGGCGGCGACGTGGTACTGCGAATGATCGACGATGGCGCCGGCATTCCCGCCCAGGTCATTCGTGACAAGGCTATCCGCCAGGGCATGATGTCAGCGGACGAAGACCTCAGCGAGCGCGAAGTCCTGCAGTTCATCCTGCAGCCGGGCTTCTCCACCGCCCAGCAGGTTACCCAGATTTCGGGCCGTGGCGTGGGCATGGATGTGGTTGCCAGCGAGATCAAACAGCTTGGTGGTAGCCTGGACATCGACTCTACTGTCGGCAAGGGCACCGTCTTCACCGTTCGCCTGCCGTTCACGGTTTCCGTCAACCGGGCCTTGATGGTCTCCACCGGTGAGGATTTCTACGCCATCCCGCTGAACACCATCGAAGGTATCGTGCGGGTCAGCACCTACGAGCTTGAGGAATACTACAAGCCGGAAGCGCCCCTGTATGAATACGCCGGCCAGCAGTACCGCCTGCAGTACCTGGGCAGCCTGCTCAACAGCGACCACCACCCCAAACTGCAGGGCCAGGCCCTGCCACTGCCGGTCATCCTGGTGCGTGGCGCCGAGCAGCCCATGGCGTTGCAGGTTGACAGCCTGATGGGTAGCCGCGAAATCGTGGTCAAGTCCCTGGGCCCGCAGTTCAGTACCGTACGGGGTGTCTCCGGTGCCACCATTCTTGGTGACGGTAACGTGGTGGTGATCCTTGACCTGCCGGCGATGATCCGTTCCGACATTCTCTCCGAGCGCCAGCGCATCGCCAACCTCGAGAAAGCCAAGGAAGCCTCACGCCGCGTGGAGCAGTCCACCGTGGTTATGGTGGTGGACGACTCGGTCACGGTACGAAAGGTCACCTCGCGCCTGCTGGAGCGGAATGGCATGGAAGTCATCACCGCCAAAGACGGCCTGGATGCGGTGGCACAGCTGCAGGATCACAAACCCGACATTATCCTGCTGGACATCGAAATGCCCCGCATGGACGGATTCGAAGTGGCCAGCTTTGTGCGCCATGACGAAAATCTCAAGGAGACGCCGATCTGCATGATCACCTCCCGTACCGGTGAAAAACACCGTGAACGGGCGCTGGCCATAGGTGTCAACGAATACCTCGGCAAGCCTTTCCAGGAAACCGAGCTGCTAGACACCATCGCGCGGCTGACCGGGAATCAGTGATGACCGGCCAGCCAGGACGGCCAGCGGTCGGTATCGTCTCGGATATCGTGCTGCAGCGACACCGGCTGCAGGAAGCCACGTCCAGGTTCGGCCTGGACGTTTGCTTTTCCGGAGACCCGGCCCGCCTCCAGAATTACCCGGATTTCCCCGATGCCAACCTTTGGTTGGTTACCCTGGAAGACGAAGCAGATCACCCGGTCCTGTTTGATCACCTGCTGGAAAACACCGAAGCGCCAGTCCTGTTTGGTCTGGACCCGGCCCCGAAGCCCGGCAGTACCGACTATTTTCGCTGGGAACGGCGGTTGCTGGACAAGCTGGAGCAGTCCCTCGGACATATCGAGCAACTGGATTCCGCCGCCGCTATTGAGGAACTGGCCAACGAAAAGCCGCAAGCGGCCACCTCCCCCACGCTCCCCCGATGGATTCCACCTGCCTCAGCAGACCTGCCTGCCGAAGAGATCTGGATTCTGGGCGCGTCACTCGGGGGCCCGGCAGCGGTTAAAACCTTTCTCGACAACCTTCCGCCCGGCTTACCGGTGGGTTTTGTCTACGCCCAGCATATCGATAACAACTTTACCGAGGTGCTCACCCGTGTGCTGGGGCGGCACGCTCACTACCAGCTGAAACCTGCCGAAAACGGCTACCGCATCCATAACGGTGACGTTATCCTGATGCCGGTTGAGCACGAATGGACCCTGGATGACAGCGGCGCACTCATGCAGCGGGACACGCCCTGGCCAGGGCCTTACGGCCCGTCCATTGACCAGGTGCTGCTGAATATCGGGGACCATTACGGTGCCCGTTGCCACGCCATCGTGTTTTCCGGCATGGGCAATGACGGCGCCATTGCTGCGCCCTTGCTGAAGGCTTATGGTAGCCGCATCTGGGTGCAGGAAAGCGGCAGTTGTGGCAACAGCTCGATGCCCGATTCTGTGGCAGCCACCGGCTGTTCCGTGTTCTGCGGCACGCCGGAACAGCTGGCCCGAGAACTCGTCAAAACGATTGAAGAATCCTGCCTGCTCAAGGGCCGGCAAAAACGGGATTCCGCCTGAGGAAATGAGTAATGAACGACAACAGCCAAACCCTGCCCTGCGTAATGATTCCCATGAGCGGAAAACAACTGCTGTTACCGAACGTTTCGATAGCGGAAGTCGTGGATTTTGCCAGTTCGGACCCGGCCCCCAACACTCCCGAATGGCTGGTCGGTGAACTGGACTGGCGCGGCCTGAATCTGCCGGTTATTTCCTATGATGCCGCCAATGGGGGCAAGCTCACGGTTCCCGGCGGCAACCGGGGCCGCATTGTGGTACTGAACACCATAGGTGACCACCACAATTCGGTGCCCTTTATGGCGCTGGTCACCCAGGGTATCCCCAGCCAGACCCGCCTGACCGAAGAGCAGGTCAAAAAAATTGATGGTGAAACCGGCCCTGCCGACCTGATGGTGGTGGAGGTCGAAGGCGAAACCGCCATTATTCCGGACCTTGGCTACCTTGAGTCCCTCGCGCTGGAAGCCTCTCGCTAGGCAAACCACCACGTCGACAGTCAACGCAGACGTGGCACTGTTTTTTGCTAATGTTATAATGTTGCAAATTCCGCAGGACAGTGCCCATGTCATCCAGCGCTCTTCCCTATCGCCCCCACAATCACCAGGCCTGTGTTGCTCAGGCACTGGCGGATGCCAGAACCATCTGCCAGCAGCATAATGCCCGCCTGACACCAACCCGCGAGCGGGTATTGGAGCTGATCTGGCAGTCCCACAAGCCTCTGGGTGCCTATGACGTTCTCGCTGTGCTGGCAGAAGATGGCCACAATGCCGCGCCCCCCACTGTTTACCGGGCCCTCGACTTCTTGCAGCAATACGGGCTGGTGCATCGTATAGCCTCGCTCAATGCGTTCACAGGCTGTACCCATGCCGGCAAGAGCCACAATGGCATGTTCCTGATCTGCCGCTCCTGCGGGAACGTTCTGGAACTGACAGCTCCCGCGGTGTCCAGTGCTCTCCATAGGGCAGCGGCGGAAGAGTCCTTCCGCCCGGAGGATGTGACCATTGAGGTGTCTGGCTACTGCCCACGCTGTGCTTCGGATGACGCCCATGGCTGAGGCGCTGGTAGAGCTCCGACGGGTGACCGTCAACTTTGACGGCCGCCCCGTGGTGGACCACGTGGACCTGCGCGTCCAACGGGGAGATATCATCACCATTATCGGCCCTAACGGGGCCGGCAAGACCACACTGATCAAGGCCATCCTGGGTATTCAGCCAATCTCCGATGGTGCCCTGACCATGGCTCCGGGACTTACCATCGGTTACGTGCCCCAGCACCTGACCCTGGAGACGACGTTACCGCTCAGTGTAAAACGTTTCATGCTGCTCAGTGGTCGCTCCCTCCAGGAATGCCGGGAAGCACTGGACACGACGGGCGTGGCTCACCTGCTTGATGCCTCGGTACACCACCTGTCCGGAGGCGAGAAACAGCGGCTCCTACTGGCCCGGGCACTGGCCCGCAGGCCGGACCTGCTGGTGCTTGACGAACCTGCCCAGGGCGTGGATATAAACGGCCAGGCCGCCCTTTATGACCTGATCAGAAGCCTGAGGGATGAGCTGCACTGCGGCGTGATCATGATATCCCACGATTTGCACCTGGTCATGGCGGCCACTGACAAGGTTATCTGCCTCAATCAGCACGTGTGCTGCAGCGGGTACCCTGCAGATATCTCCCACGACCCGGCCTTCATCGAAACCTTCGGGCGCCCGGTTGCGGAAAGCCTGGCGGTATACCATCACCGCCACAACCACAGCCACGATCTCCATGGCGATGTAGTGTCCGGTGAGGAAGGTGCCCACAGCGAGGATGACGATCACAGAGGGTGCTCCCATGTCCATCATTGACGCCATCCTCGGGGACTTTTTCTGGCGGGCACTGATTGGTGGCCTTGGCGTAGCCCTTGTGGCAGGGCCTTTGGGCTGTTTCGTGGTGTGGCGGCGCATGGCCTATTTCGGCGATACCCTGGCCCACTCGGCGCTGCTGGGCATTGCCCTGAGTTTCCTGATCAGTGTTCCCATCAACCTGGGGGTGATCATCACCTGCGTGGTGCTGGCCGTGGCCCTGGTCCTGTTTTCTCGCAGCAAGACACTGGCCACTGACACCCTGCTGGGGATACTGGCTCACAGTGCGCTGGCCATTGGCCTGGTGACACTCAGTTTCATGCCTGACATCCGGATTGACCTGACGGGCCTGCTTTTCGGTGACCTGCTCGCGATGAGCCGCCATGACCTGATCTGGATCTATGGCGGGGCCGCGGTGATTCTGGGGTTGCTGACCATGCTGTGGCGAGGCCTGTTGATGAGCACCATCCATGAGGAGTTGGCGCGAGTGGAAGGCGTGCCGGTCGAGCGCCTGCGGCTGGCGTTGATGTTGATGTTTTCAATCGTGATTGCCGTGGCCATGAAGATCGTCGGGGTACTGTTGATCACCGCCCTGCTGATTATCCCTGCGGCTACTGCCCGCCGCCTGGCGCACAATCCGGAGCACATGGTGGGGCTGGCCATCGTATTCGGTTTCGTTGCCGTCAGCGGGGGGCTAACACTGTCCTGGCATCTGGATACCCCCGCCGGCCCCTCTGTGGTGGTCACTGCCTTTTCTGTTTTTCTGTTGGTGTATGGCTCGGCACGCCAGAGTCAGTCCTGACACGGGGTAATGCAGGTAGAGTTTGCCTGCGCTGTGGCCGGGACCTGAAGTGTGGACTAAAGTAGAGGGCAGGCAGTCACCCCGAAATCTCGCCACCGGTTACGGACAGACTATGGAAAGCCCCGAACTGACAAGGAAAGGACATTTTCCGGCGCTGCCTCACCTGTGGGCACCGCTGTTGATACTTGCCGCTGGCCTGATGGTTACCGGCGTCACGGCACTGGCGCTGGAAAACCAGGCCCGCAGTCTGGCCGAAGAAGTCTACCACCGGCACCACAACACGCTTGTGGCGCAGCTGAGCGGCTACGCCGAGCTTCCGCCCACAATCACTGACGAACCTGTGCCGGAGGAGCCCGTGAATGACTCGGCGTCTGTCGGGTTCTGGCTGTCAGGCGTGTTCAAAAATTCCGTACCGGGGATGCTCAACCTTCGCATTGATACCCTTGAACGACACACCAAAACCCCGCTGTTTCAGACCATTCACACGGCAAATCCGGACCCTTCGCGGTCGTTGCGCACAGAAATTTCCATCGGCGAACACCGGTGGCTGCTGACCACGCTGCCCGACGCTCGGTTTCTGGAACGCCCTGCCCAACAGTCCTTCCGGTTCGTCTGGCTGGCAGGGCTGGCGATGACCCTTTTGGCCACGGTGATTGTGGTACTGCTGTGCCTGCGTTTACGCCGCTGGCAAACTCACTTTCGCACGGCGGAAAGGGAGCGCGAGGACTACCGCCAGCAACTTAACAACATACAGGTTGAAAAGGCGATTCTGCGGCAGGCATTGAATGACAGCGAACAGCGCAGCCGCGATCTGGTGGCGCTCTCGGGAGCCACGATCTGTGAGCTCGATGAAGCAGCCACCACTGGATACATTTCCCCCCAGGTGGCTGATCTGTTGCAAAAAGCTCCGGCTGACCTGTCTGGCCTGCCCTTCGAAGAACTGGTGGTGCCGGATTATCTGGACAATTTCCACCGGACCCTCCAGGCCGCGAGACAGGAGCAGCAAATCCAGCGCATTGACCTGAAACTGCTGGACGCCAATGGCCAGCGGGTACCAGTGACCGTTCGGGTTCTGGCATTGCGGGATACGTTACACGGGTTCAGCGGGTACCGCCTGAGCCTGCAGCCCGGTACTCAGATGACGCAGTAGCGCATTGCCTGAGTACCGGGTTGTCAGCGTTTTCCGTCCAGAGGTCGCAAAACGTCTTTCAACCGGCTGGATTCCACCAGCTCCATGAATTCATCCCCCAGCCGGTCACTCTCCGCAATGGCCTTGCGCCAGGCACGCTCGCGGCCGGCGTCATCGCCCAGGTAGCGCTCGAAATCCTTGCGGTCCGGCAGTTTTTTATCCGGCAGCGACTCCAGGTATTCCGGTGACGGCGACACCAGCAGAACATCCTGCAACCGGGTAGCGTCGCCGCGACGCCAAGGCAGGGTTTTGTCGAACCAGCCCGGAACCACCTTATCGGTGAAATGGGGATAGAGGATCACCCCAGGCTGTTCGTAGGGCAGATCCAGGTGATAGTCCAGCAGGCCGCCATCACGGTAAAGGCCATCTGGAGCACCGGGAATGTTGCGCACGCCGGACATCACCATGGGAATGGACGCAGAAGCCAGCAGGGCCGCCATCAGATTGTCTCGGCTCAGAGCGACTTCGTGGCTGGGGAAGTCCACCAGTTTGGCCAGGGGCGCTTTTACCCGGGCGTCGTGGATGATGCCTCGCTCCATAAAGCGGCCCAGATGGCGACGGCTGACCATATTGGCGCTGATGGCGTTCATCAGGCCCAGGCTGAGGCGGCCCCTGGTATCGTGTTCCAGCATGCCGCGGCTGCGCACTACAACGATGTTCAGGCGGTACCAGGGGTGGTTGAGAATGTGGTCCTCACAGCCGGAGAGCAGTTCCTCCAGAAACAGCACGCTCTTGCGGCTGACTTCCGCCATGCTGACACCCTTGGCGAAGCGTTGGGAAGTGTACAGGTCCGCCAGCCGGGCCAGTTGGGCCTTGGGGTCATCCGTTGACGTCACGGCTGCGAACCGCCAGCTGCCGATGGAAGAACCGATGAGTGCGCGCACCTGAGGTACAGCAGGCAGGAAGTCACCGAAAATCGCCTTGTCGAGGCCGGAAATCCCCAGCGCTTTGGGGCCACCGGCGGCTCCGGGCACAACATGCACATCCGCTGCAGAAAACGGCTTTTCCTGCAACCGCTCGAAGGCACGACGGCCGGCACGGACGGTCAGCGCGGATGGACGAGTGTGGACGGCGGTCATAATGGCTCCTTGCTCAGAGCCCGCAAGTTTATCGAACTGCAGGCCGGGCAGCCATAGCAGTGGCGGCATTCGTACCGGGCCTGAAAACCCGCTATCTTCCCGGAGGGGAAGTGCTAGACTTCGGAAAAGCCTGATTCGGGAAGCCCAGCCACACCATAAACAGCCGGAGTATGCTGTGAATCCATTCGCCGCCACCCACAACATGGCCTCAAGTCCCACCCTTGCGGTACTTGGTTTCAAACGACAGATTGTTTATCACCTGCACTTCTGGGCGTTCGTTGCCGTTACTCCCCTGGTCATGGTGCAGTGGCGGCAGGGTAACGGTCTGTTGGCGTTACTGCTCATTCTGTTCGGCCTGAATGCAGTCGCGGTCATCGCGTTGCTGCGATTCCGCAGCATCTATTTCCTGCAAGGACGGCTGTTCCCCTTGCTGGCGGTCGTCTGCGCGGTTTATTCCACCATGATAAATGGCCATGCCGGACTTTACTGGGCCTACCCCGCCGCCGCGGCACTGTTTTTCCTGCTTCCTCTGAGGGAAGCTACCGCCAGTAATATAGTGTTTGTGACCAGCATGTCGGTGGTATCGTTTATCTCGTTTCCGGAGGCGGATTTCTGGCGCATCACTTTTTCACTGGGGCTTACCTGCCTGTTTGTCATGACCTTTGCCTGGCTGGTAGGCCGGCTGCAGGCGGAGCTGACCCGCCTGGCAACCACCGATCCACTGACAGGCTGTCTTAACCGATCACAATTGGCTGATATCCTCAATGGCCAGATCCAGATGCGTGAGCGCTATGAGCGGGTTTGCAGCCTTATATTGCTGGACATGGACTATTTCAAGATCATTAACGACCGGTGGGGGCATCTGGCCGGCGACAGGGTTCTGCAGGAACTGTCATCAAGGCTACGCAAGCGTCTGAGGGAAAATGATCGTCTGTTCCGCATTGGCGGTGAGGAGTTCATGCTGGTATTGCCGGAAACACGCCAGAAAGATGCCGACAAGGTTGCCCGGGAGCTGCTTACAAGCATCAGCGCCCGCCCCTTCGCAGAAGATATCCAGATTACCGCCAGCGCCAGTGTGGCGGAAGTTGATAAGGGCGACACCTGGTCGGTATGGCTGAACAGAGCCGACCAGGCGCTCTATGAAGCCAAGGCCAGGGGCCGGAACCAGGTGGCCAACGCTGTCAGACGTCAGGAAACCACTCCGCCCGAAGACACCGACCCTCTGCTAGCCGGCGCCTAGTGGGCGGTCCGGCTAGCCCGTTTGCCGACAAAAATCCCGCCAGGCCCGGTAGACCTCTGCAGCACTCTCGAAATGTGGGTAATGGCCGACATTGCGCAGGCTGACAACGTCCGCATGCGGTACAAGTTCGCGATACCGCCTGGCCATTGCGGCACCCGAAACCGGATCTGCCACGCCCGAGATCAGCCTCAATGGCTGCCGCGCATTCTGCAAGGCGCCCACCCACCGGTGGCGGTGACACCGGCGCTCTTCCATAAAGTGAATCAGTTTGTGCAGGATGCCACGGCCGTTGTTGTAGGTGAGCAGATACCAGAAATCATCCATGTCCTTCCGGCCAGGTGCGTTGCCCGGGCTGAACAGGCGCCGGAAATTCCGCTCAAAGGTACCTCGGGACAGTCCACGGCTGATCAACCCTCCCAAAGGGCTGCGCAGGAGTTTCTGTATCAGCAGGGGACTGTGCACCTCCGGGAAAAGCGCTCCGTTGAGAAAGCCGACCCGGGTGATGGTAAAGGGCAGGACGCCTTCCTGGTCACGGGCCAGTAGTTCCTGGGCCACGCTGCAACCGTAATCGTGGGCGAAAAAACTGACGGCTTTTAACCCCAGGCCGGCAATCCAGCCCTCAATCATGTCGGCCTGGTCTTCGATGTTGTAATCGTAAAGCGCGGGCTTGTCTGAAAAGCCAAAGCCCAACATGTCCAGGGTAAGCACAGTGTGATGCTGTGCCAGCATTGGCCACAGCCGGTTCCAGTCCCAGCTAGCCGTGGGAAAGCCATGGAGCAGCACCAGGGCATCGCCCTGACCGGCCATACGGCTGAAAATGGCATGCCCCCCGTAAGAGAACCATTTTCCCTCCTGTTGCCAGCCTTCCAGAGTTCCTGTCCCTGATCCGTAAGCTGTCTGGCCCCGTGGTCCGGGGATCACCTGTTCCATTCCGGTTTCCTGAAACCTGCCTGAGAGTGAGACTCTAAATCAAACCAACGGGGCCCGCCATATCCGGCAGGGCATTTTGCGAACCGGGTCGGTCGGATGGTCTTTTTGCTCCAGGTGATCGTAAATCTGGAGGACATCGACAAATTACCTTAAGCTTTCGCCTTTATAACCGACGACCAACTCCGGAAGCCTCTATGACCAACAAGCTTGACGACCTGGCCAGCCATTTCCAGCACATTATCGCTGGCCTGGGCGAAGATCCGGGCCGCGAGGGCCTTCAGAACACCCCTCTGAGGGCCGCGAAAGCCATGCAGTTTCTGACCCAGGGGTATCAACAGAGCCTCGAAAGCCTCGTTAACAATGCGGTCTTCGAGTCCGCGATGGACGAAATGGTGGTGGTCCAGGATATCGAGCTTTACAGCATGTGCGAACATCACATGTTGCCGTTTATCGGAAAGTGTCATATTGCCTATCTGCCTCAGGGCAAGGTGCTTGGACTGTCCAAATTTGCACGCATTGTCGACATGTATGCCCGTCGCCTTCAGATTCAGGAAAACCTGACCCGTGAAATTGCCGAGGCGGTGGAAATGGTCACCGGCGCCAAAGGCGTTGCTGTTGTTATTGAGGCGCAACACATGTGCATGATGATGCGCGGCGTGGAAAAGCAGAACTCCCGCATGAAGACCTCGATGATGCTTGGCCAGTTCCGCAAGTCACAGGCAACGCGGACGGAATTCCTGACGCTGATCCGGGATCGCTGACCATTTATGAGTACCGAGGAGTCCAGATGACTGCAGTAACCGGTAACCACCTGGCAACCGTTCGTATAAAGGACCTTTTGCTACGGACCTACATTGGCATCAAGGACGAGGAGATCAACAATCAGCAGGATGTACTGATCAACGTGCAGCTGACTTACAATGCCGCAGACGCCATCAATCAGAATGACATCCGTGCGGCGCTCAACTATCGCACCATTACCAAGCAGATTATCAGCCACGTGGACGGCAACCGCTTTGCCCTTCTGGAGCGGCTTACCCACGAAGTACTCAGTATCGTTATGGAGCATGAGGCCGTCAGTTGGGCCGCGGTGGAAATCGACAAGCCCCATGCGTTACGCTATGCCGAATCGGTGTCCGTCTGTCTTGAGGCGCACCGGACCACCTGACGAACCGGTACCTCCATGTCCCGTAACAACCCCGAACAGCTCCGCAGAATACTCGAAACCGTCCGCACCATCGCGCTGGTCGGCGCCAGCGACAAACCCGACCGTCCCAGCCACGAAGTCATGGCCTATCTTCAGGGGCGCGGCTACCGGGTGATACCGGTCAATCCCAGGCTTGCCGGTAAAACAGTGCTCGGGGAAACCGTCTATCCTGATCTTGCTTCCGTCCCGACCTCTGTGGATATGGCCGATCTTTTTCTCGCGCCTGGTCGCACCGATCCGGTCATCGATGCCGCCATCAAAAAGGAGATTCCGGTGGTCTGGATGCAGCTTGGTGTCATTAATGAAGAGGGCGCGTTGCGAGCGGAAAATGCGGGCGTCATTGTTGTCATGGACAAATGCCCCAAACAGGAAATTCCCCGCCTGGGCATACCGCCGGTGACACACTCTGCCACGTGATGCCGGTACCGCCTGGCGCCTTCAACGAGGCACCTGTCCCGGACATTGGATTTCTGACATAATCAGGGCGAGACAAGCAGAAGACTGGCAGAGCCATGTGGTTCCGACGTAAAACCAGCAATACGCCTTCACGAAGGCCAACAGCCCGCCGCCCTCAGTCAGCGTCCCTGGCGCCTGATACTATGACCCGCATCCAGCGGGTCCGGCTGCCGGTGGATCTGCTCGCCTCCGGAATGCGGGTGGTCAAACTGGATCGCCCGTGGACAGAAGTTCCCGTGTTGTTCCAGGGCTTTACCATCGAAACCCTCAACCAGGCCAGTATCCTCCGCCAGTACTGCGAGTGGGTGCTCGTCGAAGGCGATGACGAGATATTGTCGCGGGCGATGGACCAGGTGGCGTTGCACAAGCAGCGTACTTCCAGACCGATGTCTGAAACCCGGCCGCTGGCCAAAGAAATACCTCGCGCCCGCAGGGCATGGAACAATACCCAAAGCTTTGTGGAGCAGGTGACCCGTAACATCGAGCAGGGTAATGACCTGAACCTGCAGGAGGCCCGCCCCATCATTCGTGAGTGCGTTGACAGCATCAAGGCGAACGCTAGCGCGATGTTCTGGATGAGCCGCATCAAATCCCGGGACGCCTACACCGCTGAACACTGCCTGCGCGTCGCCGTTTTCACGGTGGCGTTTGCCCGTTTTCTCGGCATGCCGGACGAAGATCTGGAAATTGCCGGTATGTGTGGCCTGCTCCATGATCTCGGCAAACTGAAAGTACCGCCAGAAATACTCAACAAGCCGGGGGCACTGACCCGCGAAGAATTCGCGATCATGCAGAAACACACCACCTTCGGCTACGAGCTGTTGCGCTCGGATGCAACACTGGACCCGATCATTCGCGATGTCACCCGCCATCATCACGAGCGCATCGATGGTTCTGGCTACCCCCAGCAACTGCAGGAGTGGCAGATCAGCCGTTTCGCTCGCCTGGTCTCGATTGTCGACGCCTTCGATGCTATGACCAGCGACCGTTGCTACCGGGATGGCATTCCCACTTCCGATGCCATCCGCATCCTTTACCGGAATCGTGGCAGACAGTTTGATGCCGACATGGTGGAAGCGTTTATCCGCATGGTGGGTATTTACCCGCCGGGAACTCTGGTAGAACTGACCACAGGAGAAGTGGCATTGATTGTGGCGGTACATCCTGGCAAAAAACTCAAGCCAAGGGTCGAAGTCCTTCTTGATACCGAGAAAAAAGCGATTACGCCGAGAACGATCGATCTGGCAAATCCCACGCCAGGGGAGCAACCTCAGATCATACGCCCCCTCCCTGATGGTGCTTTCGGGATATCGCTGCAGGCAAGGATCCACCAATTAGTAACAGATCATCGCGTTTATTCCTCATAATAGGATGAACCCGGCCGATATGTTGTTCAGTGAATGAAGCAAACGGAGCACTTTGTGGACAAACCTGCCTCGGCGCTAACCCTGTTTGTCAGGGGATTGCTGAACCCGGTATTTCCAGCCCTGATTTTCCTCGTATTCCTGGGAATTGCTCTGGTTTTGCAATACGGCATGGAGAAGCAGGATAACTCCCAGATCCAGTCCAACCTGGACAACGAAGCCCGCTCCATGGCCACTCGGCTTGAACGGGAATTTCTGGTTCATGTGGATGCCATTCGCCGGATGGCTCAACGACGGGAAACCAACCCGGACATGGCCCGTGAAATCTGGGAACGGGACGCTCAGAATTATCTGGCGGATTTTGGCGTCTACCAGGCACTGGAGTGGATTGACGAAGACTTTGTTATCCGCTGGCTGGAACCTTCCGACGGTAATGAAGCTGTTATCGGCTACAACGTAGCGTTTTCTAAGGCGCGCCGGCAAGCCCTGGAAACAGCCCGGTCGACGGGTAATATTGATGTTTCCGGCGTTATCGACCTGAAGCAGGGTGGCAGTGGGCTGGTCATCTATGCGCCGATTCTCTCCGGGGAGGCCAACCAGGGTTTTATTGCAGGCGTCTTCAAAATGGAAACCCTGGCCAGGCAACTGCTGTCCGGACGCCCCCTGGAGTCCTTCCGCATTGACATCCTGGACGACGGCAGCCCTACGTACGTCCTTGGCCAGTCGATCACCCCGGACCCCTCCTTCTCCAGTACCGCCAGCGTCGAATTGCCGACGATGGACTGGACGCTGACGGTTACCCCTTCCGTATCCTGGGTAAAAGATCATCGCAGCGACTGGCCATTCGTTACCTTCGTGATCATGCTGTGCATGGGGGTGTTGACGAGCCTCACCACTCTGCTGGTTCAACAGATTCTCAAACGCAACCAGGCATTGCTGAAAACCCGGCGGGAGCTTGATGCGGAAATCAGTCAGCGCCAGGCTGTCCAACAGGACCTGGCGCGACTTGAGACCACTGACACCCTGACCGGGCTGGCCAACCGCCGCTTCTTCATGGAAGACCTGGTTCACACGCTGAGCATCGCGGACCGGCAGATGCGTCAGGTAGCCCTGGTAATGATCGACCTGGACCGCTTCCAGATGCTCAACGACTCCCTCGGTCACCAGTTCGGAGACGAATTGCTGATCAAGGTGGCCGAACGCCTGAACGCACTCACCGACGAAAGAATCATGGTGGCGTATTCCGGCGGCGACGAATTCATGATCTGCCAGCAGCATGTGGAAGAGATAGACGACGTCATCAATCTGCTGGGGCAGATCAAGCACTGCTTTGAAGAGCCCTATCATGTGCAGGGCGAAAAGCACGGCGTTACCGCAACCATGGGGGTGGCGGTCTATCCCCAGAGCGGCCTTGACGCCGACACCCTGATGCGAAATGCAGACGTCGCGCTGTACCGCGCCAAGGAGCAGGGGCGAAATACCTATCAGTTCTACACTGAAGGCATGCAGGACCGGGAAGTCATGCGTCTGGAGCTGGACAAAGACCTGGACCAGGCCCTGGCCAATGACGAATTCGTGCTTTACTTCCAGCCCCAGCTGGATCTCAATGATTCCTCAATCAACAGCGTGGAAGCTCTCATCCGCTGGCAGCATCCACGCAGAGGCCTGTTACCGCCGATCGACTTTATTCCTCTGGCTGAGGAAAGCGGGCGCATCACGGATATCGGCCGTTGGGTGGTCAAGGCCGCCTGCAGGCAACTGGCGAACTGGCAGAACAGCCCCTACGCCGGCCTGCGTATCGCAGTGAACCTGTCAGGCCGCGAACTGGATGACGAGAGCATTGTCGACCATATCCAGGAGACCCTTGAATCCCATGGGGTACCCGCGGATCGCCTGGAAGTGGAATTGACTGAAGAGATCTTCATCCAGAACATCGAACACAACCTCAACCAGCTCTCCAAGCTCCACACACTGGGCGTGCACCTGGCCATTGACGACTTTGGCGTGGGTTATTCTTCGCTGGGATATCTGCGGGATTTTCCGGTTGACCTGCTGAAGATCGACCGCTCCTTCATTACGGATGTCACCGAACGTCACGACGATGCTGTGATTACCCGCGCGGTCATCAACCTGGCCCATAACCTGGGCATTCAGGTGGTAGCCGAAGGCGTGGAGACCCGGGAACAGCTTAATTTCCTGAAAAATCATCGCTGTGATCTGATCCAGGGCTACCTCATCAGCCGCCCGATCCCCGCCGCCGAACTGGAACAGGCTCTGAGCTCTGGCATTCTGAATGTCGATACGCCGGTTGGTAGCTGATTGAAATGAGCACGGCGAATCACCACTATTCCGGTATCAGCTTTCAAGGTACCAATGTATGAGTGCAAACTATCTGACCAGGGAACAGGACGACCGCTTGCGGCGCTGGGAAGCCTGGAACAAGCGTTACTTTATCTTCGCGTTCTTTTCGCTGATCGTTATCCTGGTTTTCAGCAGCCAGCTCGGCCTTTCCAGCGGCGAGAGCTGGGGCCCCCTGGGGGTGATCGTTGCGCTGTTAATCACGCCCATCATCATCCTTCAGTTACGCCTGGCTTGCCCAGCCTGCGGGCAGAAGATTGGCTGGCAGGCCAAACTGATGGCCCCGGACCAGTGCAAGGCCTGCGGCACCTTCCTCCGTTCAAAAAATTCCTCGTCCTGAAAAAAACCTTTGACCTGTGAGTAGCTCACAGGTTTTAAGCTATCCTTAACCTGATACCACGTGGCGTTCAACTTGGGTGCCATTCGCGGTTGGGTAAACCTTCTTCCGAAACACGCTCCTCCGGCACATCCATGTGACGCTTGGGCTCCGCCATCCATGGCTCCGCACAGTTTCGGAAGAAGGTTTACCCAACCACTCGATCAACAGTGGGGTGGCTGTCTGCACTATGAAAGTCAAAGAAATCGCTATGGGTGCGGGGGTTAACCCCGATACCGTCCGGTTTTATACCCGGGAAGGGTTGCTGAAGCCCACACGGAACCCGGACAACAACTACCAGCAGTATGATGCGGAAGACCTGCGGCGCCTGCGTTTTGCCCGCAAAGCACGTCAGTTGGGGTTCTCGCTACCGGAAATCCGGCAGATTCTGGAACAGGCGGAGGATCATCACTCCCCCTGCCCCATGGTCCGGGACGTGTTTCAGCAGCGGCTGGCGGAAGTAGAGCGTGAGATTGCCGAGCTGCAGCAGCTGCGCAACCGTATGACTGCAGCGCTTTCTGCCTGGCAGGAGATGCCGGATGGCACACCGGACGGACATACGATTTGCCAATTGATTGAACACTGGGACGAAGCCGTCCCGGAAACAGGTAACAAGGAGTGATGCTCCATGAATGAGAAAACTGGATTGCACCCGGCTCTGTCGATTTCCGGCGCGTCCTGTCAGGGCTGCGTGCGCAAGATCCGTAGCGCGCTGGAACCATTGACTGGCAGTGCCGATCGGGTTGATGTGAACCTGGAAGAGCAGACGGTTGCACTGCCGGATGGCATTGATACTGCGGAAGCAGCCCGTATTGTGACCGAGGCGGGCTACCCTGCCTCGCCTCTGGAGGCCTCCTCCACTGCTGAACCAGCGTCGGAGGATGATCATTGCCATGTCGATAATGAACAGGTCCGGGCTGAAGCCCGGCAGGAACCCGAACAGAGCACGAGGAATGTCGAGAGCCACGGTAATGATGACCAGATCCACCTGGCGGTTACGGGCGCCACCTGTGCATCCTGCGTGAACACCATTGAGAAAGCGCTGAAGTCGGTGGAGGGCATTACCGGTGCCCATATGAATCTGGCAGACAATACCGCCACAGCCACCGGCCATGCGGACCCCCAGGCGCTTATCAGGGCAGTGGAAAGCTCCGGTTACGGCGCCAGCGTGATCGAGGATCCGGATGCGGCGGATGACCGTAAGCAGGAAGAGGATCGCAAGCAGTACAAGACGCTGCTGGTGAAGATGGCGATTAGTCTGAGTCTCGGTCTGGGCCTGATGATCTGGGGCATGGGCTTTGGCTCCATGATGGTCACCGCCGACAACCAGATGACCTGGCTTGTCCTGGGTGTTCTTACTCTCGGTGTGATGATCGGTACCGGCGGCCACTTTTTCACCGGCGCCTGGAAAGCATTCCGCCATCACAACGCCAATATGGATACCCTGATTGCCCTGGGCACCGGCACGGCCTGGGCCTACTCCATCGTAGTGGTCAGTATTCCCGATGCGATGCCGGAAATGGCGCGGCATGTGTATTTTGAAGCCTCGGCGATGATTATCGGCCTGATCAATCTGGGCCAGGCGCTGGAGGTGCGAGCCAAAGGCAAGACCTCGGAAGCCGTGCGACGGCTGCTGGATCTGCGGGCAAAGACCGCCCGGGTTATCCGTGACGGCGAGGAGCAGGATCTGCCGGTAGAGCAGGTCAGGGCCGGCGATCATATCCGTGTACGCCCCGGTGAAAGCCTGCCGGTGGACGGGGAAATCATCGATGGCAGTACCCGCATCGATGAGAGCATGCTCACCGGTGAACCCATGCCCGTCAGCAAGCGCGAAGGTGACGAGGTGTCTGCCGGTACCCTGAATACCCATGGTTCGATTATCTACAAGGCCACCCGCGTGGGCAGCGAAACCGCCCTCGCCCAGATCATTCGCCTGGTGAAGAAAGCCCAGGGCTCCAAACCCTCCATCGGGCGCCTGGCAGACAAGATTTCCTCGGTGTTTGTGCCCAGCGTGATGCTGATTGCCGTGGTTTCGGCGTTGGTCTGGTACAACGTCGGGCCAGAGCCGGCAGTGGTCCATATGATGGTAGCGGCCACAACAGTACTGATTATTGCCTGCCCCTGTGCTTTGGGCCTGGCCACCCCAATGTCAGTGATGGTGGGTGTCGGCAAGGCCGCGGAGTACGGCGCCTTGATTCGCCAGGGCGACGCCCTGCAGACCGCCGGCAAGCTGGACCTGGTCATCCTCGATAAAACCGGCACCATTACAGAAGGCCACCCGGCGGTTACCCGTTTCCACGCCACTGACGACAACACGGGCAGATTGCTGGCCCTGGCTGCTGGCCTGGAACAACACTCGGAACATCCTCTGGCAGAAGCGATTATGACAAAGGCCAAAGAGGAAGATGTCACTCTGGAAACTATCACCGGATTTGAGGCCCTCAACGGCAAGGGCGTGACGGGTGAGCTTGACGGCCAACCTGTGCGCCTGGGCAATCGCCGCTGGCTGGAAAGCGAGGGTGTGGATCTGGCAGAACTTCAGCAGGAAGCGGATGCCATCACCTCCGAAGCCGGAACACCGCTGTTTCTGGCACTGGGTGAAAAAGCGGTGGGCGTCATCGGCGTCGCCGATGCCGTCAAGCAGGATTCCGCGGACGCCATCCGCCGCCTCCACGATGCCGGTATCCGGGTCATGATGGTCACCGGCGATGTGGACGCCACCGCCAAAGCCATCGCTCAAAAAACCGGAATCGATGATTACCGTGCCGAGGTATTACCGGAAGACAAGGCCACTATCGTCAGCGAAATGCGTGGCAAGGGCTTTACCGTGGCAATGGTTGGCGACGGCATCAACGATGCCCCTGCCCTGGCCGCTGCAGACGTCGGCTTTGCCATTGGCACCGGAACCGATGTGGCCATCGAAAGCGCCGGCATCACGCTGATGCGGGGATCGCTTCACGGCGTAGCCGATGCCATTGAGATATCCCGGGCTACGGTTCGTAATATCCATCAGAACCTGTTTGGTGCTTTTATATACAACTCCATGGGTATACCGGTGGCAGCCGGGCTGTTATACCCTCTGTGGGGAATGTTGATGAGCCCGATACTGGCTGGCGCTGCCATGTCGCTGTCCTCGGTTACGGTGGTCACCAACGCCAACCGGCTGCGCCTGTTCAAAACCAGTAATAACGCCGGCAAGGAGGGGAACGAATGAGCACACTTCTGGTCAACGCTGGAGGACTGATCCTGATGGCCGCCATCGTCTGGTGGTTCTGGCTCGCGCCCTCCGAAGGTAGCAAAGCGAACAACGATCCCAGCCATCACCATTGAGGTAACATCATGAAAAAACACATGCTGGCCCTGGGCCTCATAGCCACCGTCGGTTTGAACAGCCAGTTGCAAGCCGAAGAGGGGCTCAAAGACATTCACGTCTACAAGTCACCGACCTGCGGTTGCTGCACCGACTGGGTAGATCACCTTAAGGAAAATGGTTTCAAGGTGGAAGTGACTGAAACCAACGATATGAACCCCATCAAGATTGATGCCGGCGTGACACCGGGACTGGCCAGTTGCCACACGGCGTTTATCGGCGACTACGTGATCGAAGGCCACGTTCCGGCCAACGACATTCACCGGCTGATTGCAGAGGCACCGAAGGCAAAAGGCGTCTCGGTACCGGGAATGCCGGCGGGTTCGCCGGGCATGGAAATGGGCGACCGCAAGGATCATTACCAGGTGCTGATGTTCAACGAGAGCGGCCAGACCCGGGTTTTCGCCGAACACAACTAGGTCCTGCCTTGTCCCTCAAGTATCCCGGCCCGTAAATCGAGCCGGGATATTAACCACTCGTAACAGGTCTGACTCATACCGCCATAACCGGTATACTCCGCAACAACATTCAAATTTTATCCAGTCAGGTTCTGTTCATGCTCAACGCCGACGCCCTCAGCCAGTTGCGCCAGCTGAAGTCCGATATTGAAGAAAACAAGGTGGTGTTCCCCGGCACTGTCAAAGCCACCAACGGACGTTTCGGCTTTGTAGCACTGGATGAAGGCAGGGATGTGTTTCTGCCGCCGGAAGAAATGCAGAAAGTCCTGCCCGGCGACCGGGTAACCATTACCGAGCAGGAAGGCGACAAAGGCAAAACCCAGGGTGTGGTGGACGAACTGCTGGAAACCAGTCTGGACACCTTCGTGGGCCGTTACCTGGTGAGGGGCAAGGGCCACTTCGTGGTGCCGGAAACCCCCGGCATCAACCGCTGGATCTTCATTCCGCCGAAAGAACGCCAGAATGCCGAGCCCGATGACTACATCTACTGCCGCATTCACAAGCATCCCATCAAGGATGGCAAGGGCCAGGCAAAGATCCTGAAAGTGATCGGGAAGGCCGGCGAAACCGGCATCGAACGCTCTTTCACGGTTGCCACCTTTGACCTGCCGGACACCTGGCCGGAAGCTGTCACCAAGCAGGCCGAGGTGCTGGACGAATCGGTCATCGAAGCCAGGGGTGAGGGCCGTGAAGACCGCACCGACCAGCCTTATGTCACCATCGACAGCCCCGGCACCCAGGATATGGATGACGCCCTGCTGGCCGAACCCAATGCGACCGGCTGGAAACTCTCCATTGCCATTGCCGACCCCACCGCGGTCATTGAGCCGGGCAGCCCGGCCGAGCAGGAAGCCTTCCGCCGCGCTACGGCCATCTATTTTCCCGGCGAGCCCCTGCCGATGCTGCCGGACACACTGAGCACCCGCCTGTGTTCGCTGATGCCTGAGGTAAAACGCCTGGCCCTAGTCTGTGACCTGCAGGTGAACAACGACGGCAGTCTGGGCGAGTACAGCTTTCACCAGGCCGTCATCCGCTCCCACGGCAAGCTCAGTTATGAGCTGGTATCGAACCTGATCGAGGGGCGTGAAGCCGAGGACGTCAAGGCGTTACCGGACAGCGTTTCCAACAGTCTTGACCAGCTTCACCAGGTGGCCATGTCCCTGCGCAAGTGGCGCAATGAGCATGCGCTGGTAAACGGCGATCGCCCGGAATTCCGCCTGCGCCTGGATGAGAATCGCCGGGTACGGTTGATTGAACCTTCGGTACAGAACGAAGCCCACCGGCTGGTTGAAGAGTGCATGATCGCCGCCAACCGTTGCGCCGCTGACTTCCTCGGCCAGCAGGACAAGGGCCTGTTTATTCAGCACCCCGGCTTACGTGACGACCGCGCCGACAACATCCGTGCGCTGCTGGAAGGCTACGCCCCCGATCTCGCCAGCGTGGACGCCACCAGCGCCGAAGGTTTCCGCGACCTGATGAAACAGACCGAAGGGCTGGACTCGGAAGTACCGGTCAAGGCCATTATTTCCCGCCAGCTCGCCCGCGCCGAGCTGTCGTTTACACCCGCGCCGCACCAGGGCATGGGGCTGGCCGCCTACACCACTTTTACCTCACCGCTGCGCAAGTTCAGCGACTTCCACGTGCACCGGCTGATCAAGTCAATCCTGTGGCAGGAACCCCTGAGCGATCTGAGTGACGAGCAACTGGCGGAACTGCAACTGACCCAGTTCAGGGCACGACAGGCGGCCAACAGTCTGGAGAGCTGGCTCAAGAGTGACTTCGCCCGGACTCTGGGGGATGAGCCGATGGCCGGCGTTATAAGCCGCACGACTCCCTCGGGCTTCTTCGTACGGCTGGATGCCAACGGGCTGGAAGGCTTCGTGAGCTGCAAGACTCTGGAAGGCAAATTCAGCTTCGACCCGGTCACCCTCCGCCTGGTTCACAACAAGAACGGCCGCACGTTCCAGTTGGAACAGCCGGTGACCGTTACATTTGCGGGCGTGGATGACGAACGCAAACAGATCCTTTTCAGCCTGGTGGAAGCCCAGGCAGATAGCCCCGCAGAAGGCAGCGAGCCTGGTAGTAAAGGCGACGCTTGAAAATCCGGCTTCCGGGCACCATCGTAGTATTTATACGGGAACCTACTCGTTACGGAGGTGAGTCCGGATGCCAATCAGCCCAACGGAATTCCTGAAGAAGTACGGCTTCGAAGAGGAAGAAGAGGAGCGGGACCACAGCCTGCGCCACAACGCCATGGAGCACGCCCGGCACCTGAAGCGCCCCCATGCCGGAACGCCTCACGACTGGGAAGAGTGGGAGCGCTATAAAAAAGAGCACCCCGATGAAGTCGAGGACGATGAAAAGGGTGACAACAACTAACCCTGCTCAAGCATCCTCGACAGACGTGCGTCCTTGGCCTGCCATTGCTCAGCCAGCCAGTTCTTCACATTCTTGCGGTGCTCGGCGTCCGTCGCATAATCCCGCCCCTTGAGGTGCTCGGGAATTGCCACGGTGTCGATCTCCATTTTCACCTCGCTGACCCTTCCGCACATGAAATCCCAGAAGGTGGGCGCCCTCCCCGGATAGGCGATAGTCACATCCACCAGGGTTTCGATTGCGTCCCCCATGGCATCCAGCACAAACGCCACACCGCCAGCCTTGGGGGTCAGCAGATGGGTGTACTTTGATTTTTGCTGGTCGTGCTTGGCCTGGGTAAAACGGGTACCTTCTACGAAGTTCATGACGCTGACCGGGGTGTAGCGAAACTTTTCGCAGGCCTGCCGGGTCGCTTTCAGATCTTCGCCGCGTTTTTCCGGGTGCTTGATCAGGTATTCGCGGGTGTAACGCTTCATGAACGGGAAATCCAGCCCCCACCAGGCCAGGCCAATCACCGGCACCCAGATCAGTTGCTGTTTGAGGAAGAACTTGAGAAACGGTGCCCGGTGGTTGAAGACCCGTTGCATGGCGAAGATGTCGACCCAGCTCTGATGGTTACTGAGCACCAGATACCAGCTTTCCCGTTTGAGTTTTTCATCCCCGTGGACGGTCCACCTGGTGTCCTGGGTGAGTTTCATCCAGCCGGTGTTGCAGGCCACCCAGGCTTCGGCAATCCAGATAATGACTTTGGTGCACAGAACACGGAAACCGGTATGGGGGACAATGAGTTTGAGAATTGCCGGAATGTAGAGAAGCAGGCACCAGAACAGGGTATTGAGACCAAGGAGAATGGAGCTGATAACGCCGATGACCGGGGCTGGCAGGAAGCTGAGCATGATTGTCCTGTTGTTGGTTTTTTACGATGGCTGAATGATACCAATGGTTGGCAGGTTTGGGCAGTGGCCTGAAGTGACCGGTTTGCCATTGGGGGTGGACGTTCTTGCCATAGTTCTGGCCTGTGGAGATAGTCTAGTCTTGTTGGGCCTTTGTGGCTGTGCAGGTATGAAAGCCCTTTCCCGGACACGCCGTGAACCCATCCATGGGGGCTCGGCATTGCCATCCATGGCAATGCACGGTCCGGGAAAGGGCTTTCATACCTGCACGATCAGGCTTGTGTGCCAGCCGCCCGTTTTCATTCAGAACAGGTTAGCGACTTTCATATTATGGAAACCTCTATGCCCGACCCGCTGAAATATGCCTTCAACAAAGCCTCGGGGCTGACCCGACAGACGGCGCTTTATGCCGGTAACGCCTTTGACCGGGTCTTCCGCGCCGCCAGCCTGGTGCAGGCGGGCCAGACGCCGTTCGAGACCCTGTACACCGATGGGCTGGTGAGCCTGCGATATTACCCGCCGCTGGCCGAGGACTTTATTGAGCTGGACGGTGAAATGATCGATGTGGAGCGCACGCCCCATAGAACACCGATCGTGATCGTGCCGCCACTGGCAGTGAATATGCTGATCTACGACCTGTTTCCCCAGCGCAGCCTGGTGCGGTTCCTGCGGGCGAAGGGGTTTGAGGTGTATCTGATCGACTGGGGTGTGCCTACGCGGCAGCACAGCCACTACAACCTTCACACCTACGTGGCGGAGCTTCTGCCGGCGTATCTGAACCGGGTGCGGGAGCACAGTGGCGAGCAGGAGCTGTCGCTGCACGGCTGGAGTCTGGGCGGGATGTTTACCCTTTTCTACTCAGCCCTCAGCCGCGACCAGCACATCCGCAACGCCATTGTGCTGGGCTCCCCCATCGACAGCCACGCCTCCGGCCTGATGGGGCTGATGTACCAGCGGGTCTCCGACGTTGCCGAGTTCGTCCGCAAGCGCACCGGCTTCCGCCTCCACGACGTCAAACCCCACTGGTTCCACACCCCCGGCTGGGCCAACACCATCGGCTTCAAGCTCACCAACCCCATCGGCAGCGTGATGGGCTACTGGGAACTCATCGTCCGCCTGGGCGATCGCGACTTCGTCGCCAGCCACGCCACCACCTCCGCCTTCCTCGACCGCATGGTTGCCTACCCCGGCGGCATCGTTCAGGACGCCGTGGTGCGCCTGTGGATCGACAACGACCTCTCCCGCGGCCAGATCCAGATCGGCGAAGACATTGCCCGCCTGGAAAACGTAAACGCCAACTTACTCGCCATCGCCGGCGACAGCGACACCCTGGCAACACCCGGCGCGGTCAAACGGATTGAGGACCACGTCAGCTCAAAGGAGGTCACCTTCCGGGTTACCCCCGGTGGGCACATGGGCATTCTGGCCGGGAGCAGGGCGCCGAAGGAAAGCTGGATGGAAATGGCGGAGTGGCTGGCGGCAAGATCGGACTGAATCACCTGACCTCCAAACCTCGGACGGCCGTCACAAGAGTTGAACGCGCGGCTCGGGAAGGGCTATCCAAAACTGTGCGGAGCCATGGATGGCGGAGCCCAAGCGCCACATGGATGTGCCGAAGGAGCGTGTTTTGGATAGCCCTTCCCGAGCCGTGCAGCCACCAGAAAGTCAGAGGTTCGCCAAAGTCGCGGGCAACTCCGAAAGACTACGAACCACCGCATTAGGCTCAATCCCCCAGTCCTCAAATACCTTCCCCGAATCCCGCTGAACCCAGATGGCCATCAAACCCGCCGCCCGGGCCCCGATAACATCCCAGGCATTGCTCGAAACCAGACACAACGGCTGATCTAGCGCCCCCGTCGCCCGCCGCGCATAGGCATACACCGCCGGGTCCGGCTTGAAACTCCTGATGTCATCCACCGACACCAGCCCATCAAACATCGCCAGCAGGTCATTGTGACCCAGCACCTTCTCAAGCGCCGGATAGGTGCCGTTGGAGAACGCAAACATCAGATAATCCCCTTCCAGGGACTTCAACGCCGGCAAGGAATCCTCAAAAGCAGGCAGGGAGAGATAGGCCCCCATCAACTCATCCTCGCGATCCTGACTCAGCTCGAACCCATGGCTGGCCATCGCGTATCGCAATGCCTGACGGGTGCAAACCCCGAAATCCTCGTACATCCGCATCAGCCCCTTGCGAAAGGAAAACTCCAGCTGCTTCTCCCGCCATTGTGAGCTCACCGATTCCGCAGCATCGCCGGCATCCGGAGCCAACAGGTCAGCCATTCCCAGTGGATCCACCAGGGTTCCATACACATCAAATGCCAGTATTGGTTTCATCGGGCTCTCCTTTGTCATGGTTTCAACCAGATCTCATACCTGACCATGCCGAAACCGTATCTGAATGTACATTCAAAATTCCTCGTGGAGCGTGCCATAGCAGCCCCCCGGCACATAGCGTACACTTCCATTCATGAACTCAATTGATACATTCAACCTCGACATTCGCTCCCTGAGCACCTTCATTGCCGTACTGGACGAAGGCAGTGTATCCAGGGCCGCCGTGCGCCTGGGGGTCAGCCAGTCGGCGGTCAGCCATACCCTGGAGCGTCTGCGTCAGGCCCTGGGAGATCCCCTGTTCGTGAAATCAGGCCGCGGCATTGTGTCCACCCGGTATGCCGTCCAGGCCGCCCCTCACATACGCCAGATACTGGACGACCTCCACTCCCTGTCCTCCGGCCCACCGTTCACCCCGGCCAGCGCCGAATTCACCTTCACTATTGCGGCCAACGACTACCAGCGCGACCTGTTGTTGCCCGGCTTGCTCTCGGTCCTCCGGCGTGAAGCACCCGGCATCCGCCTACAAGTAATCCCCTCTGGCATACCCACTGCCGACATGCTGCGCAAGGACCTGTGCGACCTGATTATCTCGCCCCATGCCCCGGAAGCCACAGACATCATGCAGCGGGGGCTGATGGCAGACCGGATGGTTGTATTCTACGACCCGGATCACCGGCAGGCCCCTGATTCACTTGCGGATTATCTGAAAGCCGATCACATTGGCATCCTGTTCGGCACCGGTGAAAAAACCGCGCTTGAAGACTCCTTATCCGCCCGTGGCCTTACCCGAAGAACCGTTGTGACCGTAGCCAACTTTTCCGGGTTGTCCGGATTCCTGCGCGGCACAGACATGCTCGCCACGGCGCCCAAACGCATGAGTGAACACTTACTGCGAGACTTTGCCACTGCGCCCCTGCCCTTTGAATACAAGCCGTTTACCATGCTGATGCTATGGCACAAGCGTAATCAGAACGACCCAGCCCACCGCTGGATCCGCAACCACGTTAATGGCGTTGCTGCGACAATGAACGACCTCACCAGCTAACCCATCTGCTTTGTTCATACGTTGTATGAAACAGACGGCCGTTATCAGGGCTGGGTTAGTGCGTAGACTTACAGCATTGTTTCAGGTAGCAGCGGGTGGGCCACCCGCTGCGTTCGAGAGCTACGCAGGAAAGAAGATGCTCGCATTAACCAGTATATGGACAACGATATTATTAGCCGCCGCCGTGGCCTTAGGGCCGCTGGCGATCGACATGTACCTGCCCGCCTTGCCCAGCATGGGAGAATCCCTGTCGGCAGGTACCGGGCAGGTCCAGCTGACGCTGAGTGTTTACATGGCCGGCTTCGCGGTCGCCCAGCTGGTCTGCGGCCCGCTGGCAGACCGTTTCGGCCGCAAGCCCATCATGATCGGCGGTTTTCTGCTGTTTGCGGTTACCAGCGTGATCTGTGCCCTTGCCACCAACATTGAAACCCTGGTTCTGGCCCGCTTTCTTCAGGCCCTTGGTGGCTCTGCCGGGCCGGTACTTGGTCGCGCGGCAGTGCGGGATATCTATTCGCCACGAGAAGCGGCGAAAATCATGGCCATCCTTGCCAGCATCATGGCCTTGGCCCCGGCAGTCGCCCCGACGATTGGCGGAATTATGGTGGTCGGGCTGGGATGGCCGTCGATATTCCTGGCCCTCGGCGGTTATGCACTTGTGATGGCGGTAGTGGTGGCGGTCGGCATTCCGGAGCCGATGCATCCTGACCATCGTCAATCCCTGCGCATAAGGAGCCTGCTGAAGAATTATCGGGCGATAGCGTCAGATATCAGCTTCCTGGGCTACACCCTGACCAATTCCCTGACCTTCGCCGGCCTGTTTGCGTTTCTGTCCGGATCCTCGTTTGTGCTGATCGATTTCCTGGGTGTAAAACCCCAGCATTTCGGACTGTTCTTCGCCTGTATCGTCGCCGGCTACATCGTTGGCAACCTGACCGCCATTCGCCTCGGCCGCCAGCTCGTACCGGACCAGATTCTGGTCAGAGGGCTGGTTCTTTCTGTTGCCGGTGGCGGGCTGATGACAGCCTTGGCGATAGCACAGGTCTACAGCGTATGGGCTGTCATACTGCCCCAGATGTTGTTCATGATGGGCGTTGGCATGGTACTTCCCCAGACCATGGCCGGTGCACTCGCCAACTTCCCCCAGATGGCCGGTTCGGCATCGGCACTTTTCGGCTTTACCCAGATGGCGGTAGCAGCCGCTATCGGCATGCTGGTGGGGCATTTCCACGACGGTACCTCCCTGGTGATGGCGGCTATTATTGTCACCTGTGCCATCGCAGCCCTGGCCAGCTACCTGATGCTGGTCCAGCGGCACCCGGCTCCCGGATTTGAGCCAGCCTGACACCCATTTAATCGGCCTCTGGATGAAAAAGCATCCAAAATGGACTACACAGAGTAAGTTGTTAAACACAAATCCATCAGGCCAGCAAAAAGGGAGTTCCAAATGAGCAACGTAACACTCGGCGGCGATCCGATTACCGTCAGCGGCACCTTGCCGCAACCGGGCGACACCGTCCCCGACTTCACCCTTACTACACAGGGTCTGGAAGACGTGACCCTCGACAAATGGGCTGGCAAGCGCAAAATACTCAACATCATCCCCAGCATAGACACCCCGACCTGCGCCACGTCCACCCGCAAATTCAATGAAAAAGCCAATAACCTGGACAATACCGTAGTGCTGGTTATCTCGGCCGACCTGCCCCCCGCCGCCAGCCGCTTCTGTGGCGCAGAAGGCCTGGAAAACGTCATCACCCTGTCCAGTTTCCGCAACTACAGCTTTCAACAGGACTATGGCGTAGCTATTCAGGATGGGCCACTTGCCGGCCTTTGTGCTCGCGCGGTGGTGGTTCTGGATGAAGACAACAAGGTTCTGCACAGTGAGTTGGTCGGTGATATCAAGGACGAGCCGGATTATGAGGCGGCTTTGAAGGCGCTTTGATTTTTCGAATGTTCAAGATTTAACGTCGGATTACGCCTGCGGCTAATCCGACCGGAGATAGCTGTGTTGTCAGATCGAGCCGGGGGTGGGGTGTATTTTCCGGCGGGAAAAGGTGTGTGAGCAAAGCGAGTTCTTTTCCCATAGGAAAATACACCCCACCCCTGGCTCAGCCCCCAAAAGCCCGCAGGCTACCCGGCAAACCTGATAGAATCGCCCACCGAGTAACACACCAGGAACCAACACTACCAACGTGACCAACGCCTACTCCCAAGCCAGCCTGCCGCGCCAGTTGTTTACCATGACCTGGCCCATGCTCTTCGGTGTGCTGTCACTGATGACCTTCCAGCTGGTGGACAGCGCCTTTATTGGCCAGTTAGGCCGTGACCCGTTGGCGGCGCTGGGCTTCACCCTGCCCATGCAACAGTTGATCATCGGCCTGCAGGTGGGCCTGGGCATTGCCACCACGGCTATTATCTCCCGCACCCTGGGCGCAGGTGACCAGTTGCGGGCAGAACGCCTGGGTGGGCTGGTCGTTACCGTCGGTGCCACGCTGGTCATCATCCTTTGCGTCTGCCTGTGGTTGTTGCAGACCCGTATCATGGCTGCGCTTGGCGCGGAAGAGAGCCTGCTGCCACTGATCCGCAGCTACTGGATACCCTGGCTGGTCTCCGCCTGGACCGGCGCAATGCTCTATTTCGGCTACAGCGTGTGCCGCTCCCATGGCGATACCAAACTGCCTGGCTACATGATGGTGGCCACCAGCCTGCTCAACATCGCTCTCGACCCGCTCTACATCTTCGTGTTCGACTGGGGCCTGCCCGGTGCCGCACTGGCCACCATTACCGCCTTCGGCGTTGGCTGCCTGTTCATCTACCCCAAGCTACTCCGTTGCGGCTGGTTGCGCTTTGACCTGAAACAACTGGCTCTGGGGAAAGCAGTCAGACAGCTGACCGGCATTATGGCGCCCGCCATGGTCAGCCAGTTGATGCCACCGGTCTCAGCCATGGTGGCCACTGCATTGGTGGCCGGCTTTGGCTCTGCGGCCGTAGCAGCCTGGGGCCTGGGTACGCGCCTGGAGTTTTTCTCCATTGTGGTAGTGCTGGCCCTGACCATGTCCATGCCACCCATGGTTGGGCGCATGCTGGGGGCCGGCAAAATTGGCCAGATTCGCAAACTCGTGCGCCTGGCGGTTCGATTTGTGGTGGTCTGGCAACTGGTTATTGGTCTGATCTGGTTAATGGCCTCCGGGCTGGTATCGGAACTGTTCACCAGCGACAGGGAGGTCAGCGATGTGCTGGGCAGCTATCTGGTTCGGGTGCCACTCAGCTACAGCGGCCTTGGAGTCTGTATGCTGATGGTGTCGGTTTGCAACGCCCTTGGGCTGGCAATGCGTGCTCTGCTGGTATCCACCCTTCGCCTGTTCCTCTGTTTTCTGCCCTTTCTCTGGTTTGGCGCCCAGATTGGTGGCATCAACGGGCTGATGAGCGGTGCCTTAGCTGGTAACCTGTTGGCGGGAGCCATGGCTTATTCGTTCTACCGCCAGGGCATCCGGAAACTGGCGGCCCAGCCCACCAGTTATTGACTTATAAGAATGAAAAAGTCTCAAACATTGGCTATACATAAAGAATGCTAATAAGCTGAATGCGTTTAAGAACTCACTCCTGACCGGCTGAATTCCGTTATGGACATTGGGCTTCTCGTCTTTTTGCCCGTACTGGGAGCCATCGCTTCGCTCCTTTCAAGACTGAAGCGGCCCGGCCCGGATCACGTGCAGCGCCACGCGCTGGTTGCGCTGATAGCCCCGGCCATTTGCCTGCTGCTTTTGCTCAGTTACCTTCCCCGGATCCAGTCCGGCGAAGCCCTCGTCTATTCCCTTTCGTGGGTGCCAGAAATCGGCCTTGGCCTGGCCTTCCGGCTGGACGGTCTGAGCTGGTTGTTTGCCACCCTGATTACCGGCATCGGCTGCCTGATCATCGTCTACGCCCGCTATTATTTCGCCGGCAAGGACACAGCAGGCCGTTTCTTCATTCTGATTCAGCTGTTCATGACCGCCATGCTGGGCATTGTGTTGTCAGAGAACCTGCTGTTTATGCTGGTGTTCTGGGAACTCACCAGCCTGGTCTCTTTTCTGCTGATCGGTTTCACCTGGTCCAGCCGCAATGCCCGTCGTGGAGCCCGCATGTCCCTGGTCATTACCGGCGGGGGCGGCCTGGCCCTGCTAGGTGGCATTCTGCTTCTGGGACAGATCGTGGGCAGCTACCAGATCACTGATGTGCTGGCCGCCACCGATACCATTGTCAGCGACGACCGCTATCCCCTGACCCTGTCGCTGATTCTGCTCGGCGCCTTTACCAAGTCTGCCCAGGCGCCGTTTCATCTCTGGCTACCCCATGCCATGGCGGCACCAACTCCTGTGTCCGCCTACCTGCATTCCGCAACGATGGTGAAAGCAGGCCTGTTCCTGATGGCCCGCCTGCACCCGGCCATGGGCGACACCGAACTCTGGTTCAGCCTGATTACCATTACCGGCATGGTGACCCTGATGGTCGGCGCGTTTGTGGCCATGTTCATGCACGACATCAAGGGCCTGCTGGCCTACTCCACCATTTCCCATTTGGGGCTGATTACGTTGTTGATTGGCATGGGCAGCGAAATGGCGATGGCGGCCGCCCTGTTCCATCTGACGGTCCATGCGCTGTTCAAGGCGCCCCTGTTCATGATGGCAGGCATTGTCGACCAGGCCACCGGAAGCCGGGATATGCGCAACATCAATGGCTTGTGGCGAACCATGCCGGCATTGATGCTGATTACAGCTGTACCGGCAGCCGCCATGGCCGGCCTGCCATTGATGAGTGGTTACCTGAGCAAGAAAATGCTGTTCTCGGAGAGCCTGCTGGTGACCGCACCCCACTGGGCCACCACCCTGATTCCGGTATGGGTCACTGTTGCCGGCCTGTTTTCCGTGGCCTATTCCGTGCGCATTTTCCACAACGTGTTTTTCAACGGGCAACCGGTGGATCTGCCTCACTGGCCGCCTCGCAGAAAGCCGGCCGGCATGCTGATACCGCTGTTCATTCTTGCCTCTGCCTCACTGCTGGTGGGGCTGGCTCCGCAGGCCACCTACGACACCGTGATTCACCTGGCAGTCATGGCCACATCCATGACCCACCTGCCGCTATACGACTTCTCGGAACTGTCCGACGCCCAGGGGCCGGCCATGATGAGCATGATTGCAATGCTTGGTGGCGTCGTTTTCTATCTCGCCCGCGGCCCACTGTTTGCCATCCATCGCCAGTTACCGGACGTGGATGCCAAGAACATCTTTGAGCAGATCATGCAGCAGAGTATCCGCTTCGCCCAGTCGCTGGTATATCGCCTGGAGAATGGTTCGCTGCAGCGTTACCTCGCCTTTATTCTGGTGGCCGCCATTGCACCGGCGCTCTGGATGCTCACTGGCTATACCGGGTGGCAGGGCCCGTCCGCATTGACAGAGGTTAACCCGATGGTGGTTTTCGGTGCCGTCATCCTTTGCCTGTCGGCTATCGGCGTCGCGCTGTTTCATCATCAGCGCCTGCCGGCGCTGCTTCTGCTATCGGTCACCGGCCTGTTCGTCACCCTCGCATTCGCCCAGTTTTCAGCCCCGGACCTGGCCCTTACCCAGCTCTCCGTAGAAGTCATGGCGGTGGTCATCATGATGCTGGCGCTGTCGTTCCTGCCCCAGACCTCTCCCAGGGAATCCGGAGCCGGCAGGATTGCACGTGATCTGGTGCTGGCGGGGCTGGCAGGGACCGGCATCGCGCTCTTTGCGTACGCAGTGCTGACCCGGCCGGCTGAGACCATTTCCGGGTATTTCCTCGCCAACAGCGTTCCTGGTGGGGGCGGCACCAACGTAGTCAACGTCATTCTGGTGGATTTCCGGGGCTTCGACACCCTGGGTGAAATCACCGTGCTGGGTATCGCCGCCGTTGCAGTATTTGCGTTCACCCGTGACCTGCATCTGAAGGAGCGGGTAGCCAGTGCCGGCACAGCAAAGGGATTTGCCGAGCCTCATCCGGTGATCCTGCAGATGGTTTCCCGTATGGCCCTGCCTATTGCCCTGCTGGTATCCGCCTTTATTTTCCTGCGGGGGCACAACATGCCCGGAGGCGGTTTCATTGCCGGGCTGGTAACCGCAGTTGCCCTCACCCTGCAGTACATGGCTGGCGGCCTGGTATGGGCGCAGGAACGAATGCTTACCCATTTCCGCCCACTGATTGGCGCCGGTCTGCTGATCGCCACGGCCACCGGCCTGGGCAGCTGGGTGGTCGGCTACCCGTTCCTCACCTCCGCCTTCAGCCACATGGACTGGCCGCTGATTGGCGAGTTCGAGCTGGCAACAGCGCTGTTGTTTGACCTGGGGGTTTACACCACGGTGGTGGGTGCCACCCTGTTGATACTGGCAAACCTTGGCAAGCTGATGACCGTGGCCGGGCCCGGCCAGGAGGTAGGCTGATGGAGCTGGTAATTGCCATTACCCTGGGGGTGCTGACCAGCACCGGTGTCTACCTGATACTGCGGGCACGCACGTTTTCAGTGGTACTGGGCCTGACGTTACTATCACATGGCGTAAACCTGTTCCTGTTCAGCATGGGCCGGCTAACCACCGCCTCCCCGGCCGTGATCGGGCTGGTGGAAAACTATACCGACCCACTCCCCCAGGCGCTGGTGCTCACCGCCATCGTGATCAGTTTCTCGATGACAGCATTCGTAGTGGTACTGGCCCTGAAAGCCGCAGTGGAGCTGCGCAGTGATCATGTGGATGGCGAAGATCCGAATGAGGACCGCCAATGAACCACCTGATGATCATGCCCATCGTGATACCGCTGCTGACGGGCGCATTCCTGCTGGTAATGTACCGCTACAACATCGGTCGCCAAAGGTCACTGAGTATTGGTTCCACACTTTTACTGGTGATATTTGCGGTGTGGGCGATTCTCCAGGCCGGGGTTACCGATTACACCCTGTACCGTCTCGGTAACTGGCAGCCGCCGTTCGGGATCGTGCTGGTACTGGACCGGCTCAGTGCCATCATGTTGCTGCTGACAGCTCTGTTGAGCCTTTTCTGCGTGCTCTACGCCAGTCGTGGTTCAGACCGGGAGGGCTCCCACTTCCATGCCCTGCTGCAGTTTCAGCTCATGGGCATCAACGGGGCGTTTCTCACCGGCGATCTGTTCAATCTGTTCGTGTTCTTCGAGGTACTGCTTATTGCCTCCTATGCGCTGCTGCTGCATGGCGGGGGCCGGGCACGCAGCCGCGCCGGTCTGCACTATGTCGTGATCAACCTGGCAGGCTCCGCTCTGTTCCTGCTGGCACTGGGAATTCTCTACGGCCTGACCGGCACGCTGAATATGGCGGACCTGGCCCGTGTGATTGCCACGGCGCCGGAGGCGGACCTGCCCCTGCTGAAAGCGGCTTCACTTTTGCTGATGGTGGTATTCGGCATCAAGGCTGCCCTGCTACCCCTGTTGTTCTGGCTACCGCGAGCCTATTCCGCCGCCAGCGCACCCGTAGCGGCACTTTTCGCCATCATGACCAAGGTGGGGTTTTACTCCATGGTACGGGTGTTTCTGGTGGTGTTCGGCCTGGATGAGGGCTCACCTGCCAACGATACGGTTTTGGCGTGGCTGTGGCCGATGGCCCTGGTTACGCTCTCACTGGGTGGCATTGGTGTGCTCGGTGCGTCCAGCCTGCGCACCCTGACGGCTTACATGGTCATTGTATCTGTCGGCATTCTGCTTGCGACCATGTCCCGCAACGACGAACAGCTGCTGGCAGCCAGCCTGTTCTACCTGTTGCACAGCACCTGCATGACGGCGGTGTTTTTCCTGCTCGCAGACCTGATCGGCCGATACCGCGAAAACGGGTATGACCGTTTTTCCGTGATCTCGCCACTGTCGCACCGCTGGATATTGGGCACGGTATTTCTGGTTGCGGCCGTCAGCATGGCCAGCCTGCCGCCCTTCAGCGGATTCGTCAGCAAAGCGTGGATTCTGCAGTCGTCCTCCCGGCTATCGGACTATCTCTGGTTGTGGGCGCCCATTCTTATGTCCGGATTACTGATCATCGCGGCCCTGAGCAGGGCCGGCTCCGGCTGGTTCTGGCGGCCAGAGCAGCGTGCCGATGAAGCCGCCCCGGCGCTGGATGGCGCCCGCACTGCCACTGTCTGTGTCATGATTGCCATCAGCTTCTCTCTTGCGATATTTGCGCAACCCGTGATGGATTACCTGGAGGCAGCCGCGCGGCTCATTTATGAGCCTTCGGGGTACGTGGAAGCAGTGCTGGGTGATTACGTCGGCCAAAGCAGAGAGGTGACCGAATGAACCGTCGCGAGTTCTGGCTGCCAAGACCGTTATTTTCGCTGTTTCTGGCGGTGCTCTGGTTGCTGATGGTCAACAGTTTCTCAGTGGCCCACATGCTGCTGGGACTGGCCCTGGGTGTTTTCATTCCTTTCGTCACCCGGGCATTCTGGCCGGAACAGGCCAAAGTGCGCTATTTGCTGCCTCTGCTGCGGTACTTTGTAGTATTGATGGTGGATATCGTGCGCTCAAATCTGGTCGTGGCCAGGCGCATCCTGTGGTATCCGAATCAGCTGACGCCCGGGTTTGTCACTTTTCCCCTGGAGCTGGACGATGACTTTGCCATCACTATCCTGGCCAGTACCATTTCTCTGACACCTGGCACTGTAACCGCCCACTACGACAGTTACGCCGGCACCCTGCTGATCCACGCCCTGCATGTCACCGACGAAGATGAACTGGTGCGGCAGATCAAGGAACAGTACGAGCGGCCGTTGAAGGAGATCTTCCAGTGATTGCCACCGTGATTCCATTCGTGATCGGCGTATTCTGTCTCGCTGTGCTGCTCAACCTTTACCGGCTGGCCATCGGGCCCGACATTGTCGACCGCATTCTTGCGCTGGACACCCTGATGATTAACAGCATTGCCCTGATTGTGCTGGCGGACATCCAGATGTCACTGGGCATACTGTTCGAAGCAGCCCTGCTGATAGCCCTGATGGGGTTTGTCGGTACCGTGGCCATGACCAAGTACCTGCTGAGGGGGGATGTCATCGAATGAACGGTTCAGAGATGCCCCTGCTGCTGCAGCTGGTCATTACTTTTTTTCTCGTGGCCGGCGCCATAGTGGCGCTGATCGGCTCCATCGGACTGGCGCGACTGAAAGATTTCTATATGCGCCTGCACGGGCCCACCAAGGCCAGTACCCTTGGGGTGGGCTGTATCCTGTTGGCGTCACTGCTGTATTTCAGTTACCTGAAAGGCGGGCTGTCGGTGCAGGAGGCACTGGTGACTCTGTTCCTGTTTGTGACGGCGCCGGTCAGTGCACACATGATGGCCAAGGCAGCCCTTCACCGTAAGCTCAAGTGCTCCCCCCGCACCCGCAAGGGGCCACCGGATCACTGATCGGCAAATCGTGCCCGGAAGGTTTCTGGCATGGGCACGACTGACTTGCGCTGGTAGTTGAAGAATACGAATCCGTATTTCGCCAGGGCCACGGGTTGCCCGCTTTCGGCCTTGGTGACGCGGAACACGAAGTCGCCGCCGTATTTGTTGAAGTCCATCAGGCCCACTTCGAATCTGAGCATTTCCGGAAAGAAGGATTCAGACTGGTACATGGTTGCCAGGTCAGTAACGATGATGCCCATGCCGTCTTTGTCAGCTTCCTGAACGCCATAGTTCACCAGAAACTGGGCCCTGGCTTCGGACAGCATGGAGATGAGCGCGTCGTTGCCCAGGTGGTTGGCACCGTTGATATCAGTGATCCGAACCGGCATCTTGGTTTCAAAATAAAAGGCATCATCCGGAAAAGAAAGTTTGATACGGGCCAAGGTTGAGTTCCTGTAGGGGAGGATTTTCGGAAACGGCCAATGATACTTGGTTGTCGACCTGCCTTCATCCCGGGACATCAAGTTCAATATTCGTTATCTTGGATTTGTCTCTGGCGCATTCAGCTTGGGAGCATCGGGGATTGGGAGTGCTCTTTCAAAACACGCTCCTTCGGCACATCCATGTGACGCTTGAGCTCCGCCATCCATGGCTCCGCACAGTTTTGAAAGAGCACTCCCAATCCCCACCTCAAACTTAGACGCGCACCTACACCAATAAGACAACGGACATTCTATGAATATTCGCCCTGCTGCGACTCTGGTTCTGACAAAAGACGCCCCCGAAGGTCTGCAAGTACTTCTGCTACAACGGACTTGGGAAGCGGTGTTTATGCCCGGGTTCTTTGTATTCCCCGGTGGGTCTGTAGACGACCAGGATATAAGGGGGCGCCAGCATGCCGTGGGGCGAGGTGATAGCGAAATCAGTCAGACCATGAGCCTGGATGAAGGTGGGGGTGACTATATGCTCGCGGCGGTCAGGGAATGTTTTGAGGAAGCCGGCATTCTGGTGGCGCTGGACCAGAATGATAGGGAACTCGCCACCGAACACCCTGTTCACAGCGACCGCATGGCACTATTCAAGGGTGAAATGACGCTGTCAGAGGTATGCCAGCGCCACAAACTGACGATTCCTCTGGACCGGCTGGCTTACCTGGGGCACTGGATTACCCCCCCAGGCCCTCCCCGCCGGTTTGATACCCGGTTTTTCGTGGCAGTGGCGCCCGAGAACCAGCTGGCGAGCCATGACGGCACAGAGACGATTGATCACGTCTGGCTGAGCCCTGCCCAGGCGCTGGAGGATCACCGCTGTGGGCGACGTTTGCTGGGCCTGCCCACCATCCGGACATTGCGGATACTGAGCGACTTTGACACCACCGGGGCGCTGATGCGTTACGCCCACGCCAATCCGCCGGAACCCTATCCCAGCAAGCCGTGGCCTGCGGTGAAGAAGGGTAAACCGGTGGTGCTGGAGCCCGGGGCTCCGGCTTATGACGAGGCGGCTAAGCTGGACCCGGAGGGCGAAGGCTCCACCCAGGCGGAGATTGTTCCAGGCGAGCCGGTGGAAGTGGCTGCCGGGGTGGTGCGGCTGACAGCGCCAAACCCGGGGATGATGACCGGGCCGGGCACCAATACCTATGTGCTGGGCCATGAACGGTTTACGGTGCTGGATCCGGGCCCGGACGATGCCACCCATATTGAGCGGATTCTGGAAATCACCGGCGGGGCAATTGATCAGGTGGTAGTGACCCACACCCACAAGGATCACTCCCCCGGAACTGTGGCGCTGAAAGCCCGGACCGGGTGCCGGGTTTTCGGACAACCGGCGCCGGCAGGCGCGGCCCAGGACCAGACGTTTGCTGCGGATGAGGAACCGATCGACGGGGACCTGATTACAACCGACGCTGGCACGCTGAAAGTGCTTCACACGCCGGGCCATGCCTCCAACCACCTGTGTTACCTGCTGATGGAGCAGGAACTTCTGTTTTCCGGTGATCACGTTATGCAGGGTTCGACGGTGGTGATCAATCCCCCTGACGGCGATATGAAGGCCTACCTTGAGTCCCTGTACGACCTGCTGGACGAGCCGGTACGTTACATTGCCCCGGCTCACGGGTTCCTGATGGGGCATCCCGAAGCGGTTATCGATTACCTCATCACCCACCGATTGGCCCGGGAGCACAAGGTGGCTCGGGTGCTGAAAGAGCTGAAAACGGCAAGCCTGAAGGCGTTGACGGCGGACGCTTACGATGACGTCCCGGCCGCCATCCATGGTATCGCAGCCCGTTCGGCGCTGGCCCATTTGTTGAAACTTGAGGGGGATGGCCGGGCAGCCAGGGAAGGCGAGACCTGGCATGCCACTTCCCACACCTGAGCCCCGCCAGCCAACTAACACTGGGCCCCGGCCCGGGGCCTGGTTATTTCTTTGCGATAATATACACCGCGTGGACGATACCGGGTATATAGCCAAGAAGGGTCAACACAATGTTGATCCAGAAGTGCTTTCCGATACCCACTTGTAAAAACACCCCCAACGGCGGTAACAGAATCGCAATAAGAATTCGCAAAAGATCCATAGAGTGAGCTCCCTTTCAGACGTATAACGGATACAGAACCGTAACAGGGATCCTGTAGTCTCATGAATAGGCCATTTTGCGGAAATACACAAAGAGTTCATGAAAGGGGCATTAAACCTTTGTCACAGCCGTATTCATGAAACTTCAGGGCCTCTATCCTTGTTCCGTGCCACACATTCCGGACGCCAGGCCCCCACTGGCTGACAACCCGAGAGGAACTATGCCGTACCGCTGGCTGACACACCTGTTTCGCGCTGGCCTGATTTCCACATTCTGCGGCGGGCTGTTAGCCCTCCCGGCTGCCCACGCGGAGCAAACCGGCGAATCCGATACGCAGGAAGTCCTCGTTGCAGAACTTGCCGAAGACGAGAGTGTTGAGGATGTTGAGCACTCAGAACCCCTGCGGACATCGGACCAGAAAGCCGAGGAACCAGCTCCGGCTGAGCCTTTGGCGGAAGAAAAGGCAGCCACAGATACCACACAGGAGGCTGGTGCTACGGAACCTCACGAGCCGGTAACGGAAGATCAGAGTGAGACCACAACGGAGCCGGAGGTTCCGGAACAGAGCGAACAAACGGAACCACCTGAAGACCAGAAAGAAGCTTCCAGCCTTGAGATGCTGGGCGCAACGGTGCCTCCCGGCAAAGCCACCCGGCTGTCCTGGTCGCCCGCTATCCAGGGTGCCGGGCTGTCCCAGCCAACGCCCGTGCTGGTGGTCAACGGCGCCAAACCCGGCCCCAATCTGTGCCTGACCGGTGCGGTGCACGGTGATGAACTCAACGGTATAGAAATAATCCGTCGCACCATGTACGACCTGGAGCCCGATAAGTTGTCAGGGCGCGTTATCGGAATCCCCATCGTCAATCTGCCCGGTTTTCAGCAAGGCAGCCGCTACCTGCCAGACCGCCGTGACCTGAACCGGCATTTCCCGGGCAGCACCGATGGCAGCCTGGCAGACCGCATTGCGCAATCGCTATTCCAAAGCGTGATTCGCCATTGTGACATGCTGGTGGATATCCACACCGGATCACTCAAGCGCACCAACCTGCCCCAGTTGAGGGCGGATATGAATAACCCTGAGGTAGCCGAGTTTACCCGTGGGTTTGACCGTATGGCGGTGGTCCACAGCAGCGGCAGTGCCGGGATGCTTCGCTATGCCGCGATTGAGGCCGGCATTCGCGCTGTTACCATGGAGGCTGGTGAATCCCTGCGCATCCAGGAGCACCAGATCAAGGCCGGCGTCAATAGCCTGACCAGCCTGATGGACAAGGAGGGCATGATTTCCAGGATGTTTGTCTGGGGTGACCCGGAGCCCGTGTACTACGATTCCGAATGGGTGCGTGCAGAGCACGGCGGCATCCTGTTCAGTGAGATCAAGCTCGGTGCCAAGGTTGGTGAAGGTGAGATTCTTGGCTACGTGTCAGACCCCATCACCAATGAACAACACCCCATCCGGGCCAGAAGCGATGGGCGGATTATCGGCATGGCCGTAGACCAGGTTGTCATGGCCGGCTTTGCCGCCTACCACGTTGGTACTGAGGCAGAAGTGCCCGGAGAGTAGTATCCTGTCGGGTTCCTGATATTCATCGGAATCAGGAATGCTGACAGGAGCTAGTGTGTCTTCAGAAACCCCGAAACCATTATGGATTGCCTATGCCGGCCTGGTTCTGACCCCGCTGTTCTGGGCCGGAAACGCCGTGGTCGCCAAAGGCGTGGTGGATGAGATTCCGCCACTGTCCATGTCATTCTGGCGCTGGGTGATTGCCCTTGCGATTCTGTTACCCTTCGGATTGCCGGGTGCCTGGCGCCAGCGCCAACTGATTCGCCAGCACTGGCTGTCGATACTGGCGCTGTCTACCTTCAGCGTCGGGGCGTTCAATTCTCTGCTCTACTTTGCGGCAGTGACCACCAGCGCCACCAATATCGCCCTGATCAATGCCACCATTCCCATTATGGTGGCCTTACTGGCCTGGGTGTTGTTGGGAGATCGCACGCGGCCGGTGCAGGCTCTGGGTATCGGGTTGGCGGTGCTGGGCATTCTCGCGGTAGTGGCCAGAGGGGACCTGTCCGTGCTTACTGGCCTGCAGGCGCAACCCGGCGACCTGATCATGGTGCTGGCAGTATTCAGTTGGGGCCTGTTTTCGGTGCTGCTTCGCCGCCAGGCCGTGCCACTGCCGCCACTGACTTTCCTGACCGTTCAAATTGCCTGCGGCACCCTGGTGATATTGCCGTTTTTCCTGGTAGACCTGATGTTCTTCTCAGGCGGTTTCGACCTGAACCAGTCGACCGCCCTGCCGATGATGTATTTTGCCATTTTCCCCGGTATTCTGGCCTACGGGTTCTGGAACCATGCGGTCCACCGGATTGGCCCGGCAAAGGCGGCTATCTTCATGTACCTTACCCCGGTGTTTGCCTCGGTAATGGCGGGTATTTTCCTCGGGGAACGACTGGGCATATTCCACATCGTGGGCGGCCTGCTGATCCTCGCCGGCCTTTTCCTGGCCACCCGCACCACCGAGCTTCGCCGCAAATACCGCTGAACATGCAACGGGAAGAACTGAACAGGCAGGGATTCATGGAAAATCACTTGGCAAGATTGATGGCTGTACTGATGTTCACGGCATTCAGCACCGTGGCTCTTTCCGCTCCCTGTGACCCGGAAGAAAACAGCTGGGTCCCCGGCCGCTATTACCCCACTGGCTCGGCCGTGTTTCATAAGGGGAAATGGTACGAGTCCCGCCAACTCCACGAAGGCAAAACGCCAGGGGTAGATTTCGAGTGGAAACCACGGGCATCAGCACCAGACTGCCGCAAAGAAAAAGAAAAGCCTCGCCCCGAAAACGGTGGGCAGAACAAAGCGCAACAGCCACAGGACCGGGGCCAGGAACAGCAAGAACCCCCAGCGAAAGCCCGGAATAAATCCACGCAAGCCTGCAAGGACCCCGGGGCCTGGAGTTTTGGCGCCAGTTACACCGTCGGTCAGATGGCCATCCATGAAGGACAAACCTACCGTGCGATTCGCCCCAGCAATGGCCAGATGCCAGGGGTGAGCAAGCCTCCCCACTGGCAGCCGGTTGACCCTCCCTGCAAGAATGGAACGGATAGCAAAGATTAACCGGACACCGGCACCATTGCCTGGCGGATCTGTTCCAGAGCCGTCTCCAGTGTCTTCCGCGGGCAGCCAATGTTCATGCGCATGAAGCCACTGCCGGCCTCGCCGAAGGTGATCCCCGGGTTCATGCCGATACCGGCCTGATGCACAAAGAATCGCTTCAGTTCCGGGTCGTCCATCCCCAGAGCCCGGCAATCGAGCCACAACAGATAGGTTCCCTCCGGTTCTGTTACCCCGACGGCGGGCAGGTGCTGTTGAATGTAATCGATGACGTAATCGCGATTGTCTTTCAGGTAGGCCATCAGTTGGTCGAGCCACTCGCCACCATAACGGTAACCGGCCTCGAATCCGGCGATGCTGAACGGATTGCACTGGTTCATGTGCATGGCATCGAAAACCTCTTTCAATGCCTTGCGATGCTCTGCATCTGGCACCACCAGCGCCGACAGGCCCAGGCCTGGCATGTTGAAGGTTTTGCTGGGTGCCACTGCCGTAACCAGGGCATCCTCTTCTCCGGCCAGACATGCCAGTACCTGGTGGCCAGGTTTGTCCGGATAGGTCAGGTCACAGTGGATCTCGTCCGATAGCACCAACAGGTTATGCCGCCGGGCGATCGACAGTACGGCCTTCAGCTCGCTCTCGCTCCATACCCTGCCCACCGGGTTATGGGGCGAACACAGCAATAACACCCTGGCATCGTCTCTTGCGGCGCAGGCCTCCAGGTGCTCGAGGTTCATTTGATAACGGCCATCCACCAGCTCAAGCGGGTTCTCGATCACGGCCCGGCCGGTTTTCTGAATTGAACTGAAAAACGGCGGATAGACCGGCGGCTGGATGATCACGCCTTCGCCTTCACCGGCAAACGCCAGCGCCGCCGCGTGTAGAGAAGGCACCACCCCCGGTGCCATCAACAACCAGTCCCGCTCGATGGCCCAGTCATGGCGGTTTTTGAACCAGTCGACAATGGATGCGTACAGACTTTCCGGAAACAGTGTATAGCCGTAAACCGGGTGCCTGGCTCGCTGTTCCAGTGCCTGCGTCACCGCCTCCGGTGCCGGGAAATCCATATCCGCCACCCAGAGCGGAATAACATCCTCGCGGCCGAACACGGCCTTGCGGGCGTCAAACTTTACCGAGCAGGTTTTCTCCCGCTGAACGAGCCGGTCAAAAGAATCGGACACAGAGGGCCTCCGTTACGGCGTTGGCGATAGGGTTGTGAGTTACTGCCCGTCATTCTGCGGCAGGAGGGATAATGGCAGCAACCGCCCGTCCGTCTTTGGTCGCAAAAACACAGGTTTTGCTTGCCTGCAACCGCCGATACTTGCGAACCTAACGGATTAATTGCACGTCCCGGTTTACCTCGGAGCCTTTGAATGCTTGCCCAGATCCTGTCCACGATGTTGCCGGTGTTCCTGATTGCCGGCTGTGGTGCTCTTTACGGTCGTTACCGCACCCCTGACATCCAGGGATTGAACATCCTGAACATGGAGCTTTTTGTGCCCATGCTGGTGTTTGCGGTATTGGCGGACCAGCAGGCACCGCTGCAGGAGTACACCAGCCTGGCGCTGGCGGCTGCGGTAGTGGTTCTGGGCTCTGGCATTGTCCTCTACCCCGTGGCCAGGGTTCTGAAGCTGAACCTGAAAACCTTCCTGCCGCCGATGATGTTCAATAATTCCGGCAACATGGGGATTCCGGTACTGGTGCTGGCCTTCGGCGAAGCAGCCCTGCCGGCCGCCGTTGTGCTGTTTGTTGTGGAGATGCTGCTGCACTTTACCGTGGGCATCTATATGCTCGATCCGCATACCTCCATCCTCAGGAGGCTTCGCCTGCCCGTTATAATGGCGAGCATTGGCGGGCTTGCTGTCAATTTTGGCGGTGTAGCCATGCCCGCCTGGCTACTGGAAACCCTGAACATGCTTGGCGGGGTGTGTATCCCCCTGATGCTGTTTACGCTGGGGGTGCGCATGCTGGATGTGGATTTTGGCGACTGGAAACTGGGCATGCTGGGCGCCATTGCCTGCCCCGCCTCCGGGCTCATCCTGGCGTGGCCGATGATCGCGATTCTCGACCTCCCTGGCCTGCAGATAGCCGCCCTGTGGGTCTTCGCGGCCATGCCATCCGCAGTGCTGAACTACATGCTGGCGGAACAATACCAGCAGGAGCCTGAAAAGGTTGCGTCACTGGTTCTGATCAGCAACCTGGGGAGCCTGGTGGTTATGCCGGTGGTGCTGGGGCTGGTGTTTACTGCAAATTATGTCTGAGACCACTGCTGTTGTGCGGGCTTCACGCCCCGGTTTTCTGATGCTCGCCCCGCTGTGCACGGGGCTCGGCGTTACGTTGGCCTGGCAGCAGGGTGAGCCGCCGGCGTTACTGGATACCCTGCTGGTACTGACGGGCGCCGTGTTGGCCCATGCTGCCGTCAATCTGCTCAACGAATACGAGGACTTTGTGTCCGGCCTCGACCTGATCACCAGGCGCACGCCCTATTCTGGTGGCAGCGGGGCGCTTCCGGCGACACCTTCAGCCGCAAAACGGGTGCTGGGGGCGGCCCTAGGCACCCTGGCACTGGTAATTGCGATCGGGGTGTACTTTCTCTGGCTTCGGGGGCTCCCGATGCTGGTGCTCGGCGCAGCCGGTGTGGTGCTGGTGCTGACATACACGCGCTGGATCACCCGTTCCCCGCTACTGTGCCTGTTTGCACCGGGACTGGGCTTTGGGCCAGTGATGGTTCTGGGCAGCCTGGTTGCCCTCGGTGCCCGCCTGGATACGGCGGCTATCACCGTGGCCCTGATCAGCCTGTTGCTGGTCAGCGAGCTGCTGCTGATCAATCAGATACCCGATGTCGACGCCGACCGTAAAGTCGGCCGCCGTCATTTCGTCATCACTCTTGGCAAACCAAAAGCCGCCCGACTTGTGGGGATCATGTTACTGACGGGCTTCGGAGTGCTGGCGGCAGGGCTGGTGGCGGGCTGGTTGCCGCCATGGAGCGCCCTTGCTCTGGCGCCTTCGCCAGCAGCCCTGTGGATAAGCCTGACGTTGCCGCAGGCTCTGACCAGCCCTCAAAAGCTCGATGCGGTGCTAGGAAGCAATGTTGCCGTGCTGCTGACAACCCTGGCTCTGCTGATCGTTGGTCTCAGCCTTTAAGCCGGAACACACTGACCCGCCCACTCAACTGCTCCGCCAATGTGGCGAGATCGCGGCTGGCGCCAGCCACCTGTTCGGAACCGGCAGCGGTTTCCACAGTGGAATCGTGAATACGGCTGATATTGCGGTTCACCTCCTCCGCAACGCTGCTCTGCTCTTCCGCAGCACTGGCAATCTGGGCGTTCATGTCATTGATTTCACCCACTTCCTGCCGGATCTGTACCAGCGCCTGTTCCGCCGACCGGGTTTTTTCCACCGTTGTTTTGGCCAGGTCCCGGCTGGTTTCCATCACCGCAGCTGCTTCCGAGGCGCCGGTCTGGAGTTTACCGATCATCTCCTGGATTTCGCGGGTGGAATCCTGGGTGCGGGTCGCGAGTGAGCGTACTTCATCTGCCACTACCGCAAAGCCTCGGCCGTGAGTGCCGGCACGGGCAGCCTCAATAGCCGCATTCAGAGCCAGCAGGTTGGTCTGTTCGGCAATCGCGTTGATCACTTCGATGATCTTCTCAATGTTGGCGCTGTCATCCGAAACGCGATGCACGGTTACCGCGGCTTTCTCGAGCGTGTCCGCCAGCTCGCCAATGGAGGCTGCTGTTTCCTGAACCACCCGGTTGCCGGTTTCCACTTCCTGATCCGCCTTTCCGGTAGCGGTGGCCGCACTGGAGGCAAATCCGGCCACTTCGTTCACCGTCGCGGCCATCTGATTGATGGCAGTGGCCATCTGTTCCGCTTCCTCGGACTGGATGCGGATCTGGCGGTTGTTGTTGTCCGAGGTAGCCAACAACTCTGACGAACTCCCGGCCAATGCCGTCGCTGATTGCCGAACTTCGCGGATTATCCCGGCGAGCTGCTCTACGGTATCCCGAAGCGCACCCATTACGCTGTCCGGGTACTTTGTCTGAATGTCCTGGTCAAGTATGCCGTCCGAGAGCTGGCGAATGGCGTCCGCAACCTCATCCGGCTCTGCCCCCAGGGTGGAGCGGAGCCTGCGAATAATAAGCACCGCCACGGCAACGCTCAGCAATACAGCAATCCCGGTGACCATGAAAATCACCCGGTTGAAGTTGCCGGCGGCCTCTCTGACTGCATCCACGTTGGTGGTAATAAAGCCCTCCTGATGGTCAATGAAGGCGTTAATACGGTTCAGCCAGGTGGTGTAGGCAGGGGAGACATCCTCCAGCAAAAATTCGCGGGCGTCCTGAATGCTGCCGTCCTGGCGCATTTCCAGTAACTCATCGGTCAGTTCCAGGGTGCTGCGCTCAATTTCCTTGATAGCCGCCAGTAACTGCCGCTCCCGATCCGTAGCCCCGGCTGACTGGAACAGCTGGTCCATGGGACGGGCCGAGTCCACGTAGAAAGCCTTCAAGCGTTCAATATCCTGGAGATGGGTTCTCAGGGCGCGGTCGTCCCGTACCAGAACCGCATCGCGGATGGCGATTGCGCGGTCATGGACGCTGCCACGAAAGTTGATCGCGTAGCGCTGTTTGACAGCCGCATCATCGCCCACTTCCGTGAGAGTCCTGTCGATAAAGCCAACCCGATGATTACCAATCAGGCTGACCAGTATCATCAGTGAAAGAATAAGACCAAAACCCAGGGCAAGTCGTGTAGCGACGGTGAACCTGTTGAACATTATTTACTCCGGCTGTGACTGACCATAAATCGAATCTATGTATTCACCGCTTTCATAAAATCAGATCAATATATTCGCCAGGGAATGATGATCTTTTACAATGATTTTCATTGCTACATAACGTTACATTTCTCGGCGATCAGCCGGCATAACCAGCAGATACGCTTGCAACAGCACGGGCTTTGGCCGAAGGTAAGAACTATTCAGGTTGAATTTCATTTTGATACGGAGATCTGCCCTATGAGTGTTCTGCTTCTCCTCCTAAGTGCGCTGGTGCTGATTTATCTCGGCATTGGCGGCGCAACGGCTGCTGCCGTTCTGGTCATCGCCACAATTGTGGGTCTGTTCCAGGATGGCTGGCACATCCTCAGTATCCTGTTCGGTGGTGGCTTGCTGGCCCTGAGCCTGGTGTTGGTACTGCCCGGGGATCTGCGACGTGAGAAGCTGAGTGCACCACTCCTTGGGTGGGTTCGTGGAAGGCTCCCCAAGCTCTCCGACACCGAGGCCGAAGCACTGCGCTCGGGCACTGTGGACTGGGACGGCGAGCTGTTTTCCGGCCAGCCCGAATGGTCGAAGTTACTGGACGCCAAGCCAGCTCATCTGTCCAGTGAAGAGCAGGCGTTCCTCGACGGACCTGTGGAAAAACTCTGTCGCATGCTGGACGACTGGAAGATCACCCACGAAGAGTACGATCTGCCCAACAAGGTCTGGAAATTCATTCGTGAGAACGGTTTCTTCGGCCTGATGATTCCCAAGGAGCAGGGTGGCAAGGGTTTCTCCCATACCGCTCATTCCGAAATCGTCATGAAGATCTCCACCCGCAGTGTGTCTGCAGCCGTCACCGTCATGGTGCCCAACTCCCTGGGCCCGGGCGAGTTGCTGATGGAGTACGGCACCGATGCCCAGAAAGAACATTACCTGCCCCGCCTCGCCGGTGGCGAGGAGATCCCCTGCTTTGCCCTGACCTCACCGGTGGCGGGTTCCGACGCAGGCGCCATCCCCGACAAGGGTATCGTCTGTAAGGGCCAATGGAATGGTGAGGAAGTACTGGGCCTGAAAGTTACCTGGAACAAGCGCTACATCACACTGGTACCGGTTGCCACGCTGATTGGCCTGGCCATCAAGGTGTACGACCCCGACAAGCTGCTGGGGGAGAACGACGAGATCGGCGTGACCTGCGTAATGATTCCCCAGGATCTTGAAGGCGTTCACTCCGGTGCTCGCCACCTACCCATGAACACGGTGTTCATGAACGGGCCGACCTGGGGCACTGACGTTTTCATCCCCATGGAACAGGTCATCGGTGGCCAGGACATGCTGGGCAAGGGCTGGAAGATGCTGCTGGAATGCCTGTCCATCGGCCGCTCCATCTCCCTGCCCGCATTGGGCACCGGCGCCGGCAAGGTGGCCAGCCTGGCAACCGGCTCCTATGCCCTCACCAGGGAACAGTTCGGCCGCTCCATCAGCCAGTTTGAAGGGGTACAGGAAGCCCTGGAACCCATCGCCGGCTATACCTACATGATGGACGCCGCGCGATTGCTGACCTCAGGTATGCTGGATCGCGGCGTTCGCCCGTCCGTACCTTCCGCGGTGCTCAAATACCGCAATACCGATCTGATGCGTATTGTGATCAATCATGCCATGGATGTGGTGGCAGGCCGTGGGGTTATTACCGGCCCCCGCAACTTCCTGGCCCGGGCCTACCAGGCGGTACCGATCGGTATTACGGTTGAGGGCGCCAATATCCTCACCCGCAGCCTGATGGTGTTCGGCCAGGGCGCTATTCGCTGCCATCCATTCATTGTGGAAGAGATCGAAGCGGCCGGTATGGAGGATAAAAAAGCGGCGGTGGAAAAGTTCGATGGCATTTTCTACCGCCATATCGCCCACACCACCCGTAATGCACTGCGGTCGTTTTTGCTGGCCCTGACCGGCGGCCTGCTGGAACCAGTACCGCGCCAGGGTAATATCCAGTCCAGCTATCGCCAGTTGGCACGCTTCTCTGCAGCATTTGCACTGATGACCGACGTGACCCTGCTTACCGTGGGGGGTGGCCTCAAGGCCCGCCAGCGTCTGTCCGGCCGTATGGCGGACTGCCTGGTGCATCTGTATTACGCCACAGCCGTCATCAAGCAATGGCACGAGGAAGGCTACCCGGATGACCAGCGCCCGCTGGTGGACTGGTGCCTGCAAACCAGCCTGCGGGATCTCAAGACTTCCATGCGAGAATTGATCATCAACTTCCCGGTGCCGCTGCTGCGCTGGCCGTTGCGGATACTGGTCTTCCCGCTGGGTGCCACCGGCCTGAACGGGCCTGACGACAGGCTCGGTACAGAAGTTGCCGCCAGCATTGTCAACGACACACCGTTACGCCAGCGCATCAGCCGTGGCAGTTACATCAATACCGACCCGAACGATCCGCTCGGCCGCGTACTGAACGCCTACCGCCTGGCCAATGAAACCCGCGAAATGCGCGAACGCTTGCACGAAGCCCTGCGTAACAGCGACGAAGACGAGTTGGGCGGCATTGACCTGCTGATGGGCCATGAGCGCAAGGAACTGGTGGACTGGGCGTGTAAGCAGGGCGTTGTGAAAGACGAGGAGTGCGAAACGCTGCTGGAAGCACTGGAAGCGCTCTACGACGTTATCCGCGTTGATGCTTTTGAGCCCGACGGCCTCAAAGCTCTGTCCCGTTGCGCCAAAGGGAAACGGAAAGTCGTGGAACGACTGCCAAAAGAAGAAGAATGATTCCTTTCAGCCGCACTCGATGGATCGGGTGCGGCTGAATGCCTGCCGGCACCTGAACCCTTCCTGAACCGTGCTATTGCTTCAGCCTCTCACCCTGATTGGCACATCCTATGAAAGTAGATTCAGAAAGCACTTTTTCTTGTGAACTTTTGGTTATAAAATAACTGATAGATATTTCATTTAAGAATATAAAGATATTCCGGCAGGCTATATGGAACTTCAGTTCAGCCAGGTCACCAAATCGTTCGGGGACCTGAATGTCATCAAGCAATTCGACACCACCATCAGGAATGGCGAGATCGTTGCCCTGGTGGGGCCTTCTGGTTGTGGCAAATCCACGTTGTTACATATGCTGGCCGGACTTCAGCAGCCCACGTCAGGCACTTTAACTGCGGGTGGCGCTTCGGTTGCAAAGCCGTCTCCGGAGCGCACCCTGGTATTTCAGGAACACGCGCTCTATCCATGGATGACCCTGCTGGACAATGTTGCCCTGGCGCTGGAATTCCAGGACAAGCCACGGAAAACGTCCCTGGCAGAAGCCCGGAAATGGCTCTCCCGGGTAAAACTCGAGGGCTTCGAGGACTATTACCCTCATCAGGTCTCCGGCGGCATGCGCCAGCGTTGTGCCCTGGCCAGGGCTTTTATCGCCCGCCCCAAGGTCCTGTTACTGGACGAACCCTTCGGTGCCCTCGACGCGCTTACCCGGATGACTCTGCAGAGTGTCCTTAAAGATCTGATCGAGGAAGAACGGCCCACCGTGGTTCTGGTCACCCATGATGTGGACGAAGCCCTGTATCTGGCAGACCGCGTGATGGTTTTCAGCCAGCGCCCGGCGACCGTCCTCAGGGAAGTCGAACTGGGGCACATCCCCAAAACCCATGACCTGACTGCTTTTGCGGATGTCCGCCTGGAAGTTCTGCACCTGTTGGGCATTGATACTGACGAACACACACCCGCTGATTCCCAAGGAGAAACGGCATGAACCGCTCTTTACTGGCTCCCCTCTTTGCCTTCCTGCTGGGCCTGGTAAGTACCAGCCCGGCGACGGCCGCAGAAGAATTCCGTGTCGGTTATGTCCGTGTGATGGACGATGCCCAGGCCATGCTGGCCTATGAAGCCGGGCTTTATGAGAAATATGGCCTGGATGCAGAGCTGATCGAATTCACCTCCGGCACCGACCTGATCAAGGGCATTGTTGGCGGGCAGCTGGATATCGGCGTACTGGGTTTCTCCAACGCCTTTACCTGGGCTTCCAAGGGCGCGGATCTGAAGATCGTGGGTGGGGCCCAGCGCGGCTATCACTCGCTGCTGGTGCGTGAAGATTCGGGTATCGAATCGGTGGAAGACCTTCGTGGCAAGAACCTCGCTTCCCAGAAGCAGGGCAGCACCGCAGACATCGTGCTCAAGGGCGTGATGCTCGACAATGCGGGCCTCACTCCATCCGACCTCAACATCATGGGTGTCGCCCCATCCGTGGCCGTTCAGTCGCTGGTTGGTGGCCGCGTGGATGCAGCCTTCCTGTTCGAGCCCTACGACCGTATCGCGCAACTGGTGGCACCGGTCAAACAGATCTACGAGATTGGCGAGGTCTGGCCGTTCCCCTGCATGGTGGTGATCACCTCCGGTGAAACCCTGGAGAAGCGCAAGGATGTTCTCTGGGCAGCACTGGATGCCCAGCGCGAAGCCATTGATATGCTCGAGAGCGCCCCCGAAAAGGCGGCGCCCTACATCACTGACTACTTTATCCGCGAGCCGGTGGTGAAATCCCGCAACCAGGGTGACGTGCCCAGTGAGCAGGTGATCACCGAAGCCATCAAGACCAACGACTTCAGCGCCAAGCTGACGGAAGACGACATCAACCGCATGAAAGAGTTGGCGGCCATCATGCAGGAGCAGGGCATTCTCAAGGTGGACGGCGAGTTTGACGTCGACGCCCTGCTGGACATGTCCTGGCAGCAGGCGCGTGAGCTGTAAGCATGAATAACAGTCAGACCACCGGCGTTGCCAGCAAACGGGCCTATGTGGCCGCCATCGCCATTATCCTGTTTTTCTGGCAGGTGGCGGCCTGGTTCCTGCCGGACTTCCTGATGCCGGATGTACCGGTAGCTCTGCAACGGTTGTGGGAAGAACTCAACAGTGGCGAGTTCTACGAAGGGCTCGGCAACAGCATGAGCCGCCTGGGCATCGGCTACGGCGCCGCCCTGTTCTTCGGCATCATACTGGGCCTGGTGGGCGGGACCCTGGATATGGTGCGCAGTACCCTGAAGGCCGCCATCATCATCCTGCAATCCATTCCTTCCATTGCCTGGGTGCCACTGTTCCTGATCCTGATGGGCTTCGGCAACATGCCGATCATTGTGGTAGTGGCCATCGGCGCCTTCTTCCCCACCGCATTGAGCGTAATGAACGCCACCGAGAGCGTGGAGAAAGTGCACATCTCCGCCGCCCGGGTGATGGGCGCCTCCAAGATGCAGATGCTCAAACGGGTCTACTTCCCGGCGGTGACCCCGGAACTGATCACCGGTGCCCAGCTCGCCTTCGGCAACGCCTGGCGCGCCCTGATCTCGGCCGAAATGATCGTCGGCTTCAGCGCCGGCCTGGGCAAATCCCTGGCCTATTCCGGCGAGATTGCGGATATGACCGGCGTTATGACCAACATCCTGGTGATCGCGATCCTGGCTGCCGTAATCGATCAGGTCATCCTCGAACGCATCAAGCACCGCTTACTACGTTATCAGTACCTCTGAGCCTGGTCACTCAGCCCTGAGGCCACCGCGAATGGCCTCATCCACCAGCCACCGGCGCAGAACCTGAATCCCCCGCTCGCGCCGGCGGCTGGTCTTCCAGGCAAAGTAGAACTTGTCACCGGTCATCACTGAATGACAGGGCAACCGCACAAAATCCTCGGAATCCTTCCGTGTGCTCAGCATGTAATCATTGGTCAGCGTGATGCCCTGATGAAACCTCGCCGCCTCCAACGACAGCAGCATATGGCTCGAATGCAGCAACCGGCTTGAAGCAGGCAACTTCAAACCCGCCTCGTGATACCACGCCTCCCAGTCGCCCCCCTGCTTATCGTAAATACTGTGGGTAGACAGCAGCGGAAACTGAGCCACCATCTCCGGCGTTAACGACACCGAATCAGAATCGGCATTGACCTCATCCAGCGCCAGCTCCCGACGAATCCGCTGCCAGTAATCCTGACTGCACACCGGAAACAGCCGCTCGGTATACAGCAGCTCATAACTGAACGCCGCCGACACCGGCTTGATGGTAATAAAACAATCCGCCACCCGATCCGACAGCACCGGATTCTCGCTGCTCATCTCCAGCGACAGCTCCAGTTGCGGATGTAGCCTCTGCAGGTCCGGCAACCTTGGCGCCAGCCAACGCACCGCAAACGAACTGAACACCGACAGCCGCAACCGCGACTCCTCATGCCCCAGCAACTGCTCACTCACTCTCTCAATCTGCAACAACGCCGACCCGACACCATCCAGATACTGCCGCCCCTCGTCAGTCAACGCCAACGTACGACCACTGCGCCAGAACAGCTTCTCACCCAGGTAGGTTTCCAGCTGCTTGATCTGATGACTGACCGCACTCTGGCTCACCGCCAGCTCCTCGGCGGCCAGCGAAAAGCTGTTCAGCCGGGCAACGGCTTCGAAGACGGGGAGGGATTTCAGGGGTGGAAGCTTCATTATCTATTTTTCTAATACCGGTGGATTAAAGATCATTTTATCGGATATTAGCACAGGCATAGAATGCCATCACAAGATTCAGAGAGCCGGGCGGGTGGGCCTCGCCGAAACCGTGCGGAGCCATGGATGGCGGAGCCCGAGCCGAACAGGGACGTCTTGAGGCGTGTTTCGGAGAGGCCTACCCGCCCGGCGAATGCTCCCAAGCGGGAGGAAAGTTTATATAGAGGGGTAAACCATGTCAGGCAAAACCGTAAACAGTGCAATTCTACTGCTGGTGATCGGCAACGCCATGGCATTGATCAGCGACGTGTTCATCAAACTGATGGAACCCGGCGCTCCGATATTCCAGTTTGCCTTCCTGCGCTGCGTCATCACCCTGCTGCTGTTACTGCCCCTGGCCGGCCAGCTCAACCGCAATCACCTGTTCTCCGGCTTCAAAATTCACGCCGTGCGGGCCCACATACACCTGGTCGGTATCCTGTGCATGGTCATCGCCCTGGCCAACCTGCCCCTGGCCACCGCCAATGCCGTGTTCTACGCAGCGCCCATACTGGTCATGGTGCTATCCGTCATCATCTTCCGGGAAAAGCTTACGCCACTGAGCGTCTTCGCTGTATTCAGCGGATTCGGCGGCATCATCGTCATCCTGCGTCCAGTGGAATTCAACTGGGCCGCCATCGCAGCCCTGGCCTCCGCCTTTGCCCTGGCTATCAACGCCGTCATGGTCCGCAAGTTACCGAAAGAGCAGACCACCGTGCACAAGCTGCTACTGAACTACATGCTGATTATCCCGGCGGCCGGTGCGCTGGCATTTTGGGAAGGCGCGGCCTGGGACAGCTCCATACTGATCAGTGCCCTGGGCTCTGCCCTGTTTATACTGGGCTACAACATCACTGTTTTACTGGCTTACAAGCAGGTGGACGCCAACCAGGTAACCGCTGCTGAATACACCGGGCTGATCTGGGCTGTAGGCATTGGCTGGATCTGGTTCTCCGAGGTGCCGGACCTGTGGTTCCTGGCCGGCAGCACCATGATTGTGGTGCCTCTGATTCTGATTGGTCTGCAACAACACCGGCGCCGTTCAAGGGCGCCGGCCAGGGGTTTTAATCCGGACACTCAGCGGGTTACGTCGATGAGCAGCTGAGCGCCCTGATCGACCGGATGATAGCCACTGTTGTAACGAAACCGGTAACGGCTGCCTCGATTATAATGCCCGTGGTGCCGGCTCTCGTTCCAGTGGCGCTTATGGCCATGGTAGCCGTGTTTACGCTGCTGGTACTTCTTGTGCTTCCAGCCGTGATGCCGCTTGCTATGCTTTTTGTGTTTCCAGCCATGCTTGCGGTCGCGGTAGCCGTGGTCGGCGTACCTGTCACGGTGCTGCGAAGTCAGAAACTTCTTGTGGTGCGGGGCGCCCTTGGCGTGGCCCACCTTCTGGTGGTAGCCCGCCTTGTGGTCTTCACGCTTGAAAGAGTCCGCCATGGCAGGCGCGGTGGCCATCAACAGGCCAATAAGGCAACTTCCGATCAGAAACTTTTTCATCGTTCTTCTCCCGATCTTTCCGGATCCCGGATATCAGCACTCACAGGCACTTTGCGTGTGCTCCCTGAGTTCAGAGTACGGATCTACCGGGTAATGTCAGGCGATCGGGGGCCGCTTTGCACTTCTTTTACGTGGGCGCTGACAGACTTTACAGTTCTCAGTGCCGCTTGACCGGGGCCGGCCTCACAGCAGGTGGGACTCCAGTTCAAATACGTGGGGATCATGATCGCCGAGCGCTCTTAGCGCCTCTGCCAGTTTCAGCAGATATTCACTGTTGGGACCACTGGGGCCGGTAGAACGTGCAATCTGACGCGCAATGTCGAGGGAAGACGCCGGCCCCAGAAAAGCGGCGTTGTCTTCGGTGGCAATGTAAACAAGGCCTTCTGCGCAGTTACCGTCATCAAACACCATGGGGGTGCTGAAACGCAGGTAGCCGTTCTTTTCCCGTACATCCAGATGCTGGAAAACCTGCGGCGATACCCGGTAGGCGACGCCCTTGCACAGAGCGCCCGGCTGCTCAATCAGCGTTACTACCCTCCCTGGCGCCTCTGGTGTGCCGCGATGGTCATGGGAGCCCTGCCAGAAACGGCGGGCCCAGCCTTCAATGGTAGCGGGCCGTTGTTCGAGGAACGGGAAGTCCACCTTATAGATCAATGAGCCATACCCAAACAGCCACACGGAGGACACCCCGTCGAATTGCTGCCGGCTGCGGTTATGTTCCACGGTATCAAATGACATTATGCACTGGCTCCCGCTCACAAACGCTGGTTGAAATCATCAGGTAGCTGCCGTTGACGCGATAAATCCGGCAATTCCCGTCAGCACGATTTCCGCTGCCATGGCGGAGAGAATCAGGCCACTGATCTTGGAGAGGATATTCAGCCCGGTTTTACCCAGCACCTTTTCGAGGTAACCGGACAAGTGCAGCAATGCCGCCAGGATGGCCAGCCCCGACACCAGCCCCAACAACCCGCCTGCCACTTCCGGCACGCTGTTCAGCTCGGCCCCGTAAACCAGGATGGCACCAATGGTGGCCGGACCAATCATCACCGGGATGGCCAACGGCACTACGGCAATATCGTCACGGTCTTCGTCCGGCAAGCCGGTGGCGTGGTTGCGGGTGCCACTGGTAACCAGGCTGATGGCGGTCAGGAACAGGAGGCTGCCGGCGCCGATCCGGAACGAGTTCAGGGTAATGCCGATGGCGCTGAACAGCAGCGGACCGGCAAAGAACAGTACCAACCCCAGGATCAGTGCCGATACGGTAGAGCGGCGGATAATGGAGCTTTTTTCCGCCGCCGGCAGCCCCCGGGTCAGTGCCAGAAACATGGTCACCACAAAGAACGGCGCCAGCAGAAACAGGAAACGAATCGTGCTGCTGATGTAGGTACTGAAAAACGCTTCAAACATTCGGAATATCCGGCCAGGAGTAAAAGCGCCATAGCATACCGGCACCGACGCCTGAGTGCCGTACGGAAGTGAACGTACTCTACCGTTTAACGCTGGGTTTCCGCGGCTTGCGAGGCTTTACCGGCCTTGCAGGTTTGCCCTGCCCGGAGGGCTTGCCACGCTTTCCCGCCGGCTTCGCTGGCCTTCCGTCTTTTATAGTCTTGCCTCGTGCACTCTCGGGCGGCTTGCCCGTCTTTTTGCCAGGTTTTTTCCCAGCCGATTTCTTTCCAGTGGGTTTCTTTCCACTGGGTTTCTTCCTTTCGCTGCGGGTGTCCGGGTTCACCTCCGAGGAAGAATCCCGGATCATATCAAACAGCCCTTTCAACTCCTTCTCACCCAGATCGCGCCACTCGCCATCCGGCAGTCCTTTCAGGCTGATGTTCATGATGCGTACCCGCTCGAGCCTGGTGACCTCGTAATCAAAAAACTCGCACATGCGCCGGATCTGCCGGTTCAGGCCCTGCACCAGGGTGATACGGAACACGAAACGGGAGACCTTCTCTACCTTGCAGCGCTTGGTGACCGTGCCCAGGATCGGCACGCCGGCACTCATGCCCTGCACGAACTCCGCCGTCACCGGCTTGTTGACGGTCACCAGGTATTCTTTCTCGTGGTTGTTACCCGCACGCAGGATCTTGTTGACCAGGTCGCCGTTACTGGTAAGAAAAATCAGCCCCTGGGAGTCCTTGTCGAGACGGCCAATGGGGAAAATCCGCTCGCCGTGGCCCACATGGTTGACGATGTTCCTGGGTTCCGCCGGGTCGGTGGTGCTGACCACGCCTACGGGCTTGTTCAGGGCGATAAAAATCAGGTCTTCCTCGTCCCGGGGTTCGATCAGCTGGCCATTAACCGTGACCTTGTCACCGGGTAAAACCTGGTCCCCAACCTGGGCGGCCTTGCCATTGATCGCGACGTTGCCATTCTCGATGTAGCGGTCGGCCTCCCGCCGGGAACACATGCCACTCTCGCTGATGTATTTGTTGAGGCGGGTCGAGTTTTTACCGGGCATGGGGTTCCTGTTCTGGGTCTAGGCCACTTTGGGGGAAACATAGCTGAAACGCTTACGATACTGCTCCATGGTACAACCTACTGTGCGTTTGAACAGCCTCCGGAAGGAACTGGCGTCTTCATAACCCACGCTCCAGATAATCCGCACCGTCTGTTCGCGGCTGGATTCGAGCAAGTGCTTGGCTGCCTCGATTCGCAGATGCTGCAGGTAACCGATGGGAGTTTCCCCGGTAGCTTCCTTGAACCGGCGCTTGAAGGTACGGGTGCCAAGGCCAGCTACAGCAGCCACTTCATCAATCGTCAGCCCGTCTGCGTAATGCTGCTCCAGCCAGCTCTGTGCCTTGCGAATGGCATCATCCTGATGCGCTTTCTGGCTGTAGAACGCCATGTAGGGTGTCTGTTCCATTCTGCGACCGTCCAGCACCAGCATCTTGCTGCACGCCAGGGCTACGGCGGGTGAGGCGAAACGCTCCACCAGGTAAATGCACAAATCCACAAACGCTGTGGCCCCGCCGGCGCAGATAATCTGGCCGTTATCCACCAGCAACTGGTCCTCTTCCAGGCGCAGGTGCGGGTAACGGCTACGAAACAGCGGTGCTGCCCGCCAGTGGGTCGTGGCCACCTGATCCTCCAGCAAACCGGCCTCCGCCAGCACAAAGCTGCCGGTACAGACACTGGCGAGTACCGCGCCACGGCCCAGTGCTTCCCGCAGCCAGCCATACAGGGGCTTTGACGGCGCCAGGGTTCGCTCAAGCCGCTCCGCCCCAACCGCAGCTTCCACGGAAGAACCCACCACGATCAGGTCGGCCTGGAAGCTTCCCCGTTGAATGGTCGGCGTAACCACGGCACCGCTGTAGCCACGCACCGGCTCGTCGTCCACCGTTACCACCTGGCAGTTGAACAGGGGCTCGCTATGGCCAACGGGAGCGCGGCCACAGAAATTGGCGACGGTAAAGAAGTCCATCACGCCGTGCACACCGGAGGCGTGACAGTTGGGCAAGGCGATGATCGCAATGTTGAACATGACTGACTGGCCCTTTTCGCACTTTATATGTCAAATATGACACTCCTGCCGGCCACCCGCAAGCCCTAATCTGAACCTGTCATTCACCAATGCAGGAAGAAGGACTTTCACTATGACCTCACAACTGAACACCCAGTCGGAGACCTTTCAACGTCCGACCGTCCAGCCCGCTCCAGACCATACTGGATTTTCAGCCACACGCCTGGCCCTGCAGCTATACGCCAGGGTTTCACCCCAGAAGGCCGGCCGGCTGGTAAACCGCATGGCCTTCAGGCCCTCGCGCCTGCCCGTGCCGATTCGCTACGAACCCCTGCTGGATAACGCCGACAGTTACACCCAACTTCAGCATGGCGCGCGCACCATACCGGTCTATTCCTGGGGCGAAGGGCCGGTCATTCTCGGCGTTCATGGCTGGGCCGGTGCCGGCATCCAGTTTGGCGCCTGGGTAACCCCACTGGTGGAAGCCGGCTATCGCGTGGTGCTGTTTGACGCCCCGGCCCACGGCCGCGCCCAGGGCGAAAGCACCGACCTGTTTGAAATGGCCGAGGTCACTGCCAGGGTGGCGGCCAGTGTGGGCCGTGTTCATGGCGTTCTGGCGCATTCTATTGGCTGCATTGCTGTCACCCGAGCCATCGCGGATGGCCTGAAGGCGAATTACCTGGTGATGCTGGCGCCTCCAGCAGGCCTCCGTGCTGTGATGGACAACCTGGGTCGCCAACTGGGGCTGAGCGGGGACGTTCTGGCGGTTCACCTTCAGCTGATGGAAGAGCGTTTCGGTCAATCGGTCTGGGAGCAGCTCGACCTGGAAGCGTTGTCGCGCTCGCTCACCCAACGGGGCCTGCTCGTGATCGATGATGAGGACACCACCATCTCACCCGATGAAAGCCAACGGATACTCGACAACTGGGAAAACGCGACGGTTTTGCGCACCCGGGGTCTGGGCCATCATCGATTGTTATGGAGCCCCATGGTTGTGGAAACCGTGCTCCGGGATCTGGGTCGGCCGGTGGATACCGTTTGATTGCACCGTCCCGCACTCCCGTTTATGGTTTCGAAGCAGAACCGCTAACCGACATGGAGTCCCGCAATGCAACTGTCCGACCCGAAACAACAACAAACACCCCGGGGCCGACTCGCCTGGAGGGAGGGCGGTAGCCCCGAGGGTCAGCCGCTGGTAATGATCCACGGCTGGCCGGAAAGCTCCTACTGCTGGGAACATGTGGCCGCACACCTGAAACCGGGATTTCGCATTATTGCGCCAGATCTGCGGGGGCTGGGCGACAGTGAACGTACCCCGGGCGTCGATCATTACCGCAAACAGGAAATGGCGCAGGATGTAGTCAGCCTGCTGGACAGCCTGGGCATTGGCAACTTTCAGCTTGTAGGCCATGACTGGGGCGGTATTGTGGCCCAGGAAGTGGCTCTGGCCATCCCGGACAGAGTGCGCCGGATGGTGATCATGAACATTGCCGTCATCAACAACCTCAAAGGCAATCAGGAAGTGATCTCAAAGGTTCGCGCGGGTAGCGGTGCCGCCTACTGGTACCAGCACTTCATGCAAACACCGGGGCTGCCCGAGGCCATGATTCCCGGTGCCGAAGAAACCTGGCTGGGGCATTTCCTGCGCACCTGGAACGGGCAACCTTTCCCGCAGGACGCGTTCGACGAATACCTGCGCACTTTCCGGGTGCCAGGCACGCCCGGTACCAGTTCCAACTATTACCGGACCTTTCACGACGACGCCAAGCGCTGGGCCACCACCGAGGGGCATCGTTGGCCCATGCCCTCCCTGTACATCTATGGCAACAAGGACAAGGTGATCATTCCGGAATACCTCAATCACATCGAGGAATGCTTTGAATCCCTGCAAGTGGAGCAGGTGGAGGCGGGGCATTTCCTTCAGGAGGAACAGCCGGCTGCGGTGGCGGGCTACCTGAACAATTTCCTGGAAATCGACTGAAACGCTAGCGGGACGGGCTGACGAACACCCAGTTGGTACCCACGTCGTCGCACACGATGATGTCATGGTTGATCACCGTGCACAGGGAAATATCCTGCGGCAACTCATCGTGATAACGGGCTTTGACCGCCAGGGTTTTCTTGTCCTGTTTGAGCAGGGTAAATGTCTGCTCCATTCGCCGTGCAAAGTCGACACCGCCATTTTCTATGGTGTGAAAGGCATTATGGAACGCAGTGAAACTCATGGTGTTGGCACCCAGGCCGATGTCTACCATGTTGGGGATGTACCGGTCGTAGGCGTCTGAAAGGTAACGCCGCACCTCTTCGTCGTCATTGCGGTTACCTTCGAAGGAGCTCAGGCCCAGGCGGTTCTCCGGCTCCAGAGCGCCGTCCGCCAGCCTGTTGTTGGGGAGATTTTCCGTCAGCTCATAACGGCGTTGTGGGCAGGTAATGTGCTTACCTTCCAGGCGACAATCCGCCAGCCGGCCAGTGAGTTCGGAGTCCTCTTCCTGTTCGGTTGGAGCACGTTGCGAGTTGGCCGGGGCCGGGCCGTCCTGCGAAGGTGGGGGAGCTGGTGGCGCGGAAGCACCGGGATCAGGTACCTCCAGGCCCAGGCGTCCGGCGGGGCGGCGCAGAAGCAACGCCTGTACCTGGGGGTCGTTGCGCTTGAAATCCGTCGGAGAAGGCAGGCCCGCACCCTGCCCCTCGGCGACAATTTTGCAGTACAACTTTTCCAGCCCGGTTTTCGCGCCCTCCATGCAGGCTTCATCGGCAGGGGCGGCCTGGGTGGTGCCAAAGCAGACCCCAAGCACGAGCAGTGTCAGCCATCTAGCTGTCATCACGCTGCCCCAGGGCCACTCGAGCCATCAGGTCTTCCACCCGGCGGATGGTCTCGGCATCGCCCTTTTTGCCGGTTAGTACCACCTGGGAGCCGATGGTGGCCACGTACATCAACAGTGACAGGTCCCGGATGCGCTGGGGGTCACTGCTCAGGCGTTCATAGAGTTCGCAGTTCTGGTTGATGCGGGCTTCATCCACTTCGGTTACCAGGTCCGCGGCATAGTCATTGCGGCGAGCAAAGTCCCGAACGGCCAGTTCCACCTGCAAGCGGCGGATGTTACGGGAGGCATCAGTGAGCAGCAGTTCCAGGATCTGCCGCAGCTCGGTTTCCACATCGCCACCCTGGGGTTTCCAGTACTGAAGTTCGTGTAGACGGCGGTCGCGCCAGCGGTCGAGAAAGCTGACCACCAGATCTTCATGGTCCTTGAAGTGCCAATAGAAACTGCCCCGGGTGACGCCGAGTTTTTTCGCCAGCGTCAGCACCCGCAAATGGCTGAAACCGCCAGCGGCCACTTCCCCGGCAGCAGCATCCAGCCAGTCGTCACGGGTCAGTTGCGCTTTTCCCGGGTTCTTGCGGCGAGTACGTGTGGTCTGTCGGGCGTCAGTCATTCGGTGGTCAGATCCTGCTGCTGGCGGTATCGGGTGCATTCTACATGAACAGGGCCAGCACATCTGAAGCCGTTGACCCCACCCAAAACATACATTAGTGTATGGACCAACAATACACCAGTGTATGGGGAGTTCAACGCACATCTTCATACCCACCGATTCATCCGATTCCAGTATCAGGGAGCTGCCCGATGAGTACCGCCCATTACGACGTGAACGGCACCATTGCCGTAATCCGACTCGACAATCCACCCGTCAACGGCCTGGGCCTGGCACTTCGCCAGGGCATTGTAAGTGGTATCCGCCAGGCGGAAGCCGATGATGCTGTGAAAGCCGTTGTGCTGATTGGCTCTGACCGTGCCTTTTCCGGCGGCGCCGATATCAGCGAATTTGGCACTTCCAAAGCCACTGCCGAACCCAACCTGAACACCGTGATCAACTATGTGGAAAGCAGTCGCAAGCCAGTGATTGCCGCCATTAGCGGAGCATGCATGGGCGGCGGGCTGGAACTGGCGCTGGGATGTAATTATCGCATTGCCAGGCCCGATGCCCAGATCGCCCTGCCGGAAGTGAAACTGGGCCTGCTGCCTGGTGCCGGCGGCACCCAGCGCCTGCCCCGTGTGATTGGTGCCGAGCACGCCCTGAACATGATTGTCTCCGGCAGCGTGGTGCCGGCGAAGCAGTTCAAGGGCAGCGCGCTGTTTGACGAAATTGTGGACGGCGAGTTGCTGGACGCTGCCATTGCCTACGCCACCAAGGTGGTCAACGAAAACCTGCCGCTGAAGAAAGTGCGTGACCTCAAGGCCAAACACCCCAACCCGGAAGGCTTCTTCATGTTCACCCGCAACACCGTGGGTGCCATGGCAAAGAACTACCCGGCACCGCTGAAGTGTGTGGAGGCGGTGAAAGCGGCGGTAACCATGCCGTTCGACAAGGGCATGCAAGTGGAGCGCGAAGCCTTCGTAAACCTGATGCAGACCCCAGAATCCCGCGCTTTGCGTCACGCGTTCTTCTCCGAGCGCCTGACCAGCAAGATTGCTGACGTGCCCTCCGATACCCCGGCGCGCGACATCAAATCCGTCGGCGTGATTGGCGGCGGCACCATGGGCACCGGTATCAGCATCAACTTCCTCAACGCCGGTATCCCGGTGACGATTGTGGAAATGAAGCAGGAAGGCCTGGACCGTGGCGTTGAAGCCATCCGCAAAGTCTATGAGGGCCGTGTGAAGAAAGGCCGCATGAGCGAAGACGACGCCAAGGCCAAGATGGCCCTTCTCACCCCGTCTCTGAGCTATGACGACCTGAGCAACGTGGATCTGGTGATAGAAGCCGTCTTCGAGGAAATGGGCGTCAAACAGTCTGTGTTCGAGAAGCTGGACGAAGTATGCAAGCCAGGTGCAATTCTGGCCTCCAACACCTCCACCCTGGATCTCAACAAGATCGCCAGCTTTACCAAGCGCCCGGAAGATGTGATCGGCCTGCACTTCTTCAGCCCGGCCAACATCATGAAGCTGCTGGAAGTGGTCCGTGGCGAGAAAACCGCCAAGGACGTGCTGGCCACCGCCATGAAACTGGCCAAGGCGATCAAGAAGACGGCCGTGGTTTCCGGCGTGTGCGACGGCTTTATCGGCAACCGCATGATCAACCAGTACCAGCGTGAAGCCCTGCTGATGCTGGAAGAAGGCGCCAGCGTGCAGCAGATCGACAAGGCCATCGAGAAGTTCGGCTTCGCCATGGGCCCATTGCGCATGGCCGACCTGGCCGGCGGTGACATCGGCTGGGCCATCCGCAAGCGCCAGTACGAGGAAAACCCGGACATGGTGAAGATGGTGGTCGCCGACCGCCTGTGCGAAATGGGCCGCTACGGCCAGAAGACCGGCGCCGGTTTCTACCGCTACGAGCCGGGCAACCGCAACGCCCTGCACGACCCGGAAGTGGACAGGGTGGTGGACGAAGTCCGCGCCGAGCTGGGCATCACTCCGCGCAAGATCAGCAACCAGGAAATCGTGGAGCGCTGCGTGTATGCCCTGGTCAACGAAGGCGCGCAGATTCTGGACGAAGGCATCGCCCAGCGTGCCTCCGACATCGACATGGTGTACCTGACCGGTTACGGCTTCCCGGTGTTCCGCGGCGGCCCCATGCACTACGCCGAAGAAGTCGGGCTGCCCAACGTGGTGCGTGCCATGCAGGCCTTTACCGAAGACCGCCACACCCAGCCAGGCTTCTGGGAGCCGGCAGCGCTGCTCGCCAGGCGCGCTGAGGAAGGCAAGGGTTTCGACGCTAAATAACCGGTCCACGAATTTTTTCGGAGAATTATTATGTCCAATGATGTTGTCATCGTATCCACTGCCCGCACGCCCCTGGCCAAATCCTGGCGCGGCGGCCTGAACATGACCCACGGCGCTACCCTGGCCGGTCATGCCATCCAGCACGCGGTCGAGCGCTCGAAAGTCGACCCCAACGAAATCGAAGACGTGCTGATGGGCTGCGCCTTGCCGGAAGGCTCCACCGGTAACGATGTGGCCCGCATGGGTGCAATTCGCGCGGGCCTGCCGGTCTCCGTGGCCGGCGCCACCATCAACCGCTTCTGCTCCTCCGGCCTGCAGGCCATCGCCATGGCGGCCCACCACATTGCCGTGGACCGGGTGCCGGTAATGGTCGCCGGCGGCGTGGAGTCCATCTCCACCGTGCAGGCGAACGTGAACCAGAACTACTTCATGGAACCCTGGCTGGCGAAGAACAAGCCGGAGCTCTACTGGTCCATGCTGGACACCGCCGAAACCGTGGCCAAGCGCTACAGCATCAAGAAAGAAGACATGGACGAGTACGGCGTACGCAGCCAGACCCTGGCCTCCAAGGCCCGTGAAGACGGCAAGTTCGACGACGAAATCGTGCCCATCACCACCACCATGGGCGTTGCCGACAAGGCCACCGGCCAGCTCAGCAGCCAGGAAGTCACCGTCAGCCAGGACGAAGGCATCCGCCCGGACACCAACCTGGAAGGCGTCAGCAAGATCCGCTCGGCAATGGAAGGCGGCGTGGTCACCGCCGGCAACGCCAGCCAGTTCTCCGACGGCGCTTCGGCCTGCGTTCTGATGGACAGCAAAATCGCCGAACAGCGCGGTGCCACGCCACTGGGTATCTTCCGTGGTTTCGCCGTTGCCGGTTGCGAGCCCGACGAAATGGGCATCGGCCCAGTGTTCGCGGTCCCCAAACTGCTCAAGCGCGCCGGCCTGACCGTCGACGATATCGGCCTGTGGGAGCTGAACGAAGCCTTCGCGGTTCAGGTGCTCTACTGCCAGCGCAAACTGGGCATCCCGATGGACCGCCTGAACGTCAACGGCGGCGCCATCGCGGTCGGTCACCCCTACGGCACCACCGGTTCCCGCCTGGTCGGCCACGCCCTGATCGAAGGTAAGCGCCGTGGTGTTAAGTATGTGGTCGTTACCATGTGCGTTGGTACTGGTATGGGAGCTGCCGGCTTGTTTGAAGTCGCCTGATTGCCTAAGGCTTTGGGGGAAGCGCCTGTTGGGTAGGGTGTTCCGAAACACGCTGTAAACACGTCCGTGTGCGCTTGGGCTCCGCCATCCCTGGCTCCGCACAGTTTCGGAACACCCTACCCAACAGTCGCCCATAGCTTTGTGCAATGGCAGACCATTAAAGACTCCGAACCTGAGACGGTTATTGCCCAGAGCCGATTGCGAGAGCAGGCACGAACAAACTCGAAGCGTCGGCCAGGTATCACCGTTCAAAACTGTGCGGAGCCAGGGATGGCGGAGCCCAAGCGTCACATGGATGTGCCGAAGGAGCGTGTTTTGAACGGTGATACCTGGCCGGCGCCGCTCCCGGACTTGAAGACGCGCTATCCCAAACTTATAGGCGGCTCCGGAACAAGGAGCCAACGACCTCAGCCAACAGAAGAGGTGCTCCATGGATTTGAATTACACCCCCGAACAAGAGGCGTTCCGCGCTGAAGTTCGACAGTTTCTTGAAGACAACCTGCCGGACGATATCCGCGAGCGGGTACAGAAACGGCTGCGCCCGGACAAAGCCATGACCGAGCGGTGGCAGAAGATACTGTTTGAAAAAGGCTGGGGAGCTTCCACCTGGCCGACCGAATTCGGCGGTACCGGTTGGGACCCGATTCAGCAGATTATCTTTGAAGAAGAATGTGCCCTCGCCGGTGCTCCGCGTCAGTTGGACTTCGGACTGCGCATGGTTGGGCCCGTCATCATGACGTTTGGTAACGACGAGCAGAAACAGCGCTTCCTGCCGGGCATTCTCAGTGGTGAAGACTGGTGGTGCCAGGGTTACTCCGAACCCGGGGCCGGTTCAGATCTGGCGTCGCTGCGCACGTCGGCCAAACGGGAAGGCGATCATTACATCGTCAATGGCCAGAAAACCTGGACGACCCTGGGCCAGCATGCGGACTGGATTTTCTGCCTGGTGCGTACCAGCACCCAGGGCAAACCGCAGCAGGGGATTTCATTCCTGTTGATCGATATGAACACCCCGGGCATCGATGTGAAGCCCATCATCATGCTGGACGGTGAGCATGAGATTAACGAGGTGTACTTCGACAACGTCAAAGTCCCTGCCGAGAATCTGATCGGCGAGGAAAACCAGGGCTGGACCTACGCCAAGTTCCTGCTGGGCCATGAGCGCACGGGCCTCGCCAATGTGGGGCAGTGGAAGGCGTTGATGAAGCGCCTGAAGGAAGTGGCGCGGCAGGAGCAGGATGGTCAGCGGCCGCTGATCGAGAACACCCGCTTCCGCGACCGCCTGGCGCAGCTGGATGCCGAGCTGCGTGCGCTTGAACTGACGGTTCTGCGTGTGCTGACCGACAAACGCGGCCCCGGCCCGCAGGCGTCGATTCTGAAAATCCGTGGTACCGAAATCGGCCAGCAACTGTTTGAAATGCTGATGGAAGCGGGCGGCCAGGATTCCATTGCCCATATCCCGGAAGCGTTGGAGCTGGATTACAACGGGCCCCGTGCGGGCTCGATAGATGCCACGCCGTCGGCCGGCGATTACTTCAACATGCGCAAGCTGTCGATCTTTGGTGGGTCCAACGAGATCCAGCGCAATATCATTTCCCAACTCGTGCTAGGTCTTTAAGGAGGCGCTATGAATTTTGATCTGAGCGAAGAACAGCAAATGCTGAACGATTCACTGCGCCGCTTCGTTACCAACGAGTATGGCTATGAAAAGCGCGGTGAAATTATCAGCTCCGGAACCGGCATCGACCGGGCCACCTGGTCGAATTTCGCCGAGATGGGGCTGCTTGGCTTCAGCTTCCCGGAAGACTACGACGGGCTGGGCGGAAATGCCGTCGACACCATGGTGGTCATGGAGAACTTTGGCCGCGGCCTGGTGGTGGAACCCTATCTGGCCACGGTGGTACTGGCCGGCGGGCTGATCCGGGATGCCGGTAATGAGGCCCAGAAAGCCGACATCCTGCCGGGCATTGCCAGCGGCGAAAGGCTCCTGGCGCTTGCGCACTACGAGCCGGGAGCCCGCTACAACCTGAGCCATGTGCAGACGACCGCCCGCAAGGACGGTGACCATTTCCAGATCAGCGGCCAGAAAACCACCGTGCTGCATGGCGGCCAGGCGAATCAGTTGATCGTATCGGCGCGCACCAGTGGTGGCGTGAATGATGAATCCGGGCTCTCCCTGTTCCTGGTGGATAGCGGCGCCAAAGGCGTGAAAGTGGACGACTTCGCCACCCACGATGGCCACCGTACCGCTGATATCAGTTTCAGCAATGTCACCGTCAGTGCCCACAACCTGATCGGCACCATCGACGAGGCCTTCCCGGCCATCGAAAAAACCGTGGACCTTGGTATTGCCGCCCTGTGTGCGGAAGCGGTTGGCGCCATGGAAGCAATGAACGCCGCCACGCTGGAGTACATCAAGACCCGCAAGCAGTTCGGTGTACCCATTGGCAAGTTCCAGGTGTTGCAGCACCGCATGGCGGATATGTTCATCCAGACCGAACAGGCCAGAACCATGGCCATCCTGGCTGCCAGCGAGGCGGACTCCGATGACCGCGCCAACCGCCGGGAAGCCATCTCCATGGCCAAGACCCTGGTGGGCCAGGCCGCCCGTTATGTGGGCCAGCAAGGGGTTCAGTTGCACGGCGGTATGGGCGTGACCGACGAAATGTTCGCCGCCCACCTGTTCAAGCGTCTGACCCTGATCAACCTGCTGTTTGGTGATGCCGATCATCACCTGGCCCAGGTCAGTGATGGCCTGCTGGCAAAGACCGCCTGAACCCTCAAGGAGAGCAAAATGAGCGTAAAACAACTACTGGATCTGACCGGCAAGGTCGCTTTCATCACCGGCGGCTCTCGGGGCCTGGGCCTGCAGATGGCCGAAGCTCTGGGGGAGCTGGGGGCCAGAATCGCCATCAGCGCCCGCAAACAGCATGAGCTCGACGAGGCCAAGGCGCACCTGGAAGGCCAGGGGGTGGAAGTGATCACCATCGCCGCCGACCTGTCCGATCTGGAAGGCATTCCCGGTGTGGTGGATCAGGTGGTCAGCCAGCTGGGTGACATCGATATCCTGGTCAACAACGCCGGCGCCACCTGGGGCGCCCCCGCTGAGGACTACCCGGCGGAAGGCTGGATGAAGGTGATGAACCTGAACGTCAACGCTTCCTTCTTCCTGACCCAGACCGTGGGCAAGCGCTGCATGATTCCCCGCAACACCGGTAAGGTGATCAACATCGCCTCCATCGCGGGCCTGTCCGGCAACCCTGAAGGCATGAAGACCATCGCCTACAACACCAGCAAGGGCGCCATGGTGAACTTTACCCGCGCCCTGGCCTCCGAATGGGGCCAGTACAACATCAATGTGAATGCCCTGTGCCCGGGCTTCTTCCCGTCGAAGATGTCCCAGGGGCTGCTGGATGCCCAGGGTGAGAAGATGCTCGAGCGCATACCCCTGAATCGCTTTGGCGGCGAGGAGGATCTCAAGGGTGCGGCGGTGTTACTGGCCTCCGAGGCCGGGCGGCACATCACCGGGCAGTGCCTGGCGGTAGATGGCGGCACGCTGGTCAGCTAGGCGTGGTGCTTTAGCCCGTCACAGGCACTGAGTGACCTGCTCCGGGTCCAGGTTGCCACCGGTAATGATCAGAACCGTGGTCCCGTCTGGAGCAGGCGGAACCTTGTTCTCCAGCAATGCCGCCAACCCAACACTGGCACCGGGCTCGACGTAGAGCCTGGCCTCAGTCAGCAGGCGGCGCGTGGCTTCTCTGATACCCGCCTCGGTAACCGTCACGATACGATCCACCACCTGGCGTGATGCCGCATAGGTGCAGTCTCCAACCACTGCCGGTGCGAGGCTCGCGGCCCAGGTAGCCACCGAGTCCAGGCTGGCTGTGGCATCCTGTTTTTGCCAGGCATTGAACATGGTAGCCGCGCCCTCCGGCTCCACGCCAATCAGCTCTATCTCCGGCCGTTGCGCCTTGACGGCCAGCCCCAGGCCTGAGATCAGCCCACCGCCGCCAATGGGGCACAGCACCCGCTCCACATCCGGCTGCTGGCGCAGCAGTTCCAGGCCAACCGTGCCCTGCCCCGCCATGATGCGGACATCGTTATAGGGATGTACCAGGGTCAGCCCCTGCTCATCCCGCATCTGGTGGCACAAGGCCACAGCTTGCTGGATGGTGCCTTGAACAATCACCTCGGCACCCAGTTCCCGGGTACGGCGAATCTTCAGCGGGCTGGAACCCTCCGGCATGACCACCGTGAGCGGCACATTCTGCATGGCTGCCGCCCAGGCCAGGGCGATGGCATGGTTACCGGCCGACACCGTCACCAGGCCGGCTTTGAGTTCGTCTTCAGAAGCGGTCAGCAGCCAGTTCAACGCACCACGGGCCTTGAAGCTGCCGGTGCGCTGGAGGCTCTCGCATTTCAAGCCAAGGGGCTGGCCCATGGCGGCATCCACGTCAGGCACCCTTAACAACGGAGTCTCGCCCAGTTGTGGGCGGATACGCTGCTCTGCCTCAAGAATCCCGGATTGGTCAGGAAGGGTTGGTTTGGTCATGGCGCGCGCTCCTGTTGTTCCCGTATGCAAACCATGGTGCAGGAACGACTGACTATCAAGATACATCGACCAACGGGAGTCGGATGCACAAACACACATTTTGCGTAATACCCAAATTGGGTATAAAGTTACCCAAATTAGGTATTAACCTGAATGAACTCGATAACCACAGGTGGCCCTCGATGTCGTCAAACTCCAGCCTTGCGGATGCCTTGTTTTCAGGCACCCGACAAAAAGTGCTTGGCCTCCTATTCATGCAGCCCGATCACGACTTCTCACTAGCCGAATTAATCGAACGCGTAAGGGCCGGCTCCGGGGCAGTTCAACGGGAAATAGGTCGATTCGTGGACAGCGGGCTGGTCACTGTCGAAGTCAAGGGGCGCCAGAAGCGTTATAGAGCCAACCAGGAATCGCCCATCTTTCCGGAATTGTGCTCTCTGGTTGCAAAAACCCTTGGGCCGGCTCAAGTGGTCAAGGATGCTCTGAGCGCCTTGGACAGTGAAATCGACGTAGCACTGGTTTATGGTTCGGTGGCCAAGAATACTGATCGGGCGGACAGTGACATCGACCTTATGCTGGTTTCTGACACATTAACCCTCGAAGATGTGTTTACCGCACTGGAGCCGGTGGAACAGGAGCTGTCGCGGCCTGTAAACCCCACACTTTACACCAGGCACGAATTTGAAAAGCGTCGGAACAACGACAATCCGTTTGTAAGAAAGGTACTGAATGGACCGTACCTGTTATTGAAGGGAATCATTAATGAACAAGGAAGCTCTTGAGAATCTGGTCAACATTCGCAAACTCCACTATGAAGCGGCTGATGCCAGCGAAGTAAATGGTCTCATCCGATCCGGTAGCATCCGACTGCAAGATGCAAAACTGGAATCCCTCAGTCTGGAAAGCCGCTTCGATCTGACCTACAACGCCGCTCACGCATTGTCACTGGCAGCCTTGCGCCATCTTGGTTATCGTTCTGACAATCGATACCTCGTTTTCCAATGCCTGCAGAACACACTCGACCTCCCCTCTGCAAAATGGCGTGTTCTTGATCAGGCTCATCGCAAACGAAACCTGGCGGAGTACGAGGGGTTCATCGACGTGGATGAAAACCTGGTTGCCAGCCTTGTCCGGGTCTGTGAGGACATCAAGGTGGCGATTAAAGAGCTGACGGAGAATGACAGATAGCCGACTCCTACCCAATATAGGTCGATAAATGCCCATATTGGGTAGCTTTCAGTCAACGACTTACAGTGCAGGCGCTGCCTCGCCCAGGCCTTCGGCCTCCGGCTCACACACATACTGCGCCGCATCAAAGCGCCTGGTCTGCTGCCGGAACTGCCAGGTGAAGCCCGGCCACAGTGTGGTGTTCTTGCCGTTCTCGTTCACGTACCAGCTCTTGCAGCCGGTCTGCCAGACAGAGTCACCAAGCTTGGCGTGAATGGAGGCGTTGTATTTACTCAGGGCGTCTTCCTTCACTTCCACGCTCTTCCAGCCGTGCTTCTGCATTTTCTTCAGGGCATCCAGCACGTACTGGATCTGGCTTTCGATCATGTACACCATGGAGCTGTGGCCCAGGCCGGTGTTGGGGCCCATGAGCATGAAGAAATTGGGGAAGCCGGCGATGGTGCTGCCCTTGTAGGCTTCGGCACCGTCTTTCCAGGCATCCAGCAGGTCCTGGCCGTTGCGGCCATATACCATGCCGGCGGGAATCGGGTCCTGGGCGCGGAAGCCGGTGCCGTAGATGATGCAGTCCACTTCCCGCTCGTTGCCGTTGTTATCCACAATCATGTTGCCCCTCACTTCGCGGATGCCGTCGGTCAGCACGTCGACGTTGTCCTGGGCCAGGGCCGGGTAGTAGTTGTTGGAAATCAGTACCCGCTTGCAGCCGAAGTGGAAGTCCGGGGTGACCTTTTTGCGCAGTTCCCTGTCCTTGATCTGGTTGCGGATATGGCGGCGGGCCTGTAGCTCGCCGATCTTGAGGATGCGGGGATTGCCCACAAAGCCCAGCACCCGGGCCTCCAGCATCCAGTAGATGCTCTGGCGGAAGGCATTCAGGGTTTGTGGGAACCTGCGGAACATCATCCGCTCCAGTGGACGGATCTCCCGGTCCGGCTTGGGTACGATCCATGGCGGTGTGCGCTGGTACAGGTCCAGGTGGGCCGCGTCCTTGGCCACTTCCGGCACAAACTGTATGGCCGAGGCCCCGGTGCCGATCACTGCCACCCGCTTGCCTTTGAAATCATAGCTGTGGTCCCAGTCCTGGGAGTGGAAGTTCTTGCCGGTGAAGGTGTCGATGCCCTTGATGTTGGGGTAAGCCGGTGTGCTGAGGCCGCCCATGCCGGAAACGACGACATCCGCCTTGAAGGAGCTGAATTCAGGCAGATCCTTGTCTTTGCGGTCCAGTTTGTCGCCGGGGTTCAGGCATTTGTCGTGCATGTAGGCCCAGAGTCTGGGGCTGTCGCAGGTTTCGACGGTCCAGCTCTGGTTGTTTTCATCGAACCGAGCGCCAGCAACGTGGGTGTTCAGGCGGATGTGTTCCATCAGGCCATATTTCTCGGCGCAGTGGCGCAGGTAGGCCTGGATTTCTTTCTGTTGGGCGAACATCCGGCTCCAGTTGGGGTTCTGTTCGAAGGAGAAGGAGTAGAGGGCGGACTGGACGTCGCAGGCGCAGCCGGGGTAGTGGTTTTCGTGCCAGGTGCCGCCGACGTCGTCGCTTTGTTCCAGGATGACAAAGTTGTCGTATCCGGCTTCTTTGAGCTTGATGCCCATGCCCAGGCCGGAAAATCCGGTTCCGATGATGGCGATTTGTGCGTTCTGACTCATGCTGCTACCTCGTTGTTCGCTGGCCATCCGGCCTTGCCTGTTGTTGTGTGTTTCGCCATGATGTCTGACGGTATACACATGTATACACAACGGAGTAGACAGTTGTATACTTTGGTTCGATCTGAAATGGTTTTTTGGCCTGGTTTGGTAAGTGGCTGTCCTCTTTGTCCTTCTATTTGGGAGTGTGGGGCAATTGGGGAGGCCTTTCCGAAACACGCTCCTTCGGCACATCCATGTGACGCTTGAGCTCCGCCATCCCTGGCTCCGCACAGTTTCGGAAAGGCCTCCCCAATTACCCCATCAAACCAAGGTGATACTTCATGAGTGTTTTGACCGGCGGGAAGCTGAAATTGATTCAGGCGGCACTTAGGTTGATTAATCAGAGCCGTAGCCTGACGTCACTCGGCCTACGGGAACTGGCCCGTGAGGCAGGGCTGAACCCGAATACTTTTTATCGCCACTTCAAGAACCTGGACGAGTTCGGATTACAGGTTCTGGGGTATATCGCTGAAGACATGAAGTCAGGCGTTCGTGAACTGCGGCAGATGGCGGAGTCTTCGGAGCAGGCGTCACACGATACCGTTACATTTGTATACCACTACTTCCTGGCCAATCCGGCGGCCACTACTGTGGCGGTGAGGGAACTTCATGGGCCGTCGCCGTTGTTACGCAGAGCGCTTGAGTCTCAGCTCGATGCCAGCGCCAGGGAGATGGCAGAGGATATTATCGAGCGGCAACTGGTCAGTGCCGTGCCGCAAGAGACGATTCACGAGATTTCCCGTATGACTATCCGCTACATTTTGTTCAGGGCCATGGATTACATCGAGAAACCGGCGCAGCGGGAGGCTATCCAGCAGGAAACAGAACGTTTTATCAACCGCCAGTTCCGCGGTGCGATGCTGGATCATCTGTCCCAGACCGACGTCGAGAACCTTGCCCAGAAATACGCCTGAAACCGCCCCACCCCTCCTCTTCAGTCTAAACCGAGCAAATCTGGCAACTTGCACTAGTATGTAGGTATCCAGACAACTGGTTCATCGGGCAATCCGGAGAGCGCACTAACCATGAAAATCGGTATCCCCAAGGAAATTTTCAAGGATGAACGGCGGGTAGCAGCCACGCCGCCCTCCGTTCACAAACTCATTGGTCTTGGTTACGAGGTGGTTGTTGAAGGCGGGTCTGGCGAGGCTGCCAATTACTCGGATCAGGCCTACGAAAAAGTGGGGGCGACCATAGCGGCCGATACCACCTCCTTGTGGCGGGAAGCAGACTTCATCCTGAAGGTCCGGGCCCCCATGGAAAACCCCTCCCTCGGCAAACACGAAGTGGATCTGATGAAGGAGGGGGCGTTTCTGGTCAGCTATATCTGGCCGGCGCAAAACCCCGAGTTACTGGAGAAACTAGCGGCAAAGAAGATCACCTCGTTCGCCATCGACAGCCTTCCCCGCATCAGCCGGGCCCAGAAGATGGATGCGCTCAGCGCCATGGCCAATATCGCCGGCTATCGGGCGGTAATCGAAGCGGCCAACAACTTCGGGCGTTTCTTTACCGGACAGGTAACCGCGGCAGGCAAGGTGCCGCCAGCGAAGGTCATGGTGATTGGTGCCGGTGTTGCTGGCCTGGCGGCGATTGGCGCTGCCAACAGCATGGGCGCCATCGTGCGGGCCTTTGACACCCGGCTGGAAGTGAAGGAACAGGTCGAGAGCATGGGCGCCGAGTTCCTGGAGCTGGATTTCGGTGATGAGGAAGGCAGCGGCAGCGGCGGCTACGCCAAGCAGATGAGCGACGAGTTCATCAAGGCGGAAATGGCGCTGTTTGCAGAGCAGGCTGAGGAGGTGGACATTATCATCACCACCGCCCTGATTCCCGGTAAGCCCGCCCCGAAACTGATCACTGCCGAGATGGTGAAGTCCATGAAACCCGGCAGTGTGATTGTCGACCTGGCCTCGGAACGCGGCGGTAACTGCGAGCTGACGGAACCGGGTAAGGTCGCCCATCACCACGGCGTGACGCTGATCGGCTACACCGACCTGCCCAGCCGGATGGCCAAGGTGGCCAGCGACCTTTACGCCACCAATCTGGTGCACCTGCTTACCGAACTGACCCCGGAGAAAGACGGCCAGCCGCTGGTCAACATGGAGGACGATGTCATCCGTGGCTTGACCGTGGTGAAGGAAGCCGACGTTACCTGGCCGCCACCGCAGCCGGAGGCCCCGGTCAGCCCGAAACCGGCGCCCGGTACCGAGGAGCCTTCAGCGGCCGACAAAGCAGCAGCCAAGAAAGACGCCGACCGCCGCAGCCTGATTGGCAAGGGTGCCCTGCTGGTGGTAACGGCATTAGCGCTCTACGGAGTCGGGGCCCACGCACCGGAAAGCTTCCTGCAGCACTTTACGGTATTTGTGCTGGCCTGCTTTATCGGCTGGCAGGTGATCTGGAACGTAACACCCTCCCTGCACACCCCTTTGATGAGCGTGACCAACGCCATCAGCGGCATCATTGTGATCGGGGCCATTCTTCATCTGGCCCAGGCGGAGAACTTCGCCGTCGGAGTGATGGCCTTTGTCGCGGTGCTGATTGCCAGCATCAACGTAGGGGGCGGCTTCCGGGTCACCCATCGCATGCTCAAAATGTTCCGCAGGTAGGAGACGCCCGATATGAGTACAGGACTGGTGAGCGTGGCCTACGTGGTCGCAAGTATCTGCTTTATTCTCAGCCTGGGCGGCCTAAGCCACCAGGAATCCGCACGGCGCGGTAATCTTTATGGCGTGGCCGGCATCATTATCGCGGTGGGGGCGACCCTCGCCAGCGTAGACGGTGGCGTCACTGCCATTGTGATTGCAGTGCTTCTCGGCGCTGGCATCGGCATCCCCATCGCCAACAAGGTGGAAATGACCCAGATGCCGCAACTGGTCGCCCTGCTTCACAGCTTTGTAGGTCTGGCGGCGGTGTTGGTGGGTTTCTCCGGCTATATTGAACCGCTGATCGCAACTGCGGGAGCGGAACACACCATCAAACTGGTGGAAGTGTTTGTAGGCATCTTTATCGGTGCAGTGACCTTTACCGGGTCGCTGGTCGCCTGCGGCAAACTGGACGGCCGTATCGACAGCAAGGCCCTGACCCTGCCCGGCCGGCATCTGATGAACCTGGTGGCGATCATCGCCTGTGTGTTTTTGGGCGCATGGTTCCTGGGCACCGACAGCATGGCGCTGGGGATCATTTCCCTGATATTGATGACCGTCATCGCCTCGGTGCTTGGCATTCACCTGATCATGGCCATCGGCGGTGCAGACATGCCGGTGGTAGTGTCCATGCTCAACAGCTATTCCGGGTGGGCGGCAGCCTCCATCGGGTTCATGCTGGGCAATGACCTGTTGATCGTCGTTGGCGCCCTGGTGGGCAGCAGCGGTGCCATCCTCAGTTACATCATGTGCAAAGCCATGAACCGCTCGTTCATCAGCGTGATTCTTGGCGGCTTTGGCCAGACAACAAGCAGCTCAAGCGCCGCCGATTCCGACCAGTCGGTTTACGAGTCCAGTGCGGATGACGTATGCGAGGAATTGCGCAACGCCGATTCGGTAATCATCGTGCCCGGTTACGGCATGGCGGTCGCCCAGGCCCAGAATGGCGTCAGCGAAATGACGAAGATACTGCGGGAGCGGGGTGTCAACGTACGCTTCGGCATCCACCCGGTGGCCGGCCGCCTGCCCGGCCACATGAATGTGCTGCTGGCTGAAGCCCACGTACCCTACGATATCGTGCTGGAGATGGACGAAATCAACGCCGATTTCCCCGAAACCGATGTGGTGCTGGTGATCGGTGCCAACGACACGGTAAACCCGGCGGCCGCCGAAGACCCCGGCAGTCCAATCGCCGGTATGCCGGTACTGGAGGTATGGAAAGCCCGGCAGGTAGTTGTCCTCAAGCGGGGCATGGCCACCGGTTATTCCGGTGTCGAGAACCCGCTGTTTTTCAAGGACAACACCCGCATGCTGTTCGGTGATGCCAAGGAAAGCATCGATAAGCTAGTCGGGGGTTTACGGGGCTGAGGTCTCAGGCGTCTTTGGCAAAGAACCGCTCGATCTGCCGGGCATGGCTCTGACCATCCCGGTAGCCCAGTTTGATAAGGTCGCGACAGAAGCGCTTGTCGAACAGCAGGAAACTGGCCAGGTTGGCGCTGGAAGACGGCGCAGAATCCGTTGCGCCGGTAAGCCGCCGCAATACCAGGGGCATGGCATCAACGTATTTCATGGCTATCTCGTTGATGGGCTCAGACGGAGAAATTTCCAGTATTTCCACCGGGCTCAGAGCGAGCCCGGATTCCTTCAGCCGCTCTTCCGGTATCAGTGCCAGTAACCGGTTGATGAGGCGCGAGCGGTCGATGTCGTAGTCCAGCGTATCCAGGAACATACCATTGAACACATGGGCCAGTACCTGGGTCAGCGTTGGCATGCCCGGCTTATCCTGCCTTACGGGCGCGCACATAGCGTTGGCACTGACACCAATTACCAGGACCTTTTGCGCCCCCAACCGCAACGCGGGGCTGATATGGGCCATCTGCCGAGTAACGCCATCGCCAAAATACTCCCGATTGATTTTAACCGGCCGGAACAGCGTGGGAATCGCAGAGGACGCCATGATATGGTCGATCGCCAGTTCCGTGCGAGTACCGGCCCGCTGACCCAGCGACCAGCCTTCAAGCCCCTCAGCGCCCTCGAAGAAGCAGACGTTCTGGCCAGAAGCATACCCGCAGGCATTCAGCCCTACCGCATCAATATGACCGTCCCGGATCGTATTACGGATGCTCTCGAAGTCAATTTCCAGTTCCAGCATCTTCCGTAAGGGGGCATTGTTCAGGAAAGACACCGGTCCGCTCTCGATCGGCAGACTGATCAATTTGCGTGCAATGTCGCTGAAGCTGCGCATCAGGCTGATGGTATCGGCCCGGAACACTCGATCCATGGTCAGTTCCGACCACATTTTCTCCAGGTGATCGATGTTGTGGCGGAAGAGCCCGCGGTTGCCCGCCACCGCCATGGCGTTAATGGCACCGGCGGACGTTCCGATGATGACGCGGAAAGGGTGGCTCCAGTCGGGATACATATCCGCAATGGCGCGCAGGACTCCCACCTGATAGGCCGCCCGCGCGCCACCACCGGTCAGTACCACACCGGCTTTGCTCATGAGGTCGCCCCAGCCCGGTATCTGCAGTCAGTCACGCCTGGCTCATCCGTCGGCGCTTGCCGGCAAACGGATTATTGAAGCTGGAGTCATGCCCCTGTAGCTGGGCTTCGGGGTGGTTCTTCGTCATCAGCTCCTTGACCTTCGGGATATGCTTCTTCGGAGCATCAACCATAATCAGATATTTGCCTGACTCAATGTCACTGTGAAATGGTTCGATACGGTAATTTTCGTTCTGGATACCGCCAAAGCCACCTACCCAGCCCCCGGCCACAACAACAAAGATAAACAGGGCAATCCAGGCAGCTGCCGGCATGTCCAGAACATTCAGCAATGCCATCGGGACCAGAAACGCGAGTGCCAGAACAAAGCCGGCTATGGCACCACGCTCCACATACCTGGGCAGATCGGTGCGATCAAGAATGGAAGCTGTGTGCAATTGATGAGTGTACAGGCCAGCTTCGTCCTTGCTGACAATATGGAAACGCCAGTCGGTGACGCCGTGCTCATGAAGGTCGTCGGAGATTTCCTGTGCGCTGTCAATCGAAGATACCAGATAGAATAAACGTATCATGGTCTTTCTCCTTTTCCGCCAATCAATAAGGCGTTCTTCATATGACAATCTAGTTCAAAATCTCCGGTTTTACGTAATTCGGGTGAAGATCACCGGGCCCGCCAGGGCAATTCCCCAGGCAAACAGCGCAAGGCACCCATCTTTCGAAATCATCGCCAGGCCGAAAGCCATAAGGGCAAGGCCGGCAATACTGGCGCTGAAGGGCACAAGCTCGGTTGCCGGCATAACCACCGCAATCACCATACACGCCAGTGCCATCACATAAAGCCCGCCTCCCTTGACCAGGAAGATCAGCCGCGGGCGTATCAATCGGTCAATACCACGGGCGGGTGGGCGCAGCATTTCCAGGCCCTGCACAAGCTTGTTGCGGGGTATCTGCCGCTGCGCCAGCCAACCCGGCAGCCAGAAATACTTTCGTCCTACCAGGACCTGTCCCAGAGTCAGCAAAGTGAGCAGCCCCATCAGGGTAGGCATGCCCGGAACACCACTCAGTGGAGTCACCAGAATCAACCCCACCAGGAGCACCACCGGCCCGAAACTACGTCGCCCCACCGAGTCCATCATTTCTCCGATGGAAACATGGGACTGATTGGCCGTTCCGGCTTCGATCAGGTCCATCAGCTCTTCGATATCAGCCGGATCGCCCTGCTCGTCCATGGCCAATGTCCCCGGATAGTCCGATGTTTACTCGGTGGTGTTGTAGACGTAGGAAGACACCGTACCATCCTGATTGAACCGTACGACCAGGTCAGTGGTTTCAGCATCACCAAAGGCAGACCAACGGTATTTGCCATAGGTCCAGGTACGCTTGCCATCCTCAATACCGGTTCTCCAGGGCTCACCAAACATCTCCTGGATGTCTGAACGGGTGGTTTCGCCGATCTCAATCTGGTCCACATTGTGAGTAGCGAAATCCTGGCCCACCGTGGCGCACCCGGCAAGGGTTAACGAAAAGGCAATCAGGATAATGGCAGAAAAAGATGTAACAGACTTCATGGTGTATCCCTTCTGTGATTAATCAGTACATCAATCATACGGGTTTTGGCCGAACGATAAATTACAGCGCGGACAGACATAAAAAAGCCCCGGCGGCTGGCCGGGGCTGATCGTCAACGCATTGCGTACTCAGTAAAGCTTCGCCAGCGACTTCTTCGCAAAGGGCTCCACATCACCGATGCGGCCCTCTTTTACTTTCACCAGCCATTCCGGATCCTGCAGCAGGGCGCGGCCCACGGCGATGAGTTCGAATTCGTTGTTGTTCATGCGCTCAACGAGTTCGTCGATTCCGGACTGCTCCACCGCTTCCTTCTTGCTGGCAAAGGTGCCGCTGATGAAATCTTCGGTCAGCCCGACGCTGCCGACGGACATCGTCGGTTTTCCGGACAGCTTCTGGGTCCACCCCGCCAGGTTAAGGTTTGATCCCTCAAACTCCGGCTCCCAGAAACGGCGTGTGGACGCATGGAAAATATCAACGCCGGCTTCCACCAACGGCTTCAGGAATTGCTCCAGCTCCTCGGGGGAATTAACAAGCTTCGCCTCGTAATCCTGCTGCTTCCACTGGGAGAAACGCAGCATAATGGGAAAATCGGGGCCCACGCGGTGGCGCACCGCCTCAATGATTTCCACCACGAAGCGCAGGCGGTTTTCCATGCTGCCGCCGTACTCGTCGTCACGCTGATTGGTACCTTCCCACAGGAACTGGTCCAGCAGATAGCCGTGAGCTCCATGAATCTCGACACCGTCAAAACCGAGTGCTTTGGCGTCCTGGGCGGCGTCGGCGAAGGCATTGATCACGTCGTCAATATCCTCTTTGCTCATGGCCTTACCATTGGGCTTGCCTGGCGCGAAAAGCCCTGAAGGGCTGTAACCTGGGACCTTCGGGTCCGGCTCCGTGCCTTCCTTGCGAACAGCGCCCACATGCCAGAGCTGGGGGAAGATGGCGCCACCGGCTTCGTGAACGGCATCCACGACATCCTTCCAGCCGGAAAGGGCCGTGTCGCCATGGAAAAACGGCACGTTGGGGTAACCATTGGCACCGGGGTGATTCACCGTGGTGCCCTCGGTGATCAACAGGCCCACACCACCTTCGGCGCGGCGGCGGTAATAATCCACTACATCCTGATTCGGTGCATTGCCCGGCGAGAAGTTACGGGTCATCGGGGCCATGGCAACGCGGTTGCGCAGGGTCAGATTATGTATTTCAAAAGGCTCAAACAGGGGGCCAAGGTTCATGCTCATGGTAGATCGCAACCTCACTAATCTGGTTTCTTTAAGCAACCTTATTCAATCTGGTTTTAAAATGCAACCCTATTAGGTACACTGTAAAGCATGGCCAGAAAACGTTTTGATGACTCCAGTTGCTCCGTCGCCCGTGCCCTGAATGAAGTGGGGGACTGGTGGTCCCTGTTGGTGGTGCTCCACGCAATGTACGGCACCCGGCGCTTTGTCGACTTCCAGCAAGAGCTGGGGATCGCCCGCAATATACTTTGTGACCGGCTGGCACGGCTGGTGGACAATGAAGTTCTTAAAAAGGTGGAAGTGGGCGAACACGGCTCACGCTTCGAGTACCGCCTGACCGAGAAAGGGCGTGACCTCTTTCCCATCGTGATAGCCCTTCGCCAATGGGGTGATAAGTGGAATCCGGCACCAGACCAGGCGCCGCTGGATCTCAGGGATCGTGAAACCGGGCAAACCATTCGCCAGGTAGAGGTGCAGGATGTTAACGGCAATCCGCTCACAGTTCGCGATGTGTTTGTGCCGGAAGGCGAAACCGTCGATAAGCGCAAGTCAGCGGAAAGCAGAAAGAAAGTCGGCTGACAAGCCGTAGAATTACCCCCTTCTTTCATTTTCTTGAGTTGAATCAATCCTCCGCCGAACTCGGTATTCCGGCCCCACCGCACTTGCGCTAAATCAAGTTCCAGGTCTCCGTAGTCATTAACCTGTAGTCATCGATTATTCAGGTTCAAGGAGATTACTATGTCGCGTACATTCAAGCTTGGCGTTCTTGCCGCAGCCGTTATGGCAATTGCCCCTGCTGCGCAGGCTTTCGAAGCGGGTGATTTTATTGTACGGGCCGGCGCCGTACACGTAGCCCCGGATGATTCCAGCGATGTGCTGACCGTTGGTGGCGCAGAGGCACTGGGCTCTGATGCACGCGTGGGAGTCGATGCCAACTCACAACTGGGGATTCGTGCAACCTACATGTTTACCAGTAATCTCGGCGTTGGCTTGCTCGCGGCCACCCCCTTTAAACACAATATCACTGGAGAGGGTGATATTTCCTCACTCGGAAAAGTGGCAGAGACCAAGCACTTACCACCTACCCTGACCCTGCAGTACTTTCCTATGCATAGCACCGCCGCTTTACAACCCTATGTTGGTGTAGGTGTGAATTACACAACCTTCTTCGAGGAGAAAACTTCCGGGGCACTTGAGGGGCTCGACATTGAATTGGATGACAGTGTCGGCGTTGCAGCTGAAATCGGTCTGGATTACATGCTCAGTGAACAATTTGGTTTGAACGCTGCTATCTGGTGGGCAGACATCGATACAGAAGCAGAGGTTGAAACTCTCGACACGTTTGACGTCGAAATCGACCCCATGGTCTACATGGTAGGCTTCACCTACAAGTTCTGATTCGTACCCGCCGGAAACCTCATGGTCTGTGGGTTTCCGAAAGGTGCGTTCTCCAGTGCGGGGCCTTAGGGCCCCGCCTTTTTATTGGAGAAAACCGAATCAGGCGGTTTCGCGCTGCGGCGAGCGCCTGGCCTGGCCACCGTTGCCATTCTGGCTCCGGCCACCAGTGCGACCACCTGGCTTGCCGCCAAAGCTGCGGCCATTGCCGGCAGGCTTGCCATTATTGCCACCACCGTTACGATTGCGGGCGCGGCTGGGGTCGGCCTTGGCCTTGGGCTTCAGAGGCAGGTTGTTGGTGGGCTCAAAGCCTTCCACGCTCTTACGCGGCAACTGCTTCTTGATCAGCCTCTCAATACCCGCCAGCATCTTGCCTTCGTCGGCGCTGACCAGTGACAGTGCGTGGCCGCTTTCACCGGCACGACCGGTACGGCCAATGCGGTGAACATAGTCTTCGGGCACGTTAGGCAACTCGAAGTTCACCACCTGAGGCAGCTGCTTGATGTCCAGGCCACGGGCCGCGATATCAGTTGCCACCAGAACACGCACTTCACCCTGCTTGAAGTCTGCCAGAGCACGGGTGCGGGCACCCTGTGACTTGTTGCCATGGATGGCAGCGGCAGTAATACCGTCACGCTCCAGTTTCTGGGTCAGGCGGTTGGCGCCATGCTTTGTACGGGTAAACACCAGCACCTGTTCCCAGCCGTTGTCACGCACCAGCTTGCTCAACAGCGCGGTTTTCTGGCTCTGATCTACCGGATAGACAGACTGCTTGATGCTTTCCGCTGCGGTGTTCCGCGCCGCTACTTCTACCTGAACCGGGTTATCCAGCAGGCCTTCCGCCAGCGTACGGATCTCGCTGGAGAAAGTCGCAGAGAACAGCAGGTTCTGACGCTTGGCCGGCAACAGCGCAAGAATCTTGCGGATGTCGCGGATAAACCCCATGTCCAGCATGCGGTCGGCTTCGTCCAGAACGAGAATTTCCACTTCGTTGAAGCGAACCGCGTTCTGCTGATACAGGTCCATAAGGCGACCGGGTGTGGCCACCAGTACGTCCAGGCCCTTGCGCAGCTTCATCATCTGCGGATTGATTTTCACGCCACCGAAAACCACGGCGGACTTGGTAGGCATATACTTGCTGTACAGGGCCACACTGTCGTGTACCTGGGCCGCCAGCTCACGGGTGGGCGCCAGGATCAGTACCCGTGGCCCCTTGCCGGTGCGGGGGTTTTCCGCCAGGCGTTGCAGCAACGGCAGGGTAAACCCTGCGGTTTTACCGGTGCCCGTCTGGGCAGCCGCCATCACGTCCCTTCCCGAAAGTACGGCGGGAATGGCCTTGGCCTGAATGGGTGATGGGGTTTCGTAACCCTGGTCGGTAGTGGCACGGACCAGTTGCTCGGACAGACCGAGTGAAGAAAAACTCATATTGGTTCAACTCTTGATTATTCTGCCTCCACGAACACCGTTATCGGCGAATGCGGGCAGATGCCATGAAGATTCATGGAATAAAAGACGACTACGGCCACACACCATTAACGGGGTGACGTCCTCTGACAGGTCGTATGGATGGTTCGCACGGGGCTTGAAGCCTTAAACTGCGGAAATCCCTAGAGGCAGGATGGTGAGCACACTAACAGAGTGTTCGGGGAATAGCTATAGGGTACGATCACACCCCGCCCCGAAGGGCAGGGTTGGCGGGTTAACACTCAGCGCATATTTTAACGCACCCCGTCCCGGCGCAGGGCGGCCGGTGTGTACTCGCGGGAATGACGCTCGGTGCCGTATGTATAAGGATCGCTTTCCTCGTTGGTGAGCCCCATCACCAGATAGCGACCAGACAGCAGGTCATACAGTGTCTCGAAAGCATAGGCGGGAATATTGGCATCATAAATCTGCATGTTGTGGGCCTCGGCGACCCGCCAGAGGTTTCCACGGCCATCGTAATGGTCCACCACGGCGATCTGCCAGGTGTCCTCGTCGATGTAGAAGTCCCGCTTGCCATAGACATGGCGCTCGCCATCCTTGAGGGTGGCCGTTACGTGCCATACCCGGTGCAGTTCATAGCGGGCGAGGTTCTGATCAATGTGCCCCGGCTTGATGATGTCGTCGTAGCTCAGCTCTTCACTGGCCAGCCGGTAGGAGTTGTAGGGGATGTAGAGTTCCTTCTTCCCTTTGAGCTCCCAGGTGTAGCGGTCAGGCGCACCGTTATACAGGTCAAGGTTATCTGACGTGCGTTGGCCATCCGCTGCGGTGCCTGGTCCGTCATAGGCCACGTTTGGTGCCCGGCGTACCCGGCGCTGGCCGGAATTATACAGCCACGCCCGCCGCGGCTCCTCAACCTGGTTGATGGTTTCGTGAACGAGCAACACATTCCCCGCCAGGCGGGATGGCGCAGTAATGGCCTGCTTGAAATAGAACATGACGTTGTCGTCCTCGCCCTGCTCGTAATCTTGCAGAGCCACCCGTTCGGTGAACGACTCGGTAAACCGCACAGGGCTGAAATCCCCATTGGGCTGGGGTGTCACCTGGGCCACGTTGCGGGTAAACGAACCCCCGCGATACCGGGTAATGTGGTTGAAGATCACCTCAAGGCCGTTCTGCGGAATCGGGAACGCTGTTGCAGTCTTGTAGTTCTCGAGACCGTTTCCACTGTCGATCAGCTCCACCGTAGTCGCATTTTCAACGGTTTTTTCCTTAACATCTTCAGGATAGGTAGCTGTACGGCGGGTTTTGTAGACTGGAATGAAGTAATCATCGTAGGCCTTGATGGTGGCTATCTGGCCTGGCGTCAGATTATCGGCATACTCGTCCACATTGCTCTGGTCAATCCGGAACAGCTCTTTATCCTCGGGGAACGGGTCGGTATAGCGGCCATCACCCTTGTAGCTGGCTGGCGCCTCGGTCAGCCCTCCCGTCCATTCAGGAATCTCATCGCCGTTGCCGGCTTTTTCGGCACCGATCGGTGTCAGCGTATCGCCAAGTTTGGCGGCTTCCTCCTGGGAAACGGCAGCCAGCGATGGACCCGAGAGCAGAAGGCTCCAGGCAATTGCCCCATAAAGCACTTTTCTGGAAGAGTTCATCATCAGATTCTCCTTTGTGGTTGTAATGGGCTCAAAATGAGTAAGAAACAGACGCCGCGATGAAATCGCGATCATTAATAACGTTGTATTCGCCACCGAAGTAGTTGGTGTAGCTCAGGGTCGCCTTGTAGGAATTCTGGTAATTGGCATCGATGCCAAGGCCCACGGACTTGTTGCCCTCGTTGAAGTTGCCACCGGGATCAGGTGCATACCCTTCCACGTCATGGGACAGAAAGACTTTCGGCATGAGATTCACGCCGGCAAAGGCGCTGGGGTAGTCCCAGGCAAACAGCGCGCGGTAACCCCATGAGAAGGAGGTGGTGAAGCCATCACTGCCACAATTGCTGGCGTTGATGTTCAAGCGGGGGTCATCATCGGTACCCTGGCTGCAGAAATCTCCCGAGAAGCTGTCCCCGTCCAGCGGCACCGGCCCCACCCCATAGATGCCGGAACGCCCATAACGGGCTTCAGATGTGCTGGGCAGATCGTGAACATAGGTCGCCCCCACTTCCGCTACGATAATAAATCGCGCAGCGCCCATAACACGGTCAATAAAGTGAATTGCCGTAGCCTGGGCCTGGGAAACGTTGTAGCGGTCGTAACCGTCCACTGCCTTGCCGGCATAGTTGAAATCGGGGTTCTCTTGCCGCTGCTGTTCTTCCAGTTTGCTGACCACCTGACCGTCTGGCCCGCGCTGCTGCAAGCCGCCGTAGATCAGCTCAAAGGTATTCCACTGAATCGGCATGTTGGGGCGGAAACTGTATTCGGCGCCCAGCGAGGTTCCGGTGGGCAGGGTGGTGTTAAAGCTGACACCGTAGAGGTCAATGTCGCCCGGGTATTCAATGAAATAGCTGGGGAACCTGGAGTGCGGCAGGTTCGGATCGCTTTTCTGGTTGCCTTCCGGATCAGAGGGGTTATTCACCACGCCACTGATGTAGGGCAGCCGGCTGTGATAGCGGGTGTAGTAGAAACCGAGCTCGGCGCCCAGGTCCGTAAGATACCAACGCACAGCGGCACCAAACTGATCCTTGTCGCCGGGCTCCCTGTCACCCAGGCGCGGCGAGACAAACCCTTCCTCAAGGGCCTGGGAATCCGGTACCTGCCCCGCCAGTAAAACCGGGCCACAACCATCCGCCGCTACGTCCGCCGATGAGAAAAAGGTACCGCAGTCATCAATCCTGAAGCTCTCCCAGTCGGTTTGCACAAAGCCTTCCACCGTTATTTCCGGTGTAATTCCGACGGAGGTATAAAGCAGTTCCACCGGTAGCAGAACGTCCTTCAGTTCAGCACCGGGGGCCCGAAAGGCCGGCACATCAATTGGGTTGACCGCATTGATGCCGCCAAGGATAAACGTGCTTTCGCCCCAGTTAACCACCTGGCGGCCATAACGAACCGAAACCGGCGTATCGCCGAAATACCAGTCGGTAAAGACATAGGCGTCCAGCAGGTCGACACCGGCGGCGTTATCCCTGGCCTCATCATTGAGCGTTCGCCGCTGGCCTACCGGGTCTTCCGCCCGGCGGTTATCCCTGAGCTCGTGGTCGTAATAGTAGGTAGCCCGCACCAATGCCCCGATCCGGGTCAGGTAGTTACTATCCGGCACATAATCGAGAAACAGCTCGCTGCGCCCCTGAAGCCGCTGGGAATAAGGCTCGTATTGCTCGAAATTCAGGTTGCCGTCGTCAAAATTGTTGGAAGAAGCGCCGGTATCACTGAACGCAAATTCCGGCCCCAGGTTGCCTTGCGAGATCAGGTCCTTGTCCTGATCCTGCAGCCGGTAGCCGATCCCCGCCGTCAGGGTGGTGGAAAAAGAAGCGTCGATTTCATAGATCTCGAAATCAAAGGCCATGGCCGGAGCAGTGGCAAAAAAGGCACTGACAGCCAGTGCCAGGCGCTTGCGATGTAGGCTTGTTGTTGTCATTGGGTTGTGACTCCACATTTTCTGAAGGCGTAGCCATCCCCGAGGATGGAATTTTTTCGCCATCGATAATTGAGGTTTGATCAGGAATGCGCCGCCGCGAACCGGCGACGCTGTCTTCAGGTTCCGGGCACTTTAGAGAAGGCCATCCAGCAGGCCACCATCGTCATCGCCGCTGCCATCGTCCGTGCCGCTGTCCGGTTCGTCTCCCGCATCGGTATTGCCATCGGCGGAACAATCGGTACCTGCGGTGTCGGCATCCTTGACGACACAGGGGTTTTCGACGCTCACGGATCCCAATGTGAACAACTCCAGCATCTGGGCAGTCATTTCAGCGAAAACGGCACTGGAAGAGAACGGATCGGCGCTCTTCTGTCCGGCGGAAATCGGGTTACCGTGCGAGCCTTCACGATAGCGGGTGATGTACGGCAGGGCCGATGCCGAGTCGAGTGGTGTTGGCTCCGCCCCCATGGACGCTGCCAGGGGGTCGGTCCCGGCCAGCGGCATGTTTTCCCCGGCTATCACAAAACCGGTTTCAGGAACGGTGCTCATCAGGGGACCAAGATCGTACAGCAGGGAATCCGCAGCGTTCGGGATCGTATTATCGGTCGGGCGCTTCTCATCCTCAGGTACACCTGTCATTTCTGTCAGCAAGACCGGCTCACCCACGTAAAGCGGTGCAAATGCGACCGGGTCCGCAGAATCCAGCAGGCCCTGGAAGACATTGAAGTAGATATTCAGCTCTGTTCGGCCCTGGGCCAGAAGGCCACCGGACGCGGCGTCAAGGCCTGGCAGTACGAGAGGGGCGACCGACTGGGAGTTTTCAACAAGACGGGCAAATCCACCACCGGTGTTGAGGAAGTTGGCCGCAGTGACGGGGTTGAGGCTGGTGTTGCCGGCGTCAAATGCGGCGTTGGTAACGTGCGGTACGGCCACGCCGCCCATGCCGCTCAAAGAGTGACTCAGGAAATACACCCGACTGGTGTCGATGTTGAGGCCATTGGCGCAACTGCCACAATCGGCGATCGCTTCTTCAATAGCCAGAAGCGATGCGTTCACGTTCAACAGATCCAGTGCGCCCTGGCGCATGTTGTCGAGGGTGTTGGCGTAGTTGGCAAAATTCAGGAACAGGCTGCCGGATTCCGGCGCTTCCAGTTCCGACGCTGGCACCGGGTTCAGGTTTGCATCCGCTGCGAAACCGAAATGGCGCTCCGTTGCATCGGCCGAGGCTCCGGCCTGGGTGGTGATCGGGTTCAGCCCAACAATGCCCTCCTCAAAAATACCGTGAAGCGGCTGGTCGATACCAATAGTGATAAAGCAGTCGTCAGCGGAATCCGCGATACAGGTCAGGCCGGCGGCTGTTGCCAGCGGCAGTATGGCTGAGCGGTCCGTGGTCGCAGCATGCTGATAGATGATCACCGGGAACCCATCCGCAGATGGCGGTGTTGAAGTTTCTTCCGGCGCAGCTATAACGATGGGAACTGTCGTATCCGCGGTCTTGGCCGCAAATGGGAAGCGGTAGGTGATACGATCAGAAGGCGCTGCCTCCAGGGAGTCGTGGTCAGAAAAGTCAGCCGCCAGCCAGTTACTTAGGGCCAACGGGGCGCCATCGCCTTCTTCCGGCAAGGACTGATAGTACGGCAGAGTAATTTCGCCTTCGTACACCCGGATATCCAGGTCTATCGAAAGGTCGCCCACGCCGGCACTCTGGCGAAGCGCCGGATTCACGTCGCCGCCCTCACGCTGACTGAAAACTCGAACAGTCCGCGGTTTTGGGGTATCCAGAACGCTGTTTGCAGCGGTGGCAAGCGCCTGGGCTTCGGCTTCCTGATCGGACACGTTATCGACGGCCAAGGCGGTTGCAGCCTGCAGTGCAAAGGCAACCCGGCGGTCTTCCTCGCTATCAGACACGATATCATCGTAGTTAACGGTCACGCCGCCGGCCTGAGCGTCATTGAGTACTGCGGCAAGCTCGTCGTCGTACAGACGGAAGGTGATATCGGTGAGAATGTTGAAGATTTCGTCGTTGATGCTTTGCTGTTGCGCCGTGGCCGACCCGCCCAGTGGTTGTTGGCTCAGGTTGTAGAAACCTGAGATCAGTTGGTCAAGGCCTTCCTGACGAGCCTGGATGCCAAGGCTGGAGCGGAAGAACGTGATCGGGGCGGCATTTGCCAGCAATATGTCATCGACGGCGGTGGTGGTGATGGTGGTGGAGAACACCACGTCGTCAAAGTCAGCGGAATAGCCTGCAGCGGCACCGGCCTCCCGTTTAAAATCGAAGTAGTCCGATGCCAGCTGGCGCGCAGGCAAGAGGGCTTCCCGGAAGGGTTCAAAAGCCGCGTTGGAAAGAATCTTGTCCGGGTTTGCCACGGATTGATAGGTGGGTGCTCCCACCAGCGGCTCCCCCTCAGCGTCGACGATATCGTTCGTTATCGCCAGGGCATAACGGGTTTTGGGTGCCAGGGGCTGGAGCGGCAGAATCCGGATCATGTTGTTCTGGCCGCCATCGATGTCCAGCAGTTCTACCCGGACTTTCTGCTCAATCAGGAAGTCGAAGATGGCCGCGGCTCCGGCAGTGTCACCGCTCTCCTGCAGCGCCAGGGCCCGGCGGTACTGAATCTCCGGCGTGATCCCCGCTACTTCTCCAGCTGCCTGTACCAGGCTGTCGCCGCTGGCGTATTCAAGAGGAATCAGGAACACGTTCTGTCCGGGATTGGGAACAACCTCACCATCCACCGAAATAAAGTCACGGGCATCCAGTGTCTGCTGGCTGTCGATGCTGGCACTGATCTTGATGTCTATCGGGGCAAGCACAGAATTGCCGTCAAGAAAACCGATGCCGGTGGTCACCGGATTTGCCGGGTCGCTGCCATTGAGCATGGTGCCGTCATCAACGTCGCTCAGGTAAAAGAGCGCATCGCTGGGAATGGGGAACTCGGTTTCCAGCGGATCAAAGAGCGGGTGGGTACCACGCTCCAATCCAGGGTTGCTAATGGTGTAGTCCGGGTTTGCGTTTTTCGTGGTTTCGCTGCTGCTTTCAAAACAACCGGTCAGGCCAATTGACGCGATAGCCAGCGTCAGTAGCGATGCTTGGCGAATGAACATACTTGCATACCTCTGTTCGTTTTTTGTAGTTCGGAACACGCCCTGTGTCTTTCGGCCTTACACGGAAGTCTAATTGCAGTGGTTCCAAAAAAATTTTCCCAACGTGCCGGAAATTTGCACGAACAGGTGCTAACTGGTTCTTGTACCGCCAAATTTGTCTCGAACAGAGACAGAAAAGGATGGTATGTTCAACATTTGGCAACACGTCCCGACTACGGACCGAGGAAACAGATTGGCATTGCTCCCGTTTCGATCATCGCAGTCAAAGCGTTTTGACCGGCTTGTCCTGCCCTACATGAGAGGCATGTATAATTTTGCCTACCGGCTGACCGGCCAACAGCAAGACGCCGAGGACCTGGTTCAGGACGTTGTCGTCAAACTGTATCCCCGCCTGGACGAACTCGAAAAAGTGCAACAGCCACAGCCATGGCTCAACCGGGTTCTCTACCGCCATTTCGTGGACCTTACCCGCAAACAGTCCAGCCAGAGGGAAATCAATGCAAGCATGCTGGTGTCTGCTGAGAACCAGACTTCCTTCATGGAATCGCTTGGCGAGGCGGGCCCCGATGCCTCCGCCGGTATTGACCAGGCCCGCATTGATGACACCGTAAAACGCCTGCTGAATACCCTGCCCCCGGACCAGAGAACCCTACTCCTGCTTCACGATGCTGATGGCTGGCGCCAGGAGGACATAGCACAGGTTCTTGATGTCCCGGTAGGGACGATAAAATCACGGCTACACCGGTCCAGGGCATTCATGCGTGAGCGGCTGAAAAAACAACTGGAACCTTTCGAAAGGCAACAACGTGAGGGATGAAGAGGTGAATGCCATGACGTGTCGTCAGTTCCATCAAGAGGTCGACAGCCTGGTTCGCGGCGAACTTCCGCCGCGCGAACAGGAAGCCCTCCAGGCCCATGCATCCGTGTGCCCGGACTGTTCCGAGCTCTGGGAGGACCAACGACGCCTCCATGAAGGCCTCATGGCCCAGACCATTCCCGAACCGAACGCCGATTTCGAAGCACGGATTCGAGCGCTGGCGCTGTCAGGAAGTTCGGCCCCCCGTGCCGGTCTTCCAAACGCCCCGATGTGGGCTTCGGCGGTTGCCGCCGTACTGGCACTTGGCATTTTCATTGGCATGCAGATTGGCCCGGTGGACGTAGCGCCCTCCGGCGAAGATCTGGCGGAAACCACGGACAAGAACACAGCGGAGCCAGCCTCTGCGCTCCAGGCTGCTCCCGACGTGAGAACCGTCAGGCTGGCCTTCAATTCCCGCCGGGCCATGGAGAACGTAACCCTGACCCTGGAAATGCCCCCCAATGCCGAACTGGCGCCGTTCCCGGGCCGCCAGACTATCAGCTGGAAGGTGAACCTCAAGGAAGGCGACAACGTGCTGGCGTTGCCCATACACGTACTGTTTCCCGGGTCGGGCGAACTGGTCGCTCACCTGGACGATGGCACGCGGCGCAAGACATTCAGTACCGCTATTCCAGAAAATACGGAGCCCTCATCATGAACAGCAATACCCTTACACCCTGGCTCGCTCCGGCCATCTTCTGTGTTCTGCTTGCAGCACCCGGCCTCTCCCACGCCCAGGACGATCTGGATGTGACCATGAGAATGGTTACGGATGACCAGGAACTGGACGACTCCTTTGTACAGCAACTTGAGCTGCCGGAGTCAGTGGATTCGCCTGCCGGACCAGCCGACTTCGGAGACATCCAGACGGACTCCGAAGATTTTGCCGCTGAAGCCCGCGAAGACATGCTGGATATTGAAGAAACGCTTGCCGAGGAATCGCGGGAGTCGCGCGATGCCCTTGGCACAGAGCTGCCTGGCGAGATTATAGAGGAAGCGCCGGAACTGGATTTGCCGGGCCTTGAAGATCCGGAACTGGAGCTTCCGGGCACGGATGATACTGACCTGGACCTTGATACAGACCTCGATCTGCTGGACGACGACCCGCTGAACGTGGAGGATACCGAACTGCAATAAATGCAGACGTCACAGTTACCGCCTCCGGGCTGGCACTGGCCCATCCAATGACTGTTATACTCTGAGTTCGAGTTCAGACCATTCCGGAGAGAGTATTTGCGCAGGTTTCTGCCAGTGGCCCTGCTTGTGTGTGTGGCCCTTTCGACAACCAGTGTTCAGGGAAAGACACCAGAGGCAAAAGCCCACTTCCAGGCCGGCGTTCAGGCTTTCAATGACGGCGAGCTGGACAAGGCGCGCCGCTATCTTGAGTCCGCAGCCGAACAGGGTCTGAACTCGCGCTCGCTCAGCTACAATCTCGGTGTGGTGTACTACAAGCTCGGGCAGTACGAAAAAGCAGAACAAACCTTCCGGCAGCTTATCCCCACCCGCCAGAAAGCACTCGCCTATTACAACATCGGCCTTACCGCACTGGCCCGGGAAAACCGTCCCGCGGCGGAAGAGGCCTTCCGGGCGGTACTTGCCTCCGCCCCCGACGATAACCTGTTATCCCTTGCCACCCGACAGCTCGAACGTCTCGATCCGGCAACGCCCAGGGCAGTGGCCAAAAAGCGTTGGGCCGGGCTGATTTCCGTAGGCGGGGGTTATGAGGACAATGTCGCCCTGTTCCCGGACACCGCTCCGGAAAAGCTGGACAGTGGTTTTATAGAAGCACTCGCCGCCGCTTCCTATTACCTGCACGGCGATGCCATGGCGGGACTTCGCTCGGATTTGAAGTTTTTTTCCCGGCAATACCCCTCCGAACATGACTTTGATATTCAGGTGGTTCAGGCGGAAGCAAGATGGGTCCAGCAAACCGGCCCCGGGCACGTCAGTCTCGGCCTTGGCGGCGACTATATCTGGCAGGACCGCCGATCCCGTGAACGCCGGGCCAAGCTCATGGCGGGTCTGACCACCCGCGACTGTCCCGGGCCGGGCTCACGGTGCCAGATCAAGGCCGAGGCTGCCCGGGTATTTCCCGAGCCGGGGTTCGAAGCCTATCAGGGCGAGATGTATCGGCTGGACGCCCAATACCGGGTCCGCCCCGGAAACTGGTCCGGGAAACTTAGGTACCGGGCCGAATACAATGATCGCGACAACCTGGAGACCAGAAGCGAATTCTTCAGTGTGTCGCCGCAACGACATGGCCTTGACGCAAGCGTTGGCTATGGCCTCACCGACAAACTGACGGTTGAAGCAGGCGCCGGCTTCCGCTTCAGTTACTATCGCACGCCACATCAGCTGCACATTCCCGAAGGCACACAGACAATACGTCGCGAAGACAAGCGCTACACTCTCTCGGTCGGCACCACCTACCGCGTTTCAGGCCACACCTCTGTGAGCGTGGATGTCGATCGCACGGATAATGACAGCAACATCGATCGCTACCGCTATGATCGCCACACTGCAACCGCCAGCATTGCCATCGGATTCTGACTCCAACGCAAACAGATGGAACTCCCGGCCATTTCAAGGGTCACTAGGCGCCATACAGTCATCAAAATCCCCCGATAAGCGGAGAAGCCATGCTCAGTGTAGGCGTCGGTCCCTTCAGCCTTTCCATTGGACACCTGTTACTGATTCTGGCTTTTGTTGTTGCCTTGCTTGTCGGGGCATTGGCTGGCCGTAAGGAAAACCTCCCCATATCCGGCGCGCTGGCCGATATTTTCCTCGTCGCTATGTTAGCGGCACGGATCGGCTTTGTAGTGCGTTACTTTGAACACTATCAGGACGACTGGCTGGGCATCATCGATATTCGCGATGGTGGCTTCGATGTGGTCTCTGGACTGGTGGTGGCGCTGGGTTTCACCAGTTACCTGCTATGGCGGCGCACCAACATCCGACGACCGCTGGGGTTCGCTGTGGCGGCAGGCCTGATGACCTGGGGCTTCACCGGCGGCGTGATTGCCTTGATCGACAACCAGACCCAGGGCCTGCCCGACGTGGCCCTGACCGACCTGAAGGAACAACCAGTCGATCTGGACTCCCTTACTCAGAAACAGCCCACCGTCGTAAACCTCTGGGCTACCTGGTGCCCGCCCTGCATTCGCGAAATGCCGGTACTGGAGGAAGCCCAGAACCGCTACCCGGGAATCAACTTTGTCTTTGCCAACCAGGGCGAGCACCCCGAAACCATCAATCACTTTCTGAGTGAGCAGAACCTGGATCTGGACCATGTGCTCAGCGATCGGCAGGGTGGCTTCGGTCGCGCTATCGGCAGCCAGGGTCTGCCAACCACGCTGTTCTATAACGCCCAGGGCAAACTCGTGGACAGCCACATGGGAGAACTCTCAAAAGCCAGCCTGGCCCGAGGTCTTGAACGCTTCGAGGCCAACCATTCCGAACATGTACCGTCGCAAGAGGTAACCCAATGACCCTGAACTCCCTGAAACGAGTCATGCACTGTGCATTGCTATCCACCGCGGTTATTGCAACCAGTGCTCAGGCCGAAGACCTTCCACCGGCAATTCAGAACCTGGAACAACAGGGCGTGGAGGTTATAGAAAGCTTTGACGCGCCCGGTGGCTTAACCGGCTATGTTGGTGAAATGCGGGGGCGTTCCCTTGCATTCTATCTGACGCCTGATGGCGACCACGTGATTGTGGGCACGATGATGGACAAGGACGGCAACAACCTGAGCGAGGCCAGTATCCAGGAGCTTGTCGTGGGGCCGAAGTTCGAAAGCGCCTGGCCGGAACTGGAGGAGAGCAACTGGGTCCGGGACGGGGATAAAAACGCAGACACGGTCATCTACACCTTCACCGATCCCAACTGCCCTTATTGTCATCGCTTCCGCCAGCAGGCCGAGCCCTGGATCGAGGCCGGCAAGGTACAGCTGCGCCACATCATGGTAGGCATTCTCAAAGAAGACAGCCTGACCAAAGCAGCCACCATTCTCGGCAGCGAAAACCCCGAATCGGCTATGCAGAAGCACCAGGCGTCCTTCGAGAAGGGCGGGATTGAGGTAGACCGGAAGCGCGTGAGCGCGGCTCATCTTGAGGTAAAAGCCAACAACAGCCTGATGCAGGAACTGGGCCTTCAGGCAACACCCAGCACCCTCTATAGGGGAGAGGACGGGAAAATCACAATGGTACAGGGCCTGCCCAATCCGCAGGCTCTGGAACGCATGATGGGCCCCCGCCCCTGACAACACCGGATGTCCCGCCAGCCATGGCGGCGGGACTCATTCCGTGGCCGCTTTGGCAAAGTTTGCGAGCGCGCCCTTCACTTTCTCGATAACCTCGTCGCAGCCCTCAATATCATGGCGCTGCTTGAGGTACTCGGGGTCGTTGTAGCCAAGCCAGACAACCCCTTCGCTGTCCTCCCAGATCAGCGCTTTCTGCGGCAGATCAATGGCGACGCTCTGGGCGCACTGCATCAGCGGCGTGCCTACTTTCGGGTTCCCGAAAATCACCACTTCCGTGGATCTCAATTCCAGCCCCGCTTTTTTGGCACCTTCGGCATGATTGATACGGTTCATCACAGTCATGCCTTTTTCTTCAAGCACCGCCTCCAGCTTGTCTGCCGTGGCTTCGGTGCTGTGGTTGCTTTTTATCGCCACCATACCCTCGGCAGCCATCACAGACAGGGGAAGGCTCAGCACTACCATCAAGATCAGCCGCTTGAATCCTGCAAACATTGGACTTTCCTATTGTTGGAATAACGTCCCTAGAGCATAGGTCAGCATGCTGAGAATTTCCCGGCCTCAATAGACTTTCGCAGCACCCTCGGGACGGGTTTTGAAGCGTTTATGCAACCACAGATACTGGTCTGGCTGTTCGCGGATGGTCTCCTCGATGTAACGGCTCCAGATCTCCGTATCAATTTGCTTGTCCGCGCCAAACTCCTCCTGTATCGGGGAGAAGGTAACCCGGTAGTTGCCATCCGGCATTCGCAGGTGGCTTACACAAACGACCGACGCGCCGGATACTTTGGCAATGTAACTGGGAGAGGTAATACATCCGGCCTCGGTGCCGAAGAACGGCACGAAAAGCTCGGTCTTCTTGCCAAAATCCTGGTCGCAGGCGAACCAGACTTCACCGCCTTTTTTCAGGAACGACACCAGCGGCCGCAACTCACGCTTGGTAAAGGGCCGGATACCGAAATGACGCCGGCGGCCGTTCTCGATCATGCGATCGATGACCGGATTGTTGTTGGGACGGTACATGTAACCGGGTTTTTTCAGGTGGCAGGCAATCAACGGCAAGGCAAAATCGAAAATGCTGTAATGCCCGCCAATCAACAGAACACCCTTACCCCTGGCCTGGGCTTCTTTCAGGTGCTCCAGCCCGTGTACTTCCGCCTGCTCACAATAGCCCGACATATCCCGCCACCAGGCGTGGATGCTTTCCAGGAAGCCACGGGTACAGGCAACAAAATTGTCCTGAACCAGTTGTTCCCGGGCCGCTGCGTCCAGTTCAGGAAAACAGGTAGCAATGTTGGTATTGGCCACCCTGGCCCTGGATTTCAGCCTGCCTTCCAGAAAACAGCCCAGCCGCCGCCCAAGGCGCTGCTTGACCGGCATCGGCAGCAGGGCTAGCAGATACAGCGTGAATACCAGAAACCAGGATGGCCAGAATGCGGGATGCCACAAAGGCCTGTTGTTCTTGTTCTTACTGCCGGACATACTTCTTTGCCTGTTCAAAAACGAGAAACGAGCCTGCCATAGAATCCGGACAAAGTGTACTTCCAAATGTGACCGAAGGGGCCGGCCGGCGTCAGGAGCCAAACAGGGCAGACTTGAGCGGCCGTAGAAAGCCCGCCTGGCTGCCATCATGTGCCACTGGCCGGATACCATCGAATTCCAGATAACCGTCTTCAATCGGCCCGAATCTCAGGGTTTTCACATCTGCCATGTAGTTCTGGGTGACCTTCCAGGGGCCATGGGTGCCCTGGCGTGGCAGACGATCATCTGCACGGCGAATGTAACCGGAATCCAGGCCGCCCATCACCGTTCCCTCGCCGCGGCTGTCGCCGGTATCCCTGGGCACGCAGACCCGGTTGTTCTGGGCGTCCATGTAGTTCAGCAGTCGACACAGGTACTCTGCGGCAATGTCGACCTTCAGGGTCCAGGAAATATTGGTGTAACCGAAAATCATGCCGGCATTGGGTACACCCTCGACCATCACATTCTTGTAGATGACCTTGTCCCGCAGCACCACGGGCTGGCCATCAACCATCAGGTCCATCCCTCCAAGCATCTGGATCTCCAGCCCCGTGGCCGGAATGATGATATCGGCCTTCAGCTCCTGCCCGGATTTAAGCCGGATGCCCTGCTCGGTAAAGCTCTCGATATGGTCCGTCACAACCGACGCCTTGCCCGCGCGAATGGACCCGAACAGATCCCCATCCTTGACCACACACAGACGCTGGTCCCAGGGATTGTAACTGGGGGAGAAGTGGCTCATGTCGGCCTTGCCATCCAGTTGCCGGCGCACCAGGCCCAGCATCAACCGGCGCATGATTCCCGGATTCTTGCGCGAACGGTTATAGAGAAAGCGGGCCACAGCAACGTTCCGCGCCCGGGTAAGGCGATAGGCAGATTGGGCAGGCAGCATTTTCTGGAAGAACATCGCTACCTTGTCGTTTGACGGCAGCGGCATCAGATAGGAGGGCGAGCGCTGCAACATGGTGACGTGTTCAGCTTCTTCCGCCATGGTGGGGACCAGTGTAATGGCCGTGGCACCGCTGCCAATAACCACCACACGCTTGCCGGCATAATCCAGGTTCTCCGGCCAGTGCTGAGGGTGCACAATCCGGCCCTTGAAACTGTCCTCGCCGGGAAAGTCCGGCTTGTAGCCGGCGTCATAATTGTAATAACCCGTGCAGCCGATCATGAAGCTGGCGGTAAAAGTGAGGGATTCACCGCTTGCCTCTTGCACCGCCGTCACTGTCCAGCACTTGTCGGTAGCGGACCATTCTGCACGTTTGACCGCCATCCCATACCGGATATGTTTGTCGATGTCGTTTTCCGCGGCAGTGTCACTTACGTACCGTTTGATAGAGGGGCCATCGGCCAGCACCTTGCCACTGGTCCAGGGGCGGAAATTGTAGCCGAAGGTGTACATGTCAGAATCAGAGCGGATACCGGGATAACGGAAAAGGTCCCAGGTACCACCCAGGGACTGCCGGCGCTCAAGAATGGTGAACGACTTGCCCGGGCACTCACGCTTGAGGTGACAGGCCATACCAATGCCGGATACGCCGGCACCGATAATCAGTACATCTACATGCTGTTTACTCATAACTACCCTTGCACCGACTGTTGTTGTTTTTATTAAAATTTTAGCGTGGTATACCACACCAGTGGTTTGAGAATAGCCCAGTACAGGAAAAGTGGAAATTGGCCCAATACGGCGAATCCGCCGCCGCTTCGGTCAGTTGTTGGTGCCGGAGTGTGCAGTTTTACGCCATAACAGCTCAGAGTCATCCCCATTACCCAGGGGCAACGCTGCTCGTTCCTCCCGGCATTCAGCCGAGCCCATTTCAAACTCCCGACAAACCCACGGCCGGTTTTCATAAATCGTACACATAAACGTCTCCCGATCTATCGCCGAGCACCAGCCATCTTCCAGCCTCAGCATGGTTTCCCCTCCCCATTTATCCACCGCAATATGCCGTGCGGGAACACCTGTGTCGGAGATGATCATGACTTCCAGACGACAGCAACAGGCTTCACAATTCGAGCAGGAGATGTCGGGGTCCGTTATATTCTTCACAGGGATGGTCATGCTTATTTCTTCATAACTCCAAAGCCGGCGAAATTCAGGGGGTATTTACCGCTTTTCCTGTTGTTTCAGGAACAACACGATGCCCGGCGGCATGTGGGCCACCCCAAAAGCGGTTAGAAACGCCGCCAGACCGCCGCCCTCTTCAGCGCCCATGTAGACGGCTGAGACAACCCACGCAAAGCTGGCCGCCACAACAGTGAGCAGTATGTGGCCAAGCCAACGCTGGGGAAGAGACGTTATCTGACGATATATCTGCCAGTGGGCGTACCCTGTCATCCAAAGGGCGCCCAGAACCAGAAATAGTGTCCAAACAAGGCGCAAGGGCTTCTCCTCGATAACGGAACAGGAGCCGCGAAGCGGCGGAAAATCGGTCGCTGGGCAGCCGATTGTTATGTTTTCCCCGAAGTGCTAGATTGTGTATAGAAACGGGAAATCATACACATAGGTACACCATGAGAACGAACATTGTCATTGACGATCAGTTGATGGCCGAAGCCCTCAAAGCCTCTGGCTACGAAACCAAAAAAGAAGCCGTTGAGCAAGGCCTGAGACTTCTGGTCCAACTGAGCAAGCAGCAGGAGATTCGAAAGCTGCGAGGCAAAATCAACTGGGAAGGCGACCTGGGTGAAATGCGAAGCTCCCGATGATACTGGTGGATACCAGCGTCTGGATCGACTACTTCAACGGAGTCAAAAACCCGCAAACTGACTTGCTGGATGCCTCGATAGTCCAGGGATCTGCCGCTATAGGAGACCTCATATTTCTGGAAATCCTGCAAGGCATCCGTAACGACAAACAATATCGTCAGACCAAACAAAGCCTTCTCACGCTGGAACAGTATGAAGTGTTTGGCAAAGATATGGCAGCCAAGTGCGCCGACAATTATCGAGCACTTGGTAAAAGGTGCATCACGATCAGAAAGTCTGCCGATGTGATCATCGCGACATTTTGCATAGAAAAGGAGCTACCCCTGTTGTTCCTGGATCACGACTTTATCCCTTTTGTTGATCACCTTGGACTTGAGCCTGCCCTGAGAGAAACATAAGAGCGTATTACACCAACGCGTTCGTATAACTCCGGGTACAAGTACACCCAGGGGCGTAGCCACGGGGAGGAGCCGGGCCGATGGAATAGTGGGTAGGATTATCGGATCTTTTCGTCAAGGCTCCGGACTCATGAACAAACCCATACTGATCATCGGTGGTGTCTCCGTGGACACCGTGATCCAGCTTGATGCACTGCCACAGCCTGTGCCGCAGACCATCTGGCCCAACGACAGTTACAGAACCCTGGGCAGTACCGGCGCCGGCAAGGCCCTTAACCTGTCAGCTCTGGGGCGGCCGGTTACACTGCATTCCCTTCTGGGGCGGGACCAGGAGGCGGGCTTCGCAAGTACCGCCCTGCGCCGCCCCGGAATCGAGTTGTTGGTTGAAACCACCGATACTCCCACCGAGCAGCACGTGAATCTGATGGACCCACACGGCGGACGGGTGTCCCTGTTTGTTCAGCCACCTGCCGAGCCGGCCACGGTTGACTGGGCTCCAGTGCGCTCTGCCATGGAGCACTGTGAGCTGGTAGTGGTCAATATCCTTGGCTATGCCAAGCCGGCCCTGGCGTTAGCCCAGAACGCGGGCAGACCCGTGTGGATCGACCTGCACGATTACGATGGCCAGAACCCCCATCACCAGCCGTTTATTGATGCGGCCAGCGTGATCTTTCTGTCCAGTGACAACCTGGCGGAGTATCGCGGGTTTATGGAAATGATGATCGATGAGGGTAAGGAGTTGGTGGTTTGCACCCATGGCGCTGACGGCGCCACCCTGCACGACCGGAATGGGGGCTGGCTGGAGCAGCCGGCGTTTCCGGTCGAAGAGGTGCGGGACACCAACGGCGCCGGCGATGCCTTCTTCAGTGGTTTTCTGATGGGCTACCTGGAAGGCCAAAGCCTGCAAACCTGCCTTCAACTCGGTGCCGCGTGCGGTGCACTCTGCGTTACTTCACGCTCACTGGCCGCGGAAGACCTGAGCCGACAGAGGCTTTACGACCATTTACGGGCTGGTGGCTTATAGTTCTTCAGGGCAGAGATCAGGGCTTCCGGTTGTTGCTCCACAATCACCATCGCCGCGTACTCGGGCTTGAGGAAGCCAGTGCCGGACATCTTGCGGATGAAAGCCAGCAACTCGTCGTAGTAGCCGTCTACGTTGTAAAACGCGCAGGGTTTGTTGTGATAGCCGAGCTGGCCCCAGGTCCAGGCTTCGAAGATCTCGTCCATGGTGCCAGGGCCGCCAGGCAGGGCCACGAACGCATCGGCCATGTCCGCCATCAGTGCCTTGCGCTCGTGCATGGAGGCCACCACATCCAGCCTGGTGAGGCCCTGGTGGGCCAGTTCCCGGTCACGGAGGGATTCGGGGATAACGCCGTACACCTCGCGGCCACCGGCCAGCACCGCATCGGCCACCACGCCCATCAGACCTACCTTACCGCCACCGAACACCAAGTCCATACCCTGGTTGGCCATATAATTGCCGAACTCTTCGGCGGCCTCGGCAAAGCGTTGGTCATTGCCCCGGCTGGAGCCACAAAAGACAGCGATTTTCATGAATGTTTCCTGTCACTGGATTCGTTGTTTGGTGTGTTGGGCCATATACTGTCAGCATCCCAAAAACACCTGAGCCACTGACATCAACACGGGTTACCTTCACATGAAAACCGTTTTCTCGCCGTTGCACAACCGCCGCACGGCTACAACAGAGCTCGACGGGGGCGTCCTGATCTCGCCCCATGAGAAGCCGTCACGTGCCGAGACCATACTGGGCCGGGTGAAACAGGAACAGTTGGGAGAGGTTCTCGCACCCCGGGAATTCGGTCTGGGCCCGGTGCTGCGTGTGCATACCCAGGACTATGTGGACTTCCTCAGGACCTGCTGGGCAGACTGGACTGCCGAGGGTAAGCCCGGTGAAGCCATTCCCGCTGTCTGGCCCGGCCGTGGCATGCGGCACCGGGTACCGAAAGACATTGATGGCCGCCTGGGCTATTACAGTTTTACCGCCGATACATCGATCACGGAGGGCACCTGGGAAGCCGCCTGTGCTTCTGCCGATGTCGCACTGACCGCACAGGCGCTGGTGGCCAACGGCGAGCCTGCGGCCTTCGCACTGTGCCGCCCGCCCGGTCACCATGCCCACGCTGACCTGTTGGGCGGTTACTGCTTCTTCAACAACGCTGCCATATCCGCCCAGGCCTTCCGCGACCAGGGCGCCAAACGGGTGGCCGTGCTGGATGTGGATTTCCACCACGGTAACGGCACCCAGAGCATTTTCTACTTGCGGGACGATGTGATGACCATCAGCCTGCACGGCGACCCGGACCTGGTGTTCCCCCATTTCCTGGGGTTAGAGGACGAGAGGGGAGAAGGCGTCGGTGAGGGTTTTAATCTGAACATCGTCTATCCGCCCGGCACGCCTTTTTCGGTCTGGCGCAAGGGACTGGAAACCGCCTGCGCCAGGATCACAGCCTATCAACCAGACGCTCTGGTGATCGCCCTGGGCGTGGACACCTTCGAGGACGATCCGATTTCCTTCTTCAAACTGACGTCCGCGGATTACCTGCTGATGGGGGAGCGGCTGGCGCAACTGAACCTGCCCACGCTGTTTACCATGGAAGGCGGTTACGATGTGGATGCCATTGGGGTGAATGTGGTGAACGTACTGAAGGGGTTCGAACGCGCCCGCCTCTAAGGCCGCCCCTGCACATCCTCAAGGCTTGACGACCCGGCTTGCGAGCCACCCTGGACAACACTTAGTGAGCCATCTGTCTCCAGCACGACGGCTTCTACGCCCTCCAGGGCCAGAACACCCGATGAACGGACGGCGGAGCGTACTTCATCCTCCGTCACCCGCGCCTTGCGCAGCGCCGCTGGCATGAACTCGCCCCGGTACAGTAGCAGCTGCGGTTCCCCCGTAAGAATACGCCGGAACCATTGCGTGCGAACGCTTGTCCAGGTGACGACAAGCTGGAGGCCGATCAGCAGGGCAAACGCCAGCACACCATCTGCCAGCGGAACACTCTTGGACAGCAACACGGTCGCCAACGTTGAACCCAGGGCCACCGTTACGATCAAATCGAAGGCGTTGAGCTTCGAAAGAGTCCGGTTGCCGGAGATGCGCAGGAACACCACCAGCACCACGTAAGCCAACACCCCCACAACCAGCGTGCGAATCAGGCTCGACCACCCACCGAAAAAGATCTGTTCCATATTGCTCTCCCTTTTCCGAACCTCTACACCCCGCAGAGAAAATCCCTTCAATCGATCTTTTCACCAGAGCCATCCATCTCGGCTATGAACCGGACTCCTTTTGGTTTTCAAAGACTTCCGGATACCGGCGTTTCATCCGGGCAAGCCGGTAGATGGTGATGAAGTTGGTGACCACCACCATGCCCTCCGCCAGCGTACCACCCACCGACCCGATAAAGATGTTATTCAGCATCCAGGCAATGGCGGCGGCCGCGAGCATCAGCCGCATGGGAATGCCCCTGAGCATGAACATGCCCACGGTCCCGAAGATGGCAGCGGCTATGGCGAAGTAATCCACCGGGCTGCGCCAGGTCAGCACGGCCGCCACCAGGTTCACCGCCAGTACCGCCAGCATTACCTTCCAGTTGCCCAGATAGCGCCGGGCCAGCATGATGCGACCGATCACCAGCAAACTCAGCACCGCCGCTGTCCAACTGCCGAACAGCGCGAACTGCAGCGCAAAGGCCACATTCGCGGAGATCAGCAGCACCATCAGGCGGTCATCCCGCTTGCTGGCAAAGCCGACAATACAGAACCCCAGCGCAATCAGGCTGACAATCTGGCCTGCCAGATCGGTATAGCTCATACCATCAAACATGAGGATCAGTCAGCAACGTACAATGGCTTTGCGGGGCCAGGATCACCTTCTGCGATAATCCGGGTCCGTCCAGCAAAGCGGCAGGGATTCCCCGGACGGAAAGTTGAGGCCGGCTTTTTCAAAGCTTTCCGGGTCCTGGGCCTCCTCACCAAAGTGCAGGCTGCCCTGCACGGTTGTTTCATGGGGATCAAACAACTCTTTGGTGTCCAGTACCTCGATCATATGCCCGGTCGATTTTTCAGCGAGAAACATAAATCCCTCCCGGATTTCCCTGATGGTGTGTGAAACGATCTAGCTCGCTAATTCGATCTTCCTGAAGTCGAGTGTATTCTCTTTGGGCGAGGCTTCAATGCCCATCACTTCGGAGCGACGCTTGGTAACAATGTAGACGAAACAGCCGAAGTACAGTGCAATCACCAGGGCGCCGACCCACTGGATGCGCAGGAAGTCCAACTGGAATAGCAGGGTCAGGCCGCACATGGCAACCAGGTTGCCCAGATAGTACTTGCCCTGTCCAAGGCGCCGGGCCGTCAGGTTCAGATTGTCGGTATAGAGCCGTATCAGCGAATCCAGTGAGTTGATAACCATCAGGATACCCACCGTGATCATCGCAATGTTGATAAACGCGGCAATGTTCAGCCCCTCGGCGTGATAGTGGTACAGCACCGAAAACCAGGTACCGATGGCAATGGACGGAAACACCAGCATGGCGATCATCAGCTGCCAGGTGCGCAGGCCGCTGACAAAACGGGCGGTGAACTGGCCGATCATGATGCTCCAGGAGAACCACCAGAACAGGTAAAACTCATGGTAGTCGTTCAACGGCAACATGAAGTAGTGGAGGTTGGTGAAGTACTCGCCGATCAGGCCCGCGGTGCCGAAGAAGTCCCCCACACTGCCGTTGCCAGTCAGGAACGCACGGCCCCACATCACCGCGATCAGGGCGATAAACAGCCAGCTCGAACCCAGGCTGAGTATCCGCACATACTTGATTTTACTGCTGGAATGCACGGCCGCTGCAATGGCTGCAAAAACAATCAGATAGAAAGTGGGTACCACGGTTTCCCCATCGCCGATTTCCGGCAGATACCAGGGCAGATTAACCAGCAACAGGAAGGCCGTGAAGGCACAAGTGCCGATGATCACTGCATTGTTGACCACTTTCACCAGCGGAATATCAAAGAACTTCACCCGCGGTTCAATTACGCAGAAATAGAAGCAGGTAAGGAAGTAAAAGCCCCAGATCAGGAAGGCCCAGAAACCGAACTCAATGGCCAGGGGGTTGGCAAACCCGTACTCAGGGCTTTCCCCAAGGTCGCCGTAACCGGCGAATTCCGTCAGCGGGAACATGATCAGGCCGACATCGAGGCCGGAGGTAAACAAAATGGCGATAAACGTGAACGTGCGTACCGGCGTAACGCCGATGACTTTCAGGTCCCACCATTTGAACAGGATCAGCGCGATGGCCGCAAAGGTGAAGATCAGGCCTGTGGATAACCAGAGTGTCATACACACCTCCGGGGACAGGGAATCGTTATTATATCGGACAACATGGGTGTTCCTCCTCTACTTTGAAGCAAGAGCTCATTCGAATCGGACACAAACCCCCGCGTTGACGGGTCAACACTTAACTATCGCGCGCTCAGGACGGCGCGATCTTCGCAGCCGCAGCGACGATAGGTAAGTCCTGATGGTTTGCATAAAAAACCGGCAGCCGTTGCGCCGCCGGAATACGGTCAGGCGAGCGCGCGTCTGGCGCCTCCCGGGCGCTGACGGTCTCGCCATTGCTCGTCCATTGCCACGGGGGCAGTGGACGGATTCAGTGGCTCAACGCCACGAATAAGGTCAGCGGCACGCTCCGCCACCATGATGGTGGGGGCATTGAGGTTGCCGTTGGGAATGGTTGGGAAGACGGAAGAATCCACCACCCGCAATCCGCTCACGCCGTGCACCCGGGTATCCGGGCCCACCACGGCCTGGTCGTCTACACCCATCTTGCAGGTACAGGACGGGTGATAGGCGCTTTCCACCGCCTGGCGCACAAAGGCATCGATTTCCTCGTCGCTCTGCACGTCAATACCCGGCTGGATTTCCGGTCCCCGGTAAGCGTCCATTGCCGGCTGGCTGACAATTTCGCGGGTGAGGCGCACGCAGTCACGGAAGCCCTCGCGGTCATCCTCGTGCTGGAGGTAGTTGAAGAGGATACGCGGTGCCTGCCTGGGGTCGGCTGACTGGACGTACACTGAACCACGGCTCTTGGGCTTGTTATGGCCAACATGGAGCTGGAAGCCGTCGCCATTGAAGGCCTCCTTACCGTCGTAGCGCATGGCCGCCGGCAGAAAGTGGTATTGCAGGTCCGGCCACTCGACACCGGCTTTGGAGCGGATAAAGCCGCAGGATTCAAAGTGATTGGTGGCGCCCAGGCCATCCTTCTTCAGCAGCCAGCGAACACCGATCTTGAGCTTGTTCCACCAGTCGAGCTTGCCATTGAGAGAGACCGGCTCCTTGCAGCGAAACTGGAAGTAGAATTCCAGATGATCCTGCAGGTTACCGCCTACACCGGGCAGCTCGTGATTGACGGGAATGTCGGCCTGCTCCAGGACATCACGATTACCGATACCGGAGAGCTGCAGCAAGTGGGGGGACCCAATGGAGCCCGCACACAGGATCACTTCCTCAGAAGCGGCCACATCCACCAGCTTGCCGTCTTTCTCATAACGCACGCCGGTGGCCCGCTTGCCATCCAGCAATACCTTGTGCACCAGGGCGTGGGTAACCACCATCAGGTTGTCCCGCGCCATGGCCGGGCGCAGGTAGGCGTTGGCAGTGGACCAGCGGCGGCCGTTTTTAACCGTCATATGCATGGCGCCGAAGCCTTCCTGGCGCTCGCCGTTGTAGTCCGCAGTGGCAAAGTAGCCCGCATCCACACCCGCATCCACAAAGGCCTTGTAGAGCGGGTTCTGCATGTTGTTGCCGTTATTGACCCCTAACGGGCCGCTGCCTCCACGGTACTCGTCCGCACCAAAGGCCCAGGTTTCCGCCTTCCGGAAATAGGGCAGACAGTGGCGATAGTCCCAGCCATTGGCGCCCTGTTCCTGCCATTCATCGAAATCCCGGGCGTGGCCGCGCACATAGACCATACCGTTGATGGAGGAAGAACCGCCCAGCACCTTGCCCCGGGGGCAGTGCATGCGGCGGTTATCCAGGTAGGGTTCCGGCTCGGTCTCGAACTGCCAGGCGTATTTTTTTGTGTTCATGGGGATAGATAGCGCCGTCGGCATCTGGATAAAGATGCTCTTGTCGCTGCCGCCGGTCTCCAGCAGCAGCACCCGGTGGCGGCCATCCTCGGTAAGCCGGTTGGCCAGCACACAGCCCGCAGACCCGGCCCCGACAATAATGTAATCGTAATTCGCTTCTTTCATACGCAACTCCCGGCAGCCCGGTTAGAAAGGGCTGTCTATATCCTCCATTCCCACATACACCGCCTTCAGCTGGGTGTAGTGGTCGAGCGTGACACGGCCATTCTCGCGGCCCACGCCGGAGAGTTTGTAGCCACCCACCGGCATTTCCGCTGGTGAGGCTCCGTAACTGTTGATCCAGCAGATACCGGCCTGGATACGATGAATTACCCGGTGGGCACGGCGAATATCACTGGTGAAGACGCCTGCGGCCAGGCCGGTATCGGTGTTGTTGGCACGGTCGATCACTTCGTCCTCACCGGAGAAGGTCAGGACCGACATCACCGGGCCGAAAATTTCTTCGCGGCAGATGGTCATGTCGTCGGTGCAGTCGGTGAAAATGGTAGGCTCCACGAAGTAACCACCAGGGGCGGATGCGGGTTTTGCGGCCTTGCCACCGTGGCTGAGGGTGGCGCCTTCGGCGATGCCTTTCTCGATGTAGTCCAGGACCAGTTGCTGGTGCTTCTGCGAGATCAATGCGCCAAAATTGGTCTCAGGATCGGTAGGGTCGCCCATGCGGATGTTGCTCAGCGTGCGCTCCAGCAACCGGTCCATGAATTGCGAATAGATAGCCTCGTGGACGAAAACCCGGGTGCCATTGGTGCAGACTTCGCCCTGGGTATAGAAGTTACCCAGCATTGCCGCCGAAACGGCGTTTTCAATATCTGCGTCTTCGAAGATAATCAGTGGCGATTTGCCACCCAGCTCCATGGTCACGTCTTTCAGGGTAGAGGCCGCTGCGGTCATCACCTTTTTGCCGGTGCCCACTTCCCCGGTGAACGATACCTTGGCAATGTCCGGGTGATGCGTCAGCCAGGCGCCGACCTCACCTGCCCCCTGCACCACGTTGAATACACCCGCCGGCACACCGGCTTCGGTGAATATCTCTGCCAGCTTGAGAGCCCCCATGGGGGTCTCCTCGGAGGGCTTGAAAATCATGCTGTTACCGGTGGCCAGCGCCGGAGCAGACTTCCAGCAGGCAATCTGCAGCGGGTAGTTCCAGGCACCGATACCGGCACACACGCCCAGAGGTTCGCGGCGGGTGTAGTAAAAATCGCCACCCAGGTCCTGCTGGTTGCCCTCAACCGAGGCCGCCAGGCCGGCAAAATATTCGAGCGTGTCGGCGCCGGTCACCACATCCACTACCTCGGCCTCCTGCCAGGGTTTGCCGGTGTCTTTCACTTCCAGTGCGGCCAGTTCGTCGTTGTGCTCCCGCAGCAAGGCCACGGCACGGTGAAGAATGCGACCGCGTTGCGCGCCGGTCATGGCGGACCAGGCTTTGAAACCCGCCTGGGCACTTTCGATGGCAGCCTTCTGGATAGTCTCATCGGCGATTTCCATTTCGTAAATCACCTCACCGGTGGCCGGGTTGACCACTGGAAAGGTTTCACCGGAGCTGTTGGCCATGGGCTGGCCGTTGATGAAGTTCTGATAACGGGGCAATGCAGTCATGGGGTTCAAACCTGGGCTGATGAATTCGTTGTTGGATTGAGCGCGTTCAATGCAAATCGCTTACAAAGCGTTTCCGCTGCGGCGAAGCCTTCCTCGGGGTCCATGCTCAGGGCACTGCGCAGCCAGAATCCGTCAATCATTGCGGCCATCTGGCGCGCGGCTTCGGTGGCGGCCTGTTTCGGCAAACGCTGCGCAAAGGAGAACCGCAGATTGCTGTAGAGTCTGGCGTTGTTGATCTGCTGCAGACGCTGCAAGCCGGGCTCGTGCATAGAGCGGGCCCAGAAGCTGAGCCAGGTCTTCGCCGCCAGGTCAGAACGCTGGAACTCGGAGAAATTGGCTTCCACGATGCAACACAGGCGCTGCTCCGGAGAACCATCGGTGCGGGCCATGCGTTCCCGCAGTTCCTTACCAAGCTGATCCAGCAGGTACCGCAGTGCCGCCTCGATCAACCCCTGCTTGCCGCCGAAATAGTGACTGATGATGCCGGATGACATACCGGCACGGCGGCTGATGGAGATGATGGTGGTGTTCTGCAGGCCCAGCTCAGCAATGGATGCCATGGTGGCATCGATTAACTGCTGCTTTCGGGTGTCTTTTACTCCGACAATCGGCATCGCGTTCGACCTGATCTTTATTAATTGAACGTTCAATTAAAATAAAGTGTACAGAAAGTAATCTGTCGCTACAACCCAACGCAGGCGGCATAAAAAAGCCCCGCTGTCCGGACACCGGATAGCGGGGCTGAAAACACGAACTGTCTGTTTGGGGTCAGCCGTGTGTGAACCTGTGTTCAGGCGGTGAGTCAGGCCGCCGCTTCTTCACTCTCATCAGCAGAGTTACGGATCAGGAAGTCGAAGGCGCTCAGGGCCGCCTTGGAACCTTCACCCATGGAAATCACAATCTGCTTGTACGGCACCGTGGTGGCGTCACCAGCGGCAAACACACCCGGTATCGAGGTTTCGCCACGGGCATCGACAATGATCTCACCATGCTGGCTCAGCTCGATGTCGCCTTTCAGCCACTCGGTGTTGGGGATCAGGCCGATCTGGACAAACACCCCTTCCAGGGCCACATGATGCTCTTCGCCGCTGTCCCTGTCCTTGTAGCTGATGCCGCTGACCTTGCCGTTCTCGCCCACGACTTCCGTGGTCTGCGCTGAGGTCAGGATTTCCACATTCTTCAGGCTGCGCAGTTTTTTCTGCAGTACATCGTCTGCCTTCATTTCTGAAGCAAACTCCAACAGGGTCACGTGGCCGACGATACCGGCCAGGTCAATGGCCGCTTCCACGCCGGAGTTACCACCGCCGATCACCGCCACACGCTTGCCCTTGAACAACGGGCCGTCACAGTGCGGACAATAGGCCACGCCCTTGTTGCGGTACTCGTCCTCACCGGGCACACCCAGCTGGCGCCAGCGGGCACCGGTGGACAACACCAGGGTGCGGGACCTCAGTGATGCTCCATTGGCCAGGCGCACCTCGTGGAGGCCGCCCTTGCTGGCTGCCGGGATCAGCTTCTCGGCACGCTGCAGGTTCATGATGTCCACGTCGTACTCTTTAACGTGCTGCTCCATGGCCGCCACCAGCTTGGGGCCTTCGGTGTAGGGCACGGAAATCAGGTTTTCGATACCCATGGTGTCCGCGACCTGGCCGCCAAAGCGCTCGGCGGCAATACCGGTTGAAATGCCTTTACGCGCCGCGTAGATAGCTGCCGAGGAGCCGGCCGGGCCGCCACCGATCACCAGAACCTCGAACGGGTCCTTGTGCTTGAGCTTCTCGGCTTCGCGGGCCTCGGCACCGGTATCCACCTTGGCGATGATCTGCTCGAGGGTCATACGGCCCTGGCCGAACGATTTACCATTGAGGTAAACGCTGGGTACGGCCATGACTTCACGCTGTTCGACTTCGTCCTGGAACAGGGCACCGTCGATGGCGGTATGCTTGATCTTCGGGTTGAGAACGCTCATCAGGTTGAGGGCCTGAACCACATCCGGGCAGTTCTGACACGACAGGGAGAAATAGGTTTCAAACTCGAACTCGCCATCCAGTTCTTTGACCTGCTCGATCACATCCTGGCCCGCCTTGGCCGGATGCCCACCTACCTGCAACAGCGCCAACACCAGCGAGGTGAATTCATGGCCCATGGGAATGCCGGCGAAGCGCACGCCAATGTCGGTGCCAACACGGTTGATGGCGAACGAGGGGCGACGAACATCTTCGGAGTCGTCTGTGCGCTGGCTGATCTTGTCCGACATCGGCTCGATTTCGTCCAGCAGCTGCTTGAGCTCCTGGGACTTCTGGCTGTCATCATAAGCCGCAACCAGCTCGATCGGCTGCTGCAGCTTTTCCATGTAGGCTTTCAATTGCTCCTTGATACTGGCGTCCAACATGCTCTCTGTTCCCCTTCGGATATCGTAAAACTGAATGTGCGAACTCAGGTTGAGTCGTGAATCGAATATGCCACTACGATACGGTCCAGCCAGGTAGAGCTCAAATTAATTGATCTAAAGTATTTGATAGGCCCTTGCTATTCGACTCTGAAAATCAACCAGATAGAAACAAAGAAGGCCCGCAAAGCGGGCCCTCGTACAGGTTTCAGTGGGACCAAAACCTTAGATTTTGCCAACCAGGTCCAGGGACGGAGCCAGGGTAGCTTCGCCTTCTTTCCACTTGGCCGGGCAAACTTCACCAGGATGGTTACGAACATACTGTGCCGCTTTTACCTTACGCAGCAGGTCGTCTGCATCACGGCCGATACCTTCAGCAGTGATTTCCATCGCCTGGATAACGCCATCCGGGTCGATCAGGAAGGTAGCGCGGTCTGCCAGGCCCTGGCCTTCACGCATAACACCGAAGTTGTTGGTGATGGTGCCGGTCTGGTCGCCTACCATGAAGTAGTTGATCTTGCCGATGGTCTCGGAGCTGTCGTGCCACGCTTTGTGGGTGAAGTGGGTGTCGGTAGACACAGAGAACACTTCCACGCCCAGCTTTTGCAGCTCTTCGTACTTGTCTGCTACGTCGCCCAGCTCGGTCGGGCATACGAAGGTAAAGTCGGCCGGGTAGAAGAAAAATACCGACCACTTACCTTTTACATCGGCTTCAGAAATTTCAACGAACTCGCCCTGTTTGAAAGCTGTCGCGTTGAACGGCTGAATTTCGCTGTTAATCATACCCATAAAGATTATCTCCATTTGGTTAATTGAGGCATTGGCTAACTTGAGATGGACAATATATTGGTCCAATCAAGAACATTCAAATTGATTGTTTTTAGGTGTCCGATAGGTAACTACTATTTTATTCTTGGGCGGGTAATAGCAAAGAACTATTCCGTATTATCGGGTTGGAAGGCGCCCTTGTGGAATTCGGTGGCTATCTCCACTTCCTCTGTGCCGCAGTCCTTTGGTTCCATCACCACGCCTCCAGCCAGCGCCTTAAGCACCGCATGTACACCATGAGACAGTGATTCGGTATTGTAACCGCCCTCAAGGATCATGGCCAACCGGCCCTTACAGTGCTTGTCGGCAATTTTCTGGACAATGCCCGTCATGGCGGCAAAACCCTCGTAAGACACATTAAGTGCCAGGTCGAACCAGTGGGCATCAAAACCGGCGGAGACCAGTATCAGGTCGGGTTTGAAATAGTCTGCGGCCGGCACCAGGATCTCACGCATGGCCTTCAGATAAGCCACATCACCGGCGCCGGCGGGCATGGGAACATTGATAATGGTGCCCTCACCCCGTCCTGCCCCGACATCGGCCAGCTGGCCAGTGCCCGGGTAGAAGGGGGCTGCGCGGTGCATATCGAAGAACATGACATCCGGGTCGGCCCAGAAAATATCCTGGGTACCGTTCCCATGATGGGCATCCCAATCAACAATCAGTACGCGCTTACAGCCCAGGGCAGCATGGGCGTGAGCCGCGGCAATGGCCACATTGTTGAACAGGCAGAAGCCCCGGGCCCGGGCCGGCTCGGCATGGTGCCCAGGCGGCCGCACTATCGCGAAAGCGCTGCCGGTGCGGCCCTCAACCACCGCTTCCACGGCGGCAATTGCCGTCCCGGCGGCCACTTCGGCGGCCTGGACACTGCCCGGCGAAACCGCTGTGGTATCCACGTCCAGCCAGGCGCTTTCATTTCGCAGAGAAAAAATGTCATCAAGAAAAGACCGGGTATGGACCCGGCTCAGCTCATCCTTCGTGGCCGCCTTGCCTGGCTCGATCCGCACGCCGGGGATAGGTTCACGTTCCAGCAGATCCATGATGGCCGTGATGCGGCCGGGGTGCTCCGGGTACTTCCACTGCACATCCAGTCCGGAAAGAATCGTGCGAATCCGCTTGTCCAGGCGCCCTGGCAAAAAATCCACCTTACTATCGGGCGAGTGAGCCAGTACCCGATCATCGTAGAAGACGGTTACGTCCCTTTGCTGTACCAAAGCCATGCCCTCCTGGCTGGAACTCTAGCTCCATCATAACCCTCTCAGGGTAAATCACAATGGCGCCTGAAATCGCCGATGCATGGGGCTGTTTTGCATGAGCACCCGGCTTCAGCCCGTCCCTACGCGGTCAGAACCTCAAGGAAATAGCTGTACAAGCCGATACCAATCAACACATTGAACGGGAACGTCATACCGAGCGACGCCAGCATGGCCAGCCCGATATCCGCGTCGGGAATGGCGTGTCGCACAGCCACCGGCGCGGCAATATACGAAGCACTGGCGGTAAGCGCACCCAGGATCACGATGGAACCGGGCTCCAGCCCCAGCCAAAGGCCGGTTGCCAACCCGGGCAGGGACAGCACCGGGGGCATGGACAGGGCAAATACAATGAGCCGCCAGTGACGGAGCTGGATCTTGCGCAGGGTTTCAGCAGCCACAAGGCCCATCTCCAGCAGGAACAGCGATAGCACCAGGGAGAAGGCACCCGTCAGCGGTGCGGTGACGCCGTCACCTTTGTCCGGCCCATAGAGAATGCCAATAATCACACCGCCCACCAGCAACACAACACTGCGGTTTGTCAGTGTTTCCTGCCATAGTGGTGTTCCGCTGCTGCTCGTTTTGGCTGCGCCCTGGGTATAGCGCCGATACAGCCACAGGCCGGTAAGAATGGCCGGCAGCTCCAGTAATACCAGATAGAGGGTGACTTGCCCGCCAGTGGCCAACCCCCGGGATTCCACCCAGGCCAAGGCAACAGCGAAGGTGCCCGCGCTGACTGACCCGTAGTGTGCACAGAAACTGGCCGCATCGGCCACGTTCAGGCGGACGAGGTGCCGGAGCATCGGAAACAGCACCAGCGGAATGAGAAAGCCCAGTGCCATGATCGCCAGTACTTCGGTAATCAGGCCCCAGTGAAGGTTACCATGCAGGGCCATGCCGCCCTTGAGCCCGATAGTCAGCATCAGCAACAGGCTGAGGATATCGTAGGCGGCTTTGGGGATGGTCAGGTCTGAACGAAGGGTTCCCGCAATCACTCCGAGCAGGAAGAACATCACGATGATGTCTGGCATGAATCAGAAACTCCGATAAAACAAAGGGCCCCGCAGGGCCCTGGATAGAACAAGTGTCAGTCAGGCGGTCCCCACCTGTTGCGAGGCGGGCCTGAAAAGCATCGGGCTCGTCTGCTGGCAGGAGGCCGCCACCTTGCTTGCCGGTGCCACGTCCACCTCAAATATATGATAGGCCTCAGGGCCGAACGGGTCGAGTGCGGTATCCAGATACTGGTAACTGGTCGGGACCGGGTCCCCTGAATACACTACAACAAATTGCCGTTCCACAACCGGAATGGCAACGTTCAGTGGTTGTTCCACCCACAGGTAGACACCCTTCTGGGGGACAACATATTCGCAACGTACCACGCGGTAACCTTCTCGCAGCTTCAGCGTGTTGGGCTCTTTGCCGCATTCGAGGCGGAACTTGTGAATCGTTTTCATGGCCGGTTCTCCTTCAGTGGAACACCTTGCCATCATCCATCAAGAATAACTCGAAAAGAACATCGTTTTTTCTGGTTTATGATTCGTTTTTTTCGATCTTATCGTTCAGTTCCGGTCGTTCGCGCAGCAACTCGGTTACCGCTGCATTGTGGCTCCCCCGGGCCCGTGTCACTGCATACAGTGTGTCACGGACCTCTTGGATACTGGCCACATGCACCACTTGATACTGACGACAGACCTCATCACAGATCGCAGTGGGTGCTGCAAAATAACCCAGGCCTTCCCGCCCGAACACCTTGATCAGAGCGCTGTCGTCCACTTCGGCAACCACTTTCACCCGGATATCCTGGCTGGAAAACCAGTTCATCAGTGCGCTGATATAGGGGGCGTCAAGGGAGGTTGCCAGGAAGGGCTGGCGGTCGAGACTGGCGGGGAAATTCTCGGCCAGCGTTTTCGCCAGCCCGGGTGCTGCAAACAGCGACATGGAAGAGCTCGCCAGCTGATGGCTGCGGAACTGGCCAGCCTCGCCCGACGCAGGCTGGCGGTCCGTCAGCACGATGTCCAGTTCGCGCTGGCCAAGCCGCTTCAGCAGTTCGGTGGTATCGCCGGTGCGGCAGCTCAACCGCACCTCCCGCGAGAGGGACAATGCGGGCTCTGTCAGATGATAGGCAATCAGCTTGTGAATGGAGGCGGCAATGCCCACTGCCAGGCTCAGGGGCCTGTTCTCCGGTGGCTGCCGAAGCACATCCGTCAGTGCCTGGGCAGTCTGGAACATATCGTCAGCGTAGGTAAAAACGGTTTGCCCGAAATCGGTCAGCTGCAGGGCCCGGTTGGCACGGCGGAACAGCGCGTTGCCCAGAGCGGATTCGAACGTGGCCAACTGACCGCTGAGCGTCTGGGGCGTCAACGCGAGGCTTTCCGCCGCACGGACAATGGAACCGGTGCGCGCAATTGTCCAGAAATAGTAGAGGTGGCGAAGATTCAGGTTATCCATCTCGGACATTACTCCTGGTTTGTTATCGCAAGGGCATGGCTGTTATCGGCTGCCCCACTGGTGCTGAAGCAATGCCCGCTCGGCATCAGGCCCGATCGGCGAGCCGGCCATCATCCGGTCCAGGGTCTCGTCGAGTCCACTCCCCCCGCTGGCCGTCTGGTAGGTATCTGCGCCGGGCAACGGCTGTGCGTCTATCCGGGCAATCTGTTCCCAGGTACCCTCGTCGCTGCGACAGGCAATCTGCTCCGACGCCGTCTCTGTGGTCTCCAGCCGGTACTGACGACACCACTGGTCCGCCTGGCTGCGGAACGTCAGTCTTGGCATCACCGAGGCATGGTCACCAATCTGATAAACCACACCACTAGGCTGGCTATCCAGAGCCTTCACTACCTCTGACCACGCCGGTGCATCATTGGACGGCAGGGCCAGCCACTGCGTCAACGCCACCCCTGCAATCACTGCTGCCCCAATAGCCTTACCGGTGTGCCCATGCACTCTGCGCCACCAGGGGATTGTAACCACATTGGCATGCGTGGGTGCACCGTCTTTAGCATGTTCTGTCTCAAGCATCCTGGTCACTGCTTCTGGCATCGGGTGGTCGTCAATGGCGCTGTAATGAGCTTGCAATTCTGCATCCACCAATGCCAGCTCCGCCAAACGGTTCGCCAACGCCGGATCTGCCGCCAGTTGCGTCCTCACCGAGGCCATCTCCGCTTCGGTCAGTTCATTGTCGAGAAATGCCGACAGGGTTTCGTCCGTCACCTTCATCAATCGGTCCTCATGGTTACTGGCGCCAGGGCTTTACTCAGCGCCGCCCTGGCGCGGGCCAGCCGGCTCATGACCGTGCCTTTCGGTACATCCAGAATCTCAGCCACAATCTTGTAAGGCATACCCTGGATGGCCACCAACGAGATAATCTGGCGCTGGTCTTCCGGCAGTTGCGCCATGGCCGTATCCACCCGATCCCATTCAATCTCCCTGGTGGTCTGATGTTCGCCGTTCACTATCTGCCCATCGGTCAGCTCCGGGTTATTCGCCACTTCCCGCCGAACCTTTCTGGCCCGGCATTCGTCTATCCATATATTGCGGCAAACCCTGAATGCCCATTTGGTGAGATCGGCATCGTCGGGTGTGCGTCTGGTCAGCAACCGCTCGACGGTGTTCTGTAGCAGGTCGTCAGCATCTGACCTGGAGCCAGTCAGCGAATAGGAAAATCGTCGGAGCCTTGGTAAAAGTTCGGAAATTTCCTGTTGCATAGCCTTCTTTTTCAAGAGGTGTTACCAACCAAACGGGCTGGTTACCGGTTTATTCCATAAACCACGGAATTTTTCTCCGGCCCGGCCGTTGTATCGTATGAAACACATTCGAATCCGGACTGGCGTAATGAAACCTGTTTTCAAGACACGTTTGTTCCCCGCTCTTGCCCTCTGCTCACTCTCCGCGTCAGTTATGGCGCTCGGCGGAGGCGGTGTTGCCGATAACCCGGCGGCCTCCGTCCTCCGCCAGGTGGAGCAGAAGGCAGGGCAAATGGTCGAACGGACTATAGACCGGCGCCTTGAAAAACGGGCAGAGGCGCAGGCCGATGTCGTCAGACAGGGACTGGCAGCATTGCCCGCGATACTTCCAATACACACGACCAATGGGCGAATCGGGTTCAATGACACCCTCCTGGAAGATGGTTCGCGCGCGGTGGAACGCCAGTGGCTTGTCACTGGCACTGGCCCGGAAGTCGCCAGTCTCGACCGGCCGGGCATCACCGTTCTGGAACGCCGCGAACTGGCAGGGCTGGGGATGATGGTCGTCCGCTTTCGGGTCTCCCCGGAGCTGGACTCCCGAGAAGCACTGAAAACCGCGATTCCGGGCCTGGCAAATCGCCTGGACCGGAACCACATCTATGCGCCGCAAGCCAGGGCCGCCAGCGCCGAAACAGAAACCCCACAGTGGCGCAGCCTCTGCACTATCCCTGTTCGCGTCGGCATGGTGGATACGGCTATTGCCACCGACCATCCCGCCATGGAGACTGCGCGGATAGTGCAGCAACGCTTCCTGGACCTGGGGGACGTGGACGGGCGGCTCAAAGAGCCCGAAAGCCATGGCACTGCGGTCGCCAGCCTCATGGTGGGCAGCCGGGAAAATCAATGGTCCGCCCGGCTCCCGAAAGCAAGAGTATTTAATGCCTCAGTATTCTATAGCCGGGACCGCCATCTCTCCGGCGCTACCCTCGAGCACCTGTTGGAGGGCCTGAACTGGCTGGCGGCCCAGGATCTCTCCGTCATCAACATCAGCCTTGCGGGACCGGATAACCGGCTTCTCGCCACAGCTGTGAATAATCTCCGGAAGCAGGACATCCTGCTGGTAGCTGCGGTGGGGAACCAGGGGCCTGCCGCCCCGCCGTTGTATCCGGCCGCCTATCCGGAGGTGGTCGGTGTAACGGCGGTCGACGGCTCGGGCAAGCTTTACCGGTGGGCTAACAGGGGGGAACAGGTAATGTTTGCGGGCCCGGGAGTATCCGTCCCGGTGGCGCATCCCGAAAACGGCATGGTAGCCGACAGTGGCACCTCATTGGCGGCACCGGTGATTGCTGCCGCGCTCGCCTGCAGGTCCGCCGATTACCCGGCAGACCAGGCGTTAGAAGCTCTGATCAGGGAAGCCCGGGATCTGGGAGAACAAGGCCGTGACTCCCGGTTTGGTCACGGCTTCCTGAATTTTTGAAGGCCCGGTGTCAGAAACCCGCCCTGACCGTAACCCCGGCCACAGTCTTCTGGTAGTCGGCAGAATCTACGTTGGAGGTGTAATTGCCCCACGATATGCTGGGCTCAACACTGACCACGTCATTGACACCGATCCGCCAGCTTGCCTCCAGAATGTGCGCCTTGTCTGCCCGTTTGCTGGTCGAGCGCTCTGCAAGATCCCCTGTCAGACGATCGTCAAGCACCGGGTCCGAGCTGGTTACCTTAACCTCGTCATAGTCCCGGTCCTCGTAGCGCCAGCCAAACCGGAGCCTGTTGGCCTCGCCTGCCAGGGTGAACTTGTGCACCAGTGCCGCCCGGACACGAAGCAGGTCATTGTCATAGGCCTCCGCTTTGGCATCCTCACGATCGCCGTCAAGCCCGAGTACCACATGGCTCCGGGCCTGGTTGAAAAAGAAAAACGAATCCAGGCTCACACCCCGGATGTCGGCGTCCCTGGCGTTACTGTCGTCAAAGTCCTTGCGCTTGTCCTGCAGGCTGGCCTGCAGGTATACGTCCTGCCCGATCAGGCTGCCCAGGTAGACGCTGGCGCGACTGAAATCCAGGAAGGGGTCTGACCCCAGAGTGGCGTGGGAATAGTGATAACTGGTGCCGATGGTCACCGGCTCAAAGTTGTAACTGATGTCCGCCGAGAGCAGATGAATGTCCTGATCGAACTGGTCGAGGCTCTGGTACCGTCTGCCCGACAGGGAATAACCGAGGGTGATGTTCAGGGGCTCGGTGGGTTGCAGCACCCCTTCCAGCCCAGCATCAAATACCCAGGCCTCATCGCTTTTATCGGAGGAGCTATTCAGCTCATCGACCGTTACATTGCTGTCGTGTTCGACACCACCCTCGAGATGGCCATTCAGCCGGGCCTGATCTTCCGCCTGAACCACTTGGGATGATACCACCAGAGCCAGTGCCATCGGTCCCGTCCATTTGCGTGAAATCGGTTGCATGTCTGCTCCTTGTTGGCTGCAAGAGTTGGCTGCGAGAAAAAAGCCGGGCGCTGCGGCCCGGCCGGTGTCGGAGGAGTCGTTACAGAGCGCCGCCCCCAGAGCCTTTCACAGCTCCCTTGACGGAGTTCTGCACTTCGCTCCTGACGCTCTCAGAAACAGACGTGCCGATCTGCTGATTGGTTTCAGCCCGAATCTCGGCATTTCGGGCCTCTTTCATGCGCTCCTGCGCCTGCTGGCGCATTTCTGCGGCCTTATCGGAGGCGGCCTCTGCGGATGCCTCGGCTGTGCCTCGCGCCTTCTGTCCGGTTTCTACACCGGTACTGATCGCAGTGGCGGCACCCTGGTGAGCCTTGTCACTTGCTGCCTCTCCCCGGCCGGCCGCGTCGTCACGGGCGGCTTCTCCGTTGCCATTACCCCCAGCGTTGGCCGAAGCCCCACCGTTGGCAGAAAAACCATTGCGGGTGCTGGCCTCGGCGCTCATGTTGGCTTCGGCCTCCGCATTTGCATTGGCGGAGCCTTCAGCGGCCAGGGCGCCAGTGGAAAGAATGGAGCAGATTGCGAGAGTCAGTAGCTGCTTTTTCATGGTTACGTCCTCCTTTTGTTACCCGTTTCGGGTGGCTTTCATCAGGAGGACGGTTGGGGACGGGATTTATTCCTTGCTGATCCCTGGATTTATTCTCCAGTCTTCGGAGGCGACCACAGCGGAACGTCCTCCTTACTTGGAGGCTGCCAATCCTGCTGCATGACGTGACCCAGGGTCTCTTCCAGTTTCATGAAAAGTTCACTGTAACGGGGACTGAAACGGATACCCTCTTCAATGTCCTTCCAGGCAGCGAACAAATCATCCTCGTGGGCCTTTTCATTATTGATAAAGGCCCAGGTCATCTGCCGCGCTCGCAACGGGTGCACGCCGAACGCGGTCAGGGCATGGCCGCCCAGCTCCAGGGCCGAGTGATAGGTTTCGCTGACCACATCATCGGCGCCGGCCTGTCGCAACTGATAGCCATGGCCTCTGTCAAAGGCCCGGGCCAGCACCCAGACACCGGGGTACAGTCATTCCGCTTCGTCCTTACGTATGATCAATGTGCGTCCCGCCAGGCGTTCATCGCTTCCAGCCTGCTGCGCATACGCCGCACGTGACTTCCTTCCCAGTAAAGCTGACGGCAGGTGGCACATGCCCAAACCACCTCGTTGCTTACCCCGCGCACCCCCGGGTGAAAGAGCTGTTTCTCGCGCTCTCCGGCTGTGTGCAGTGGGGTGTTGCAGTTTTTACAGCGGCTGAACGGAGCCAAACACCAATCCAGATTCAGCTGGAGAGTCAGCTCCTTCAGCCGGGCCTGGTCATCCGGACCCGACAGATACAGCACATAGAAAGGCGCGCAGACAAACTCCAGCAGGTCCGCATCCGCGGTTACCAGCCATCGCTGCTCAGCGCGGGAGCGATCCACCAAATGCCTGTCTGGCGAGCCCGGGGCTGGCAAGGAGGTGTCGTACCCGGCTACCCGCAGCCACTGCGCCACGTTGATCAACATCTCGTCACACAGAAAGCGCAATGGCGCCAGCGAACACAAGCTGCCTTCAATCAACTTCATACCATTCTGGCCGGACCCTTACCGGCTACCACTCCAGTTGCGCCCCGGTCTGGTACTCGATCACCCGGGTTTCAAAGAAGTTTTTCTCCTTACGCATGGTAGCCTGCTCATCCAGCCAGGGCGACACGTTCTTTGCCCCCGGGAAGGGCTCTTCCAGACCGACGGTTCTCGCACGGCGGTTAGCCACAAAGCGGAACTGTTCGCTGTGGTACTCGGCGGAGTAGCCGAGAATGGGGTCGCGCAGAATGTAGTTGGCGTAGGCGGTTTCGGCGGCATCGGACTCGTCCCACATATCCCTTACGGCTTTGGGGTCTAGGGTGATGTTTTCCTCTTCGAGGATCTGGTTCACCACTTTCAGGCCGAAGGAAAAGTGCATGGCCTCGTCCCGCAGGATGTACTGCAGCTGCTCGCCAGTGCCCCGCATCAGGCCCCGGCGTTGCAGCGCGAAGATGGGGCTGAAACCGTTGTAGAACCAGGCGCCTTCGAAGACCGCTGCGAAGAACAGGTAAGACATGATGAATTCCTGCAGGTCGTCCCGGTTGCGCAGGTTCAGGTCGGAGCGCATAGCGGCGTCCAGGCGGCGGTTGGCCATCTGGATCTTGCCGTTGATGGCCGGAACCACGCGGTAGCGATTGTAGATTTCGCTCTGGTCGAGGTTGAGAGTTTCGATGCAGTGCTGGTAGGCCCAGGTGTGCATGGCTTCCTCGTACACCTGCCGCGCCTGGTAGATCTGCAATTCCGGCGCGCTCATTTTCTCCATCACTGCCAGGCCGATGTTGCGCATGGCCAGGATGTCGGAGGTGGTGAGATAGGCCAGCACGTTTTCATACACGTGCTTCTCCGGCGCGGACAGGCGGTGGTGATAGTCGTGGACGTCCTGGGCCATGTTGACGTCCAGCGGCGTCCAGTGGTTCTTGTTGGCGTTCATGAAGTACTCCCAGGCCCAGGGGTACTTGAACGGCGCCAGCTGATTGATGTCGGTATCACCATTGACCACCCGCTTGTCGTCGACATTGACGGGAGCCGGGCCTTCGGGGTTGGCCCGGTGGGTTTGGGTGTTTGGTTCGTCGTTCCAGTTGAGCATGTTAAATCTCCAGAATTATTGGCAGGCTTCGCAATCCGGCTCGTCGATGCTGCACACCTGTGGCTGTGGCGCGGCCACCGGGGCGGATTTTTCTGCGCCTGTCGCCCCCAGGGAACGCAGGTAATAGGTGGTTTTCAGGCCGCGTTCCCAGGCCAGCTGGTACAGCGCATCCAGTTTTCTCCCGCTGGGTTCAGCCATGTAGAGGTTGAGGCTCTGCGCTTGATCGAGCCATTTCTGACGCCTGGCCGCAGCTTCTACCAGCCAGCGCGGATCAATCTCGAAGGCGGTGGCGTAGCGTGCCTTGAGTGCCTCCGGAATGCGGTCGATCTGCTGCACGCTGCCGTCGAAGTATTTCAGGTCGTTGACCATCACGTTGTCCCACAGGCCTTCGGCCTTGAGGTCGCGAACCAGTGAGGGATTTACCACAGTGAACTCGCCGGACAGGTTCGATTTGACGAACAGGTTCTGGTACGCCGGTTCGATGGACTGGGATACACCCACGATGTTGGAGATGGTCGCCGTCGGTGCAATGGCCATTACGTTGCTGTTGCGCATGCCATTCTTTGCAATCAGCTCGCGTACCGGGGTCCAGTCCAGGCGACTGTTGGTGTTGAGGCTGAGGTCGCCGTCCCTGCGGTTTTCCTTCAAGAGGCTGACAGAGTCGATGGGCAATATTCCCTGATGCCATAGGGAGCCTTCGTAGGTTTCGTAAGCGCCGCGTTCGCCCGCCAGTGTTGCGGAGGCGCGGATGGCGAAATAACTGATCTGCTCCATGGCCAGGTCAGCGAATTCCACCGCTTCCGGACTGGTGTACGGCAGATTGAGTTGGTACAGCGCGTCCTGGAACCCCATCAGGCCCAGGCCCACCGGGCGATGCTTGAAGTTGGAGTTCTTTGCCTGGGGAACAGCGTAGTAGTTGATATCGACAACGTTATCGAGCATGCGCACCGCCGTATCCACGGTACGTTCCAGGCGCTGAACATCCAGCTCGCCATCGCGGATATGGGCTGCCAGGTTGATGGAGCCCAGGTTGCACACGGCGATTTCGTCGGCGCTGGTGTTCAGCGTTATTTCCGTACACAGGTTCGAGCTGTGCACAACGCCGCGGTGCTGCTGGGGCGAGCGCAGGTTGCAGGGATCTTTGAAGGTGATCCAGGGGTGGCCGGTCTCGAACAGCACCGTGAGCATCTTGCGCCAGAGCTGTTTGGCGGGAATGGTCTTGAACAGTTTGATCCTGCCCTGCTCCGCCAGCGTTTCGTAGTGCTCGTAGCGTTCACGGAAGGCGTTGCCATAGAGGTCGTGAAGGTCCGGCACATCGTTGGGAGAGAACAGGGTCCAGTCCCCGTCTTCGCGCATACGCTCGATCAGCAGGTCAGGCACCCAGTTGGCGGTATTCATGTCATGAGTACGGCGGCGCTCATCGCCGGTGTTCTTGCGCAGCTCCAGGAATTCCTCGATATCCAGGTGCCAGCTTTCCAGGTAGGCGCACACCGCGCCCTTACGCTTGCCCCCCTGGTTGACGGCCACGGCGGTGTCATTCACCACTTTCAGGAAGGGCACCACGCCCTGGCTACTGCCATTGGTGCCCTTGATGTGCGCGCCCAGTGCCCGCACCGGCGTCCAGTCATTGCCCAGGCCGCCAGCCCATTTGGAAAGCATGGCGTTGTCGCGGATCGCCCCGTAGATGCCTTCCAGGTCGTCCTGCACGGTGGTGAGGTAACAGGAGGAAAGCTGGGAATGCGGAGTGCCGCCGTTAAACAGGGTTGGCGTGGAGGCCATGTAGTCGAAGGACGACAACAGGTCATAGAATTCGATGGCGCGGGCATTGGGGTCGTCTTCCTTCAGGGCCAGGCCCATGGCCACGCGCATGAAGAACACCTGGGGCAACTCCAGGCGGTCGCCTTTCCAGTTGACGAAGTAACGGTCGTAGAGGGTCTGCAGGCCCAGGAAGCCGAACTGGTAGTCCCGCTCCGGTTTGATGGCAGCGCCCAGGCGCTCCAGATCAAAAGCGGCCATGGTCTCATCCAGCAGCTCGCAGGCGATACCCCGGTCAATAAAGGCGCTTAAAGCCTGCGGGTAAATGTCGCTAAGCGGCAGACTGACGGGCAGTTCCAGAGCGCTCGCAGTTTCCAGCCGCAGTTGCTCCAGCAGCAGACGAGCCGTCACGGCGCTGTAGTCCGGCTCCTGTTCAATGCGGCCGCGGGCGGTCATGATTAATGCGAACAGCACTTCTTCCTCGGCGATACCGTCGTAAAGGTTTCTCAGCGCCGCTTCGACCAGGGATTCACCGTCGATGCCCTCCAGCCCCCGGCTGGCATGCTCCACCTGAACCTTCATCGTGCCAAGATCAAGCGGGGCAACCTCGCCACTGGCTTTCTTTACCGTCAGCGTAGGATGGGCTTCTACCGGCGCCAGACTGGCGCGCTCCTGGGCGTGAGCTTCGCGGTAGAGCACATAGGCGCGGGCCACTTTTTGCTCCTCCGCCCGCATCAAAGCCAGTTCCACCTGGTCCTGGATATCTTCGATATGAACCTTTCCCCCGGCTTTCAGGCGGCGACTGATGGCCTGAATGACCTGATGAGTAACCCGTTCCACCGAATCGTGAATGCGGACAGAGCCGGCGGCTTCATTACCTTCTACGGCAAGGAACGCCTTGGTAACGGCAACACTGATTTTGGCAGGGTCGAATCCAACCAGGGTGCCGTTGCGTTTTATAACCTGGAGGGAGGCGGTGGTGGGTGTAGCAGACTGGCCGGGCTCGGCCAGGGTGGCTGTGGACATGTCGGTTCTCCTGAATACGCGTTGTTTCTGTGTCCTTCGCGTAGGCAGAGAGAATCGGAGGGCAAGACCGTAGGTCCACATCGGCACGCGTGTGTAGGATTACGGTTCCACGACTCTGCTCAACCTTATACGCGAAGGTGCAGTTGTATCCCTGGCAGGTCTTCGGACTCAGGGGCGTGAACCTTCTGGTTCGGCCTTACGTAGCGACTTCCCGGTGTTAACCAGTGTCTTGATGCCACGCTTGTTCCCCAATACCGCTGCGCGTCAGTTCCGGATTCTCACCGGATTCCCGGTACCTCTATTTCACTCCCCCTCATTATCACGGGGGGAGAACATGGGATAATGGTTGATGCCTGATCAACCATTAATCACCATATTTGGTACCTAACCAAGGATAAAAACACTATATACAGTAAAGCTAATAGCAACAAGGCACTTTTTCCCCGGTTGCAGGTCAGTAAGCGGAACTACCGGAGAGCCTCATGAAGCACGTACTGAAATACTTACTGGCACCCCTCATCCTGGCCATGGCCGTCACCCAGGCGCTGGCAGACAGTGACAACCGTTCACTGATAAAAGCGTTTTCCGGCATGACATCCCTGGAGGATGGCTGGGAGCCACTGGAGTTTCCGAAAATTGAAAACCACAGTCGCTACAGCCTGGTTGAACACAATGGCGAACAGGTAGTTGAAGCTATCACCGATAACAGTGCCTCGGGGCTCATCGCCCGGGTCTCGGTGGAACCCGGAGATTCTCTGATCCTGCGCTGGCGCTGGAAGGTCTCCAATGTGTTCGAACAGGGGGACGCCCGCAAAAAGAACGGCGATGACTACCCGGCGCGCATCTATGTAGCGTTTGAATTCGAGCCTGAAGAAGCCGGTTTCTTTGAGCGCGCCAAACGCAAGACGGTGGAAGTGGTCTTCGGCGAGAAACTGCCCGGCAACGCCCTGAATTATATCTGGGCAAACCGGTTACCGAAGGGAGAAATCGTCGCTAATCCCTTTACCGAGACCACGATGATGGTAGCGGTGAATTCAGGGTCGCTGAAGATCGGCGAATGGGTCACCGTGGAACGGGACATTGTGGCGGACTACAAAGAGGCCTTCGGCCGCGAACCACCAAAGCTTGCGGGCGTTGCCATTATGTCGGATTCCGACAATACCGGGGAATCCGCCACAGCCTGGTACGGGGATATCGAGCTGATCAAGCCCTAAAACAGGTCGGCAAGTCCCGGAAGCTGAAACCCCTCGCTCAGAACCCTGGGTTCCGGAACCTCACCGCGCTCGGCAAGACGAAGGTAGGCATCATCAAATTCGTTGCGCAGCCGGGCGCTTCTCGGGTTAGCCAGCGAGAACACCCAGGCGGCATTGCGGGTGCGGACGGGGTACTCTTGAATACCGCGCACCGGGAACTCGTCCAGAACGGCCTTTACCGGGTCGTGGTAATCCAGCAGATAGTCGCCACGCCCCCGGTTCAGCATGGCTAAGGCCGCCAGGTGATTGGGAGCTTCCGTTATCGATATACCCGGGGTGTTTTCAAGATGTTCAGCCAGGCCACCATAGGTGTAGCCGGAGATAAGTATCAGGGTTCTGTCCTTCAGATCGTCGAAGTGCAACACCGGGGGCATCGTCGCCAGTCCCCAGGCGCTGAGCTGGAAGGGCAGCGGGCTCACAAAACTCTCGAGTACTTCTCCCTTGAGGGCAGGCACGTCGGTAACCCCGGGCCATAAATCGATACCACCCGTACGAAGGTAATAGTAGGTTCGACTCACCGGAAGATAGCGAAAATTCAGATCGTACCCGGCTTCTTCTGCCACTCGGCGGGTCAGGTCGATAAAGACACCCTCGGCCCGGCCGTCGGTACCCTCATAGGCCAGGGGCGGTACATCCACATAACCCACTATCAGGGTATCCCCAGCTGGCTGGGCAATAGCAGGCCCGCAAAGGAGGGCGAGGCAAAGACAGACCACCAATGGCAACCTTGAGGGAAGGGTAACCGCCCCGCTCCTACCGTACAGGAAACCACTGGAAAACCTGGTCCGAATTCTGGCTGTAATTATCATTGGTGCCGCTGGCCATTGTCTTTTTATCGTTATAAAAAGAGTAACAGACCTGCGCGGGAATGCACTGCCCGCAAGGCAACAATTACGGGCAACACCAACGGCTGTAGGTTCTACACCGGCTGAAGGCTCTATACTGGCTGAAGGCTCTACACCAGGTTGATCACGCTGAACAGGCCCACAGCGCCCATCACAATGGTGTAGGGAAATGCCATGATCACCATCCGCCCGTAGGAGAGCCGCACCAGCGGTGCGATGGCAGAAGTCAGCAGAAACAGGAAGGCCGCCTGGCCGTTAGGTGTAGCGACACTGGGCAGGTTGGTACCCGTGTTGATGGCGATGGCCAGTTCCTGGAAATGCTCGTAGTCGATGCTGCCGGCGTCCAGCGCCTGTTTGATTTCACTGATGTACACGGTCGCCACAAACACGTTGTCGCTGATCATCGACAGCAGGCCGTTGGCAATAAAGAACATGCCCGGTTGCTGATCTTTTGGCAGGCTGAGCACAAAATCAATGATTGGCTTAAACAGGTGTTGTTCGTGAATGACCGCCACGATGGCAAAGAACACCACCAGCAGCGAGGTGAACGGCAGGGATTCCTGGAACGCCTTGCCGATCTGGTGTTCATCGGTAACACCAGTGAACGAAGTGATAAGGATGATCACCAACAGGCCAATAAGTCCGACCTCCGCCAGATGAAACGCCAGGCCGATAACCAGGATCAGTGCCGCCACTGCCTGCACCCATAGAGCAGCCTGGTCGGCCTTGGTCCGTTTGGTTCTTTCGTTATCGGCAAATTCCTCCAGGACCTGACGCACCGGTTTCGGCAGGCGGGCGCCATAACCAAACCAGCGCAGCTTTTCCAGTAACCAACAGGTGACCAGGCCGGCGGCCAGCACCGGCAGGCTTACCGGCGCCATGTGCAGGAAGAAACTGACAAAATCCCAGCCCACCACCTTGGCGATCAGCAGATTCTGTGGCTCGCCGACCATGGTAGCCACACCGCCCAGCGCAGTACCAATGGCACCGTGCATAAGCAAGCTGCGCAGGAAGGCCCGGAACTTGTCCAGGTCTTCCCGGTGCAGTTCGATCACCTGTTCGTCGCTGTTGGCGTTGTGGTCCTTTTGGTGATAACCCTTGCCTGATGCCACCTTGTGGTAAACCGAATAGAAGCCGACGGCAACACTGATGATCACTGCCGTGACGGTCAACGCATCCAGAAAGGCCGAAAGCAACGCCGCAGCGGCGCAGAACAACAGGGACAGTGCCGACTTTGAACGCACCCCTACCAGTATCTGTGTGAAGGTCACCAGCAGCAGCTCTTTCATGAAGTAGATGCCAGCCACCATGAACATCAGCAGGAGAATAACGGGGAAGTTCACCAGTACTTCGTGATACACCGCATCTGCTGTGGTCATGCCCACCAACAGAGCCTCGATGGCCAGCAACCCGCCTGGCAGAAGCGGATAGCATTTCAGGGCCATGGCGAGCGTAAAAATAAACTCACCCACCAGCACCCAGCCGGCCACCGCCGGACCGAGGGTCCAGACAATGAGTGGGTTAGCGATGAGGAAAAGGATGATGACCTGTTTGTACCAGGCGGGCGCATTACCCAGGAAATTGTGGGTAAAGCCGGAGAGAACGGTCGTGGGCATTGCAGGAATCTTCTGAGTTAACGGGCGAATAACAGTATGTGGCTATCGGCCGTTATCTTCCTTGATATTTGCGTACCCGGTAATCCATCAAAGGTACCGGGTGTGTGACTATTTGGTCTTAAACGCTGCAAGGAAGAGTGACCGGACGACCACCCCCAAAAAGTTTCGTAATATTACTAAAAAGCAGGGGCGTGAGCGACTTTATTTTTTGGTGACCGCTTCCGCCAGCATCTCAGCCGTGATCGCCGAGAGCGTCCACCCCAGGTGGCCGTGGCCGGTGTTATAGAACACCGTGGGCAGGCGGCCCGGCCCCACCCGTGGCATCATATTGGGCAGCATCGGCCGAAGCCCGGCCCAGGGCACAACGCGACGGGTACAGACCCCGGGGAAGCACTGCTCTACCCAGCGGGTGAGCGGACGAATCCGGTCATCCCGGATGTCGCGATTGTAGCCACTGAATTCCGCAGTACCGGCAACGCGAAAACGGTCGTCCCCCAGGCGGCTGGTCACAATTTTGGTGGCGTCATCCAGCAGGCTGACGGTAGGCGCCGCCTCCCGGGAGGCCTGATCGTCCAGCTCAACGGTAATGGAATAGCCTTTGACCGGGTAAATATTGACCCGATCGCCCAGCTTCGCCGCCAGGTCCCGGCTGCCCACCCCCGCGCAGACCACCACACCATCAAAGGTGTCGCGGGTCTGCTGGTCACCGTCATGGGAGGTAACCCACGCATGGGCGTCGTCGGCACTGAGTTCCGTTACTGAGTGGCCATAGCAGGTCTTCACTCCGAGCCGCAGAATCGCCTCAGCCAGACCATTGGTAAACTTGTGGATATCCCCGGTGGAATCGCTCTCGGTGAAGAAGCCACCGTAATAGCGGCCGGCCAGCGTGGGCTCGATGTCACGCATTTCCTCGGGGGTGACTGGCCTGCGATCAAGGCCTCCGGCAGCCAGCAGCTTCGAGACATGGGCCGCGTGGTCAAAGCCGGCTTTATCACGGTAGATGTGCAGGATGCCCTGTTTTTTCAGGTCAAAGTCGATGCCTTCCTCTTGCGCCCATGCAAACAGATGGCCACGGGCGGCAATCGCCAGACGCGCGGTCTCAGTGGTGTTCTGCTCATACTGGGGAATGGCAGCGATGAACTCGGCAAACCAGCTCAGTTTGTGCCAGGAAGGCCTGGGGTTCACCAGCAGCGGTGCATCGCTGCGGAACATCCATTTAAGGCCTTTAACGATGGTCTGCCAGTTGTTCCAGACCTCAGCGTTGGAAGCCGACAGCTGCCCCCCGTTGGCGAAGGACGTTTCCATCGCTGCATAACGGTGCTTTTCGTAAACAGTGACACCAAGACCGCGCTTGGCCAGAGTGTAAGCAGTAGTGATACCAGTGATTCCACCGCCAATTACTGCAATTCGCTTCATAGCAATCTCCAGGGGGCGTCCAGGGTTACCTTTCTCCACAGCACGCCTGCAACAGCATGGTAGAAAGCACCCCTTCCGTCTCTGGACCTGAGAGATTCACGCGCCGTTACCGGCCGCTTGCTCCTTCGGTGTGCCAACGGACGCAGTCGCCGGCAGCTCTTCGGAAAGTTATTCACACCAGCGGTCCTTTTGCCTGAGAGTTTCCGGGGCAGTTGCTCCTTCGGCGCCGAGCCCACACTTGTGCGACTCAGTCTCTCCCGCTGGCACGTCTTATATCAATTGATACCTGTCTGGTTGAGAAAGTAGCAAATAATTGATCAGTACGACAGTTTTACCGGATCTGCATGGCCCCGCACAGGGCACCTACTCCACCGTTACACTCTTGGCCAGGTTCCTGGGCTGGTCCACGTCGGTGCCTTTGAGTACGGCTACGTGATAGGACAGTAGCTGCAAGGGAACGGTGTAGACGATCGGAGAGGTGATGGGGTGGACCGATGGAAGCGACATCACATGGATGCCTTCCTGGGATTTTACGTCCGCTGCCTTGTCGGCAAATACAAACAACTCACCGCCTCTTGCGCGAACCTCCTCGAGGTTGGACTTCAGTTTTTCCAGAAGCTCGTTGTTCGGAGCCACGGTGACCACCGGCATGTCGCCGTCCACCAGGGCCAGCGGTCCATGTTTGAGTTCGCCGGCAGGGTAGGCCTCGGCGTGAATATAGGAGATTTCCTTGAGCTTCAGGGCGCCTTCCAGGGCGACCGGGAACATCGCGCCACGGCCCAGGAACAGGCTGTGGAACTTGTCCATGAACGATTTGGAAAGTTCGGCGATCTCGGCGTCCAGCGCCAGCACCTGCTCAACCTGCCCTGGAATCAGGCGGATGGCTTCAACAATTTCCGATTCCCGCGCTTCTTCCAGCCCGTTATGGCGAGCCAGTGCCAGGGTGAAAATCAGCAGCGCGGTTAACTGGGTGGTGAAAGCCTTGGTAGAAGCAACACCGATTTCGGGGCCAGCCTGGGTCATGATGACCAGATCAGACTCACGTACCAGGGAACTGCCCGGCACGTTACAGATGGCCATGGCAGCGCGGAAACCGGCCTTCTTTGCCTGTCGCAAAGCAGCGAGGGTATCCGCCGTTTCACCGGACTGGGAAATACACAGGAACAGGGTATCCGGCTGGATAACGTGTTTGCGGTAGCGGAACTCGGAGGCCACTTCCACGGAGCAGGGAACGCCTGCAAGGTCTTCGATCCAGTAACGCGCCACCATACCAGCGTGATAACTGGTACCACAGGCGATGATCTGCACATGGCGCACATTCTCCAGCAGATTGCCGGCCTGGGTACCCAGGGCCTGCTCCAGCACGCGGGTATTGGTTATCCGGCCTTCGGTGGTAGCCTGGATTACCCTTGGCTGCTCATGGATTTCCTTGAGCATGAAGTGCCGGTATTCGCCCTTTTCAGCCGCGTCGGCACTGTGTTCAAAGCGGGTGATGGCGCGCTCAACCGGCTGCTTGTCGCGGTCGTGAATTTCGATCCGGTCACGACGGATATCGGCAATGTCGCCTTCTTCCAGGAACATGAAACGGTCGGTAACCGGCAGCAATGCGAGCTGATCGGAGGCAATGAAGTTCTCGCCGATACCCACACCCACCACCAGAGGGCTACCCTCGCGGCAAACGACCATGTGGTCCGGCTCATCGGCATGGATGACAGCCAGGGCAAAAGCACCACGCAGCCGTTCAATAGCGCTGCTGACCGCCTCATAGAGATTATTGCTCAGGCGATATTGCTTTTCGATCAGATGCGCGACCACTTCGGTGTCGGTCTGGGAGGTACACTCAAAGCCCTCGGCTTTCAGCTCTTCCCGCAGTTCCTGATAGTTCTCAATAATCCCGTTGTGAACAATGGCCAGTCGTTCGCCGGACATGTGCGGATGGGCGTTTATCTGTGAAGGCTCACCGTGGGTGGCCCAACGGGTGTGGGCAATACCGGAAACGCCTTCCAGCCCCTCGCCGGTGATAACGTCAGCCAGTGCGGCAACCTTGCCGACTTCCCGGGCACGGTTGATGGCGTGATTGCTGTCTATTACAGCCATGCCCGCTGAGTCATAACCCCGGTACTCCAGGCGGCGCAGGCCCTCCAGCAAGATACCCTGAACATCCCTTTCCGATACTGCACCTACGATTCCACACATAAACCTGTCACCTGTTCTGAATGTACCGAAGCCTTTCGGGGCTTTTGAATCAGTCTTTTTTAACCGGGCGTTCCCAGTTATCGATGTTACGTTGGCGTCCACGTGCCACGGCAAGCTCGCCTGCCTCTACGTTACGGGTGATGGTAGAGCCCGCCCCGATGGTGACATTCTCCGCCAATGACACGGGCGCGACCAGGGAGGTGTTCGATCCCACGAAAACGCCGTCTCCGATCACCGTCTGGTACTTGTTCACCCCATCATAATTGCACGTAATGGTCCCTGCACCCACATTCACATTACGTCCAAGTATGGCATCACCCACATAGCTGAGGTGGTTGATCTTGCTGCCTTCACCAACGTCGGCCTTCTTGGTTTCCACAAAGTTGCCCACCTTGGTGCTGTCCGCCAGCCTGGTGCCCGGGCGGAGCCGTGCGAAGGGACCCACCTGGGCGCCGCTGCCGATCTCCGCGCCATCGATAACCGAGTTGGCCTCAATGCGGGACCCCTCACCAATCGTGGCATTGCGAATCAAACAGTTGGGGCCGATGCTGACATTGTCAGCAAGGGAGACGTTGCCCTCAAATACCGCATTGATGTCGATCAGTACATCCTGTCCCACCGAGAGGTTTCCACGCACATCCACACGCGCGGGATCGGCCAGGGTGGCACCCTCGGTCATCAGCCTCTCAGCCTCCTGACGCTGATACCAACGTTCCAGTTCCGCCAGTTGCAGCCGATTATTCACACCCTGCACTTCGTATTCGTTGGCCGGCTGCGACACTGAAATGACCAGGCCTTTGTCGGCAGCCATGGCGATGATGTCGGTCAGGTAGTATTCGCCCTGAGCATTGCTGTTGGACAGTTGCGGCAGCCAGTCTTTCAGGTGGCGTGCGGAAACGGCAAGGATACCGGTATTCACTTCGGTGATGGCTTGCTGGGCGTCGGTAGCATCTTTCTGCTCCACAATCGCCGCCACCTGGCCGGCTTCATTACGGAGAATACGGCCATACCCGTCCGGGTTCTTGAGAGTTACCGTCAACAGACCAAGTGAGTCCTCACTTACCTGGGAGACGAGTGCATCAAGAGTTTCTGGTCGTGTCAGCGGCACATCGCCATAGAGAACCAGCACCCGTGCGTCATCTGGAAGGGCCGGTAATGCCTGGGCGACTGCGTGGCCGGTACCCAGCTGTTGCTCCTGCAATGCCCATTGCACGTCTTCAGCCGGAGTGATGGCCTTTACCTGGTCAGCTCCATGGCCGATAACCCCATGGATACCCTCGGCGCCCAGTTTACGGGCGGTATCCATCACATGGTGAAGCATGGGTTTGCCGGCGATGCGGTGAAGGACCTTTGGCAGGGCGGATTTCATGCGTGAGCCCTGGCCGGCGGCCAGAATTACAACGTGCAGGGATGTCATAGGTGTACCACACTCCAGGCTGGTGGCGAGTTTGGGTGTATTGAACAAAAAAAGCCGCCTCCCTGGCAAATGACACTCCGGAAAGGTTCCGGTAAGTCATCCGCTTCAGGATGCGGCTTTTGTCAGGCGAACGGCTGCCGTTACGCAGGTCCCGGGGTTTCCGGCCTCAGCGAACGTTCTTGCGCAGCTTCTGAATCGTACGCAACTGGGCGGCAGCTTCTGCCAGCTCTGCTGCGGCACGGGAGTATTCAAACTCGCCTGTCTTGTTTGCCAGTGCCTTTTCAGCTTCTTTCTGGGCTTCCAGTGCCGCTGCTTCGTCCACATCCTTGGCGCGGATAGCCGTATCAGCCATCAGGGTCACGAGGTTGGGCTGCACTTCCAGGTAGCCACCTGAAACGTACAGAATTTCCTCTTTCCCGTCCTGCTTGATGATCCGCACTGACCCGGGCTTGAGCTCGGTCAGCAGCGGAGCATGGCCCAGCTGTATACCCATCTCACCCTCGGTACCGGTAGCGATCAGCATCTCTACCAGTCCGGAGTAGATTTTTTCCTCGGCACTTACGACGTCACAGTGTACGGTCATAGCCATTTCTCATGCCTCTTGGGTCTGAAAGTGAAGGAAGTATTACTTCTTGCTTTCCTTCTCTTTCATTGCCTTCGCCTTCTCGATCACTTCCTCAATGCCGCCGCACATATAAAACGCCTGCTCGGGCATGTCGTCGTATTCACCGTTCAGGATACCTTCGAAGCTGGCAATAGTCTCTTTCAGAGACACGTACTTACCCGGAGAACCGGTAAATACTTCAGCAACGTGGAACGGCTGAGACAGGAAACGTTCGATCTTACGGGCACGGGAAACCGTCAGCTTGTCTTCTTCTGACAGTTCATCCATACCCAGGATGGCGATGATGTCCTTCAGTTCCTTGTAACGCTGCAGAACGTTCTGCACACCACGGGCAACGTTGTAGTGCTGCTCACCGATGGTCAGCGGGTCCAGCTGACGGGAGGTCGAATCCAGTGGGTCGATCGCCGGGTAAATACCCTTGGAAGCGATGTCACGGCTCAGTACCACGGTGGCGTCAAGGTGCGAGAAAGTCGTCGCCGGAGACGGGTCAGTCAGGTCGTCCGCCGGTACGTAAACCGCCTGGATGGACGTGATGGAACCGTTCTTGGTGGACGTAATCCGCTCCTGCAGCTCGCCCATTTCCTGGGCCAGGGTAGGCTGGTAACCTACTGCGGACGGCATACGGCCCAGCAGTGCAGATACCTCGGTACCCGCCAGGGTGTAACGGTAGATGTTGTCCACGAACAACAGTACGTCACGGCCTTCGTCCCGGAACTTCTCGGCCATGGTCAGGCCAGTCAAGGCCACACGCAGACGGTTTCCGGGAGGCTCGTTCATCTGCCCGTAAACCATGGCGACCTTGTCCAGTACGTTGGACTCCTTCATCTCGTAGTAGAAGTCGTTACCCTCACGGGTACGCTCACCTACACCGGCGAATACGGACAGACCGGAGTGCTCTTTGGCGATGTTGTTGATAAGTTCCATCATGTTGACGGTCTTACCAACGCCGGCGCCGCCGAACAGGCCAACTTTACCACCCTTGGCGAACGGGCAGATCAGGTCAATAACCTTGATGCCGGTTTCCAGCAGGTCGGCAGAGGCTGCCTGGTCCGCATAGCCGGGGGCCTTGCGGTGGATGGCCCAGCGTTCTTCTTCACCGATCTCGCCCTGTTCGTCGATAGGACGACCCAGAACATCCATGATGCGACCCAGAGTCTGGGTGCCCACCGGTACCGAAATCGGCTTGCCGGTATTATCTGCTTTCAGGCCGCGTTTGAGGCCTTCTGTGCTGCCCATCGCGATGGTGCGGACAATACCGTCGCCCAGCTGTTGCTGAACTTCCAGAGTTGTCTCACCACCTTCAAGCAGCAGTGCGTCGTAAACGCCCGGAACGGAGTCACGTGGAAATTCCACGTCGATAACCGCGCCTATGATCTGAACGATGTGTCCGCTACTCATGCTCGGTTCCTCGTTATCTTGATAGTCAATAAAACCAGTAGGACTGTGGGCAGGATCAGACCGAAGCCGCGCCGCTCACAATCTCCGAAATTTCTTGCGTAATGGCTGCCTGACGAGCCTTGTTGTAGGCCAGTTGAAGCTCATTAATGATCTCGCCGGCGTTGTCGGTCGCGCTCTTCATCGCGATCATCCTCGCAGCCTGCTCGCAGGCCAGATTCTCTACCACTCCCTGATATACCTGGGATTCAATATAACGTGGCAGCAGCCCATCGAGGATGGGACGGGAATCAGGCTCGTAGATGTAATCCCACTGGTTACCGATTTCTTCGTCATCGCCTTCCGGCAAGGGCAGAAGCTGCTCTGCAAGAGGCTTCTGGGTCATGGTGTTCACAAACTCGTTATAGATGACATAAAGGCGATCAATCCTGCCTTCCTCAAATGCATCGAGCATGACCTTGACGTTACCGATCAGCTTCTCTGCACTCGGGCTGTCACCGATGTGAGTCAGCGCCGCGATCACGTTGCCGCCATAACTGCGGAAAAATGACGCGCCCTTCTGTCCGATGGCGCAGATATCGGTCTCAACACCTTTTTCTTTCCATGCACGCATTTCACGCACGAGCAGCTTGAACGCATTGGTGTTCAGACCACCACAGAGTCCCCGGTCCGAGGACACCACGATGTAACCGACACGCTTGACGTCACGCTCCTTCATGAACGGATGCACGTAATCCTTGTTGGATTTGGCAATATGTCCGATTGCCTGGCGCATCTTTTCCGCATAGGGGCGAGTGGCCCGCATGCGTTCCTGAGCCTTACGCATCTTACTCGCAGCCACCATTTCCATGGCGCTGGTGATCTTCTGCGTGCTCTTGATGCTTCCGATCTGGTTACGTATTTCTTTTCCGACGGCCATAAGTCACTGCCTTTTCAAGTTAGACACTCATGTGGACCAACAGGCCTGTTCTCACAGGCCCGAAGGGTTTACCAGCTTTGAGTGGTCTTGAATTTCTCCAGAGCAGCTTTCAGGCCGGCGGCAATATCGTCGTCGAACTTGCCTTCTGCACCGATCTTGTCGAGCAGGTCTTTCTGTTCGGCGCGCATCCAGTCGAGCAACTGCGCCTCGAACTTGACCACTGCGCTGACCTCGACATCGTCCAGGAAGCCTTCGTTAGCTGCGAACAGTACGGTACCCATTTCCGCGACAGTCATGGGGCTGTACTGGTTCTGCTTCATCAGCTCGGTAACACGCTGACCATGCTCAAGCTGGTTCCGGGTGGCTTCGTCCAGGTCTGATGCGAACTGGGCGAATGCCGCCAGTTCACGGTACTGGGCGAGTGCCAGACGGATGTTACCGCCGAGCTTCTTCATGATCTTGGTCTGGGCAGAGCCACCAACCCGGGATACAGAGATACCGGCGTTCATTGCCGGACGGATACCGGAGTTGAACAGGTTGGTTTCCAGGAAGATCTGACCGTCAGTGATGGAAATCACGTTGGTCGGTACGAACGCGGAAACGTCGCCCGCCTGGGTTTCAATGATCGGCAGTGCGGTCAGGGAGCCGGTCTTGCCTTTCACTTCACCGTTGGTGAACTGCTCTACGTATTCTGCATTAACGCGGGAAGCGCGCTCCAGCAAGCGGGAGTGCAAGTAGAATACGTCACCCGGATAGGCCTCACGACCCGGCGGGCGGCGCAGCAACAGGGAGATCTGGCGATAAGCCACCGCCTGCTTGGAAAGGTCGTCGTAGACGATCAGGGCGTTTTCACCGCGGTCACGGAAATATTCACCCATGGAAGTACCGGAGTAGGGCGCCAGGAACTGCATGGACGCCGGATCGGCAGCACCGGCAGCAACCACGATGGTGTGGTCCATAGCGCCGTGCTCTTCCAGTTTACGGACGATGGATGCGATGGAAGACTGCTTCTGACCCACGGCAACATAGATACACTTGATGCCGGTGTTTTTCTGGTTGATGATCGCATCAATGGCCACGGCAGACTTACCAATCTGACGGTCACCGATGATCAGCTCACGCTGACCCCGGCCGATTGGCACCATGGTATCGATCGCTTTCAGGCCGGTCTGTACCGGCTCATCAACGGATTGACGCGCGATAACGCCAGGCGCCACCTTTTCGACCGGTGAAGTCAGGGTGTTACCCAGCTCACCCTTGCCGTCGATCGGGTTACCCAGACCGTCAACAACGCGGCCCAACAGTTCGGGGCCAACCGGTACTTCCAGGATACGACCGGTACAACGAACTTTCTGGCCTTCGGCCAGATCTTCGTAGTCACCCAGTACCACGGCACCAACGGAGTCGCGCTCCAGGTTGAGAGCCATGCCGAAAGTGCCGTTGGCGAATTCGATCATCTCACCGTACATTACGTCGGCAAGACCGTGAATCAGTACGATACCGTCAGAAACGGAGAGGATCGTACCTTCGTTCTTTGCTTCCGAAGAGATATCGAGCTTTTCGATTCTCTTCTTGATGATGTCACTGATCTCGGATGGATTCAGTTGCTGCATGCCTTTGTCCTCAAACCTTGTGCTGAAATCAGGAGCCCACGGAATTGGCCATTCTGGCCAGTTTGCCGCGAACCGAAGCGTCGATAACCAGGTCGCCTGTGCGTACAACCACCCCACCGATCAGACTCTGATCAACCGAGGATTCAAGCTCGACCTTGCGCTCCAGTTTCCTGGACAGAGCGTCGATCATCTTCTGCTGCTGTTCGGGGGTCATTTCAAACGCCGTACTGACCTTGATCTTCACCGTGCGCTCAAGATCGGCGCGGTGGAGACTGAACAGCTCCGAAATAGCTGGCAGCAGAGCCAGACGCTTGTTTTCAGCAAGAATCAACAGGAAGTTTCTGAGTGGCTCAGGCAGCTGCTCTTCAAAACAGTCAGCGAAGAGTTCCGCCTTGCGTTGCTCAGACAGGCCAGGGTTGGCCAGGATGATCTTTACCTCGTGGTCAGCCGCAACCTGTGCGGCGAAAGCCAGCGCCTGATCCCACAGATCAACGGCGTTATGGTCCTGCGCAGCATCAAAAACGGCTTTCGCATAGGGTCGGGCTAACGTAGTCAGTTCTGCCATGATGACCCTCTTTTAGAGTTCTGCGGCCAGCTTGTCCAGCATCTCGCTGTGAGCTTTGGCATCGACAGAGGTTTCCAGGATCTTCTCGGCACCGGCAATGGCAATGGCTGCCACTTCTGCCCTGAGTGCATCACGAGCCTGAACACGCTCCTGTTGAATTTCCGCCCGGGCCTGTTCGATGATCTTCTCGCCTTCTTTGCGAGCATCATCCTTGGAGGCCTCAACGATCTGGGCGGCACGCTTGTTAGCCTGGTCGATCAGGGCTGCAGACTCTTCTTTCGCTTTCTGCAGTTCCTTGGAGGCTTTTTCCTGCGCAAGTTCCAGATCAAGGGAAGCCCGATCTGCGGCAGAGAGGCCGTCGGCAATTTTCTTCTGGCGCGCACTCATGGCCTCGGTAATCGGAGGCCATACATATTTGACGCAGAACCAGACGAAAATAGCGAAGGCAATCGTTTGCCCTATTAACGTAAGGTTTATATTCACGGCGGTGTACCTCTTGCTATTCGTTGCGTCCCGGTGTCCGTAGAGCGGGGCGCGGCCTTAACGTAACAGCTCAGCGCCCGACAACTCTTTCGGCTGATTAACCAGCTACAACGAAGATCAGGTACATCGCGATACCAACACCGATCATGGGTACGGCGTCCAGAAGACCAGCCATGATGAAGGCCTTGGTTTGAAGCTGGTTGCCAAGCTCTGGCTGACGAGCAGTGGACTCAAGCAGCTTGCCACCGAGCAGACCGAAACCGATGCCAGCGCCCAGAGCGCCCAGTCCGATGATCAGTGCTGCTGCAATAAATACCATTTCCATTGAAGACTCCTCAGTTTTCTCAGATAGTTAAGGGTTTATTTTCGGGTATCAGTGATCTTCGTGCGCGGCGCTGAGGTAAACCACAGCCAGCGTTGTAAAGATAAAGGCCTGCAGGGTTATTACCAGAATGTGGAAGATGGCCCAGGGTACGTTCAGCGTCCACTGGATCCACAAGGGTAACAGCGCAATCAGGATGAATACGACCTCGCCAGCGTACATGTTGCCGAACAGACGCAGCGCGAGACTGACAGGCTTGATGATCAGGGCCAACAGTTCAAGCACCAGGTTGAACGGCACCAGCGACCAGTGATTGAACGGTGTGAATGAGAGTTCCTTGGCGAATCCGCCCGCGCCCTTAACCTTGAAGCTGTAGAACAGAATCAGCAGGAATACGCCGATAGCGATCCCAAAGGTACCGTTGGGATCGGTCGTAGGTACGATCTTGAAGTATTCCAGCCCCAAGGCATGGGCAACAGAAGGTATGTAGTCCACCGGAATCAGCTTCAGGCTGTTCATCAGGAAGATCCAGACGAACATGGTCAGGGCGAGTGGCGCAATGATCGGATTCTTGCCGTGGAAAACGTCGCGCACGATGTTCTGGATGAACTCGACCGTCATTTCCACGAAATTCTGCAGACCGCTGGGTGTATCCGTCGTGGCCTTCTTTGCCACCATCCGGAACAGGCCAAGGAAAAGCAGACCCATGGCGATAGACCAGCCCATGGTGTCAACATGGATCGCCATGAAGCCCATATCTGTGGCTTCCTGCCCGGTGCGGGCCATGGTCCAGGTCGCTTCCTGCACAACGCTGCCATCGGCACGTTCATAACCTTCCGGCAACTTGCCGTAGGTCAGGTTCGTAAGGTGGTGCTTTATATACTCTACTGGGGTATCAGCTGCCATACTGCTCTCGTCCAGTCATCGCTGTGGTTTTGGCCGGATGAACCAACGCAGAAGCGGGCTCAACACAACCATCACAGCAAAAGTGAATAACAGAGCCGGCACATGTACTGGCTCCATTAAGATGAAAACGGCCGCGAAAAAGACGGCAGTCAGGGCGAGTTTGACGGTTTCGGCCCTGAACATGTTGCCCACCACGAGATGCGCGTTCCGCGCGCCCTCAAACCGGTACATCCGGTGAGCAAAATACGCGTTTGGGATGACATAAATAAGACCGCCGACAAAAGCGGAATAACCTGCCAAACGACTTTCTGTAAACCAGACAAGGCTCCATACAACAATGAGCCCGGTTTCGGTTGCCAGCCACTGTAAAAATGGCAACCTGTTAATGCGCTTTCTGGTCGGGGACATGGAACCAGCCTGAAATAGGGTCATGCGTGAGTGAAACCTGCTTCCTGTCACACCCTGTCCAGAGTTAATGCAAGCGCGCGAAATTATATGTGTTAACCGGTGGGTGTTCAACAGAACTGACGGGAAAATTTGATGGAAAAATAGCCAGTTTTCACGGCAAATCCCACCAATATCACACAAGTTGTGCTTTTAAACAATTCCGATCACGACATGTGGTGTTTTAGTGGCGAATCAGTACTTTCGCACTATCGACCAAGGAGACTACTTGATGTGGCCCAGGATACCATCCAGCTCATCCAGTGAGGTGTATTCAATCACCAGCTTGCCTTTTCCACGTTGGCCATGGTCGATTGACACCCGGGCTCCAAGTCGTTCAGCAAGATCATCCTGCAGGGCACGAATATTGGGGTCCACTTCGCCTTTGGCTTTCTTCCGGCCCGGAGCTTCCTGTTGTACACGGCGAACCAGAGCTTCGGTCTGACGAACAGACAGGGATTTGGCCACGACCTGCTTTGCCACCTGCATCTGCTGCTCCGGCTGCAGGGTGAGCATGGCGCGGCCATGGCCCATTTCCAGGTCGCCGTGCTCGAGCATCACCCGCACATCTTCGGACAGGCTGATCAGGCGCAGCAGGTTGGTGATTGTGGTTCTGGACTTGCCTACAGCTTCGGCGACCTGGGCCTGAGTGAGACCGAATTCGTCCTGCAGGCGCTGCAGGGCAAAGGCTTCCTCAATGGGATTGAGATTCTCACGCTGGATGTTCTCGATCAGCGCCATGGCGATGGCGGCATCATCCGGCACGTCACGGATGATGGCGGGAATGCGGTCGAGCTCGGCCATCTGGGTGGCTCGCCAGCGACGTTCACCGGCAATCAGCTCGAAGCGGCCCTCGGCAATCGGGCGCACCACCACCGGCTGCATCACACCCTGCTGACGAATGGAGTCCGCCAGTTCCTGCAGGGCGGCCGGGTCCATGTCCCGGCGGGGCTGGAACCGCCCACGCTGGATCAGGTCAATAGGAACTTCCCGGAGCTCACCATCGTGATCCTTCAGTTCCTGATCCAGGTTAACCCTGGAACCCTGTAACAGAGCGCCCAGTCCGCGCTCACCCAGTCCTCGTTTCTTCGCCGCCATGGTGTTTGTCATTCTTCCCGATGAAAAATCTGTGTGCAAAGGAGAGGTAGTTTACACGGCAACGGCCGCAGATGTCTTTTGTGAACCATGCCGGCGAACCATTTCCCCCGCCAGGGCCAGGTATGCAATCGCACCCTTGGAGGTGCGATCGTATTTCAGTGCCGGCACGCCATAACTGGGCGCCTCCGCCAGCCGTACGTTGCGGGGAATCACTGCCTTGTACACCTTGTCGCCGAAAAACTCGCTGAGCTGGCCGGAGACATCCAGGGTCAGGCTGTTACGGGGGTCGTACATGGTACGCAGGATGCCTTCTACCTGCAGGTCCGGATTAACCGTCTCCTGAATCTGTTCCACCGTGTTCATCAGTGCCGCCAGGCCTTCCAGGGCGTAGTACTCGCACTGCATGGGGATCAGCACGGTATCCGCCGCGGAAAGTGCGTTAACCGTAAGCAGGCTGAGGGAGGGAGGGCAATCGATCAGGATGTAGTCGTAGTTTTCCCGCACCTTGTTCAGAGCCAGGCGCAGGCGATGTTCGCGACCGATTTCGTTCATCAGTTCCACTTCGGCGGCGGTGAGGTCGCCGTTGGCCGGCAGGATATCGAAGCCGGAGGCCTCGGCGCGGAAAATCACTTCGGCGGCGGTCGCCCGCTTGGTGAGCATGTCGTAGCCGGAACGCTCAAGGGCGTTTTTATCCACACCACTGCCCATGGTGGCATTGCCCTGGGGGTCCATATCCACCAGCAGCACACGGCGTTTGGTCGCAGCCAGGGAAGCAGCCAGGTTGACGCAGGTGGTGGTTTTCCCAACACCGCCTTTCTGATTGGTCACTGCAATCACACGCGCCATGACTAGCCTCCTGTGGTGAAATTCTGATGGCCGCAATCCCGGCCGATCACCAGCAGATGCCGGTCACCATCCGAGCCGGGTACTGATAACGAGTGCCGGGACCTTAGCTGCCAACCTGATGGCAGTGCAGCCACCTCATCATCCGGAAACTGGCCTTTCATGGCAAGGAACTCGCCCTCATCCGCAAGCAGATGCCCGCACCAGGCGACCAGATTTTCCAGAGCCGTGAAGGCCCTGCTGCTGATCTGCCGGTACTGAATCGCGGGATCGCAGCTTTCCGCCCGGCCGTGAATAATATCCACGTTCTTCAGGCCCAATTCCAGTACACACTGGGTGAGGAACCGGGTTTTCTTGCTGTTACTGTCCAGTAGGGTAAACCGTTTCTCCGGCAAGACAATGGCCAGTGGAATACCCGGCAACCCGCCACCAGCACCCACATCCAACAAATGATCGGCGGTGACAAACGGCAGGATGCTCAGGCTGTCGAGCAGCTGACGGGACACCATCTCACGCGGCTCCCGTACGGCTGTCAGGTTGTAGGCGCGGTTCCATTTGTTCAGCAACGCCAGAAACGCCAGCAGCTGGTGCTGGCTGGCGTCGTCGAGTTCCAGATTCAGATCAGCCAGGCCCTGGGCGAGCTGGCGTTGCCATAGTGCATCGCTCATGGGTGCACTCAGGCGGACTGTTTGCGCAGAAGTTCACGCTTCTTGAGATGCACCAGCACCTGGGAGATGGCAGCCGGGGTTACACCCTGAATGCGCGAGGCCTGGGCCACGGTTTCCGGCCGGACTTCCTTGAGTTTCTGCCTGATCTCATTGGAGAGGCCACCGATAGCGTCAAAATCGATATCATCCGGCAGACGGGTGTTCTCGTTCCGGCGCAGGCGATCAATTTCATCCGCCTGGCGGGAGATGTAACCTTCGTACTTGATCTCGATTTCTACCTGGTCTGCAACAACAGGATCATCCGCGATGCCATCGGCCATGCGGGCAATATGGTTGTAGTTGATTTCCGGGCGCCGCAACAGTTCCGCCAGGGTCTGGTCGCGGTTCATGGGCTGGCGCAGGAAACTGTTGGCCGCCTCGCCACCGGGAGTACCCGGATGAATACGGGTAGTTTCCAGGCGATTTCGCTCTGCCGCGATGGCCTCACGCTTGGTGTTGAATGCCTGCCAGCGCTGCTCATCCACGGCCCCCAGCTTGCGGCCGGTTTCGGTCAGCCGCAGGTCGGCGTTGTCTTCCCGCAGGATCAGCCGGTATTCGGCGCGGCTGGTAAACATGCGGTAGGGCTCCGAGGTGCCCATGGTAATCAGATCATCCACCAATACGCCGAGATAGGCCTCGTCGCGGCGGGGATACCATTCGTCTTTCTCCTGAGCCCGGAGCGCGGCGTTGATACCCGCCAGCAGGCCCTGGGCACCGGCTTCTTCGTAGCCGGTGGTGCCGTTGATCTGGCCGGCAAAGTACAGGCCCTGGATAAACTTGGTTTCCAGGGTGTGGCGCAGGTCCTGCGGATTCAGGAAATCGTACTCGATGGCGTAACCGGGCCGGGTGATATGGGCATTCTCGAAGCCGGGAATGGTGCGCACGGCTGCCAGCTGGATATCGAACGGCAGGCTGGTGGAAATACCGTTGGGATACAGCTCGTTGGTGGTCAGACCCTCGGGCTCGACGAAAATCTGATGCGAATCCTTGTCCGCAAAGCGATTGACCTTGTCTTCGATAGACGGGCAATAGCGGGGGCCGATGCCTTCAATGTTGCCGGCAAACATGGGCGAGCGATCGAAGCCACTGCGGATGATGTCGTGAGTCTGCTCGGTGGTACGGGTTACGTAGCAGCATACCTGCTCGGGATGCTGGTCGCGGGATCCCAGAAATGACATCACCGGTGCCGGGTCATCACCCCATTGCTCCTGCATCACGGAAAAGTCCACGCTGCGGGCATCGATACGGGGTGGGGTGCCGGTTTTCAGGCGCCCTACATTGAACGGAAGCTCCCGAAGCCTCTGGGCCAGGGCGTTGGCGGGGGCGTCACCGGCACGGCCACCGGAGTGTTGCTGCATGCCGATGTGTATAACGCCGCCCAGGAAAGTCCCGGTGGTCAGCACCACCGTCGGTGCACGGAAGCGGATGCCAGACTGAGTCACCACGCCGCTAATGCACTCACCTTCAACGATCAGGTCGTCCGCGGCTTGCTGGAACAGGGTCAGATTGGGCTGGTTCTCAAGGATCTCGCGGATAGCGGCCTTGTAAAGCACCCGGTCTGCCTGGGCACGGGTGGCGCGAACGGCCGGGCCCTTGCGGGAGTTGAGCACGCGGAACTGGATGCCGGCCCTGTCAGTGGCCATAGCCATGGCCCCGCCGAGGGCGTCGATTTCCTTCACCAGGTGGCTCTTGCCAATACCGCCAATGGCCGGGTTACAGGACATTTGACCCAGGGTTTCAATATTGTGGGTCAGCAGCAGGGTCTGCGAACCCATGCGCGCAGCCGCCAGTGCGGCTTCAGTACCGGCATGGCCACCACCAATGACAATCACATCGAAACGGGTCGGATAATCCACTACATCACCTCGGCAAACGGGGTATCAAAAAAATTCCGGGTATTAAAACAGCCTGAAAATCAGGGCGGGGAGTATAACGCCTCACCCGGAAAATTGCAGTCAGAATGTGCAAATTTTAACCAGAGGAAAGAGCCCGGCAAAACCCCGACGCGTCCCTCAGACATTTCCAGGGGTTCCACGCCAGGTTTCACAGATAGGGGAAAACCGAAATCCGAAAAATTTCAGCGGGTTGTAGATACCTTCTGAGAAAACTTTTCAAGAAAGTTATCCACATTCCAGACCTGCTGTCCGGACCCCGTAAACCAACCTTAATGTTTTGTTTTTATTGGACTTACACAGTTTTAATCAAAGCTTATCCGAAGGTTATCCAATTATTTATCCACAGTTTGCACCGCTTCGGACCAGCGTCTATCAGAACTTGTCCATCTCCTTTGATTGCGGCGCCGCAACCATCCCGCGGCCGCCCGCAGAATGGCTGGCCTGCTTCTCAAGTTCGAGCTCAATCGCATTGGAGGCCTTGGCAAACCGCGCCAACAGGTTATAGAGCACGGGAATGATGAACAGGGTCAGGGTGGTGGCAAAGATCAACCCGCCAAGAATCACAATGCCGATGGAAGCCCGGCTTTCCGCCCCTGCACCGGTAGCCAGCACCAGCGGCACGGCGCCGAAGACTGTGGAAATCGTGGTCATCAGCACCGGGCGGAAGCGCAGGATGGCGCCTTCCAGGATGGCCTCACGTACCTCATAACCCTTGTCGCGAAGCTGGTTTGCGAACTCCACGATCAATATTCCATTCTTGGCCATCAACCCCAGTAGCATGATGATGCCTATCTGGCTGTAGATATTCAGCGTGATACCCGAGAAAAACAGGGCGTAGAGAGCACCGGTGACGGCCAGCGGCACCGATAGCATGATGATCATAGGGTGGATCCAGCTTTCAAACTGTGCCGCCAGAACCAGGAAAACAATCACGAACGCCAGCCCGAAGGTCACGTAAATGGCCGCCGAGGAATCCTGGAACTCCCGGCTCAGGCCCTTATAGCTGACCCGTGCCTCTGGCGGCAGGTTATCCACCGCCAGACCGTTAAGGTAGTTCAGGGCGGAGCCCAGGTCATAGCCGTCTGCAAGAGAGCCGCTGATAACCACCGCGGGCAACCGGTCAATCCGCCGCAGGTCAGGATTTGCCCCCACCTCTTCAATGGTCACCAGTGCTTCCAGGGGAATCAGGTCGCCACCCTGTCGCGGCCGCAGGAACACGCGGCCAAGATCATCAGGGGTGGCCCGGTCGATATCCGCTGCCTGCACGATAACGTCATACTCCCGGCCGCGGTCCAGATAGGTGGTTACCTGTCGTGAGGCCAGCATGGTTTGCAAGGTCAGCCCTACATCTTCCACGGTTACGTCGAGGTCTGCGGCGCGTTCCCGATCAATGGTGACGTTCAGTTCCGGGCGGGTCAGCTCAAAATCGGTTTCCAGGCTGAGGAGATTGGGATTCTCTTTCGCGCGTTCCACGATTTCCTCACTCCAGGCCTGCACTGAGGCATAGTCCGGGCCACCGATGACAAATTCCAACGGCTGGTTGAATCCACGTTGGCCCAGGCCCGGCGGATTTACCGCCACAGACCGGACACCGGGTATGCCCTCCAGTTTTCCTCGCAGGTCACTGGTTATTTCCTGCTGTTTGATCTCCCGCTCGTCCCAGGGCGCCAGGCCCATGATCATGAAGGCATTGTCGGCCTCGTTGCGGAACCCCACAATGGAAAGCAACCGGTTGGCGCTGCCGTCTTCCAGGTAGGGAAGCAACAGTTCCTCGGCCTTGCGGACATGGTGATCGGTGTATTCCACCGTGGAACCGCGGGGCGCGCTGGTGGGCATGATGATGACACCACGGTCCTCGGTAGGCGCCAGTTCCTGGGGTAACTTCGGAAATACGACCACCGCCAGGATCAGGCCGACCATGCCAAGGCCCAGTAACAGGCCAGGCTGGCGCAGGGAAAACCGCAGAATACGTGCATAACCATTGGTAAGCCCGTTAAGGGCTCGCTCGCTGGCCGCCCATAAGCGATGCCCCTCTGCAGTCTCGGGACTGTGCTTCAGCCATTTGGAGCACAGCATGGGCGTCAGCGTAAGCGCCACGATGCTGGAAACCACCACGGCCGCCGCCAGCGTAAACCCGAACTCCGCAAACAGGCGACCTACATTTCCCCCCATGAAGGAAATGGGTACGAACACAGCAATCAGCGTCAGGGTGGTGGCGATAACCGCAAACGCAACCTGCCGCGCACCACGATAGGCCGCCAGCAGAGGGGGTTCCCCCTCGTCAATGCGCCGCTGGATGTTCTCCAGCATCACAATGGCATCGTCCACCACCAGACCGATGGCAAGAATCACCGCCAGCAGGGTCAGCACGTTGATGGAAAACCCCAGCGCGCCCAGACCGATAAACGCCCCGATGACAGCAACCGGTATGGTCACCGCCGGAATAAGTGTGGCCCGCCAGGAACGCAGGAACATGAAGATAACAAGGATGACCAGAGACACAGCAATGGCCAGAGTGAAGATAACTTCCTTGATTGAGGCGCGGATAAAGATGGATTCATCGTAGCTTTCGGCGATGGTAACTTCCGGAGGGAGGGTGTCACGGATCCGGTCCAGCTCCGCCCTGACCAGATCCGATACCGCCACAGTGTTGGACTTGGACTGGCGAATAACCCCCATACCAATGGCTGTCTGACCGTTGGCCCGTAGGCGGCTGGTGTCAGACTCAACGCCCATCTGCACATTCGCCACCTCGCCCAGGCGCAGCAGATCGTTTCCATCACGGCGGATGACCAGGTTGCGGAACTCCTCTACCTCCGACAATCGCCCCTTGGCGCGCACGGTGAAGTCGCGGGTGGCGGATTCCACTGAACCGGCGGGCAATTCCACGTTGTTCGATCGCAGCGCCTGCTCCACCTCTGACACGGTAATATCCCGGGCAGCCAGCCGTTCCCTGTCCAGCCACACCCGGATGGCGTAACGGCGCTCGCCGCCAATACGTACATCGGCCACGCCGTCAAGGACGGAAAGCCGGTCCGCCAGTACACGGTCGGCGAAATCGCTAAGCTCTGCACTGTCCCATACGTCGCTGCGAAGGGTGATCCACATCATCGGGCGGGCATCGGAATCGGCTTTGCTGACCACCGGTGGATCGGCTTCCTCGGGCAGGTTATTGGCGACCCGGGCTACCGCATCGCGGACATCGTTGGCAGCAATATCCACGTTGCGCGAGGTGTTGAATTCGATGGAGGTGCGGGATTCGCCCTGTTCGGTGCTGGACTCGATGGAGCGAATACCCTCGATGCCACTGATTGCTCCCTCGATCACCTGGGTGATCTGCGTGTCGACCACTTCCGCAGCGGCGCCGATGTAGTCCGTGGAAATGGAGACCACGGGGGGGTCGATGTCCGGGTATTCGCGCACGGGCAGGCCCCGCAGCGCCGCAAGACCAAAAACCAGAATCAGAAGGCTGATAACGGTGGCGAAAACCGGCCGTTTGATAGAAATGTCCGAGAGGATCATCGATCAGCTCTCCCGGGAAGTGGCAAAGCGGTTGTCCGGGATCGCCTTGTCGTCGTCCACCACATCAATACGGTTGCCACTGCTGAGGCGGTCCTGACCGGTAATTATTACCCTGTCCTCACCGGAGAGGCCTTCGGCTACCTCCACCCAGCCGGGAGATCGGGAGCCCAGAGATACAGACACTCGACGGGCAACACCGTCCTCTGCAATAAAGACATATTTGGCCGCACCGCGAATCATCACCGCCTGTTCGGGGATAACCAACGCTTCCCGCTCCCGCAGTGTCAGGTTGGCCGACATGAACTGTCCCGGCCGCAACTTACCATCAGGGTTATCGATAACAGCTCTTACCGGCAAGGTACGGCTGAGTTCGTTGACCCGTGTGCCGAGTTCCACAAGTTGGCCCTGAAAACCCTCATCGGGATAGGCCGGCGAGGTTCCACGAACCATCTGACCGATCTGGATCTGGCCCAGAAAGCGTTCGGGAATGGAAAAACCCAGCTCCATGCGATCCGTTGAATCGAGCGTGGTTACCGACGTTCCGGCACTGAGATAGGTGCCAAGGCTGATATCGCTGAGGCCAATCACGCCTTCGAAAGGGGCTTCAATCCGGTGGTTATCCAGGCGGGTCCGCGCCGATTCGCGCTGGGCCTCGGCCACATCCATTGCGGTGCGAAGCTCATCCACCTGGGACCGGGAAATGCTGTTGTTGGTCTGCAGTCGTTGTGCGCGTTCAAACTGGCGACGGGCATCTGCCAAGGTGGCTTCTGCCACCTGCAAATCAGCCCTGGCCTGGCGATCGTCCAGACGCAGCAGCAACTGCCCGCGGCTGACCCGCTTTCCGCTGTCCAGATTCATTTCCACCACGCGGCCACTGACTTCGGTGGTCAGTTCCACCTGGTCGAGCGCCCGCAGGTTGCCCACGGCATTTACTGAATCCCGAACCAACTCCATGCTCGGGCTGAACGCATTCACCTTGCTGGCCGGGCGCTCTGTCTGCGCAGTTTCCGACTCTTCCTGGGCAAAATACTGCCAGGAGAAAGCACCTCCAGTGGCCAGTGCTACCAGTACCAGGGCGATCAGCCATTGCTTTATCATAATCGTCTCATTCAGTTTGTTGTGACTTCCTGCTGATCACCAGCACAATTTCACCCACTTCGATTCCCCACTTACTCATCGTGGTCTGGTTAATCAATGTGTCAGGCGTAATCAGGTACATCCAGTCGTCCATGCGGACATCAATGGTGTCGTCACCGTAGGCCACCCGCAGGACATAGTTCATGTTGATCGCGTTGCCCTGCCATCGCAGGGTGCCTGGCTCCACCACATCACCGGCCTCCGCATGCAGAGCCCCATTATCCGGTGTCAGCGTCCAGACCCGGGTTTGCACCTCGCCATCGTCGAAACGGAAGACCTCGTCCAGGGTGCCCACGCCCTCGCTGTCCCAGCTGGCCGAAATATCGGCATCAAAGGTGCGTATGACTTCGCCGGAATAATCCTTGACCACACCCCGGGCGGTAAGTTCGCCGGTGAAGAATTCCTGCGGCGTCAATACCGGCTTGCGGTCGCTGTAGTCTTCCAACGACGGTCCGGCGCAGCCCACAAGCAGGACTGTGGATAACAATAACCACAGATAGGGGCGCAAACCAGTGATGAGCTTCACTCCGGATGGACTTTGCATGACTTTTACACTCTTGGACGGTTCGGAATTGATATCGGGCTTCACAAATACGCCAGCGGCGCCGTTACCGATCATTACCGCACCGGCCCTGAGCTGTTCCGTCATTTCAGCCAATTGTCCGTTCTGACATCGAGGATAGCGATTTCCGTCAATGGCAGGCCGCCAGCAATGCCGTAAAACATCAGGCAATGGAAGGCTGCCGGCCTTCGCCCACTCTGCAAACAGAATCACAGAGGTTATTGCCATGCCGGTTTACAAGGCGCCCCTGCGCGACATGAAGTTCCTGCTCAATGAGGTGTTTGACTACCCTGGCCATTACACCCGGCTCCAGAGCGGCGAAAACGCCACTCCCGATATCGTTGACGCCATACTCAACGAATGCGGGCGATTCTGTGAAGAGGTACTGAGCCCGCTTTACCAGAGTGGTGACGAGGAAGGCTGTAGGCTGGAAAATGGGGAAGTAATCACTCCGAAAGGCTATCCCGAGGCCTATCAGCAATACGCCATGGGCGGCTGGCAGGGTCTCTCTGCACCGGAAGAATACGGTGGCCAGGGCCTTCCTGCCTCGATGGGCCTGCTAAAACAGGAAATGATGGGGACCGCCAACTGGCCTTTCTCCATGTACCCCGGCCTGTCCATGGGCGCCATGAACACTATTTTCCTGCACGGCAGTGAAGAACAGAAACAGGTCTACCTGACACCACTCACCGAAGGACGCTGGGGCGGCACCATGTGCCTCACAGAACCCCAATGTGGTACCGACCTGGGCCAGGTCAAGGCCAAAGCAGAGCCTCAGGCAGACGGCAGTTACAAACTCTCCGGTACCAAGATTTTCATTTCCTCCGGTGACCATGATCTCACCGAGAACATTGTTCATATTGTGCTCGCCCGTTTGCCGGATGCCCCCAAGGGCACTCGCGGTATCAGTCTGTTTATCGTGCCCAAATTCCTCCCGGACGGTAACGGTGGCATTGGCGAACGCAACGGCGTTACCTGCGGCAGCCTGGAAAAGAAAATGGGCATCAAGGCTTCGGCCACCTGTGTACTGAACTTCGATGATGCCACCGGCTTTCTGATAGGCCCGGAAAATGAAGGCCTGAACTGCATGTTTACCTTTATGAACACCGCCCGTATCGGCACCGCCATTCAGGGGGTAGGACCTGCGGAGCTCTCTTACCAGTGGGCACTGGACTACGCCAAAGAGCGTCGGTCCATGCGGGCGCTTTCGGGCAAGAAAGAACCAGACCAGGCAGCTGACGCACTGATTCATCATGCCGACGTTCGCCGTATGTTGCTGACCCAGAAAGCCGTGGCCGAGGGAGGCCGCGCAATGCTGTATTACGCCGCCCGCCTGGCAGACCATATGGTGGAAGGCCACACCACCGGCGATGAGAAAAAGGCCGACGCCTACGACGACAAGCTCGGTTTCCTGACCCCGATATTGAAAGGTTTCCTGACCGAACTGGGTAACGAGGCGGCCAATCTGGGCGTGCAGGTATTCGGGGGCCATGGCTACATACGCGAACATGGTATGGAGCAGATTGTCCGGGATACCCGCATTGCCACGCTTTATGAAGGCACCACCGGTATCCAGGCGCTGGACCTGTTGGGCCGCAAGGTGTTGCTGATGACCCAGGGCGGGGCGGTCAGGGAGTTCACCCTCCGGGTGGCCAACTTTGCCCGCAAGAATCTGACCGACAAACGGGTCCGTCCCTTCTCGGTCGAGCTGCTCAAACTCACGGCGCAGTGGAATCTGCTGACGGTTCGCCTGATGCTGGCGGCCCGTAAAGATCGGGACATGGTCAGTTCGGCTGCCAATGACTTCCTCATGTACAGCGGTTACGTAACCATGGCATACATGTGGCTGCGCATGGCCGCCGTTGCCTCCGACAAGCTCGACAAGGGGGGTGCGGATTCCGAAGACTTCTACCGGGCCAAGCTGGCGACGGCGGAATTCTACTACGAGCGCCTTCTGCCAAGAGCCCAGGCCCATGCCACCAGCATGCTCAGCCCCAGCAAGAACCTGATGCAGCTGGAGGCAGACAGCATGAGTTTTATCGATTAAATCCACACCTGCTGGATTTGCCCGCCGGGCGGTTGAAATTCTGACGACCGCCCCCAATCTTTCAGTAGCCGCCGCTCGCGCGGAATTCCATACCAGATCAACTTGTTATTTTTTGCTTCGGGAAACCTGATACGGGTTCCCCTGTGCGATAGAGAAATAGGGAGGTTTGACCATGGATACTCGTACTGATGATCTGTACCCCACACGGCTTGAGCGCCCTACGGCAAGTTTCAAGCGCCTGGACCCGGTAGTGCACAGCGCTGGCAAAGAGCGGAAAGACGGCCCGCTGAGCGAAACGGAACTGGCTCAATACGAGCGGGATGGCTTTCTGGTATTCAATAATTTTCTCGATACCACCACGGTACAGCGATTCCGGGAAGACTTGCGTGCCTACGAGAATGACGAGGCCATACTGCAATCCGAGGGCACCATCACAGAACCGGGAAAGCAGGAAATACGTTCCGTTTTCGGCATTCACGAGCTGTCGGACCGCTTTGACCGCCTGACTCGTGACCCTCACATTCTGGGCATGGTGCACCAGCTGCTGGGCAGTGATGCCTACATTCACCAGTCACGTATTAACTTCAAGCCGGGATTCCACGGTAAGGGCTTTGACTGGCACTCGGATTTTGAAACCTGGCACGCAGAAGATGGTATGCCTCGTATGCGCTCAGTGAGTTTTTCCATCGCGTTGACTGACAATACACCGTTCAATGGGCCATTGATGCTGGTGCCGGGCTCCCACAGGACCTTTATCCCCTGCGTCGGCCGCACGCCCGAAGACAACTATCAGTCGTCACTGAAAAAACAGGAGCTGGGTGTGCCGGCGCACCATGACCTCAACCGGATGATCGACGAACATGGTATCCAGGCACCCACGGGCCCGGCCGGTTCACTGATTATTTTCGAGTGCAACACCCTGCACGCCTCCAACGCCAATATGTCCCCCTGGCCACGCAGCAACCTGTTCTTCGTCTATAACAGTGTGGAGAATCAGCTGGTGCAGCCATTCTGCGGCAACAAACCCCGGCCTGAATTCCTGGGTAACCGGACTCGCACTGACTCTCTTCAGGTTGTGGATGCCCCGGATCAGCGCAGAACCGGTTGACTTTACGGGCGCCTATAAACGAAAAGGGGAGCCGTATCGCTCCCCTCCTTACAAGCCGTATTTGGTTTCAATGGCCTCGAACATGCCTGACTCATGGACCTTTTCAAGCCCGGCGTTGAGCTTTTCGACTGTGTCATCCGGTGTATCGGGATTTATTGCGAGGAAAAGCTCCATATCGTTAAAGGAATAGACCGGTTCCAATCCTTCCACGTCTTGCTGCGAAGCAAAATAAGGGCCTGCCAGCCGATCTGCTATCCACAAGTCAATCTGGCCAAGTTCCAGGCGTTTGGGGTTCAGGTCATCACTATCCAGAGCCGACACCTCGTAGCCACGTTCAAGCAGGTACTCGGTCATAACATCATTGCGGTAGCCACCAAACCTCAGCCCCCTGGTATCTTCAAGGCGGTCGATCTGGAGATCTGTACCCGCGGGGGCGAAAATGGTCCACAGGTTCCGGGTCAGCGGGCCAACCCACTTGAAGCGGGGCGCACGGGACTCTGTGTAGGTAGTGCAGAAAATACCGTGATTGCTTTTGTTAAGGGCGCGGTTGTAGCCGTAATCCCAGTTTCGCAGCTTGATCACATAATCAAGGTCGGTGTTGTTAAGAATCGCTTTGACCATCTCGGTGCATAAACCATCGATGTTCGTGCCGTTATGCTCGAACGCCCGTCCTGTGGCACTCATGTTGTACGGGGGAAAGTTTTCGGTATACAGATACAGTTTGTCAGACGCCTGGGCGGTGGAAATGCTAGCGGTCAGGGTCAGGACAGCAAGTAGTAGAGGTGGCAGGTGCCGCACGGTTTTTCTCCTTGGTATGCATAGTCGCCATGGCGATGGCGTCCCTTTCTTGGAGGGCGAAGTCTACCTCAGGTATCGACGGTAATTGACACCAAAAATGTGTGTTTTCGTAAGGAAATGAACGCTATACCATTCGCTCAGCCGATCCTGGCTCCGGGACCGGCAAGCCAAAATAGTCGCCTTGGGAAAAGTCGATGCCCAACTCACAAACCCGCTCCTGCACGGCTTGGTTGTGGACAAATTCAGCCACAGTGCGGATATTCAGACTACGGGCAAACTGGACAATGCCACTGGTTACAAGAAATGCTGTGTGATCCTCATGCAGATTGCGGATCAGGCTGCCATCGATTTTTATATAATCGACGTTCAGGCTCAGAAGGTGGGCAAAGTTGGAGTAGCCGGTGCCGAAATCATCAATGGCAATTTGACAGCCAAAAGGCTTTACCTGCTCAATAAAGCGATGGATTTCATCGTAATTGGTAATACCGTCCGATTCCAGAATCTCGAATATCACCCTGCTCCCGATGCCATAACGATCCAGAGCCTCCAGAATCCTGCCCACTGTTTCAGAATCGGCAATGTCGCCGTACGACAGATTGATGGAAAACTCTTCCTCCCGATCTGAGAAACCGGCAAAACACTTCTCGATCATCAATACCGTGATTCTGCGGTTCAGACGCAAACGGTCGGCAATTTTCACGAACTGGGCGGCGCTGATCACACGGCCGTCCGTCTCCACCATCCGTACCAGACATTCGTATTTGGTAACACGCTGCTGCCTGTTATCATGAATAGGCTGAAACCAGGGCACCAGACGGTCTTCGTCAATGGCCGCTTTCAGCCGGTTGGCCCAGTAGAGGTTGGCTTCGTAGTTCTCTTCAACTCCCACAGACGGATCGTAAAGCAGGTGATGGCGGTTCTGCTCCCGGGCCTGCAGCACCGCCACCTTGGCCTGACTGACCAGTTGATCGGCGGAGCCCCCCGCTCTGCGGCCTTTTCGCGTTGCCATTCCGACGCTGACATCCATTGTCAGGGGCTGGTACTGCCAATATATCCGCTCCCCGTTGACAAGGTGACGCAGCTGCACAGCCAGACCCTGGATGCCCTCCTCCTCAAGCAACGGCGCAAGGATCGCAAATTCATCACCTGGCAACCGGTAGACCCTCAACAGTCCTCCGGCCCGGTCCCGGTTGAAAGCTGTTAACCGAGTGGCAAGCACCAGCAATACGTGGTCACCACAGACATTGCCAAAGAGGCTGTTGATTTCGTTAAAGCGGTCCAGATTGATGATCAACAACGAGGCATCATCACGGGCCTGCAAGTCCCGTAACAGGCGGACCCGATTGGGCAATCCGGTAAGCTCGTCAGTATAGGACGCCTGAAGTTCCCGGATCAGCTGCATGATCCGGTATAACAGATAAAGGCTCAGAAGCAGCATTGCAGAAACCGTGCCCAGGAGAATCCTCTGGTTGGTCTTCTCCATAGGCCTCAGTACCGCATTGATTTCATCCACCGGCACGCCTGCACCATAGACCATGCCGCCGGCAGTAGCGGCATAATACAGTTCGTAATCGTTACCACTTACGGTGAGCGTGCGCATGGTAAGGGCTTCGGAGGCCGGGTCGATATCTGCGGCCAGCTCAAGTGCCAGAACAGCATCAATCAGAGCCTGCTCTTCGGGGGTATCCTCACCCCTGCTGAGGCTGGAGAGATTACGGTTATTGCTATCGTTGAGAAAAGTGAAGCTATGCTCGGTAACGCTGATGCGACTGACGACGTCAATGATCTGGTCCGATGTCCAGGCAGTTGTTGCCATACCCAGCAGGTTGTTCCGCTGGTCATACATCGGGGTTGCCAACGTCAGGACCGCGCGTTCGGTGTTGAGATCGTAATAGACCGGGGACCAGTAAACTTCACTGACACGCTCGGGGCCGGGTGTCCATCCCCGACCGAGTGTGTGACCGAACCAGGGAGCGTTACGATAGTTTCGTAGCTGAGCATCAACCTCCAGACGCTTCAGCTCCGGGTTATCGGCGTTGCGTATAAAATACGGCATATAGCCATCACCGGGCCCGGACATAACGCCGGGCTCAAACCACAAGCCGCCGCCGGCAGCACCGTCAAAATCTTTCAGGTGGTCTTTGAGAGAGGTTTCCAGATGGGCCCGGATAGTGGAGCGGTCGATATCAGCGACATTGCTCCGGGCCAGCGAATGGAAGCTTTCGCCAACATTTGCCAGCGCCTTGGTGTAACCGGCCAGTGCTGACTGACGGCCGTTGATGCGAGTCAGCCCGGCACTGATAACTTCATGGATCTGCTGACGCCGGAGCTCGGAAAGGGCCTCCTGGGAGTAGTTGAGGTTCAGGCGTGACAGCAACAACATACCGGCGAGAAATACCAGTATCAGTAAGCCGAGTAACCACATGACTGCCTGTCGGGAGGAGGGGTTTTTCCGGTAGAACGGGCGGCGGAGAAACGTGACCGACATCAATCGATATCCTTCGGCGGAGAATCAGGTACCGTCGGCGGGGGTTTGCTCCCGGAAACGTTCAAGTGCTATGCGAGCTTCCTTGTGCCCCTGGCTAGCTGCCTTATCGTACCAGTATACGGCCTGTTCCGGATTTTTCTCGACACCGAGTCCGGAATCGTACAGCTGGGCCAGAATATAGGCTGCAGTACCCGAAACGAGCGCCACCTGCCGTGCCCATTGAAAAGCGCTGGCATAGTCTTCAAAAGCATGGGTAATCATTGCCATATTGACCTGAGAGCGCGGATCTCCGTTTTCAGCGGTTTCGCGGCAGGCTTCCCTGGCGGCACTGAAGTTGCGGATAGTGGTTAACAGATAGCAGTCACTGAGGGATTGGGCGTCCTGCCGTTGGGGCTGGGAGGCTTCATCGTTGTCATCAGGGGCAGCGATTGTGGTCGGCAGATTGTTGTGCTGGTTCTGCTGCACCCGCTGGGCAAACGATTCTACCTCTGCGGCGCAGGAGTAGTTATACCCGGCACGATAGCGGGCCAGTCGCTGTTCTGTAGCCGGTTTGCCGGCATAGCCATCCGCGATGGCCTGGCAGCGGCGGTCACGTTCCTCCGCAATTTGCCGAAGCACGGCTTCACGTCCGGTATCATCACCATGCTTCTTGAGATAATCCGTAAGCGGGTCAATATAGGGCTGGTCAAACAGTGCCTGGCGCTGCAGTTCGTAGGGTGCTGTATCAGGTGGGGTAGCAGGCGGCTTGCCTGCATTCTCGCCCCGGGTTCCAACCTGCGGCTGCGCTTCAGACAAGTACTCACCGTTGATGACAGCGCACCCGGGCAGGAACAGAAGGGTCAGAAGAGAAACATACCAACGATACATTGAAACCTTTTAGCCGTTCACGGCAACGGAGCATCCGGTCTCATATGGAAGAGCACTGACTCAACGGTTTCCCTGTGCTTATTTACCTATACAAAAGCTACTGAAGATCTTACCAAGCAACTCATCCGGTGTCATTGCACCTGTAATTTCTCCCAGGGCATCCTGCGCAGCACGCAGATCCTCAGCGAGTAACTCGCCGGCGCCGAAACCCTGTAACTGTGCTTCGCCCTGGCGCATGAACTCCTGTGCCCGTTCCAGGGCATCCAGATGACGACGCCTGGCGATAAAGCCACCCTCTGTCGTACTGGCAAAACCCATGCACTGTTTCAGGTGATCCCTCAGAACTTCAAGCCCATCTGCGGATTTGGCCGCGATACGGATGACCGGCGCCGCCGCTCGGTCTGGTTGTTCAATACCGACGGGTTCGCCGGTCAGATCCACTTTGTTCCGGATTACCGTAAGAGGGGCACCCTGAGGTAGCTGATCAATAAAATCGGGCCACAATCGGTGAGGTTCAGTTTCCGGTGTTGTGGTCGCGTCCACCATCAGCAGGATACGGTCGGCCTGGCGGATTTCCTCCCAGGCGCGGGCAATGCCGATCTGTTCAACTTCGTCCGGGCTGTCTCTCAATCCGGCCGTATCAATAATATGCAGGGGCATGCCATCAATATGTATATGCTCCCGCAGAACGTCCCGGGTAGTGCCTTCAACCGCGGTTACAATGGCGGCTTCCCGACCGGCAAGCGCATTGAGCAGGCTGGATTTGCCGGCGTTGGGGCGGCCAGCTATCACCACTTTCATACCGTCCCTGAGAATCGTCCCTTGCTGGGCCTCAGCAAGAATCACGTCCAGATTCTGCATGATGGTCTGCAGGTCGTTGGCGACTTTACCATCCGCCAGAAAATCGATTTCCTCTTCAGGGAAATCAATGGCAGCTTCCACATAAATACGAAGGTGAGTAACCGCCTCGACCAGGGCATCAATTCTACGGGAAAACACGCCCTGTAATGACCTGACGGCACAGCGTGCAGCCTGTTCTGAACTGCTCTCAATCAGATCGGCAATCGCTTCCGCCTGGGTCAGATCGAGTTTGTCATTAAGAAATGCCCTTTCGGAAAATTCACCGGGCCGCGCCAGGCGGGCGCCCAGCTCACACACTGTTCTCAGCAACAGGTCCAGGATAACGGTACCGCCGTGCCCCTGAAGCTCGAATACATCTTCGCCTGTAAACGAATGGGGATTGGGAAAAAACAGCCCTATGCCTTCATCAATCAATTCGCCGCTTGTGTCCAGGAAGGGACCGTAGTGGGCGTAACGGGGACGGGGATTGAAACCAAGCATTTTGCGGGCAATGGTCGCCGCCTCCGGTCCGGAGACTCGCACAATCCCCACACCGGACTGACCCGGCGCTGTGGCAATGGCGGCAATGGTATCGGTGGCATTGAACATCTTGTTGTCCCCTGAAACAACAGAGGCCCCTTGAAGGAGCCTCTGTGATTGCTGGCCTTAATTGTGCCTGATCAGCTCTTCTTGGTGGCCATTTCCGCTTCAATCTTGCGGGTAATGTACCACTGCTGGCTGATGGACAGGATGTTGTTAACCAACCAGTACAGTACCAGACCTGCCGGGAACCAGAGGAAAAATACCGTAAACACCAGCGGCATCATCTTCATGATCTTGGCCTGCATCGGGTCCGGTGGTGTCGGGTTCAGGCTCATCTGCAGCATCATGCTGGCACCCATCAGGATGGGCAGGATGAAATAGGGGTCCATTACCGACAGATCGTGAATCCACAGCATAAACGGTGCATGGCGCAGCTGCACACTTTCGAACAGAACCCAGTACAGGGAAATGAACACGGGCATCTGAACCAGTATCGGCAGGCAGCCACCAAGGGGGTTTATTTTCTCCCGCTTGTACAGCGCCATCATTTCCTGGGACATTCGCTGGCGATCGTCGCCGTAGAGTTCTTTCAGCCTCGTCAGCTGCGGAGCCACAGCACGCATTCTTGCCATGGAACGGTAGCTGGTAGCAGAGAGTTTGAAGAACACCGCCTTCACCAGGACCGTCAGCAGAATGATCGCGACACCCCAGTTGCCCACCAGGCCATAGAACCAGTCCAGGATAATGAACAGCGGCAAGGCAATAAAGAACAGGAAGCCGAAATCAACGGTGCGATCCAGGTTCGGCGCCACTTCTTCCAGGCGCTCAATGATCTTGGGGCCAACATAGGCCCGGGCAGATACTTCTGCGGTTTCTCCTGGTTGAACCTGTGTGGCGGGGTAGACAAATCCCATCACATGAAGAGCGCCGCGTTGAGTGGACTGGAACTGGGCGGGTTGATCCCGTTCAGGTACCCATGCCGCCAGGAAATAATGCTGGAGGAACGCCAGCCAGCCATTGGTGACTGACTGATTAACGGGTTCGTCAGTCAGATCATCAAAATCGTACTTTTCGTAGGGGTCCTCCGGGGTGCTGACGACCATACCCAGGAATGCCCTGATACCAAGGCTGTTCTGTGCAGTCGGATCAGGCGCCTGGTCCCTGACGATCTTGCCGGTCATGTTGGCCTGCCAGACATCGTCAGACTGGTTATCGATCAGATAACGAACATCAATTTCATAGCTGTCACGGGCAAATCCGTACCGTTTGGTGATTTCCACATTATTGTCAGTGGAATAGGTCAGATCTACGGTAAGTGAATCTTCACCTTCCTGCAGTTCGAATTCACTGGCAGAGACTTCGTAAACGGGGGCACTGCCGTTGCGTTTACTGTCGATACCATCGCGGCCAATAAGACCGCTTTCCATGATGTAGGTGCGCCGATTGGTATTGGTCAGAATCCGCAGGGATTCCTTACTATCGAGTGAGCGATCGTACTGGAGCAGGGAGCTTTGGATGAGATTACCGCCGACCCGATCAATTTTCAGTTCATAGACATCGGTACGGATGGTGATGAGCTGGTCGCTGACTTCGACTGAACCATTTTCTGAACTGCTGATAGCCTGGCTTTCACCTTCCGGGGTTGTGAACTCTTCGTCGGAGGTCACAGATCCGCCTGCGGATTCGTCTGGCAGTGTCAGATCATCGCTGTCTCCGGAGGGGGCCCTGGAACTGGTCTGCTCGGCAACCTGTTCGGTCTGCGGCAGGTTATAGTCTTCATTCCAGGCAAGTACCATCATGTAACTGACAATGGCCAGGCCGGCAAATAATACAATGCGTTGAATATCCATAAACTTACTGTTTGGTCTGGTTAGTGTTATGGGTTTGGCTGGCCGGCCCGCAGCAGGTGGTGGACATTACCTCACTGCAGACGTCAGTGCCCGGAACGGGATCATACCCGCCTTTTGCCCACGGATGACACCTCAGAAGACGTTTCATCGCAAGAAAAAGGCCTTTTGCTGCACCATGGGTGGTTATGGCTTCGACAGCATATTGTGAGCAGGTTGGAAAGTGACGGCAGTGACTGGCCATCATGGGGCTTATCGCATACTGGTAGACACGGATGGGCAGGAGCAACAGTTTGCGCATTAACCCGTTCCTTTGCCGGTACCGGAATGTTCCGATGTTGAGGGTTTCTGGAGCTGGCGGTTTTTCTTTCTGAGACGCGACCAAAGCTCCGTCAGGGTAGCATTGAGCGTTGCATTATCAAGCTCTGTCAGTCCCCGTCGCCCAAGCACCACAATGTCCAGGGCAGGGTAGTCTGTCTGGTGTCTGAAGGTTTCCCGGACCCGACGTTTGACGCGATTGCGTTGTACGGCGAGTTTGAGATTTTTCTTTGAAAACACCAAACCGATCCTGGCGTGTCCCAGAGTATTGGGTGTCGCCAGGATCAGAAAATTCCGGTGCGGAACCCGGATTTGAACGTCATCGAAGACTTTGCCGTAATCACCTGGTTTGAGCAGCCGGGACGATTTTGGAAAGGTCAAAGCCTTCATCAGGCGGTCAATGTCTTACGCAGACAGACGGGCACGGCCCTTGGCACGACGGCGGGAGATAACCTTGCGGCCGTTGGCAGTCGCCATGCGGGCACGGAAACCGTGAACGCGCTTACGCTTCAGTACGCTTGGTTGAAACGTTCTTTTCATGGTGTCGATCTCACATTGCAGGTATTGGAAATTCAATGGTTGGCTGGAAAATGAACAGCCAAAACAGGAGCGGCATTCTATGCAATGTGGCAAAGGAATTCAATGCTTATCGATTGCGTGATGCGCTAATCTGGATCTGACGGAAACAACCCGGCTGAGTAATAGATTCAGTAGGTCTTTTTTAATCTCTTTAAGGATTATTATTACTGTTATTAGGCAGGCCTTTTTCTGTGGATAAGCGACAAAACGGGATTTAAAACAGTTTATTGCGATATTTACAAGGTGGTTGACAAGTGCTGCTGAGCCCTGTGCATAACTGACGCACGGAATGTGGGTAACATGGTTGGTAGCTTCGAGGCGGTTTTATCCACTGGTGTCAGGGGGATTATGCACAGGGTTGGGGCCGGGTTGCGAACAACGGGCTGTGGGTAACTGTGAAGGCTATCGTTTTCTGTACACAAGCCTGTAGGTAAGTCTGTAAAAATATGATATTTAACAATTTAAATTTCCACAGGCTGTTTATTAAGTGCTATTGACCCTTTCACTTGAGGGGTGCGCAGGTTAGAATCCTTGGTCATCTCTTTCATCGGGTCACGGAGATCCGTTACGAGTAATTTCTGAGGCATCGGAGGCAAGGCTGTCGTGCCGAATAATATCTGGCATCAGTGTCTGGAAGTACTCCGGGACGAGTTTCCCGCTCAGCAATTCAACACCTGGCTCAGGCCCTTGCAGTCTGATCACCGCGAGGGCCAGTTGATGCTGTTTGCGCCAAACCGCTTCGTGATGGATTGGGTCAACGAGAAATACCTCAGACGAATTGAAGAAGTATTGAAAGATCTCCATGGGGGCCAGGCGCCGCTGGTCAATATGAAAGTGGGTTCAGCACCCAAAACGTCAGATCTGGTTGTTCGTTCTGAAACGGCAGCCAAAGGGGCGGCGACCGAGCAGGAAGGCGTCAGCACGGTGACGGAAGAAGAGAGGGGGATTGCAGCCACGGTGAACCCCCGCGCCGCAAAGCCGAGGCACGAAGACAACCGCCGTTCCGTGCAGGTGGAAGGGGATATCAAACACCAGAGCTTTCTCAATGAAGGTTTTACGTTTGACACTTTCGTGGAGGGTAAATCCAACCAGCTCGCCAGGGCTGCCTCCATGCAGGTGGCGGAAAACCCCGGCGGGGCCTACAACCCTTTGTTTCTTTACGGTGGGGTTGGTCTCGGTAAAACCCACCTGATGCATGCAATCGGTAACGATATAGTTAGGCGCAATCCAAGGGCAAAGGTCGCCTATCTTCGCTCCGAGCGGTTTGTCGCAGACATGGTCAAGGCCCTTCAGCTGAACGCAATCAATGAGTTCAAGCGGTATTACCGGTCCGTAGATGCACTGCTGATTGATGATATCCAGTTTTTTGCCCGCAAGGAGCGGTCCCAGGAAGAGTTTTTCCACACCTTCAATGCGTTGCTTGAGGGTGGCCAGCAAGTAATCGTCACCTGTGACCGCTTTCCGAAAGAAATTGTGGATATGGAAGAACGGCTCAAATCGCGATTTGGCTGGGGCCTGACAGTGATGGTTGAACCACCGGAGCTGGAAACGCGGGTGGCGATCCTGATGAAAAAAGCCGAGCAGGTGAACGTCAAACTCAGTAGCGAAGCGGCTTTTTTTATTGCCCAGAAGATCCGTTCGAATGTCCGGGAACTAGAAGGGGCACTGCGTCTGGTGATAGCGAATGCTCACTTCACCGGGTCGGAGATAACCCCACCGTTTATCCGCGAAAGCCTCAAAGACTTGCTGGCGCTGCATGAAAAGCAGGTCAGTATTGATAACATTCAGCGCACGGTGGCGGAGTATTACAAGATCAAGGTCTCTGACCTGTTGTCGAAACGACGCACCCGTACGATAACCCGGCCACGGCAGGTTGCCATGTCTCTGTCGAAAGAGCTGACCAACCACAGCCTGCCGGAAATCGGGGATGCGTTTGGTGGCCGTGATCACACCACGGTACTGCATGCGTGCAAGAAGATTGTGGAGCTCCAGGAGACAGATCCGGGTATCCGCGAAGATTATCAGAACTTTATGCGGTTGCTTACAACCTGACCGGTTCAGTGAACAACCAATAAACATTCACCTTCCAATAAAAGAATGCTGGGTGCCATGAAACTGACGATCAGCCGAGAATCCCTGCTTACCCCGCTGCAATCCATTGCCGGTGTGGTGGAACGTAAACAGACAATGCCAGTATTGTCCAATGTATTGCTGGTAGCGGAAGACAACTCCCTGACTCTCACCGGAACCAATATGGAAGTGGAGCTGGTTGGACGGGTGTCGCCGGTGCACGTGGATCAGCCGGGACGTATTACCGTCCCGGCCCGGAAACTGTCCGATATCTGCCGCGCACTGGGCGAGGAATCTCCCATTGAGCTTGCACTGGAAGGTGACCGGCTGCACCTGCGTTGTGGTGCCAGCCATTTCACCCTGTCGACTTTGCCTGCTGAGCATTTTCCAAATGTGGAGGACGAGGCGGAAAGTTTCCGGCTCGAACTGCCCCAGAAGGAACTCAGCCGTATGTTTGATGCGACCGCCTTTGCCATGGCGCAACAGGATGTCCGTTATTATCTCAATGGCCTTTTGTTGGAAGTGGACAAAGACCACGTCCGCACAGTGGCGACGGATGGCCATCGCCTGGCCATGGCCCATTTCGATCTGCCGACCGGCTGCCCTGAACCGCGGCAGGTGATTGTGCCCCGTAAGGGCGTGCTGGAGCTGGCGCGCCTGCTGGATGACGTGGAGACGCCGGTTACCCTGGTGATTGGGGACAACCATCTGCGTGCTACTGTGGGAGCCTACACGTTCACCTCGAAGCTGATAGAGGGCAAGTTCCCGGACTATAACCGGGTTATTCCCCGTGGCGGTGACAAGATCGTGTTGGCAGACCGGGCCACACTCAAGAATACCCTGCAACGTGCCGGTATTCTTTCCCACGAAAATATCCGGGGCGTGCGGCTGAATCTTGCCCCTAACGAGTTGCAGGTTTTCGCCAATAACCCGGATCAGGAACAGGCCGAAGACGCGTTGCCGGTCGAGTATCAGGGCGAATCACTGCAAATCGGATTTAATGTAGGGTATCTGGTGGATGTAATGAATGCGTTGGAGGAAGACCAGGTGAAAATCACCCTGGCTAATCCCAACAGCAGCGCACTGATAGAAGCGCAGAACGATAACCGCTGCCTATACGTTGTGATGCCCATGCGGCTTTAAAAGACACAATTTACGGGATAAGGAAGGAAGAGAAACATGGGAACGGTGACGAACAGTCTCAAGGGTGCCTTTCGCATCGGTCAGACGGTGTCTGTACTCGGACGTGCCGGCGTGAATTGGGTTCGTGGTGATCGTCCACCTGCTCCACGCTTGCTCAGGCAGACGTTTGAATCGCTGGGAGCCACTTATATCAAGCTGGGTCAGTTTATTGCCAGTTCACCCACGTTTTTCCCCAAGGAATACGTTGAGGAGTTTCAGTACTGCCTGGACCGGACTCCGAACCTGCCCTTCGGTGTGATCAAAAAGATCATCAGGGATGAACTGGGACGGCCGATCGACGAGGTGTACTCGGATATCGATCCGGTGGCCTTGGCTTCTGCGTCAATTGCCCAGGTTCATGCTGCGAAGCTGGTTACCGGTGAAGATGTGGTGATCAAGGTACAGAAGCCCGGGGTGGAAAATATTCTGCTCACGGACCTTAACTTTCTTTATCTATCTGCCCGGATTCTGGAAACGCTGGCTCCCAAGCTGTCCTGGACGTCACTGTCGGGTATCGTTGAGGAAATTCAGCGTACCATGATGGAAGAGTGCGACTTCATCAAGGAAGCCAACAACCTTAAAGTGTTCCGGGAGTTCCTGCTGAATTCCCATAATGAAGACGCCACAGTGCCTCTTGTGTATGAAAGCTGCAGCACCCGACGGATTCTCACCATGGAGCGATTCCACGGCGTTCCGCTTACAGATCTGGAAAGCATCCGGGGCTATGCACGGGATCCGGAGCGAACGCTGATTACTGCCATGAATACCTGGTTCTCCAGCCTGACCCAGTGTGAATTTTTTCACGCGGATGTCCACGCCGGTAACCTGATGGTGTTGAAGGACGGGCGAGTGGGCTTTATCGATTTCGGCATCGTGGGGCGCATACGACCGGACACCTGGCAGGCTGTCAGCGATTTTATTTCATCCGTGATGGTCGGAAACTTCGATGGTATGGCAGACGCCATGATCCGTATCGGTATTACCCATCAAAAAGTTCAGGCCAGCGAACTGGCGAACGACCTTCGCCGTTTGTATCAACAGATGGACAAGATGGTCCCGGACGAAGTGCCGTATCAACCGGATCAGGCTGAAGACGACGTGAACAGCATCCTGATGGATATGGTGCGGATTGGTGAGGGCCATGGGCTTCATTTCCCAAGGGAGTTTGCCTTGTTGTTGAAACAGTTTCTGTACTTTGACCGTTACGTACACATTCTTGCTCCAGAGATGGATGTTTTTATGGACGAACGTCTTACCATGCTGCATTAATCGCGTTCATCCACAAGGTTTTGTACACTGGGGCAGCGTCGCCGATTGGCACGCTGCCTTTTTTGTTCCGTCTCCAGGCTGACAACTTATCGTGATCTATGGCGCTCGTTAAACTGCAAACGGAACACTTCCGCAACCTCTCTCCTGCGCCGGTCAGCTTCTCTCCTTCCATCAATCTTCTTTACGGTGAAAATGGCAGTGGAAAAACCAGCGTGCTGGAAGCCATCGGGTATCTGGGTCTCGGACGTTCGTTTCGTGTCAGTCGACACCAGGCGGTGGTCAGTCACGGCCAGAGCAAGCTCACCGTATTTGGCGGCCTCGATAAAGGAATATCCGACGACAAGGTTGCTGCGCCCGGAGAACTCTGTCACCGCGTAGGGATATCCCGGGACGTATTGGCGAAGGAAACGACACTTCGTGTGGATGGTGAAGCAGTACGAAATCTCTCTTCGCTGGCTTTGCATCTCCCCGTGTCGGTTATCGACCCCGGAGTATTTGATATTGTTGCCGGTGGTCCCGGCAAACGGCGTCAGTTTCTGGATTGGGCAGTGTTCCACGTGGAACCTTCTTTTGCCTCGAGCTGGCAGCAGTGCCAAAGAGTGACATCACAGCGGAATCAAATCCTCAGAACTGGTAGAATAGACGATGCTCTGATGAAGGTCTGGGACTCGCAGTACACGGAGTTGGCAGAGCGTCTGACAAAAGCACGTAAAGAGACCTTCCGTTTGTTCACCAAGGCCTTTGATAGCTTGCTCGGCGAGATCGACGCGCCCTGGGTAGACGGGCTCAAGCTCGATTTTTACGCGGGCTGGGATGTGTCGCAATCTCTGTTTGACGTGTTGAAAGCACATCGGGAACAGGAACGGAAAATGGGCCATACCTTGTATGGCCCCAATCGGGCCGACATACGGCTGCGTTTTCAGGGGCGACCGGTGTCGGAGACATTTTCCCGGGGTCAACAGAAAACGCTGGTTATATTGATGAAGATTGCTCAGGGCATGGTACTGAGTGATCTGGGTAAGCAGGTCACCTTTCTGCTGGATGATATTAACGCGGAACTGGACGTGGGACACCGGGCCATGCTGGCCCAGAAACTCTACGAATTACGCTGTCAGGTGTTTTTGACGTCGATAGAGCCGCCCCGACCTGATGAGCTTTGGCAGAACACCATGCCGGAATACAGATTGTTCCACGTGGAACATGGAAATTTAACGGAAGAATAGAATAAGGCCCGGATGAACCATCTTCATTCCTCTACAGCAGAGGCAATGGCTTCGGGCCGGGAAATCACCCTTCAGGAGTGCCCAAATGAGCGAATCGAACTACAATTCCTCCAGTATCAAGGTATTGAAAGGACTGGATGCGGTGCGGAAACGGCCCGGGATGTACATTGGTGATACCGATGATGGTACCGGTCTGCACCACATGGTCTTTGAGTTGGTAGATAATTCCATTGACGAAGCGCTGGCCGGGCACTGTTCTGAAATTGGGGTGATTATTCATCCGGATGAATCAGTGACGGTCAAGGATAATGGACGTGGTATCCCGGTTGACCTTCACGAGGAAGAGGGAGTGTCGGCCGCGGAAGTTATTATGACCGTGCTCCATGCCGGGGGTAAGTTTGACGACAACAGCTACAAGGTCTCTGGTGGCCTGCACGGTGTTGGAGTTTCCGTTGTAAACGCCCTGTCCTCTTCACTTACCCTGACAATCCGCCGGGATGGCAAGGTGTATGAGCAGGTATACAACGGTGGTGTACCGAAGGCGCCTCTGGGCGTTGTAGGTGATACCGATGCCAGCGGTACCAAGGTCCACTTTATTCCCTCCCCTGAAACCTTCACCAGCATCGAGTTCCATTGGGATATCCTGGCCAAGCGGTTGCGGGAGCTGGCGTTTCTGAACAGCGGCGTACGTATTCGTCTGCAGGACGAACGTTCCGGCAAAGAGGAGGTGTTCGAATATGAGGGGGGGCTGCGTGCCTTTGTGGAGCACCTGAACTCCAATAAAACCCCGATCAACCGGGTCTTCCACTTTATAAAAGAGCGCGAAGACGGCATCTCGGTTGAAGTCGCCATGCAGTGGAATGACGCCTTCCAGGAGAACATCTACACGTTCACCAACAATATTCCCCAGCGGGACGGCGGCACCCACCTGGCGGGCTTCAGGGCTGCCCTTACCCGCTCACTGAACAATTACATCGAGCATGAAGGCCTGGGTAAAAAGGCCAAGGTAAGCACTTCCGGTGACGACGCCCGTGAAGGCCTCACTGCGATTATCAGCGTGAAAGTGCCGGATCCGAAGTTCTCGTCGCAGACCAAGGACAAACTGGTCTCCTCAGAAGTGAAGACGGCGGTTGAGCAGGAGCTTTATCAGTCATTTGCTGACTTCCTTCAGGAGCAGCCTAACGAAGCCAAGCTGATCGTTAACAAGATGATCGAAGCTGCCCGCGCCCGTGAAGCTGCCCGCAAGGCCAGGGATATGACCCGTCGCAAGGGTGCTCTGGATATCGCTGGCCTGCCCGGCAAACTGGCAGACTGCCAGGAAAAGGATCCGGCCCTCTCTGAACTGTTCATAGTGGAGGGTGACTCTGCGGGCGGCAGCGCCAAGCAGGGTCGCGATCGTAAAACCCAGGCTATTCTGCCGCTTAAAGGTAAGATCCTGAACGTAGAGAAAGCACGTTTTGACAAGATGCTGTCTTCGGCGGAAGTGGGCACTCTGATCACAGCCCTGGGCTGTGGTATCGGGCGGGAAGAGTTCAATCCCGAGAAACTCCGTTACCACTCTTTGATCATCATGACCGATGCGGATGTGGATGGTTCCCACATCCGCACCCTGCTGCTTACGTTCCTGTTCCGCCAAATGCGCGAGATCATCGAACGTGGCCACGTGTTCATTGCCATGCCACCCCTCTACAAGGTCAAACGAGGCAAGCAGGAACAATACCTGAAAGACGAGAAAGCGAAGGAAGCCTACCTTACCCAGACCGCGCTGGAAGGTGCCCAGTTGTATGTGAATCCGGAGGCCCCTGCCATCAAGGATTCCGCTCTGGAGACCATGGTCAAGGATTACCAGGCGGTGATGGCAATGATTGATCGCCTGTCCCGGGCTTATCCTGCCAAGGTGCTTCAGCAAATGCTGGATAACGTCACCCTGAAGCCGGAAGACCTGAAGAACGAAGAAGCGGTTGCCCGCTGGGTCGCGCGCCTGGGTGATGGCTTGCAGCTGGATACCCGCACCGGTACCAAGTACACCTTCTCCGTGGAGAAGGATACCGAACGTAATCTTTACCTGCCGAAGGTGGTGATTTACGTTCATGGTATTCCCCATAACCACGTTTTCAGCCACGAATTCTTTGATTCGTCCTCCTATGCCGCCATCGCTCGGATGGGCGAAACCCTGGACGGTCTGATCGAAGACGGCGCTTATATTCAGCGCGGTGAGCGCAAGCAGGCAGTTCTGTCCTTCGCAGGTGCTCTTGAGTGGTTAATGAAGGAAGCCCAGCGTGGTCTGAACATCCAGCGCTACAAGGGGTTGGGCGAGATGAACCCGGACCAGTTATGGGAAACCACGATGGACCCGGAAACACGTCGCATGATGAAAGTGACGATCGAGGATGCCTTCGCGGCCGACCAGATTTTCACCACGCTGATGGGGGACGATGTGGAACCGCGACGGTTGTTCATCCAGAACAACGCCCTGGAAGTAACCAACCTGGATATCTAGGGGTACAGTGGAAGGATAATCGAGGCGTGCCCGGTACTGTTTCGCCGGGTCACAAAAAAGGCGGCCAGATGGCCGCCTTTCTTATTTAAAATCAATAGCTTGCAGGATCGTGGGTTTACCGATCCTGTTGGCCGGATGCAGAGTCTGACGATTTCTTTTCATGCTGAGCCGCCAGGTGCGGTGCCATGACTTCTTCAAGGGTATAGCCGGTAAGCCGCCGAATGGAGCGCCACAAATAATAGAAGATGGCAATCATCATGACCATCGACGGGATCGCGATCATTGGGTAACTCACCAGGGTCATTCGCCCCAGTTCCTCATTGAACGCCTGGGTCCCGGACGGACTGGTGACAATCCACTTGGCCAGCACGAAGTTCATGATGGATGAGAACAGGAAGGTCAGGCTGAAGAAGTAGCTGGCCTTCAGCAACCGCGCCTCGAACTCAGCCTCGCTTCCCCTCTCTTTAAGTACCTTCTGAATTTTTTCCACATCCAGCACGGTTGGGTTGTAGAGAAGCGTTTTTACCAGCGGGTATCTGGTACGAGTGGATATCAGTACAGCGAGGCCAATCACCGCTGGAACGGCAGCCTCCTTGATGGCCAGCCAGCCAGCGTCGAGCTCCATCAGCCCTATACCGCCGGTGAGACCCACGCTGATAATACCCAGCACCGCAATAAAGTTGTACTTGCGGTAGCGCACGAGCTCGAACAATCCCCAACTCAGCGGGAATGCAAGCCCTATGATCAGGGCCATCACACTGCCCAGATACTCGTCACCGCTGAGCTTCATCAGAATAACGGAGGGAATGACGATGCTGACAAGCAGGTCTATCCAGGGCCTGGGTTTGTGTGTCGGTCTTGAAGGGGTTTCCGGGGAGGTCATAAATCAGCCTGATGGTTCGGGAAGTGATGCTGGTTGCGTCTCAGCATACCGAAAAGATCTTCAGGCAGTATACGATGAAATCACCACTAACCGAAGGATAGTCGAACCAGCCTGCCCTTGCGGACAGGCTGGAAGGTGCTCAGTAGAAGTCAGGCTTCAGAAAGAGCCGGAGGTCGTGCTGGTGGAGCCCAGGCTTCCGGTCTGAAGTTGGTTATTGGAGCCGGATTGCCATTCCAGCTGGGCGGTGGGGTCAGTTTCGCTGCGTTTGATGCATTTCCACTCCATGCTGGTGTTAGCCGGCATATCAAAAGTACCGCTCCAGTTCGGGTAGGCGGTCGGGTCCAGTTTGAGTGCGTCGGCTGGTGACCAACTGCCAATGGCACTATTGTCGCCGGTGATATACACGCTCTGCCCCCACTCCGTCGCGCCATTCTGGCACTGGAAAGTCACGGAAGCAGAGTTTTCTACCGGCGGCTCGGGGTCGGTATCGCATGGTTCGCCCGTGTGCAGAGCCGCAGCTTGCATTGCAGGGACGGTCAGAGACACCTGCCCGTTCTGGACAGTGACGCAGGCGCCATCGCCGGCAACATTCCGGTAATTGCCATCGGCCAGAGTGGTACTGAAGGTGCGGGAGAGGCTGTTGCCTTCACGGTTAATGGCGACGAAACCGGCATTACCGCGGCTGAAGGCAATCTGGTTATTGCTATTGTCCCACCAGTTATTCACACCCTGCCCGTCGGTTTCGGCCCGGAAGCCTACCATGCTGGCAATGGAATCCCATCGGTGTTCGCACACCCAGGCAGAACCACACTGTGCCGAGCCATTCTGGTAGACGCTCTGGGCCGGTGGCCCCTGTTCACTGTCAGAAAATGCGTAACTGGACATGACCTTGGGGTAGCCATAGGGCCATGCCAGCATGAACACGTTTGCCAGGTTGTAAAGATCTCCGTTCTTGTACGTCAGGACATTGCTGCCGCCGGCACCGTGACCTCGCTGGTTGTCGTGGTTATCGGTAAAGACCACGGCATCCCCGCCGGCAAGAAAACCCCAACTCTCGCCAAACGCATTCAGGTCGGCCAGCCTCTGATTCTTGAAGACATTGCCAATAGAAGCACTGTAGCGAAATTCGGTAACGTCCGAAGTACTGGTGTATTCATTGGCGCTGACGGCCTCTCCCCCCAGGTCAATCACTTCCTGGAACACATACAGAGGCTCATTTACCTGACTGACGATAGCGCCAATATCCTCCGGCGACATATGCTTGGCGGCGTCCACACGAATACCTTTGACCCCAAATGACGTAAGCTGGTTCAGATACCCGGCCAGGGTGTTACGCACGTAAGTGCTTCCGGTATCCAGGTCCGGCAGACCCACCAGCCGACAATTGCGGACGCGCCAGGCATCTGAGCTGTAGTCGGAACTGTCTATGCTGCATTCGTCATGGAAGTCATTACTGCTGTATGTCGGATAAGTCAGCGAGTTGCTGTTGTAACCGGAGCCTGCAGTACCGGTGCCGGTACCATTGGCCGTGTGGTTTATGACTGCATCGACGTAGACGTCCACACCGGCGGCATTGCAACGGGATACCATGTCGGCAAACTGGCTGGCGTTGCCACTACGGCTCTGAAGTTGATAGCTGACCGGCTGGTATCGGGTCCACCAGGCATCGCCCTGAATGTGTTCCTGGGGTGGGGATACCTGTACGGCACTGTAGCCCTTGGGGCCCAGGAACTGCTCACATTCGGTAGCAACATCGTTCCATTGCCATTCAAACAGATGGACAAAGGTGCCGGCCTGAGCGGTGTTAAAGGGCAACGCAAGCGTCAGGCCGAGGCTGACACCGGTCACCAGACGTGGAATAGAGATCATAATGTGCTCCTGATTGTATTTGTTGTGGAGACCATCCGACTGCCCATGTCGTCGGGAGACGCCATATGCAGATGCCCATAATCAACATGAAGTGTTCACCCGTTAGCCAAAACATCCTTATGCGCAGTTAACGGGGAGTAGGCAGGGGGAGGAGGCAAGAAACTCGTGTCGGGTATAGCGATGTGTCATATAACTGAAACACGCTCCCAAGCAGGATCGGTTAAGCTGGCAGCCGTTATCCCGTAAGGGTTTCAGGAGGAAGCATGAAGATCATCGCGTTTTACAGCCTCAAAGGTGGTGTGGGTAAAACCGCAGCGGCTGTGAATATTGCCTACCTGGCGAGCCAGGCCGGTATCAGTACCCTGTTGTGGGATCTGGACCCCCAGGGGGCAGCAAGCTGGTATCTGGCGGGTACGGACGAGATCAAGGGCCGGAAGCTGGCAGCATTGATGGACGGCAAGACACCGATAGGCAAGTTCATTCGTGCCAGTGCCTACCCCGACCTGGATTTCATCCCCGCTCACAACAGCTTCCGCAACCTTGATGTCCGCCTGGACAAGGACGATAGCAATAATACCCTCAAGAACTGGCTGGCGCCGTTGTCGGAGGAAACCAGCCTGGTGGTGCTGGACTGTCCCCCGTCCATGTCGCGTTTATCCGAGCAGGTACTGAAAACGGCCGATGCTGTATTTGTGCCGGTAGTGCCCACCTGGCTGGCACTGAACAGCTGGCATCAACTGCAGGAGTTCGCAAAAGACAAGAAGCTCAAACCGGGCCGTCTGCACCCGTTTTTCTCGATGGTAGACCGGCGCAAGAACCTGCATCGGGAAATGGTCATCAACCGTAAAAAACATCTGGAGGGCGGGATGAACGCCATCATTCCCAATGCCAGCGTTGTGGAGAAGATGGGCGAAAGCGGCCAGCCGGTTGAACTGATGGACAGATCCTCGGCTGCCGCTGACGCCTATCGTCGCCTATGGAAGGAAATCCGTAAGCTCCTTTAGCCTATTTCTTTCAGAGCCTGCTCAACGATACCCAGCCCTTCCTCGAGGATGTTGTCCTCGATGGTTACGGGCATCAGGAAACGAATGGTATTGCCATACATACCGCAGCTAAGCAGGATCAGGCCGTTTTCCTTGGCTTTCTTGGTGACGGCTGCAGCGAAGTCCGCTCTTGGTTCCTTGCTGGTTTTATCTGTCACCAGCTCAATGGCCGCCATGGGGCCCAGGTTACGCACGTTGTCCACATGGGGGAACTGCTCCTGCCACTGGTCAAAACGCTTGCGCAGCTTCTCGCCCAGACGCTGGCTCTTGCCCAGAATGTCCTCTTCCTTGAACACATCAAATACTGCCAGGGCGGCCGCACAGGCAGTGGGGCTGCCGGTATAGGTGCCACCGAGTGAGTTCGGACCGGAAGAGTCCATTACCTTGTCAGTGCCAACGATCGCGGAAATCGGCATGCCATCGGCCATGCTCTTGGCCATGGTCATGATGTCTGGCTCAACACCGCTGTGTTCGATGGCGAACATCTTGCCCGTACGGCCAAAGCCGCTCTGAACTTCATCCGCAATCATCAGGATGCCATTCTCATCACAGATCTTGCGAATCTCTTTCAGGAAGCTGGCGGGTGCAGCGTAGAAACCACCCTCACCCAGTACCGGCTCAATCACGATAGCGGCAGTATCGTTGGCTGGGGAGTCCGCCTTCATGGCCATTTTCAGTCCGCGCAGCGCCTCGTCTTCACTGACACCGTGATAAGGCACCGGATAGGGTGCGCGGAAGACAGTGCCTGGCATCGGCCCGAAATCGGTCTGGTAAGGCGCGGCCTTGCCGTTCATGGCCATGGTGTAGAAAGTACGGCCGTGGTAACCACCATCGAAACAGATAACGTTGGTTTTTCCGGTTGCCGCCCGGGCGATTTTCATGGCGTTCTCAAGGGCCTCGGCGCCGGAGTTGGCCAGCATCACCTTGGCGTGCCCTTTCACCGGAACTACTTCGCTGAGTTTCTGCGCCAGCTTCACATAGCCCTCGTACGGCATGACTGTCTGGCAGGTGTGCATCAGCTTGTCCAGCTGCGCTTTCACCGCCTCAACCACTTTCGGGTGGCGATGACCGATATTCAGTACACCGATGCCGCCGGCGAAGTCGATCATCCGCTTGCCATCGGCGTCCCAGAGTTCGGCATTGGTCGCATGGTCGGCAAACTGCTCGTTGGGGCTCGCGGCACCGGCCGCGACATAACGTTCTTTGAGTGCCTGCAGTTCTTTGTTCGTCACTTTGCCTCTCCTCGAATTCGGTTTAGTTCCACCAGCATACACGAAATGATGGCCCGGTTTGAAAACCCGACCCTGATGTTTCTACGTACTTCAGCTGCCCTCGTCTTCCCGGAACTGAAGTTCCGCCAGGCGCCGATACAGCGGATTGCGTGCCACCAGATCGTCGTGATTGCCAATATCCTGAAGAACGCCGGCGTCCAGTACAATGATACGATCGGCGTGCCTCACGGTAGCCAGCCGGTGCGCAATAATCAGTGTTGTGCGGTCCGACATCAAGCCCGGCATTGCCTGCTGAATCAGATGCTCGCTTTCAGCATCCAGGGCACTGGTGGCCTCGTCCAGTAACAGTATAGGTGCATCCGCGAGCAATGCCCTGGCAATTGCCAGCCTCTGCTTCTGTCCTCCGGAAAGCCCCAGCCCGGTGTCGCCCAGGGGTGTTTCATAACCGTTTGGGAGTTTGCGAATAAATTCATCGGCATGGGCAATACGCGCGGCTTCCACCATGGCCTCGTCGCTGGCTTCCGGGCGGGCATAGCGAATGTTGTCGGCAATGGTGCCGTGGAACAGTGCCGGGTTTTGGGGCACCAGGGCAAAGCATCGTCGCAGGTCATCGATTGCGACCTGGCGACTATCGGTATTGTCGATAAGAATCTGCCCCGCATCGGGTTCGTAGAATCGCAGCAACAGATCAAACAGCGTGGATTTGCCCGCTCCGGAGGGGCCCACCAGAGCAACGGTTTCCCCGGCGCGAATGCTCAGTGAAAGCCCCTTTATGACCTCGACATCCGGTCGCGACGGGTAGGAAAAGCTCAGATTGCTGATTTCGATACTGCCCTGAATGGTGTCAGGGAGAGTTTGTGTAGCGGTGTCCGCTGTCGAGATTTCGCTGGGTGTCTGCAGCAACTCAAAGATCCGCGCCGCTGCCCCGGCAGCCCGCTGCAACTCGCCGATGACCTCACTGATTGCCCCGGCCGCGAGGCCCACCAGCAGGCTGTAGAACACAAACGCTGCCAGTTCCCCGGGGCTGGTACGGCCGGCAATCACATCCAGCCCGCCGATCCAGATCACCACCCCGATCGCACCCATCACCAGGGTGATCGCAATGGTGGTCAGCCAGGCCCGCTGGCGAATCCTCACCCGCGCTATGTCAAAGGCATTCTCAGCCACACGGGCAAAGAACCGGCGGTCATGGGGTTGGTGATTGAACGCCTGCACGGTCTTGATCTGGGTAAGGTTCTCTCCCACGTAGCTGCCTACTTCCGCCACCCGGTCCTGGCTTAGCCTGGAAAGCTGCCTGACGCGACGCCCGTAAACCAGAATGGGAATGATCACCAGCGGAAAACCCAGGATGATAATGCTGGCCAGTTTGGCATTGGTAACAAACAGAAGAATCAGCCCGCCCACCAGCATCAGTGCATTACGCAGCGCGATCGATACCGTGGAGCCAATCACCGACTGCAGCACGGTGGTATCGGCGGTAAAGCGTGACTGAATCTCCAGGCTTCGGTTTTTCTCGTAGAAGCCGGGGTGAAGGTCGATCAGATGGTTGAACACCTGCTTGCGAATATCCGCCACCACCCGTTCGCCAATCCAGGACACTAGGTAGAAGCGGGCAAAGGAACCGGTTGCCAGGCCAATCACCAGTACAAAGAAAAGCCCCACAGCTTTGGACAACATCACGGGGGATTGGGTTGCCAGTCCCTGGTCGACGAGAATCCGTAGTCCCTGTCCAAGTCCAAGCGTGATAGCCGCCGTAATAACCAGAGCAACCAGCGCACCAGCAACGGCCCTTTTGTAGGGACTGATAAAATCGACGACCAGTTTCAGAGCTTTGCGGTGACGGGTGTTGATGATGTGCCTCCTGATTGGCGGTGCTGTAAACTCTGGCAACAATACGGTTTGAACGCCGTAAAAGACCTATCATACATCCGGGCAGAGCACACGTGGGTGGCAGGGTCTTCCGGGACACGCTGTAAATACGTCCCTGTACGCTCGACAAAAGCCATCCATGGCTTTTGACGGTCCCGGAAGACCCTGCCACCCACGCGCGCTCCCCAACCTTGGAGTTATTCTCGATAGTGAGAGCCTACGCCGATAACGACTACCCCGCTGACCATAAACCGGACTGGAAAGTCATTTCCGGTCTCTGGCCCTATCTGGCCGAGTTCCGGGGCCGGGTTGTTCTGGCGTTGGCGTTTCTCATAATCTCCAAGCTAGCGACCGTTGCCACACCGGTAGCCTTGAAGTACATCGTCGACTACCTGGATGAGAACCGCGGTGGCGAGATGCTGCTGTGGATTCCGGTGCTCTTGGTGCTCGCCTATGGCCTGCTCCGATTCGGCAGCACGCTGTTCAGCGAACTACGGGATGCAGTGTTCGCCCGAGTTGCGGAACGGGCAATGCGGCGGGTATCGCTGCGGGTTTTCGAACACCTGCATAATCGGGAACTGGCGTTCCATCTGGACCGGAAAACCGGTGGTCTGGCCCGGGATATCGAGCGGGGTACCAACGGTATCAGCTTCCTGCTGCGTTTCACCCTGTTCAACATCGTGCCCACCCTGCTCGAAATCCTGCTGGTCGCCGGCATCCTGTTTGTGGTGTTCAACGTCGGTTATGTACTGGCGATCCTGGTGGCTGTGGTGGTCTACGTGGTGTTTTCCATCAAGGTTACCGAATGGCGCACCAAGTTTGTGCGTGAAGCCAACGCCCGGGATAACCAGTCCAATTCCCGGGCGGTCGACAGCCTGCTCAACTACGAGACGGTCAAGTACTTCAACAACGAGAAGTTCGAAGCCCGGCTGTACGACGAGGACCTGGACGACTGGGAGAAGGCCCGCCTGAAAAACCGCCTGTCCCTGGCGGCCCTGAACGCCGGCCAAGCCTTTATCATTGGTCTGGCGATGATTGTCATCATGGCCATGGCGGTACGGGAAGTGGCCAGTGGCGAGATTACCCTGGGTGACTTCACCATGATCAACGCTTACTTGCTGCAGTTATTTATCCCATTGAACGCGCTCGGGTTTGTGTATCGGGAAATACGCCAGGCACTGGTGAACGTGGAGCGGTTATTCGGTCTGCTTGGCGATGAACCTGTGATCGAGGATGCACCAGATGCCAAAGCACTGGTTGTGGAGAAAGGCGAAGTCCGTTTCGACCATGTTCACTTTGCCTATCGACAGGACCGCCAGATTCTTCGGAATGTAAGTTTTTCCATCCCGCCGGGTCATACCGTGGCTGTAGTAGGTGCCAGCGGTGCCGGCAAGTCGACCCTCGCCCGCCTGCTGTTCCGGTTTTACGACGTGGACCGGGGCGGTATTACCATTGATGGACAGGATATTCGCACCGTCACCCAGGCCAGCCTGCGCGCTGCTATTGGCGTGGTGCCCCAGGATACGGTGCTGTTCAATGACACGCTCTACCGTAACCTGGCTTACGGACGGCCCGAGGCCAGCGAAGCAGAGGTCTATGAGGCGGCCCGTATGGCCCATCTGGACGCCTTTATCCTGAGCCTGCCGGATGGCTATGAAACTCAGGTCGGCGAGCGTGGACTGAAGCTCTCCGGGGGCGAGAAACAGCGGGTAGCGATTGCCCGTGTTATTCTCAAGAATCCACCAGTGCTGATTCTGGATGAGGCTACCTCTTCCCTGGATTCCCTGTCTGAACAGGCCATTCTCGGGGCGCTGAAGGAAGTCAGTCGTCAGCGCACGTCGCTGGTGATTGCCCATCGCCTCTCCACCATCCGGGATGCCGACACCATTCTGGTGATGGACGGCGGACGCATTGTGGAAAGTGGGCATCACAATGACTTGCTTGCCCGCAATGGCCACTATGCCCATCTCTGGGCGCAGCAGCATCGGAGCGGCGATGATAACCGTGAAGCCTGAAACAGCGTCAGGCCGGAGGCGTCTTCCGCAGGGAGGATTCCAGTTTCTTGGTGTCGGTGATGTCCACCAGGGTGATGACAACACCGTCAATCATGTTGTCCAGTCTGCGGTAGGGTATGATCCTGACTGAAAACCACCGCTCATCGTTGGTGGTAATCTGCTTCTCCCTGACCGCCAGGGTATCCAGGGTTTTCCGGGCGTCTTCCTGAAGCTCGGGGTAACGCAGGCTGGTGGTCAGATCGCTGAGCGGGCGGCCGACGTCGCTCTCGCGCAGGCTGATAATGGCAGCAGCCCGTTCGGTGTAACGCCGTACGTTCAGGTCCTGGTCCAGGAACAGAACCGCAATTTCGATACTGTTGAGCACATTCTGCATATCGCTCTGGGCAAGGGCGAGATCATCCAGCTTGGTTTGCAGTTCCGTGTTGATGGTCTGCAGTTCCTCGTTCATCGACTGCATTTCTTCTTTAGAGGTTGTCAGTTCCTCATTGGCAGACTGTAGTTCTTCATTGGTGGACTGCAGCTCCTCGTTGGACGCCTGCAGTTCTTCCCGGGTGTGCTTTGCCTGCTGCCGCAAGCTTTCGATTTCCTTCTGGTAGCGCTGGACTTCCGCAACATGGTCAGAGTCGGCAGCAGAGGCGGATTTGCGGCGCCGGGACGCCACCGGCATGGGGGCATCGCGGAATACAACCATCGTCATACCCTTCAGGGCTTCGGGTTCCCGTAACGTCTGAATGGTTACGTCAACGGCCTGCGTGCTGGCGTCGGTCTGAACCTGCACTCCTGTGAGCTCAAGCGGGTCTGTTTGCTCCGTTACCTGTTGCAGGGCGGTATACAAAGGCTCCCGCAGACCTTCCCGGGCCATGGCGTGGATGTTCCAGTTGGCCTTGCCCGCAGCCGGTTCCAGATACTTGCCGGTACGCCCGCTGATATAAACGATATCGGCATCGGCATTGAGCACCACCGCAGCGGGTGAATAGACCTGCAACAACACATTGTCGGCAGCGGACTGCAGGCTGTTGGTGGCCTCCTGTGGGGGAACCTGTGTGGACCGCACGGGGTGCTCCTTGTGCAAGGTGGACATGGGTGGGAAGGATTTTAGCAGGAAGTCAGAGTGGCGAAACGACTCGAAAGGTTTGCGGCGGTATAGACGCAGCCTGGGCTTCACTGGCGCAAACAGGTGATTCAGCCGGCCAATGGTCTCGGAACTGCCCAGCATCAGTAATCCGTTGGGGCGAAGGCTGTAGTGGAACAAGGGCAGTATCCGCCGCTGCAGTGTGACATCGAAATAGATCAGCAGGTTGCGGCAGGCAATCATGTCGAGCTTGGTAAACGGTGGGTCAAGAATGACGTCGTGGGGGGCGAACATCACTTTATCCCGTATCAATGGCCGTACCTGGTAATGGTTGTTGTGTCTGGTGAAAAAGCGTGCCAGCCGGTCCCGGGATACGGTGCTTTCAATACTGAGTGGGTATTGCCCCCGCCTTGCCCCCGCAATGGCATCCGGGCTGATGTCAGAGGCAAATATCTGCAGATTCAGTTCCTGCCCCGGCAGAGTGTTTTCCAGCGCCTCGGTAAACGCAATGGCCAGCGAATAGGCTTCTTCCCCTGTTGAGCAGCCCACCACCCAGGCACGCAGCGGATGGCCCGGCGTTTGCCCGGTGATCAGTTCCGGCAGCCCGGTTTCTATCAGGTAATCCCAGGTGTCAGGATCCCGGAAAAACTCGGTAACACCGATCAACAGTTCCCTGAACAACAGCTGTACTTCCTGTTTGTTGTCGGCCAGAAAGCGGGTGTAATCCCCAAGGTCCGCAATACCATGGATGGCCATGCGGCGCTCAATCCGGCGGTTCAGCGTGGAGGGTTTGTACAGGGAAAAATCATGCCGGGTGTGCTTTTGCAGCAGGCTGAGAAGCGGATCAAGCTGCTTCAGCGATGTTTGGGCGGGGTGGTTATGAGTGGGGCTTTCTCCCGGGACGGGAACGCGACGGACATAGGCCAGTATGCGATCCGGAATTTCATCTGCCGGTGCCACTATATCTGCGCAGCCTGCATCTATGGCGCTTTTGGGCATGGCGTCAAACTGGGCCGAGAGAGGTGTCTGCACCAACGTCAGCCCCCCGGTCGCCTTGATGGCCTGCAAACCCAGGGTGCCATCAGAGCCCATGCCGGAAAGCACAACGGCAATGGCCCGTTCGTTCTGGGCGCTGGCCAGGGATGAAAACAGCACATTGATGGGCAGGCGCAGCCCCCGTGCTTCGGTTGGCTGCACCAGCTTCAGGGTCTCATCCTGTACCCGCAGTTCGCGGTTTGGCGGGATGACGTAGACGGTATCAGCGCGAACGGCCGTATTCTGCCGGGCTTCAAAAACCGGCATCTCGGTATAGCGTTGGAGGAGTTCCGGCAGCAGCGCTTTCTGGGTTGGATCCAGATGCTGCACCACCAGGAAGGCCATGCCGGTATCGCAGGGCATGTTACGGAAAAAATCCTCGAATGATGCCAGGCCGCCAGCGGAGGCACCAATACCTACGATACGCATCAGTACGTGGGGGCGTAAGTCGTGGCTTCAGTGAGTATCATCAAAACGCTGTCCCTGGCAGCGGTGGGCTTTGCGCTGATCACCATGCATCTGCGATCTTGCAGTTCGACCGTTGCTTCTACCGCGCCCGACGTTCTGAGCAACGTATTCACGATGTCGTGCTGTCCAGGTGCGAGAAGGGCATTCAGGCCCATTCCGGCAAGGTCCGTCGTGTGGTCGCCGAATAGAATGCCCGCAGCCAGGTTACCTTCAATAATATCGCCGTCGTTAGCCACAATCAGATAGGCGGCAGGCGCCTGCTCATAGAGCGACCGGTAATGGGCCAGCTCCTCGTTGATTTCCTGTTCGTTAGCCAGAAGCTGTTCATACAGCAGATCAAGCTCCACCTGGTAGGTTTGCAGCTCGTGGAGCAGCTTGAGGGCATCAGCAGCGGATTCGGGGTTGCTGGCACGCTCGTAGAGCAAATGGAGTGCTTCCACGCTCAGGTTGCCGCCGTGGTTGCGGGGCGGTACGCCGTGTTCGATCAGATCACTGGCGCTGCGTCGCAGCCGTTCATGGTGTTCAACATCTGAATATCCGTTCGTATGACTCATCGTCCCTCTCCAAACCGTTCAAACCGTCCAAACTGTCCAGGCCGCCACCGGTGTTACATCAGGCAAGTCTACTCCACCTCAAGCGGCCCGAATAGCAAGTGGCTGGGGTATTTCATTTTGAGGCCCTTGTGTGTGTTAGCGTACGGACGATGTCACGGCCCTGGCGCTAATGTGAATGACAGGGAGCATTGGCGGACCGTTCAGGTTCGGCATTGGCCGGTTCAAAACAGAACCGGGGAGCTCCGTGGCATAAGGAGCCATGCTATGAAAACGCACATGATCCGGCGGGCCGCTGAACGTCTCGGCCTATTTACCACGTTATTTCTCGCAACTTTGACCCTCGTCGCCTGTGCGTCTGCGCCGTTACCACCGACCGAATCGCTGACCATGGCCAGCGATGCCATTGCCAATGCCGAACAGGCGGAAGCCCGGCGTTATGCCGGCGCGGAACTGGAAGAAGCGAACCGTCATTTGGCAGAAGCTGAGAAGGCTGTGGCAGCGGAGCGAATGACCGAAGCCGACCGGCTGGCAAAACAGGCCCGCGTTGCCGCAGAGCTGGCAATAGCAAGAACCGAAGCGGCGAAGGCCGCGGCGATCAATCGTGAAATGGGGCGCGGCGCCGAGGCCCTGGATGAAGAGATGCAGCGCCAGGGAGATCAGCAATGAAAATCTTATCGTTCCTGAAACCGGTTCCAGGTAAAAAAACGACCATCGCCGTGGTGCTTTCCTCAGTACTGCTGACCGCATGTGCCATGTCGCCGACCAGCCCTGAAGGCTCAGAGGATGTGCGCACCAAGCTGACCGAGCTGCAACAGAACCCTGACATGATGACTCATGCCCGCATCGAATTGCGTGATGCGGAAGCGGCGGTGCAGCTTGCCGAGCAACCGTTGGATAGCGATGAACAGGCCCTGGCCGACTATCGCCTCTACATGGCTGACCGCATGGTCGAGATTGCCCGGGCCAAGGGCCAGACCCGGCTGTTGGAAGCCGAGCGGGAGCAACTGGGCGAGCAGCGTGATGCGGCCAGGCTGGCCGCACGAACCCGCGAAGCGGATGAGGCCCATGCCGACGCCGAAAGTGCGCGTAGCTCACAAGCGGATGCCGCAGCCCTATCTGCCCGTGAAGCGGAAGAACTGCAGCGGCAGATTGACGACCTTGAGGCCGAAGCAACCGAGCGGGGGCTGGTGTTGACTCTGGGGGACGTGCTTTTTGCGAGCGGTAGCGCGGAGATTCAGGGAGGCACTAACGAGAATCTGGAGAAGCTGGTGAACTTCCTCGAACAGTACCCTGACCGCCAGGTGCTGATTGAAGGCCATACCGATAACGTGGGTAGCGCGATGTTTAATGAAACCCTGTCGCGTCAACGGGCAGAATCTGTGCGGCGTTTCCTGACTGGCCGCGGCATTGACGGCCGCCGGCTGACCGTGTCCGGGTTCGGTTTTGAGCGTCCGGTTGCCAGCAATGACAGTGCAACGGGTCGCCAGCAGAATCGCCGTGTTGAAGTGGTGATTGAAAACCGGGAGTAGCACATGCTGAGGTATCGGGATTTCTTCCCGCTGGCGGGGGATACCAAAGCCAGCGACGAGTCGGCGTCGACCGGCTCAGTAACCGGGGTAGCCCGAGGTCAGGCGGTCGGTCTCGTGCTTGACCACGGCGTAACATTCGCAGCTGAGGGCCTCAAGCCCCGGCCGGTCAATCACGGTGATATGGCCGCGATGGTATTCGATGATCCCCAGGTCCTGCAGTTTGCCAGCTGCTTCGGTAACACCCTCACGGCGAACACCCAGCATGTTGGCGATGAGTTCCTGGGTCATCGTCAGATGGTTGTCCGCAAGGCGATCAAGGGATAACAACAGCCAGCGACACAATTGCTGGTCAATGGAGTGATGGCGATTACACACGGCGGTCTGGGACATCTGGGTGATCAACGCCTGGGTGTAGCGCAGGGTAAGCCCCCTTACCGCGGGAGTGTTATCGAACTCCTCCTTGAGTTCCGGGGCGGTCATCCGGTAAGCAAATCCCTTGCTTTGCACAACCGTCCGGCTGGGGGTACTGTCGCCACCCATGAACACGGCAATGCCGGCCATTCCCTCGTTCCCGACCACCGATATTTCGGCGGACGAGCCATTTATCATCACGTACAGCAGCGAAATGATGCAATTGGTCGGGAAGTAGACAAAGTCGATGGGTTGGCCGGATTCATAAATTACGTCCCCGAGGTTCATTTCAACCAGTTTGAGCTTGGGGAATATCCGTACCTTGGCGCTGTCTGGCAAGGCGGCCAGCAAATGATTCTGATCGTGGAAGGTTGTAATGTCTGACATAACTACCTCCCTGGCGGAGCCGTCGTTTATGGGTACAACACGCTAACACAAAAACGCATTCTAACTGTAACAATAGAAGGTCCTGGCAGAATATCCCGATGATCAAACCACAAAGTCAGAGTGGTGACTATTGCGGTTGAGGACTGGCGGATCGAGCCTCCCAGGTGAACCTGCCTGCCCACGACAGCGCCAGCGCCAGCGGCATCGGCCTGCTGTAGAAAAAGCCCTGCCCCAGCTCACACCCCATCTCTATCAGTTTCGCTTCCACCGCAGCGGTTTCAATACCCTCCGCGACGAGGCGGCGCTGGAAACTTTGCGACAGGCTGACAATGGCACTGACAATGCTGTAGTTATCGTTATTGTCCAGCATGTCCATGACGAAGGACTGATCGATCTTGATTTCCTGCGCAGGCAGCCGACGGAACAGATCCAGTGAGGAATAGCCCGTACCGAAATCATCCAGAGAAACATCCACTCCCAGGTCACGGCAGGCCTGGAGGTTCTCCAGAACCTTGTGAGTATCGTCCAGGGCGGTGGTTTCGAGAATTTCGAGAATCAGGTGGCAGCGGATGTCACGGGGGCAATCGCCCAGGGCGCTGGCCAGGTCTTCACGGAATTCAGGGCCCAGAAAATGGGAGGGGCTGAGGTTAACGCTCAGGGTGTACGGAAGCCCATTTTCCGCAAATTCCTGTAAGCGTGTGATCGCTTCGCGAATCACGAAGTTACCGACACTTCGGGCGTATTCGGTATATTCAATGTGTTCAAGGAAATAACCGGGACTCAGAAGCCCTTGCACGGGATGGTTCCAGCGTATCAGTGCCTCGAAACCTTCCAGGCACTGTCTGGTGAAATTCACCTTGGGCTGATAGTAGAGCTCGAGCTGGCCCAACCTTATGGCATCGCCGATCTGCTCAATGACTTTTACGCGCTCCTTGCGTGAGAAGTGGGAGTCCAGATCGAACAGGGTGTACGTGTTCTTCCCTGCTTCCTTGGCCGCATACATGGCCTGGTCAGCATGGCGTATCAGCAGGTCGGCATCGGCATCGTCGCTCGGATAGACGGTCACACCCATGCTGCCTGAAAGGTTCAGAATATAATGCCGGTAGTTGATGGGCTGGCGGATGGCTTCCAGAAGCCGGGCATAAACCCGCGCATCATCCACATCCCGGAGTATGGCCACAAATTCGTCACCTCCCAGGCGGGCAACGATGTCGTGGGCACGAACGCTCGATAGCAGCCTTTGGGCGACGGACTTAAGCACCGCATCGCCCACAGCGTGGCCGTGCTGATCGTTGATTTCCTTGAAACCGTCGAGGTCAATAAAACACACAGACACCAGCCCCATTCGCTGGTTGGCTTCGAACAGCTCCTGCTCAAAAAGGGCTGTCAGCCTGCGCCGGTTTGGCAGGCCGGTGAGTGAATCGTAGTTGGCAGCCTGCTCGAGACTCTTCTGGTGTTCGCGTTTCTCCTGGTAAAGCCGTTTACGCTCGATCAGGTTGCCAAGGGTTTGTAACAGGGGCTCGAGCTCTTCGGCAAGTCGAGCAGGGTAACCATCCAGCCGGTTGGCAAGGCCAATCAGCCCGATCTGTTTGTCGCCGGAAAATACCGGGATACCTATATACGCGCTGATGGGCGGATGGCCGCTCGGCAGGCCCCCCCGGCGGGGATCGGTCTCCAGGTCGTTGGAGATGATGACTTCTCCGGTCACCATGGGTTTGCCAAGAATGTTGTCGAGGCGGTCGAAGATCATTCCTCGCCGTTCCACTTCCTGATACAGCGCCTGGGTTTCCGGGCTCCAGGCGATATTGGTGATGGCCCCGATTTTCAGATAGGGGGTTTGATCCTCATGGCGAAGCACTTCGCCGATGAAGCCGAACTGGCTGCCGGTCAGTGATAGCAGGTCGCTGAGCATCTGCTCGAACGCCGCGCGCTCATTGTTGCTGGTCAGGAAAACGTTCTGCGCCCGGTGAATGGCCCGGCTGAGGTGAGACACATGCACATAGTCGTGGTCGGTGGCCGTCAGGTAGGCGCGTTCCAGCTCGTCCTCGACAATGCTGGCGAGGCTTCGTAGCACGTCCAGGTCAATCTCGTTGAGGTGGCGGGGCTTGTCGTCAATGATGCAAAGGGTGCCAATCTTGAAACCGCTGGGCTCTCGCACCGGCATACCGGCGTAGAAACGGATGAAAGGCTCCCCGGTCACCAGGGGGTTTTTGCAGAAACGGGGGTCCTCGGTAGCGTCAGCCACCAGAAAGACCTTGTCCTGTTGTATGGCGTAGTCACAGAAGGCAACCGATCGCGGCGTTTCCGGTGCTGCCAGGCCCTGGCGGGATTTGAACCACTGACGTTCATTGTCGACGATGGTGAAAAGCGCGATCTTGACCTGATAGTACTGTCGCGCAATTCGCGTCAGCCGTTCGAAGCGTTCCTCCGGCGGAGTGTCAAGAATACCCAGGCGATCAAGAGCGGCAAGCCTGCGTTTTTCGATGTTCGGGGTGGTCATCAATCGGTCTCCGCAAGGGGCCGCTTTACCTGAAGTTCAGATGAGTTCTGGAATATCACTCACTATTGCCTTGAACTAGACTGAATGCAAAACAATAAACAGGAAATGTCCATGACAATACGCAATTACTGGGGTTGGGGTAATGAAGACAGCGCATTTGATGATCAGCAGATTGAGCAATTGCGTCAACTGGTGGGTATGCAGTTTGATGGCATAGAGTTCACCTCTCAGGCGCCGCCAGCCTTGGCCGACCTGGTAATGCCGGAATCCCGGTTGCAGCCTCCGCAATCTCTGTTGCCCATTATGTCCACGGACCGCCGGGACCGGGCCAGCCACACCTACGGCAAATCCTTCCGGGACATTGTGCGTGGCCTGGACGGGGATTACCGCTGCGCGCCGGACCTGATTGCCCGCCCGTCCACCGAACAGGAACTGCTGGACGTGCTGGACTACGCCAGCCGCAGTGGTGCGGCGGTGATTCCCTATGGCGGCGGCTCCAGTGTGGTCGGTGGCACCGAAGCCCGCTACGAAGGCGACTGGGCCGGTACTGTTACGGTCGATATGGAGCGCTTCAACCGCATCCTTGAGGTGGATCACCAGTCCCGGGCGGCTCATATTGAGGGCGGCATCTATGGGCCTGCCCTCGAGGCCGGGCTGCGGCCCCATGGTTACACCCTGCGGCATTTCCCCCAGTCCTTTGAGTTCTCGACCCTGGGCGGCTGGATAGCCACTCGTTCCGGCGGCCATTTTGCCACGCTCTACACTCATATCGATGACATGGTGGAGTCCACCCGTGTGATAACGCCCCGAGGCTCCCTGGAAACCCGGCGGTTGCCGGGATCAGGCGCCGGGCCATCGCCGGACCGGCTGTTCCTGGGCTCCGAAGGCATTCTCGGTTTTGTCACTTCGGCCTGGGTGAGGCTGCAGGTAAGGCCGGAGTTCCGCGCCACCCGCACGGTGCATTTCGCAGATTTTCTGCAGGGTGCGGAAGCGGTTCGCAGAGTGTCCCAGTCCGGCCTTTACCCCGCCAACTGTCGGCTGATTGATGCCCGTGAAGCCATGATCAATGGCATCGGTAACGGTAGTAAGCACTTACTTATTATCGGCTTTGAATCTGCTGATCACCCGGTGGAGGCGTGGATGGAAAGAGCCCTGGAGATTGTCGCCGGCGCAGGCGGATCGGTTCAGGTCAGCCGGGAAAAGACACCTGATAAAGGCCAGGCTGGTGACTGGCGCCAGCAATTTATCCGTGCCCCCTACATGCGGGATGGACTGATCCGCCTGGGGCTGGTTGCGGAAACCTTTGAAACTGCGATTACCTGGGACAGGTTTGAAGGTTTCCACCAGGGTGTCATGGAAACCGTGACCAGGGTCGCCCGGGAGATCTGCGGCAAGGCGTTCGTCACCTGCCGCTTCACCCATGTGTACCCGGACGGCCCCGCGCCCTACTACACCGTGATTGCCCCGGGCCGGCGCGGAGATCAGGTAAAACAGTGGGACGAGATCAAGCTGGCGGTAATGGCAGCCCTGATTGACATGGGCGGCACCATTACCCATCACCACGCCGTGGGGCGTGACCATCGGCCGGGCTATGATCGCCAGCGGCCGGATCTGTTTGCGGAGGTGTTGCGTTCAGCCAAACAGACTCTGGACCCCGATGGTCTGTTGAACCCGGGGGTGTTGGTATAAAGGTCTTTGAAGAACAAAAGAAGACGAAAAAGCGGGAAGGAATGGTCGGCGTGGCAGGATTCGAACCTGCGACCCCTTCGTCCCGAACGAAGTGCGCTACCAAGCTGCGCCACACGCCGATCAACGGCCGGTATTATACGGATTAGCGGGTTATTTACCAGCCCCCGGATGACTTAACGGCATCCGTAGAGTTGCTGAGCCTGCCATGGCGGGGCCAGGTATCGGAGGGCCGGTTCAAAGGCCCTCCGGATATCCCGGTTAACCGGCAGCAGGCAGCACGGATATATCCGCCACCCGAAGGAACAGGTTGCGTAGCAGATTGAGCATGGCCAGGCGGTTGTTGCGCACGGCCTCGTCGTCGGCCATGACCATCACTTCGTCAAAGAAGTTGTCCACCGGTTCCCTCAGGCTGGCCAGGGAGCTCAGGGCAGTGGCGTAGTCGCCCTTCTCGAACAGTGGCAGCACCTTTTCCGCCTGCTGGCGGATCTGCTCTGCCAGGGCTTTCTCGGCGTTGTCCTGCAGCAGATCGGTATCGATGGTTTCACCGATGCTGTCACCGCCCTGCTTGGTGAGAATGTTGGACACCCGCTTGTTGGCACCGGCCAGGGCCAGGGCTTCCGGCAGCTGGCGGAAGGCTTCCACGGCTTTCACCCGGCGGTCGAAATCCAGCGGGCGTGTGGGACGACGGGCGTGCACGGCCAGGTAGACTTCGGCGCTGATGCCCTGCTCCTCATAGTGGGCGCGGAAGCGCTCCAGCATGTAATCCACCACGGTGCTGGCTACGTTCGGCTCGGTGATGCTGGTGTGTTCTGCTTTCGCCCATTCGCAAAGGGTCTGCAGATCCAGTGGCAGTTCCCGTTCGATGATGATGCGCAGCACGCCCAGAGAGGCACGGCGCAGGCCGAAGGGATCGCGGGTGCCGGACGGTGGCTGGTTAATCCCGAACAGGCCCACCAGGGAGTCGATACGGTCGGCAATGGCCACGGCGCAACCGGTCAGTGTGGCGGGCAGGTCGTCGCCGGCAAAGCGCGGCATGTACTGCTCGTTCAGTGCGCTGGCCACTTCTTCGTTTTCGCCGTCATTGGCGGCATAGTACTGCCCCATGATGCCCTGAAGATCGGTGAACTCCAGCACCATCTCGGTGACCAGGTCAGTCTTGGCCAGCATGGCGGCGCGCTCAGCAAGTTGCGGATCGCTGCCAATAGCGTCGGCAATTTTCTTCGCCAGTGCCGCTACACGAACAGACTTGTCATGGATGCTGCCCAGCTTGTCCTGGAATACGATCGGCTTGAGCTGGTCGATCCGGTCTTCCAGCCGGGTTTTGCGGTCAGTGTCGTAAAAGAACGCGGCATCGGCCAGACGCGGACGGATGACCTTCTCGTTGCCGGAGATCACCTGGCTCGGGTCCTTGCTTTCCAGGTTGGCAACGGTAATGAACAGCGGGAGCATCTTGCCGTCGTCAGAGACCACGTGAAAATACTTCTGGTGTTCCTTCATGGAGGAAATCAGTGCTTCGGCGGGCACATCCAGGAAACGGTCCTCGAAGCGGCCCATCAGGGGCACTGGCCATTCGTTCAGCGCGGTGACTTCATCCAGAAGGTCTTCATCAATCACGGCTTGTCCGTGGCCTTCATTCTTTGCAATGGCCATCACCCCGTCGCGAATCTGTTCACGGCGTTCGGCGAAGTCCGCGATCACGTAACCTTCCTGGCGCAATACCACCTCGTAATCACAGGGCTTTGGAACAATCAGTGACTTGGGGCAGTGGAAACGGTGGCCACGGGTTTTGTTGCCCGGTGTCAGGCCCATGATCGGCGTCTCGATCACCTTGTTACCGAACAGCATGATGGCCCAGTGTACCGGGCGGACAAATTCGGTGCGGTGAGCGCCCCAGCGCATGCGTTTGGGTATGGGCAGTGCTGCGAGGGACTGGTCCACCAGTTCCGGCATCAGTTCCACGGTGGGGCGGCCTTGTTCAATGGTGCGATAGACCACCCAGGCGCCCTTGTCGGTTTCCAGGGTGTCGAGCTGGTCAGGGGTTACGCCCAGGGAGGTGGCAAAGCCAGTCAGCGCCCGTGTGGGGTTGCCGGAATCGTCGAAGGCGGCTTTTACGGCCGGGCCACGCTTTTCCACCGGCTTGTCCGGCTGTGCGTCTTCCAGGTCACGAACCCTTACGGCGAGCCGGCGCGGTGCTGCAAAGGCCTCTACCTTGCCGAATTGGATGCCCGCTTCTTCCAGGCCCTTGCTGATACCACGGGTAAAAGCCTCAGACAGTGGCTTGAGGGCCTTGGGGGGCAACTCTTCGGTGCCCAGTTCAACCAGAAAATCCTGTGTTGCCATGATTATGCGTTCCCCTGTTCCTGCTGAGCTTTCTTCGCTTTTTTGCCCTTCTTGCCTTTTTCATCGGCGGCGTCGGCTGCTGCCAGTACTTCCTTGCGCAACGCCTCTGGCGCCAGCGGGAAGCCAAGCTTGCGGCGACTGTCGAAGTAAGCCTGGGCTACGGAACGGGCGAGGGTACGAACCCGCAGGATGAACCGTTGACGCTCGGTCACGGAGATAGCGTGCCGCGCATCAAGGAGGTTAAACGTATGGGAGGCCTTGAGCACCTGCTCGTAGGCAGGCAGTGCCAGGCCGGCTTCGATCAGGCGGGCGCTTTCACGCTCGTGGACATCAAAGCTGTGAAACAGAAATTCGGTATCGGCGTGTTCGAAGTTGTAGGTGGACATCTCCACTTCCTGCTGATGGAACACGTCACCGTAGGTGACCACGCCATCCGGGCCCTCGGTCCATACCAGATCGTACACACTGTCGACGCCCTGCAGATACATGGCGATACGCTCAAGACCGTAGGTGAGCTCGCCGGTCACCGGATAGCACTCCAGACCGCCCACTTGCTGGAAGTACGTGAATTGGGTCACTTCCATGCCGTTGAGCCAGATTTCCCAGCCCAGGCCCCAGGCGCCGAGGGTGGGCGATTCCCAGTTGTCTTCCACGAAACGGATATCGTGTACCAGCGGGTCGAGGCCGAGCGCCTTCAGGGAATCCAGATACAGTTCCTGGATGTTGTCCGGCGACGGCTTCAACACCACCTGGAACTGGTAGTAATGCTGCAGGCGGTTAGGGTTTTCCCCGTAGCGGCCGTCGGTCGGTCGGCGGCTGGGCTGAACGTAGGCGGCGTTCCAGGTTTCCGGGCCGATGGAGCGCAGGAAGGTGGCAGGATGGAAAGTGCCGGCACCTACTTCCATATCCAGTGGCTGGAGTACTACGCAGCCGTGCTGCGCCCAGAAATTCTGCAGGGCGAGAATCAGGCCCTGGAACGTTTTGATATCCGGAGTGTTTTCGGAAGTTGCCTTGTCTGTCACGACGTTTGCCTGTTGGTCAGTCTGTGTGTGGCGCCCGGGCATCTTGCCGGGGCACTCTGTAAAAAATCGGCATTATACGCCTGCCAATCGCGTATTTCTAAGTCAGCTTCACTGGGCCGGCTTTGCGCTAGAAGAAAGTCAGCCCTACCTGGAAGAGTTTCTCCACATCTCTTATCCGGGTTTTGTCCACCAGGAACAGCACTACGTGGTCGTCCGGTTGCACCCGCAGGTGGTCATGAGCAATCAGGACTTCATTGTGGCGGACGATGGCACCTATGGTGGTGCCCTCCGGCAGGTTGATCTCATCAAGCCGCTTTCCGACCACTTTGGAGGAGCGGTGGTCGCCATGGGCGATGGCCTCGATGGCTTCCGCAGCGCCTCTGCGCAGTGAGTGAACATTTACTACGTCACCGCGGCGCACATGGGTGAGCAGGCTTCCAATGGTGGTTTGCTGGGGCGAAATGGCGACATCGATATCGCCGCCCTGGATCAGATCAACATAGTCCGGGTTGTTGATCAGGGTCAGGACCTTGCGGGCACCAAGACGTTTGGCCAGGAGTGAGGCCATGATGTTGGCTTCGTCGTCGTTGGTGACGGCGCAGAAAACATCGGTATTCTCGATATTTTCTTCCAGCAGGATGTCCTTGTTTGCGGCATCCCCCTCCAGTACAACGGTTTTGCGAAGGCTCTCAGACAGCATGACGCAGCGTTCGTGGTCCCGCTCCAGAAGTTTGACCTGAAACCGGGATTCCAGGGTGTGGGCCAGACGCTGGCCGATGTTGCCGCCTCCACAGATGAAGATGCGCTTGTAGGGTTTCTCCAGCGGCTGCAGCTCACTCATCACTGAGCGGATATGGTCGGAGGCGGCAATAAAGAACACCTCGTCACCGTCTTCGATCACGGTGTTGCCCTCGGGCATGATGGCCCGGTCTTTGCGGAAAATGGCGGCCACCCGGGTCTCGATCTTGGGCATATGGCTACGCAGGTACGACAACTCATGGCCCACAAGCGGACCGCCCTCGGTGGCACGAATGGCGACCAGCTGTACCAGGCCCTTGGAAAATTCCAGTACCTGGAGGGCGCCCGGATATTCGATCAGCCGGGTGATGTGCTTGGTGACCAGGTGTTCCGGGCTGATCAGTACGTCGATCGGAAAGCCCCGCAGGCTATCCAGATCCTTTTTCTGTTCACGCTGGTAAAACAGTTCCGGTTTTGCCAGGTAAGCATTGGCCCTCACCCGGCAGATGGTCGTTGGCGTCTTGTACATCAGCTTCGCCACCTGGCAGGCCACCATGTTGACCTCATCGCTGTTGGTGACGGCAATCAGCATGTCGCCGTCCTCAGCACCGGCCTGTCTCAGCACCGTGGGAAAGGACGCCTTGCCCTGTACCGTACGAATATCCAGGCGATCCTGGAGTTCCCGCAGACGGGTACTGTCGCTGTCGATCACGGTAATGTCATTGGCTTCGTTGGCGAGGTTCTCTGCCAGGGTTCCGCCCACCTGGCCGGCGCCGAGAATCAGGATTTTCATGGTTCAGGTTTCTCCAGCACGGCGTAAAAGAATCCATCGTGGCTTTCGGGATCGGGCAGCAGCTGGCGGCCGGATTCCATATCGCGTCCCCACTCCACATCCGGCTCTATCAGGGTCGCGTCATCCTGCTGAGTGAGGAATCGACGGATTATACGGTGATTTTCCTGGGGGAACACGGAACAGGTGGCGTAGACCAAACGTCCGCCTGGTGCGAGCACCTGCCACATGGCTTTCAGAAGACCCAGCTGGATGCTGGCCAGTGGCACAATGTCCGACTCCCGGCGCAGCAATTTAATGTCCGGGTGCCGTCGAATCACGCCGGTGGCGCTGCATGGAACATCCAGCAGGATACGGTCGAACGGCCGCCGATCCCACCATTGATCAATGTTCCCTGCATCCGCGTGTGTCAGGGTGGCCACCAGATCCAGCCGGTCGAGGTTTTCCTGCACCCTGGGCAGCCGGTCGGCAGACTCGTCGATGGCGACCACTTCCTCCAGCTCCCCGCAGCTTTCCAGGATAGCGCAGGTTTTGCCGCCGGGGGCGGCGCAGGCGTCCAGCACGCGTTGGCCGGGGGCGAGATCCATCAGGGTGGTACAGAGCTGGGCGGCTTCGTCCTGGACACTGACAGCGCCGTCGGCGAACCAGGGCAGGTGGTCTACAGGGACGGGCGAGGCCAGTTGAATGCCGTAGGGAGCGAATAGTGTGGCGTTTGCCTCGATCCCGGCGTCTGTCAGCAACTGAAGGTAGTCGTTGCGGCTGAACCGGCGGGCGTTTACCCGCAGGGTCATGGGTGCCTGGGCGTTGTTGGCATCAAGAATGGCCTGCCAGTCATTGGGCCAGTTGTGACGCAGTTTCTCCAGCATCCAATGGGGGTGGCTGAAGCGTGCGCTCTCGTCGGGCCAGGCGGGCTCCCCTTCCCGTTCCGCCGCTCTTAAAACCCCGTTGACCAGGCCAGTAAGGTGCGGCCTGTCGAGGCTGCGGCAGGCTTCCACGGTTTCATTCAGTACTGCGTAGGTGGCCTGCTGGCTGAATCGTAGCTGGAAAAGCGCCACCAGCATCAGGTGGTGTACAACCCGGTCAGGCTTGCGCAGAGGTTTTTTCAGACGGGCCTGCAGTTCGGCGTCCAGTCGGTGAAACCAGCGGCAAGTGCCATAGCATAATGCCTGGAGTTGCGGGCGCTCGCTGTCTGCGACCTCATTCAGGGCCAGGGGCAGGCATTGTGTCAATGACTGGCCATTCTCGACCGATTGCAGAACCCGGGCGGCGACGGCCCTCACTGGCTGACCACGGTCACCCATTCAATGCAGCTCCTGGCCGGGCATCAGTATTTCCTTGCCGCCGTTGATCAGATCGTTGGCCGTTTGCGGGCGCGAGCCAGACAGTTGCAGCCGGGTGATCCTCAGTGACTCAAGCCCGCAGGCAACGTCAATACCTTCGCGGCTGCGGCGAATAACCGTCCCCGGGTGTTTGTCACTGGTGTTTTCCAGAATGGTGGCCTGGTGAATGCGGATGCGCAGTTCGTCCAGATCGGTGTAGGTGCCGGGCCAGGGATTGAAGGCACGGATCAGGCGGCTGATGGCGGGGGCGTCCAGGGTCCAGTCGATATGGCCTTCTTCCTTGCTCAGCTTGCTGGCGTAACAGGCCCGGTTCTCATCCTGCACTTCACCACGCAACTCGCCTTTTTCCAGGTGGTCCAGCGCCTTGACGATGGCGTGGCCACCCAGGTCAGCCAGACGGTCATGGAGACTGCCGCCGGTATCGTCTTCATTAATCGGAGTAATGGCTTTGAGCAGCATCTCACCGGTGTCCAAACCGGCATCCATCTGCATGATGGTAATGCCGGTTTCGCGGTCCCCGGCGGCAATGGCCCGCTGGATCGGGGCGGCGCCACGCCAGCGGGGCAGGAGGGAGGCATGGATGTTCAGGCACCCATGGCGCGGGATATCCAGTACTGCCTGGGGCAGGATCAGCCCATAGGCGGCCACGACCATCACATCCGCATCCAGCACCCGCAATTCCTCCTGGGCCTCGGCGGCTTTCAGGGACTCGGGCTGGAAGACAGGAATACCCGCCTCTGCGGCCACCTTTTTCACCGGGCTGGGTGTCAGTTTTCGGCCACGGCCGGCGGGGCGGTCAGGCTGGGAATAAACACCAACCACCTGATGGCGGGTGGCGAGCAATGCCTGGAGCGCGGTGGCTGCAAAATCGGGGGTGCCGGCAAAAACAAGTCGCACGGGCTGTCATTCCCTTGTCCGTTGGATACGAAAAGACCGGGCTTGCACCCGGTCCCGGTTTACTCTGAACTGGTTGTCTCAGGCACTTTTCTTGTGGAGCTTTTCCAGTTTCTTGCGAATCCGGGTGCGCTTCAGTGAGCTCAGGTAATCCACAAACAGCTTACCGTTGAGATGATCCATTTCATGCTGAATACAGACCGCAAGCAGGCCGCGAGCTTCCAGTTCAAACGGGTTGCCGTCCCGATCAATGGCCCGGATCATGCAGTGCTCAATCCGTGAAACGTCTTCATAGAAACCCGGAACGGAGAGACAGCCTTCCTGCATTTCCTCAAGCTCGCCGTCGAGAACTTCCACTTCGGGGTTAATGAACACCCGTGGCTCGCTCTTGTCTTCGGACAGGTCCATCACAATGATCTGCCTGTGCACGTTGACCTGGGTGGCCGCAAGGCCAATGCCGGGCGCATCGTACATGGTCTCGAACATGTCGTCGATCAGCTTGCGGGTCTCGTCGGTCACCTTGTCCACCGGCTTGGCGACGGTGCGCAAGCGGGGATCAGGGTATTCGAGAATGTCTAGTATCATAGCGCTCGTACTTTTGGTGTCTGTATCTGGTTTCCACCGTTATCTTTTGTAACGGTGTGAAAACGCTCTCCGAAATGCGACAGCGTACTGCGCATTTTCCAGTCCCGTGTCTATTATGATCGGGACGAAAGAGCCGGTTTCAACGGGTTACTGCCGTTTATGGTGCTATTATCCCTCAACTCGCTCATTGAGTACAAACTGATCAGGTGATAGTTAAAAGCTTTCGTCCGTAACGTAGAATTCACTGGAAGAACAAAAGATAACATCACAATTTGCGAGACATCTTCTATAGTAGTGGTATAAAAGGCAGAGTACCGGCTGCATACCAAGAACAGAATCTAGCGATTCAAGGCACGCGATCAAGGACTTAAACAATGAGGAAACTGCTGTACGCTCTGGCAGCAAGCATGTTGCTGCTAACCTCCTGGGCCCAGGCTGCCCCGGATCTGAGGTCCGATCATCCCGAGCGTTACACTGTCGTGAAGGGTGACACCCTGTGGGATATTTCCGCACGTTTTCTGAATAATCCATGGTACTGGCCGGAAATCTGGCATGTGAACCCACAGGTACAGAACCCCCACCTGATCTATCCGGGAGACGAACTGGCCCTGGTTTATATTGATGGTGAGCCGCGTGTAACCAAGGTGTCCAGTGATCGCGTTGTGAAGCTCTCGCCGAAAGTGCGTTCCGAAGCTATCGACACCCCGATTCCTGCCATACCACTGGATGCGATCAGCAGCTTCCTCACAGATACCCGTATTGTCAGTGCGGAAGAGCTGAACGGTGCACCTTACGTGCTGGAGGGCGAAGATGGCCGCATTGTTACCGGTGCTGGCGACCGCATTTATGCTCGTGGTGAAAAGCCTGCCGATAACCTGGGCGTTTTCCGCCGTAGCAAGGAGTTCCGCGACCCCGAAACCGGCGAATTCCTCGGCCTGGAAGCCCGCAGTATTGCCCGCGGTGAAGTCACCGCAGAAAACGGCGACGTACTCACCCTTATGCTGAAGCAGTCCAGTGAGGAAGTCCGCATTGGTGACCGTCTGCTGGTTAGTGAGGAGCGCCGCATTACCACCAGCTTCGTGCCCAGTTCCCCGGACAGCGAGATTGAGGCGCAGATGATTTCGGTGGAAGGTGGTGTCAGCCAGATCGGTCAGTTTGATGTGGTTGCCATTAACCGCGGCGAGCGCGAGGGCCTGAAACCGGGTAACGTCATGGCTGTGCTCAAGAGTGGTAACCTGGTCCGGGATCCGGTCACCAATGAAACCATTGAGCTGCCCTCCGAGCGTGCCGGGCTGATGATGGTGTTCCAGACCTACGAAAAAATGAGTTATGGCCTTATCCTGCAGGCTACACGCCCATTGTCGGTTGGTGACAAGGTGACCAATCCCTGAGTGGCTGAAAGCCGTTGAGAGATCTTGAGTGAAGTTGAGAAAGGGAGCCGCATCGCCGGCTCCTTTTTTTATGGCATAATTTCGGGCTGTCCCGCCAGGAAGGTGGGAGCCGTTACCACTATCTGATCCACGGAAGGATGCCATGCCCCTGTCTACTGCTGCCCGAACCGACCTCGACCTGTTCCGGTCCACCACCGGATTCTGGCTACTGCTGTCACGCCTGCCCAAATTCGGTACCCGCCGTCAGCAGGCCATACTCGAACATTTATCCGATTTTCAAAGCCTCTTGACCAGCAATGCCGCCACATTGAAAGCTGTCGGGCTGGCATCCGAAACCATTGAGGCCCTGGAGGCGTGGCGCCGCCAGGACCTTGATCATCCGGTCGTTGCAAGCGCTGCCGGCATTCGCAGGGATTGTATAAGGACCGGCACCGATATCCTGACCCTGGCGGACGCGGACTACCCTGAACCCTTGAAGCATATCGCGGACCCGCCACTGGTTCTTTTTCTGCGGGGAGACCGCTCATTGCTGGGGCGCGAACAGATCGGTATTGTCGGCAGCCGAAACGCCACGCGGGCCGGGCTGGAACATGCTCGCTCGTTCGCCGCAGCGTTGGGCAGAAAAGGCCTGCTGGTGACCAGCGGGCTGGCACTGGGGGTGGATGGTGCGGCCCATTCCGGTGCCCTGGATGCCGGCTTTCCGACCGTAGCCGTCATTGGCAATGGTGTGGACCAGCCCTACCCTTATCGCCATCGTAAGCTTAGCGAACGCATCGCCAGCGATGGTGTCATTGTGTCTGAATACCCGCCCGGTACTTCTGCCAAAGCGGGTCACTTCCCCCGCCGAAACCGGATTATCAGTGGTCTCAGTCGGGGCATCCTGGTGGTTGAGGCAGGGCTGAAAAGCGGTTCGCTGATCACCGCCCGCCTGGCGCTGGAACAGGGGCGTGAGGTGTTCGCCATACCCGGCTCCGTGCACAATCCGCTGGCCCGTGGCTGCCATGATCTGATACGCCAGGGCGCGAAGCTGGTGGAAACCGTGGATGACATCTGTGAGGAACTGGGCGCCTGGTGGAGCAATCACGGCCAGGAAGGGCCTCAGGCACCGGAACGCCCTGCCACGGAAGGGCTGGACTCCCGGGAAATCGCGGTTCTGGAGGCTTTAGGGTATGATCCGCAATCAACCGACGATTTATGTTCAGTGACCGGCCTTCCCGCCGACCAGTTGATGCAGTCGCTGCTGCTTCTGGAGCTTCAGGGGCTTGTAGATGCTGCACCCGGAGGGTTTCAGCGGATCGCCTGAACAGCATCAGTGACCTGGCGCCCCCATGAAGAAACCACAGCAACCATTGTCTGACTGGCACCTCCACTGTGCCCGCCGCACCCTTCTTGGGGGTGGCGTTATTGCTTATCCTACCGAAGCTGTCTGGGGCCTGGGCTGCGACCCCTGGAACCCGGAAGCGGTCGAGCGGATTCTCGAACTGAAGCAGCGCCCGGTCGAGAAAGGCGTCATCCTTGTGGCCGCCTCTGTTGATCAGATACGGTTCCTTCTGGACCCGCTGCCAGCGGAGCTGCAGGAAAAGGCCCTCGCTAACTGGCCGGGGCCGGTAACCTGCCTGTTACCGGACGTTCTCAAGCAGATTCCTGCCCAGGTGCGAGGGCGACACAGTTCCATTGCGGTGCGCGTCAGTGATCATCCGGTAGTGAGGGCGTTGTGCGAAACAGTGGGTTTTCCTTTGGTATCCACTTCCTGCAACCCCGCTGGCCGCCAGCCGGCGCGCACCCCCTGGCAGGTGCGCCGGTACTTTGAGGGCCAACTGGACTGGCTGGTACCGGGCGACTTGGGGGGTAATCGCCAACCCAGCCGTATTATCGACATCGTCAGCGGACAACAACTGCGTTAGGAGTTCTCATGCCACAGCAACCCGACAGTAATGCCGTCAAACAGTACCTGCTGGGACTGCAGGAGCAAATTTGCCGACGGCTGGCAGCGGTTGATGGCAAGGGGAGCTTTGAAACCGACGCCTGGGACCGGCCCGAGGGTGGAGGTGGTATCAGCCGGGTTATTACCGACGGTGCGGTCTTCGAAAAAGGCGGGGTCAACTTCTCCCACGTCATGGGCGAAACCATGCCCGCGTCCGCCACGGCACACAGGCCCCATCTCGCAGGTGCGCCCTGGCAGGCGATGGGGGTATCCCTGGTGCTGCATCCCTTCAATCCCTATGTACCTACCTCTCATGCCAACGTCCGGTTTTTCGTGGCAACGCCGGAAAATGCCGAACCGGTGTACTGGTTCGGCGGTGGTTATGACCTCACACCCTATTACGGCTTTGATGAAGACTGCGCACACTGGCACCGGGTAGCGAAGGCCGCCTGCGACCCCTTTGGCAATCAGATGTACCGCCGATACAAGCACTGGTGTGACGACTACTTCTATCTGAAGCACCGGGACGAGCCCCGGGGGGTCGGCGGGCTGTTCTTCGATGACCACAATACCGGGGATTTTGACCGTGACTTTGCATTGATGCAGTCCGTGGGCGATAGTTTCATTGAGGCCTACGAGCCTATTGTCCAGCGCCGTAAAGACACGCCCTGGAGCGATCGCGAACGGGATTTCCAGCTCTACCGGCGCGGCCGCTATGTGGAGTTCAATCTAGTGTATGACCGTGGCACCCTGTTTGGCCTGCAGTCCGGTGGCCGTACCGAGTCCATCCTGATGTCGCTACCCCCGCTGGTGCGTTGGGAGTACAGTTTCAAGCCTGAACCGGGCTCTGAAGAGGCACGGCTGACGGAGCATTTTCTGACCGGACGGGACTGGCTGGAGATTGGCGATGAATAACGATCTTTACGCGGTGGTGGGTAATCCCATCAGCCACAGCAAATCTCCCCGCATTCACAGCCTGTTTGCCAGCCAGACTGGTGAAAAGCTGGAATACACAGCCATCCAGGCTCCGAAAGACGGTTTTGCCGACACCGTAACTGGCTTTTTCCAGCGTGGTGGCCAGGGATTGAATGTGACTGTGCCCTTCAAGGAACAGGCCTGGAAGCTGGCGGACCGGCGTACCGAACGGGCGGAGTTGGCCGGCGCCGCCAACACTCTGTACCAGGACAGTAACGGCTTACTGATCGCCGATAATACCGATGGTACTGGATTGGTGATGGACCTTACCGAAAACCACTGCATCACTTTGGCAGGTCTACGCATCCTGGTGTTGGGCGCAGGCGGAGCGGTACGGGGTGTGCTTGGGCCTTTGTTGGCGGAGGAACCGTCGGCCCTGGTCATCGCCAATCGCACGGTTGCGAAGGCAGAAGGCCTGGTAACACTGTTTGAACCCATTGCTGGGCAAACGCTGCTGGAGGCGTGTGGATTCGAGGAGCTCAAGGAGCCGTTCGACCTGATCATCAATGGCACCAGCGCCAGCCTTCAGGGTGATCTGCCACCGATTTCGCCAAATGTGATCGGTGCCGGCACGGTGGTCTACGACATGATGTATTCTCTCCAGACCACCACATTCAATCAGTGGGCGTTGGACCACGGTGCCACGCTGGTATTTGACGGCCTGGGCATGCTGGTGGAGCAGGCGGCCGAGTCGTTCCGGATATGGCGTGGGGTCCGCCCTGAAACACGGCCGGTGATTGACGAATTGCGAACCGACTGAGCTCCCGCCGGGCCCATGGGCTATGCTCTGCAGGCGTACAAGCTTCCCAAAGGTTTCTGATGTAAGGTCTCTGATGGATATTCTCACCCTTGTGGGGCTGGTGGCAGGTGTTCTGATTGTTTTGCTCGCCATGCTGGCCAATGCCTCGATCCTTACCTTTTTCAATCTCCCCGGACTGGCGATCGTATTGGGCGGCACCTTTGCGGTTACCCTGATCAAGTTCCGCCTGCCTTCGGTGATGGGTGCATTCCGGCTGGCGTTTGCGGCGGCTTTTACCGAGCGGGTGGAGCGCCCGGCGGATCTTATCCGGGAAGTAGGAACGCTGGCACTGGTGGTGCGCAAGGAAGGTATCCTGGGTCTGGAAAACCACGACACCAGTAACGATTTTCTTCGCAAGGCCATCAATCTTTGTGTTGACGGCCACCCACCCGAACTGGTCGAGGAGGCCCTGGCCCAGGAAGCCCAGCAGACGGCAGAACGCTACGAGGTAGCCGAGCGGGTGTTTCGAGGGATTGGTGAGTCCGCCCCGGCTATCGGAATGCTGGGCACCCTGGTGGGTCTGGTCCAGATGCTCAACACCCTCGATGACCCTTCCTCCATTGGCCCGGCCATGGCCATTGCCCTGCTGACCACGCTTTACGGAGCCTTCATCGCGCAGTTGATCGCCCTGCCCCTGGCGGACAAACTCCAGCTCAAGGCGGAGGATGAGGCGCGGAATCAGCTCCTTATTACCACTTCCATACGCAATATCATGCGCGGTGAAAACCCGAGGGTAATGACAGAGCTACTGTCGTCGTTCGTAACCCCGGACCAGCGTACCAACCTTGCCCCGGAGCGGGAGGCGTAGGTTTTGATATTGCGTCAGCCAGTAAAAAAGAAAAAACAGGGCCGGGGTTCTCCGGCCTGGATTGTGACCTTTGCCGATCTGGCTACGTTGCTGCTGACGTTTTTTATCCTGCTGCTGTCCTTCGCGGAAATGGATATCGAAAAGTATCGGGCCATGGCCAACTCCATGGCTGTGGCCTTCGGTAGTAACCAGGTGCTCTCTGATGACGTGGGCGGGTCGCCCCTGACCCTGATCGAATCAGACACGGTTTCCCTGCCGCAACCCACCGATACCTCTGCCAGCGAGCCGGAATTCATAGACGAGCGCGCCGAGGGTGAGGCCCCCACAAAGATTCCTGGGGGCGTCATTGACCTGGCGAGCCGATTGATTGATGAGCTGGAAGCGGAGGTGGCCTCGGACGCCTTGAATGTGACCTACGACGAAAACCAGGTGGTCATCCGTTTTTCTGAAGAGGCCACTTTTCGCTCCGGAGCGGCGTCCATCAAGCCAGAGATGATCCCCATTATTGAGCGGGTGGTGGCTGTACTGTCTGGTTGTTCCGGCGACGTACTGGTGGCCGGCTACACCGACGACCGCCCCATATCCAGCGGGCGTTATCGCTCAAACTGGGATCTGTCTGCGGCACGGGCGGTTTCCGTGGTGCATGAGCTGGTGCTGAATCGTCAGGTGCCGGCGGAACGGGTAGTGGCTGCCGGCCGGGCAGAAACCAATCCCCTGGCCCCCAACGACAGCGACGAAAACCGTGCAAAAAACCGGCGGGTGGAGATCGCCATCCGGGACCCGGCGTGTGACGACAGCGTAAATACCGGGCAGCTACCGGTGGAAATCATGCCGTAAACAGCGCCTTATGCTTGCGGGGCAGCCTCTCATAGTCAATTCATATAACTCCTATGCGTTCAGATCTTTATACTGTGCGGCCCCAGGCGAACACATTTGCTGATTCAATTTGTTGATACAAAAGGGCCAGAGAGATTATGAGCGGACCAGACAAGCCGAAAGTCATTGGCGAGGAATGGAGTGATGAACGGGTAAAGAGCTTTCTGGCGATTGCTCCCTATGACAGCAATGTCAATGCTGACTTCAATGCCCTGATCAAGGCTTACCAGGCTATGATTGCCGAAGATTTCGAGCGTTTTGTCGCTTTCTTTGTGGAAGTAGGGCGGGATATCAACGCTGTGGATGAGAACGGCGAAACCTTCCTTGACCTGGTGTCAAAGCACCGCCGTAGTACCGCCTACGCGGAGATCGTCAAAAAGGCCGGAGCCAAAACAGCAGCAGAGGCCGGGAACTGAGCCCGGCCTTGCCGCATCGCCTTGTTTGTTACTGAACATCCACTTCAATGGCTTTGGGTTCAGCCGGCTCTGCCTTGGTCAGTGTCAGCGACAGGATGCCGTCCTTGAAGCTCGCCCTGATGCTGTTCTCATCCACGTTTTCCGGCAGGGTAAACCGACGCAGGAAGCTACCGTAAACCCGCTCAATGCGGTGGTGCTTTTTGTCGTTGGTTTCTTCCTCGTGCTTGCGTTCACCCTGAATGCTCAACACACCATCCTGGACAGTGACTTTCACATCGTCCTTCGTCATGCCCGGTAGTTCAGCTTCGATGTTGAAGGCTTCCGGGGTTTCCTTGATATCCACGGCCGGGGCCCAGTCGCTGCGGCTGAACAGGTCTTTGCCCTCCCGTTCATCGTTACCACGTGTCAGACCGAACAGCCGGTTATAACGGTTCATCAGGTCATCGAATTCGCTCACTGGATTCCAGCGGGTTATGTTAGCCATACGAAACTCCTCCTACGAAATTGAGTTAACACGTTGATGTCAGCTTCAATCGCGGAACAGCTCCATACCGGTGGCGCCAGCCTGTATGGTTTTCCGTGAACCTCTGCTATCTCTCAATGTTGGAGCATTTGATCAGTTTTCAATAGGTCGGCGGGCAGATATTTCCACTGCCGGGGAGGATGCACCAAACTGCTGTTGAAGGAAGGGTCGGAACTCTGCCATCGCCGGGCCATCCGGATTGTCTCCCGGCAGGGCACCCCAACTGAACCCGGGCAGTTGGCCACTGGCAACAAAGGGCGCCAGCAATTGCGGATCGGCGCTGATGATATGCACCACCACATCCCGGCTGGCATCCTCGCCAGTGACAAGTGGCGCTGCCTGATGGTCTCCGAGTAGCACCAGCAGTGTCTGGTTGTCGACGTGACGGAGGGCGTATTCCGTGGCCACATTCAGGGCATAATCCAATGCCTGTGCATAGTGTTCCCTCACCCGCTCCGGGTCACGCCACAGGCGGGCGGGGGCCTCGCCAGTACCTTTCCATTGGTTGAACGTTTCGCCAGTGCCGATGGCGTCCCAATCTTCCAGGACGGGCAACACCGGTACCCAGGGGGCGTGGCTGCTTATTAGTGCAATCTCTGCAAACAGGGGTGTTTCCGCCTGGTCCCGAACGTTGCGCTGGAACCATGACCAGGTGTACTGGTCCGGCATGGTGACCCAGTTAAAAGCGGGGCCGCGGTAGTCCATGGTGGTGGAAGCGTAGATACGGTTGTAACCAAAAGCCTGGCCTTCAGGCCAGGCTCTCGTTATGGCGGGCATGACAGCCACCGTGTCGTGGCCGGTGGTATCCAGGTCGTCAATCAGTGTGGGGAAATTGCTGGCCAGGAAGATTTCGTAGTCCAGCTGCGTTTCGATCCATTGACCGCTGAGCAGCGTGGTATGTGCCAGCCAGGATTGGCCGCCCTGGACGGGGGAGCGCAGGCGCCCGGTTACAACATGCAGGCCGGCTTCATCCAGCTTTTGCGCCATTTGCTCCAGACGGGGCTCGATCACCGGTCTGTAACGGGGGTCAGTGATGGCTGAAATGCCATAGGATTCGATAAAGCCCAGGATGACGTCGGTAGTCTCCAGTCCTTTGAGAGGGGTGGTCTGAGCAGCGTCCGGATTATCTTCAAGATGTTGTCGGAACGCCAGGGTGGACTGGTGGGTATCCGCTGCCAGCTGGATTTGCGTTGCCGCCAGCCCCGAAACGCTCAACCCCACGACCGGCTGAGGCAGCCATGACGCGGATACTGCGATACCGCCTGCCGCTGCCACCAGCCTGCCTGCTCTGGCCGGAGTACCGCCACCAAGCTGGGACAGCAGCCTGCCGACAAAGCCACCCAGGCCGGCAAAGGCGACGGCCAGGGCCAGAATAACCAGTAGCGACAGACCAAGCCCCAGGTTACTCTCCAGCAGGTCAAATACAGAACCCGCAACGCCCACTTCCAGGTACAGATTGAACGGCCGCCCAATGCTCTGCCGGACCAGCACATCGCTCAGGGAGAAGAAGGCCAGCAAGGCGTACAACACGCCAACGGTTCCGGCCAGGTATTGCTTGCCTCTTCCGGCGGGCAAAATCGCAAATACGCCCGCCAGTAACAGCGCGTCAGCTGCAACCCAAGGTATCCAGGGGTAATCCGGGAGCAGCAGCACCAGGAACAGGGTATTGAGCAGTAGCGTGGTGACTATCAGCCGTTTCATATCGACGCCTCTGCTCCTTAAGAGAACAACACGTTCAAATACGCTGGCACCGTCGGTTTCAGATTAATTGGCCGGATTAAACCTCGTTCAGGTATTCGTCTTTGAGTTTCACGTAATTGCTGGCGGTGTAGCGGAAAAAGGTTTTTTCTTCGTCCGATAGCGCCCGAGCCTGGCGGGCGGGTGAGCCCACGTACAGAAACCCCGATTCCAGGGTTTTGCCCGGCGGCACCAGGCAGCCAGCGGCGACAATCACCTCGTCTTCTACGACGGCGCCATCCATGATGATACAACCCATACCCACAAGTACCCGGCTGCCCACGGTGCAGCCGTGCAGCAGCGCCTTGTGGCCAATCGTGACATCATCACCGATCGTCAGTGGGTACCCGCCGGGGTTAAAGTCACTGGCATGGGTGATGTGCAACACAGACCCATCCTGAATACTGCAACGGTCACCGATACGAATTTTGTGCATGTCGCCGCGTACTACGGTCATTGGCCAGATGGAGACGTCATCCCCTGTCTGAACATCCCCGATGACCACTGCACTGGGGTCAATCCAGGTGCGTTCTCCAAAATGTGGCGTGTTACCCTTGTGTGTTCGTACATTCGACATTACATATACTCATTGAGTGGATTGATGCTTGTAGGGAAGGAGTCTCTGGGGGAGGCCTTTCCAAAACACGCTCAAGCACATCCATGTGGCGCTTGAGCTCCGCCATCCATGGCTCCGCACAGTTTTGGAAAGGCCTCCCCCAGAGACTCCCCAAGCATTGGAGTTATCTCAAATTACCTTAGACACCCGGAGCTGAGAAGGGGACTTATGAATAACCCGTTATTGACCGACGACCTGTTGCCCAAGTTTGACCATGTTCGCACCGAGCATATGGAAACGGCAATTGACCAGATTCTCAGCGAAAACCGCGTGAAAATCGCCCAACTGGCCCAGCAGGATGAGCCCACCTGGGAGACCCTGGCGCAACCCATGCAAGCCACCGAAGACCGGCTGGAAAGGGCCTGGTCGGTGATTTCCCATTTAAACGGCGTCATGAACAGTGACGATCTGCGCAAGGTGTACAAGAGCTGTCTGGAAAAACTCACCGAGTACAGCACCGAACTGAGCCAGAACACCGAACTCTGCGACGCCTACAAAAAACTGGCCGCAAGCGAAGAATACAAAGGACTGAGCGAAGCCCAGCGCAAGTCGGTGGACAACACCCTGCGGGATTTCCACCTCGGTGGTGTCGATCTGCCGCCGGAGAAGAAAAAACAGTACGCGGATCTTTCCATGGAGCTGTCGGAGCTGTCCAACCGCTTCAGTGACAACGTGCTGGATGCCACCCAGCACTGGTACAAGCACATCACCAACGTGGAAGAGCTGGCGGGCGTGCCTGAGAGCGCGCTTGATGGCGCGAAACAGGCCGCGCAGCAGAAGGATCTGGACGGCTATGTGATCACGCTGGATTTTCCCAGTTTCTATCCGGTAATGACCTACTGTGACAACCGTGACCTGCGCCGGGAAGTCTACGAAGCCTTTGTCACCCGCGCCTCCGACATGGGGCCGGACGCCGGCACCTGGGACAACACACCGGTGATGGCCGAAATTCTCAAACGCCGCCACGCCATGGCCAAACTGCTGGGCTTCAACAACTATGCCGAGCGCTCGCTGGCCACGAAAATGGCCCGCAGCGTGGATGAGGTTCTTGATTTCCTGAATCAGTTGGCAGGCAAGTCCAAACCCATGGCCGAGCGCGAGTTTGCCGAGCTGAAGGCATTCGCCAAGGACACGCATGGGGTTGATGACCTGCAGGCCTGGGATGTCGGCTATTACAGCGAAAAGCTGCGCCAGCAACGCTACGATATCTCCCCGGAAACCCTGCGCCCCTGGTTCCCGGTAGACAAAGTGGTCCCCGGCCTGTTCGCGGTTGCCGAGAAACTGTTCGACGTTCAGATTGAAGCGAAACCTGACGTGGAAACCTGGCACCCGGATGCCACCGCCTATTGCATCAGCCGTAACGGCGAGCCGCTGGCCTGGTTCTACCTCGACCTGTTCGCCCGCCAGGGCAAACGTGGCGGCGCCTGGATGGCCGATTGCCGGGTACGCTGGCGCAACCTGCGGGGTCAGTTGCAGTTACCGGTGGCTTTCCTCACCTGTAACTTTACCCCGCCGGTGAACGGCAAGCCGTCGTTGCTGACCCACGACGAAGTCACCACGCTGTTCCACGAATTCGGCCATGGCCTGCACCACATGCTGACGCAAGTGGACGTTTTGGACGTATCGGGTATTAACGGCGTGGCCTGGGACGCGGTAGAACTGCCGAGCCAGTTTCTGGAAAACTGGTGCTGGAACCCGGACTCCCTGGCCCTGATAGCCTCGCACCACGAAACTGGCGAGCCCTTACCAGAAGATCTGCTGCAAAAAATGCTGGCAGCCAAAAACTTCCAGTCCGGGATGGCCATGGTGCGGCAGTTGGAATTCTCGTTGTTCGACTTCCGCCTGCATGCGGAATTCACTGAGGAAGCCCCCACCAATCCGCTGGACATGCATCGCAAGGTACGCAGCGAAATTGCCGTGGTGGAAGCACCGGCGTTCAACCGCTTTCCCAACAGCTTCTCCCACATCTTTGCCGGCGGTTACGCGGCAGGCTATTACAGTTACAAATGGGCTGAAGTGCTGGCTGCGGATGCGTTCTCACTGTTCGAGGAACGCGGCATCTTCGATCCGGAAACCGGCAAGGCGTTTCTGCAGAACATTCTTGAGAAGGGTGGTTCCCAGGAACCGATGGAACTGTTCAAGGCATTTCGTGGTCGCGAGCCGCAGGTGGATGCGTTGTTGAAGCACAGTGGTATTACGGACGACGCTGCGTGAATTAACCGGGAACGGGTTTGTCGGATTACGGCCTGCGGCCTGATCCGACAACTGAAAGACATTGCGGAGTATTACCATGCCAACCCCCAAACGCTTCATCGCCGGCGCCGTCTGCCCCCGCTGTGCGGAGATGGACAAAATCATGATGTACACCACCGACGACGAGGACCAGGTTCGCGAGTGCGTGGCCTGCGGCTTCACCGACGCGGTGTCCGACGCCCCACCCGCTCCGACCAACCCGGAACTTGAAACCCGTGTTAACACGCGTAGTAACAAAGACGACCATACGGTTAAACAGGTGGTGTTTTTCAAGTCCGGCGAGGAGGACTGAAACTTCGGAGTTTGGGTTCCTTTTGTAGCCTGCTGGTATTGGGGGCCTGGAGGGCGTCGTGGTGCTTTCTTCTGGGAAAAAGAACTCGCTGCGCTCGGACACCTTTTTCCCGGCAGAAAGCACCCCAACACCCTCCGGTTTGAACCAAAAGGATATCGCTGAAAAAGAAAAGCACGTAATGCGTGTCCTTGGCGATATCCGTGGTGTTCATTCGTGAGGGGGCAGGGGGATTTTTACTCGCCAGAAATGGGTGTCTGAGCGCAGCGAGTTCCATTTCAAGAGAAAAAACTCCCCCTGCCCCCTCGCAGCCCCAATCCAGGCAGGCTACAAGAAGGCCAGCTCCCAAAGCTTAAAGAACCATAGCCGCCAACCACCCAAAGCCCAACAAAGGCAGGTTGTAGTGCAGGAACGTAGGCACCACCGTGTCCCAGATGTGGTTGTGCTGGCCGTCGACGTTGAGGCCGGCAGTGGGGCCGAGGGTGGAATCGGAGGCCGGGGAGCCGGCATCGCCGAGGGCGCCGGCGGTGCCCACCAGGGCCACGATCGCCAGAGGGCTGAAGCCCAGTTCCAGTGCCAGGGGCACGTACAGGGCTGCAATGATGGGGATGGTGGAGAACGAGGAGCCGATACCCATGGTGATCAGCAGGCCCACCACAAGCATCAGTAATGCCGCTAACGCCTTGTTGTCGCCAATGGTTCCGACGGAGCTTTCCACCAGGGTGGCGATTTCGCCGGTTTCACGCATGACTTCCGCAAAGCCAGAGGCGGCGATCATAATGAAGCCAATCATCGCCAGCATCTTCATGCCTTCGGTGAAGAGGTCATCGGCTTCTTTCCACTTCACAACACCGGACAGGTTGAACAACACGAAGCCTGCCAGCGCCCCGAGAATCATTGAGCCCAGCCACAGCTGCACCACGAAGGCTGCCACAATAGCCACCAGAGCCATGAACAGCGTGCCTCTGTTGTACTTCACATCCACCCGTTCGGTGCGGGCGATGGCGTCCAGGTTGTAGTGTCGGCTGCCGCGGTAGCTGAAGAACACAGCCACCAACAGGCCGCAGAGCATGCCCAGGGCTGGCAGGGCCATAGCCGACATGACGTTCAGGCCGGTGGCGTCCACGCCATTTTCGCCCACGTTCGCCAGCAGGATTTCGTTCAGGTAGATGCCACCAAAGCCCACGGGCAGAAACATGTACGGGGTGATCAGGCCGAAGGTCAGAACGCAGGCCACCAGGCGGCGATCCATGTTCAGTTTTGCCATTACGTACAGCAGGGGCGGCACCACCAGTGGGATAAAGGCGATGTGGATCGGCAGGACATTCTGGGAAGACATGGCGATGGCCAGCAGCAGGCCGATAATCAGCAGGCGGATACCGCCGGCGGCCTTGCCGTCGTGCTGCCGGCCTACCAGATTAAGCGCCTTGTCGGCCAGGGCATGGGCGAGGCCGGATTTGCCAATGGCAACGGCAAACGCGCCGAGAGTGGCGTAGGACAATGCGACGGTTGCCCCGCCCCCGAGCCCTTCGTTAAATGCGGCAATGGTGGCGTCCAGGGACAGGCCACTGATCAGGCCGCCGGAAACGGCGCCAATGATAAGGGCAACAACAACGTGAATGCGGCACAAACTCAGGACGAGCATGATGGCTACCGCAGCAACAACGGCATTCATGGCAAACTCCGGGATTTCGGGGTGGCTTTCAGAGCCCTGAAGCAACGGGCGGTTCGGGAAAGCGCGCTAATGTGCCGGAAATGGGTGCTGCAGTCAAAACCGTGATAACCGTTACCGGTCCCCTACGAAGGCAAAACGTGGAACCTGCTCGCCAGCCATCTCCACGGTTTCGCGGAACATGGTCAGCGGCCTTACCCATAGGCTGTAATCGCCGTAAAGGCAACGGTAGACAACCATCTGCTCTTCGGTTTCGCTGTGGCGGGCAACACCGATAACTTCGTAGTCCATTCCCTTGTAGTGGCGGTAGCGGCCAAGGCGGAGTTCCGGTTTCTTGTCAGGCATTGTATCCTTCTCCACGCGTAGCGTATGGCTACGTGTTTTGCGACGCGGACATACTCCCTGTATACGTATAGACTGATAATGATAAGGCGCAGGGAGGCATAGTGACTGATTGTTGGCTTCGTCAGTCTAGTCGAGTTTTCTGGTTCCGGGTAAAACGGTCATTATGGGATTTCCTGTTGCTTGCCAACTCTGGCGGTTAGTGCTTCTGGCGCTATTGCTGGCGCCTGTTCAGGCGCTAGCGCAAAGCGTTGCCGTTGCCTGGGTCGAAGCTCCGGAACCGGACAAGGATATCGAGGATATCCGGGCGTTGCCCGAATCGCAATGGCGGCCAGCGGCGGGGAATGAAACCCTGAGTTTCGGCTTCAGCGACAGCAGTTTCTGGCTCCGGGTGGAAGCGCCTGCGGAACCCTTCAACCGCTTGCTGGAGATTGGTTACCCCCTGCTCGACGACGTCCAGGTGTACTGGTTTGTAGAGGGTAAGCAGGTGGAACGGCATGTTACCGGTGACCACCGAGTGTTCAGTTCCCGCCCTATCTACCACCGTAATTTCGTCTTTCTGGTGCCATCGAACACCGAACCCTCCACGGCGTATGTGCGGGTGCGCAGTGAAGGTTCGGTGCAGATACCGGTGCGGGTTATTTCCTCGGCGGACTTCCTGGCAGTCGAGCAACTGACATACGGTTGGCAGGCGCTGTTTCTCGGCATCATGATCGCCATGGCCCTGTATAATCTGTTCATCTTCGTGATTGTCAGGCATCTGGCGTACTTGTGGTATGTGCTCACGGTTATTGCCTCGGCACTGGTGTTGCTGAACTTCAACGGGCTGGTTTTCCAGTGGTTGTGGCCCGACCTTCCGATTATCAACCGGTATTTTACGGCCCCGGCTATCTCGGCCAACATGTTCTTTGCTGTCATGTTCACACTGAGTTTTCTGGCGGTCAGGCGATACAGCCCTGTCGCTCACCGATTGCTTCAGCTGATTCTGCTCACGAGCATTGGCTGTTTTATCTATAGTCTGTTTGGCAGTTATCAGAGTGCCACCGCCCTTATCAGTGTAGTTGCAGCGGTGGCCACTCCCCTGACCTGGTTAATAGGCCTCGCTGTCTGGTATCGGGGGCAGGTGTTGGCTGGCTTCTACGTAGTCGCCTGGACACCGCTGCTTTTGGGGCATCTGGTAATGGCCATCAGCAAGATCGGCCTGGTTCCGACCACTAACCTGACCGAGATAGCCCCGCAGATTGGTGTAGCCGTGGAGGTAATACTGTTGTCGTTCGCATTGGCCTATCGTATTAACCTGGAGCGACAGCGCCGGATTAGAGCTCAGGAACACACTCTTGACGTCCAGCTTAAGGCCAATCAGACACTGGAGGCCCGGGTTCAGGCCCGGACAGAAGAGCTGGAACAGGCCAATGAACAGCTCAGGGCGGTTTCCATTACCGATGGTCTGACACGGGTGGCGAATCGTCGCCGCTTTGACGAGAAACTGGAAGCCGAGTGGAACCGGGCCCTGAGGCAGGGGCATCCGCTCAGTCTGGTGCTGCTGGATATTGATTATTTCAAGCGCGTGAATGACGACTACGGCCACCTGGCGGGTGACGACTGCCTGGTGAATGTCGCCCGCGTGTGCGCTGAGGAAATCCAGCGCTCAGGGGACCTGCTGGCCCGGTATGGGGGTGAAGAATTCAGTGTATTGCTGCCTGCCACACCGGAAGCAGGGGCCGTCAGTGTGGCAGAGCGGTTGCGAAGGGCAGTCGCAGAGACGCCGGTTCACATAGATGATCAGGCCGACCCTGTGAACATTTCAGTCAGTGCTGGTGTGGCGACGATCATCCCTACCCCGGGAAGCCGTCCTTCGGACCTTATAGCACGGGCCGATGAAGCCCTCTATGCCGCCAAGCATGCCGGCCGTAACCGGGTAATGGTGTTCCGGGACAGCGGCGCCGCGACGGTTCCCGGCTTGTAGCGTCAGTTTTTCAGCTTGTAGCGACCCGGCCCGAGGAATATCACCGCCACGGCGTTAAACAGGAAGAATCCCTGAAGTTCCAGTGCCCAGCCCCCATTGCTGCCCAAAGCCATCAACTCGTGGCTGTGGACCAGGGCGATAGCTACCAGCATATTGAAGACAACGAGCAAGGCGCCGATGCGGGTCTGGTAACCGAGGATAACCATCAATGGTGCCAGTAACTCGCCGATGAAGACGCCCCAGGCGAAAAAGGCCGGAATACCGTGGCTAGCCAGTTGGCCTTCGATAAAACCGACCCCGTGGAACAGTTTGGCGATGCCATGAAACAGCAACAGGCCCCCCAGGGTAAGGCGGATAATCAGTTTTCCGAGGTCTGCATTTTCCAGCAACGTCTGTCTCCCGTCAGCGAAGGATTACGGATAAGCCGGCAAGCTTAAACGGTTTGTGGCCAGGCTCAAAGTTACAGGCCTGTCCCCAGGGAGAGACGAATGTGATTGCGGATCAGCAGGTTTTCCCAGTAGTGCTTCATCCAGTCCCACGCAGCATTTCGTGTCTGCTCTACGAAGGGGTCCAGATTCAGTTCGTAATAGTCCGGTGTACCGGCAATCTGCAGAACGGTTACAGTGATTGACTGGTCCAGCTCATTGGCAAAGGGTTCGCCGATGAGCTGGTGGGCAAGCAGGTTGGCCCGTGTTGCTTCCACGTCGACCAGCTCGCTGGCCCGTGTGGAACGGTTGTTTTCGTACATTTCCTCCATCAGGCGATGGCAGAGATAGGCTCGTATGAGAAGGCCGTCGAGGCCGTCATACCGGACCAGAAGGACCGACGGCTGGGTAAAATAGCCGATCGCTGCATTCACGAAGGGTTCAAACAGCTCTGCCTTGCCGGCTTCCCGGGCGCAGGCTTCCACGCATTCGATCAGTCGTGGCGCCATTTCAATGTATTCGATGGCGAACTGGAACAGGCAGGTGGCTGGCTGATAGCCATCAATAGTGATTGTGGCAGGCAAAGAGGATGCCCTCTCCCGCATCTGCTCGAGGAAGGTGCCGGAGCGGGCTTCCTGCCTGCGTGCCTGATCAATGATGTCGAGAACAGCCTTTGGTGTCATTTCAGGAGATGCCGGTCTCTGAACGGAATGGGGTCGCAAGGCGCCTCCCGTTATACGTCTAGGGTCGTCTGGGGGCACGGGGAAGCGGCTGGCCACCGCAACATGCCTGCCTTTTCTCACAAGTGTAGACGAGTTTTGGCAGGCTGCCGTGGCATCCACATTAAAACCTGAACAGGATGTTCATAATCATTGAAGACACCGGCCTATTGTTGCGAAAACCAGCGATCGTGCCGCGAATGGCTCACAAAAAGCAATCCCATGGTAGCCGCTCGTGCCAGCATCAGGCAGATCAGCGAAAACCAGAGCCCATGGTTTCCCCAACCGGTGGTCAGCCACCACACCGGCAGAAACACCACAAGTGCTGAAAATAGCATGGTGTTCTGCATGTCCCGGGTACGGGTGGCGCCAATGAACACGCCATCCAGCAGAAATCCCCATACCGAAGCCAATGGCAGCATCCACAACCAGGGCAGGTAGAGCCAGGCGGTGGTTTTTACTTCCTCAATACCGGTCAGCAGGCTGATCAGGAAGCGACCGCCCAGGACAAAAGCCACCGTAAACAGAACCGAGCCCCAGAGGGACCATCGGAACGCGACCCGGAACACCTGGCGGAACTGCCGGCGGCTGTTTTTGCCAACGGCCTCTCCAATCAGGGCCTCGGCGGCGTTGGCAAAGCCATCCAGGCCGTTGGAGATCACCAGGAGGAATGTGATCAGTACCGCATTGGCGGCCAGTATGGTGTCGCCCTGTCGTGCTCCCTGGGCGGTAAAAAATGCCAGTACCAGAAGCAGCGCAATGGTTCGCACCATGATGTAACGGTTGACCCGCAGTATTTTCAGATAGTCATTCAGCTGGCCGAACAGGGCACGGCTGAAGCCCTGGCCGGGCGGCATCCGCAACAGCACCATACGAAAACCGATGGCTGCTGCGGAGTACTCGGCCATCACGGTGGCCATGGCGACGCCCCGACTGTTCCAGCCAAAGCCGGTGACGAAGAGTATATCCAGGACGATATTGAGCCCGTTGGCCACGATCAGCATGACCATTGGCCCCTTGGGTAGCTGTGTACCGATCAGCCAGCCCACCAGGGTGTATTGGCACAGCACCGCCGGCGCGCTCCAGATCCGGATGCTGGCGTACTCTGCGGCAAGCGCTGCTACACGTTCACTGGGGTTCATCAACTCAAGACCCAGGCGGATCAGGGGCTGATGGAGCAGAATCAGTACCAGGCCGATGGCTGTGGCCAGCAGCACGGATCGCAGAAGAAGTGCAATCTGGGCGAATTCATCGCGTTTACCCCAGGCCTGGGCCGCAAGCCCGGTGGTGCCCATGCGCATGAAGCCGAAGGTCCAGTAGAGAATGCTGAACAGGTTGGCGCCCACGGCAACGGCACCCAGGTATTCCGGACTCTCGAGATGGCCCAGAACCGCGGTGTCCACCAGCCCCAGAAGCGGCACGGTAAGGTTTGTGAGCATCAGAGGCCAGGCCAGGGCCCAGAGTCGTCTATCGATGGTTGTGAGCAGCGGAGGTGATTTCACGGAATTGGAAAAAGTTCCTTCTTTAAGTTGATTTATGTCGTCCCGGACTTTCGCATTTTTTTGATCTGTGTCTATACTTGTTCGTGAATTATCCATAGCAGACTTCCACTCTGGCTCCAATGGTGTGTGCGAGCACTGTCCGGAACAGAGGGATTGGACGCAAAATCCGACAAGAATAACACTCTGTGGAGACACAGTATTATGCGCGTGCACGCTAAGCGGGCAGGTGTCCTCTTGGGCGGACTTATGGCGCCAGCGTTGTCCATGGCGGACTGGACGCTGAACATGAGTCCCGGGGTCACCGGTACCAGTAATGAAATCTTCAGCCTTCACATGACCATCCTGTGGATCTGCGTCGTCATCGGCGTTGTGGTCTTTGGTGTCATGTTCTGGTCCATATTTGCCCACCGCAAATCTTCGGGGCGTAAACCGGCCAACTTCCACGAGAACACTCTGGTAGAGATTCTGTGGACAATCATCCCCCTCGTCATTCTCGTAGTGATGGCCATTCCCGCCACTGCGACCCTGGTTGATATGTACGACACCAGCGAAGCCGAGGTCGACATCAAGGTCACCGGTTACCAATGGCGCTGGAAGTACGACTACATCGACGAGGAGTTCGGATACTTCTCCACCATGTCCACCAGCCGGGATGAAATCTACAACCGTACGAAAAAGACCGAGAACTACCTGCTGGATGTGGATAACCCCATGGTTGTTCCGGTCGGCGCCAAAGTCCGTTTGTTGCTGACTGCGAACGATGTGATTCACTCGTGGTGGGTGCCGGCGTTCGGCGTCAAGAAAGACGCTATCCCGGGCTTTATTAATGAAACCTGGACCCGTGTGGACGAGCCCGGTATCTACCGTGGCCAGTGCACCGAGCTCTGCGGCAAAGACCACGGCTTCATGCCGGTTGTGGTCAAGGCTGTACCGCAGGAAGAATACGATACCTGGGTGGCTGAACAGAAAGAAGCCGCCCAGCGTGAGCGTGAGCTGACCGAGAAAGACTGGACCATGGACGAGCTGATGGAACGTGGCGAGAAGGCTTACGCCAGTGCCTGCGCCTCCTGTCACCAGGCCGATGGTAGCGGTTCACCGCCAGCCTTCCCGGCACTCAAGGGAAGCCAGATTGCCCTGGAGGATATGGATGCTCACCTGGATGTGGTTGTGAACGGCGTTTCCGGCACCGCAATGCAGGCCTTTGGCGACCAGCTGAATGAGGTCGACCTCGCGGCGGTCATTACCTACGAGCGTAACGCCTGGGGTAATGATACCGGAGAGATGATTACGCCGAAGGAAGTGTTCGAGTACAAGAACCAGGAATGATTAACCGGGCGGCGATGCGTGCCGCCCCGTCCAATTTCGCCAGACTAATGACATCACCAGCCAGAACAACAAGGCGGTAACGGGGGTTTTTCATGAGTGCGGTTGCAGATACCCACGCCCAGGACGATCATCACCACGGCCCTGCCAAGGGCATTACACGGTGGTTGTTGACGACCAATCACAAGGATATCGGGTCAATGTACCTGATATTCAGTTTCACCATGTTTCTGCTCGGCGGGGCCATGGCCATGGTTATCAGGGCCGAGCTGTTCCAGCCAGGCCTGCAGATTGTGGAGCCGGAATTCTTTAACCAGATGACGACCATGCACGGTCTGATTATGGTGTTTGGTGCGGTTATGCCGGCCTTTGTAGGTCTTGCCAACTGGATGATCCCGCTGATGGTGGGTGCGCCGGACATGGCGCTGCCACGGATGAACAACTGGAGCTTCTGGCTGCTGCCCTGCGCCTTCCTGATCCTGGTATCCACCCTGTTCATGCAAGGTGGCGCACCCAACTTCGGCTGGACCTTCTACGCGCCGCTCTCGACGACGTATGGCCCGCCAAGTACGACCTTCTTCATCTTCGCCGTTCACATCATGGGTGTGTCGTCGATTATGGGCGCCATCAACGTTATTGCCACTATCCTGAATATGCGGGCACCGGGCATGACCCTGATGAAAATGCCCCTGTTCGTCTGGACCTGGCTCATCACTGCCTTCCTGTTGATCGCGGTAATGCCGGTTCTGGCTGGCGTGGTCACCATGATGCTGATGGACATCAACTTTGGCACCAGCTTCTTTGATGCCTCCGGCGGCGGCGATCCGGTGCTGTTCCAGCATGTATTCTGGTTCTTCGGTCACCCCGAGGTGTACATCATGATCCTGCCGGCCTTCGGCGCGGTTTCCCACATTATTCCGGCGTTCTCCCGCAAGCCGCTATTCGGCTATGCCTCGATGGTTTACGCAGTGGGTGCCATCGCCCTGCTGTCGTTCGTGGTCTGGGCGCACCACATGTTCACTGTGGGCATTCCCATCGCCGGGCAGCTGTTCTTCATGTATGCAACCATGCTGATTGCCGTGCCCACAGGGGTGAAGGTATTCAACTGGGTGGCCACCATGTTCCGTGGCTCGCTGACGTTCGAGGCGCCGATGCTCTTTGCGGTAGCCTTCGTCATCCTGTTCACCATCGGTGGTTTCTCAGGCCTGATGCTCGCCATTGCACCAGCCGATTTCCAGTACCATGACACCTACTTTGTGGTGGCCCACTTCCACTACGTGCTGGTGCCGGGTGCCATCTTCGGTATCTTTGCCTCGGCCTACTTCTGGCTGCCCAAGTGGACCGGGCACATGTACGACGAAACCCTGGCCAAGACCCATTTCTGGCTGTCTTTTGTCGGCATGAACCTGGCGTTCTTCCCGATGCACTTCCTTGGCCTCGCAGGTATGCCTCGTCGTATCCCGGATTACGCCTTGCAGTTTGCTGACTTCAACATGGTGTCCAGTATCGGTGCCTTCATGTTTGGCGCCACCCAGATTCTGTTCCTGGTGATTGTGGTCAAGTGTGTCAGAGGCGGCGAGAAAGCAGCCGCCAATCCCTGGGACGGAGCGGAAGGCCTGGAGTGGACTGTGCCTTCACCGGCGCCCTACCACACCTTCGCCACCCCGCCAGAAGTAAAATGAGCGGCCGGGAAAATAATAAACGATAACGGATAAGCCATCGGAGATTGTCATGGCGGAAAACCAGACGTATTACGTTCCAGAACAGAGCAAGTGGCCGATTGTGGCCACGGTGGGCCTGGGGGTTACCCTCTACGGTGTTGCCTCTATTATGGTGAACAGCAACCAGGGTGAAAGCACCACCGCTTCCTGGGTGATGTTCGGCGTTGGTGCGATCATCATGACCTACATGCTGTTCGGATGGTTCGGCGCTGTGATCCAGGAGAGCCGGTCGGGTTTGTACAGCCCGCAGATGGATCGCTCTTTCCGCTGGGGGATGAGCTGGTTCATCTTCTCGGAAGTAATGTTTTTCGCCGCTTTTTTCGGCGCTCTGTTCTATACCCGGGTCTTCGCGCTGCCATGGCTCGGTGGTGAGGGCGATCGCGGCAGTTCCAACATGCTTTGGGAAGGCTTTCAGGCAACTTGGCCACTGATCAACACTCCCAATCCCGAGGCCTATCCAGCACCGGAAGGTGTAATCGGACCCTGGGGACTGCCGTTGATCAACACCATTCTGCTGGTTACGTCGTCCTTTACGGTGACGGTTGCCCATCACGCATTGAAGGAAGACAACCGCAAAAAGGTCAAGACCTGGCTTGCCGCCACCATTGCTCTGGCATTGGTTTTCGTATGTGTCCAGGGTTACGAATACGTTCACGCCTATCAGGATCTGGGTCTGACACTTCAGTCAGGCATCTACGGCAGTACTTTCTTCATGCTGACCGGCTTCCACGGCGCCCATGTAATATTGGGTACCCTGATGCTGGTTATCATGCTGGTACGCATAAACAAGGGCCACTTCACGGGTGACAATCACTTCGGGTTTGAAGCCACGTCCTGGTACTGGCACTTTGTGGATGTGGTCTGGCTCGGACTCTTCGTTTTTGTCTACGTGCTCTGAATGTACTGATCAAAGCTGATCAGAGGTGCTCAGGGGGTCGGATTCAGGGTAAGGCCCCCTTGCCATAACGAAATCAGAATGACGGCGAGCAGCAAGACGCTCAGTACGACCCGCAATGCCAGGGAATTCAGGACACGGTTCGTTTTCCCGCCATCCTTGATCAGGAAAAACAGCCCGCTGAACAGGCTCACCAGAACCGCCAACATAAGTACGACAATGAAAAACTTCAGCATGGACAATCCTGTTTACGGGAATATTGGTCAAGAAACCACTATAGCAGAGCATGTCTGATCCGGCTGATCAATCCCGTCGCCGGCAGTGGCATTTTGACTGGCGGCTCTTGCTGTTCTCGGGGCTGTTCCTGCCACTGCTGATCGGCCTGGGTGTCTGGCAGCTCGAGCGGGCTGAAGAGAAGAAGGAGCAGCTGGCGCAATGGGAGCAGGAAGCTGTCAGCCTGAGTTGGACAGATCTGGAGGCTGCAGGCCTGGAGGCCGGTCAACCGGTTAACCTCTCCGGCCATTTCGGGGAGACCTCCTGGCTGCTGGATAACCGCACTCGGGATGGTGCGCCCGGCTACGAGGTGCTGACGTTGTTTTTTCCTGAACAGGGCCGCCCGGTGGTCGTGAACCGGGGTTGGCTCCAGGCTCCCAGGCGGCGCGACGAGCTGCCGGAACTCAGCCGGCCCGAAGGCGAGGTTCGTCTGCAGGGGCGCCTCAGCGAGTTTCCCGAGCCGCCGGTGTTGAAGGACGATACCCGTGAGCAGGATGAGTGGCCGCGGCGAACACAATCGCTGTCTCATCAGCAGGCACAGGCCGTTCAGGCTGACGTGGTCGGGCTTGTATTACGGCTCTCTGGCCCCGGACAGCCCGGAGCCTACCGTGCAGACTGGGCTCCGGACCTGATGGGGCCCCAGACGCATTACGGATACGCATTGCAGTGGTTTTCACTGGCCGCGGCACTGGTTATATTGACGGTGGTAGCGAGTTATCGCAAAACAGGAGCCAACGACGACAATGACAACGGCTGAGAAGATAGACCAGAACGACCAGGAAGAGCCGGTTTCCCCTGAAAAAGTGCGCCGCGGCAGACGCACGGCACTATTGCTCTTTGCCATCGGCTTTGGCCCGATGATTTTTGCAACAATCATGTACTACACGGGCTGGCTGAACCCGACCGGCCACAGCAATAATGGTGAACTGATCCAGCCCCCGGCCCCTCTGGGCCAGATGCAGCTTGAAGGGGCCAATGGCCAGCCTCTCGCTGAGCGTTTCGGTCCTGCGGCTACCGATCCGGAATGGATGATGGTGGTAGTCTCCGGCGATTGTACGGCGGATTGTGAAGAGCTTCTATACCGCGCCCGACAGGTCAATATTGCCCTTGGCAAGAATGCCAACCGTGTCAATCGGTCCGCCTGGCTGGGTACTGTTTCCGAGGACCTGACGTCGCGCTGGTCTGAGGAATACAGCTCAATGGAGCGCCTGAGCCTTTCCAGCGATGGTTCGCCCCAGTGGCCGGCTGGCATCAGCCCGGATCGGGAGCCCCGGATCCTGCTGGTTGACCCGTTTGGTAATGTCATCTTGCATTATGGTACCGAGCATAGCGGCAAGGACATGCTGAAAGACCTAAAGCATCTGCTGAAACTGTCACAGATTGGTTAGCCACGATTGCCGGGAGATCCCGCGTTGAACGAAATACGGAATAGCTTATCCCGCCATGCCCGCATACTGACACGCTGGTCCCTTCTGGCAAGCTTGCTGGCGGTCGTGGTTATCATGTTGGGTGCCTGGACCCGGCTTGTGGACGCCGGCCTTGGTTGCCCTGACTGGCCCGGCTGCTATGGTTTTCTCACCGTGCCCCACGACGAAGCGCGGATGGCCATCGCCAATGCAAGGTTCCCGGAGACGCCGGTTGAGGTGGAGAAGGGCTGGCCGGAGATGATTCACCGTTACGCCGCCGGAGCCCTGGGCCTGGTGGTTTTCGGCCTTGCGGCCTTCGCTTTCCGCCACAGGCGTGAAGGGCTGCCGTTCCGTTTGCCCCTGTTTATTGCCTTCTTCATCGTACTTCAGGGTGCGTTCGGTATGTGGACGGTTACCCTGAAACTCTGGCCCCAGGTGGTTGCTCTGCATCTGCTTGGGGGTTTTACCACGCTGAGCATGCTTGTCCTTCTCACACTGCGCCTGCGCGGAAAACAGCAGCAAGCTGCCGCTGGAGTTGTGCAAACAAGGCCCGCGGAACGAAACCGTTTCCGCCCCTGGCTATATGGCGGCCTTGCTCTGGTTGTCATGCAGATAGCGCTGGGCGCCTGGACAGCAGCCAATTACGCGGCGGTAGCGTGTACGGACCTGCCCACCTGCCAGGGGGAATGGTGGCCGGCCGATATGGACTTCGCTCATGGCTTTGATGTTACCCAGCACGTGGGCCCGAACTATCTGGGAGGGCAATTGACAGCGGACGGGCGAGTGGCCATTCACGTTACCCATCGCTTGGGAGCAATGATATTACTTGCGTACTTCACGGTATTTCTGGCATTACTGTGGCGCAGAGCGAAGCAGACCTCCATGGTACGGCATGTGCAGCTGGTGGCTGTGGTGCTGGCGGCCCAGATAGTGCTGGGTCTGGCGAACATCGTGTTTCATATTCCCCTGGCGGTGGCAGTGGCGCACAATGCCATGGGGGCAGGTTTGCTGCTGGCAGTGATCAACCTGCTCTGGCGTTTTCACCAGCAGGGTCTGCCGCAGCCAGTGGGTGCAACACATACAACAACAATTGAGCGAGAGGTGACGGCATGAGCGAGCGTGTTGAGGCACTGCCGGCGCGGGCTACGGGTAGCAGAGCCGATTCTGCGAGCATTTCCTGGCGTGATTTTCTGGAGCTGACCAAGCCCAGAGTTGTGGCGATGATGATTCTCACCTCGGTCATCGGCATGTTGCTGGCCGTCCCGGGTGTTCCGGGCTGGGAGGTTCTGGTGTATGGCAACCTTGGCATCGCTTTGCTGGCGGGTGCTGCCGCCGTGGTCAATCATGTAGTGGACCAGAAGATTGATACCGTCATGGCCCGCACCCGCAAGCGGCCCGTAGCCACGGGAAAAATTTCTCCCGTCGACGCATTGACGTTTGCGACGGTGCTGGCGGTATCCGGCATGGTCGTTCTGCTGTGGCAGGTGAATGCTCTTACGGCCTGGCTCACGCTGGCTTCACTGGTGGGCTATGCCGGCGTCTACACCCTGTTTCTCAAGCGCATGACGCCGCAGAATATCGTCATCGGCGGACTAGCCGGCGCCATGCCCCCCTTGCTTGGCTGGACGGCGGTAACCGGCCAGGTGGAAGGGCACGGCCTGCTACTCGTGCTCATCATATTCGCGTGGACACCGCCGCATTTCTGGGCCCTGGCCATCCACCGCAAGGAAGAATACGCCAAGGCGGGTATACCGATGCTACCGGTCACCCATGGCAACAAGTACACCGAGCTGCACATTCTGCTGTATACCCTGATGTTGCTGGCTGTCAGCCTGCTGCCATTTGTCACCGGCATGTCCGGGTTGATCTACCTGGTGGGTGCCCTGTTGCTGGGCCTGCGTTTCCTGCAATATGCGGTCCGCCTGCTCAGAGGTGATGATCGCCGGGTGGCTCTGAATACCTTCAAATACTCCATCACCTATTTGATGGCACTTTTTGTCGTGTTGCTTGTCGATCACTTTGTGTTTTTCTGATTATTGAGCTGCCGGAGATTTCATGGACCGTTCGATTCGCCTGACGCTGATCACCCTGCTGTTGGTTATCGTGTTGATCTTCGGTCTGGTGGTTGGACGTCAGGTGCTGCTGGTAGGAAACGATGAACCCGCGCCCGCACCGGAACTGAGTGAGATCAACACTTATGTCTATGACCAGGGCCGTGAGATTGCCGAGTTCGAACTGGTCAACGAACAGGGCGACACCGTTACCCGGGAGAGCCTGAAGGGGAAATGGACCTTCGCTTTTGTGGGCTACACCAACTGTCCGGATATCTGCCCTGCTGCCATGGCGAACCTGCGCCGGACCGACAACCTGCTGCCTGAAGACCTGCCCCAGCCTGAATTCCTGCTGATCACCGCTGACCCCGAACACGACACGCCCGAGCGGCTGCGGGATTATGTGGGCTTCTTTGGTGACAACTTTCATGGCTACACGGGTGATCTGGAAACCCTCAGAAAGGTGGCAAAAAGCCTCAATGCTGCCTTCAGCCACCGGGAGGTGGAGGGTGAGCTGATGGTGGACCACAGTGGCCACTTTGCCCTGATAAACCCGGAAGGCGACATGACCGCTGTGTTTCAACCTCCTCATAACCCGGAAGACCTGGTGGACGCCTATCGCGAGATCTACGAGTGGGCTCGTGCCAACCATCCTCGGGCTTCGCGGTCCTGATCCGGGACTGATGGCTTTGGTGCAGGAGCGGGGTGGTGGAATTATTTTCTTTGGGAATGGAACTCGCTTCGCTCAGACACCCATTCCTGGCGGAAAATAATTCCACCACCCCACTCTTACGTAACTCGCAGTTATCCCTTCCAGTATGAAGACGATTGCTCCATGCAATACAGAGCAAGACCATAGTACGCTTTCGCGAAACCTTCGAGTTGCTTAGGGGTGTGGGGGTGATTATTTTTTCAAACAGAAAATGGTGTCTGAGCGAAGCGAGTTCATTTTCCACTTGAAAAAATAATCACCCCCACGCCCATCCCCCAAACCGACCAGTCTTATACCAAGCCGAACCAATGCTCCCAATCAACCAAATCATCCCGGACCTCCTGCAAACCCTGGAGTCCAAAACAACGGTCCTGCTCCAGGCCCCACCAGGTGCCGGTAAAACCACGCGCGTGCCTTTGGCGCTACTGGAGGCAAAATGGCGGCGAGGCCGCAGGATTCTGATGTTGGAGCCGAGGCGGCTGGCGGCCAGGTCGGCGGCACGGTATATGGCCGGACAGATGGGGGAGAAACCGGGGCAGACGGTGGGTTATCGAACGCGGCTGGATACACGGGTAACCTCCGCTACAGTGATTGAAGTGGTCACAGAGGGCATTCTTACCCGGCTGATCCAGAACGATCCCGCGCTGGAAGAGTACGCAGCCGTTATTTTCGACGAATTTCACGAACGCTCGCTGCAGGCTGACCTGGGCCTGGCGTTGGTGCGAGAGTCGCGGCAGGCATTGCGGGAGGATTTGCGGGTAATCGTGATGTCGGCGACCCTGGATACAGCGCCGATTGCCCGCCTGCTGGGCGACGTACCGGTATTGACCAGCGAAGGCCGGGCGTTTCCTGTGGAAGTGGCCTATCGGCCGATTCCACGCAATGGCCGGATGCTAGAGCAGATAGTGTCGGTGATTCACGAGGCCCTGGCGGCCCAGCCGGGGTCGCTTTTGGTCTTTCTTCCGGGGGCTGGCGAAATCCGACGGGCGGAAAGACAGCTTCAGGGGCAGGTAAGTAGCGACGTTATTGTGGCGCCGCTCTACGGCAATCTGAAGAACGACGAACAGGACCGCGCCATTGCGACAGCGCCCAAGGGTTACCGCAAGGTGGTCCTGGCCACCGCCATTGCAGAATCCAGCCTGACCATTGAAGGCATACGAGTGGTTATCGACAGTGGCCAGCAGCGTCGTGCGGTATTCGATGCCAATAGCGGTATGACACGGTTGGTAACCGGCTGGGTTTCAAAAGCATCGGCGGAGCAACGCAAGGGACGGGCTGGCCGGATAGAGCCGGGGGTCTGCTACCGGCTGTGGAGCGAGTCGGCCCAGTTCGGGCTGGCGGAATTCACGCCGCCGGAAATACAGGAGGCGGATCTCGCACCGCTGGTGCTGGAACTGGCCCAGTGGGGTGCACGGTCTCCCGGACAGCTGGACTGGATTGACCAGCCGCCCACTGCACACTGGCAGCAGGCGGTGGAGTTGCTGCAATGGCTGGATATGCTCGATTCTGAAGGTGCGATAACCGAACATGGCAAGGCCGCCCGGGAGATGGGGGTGCACCCGCGGCTGGCCCATATGATCCTCCGGGGTCGCGATATAGGGCACGGTTATCTCGCCGCAGAGCTGGCGGCTTTGCTGGAGGAGCGGGACCTGGCCGGACGATCATCGGGGGCAGACATGCAGGAGCGGGTGCGGATACTTCGTAACCAGGCGGGCCGTCATGGTGTGGATGCCGCGAGAGTGAAAGCTATTGCCAAATCAGTGTCGCGGCTGGCGGGTCAGCTGGCTCGCCCGAGTGAGGTGCCGGCGGATGACGAGGTAGGCCGTCTGCTCGCTCTGGCCTATCCGGACCGGGTGGCTCGCAAACGGCGGGGAGAAGTTCCCCGTTACCAGCTCAGTAACGGCCGTGGTGCGGTTTTACGGGACGACGACCCTCTTGCCCGACACCAGTGGCTGGCGACAGCCGAGCTTGATGGCATGGCCAGGGAGGCCACCATCTATCTTGCGGCACCGGTTGATCCGGCGCTGCTGGAACAGGATCTGGCCACTCACATTCATGAACAGGACGAGGCGGTCTGGGACGACAGCCGTGGAACGGTGATCGCCCGCCGCGTCAGAAAGCTGGGCCAATTGGTACTGGAAGAAAAAGCCTTGCCGACGCCCTCTGCGGAACTGGTGCAACAGGGACTGCTGGCGGCCGTCAGGAAGAAAGGAGTCAAAAGCCTGCCCTGGATTCCTGCGGCGGAACAATGGCTTGCCCGGGTCGCCCTGCTTGCCCGTTGTTTTCCCGGCGACTGGCCGGATGTCAGCGAGGAGTGGCTGGCGGATAACCTGGATACCTGGCTCGGGCCTTTCCTTACAGGGCTGTCGCGCTGGCGTGACCTGGAAAAACTCAACCTCCACCAGGTCCTTGCCAGTTTGCTGGATTACCAGCAACAAACGACGCTGGAAGACCTGGCGCCCACCCGCCTCACCATACCGACCGGGCAGCAGGTAACGCTGGACTATACAGCGGAGAACGGACCGGTCCTGGCGGCCAAACTGCAGGCTCTGTTCGGCTGGACCGAGACCCCGACCGTGGCCCGCGGCCGGGTGCCGGTAGTTATTCACCTGCTCTCGCCGGCACAACGGCCCCTGGCCGTGACGGCAGACCTGGCCAGCTTCTGGCGCAATGCTTACCCGGAGGTGCGCAAGGACATGCGCGGGCGTTACCCCAAACACCCCTGGCCGGAGGACCCCTTCAGCGCCGAGGCGAGTCAGGGAACGAAAAAACGCCCTGTTCGCTGATTTTGCCGGTAACCAGAGATTCCGGAACGGTTTCGAAATACAGGTTCCGGGGCGTAATCCACTCGCCCGCCGGGGCATGTAATTCACTGGCGGGCATTTCTTCGAGGGAGACTTCGTCGCTGGTCTGATCACTGACCCTGAAACTGTCCCCCAGCACCCAGAAAGGCTTGCGGTGGTCGTGGGCCGCCAGTGCGAGCAGGCGGGTTCCACTTTTATTGATGAAATGCCCATCCGCCAGCCAGGTATCGCAACCGGTAACTACGACATCCGCCCGGGGTACAAACAGGCCCATCTGGGCGTCGGTAATGAGTGTAATTGGTACCCCCAGATCGTTCAGCTCCAGTGCCAACTGGTGTCCCTCCATGCCGGGACTGCTCTGGGTGCATATGACGGAAAACCGGTGCTGCTCCTGGGCAAGCAAACGAAAAAGCCCCAGCACAACCGAACTGGCACTGTGGGTCATGATGACTGCATCGGCGGGGATCTGCTGGCGCGCATACTGCGCTATGGCTGAACTGGCATTATCCAGTTCACTGATAACCTGGTTGACCGCAACTTGTGGCGTACACCCGTCACTTAACAGCGACTCCACCCTGGTCATGGCGTTGCCGATGACAATCATACTGGGTCGGGCTTTGCGGAGTTCATCAAGCAGGGATCTCAGGGAGGCCGGTTCAGGGTCTGTCGCCCCCACATACGAAGCCAGGTTCCTGAGGGTCTTCAGCGCCAGCGCCGTGGCCCCGGACAGATAATCCTTCCGGAGCCCGTTCAGTAATTCCTGTGCTCTGTCATCAAAACCGGCCATCGCTGCTACTCCCTGCCATTCAGAATCAAGGGTAGCAGCGCGGGTAACGGTTGTCCGCGAGGTTTATTCAATCACCGTGCGGCTAGTTTCCAGATAGTCTTTGCCATTGGTGGCGACACCTTTGGTATCGGCACTTTCTGAGGCAAGGTGGATTTCTTCCAGCGTCTCCGCCAGTCCATCAAACTCTTCGTTAATCTTGCCGAGGGCGTTTTCGAGCGTGTAGGTAAGCTGATGGATTTCGTTCATGGCTTCTGGAGTCAGTTCGCCATCCAGGATTTTCTCGAGCTTTTCGTTGTACTCAGAGAAATTAGCCACGGCCTCTTTCAGAGTGGCGGATTCCTTGCCTTCATAGTGTTCAACCTCGTCAGCAAACGAGATCACGGGAAACGTCAGAGCAGCACAGGTGAGCAGCGCCAGGGTCTGTTTTTTCATATCGCTTTCTCCTTTTCGATATTAATAATGATAATAGTTCGTGTTCAAGATTAGGGTAAGTTTGTTCTGCTGGCAATGACTTCGGTCAGTTTCTGGCTTTTGGCTTTTGGTAGGACTGGGGGTTTTGGTGGGAATCGGGGTGGTGGGTGTATTTTTCCTTGGGAATGGAACTCGCTTCGCTCAGACACCCATTCCTGGCGGAAAAATACACCCACCACCCCGCTCTACCGAAAATGGTGATGTCGCTACGGAAAGCTTTGGTTGGGCTGCGGTTTGCCTATAGGTCATTTTGGACGGACATCGCTTCAGGTATATAGATAACAGATTCCCAAGCAAACCCGGGCAAAACCCTGGGAAATCGTTACGACAACTGGAGTTACCTAAGGGTATGGGGGTACCTTATTTTTCAATAAAGAAAATGGTGTCTGAGCGAAGCGAGTTCATTTTCATTTGAAAAATAAGGTACCCCCATACCCCTCCCCCAACACCAGCAGTCCTACCAAGCGAATAAACATTGCACCCAACCAAAACCTGTATAAAATGCGACCAACTCAACCACACACCCAACCTACATGAAACTGGTTTCCTTCGACATATTCCGCACCCTGGGCTTCCCGGATACCAAAGTACTCAAACCCGAACAATTCCTCGCCCACAAGGAAGTGCTGAGAGACGCAGACTGGGTACTGTTTCCGGAATACTGGCAGTTGAATGCCCTGGTTCATGGTTTGAAGTGCCGGGTGTTCCCCAGCGTTGCCAGTTATCGCATCGGCCATGACAAGGTGGAGATGACTCGCGCCTTCCAGGCGGTGGCTCCGGAGCACACGCCCTGGACTGTGATTGAGGCGAACGGCCCAGAGGAGCAACAGGCGGTTTGGGATGCCATGGTGCTGCCGTTTGTCGCCAAGTTACCGAAGGCGAGTATGGGCGAAGGGGTGTGGCTGATCGAAAACCGGGAAGATTGGCAGCGTTACTGTGCGCGGACCAGTGTGCTGTATGCCCAGGAATACCTGCCGATTGATCGGGACGTGCGGGTGGTCATTGTTGGGGACCGGGTGGTCTCTGCCTACTGGCGGACCCAGGCGGACCAGGGGTTCTACAATAACGTATCACAGGGTGGGCGTATTGATCGTGGCCCGGTGCCGTCCGTGGTAACGGATCTGGCGATGCGGCTGGCAAGGGAGTTGGGCGTGGACCATGCCGGTTTCGACATTGCCCTGGTGGAAGGGTATCCCTACGTCCTGGAGTTCAACCGGTTATTCGGAAATCAGGGGCTGGGGAACGCAAACGAACTGAAGACCGCGATACTGGAATATCTGCAGCAGCACGCCGAACCAGAAGACCCTGATGGCCCCGCAGGGCCCACGCCACTCTGGCCTGTTGCTGTCTGACTCCGAAACGGACATTCGTGTTTGTCGGCAGGCAGACGCCTATGGGTAGATATGCTCATATCCGGGCCTCTGAAAAAGCCCGATGATCGCGCCATTAACGGGTGCTGCAGCGTTGCTGTGGTGCCTTTTTTTATGCCTGTTTGCCCCGTGGAGGGAAACACTATCCATGACCGACTCTGCCAACGCCGTTATCGCTGATTACTACGACGCCGAGACTTTCGCCCGTATCAAGGCATTTGCCGATACAAAGGAAACTCCGTGCGTTGTGATCGACACCGCCACCATCGACCGTCAGTACGATGAACTGGTGGAAGGCTTTCCCTATGCCAACGTCTACTACGCGGTTAAGGCCAACCCGGCCCCACAGGTTCTGACCATGCTGCGTGACAAGGGTGCCAGCTTTGATATTGCGTCTGTGTATGAACTCGAAAAAGTCATGGGCCTGGGTGTAACCGGTGAACGCATCAGTTACGGCAACACCATCAAGAAAGCGAAAGACATTCGCACGTTCTATGAAAAGGGCGTGCGCCTGTTCGCCACTGACTCCGAAGCCGACCTGCGTAACATTGCCAAGGCGGCGCCAGGCTCCAAAGTATATGTGCGGATTCTCACTGAAGGCACCCTGACTGCTGACTGGCCCCTGTCCCGCAAGTTTGGCTGCCAGACTGACATGGCCATGGATCTGCTGATCCTGGCTCGTGACCTGGGCCTGGTGCCTTATGGTGTTTCTTTCCACGTGGGTTCCCAGCAACGGGAAATCGGCGCGTGGGATGCGGCCCTGGGCAAGGTAAAGGTGATTTTCGAGCGCCTGAAGGAAGAAGACGGCATCGAACTGAATATGATCAACATGGGCGGTGGCTTCCCGGCCAACTACATTACCCGCACTAACGATCTGAAAACCTATGCAGAGGAGATCAAGCGTTTCCTTAATGAGGATTTCGGGGATGATTTGCCGGAGATTATTATCGAGCCGGGCCGCTCGTTGATTTCCAACGCTGGTATTCTGGTCAGCGAAGTGGTGTTGATTTCAAGGAAGTCCCGCACTGCCCTGCATCGCTGGGTATTCACCGATGTGGGTAAATTTGGTGGTCTGATCGAAACGCTTGATGAATCCATCAAGTTTCCGATCTACACCGAGAAATCCGGTGAAGGCGAAGACTGCGTGATTGCAGGCCCAACCTGCGACAGCGCCGATATCATGTACGAGCACCACAAGTACCCGCTGCCGCTGAATCTGGCCATTGGCGACCGCATGTACTGGCTGTCTACCGGTGCCTACACTACGACATACAGTGCAATAGAATTTAACGGGTTTCCTCCGCTTAAGGATTACTACATCTGACATTGGGGCGGCCGCGGGGCGGGGGTACTGTTTTCCTTGGAAATGGAACTCGCTTCGCTCAGACACCCATTTCTGGCGGAAAACAGTACCCCCACCCCACGGCTAGCAAGTTGGGAGTGGCGTTCCTTTTGAGGGTCAGCTTTGGGGCTGGCCCTTTTGTCGTTTCAGGTCCAGGGTAAATGTGAGGGGTAGGACCAGAACGCAGTAGGCGATGATGAAACCGACCGCGTATCGGGCGTCGTTGCTCCAATCGGCCAATAAGCCGCCGATCATTGGGACCGAAAACGCCAGGGTATAACCGACCAGGAAGTTTCCCGCTGACAGTCTTCCGGTTTCTTTGGATTCCACGAGTACGGGGGGTAAAGCCACCAGCAGGATCAGCAGAATACCCGCCGTAAAGCTCATGAACGTTGCGCTCGCGATCGACCACCAGCCGGTAAACAATATCGTGCCGATTGTGCCAACAACGCTACAGATTGCTGTCACGATAACCGGAAATTTCCGGCCCACCCAGTATCTGGCCATTTTCAGCATTACCAGTGATGCGATCACCTGAGCGAAGTTGTACCAGAATAACGCATCAGCCAGCATTTCGAAGTTGCCCTGCTGCTCCAGCAGGTTGCCCATGTAGGCGTTGAGGCCGAAGAACAGGGAGCCCGAGAGGCCTAACAGGAGGCCGATTCTCAGGGTAAGCGGGTTTTTCCAGTCAGGTAGCCAGGCGGGTTTTTTTACCGGCCGCGACAATTCTCTTTTGGGCAGGAACAGCGCTGCGGCCACGAGTAAAGCAGGCAGTGACCAGGCTAGCAAGGTGGCTCGCCAGCTGTCGTCCATCAGCGGCATCAATACTGGCAGGGTGATGCCGGCGCCGATGAACTCTCCCATCAGCATGCCGTTCATATAGATGGCGGAACCCATTGCCAGGTGGCGGGGTTCCAGCCATCGGGGCAGCAGTGCGGGCAAAGACGGCTGCATCATGGCGATCCCCAGGCCCATGACGGCGCTGGTGAGTAACAGGGTGACGGTGTCCGGGGAGAGGCCGCGGCCGGCGGAGCCGATAATCATGATCACCATGGCCAGGGCCAGGGTGTTGCGTGGGCCTAACCGTGCGATCGCAAGGGAGCCCGGCATGGAGCCTACGGCCAGCATTAAAATGGGTAGTGTGGTGAGTGCCCCGGTCAGCGCCTGGGAGAGGCCCAGTTCATCACTGATGAAGGGGGCCAGTGGTGGCGCAACCAGTATCGGTATGCGCAGGTATATACCGGCCAGCCAAAGCAACACCGCCACCGGGAGCAGCTTTGCTGCCGGTGGCGGTGTTGGGGTCGTGGAAGCATCAGCCACCGGGGCCGGGCTTAAATGTCGCTGGTGTCCAGAGTGTAAGCGCCGTCCTCGTCGTGAACTTCACGGCCAGTGACTGGCGGGTTGAAGGCACATATCAGGCGCATGTCTTCTGTACCACCGCGGAGGGTATGGGGGTCGTTCTTGTCCAGCGCGTACAGGGTGCCGTCAGAAATTTCGTGGGTTTCGCCAGTCTCCTTGTCGAGAATGGTACCGTTACCCGCGACGCAGTACACCGCCTCCAGGTGGTTTTTGTACCAGAGGTTCAGCTCGGCCCCGGCAGGGATAATGGTCTCGTGAAACGAAAAGCCCATGCCGTCTTTTTTGAGCAGCATGCGTCGGCTGGTCCAGCCCGGTCCTGTTACTTCGCGCTCGGTGCCAATAATGTCCTCAACTCGTACAATTTTCATACTTATCCCTCATGTTTTGGTGGAGCAGCCCTACAGTATACACATCCCGGTCAGGTTCGGTTCAACCGCCAATTGTCGTAGGCGCCCATGGCCTGCTCGATGGCAGAGGCCAATGTCATCCGGGTTTTGTCGTCCAGGGCCCGTTGTTTACGGCAGCGCTCCAGAGCCCGGTGTATGACCTGGCGGTTGGCCCGGTCCAGGTGCTCCAGCCAGTGGTTGTCCGCCGGTGCCAGGTCCAGCAGGTCACGACCGGCGTGATTGCGGTGGCTGATATGCCACCAGTGATTTATTGCCCTTCCCAATACAACATAGCCGAATTGACTGTCCTGTACAGGGCCAAAAGTGGCGGTTCTGAGACCGTTTGTCAGCACCCCGGTATTCAATACCGGTAGCGTGAGGCGGTCGCCGTAGAAATAGCTGCCCGCAGCACCAATCAATCCTCCGACCAGCGCGCCGGCTCCCAATGAGTGCCCAAGGGTCAGCGCATCCACGCCTGCGCCGCCCACGGCACCGGCTCCGAACCCGGCTGTTGCCAGATAACGCCGGTTCACGCCCCAGGCCTTGCGGCTGTCCTCGCTGAACAGGTCGTGCTCACTGTGCCACTCCAGCTCGGCTTCCTGGCGTTCCACGCGGTGATGTTCGTAGAGCTTTTCGATGGCAATTCGCAGGTGCTGTTCCCGTTTCCGTTGGTTGTCATACCAACTGGTTCGCAACTGCCTGGCCAGTTCGTCGTCCGACAGTTCACTGGTCTGGAGGGTGGTCAAAGTGCGCTTCTCACGAAACGACATCATCTCCTCCAGGGTGCGCGCAATCATTGCAGCCGCTTCTGTCCGGCGTTGACGGCGCTGAGCCAGGAGAAAGGCGGTTGCCTGCTCGAGAGGCTGCTCCCAGGCCGGCTCAAGCTGGCCGAATGCCCGTAAAAGGCTGATATGTTGCTCGAACGGTGCGGAAACTGCATCGAACTTGCGGACAACCTGGAAGAACTGGCCCAGCGCTCGAGCCCAGGTGTCGCTGTAATCATCCTCGCCAATGCTGTTGATCAGCGCCAGGCTTGGTCGTCCGGTCCAGCGCAGGATGGTCATCTCGGCTTCGTGCTGGGCGCTGTAGGGCACGGAGCCGTCAACCACGTAAATGATGCCTGCGCCCTCGGTCAGCGGCGCCAGCAACTCACACTCATCGGTGAAACCGCCGTCGTCGCGGTGCTGGATAATAAAGGCATTCACAGTTTCCGCCCGATCCGAGGCGGAGATGCTATGGGCTTCCAGCCATTCCAGTACCCGCCGGGGCCGCTGGAAACCCGGCGTGTCCACCAGGGTGTAGAGGGTCTTGCCATCCACCGTCAGCGGGTATTCCTGACGCTGGCGGGTAGTGCCCGGTTCCAGGGCGATGGCGATGGCATCGTTCTGGGACAAGGTGGCCACGATGCTGGACTTTCCCTTATTGGGGTGGCCAACCACGGCAAATACGGGGGCAGCCATTATTCGTGCTCGTCCTGAAGTGCGCGGTTAATGCGGGCCTCCGGTGACGCCAGGTCCGGGGCGCAGACAACAAGCTGGCTGTCTCCCGACCTGTCAGCAAAGCGTAACCACTGGCTCAGTTGATGGACCGGGGGTGGTTGATCCGGCTCCGCTGCCATGGGCACCAGGGCTATAAGTGTGGTTGCCGGCCAGGATTTGCGGGCCTGGCTCAGAAAGTCGGCCAGTTCACCGGTAGGCGGTTCCCAGCTGCGGGTAACCACCAGGGCGGCAGGGGGGGAGGGAGTGCCGGCAAGCACTTTTCCGGCCGTTTCGAGGACGCCATTATCATGTTCAAGGGATGCATTGCCGCCCGCTGCAAGAATGTCCTGATAACCGCTCGTCAGGGAGTCCGGGAGTTCAGGTTCGCCAGCACCGGCCCAGCGGATGAGGACTTGCCCGCCAGGCAGGGGATGCAGTTGCACCGGGGTGTTGGTATCAGGCTGGTCTGCGGCGTCATTGTGACGATTGCCGGTCTCCAGTGCAGGGGTTTCCATGCGGTATTGCAAGGCGATCATGCCCGGATGCCTGGCCAGTTCCCTGCGGGCCCGGAGGCCCGGGTGGATGGCTGCCAGGGCCAGCAGTACCAGCCGTGGCAGGATGACATAGGTGAGCCAGACCATGGCCACAAAGGGCCACCAGCGCCCCCATAGCGCCGGGTCGGCGGCACCCTGGCTGCCACTGCGGAAGAAGCGCGTAGCGTCCACCAGCTCCCTGTCGGGCACGGCTGCGGGCCAGAGGTTGTGCCAGGGAGTGGCGACGAATGCCAGCAGGTTGTAATAGCTGTCGGCGCCGGTGTCGAGAGTGGTACTCCAGCCAAAAGCAAGATCCTGTATAACCACAAGCACCAGCAGGGTGATCAATCCCGCTATGCCGAACATGAGCCCGCCGGTATGGGCGGCGCGCGCCATCAGCATAGGTTGCAGGGGCTGCAGCGCAGCCAACGGGGGTGCGGTAGAAAACTTGCGTAACAGCCAGCGCCAGGGCTGCCAGCCGGCAAAGGCCTGGACGGTGGTGATCGCAGCCAGCAGGCACTGGAGCAGCACAAATGCCAGAATAACCGTGAGGTTGATTCTCTGGCCTCCGTCATAGAACAACAGTCCCAGCATGGCCATGATACCGGCGATCAGGCCCACCAGTGCAAAGCCGGTGGTCAGGTGTCGCCAACGGCGCAAGGGGTCGGCGGCGGGCAGCGGCGGCCGCAGTTTACGGACATGCTGGAGCCACTGGTCCGGGCCTGGCACCAGGCCCTTGTCGCGACAATCGAGGGCAAAACGGCGATCCCGCCGGTGCAGGAAAGCCGGGCTCTGGTCGCGGTCTCGCTGGACCTGGTCATCGAACTCCAATAATCGTCGAATAGCGCTGTCTGGCATTGATTATCCTGGTGAACTGGGCGGTGAGAACCTTCCCGTGATGCTAGGATAAGGGTATCCCATAACCCGGTGCCAGACATACCATGACCAACCACCTCATGAATCTGCGTCACGTTCCCGAAGACGAGGCCGACGAAATCCGTGAGCTGTTTGAAGCCCACAATGTGCCGTATTACGAAACCCCGCCCAGCCGCTGGGGCATAAGCATGGGTGGTTTCTGGGTCCATGATAACGAGGAGGCCCAACGTGCCAGGGAACTGCTGGAGAATTATCAGAGGGAGCGCTTGCAACATCAGCGCGAGGCCTATGAGCGGGATCTGGTGGAAGGGCGGACCGGCGGGTTCTGGTATCGGTTGCGCCATAAGCCGGTTACCACGGTTGCGGCTTGCATCGCCATCGTGGTTATTCTGGCGCTGACCGTGGCTCCCTTTGTGGCACTCTGACTCCTGGTTCGTTCAGTCTTTCTTCTGACTGACCGACGAAGCCTTACCCGTATGTCGGATCAGAAATTCCGTCGCCTTTTCAACAGCATTACCAGCGGTCAGGAAACTGGTTACATGGCCTCGCAGATACATCAGGTACAGCTCGTTCTCGACGCCATGGTCTGTCAGGCGGGCCCGGAACTCCTTGGCCTGGCTGGCAGGTACCAGCATGTCCTGCGCCCCATGGAACAGAAAGAACGGTGGTGCGCCCGCGGTGATGTGGGTGATGGGTGAAGCAGCCTGGTAGACGCCGGGCATGTTTTCCTGCTCGCCACCCAGGAACTGGCGGAGCAGTTTCCCGGAGCCAAAGGTCCGGAGGTCGCCCGGCAGACCGCCGGCAACAACGGCCACCGGTCTGGCATGCTTGCCTCCGTAAGGCTGGTTTAACGGGTGTCGGGATTCGGCGACCAGTGCCATCAGGCTGACCAGGTGGGCCCCGGAGGAAAATCCGAACGCACTGATGGCGTCACGGTCCAGGTGGTAGTTGTCGGCCTCCTTGTCAAGCCAGTTCATGGCGACCTGCAGGTCATAAAGCTGGGCGGGGAAGGTATGGTCCGGGGCAAAGCGGTAGTCAATGTTCATTACTGCAAAACCCCGGCTGGCTAGGCTCTCGGCAATCCACGCCATATCCGCGCGCGAGCGCCGCTCCCAGCCTCCGCCATGTACCAGCAGCACCGTCGGCAGGGGTTGGCTGCTTTCCGGCAGGTAGAGGTCCGCCTGCAGTGCGTGGGGCCATCCCGCCGGCGAGAAGGTAACGTCTGTCTCGATGGTGAAGCCGGTTTCCGGCACTGATACTGCCTGCTCCGGTTTATTCTGGTGAGACGCGCAAGCGCTCAGTAGCACACTGGCAAGCAGGGGCAGCAGGCGTGAAAGGCGCATCAGTTTTCCGTCCCTTTTTGAGTATCTGGAACTGGTACGGGGGAATCACGCTGGTGGATGTCCTTCCATATTAAGGTTTGGGAAGTGTCCGGAAAACAAGACGGCGTCCGGATTTCGCTACACCCTCCGCAATGTCGCACTGAGCATAGCCAGAACACTCTTTCTCGCCTTTACGCAGACTGTCAACCGTCCGGTTATCCGGAAACGCCTGCCACGGATAGTCGAGATATTTTGAGAATATTCTAAATATCAAAGACTTGGTTTATTGGCACAGGATACGCATGGCCCCACCGGTGGTGCCTGGCCTCTCTCTTGTGCGCCCGGCCCCGGTGTCTAACAAAAACAACAGGGAAAATTATGAAAACACTACTGCAATGCACGTTAATCGGTGCGGTCGCGTTAACCGTGTCTGCCTGCAAAGAAGGTGACTCCCCTTTCAACCAGCTTCCTGATTTCATTCAGGGTGATATTCAGTCGAGCCAGTACGATGGCACCACCAATGACCTGCTGACCGGTGGGCTTGGTGCCAGTGGTCTTGCCAGCGGAACGGCGCCGGCATTTGATGATCCGCTCAATCCCACTTCGGAGGAGCTGAGAACGCTGGCGATCTACAACAATTATCGCGCTCTCGTGGATACGGTGCCCGGCGGTGGTTATGGAGAGTTTTTCGGGCCCCAGGTAGGCAATGCAGGTGAAGGCCTGATTGCGGGAGAAGAGCACCTGGCCTACATGTCGGTGGAGGGTAGTGATGGGCCTGTTACCGTCATGGTCCAGGTGCCAGACAGTTTCAACCCTGATCAGGCCTGCATGATTACCGCGCCATCGTCCGGTTCCAGGGGTATCTACGGTGCCATTGGTACAGCCGGGGAATGGGGGCTGAAGAAAGGTTGTGCGGTGGTCTACACCGACAAGGGTACCGGTACCGGTTCCCACAACCTGACCACCAATGCGGCCCAGCGTATTGATGGCACCCTGACCCGGGCTGATGAACCGGTGCAGTTCCGGGCTGACCTGAGCGACCAGGAACAGGCTGATTTTAATGCGGCATGGCCGGACCGGTTTGCCTATAAGCATGCCCATTCACGGGTTAATCCCGAAGCGGATTGGGGCCGTCATGTTCTCCAGTCCATCGAATTCGGCTTTTATGTACTTAACGAGAAGTTCGGACAGGAAACCGGTAATGATCGTAAGGTGAAAAAGGTGTGGCCGAAGAACACCCTGGTGATCGCCTCCAGTGTGTCCAACGGCGGCGGCGCCTCCGTCCGGGCCGCAGAGCTGGATGACCGCGGTCTGATCGATGGCGTTGCGGTCTCGGAGCCCAACGTCAACCCCCAGGTGGACACCAGTTTCACCATTCGCCAGGGCAGCGGCCCCGAGATTGCTGAACACAGTCGCAGCCTGCTGGATTACACCACGGCGCTGGCGGTGTATCAGGGCTGTGCCAATATCGCGCCGGAAGTCCGTGATGTGGCGCCCCTGAACGCAACGTTCAACAACTTCACTGTTGCAGAGAACATCTGTAACTCCCTTGCCAACAAGGGCCTGGTGACCGGCGCTACTACGGATGAACGGGCAGCCGAGGCGCTGCGAATCCTGGAAGAAGACCTGGGCATTCAGCCTGAGCAGAACCTGCTGGCACCCGTGCACTTCGGACTGGCGGTAGCCCAGAGTATTTCCATGACCTACGCCAACGCTTATGCAAAAGCGGGTGTGGAAGACAGGCTTTGTGACATCAGCCTCGCCGCCACCGACGCCGGGGGAGCAGTCACGCCGCTCAGTGGTGCCCAGGAGGCAGCTCTGTTCTCGGCGAGCAACGGGATTCCGCCGAGCGCCGGGGTAAACCTGGTGTACGACAACGCCGAAGGCCAGCCCACCAACCTTGCGGCCAGTGCCTCGCCCAGTTCCAGCCAACTGGATTATGGTCTGGATGCGTTGCTATGCCTGAGAAGCCTTGCTGTGGGAATCGATGTTACCTCCGGTGCAGCGCTTTCAGGCCCTGCAGCGGAGATGGCAGAGCGTATTGCTGAGGGCATAGAACAGGTTCGTGCCTCCGGGAACCTGCAAGGCAAGCCCGCAGTTTTCGTCACTGGCCGTGCCGATGCCATCCTGCCAATCAATCACACCTCGCGGCCGTATTTCGGTCTCAACCAGCGGGTGGAAGGCAGTGACAGCAGGTTGCGGTACTACGAGATTCTCAACGCCCATCATCTGGATGTGCTTAACGGATTTCCCGGAATTGCGGATCGATATGTGCCCCTGCACCACTACTACTTCCAGGCGCTTGATCTGGTGTGGGCAAGCCTCGCCGACAAGCAGGCATTGCCTCCCAGCCAGGTGGTCAGAACAGTCCCGCGAGGCGATATTGCGACACCGCTGTCCGCTGCCAATCTGACGCCGATTGCAGCCAATCCGGATGCAGACGATCTCATCCTGTTCAGCAATGACCAGGTGCAGATCCCGGACTGATGCAACGTTTGGCCGGCCCCTTCGGATTCGGGGACGGCATTGTTTGCCCCCGTTCGGGGGGCGCCATATACTTCCGTCACTGCACCCGGTTCGCCGGGTGCCATGGGTATTACCATGAATATTATCCAACCCGGTGGTACAGGGTACATGACTGAGCTGTTTTCAGATAACAACAAGAGCGGGCTCACAAGGGACCTGATCGAGGCCCTGTTTCCCATGTTCGAGGAAGCCAGTGCGGGCGCCATTGCCGTTGACCACGAAAGCCGTATAACGTGGATCAACAGCAGTTACTCGCACCTGCTTGGACTGGGGGACCCGACGATGGTCATCGGCAAACTGGTCCGCCAGGTGATTCCGCATACCCGGATGCCAGAGGTGGTGGAAACGGGCAAACCCCTGCTGCTCGACATCATGGAGCATAACCAGCAACAGCTGGTGGTTACCCGCTTGCCTTTTTACGACGACGAGGGCCGGATCATGGGGGCCGTGGCGTTTGTTCTGTATGACGACCTGCAGCCGCTGACGCCGCTGGTAGCCAAGTATCGTCGCCTGCATCAGGACCTGGCGGCTGCCCGCAAGGCCCTGGCCAAAAAGACCCGTGGCACCCGCTACAATCTTGCCGATTTTGTGGGTGCCAGCCCGGCCGCGCTCGAGGTCAAACGACGGGCCCGCCTGGCAGCCGGCCGTGACATGCCGGTACTGCTTCTGGGTGAGACAGGTACCGGCAAGGAAGTGCTGGCTCAGGCGATTCATTCCGTTTCCGCGCGTGCCGAAAAACCGTTTGTGGGCGTGAACGTTGCTGCCATTCCGGACAACCTCCTTGAGGCCGAATTTTTCGGGGTAGCACCTGGTGCCTACACGGGCGCCGATCGCCGTACCCGTGACGGCAAGTTTCAGCTGGCCAACGGCGGCACACTGTTCCTGGACGAAGTCGGTGATATGCCGTTGCCGCTGCAGGCGAAGCTGCTGCGGGCATTGCAGGAAGGTGAAATAGAGCCGCTGGGTTCGAACAAGGTGGCGTCGGTGGATGTGCGTGTCATCGCTGCAACCAGCCGTAATCTGGAGTCAATGATCGCTGAGGGTGAATTTCGGTCGGACCTGTATTACCGGCTGAATGTACTGGAGATCCCCATACCCCCCCTGCGGGACCGCCTGGCGGATCTGGGGGTGTTGTGTGAGGCCCTGCTGGGAGAAATCTGCGATGGTCTTGAAATACGGGGTGAAATTACGGATGCGGGGGTGGCCGCCCTGGGTGGTTATGACTGGCCGGGCAATATACGTGAGCTGCGGAACGTACTGGAACGGGCACTGACGATGGGGGAGGATGGCGGTCTGCTGGATGCGGATGCCATTTTCAAGGTCCTTCCCCGCAGTGGCAACCGGCCGGCTTCTTCGTTGTTGCCGCAGCCGGTCCGCCCCCTTGCCAAAACCCTCGCCGATGCCGAGGCGCAGGCGATTGAAGAAGCCCTGGTAGCAAGCCGTGGCAACCGTACCCGTGCGGCCAAGCTGCTGGGTATCTCCCGCTCAGTGCTGTATGAAAAACTGGCTAAAATGTCCTGAAGTCAGGACAGTTGTCCTGCCATCCGTACAAACCCCTACGACTGATGGCTATATCTGTCCGGAAGTCCGGACTATTTGCAGTCTATTGTCTCCACATAAAATTCTATCTTGCTGATAAATATCATAAAAAAATGATTGGCATAGTGTCTGCTATATCCTGTCTGCAGGACGTCAGAACAACGCAGAAAACAAGACTGGCGCTTTCGTTGGACCCGAAAATATTTACTTGTCTGTCTCGTTTCCTGCGATGTCTGACTACACTTGGATAAGGCCTGTCGGGAAACGTCCTGTTTGGCCGAATACAACAACAATGCTAGGAGACTTGCCAATGAAACTCTTCAAGGCCCTTACCGGTATCGCCGGTGCGATCGCCCTGACCACGGGATCGGCTTTCGCTGATGACCTGCGCTGGAAAATGCCGGTTGCCTTTGCGACCAATCTCCCCGGCCTGGGCTCCCCTGGCGCCTGGGTTGCCGAAAACCTCACCACCGCTTCTGATGGCAGCATCCAGGTTCGCGTCTATGAGCCCGGCAAGCTGGTACCGCCGTTCGATATCCTGCAGTCGGTTTCCGATGGCAAGGTCGAAGCAGGTTACACCTGGATCGGTTATGATCAGGGCAAGGTACCTGCTATTCCCCTCTTTGCGGCTGTTCCCTTCGGCATGAAGCCATGGGCCTATACGGCCTGGTATTACTATGGTGGTGGCCATGAAATGCTGCAGGAAGTCTATGCCAACAAGGGCTTCGATGTGCACGCTCAGCTGTGCGGTATTATCGGGCCTGAAACAGCCGGTTGGTATTCAGATCCCATCGAAACCCTGGAAGACTACAAGGGCCTGAAGATTCGCTTTGCCGGCCTTGGTGGCAAGGTTCTGGAAGAGCTGGGAGCCTCTGTCACCATGATGCCCGGTGGCGAGCTCTACCAGGCCCTGGAGAAAGGCACCATTGATGCAACTGAATTCTCCATGCCTGCCATTGACCAGCTTCTCGGCTTTGACCAGGTGGTCAAGTACAACCTGTTCCCGGGCTGGCACCAGCAGTTTACCGCCCAGTACATGCTGATCAACAAGGACCAGTGGAACAAGACCACTGACGCACAGAAAGCACTGGTTGAGGCTTCCTGTACTGCCGCAACCACCCTTGGCCTGGCCGAAGGCGAGTACAAGAACGGCGCTGTACTGGCGGGTTTCCAGGATAAGGGTGTCCAGGCTGACCAGATCCCCCGCGAAGTTCTGAAAGAGCTGAAAGCGGTTACCGACAAGGTAATGAAGCAGGAAGCTGACAAAGATGCTGACTTCAAACGCGTCTACGAAAGCCAGAATGAGTTCCTTGAAAGCTACAAGGTCTGGGACGAGCGGGCCTATGTTCCGTCCGATCTCTAGGATCCGGGGCCGGTCCTGAGGCACCGGGCAGAGCTCCGGTGTTCTCCCACCAAGTCTGGATGGCCCTTCGGGGCCATCCTTTTTTCGCCATCGGCTTTTTGAGCGAGGAACCGTTGTATGACGGTGTCAGATAAAGGCTCACCGCAGAGTGAGCGGGCATCGGTTTCCGACGCCCAGGAATTTCTTCATCATCACACGGAGTTGCCTACCACCCGGATCAGCCGGGGTGTGGATCTTGTGATTTCCGCGATTGGCAAAACCGCCTCCTGGATGTGGCTGATTGTCACGGGTGTGATCATTTACGCCGTAGTGGGCCGCTATGCTTTTGGCCTCGGGTCGGTAACGCTGGAAGAAGTCCAGTGGCACCTGGCCGGTGCGGGCTGGCTGCTGGGTCTGGGCTATACGCTGGTGACTGATGGTCATGTAAGAGTGGACGTGATCCATGAACGCCTCTCCCTCAGGAGCCAGGCCTGGATCGAGCTTTTCGGCCTGTTGCTTTTGCTGCTGCCCTTTCTGGGGCTGGCGGTCTATGAAATGGTTCCTTATGCCTACAGCTCCTGGCAACAGGGAGAAACCAGCCAGGCACCGGCAGGCCTTTCACATCGCTGGGTTCTCAAGGCAGTGCTGGCATTGTCGTTCGTCCTTCTTATTCTGGCTGCACTATCCCGCCTGCTGAAAGTGACCGCACTGCTTTTCGGTTTTCCGAGGCCAATCCGGGTCGAGTCCGGCAATAACAAGAAAGAGGATGCGTCCTGATGGAGCTTGAAACCCTGTTTGTAATCGGCATGTTCCTGACGTTTGGGGTGCTGCTGATGACCGGCTATCCCGTTGCCTGGGTGCTGGGTGGTACCGCCGTCATCTGGACGGTGATTGGTGTAATCGCCGTCGATAATTTTGGCGCTAATCTCTGGTTCGATTACCCGTCTTCCATGGGGCTTGTTCCTGAGCGGATTTGGGACGTGGTAAACAGCGAGACCCTTGTTGCTCTGCCCATGTTCATATTCATGGGCATCATGCTTGATCAGTCCGGTGTAGCCGAACGACTGATGAACGCCATGGTAAAACTCTTTGGTGCCGTTCGCGGTGGTTATGCGGTCACCGTGATTGTCATTGGTGTCCTGCTGGCAGCCACCACCGGTATCATCGGGGCGTCCGTGGTGCTCCTGGGCATGCTGTCCTTGCCCGTGATGATGCAGCACAAATACGACAAGGGATTTGCCGTAGGCACCGCCTGTGCCACCGGTACCCTGGGTATCCTGATCCCGCCGTCCATCATGCTGGTGCTGATGGCGGACCGGCTGGCAGTTCCGGAAGCGTCGGTGGGTGATCTGTTTATGGGCGCGTTCTTTCCGGGTCTGATGCTGGGCGCCATGTACGTTGCTTACGCCATCATACGTCCCATGCTGCAGCCGCATATTGCGCCGGTGCCTGAGGGTACCGTGAAAGTGACCTGGAGCATTGTGTGGGAGGTGGCCAAGGCAGTGGTGCCTACAGCTGCGCTGATTCTGGGTGTACTGGGCTCCATCTTTGCCGGCATAGCAACACCCACGGAGGCTTCCGGTGTTGGTGCCCTTGGCGCGCTGCTGCTGGCCCTGATGGCGCGGCGTCTGAACCTGAAGGTGCTGAACTCCTCAATGCAGCAGACCACCCGCACGGCGGCTTTCATTTTTGCCATATTCCTCGGCGCAACGGCGTTCTCCGTGGTGCTGCGAGGTCTGGGTGGCGATCAGGTAATCGAGGATGCGCTGCTGGGGCTGCCGTTCGGGCCTTATGGTGTGGTATTGACCATTCTGTTCGCGGTATTCCTGCTGGGCTTCTTCCTGGATTGGGTGGAGATCACCCTGATCATCCTTCCACTGGTGGCACCGGTGGTTCAGACCCTGGGATTTGACCTGGTCTGGTTCACCATTCTGTTTGCCATGTGCCTGCAGACGTCATTCCTGACGCCGCCGGTGGGTTTTGCTCTGTTCTATATCAAGGGTGTTGCGCCGCCGGAAATCACGGTGATGGACATCTACAAGGGCGTCATACCCTTCATCATCATTCAGCTGATCGCCCTGGCGATCGTGTTCCTGGTGCCAGCAATTGCTACATGGCTGCCCAGCGTGGCTTACGTGTAAGGAGATAACACTGATGCGTCTAGAAAACAGGATAGCCCTGATTACCGGGGCGGGGCGGGGTATCGGCCGTGCCATCGCGGAGCATTACGGCCGTGAAGGCGCCCGGGTCGCGGTCGCCGATCTTACGCTGGAGAGCGCCGGAGATACCGTCGAGGCTATCGAACGCGCGGGTGGAACCGCAATGGCCCTGGCTATGGATGTCACGGATGAGAACGCAGTCGATCGTGGCGTAGCCGCTGTCGTGGAAAAATGGGGTGGGCTTGATATTGCTTTGGCCAACGCCGGTGTCCAGCATATCGACCCTGTGCACAAACTGGCTTTTTCCGACTGGAGCAAGGTCATGAGCGTGCACCTGGACGGCGCCTTTCTGGTTACCCGTGCCGCGCTGAAGCAGATGTATGCCAGCGGCGGCGGCACCATGCTCTACATGGGATCGGTCCACTCCTTGGAAGCCTCCCCGCTGAAGGCGCCGTACGTGGCAGCGAAGCATGGCATGCTGGGCCTGTGTCGGGCGGTGGCCAAAGAGGGGGCAGAGCACGGTGTTCGCAGTAACATCATCTGCCCGGGATTTGTCCGCACCCCGCTGGTGGACAAACAGATTCCCGAACAGGCAAAAGAGCTGGGTATTTCCGAGGAGGAAGTGATCAGTAAGGTCATGTTGAAAAACACTGTGGACGGGCAATTCACCACTCTGGAAGATGTATCCGAGCTGGCAGTGCATCTGGCGGCCTTCCCGTCGGCAGCCATGACTGGCCAATCCATCGTGGTCAGCCACGGCTGGCATATGCAGTGAGTAACAGGAGAGACGGATGAGCAATACAGAACAATCACCGGTGGTCTGGTCTCCCTCGGAAGACACACTGAACAATTGCCAGATGGGCCGGTTCAAGGGGTGGCTGGAGCAACAGGGCTTCGGCCCTTTTGCGGATTACCATGCTCTGCATGAGTGGTCGATCGATAACCTGGAGACTTTCTGGCAGAAGGTCTGGGACTACTGCGGCCTGGTATGTGAGACCCCCGCCGAGAAAGTGCTGGGTAAGCGGGAAATGCCAGGAGCGGAATGGTTCCCGGGCATGAAACTCAACTTTGCCGCCAATCTGCTGCGGCTGGCGGATGGTGACCAGGCAGACAGAGAAGCCGTGGTGGCCTACTGCGAAACCCGCCCGGTACTGCGCCGTACATACTCCCAGTTGAAGGCTGATACCGGTGCTCTGGAAGCCTTTCTGCGCAACAAAGGTATTCAGCAGGGTGACCGTGTTGCCGGTGTGGTCACCAATGGCTACGAGGCCCTGGTAGGTATGCTGGCGACCACCAGCCTGGGCGCTATCTGGAGTTCGGCGTCCCCGGATTTCGGCGTTGGCGCCATTCTCGACCGCTTTGGCCAGATCGAGCCGGCGGCACTGATTGTGGTGAACGGTTATGGTTACGGCGGCAAGGTGTTCAACCGCCAGCAGGATTTCGCAGGATTGATCGATGGCCTGCCAAGCCTGAAGTGCGTGGTCAGCATCGAACAACTGCCGGGCGAGCCCGCCATCGCCGGCGACAAGGTCACCCACTGGGACGCTGCGCTTGCTGAAGGACAGGGCCAGGCGCCCTCCTTCACGCCCCTGCCACCGGAGCACCCGGTGTATATCCTTTATTCCTCCGGCACCACCGGCAAACCCAAGTGTATTGTGCACGGCAACGCCGGCCTGTTGGTCAACCACGCCAAGGAACTGATGCTTCATGGCGATGTGGGCCAGGGCGACCGCTTCCTCTACTTCACCACTTGTGGCTGGATGATGTGGAACTGGCAGGCCTCTGCCCTGCTCACCGGCGCAGCCGTGATCACCGTTGACGGTTCCCCTGGCTACCCGGACCTGAACTACCTGTGGCAGGTAGTCGCAGATGAGAAAGTCACCCACTACGGCACCAGCGCCCGCTTTATTGCTGGCTGCCGCAAGGCAGAACTGGCACCGTCGAAAACGTTGGATCTGGATGCCCTGCGGGTGGTTTTCTCCACGGGTTCACCGCTGCTACCGGAAGACTATGACTGGGTCTACAGCGACGGTGCCCCGAACGTACTGCTCGGCTCCATTGCCGGCGGCACCGACATCTGCGGCTGTTTCGTGGGCTCCACCCCCCTGCTGCCAGTGCGCCGGGGCGAAATCCAGTGTCGCTTCCTGGGTGTTGATGCTGTTGCCTATGGCGACGATGGCAAACCTGTCAGTTCCGGCCGTGGCGAACTCGTCTGCCGCCAGCCGTTGCCGTCCATGCCCGTCAGCTTCTGGGACGACCCCGACGACGAGCGCTACAAAGACGCCTACTTCAACACTTTCCCGGGTGTCTGGGCTCATGGTGACTTCATCGAATTCACCGAACACGGAGGCGCCATCATCTACGGCCGCTCCGACGCCACCCTCAACCCTGGCGGCGTCAGAATCGGCACTGCCGAAATCTACCGCCAGGTGGAAACCATCGCTGAGGTGAAAGACAGCCTGGTTGTCGGCCGCCAGATCGACGGTGACGTGGAAGTGGTCCTGCTGGTCGTACCGGCCGAAGGCGAAGCCCTCACCGACGACCTGCAAAAAACTCTCAAAACCCGCATCCGCCAGGGGGCGAGCCCACGCCATGTGCCAAAGCACATTATCGAGGTGCCGGATATTCCGTATACGCGCAGCGGAAAGAAGGTTGAGCTGGCGGTGGCGCGTTTGATCAACGGCTCGTCCAAGGCCGATAACCGGGATGCATTGGCGAATCCGGAGGCGTTGGACCGGATTGGGGATTGTCTGGAAGAGGCGCAATTATTGCCGAAGGGGTGAGTTCGCCGTTGGAGTGGTTGTCGGATTACGCCTGCGGCTAATTCGACCTACGTGCGGGCAGGCCCGCAGAGGGTTTGCTGAGCGCTGGAGGTGGGGGCAGCCAAAACTGTGCGGAGCCATGGATGGCGGAGCTCAAGCGCCACAGGGATGTGCTTGAGCGTGTTTTGGCTGGCCCCACCTCCAGCGCGATACTCCCAATGGCGCCAAACCCGAAATGTCCGAAAGTTTCGTAAAATCCTGCCTTTTCATCGTCCTGTAACGGGTTTTAGCGCATTTTTAGTCGGTTCTTATACTAAGATCGTAACCAGAATTGTCAAAAAAATGCTATCTTAGTAGGCCTATCAAAAGTTCCCGAATCAGTCATTGCTCAGGTCGGGCGTTCACAAGACACCTGACCCTGCCATGACCGTCCTGAACTCACCCATTAGCCTGAGGACGAAAATGACATCATCCAAAGCCAAGATTATCTACACACTGACCGACGAGGCACCCGCCCTCGCCACACGGTCCCTGCTTCCTATCCTGGAAACCTACGCCAAGCCGGCCGGCATCGAATTTGAAACCAGCGATATTTCACTGGCGGCGCGTATTCTGGCGTTGTTTCCCGATTACCTCGAGGAAGACCAGCGGGTCCCTGACGACCTGAAAGAGCTGGGTGATTACACCAAGGACCCGGAAGCCAACATTATCAAGCTTCCCAATATCAGCGCCTCCATTCCCCAGCTGAGGGCCGCCATCAAAGAGCTTAACGAGCAGGGCTACAAGCTTCCCGAGTACAAGGAACATCCCGAAACTGACGAAGAAAAGGAAATTCACGCCCGCTACTCGAAAGTACTGGGCAGCGCCGTTAACCCGGTACTGCGGGAAGGCAACTCCGACCGCCGCGCCCCGACCGCGGTGAAAGCCTTTGCCCGCAAGCATCCCCACACCATGGGCGAGTGGAGCCCGGCATCGCGCACCCACGTGGCCCACATGCGCGGTGGTGACTTCTACTCCAACGAGCAGTCACTGACCCTGGACAAGGCCACCAACGCCCGCATCGTCTTTGAAAACGCCAAGGGTGAGCAGACGGTACTGAAGGGTGAACTGCCGCTGCAGGAAGGCGAAGTGCTGGACGGCATGTTCATGAGCTGCAAAGCCCTGCGCAAGTTCTTCGAAGAGTGCATCGAAGACTGCGAAAAGACTGGCGTGATGTTCTCACTGCACGTCAAGGCCACCATGATGAAAATCTCCCACCCGATCGTGTTCGGTCACGCGGTGAAGATTTTCTACAAGGAATTGTTCGACAAGTACGGCGAGCTGTTCGATGAACTGGGCGTGAACCCCAACAACGGTCTGTCCAGCGTTACCGAGAAGATCAAGCAACTGCCGGAATCCAAGCAGGAACAGATCCTTGAAGACCTGCACGCCTGTTACGAGCACCGCCCGGAAATTGCCATGGTGGATTCGGTAAAGGGTATCACTAACCTGCACGTGCCCAGTGACGTCATCGTTGACGCCTCCATGCCGGCCATGATCCGTAACTCAGGCAAGATGTGGGCGCGGGACAACAAGCTCAAGGACACCAAGGCGGTGATGCCGGAGAGCACCTACGCCACCATCTACCAGGAAGTGATCAACTTCTGTAAGACCCATGGCGCCTTTGACCCCACCACCATGGGTACCGTGCCGAACGTTGGCCTGATGGCGCAGAAGGCCGAAGAATACGGCTCCCACGACAAGACCTTTGAAATCAAGGAAGACGGTATCGTTCGGGTGGTTGCCGAGGACGGCACCGTGCTGACCGAGCACAAGGTCGAGAAGGGTGATATCTGGCGTGCGTGCCAGACCAAGGACCTGCCGATCCGCGACTGGGTCAAGCTGGCGGTAAACCGTGCCCGTGCCACTGGTATGCCGGCCCTGTTCTGGTTGGACGACGAGCGTCCACACGATGCCGAGCTGATCAAGAAAGTGAACATGTACCTGAAGGAGCACGATACCGAAGGTCTGGAAATTCTGATCAAGTCTCCGGTACGCGCCATCCGATGGACCATGGAGCGCCTGATTCGTGGCCTGGACACCATCTCCGTCACCGGCAACGTACTGCGGGACTACCTCACTGATCTGTTCCCCATTCTGGAGCTGGGCACCAGTGCCAAGATGCTCTCCATCGTCCCGCTGCTGAATGGCGGTGGTCTGTATGAGACGGGTGCTGGCGGTTCCGCACCCAAGCACGTTCAGCAGGTACTGCAGGAAAACCACCTGCGCTGGGACTCGCTGGGTGAGTTCCTGGCAACCGCGGTTTCCCTGGAAGAGCTGGGTGAAAAGCAGAGCAACGAGCGTGCCCGTCTGCTGGGCCTGACCCTGGACAAAGCCACCGAGCGACTGCTGGAGAACAACCAGTCACCCTCCCGTAACACCGGTGAGTTGGACAACCGTGGCAGCCACTTCCACCTGGCTCGTTACTGGGCGGAAGAGCTGTCAAAGCAGGACGATGACAAGGACCTGAAAGTCTTCTTCGAGAAACTGTCAAAGCAGCTTGAAGAGAACAAGGACAAGATCCTGGAAGAAATGAGCGTGATCCAGGGCCATCCGGCGGATATCGGGGGTTACTACCACCCGCCGGCGGAAAAAGTCTGCAAGATCATGCAGCCAAGCGAGACCTTCAACAAGATCCTGGCTGACGCCCGGGCATCTGTGAAGTGATCCAGTGCCAGGTCAGCCGGGGGATGAGCCCGGTTGCCTGAGCTAAAAAACCGGACAGCCTGTGAGGGCTCTCCGGTTTTTTTGGTTCTGGTGCCAGCGCTATTTCTCCGGGGCGGTTACCGGCGCGGCGGAAAAGGTTCGAAGCTCTGCCAGCGGCAGCGCCCGCGAATACCAGAAGCCCTGGTAACCGGTGCACCCGAACTGTTGTAGTAACCTGAACTGCTCTTCGGTTTCCACCCCCTCGGCCACCACACTCATTCCCAGTTCCCTGGCCATGGACAGGGTGCCGCGTGTGATCGCCGCATCACTGTTATTGGAGGTGATGCCACTAACAAACGAACGGTCGATCTTGATCCTGTTAACCGGCATGTCACGCATGTAGCTGAGGCTTGAGAATCCGGTGCCGAAGTCGTCGATCGCAACTTCGATACCCATGCTCCGGATTTCCCGCAGCTGCCTGATGACGTCCTTGGGGTCAGTCAGAAAAACGTTCTCGGTAATTTCAACACAGAGCTGTCCCGGCGCCAGCTGGTATTGATCATTCAGGCGAGCCAGGCGTTCCACCAGGTTGTGGCGATGAAACTGCAGCGGTGAAAGGTTGATGGAGATGCCTGGCACACCGATTTCAGCCAGTTCTGCTGCCCTGGCGAAGGCCTCCTCCATGACCCACTCACTGATGGGAAGGATCTGCCCCGTGCGCTCTGACAAGGGGATGTATTCTGCGGGCGAGATATAGCCGCGGTCAGGGTGATTCCAGCGAATCAGTGCTTCAGCACCGACAATGGCGAGCTCGTTATTGAACAGAGGCTGATAGAACAGCTCGAACTGGTTCGTGGCCAGTGCCTGCTGAAGTTGCTGGCGCAACGCGACTTCGTGTTGCACACGACGATCGAGGGTCTTGTTGAACCATTGCCAGTTGTTACCACCGAGCTTTTTGGCCTCGTACATCGCCATGTCGGACTGCTGTATCAACAGCATGGATTTATCCAGCGTACCATTGGCTGTCGCGATGCCGATGGCTGCCGAGAGGGTGATCTCCACGTCCTCATTGAGAAAAGGCCTGGAGAACTGCTCGAGGATCACGTCTGCCACCCGGTTAATAGCCTGGCGTTCCTCCAGGGCGGGTATGAGAGCGACAAACTCATCACCACCAAACCGCACCAGAGTAGCATCATCCGGAAGGACGGCCTCCAGCCGCCGGGCAGTCTGAGCCAGTATTTCATCACCAAAGGCATGGCCAAGGCTGTCGTTGATGGGTTTGAAGCCATCCAGGTCGATGAACAGGGCATGGATGGCCAGTTGCCGGGCGTGAGCCCGGCGACAGATGCCTTGCAGATGGGATTCCAGGTAGATGCGGTTGGGAAGTCCGGTCAGGGAATCATGGCTGGCCTGAAAGGTCAGAACCTCCTCCTGCCGGACACGGTCGCTGATGTCCGTCTGTATACCGATGAAGTGAGTGACTTCCTCATCGCCATTGCGGACCGGAGCAATGTAGAGGTCGTTCCAGAAGCTGCTGCCGTCCTGGCGATAATTCAGCAACGAGGTATGGACCTCGCGCATCGCGGCAAGGCCCGAGCGAATGCTCGCGATAGCCGCTCGACTGGTCTCGGGCCCCTGGAGTATGCGGCAATTTGCGCCAACCATGTCCTCGGCGCGGTAGCCTGTCATCCGTTCAAAGGCCGGGTTTACATAGATGAGAGGGAACCCGGGGGCCCTGGCGTCGGCAATGGTGATACCACTTGATGATGCTTCTACACTTCGTTCCAGTATGCGCAGGCGAGCCTCGGTCTGGCGCTCGCGGGTCCGGTCCCGGGCCTGCCCGTGTACACCGGTGATCTGACCATTCACGATAATGGGTATATTGAGGATATCCAGTTGCAGGATTTCACCCCGCCTGTTTGCGATGCGTATCTCGTAGCGTTGGTGGTTCCCGGCCAGAGTTTCCTCGAAATGGCGGCTTGTGCGCTCCCTGTCCTCTGCCACCACCAGCATTTCATAATGCAGGCCCAGGATTTCCTCTTCTTTCGCATCAATAAGATCACAACCCGCCTGGTTGATCTGCACGAACTCCCCTGCCGGATTCAATGTGAAAACCGCATCGGGGTTATAGGTGAACAACGAACGGTAATGCTGTTCGTTGTATTCGTGCGAATTCGGGTCTGGCACCGTTTACCTCTCGGGTTGGTGTCGGCTGAACCTGACGGGATGTCTCTTTTTCATACACTAGGCCAGATAACCATAAATAGCATCTCCTCAGTGTTCCGCTTCGTTGCTTGATCGTAATCAATTGCAACCAACTCTCGACGCCCCGGCGCTCAGTGACTAACTTCAAAGCATGCCTACATATTTCCGGTTCCCTCGATGGGTGCACTATCGGGGCACTTTTGGCCTACGGAGACAGGGTCTGAATGGACAAACTTAAAGGCCGCCATGCGCCGCTGCGCCGATCCCTGTGGGTAGTGAGTCTCTACCTGCTGGCGGGAGGGCTGTGGATAACCTTTTCTGATTACCTTGCCGAACAATGGTTTCCGGACCCCGAAGCGCTGAGCCGTGTGCAGACCTACAAGGGCATCCTGTTCGTTCTGGTGACGGCGCTGGTGTTGTTTCTTGCCTTGATGCGGCAGTTCAGCAGTGACCGGACCATGTTGTCCCTGCACCATCACCAGCGCGAGGAAATACAGAACCTGAACCAGTTTCGTGAAAGCGTGATTGAGCGGGCGAACGTCTGGATTAACGTGCTCGACCCGATGGGGCGGGTGGTGCTCTGGAACAAGGCTGCCGAAGATATCAGCGGTTATCGGCGGGCGGAGGTTTTAGGGTCCGACGAAATCTGGCCATGGCTGTACCCTGACGACGAAGAGCGCGCAAGAATTCGTGCCCGCGCTGAGGAAATTCTGCGGGATGAAGGCGAAGTCGTCGGTTACGAGACCCGCATCACCACCCGGGAGGGCAGCCAGAGACTGATCTCCTGGAATTCCCGCAGCCTCCGCAACGATGCGGGCGACATCGTCGGTTCTATTGCTATTGGCCAGGACATTACTGATATACGGGAGGCGGAAATCACCATTCGCCAGCGCGAACGCCAGTTGTCGACACTTATGGATAACCTGCCTGGTATGGCTTACCGCTGTCGATACGACGAATACTGGACCATGCTGTTCGTATCCAGCGGATGTCGTGAACTGACCGGCTACGAGCCGGATGAGCTGTTAAATAACAAACGGATCAGTTTTGCCGAGCTGATCGCTGATGACGCCGAAGAAGATAACCTTAGGGCGGTCGAGTCTGCCATTGGCAATGCCGAACCCTATTCCCTCGAGTACCCCCTTGTTCGCAACGACGGTCAGCGTATCTGGGTCTGGGAGCGGGGCAGAGCCGTTGAGAACAACGGGGGTCTGGTGCTGGAAGGCATAATTCTTGACATATCCGACCGCAAGGCACTGGAGGATGAGCTGGCTGAACTTGCAACCCTGGACCCCCTGACCGGCTTGTTAAACCGTCGTGAGACAACCCGTTTACTGGAGGAGGAAATCACCCGCGCCAAGCGCTATGGTCGTGCCCTGTCGCTGTTGTGGATTGATTTTGACCATTTCAAGGACATCAACGATGAGTACGGCCACGCCGCCGGGGACTCGGTGCTCAAGGCAACCAGCCACCTGTTGGCAGACAGTATGCGCAGGGTGGATGTGATTGGCCGCTTTGGGGGTGAAGAATTTGTCGTTGTCCTGCCGGAGATGGATCGCTACGAGGCAAACGAAACCGCCGAGCGCCTGCGCAATCTGATCAGTGAAACGCCTCAACCTCTGGGGGACGGCAAAACGGTGCGGCTGACCATCAGCATAGGTGTTTCGGTGTTCCCGGACAACGGCCCCGACTTCCGCGCGCTCTGTGCAGCGGCCGACAAAGCGATGTATCAGGCCAAATCGAATGGTCGCAACCAGGTGGTTATGGCGCCACTGACCGAAGAAGCCCATAATTCGTGAACAAACACTGACAACAAAGGTAAAGCGATGAACCGAATTGCCCGCCGTGCCCTTCATACCTGTGCCGTTCCCGATGACCTGGCAAACGTTACCTGCCGGGATGCGGAGGGAGAGCAGCCAGAACGGGCTGGTGTGAATCCGGAGGTCGTCGAGGACATCTGGCGCAGTGTCGAGAAACTCTACCGTACCGGTGTGCATCCCGGGCTGCAGCTGTCAGTGAGACATCGGGGCGAGCAGATTCTGCATCGTGCTATCGGCCATGCCACGGGCAATGGCCCCGGCGACGGCCCCAACGCCATAAAAGTTCCCCTGACCACCGACACCCCCATTTGCTACTTTTCCGCCTCCAAAGCCGTCACCGCCCTGCTGATGCATATCCTGGCGGAACAGGGGCTGGTCAACCTTATGGACCCGGTGTCCTATTACTGCCCGGAATTTGCGGGTGGTGGCAAACGCACCATTACCGTTCACCAGATTCTTTCCCATCGTGGCGGTATTCCGGCGATTCCCCGGGAAACGCCCATCGATGTGCTCTGGGACAGGGACGAAATCTGGAGATTGTTGTGTGACGCCAAACCGGTGGAGGTGGATGGCGCCAAGGTGGCCTATCATGCCATCACTGGTGGCTTCGTGTTGCAGCGGGTGCTGGAGAAAGTCACTGGCGACACGATTGAAGCGTTTATCGACCGTTTCATTCGCAAACCCATGGGCATGCGCTGGTTTACTTACGGCATTGCGCCGGAGCATGTCACGGAACTGGCCAGCAATTACGCCACCGGGCCGACGCCGCGCTTCCCGGTGTCGTGGATTGTTAACCGTGCCCTCGGAGGCGACATTCGTACCGTGGAGCGGGTGGTGAACGACCCGCGTTTCCAGGAGGCAGTGATTCCGGCGGGCAACCTGTGCGGAACGGCAGAAGAAATGGGTCGATTTTTCCAGATGATGCTCAATGGCGGCGTCTGGAATGGCAAGCGGATCTGCAGCGAAATGACCGTCAGGCGCTCTATCCAACAGTTTGGTTCGCTGCAGGTTGATCGCACCATGATGATTCCCATGCGCTTCAGCGCAGGTATGATGCTCGGCGGCAATCCCCTGGGGTTATGGGGCCAGAACAGCCGTTATGCCTTCGGCCATGTGGGTCTGATCAACAAACTGTGCTGGGCAGATGCGGGCCGTGATATCTCGGTCAGTCTGCTCAACACGGGCATACCGATTGTCGGCCACCATATTCCCGCGCTTGCGCGTTTCATCTACACGGTGTGCGACCGCTTCCCGTTGATCCCCGAGAGCCAGCGGCCACTGGTGGCGGCCTGAGGGGCGTCACATGGTGGCCAGTTGCGCCTCGAGAATGCCCTGCACTGACGACAGAATATCCCGGAAGTCAGTCAGTGTCTGGGTTCTCTGGATGACCTCTTCCCGGCTTTCGTCCAGCCGTTCCAGCTTCGGAACCACCCGCCGTATCCCTTCTGTGATCACTTCATAGGGGTAGTGATGGTCCATGATACTGAGCTTGTTCATCTCCGCCACTTCCTGGCTGAAAATGCTGATAATGTCGTACAGCATGTCCTTGTGATGAATGGAGCTTGCTTCCCAGTAGGCATCATCAAGCAGTTCCAGCAGGGAAAGGTATTCCCGCAATGTGTCGGCGACGGATGTCTGGCTCATAAGAAATCTTCCCGGTCCTGAATGGCTACATACACTGAATGGAACTATAGCAGGGGTTTCTGCGTGTGTTTTCAGAGGTGGCTTTGCCGCACAGACAAAATATATGAAACTCTATTCATTTTTATTGAAGTTTGTCTGACAGTTGTGCAGTATTGCATCAGATCACATACAGTGGCGAACGCCTGCTACAGTGACTGAAAGAGCTGCCAAAAAGCTCGGCGAAACAAAAGGATGAATAGTTATTTTGCCACGGCCCCAGAGCCACACCATACAACAATGGGCGAAATGACAGGTTTCGGCGTATTGATCAGAATACTCAGCGGAAGAGGAAGATCATGAATAAACCAACGCAGTCTCAGGCACGGCAAGACCAGCCACGACCGGTCAAGCTTGATCATCACGACAGTGTCCGTTCCCACGTGCGCCAGCAGATCAGTACGGAAGTGGAGCGTCTGGAGCGCCGCATCGAAACCCTGCGGCTGACCAAAGCCCCCCATGCAGCCATCATGATTTCCACCTATGAGCGGATGATTGACCGCAAGAAGGGCTTTCTGCGGAACTGGAACATGCAGGGTGGCGCCAACTACTGACGCTCCTCGATAACCACAGACTGGTAGGCGACGGCTTCCTCGCCATTCTGCTGGTTGCCGCAATGGGCCGGATTGGGAGTGCTTGTACCGGTGTCCTCGTTCTCGTTGCTGGGCGGCTCCCCAGTCGATGTAAACACCAGGACCTTCGCGTCTACGTAGTCGATGTCCACCCGGATGCAATCGGGGGTCTCCTCATTGATCGTAATGCCCGATGTCTGCGTCAGCGACAGCGTGTCACTTTTGTTGCCGATAAACTCCTGTCTTAATTCCGCATTTCCGAATTCACGCCCAGTCAGGCTGGTGGAGGAGAATTCCACCTCGTTGTACCCACTGATACCAAAATCGGGGCCGTCAAAATGTCCGCTCCATAGGGCGCTGCTGACTTCCGAGGGACTGCTCTCATCGGCATCCGGTTCCCTGGCTATGAACTGGGCCGCACGGAAAACCTTGTTCATTTGCGGGTTGCTGGTCCAGTCCAGCAGCGAATAGACCCAGCGTTCATCCGCAGCGGGCTCTTCACCATTATTATTCCCGGTTTCCGTAAAGCGGATCAGCGCGTCCTTGTCGGGTGTGTTATATCTTGCTCCTTCGCCCTCGGTAATACTGTCCCGCATCAGCTGACGGCCCTGGTTGAAATTGTCCACCTGGTTGGAGGCAATCACATGGTGCAGGAAGTCCAGGGGGTTACGTGCACTGGTGTAACTGGAGCCGTCATCAGTGGGCGTCAGACCCATGAGCAGGTCCAGCCGTTCACGTAACTGTGTGGCTACACCCTGATCGTCCGCGCCCTCAGCCGGTTCGAGCCCGCGGTAGAAGTCATAGAAAATCGTTTTTGACAGGATTTCGGGCAACCCTTCTTCATTCCTGAGCTCAAAGCTCTCGAACGACAGGGAAACGCTCTCAGCCGGGTTGCGGAAATTGCTGCCGGAAGAGGAATCAGGCCCGCAGCCGGACAGCAACACGGCAAGCGACGAAACGGCGGCGAAAAAGCAGGAATGTCTCATTTCGTGTGACCCCGAGATGCGTAATCGCAAGTAAAACGCTAAAGTGTTGGGCGTTGGTGCCGCTGAAACCAGCGGCCCGTGCATGACAGCGAACAATAAATCAAAAAACAGGCATCTGCCCTCGCGGAGATCACATTTTGCAGCAATGGGAATGTCACGTCCGATGGCTCAGGAGTCTGGTTCTTGTGGTCCTGGCTGTTGTCATTCCGGCTTCAGCCGTGGCGCAGGAACGTTGCCAGGACGGTGAAATCCGACTCAACGACGCCACTTCCAGCGTGCGGGACCTGGGTAGTTGTGTCTGGTATCTGGAAGACCCTGAGCACACCCTGGGCTTTAATGACATTCTGTCCGGCAGTGCCGGATCTTTTACCCGTCACGAAGGTGGCGTGTTGAACTTCGGTTATACCGAGTCGGCCTACTGGGCCCGGTTTGACCTGCAGGTCGGTGCCGGTGCGGCTCTGACGGACTGGATACTGGAGCTGGCACTGCCACTGGTGGATGAGGTGGTGCTCTACGTGGTGCAGGATGGGGAACTGGTTGAGCAGCGCCGGGCGGGCTACGAAGGCGACTGGTCCGGACGTGACCTGGCAGTTCCCAACCCCACATTCAGGCTGACCCTCGAGCCGGGCACGTCAACACGCATCTATCTGCGTATCACCAACACTAACACTTTCCGTTTGCCGATCACCCTCTGGCATCCCGACGCCTACATCGAAAAAGTGTCCGTGGACGAAGCTGTGCGCGGCATCCTGCTGGGCAGCATTCTGGCCATTCTGGCCTATAACCTGTTCGTGGCGGTCGCTGTACGTGAGCGCAGCAACATCTATTATGTGCTCTACCTGGTGTCGGCCACGGTGTTTATTGCTACCGAGCAGGTGCATGGCATTCAACTGCTTGAAGAGCGTCCCGCCTTACTGAACAAAGAGTACCTGCATTTCCAGATCATCATGACCTGGTTCTGGGGTCTGCTGATGGCCCGCTCCCTGTTGGAAACACGGGAGCGGTCGGCCGACCTGGACAAGGTTATCCAGCTTTGCCTCTACTCCATCGTGGCCACCTTTGTGTTGTCTCTGTTCCTGCCCTATCACACGGCGATGGAGTGGATCGTACTGGCTTCGATTCTGCTCAGCACTATCCTGATTGTGGTCAGTTACCTGTCATGGCGTTACTACAACCCGGCGGCACGCTCCTATTTCTTTGCCTGGACACTGGCGCTGGTGGGTTTCGGGATTTACGCCTTTACCGTAATGGGCTATCTACCGCTCAACATGTTTACAACCTACGCCCCACAATTCGGGCTGACCGCCCAGATTATCCTGTTTTCTTTCGCCCTGGCCGACCGCATCAAGCAGGTCCAGGGTGAGGCCCTGGGCTGGAGCCAGCGCGCCCTGGCCAACCTTCGCCGCTACCAGTCGTTGTTTGATAACGCCATTGAGGGGGTCTTCCAGATGTCCCTCGACCGGCGTTTTGTCACTGCAAACCCTGCTATGGCGCGGCTGATGGGGTACAGCAGCAGCCGTGAACTGCTTGACCGAAACCCGGACGCGCTGGAGACCTGTTTTGCCGATGAGCGTGTCCGCCGCTGGGTGATCGGGCAGCTGGAGTCACGGGGGACCGTGAAGGGCATTGAGGCGCGTTACTACACCTGCTACGGAGAGGAACGCTGGGCGACTATTTCCCTGCACACGGTGTATGACAACGACGGCGAGCCCGCGCATCTGGAAGGTACCTGTATTGATGCCACCGAAAGGCATCAGCGACAGCGCATCGAACGCGAACGTGAACAGGAGCGCCTGGAGAAAGAGCTGGCCCGTAACTCGGCAGAGGCCAAAAGCCAGTTCCTGGCGAACATGAGCCATGAGATCCGCACGCCGCTGGCGGCCATCATCGGCTATGGTGAAACCCTGCTTGACCCGGACCTTACCGAGAAGGAAAAGCACAGCAGCGCGGAAACCGTCGTCCGCAGCGGCCGGCACCTGTTGGACCTGATCAACGACATTCTGGACCACTCGAAAATCGACGCCAACAAGCTGGATGTGGACATTGTGTCGGTAAACCTGCCGGAGCTGCTGGATGAAATTCGCGCCTTCTTCGGCCCTCGGGCGCGGGAAAAAGGTCTGGAATTCCATGTTGTCTGCGAGTTTCCGTTACCTGAGCAGATCGCCACAGACCCCACCCGCTTCCGCCAGATCATTATCAATCTGTGCGGAAATGCGCTCAAATTCACGGAGAAAGGCTCTATATCCCTGAATATTCGTTGTGATCGACCGCAGCAGAGGTTGGTTGCCAGGGTTGTGGATACGGGTATAGGAATGAAACCGGAGCAACTGGGCCGGCTGTTTGACCCGTTTGCCCAGGGCAGCGCGGCCATTGCCCGGCAATACGGTGGTACCGGGCTGGGGCTGAGCATTTCCCGCCGGCTGGCCGAATTGCTGGGCGGCAACATCTCGGTGACCAGCACGTACGGCGAAGGCAGCGAGTTTGAGCTTTCCATTGATACCGGGTCGCTGGAGGGTGTGCATTTCCTGCGGGATGGTTCAGAGCTGTCGCAACGTCGCCGCAGTATTCCGATGGTGGTGGCACCCCGGTTGTCCGGGCGAATTCTGTTGGCGGAAGACAATGAGGTAAACCGCCGCCTGGTGTCTCTGTTGGTAGGGCGGACCGGTGCAGAGCTGGTGAATGTCAATAATGGAGCAGAAGCGCTGGACCAGGCATTACGTGAATCGTTCGACCTGATCCTGATGGACATTCAGATGCCGGTGATGAACGGCCGCGACGCCACGGCAGCCATCCGGGAGGCGGGCCTGAACACTCCGGTGATCGCCCTAACCGCCAATGTCATGGCCGAGGATATTGCCGACTATCGCCTGGCTGGCTGTAACGATCACCTGGCCAAGCCGATCGACAAGCAGCGATTCTACGAAGTGTTGGCGCGTTATCTGGTGGTAAGGCCGGAAAGTGAGCAGCGCGGTGTCCGACGCTACTCCGGCACTGTACTGGTGGCCGAGGATAACGAAGATAATTGTCGACTGGTGGAGCGAATGCTGCGCGCCCAGGGGTTGGAGGTTATCACTGTGGCCAGTGGCGACCAGGCTGTTCGCAGGGCACTTTCAGAATCCGTACAACTGGTACTGATGGATCGTCATATGCCGGAACTGGATGGTGTGGAAGCTACCCGCCTGTTACGCCAGACCGGCTTCCGCCGCCCGGTTATTGCCTTTACCGCCGGTGACCAGTCCGAGAACGAAGCCCTGCTGGCGGCAGGGTGTGATGGTGTGCTGAACAAGCCTATCGACCGGGAGCACTTGCTGGCCACCCTGAACCGTTACCTTACCGATGCGGATAAGGGCGAGAACGCCGCTGTCAGTGATGCGGATATTGCTCATCTGGTTGAGCGTTTTCTGGACGGGCTTGGCGCCAGGAAAGACGTGATGTCCGAGGCCGCCAGCAGTCATTATCGTGAGCGCCTGCAGACAGAGGCTCACCAGATCAAGGGCACCGCCGGGGCCATGGGCTACCCCGAGATGACCCGCCAGGCAGGTATACTGGAAGCCTGTATGAAGTCTGAACAGCCGGATTGGGACCGGGTTCACAGTGAACTGCAAACACTGAATGACATGATCGACAGGGCATTACAGGCCCGGGAGACACAAGCATGAAAACTGGCGCCGTTACCGCCAACAACAGGAAGTCCGAGCAATGAGCCAAAACCAGCTGCCAAATGAACAGTATTCACTGAGCATGATGTACGGAACCTATGCCGATATCCTGTTCGTCCTGTTTCCGTTTCTGGTCATCAGTATGCAACGGCTATGGGATGGTCAGCTCTACGAAACGCTGCTGCGGCCGGACCTGAGCATCGCCGCCGCGATACTGGCGGGCCTGGCCATCGGCAAGTTCGTGCTGGGGTTGGTCACTAACCGCGATCTTGGCCGCTACAAGGAGCGCATCGTCTTCTTCATTGCCCTTACGCTGTTTCTGGTGCTGGGGCCGGCTATCATCCTGATGCTCAGTATTACCGGGAACCGGGAAGTGCCTGGCTTTGTGGCTTTTGTTCAGCCCATTCTGCTGATCATTGCCATCTCCCTCTACACGACGGCCGTGAGTATCAGTAATATCCTTACCCGGTCTGCACCGGAGGTCGCAGGTTCTGACGGCATGCACCCGGGCAATGGTCAGGAGTCTGAGCCGCCGCCAAAGCATGAGCCACTGGCGATTCCAAGACGCACCGGTAATGACCCCCTTTGAGGCACAGGGCAGTGCCCGGTATTAAACAGAATCAGGAGGCAGGGTATATGAGTGATCTCAGAATACTGGTAGTGGAAGACGAACCAGTCATAAGGGAGAGGCTGGTGGAGATGCTGTACAAAGCCGGCGCAACCGCTGTGGCTGAGAAGGAAAACGTAGCCGGTGCCCGGGAAGCTTTCAATGAGGGTGAGTTTCACATCGTGCTGCTGGACCTGGGACTTCCCGATGGTAACGGTCATGAACTGATGAAAGAGTTCAAGGCGGCCAGGAAGAACCAGCATATTGTTCTGGTTACGGCGGATGACTCCATTGACAGTATTCAGAAAGCTATCAGTGCCGGTGCCAATGGCTACGTGGTTAAGCCTTACTCCCAGGCAAAGATCTACGACGTGGTCAATAACTATGCAATGGTGCATGGCGGCGATGCCGCCATGATTCAGGGCCTGAACCGCCAGCACTGACGGTTCCGCCCGCAGATGTTCCGTTACGCGACCTGCCGTGCAATCCAGGAGTTGTAACGGGTGGCAAGTGCCCTGATGTAACGGGCTTCAGCCTCATTGGTGTTGCCCAGTACGCCCTTGAAGATCCAGCCCCGTTCATAGACTCCCAGTACCCGCTGTTCGTCGTCCAGATTGACCCGCTGGTTCAGCTTCTTGCAGATCGCATCCAGCAGCGGCAGCTTTTCGGGGCGTCTGATCGGCCCGATGCGGCTGCTTGCCGGCTGGTTTGCTGCTTTTGTTGGATGTTTCTTCATGATCTTCTCCTTGTCGTTTTGCGGCTGCAAAAACAAAACCCCGGCGCCTTGGGCAACCGGGGTCTTGCGGAGAAGCTTGCCCGGTCGCGCCAATGGCTCCCGGGACTGGACCGAAAGCCGTCAGATAGTTTTCACCATGGTGTGAGTACACATCCCGTTATTATTACGGCGTGCGATGGTTTCAATCACTGAATATTCCTGATTCTTCGACATATCTTCTGGCTCTTTGCCGGTGTTAACGCCCGGACATTTCTACTTCGGCACTGATACCAGTGTATCGCTTACCCCATGCTTTGCAATAGTCAAAGCGCTTCGGCAAACCCCTACAGACGCGGCCCGGGAAACTGCTCATAATTTGTCCTGTCACGTGTTTTACGTTGTGCAATCCCTCGGTGCCCACCTTTATCTGTGACGCACTGAATGGATCTCTCCTTTATACGCAGCCCAATGGGCTGCGTTTTTTTATGCCTCCCTTCCTGAACTGCTTCTGATGTTCAGTCGCTTGCCGTGGCTGTTGTGGAAACTCCGTAGCCACTAGTTCGTACAGACGTTGCGGTACCAGTCGGGCGATAATTTGCACACTAACTAATACGCGCAATTCAGAGGTTGAAACCGAAGCAGATGTCCGAAGAAAACGGATCAGCAAAAGCCAGATTCCAGATCCATGCCATTGTAGAAGTCGTCCTGCTGCTGGTATTGGTGGCCTACATGGCCCTTGCCCAGAGCAGGATGGTGGGAGATGATTTCTCTTTCACCGTCGTTGGAGCCGCACTGATGGTGCTGGTCACCTACTGGACGCTGAATACACTGCGGGACGGGCTGGAAGTGATTGCGGTGAGAATCGCTCGCTCAAAGCACTGAGCCAGAAGCGAGCAACTGAATATCTTTCCAGGTTTTGTGCAGTATCAGAGCATCATTGGCGGCCCGGTGCACGGGTAACCCCAGTTGGGTGATGACCTGTTGCCGTGAAGAAGCCCAGAGCCTTACCTGGTCCGCATCCAGCAACGTGGAAATGGACTCCAGCTGGAAATCCGCGCGGGTGTTGGCGGCCCGGAACAGCCGATGCAGCCAGAAGCTGTCGAAGGTCCAGGCGTCGCAGAAGACCTGTCCCACAAGCAGCCTGTTAAGGTTGGCTGCCACCTCGGATACTGGCGTGCCTTCCTGTTCCAGGGTGTGGCGGGTAATGCCATGAATATTTTCCGCACTCTCTGACCAGTCCTGCCAAAGTACATGGGGTTGAATGAGCCAGCTGTGCAGCGCGCCATCGGGTAAGCAGATGCCGACCTCAATGGGGTAACTTGCAATCAGGTCAAGACTGGAGGCCTCAAAGTCAATAAACGCTGGACTGGGTTCGGTTGTCATTCCGTCAGTTTTTTTGTTGGTGAGCCATTTTGTGAGTTTACCCGCCCACTCCCGCAGACGCGAACCCATGATGGCATTCCACTGTTACAATATGTCCACGGATGTTATCCCACTCATATTCAGAAGCCCCTGACGGCCCGACTGGCCGCGGGGACAGGACCGGATGCCCTGATGACAGAGACCGTTGTTGTGATTTACTCGGGGGGAATGGACTCATTCACCCTGCTCCATCTTGCCCGTGCCCGCGGGTATAACGTTCATGCCCTGTCGTTTGACTATGGTCAGCGCCATGTTCGCGAACTCGAATGCGCGCGGCGTGTATGCGCCGAATTGTCGATTCCCCACAAGGTGATCGACATCCGTGCTCTTGCCGAGGTCATGGCTGGGTCAGCGTTGACCGAAGATATGGCGGTGCCGGAAGGGCACTACGAAGAAGAGAGCATGAAAGCCACCGTGGTACCCAATCGCAATATGATCCTGCTCTCGTTGGCCACCGGCTACGCGGTGACCGTCGGGGCGGCAGCCGTCTGGTATGGTGCCCACGGCGGCGACCACGCCATCTATCCTGACTGCCGGCCTGAGTTCGTGGAAAAAATGGACGCCGTCTGCCGGGTGGCCAACTATGAGCCGGTAGGGGTCGAAGCGCCCTTTATGGGGTCTGACAAAGGCGACATCCTCGCCGAAGGAGTGAAACTGGGGCTCGACTACAGCAACACCTGGACCTGTTATAACGGCCGGGAAAAGGCCTGTGGCCGTTGTGGCTCCTGTGTCGAACGGCTGGAAGCCTTTGCTGTAAATGGCTTGTCAGATCCCTTGCCTTATGAGGCGGCTCGCTGATGTACCGGGTAAAAGAAGCCTTTTACACCCTGCAGGGGGAAGGGGCCCAGGCCGGCAGGGCGGCGGTGTTCTGTCGCTTCAGTAAGTGTAATCTCTGGACCGGCCGGGAAAAGGACCGGGCCAGTGCTGTGTGTAATTTCTGCGATACGGATTTTGTCGGAACAGACGGCCAGAACGGTGGCCGGTTCGAGACAGCCGATGCGCTGGCTGCGCACATTCGTAGCCTCTGGCCCGATGCCCCTGGGCGGCCTTATGTGGTCTGTACCGGCGGCGAACCCCTGTTGCAGCTGGATAGCAAACTGATCGACGCTTTCCATCGCGCCGGCTTTGAAGTGGGGGTTGAAACCAACGGCACGTTACCGGCTCCGCCGGGAATCGACTGGCTGTGTGTCAGCCCCAAGGCAGACGCACCGGTGGTGTTGCGCCAGTGTGATGAGCTGAAAGTGGTCTACCCCCAGCCGCTGGCACTGCCCGAACGTTTTGCCGATATCCGGGCCAGTCACTATTTCCTCTCTCCCATGGCGTCGCCAACGCTTTCGTCAGGCGAGCCGGACGTCGTCAAGCAGAGTAATACCCGTAAGGCGACCGACTATTGCCTGGCCCATCCACAATGGCGGCTTACCCTGCAAATGCACAAGATAATCGGCATCGATTGACCGGATCAGGCCATTGCCCGCACAGTACCCCGGCCTATGGGCGCGACCTGTGGAGACGACTCTCGATGACGGTACTGGCTGGGGCTCTGCCCGGTCCAGCGCTTGAAGGCGCGGGTGAAATTGGCGGCGTCGGCGTAACCCAGAGCATCAGCAATCTGGCTCAGATTCATCGAGGTTTTTTCCAGAAGCTCGCCGGCCCGTTCCAGCCTTACCTGGTCAACCAGGTTCTGGAAGCTTGCCTCTTCCGCCTGCAACCGCCGCTTTAGAGTTCGCTCGGAGACAAACAGAGTGGCAGCAACACGCGCCAGTTTGGGCGGAAAAGGGTGGCTGGTTTCAATCACCCGCCGTACCCGGCAGGCGAAGCCCGCATCTTCGGTGAGCAGCCGCAGCGCCTCCTCGCATTGCGCTTTTGAAGACGCCGCCAGCTGGTCGTCGGTAAAACGAATGGGCAGAGCCAATTGCTGGTGCGGGATCACAATGGCGTCTTCGGCGGCACCGTAGACCACCGGTACCGGAATCTGCTGGCGGAAGCGATAGAAATACGCCGGTTCCGGACCACGACGGTGAATGGCAGACCCGGCCACAGGGGCTCCCGTCAATTGGGCGCCCATCGACGCGCACCCGAACAGCATGGCGTCCATGATAAAGCCCTGGAGGGGGCCAAGGTCGATGTCGCAGGAAATGCTGAATACCGCCTGATCCTCCCGTTGACGGCGGCTGACCTGGAGGTGTGGTGCCCGTAGGGTCAGGTAACGGGTCATCAGTTCAAGGGCCTCTTCGAGGGTCCGGCTACTCATTACAGCCGTTCCCAGGGCTCCATGCAGTGGCAGCCGCAGTTCCCGAGCCAGCATTATTCCGAGGCCGGGCTCGCCACTTTCTATGATGGCCCGGGTCACGAATTCGCTGGCCTGGGACTGGCTTACCCGCAGATCCGTGGATTTCAACCGCACCGGGTCAAGGCCGACACGTTTGAGCAGCGCTTTCTCGTCAACGCCGATGGTTCGTAACAACTCTGCCAGCAAATGCAGGTAGATGGCCGGCATGCCCAGATCCTGAGTTGTCGATACTGAGGCGCGCATGGGGTTTCCTCACGTTTCCTGTTGTTGTTATGTCAGGGATGAAACTTCTTGCCCGATTATGAACCGATCCGCCCCCGCACCCCATGACTCCGCTGACGGGTCAACGGGATATGTAGGCCAATTAGTGGCCAGTGTCGGTTCAGGGGTGCCCGGAATGACGCTCTACAAAACCGGCCAGTGCGCGGGCGGAGAGTCCGGGGCTTTCCAGCATCGGAAGGTGGCCCACATTCCGGAACAGCCGGATATCTGCTTCGGGGGTCGCGTAACCGAACCAGTCAAGGCAGCGTGGTGGCGTAATCACGTCGCGATCGCCCCATTGCACCTGCAACGGGGGCGTCTCCGACCCCAGATACCGTGCCGGCGCCAGGGCGTCAGCCAGCATGTCAGCGAAAATGTGTCGCAGGGCATCGGTACGGTTAAGCAGGTCTGGGCCCAGGAGGCCGGTCATGGCCATGCCCATGGCTGTGGGTCTGCCGTTACCCACGCTGTTGAACATGCGGTAGATGCCGCCCCAATCCCGGGGAATCAACAGTTGGTCCCGGTCGGATTCGAAAGGCGCGTTGATATCCACATCCGGATGTTCAGGGATGCCGGCGCTATTGAGCAAGGTCAGGGATGCCGGCGCCATTTTATGGGCCAGCACAGCGGCGATAGCGCCGCCCATGGAGCTACCCGCAATGTGAACCTCACCGGCAGAGAGGGAGGCCAGCCAGTCTTTCAGTCGCAGAGCCTGGTCTTCGTAGCGGTAGCGGGCCGTAGGGTGATAATCACTCTCCCCGAATCCCGGCAGGTCCGGCACCAGGATGTGCCAGTGGCCGGGAAGCCGTTGCAGCCAGAGTGCCCAGTTTTCCTTCATCGCCGCAAAGCCATGGAGCAACAGCACGGTGGGGCGACCGGGAGCCGGTGTTCCTTTTTCCAGGTACACCATCCGGTGCCCATCGATAACAGTTTCTCGTCGTTTTGCCTGAACCAGCCAGCGCTGGCCGGTTCTGGCGGCTGGCCATAAATTGGGAGTGGGTATTTTCACAGTAGACATCCGCTCTGGTTCGATCTGTCCAGTGTACCGGTTCTCCGGTGCCGGGCTTTGGCCTGTCCGCCCCTGACCTACGGCAGTCGGGCAACGTCGGGTCCAGGTGAAGACTCAGATGAGAGCGGTCAGAAGGAAAAGTCGGTAATGACGGGATCATGGTCTGATGAACGCCAGGGCAGGTTTTCATCGACCGGGATCGGGCCCTGGTAACCCAGAGCCTGGGGTTCGTCGGCATTGACTGCCCAGGTGGTGGCGCCGACCAGATGCCCTGCCAGCCCTTTCGACACCAGGCTGTAATCAAGGGTGCCGCTACGGCCCCGGTAGCGATAGCTGGTGCGATTGCAGGTGATGTCGTTGCACTCGTGAAACTTGCGCACGGCGTTGGTGTAGCCCGCCTCTGCCATTGCCTGCAGTGGCGCTTCCCGGCCATAGCTGTTCATATCGCCGGTAATCAGCGTGCCCGCCAGGTTCTCGGCTTGTGGCAGTGCATCAATCCAGTGGAGGATGGCGCGGGTGGCTTGTTCACGGCTGTGGCTGTAGCAGCCCTGACCATCGTGCTGGTCGCGGTCAGGGCCTGTGGCGCCACGACAGGCTTTGGATTTCAGGTGGGTCACGACAACTCTCAGGGCGAAGTCACTGCCCATGGGCCGGAACACCTGCGCAACCGGAGGCCTGCCTCTGTGCCGGAAAGGACCCGATGCCAGTCGGCTGGCGCTACCGAGAGCGGTTACCCGATCGGTGCGGTACACCAGGTCGGTACGGATGGCATCGTTGCCGGTTTCACTGTGGGCTTTGATGTATTGCCAGTGCTCGCCCAGAGCGCGGGTAAGCTCTGCAATTGCGCTGTGGCGCCCATAGCCGTCGTTTTCCACCTCTGTCACTGCGATGATGTCAGGGTCCGGAGCGCTCAGCGTGGTTACCAGCCTGGCCAGTTGCCGTTCGAACTGGCTGGCGGATTCTGCGCCCCGTGGCGCTGGAAAACTGCCCCCTTGGCCATCGCCATTAAAAAGGTTCTCCAGGTTAAGAGTCACGACCCTGAGCGACGAGGAATCCGGGCGTGCTGGTGGAGCAGGCCGGGAATTTGCACCCTGAAAGGTCGGCGGGGACAATGGCTGCACCCGCCAGGCGTTGAATCGGTAGTCCAGGATTCCTGTGAGCCCGGTTATGCGATCACCCGCCCTGACCGTGTTGCCGGCCGCGAGTTTTCCGATCGGCCAGGGAACCGGCCGGGGATTCCGCACTGCTTTGGCGTCATCAAGTAGCAGTCGGTTTTCCTGCTGGGTCCGGAACAGCGCCTTGGCAGACGGCCCGGGCTCCATGAATTCCGTCGGGATGATCTGATTACGGGCAGCCAGCGTCAGTTCACCGTAGCGGGCAAGATTGTAGTGATCAATCACGGTCAGGGGCTCCGCTATGGTCACCAACATGTTCTCAAGGTGTTCTGGCTGCTGGTTGTCTGGCCAAGGCAGTGTTACCGGGATCGGTGCTGGCAGGCGCCCGGTGCCGCAGACCGTGAGGGTGTCAACATCAGTGAGTTCGGTCAGGTGGTGGAATTCCTTGACCCGTCCGGATACCCGAACCCTCTCCCCCTTGCTGCCCGCAGAGCGGTCGGTGTAAACAAACAGAGCTTCGGAGGTTTTCGGGTTGGCGTCGGTTTCGTCATCGGTCTGCTGCAGGTAAAACCCCCGGAAACCGCCCTTGTGGCGGGCATCCATGGTAATTACACCTTCAACAGTAACAATCTGGCCGGCGAGCGGAGAGCGGGCATTCTCGCCCTGAATCCGGGAGATTTCCGTAGCTGAAGCACCGCATGCCCCCGCTGTGGCAGCAGTGGGCAGCCAAAGCAGCAGGGCAGCGGTAAGGAGCTTTTGGGTGGAAGCGCGGAGTGTAATCACCCGCGCAGTCTAGCAGAGCCCGGCCACCGCTTTAATAGCACGCTCACGGGCAGATTCCGCAATGCCAAGCTGTTCCTCATTGGCCAGCTCCAGCTGTTGCACCATGGGGTCCGGATGGCGGCTGTCGGCACTCAGCCCGAAGCGTGACAGCATATAGGGAGCCAGAGCGGCCCGGGTGGTCAGCTCCAGATAGTTATCACTCATGCCATAATCGGCAGCAATGATTTCCTGCTGGGTCTTGTTCAGGCGGCTGTCCGGTACCATCACCAGGGAAATCCGGCGGTTCCAGTCCTCATCCTGATGGCTGGTATGGCGGCTGCGCTGGCGAATGGTTTCCGGCTTGCCACGGAAGCGGCTGAGAGCAAAATCACGGAACTCCCGATTGGAGTCGCACCAGGCGCGAAGGTGCCAGCTATGGCCAACGCAGACCAGTGTGTGGGGCTCTAGCGTGCGCTGCGAAACGCCTGCGGGGCTCAGAGAAGCATACTCTGCCTTCATTACCCTGCCGTGACGTGTGGCGGCCACCGCAGCCCGCATGACTTCTGGTTTAACAACGCGTTGGGGGCCGCGCACGATGGTGCTGTCCGGAAAGCTGATGTTCAGCGATTCGAACGTGTCACTGAGGCTGTCCTGTCGTGCCAGCAGATCCTGATATTCGCTGGCATCGCCGGTAGTGACAACGGGGCGGAAGTTTGACGAAGGAACATAGCCCTTCAGGTGGCGATCGTAAACCAGATTATCCGGCGCCAGTTCCCGCAGGTAGGTGTTGATATCCTTGGAAGCCTGCTGACGCCCTATGCCGAAACTATGGCAGATGTGGTTGGTGGTGAGCCGTCCTTCCCACAGGGCAATGATTTCAATCAGCCGGTAGCGAAGCAACAGATCCCACCGAATGGGCCAGTCCGTTTTTTTCATAACCAGGCGCTCATGGTTAGTGTGGATTGCATGAGTTGCGAGACTCGTGGTTTAAATTGGCCAGTAACAATACATGACTCATGTTAACCCCTCGGACCGCTTGCGTGTGTTACGTCACCTTAATGTAAAACAATGTTAAATACCGTAAATACGGCGCTACACGCGGTATCACAATTTCGGCAAATGCCTAGTGGAGACTTTCGCGGGGCCCTGTTCTAATTCGTGACCTGCAATGTTCCGGCGTTGCTGCTATTTTTTTACACGCCTTTTGGTTTCCACCTTTATCCAATACGCCGGAGCCCGTCTGATGACCCGCATGGTCACCTCACTTTCAGCCCTTATTCTCAGTATAGTCCTGCTGGTCAGCGGCAATGCGTTTTTAATGACCCTGCTGGGTGTCCGTCTGAGCATCGAGGCGGTATCCCCTGACATCATCGGCTGGATTCTGGTGTGTTATTCCATTGGGTTTGTGCTGGGCACCCTTTACGTTCACCACATTATTGGGCGGGTCGGCCATATTCGTGCGTTTGCGGTGTTCGCCGCGATGGCGGCGGTCTGTGCGTTGATGTACCCCATGGCGGTGTCGGAATTGTTCTGGGCCCTGCTGCGTGCGATTTCCGGTTTCAGTGTGGCCGGCGTCCTGGTGGTCATTGAAAGCTGGTTCAGCAGCCGGGCAACCAATGCCAACCGTGGCGCCCTGTTCTCGATTTACCAGATTGTTTTCTATCTTTCGGCGGCCGGTGGTCAATTGCTGATCAACGTAGGGGAGCCGGCCTCATTCATACCGTTTTCGCTGGCGGCCGTACTGCTGACACTGGCATTGATACCCTTGTCTCTGACACGCATGGACGCGCCGGTCATTGAGCAGCACGAGCGACTGTCTTTCTTCACCCTTGCGCGGGAGTCCTTTACCGGTGTTTCCGGGGCACTTATCTGTGGTGTGATGATTGGTTCGTTTTACACGCTGGGCCCGATGTACGCCACACTGATTGGCCTTGAGGTCAGCCGGGTGTCCACCTTCATGGCCAGTGCGATTGTCGCCGCGATGATTCTGGCCTGGCCGCTGGGGCTGGTGTGCGACCGCTTTGACCGTCGCCGTGTAATGTTCTGCGTGGCCGTGGCGGCAGGCCTGTCGGCGGTCACCGTCGGGGTGTTCGGTGCTGAGACGATGTGGCTGTTCACCCTCTCGGTGGGGTTATTCACTGGCCTGTCGGGCGCGCTTTACCCCATTGCAGTGGCTATTACCAATGACCGTATGGAAAGCAACCGTATTGTTTCTGCCAGCGCAACGCTGCTGCTCAGCTACGGCGTGGGCAGTGTTATCGGCCCCGTGGTCATGGGGGAACTGGTTACGGTATTCGGTCCCCAGGGCCTGTTCTTCGGCAATGCCGGATTCCTGGCGGTGCTGGCTGTGATTACCAGTTATCGCATCACCCATACCGACGATGTCTCGGTGGCAGACCAGGAGCACTTTATCCCTGCCATGCCGGAGACCTCTGCAGTGCTGACGGAAATGGATCCGCGGAATGAGGACTTCCAGGAGTCACCGGAAGTGGCGGAAATGCAAGAAGATGAACTGCGCAATACCGGGTGATCATCGGAACCTCTCGGTTTTCCCCAATTCTGTTTTGTCATGCGTATCTGTTTTTATGTCAATGGTTAGCTTACTATTGGTGACGCTATTCATCACTGCATTGTTCAGCAGTTGCATTCTTTACCATCGTAAGCTGTTGATACCCTCTACCGGAGTTCCAGACCATGAGAGATCAGTTTCCCTTTGCCGTTGCCAGGGTGACCCGGCGCTGGCGCAAGCTACTGGACGAGCGCCTTAAAGATCTGGGTGTAACCCAGGCCCGCTGGACCACTATGGTCTATTTGCAGAAAGGTGGCGAAGGCCTGACCCAGCGTGAGCTCGCTCGCCTGATGGCCATCGAGAATCCGACTCTGGTACGGCTGCTCGACAGCCTGGAACAGCAGGGTCTGATTGAGCGCCGCCCGTGCCCGAATGACCGCCGTGCCCGCCGCCTCCACCTGACCCCGGACGGCACAGAGTTCATGAATGTGCTCACCGAACGCGCCGCCAAACTTCGTGAGGAAATGCTGGAGGGAATCAGCGATGAGGAAATTGAAGGCGCAGTGGGGGTGTTTCACAAGATCATGGAGAACGCTGAACGCCAGAGATAACTGCGTTCTTTCTCCGGGAGGGTTGTTGCTCTGAGTGATAACACGGTAGAGGGTCTGAGAACCCGGTACGGAGAGCGCTGGCGTTGGTTCGCGTTGTCCACGGTGGTGCTGGGTACCATGGCTACTGTACTCAGCGCCACGGTGGTAAATGTTGCCCTTCACGACATCATGCTGGAATTCGGTATTCGCCAGGGCCAGGTTCACTGGCTGGCTACCGGATTCATCGCCGCCATGACCACCACCATGCTTGCCTCGTCGTGGTTACTGGATCACTTTGGTGTACGCAAGACCCTGGCTACGGCCATGCTGCTGTTCACGGTGATTTCCCTGCTCGGCGGTTTTGCCACCTCTCCGGAACAGTTGATCGCTGCCCGTATCGGCCAGGGCGCCATGGCCGGACTGATGCAGCCTATGGGCATGTATCTGGTGTTCCGGATCTTCCCCCGTAACCGGCGTGGCCAGGCCATGGGGATCTACGGTATGGGGGTGATCCTTGCGCCTGCCCTGGGGCCAGTGCTGGGCGGTTTTCTGGTGGATCAGCTGGACTGGCGGTTTGTTATGTTTGCGCCGGTACCTGTGACCCTGGCCGGCGTTTTCATGGCCTGGCGCTTCCTGCCGGTGCCGGTCTCCCGCCCGGAACCTTACCGGTTTGATCTGACCGGTTTGCTGCTGCTTGGTGGCACTATCGGGTTGTCCCTGGATACCCTCAACCGGGTGCAGCAGCTAAGCGGGCAAGAGGGGCGAATACTGGTTGAAGGCATTCTGGCCACCATACTTCTGGCGCTGTTTGTGGTGCGTGAACGGAAGGCCCGCCATCCCCTGGTCAATATTGGTCTTTTGCGTAACCCGAGCTTTGTCTATGCCAACCTGGGGGCCATGGCTCTGGGGCTTGCGCTGTTTGGGTCCACCTACCTGGTGCCGCTGTTCGTGCAGACCTCTCTCGGTTTCTCCGCTACCCAGGCAGGCCTCTTGATGCTGCCAGCGGGCATTGTGCTGGGTATGACTTTCCCCCTGGCCGGCCGCCTGGCGGACCGGTTGAGCGCACGCAAGCTGGTCATTTTCGGGATTACCCTGTTTGCTGCCTCTGCCGTGCTGTTTGCACTTTCCGATCTGGAACTGGCCTTTGGCTGGCTGGCCCTGTGGACGGTGCTGGGGCGTATCGGTATCGGCTTCATGCTGCCAGCATTGTCGACGGGGGCGCTGAACCCGCTGGCGCCGGAACAGCTTGGCGCCGGCTCCAGCACGATCAACTTCACGCGTCAGCTCGGCGGCGCCTTTGGCGTTAACATTGTGGCGCTGACCATTGAGTTTGGTGAGCACAGCGATGGTATACCCACGATCGGCGCCTTTCATTCTGCGTGGTGGCTGGTGGCTGTCTTCGTGACGGTAGCTGCGATTCCGGTATGGAAAATGCGGGTCTAGTTGTTATTGGCTTACCAATTGATTAAAATTCCGGCTCTCTTCAGGGGAGTAGCCTCCACGCCGCAGCGGTTGTCACGGCGTGGATGGTAGTCAACATACTTGGAGCTCAATCTCCGTGGCTATCATGTTTCACCCGACCACTGGTGAAACTGGCAAGACCTGAGGCAGTGTCACCTCCATAGGGCGGACGGTGGGCTGTCTCATGTCTGAATGTCCGCCCCGGAGTTGTTCATGGATGCTTTTCTCGCCTCAACCGTCGCGGTCGCCATTGCTGAAATCGGCGACAAGACCCAGTTACTCTCGCTTTTCCTGGTTGCCCGTTACGCCAGCCGTCTTCCGATTATCCTGGGCATTTTTGTTGCGACCATACTGAACCATGCCCTTTCAGCCCTTATGGGGGCGTGGATAGCCCAGTGGATACCGGCAGCATGGTTGCCCTGGATTCTGGCCGTCAGCTTTGTGGCCATCGCCCTGTGGTTATTGATTCCGGACAAGGATGACAGTGACGACTCCGCCTTTCTGGGTATGGGCGCATTCATGGCGACCACCGTTATGTTTTTCCTCGCCGAGATTGGCGATAAAACCCAGATAGCGACCGTGGTTCTGGCCGCACGTTATACCGAGACCTTCTGGGTAATCATGGGAACCACCGTTGGTATGCTTTTGGCCAATATACCGGTTATCATGGCGGGTAAATGGCTTATGGACCGGCTGCCACTGGCCACAGCCCGAATCGGAGCGAGCATACTGTTCCTTGTTCTGGCGGGTGTTACCCTGTGGGCAGCTCTGATGCCGGTTTAAACCGGTATGTCAGCAACCTGAAGTGCCGGATACCGGATTTGAAACTTATGCATCGAAAACAGCTCACTGGTTTTTTTGTCTTCTGGCTTGCTTTGGCGCTGGCCGCTCCACTGCTGGCGGAACCCGAGCGACAGGCTACTGGTAAGAAACTCAAACCCGAACAGGCCAGTGATGAGGCCTCCAGCAAGCCCCGTGTTCCGACGTTCGAGATAGAAGGTGACCTGGCCGGGGAGCTGTCGGTTATCGCAACCCGGTATGAAGATACCTTCGCAGCAATTGGTAATCGCGACAGCCTGGGCTATCTGGAACTGGTGAAAGCCAACCCCGGGGTGGATCCCTGGCTTCCCGGTGAGGGCACCCGAATCACCGTACCCCGTCGTTATGTGTTACCTGATGTGAAACGTGAGGGAATTGTCATTAACCTGGCTGAGTACCGGTTGTATTACTTTACCGAGAAAGGCGTTCAGGTATATCCGGTAGGGGTGGGAACGGAGGACAATCCCTCGCCACTGACTGACGCGGAAGTGACCATGCCATTGGAGTCGCCTGCCTGGTACCCCCCTGCGAGCATTCGTGCTGAATACGAAGCGTCCGGAGACTATCTGCCGCGAATGATTCCTCCCGGCCCGGATAACCCCCTTGGAACCCATGCCTTGATGCTGAGCGAGAAAGGCTATCTGATTCACGGCACCAACAAGCTGTTCGGTGTCGGTATGCAGGTCAGCCACGGGTGCTTCCGCATGTATAACGAAGACATATCCCGGTTCGTTTACCAGGTCAACAAAGGCACGCCGGTGCGGGTGATCAGGGAGCCGGTAAAGATCGGCCTGAAAGGCAATGAGGTCTGGATGGAAGTACATCGTCCCCACGAAGAATACAGTGAGGAAGACCGGGCCAAGCTCTGGCGTGCGGTCTCAAGTGCGGTTGAAGACTTCCGCACCAAGATGCCCGGTGTGGAAGTGCAGCGTATGGCCATTGAACTGGCTGTTGACCAGGCCGATGGACTTCCGCGAATGATTGGCGAGCGGGTTGCCCAGGTGGCCAATGAAGGCGCAGAGCCACAGCCAAATACCGCTGACGGTGAGGATGGTACGGAGCAGCGGTTGTGGTTCTGAACACGACCTCCGCTGAAAAGGAGATCCGATGATCCGCACTATATTGATTACCGGCGCCAGTTCCGGCCTGGGCGAAGGTATGGCCAGGGAGTTTGCCGCCGGGGGCTACAATCTGGCGTTGTGTGCCCGCCGTACAGAGCGGTTGGAGGAACTACGGGCGGAATTGCTGCAAAAGCATCCGAAGCTGAAAATCGGTGTACGAGAGCTGGATGTAAACGATCACGAACAGGTGTTTGAGGTGTTCCGTGACTTTGCAGCGGAATTCGGTTCCCTGGACCGGATTATCGTCAACGCCGGTATCGGTAAAGGCCAGCCTCTCGGAACCGGTCACTTCGCCGCGAATAAACAGACCGCAGAAACCAACTTTGTTGCGGCCCTGGCACAAATGGAAGCAGCCATGGAAATCTTCCGGGCGCAGAACCACGGGCACCTCGTTGCCGTATCCTCAGTGTCGGCACTAAGGGGCATGCCGAAAAACGTGACCACCTACGCCGCTACCAAGGCCGGCCTGGCGTCATTGGCCGAAGGTCTGCGGGTGGAGTTGTACAAGGCCCGTTCACCAATACGTGTGTCTACCCTCTATCCCGGCTATATTCGTACTGAGATAAATGAGAAAGTAAGAAATGCGCCGTTTATTGTGGACGCATCGGCCGGCTGCAAAGCGATGGTGCGTGCCATAGAGTCCGGAAAAGCGGAATGCTTTGTCCCCTCATGGCCCTGGCGCCCGATCGGCTTTCTGATAAGGAGGTTGCCGGTCGCGGCACTGGCCCGCTTGTTCTGATCCGCTGAAAGGATCGGGGAGGAGTGATGAACGCGAACCGAGCCACCAGATCAATCCCGAACCGCCGCCTGCAATGGTGGCTGGCTCTGTTCCTGCTCGGCCTTGCACTCGCTCTGGGCTCCCTGACTCACACCGTCCTTGCGCAACAGGACGACGACTCTCCCACCGCCCTTGTACTGACTGTCGACGGTGCCATAGGCCCGGCCACCATGGACTATGTGGTGCGGGGTATTCGCCGCGCCGAATCCGAAGGGGCCGAGCTGCTGATTATCCAGATGGATACACCTGGCGGCCTGATGGATTCCATGCGAGGCATCATCAAAGAGATCCTGTCCGCACAGGTGCCTGTTGTCACCTGGGTATCGCCTGCCGGGGCCCGGGCCGCCAGTGCCGGTACGTATATACTTTATGGCAGCCACGTTGCCGCCATGGCACCGGCCACCCATCTGGGTTCTGCCACGCCGGTACAAATGGGTGGTCTGCCCGGCTCGGAAGAACCTGCCCGGCAAGAAAAAGATTCCGAATCAGACACTAACCAGAACCAGGAGGCTGAAGACACGTCGTCTGGCAGTGAGTCTGAGCCCGTAAAACGGCGTGGCGGCTCGGCAATGGAACGCAAGGTCCTTGAGGATGCGGTCAGCTATATTCGCGGGTTGGCGGAACGCCACGATCGTAACGCCGACTGGGCCGAAGAAGCGGTGCGAGAGGCGGTCAACCTGGGCGCCACGGAAGCCCTTGAAAAGAATGTGGTGGACGTGGTTGCGGATAACATGACCAGCCTGCTGGAGCAGCTGGACGGCCATACGGTAAAAATGGCCGATGGTGAAAGAACCCTCAACACCGCCAATATGACGCTCACCCGCGCTGATCCTGACTGGCGGACCCGGTTGCTGTCGGTGATCACCGATCCGAACGTTGCCTATTTCCTGATGATCATCGGGTTCTACGGCATTATCTTCGAGCTCTCCAATCCGGGCGCTGTCTTCCCCGGCGTGATTGGTGCCATCTGTCTGATTCTCGCCCTGTTTTCCTTCCAGGTACTGTCTGTCAATTATGCCGGCCTGGCACTGATTTTATTGGGGTTGGCCTTTATCGTGGGTGAGGCCTTCATGCCCAGCTTCGGCATACTGGGGGTGGGAGGCATAGTTGCGTTCGTCACTGGGTCGATCATTCTAATGGATGGCAGTCACCAGGATATTTCCCTGCCCACAATCGGGGGCACGGCACTGGTGGCCGCCGGTTTCACTCTCTGGACGGTTATCCGATTTATTGGCCTGCGCCGCAGACACCCTGTCAGCGGCACTGAACAGATCGTTCATGAACAGGGGACGGCGCTCGAGGATTTCCAGGCGCAGGATGAGCACTACAGGGGCCATGTCCGTCTGAGTGGCGAACGTTGGAATGCGGTAAGCCATGCGCCGGTCAAAGCGGGAGAGCGGCTGAATATAACAAGTATCGAGGGGCTGACGGTCCATGTTGAACCTGAGCCAACCAAGGAGGCGTTATGAATATTACCGACCTGATTCCCTATATTGCGCCTACGGTGGTGCTGCTGCTGATTCTTGGATCAGCAATCAAGATTCTGCCGGAATACGAGCGCGGCGTGGTGTTCTTCCTGGGGCGTTTCCAGGGCGTAAAAGGTCCGGGCCTGATCATTATCATTCCCGGCATCCAACAGATGACCCGGGTGGATTTGCGGGTGATTACCCTGGATGTGCCCAGCCAGGATGTGATCTCCAAGGACAACGTCACGGTACGGGTGAACGCCGTGCTGTATTTTCGGGTGGTTGATCCCGAACGGGCGATCATCCGGGTGGAAGATTATGGCTCGGCAACCAGCCAGTTGGCGCAGACCACGTTGCGCTCGGTACTGGGCAAACACGATCTGGATGAGATGCTGTCGGAACGCGACAAACTCAACTCCGACATTCAGGAGATCATTGACTCCCAGACTGAAGAATGGGGAATCAAGGTTGCCAATGTTGAAATCAAGCACGTTGACCTGAATGAGTCCATGATCCGCGCCATAGCGAGACAGGCTGAGGCCGAACGTGAGCGCCGGGCGAAGGTGATTCACGCCGAGGGTGAGTTGCAGGCGTCGAAAAAACTGGTGGAGGCCGCGGAAGTGATGTCGACCAATTCCGGTGCCATGCAGTTACGCTATATGCAGACCCTGGCAGATATGAGTACGAACAACAGCTCGACGATCGTGTTCCCGCTGCCGATGGAAATGATGTCGACGTTCATGAGTAAACCCGCTGCCAAGCCGCCGAAGAACGATAAAGACGATTCCTGACCCTGGATTTTCAGGCATAAAAAAAGGCCGGATATCCGGCCTTTTTATCACGCTACAGCCTTATTTCTGGCTGGCACGCTCGAGCATGCGCTTGGCGCGCTCGTTGGCTTCGTCAGCAGCTTTCTGAGCGGCTTTGGCAGCGGCCAGAGCTTCGTCAGCAGTGCTCTGAGCGGAACGTGCTGCACTGGAAGCGCTGTTAGCGGTGTTCAGTGCGTTTTCAGCAGTTTGCTCGGCGGAAGAAGCGTTTGCATTTGCTTCATCAATAGCGCCCTGGTCAGTAGTCGCACAACCTGCGGTCAGTACGGTGGCCAGTGCAAACCCTGCGATCGTCAATTTACGCATACTAAAAATCCCCTTATTGGTCGTTTTATTTCCTGCGTTCCAGAAGTCGTTGGTGCAGACATTCTGTCAAATCGGGGCCGATAGCATTAAGTACTAACGGCGTCGTCAAACAGTGTAAAACACTATAGAGAGAAATGTTAACTAAGGATACGTAAAAGTTCCTAGGTTATGACAACAACTTAATTTTGCAGTAACGGTATACGGCACAGAGGGATAGGCGGATCAATGCATTAGGGGACAATCCTGATGGGGGTTCCGTCGGCTACCAGTTGCCAGATTTCGTCCATCTCTTCATTACTGACTGCGATGCAGCCATCTGTCCAATCCAGGCCCAGAAACGCAAACGCCATGTCGCCGGCCTCGTTGGGCAGGCCATGAATCATGATGCTACCTCCGGGATCCAGGCCCCACGCTGAAGCCAGTTCCCGATCCTGCTCGTTCGGGTAAGAGATGTGGATAGACTTGTAGAAGTCGCTGTTGGGGTTCCGCCAGTCCAGCACGTATTCACCTTCGGGTGTGCGTTTGTCACCCTCGAAGAGTTTGTGACCAGATGGGTTGTCACCAAGCCCGATCCGATAGCTGCGTACTACCTGCTCACCTGAGAGCAGATAGAGCCGGCGCTCCTCTTTGCGAACCAGTACTTCGCTGACTTCCGGGTCCTCAACCATGGCCCCCATCGGTAACTCCGACGCTGCCACCGGGTTGCCCGCAAGGGTAAGCAGGCAGGCCAGGGCCATCATGCAGGTGGCTGACAGGTTTTTGATCGACGCGGCGATAGTCGGTAACAAGGTATTCAGTAGCATAGTCGAATCAATCATTACTGTTTGTACACTTTATAGCACAAGAATTTTGTTAGTCGAACCAATGTTTTGAGTTGGTTTTGTTAAAGAATTTTATTCGTTGTCCATTTTCAGGCCAACTTTTGTCACCCGGTCGGCCTCCGTTGCTCTGGCAACCAGCGTGACCGGCCCCAGTTTCACCTTGTCGCCCACGACCGGATGCCCCTTGGTGCGACGGGCAAAACATTCGGCCAGCGAGAGTTCCGGTGGCAGTTCGTCAAACTCGATGCCGTAGACCTGCTCGACATCCCCCAGCAGAGCATCGCCGTTGAGTACAAAGTCGCCGAAGAAGGCGCGCTCCGCGAGGTAACGCGGCGCTTGTCGACCGCTAAGAGCCTTGCCAAGCTCTGGTAACACGGCCGGAGTCGCGAACATGGCCAGCACATCGCCGGTGGAGACTTCCATATCCGGAGAGGGAGGATGGCAGATGCGTTTGCGGAATACGCCGGCAATAGCGGTATTGTCCGGAAGGCGCAACTGGCCCAGCGTCCTGGGCGTTTCCCAGACGCTTCCTTTCAGCGGAAAGAGCATCAGTTCATGGTCACCGGCGGCCGCCACGTCCAGGGGCAGTCGTCGATAAGGGTCTTCGCCGGCGGGGACCTCCAGCCGCAGCTTTCTTGCCAGGGGCGCCATGGTGGTGCCCTGGACCACCAGTGAAACCAGCACGATGAAGAAGGCGGCGTGGAAAATCTGCTGGGCCTGGGGAATGTCGGCAATGATTGGAAATAGCGCCAGCACAATGGGCACTGCCCCCCTCAATCCGACCCAACTGATAAACCCAAGTTCCCGGCGGTTAAACCCGAAAGGCCAGAGTGTGGCCAGAACCGCAATTGGCCGGATCAGGAAAATCAGCGCAAAGGCCAGAATCAGGCCGCCGCCGGCCAGGGGCAAGAGCTCGGAGGGAGTGACCAGCAAGCCGAGCATCAGGAACAGGCACAGCTGGGCGAGCCAGGCCAGGCCATCGTGAACCTGCAGTATCATCGGCATCATGCGTACGGGGCGGTTGCCGATGACCACACCGGTGAGGTAGATCGCCAGGAAGCCGCTGCCACCGAGGGCGTTGGTACCGGAAAACACCATGATGCCGGCGGCTACGACGAGTAGCGGGTAAAGTGAGGGTGTGAGCCTGATGCGGTTGGCCATCTCCACCACAATGAAGCCGCCGGCCACACCCACCACACTGCCAATGCCGAACTGTTTTACCAGCATCACCAGCGCCATCCAGCCTTCAGAGGCGCCACCGGCTTCGATCATGGTAACCAGCATCAGGGTAAGGAATATTGCCATCGGGTCGTTACTGCCCGACTCGATTTCCAGGGTGGCGCTGACGCGTTCATTCAGATGAAGGCCACGGCCCTGAAGCAGTGAAAAAACCGCTGCGGCGTCGGTCGAGGAAATGATGGCGCCAATCAGCAGTGCGGTGAGCCAGTGCAGGTCAAACACCCACCAGGCGACCAGTCCTGCGCCGGTGGCTGTCAGGAACACGCCCACGGTGGCCAGAACCAGGGCCGGCCGTAATCCCACCCGGAAGGTTTCAGCCCGGGTGCGCATGCCGCCGTCAAGCAGAATCACGCCCAGGGCCAGGTTCGCGATCAAAAAAGCCAGTTCGAAGTCGTCAAACAGCAGGCCACCGGGGCCGTCCTCTCCCATCATCATGCCGACAATGAGGAAAATAAGCAGCACCGGCATTCCCAGCCTGCTGGACAGAGGGCTGAGCATGATGCTGATAACCAGCATCAGTGCGCCGATCAGGGTGAGAATCGGATCCATTCATGCTCCGGTTCGGGAGTAGACTTCGATAATAACAGCTTGAGCGTTGTGTCAGTGCAGTTTCAGGCGCGGATGCATGGCGCGGGTGATCCGGTCCATCAGCCAGATAACTCCGGTGCGGAGGAAGCCGTGCAGGGCCACCTGGTGCATCCGGTAGAGGGAGACATAGAACAGACGCGCCACCTTGCCTTCAATGTACATGCTGCGCCCGGACAGATTACCCATCAGGTTGCCCACGGTGGTGTAGCGGCTGAAATTGATCAGAGAGCCGTGATCGTTGTAGACGAAGGGCACGGCTTCTCCGCCTTCCAGACGATGGCGCAGAGTCTTGAACAGCACATCCGCCTGTTGGTGAGCGGCTTGTGCGCGAGGGGGCACGGGGCGATCCGAATCCGGTTGGGGGCATTCTGCACAGTCCCCGAAGGCGAAAATATCCGGGTCCGTGGTGGATTCGAGGGTTTGTCTGACCTTTATCTGATTGCCGCGATTGGTTTCCAGCCCTTCCAGTTCTGACAGGAAAGCCGGTGCCTTGATACCCGCCGCCCATATTGTCATCTCTGAGGCAAGCTCGGTGCCATCCTTCATGATCAGTATACCGGCACGGATTTCACTGACCGGCTGGCCTGTCATTACCCTGACGTTCTGATGCTCCAGCTCCCGGGTTGCTGCGGCAGACAGCCGCGCCGGCAGCGCTGGCAGAATTCGCTCTGCCGCTTCAATCACGGTAATGGAGACATCTTCTGCCCGCAGATGGTTCATACCATAGACAGGCAGTTCCCGGGAGGCCAGGCGCAGTTCAGCGGCCAGTTCCACGCCGGTGGCGCCGGCACCGATAATAGTGATCGGCAATTCGTGGCCATTGCCGGAATGCGCTTCATGGTTCTTGCGCAAGAAGGCGTTGAGCATCAGGTTGTGAAAGCGTCGGGCCTGGTTGAGACTATCCAGGAACAGGCAATGCTCCTGGGCGCCGGGGGTCCCAAAATCATTGGCATTACTGCCAACCGCAATCACCAGTGTGTCATAACTGATACGGCGTTCCGGCACCACTTCCTTTCCTTCTTCATCGTGGAACGCCGCAATTACTACTTCCTTCGTGTTGCGGTCAAGGCCGTTCATCCGGCCCAGCTGGAACTCGTAGTGATGCTTGCGGGCGTGGGCCCGGTAATTGATTTCGTTGGTGCTTGCATCCAGGGAGCCGGAGGCTACCTCATGGAGCAATGGCTTCCAGACATGGGTCAGGCCAGCGTCCACCAGAGTAATACGGGCCTTTTGCTTTTTTCCGAGTTTGTTACCCAGGCGGGTGACCAGCTCGAGGCCGCCCGCGCCGCCGCCTACGACAACGATGTGATGCATGTTTTCCATAACAAAGGGTTCCTGAAGTGAAAAAAGCCTCAGTGGCGGGCGCGAAAGTTGTCCAGAATAGCCGCCATATCGTCCGCGAGCTCGGTGACCTTGTCAGTACTGATCTCCCGCTGTGCAAACGAGCGGAGACCGATAAGCTGCGCCTGGAGAAGCCGTGCCAGCCGGGCACAATCGGTATCTGAATTCAGTTCGCCCTGGGTTTTTGCCTGCTCCAGAAGCTCCGTCAACGAGTGTTCAATGGCGCCCAGAATCGCATTTGCCTGGTCTGAGATGGCTGCATTGGTATTGCTCGCTTCCAGCAGGGTTTTCACAACCATGCATGCCCGGGAAGGCGGTACACTTTCGGCGCTCGATTGGCGAGCAACAAGGTTAAGGTAACTCTGCAGCCCATCCAGTACCGATGAATACCCGGCGAGGTGTTCGCGGAGCTCAGCGCCCCCCTGCTGAGCATATGCAGCCAGGGCTTCGCCAAACAGACCGTCCTTGTTCCCGAAAGTGGCGTAGATACTGCCCGGGCGCATGTCCAGCGCCTGTTCGATCTGCTTCATGGAAGCGCCACTGTAACCACGTTCCCAAAACAGATTCATGGCTTTTTCCAGGGCGACCTGTCGATCATAGCGAGCGTTTCTGGCCATTTTGCCTACCAACATCCGATGGTTGAAATCATTCCCAATCATAACTTGAGTGATCGCTCAATAACAGCTAGGGTAGTGGTAGTTGAGTATTTGCTCAAAAACACAGATTCAGAGGAGAACCTTATGTCAGATTTCCCAACCCACGATGTTGAGTCCGCACCGGAAAAATCGAAGCCGCTTCTGGAAAAATCCCTCAAGGGGTTCGGCATGATCCCCGGGTTGCACGCGGTTATGGCCGAAGCGCCGGGGGTCCTTGAGGCCTACCAGAAACTGCATCAGCTTGTACTGGACAGCAGCTTCGACAACGACGAGAAAACGGTGGTCTGGCAGACCATCAACGTTGAGAATGCCTGTCATTATTGCGTGCCTGCCCACACGGGTATCGCCAAGATGATGGAAGTGTCCGACGACATCACCAATGCACTCCGGGATGAAGCGCCTCTGCCCAACGACAAGCTGGAAGCCCTGAGAACCTTCACCCTCGCGGTGATAAACAAGAACGGCAACGTCAGCAGGGAAGACCTGGAGGCGTTCTACAATGCCGGCTACAAGCACCGGCAGGTTCTGGAGGTTATCCTGGTGCTGTCCCAGAAGACCATGAGCAATTACATCAACCATATTGCAGAAACACCGGTGGATGAGCCGTTCAAAAAGTTTGCCTGGGAAAAGACCCGCTAACGGGACGGTATTGTATTGCCCTTGCCCCACGGATGCGGTTCAGCCTGCATCCGTGGCCAGTATATTGGCCTGCCGCTGACGTTTTTTCTGTAACAGCTTGTCCACGCACTGGTCCTCGTCTTTCAGAATCACCACACACTCAAGACACTGGATGCATTCGTCGTAGTCGATGCGGCCGTCCTTGTGGATGGCGTTGATGCCACAGCTGTTCTTGCAGTGCTGGCAAGGCTTGCCGCAAAGTTCTACACGGTCCAGCCAGCTGAATAGCCGCAGCTTGCCCAGAACCGCCAGACCTGCCCCTAGCGGGCACAGATAGCGGCAGTAGAACTTGTGAATGAACATGCCGATCACCAGCAGGCCCACGGCATAAACCACAAAGGGCCAGGAGCGCACAAAGAATAGTGTGATGCTGGTTTTGAACGGTTCCACCTCCACCAGCTTCTCTGCCAGTTCCAGTGAATAGAAGGCAGTGCCCACCAGTACCAGCAGTATCGGGTATTTGAGCAGAATCAGCCGCCGATGCCATTTCTCCGTTACCTTCACCTGCCGGAACTTCAGTTTCTCACCCAACCAGGCGGCCATCTCCTGCAGCGCTCCAAAGGGGCAAAGCCAGCCGCAAAACAATCCTCTCCCCCAGATGAACAGGGTCATGAACGTGTAGGTCCACAGGATAAACAGCACCGGGTCCATCAGGAAAACATTCAGGGAAAAGCCATCCCAGATTGCCAGGAACAGCGTGTAGATATTCACCACCGAAAGCTGCCCCTGGATGTAGAACCCGATGTAGACCAGCGTGAAGAACAGAAACCCCCAGCGGAAACGGCGCACCAACTTTGGATAACGGCTCAGGGTGCGCTGGCGGGCAAAAAAGACCGTCAGAATGGTCAGGCTGGCCACCAGTATCGAGATGGTCAGCCAGCGCTCTTTCCAGAGCCCGATCCACACCGGCTGGCGAGTATCTTCCGGCCGTGGGGCAACCTCGACGGTCTCGAACAGTTCGTCGGCAAAGGCTACCGGAATATCAAGTTCGGTGCTGTCTGCCACCAGATGATTCTTGCGCAGGGTAACACTCATTTTCAGGGTTGCCCCCGCCCCGGGGTTGAACCCGGCATTGCCGCCAACCCGGAACAGGGTTTTCATCTCCATATCTGGCATGCCGTCGGCGTTGAGGCGGATGTTCTGGTCAAACACGTTGATATCACGAATCTCGACCGCAAGGTTGTTCTGTTGTAACCCGAGACGGCCTGGTGAGCTGCCGGGGGTGAAGTCGTCGGACAGGTGCGGATAAAGCCCCCGGGACATGACGACCATAAGCTGTGCATCCGGCCCGATGCGTTCTTTCAGGTGTGAAAAGCCTTCATCCCCAAGCAGGTTGCGGCCAACCATGGGCGAATTGATGTAACCAAAAAACAGTTCCGTGAAAGGTTCGTCCGGCTCTGGTTGCGGCATCTCCGAATAATCGGAGAGTGGGCGTCCGGTCTTTTGTTCGAATTCGTCAGGGCTGAGACGAAAATGGCCGATGTACCCGCGGTCAACAAGTTCTGACCAGGACAGAGGCTGGTAAAAGTCTGACCGGGCCCGGGTGGGAGCCTCCTGAGAGAACCCCTCCAGTTTCTCCCGCGCTACCTTCAGGGCAGAGGACAGAATCGTGTCGTTGATGATCAGCACTGAGACTGTCGCTTTGCTAACCCCGTCAAAAACCACCACATTGCCTTCCGAATCCCTGGCGGAGCGGTTGCCGGAAGTACTTACAATAATCTGTTCCGTCAGCGAGCGGTCCTCGTACTGGCTGATGAAGTCGAACAGGGGTTCTTCACCAAGTCCATGCAGGAACACCGGCTCGTGATGATTGAGGATGCGCACACCGGTAAAGCGGCCGCGGGTATCCAGTCCGATCAGCATACTGATCGGCTTGCCGGCGAATCCCTGAAGCCGGCTCAGATCGAGGGATTCGTAGGCGTAGCCAAGCAGTTCCTGAAGCTGATAAACGGGATAGACCGGGTAATCCGGTAGCTTGTCCCGGATTTCAGTGGCCTTGGGGAACAGTTCCTGGATCAGCGTCCGCTTTTTATCGTCCAGCGCGCCATGGGCCGCTTGCAAAAAACTGACAGTAACCAAAAGCAGCAACAGCCGCCCCAGCATGGCAATTCTCCAGAGATTTCTTTTTGTTGGTTATGCCAATGCTAGAGGTTTGCCAACCTTGCACAATGCTACCTGAGAGCCGGGGGCGTGCTACTTTGTGAGGAGAAATGAAGGAAGGTTCCTGGCGTAGAGAGTTGCTCAGGTAAGACGTATCACCCTTGCCATCAACCGACGCCAGTCTATGGGCAGGCTCTTTTCCAGTGCCACCAGTACAGGGTCTTTGGCGTTCAGCGCCTCAAAAGGGCCTTTGCTGGCAAAAATCACCGTGTTGTTGGTTTTGCTTTTGAACAGCAGCAGCGCCGCAAACTCGCCCCTGAGCTGGCGGAAAAACGGCCCGTTGATGTCCGGTGTGCGGTGGTAGTTGATGGAAAGCCAGCCGCTGTCGGTCAGTACACGGCTGCATTGTCTGATAAACTCACGCTGTGCCTGTGTGGGGCTCATGCGGTCGGAACTGTACATGTCGGAAAGGATCAGGTCCGTGCTGCTGTCCGGTAGTTTGCCCAGTGCATCCCGGGCGTCACCAATGGTGACGGTAAAGTTGGCGGATTGCGGCAGGCTGAAGTACTCGCGGGCAACTTGTAGAACGCTGGGTCGCAATTCCACGGCATGAACCTGGCAGTCGCCCAGCAGGTGTAACAATGCATTAGCCATTACCCCACCACCAAGGCCCAGAACGGTTACGTGGGAAGGCTGCGCGAAGGCAACCGGTAGCAGCATTGCACGGCTGTATTCATGGACAGGGAGATGGGGTTTGCGGCGATCTATCTTGCTCTGTTCAAACACCGAATCAAAGGTCATGACCCGATGTTTGCGATAGTCGATCACCAGGATGCCACCGAGTGCGTCCCGTGTGTAATGGATAATCTCGCCCTTCAAGGTGGGTGTCCTCGTGTGATCGCTGCGCCGCTATTCTGGGCATTTGCCCGCGGGTTCTCAAGCGGGATGACCACGCCGGGGCGGACCCGCCCATGAGTACAGATGCGTTCAATGCTCTGGCCTGCCCCCTGGATGGTGATTCGCTGACCCAGGCCGGGGCCAGTTGGCGTTGCCCGGCAGGCCACAGTTTTGACGTTGCCCGCCAGGGCTACCTTCATTTGTTGCCTGTACAGAAAAAGCGTTCGCTGGACCCGGGCGACAGCAAGGAAATGGTGGCCGCCCGCCAGCGCTTCCTTAATGCCGGTTATTTTCAGCCTGTTGCCGAGGCGGTAAACGCCGCCGTGCTCAGAGACACCATTGGCACCAACCACCCTGTGGCCTGTATGGATGCGGGTTGTGGCGAAGGCTATTACCTGCGTCAGTTGGCCACAACAGACCTTCAGCTCTCGTTGATCGGGCTGGATATTTCCAAATGGGCAACCCTGGCGGCCGCGAAGCAGGATAAACGTCCCCGGTGGGTGGTAGGAAGCAATGCCAATCTCCCGGTGTTGCCCGAAACCCTGGATGTGTTGCTCTGCCTGTTCGGTTTTCCCGTCTATTCCGAGTTTGCCCGCGTGCTGAAAACCGGCGGGGTGCTAATCCAGGCTGATGCCGGCCCCAACCATCTGCGGGAACTGCGGGAGATTATCTACCCCTCACTGAAGCCCGAGAAGATGCCGGCAGAACACGCACCCGAAGGCTTTTCAAGGCTGGGCACGCAAACCGTCAGCTACTCTCTGACCCTGGACAGTCAGAACGCTATTGCTGACTTACTGGCCATGACGCCGCATCTGTATCGGGCATCGGCTGAGGGGCGTGCTCGTGCCGAGGCACTGGCCAGCCTGACGGTTACTGTCGAGGTGACGCTGCAACGCTTCCTCCGGCAGGCAGACCCTGCTACGACAACGCCCTGATAGCTTCCTCTGCTCCTTTGGAGATGGCAAGATCCAGCGCGGAGCGGCCCTCCCCATCGGCCAGAGCCTTCTGCGCCCCAGCTTCCAGCAGGCACTCAATCACAGCCCCCTGATTGGATCGGGCTGCAGCCATTAGCGGTGTTTGCAACTGATCATTGCGCAGCTCCGGATTTGCCCCGTTTTCCAGTAGCAAGCGGGCAGTGTCGGCGTGGCCGTTACTGCAGGCCAGCATCAGCAGGGTGTCACCGCTGCTGGTGCGCATGTCCACGGGGACACCGGCATTGAGAATAACGCTCAGTGGGCCCGCGCCGCCATTCCGGGCCAGTTCAAAAAGCCCCTCGGCAAAGGCAATGGCGTCTTCATCCTTCTGGTCGTCGGGCCCCTGGGGGGTGCCTGGCTTGTCGTTGCTCATGTTATTCCTCGGTTTCCGGCAAATTAAGGCAGACGGTATCATGCCCTGGCCTCGCTACGAATTGGACCTGCGCAGGGCGCGGATCTGGACAGACCCACAACACCACTGTTAAAACCGTTATACACGGCAAGCAAAAACCATCAAAGGTACAGGAGAACAGGACGGTGAAAATCAAGGTTCGAGGAATTGAGGAAGACCAGCCGGTGCCGGAGAAGTTTGCGTTCGGCGTATACAGTGAACAGGACCACATGAGCTTTGGCCCCAACCGTAATCCGGAAGTAACCTGGGAGGATGTGCCGGAAGGCACCAAGAGCTTTGTGGTGATGATGTTTGATCCCGACGTCCCCAGTATTGCGGATGACGTCAATCAGGAGGGCAAAACGGTATCAAAAGACATTCCCCGTGTGGATTTCTTCCACTGGTTGCTGGTGGATGTGCCGCCGTCGCTTTCCTGCATCCCTGAAGGCGAAGACAGTGATGGGGTGATTCCCAAGGGCAAGGAACCAGGGCCGGGCCCGATCGGCATCCGGGGTGTGAACAACTACACCCAGTTCCTGGCAGGCAATCCGGACATGGCCGGCACCTACGCCGGTTACGATGGCCCCTGCCCGCCCTGGAATGACGAGATCATCCACCATTATCACTATGAGGTTCATGCCCTGGACGTAGACAGTCTGGGCCTTGAGGGTGAGTTTGATGGCGCTGCCGTACGTGAAGCCATGGCGGGCCATGTACTGGCCAGTGCCCGGGTCACCGGCACCTACACGTTGAATCCGGATCTGCGCTAAGCGGGGGTAGGTCATAGCAAGTCAGGTTTTGCAATAAATAATACGAATCGTTATCATTCGCGACTCATTACATTGAGTCAATGTCTGGCGTCTGGTTCCGGAAGTCAGGCGCAATGCATAAACGATTCGAGACCTGCTTATGACCATTCCGGATTCACGCTCCCTTCTGTTGGCCTTCGCCATGGCGGCTCCCGCTGCTGCCATGGCGCAGCCTGCCCCAGAAAACCCTTCTGGTAACGGCGCCAAAAAGCTGCCCGACCTGGTGATCAACGCCACCCGTAACAAAAGCACCGCCGGTGAAACTCCGCAGAAGACAACGATCATCACCCGCGAGCAGATTGAACAGCAACAGGCAATTTCCAACGACCCCGGCCAGGTTCTGAGTAACCTGATCCCCTCCTATTCCCCGGGGCGCCAGAAACTGTCCAATGCCGGCGAGACTTTCCGGGGCCGTTCACCTTTGTTCCTGGTGGATGGTGTACCCCAGAGCAATCCCCTGCGGGACAGTGCGCGAGACAGCTACACCATTGACCTGGATATGGTCGAGCGTATCGAGGTGATCCATGGGGCCAGTGCCGAACACGGTTTGGGGGCTACCGGGGGCATCATCAACTTTGTGACCCGTAAACCCGAGAGCGGAAAGGTTTCCCAGTCAGTGTCGGCCAGTGTTACCACCGACGACGACGTGGATTCCGACGGCCAGGGTTACAAGGTCGGTTACCGCGTCAGCGGCCAGCGGGACCGTTGGGACTATCTCGTGGGCGGGAACTTCCAGGAGCGCGGCGCGTTTTATGATGGCAAGGATCGCCTGGTGGGTGTGGCCTACCCGGGGGAAATCCAGAACTCGGAAAGTTATGACGTACTCGCCAAGCTTGGCTACTGGCTCGACGACGAACAAAACGTGGAGTTTTTCATTAACCGTTTTGAACTCGAGGGTAAAGGCAGCTACGAGCCAGTGCCCGGGGACCGAGACAACGGCGTACCGACAACCGCCAGAAAGGGCAATCCGGACGGTGAACCGGGCTACAATGATGTCACCACTGCCCGCCTTTCATACTCCCACGGTGACTGGTTGGGTAACCAGGTTGATGCCCAACTCTACAGCCAGACTTTTCGCGCCCAGTTCGCTACCACGCCTTTCTTTCCCTACCAGGACAGCAGTGGCAATACCCAGTTTGACCAGACCCGTAATGAATCGGACAAGTTGGGCGCGAAATTCACCCTCACCCGCGATGGCCTGTTGAACGATCACCTGACCCTGACTACCGGCCTGGATGTGCTCGAGGATGAGACCCGGCAGGTGCTGGTGGAAACCGGACGGACCTACGTGCCGAAATCCCGCTTTCGCAATTACGCCGCCTTCCTGCAGGGTGATATCACCGTTACCGACAGCCTGACCTTGCATACTGGTGTTCGCCATGAACAGGCCGAGCTCAAGGTGGATACCTATAACACCATCGATCGCAGCAATGTTACCCAGGACAATGTCACGGTACAGGGCGGCAACCCGGATTTCGACGAAACCCTGTTTAATGCCGGCGTGGTATACCAGGCCACCGATCAGTTGCAGCTGTTTGCCAACTATTCTGAAGGTTTTGGCATGCCGGATGTCGGCCGCGTGCTGAGAGGAATCAGCGACCCGGGACAGGATGTCGACAACCTGCTGCAGCTCGAGCCTATTGTGACTGACAACCGCGAGGTTGGTGGCCGTTTCGACTGGGACCGTTACCATCTGGAAGTGAGTTATTACGAGTCAGACTCTGACTTTGGGTCGCGGTTGACGGAGGAGAACGGAACCTGGGTGGTCAATCGAGAAAAGACCGAGATCCGGGGTGTGGAAGTCACTGCCGATGCGGACCTGAACGAGGCACATAACCTGGCGTTCTCCTATACCTATGCCTCTGGCAAGTCGGATACCGACGATGATGGCAAGGTCGACAAAAAACTGACCGGTATCAACATTGCCCCCGAGACCCTGCGGCTGAGCTGGTCGGCAGCGTGGACGCCAGCGCTGTCGAGTCACCTGCAGTTCAGTCAGTTCCTGGATCGGGATATTGAGGGTGACGACATGGACTTTGATGGGTACGGCCTGCTGGATGGCTCCCTCGCCTACCAGACCCGTGCCGGAAAGGTTTCCCTGGGTATAGAGAACCTGTTGGACAAGGACTATTTCACTTACTACTCCCAGTCAGCGCGGGTGAGTGACGAGTATTACTTCCAGGGCCGTGGCCGGACCATCACTCTGGGTTATCAGCTCGACTTCTGACCAGCCGTGAATATACAGCCCGGGGGTGTGCCCCGGGCTGCGTTTCATCCCGGATCGCGCCTGAGCCTATAAAGCAGGTAAACGAAAAACGGTGCGCCGATACCGGCCACGAAAACACCCGCGGGCAGGTCCCGGGGTATGAAAGCCACTCGCCCGATCCAGTCCGCGTACAGCAGAATCAACGAACCGATCAGTGCCGCTATGGGTAACAGGCCCGTGTGGCCGCTGGCGAGCAGCCGTCTTGCCATGTGCGGTGCAATCAGCCCAATGAAACCGACCGCGCCGGCATAGGCTACGGCCGATCCGGCAAGGGCAACCGCCAGTACCAGGAACAGAAGGCGATGGCCCTGCAGGGCGCTGCCCAGGCCCAGGGCCATATCCTCCCCCATGGCCTGGGCGTCCAGGTGCCGCAGCTTTATCAACGCCAGCGGCCAGCAGACCACCAGCCAGGGTGCCAGGGCTGTGACGTCGTGCCACTGGGATGCGTAGAGGCTGCCGGTCAGCCAGATATAGGCGTTCATGGCGGTGGAGTCGGGGCTCAGCACTAACAGCAGGGTGGTCACCGCCGTCAGGGCCGCTGCCAGCCCGACACCCACCAGCACCAGCCGGTAGGGGCTGATACCCTGGCGCCAGGCCAGGGTGGTAATACACAGCGCCACGGCGAATGCGCCCCCCATGGCCACTGGTGCCAGTAACAGGGAGGTGCCGGTGATGCCCCCCAGCCAAAGGTAGAGCACCGCCGCTGCCGACGCCCCGCTGGTGATGCCGATCACATCGGGAGACGCCAGCGGATTCCTGACCAGACCCTGCAGGATGAGCCCCGCCGAGCCGAGTGCTCCGCCCACCAGCACTGCCATGAGTACCCGCGGCATGCGGATTTCCAGAATGATCAGCGCCAGTTCCGACTGCTCCGGTGCAGCCAGTGCGCCCAGCACTTCTGTGAAGGACGTGGGGTGGCTGCCCGACGCCAGTGCCAGAACACTGCTGACAGCCAGTAACAGGGCGAGCGTCAGAGTGACCACCAATACCCGGACATTGAGCTTGACTGACCAGCGGTCACCTGGAGTCCGCAGGACGAGTGTGTGGTTCATGACTGATTCCTCACCTGGCGAGCGAGATGAAGGAACAGCGGCGTGCCCAGCAGGGCGGTCATCACCCCGACCGGAATTTCCTGGGGTGGGATGATAATCCGCGCCACGGTGTCCGCCGCCAGCAGTAATGTGGCGCCAAGAATCGCAGCCATCGGCAGCAGCCAGCGATGGTCGGTGCCAAAAATTCCCCTGGCCATATGGGGCACGATCAGTCCGACAAAGCCAATCAGCCCGGCCATGGCCACGGAAGTGCCCGCCAGAACGATCACCACGATACCAACCAGCAGCCGGACCTGCCCCACGTTCAGGCCCAGACCGCGGATGACCTCGTCGTCCAGCCCCAGCAGGTTCAGTTGCCGGCACTGCAGCAGGGCGAGGAGCATGGCCAGGCCGAACAGTGGCAGGAGCGGCAGCACGGCATCCAGCTCGCGCCCGGATACCGAGCCGGCCAGCCAGAACAGGATGCTTTCGAAACGGTCCTGATTGAGGATCAGCATTCCCTGGGCAAAGGACACAAACAGGGCAGTCACCGCCACGCCGGCAAGCACGGTCCGCACCGGGGAGATGCCACGCCCGGCTTCCTGGCCCAGAAAATAAACCAGGAAGGCCGCGAGGGCCGCCCCGGCAAAGGCGGCCCAGACCAGTTCCGACGGTGAGGTCAGCGAGAACAGGGTGGCACCGGCTACAACGAAGAACATGGCACCGGCGTTGATGCCCAGGATGCTGGGGGAGGCCAGCGGGTTGCGGGTCAGTGTCTGCATCAGTACTCCGGCAATGGCCAGGCCGGCACCGACAATCAGTGCGGTAACGGTGCGTGACAGGCGTTCGGTATGGATAACCAGGTGCTCCAGGGAGCCGGGGTCATAGTCCAGCACGCTGCCAGCAAGCACGTCCAGCGAGATGGGGATATGCCCGAATACCAGGCTGGATACCGTGGCCACCAGCAGCAGCGTCAGGCATAGCAGGGTTCCGCAGGTTCTTGCCAGGCTGGTCGTCAGCATTGCCCACACCCTTTACAGTCAGTGCACGGCAGGGCTGGCTGTTCCAGACCATAGTGCCGGTAAAGGTCATCAAGCATCCGGTTGGCGGCGATAATGCCTGCCCCCATGTTCCAGGTGACCGGGTCCACCTGGTAAACCTCGTTTTTCCGGACTGCCTGCAGATTGTTCCATAGGGGATGGCTGGACCAGGCGTCGAAGGTGCGCTGCACGGCCGGGTCGTCTTCCATGAATAGAAAGACGGCTTCGGCATCCATTGCGGGAATGCTTTCCTGGCTGGTGAGTTTGATGCCCCAGCCTTCCTTGCGGTGGTCCTCCGGAGCGACAAATCCCAACTCATCCAGGACGGCGCGGGCGAAACCGGCGTAGTAGATACGGGCATGATCGGCCCGGAAAGTGATGATCGCCACCTCCTGGGGCCACTGATCCCCCAGTTTACGGCGGATACGGGTCCTGAAATCCTCTACCCTCGCCTCCCATTGCGCCAGCAATTCCTCGCCACGGGCCGTGCGCCCGGTGGCTTTCGCCATCAGCGTCAGTAATGCCCTGAAGTCGTAGACATTGCCGGGAATCACCGTGGGCGCAATGCGGGTCAGCAGGGGGTAGATGGTTCTGTGGCGGTTGCTGGCGCCGACAATCAGATCCGGCGACAGCCAGGCGATGCGCTCAAGATCCGGTTGGGTTTCCAGCCCCAGGTAGGTGACGCCCTGGAGTTCGGGCCGCAGGTAGTGGTACATGGGTTTTTCGGTCCACGACTCCACAACCGCCACCGGTTCGATCCCCAGTGCCACCGCCGTGTCGGTTGCGCCCTGATAGAGTGAAACAATGCGATCCGGGCGGCCCTCCATCCTGACCTTGCCAAAAGCATGCTCCACGACCGTGGTGGCGTGCGCAGCGATGGACAGGATCGAGCAGATGGCGATCAGAGTGAGGCCGGTGTGACGGAGCATGGTAAATCCGGTTGAGTGAAACTCGGCAATGAAGTCCCGATTTGATAATGAGAATGGGAGATAATATCATCTGGAAACACTCGAACGCGATGCCAACATGCCCGTCAACCGACACTCTTCGACCCCGAACCCTACCAATTCGCCCCGATTGCGTGGCGAAGCCCTGTGCGCCGGATACAACGGCCGGCGGGTGTTGGCGGAAGTGGACTTCACGGTGCAGGACAGCAGTGTCACCGTTCTGCTCGGGCCCAACGGCTCTGGCAAGTCCACCCTACTCAAAACCCTGGCAAGAACTCTGGCTCCCGACACTGGCAAGGTGCTTCTGGATGGCACCGATATCCATCGGCAATCCACCAGGGCCGTGGCGCAGCGCCTGGGGATACTGCCGCAGAGCCCTTCGGCGCCGGATGGCCTGACCGTGCGGGAACTGGTGGGGCTCGGTCGCTTCCCCTACCAGAGCCTGATGCGCCAGTGGTCCAGGCACGACGAAGCCGCCGTTGAAGAGGCCATGGCCGTGGCCGATGTGGCCTCCTTCGCGGACCGGCCGGTGGATGCCCTCAGCGGCGGGCAGCGCCAGCGTTGCTGGATTGCCATGGTGTTGGCCCAGGAAACGGAGCTGTTGTTGCTGGATGAACCCACCACGTTTCTCGACCTGAAAGTGCAGGTGGATCTTCTCGAGCTGTTGGTTTCCCTGGCTCACCAGAAGGGAAGGACATTGCTGGTGGTGCTCCATGACCTGAACCTGGCCGCCGCATACGCCGACCGGCTGGTAATGATGAAAGCGGGCAGAATCATGCACGACGGCCCACCGGAGGAGGTTTTTACGGCTGACAACCTCAAGCAGGTGTTTGACCTTGATGCCCAGGTTATCCGGGAACCCGTGGCCGGCCGGCCAGTGTGTGTGCCGGTGAAGCGGGCCCGGGCCGGCAGCGCTGCCGGGCCCTCGGTGGCAACGGTATGAACGCTGCCGCGCACCGGTTCTGTTCTGTTGAAAGCGTTGAGGCTGGCGACCCCCTCGCCGGCACCGCCACCCACCCCGCCAGCAACCTGCTGATCAGTTGGCCGCGGCCAAAGTGGTCCCGCAGCCTGCGAATCGCGCGGGACATGGGCGATGACCTTGCCGAACGGATAGACCGCCTCGCTGCAGGCGGGCGGCGGGTGAACCTGATCGACCAGCGCGGTCGCCCGGCTTTCCTTCACCGGCTCTATCTGTTGCCCGAAGGGCGATGGTTTGATGTACCCCGTAATGACCTGAACGCGTTTCTGGAGGACCTGGAATCCGGCAAGGACCTGGCTCCATGGTCGGGTCGGCAGATGACCCGGCCTCTGGTGCTGTGTTGTACCCATGGCCGCAAGGACAAGTGCTGTGCCAAGTTCGGTTATACGACCTATCAGGAACTTGCTTCAACGGTCGCGAACCGGAAGCTGCCTTTCGAGGTCTGGGAAAGTTCCCACCTGGGAGGATGCCGGCTCGCCGCCAGCGTGATGGTGTTTCCCGCGATGCGCAAATACGGCCGGGTAGCGCCGGAACAGGTGTTGCCCCTGCTTCAGCAAGAGGCAAATGGCATGCCCTATCTGCCCTGTTATCGGGGCCAGTCGCTGCTGACGCCTGCGCAACAGTGTGCCGAGATCGCGGCGCTGGAGTGGCTGGAAGCGCGTAATATCAACGCCAGGCTGTCAGTGATGGCGGAATCCGAGGGCGGTGAAGACGACGGTGTTACCGTTCAGGTGCAGTGGCGAGCGGGCGATGCTTCAGGGGTGCTGGTAGCCCGGTGCGGAACCACGGAGGTGATGCGTGTGGACACCTGCGCCGATCTGGATGAGGGCCCCACGACGTCCGTTTGCTGGGTGGTCAACGACATCAGGCCGCTTAGATAGCGGACTGATCGCTGGGAGTTGGCGGCCTGGGGGTGGTGTTTTATTTCCTTGAGAAAAAGAACTCGCTTCGCTCAGACACCTTTTCCTGGCGGAAATAAAACACCACCCCCAGACCGCGGTTGAACCACTGCTATTCGGGTTTCTGTCAATCCCCTGTTTACCAGTCCATTCCGTAGGTCAGCATGACCGTGCGGCCCGGCGCCTTGGTGTATTGGGTGTCAAAGTTGTAGATCTGCGAGATCACCGGGAAGTAGTCTTCGTTCAGCAGGTTGCTGATTGCCAGGGTGATGTCGCCGTTACCTGTCCGCCACCTGCTGGTCAGGTCCAGCACGGTAAAGGACTCCACCTCACCTACCCCGAATCCGCTGCCGTTGAAGCGGTCCCGGTCACCCACCACCATGGCTTGCAAGCGGTTGGTCCAGCGTGAGGTGGTGTCGTGCTCCACATAGCCGGTTACCTTGAGTGGCGGAATGCGGTTGCCGGCCAGATAGGTGTCGTAACTGCCGTTATCGTCGGTGTCCACCTTGCCTTCCAGCCAGGTGAAGGTACCACCGGTGCTCAGGTCATTGGTGGGATAGACATTGAGTTCCGCTTCGAAACCGTAGATGCGTTCAGGGCTCCTGAGCACCGGGATGGGTTCGTTGGCGTTGGCCGCTGCCAGGCTGGTGCCCAGTTCGGATTCGCTATAGAACAGCGTCAGGGCGAGATCGGCGCGATCCCATACCGCCTCGGTACCCAGCTCGTAATTGTCGACAACCTGCGGCTCCGGGCGGATCTGATCAAGTGAGGTGCCCTGCTGGGGCTGGCGTAGCGTGCGGCCAATTTCCGGCACGGTAAAGCCCTGGGAAAAACTGGCGGTAGCTGCCCAGACATCGTTCACCTGGTACCGGGCACCGGTATTGAACACGGTTTCGCTGTATTCCAGTTCCCCGCCCTCAACATCGGCACCAAAGACCGTGGTGTAATCGTCCACTTCAAACCAGAATTTTTCATACCGGACGCCGGCATTGACGGTCCATTTTGAATCCAGGCGGAGCTCTGCCTGCAGGAAAGGCGCCACGCTGTTCTGGTCCATCTCTGGTACGAAGGTACGGCCGTCCTCAAGGGGCTGCGAGGTGGTTTCCAGCAGGGTATCCAGCCCCCAGAGCAGCTTGGCTCCGGACATAATGTCAAACGGTGTCTCGAAATCGAGGCGTGAGCCAACGCGCTCGGATTCGGTCAGTGACTGGCCCCCACCGGGATAGAAGGTGGCGAAGTAGCCGAAGCGGGTCATGTAATCGCGATAGTAGAGCTGTGCTCCCAGCGAGGTATCACCGAACAGCCGGCGGTCACTGTAGGTCAGGTTTACGTTGAGGTTTTCCGTGCCCTGGTCCTTGCCACCCGGGTCACCTTTTACAGCCCGGGTTTTCCGCTCGCCATACACGCCAGGCTCAAGAACATAGTTGGTGTCCTGTTTGATGTCGTAGTAGCTGGTGGTTAACTCCAGACGTTTCTCGGCGTCCAGGTCAAAGCCCAGCTTGGCCAGCAGATCGAACTCGCGTGAGTCGGCAATGCCACCCTGGCCGTTCGGGTCCGGCGGGATGCGGTCGCCGTCGGCATCGAAGGCATTGGCCCGCTGCTCATAGGAGCCCCGAAACTGATAGTCAAAGTCGCCGGAGCCGCCCGTCACGCTCTGGGACAAGCCGAACTGCTCGCTATCCTTGAGGTGTTCGGTGGAGAAACCGCCATTCAGTTCAGTGCGGTAGAGGGGTGCGCCTTTTTCGTTCTTGCGGGTGATGATGTTGATAATGCCGCCAGTGCCGCCGAAACCATAAACACCATTGGACCCCCGAATAACTTCGATGCGCTCAATGGATGACGGGTCAATGGAGTTAAGGGAATGCAGCCCGTCACGAAGACTGATGGTCTGGGGAATGCCGTCAATGAGAACGAAAAGATTGCGTCCCCGCAGGGTCTGGGCAACCGTGGTCAGACCGTGGGTCGAGGGCGACAGGCCCGGGACGGTCTTGGCCAGGATGTCGCCGACGTTGCCACCGAGAGAGGACTGCTTGTCGATCTGATTGCGATCAACAACCGTCACTGCGCCGGGATTCACGTTCAGGGAATCCAGGCCGCGGGTGGCGGTAACTTCAAGAGTACCAAGGGATTGTGGAGCCTGATCCGTGCCTTCCTGAGCCGTTGCAGTTGAGGCGCATCCGAGTGCGAGGATCAGCGAAAGTCGAAGTTTATTGATTTGTTGAGGCATTGTGGGACACCTGATAGTTAGTCTCAGTCAGGATGCGGAAGCTAAACTAAATGTAATCGATTATCAATACCAAAAAAGATGTAACAAGTCTCACTCGACCGTGTCAGGGGTGCCCGCACAGATCACGTCGGTGCTGGCGACCCCAGCGCAGCCTGGCCCAGTCCCTTGCTCGTCAGCTCGGGCCGGAGAGATTCATGTGGCCCATGTGGTGATTGATGGTGTGGTGGACCTGCCCCGCACGCGGGAAATAAATCCAAGCTTTTAAACATAAAGCGAACATTCGCCTAGCACTCAATCCAAGCCCGTTTTCCTGGCTCAAACCTAAGAAATCCATTCTTTCTGGAGCTAAGGAATTGCTCTAAACCTGAGTTCCTGTGAGGGCTTTTGGTCGGCAAAGATGCCGGTAGAATTTATGGGCATTTAATGAAAAACACCTCAAATCCACAGAATGCTTGCGGTTTAATTTGCTCAGTGCTGCGCACTTTTCACAAGCCAACCTTGTAGATCATTGTCTTAGAAAATAATTTTTTCACCCACTGTATTTAACTTGCACAAATGTGCACAGAAAAGCCGCGTGCAAACTTTTGACAGAGCCCGGGTTCGCACATTCGTCGAAAGGCAGCTAGTATCCCTTTGAAATGGAATGGATATTCGCACTGTGATTCAGGTCTAGATTGAAAGAGCCGATTGGGTTTAGTGCGAATTCAAACTAATAAGCTGTTAGGTATCTGAGGGAAATCGATGAGCAGTGATCTCCAAGACAAAGCTGAAGGAATTAAGGCTTCTATAGGCAAGCTTTCTGAGGAGGAGTCGTTGGCTCACTTCGAGGCTCAAAGAAAGCAATACGAAGCTGAGTATGAGAATTTTTTAGAGCATTACGAAAAAGAGGCGTGTTACCTCTGCGGCAAACCCTTCGCTACCATTAGCAAAGATCACCCTTGCCTTCATTGGCTCCTCCGTAGGTGCAAGTTCAAGAAAAAGGACTTCCCGAAAGTATTCGAGAAGTTCGATTTTTATGCCATCTCAGCATTTCTGCGCTGGGTCGCCTATGCTGAATCGGGTAGCAAAAATATAAATAACCTGAAGGAAGAAAGCAGCGAGCGTAAGATCTTAGAGATCACCATAAAGTGGAAAAATATTGAGTGGACTCTGGATTGCTCTAACAACGATTTCGCCGGACACGTGGGGACTAAAACTGAATTTCCTCACTGGCACTTCCAAATGAGAATCGACGGGCAGCAATTCATTAACTTCAATGATTTTCACATCCGTTTTTCGGAGAACGACCAGCTCAAGATTCGTTTGGAAAATGACCCAGACTCGGGATTTTTGCATAGTTTTGGCCCTGGCGGACAAGGAATGCAAGAGCGAATGGATCAGCTCGAAAACAACTTCGATGAATTTTTAGAGGATTCTGTTTCTGCGTCGGATCCAGAAGATGGCCAAATTCATATGCAATCGATTATCAAGGCTCCGGATGGTGGAATTCCTGGGGAAAAGATTGAAGAGGCGCTTGATATGGCTAGAACCACCGGAAAGACTTTGGCTCACTGTTTCAGTGTTGTTCTGAAGGATGAAGAAGGGGTATAGATGTCCACTATTGCTAGCCCTGCTGATTCAGTTCCTGAAATTGCCAAGCGAAGCGAGCGGAAGCGGAGATAAACCTAACCATCGGCTGCACAGCGACCGATTTTCCGCCGCTTCGCGGCTCCAAACCGGCGCGTGAGCCGGGCGTTATGTCCTCTGAGGAGTCGGATCTTGTCGTTTGAACAATTCCAAAAGCAATTTGAAGACCTTGGGCCTTTGGTTTCCGAATTCACGAATCTACATGAATACGTTGAGCAACTAATCATTGACTCATCAGGGAAAAAGATTCCGACATCTCTATTTCATTACACTTCGGCGCAAGGGCTTGATGGTATTGTTCAAAGTCAATCGCTGTGGGCTACTGATTGCAGATTCCTGAATGATTCTCAGGAAATGAAAGATGGTTTGGAGCGAGTAATAAAAAGATTGTCAGAGACAAAGAAGCCAATTTTTTCCACTTTGGGCACCCTGCTTTCTGATTTTGACGAAGTGTTCCACGACGTCATGTCGCCTCATCTCGTTTCTTTTTGTGATACGGACGACTTGCTCAGTCAGTGGCGAGCATACGGTAGCGAAGCTTGCGGGTACTGCTTAGAGTTTGATGTTTCAGATTCAAGCCTCGCGGCCTGCAAGGGCGATATTGTTGTATACGCAAATCTTCTTCCTGTCATTTACGATAATGACGTTAAAGAAAGAATAATTGAGGAAATTATCGAAGAAGTCTCCTCTCTTATAGAAAAGTCGGGGCTCACAGGACAGCTTGAGGATCTGCCGGAAACCACGACAGGAATAATTAAGGGTTTGATTCATAACCTTTTCACTCTACCCATGCTGGCATTCAAGAATTCCGGATTTTCTGAAGAAAGGGAGTGGAGGGCAGTCTTTTACCCTAACCTGGTCCAAACTAGAGAGCTAAGAAAATTTCGGTCAAATAGCGGCATCTTTATTCCTTACCTGGACAGCATTTTTCTTCAAAGTGACGACGAACGGCTTTTTCAGAGGGCAAAGCTGCCAATATCCTCAGTTCGACTTCCACCCTCAGCAGGAAATACAGCTTTAAAGGGCTTGGAAATGTACTTAAACAGTCAAGGCTTTGCTACAGGCCCAGGGATGCTAGAAATCAAGAAGTCCGCTATCCCTCTGAGAAATCAGGGAACTATTAATTGGTAAGTGCCGAAAGCAGGCATAACACATATGAGCCTTCTCGGGATCAATAGGCAATAGTCATTTTTTTGGCCGCGCCAGCGGCCAACTTAAACCCATGAGCGAGAACGCCTGCTTCGCTAGTCTCGTGGGGCTGTCAGGCACTCACAGCAAACACATATAGGGGCTCTCTTAAGTGGCTTTAGGCCACTGCCTGACCTGTCGTTCCCTCGGTGGGTCAGGGGCACCAGACATTCATCGGTTAACCGGTCACTGGCACTATTCAAGAATCTGGCTGCATGGCTCCAGTTAGGGGCAGGCTCAGGATCGGTGTAAGCGCGCTGGCTCATGGCATTAAGGCACGCCCACGGGGTGGCTAATCAAGGCGGCTGGCTTCAACGTCAGTGATAGAAGGCCGGTTCGGTATCGGGTACCAGTCAGCGGACCCCCGGCTTTTCGTCATCATTCTGTTTGATCCAGTTAGACGTCATGCTCACCCCGTGGCGTGACTAACCCTTCAGGAATCGTTGCTCATCGAACACCCTCTG
>NZ_VMHN01000020.1 GCF_008795955.1 Marinobacter denitrificans
CTACACAGGCTCCATGTGACAAGCTTGCCGCAGGCAAGCGCAGGACGCCGGAGCCCTGCGACGGCGGGCCCGAAGGGCCGAGCGCGGCAGCGCGAGCAAAGTAGGTCATCGTCAGGCTCTTAATACCGAAAACCCCGACAGCGTAAGCTGCCGGGGTTTTTTATTGCCTGAATGGAAATCTGTTCCTTCCGCCGGCGTTGCCTTCCAAATCTATGACACCGCTCACAGTGACAACGTGTAAACGACGTTAATATTTGTCAAGAACTGGCCAAAAAACAAAAAACGCCAGCGAAGACGATACAAGTGTTCAGAGACACTCATCCAGAACAACAATAAACCGCGTTGAAAAAGGCGGTTAATGGTGAGATGTGTCTATGAAACGTGTTGTTTGGTCTTCCTTGATAGCACTGTCGCTTGCTCCGCCAGTGGCAGCGGAGCTGCAGCCAATCTCCGACAGCGATATGTCAGAGGTGACTGGCCAGGCATTCATCTCCGTTGATCGCCAGTACCACCCGGACGAATCCGATACCACCTCCTATACCCGGGTCAACCTGGGGATGGATATCGATATACAGACCAATGTGGATGTCCTGGAGCTCGGACGCTATGACAGGGATGGCGAGAAGACAGGTACGTCTGACGTCTACATCGAGGATTTCGCCCTCGGGTACATCAACAATCAGGCCTACTTCGACCGCAACCCGAAAGCCCCCCGTCAGCTTAAACCGGATGGCTCTGCCTATGGTGAAGGTGAAATTGTTCCGTTCAATATTGATAACCCTTTTCTGGAATTCGCCTTCGACGAGACCGCTCAGGAAATTGTCGGCTTTCGCCTGGGCTTCGGCGAATCCATGGGGATTTTGTCCGGTAAGATCGAAACCCTTACCGGCAATGTTAACGTTGACATCGTGGACCGGGGAGAAGGGCTGAGTGAGGCGAGCTCCAGCGGAAACTTTTTTGATCAGGTGATCGTGCTGCTCACGCCGTTGCTTGAAGGGGGTAGTCCACTCCAGACCAAGGCGCAACTGGTCTATGGTGAGGAGGGCGATCCGAATATCGGGGAACTGGATCCCGTCCGTGCCGAGCATATCGGTATTCCGAACGGGGAACGATTTGTCCTTGAGGATGCCGGTGGTTTTACCCGCTGGTCGGTGAAGAACCTGATCGGCTGGGGTTCCAGTTCCCGCATAGAGGTGCCTGATTGTTCGTTCCTCAGCTGTGGTAGTGGTGATATTTATGTCTACGCTCAGGACTGCCTGGTGCTGGGCATTGACTCGTGTTTTGATCTCGATATCTACAGCAGTTTTCCTATCGGAACCGTTGAAGAGGTTGGTAATGAGCGACGCATTACCGGGCCCGCCGACGGAGCGTTTATTTCATTCCAGACCAAAGACCTCGACTGGCTAAAAGACGTCAAGAATACCAACCCGACTCCCGAGGATTTTATTCGGGCCACATCCGGTGCTTTTTTCAACATTCCGAACGGGGCGACCGAGGTGAACCTTAACGAGGCGCTTTACGGTACCGACCGTTACAGGACGGAATACATTGATCGTGGCCGGGGGTTGTTCTGATGTTTTCCTTTTTGACCCTCAGAGTTGGCCGTCCGGGATTCCCACGAATACTGCCTGCAATCCAGGCTGTCATAGCTGTCATCGCTGCAGGGCCGGCAAACGCGGAGCTCCAGGGGCTTTCGGAGCGTGAGTTAGCGGAAATCGACGGTGAGGGGATCGGCGTAGTGCTGGAGAATTTCAAGTTTTCCCACGGTACGGATGTTCCCGATGCGGCCGGTAATCAGGCCAGGATTTTCAAGATTGGAGGGCTTAAGAGCACCGATGGTCGGGAGGTCGAGATCGTCGTCAACCATCTCTATATCTCTGGCAACGGAAGTAACTACGGCCAGAACCTCAGCCCGGTAAATTTGGGGCGTCTCATCAACCCTTATCGAATCGATGTGGTAGACGGCAACGATATTGGCATCCGGGACAAGGCTGTGCTCGAGTTTGCGGCGCCGGCATTAGTAGATGCAGCCCAGGGGTATGATTGCATAAGCGCCGGCGCAGCGGCGGGGAGCGGCGTCTGTTCCAGTCGTCCGGCTACAGCGGGCTTCGTGGGCGAGCGTCCGGATATCGGAATGCAGATGAATGTCGCCGTGGGAGATGATCGCTCGGCCAATATCAATATCCATGCAAAGAGTGCCGTGATTGATGGCAGTTATCTGCGGTTGTGGGGAGATGATGACCGGCAGCAGATGGTGGGTCAGTTCAAACTCAATTTTCATACTCCCGAATTGTCAATTAACGCCTGCTCCCAGGATGGCCTCTCTTGTGGTTCCCGGATAACCATGACCAACTTTGCTCTGGAGCTGGCGATTGGTAACCAGTTGCAGCCCGTGTTTTTTGATGTGGATGGGACCGGCAACTTTGTGGTGGAGGTAGCTGCCATTGACCGGCCTGCACCTGGGAGTATCGGCGCCGACGGGCTGCGTGGCAGCAGTGATGCTGAAACCTGGGATTTCTACGAGGACTATTACACCAACCTCGATTACCGCAGCAATCTTCATATCGGCAACTTCTCCGTAGCTGACCGTGATTTCGGGTCGGCACGGGTGGAAGGCATGCTCATTCAGCACCTGGAAATCCGAACCAAGGAGCTGGCCCCATGAATACAAGATACTGGCACGCTGCCTTCGTCGTAATTGCAACGTCTGCAACAACACAGGCTGTTGCCGAGCTTGATCGCCTGGAGGATAAGGATCTGGCCGAGGTCTCCGGCCAGGGCGGCATTTATCTATCCGGCGATATCAGCATCAACGAAATGGGAGGGCCTATCGAGAACAGCTATTTCGGCCGCTGTGATGACCCGGACAAAAAGTGCGGCGCCAGGTTGGCTTATCGTCTGAAATCGGATGGCGGCTGGATGGTACTGGATGAGATACAAGGCAACTTTGCCTTCGAAGGCCTGACTCTCAGGGTTCGTTCTATTGACTCCGGATTCGGTGGCGATGGAGAGCTGTTCAATCGTGATGTTATGGAAATCGGCTTACCGGACATCGTCCGTTACAACGATGTGCGCTTCAAAATAGCTGGCAGCAATATGCCCAGGCCAACAGACCCGGGGTTCCGCCAGACAGACATTCTTGCGGTGGAAATGCAGGGTGACGTTGTCATGGAGGGAAACCTGCTGGTTTTCCCCACAGGCAACCCATAGGGAGGGGGTATGCGTTATTTTCAAAGGTATTCCTTCAGAATGAAAATGGCCTGGCCGCTGGTTTTGTCATTGTCGAGCCCCGTAACGGCTGATATGCAGAGCCTTGATGATGACGATCTCGCGGGTATCAGTGGTCAGAGCGGAATAACCCTGGAGATGGAACTGGGTATGGCCGCAGATCGGCTATCCTATTTTGATGATGGGAACGGCATCTATCTGGAGGATTTCCGGGTGGGCTCTGCAAGCCGCCCGGGGGAATCGGCTGCTCATATTATCCGGGTGGATATTACGGATGACGCTGCGCTCAACCTGGACTATCTGGTTGAAGATCGCCGGGTTGAATTCGGCGACGTTCGTCTGGCGGGCGCGCCGGGTATCGGGATGGGAGGCATATTCTTCGATCACAGCATGCAGGGCAGCCTTCGCATCCGTCCTGGCGGAGCTTACGGCTCTTCCGGTTATACCTTCGATACTGCCTATACCATGACGGGTGGCCGGCTTGGTTATCGTACCAATGGCAACGAAGTCTTTCTTGATGATGTAACCCTGGATGTGGAGGCTCTTGGCATTACCCTCGACGTAGTGGGTGGCACCCTGGAGCTTAATGCACCCCGTATTTCCGGATCCTACGATGTGGGGGCCATCCGCTACAGCAGCAATCCTGCGAATCATGGCAATACCTATGATGTCTCCACCGGCCAGCTGCTGCCTAGCTATGGGGGGCTCAGCGGGACCTTTGATCTGTCGTCGAAAACAGGAATCACCGCCGGTGGTCGGGAGGGGGAAGGTTTCCGCCTGGACAACCAGACCACGATTAACAGTGCTTCCTTTATATACCGCGATGACAACAACACGCTTGCCTTCAGGGATATTGCCGGACACTACAACGTTAACGACCTGCGGATTGATGTCACCAGGGACAGATACGGCCGCAACGCATTGGGATTGACGCTGGGCTCTCTGGATGGAGAGTTCAATATTGGTCGTATCGAGATGGGGGCCGGGGGTAAGAGCATTGGCGAGGTCAATGTCAGTTTCATGCTGCGAGATCACACTTATAACGGTCGTAGCTATACCAATGCGGTATACGTTCAGGGCGGCGGTCATCCTGACGCCGGCCCGCAGGGGCTCAGGCTGTCTGCCGAGTGGAGCCTGCAGTTAGCGGATCTGAGTTATACGGAGGATGGCAACCGGGTGATCTTCAGCGGCTTGCAATCCTGGGGGCAGGGCGATGTCACCGTGAACGTCACCCGGGACGGGGAGATAAACGGCACCCGTTTCTATGACGGCCTCAGAATTGGTTTTGAGGAAGTGAATGCCGGCTATCGCATTAATGGTCTTCGGGTAGGTAGTGATGATGCACCTTTGCAGGGAGGTACTGAATTGTTGCTCGCGCTGGGCTTCTACCCCGCCTATGAATTCGAAATGGATGGACAGGTGACTCTCGGTGCCGGCGGCGCCAGTGGTGAGGGCCTGACGATTAATTCGGATATCCGTATACGTAATGGTCAAGCCGCTATTATTGCTGCCCCTTATGATGAGGGCGAAGGAGAGATTTCCCAGAAAGGCCTGTGGATCACCGACCTGAGCTATGACGCCCATATCCGTGACATGACGGTCGACGTGACCGAAGACGGCCTCGCAATAATTAAAGGCGAAGCCTGGAGCATGATGGATGTGGGTAACCTCCGCGTGGGCGACAAGGAGGCGGGAGCAAGTTTTGGGCGCTTTGTCGTGCAGAAGTACGAAACCGGTAGCAGTATGACCATTGTTCCGGGTGGTGCCGGCGATGTCTGTGCTGGTGGTTCCGGTGTCACTGCGGCGGATTGCACCGCCTCAGGCGGTATCTGGGAGACCCGGGGCGATGAGGGCATTACCATCCGGTTGAAGCAGATATTTGCCCGGGCCGTGAGTGACTCCCGCAAGAACGCCTTTACCTGGGAGACCAATCGCCAGGCAGGCGCGAGCGGGGATCCGGTCAATAACACTGGCACCAGGCTCGTGCTCAATGATATCCACACCAGTGATGGTGGTGACTTCGATGGTGACGGCGTGGAGGACAACACCTTCGGTATACGAACGGACTTATCCGTGGATGTTTACCAGACCAAAGTGGTCAAGAAGACCGATGGTGCGGATACCCTGGGGATAACCGGCGCAAGGGGAGACGAAAAAATTATGGATCCCGCGGCTGCGGCGGGATATCGATACGTTTCATCGCCCACTGCAACGGACCTGGAAAACCGGCCGCTTGGGTTTGCGGTTCAGGCCAGAAGCCAGTTCAAGGAATTGTCTATCAACAATATCGATCTTGTGCACCCCACCGGCGGGCCGCAAACGGCGGTGTACGGCGTAAAAATGCAGAACTTCGACATCAAGGCGAACCTGACGGCAACGCCGGTCCCCTGAATGTTAGCAGGACAATTACACTCATTGCGCTACCGCTTCGGTCTCGCCCTTTGTCTTTTTGTTCTACGTGGTGTTTAATCCCGCCCTGATCCTATTCAATCACGCGGGCATGCCTTCATGAAATCCAGAGCACTCCTAGGCCTCCTGGCAGACGGGCAGGTTCATTCTGGTGAGTCCCTTGCCACCAGCCTCGGCATCAGTCGCACCGCGATCTGGAAGCAGGTTCGGCGCGCGATGGATGAGGGACTCCGAATAGAAACCATCCGCGGTAAGGGCTATCGCCTGCTGACCGAGATGGATCTGCTTGATCAGGAGCAGATCCTGCAGGGCCTGAGCGTACCCCGTCGTTCTGCCATCGAGTTAATAGTTCTGGACGAGGTGGATTCCACGAATGCCGAAATCGTGCGGCGACGCCGCGAATCCGGGAGTGGCCGGGTTCCTGTTTGTATAGCTGATTGCCAGACCGCTGGCAGAGGCCGGCGTGGCAGGCAGTGGCAAAGCCCCCGGGGCCAGAATCTTTACCTCAGCCTGGGGCTGACCTTTCGGGGAAGCTTTGCCATGCTTGACGGGTTGAGTCTGGTGCTGGGCGTTGCCGTTGCTGAAGCGCTGGAGCAGCAGGGCGTACCGGACGTGGGGCTCAAATGGCCCAATGACATCTTTCTCGCAGGAAGCAAGCTCGCTGGTATTCTCGTGGAGCTCCAGGGAGAGCTTGAGGAGGGGGTTGTGCAGGTGGTGGCCGGTATCGGTATGAATGTTCACATGACCGATGCTGCCGGTGTCGACCAGGCGTGGGCCAGTCTCGCCGGGGTCCTGCCTGAACGCCAGTGGTGCCGGAACGAGGTGGCAGCATCGGTCATCGAGTCGGTCCTGGGAGCTGTGGATGAGTTTGCCGGGAACGGTTTTGGCGATTTCAGGGAGCGTTGGCAGAGCCGTGACATATTTTCCGGAAAGGCGCTGGTGGCAAGTCAGGGTGAACTCGCTGGAACCGGTCATGGTATAGATGATTCCGGCAACTATCTGATCTCCGATGGCGACGAGCTGGTCAAGGTTCGTGCTGGCGAAATAAGCCTGCGTGTACGCTCATGAAGTTGCTGATTGATGCCGGAAATACCCGCATGAAATGGCAATTGCTTGCCGGAGGGAAGGTCCTGGAAAAGGGTTTTGTCCGCCTGGAGGAGGGCGGAGTTTTCCCCGAGTGGGCCCCCTGGAAGGATTCTGTTGAACGCATTGCAATATCGACCGTGATAGCCGAGGACCGGCGTCGCCAGCTACAGGCGAGGCTTGAGGCCACATTCAGTGCTCCCGTTATCTTTCACTGGGCTGAAAGCCGCCGTGGCAAACTGGTCAACGCCTATAAGGACGTACACCGGATGGGGGCGGATCGCTGGCACGCCATGTGTGGGGGCTGGCAGGCGACAGGGGCCGCCGGTTTTGCGGTTGTGGACGCCGGCAGCGCCATTACTGTTGATTACGTTGCCAGGTCCGGTGCCCATCTGGGTGGCTACATCCTGCCCGGCAAACAGATGATGCTCCGTTCCCTCAAGCAGGATGCTGCCAGGATCGGGTTCGACAGCCTGGATGCGGAACAGGCCACCCCCGGAACCTCCACCACCGAGTGCGTCCAGCATGGGCTGGTGTGGCTTCGTGAGGCCATGGTTACGCGAATACATCGGGACTGCAGCCATTTCGGGCTTGATCGGGTTCTGGTGACCGGGGGGGACGCTTCGGGCCTGATCGGCGCCGGCCTTTCTGCCATCCATGCCCCCTACCTGGTCCTGAGCGGGCTTGCTGCCGTTGATGGGGAGTGGGAGCCGGAATGAAGTGGCTTGCTCTTGGTCTGTTGTTGATTAATGGGGCGCTCTGGTTTTATGGAGACAGCTTTGTTCCCAAGCGTGTCGCCGTGGTGTCAGAACGGCAGGCCCTGCCCAGGGTCGCGGACCTTCGAACTGTATCCCCTGCCAACCAGGAGGCGCAGGTGCCGGAGCTGCCGGTTTCATCGGAAGCGGCGCTGGGCCAGGTAGAAACTGTGGTGGAGCCAAGGGAGCCCGTATCGCAGCGCTATTGTGTTCGGCTGGGCTGGTTTGAGAATGCTGACGCTGCGCGAGAAGCCTACCTCTCGCTTGGGAGCCCCGGGGGAGCGTATGAAATCCGGGAAGAGGAACGGGAGTTGACGCCATTACACTGGGTGATTGTTCCTCCCCAGCCTACAGACAGAGCGCTGGCGCTGTTCCGGGATCTTCAGCGCCGGGGTATTGATTCCTACCTTGTCAGGCGGGGTGAAAACAAAAATGCCATTTCCCTGGGTCTGTTCGAGTCGAGGCGGGCTGCTGAAACGGTACTTGAAGAAAAAAAACGTCAGAATCTCAATGCAATACTGGCCAACTTCCCCCGAAATCAGATAAGCTACGCGCTCGTTTTTGAGGACGAACTGATGCCGGATTCCGGCGCAGTTGAGGCGGCAGAATTGGATTATGCGGACAATTTCGACCTGGTCGAAATCAGGCGTTGCGAAGGTGTTGCAACAGCCTCTGAAAATCCGTAGTATACCGCCCTCGCTGAAGAGGCGAATGTGAGCTGGCGTAGCTCAGTTGGTAGAGCAGCTGACTTGTAATCAGCAGGTCGGGGGTTCGATTCCGTCCGCCAGCTCCACTTTTTAGTTTTAATCAGGTTCGCCGTTGGCGAGACTGACTCGGAGGGGTTCCCGAGTGGCCAAAGGGATCAGACTGTAAATCTGACGCGAAAGCTTCGCAGGTTCGAATCCTGCCCCCTCCACCACTTAATTGCTCGCGGGCATCGTATAGTGGCTATTACCTCAGCCTTCCAAGCTGATGACGCGGGTTCGATTCCCGCTGCCCGCTCCAATTTGTAGTTGTGTTGAAAGCGCTCATGTAGCTCAGTCGGTAGAGCACATCCTTGGTAAGGATGAGGTCACCGGTTCAATTCCGGTCATGAGCTCCATTATTTGTCCGGTCAACGTCACGGTCTGGTTGATTAGGGAGATAGGTCGAATGTCTAAAGCAAAATTTGAGCGTAACAAGCCGCACGTAAACGTGGGCACCATTGGTCACGTAGACCATGGCAAGACCACGCTGACAGCCGCGCTGACTCGTGTATGTCACGAAGTGTGGGGTACTGG
>NZ_VMHN01000021.1 GCF_008795955.1 Marinobacter denitrificans
TTGATTACCAAACGCCCGATGAGGTGTACTACGGGCAACCCATAGCCTTGGCCGCCTGAGCCGGGAATAAAACCGGATCAGAGCTTAACTGCACCTTCAGGCTGTCCAACTGATGGGGTCCACCTCACAAAGCGGACATTCGGCGCCGCTCCGACAACATGTAATGAGCGAGCGTTATTGATGCCGCTGCAACCCCGACCTAGTCCACATTGTCGATAAAGGCAGCCGCAATTAAAGCGAGCCGTTGTTTGGGGCAGGAACGAAAAATGTCTGTTTTCAGCGGTTCTGCTGTGGAATCCATGTCAGCGGTGTCAATGATAGATAAGCTCGCTCGCGCCTTCTCACGAAATTATCCACGTGCAAACTTCCAGGACAACTGGGCCTATCATCCCCACCTTCGTATGCCATGTCGACTCATACGAATGCATAGATGGCTGAAAAGATCAAAGCACCCCTGATCGAGGCAATATTCGAGATTCGATGGGGGCGGAAGGATCAAAACTCCTTCGAGTACTCTAACAATGAGCAGTCGTTGTTTCCTGGCCAGATTAGCGCCCACGCTTCAAACGAAGGTTTTACCGAAGTTGAGTCATTTAACTTTGGGCCAGCGCCGAGCGGGGCTCTGATTCCTCAACGAATTACTCATCGTTTTCGGGTTGGACCGAACACTTGGCCTTGTATCCAGTTGGGGCTAGGGAAACTCTGTTTAACTCACTTGTGTGCTTCCAATAGCGCCTTCACATGCTTGCCGCAGCCATGTTGTGGTCATAGCTCATCTCATTATGTACCAGTGCCCAGGCAGAGGCCGGATAAACGTGCCAGTGGTGGCGCCACCAAGCTCGGGACTCGCCGGTAAGGGCATTCCAGCCAAAGCAACACCGCCACCGGCAGCAGGCGCGCTGGCCATGTGCCAGCGGTCAGATCAGCCGCTATATCAGGGCGGATCAGTTATCGCTGGTGTCCGACAGGTAGGCGCCGTCCTCGTCATGGACTTCCTGGCCGGTCACCGGCGGGTTGAAGGCGCAGATCAGGCGCATGTCCTCGGTGCCACCGTACAGGGTGTGCCTGTCGTGGTTGTCCAGGGCGTAGAGGGTACCGTCGGTAATCTCGTGAACTTCACCCGTGGCGAGGTCCTTGATGCGCCCGTTACCGGCAACGCAGTAAACGGCTTCCAGGTGGTGCTTATACCAGAAAGTGTGCTCGGAGCCTGCCTTGATGATGGTTTCGTGGAAGGAAAATCCCATTCCGTCCTTCTTGAGCAGCAGGCGGCGGCTGGTCCACTGCTTGTCGCTGACTTCACGCTCGGTACCAATGATGTCCTGAACTTTAACGATTTTCATGGGCGTATCTCATGATTGGTTGGCCAGAATCGGGTTAGACACCGTTATAGTATAAACATTAGGCATCTATATATTTCAAGCGGCCCTTTCCTCCCGCCACTGGTCATACCCCACCAGGGCGCTTTGGATGGGGCCTCCAGCTTCTGCAGCTCCCCTTTGGTGAAGGTTGTGGTCGTGAGGGCAACTCAGGGCTGCTTACTGGTGGGCAACACTGACCTGACCATCGAAATTGCACCGAATGAACTTCACCTGAGGTATGTGGCGCCTTACATGCAAAACTGATTCATCCGTTATAGGGTCAGCCTACGGGCTGGCCTTGTTTACTTTTGAAGGCGAAACCACCTCAGCCGGAGTGTGCCCGACGCTACTCCACGCTGCCATGTATCAAGTCCGTCAGGCCATGGCGCTGAGTGTTCGCCGGAAGCGGGTCAGGGCCAAGCCAAAAAGGGTACCCCCGATAACGGCGATGGCCAGGAATTGCGGCCACACGGTGGCGAGGCCCGCGCCACGATAGAGGATGGCCTGGGCCAGCATTACAAAGTGGGTGTTGGGCGCGGCGAGCATGATGTACTGGACGGCCTCCGGCATGCTCTCGCGCGGCGTTGAGCCCCCGGAGAGCATTTGCAGCGGCAGCAGCACCAGCATGAGCAGCAGGGCGAACTGCGGCATGGAGCGGGCGACGGTGCCGAGGAAGATGCCCATCGAGGTGGTCGCGAACAGATGCAGCGCCGTCCCGACCAGGAACAACGCGAGCGAGCCTTCGATCGGCACGGACAGCCAGCCCTGCACGACGGCGGTGAGCGCGAAGGCGGTGGCGGCAAGGACGACCAGCGCCATCGCCCATACCTTGCTCGTCATGATCTCGAAAGGCGTGACCGGCATGACCAGCAGATGCTCGACGGTGCCATGCTCGCGCTCGCGGATCAGCGCCGCGCCGGTGAGGACGATGGAGAGCATGGTTACGTTGTTGATGACCTGCATGATCGCGCCGAACCACGACTTGTTGAGCTGGGGATTGAAGCGCGCCCGGAGCGCCAGATCGACCGGCAGCTCCGGAATCTCGCGATAACGCTGCGCAAAGGCCCGCACCTCGTCGCTCACGATAGTCTGGATATAGCCGGTGCCAGTAAATGCCTGGCTCATGCGCGTGGCATCGACGTTCAGCTGGACCGTGGGCCGCCGCCCCGCCAGCAGGTCACGCTGGAAGTTCGGCGGGATGTCAAGGGCAAAGGTGTCTAGGCCGGCATCCATGCGGGCGTCCATCTCGGCCTGGTCGATCACCTCGGGGAGAACAAAGTACGGCGGGTAAAAGGCGCTGACGATGCGCCATGACAATGGCGAGCGATCCTCGTTCACCACCGCGATCGGCGCCTTGTTGAGGGTCTCCGGCATGGCCGTGGCCGCCGTGTAGACCGAAACGGTGAAGGCGTAGACAATCAGCACCAGCATGATCGGGTCGCGGATGAGGCTGCGCAACTCCTTGACACCGAGATGGAAAATATTGGCAAGGCGCATGGACTATCGCTCCTGCTTTTTGAGCAGCGCTGCGGACAGACCGATCAGAACCGGCACGGCCAGCGCCAGTGGGAGAAAGGCGGCATGCAGGTCGGAGAAGTTGAGGGCCTTCGAGAAGGTGCCGCGCGCGATCGTCAGGAAATGCGTGGTCGGATAGACCTCGCCGATCAGCCGGCCCATCCCTTCCAGGGACGAGACCGGGTCGATCATGCCCGAGAAATTCGCCGCCGGCAGGATGGTGAGTACCGCCGTGCCGAAGATCGCCGCGATCTGGCTGCGCATGAAGGTGGAGATCAGCAGCCCCACGGCCGTGGCGGCACCAACATAGAGCAGAGCACCCACCGCCAACGTCAGGAAGCTACCCTTCAGCGGCACGCCGAACACGGTCACCGCGAGCAGCGTAAGCAGCAGGAAGCTCAGGAAGGACAGGACCACGTAAGGAAACTGCTTGCCGAGCAGGAACTCGAGCCGCGTGGTGGGTGTGACATAGAAGTTGGTGATCGAGCCGAGCTCCTTCTCGCGTACCACGCTGAGCGCCGCGAGCATGGCCGGGATCAGCATGAGCAGCAGCGGGATCACCGCCGGCACCATCGCCACCAGGCTCTTGACGTCCGGGTTATAGCGGAACCGGGTCTCGATATTGACGAGCCCCGCCAAAGCCTCGCCGTAGCCGGCTTCGCGCGCCTTAGTCGCCAGCCAGTGGGCATGAATCCCCTGCACATAGCCGCGGACGGTCTCACCCCGTGTCGGCATGGCGCCGTCGATCCAGGCGCCGATCTCGACCCGCCGGCCCCGGGCGATGTCGCGCGCGAAGCCCGGCGGGATCTCGATCGCCAGACTGATGTCGCCTTCGCGCATTCGCCGGTCGAGATCGGCATAACCGGTAATCGGCGGCCGCTCGACGAAGTACCGTGAGCCGGTGAGGTTGAGCGTATAGTCGCGGCTGACGGTGGTCTGGTCGCGATCCAGCACCGCGAAGGTGAGATCCTCGACATCGAGGCTGATCCCATAGCCCATCACAAACATCAGGATGACGCTGCCGAGCAGCGCCAGCGTCAGCCGGATAGGATCGCGGCGCAGCTCCAATCCTTCGCGCCGGGCATGGCTGATCATGCGCCGGGGATCAAACATGCGCCGCCAGCCCTGGGGTTCGACATGGCCTGACGACGCGTCAACCGTATCGAGCGAAGCTGTTTGCCCCTCGTCGGCTTCGCCCGACGCCTCCTCCAGATGCGCCACGAATGCTTCTTCCAGGGTCTCCGCGCTCCGCTGCTGCACGATATTCGCCGGCGTGTCGGTGACCAGCACCCGGCCCGCATGCATCAGCGAGATACGGTCGCAGCGCTCGGCCTCATTCATGAAGTGCGTGGAGATGAAGATGGTCACCCCGTCACGGCGCGACAGCTCGACCAGCATCCGCCAGAAGGCATCGCGCGCCACCGGGTCGACACCTGAGGTGGGCTCGTCGAGGATCAGCATCTCGGGCTTGTGGATCATGGCCACTGCCAGCGACAGGCGCTGCCGGTGGCCGAGGGGCAGCCGGCCCGGCAGACTGTCGATCACAGCCGCCAGATCAAAGCGTTCAACCATTTCATCCGCGCGCCCTGAAACCTCGGTAGCGGGCACGTGGAACAACCGGGCATGCAGCTCCAGGTTCTGCCGCACTGTCAGCTCGGTATAGAGTGAGAAGAACTGCGACATGTAGCCGACTCGGCACCGGGTCGCGAGGTCGTGCGGGTCCACCTCGTGTCCGAACAGCCAGGCCCGGCCTTCGCTCGGCGGCAGGAGGCCGGTCAGCATCTTCATGGTCGTGGTCTTGCCGCAGCCGTTGGAGCCGAGAAAACCGAAGATCTCACCCCGTGGGACACGCAGGTTCACATGATCGACCGCGGTGAACTCGCCGAAGCGCATGGTCAGATCCCGGGCCTCGATCGCGGTATCGCCATCCTCTGCCTGCCGTGGCGGAATCTCAACCGCCCGATAATCCCGGCGTTTTTCTTCCGGCAGCAGCCGGATGAAGGCTGCCTCCAGCGAATCCGCCCCCGTGCTGTGCAGCAGGTCTTCGGGCGTGTCGCTGGCCAGCACCCGCCCACCGTTCATTGCCGCCAGCCAGTCGAAGCGTGCCGCCTCCTCCATATAGGCCGTGGCCACCAGCACGCTCATGCCGGGACGGGAACGACGAATGCCGGCGATCAACCCCCAGAACTGGCGTCGTGAGAGGGGGTCGACACCGGTGGTCGGCTCGTCGAGGATGAGCAGGTCCGGATCGTGGATCAGCGCGCAGCAGAGGCCGAGCTTCTGCTTCATCCCCCCGGATAGCTTGCCCGCCGCCCGATCGAGAAACGGCTTGAGCCCGGTGGCCCATGTCAGCGCCTCAATGCGGCGCGCCCGTTCGCCGCCGTCATGCCCGAACAGGCGCCCGAAGAAGTCGAGGTTCTCGAACACCGAGAGCGTCGGGTAGAGGTTCCGCCCCAGGCCCTGCGGCATGTAGGCGATGCGCGGGCCGACTCCGCGGCGATGGCGCGCATCAGCCATGTCGCCGCCGAGCACCGCGACCTGTCCCGTCTGGACCGCGCGGGCGCCGGCGACCAGCGCCAGCAGGCTCGACTTGCCGACCCCGTCCGGGCCGATCAGCCCGGCCATGCAGCCCGCCGGGATATCGATGGTGACCTCGTCGAGCGCACACGCCTTGCAGTAGCGCAGGGACACATCCCGCAGGCGGGCAACCGGCACGTCAGCCCCCCCGTCATCCTCGATCTGTGCATGTGCCTCCCGGCTCATTGCGGCAGTCTCGTCTGCAGTTCAGGCGGCCAATCCACCCGCGGGTCGAGCCGCACATAGGCCATGCCCGGCAGGCCGGTCTTGACCTGGAGGAGGTGCTCTCTGAGCAGATCCGGGGCGATCCGCGCCTTGATGCGGAACATCAGCTTCTGGCGCTCTTCTTGCGTCTCCACCGCCTTGGGCGTGAACTGCGCGACGTCCGCCACGAAGGAGATTTCGGTCGGGACCACGTATTGTGGGGCGGCGTCGAGCACGAGCCGCGCCTCGGCCCCGAACGCGACCCGCCCGGCCTGTTCCGTCGGCAGGAAGAAGGTCATGTACACATCGGTGAGATCGACCATGTTCAGCACCACGCCGCCCGGGGAGAGGACTTCGCCGGGCTGAGCGACGCGGTACTGGACACGCCCATCACGCGGCGATTTCAGCACGCTGTCGTCGATATCTGCCTGAATGCGCTGGAGGGTAGCCCGTGCCGCTTCCACCGAGGCCTCCGCGGCAATGACATCCGACTTGGCCCGCCCTATGGCGGCTTGCGCGGCCGCCGCCTGCGCCTCCGCGGCGCCGACCGCAGCCTTCGCCGCCGCGGCTGCGGCACGGTCGTCGTCGAGCTGCGCCTCGGAGGTGGCGTTTTTTGAGGCGAGCTCCCGGGTGCGGGCAAGCCGTTTTTGCGCGGCGTCGAGCTCGGCCTTCCTCTGGGTGATGAGCGCCTCGGCGGCCTGCTTCTCGGCCTCACGCTGGGTCACCAGGCTTTGCGCGGTCTCGATGCCGATGAGCGCCCGTTGCAACTGCGCCTCGGCCTCCCGGAGCTGCGCCTCCAGGACGGCCGTGTCCATTTTCGCCAAGACCTGGCCGGCGCGGACGAAGTCGCCCTCGTTGACCAGGATCTCCCGGATCCGACCTGCGGTCCTGGCTGCGATATCGATCTCGACCGCCTCGATCCGGCCGTTTCCAGCGGCGAATCCGTCGGGCAAGTCCTGCGGTTGAAAATGCCACCAAGCCCAAACGCCCAGTCCAATAACAATCGCAGCGGCGACGCCTCGAATACCTGCTTTAATGAACTTTTTCACGTCTTGGATTGCTCCCCGCCAGTTGGCTCACTCATTTTTGACCATTGAATTCAGACTGAGCGAGATCTTTGTAGACCCACATCTGAAGCTGTACCTTACGCACGAACCACAGCAATTAGGCTGACCCACATCATTTTTGTCGGCAAATCTCCGGGCGAGATCTCCAGGATGATCCCCTGTGGGATGTACCGTGGTCGCCGGAAAGCCGATGTGCTTACCTTCCGCCTCAATGATGACGCAGGCCGCCCCGAGAATGTGCCCGACCGGTCGCAGGTGGAAGCGAATATCACCGAGCTGGACCACTTGGTGAAAGTCTACCGATTGAAATAGCTCTATGCAGGCTTCTGCATCATCCTGATCATACCGTTGCTCCGGAGTCTCATGCCTGCTCAGCTTCTGGTGGCCGAGGTAATGCGCCTCCTCTTCCTGGAGATGACCACTATCGGCCAGCAATACGCCGCATAGCTCTTGGGTGGCATGATAGGTATAAACCGCCCCTCGGAAACCCTGCTTGTAGGGGTGTGAAGTCGGACAGGCTTTTGGGTTTGCTCTATACTACGGCCTCTGGCCGACGTGAGTTGGCAACGCGCCATGACCGGCGCTGACTGGGATGGCAGTGCTGCTTCAGGCCGCAACAAGCCTCTTCACGTTAAGTTCTTTGCGATGTTGTTCGGCGTGCCAGAGTTCATATTGAGACTGCTGATTCAGCCAGCTTTCTGCCGAAGTATCGAAAGCAATAGAGAGACGGATTGCCATTTCGGGACTTATACCGGCCTTGCCATTCAACACTGCACTCAGCGTTTTGCGGCTAACGCCCAATGCCTCTGATGCTGCGGTGACAGAGAGGCCAAGAGGCTCAAGACAAAGCTCTCGCAGTACTTCACCCGGGTGCGGAGGGTTGTGCATTAACATTGGCGGTACCTCAGTGATAATCCTCGTAGTTTACAATCTCGGCATCTCCGTCTTCGAACCGGAAGGTCACTCGCCAGTTACCACTGACTGTCACTGACCAGATTCCGGCTCGATTGCCAGAGAGTTCGTGCAAACGAAGACCGGGCAAGTCCATATCTTTGGCATTCGCCGCTGCATTCAATCTACCGAGAATGAGCCGAAGCCTCTTTTCATGAGCGGCCTGAATCCCTGCAGTACTGCCCGACTTGAAGAATTTTGCCAAACCTTTGTGTTTGAAGCTTCGAATCATTCCCTGAATGTACCCTGTAACGTATCAGGTGTCAAAGCACATCACTATCTGTCGGTCCCGGCCTGACTTACAGAAGCAAACCGTAACCGTGGCCGAAGTCCAGTTCAACGGCTCGGCGGCAGAGAGCGTCCGCTCAGGTCTGGCCCGCTATTCGGTTAATGCCGGCT
>NZ_VMHN01000022.1 GCF_008795955.1 Marinobacter denitrificans
GATTCCACAATAGTGGCGGTGGGTGCTATGGTAAAAGTTCATTGAGTCTTCTCCCTTGTAGTGCTTGGTCGCCTTCCAGCTTAGCGGGCAACCGCTGGGCTGGGGAGAAGGCTCAATCAGTATCAAGGCAGTCAACATGACGCCAAAAGCGTGGTGCTTTCGGTTCCCTCCGCTGCGCTTCGGCGCCCGTTACCGCTAGTGTTCGAGCGCATCAATGACTATCGAAGAAGCATTAAAGGTTGCAAGGGAAATCGGGACATGGATCCACGGGCAAACGGATAACTCAGAAGTCAGGAATGAGCGCCGAACCATAATGGCGGCATCTGCAATGCAGCACGTGCTAGATATTGCGGATGCGATAGTAGTGCTCATTGGAGAAAACCTACAGGGTGTTGCGCTCACACTTGCGAGACCGCTACATGAAGGGTACACGCAAAGCGTCTGGCTTCTAACTTGCGCAACTGAAGAGCAACTTGATAAATACTCAAAAGGGATATGCCCGAAACTGCAGACACTCGTGAAGCAAATCGGCGACGATCCTGAAACTGGCGGTGCATTCATCAAGGGGATGACGGAAAAGAATATCTCCGACTTTAATAATCTCACTCATGGCGGAATGGCGCACACTTCCAGGCGGTCATCCGAGGTAGGAATCGAGCAAAACTACGGTGAGGAAGAGATTTTTGCTTTACTGAAAGCTCGAAATCAATATTGCATGCTCACAGCATTCTTTCTTCTAACCATTATGGAGAAGAAGAATTCTTTGCTGGAGTTGGAAAAAAAGCGGAGCGAATGGGAATCTGCGCTCCTGATGTCACGCCCCTGCTGCAAACGTTAAAGAGGTATCAATGGGCCTTCAAGAATTTACTCGCGACGTCGTTCCTATTGCAGCGGTATTGGTGGCTGTATTTGGCGTTCTATTAGTTTGGAGGCAATTGCGAACCGCCAATGTCTCACTCGAACAGACCTCACGTTGGCACAGGATTCATGCGACATATAACTTTTTTGATCTTGAAAGAAGCATCGAGCTTGAGGTTAGAGCAAAAGAAAATGCACGTGCGCAGGGAGTCTCTGTTGAGGACGACGCAATTTCAGATGAGTCGATTAGGGAAATTGTTGGAAACTATAACCTTGAAACTCCATTTAATCGCTTTTTGAATGATATTGAAGTATACGCCTGTGCCTACTTCGCTGGAGCAATCGATCAAGAAATCAGTTACCACATGCATGGTAGTAGAGTCGTCGCGAAGTACCGAATGTATCGAGACTACATCGAATTCTATAGAAAGTTTAAAGGGCAACCGGATGTGCTCATTGAGCTTGAAAAGCTGGCTCTTTTATGGGAAGCAAGGCTAATAGACGAAAGAAAAAGTCTTCGAGTGAGCGAAGTTTTTCTAGGCAAGGCGGGCAGGCCGAATTATGGAATGCGATCTGAGCATACCGATTGAGTCTTTAACAAATCGCGTCACTCGGACGCACTAACGTGCGCCGGTGCACTAAGCGTTATATTTCTCGGAGCTGGAGCATTAGATGCTGGATCTCGATAGGTTTATCGTTGAACTAGACCGTTTGATTACGACAGTCCACTTCTACGACGAGGTTTACTGTAACGAGGAAGGCATCAAGGCGATCAGCGGCTTATCATTGGAAGCTGCAAAGATAATTCAGCTTTCGGTTCACAATGACATCATTCTTTCAACAGCACGACTATTATTCGACGGTAAAGGCTACGAGTCATTGGGAACCACATACGAATATCTCAGTCAGTACAGCTTGGTTTCCACCTATCAAGAGCACGTTGATCAAGAGTTGCAGGAACACCGAAACAAGATTCTGAAATTAAAACAAAAGATCAATGTAAAAGATTATCGAGACCTGGTAATCGCGCATAATGATAAAGCTACCATTACGGGCCAGAACCCCCTCCCCAAGCACCAAATTGAAACCCAAACTCTGTTGGATTTGCTCAGAGAATCGAGGTCACTGTTGTTTGGAATACGGCTGAAAGTCGCTAGGGAAAATGGGGAGACAAGTCTTCCCATCACTGATGGCAATGTGCATCGTTGCGGTGTGGGGCGAAAGTTCGTACAGCGAATCAAAAAAATATAACCAATGCAGGCAAGGGGCGCTCCTGCTGCTCGCGTTAGCAAATAAGGACATCACATGGATGAGTGGCAGTACCTTTGGGACCACTTCAAGTTTAATGCAGATCAGAGGTTAAAGGGCTTCAACTTCTTTGTGCTTCTCTCGATCTTCGCAGATGGTGGCGTTTTTACCGCCATCGACAGGCAGTTCAATCCTGTCCTTCTCGTGTTGCTGGGGTCGTTCATCATTATTCTAGCGCTTGTGTTCTGGCTTGTGGATTTGAGAAGCCAACACCTTTTACGCCTCACCATCCCGGGTCTTAAGGAACTCGAGAAGGAGTTCCCTGAGCACAGCAGGCTCTTCGCGAATGATGCGGGTCGCCACGGAGTAATTGTCCGATACAGTACAGCGTTTCGTGTACTGATCTTTTGCCAATTTATCTTTGGTGCTGGTGTAGTTGTCTATGGTGCAATCCGATGGACTTGCTAACCAGTCACGGAAGGCGGACGGCCTTTAGCCGCCGCTTCGTTCAGCGTTAGAAACTCAAAAAGGAGGCGAGGTGCTTCGGCAATTTGGAAAAGAGTTTCTGGTGTGTTTCTTCGTGGGCACATTGCCAGTTTTCGTGGCTTATGCAGTGGGCACAGTGGACAGCGTCATAAACACGCTGAATAACCTCAATCCCGGTGATCCAATCGTTTGGTACTTTCTGTGCTTACTCGGCGTGCATCTAATCGTTTACTTGGTAGATAAATTTATTTTTAAGCCCAGAGAAGGGGTGAGAAAATTCTTTGCTTCTGCAAGGGAATTAACACACCAAATTGGTTTTAGTCTCCACGGGGTTTATCGTGCGCTAGCAGGTGCCATGCCTGCTGCCGCAGGAATCATGCTGTTCGAAGAGGGCTTGTCCAGCTCAGCAAAAGCCCTACCAATTGCGGCAATTTTCTTTTTCGGTTGTTTCATAACCAGCTGCATACTGACTTGGCTTGCTAAATCTACAAAACCGAGGCAGTTTCTGTTTTCTAACCAATTGTTGTAGTTCGTTCCGGGCCTCCGGCCCTACACCGGGCGCCCAATTCGTTGCGCTACATGGGCGCTGCTAAACAAAAGCGTTATTAATCAGGGAGTAGCCATCGATGGAATGGCGCAAGGACGATTACCTAATCACCGACGACAAATCCAGGGTGCAACTGGAGGTCGTCCACCGCTTGCTTGCCGCAACCTACTGGGGTGACCGCCGCTCCAGAGAAATCGTAGAGCGTATGGTTTCAGTCTCCATCTGTTTCAGTCTTTACCATGGCCTCACTCAGATAGGTTTTGGGCGGGCAGTCACCGATGGTGCTACGTTTACCTGGGTTGCGGATATTGTTATTGAACCCGAGTTTCGTGGCACCGGTCTGGGGAAGTGGATGATGGAATGTTTGTTAGAGCATCCGGCCACAAAGGGAACCCAAATGGTGTTGCAAACCCGCGATGCACATAGGCTGTATGAGAGGTTTGGATTCTCTGGAAATAATGCTCTCATGAGCACCGGAGTAACTGATTTATAAGAAGTCGCGGGGACGCCCTTTTCATGGCGCCTTCGTGGCCATTCCAAGGTCGCCGGGGCACTCTGCGTTAGAAACTGGTCGAGAGATGGATAAGCCCGAATATCTGTACCACGGTACTCGAAAAAAACTGGATCTGCTGAATCCGACGCAGGGTGTTGGATATGGCATGGCGGACAACGAGCACGGCGTTTATGCTGTTTCAGAACGGGAGTTGGCAATCCCTTTTGCAATTTCATATCGTCCTCTCAGCGACGGAGCAGTTTTTTCTGTTGAAACCTCGGAGCGTCCACCTCGTATCGTGCTTAAGAATACCGAGGTCGATTGGGACCGGGTGGGATATGTGTACAAGGTCAGCTCCGAAACTTTTGAGCAAATTGATTCAGAGCAGTGGTTATCCAGGGTTCCCGTTCAGCCGGTTGAAACTGAGGAAATCAAGCCAGAATCCTATCGGAACTGGATGGTGTACAACTCAGAGAATTAGAGACGGTTCGAAAAGCGACGCCCATGACAGTGCGCCTTTGGCTCCATTTAATGGGCGTGATGGTGCAGGCTTTATTTCTAAAGACAGGGAGTAGTCTCCATGAATCGAGAAGACCTGAAACAAGTACGAGAAGACTGGTACGCCGCGTATTTTGCTGGTGACACTGAGCTCCTTGCCCAAGTTCAGGCAGACCATTTCACGGTTACCACCGAGCGTGGAATCCAATCCAGGAAATCCCAGATCGATGCTATTTCCTCAGCCAAACGGAACGGGAGCTGGTTTCCTCAGGGCGGTGAAAAACACGATATAGAGTTAGGTTTTCAGGATGCGGGTGGCAGCACTAAAGTAACTGGCAAGGGATACACCCTGACTGGCGAATCCAAAGGTCCGGTGGTGGAGTTTGCAGAAACCTGGGAGTGGGACGGCAGTGCTTGGCAGGTTGTCAATCTGAGCTACGGCGCGGCCCGAAACTAAAATTATCAAGTTGATGCAGTTTGCGGCTGACGGCCACCAGACGCCCTTTCCATGGCTCCTTTGTCGCCATTCCAAGGTCGTCGCTGAGCTCTGCGTTAGGCCAAGAGTTGACCATGGGACATATCCCGCCTGCGATTAGCTTGAAGGCGTGCTCAAGCAGCCTATAGACTTGGGTAGCGCATTCCAATTGCTTGCAGCCGCGATGTTCACACTCAATTACCTCGTCTACTTTGTGGGTAATCCCCCCATTTTTAGCGGGGTTCAAAAGTAGACCTTAGGCCATCATGGCCAACTTCTGTTGAGGGGTAATCCCTCCGAGTCCCATATTGGGTCGTTCGTGATTGTAGTGCCAGAGCCAGCG
>NZ_VMHN01000023.1 GCF_008795955.1 Marinobacter denitrificans
ATCATACCCGGCTTGAGTTCGCCGCCGTCCTGCTGCACCGCGATGCGCACTGGCAGGCGCTGGGTGATCTTGGTGAAATTGCCGCTCGGGTTGGGGTTGGGCAGCAGGGCGAACTCGCTGGTGGCGGCCTGCCCGACGCGCGTGACCGTGCCCTCGAAGCGCCGACCTGGCAGGGCATCGACAGTGATCGTCACGGTCTTTCCCGGCCGGAAGAATCGGATGTCGGTCTCTTTGACGTTCGCCTCGACGCGCACCCGCTGCGGGTCATGCACCATTAGCAAACGCTGGCCGGGGGTGACGTATTCGCCCTTGTCCACGAAGACCCGGTCCACAACGCCGTCGAATGGCATGACGAGGGTGCGGTCTTCGAGGTCGAGCGCCGCCCGGGACTTTTGTGCATGCAGCCGCTGTTCCTCCGGGCCGAGTTCGGCGAGCTGGGTGTGGAGCACCGTGACTTCCCCGCGCGCGGCTTCAGCCTCGGCAAGGGCGGCGCGGGCATTTTCCAAGTCCGCCTGGGCACTGAACGCCTGTTGTTTTGCCGTCTCCAGCGCCGCCCGCGTCTGGTCCAGGCGCGCACGGTTGATGGCGCCGCTCGGCGCCAGCTTCTCCGCCCGGTCATTGTCCTGCCTGGCAAGATCGCGTTGCGCCGTCGCTCCTGCCAACGCGGCCTCCGCAGCCCTCACCGCTGCCTGTTTGGCGGTAATACGACTTTGCGTCTGACGGTCGGTGAGAGCGATGCGCGCTTCGATTTCCTCGCGGCGGCGGGCAATCCCGGCGAGTTGCGCGGCAAGCTCCTCGACGCGGAGGCGGCTTTCCCGGTCGTCGATCCGCATCAAAACCCTGCCTCTCTGCGCGGCATCCCCCTCGGTCACTTCGAGCGCCGTCACCCAACCGGGAACCCGGCTGCTCATGGCAACAATGTCCGCGGCGACACGGGCGTCCGTCACAAAGACATGGGTGAACTGCTGATACAACCACCAGCCGCCTCCTCCGAGAACGATCAGCGCCGCCAGAATCGCGCCATACCGTCGCCATGGCCGGGTGCGGACAGGAGGTGAAACCGCCTCTGACCCAGCCTCCGTCTCCTTGTCGGGGACTGTGCGCAGATCGGTTTCCGGATCGTCGCCCTGGCGTTCGAGATGGGTCACATGCTGGTCCACGGCCTACCCCTCATCGGTCTTCGTCCGCAAGCCGCATCGCCCTTGGCGTGCCGCCCAGCTTGCCGGCGATCTGCTCCAAGACCTTCAGGCAAGTCGTTACCTCGGCTTGGGATAGGTCGGAGAAGATTTGCGCGCGCACCGCCGCTGCGGTTGCTTCGATGCGTTCCAGAACAGGGGCGGCCTCCGCGCGCAGGTGAACCGATTTGGTGCGGCGGTCGCTAGCTTCTGTCCGGCGTTCGATCAGCCCCTCGGCTTCCAGCCGGTCCAGCGTGCGTACCAGGGTCGGCCCCCGCACCCCGACCGCCTCGGCCAATTCACGCTGGGTTGCCGCCTGGGGCAGGCGAGAGAGATGTAACAGGGTCAACCAGCGGGACTCGGTGAGGCCAAAGGTGGCCAGCCGCCGGTCGATTTCGGCGCGCCACAGCCGGGCGACCAGCCCGAGGCGAAGGCCGAATTGTTCTTTATCGTCGAGGGGCTTCGTCATCTCATTGCCTGCATCATTAGGTAGCTGTACTATAATCAATAGATAGCTATGTATCAAATAGCGAGGGATGTAGCACCCGAAGGCTGCACTGTCTAGAGCAGAGGACCGGGAAAGGCGATCCATCCCGATCACACAAAGGAGCACCACGATGTACCGGACGATCCTCCTGGCCTATGACGGCAGCCGGCAAGGCCGTGAGGCGCTGGATCAGGGGGCCGAGCTGGCTTCGCTTTGCCAGGCTCGTGTCTATCTCCTCGCCGTCGTCGCCCATGAACTGGGTGTCGCGCTCGCTGAAGCGGCGGCCCCCTCAGACCTGCCGGAGCGAGAATATCAGGAAGTGCGCCGCGTGCTGACGGAGGGCGCGGAATCGCTGCGGCGGGCGGGGCTTTCCGTCGACACGCGCCTCGCCGCGGGCAACCCCGCCGAGGAGATCGGTCGAATGGCGCACGAGGTCGGCGCGGATCTGGTCGTGGTCGGTCACCGCGAACAGAGCGCGCTGGCCCGGTGGTGGCACGGCTCCGTCGGTGCTTCGCTGCTCGCCCACGCGCCATGCAGCCTGCTGGTGGCCGTCGCGGACCGGTAGTTGTCAAGGAATATGTCGCAGGGCCTTCATCAAGGTCTTCGCCGGTTAGGCCGAGGAGAAAGCCCTTGAAAGCGAGGCCGCCACGGGGGTTAGAATGGCGTCATGCCCGGCGCAAATCGCTGTCTGATAAGCGTGCCCCGGCAGAGGAACATCTTTGGCCAAGCGGTCATTGTACGCGACACACAAAGGAAAAGGAGACACAGATGCAGACGCGCAAGCTCGGTTCGCAGGGGCTCGAGGTTTCTGCCCTCGGCCTAGGCTGCATGGGAATGTCGGAATTCTATAGCGGTCGCGACGAGGCCGAGGCGGTCGCGACCATCCACCGCGCGCTTGATCTTGGCGTCACATTCCTCGATACCGCCGACATGTATGGCCCATTCACCAACGAAGTTCTGATCGGCAAGGCAATCGCCGACCGCCGCGACAAGGTCGTGCTGGCGACCAAGTTCGGGAACGTCCGCGGCAAGAACGGCGAATTTCTCGGCATTCGCGGCGACGCGGAATATGTGCGCCAGGCTTGCGATGCATCGCTGAAGCGGCTCGGGGTGGACCATATCGATCTCTATTACCAGCACCGGGTGGACCCGAACACGCCGATCGAGGAAACGGTGGGCGCCATGGCCGAGCTCGTCAAGGCCGGCAAGGTCCGCTACCTCGGCCTGTCGGAGGCCGCGCCGGAAACCATCCGGCGCGCGCACGCCGTCCACCCGATCACCGCGCTCCAGACCGAATATTCGCTCTGGAGCCGCGAGCCGGAGGACGAGATCCTGCCGACGGTACGCGAGCTGGGCATCGGCTATGTCCCCTACAGCCCGCTCGGACGCGGCTTCCTCACCGGGCAGATCCGCCGCATTGAGGATCTCGCCGAGGACGACTACCGCCGCAGCTCGCCGCGCTTCCAGGGCGAGAACTTCCAGAAGAACCTCGATCTGGTGCAGGAGATCGAGGCGATGGCGCAGGAGAAGGGCTGCATGCCGTCCCAGCTCGCGCTGGCTTGGCTGCTAGCGCAGGGCGAGGACATCGTGCCCATCCCCGGCACCAAGAAGCGCAGCCGACTGGAGGAGAATGTGGGGGCGCTCGACCTGCGGATCACGGCCGAGGATCTTGCCCGGATCGACAGCATTCTGCCGTCCGGCGCGGCCGCAGGCGCGCGCTATGCCGCACCCCAGATGCAGGCGCTGAACCGATGAGCGGCGAGCGACTCGAGGGCCAGGTCGCGATCGTCACCGGCGGTGGCCGCGGGTTGGGCCGCGCGATGGTGCTGGGCCTCGTGGCGGCGGGGGCGCGGGTCATCACGACTGCATCGCGCCAGGCGACCGAAATCGAGGCCGTGGCCCGCGACGTCGGGAACGACCGGGTTGTTCCGATACTCGCCGATGTCACGCGCGAAGAAGACTGCGCCCGCGTCGTCGCAATGGCGCGTGACCGCTTCGGGCGGCTCGACATGCTTGTGAACAACGCCGGTCGCGGGATGAAGTATGTCAGCGATCGCTTCCTGACCGAGCCGACCCGGTTCTGGGAGACCGACCCGGACGTCTGGCGCATGGTGATCGACACGAACGTGAACGGGCCGTTCCTGATGGCGCGGGCGGCAGCCCAGCTGATGATCGCCGCCGGTCGCGGACGCATCGTCAATATCACGATGAATCACGCCACCATGCGGCGGCGCGGCTTCTCGCCCTACGGCCCATCCAAGGCGGCGCTGGAATCCGAGACGATCATCTGGGCGCAGGACTTAGACGGCACCGGGGTCACGGTGAACGGTCTTCTCCCCGGCGGCGCGACGGCGACAGGCATGATCCCGGACGGTCTCCCGCAAGAGGTGCGAACCGGCTTGCTCGATCCCGCGATCATTGTCCCGCCGCTTCTCTGGCTTGCCTCGGACGCGTCGGACGGGGTGACGGGACGACGCCTCGACGCCTCCCGGTGGAGGGGAGAGCTATCGGGAGCCGAGGCCGCCAGGGCGGCAATGGATGACGCCGGCTGGGCCATCGCCTGACGACGTGGCTCGGGGAAGCGGACGATGCGCGGACTCGACCTCTTGTTTTGTGGTCTCGAGGCGCACTTGCGGGTGCTTGGCGGGGTAAATCGGGTCCCGGGCGGGCAGCGAATATGCTGGCCCTGGCGTTGACACAAGTAGCCCTGACCGCCCGAGCCAGTGGCTTGCTTCAAGTCAGTTCAATCAGATGTCGGATGAGCCCTTCATGGTCGCTGACCGGCATTGTCGGTATGACCTACCTCACCGGCGATGCCAAAGACAGCCCTATTGTGGAGGACATTGGCAGCGCCACTCAGGCCTTCGGTGGCGCACTGATCAACTACCGGTTCTGACCACGATAACTGAACCAGTCAGGGTCTCTGGAGCTGGGCCACTGGGTCCTGGCTGCCTGAGCCAATTGCCCGCCACGATCAAGCCCTCCAGTCATCGCGCATCCGAAGGG
>NZ_VMHN01000024.1 GCF_008795955.1 Marinobacter denitrificans
TCGATTCCACAATAGTGGCGGTGGGTGCTATGGTAAAAGTTCATTGAGTCTTCTCCCTTGTAGTGCTTGGTCGCCTTCCAGCTTAGCGGGCAACCGCTGGGCTGGGGAGAAGGCTCAATCAGTATCATGCCAGTCACGGCGACGCCTTTTCCATTGCGGCTTCGCCTTCATTCCAAAGCCGCGCGTGCTGGGCGGCGTTATAAAGGAAATATTTGTCCATGAGAGATAGAGTCAAACTTAATCCGGGTGAAGAACTTAAACTCGAGGGCAGCAGAACCAAAGGACCTTTGGGTGAAACAGAAATCGACACTTACTCCGTCATCAACAAGGCAGGAGAAGTTGTTGGTTCAGTCGTCTACTCCGACCACACAGCCATCAAAGGCTTCAAAAGAACGCAAACACTTGTCCAAAAAGATGTTGAAGGTAATGTTTTGGTAGATGAGCGATGGTGAAACAATCAAATGAGCGATCTGTTTGAAACTAAGCTAGGAGAGGCAAAGGGCTACATCAGCCGGGGCGAGCCCTTTTGGTGTGAAGATTTCTCACGCCCGAAAGATCAAGAATTTGCTGAGTATCTCAGAAAGAACGGGCTGGACATCTCTTACCTATACTGCATGGAGAGTTGGGAGGGCGTTTACTTCCCTAGAAACTTTAACTATCAGGAACTGCAGGAAATTTCACGCAAGCGAGCAGAGCTCAGGGAAGCCGGAGTTTCTGAGAGTGATCTTCCTAGCAGTTTATAACCATGCCATGCACCGGATGCCAAAACCTCTGCTTCGCGCCGGTTTTGTCACCGGTGATGGCTGGCGTTAGCGTCACTGCTTAATTACGAGTTGCCTGAAGATGGAATACGTAGAAATTGCAGCGCTGATTAAGGACATTCGGAATCGCTTCCCTGAGGTATCTGGTCGAATGGATGCGTGGGTCGAATTTCAAGGATTTGATCGAAAAGACGATAACTCGTATGCAGAGATGGAAGCTTTCTCACAGACAGCCACTGACGCGATAAAACGAAAAGATTTCGACAAAGCCAAGGCCTACATGGACTATGTTTCTGGAAGGTACATAGCCGGTTCAGAAAGCGTGAAAAAATTCATCGATGTCTATTTCGTGGAATCTTTGATGTGGGATATCAAAGACAGAAAATTGTTAAAGCACGGATGGAAATTGATCCCTCCTGAACTCAAAAAACTGTACCTCAATTTGTGGGAAGCAGAGCCATGGCTATTGCTGTAGCAACTCGGGGCGCTAACAAGTGGCTGTTGTCGGACGCACCTACGCTGGCGCTCCGGTGCGCCGCAAAGCCATGGCGTTAGCTGCGAAGTGCGCTGCTCCTTTTGGGTGGCCGGGTGCCAGTGGGCCTTGGCCGTAAACTGGTAGCAAATCCGACAGTTCGGGTGTTCCGCCAAGGCCGTCAGAATCCGCAGCCAGGTTGGTTGCTCAATTGGTCGCAGGTGTTGGTAAAGAAATCGGTGTTCACCGCGCGGGGCCGTCCGCCGAAAATACCGTCCGGATCTGCTAATCTGGAGTTCCGGTTCGTTCACCGCATCGTTGGCGGAATTATCAATCACAGTGCATCGGCGTGTTTCGGTGCCAGGGGGCTACAGAGCAGGCGGTCATGCTGGTTGCCAAAGATCTGGGTTTGTCGCCCACCGGTGCTACTCAGCTAACAAGGCGCATCAATTCGCGGCCTGCGGCCGCCGGACGCCCTTTACATTGCGGCTGCGCCTCCATTCCAAGGGCGCCGTTGTGCGCTGGCGTTAGGTAAAAAATGGATATAGAGATCGTCGAGGCCAAGGACAGATTTTCGGTCGTTCATTTTGGAGCCGGAACTGGCGATATGTTTACCCAGTATCACTGTCCCAAGTGTGGTGGCATTACCACAGTTAGCGACTCGAAAATCAGAGATAGCCTCTTCAACGATCGATCCATCCTTCCCAGCGAAATAATCGCTAGGTTTGAGGAGCGGCGGCCAGTCAGGCGAGATGCATGGGAGGAGTTCTACGATTTCAACTGCAGATCCTGCCACAAATCCGTAAGGGTGGTTTATATTCCCGATGAGTTTCGTATGGCGGCCCATAACTTCATCTTGAAATCGGTGATTGAGCTTTGCATTTAAATTTCAGGCAGTTACCTAACAAGGCGCTTAAGTTTGTTCCGGCCGTTGGCCTCCACCGGACGCCCTTGTCAGGGCGCCGCTTAGCTTCGCGTTAGAGCTTACTGACCGTAAATGGGGAGTCTGAATTTATGGAATTGATTCCTCTTCTCGGTGCCACCTGCACGCTGGCTCTCGGGATTTTGGGCTTGGTGGCTCCCCGAAAGGTCGCTGATCTTGTCGGTGTTGCGCCAGAGGGAGCGCTGGGGCTATCGGAAATCCGTGCCACTTACGGCGGAATTTTTATCGGTTTGGGTGCAGCGTGTTTGTGGTTTCAGCAGTCAGAGGTTTACGTTGCGGTTGGGTTGGCATGGTTAGTAGCGGCGGTATCCCGCATTGTCTCCATTTTTCTGGATCAGTCTTTCAGCAGCAAAAATGTGGGCGGGGTAATTGTCGAGGCAGGTATCGGCCTCTTGCTGGTCGCTGGCCTGCTCTAACCATTCATTCAAGTACGTTCCCGGCCTGGCGGCCGTCCACCGGACGCCCCTGTCGGGGCGCCGCTTAATATTGGCGTTAACTGTATGAGCCTATGAGCATAGACGTTCACAAACTCATCGATGGTCGGCCGAAGGATCGCCTGCTGTCTATCAGTGAGTCAGAATACGCCGAGATCTTCCCTGCAATCGAGTTGTACCGGGAAAAAACCGGATTGTTCATTGATCAGTACAGTGACCTTAAATTGAGCTCTGGGGTCAAGCCTCTCATCGAGTCACTTGAGGCGAAAGACAACGGTCGCAGTATCTACGGGTTGCTGATCGGTGCCCTTAAGAATTCGGAGGCCGATGGTTATGGCATCATTTTCTTCGGAGACTAAACAGTTAACACATATGAGCCTTCTCGGGATCAATAGGCAATAGTCATTTTTTTGGCCGCGCCAGCGGCCAACTTAAACCCATGAGCGAGAACGCCTGCTTCGCTAGTCTCGTGGGGCTGTCAGGCACTCA
>NZ_VMHN01000025.1 GCF_008795955.1 Marinobacter denitrificans
GCTGAGTTCGGGATGGGATCAGGTGGTTCCAGACCGCTATGGTCGTCAGGCAAAACGGTTGATCACTGGGTGGACGAGATAGGACTGTGATGTTGATTTCGTTGCGTTATCCGCAATTGTCTTGGGTGTTATATAGTCAAGCCGCACGAGCAATTAGTATCGGTTAGCTCAACGCCTCGCAGCGCTTACACACCCGACCTATCAACGTCCTGGTCTTGAACGGCTCTTCAGGGACCTCAAGGGTCCAGGGAGATCTCATCTTGGAAGGGGCTTCCCGCTTAGATGCTTTCAGCGGTTATCCTGTCCGAACATAGCTACCGGGCAATGCGTCTGGCGACACAACCCGAACACCAGCGGTTCGTCCACTCCGGTCCTCTCGTACTAGGAGCAGCTTTCCTCAAATCTCCAACGTCCACGGCAGATAGGGACCGAACTGTCTCACGACGTTCTAAACCCAGCTCGCGTACCACTTTAAATGGCGAACAGCCATACCCTTGGGACCGGCTTCAGCCCCAGGATGTGATGAGCCGACATCGAGGTGCCAAACACCGCCGTCGATGTGAACTCTTGGGCGGTATCAGCCTGTTATCCCCGGAGTACCTTTTATCCGTTGAGCGATGGCCCTTCCATACAGAACCACCGGATCACTATGACCTACTTTCGTACCTGCTCGACGTGTCTGTCTCGCAGTTAAGCGGGCTTGTGCCATTACACTAACCGCATGATGTCCGACCATGCTTAGCCCACCTTTGTGCTCCTCCGTTACGCTTTGGGAGGAGACCGCCCCAGTCAAACTACCCACCACACAGTGTCCTCATCCCCGATAAGGGGACCAAGTTAGAACCTCAAACAGGTCAGGCTGGTATTTCAAGGTTGGCTCCACCAGAACTGGCGTCCTGGTTTCAAAGCCTCCCAGCTATCCTACACAAACATGCTCAAAGTTCACTGTGAAGCTATAGTAAAGGTTCACGGGGTCTTTCCGTCTAGCCGCGGATACACCGCATCTTCACGGCGATTTCAATTTCACTGAGTCTCGGGTAGAGACAGCGCCCCCATCGTTACGCCATTCGTGCAGGTCGGAACTTACCCGACAAGGAATTTCGCTACCTTAGGACCGTTATAGTTACGGCCGCCGTTTACCGGGGCTTCGATCAAGAGCTTCGCACGAATGCTAACCCCATCAATTAACCTTCCGGCACCGGGCAGGCGTCACACCGTATACGTCCACTTTCGTGTTTGCACAGTGCTGTGTTTTTAATAAACAGTCGCAGGGGCCTGGTATCTTCGACCGGCTTCTGCTCAACCCGCGAGGGGCGTCACATACCACCGGCGTGCCTTCTCCCGAAGTTACGGCACCATTTTGCCTAGTTCCTTTACCCGAGTTCTCTCAAGCGCCTTGGTATTCTCTACCTGACCACCTGTGTCGGTTTGGGGTACGGTCCCGAATAGCCTGAAGCTTAGAAGATTTTCCTGGAAGCAGGGCATCAATGACTTCCCGCCCTGAAAGGGCAGTCGTCGTCGCGTCTCGGCATTGTGGGACCGGATTTGCCTAATCCCACTGCCTACTCGCTTAAACCGGGACAACCGTCGCCCGGCTCACCTAGCCTTCTCCGTCTCTCCATCGCAGCTATCCAAGGTACGGGAATATTAACCCGTTTCCCATCGACTACACCTTTCGGTCTCGCCTTAGGGGCCGACTCACCCTGCGCCGATTAGCGTTGCGCAGGAACCCTTGGTCTTCCGGCGTGGGGGTTTTTCACCCCCATTGTCGTTACTCATGTCAGCATTCGCACTTCTGATACCTCCAGCATGCTTCTCAACACACCTTCGCAGGCTTACAGAACGCTCCCCTACCCCGCATACTTGCGTATGCAGCCGCAGCTTCGGTAACCAGTTTGAGCCCCGTTACATCTTCCGCGCAGGCCGACTCGACTAGTGAGCTATTACGCTTTCTTTAAAGGATGGCTGCTTCTAAGCCAACCTCCTAGCTGTCTGAGCCTTCCCACATCGTTTCCCACTTAACTGGTATTTGGGGACCTTAGCTGGCGGTCTGGGTTGTTTCCCTCTTCACGATGGACGTTAGCACCCACCGTGTGTCTCCCGGATAGTACTCACAGGTATTCGGAGTTTGCATCGGGTTGGTAAGTCGGGATGACCCCCTAGCCGAAACAGTGCTCTACCCCCTGTGGTATTCGTCCGAGGCGCTACCTAAATAGCTTTCGGGGAGAACCAGCTATCTCCGGGCTTGATTAGCCTTTCACTCCGATCCACAAGTCATCCCCTGGCTTTTCAACGACAGTGGGTTCGGTCCTCCAGTTGATGTTACTCAACCTTCAACCTGCTCATGGATAGATCGCCCGGTTTCGGGTCTATGCCCAGCGACTAAATCGCCCTATTCAGACTCGGTTTCCCTACGGCTCCCCTAAACGGTTAACCTCGCCACTGAACATAAGTCGCTGACCCATTATACAAAAGGTACGCCGTCACAGAACAAGTCTGCTCCGACTGCTTGTACGCATACGGTTTCAGGATCTATTTCACTCCCCTCACAGGGGTTCTTTTCGCCTTTCCCTCACGGTACTGGTTCACTATCGGTCAGTCAGGAGTATTTAGCCTTGGAGGATGGTCCCCCCATGTTCAGACAGGATGTCTCGTGTCCCGTCCTACTCGATTTCACTGGACTCAGGTTTCGGATACGGGGCTATCACCCACTATGGCGGCACTTTCCAGAGCCTTCTCCTACCAGTTGTCCAGCTTAAGGGCTGGTCCCCGTTCGCTCGCCGCTACTGAGGGAATCTCGGTTGATTTCTTTTCCTTCGGGTACTTAGATGTTTCAGTTCCCCGAGTTCGCCCCGTACAGCTATGTATTCACTGTACGGTACCGACCCGAAAGTCGGTGGGTTTCCCCATTCAGAGATGCCCGGATCACAGCTTGTTTGCCAGCTCCCCGAGCCTTATCGCAGGCTTCCACGTCTTTCATCGCCTCTGACTGCCAAGGCATCCACCGTATGCGCTTAGTTGCTTGACTATATAACCCCAAGACAACTGATCACGAA
>NZ_VMHN01000026.1 GCF_008795955.1 Marinobacter denitrificans
ATTCAGGCGGTGTATCCTCGCCCCAGAACCAGCATTCCGGGCGACGGGCACAAGGTTTATCCGTACCTGCTCAAAGGGCTGAAAATCGACCGCCCCAACCAGGTGTGGGCAACAGATATCAGCTATAGTGTGCCCGGAGTTCAGGGCGAGCACGGAAGCTCAAATGAACCACGAGTCTATCTGGAATATTGAAACGGTACTTCATGAGGAAGTAACGAACCAATCCCACCCACTGTGAGGGTGGTGAGCCTGAGCGGCAGTGACCTGCGGTATGCCCGCAGGGTGATGTAACCCGCTGACAACGGGGATTGAGGCGAGGTCACTAAGCCAAGATGATCCTCAAGGCTGAGTGTTGAAAGGCTGAAGAACATGAACCCATTCATCCGCCTCTGTGGGTTGAAATGTCACCACGGCTTACGTGACCTGACAAGCCGTACGGGAAGGTTAGGCAGCTTGGAAATGTAGCCGCTGCCAGACGAAGAAGTTCGAACAGGTAAGTCGGGCTTCGGGACAGCAGTATCCATCACAGATCGGACTGCTGCTTCCTGTCAACTTGCGGCAAGCAAGGGTAAAGAGTGCGATGGGCAGCCTCCTCAGCATGCTGGAGTCCAGATAGGTGAACCGGGGAAGGTCAATTTCGGATGCCAAGGGGGCATGGCCCCGATGCCGAATTGACTGGCGGAGCTCCCGTAGTAGTCCGCGATGGGGAAAGCCCATTACATGGCGAAGGGGAGCAGTTTAGATGTGTTTGCCAAGCAAACTACCTGACCAAACAAGGTGAAGACCTTTGATAATCAGCGAAATGCAACGCAAGCTAGCGACTTGGACAGCATCCGACCCCACCCGCCGGGTGGATAGATTGCTGCGCCTGATAGCACAGCCTGACTGGCTCGCAGAAGCGGCTCGTATCACCCTGTCTTCCAAAGGTGCAAACACGCCGGGGGTAGATGGAGAGGTCAAGCTGACTGTGCAGGCCAGGCTGCCGGCTCTTCTGAAACAAATCAGGCATGATTTACTCTCTGATGCTTATCAGCCGTTACCGGCTCGAAGGGTTTATATCCCGAAGGCCAACGGCAAGCAACGGCCACTGGGCATCCCCACCCTGCGCGATCGCATCGTTCAACGAGCCATGTTAATGGCGATGGAGCCCATGTGGGAAAGCGACTTCCATGCGCTCTCCTACGGGTTCCGACCGGAACGGAGCGTTCACCACGCGATCCGTACAGTGAAACTGCAACTGACGGATAATACCGAAACGCGTGGACGCTGGGTCATCGAAGGGGATCTGTCCAGCTACTTTGATACCGTGCATCACCGGCTTCTGATGAAAGCTGTACGTCGCAGAATCAGGGACCGGCGGTTCCTGAACCTTCTCTGGCGATTCGTCAAAGGAGGCCATATTGATGCAGGGCTCTTTCGGGCAGCAAGTGAGGGCGTACCTCAGGGCGGCGTTATATCGCCACTGCTCTCGAATATCATGTTGCATGAGTTCGATCAGTACCTGAATAGGCGCTATCTCGGCAAAAAGGCCCGGAAGGATCGGTGGTACTGGAACCACAGTATCCAGATCGGCCGAAGCACAGCCATCCGAGAGGACTGGCAATGGAAGCCAGCCGTCGCCTACTGCCGCTATGCCGATGACTTTGTGGTTATCGTCAAGGGCTCCAAAGCTCAGGCAGAGGCGATCAGAGAAGAATGCCGGGAGATGCTGGAAGGAACTCTCAAGCTGACACTGAACATGGATAAAACCAAGATTACCCATGTGAATGACGGCTTCGTGTTCCTGGGGCATCGCATCATCCGCAAGCGGAGCCGCTATGGCGATATGCGAGTGGTGACGACGATCCCCCGGGATAAGGCACGCAACTTTGCCGCATCTTTAACCGCCAAGCTGTCAGGCAATTACAGTGAAAGCAAAATCGACATGGTCGAATCCATCAATCGAAAGCTGAAAGGCTGGGCGACGTTCTATCAATTCGTCGATTACAAAGCGAAAGTCTTCAGTTACATTGATGGTGTCGTGTTCTGGAAACTGGCCCATTGGCTGGGTCGCAAATATCGCTCTCGGATCAAACCACTGATGCGCCACTGGTTCAAAGCCCCGGCCTCGGGTCAAAGTAAGACTTGGGTGCTGTATGGCAAAACCAACCAAGGACTACTCAGTGTAGCCATCCTGTACCGACTAGTCGGTCACGGGAAAAAGCGATTCCGTTGGCGTCTTCCGGAGGATAATCCCTACCTGAGGACAGAGTCCAGAAACACGTGGACCTCTCGCTTTCCCGAAGTTGCTATGGCATTCGCCAGCGTTTAGGCGGAGAGCCGGATGCGCTGAAAGGTGCACGTCCGGTTCGGAGAGGAGAGGCAGGGAGATAGTTCGACTACGCCCTGCCTCTTACTCTACTTCCGCTGGCCCGGGGCTTCATGTACCTGGTCGCCATCATCGACTGGTACAGCCGCAAAGTGTTGTCCTGGCGGGTCTCCAATACCATGGACACAGACTTCTGTATTGATGCCCTGGAGGAGGCCTT
>NZ_VMHN01000027.1 GCF_008795955.1 Marinobacter denitrificans
GTAAGCGGCCGGTAATCCCATCTTGAGCCAGGCGCTGCCGCCGTCAGGATAGTGTCCACTTATTTTCTAGTGGACACTTAATATGAACGACTTAAGCGTAACCAAACCCTACCAACGCCGTCGCCGCTTTTCTCGGGAATTCAAAGCCCGGATTGTTGCCCAATGCCTGAAACCCGGTGCGTCCGTTTCCCGAATTTCCCTGGATAACGGTCTCAACGCCAACATGGTGCGGCGCTGGATCAGCGAGGCGCGACGAGCGCCGAAAACACGGACGACAACACCGGGATTTGTACCGGTCAATCTGCCAGCGGCAACCTCTGCACCGGGCAACCCATCGGTCTCGGATAAGCGTAGCACCATCCGCATCGAGATTCCCCGCGCCGGTGGCGCGGTCGTGGTGGAGTGGCCTGCGGAGCAGGCGCATCAATGTGCTGCCCTGTTGCGGGACCTGTTGGGATGATACGCATCGACGAGATCTGGCTGGCCACCGAACCGCTGGATATGCGGGCGGGACCGGACAAGGCCCTGGCCCGGGTTATTCAGGTCTTCGGTTCTGCCAGGCCGCATTGCGCCTATCTGTTCGCCAACAAACGGGGCAACCGGATGAAGGTTCTGATCCACGATGGTCTTGGTATCTGGCTGTGTGCCCGCCGGCTGAACCGGGGCAAATTCCACTGGGGCGAAACCTGGCGCGGTGAGCAACTGCGCCTGACCGAAGAGCAGTTGTCCGCCCTGGTTCAGGGCCTGCCCTGGCAACGCCTTGGTGCGGAAGGCGTCATCTCCATCCTGTAACCACAAGTGCCGTGATGCCGCTATAGCCAGAACCGCGAATCGCTTGCCGCACAGGGACTTGGCATACTAGGCGGCATGACTCAGCGCCCCGACATCAACCAACTCTCTGCCGATCAGCTCCGTGCCCTGGCGACGGATCTGATGGACTCTCTGGACGCCAAGGATGAAGTCTTGGGCCTGAAGGAGCGGGAGTTGGTGCGCAGCAATGCCATCATCGAGAAGCTGACCCACGAAGTAGCCATCCTCAAGCGTCACAAGTACGCCCGTCGCAGTGAGCAACTTGATGCGGTTCAGGGGAAACTGCTGGACGAACTGATCGACAGCGACCTGGCCGCCATCGAAGCCGAGCTGGACCAGGCGATGACCGAGGAACAGAAAGCTGCCCGGCCAAAGCAAAAGCCCAAGCGCACCCCGCTGCCACCAGAACTGCCCCGTACCCTGATCCACCACGAACCGGACAATACCCGGTGCCAGTGTGGCTGCCAGCTCAAGCGTATTGGCGAAGACGTCAGCGAAAAGCTGGACTACGTACCGGGCGAGTTCACAGTGGAGCGGCACATCCGGGGCAAGTGGGCCTGCGACAAATGCGAGACCTTGATCCAGGCACCGGTACCTCCACAGGTGATCGACAAGGGCATCCCCACCGCCGGCCTGTTGGCTCAGGTGCTGGTGGCCAAGTACGCCGACCATCTGCCGCTGTACCGCCAGGAACGCATCTTCGGCCGTGCCGGATTAGAAATCCCGCGCTCCACCCTGGCTGAATGGGTGGGTGCCTGCGGTGTGCAGTTGCAGCCCCTGGTGGATGCGCTGAGAAACGCCCTGCTGGAGCACGGCGTTCTGCATGCCGATGAAACACCGGTCAGCATGCTGGCCCCGGGTAAGAAAAAGACTCATAAGGCTTACGTCTGGGCTTACTGCACCACACCGTTCTCGGACCTGAAAGCCACCGTTTATGACTTCGCTTCCAGCCGTGCAGGCGAACACGCCCGCACCTTCCTGGGTGACTGGCAGGGCAAGCTAGTCTGTGATGATTATGCTGGTTACAAGGCCGGGTTCGGCAACGGCATCACTGAAATTGGCTGCATGGCCCACGCCCGTCGCAAGTTCTACGACCTGCACGAAGCCAACAAGAGTGAACTGGCAGCCAAGGCGCTGGAATACATCGGTGGGCTCTACGAGATCGAACGGGAAACCAAAGACCTGCCACCGGATAAGCGCGGGGAAATCCGACAAACCAGAGCCAAACCACTTGCTGACGCACTGCATCAGTGGATGCTGGCGCATCGACAGAAGGTGCCGGATGGCTCCGGCACGGCCAAAGCGTTGGATTACAGCCTCAAACGTTGGGCAGCGCTGACGCGCTACCTGGACGATGGTGCGGTGCCCATCGATAACAACTGGGTGGAAAACCAGATCCGGCCCTGGGCGCTGGGACGCAGCAACTGGCTGTTCGCGGGATCACTACGCAGTGGCCAACGTGCTGCGGCTGTGATGACACTGATCCAGTCGGCGAAGCTGAATGGGCATGATCCCTGTGCTTACCTGAAGGATGTGCTGACCCGCCTTCCGACGCAGAAGAACAACGCCATCGACGAGCTATTGCCCCACAACTGGAAGCCGGCTATACCTGACAAGGTGTGATGGGCGGACGCTTACAA
>NZ_VMHN01000028.1 GCF_008795955.1 Marinobacter denitrificans
GCGTTCGGCTTCGTTTAAGGAGGTGATCCAGCCGCAGGTTCCCCTACGGCTACCTTGTTACGACTTCACCCCAGTCATGAACCACACCGTGGTGATCGTCCTCCCGAAGGTTAGACTAACCACTTCTGGTGCAATCCACTCCCATGGTGTGACGGGCGGTGTGTACAAGGCCCGGGAACGTATTCACCGTGACATTCTGATTCACGATTACTAGCGATTCCGACTTCACGGAGTCGAGTTGCAGACTCCGATCCGGACTACGACGCGTTTTGTGAGATTGGCTCCCCCTCGCGGGTTTGCAGCCCTCTGTGCGCGCCATTGTAGCACGTGTGTAGCCCTGGCCGTAAGGGCCATGATGACCTGACGTCATCCCCACCTTCCTCCGGTTTGTCACCGGCAGTCTCCCTAGAGTTCTCAGCCGAACTGCTAGCAACTAGGGATAGGGGTTGCGCTCGTTACGGGACTTAACCCAACATCTCACGACACGAGCTGACGACGGCCATGCAGCACCTGTGTCTGAGTTCCCGAAGGCACCAATCCATCTCTGGAAAGTTCTCAGCATGTCAAGGCCAGGTAAGGTTCTTCGCGTTGCGTCGAATTAAACCACATGCTCCACCGCTTGTGCGGGCCCCCGTCAATTCATTTGAGTTTTAACCTTGCGGCCGTACTCCCCAGGCGGTCTACTTAGTGCGTTAGCTGCGCCACTAAGACTTCAAGAGTCCCAACGGCTAGTAGACATCGTTTACAGCGTGGACTACCAGGGTATCTAATCCTGTTTGCTCCCCACGCTTTCGCACCTCAGTGTCAGTATTGGTCCAGAGTGCCGCCTTCGCCACTGGTGTTCCTTCCTATATCTACGCATTTCACCGCTACACAGGAAATTCCACACTCCTCTACCATACTCTAGCCTGACAGTTCGAAATGCCGTTCCCAGGTTGAGCCCGGGGCTTTCACATCTCGCTTATCAAACCACCTACGCGCGCTTTACGCCCAGTAATTCCGATTAACGCTTGCACCCTCCGTATTACCGCGGCTGCTGGCACGGAGTTAGCCGGTGCTTCTTCTGTGAGTAACGTCAAGCCTCACGAGTATTAGTCGTAAGGTTTTCCTCCTCACTGAAAGTGCTTTACAACCCGAAAGCCTTCTTCACACACGCGGCATGGCTGGATCAGGGTTGCCCCCATTGTCCAATATTCCCCACTGCTGCCTCCCGTAGGAGTTCGGGCCGTGTCTCAGTCCCGATGTGGCTGATCATCCTCTCAGACCAGCTACGGATCGTCGCCTTGGTAGGCCTTTACCCTACCAACTAGCTAATCCGACATAGGCTCATCCAATAGCGCAAGGTCCGAAGATCCCCTGCTTTCCCCCGTAGGGCGTATGCGGTATTAATCCGGGTTTCCCCGGGCTATCCCCCACTACTGGGCAGATTCCTATGTATTACTCACCCGTCCGCCGCTCGTCAGCGGGGTGCAAGCACCCCCTGTTACCGCTCGACTTGCATGTGTTAAGCCTGCCGCCAGCGTTCAATCTGAGCCATGATCAAACTCTTCAGTTTAAATCATACAAGAATCCGAAGATTCTCTATTCTTGCTCAAGACAAAACTCAATTTTCGACGAGTCACTGTCCTGATATTTCGTATCCGAAATACCTCGGCCAGCGCCCACACGAATTACTTGGTCAACTTTTTAAAGAGCGTTCGGG
>NZ_VMHN01000029.1 GCF_008795955.1 Marinobacter denitrificans
TGTGAGTGCCTGACAGCCCCACGAGACTAGCGAAGCAGGCGTTCTCGCTCATGGGTTTAAGTTGGCCGCTGGCGCGGCCAAAAAAATGACTATTGCCTATTGATCCCGAGAAGGCTCATATGTGTTAGGGGTGTACATTTTTGACACGACCTTAAACGCAGCGACACTTAATTCGCCACAGTTCGATGCTACGGCATCAATCGCTGAAAAGAGCTCTTCATGTCCAGAGTCTTCATTGAGCAAATAGACTGCAGATGTTTCCTGATACGTTAACCATGGTGATTGATTGGAAAATTTCTCATGTACGTTATCGATGAATTCGAAGCTCTCATTAATCGCAAGGCCATACGGTGTAAGTCGTATTAAATTGAACTGAAGGTAGTCTATACATGTAAAAAGCTCGGAGTATGCATCACACGATTCCCGAAATATGGCTGATAAATCTGGGTTGTTTTTTCCTTCTAGCTTAAAATTTATGTTGTTTTTCATGTTGTTAACTATTCGCTCTATTCTGTGCAACGACTTATCAACATTCACATACGCAACAATAACCGCATCAATTGCTTTTATTTTTTCACTGGACTGCAACGCTTCATGCTGTAGTTGCCTATTCTTTTCTGACGAAATCTCGATTTGTCTTAACGCCCACCAGATCGTGACCAGCCAACCCACTATGCTGATCATAGAAGGGACCAAGATTTGGGCGAGCTCCCAGTTTTCTCTGTGCATTACCAAGTCTCGTCCGTGGAAGATGGTTAACCCCATCAATGCCCACAGACCAAGCACTACGAATCCGGCAAAAACACCTAACCAGGTGTGATTCATTCGATTATCACCCTAACGCCCGGCTCACGCGCCGGTTTGGAGCCGCGAAGCGGCGGAAAATCGGTCGCTGTGCAGCCGATTGTTAGGGCCTTGCGAGAAGTTTGCTATAAACCGCATGCTTCTGCTCCTCTGTACTGCTTTTGTCAAAGCGTTCGAACAGCCCAAAAAGGAAAAGCCTCTCATTCATGGTCATGCCGTCAATTCTATCAATGGCATCATGTTTAAACTCAAGCCAAAGGCCATACGATTTTGAATGGTCCGCCTCGCTCTGGAGCCACGAATTTCCAAAGAACCTCTCAACCATTTCCTCGAGGCCTCTGACGCTCTCGTTGCCGGACTTCCAGTTCTCCAGCCCCTGCACCAGGTCATGTAGTGGTTTTTCATTCGAGATATTGCCGAATTCTTGAGCGAGTTCGTCGAGATTCATTTATAGCCCTAACGCTTAGGTAACCGGCGCCGGAGCGACAGCGGAGGGAACCAAAAGCGGTACGCTTTTGGCGTCCGGTTGACCGACTTGATACTGATTGAGCCTTCTCCCCAGCCCAGCGGTTGCCCGCTAAGCTGGAAGGCGACCAAGCACTACAAGGGAGAAGACTCAATGAACTTTTACCATAGCACCCACCGCCACTATTGTGGAAT
>NZ_VMHN01000002.1 GCF_008795955.1 Marinobacter denitrificans
GGCCCCATTCAGCATTGGGTTACCAGACACCACTGGAGTTCGCCGCTGGCTACCGGACTACCGGCAAAGGGTCGAAATTAACCGACATTACTAAGCAGTGAGCGGTTTAGTGATTGGGGGCAGGTCATCACTATCAACTGCCGATGGTGCATGTCCTCCCAGTATTGGAGCCTCGTAGCCAGTTAGCTGCTTATAACGAATGCATGCGTAACCCGCTCTAAGGTCATGGATGCGCGCTATTCCTGCTTTCTTTAAAGCAGTTCTGGTTTGGTGTATTTCGCTATCCCTGAACTCCTTCCAGCTTTGTTCTGCCGGAACGAGGGAAAAGTGATCTCCTTGGGCTGCTGAACCGCGCACCAAAACAGCAAGCTGTTCGTCTTCAGAGCTGATTTTGACTTTCCGTGCTCGTCCCCCCTTGGTTCCATATTGAACGGTGATGTAGCCCGTCTGCTTCGCTTCGATTTCTGCTTCTTTATAATTCAGCAATGCAGCTTCTTTGCACCTGAGGCCAAGCGACCGACAGGCCAAGGCAATTATTGCTCCTCGAGAAAGACCATTGAGTTCAAGGCTGCTTACAGCGCCGAAGAATTCGCTTTCGTTTAGACCTGAGGGAGGTTCAGTACGGACATGAGTTCGCTTTGGCAGGTCGCAATCGATCGTGGGGCTAATGCTGTCCCATTTTCCGAAAGTGAGGGCCTTCATTACGGAGTTGACGCTGCTTACAAGATTTTGTGCGTAGGCTGCGGAATAACGACCCTCGAGGCCGCAGCCGAAATCAATAACGCACTTGCGTGTGATTGCCGAAGGTACCGATATATTAGTGTTCTCTATCAGGTGATCACAGAACACTGCCCAACGTTCTAGTAGGGTCGCTTTCGTCGAAAACGACATGGCACCATCTCGGACTAATAGTTCGAGAGCATCGCTGGCTGCAGCGACTAAGCGCGCTTTGTGCTTTTCGGTAATGGGTTTCATAAAAATCCTCCAGCTTTCCAAGTAGTGAGAACGAAACGAAACTGACTCCCCTGTCCGCCTGAGCGTCCTGTTAAGTGTTTGATTTATTGCGGAAAAACCAGCCGGTCAGTTTCGTAGTAACAGCAAGATCTGAGTTGTCGGGCGTGAGTAGCGCTTGGCGGGGGTACGCATGCCAACATATCAGCGTGGATATGTGAGCTCAGGCGCCACTGCGAATCGTCTTGAAGCGCAGATGCTTTTGCTGCGAAAGCTGGCCCTTGAGTTAACGAGGGAAGGCATGGACGAAAATATTTTCGTCCTTTTTCGTCCGATTAATTCTCGGAATTCGATCGCTAACTCGTTGCTGCTTAATGAGTTTTGTAAAACATCAAAAAGCGTCTCTGTGTAGAGATTTTGGTAGAACGAGGAAAATGGAACTCGTTTTGGGGGTAGAGGCTCGGCCTCTTTTTGATAGGAACGAACGACTTGGAGTCAGACGTTTTATTGATTGCTGCGTTGCCCATAGGCCCGGCCAGCTACCGGTCTATTTCCCGCTTCGGGGAACTCTTATTACGTTAGATTAAGCCGAAATAAATTGCAACCGAATGAAAAATAAATATTTATGCGTCGCATGCGACGCGTTAACGACGTGAATGCGACGACATTGGTGGTCGGAACGCAGGGCGAATTCATCGAATTGCACCAACTACGTCTTATGCGTGTCGCTAGAGTGTCGTTTGCGACACGCTTGTGCGCAGTATGTCTCGTCTCCCTTAGTCATGGTGATCGGAATGTGGTCATTCAGTGTTCTGTAGTTTAAGGCCGTCCGGATTTTGGTTTTGAAAAAAGCTTCCCTTAACTGTGTTGTTCTTATGAACCGGTCGTATTACGAAACGCAGTTGGCTCGCAGTAGCGGACACTGTGTATCGGGATATGCGAAATTACGGTGTGGTTGTATTTGTGTCTGCATTAAGTTCCTTGAACTCCTGAAGGCAACTCAGAAATGATGCAAGAAGTTTCGAGTTGTCTCCTGTTCTGTAAACACAGGACAAGTCAATTGTTGCATCTTTAGGCATGTCCTCGATTTCCCGGTAAACGACCCCCGGCAGGGACAATGTCGAACCAGACTTTGAAACCAGACAGACGCCAAATCCACTGGCTACGAGAGCTACACCGGTCACAACGTCACCAACCTCCTGGGTAATCTCGGGAGTAAAACCGGCTGAATAGCAGAGTGACATTACCTTATCGACAAAATTGGGCCTGCCGCTCGATGCAAAAAGGACCATTGGGTGATTGGCAAGCTCCTTGAACTTGATAACGGGTTGGGTGGCAAGAGGGCTATTCGCATTCACCGCCAATAATAAGCTTTCCCGATTGACCAACTCACTCGTGATATCAGGTAGCGGTTTCAGCATCCTGTTAAAGCCAAGGGAAATTCTGTGTTGTCGTAGCGCCTGGATTTGTTCCTCTTTTTCCATTGTGTGAAGGACCACTTTGACTTCTGGATAGTCACTTTTGAACTTAAGAAGAAGTCGGGGAATTGTATCCAGTACTCCTGAACCAAAAACCGCTACGTCCAGCCTTCCCAGTCTGCCCTGGCTTGCCCTTTGCGTTTTCTCTGAAGCCTGTTGAACAAGTGCGAATATATTCCTGGATTCCTTGGCCAGGAGATATCCTGCTTCCGTAAGCTCCATACCCTTGGGAGTGCGGTTGAATAGTTGGACACCCAGCTCGTCTTCCAGTTGATGAATCTGCCGCGTGAGTGGAGGCTGGGAGATGTGCAGCAAGGCCGCTGCTCGCCCAAGATTTTTTTCGTCTGCTACCGTCAGGAAATAGCGTAGCTTTCTGAGATCCATAACATTCCGTCCGACAGGTCATTCAAAAAAGGTATCAACCGATCTTTCAAAGAGTATTAGACGGTATATTCATCAGTTCCTAGACTGTTGTCAATCACGCTGAGCGAAAACGCTCCCGTATATCGATAGCTATGTCGAGGTCTGTATGGCGCAAGGTACAAGTGGACGGTCACCGGATAGTAGAGGATTGTCCAGCTGTCGGTCTATTGCCATTGTGATCGGAGCAACGGGAGCTTTCGGACAATTTATATGTAAAAAGATGCTGGACTGCGGGCTGGATGTGATCGCTGTTGGCAGAAATCGTGCCCCGCTTGAGCGTATGGCGGAAAATCTGCAAGGCATGCATATCTGTTGCACAGATATTTCTTCTGACGACGCTATCGAAGAAATTTCAAGTTCCATTACGGGAAATGTGAAGGCTATTGTGCATGGCCCGGGTGTTGGTGTTGCTGGGGGAATTCTGGACGCAGATATCACGGTGTTGAACGAGGCAGTCAATATTAAAGTGGGGGGGCTGCTGCGGGTGGTTCGCGCCGCAGAGCAACATATGACTCGAGGTTCCAGAATCATAGCCATCGGTGGTCATTATGGCTTTGAACCAACCGCGTATGCCGCTTCTGCCGGCGTCGCGAATGCTGCCTTGGTGAACGCAACGCGTCAATTGAGCCTGGGGTTGGGCCCCCGCGGTATCACCGCCCACGTTATCGCACCTGGCCCAGCCATCACGGATCGCCTACGAAAAGTTGCGACGACAAGAGCGGAAAGAGAGGGCATTTCAACCGAAGACGTGCTGAAACAGATGCAGGCAGAATCCTCCATTGGTGCTTTTACAACCCCGGAGCAAGTTGCCTGGGCGGTGTCAATGTTGCTGGATGACCATGCAGACGCTATGACCGGCTCGACTATGATGTTGGATTCCGGTCGTCGCCGCGGGCTACCGTAAACCGGAGAATGGAAACTGTTATGCCAATTGTAAGATTTCATAGTGCTGGGCAACGGCATCCGGAAGACGTTGTCACGAATTTTCTGGTAAAGGCGTCGAAGATTTACGCGAGGATACTGGAGTGTCCCGTTGACCGGGTCAGGGCTTTCTATGTCCCCCACGATAACGGAATGGTCGCCACCGGAGGTGCTGCGCCGGGACCAAGCTCGGTTTTTTTCGAATTTATTGTGCTTGAAGGCCGGTCTCTGTCCCAAAGACAGCTAATCGCGAGGGAATTTACAGAACTCATCAGTGCAACGCTTGATGTAGAAACCCCGATGATTCGGGGACATTGCATCCGGGTGGAACCTGAAGACTGGTGCATTGGTGGGCGTTTTGCCAGTGACGTAAGAGGAGCCGAGATTGCGCAGAGGAAGGCGCAGTAAATGTTGTTGTCCGCACTGAAACAGGATGTTCATTGGATCACGGATGATTCTTTTTTTAGACATCAAGCAGGTTGATTTGGATGGTTACTCGACCAGAGCATGCAATTCTCGAAAAAGACTTCTCCTTAACTGATTACGCGGTTATGCGCCTTATGAGTGCAGCGATGGATAAGGCTAAGGAACTGGGGTTCAAGGCCTCAGTCTCGGTTGTTGATCGGTCCGGTACTATGCTGGGATTCGTGAAGATGTCTAGTTCATTCATCGTGTCTACAGATCTTTCAGCTCGAAAAGCACGCTGTGCGGCCGGAATGGGGGTGGAAACCATAAAACTTGAAGAAATGCTGAGTCAGGAACAACCGCGGGTAAGGGAAGGGCTCCTCGCCAATGACAGCTTTACCTTGATTGGAGGCGGTATTCCGCTTGTATGGGAGAACCGTGTGGTTGGAGGCATTGGTGTTTCTGGTGGCAGTGAGGCGCAGGATATTGAATGCGCTCAGGCTGCCGTCAGGAGTCTGCTATAAGGTAGAACCCTTGGCTTAAGCTGATTGCATCATGCTTTAATCCATTCTTGACCGAGGCAAACACTGACTGTTCGCTTCGGTTTTTTCGTGATGATTGTCGATACGTAAAAGGTATTGATTGGGCTATCAGATAGTATTGGAAGGTAATTAGATAGAGGCATACCTTTGGGAAAGTGGCGCCTTAAAACGCGCCGAACAAAAACAAAGACTCCCTACCCAGAGGAGAAATCTATGATCGGTAATAACAAGCCGCCAGTTTCCAGGCTGCGCTACAAAAACCGCAACCTGACGTTTTCAGTGGCCATTGCAGGTCTCGCTCTTTGCAACGGAGCGAGTGCGATGACTATTGATACCGGCAACCGCGATATTCGGATGAGCTGGGCAAATACTCTCAAGTACAGCGCCGCATGGCGGGTTGAGGACCAGGACGCAAGCGTTGCCGATAACAGCATTGGCGTTCAGGCAAACACCAATGACGGTGATCTCAACTTCGACAAAGGCCTGATATCAAACCGACTGGATGTGCTCAGCGAACTCAATTTCACCTATAAGAGGAAATATGGTTTTCGTCTGAGCGGGGCTGCCTGGTACGACTCTGTTTACAACACTTCCCATGACAATCCGGGTGCCCTTGGTGGGGCTCTTTATAACCCCCGCTCTGCTGACACCGATGAGTTTACTGAAGACACGGAAGAGCTTCATGGTCGGGATGCTGAGCTTCTTGATGCGTTTGTATTTGGCAACTTCCACCTGGGTCGTCAGAGCATTAACGCCAAGGCTGGTCGGTTTACCCAGCTTTATGGTGAAAGTCTGTTTTTTGGCTCCAACGGTGTGGCCGCCGCACAGACATCTCTGGATCTCGTGAAGGCACTTTCTGTTCCCAATTCGCGGTTCCAGGAAATCCTTCGTCCGGTAAACCAGATCTCGGCGCAACTGCAGTTGAATCAGAATCTGTCCTTCGGCGCCTATTATCAGCTTGAGTGGCGCGAAACAAGGCTGCCTGCATCCGGCAGTTACTTCAGCTTCGCGGACTTTATCGACGACGGTGGTGAAACAATCATTCTCGGTCCGGGGCAGTCCGTTTTCCGGGGAGACGACCAGGACGCTAGTGATAACGGCCAGTTTGGTGCCCAGGTCAAGTTCAAGGCAGGCGAATACGATTTTGGACTTTACGCAGCTCAATATCACGACAAAATGCCCCAGTTCTACGTTCGCCCTGGCGTAAACGTTCAGCCAGGAAGCATTGGTGACTACCTGCTCACCTATGCCGAAGACATCAAGATGGTCGGAGCAAGTGCGAGCACTCTGATTGGCGATATGAACGTATCGGCGGAAGTATCCTTCAGGGACGACATGCCTCTGGTGGCATCAGGGAATACAGTGATCCTTCCCGGGAACACCGCTGCAGATAATGAAGACAATGCGGCTTATCCAGTGGGCCGGACTTTCCACGCAAACCTTTCTGCAGTGAACGTCTTCAACGAGGGGTTGTTCTGGGATGGTGCGACGCTCCTGGCCGAGGTGGCATTCAATCGCCGGCTGAGCATCTCTGAAAATGGAGATCAGTTGGATCCTTCTGCGACCCGTGACGCAACAGCGATGCAGTTTCTGTTCACGCCGGAGTATTTCCAGGTTGCCCCCGGGTTGGACCTTAAAACACCAATCGGTGCCAGTTACGGAGTTGATGGTCGTTCATCCGTCAATGGCGCTCTGTTCCCCTCAGAGCGCGGGGGCAACCTGAGCCTTGGGGTTACCGCAGACTATCAGCGTACCTGGCAGGCGGGGCTCAACTATACCCATTACTACGGTTCTTCTGGCTCCATCATCAAGTATGACACTGCGGCTCCGGAGCTCTCCTACAAGAACTTCCATGGAGACCGGGATTTCATTTCTCTTACCGTTCAACGCACGTTCTGAAGCTTATCGCACGAGTGTGTAACAGGAGTTTGTCATGAATAAAAACAGTATTTTTGCGGTCATTGCAACAACCCTGGCTTTGGGAGCAACCAATGTCTATTCGGCGGTGTCTTCAGAGCAAGCCCAATCTCTTAAGAATGAACTGACCCCGGTCGGCGCCGAAAAATCAGGCAACGCGGATGGAACGATACCCGAATGGACGGGTGGGATTACCGAAAAACTTCCGGGGAACCATATGGGTGACGTTCCCACCGAGCTTTTCGAGGATGAAAAACCTCTCTACAAGGTCACCAGGGAAAACATGACTGAATACGAGGATCTGTTGTCCGAAGGGGTCAAGGCGCTACTCAAAAAGTATCCGGACACGTTTTACCTGAATGTCTATCCAACCCATCGTACCGGTGCTCATCCCCAATCCATTTACGAGAACGCCTTGGCCAATGCGACCCGTTGTGAGACGACAGAAGGTGGATATTCCATTGAGGGGTGTGCCGGCGGAACGCCTTTCCCTATTCCACAGTCAGGTGTTGAAGTCATGTGGAATTTTTTGATGAGGACCGAAGCACCTTCGATTGAATATACTTTCAAGAATATTGTGGGTAACTCCGATGGATCACACACCCTCGCCACGCAGAACGAGATTGCTTTCCAGTATCCCCAGTTTTACGAGGGTGTCACACCTGAAAGCTGGAGTGGTGAGTATGCAATGTTCCGATTCAATACACTTGCGCCTCCATTCAAGGCAGGTGAGTCCCTGGTTATCAGAGATAGCGTTGATTCTGATCAACCACGTCAGGCCTGGCAGTATCTTCTGGGTCAAAGGCGGGTTCGTCAGGCACCGACCGTTTCTTACGATACACCCGACTTTGTGGCTTCGGGAGCCAATTACTTCGATGAGGTTCAGGGTTTCTTTGGCGCCCTTGACCGCTTCGACTGGAAACTTGTTGGTAAGAAAGAAATGCTGATCCCCTACAACAATAATGGCTTTATCGGTGCCAGTATTGACGACGCCTATATGGATTATCACGCAAACCCGGAGGAGGTGCGCTGGGAGCTGCATCGCGTTTGGGAGGTTGAAGCCACTGTCCGTGACGGAAAGCGCCATGCCGTGCCCAAAAGAACCTATTTCCTTGATGAAGACACCTGGTTGATTGCCCTCGTCGATGGATACGACTCTGAAGGAAATCTGTGGCGTGCATCCATGACCACGCCCTTTGTGGTGCCGGAAATTCCCGCGACTTTGTTGAAGACCACCATGGTATTCAATCTTCAGGCAAACAGCATGAGCATTATTCAGGCCATGCAGGGTGAATACCTGGAAGTCGTTCCCACCAAGCCAGAGACCTACTTTACTGGTGACGCCGTTGCCGCTGAAGCCATGCGCTGACACAGGTCGCCGGAGGCGCCCGACCAAGCGCCTCCGGAAACGTCACGGCTGGGAAAAGGTTCAGACAGATGGTGGAACGATGAGAAAGTTTAAACCCGATGTATTGGGGGCAAATGTGGTTTGCCTAGCGATGTTGATTGCGCCTTTGTATGTGCAATCCCTGTCAGCCAGGGAGGTCCTGCCCGAGCTCACGGAGTTACCGGCACCAATAATGGTGAACGCGAACCACACGGTTCAACTGGCCGTAACCAACGCCGGAAACAGATTGATCTCTGTTGGCGAGCAGGGCGTTGTCTTGCTTTCTGACGACCAGGGGCAAAGTTGGCGCCAATCGCCGGGCGTACCGGTAAGTGTAACTCTCACCGATGTTGAATTCGTGTCAGAAAGTGAAGGGTGGGCTGTCGGCCATTCCGGAGTGATATTGAAAACAGAGGATGGTGGAGAGGATTGGGTCAGGGTTATGGCCGGGGAAGATATTGTTGAAACAATCAACGATGCGGTCCGCACGTTATCCGACAGTTATCCAAATGCGGATATTATCCGCCGAAACGCCAGCTTTCTAACTGGTGATGAGCCGATTCTGGATATCCATTTTTCTGAGGACGGAGAGGGTTGGCTAATGGGTGCCTATGGTATTGCACTTCGCAGCAGTGATGGTGGCAAGAGCTGGGAATCTGCTTTCTCGCATACTGCCAACCCTGAAGCTTACCACTTGTATCAATACATCCCTTCCACCGACACCGGAGGTCTGATTGTCGGAGAAAGGGGCCTGGTCTCTGCTGAGCAAGGAAATACCGGGCGCTACCGATCTGTCGAGATGCCGTATCAGGGGACATTTTTCGGGGGTATGGCACTGAGCGCTGATCAATACCTTCTTTACGGGCTTCGTGGAAATGTCTGGGAAGGAAGAGAAGGAGACTGGACCGCACTGGATACCGGCTCAAATGCATCATTTAGTGCCAGCGTTAGTACACCTCGGGGAATCGTACTTGGCGATGTAAGTGGTCGCCTGTTCGTTAAGTCTGGAGTGAACGGAGATATTAAAGAGCTCACGCAGGCTTCGGAAGCAGCCATTACCGACCTGCTTGTGAATTCGAATGGCCAGCTGGTCGTGGCTACGGCGAGAGGCCTCAAGATCGTGGACCTTGATGATGCGGAGTTCAAGTGAACCCATGAATATGAAAGCAGACAGCTATTACAACGATGCAATTTACCGGCTTGAAGACTTCGATTCGCGATCTGGAAACCTTATCGAGAGATCGCTCTTCAATAATCGGCTGATTGTGGTGGCGCTTTGCCTATTGATTACTCTGTTCCTGGGCTACAAAGCCCAGGATCTGTCGATGAGTGCTGCGTTCGAGAAGATGATCCCGACGAGTCATCCCTTTATCGTGAATTACCTGGAAAACCAGAGTGAACTGGCAGGTATCGAGAACTCATTGCGAATAGCGGTAGAGGCGAAAGAGGGTACCATTTTCGACGCCCAATACCTTGAGACCCTGCGCCAGCTCAGTGAAGATATATTTCTCCTTCCAGGCGTCGACCGTCCCTATATGAAGCATCTTTGGGCACCAGCCGTTCGTTGGTCAGGGGTTACAGAAGGCGGGCTGGACGGCGGGCCAGTCATTCCTGACGACTACGACGGGGCTCCGGAAAGCCTGATCCAGGTTCGACAGAACGTTGATCGTTCTGGAGAAATAGGCCAGCTGGTGGCAGAAGATTATCGATCAACTGTTATTTTCGTGCCCTTGCAGGAAACCAATTCGGCCACTGGCGATAAGATTGATTATCATGAGTTCGGGCAACGCCTGGATCAACTCAGGGCGAAATACGAATCTGACCAGGTTGAGATCTACATCACAGGGTTTGCCAAGGTCGTTGGCGACCTTATCAATGGTATGCAGCAGGTTTTGCTCTTCCTGGCGCTCACCATTGCCATTTGCGCGCTAGTACTGTTCGCTTACACGCGATGTTTACGCAGCACATCACTGGTTGTTGCCTGTTCGATGATAGCCGTTGTTTGGTTGCTCGGTATGTTGAGCCTACTCGGCTACGGGCTTGACCCCTATTCAATACTGGTGCCATTCCTGGTTTTTGCCATTGGCATGAGCCATGGCGCACAGAAAATGAACGGCATCATGCAGGACATTGGTCGTGGAACCCATAGGCTCGTTGCTGCACGACATACCTTCCGGCGGCTCTTTATAGCAGGACTTACGGCACTTGTGTCAGATGCTATTGGCTTTGCTGTGCTGATGGTCATCGACATTCCCGTTATACAGGATCTTGCCATCACAGCGAGTATTGGTGTTGCTGCCCTGATCTTCACCAACCTGATTCTTTTACCGATTCTGCTGTCCTATACCGGCGTAAATGCCAAAGCTGCCGCCAGAAGTGTTCAGGCAGATATCGCCAACCAGGAGGATGTTAATCACACGAAACACCCGGTGTGGGCGTTTTTGGATCGCTTTACCGAAAAAAGGGTGGCGGGATTCACCATTCTGGCCTTTGCATTGCTCGGGGGTGTTGGTCTGGTCGTCGGTTCTAACGTGAAAATTGGCGATACCGATACCGGAGCTCCGGAACTTCGCGCTGACTCACAATACAATCTTGATAATCAGTTCATGGTTTCAAATTACGCTGCCAGCAGTGATGTCTATGTGGTCATGGTCAGAACTGAGCAATATGCCTGCGCCCATCACGATACGCTACGGGTAGTCGATGCCCTTGAGCGTAGGTTGAAACAGTTACCTGGAGTGGAGTCGACACAATCGCTTGCCGGACTTGCAAAGGTCGCCAACGTCGGGATGAACGAGGGCAGCATGAAATGGTGGGGCATTCCGAAGTCCCAGGGAATGCTGAACGCCATCGTTACCCGTGCGCCCAGGGAAATGTTTAACCAGGATTGTGATTTGCTGACGGTATTTGCCTACCTCAAGGATCACAAGGCCGATACCTTGAGCAGTGTGGTGGAGACCACCGAAGAGTTCTCGGATAAATACAGTTCGGACAAAATCCAGTTCCTGAATGCAGCGGGGAATGCGGGAATTGAAGCGGCTACCAATATCGTGGTGGAAAAAGCCAATATACAGATGCTGGTACTGGTCTATGCGGCGGTTATCCTGCTGGCTCTGGTGACCTTCCGCTCCTGGCGCGCAGTCGTGTGTGCAGTGGTTCCGCTAATGATCACTTCGGTTTTGTGCCAGGCCCTCATGGTGTGGCTGGATATTGGCATAAAGGTGGCTACCTTGCCTGTGATAGCACTGGGGGTGGGTATTGGCGTTGATTACGCATTATATGTGCTCTCGGTCACCCTGGCCCGGCTCAAGGCAGGGGAATCGCTCTCAGAGGCTTATTACGGTGCGCTGCTGTTCACTGGCAAAGTTGTTATTCTGACCGGTATCACCCTTGGCGTTGCGGTCATGACGTGGGTGTTTTCCCCCATCAAATTCCAGGCAGACATGGGTTTGTTGCTGGCCTTCATGTTCATATGGAACATGGTGGGTGCACTGGTTCTCCTGCCTGCACTTGCCCGCTTCCTGTTGGTACCAAATCAACAGGCGGTGACAACTTAGTGGGAAGGGTATAGATTCTGAAAGGATATGCCGAAGGGAATCGGTACCTGCATCAACAACAAGAGCCGATCCCGTTAGTGATTTTGTGAGAAACCCTGGCGAGGATGGATGCTTCAAATAAAGGGCAGCCATGTCTGAGCAGAAACTCATTGAACAGTTCAATCTCCGTTCCCGTTTGCGGTTCAATATAGACGAGGGAAGCATCTGGCTGGACGAGAACCGGATGCTGATGCTGCATGCAAGTGCATTCGGAGCCCTCCGAAAGGAGTTGATCCAGTCCCTGGGTGTCCAGCGGGCAAAAGGTGTGCTACTGCGAATGGGTTTCGAGTCCGGCCAGAGAGATGCAGATCTCGCAAGAAAACTCATAGGCTCTGGCGAACCTTACGACGTGTTCCGGATAGGCCCAGAACTCCACGCCTTTGAAGGACTTGTGAAAGCGACCATTACCGAGGCTGAAATTGACTGGGAAAAAGGATTTTTCTTTGGAACCGTCGATTGGCAGGGGTCCTGGGAGGCTGAATCTCACATCCAGAATTTTGGTATAGATGATTACGCGGCGTGCTGGAGCCTGGCAGGATATGCCTCAGGTTACGTTACCCGGTACTTCAACCGGTTCGTCGTTTTTCGTGAAGAACAGTGTTTATGCTGTGGAGACGATAAGTGCTCCATCGTGGGGAAACCCGCGGAGGAATGGGATGACGAAGACTATATAAAACTGTTCAAGCCGGACAATATCGATCGCGAGATCCGGGAGCTGCGAGAGGAAGTATCCTCTCTACGCGAGAGCCTAGGACAACGGACTGGAAGGGGCGATCTGGTGGGTGAGTCTCAGGCGTTCAGAAACGCCTTCAACCTTCTTGAGCGTGCCGCGGATAGCCCCATAAACGTGCTCCTTCTTGGCGAAACAGGGGTCGGGAAGGAAGTTTTTGCCCATTGGCTTCACAAGCACAGTAGTCGTGCCGATGAGCCTTTTGTTGCGGTCAACTGCTCCGCTATTCCCCACGACTTGATTGAGTCGGAGTTGTTTGGGGTAAGAAAAGGGGCGTTTACCGGAGCAGAGGAGTCTCGCCGCGGCCGATTTGAGCGTGCGGACGGTGGTACTCTGTTTCTTGACGAGATTGGTGACCTTTCTCCCTCTGCCCAGGTTAAGTTATTGCGGGTTCTGCAATCCGGCGAAGTGGAACGATTAGGCGACGACAAAACCATCAAGGTCAATGTCAGGTTGGTTGCTGCAACCAACGTGAACCTTCAGGAAGCCATTGCTTCGGGAAAGTTCAGAGCCGATCTGTATTATCGCCTGTCGACCTACCCGGTCATTATCCCCCCGTTGAGAGATAGGAAATCGGACATTCCCTTGCTGGCAGAAGCCATGATTGCGAAACATGCCCCTGCTTACTCGAAAACGATTAAAGGCTTATCTGACAAGGCAGCCCATGGGTTAATGGAATACGACTGGCCGGGCAACGTTCGTGAGCTGGAAAATCTGATCGAACGCGGTGTGCTACTGGCGCCTGAGGGAGGTTTTATAGAGCTTGAGCATGTGTTTCTTTCCGGACTGGGCAAGCATGACGAGGTGGCGGTTGGGAAAGAGGGTATTGTCAGTAGCCAGGCTTCTGAACGAGAGGCGCGCTTGGCTGAGATGCTTCTGGAGGGCAAATTCGATCTTGGCCGCCACGAACTGGTACTTATGGATATGGCGGTGCAGAAAGCCGGTGGGAATCTCACTCACGCAGCAAAGTTGCTAGGTGTCTCCAGAAGGCAGTTAGCTTATCGGTTAAAATCCAGCACAGAAAACTCCTCAGAGAGTTGATACTTTTCATTTAGGGATGTGTCAGGCGCTTGTGATTCATTGATATATCCTGAGCGTTGTTCAGGACCGGACACAGGAATCCCCACCCCGAATCCCCCTCCCCAATCTAGGTACCTTCTCCAGGCTTTCCGGGTGCTTTGCGTATTCCTGAATACACCTTTCTTTAGTTTTTCGATAGTAGCTCCGAATACTCCCGGTCGTGGCAAAGCAGTCGATTCAGAACCTCGGATAAAGTGTTCAAATTTGTAAGGCAACCCTAAAAGGCGTTCGAAATTGTAAGGCAAGAACGTTTATTTCCATGGGTTAGAAAAAATAATGTCTTAAAAAACAGATAATTAAGTAGTTGGCACGTCGGGTGCTTTAGAAGGGTTGACGGTTATCAGTTTCTGGCCGTCCAAATTGGAGCTTTTATCTGGCACCAAAGTGACTGAACAAAAACAAAATGACATCGAGAAATCTGCCCCTGTTTGACGGGGCCATGATGTCACCAGCAATCCTGGCGAAAGAGCCAGCCGTTGAGGTGAAAACATGACCGAAACCAATTACCCGACTGATATCACGCCGGCTCCTCTGGACACCAATCGACGGTATGTCCGTGTCACGGGCGAACGCTCTGACGGGTTCGTGGAATTCGACTTTGCGTTAGGTGAGCCTGAACTCTTCGTGGAAATGATTCTGTCGCGCCCGTCCTTCGAGGAATTCTGCACCGTGAATAACGTTCAGCCAATGGGACCCCCGGAAAATGTTGCACCAGAGGACCGGATGGCGGATTTCGCCTGGAACCTCCGGGACGCAACACGTAAACGATTCAAGTAATTCGCCGTAGGCACCAATCGAACATTCAGGAAAGAGGATAAAAACAAATGCAGATTGATGTGAGAACCGTAAGTATCGAGCCCGTCAGAAAGACTTTCGATCACCTCGCCCGGCGTTTCGGTAATAAGCCTGCCTCCCGTTATCAGGAGGGGAGTTACGATATTCAGGCTGCGGAAAATCTTCATTACCGTCCGACATGGGATCCGGATCAGGAACTTTACGATCCCAACCTGTCGCGTATTCGGATGAAGGACTGGTATGACCTCAAAGACCCCAGGCAGTTCTATTACAGCACCTACACGCTTGCCCGGGCCCGTCAACAGGAAAATGTGGAAGCTAACTTCGCATTTGTTGAAGCGAGGGGGCTTCAGGATATGTTGCCCGAGGACATAGTCGAAAAGTCGCTCAAGCTTCTTGTACCGTTGCGCCACGCCGCCTGGGGCGCCAACCAGAACAACACGCTGGCCTGTGGTTATGGCTATGGAGTGGTCTTCACCCAGCCCTGCATGTACCACGCAATGGACAATCTGGGCATATCTCAATACCTCTCTCGTATCGGTCTGCTACTGGGGGGCGTTGAAGCTCTCGAGCAGGCCAAAGATGCCTGGCTCAATGACAGTGCCTGGCAGGCGCTCCGACGCCTGGTGGAAGACACTATGGCTATCCGCGATCCGTTCGAAGTATTCGTGGCACAAAACGTGGTACTGGACGGTCTGCTCTATCCGGTTGTCTATGAACGCCTTGTGGATACCTATCTTGCGTCTCAGGGTGGGCAGGCTGTGGCCATGCTGACTCAGTTTATGACCAACTGGTTCACCGAGTCGAAGAAATGGACCAACGGCGTTTTGAAGGTGACTGCTGCTGAATCTGACGAGAACGCCAAGGTTCTCGCTGAGTGGATCAACCACTGGAGTGACCGGGCTGTGTCCGCGATTCTCCCGATCGTCAATTCCGTCCTTGATGAGCGTGTTGACGAAATGGTTTCAGAAGAACTTGAAGCTTTCCGTGCCCGCATCGCCAAGACCGGTATTCAACTTTAAGGAGTGGCTATGTCCACCGTGTTTATTGCATTCCAGACGAACGAAGAAACCCGTCCGATCATTGAAGCCATCGAGCTGGACAACCCCGCCGCTACCGTTTACCAGGAGCCTGCGATGGTCAAGATTGATGCCCCGGATGAACTGGTCATCCGTCGTGAAACGATTGAGGAACAGATGGGCCGGGAATACGACCTTCAGGAACTGCAGGTCAACCTGATCACCATGTCAGGCCATCTGAGCGAAGACGAAGACACTTTTACCCTGAGCTGGAAATGACGCCGAGGAGTAGATCATGGATACCCCAGTAAACAAGAAAAAGCTCTCCCTCAAAGAAAAGTACAGTTACCTCACCCGGGACCTAGCCTGGGAACCCTCCTATCAGAAGAAGGAGGACCTGTTTCCCTATGCCACCTATGAGGGCATCAAGGTTCATGACTGGAGCAAGTGGGAAGACCCCTTCCGCCTGACCATGGATGCCTACTGGAAATATCAGGCTGAGAAGGAACGAAAGTTCTACGCAATTATCGACGCCTTTGCGCAGAACAATGGCCACCTGAAGCTGACGGATGCCCGATATCTGTCCGCCCTCAAGATTTTCCTGCAGGCAATCAGTCCTGGCGAATATGCCGCGCATAAAGGATTTGCGCGCACAGGACGGGAGTTTCCGGGAGTGGGGCCGCAAGTTGCGTGTCAGATGCAGGCAATTGACGAGATCCGGCATGCCCAGACCCAGATACATGCCATGTCGAACTACAACAAGTTCTACAACGGGTTTCATGGATTTGCGGATCAACGGGACCGCATCTGGTACACCTCGGTTCCCCGCTCATTCTTCGACGATGCCATGGCCTCTGGCCCTTTCGAGTTCATGATCGCCATCGGCTTCTCGTTCGAGTACGTGCTGACCAATCTGCTGTTTGTTCCGTTCATGTCAGGCGCAGCCTACAACGGGGATATGTCGACGGTGACCTTCGGTTTCTCCGCTCAGTCCGACGAGGCCAGACATATGACTCTGGGGCTGGAGTGCATCAAGTTTATGCTGGAACAGGATCCGGACAATGTTCCTATCGTGCAGAAGTGGATCGATAAGTGGTTCTGGCGCGGCTTCCGGGTGCTCGGCCTGGTCAGCACCATGATGGATTACATGCTGCCTAAGCGCGTGATGTCCTGGCGTGAGGCGTGGGATATCTACGGGGAAGAAAATGGCAACGCGCTGTTTAATGACCTGGCCCGTTACGGTATCCGCCCCCCTAAAGGCTGGGGCGACGCGGCTGAGGCCGTTGACCACATGTCACACCAGTTCATGCTGGCACTGTATCAGTGGAACTTTGGTACGGCTTTCCACAGCTGGATCCCCAGTGACAACGACATGGACTGGCTGTCGAAGAAGTATCCGAACACTTTCGACAAGTACTATCGGCCCAGGTGGGAGCACATCAAGAAGCTGGAGGCGAATGGCACACCGTTCAAAAACTATGGTCTCGCGAAAAATTGCCAAACCTGTCAACTGCCTTGCGTTTTCACTGAGCCAGGCGATCCAACCACGCTGTGTCATCGGGAGACCGAGTACAAGGGTGAGCACTATCACTTCTGCTCCGATCATTGTCGGGATATTTTCCAGGAAGAACCTGAGAAGTATGTGCAAGCCTGGCTGCCGATGCCTCAGCTGTTCCAGGAGCCAATTAATGGCGATCTCGAAGCCTGGATGAAATGGGTAAGCCTGGTAGACGGTGAAGATAACGGTGACTACCAGGGATCGCATGATCAGACAAGTTTCGAAAAGTGGCGTGAGATGGCTACTTCAAATTGACCCTGATGGGCCGGCAGCGACGGATCTCCAAGCCCGCTGCCGGCCCTGAAAACAAGAACAAGGAGATAAACATGACCGTTGTTTCTCGCAAAGAATATATTGGTGTTCCCCGTGATCGGGTGGAAAACTTCAATGGCAAACAGCTGATTTACGTCAGCTGGGACCAGCATTTGCTGTTTGCTGCCTCCTTCCTGCTGTGCCTACCGCCGGAAACCTGCTTCCGGGATATGGTTGAGCAGAATTTGGTTGCGCTTATCGAAGCCGATCCCGATGCCGCCTTGGTCGAATGGGACAAGGTGGTCTGGTTGAAGGGTAATGAGGCCTGGAAACCCGACTGGGAGGCTTCATTGGCCGACAACGGCATCAATCATAAAGCGCACTTGCGTTTTCAGACTCCGGGTTTGAATACGGTCTGCGGATGATGGGGAGGCAGGAATGAGTTACGAACTGACAATCGAGCCTCTGGGTCAGACCGTGGACATCGAAGACGGACAAACTATTCTGGATGCCGCGTTGCGAGCCGGGATCTATCTGCCCCATGCGTGCTGCCATGGTTTATGCGCGACCTGTAAGGTACAGATTCTTGATGGTGAAGTGGAACATGGTGAGGTTTCCGATTTCGCCCTGATGGACTTTGAAAGAGATGAACAGAAGTGCCTTGCGTGTTGTGCGACCGCCGAAGGCGACCTTGTTATTGAGGCGGAGATAGAGGAAGACCCCGATTCCATGAATCTCCCGGTCAGAGATTACCGTTGCGAGGTCACCCGAATCGAAGAACTCACTCCCACTATCAAGGGTATATGGCTGCGCCCGGAAAACGGTGCCAGTGTTGAGTTTCAGGCAGGCCAGTATATTAATCTTGACCTACCTGAGGAGATAGGTCACCGGGCATTCTCTATCGCCAATCCTCCGATTGACGCTGGCGAGATCGAACTGAATGTCAGAATTGTTTTGGGCGGGCAGGGCACTACCTATATCCACGAGAGCCTGCAAATTGGTGACACATTAAATTTAAGTGGCCCATACGGTCGGTTTTTCGTCAAGAAATCCGCCAACGTGCCCGTGATTTTTATGGCGGGTGGCTCCGGCCTTTCTAGCCCGAGATCCATGATTCTGGACCTGCTTTCCGAAGGTTTTGATTTACCCATAACCCTCATATATGGGCAGCGCAGCCGGCAAGAGCTCTATTACCATGAGGAGTTCCGGGAGTTAGCCAGCCGGCATAAAAATTTCACCTATGTTCCCGCTCTGTCTGATGAGCCCGAGGGTTCCGAGTGGGACGGCTTTCGCGGTTACGTCCATGATGCAGCCAGAGCGCACTTCGAAAATGATTTCAGCGGCCACAAGGCCTATCTGTGTGGCCCGCCCCGCATGATCGATTCGTGTATCTCGACGCTCATGCAGGGCAGGTTGTATGAGCGTGATATCTACACGGAGAAGTTCATCTCGGCGGCAGACGCGCAGCAAGTAAGAAGTCCATTGTTCAAATCAATCTGATGACAAAGACAACAACAAATGAGAGGTGTCAATTATGGCCATGACAGGGGTGCTACGCCCAGGGCATGCACAGGTGCGGGTGTTGGAGCTTGATAAGGCTGTGGCTTTCTACAGGGACGTGTTGGGTCTTGTTGAAACAGGACGTGATGCTCAGGGGCGCGTGTATTTCAAGTGCTGGGATGAGCGGGATCACAACAGTTACATTTTGAGGGAGTCTGATCAGTCGGGTCTCGATTTCTTCGGCTTCAAGGTTCTGGATAACAGAACGCTGGATGAGCTTGAGAAAAATCTCAATGATTATGGGGTTCCGACCCGCCGCATACCGGCAGGCGACCTTCTTGAAACCGGTGAACGTGTCAGATTTACACTGCCTTCCGGCCATGAACTGGAGCTGTATGCCGAAAAAACGGCAGTCGGGAATGGCATTCCTATGGTCAATCCTGGGCCTTGGTGTGCGGACTCAGAGCGGGGCATCGCGCCGTTGAGACTTGACCACACACTTCTGTATGGACCGAACATCGGAGAAGTGAAGAAAATTTTCACCGAAGTACTTGGCTTCTATCTGGTAGAGCGAGTGCTTGCCGAAGATGGTGACAGTGAGGCTGCCATCTGGCTTTCCTGTTCCCATAAGGTTCACGACATTGCGTTCGCCGAGTATCCCGAGCCAGGCAAACTTCACCATTGCTCCTTCCTGATGGAAAGCTGGGAGAAGGTCCTGAGAGCCGGCGATATCATGTCTATGCACTCAGTGCCTGTAGACATCGGTCCGACCCGCCACGGCGTGACCCGTGGATGCACCATCTATGCGTGGGATCCATCGGGTAACCGTTTTGAAACCTTCATGGGTGGATACCAACCATACCCTGACTATGAGCCGTTGACCTGGACGTTCGATAACTTTGGACAGGGGTTGGATTACCCTCAGCGCAAACTACACGAAACCTTCCTGACCGTTGTGAGCTGAAGCACACCCCTCTACTTCAACAGAAAGGCAGAGGGGCTTGTTTTCATACTTAAAAGGTAACGAACTGCTCGATAAATGGTATTAGACGGTATCTTCGATCATTCATAGACTCGAAGAAGGTTAATGAGAGCGGCTCTAATGCTCCCGAGGACAAAGCCATCTGAAATAGAATTTTGCAGGAAACACCATGCGTCAGATAGATAACTTCATAAACGGTGAATTCATCGCCTCCGGTTCCGGCAGGCGTTTTGAAAAGCGCTCTCCGGTCGACAACCAGGTGATCGCCAGTATTGCTGAGGCCGGGCAGGCGGAAGTCGATCAGGCTGTGGCGGCCGCGAAAAATGCCCTGAGTGGAGAGTGGGGCCAGATCAGTACCAACGAGCGTGTTGATCTGCTTTACGGAGTTGCCGATGAAATCACCCGACGGTTTGATGACTTTGTCTCTGCGGAAATGGCAGATACGGGGCAACCCCGCCATGTCATGACCCACGCCTTTATTCCGCGGGGGGCGGCTAACTTTAAAGTGTTCGCCGATATCATCAAGAATGTCCCCACAGAATCCTTCCATATGGACACGCCGGACGGAAAAGGCGCGCTCAATTACGGCATTCGGGTACCGAAAGGGGTTATTGGCGTTATCGCGCCATGGAATGCTCCATTCCTGTTGATGACATGGAAAGTCGGTCCAGCATTGGCTTGCGGTAACACGGTTGTGGTCAAACCCTCCGAGGAGACGCCTTTGACGGCAACCTTGCTGGGTGAAGTAATGAACAAGGTCGGGATGCCCAAGGGTGTATACAACGTGGTGAATGGCTTCGGCCCGGACTCCGCTGGTGAATTCGTTACCCGCCATAACGATGTGGACGCAATCACCTTTACCGGTGAGACCAGAACCGGTTCGACGATCATGAAGGCTGCATCTGACGGCATCCGGGATGTCTCGTTTGAAATGGGCGGCAAGAATGCGGGCATTGTGTTCGCCGATTGTGATTTTGACAAGGCCGTTGACGGTATTTTCCGCTCTGCATTCCTCAACACTGGCCAGGTGTGTCTGGGTACTGAGCGGGTCTATGTCGAGCGTCCGATTTTCGAAAAGTTTGTTGCAGCTCTTAAAGACAAGGTAGAAAGCGTCAATCTTGGCCGTCCAACCGATGAAGGTGTGAATTACGGCCCTCTGATAAGCCAGGAACATCGGGGGAAAGTGCTCTCTTACTACCAGAAAGCAAAGGACGATGGCGCCACAATCGTAACCGGTGGAGGAATTCCTGACATGCCGGCTGAACTGGCCGAAGGTGCTTGGATTCAGCCCACCATCTGGACTGACCTCCCGGAATCCTCCGCCATTATTCAGGAAGAAATTTTTGGCCCCTGCTGCCATATCCGGCCGTTCGATTCGGAAGCCGAAGTTATTGATCTGGCCAACGCGTCCGATTACGGCCTTTCAACAACGATCTGGACAGAAAATCTGACTCGCGCCCACCGCGTTGCCGCAAGGGTTGAGGTTGGTATTACCTGGGTGAATAGCTGGTTCCTGCGGGATCTGCGCACAGCCTTCGGTGGTGCCAAGCAGTCGGGTATTGGCCGCGAGGGCGGCGTGCATTCACTTGAATTCTATACCGAGATGCGAAATGTCTGCATCAAGATGTGAGGCCTTTATGGACGAGAACAAGATCAGCCAGTACGGCGATGAGCTGTACCAGGCATTTCTGGAACGCAAAACACTTACGCCTTTCACAGAGCGGGAGCCGGAAATCACCCTGGATGATGCGTATCGGATTCAGCTGCGCTTTGTTAAAAGGCGGGTAGAGGCAGGAGAAAAGATTGTTGGCAAGAAAATCGGCGTGACCAGCAAACCCGTTCAGGATTATCTGGGCGTGTTTCAGCCCGATTTCGGCCAGCTAACCTCCGACATGGTCTATCAGGAAGGTGATGTCATCGATTTGAGCGGTTTGATTCAGCCGAAAGCTGAGGCTGAACTGGCATTTGTATTGAAGGAAGACCTCAAGGGGCCTGGCATCACGGCAATGGATGTCATACGTGCCACAGATTATGTCTCACCTTGTTTCGAGATCGTCGACTCCCGCATACGTGACTGGAAAATTCAGATTCAGGATACCGTGGCAGATAACGCTTCCTGCGGGGTTTACGTGATCGGCTCCGCCAAGGCAGACCCGCGTGATGTGGACATCACGATGGCGGGAATGGTTCTGGAAAAAAACGGCGAACTGTTCTCCACCGGTGTCGGTGCTGCAGTCCAGGGGTCTCCGGCTAATGCCGTGGCCTGGCTCGCAAACACACTCGGCGAGCTGGGCATTCCTTTCAAAGCAGGTGAGGTGATTCTTTCTGGCTCCCAGTCAAATCTGGTTCCAATAGCTGATGGCGACGAGCTGGTTTGCAGTGTAGGCGGCGTCGGTAGTTGTTCGGTTCGATTTGCAGGGAGGAGCGCGGTATGAGCGTTACGCTGAATCGTGAGGAAATTGTTCGCCTATGCGAGCGGGTAGAGGGCGCACAAACCAGAGCGTACTCCATTCCCAAACTCACCAATGAGTATCCAGGCATGACCATCGACGATGGCTATGCCGTTCAGAGTGAACTGCGCCGTCGTTTCATCGAGCAGGGCCACACCCTGGTTGGCTGGAAAGCCGGCCTTACTTCAAAAGCCAAGATGAAGCAGATGGGCGTTGACGTGCCATCCATCGGATTTCTGACCGACAGGATGGCAAGGCCGGAGAACTCCGTGGTGTCTACCTCCGACCTGGTGCATCCGCGGGTGGAATGTGAGGTTGCCTTCGTCACAAACAAGGATCTGGCTGGCCCGGATGTCACCGCTCAGGATGTGCTGGACGCCACAGACTACGTACTGCCAGCGATTGAAATCATCGATTCCCGGTTCTCGGGCTTCAAATTCGATCTGGAGAGTGTGATTGCCGATAACGGTTCTTCGGCCCGTTTTGTCGGAGGTGGGCGAGCGCGCCATCCAAAGGAACTGGACCTGCGCACCCTGGGTGTTGTTATGGAAAAGAATGGCGAGATTGTGGGAATGGGCGCTTCCGCGGCAGTACTTGGGCACCCGGCTGAAGCCGTGGCGATGTTGGTCAAGATTTTACACGACCTGGGTGAAACGCTTCCCGCTGGAAGTTTCGTGATGAGCGGTGGTATTACCGAAGCTGTTGCAGTCAAACCAGGTGACCATGTTATCGCACGATACCAAGGGCTGGGGAGTGTCTCGGTCCGTTTCGGGGAATAACACAACAACAGGAGCAAGCTATGCCCATTATCGAAATGCATCTGATGGAGGGGCGCACCCCGGAACAGAAATCCAGTGCAGCCAAAGCGATTACTGATGCAGTGACCTCAAGCCTCGGGGTTCGGGCCGAAGCTGTTCGAATCCTGATTACTGAGCATCGTGGGGCTGAGTTTTACGTAGCAGGTGTGGCGCCGGCACTGAAAGCCAAAGATCCAAACCTGGCTGAAATGAAAAAGGCGGAGGACTGAGCAATGAAGAAGATTAAATGCGCCCTGATTGGCTCGGGAAACATCGGCACAGACCTGATTTACAAGATTCAGCGCAGCGAGTACCTCGAGCCGGTGTGGATGGTGGGCATCGACCCTGAATCCGAAGGGCTTAAAAAAGCTGCAGAGATGGGGCTGAAAACCACCGCTGATGGTGTGGACGGCCTGCTCCCCCACGTTAAGGATGACGGCATACAAATCGCTTTTGATGCAACCAGCGCTTATGTCCATGCGGATAACAGCAGAAAGCTGAACGCTCTTGGAGTGCTGATGATTGACCTCACACCTGCGGCGATCGGCCCACTATGTGTGCCCCCCGTCAATCTCAAAGAGCACACCGACAAGTACGAAATGAACGTCAATATGATTTCATGTGCGGGACAGGCAACCATTCCCCTGGTAAGCGCAGTTTCCAGGGTTCAAGCGGTGGATTATGCAGAGATCGTTGCGACACTGGCCTCCCGTTCGATTGGCGCCGGAACACGGGCGAATCTGGATGAATTTACCTACACCACGTCTGGAGCACTCACCAAAGTGGGCGGTGCGCGCCGGGGTAAGGCTCTGGCGGTAATCAACCCGGCAGATCCACCAATGATCATGCGCAATACCATCTCATGCATTACCGATGACGAACCGGATCAGGCAAAGATCACCGAATCTGTGTTGGCGATGATCAAGGAAGTGCAGAAATATGTTCCGGGTTATCGGCTGGTAAACGGCCCGGACTTTGATGGCAAACGAGTCACGGTCTTCATGGAAGTGGAAGGGCTGGGGGACTACCTACCCAAATACGCCGGCAACCTCGACATCATGACTGCGGCAGCTACACGAACCGCAGAAATGTTTGCCCAGGAAATACTGGCTGGCACATTCAATCCTCAACCCGTGGAGGTGGCGTAATGACTGACTCAATGATTACCGGCGATCTCAGGGGCCGGAAAGTAATCCTGCACGACATGTGCCTTCGTGACGGAATGCATGCCAAGCGTGAGCAGATTTCTGTGGATCAGATGGTTGAAATCGCGACTGCGATGGATGACGCAGGCATGCCCTACCTTCAGGTAACCCACGGTGCCGGGCTCGGCGGAAACTCGCTTCAGCATGGCTTCGCCCTGGCCAGCAATGAGGAGTATATCAGTGCTGTCTCCTCCAGAATGAAGCAGGCGAAAGTGTCGGTACTATTGATTCCGGGGCTGGGCACAATGGACGAACTGCGATCAGCTTATGACGCTGGTGCTCGCAGTGTACACGTTGCAACCCACTGTACCGAGGCTGACACATCTCCCCAGCATATTGCCTGCGCCAGAGAGCTGGGAATGGATTCGACCGGATTTCTGATGATGGCCCATCTGAATGATCCAAAGGGCCTGGCAGAACAGGGCAAACTGATGGAGAGCTACGGCGCCCATACCGTTTACATCACTGATTCAGCCGGATATATGCTGCCGGCAGACGTCAAGGCACGTGTGCAGGCACTCCGGGATGTACTCAAACCCGAGACTGAAATCGGCTTTCACGGTCACCACAACCTTGGACTTGGTATCGCTAACTCCATTGCCGCCATTGACGCCGGGGCAACACGAATCGACGGATCGGTGGCCGGCCTGGGAGCTGGTGCGGGGAACACACCGCTGGAGGTGTTTGCAGCTGTCTGCGAACGCATGGGTATCGAAACGGGCGTTGACGTCTTCAAACTGACAGATGTAGCCGAGGAAATCATCGTACCGATGATGGATCACATCGTCCGGGTTGATCGGGAATCCCTGGCACTGGGCTATGCCGGCGTGTATTCAACGTTTTTGTTGCCAGCCAAACGTGCTGCCAAGCGCTACGGGGTTCCCGCGAGAGACATTCTTGTCGAACTTGGCCGCAAGAAGATGATCGGTGGTCAGGAAGACATGATTGATGATACCGCCATGACCATGGCGAAAGAACGTGGACTATTGAAGGCGGTGGCGGGTTGAGTGCCTGATGTCTGGCCCTCCACTTTTACGCTACCGATCTACTTACCCTGACAAGAACAAGAGGTGAAGCATGGCACTCAGAGGTGTTTTAAGACTGGGAGAAATTAGTATACGGGTTCTCGATCTGGCCGATGCCAGAAAACATTACGTGGACCGTATGGGACTCATTGAGGTGATGTCTGATGATGCTGAGCAGAAAATATACTGCAAAGCCTGGGATGAGCACGATCACCACTCCATTGTTCTGCGGGAAGCCGACGAAGCGGGTCTGGATTACGTGGCATTCAAGGTTTATGACGACCAGACCCTGACCGATCTCGAACCAAAAATTCAGGCATTCGGGCTAGAAGTGTCGCGGGTGGATGCTGGAGTTTATCCGAAGAGCGGCCGTCGCCTGGAGTTTATTCTTCCGTCCGGCCATCGTATGCAGCTTTTTGCCGAGAAGGAACAGATCGGCAATACCCTGGGTACCCGCAACCCTGGCGTTATGCCCGATGAGGGCGTCATTAGAGGATTTCGGATCAACCGCCTGGATCACTGTCTCCTGGGAGGGCCGAATATTGATGAAAGTGCTCGGTTGTTCAGGGAGGTGTTTGACTTTGACCTTAGCGAGCGGATAGAAGATGAGGAAAGTCGGGATTCCCTTGCACTGTTCCTGACATGTTCCACCAAACCTCACGACGTGGCTTTCGTTTTTCAGCCGGAAGCGGGGCGGTTCCATCACGTTTCCTTCCTTCTTGAGTCTGCCACGGACGTCATTTATGCAGCAGACATGATTGGAAAGTACCGGATTCCTGTCGATGTTGGCCCCAATCGCCACGGCGTTACGAGGGGGAATACGATCTATTTCTTTGACCCGTCCGGAAACCGCAACGAGGTTTTTTCTGGAGGTTATGTGCATTATCCCGATACCCCAACCCTGACATGGGATACCTCACAGATGGGACCTGCGCAATTTTCTCAGGACAACATTCCCAGAGAAAGCTTTTTGAACGTAATGACCTGAGGAACAGCATCGGAACAGGTGCCCTCTAGGGCGGCCTGTTTCGGAAGCCGGGTACAACGATAAGAAAGGGGGGGCTCGATATGCAGTATTGGGTGCATCTGGATGAGTTGGAGCTTGATTTCGCATGCCATCCCGGCCAGAGCGTATTGGATTGTATGATTGGCTCAGGAAAAAAAGGCATTCAGGTTGGTTGTCGCGGTGGAGGTTGTGGCGTTTGTAAAGTCGAAGTGATTGAGGGTGATTACATAGCACGTCCTATGAGCAAAGCCCACATTGATAACGATGCGATTGCCGACAGGCAAGTGCTGGCGTGCTGCATCACGCCGAAGAGTGATTTGTCGTTGAAGGTAGTTGGTAAAATCAACAAACCCATACAGCGCAAGGGCAAGCAAGCATAACCTTGATTATGGTCAGGAGCATGGGTAAAAGCTGCATGTTAGTGTGGCAGCCCATGAGCCGCTGCCATCGGTCTTTTAAACAGCGGTGCGAATAAACTTTCTTTCTGATTTCTCAAACACAAAGCCCTCTCAGGCCGCTGTATTACAGATACGGTCCGATGTGCTGTATTGGGTTCGCGAATATTTTTCTACCAATGCTATCCCATTAAAGTTAGAGGGACTTTGCAAGAAATGTCTGAGATCTTTTTCTGATGCATCATCAGAAATATCCGAAAGAGCTCGTCAACCAATAGTTGTATGTATTCCAAGCGTTCCTGCAGCGCTGAGTGGTGAACAGAGTGCGATAAAAGAGATTAGCTCGGAATCCCCCTCTCCCCTTTGTTTCCATGTATGTAGGATTCATATTTGTAACGACAATGCGGAAACTCTGTTCGGCTTCAACTACGTTGTCCGGTCGGCCAAAAAATGTCGTTAACCGGTCTTACTAATTGTTGCCGAACAGAGCATGGAGTTTTTTGGCCTCTATTCCTCCCGCGGGCTCCAGCTAGCAAACGTAATCTGCAGTTTCATCTTAAGTTCCATCCATTGTGAATCAGAACAGATAACCCAAGCGTACTTGGGCGAAGGTAAGCTTTGGGCCCTGCTCAACATCTAGATCCTGCTGGATATGGCCAAGAATATGAACCCGGGGTGCAACAAAGCCTGCGGCAATCAGACTGAAAGCGCTGTTATCGAACCCGTCATGCAGATCGTTGCCAGCTAGCTGCTGTTCGGCACCCCATTTATGTTTGTACTGCATTGACAGGCTGAGCTTCCGAGAGATGTCGTAACGCAGGCTCGCGTATACCTGATACAGTGGGTCGGTCTCGATACCAGCTTTGTCAGTGTCAGAGTAGAGCTCGTATTCAGCCACACCTTCGGCGGACAATTTGCTCTCACCCAAGCGATGAATATATGCGCCTTGAAGGTTATAAGCCCAGCGATCGTTACTGGCCACAAAACCCTCGCCTTTGTGATCACCGGTTGGTGCTGAAGCACGCAGACCGATGCCGGCAAACCGCCCGAGAGCACGATCTGAGTAGGGCCAGAGCACACCGCCAAAGAAGACATCGCCTAAACCAGACCAAGAGTCACCTGCTCGCCCGTTCTCCTGTTTGGCAATTGGAATCCCACCCTCAACTAAAACTGGCATTCCGTTCCACTCTTCATAATGTAGATAACGAAACACCGCCTGCTTCAGTGAAATATCCAGGTCATCAGCGACTTTTTCTCCGCCGTTATAGGCTTCGTCGGCTTCTCCATATTGTAGGTGAAGTAACCCTACCTTTGTTTCTTCTGGAAAGGGGAAGTATGCTCCTGGCAAAGATGGAATATCGGCGTGGGCAAGACCCGAAGCAGCAGAGAATAAACTGGCAAGCAGAAGATTTCTACCGTTAGACTTTTTGACGTGCGATAGAGCTCGCCGCTCACTGTAACATGCAGGTCTGGAGTCGGGAAAACCACCTGCTTCGATTGAAATCAACATCGCTAATACCTCTTGTTTTTGTGTCGAATTTTTGCAGTCGCAAAATGAGTGAATGTTGCGCCTAGTTCGCGAACGCAATTTATGAATAATTTTTCCTTTTTTACTCAGATCAATCTTAAAAAAGCCTCTATATTCCCTCCAATACTTTCGGACTGCTTCCCCTATACCTTTTATGCATCACGGATGATCATGGCGCTCGGCAATGCAAGTTATGTCACAGGCGCCTCAGTTCCCGGATAAGCTTTTTTCTTTCTTTTGCCGAACCCTACCATTTTGATTCTGATTGGTAGCGTTGGTAGAAGTCGTCAGTGCATACCTAAAAAGTAATGAGTGTGTTTAAAAATGGTATTAGACGGTATTGTTCTGACATCTTAATCTCAATCTTGGCTTTTAAAAATTACTGTTTAGCTTTAGAAATAATTCTTCTCGTGCTACTGGCTGGGTTCTGATTTTTATACAATCGAGATTAATGAAGATGGTAGAAGGTTGAGGGAATGATTTCAGGTTCTCCTTCATATCAGAATCGATCAATCATAATTCACAAAAAAGGCGAAACATGGCACCTAGAGGTGGATTAAAGTGGGAGAACTTGGCATGCAAGTCCTTATGTGGCCGCTGCTAGGAAGCACTACGTAGACCGAATGAGCATTATTGGGGTTATGTCTGATGAGTCTAAGCGAAAAATCCACTGAAAATACTGGCATGGCATGACCATCATTCCATTGTTCTGCGTGAGACTGATGAAACCGTCTTGGATTACGTGGTGTTCAAGCTCTATGACGACCGAACACCATCAATATGATTTTCAAATTACAAAAAACGATAAGGGGTTAATATGTTAGATTTAGTTGAAAATAAATACAAATTGCATTTTTGCCTTATTTTTATTTTACTTATTATAGCTCCTGTTTCAAGTTTGGCTGAAGCAAAAAACAGACCGAACTTTATTATAATTGTCGCTGATGATCTGGGATATTCAGATATTGGACGATTTGGGGGGGAGATTGAAACACCAAGCTTGGACTCATTAGCGGATTCGGGGGTTAGATTGACCGACTTTCATACTGCTCCAACATGTTCGCCAACGAGAGCTATGCTTTTTACCGGTATAGATAATCACTTGGTTGGGCTTGGAAATATGAAGGAGGTGCTAACTGAAGATCAAAAAGGGCAGCCTGGCTACGAAGGATATCTGAATTTTTCTACAATTTCATTGCCAGAAGTTTTAAAAGAGAACGGTTATGAAACATTTATGGTCGGTAAATGGCACCTTGGCCGCAGCGCAGAAATCAGTCCTGCAGGGCGCGGTTTCGATAAGTCTTTTGCATTAATGCAGGGTGGCGCCAGCCACTTCGATGATCAGAGAGCAATAATTGGCGCTGATCCTAAGGCGATATACCGCGATAACGGGAAAGAAGTTGAATTGCCAGAAGGTTTCTTTTCCTCGGATTTTTATGTCGATAGGATGATTCAATATCTTGAGGAAAGTGACGCTGATAATCCTTTTTTTGCATTTGTCTCATTCACTGCCCCGCATTGGCCTTTGCAAGCGCCGGTTGATTATATTGAAAAATATAAAGGACGCTATGATGAAGGCTATGAGGCCATTCAGAAGGAGAGACATGGCCGAATGGTTGATCTTGGCATCGTAGATGGAGCGGTTGGGCCTAATAACTCTACGATTGAAGGACTTCCAGGTTGGAGCGATCTTTCGGATGAGGAAAGAAGAGTGGAAGCCAAGAAGATGGAAATATATTCCGCTATGGTTGATAATATGGATCATAATATAGGACGTTTGATGTCCCATCTCGAAGCATCTGGAAATCTGGATAATACTGTTATTGTTTTTATGTCAGACAATGGCGCGGAAGGGAATGATCCATCGCTTCTTCCGACCAATAAGGCTTGGATAGAGAATGAATACAATAACAGTTATGAGAATATGGGGCATCCTAACTCTTATATTTGGCAAAGTCCTCAATGGGCTCAGGTTAGCAGTACACCGTTTCCAATGTGGAAGTCCTTCACGTCCCAAGGCGGTTTATTAGCGCCTGCTATTATAAAAATTCTTGGTGTAACTGAGAAGGGATCAATAAATGATGACTTCCTTCATGTGAAGGATATTATGCCAACGTTTTTGAGCTTGGCAAATATTGAAAATCCCGTAAATAATGGTGAACATTTGCAGATTCAGGGCGTTTCAATGCTCAAATCTATTGAAGGAAAACAAAGAAGAGAAAGAGTTATCGGCTGGGAATTTCTCGGGCGAGCAGCGGTTCGAAAAGGGGATTGGAAAATTAGGCTCTTAGAAAATCCCTACGGCACGGGTGAGTGGGAGCTTTATAATCTTGCAAACGACCCAACTGAATCTATGAATTTGGCATCTACGAATAAGGATAAGTTGGCGGAGATGCTGGAAGAGTGGGACAGGTATGTTGAGGAAAATGGGGTTATTGTCGCAGAACCTGGAGCGTTTGGACGAATTGGTTATAGTATGAAGACGTGTTCTTTTGGAAAGTGTCTGGAATAATCAATAGCGAGAATCTGAGGATTCTTGCTCGGGCTATTCATAGGTGCCCAGCAAGTCTCGCAGACTGGGGCGAGTTGCAATCATGGCCGGCTAGTTCCGGCCATGATTGCATGCTAACTGACCAATTTTTGATGTCCGGACACACTCCCCTCCATAGTGTCGGGCCGGGGGTATACGCATCTTCGTAACCCTGGTGCGGTTTGACGGTATTGCCAATACCTTAAATCTTGAGCACATCAAGGTCGGGTACTACTCCATCAAGGCTTTGAACCGGAGCGGGATAGTCCCGACTGGGCCAGGCGAGCTCTGAGCGGAGCCACAAACGCTATGAATACAGATACCGATGTGCTGTTTATTTCCCATGGCGGCGGGCCAATGCCGCTTCTGGGCGACCCGGGACACCGCGAAATGGTGACCCGGTTAACGGAACTTGCCACCAAGTTAGGCAAACCCTCCGCAATACTGGTGATCAGCGCTCACTGGGAGGAGTCGGTACCGACGATTACCGCCGGCGCCAAGCCTCCGCTTATCTATGATTACTATGGTTTTCCTCCGGAGGCCTATGAAATCGAATATCCTTGCCCGGGTGAGCCGGCGTTGGCACAACAGGTCTATCAGGCACTGGATCAGGCTGGAATCCCGGTGCGCCTTGATGAGCAGAGGGGCTTTGATCATGGCCTGTTCGTGCCCCTTAAATTGATGTATCCGGATGCGGATATTCCGTGTATTCAGCTCTCCCTTGTGAGCAGTCTGGATGCCGGCACCCACCTGGCGATTGGCCGTGCTTTGCAGGCGCTGGACTATGACAACCTGCTGGTGATTGGCTCCGGCTTTTTATTTCATAATATGAGGGCCTTCTTTTCGAAGCAGACGCCGGACATCCAGGCTCGCAACCAAGCCTTCGAGGAATGGTTGGAACAGACCTGTGGCGATACTAATTTGCCGGAGTCGGAGCGGGCGAAGCGCCTGGTAGATTGGGAGCGAGCGCCCCACGCCCGGTTCTGTCACCCCCGGGAAGAGCACTTGCTGCCTTTGCATGTCTGTTATGGACTTGCGAACAAGTCCAGCAATGCTCACCTATCGGCAACCGTTCTCGGGAAAAGATCGGGGATGTTTTACTGGCAACAGAAAGAAGTGTGATCCGTATTTAGTTGCGCAAATCCTACAATCCCTGCGCATACGGGATAACCCCTATAACCATGCCCTCAGCAGAATGGCGTTGACCACAAAACGTGGCACAACAACAAACTGACTGAGGGCATGACATGTACAAAAACAATGCGCTACTTTGTCGGTTGGGTCTGGCGCTGGGGCTGATGACAGCTTCAATGATGGCTGCCGCCGATAACGCCGAAAAACCCAACTTCCTTCTGATTGTGGCCGATGATCTGGGCTACTCCGACATCGGCGCCTACGGCGGGGAAATCGAAACCCCGAGCCTGGACTCGTTGGCGGATGAAGGCATCCGCATGACCAATTTCCATACCGCACCCACCTGTTCGCCAACCCGTTCCATGTTGCTGTCCGGAGCCGACAACCACCAGGCCGGCATTGGCAATATGGCTGAGTTGCTCACTGCTGAGCAAAAGGGCAAACCCGGTTATGAAGGCTATCTGAACGATCTTGTTGCGACCCTCCCCGAAGTGCTCCGGGATAACGGTTACAGCACCTCCATTGCCGGCAAGTGGCACCTTGGCCGCACCGAAGAACTCAGCCCGGCCGCGCGCGGGTTCGATCATTCCTGGGTGTTGGTGCAGGGTGGCGCCAGCCATTTCGACGATGGCAGGGCCATTATTGGTGTCGATCCGAAAGCCATCTATCTGGAAGACGGCAAACAGGTTGAAGTACCCAAAGGTTTCTTTTCCTCTGACTTCTATGCCGACAAGGTGATCGATTACATCGACGCTGCCGGGGACAAGCCTTTCTTCAGCTTTCTCGCCTTTACTGCCCCGCACTGGCCACTGCAGGCGCCGGAGTCATACATCAACAAGTACGAAGGCCGGTACGACGAGGGCTACGAGGCCATTCGCCAGCAACGCATGGGCAAGATGAAAGAAATGGGACTTGTGGGTCATGAACTGGCCGCCAATGTGCCGTTTGATGAGCTGCCTTCCTGGGACGAGCTGACGGACGAACAACGCAAGATCGAAGCCCGCAAGATGGAAGTGTATGCGGCCATGGTGGACAACATGGACCACAACATCGGTCGTGTCATGGCTCACCTGGAAGAGAAAGGCGAGCTGGACAATACCGTGATCCTGTTCATATCGGATAACGGCGCCGACGGTAACAGCCCGGAAGTTCTGCCGAAGAACGAGGAATGGATTGCCTCCGAATACGACAACAGTTACGACAACATTGGCCGCCCTGATTCCTACATCTGGTATGGCGCCCAGTGGGGCCAGGTTAGTGCAGCGCCCTATCCCATGTGGAAGGGATTTCCGTCCCAGGGTGGTTTGCTGGTGCCTGCCATTCTCAGCCTGCCTCGGGAGGCCGGAGGTGACATCAATCACGAGTTTTTCCACGTGATGGACGTGATGCCGACCTTCCTGGAACTGGCCGGTATTGAGCAACCGCAAAGCCCCTACAACGGCCGGGATATTTTCGAGATCCAGGGTGTATCCATGATCCCTGGTCTAAACGGCAAGGCTGAAGAAAACCGCGTTGTCGGTTGGGAGCTGTACGGCCGCTCTGCAGTACGCAAGGGTGACTGGAAAATCCGTTTGCTGGAGAACCCATACGGCCCGGGCACCTGGCAACTGTTCAATCTGGCTGAAGACCCCACTGAAACCACCGATCTGGCCGCCAAAGAACCGGAAAAGCTGGAAGAAATGGTCGCCGAGTGGGACCGGTATGTTGATCGCAACGGTGTCTACCCTGCTGACCCGAACGACATGAGGAAAGTGGGTTATAGCTTCACCACCTGCCTGTACGGCAAGTGCGTCGAGTAACCCGGTCTCAACTGATCCACAGGGGAAATACCATGAAGTTTATCAGAACCATTCTGACTGCTGCGGTATCCGCAGCAGTCGCAACCCCCACCCTCGCGGTGGAGCTTGAAAAGCCGGATGTCTACGGATTCCTGAGTGCCGGTGCCCTGAAAATCGAAAGCCAGGATGCGGAAGCCGAAGCCTTTGAGCTGGAGTTGGGATTGCAGGGTAAGGCTGTAATTGAGGAAGGGCTGAATCTGCATTATGCCGTTGAAGTGGATTTGGCAGCGGCCGCCAACAGTGCCGACGATCCATCCACCGGACGCGACGGTGAAGCCGACGTCCACGTTAAGGAGGCCAAGTTCTGGCTACCGACAAAGTATGGCCTGTTCGTTGTCGCCCCCAGGGGAACCAGTGGCCAGTGGTCAGATATCTACGGCCCTATCAACCACTATGAATACAACGAACCCCATGCGGATTTGCATCCAGATGGCATATTCGCCCAGCCGGACAGGACTTCCGGCACACTCGCGTACCACACGCCCTGGTTTCTGAAAACGAAACTGGTCTTCGCTGCCATCACCCTCAACGACAGCAACGACCAGAACGTGGATGGCCGGGCCGTTCGGATGGTTCATAAGGCTGAGAACCTGAGTCTGGCGGTTGGCACGACGATGCTGATGCAGGAACAGTTGCCGCCATTCGCTACGGATGACTACCTGATATCCGCGGCAGGCGCCAGTTATGACATTGGTGGACTGACCCTCGGCGCTGTGTGGGAGAACAATCGGAACTCGCCGTATCCGCTGGCACCGGATGGCAAGGCCGACTTTGACTCATACGGTGTGTCCGCCAATTATGTGACGGACAATGGCGCGGGGATCGCACTGGGTTACAAGGAAAAGGACCATGATTTCGATGCCGCTGACGAGAATGTGTACACCCTCAAGGTGGAGCAGCGCCTGACCCCACACGTAAAGGTATGGGCCGAAACAGGCCAGTATGATGTACAGCCGAGTAATTATGCGGTGGGCTTCAATCTGACGTTCTGAACATGAAAGCGTTTGCCCGGCTCGTGGCGGTATTACTCCGCCCGGGACCGGGCCTTTTTGGGAACAATAAAGCGCGCCTCCCGACACTGCCGGACTGTGTCTGACGGCAACTCGCCAAAGGCGTCCTGGTATTGCTGTGTAAAGTGGCTCAAGTGGTTGAAGCCATATGAAAATGCAGCATCCCCAATACTGATATCCGGATCAGAACGAAGAGTGTCACGCACGCCTTTGAGTTTGTGGCACAGAATGAATTTCGCAGGAGTGGTATTCAGGTAGGTACGGAATCCTGACTCAAGGGAACGCCTGCTTGCGCCGGTAACCCGAAGGAGGTCACACACTGACATGGGTTCCCTGATGTTGGTCAGTATCCACTCACAGGCAAGCCGTATGCGGCCCGGCAGAATGGTGGGGTTTTCCATCCCCGGCCGGTGGAGCTGATTCGAGAACTGGGCCAGCAAAAGACTTTCCCACTGTTTCTGTATGGAGGGGCAGATGGCTCCACCGCAGATCTGATGCTGCTGCGCAAGGCACTCGATGCCATTCCTGAGCAGGCGCGCATCCTGATGATCGCCCGGCACAATGATGCTGGTGTCGCGCAACAGCTCCAGACTGGTTATGCCAAGATGGTCAATCAGTGCCTGCCTGGACAGACTGATCACCACCGCCCTGGCAGACTTTTCCCACACCAGGTCTGCCAGCTTTCCGGGCGCTATCAGCAGTACGCTCTTTGCGGCAATGTCCTGTCTCAGGGTGTTGCAAAAGATGCTGCCGGATAATACCAGTATGGCGTGAAAGGTTGTCTGGGCATCCGACTGGATATGGACCTTTTCGGACCATGTGGCACCGAAGAGCAGCGTGTTGCCCAGGGGTTGCCAGGTCAAAAGATTCTCGGCCTTTCCACTGGCGGAAAGGGGGGTTACCTCCCGGTCATCGATACGGGAGTTGATAAAGCAACGGGCTTCCTCGAAATCGGAAGACTGAACCCCGATGTTATGGGAAAAAGGTACGTCGTTCTTGGTCATGGCAGTGTCTTTGTTTTTGTCTGCTCAGTGTCGGGATTTTCAACTACTACACTTGTTACAAGCAAGTGACAGGCCATTCGCCTGAAAGTTGGGCTGCGCCTTGCTAGAGAAACGGAAGCAAGCTTTTTCACTGGCTCCTGAAGGCCCGGCTGGTTAACGAACTGATAAAAATCAACCGCTCGCAATGGGGAACTTCACGATATGATCAATCCTCTCCGGTATGTCGTAGCGCTCCTGGTGCTGGTGCTTGTCGGTGGCATTGCGGCGGCGGAACCGGAAGACTGCGCGGGCTGCCATGCCGGGGAAGTGGCACAATGGAAGCAGTCACAGCATGCATCCGCCATGGCGCCAGCCCGCCCGGAGCAGGTGTTGGGTGATTTCTCCGGCACCACCTACAGCGATGACGTATTGAAGGCCAGGTTCAGCCGGGAGGATGGCGACTACATCATCCAGACCACCGAGAACGGAGAACCAGAGCAATGGACCGTTCGCTATACCTTCGGTGTCTATCCATTGCAGCAATACCTGATTGATATCGGCGACGGCCGGCTGCAGGCGTTCAACATTGCCTGGGATACCCGCGATGCGTCAGCCGGCGGGCAACGGTGGTTCCGTCTGGACGAGCCGGGACAGAACCATCCCGGCGATGCCATGCACTGGACCGGCATCTATCAGAACTGGAACAACCAGTGTGCCGACTGCCATTCCACCGGCCTGGAACGGAATTTCGATCCACAAACCGACGCCTACAAAACCGGCTGGGATCACATCGCCGTCAGTTGCACTGCCTGCCACGAGACGGCAACCCGGCATGCCGAGGCGGCAAAGCAGGATAGGTCCTACGGCGCGGGCGTGGAGCTGGCCGCCATGGGAATGTGGCAGGTCAGTGAGGCGGACCGCCCGCCCAGACACAAGGGGACGCCCTCCAGTGAGGCCCAGGTGCCTACTTGCGGCCGTTGCCATTCATTGAGAACCAGCCTGACGGACACTGGCGGCGGCCAGGTGCATGACCAGTTCAGTCTCAGCCGGCTGGAGCAGCCACTGTATTACTCCGACGGCCGGGTACGTGAGGAAGTGTTCGTGCTGGGTTCCTTCGAGCAGAGCAAGATGTTCCAGGCCGGCGTTGTCTGCAGTGACTGTCACAATCCCCACAGTGGCGAGCTCAGGGCCGAAGGCAACGCGGTGTGTGCCCAGTGCCACAATGCTGGCGATTTCGATACCCCGGAGCACCATCACCATCCTGAAGACAGTGAAGGGGCACAGTGCGTGAACTGTCACATGCCGGAAAGTACCTTCATGAAAATAGACGACCGGCGCGAACATAGTTTCATGATACCCAGGCCGGATGTCTCGAAAGACAGCGGCAGCCCGGATGTGTGTCTGAGCTGCCACACCGATCGGGATCGAAACTGGTCTGTTGATGTGGTGGAAGATTGGGCGCCCGGGCTCTACAAGCCAGACACCTGGCATCATATCCAGCAGAGGGATCTGGATGCGGTGGCGGATTACCTGGTGGATGATGGCAAGCCGGCCCTGCGCCGGGCAACGCTGCTGGAGCAAAGGGGTGAGGCACTGGCTGGAAGCCGGTTAGCGGTAGTGGAGCGGTTGCTGAACAGCGAGCACGCCGTGGTGCGTGAAAGTGGCTTCCGGGTGTTGCGCCACGGCGCTGCCGATTCGATCCGTAAGCTGGCTGAGCCGGGCCTTGATGACCCCAAACTTGCCGTACGCATTGCCGCATTCGAGACACTGGTCAGGCTGGGCGTAAAGCTGGACTCCGACGCCTGGGAACGCGCTCGTGAGGACTATGAGCACTTTCTGGAACTGCAGTCGGATCTGCCCTCAGGTCGTGTACTCAATGCCCGTTACCTGCTGGCCAACGACATGGTCTACAAGGCAGAACAGGAACTGGGGGTCGCACTGGAGAAAGATCGGGGTTATGTGCCGGCGGCCGTCCATTTGACGGATATTCTCCGCTCGGGTGGCCGCAATCGCGAAGCTGTCCGGGTGATTGACGAGACCTTGTCAGCATCACCGGATGACGCCAGGCTGATTCATCTCCGGGGGCTGATCAACCTCAAGTTGAAAGACTACCCTGCCGCCCTGGAGAACCTTGAGCAGGCTGCACGGCTTGAACCTGGCCAGTGGCTGTTCGGGTATCGTTACGCAGTTGCCCTGTATCAATTGGGGGAGAGGGAAAAGGCACGGCAGACCACCGAATCACTGCTGAAGCGTTTCCCCGACAACCGTCGAATCCGTGCCCTGATGAGCCATCTCTAGAGCGGTCAGATCAGCGGCTTTGCGCTTTGCGTTTGGGGAACAGCCAGAACGAAAACCACCGGGTCATTCGCGGCATCAACACATAGCTCATCAGCAGCATGACCACAATGGTGACAATCATGGTCCTGAGCAGCAGGGGCACCTGTGCCAGCAGGTCGCCGAACAGGACAAACACCAGGGTCACTGCAGGATACAGGGCCAGCCAGCTGACGATGGTCATCTTCCATTTCGGGGGTGGTGTCACCGGGTTCTGGCCGGGCAGGGTAAACCAGGTGACAATGCCGGAGGTGACTGCCCGCTCGCTGGGCTGTACCAGCAGGTTTTCGATCTGTTCCAGCAGTTCCGATCTCTCTCCGGATTCTTCCCATGCGGTCAGGGTTTCCCGGTCCCGGAACCTGAATACGATGCGGTATTCCGGGTCATCCGGCGAGGACGGTCGGAACAGCGTAGCTCCCAGATAGCCGGGGAAATTGGCTGCCCGCTCGGTCATCTGGCTGCTCAGTTGTTCGAAGGCTGCTTCTTCGCCTTTTTTGACACGCCTGGAGACTACAACGGTCAGGGGCTGATCCAGTGATTCATTCATGTCGGCATTCCTTTTCTACAGTCAATCAGCATAACTGGCTTTGAACAAAAAAGGGCCCGCAAAGGCGGGCCCAAAGGGGTAGCACCAGCTTTAACTGCCGGTTGCGCGGAGATGCTGTACGTTGAACATGCTGGGGCGGGACATTTCAGGATCGACCTGGCCTTTGAACTGGCCGGTGGTGCAGTGGCTTGCCTGCACGTCGATCATGCTGAAGCTGTCATCGATGGATACACCTGTTCCCTTGTTCTTGGGCAGGTGATGGTCAGGGTGTGCCTGGCCGATGGTAAAGGTCTTCCACAGGCTGCCTTTGCGGTCATAGGACACGGTGCGCGGAATGGTGAAGGTCTGGGCGTCCATATAGTGAACCCGGCGGGAAAGCGGATGGCTCTCATCGACCGGTACGGACTCAACCTCATAGACCTTGCGCAGCTGCCAGGTAATATCCGGGAAGCATCCGCCCTGACCACTGAAGGCGATAACCTGATAGCCGTCGTCATCCTGGTGGGTTTCGGTGTCCAGGTTCATCTCGTTGTGGTTGTAGAACGGCATCAGCATGTAGCGGGTGCCCTTGTAGGTCCAGTTCATGTCGGAGATGCGGCCGTTGTAACCCTCGAAGTCCTCGATCATCAGGTCTGATCCCAGGAAGGCATCGGTCACCTGGCCGGTGGCCAGGCGACGCACGCGGCGCTGGAAGCCCAGGTAAAGCCAGGAGTTGTCCCGCTTGAGGTCGTCGGCTGCACGGTGGATCAGCAACTGGGTGTTGCGGACATCCGCCGGGTCCAGCACCTGGAGGTAGATGGCGCGGAACAGATCCGAGGGGTTGGGTGTGATCTCCGGCGTCGGCTCCTGGATCACGCGGCCCTTGTAGTTCAGGAAGTGGAAGTTGAACTTGATGGTCCGCTCCACTTTGCCGGAATCCATATCACGATACTTCCAGTAAAAGGGGGCAATGGCGGCGCTGTCACCCCAGTTGTAGCCGTACTTGTAGTTCCAGGCCAGTTTTTCCCCGGCGCGCGGGTCGTCCGCATCCGGCTCCTGCGGGAATGGACGGCCGGCCTGCCAGCCGTTGATTTCACCAACCTGCTCACCCAGGGACACATTCCCCAGCGATTGGCGCGTAGCTTCCACATAGGCCGGATGAAGGTCGAACGAGGTGGTTTCACCCACGGTTATCGAGGTCCAGCCTTTTTCAATGAAGTTGAGGAAGGCAGGGTCGACGATGTCCCGGAACTGGTCCACATTGGACTGGTCGATGGTCATGCCGGCACTGAGGCCTTCGTGGCTTGGGGTCTCATCGTTGTAAGGGTGAAACGACTCATTGATCACCTCGTCACTGGCGAAAGCGCTGGCGGAGAATATCCCCGCCGTCAGGCCCATAACCAGACTGCTGAATACGGATTTCGGGTATCTTGTTTTCATGGTTATTCCTCTCTGTCAGAAGCTGTAACGTGCAGTCAGCTGAATTTCGTCTTCTTTCTGGGCCATGCCGATCGGTCCGGACTGGAAGCGGCCGAGGGGCTCATAACCTGAAAGACCTGCAGACTCACCCGGCTGGTGATTGACCACGCCTGGTGTCTGTGTGAACGGGTCCCAGGGATTGCAGGAGCGGCAGTCATCGAACTCGCGCGCTCCGTCACCCACCTTGAAATTACCGCCCAGGGTCAGCTTGAAATTGTCACTGACCAGCCAGTCCACAGAGGGAGCAATGGCTGTGGCCTGAGCGCGGAAGTCGTGAGCGGTGATGATTTTCGGGGTCAGACGGCCGTTCATGTAGAAGCCCTGAATCAGCAAGGTGGCGGTCCAGTTATGCTCCCAGTCGGGGATGCCGGCTTCGCCATAGGTTCTCTGTTCGCGCTCATGATCCAGAATGTGCTGGCCGAAGATCTGGCCGGAGAACAGGAAGGCCTGGCTTTCGTTCAGGGCCGGGATAAAGATGTTCTTGTCCGCACCGACCACATACCGGAGCACATCGGACTCGGAGTAGAGGTCCTTGCGCAGCGTGTTGGCGAATTCCTCACCGGAGGTGTACGCGGTTTCAACCCGGAACACGGTGTCGATGCCCTGGGAGTAGTAATCCACGGAACCACCCACCAGATTGACGCGGGGGAAGTGGATATCGAAAGCAATCAGGCTGGGATAGACATCCGTTGTGCCGTCGAACGCGTTCTGCGCGGGGATTCCACCCCTGAGTGACGGTAACTGGGAGCGGTAAGTGAGCGCGTTCAGCGAGAAGCCCAGATCGCCATAGACACCTTCCATTTTCAGGCCCAACTGGGTGTTGGAAAGGCTCCAGCTGGGCATGTGGGCCTCACGAATACCAATCTGCCCGGGCCCGAAGTCGGTGGCGAAACCACCATCCGGAGTGGCACCTGCGAAATTGGCTACGGTCCCGCCGTTTTCCCAGAGGTTGTTCATGCCGCGGAAGAAACAACCGGCATCGAGGATGACGTTTGGCTGTCCGCACTGGCCGATGTCATGGGGGCGGAACTTGTCGAAGTTCCAGACCACCTGGAAGTTCAGGTCGTCAAAGGCCAGGCCATCAAATACCTCGGTGGGGCCCATACGGTAGTCTGTGCGCAGGATCCACATGGGAATCCGGATGTCTTCCAGTTCGTCGTAGATGTTGTTGCGCGAGTAGTCCACCGGATTGATCACGTCCAGGACCCGGAACAGGTCGGTTCTGCCCCAGATCACCTGTTGCTTACCCAGGCGGGTGCTCAGAATGTTGCCGTTATCGAAGTTGATATCAAAATCCGCATACAGCTCGCGGATGAAGTCTGCACGGTCGTTGAATTCCTGAAACCGTAACTCATCAGAGTCCTTGTCCAGGTACCCCTGAATACAGCCCCGGTCATCCTTGTCGCAGGGACGAACCGGAACACCAAAGGCGACACCGTTGTCCTGATCGTGCAGATGCTCGCCTAGCACAACCATGCCGTCGTTGGGGTTCTGGGTTGTATCAAAGCCAAAGAATGGAGTGGGTGCTATCCCGCCACCATGGGGGACGTCGCCCTGCAGCCCCTGCAACTGCACCGGCCCGCCCGCGTTACGTCCATATTCGTCGTCGTTGAGGTCGTAGACGCCGTCGTAACTGCCCCGGAGGGTTCCGTTGAATCGCACATTGTTGAAGATGCCGATATCTCCGGCGTTTCTTTCCAGCTCCATCTGCAGTGTGTTTCGGAACTTGGAAAGCCCTACGCCCTCCCGCCCGTAAGTAGCGTTCTCGACATAGCCGTTAACGCGGGTGTCCCCTGCCGCTACGGCGTCGGTCATCGGTAACAGCGCCAGGCTGGCACTACCCGCTAGGGTATAGCACCAGAATCGCAGGCCTTTTATTTTTGTTTGCATGGCAGATCCTCTTACAGGTTTGGTGGAGTTTGGTACCGGGCTCAGACCCGGTACGGCTCTCCCGGCACGAAACCGTCATCCTGCTCCTGCGAGGAACCGGACGACGGAGATGGTGTGTGTGGGTGACGGTCGGCGTGGAGAATGCCGTCCTCGTCGGCGTAGACATCGGTGACAAAGCGGGGCTTGAATACCAGCACCCAGGAGGGCACCAGCAGCATCGCCGCCATGCCGTTGATCACGATCATCACGCACAGCAGCAGCGCTGCGTCGGACTGGAAGCGCAGGTCGGAGAAGATGACCCACATGATGATGCCCGCCATTAACGTCAGGGCCGTGAAGCTGATGGCCATGCCGGTGGTGGAGATCGCGCGTCGTACGGCATCCCGAAGGTTCCCGAACCGGGCCATTTCCTCCCGGATGCGGTCCATCATGTAGATGGAGTAGTCAATGCCCACACCAATGCCCACGGCAATCACCGGCACGGTGTTGATGTCGATGCTCAGGCGGTTGAGCCCCATGTAGGCGTAGGTGAGGGTGGTGGCAAACAGCATGGCCAGCAGCATCATCAGCCCGGCATGGAGGGAGGTGTAGAACAGCATCACGAAAATGAAGATCAGCAGGAACACCAACGGCAGGACAATCACGTTGGTTTCAAAGGCGGATTCGTTCATCGCCGCGGCCACACCCAGGGTGCCGCCGGCCAGACGAATGGTCAGGCCTTCCACACTGTCGCCGTTTTCCGCAATCCATTCCTTGGCCATGTGAATAGCCCGGCGAATGGTTTCGCCCTGGCGGTCCTTGTAATAGAACACCAGATTGGCAATGCGGTCGTCGGTATCGTTGAATTCATCCAGCGCCCCGGGGATCGGGCTGGACGCCATATAGGTGAACATCAGGCCGCCCACGTAGCCGGCATCGTGGGGGATCTGGTACCAGCGCGGGTCATCGTTATGCATCAGGCGGTTAACCTGCTTCACCAGGTCCGGCAGGCCCTTGCTGCCGCCCACTTCCGGATCCTGCAGCATGTGGGACTGCAGGTCCGACAGGGCTGTCAACACCTCTGGCCGCTTGAGACCACCGTTTTCTTCGGTTTCGGCGACGATGTAGAGCTCCTCCGAGCCGGGGAAGCGCTCGTTCACCACCCTGGATGAAACGTTGTAGTCATGGTCCGGGTACAGGATTGGGGATCCGGGTTCCGAATCGCCGATCTGCACATTGGAGGAGGCCAGCACGCCAGCCAGCATGGCGAGGGCCGCTACACCCAGCACGACTTTTGCAGCGCCGGGTCGGGCAACGGTGCGGGAACAGCTGGCGCCAATATGGCGCAGAACCGTCTCGCGGATTTCCGGGTTTTTGGGGGTCGGTAGAATCGACAGCAGCAGAGGGACGCCGATCAGTACCGTGAACACCACGGTAATGGCCCACAGGGAAGCGTAGATGCCCAGGTGCGTATTCAGGGGGATGGAACCGATGGCAATCAGTGACAGGCCAATGGCATCGGAAACCACGCCCAGGGAGCCAGGGCGGAACAGACTGTCAAAGGTGGCCTTGGCTGCCTCCGGGCCACTGCCGCGCTCCTGGGTTTCGGCGTAGTAGCGTTCCACCAGCTGCACGCCATGACTCATGGCCCGGGCGGCAATCAGGAAGGGGATGACCAGCCCTAGAGGGTCCAGGTTGTAACCAAGCAGGCTGATAATCCCGAGGCCCCAGATGGTGGACACTAGCACGCCGCCCAGTGGGATCAGCACGCCGTAGGCCTTACGGAAATGGAAGATCAGCAGTGCCAGCATGGTGACGACGGTGAAGATGAAGATCTGGAGGATCTGCTCCATGTAGGTGTAGGCCCAGCCCACCAGCACCGGCTGACCGGTGGCATAGATGTTCACACCAGTCTGCTCTTCCTCGGCCCGCAACTGCTGCAGCTGGGCAAAGGTCTTTTCATAATCCAACTGGCCTTCGATAAGCTGTGCCTTGACCAGGGCCATCTTCATGTCGGGTGACACCAGGGGGCCGTATACCCGCGGGTTGGCGGACACATCGTCCCGCATGGCCTGCAGGGCCTCTTGGGAATACTCACCGGATGTGGAGTCGTAATAGGGCTCGGAATTGATACTGCCGACTTCCGTCAGCCAGATCTTGCGGGAGTTGCGGTGCGTCACGCTGGACACGAGGTTGTGGTTGACCCCCGGCAGGTTGTCTACCGCCTGGGTTATCCGGTCGATCTTCGCGAGCTTCTCGTTGGTGAAAATGTCTCCGTCTTCAAACTCGACACCTACCACCAGTACGTTGGCACCCCCGAAACTGTCCTTGATGCTGTTGTGCAGCTCAATGTAGGGGTGTTGTTGCGGCAGGAGGTCGGCAAAGTCGGTATAGATCTTCAGGCCGGGAATGCGCAGGGCAAAGGCCAGTGTGAGAATGGCGATAACCGCCAGCACCTTGCGTGGATTGCTGAATATCCACAGCTCCAGCAAGTGCAGAAGATGGGTAAAACGATGCAGTCCGGGCATGATAGAGCTCCTCAGTCAGTGCCGGCCGAGAAGGCCACGGGAATTTCAAGGTTCAGCAGAAGGCCACGACCACCTGCAGCGAGCAATTGGTGGTTCGGAAGCATCAGTCCACTGCGCAGATACAGGGGCTGGTCAGAGGTGGAGATCTTCCGCCAGGACTGCCCGGACTGCTGCAGCACAGTGGCGTTGTCCGCGAGGGCATAGAGCCCGGTTGGGCCGGGAACAAAACCGAATATCGGGGCGTTGATTCCGGTAGGGGTCTTCTCCCAGCTCTCACCGCCATCGGTGGTGTGGTAGATGAAGCCGTTCAGGCCACCAACCCAGCCTTCCTCAGCGGACCGGAAATGGCTGGCATGGGCATAGAATTCGTCTGGCAGGTAGCCGGCGTAGTCCCAGTTTTCACCCCCATCCTCAGTGGTCAGTACCAGGCCATATTCGCCAGTGGCAAAGGCCTTGCCGGAATCCACGAACTGCAGGTTGTTGAGAATGGCGTCTTCGTTGAGGGTTGTTTCGCTCCAGGTCTGGCCCTGGTCGGTACTGCCCTGGATGGTGGTGAAGGCACCCGCCGCCCACCAACTGCCATCGGGGGCACAGGCGGCCGTCATCATTTGTTCCTGGCTGGGTAGTGTGTGTGACGTCCAGTTCTCGGCCCGGGTATCGCCGTGCCAGATCTCGTTGCTGAAGGTCAGCGCAATAAAACTGTCGTCCGGACACACGTCCAGGGCAAGGAAACTGTCCTGGGTGGGATTCTGGCGGCGCCAGGTCTTACCGTTGTCGGCGCTGACCAGAACGACACCGTTATTGCCGGAAAGAACAATAACCTCGTCGTTGCGGGCCATGGCCTGGTAGAAGTCGGTTCGTTTGACAGTCTGTTGGGACTGTTCCCGAACCGCTTCCAGGTTCAGCGGTGCTTCGCAGCCTGTCAGCAGGAGCGAAGACAGTCCTGCCAATGATACGGCCTTGCCGGCGGTGCGCCATGAGCACAGAGGGGCGTTTCGCATTGTATGTCACCGTCTTTGTTTTTGTGGATAAAGCGACTTACGGTGAAATAGCAACGCTTATGCCATGCCCTGGAAGTGTTTTTTAAGTTACTGAAAAAAATAATAAAAACGTATTTTTCTGCAGAGGGGGCCAGGATTCTGGTGGGGATAAGGGCGTTTGATTTTTATCAAATGATTAATCGGGAAGGAGACTTGCTGATTTCGTAAAGCGGTTGTGAATAGGTAGAAGACGTCCCTGTCAGCGGAAGGTTTTGCAGCAGCCAGTTGATACAGTCAGCTTTCTGCCAGAATCCCCGATTTCTTCAGCCTGTAGGCCAGGGCAGGGCGAGTCAGGCCAAGTATGCGGGCTGCACCGGAGACATTCTGGCTGGCTTCCTCCATGGCCCTGCGCATCAGGGTTTCCTCAACGTCGTCGAGGCTGATGCCATGGCCCAGTATCTGGCTGGCCCAATCACCGGCGGCTGCCCTACTGCCCTGTTCAACCAGTTGGCCCTGGCTGTCGACAACACCCTGGGGTTCTTTCGGTTCCGGCTCGGGTATACCTGCAAAAAGCGATTCCCGGCTGATGGACTCATTGTTGTCGGTAAGGATGACGCCACGCTCAATTACATTCTCCAGCTCACGGATATTGCCGGGCCAGTGATAGTGCATACACAGCTCCATGGCCTTGTCGGACAGGCCCAGGGTGCGCTTGTTGTATTCTGAATGGAACTTGCCCAGGAAGTGCTCCACAAGCAGTGGCAGGTCTTCCAGTCGTTCCCTCAGTGGCGGGATTTTCACCGGAAACACGTTGAGCCGGTAAAAAAGGTCGGAGCGGAAACGCCCTTCTTCCACTGCCTTCTCCAGGCTTTCGTTGGTGGCTGCGATGACCCTCACGTTCACCGATCGCGTGCGGTGGTCACCAACCCTCTCCAGCTCCCCTTCCTGCAGCACTCGCAGCAGGGTTGCCTGGGCGCGGGGTGTCAGTTCCACCACCTCGTCGAGAAAAATGGTACCGGTATTGGCCCGCTCAAACCGGCCGGGCCGGGACTGGTTGGCACCGGTGTAGGCACCTTTTTCAACGCCGAACAGTTCGGCCTCAATCAGATCCGGAGGGATGGCAGCACAATTGACCGCTATAAAGGGCTGTTCGGCGCGTTCGCTACGCAGATGGACGCTGCGGGCAATCACTTCTTTGCCCACGCCGGTTTCCCCCAGCAGGAGTACCGACACCTTACCCATGGCCGCCTTGTCGATCATCTTGCAGACTTTGTTGTAGGAGGCCGACTGGCCGATGCCGTAGTACTGCCCCTGCTGTTTCTCAAGGCTGCTGCGCAGGGAGCTGACCTGGCTCTGAAGGTCGTACAGTTCTTCGATAATGGGGTCGGCCTTGAAGTACTGGGTGAACTCTTTCATGTCATCCCATTCTTCTGCCGGTTTGCCAACAATCATGCACTTGTCATCGCCACAACCACGGCAGCTGACCTCACGGAAGATGATTTCACGGCCCATAAAAGATGACGTGTAGGCGCAGGCGTAACCCAGCAGTGACCAGCAGGCAGGCTCCTCCATCTGCCCCAGCTCGGTCTGGCAGATGTCCACTTCAAAGGAATCTATCCACTCCAGCTCGCAATAGAAGGCGCCAGTCTCATGGTCAAGATCGATTTCGGTGGGAACCGCTTTGACCATACCCTTGAGGGAATGAAGTTGCGGGCCGGCGAGAAAGATGTCCAGTTCGCTGCACTGGGGCCGAAGTTTACGGGCGAGCTCTGCATCCTTCAGTCCGGACTGGTAACCAAGCCGCAAAAAAAAGCCCTTCGCGCGCTCGATACCCATGGTATTGACCATTTCCCGGCGAAAAGCCGCCATGGCGCTGACCTGCATGAGCAGCATGCGTTGCTCGCCAAACCAGATTTTACCCTCCGTGCTTTGGAACCGGATCTGCTCCGTAAGATCCTGAAAATCAACATACTTAAGCTGTGGCTTATAGGTGTTGGCCATACTTCGGTAGCCCCGTTTGTTGTTGTAGGGGGCATCAGGCAACTTTGCCCGGTGCGATGGCATCGACTTGATACCTCTATATACATCTAACACCCGATCCTTGTCCGAAATCAATCAAATGATCAAACGTCTGCCTTGTTCCCCCGGGCAAATGGGATATCAGCATTTGCTCAGACCGCATTTTCCAGTTGATCAAATAGTAAAAAATCCAGGTCATCGGTCTCCAGCCCACAGGCTCTTTACGCTAACGTCAATCTTACACTGGCTTTGAATTAATCAACAAAAACAGCGGGATGTAGAGTTTGTGAGTGGGTGGTTTCAAGGCTTGGCACAGCCGTTGCTCTTCCCCTGGTAACCGACAACAAACTCAACGGTGCCAACAATGACTGAACCAGTGAACAGTTTCGACGAAATGCCCCGGTACATCCGGGTGCGTAGTGGGCCTGAAGACAGGTTCGTGGAGTTCGACTTTGCCATCGGTCACCCCGAACTGTTTGTCGAGCTCGTGCTTCCCTGGGAGGCCTTCAGGATTTTCTGCGAACACAACAAAGTGATTCACATGGATTCCGAGATGATCCGCGAAATCGATGCGGACATGGTCAAGTGGCGCTTTGGTGAGAAAGGCCACCGTTAATTATCTCCATTGGATTATCCACTCACAACAACAAGACGGTATGTTGATATGAGCATTGAAATCAAAACCAACTCGGTAGAACCCATCCGCCAGACCTATGGGCACATTGCCCGTCGTTTTGGCGACAAGCCGGCCACTCGTTACCAGGAAGCCAGCTACGACCTGGAAGCCAAAACCAACTTCCATTACCGCCCCCAGTGGGACTCCCGGTACGAACTCAACGACGATCGGCGTACCGCCATTCGCATGGCGGACTGGTACGCGGTCTCTGACCCACGCCAGTTCTACTACGGCGCCTACGTGGGCAACCGGGCAAAAATGCAGGAAGCCGCAGAGACCAGTTTCAGCTTCTGCGACAAGCGCAACCTGCTGACCCGGCTGCCGGAAGAAACCCAGAAGCAACTGCTGCGCCTGCTGGTGCCCCTGCGTCACGTCGAGCTGGGCGCCAACATGAATAATGCCAAGATCGCCGGCGAAGCCACCGCCACCACCGTATCGCAGATGCACATCTATACCGGCATGGACCGCCTGGGCATTGGCCAGTACCTGTCGCGCATTGCCCTGATGATTGATGGCAGTACCGGTGCCGCACTGGACGAGTCCAAGGGTTACTGGATGGATGATGAGCTATGGCAGCCCATGCGCAAACTGGTGGAAGACACGCTGGTGGTGGATGACTGGTTCGAGCTGACACTGGTTCAGAACATTCTGATAGACGGCCTGATGTACAACCTGGTTTACCACAAGATGGATGCCTGGTTCGAAAGCCAGGGCGCCGAGGATGTCTCCATGCTCACCGAGTTCATGCGCGACTGGTACAAGGAATCCCTGCGCTGGACCAACGCCATGATCAAGGCCGTCGCCGGTGAGAGCGATGCCAACCTCGAAATGCTCCAGAAGTGGACCGATCACTGGGAGCCGCAAGCCTACAACGCCCTCAAGCCACTGGCAGAGGCCTCCGTTGGTGTTGAAGCACTTGATGAAGCCCGGGCGGAACTTTCTACCCGCCTGAAGAAATTCGGACTGCAGAGCCAGGGAGTCTCAGCATGAGTCAGCTTGTATTTATCGCATTCCAGGACAACGACGATTCCCGCTATCTCGCCGAAGCGGTGATGGAAGACAACCCGGACGCCGAATTGCAGCACCAGCCGGCAATGATCCGCATCCAGGCCGAAAAACGGCTGGTGATCAACCGGGAAACCATGGAGGAAAAGCTGGGGAGAGACTGGGATGTTCAGGAAATGCTTATAAATGTCATCAGCATCGGCGGCAACGTGGATGAAGACGATGATCACTTCATTCTTGAATGGAAGTAATCAGGAGAAAGATTATGGTTAGCAAAAATAAGAAGCTGAATCTCAAAGACAAGTACCAGTACCTCACCCGGGACATGGCCTGGGAGCCAACCTACCAGAAAAAGAAAGACATTTTTCCGGACGAGGACTTCGAGGGCATCAAGATTACCGACTGGTCCCAGTGGGAAGATCCGTTCCGTCTGACCATGGATGCCTACTGGAAGTACCAGGCGGAGAAAGAGAAGAAGCTGTACGCCATTTTCGATGCCTTTGCCCAGAACAACGGCCACCAGAACATTTCAGACGCCCGCTACGTGAACGCGCTGAAACTGTTCCTCACCGGTGTGTCTCCCCTTGAGCATGCGGCTTTCCAGGGTTACTCGAAAGTGGGTCGCCAGTTCAGTGGTGCCGGGGCGCGTGTTGCCTGCCAGATGCAGGCCATAGACGAGCTGCGTCATTCCCAGACCCAGCAGCACGCCATGAGCCACTACAACAAGCACTTCAACGGTCTGCACGATGCCGCGCACATGCACGACCGGGTGTGGTTCCTGTCAGTACCCAAGTCGTTCTTCGACGATGCCCGCACCGCCGGCCCGTTCGAGTTCCTGACGGCGATCTCGTTCTCGTTCGAGTACGTGCTGACCAACCTGCTGTTCGTGCCCTTCATGTCCGGGGCCGCCTACAACGGCGATATGGCCACGGTGACCTTCGGCTTCTCCGCCCAGTCAGACGAAGCAAGGCACATGACCCTGGGCCTCGAGGTGATCAAGTTCATCCTCGAGCAGCACGAAGATAACGTGCCCATCGTCCAGCGCTGGATCGACAAGTGGTTCTGGCGCGGTTTCCGCCTGCTGAGCCTGGTGAGCATGATGATGGACTACATGCTGCCGAACAAGGTGATGTCCTGGTCAGAAGCCTGGGAAGTGTACTACGAGCAGAACGGTGGTGCCCTGTTCAAGGACCTGGAGCGTTACGGCATTCGCCCGCCGAAGTACCAGGACGTGGCCAACGATGCCAAGCATCACCTCAGCCACCAGCTGTGGAGCACCTTCTACCAGTACAGCCAGGCCACCAACTTCCATACCTGGATCCCCGGCAAGGAAGAGATGGACTGGATGTCCGAGAAGTATCCGGACACTTTCGACAAGTACTATCGCCCCCGCTACGAGTACTGGGCCAAGGAGCATGCTGAAGGCCGCCGCTTCTACAACAACACCCTGCCGCAGCTGTGTCAGGTGTGTCAGGTGCCGACGCTGTTCACCGAAATGGGTGAGCCCACCAGGCTCAGCCACCGCCAGATGAAGTACGAAGGCGAGCGTTACCACTTCTGCTCGGAAGCCTGCTGCGACATCTTCAAGCACGAGCCCGAGAAGTACATCCAGGCGTGGTTGCCGGTGCATCAGATCTACCAGGGCAACTGTGAAGGTGGTGACGTGGAGACCGTGGTGCAGAAGTACTACCACATAGAAGTGGGCGTGGACAATTTCGAGTACATCGGCTCTCCGGACCACAAGCACTGGCTGTCCATCAAGGGTAAGTCGTTTGACAGCAAGGCTGAAAAGTCCGAGCAGGACGCAGCCTGATCTTGAGGTTGCCCGGTGTTACCTGACACCGGGCGATTCACCCGCAAAACAATAAGGTGATCATCATGAGTGTTAACGCTTTATACGACTACAAGTTTGAACCCAAAGACAAGGTGGAAAACTTCCATGGCATGCAGTTGCTGTATGTGCTCTGGCCGAACCATCTGATGTTCTGCTCTCCGTTCGCCCTGCTGGTGCAACCGGACATGACTTTCAGGGCCCTGGTTGACGAGGTTCTGAAACCGGCCACGGCGTCCCACCCGGAAGCCGCGAAGGCTGATTTCCTGGGCGGAGAGTGGTTGCTGAACGACGAGCCCTTTACGCCGGCTCCCGATGCCAGTCTCAAAGACAACGGCATTGATCACAAGAGCATGCTGACGGTCACCACGCCGGGCCTTGATGGCCTTGCCGGTGCCGGATTCTGAGGGTAGCGCTATGACTCACACCGTTACTATCGAGCCCATTGGCGAGCAGATCGATGTCGAGGATGGCCAGACCATTCTTGCGGCTGCCCTGCGCCAGGGCGTCTGGCTTCCCTTCGCCTGTGGCCATGGCACCTGTGCCACCTGCAAGGTTCAGGTTCTTGAAGGGGATGTGGAAATCGGCGATGCCTCACCCTTTGCCCTGATGGATGTGGAGCGGGATGAGGGCAAGGTACTGGCCTGCTGCGCGACCGTTGAAAGCGACGTCACTATTGAAGCCGATATTGATGTCGACCCGGATTTCGAAGGCTACCCGGTGGAGGACTACGCCGCGACCGTCAGCGAGATTGTTGATCTGTCGCCCACCATCAAGGGCATCCATCTGAAACTGGATCGCCCGATGACCTTCCAGGCCGGCCAATACATCAATATCGAGCTTCCCGGTGTTGATGGCGCCCGCGCGTTCTCCCTGGCCAATCCGCCCAGCAAGCCCGATGAGGTGGAGCTCCATGTCCGTCTGGTCGAAGGCGGAGCTGCAACCACCTACATCCACCAGGAACTGAAAGTGGGTGAGGAGCTGAACCTGTCCGGTCCATACGGCCAGTTCTTCGTGCGCAGTTCACAGCCGGGCAACCTGATCTTCATTGCCGGCGGTTCCGGGCTCTCCAGCCCGCAATCCATGATTCTGGACCTGCTGGAGCAGGGCGATGATCGCCAGATCACCCTGTTCCAGGGCGCCCGCAACCTCGCGGAGCTCTACAACCACGAGCTGTTCGAGGGTCTTGCCCGTGACAACGACAACTTCACCTATGTGCCGGCCCTGAGCCAGGCGGATGAAGACGGCGACTGGCAGGGTTTCCGGGGTTATGTGCACGAGGCTGCCAAGGAGCACTTCGGTGGCCGTTTCTCCGAGCACAAGGCATACCTGTGCGGGCCGCCACCGATGATTGATGCGGCTATTACGGCGCTGATGCGTGGCCGGCTGTTCGAGCGGGACATCTTCATGGAGAAGTTCCTGACCGCGGCGGATGGCGCCGAGGAAACCCAGCGCTCGGCTCTGTTCAAGAAGATCTGACCGGAAAACAGGAAAGGATCTGAGTGATGATCAACGCCTTCGAGATAACCGAACAATGCAGCGGCAATCAGTTTCGCTGCGAACCGGGCCAGAGTGTTCTCAAGGCCATGGAGCAACAGGGCCTGAAATGCGTTCCGGTAGGTTGCCGCGGCGGAGGTTGCGGTTTCTGCAAGATCACCGTGCTCAGCGGTGACTACGAATGCGGAAAGATGAGCAAGGTGCATGTACCACCGGAATCCCGGGCATGTGGCGACGTACTGGCCTGCCGCATATATCCGCTGAGCGACCTGACCATTGAATGCCGTCCCCGTGAACCCGCGGAGCCGGCGAAGCAGCAGACAACAACAAAATCGATGAGGTAACTGTCATGAAAAAAGGTGTAATGCGTCCCGGCCACGTTCAGATCCGTGTTCTCGATCTGGAAGAAGCCGTCAAACACTACACAGACCTTATGGGTCTGATTGAAACCGACCGTGATGACCAGGGCCGGGTCTACCTGAAAGCCTGGACCGAAGTGGACAAGTTTTCCGTGGTTCTGCGGGAGGCCGACGAGCCGGGCTGTGACTTCATGGGCTTCAAGGTTGTCGATGAAGAGTCACTGGTCCAGCTTGAGAAAGACCTGGTGGATTTCGGTGTGGCTGTGGAGCAGGTTGCCGAGGGTGAACTGAAAGACTGCGGCCGCCGGGTCCGTTTCCAGGTGCCCTCCGGACACACCTTCGAGCTCTACGCCGACAAGCTGTACACCGGCAAATGGGGCGTGGAAAACGTTAATCCGGAAGCCTGGCCCCGCAACCTGAGCGGCATGAAAGCCGTCCGGTTCGACCACTGTCTGTTCTATGGTCCCGAACTGGCCGCGACCTACGACATCTTTGTCAACGTACTGGGCTTCCATCTGGCCGAGCAGGTTCTGGACGGAGACGGCACCCGCATTGCCCAGTTCCTGACCGTGTCCATGAAAGAGCACGATATCGCGTTCATTCACCATGAGGAGCCAGGCAAGTTCCACCATGCCTCCTTCTACCTGGAGACCTGGGAAGACGTACTGCGCGCGGCGGACCTGATCTCCATGACCGATACCTCCATCGATATCGGCCCGACCCGCCATGGCCTGACCCATGGCAAGACCATCTACTTCTTCGACCCGTCCGGAAACCGCAACGAAGTGTTCTGCGGTGGCGACTACACCTACCCGGACCACAAGCCGGTGACCTGGCAGGCGGAGCAACTGGGCAAGGCCATCTTCTACCACGACAGGGTACTGAACGAACGGTTCCTGACGGTATTGACCTGACTTTTACCAGTTCAACAGGGCCATTGAGAATAGGATTAGGCAGCAATGAAAGACATCAAGCACTACATCAACGGGCAGTATGTTGGCTCCGCCAACGGCAAGCTGTTCGACAACGTCAACCCGGCCAACGGCAAGGTGATCAGCAAGGTTCACGAAGCCGGCCGGGAAGAGGTGGACGCCGCGGTCAAGGCAGCAAAAGCTGCCCTGCGTGGCCCCTGGGGCAGGATGACACTGGACGAACGCACCAGCATCCTGCACAAGGTGGCTGACGGCATCAATGCCCGGTTTGACGAGTTCCTGGAAGCGGAATGCCTCGATACCGGCAAGCCGAAGTCCATGGCGAGCCATATCGACATTCCCCGGGGTGCGGCCAACTTCAAGGTGTTCGCGGACATGATCAAGAACGTTCCCACCGAATCCTTTGAAATGCCCACGCCGGACGGCACCGGCGCCCTGAACTATGCCGTTCGCCGGCCCAAGGGCGTGATCGGTGTAATCAGCCCCTGGAACCTGCCACTGCTGCTGATGACCTGGAAGGTAGGGCCGGCCCTGGCCTGCGGCAACACCGTGGTGGTCAAGCCGTCGGAAGAAACCCCCACCACCACCGCACTGCTGGGTGAAGTGATGAAAGAAGCCGGCGTGCCGGACGGCGTGTTCAATGTGGTTCACGGTTTCGGCGGAGATTCCGCCGGCGCCTTCCTCACCGAGCATCCGCTGGTGGATGGCTTCACTTTCACCGGCGAAACCGGTACCGGTGAAGTCATCATGAAGGCCGCTGCCAAGGGTATCCGGGATATCTCCCTGGAGCTGGGCGGCAAGAATGCCGGCCTGGTGTTCGCCGACTGTGACATGGACAAGGCCATCGAGGGCACCATGCGTTCGGCTTTCGCCAACTGTGGCCAGGTCTGCCTGGGCACAGAGCGGGTGTATGTAGAACGCTCCATCTTTGACGAGTTTGTTGGCCGTCTGAAAGAAGCGGCGGAAGGCCTGAAAATTGGTCCGCCGGATGATGCCGAAGCCAACCTGGGGCCACTGGTGAGCCTCAAGCATCGTGAAAAAGTCCTTTCCTATTACCAGAAAGCCGTGGATGACGGTGCCACTGTGGTTACCGGTGGCGGTGTTCCCGATATGCCGGAAGAGCTGGCCGGCGGAGCCTGGGTGGAACCCACCATCTGGACCGGGTTGTCGGAGGATTCCGCGGTGATTACCGATGAGATCTTTGGCCCCTGTGTCCACCTGTGCCCGTTCGATACTGAAGAAGAAGCCATCGAGCTGGCCAACAGTCTTCCCTACGGCCTGGCCTCGGCCATCTGGAGCGAGAACATCACCCGTGCCCACCGTGTTGCCGGGCAGATCGAGGCCGGCATCATCTGGGTCAACAGCTGGTTCCTGCGGGATCTGCGCACGCCCTTCGGTGGCAGCAAGCAATCCGGCATTGGCCGCGAGGGCGGTGTGCACTCCCTGGAGTTCTACACCGAAATGAAAAACATCTGCGTGAAATTGTGAGGTAGCCATGAACGCCACTGTCGAAAGCCCGGAAATCGGGCGCGAGATTACCGCAGCCGGCTACCGGACCAATCTGCATGACCAGGGTGAAGGCGGATTCCCGCTGATGATGATTCACGGTTCCGGCCCCGGTGTGACTGCCTGGGCCAACTGGCGCCTGGTGATTCCGGAACTGGCGAAACACCGCCGCGTGGTCGCCCCGGACATGCTCGGGTTCGGTTACAGCGAACGTCCCGAAGACCAGATCTACAACCGGGAGCGCTGGGTGAAGCATGCCGTTGGTGTTCTGGACGAACTGGGGCTGGAGCAGGTGGACCTGGTGGGTAATTCCTTCGGTGGCGGACTGGCGCTGGCGCTGGCCATCGAATACCCGCAGCGGGTTCGCCGGCTGGTGCTGATGGGGTCGGCGGGCGTGAGATTTCCGATCACCCAGGGCCTGGATGAAGTCTGGGGTTACGAGCCTTCACTGGACGCCATGCGCCGGTTGATGGACGTGTTTGCCTTCAACAAGGGCCTGTTGACCGAAGAGCTGGCAGAAATGCGGTATCAGGCCAGCATTCGCCCCGGTTTCCAGGAGTCCTTCGCGGCCATGTTTCCCGCACCGCGTCAGCGCTGGGTCGATAGCCTGGCCAGCAACGAAGACGACATCCGGGCACTGACCCACGAGACCCTGATCATCCATGGCCGTGAAGACGAAGTGATTCCGCTGGAAGCGTCCCTGAAGCTGGCGGAGCTGATCGACCGGGCCCAGTTGCACGTGTTCGGCCGGTGCGGTCACTGGACACAGATCGAACACGCCGACCGCTTTGCCCGGCTGGTCAACGATTTTCTGAACGAGGCCGATCAAGCGGCGGAAGGAGCAGAGTAATGGAACAGACACGAATTCAGGCACTGGGCGATGAGCTGTACCAGGCCATGTTGAGCCGGGAGGCGGTGGAACCGCTGACCAGCCGTGGCGAGGACATCAGCATCGACGATGCCTACCACATTTCCCTGCGCATGCTTGAGCGCCGTCTCGCGGCCGGAGCATCGATCATCGGCAAGAAGATCGGTGTGACCAGCAAGGCCGTCCAGAACATGCTCAATGTACACCAGCCGGATTTCGGTTATCTCACCGATGACATGGTGTTCAACAGCGGCGAAGTCATGCCCATCAGCGACCGGCTGATTGCGCCCCGGGCCGAAGGCGAAATTGCCTTCATCCTGAAAAAAGACCTGACCGGCCCGGGCGTCACCAACGCCGACGTGCTGGCAGCGACCGAATGCGTGATGCCCTGCTTCGAGATTGTCGACTCCCGCATCCGTGACTGGAAGATCGCCATTCAGGACACCATTGCCGACAACGCCTCCTGCGGCCTGTTTGTGCTGGGCGACCAGGCAGTCTCCCCCCGCAAGGTGGACCTGGTGACCTGCGGCATGGTGGTGGAGAAAAACGGCAGTGTACTCAGTGCCGGCGCTGGCGCGGCAGCGCTTGGTTCGCCGGTGAACTGTGTCACCTGGCTGGCTAACACCCTGGGCGAATTCGGCATCTCCCTGAAAGCCGGGGAAGTGATTCTGTCCGGCTCGCTGGTACCGCTGGAGCCGGTCAAGGCCGGCGATTACATGCGGGTTGATATCGGTGGCATTGGCAGCGCTTCGGTGCGCTTTGCCTGACCGGCAAGAATGATGAGGAACAGGTTATGAGCAAGAAAATCAAAGCAGCCATCATCGGCTCGGGCAACATTGGCACCGACCTGATGATCAAGATCCTGCGCAATGGCCAGAACATTGAAATGGGCGCCATGGTGGGCATCGATCCCGAATCCGACGGCCTGGCCCGTGCCGCCCGCATGGGCGTGGCTACCACGCACGAGGGTGTGGACGGCCTGGTGAAAATGCCGGAGTTCGCCGACATCGACATCGTGTTCGATGCCACCTCCGCCAGGGCCCACATGCACAACGAAGTGTTCCTGCGGGGCCATAAGGAAAACATCAAGATCATCGACATGACCCCGGCGGCCATCGGCCCCTACTGCGTGCCGGTGGTGAACCTGGAACAGAACCTCTCTGAGGGCAACGTCAACATGGTCACTTGCGGTGGCCAGGCGACGATTCCGATGGTGGCGGCCGTGTCCCGGGTGGCCAAGGCCCACTACGCCGAAATCGTTGCCTCGATTTCGTCGAAGTCCGCCGGCCCCGGTACCCGCGCCAACATCGACGAGTTCACCGAAACCACCTCCAAGGCCATCGAAGTGGTGGGCGGCGCCCAGAAGGGCAAGGCCATCATCATCCTCAATCCGGCCGAGCCACCCCTGCTGATGCGGGACACCGTCTACGTGCTGTCCGACGCCGCCGACCAGGCGGAAGTGGAAGCCTCGGTGGAGGAAATGGTCAAGGCTGTCAACAGCTACGTGCCCGGCTATCGCCTCAAGCAGAAAGTGCAGTTTGACGTGATCCCGGAAGACCAGCCCATGAACGTCCCGGGCCTGGGCCGCTTCAGCGGCCTGAAGACCTCCATCTTCCTGGAAGTGGAAGGCGCCGCCCATTACCTGCCGGCCTACGCCGGCAACTTGGACATCATGACCTCTGCGGCTCTCGGCACCGCCGAGCGCATCGCCGAATCGCTGGTCAACTGAGGAGGATATTCCCATGACATTCAATCCCGGCAAGAAACTCTACATCTCCGACGTGACCCTGCGGGACGGCAGCCATGCCATCCGCCACCAGTACTCCATCAAGAACGTGCAGGACATCGCACGGGCACTGGATAAAGCCAAAGTCGATTCCATCGAAGTCGCCCACGGCGACGGCCTGCAGGGTTCCAGCTTCAACTACGGCTTCGGCGCCCACACCGACCTGGAGTGGATCGAGGCGGTCTCCGAAGTGATCGAACACGCCAAAATTGCCACCCTGCTGCTGCCCGGCATCGGCACCGTCCATGACCTGGACAACGCCTACAATGCCGGCGCCCGCATCGTAAGAGTGGCCACCCACTGCACCGAGGCGGATGTCTCGAGGCAGCACATCGAGCATGCAAGAAAGCTCGGCATGGACACCGTGGGCTTTCTGATGATGAGCCACATGCAGACCCCGCAGGGTCTGGCGGAGCAGGCCAAGCTGATGGAAGACTACGGCGCTACCTGCCTGTACGTGGTCGACTCCGGCGGTGCCATGAACATGAACGACATCCGCGACCGCTTTCGGGCGCTGAAGGATGTTCTGAAGCCGGAAACCGAAACCGGCATTCATGCCCACCACAACCTGGCCCTGGGTGTGGCCAACTCCATCGTCGCGGTGGAAGAGGGCTGTGACCGCGTCGATGCCAGCCTCGCCGGCATGGGTGCCGGTGCCGGCAACGCGCCGCTGGAAGTGTGCGTGGCCGCCTTTGACAAGATGGGCTGGGAGCATGGCACTGACGTCTACGCCCTGATGGACGCCGCTGACGACATCGTGCGTCCGCTGCAGGACCGCCCGGTCCGGGTAGACCGTGAAACCCTGGCCCTGGGCTATGCCGGTGTCTACTCCAGCTTCCTGCGCCATTCCGAAGTGGCGGCGCAGAAGTACGGCCTGAAGACCGTGGACATTCTGGTGGAGCTGGGCAAACGCCGCATGGTGGGTGGCCAGGAAGACATGATCGTGGATGTGGCGCTGGATCTGCTGGCGGCGCAAAAGGAGCAGAACGCATGAGCAAGACATTGAATCGCGAACAGGTTCTGGCCCTGGCCGAACACGTGGAAAACGCCGAATTGCAGGCCCACGACATCACCAAGGTCACCAACGATTACCCGGACATGACCTTCGAGGATGCCTACGACGTGCAGTGGGAAATCCGTCGCCGCAAGGAAGAGCGGGGCAACAAGATCGTCGGCATGAAAATGGGCCTCACCTCCTGGGCCAAGATGGCTCAGATGGGTGTGGAAACGCCGATCTACGGTTTCCTCGCGGATTATTTCAGCGTGCCTGACGGTGGCGTGGTGAACACCAAAGAGCTGATCCATCCGAAAATCGAGGCCGAAATTGCCTTTGTGACCAAGGCGCCCCTGAAAGGCCCGGGCTGTCATATTGGCCAGGTGCTGGCGGCGACGGATTTCGTGATTCCCGCCGTGGAAATCATTGATTCCCGCTACGAGAACTTCAAGTTCGATCTGGTCAGCGTCGTTGCTGACAATGCCTCATCCACCCGCTTTATCACCGGTGGCCAGATGGCGGATGTGGCCGATGTGGATCTGAAAACCCTGGGTGTCGTGGTTGAGAAGAATGGTGAAGTGGTGGACGTGGGTGCCGGTGCTGCGGTGTTGGGCCATCCGGCCTCCAGTGTTGCCATGCTGGCCAACCTGCTGGCGGAGCGGGGCGAGCATATTCCCGCCGGCACCTTCATCATGACCGGTGGCATTACCGCTGCCATCGCTGTGGAGCCCGGTGACAACATCACCGTTCGTTACCAGGGCCTGGGCACCGTTTCCGGACGATTCGTTTGATAAGGAGGCGCTATGCCTATTGCTCAGCTTTACATTATTGAAGGCAGAACGGACGAGCAGAAGGAAACCCTTATCCAGGAAGTGAGCGAGGCCATGTCCCGCTCTCTGGATGCACCCATGGAGCGCATCCGGGTGGTAATTACTGAAATGCCGAAACAGCATTTCGGTATTGGTGGCCAATCTGCGAAAAAACTGGGGCGGTAGCAACGTGACCAAATTGCCGGTGTTGTATCTGTCCTGTGAAACCCAGGCGCTAACCGGGCCCAGGGGGCAGTCCAGCCTGCGCCGGCTGATCCAAGAGGATCTCCGGGTAGACAGCGTCGCGTTTATCACCTCCGACTCAGGTGCCGGGCATCCCGAGATTTTTCGCCAGTGTGGCAAGGGAATGCTGGCCCGGCGCCTGCAATCGCTCATGCAGCACCGCGGCTTTGAAGTGTCGATCAGTGGCCCACAGGGGCCGGAACTGAAAATGCTGGCTGAAAGCATGACTCAGTTGTTGCCCGAGGAGGTGATCGAGCTGCGACTCAATACAGGGATGACCAGCGAGCGGTATCGTGACATTGGCCTGTGCCTTGAAACCTTAAGGGATCAGGGTGTGTTGCTGATATGCCTGGACCGGATGGAATCCGATGACAGTGCTGCCAGCCACCACCAGCCCCATGATGTCTACATCCGCAAACTGATTCAGCAATGGGAGGATGAGCAGCGATGGGTCAAGGCGATGTCCGGGGTAAGTATTGCTAAAGGCGCTGCAAACTCTGGTCGCAGTGTTCCTGTAGCCGATCCAACCCTGTGCGTGTTGAACACCGCGTTCAGCCTTGGCGGTATGAAAGTTCCCCAGCGCCTGTTCGGGTTCTCGCTGGATGAGGACAGTGAGTCCCTCGCCGGGTACGGCTGGATGCATTAAACTCCCGGCAATGTCCGTAAGCGAAACATAAAGGGTTCTGTAAATGCTCAGACTGCTGATGGTAGGCGCCGGAGGCGTAGGAGGTTATTACGCCGCCCGGCTGTTGCAAGCGGGTCACAAGGTAGTTTTGACCGCCCGTGGTGAACACCTGAAGGCAATCCGAGAGAAAGGTCTGACGGTTCGATACGAAGGTGAAACCATTAACCTGCGTGCCGAGGCTCTTGATCATCAGACTCTTATTACAGGTTACCTGCCTGATGATTTCGACGTCATTGTCATTGCCCTGAAATCCACAGTAACCGGTGCGGTCCTGGAAGAATTGGGTTCGTGGCTCCGGAGGGGGCAGGTGAACGTTCTTTCCCTCCAGAACGGTGTGGACAACGAGCCACTGCTTGCTCAGGCCGTGGGGGATAAACGGGTCATCGGGGGGTTGGCTGTGCGGATTGGCGGCCATATTGCAGAGCCCGGTGTGATTGAGGCTGAAGGCGCTGCCCAGGTTGTCATGGGTGGATGGCCGATGTCAGCCGCCGCAGACGATGCCCGGACGGAACTTTTACAGCGGCTGGCTTCTGAGTTTAATGCAGCGGGAATCCCCACAAGACTGTCTGAAAACATTCGCTATGAGCTCTGGCGCAAACTGGTTATCAACAATGGCGTAAACCCTCTGTCTGCGGTAACCGGCCTGGATACAAAAACCCTTACTCACCACCCGAAATTCCGCAAAATCGTGCACGGCATGATGGCGGAAACCGTGGAAGCCTCGAAAGCCGACGGCGTTAATCTCGGCCCGGAGGATCTGGAAGAAATGTTCGAGCTGATCAGCAACTTCAACGCCATCAAGACATCCATGCTGGTGGATAAAGAAAAGGGGCGGCCGCTGGAGCTGGACAGTATTGCCGGGGCGGTATTGCGGCGCTGCGAGCGTCTGGGGGTTGAGGCTCCCTATACTGAGACAGTTCACGCTCTGTTGCTACACAGCGTTGAGTGAAATCCCGGATGAGTTCGTAGAGGGGCCGGCATCAATGCAATGGGGTGCGTACCAGCGCTTGCTATTCAAACCTGTCCCAGTAGGGAGGTTCACCAAAAAAGCCGTCGATGAAGTCGATAAAGCTGCGAACCTTGCTCGCCAGCAGTTGTCGGTGGGCGTACACCGCATAGAGTGCCATGGGCTCCGGTTCGTGTTCCGGCAGGATAATCTTCAACTTTCCTTCCTTGATTGCAGCGCCTGCGATGAAGGTAGGCTGAAGGGCGATTCCGGCCCCGGCAATCGCCGCTTCTGTCAACACATCGCCGTTGTTGCTGATCATCTCCCTGGTGGAATTGCCAATACCATCCTTTAGCCATTTCTGCACCGGATGTTCCGCATCCGTATCCATGTAACTGTATCGCAGGTAGTGATGGTTGCTGAGATCTTCAGGGCGTTCCGGTGTGCCATGTTGTTGCAGGTAGGCCGGTGATGCGCACAGAGCTAGTCGTACCGGGGCGAGTCGCTTGGCGATCAGCGAGGAACTTCTCAGGTGACCGATCCGGAGAGCGATATCGAATCCCTCTTCCACGATGTCCACCTTGCGATCATTCAGTTGCAGGTCGATGCCCACGGCGGGGTGGGCCTGCTGGAATTCACTCAGCAGGGGTGCCATGTGGCGAATGGCAAAAGAGACGGGGGCGCTGATACGCAGCAGGCCCTGGGCCCGGGTTTGTAGATCGTCGAGGTGATTCTCCATATCGTCGATGTCATTGAGTACCTGCTGGGCGCGCTGGTGATAGCGGGTTCCCGCCTCCGTCAGGTGGATCCTGCGGGTGGTGCGGTTGAGCAGGCGCACTCCCAGGTGTTGTTCCAGTTGGGAAACGTATTTGCTGACCAGTTGGGGCGACATGCCCAGGCGATCCGCAGCGTGGGTAAATGTGCCGTCGTTCACCACCGTCACAAAGGCGCGCATGGCATCGATACGGTCCATTGGGTGGTCCTCTATATGGGCTAATAGTCAACGATATGTTGATAATAAAACAACATTGGCCATCTTAGTCCACTCGATTGGTGATAGTACAGTGGGCCCATCACCTGAGGCGCGGGCTTCGGGGTAAACCCACAAGTGAAACATTCGAGGTGACTATCATGAGCTCTCAATTTACACAGGCTTTGTTCCAATCCACTGGCGGCTTTGCCGCCCTGATTCTGCGGGTACCTGTCGGGCTGATCCTGGCCGCCCATGGTGCACAGAAGCTCTTCGGCTGGTTCGGCGGCTACGGGCTGGAAGGCACCGGGCAGTGGCTGGCCAGTATTGGACTGGAGCCCGGTTACCTGATGGCGTTGCTGGCAGGTGGGGCCGAGTTCTTTGGCGGTCTGGCACTGGTGCTTGGCCTGCTGACACGACCTGCGGCCGTGGTTGCAGCTTTCACCATGCTGGTGGCCATCTTCGCGGTGCATATCGGTAACGGGCTGTTCATGTCCAATAATGGCTACGAGTATGCCCTCACGCTGTTTGTCGTTTCCGTCGCACTGGCGATTCAGGGTGCAGGCCGGTTTGCCGTGGATAACCTGTTGCACAATGAGGGCTGAACCATGCTGGTAAACGGGATCTGGAAGGAAAACTGGCAACCGGTACAGGCGAAAGACGAGGAAGGACGGTTTATTCGCCAGACCTCGCCCTTTCGCAACTGGATCACGCCGGATGGACAGCCGGGACCCACCGGGGTGGGCGGTTTCAAGGCCGAATCGGGACGTTATCACCTGTACGTGGCCTACATCTGCCCCTGGGCATCGAGAGCCCTGATGGCTCGCGAGTTGAAAGGGCTCAAGGATGTGATCGGAGTGACCGTCGTCAACCCCCGTCTGACCGACCAGGGCTGGCAGTTCGGCGGCTACCCCGGCGCGCAGGAAGATACGCTCAACGGTGCCCGCTACATGCATGAGCTGTACACCCGGGCGGATCCGGATATTTCCGGCCGCGCCACGGTGCCGGTACTGTGGGACAAACACACTGGCACCATCGTCAATAACGAGTCGGCGGATATTCTCCGGATGCTGAACACGGCCTTCAAAGAGATTGTGGATATGGGGCCGGACCTATACCCGGCGGCACTGGCAGGCGAAATCAACAGCCTTAACGGCTGTCTTTATACCGATCTGAACAATGGGGTGTACCAGGCCGGCTTTGCCTCGAGTCAGGCCGCCTACGATGAGGCCTATGCCAAGGTGTTTGCTGCCCTGGACGACATGGAGTCGCGGCTGGCGGATGGACGTCACTATCTGTTCGGTGATCAACTGACCGAAACCGATATTCGTCTGTTCGTGACCCTGGTGCGCTTTGATGCAGCCTATCATGGCCTGTTCAAGTGCAACCGCAATACCCTGAGCGTCATGCCGCGCCTGCACGACTATATGCACCGGATACTGGCGCTTGATGGTATTGCCAATACCGTCAACCTTGATCACATCAAGGCCGGTTATTACTCCATCAAGGCGCTGAACCCGAGTGGTATTGTCCCGGCGGGGCCGGGCGAACTCTGAACAGAGGAACAAATGCCATGAACACTGCAACCGATGTGCTGTTTATCTCCCACGGGGGCGGGCCAATGCCACTGCTGGGGGACCCGGGGCACCGTGAAATGGTGGCGCGGCTAACGGAGATTGCCGGTAACCTTCGCAAACCCTCCGCGATACTGGTGATCAGCGCGCACTGGGAGGCGTCGGTACCGACCATAACCTCTGGTGCCAACCCTTCGCTCAACTATGATTACTCTGGCTTCCCACCGGAGGCCTACAAGATCGAGTATCCCTGTCCCGCGGAACCGGAGCTAGCGCGTCAGGTATACCAGGTGCTGGGTCAAGCCGGTATCCCGGCGCGCCTGGATGACCAAAGGGGCTTTGATCACGGCCTGTTTGTGCCGCTCAAGCTGATGTACCCGGCGGCGGATATTCCCTGCGTTCAGCTCTCGCTGGTCAACAGTCTGGATGCCAGCACGCACCTGGCGATTGGTCAGGCCCTGCAGGCTCTGGATTACGACAACCTGCTGGTGATTGGCTCCGGTTTCTCGTTTCACAACATGCGAGCATTCTTTGCGGAACAGACGCCGGACATCCAGTTACGCAATCAGGCCTTTGAGAACTGGCTGGAGCAGACCTGTTGCGATACCTCCCTGTCGGAGTCGGAGCGGGCGGAGCGTCTGGCTCATTGGGAACGGGCGCCCCACGCCCGGTTCTGTCACCCCCGGGAAGAGCACTTGCTGCCTTTGCATGTCTGCTATGGTCTGGCCAGCAAGCCCAGCGATACGCACATCACAGCAAGGATACTCGGGAAACAGTCGGGGATGTTTTATTGGCGGTGTTAACCGGCGCCTTCCATGATCATGGTTAGTGAGCACCCGTAAGGAGATGTTATGAGTGAAAGTCTGAATGCCATCGTCAACGCCCGATTGCAGGGCCGCGAGGGTTTGTACCGGCTGACCATTGCCGAAGGCCGGTTCAGCGCCATTACTGCCCAGAATGCAGCGGAAGCGGCAGCGGAAAACCAGCTGGATGCCGTCGGCAACCTGGTCGTTCCGCCGTTTGTGGAGCCGCACATCCATCTGGACGCGGCCATGACCGCCGGCGAGCCGCGCTGGAATCAGAGCGGTACCCTGTTTGAGGGTATCGAGTGCTGGTCAGAGCGCAAAGCTAGTCTGACGCGAGAGGATGTGGTCAGCCGGGCCGAGCAGACCCTGAAACTGTTTGCTGATAACGGTATTCAGCATGTCCGCACCCATGTGGATGTAACTGATCCCAAACTGACGGGCCTGAAGGCCATGCTTGAGGTACGTGAGCGCATGGCGGAAACCGTGGATCTCCAGATTGTGGCGTTTCCTCAGGAAGGCCTCTGGTCCTTTCCGCAGGGTAAGGAGCTCATGGAAGAAGCGGTACGTCTGGGGGCGGATGTTGTCGGTGGCATTCCCCATTTCGAATTCACCCGGGATTACGGCGTTGAGTCGGTCCAGTGGCTGATGATGCTGGCCCACAAGCACGACCTTCTGGTGGACGTGCACTGCGACGAGATTGACGATCCCGAGTCCCGCTTCCTGGAGGTTCTGGCTGCCGAAGCACTCCGGCTGGACTATGGCTCCCGGGTCACCGCAAGCCATACCTGTGCCATGGGTTCGTACAACGACCATTACTGCAGCCGGCTGTTCCGGTTGTTGCAGAAATCCGGCCTGCGTTTCCTGTCCATGCCCACAGAAAGCCTGCACCTGCAGGGCCGATTCGATGGGTACCCGAAACGCCGTGGCCTGACCCGCGTGCCGGAACTGCTGGATGCCGGCCTGAAAGTGGCGTTCGGCCAGGATTCCATTCGCGACCCCTGGTATCCTCTGGGTAACGGCAACATGCTGCGGACGCTGGATGTGGGCCTGCACGCCTGCCACATGCTGGGCATGGACTGGATTGACCGATGCCTGGAGTTGATAACAGATAACGGTGCCGCCGCTCTGGATCTCGAAGAGTATGGCATTGAGCAGGGGCTGCCGGCCCGTTGTGTTGTGCTGCAGGGGCGGTCGCCGTACGAGGTGCTGTTGGGACAGTTGCCGGTTCTGGCATCGGTTCGGGATGGTAAACCGATGATCAGGCGTGCCCGACAGGGATAGTCGGGCACGCGTTTGCTGGCTGGTTTAGCGAAGGACTCTCAGTGCTTCCGACCACTTGGCCATTTCCGTCAGCATGGCGTTGGCGGAACCAGTGTGCTGTTCGCCAGCGAGAAAGCGGCGCTGGTCATCGAGACTTTCCCATGGCATCTGCACCATTACACCTTCCACCATCGGCATTATTTTCAGCGTGGTGACCAGTTGCTTGGCGACCTGGGCGGAACGCAGGCCACCGGAAACACCGCCGTAGCTGACGAAGCCGCAAGGCTTGTAGTTCCACTCGTTGTAAACATAGTTCAACGCGTTCGTGAACGATGGCGGTGGGCAGAAATTGTACTCGGGGATGACGAATACGTAGGCATCCGCCTCGTTGACGCTCGCTGACTAGGCTTTGGTGTGCTCGTGCTTGTACTTCTGCATACGCGGGTGGTTGGCCTCATCGTATACCGGAAGATTGAACTCGGCCAGGTCCACCAGATCGCTTGAAAATGTCCCCTGTTCATTGGCCAGAGCATTGAATCACTGGGCAATGGAAGGGTCGATCCGGCCGGGGCGGGTGCTGCAGATGATGGTCTGTAGTTTCATGGGTGTCCTTAAATAGCGGTCGAAAGCCGTTGCAGGCTGGTTCGTGAATCCATGCAGGAATGTTTGCTCTAGAAAGCAGGATAAAGGGCGCACTGGCCCCGCCGAAGGCGCAAACTCCCATAAACGCTCAGGCACAGGTACTGCGAGGCACCATTCAAAGCCGTCTGGAGAGCGACTGCCGATGCAGTCCACCGAAGGGGCAAGCAGAGCCGGGCTCTGTAAACTCTCAGGTATCAGGGACAGGGGGAGAGGCCACAGAAACTCAGGAGTCCTGTGTGCTGATCTCTATCTATATGATTGCCATTACCGCCGAAGCCATGTCGGGCGCCCTCGCCGCGGGGCGAAGGAACATGGATATTTTTGGTGTCGCTGTAATCGCGTTTTTTACCGCCCTCGGAGGCGGAACGGTCCGGGACATTCTTCTGGGCAACTTTCCAGTCAACTGGACCCAGCACCCCCGCTATATCTACATGACCATCACCGGAGGCCTGGTAACGATCGTGATTGCCCGATTCATGCGGCACCTGCATCAGCTGTTTCTGGTACTGGATGCCATTGGCCTGGTGGCGTTCACGGTTATTGGTTGTAATGTCGCGCTTGAACTGGGCTATGACACTGTGGTCGTAGTGATGGCCGGAATCACCACCGGCATTTTTGGCGGTATCATCCGGGATATCATGTGCAACCGCACACCACAGGTGCTGCGCCATGAACTGTACGCCAGCGTTTCACTGGTGGTCGCCTTTCTTTATCTGACCTTGCTTCGCCAGGGTGTGGGCGAGAACGTCACTCTCCTGGCGGCATTCAGCCTCGGACCGCTTCTACGTATGGCGGCCATTCGCTGGCATCTGTCGTTGCCGGTGTTCAGCTATTCGCAGACCCGCTGGGAATGACCAGAACTGCAGGTTAAGACCGCTTCGGGAGTTTCTCGGCCGGCGCGGAAACCAGGCGTTTTGATTGTTTCTTTTCTTTGTCAACTGAGCTAACGTATCTTGCTAATTTTTTTTAAAGTCCTGAGATTTGAAATGAAAACCGGTTTTTACTTCATCCATTCCGTTTCATCCGCGGCGCCATTTCTGGTTGCCGGGCTTTGCCTTATTCGCCATTCCTTTCGCTGAACTCGTCGAAACACTCGTCGAATTCGGCGAGACCTCTGACACATCCCCTAACTGAACCTTGCCTTCCGGGCCTGAAGGAGTCGGTATGTCTGAACGTCCAGCTATTTATGTCTTAGACCAGGATTTTGATCGTTTATCCGCCATGTTGGAGAAGCAGCCACATGGCAGTGAAGCAGCCGAAGCGCTTGCGTTCGAGCTTGATAGAGCAACTCTGGTTGATGCCGGGAATCTGCCCTCCGGCACCGTGACCATGAATTCCCTGGTCCATTTTAAGAATGAGAGTAACGGCGCGGATTACACGATGAGGCTTGTTTACCCGAGCCCGCGAGAGTCAGGCGAGGAGTGTGTGTCCGTCCTGGCTCCAGCCGGTGCCGCTCTCCTGGGGCTTCGGGTAGGCGACCGCATTGATTGGTCAGTGGCCGGCAAGAACCAGCTGCGGCTGAAAATCATCCATGTGACTCACGCAGACTGAACAGAGAAAAGGCACACATCAGGACAACACCCTTCGGGATGGCAAGTGGCCTATCTCCAGAACATCGGGGCAAGGCCTCCGCGAATGCTGGGCAAGACGGGTGTTCATGTTTTTTACGATATAAAATTAGGGCGGCTTCCGATTCAGGGCTCCCCAAATGTCTTGGGTGTCATCGCTGGGGGTTGTTCGCTAATCTATTTGTGACGCCTGAGCGAGCTAGCGACAATATGCGGCTGGCCTGCGAGAACGTTGGAAGGGCAGGCTCAAACAGCACTGAGTCGGCTGCTATTTAGGATCGTTGTTTCCCATTTTGGCTGATCTAGTGAGGAAGTGACTATGCTTTCTTCTAATGTGAATGAAACTGGCCGCTGGCAGAACAAGGCCGAATATAGAGGCGATCATCAAAACGGCCATAGAATCCGTCAGGGGCTGAAAAACGGTTACCGTCAGATAGGAGGCGAGAAACGCAATCAAGTGTAATGTACTGAATAACACCATTTCCACGACAGTGGGCATACTCTGGCGAGAGCGATTGGATGTGATCTGAATACCGCTGACCACTAATGCCCCAACCAGCGGGGCTACAAACATAAACCCCGACTTACCACCTACGCCTTGGATGGCTTCAGTGTCTATCTGTGAATACGGGCCGTAGACTGCGAGGAGAGTGACTGAGGTCAAAACAAACATCGCGATTGCTGCGCAATTTAGATAAACCTGAAGGTCGTTAAACAAGATCGAGTTTGAGTGATCTTCAGCCATGGTTGTTTTCGCTCCGCGAGAGATGCTTTTTGGCCCAAGCTTCTAGGTCATCCGCTTTCCAATAGCCAAGGACGCCAATTAATACCAAGGCAATAAAAAAACCTCCAAATCCAATCAAGCCAGCCATCATGTTCATCATACTGCTCTCCCTCTCGGTGTTTTCCCCAGAGTAATGGATTTTAAGAATCCTCCAAATTGACTCTATATCCCGATGCTGACTGGAAGCTTAACGCTCGGACTGGGTTCTTGAGAATGGACGTCTTTCAGTCCGTTATTCATACCCGTCCACGGGCTTGGAAGAATTCGGATTTGTGAAATGATTGATCGACAGTCATCAAAGAGGAAAATTCAAAATGAAAAAACTACAAGGTATCTTGAATGGAAAGGCAGCTGTAAAGATTGCTTGGCTTAGGTGGGTTAAAATAAGCAGTCTAGTGTTTCTGGGATTATTGGGGGTGTTTTTGACCGCAGCGCCAGAGGAGCAAAACTCCCTTGCAGTATTCGGAGTGATCTATCCAGTTTTGTACGATTGTCTCGGTCGACGAAGTCTGGCGGCAGTCGTTGTCTCACTGGTCACATGTCAGCTTTTTCCAGAAATCGCTCAGAGCTTCGATGCGATTGGGAGGTTGGTATGAATACAGGCCTGCAGGGAGTGAGTAGAAATTGGCTTAGCGGTGCGACAATAGTCCTTCCGGAAGTTAGCGTGGTTCAAAAAGAGTCCGAATATTCGGCGCTTACGAATCCGTCGTTCCAGTCCATCATCGGGGCCACGCAGAATCTTCGTGACAATCCTGAGTGAGAGGCTGCCGGTTTTACCACTGTCTGTTCGGGCATTGCTGCCGTGCTGCTGGTGATCATTAACTGCCTAATCTGAATCTGTGATTTGTCGCCAAGGTCAACGGAGCCATTGAAAAGAGCTGCTATTCTATCAGGAAATCTGAGCGCCTGGCCGTAAGGCTTTTGCGAAACACAGGACTTGTCATGAACGATTGCATTTTTATAACCGGCGCCGGCGCCGGAATCGGCCGGGCTACCGCCAGGCTCTTTGCTGGGAAAGGCTGGTTTGTCGGCGCCGCAGACAGGAACGCGGAGGCGCTGGACACCCTGCGCGATGAACTCGGTGCACACAGGTGCAGCATCCATGTCGCGGACGTTACCGACGCTCAATCAGTGACACAGGCGCTGGAGCAGTTTGCCGGGCACACCGGAGGCAGGCTGAGAGTGCTGCATAACAATGCCGGTATTCTGAAGGTGGGCCCCTTTGATGAGATCAGCACCGCCGACCATCGCCGCGTTGTGGAGGTGAACGTGATTGGCCTGATGAACGTCCTTCACGGGGCATTTCCGTACCTCAAGGCAACACCTGGTGCGCAGGTGATCAACATGAGCTCCGCGTCGGCGTCCTATGGCGTCCCGGATTTCGCCTCCTACTCCGCCAGCAAGCACGCGGTGCGCGCGCTTACCGAGGCGCTGGATATCGAATGGGAACCATATGATATAAAAGTAGGGGATTTGATGCCGCCGTTCGTGAATACCGGCATGGTCCAGTCCAACGAAGGGCGCTCGGCACTGTTCGACAACATGGGGATCAACCTGACCCCCGAAACGGTTGCCTCCGCGGTGTGGGAACAGCTGCGTAAACCACAGCTGCACCGTCCACTTTCGTTGCAGTTCCGGGCGCTCTGGCCCATTACCCGTACAGCGCCGACCAGAGTGACACGAGCGGTTATGAAGCGGCTTCGGGAGAAACATTAGTCAGCATGTCAATCACTGAGGGGACTGATGATGGAACCGGAAAACAAGGCGCTCTTTGAAGGTCTTCAGGCGCTGTCCGACTCTGCTTTTCCCAAGAAGTGCAGCAACTGTGGCCGGCTCTACCATTCGCCTGAGGAGTTTCTGACACGCTCTCAGGCGATACCGGGCAAAAGTGGCCTCAAGGAAAGCCTGGATGATGATGACTCCACTATCGTGGAGGTTTTCAGGAATTGCGAGTGTGGCTCCACGCTGCTGGATTTTTTTGAGGATCGTCGGGATACATCGGAGAAAGGCAACAGGCGTAGGGAAGTGTTCGGGAAAATGCTGGTGCTTTTACAGGACAAGGGTTTGTCGATAGAGGAAGCCAGGGAAGAGCTGAAAGGCGTTATGAACGGCAAACCGAGTGAGCGGCTGGCGCAGTTGGGGATCCGTCTGAAAACGCCAGGCTCTGGCCCGGTCACGGAGGGCGGGGACTGACCCTCTGTACATGAAGCCGGAAATGACTTATGACAACGAACTGAACTGCTGAATCCGCTAGGTTGGGAGAACGCAAGGCAGCTTCATGTTCAGGGGGTCAGTCATGTCCAATTCTGGCGATGCATTGGCGTCATTGGAATTTTTTCCGTGGAGCCGGCATTTTGAGGTTGGCATTGAGGAGATTGATGAGCAGCACCAAACGCTTGTGAAAATCGTTAACCGGCTGGTCTGGCATGCAGTGTCTGACGTTCCCCGGGACCGGTGTGATCAGATCCTCAACGAATTACTGTCGTATGCCCACTATCACTTTACCGCCGAGGAGCGCATCTGGAAAGCAGCCCTTGGTGGTGCTGAGATTGCCCGCAATCACCACGACTCACACCAGATGTTCTTCGCCCAGATCCAGACGTTTCGCAGCAGCGACCAGCCCAGGGGCCAGATAATGTCCGACCTGTTTGATTTTCTTGCTCGCTGGCTGGCTTTTCATATTCTGGAGTCGGATCGCAGGATGGCCATGACTGTGAAAGCCGTCGAGCAGGGCGCTTCCCTGGGTGAAGCCAGAAAGCAGGTTGATGACGGGTTGGGAGGTAGCGGGGGTGAGTTGATTTCGGCGTTGCTGGAAGTCTACAGTAAGCTCTCGTCGAGTACCGCGCAGTTGATGCGGGAAAACCTCACCAGAGAGTAAATTTCAATGCCGGTAATGGTGCAGGCGCTCACGCCTGTGTTTGTGTTGATACTGTTGGGCTACCTGTTCCGGCGCTGGCATTTCCCGGGGGGCGATTTTTGGGCCCAGGCAGAGCGCTTCACCTACTACGTGCTTTTCCCGGCCATGCTGATTTTCAAGCTCGGCCAGGCGAGGGTCTCGCCGTCAGCCTATGGCGACATACTGATCCTGATCGTTGCCATGCTGGTGACCATGACGCTGTTGCTGGCAGCTCTTCAGTGGTTCTGGCGCTGGCCCGGGCCGGTGTTCTCGTCCGTGTTCCAGGGCGGCATCCGCTTTAACTCCTATGTAGCCCTGGCGGCAGCCGGTATGTTGCTCGGGGATGAAGGCCTGTCTCTTATTGCCATTGCCGTGGCGGTAAAAGTTCCATTACTCAATCTGCTGTGCATTCTGATGTTTTCTCTGGTTGCCGGTCGCGAGCCAGTCAGGCTGAAGCCGGTGCTCAAGGCTATTGTCTCCAACCCGTTGATTATTGGTTCGGTGGTCGGAATGATCTGGAGTTATTTCCGGATAGGGTTCCACCCCCTGGTGGCCGGCATCCTGGAGCCCTTGAGCGACCTGGCCCTGCCACTTGGCCTGATGACGGTTGGCGCCGGCCTGCAGTTGAAAGCGCTGCGTGGTGCGTCACTGCCGTTCCTGGTCTCGTCGACCGTCAAACTGGCGGTGTGCCCGTTACTGACAGCCGCGCTGGCACTGCTATTGGGGATGGAAGGCTTGATGGTACAGGTGGTCATACTGCTCGCGGCCTTGCCTACGGCCACCTCGTCATACATCCTTGCGCGCCAGTTGGGTGGCGATGCGCCACTGATGGCGGGAATCATCAGTGGCCAGACATTGCTGGCCATGGTGACCATTCCACTATTACTCGGCGTTCTCTGGTAGGCACTCGAGAACAGCACCCGCCAGGCTTTGCTGAAAGGCGATGTATCCATCGCGATCGGGTTCGATGTCCGTGGCCAGTGGATCCCAGGTGCTGAAGGTGATGTCCAGGCCTTCGGTGATCGAGCGCCACCACTGGCGATTGAACTGGGGTTCTGTCAGCAGGCAGGGTTGGTTGGCCTCCTGCAGCTTTTGCTGCACCTCTGCAATATGCCTGGCGCCCGGAGACAATTCGGGATTCAGGGTCAGAATGCCTTCCACTTTCAGACCGTAATGTTCGGCGAACCGGGTGAATGCGTCGTGATAGGTGAAGAGGTCTACCTCTGCCAATGGTTTCAGCCTTGCGGTGATATCAGTCTCGGCGGCAGACAGGGATTGCTCAAATCTTTCAAGATTGGCATCAAGCGCAGTTACGTCCGCTCCGTCCTGCTGTGACAGCACCTTGTGAATATCCCTGGCCATGTTCAGCGCCAGGGCCGGGTCCAGCCAGATATGCGGGTCTTCACCGTCGCCGTGATCATGGCCGTGCTCGGCGTGGTCATCATGATGCCCGCCGTGATCATCTTCCGCTTCAATCTCGGGTACATCTTCGCCGTGCATCAGCGAGTAGGTGCGGTCCCGAAATTCATTGCCGCTGAGCAGTCGTGTGAGAAAGGTTTCCAGCTCCGGGCCCACCCAGAAGATGGCGTCAGCATTCTCCAGTGCCCGGCGCTGAGAAGGCTTCATCGTGTAGTTATGGGGGCTGGCGCCAGGTTGGACCAGTGTTGTGATTTCCACATCATCTGCCGCGACAGCCTTTACCAGCAGTTCGATAGGTTTGAGGGTAGTGACAACCTGGGTTGCCGCCACGGCGCTGGCGGATCCGAGCAGTATGGCGAAGCCGAGTACGGTGGCGCCCGTAAAGCGTTTAACGGTCATAAGGGGTGAGGCCTTAACTATTAATGATACGTTATAATATAACAAGATGGCGCCCAGATAAAATGGATTGTCGCTCGCCCATGCGAAATCCGGCGGTGGCCGCTATAATGCGGGGCTTTTAACGCACAGCCTTTATCAGGCAGTAACCTTCAGGACGCTTTCATGACCGTACGTACCCGAATCGCCCCGTCGCCCACCGGTGATCCCCACGTTGGTACCGCCTTCGTGGCGCTGTTTAACCTGTGTTTTGCCAGGCAACACGGCGGCCAGTTTATTCTGCGGATTGAAGATACGGATCAGGTTCGCAGCACCGAAGAGTCGGAGCAGGACATTCTGCAGGCCCTGCGCTGGTTGGGGCTCGAGTGGGATGAGGGGCCGGATGTGGGCGGCCCTCATGGCCCCTACAGACAGTCAGAACGTAAAGACTCGTATCGGCAGTACGCGTTGGATCTGGTCACCAAAGGCCATGCTTTTTACTGTTTCCGCACGCCGGAAGAGCTGGATGCCATCCGTGAAGAACGCAAGGCCCAGGGCCTGAACCCGGGCATCAAGGGCGACCTGGAACTGCCGGAGGAAGAGGTCAAGCGCCGCCTGGATGCGGGCGATCCGTATGTGATTCGCATGAAAGTGCCGGAAAACGGAGTCTGCGAGATTGAGGATATGCTGCGGGGCACCATCGAAATCGACTGGTCCCAGGTGGACAGCCAGATCCTGCTGAAATCCGACGGCATGCCTACGTATCACCTCGCCAACGTGGTGGACGACCATCTGATGGATATTACTCACGTGTTGAGAGGTGAAGAGTGGATCAATTCCGCGCCCAAGCACAAACTGCTGTATGAGTATTTTGGTTGGGAGATGCCGGTGCTATGCCACTTGCCATTGTTGCGCAACCCGGACAAGAGCAAGTTGTCCAAGCGCAAGAATCCCACCAGCATCAACTTCTACGAGCGCATGGGCTTTCTGCCGGAGGCGGTGACCAATTACCTCGGTCGCATGGGGTGGTCCATGCCCGACGAGCGGGAAAAGTTCACCCTGGAGGAAATGATCGAGAACTTTGACATTCAGCGCGTGTCTCTGGGTGGCCCGGTTTTTGATGTTGAAAAACTGCGCTGGCTCAACGGCCAGTGGGTTCGTGACGAACTCAACGACGACCAGTTCATTGAGCGCATGCGCAACTGGTGGTTCAACGAACAGGCACTTCGGGATCTGGTGCCACATATAAAGGGCAGGGCGGAAGTGTTCAGCGACGTGGCTCCCATGGCCTCGTTCATGTTCTCCGGCATGCTCAACCTCGGGCCGGAAGACTTCAACCATAACAAGCTCGACGAAGCCCAGGTCAAGCGGGTACTCCAGTTCACCCTATGGAAACTGGAAGCGCAGCGACACTGGAGCAAGGACAACATCTTCGCTGACATCAAGGCCCTGGCCAAGGCTATGGACCTCAAAATGGGTGACTTCATGTTCGCCATCTTTGTGGCTGTTGCGGGTACACCTAACTCCTGGTCTGTAATGGACTCCATGGCCATCCTTGGCCCGGACATGACCCGGTCCCGTCTGCGCCATGCCCTTGAGGTAATGGGCGGCTTCTCCAAGAAGGAGACCAAGCGGGTGGAGAAGGAGTTCGCAGCCCTGCTCCCTGAGTGACCAGACTGGTGAATTAGTAAACGGCTGCAGCAGCGATATTCACGAAACTGAAAAAACGTTGGAAAAAAGGTTGACGCCCCAAGGGCCGATCCTTAATATACGCAGCCGTTGAGGGGCCATAGCTCAGCTGGGAGAGCGCAACACTGGCAGTGTTGAGGTCAGCGGTTCGATCCCGCTTGGCTCCACCAATTTCTAGTCCCCTTCGTCTAGTGGCCTAGGACTCCGCCCTTTCACGGCGGCAACAGGGGTTCGAACCCCCTAGGGGACGCCAATACGGCTTAACGGTTTAGTCCACCGGTAAGCCAGCAGTAAGAACCGCCTTTGGGCGGTTTTTATTGATAACAGACCCTCGCCCTATGGGCGGGGGTTTGTTGTTTTTGGGGCGTCGATTCCTCCCTGGTCCAGCCCTTCCACCGGGATAGTCTCGGTGTTCTTTATTTCCCGCAAAGCAAAGTTTGAATTCACCTGCGAGATACCGTGCAAGGTGAAAATCTTCTCGTTCAGGAAGCGGTCGTAGCTGGCCATATCAGGAACGATGACCCGCAATACGAAATCGGCGTTCCCCGTAACCGCAAAACACTGGAGTACCTCCGGGTAACTGCTGACCTGCTGCTCAATTTCTTCGGTGCTGTCGATGCTGTGTCGTTGTAACGACAGGTTGAGCAGCACACACAGCCCCTGGCCGATTTTCTCGGGATTCACTCTTGCACTGTACCCCTGAATGATTCCGTTTTCCTCAAGCGTCCGGACCCGTCGCCAGCAAGCGGCAGGCGATAACCCCACCTGTTCCGCCAGTAACTGGTTGCTGATGCGTCCTTCCTGCTGGAGCAACGAGAGGATTCGGCGGTCCAATTTGTCCAGATCTACGTGTTTCATTTGGTAACACCTGATTTCTATCAAAGAATCTTTCTTTGTATTGTCATTTATCAAACAATCTTTCGCAAACGCCGAATACGTTCACTCAATAAGCAAGCACCTTTTGCGGACTTCCCTCTAGAATTTTGGTTATAAAACCGACAAAAGGAGGGCGCCATGTCCGCCGATACCCCACAGCTCGACGACTACAAACTTGAAGACCGCTATCTGCGGAAATCAGGGCGGGTTTTCCTGACCGGAACACAGGCTCTGGTCCGCGTACCTTTGATGCAGGCAGCTCTGGATCGCAAGCAGGGTCTGAATACGGCGGGCCTGGTCAGTGGTTATCGAGGTTCCCCGCTGGGCGCCTATGACCAGGCTCTATGGCAGGCCCAACCCCTGCTTGATAAGAACCGCATTGATTTCGTGCCGGCCATTAATGAGGATCTTGCTGCCACCATCATGCTGGGGACCCAGCAGGTAGAAACCGACGACGCTCGACAGGTGGATGGTGTGTTCGGCCTCTGGTACGGCAAAGGCCCGGGGGTAGATCGCGCCGGGGACGCCCTCAAGCACGGCACCACCTATGGTTCATCCCCCCATGGCGGTGTGCTGGTGGTTGCTGGGGATGACCATGGTTGCGTGTCGTCCTCCATGCCTCACCAGTCTGATGTAGCGTTCATGAGCTTTTTCATGCCCACCATCAACCCCGCTAACATTGCCGAGTATCTGGAATTCGGCCTCTGGGGCTACGCTTTGTCCCGCTTTAGCGGTTGCTGGGTCGGCTTCAAGGCTATCTCCGAGACCGTCGAAAGCGCGGCGTCGGTGGAGCTGCCACCGGAACCGGAGTTTGTTACACCGGATGACTTTACGGCACCGGAAAGCGGCCTTCATTACCGGTGGCCGGACCTGCCCGGCCCCCAACTGGAAACCCGCATCGAGCACAAGCTGGCTGCCGTTCAGGCTTTTGCCAGGGCCAACCCGATTGACCGCTGCCTGTTCAGTAACCCGGCTGCCCGATTCGGCATCGTGACCACCGGCAAGGGCCATCTGGATCTGCTTGAAGCGCTTGATCTGCTGGGCATTGATGAGAGTAAAGCCCGGGACATGGGGCTGGATATCTACAAAGTCGGTATGGTCTGGCCCCTTGAGCGTCGCGGCATTCTCAATTTCGTTCACGGCAAGGAAGAGGTGCTGGTGATCGAAGAAAAGCGGGGCATTATCGAAAGCCAGATCAAAGAATATATGTCCGAGCCGGATCGTCCCGGTGAAGTGCTGATTACCGGCAAACAGGACGAGCTGGGCCGCCCGCTGATTCCCTATGTTGGGGAACTGAGCCCGAAACTGGTTGCTGGCTATCTGGCTGCACGCCTGGGCCGTTTCTTCTTTGTGGATTACAGCGAGCGCATGGCTGAAATTACCGCCATGACCACGGCCCGGGATCCCGGCGGTGTGAAGCGACTGCCGTACTTCTGCTCTGGTTGCCCTCACAATACCTCCACCAAGGTGCCCGATGGCAGTAAAGCCCTGGCCGGTATTGGCTGCCATTTCATGGCCTCATGGATGGGGCGGAACACGGAATCGCTGATCCAGATGGGCGGTGAAGGGGTCAACTGGATCGGTAAAAGCCGGTATACCGGCAATCCACACGTATTCCAGAATCTGGGGGAGGGCACCTACTTTCACTCAGGTTCCATGGCGATCCGGCAGGCCGTAGCGGCCGGGATCAACATCACCTACAAAATCCTGTTTAACGACGCCGTTGCCATGACCGGAGGCCAGCCGGTGGATGGTCAGATCACCGTCCCGATGATTGCCCAGCAAGTGGCGTCTGAGGGTGTTCGCCGTGTGGTTGTGCTCAGTGATGAGCCGGAAAAGTACGACGGCCATAAAGACCAGTTCCCGAAGGACGTCACCTTTCACGACCGCTCCGAACTGGATGCAGTTCAGCGCGAACTTCGCGACATTCCGGGTTGCACCGTGCTGATCTACGACCAGACCTGTGCGGCTGAAAAACGCCGGCGGCGCAAGCGCAACCAGTTCCCGGATCCGGCCAAGAGGGCCTTTATCAACCATCATGTGTGCGAAGGTTGTGGCGATTGCTCGGTGCAGTCCAACTGCCTCTCGGTTGTGCCTCGCAAAACCGAACTCGGCCGTAAGCGCAAGATCGACCAGTCTTCCTGCAACAAGGACTATTCGTGTATCAATGGTTTCTGTCCCAGCTTTGTCACGATTGAAGGCGGGCAACTACGCAAGTCCCGGGGCATGGATACCGGTTCTGTGTTGGCGTCCAAACTGGCCGATGTGCCGGCTCCGGAATGTCCTGAAATGACAGGTTCCTACGATCTCCTCGTTGGCGGCGTCGGCGGCACAGGCGTGGTGACTGTGGGTCAGCTGATTACGATGGCTGCGCACCTGGAATCCCGGGGTGCTTCGGTGCTGGATTTTATGGGCTTCGCCCAGAAAGGTGGAACGGTATTGAGCTACGTGCGCATGGCACCATCCCCCGACAAACTGCATCAGGTGCGGGTCAGTAATGGCCAGGCAGACGCGGTTATCGCCTGTGACCTGGTCGTGGCTTCATCTCAGAAAGCCCTTGGTGTAATCAGACCGAATCACACCCGGATTGTTGCCAACGAAGCGGAACTGCCCACTGCCGACTATGTGCTCTATCGCGACGCCGACATGAAGGCAGACAAGCGCCTGGACCTGCTCCGGGATGCGGTGGGTCCGGACCATTTCGATCAGCTCGACGCCAACGGCATCGCCGACAGGCTGATGGGAGATACCGTTTTTTCCAACGTAATGATGCTGGGCTTTGCCTGGCAGAAAGGACTGCTACCGCTGTCGGAAGCCGCGCTTATAAAAGCCATCGAATTGAATGGTGTGGCGGTCGACCGCAACAAGGAAGCCTTTGGTTGGGGCCGGGTAGCAGCTGTTGATCTGCAGGCGATAACGGACCTGCTGGACACTGGTACCGCGAAGGTGGGGCTCATCAGCCAGGAACCGACCCTGGAGGAATTGATCGAGACCCGTCACGGGCACCTGGTCAACTATCAGAACCAGCGCTGGGCCGATCAGTATAGGAAAAGTGTTGCCGAAGTTCGGACGGCGGAGGAAACACTGGGGCAGACCAACCTGCTCCTGACTCGAGCCGTGGCTCAGCAGCTTTATCGCTTCATGGCCTACAAGGACGAGTACGAAGTGGCCCGCCTGTTTGCGGAAACCGACTTCATGAAAGAAGTGAGGAACACCTTCGAAGGGGACTTCAAGGTCCACTTTCACCTGGCCCCGCCGCTGCTGAATGGCGAAACCGATGCGCAGGGGCGTCCGAAAAAGCGGCGCTTCGGCCCGTGGATGTTCCGGGCCTTCCGGATGCTGGCAAAACTCCGCGGCTTGCGCGGAACCCCGGTGGACCCGTTCCGTTACTCTGCCGATCGTAAGCTGGATCGAGCCATGTTGCGGGACTACCAGAGCCTGGTGTCCCGTATTTGCGGGGAACTGAATGCCAGCAACTATGAAACCTTCCTGCAATTGGCGGAACTGCCAGCGGACGTAAGGGGCTTTGGACCGGTACGCGAGCAGGCTGCTGAAAACATCGAGGAAAAACGGTGTCAGTTGATCAGAGCGCTGGAGACGGGGCATCCGACTCTTATCCGTACTCAAGCGGCAGAAGAGGGAGTGAATCATGTTTGAAGCCCTGAGACCTCTGCCGCCAGACCCGATCCTGCAACTGATGCAAACATTCCGGGACGACCCCCGGCCCGACAAGGTCGATCTGGGTATTGGCGTTTACAAGGATGACGCCGGTAATACCCCCATTATGGCTGCTGTGCATGACGCCGAGAGGCGCCTGCTTGCTGGCGAAACGACTAAAAGCTACGTGGGGCCGGCCGGTTCCGCCGGCTTCAACAGCGCGATGGCGGAGCTTATCCTGGGAAGCAACAGCCCGCTGCTCCGGTACCGCCGGGCCTCCGTTATCCAGACTCCTGGTGGGTGCGGCGCGCTGCGTATGGCGGCCGAGTTCCTGCGCCTGTGCAAGCCGGATATAAAGGTCTGGGTGAGTACGCCCACCTGGGCCAATCACCTCCCTCTACTGGGTGGCGCCGGCCTGACTATTCGCGAATATCCGTACCTCAATCCGAAGACGCTGCAGGTAGACTTCGGCGCCATGCTGGAGGCTCTCGAGCAGGCAGATCCTGGGGATGTGGTGTTATTGCACGGGTGCTGCCACAACCCCTCGGGTGCCGACCTGAGTCTCGCGCAATGGCAGGATGTCACCGGCCTGATCCAGCGCAAGGGCCTGTTGCCCTTCGTGGATATGGCCTACCAGGGCCTTGGCGAAGGGCTGGATGCCGATGCGGCAGGCCTGCGCCACCTGGCTGGAGAAGTGCCGGAAATGCTCATCGCCGCCTCGTGCTCCAAGAACTTTGGTCTGTACCGGGAGCGCACCGGGGCCCTGGCCCTGATTTCGGCAACGGCAACCGTAAACGCGGCCGCAACCAGCCAACTGCTGAGCGTTATCCGGTCCCATTACTCCATGCCGCCGGCCCACGGCGCCGCGATCGTGGAGACCATACTGGGCGATGACGGATTGCGGTCCGCGTGGCAGAAGGAGCTGAACGGGATGTGCGAGCGCATCCTGCACCTGCGTCACGCTTTTGCGGACGCCCTGGCGTCGGTTGGCGATTTCAGTTTTATCGCCCGTCAGCGGGGCATGTTCTCGTTCCTGGGCGTCAGCCCGGAGCAGGTGGGCCAGCTACGCAAGGAGCATGGAATCTATATGCTCGATAGCAGTCGCCTCAATGTGGCGGGGCTCAACGACCAGGTTCTGCCACAAGTGGCGGCCTCGATACGCGAGGTCCTTATTCAGTAAACAGCAGCCCCGAAGTAACAGCCCCGGAACATCAATCCGACAAAAACAATTAACCGGAGATAAGAATGAGTGAGAGTACCCAACCACACCAGCAGGCCAACAACCTCTGGTCATCAAGGCTGGCCTTTATCCTGGCCGCCGCAGGTTCGGCGGTCGGCCTCGGTAACATCTGGAAGTTTCCCTATATCACGGGCGAAAACGGCGGTGGCGCTTTCGTCCTGGTTTACCTGGCCTGTATTTTCCTGATTGGCGTACCTGTTCTGATCGCCGAAACCATGATTGGCCGCCGGGGCGGCCAGAGCCCTGTGGCCACGATGCGAACCCTGACCACGAGTGAGGGTACCGCCAGAGGATGGAGAGTCATCGGCTGGAACGGCGTAATCGCGTCGTTTCTGGTTTTGTCATTTTATGCCGTGATCGGGGGCTGGGCCCTTGTGTACATTGGAAAAGCGGCTGCCGGAATGTTTGCGGGTGCAGACGCAGAGGCTATTGGCGGTCAGTTCGGGGGCCTGCTTGCGAACCCCTGGGAGTTGTTGCTCTGGCATTCCGTTTTCATGGGGATTGTCGTTTTCATCGTTGGCCGCGGTATCCGTTCCGGCCTGGAAAAAGCGGTGAACATGCTGATGCCGCTGTTGTTTGTCCTGTTGATTGCCATGGTTATCTACGCCATGAACAGTGGCAGCTTCGGCCGGGCTGTGTCTTTCATGTTCTCACCGGATTTCAGCAAGCTGACTACCGCAGGCGTCCTGACGGCTCTGGGGCACGCAGCATTTACTCTCAGTATCGGCATCGGTGTGCTCATGGCCTATGGGTCGTACCTGCCAAAGAGTGTCAACATTGCCAGAACCGCAATGACCATCGCCGTTCTTGATACCAGTGTCGCACTGCTCGCCGGGCTCGCCATCTTTCCGCTGGTGTTTGCCAATGGTCTCGAGCCCGGCGCAGGGCCAGGCCTGATTTTCGTGACCCTGCCGCTGGCGTTCGGTCAGATGAGCGGCGGGGCGCTGTTCGGAACCATTTTCTTTGCGCTGCTGCTGGTGGCTGCCATTACCTCCGCGATTTCCATGCTGGAACCCGTCGTTGAGTGGCTGGAAGAGCGTAAAGGTGTGAACAGGGCGAAAAGCGCTCTGGGTGGAGGATTGGCAATCTGGTTGATTGGCATCGGCACAGTGCTGTCCTTCAACGTCTGGGAAGACCTGCATCCACTGGGCTTTATTGCGATCTTTGAAGGCAAGACCGTGTTCGATCTGCTTGATTTTCTGGTATCGAACCTGATGATGCCTTTGGGCGGGCTGGCTATTGCCCTGTTTGCGGGCTGGGCGATGAAGCGGGAAGGTCTGCCATCGGATATTGGTCTGGAGGGCAGGGCGTTCAGAGCCTTTATGTTTACGCTTCGGTACGTGACGCCGGCGGGTATAGCCGTGGTGTTCCTGTACAATCTGGTTTAAGTATCATCCTGCCTCCATGGACGGGGGCAGGACCTGCAGAAGAAACTCAGCGCGAAGCGATAGCGCCTTTACCAACCCCTTCGTAAGCCTTGACCCGGATAACATCCTCCGGAAACTCGGATTTAAGCTGCTCGGCAATGTGCGCCGCAATGAGTTCCACTGTGGTGTCCGAGTCCAGCATGTAAACCCGGCTCTCGGGGAGTGTGAGGGCAAACTCTCCCTGATTCGCCTCGTACTCGAAGGCCACATACGCTGTGCCGTCCTCGGCCACCCAGCGTTGCGTCACGTCCTCCTCGGACCCGACATAGATATCCTGCCACAGCTTTGCCCAGCGATTCTCAAGCTCCCGGTTCCGATAGCCGTTACAGTCAATACGGATGGGAGAGCGATGGCCATGGGCAATGCGCTGGCAGTTACCCAAGTGTTTCTTCAGGCCGTGAACATAATGGTAGTAGGCACCTTCAATGATGTCTTCACGCAGCGTGATCTCAACGTCGGTCACATTGGCCGGAAGTACCGCCCGCAGCTCACTCTCCAGCAGGGCAGCAACGGCCGAAGGCACTACGCGATCAGATGACAGCCAGACCACGGCCTCGTCCGGGGCCCGGTGAATAATATGAGTGCCATCTTTCAGGTGCCAGACAAAGCCGTGCGGGTCATCTTCGTTCCATTCGAGCCCGCCATAGCCCCGGGGAATCACCAGACGGTGATCAACACGCTCATCAATCACCCGTTTGATGGTGCGTTTGACGTTGCTGAAATCAAATACCATACCCTGGTCATCCAGCTCGCCACCCAGAACCACATCTACGATCCAACTTTCTCCCACCAGCCCGCGTGCAGCGTCCAGGTAGGCGAAGTCGATAACCGTCAGATTGTCTACGAAAAGGTGGTTCATCGGAGGAGCCTGGAAAGATGAGGTTGATTGATGAGCGGATTCTAGCAAAAATCCGCCAGCGCTAGCAGCTTTGCGTAAGGTGCGTGGCGAAAACAACGGAGCAGGTGATAATGGAAGAGACCAGAGCAGATCGCCACGAGGCTTTCCCCGTACTGGTGCTGGCGGCCGGCGCTTCCCGGCGGATGGGCCGTGCAAAGGCCCTGTTGCCGCTGAATTCGGGTACTCTACTGGATCACGCCATTGGCCAGGCCAGGCAGCTTGGAGGTCCGGTTACTGTCGTAGCAGGCGGGTGGTATCCGCTGGTTCGTTATCGTTGTCGCCTTCAGCCATCCGCATGGGTCTATGCCCGGGACTGGCGCGAGGGGCTGTCAGCCTCGCTGAAGGCAGGGCTGGGGCGTATCGCGCCTCAGGCCAAAGGGGTGTTTGTGGTGTTGCTGGATCAGCCCCTGATTGAATCGGAAGCGCTGATGGCCCTGGCGCAGGCGGCCAGACATAATCCCTCTCACCCCTTTGCTGCAGACATGGGTGGCAAACCGGGGGCGCCAGCCTACCTCCCCCGGCGCTTGTGGTCACAGGTAATGACGCTGGAGGGAGACAGAGGCGCAGCCGGCATCCTTGCGAGAAACGGCGCTACCAGGATTGCTATGGACGGCGCCGGTTCGGATGTGGATACCCCCGGAGACTGGCGCCGTATCAGCCGTCAGTTAAGCGAACAGCCCTGATAGCCAGGCGATGCCCACTGCAAAAATGCCCAGACTGGCAGCCAGACCCATGGTATAGATGCGCGACGTTGCCGAACGCTGCTGGGATACGAACAGATCGATAGTGCGCTGGGCGATATCCTCAGCGGTCTCGCGGGAGATCTCGTGGGCCTGCTGTATGGCTTCGGATTGCAGCGTTTGCCAGAACTCGGTATCGATCGTCTGCACGCTTGTGATGTGGTCTTTCAGCTCTGCCATGTGATCGCTGGTAAAGCCAGTGTTATGAGACAGGTCCTTGCGCAGTTCAGCCAGCTCACGGGCAAGGTTCAGGTTCACCTCCGCGGCCACGTCATCACGAAGGTTGCGCGTGCGACGCTCTATCATTTCACTGACAGCGGTCAGGCGTTCCTCAACAGCGGCTTCCTGTTTTTTGCCAGACTCTTCCAGCGCCCGCTTGAGGTGATCAAACTGTTCATCGAACAGCGAGCTCAACAACTCGTGCAGGCGGTTATTGATATGGGTTTTCACCGCGGAGCGGGCGATCTGCTCGATCAGGTCGCTGGTCAGCGGAACCACCTGGGGACCATGGCCATTGGCCTGTGGCTCATCGTCTGTTTGCGGCGCCATTTCCAGGGAGGCATCAGCGGGGATGTCCAGTGGGTCATCCTCCTTAACGTCGGCAGTGGCGTCGAGTTCCGGCGGTTCGGGCAGAGTGCCTTCGGTCACATCGCTGTCAAGCTGTTCGAGAACCAGGCTGAGGCCCTCGGTGTGAGGTGGCTTGGTGAGAATGTTGTAGACACCGAAATTGCGAGCTTCCTCCATGAACGACTGGGACTTCTTCGAGGTGCACATGATGATGGGGATGGCGGCAGTTTCAGGGTTCCCCTTTATGGCTTTGGTGGCTTCAACGCCATTCATGCCGGGCATCAGATGATCCATGAAGATCACGTCCGGGCGTTTGTTGGAGTTAAGGAAGTCCAGCGCCTCCTCTGCCGAGCCGGCCATGTTCACTTCCATGTCCCGGCCTTCCAGCAGTTTGCTCAGGGCAAATCGAGCCACTTTCGAGTCATCTACCAGGAGTGCATTCTTGATCGCCATGTCACAACCTCAACCTTTACTGCATGTGTGTTCATTACCGGGCTGATGCTCACCAGCCTTCCAGGTTCGGGCACTGGGTTGCCCGATAGCTTTTCTCCCGATAACAAACACCGGGTTCCTTGGTCCGGGCGGTGAATACCTCCCCGGCTGCCGTTGTCAGGCGCACCTGTCCGTAGGGCTCGCCATAGCGGAAGGTTGCCTCGATCGAGCTGCCGTTGGGATTGCGCAGCAGCCCCTTGCCATGGAATGAGCCTTCGATGTACTCGCCTTCGTATTTCTTGCCATCGGCAAACACTTCCTTGCCCTCGCCATGGAATTCTCCATTGGAAAACTCGCCTTCGTAATGGCGCCCGTCAGGATAGGTGAGGGTGCCTTCACCATGGAATTCGTCGTTCCGGAATCCGCCTACGTAGAGCATGCCATCCGATGTTGTGAGCGAGCCATGCCCGTTCAGCTGCCCGTCGGACCATTGTCCCGTCAGAATGTCGTCGTTGGCCAGAGTCAGCGTGCCCTGACCATTAAAGCGGTCGTGGCGGAACTGTCCGGTATACCGGGTATCGTCCGCATCCCGCCATGTCCCTTCGCCATGTCGCTGTCCCTCTTGCCAGTCACCTTTATAGCGACTGCCGTCCGGATACCAGGCGGTGCCTTTGCCATCAAATTCACCATCCACAAAGTGCCCTTCGTAACGCAGACCGTCGGCGTCTTCATAGGTGCCGTCCCCGGTTTTAACGCCGCCTATCCAGGTGCCGTCGCGGTAATCAACGCGGGTGTAGGCCTCGAGTTGGCCGACCAGTGTCTTCTCGTTGCCAGCAGAAAGCGCTACTGTCCGCTGCCAGGGCTTGTGGCCCTCCTTGCTGATGACCACCTCGTATTCGCCCGGTTCCAGTTCCAGATCCAGTCGCGTGGCGCCGTATTGCTTGCCGTTGATCGTGACTTCATCCCCGACCACGTTTGAGCGCAGCACCAGAAGGCCGGTGGTGGGGCGAGGTTCTTCAGGTTGCTGCTGAGGGGCATCAGTGCGGGTTTCCGGCATTGCCGATGCTGGCTCCGCGACCGCCAGCATCTCGGGGTCTTCGGGTAGTTCCGGAATAAAGAAAGGTTCGCCGGTAATGCGGCTGCGTGACAGCTCCGTGTCGGATCCGTCGATCTCATTATCAGAAGCTTCGCCGGAAGCGGCCAGTGCGCTGTCTGCCAGTGGCAGTTCCGGAGTTTCAACAGTAACAGCTTCGGTGGTGGTGTCTTCCCGGTAAAGTTCGTCGGACGCTGGTTCGGGGGTAGCGGTGGTAATGGTGGCAATGGTTTCTTCGGCTTCCGGCTCGCTGGCTATTTCATCCGTACCCAGGGAAAGGTCGTTGCGCACTGATGCGAAGCCAGCCGTCACCAGAAGCATCAGGGCCAGCGCGTTGACGAACAGTAGCGGTCTGAAGTCGACCATGAGAAACCTCTCAATGCTGCATTCTTGTGTTACTGCCGATGCCCCGACCGATTCTTTGTCATTGTTCAACCTGTGTCAGGGATTACACAGCCTTATCTTACCCAGTCGGGGCAATCTTATGTAACACAAACTCACTGAAGTTAACGAGAATGCAGGACAAATCACACTTTCTCCGGAAGCTGATCATGGTTGAGCTGCTCCCAGGAACGCATGTACACATCTGCCTCATACTGATAGGGGGATTTGAAGGGGGTCAGCACGAAATCGAACACCAGAAAGAAGAATCCGACAGATCCCCAGGCGATTGCCAGCGTACTTATGGTAGTGGCCTGAACTTCCGGGTTGGCGCTGACAAAACTTTCAAGCAGCGGGATCAGGTCTGATGCCATAACCACCGGGTTGAAGCTGGAAAGCACAAACGGTATCCAGAAAGCCAGGAATACCGGAAAGAACCCGAAGGACCACAGTACCCGGCGTAACAGGTATATACCGATGGCGCGCCAGAACCGCTGCCTGATCTCGGGAACCCGACGTATGCGTTCCAGGTACCGGCGCCGTTCTGCCCAGTAGGCAGCGACTTCCGGGGCGTGGATATTCCTGCCCTTGGAAGTGGCCCTGTGGCCGGTGCCGGAAGTGACTGGAGTCTGGTTGCCCTGGGTTTCAGTGGTCATGGAATCGGATGCTGCCTTGTGGCTTCGGGTTAGTGCATGATAATAGAAAGTACGTGTTACCCTACAATCCCCATTTGGTTAAAGACAGGATAGTTTTAATGGCGGCAGTGATCGAGAACACAGTCCATCCCGCGTTTGAAATGCTACGCAGTCACCGCATCAACACGTTGAACGTGACCGTTGAAGAGTACCGTCATCGTAAAACCGGTGCCCGTCACCTTCACCTGGCAGCAGACAACGACGAGAATGTGTTTTTTGTGGCGTTGCGAACCTTCCCGATGGATTCCAGCGGCGTGGCTCACATTCTGGAGCATACTGCCCTTTGTGGGAGCGAACGTTTTCCCGTGCGGGACCCGTTTTTCATGATGATTCGCCGCTCCCTGAACACGTTCATGAATGCGTTTACCAGCAGCGACTGGACGGCATACCCCTTTGCCAGCATGAACCGGAAAGATTTTGATAACCTTCTGACCGTGTATCTGGATTCGGTATTTTTCTCTTCACTTGATCCGCTGGATTTCGCCCAGGAAGGCCACCGTCTGGAGTTTGACAAGCCCGAAGATCCGACCACGGATCTGGTCTACCGTGGCGTGGTGTACAACGAGATGAAAGGTGCCATGAGTGCGCCTACTTCCCAGTTATGGCAAAACCTGTCCAGCCACCTGTTCCCGACCACCACCTACCACTACAACAGTGGCGGCGAGCCGGATCATATTGTGGACCTGAGTTACGACGACCTGCTGCGCTTCTATCGGCACCACTACCATCCCAGTAATGCGATTTTTGCCACCTACGGCGATATTCCGGCTTATGAGCATCACGAACGCTTTGAAGAGCTTGCGCTCAAGCGTTTTGATCGTCTGGATGTGGAACTGCCGGTTCGTGACGAAAAGCGCATGTTTTCACCGCTCCGTGTCGACCAGAGTTACGCGGTCAGTGAAGGGGAGGAAACTGCCCACAAGACCCACATCGTCATGGGCTGGTTGCTGGGGCACAGTTTTGACCTGCAGGAAAACCTGGAAGGTCAGCTGCTGGCGAGTGTGTTGCTGGAAAACAGCGCTTCCCCGCTGATGAGGGCCCTGGAGACCACGGATATCGGGCATTCTCCGTCGCCCATGTGCGGCCTTGAGGACTCCAATCGTGAGATGACCTTCGTGTGTGGGATTGAGGGCAGCGAGCCAGAAAAACAGGGCGAGCTGGAGCAGCTGATTGAACAGACGCTCGCAAAGGTAGTGGAAGAGGGAGTCAGCCAGGACCGCTTGGAGGCTATACTGCATCAGCTGGAGCTTCATCAGCGCGAGATCGCCGGGGACAGCTTCCCCTATGGTCTGCAACTGATTATGACCGCCATTTCGCCGATGGTTCATGGCGGCGACCCCGTTGAGCTGCTGGACCTTGAGCCCGTGCTGGCGGACATGCGCGAGAAGATCCGGGATCCTCAATATGTCCCTGGCCTTATTCGCAGCAAACTGCTGGAAAACCCCCACCGGGTAACGCTGACCCTGCGTCCTGACGACAAGCTGGAAAGCCGCCGTCAGGCCACAATTCGCGAGGCTCTGGCTCGTCGCAAGGCCGCTCTGACTGATGACGAGGTTCAGCAGATAATCGACCGTGCCCGGGCCCTCGAAGAGCGCCAGACTCGCAAGGATGACGATTCTATCCTGCCCAAAGTCGACCTGACCGACGTGCCACTGCAGTTGCCGGAACCCGAAGCCCGGTTTGCCGGCGACATGTCGGCAACCATTTATGCGCGGGGTACAAACGGGCTGGTCTACGAACAGGTGGTCGTACCGGTGCCGAACCTGTCTGAAGATGAGCTGCTGTTATTGCCTTACTACACCACGCTGATCCCGGAAGTGGGCTGTGGTGAGCTGGATTACCTGCAGATGCAGGATCGCATTTCTGCCGAATCCGGCGGCATCAGTGCTTCTTTCTCCGCCAAGGGGCGGATAGACGATGTGCAGGATCTGTCTGGCTACATCGTCTTTAATGGTAAGGCACTGGCGAGAAACCGCGAGGCGCTGACCTGCCTGCTTAAAGACGTGTTCGACGGTGCCCGGTTTGACGAAAAAGAGCGTGTCCGCGAACTGGTCGCCCAGATCCGCGCTCGCAGAGAGCAGGGTGTGACCGGTAGTGGTCATGCCCTTGCCATGGGCGCTGCTTCCCAGGGCATCAGCACCGGGGCCTGGCTGTCATTCCGTCTGGGCGGCCTGGAGGCGGTTCGCGGCGTGAAGGCCCTGGACAAGGCGCTCGATACCCCGGCGGAACTTGACCATCTGTGTGAACGTCTTTCCTCGCTTCACGAACGTATCCGGCAGCAATCCCGTGAGTTTCTGCTGATTGGGGAGGAAGAGCAGCTTGCCTCCATGCTCACCGAGCTGAAATCGATCTGGGGCGAGACCAATGCTGAAGCCGGGGAGTCCTGGAAGCTGGCGCCGGTCAGCTATCAGACCCGTGAAGCGTGGCTTACTTCAACCCAGGTGAATTTCTGCGCCAAGGCATACAGCACCGTTGCCATTGATCATCCTGATGCAGCGGCGTTGACTGTCTTGGGTGGCTTCCTGCGCAATGGCTACCTGCACCGGGCCATTCGTGAAAAGGGTGGTGCTTACGGTGGTGGTGCCGGTCAGGACAGCGTCAACGGTACCTTCCGGTTTTTCTCCTACCGGGATCCCCGGCTGGGTGAAACGCTTGAGGATTTCGATAAGGCCCTGGAGTGGTTGCAGCAGGAACAGCATGATCCCCAGGAGCTGGAGGAGTCCATACTTGGCATAATCGGCCAGCTGGACCGTCCGCGTTCTCCCGCCGGAGCGGCCCGTCACGCGTTCCATAACCGGTTGTTCGGCCGCACGCCGGAGCAGCGTGCCCGCTTCCGGGAACGTGTGTTGGCTGTGACCCTGGACGACATGAAGCGGGTGGCGAAAGAGTGGCTGACGCCGGAGACTGCCAGTGTGGCGGTGGTCACGAGCTTCGAAAACCGGGACACAGCCAGAAAACTCGGGCTGGAGATCCAGGAGCTGTAATCCGACCGCAAAGGTAAAAGGTCGGCGAACCCTTGCTGTCAGAGGGCGCGCCGGCCTTTTTGCTGCCTGGCCTAACGGTTGCGCTTGAGCCCGGTGCTCACCATTATACGGGTGGCGATTTCCTCCACAGAGTAGGCTGTCGTGTTGAGGTAGGGGATCCGTTCCCTGCGGTACATCAGCTCTATTTCCTCGATTTCATGCATGCACTGCTTCATGGACGAGTACCGGGAATTCGGTTTGCGCTCATTGCGGATCGTGGCCAGACGCTCGGGTTCGATGGTCAGCCCGAAGATCTTTTCTTTGTGGCTGCGGAGCGCAGCCGGCATTTTCTGGTCTTCCAGATCCTCTTCGGTAATGGGGTAGTTGGCGGCTTTGACCCCGTATTGAAGGGCCAGATAAAGGCAGGTGGGGGTCTTGCCGCTGCGGGAAGCGCCGACCAGAATCAGGTCGGCTTCGTCGTAGTGGCGGGTGCGTGCCCCGTCGTCGTTATCCAGCGCGAAGTTGACGGCCTTGATCCGGCGCTCGTAGGTGCCTTCGTTGTTAATGGCGTGGGACTTGCCGACGGTATACGACGATGACGACCGAAGTTCCTGCTCAAGCGGGTTAAGGAAAGTACCGAAAATATCCACCATGAAGCCATTGGCCCCGGAGATGAGATCCCGGATATCGCTGTTTACGATTGTGTCGAATACCAGCGGCCGTGTGCCGTCTATTTCCGCTGCCTTGTTGATGCGCGAGGCCATTTCCCGGGCTTTGTCAGTATTATCGATGTATGGCACGGTAATGCGCTCGAAATCGATTTTCTCGAATTGCGCCAGCAGGCTGTGGCCGAGAGCCTCCGCAGTCAGGCCAGTACCATCGGATATAAAGAAAGCGGTTCTTTTCATGGTGTTGTAGTCCGGCTCCGTATTTGGCGGGTTCCCTAGGTAATTGCCACAGGTTACAGTATCATACACGCCAAGTTCGAGAGCCCGCAGTGGAGAATGCAGGAATTGCAGGGTCCCGGTCATGTGAGGGACCTCCACCGCTCCGGTTTCGCTCTTTGCTTCAACGAATCAAGGGAGACACGCTTTGGAAGATTACATTATCTGGTTTGATCACCTGGGAATGTCAGACGTTGACCGGGTCGGGGGAAAGAACGCCTCTCTCGGTGAAATGATCAGTAATCTCGCCAATGCAGGTGTTACCGTGCCGGGCGGCTTTGCCACCACGGCTCATGCTTATCGGGAATTCCTCGCAAAAGATGGCCTGCGGGAAAAGATCGACAATACTCTTGAAGCGTTGGACATCAATGACGTCAATGAGCTTGCAAGAGTCGGAGCCCAGATCCGCCAGTGGATCCTCGACACGCCATTCCCCGAGGCACTGGAAAAGCCGCTGGAAGACGCCTACGCGAAGCTGCGGGGCGATAACGACACGATGGCGGTCGCAGTACGCTCTTCTGCCACAGCCGAAGACCTGCCCGACGCCTCTTTTGCCGGCCAGCAGGAAACCTTTCTCAACGTGGTGGGGCTGGAGCAGGTCCGTACGTCGGTCAAGGAAGTTTTTGCCTCACTGTTCAATGACCGCGCCATATCCTATCGCGTTCACCATGGTTTCGATCACAAACAGGTGGCCCTGTCTGCGGGCATCCAGAAGATGGTCCGCAGTGAAACCGCAGCCAGTGGTGTGATGTTCACCCTGGATACCGAATCCGGCTTCCGGGATGTCGTGTTTATCACTGGCTCCTACGGCCTTGGGGAGACGGTGGTACAGGGAGCGGTCAACCCGGACGAATTCTACGTTCACAAGCCGACCCTGGAGGCCGGCCGTCCGGCAGTTCTGCGTCGTAACCTGGGCAGCAAAGCCATCAAGATGGTTTATCACACAGACCCGGCCGCAGAGCAGTTTGTGGAAACCGTAAAGGTGGAGCAGGAGGATCGTAACCGCTTCTGTATTACCGACGCGGAAGTGGAAGAGCTGGCCAAACAGGCGATGATCATCGAAAAGCATTACCAGCGCCCGATGGATATCGAATGGGCGAAGGATGGTGACGACGATCTTATCTACATCGTTCAGGCCCGACCGGAAACCGTCAAGAGCCGTGCCTCCGCCAATGTGATGGAGCGGTATCTGCTGAACGAGACCGGCACCGTCCTGGTAGAAGGCCGCAGTATCGGTCACAAGATCGGCAGTGGCCCCGTCAAGATCATCACCAGCATCAAGGAAATGGACCGGGTCCAGGCCGGCGATGTGTTGGTGACCGATATGACCGATCCGGATTGGGAGCCGGTCATGAAACGGGCGTCCGCTATTGTCACGGACCGGGGAGGGCGCACCTGTCACGCTGCCATTATTGCCCGGGAGCTGGGCATACCGGCAGTTGTCGGTTGTGGCGACGCCACCGAAGTGCTGAAAGACGAGCAGGAAGTGACCGTATCCTGTGCCGAAGGCGATACCGGCCTGATCTACGAAGGCAGCCTTGATTTTGAGCTCAAAGAGAACACTGTCGATTCCATGCCCAATATTCCGTTCAAGATCATGATGAACGTGGGCAACCCGGACCGGGCATTCGACTTCCAGGCTCTGCCCAACGAGGGCGTCGGGCTGGCGCGCCTGGAATTCATTATCAACCGTATGATCGGCGTGCATCCCAAGGCGCTGCTGAACTACGACGGCCTCCCCCGTGACATTCGCCAGACCGTGGAAAAGCGCATTTCCGGGTACAGCTCACCGGTGGATTTTTACGTCGACAAGCTGGTTGAAGGTATTTCAACCCTGGCAGCGGCTTTTGCCCCCAAGAAAGTGATTGTCCGCCTGTCGGACTTCAAATCCAACGAGTATGCCAACCTCATCGGCGGCACCTTGTACGAGCCGGACGAAGAAAACCCCATGCTGGGCTTCCGCGGTGCTTCTCGCTATATCTCTGAAACCTTCCGCGACTGCTTCGAGCTTGAATGTCGGGCCCTGAAAAAAGTTCGTAACGAGATGGGCTTCACCAACGTTGAAGTGATGGTGCCGTTTGTGCGCACAGTGGGCGAGGCGGAACAGGTGGTGAATCTGCTGGCCGAGAATGGGCTCAAGCGTGGTGAGAACGGCTTGAGAGTCATCATGATGTGCGAGCTGCCTGCCAATGCCTTGCTGGCCGATCAGTTCCTGGAGCACTTTGACGGATTTTCCATCGGTTCGAACGATCTGACTCAGCTGACCCTGGGTCTGGACCGGGATTCGGGTATCATCGCGCACCTGTTTGACGAACGGAACGATGCCGTCAAGGCGTTACTGGCCAGCGCTATCCAGGCCTGCAAAAAGGCCGACAAATACATCGGCATCTGCGGGCAGGGGCCATCCGACCATCCGGATCTTGCAAAGTGGCTGATGGATCAGGGTATCGATTCTGTGTCCCTGAATCCGGACTCGGTCCTGGATACCTGGTTCTTCCTCGCCGATGAGAAAATCGACTGACCATTTCGAGAAAAGGAGAGCGTAAGCGTGCCGATCGTAACCCCTGACCTGTGTGATGATTACCCTGAAGTTCTTGTGGTGGAGCCGGGCTTTCGCAACTTCGGCGCCCGAGATGCCTTCGGCGGAGAGATTGTGACGGTCAAGTGCTTTGAGGATAACTCTATCGTCAAGGAGCAGGTCGCGCTTCCGGGCAATGGCCGGGTGATGGTTGTAGATGGTGGTGGCTCAAAGCGTGCTGCACTGCTGGGCGATATGCTGGCGGAAAAGGCGGCCGATAATGGATGGGCCGGGCTGATCATTTACGGCTGCATCCGCGATGTGGACGTGATCGGCAAGACGGCTCTTGGTGTTCAGGCGCTGGGTACGCATCCGCGTAAAACCGAAAAGCGCGGTGTTGGTGACCTTAATGTGCCGGTGACGTTTGGTGGCGTGACGTTCCACCCTGGACACTATGTCTACGCTGACAACAACGGTATTGTGGTATCCGAAAAACCGCTCAAGACCGATTGATGCAGTGAATTCAATGTGCCCGGTGGTGGTCTTCTGAGGCTGCCGGGCCAGCCAGGCTGACAGTTCCGGTCAGTGCTTTACCTTCACAATCTCTACTCCCAGCACAAATCCCTCACCCTCGGGCTCACAACGCAGTACGCGACAAACCGTCTCGAACGGTGGAAACTGCTCGCTGTTGGACGGCTGCAAGGTATGAATCTCGTCTCCTTCGGCGAGGGCTCTTTCAACGAAGAGCTGCATTCCGGTGCCACTCAAATCCTTGCAAATAGCCGGAAAGGTCACGCCGTTACGGTCAGTGAGTTCGATTTCCGAGTTTATCGTCATACGATGGAAATCACGTTTTTCTGAATAGTCCCTCATGAACTCCGACATTCGGCGCACCTCACGGCTGTTGTTTTATTCTTTATAATGACTATGGGCCCGGGCGTCAAAGTATGCACATGGGGGCGCCGGTATGCCCGCGGCCAGAGATTATGCCCAGTTATCGGTTTTTCGGGTTGGCTTCAGGAGCGGAATGACCAGCGCCAGAATCACACCCAGCAGAACCAGGCCAGCACCGAGCAGCATGAAGTCGGACTCTTCTTTCGCTTCCAGTCTTTCCTTTTCCGCAGTGAGCACCTCCAGTTCATTGCGAAGTTTCTGGTTTTCCTCGCGGAGTTCACCGTTTCGACGATTAAGGTTGATTGAGTCCGAAGCGACTTCCTTGATGTTTTTAAGCTCTTCGCTAAGTCGGCCAGCTCTGGACTGCAGTGTGTCTTCTGAGTTTCTGAGCTCGTTCCGTTCGCTGGTTACCTTTTCGAGCTGCGCCTTGACCTCGCCCAGTTCGTTGCGGGCCTGCTCAAGCTGACGGTTGGCCTGGTCCAGGCGCTGCCTGGCAATCGGGGTCTCGGTGATATAGCGGGTTACTATCCAGCCTTCTATGCCATCTGGCGTTCTTACGCGGCTATAGCCGGAGTCGGATGTTTCGAGAAGTTCAAGGGCAGTGCCGCTACGAACGCCGGAATGAAGAATGCGGTATTGGGTGCCTTCGCCACTACGGATCGGGGCAAAAAGGGTATCGTCCACGTAGACGGTTTTTGCCTGGGCTGAGGCAGCGGCGGCCATCAACACAATAAAGCAGATAAAAAGACGTAAAGGCGTCACTGGTCTTGTTCCCTGAAACAGCAATTTGAGGCGCAATTTTGTCACAGATACCGGGCCAAACAAGGTAGCGTTCATTACAAAAAGCTCATGGAGCACGATACCGGTAAACGGAGGCGAATCATGGCAGCACCGCCTTGAACGGTTTGACGGTGACTCGCTGGTAAACGCCTGCTGCCACGTAAGGATCGGCATCAGCCCAGGCCTGGGCAGACTCCAGGGAATCAAATTCGGCAATGACCAGGCTGCCGGTAAACCCTGCGTCACCGGGTTCCGGGGTATCGAGCGCAGGGTGAGGCCCGGCAACCAGAAGTCGCCCTTCGTCCTTCAGGGCATTGAGCCGAGCAATATGGTCAGGGCGGGCGGAAGATCTCAGTGACAGGCTGTCTTCAACGTCCTCGCTGATAATGGCGTAATACATGGCGTTCTCCGGATATTTGCTGACATGGGGCCGTGCCTGACTGATACACTGGCCCATCGAAATAACTCTGAAATCGGAATCGATGTGACTATAACGCAAGAAGCTGAGTTCTGCATTGATCTGCACTGCCACAGCACGGCCTCGGACGGCGCTCTGCCGCCGGAAGAGCTTGTTCGCAGGGCCAGCGAGAAAGGTGTAACCCACCTCGCGCTGACGGATCACGATACTATCTCGGGCCTGCACGAGGCGAGCATGGCGGCCCAGGCGGTGGGGGTTAATCTGGTTGCGGGTACGGAGCTTTCCTGCGTCTGGAGAAGCCACACCATACATATTGTGGGGCTGGATTTTGATACCTCCGACCACAACCTCAATGCCGCTCTGGAACACCAGAATGAAAACCGCTGGCGCCGCGCCCGTACGATTGCCGAGAAACTGGCCAAGCTGAAAATCGAGGACATGGTGGAGAAGGCCACCTTCAAAGCGGGCGGTGATGTGCCGGGCCGTCCGCATTTTGCCAGAGTGCTGGTGGAGGAAGGGGTCGTCAAGGATTCCGCGCAGGCGTTCAAGCGTTACCTGGGTACGGGTAAGGCAGGGGACGTGAAAGGTTTCTGGCCCTCGCTGGAGGAGGTCGTGCAATGGATTACCGGTGCAGGCGGGATTGCCGTCCTGGCTCACCCAAGGAAATACAAACTGACCGCGACAAAGTTACGGGCCTTGACCGGCGATTTTCGCCAGGCTGGAGGCTGGGCAATTGAGGTGTCCACTTCGGGCCAGTCCAGTGGCGATCTTGGTTTTCTGGCCGAGCTATGCCGCCGCGAGAATCTCCTGGCTTCCCAGGGGAGCGATTTCCACTTTCCCGGAGCCCCCTGGTGTGAGCTGGGTTCCATAATGAAAATGCCAGAAGGGCTAGAGCCCGTCTGGCATTACTTCAGACAACCTGTGGGAGTTCCCGCCACGGTTTAATCCGGGGCGTGGAACAACAGGTAAAGGTCGGTCAGCGAGTCCGGGATCGCATCCGCCATGTCCCGTGACAGCTTCGGGCTGTTGCGGACATTCTGGAAATCTTCGTCCTCGAAAAGGCCAGACAGTGTCAGCATTGGCACCAGCAGGTCTGCAGTTTCTTCCTCTCCCGCTTCCAGCCAGGCATCCTCATTTTCGAGGAACGTGTCCACAAAGCCTGCGCACCAGTTTTCCAGTGCGTTCATCGGGTCACCATCTTCAGGCTCCGGCAATTCCAGCGGCTGGCCCATATCCAGAGAATGGGCCATATCCTTGCCAAGTTGTTCGACGGCGTTGCGGAACGTCTCAGGTATCTCGCCTTCTGGCGCCTTTTCGGTGCCCGTAGCCAGCCTGAATATGTCCTCGGTGCTGAGCGATGTCGGGCCTACAACACTGGCGCAGACCACCCCGTGCAAACCGAAGAAATCTACGGCCTCGTCACCCCAGGGCTCTGCGAACAGGATGTCTTCCAGTGCTTCAATGTCCGAATCTGATAGCATTCGTCAGTTACTCCCGGCCTTTTTGGCCTCTTCGGCTGCCCGCTGACGTTTACGGACTTCCCTCGGATCATTGTAGGCTCGGCCCGGGGTTACCGGCACCTCTACCTGTTCGGTTGGCTTTTCTGGCTCTGCTGTTGGTTCCTGGGCCGTCTCGGCAGGCTTTTCCTGCTGGTCCACCTGTTCGGTTGCCGGCTCGGGGCTAGCCTCTTTGGCTGGCTCCGGCCTGTCTTCCGTTTTACTGGTGTCATCTATTGCAGGCGCTTCCTCCAAGGGGGCCGGCGCTGCAGGCTGCTCTGCCTTTTCAGGTTCTGCCTTTTCAGGTGCCGCGGCGGTGGCTGTCGTCTCGGCTGTATCCTCAGCGTTCTTGGCGCTGGCATCCGACCGGGTATCCGCCGGTTGCTCGGGTGTCGCGTTGACGTCAGATTCTGCTGCTACGGTGTCTGAGGTCGACTTCGCAGGCGCTTTCTCTGGTGAAGGCTCGGATGGTGTCTCTGCCGTTGTCTCTGCAGCTTCGGCAGCCTTCTTCGCCGCTGGCTTTCTGGCGGAGGACCTGCGCGGACGGGCAGGGCGTTTCGGCTTTTCTTCGCTGGCCGGCTGGTCTGTTGCCGGTGTTTCATCAGCGGCTGCTTCAGGCTGAGCAGCTTCCACTGCGTCTGAAGGCTCGGACTCGGGTTGCTTCTGTGGTGCTTCCGAAGTAACTGTAGCGTCAACCGTCTTGTCGCCCTGGCTTTCCGGCGGCGTTTCAGCGGGTTTCTCCGCTGGCTTGTCGTCCGACGCGTTGGAAGCCGCAACCTCTGGCTTTACCGCCGGTTGCGCTACCGGTGGTTTTTCCAGCTGGTCTTCCGGTTGGGTATCTTTCTGGTGCTTTTCGCTACGGGCAGTCTTGCGATCCGTTGGTGTGGAAACCGGTGTTTCCGCAGGTGAGCCGTCGCGATTACGATTGCGCCTGGGCTTGCGACGTTTTTCATCGGAGCCGGGCTTGTTATCGGCAGCAGGCGACGTTTGGGAGTTGCTTTCCTGCAGCTCCGGCTTGTCTTTCTGCTCCCGGGTGTCCTTCTGGTCGCGGCCCTGGGGTCTGTTGCGACCTTGGCCGCGGCCCTGGGACTGGCCGTCCTTGCGACTGCTGTCCCGGCGGCTGTCGGCTGACTTCTCGGCGCCGCCCTGTTGCGACTGCCCACCTCGGCTCTGGTCTTCACCGCGAGTGCGGTTGGCGCCGCGATTACGGTTGCGATTATCGTCGTTACGGGCACTGTCCCCACGATTCCCGCCGGCCTGGCGGCGATCGGCGCCACTGCGGTTACCTGAGCGGTTATCATCCCTGGCTACCCTGGACTTACGACGATCCTGCCGGTCCTGAGTGCGGCGCTCTTCGCCAGTGGGGCGGCTGGTCTGCGGGCGCTTCACTGGCGGTTCACCAATGACTTCTTCGCCACTGAAAAAGTCCGCAATCTTGCGGCCGAGTTTGCGGAACAGGCCTTCCGTCTGTTCGGCAGAGGTCGCTTCCGCTGCTTTTTCCGGAGTTGACGCCGGAGTCGGAGCGGGAGCTGGTGCGGCCGGGCGGATCGCTTTCACGGCAGCCTGTTCGCGCACCGGAGGCTGTGCAGCAGGGGCTTCGAAGATCTCTTCTTCCCTTTCGCTGTACTCCTGGGCCACCTGGTAGCTGGATACATGCTCCACACCGGCTTCGTCGTCACGCATGCGCAGGATTTCGAAGTGCGGTGTTTCCATGTGGGGTGCTGGCACCACTACCACTTCTACTTCCTGGCGAGTTTCAATATCTGCCAGCTGCTTGCGCTTTTCATTGAGCAGGAAGGTGGCGACTGCGACAGGAACAACGGCACGAACCTGGCCGGTCTTCTCCTTGGAAGACTCCTCGTAGATCAGGCGCATGATGCTCAAAGCAAGGGATTCGATGCCCCGGATTGTGCCCTGGCCTTCACAGCGAGGGCAGACTTCGCTACGGGTTTCGCCGAGTGACGGGCGCAGTCGTTGCCGCGACATCTCCAGCAGGCCAAAGCGGGAAATCTTGCCGACCTGGACCCGCGCGCGATCAATTTCCAGAGCCTCACGCATTTTCTGTTCGACTTCCCGCTGGTGCTTGGCCGGGGTCATGTCGATGAAGTCGATGACAATCAGGCCGCCCATGTCCCGCAGGCGGAGCTGACGGGCAATCTCTTCTGCCGCCTCCAGATTGGTCTGAAAAGCGGTTTCCTCAATGTCGTGACCCTTGGTGGCCCGCGAGGAGTTGATGTCGATGGACACCAGTGCTTCGGTGGGATCGATAACGATCGAGCCGCCAGAGGGCAGCTTCACTTCCCGCTGGAAGGCGGTCTCGATCTGTCCTTCGATCTGATAGCGGCTGAACAGGGGGATTTCGTCCTTGTACAGCTTGATCTTGTTCTCGAAAGAGGGCATTACGGCACGGACAAAGTTCAGTACGTCCTCGTAGACCGTGCTGGAGTCAATCAATACCTCGCCGATGTCCTGGCGGAGATAGTCACGTACGGCGCGGATGATAACGTTGCTTTCCTGATGGATCAGGAAGGGCGCCTTACGCTCGCCGGCGGCCTGGGTAATGGCTTCCCAGAACTGAACAAGGTAGTCGAGGTCCCACTGGAGTTCTTCCGTGGTGCGGCCGATGCCGGCCGTACGCACGATAATGCCCATGGACTTGGGTACCTGGACAGCGCTCATGGCGTCTTTCAGCTGTGCCCGCTCGTCACCTTCAATACGACGGGAAATGCCGCCAGCCCGAGGGTTGTTGGGCATAAGCACCAGATAACGGCCGGCGAGGGAAATGAAGGTGGTCAGGGCTGCGCCCTTGTTGCCACGTTCTTCCTTGTCGACCTGGATGATGACTTCCTGGCCTTCGGCAACAACATCCTTGATGTTGATCTTGCCTTCAATCTGGCCCGGTGATTTCTTGAAATACTCCTTGGAGATTTCTTTGAGAGGAAGGAATCCGTGGCGGTCTGCGCCGAAGTCCACAAAAGCGGCTTCCAGGCTGGGCTCTACGCGGGTAATGCGGCCTTTATAGATGTTGGCTTTTTTTTGCTCGCGGGAGCTGGATTCGATGTCGAGATCGAACAGACGCTGGCCGTCAACCAGAGCTACGCGCAACTCTTCAGGGTGAGTTGCATTGATCAGCATTCTTTTCATGGAAAGAAGTGGTTCCTGTCGTTTGGTTTGGACAGAAAACCTGGGGATTGCCATCAGCGAAGCAGAACTTGCGTGCCGCGGGCCCCGTAGTTCGGGAGCAAGCCGGCGGCCAGACGAATCAGACCCCTGCGGGAAGTCTTCCCGGGGTTCCGAGGCCACCGCCGACAGTTCGACTGCCCGAAGGCAGGGAGGTGTCGTTTTGGGTTAATGTCTGTTGACGCATGTTATCCGTTTTCAGGTTCACGCGGGTGCCTGGGTCTCACGTCGTATTCGTATGCTGGACGGCCCGGCCCTGCGTGCTGGTAAAGATTCTTCGCGATGTCGCCCGACGGTTTTCCGTACGGTTTCATGTTCTCCCGGCGTCCGGTCAGTTGCCTTTCGCGGCTTCTTCCGTTTCAACCCGGGAGGATTCGGTCGCCGTGCCCGGTAATGATTGGGCTTTCGGCGTTCAAACTCTCAAATAGTGTCGGTATACTTCTGCCGCTCCGGCTTCTGACATACTGGCCAGGCCGTAGACAAACGGTGAAGCACGCCGGAATATAACAGTATTTGTCATACCCTTCAATCCCGCAGGCTTTTCGGCGGTAAGGTAAACATGTCCAGATCTCCCAGGCAGAAACGTTCTTCTCCCTCTCCCGGACCGGCCAGGGAGGGGCGGAACAGTCAGCCGCACGGCCCCCGGAGCGCAGAGGTCAGGCAGGGTGTGAGAAAAGTTGTGGTGGATGAGGACAACGCGGGCCAGCGGGTGGACAATTACCTGATGGCGCAGATCCGTGATGTGCCACGCAGCATTATCTATCGCATTATCCGTAAAGGAGAGGTGCGGGTGAACAAGGGGCGGGTCAGGCCGGATACCCGCCTCAACACCGGCGACGAAGTGCGGATCCCCCCTGTAACCCGGAAGGAAAAGCCTGAGCAGGTGGTGCCCGGCTCTCGTGTTCAGGGGGTGATGCAGGACGCGGTCATTTTCGAGAACGATGAGATGCTGGTGGTGAACAAGCCATCCGGTATTGCCGTCCACGGGGGCAGCGGCCTGGATTTCGGCCTTATCGAGGTGCTGAGGGCGGCAAGGCCCCAGTCCAGGTTTCTGGAATTGGTGCATCGTCTGGACAGGGATACATCCGGCCTGGTGATGGTGGCGAAGAAGCGCTCGGCGCTGCGATACCTTCAGGATGAGTTGCGCCATAAGCGGATTCGTAAGAGGTACCATGCCCTGGTTGCCGGTGACTGGTCGCCCTCGGTCAAAAGGGTTGAGGAGCCCCTGTTGCGGTTCGAGCTGACCTCCGGCGAGCGCCGTGTGCGGGTAGACAGTGTGGGCAAGGAGTCACTCACGTTGTTCCGGTGCCTGGAATGCTACAGCGGGTACAGTCTGGTGGAGGCCTCGCCTGTAACGGGGCGGACCCATCAGATTCGGGTTCACAGTGCCTGGGCAGGTCATCCGATTGCCGGGGATGACAAGTATATGGATGATGTCAGTCTTCGGGCATTCCGTTCCGCTGGTGGCCAGCGCTTGATGCTGCATGCCAGGGCGCTGGATTTCACACTGCCTTCAACCGGTGAAGCGGTTCATCTGGAGGCGCCCTATGATCGGGCGTTCGCCGATACCATCGCCAGGCTGAGCGCCCGTCGGAAGGCATCCGAATAACTGTAGTGCTGCCGGGTAAATGCAGCATGATCAAAGCAGGATAGTAATAATGGACGTAAAGGTCGTAATTTTTGACTGGGACGGAACTCTGGTGGATTCTGTCGAGCACATTGCTGGCAGTCTTCACCAGGCAGCCACGGAGCTGGGTTACCCGGAACTCGAGCGCGAAGCCTATCGCGATATTATCGGTCTGGGTATGATCGAGGCGCTGGAGAAACTGTATCCAGGTATCAGTCGCGAAGAAATGAACATCATCCGTGAACGCTATGCCCGCTATTTCTTCGCCAAAGTCACCACCCCACAGAATGTCTTTGAGGGAATGGCGGAGGTGCTGGCCGACCTTCGCGTTGGTGGGCGTGGGTGTTCGGTTGCCACTGGCAAGAGTCGTCGCGGTCTTGAAGGCGCGCTTGTTTCTAGTGGCCTTGGCTCGCATTTCGACATCACCCGCTGCGCCGATGAAACCCGCTCCAAGCCGGACCCGGCCATGCTGGCAGAAATTATCCGGTTCTACGGCATTGAACCGTCTCAGGCAGTGATGATCGGTGATACCCGCTACGATCTTGATATGGCGCAGCGCATCGGCATGCCGTCCATTGGTGTGGAGTGGGGTGTGCACAAGAGAGATGTGCTGGGGCATTATTCCCCGCACGCGATCGTTGATTCTGTGAAGGATCTGCGGGATGTACTTGGTCTCTGAACCATAAACAGCAACAGGATGCAGTAATGAGCGATTGGGAATCAGACAAGAATCCGGGCTGGGGCAGCGAGCCGGAGAGCGGTGAGCGCAAGTTGTCGGGCAGTCGCAAGTCGCCGGCCCTGCCACCGGAATCGGCCCGCGACTGGAAGCTGATTGAAAAACTGGTGATGTCTCTTCAATCGGAACAGAGGAGGAGCCGGCGCTGGGGGATTTTCTTTAAGCTGCTGACGTTCGGATACCTTTTTGCATTGCTGTTGATGATCCAGTTCCCTTTTGGTGGGGCCCTGGAGTCTGCCGCCAAGGGTGAGCACACGGCGCTTGTTGAGGTTGACGGCACCATTGCTGCGGATGAACTGGCCAGTGCGGACAATATTGTTGGTGCTCTGCGCAGCGCCTTTGAGGCTGAGAACTCTGTGGCGGTTATCCTGCGGATTAACAGTCCGGGCGGCAGCCCGGTGCAATCGGGGTACATTTATGATGAGATCGTTCGCCTGCGAGACGAATACCCGGACAAGAAAGTCTACGCCGTCATTTCCGACATAGGTGCGTCGGGTGCCTATTATATCGCGGCAGCCGCGGATGAAATCTACGCAGATAAAGCCAGTCTGGTTGGGTCCATCGGGGTGGTTGCCGGTGGCTTCGGGTTTACCGAAGTAATGGAAAAAATCGGCGTTGACCGCCGCCTTTACACCGCAGGCGAGAACAAGGCATTTCTTGACCCCTTCTCACCGGAGGAGGAGGAAGAGGTCCGGTTCTGGGTGAAGGTGCTGGAAACCACCCACGGCCAGTTCATCGAAAGCGTGCGCAAGGGGCGTGGTGATCGCCTGGCAGACGATGAGCGCCTGTTCTCAGGGTTGATCTGGAGTGGTGAGCAGGCACTTGAACTGGGGTTGATTGATGGCCTCGGCAGCTCTTCCCACGTGGCCAGGCAGGTTGTCGGCCAGGAAGACATAGTGGATTACAGTCGCCGGAGGTCGCCACTCCAGGATATTGTGGACCAGTTGGGAGTGTCAGTGGGTAGTGGCATTGCCCGCTACGTTACCGAGTCACGGCTCGAGCTTCGATGACGCACCCGGGGGCTGGAGCAGCGGATTCAGCCCCCATTGCCGCAACATTCCGGTCAGCGCGATCAATGGCAGTCCCACCAGGCTGTTGGGGTCTCTGCCCTCCAGTTGGCTGAACAGCGCAATACCCAGCCCTTCCACCTTGAAGCTGCCTGCACAGTCATAGGGTCGTTCCGTGTGCAGGTAATTCTCGATCTCTTCCGGGGAGAGTGATCGGAAGTGGGCATGGAAGCGCTCGCAGTGAGTCTGTAATTCCCCTGAACTTGCGTCCAGCAGCGCCAAACCTGTCATGAAGGAAACCCGCTTGCCACTGCTTTGATGAAGTTGCTCTTCGGCGCGCTCATGGTTGCCAGGCTTGTTCAGCAGGGTGCCATCCTCCAGACAGGCAACCTGGTCCGAGCCGATGATCCAGTGGTCTGGCCAGGCAGTTGCAAGCGCTTCGGCCTTGCTCCTTGCCAGCCGTGTAGCCAGATGTTCCGCTGTTTCGTGGTCCACGGGCGATTCGTCGATTTCCGGTGACGCCGACTGGAACGGCAGGCCGAGTCTTTTTAGCAGGTCCCGCCGGTAGGGCGATGAGGAGGCGAGCAGCAATGGACGCGGGTTCATGGGCTTCCTTGGTCAAAGGGTGGTGTAGTGCCGGGCTGGCCCGGTAGCGATGTTATTATCGTAGAATACACCTATCCCCGCCGGAACCCCTGTCCAAATACGCATGAAGTCTTTGACAGCAGCGCGCCGGGCCCCTAAAATTGCGCGCCTATGTCAAATGCCTCAAGCGCCGAGCTGCCCAAAACTGTCGATCCTTACCGTTTGGCAGAGCAAAACATTGTGTTGGAGGGAGAAATTCCTCTCAAGGCATTGTCGCGCTTTGGTGATTCCGTTTACGGATTTGAGGACGGGGCTGTGTGCCGTGTGCAGCTGTCATTTTCCATGGACAGTGAACGCCGGCGCATGGTGACGGGCGAGCTTGAAGCGCCGGTTATTCTGGAGTGTCAGCGCTGCATGGGGCCCATGCAGAAAACGTTGGTTTCCAGCTTTGTTCTGGGGCTGGTAACCAGCGATGCGCAGGCGCAGCAGTTACCCAAAGAGCTTGAGCCGTTTCTGACGGACGATTTCAGCGCGAATTTATGGTCCATGACCGAAGATGAGCTGCTGCTGGTTCTGCCTCCGTTCCCGCTTCACGAGCGCGATGAGTGTCCCGCCAGGGAGGAGCTGGAAGCCTTTGAGCCGGATGATTCCGGTGACGAGCCGGTAAAAAAGTCTGAAGACAATCCGTTCAGCGTGCTGGCGGATCTTAAAACGAAGAAGCATTAATCAGGCGCCGCTTTTAACGGAAAACCGGCGCGAATTTCACGAACACACGTTTATCAGGTCAGGAGCATAATCATGGCTGTACAGAAAAACCGAAAGACCCGCTCAAAGCGCGGTATGCGTCGTTCACATGACGCCCTGAGCACCGCTGCTCTGTCTACTGATGCCACCACTGGTGAAGTGCATCGTCGTCACCACGTATCTCCAGACGGTTTTTACCGTGGCAAACAGGTAATTGAGGCTAGCGACGAGTAAATCGTCGCAAGCATCCACCCGCCAGTGCCAGATGGAGGAACGGTGAAACCGGTCACCATCGCTATTGACGCCATGAGTGGTGATCGCGGGGCTGCTGTGGTGGTCTCCGCTGCACTGGATGCGGTAAAAGAAAACGAAGCCTTGAGCCTTGTTCTGGTTGGAATCCGGAGCGAGCTCGAGGCTTTGCTGCTTGAAGGGCACCCTCGAATCAGCATTGTCGAGGCTGCCGATGTTGTGCGTATGAACGAGCGGCCCTCCCATGCGCTTCGGCATAAACGCAATTCCTCCATGGCGGTTGCCTTGGGCCTGGTTCGGGACGGCTCTGCCCAGGGCTGTGTCAGTGCCGGCAATACCGGTGCTCTCATGGCGTTCGGGCGATCTGTCATCCGTATGTACCCGGGTATCGAGCGGCCAGCGATTGCCAAGCTGATCCCTTCTCTCCGTGGCCGTTGCCATGTCCTTGACCTGGGGGCCAATGTGGACTCCACGGCGGAGAATCTTTATCAGTATGCTCTGATGGGTTCGCTGATGGCGTCTGCTATCTGTAATCAGCCTGAGCCCCGAGTGGCCCTGCTCAATGTCGGCGAAGAAGAGATCAAGGGGAACGAGCAGGTACGGCTTGCCTCGCATATGCTGGCTCAGTGCGACACCATTAACTACATCGGCTACATTGAAGGCAGTGACCTATTCAGGGACGTGGCTGATGTGGTGGTTTGCGACGGCTTTGTGGGCAATATTGCCCTGAAAACCGGTGAAGGCGTGGCCGGCCTGCTGATTGAGTTGCTGGAACAGGCGTTCACCAAAACCCTCTACGGCAGGTTTGTTGGCCTGTTGGCGCGGCCCATGATAGGGCGTCTTCTCAGGTTGATGGATCCGTCGCGACACAATGGCGCCAGCCTTCTCGGGCTACAGGGCGTGGTCATCAAAAGCCATGGCAATGCGAATGAGCGCGCCATGCTGGCGGCGATTCGCCAGGCCGTGCGCGAAGTGGAGCTCGAAGTGCCGAGCCGTATCAATGAACGTCTTGATGACCTGATGTTCTGATATTCCCTCCCGGAACAGACTTCTGAGACTAAAGTCTCTTCCCATTTTTGCCAGATTGGCTGTACCGGCCCCGGGGTTGTACTATTGGCTAATCTCCCGTAACCCTTCATTAACGGTAAGATTCGCGCTATGAAATCAGCTTTTATTTTTCCCGGACAAGGATCGCAGTCTGTAGGCATGCTGGCGACAGCAGCCGAGAGCTGGCCGATCATAGAAAAAACCTTTTCTGAAGCCTCTGACTTGCTGGGGTACGACCTTTGGCACCTGTGTCAGCATGGTCCGGCAGAGGATCTCAACCAGACGACGGTGACACAGCCGGCCCTGCTGACAGCCAGTGTTGCGCTTTGGCGCCAGTGGTTCGTGGCGGGGGGCAAGGCACCTGATTACCTGGCCGGACACAGCCTTGGAGAATACAGCGCCCTGGTGGCCGCCGAGAGCCTGAATTTCTTCGATGCCATCAAGCTGGTACGTCTGCGCGGTGAACTGATGCAGACTGCGGTGCCGGCTGGCGAAGGCAAGATGGCAGCGATTCTCGGCCTGGAAGATGACGATGTCGTCGCCGCCTGTGCAGAGGCTGCCAATGGGGACGTGGTTGCGGCGGTGAATTTCAATGCGCCGGGCCAGGTCGTGATTGCCGGCTCCGCTGCTGCAGTGGAGCGTGCCATTGACGCCTGCAAAGCTCGCGGCGCCCGTAAGGCCATGCCGTTGCCGGTGAGCGTGCCGTCCCACTGTGCATTGATGAAAGGTGCGGCCGAGGAGCTGGCAACAGCTCTCGATGAAGTCAGTTTTAACGACGCTGTCATTCCAGTCGTTCAGAATGTCACCGCGTCTGTTGCCCAGGATAGCGAGGCGCTGAAGAGTAATCTGGTCAAACAGCTATACTCTCCAGTGTTGTGGACAGACACAATCCGCGAACTGGTAGCGAACGATGTCGGGATCGCGGTAGAGTGCGGCGCCGGCAAGGTACTTGCCGGTCTGGCAAAGCGGATCGATCGTGACCTGTCGGTCTATGGAGTCGAGGAGCCGGATGCCCTGGCGAAAGCGTTAGAAGCGTTCGGACAAAAAGGATAGGAGCATTGCATGTCTCTTGAAGGCAAAACCGCACTGGTAACCGGTGCAACGCGCGGTATCGGTAAAGCCGTCGCCAGGGCGCTGGCTGAACAGGGCGCAACAGTCGTCGGCACAGCTACGAGTGAGGCGGGCGCAGAGTCTATTTCGGCCGATATCAAAGCAGCGGGTGCAAAGGGTTTCGGTATCGTAATGAACGTCGCAGACCCTGCCAGCATTGACGCCGGGCTGAAAGAAGTGAGTGAAAAAGCCGGTGCCCCGGTGATCCTGGTCAACAACGCAGGGATCACCCGTGATAACCTGTTAATGCGTCTGAAGGATGACGACTGGTCGTCCGTGATCGAAACCAATCTGTCGAGCGTCTACCGAACCAGCAAGGCTGTATTGCGAGGCATGGCAAAAGCCAGATGGGGTCGTGTTATCAATATCAGTTCTGTTGTAGCTGGAATGGGTAACCCCGGTCAGGCCAATTACTGTGCTGCCAAGGCCGGCGTGGAAGGTTTTACCCGTAGCCTGGCCAAAGAAATGTCGAACCGGGGGATCACTGCCAACTGTGTTGCCCCGGGATTTATTGACACGGATATGACCCGAAAACTGGACGACAAGCAACGCGAGGCTATGATGGAAGTCATACCTGCCGGTCGTCTGGGTGAGCCTGAAGAAGTGGCAGCGGTAGTTGCCTTCCTGGCTTCGGAGGCCGCCGGTTACGTGACGGGCGAAACGATTCACGTCAATGGCGGTATGTACATGGGATAGTCCCTGCGGGGGCATGTGCGCAAACCCTTGTTGCACAACATGTTTGAATGGAACCCCTGCTTGTCTGCAGGTATGGTTTAAACTAAACTGGCAGCACTTAAGTTGCTTGGTTGACACAAAAGTGAGGACATTATGAGTACAGTTGAAGAGCGCGTTAAGAAGATCGTTTGTGAGCAGTTGGGCGTTAAAGAGTCCGAAGTTCAGAACACATCTTCTTTTGTAGAGGACCTTGGCGCTGACTCACTGGACACCGTTGAGCTGGTCATGGCACTCGAGGAAGAGTTCGAGACCGAAATTCCGGACGAGGAAGCGGAAAAGCTGGCGAGTGTTCAGGACGCGATCGACTATATCGTCGCGCACACCTGATACTCAGCACGTTTTTTGCGCCAGGCAAGAAGCCGTCCATGTGATACTACAATGGGCGGCTTTTTTATTGGCCGGCATTTATTCTACCAATACTGAAAAACCTCAGGTGAAGGGGATATGGCTAAACGACGTGTTGTGATAACAGGCATGGGAATGCTGTCGCCGCTGGGTAACGACGTGGATTCGTCCTGGGAGGGTATCCAGGCAGGGCGCAGTGGCATCACCGAAATCGATCGGTTCGATACCACGGGATACAACACACGGATCGGCGGCGGTATCAGAAATCTGGATATGGAATCCTACCTTTCCACCAAGGATGCCAGGAAGCTCGACCCATTTATTCATTATGGTCTCATTGCGGCCCAGCAGGCAGTCAATGCCAGCGGGCTGGAAGACTATGCTGACCTCGACAAAGAAAGGGTGGGGGTTGCCATAGGCTCCGGTATCGGCGGTCTTGAATACATCGAAAAAACAGTCATTACCATGGAGAAGTCGGGGCCCAGAAAGGTGTCACCTTTCTTCGTACCGGCGTCCGTTATCAATATGATCTCCGGTAATGTCGCCATTCGGTTTGGTTACCAGGGGCCCAACATTGCCATTGTGACTGCCTGTACCACCGGTACCCATAATATTGGTTATGCAGCCCGCACCATCGCTTACGGCGATGCGGACGTGATGCTGGCAGGTGGTTCGGAAATGGCGACGACTCGCAGTTCCATTGCCGCGTTTTCAGCAGCCAGGGCGTTATCCACCCGCAATGACGAGCCAGAGAAGGCAAGCCGGCCCTGGGACGCTGGGAGGGATGGATTTGTACTCAGCGATGGGGCCGGAGTAGTGGTGCTTGAAGAGCTTGAGCACGCCAAACGCCGGGGAGCAACCATTCACGGAGAAGTGGTCGGCTTCGGTATGAGTGACGACGCTTTTCATATTACCTCCCCGCCAGAAGGTGGCGAGGGTGCCGCCCGTTCGATGAAGAATGCGATTCGTGATGCAGGGCTGGAACCAGCCGCGGTCGACTATATCAACGCCCATGGTACTTCCACCCAGGTGGGGGATGTCGCCGAGGTCGCTGCAGTAAAGTCGGTATTCGCGGAACACGCTTACAAACTGGCGGTCAGCAGTACCAAGTCCATGACAGGCCATCTGCTCGGTGCAGCGGGCGCCGTGGAGGCCATTTTCTCAGTGCTGGCGATTCGCGACGGTGTCCTCCCTCCCACTATCAACCTGGATGACCCGGATGAGGGTTGCGATCTCGACTTCGTGGCCGGGAAGAGCCGCAAGGCTGACGTCCGGGTTGCCCTGTCGAATTCCTTCGGGTTTGGCGGTACCAACGGTACCCTGATTTTCCAGCGCTACGAAGACTGAGCAGGGCTGTGCTGGACGTTATCCGGGGTGAGAACAATGAGGTTTCCATAGCTGATCGCGGGTTAGCCTATGGTGACGGCCTGTTCGAAACCATCCGCATGTCCGGACAGAGGGCGGTTTTACGTGAACTTCATCTGGACCGGATGGTGGCAGATGCAGCCCGGCTGGACATACCGGTACAGCGAAGCGACCTGGATGCGGCGATAGCGCAGGCCGGGATTGATCACGAAGCCGTCTTTGATGGCAGTGACTGGGTGCTCAAGCTCATTCTGACCCGCGGCCAGGGAGGGCGGGGGTACCGATTGCCGGAGAGCTGCCAGCCCAGTCTGATCGTGTCCGTCTCGCCCATGCCATCGCCTCCAGACAGCCGCGGAGTGGTCGCGGATGTGGCGCAGTTCCCCTTGACTGTGAATCCCCGGCTGGCCGGTATCAAGACCCTCAACCGGCTTGAGCAGGTACTGGCAAGCCGCGAGTTTACAGGGAAGGAGTTCGAGCTGCTTATGAGGGATGGGGCAGGGAACCTTGTTGAGGGTACCCGGACAAACCTCTTTGTAAGGCACGGGAATCAATGGATCACCCCGCCTGTGCAGAGTCTTGCTGTAGCCGGCGTGATGCGAAGATATCTTATCGATTGTCTTCGCACAGACGGACAGGAAGTTTGTGAGCAGAATGTGCCGCCCTCGCTGCTTTCGTCATCCGGTTTCCGGGGATTGTATCTGGTCAACAGCGTTGTCGGCATAGTTCCGGTTCGCAAAATGGGAGACGTTGATTTGCCAGTGGATGGCGGGCTTGAGACAATCTGCGACCCTTTGAAAACTTTGGAATAAAACGCTTGCTCAAGAAGTTACTCATAAGTCTGTTTTGCGTCGTTGTGCTGGCAGTTGCCGGCACTGGTCTCTGGGTATGGCAGGGTCTTCAGACCCTTGAACAGCCAGTCACGCTCGATGAGCCGGTTCTGTTCACTGTCCCTTCCGGGAGTGGTTACGGCCAGGTTGCCCGTAAGCTGGAGGCTGAAGGCCTAACGGGGGACAGTCTGTGGCTGAGGGTCCATGGCCGGCTCTATCCTGAGCAGACCCGTCTCAAGGCCGGGGAGTATGAGTTTACGCCTGGCATGAGCGCTCTGGAGATGACCTCCATGATGGTGGCAGGCGCGACCAAGCAATGGCAGATCCAGTTCATAGAGGGCTGGACCTTCCGGGATATGCGCCAGGCTCTGGCAGCCAGCGAACGGCTTGAGAAGCGAACCACGGACTGGACTGACGCGCAGATCATGGAAGCTATGGGCGCTGAAGGGGAGCACCCTGAAGGGCGCTTTTTCCCGGATACCTATCTGTTTACCAGCACCGATTCTGACCTGGATCTTTTGCGGCGTGCCTTTGAGAGAATGGAAGGGGTGCTTGCGAACGAGTGGGAGGCCAGAGCTGACAACGTCCCCTATGATTCACCTTACGAAGCCCTGATCATGGCTTCCATCGTGGAGCGGGAAACGGGTGCCGTCCATGAGAGAGAAGAGGTGGCCGGTGTATTTGTCCGCCGTCTGGAGAAGGGAATGAGACTGCAGACCGATCCTACGGTCATCTACGGCATGGGGGACAAGTATCAGGGCCGGATTACCCGTCGCGACTTGCAAACCCGCACTGATTACAACACTTACCGCATTGATGGCTTGCCGCCAACACCGATTGCATTGCCCGGGCAGGAGGCTATTCATGCCGCTTTGAACCCTGCCGACGGTGATGCGCTGTATTTTGTGGCGCGCGGTGATGGTACCCACAAGTTTTCCCGGACTTTGCAGGAACACCAGAAGGCAGTGCGTGAGTTCCAGCTCAACCGTCGCGCTGACTACCGTTCTTCTCCCGCCCCTGTGCCGGTCCCTGACCCGGAGGCGGAGGAGAGCGACTGATGGCCAGCCGAGGGCAGTTTATTACTTTTGAGGGTACCGAAGGTGTTGGGAAGTCCACCCAGCTTGCGACTGCTGCGAATACCCTGAAAAAACTTGGTATTGACTATATTGTGACCCGGGAGCCTGGCGGTACACCGATGGCAGAAGCCATTCGTGAGCTTCTGCTGGCACCCCGGGAAGAGCCGGTCAACGACATGACTGAGTTGTTGCTGATGTTCGCTGCCCGAGCACAGCATCTCCATACCCGCATACTTCCGGAACTGAAGTCTGGGCGCTGGGTCCTGTGCGACCGCTTCACCGACGCTACCTTTGCCTACCAGGGCGGTGGCCGGGGTGTACCCGCTGAGCGTATTGCCCAGCTGGAAAGTCTGGTGCAGGGAGACTTTCGTCCGGACCAGATAATTCTGCTCGATGCACCGGTAGAAACCGGCATGACCCGCGCCCGGGACAGAGGTGAGCTGGACCGATTCGAGCAGGAAGCCGTTGCCTTCTTCGAGCGTATACGCCAGACCTATCTCAAACGCGCTACCGAGGATCCTGGTCGGTACCACATAGTGGATGCGGCACAGCCCCTGGAGGCAGTCAGTGGGGACGTGGCCAGTCTGATCCAGAGCCTGGTGCAGCGGGCCTGACCGTGCATGTAGCGCGATGTTCTGCTTTAATTGAGTAACATTCTCAATCAATCTCCGGGTCGCGGGTATGTTGAACGCACGCTTGCTCAAGCTTCCAACGGCTTCTCATCACCACCGCCACGAACACCATCAGATTGTTGTGGGGGTGCGGGGGGAGGCTGATCTCAGCATCGACGGAACCGGTTCCCACCTGGACACCTGGCGTGCATGCCTGGTGCCTACCGAAGCCAGGCATGATTACTGTGGCGACCTGCAGAATCACGTTCTGGTCATCAATCTTGACCCCTATATGCCGGCCCTCAATAGCCCGGCTCACACCGAATATGAAACCTTGGCCCCGTTGTTCGAACGGCCGCGGACGCTGGTGCTCGACAGCAAATTACAGGGACTGGTGCAGTTTGTCGCCGGAGAGTTTGATCGCTCGCCGGACAATGAAGGCATGAAGCACCATATGGGTGCCAGCATTCTGCACTGCATGGCTGAACGCCTGAATGAAGGCCGGGAAGTGCGTCAGAATCGCCACGCCATAAGCCCCGATACCATCCGCCGCTATATTATGGAGAATATCCAGCGCAAGATAACCGTCAACGATCTTGCTGGCGTTGCGTGCCTCAGTGTCAGCCGCTTTCATGAAATGTTCCGGGAGGTGGTGGGCGTTACGCCACACCAGTTCCTGCTACAGACCCGCCTCGACCAGGCTGTGCAGTTACTGACAATGACTCCCCTGTCGGTGGCAGAAGTCAGCTACCGGACAGGATTCTCTTCCCAGAGCGCTCTCACCAATGCCCTCCGAAAACACAAGGGCACAACACCCTCCCGCCTACGAATTGATGGCAAAGTCGCCTGATTTGCTAAAAAACGCCCATTTCCGGATGAATTTACAAAAAAATCGTAGGATTTTGTAAGCTTGTGATCCGTAGTAATACTAACTTATGAAGGTAGCTGGTCATCGTCAGGGCGCTGGGTAAATTTATGCGTGTTGTCTGACCCCAACAGAATAATAAATTCGGGTATTCGGCTGGCCGCCGGTGCCATCGACGAGGCGCTAACATGTTCAATGCAAGCAGGGTTCTGGAGCCTGCATTTCAGGAGCAGCCGAAATCCTTTTTCTGGCAGGGAATTATCGCCAACTACGCCGTCGATGAGGCCCGCTACCTGAATGAACTGATCCCCCTTGCCCAGAGCGATGCTGCAGAGCATCGTGACATCACCGAGACGGCGACCCGTCTGATCAGAAAAGTCAGGGATCAGGACGATTCCGTCCATATGATTGATGCGCTGCTTCAGGAGTACAGCCTGGACACGCAGGAAGGTATCCTGCTGATGTGCCTGGCCGAAGCATTGATGCGTATCCCCGATAAATACACGGCTGATGCACTGATCCAGGACAAGCTGTCCGACGCAGACTGGAAAAAACACGTTGGCCGCAGCGAGTCCACCCTCGTCAACGCTTCGACCTGGGGGCTGCTGCTTACAGGGCGCGTGGTCAAAATGGATAAGCGTCTGGACGGTTCGCCTTCCAGCATCTGGCGACGTCTTGTCAAACGTAGCGGTGAACCGGTTATTCGCAGTGCCATGTATCAGGCCATGGCCATTATGGGGAAGCAGTTCGTGCTGGGCCGGGATATCGACGAAGCCCTCAAGAACGCCGGGGAATATCGGGATCTTGGCTACACCTACTCCTTCGATATGCTGGGCGAAGCGGCGATGACCGGCGATGACGCCGCCCGCTACCTGAAGGATTATATGGATGCCATTCGCTCCGTCGGAAACGATACCTATCCCGCCAGCAAGGCTCCGCCCCCCTCGATTTCCATCAAGCTCTCCGCGCTCCACCCCCGTTATGAGGTGTCCCAGGAAGAGCGTGTGTTGCAGGAACTCTACGCCACACTGACGGAGCTTCTGACAGTCGCACGTGAGAATAAGGTGTCGATCACCATTGATGCCGAGGAAATGGATCGTCTGGAACTTTCGCTCAAGCTGTTTGAGAAAGTATTCAGTTCTCCGGTCGTCAGAGGGTGGGGCGGTTTCGGGGTGGTTATCCAGGCCTACTCGAAACGAGCGTTGCCGGTCCTGTGCTGGCTCACGAAGCTGGCCAGGGAACAGGGTGACGAGATTCCTGTGCGGCTGGTCAAAGGAGCCTACTGGGATACGGAAATCAAGATCTGCCAGCAACTGGGGCTGGAAAGCTACCCGGTATTTACCCGCAAGGAAGCTACGGATACCTCTTACCTGGCTTGCCTTCGGTTCCTCCTAAGCGACTATACAGGTGGGGCGTTGTATCCCCAATTGGCCAGCCATAATGCCCACACTGTTGCCGCAGTGCTGGCGATGGCCAGGAATAAGCAGCGCCAGATCGAGTTCCAGCGCCTCCATGGTATGGGAGACGCGCTATACAACAGTATCCTTGAGCAGAGCGATATTCCCGTGCGTATATACGCACCGGTTGGCGCCCACAAGGATCTGTTGCCGTATCTGGTTCGCCGGCTGCTCGAAAATGGCGCTAATTCTTCGTTCGTTCATCGCCTTGTGGATGCCGCGACACCCATTGAGGATCTGGTTCAGAACCCGGTCCACGAACTCCAGAAATATGATTCGCTTCCCAATGACCGGATTCCGGCGCCAACCCGTATTTACGGTGACGAGCGTCGTAATTCCCGGGGCCTGAATATCCACGTTGCATCCGATCTCGATCCGCTGCTGAACCATCTGGCCCAGTGGTCAGAATCGGGCTGGGAGGCGGCGCCGGTGATCGGCGGGGAAAAACGGCGGGAGGGAAGCCCCATGGAAATTACCGCTCCCTACGATACTACGTGCCCCGTGGGGCACGTTTACTGGAGTACTGAGGCTCACGTGGCTGAAGCACTTGAAACCGCCGCCGCAGGCTTTCCCGGATGGCGGGATCGCCCGGTGGAGGACCGGGCCCGGTGTCTCGAGAAATACGCGGACCTGCTGGAAGCCCACATGGAAGAGCTTATGGCGATCTGTTGCCGTGAAGCTGGTAAAACCATGCAGGATGGCATTGATGAAGTTCGCGAAGCCGTTGATTTCTGCCGCTATTACGCTATCCAGGGCAGGGCCCGGTTCGGTGATGCCATGGCGTTGCCCGGGCCCACGGGAGAGAGCAACGAACTCTATATGGAAGGACGCGGGGTGTTTCTCTGTATCAGCCCGTGGAATTTCCCGCTGGCCATTTTTACCGGCCAGATGATGGCAGCCCTGGTTGCTGGCAATACAGTGATTGCCAAACCAGCGGAACAGACGAGCCTGGTGGCTGGGCGCGCTTTCGAGCTGATGCTCGAAGCCGGATTCCCGCCTGAAGTGATTCAACTTTTACCCGGTGATGGTGCAACAATTGGCGGCAAACTGACCCCGGACCCCAGAATTGCCGGCGTGGCCTTCACCGGTTCTACACAGGTAGCGCATATTCTCAATCGTGCCCTTGCAGAGCGCGAAGGGGCCATCGTGCCTCTGATCGCGGAGACAGGAGGTCAGAATGCGATGATTGTGGATAGCAGCGCGTTACCGGAGCAGGTGGTCAGGGATGTGATCCAGTCGGCCTTTGCCAGTGCAGGCCAGCGTTGCTCGGCATTGCGCGTGCTCTATATCCAGAAGGATGTAGCCGAGCGAATCGAAACTTTGCTGGCGGGCGCAATGCAGGAACTGACGGTTGGTAACCCGGAATTGCACAGTACCGATGTCGGGCCGGTGATTGACGATGAGTCACAGGCGAGCCTGCGGTCCCATCTGGCCGAGCTGGATAAAGGCGCCCGATTTATTGCCAGTACGCCCCTGTCTGATTCCTGTCAGTCCGGGTACTTTGTGTCGCCCTCTGCGTACGGGATCTCGGGGATAAATGAGCTGAAAAACGAACATTTCGGGCCGATTGTTCATGTTGTCCGCTACACTGCAGAGAAACTGGATGACGTTATCGATGACATCAACGCCGCCGGGTACGGCCTTACGCTGGGTATTCACAGCCGCAGTGAATCCACCGCTGCGTATATCGAACAGCGTGTGAAAGTGGGCAATACCTACGTTAACCGAAACCAGATCGGAGCGGTGGTGGGTGTGCAACCCTTTGGTGGGCGGGGCTTGTCGGGGACCGGTCCGAAAGCGGGTGGCCCGCATTACCTGCTGCGATTCGCCACCGAGAGAACCCGTACGATCAACACGACGGCCGTGGGCGGTAATGCCTCGTTGCTGTCCCTTGGAATTGAAAAGGTGTAAACGGCGCTATGCTCCTAAAGCAGGGCGGAACAGAAACTGATGAAGGATAAGGAGGTAAGCATTGCGATGCGGAGGCTGGCGCTATAAGCAGTAGCGCCTCATCACTTGGGCAATAAAGAGCGTTAAAAAAAACAAAGGGTGCGACTATCGGCTTGAAGGCGGTAAGCGCGCCAACCGGACGGAGTCAGATCTGTCCAATTGAACTGGAGGAGTTTCATGGCTATTGGTGTTTGGATAAGTCTATTTCTTTATTTTGCGCTCATGATCGCCATCGGCGTTTATGCAATGCGCAGAGCTACGTCTTCATCCGAGGATTACATGTTGGGTGGGCGAGCACTCAGTCCAAAGGTGGCGGCGCTTTCGGCCGGGGCTTCGGACATGAGTGGCTGGCTGCTTCTGGGTCTGCCCGGGGCGCTGTTCGCATCAGGCCTGGGTTCGGCCTGGATCGGTATCGGTCTGCTGGTGGGCGCGTTCTTTAACTGGACGCTGGTAGCGCCACGGCTTCGTGAGCAGACGGTTCACTACGGGAACGCCATTACGATTCCGTCCTTTCTCGCTAACCGGTTCCCGACGCAGGCGCTTTCTCTGCGTACCGTCTCTGCCATCGTTATCGTCATTTTCTTTGCGGTTTATACAGCATCCGGACTGGTGGCCGGCGGTAAGCTGTTTGAAAGCGCATTTTCCGGAATTTTCAACTTCGGTGGCCTGAGTGACTACGCAGTCGGTATCGTCATCACGCTGGGTGTCGTGCTGGCGTATACGGTCGTTGGCGGGTTCCTGGCGGTAAGCATGACGGACTTTGTACAGGGCTGCATCATGATGCTGGCACTGGTCATCATGCCACTGGTTGTGCTCTTCGGCGAAGGGGGCGGCGGCTTTGCCCAGGCTTCACAAACGCTGAATGAAGTTGACCCGACACTACTGTCGTGGACAGAAGGGCTAACCATCATAGGCTGGCTCTCTGCGGTGACCTGGGGTCTGGGTTATTTTGGCCAGCCTCACATCATCGTGCGCTTCATGGCGATCCGTACGCTGAAAGACGTGCCAATTGCCCGTAACATCGGTATGAGCTGGATGCTTATTTCCCTGATCGGTGCTGTCTCTCTTGGTGTGTTCGGCCGTGCCTACGCCATTCGCAATGGCATGGATATCCAGGATCCTGAAACCATCTTCATCATCCTGTCGGATCTGCTGTTCCATCCGCTGATCACGGGCTTCCTCTACGCAGCCCTGCTGGCCGCGGTTATGAGCACCATCTCCAGTCAGCTTCTGGTGTCGTCCTCGTCCCTGACGGAGGATTTCTATCGTCTGTTCCTGCGTAAAGAAGCCAACGACAAGGAATGCGTCAATGTCGGCCGTGTCTGTGTAGTACTGGTTGGTCTGGTAGCTGCTGTTATCGCCTCCGACCCGAACTCTCAGGTTCTGGCCCTGGTCAGTAACGCCTGGGCAGGGTTTGGTGCCGCATTTGGCCCGCTGATTATACTGTCGCTGATGTGGCCTCGCACCAATGGCGCTGGCGCCATTGCAGGCATGGTTGCCGGTGCCGCTACCGTTATCATCTGGATCTCCCTGGGCTGGAATGGCGAGTTCATGGGTGGACCCGGGGTGTACGAGATCATTCCTGGCTTTATCGTTGCCTGGGTCGCCATCATGGTAGTGAGCCTTGCTACGGAAGATGCTGGTGAGTACCAGCACATTACCCGGTAGACAAGAGCACGAATCATGCAATGAGTAAAACTGGGGCTCCTTTTCGGAGCCCCTTTTTTTAGGCACTCAAAAAGCCGGCGGCTGGTCTATGGCTGCCTGCTCGTGGCCGGCCCGCGCACGAATGGGTCTTCAAAAGTAACATGTTGCGAACCTCTGACAGAGATGCAAATATCAGGTACGGACTTGTTCGTGCAAGTTGCCTGAATCGTACAGCTGAATAGCCAAGTGGCCATCGCAAGAATATGTGGGAGGGTTTTGCGGAACAGGAAGTCCCCACGCCGCTTTGTTCGAAATGGCCTGCATCCTGGCTGCCACGCAGACAATGGAGGTTAGTGAAAATGGCACAGAACACAGACCTTTTTCCTACGCGTCTCAAGAAAAAACGCGATCCGTTTATTCGCACCGACCCGGTCGTCCACTCTCGCAACCAGCACCGCTGGGAAGGGCCTCTGGATGAGGTCGCGCTTTCCCGCTATGAGCGTGACGGCTTTCTTTGGTTTGAGGGTTTCTTCAACCAGGAGCGTATGACCCCCTTCTTCGATGAACTGAAGGAGATGGCGAAAGATGAAAAACTGATGGAGTCGGAGCAGATCATCAATGACCCCAACACGGGGGAGATCCGGTCGGTGTTCGGAATGCATGAGCTTTCCGATCATTTTCAGCGGCTCACCCGTGACCCGCGAATTTTGGGAATGGTACGCCAATTGCTCGGGAGCGAGGTGTACATTCATCAGTCACGGATCAATGACAAGTTTGGTTTCGAGGGTAGCGGGTTCGACTGGCACTCGGATTTTGAGACCTGGCACAGTGAAGATGGCATGCCGCGTATGCGAGCGGTAAGTGCGTCCCTCATGTTGACGGACAACACCGAGTTCAACGGCCCTTTGATGTTAATTCCCGGCTCTCACCATTTTTTTGTTCCCTGCGTCGGGGAGACGCCCGATCTGAACTGGAAGGACTCGCTGAAGGCCCAACGGCTTGGGGTCCCCGATCGGGACGCACTGGCTATGCTCGCGAGACGCGGCGGCATCCAGGCGCCGAAAGGCCCGGCGGGTTCGCTGATGCTGTTTGAGTGCAATACCTTGCATGCGTCGAATAAAAATATGTCGCCCTGGCCCCGTTCGAACCTGTTTTTCGTCTATAACAGCGTAGAGAACAAGTTGCGCAAGCCGTTTGCAACGGAGACGGAGCGGCCAGAGTTCCTTGGGGCGCGAAAAAACTGTGCCCCGCTGAGTATGCATGACGAGTTTCCGGAGCATGCGAATCAAGGGGTCACCCCGCCAAGGTACCAGGGATATTAATCTGGTAGCGATCCAATTCCAGGGGACTGAACAAGCATAAAAAACGCCAGCCCGAAGGCTGGCGTTTTCATGGAGCTACCTTTCTACCTTGAAGGCAAGAAGGTCAGATCTTAAGCAACGTTCGCTTCAGATGCCTTGCTGGTGTAATTCTCCATCTGGTCGAAGTTGAGATACTTGTAGATCTCTTTCGACATGCTGTTCAGGTCCTTGGCATACTCCATGTACTCCTCGGCAGAGGGGAGCTTGCCCAGCACCGCACCCACGGCCGCCAGTTCCGCGGAGGTCAGGTACACGTTGGCACCATCGCCCAGGCGGTTGGGGAAGTTACGGGTGGACGTGGACAGCACCGTGCTCTTTGCGGCCACGCGAGCCTGGTTACCCATGCACAGGGAGCAGCCCGGCATCTCGGTGCGTACACCGGCAGTGCCGTAGATGTTGAAGTAGCCTTCTTCCATCAACTGGGCCTGATCCATCTTGGTGGGAGGAGACATCCACAGACGGGTCTTCAGGGGCTCCTTGTTCTGTGCCAGCAGCTTACCCGCGGCACGGAAGTGACCGATGTTGGTCATGCAGGAACCGATGAACACCTCGTCAACCTTGTCGCCAGCCACTTCGGACAGGGTACGGGCATCGTCCGGGTCGTTCGGGCAGCACACGATGGGCTCTTTGATTTCAGCCAGGTCGATTTCAACCACGTGGGCATACTCGGCGTCCTTGTCGGCACGCATCAGCTTCGGATCAGCAATCCACTCTTCCATCTGCTGGGCGCGACGCTCGAGGGTGCGTGGGTCGCCGTAACCTTCAGCAATCATCCAGCGCAGCATGGTGATGTTGGAACGCAGGTACTCGGCCACGGACTCTTCAGACAGGTTGATGGTACAACCGGCTGCGGAGCGCTCGGCGGAAGCGTCAGACAGCTCGAACGCCTGCTCAACGGTCAGGTGCTCAAGGCCCTCGATTTCCAGGATGCGACCGGAGAACTCGTTGATCTTGCCTTTCTTCTCAACGGTCAGCATGCCTTGCTTGATGCCGTACAGCGGGATGGCGTGTACCAGGTCACGCAGGGTGATGCCCGGCTGCATTTCGCCCTTGAAGCGAACCAGAACGGATTCCGGCATATCCAGCGGCATAACGCCGGTGGCAGCAGCGAAGGCCACCAGGCCGGAACCGGCCGGGAAGGAGATGCCCATGGGGAAACGGGTGTGGGAGTCACCACCTGTGCCCACGGTGTCTGGCAGAAGCATACGGTTCAGCCAGGAGTGGATGATGCCGTCGCCCGGGCGCAGGGAAACACCACCACGGGTGCGGATGAAGTCCGGCATGGTGTGCTGCATTTCCACGTCTACCGGCTTCGGATAAGCGGCAGTGTGACAGAACGACTGCATTACCAGGTCGGCCTGGAAGCCCAGGCACGCCAGGTCCTTCAGCTCGTCACGGGTCATCGGACCAGTGGTGTCCTGGGAACCGACGGTAGTCATGTGCGGCTCGCAGTAGGTGCCGGGGCGAACGCCTTTGCCCTCTTCCAGGCCGCAGGCCTTGCCGACCATCTTCTGGCCCAGGGTGAAGCCCTTGGTGCCTTCTTCCGGGTCATTCGGCAGACGGAAAATGTCAGTGGCACCCATGCCCAGGGCGGTGCGGGCCTTGTTGGTCAGGCCACGGCCGATGATCAGCGGGATACGGCCGCCGGCCTGGACTTCGTCAAGGATCACGTCGGACTTGAAGTTGAACTCGGAGATGGTTTCTCCGGCTTCGTTCAGGATCTTGCCGTCGTAGGGGCGGATTTCGATCACGTCCCCCATGTTCATATCGTCGACCGGTGCTTCGAATACCAGGGCGCCGGCATCTTCCATGGTGTTGAAGAAGATCGGGGCAACCTTGTTACCGATACAGACACCGCCGGCACGCTTGTTCGGTACGCCCGGGATGTCGTCACCGAAGAACCACAGCACGGAGTTGGTGGCGGACTTACGTGAAGAACCGGTACCGACTACGTCGCCCACGAAAGCAACGGGCAGGCCCTTGGACTTGATTTCGTCGATCTGGCTCATGGGGCCGGTTACGCCGGGCTCTTCCGGCTTCAGGCCGTCGCGTTCCATTTTATAGGCGGCGCGGGCGTGCAGCGGGATATCCGGGCGGGACCAGGCATCCGGCGCAGGGGACAGGTCGTCGGTGTTGGTTTCGCCGGTTACCTTGAACACCACCATTTTGGTGCTTTCGGGAACCTTCTTCTTGTTGGTGAACCACTCGGCATTGGCCCAGGATTCAACCACTGCCTTGGCGATGGCGTTGCCAGCGTCCATTTTTTCTTTAACGTCGTTGAAGGCATCAAACATCAGCAGTGTGTGCTTGAGCTCTTCGCCGGCCAGTTCGGCCAGTTCGCTGTCGTCCAGAAGATCAACCAGAGTGGCGATGTTGTAGCCACCCTGCATCATACCAAGCAGTTGGACGGCCTTCTTCTTGTCGATCAGCGGAGAAGTCGCTTCACCTTTAACAATCGCAGACAGGAAGGCAGCTTTTACATAGGCCGCTTCGTCCACGCCCGGCGGAATGCGGTTTTCCAGCAGGTAAACGAGAGTTTCTTCTTCACCGGCCGGGGGATTTTTCAGGAGCTCGACCAGTGCGGCGGTCTGCTCGGCATTCAGAGGCTTGGGGGGAATACCCAGAGCTTCGCGTTCTGCAACGTGTTCACGGTAGGCTTCTAACACGATATGGACCCTCATCAGTTGGAATGTCCCGCGCCGTGGGCGTCTTTGCCTGGCGGGAGTTTTATGGCGAAAAGGCGTTAAGTTGGCGCTGCATTCTATAGGAAACCCCTTACGAAGTTAAGATGGACAGAGGTCGGAGGCATCTGTTATGTCGTGTATAATTCCCGCCCCGATTAGCTGACCTGCTGTGAACCATGACCGACGCACTGAATGCCATCCACGACTTCCTGCCCTGCAGAACCCCCCGGCGCTGGATTGAGAACGCCCTGGCAAACCAGGACCTGATGCTGGTCGACCACGCCCACTGTGAGAAAAAAGCAGCCTCAACGGCTCTCAGCCTCATGTATCGCTACGTGGACAATACTGACCTGCTCAACAAAATGTCGCGCCTGGCCAGGGAGGAACTCCGGCATTTCGAGCAGGTGCTGGCGATTATGGGCAAACGTGGCGTGCGCTATGATCACCTGACCCCGGCACGTTATGCTGCTGGCCTGCGCAAAGAAGTGAGGGCAGAAGACCCGGGCCGGCTGGTGGATGTCCTGATCGTCGGGGCGATTATTGAAGCCCGCTCCTGTGAGCGTTTTGCCGCCCTGGCACCACATCTTGACGCCGAACTGGCGGACTTTTACACCGGGTTGCTGAAGTCAGAGGCGCGGCACTACCGGGATTACCTGAAGCTGGCGGAGCAGGCGGCCAAGGGCCGGGTGGATGATCGTATTGAAACTTTCCTGGACCTGGAACGGCAACTGATCGAATTGCCGGACACGCAATTCCGGTTTCATAGCGGCCCCGTCTGATCTATCTTTAAAGCCTGTCCTCAACAAAACACAGGCGCATTTCCACATTATGCTTTCTATCCATGCCGCAACGGAGTTTGGCCGATGTTGTCCGTTGTAAGACGGCTCTGGTCGGGTGGTGTGGCTGGCAAACCCGTCAGCTTGCGTCGCCAGATAGAACTCTGTAACCAGGTGGGGTTATTTGGGGCCGCTGCCACCATCCCTTACCAGTTCTTTTATTTTTTCTACGATTTTGCTCTTTATCGCGGCGTTTTCCTCGCAAACCTCCTGTTCATTGCCACCTACCTGCTGGTTTTAGTGCTCAACCACAGAGGCTGGTACAACACAGCCCGAAACCTCTTACTGGTTAACGCCTGCAGCCAGTTGTTTGTTGTGACTTTTTTCATCAGTGCCGGGGCCGGTGTTCACCTGTTCTATTTCACCCTTGCCGCTATACTGGTGTTCCTTTTCCAGCACCTGCCGGTGTGGCTATACAGCGCCATCATGACCGTTTTCGGCTCACTTTATGTGGCTGCTCATTTCCTGTTTCCACAGGGCTCCGTTCCCGCCCCGGTGCCGTCGCCGTGGATCGACATCATGTATGGAGGCAGTGTTGCTGGTGTGTTGACACTGTCTGGTGTCTTTCTCTATCTGTTCCGGAAGAGTATCGATCAGGCCGAGAACGAGTTGACGATTAACAATCGCCACCTTGAGACACTGAGCACCACCGATCCATTAACCGGCCTCGCCAACCGACGCGGCCTTGATGAAACGCTTGAGCGCGAATGGGCGCGGCTCTCCCGCCATCCGGGCGTGTTGTCGGTGATCATGTGCGATGTGGATCATTTCAAACGCTTCAACGATCGCTATGGTCACGACGGTGGCGACAGATGTCTGCAGCAGATCGCCACGGCTCTGCGGAGCGTTATCTCCCGGCCCTCGGATCTGGTGACACGCTACGGAGGTGAGGAATTCGCGCTGATATTGCCCGGCACCGATGAGGAAGGCGCCCGCTTTCTGGGAGTAAAGCTGCGCGTTGCGGTCCAGGGGCTGGCGATCCCCAATGCTGACGTGGGCAAGGGTGCCTGCGTCACCATCAGTGTTGGGGTTTCCAGTATTGATCACTTTCGTTCAGATGGCGCTGCCTGCCTGCTCAAGCGTGCTGATGAGGCGCTTTATCGGGCCAAGGAGAAAGGACGCAATCAGGTGGTTTTTCTGCCATACAGCAGTCCACGTTCGTCCGGTAAGGGCGGGTCCTGAAGCTGTTCACAAAGATCGATCCAGCGGTCGATGCCAGCGCTCCGGTATTTCTGCTTGTGCAGGATAAAGTAGAAGGTGCGGTCGAATTTCCTTTCTTCCGGGACTTTCAACGGTACCAGACTGCCCCGACGAAACGCATCTGCCAGGCACACCCTGGACAGGCAGCCAATACCGAGATTGGCTTCCACGGCCCGTTTGATGGCTTCTGTATGTTCAAGTTCGAGCAGAATGTCCAGATCCGGCAGCAAGCCGTGCAGTCCCCGCTCGAACGTCTGTCGGGTGCCGGAACCCTGCTCCCGCATGACCCAGGTGGCGGATCGAAGATCCGGGTCTGACAGCCTTTCCTTCGCGGCGAGAGGGTGATCAGGAGAGCAGAAGACAACCAGCTCGTCGCCCCTCCAGGGAATGACCTCCAGTTCCGAGGATTGAAGTTCACCCTCAATCAGCCCGATGTCCAGCTCGAAGTCACTGACCCGTTTCGCAATAGTGCGGGTATTGGCTACTTCCAGGGACACTTTCGGATGCGTAGGGGTATTCATGTATTGGGCCATAACGCCGACGGCCAGATAGTTACCGATAGTGAGGGTAGCGCCCACTTTGAGGGCACCAACCTCAGTATGCTTACTGAAGGCCTGTTCCAGTTCGCCGGCCTGGGCCAGCAGGGCTTCAACTTTCGGGCGGTACAGGCGTCCCAGCTCGTTGAGTTGAAGACGTTTGCCCACCCGGTCGAAGAGCTGGATATTGAACTGGTTTTCCAGTTCCTTCAGAGCGCTGCTGGCTGCAGACTGGGACATGGCCAGTGAATCGGCGGCCCGGGTGATGTTCTGGAAGTGCGCCGCGGCCAGGAACACCTCGAGCTGACGGAAACTGAACTTCATAATCGATAAATCCGAATAAGGTTATGAAAATATCCCATTTTGTCGATAGGTTACCTGTGGGTTATTATTTACACAATCATTTTCATCCATTTGCCAATGGCTAACAAACGGGCGATACCATGAGCAACCTGAACAAAGAGCGTGTAACAAGTGTTCGTCACTGGAACGACACACTCTTCAGCTTTACGACCACCCGTGATCCCGGATTCCGGTTCAAGAATGGTCATTTCACCATGATCGGCCTGGAAACCGATGGCAAACCGCTGATGCGCGCTTACAGCATTGCCAGCGCTAACTATGAAGAGGAGCTGGAGTTCTTCTCCATCAAGGTGCAGGACGGCCCGCTGACTTCACGGTTGCAGAAAATTCAGGTTGGCGATGAGATCATGGTGAGCCGCAAGCCGACCGGCACCCTGATCATGGACAACCTGCTGCCAGGCAAGAACCTCTGGTTGATCAGCACGGGCACCGGCCTGGCGCCGTTCATCAGCATTATCAAAGACCCAGAGGTTTACGAGGCCTTTGACAAGGTGATCGTTACCCACGGCGTTCGTTACAAGTCTGAACTGGCTTACCAGGATGAGATTGAAGAGCTGCCGAACAACGAATTCTTTGGCGAAATGGTTGAGGGCAAATTGCTCTACTACCCCACGGTTACCCGTGAGGAATTCCGTAATACGGGGCGCCTGACCGACGCCATGGAAAATGGCAAGCTCACCAAAGATCTGGGGTTGCCCGAGTTTGATCTTGAGAACGACCGCTTCATGGTTTGCGGCAGCCCGAGCATGCTGAAAGACACCTGCTCCATCCTCAACAACATGGGCTTCAAGGAAGCGCGCCACGGCAACCTCGGCCACTATGTGATCGAAAGGGCATTCGTGGAGCAGTAAATCAGCCGGGCCTTCTATAAGCGGAAGGCCCAGCTTCTCCACAACTCCTATCTTCCCCCAATCGGTATTGCTCCCGCTTCCATGTGGGCTTTGAGATTGCGCATATTTTTAGAAAGCACCGATGACTCAAGGCCTTTCAGGAAGTGTGCTGCGGCATTGCCGGCGGAGTTACCCGGAGGGTTGAAGTTGAGGGTTACGGAAACCTCTGTACCTGCGCCGTCTGCTTTTGGCTCAAAGACAACGGATCCCCAGGTGTTGATCTCGGAGCCTTCCAGCGAGCGCCAGCTAAGGCGGCGGTCGGGTATATCCTCGATCACCTCGGAGTCCCACTCCAGCGAGGGTCCAGCGGGAAGGCGGGCTACCCAGTGGCTGATATTACCTTCGCGCGGGGTCACCTGCTCAAGAAAGTTCATAATCCGCGGAAGGTTCGAAAAGTCCCGCCAGAACTCGTAAACGTCGCTTGCAGGGCGATCGACCACCACAGAGCTGCTCAGGTGGACATCCCGACTGGCGCCGTGCGCGGAGGGTAACCGTTTTGGCTGTGAGCGACCATTCTGGACCGCTTTGAATAACAGGAAGGCTCCCCCGAGCCCAAGCAATGCTCCAAACAGCCCTCCTTTGCGCGAAGCGAGTGCGATAAGACTACCGCCTGCTGCGCCGCTGTTCTTGGACAAGGTACGGGAAAATTTTTCGGATGCACGCGTCATGGCTTAGCTCCTTCAAGCAGGTTCAATGTGAACGTACGCGCCTCTATCTTGCGCCCGCCTGCGGAAAAGACGAATTATCACAGGTTAAGTTCTGCGCCTCAGAAGGTGTTTTTTTGATGAAGGGCTGATTACAGATCCAACATGTGATGGAGAAAGAAAAATTTTCGATTTCTCTGCAAATTTTTCCGATACCCACACTTCGGAATAACCCTGGAAAGGAAGACCGCGAAGCTAAGAGGCTGTTCCTGAGCCGATTGAACAACACTGGCGTGCCGGTTGCTTATGTATTGGAAGCTAACCCGCTTCCACCAGTGAACAAGGAGCAGCCATGGTCGATCCGCAAAGTGCAAGCCACGAACGCGCCGCCCCGGAGAGCTCCAGACCCAGGCCAGTCTACCTCGTTGACGGTGCGCGAACGCCCTTTCTGAAGGCAAGAGGAGAACCGGGGCCTTTCTCGCCCGTCGACCTTGCAGTGCAATGCGGCAGGCCATTAGTGATGCGCCACCCCGTTCCGCCGGAAGCTTATGATCAGGTTATCCTGGGGTGCGTCAATGTTGTCCCGTCGGAGATGAACCCTGCCCGTATTGCGGCCCTACGAATGGGAATGGGGGATGCGATGCCAGCGTTCACTGTACAGATTAACTGTGGGTCAGGCATGCAGTCTGTTGACACGGCGTTCCGGTACATCCGGGACGGTCGGGGCGAGCTTATTCTGGCGGGCGGAACCGAAGCGCTCAGCCGCGCCCCGATGATGTTGCCAGATGCGGCGGTGCAATGGCTGTCGGGACTGAACAAGGCGTCTTCCGTTCAGGATTATGCCCAGCAGATAAGCCGGCTCAATCCCAAGGACTTCAAACCAGAAATCAGCCTTGCTCAAGGTCTGACAGATCCGATTGTGGGCATGAGCATGGGACAGACCGCGGAACTGCTGGCGCATCAGTTCAGTATCTCCCGCAGGCGAGCCGACGAATACGCGGCCAGCAGCCATCAGCGTCTGGCTCGCGCAGCAGAGCAGGGGTGGTTGTCTGACGAAATTGTCCCTGCGGTTTCGCCGGATGGAAGATTGTTCAGCAAGGATGACGGAGTGCGCCCTGACACCTCACCGGAATCCCTCGCGAAATTGAAACCGGCATTCGAGCCGCCTTATGGACAGGTTACTCCGGGTAACAGTTCACAGGTCACCGATGGCGCCTCCTGGTTGATTCTGGCCTCTGAGGAAGCAGTAGAGCGTTATGGACTTGAACCCCAGGCAGTCATTGTCGACAGTGAGTGGTCCGCACTGAACCCGAGCATTATGGGGTTGGGGCCGGTACTAAGCTCAACCGCGTTGCTCAGTCGGCATCAGATCGATTTACACGACGTGGACCTGTGGGAAATAAACGAGGCTTTTGCCGCGCAGGTGCTGGCCTGTGTCGCCGCCTGGGACGACGCAGCGTTCTGTCGCATTGCGCTTGGCCGGGAACAGCCGGTGGGCCAACTGGATATGCGCAAGCTGAATATCGACGGTGGTGCAGTTGCCCTGGGGCACCCTGTTGGAGCGAGCGGTAACCGTATAGTTCTGCATCTGATGAAGGCGTTGTCCAGAGAGGGGCTGAGAAAGGGGGTCGCCACCGAATGCATCGGTGGCGGCCAGTCCGGCGCCATGCTGATCGAAACCATCTAGCTTTCCAGCCAGGAGGCGACCATGACCGAAGACATACTTGAACACCTCAATAGTCGCGCCCGATATCTTGGTCCTGATGACGAGCAGGCACTCTCTGTCACCCGGCTCAATCATTGGCGCCTCAGTCGCGATGAGCACGACATTGCGTGGCTGGTGTTTGACCAGCAGGGGACCTCAGCCAATGTGCTCTCGTCCGAAGTACTTGGAGAACTGGAGGAGCTTGTCCGGAATATCAGGGAACAGGCCCCCCGGGCAGTGGTCCTCAGGTCGGCAAAGAAGACCAGTTTCTGTATGGGGGCAGACATCAGCGAGTTTCGTGACGTCACGACGGAATCGGAAGTGTTGTCGAAACTGGCCGAGGCCCACGACATTGTGGATAGCTTCGAAGCTCTGTCCTGTCCCCGGATCGCGGTAATTCACGGCCAGTGCCTTGGCGGCGGTCTGGAGCTGGCGTTAAGTTGCAGCTATCGACTGGCAATACCCGGCGCGAGATTCGGCTTTCCGGAAATCCAGCTGGGCCTGCACCCGGGACTGGGGGGGACCGTACGGTTGCCCCGGCTTATCAATCCGGTGGAAGCGATGAAACTGATGCTTACCGGAAAACCTGTCGTCCATCAGAAAGCAAAAAAACTTGGACTTGTTGATGATGTTGTAGAGGAGCGTCATGTGCTGGCTGCCATTGAGGCAGCTATTGCCGGCGATCTGAACAAACACCATCACGGCCTGAAGGATCAGGTGATGATGAGCGGGCCCGCCCGGCAGCTTGAAGCCCGCCAGATGCGGGCTGAGAGTGCAAAAAAGGCGCCACCTGAGCACTATCCTGCACCGGGCGCCCTCATTGACCTGTGGGAAAACCATGGCGGCGATACTTCAACGATGGCCGAGGCAGAAATGGAGTCTTTTGCCCGCCTTCTGCAAACGGAGACGGCGCAGAATCTGATGCGTGTGTTCTTCCTCAGAGAAAAGTTGAAAGGCCTGAGCGATGCTGACGCTCAGGACATCTGCCATGTCCATGTGGTCGGCGCTGGCGAAATGGGCGGGGATATTGCTGGCTGGAGCGCACTGAAGGGCCATACGGTCACCTTGTTTGACCAGGATCCGGATAAAATTTCAGGTGCCATTAAAAAACTGTCGGAGTTATGTGAGCGAAAACATTATTCCTCAGCCGAAACACGAGAAGCTCTGGATCGCCTGGTGCCCGACTTTGCCAATGACGGCGCCTACAAAAGCGACCTCATTATTGAGGCCGTTCCAGAGGATGTTGATATCAAACGTAAAGTCTATGAGGAGGTAGAGTCACGGATGAAGCCGGGTGCGATTCTGGCTACCAATACCTCCAGCATACCTCTGAACGAGCTTGCTCGAAGTGTAAAAGTACCCGAACGTCTGGTAGGACTGCACTTCTTTAACCCGGTGGCGGTCATGCCACTGGTGGAAGTGGTCACGCACGAAAAGTTGGCCGAAGAGAACTATGCACGGGCGCGCGGGTTCACCGGCCAGATTGAACGACTACCTGTTCCGGTGAGCGACGCACCCGGGTTTCTCGTAAACCGCGCTCTGACGCCCTACCTGATGGAAGCCATATTGATGCTTGATGAAGGTGTTCCGGCAGAGAGCATTGACAGGGTTGCCGAAGATTTTGGCATGCCCATGGGGCCTGTTGAACTGGCAGATCAGGTAGGGCTGGATATCTGTGTGGGGGTTGCGGACATGTTGAGGGAGCGCCTTGATTCCACCCTTCCGGAGTCACCAGATTGGCTTACGGAATTGGTCGACAGGGGAGACCTGGGCAAGAAAACGGGGCGAGGGCTTTATACCTGGAAAAAAGGGGAGCCCCGTAAAAGCCAGAAGGCCGACGATGCCCCCGAAAATACCCTCGACCGGTTGATTCTGCCCATGCTCAATGCCTGTGTCGCTTGCCTGAACCAGAATGTTGTGGAGAGCGAAAACGTTGCCGATGCAGCGATGATTTTTGGCACCGGCTTCGCGCCGTTCCGCGGCGGGCCTTTCAGGTACATTCACCACCGCGGAGCTGAGAAAATTCACTCTCAGTTGCGGGATCTGGAGGATCACTATGGCAAACGGTTTGAACCGGATAAAGGCTGGCAAAAACTGATCCGCGCCTGATTCCGCCTTTACACGGAGGGGCGGGGCCCCTCCTCATAAATAGCTGACGGAAACGCTACGTGGCAGTGTGTTTCAGAACACCGTCCAGGTCTTCCTCCAGGTAGGAAGGGTCGAAGCATGCGACCTTTCTTAGCCCTTCAATATCCAGCAGCATAATGCCTGAGTTTGGTGCGTCGACCAGTTTCTCTTCCTTCAACTCATGAAAGGTTCGGTTCACATGCACCACGCTCAGGCCCAGTGCGTCTGCGAGCAAGGTCTGGGTAAGTGGCAGGTGTAGGTGATTGGCGACCTTGACATTGGTTCTCTCCAGTCGTCGCGCCATTTCTACAAGAAAATGTGCGACTTTTTCCCGCGCTGTTCTGCGCCCAAGGTTGACCAGACGTTCGACCAGAATCGCCTGGTCCCGCGAAGCAATCATGAAAAAGATGTTACAGAGCAGCAAGGATTCAGCGAAGACTTCCGTCAGTCGTGGTTTCGGGAAGGCGCACAGCACGCTGTTGGTAAGCAATCTCAGCCCCGATACTCGCTTCTGGAAACCAAAATCGCGAAGACCGATGATATCACCCGGAACGTAGACATCAAGCACCTGCCGTGAACCGTCCTCCATGTCTCTGAAGGAGTAGGCCCAGCCCTTTTTTACGGAATAGAATGCCTCGGAAGGGTCCCCCTGGCTCCACAGTTGGGTGTTCTTTGAGTACTCCTTCGGGCTCTTTTCCAGCGAGTCCAACAACTCCTGCTCTGCCACCGACAATGTCGCGTAGTGCTGGAAGTGTTTTACGATGCAACTCGATCCCATGGTTCCCCCTATCGCTTTGGTAATCCTCGAGATACTGCACCCGTGCTCTGTGTAATAACACAACCTATGTTATGTGAGCGCGAATTATCCCGGTGTTAGCGTCAGCGCCGAACTCATTGAATAAATCAGGACATGGAGTCTGTATATGTTGGATCGCACCGACTACTACCGAACCAGAGAGGAAAATGCCGGAGAGATGTTCTCTCGTATTGAGCCAGTCGTTCACAGTCACGGCAGAGAGAGGGAAAAAGGCCCCTTGGGCCGAGCCCAGGTAGACCAGTACGAGCGAGACGGTTTTTTGTGGCTTGACAGCTTCTTTCCCCAGGAGGTGGTTTCTTCGTTTTTCGGCGAACTGGACGAGATGGCGAAAGATCGGGACTTCTGTGACCGGGAAGAAGTAATCATGGATACGAACCGGGAAAAAATACGCTCGGTATTTTCGATGCATGAGCTCTCTCCTGCGTTCGACAGGTTGACCCGAGATAAATTGTTGCTCGGCATGGTGAGTCAGTTATTGGGGGACGATGTGTATATCCATCAATCCCGCATCAACAGCAAGGCGGGGTTCTCTGGAAACGGATTCGAATGGCACTCCGATTTTGAAACCTGGCACAGTGAAGATGGCATGCCTGAAATGCGGGCAGTCAGTGCTTCCATAATGCTTACCGATAACAATCCGTACAACGGCCCGCTGATGCTGATTCCCGGGTCTCAAAACTCTTTCATACCCTGTGCCGGTTCTACACCAGAACGAAACTGGGAGCAGTCCCTCAAGAAACAGTCGGTAGGTCTGCCGTCGAGAGAGGCAGTGGCAAGCCTCGCCAACAAGAACGGGATACAGGCCCCTACGGGCCCAGCTGGGTCGTTATTATTGTTTGAGTGCAACACGCTGCACGCATCGAACAGGAATATGTCTCCATGGCCACGGGCGAATTTATTCTTCGTCTATAACGCCGTCAGCAATCGGCTTGTGCGACCGTTTGGCCGTACTGAGCCCAGGCCGGAACGTCTGGCTGCCCGGCAGCGGACCACTCCATTGGTTCCACATGAGTAATGAACGGTCAGGTGTGTGCCTGAGAGATACAGGGTAGGAGGGCGACACGTCGCGGCAATATAAACCTATGTTAAGGCCCGGTAATAAAAACGTTGGTAGCGTGGTTACTCCTTCAGAGGTAGAAGATTGAGTAACGGACTATGAAAATCAAGATACCTGATGTTTCGCCACCTACGTTCAATCAGCTTATACGTCGGCCTGATGCGGCTGCTTACAAAAGCATTGCCGCGGTTTCCAGCCTTACGGTTGTGGTATGGATGTTGTTCTCCAGCTTTGATTTAGGGGTTTTCAATGGCTGGCTTCCGTACCACGTACCCGTCAGTATTTTTCTTTCGCTGGTGCTTCTGGTCCTGGCACTTAGAAGCTGGGTGAAAATGCTGATAAGTGGAGAAACCCCGGCCAGTATTGCGGAGGAGAAACCACGGCAGCAACCCAGGCCGCGACGCAAACCCCGGTTGCTTAAGTCTATGTTTCGTAAACCACCGCGTGTACTGGTTGTTGACGACGACTCATGTGTCCGGATGGTGTTGTGCAAGAAACTTTTCAGCCTGGGAGTTCGCCCGGTCGGGGTATGCGATGGACTCGAAGCCTTGCTGGCGGTAGCGGATAAACCCTGGGATATGGTTCTTATGGATGGCGATATGCCTTACATGGACGGGATAGAGGCAACCCGACATATTCGCCGACAACATCTTCTGCCTGCCGGGACACCGATCGTTGGGATAACCAGCAACCGTGAGTGGAGCTATTGTCAACAGTGCGTCTCTGCGGGCATGAATGCTTGCAGACCCAAGCCTCGCCATACCGAAGACCTGGAAGCATTGCTGGATGAGTTTTTGGTAATGGAGGACGCCGTTGAAGCGCCTATACTTGATGGCAGGATAACGATGTGATCCATTCTTTAAATGCCGGCATAAGGAGTGTGGGGCCTAAATGGAGTGGTTGCTGGTTCTCCACATTATTGCCCTGGTTTTCTGGGTAGCCGGGCTGGTCTATCTCCCGGCCCTGGTCGCCGGGAGCCAACTGCGAGAAAGCACCGCCGCTGGCGGGCTAACGGGGGCGCCGAAGCTACCCCGCCTAATTTTCACCCACGCTGTAACCCCTTTTGCACTTGCTGCCATTATCGCGGGCACCCTGGTGTTTGTCCTGAATCACTCCCTCGGCCCATGGCTGATTGTCAAACTCACACTGGTAGTGGCGTTGGTCGTAAACCACATACTGCTGGGGCTTCTGGTAGTGCGAGCCGAAGGGAGCGGCGGCAAATCTGTGCGGCTTTGGTGCCTGGCTTCGGGGTTGGTTACCTGCTTGCTGACGGCAGCCATTTTATGGATGGTACTGGCCAAACCAGCGTTTGAGAACCTGCCATGAGCTGGCAGCCGGCGACCTTTCTACGGATGGTTCCTGGCCCTGTGTCTGCGCTTTGCCATTTTATCGGGGGAAACACCAACGGCATGATCGTAAACCAGTTCACCGCCGAGAAGGCTTGTGACAGTAATCAGCAAGCCGGTAAGCAGCGAAAGGTAAAGGCCCCAGGGCTGAATCAGTTCCGCGGGCGCATCCAGCCGAAGAAACCAGTTGAGTGTGGCCAGGGAGAGCAGCATCACCGCGATCAAGGCGTGGCACCAGGCAACAACCAGGCGACGTATCTGGGAAACAATGATCAGGTCCAGCAAACCCACCGATCCGGAGAGCCACCCCCCTGCCATTCCTATTCCGGCCAGCCACCAGCCTGCACGCGCCCAGAAAACATCGCCAGTCATGACAAATGCGATATCGGTGGCAATAAGGCCAAGCAGTGCCGCGACCGGAAAATGAATCAGCATGGGGTGTATGGGGTGCCCCAGGATCGACATGCGGCTGACGATATGTTCCTTCTCCATGGCTATCCTCCTGAGCGACGCTCCAACCATACGAGGAGCCGGCGTGGTGACATCAGAAGCGTAGCAGCGATGGCGGGCCTTGGCATCCCCGTTCTGCTTTCAGGTTGCGGCGGAGAGCTTTCGGTTTTGGCACCCGCCGGGCCAAATGCGCAGGCGTCAGCGTGGTTGTGGTGGGGGATGTTCGGTTGGTTTACCGCGGTACTGGTGGTCGTGGTGGCGCTATGGCTTTTTGCCCTCAAGCGTACTCCGGGTAACGCCCCCGATGCGCATATTCGCAAGGGTCAGAGCCGGTGGATTATCTGGGGCGGGCTGGTACTACCGGTATCCACCATTGCGGTTGTTCTGGCTTTTGGTCTCCCGGCAGGGCAGGGCATGTTACCGCAGGAAGCGGCAGACGCTAAGGTTCTGAAGATCGAGGTTACCGCTCATCAGTGGTGGTGGGAGGTCAACTATCCGGATTCGGACATCAGCCTGAAGAACGAAGTGCATATTCCCGCAGGCAAACCTGTGGATCTCCACCTGACCAGTGCGGATGTCATCCATTCATTCTGGGTTCCCCGATTGGGAGGCAAGCTGGATGCCATTCCCGGCCACACCAACATACTGAGGCTCCACGCTGATGAAGCCGGTACCTACCGGGGGCAATGTGCCGAGTTCTGTGGCCGGGAACATGCTCATATGGCATTTACTGTTACCGCCCATGATGCTTCCGGGTATCAGCAATGGACCGAGCAGGAGGGTCGGGATGAGTGAACGTATCCAGCAGCGTAATCACGAGCGGGAACAGCGCCTGGCGCACGTGTGGGGCAATCTTCCGGGGTGGGGCGCGCTTGCTGCCGTTAATCACACAACGGTCGGCTTGCGTTTCATAGCCACGGGGCTGGTGTTTTTCCTGGTCGGTGGCCTGCTGGCCATGCTGATACGAACGCAGCTGGCCTTACCTGAGCAGGACATTATCGAAAGCGCTTTATACAACCAGCTGTTCACCATGCACGGTACCGTGATGATGTTTCTGTTCGCGATCCCGGTACTTGAAGGCCTGGCGATGTACCTTATTCCCAAAATGATCGGGACCAGAGACCTCGTTTTTCCCCGTCTCAGCGCCCTCGGTTATTTCTGCTATCTGTTTGGTGGCCTGATCGTTCTTTCCAGCCTTGTCCTTGAGGTGGCTCCGGACGCGGGCTGGTTCATGTATACACCGCTTAGCAGTGCTACCTATTCCCCGGGCCCGGGGTCAGACTTCTGGCTTCTTGGTATCACCTTTGTGGAAATATCTGCGATCTCCGCCGGGGTTGAACTTGTGGTGTCCATCCTGCGAACCAGAGCCAATGGAATGTCACTGAACAGGATGCCGATTTTCTGCTGGTACATTCTCGCTATGGCGCTGATGATCGTTTTTGGCTTTCCACCACTTATCCTGGGCAGTGTGCTTCTCGAGTTGGAACGGGCTGCGGGTTTTGTATTTTTTGCCACCGCCGGGGGCGGCGATCCGCTGCTGTGGCAGCACCTGTTCTGGCTGTTCGGCCACCCCGAGGTGTACATTATTTTTCTCCCTGCTGCAGGAATCGTATCAACGTTGATTCCGGTCTTCGCTCGCCACCCTCTGGTTGGATACCGCTGGATAGTCCTCAGCATCATCACTATGGGGTTTATCAGTTTCGGCCTGTGGGTCCACCATATGTTTACGGTCGGCATCCCTCATCTGGCCCAGGCATTTTTCTCCGTGGCCAGTATGCTTGTGGCGATTCCCACAGGCATACAGATTTTTGCCTGGCTGGCGACCTTGTGGTACGGCAAGGTGGTTTTCCGTTTGCCGATGCTCTGGATTCTCGGTTTCCTCGTGGTCTTTGTCTGCGGGGGGCTGACTGGGGTCATGCTGGCTCTGGCTCCCTTCAACTGGCAGGTGCACGATACCCATTTCGTGGTGGCCCATATGCACTACGTGCTGGTGGGCGGGATGCTGTTTCCTCTCGTAGCCGGGCTCTATTACTGGTTGCCTCACGTTTCTGGCCGCATGCCCTCGGACTCTCTGGGACGCTGGGGGTTCTGGCTGTTTTTTGGCGGTTTCAATCTTACCTTCCTGTTGATGCACCTGACTGGCCTGCTGGGCATGCCACGACGGATATACACCTATGAGGCAGGTCTGGGATGGGAATGGTTGAACCTGGTTTCGTCCATTGGCGGCTTTATCATGGCGATCGGTGTAGCGGTCGTCATTGTTGATATTGTGCTGCATTTTCGATTTGGGCAGCGGGCCGAGCAGAATCCCTGGGGCGCAGATACCCTTGAATGGGCGATTCCAATGCCGGTGAATACCTACAATTTCTCCAGTCTCCCCGAGATAAGCACCCGCCATCCCATGTGGAATGCGCCCGAGCTTGTTGAAAGTATCGCAGCAGGGGAGCACGGACTGGCCGACGTTCAGGCTCTGCGCCGTGATATTTACGGGTCAGATGCGACCACAGGAAAGGTACGGGAAGTCGTTCACCTGCCTACGAACTCGTGGCTTCCGTTAATGACCGCGTTAGCTTTGGCAGTGCTGTGTATCAGCCTGCTTGTGAAAGCCTATTTGCTGGCTGTGGTGTTTACGGTCATGGCGCTGGTACTGTCTCTCCGCTGGAGCTGGGAGAATGGCGCCCATCCCCGTGCCGCCCCGACGGATGACAACGAACCCGGTGCGCCGCCGCTGCATTCCCGGACCTGTAATGGCCCGGGGCTGTGGGGGATGGTAGTGAGCCTGATGGCTGATGGTACCTTTTTCGTGTCGCTCCTGTTCGGCTGGTTTTACTTGTGGACAGCGGCACCGGAGTGGACCCTTCCTGACCACTCCCCGATACAACTGGTGCCGATGATCTTTAGCGGGCTGCTGCTCACCGCTGCCGTAGGGGTTTTTTGGGTCCTGGTGCGGGGACTTCGCAGAAGGCGTGCGACACATCTCGGGCCAGGAATGTGGCTGGTGGCTGCCCTGGGCGCGGGGCACTGGGCACTGCTTGCGGGGCAGTTAATGTCCGCGCCGCTGGCTCCTACGGAACGAGCACACGATGCTGTGCTCACGGTGATATTGTTTTACCTGCTGCTCCACAGTGGTCTGGCGGTCATATTTACCCTGTTGCAGGCGGTACGGGTAAGGCTGGGCTATACGGCAGCCCGGTTGCCCTATGAACCAATCGTTATCCAGCCGTTCTGGTTCTATACCCTGGGTGTCTACTGGCTGAGTTTGCTGGCTTTTCTGCTGCTACCCAATGCCTGGAGTGTCGGATGAAGTTCTCACCGTTTCATCCCATCCACCTGGTTCTGGGGCTGGTTATCTGGGCGGCGTGGTTTGTGTTTCTTTACGGTGGGCTCTCGGTGGGGTGCGCCATTGCTCCACCTGCTTCAGAAGAACAGGCCGGCACCTGGATTAACGGAGCGATCGTGGCCATTGCTCTGCTAGTGGGTGGTTATTTATTGTGGTGTGCCTATCGGTGTATGCACGCGTCGTCCGACCCGAAGCTCCAGAAGGATGACCGGCTCAAGGTGTTTATCAGTAAAACTGCGGCGGCCGTTTACCTGGTTTCAGCCTTTGCCTCGCTTGCTCTCGCGGTTCCGGGGCTGGTCCTGCCTCCTTGCGTTTGAGCTGGCGGATGGCCGGTTCTGACCATCTCGATGCCATCCGCCAGTTGCCTTGCTAGACCTTGTCCACGTCCTCCTGTCGCTTCCAGTAGCGCAATTGCTTGCAGGAGTGCAGGAAATCAGCTGCATCACTCGACTTATCGAGTGGCATGCAGCCCCCGTCCAACTTGTTATCCAGCCCGGCAGATTTGAACAGCGGTAATGCCTCTTTGGTGTACCCGATAAACTTGCAGTGGGCGAAGGCATCATTAACGAAATCACGGGCAGGGCCGTGCTGGGCCAGCTTTTCCATGCCTTCGTCCGCCGTTATCAGCACTACAGCATCGAAAAGTACTGAGGGCCCACCATCTATTTTCTCATCCGCTGGAATATGGGTTCCATCACTGGCTTTCACTCCGCCAATCGTGGGTGCAACTACTGCCAGGGTTGCGCCTTCGTCAGCGACAGCCTGCTTCAGAGCGGCGAACATGTCGGCGTTGGCAGCTTCGGTCACCAGTACGCCGATTCTGCGCCCTCTGAAACTGTCTGGCCCATTGCGCAGAATGCTCAGTTTTGGCGAGGCGGGCAGGTCTTCCCGTGTAGGCATCGCTGCTTGCGCGCGCGTAGGCATCTCTGCAAGGCCGAGGCCCTTTGCGACGGTGGAGGCGAGGTCGTCGTCAATATTTAAAAGGTGGCTTACCATCCGGGCGCGAATATCTTCCCGCTCCACCTTGCTTAGCTCGAATACGAAGGCATCCGCAATATGCTCCTGTTCAATGCCGGTCTGGCTGATATAAAACTGGCGAGCCTGACTGTAGTGGTCAGAGAAGGTTTCTGAACGGACCCGCTGTTTCGGTCCCTGAACTTCATCCTGATAGCTCCGGAAACCCGAGTCCGGGTTCTCCCGCGGACCTCCTTCCTCGCCCCAGCTGTTGGGCTCATAGTTAGCCCGCCCTGTGGGGTTGCTCATTGCCATATGGCCGTCCTGTTGGAAATGGCGCATGGGGCATTTGGGGGCGTTGACCGGAATATGGGTAAAGTTGGGTCCGCCAAGACGCTTGATCTGCGTGTCGAGGTAGGAAAAGTTACGGCCCTGAAGCAGGGGGTCGTTGGAAAAATCGATGCCGGGAACAATGTTCTGGGTACAGAACGCGACTTGCTCTGTCTCGGCAAAGAAATTGTCGACCACGCGATTGAGAACCAGCTTTCCGATGGGTTTAACCGGAATCTCTTCTTCCGGGATGATCTTGGTAGGATCAAGCACATCAAACTCGAACTGCTCGGCAAACGCTTCATCGAATATCTGGACTCCGAGCTCCCATTCGGGATAGTCGCCGTTTTGTATAGCCGTCCACATGTCCCGCCGATGAAAGTCAGGGTCGGCGCCGTTGATTTTTAGCGCCTCGTTCCAGACCACAGACTGCAGCCCCAGTTTCGGCTTCCAGTGGAACTTGACGAATTTGGATTCGCCCTCGTGATTTACAAATCGGAAGCTGTGGACACCAAATCCCTCCATAAAGCGGAAGGATCGGGGAATGGCACGGTCTGACATTGCCCACATCAACATGTGCATGCTTTCGGGCATTAGTGTGACGAAATCCCAGAAGTTGTCGTGTGCGGTTTGAGCCTGGGGGAAACCCCGGTCCGGCTCCTGTTTGGCCGCATGGACCAGATCCGGAAATTTCATCGCGTCCTGGATAAAGAAGACCGGTATATTGTTACCCACAAGGTCCCAGTTGCCTTCTTTTGTATAAAGTTTCACGGCAAAGCCCCGAACATCACGAGCCAGATCGCCCGAGCCTTTGTTGCCAGCCACGGTGGAGAACCGGACGAACGCCGGTACCTGTTCGCCGGGGCGTTGAAATAAATCGGCTTCGGTAATATCAGACAAACATTCATAGTTTTCAAAATACCCGTGGGCGCCAAACCCTCGGGCATGGACTACACGCTCCGGAATCCGCTCGTGATCGAAGTGGAAGACCTTTTCCCGCATGACGTGATCTTCCAACAAGGTCGGCCCGCGGCTACCTCCGCGCAGCGAGTTCTGGTCGTCACTAACAGGAACGCCTTGCTGAGTGGTCAGGGTGTCGCTCGTTCCTTTGGCCTGTTGGTGGGTTTCGCCGCCATTGCCAACAGGGTCGGTTTTGGTATCTTTTGAGTTGGACATTCGCTCTCTCCTTGGTTCCTTTCAGGGAAAACTGCGTGTGGGCGGCTCAGATATGCATCCTTCCGCCAGTGACTCCATAAATTTCACCAACCACATAGCTCGCTTCGGGCGAGGCGAGAAAAACATACGTGGGGGCAAGTTCTGCAGGCTGGGCCGGGCGGCCCAGTAGCGTGTTTGCTCCAAACTGCGGAACCTTATCTTCTGGTATGGTTGCCGGTATCAGGGGCGTCCAGACCGGGCCGGGTGCAACGCCGTTGACTCTCACGCCTCGTTTGATGCCTTCTGCCGCCAGCGACAGCGTAAAGTTGGCAATTGCCGCCTTGGTCGCTGCGTACGGGGCGAGGTGAATGCTGGGAGCGAAGGCCTGAATTGAGGTGGTGTTGATGATGCTGCCGCCGGGGGGAATATGCCTGAGGGCGGCGCGGCAGAAGTAGAAGAACGCCTCAATGTTGGTACTGAACGTGTAGTGCAGCTCATCGTCCGTTATGTCTTCCAGGTGGTTGTAGCTTTTCTGGAAAGCGGCGTTGTTGACGAGGATGTCCAGGCGCCCAAATTGTTTGATACAGACATCCACAACGCCGTCGCAAGCCTCACGGGAACTCTGGTCCAGCTTCAGCGGCAGCGCATCCCGGCCAGCATTCAATATCAGCTGCTCGGTGGTGCGGGCATCAACGTCTTCACTCAGGTAGGTAAAGGCAACATCTGCGCCTTCGCGTGCATAGGCCAGGGCGATGGCGCGACCTATGCCACTATCGCCGCCCGTTACTAACGCTACTTTTCCTTTCAGCCGGTTGTGTCCTACGTACGACTCTTCCCCATGGTCGGGTCGGGGAGTCATTTCACGCTCCCGGCCCGGGACGGGTTGTGGTTGTTCCTCGAAATCCGGTCGGGGATAACGGTAGCGCGGATCCTCACTGGCGTGATCAGTCATCGCCGCCTCCTCCTTTGCGTGACAATAGCGGGTCGGTAGCATCAGGAACTCATTAGAACAGAGCAGAACAGTTGTGCATTTAACCTGTGTTAATGAGCAGGAGGCTAAAAAAGGGTCACCTGTAACGCACCTGTTACGACTCTGTGAGGAAGGCGTAAATGCTTGAATGGCTCAGTTCTAACAAGGAGTGGATAGCTCCGGCTACGAGTATCGGAACGCTACTGGTCTGGTTGTTCTATGCGCAATTGCTTTACAGCGGCTACAGCCGACAAACCCGCCCCAGGATATTGATCAACAAAGGTGTTGGTGAAGAGGGGCTGGATTCACCGTGTCTTATCTGCAACATGAGCCAGGAAGCGATTTTTATCTACTTCATTCTGGTCTACCTGGATAACTCGAAAGATCCGGTTCTGGTGCCTGTGACGGATTGTGAAGAAAAGGCAATGAATGACGACTCCAGTCCTCTCGGTTCGAGGACGCGACAGGGCCCACTGGATTCGGGAAAGTGCCTGGAGTTGTTATCTTTCCGTATTATTCTCGAGCGGGCTGCCGCCCACGCAGGCATTGAGCTCGAAAATGGCCGGCCGGTTGATCCGAAGGTTGAGCTTGGATCAATGGAATTCCACGTCGTGTGTATTTATGGCTCTGACGATTACCCCTTTGGAGCTGTCAGGAAATTCAACCTGAAGCTAGATGACGAAAAGACTCCGGCGGTGGTAGCTGCCACGATTGATACCCAGCGAAAAACCTCTTGGCGGTATAAACGCAAAATAAGGCAGTGGCTCCAGAAAAATGGGTAGAAACGTTTGCCGGTTACGCTTTTCAGGGAGGGAAGGCTGAATGAGTTCTCAGTTGCAACTGCTATTCGGAACGACTGTTTTACTGATTGTAATGGTAGATGTGGCGTGGACCACTCTTACAACACAAGGTAGCGGACCAATTACCCGGCTGGTGACAGCCGGGGTCAGGTTTGCCTCCGCACAGGTTTATGCCCTTTCCGGAAGTAGGCCTCTGTTGGCTGTCGCGGGACCCTCAGCCATTGTTGCCATCGGAGGCGTTTGGCTTTTGTGCTTGTGGGGTGGATGGTTACTCGTGTTCTCTGCCTTCCCCGCAGGGATTGTGAATGCGCAAAGTGAAGCACCCGCCAACTTTGCGGAGCGTGTTTACTTCGTCGGTTTTACATTGTCCACATTGGGTGTGGGCGATTTCAAACCTCAATTGGAGGCTACCCGCATTTTGACCGCGCTTGCGGCTTTTAACGGCCTGGTGCTGGTCACACTGCTTATCACTTATGCCGTACCCCTGGTGCAGGGGGCTGTGACACGAAGAAAACTGGCGTTTTCGATTTCACTACTGGGCAGTTGCCCGCAGGAAATGGTGTTGAGAGCGTGGGACACCAGAAAGAGCCAGGGCTTTGAAAATGCACTCGAACAGGTTTCCGCAGACCTGATCGAGTGTTCTGAGCAGCGTCTGGCTTACCCCCTGCTTGACCTGTTCTATTCAAGGCACCTGCGGTTTTCACTCGGTGTTCAGCTGGGCCGACTGGACGAAGCGCTTAGCCTTTTGACACAAGGTTTACAGCCCAACTATCAATGGCATTCGTTTGCCGTTCAGAATATTCGCGAGGTTATATCCCAATACCTTTACAGAGTCGAAAGAAAACATACTGCGGCCCGGCTGGAGGCACCTCCAATACCTGCTGTTGGTTTACTCAAGGCGAAGTTTCTGCCGGTTGTAGATAATCAGGAAGAGGCTTTCCTCGAATTGAAAGACCGGCGGCTTCGTTTGCACAATCTGATCCGTGCAGAGGGGTGGGACTGGTCGGTGGTTGAACGCGAAGCCCTGGCAGGCGCTAGTAGTTAACGCCTGCCAGAGAGGATTGCTACATTTCGGCTTTGTCAGGGTCCATGCCCGTACGTGATTTGTTACCGCTTTTTAGTTCCTCTTCGGTAAGCGCGCCATCATTGTCGCTATCGTACCGTTCGAGCATTTGCTCGCCCTGATCAGTATCGCGACTTTGCGCATTGCCTGCAGCAGTGCTGCCATAACGGTTCAGTTCATCTTCATCCAGTTTGCCGTCGCCATTGCGGTCCAGCTCATCGAAACTGAGGCCTTTGGGTGAATTGCCAGAGGTGATTTCTCCGGACGTTGTGGACCGCTGGTTGGGGGCTTCAGTACCAGCGTTGCTCGGCTCGGAACGCTGCTGACCAGTGGTTTGCGGGCTGTCCTGCGCACTGCTCGAGGTGCCTGCTGCCATTACAGGTGAGGCTATCAGGGCGCCGCAGATGACGGTGGAAAAAAGTGCTGTTTTGATCATGGTTGGCCTCCAACTATATAGAGTAGGGTCGTACGCCGGAGAATCCACCGGCACTATACGTAGCAGCAACCGTCATGCCAACGCGGCGCTACCATCCGGCTCGGGTCGGGCCAACACGCCTCGGAGCGGCACTATGACGCTGTTCGGGCGCCGAAAGCTCCTCCTGCCAGGACGGTCAGAGGCCATAGAGGAGCTTATGCTTGAGTGTCAGTTTTGCATTTCACTCCCTTTTTTACCGGAAAAAATTTCATATTCTGATGCGCTCCGCAGCTTTTCGCCGTTTGCATCGAAGTTGGAAGCGCGGCGAAGAGGTCGCAATTCGCCGGGTTACGCTCTGTGAGCTGGATTCTCTGAGCCGACAGACCTACTTGAGCTTATACGCGAGTACGTAGTCACCTATTTTCGTGCCAATGGACCCATGCCCGCCGGCAACCTGAACGACCATTTGCTCACCTTTACTATTGAGGTAGGTCATTGGCGTGGCTTGACCGCCTGCCGGCAGTCGTGCCCGCCAGAGTTCCTCGCCGTCTGTCAGATTGTAGGCGCGCAAATAGTTGTCTACCGTTGCCGCCAGAAAGACCACACCGCCCCGGGTTATGACTGGGCCGCCAATGCCGGGAACCCCGAGCTTTAGCGGAATCGGGATCGGGGCCATGTCCTCTATTGTGCCGTTTTTATGTTTCCACGCGATTTCCCCTGTGCGCAGATCCGCACCTGCAACATAGCCCCAGGGAGGGCGCTGGCAGGGTATGTCGAGAACCGACATCAGTGGCTGCAGCTCCACTGCGTAGGAGGCCCCGGCGTTTTCATTCAGCCCCTGCTCCCCGCTGTTGGTGGCTTCCTCTTGTACTTCTTCATCCTTGGCAACCAGACGGGACGTAAACGCCATATAGAGTGGCATGCCGAACATCACCTGTCGTTCAGGGTCCACCGCAATGCCTCCCCAGTTGAACACTCCGAAATTACCAGGGTACACGATGCTGCCCTGGACCGAGGGTGGGGTGTATTGACCTTCATACCGCAACGACTGGAATTCAATCCGGCAGAGCATCTGGTCGATGGGGCTGGCCCCCCACATATCCGATTCCTTGAGTTTCGGTGGGCGGAAACTCAGGCCGGAGACCGGTTGGGTGGGTGCCGCATAGTCCCCTTTAACGGTTCCCTGGGGCGCCTCTTTCTCGGTGATGGGAATCAGGGGGTCGCCATTCTGCCGGTTCAGTACGTAGACATCGCCCTGTTTCGTGGGCACCACCAGGCCAGGTTTGATGCCGTCCTCCGTTTGTATGTCCACCAGGCTGGGTTGGGCGGGCGTATCCATGTCCCACAGATCGTGGTGAACAAACTGCTGGACCCACTGCACTTCGCCGGTTTCCAGGCTAAGCGCAACTACTGACGAAGAATAGGTTTCTTCTTCGGGCGTACGGTACATTCCCAGCTGGTCGGGCGTTCGGTTGCCCATGGGGAAATACACCATTCCGAGCTCTTCATCGGCACTGGCCACCGCCCAACTGTTAGGTGAACTGGTCGAGTAGGTTTCCTCCTCGTTGATGGGCTGTGTCTGTTCCGGGTTGGCGGGGTCCCAGTTCCAGACAAGTTCCCCCGTTTTAACCTCATAGGCCCGAATAACGCCCGAGGGTGAATTGATGTCGTAGTTGTCATTAACCGCTCCGGCTACTACCACAACGCCATTTGCAACAACCGGGGGCGAGGTAGAGTAGTAAAAGCCGTCCTGGCGGTGTGGCATGTTGTGCATCAGGTCCAACTCGCCGTCGTCCGCAAAGTTACTGCAACGGGCCCCGGTTGAGGGATCCAGTGCCAGCAGCCTCGCATCGGAGGTGGGGAGAAAGAGTTGCGCGTCACATTCAACACTGTCCTGGCTTTCAGCGGGAGCGTTTACCGTTTCAACCACTGACAGATCGTCCTGCTCTGGAGGAAGGTAGGATACCCCCCGACACGTCTGATGCTGGCGCTGGCTCTCCGGGGGAACCCGGGCCTCGTAAACCCAGCGTTCTTCGCCTGTGTCTGCATCAAGAGCGACCAGCCAGTTGTGCGGCGTACAAAGGTACAGTGTATTACCCACCTTGAGCGGTGTTGCCTCATAGGTTGTTTCGACAACATCGTCGGGGCCTTTACGGTCGCCCGTTTGATATTCCCAGGCCAGCTCCAGCTGATCGACATTTCCGGGCGTGATCTGCTCAAGAGGTGAGTAGCGCTGGCCAAGGTTACTCCTGCCATAACTCAGCCAGTCTCCCTCGGGGACCTCTCCCAGGCGTGGGTTGGTGATGGCTGATTCAGTGGGGAGTTCGCCTCTAATCCGGTGAGCATCATAAAAAATGCTTGCCACCGTAAACAGGCCGACGCCAACCCAGACCACCGCCAGGGTGCCGGCTCCCCAGCGCGGATTACCGGAGCCGGGAAACAAAAGCGGTATGGCCAGTAACAGTAGCACGCCAAGGCGTGAGGCCAGGGGCCACCAGTCAAACCCCGCTTCCCAGAAAGCCCATATAGAGGTTAATAAAAGGAATAAAGCGTAGAGCAGTTGTGCGGCCGGGCGCCGGGGCCTGATAAGCACTGCAACAACCACCATGGTGGCCCCAGCCAGCAGATAATACCAACTGCCCCCCAGAAGGACGAGCTGGATGCCGCCCACTAACATACTGAGCCCGAGAAGGATAAAAAGAATCGTCCATAAGATCATGTTTTGGCTCCTGTTGTTATGGTTTTAATCGGCCAGGTTCCAGCCAGTGCCGACAGCAGAAAATATCCACAGCAGTTCCCGGGCCATACCAGCTCCAGCGGTTCTTCCCCTTCGGCAGGGGGCGACGGTTTCTCTCAGGTAGGACCTGCTCATACGCTCTGGAGCCTCCTGTCGTGCTGTTACCGGTTGCTTGGCCGGCCGAAATACAGCAGCCCGGATCCCATCCCTACCGCGACCAGTGCCAGCATGACTCCAAACAAGGGCCATGGGCCAAAGTTGTAGATAACAGGCAGGGAAATTCCGGTGATCAGGCCGCCACCGAAAAAGGGTTCGAACGCCAGTTGCTTGTAGCCAAACGCTTCGTAGGCCGGTGTTCTGGCGTTGGGGTCTGCAATCTTCATCAGGATGAGCCCGGTTGCGGTTACGCCCATGGACTGGCCGAAGTCACCAATGCCGCGTTCAAACCAGTAGTCCGGGATTACCCGGGGGGCCAGCCAGAGGAACAGGCAAACATTCCACGCTATGCCAGCAGCACCAAGCACCAGAAAGGGGATGAGATTCGAAGCTATAACGGTGAGTGAAAGACTGGCAATGGCCGCTGCAATCAACACATCAAGGGCAAAACCCTGAATACGGAGCATTGTCTCGCGGTCCAGGAGCTCGTTTCGGTCGATGCGTGAAAACACCTGCTGCACGATCAGGCCGCCGATCATTGCGAGAGGGAACAGGGGCATAGCGCCCAGCAGTTCAATTCCGTCTTCTCCACGTCCCCAGGTCTGAGCCTCAATCCACGCCAGCGCTTCGTAGATACCAAGCCCGATCAGAATGGCCATGGCGATGAGTGAAAAGTGCAGGGTGAGGGGCTCAATGGACTCTGCACGCACCGTCATCTCACCCGTTGCCACGGGCCGGTCATCCTTGTGAACCAGTCCGCGTTGTTGGCTGAGGGGGATCTCTCCGACATCCTTGTCGAGGACAGCGCTCTTGCCATTGCGGACGCCCCAGTTGACAAGGATTATGCCGACGATTATCCCCGACATGATACCCACGGTGGCCATTCCAACTGCAAGGTCCGCGCCTTCAGGAAAATCCAGGTCCTCAAACACCTCCTGAAGGCCCGCAGCCGTTCCATGGCCGCCTTCGAACCCGATTTCGATCAGGGCACCTGCCATCAGTGGCAGACCGAAGAACGGTGCCAGAATCAGGGCGGCAATCAGGATCCCGATAACGTACTGCCCGGCACCAAGGGTCACCCCGAAAGCCAGTTGGGGGCCCGCGAGGTGCCAGATCCGTTTCCATCGGGGCAGAGGGACACCCATCAGCAGGGTGGCGAAAACTACATTGATCAGCAGTCCCGGAAGGTCGCTCCACAGGCTCAGTATGGATTCTGGTATTGCACCTTCAGCCAGGGGGGTCTCTGGCCCGAAAAGTGTTCTGGACAGGGCGCCGAGCACACCGGGCCCCAGAATCAGGCCAACCGCGCCGGCCAGTATGGACGCAGGCAGGAAGAGTTTCTGGGCCGGGCGCCAATGCATTCGTAGCCACTTGCCAGCGGCAAGCAGTACGGCAAGCACCAACAGGGCAAAACCGACCTGATCTGCAGTCATCGCTTCATCTCCCTCTGAAGTGATCTATTGCGGGCGGTCAGCCCCTGCGCTCAAGGTAATGCACGCTGAAGTTCTCACCGCGATCGGTCCAGAACGCACGGCTGACGAAACCACAGCGTCGCGCCAGGGCCTGAAATCCGTCAATGGAATACTTGTAGGAATTTTCGGTGTGCAGGCTCTCGCCTTCCTGGAAGCGGAAAGTTTCACCGGCCACCGTTATTACCTGGGCCATGGTGCTGACCAGATGCATCTCAATGCGGTGGTGCTCGCTGTTGAAGACTGCACGATGAACGAAGCGTTCCGGGTCCAGATAGGCCCCCAGCTCCCTTTCCAGATGCCTGAGCAGGTTAAGATTAAATTCAGCCGTTATCCCGGCCGCATCATTGTAGGCAGCCTCCAGCGTGGCTGTGTCCTTGATCAGGTCCACGCCGATCAGCAAGCCGCTTCCCTCCGGCAGAGTGGCATGCAGGCCTGCGAGAAAATCTTCGGCCTCGGTGGGAGAAAAATTGCCAATACTGGAGCCCGGGAAAAAGCCTACCAGAGGGCCTTCGGTCAGCCCTTCCGGCAATGTTATACGTTGGCAGAAGTCTGCGCAGGCAGCGTGAACTTCAAGCCAGGGGTAATCGGCCGCCAGCTTTGCTGTACTCTCGAGAAGAAAGTCCCGTGAAATATCGATGCCCAGGTAGCTGCTTATCTCCATGTGCTCCAGCAACAGGCGAACTTTCCGGCTTGCGCCACTGCCGATTTCAACCAGCGTGGCATTTTTTCCGGCCAGTTCCTCAATTTCATCCATAGCCGTTGCCAGAATGGCCTCTTCCGAACGCGTCAGGTAGTACTCGGGCTGCTGGCATATCTGCTCGAACAACTCGGAGCCCCGCTGGTCGTAAAAGTATTTTGGCGAGCAGTATTTTTGCGGAGCCCGCAGGCCCGCCAGTACTTCCTCGCGCATGGTAAGGGAGCTGGATGTTGCAGGCTGATGGTCGTAAAAGCGTACGGCGGTCGTCATATTCAGTCCTCCTTGGCCAAACGAAATCCGGAAAATGCCCAGCGGGCATGGGGTGGAAAAAAGTTGCGGTAGGTCGGGCGAATATGGGATTCAGGGGTCGCGCAGCAACCGCCCCGTAATACCATCTGCCCGGACATGAACTTGCCGTTGTACTCGCCGAGGCTTCCCGGCAGCGCCTTGAACCCGGGATAGGGCCGGTAAGCGCTGCCTGTCCATTCCCAGACATCCCCGAACATCTGTGATGGATGGTCCGCAACGGTGTGTTCCGGCGCGGGTTGAAATCTGTGTTTTTCCTGGAAATTTCCGCCGATGGGAACAGACTGGGCCGCCACTTCCCACTCAGCTTCCGTTGGAAGCCGGGCGCCCGCCCATGTGGCATAGGCATCGGCTTCGTAAAAACTGACGTGGCACACGGGAGCGCCGGGATTTACCCGTTGCCGGCCGGATAGAGTCCGGTAGTACCAACCCTCGTCGGACTCTTCCCAATAAAGCGGAGCTTTCCAGCCAGCTTGCCTGACAAGATTCCAGCCGTCGGATAACCAGAGCTCGGGGCGTTCGTAACCTCCGTCATCCATGAAGTCCATGAATTCCCGGTTGCTGACCGGCCGACTGGCAAGCCAGAAAGGGGCCACGTATTCCCGGTGTTGCGGGTTTTCGTTATCAAATGCGAATGCGGAAGAAGCCGGATCATGGCCCACCGTTCTCAACCCGTCGGTGTAGCTGAACCAGTCGAGTGGGTCGGCGTCGAGATACTCCGCGGGGGCGAGGTCGCTGCGGTATACCGGGGCCAGCGGGTTCATGCCGAAAATATGCTTGATGTCCATCAGCAACAGTTCCTGGTGCTGCTGTTCATGGTGTAGGCCCAACCTCAATCGCTGGAGTATCTCGCTTTGATCTTTACCCGTTTCCAGCATTCGGGATGATGAAAGAAGGTGCGCCATGGCCGAGTCCACGTGGTGGCGGTAACTATAGATGTCCTCGACCGTGGGGCGGGAAAGCAAGCCCCGGGCAGGTCTGGGGTAGGGCGTGCTGTGGGTTTCGTAGTACGAATTGAAAAGGTGATCATAGGCTGGGTGAAAGCATTTGTACCCTTTGGCAAACGGTTTCAGAACAAACGCTTCGAAAAACCACGTGACGTGTGCCAGATGCCACTTGGGCGGGCTCACATCATCCATGGTCTGAACCACGTAATCTTCGGTCGCGAGGGGACGACATATCTCTTCTGTCACGTCACGGACCTTCCTGTACTCCTGCAGGTAAACCCGGGAAGGTTCGGAGGCCAGCGCCGTTTCATCGGGGCAGAGCGTGGCGGATTGGGATACAGACATCACGGACTCCTTGTTCAATGATTATCCCCGCGCAGGGGCCAGAACTTCCGGAAATTCTGTGTTGAAAACGGTGACTTCCCGTTACTGCTTTAAAGGGGCACCTTAAAAACTCAGTAAAAGGCGCTATAAATCACCGGTCAAGCTTAAATTATGGCAATGTTTTCCAGGTTTCGAACGAGGTACGGAATTCAGAGGGTTGCTGCGTTATACGGGTATCCATGCAACTCGGGACCTTCACGGAGCTGGTCGGCCAGTAATGGGAGACCGAGAAGATATTGTCCTGTTTCGGGAACGTGGTCTATTTCTCTGAACACCCATACGAGATCGTACTAGTTGCTCACGAATCCGCTCATTGGCAGACTCAGAGGTATGCCGCTCGACTCGTGTGGTCGTTGACGGTAGTTGCATTTGTATCTCCTTAAATTCCCGCTTCCCGCTGGCACTGTAATCCCTGCAATGTTCGCGCCTGGTCCAGAGTCGGTATTTTTGCCTCCGATGCCTGCGTCTTCCGGAAAAATTTACCCGGGGCGAGTAAAAGTTGCCGGTGCTTGCCCGTTTTCAATTCGAGAGTAGGAGCATACTCGCTGGCTGGGGCCGCATTTGTCCGGGGCACGTATATTGCTGTGCCTAATTCCGAATGGCCGGGCCCGGCGCTGATTTGTCAACGTCGGTTCTATCGATCCGACGGCCACGCATCAAGAGCTGGGGTCGCCAACTCACTGTGAAGTAATCCGAATAAGGCGCAGTAGCTGGAAGAAGAATGGCCAACCGGGGGAAGTTGTCTATGTGGTCGAGCAAGGTTCTTATCTTGTTCACTCTATTTCTGCTGTTTTGTGTCAGCCTGCTTCATGGCTGTCGCTATCCGCAGGACGTTGAGGGTACAACTGACAAGGTCCGTAGCGGCGTGCTTGAGGTCGGTGTAACAGAGAATCCGCCCTGGGTTGTTCGCACTAACGATGGCGCGGAAGGCCTTGAGCCGGAGATCATTCGTGGTCTCGCCGACCAGCTAAATGCCGAAGTTCGATGGCACTGGGGCGCAGAAAGCCAGCTTCTGAGGGCGTTGGAACAACTGCAACTCGACCTCATCATCGGCGGTATTACCCAGAACAAATGGGTCAGTAAGGCGGCCGCCCCCACCAAACCGTATGTGAAAGTCAGGTCTACCGTCGGCTTTGCCGAAGGCCAGACGGTTCCCGATTCGCTTGAAGGCCTTACCGTGGGGGTACCGGCTATCAATCACCTGGCAAAACCGTTGGCGGATAAGGGCGCTGTGCCTGAAAAACGTGCTGAGTCTGAGCGACCTGCCGGAGCGTTCGCCGGCCCTGGCTGGTGGCTGAGAGCCCATGGCTATAACCCGGGCCCCTTCAAGCTGACGACGGACAAGCACGTCGTACTTTTACCAAAAGGCGAAAACGCCTGGATGATGGTTGTTCAAAAACACCTGAACAGCCTCACCGGGGTTGAGCAGCGCCTCCAACAACTGGAGGCTCAGTTATGAAGATAAGAGCACCTTACGCCCTTCCGTCGGAGAAGCAGTCGGACCTCAACTACCTTATTCGCCTGGAGTGGTGGAATCTGGGGTTCCGGTTATCCATTGTGTTTGTGTTGTTCCTCGTGCTGGGTGGCAGCCAGGCCATGAAAGCGGCCTGGTTAGAGGACATGCTTACCTTACTGCCGCCGATCGCTTTTCTTATCGCAATGAAAGTTCGAAAGCGCGACCCTGACTCGGACTTCCCCTATGGTTATCACCGGGTTACTAACATCGCGTTCCTGTGCTCGGCTGTCATTCTGGCACTGCTCGGGGGGTACCTCCTGGTTGACTCCGGAATGAAGCTCATCAAAGCGGAACATCCCAGCATTGGTTCCGTTGACCTTTTCGGTTACACCTTCTGGATGGGCTGGTTAATGGTGGCTGGTCTGACCTACAGCATTATTCCGCCTGTTATTTTTGGTCATTTGCAAGAACCGGCCGCAAAAAAAGTCCACGAGAAAACGGTCTTTGTTGACGCAAAAATGAGTAAGGCCGACTGGATGACAGGCGTTGCAGGTATCGTGGGGATACTCGGGGTCGGACTGGGCTTCTGGTGGGCGGATGCAGCTGCAGGTGCTGTCATTGGGCTCGACGTCAGCAAGGATGGTGTAAAAAATGTAAAAGAGGCGGTAGGTGATTTGCTGGACCGCCGCCCACGGTTTACCTCCAAAAGTGAACCAGAGCAGTTGGAGGAGGATCTGGAAGAGAAGCTACGGGCTATGGCCTGGGTGGCAGAGGCAGCAGTGCGGCTTCGGGAAGAAGGCCATGTGTTCAGTGGCGAAGCGTTCGTAGTGCCAACGGCAGGAGAAGTCCTGCCACAGTGGGTAGCGGAAGCGATGGATTCTCTCACCGATTCGGACTGGCGTATTTATGAGGTTGTCATCGTCGTTGTACCCGGCATTTCTCAAGGAGCTGTCGATACAGAACGGTAGCAGGACGCCTTGCCCGGTGGTCCCTGCGTTATACGGTTCTGTAACCTTCTCTTTTCGGGTTGGGTGGGCGTGCTACATTCGAATGGCAGTTCCAATTTCTGGTGTCGGCTCGAGTGTGCAGTTGTCTGCCGGCTCCCCGTAAAGGAGGTATTGCAATGGCAAATTCGCACCAGACTGTTAATCCCACCTCGGAAGAGGTTCTCAGAACCTACGAACTGATGTCCAACGATGAGGCTGAAGCTGTTATCGAGCAGGCCCATCTTGCGTATCTAAGTTGGCGTGAGGTCTCGCTGGAAGAGCGCGCGGAGCTGTTGCGAAAGGTTGCTTCGCTGATTCGTGACCGCATGGAGCAGTACGCGAAGCTGATGACCGCAGAGATGGGCAAGACGCTTGAACAGGGCAGGCAGGAGTGTGAACTGTGTGCGGCTATTTGTGAATACACCGCCACAGAGGGCCCCGGGCTGTTGGCCGATGAAACCCGTGAGTTAGAAGGAGGGCGTGCCCTGGTCACCTACCAGTCCCAGGGTGTCATATACGGTATACAGCCCTGGAACTTTCCGTTGTATCAGGTAATCCGCTATAGCGCTGCAAACCTGATGGCTGGTAATACCGTTCTGTTGAAGCATGCCGCCAATGTGTGGGGTATGGCGCTTGAAGTTGAAAAGCTGTACCAGGACGCTGGCTTGCCCTCCAATGCTTTTCGCAGTCTGCTGATCGATCATGACGTGTCTGAAGCGGTAATCAACCACAAACGGGTACGAGGCGTTACGTTGACTGGCAGCCCCGGAGCCGGCCGTATTGTGGCGCAACAGGCCGCCCGAGCGCTTAAAAAGTCGGTTCTGGAACTGGGTAGTAATGATGCCTACCTGGTACTTGCGGATGCGGACATCAGCAAGACCGTCAAGGTTGGTGTCCAGGGCAGGGTGTATAACGCAGGCCAGACATGTGTCGCGGCAAAGCGTTTTATCGTGGAAGAGTCTGTCTATGACGAGTTTCGCGACGCCTACGTGGAACAGATGGAAAAGCTCTCGATGGGAGACCCGGCAGATAAGGCGACTGATCTGGGGCCGATGGCAAGAGGGGATCTCAGGGATGATCTGCACAACCAGGTGCTTGAGTCTGTCAAAGCCGGGGCTACCTGTCTGACGGGCGGGAAAATTCCTGCCGGCAAGGGGTTCTTCTACCCTCCCACGGTGCTGGAAAATGTCGCGCCAGGCCAGCCGGCCTACGACGATGAATTATTCGGCCCGGTGGCGGCACTGATCAAGGTCAGGGATGAGGAGGAAGCCATTCGGGTGGCGAACGATTCTCCCTATGGTTTAGGAGGTGGCATATTTTCTGCAGATGAAGATAAAGCCATACGCCTGGCCCGGGACAGGTTTGATACCGGTATGGTGAATATTAACGGTTACAACCTGGCTAAACCCAACCTTCCATTTGGCGGTGTGAAGGAGAGCGGCTATGGGCGAGAGCACGGCGGCTTTGGCATGCACGAGTTTGTGAATACCAAGGCCATTATGATTACTGAGTCCTGATATCAACAGGATGGTGGATAGGGGAGAAAAGCTATGGCGGAACCGCTTGATGGCAAAACCGTGGCCATGTTGGCAACGGACGGTGTGGAGCAGATCGAGCTCACTCGCCCCTGGGAGGAACTTGCAGCGGCGGGTGCAAGCGTTGAACTGATTTCCATTAAGTCTGGCAGTATCGACGGGTACAACCACCTTGAGAAAGCTGACAGTTTCAAGGTGGACAAAACCGTCTCCGAGGTTGCAGTAGAGGATTTCGACGCCCTTGTATTGCCAGGTGGCGTGGCCAATCCCGATGCGCTGCGGCTCGATAAGGAGGCGGTCGCGATGGCTGCACGGTTTGTGAAAGATGGCAAGCCGGTAGCAGCTATCTGCCATGGGGCCTGGCTACTGGTAGAGGCGGACGTGGTAAGGGGGAAGAGCCTGACCGCCTTCCCCAGTCTGCAAACGGATATCAACAACGCGGGCGGTCGCTGGGTTGATGAAATCGTGCATTACGAGGACGGGCTGATTACCAGCCGCAAACCTGATGATCTGGACGCGTTCTGCGGCAAGTTGGTGGAAGTGCTGGCCCTCTCATAGCCAGCCCCGCAGTGTGTTCGGTCGGCCCGTAAACACTATTTCTGGAGGATTGAGCAGATGCCATACGACAGTAAGTCCGACTTACCCGATAACGTACGCAACAATCTACCCTCCCATGCTCAGGAAATTTACCTGAAAGCGTTTAATTCGGCCTGGGACGAGTACCGCAAGCCGGAGGACAGGCGTGGCGATGCAGGCAGGGAGGAAACTGCCCACAAAGTGGCGTGGGCGGCAGTGAAAGAGGAATATCACAAAAAGGGCGACAAATGGGTGAAGGATAAATCCTGAGCCTCGAACAGAATGCTCCTGACTCCATGCCTTCCTGGCGGAGCCAGGAGTGCTCTACAGTCCCAATCCAGGTCTTCTGCTGAAAGAGGGTTAAAAAAGGGGCAGGGCGAAGCCCTTGCCCAAAATCGACGCTCTATGCAATGTGCCGGGAGGGCGCCCCGGCAAGAAATTTACTGAGCAATGGCTATGCCAGACTTTCAGAAACTGTGTATTTCTGGGGTTGGCGAACAGCTATCGCTCCGTGCCCTTGTCCCCCCTAAGTCAAAATGGAGTAAATGTTTCCGTGCGCCCGGTAAATTTTCCCGTGTAGAGGTGGTGGAAATGGCAGTTGTTGGGGGTGGGTGGGCGCGTTCACCAAAAAAATAGCAAACATGAATTAAAGCCTCTCGCATTATCCTGTGTTAATAAAATAAACAGAATTTTGTAAGTAGTGCGTTATTTGCGTATCTGAAGTAAGCATACATATATGTGCGCTTTTTATGTACGTAAAATAATAACATATTGTAATTATTTAAAATACGTATATAAAACAATTGAATAGAGTTGTTTGTTTGGGGGATTAGAACGAATTAAAACCTTGTCGTTTTGATATTAATATTTGTTGTTTGATTCTGATGGGGGCGAACCTAATATCGTTAGTGTTGGTTATGGGATCGTGAGCAAGGAGCTCTGTATGGCACTTATCGATGCGACCAGGCTTTCGCCGTTAACTCAGGGAAACTCTGATCATTTATTGATTGTCAGTTATGGCGAGGACGGACGGCAGCTGCCAGAGTTGCTGGGAGAACAGCCTTTCAGAACGACCTATACGGAGGTGATAGGTGACGCCCATCGGACTATCGAAGCCGGGCGGCCGTCGCTGGTTCTGTTGTATCTTGATCAGGAGGCGGTAGGGCTTTTGCAGATAATCAAGGCGGCGGTTGACTGCGGGGCGAAGGTTATCGTGATAGGGCCCGGCAATCCTGAAAAAGTGCCCCGGCAATGCCTAAGCCAGGGCGCCGCAGAGTATCTTGCCCGTCCGGTGAGCGGCGGGCGACTCTTCGAGGCGTTGGGAATTGCTAAAGCCGATAGAAACATCAAAGAGCACAAGACGGGCGACAACAACGTGCATTTTGAAGGTGAGCTTGGAATGCTCTTCAGTCCCACCAGCAAAATGCATCGGGTCGCTGATGAAGTAACACGCGTAGCGCCCACTTCCGCCACAGTCTTTCTTCGTGGCGAAAGCGGAACCGGTAAAGAAATTGTTGCTCAGGCCATCCATCAGTTGAGCGAACGGCGCAATGAGCCGTTTGTACCGGTGAATTGTGGTGCCATATCTCCCCAGCTGATTGAAAGTGAGCTGTTTGGTCACGAAAAAGGCAGCTTCACCGGGGCGGTAAAAGAACACCGCGGGGTATTTGAAAGGGCAGACGGCGGTACACTTTTCCTGGACGAAGTTACCGAAATGCCAATTGAACTGCAGGTAAAGCTGTTGCGGGTGCTCGAAACCCACCGGTTTACCCGGGTTGGAAGTGATCGGGAGTTTTCAACGGATATTCGCGTGATAGCCGCTACCAACCGGTGCCCGGACACGGAAGTGAAAGAAGGGCGCTTTCGCTCTGACCTACTTTATCGGCTTCAGGTATTCCCCATCCTGTTGCCTCCGTTGCGAGAGAGGGCGGGAGACATCAAACTGCTGGCAGAGCACTTTCTGTCTGACATGAACGAACAGGAAGGTACTCGGAAACGCCTGTCTGAGAAGGCGCTGGCGGAGCTTGAGACATACACCTGGCCCGGGAATCTTCGCGAATTGAAGAATGTCCTTCAGCGCGCTTTCATCATGTCGGATTCCGTTATTGGACCGGCACAGATTCCCGATGAAATTATGAACCCTTTGGAACAAAGAGATACCGCGAAAGGCCCGTGCTTAAAAATCAGTGTTGGCTCTTCTATCGCTGATGTGGAGAAGGATCTGATTTTTGCAACCCTGGAAGAGTGCAAAGGAAGGAAAGAGAGGGCCGCCAATATTCTTGGGGTCAGTATGAAAACCCTCTACAACCGGCTACGTGATTATCAGTCCGCTGGAGAGGGCTCCATTGATCCGCGTTAATCAGATATACCCGGGCCTGCGCGCCCGGGGACACACTTACCCGGTATTTTGTAACGCTGCGATCAACTCGTCCTTGTTCATTTTACTTCGACCGGAAATCCCTTTTTTCTGAGCCTCGGCATAGAGTTCGTCGCGATTGAGGTTTCCTGATGCCGCTTTCTGGTCATTTTCTGGTTGAGCCTGTTGTTTGCCCTTCAGACGATCCTTAAGCACCTGGATGAGATCTACCACATTACTGTCCTCCTGCTCCGGCATATCGGGTTGCTCTATCAGGTCCTTGCCCGCAGCCAGCTTTTTCCTCACCAGCTCCTGTAATTTCTCCACCTGCTGATCCTTCAGGAGCTGAGGGTCAAATGTCTCTACCGAGCGCTTCTTGACCGCCTGTTTAATGGACCGGACCAGTCGGCTGCTGGCTTTGCCAAGCTCAGGAAGTGACGCCTGTCGGGGCGAGCGGATCTCATCGTGGAAGCGAAGTGTTTCGGCTCGCAGGATGCCCCGCTCAGACATAATGGCAATAATGTATTCTTTGTCGCGCATCACGAACGTTGCAATGCCTATTCGCTCTTCCTCTTCCATGCTTCTGGCCAGGAGGCGGTAAGCCTTGGTCGAGCTGGTGTCCGGTGCCAGGAAATAGCCCCTTTCGAAGAAGACCGGGTTTACTTCGGTCTTGGGCACGAAACGGGTGAGGTCAATCTCTCGGGTTTTCTCCGGTGCCAGGGCTTCCAGTTCTTCATCTTCGATGATCACGAAGCGATTCTCGTCGATAGGGTAGCCCCGTACGATCTCATCCTTTTCAAGCCGCCGGTTTTCTTTCTCGCAGAAATACTGGCGACGTAGCGGATGGCCCTCACTGTCTGTCATATTGAGTGATATCGGCTTGCCCCGGTTAGCGGGAAACAGACTGACTGGAAGACTGACCAGCCCGAAGGCGATAACTCCCGACCAGAATGGGCGGGGCCCGGCAACGTTCTGGTCTTCATCCTGTTCATTTGCGCGTTTGCTTTTGGCTTTGTTTTTTTGTGCCGCCATTTTTGTCCTCCTTTTTAAACCCCTTCAGGCTGGCTTCTAGCGCTTTGGCGACATCAGCCGAGGGTTTTTTGCGCTTGATAGCCGGGCTTTTGACGCTGCCGCCTTTCTGCTTCCGTGCAATCAAATCCAGTACCTTGTCCCTGTAGTCATCCTGGTACTCTTCAGGTTCGAAACTGGACTCCAGCATGCCTATCAGCTGGCGGGCCATGCTCAGTTCCTTTTTGTCCAGTGGTTTGCCTTCCGGGGCGGTCAGTTCCTCGGTAGAGACAACCTGCGCCTCATAGCGAAGCGACATCAACATGGGATAGCCCTGATAAAGTCTCAGTGCCCCGTAGTATTCCTTATTCCGCATGACCCAACGTGCCAGCCCCTCCCGTTGTGAATCTTTGAGTGCTTCGGCAAGCGCTGTGTAAGCCTCATCGGAATCGTCCGGGCCCAGATAATAGGGCCGGTCGTACCACCGATGATCAATAGCCGCATATGGCAGGAAGTGCAGCACTTCGATATCGCGGGATTTTGCAGGTTGCATGGCCTCCAGTTCGTCCGAACCAATCAGCACCCGTGCCCCTTCGTCCGTCTCATAGACACGCTGTATCTCCTTGAAGGGCACCGTCTCGCCTGATTCCGGGTTCAGGAGCGTCTGGCGCACGGGCTGGCTGTCTTTTCTGTGCAGCAGCCGAAACCGAACGTTCCGGTCCTCGACAGCAGAGTAGAGTTTTACCGGTATCTTGATGCCCTCGAAGCTGAGGGTGCCTTTCCAGATAGCTCGAGCGCCCATCAGGCCTGCTCCTTCGACTGCGACTCTCGCGCACAGTTTGGACACACGCCTGAACCGGATTCTCCGGGCTCCCCACTACACAGATAGCACATCGTCTGATCGCACAGCAGGCAGTATCCATGCATTTCCGGGTGAACGAAGGCTTCACAAACGGAGCACACTTCGGAGCCTTCGCTGAGCCACCATTGGCGATCGCTACCGGGTTGGTCTGTCGAAAAGGTCATGGTTTTTACTCCAGCTTGAGCTGTTTCAGCATTTTGCGTGTGATCGGCCGCCGCGCCTCCTCGTAGCCCTCCCAGGGATCTGCCTTGAGGGCACTGAGGCGACGGCGCACATTGTTAATCGTATATCGGTTTGCCGTCGCATTGGCGCTGAGTTCATCCCACCGCAGAGGTGTTGCTACGGTGGCGCCTTCGTTCGCCCTGGTCGAATAGCGGGCAATACTGGTACTGCCGCGGCTATTGCGCAGATAGTCGATAAATACTTTTCCCTTGCGCTTTGTTTTTGACATGTTGGTGGTCAGGTTCCCGGGGTCATCACTGGCATGAGCCCTGGAAATGGCCTGGGCAAGCGCTTTTGCCTGTCCCCAGTCCAGCTCCGGTTTGACGGGGACAATAAGGTGGAGCCCTTTGCCGCCCGTCGCCTGAAGAAAGCTGTTCAGGCCCAGGGTCGTCAGCCGCTCACGAAGACTTTTTGCCGTCTTCGCGATTACCCTCCATGGGAGGCCCGGGCCAGGGTCCAGATCGAAAACGAGGGTATCGGGGCGTTCCAGATCATCGATCCGACACCCCCATGGGTGAAATTCGAGTACCCCAAACTGGACCAGCCAAACCAGATCCGTCGCTGAGCCTATATAGACATAATCCGATGTGCCTCCCTGCTTTTCGGGAATGGCCACGCGAGGGACCTCCTTGGCAAAGTTTGTGTCGGGATGCTTCTGGAAAAAACACTCGCCCTTCAGGCCCTCCGGACAACGGAGCAGAGACAGCGGGCGCTCCTTCAGGTGTGGAAGAATCCATGGCGCTAATGCTTCGTAATGTCGGGCAACATCAGCCTTGGTTATCCCCTGCTCGGGGTAGAGGGGCCTGTCCGGGTGGGTAATGGCCACGTTAGCCACCGTATTTCCGGATGATTTTCCGGGTTTGCCGCTATCCTGGCTCATTTGCACCTCTCTCGCAGATTTGTCTTCTCGCAGGCCCCGGAATACCGGATGTCGCAGCACGCCACTGGCGGTTTTGTCCGTAAACGCCACATCGACCACCATCTCTGGCCTCACCCAGCGGGCGTCATCCGCCTCTGGCGGCCGCTCTGCGAACGGCTGGGATTCGATCTCAATGTTTTTCAGCGACTTGAACAGAGCAGTTAGCTGTCGGCTGCTGAAGCCCGACCCGACTCGCCCGGCATAGACCAGCCGGCCCCTGTCATAGGTGCCCAGCAATAGCGAACCGAAGCCTTGTCGCTTGCCTGATCCCGCAGTGAAGCCGCCAACCACGAACTCATCCTGGTGAGTACACTTGGTTTTTATCCAGCTACTTTGCCGGCCGTCTCGGTAACCTGCCTCGATCTGCTTGGAAACCATGCCTTCCAGGCCCAGTTCACAGACTTCTTTGAAAAATCCAGCACCTTGACCCTGAACGTGATCCGAGTAGCGAATCAAGGTTCCGTCCACTGAGCGGAGTAACTTTAAAAGTGCGTTTTTTCGCTCGAGCAGGGGAGTTTTGAGCAGGCTGTGATCATTCAGAAATAGCAGGTCGAATATCTGGTAGGCGATCTGGCCCCGCGGTATCTTTTTGCGGCCCAGATACTCCTGAAGTTTGCGAAAACTGGTGGACCCGTCGGGTTGCGGAACCACTACCTCGCCGTCGATAAGAGCATTTTTTGCGGGCAGGGCCTGCAGGGCATCGCGAATCTCGGGAAATCGTCGGGTCCAGTCCTTGCCATTGCGAGTGAGCAGAGTGACCCTGCCGTTGCTCAACCGGGCCAACAGACGGTAGCCGTCAAACTTGAGCTCATGGAGCCACTGATCGCCCTCAGGAGGTGCGTCCCTGAGTGTTGCCAGTTGCACGGGAGGTTGCCCAGGTAATTGGTCAGGCCGACTGTGCGTAACTCCGGCAGCGAATTCAGGCTCGGAAAACTTCGGAGAGGCCCCCTCTGCAATCTGGTCCATGGTGCGGCCGGTTTTCACGCTTTGATCAGATGCGGAGGGTGCGGAGGGTACGGCGGAATCCGGCACCTGGTGATCATCAGAGCGCTTGATCAAGAGCCATTGCTTTTTGGATTTGCCCCCGGTCTTTTTTCTGTCCCGAATGCGAACCAGTGTCCAGTGGCCGCTGAGCTTCTCCCCCTGAAGCTCGAAATCGAGACGGTCGGCCCGGGGCTTCTCCCTCGGCTGCCACGAACCCCGGTCCCATAACATGACGGTTCCGCCGCCATATTCCTTCTGCGGAATGACGCCTTCAAAATCCCCGTAGTCAAGGGGATGATCCTCTACCTCGATTGCCAGCTTTTTTTCCCCTGGCTTCAAGCTCGGACCTTTCGGTACTGCCCAGCTACGGAAGACGCCATCGTACTCGAGGCGAAGATCAAAATGGTCGTGACTTGCGGCGTGTTTGTGCATGACATAGCGATACTCGCCAGTCCCTTTCACCTCGGCACCGGAGGGTTCTGCGGTACGTTTGAAGTTTCGCTTTTTGCGGTAACTGGCCAGTTTGTCTGGCATAAGCGTTATCCGGGGTCCAGCACCCCACAGGCAATGGCATCGCCACTTCCACCTGCAGAGTCCTCTTCGTCTGAATAGCTGTCCCGGCGGGCATGAAGCACCAACGCTCTGTTCTCAAAATCGTTACTGGAAACCCGGGGTGCATAGACTGGCGTGATCGCCTTACCGTCAGGATCCACGTACAGGTTGGGAAGGTCGCCCGTGTGACCTTGCTCCCAGGGGCCGGCGTGATTGCCTTTGAAACCGGGGTCCCAGTGCTCCCCCGCCTCTTTTGCAGGTTCACGGGAAGGGCTTGCGGTATCGGTGTCCTCCGTCCGACCCGACTCGCAGCTGTCCCCTTCATGGATATGAAATCCGTGGAGTCCCGGTTCAAGTCCCTTCAGGGCTGGCTCAATGACCACGCCAGTTGCTCGCTGGCTTATGCGCACCGTTCCGATCACTTCTTGCTGATCCTGCTGATCCGCGGAGGTGGATTTCATCTCTACGGTCAACGCTTTCTGCCCGGTCTCTTCGGTCGGGCTATTCATGTCCGTACGTTCGCCGTAACCACTCACCATGGTCGGCGTGAACAGGATCACGGCAGGCAACAGGCTTGCCCCCAGCCAGGTTCTCAAGGGGTTCACAAAGTACATAACCTTGTCCTCCATTCAGAAGAGCAGGGCGGGAAACCGCAGCCCCTCATTCAAACCGGACAACGCCGCAAGCAACGCGGCTGCCTCCTCCTCCGAGAGGTTCCGGGTTATCAGAGTAGTTGTCTCCACCTTTGTGGATCACCAGGGCCCTGCCATCGAAGTCGTCGAAAGACAGCCGCGGCGCCAGCTCCGGTTGGTTGGCTTCGCCTTGCTCACTGACATAAAGTGCGGGAAGGTCTCCGAGGTGCCCGTCAGTTTCCAGAGGGCCTGCATGCTCTCCGGATTCTTGCGGGTCGTAGTGACCCCCGGCCGCCGCTGCCGCTGTCGGTTTCCCATCTTTTTCGGCTGGCTCACAATCCGGGTTCTGATGAAGATGAAATCCATGCAGGCCGGGCTCCAGGCCCTTAAGCTCGGGTATCAGTAGTGCGCCATACTGGTGTTCTTTCACCGTAATGGAGCCGATGGACCTACCCACCCCCTCTGGGCTGACCTGATGCATCTCGACTTCTATCGACTCATTGGCATGGCCCACGTGCGGAGCTGTTGCGAGAGCGAGGGAGGCAGTAAACAGGCTTGCTTTGTGAATACGGGTTCTCATTTCCTCGGCTCCTTTATTCCTTGATTAGCTGCCGCCTTCACGCACCCTGCTTGAGGGTGGTTTCTATCCACGCACGATGGCGCCGCTCGTCTTCAAGCCCACGCTTGAGCAGCGTGTGGATATGGCTCGGGAAGTCCTCTTCGACCATGCTTTCATACTTGCTGTTCGTCTGGTCTTCGTTGGTTTTCATCGCCTTCAGGATGGCGTCGTCTCCGGCAAGGTCTGCCAACTGGACCTTGCCTTTTGTAAGCACCTTCTTGAAGTCACCGCTGTCCGGTGGGGTTCCACCCTCTTTGCGGATAACCTCACTCAGATCACTGATGTGGCGTTCGTGATCTCTCAGGAACTCCTGCAGCTTGGCCTTGGCGCTACCGTCATCAAGCCGGTCAATGGCTTCCTGATAGGCAGCAACGGCATCGTAGTCCAGTTCGACAACGTCGGTCAGCTTCTTGATGATCGAATCGGCGTTAAGTGTCTGATTCATTCTCGGCTCTCCCATTTCCTTGTTTGATACTCTGGCATTGTCAATGCCCCGCCAAGCCGGCGGGGCTGCGGATCATGCCGCCAGTTCCTTGCAGATATCGGCACACTCCAGGCACAAACGGGCACACTCCTGGCAGTGCTCGTGGTCATGCTTGCTGCACTCATCTCCACAGGCTTTGCAGATGGCCGCACACATCTGCGCAATGGTTGTGGCGCATTCACTACGCCTTGCCATCGCTCCCGCTGTGAAGCGGCATGCCTCAGCGCAGTCCATATCCAGCTGAATGCACCGCGCCATATGCGCTACGTTGTCCTCTTTCAGACATGCTACGGAGCAGTAATCACATGCGGCAGCACACCGATAGCAAGCTGCGATACAGGCCTCGATGGCATTCTTATCGGGTTCACCCATGATCATTCCTCCTTAGTTGAATCGGTTCATCCTGCGCGCCGACCGTCCGATATCCCCTGTTCATCCTCTCGAATTCGATTGGATTACATCGCCGGCGCATTCGGGCTATTACCACACCTTGAGAGCAAGCGAAGAACAGGCCAGCTCGAGGAATATGAAGAGGTAGTAATTGCTGAAGCGGGCCGGGTGCTGCTACCGGGCCCTAGAGGCGTAACTCGGCAAGCGGTTTCAGGGTCTCAGGTAGCGCGTAGGGAAGATGGGCGATGCCCGGCAAAGGTACTTGTGCCCATTTTTACAATTGCAGCGGTAATTTTTTCTGGTTATCTGCAGGTTGCCTCATCAAGTAAGCTTTTGTAATGCGCGAAAATAATATGTCAATTTTGGTGATGTATTTTTTCAAAAGATCTGTAATAACATGTAATTACGGTGTAACTTTATTGCCATGAAGCATCACTTAAACTTCATTAATATCATGTAGTTGGTGATCTTTTTAGTGAGGTAGTCTATTGTTACATAGGTTAACCAAGTAGAACGATGGACAACGGACTTTGGTTCCATCCAGAAAATCTGTACACATTCGTCGTCAAGTTGTGTCACTCCTATGGAGGTAGGTCGCATGGCTGAGGAGCTGATCAAGGCCCTTACTAAAGATAGTTACGATGTTTCTCAGTTATCAGAGGATGAACGCCTTCTGCTGGCGGAAATAAAACCTCAACGCTTACACTTTGAAAAAGATTCCGTCGTTTTCCGTGAAGAGGAACCCGCAAACTATTTCCTGCTGATGAAAGAGGGAATCTGTTTCAATCACCGGCACCTGGAGGATGGAAGCCGGCAGGTCATGGATCTTTATTTTCCAGGTGAGGTCATTGCTCTGAGTGAACTTCCCCTGGAGGCTCATGTTAGTGGCCTTACAACACTTTCTGATGCTGTAATCCTCGCTTATGACAAAGCTGAAATTACTGAGAAGTGTTCCCGTACGGCCAGACTGTCAAGACTGTTTATGGAGCTCCTGTTCCGGGAACAGGCCATCCTGACAGAACGCCTGGTGGAGGTGGCGCGCCACAGTGCCAATAAACGCGTAGCCCACTTTTTGCTGGATATTAATCAACGGCTCCCTCCTTCGACAAAGCTGCTCCACCATGCCGGAGCCGACGCCCTGTCAGCCTGTTGCTCTCCCAAAAGCCTCACAGGTTTATCGAATCTTGTCGGTATTCCCCAGGTTCTTATTGCAGACGCGCTGGGTTTAAGTATCGTTCACGTAAACCGCGTACTCCGACAGTTCAAGGAAGCTGGCTGGATTCGTATTCGTAGCCAGGGAATTGAACTACTGGATATTGATGCATTAAAGGTGGCGGCCGGGTGGGAGTCAGAAGGGGAGGCGAGATCAATTTTGCATAATCAACACGGAGCATTGAACGGTGACACGGCGCGCTCGCACGTAAAGGACAATCAATAGTCCTTTGACATTTTGGCAATCGACACATCCTCAGGCAGTATAGGTTGAAGCCAATAAGCCAGAGGTGGGTGTTTGAAAAAAGCCATGGTGGTTATGGGTGTGGCGTTGATGATAGCCGCACTTGCCAGTTATGCATCCCGGCCGGTTCCCGTTGAGCAGAGGCTTATATCGATCCAGGCCCGGGAGGCATTGCCCGGTTTTGACGAGATCAGAAACGAACCCGTGGAGGTACAGGCGGCAATACTGGACCTGGGCGACGACCCACTGGTACTGCTGAAAGCCCAGGCTGCGCTGCTTTCCTTTCCCGACATGGCTCGCACCATTCTGCCGCTTTACGCCTCCGAGCCAGAGTTCCGGGAAGTGTTACGCACCTACGGCGAAAGTGCTCTCCCCCCCATCCATTATTTTATCAGTCAACCGATCAGCTCCATTGAGTGGATGAACGAGGCCGCCCGTCAGTACGAGCGTGCCAAGGCATACATTAGCGAGTTGCGAGGGAGGGAGCCGGCTCACCTGGAAGAAGCCGCCCCTCTTTCCCCGGAAGAACGTGGCTGGTATGCGGTGAACTTTATACACAACGAAGGGCATGACTTTCTCGGGCAGTTTGTGGTGGACGCAACTGGGCAGACCCAGTGGGTCCAGACTGAACGGGTTACGGAAGGTATCAGCCAGTTTTTTACCAGTGGAGTAAGGCAGCTGGAAGCAAATTACCGCACCGGGGAGGAAATTACTGCCAGCGATATCGGTTGGGCATCGGTGGATGTGTTGGTGTTCGCCAGCGCGGTGAAAGTGCTTCGTGCTGGTCGTACGGCGGCCAAGGCCACCCAGGGAGCCAGGCTTTCAACCCGATCAGCGGCATTGGCCGCCCGCATTACTGGCAGCGGACGGTTGATTCTTCGCAGTGCCCGATATGCGAAATGGCCGGTTATTCTTGGGGCCGGGTACCTGGTTGTCACTCATCCCGGTCTGATCAACGATTTTTTTGCCGAAGTGGCAGGCGTGCTTGGTGTATCTCCGGTGGCTATTCAGATCGCAGGCTGGTTGGTTATTCTTGTGCCGGCCCTGTACTTACTTAGCTGGCTGCTGTGGCCCGCAATTGCCTTGCTTCGGGGGCTTCTCGCAGTTCTGTATCGGCTTGCCGGCAGAAGGCCCGGCTATTCGGGCCTTCAATGAAACCCTGACGCTGCTATCACCAGAACGCCAGCGACTATCAGAGCGGTACCCGCAATGTGGCTGAGCAGTCGCGGCCGGGGCATCAGCTTCTCCGCCAGAAAATACACTGCCAGCCCACTCATCCATGCAAGGCTCATTACGCCACCGACAAACATCAACAGCATCAACGCCCAGCAACAACCGGCACAGAACGCGCCATGTCGAATGCCCATGATAAACGCTCCGGAGAGGCCTTCTCGCCATTCCGTCAGCAGAAAGCCCACTGGCGACTGGCACTTTCCGAGACAGGCTTGCTTAAGGTGACTGAACTGGAATATCCCGGCCAACATAAGTAACGCAGCGCCAGCCAGCGGCCCAACGTTTCCCATGGCCGAGCTAAGCAGAACATTGTGGTGCAACGCCCACTGAACCAGTGCAGCAGCAGCCCCAAAGGCAGTCCAGACCGCAAGATACCCGGCCAGGAACACCCAGGTGGGAGCTATGGCTTTGTGCGAGGCTGTTCGGCGCTGGTGGATTTTCAGATAGGTCATGATCATTGGGGTGGCCCCGGGGAGCATCATGGCAACCATCATGACTCCCCACATGATGAGGGCAGTATTGAGCAGGTTCAGATTCCATTCTCCCGCGCCGGCCCCTGACATCGGCATGGCCGTGATGTCGGACGACGTTCCCAGGAGGAGATGCGCCCATGCCAACGCCGACACTGCTACCAGAGCGGCGCCAATCAGCGCCCGCTCCAGTGAATGCATTTTCGCCATTGTCAGTTCCATAAGGTTTACCTCCGGGGCTAGGGCCCGGCGTATTCGAATGCTGAGTAGAGCGCTGATCTTTCGGTCAGATCCACTTGCAAGCCGTGATTCTGATGCCGCAGGGACCGGGACTTGGCCACCACCAGCGAATGACCCGGCGCCACGGCAAACGGATGATTGCTGATTGTCACATCCCGGCCATTCTGCCCTTCAATGGCGTTGACCCTGGTTTCATCGGAGGCACCTATGGTGAGATGTCGAAGACCTCTTTCGACCACGAAGCCAATAGGTTGCCTTTCTACCGCGAGCACTTCGCCAATCATCGATGCCAGCAGTTCCGGGTGGCCACCCGCCTTGCCGCTGAACACATTGCCCAGCGCCTCCTGCTGCTGCTCGTCGGCTCGCTCGTCAAGGTACAGAATTGCCTTCCAGTTACCATCGGCCATGAGTCCCGGGGAATTCAGTACCACCGCGATGTTCAGGTCATCTAACGGGACCTCTCCATAGTGGCCGTTCGCGATGTGCCACCCCACCATGGCGGTACAGTCGCCTTCCGTCGGTGACTCCTGGTAGACGCACGGGCAGGCGCCCTTGCACGTGCAGCTTTCTAGGTATTCTCCCTGCATTTTCCATTCAGTGGTCATGTCTCTGCTCCCTTCGTGGTTGCGGGTTTATCTGGTATTACTGCTATTGTCAGTTATAGCTCTGAATGCGTGATTTGACGTGATGAGGAAATGAGAATTTTGTGAGAATGTAGCCGCAGGAGGCTGCCATGCCACAAAGGATGTCCGACTTGCTGATAGCCCATGCACAGCAGACGTTTGTGGGTCGCATTGCCGAATTGGCAATTCTGGGTAAGATGCTGGAACCGCAGGGGCCCCGAATAGTGCACGTTCACGGGATCGCCGGCATTGGTAAATCTACCCTGCTGACCAGGTTTGCCAGCGTTGCCCGGGCTGAGGGAGCCAAGGTTATCCTGCTTGACTGTCGCCATATAGAGCCGACGGAGCAGGGCGTGCTGCGAGCCTTGGGGGAGGCAACAGGCGGGCCGGCGCAGGAGATGGAGACCGTTGTTGGTTGTCTGGGACGTCTTGGCGGCGTGGTTGTATTGGCTTTCGATACCTTTGAGGTTTTCCGGCTGCTGGATACATGGCTGAGGCAGGTATTCATCCCGATGCTTCCGGAGAATGTCAGGGTTGTGCTTGTTGGGCGCGAGCCACCGGCCGGCGCCTGGTATTCCAGCCCTGGATGGGGACAGTTGATGCGCGCAGTGCCGGTGTCTTCCCTGAGCGAAAACGAAGCAGGGGAGCTTTTGCGGAGCCTGGGGGTCAGTCCGGAGCAAGAGGCGCTCATTGCCCGCTCTACCCACGGCCATCCGTTGGCGTTGAAACTGGCAGCAGCGGCCATGGGGGACGCAACGCCTGAGCAGTGGCCTGCCGGTACACCCATACAGCACGCCCTGGATGAGCTGACGCTCCTCTTCCTTGACGATGTGAACGATACGGTCACCACACGGGTGCTTGAAGGTTCCGCGGTTGTCCGCCGTGTCACTATCTCATTGTTGCAGGCCCTGTTCCCAGATCTGCCTCCCCGGGAGGCGTTGGACCGACTGCGCCGCTTGCCCTTTGTCGATGCCACCAGTGATGGCCTGATGATTCATGAGGCGGTGCGGGAGGCGATTGCACGCTCCCTTCATGCGAGTGACCCTGAACGCTACCTCACATACCGGCGCAGTGCCTGGCGACAACTGACTCGCGAGGCCGGTTTCGCAGGGGATGGTGACCTCTGGCGTTATACCGCAGATGTACTGTTCCTGATCGAGAATCCGGTGGTTCGGGAAGCTTTTTTCCCCAGTGGCTCGCCCGTTGGGCTCTCCGTGGAAACCGCGAGGGCAGTGGATGAAGCGGCCCTGACTGATATTCTTCATGCCCGTGAAGGTGCTGAAGCCTCTGGGACAATTCTGACGTGGTGGCGTCGTTTACCGCGGCTGTTTTCAGTGGTCCGTACCTGTGAAGGGCCCGTTGTAGGCTTTTACTGCAAGTTTCGATCAGACGAGGTGGAGCCGGGCTGGCTGCTCGATGATCCCATTACGGAGCAATGGTACTTACACCTGAAACGGCAGCCCATGCCACGGGAGGCGATTGCGCTGTTTTGCCGCCGATGGCTGAGTGTTGATGACGGCGATTCTCCAGGTGATGTACAGGCCGCAGTCTGGCTCGACCTCAAGCGGGCCTATATGGAGCTCAGGCCAAGGCTCCGCCGTGTTTACCTGACGATTACGAATCTTGAGGCCTATGGAGCCGTGGCCCGGCGTTTGGGGTTTGAAGTACTGGCGGATCGAGCTGTGGTGATGGACGGGCGGGTTTACCACTCCGCAGTGCTCGACTTTGGCCCGGCGTCGGTGGACGGCTGGTTGGCCGATCTTGCTGCAGCAGAGCTTGGCGTGGAACGAGAGCATGGGTTGTTGGATGTGGACGCCAGGGAACTGGTGCTCGATGAGCGCAGGGTGGCCCTGACGCCGCTGGAGTTCGGCGTCATGCGCTACCTGGTAGCCCGTAGGGGTAAGGCAGTATCCCGTAGTGAGTTGCTGCGCGATGTATGGGGGACGAGCTACGAAGGCGGCAGCAACGTGGTTGACGCGGTTGTAAGAACCCTGAGGCGGAAGCTGGGGGCCCACGCCTCCCGTATTGAGACCGTTACCGGCGTTGGATACCGGCTGCGGGAACCCTGAGAGCCGCACTTGTTAAGCGATTGTTCGTACATAGACGTCGTGCTGGGGGAAGGGGATCTTGATACCGGCTTCATGCAGGGCTCGAGTGGTGGCGGCATGAATCTCGTGGGACAGAGGCATGATGTCCAGGGGGTCATTCACAAATACCCGCAGCTCAAATTCAATGCGGCTCTCGCCGAGGCCGACGCAGAATACTGCCGCCGCAGGGTCATCCACCACCCGCTCGTTGTTTTGTGCTACCTCGGTCAGCAGGTCCTGAACCCGGTCGACATCAGAGCCGTAGGCAACGCCGACGTGCAGTATTACACGCGTGATTGAGTCGGAGAGTGTCCAGTTCGTGAGATCCTGGGTTACGAAGGTTTTGTTGGGAATGATCTGTTCCTTGCGGTCCCAGTCAACCAGTGTTGTTGCACGAATGCGAATCCGCGACACCGTACCCGTAATGCCTCCGATGGTGACGGTATCTCCGACGCGGATCGGGCGCTCAAACAGCAGGATGATGCCGGACACAAAGTTAGCGACGATCTCCTGCAGACCAAACCCCAGGCCCACCCCGAGTGCGGCTACCAGCCACTGCAGTTTGGACCATTGCACCCCGATCACCCCAAGGAAGACCACCACGCCAATTAACACCAGGGTATAGGTGGTGAGCGTGGTGATGGCATAGCCGGTTCCGGGCTCAAGCTTCATCCGGCTGAGCACCATGACTTCCAGGGTGCCGGGCAGGTTTTTGACAGCGAGCACAGTTCCCACGCCGACCAACAGCGCTAGCAGCAGGTCACCGAGGGTAATGGGTAATGGATCACCGCCTTCAAGATCGGTAGCGATGGTCCAGAGTGTGATGTTATCGAACAGCTGAAGGGCCGGTATCAGGCCGGCCCAGAACAGCCAGAGGCCGGAAATGACCAGCGCGGAAACCAGGATGCGCAAAAGTGCAGTGCTTTGCTGACTGATATCCTTGAGGTCCATTTCCGGCATATCCAGGGTTTGGGGCACCCCTTCGCCCGAGGACTCCGCCGCTTCCTTGGTGTCGGCGACTTTCCGTTCTGCCTCTCGGTGCTCCCGCAACCGCTCTAGGGTCAGACGACGCTCCCTGACCGAAAGTGCCCGCAGCCCTACATAGAACACCATAGCGTTGAAGGCTATCCAGCATATGCTGATGAACAGGTTTCGTTCCAGTTCCAGGGCCGTGTAGTGGTACCCGACCAGTGATGCCACCACCAGTAACAGAGGTGTTGCAACCGCCAGTACATGCAGGGCCAGCAGGAACCTGTTCTCGGGCCGGTCGGACCGGACTGCGCTCATAATACGCTGCGCGAACACTGACAGGGCTATGGATACCGCGGTAAAAAGCAGACGTCCCAGGCTGCCTTCAAATTCGGAGCCGCCGGGTGTGGCAGTGGTTGGCAATATAACGGTGATAGGAATGATCACCGCAAGAAGGAACGGGAGTTCCCGCCGAATGGCGCGTAGCGAGTCGATATGCCAGTGGAAATGGGCGTCTCCCAGCCCGCCGCGGCGTGCTACGTTCTTGATGAAGGCCAGCAGGAGGGTGACAAGGGCCGCCGTGGCCAGGCCCTTTGAGAGCGCGGCGTAAAAATCGTTGCCTTCCATCAGCAAAAGCGCCCCGACGGCAAACACCAGCACGCCGGGCAAGGCCAGTAACACGCTGTTGGCAAACGCATACAGAGTAAATTCAATACGGTCATGGCCAACATTGCCAACGTACTGGCCATTGACGTCCAGATTACGCTTGATGGTTCGCCGCTTGATCAGCAGCAACGCCAGAAGGGCAACGAGAATCACTGTGCGGCCACCGCGCTCCTTGACCGATTTATTAATGGCATCGCTGAGCGGGTCAACCCGTAACTGCCCGGCAAACCAGGTGACTGCGTTCACCAGTTCAGTCAGGGTGGTCGCTCCCACCACCGGCGCGCTGGGCAGCCAGAACAGGCGCTGGTGCAACAGAATCTGATAGGCCTCTACGCGATCCTTGAGGGCCGATACCGTACTGTAGTAGTCGTTCAGAACCTGGATGTGTTCGGTAACCGTCTTGTGCAACTGGCGAATCAGGCTGGCTCGCTGGCTCCTTAGTTGGTCGCGGGCATCGTCGCCCGGGTCGATAATGGCTTCAAACTCCTCCAGTCGAAGCTGCTCCTCCCGTGCTGTCGATAGCTGGTCTTCGATGTCCACAATCAGGTCACTCGCGATGCCTTGACGCTTCAGGCGTTCAAGTCGCTGCTTGAGCAGGTTCGCGTAGTCACCGGTCAGGTTGAGGCCGGCTTTTTCCAGCCGGAGTTCAAAACTCTCGTATTCGTCGTTGAGCCGGTTGAGAAGCGATTCTGCGTAGGTGAGCCGGCTTCGGGTAGACTCAACCGCCCCCAGGCGTTGGTCGAGAGAGGTTCTCAGAGCTTGTATCTGTTGCCGGATATCCGCGGTCTCGGTGTCGGGAAGCTGGATCTGTGGGGGCGCTTCCGCCTCTGCTTCCAGTTCGGGCTGGACAGCGGGCCTTGCTTCTTCGGGCTCCTCTTTTTCTTCTTTGTCAGCCGTCTCGGCGCCTTCCTTTTCAGTCTTCTCACCGCCACCTTCGCTGGGCTGTTCGGCGTAGGCAGGCGCGGCGGCACAGACCAGTACTATTGCCCATTTCAGAAAGAGTGAGCGGAACCAGCGGCATGAGCTTGGGCTTGGGCGGTTCACGTCGGCGCGCTCCTTGCGGTAGATGGTAAAGTCACGTTCAAGATTAGACGAGTTCCTTCAGGTAATCAGCGGTTACCGTAGCCAGTTGCGCAGCTTGATCACCAGCACCTCGGCGTCAGTGAGTTTTTCGCGGCGCTCAAGGAGCTCGGCCAGCATATCTGGCCGGTCGGTAATGATATTGTCCACCCCCATGTCTATAAAGCGGGACATGGCAGCGGGATTGTTTACAGTCCACACATGCAGTTCCTTGCCGGACTGGCGGGTTTGGGCAACGGTCGCAGGCGTCACCCTGTTCTGGCGCAGGCCCAGAATGTCGAAGCTCTGTTCCCAAAGCGGACCGACAATGAATTGAGCCAGCAGCGTGGTTTTCAGTTCAGGGGCCAGTTGCCGTACTTCGGCCAGGACGGACCACTCAGCCGCCGCAATCACGGTGCCTTCAATGGCCTCCATCTTTTCCAGCAGACGAATCACTTCCCGTGTCAGCCCGGGGGTGTCGGGGTCAGGTTTTATATCAACGTACAAACCGGCCCTGCCACGGGTCGTGGCGATAACTTCCTCCAGTGTGGCAATACGTTCATTACTGAAGCGGGCGCCAAACCACGACCCGGCATCCCGCTCGCGGGCCTCTTGCAGAGTAATATCAGAGATTTTGCCACCCAGGCCGAATACTCGCCTCATATCCGCATCATGCCAGAGCACGGGCACGCCGTCGGCCGTCATACGAACGTCAATCTCAATGTAGTCCGCCCCGTCTGTAATGGCTTGCTCAATGGCAGTCAACGTGTTTTCAGGTGCCTTGAAAGCACTGCCCCTGTGGGCAGTTATGGAAACTTCGTCCTGTTGTTCGAAGGACTGCAGAACGAACCAGGCCTGGGTGATTGCCAGCACGATGACGAGGGCTTCAGCGCTCCAGGCCAGGGGGCCCGCCTGTTTGGGCAAATCTTTTGTGGATACATGGGGGTGGCGGCCGGTTGCCTGGCGGTAAACGCTGTAAATAAGCATGCTGTAGGCGGCAATACCTGCAAAGGCCAGCGTTATGGTGAAGAGAATATAAAGCGCCACAAAGGTCAGGGTGACGGGCATGAGCAGATCCATTTGCTCCGGTAATCTGGGCAGCAGATAGCTGCCAATGCCCTGGAACCCAAGAGTGACCAGAATCGGGAGTATCACCAGCCCTGCAAGGCCAGCGAGTAGGGCACCGGTAGCGGGGAAACGCTGGCCGTGAACATGATGGTTGCTTAGCTTGAGCGCCAGCCTGGCGCCATGGCCCTCCAGCAGAACCAGGGGAACAGAGAGTATCCATCTCAGGTAAAGCCAGCCATTACAGACGGCGATACCGAGCGCGGCAACGGCGGAGATGCCCATGAACCACCATACAACTGGTGGGCGTTCCAGTTTCAGGTAGTAGAGGTCGTGGGGGGAGAGAAGAAACTGGTAGGCGAGCACCACTGTAAGGAGGAACGGCATCGCGACCAGAAGGTGGCCTGTAACCTGTAACACCGCCAGTGCAGAAAGCTTTCTGAAGTGACGGGCGAGGGCCCACAGCGCCGACACAGCGATCCGGTACTCTCTGTGCCCACTCGAAGCAGCTATCCAGGTCATGCCGGCCTGCTGAAGAATCACCAGAAGCGTCGCGATGGTAGCGGTGGCGACAAGCCAAAGTAAGCCCCCGGGCGAAACCATGAATTGCACCAGGCCGCCGGTACTGATCGCAGCTTGCCCCGTGATCGGCCGAAGGGCTGCCATTGCACCGGACAACAGGGGGGTCAGGGCCGCGAGGGTCAGGCCAGTAAAGAACAGGTAAAATGTCAGTAAGCTCCGACGGTGTATGTGCAGAAACGCCAGAGTGTGCAGCGCAAGAATCTTCATTCAGGTAAGGGTCTCCCGGTTTGAAGTTTCCGCTTCATGGATTCTCAATAGGTTGCATATAGGAGGCGTTGTTGAACAGCGCGGTACGTTCCTCAAAGGTCAGAAACGGGTCGGTATCCGTCTGTTTCAAAGTGCCGAACAGTCGTTTGGGATCGAACTGCCATGTGTTGCATTTGGTCATCAGTTCACTGCAACTCAGCAACTGGCCGGATTCCCGGAGGAAGTATTTCAGCCCTGTGTAGGTGTCGGCGAGCAACAGGTCTCGCGTGGTGTTCTGCTGCTGCACCAGCAGGCTGCGGCCAATCATGTTGCCGGTTTTTCTCCCCAGCCCGGTAATGTCGAGTATTGTCGGGGGTATGTCTATCTGAGCGACGATCTGGTTCTCGGGGGCGTAGCGGGCCAGGGAATCTTCCTTGGGCGGTCTGACGGCCAGTATTCCGACGTTATTGTTGAGGGGCACGGCCTCCGGATCCTGTCTGATAAAACCCCCGGATTCGTCAGAGGTGAGAATCACCAGGGTCTCGTCAAGAAGACCGTCTGAGGCGAGGCCATCCAGAAAACGATTCAGGGCTTCTTCCATGGTTTTCATGGCCTTTCGACGGGCTTGCTGTGGCTCGGTGTCAGCCAGCTCTTGAAGATCTTCGGTGTCAAAGTCGTCGTCCGATTCTTCTTCGCCGGTATTGAACGGATGATGGGTCCCTACGTTGAGCAGGGTTACCATCCAGGGTGCCGAGGTCGCGTCAAGCCGGCGGAGGCGTTTGTCGATACTGTCAAAATAAACTGGGTCCGGCGGCCCCCAGCCATTCACTTCTTCTCCTTCACGGATGAAAACTTCCGCTCCGCTCACATCCTCGAAACCAACCCGCGGCATAAACTCGCCTTTTTGCATATAGTCCAGCGGGGCTGCCTGCCAGTACGCAGTGGTGTAACCACTTTCGAGCAGTCTTGACGGCATGCAGTCTGCGCTGGCCCGTTCTTCGGCCACGTCGACCATTTTTCTGGATTGCCTGCGGAAGTCGGGATACTCACCGCAGAGGATGGTAAAGGTTCCGCGGTCGGTCTGGCGCTCCATACTCAGCGCGTTCCTGTAAATGCGGAACCCGTGTCGGGTCAGGTTCTCCTCAAGGCTGCTCAGTCTCACGGAGGGATCGAGGTTGTGATACTCGCTCACTGTGGGGAAATAGCCTGCTGACAAGCCTTCAATCATGATGAGCAAAACGTTGGGCGGGTTCTCCACGTCGGGAGCGGCTACCTGCTGATGAAAAAAGTTGGTGTCGCCGGGCATTGCCTGGGCGTTTTCCGCTTGTTCACTTTCCGAGCTTTCTGAAGATGTAAAGGGGCTGACAAGGGCAACGGGAATCTGTGAGAAGAAACTGGCCACAAGATTATTGGTGGGTGTTGTAAGACTCTGAACGGAGCCACCATAGACAGCAACCACCAGCGTGGCGAATACAACCAGGCGCTTGCCGTCAGCTACGGGGGTGGGCACCCACCCTCGATGCAGCCGGTGCAATAGCCAGGCAAACAGAAGGTAGACAGGCAGCAGCAAGGAATGCCTGTTGATCAGGCTGCCGGTAATAAAGGTCGGATCCACTCCTTTGCCGATCAGGGCTAACTGGAAAAGCGTGCCGTGGACGGTAAGGTGCATACCGGCAACAAAAGCGGCAACGCCAAGCAGAACGATCAGCAGCATTCTGAAGACACCTGCCGTAATGCTTAATAACACGGCCAGAACCAGTGCACCGGCAAGATCGCTCGCTAGCATGCCCACGGGGTTGGGCCAGAGACCGCTCTGTAGTATGTGGCTCGCCCTTACGATCAGCAGCCAGCAAAGCGCTAACAGCACTGTCTGCGCAAAGTGCCGTGAGGTGAGCGCTGAGAAAAATGTCATAGTGAATTCCGATGCTTGCCAAGGGTTCCGGCTGCCAATGTTTTGGTGCGGGGCAACATTCCTGTAAAACAGGGTATCCCCACCGGCTGGAGGCTGGCAATGTCGCACGTTAAATATGAATCGCTGTTAATCGGGCTCGTGCTCTTTCTGACCGGGTGTCTGCACACCAGCGAAGCCCCGGATCTGGACATCGAGCTCGCGCCCGATGAGCTGACCTGGATTGGTGAGCAGATTTTCCTTAATGAGTGTGCCGGCCGGAAAACCTGTCTGGTCCACTGGAATGAGGGAGAAGCCTTCCCATCCCTGGGGATCGGGCATTTTATCTGGTATCCGGCTGAGGTGGATGGGCAATTCGTTGAGAGCTTTCCGGAACTGGTCGGTTTCATGCGGGAGCAATCCGTAACACTTCCCCGTTGGTTGAATGAGCTGGAACCGTTTGACGCACCATGGCCGGATCGTAATGCCTTCAGGCAGGCCGAAGACGATGCAGAGGCTAATGAAGAACGTGATGAAAGGGTGGCTTCGCTGAGAGAGTTTTTATGGGCCACTCGCGGTGTACAGGCGGATTTCATTGTACGGCGTGCGCGACAGGCGCTTGAGACAGTTGTGTCCGCCGCACCGGAGCCCCGTCAGGCCAAGCTTCGGGAGCATTTGCAGGAACTGATAGCGACTCCCGGCGGAGCGTACGCGGTTATTGATTACGTCAATTTCAAGGGTGAGGGGCTGTCAGCACAGGAAACCTACCAGGGCCAGGGCTGGGGGTTGCTGCAGGTGCTTCTCGCCATGCCTGAGAAAGATGGCTCCGTTCTTCATAGATTTCGGGTGGCGGCAAAAAACACGCTCACTCGCCGGGCAGAGCTTGCCCCGAAAGCCATAGAGCGCGAGAGATGGCTGCCTGGCTGGCTGGCAAGGATCGATACCTATCGTGAGCCGGGCTAAGCGGTTGAAAAGGCACCGATGCAGAAAATCACCGGAAAACTGGTCGATTTCCATAACTGCTTCTATTTTATACATGAGCGTTCAGAAATGCCGGCTCAGGAGTCTCTGGCGGCCCAGTGCCCCGAATCGAAGCGTTGACCGCACAGTGTTGTGGCCTGTTGGTGTTATTGAGAAATGCTCATGAAAAAACAAATACTATAAATCAATGGGTTAGTTTGCATGGCTTGTAAATTGCTAAAAGCCAGATGCTCCTCTAACCAACGGAATTTCGGAGAACTCAGAATGAATAATTCCAAGTCGATTGCCGTCGGCGCAGTCATGCTTTGCGGCCTGTTTTCTGCTTCGGTCGTTTCCGCGGCAACAACGCTTGAAAGCGTTAAAGAAAAAGGACATTTACAGTGCGGTGTGACAAGTGGTCTCCCCGGTTTTTCCCAGCCAGACGATAAGGGTAACTGGACAGGTATCGATGTTGATACCTGCCGCGCCATCGCTGCCGCCGTCTTCGGTGATGCACAAGCCGTTGAATTTACTCCGCTGACTGCGAAAGAGCGTTTGACTGCTCTGCAGTCGGGCGAGATCGACGTGCTCTCCCGTAACACCACCTGGACGCTCACCCGTGACGCGTCTCTGGGCCTGAACTTCACCGGCACCAATTATTACGACGGGCAGGGCTTTCTGATCAACAAGGAGCTTGGTGTCAAAGATGCAACCGAACTGAACGGTGCGACCATCTGTATTCAGGCCGGCACCACTACGGAGTTGAACCTGTCCGATTATTTCCGCTCCGAAGGCATGGAATACGAACCGATTGTTTTTGATACCTCCGAGCAGACGGTCCAGGGTTTTGCTGCAGGCCGTTGTGACGTGCTGACCTCTGACCGTTCGCAACTGGCAGCACTGCGCTCCAAGCTGAACGATCCAAGCTCCGCGGAGATCCTGCCGAATACCATCTCCAAGGAGCCTTTGGGCCCCGTGGTCCGTCAGGGTGACGACCAGTGGTTCAACATCGTCAAATGGGTGCTGTTTGCCCAGATCAACGCCGAAGAGCTGGGCATTACCAGCGACAACGTTGAAGAGATGCTGAAGTCAGACAACCCCAACATCCAGCGCTTGCTGGGCACCGACGGCGATATGGGCGCCAAACTGGGTCTGCCGGATGATTTCGGTCAGAAAGTGGTCAAACAGGTGGGTAACTACGGTGAAATGTATGACCGCAATGTCGGCCCGGACACTCCGCTTGGGCTGGATCGCGGCCTGAATGCGTTGTGGACGGAAGGCGGTATTCTTTACGCGCCACCGCTCCGTTAAAACCCGAAAGCGGACAGCGGGTGGTGCGGGTTCTCCGCCCGCCCGCTGTTTTCGTGATTTGTTTCATCGCGGTTCAGCTTTCCGGGAAACTCCATGACAAAACAGACTGTTGACTCAAGGCCGGCAGGGCCGAAGCCCTGGTACGACCCCAGAATACGTTCCATCTTTTTTCAGTTCATTGCCATTGCCCTTGTTTTCTGGGGCGGCTGGACACTAATCGATAACACCCTCTCGAATATGGAAAGCCGTGGCATAAGTACCGGCTTCGGGTTCCTCAAAGAGACAGCGGGCTTCGGCATTATCATGTCGCTGGTGCCTTATGACTCCACCATGACGTACGGCCGCACGTTCGTTGTTGGCCTCATGAATACATTGCTGGTTTCGGCAATGGGCATTGTAACAGCCACCATTATCGGTTTTATTGTTGGCGTGGCACGGCTGTCCAGTAACTGGCTCGTGGCCAAGCTCGCGCTCGTGTACATCGAAGTTATTCGAAATATCCCATTGCTTTTGCAGATCTTTTTCTGGTACTTCGCGGTGCTCGGCAGTCTGCCTTCACCCCGCCAGAGCGTCGAGGTTGGTGGCAGCTTTTTCCTGAATAATCGGGGGCTCTATCTGCCGGAGCCAATCACCCAGGAGGGCTTTGGCCTGGTCTGGGGTGCTGTCCTCGCAGCTATAGTAGCGGTCCTCGGCCTGCGCGCCTGGGCGAAGAAGCGTCAGCTTGCTACCGGCCGGATATTTCCCACTTTCAAGGTGGGAGTCGCCATTCTGGTGATTGTGCCTGCGGTGGCTTACCTGGCGGCCGGTGCGCCCCTGGAGTGGGATTTACCCGCACTGAAAGGGTTCAATTTCGGTGGCGGCATCACCATTATTCCTGAGCTGGCGGCCCTGTGGATTGCGTTATCCCTCTACACCGCCAGTTTTATTGCCGAGATTGTCAGATCCGGCATTCTGTCCGTCAGCAAAGGGCAGACCGAGGCAGCCAAGGCACTCGGTATCCCTAACAGCCTGACGTTGCGCCTGGTGGTTATTCCCCAGGCAATGCGGGTCATTATTCCCCCGCTTACGAGCCAATACCTGAACCTGGCAAAGAACTCATCGCTGGCAACGGCTATCGGATATCCCGATCTGGTGGCTGTGTTCATGGGTACAACCTTGAACCAGACCGGCCAGGCGGTGGAAGTGGTCGCTATTACCATGGCGGTATATCTCACCATCAGTCTGTCAATTTCCCTGTTTATGAACATCTATAACAGGGCTGCGGCGATTAAGGAGCGATGATGACTGAGCCAATGATGAAGCCACCGAAAATTGCGACCAGCCCCGTCGTCTGGATACGCCAGAACCTGTTCTCGAGCTGGTACAACAGCCTGCTCACGCTGGTGGTCGGGTACCTGGTGGTGACCAGTGTGGGGCCGCTTTTTAACTGGCTGTTTTTTGATGCCACATTCCTGGGCGACGAGCCGAGTGATTGCACGGGCACTGGGGCCTGCTGGCTTTTTATCAGTGAGCGACTGAATTTCTTTATCTACGGGTTTTACCCGGATGATCTCCAGTGGCGAGTGGATGTGATGTTCGGGCTGCTGGCCCTGTCCTTTATTCCGCAGTTCATAGAAGGTTTTCCCGGCCGCAAATGGTTTGGCCTGTTCGGTCTGACCGGCCTGCCGGTTGTGGGCTACTTTCTGGTGCCCGGCGGCTATTTTGGCCTGGAAGTTGTGGAAAGCAGCAAATGGGGCGGTCTGATGCTGACTCTGATCCTGGCGTACATCGGGATCATCGCGTCGCTGCCCATCGGCATAGTGCTGGCGCTGGGGCGGCGTTCAGAAATGCCGATTATCCGGGGTATCTGTGTAGTGTTCATTGAAGTCTGGCGAGCAGTTCCGTTGATTACGGTGCTGTTCATGGCCTCAGTAATGCTGCCGCTGTTTCTACCGGACGGGGTGAACTTCGAAAAGCTGATGCGGGCGCTGATTGGCATCACGCTCTGGCAGTCTGCCTATATGGCGGAAGTGATCCGTGGTGGCCTGCAGGCGATTCCGAGAGGGCAGTATGAAGCGGCTGATGCCCTTGGGCTGGGCTACTGGAAGAAAACCGGGCTGATCATTCTGCCTCAGGCGCTCAAAATGGTGATTCCGGGCATCGTCAATACCTTTATATCGCTTTTCAAGGACACCACGCTGGTACTGATAATCGGCCTGTTCGACATTCTCGGTACCGTGCAGTCCACGATTACGGACCCGGCCTGGCGGAGCGTTGCGATAGAAGGTTACGTGTTTGTGGCTTTCTGTTTCTGGATCTTCTGCTTTGGTATTTCCCGGTATAGCCAGAATCTTGAACGTAAACTAGACACCGGTCACAAGACCTGATGGGTAACACTATGACTGAACAAACCCAGGCACCAGAGTCACTGAACTCTGTTCCGAGTCAGAAAGACGAGAGCTCCGCCATCATACGGGTGGAGGGGATGAACAAATGGTACGGAGATTTCCACGTACTCAAGGATCTGAACCTCGATGTCCGCCACGGCGAGCGCATTGTTATCTGTGGTCCCTCCGGGTCGGGAAAGTCGACGTTTATAAGGTGCATAAACCGGTTGGAGGAGCACCAGAAAGGCAAGATCATTGTCGATAACATCGAGCTGACCGACGATATCCGCCATATAGATACGGTGCGCCGTGAAGTCGGGATGGTGTTCCAGCACTTCAACCTGTTCCCGCACCTGACGGTGTTGGAGAACTGCTGTCTCTCGCCCATCTGGGTCCGGAAGACCCCGAGAAAAGAGGCGGAAGAGGCTGCCATGGAGTATCTCACCCGGGTCAAGATTCCGGATCAGGCCAACAAGTTTCCCGGGCAGTTATCCGGTGGTCAGCAACAGCGGGTGGCCATTGCGCGCGCGCTGTGTATGAAGCCGAAGATCATGCTGTTTGATGAGCCCACCTCGGCATTGGACCCGGAAATGATCAAGGAAGTGCTGGATGTCATGATCGAACTGGCAGGCAGTGGCATGACCATGATCTGCGTTACCCACGAGATGGGCTTTGCGAAAACTGTGGCAGACCGCGTAATCTTTATGGATGGCGGTGAGATCGTGGAGCAAGCGCCACCCCAGGAGTTTTTCAGCAATCCCCGGGAGCCAAGAACCCAGAAGTTCCTGGAGCAGATTCTTCAGCATTAACTCGGGGCTGGGGGTGGTGGCTGGCCATGGGGCGGGGTGCCTTTTCTTCTGGGAAAAAGAACTCGCTGCGCTCAGACACCTTTGTTCCCGGCAGAAAAGGCACCCCGCCCCATAGCCGAGTTCCAGCTATGGGGCAGAAGCCCTTTGCTTATAGGCGGTGCTTTTTAAGGGTTGGGGGTTGGTCTGGAGTGACTTCCAGCCACCAGACGTTCTCATCCCAGTCCCCCAGTACGATACGTGCTGCAGGCTTACCGTTGGCTTCAAGCTCATGAACTGCGGGGCGGTGGGTGTGGCCGTGGATGATAAGCTGCACGTTATGGGCTTCCAATTCCTTCACCACCTCATCAGGGGTGACGTCCATGATGAACTCTTCCTTGCCCTTGTTCTTGGCCATACTGATTTCACGCAGTTGGCGGGCCATCTGCTGACGCTCCGCCAAAGGCCGCTGGAGGATCATCTGCTGCCATTGCGGGTTGCGCATGTTGGCCCGGAACTTCTGGTATTCCACGTCGGCGGTGCACAGGCTGTCGCCGTGCATCAGCAGGGTGGGCGTGCCGTACAAATCCACCACGGTCGGATCGTCGAGCAGGGTGGCGCCAATTCGGCTGCAGTATTCCTCGCCGATCAGGAAATCCCGGTTTCCGTGCATCAGGAACAGTTGCGTACCGGAAGCGCTCACTTCGCGCAGGGCCTCCGCTACCTTTTCCTGTAATGGCGTGCGCTCATCGTCGCCAATCCAGGCCTCGAAAAAATCGCCGAGGATATAGAGTTGCTCTATCCCCAGGGCCTTTTCCTCAAGGAAAGCCAGGAACGCATTGGTTATGTCGGGCCGGGACTCTTCGAGATGAAGATCAGAAATGAACAGCGTGGTCACGCTGCGCCTCCATCCTCTACAACGTCGGCTTTTTCAATCACCACATCTTCAGCGGGAACGTCCTGGTGGCCGGAGCGTAGGGTGGTGCGCACGGCGCGAATTGCGTTGACGGTGTCCATGCCGTCCACAACCTTACCGAAAACACAGTAGCCCCAGCCTTCGGCGTTTTCGGCCGTATGGTCGAGGAAACCGTTGTTCTCGACGTTAATGAAGAACTGCGCGGTTGCGGAGTGGGGGTCCATGGTGCGGGCCATGGCAACCGTGCCCTGCATGTTGCTCAGACCGTTGTTGGCCTCGTTCTTGATAGGCTCGCGGGTCTTGCGCGGCGTCATTCCCGGTTCGAAGCCACCACCCTGAATCATGAAGTTACTGATCACCCGGTGGAAAATCAGGCCGTCGTAGAAGCCGTCGCGAACGTACTGTTCGAAGTTTTTTGCGGTCTCCGGGGCGTTCTCGTAATCCAGTTCCAGTTTGATATCACCGTGAGAAGTTTTCAGCAGAATCATCAGGCTTTCCTGTTCGAATGGGTATAAAAAGCAACGTTGCGGGTATTGTACTGAAGAGTTTGTATGCGTGCATGAGTTAGGCAAGGATTTGTGAGTATAATACGCGGTTTCAGACCCACACCCTATGATTGAGATTGTATGAGCGCCGAGTCCAAGAAAGCCCATAACTTCATCCAGAGCCTGATTGAAGACGCAGTTGCCAAAGGCGAGCACACAGGCAAGGTGGTCACGCGGTTTCCGCCGGAGCCCAACGGATACCTGCACATCGGTCACGCCAAGTCGATCTGCCTGAACTTCGGTATTGCCGAAACGTTTGACGGTGTATGCACTCTGCGGTTTGACGATACCAACCCGGAGAAGGAATCCCAGGAGTACATCGACGCCATCAAGCAGGATGTTCACTGGCTGGGCTACGAATGGGCAGGGGAGGTGCGTTACGCCTCGGATTATTTTGATGCTATCTACGACTTTGCCGTTGAGCTGATTGAAAAGGGCAAGGCCTATGTGTGCGCCCTTACTGCCGACCAGATGGCCGAATACCGGGGCACCCTGAAAGAGCCGGGCCAGAACAGCCCGTACCGTGATCGTCCGGTGGAAGAAAACCTGCAGCTGTTCCGGGACATGCGCGCCGGCAAATACCAGAACGGCGAGCTGGTACTGCGTGCCAAAATTGACATGGCATCCCCGAATATCAATATGCGGGACCCGATCCTTTATCGGATTCGCTACGCTGACCACCACCAGACCGGCGACAAGTGGTGCATCTACCCGATGTACGATTTCACCCATCCGATTTCCGACGCCATGGAGGGGATTACCCACTCCCTGTGCACGTTGGAATTCGAGGATCATCGCCCGCTTTATGACTGGGTGCTGGAAAATATCTCCGCTCCCTGTCAGCCGCGCCAGATCGAATTCGCCCGGCTGAACCTGAACTACACCATTACCAGCAAGCGCAAGCTCAAACGTCTGGTGGATGAAGGGTTCGTGGATGGCTGGAACGATCCGCGCATGCCCACCATCTCGGGCCTGCGCCGCCGCGGTTATACCCCGGAATCCATCCGCATCTTCTGCGACATGATCGGCGTCAACAAGGCCGGCGGTACCGTTGATATGGGCATGCTGGAACACGCCATCCGCGAAGACCTGAACACCCGGGCACCCCGGGCCATGTGCGTCATGCGCCCGCTGAAGGTGACCCTGACCAACTATCCGGAAGACAAAACGGAAACTTTGGTACTGCCAGTTCATCCCCAGAACCCGGACATGGGCGAGCGGGAAGTAACCTGGAGCCAGACCCTGTATATCGACCGGGAAGACTTCGCTGAGGAGCCGCCACGGAAGTGGAAGCGCCTGGCGCCGAATCAGGCGGTTCGCCTGCGCGGTGGTTATGTAATGACCTGTCGCGAGGTTATCCGCGATGACAGTGGCGAGATTGTCGAGCTGAAGTGCGAGTACGACCCCAATACTCTGGGTGTGAATCCCGAAGGTTATAAACCGAACGGTGTGGTTCACTGGGTGTCGGCCTCTGACAGTGTTGAGACGGACATTAACCAGTATGACCGGCTATTCAACAATGAGTCCCCGGACGGCGATAAAGAGACAGATTTTGTTGAATCTATCAACCCGGAGTCTCTGGTCGTTCTTAAGGGCGCAAGAGTCGAAAAAAGCCTTGCTACTCCCAGGACAGACCTACCATACCAGTTCGAGCGGGAAGGCTACTTCTTCTGTGATGAAGAGTTGACAGCCGCTTCAGGCCGCCCGGTCTTCAACCGTACCGTGACCCTCCGGGATTCCTGGGCAAAGGGTAAATAAGGTCAGGCCGGGGTGCAGGGACCAGGGACCAGTCGGGCAGGGCCTGCCGGGACACGCCGTGAATACGTCCCTGCCCGCCTGGTCCGTCGAATTTCGGTGATACATTCATTCAATCTATTAACGAGCGCAGCGTGATCAGAATCTACAACACCCTTAGTCAGCAGAAGGAAGAGTTCAAACCTATAGAACCCAGGAAGGTTCGCATGTACGTGTGTGGCATGACGGTTTATGACTACTGTCATCTGGGGCATGCGAGGGTGTTGGTGGCATTTGATGTGATTACGCGGTATTTGCGACATAGGGGGTACGATGTTCACTATGTGCGCAACATTACTGATATCGACGATAAAATACTGCGCCGTGCCGATGAAAACGGCGAAGTTTATAGCGATCTCACCAAGCGCATGATCAAGGCCATGCACGAGGACGAGGCCAAGCTTGGTGTTCTGTCGCCAACGGAAGAGCCATGCGCTACCGAGTACATCAACGAAATCGTTGCCATGATCCACAAGCTCGTCACCAGCGGCCATGCCTATGCTGCAGATAACGGTGACGTGTACTTTTCTGTCGAGTCATATCCGGACTACGGCAAGCTCAGCAAGAAAAAGCTTGAGGATCTGGTGGCTGGTGCCCGCGTGGATGTTCAGGAGGCCAAGCGCAGCCCGGCGGACTTTGTGCTGTGGAAGGCGGCAAAACCCGGTGAGGTAAGCTGGCCTTCGCCCTGGGGCGATGGTCGCCCGGGCTGGCACATCGAATGTTCCGCCATGTCGAACCGGTGCCTGGGGGAGACCTTCGATATTCACGGTGGCGGGCCGGACCTGCTGTTTCCGCACCATGAGAACGAAATCGCCCAGTCCGAGTGCGCCAACGGCCATACCTTTGTTAACACCTGGATGCACGCGGGTGCCATTCGGGTAAACAAGGAAAAGATGTCCAAGTCCCTGGGCAATTTCTTTACCATTCGCGAGATCTTTGAAAAGTATGCGCCGGAAGTGGTGCGTTACTTCCTGGTTTCCAGCCATTACCGCAGTCAGGTAGATTACTCGGAAGATAATCTGGCGGAAGCGGGGCGCACCCTTACCAGGTTGTATCATGCCTTGCGGGGGCTGGTGCCCGCCAAGGACGTGCCGGAAACCGAGCATGACAGGCGCTTCGCCGAGGCCATGGATGACGACTTCAATACCGCTGGTGCCATCGCTGTGCTGCACGCCGTAGCCAATGAGATCAATCAGCACCGCCGGGAAGGTCGCGATGCGGAGGCCAACGAACAGGCTGCTGTGCTGGTACGGCTCGGCGGTATCCTCGGCTTGCTGCAACAGGACCCTGAAGCCTTCTTCCAGGCCGATACCGGCAGTGAGCTCAGTGCAGAGGATATCGAGGCCCTGATCCAGGCCCGGGCCGACGCGCGGACGCAGAAGAACTTCGCCGAGGCAGACCGTATCCGGGACGAGCTGGCGCACAAGGGCATCGTTCTGGACGACAGCCGTGAAGGTACCAGTTGGCGCCGGGGATAAGCTCCACCAAAGGTCGGGTTGTAGGCGCGGGAATGACGTTGTAGGGAAATTCCCGTACAATACGGCCCTCGAATTATAACGGCTCTTCCGGGAAAACCCGCTGAAAGGGCAGGGAATACAGTAACCCACTGAGGCAAACAACGATGACAGAACGCGTACAAGTCGGCGGCCTTCAGGTCGCAAAGAACCTGTTCGATTTCGTTAACAATGAAGCGATTCCGGGCACCGGTGTCGATGCTGACAAGTTCTGGGGCGAGTTCGACAAGATTGTTCACGAACTGGCGCCCCGCAACAAAGAGCTGCTCGCCAAGCGCGATGCCATCCAGGAAAAGATGGACACCTGGAATCGTGAGCACAAGGGCCAGAAGCTGGACATGGCCGAGTACAAGTCGTTCCTGAAGGACATCAGCTACCTGGTTGACGAGCCGGGTGATTTTAAAATTTCCACCTCCAACGTTGACCCGGAAGTAGCCACCATGGCTGGCCCCCAGCTCGTGGTTCCGGTGATGAACGCCCGTTTCGCCCTGAACGCCGCCAACGCACGTTGGGGCAGCCTTTACGACGCTCTCTATGGCACCGATGCGATTTCCGAGGACGACGGCGCCGAAAAGGGCCGTGGTTACAATCCGGTTCGTGGCGCCAAGGTTATCGAGTTTGCCCGCAATCTTCTGGACAGCTCTGCACCACTGGCTTCAGGTAGTCACAAGGACGCAGCGCATTACCGTGTTGAGGGTGGCAAGCTTGTGGTCAAGCTGCAGAATGGCGAATCCACTGGCCTGAAAGACGAGTCCGGTTTTGTTGGTTATACCGGTGCAGCGGATACGCCCACGGGCGTGTTGCTGGTCAAGAACGGCATGCATTTCGAAATCCAGATCGATGCCAGCCATCCGATTGGCAAGGACGACGGTGCTCACGTCAAAGACGTGCTGATGGAGTCGGCCCTGACCACCATCATGGACTGTGAAGACTCCGTTGCCGCCGTTGATGCAGACGACAAGGCGCTGGCCTATCGCAACTGGCTCGGCCTGATGAAGGGCGACCTGGAGGAGACCTTCGAGAAAGGCGGGCAGCAGATGACCCGCAAGATGCACGAAGACCGTACCTATTCCACCCCCGAGGGTGGCGAATTGGTATTGAAAGGCCGCAGCCTGATGTTCGTGCGCAACGTAGGCCACCTGATGACTAACCCGGCCATCCTGCTGAAAGACGGCAGTGAAGTGCCTGAGGGGCTGATGGATGGCCTGCTGACGTCACTGATCGCGATTCACGATCTGAAGGGCACTGGGAAGCTGCAGAACAGCACCAAGGGTTCGGTTTACATCGTCAAGCCGAAGATGCATGGCCCGGAAGAAGTGGCATTCACCAACGAGTTCTTCGGCCGTGTGGAAGACGCGCTTGGCCTGCCCGCGTTCACTCTGAAAGTGGGCATTATGGATGAGGAGCGCCGCACAACGGTAAACCTCAAGTCCTGTATCCATGCTGCCAAAGAACGCGCGGTGTTTATCAACACCGGCTTCCTCGACCGCACCGGCGACGAAATCCATACCTCCATGGAGCTGGGGCCGTTTATCCGCAAGGGGCCGATGAAACAGGCTGCGTGGATCCAGGCATACGAGCAGTGGAACGTGGATATTGGCCTGGAAACCGGTTTCCGTGGTGTTGCCCAGATCGGCAAGGGCATGTGGGCCATGCCTGACCTGATGGCCGGCATGCTCGAAGCCAAGATCGGCCACCCGAAGGCGGGTGCCAATACTGCCTGGGTGCCCTCCCCAACGGCGGCCACACTGCACGCCACCCATTATCACCAGGTCAACGTTGCTGATATCCAGAAAGAGCTGGAAAGCCGCACCCGCGCCAACCTGGACGATATTCTGACGGTTCCCGTTATGGACGACCCCAAGTCTCTGTCGGCGGAAGAGATCCAGCAGGAGCTGGACAACAACGCCCAGGGCATCCTCGGTTATGTGGTGCGCTGGATCGACAGTGGTGTGGGCTGTTCCAAGGTGCCTGACATCAATGACGTGGGCCTGATGGAAGACCGGGCCACGCTGCGCATTGCCTCTCAGCTTCTCGCCAATTGGCTCTATCACGGCGTCTGCACCGAAGAGCAGATCCAGGAGACCATGAAGCGCATGGCTGCGGTTGTAGACCGCCAGAATGCCAAAGACCCGTCCTACCGTGACATGGCGCCGGAGTTCGATGGCAGCATCGCCTTCCAGGCCGCCATGGATCTGGTGCTCAAGGGCCGCGAGCAGCCAAACGGCTACACCGAGCCGCTTCTGCACGCCTATCGCCTGAAGGCGAAAGAGAAGTACGGGCAGTAAACACCCGGCCATCAAAAAACCCCGCATTTGCGGGGTTTTTTGTGGGTGGAGCTTTTAGAGGAATCCGACAACCCGGCTTTCGCTCAGTTCTTGTGTAACTCATTTGCCGCATACAACGTATTCTGCAGCAAAGTGGCAATCGTCATCGGCCCCACACCGCCGGGAACCGGCGTAATATAGGCTGCCCGCTCTGACGCAGCCGCGAAATCAACATCCCCGCGTAGCTTGCCATCGTCCATCCGGTTGATGCCGACATCAATCACGGTTGCTCCTGGCTTGACCCATTCACCTTTGATCAGCCCCGGCTTGCCAACGGCAGCGATCAGAATGTCAGCTTCACTGACAAACTTTTCCAGGTTGTCGGTAAAACGGTGGCACACGGTAACAGTGGCGCCTTTAAGCAGCAGTTCCATGGTCATGGGTCGACCGACGATGTTGGAAGCGCCCACTATAACGGCGTGCTGGCCCTTGTAAGGGGTGTCAATGCTGTCCAGCAGGGTGATGACGCCGGCGGGTGTGCAGGGCCTCAGGGCGGGTTTGCGCTGCATCAGGCGGCCAATATTGAATGGGTGGAAGCCATCCACATCCTTGTCTGGCCGGATTTTCAGCAGAATGGGGTCTGCGTCCATATGGGTGGGCAGCGGCAGTTGTACCAGTATGCCGTCTACATCCGGGTTTTCGTTAAGCTCGTCAATCAGCGCCTCCAGCGCCTCCTGTGAGGTATCTTCCGGCAGGTCATAGGAAAGCGACATGATGCCGGCTTCATCGCAGGCCTTGCGTTTGTTGCCTACGTATACGTGTGAGGCCGGGTCGTTGCCCACCAGCACAACAGCCAGTCCCGGGGGGCGAAGCCCCTGTTGTTTCCGGGCTTCTGTTCCTGCCGCTACCTGCTGTCGAACCGTGGCGGCAATTTCTTTTCCGTTAATCAGTTTGGCGCTCATGTCTTTGTCTTGTCGGTTGTGCGAAAATAAAGGCGTCGCATTGTCTCATGCTTGGGGCTTGCCGCCAATCGGCGAGGAAAAAGCCCAAATGCGTGTTGACGGACCGGCCCGGCGCCGGTAATATGCGCGCCAACTTTGCTGAGGTATCTGTTGTTCAGTTCAGACGGGGTATAGCGCAGTCTGGTAGCGCGCCTGCTTTGGGAGCAGGATGTCGGGAGTTCGAATCTCTCTACCCCGACCACTTTCTGGTTAGCCCGGAGTGGCATTGGACAGTCAGGTGGGCGAACGGTCATATGCGCCCGTAGCTCAGCTGGATAGAGCATCGGCCTTCTAAGCCGGTGGTCGCAGGTTCGAGTCCTGCCGGGCGCGCCATACCGCAGACGGTCTGAACCGTCCCGGAGACACCGAATCAGCAAAGTTAGTTTGGAATACCTGTTGGGGTTGTCCCGGCGGTAGTCTGGATGTGGTGGACGTAGCTCAGTTGGTAGAGCTCAGGATTGTGACTCCTGCGGTCGAGGGTTCGATCCCCTTCGTCCACCCCAATTTTCTCCTCAGTGATTCCTGGTTTATTTCCGCAGTTGCTGAATTCTATCCTTGCTCTTGCAGGAGTGAGTTCACAAATCGTGTGCGAGCGTGGCGGAACTGGTAGACGCGCTGGATTTAGGTTCCAGTGGGGCAACCCGTGAGAGTTCGAGTCTCTCCGCTCGCACCATTCTTATCTGATTTCTTTCCCTTGGCTGTCTGTGACCTGTTCCCGCAAAAGAGCCTGTACCGGGTGATTCTCTCGGCATGGCAAACCGTGATAAACTACCCGCTTTTAAATTTGCGTCCTTTTCCGGGAATTCGCCCTGATCAGGATTTTTGGTTTTATTTTCATTCACATACCGAACCTGTAATTTGAGGATCTTCCATGCAAGTGTCTGTTGAAACGACCTCCAACATCGAACGTCGGATGACGATTGGTGTGCCCGCCCAGGAAATTGACCAGGCGGTCCAGAAACGCCTGCAGGAAACCGCACGCACAGTAAAAATGAACGGTTTCCGTCCGGGCAAGGTGCCCATGAGTGTGGTGAAGCGTCGTTTCGGTGACAGCGTCCGCCAGGAAATCGTGGGCGAAGTCATGCGTGACAACTACATCAAGGCGCTTCAGGAGCAGGATATCAACCCGGCGGGCTGGCCCAAGTTCGAGCCGAAAACCATGGAAGAGGGCAAAGACCTCGAGTTCGTGGCGATTTTTGAAGTACTGCCGGAAGTCGAGCTGGGGGATTTCAGCAAGATCTCTGTTGAAAAGCCGAAGGCCGAGATAACCGATAAAGACGTCGATACCATGATCGACAATCTGCGTCGCCAGCAGGCCACCATGAAATCTGTCAAGCGCAAGTCCAAGAACAAGGACGTTGTGCTGATTGATTTCAAGGGTTTTGTTGACGGTGAAGAGTTCGAAGGTGGCGCTGCTGAGAACCACAAGCTGACTCTGGGTTCAGGGCAGATGATTCCCGGCTTTGAGAAGGGCATAGTCGGTGGCAAAGCCGGTGAAGAGCTGGAAATTGAGGTAACCTTCCCCGAGGATTACCAGAACGAAGAACTCGCAGGCAAGCCGGCGAAGTTCGAAATCAAGATTCACGAGGTTCAGGAGCCGCAGCTGCCTGAACTGGATACCGAGTTTTTCAAGAAATTCGGTATCGACGCGGAAGACGAAGCGGCTTTCCGCGAAGAAGTTCAGAAAAACATGGAGCGTGAGCTCAAGCAGGCTATCTCCAACAAGGTCAAGAATGACGTTGTTGAAGGGCTGCTGGAAAGCACGGATCTTGAAGTGCCTACAGCCCTGGTTGATCAGGAAATTGACCGTTTGCGCCAGGACGCGGTACAGCGTTTCGGTGGCCAGGTTGACTTCCAGCAGCTGCCCAAGGAAATTTTTGAGGAGCAGGCCCGCCGTCGCGTGAAAACCGGCCTGCTGTTCCAGGAAGTGGTCAAACAGAATGACTTGAAAGCAGATCCTGCTAAAGTGGATGAAAAGATCCAGGAAATTGCGTCAACGTATGAACAACCGGAAGAGGTTGTTGCGCATTTCAACGGCAATCCCGAACAGAAGCAGCAGATCGAGTCGTCTGTTCTTGAAGATGCGGTGGTTGATCTGGTTCTGGATAAAGCCCAGGTCAAGGAAAAGAAGCTCAAGTACGAAGAAGCCATTCAGGCTGGCCAGCAGCAGCAAGGCTAAAGAGTACGGGGGCGCTTTGACGGTCCCCGCACGCCTGACAGGGAAAACAGCCGGCACGTCCGGCTGTTTTCATCTTGGCCCGGTGCTGGCAGAGTAGGCACCGAACAGTACGAGGCGTAGCGATATATAAAGCTGTGGCAAACGAACGCCATTTCATTGTCCAGAAGGAGTTCACGCGCATCATGACGCAGAAACCAATTGATGGTCCCGCAATGGTTACCAATTCCGGCCTGGTGCCAATCGTTATCGAGCAGACCGCACGAGGCGAACGTTCTTTTGATATATTTTCCCGTCTGCTCAAGGAACGGGTTATCTTTCTGGTGGGCCCGGTTGAGGATCACATGGCCAATCTGATTGTGGCCCAGTTGCTGTTCCTCGAATCCGAGAATCCTGACAAGGACATCCATCTGTACATCAACAGCCCGGGCGGCTCTGTCACCGCCGGTATGTCCATCTACGACACCATGCAATTTATCAAGCCGGACGTGTCTACACTCTGTGTAGGCCAGGCCGCCAGCATGGGTGCGTTTCTGTTGGCAGGCGGGGCTGAGGGAAAGCGGGCCTGTCTTCCGAATTCCCGGGTGATGATCCACCAGCCGCTGGGTGGCTATCAGGGCCAGGCAACGGATATCGAGATCCACACCCGCGAGATTCTGAAGATACGTCACACCCTGAATTCCATCCTTGCCCACCATACCGGGCAGAAGCTGGAGACCATCGCCAAGGACACGGACCGCGATAATTTTATGGACCCGCAGCAGGCGAAGGACTATGGCCTGATCGATTCTATACTTGATAAGCGTGTACCGAATAAATAATACTGATGGTAATCGCAACATTCCCTGCCGGCGTATTTAGGTAATTACGCCGGTAAACCAAGCTCAGAGGTATTTCAATGGCAGATGAAAGAAACGGCAGAGGCGACGATAACGGCAAGTTGCTGTACTGCTCGTTTTGTGGAAAGAGCCAGCATGAAGTCCGTAAGCTCATTGCAGGGCCCTCGGTGTTCATCTGCGACGAGTGCGTCGACCTGTGCAACGATATTATCCGGGAAGAAATCCAGGAGAATGCGCAGGAAGAGGCAAGCGATCGTCTTCCGACACCCGCCGAAATCCGCGATACGCTGAACGAGTACGTCATCGGCCAGGACCGCGCCAAAGTGGTGCTTTCTGTAGCCGTGTATAACCACTACAAGCGTTTGCGCTACGGCGAAGGCAAGGCCGAAGTGGAGCTTGGCAAGAGTAACATCCTGCTGATCGGCCCCACCGGTAGCGGTAAGACGCTGCTTGCTGAAACGCTGGCGCGGATGCTCAACGTTCCCTTTACCATTGCCGATGCTACCACGCTGACGGAAGCGGGCTACGTGGGTGAGGATGTTGAGAACATCATCCAGAAGCTGCTGCAGAAATGCGATTACGATGTGGATAAAGCCCAGCGCGGTATTGTCTATATCGATGAAATTGACAAGATATCCCGCAAGTCCGACAACCCGTCGATTACCCGGGATGTATCCGGTGAAGGTGTCCAGCAGGCGCTGCTCAAGCTGATTGAAGGCACGGTGGCTTCGGTACCCCCCCAGGGTGGTCGCAAGCATCCGCAGCAGGAGTTCCTGCAGGTGGATACGGGCAACATGCTGTTCATTTGCGGTGGTGCCTTTGCGGGCCTGGACAAGGTGATCCAGGAGCGCTCCGAGCGCAGCAGCATCGGTTTTTCGGCTACGGTCAAGAGCCCGGACGACACCAAGAACACCGGTGACATCATCAAGGATGTGGAAACGGAAGATCTGGTCAAGTACGGCCTGATCCCCGAATTCGTCGGCCGCCTGCCGGTTGTGGCGACTCTGACGGAGCTGGATGAAGAAGCGCTTGTCCAGATCCTGACAGAGCCCAAAAACGCCCTTACCAAGCAGTATCAGAAACTGTTTGATATGGAAGGTGTCGAGCTGGACTTCCGTGAAGACGCACTGCGTGCTGTTGCCCGCAAGGCAATGGCGCGGAAAACCGGCGCGCGGGGTTTGCGCTCCATCATGGAGGCCACGCTGCTGGATACGATGTATCAGATTCCATCGGAGCATGACGTTTCCAAAGTGGTTATTGACGAGAGCGTGATAAACGGGCAATCCGAGCCGTTCAAAATCTATGACAGCAGCGACCACGCCAAGGCAGTGCCGGAGGACTGAGCGTCCGGGCTGTTAGTGTAAAAAAGGGCGGCGACGCCCTTTTTTTATGCCCCGAGTACATGGCCCGGCGCCGCATCGGAACTGTAAAAAGATTGCAATTTTTGCTGTCGCCCCAATGAAGGGTGATATGCTGAAACAAACATCGTCAGAGGATTTTCTATGACCCTGATACCTGAAGAATCTGTGCAAGAATACCCGCTGTTGCCGCTCAGAGACGTGGTGGTGTTCCCGCACATGGTGGTGCCGCTGTTTGTGGGCCGTGAAAAGTCCATACAGGCGTTGGAAGCGGCCATGGAGGGCAATAAGGAAATCCTGCTGGTTGCCCAGCGAGATGCGTCCACGGATGAGCCTGGCCCCGATGACGTATTTGCCATGGGTACGGTGGCTACGGTATTGCAAATGCTGCGGCTGCCGGATGGAACCGTAAAGGTACTGGTGGAAGGCAATGCCCGTGCAACTATTACCAACATCGCCGACGGTGAATACCTGGCCGGTAAGGCCATGCTGATGGACGAAGATTCCCTGCCGGCACGGGAAGAGGAAGTGCTGGTCAAAACCCTGATGGACGAGTTCGAGAAGTACGTCAAACTGTCCAGGAAGGTGCCCTCGGAAGTATCCAATGCACTCACCGGTATCACCGAACTTGAGCGCCTGGCCGATACCATGGCGGCTCACCTTGAACTGAAGATTCCCGAGAAGCAGGAGCTGCTGGAAGCGCTCGAAATCCGCCAGCGCGTGGATCTGCTACTCGGCAAACTCGATGGCGAAATCGACCTCATCGAAGTTGAGAAGCGCATTCGCGGTCGCGTCAAGAAACAGATGGAGCGCAGCCAGCGAGAGTATTACCTCAACGAGCAGATGAAAGCCATTCAGAAGGAAATGGGAAGCCTGGGCGAGGGCAACAACGATTTCGAAGAGCTTGAGCAGAAGCTGGAAGAAGCCGGTCTGCCAGAGGAGGCCCGCAAGAAGACCGAGGCGGAGCTTAACAAGCTCAAGATGATGTCCCCCATGTCAGCTGAGGCGACGGTGGTTCGTGGCTATATTGACTGGATGCTGGCCATTCCCTGGAAGAAGCGCAGCCGTGTTCGCCACGACATCGAAAAGGCCCGCGAAATTCTGGACGAAGATCATTACGGCCTGGATGAGGTCAAAAAGCGTATTCTCGAGTATCTGGCGGTCCAGAGCCGGGTCAAAAAGGTAAAGGGCCCTGTCTTGTGCCTGGTGGGCCCGCCTGGTGTGGGTAAAACCTCCCTCGGGCAGTCCATTGCCCGCGCCACTAACCGCAAGTACACCCGCATGGCGCTTGGCGGCGTACGCGATGAAGCGGAAATTCGCGGCCACCGCAAAACCTACATTGGGGCATTGCCAGGCAAACTGTTGCAGAAGCTGTCCAAGGTGGGCGTGAAAAACCCTCTGTTCCTGTTCGATGAAATCGACAAGATGGGTATGGATCATCGTGGCGACCCCGCATCTGCCCTTCTGGAGGTACTGGATCCGGAGCAGAATCACACCTTCAACGACCATTACCTGGAGGTGGACTACGATCTCTCGGACGTGATGTTCGTGTGTACGTCGAACTCCATGGACATTCCGCCGGCCCTGCTGGACCGCATGGAAATCATCCGTATTCCGGGGTATACCGAAGACGAGAAGGTCAATATTGCGCTCAAGTACCTGTTACCGAAACAGATCAAGGCCAATGGTCTGCGCAAGAACGAACTGGAAATCCCCCAGGAAACGCTTCGTGATCTGATTCGCTACTACACCCGTGAGGCAGGCGTACGTGGCCTGGAGCGGGAGATTGCCAAACTCTGCCGCAAGGTGGTGCGTGATCATGTAGAGAGCGGTGAGAAGTCCTCTGTGGTCCTCACGCCGGAGTTGCTCGAAGACTACTCGGGTGTGAAGAAGTTCAAGTATGGTCTGGCCGAGGAAAAGAACCAGGTGGGGCAGGTAACCGGTCTGGCCTGGACCCAGGTTGGCGGTGAACTGCTGACACTCGAATGTGCACTGACCAAGGGCAAGGGCAGGGTCATCAAGACCGGCTCCCTGGGTGATGTCATGCAGGAGTCCATTCAGGCCGCCTTGACAGTGGTCAGGAGCCGGGCACTCGGCCTGGGTATCAGTGATGATTTTCATGAAAAGCACGATCTTCACGTGCACGTTCCGGAAGGTGCAACACCAAAAGATGGTCCCAGCGCCGGCGTGGGCATGTGCACGGCACTGGTTTCTGCGTTGACCCAGATTCCGGTTCGCGCCGACGTGGCGATGACCGGTGAGATCACTCTTCGGGGGCGCGTACTGCCCATTGGAGGGCTCAAGGAAAAGCTATTGGCGGCCCACCGAGGCGGTATCAAAACGGTGATTATCCCTGATGAAAATGCCCGTGATCTCAAAGAGATACCGGATAATATCAAGGAATCCCTGGAGATTCGCCCGGTCAAGTGGATCGACGAAGTGCTGGACATCGCGCTGGCTTATCCCCCTGAACCTCTCACCGAAGATTCATCGTCGAAAAAGGCGTCAGGCACGCCCAGGGATGACGATGGTGAAGCGGCAGAGCGCATAAATACACATTAAACACGCGGCCTGTTGTTGACATGCGAGAGAGCCCATTGGTATAACTGTTTCGCCGTGAAGCAGCCAATATCAAGGGCTCCCGCGCAGTTAATGCCTATTCCGAACACCGGTTAGTAACCGAAAGGAATAAAAATAGTGAAGAATGGAATTCTCTGACCGCTTATGCGATAGTCGGGAACATCCAGGAAACAACAAACCAACCTATAACATCTTCAACCTGAAATCGAAGGGGTTTAGTGTGAACAAGTCCGAACTGATCGATGCAATTGCAGAATCCGCAGATATCTCCAAAGCCGCCGCTGGCCGCGCTCTGGATGCCATGACCACCTCCATTACCGGCGCCCTGAAAAAAGGCGATCAGGTAACGCTGATTGGTTTTGGTACTTTCTCCGTTAAAGAGCGTGCCGCGCGTACTGGCCGTAACCCGCAAACTGGTGCCGAGATCAAGATCCCGGCCTCCAAAGTGCCTGGGTTCAAGGCAGGCAAGGCCCTGAAAGACGCCGTTAAATAACGGTAGCTTTCATTTGGCAGCGCCCGGAACGAGGGTGTTGCCGGAGCGGTTGGCCCGGTGGCAATACCGCAGTCAGCCAGCTCCGATGAATTCAAGGCGCATTCCTGAATGAATGCGCCTTTTTACGTTAAGAGACCCTTAAAGACATTGATCAGGGATCCGGGAGAAACATGCTTCAAGATATTCGGGAAAATGCCCAGGGCACCATTGCCAAAATCATTATTGGCCTACTGATTGTTTCACTCTCAATCTGGGGAATGGACGCGATTGTCGGCGGATTTTCCGGCGAGCCCGAGGTTGCTACGGTCAACGGCGATGAGATTACCGAGCGGGAGTACCTGCGCGTCGTTCAGATCGAAAGCCAGCGACGTCTGTCGGAAATGGATAATCCGGATCCCTCCCTGCTTGATGAAGACCAGGTCCGTCGTGACGTGCTGGAGTCGCTGATCCAGGAAAAGGTCATGACCCAGGATGCCGAGAACCAGGGCCTGGAATTGTCGGATCAGGACATCGATTCACTGATCACCCAGATGCCCCAGTTTCAGGTTGATGGTTCGTTCAACCGTGACCGGTTTGTCGCGACGGTCAGAAATATGGGCATGGGCGTCGGCGAGTTCCGGGACACCATGCGCAAGCAGTATGTAGTAAATCAGATTCGTGCCGGCATCGCCCAGAGTGGTATGGCGGCCAGGGAGAACGTGGCCCAGTTGCTGCGCATTCAGAACCAGACACGCGATTTCCGGCTGGTGACGCTCTCTGAGGATGTTGTCAGTGACCAGGTTGAAGTTACAGAGGCCGAGATCGAAGCCTACTATCAGGATAACCAGGAGGCGTTCCAGCAGCCTGAAAGAGTCGATGCCCGGTACATTGCCCTGTCACAGGAAGCGCTCGCTGACACGGTTGAGGTCGGTGATGACGAGCTTCGCGAATATTACGAGGAGCGCTCATCAGATCTTGCCAGGGAAGAGCGTCGTGCGGCCCACATTCTGATTGAGGATGGCGAAGACGCTCAAGAAACCATGGCGACTATTCAGGAGCGGCTGGACGAAGGCGAAGATTTTTCCGAACTGGCTAAAGAGTATTCTGTAGACACCGTTTCTGCAGAGGAAGGCGGCGACCTGGGCTTTGCGGGTAGAGGCGTTTACGACGAAGCGTTCGAGGAAACCCTGTTTCAGCTTGATAAAGGCGAAGTCTCGGAGCCGGTTTCAACAACCTTCGGTATCCACCTGATCAAATTGCTGGATGTGCAGAAGGCCGACGTGCCTCCACTGGAGGAGCTGGAGGATGAGCTTCGCAGAGAACTTGCGCGCAGCAAGGCCGAAGGGCGATTTGCCGAGGTTCGCACGGAACTTGCCGATCTGGCCTATGCAGCTGACGATCTGGCAGGCCCGGCACAGGAGCTTGGTCTGGAAGTGCGGGAGAAAGACAGTGTCACGCGTGAAGGTGGCGAAGCGCCGTTTGACCATGAGGGGCTTGTTCGTCAGTTGTTCTCGGAGGATGTGCTGAAGGATGGCTTCAATACGGAGCTGATTGATGTGGGTGATAATATGTCTGTGGTTGCCAGAGTGGCTCAGTACCATGAAGCCCAGCAGCAACCCCTGGATGAAGTGTCGGACCAGATCCGTGCGGAACTGACACGCCAGAAGACCCGCGAAGCCCTGAGCCAGCGCGCCGAAACCATTATAACGGAGCTGGAGTCCGGCAAGGAGCTTGGGGAATTCGGCATCGGGGAATGGCAGTCCTATGATGATCAGCCGCGCAACAATCCTGTTGTGAGCAGGGATGTCATGGGCGGTGTATTTTCTCTCCAGCGTCCCGGGGATGACGAGGTAGCGTACGGTTCGGTAATGTACGGCGATGGCGTGGCAATTATTGCCCTTGAAAGCGTCAATGAAGGGGATGTAAACCGCGACGGGGATGAGTTCGGCCAGCTCCGTGATTTCCTGGCCTCATTGGAAGGCCAGCGAGAGTATCAGGCCTACCAGCAATACCTCCGTGACAGTGCGGAAGTAGAGCGCCAGTAAACAAAAAGGCACCCTGTCAGGGGTGCCTCGGTATTACGCTGAATCGGGCCCGGGGTTACCCCCGGGCTTTTCAGTTTGCCTCTTCAATATAGATTTCCGGTGTTTCGCCACGAACGTCAAAGTAAAACCCGTAGGTGGCTGTCTCCGGGGGCGTGAAGCGGAAATTTTCGAACACGGCGGAGCAGTTGGCCTTCATCGGTTTGTTCAGTTCCACCTCTTTATCTTCCTCCGAAAGGTAGCCGCAGTTGGTGCCGGATGACCAGTTGGCATCACCGAACTTGAATTCGTAAGGCTGGCCGTCAGCCTTGAGCTCGACTTCCGTTCGATACAGGCCACTCTCCACCTGCTTTACCTTGTATTCCGGCAGGGCATCCCACCAGGCAAACTGGCCCCGCAGGTACAACGAATCGCTGTAATCCCGGCCACCCGATGTGGCGCAACCAGCGGTGATTGCCAGTATTGAAGCCATTGCCAGGGTTGTGAGTTTCTTGTTCATGGTTTTCTCCTTTGTTGTCGCAATAGCGCGACTATCTGCTGAACACAGCGACGGACAGGCCGGGTACTGTGAAGGTACCGTCCGCGGCCGCTGCACTCTGGGTTGGCGAGGTATCAGCGATGACGGTGAAGGTGTCACTCAGGCTTGTGTCCACGGATCGCTCTGAACCTGCGCTGTTGATGACCACCACAATCTGGTCGACATCGCTGTCCAGGTCGGCCAGTCCGTTGTCCGGGCCGTCGTCCAGGCTAAAAAGGATCACCCCCGGTAGCTGATCAGCCCCGGTGTTATGGAAGGTCAGCCGCTGGCTGATATCTTCGGCTGTCTGCAGCCGGAACAGCTCGCTCTGGCTACGAACCGCCAGTAGTTTTTCGACCTGCTCCCGGGTGTAGTTGATTTCGCTGGCACCAGGGCCGGCTTCAAACTGGCCGATTATTTCGGTAATCAGCTCCCAGTTGGCGCCATCCTTGTCCTGCCGGGGCAGGCCACGGTTCCAGGCGGTGTCCTGGTAGCTGAAATCCACTTCGTTGAACCAGTCTCCGGAGTCGTAGCTGTCCCGTTCCATGGATTTGGAGCGCAGCAGTTCCGACCCCATGTGGATGAACGGAACTCCCTGGCTGAGAAGTGGCACCGAGAGGCCAACGACCTGCATCTGGGCCCGTTCCTGGCGCGTGGTGGCAAAATCCGCCTTGTACTGGTTGTTATCCCAGAGCGTCTGGTTGTCGTGTTTGGACACGTAGTTGACGACTTCCTGGGGATCGCTGGTATAGCCGGCGTTCTGGCCGTTGTAGTCGATCTCTGCTCCGGTTCGGGTGTTGCCGTCAGCAGTCACAAAGGCGTAGTCGCTCAGGCTGCCGGCGATGCCAATCCGGATCCAGTCACTGATTTGCAGCAGGCGTTCCTTTTCGGTTTCACTGCCGCTGTTGCGGTCGTTGGGAATGTTGAACAGGCCGTTGGCGAAGCCCTGATTGGCCCTCAAGGCGTCACCGCCGTCGAAAGGGCCTCCTCCGCGCACGGCGTCCCGCAGACGGTCGTTGAACGAGCCTATGCCGGAGCCCGCCATATTGGCCTGGATGGCATTGGTTCCGCGGGCGTTGTTGGCTACTTCGCCAAAGTTCCAGGCTTCGCCATAGAAGTAGGTGTCGGGGTCAGCGGCCTTTACTGCCTCCAGCGCTTTTTCCATGTTGGGTAGCATATGGTGGCCCATCAGGTCAAAGCGGAAACCGGAGATGCTGTAGTGCGACGCCCAGATCACCAGCGAATCAACCATGAGCTTTTCCATCATCCGGTGTTCGGATGCTGTGTTTTCGCAACAGGTAGACTGCTCAACCATGCCCGTTTGTGGGTTCTGGCGGTGATAGTAGCCTGGCACCAGCTTGTCCAGAACCGACTTGTCGGCAAGACCAGAGGCATTGGTGTGGTTGTAAACCACGTCCAGAACCACGTTCAGGCCCATATTGGTAGCCGCCTGAACCATCTGGCGGAACTCCAGAAGCCGGGCTACACCATCAGCTTCGGAGGCATAGCTGCCTTCCGGAACTGTGTAATGGACCGGGTCGTAACCCCAGTTGAAGCTGTCCAGGCCACGGAACGTCCCGTACAGCGCCTGGGCGTCACCAGTGGTGGGGTCGAACGACGCCAGTACCGCTCGGATAGTGTTCCCGCTGTTGCAATGGCTGGCATAGTTTTCCGCCGCTTCCTCGGACAGATCACAAAGTCTGCTGAAATCGGCGTCTATGTTTACAACGTTCGCGGGGTCCTCGTTAACGGTGGCAATGTCGAACGCTGGCAGCAGGTGGAGGTGAGTGACCCCGGCATTGGCCATGGCCTTAAGGTGAGCCATGCCATCGCTCAAGGTTTCCGTGAACGCTCGGTACTTGCCACGCTTTTCCACCGGTACGGTTTCATCGGTGGCACTGAAATCCCGGATATGGGTTTCGTACACCACCACGTCTTCCGGTGCGTGCATGGGCGGTGTGCTCAGGCTGTCCCAGTCGACGGGTTTCAGGTCGCTGTCGTCAAGGTTGACGACCTGGGCGTACACACCATTTTTTGAGAGGCTGAGCGCGTACGGGTCCGACGTCATGGTGGTTTCGATCGCATCGGTGCGCGGATGGTAAACCGTCACTTCATACTGATAGTACTTGCGGTCGACATCAGCGGTGTTACCCGCATGCGTCCAGACACCCCCTTCGCGTGCCATATCGACCGGATACCCACTGACCATGGTGCCGTCTGTATTGAATACATGGAGGCGCATGGTTTGCGCTGTTGGTGCCCACACGGTGAAGTCTGTACTGGCGCCATTCACCCTGGCCCCCAGGGTTCCGGCATAGGCATAAAGATCATCCAGCACACCGGGAATCTGCAGGCGGGTAGCGGAGATCACTTCGTCATTACTGTTGTAGGCGGCAGCGACCAGCTGGCCACGCAGAGCTTCTGTCCGGGTCTGCGCGTCAGTCGCCACGGAATAGGCAGGCCAGTTCGCCAGGTGCGGAAATGCTTCTTTCAGTTCCGGCGCCAGGGTGGTGGCACTCAGTTCGATAGAGTTTCCGCCCGCGAGGGCGTCGTTCGCTTCATCAACCGTGATCCCCGCGTTGGCATCGTAGCGGAGTTCCACCCGCGCGGCATTTTCGGTGTCCGCGAACACCAGAGTGTTGGCATCCAGCCAGTGTGCTTTGGCGCCATCGATGGTCAGGCCTTCGGCTTCGATCGGCTCGGAGGACAGCAGTTCGCTGCCGCTGAGCGTAAATATACGGTTGCCCAGGGCTCCGAAGTGCCAGCGGTGGTCGTTCCCACCCAGGTCTTTTTCATCGCCCTTATGCATGATGAAGTTCATGCAGTCTCCGCCATCGCGCATGGGGATGATGTAATAGGCGCCGTAAGTATCGTTAACACCATCGTGGGGGCGAGGCTCGCTCCATTCGGTTGACACATCCTCCGCCAGGCCATCGCACCCGGAGGCCGGGTCATTCCAGAGGTGGAGGCCCCAACCGTCGTAATCACCTTGCGGGCGTTTATAGTAGAGGATTGCTTCGTTCTCGCCGGGCTCCAGCAAGGCGTTTGTATCGCCGCCGGAATCGTCGGCATCCGAAGAGGAGTTGCTGCTACCAGAGTTGCAACCGACCAGGGCCAGCGAAATCGCCAGGGCCCAGCCGCCTGCAACCAGTTTATGGTCAGGCATAACGGATATCCTTTTTCCATTGTTTTTGTTTGAAAGATAACGTGCTCACTGGCACGGCCAGCGCAGAAACGTCACAGTTTCATGGTTGCGCGATCGCGGGCAGGGCACATCCTTCGGCAGCAGACTTTTGCAGGCGTAGTTCGTGGGGCGGAAAGGGAGTAGAAAAGAGGGGGTAGCCAAAAAAGTAGCCAGAAAAGTAGCCACAAAAAAGGGCCGGCTTGAGAGCCGGCCCAAAGAGGTCCAACGAGAGAGTGTGTGGAGTTTAGAGCCTTACCACCAGGCTTCGATCTGGGCACCGATCTGAATGTCGCCATCGATGCCTTCGCCACCACGGGCATTCTCCGCTTCGTCACCGAAGAAAGTCGCGGCGTACGCTCGAATCACCGGGCGCGCCCAGTAACCAGGCCCGGCCTGCCACTGCTGAGCTACTGCGAATTTGCCCAGATCCTGGGATTCGTCAAACCAGGGGCGATCCGTGTCACTGTAGCCCACTTCAATAGCGGTGCTCATTACAGGCGACCAGTTATAGGTCGGGCGTGCCACGACGCTGAGGCGCTCGCCATCTTTGGCTGCCGGGTCGTGTGACTCGGCTTCCTCATAGACCACCGAGTGGCCCAGTTCCCAGTCACCACCGAGCTTGATCACGCCGTGGTTCAGGATACGCCAGCTGGATTCGAAGTAGCCCGCGACGTTGGCGTTATCCACCCGGCCGCCAGTGCCATTCTCGGCATTGCTGAAGCCCATGGAGTCCACGCCGTACTGGACGGCAAACTTGTTGAAGCCACCCATCACACCGGATGAGATCTCTGCCATGACGAAATAGCCATCTTCGTCTTCGATGCCGGCATCTTCCTGGGCGTCGGTCAGGTCGGCCATCGCATAGATACCAATCAGCTCGAGATTGTGACCGCCTGCAACCGGAAAGCCATACCTCACATCGACCTTGTTGTTCTGGACAAGACCGTCGCCATCGCTGGTGTCAGAGTTGGTGTAGGCGACAGACAACTGCCCCGGGCCAGCCTGAATGTTTTCGATGCCCGCACCGTAGCCGGAGTTGCTGAGGTAGAACAGGTCAAGCTGATGGATATCCTTCCGCTTATAGAAACGCTTGCCAGCCCAGAGTGTGGCGCCGGGGAGGGATTCGATCACGTTGTTGGCAGACACGTAGAGCTGACGAAGAGCAATGTCGCCACCGCCGTAGGGATCAGAACTGTTGCGGTCGGCTTCGTTGTTGGCGAAATCGATGTTGCTGATATTGTTGGCGCCGTTCAGGGCCTGATAGTCGTTGCCCTGGTTGTCAGCGCTGTAGGCCAGCATGGAGTCAACGCGGAAGGTCTTGCCGTCCTGGCTGAAAAGCTCGTCACCCAGGCCCAGCTCTGCGTAGGTGTCGCATTCATCAGCGAGGCGGCCAACGTAATGACCGGTAGCGCCGCTGCCAAAACAGGTTTGCTCGCCTCCACTGCCAACATTGGTTGACACACCAGCGCGGGAGTAGCCATGAAAATCAACGGCGATGGCCGGAGTGGCCATGATAGCTGCTGCTACTGCGGCAGCAAGCGGGAGTTTATTCGGGAAATAGCGCTTATTGTTCTGCATCATCAGTGTCCTGTGCTTTTTGTCTTTTTTGAATGTCAGGGAAGCGGAGTTCCGGGCATTCTGTCAGGGGACAGCTGGTTCCGGTTCAAGTCTCCGGTTCCCGTGATTGCAGCTTCTGCCAATCGGACATTGGGAAACCGGATTTCATAGTCCTGTAACCGGCAGATGAGTACATCCTCCGCCCTGAAGAAAAAGGGGGGTGAGTTTTCAGGGGGAGGAGGGGCGTAGAGGGAGGAGTCAGGAAATCAGTGGCTTCCGGGAACCAACAGGCGTATTAGCTACACCGGAAACCGGGTCGGTTTCAGGCTTTCCTTGATTTTTTTCAGGTGCCCCAGGAAGTCTGCGCCACGCTTGAGTGTGACGCCTGTGGCCAGAATATCGATCACGGTAAGGTGAATGATGCGTGATGACATCGGCATGTAGACTTCGGTGTCCTCCGGCGCAGTAACTTCGATAACCACGGTGCAGGCCTCGGCAAGCGGTGATCCGGGCATGGTTATTCCGATAACCGTGGCGCCATTGTTCCTGGCCTGCTGGGCGATCTCTACCGTTTCCCGGGTACGGCCGGTGTAAGAAATAAGAACGATGACATCGCCGGTGCTGCAGCCGGCGGCAACCATCCGCTGCATCAGCGCATCGTCGTATGACATCACCGGGATGTTAAAGCGGAAGAACTTGTGCTGGGCATCCATGGCGACGGGAGCGGAGCCTCCCATGCCAAAGAAGTTGATCTGCTTGGCCTGGATCAGGTAATCGATGGCCGCAGACAGTGCTTTGGGGTCAAGTGCCTGCCGTGCCTTGTCGAGACTGGCAATGGTCGTCAACATGATTTTGTCGGCAAACTCTGCCACCGTGTCATCAGGCTCTACGTTCTGGCCGATGTAAGGTGTGCCAGTGGCTATACTCTGGGCAAGACGTATTTTGAAATCAGGGAAGCCGGTGGCGGAAAACCCACGGCAGAACCGGTTGACGGTAGGTTCGCTGACGTCAGCCGCCCTTGCCAGTGCGGCAATGCTGTATCGCGTCGCGGCGCTGGGGTCGCGAAGAATTGCCTCGGCAACCTTGCGCTCGGATTTGTTAAGAGTGTCCAGCCTCAACTGGATATCTTCGAGCAGATTGTCGTCGCGTTGCGCCTGATTGGCAGCCATTGAGAATACTCCCTGATTTATCGGCTTTCTTGTCAAAATCCGCGCTGATTATAGCGCGTTTTGTAGCAATTTGTGGTAGTAAAAGTATCATTAATTGGAAAATATCCTTGGAAAATTTCATTTCAGGTGTCATTATTTGCATAAAATTACTACATTGATGCCTCGATTCGTGCTGGCTGAGCAGTGCAGCACGAAAACACAGAGAGAAGGAACCGATGGCTGACCCGATAAATACCCGCTGTGACCTGATGATGTTTGGAGCGCTGGGCGACCTGGCGCAACGCAAGTTGTTTCCTGCACTGTACCAGCTTGAGCGTGCCGGGCTGCTGCACAAAGGCAGCCGGATTCTTGCCATCGCAAGAAACAAGGCGGACACCGGGGAGGTTCGTGGAATCCTTCTTGATAAGCTCCGTGAGCATGTAAAGAAGAGTGAGTTCGATGCTGATGTGGCGGAAAGATTTCTCCAGCGCGTTGACTACCAGTTCCTCGATTTTACCAACCCCGATGGCTACAGCGCTCTGAATGACTGGCGCAGCACCGAGGTCAGCAATCTGATTGTCTATATGGCTACGCCGCCCTCCATGTACGGTGTGATTGCCCGTAATTTGCGGAAGAACGGCTGTTGTGATCAGGACACGCGCGTGGTGGTTGAAAAGCCTATCGGCCATGACCTTGAATCTTCCAAGGTTATCAACGACGAGCTTGGTGAAGTCTATAACGAAAACCAGCTGTTCCGTATTGATCATTACCTGGGCAAGGAAACGGTACAGAATCTGATTGCCCTGCGTTTTGCCAATAACCTGTTCGCCTCCCAGTGGGACCAGAACCACATTTCCCATGTGGAAATCTCAGTGGCCGAGAGTGTGGGTATCGAGGGCCGGTGGGGCTATTTCGACAAGGCAGGTCAGGTTCGTGACATGGTCCAGAATCACCTCCTGCAGCTGTTATGCCTCATCGCCATGGATCCGCCTTCGGACCTTTCTGCTGACAGTATCCGCAACGAGAAGGTGAAAGTGCTGAAGGCCATGCGCCGGATAACGCCGGACCTGATGGATACGCACGTGGTGCGCGGCCAGTACACCGCGGGTACCAGTTGTGGCAAGCCGGTGCCGGGTTACCTGGAAGAAGAGGGAGCGATCAAGGGGAGCAAGACCGAAACCTTCGTTGCCCTGAAAGCCGAAATTGATAACTGGCGCTGGTCCGGAGTGCCGTTCTATATCCGTACCGGCAAGCGACTTCCGGAGAAGCTGTCTCAGATTATTATCCACTTCAAGCCCGCACCGCACTACATCTTCGACCCGGACCAGAAACACCTTGCGAACAACAAGCTCATCATACGTTTGCAGCCTGACGAAGGTATGTCTCTGCAAATCCTCACCAAGGATCAGGGGCTGGACAAGGGTATGCGGCTGCGCCAGGGGCCGCTGGAGCTGACCTTCTCGGAAACCTTCGAGACCGATCGCATCCCCGACGCCTATGAGCGTCTGTTGTGGGAGGTGATGAAGGGCAACCAGTACCTGTTTGTGCGCCGCGATGAAGTTGAGCACGCCTGGCAGTGGGTCGACCAGATCATGCGCAACTGGGAGGACAGCGGTATACCGCCAAAGCGTTACGCTGCGGGAACCTGGGGGCCGGTAGCTTCGATCGCCATGATAACCCGGGATGGGAGGAGCTGGTATGAAGATGCATGACCTGAACCTGCCGGAAGCGGTGGACGCGTATTTTTTCGATACCCCCGAGAATGCCGCGGTTGCTCTGGCGGAGGCGGTTGCCAATCATCTTGCGGAGCGGCTGTTGATTGCGCCAAGGGCCAGCCTTGTGGTTTCCGGTGGCTCAACGCCCTTGCCGTTTTTCGAGGCGTTGCGGGAGAAGCCCCTGGACTGGGCAAGAATTGATGTGCTGCTGGCGGACGAACGCTGGGTACCGGAAGACAACGAGGCCAGCAATACCCGGCTGGTGAGAGAGAACCTGCTGCAGGGCCCCGCTTCTGAAGCCAGATACATGCCTCTGAAGCAGCCCGGCAAAACCCCGGCTGAAGGCCTGGCGGCGGTGGAAGCGGCGCTTGCTGACCTTCATCTACCATTGGATGTGCTGATTCTGGGTATGGGCAACGACGGCCATACCGCCTCGCTGTTTCCGGATGCGCCTGAGCTGGACGAGGCGCTGGACACCGACTCGGCCGCCATCGTTTCGCCGATGACACCACCTTCCCAGCCTCAGGAGCGGATCACGCTGACATTGCGGGCATTGATCCAGGCCGGCTTTACAGCGTTGCACCTGAAGGGCGATGACAAGCTGAAAACCTTGCAGACGGCCTGCAGTGACCTCGAACAAGTAAGAGAGATGCCAATTCGCGCTGTCCTCAGGCCCGGCCTAAAGATTTTCTGGAGCGCCTGAGCGCTGATGGCTATTGAATTGTTTTTACCGGAGAAGATTATGAACCAACTGTCTGACTTTCACCGCGAGCGGGTTCGTTCGGTGCTGAGCGCTTCCCCCCTGATTCCGGTGATCACCATCAACCATCCAGACCAGGCGTTGCCTTTGTGTCGGGCATTGGTTGAAGGCGGTATTCGCGTTCTGGAAATTACCCTGCGCACGCCTCATGGCGTGAAAGCCATCGAACAGGTAAGAAAAGCCATCCCGGACGCCTGGGTGGGTGCCGGTACGGTAACCAGCATAGCCCAGTACCGCCAGGTAGAAGCCGCCGGCGCCCAGTTCGTGATCACACCGGGCGTTACCGAGGCCATCCTTGAATTCGGCGTCACCTCCGAAGCCCCTCTGTTGCCGGGCATCTCGACCATCTCCGAGTTGATGGTGGGCTACAACCTTGGCTATCGCGAATTCAAGTTCTTCCCAGCTGAAGTTTCCGGCGGCATCCCGGCCCTGAAGGCCTTCTCTGGCCCCTTCCCGGACGTCACCTTTTGCCCGACCGGCGGCATCCGACGCAATACTGCCAAGGACTATTTGGCCCTCGATAACGTCTCAGCCGTTGGTGGTACCTGGTTAACGCCCGGTGATGCAGTTTCTGCCGGCGACTGGGATCAGATTTCGGAGATTGTTCGGGGGAGTCTTGCTGACCTGTGAGTTCTGTTCTCGGTCTGTAGCCTGAGATATTGGGGCATTCGCGGTTGGTGGTAGGGTCGTTCGGGAAACGCTACGAGCACATCCATGTGCGCTTGGAATTGGCCATCCATGGCCAATTACATTCCCGAACGACCCTACCACCAACCGCTTGTTCTGACCCCAGTGATAACGCCTTTGGTGCGTCACCAATAAATGTAGGTCGGATTAGCGAAGCGTAATCCGACCTACGAAAACCGTGCTATATGGCGATATCCGATTGGTTAAAACAGAGGCTGCGGGGCGGGGCTTCCCAAAATGTGCGGAGCCATGGATGGCGGAGCCCAAGCGCACATGGATGTGCTTGTAGCGTTTTTGGGAAGCCCCGCCCCGCAGTCTCCAGTCACCAAACCAGCAGGCTACCGAAGACGAAGCTCCCAAGCTAACAGGTCAGCGAATATCCGCTCCAACACGAACAATCTTCATGGTGTTCGTCCCACCCTGGGCATTCACATAGTCACCTTTGGTGATAACAACCAGGTCACCCTCCTTGACTACACCCATCCGGACCAGTTCAGCCACCGCGCGGGAGTTCGTCTGCTCCGGCGGAATCGCCGCTGAATCAAACGGCACTGTCTGTACACCACGGAACAGCGTCACCCGATGTTGAGTGGAATGATGGCGGGAGAAGGTGAAAATCGGCAGGCTCGATTTGATACGGGACATCAGCAGGGGCGTGGCGCCGGTTTCCGACATGCAGATGATCGACGTGACACCCTCCAGGTGATTGGCGGCATACATGGCCGACAGGGCAATAGCCTCGTCCACATGCTCCATGCTTTCGTGAATGCGGTGCTTGGACTGGTGCATCGAAGGCTGCTTTTCCGCACCGATACAGATACGCACCATCGCCTCCACCGCTTCCGTCGGATAGTCGCCAACGGCTGTTTCGGCAGACAGCATGACAGCGTCCGTGTAGTCCATTACCGCATTCGCCACGTCCGAAACCTCTGCCCGGGTAGGCATAGGATTCTCGATCATGGACTCCATCATCTGGGTGGCGGTAATGACCACCGTATTGAGGGCGCGGGCGCGGTTAATGATGTGCTTCTGAACACCCACCAGTTCGGCGTCGCCGATTTCCACAGCCAGGTCGCCCCTGGCCACCATGACTGCATCGGATGCATCGATAACCGCATCCAGTGCTGCGTTGTCATGGGCCAGTTCTGCACGTTCGATCTTGGCAACCAGGCGAGCCTCTGAGCCGGCTTCCCTGAGCAGGCGACGGGCAACATGCATGTCTTCTGCGGTGCGAACGAAAGATACGGCCACGTAGTCTGCGCCAAGGCGGGCGGCGGTTTTGATGTCCTGTTTGTCTTTCTCGGTCAGCGCTTCGGCAGACAGGCCGCCGCCGCGCTTGTTCAGGCCCTTGTTGTTGGATAGGGGGCCACCGATAAGAACGCGGGAAGAGATGCTGGTGCCGTTGACGGTTTCGACTTCCATTTCGATGCGGCCATCGTCCAGCACCAGAATATCACCCGGTTTTACGTCCTCGATGAGCTGCTCGTAATCAATGCCAACCCGCTCCTCATTGCCGGCCTCTTTGTCCATGGCAGCGTCCAGGACGAACTGCTGGCCGGCCTTGAGTGTCACCTTGTTCTCGGAGAAGCGTGCAATGCGCAGCTTGGGGCCTTGCAGGTCGGCCAGCAGGGCCACAAAACGGCCATTGGCGGCGGCGCATTCCCGCACCCGGCGGGCGCGTTCCATGTGATCTTCCGCGCTGCCGTGAGAGAAGTTCAGCCGGGTTACATCTACGCCTGCGGCGATAATGGCCGACAGTGATTCCGGCGAGTCGGTGGCGGGGCCGAGGGTGGCGACGATCTTGGTGCGCCTTAGCATGGTTGCGGTTTCCTTTTATTTTTCAGGGGAGCTTTCCGGTGGTTGCCGATGAATGCCTGGTGGGCGGCCAGTGTTACTGGCTCGCCTTTTCCATCAGTGCGGCGGCATTATCGAGCATCCGGTTGGAGAAGCCCCATTCATTATCGTACCAGGCCATGACTTTTGCATGACGGCCCATGGCCCGTGTGTGATTGGCGTCGAAAATGCTGGACAGGGCGTTATGGTTGAAGTCCACGCTGACCAGTTTTTCCGAATTGTAACCCAGTACCGGGCTGTTTTCGGCCGCGGCCCTGACGGCTGCGTTGATTTCTTCTACCGTGGTGTCGCGGCTGGCTATAAAACCGAAATCCACCAGGGAAACGTTAATAGTAGGAACCCGCACCGCCAGTCCGTCAAGTTTTCCGGCGAGTTCCGGTATCACCTTGCCAATGGCGGCGGCTGCGCCGGTCTTGGTGGGAATCATGGATTGGGTGGCGGACCGTGCGCGGTACAGGTCAGAGTGGTAAACGTCGCTCAGCTTCTGGTCATTGGTGTAAGAGTGGATGGTAGTCATCAGGCCGCTCTCTATACCAATTGTCCTGTGCAGCGCCTCAACCACCGGGGCCAGACAATTGGTGGTGCATGAGGCGTTGGAGATAATGTGATGGTCCGCCGTCAGCATGTCATCGTTGACCCCGTAAACGACCATGGCGTCGGCATCCGGGGAGGGCGCCGAGATGATCACTTTCCTGGCGCCGGCCTTGAGGTGTCCTTCGGCCTTGTCGCGGGAGGTGAACAGGCCGGTGCACTCGAACACTACATCCACATGGTAGTCTTTCCAGGGCAGCTCTTCCGGGTTACGGAGGGCGGTAATGGCGATACGATCGCCATTGACAGAAAGAGACTCGGCGTCGTGGCTGACAATGCCATTGAAGCGACCGTGCACGCTATCGTATTTAAGCAGGTGGGCATTGGTTTCGGCATCGCCCAGATCGTTGATGGCAACAACCTGCATCTGGTTGCGGTAGTCGTTTTCATAAAGTGCGCGGAGAACATTGCGGCCAATGCGTCCGAAGCCGTTAATTGCGATGCGAATAGTCATGTTCGGGCTCCAAATCTGGTTGTTTATTGTTCATATCTGCTGGCGATGTAGTAAATATAACAACAAAAATTGGAGAATTGAATGATTTTCGGGTGAAAGCGGTAAAAAAAGACAGTAAACTTACGGGAATTAGAAAAGCAATCCAATAAAGACATTTCAGGAGACCCACTATGCACCCGACCGTAGACGCGGTTACCCGGCGTATCATCGAGCGCAGTCGTCCTACTCGCGAGGATTACCTGGGCCGGATGGCAGAGCTCAAGGCGCAATCGCCCCAGCGCAGCACGCTTTCCTGCGGTAACCTGGCGCACGGGTTCGCCGCCTGTAACCAGTCAGACAAGGACACCCTGAAGCTGATGAACAAGGCCAATGTGGCCATCGTCTCGGCATACAACGATATGTTGTCTGCCCATCAGCCTTATCACGACTTTCCGGATGTGATCCGTCAGGCTGCGCACGGCATGGGTTCGGTCGCCCAGTTTGCCGGTGGCACCCCGGCCATGTGTGACGGTGTCACCCAGGGGCAGCCGGGAATGGAATTGAGTCTGTTTTCCCGCGACACCATTGCCATGAGCACGTCCGTTGCGCTCAGCCACAACATGTTTGATGCCACTGTGTTACTGGGTATCTGCGACAAGATCGTGCCCGGGTTGCTGATCGGTTCCCTGAGTTTCGGTTACCTGCCAACGATGCTGATACCGGCGGGGCCGATGCCATCCGGGCTGCCCAACAAGGAAAAACAGCGCATCCGCCAGTTGTATGCTGAAGGCAAGATCGGCAGAGACGAGTTGCTTGAGGCAGAGTCAAAGTCTTACCACAGCCCGGGTACCTGCACCTTCTATGGCACCGCCAACAGCAATCAGCTTCTGGTAGAAGTAATGGGCCTGCATCTGCCGGGTGCGGCGTTCGTTAATCCGGGTACACCGTTGCGGGACGAATTGACCCGTGCCGCCACTGAACAGGTGATCCGGCTTTCCAAGCCTCACGGCGGTACGCTCGGCCTGGGCGACATGATAGATGAGAAAAGCATCGTCAACGCGCTGGTGGCGCTGCTTGTCACCGGTGGCTCCACGAACCACACCATTCACTGGATCGCCATTGCCCGGGCCGCTGGCATTATCATCGACTGGAACGACTATTCCGAACTGTCGTCGGTGGTGCCCTCCATGACCCGCATCTACCCCAACGGTCAGGAAGATATAAACGCCTTCCACGAAGCCGGAGGTACGCCTTTCCTGATCCGGGAGCTGCTGAGTGCCGGGTTCCTGCACAACGATGTTGAAACGGTAATCGGTCACGGTCTGGAACAGTATGCCCGCATGCCCGAAATGGAGGGTGACAAACTGGTCTGGAAACCCGCCCTGGAGAAAAGTGCCAAGCCGGACGTGCTGAGCACCGCGAAAGAGCCCTTCGCCCCTGACGGCGGACTCAGGGTTCTGGAAGGCAACCTTGGCCGGGGTGTTATCAAGGTGTCTGCTGTTGCCGAGGAGCACCGTACCGTCAAGGCGCCGGCGGTGGTCTTCAATGATCAGAACGAACTCAAGGCAGCCTTCGAAGCTGGTGATCTCGATAAAGATTGTATTGTTGTGGTCCGCTTCCAGGGTCCGAAAGCCAATGGCATGCCGGAGTTGCACAAACTGACTCCCTATCTCGGTGTACTGCAGGACCGTGGCTTCAAGGTCGGCCTGGTCACTGACGGCCGCATGTCCGGCGCGTCCGGCAAAGTGCCCGCTGCCATTCATGTTTATCCCGAGGCAGCCAATGGCGGCCCTCTCTCCCGGGTACACACTGGCGATGTCATTACCCTGGACGCGGTAAAAGGTACCCTGGAGATTGATGTGTCGGCGGATAAATTTACCGCCCGGGAGTCGGAAAAGGCCGACCTGAGCAGTTATCATCATGGCCTGGGCCGGGAACTGTTTGGGTGGATGCGTAAAGCCGCCAGTACCCCGGAAGAAGGTGCCAGCTTTTTCTGGAATCATGACGCATGACGACAACCAACTACTCGCTGGTAGGGGATATCGGGGGCACCAACGCCCGGTTTGCCCTCGTACGTACCGGAGAAGTCACGCCAGAAGCCGTTGAGGTTCTGGCCTGCAGCAATTATGACAACCTCGATTCTGCCATTGCCGATTACCTCCAGCGGTCCGGGGTCGGGGAAGTACAGGATGTTTGCCTTGCTGTAGCGTCCCCGGTTTCGGGCACCCAGGTGCGGATGACCAACAACCACTGGCGTTTTGACAGTGAGGAAGTGCGTCGTCAGTTCGGCTGGAGGGCGTTCAAGGTTATCAATGACTTCACGGCCATGGCATTAGGTGTGCCCCACGTGGCCGCCGAAAAACTGATTCATGTTTGCGGAGGGCCGGGCAATGCCCGCCGGCCCAGACTGGTGATTGGCCCGGGAACCGGCCTGGGTGTTTCGGGCCTGGTCCCGTTACAGAATGGCTGGGTTCCCCTGATGACAGAGGGCGGTCATGTGGATTTTGCGCCCACGGATGATACCGAGATGGCTGTGCTGCAGATTCTCAAGGCCAGGTTTGGCCGCGTATCTGTCGAGCGGATTCTCTGCGGCCAGGGCCTGCTGAACCTCTACCAGGCCCATGCCGAGATACAGGACGTGGCCGCGCCTCTGGATGCACCGGAGAAAATAACCGGCGCAGCACTGGATAACTCCGATCCTCTGGCTCGTCTGACCCTCCGGCATTTTTGCGAGATTCTCGGACGTGTCGCCGGCAATGGGGTGTTAACGCTCGGCGGCACTGGCGGCGTTTACCTGTGCGGAGGCATTCTCCCGCGATTTATCGATTTCTTTCTGGAAAGCTCCTTCCAGAAAGGCTTCGAAGACAAGGGCCGGATGCGGCCACTGCTTGAATCAACCCCGGTTTTTGTTGTGATGGAAGGCTATACCGGGCTGTTGGGTGCAGCGGAAGCGCTGACCAACCCCGAAGTATAGATTGCTACCGCCGTTGCTGTTCTTGCGGGAACGGCAGCGGTGGCTTACAGGTAGTGGACCAGCTCCTCTTTATCGAAACGGTACTGGCGGTTATAAACCCCTTTTTCAGAACGTTTTCCGGCTGCCAGTACCATGGTTACCAGGCCGTTTTTCGGCAGTTTCAGCAACCGCCGTACCCGGCATTCATCGAAGCCTTCCATAGGGCAGGAATCGAAGCCGTGGGCCCTGAGTGCCAGCATCAGGTTCTCCGCCGCCAAGGCGGTAGACTTGGTGGCCCAGATTTTCATTTCATTGGGGGAGTAGGGGCCTCTGGGCACCGGTCGTGTGAGCCCCACAATCAATCCCGCCGCTTTTTTGGCGACTCCGAATAGCCCGAAAGGGCCCTGGTTGTAATGGAGTGGGGCAATTTTTGAATAGTATTTCTGCACTATCCCGGGCAGATTTTCTTCCGGCCACTGTTCCAGTGCCATGCGCGAGTGTTCTCGCCAGGTATCCGTTCTGGCAATCACCACGATCAGCACCGGTGCGGTTTTTGCGGCATTCTGTCCCAGGCAGGCATCGGCCAGCCTGTTTTTCAGGTCCGGTGTGCTCACCACAAAAAACTCCCAGGGCTGCAAATTGCTGGAGTTGGGGGCCAGCATGGCCAGTTCCAGGCAGTCGTCCAGCACATAGTCCGGCACCGCTTCATCGGTAAACCTGCGGACCGAGCGCCGGCTACGCACCACTTTACGGAATTCATTAAGGGTGGGGTTCGGCGCGATTTCTGATTTCACATTCATGTCGGGCACTCCCTGTCGCCAGAGTTGGAATGGCTTATTTGTGGGTGTTGTTTGTGGGTGAGGAAAACAGGCTTTAAGGTTACGGTAGCCCTCTGTTTATGCAATGGCTTTTTCTTCAGGAGTGAGTGGCAAAAATGACCAGTATTGAATCCCGGCTACCTTTCGAGGAGTTGGTGGCGCAGGTGCGCCAGTGCACGATATGCGAGTCGCAACTTCCCCTGGGGCCTCGACCGGTTATCCAGATTTCCCGTGCTGCCCGCATTCTGGTCGTGGGGCAGGCGCCGGGTCGCCGCGTCCATGAGACCGGCCTGCCTTTTAATGATCCCAGTGGTGATCGGCTGCGGAACTGGATGGGTATAAGCCGGGAAACCTTCTACGACGAAGAGCAACTGGCCATTTTGCCCATGGGGTTCTGTTATCCCGGTACCGGGAAATCCGGTGACATGCCGCCACGACCGGAATGTGCGCCCGCCTGGCGAGACCTCTTGCTGGAGCGGCTGGAGCACATAGAGCTGACCCTGGCTATCGGCCAGTACGCCCATGCCTGGCATCTGCCCGGGGGGAAAGCGTCGGTCACCGAGCGGGTAAAGCGTTGGCGGGAGGAATGGCCGGAGTTGCTGCCGCTGCCTCACCCCAGCCCGCGAAACAATCTATGGTTACGTCGCAACCCCTGGTTTGAAGAAGAAGTGATCCCGGAGTTGCGTCAACGGGTCGCGGACATTCTCGGGCCGTAAGCCGGGTTACCGCCCGGAATGGCTCAGCGGGCTTTCTCCCACCGGGCGAGCAGGTCTTCGTAGCGGATGGTCTTTCCAGGTGGTTTCTCGTTTTGCAGTTTTGGTTTCGGGGCCCCGGGCTGCGCCAGCCACCAGTCGCGCCCTTTCGCCTCGTTGTCCGGAGCTATGCGGGGCGCGCAGTCGTTGACGGTAAAGTTTCGCTCCATGACGGCCATCGCTCTGTCCTGGCTCTCGGCCAGCTTGTCCATGGCTTGCTGTGCAGTACGCTCCCCGGACATGGCATCGGCAATGTTCGGCCACCACAGTTTGGCCAGTTTGGGGTAATCGGCTATGTTTACACCCGTCGGCGTCCAGGCCTCCCGCGCTGGGCTGCGATAGAATTCCACAAGTCCGCCGAGTTCGGCACTTTTCTGCTGCATTTCCGGTGAATCAAGATCGGATTCCCGAATGGGAGTCAGTCCTGTCAGGGTTTTCTGCAGCGACACGGACTTGGAAACTGTGAACTGGGCGTAGAGCCAAGCGGCTTTTTGCCGGCGTTCGCTCATCACCCGCGGAATGGTCCAGGCGCCTACGTCCTGGTAGCCCAGCTTCATACCCTCAGACCAATAGGCGCCGTAGGGGGAGGGGGCCATCCGCCATTTCGGGGTGCCGTCCTCGTTAACCACGGGCAACCCGGGTTTGGTCATCTCGGACGTAAAGGCGGTGTACCAGAAGATCTGCTGCGCTATCTGCCCCTGTGCTGGTACCGGCCCTGCTTCCGAGAAGTTCATCCCTGGGGCTTCTGGCGGAGCATAGCTTTTGAGCCAGTCTATGTACTTTTGCAGGGCGTAGACTGCCGCGGGCCCGTTCGTGGCTCCGCCTCTTTCAACAGAGGACCCCACGGGGTGGCATTCCTCCATCCGGATGCCCCATTCGTCCACCGGCAGGCCATTGGGCAGGCCTGGGTCTCCTGCGCCCGCCATGGATAACCACGCATCGGTGAAGCGCCATCCCAGCGAGGGATCACGTTTTCCATAATCCATGTGCCCGTACACGCGTTCGCCATCAATTTCCTTCACATGAACTGTAAAGAACTCGGCAATGTCTTCGTAGGCAGACCAGTTCAGTGGCACGCCCAACTCATAGCCGTAGCGTTCGAGGAATTTTGCACGCAGTTCGGGGCGCTGGAACCAGTCATACCGGAACCAGTAAAGGTTGGCGAACTGCTGATCAGGAAGTTGGTAAATCTTGCCGTCGGGCCCGGTTACGAAACTGAGTCCGATAAAGTCACCCAGGTCCAGGGTCGGAAGGGTGAAAGCCTTGCCTGCTCCTTCCATGTAATCACTCAGGGCCAGCGCCCAGCCGGTGCGGGAGTGCGTGCCAATCAGATCTGAATCATTGACGAAGGCATCGTACCGGCCTTTTGCCGCCATGATCCGTTGCAGGTTGACCTGACGGATTACCTCGCCTTCCGGCTTCAGATCATGGGTAACCTTGATGCCGGTTATCTCTGAAAACGCCCGTGCGAGAACGTCGGATTCATAACGGTGGGTGGCCAGGTTCTCGGACAACACAGAGATTTCCAGGCCTTCAAGTGGTTCAGCCGCCTTTGAGAACCATGCGAGCTCATCGGCCTGCGCACGGGGCGACAGGGTGGATGCCTGAAAATGTTCTGAAACCCACCGTTCGATTACCTGTTGGCGCGCTTCCGGCAGCGCATTGAAAGTGTCGGATCCGTGACTGACAGCGTTGAAGAAAAACAGATAGAAAATTCCAGCGACAACCGGCCAATTCTTCATGTGACACCCGTTTTTTTGTTTGTTTAACTACATAAACGAGCCTAATGTTCGATTTGTAGTTCGTCAACGAAAATTTGTGATCGGGCGTGTAACGCCAATAATGTCATGTAATACAGTATCTTGGGATTTGTTCCTTAAAATAGGTGGAATTGTTTTGTAACTTAATCGAAAAATTTATGTTCTAAAACTTTCTATTTTTTTTCTCTCGCGCTAAATTTGTTGTGTCTCGAAAACTGAAAACGGTCCTTTGGCCGTAATGAATGTTCGGGACGACAGTGCCTGTCGAACCGGAGGAACGACTTAACACATTGATAAAAATCGTAATCCGGCTGACAACGAGAGTCAGAAAAGATGGGCCGCAGAGTCTCAAACAATAATAGGAAGCTATCATGATCGAAAACAACAAATGTTCGAACGCAAAGTCCTTCAAGCTGTCTGCGCTGGCCGTGAGTGTTGCAATGGTTGCCGGGGCATTCGCCGCGCCGGCTTCCGCTGAGACTTCATTCGAGTCGGACAGCGGCTGGAGAGCGGGCTTTAATGGTCACATTCCGATCTTCGCTGTGCTTGGCAACTACGACGATCCGACCGATGAGGATTCTTTTACCATCACCACCGGCTTCAATCCTGCCACCTTGCAAACCAACATCTACGCCCCGACCCAGAGTGGTCTCGAAGTGTCTGGCCATTTCCAGATGAACGCCGACATTGCTCCGGGTGATGCCAACGCGAACTTCCGTAGCCGGGTGTCCGAAATTGCGGTTGCTGGTGACTTCGGCAAGGTAAACATCGGTAAGGGGTTCGGTATCTTCGGTGTCCCGGCTATCGGCGACAACGGCAGTGGCCTGGGCGTTGGCCTGATTGGAGGTCCGGACCAGGTAGCAGCAACCGCCGGCCGCATCGGTAACGGTTACTTCTACGCCAACTTCACGCCCCGTGTGATGTATACATCCAACAACCTGGGCGGTTTGCAGTTCAAAGTGGGTGTGTTCAGTCCGTCCAAGGTTGACGGTGTAGCTGATGCCGAGTACACAACCCCGCGTATCGAGGGCAACGTGGTCTACTCTGCGGATATGTTCTCCCTGTGGTCCAGTGCCTTTACCCAGGACGTGGATTCAAAAACAGGAACATTTGACGACTACACCATGTCCGGCATCGATTTCGGTGGTTCCATATCGGTGGGTGACCTGAATGTCCGGGGCAACTACTCTGTGACGTCAGGTACTGGTAACGGCGTATTTGCTGCGCGTCTGGACCCGAATGAGGAAGACGCCAGCCAGTGGTACGTCGAGACCACCTACAAAATCAACCGAACCACTCTGGGTGCCAGCTATGGTGAGGGTGAGGATGACATCAACTCAAGCGATAACGACACAGATCTCACCATGATCTTTGCCCGTTATGCTGCGACGGATGCACTGACCCTGATGGCCGAGTACACCACTCTGGGCACAGAAGGTGGCCAGGGCGAATACGATGCCTTCATCGTAGGCTCACAGCTTACTTTCTAAGAGGCATTGATACCTTCCTCCCCCACGGGAGGAAGGCGTCACCCGAAAAGCCGGATGTCGAAAGACAACCGGCTTTTTGTATTGAATCTCGGCTTCCCTTTATCGAACCCGCATAGTCAGACCGGGCATGGGGTGGGGGTACCTTTTCTGACGGGAAAAGGTGTCTGAGCGAAGCGAGTTCTTTTCCCATAAGAAAAGGTACCCCCACCCCGTGACCAGCCCCTGAAGCCTGGCCCAGCTACAGGCATTTCAGGTCACACCCATAAAAAAGCTCCGGGCGATAGAACCGACCGGAGCAAATGCCTGAGAGAGTGATTCAGGCGCTGTGGTGGAGAGCAACCGTCTGTGGTTGCGGGGTTGCCTGAGCCGACAGGTACCTGTCCAGCTCACGAACATCTTCTTTCGTGGCGTATAGCCCCTGCTTGGTGCGGCGCCAGAGAATATCCTCCGACGTCATCGCCCACTCGTGCTTGATCAGATATTCCACTTCCCGTTCATAGAGGGTACCGGCAAACCGGTAGCCAAGATCCTGAACGGATTTTGAATCGTTCAGAATGTCGTAGGCCCTGGTTCCGTATGTACGTACATAACGGCTGCTGATGGCCTCGGGTAGCCAGGGATAATCGGCCGACATGCGCGCTTCCAGGGTGGCATGATTCTCAAAATCGCCGCCCGGAAGGATTCCCTTTTTGGTCCAGGGCCCCTGGGCGTGAGGAAAGAACTGGCACAACTTGTCGGTAGCGGCTTCTGCCAGCTTGCGGTAGGTGGTGATCTTGCCTCCAAATACCGAAATCACCGGCGCTTTACCCTTTTCCTTGCTGACTTCAAAGGAATAGTCGCGGGAGGCTTTCTTCGCATCGCCTTCTTCGTCATCCATTAGCGGGCGAACGCCGGAATACGACCAGACGACATCGTTCTCTGTCAGCTGGCGTTTGAAGTGGGAGTTGACGATATCCAGCAGGTACTCGGTTTCTTCCGGTGAAATCTTTGCTTTCTTCGGATCGCCCTCGTAATCCACATCGGTAGTGCCCACCAGCGAGAATTCGTCTTCGTATGGAATCACGAACACAATGCGCTCGTCCTCATTCTGCAGGATGTACGCCTCAGTCTCCCGGTTCAGCCGAGGGACAACGATGTGGCTTCCCTTGACCATGCGAATGTTTTTTGGCGCTTTCATGGCCAGGCTTTCGCTGAACAGGCGGCTTACCCAGGGGCCGGAGGCGTTGACAATAACCTTGGCAGACACATGGTGTACGCTGTCGTCGTTCATGTCCTGAAGTGACACATCCCAGGAGTTCTCGCCACGTTCGGCATTGATGCATTTGGTTCTGGTCAGAATGGTGGCGCCACACTCCTGGGCCTTCTTGGCGGTCAGCACAACCAGCCTGGCGTCGTCCACCCAGCCATCGGAATATTCAAAGCCCCTGGTTATGTCGGACTTCAGCGGATCTTTCTCATCAAACCTGATGGACCGTGATCCGGGCAGGACTTCCCTTTTGGCAAGATGATCGTAAAGGAACAGTCCCGTTCGGATCATCCAGGCCGGGCGCAGGTGAGGGCGGTGAGGTAACCGGAAACGCATGGGCCACATGATATGAGGCGAGTTTCTTAATAGCGACTCCCGCTCTGCCAGAGCCTCACGTACCAGCCGGAACTCGTAATGCTCCAGGTAACGCAGGCCGCCATGGATCAGCTTACTGCTGTTGGACGAGGTCGCCGAGGCGAGGTCATTCATTTCGCACAACAACACTTTCAGACCCCGGCCCGCCGCATCCATCGCGATCCCCGTTCCGTTAACGCCGCCGCCAACAACGACAACGTCAAATTTATTGTTCTCCTCGGTCATCTTGTGCCATCTCCTGACGCCAATGAAAGTACGCTTCCGGGCGTTCTTTCCGGTTTTTACTGAAACGTATGTTTATATTATGCGAAAGCAAAATATATTCGTAAAGGAAAATACAGAAAAAAAACGAAAAAACATGCGCGAATGAGGAGAGTGCTCGCTGAATGACCATCAGGCGGTGGGTGGGGTTATGACGGGAGGGTCAGACCAGGTGGAGTTCCACGTTGTTCTCACGAAGCAGCTGACGGATCTCGACCGGCGGCTGTTCGTCGGTAAATACGTGATCTGCCTGGGCGATACTGCCGAGGCGAACCATGGCATTACGGCCAAACTTGGAATGGTCGGCAGCCAGTAATACCTGGCCGGAATTTTCGATGATGGCCTGGGCAACGCGAACTTCACGGTAATCGAAGTCAAGCAATGAACCGTCGGTGTGGATGCCGCTGATGCCTATGATGCCGAAGTCCATCTTGAATTGATTGATAAAGTCCCGGGTGGCTTCACCAACAATGCCGCCATCACGATTGCGGACTTCGCCACCGGCAATGATGATATGGAAGTCTTCCTTTGCGGAAAGTATGGAGGCTACGTGCAGGTTGTTGGTCACCACCTGGAGGTTGTTCTTCTCCAGCAGAGCCTTGGCAATCGTTTCTGTGGTGGTACCGATGTTGATGAACATGGAGGAGTTGTCCGGAATCATCTCCACCAGAGCCTCGGCAATACGCTCTTTCGCTTCCAGATCCATGATCTTGCGAGCCTGGTATGCGGTGTTTACGGTGCTGGAGTCAATGCCTGCACCGCCATGGTGGCGACGGAGTTTTTTCTGGCTGGCCAGCTCGTTCAGATCCCGGCGAATGGTCTGCGGTGTGACTTTAAACTGGTCAACCAGCTGTTCTGTAGTCACGAAGCCGTTTTGCTGGATCAGCTCCATGATCAGATCCTGCCTGCGTCGCTGTGCCATTCAACTCCCTCCGGTGCCCGGTTTTTCTGTTACGAACGAAATAGCGATTTCATATCCGTGTTCAGTCTAGAGTGTTTTTGGGCTTTGTGCAGCCTTTTTAGGGAGTTGTAGAGTTCGATCGATTTCTCGGTGGTGAAAAGGGTTGGCTTTTGTTTTCAAAAAAGTAAAAATACGAAAAAATAAGAACACCCGAGGCAAAAAATATGACTCAGTACATTCTATCCATCGATCAGGGGACCACCAGTTCCCGCGCGATTCTTTTCACTCTGGATGGAAATATACACGCCAGCAGCCAGCAGGAATTTCCTCAGCATTTCCCGGCCAGCGGTTGGGTAGAGCACGACCCCGAAGATATATGGCGCACCGTCAGAGAAGTCTGCGATGACGTCATGGAAAAGGGGTGTTCAGGAACGAATGAAGTGGTCGCCGTTGGAATCACCAACCAGAGAGAGACCACTGTGCTATGGGATCGTGCAACCGGTGAGGCGGTTTACCCGGCTATTGTGTGGCAGGATCGCAGAACCGCTGACTGGTGTGAATCACTGAAGAAACAGAGTCTCGAACCGTCAGTGAACAACAAGACCGGACTGTTGATCGATCCCTACTTTTCGGCCACGAAAATCCGCTGGGTACTGGATAATGTTCCCGGAGCCAGGCAGCGGGCCGATAAGGGTGAGCTGGCATTTGGCACTATCGACAGTTTCCTGCTCTGGCGCTTGACCGGTGGCAAGGTTCACCGTACCGATGCCACCAATGCCAGTCGCACCATGCTGTTCAATATCCATAAACAGGAGTGGGACCAGGAACTGCTGGATCTTTTCGGCGTTCCGGAATCCCTGCTGCCCGAAGTGATGGATTCAGCGGCGGACTTCGGACAGATCGTGGGTAATGGGCGTCTTGAGGGGGCTTCGGTGATGGGCATTGCCGGTGATCAGCAAGCTGCATTGTTCGGACAGACCTGTTTTGAGACGGGTATGGCCAAAAGCACCTACGGCACCGGATGTTTCCTGATGCTGAATACCGGTGACAAGGCCCTGACCTCGGAGCACCGGCTGTTGACCACCGTTGCCTACCGACTCAATGGCAAGCCGGCCTATGCGCTGGAGGGCAGTATCTTTATCGCCGGGGCTGCCATTCAATGGCTGCGGGATGGCCTGCAACTGATCAGGAATGCCTGTGAAACGGAGCCGCTGGCGGAGGGGACGCCTGTGGATCACGGGGTTTACCTGGTTCCGGCATTCACCGGCCTGGGTGCGCCCTACTGGGACCCCAACGCCCGGGGTGCCATTTTCGGGTTGACCAGGGATACCGGCATCAAGGAAATCGTTACCGCCGGCCTGCAGTCGGTATGTTACCAGACCAAGGACCTGCAGAAGGCCATGGAAAAGGATGGACTGAGGCCCATTACCCTGCGCGTGGATGGCGGTATGGTTGCCAATAACTGGGTGCTGCAGTTCCTTGCGGATATTCTCGGAGCGCGGGTCGACCGACCCGCACTGGTGGAGACCACGGCGCTCGGGGCCGCTTACCTTGCCGGGCTGCAGGCCGGCGTATACAAATCCCTGGAGGATCTGAGTGACATGTGGCGGTGCGACAGGAGCTTTGATCCGGTCATGACGAAGGTACAGCGTGACAGTCTGTATGAGGGCTGGATCAAGGCCATCAGCAAACTCTGACGAATCGGTTTGCGGCAGAAAGAGTGGCTACCGAACCCCCAGATCCCGCAGCCGCTTGTATAAAGTGTTGCGGCTGACGGCAAGTTCCCGGGCTGCCCGGGAGACGTTTCCCATACATTGCTGGTAGACCACCAGAGTCTGTTTCATTGTGTCGGTCTGGGAGTTGTCATTGGCCTGGGGGGCCTCGCTGAAGGAAGATGGATCGAACACCGCCTTCTGGGCGAAGGTTTTCCGGGCCTCGTATTCCGCAACAAACTCTTCTGGCAGGTGCCAGAGTTCGACATCGTCGCCGTCGGCTATGGCGACTGCGACACGAAGGATGTTAACCAGCTGGCGGATATTTCCGGGCCAGGGGTGATTTTCCAGGGCGGCCATGACTTCCGGGTTCAGCGTCTCCGACTGGCTATCATCGCGCTGCTCCTGATAGATACGGTGGATCAGCTGGCGTTTGTCCAGGCGCTCCCGCAGTGGGGGAAGTTCCACGCATAAGCCATTGATACGGTAATAAAGGTCAGCCCTGAATTCGCCACTGTTGACGCGATCAGAGAGGGGGCGGTTGGTTGCAGAGACCAGCAATATGTCAACCGCGATGCGTTCGGTGGACCCTACAGGAGTCACTTCACGCTCCTGCAATACCCGCAGAAGTCTGGACTGAGCAGCCAGCGGCATTTCGCCAATCTCGTCAAGAAACAATATGCCTTTATCCGCTTTCCTGATAAGACCGAGTGAGCCCTGGGCGCGGGCCCCGGTGAAGGCTCCCGCTTCATAACCGAACAGCTCCGACTCCACCAGTTCCGGCGGTATGGCTGCGCAATTCACCGAGACCAGCGGCTGGTTATGCCTGCCACTGTTGCCGTGCAGGGCTTTTACCAGTACTTCCTTGCCCACCCCTGTTTCCCCGCAAATCAGGATCGGGACACCGCGCTCCAGTACCTTGCCGGCCTGATCGACACATCGACGGACCACGGGTTCACCATGCTCTACGTCGTCAAGCGATATGCTGGTTTGTTGCCGGCCCTTGTTACTGGTGCGTTCGACAGGGCGGGCCGACGGTTTCGACGGTAATGTGTTCACCTGGGCTGGCCGCTTGAGAAGCCCCGACAGCCTAACCCGGTGGGTGGTGGTCAACTGGATGGAGGAGGTTTCCGAGTGATTCAGGATCAGATTCCTGCTCTCCATGAACAGTGAGCTCAGATTCCGGCCCGACAAAGGTGCACCAAGAAGCTGATCGGCACGCTGGTTGGAAGCGATGATCCGCCCGGTCTGATCAAAGGCGATCAGGCCAGACCAGGGGCTATCGATATTATCGGCCGTGGCGTTGAGGGTCAGAATGAAATGGTCGCTCCCCAGTTTCCTGACAATAAGCCGGTTCTCCACAGACTGGGACAGAAGCCGGACCATGCCCAGCGTATGAGCCTGGGGCAGATAAGCGTCACTGAAGGCGCTGAGAACGCCCACCAGGGTCCGGTCAGTATCAAAAATGGGAGCGGCAGAACCAATGATACTGCGGTTCAGTTTCAGAAAATGTTCGTTTCTCTGGACCTGGATCGGAGAGCTGGTGGCAATGGAGGTGCCGATGGCGTTGGTGCCGGCGTGGCGTTCGTGCCAGCTTGCGCCGGCACAGAAATAGGGGCGCAGATGGCTTTCGGTGATACGACGGTCCCCCCAGCCTTTCAGTACCCGTGCACCCGAATCCGCGAGCAGTATAAGGCAGCGGCTGTTTGACATGATGTTGTTGTAATAGGGGAGTACTTCGGTTTCCGTGGTACTCAGCAATCCTGCGTATTCCCTCTCAAGCCTCGAAACGGCCGCCTCCTCGAGATTGGCGGGCTCCGGCTCATGATCGTGATGAAGTCCATAACCGATACAGCGGTTCCAGGAGTCTGCAATGACGGCCCGGTATTCGGGTTGTTCGTGTTGCCGCTTCACCAGGATCCTCCGTGAATCTACAGTTTCGTTTTGTTTTTATAGCCACCCAGCAGAGTTTCTGTGGCGTCCTTCTGTTCATATGGCTGTTCAATAATGTGCGCAATCGTTGTTCAGGTCAATGTTCAAATTGAACAAAAAGTTTGATATCGAACATTATAATTTTCCCTTAAGAAATTCCGTAAAAATATAGGCCTTTATAAATCAACGGCTTGAATGTATGTCTGTGGTTTTTACCTATATTGGTATGCTCATTGCCTTTGAGTATTCGAAATCGAATTTTCGCCGGTGCCCAGAGGTATTGGTGAGTAATGTTGCCACAACAACAACAAAGGAAGGCCTATGTCCTTAACACTGGAGAACCTCTCCCGTGTCGTGGATGGTGTGGATTACATCCGGGACGCGAATATCACGTTTGAGGCTGGTTCGTTCAACGTCCTGCTCGGGCGCACACTTGCCGGGAAGACTTCCCTTATGAGAATCATGGCCGGGCTCGACAAGCCCGACGAGGGGCGTCTCATCTATAACGGCAATGATGTGACCGGGCAGAGCGTTCAGCAACGCAACGTCTCGATGATCTATCAGCAGTTCATCAATTATCCCAATCTGACGGTATACGAAAATATCGCCTCGCCCCTGCGTCTGGCCAAGATGAAGGAAAGCGAGATTGATCGGCGGGTGAAGGAAACTGCCAACATGCTGCAGATCGACCCGCTGTTGAAACGGTATCCGCTGGAGCTCTCGGGCGGTCAACAGCAGCGGACAGCGATGGCTCGCGCCTTGGTAAAGGATGCCACGCTCATTCTGTTCGACGAACCCCTGGTGAACCTGGACTACAAGTTGCGGGAAGAGCTGCGGGCAGAGTTGCGGGAGCTGTTCCGCGAGCGCCAGTGCATCGCCGTATATGCCACCACAGAAGCCAACGAGGCGTTGGCGCTTGGCGGTGTCACAACGCTGCTGAATGAAGGACGGATTGTCCAGTCCGGGCCAGTGATGGAGGTTTACCGCAACCCGGTGAACACCCTGGCAGCACAACTGTTCAGTGAGCCACCCATGAATCTTATCAAGGGGCGTGTCACCGACACGGAAGTGACCTTTGATGAGTATTCACATCATGCATTGACCCAGGAACTCGCAAGACTTGAACCGGGTGATTACTGGTTTGGTGTACGGCCCAGCCACATTGGGCTGGTCCCCACCGGTGAAGACGACCTGGAAATGTCCATGGAAGTGGAGCTGAGTGAAATAAGCGGCTCCGAAACCTTCATGCACGTTCGTAACCGGCACTTCGAGATGGTCATGCAGTTGATGGGGGTTCATCAGTATCATACTGAGGCCCCCATCAAGATCTACCTGCCCATCGACAAGCTGTTTGTCTTCGACAAAGACGAAAACCTGGTGCACACGCCGTCGCAGTTAACAGGAGGGTCGATCTGATGGCTGAAATTCATTTGAAGTCCCTGGCTCACAGTTACAGTGAAAACCCCTCCGGACCCGATGACTATGCCATTCGCCACCTTGACCATGTCTGGGAAAAGGGCGGCGCCTATGCATTGCTGGGCCCTTCCGGTTGTGGCAAGAGCACCATGCTGAATATCATATCGGGCCTGCTTCAACCCTCTGAAGGCGACGTGCTGTTCGACGGCAAGCGGGTCAATGAATTGTCTCCCAGGGACCGGAACATTGCCCAGGTTTTCCAGTTTCCCGTCATTTATGACTCAATGACGGTGTTCCAGAATCTCGCGTTTCCCCTCAAGAACACCGGCGTGCCTTCGTCCCAGATCAACGCCAAGGTGCACGAAATCGCCGAGATCCTGGAAATTGAAGGTGAACTGCATAAGAAGGCGAAGAACCTTTCCGCCGACCAGAAGCAGAAAGTGTCCATGGGGCGTGGCCTGGTACGTGGCGATGTTTCCGCCATCCTCTTCGACGAGCCGTTGACGGTGATCGATCCCCAGCTCAAATGGAAGCTGCGGCGCAAGCTCAAGCAAATCCATGAGCAATTCGACATCACCATGGTGTATGTCACTCACGATCAGCTGGAAGCCTCAACGTTCGCAGACAAGATAGCGGTGATGTACGGCGGGCAGATTGTGCAGTTCGGGACGCCAACGGAACTCTTCGAGCAACCGAACCATACGTTTGTGGGCTACTTCATTGGCAGCCCCGGCATGAACCTGATTGAGGTGCAGCGCTGCCCCCGTGGGGTGTGTTTTGGCAGCACGGTTATACCATTGAGCGCCCAACAGGTTGAGGTGCTGCAACGGGTCCACTCCAACAACATCAAGATTGGTATCCGGCCGGAGTTTATCCAGGCGTCGGATGTTTCCGCAGATGACACTTTTGAAGCCGAGGTCAGGGACGTCGAAGATCTGGGTACCTACAAGATCATGACGATAAAGCTTGATTTCGAGACCCTGAAAGTTCGCCTGACAGAGGACCAGCATTTCGAAATTGGCAACCATGTCCAGCTCAGTTTCCCCGAGAAATGGCTGAAGCTTTATGTCGACGAGTTCCTGGTAGAGGAGAAGGACCAATGAACAAGGTTCCCAATAATCGTGCCTGGTGGCTCGTACTGCCAGTCTTCATCCTGGTGGCGTTTTCCGCGCTCATACCGCTGATGACGGTAGTGAATTATTCCGTCCAGGATATTTTTGGCCCCGGCCAGGGCTACTGGGTCGGTACTGAATGGTTCAAAGAGATCCTTGGTAATGAGCGTTTGCAGGACTCGCTTTTGAGACAGTTTGCGTTTTCCGGAGCTGTTCTTGCGATCCAGATACCCCTGGGCATAAGCGTTGCCCTGATGATGCCCAAGTCCGGTATCAAGGCCTCCCTGTGCCTGATCCTGCTTGCCATCCCGCTTCTGATTCCCTGGAACGTCGTGGGCACTATCTGGCAGATCTTTGGTCGGGGTGACATCGGACTGTTTGGCTGGGGACTGAACAGCCTGGGTGTTGACTACAACTATACCGGCGACACGGTGGATGCCTGGTTGACAGTGCTGTTGATGGACGTATGGCACTGGACACCACTGGTGGCGCTGCTGTGCTATTCCGGCCTTCGTGCAATTCCTGAGGCCTTCTACCAGGCCGCGGAAATTGACCGGGCATCCAGGTGGGCGGTTTTCCGCTACATCCAACTGCCGCGTCTGAAGAGTGTCCTGGTAATTGCCGTCCTGTTGCGGTTCATGGACAGCTTTATGATCTACACCGAGCCCTTCGTGCTGACCGGCGGTGGGCCAGGCAGTTCTACCACCTTCCTGAGTCAGACTCTGACCACCATGGCGATTGGCCAATTCGATATCGGCCGTGCAGCTGCATTCTCGCTGATCTACTTCCTGGTCGTGCTGCTGGTGTCCTGGCTGTTCTTTACCGCCATAACTCACCTCGACAAAGAAAAATAAGGAGAGAGTGATGAACTATTCACGTTCCAAGGGCATCGGGATGACACTGTTTATCATCCTCCTGTTGACCCCTATCTACTGGCTTTTGAACATGTCGTTCAAGACCAACCGTGAAATTCTCGGGGGGCTTACCTTCTGGCCCCAGGACTTTACGTTGCAGAACTACGCGGTGATCTTCACGGACTCCAGCTGGTATTCGGGTTACATCAACTCGATGATCTATGTATCCATGAACATGACCATCACGTTGCTGGTTGCGCTGCCCGCAGCTTATGCGTTCAGCCGCTACAAGTTCGTAGGTGACAAGCATCTGTTCTTCTGGTTGCTCAGTAACCGTATGGCGCCGCCTGCAGTATTCCTGCTGCCGTTCTTCCAGCTCTATTCATCCATCGGGCTGTTTGATACGCACATTGCCGTGGCGCTTGCGCACTGCCTGTTCAACGTGCCGCTGGCGGTGTGGATACTGGAAGGTTTCATGTCCGGTGTACCGCGCGAGTACGATGAAATGGCCTATATTGATGGCTATAGCTTTCCGAAATTCTTCGTGAAAATTTTTCTTCCGATGATCCGGTCCGGGATTGGTGTGGCCGCCTTCTTCGCCTTCATGTTCTCGTGGGTGGAGCTGCTGTTGGCAAGAACGCTGACATCCGTGGACGCGCAACCTATAGGCGCGATCATGACGCGAACGATCGGGGCCAGTGGTATCGACTGGGGCGTTCTGGCTGCAGCCGGTGTGCTGACCATTATTCCTGGCGTGCTGGTGGTCTGGTTTGTTCGTAACCACATTGCCAAAGGCTTTGCACTGGGTCGGGTATAAGGAGAATTAACATGATTGCGTGGATGAACTGGACACCAACCGTTGCCATTTTCTTCGCGGTAATTGCTGGAATACTGATGGTAATGACCGTTTACGAAATTGTTTCACCCTGCACCGAACGAAAGGGTTTCCTGCCGATCGCGACCACCCGTGGGGACAGGCTGTTCATCGGTCTGTTGTCGGCAGCGTACATTCACCTGGCGTTTCTCGCAGTGTCGGATATCACGCTCTGGGTGGCCCTGGCAGTTTCAGTAGCCTGGCTTGCTGTGTTATTGCGGTGGGGGTAAGGATCTGGATTTTCGTTTGCCAGGGATGGCGGCAAAAAACTTTCAGAATTTGGCCAAAAAACAGTTGTAAAAGTTTCTATAACGAACTATTTTTTGTTTTATGATCGGAATCGAACATGCCGGTTCGGTTCCCATTCAGGAATAGCGACGAAAACGCTATACAGGGAAAACCGGAACGCAGTCAGCAGTCGCGTTTCGCACAAACCAAAACAAGACGAACGAGGTTGGATATGTTCAACAACAATAAATATCCGAAAACCCTGCTCTTGAGTGCCGCCATCGGCGCCGCAAGTATGGGGATCAGCTTTCAGGTCAGTGCCGATCAGTATTCGGATGCCGCCAAGAAGTGGATTGACGAAGCCTTCAAGAATTCGACCCTGAGCAAAGAAGAACAGATGAAAGAGCTGGAGTGGTTTATCAAAGCTGCTGAGCCTTTCCGTGGTATGGAGATCAATGTCGTCTCCGAAACCATCGCTACCCACGAATATGAATCCAAGGTTCTGGCAGAAGCTTTCACTGAAATCACGGGTATCGAGCTTACCCATACCCTGATTCAGGAAGGGGATGTCATCGAGAAGCTGCAGACCCAGATGCAGTCCGGCCGCAACATTTATGACGGCTGGGTGAATGACTCAGACCTGATTGGTACCCACTTCCGCTACGGTAAGGTCATGCCGGTTGAGGACATCATGAACGGTGAAGGCAAGGATCTGACCCTGCCGACCCTTGACCTTGAGGATTTCATTGGCCTGGATTTCACCACGGGTCCCGATGGCAAGCTCTATCAGCTGCCGGATCAGCAGTTTGCCAATCTGTACTGGTTCCGTGCCGACTGGTTCGAGCGTGAAGACCTTAAAAAGCAGTTCCAGGATATCTACGGCTATGAGCTGGGTGTGCCGGTCAACTGGTCTGCTTACGAAGACATCGCCGAATTCTTCTCGGTACATGTGAAGGAAATTGACGGCAAGCGTGTCTATGGCCACATGGACTACGGCAAGAAAGACCCCTCACTGGGCTGGCGTTTCACGGACGCCTGGTTCTCCATGGCCGGTGCCGGTGATAAGGGCCTGCCGAATGGTCTGCCCGTGGACGAGTGGGGTATTCGGGTTAACGAGTGTCACCCCGTGGGTGCAAGCGTCAGTCGCGGGGGTGCCACTAACGGGCCTGCTGCCGTGTACGCGACAACAAAGTATGTCGACTGGCTGGACAAGTATGCTCCACCTGAAGCACAGGGCATGACCTTCTCGGAAGCCGGGCCGGTACCTGCCCAGGGCAATGTGGCTCAGCAGATCTTCTGGTACACCGCGTTCACCGCCAGCATGATCGAAGACGGCCTGCCAGTGGTTAACGAAGATGGCACACCGAAGTGGCGCATGGCACCTTCCCCACGTGGTCCCTACTGGGAAGAGGGCATGAAGCTGGGGTATCAGGACGTCGGATCCTGGACTTTCATGAAGTCCACTCCCAAAGAGCGTCGCCTTGCGGCCTGGCTGTATGCCCAGTTTACGGTTTCCAAGACTGTGTCGTTGGAGAAAACCATTGCTGGTCTTACTCCTATCCGCGAGTCCGACATCAACTCTGACGTGATGACCGAGATGGCGCCGAAGCTTGGTGGCCTGGTTGAGTTTTATCGCAGTCCGGCCCGTGTGCAGTGGTCACCTACCGGTACCAACGTACCTGATTATCCAAAGCTGGCTCAGCTCTGGTGGCAGTACATTGCCCAGGCTGCAAGTGGCGAGGCAACTCCCCAGAAAGCACTGGACGGCCTGGCCGAAGCGCAGGACCGCGTGATGGAGCGTCTGGAGCGTGCCAATGTCATGCCCAACTGCGGCCCCAAGCTGAACGAGCCGCGTGATCCGCAGTACTGGCTGGACCAGCCAGGAGCGCCGAAGCCGAAGCTGGACAACGAAAAGCCGCAAGGCAAGACCGTCCGCTACGACGAGCTGCTCAAGACCTGGGAAGAAGCTCGCGAGAGTTGATCAACACTTACCTGTAGTGCCCTGCCGCTGCCCACCGTCTCCCGGGTAGCGGCAGACCTAACACCGTCAGGTCGGTGGGTCTTGGCCGGTTGCTTTCATACCCCCCTTACTAGCATTTCAGGTGTCCCCGCACTTTGCGGGTTAACCCTGCCGGCCCTTTTTCCACCTTTCGGTACCTGTATTGTCCTTTAAATGCCCGGAACCTGCCGGGTACGTTGTAGGGAGTTTATGGGGCATGAAAAACATCTCAGTGATCCACCGTCTTTACCTGGGTTTCGGCTTCCTCTGCGTGCTGATTGCGGGCTGGGGGCTATTCAATGGAAGCATGATGATGTCCATTTCCGATGGCACATCGGAGGTGAAGGAAAGAATATTCCCATTCCAGCGGTCCGTGCAGTCTGTGGAAGCGACAACAGGCATCAGTGGTACTGCTGTGACTTCATTGGCAAGGGTCCGGAATAACGAAGAGCTGGAATCCCGCTATGGAAAGCTGACTGTCATGATCTCCGGGCTGCGAGAGCGTGTAGACACGCTATCTGCGGAGGCCGGCAACATCAGGCTGCTGGAAGGTTTTGATGACCCTGCGCAACAATTTCAGCAGGAGCTGGGTGCCCTTCAGGAACAGGCGGGAAGGCTCAACCAGCATCAGGCCGAAGTGATCAGGGTGTCGGCGTCTGTAAACCGGGACCTATCAGACTTCCTGGCCAGAGCTTCGGAAATGAAGCAGTTATTGCTGCGTGAAGGGGCAGCACCCGCCGGGTCCGATATTTATTTGAAGGACCTGTTGATGTCTGTTATGAGCAATCTTTCGAATATCGAACTACTGATTATGCAACTGGTCAGCACAGAGGATGCGGACAGGCTGAAAGAAGTCGTCGAGAACCTGCGCTTCAATACCGTGACAGTAGAGCAGGATATCGAAGCCATTATTGATGAAATAGCCTCGCTGGCGGACCTTGCTCCGGTAGCGGCGGCCTTTTTCGAGTCCGTAAACAGCGAGACCGGTATTGTCAGCCAGTACTACGATTACCGCCGCAACGTACTTGAAGTGAACGCCACGATAACGGACGTCGAGCGTGAACTCGATGTTCTCAATGGGCACATTGATGAAATGGTGGGGGCGGCAGGGCAGGCAGCGGTTCAGGCAGTCGACAACCTGGATGCCACTGCACGTTTTTCCGAGCAACTGGTCTACTACCTGGTACCGCTGATTCTGTTCATTGCCGTTGTGATCTCGATATGGCTCGGGCGGATGATCAGTGTGCCCCTGAGGTCCACGGTGAGTCATCTTTCTGCGATGGCTTCCGGCGATTACAGTCGTGAATTGACGTTCGCGGCCAAAGGAGAATTTGTAGAGCTCAGGGATTCGGCCAATCAGCTGGCTGCTGCCATGCGGGAGGTCCTCGGCAGCCTTCAGAAAGCCGGGGGAGAAATCACTGGCGTGGCAGCGTCAAACGCAGACTTTTCCCATGAGCTGAGCCAACGCATTCGCGGCCAGGCGGACGAACTGGATTCCATCGCCACAGCAATGAACGAGATGGAGGCCTCCTGTCATCAAGTGGCCGACTCGGTTCGTGATACCCACCAGCTGGTGGAATCGGTAAACCGCCATGTTGACGCCAGCCAGGCTACGGCACGCTCCAACATGGCATGCGTGGACGAGCTGGAGCAACAGGTCCAGCAGACCTCCGGGAAACTCAGGAAGCTGGAAAGTGCCTCCCACGATATCGGGCGGATTACCCAATCTATTGATGAGATTGCAAACCAGACCAATCTGCTGGCACTTAATGCCGCCATTGAGTCAGCGCGGGCCGGTGAATTCGGCCGTGGTTTTGCGGTGGTCGCGGATGAGGTGCGGCAGCTTGCCCAGAAAACCACCACTAGTACCGAAACCATCCGTGAGCTTGTAACCCGTCTTCAGGGTGATGCGGGGGCGGCAGTGGCTTCCATGGAAGACAGTTTCCATCGTCTGGAGTCGGTAAAGAAACTGATAACCGACGCTTCACGAGGAGTTGAAACCATTCGCGAGGCGGTGGATCAGATTCGCAATAGTGCGGAACATGTCCGTACTGGTATGGATGAGCAGGAGGACGTGAGCCGTTCGGTCTCACATAACGTGACTGAGATCAGCGGGTCTTCGTCAGAGAACCTGGCGCAGATTGAGCAACTGGTGGCCACCAGCGACCAGCTCAAGGCGTCTATGTCCGACATTGAAGCGCTGATTGGACGCTTTCGGGTTTAGGCTTCCGCGCCAGGTAACGATTCCGGGTTTTCGATATAACAAAATCATATTGAAACTTTGTTCTTTTTCGCTTGTTAATGTTCGTAAACGAATATTACAATCACCATTACTGTTCGATAGTGCGCGAATGCGGTGCATTAACAAAAACAACAGATCAGGCGGGTTTATCAGTATGGAGCATATTCAATCAGTGTTCGGCCGGGAAATCCTGGATTCCCGGGGTTTTCCCACAGTGGAGGTGGATGTCACATTGGGAAACGGCGTGGTTGGACAAGGCCGCTCCCCATCCGGGGCATCCACCGGCTCCAGCGAGGCTCTGGAGAAACGGGATGGTGACCCCGACAGATACATTGGCAAGGGTGTTCTGGGGGCGGTTGAATCGGTGAACCGGTATATCGCCCCCGCCCTGGAAGGCAGGGTAGTGTTTGATCAGGTCGTGATTGATCGGCTGATGTGTCATCTGGACGGGACCGAGAACAAGGCCGGATTTGGCGCCAACGGTATCCTCGCGGTTTCTCTGGCACTTGCAAATGCAGCTGCAAATTACCGGCAGCAGCCTCTCTACCGCTATCTGGCAGAACTCTATGGCTGCTCCGGCCCGTGCGTGCTGCCAGTGCCCATGATGAACATCATTAACGGTGGTGCCCACGCAGACAACAATGTGGATCTGCAGGAGTTCATGATCCAGCCGGTGGGGGCGCCGAGCTACAGTGAAGCGCTCCGCATGGGAGTAGAGATCTTCCACGCACTGAAATCACTGCTGAAGAAAAATGGACTGTCCACAGCCATTGGTGACGAGGGTGGTTTCGCGCCCGATCTGCGTTCCAGTGAAGAGGCCCTTGATCTTATTCTGGAGGCCGTGGTCAAAGCAGGTTATCGCCCCGGCACTGACATCGTGCTGGCACTGGATTGCGCAGCCTCCGAGTTTTACCGGGATGGCCGCTATCAGTTGGCCGGCACGGGTGAAAGCTACGACTCCGCCGGATTCTCTGACTATCTGTTATCGCTGGCCATGCAGTATCCCATTGCCTCTATTGAAGACGGCATGGACGAAAACGACTGGGCCGGCTGGAAGTTACTGACCAAGAAGCTTGGTGACCGGGTTCAACTGGTGGGTGACGATCTGTTTGTCACCAACACTGGTCTTATTTCCGAGGGCATTCGGCAGGAGGTCGGCAATTCCGTGCTCATCAAGCTCAACCAGATCGGCACCCTCTCTGAAACGTTCGACGCCATTGGCATGACCCAGGACGCAGGGTACACCGCAGTGATTTCCCATCGCAGTGGCGAAACTGAAGACACCTTTATTGCCGACCTGGCAGTGGCCACCAGGGCCGGCCAGATAAAGACCGGTTCTCTCTGTCGCTCAGATCGCGTTGCCAAATACAACCGCTTGATGCGCATTGAGCAGGATCTGGGGGCCCGGGCGTTCTACCCGGGAGTGGGGGCGATTCGCTGTGCCCTGGATACCTGAAGCGGCAATGAACGGAACGACAGGAGGCAGACCATGAGAAAACCCATTCTGATTGCAAACTGGAAAATGAACGGCAGCCTGCACGCCAACCAGGCACTGCTGGTGCGTATGCTCGCAAGATTCAGGCCTTTGCGGAAAGCCATTGATATGGCCATCTGTCCGCCATTCCCTTACCTCTTCCAGGTTCGGGATCTGCTTGGATATACCGGAATTTCTCTCGGCGCCCAGAATGCCAGCTCTGAACCTTCGGGGGCCCACACGGGTGAGGTGAGCGCAACCATGCTCAAGGAAATGGGCTGCCGGTATGTGCTTGTCGGCCATTCGGAGCGCCGGTCGCTGTATCACGAGTCTAACGGCAATGTAGCTGCGCGTTTCCGCCAGGTGCGCGCCGCCGGCATGAGCCCGGTTCTTTGTATCGGTGAGACCCTTGAAGAGCGGGAGCAGGGGATGGCAATGGTGGCGATCGAGAGCCAGTTGCAGGCGGTTATCGACCATAACGGAGTGGCAGGCCTTGGTGGCAGTATTCTTGCCTACGAGCCGGTCTGGGCCATTGGTACCGGCAGGACAGCGACTCCGGAACAGGTGTCAGACACCCACCGAGCCATCCGTCAGTTCCTGGAAAACCATCAGGCAGGTCTGGGAGAAACCACTCGAATTGTTTATGGGGGAAGTGTCAAGGCAGGCAATGCAGCAGAACTGTTTCAGTCTCCACAGGTAGACGGTGGGCTGATAGGCGGAGCCTCCCTGCAGGCCGAGGAATTCTCTGACATTGGGGCTGCACTGGCAGACACCGTCGCGGAATCTGATAGCGAGTGCGACGTATTGGATTAACAACCCGCCGCCATTCAGGCGACGGAGCGTAACCGGGGAATGATCAACGATATTGTAAAGAGTCGGCACTCAGGCTTCCTGAACGCCGACTACACTCCTCCGGTCAGAGAGTCAGTGGCTGGCCTGCCTCTCTGCGGCGGGCTTCCCATTCCTCACGGGTCTGTGCTGCTTCGTCTCCCGGCATGGAATCGATGATCTCGAAATAGTCGCTCGAATACTCGTCGTCCATGATCTCGTCGCGGGGCTTTACCTTTACCACGTAGACGGTCTGTACGTTCTGGTGGTCAAACTCCCGCCAGTACTGCTCGTCTTTCAGAAACGTGTACCTGTGACCTTCCAGTGCGCGGATGACCTGGCTGGTATCGGTGGTGCCGGCACGCTCAACAGCGTCCTTGTACTGATAGACAATGCTGTAGGCAGAAGCCGCGGCAGTGGAAGGACGCATTTCGTAGCGACTGGAGAAGGCTTCCACAAACTCCTTGCCCCTTGGGTAGTCGTACTGATACGGCACACTCCAGACCCAGGGAGCGCCACCGACAACCCCTTCCATGATGGTCGGTCCCACCTGGCGAGCCATTCCGAGGGTCAGGTTGGGAACCACCACCTGCATTTTCTTCGTCAGGCCCATCTCATAGGCGACGTTCAGCGCACGCACCATGTCGTCGCCGAACAGCACCATCATCAGCACCTTGGCATCGCTTTGTTCAGCCTGCTCCAGAGCCTTGCGGAAGTCTGTGATCAGCGCCCGTGGAAAGGGTGTTTTTACGCCTTGATGCGCCCCAGTGTCATCGGTGCCAGTGAACTTCCTGACTGACTCTTCCACGGACCAGCCCCAGGTGTAGTCAGCGGTGATGTAGAAGTACTCGTCGTTGGAATGCTGGGTAGTGAGGTATTTGCTCAGTGCTTTGGCCGTCATCCAGGCATTGTAGGGTTCGCGGAACATGTGGCGGTGGCCGGCGGCGCCGGTGGTGGCGTTGGAGTAGGTCAGGGTGCCGAAGTAGATCCGGTCTCTGTCTCTCGCAGCTCTGCCTGAGGATATGGCGACGGCGCTGGAAACCCCGCCGAACACCATCTGTACACCTTCACGGTCGATCAGTTCAGCGGTGTTTTTAGCACCCTTGTCCGGCTCGCCCGAGGTGTTTCGTATCACCAGTTCCAGGTCGCGCCCCATGACTCCGCCGGCCTTGTTGATTTCATCAACGGCCAGGAACGCCCCCAGGCGTTGTTGCAGGCCCTGATCCTTGTATCGTCCAGTTTGGGGGTAGTTGAGCCCGATTTTAAGGGATTCCGCTGCTACGGTCGTGGTTACAAGCAGGGTGAGTAAGAGAGAAACAAAAAGCTTCTTGCAGAGCATCGACGAAGGTCTCCGTGATCGCGCCGTGCTGCTAAACACTGGCACCTGAATATTGTTTTTATAAAGCATGAGCAGTGTCGCGGGACTCTGGTGAAGCAACAATGATACTAAAGTGGAAATTGTGTAACGATTTGTCAGGTTTTGATGGCAGTCACGAAACTTCCGCTTGTCAGGCAACAGCGGTGTTGCGCACAGATTCCAGCAGCCGATACCAGATCGGGCGTGGCAGGACGGTCTGGGTGCCCTGAAGCGCTGAGCGGATCCTGTCAGGATTCATGGAACCCAGAACCGGCACCGGCGTTCCCGGAATCTGACGCAGCCAGGCAATCGCCAGGCCGGTCTCATCCAGGCCGGTTTCCTCCCGTGCGCGATCGAGAATATCAGCGGGAATCCGGTCGGCCAGCTTCCCGCCGCCAAGCGGAGACCACGCCAGCCAGCGCAGACCATCAGCCAGGTGAGCCTCCAGCGTGCCGTCGAATAACGGATCCGTATGTGCAAGGGAGAACTGGCTCTGATTACAGGCTAGTGGTAGTTCGGTGTTGGCGGCCAGCCATCGCCACTGTTCCGGGAGGAAATTGGAGACGCCTATCTGGCGTACCTTACCCGCTGCCACTGCGTTTTCCAGCGCCCGGGCAACCTCTTCCACCTGCATCAGCGGATCTGGGCGGTGGATCAGGAAGGTATCAATCTGCTCCATCGCCAGCGAGGTAAGGGCACGGTCAATGGCGTTTTTCAGGTAACCGGCTTCGGCCTGGTAGTGCTTCACCTGCCACGGTGAGCGGTCCATGCTTGCCGGTACAATGCCGGCCTTGGTGATTATCCGCACCGCTCTGGCAAGCAGGGGCTGGGCCCGCAACGTATCGCCGAACAGCCGTTCACACTCACCCCCGCCATAGATGTCGGCGTGATCGAACACGTTCAGGCCTTCCTCCAGCCGTGCGGCAATCCAGTCGGCCAGCCTGGCCGGACTGGTGAGGACAGGGTGGTCATGGAGCCGCATCATCCCCAGGATCAGGGGTGTATCCGGTGTGAATCCGGGGGTGTGGGTAGTTTGCACGGTTACTCCTTTCCGAAGGCGATGATCACGCGGTCGTCGCCGTGGGTTCGTGAAAAAACATAGGGCTCGATGCTGATACGTTGGTGTTCACCAGCGCCGATGGCCGGGTGGCGCTCACGGAACTGACCGAGCTTTTGCCAGTGGGCCAGTACCGGCGCCGCCGTGCCGCTTTCAATGTCTGCCCAGTTCATATCGGAACGGGTGCCCTGGTGGCCGTCGGAACCGGTGGGGCCGAACTGCCGCCCGGATTCATCCCCATAGAATATCTGGCTGGTGCCCGGTGTAAACAGCAAGGCACTGGCTGCGCGCTTCTGCATTGCGGGGTCATTGTCTGCGATGCGGCTGAACAGCTGGGTGTCGTGAGATGAAATGTAGCTCATGACGTTGAAGGGTATGTCCCCGTTCATCTTCTCTGCGTAGTCGCTGTAGATGGGCTCCATTTCCGACAGGCAGGCGGCACCGGCCCGGGCTTCTTCCTGCAGGTCAAAGTTGATCACTGCATCGAAGCCGGCATCAAAGTAGCGGCTGCGGGTGACGGTGTGGGGGAAAACCTCCGCCACCATCCAGAAATCTTCCGCCGGCAGCGGTTGCCTAGGATTGTTGCTACGGTAGGTTTCCAGTGCCTTCTGGGCTTGCGCCTTGAGTTCCTGCCAGGCTTCCGGCTCCACGTGTTTGGCGGTATCGACCCGGAAACCATCCACGCCAAACTCACGCACCCAGTCTGTCAGCCAGGTGATCAGGTACTCCCGCACAGTTGCATCATCAAGCTGCTCCGCCCGGGTATTTTCCTTGTTTCTGAGGAACACCGGGAGGTCGACCGCTTTGTCGGATTCGGTCTTGAAGTCCGGCAGGAAGGCCAGCGAGCCCCTTGCCGGGTCAATCGACGCTTGTGGGGCGGAATCGTAGTCGCCGATGCCAGCGCGAACCCAGTCCTTGCCCCACCAATTGGTCCAGTCCGGGTGATCGTAGTCAATCAGGGCATGGTAGGCGTGGAGGTCTTCCCAGGACTCAGGCTGCCACTCGCCCCACTGCCCCGGGAGATGTTTTTCGAAACCGTCATGGAGGCCGCCGAAATCAAAGGTCTGCATATCCTGGAGCGTGGCGTAGCCAGGATGATTCATGACCACGTCCATTACTACGCGAATGCCGCGGGCGTGGGCCTCTTCCACCAGGGTGCGGAACTCCTCGCGGGTACCGAAGTTGGCGTCGGGCCGGGTAAAGTCCAGGGCGTAATAGCCGTGGTATCCATAGTGCCGAAAATCACCACGGTCTCCACCGCCAACCCAGCCATGAATCTGCTCAAAGGGTGGGGTCATCCAGACTGCGTTGACGCCAAGCTCCTTAAGGTAATCAAGCTTATCCGTCAGTCCCGCAAAGTCCCCGCCATGGAAGGTACCGATTTCGTCCTTGCCGTCGGGCTGACGGCCGTAGTTCCGGTCGTTATCGGTGCGGCCGTTGGCGAAACGGTCAGTCACGGTAAAATAAACCGTGGCGCCGGCCCAGTTGAAGCTTTGCTGCGGAGCACCTGCGGCCTCAAGCAGTAAGAGACCTTCCGCCTCCGGGGCGGGAGTCATGGTGACCTCGCCGTTTTCAACCCGGGCCTTTTCGCCGCTATAGAAATCCCGCAGCCATTCACCCTCAGCGAATGTGTTGCCCACGGAAACCGTCATTTCGGCATCGGTGGCCACACAAAGGCCGCCACTGGGGGAAGCGGCTGTATTGTCTGAGGGCGGAGCGGCGGTCTCGAACTGGCTATTGGCGCAGCCGGCAAGGGAGAGGCACGTCACAAGGCTGGCGGTTAACCTGAAATTTTTCGCGGATGGGTTCATGCAATGGGCTCCGGTTCCATTTATTGTTGTCGTAGCCTAATCAAACCAGACCTGGGGGGAGGGTGGTAGACGGAATTTGCTACGCCTCACTACTCCCCCGTTCTACGCCTCAGGGAATGAAATCAGGGCTGATGCCAGCAACGGCAAATTGCAACACAGTTCGGTTACTCGCAATAGAAAGATTTGCGTTCAGCCCGCCCGGCCAACCTCGTGCCAGGGCGGACAACAAGAATAAGGCAAGAACAAGCAGAGGAATCACCTGATGAATCGTCGAACTTTTATTCGCAGCACACTCGCAGCGTCCATTGTTGCAGCAACTTTCGGGATGTCTGCACCTGCCCATGCCGAGATTGAGGAAGGCAAACTCCTGGTCTGGATCAACGGTGACAAGGGTTATGACGGCCTGCAGGAAGTGGGCGACTGGTTTACCGAGGAAACCGGTATTCCCGTTGAAGTAGCCCACCCGGACAGTGCCACTGACAAGTTCCAGCAATCCGCCGCCACGGGAAACGGCCCGGACATTTTTATCTGGGCACACGACCGTTTCGGCGAATGGGCACAGAGCGGCATCATTTCCGAGATCAAGCCATCACAAAACGTGGTTGATGCCAATTTTGATTTCACCTGGGATGCCGTGACGGTCGACGGCAAGATGTACGGCTACCCCATGGCCGTCGAGTCCATCGGACTCATCTACAACAAGGACCTGGTATCCGAGCCGCCAGCAGCGTTTGAGGACATTCCTGCCATCCACGAAAAACTGGTGGAAGATGGAAAACGCGCCATTCTGTGGGACTACAACAACACCTATTTCACCTGGCCGATGATTGCCGCAGCCGGTGGTTATATTTTTGCCCAGAATGAAGATGGCACCTATGACGTCAAGGACACCGGCGTTAATAACGAGGGCGCCATGAAAGGCGCCAACATGCTGGCCACCCTGATTGACGAAGGTGTCATGCCCCGCGGCGCGGACTACAGCGCCATGGAATCCGGCTTTAACAAGGGCGAAGTCGCCATGATGATCAACGGCCCATGGGCCTGGGGCAACCTTGAGAAAAGCGGTATTGAATTCGGGGTGGCCACACTGCCGACGGTAGACGGCGAACCCAGTAAGCCAATGGTGGGTGTGATGGCGGCAACTCTTAACACGGCCAGCCCCAATAAGGATCTGGCAGTGGAATTCCTCGAAAACTACGCGCTGTCCGTCAAGGGCCTGAAAATGGTGAACGACGACGTTCCCCTGGGCGCTGTCGCCAACAAGGAATTCATGGACGAGCTGTCGTCTGACCCGAACATTGCTGCAACGTTCGAAAACGCCGAGCTGGGTGAGCCCATGCCGAGTGTGCCTGCCATGGGGGCGTTCTGGTCATCCATGGGGCCGGCGCTGCAGAACATCACTTCCGGAAGACAATCCGTAGAGGATGCCCTGAACTCCGCAGCCAAGCGCATTACCAGGTAATACCGGAAACGGGAAGGCCGCGGGCGATTCTGCCTGCGGCTTTCTCAGTGTGGCTGAACTGTTGATGCAAACCTGCCGTCGTATTGCCTGGCGACGGCTTTAAGCGGGCTGACTACAATGATAACGGAAACACTGTCCTCCCCCGGAACAGAAAGCAGACTTCCAATGACCCGAAAGATTCTTAAGTGGGGCGCCCTCGCCGCGTTAGTAGGAATGGCGCTCTACCTGATACTGGCGCTGTATGCCCAGCAGGAGTTTGTGTTTGCGATGCTTTTCCTGGTGCTGACGGCATCAGCGGTATTTGTCTTCGTTAACAAAAAACTCTACGCCCATCGCTATATTTTCCCCGCTGTAGCGGGGATGGGCCTGTTCGTTATCTTCCCGCTGATGTACACGGTGGGTATTGGCTTTACCAACTACAGTGCCAGTAATCTGCTGAGCTTTGAGCGGGTGCAGGAAAACCTGCTGGACCGGACCTATCAGTCTGATTCGGTTCGTTACAGCTACGAGCTTTACGAAACCGGCGCCGGCTACGTGCTCTATCTGGAAGGGGACCATCAGGACCTGGTATCAGCACCGCTGGTTCTGGATGGGGCGGACTCCAGCGCACCGGTATTGCCTGCCTCAGAGAAGCCAGCAGGAGAACCACTGGCTATCCGGGACATTATCCAGCTCAGGTCGGAGCTGTCGCAACTGGAGTTGCTGACTGAGGATGGCCGGGAACTGAGCATGGCCAGTTTGCGGGCGTTCGCGGCGATCAGAGACCAGTTTATGCTGCACGATAACGGCAGCATCACTGACAACCAGACTGATACCACCTACTTCCCGGATCACGACACCGGTTTCTACCGAAGCGCGGATGGTCAGACACTGTCACCGGGGTGGACGGTCAACATCGGATGGGACAACTACCTGAAGGTGGTGTCCGACCCCAGCATTCGTGGGCCGTTTTTTGAAATCTTCGTGTGGACCCTGTCCTTTGCGGTAGCGACGGTGGTGTTCACCCTGGCGCTGGGGCTGTTACTGGCAAACCTGCTTCAATGGGACCAGATCCGTGGCAAGGGCTTCTACCGCACCATGCTGATCCTGCCCTATGCAGTACCTGCCTTTATCTCGATATTGGTGTTCAAGGGCCTGTTCAACCAGAACTTCGGTGAGATCAACCTGGTTCTGGAGGGCCTGTTCGGGATGCGGCCGGACTGGTTCAGCGATCCGGCACTGGCCCGGACAATGATCCTGATCGTCAATACCTGGCTTGGCTACCCGTACATGATGCTGCTTACCATGGGCCTGCTGCAGGCGATTCCGCGGGATCTGTACGAAGCATCCGCCATGGACGGGGCAGGGCCGGTGAACAACCTGTTCAACGTCACCCTGCCACTGATCATCAAGCCGCTGATGCCGCTGTTGATTGCAAGCTTTGCCTTCAATTTCAACAACTTCGTCCTGATCGCCCTGTTGACCGGTGGTGCACCCGACATTATCGGTGCCAGCACGCCCGCAGGCACCACAGACCTGCTGGTAAGTTACACCTACCGAATTGCGTTCCAGGATTCCGGACAGAACTTTGGCCTGGCGGCAGCGATTGCCACAGCCATCTTCCTGGTGGTTGGCGCACTTTCGCTGATCAACCTCAAACTGTCCAAAGTCAAAGTATAAGGAGCTACCCATGGCGATGGTTCAACCCCGCTCCACCAAGTATCGCGTTCTGGCATCCCATCTGGGGATGCTGGGGTTCATCGTGATCATTCTCTTTCCATTGCTGATGGTGATCTCCATCTCCTTCCGCAGTGGTAACTTCGCCTCCGGCAGCCTGCTGCCGGAGAACCCCTCGCTTGAGCACTGGTACCTGGCGCTTGGCATTCCCTACACTGGTGAGGATGGCACTGTTACCCAGCCGCCGTTCCCGGTACTGCTGTGGCTGTGGAACTCCATCAAGATTGCGGTGGTGTCCGCCGTACTGATCCTGGCGCTGTCCACCACCAGCGCCTATGCATTCGCCCGCATGCGATTTGCGGGCAAAGGCTTTGTGCTCAAGTCCATGCTGATCTTCCAGATGTTCCCGCCGGTGTTGTCCCTGGTGGCGCTGTACGCCCTGTTCGACAAGATCGGCAATCACGTCAGCTGGCTGGGGCTGAACACCCACGGCGCGGTGATCGTTGCATCCCTCGGTGGCATGGCGCTGCATATCTGGACCATCAAGGGGTACTTCGACTCCATAGACCGTTCCCTGGAGGAGGCGGCGATCGTGGATGGAGCAACAACATGGCAGGCGTTCCGCTACATTCTGCTGCCGCTGTCCGTGCCGATCCTGGTGGTGGTGTTCATCCTTGCCTTCATCATGACCATCATGGAGTACCCGATGGCGTCCGTGCTGCTGGTGGATACCGACAAGCTGACTCTGGCGGTGGGCGCGCAACAGTACCTCTATGAGCAGAACTACCTGTGGGGCGATTTTGCCGCCGCAGCAGTGCTCTCGGGGCTACCCATTACGTTGATCTTCCTTTACTGCCAGAAATGGATTGTTGGCGGGCTTACTGCCGGTGGCGTCAAGGGTTGATGCCACCACCCCTTCCGCGAGCATTGCGTCTTCCTTTTTGCACTTCGCGACCCGGTCAGGCTAATACCCCCCTGCTGACCGGGCTTTTTTGCTTTCCTTTGCTGCTACCTGAAGGCTATTTGCAGTTACCTGACTGCTGAACAGTGGCGGAGGCTCTCCCGAAACACGCTGTGAACGCACTCGGTTTACTTTCGGCTGCCACCGAGGTAGCTGAGCAGGCTGGGGGTTATTCCTGAAACCGTGCGGAGCCATGGATGGCGGAGCCGAGCGTACAGGGATGTATTCACAGCGTGTTTCAGGAATAACCCCCAGCCTGCTCAGCGGTCAGGGAGAAAGACAAAAGGAGAGAGGCAAAAAAAGGGGCCGGTACGTGACGGAACCGACCCCTGAAAACCTTCAGAGCAGATCAGAAGTCGATGCAGGGTTCACGGTACAGGCGGGGGCAGGCGTTGCCATCTTCGCGGAACAGGTGGCATTTGATGGCGTTGAATCCCAGAGTTACTTTGGCGCCCTCCTGGATCGGGTCGCCGCCGTCTGTGCGCATGGTGATAACACCGTCCACGCCGTTAACGTCCATGTGCACGAGTGTCTGGTAGCCCAGCCGCTCAACCACTGTGACTTCGCCGTCCATGTACATGTCGGCTTCGTCGCCGGTGGTGAGGTGCTCGGGGCGAACACCCAGGCTCACGGTTTCACCAGCAGTCAGTTCGTGACCATTGACGGGGATTTCCAGGGAATGGTTGCCGGGCAGGGTCACGGTAACGGACTGGGTGTCGGCTTTCCCAACAGTGCAGTCAACGAAGTTCATTTTCGGCGAACCGATAAACCCGGCCACAAACCGGGTGGCAGGGTAGTGGTAGAGCTCCATGGGCTTGCCTACCTGGGCGATGGTGCCGTTGTCCAGGGCGACGATCTTGTCGGCCATGGTCATGGCTTCCACCTGATCGTGAGTGACGTACACCATGGTGGCGTCCAGGCGTTTGTGCAGTCGTGAAATCTCGATGCGCATCTGCACCCGCAGGGAGGCGTCCAGGTTGGACAGGGGCTCGTCGAACAGAAATACGGTCGGTTCCCGCACGATGGTGCGGCCAATCGCAACGCGCTGGCGCTGCCCACCGGACAGGTCCTTGGGTTTCCGTTCCAGCAGGTTGTCCAGCTGGAGCAGCCTGGCGGCATCGTTTACGCGGCGGTCAATCTCGGCTTTGTTGGTCTTGGCCAGCTTGAGGCCGAAGGCCATGTTCTCCGCCACGTTCATGTGGGGGTACAGGGCGTAGGACTGGAACACCATGCCCACCTCCCGTTCTTTCGGGGGCAGGTTGTTGACCTTGTCGTTGCCGATGTAAAGGTCTCCGGAAGTGATGTCCTCCAGTCCTGCGATCATGCGCAGCAGGGTGGATTTGCCGCAGCCGGAGGGGCCGACAAAGACCACAAACTCGCCGTCTTCGATATCCAGGTTCACGTTGCGGGTTACCTGGGTCTCGTCATAACTCTTGCAGATGTTTCGTAGTGTGACGCTGGCCATAACGTGTGTCTTCTTGTTTGGTCTATGGAAGCAGGGGGTCAGAGTGAGGCAATCTCGACACCCCATGGCTGAAGATCAAGTTGCCGGCCGCTCCAGGTCCCCCCGACAAAATCAGGGGTATCTGCGAGTGTCTGGCCGGGAGCTGGAGCGGTTACCCGAACTGCTTTGTCGGTCAGATTCAGGGCCACCAGCAAGGTCTCACCCTGATAGCTGCGGGTGTACACCAGGGTTTCTTTCGGGCTTTTCTGAAATTCGATGTCACCCTTGAGTAGAATCGGCTGCTGCGCACGCCATCCCAGGAAAGTGCGATACGCCTGCAGGATGGAATTATCTTCGTCATGCTGGACCGCCACTGCGGCATTGTAGTGTTCATCATAAACCGGCAGCCACGGGCGTGCATCGGAGAAACCGCCGTGGGTTTCCCGGTGGTGCCAGACCATCGGGGTCCGGCAGCCGTCCCGGCCCTTGTATTCCGGCCAGAAATTGATGCCATAGGGATCAACCAGGTCGTGGTATTCCAGCTCTGCCTCGGTCAGGCCGAGCTCCTCCCCCTGGTAGATACAGACACTGCCGCGCAGCGTCAGCAGCATGGCCATATAGGCTTTCAGTTGCTGCGCTGAACCAGCTTCCCAGCGGCTGGCCACGCGGGCGACGTCGTGGTTGCCAATCGCCCAACATGGCCAGCCGTCGGTGAGTTTCTTTTCGATGGAGTCGACGGTTTTCCGGAAAAAGTCGGCGCCACGTTGTTCGGTCAGCAGGTCGAACGAATAGGCCATGTGGAGCTTGTCGCCGCCACCGGTGTATTCCGCCATGGTATCGAGTGAATTATCGTCTCCGATTTCCCCAACGGTAGTGGTTCCCGGATACTGGTCCAGTAGGGCCCGCAGGCGCCGGAGGAAGGCCAGGTTTTCGGGGCGGGTCTTGTCGTACTTGTGGAACTGGTAGGCGTAGGGATTTTCCTTGCGCACTCCAATGGACCCTTCGGCAACCGCGTCGCTGGGGGGGTTGTTTCGCAGCTTCGGATCATGGAAGCAGAAATTGATGGCGTCCAGGCGGAAGCCGTCCACACCCCGGTCCAGCCAGAACTTGACGTCCGACAATACCTGATCCACTACGTCGGGGTTGTGGAAGTTCAGGTCGGGCTGGCTGGCGAGGAAGTTATGCAGGTAGTACTGCTTGCGCCGGCTGTCCCAGGCCCAGGCAGACCCACCAAAGACTGAAAGCCAGTTATTGGGTGGCGTGCCGTCTTTTCCTGGATCTGCCCAGACATACCAGTCTGATTTGGGGTTGTCGCGGCTGGCGCGGCTTTCAACAAACCAGCGGTGCTGGTCCGACGAGTGGCTCAGAACCTGGTCGATCATGATCTTCAGGTTGCGCTTGTGAGCCTCGGCAATCAGATCATCGAAATCTTCAATGGTGCCGAATATCGGGTCTACGTCGCGATAGTCTGAAACGTCGTAGCCAAAATCTTTCATGGGTGAGGTAAAGAACGGCGATAGCCAGATTGCATCTACGTTCAGGCTGGCGATGTAATCCAGCTTTGCGGTAACCCCGGGCAAATCACCGATACCATCGCCGTTGGAATCGTAGAAGCTGCGTGGATAAACTTGGTAAATGACGGCGCCACGCCACCAGTCCGGGTTTTTGATCATCATGCCTCGCTTAACACCCTGGCGGTGAAAGATTGTTTTTGTCGGGAACGGAAGATTTCCGTGGTAATCGCGTTCATGCATAGTGCGATCAAGCCACGGGCCGTTCATCCTCCTGCCGGACTTTTTGTTGGCGTAGCCCGGGGGATGAGGGGGGCGTAGAGGGGAGGAGATGAACGTCAGGCCAGAGTTGGGGGACGGTAACCCTGCCCGTGAAGAAAGAGGCAGGGTTACCATCAAAAAACGGGTGGTTATCGTTTGCCGGCAGCCAAAGCCAGCACCAGGCTGACAAGGGTAGATCCTGCCAGGGCGCCCACAAACGGCATCAGCGTTGGAATGCCCCCCGGAAAGCTCGCAACTTCCAAACCGGCCATCAGGCTGCCACCGGCAACCCAGCCGGGGATGATCGCCCCCAGCAGGCCGGCCAGGCCACCGAGTACAGCTGCCGTGGTAGTCATTCTTTTCCAGAGGCCCATCAGCACCGGTATGACCGCCGTGGCGCAGAGCAGGTCGGCGATCAGGAACAGCCTGAGTACTGACACACCCTGCAATGAAACAATCACCACCGGAATCATCAGGATGACGGTAATCCAGCGTGCCGAGGTAATGGAGAGCCCCTGTTTTTCGGTGACCGCCAGAGATGCCAGGGCATTCTGCAGGGTATCCACTGAGGAAGCGACCAGGGTCAGGGCCAGTACCAGTGCGGGAATCGTCAGCCACGCCGGCGCGCTGGAAAGCAGGGCGAAGAAGGGGATGGGCGGGGAGCCGAGATCCACGCCACTCATGGCGGCGGCAATACCCAGAGCACCCACCACTGCAACCACGGCGATGGTGATCACGCCACCAAACAGGGCACCCTGGCGCAATGCTGAGGTGTCCCGGGCCGACCACAGGCGCTGCCAGTAACCCTGGTGAAACAGGTTGGCGGCCGTAACGGCAATCACCAGGGTCAGGGCGACGCTCAGAGCACTGCCAACGGGCGCCGATGGTGCGTTCGATGTGGTCAGTTCAGGCAGCCGATCCATGGCCACAAAGCCGACAATGGCCAGCAGACCAATCAGCAGAAAGGCCTGCCACTGGTCGGTGACAATACTCGCGCGCAGGCCACCCCAGGCGGTGTAGATCAGGGTGGCAATGGCAACACCCAACACGGCCAGATTGCCATTGACGCCGGAAAGCATCGAGGTGATGGCGCCGATGGCGGTCAATTCCGCGGTGACGAAACACAGCATGTAGAGCACGGAGATCAATGACACGTAGCGGCGGACAGCGTTGCCATAGCAGGCCTGGGCAAATTCACCGATACTGCGGCCCTGGGGCAGGTAGCGTCGAATGGCCGGGCCACAGAAAGCAAAGACGATAAAGGGCAGCGCCGCCCCCAGGGCGTAACCGCCGAGGGCAATGGGCCCCACCAGCGCCCCGACTTCCGGGGGCGCAAACAGTATCCAGCCACCCATGCCGGAAGCCAGGAAAGACAATCCCAGAGCCCGGGCACCCTGGCTATTGCGGGCAGTCACGTAGTCGTCCAGGCCACCATCAGCCAGGCGCGCCCGCATTCCCAGCCAGGTGAAAAGAATAAGGGCAGCTGCGAGGGCAGCTACGGTGGTATAAAACATGGTGGTGTTCTCCGCCGGTCGTGAAGCCGGGAATACTGACACATTCGGGGCGGTGCTGCGACAAACGGGGCTGGGGAACTGGCAACGTCGTCAGGCGGTTACGGCGGGTTCCGGGTGGAAGAGGCAATACAGATTGCGGCCCTCCCGTTTGGCGCGATACATGGCAATGTCGGCGGCCTGCATCAGCTCATTGGCGGTAGTGCCATCCTCCGGATAGAGACTCACCCCGATGCTGGCACCGACGATTACCTCTTCGCCCCCCCACGCGATAAGGCTGGCTGGCAATTCCCAGGAGCCGGCGGGCGACACAGTGCACGTCGTCGATATGGTTCATCTCCGGCAACAGGATAATGAATTCGTCACCGCCCAGCCTGGCGAGAGTATCGTCTTCCCGCAGGCAGCTCTGAACCCGGTGAGTGAACTGCAGAAGCAGTTCGTCACCGGTAGCATGGCCCAGGGTATCGTTGACCTGCTTGAAATGGTCCAGGTCCATGAACATGACGGCCAACAGCATCTCCTTGCGGTGCGCGTGACGGATGGCATGTTCCAGCCGGTCTTCAAGCAGACGCCCGTTGGGCACACCTGTAAGTGCATCGTAGTACGCCAGCTGTCGGATCTGTTCCTCATCCCTGCGGTGCTGGGTAATATCGGTGAAAAGCCCGGCGTAATGGGTGGTCTCGCCATCATCGTCAGTAATCGCCGTGATGGTCAGCAGTTCCAGGTAGAGTTCGCCGGTTTTGCGACGGTTCCAGATTTCGCCGCGCCAGTAGCCGTGAGTTGTGAGCGAGTGCCACATCCGTTGGTAGAAGTCTGCATCGTGGCGGCCGGATGACAGGATTTCCGGCGTCTTCCCGATGACCTCCTCGGGTGAATAGCCGGTGAGATGGGTAAAGGCGGGATTGACGAACTCGATGGTGACATTGGCGTCCGTAACCATAATGCCCTCAAACGACGACTCAATAACCCGCTCCGCCAGCTGTAATGTCCTGCGGGACCTTGCCAGTGCCTGATCCCGTTGTTCCAGGGCAGTGCGCAAGTCGTCCAGATACATCCGCTCCGCACCGGCCAGCATGTCATGGTAGCCAATCAGCCCTATGACATCGCCATTGCCGCCCGTGACCGCAAGATGCCGGATGTGCTTTTCCAGCAGCAAATCCCTGGCATTAATCAATGGCTCGGTTTCGTGCACGGAAAGCAGGGGTTGTGTGGCAAGCTGTGATGCGGGACTGTTGCCTACGTGACGGGCGATAAAACGGACAATATCGCGCTCGGTGAGTATTCCCAGCCCCTCGTCGCATTTCACCACCACGGCATCGGTATGTTGGCTGTGCATCTGGCGGGCCACGGCCGAGACGGGCGTTGTCCCGTCCACGACAACCGCAGGGCCCGGGATGACTGCTTTGACTTCCCTTAGCCGCAGATAAGGCTCAAGACCCTGGTTCAGGGCCATATCGGTCTGGGAGAGGATGCCAATCGGGCAGTCCTCATCATCTACTACAAGAAAATGCCGGCGGTTCTGTTCGCGAAACTCAACGGCTGCCGCTCCTATTTCCATGGAATGCGGCAGAGTGGCAACCGGCGCGCTCATTACTGATGCCACGGGTTGCTGCAGGACGGCAGAGTCTGAAAAGTCCACTGCCAATGCATCATGTTCGGTCCAGATTCCGGCAACCCGACCACCTTCAACGACCAGAATGGAGCTTACCGCCTGATCCGCCATGCGTGCTGCAGCCTGCGCAATGGTTGTATCCGGTGCGCACTGGAGCAGCATGCCGCTATGCATGATGCGGGAAATGGGAAATTGCGGCCCCATTGAGTCTCCTCAGGTATCATTTTTCGTGAAGTTGTCTGACATTATTCTGGACTGGATCAGGTCAGGCAATTTTGACAAGCGTCAAAGGCCTGTCAGTCCTATGCTTTACTGTAGGTGGAATTTATTCGGGGAAAATCCCGGCACAGGAGGTCCAAATGAGCAATCGCAAATCGGAACTGGAAACCCTTCGCGCTGACCTGAAAGCGCGACTGGCAAAGTATGAGGCCCATCAGCACCGGCAGGATGGTGCCCTGGAGAAGGACTCCGAAGAACAGGCAGTGCAGACCCAGAATGATGAAGTGGTCGATTCGCTGGAGACAGAAACCCGCAATGAGCTGGCCCAGATAGAGCGCGCTCTGGAACGGCTGTCCAATGGCCTGGGCGACGAGTGTGAGCGCTGCGGGGAGGAGATAGACCCGCGGCGGTTGCAGGTACTACCCTACACTACGGTATGCGTGAAATGCGCAGAAGATTGACCTGTTAGCAAGGAGGCCTGATGTCTGCCGCTGCCCGTTCTGATACCTCACCCGACGGCCTGCCGAAGAGCAGGGTGATCGGGTTGATTCTTGGGCCCCTGTTCCTGTTCATTACTCTGATTATCCCGGCCCCGGAAGGGATGGGGGCAGAGGCCTGGGCAGCGCTGGGGCTGATGCTGCTGATGGCGACCTGGTGGTCAACGGAAGCCATCCCCATTCCGGCAACGGCACTGATTCCGATTGTGCTGATACCTGCACTGGGACTGGGGGACATCAAAGACGCGACCACACCCTATGCCAATCCCATCATCTTCCTGTTTCTTGGCGGTTTTACGCTGGGCCTGGCGATGCAGCGTTGGAATCTGCACCGGCGTATAGCCTTGCTGACACTGCGCGGTGTGGGCGACAGGCCGCGACGCCAGATTGCCGGCTTCATGATTGCCACTGCCTTTCTGAGCATGTGGGTCAGCAACACGGCGACATCGATCATGATGTTGCCGATTGGCCTGTCAGTGATTGCAATGATGGACTCTTCCAACCCGGAAGGCGTAAGGCGTTACGCCACGGCGTTGCTTCTGGCGATTGCCTATTCTGCCAGCATCGGTGGGATCGCCACCCTGATCGGCACCCCGCCCAATGCCTTGCTGGCAGCCTACCTGAGTGAAAACCAGGGTATTTCGGTTGGCTTTGCCCAGTGGATGCTGCTGGGTATTCCCGTGTCGTTGGTGATGCTGTCACTGACCTGGTGGTGGCTGACCCGCAGGGATTTTGGGCTGGGTAGTCAGGCCGGCAGTGGTGACATGATACAGGACGAGTTAAAAGCCCTGGGTGCGTTGCAGAAAGGTGAAAAACTGGTAGCGCTGGTGTTCGTAGTGACGGCGGCGGCCTGGATCTTCCGGCCGCTGTTGTCCGATGGGTTTATGCCGTGGCTCAGTGATACCGGCATTGCCATAGCTGCCGCCATCGCCATGTTCCTGGTCCCGGTTAACCTCAAAGAGCGGGAATTCCTGCTCGACTGGGAAACCGCCCAGGGGATTCCCTGGGGCGTATTGCTGTTGTTCGGCGGTGGACTTGCCATGGCGGGAGTGATCAGTAGCTCGGGCCTTGCAGAATGGATCGCCGAAAGCCTGTCGGTGGCTGGCCACCTGCCGGTGCTGGTGATGGTGGCCCTGGTAGTGGCGGTTATTATTTTCCTCACAGAGGTCACCAGCAATACCGCCACAGCGGCCGCCTTCTTGCCGTTGCTTGGGGCGCTGGCGATGTCCCAGGAAATGTCGGTCCTGCTGCTGACCGTGCCGGCCGCTATTGCCGCCAGTTGCGCGTTCATGATGCCGGTGGCGACGCCGCCCAACGCCATCGTTTTCTCCAGCGGCCACATGAAGATCCAGGATATGATCAGCGCAGGTTTTGCCCTTAACCTTCTCGGAATTGTTGTGGTGACTGCGCTCAGCTACCTGCTGCTTGGGCTGGTATTTACCATCTGACCGGGGCAGTGGTACGACCCCGGTTTCATTCTCCCTGAATCTTGCTCAGCAGGTCCTTGGCCAGTTCGATGGCCTCGGACCGGTGGCTGATATTCTGCTTCTGGTAAAGGCTGCGGATATGGGTCTTGACCGTGGTTGAGGCCACCTTAAGGTGCTCGGCAATCTGGTCATTGGAAAGGCCGGCGTGGATCAGGCTCAGTATCTGCCACTCCCTGCGGGTCAGCGGCGACGTCCGGATCAGTTCGGGAACATCCGGACGATCAATGATGTCCTGAATGATGGCTTCGTCCAGCGAGATGCGAATCGCCCGGCTGAAGTCCCGCTGCTGCTGCGCCAGCTGGATCAGTCGTTCCGCCCGCTGCAGCTCCATGCCGTCGATGGCGTCATCGTTGATGAGTGCTTTCAGAATGACAATCAGCACCTTGCCCATACGCAGGAAGCTGCCCACCGCGCCGGTGGTACTGGCCAGCTGTAGCGCTGTCACCATGTGCCTGAGGGCATTCTCCCGATCCTCGGTATTCCAGTACAGCAGCGCCAGTGCAATATGATTGCGGTTCAGATCGGTTTTCAGCCCGACCTGTTCAGCCACGGCCTGCAACCCTGTTAGCAGCGGTTGCGCCTTGGTGTAGAGGCCAAGGCTCATATAGGCCCGGGCACGGTTGCGTCCGTTACACTGGTTGAAATGGTTGGTTGCAGTGGCCGGATCAACGGGCGGTGCAATCGTCAGCCAGCGCTGGATAGCGTCGTGATCCCGCACGGCATCCCAGTAGGCCAGCATGGTGGCGTGGGCATTGGCGACCCAATCAAGATGATAGTCACCGGACGCAAGCATCTTCTGGATCTTGGCAATATAGTCAGCGCAAAGGCTCTGGCGGCCACGGGCGTGGGCTACCTTCGCCAGTGATGTATAGCTCTGCACATACCAGCGTTCGCCTTGAGCCTCCAGAATTTCAATCCCCTGGAGGGCACAGCGCTCAGCGTTCTCCAGGTGATGCCATTCCCACATGATCTGGCTGCGGATACGGAACAGGAACTCCAGAATCGGAAGGTGGTTGAGATTGTTCTCCTCAGCATACTGAAAGCCACGCTCCTGGATGTTGTAGGCCTTTTGCAGGAGCCCCATAGCCACACTGATTTCAGACTGCTGGCACAAGGCCCAGATGACATTCTGGTGGGCCTGATGGGCCCGGGCGAGGTGCTCGGTTTCCTGCATGCGTGCGAGGGCTTCTTCGAGTTCGCCCTGAACGAAAAGGGCTTCGCCGATCACGGAGGCGGCGGCCACCCGGGAGGTGGGCAGGTAGCGAGCCTCCTGGTCTATCGCTTCCCGGGCCAGAGCCAGTGCCCGCTCACCATCACCATAGTTCATGGCGACCTGGGCCCGGATGGCGCTGAATTCGCCGTATACGGCCCGTTGGGTGTCTTCAGTCATCGAGGCTGCCAGCCTGGATTCGGCGGCAGACAGCCAGTTCTCGACATCATCAAACTGATACTGGCCCTGGGCCACCCAGGCCCGGAGCAGGGTCAGCGTAGGATCCTGGGCAATGACATCCTGGGGAAGGGCATCGAGGCACCGCTGCAGCAGGATGAACTGGCCTTCAGTGAAAAACTTGCGCCCGTGAATGGTCAAGACCCGGGTAATCCGTTCAGGGTCACCGGCCTCTCGGGCGTGTCGTGCTGCTTCCTCCGCGTGGTCCAGTTCCAGCCAGGCATCACAGGCACGTTGGTGCAGTCGCTGCCTGTTTTCCTGGGTTGTGCAACTCAGCAAATGCCGCAGGTACACGGAGAACAGCGGGTGGTAGCGGAACCACAAGGCAGAATTGTCCACCGGCGTGATAAACAGCCCCATGGCAAGCAGGCTGCTTAGCAATGCCTGGCCGTCGCTGTCGTCCATCACACGCATGACCATCCTCGCATTGAAGCGGTCCAGTATGCTGGTGCGCAACAGGAACTTGCGTTGCTGCTCGATCAGGCCGTGGCCAACAAGTTCATCAAAATAATCAAAGATATGCTGATTACCGAACTCCAGTTGGTCGACGAAATCGTTGAATTCAAGACTCGTCATCGCCGATGCGGACAGAAGTTGAAGCGCTGACACCCAGCCCTCAACCCGCCTTACTGCTCTCTCAATACTCTCACGGGAAATCTCGAACGGTAGACGGCTGTCGAAATAGTGCTGGGCCTCATCGGCGCCAAACGCCAGCTCCCGGGAGGTGATCTCAGACATCCGGCCCTGCATGCGGAGCTGGGCAACACCGATGGGAGGAATGGTGCGGGTAATCAGCACCAGCGTCAGCCGGGCCGGCTGGTGCCGGAGGAGAAATCGTAACGCATCGTGGATGTCCGGATTGTCGATCAGATGATAGTCGTCGAACACCAGATACAGCGGGTCCCCGTCCAGCGGCAGCTCCGCCAGCAGGTCGGTGAGGAAACTCTCAAGGTTATCGTAACCCTTGTCCTGCAGCTTTTTGAGTGTGGTAGTGCAGTTACCGGGCACCGCCACCTCCAGCGCGTTACCCAGATAGCCTGCGAATCTTGCGGGCTCATTGTCTCCGATCTCCAACCGGTACCAGGCAGTGTTTGCCTCTAGCGCCCCGAGCCGGTCAGCAACGGTGGTGGTCTTGCCATACCCTGCCGGGGCGTGAACCAACAGCAGGCTGATTGGCTCCAGGCCATGGAGAAGGTCGTTGAATTTTTCCCGTTGTAGCAAGGCAGGCGGGGGCTGGGGGCTCTGGTTTTTGGCGGCAATGAACGTCAGTTGTCCCGGCTTCAGTGTTGTTGTCATCAGGATCTTCAGTAATTGGTGTCAGACAGTGGCATGGGATGTGATACCGGCTTTCAACTTCGGCGTCAACTTATCCCGGGTGTGTCTTGACGGGCATGAACCAGTTCTCAAAACCGGCAGAGTGGGCCCCTTCTGCAGCGGCAGATTTGAGGCACAGTTATCTTTAAGGGAGTAACGATTTCGGTATCTTACCGTAACAAGATGTAACTCAGGAAACGTCATGTCTAATAATAACAGGAACTTCGTCTGACCATGCTGCTGGTACTCGCCGGATCCATCCTCACGTTCACTATGGCCCAGGAGGCCGTCGTTGTTGAGCCTTATCAGCAGGGCACCATCGTTATTGAACAGGATTTTGATACCAGCCCGATAGAGCTCAGAACCGACACACGTGTGGAGCCGCTGGTAGAGCAGCAGTTCCGCAACATCGTGCGGCAGGCCTATGACTACAGCTGTGGCAGTGCAGCGTTAACCACCGTGTTGAATTTTTACCTGGGCAGGAATCTCGGAGAACGGCAGGTGATGGAAGGCCTGCTTCATTACGGAGAGAGCGAGCGCATTGTTCAGCGGCGCGCCTTCTCCATGCTTGATATGAAGCGGCTGGTGACCGCCCTGGGTTATCCCTCCGGAGGTTTCCGCGCCACCATTGATGACCTGATTGACCTTGACCATCCAGCCATCGTTCCGATCCAGCATGCTGGCTTCAAGCACTTTGTGGTTCTCAGAACCATCCGGGACGGACGTGTATACCTGGCTGATCCGGCGGTGGGCAACATTTCCTTTACGCTCGCCCAGTTCGAGGAAAAGTGGGATGACAATGTTCTTTTTATCGTTTTCCCGGGAAGCGACAAACCGTTGGATTACCTTGAACTGAAGGAGGAGGACCTGCGGTTTGTGGATGACGACACAATGACATTGCTTGCGCTGCAGAAGATTCCGGAGTTTCACGAGTCCACCGAACGCCGCATCCGGAACATGCTGGAACGTCAGAAGAACAATCCGGATGGCAGTGTCGAGAATACCAGAAAGCAGCTGTTCTACCGTCGCAATTAACGTGCAGGGCGCCAAGCTCTTGCACAGGAACCATTACAAGTAAAATAAGGGAGTCAGGATGAATCGTTGGTTAGTGCGAGGTTTTATCCTTGTTTCCGTGACTGGCCTTTACTCAACCATGGCGCTGTCGCAGGAAGGAAACGTAGACCAGGCCAGGGAGGCGCTTGCAAAACAGGAGGGTGACGAAGACTCCGCCAAGCAGCTTGAGGAGGTTTTTCAGTCGGCAGAGACCAGTTATTCGTTGCAGAAAAAGGGCACTCACGCGCTCAACTACTCCTTCGATTACTCTTACACCGGCGACCAGCGGCTGGATCTTGCAATTACTGACGGCTCCGTTCGAAATCTGGATGTTGTGCCTTCTGCCACCCACAGCTTCACAAACGCATTCTCCTACGATTACGGCCTGCTGGATAACCTGACGGTCGGTACCCGTATTCCGCTGGTGGTCAAGCACGACACCCAGGATGAACTCAGCGTTTACGATTTTGGCGATATCTCTGCCACGGCACGCTGGCAGCCCTTTTCCTACGTACCAGGGAAAATGTCCACCACGGTTTTCGGCACTTTTACATCCAAAACCGGGGTCAGTCCCTATGAAATCGATATCGATGAGCAGCTGTCCACCGGTAGCGGCTATTACTCGCTTGCAGGCGGTGTGAGCGTGTCGAAGGTGCTGGATCCGGTGGTGGTATTCGGCTCTGTCAGCTCAACCTACAACCTTCCGGAAACCGACCTGCAGCAGGTGAGGGGCGCGCGGGTACTGGAAGAGATCGAACCGGGCTTTGGTCTCTCTGCCTCCGGTGGTTTCGCCTACTCGCTTTCCTATGACATTTCTCTCAGCATTTCGGCGCAACTGAGTTACAGCGACGAAACCATTCTTTCCTTCAGCGACGGATCCGAGGCGGTTGCCCAGGATCAGATGAGTGGCTTTCTCAGCATGTCGCTCGGCACCCGTGTGAGTGATACCACCATTGTTAATACCAGCCTTGGTATCGGCCTGACCGAAGACGCACCGGATTTTTCGCTGGGCGTGTCCCTGCCCATCAGATTCTCAGGTCTCAAAGAGTGAGTTCAGCCTCTGACGTTTTACGGGAAGGGAAGATTTCATGGGTATAACCAGCCACAAAAAACGGATTGCCGGTGCCATCATCGCAGCCTCGGTAACCTGTGGTGTCGAGGCGCAGCTGGCACAGAACCTTACCATTCACCCCAAGGCCCTGGCATTGGGGAACGCCGTTACGGCAGATCCACCCGGCATCATGGCCATTCACTACAATCCGGCGGGCCTGACCAAGCTTGATGGGCGCCAGCTTGAAGTGAACCTGATGAGTATCTATCTGGATATCGATGCGGATTTCCACGCCCCGGACGGCTACGAGATTTTCGGTATTGATGGCCTTGAGACAGATCCCCTGACCGGGAAACAGCGTGATCCCGTTGCCAACAAACACAGCCATACCAATAACGTTGCTCTCTATGTGCCGGGGGTTGGCATACTGAGGGCGCCTCCGGGACCTGCAGTGGCGCCATCTGCCGGTATCAGTATCAACCCGCCGGGGTCGAAGCTCACCTTCGGTAATGCCTTCTATCTGCCTCTGGCTGCCGGATTCTATCGGGACAAGGACGATCCGGGTCGCTACATGCCCCAGGCAACGGCCCTTCAGCGGACAACGTATCTGTCGCCCACAGTCGGATACAAGATCAATGATGAATGGGCCGTTGGTGCCGGTATCCACCTCTCCCATATGGGCATTGCCGCTGATCAGTACATGCGCGCCCCGAATATGCTGCTGGGCGTTGCTGAAGTTCTTCAGGATGCCTTTAACTGTGAAAGCGGGGACGAGCCTCTGCAGCCCTGGCTGGCACTTTGCGGCGGTAACGTCGGCCCCTGGGATGATATCGGTGCACTCAGTATAAATGTGCAGGAAACGCTGTCGCCCACTTACGCGCTTGGGGTGATGTGGGAACCGACGGACTGGTTTACCTGGGGCGCAAGCTATACCTCGGAAGCCGACATGAACCTCAAGGGTACTTTCGAGATCGAGTATACCGACGACTGGTCCGGTTTCTGGCAAAGCGTGAACGGGTCTGTGCTGGGCGCCATCACTTCGGCCATTCTGAGCCTGCCGTCCGGGGCGCCCAGGGAGGCGGGCAATGTATCCATGGACCTGACCTATCCCCAGCATTTCCAGACCGGTATCAGTGTGGATGTGCATCCCAAGCTGACCGTCAATGTGGATGTGGGCTGGACCGACTACAAACAGTGGGATGCCTTTGTGTTCCGGTTCGACCGCAACCTGGAATTCCTCAATGCCGCGAGAATTCTGTCGCCGGACAATGCCACGCCGAGTACTTTACGGTTGCCGCTTGGCTTTACGGACCAGTGGAACTGGGGTTTCGGCCTGGAATTCCATGCCTCATCCCGTCTGGATCTCCGCGCGGGAGTCGAAATTCGCGACTCGGTCATTCCCGATGACCAGCGCAGTATCATGGCGCCATTTGGCGGGGCCAATCTATACAGCGTCGGGATGGGCTATCAGTGGGACAAGGACACTGAAATTGACATGAACCTGAGTTACCTGCAGTCCATCGAAACCATTCCGGCCAATGGCAGTTGTAACCTGAACTGTGACAATATAACCAACATCATCTACAACCCCTACGCGGGCCTGGATGTAAAAACCTCGCTTCGGGTGGTGATGGCGGGCCTAAGCTTCCGCACCAAATTCTGACGCGAAAACGTCTGCAAACAGGGTGATCAGCCCCCATGCGTAAATGCCATTTGTTGGTTGTCACCTGTCTGGTTGTCGCCATGGCAGGATGCCAGTCCTCAGGTTCAACTTCATCAGCAGGCCGCGAGGGGTATTTTACCTGGGTCGATGAGCAGGGTCAGGTGCGGCATACGCCGATCCCGGAAGCTGCGGCTGATAACGAGAAAGCTGACGAAGAGCGTGGGCAGAAAGATCAGGAAGAAGCGCAGAGAGCAGACGGGACAGAAAGTCGCGAGAGCTTAGCGTCACAAAAGTATGACGATGAATTCAATCTGGAAAACTACCCGGACGGTAATCAACTGGAAAAAGACGGTTATATCCGGCCCGGAGAGCCCCAGCCCTATTTCACGTGGCGGGATGCGGAGGGCAATTTCCGTGTCAGCTATTATCAGCCGGATACCCGGTCCGCCGTTGAAAAGGGACGTATAAAACCGCCGGTCGAGCTGACGGAAGCGAGTATTCATCAGGCCGGCGCGGTGTCGGGGGAGGCCGCCCTGCCAGAGGGTGCTGATCCTGAGGCCATGGCGGTTCTGGGTATGGAGCCCAATGCGGAATCCTTCTTTGCACAATGGTCCCGTAAGTGCTGCCGGAATATGGACAGGGCAGAGTCAGAGGACTGGCAGCAGGGCCGGGAATTCGGCATTGATATGGACGAAACTGCCCCTGTCCATTCTTTCAGCACCGGCGATAGCCCTTATCGACTGGTAAGGCTGCCCTCGGCGGAAACTCATAATGATTTCATCCTTCGTCTCAGGTCGTTTGCCAATAACGGGGTCTTTGTGCCTTCCGTGGCTTTTCTGGATGGCTCTTTTGCGCCTGTGCGTGTGGTAACCGACCTGGTCGCCGAATATGTGCCGGAATCCTGGCACAGTCATGGCTTTCTCCAGGCCTATATTCCGGTCTTTCCAGGGCGGGGGGAGCGCTGGATAGTGCTGTTTACGCGGGACGAGGACCTGGCCGGCCAAACCGTCATCGAGGGAAAATACGGGCCCGAGGCCATTCCCCACACCCGTACCGGCGAGCTCGGACTTTCACGGGAAGGGGAGTGAGCAGGCACTAGTCCTCAGGCTTACTCAGATCGAGCCACTGCTGGGATAGCCAGTAGAAACTGCCATCCCGAGCAGGGTGGGTGCAGTTGTAGCGGAAGCGACGGCTGTTGAAACGCTCGGGGGCTTTGAGCATGACTTTATTGCCAGTGGCCTTGAAATCTATACGGCCCTGTCCCGAAGCAAAACAGCTCAGCCTGTCTGGGCTGATGCCGTCCTGGAGAGTGAACTCAAGAGTCGGCGGGTTGTTTTCAATAACGCCATCCGGCAGTTCGTCGGCATCCACAGGTAGCGCCTTGCTGCGCAGCTTGTCCTTCAGACTGTTGAGCTGGCCATAGGCATTCGCCATGGGGAAGCGGGGCAGTCGGGTGGCCCCGGAGGTAGCGCCGATGGCACCCGACTGTTGGCCATAGCCAAGCCAACCGCGTTCGGAAATCTTTTCCTCCAGTGCTTCGTCAAATTCGCCGTAGGGATAGGCGAACATCGGAACATCAATGCCCAGCCTGTCTGCCAGGGTTTCCTGGGCGATATCCAGGCTGCTTTCCACGCGTTGTGCCCAGTCGTCCTGACTTTCATCCGGGCGCTTAGCCAGGTGGCCGTGGTCCTCGCTGTGGTTGGCAATGGTCACGCCGCTTCTTTTACGTACCTCATCAAGCTGGTCCCACGTCATGTAGCCATGGCTGCCTATGGCATCGGTGTTAACGAAGATGGTGTACGGGTAACCTCGCTTATCGAGCTCCGGTACTGCGCTGGAATAGACCGATTCGTAGGCATCGTCAAAGGTAATGGCTGCCTGCTTCCGGCTATCCAGCTTGCCATCCAGTGCCTCGCGGGTGCCGCTCTCCAGAGGTACAACCTCGATGCCCAGCTCCTCAATCATGTCCATCTGCCCCTCGAACAGAGAGACAGAGGTGCTGGTGGAGGGAGGTGTGGAATCACTGACATGATGATACTGAAGCACCACGAGATCAGCTTTCGCGGCCAGGGCAAAACCGGCCAGCGATACCATCAGAAGGGATCGGGTCGTCAATCGTTTCACCATTGTGTCGTCCTCTGTGATCTGGATGTCAGGTTCTGAAGTGAGCCTTCAGCACGGAAAACGCCTGATTCAGGTGTTGAATGGTTTCGGTTTCACCGCCACGGTCCGGGTGTGCCCGCATCACGGCTCTGCGGAACCGATGTTTCACCTCATCAAATCCTGCCGGTATGCCGTCAAAGCCGAGGGTAGCGGCTGCTTCACGGGTCTCCACGGGTTCCGGCCGATACCCGCTGCGCCCGGCCCAGAAGTCATCCATCATCCGGTTTATGGATTCTTCGGGCATCTCATACTTGGACAGGTCCAGGTAGAAGTTTCGTAACTCGTCTGCCTGGTCAGGAACACCCGTGCCGCCCACAACGGTGCTCTGCTGAAGCCGGATAACCAGGGGTGAAATGGTGAGCGTCTCCCCGTTGGTGGCGAGTTGATCCCGGAGACGGTAAAGCACGTGGAACAGCAGAAAGTGAACCGGATAGAGCTTATCCGGCTCCGCAAAGTTTACGGTACCGATCAGCTCCCAAGGCGCCTTCTGTAGCGTCTTGATGAGCCCGAGCTCATTAATTCCGGCCGGGTTCTGCCGCAGTATGCGCTCGGTGGCAACCAACAGGTGCTGAATCTGGAAATTCAGTTTGTCGTTCTGGGAGCCTGGATCGGGAGTTGGCGTGGCGTTCGCTGCCATATCAGGTTGATTCATCCTGTCATGGTAGGGGACGGGGCGTTATTACGGAAGAGGGAGTCCAGTTTCAAACCGTTAAGAAACAGATTGGTCGCGAATCGTGTGGCATTTATGGCCTCTGCTTCCGCCTGGGCCGGATGCTTGTGCGCCCGGTGAGCAAGGCGCAGGCTGAGTTCATAGCCAACCCCGAAAAAGGCTGCGCACAGATACTCCTGGTCAACGTCAGGCAGCAGGCCACGATCAATGGCGTTTTTCACGTCATCTTCAAGTGAAATCATAGTGAGCCCTAGAATATCTGAACCGAACAGTTCCCGTATGGCGCGGTCGTTGCGATGGGCAAGTTCGTACACCAGCGGGTCATTGGCGGTGGCTTTGAACAGCGCGAAATAGGCAAAGTAGATGAAGTCGTCTGTCGAACTGGCAGTCTGCCGGCTTTCGGTAAGATTATGGTTGAGCTGGCCGAGAAAGTCGGTCAACAGGGCCGCAAAAATGTCCTGTTTGCTGGAAAAATAATTGTAGAAAGTGCCTGCTGCCAGGCCGGTGCGGCGTACGATATCGCGGATGGTGGAGTTGTCGTAACCGCGTTCCCGGAAACACTCCCGGGCTGCATCCAGTATGGCTTTGCGGTTACGAATGCGGTTGAACTCGCGCTTGCCGTACGCTTCTTTTTTTGTCTCTGACATATCCATGTCTGTATCCTGTCCCTGGAACATTTGCACGCGTATAATCCGACGCTCACTGACCCTATGAACGACGTTATCTATGTCCGAAGCAATCACTGCCAACTCCGAAACTGCCCTGAACTCTGAAGCAGCACGCAGGCAGAAACTGGAATTCAATAAGCTGCAGAAGCGCCTGCGCCGGGAAATGGGGCAGGCAATTGCTGATTTCTCGATGATCGAAGCCGGCGATAAAGTCATGTGCTGCCTCTCCGGCGGCAAGGACTCTTACGCCATGCTGGATATTCTGCTCAACCTTCAGAAAAGCGCGCCGGTGCGCTTTGAGCTGATTGCCGTGAACCTGGATCAGAAACAACCGGGTTTCCCGGAGGAAGTGTTGCCGGAGTATCTGGAGGCGCTCGGTATTGAGTACCACATCATCGAGAAGGACACTTACAGTATTGTTAAGGAAAAAGTGCCCGAAGGGAAGACCACCTGTGGACTTTGTTCCCGCCTACGTCGCGGAATTCTCTATAATTTTGCGGAAGAACACAGAGTGACAAAGATTGCTCTGGGCCATCACCGTGACGATCTGCTGGAAACCCTGTTCCTCAATATGTTCTACGGCGGCAAGCTCAAGTCCATGCCGCCGGTGCTGCATAGTGATGACGGTCGTAATACGGTCATCCGGCCTTTGGCGTATAGCCGTGAGAAGGACATCGCCCGCTACGCCAGGCTGCGGGAGTTCCCGATCATTCCGTGTAACCTCTGTGGTTCCCAGGAAAACCTGCAGCGCCAGGTGATCAAAGACATGTTCCAGAGTTGGGACAAACAGCATCCCGGGCGTCTGGAAACCATGTTCCGCGCCCTGTGCAATGTGGAGCCGTCCCACCTTGCCGATACAGGGCTTTACGATTTCCGTGAGGGGGCCCGGCGTTCAGGGGGTGGCCAGGGCGTGGGAACGGTTGAGCCGGACGCCCCGGATTTCGGCCGGCTGGATGTGCTCAATATCTGAGAGAAGGCGAAAACACTACCCGTGCCCGGAATGCATCATTGCGGAGAGTGGCAGGGTCCAGATCCCAAAGCCGATCAGTAGTAACCCGGCTAACTGTCGGAAACGCCTCTGTTCCCGGAGCTTGCTGATCCACGCGGCGGCGTAGCCGGTTGCCAGCATTGAGGGCAGGGTGCCCAGGCCAAAGAACATCATGGTTGCAGCAGCGCTGCCTACGGTAGGCTGCAAGGCGGCCCAGCCCAGCGTGCTGTAGACCAGGCCACAGGGTAGCCACCCCCACAGTGCCCCGAGAGCCAGAGCCTGCCCAGCGTGGTGCACCGGCAGTACGCGACTTGTAAGTGGGGAAAGGCGTTTCCAGACCGGGCCGCCTATTCGCTCTACATAGCGGATGCCCTGCCACCACTGCCCCATGGAAAGCCCCATCAGAATCAGTAGTATGCCTGCCAGGGTCCGGAGAAGGGGGCCCAGTTGCGTCCAGTAGCCAGCCGCACTGGTACTGAGCAAGGCAAGCAGCGCTGCAATAAGGGTGTAGCTGCCGATGCGCCCGCCGTTGAAGGCCAGCAGCATGAAGGTCTGGCGAAGTCGAAAGCCCTTGCCTACCGGCAGGGCCATGGAGAGGGAAGCACTGATGCCGCCACACATACTCAGACAGTGGGTGCTGCCCAATAGCCCGATCAGGAAGGCGCTGGAATAACTCAGGTAAAGTTCGTCGCCCATCAGGAGGTCTGGTCGTCTCCGGGGTTGTCATCCTCGGCCTTGGTCACCGGGGAGCGTTTATCGCGGGAGGCCGTTTGCTGTTGTGGCTGCTTTGCGTCGTCCGGGATTTTGTCCTTGTCATCATCGTAGAGAATGCGATGGGCTGGGCCATCCAGGTCATCATACTGGCCGTTTTTCACCGCCCACGAGAACAGGACAATGCCCAAGGCTACGAGTACCAGCATGACCGGAACAAGGATCATCACGATTTTCACGGCGCTACCTCAAGCATTGCGGGGGGATTTCTCTTCCACGGTATCAGGACGTTGCCTCGGCGCCAACCGTCGGCGCTGACGCTTCCGGCCTTTGCCGTGTTCGCCCCAGCCTCATGGCATTGAGTACCACTACCAGCGAACTGATCGACATTCCGATGGCAGCCAACCAGGGCGGCACCAGCCCGGCAGCTGCGAGGGGAAGGGCGCACAGGTTATAACCCAGAGCCCAGGCCATATTCTGGCGAATGATGCGACGGGTGCGTTGGGCGGTTTTTAGCGCTTCGGCCAGTTGGGTCAGCTGCCCATTGAGCAGTATGGCATCTGCCTTGAGCTGCGTCAGGTCAGCGGCGCTACCCATAGCCACCGACACGCCGGCGCCTGCCATTGAGGGCAGATCGTTGAGTCCATCCCCGACCATCATGATGTGGCGGCCCTGTTCACGTAGTTCTTCAAGAACCTGAAGCTTGTCTTCGGGTGATGCCTGACCGATGGCTTCATCGATACCCAGCATTTGTGCAATCTGCGTAACATGGCCAGAGCGGTCGCCACTGAGCAGAATGGTTCGCAGGCCGGCCTGTTGCAGCATCTGCACCGCTGCTTTTGCGTCGGGCCGAGGCTCGTCGTCCAGTGTGAAGCGGGCAAGCCATTGCGAGTCATTCGCCAGCCAGATTTCCATGCCCCGCTGGTCGTCGCATGCAGGCGACTCGTGGCCGGTGCTGGCCTGCACAAAATCCCTGTGGCCTATGTAAAGGCGATGTCCGTCGAGTTTACCGGACAGCCCTCCGCCGAGATGGTTCTGTACGTTCCGCGCGGATGGGCTGCGCAGATGGTGAAACACCCTGGCAATAGGATGCTCCGAGTGTTTCTCCAGGCTTGCTGCCATTTCAAGGCACTGCTCTCCGCTGTAGGGGCCGAACACGCGGGTGTCTACGAGGCTGAGCTCGCCCCGGGTCAGAGTGCCTGTTTTGTCGAAAACGACTGTATCGATCGTGTTCAAAGATTCGAGCGTATGCCCGCGGGTGGGGAGCAGCCCAAGCTTTCGAAGCCGCATGGTAGCCGAGGTAATGGCTGTGGGTGTGGCCAGGGAAAGGGCGCAGGGGCAGGTTACCACCAGTACCGACAGGGTAATGTCAAAGGCATTGTCCGCGCCTGCCAGCCACCAGCCGATCCAGATGAGCGGGGCGAGAATCAATACGCGGCTGACAAAAACACCGGCGATGCGGTCAGCCATCAGCGCCACTGGCGGTTTTTCCGACTGAACCCGGTCAAGTATGCGAAGGATACCCGACAGTCGCGTCTGGGCCCCCGCACGGCGGACCTCAACTTCCAGTGGGTTCTCGCCGTTGACGCTGCCTGCATGGACCTCATCGCCGGGGTTGCGGGTTTCAGGCAGGTACTCCCCGGTCAGGGCGGCCTCATTGAGGGTCGAATTACCGCTGACGATAATGCCGTCGGCCGGCAGGGTTTCCCCCGGCCTGACCCTGATCACGTCGCCTGCGGCCAGGTCATGGGTCGAGATTATTTCGCTTTCGTCGCCACGGATCCGGCTGGCCACCATTGGCTGGAAACCGGCTAACGCATTGCCGGTCAGCCCAGCCCGGTAACGCGCTTGCATTTCGATGTAACGGCCAAGCTGGAGGAAGAACGTAAACATGCACACGGATTCAAAGTAGACTTCCTCGCCTCCGAAGACCGTCACCCAGGCGCTGGCGACATAGGCAAGCCCAATGGCCGTGGCCACTGGCACATCCATGGTCAGGTGCCGGCTGCGAAGGTCTCTCAATGCATTGGTAAAGAAAGGACGCGCACTGTAGAGGACGACAGGGGTAGCCACCAGAAGACTGAACCAGCGGAAAAAGCTGACAAACTCCGGTGACAGCTCACTGACCAGTTCAAAATACAGGGGAAAGGCCAGCATCATGGTCTGGAAAGAGCCAATGCCGGCAACGGCCAGGCGGATTAACGCTGACCGGTGCTCTGCTTTCAGTGCCGATTCGGCTTCATCGGCCTGATAGGGGCGGGCGCGATAACCCAGTTCGTGGATGGCGATCAGCAAGTCGCTGAGCCTCGACTGTTCCGGATTCCAGACCAGGCGAGCCCGCTGGGTGCTGTGGTTAACGGAGAAGGAAGTCACCCCGGGCTGCTTTGCCATATGATTTTCCAGTAACCATATGCAGGCGGCGCAGGTGATGTCGTTGATCAGCAGTGTCGCTTCCTGGCCGGACCTGACCGGTGCAACGAAGGATTTCTGCACCAGTGGATGGTCCAGCTCCCGTAGCCGGTTGATCTCAGAGCCTGTCAGTTCTTTGGGGGTAACCGCAGGTTCGGTGCGGAACTGATAAAAGCCGTCGAGGCCCTCGGCCCGGATTGTCTCGCAAACGGCTTTGCAACCCTGGCAGCAAAAGTGACGTAGCTCTCCGTCAAGCTCGAGTGTGATAGCGGGTTTGCCGGGAGCCGGCTCCCCGCAATGATAGCAATTCAAGGGTTTCACCCGCGGTCTTCAGCGCCCGCGCCGAGGGTCAGTGGACGTTCTGATGGCAGGTTGGACTCGCCTTTCAGTCGCCAGTCATTATCCGGGCCCCGCAAATCAAAGTACCAGCGGCCCTCTATAGACTGGTTCAGATTCGCTGTGTAACGACCGTCGCCCATCGAGCGGAACTGAACAGTACGGTCACGGTCGGCGATGGTTGGGTGGAACAGGTTAAGAATCAGGTAGGGGAAGTCTGCGCGGCCCTCAGTTGTGTCCATGGACAGGCTGATTTCCCGTTCTTCGAAGGCGATTTCTGCGCTGAGCCCGAGTTCTTTTGCGGTCTGGTCACGGGCGATCTCCATATTGATGCCGCGCCCTTCCTTGGAATAATCGTCCGTTACCATCGAGTTGTCAGTGTTGAGTGCGACCGTGATCGCGATGGTACACCAGACAATAGCGGCTCCCGGGAAAATCAGCAGGAACAGGAGCCAGGGCTGACGGTACCAGGGACCTGTGGATGTGTTTTCAGTCATAGTTGTATCTCTCAGTGCTGATTTCCGGGGCGCGGAAATCAGCGATTAGGAGCAATAAAGCGGCTTTCGGTTTCCAGCACCAGCGTATCATCAGATTCTGATTCAATCCTGAACACGATGGCATTGTTGCTTTCCGAGATAATTTCGGGGTCGACATCCACCACGGTCGGAACAGAGCGGTTTTCTCCGCTGTCGACGGTCACGGTAGTTGCAGTCAGCACTCTGATACCTTCCAGTCCCGAAGCCGAGATCGTAAAGACCTGGGGTACTTCGGTCATGTTGGCGATCTTCAGGGTGTAGCTGTTCTCGATCCGGCCCTCCCCATTGTAGCCAAAGGGCGCGCCCCGATCTTTAAGCACGTCGAGCTGTGCCGGAACCCGTGTCATGATCGTGACGGTGATGGCGGCCATCATTGCCAGCAGTACAAGCCCGTAACCGAAGGTTCGCGGCCGCAGGAGCTTGGAGGTTTTGCCTTCCAGCTCGTTTTCCGTGGTGTAGCGAATAAGGCCCCGTGGATAGTTCATCTTGTCCATGACCTCGTCACAGGCATCAATGCATAGGGCACAGCCAATACATTCATACTGCAGGCCGTCGCGAATATCGATGCCGGTCGGGCATACCTGGACGCACTGGCCACAGTCGATACAGTCGCCCAAACCCAGTTCCGCTGGGTCAATGCCCTTCTTGCGGCTCCCCCTCGGCTCTCCCCGGTTAGGATCATACGACACCACGCGAGTGTTGGGGTCGAACATCACGGACTGGAAGCGGGCATATGGGCACATGTACAGGCACACCTGCTCACGCATCCAGCCGGCGTTCAGGTAGGTGGCCACGGTAAAGAAGGCCACCCAGAAGTAGGCCCAGCCATTGGCCTGAAGAGTAAACAGGTCGGTGATCAGTTCCCGGACAGGGTAGAAGTACCCTACAAATGTGATGCCCGTGGCCAGCGCGATAAGCAGCCAGGCCGAATGCTTGGCGGATTTCTTGGCAATTTTCTCCGCCGAGCGGGGCGCCTTGTCCAGTTTCATTCGCTTGTTGCGACTGCCCTCAATGCGTTCTTCCACCCACATAAAGATAAAGGTCCAGACTGTTTGCGGGCAGGTATAACCACACCAGACCCGGCCAAAGAGCGTGGTAATAAAGAACAGGCCGAAGGCACAGATGATCAGCATGCCGGACAGCAGGATAAAATCCTGTGGGTAGAAAGTGGCCCCGTAGAGGTGAAATTCCCGCGCCGGGAGGTCAAAGTGAATCAGCGGCTGGCCATCCACTGTGATCCAGACAAACAGAAAATACATGCCCATCAGGGCCGTCAGGCTAACGTTGCGGATACGCTGAAAGAAGCCCTTGACCTCTTTCACATAGATCTTCTTGCGGCTGGCGTAAAGCTCGACAGTTCCGGCGTTTTTGTTTTTGTTATCGGAGGCGTCAGAGGATGGGTCAACCTGTTTGACCGGAATCTCACTGCTCATCGTTAACCTCCCGATGATGTGGCGCCCGTATCACAGAGGGCTGTGGGGCAGAGGATCTTCTCAAGCCTGTGCCCGCGGTGGGCAGACACAGGGTTGAGCAGACCGGGCCGGGGCAAGCCCCGGCCGGACACTCAGTTGGACAGGCTGTAAACGTATGCAGCCAGAATCTGGATCTGATCATCAGAGAGCCGGTCGCCCTGGGCGGGCATCTGGTTCTGACGGCCGTTAACAACGGTTTCCCTGATCCAGTCATAGGTGGAACCGTAGAGCCATGTGTTGTCCGTCAGGTCTGGCGCACCAAGAGCCTGGTTGCCTTTGCCCTCGGGGCCATGACAGGCCACGCACGCCTGGGCATAGACTTCTTTACCCTTTTCTGCTGCTTCGGCGTTCTTTTCGCGGCCACTGTAACTCAGGACAAAGTTGACTACCTGATCGACCTGTTCATTGGTCATGTTCGGCATGGTGCCCTTGGCAGGCATATTGCCATTGCGACCCTGGTGCAGCGTGGTCAGGATTGAATCAGGGTCGCCCCCGTACAGCCAGTCGTCGTCGGTCAGATTCGGAAAACCGAGAGAACCGCGACCGGCAGAGCCATGGCAGACAGAACAGTTGTTGGCGAACAATCGCTGGCCCATTTTCATGGCGTCGTCGTTCTCTGCAAGCTGTTCCACCGGTGTATCACCAAACTTGGCGTAGAGTTCACCGTATGTCGCTTCAGCCTCCTGGACCTCCGCTTCCCACTGATTGGTGGAGGTCCACCCCAGCAGGCCCTTGAAGTTACCCAGCCCGGGATAGAGCGCCAGATAGCCAAGTGCAAAAATACAGGTAGCCAGAAACAGGTAGAACCACCACTTTGGCAGCGGGTTGTCATACTCTTCAATGCCATCAAAGGAATGGCCCACGGTTCTATCGGTTTCAGTATCGGTTGTCTGGCCCTTGCGGGTGGCATAGAGAAGCCACCAGCACCCAAACACAGTACCGAGCACGATCACGCTGATCCAGATGCTCCAGAAGGTACTCATTGCTTTTTCTCCGTCTTGTCCTGTTCGTCTAGAGTACGCTTTTCCACTTCGTCATCTTCAAAGGGCAGGTTGGCTGCCTCTTCGTTGGCCTTCTTGCGATGCTTGCTGAAAGCCCACCAGATGATGCCGATGAACATGGCCATCAAGACCAGTGTGTGAATACCGCGTAAGTCGTTTACGTCCATGGGAATCACCGTTTCTCTGAGATCACCGTACCAAGCTGTTGCAGGTACGCGACCAGAGCTTCGATTTCGAATTTGCCCTTAACTTCATCGGCGGCCCCTGCAATCTGCTCGTCAGTGTATGGCACACCGAGAGTCTGGAGTGTTCTCAGCTTGGCGGCGATGTCGGTATGGTCGATGCGGTCTTCAAACAGCCAGGGGAAAGCCGGCATGTTCGATTCCGGTACCACGCTGCGTGGGTCGTACAGGTGCTGGCGCTGCCAGGCGTCTGAGTAGCGGCCGCCAACACGGGCAAGGTCAGGCCCGGTGCGTTTTGAGCCCCACAGGAACGGGCGGTCATAAACGAACTCACCCGCAACGGAGTAGTGGCCGTAGCGCTCGGTTTCGGCGCGGAAGGGCCGGATCTGCTGAGTATGGCAGACATGGCAGCCTTCACGGATATAAATATCCCTGCCTTCCAGTTCCAGGGCCGACAACGGCTCCAGGCCTTCTACCGGCTCGTTGGTTTCCTTGATAAAGAACAGCGGAACCACCTCGGCAAGAAAGCCGCCACTGATGGTCAGAATGATCAGTACGATCATTATCCCGATGTTCTTTTCAACAATTTCGTGTTTCATCAGTAATGTCTCCCGTTACGCCGCTTGCGCTGCTGTATTGTCCTGAGCAACGGCCTGTTTCTGACGCACGGTCATGTAAACGTTGTATGCCATTACCAGCATACCGGCCAGGAAAATCACGCCGCCGAGGAACCGCACAAAGTAGCCCGGATAAGACGCTTCAAGTGCCTCAACAAAGCTGTAGGTCAGTGTGCCGTCTTCGTTGACAGCTCTCCACATCAGGCCCTGCATGATGCCGTTCACCCACATAGCCACGATATAGAGCACGGTACCTACCGTTGCCAGCCAGAAGTGCACGTTGATCATGGCTGTGCTGTACATGGCCTGAAGGCCCCACAGCTTGGGAATCAGGTGATAAACAGCACCGATGCTGATCATGGCAACCCAGCCCAGCGCGCCGGAGTGAACATGGCCGATGGTCCAGTCGGTATTGTGTGACAGCGCGTTCACGGTCTTGATGGACATCATCGGGCCTTCAAACGTGGACATACCGTAGAACGACAGGGATACCACCAGGAATCGCAGGATCGGATCGGTGCGCAGTTTGTGCCAGGCGCCTGACAGGGTCATCATGCCGTTGATCATGCCACCCCAGGAAGGCGCCAGCAGGATCAGGGACATGACCATGCCTGCGGTCTGGGCCCAGTCCGGTAGCGCGGAGTAGTGCAGGTGGTGGCCGCCGGCCCACACGTAGGTGGCGATCAGTGCCCAGAAGTGGACAATCGACAGGCGATAGGAGTAAACCGGACGGTTGGCCTGTTTGGGCACAAAATAGTACATCATGCCGAGGAAGCCGGCAGTCAGGAAGAAGCCAACGGCATTGTGGCCGTACCACCACTGCATCATCGCGTCAGTGACACCGGCATAGGCGGAGTATGACTTGAAGGCAGTCGCCGGCAGCGCCATGCTGTTACCGATATGAAGTACGGCAACGGTAATAATGAATGCGCCGTAGAACCAGTTCGCTACATAGATGTGCGGCGTACTGCGCTTCATGACGGTGCCGAAGAACACCACCGCGTATGCTACCCATACCAGAGTGATTGCGATGTCGATCGGCCATTCAAGCTCGGCATATTCCTTGGAGGTGGTCAAACCCATTGGCAGGGTAATGGCTGCTGCCACGATAATGGCCTGCCAGCCCCAGAAGGTAAACGCAGCCAACGGGCCTGAAAACAGACGGGCCTGGCAGGTGCGCTGCACCACATAGTAGGCTGTAGCGAACAGTGCGCTTCCGCCAAAGCCGAAAATAACGGCGTTGGTATGCAACGGCCGCAAACGGCCGAAATGTGTCCAGGGCAGGTCGAGGTTGAGGGCGGGCCAGACCAGTTGTGCTGCAATCAGCACGCCCAGGGCCATACCTACAATCCCCCATACCACTGTCATGATGGCAAACTGCCTTACCACCTTGTAGTTGTATGTCAGGTTTGGATTTACTGTGCTCATAGCCTTACCAATGGGTTCAGAGTGGGAAAGATGCGGGCGCAAGTATGGAGAAAGCATTATCGGTTTGCAATGACTCAGATCAACTCGCCAGCTCTGTCAAATTCGTCTAAATCAGTAACATGGCGAATATATTAGAGTATTTGTTAATGCACATGAGTGGTGCGTAACCGGCCATGTGCACTCACGTTCTGGCGACCGTTACGAGCCCATATCCGGAGGTCCGGTGAATTCAGTAACATTTTATAGGTGTGAGGCCCGAGGAGGGCCTCCCGCGGCCCGGCTATTGCTGGCACACGGGGCAGGAGCCCCAGCGGACTCTGTCTTTATGGAGACGCTGGTTTCAGGGCTTGCGGAAGAGGGAGTGGCCACGCTGCGGTTCGAGTTCCCTTACATGGAAAAACGCCGGCAGGATGGCCGGAAAAGGCCGCCTGACCGGCAGTCCGTATTGTTGAACTGGTTTCGTGAGGCCATAGCCACTGCTTTGGCGGAGCCCGGTGATGGAAGCCCTCTCTTTATTGGGGGCAAATCCATGGGCGGGAGGATGGCCAGTCATATTATTGCGGAAGCGGATCTGCCGTCAGACGTTCGCGGTGCGGTCTGTTTCGGGTATCCGTTTCACCCTCCGGGCAGGCCGGAGCGCTGGCGGACCTCGCATTTCCGGGATCTTCAGCGTCCGCTTCAGATTATTCAGGGCACCCGTGACCCGTTTGGCCGAAAACCTGAAGTAGAGGCGCAGGGCGTGGACTCGGAGACGAATGTCCGCCTCTCATGGCTGGAGGGCGGGGATCATGATTATCGCCCGCTGGCCCGGCAACCGGAGACCCATGATGAGTTGATCAGGCAGGCGGCCGGCGTGGCTGCCGGTTACATGCGCAGGGGGAAGTAGGTCAGGAAGGTTCCGGTTCCGATTGTTCCGCCCGGTTTCTACCCGCAGCTTTGGCCCTGTAAAGAGCGTCATCCGCCCGTCGGAAAAGCTCTCTCTCGTCCTCTCCTGCAACGAGGGTGGCGGTACCGGCGCTCATGGTCAGGATGACGGACTCCCCATTGCTGGTTGCGATTGGGGTACCGGCCAGGTCTTCCAGAATCTGTTCACAGAGCTGGCGCGCCCCGTCGGCCCCTGTTCCGGGCAAGAGCAGGGCAAATTCCTCACCTCCGAAACGGATCGCCACGTCCCTTGGCCGCTTGACGTGGCGCCGGAGCATGTCGGCCATATGTTGCAGGCACTGGTCACCGAAGTCGTGCCCCCAGTCATCGTTCACTGCCTTGAAATGATCGGCGTCAAGCAGCGCGATGGTCAGCGGCTGGCCGCTGCGCCGGGACTCAGCGCACAGTTCAGGTAACAGGTTATCCAGATGGCGCCGGTTGTGCAGCCCGGTCAGCGCATCATTCAGGCTGAGTGTGGCTAGCTGTCGGTTGGCTCTCTCGAGTTCTCTCATGGTGTTGCGCAGCTGGGCGGTACGTTCGTGAACCTTGAGCTCCAGGTTGGTGCGGGCATTGTGCTCCACGTCCAGCAATTTCTGGTTCAGCAGCCGCCAACGCTGAACCATGGCGTAGTTGAGAAGTATCACCTGGGCTCCCACCGCCACCTGCATGAAAATCTCCCGCGCCAGAAAGTCAGCGAGGTACCCGAACGCCGCGAGCGAGTAAGTGAGAGCTCCTGCCAGCATTCCGGACCAGGCCATGACGTACCACTTGGCGGGCAGATACCCCTGACGCCAGCGGACAAGCCCGATCCCGAACAGGGTGCCAATAATGATCAGGGCAACAGTGGTGCTCAGCACGATGGATTTGTTGTAAGGCAGCATGAAGGCAAAGGCAATCAGGGCCAGGCTGAGCAGTGCCAGACCTTTAAGTACCCGGTCTGCCCTGGAGTCCGGTTGGACTTCCAGAAACGAACGGCCAAACAGGGTCATGGCCAGCGAGCTGACCGACATCAACATGGGTATTGAGGTATTCGCAAAGCCCGTGCTGTCGGGCCAGAAATACTGGTTGGCAAATCCACCCATGGCAAAGAGGAAAAGGCCAAGTGAGGCCATATAGAAGGCGTTGTAAAAGTAATAAGCAGTGCCAGAGCTGAAAAAAAGCAAGAGGTTGAACGCCGAGAATACCAGCAGCGCACCGTAGAACAGGCCGTGAATCAGAGTCAGATGGTTGCTTTGGGCAATGGTGGCCTCTGGGGTTTCCAGCGACAGGGGAACGTTCAGGGCGCCACTGCTGTGGATGCGGAGGGTGATGGTCTTGTTTTCGTTGCTACCGAGCGTGACGGGGAGCAGGAAATACCGGTAATCTATGCCCCGCGACATAAACGGATACTGGTCTCCGGTGGCCATGGTTTCTGTTCCGTCCCTGCCGGACTGCCAGAAGGTGACTTCATCCAGCAACGGATAGTAAAGCTTGAGGTACCAGAGCTGCCTTGTGTCGCCAGAATTGCGCACATTGAGGCGGACCCAGTAAACAGCGTTGGTGTGACTGAACACCAGATCATGGCCATTGGCTGCTTTCCAGTTTGCGTCAACGGCCAGTTCTCCTGGTGTGCTGGCAGCGTGTGCAGGCTCCCCGGGAGTTGCGCTTAGGTAGCATACATGGTCCATGAGGGAGGCTCGCTGCTCCGGAACGTTGGCATCCAGGGTCGGGCAGTGTTCCGTTTGCGCCGGATGGGCTGCGATGGCCACGCCTGCGCCAAGCAGCAATGCAACAAACGGGATGAAATAACGCAGGTACAGCAGCATTAAAGGTATTCCTGCCAGCGGGAAGTTCAACAGTGTAGCCAATTGCGAGCCTTGCGGATGTTAAACAGTTTCAAATTTAAGGGTCCCCTACGCGGCCCCGTTTCAGGTGACTGATGGAACAACTGATTGCCTTCTGCCGCCCGGGCTTCGAGACCGAGGCCGGCCGGGAGCTTACCGACACAGCAGCGACCCAGGGTGTTTATGGCTACTTTGAGCCCGGGACTTCCCCGGGGTTCATTATTTTCAATCTCCCGGGGCCGACTCTTGCAGACACGCTGCTGGCCCGCATTTCTATCCACGAGTTGGTCTTTGTCAGGGACTGGTTCGTGGTTCTGGCAGACGTGTCGTTGCCGCCTGCAGACCGCGTGGGCGCTGTTATCGAGGCTCTGAAACAGGCGGACGCAGACTTTCCGGCCTGCGCCAGGGTGGAAATCCGTTTGCCTGAAAACAACACTGACCCGGACCTTGGTAATTTCGCCCGCAAATGGGTATCGCCGCTCTCCCGAGGCCTGCGAGGCGCTGGGTTACTGCAGCCTGACCCCCGGGCGGAATTGCCGGCTCGGCTGGAATTGCTGTTGCTCGGCTTTGACAGGGTTATTGCTGGTGTCAGTGTAGCCAGTAACCGGGCCCGTTTCGTGAGTGGGATTCCCCGCTTACGCTTGCCGGCTGCCGCTCCCAGTCGCTCGGCACTCAAGCTGGAAGAAGCCTGGAAAGTGTTTTTGCTTCCGGACGCAGAGCTGGACTACCTGGGTGGCGGAAAGCAGGCGGTCGATCTGGGGGCCGCTCCGGGTGGATGGACATGGCAACTGGTCAGGCAGGGTATGATGGTCACCGCCGTTGATAATGGGCCGATGAACAGCGAACTCATGGCGTCAGGCCATGTTGAGCATATTGAGGCCGATGGCTATCAGTGGCGGCCCAGGCGAGGGGTGGACTGGATGGTCTGCGATATTGTGGATCACCCGCGCCGTACCGCGGCAATGGCCGTGGACTGGCTGAATCAGAAGCTCTGTCGTTACACGGTATTCAACCTCAAGCTTCCGATGAAAAAACGGTACGACGAGTGGTTGATTTGCCGCGATATTCTGGAGCAGGGGCTGGGCCGGACCGAAATGAATTTCCGCATCAGGGCCCGCCACCTCTATCATGACCGTGAGGAGATTACCTGCTTCGTGGAGCGCCTGGACTGACTGTCAGGTTCCCGATGCCAGTCGTCAGTCGCTGTGGTGAAGCACAGTGATGATTTCTTCCCGGTCCATCATGGGGATCAGTTCTGCCATCAGCTCCCGGCGTTCCTCAGACATATGCCAGCGTTGCCAGTCTGCTTCGGAGCGCCAGTTGGCAAGAGTAAACCGATGATTGGCATCGTGGGAATCAACCAGTGTTTCGCCGGACACAAAGCCCGGCGCGCTTACGGCGTTCTGGAGAACCTTGCGGGATCTCTCCTCATAAGCGGTTTCTAGTGATTCGGCAATATGGCGTTCAATCAGCACCCGGATCATTGTTTACCTCGTATTATTTTGACGGCTATAAACAATAATTTAGCACGTATTTTTCAAATTTCAGGTGGAATTGCAGGAGGACAGACATTGGGACAGCCAGACTACGATGCAGAACTGGATGCCCGGGGGCTGTTTTGTCCCGAGCCGGTCATGATGTTGCACAACCGGATTGTGGAGATCAGCCCGGGAGCGGTGTTGAAAGTGGTAGCAACAGACCCTTCCACAACCCGGGATATTCCGCGTTTTTGTCAGTTTCTCAACCATGAACTGGTGTATAGCAGTGACGATGAGAAAGAGTTCGTGTTCTTTATCCGGCGCGGGGAGTGATCAGCCCCGTACGCCTCCGCCCAGTGAATCAAGGTGACCGAGGAACTGGTCACGGTCCATCTCTCCCAGCACGCGGGCCGTGTCCATTTCTGCACCAGTGTTATCGAAAAACAGGATGGCCGGCGGGCCGAACAGGCCGAGCTCGTCCAGCAGGGTCTGTTGTTCCGGAGTGTTATCCGTCATGTCCAGTTGCAGTAGTTTGTAGGGCGCCAGCGCTTGGATAACGGTTCCGTCACTGAACACGTTGCGTTCCATGACTTTGCAGGAGATGCACCAGTCGGCGTAAAAATCGAGCATCACCGGTGTGCCTGCCTGGCTGGCCTGTTTCAGTTCGTCACGAATTTCAGCCGGTGAGTCGAGCCGGAGAAACTCCGCATGAGTCGCTGCCGCGACTGAGGAGGAACTCCCCGCCAAAGACTGATTGGAGGCTGTGAACGCAGCGAGTGGCCTGAGGGGATCACTGGCGCCGGAGACTGCGCCGGCAAGTAGCGCTATGCCATAGGCAAACAGGACCAGCCCCATTCCCTTGCGAGTGCGTTCCCAGCCGGCCTTCGCAGCGTCAAAGGCGCCCAGCTGAACACCAGTAATGGCCACAAGCAGTCCCCACAATGTCAGGGCTACCCACCCTGGCACCATCCGTTCTACCAGCCAGATCGCCACAGCCAGCAGCATGACACCGTAGAAGGCCTTGACGACGTTCATCCAGTGGCCGGTTGTGGGCAGCAGTTTGCGCCCGCCGACCGCTACCAGTATCAGTGGAAGGCCCATGCCCAGTCCGAGCGCAAACAGGGCAACACCACCTATCACAGCATCCTGGGTGGTACTGATGTATAACAGGCTTCCGGCCAGTGGCGCGGAAACGCAGGGGGAAACAACCAGGGCTGATAGGGCGCCAATACCGAAAATGCTGGCTACGCGGGTCCCTGTGAGGCGATGGCTGGCGTTATCCAGAGGCTCGCGAATAAACCGTGGCAGCTGAATCTCGAACAGGTTGAACATGGACAGCGCAAATATCACGAACAGCGCTGCGAAAACGCCGAGAACCCAGGGAGACTGCAGGTGGGCCTGCAGATTGAAGCTTGCCCCGAGCAAGCCGGTAATCACCCCGGCCGCTGCATAGGTGAGGGCCATGCCGAGTACGTAACTGGTGGAAAGTAGCACGGCATGCGCTGTTGTGCTGGTGTTGCGGGAGGACACCAGGGACGAGATGATCGGTACCATTGGCAGGACACAGGGTGTGAATGTTAGCCCCAGGCCCAGCAGCAGAAACAGGCCGGCAATGACCAGCGTGGACTGGTTTGCGAGGAAACCAGCCAGGCCTGTTGCCGTGGAGGTGTCTGCGGGGGTCGCTGGACTGTTACCCGAAGGGGACGCCCCTCCCGCGCTGCTGGCCGTAGTCGATGGCGAATCGTCGCCAGCGCTGGCGTAATAGAGCACGTCCCGCGTCTGTGGTGGATAACAGAGCCCCGCACTGGCACAGCCCTGGTAGGTTACCTGCAGCTCAGCCTCGCGGACGCCCTCGGGAAGCTTTACCGGAACCCGGGCTTCGACCGGCTCATAGAATACTGTGACGTTGCCAAAGAACTCATCCTCCGTGTCGGTACCGGTATAGGAAAACTCAGGTTCACCCAGTTCAACACCCTCTGTGTTGCTGCTGACACTGATGCGTCCCTCATAAAGGTAGTGATCCGGCGCAATGTTCCATGACAGCAACACAGCACCATTCTCTGCGGTAAAGCTGAAGGGCAGGGCCTCATCAACCGGAAGAAAGTCGTTGCCATTGCCAAACAGTGAGTTGCCGGCACCAGCGGTTAACGTTGAGAGAAAGGATAATGCCAGAAACAGGATTAAACGGCTTAAAACCCGGGGAGGGGTATTACTGCATAAGGTTGTGCTGCTGCCGGTCATAGTCAATAACGTACCATTGGTGGTTCAGGTGTTGACCAGCGCTGAATCCTGCGAGGTTGAGACAGCGCCGCTACAGGTTGCAATGGACACAGTTGCCAGGCAAAAGTTCCCTCTGGTATTGAATCGTCTAAAGTCGCACAATACCGGTCCCATGAGACATGATCCAGATGATCTTATCATGCTGTTTAATGGCCTGTTCCGGGAAAAATACCGGACTATGCTGGTCAGGGGCGGCGATGAACCTGAATATTTGCCGGCGGCGAGGCCTGACAGCATCGCACAGATTATTTTTGCGCACGGCTACTTTTCCAGTGCACTGCATGAAATCAGTCACTGGTGTATTGCCGGAGAACACCGGCGCACGCTCCGGGACTTCGGTTACTGGTATTGCCCGGACGGCCGCAGCGTAGAGCAGCAGCAGGCCTTCGAAAAGGCGGAAATAAGACCCCAGGCCCTGGAATGGCTGTTTTCCGTTGCCGCAGGCGCTCGATTTCACATCAGCGTCGACAACCTGTCAGGCAACGGCGCATGGGACGAAGATGCCTTTCGCAGGAATGTGACGTTCCAGGCCAACGATTATCTGGAATATGGCTTGCCGGCCCGTGCTGGCATGTTCTTTCAGACGCTCAGAACATTTTATGGAACCGAGGCTGATTTTAATGAAGTCTGGAAGAAAGAGACCAGGCGCCTGATGCCCGAGTGTTCCGCTACAGAGACCGAGGTAAATTGAAGCAATATGACATCTGACGCACCCGAAGCCGGCAAGACACGTTTCAAGGATCTTAACCTGGACCAGCGAGTACTCGACGCCATCACCGATATCGGTTTTGAGCATTGCACGCCTATCCAGGCCGAAACACTACCGTTCACACTGGCCTGCCAGGACCTGATCGGCCAGGCGCAGACCGGGACCGGGAAGACCGCGGCTTTTCTGATCACCGCCATTCAGAGCATGCTGGAAACGCCTATTCCCGAAAAGGATCGATTTGCTTCGGAGCCCAGAGTCCTTGCCCTGGCGCCTACCCGGGAACTGGCGATGCAGATTGCCAAGGACGCGGAGCAGCTGTGCGGCTACACCGGCCATAATGTGGTCACCGTCGTGGGTGGGATGAACTACGACAAACAGCGTGACCAGCTGCAGAACGAAATTGTTGATATCCTGGTGGCGACGCCGGGGCGCCTCATTGATTTCCTGGGGTCCCAGGATGTGTTTCTTGACCAGTTGGACATCCTGATCCTGGATGAAGCCGACCGAATGCTGGATATGGGGTTCATCCCGGATGTTAAGCGCATCATCCGCAAATGTACCCCCAAAGAAGAGCGCCAGACACTGCTGTTCAGCGCCACCTTCAACCAGGACGTTCTCAACCTGGCCTCCATGTGGACCCGCAGTGCTGAGTTCGTGGAAATCGAGCCGGAACAGAAAACCGCCGAGCGGGTGAAGCAGACGGTTTATCTGGTAGGCGAGGACGAGAAATTGCCGGTTCTGGTGAATTACCTCCGACGCCCGGAAGTTGAGAAAGCGCTCGTGTTTGCCAACCGGCGAGACCAGTGTCGTGATCTTGATGAGGACTTGCGGAACCAGGGCGTTAAAGTGGCGCTGATGTCTGGCGAAATCGCCCAGAACAAGCGGCTCAAAACGCTGGAACAGTTCAAGGAGGGCAGCATTCAGGTACTGGTCGCCACCGATGTGGCCGGACGTGGTATCCACGTTGACGGCGTGACCCATGTTTTCAACTATAATCTGCCCGATAATGCCGAGGACTACGTTCACCGCATCGGGCGTACCGGCCGTGCAGGCAAGCATGGTGTCTCCGTCAGCTTCGCCAGTGAGGACGACTCGTTTTCATTGCCGGCTATCGAATCCTATATCAGCCAGAAGCTCACCACAGCCGTTCCTGACGAAGAGCTGATGACCGCGCTCGCCAAGCCGCCGATCACCCGCAAGCGCGGTGGCCGGCGTCCCCAGGGCAACCGCAGCCAGGGTGGTCGTAGTGGCAACCAGCGCCAACGCAGGAACTAACGGGTCGGGAAGCAGGATCATGCGGATAGTAGCGGACGAGAACATACCTTTACTGGATTCTTTTTTCGGCGACATCGGCGAGATACACCGCGTCTCCGGCCGCACACTATCGGCTTCTGACGTGCAGAATGCGGATATCCTGCTGGTCCGTTCGGTTACCCGGGTCAATCAGTCATTACTTGAAGGCAGTCGTGTGCGCTTTGTCGGCACCTGTACCATTGGTACCGACCACGTGGATCAGCAGTGGCTGGCGTCCAACGGTATCGCCTTCTCGGCTGCGCCAGGTTGCAACGCCAACAGTGTGGTTGAGTATGTGATGTCGGTGATCTCCTTGCATGCCGAGCGCCGGGGCGTGGCTGACTGGTCAAAGCTCAGGGTCGGCATTGTGGGTGCTGGCAATGTGGGTGGCGAGCTGGCTCACAAGCTGGAGCGTCTCAGTTTTGATGTCTTGTGCTGTGACCCGCCACGTGCTGAACGGGAAGGTGACGAGGGTCCGGATTTTGTCAGCCTTGAAGAGGCCATGGCCTGCGACGTGGTTACCCTGCACACCCCCCTTGTCAGGGAAGGCAACCACGCCACCTTGCATCTGTTCGGACAGGAACGATTGGCCGCGCTGAAGGAGCACCAACTGCTGATTAATACCAGCCGTGGTGAGGTCATCGATACCTCGGCCTTGCTGGCACGCCTGGACGCACCCAATGCGCCTGCCGTTGTGCTCGACGTCTGGGAGCAGGAGCCCCGCATACACGCTGAACTGTTGGAAAAGGTCTGGCTTGCAACGCCACATATCGCCGGTTATAGCCTTGAAGGTAAAGTGCAGGGTAGCGAAATGGTGTACCTGGCGCTGAGTCGTTATATGGGGCTTCCTGCCCGCAAAAAGGCGGGTCAGTTTTTGCCGGAGCCTGCGCTGGCGAAGCTGTCTTTTACCAGCGCCGCGCAGGAAATGGACTCGGCAAATATTGCCATACGCGCCTGTTACGATCCCCGTCGGGACGATGCACGTATGCGCCTGGCAATGGCGCTTCCGGCCGAGGAGCGGGGGCCGGCCTTTGACCGGCTGCGCCGGGATTATCCAGTGCGTCGGGAATTTTCGAGCGTCAAGATTCAGCTCAAGGGCACCAGCAAGTCCATGCAGGACACGTTTCGTGCCCTGGGCTTCAAGCTGAAGCTCTAACGACTCGCTCGGTTATAGCTGTGCTGTCTGCAGGGCCGCTATCCGGCTTTCCAGCGGTGGATGCGTCATGAACAGGGCACTGAGCCCCGCTCTTGCTCCGCGGTTGATGCCGAATGCCTGCAGGCTGTCCGGCATCTGGTCTGGCACCTCACTTTCCTGCTTGAGTCGGGCCAGGGCGCTGATCATCGCATCACGGCCCGCCAGCTGTGCGCCGGCAATATCGGCCCGAAATTCCCGGCGGCGGGAGAACCAGAACACAATGGTGCTGGCGAGGATACCCAGTACGATCTCCGCAGCAATACTCACCACGAAAAAGCCGATGCCGTGGCCACTCTCGTTCTTGAACACGACGCGGTCCACGAATGAGCCAATCACCCGGGATGCGAAAATCACGAAGGTGTTCACCACCCCCTGGATCAGGGCAAGTGTGACCATGTCGCCATTGGCTACGTGGCCGATCTCATGGCCCAGCACCGCGCGGATCTCATCCTTGTTGAAGCGGTGAAGCAGTCCCTCACTGACAGCAACCAGAGAGTTGTTCTTGTTCCAGCCCGTGGCAAAGGCGTTGGACTGAGATGCGGGGAAGATCGCCACTTCCGGCATACCGATGCCGGCATTTTTGGCCAGTACCCGAACTGTATCCACCAGCCAACGCTCGGCCGGCGTTCTGGGTGATTCGATGACCTTGGCCTTGGTGCTCCATTTGGCCACGGGCTTGGAAATCAGCAACGATATGATCGCACCGGCAAAACCGAAAACTGCGGCAAAAGCCAGCAGGGAGCCATATTGAATCCCATTCTGGGCCAGATAACTGTCGACACCCAGCAGTTTCAGGGTGAAGCTGGCAACAAGAATGACGGCCAGGTTAGTAGCAAGAAACAGCAGAATACGCATCCGGATTTCCTTGTTGAATCATCAGCCACAAGCGGCTGTTTGTATCTGACAGCTATATGTGGCCTGTGTTGCCGCCTTCAACAGGCTTACACCAATTTAATGATCGGCGCTGTCGCGGAAGAATGTTGCCTGCATTACCCGGCTGATCTTCGCGGAACTGCCACTGCGGAGCGCGGTGCGGAGCATGTGGATGTGGGTAGAGAAGTCTTCACGGATGGCGGGTGGAAGCTCGGCGCCGCTGTCGGCGGTCTCCTGTTCCTGCAGATCCTGGCTGGCGGGTGAGCTCATGCGCACAAACGCCCGTTGGGTGAGCACGGCCTGGTCGAGCGCTTCCTGGCGGATGGTGTCCACGTAACGCAGCAGGCCTTCCTCTTCCAGCCAGAGCAGGGTGCCGAAACACGCCATGTGCCGTTTGCTGTGCAGCCCGAATTCGTCCGGCTCATCGGGGCCGGCGATGTCTTCCACGAACAGGTTTACCCGGCGGGGGAAGGCATTGTAGAGCTGTACCAGGGCGATTGCGGCGTCCTTGTAGAACTCTTCAATATGAATATCCGCCATAAGACCCTCTGTTACAGCTGATACGAAGACAGGAAGTGTGCCAGGCGCTTCATGGCGTCTTCCAGGGTGTCTTCCCGGGGCAGGAAAACCACGCGCAGGTGTTGTTTGTCATCAATATTGAAGGCTGAGCCCTGAACCAGCAGGATGCGTTCCTGCAGTAGTAGATCCAGAACCAGCTTTTCGTCATTGACGATGGGAAAACGTTTGGGATCCAGCTTGGGGAACAGGTAGAGCGCCCCCTTCGGTTTCACACAACTGACTCCGGGGATATCATTGAGCAGGTTCCAGGCGGTTTCCCTTTGCTCGAACAGGCGGCCCCCCGGTGCTACCAGGTCGTCAATCGATTGGTAGCCGCCGAGCGCGGTCTGGATGGCAAGCTGGGCGGGTACGTTGGCACACAGGCGCATGTTGGAGAGCATTTCGATACCCTCGATCAGATCCCGTGCCCGGTGCTTGGCGCCACTGATGATCATCCAGCCGGACCGGTAGCCGGCGGCGCGGTAGTTCTTGGACAACCCGTTATAGGTAAAAAACAGCACATCGTCCGCCAGTGAGGCGGTAGGAATATGCTCGGTACCGTCGTAGAGGATCTTGTCGTAGATCTCATCCGACAACACGATCAGGTTGTGCTGTCGGGCCAGTTCCACGACCTGTTCCAGCAGTTCGCGGGAATAGACAGCCCCGGTGGGGTTGTTAGGGTTGATGAGGACAATGGCGCGGGTACGCCGGGTGATCTTCTTGCGGATATCATCAATGTCAGGGAACCAGTCCTGCGCTTCATCACAACGGTAGTGCACCGGTTTGCCGCTGGAAAGGGTTACAGCGGCAGTCCACAAAGGGTAATCCGGTGCCGGGATCAGTACTTCGTCGCCGGTGTTGAGCAGGGCCTGCATGGACATCACGATCATCTCGCTGACGCCATTGCCGAGGAAAATATCGTCGATATCCACCTTGTCGATGCCACGCTGCTGGCAGTAGTGCATGACTGCCTTGCGGGCGGAGAACAACCCCTTGGATTCCACGTAGCCCTGGGCCAGGTGCATATTGTAGATAACGTCTTGCTGGATCTCCTCCGGAACGTCCAGTTCGAAAGCCGCAGGGTTGCCGATGTTCAGTTTGAGAACCCGGTGACCCTCTTCCTCAAGACGACGGGCCTCGCGCAGAACCACGCCACGTATCTCGTAACACACGTTATCCAGCTTGGCGGATTTGAGATAGTTCTGCATAAGCCCGGTAATTCCTCAGTAAAAGATATAAGCCTGTATTCTAGCGGAGCAACGGCCGGCGGCAACAGGCCAATTATGATGAATTGTGGCACAGAAGCGGAGATTTAACGCCCAAAGCTCATAAATCCCATGAACTGGCTGGCATATCGGGCCGTGGCTGGTTGTAAAACGGGTTGTGCACAATATAATGGAGGAAAATGCAAAGGAGCATAGTAATCATGAGCAGCCAGAGCGTCTATGACTTTACCGCCACCGATATTCGTGGAGAAGCACACTCCCTTGACGAATTCCGCGGCAAGGTACTGCTGATTGTCAACACGGCCAGCAAGTGCGGTTTTACCCCACAGTTTGAAGGGCTGCAATCTCTTTATGCGGACCTGAAGGGCAAAGGGCTTGAAGTACTGGGCTTTCCCTGCAACCAGTTTCGCAACCAGGACCCGGCAGACGACAAGGCCATCAGCGAATTCTGCTCTCTGAATTATGGCGTGGATTTCCCCATGTTTGCCAAGATTGAGGTTAACGGTCCGAACTCCCACCCTCTGTTCGAGTATCTCAAGCATAATGCCAAGGGCCTGCTGGGCTCAGAGGCGGTGAAATGGAACTTTACCAAGTTTCTGGTCAATCGTGAGGGGAGGGTTGTAGGGCGTTACCCGCCAACAACCCGGCCTTCTGCCATTCGCGCAGACATTCAGAAGTTGCTGTAAGTCATGAGTATGGAAGACGACGTACTGGCTCTCGATAACCAGCTGTGTTTCGCACTCTATGCGGCCAACCGGGCGGTCACCGCCCGCTACCGGCCGCTGTTGGCAGAGCTGAATCTGACCTACCCCCAGTATCTGGTCATGCTAGTGCTTTGGGAAGCCGCCGGGGATGGCAAAGTGGTGCGGGTGTCTGATCTGGGCAATCGGTTGCGTCTCGATTCCGGCACCCTGACACCATTGCTGAAACGGCTGGCTGAGCGAGACCTGGTAACCCGTCAGCGGAATACGCCCGACGAACGGGTGGTTACGGTAGCTCCAACGGAAAAGGGCATGGCCATGCGCCAGCAGGCAAGGGCTATTCCTGAGCGATTGTTGTGCGGCACGGGGATCGACGAGGAGCGCATCCTGGCACTCCGTGAGGAGCTGCGTTCGGTACTCAGCCTTCTCGAGGCTCGGGAGGAGTCCAGCGATCGATAACCGCTTTCAGGTCAGCGCGATTGTAGGGCTTGGTAATGTAGTCGTTCATCCCGGATTCGAGGCAGTCATCCCGGTCCCCCTGCATGACATTGGCAGTGACGGCAATAACCGGTAAATCGCGCCATTCCGTGTTCTCCCGAATCTTGCGGGTGGCTTCGTAGCCATCCATTACCGGCATCTGGCAATCCATCAGCACAACATCGAACCCTCCTGATTTCAGTGCTTCCAGCGCTCGCTTGCCGTTTTCCGCCAGGGTGACCCTGTGGCCCAGTTTCCGCAGCATGCTACTGGCGACCACCTGATTGACCTGGTTATCTTCCACCAGCAACAGGTTCAGGGACCTTCCAGAGCCTGAGGCTTCCTCCATACCTGTTTCGGAGTGTGCCGTTGCCGGCTTCAGCCCTGCCGCAGCGCACAGTGTGCGGAAGAGCTGATCCCGCCTGAGGGGCATGGTCAGTATCTGCTGGTTTCCGGAAGCCACCGCTGAGCCGTCCCTGTCCACCAGAATTACCCCGGCCCCTGACCATTGTGCTGCCAGTTGCTGGCCTGCTTCCTTGTCTTTGTCGGCCGCAACCATGAGGATGCCACCGCCATTGCGGGCCGCGTCACGGACTGGAATACTCCAGGCTCTGAGCTGGCTCTCGATAGGCAGGCGGTGGGGGTGGTCACCGGGTATGGCCATATCCACCCCAGACGTTCTGACAATCGCAGGGATGTCCGCGGGCGTTACTCCTGATGCTGCCTGGTCGTGGACCGGCAGGGGCAGGTTTACGGTAAACTGCGTTCCCCGACGCTCTTCAGAGTCCACCAGGATCTGCCCATGCATGCGTTCGACCAACTGTCGACAAAGCGTCAGACCGAGCCCGGTTCCGCCGTACAGCCGGGTAGTGTCGGCATCTGCCTGGGAAAACGGTGAAAAAATCCGGTGCAGCCCTTCCTTGGACATACCAATACCGGTATCAATCACATCAATGCGCAGATTACCGTTAAAACGGGTGGCGCGAATACGGACGCTGCCCTGATCGGTAAATTTGATGGCATTACTCAACAGATTGTTGAGAACCTGTCGGGTGCGGGTCGGGTCTCCGAGGAAGGATTCAGGCAGATCGCATTCAATGTCGGTCACCACGTCTATATTCTTTCGTCGGGCCTGCTGGGAATGCAGTGTCGCGCACTCCTCTATCAGGCTGCGGACACTGAAAGGGATGTTCTCAAGGCTGAGTTTGCCGGCTTCGACCTTGGAAATGTCGAGGATATCGTTCAGCAGCCCGAGCAGGCTTTGCCCGGCGTTGAGTGCGATCTCCAGCCGGTTACGCTGAGCCGGTTCCAGGTCGCCTTCCAGTGCCAGGCCCAGCATGCCCAGAACCCCATTAAGTGGCGTCCGGATTTCGTGGCTCATGCTGGCAAGGAAATTGGCCCGGCCACGGGCCCGGCGGACTGCGTCTTCCTTCGCTCTGACCAGGGCGCGGTTGCCCCGCTGGAGGGCTTCGTTCTTTTCGGAGATTTCCCGGGTGCGGTCGTCCACCTCCTGTTCCAGTTGGTTGGAGTAATTCTTTATCGCGCTTTCTGCATTTCGCAACTGCTCAAGACTGGCGTCCATGGTTTCCAGGTGCAGGTTAATGATGCCCACCATCTGGCCGATTTCATCCTCGCGGTGATTGGCGGGCACCGGCAACCGAACTTTTTCCGGGGACTCCGCACGGACCCGGCTCAGCGCGCCAATCACATTGAGCATGGGACGGGTCAGGATGAAATAGAAAATGGCGAGCAGAGCCGCCGTCAGTACGAGGCTCTTTAATAGCCCGATCAGCAGGGTATAAGCAGCCCTTTGCAGGAACTGCAGGCCGTAATGGTAGGTATCGATAGTAACCGTCAGGTGGCCAAGGGAAAGGTCACTCAATTGTGGCACCACCAGTTCCTGGCTGAAAACCCGACTGTCTCCGAACAACAGATCACTGATCCAGCGGTAGCGGGAATTCGGACTGCTCTGGCTGGCTGCAGCCATGGTCTGGTCATTGCTGTCGATAATGCGGGCGTCAATGGTGGCAGGGTGGCGGAGCAGACCGTCCAGCAATTCCTCCGCCAGCCGGATGTCGATGTTATAGGCAATCTGGGAAGCGGGGCTGTGGCTTATTTCGATCAGCGCCCGGATTTCCCGTTCCATGGAATCCCGGGCACTGAAATAATCGAGAGTGACCTGGACAATATTGAGTATCAGCCCCAGCACCATTGCAATCAAAACGGTGTCCCGGGTCAGGCGATAGGAAAGCCGTTTTTTGAATGGAGTTGTCACAGTGTATCTACAGTCCCTGTCTGTCAGCGTTTCGGATGGTGTGGAGGTGCCACTACCCCGCGGCTAATCGTCGTAATCGGCCTTTTTGCGCCATTCTTCGTCGTGGAGGAAGGTATCCCATTCGCGGTCCAGACGCGATTGCCCCTCGGCCGTGCTGCCCGGTGATTCGTCCCCTTTCATGGCTTCCAGTTCCTTGATGCGGGTGCGGAAACTCTTGACCGCTTTCATCGCCATCGGGTTATCCCTGGATTTACCCATTTCGGTACTGGCCAGATGATAGGCGTGAATCGCTTTACGTATCTGGTTCTGCTTCACATAATCCCTAGCCTGGAAGACATGCAGGTCGGCATGGGTCTTGTGCACAAGGAACAACACAAACCTCAGGCTACTCTTGGCAGTGGTGCTGTCGATCTTGCCGGCTTTATGCATTCCTTCAATCATCTTGAAAAGATTCTGCAGCAGCTCTTTGACATAGCCGGATTTTTCGGGTGAATCAATCTTGACGGGAGGACGCCGGTCTTCGTTGTCCATCACCTTCTTTTTCAGCTGTTGGGCAGCCCTGAGCCATTCATCGACGGGCTGGTCGGACTTGAGCGCCCTGAGATCCTTGCAGGTTTCTTCCATGCGTCTGATCAGCAGGAGCTTGAGGTCGGTGGTGAGGTATTGGCCGGGAATCTCGGCTAGCAAGCGGTTGGCGCGATTGTAACTGTCTTCAAGAGCGGTAATCTTGCGGGCGCGCTCAATACGGGCCCGTTCCCGCATCTGGCTGGCCACAATAATAACGATCGAAACGATAACGATAGCTGCCAGTAGCAGCACAATCATTGTGGTATCCATTCTATTGCTACAGCTCCGGCTAATGGATGGCCACTGGGGGGCTCCGGTGACGCAAATAAACCGGAGAAATCCAGCAAGTATCCGAAAGACTAGCAGAAAACCTGAAACGATTCCGTTTTGAAATGTGAAAGATTTTGACTTTATATCATTTCAATGAATTGCTACGCTTGAGACTATTATTTTTATGAATAAAGCCGCCGTAGTACCGGGTGACCGTCCCGCGACAGGCGGTTCTGGCCATTACACAGGTGCCAACGTATGGATATTTCCCGGGTTGATCTGAACTTGCTGGTCTATCTCGATGTGCTTCTCAGAGAGCGCAATGTAACCAAGGCGGCCAATCATCTGGGCATCACACAGCCGGCCATGAGTAACGGCCTGCGTCGGTTGAGGGATTTGTTTGGAGATCCTTTGCTGGTCAGAACCAGTGAGGGTATGACCGCCACCGAGCGCGCAACAGAACTCCAGCCATTGGTGCGTGGCATCCTGTCGGATATCGAGCAGGCGGTGCACGAGAAAACTGCCTTCGCCGCCATGGAAAGCCAGCGGGTCTTCCGCATCATGGCCAGTGACTACGCAGAGTCATGTCTGATGCCGCGGGTGCTCCGGCGGATTCGCCAGGAAGCCCCCCACGTTACCCTGGACGTGCTGACTCCCAGTGACGTCAGCTTCCTGGATGTGGAGCAGGGTAGGCTGGACATGGCCATCAACCGCTTCGATAAAATCCCCCAGTCGTTTCACCAGAAAACTCTGTGGACGGAGTACTTCGCCTGCCTGATGAATGCACGCAACCCCATTCTGAAGGAGCCGTTTACTCTCGATACCTACCTGGATGCCAGCCACATATGGGTCAGCAAGACCGGTTTTGGTGTCGGGGTAGGGGTGAATCCGAAGGATGTCCAGCGTCTGGGCTGGGTGGATGAGGCGCTGTCGTTGATGGGAAGAAAGCGCCAGATCTCTGTATTCACAAGGCATTACCAGGTCGCGATGTTGCTGGCGGAGCAGCATGATCTGATTGCAACCTTACCCTCCCGGGCGGCCTGGCTGCAGAAAGACAATCCCAATTTGGTGGTCAAGGTGCCGCCGTTCGAGATTCCGCCGTTCGAGCTGAAAATGGCCTGGAGCCCCCTGTTGCAGCACAATACGGATCACCAGTGGTTGCGCAAGCTGATTGCCGAGGTGGCGGAGGAAGTGGACGCTGAGTTCGCACCGTTCGGGGCGCAGTTCGAATCTGCGGAGGTTCCCGGTCTTCATCACTCAGAGCGGTAATTCCCGCAGTTCCAGTGAACGTTTTCCCGCATCCCACATGCGCTGGAAGGATTCGGCCAGCAGCTTTACCCGGCCACTATCCGAAAATTTGGCGAAACCTTCGGGTTTGTAGAAGTCGTGACGAAACACCACGCCCTCACGGTCGACCAGCATAAAAGGCTGGTCTTCAACAGGGTAGTCCTCGTTGATCAACTTCAGTTCAATACGGCTGGGAATGCGGCGCATCAGCTCCACAATCTGGTGGCGGCGTTTCACCAGGGGCTTGTCGTCGTGAATCAGCAGGCGCACTTCGCTGAGCCGGTGGTGGCGGGCGAGGGTGGAGATCAACTCCCGGAACCGCAGGCGGTCATAAAGATCATGGTCCAGCAGGCGATCATACAGCCAGATCCGCTGGCGGGCCTGCCCGGCTACCGAATCCATGAGGTCTGTCATGATTCTTTCACTGGCAAACAGCCAGGCGTCCCGGTCTTCCCCCAGTAGCATGGGGTTCTGGCGGGCACCGAAAGCGCTACTCACCAGCTTTGGCGCCAGACAACGCATATCCACGTGGGGGATGCCGGCGTCGTCGTAGAAATCCGAGCAGACGTGAAAACCCGACTGCTGGTAGAACGGTATGGCGTGTTCCTGGGCGGAAAGCTGAACCTCACTGAACTGGCCCGCCGCTTCGCCCATCATATGACGCAGCAGGGCTTCTCCGATGCCCTTGCCACGATGGGCTGGCAGAATGGCCATGCGCCCGATGTGGGCGGTTTCCTCCAGGGTGGAGAACAACCTGCCAACCCCCACCGGAGTATTGTCGGCCAATACGGCCAGATAATGATCGGCAATCTCGTCGGTGTCGTCCCACTCCAGCTCTGGTGGCACCTGTTGCTCTTCCACAAACACGGTCTGGCGTATGTTCCGGACGTCCGCCGGCGCCAGCTGCCAGCTGTATTTGCGAATCCGCACATTCATTCCGCTGTCACTCACGCTTGTTATTCGAAATACAGTGAACCCTGGTTGACGAGGTTGCTCAATAGCCCGCAGATAGCGTCGTCGCCCACAAACCCTGCCAGCGCTGCCATATCCGGGGTGGCGCGGGCACAGAGTAATGGCGCCAGAGGCCGCGCATCGCCCCGAAGCAGAAATTGCTCGCCATCCACAAACAGAGCCGTTTCGCCCTCAAAGTCATAGTAGGCGAAACGGGAGCCCTCATTCCACCGCATTGGGGTGCCTGCTGCAATCCACCCACTGACGGCTTCCGGGGTTACCGGTTCCTCTGCCGGTACGACAATGTCGAGACTCTTCGGCGCCGTGGCGTATTGGCCAAACCAGAGCGCCAGTTGGCGTTTGTCGGTGAGCTTTTCACGAATTACACCGTCAAGGCGGTCTATCACGTCCGAAGTAATGGTTCCTGGATTATCCTGCACCTGAAGGCCTGGATCATTGAGGTGCTCGGAGGCATCGGACTGACTACAGAGGAAATCCGTGAAGCCGGTCAGTACATCGTCAATGGTGGGTGCACGGAAACCCACGGACAGGGTAATACAGTCATCCTCGGCCACGCCGTGGTGACCAATGCCCGGTGGCAGGTACAGCATGTCGCCCGGCGCCAGGGTCACGGTTTCTTCACCATCCCAGCTGCTCAGTATCCGCAGCGGAGTGCCGTCCACCCTGGGGGATGTATGGTCACAGTGGCCGCCAAAGGTCCAGCGTCGGTGTCCCTGCGCCTGCAGGAGGAACACGTCGTACTGATCATAATGGGGGCCAACGCTCCCGCCTTTGGGTGCGTAGCTGGCCATGATGTCGTCCAGCCGCCAGTTGGGCACAAACCGGAATTCGTCCAGCAGATCGGCAATGTCCGGTACCCAATGGTCAAGGCCCTGTACCAGCAGTGTCCAGTCGCTATCCGGCAGTTTGCCGAAGCGCTCGGGCGCAAAGGGGCCGTTGTGCAGTTGCCAGGGTTTGCCGTTGTCGTTCTCGATCACAATACGGGATTCGACGGCCTCCTCGCAGGCCAGCCCCGCCAGCTCATCCGCCGACACCGGGCACTCGAAGCCGGGGAACGCCTGGCGGATGACGAGCGGCTTTTTCTGCCAGTAATCCCGCAGGAATTCCTGTGCGGGCATTCCGCCGGGCAGTTTCATGGTTCAGATATCCCGTGCCTGTTGGGTGGCGTTGCCAATGTAGGTGCCCGGGGTCAGTTCCATCAGTTCCGCCTTGGCGGCGTCGGGAATGTCCAGGGAGTCCACAAAGGCCTTGATCACATCCGGGGTCATGGCCTTCCCACGGGTCAGGGCCTTGAGTTTTTCGTAAGGCTTCTCGATGTTATAGCGGCGCATGACGGTCTGGATGGGTTCCGCCAGCACTTCCCAGGCGTGGTTCAGGTCTTCGTCCAGTCGTGCCGGGTTGATTTCCAGTTTGCTCAGGCCCTTCAGTGTCGCCTCGTAGGCAATCAGACTGTGAGCGAAACCGACGCCCAGATTACGCAGCACCGTGGAGTCGGTCAGGTCCCGCTGCCAGCGTGAAATCGGCAGCTTGGCAGACAGATGGCTGAACAGGGCGTTGGCGATGCCCAGGTTGCCTTCGGAGTTCTCGAAATCGATGGGGTTGACCTTGTGGGGCATGGTGGACGAACCCACTTCGCCTTCCACGGTTTTCTGCTTGAAATACCCCAGGGAAATATAGCCCCAGATATCCCGGTCCAGATCAATCAGGACGGTGTTGAAACGGGCAATGGCGTCATACAGCTCGGCAATGTAATCGTGGGGTTCGATCTGGGTGGTGTAGGGGTTCCAGTCCAGCCCCAGGCTCTCAATGAAGTCTTTCGCATTCTGCGCCCAGTCGATGGCGGGGTAAGCAGACAGGTGGGCGTTGTAGTTGCCTACGGCGCCGTTGATCTTGCCCATCAGCTCAACCGCTCGAATCTGCTTCATCTGGCGGCGCAGGCGGTAAACCACATTGGCCAGTTCCTTGCCCACCGTCGATGGCGATGCGGTCTGGCCGTGGGTGCGGGACAACATCGGCTGTTCCGCATGATCGTGGGCGAGTTCGGCCAACCGGTCCACTACCCGGTCCATGGCTGGCAACAGGCCGTGGTCGAGGCCTTCACGCAGCATCAGAGCATGGGACAGGTTGTTAATGTCCTCGGAGGTGCAGGCGAAGTGGACGAACTCGGTAACGGCGTGCAGTTCCGGAACACCGGCGATCTTTTCCTTGATAAAGTACTCAACCGCCTTGACGTCGTGATTGGTGGTGCGCTCGATACCCTTGATCTGTTCCGCGTCTGCCAGGCTGAAGCCGGAGACCATGTTGTCCAGGAACTGGTTGGCTTCGGCAGAAAAGGCAGGCACCTCGGTGATTTCGGGGTGGGCAGCCAGCTTTTGTAGCCAGCGGAGTTCGACGGTCACGCGGTTCCTGATCAGGCCATATTCACTGAAAATGTCACGGAAAACGCTGACTTTGCTGCCATAGCGTCCATCCACCGGGGAAATGGCGGTCAGGGCGTTGAGTTCCATCGAAAACCTCTCAAGTCATCAAAGAATCGGTCAAAAGAAAAACTGGGGGCGCATATGATACACCAGCAGCGGCCGGGATTCAGTCGTAAACCGAGCGGTTTGCCTTCTCGGCCAGTTCCCGGGCAGTCATGATGACTTTGCGGCGGTTGAAAATCAGCTGCCAGCGGCGCCCACCGGTCTGGTGCCAGAGTATTGAAGACCGGATGCCGGCCAGCAACAGGGCCCGAACCTTCGCGGCATTTTCCTCGCGCTGCAGAATAGTGGGCTCGCCAGTGACCTGGATGCGCTGGCGGAAGGTGCTGATGGTATCCGCGTAGATCGAGGCCAGATTGGCAACCAGGTTGCCATGGTTGTAGCCGAAGTGGCTGGCCGTGTGACGGGCCTGGTCAATGCGGCTGCCAATGACATCCAGCATGTCACTGTTGCGCCGCAGCTTGGATGCCAGGTTGATCAGGTTGAGGGCATAACGCAGTACTTCGATGTCCTGCTGCTTGCTTTGCTGGCTGAGCACGCCGGCCAGCGTGGACAGGCCTTCCCGCAGGTCTTTCAGTTCGCCGCCATAGACGTCCAGAGTGGTTTCGGGTTGCGTCGCAAACAGGGAGCGCATGCAGGTTTCAAAGCTGGATTCTGCGCACTGCCCCGAATGGGCTATTTGCTGAACCAGGGCCGAGGCCTGGAAAACCCCTGCCAGGGCAAGGGTCTGGTCATGTATGGAACGGCTCATGCGCCGGCTCCCTCTGACGTGTGGATGGACGGTGCCGGTTCCTGCTCATCGTCCCGCCAGGTTTGCTCGATCACACCACCGCCAAGGCAGACTTCGCCGTTGTAGAAGACCACGGATTGCCCGGGTGTGACGGCTCGCTGGGCCTCGTCAAACACTACTCTGAACCCACCGCCTCGGACGGTGACAACGCAGTCCTGATCCGGCTGACGGTAACGGGTTTTGGCCTTGCAGCGGAACTCCGCAGCCGGCGGTTCCCCAGCAATCCAGTCTACCGGCCCACTGAGCAGGCCACGGGAGAAAAGCAGAGGGTGGTGCTTGCCCTGAACGGCAATCAACACATTGCGGGAAAGATCTTTATCCGCCACGTACCATGGGTCGTCACCGAATTCGCTCAGACCACCGATACCCAGGCCCTGGCGCTGGCCGATGGTGTGGTACATCAGCCCCTGGTGGCGGCCAATTACCTGGCCGTCAGGCGTCTCGATATTCCCGGGCTGGGCAGGAATATACTGCTTCAGGAAATCGCGGAACTTGCGCTCGCCGATAAAGCAGATACCGGTGGAATCCTTCTTGTCATGGGTAATGAAGCCCTGCTCGGCAGCAATGCGTCTTACTTCTGGTTTCTCCAGTTCACCCACGGGAAACAGTGTGCGGGCGATACGGTCGCCGGAAACCGCATGCAGGAAGTAGCTCTGGTCCTTGTTAGGATCAAGCCCCTTGAGCAGTTCGGCTCTGCCGCTGCCATCATTCAGCGGCCGCTGGCGGGTGTAATGGCCCGTGGCAATGTAATCAGCACCCAGGGTGATGGCGTAGTCCAGAAAGGCGCGGAACTTCACTTCCTTGTTACACAGGATATCAGGATTTGGCGTCCGGCCGGCCTTGTATTCCGACAGGAAGTGCTCGAATACCCGGTCCCAGTATTCCGCTGCAAAACTGGCGGTGTGCAGGGTTATACCGATGGCATCCGCCACCGCCTGGGCGTCTGCCAGGTCGGTCATGGCGGTGCAGTATTCGGTACCGTCGTCCTCATCCCAGTTTTTCATGAACAGGCCTTCTACCTGGTAGCCCTGGTCTTTAAGGAGCCAGGCTGCCACGGAAGAGTCCACGCCGCCGGACATGCCGACAATTACTCGGGTATTTTCTGGTGGTTTAGTCATGTCTGGGTCTGTCGGGTTCAAAGGGGCGGATTCTAGCATTTAAGCCCGGTTACGTCTGCGGTTCGACAATGACGTCCAGGGGAAAGTGGCGCCCGTTTCGGTAATCGTCTATGCATTGCATCACCAGCGGGCTTCGGAGTTTATCGGCCTGCTGGCTGATTTCCTCCGGTGTCAGCCAGTGGGCGGCAATGATGCCATTATCCAGTTCCCGGGTAACCCGGGACACTGCTTTGGCCGAGAAACAGAAACGGTAGTAGGTCACGCCGTTCGCAGGGGCCTTGTAAGTGTAGACTCCGAGGAAATACTCAGGCTCCACCGTCCAGCCGGTTTCTTCGAGCGTTTCCCGCAGCGCAGCATCAATGATCCGTTCATCTTCCTCGACGTGGCCTGCCGGTTGGTTGAACACCACCTGGCCATGACTGACCTCTTCGACCAGCAGAAACCGGCCCTCATCATCTTCGACAATAACAGCAACGGTGGCGTGGGGTGTCCAGGTCATGGGCGTGGGCTTCTCCGTGCGGAGGGTTTACGGGATTTTATCGGTCTGCGTCCGGCTGTCTGTGATCGGGCTGCCGGCGGGTGGGCCGTGATTGCTCTGAACTCCCCGGGTGCAAGCCCATCAAGGGTCCAGTTCCCGATACCATAGCGAACCAGTCGTAGGGTAGGGAAGCCCACGGCGGCGGTCATGCGTCGAACCTGGCGGTTCTTGCCTTCGGTGATTCTCAGTTGTATCCAACTGGTGGGGATTGCTTCCCGGTAACGGACCGGCGGGTTACGCGGCCAGAGATCGGGCGGCTCCATGGATGCCACTTCTGCCGGGCGGGTTCTACCGTCCTTGAGTTCAACCCCTTCCCGCAGTTGCTGGAGTGCTTTGTCGGAGATTTCGCCCTCAACCTGAACCCAGTAGGTTTTCGGCATCTTCTTTCGAGGAGAGGCGATGTGGTGCTGCAACTGGCCGTTGTCAGTCAGCAGTAAAAGGCCTTCGGATTCGAAATCGAGCCGGCCGGCAGGGTATACATCAGGGGTGGTGATCCAGTCTGCAAGGGTGGCACGGCGGTTGCCGTCCGTACCGTCTTTGCCGTCGGTAAACTGGCACATTACGCGGTAGGGCTTGTTAAACAGGATCAGCATTGCCATTGCGGCTCATTACCTTCGGGTCGGAACTGGGAGAGGGTAGTATGCCAGAAACAGCCGGAAATCAGCGCGCACGGAACTACAAGTCCGCCCACTATTTCAGGGGGTACGGGGGTATCAGACCGCAAACTGCTTGCACAGTTGCGGTGCCATGCGGCGGTCGGGCAGGGTATTCCGATAACCGCCGAGGGCGAAGCTGTTCCGGGTCAGGCGTTGGCGGCGCGAGGATGATCCTGATAGTCGCTGCTATGATCCTCTTCGGCACCGCTACTGTCGCTGCCAGGCTTTTTTTCGGAACTGGCTTCCGACGAACCCTGCTTTTGCGGCTGCTCTTCAGGGACAATGTTGACCGCGTGGATCCCCTTGTCGCTTGGTTTCTTCTCAAAGGTGACGGGCTGGCCGGCCTTTAAAGTTTTGTAACCTTCCATTTGCACTGAAGAGAAGTGAGCAAACAGATCGTCACTGCAGCCTTCTTCAATTATGAAGCCATAACCCTTGGCATTGTTGAACCACTTTACTTTGCCTCTTGGCATGATGAACTCCCCTGTTCTTTCACTGTCAGTGTCTTTGTTATTGGTATATTCCGGGCGTTTTGCCTTGCACGGATACCGGGTTGTTACAGGCGTTCTGTAACGGGCCGCTTACGCCAATTTACAATATTTTACATTGCTATCGTACTGTTGACCAATATTCGTTCAGAGTCAATAGCAGTTATAGCTGGAATGTATGGTTGAACCGGGGTCTGAGCCTGTATCATGGCGTTATTGATAACCAGCGCACGTCCGGGTTCCTTCACGCACCTTGAAAACCGGACGGCAGACAACCATCTTTAGGAAGAGGCACCGATTTCCGGTAAAGAATCATGCGGACTATCCAGAATTCTCTACTAGTATTAAATCAGGGAGAGGACGAACAACCCGGGCGTCAGGATGATGTCAGTGTTGCTCCCGAGAAGCCTGCTCTAAAGCGTCCGGCACGCTTCAGGGTGTTGCTTCTGAACGATGACTACACACCCATGGATTTTGTCGTGGATGTGTTGATGACCTTCTTCGGAATGAACGAAGAAAAGGCGACGCAGGTGATGCTGCTCGTCCATACGCAGGGAAAGGCCGTATGTGGGGTATATACCCGAGACATCGCGGAAACAAAGGCAGCACAGGTGAACCAGTATTCTTCGGAATGCGAGCATCCGCTCCTTTGCGAGATTGAACGTGCGGACTGATAGACCTTGGGGTGGCCCATGCTGAGCAAAGATCTAGAAATTACACTGAATACGGCTTTCAAAAGTGCCCGCGACAAGCGTCATGAATTCATGACGGTGGAGCACCTTTTGCTGGCCTTGCTCGATAACGATTCGGCAGTGGGCGTCCTGAAAGCATGTGGTGCAGACCTGGCCAGGCTTCAGGAAGAACTCGTTGAGTTCGTGGATTCAACCACACCACTGATCCCCAGCAACGATAGCGAGCGGGAAACCCAACCCACGCTCGGATTCCAGCGCGTGCTTCAACGTGCTGTCTTTCACGTGCAATCCTCTGGCAAAAAAGAGGTGACCGGTGCAAACGTACTGGTGGCCATCTTCAGTGAACAGGAAAGCCAGGCGGTCTATGTGCTCAAGAAGCAGAGCATTGCCCGTATTGACGTGGTGAATTTTGTTTCCCACGGCATCTCCCGCGTTCAGGGTGCCGAAGATCAGGGAGGTCATGACCAGGCTTCTCACGAAGAAGCTGGCGAGGAGGGCGGTGCTTCGCGTCCTCTGGAAAGCTACGCAACCAATCTCAATGAACAGGCACGTCAGGGCCGCATTGACCCTCTGATCGGCCGGGAACACGAAGTGGAACGGGTTGTCCAGATCCTGGTCCGCCGTCGCAAGAACAATCCGCTGCTGGTGGGCGAAGCCGGTGTGGGCAAAACCGCGATCGCCGAAGGCCTGGCCAAACGCATTGTGGATGGCCAGGTACCGGATATCATCTCGGACGCGGTGGTCTACTCCCTGGATCTGGGCGCGCTGCTGGCCGGCACCAAGTACAGGGGCGATTTCGAGAAGCGTCTGAAAGGCCTGCTTGCGGAGCTCAAGAAAGAAAAGCACGCGATTCTGTTTATTGACGAGATTCACACCATTATCGGTGCAGGGTCCGCTTCCGGCGGTGTCATGGACGCCTCCAACCTGCTCAAGCCCATGCTGAGCTCGGGGGAAATCCGCTGCATCGGCTCCACCACCTTCCAGGAATTCCGAGGCATTTTCGAAAAAGACAGTGCGCTGGCCCGTCGCTTCCAGAAAATCGATGTGAACGAGCCCAGTGTTGAGGATACCTACCAGATCCTCAAAGGCCTGAAACCTCATTTCGAGAAGCACCACGACCTGAAATACACCGACCAGGCATTACGGGTGGCTGCGGAGCTGTCGGAGCGTTACATCACCGACCGGCATCTGCCCGACAAGGCCATTGATGTTATCGATGAGGCCGGGGCACATCAGCGCCTGCTGCCCATTGCCAAGCGCAAGAAAACCCTCGATGTATCAGAGATCGAGGACGTGGTGGCCAACATCGCCCGTATCCCGCCGAAGAACGTCTCCACCAGCGACAAGGACCTGCTCCGAAACCTGGAGCGGGACCTTAAGATGGTGGTCTTCGGTCAGGACCCGGCCATCGAGTCACTTTCCACTGCCATCAAGCTTGCCCGCGCCGGCCTCAAGGCTCCGGAGAAGCCCGAAGGCGCCTTCCTGTTTGCCGGTCCCACGGGGGTGGGCAAGACCGAAGTCACCAAGCAGCTTGCCAAAGTACTGGGGATCGAGCTGGTTCGCTTCGACATGTCGGAGTACATGGAGCGGCATACCGTGTCCCGTCTGATCGGTGCGCCTCCTGGCTACGTGGGCTACGATCAGGGTGGTCTGCTGACGGAGTCAGTGAGCAAGCATCCGCACTGTGTACTGCTGTTGGACGAGATTGAAAAGGCCCATCCGGAAGTCTTTAACCTGCTGCTGCAGGTAATGGACCACGGCACTCTGACGGACAACAATGGACGCAAGGCGGATTTCCGCCACGTGATCCTGGTGATGACCACCAACGCAGGCGCCGAGAGTATGGCCCGCCGTTCTATCGGGTTCAGCGAGCAGGATCACAGCAGTGACGGCATGGAAATTATTTCCAAGACCTTCACGCCGGAATTCCGCAACCGTCTGGATGGCATTATCCAGTTCGGCGACCTGCAACCGGCCACCATTACCCACGTGGTGGACAAGTTCCTTACCGAACTGCAGGCCCAGCTGGATGAGAAGCATGTTGTGCTTCACGTCGATGATGCTGCGAAGGTGTGGCTGGCAGAGAAGGGCTACGATGTCACCATGGGCGCGCGTCCGATGGCTCGGCTGATCCAGGACAAGATCAAGCGGCCACTGGCTGAGCAGATTCTGTTTGGTCGCCTCTCGGAACGCGGGGGTGACGTGCATATCCATCTCAAGGACGATGAACTGCATTTCGAGTATGAGGACGAACCGGCCGAGGCGGTGTAGACACCGAACTTTAGCCGGGAAAACGAAAAGCCACGCTGGAGACAGCGTGGCTTTTTTTATGAAGGTTTTCTCCCGATTGGCCCTTTTGGGGCACTCGCCCTGCCATTGCCGTCAATCCATTCCTGTTCGTTCTCTGTCAGATTGTTGTCTGCAGGCTGGGTAAACCGGCGTGAACGGGCCGCGGCCGGCAATTCCGCACGACAACAATGATAAGGAGAATCGGGAAATGAAAGCATTACACCTGCTCTTGCTGGGGGCTCTCGCGTTCTGGGCCTGGAACAGTGCCGGCGCCGGGGAGCGGCGGGAATTCTGTGTATTTGACGTAGCAGGCGCCGGGGGATTTGTTTATCGCACCCTGCAGGATTACCAGCGCAAGGCCACCATGGCCGGGGTGCCGCTTTCGATGAGGCCCTATACGAATGAAAACCAGGCGATTGCTGACTTCCGCTCCGGTCAATGCGATATCGTTGCGGTAACTGATATGGGAGCCCGGAAGTTCAATGATTTTTCGGGGTCGATCAGTGCTATCGGGGCCGTTCCTTACTATGAAGACTTGCAGGTACTGCTCCATATACTGTCCAGTCCAAGGGTAGGCCACCACCTGGAGCAGGACGGGTACGAAGTGCTTGGCGTGACGCCGATGGGTGCTGCCTATCTGTTTGTGAATGATCGCGCCATTGACCATGTGGATGCGCTGAAGAACAAGCGCATCACCGTGTTTGAGGGGCATCACGATGCCCGCCACATGGTGGAATACGTGGGGGCGGTGCCAGTGACCGCAAAGATCTCCAACTTTGCCCGCCTGTTCAATTCCGGAGAGGCGGATATCAGCTACGCGCCTGCAGCCGCCTATGAGGTGCTGGAGATGTTCCGTGGCATGGGGGAGACGGGCGGTATTGTGAAATACCCGGTTGGACAGGTCACGGTTCAGCTGATTGCCCGGCAAGGTGAATTTGATGACGCCTTCGTGCGTCAGTCACGGCGAATCATGTCGAGGCTTTATCCGGAAGCCATGCGTATTGTAAGGCAGTATGAGCGGGCGATACCCGAAGAGCGCTGGGTCGAAATATCACCAGAGGCGGTACGGGGATATCAGGAGATGCTGCGCAGCGTGCGAATTGATATGCAGGAATCCACGGAGGAGTCCGGCATGCTGGCCGCCGGAGTCTACCACGATGAAATGATGACCATACTGCGTAAGGTGCGGTGTTATACCAACCCGGGGGCAGCGGAGTGTACGGCGGAAAACCGGGAGTAGGGGGCGCCAGGTCTGGCAGCGGAGGAGAAAGCCCCGGAGCCGGGGCTATCAGATATCACATAGCTATTAGCGGGCGCGGTAAACGATGCGCCCCTTGCTCAGGTCATAGGGGGTCAGCTCAACCTTGACCTTGTCTCCTGTCAGGATACGGATATAGTTCTTGCGCATCTTGCCAGAGATGTGAGCGGTAACAATATGGCCGTTTTCAAGTTCAACGCGGAACATAGTGTTTGGAAGCGTGTCGACAATAACGCCTTCCATTTCAATAGCATCGGACTTTGCCATTCAGTAAAAACCTCGTAAATTGGCTTGCTGTGATTTTAAATTGCGCAATTCTGCCTGATTTGCCGCCATTTGGCAAAATCAGTTAACGTCCATCTTCCGCCACTGACCGTCCCGGAGAGCCTCAATGGGACGAAAACGGGTTTTGTAGTTCATCTTCCGGCACTCTTCAATCCAGTACCCCAGATACAGGTGGGGAAGCCCCAGTCGCTTGGCCTCTTCTATCTGCCAGAGTACAGCAAAGGTCCCCAGGCTCCGGTTTTCATATGCAGGATCAAACACGGTATAGATGGCTGAGAGCCCTTCGTCGAGCATATCCACGGCGGCCAGCCCCGCCAGCTTATCGCCATCCATGATTTCAACGAACCAGGAGTCGGTCGCCCCTTCAACGAGGAAGGACATGAACTGCTCGCGGGAGGGCGGGTACATGTCGCCATCGGCGTGCCTTTGTTCGATGTAGTGGGCGTAAAGGCTGTAGTACCGCTCGGAAAACGTGGCCCGGACCATTCTGCAGGAAAGGTCGGAATTTTTCTTCACCACCCGGCGCTGGCTGCGGTCAGGCTTGAACTGATCCACCTTCAGCCTGACCGGAACGCAGGCGTTACAGTGCTCACAATGTGGGCGGTAATAGTGGGAGCCGCTGCGGCGGAACCCCAGTGCGGTCAGCTGGCTGTATAACCGCTTATCAATATGGGCCCGTGGGTCGACGAACATGGTGGTTGCTTCGCGATCGGGCAGGTAGCTGCAATCGTGGGCCGGCGTGGCAAAAAATACCAGGGTTCTGAGATTACTCATTCACACCTCCGGTCTCCGGCCCACTGCCATTGAAAGTCCCAGTGGTCGTGGTCCGGACTCGTATCGACGCATGTTCTGAGTATAGATAAAAATTCACTGCGGGGAATACAGCGGGCGCCCATTCTGAGCAGGTGGCCGCTTTCCACCTGACAGTCCATGATGCGGTATCCCCACACCCTGAGCTGATTGGCCAGGTGGACCATCAGGACTTTAGAGGCGTTGGTTTCCAGGGAAAACATGGACTCGCCAAAAAAACAGCGCCCAATCGCCAGCCCGTACATTCCGCCTACGAGTTCGCCTTTCGGGTTCCAGGCTTCAATGGAGTGCGCAACGCCCTGTTTGTGCAGTTGGCCGTAGCTGTCGATCATATCCTTGGTAATCCACGTGCCTTCGGCGCGGGTGTTGGCGCACAGTCGGATAACCCGGGCAAACGCCTGGTCGGCGGTGATTGTGAAGTGGCCGCTGTTAAGTGTGCGCCTCAGGCTTTTGGCGATGTGTATTTCGTCCGGGAACAGAACGCAGCGGGGGTCAGGGGACCACCAGAGTATGGGTTGGTCGTCGCTGAACCAGGGGAAGATGCCGCTGCGGTATGCCAGTTTGAGGCGCTCGGTGGACAAGTCACCGCCGATGGCCAGCAATCCGTCGGGGTCGTCGAGGGCCTGTTCGGCGGGGGGGAACCAGAGGTGGTCTTGTTCTAGCCAGGGTAGTGAGGTCATCTGGGTCCAGAGTTCGGGTTTGCGTGTTGGTGGTGTCGGCGGGTGGGCACGGAGGTCTGAAACACGCTCAAGCACATCCATGTGGCGCTTGGGCTTCGCCATCCATGGCTCCGCACAGTTTCAGACATCCGCGCCCACCCGCCTTTTCGGGCCTGGGAGTTGCCTGCCCGGGACCATTCCCGAATTGGTTTTTCGATTAAGCTTAGTCCTGATCCAGGAACTTTTCTGCGTCCAGGGCTGCCATGCAACCGAAACCTGCGGAAGTGACAGCCTGACGGTAGACGTGGTCGGCTACGTCGCCGGCGGCGAAGACTCCGGGGATGCTGCTCTGGGTAGCCATCCCTTCCAGCCCGGAACGGATTCTGATGTAGCCGTTTTCCATATCCAGTTGGCCCTGGAACAGGTCGGTGTTGGGTTTGTGGCCGATAGCGATGAATACGCCGGCCAGGTCCCGTTCCTGGGTGGAGCCGTCTTTCATGCTTTTGATGCGCATGCCGGTAACGCCGGTGCCGTCGCCTAGGACTTCGTCGAGGGTGTGGTCCCAGACGATGTTGACGTTGCCGTTTTCGGCTTTTTCGAACAGTTTGTCCTGCAGGATCTTTTCGGCGCGCAGGCTGTCGCGGCGGTGTACCAGGGTGACTTCGTCGGCGATGTTGGAGAGGTACAGTGCTTCTTCAACGGCAGTATTGCCGCCGCCGATGACGGCGACTTTCTGTTTCTTGTAGAAGAACCCGTCGCAAGTGGCGCAGGCTGAGACGCCCTGGCCCTTGAACTTCTCTTCCGATTCCAGGCCCAGGTACATGGCCGAGGCGCCGGTGGCGATGATCAGGGCGTCGCAGGTGTATTCACCGCTGTCACCTTTGAGCCGGAAGGGGCGGTTGCGCAGGTCGGCTTCGTTGATGGTGTCATAGACCACATTGGTTTCGAAACGCTCGGCGTGCTTGAGCATGCGCTGCATCAGTTCCGGGCCCTGCACGCCGTCGTTATCACCTGGCCAGTTGTCTACGTCTGTGGTGGTGGTAAGTTGCCCACCCACCTCGATGCCAGTGATCAACGTCGGTTTCAGGTTGGCGCGGGCCGCATAGACTGCTGCGGTGTAGCCGGCCGGGCCGGAGCCGAGGATGATCAGTCGGGAGTGCTTGGTTTCGCTCATTGGGGGTCTCTCGTTAACAATTTATTCAATGACAGATACGGAGGTCAGAAGTTGCCTGATTCGTTCAGCGCTCTTTCCGGATTCTCCCTGTTCAAGGCGGTGTTCTGCAACTGCGGGAAATACGGCCTGGATGTCATCGGGCAATACATGATGGCGGCCGTCCATAAGGGCCCAGGCTCTGGCAGCACGCACCAGCCCAAGGCCGGCGCGGGGTGAAAGGCCGTAGAGTAGGCCTGGCATGCGGCGGCTTTGCTCCAGCAGTCGCTGCACGTAATCCAGCAATGCCGGGCTGGTGGTAACCCGGTTGACGGCGTCCTGTAGCGTTTGCAGGTTCTCTGCTGAGAGGATGGGCTGCAGGCGGTCAGTCATTACCCGGCGGTCCTCTCCCTCGAGCAATTCCCGTTCGGCGCGGGGGTCGGGATAGCCGAGCCGGATTCGCATCAGGAAGCGGTCAAGCTGGGACTCCGGCAACGGGTAGGTGCCACCCTGCTCAATGGGGTTCTGGGTTGCGATCACAAAGAACGGGTGCGGCAGTGGCCGGGTCTCACCCTCAATAGACACCTGTCGCTCTTCCATCGCTTCCAGCAGCGCACTCTGGGTTCTGGGGGAGGCACGGTTAATTTCGTCCGCCAGTACCACCTGGGCGAAGACGGGCCCCGGGTGGAAAATCAGGCTGCCGGCTTCCTTGTCGTACATGGAGAAGCCAAGTACGTCGGCAGGCAACAGGTCATTGGTGAACTGGATACGTTGATAACTGAGCCCCATGACTTTGGCCAGGGCGTGGGACAGGGTGGTTTTACCCATGCCCGGTATGTCTTCTATCAGCAGGTGGCCCCGGGCCAGAAGACCACAGAGTGCCAGGCGAACCTGGTGATCCTTGCCCAGCAGTATGCTGTTCAGTTCGCGGATAACGGTATCCGTCAGTTTTTTCATGTATTGATCAGTCCCTAACCCGCTTGAGAATGTCGCCATAGGCGTCAATGCGTCGGTCCCTGAAATACGGCCAGATGCGTCGAATCGATTCACTGCGTGAGCGGTTAATCGTCGTGGACAGTATGGTTTCGGAGTGATCGTCGGCTCGCGCCAGGAACTCGCCCTGGGGGCCGCAGATAAAGCTGTTACCCCAGAAGCGGATACCATCCGAAAGCCCGGCGGGATCCGGCTCTGTACCGACCCGGTTCGGGGCGATCACGGGCAGGTTGTTGGCCACGGCATGACCCCGCTGAACCGTTACCCAGGCTTCGAGCTGACGAGCCTGCTCGTCGGCGTCGTCGGTGATGTCCCAGCCGATCGCGGTAGGGTAGATCAGTACTTCAGCGCCGGCCAGGGCCATCAGGCGCGCAGCTTCCGGGTACCATTGATCCCAGCATACCAGAACGCCAAGGCGGCCCACGGAGGTGTCGATCGGGGTGAAGCCGCTGGTGCCATCGTTGAAGCAGGCGTCGCCAGGTGTGAAGTAGAATTTTTCGTAAAAGCCGGGATCGTCCGGAATATGCATCTTCCGGTACAGGCCGGCAATGCTTCCGTCCCGCTCGAAAACTACCGCGGTGTTGTGATAGACCCCATTCATCCGCCGCTCGAATATCGAGCCTACCAGGACAATTCCCAGCTCCGCCGCCAGGGCGGAGAGGCGATCGCTGGTGGGTCCCGGTATGGATTCGGCAAGCTCGAACACGGAGGTGTCTTCGGTCTGGCAGAAATACAGGGTGGCATGCAGTTCCTGCAGGACCACGAGCTGCGCGCCGTCTTTTGCAGCCTGGCGGACCAGACGTTCACTGGTGGCCAGGCTGGTGTTCTTGTCGGCACTGCAGGGCTGTTGAATGGCGGCAAGGGCCAGCGTACCGGCCGGGGTGGGGCGGATCATGCCTGAACAACTCCTGCGGGTATCTGCATGGTGACGCAGTGAAGACTGCCGTGTTGTCTGATTAACGGGCGGCAGTTAAGCGGAATCATTTCCCGGTCGGGGAAAAGCCCGGCCAGCACTTCCAGGGCCTCCTGATCCTGTGGCACGCCATAGAACGGTACCAGAACGGCGCCATTGATGATCAGGAAGTTGGCATAGGTCGCCGGCAGGCGCTCGCCTTCATCGTCGTAGATGGCATCGGGCCAGGGTAGAGGGGTCAGGTGATAGGGCTGACCATTGGCCTGGTGGAATTGTTGCAGTTCTTCTTCCATGGCCGCCAGGGCACTGTAATGTTCATCGCTCACGTCGGGACAGGCCACGTAACAGATACGATCCACCGCGCAGAAACGGGCGAGCGTGTCGATATGGCTGTCGGTGTCGTCACCGGCCAGGTAACCATGGTTGAGCCACAGAATCCGCTCGGCGCCGAGGGTTTCTCCCAGAAGGTGTTCGATTGAGGCGCGGTCCATCGACGGATTCCGGGACGGAGTCAGCAGGCACTCACTGGTGGTCAGTATTGTCCCTTCACCATCGGATTCGATGGACCCGCCTTCAAGGACGAACTCCACAGGCACCAGCGAGGTCGTGCCGAAGCTACCGAAATTCGCAAGATGGCTGTTAAGGGCGTTGTCCTTTTCCCAGGGAAACTTGTTACCCCAGGCATTGAAGCGAAAATCCAGCAGTTCCGGGCCTTTTGCGCCGGATATGGCGATGGGGCCGTGGTCACGTGCCCAGGTATCGTTGGCGGGTGCGGGGACCGCGACAACCCGGCCTGGCAGCCCCTGTTCCTGCGCGTAAGCGTTCAGATCCCGTTCCAGTTCCTGGAGGCGAAACACATGTTCACAGCTGAGCACGACATGCTCGAAGCGGAGTACAGCTCGCGCAATATCCAGGAACACGGGTTCCACCTCCGCGAGGCAGTCGCTCCAGTCGGTTCCCGGGTGGGGCCAGGTCAGCATTACGGCGCTTTGGGGTGCCCACTCTGCGGGCATCACAGGTCTGGAAGTCAAGTTGCGAACACCTTTATTCAAAAGCCGACATTCTAACGAACAGGAGGGGTTGCGTCAGGATATAATTGAACGATTTTTCAACGTCGAGGCTTGAGCACAGCATGGACGACCCTGTCGCTCTCAAAATACACGACAAAATCCTCATAATGCCACTGGGAAATAGGTGGGTCCCCCACCGGGCCCATGGTTTCCCGTGGGTTACCCCAACCGTTACGAACGCTGGCCTGGCTTACGCCGGTGCGGGGCAGGTCTGCCTCGGCACTGCGCTCAGCCTGTGACTTCACCGGCACCCGAACTTCTTCAGCAGCAACGGTGGTGAAGGGGGCCAGCGCCAGCGCGGTAAGGGTGGTGGCGGCACAGACTGCTTTTATTGTGCTTTTTTTCATCAGAGGCTTACTCCATGGCATCACATTGATAAAACGTAATATCTGACAAAGACTAACAAAAGTCAGCCCCGATTCGGTGATTTGTGGACAGTTTATTCTTTTTGGCGTTGCCGAATTTGCCAACGCATCACATGCCGGGCGATTTGCTGACGGTCGCTGTCGTGGATGTCGGTAAATTCTGTATGGACCCTGGCGCCTCCGCTTCGGTCCGGCTCGACACTGATTACCCGGGCAATGGCAACCGGCTGGAACAGCTCCGGTGGCAGGGTCATCCTCAGGGCGAGAACTTCGTCCATCGTGACGCTGCCGGTAGCCGTATGAAACGACAGGCCACCTTCGCTGAGCGTGACGTCCTGCCAGTCTTCAGGTTGCAACGGATTTTGCTCAAAGGCCATAATGCGCGCCAGCGTATCCAGCTTCCCGTTAAGTGACTTGATCAGTGAGGTCAGCAGGCGGTCACGCTCGGCCAGCGTGGCCAACTGTGCCCTGACGTCCTGATCGAGGCGTCTGAATTCCGAGCGCAGGCTTTCCAGGTGACTGCCATTAAAGGGGTTTTCCTTGGCTCGGTCCTCGGGATCGAGCTTGCGGATTTCCAGGCCAATATGATCGCTGATACGAAAAAAATCCCGGCGATCAGAAGAGATCTCTTCCGGGTTGTTATGGGGTGTCGTTGCAGGCATCGGGGCTCCAGAACACGGTATTATTGTTTGATGTTAGAAGTTTAGCAGCTTCCTGCCGCGTCGTATCGGGCAGGATTTTCGACAGACCAGAAGGTAGCGACAGGCTCCTCCCAATGTTCAGACCCTTATCACTTTATGTTGGTTTGCGGTACACCGCAGCCAAACGACGTAATCACTTTATTTCGTTCATATCACTCACTTCCATGATCGGCCTGATGCTCGGTGTCGCGGTACTGATCATTGTTCTGTCAGTGATGAACGGTTTTGACCGTGAACTCAAGCAGCGGATTCTGGGTATGGTGCCCCATGCCACCATTCAGGCCGACGGTGCGCTGCAGGATTGGGAAGATGTTGATCGCCAGGTTGAACAGCACCCATCGGTCATTGCCGCCGCGCCTTATATACAGGGGCAGGGCATGGTGACCGGTGGAGGTGATGTCCGCGGAGTGATGCTCAATGGCATTCTGCCGGAACAGGAGCGAAGCGTATCAATCATCGAAAACCACATGCTCGAAGGCGGTCTGGACGACCTGAAGTCGGGGGAGTTCGGTATTATCATCGGTAAGCTGATGGCGTCTGCGCTGCGGTTGCAGATTGGGGACAAAGTGACCGTAGTACTGCCAGAGGCTTCGGTGACACCTGCCGGTGTACTGCCACGACTCAAGCGGTTTACCGTCAAGGGTGTGTTTAGTGTCGGGGCTGAACTGGATGGCAACTACACCCTGATTCACATGGACGATGCCTCCAAGCTCATGCGCACCGGAGGCAAGGCCGAGGGGGTGCGTCTACTGGTGGACGATCTGTTCCAGGCTCCGAATGTGGCCCGAGAAGTAGCCACCGAACTCAGCGGTCGTCACTACATTTCAGACTGGACTCGTACCCACGGCAATCTCTTCCAGGCCATCCGAATGGAAAAAACCATGATTGGCCTGTTGTTGATGTTTATCGTTGCGGTAGCGGCCTTCAATATCGTTTCTACCCTGGTCATGGTGGTGACCGACAAGACGGCGGATATCGCCATCCTGCGGACCATGGGGGCCACTCCTGGCAGGGTCATGCGAATCTTCATCGTTCAGGGCGCCGTTATCGGCATTACCGGTACGATTGTGGGGACGGCGCTGGGCGTTTTTGGCGCTTACAACATCAGCGGATTCATCGCGTGGCTGGAAGAATTCATGGGGCATCAGTTCCTCAGCGCAGATGTGTATTTCATCAGCTACCTGCCGTCCCAATTGCAGTGGCAGGACGTGTGGATTATCAGCGGGGCCGGCCTTGCCCTGAGCCTGCTTGCAACGATTTATCCGGCCTGGCGTGCATCACGCGTCGATCCGGCGGAGGCTTTGCGTTATGAGTGATTCAGCAACCGAGAACAAGGAAAAGGCCCTGGTGATTGACTGTGAGAAGGTCACCCGTACCTACAATGAAGGCCCCGGAAAGCTCACAATTTTCTCGGATATTTCGCTGCGGGTATCGGCTGGGGAAAGCGTTGGTATTGTTGGCAGCAGTGGTGCCGGTAAAACAACGCTGCTGAATCTTCTCGGGGGGCTCGACAAGCCCTCCTCAGGACACATCGACATCTGCGGCCAGGACATTCATCGCATGAGTGAGGCAGGGCGCGCCCGTTTCCGGAACCGTCACCTGGGGTTTGTCTATCAGTTCCACCACCTGCTCCCCGAGTTTTCGGCGCTGGAGAACGTAATGATGCCCTGCGCCCTGGGAGGAATAGGAGTAAAACCGGCGTCGGCGAAGGCGAGTGCCATTCTGGAGCGTGTTGGCCTGGGGCATAGACTGGCCCACAAACCCGGTGAACTTTCCGGCGGCGAGCGCCAGCGGGTTGCCATTGCCCGTGCCCTGGTGAACGAGCCCGAGTGTGTGCTGATGGATGAGCCGACCGGTAATCTGGACGAGCAGACAGGAGAGGGCGTTCGCGACCTCATTGAGTCACTGCGGGATCAGATTGGTATTGCCTTTGTGTTGGTAACTCACGATATGAAGATGGCCAGGAGTCTTGGGCGGGTGTTGCGGCTGGAACAGGGAGAACTGTTTCAGGAGCTTTGATTGTCGCTGGCCCGTTCTCGCTGCGCACGCCTTGCCAGCCGCCGGTGTCGGATGCGTACCGAGCGGCGGTCTTGCCAGTCAGAGCGGACCTTGCGCCGCCACAGGAACTGGATGATGAGATAGGCCAGGCAGGCCGATAGCGTGGCGACCAGCAGTGACCCCAGGTAAAGCGGGATGCCGATGTCCAAAAGTCGCCCGCTGAGCCAGGACCAGGACAGCTGGAACTCGAAATTCAGCACCGGCCTGTCCAGAATCCAGGCCCCGACCTTGTAGTTGAAATAGAACATCGGGGGCATGGTTACGGGATTGCTTATCCACACCAGTACCACTGACAGCGGCAGATTGGCATTGAACCAGATGGCAAAGAAAGCCGCTGCCAGCATCTGGAAGGGCATGGGGATAAAGGCGAGAAAGATGCCCACCAGGAATGCGCGGGCAACGCTGTGCCGGTTAATGTGCCATAGATTGGGTTCATGAAGGATATCGCCAAGAAAGTGCAGCGATTCGATCGCGCGCACTTTTTCCGGCGATGGTAGATAGCGTTTCATGAACTTCTTTGGCATCGGGAAGTTCTGCCTGCTCAGAATGATGGTTCCGGGAATTTGCGGCGCCCGGAGAAGACCAACTATCAGGGGGACAAGGATTGTCCGGAAGTTTTATGGCCAGGGTTGGCCTCGCGGGCTTCGCCTGCGGCGTTATCTTACTGTATAGCCTTGCGGTCTTACCACCTTTGCTCTGGCTGATTACCGCGATGGTAATCACGCTTTGCACCCTGAGGCTGGTTGGCTCACCAATGCTCCGCGGGCTGGCGATAATCGTTGCCGCCGGTCTCGCTGGTATGATCTGGGCGGGTTGGCAGGCCGACATCCGCCAACACGACACTCTTCCGGTCAGTCTGGAGGGGGAGGTGCTGGAGGTGTCCGGTTATCTCTGTGACGTACCCTCCTACGCCAGCTTCGGCAGCGTCCGTTTTGCTTTCTGTGTGAACGAATGGCACCTGCCGGCGGCTTTAAAAGCGCCTGGCTCGCCAGGGTTGCCTCGGAAAGTGCGTCTTGCCTGGTATGGCGAAACAGCAACAACTAGTGTCGCTCAGCAGTTGAGGCTGAAGGTGGTCCTCAAACGTCCTCATGGGTCCGTGAATCCCGTGGGCTTTCGCTACGAATCCTGGCTGTACCGAAAGGGATTCGGCGCAACCGGCACCATTCGCAGCCTGGCTCCGGACCGCAGTTTTGACTGTCAGCTCCAATGTCGCTACCACCGCTGGCGTAACCGCCTTGTCAGTGAGACCTCGGAACGGCTTGCGAACGCCCGGCATTTCCCGCTTATCACCTCGCTGATGATCGGCTACCGCGGGCACATGGAGCCCGGCCACTGGGAGGTCCTCAAAGCGACCGGCACTATTCATCTGGTGGCCATTTCAGGGTTGCACCTGGGTCTGGTGGCAGCCGGCGCTGGCTTCCTCTGCCGCCGATTATTGCTCTGGCTGCCTCAGCGCCATGTATCACCTCATAGATTGCGGGGGCTGGTGTTTTTCTGCGTGTCACTTGCCAGCCTCGCCTATGCGCTTGCGGCAGGGTTTTCTGTGCCCACCAGGCGGGCATTGATCATGGTCGTTATCGCTGGCTGGGTTTTGTTGGGGGCACGGAAGACGGGGGCTTCTACAGGGTTGCTCGGAGCACTGGTTCTCGTCTTGCTGAGTGATCCGTTCTCGCCGCTTGATCAGGGATTCTGGCTTTCATTCGGGGCGGTTTCCGTTCTGGTACTGCTGTTCAGCCTTCGTCTGCGCCAGGCAGGGTGGCTTTGTGGGTTATTGTTGGCCCAGCTGGCTGTGTTCGCCGCACTCTGGCCGATCCTGGAGGTTCTGGGTCAGTCCCAGGTAGTCATTGGCTTTGTGGCGAACCTCTTTGCGATTCCCTGGGTCTCGCTGGTGGTCATGCCGGTTCTCGTGCTCGGGGCGGTTGTCATGTTGGTTACCCCGTCGGGCGATGGCATTGTTGCAGGCGTTCTTGATCTGGTTTTTGCTGTGCTTTGGAAGGGGCTGTCATGGCTGGCGGAGGTCGACGTTACAATGCCTGCCCCGGGCGTGCCGACTCTTCTGTTGCTCGCCGCTGTGGTTATGCTGGCGTTGCTGCTGCCGTTCCGTGGTTTTCGCTTGGCGACGGTCTGCCTGGCGGGAATCTGGGTGGCAGTTGGTCTTGTCGCGGATTCGCGGTCTGGTGCAGGGAATACGCCGGTGGATTCTCCGGAACTCTGGGTGTGGGATGTTGGGCAGGGGTTGTCGGTGATGGTGCGGGATAAGGACCACGTACTTGTTTACGATACCGGGCCGGCGCTGGAAGGGGTTTACTCCGCAGTTGATTCAGTACTGATTCCCAACCTCCGGGAACTGGGGGTGAGCCGTATCGATACCCTGGTCATCAGTCATGGTGATGGCGACCATGCTGGCGGCTTGCCGCTGTTGTTCGACAGCTTCAATGTGCGGGAGGTGATTACCGGAGAGCCGGAGCGGATAAAGGGCATGCTTCCTGATGATCCAGGCGTGACAGTGAAATCCTGTGCTCCGCAGGATGCCCGGAGCATGGGCCACCTGGAACTTTCCTTCTGGCGCAGCGCCGGCGAGGGTGGCAGCCCAGGCGGGGTTGAGAGCAACGATGCGTCCTGCGTGCTGACCATCCGCTTCGGCTCCCCGGCCGTTGAAGTAGTTCTGCCGGGGGATATTACCCGGCGGGCAGAGCGCATGTTCACCGATGACCGCCGGCCGGGAGCAGCGGAATTCCGTGTGGTTCTGGCGCCTCATCATGGCAGTAAAACGTCATCGTCGGAACATTGGGTAAAGCAGATGGCGCCGGATCTTGTGGTGTTCAGCGCGGGTTACCGCCACCGTTTCGGGCACCCTCATCCGGATGTGGTGAGCCGGTATCTTTCTGCTGGCAGCCGCTTGCTGAATACCGCAACTTCCGGTGCTGTCCGCCTGGTGTGGCAGCAGGATGGAGTGTCGGTAACAGAGGCGAGGGCGCAAACACCGTTCTGGGTCAGAAAACCGGAAAGCCACTGATGTCCCGTATAAAAACCGTGACATTCCGGGTGTGGCCTCCGCCGGTAGCTATGCTAAAGTAGCGCGGCTTGCTAACAATCAGGGAGACCAAGCGTGTTCGAGCTTTTGAAAGCCGGTGGCATCCTCATGGTGCCGATTCTTGCCTGTTCCATTCTTGCACTTGCCATCATCCTTGAGCGTTTCTGGACTCTCAGGCCCTCCAGGGTGACGCCGCAGCACACCGTTAATGAGTTGTGGCGCTGGATCAAGAAAAAAGAGCTTAATGGCCGCAAGCTAAAGGCCTTGCAGGCCTCTTCTCCCATGGGCCGCATCCTGGCCGGCGGTCTGATGAACGCAAAACATGGTCGTGAGATCATGAAGGAAAGCATTGAACATGAGGCCAGCCAGGTCATCCATGATCTGGAGCGCTTCCTCAATCCGTTGGGCACGGTCGCGACCATCACACCGTTGCTGGGTCTGCTCGGCACGGTAATTGGCATGATCAAAGTGTTCGCTGAAATCCAGTTGGCCGGAGTTGGTGATGCCGGCAATCTCGCTGGCGGTATTTCCGAAGCCCTCATCACTACAGCCTCGGGCCTTAGCGTGGCCATTCCCGCACTGATCTGTCACCGCTATTTCATCCGTCGTGTTGATGAGCTGGTGGTGGGTATGGAGCAGGAAGCCATCAAGCTGGTTGAAGTAGTGCATGGTGACCGCGAAATCGACGTGGAAGGAGCCTGAACACCGTGAAGTTCAAGCGCCAGAGAAGTCAGGAAGTCGGGGTTGACCTGACGCCACTGATCGATGTGGTCTTCCTGCTGCTGATATTCTTTATGGTTTCTACTACGTTCACCCGTGAGAGCCATCTCAATATCGAACTGCCGGAAGCCAACGGTGAGCGGTCCGAATCGGAAGCCAGGTTGATTGACGTGGTGATCAATGCCGAAGGGCAGTACATTCTCAACGACCGTGCCCTGGTGAATAACCGAAGGGAAACCCTGGAGCGTGCTGTCAGCGAGCTTGCAGGCGATGATGCCTCGCTACCGTTCATCATTACCGCAGATGCCCGCACGCCCCATGAGTTCGTGGTCCGTGCCATGGACGTTGCCGGTCGCCTTGGTTTTGCCAAGCTCAGCATCACCACCGAGCGAGAGGCGGAACGGCAGTGAGCGCATCCACCTCACCAGCGGACACAGGCCGGGAGCCGGCATCAAACTGGGCAACCTACAAGCGTTTGCTGGCTTATGTAAAACCCTTCTGGCTGGCTTTTTCGCTTGCCGTAGTGGGCAACGTCATATACGCGGCGGCATCAACCGGCATGGCGGCAGCCATGGAATACGTCATCACCGCCCTGGAAAATCCTACAGACGAGAACCGTATACAGCTGACCTTGCTGATTGTAGGTGTGTTCGCCTTTCGCGGCGTGGGCACCTTCATGAGCCAGTACTTCATCAGCTATGTCGGGCGCCAGGTTATCAACGCGCTGCGTAAGCAGGTATTTGACCGCCTGCTGAACCTGCCTTCCCGCTATTTCGACGAGAATGCGTCGGGCCGCCTGGTATCCAAGCTCACCTTTAACGTGGAGCAGGTAGCCGAAGCCACTACCAATGCGGTGACCATCACTCTTCGTGAAGGGTTGACGATACTGGGCTTGCTGGGGTTCATGATCTACACCAATTGGAAGCTGACGCTCGTCTTCCTGGCGGTAGGGCCGTTGATTGCTCTTGTGGTGAGTTATGCCAGCAAGCGGTTTCGCAAGATCAGCAAGCGAATTCAGGGGTCAATGGGCGATATCACCCATGTGGCGTCGGAGTCTATCAGTGGCTACAGGGTTGTGCGCACCTTTGGCGGTGAACACTATGAGCGGGACCGGTTCCGTAAGGTGAGCGAAAAAAACCTGGAACAGAGCCTGAAAATGGCTTCTACTCAGGCTATCAGCATACCGGTCATCCAGGTGCTGGTTGCCATCGCCATCGCCTCACTGGTCTGGTTTATGCTGGCCCCGGAAATCCGTGGAAACATGAGCACGGGTGAGTTGGTCGCGTTTATCACCGCCGCCACCACCATGGCCAAGCCCATACGACAGGTAACCTCGGTGCATGCCAAGATTCAGCGAGGTGTGGCTGCAGCCCATGACGTTTTCGGTACTATGGACGAGGAGCCGGAGCATGACCCCGGCACCTATGCTCCGGAGCGTGTGGATGGCGACATCGAGTTCGACAACGTGTGTTTTCGCTACCGGGATCAGTTGGAGGATGTTCTCCAGGGCATCTCACTGAGCATTCCCGCAGGCCAGAGTGTCGCACTGGTTGGGCGCTCCGGCAGCGGAAAATCCACCATGGTCAGTCTGCTACCCAGGTTCTATGAATACACCGGCGGCGATATCCGGCTGGATGGCCACTCCCTGAAGGAATTCACTCTCGAAGCATTGCGGGCCCAGATTGCGCTGGTCACCCAGAACGTGGTGCTGTTCAACGATACCATCGCCGCCAATATTGCCTATGGCGCACTCCGCCATCACAGCCGTGAGCAGATCACCGATGCCGCCGCCAAGGCCCATGCACTGGAGTTTATCGAGCGCATGCCAGAGGGTCTGGATACCATGATCGGCGATAATGGTGTCATGCTCTCTGGTGGTCAGCGCCAACGCCTGGCGATTGCCCGGGCACTGCTGAAGGATGCGCCTGTTCTGATTCTCGACGAGGCCACCTCAGCCCTCGATACTGAATCTGAGCGTCACATTCAGGATGCTCTGGAAACCGTCATGAAAGGCAGGACAACCCTGGTCATTGCCCACCGCCTTTCCACCATCGAGAAGGCCGATCGCATTCTGGTGATGGATGGCGGCAGAATCGTAGAATCTGGCCGCCACGACGAACTGCTTGCCCAGGGTGGTGCCTACGCCCAGCTTCATCAGATGCAATTCAGCGAGCAGGCATGACCGCGCTGGTAGACCGGCTGTGGTATGGTGGAAAGCGCCCGCTGTGGCCCCTGTATCCACTGGTCTGGCTTTACCGGGCTGTTGCTGAAAGCCGGAGGCGACGGGCGTGGCAGGCTCGTGACGCAAGCATTCCGGTTCCGGTGGTGGTGGTGGGTAACATCACTGCTGGTGGTACCGGGAAGTCCCCTTTAACCGCGGCCCTGACAGGGCTACTGCAGGAGCAGGGGTGGCATCCGGTGATCCTCAGTCGGGGCTATGGTGGCAAGGCTGACCACTATCCGCTGATGGTTACCCCGGAGATCGGAGCCGATGTGGCGGGCGATGAACCGGTGATGCTGGCCGCGCAATCCGGTTGCCCGGTGGTCGTCGACCCGGACCGAAAACGCGGTGCCTTGTGGGCCCTTGATCAGAAGCTGGGGAACATCCTTGTATGTGATGACGGGCTCCAGCATTACCGGTTACCGAGAGACATCGAGCTGGCCGTATTCGACGCTGCCCGTGGCATCGGCAACGGGGCCCTGATCCCCGTAGGTCCCTTGCGAGAGCCACTGGAACGACTGGCTTCGGTCGATTTCGTCATAACCAATGGTGGCCGCCTGGACGAGATTGACCACGAACACCAGTTCACCATGACCCTGGCACCCACCGAGTTGCGTAACCTGGTTACCGGTGAAAGTTTCCCGCCCGAGCATCTTCACGGGCAACCGGTAAGGGCAGTTGCGGGTATAGGCAATCCGCAGCGATTTTTCGATACACTGGGGGGGCTGGGGGCGCAGGTCCGGCCCCTTGCCCTGCCGGATCATCACCGCTATACCCTCGAAGACCTGCGGGCAGAAGAAGGGGAGTGGCTGGTAATGACGGCGAAGGATGCGGTTAAATGCCGTGGGTTTGCGCCGGCCAACACCTGGGTGCTGGTTGTAGAAGCCGGGCTTTCTGAATCGTTCAGGGAAGCGTTCATGGCCAGCGTCAATCATTGTCGTCAATCACTGGATTCCAACGATACTGTGAGAATACACCATGGATAAGAAACTGATGGCCCTGCTGGCATGCCCGGTATGCAAAGGCGACCTCAAGCTCAACGAGGACAAGTCCGAACTGATCTGCTACCAGGATGCAATGGCCTTTCCGATTCGCGAAGGAATACCGGTCATGCTTGCCACCGAGGCCCGCACTCTGACCACCGATGAGCGTCTGGCCAAACGCTGACAGGAAGCCTGTATGTCCTATACCGTTGTGATCCCGGCCCGCTATGCTTCCACTCGCCTGCCGGGAAAGCCGCTGGCTGACATTGCTGGCAAGCCGATGATCGCGCATGTTTATGACCGTGCGTGCGAAAGCCACGCTACCCGCGTCATCATTGCCACTGATGACCCTCGCATTGAAACAGCCTGCCGGGCGTTCGGCGCAGAGGTGGTGATGACGTCTGCAGATCACGCCAGTGGTACCGACCGGCTTGAAGAAGTTGCCCGGCTGATGAACTTCGGACCTGGTGAGCGGGTGATCAACGTCCAGGGTGATGAACCACTGATACCTCCAGAGTTGATTGATCAGGTGGCGGCCAACCTGGAAGCGCACCCTGATGCCGCTATTGCGACCCTCTGTGAACGGATTTCAAAGGCAGACCAGGTGTTCAACCCCAATGTGGTGAAAGTAGTGTTTGATCACCGCGGCATGGCGCATTATTTCAGCCGTGCGCCCATCCCCTGGGCAAGGGATGCCTGGCAGGGACAAGGCGCCCAGAAGCAGATGCCGGAGGGCGTCGGGTACTATCGCCATATCGGTATTTATGGTTACCGCGTCAGCCTGCTGCAGAGTTTTGTTACCTGGCCACCAGCGCCTACGGAAGTCACGGAGTCCCTGGAGCAGCTGCGGGCTTTGTATAACGGCGCCCGCATTCACGTGGAAGAAGCCTGCCGGGTGCCACCGTCAGGTGTTGATACGCAGCAGGATCTGGAGCGTCTGCGGCAGATCATGGCAGCAAAGCAAAAGGAGGCCCCGAACCCATGACAGCACCGGTAAAAGTACTATTTGTCTGTCTCGGCAATATCTGCCGTTCCCCGAGTGCCGAGGGAGTTTTCCGTCAGGTGGTGCAACAGGCCGGACTTGATGACCGGATTACGATTGATTCCTGTGGCACCGGCAACTGGCATGTTGGCAAAGGCCCGGACAGCCGGGCCATCGCGGCAGCACGTAAGCGCGGTATTGATATTGCCCCTCTGCGGGCACGCCAGTTCGACAGTGAGGACCTGGACCGGTTCGACCATGTGCTGGTGATGGACCGACAGAACCTGGCGGATGTGCGGGACGTCTGGCGCCAGAATGGAGGCACTGAGCCGGTGCTTTTTCTGCAGTTTGGCAGTTCCGGATACGAGGAGGTGCCGGACCCCTATTATGGCGGTGAGCATGGTTTCGAGCACGTGCTGGACCTGATCAACGAAGCCAGTGAGGGACTTCTCCAGCATATACGGGAGCAGTTGGCTTGAATAGCGAGCCACGGATCAGGGAGAACGTTTTTCTCGGCGACCTGAACAGCCTGGGCATCGCCGCGAGGGCACGGTATTTTGTGTCAGTGGCGTCCGTTGAGGCTCTTCAGCAGGCTCTGGACTGGGCCTCCACGAAGTCGGTGGAGTTGCTGATCCTCGGCGGTGGGAGCAATCTGGTGTTTGCGGGAGATTACCCGGGCCTGGTCATACGCATCGCCATTTCCCGCCGCTGCTGGGAGCATGTTGAGGGTGATGAGGCTACGCTGGTGCTGGGCGCAGGTGAGAACTGGCATGAAAGTGTACTGTACGCCGCGTCCGTCGGTTACAGGGGCATTGAAAACCTGGCACTGATTCCCGGTACCGTTGGCGCGGCACCGGTTCAGAACATTGGGGCTTATGGTACCGAGCTGCGGGATACCCTGGTGGAAGTCAGTGCCCTGGACCGACATAACGGCCACGAAATTACCCTCACCAACAGCCTGTGCCATTTCAGCTACCGTGACAGTGTATTCAAGCACGAGCCTGGTCGCTACGTTATTACCACCGTTCGTCTGAGGTTGTCCCGTTCCCGGCCATTTTCTCTCGAATACCGAGACCTTGCGGAATATTTCGAAGGCCACGGCACCCAAGACCTGACGCCTCTGGATGTGGCCAGAGGCGTAATGGCGGTCAGGCGGCGCAAGCTGCCTGACCCCGCGCAATTGCCAAACGCCGGCAGTTTTTTCAAGAATCCGGTGGTGCCTCTGGAAACCTGGCATGCCCTACAGAAATCCTACCCGGACATTGCCGGCTATCCGGGCGATGACAGTGCCAAAGTGGCGGCGGCCTGGTTAATCGACAAGTGCGGCTGGAAGGGGTATCGCAATGGCAAGGTTGGGGTTCACAACCGGCAGGCGCTGGTACTGGTGAACCATTCCCATGGCAATGGCCAGGATGTGCTGGCACTGGCAGACAGGATTCGCAGTGATGTCCATGCGCGCTTTGGTATCGCGCTGGAAATGGAGCCGGGAGTGGTTGGCGGCTAGCCAGGATGAACCACTCCCGCTTTACAGAGGCCCTGGAACGAGCCCTCAGAGACCGTTACGGGGTGAAGCGCTGATCAGGAAGGGGAGCACTTCTGCCAACGGAACATCCTGCTTGTCTTCATCGCGGCGGCCCTTGTACTCCAGGGTTTCCGCAGCCAGGCCCCGCTCAGATACCACGAAGCGGTGAGGAATACCGATCAGCTCCATGTCCGCAAACTTCACACCGGGCCGCTCGTTGCGGTCATCCAGCAGAACATCAAAGCCTGCCTGACGAAGCTGTTCGTAAAGTTTTTCACCCGCATCCATTACTGCCGGTGACTTGTGGGCGTTCAACGTCACAATGGACACCTCGAACGGGGCAATAGCTTCCGGCCAGATGATGCCTTTGTCATCGTGGTTCTGTTCAATGGAAGCGGCCACAATCCGCGAAACACCAATTCCGTAGCATCCCATTTCCAGAATGGCGCTCTTGCCGTTTTCATCAAGCACTGTGGCGTTCATGGCCTTGCTGTACTTGTTGCCCAGCTTGAAAATATGGCCCACCTCGATGCCGCGGCGGATTTCCAGGGTGCCTTTGCCGTCGGGGCTGGGGTCGCCCTCCAGTACATTGCGAAGGTCTTCCACCCGCGCCAGGGGTACGTCGCGCTCCCAGTTTACGCCGGTCAGGTGGTAGCCCTCTTTGTTGGCACCACAGACAAAATCGGCCAGATGCGCTGCGCTGCGGTCGACAATCACCGGTACCGAAAGGTTCACAGGCCCGATAGAGCCGGCCTTGCACCCAATGGCCTTCTCGATCTCTTCGTCGGTCGCCATGGTCAGCGGCTCGGCAACTCCGTGCAGCTGCTCTGCCTTGATATCGTTGAGGGTATGATCGCCCCGCAGGACCAAGGCTACCAGGCTGCTGTTTCCTTCGTCGTCTTCTTCCGCCCTGACCATCAGTGTCTTGACCGTGGCGCTGGCGTCAACGTTCAGGAAACCGGCAACGGCTTCAATGGTGCGTTGTTCCGGGGTTGCCACTTCCTTCATTTCCTGGGAAGGGGCCGGCCGCTCGCCAGCGGGCGCGACGGCTTCGGCCTTCTCGATATTGGCAGCGTAGTCGCTGGCAGTACTGAAAACGATAGCGTCTTCGCCGGAAGAGGCGAGAACATGGAACTCATGGGAAGCGCTGCCGCCAATGGCTCCGGAGTCTGCTTCCACCGGGCGGTAATCCAGTCCCAGGCGATCAAAAATGGCGCAGTAGGTACGATGCATTACCTGATAGGTATCGTTCAGCGATTCTGCGTTCACATGGAAGGAGTAAGCGTCTTTCATGATGAACTCCCGGGCGCGCATTACGCCAAAACGTGGCCGTCGCTCATCACGGAACTTGGTCTGGATCTGATAGAAATTCGCCGGCAGTTCCTTGTAGCTGTTGAGTTCATTGCGGATCAGGTCGGTGATAACCTCTTCGTGGGTAGGCCCAAAGCAGAACTCACGGCCATGGCGATCATTCATCCGCAGCAACTCGCCACCGTACTGCTCCCAGCGGCCGGATTCCTGCCAGAGTTCGGCGGGCTGCACCGCAGGCATCAATACTTCCTGGGCGCCGCTCTTGTCCATTTCCTCCCGCACGATTCGTTCAACCTTGCGTAGTACCCTGAGCCCTATTGGCAGCCAGGAGTAAAGGCCGGCGGCCAGTTTGCGGATCATCCCCGCCCTGAGCATCATCTGATGGCTGATGATTTCGGCATCTGCAGGCGTTTCTTTCTGGGTGGCAATCAGGTAACGGCTTGCTCGCATGGTGTTATCCGTAAACAGTTGAAAAGGGATTCTTTATTAATTACGTGGTGGCCGCTATTGTACGGAGCGTTTACCACAAGGTACAGATGGACAAAGGGAGAGTAGTGAATGACCCTCACCGCGGCGGAAGTGGAAGCAGTCATACGCGCCGGAGTGCCCATGGCGGAAGATATCGGTTTTACTGTCGACGAGGCCGGAAACGAGGGCTATGCCCGCACCCGCCTGATTTTCTCGGAGCGGCTGATCCGCCCTGGGGGCACCCTGTCCGGCCCGGTCCAGATGGCCCTGGCGGATGCGTCGATGTATGCGGCCGTGATGGCCGCTCTCGGCAAGGTGGAAATGGCGGTAACCAGCAACCTGTCCATTAACTTTCTGCATAAGCCGGCGCCGGCCGATCTGATCGGCGAGGCCACCGTTCTGCGCATGGGGAGGCGGATTGCGTTCTGTGAAGTCCGACTGCTGTCCGGGGAAGGGAATGACCAGCAACTGGTCGCCCACGTTACTGGCAGCTATGCTTTACCCTATAACTGCGACTGAAGAAGGGATATGACCGAAGAATCGACCAATGTGACACCCCGCCGTCAGCCAGTGCAGGCGCGAAGCCGGGAGCGGGTTGAAAGCATCCTCAGGCATGCAGCGTCGATCTTTCATGAGGTCGGTGTTGATGCCACCAGCATGTCTGCTATTGCCCGTCAGTCCGGTATGTCACTGGCTTCTCTCTATCGTTACTTCCCCAACAAGACCGCCATTGTGAAGGCCATTGCCGAGGACCATGTGAGCAGGATGGAGTCAGCGTTGAGACACCGGCTCGAAACCCTGGATCTTATGGAAGCGGTGGATGTGCTGGTTGACCAGTTTTACGAATTCTATCGGACCGAGCCGGCGTACTCCGCGATCTGGAGTGGCGTGGAATCCATGCCGGAATTGAGAGAGCTGGATATCCGGGAGCTATACAGCCATGCCCGCGATATGGATGCCCGCCTCAAGAGGGAGTGCCCTCATGTTCCGGACGCGCGGCGCTGGACGGCGTGTCTGATGCTGCCACGCTCTGTCGGTACAGTCCTCCGTCTTGCGGCTACACTGCCGGAGCAACAGGCCCGCCTGATGGTCAGCGAACTCAAGAATATGGCGCGCGCCTATCTGGCTGAGCTGGTCCGGTAGCAGGTCAGGAAAGATACCCCAGGGGCAATGCCGTACTGTCAATCACCCGTCTCAGCACGAAACTTGAGTGCACGCCGCTGACGCCCTGAATGCGGGTGATGCGATTGAGCAGAAAGTGGTGATAGTGATCCATGTCCGGTACCACAACTTTCAGCATGTAGTCGGCATCCTGGCCTGTGATCAGATAGCATTCCTGTACTTCCGGGTACTCACCCACCTGCTTCTCGAAGGCATCGAAGCGCTCAGGCGTATGGCGGTCCATTCCGATCAGGATGATTGCGGTTAACGATAGCCCCAGCTTCTTATGGTCGAGAATCGTTACTTGCCGGACAATAACCCCGGCTTCCTCAAGTGCGCGAACCCGTCGCAGGCAAGGGGAAGGTGAAAGACCTACTTTGTCCGCCAGTTCCTGATTGGTCAGGGAACCGTCCTGCTGCAATTGTTCGAGAATATTACGGTCAATCCTGTCGATTTTAACGAGTGATTTTGCTGTGGTTGACATAAAATGCCGTTTCCGTTGCATAAAATAGAATAATATAGCTATTCTCTCGCTTCGATAGGCAAAAAAGCAATCATTTTCCCCAAATGCCGCGCTATCCTGTTTTACAGTCAATAGTTTCCAGTCTGAACAGCAAGGAATCACCCAAATGGCCTTTGATCACCGTAAATATGTTGCGTTCACACCGGTGGCGAAAACCGATCGTCGCTGGCCCGATAAAGTCATTACCCGCGCACCGCGCTTTTGTGCCGTGGACCTTCGGGATGGCAATCAGGCGCTGGTGAAGCCCATGTCGGTGGCCCAGAAGCAGCGGATGTTCGAGTTACTGGTGAAGCTGGGATTCAAGGAAATCGAAATCGGCTTTCCAGCCGCAAGCCAGCCGGATTTCGACTTTTGCCGCAAGCTTATCGAAGAGGACAGGATTCCCGACGACGTCCACATTCAGGTACTGACCCAGGCCCGGCCAGAGCTGATTGAGCGCACCTACGAGGCCATGAAGGGCGCTCGCAAGGCCATCGTGCACGTATATAACTCAACGTCCACGGTCCAGCGCGAGCAGGTGTTTGGCATGGATCGGGCCGGTGTCAGGGATATAGCCGTGAACGGGGCCCGTTTGGTCAAGGCTCACGCTGAACAATACCCGGATACCGAGTGGACCTTCCAGTATTCACCGGAGAGCTTTACAGGCACCGAGCTGGACTACGCCGCAGAAGTGATTGATGCAGTCAATGATGTGTGGCGTCCCGACCAGGGCCAGCCGGTAGTGATCAACCTGCCAGCCACCGTGGAAATGGCCACGCCGAACGTGTTCGCCGACCAGATCGAGTGGATTTGCGACCATATCCGCTACCGTGAGCACATCAGCATCAGTGTTCACACTCACAACGATCGTGGCTGCGGTGTGGCTGCCGCCGAACTGGCCGTCATGGCCGGGGCTGATCGGGTGGAGGGCACTTTGATGGGCAACGGTGAGCGCACTGGCAATATGGACCTGGTGACCATGGCCATGAACCTCTATTCACAAGGTGTGGACCCAACCGTAGACCTTTCGTGCATGGCAGAAATTACCGACGTGGTGGAAGCCTGTACCGAAATATCCACCCATCCACGACACCCCTATGCAGGTGAACTTGTGTTCACCGCTTTTTCTGGCAGTCACCAAGATGCGATCCGCAAGTGCCTGAGCAAGCGCAAGGACGGAGAGACCTGGCATGTGGCTTACCTGCCAATTGATCCGCGGGATCTCGGTCGCCGCTATGAAGAGGTAGTCCGCATCAACAGCCAGTCCGGCAAAGGTGGTGTTGCCTATGTTCTCGAGAGAGACTACAACATCAGCCTGCCACGCTGGCTGCAGATCGAATTCAGCAAGCTGGTGCAGCACGAGGCGGAAACCAACGGCGGGGAAATCGACTCGCTGACCATTCACTGGCTGTTCGAAGAGCGGTACCTGAAGGTGATCGAAGCCTGGGAGCTGAGGTCCTACGACCTCCACCGGGATGACGAAGGCGTTACCGCCACCGTCAGTATTGGCACGGCGGAGGATCCCGTCACCCTTAAGGGGCACGGGCTTGGTGCGGTGGAGGCGGTTTCAGCGGCGCTTGAGGCAGAATATGGTGTGTCGCTGGCGGTCGAGGCCTACGATGAATTTGCACTGGGCGAAGGCACCAACGCCAATGCGCTGGCGTGCATCCGGGTGACCGTTAACGGCCAGCACTGCAGCGCGGCGGCCCTGGCGGAGGACACCACGTCTGCTACGCTCCAGGCTCTGTTTTCGGCAGTTGCCCAGATGGTGGGTGCGGATCGCAAGCACAGGGTTGGCAATGAAGAGGCGTTGGAAGAAGGGGCCTGAAAAAGAAAAAGCCGGCGTTGGCCGGCTTTTTCATATTCCCTGTGCCCGTGAGGGGCATAGGGCGGGGTCGCGTAAACCTCAGACCGGGGTTACGTTTTCCGCCTGGGGGCCTTTCGGTCCCTGTGTAACGGTAAACTGCACCTGCTGGCCTTCGGTCAGGGTGCGGAATCCGCTGGAGTTAATTGCACTGTAGTGGACGAATACGTCGCTGCCACCGTCCTGGGCGATGAAGCCAAAGCCCTTTGACTCGTTAAACCACTTCACGTGGCCTGTTTTTGTATCATCTGACATTGATCTTTCCTGTATTTCCGAGATTTTTGCCCTCACGGGACCGTCGGCACTCTTGTCGGGTCCCCTGTTGGGTTACCGCGCCGGATTACCGATGCTGCAAAAATCCAGAAAGTACTGAGGAAAGGGGCAACGAAGAGCACTTCGGCAGGACGTTGAAACGCATTCACAAAATACCGCTGTATTTTCACAGCATTTTCAGTATAGACCGAGCTGGGAGTCCGTCAACGCTTTTTTTAATACTTTATTCAAGTTTTTTAAGCCGCAAAAACAACAAGTTGTAATAAGCTTGTCACCAAACCGAAGCTTTGCCAGTTGACAGGCTCCGGTTGGTGACAATGCGTGGCGATCGCGGGTTGTTTCAGTGTTTGAATTGCTGGCTGATTTCTTCCAGTATCGCCGGATCATCAATGGTGCTGGGCACAGCGTATTCCTCACCATCTGCAATCTGGCGGATGACCCGGCGCAGAATCTTGCCAGACCGCGTTTTTGGCAACCGGTCCACCACCAGAGCCCTGCGGAAGCAGGCTATGGCACCAATCTTCTCACGAACCATCTCGATCAGTTCGTCTTCAAGCTCGTCATGATCGATGGTTGCTCCGTCCTTGATCAGTACCAGGCCAATCGGAATCTGACCTTTCATTTCATCGTGGGCGCCTACCACACAGCATTCGGCAATCGCGGGGTGTGAGGCAACAACTTCTTCCATTTCGCCGGTTGAAAGCCGGTGCCCGGCCACATTGATGACATCGTCGGTCCGCCCCATGACAAACACATAGCCGTCGTCATCGATATAGCCACCATCTCCGGAACTGTAGAAGCCCTGGATGGGGTCCAGATAGGTCTTGCGGAAGCGGGCGTCATCGCCCCACACGGTGGTCATGCAACCCGGTGGCAAGGGCAACCTGACAGCAATCTGGCCCTGCTCGCCAGCGGGAACCTGGCTGCCCTCCATATCCACCACCTGCACGTTGTAGCCGGGTGAGGGTACCGTGGCAGACCCCGGTTTTGTCTGCATCATTTCGATGCCCACCGGATTGCAACAGATGGCCCAGCCGGTCTCGGTCTGCCACCAGTGGTCAAGGATTGGCAGGCGGGTGTGTTCCTTGAGCCATTCGTAAGTAGGAGGGTCCAGTCGTTCCCCGGCCAGGAAGATACGTTTCAGTGAGCTGATGTCGTATCGCGACAGCTGATCGGCTTCGGGGTCTTCCTTTCGAACCGCGCGGAACGCCGTAGGCGCTGTAAACAGCAGTTTGACGCCGTGGTCCTGGACAACACGCCAGAACGCGCCGGCGTCCGGTGTTTTGACCGGCTTGCCTTCGTAAAGGATGGTTGTGCACCCGGCGAACAGGGGCGCGTAAACAATGTAGCTGTGACCAACCACCCAGCCTACATCCGAGGCCGCCCAGTAAACGTCGCCAGGGCTGGCGTCGTAAACCAGTTGCATACTGTAGCGCAGCGCCACTGCGTGGCCACCGTTATCCCGGACAACGCCTTTGGGCTTACCGGTGGTGCCGGAAGTGTAGAGGATATACAGCGGGTCGGTGGCTTTTACCGGTACCGGGTCGACGGGGTTGGCCTGGGCCATGAGCTCGCTCCAGTCAAAATCCCGGCCGTTCGTGAGTTCAGCTCGCACCTGTGGCCGCTGGAAAACAATGCAGCATTCCGGTTTATGGTCTGCCTGCTCTATCGCCTTGTCCACCAGCGGTTTGTACTCAATAACCTTCTTCACTTCGATACCGCAAGAGGCAGTAATGAGAGCCTTGGGTGTGGCATCGTTGATACGAACCGCCAGTTCGTGTGCGGCAAAGCCTCCAAAAACCACCGAATGGATGGCGCCAATGCGCGCACAGCCAAGCATGGCAATCACGGCTTCCGGCACCATGGGCATGTAGATGATTACCCGGTCACCCTTGGTAATACCCCGATCCTGAAGCACACCGGCAAAGGTGGCCACGGCACGGGTAAGTTCATTATAGGTGTAGGACTGGGTGGTGCCGGTAACGGGGGAGTCGTAAATCAGAGCTTTCTGCTCACCGCGACCGGCACGGATGTTGGCGTCAAGAGCAACATCCGAGGTGTTCAGGACACCGTCCGGGAACCACTGGCCATGTCCGTTATCGGTTGGTGTCCAGATGGTCTTGGGCGGTTCAATCCAGTCAATGGCAGACGCTTTCTCGCGCCAGAATTCCTCAGGCCGGTCGATGGATTGCCTGAATTCGGAGTGGTAGTCCATAACATCCACCTCGTAGAGTTGTTGTTGTGTGGGGCGTTTCTCACAACTGTAAGCGGTTTGAGGTGCAGGACTACTAGACCATAGGCTAACTTTCTGTCTTTTTTGCGATTATTGGTCGCCGGAATTGACTGAAATCACGTTTGCTTCGAGCTGCCCGCTGGCAACCCGGGCAGTTATTTTTTCACCCGGCCTGACCCGGTCGGCATGACGGACAATGTCACCGTTCTGCTGCTGGACGATCGCGTAGCCCCGGCCAAGGGTGGCCAGCGGGCTGACGACGTGGAGTGTCTGGCCCATGTGCTCCAGGCGCTCGCGCCGACGCAGGATGGTTTCCTTTGCCGCCCGGACCAGTCGGTCAACAAGCTGGCTGACACTGGCCTGGCTGTCGCTGAGCCGCCTGGCTGGGGACTGCATTGCCAGGCGTTGCCCAAGATGGGCGGCTCTGACCCTGTCGCGTTCAACCCGTTGTGTGATGGCCGTGTGAAGCCGCAGGTCCAGTTCGTCCATGCGCTGGGCTTTTTCCATCAGTTCCCGGCGTGGATCACGCAGCCGGGCGGAGAGGTGCTCCAGCCGGGTCTCCATGCGCTTGAGGGCACGGCTGGCGGCCCCGGCCAGTCGCAGTTCGCGCTCCCGGAGCTGGCGCAGCCAGTCGTTCTGATCCGGGGAAACTTTTTCGGCGGCGGCCGATGGCGTGGGCGCGCGCAGATCGGCCACGAAATCGGCAATCGTGATATCCACTTCGTGACCGACCGCGCTGACGGTTGGCAGCGGGCATTGCGCTATTGCCCGCGCCACGGCTTCTTCATTAAAACACCAGAGATCTTCCAGGGAGCCACCCCCACGGCCGATAATCAGAACGTCGGCAACGCCGTGGCGGGCAGCCCGGTCTATGGCGCGAACGATGTCGGCAGTGGCAGCCTTGCCCTGAACCGCCGTAGGGTAGAGGGTGACCGGTATGGCGGGGCACCGCCTCGCGAGCACGGTGAGAATGTCGTGGATAGCCGCGCCGGTGGGCGAGGTGACCACTCCTATATGCCGAGGCGTTGTCGGCAGAGGTTTCTTGCGGTCCGCATCAAACAACCCTTCCTGTTGCAGTTTCCGTTTCAGTTCCTCGAAAGCCTGTTGCAGTGCCCCCAGGCCGGCCGGTTCGATGTGCTCGACAATAATCTGGAAGTCGCCCCGGTTCTCATAGAGCGTGACCTTGCCGCGGATACGCACCTGTTCGCCTTCTTTCGGGACCTCCTTAACACGTTGATTGAAGCCCCGGAACATGGCGCAGCGGATCTGGCACTTGCGGTCCTTGAGGGAAAAATACCAGTGGCCGGAGGAAGGGCGGGAAAGGCCCGACAGCTCCCCTTCAACCCAGACCTGCATGAAACTGGCCTCAAGCAGATGGCGAGCCTGGTGATTCAGTTCGCTGACACTCAGTGCCCGTGGCCGGGAATCCTGAAAACCGCTGTCCAAGGGAGGCGCTCCGTGTTGATGCATACGCACAAGCCGAAAATGGAGGGTAAAAATAACGAAAATTCAAAAAGATGCAACCCGGCGGTCAAACAACGCTGGTTTACTGTCAACCACGGCCCATTTATAATAGGTCGATTAAGGATTTTGCTTTGTTACATCCCCTCGGGTGTGGCGCCGCAATCCTCCAATCTAGCATGTTCAAAAGGCGGATCCCAATGCTGCGAATTGCCGAAGAAGCCCTCACCTTTGACGATGTACTGCTCGTTCCAGGACGTTCAGAGGTCCTTCCTCATCAGGTCAACCTGCAGACGCAATTGACCAAAGGTATCAAGCTTAATATTCCTCTGGTGTCGGCGGCCATGGATACCGTTACCGAAGCGGATCTGGCTATCTCAATGGCCCAGGAGGGCGGCATCGGCATCATGCACAAGAGCATGTCGGTAGAGCAGCAGGCCGCAGCGGTCCGTAAGGTAAAGAAATTCGAAAGCGGGGTGGTGAAGGATCCGATCACCGTAACACCGGAGACCACCGTTCGCGAGCTGGTCGACATTACCATGGCGAACAATATTTCCGGACTCCCGGTAGTGGATGGCCGTGATCTGGTGGGTATCGTGACCGGTCGTGACATCCGGTTTGAAAGCCGCCTGGATACACCGGTTTCCGAGATTATGACCGGAAAGGACAAGCTGGTAACCGTCAAGGAAGGGGCAGACCTGGAAGACGTCAAGGAGCTGCTCCACCGCCACCGCATTGAAAAGGTGCTGGTGGTCAACGAGGAGTTCGAGTTAAGAGGCCTGATCACCGTAAAGGACATCCAGAAAGCCAAGGATTACCCGCTGGCGTGTAAAGATGATCAAGGCCGTCTCCGTGCTGGCGCAGCGGTAGGAACCGGTGCTGATACTGATGCCAGGGTTGCGGCACTGGTTGAGGCCGGGGTTGACGTGATTGTGGTGGATACTGCTCACGGCCATTCCAAAGGGGTGCTTGACCGGGTTCGGTGGATCAAAGACAACTACCCGGAAGTGCAGGTGATTGGTGGCAACATTGCCACCTCCCAGGCGGCTATTGACCTGGCGGATGCCGGTGCTGATGCCGTCAAGGTGGGTATTGGTCCCGGCTCCATCTGCACTACCCGTATTGTTGCCGGTATCGGTGTTCCCCAGATCACCGCCGTATCCAACGTGGCGGCGGCACTGAAAGACCGTGGCATACCGGTGATTGCTGACGGCGGTGTCCGTTTCTCCGGTGATATTTCCAAGGCCATTGCAGCCGGAGCCTACAGCGTAATGATTGGTAGCCTGCTGGCCGGGACTGACGAAGCCCCGGGAGAAGTTGAGCTTTACCAGGGCCGCAGCTACAAGGCCTACCGGGGTATGGGGTCGATCGGCGCCATGGGGCAGGGCTCCAGTGACCGGTACTTCCAGGATGCCAGCAAGGGTATTGAGAAACTGGTGCCTGAGGGCATTGAAGGCCGAGTGGCCTGCAAGGGGCCAATGCGGAACATTGTCCATCAGCTTATGGGTGGCCTTCGGGCATCCATGGGGTATACGGGGTGCGCCACCATGGAACAAATGCGTACCAAGCCCGAATTTGTTCGCATAACAAACGCGGGCATGCGCGAGAGCCACGTCCACGACGTGACGATCACCAAGGAAGCTCCCAACTACCGTATCGGCTGATTATTGTCGTTCCAGGCGCGGCCAAGGGTATGAGCCGCGCTTTTTCTTTCTGATCCGAGGATTTCATGGCCCACAACATCCACGACCACCGTATTCTGATTCTCGATTTTGGCTCCCAGTACACCCAGCTCATCGCACGCCGCGTTCGGGAGATCGGTGTCTATTGTGAGATCAAGGCCTTCGATATTACCGATCCGGAGCTCAGCGATTTCAACCCCAAAGGCATCATTCTGGCTGGTGGTCCGGAATCTGTCACCAAGCTGGGTGGCCCCCGGGCGCCCAAAGGGCTGTTCGAGAAAGGCATCCCGGTACTTGGTATCTGTTACGGCATGCAAACCATGGCCGAGCAGCTGGGGGGCCGGGTGGCCAGTTCCGAGAAACGGGAGTTCGGGTATGCCCAGGTCAAGGTGCGAGCGAAGGGGCCTTTGCTTCAGGATATTACTGATCACCTGACGGCCACCGGTGATTCCCTGCTGGACGTCTGGATGAGTCACGGTGACAAGGTTGTGGTCATGCCTGAGGGCTTCGAGTTGCTGGCATCCACCGAAAGTGCGCCGATTGCTGCCATGCAGGATCTCAGCCGTAATCTATATGGTGTGCAGTTTCACCCGGAAGTGACCCATACCCTGCAGGGCAAGCGCATTCTGGAACACTTTGTACTCAATGTTTGCCAGTGTGAGGCGCTGTGGACACCAGCCAAGATCGTGGATGATGCTGTCCAGCAGATTCGCAATCAGGTAGGCGAAGACAAGGTACTGCTCGGACTTTCTGGTGGTGTTGACTCCTCTGTTACCGCAGCGCTGCTGCACAAAGCCATTGGCGATCAGTTAACCTGCGTGTTCGTGGACAATGGGCTGCTGCGCCTGCACGAAGGCGACCAGGTAATGGACATGTTCGCCAGCAACATGGGCGTCAAGGTTATCCGCGTGGATGCGGAAGACCTGTTCCTGTCCAAGCTCAAGGGTGTTGATGACCCCGAGAAAAAGCGCAAGATCATTGGCAATACCTTTATCGACGTGTTCGACGAAGAAGCTGCCAATATCCGGGATGTGAACTGGTTGGCCCAGGGGACCATCTACCCGGACGTGATCGAATCCGCCGCCTCCAAGACCGGTAAGGCCCATGTCATCAAATCCCACCATAATGTGGGCGGTCTGCCGGAAACCATGAAAATGAAGCTGGTGGAGCCATTGCGGGAGCTTTTCAAGGATGAAGTGCGTCGCATCGGCCTTGAACTGGGCCTGCCTTATGACATGGTTTATCGCCACCCCTTCCCGGGGCCGGGCCTGGGTGTACGGATTCTGGGCGAGGTAAAGAAAGAGTATGCCGAAATCCTCCGTCGGGCCGACGCCATCTTCCTGGAGGAGCTGCATCGTGCCGACTTCTACCACAAGACCAGCCAGGCTTTCGCGGTTTTCCTGCCGGTGAAGTCTGTCGGTGTTGTTGGCGATGCGCGCCGTTACGAGTACGTGATTGCGTTGCGGGCGGTAGAAACTATTGATTTCATGACAGCGCGGTGGGCACATCTGCCTTACGAGTTGCTGGAAACAGTGTCGAACCGCATCATCAACGAAATCGAAGGCGTATCCCGGGTAACCTACGATGTCTCTTCCAAGCCACCTGCCACTATTGAGTGGGAATAGCAGCGCATGTGGCACTGACCGCAATGGACAACTACACTTGAGCGTGACCGAATAAACCACGAAGGCTGAAGTATCGCAAGCACTGGGACCTGTATTTTCGGTAAATACCGGCAATATGGCCAGGGCTGCCCTGACCAATCAAAGGGTTAACAGGGAGCGATAACCATCAAAGCGTTCAGGTTTTGGGTACGCAAAGGGAACGGGCTTCGTCATAACCGGGATACCGAGTTGTTGCGCGCGGAGTTGTTCAGCGTTGAGCAACTGAAGCGTCATGCGGTCATCCTGGCAGGACAGCATCGAATTGATCCGAGCCCGGGAGCGGACAGGTTGCTGCCTCGTCTGGCAGACAACGCACGCGTTTTGCTGGAGGCCTACGACGTCGTCACAGCCGCGGTAACGGCGGGGCAGCGGATTGCGCCGACCGAAGCCTGGCTGCTCGACAACTTTTATCTGATCGAGCAGCAGATGGGCTTGGCGAGGCGCCATCTTCCGCGTGGTTACAGCCGGCAGTTGCCGCGCCTGGCCGATGGCCAATCGGTCGGTTTCCCCCGCATTTACGACCTGGCTCTGGAGCTGATCTCCCACATGGATGGTCGGGTCGACACCGACAACGTCACCCAGTTCATCGCTGCCTACCAGACCGTCGAACCTCTGAAATTGGGCGAGTTGTGGGCCTTCCCCATCATGCTGAAGCTGGCGCTGCTGGAAAATCTGCGCCGCGTCGGCGTACGCATCGCCCAACGGCGCGAAGAGCGCGACGCCGCCATCAGGTGGGCGGACCGCATGCTCGACGCGGCAGAAAGTGAACCCAAGCAACTGATCCATTTGCTGGCCGAGTTTGCCCATGCCGATGTACCGCTGACCGCGTCGTTCGTGGAAGAGTTTTATGACCGGCTTCAGGCGCAGGGGCCCGCCATGGCCTTCGTGCAAACCTGGGTCGAACAGAAATTGCTTGAGCAGGGCACCACCGCAACGAGGTTGTCGGAGGCGGCCGGGCGGACGGCTGCGGCGAACCAGATATCCATCGCCAACAGCATCGGCAGCCTTCGCTTCATCGGCGCCATGGACTGGAAGCATTACGTTGAGTCGCTCAGTGTCGTCGAAAAGACCCTCTGCGAAGACCCGTCAGGCATGCACGCCCGCCAGGATTTCGCCACCCGGGACCGTTACCGGCATGTTATTGAGGATGTGGCGCGGGGCAGCGGCAGTGACGAAGCGGCGGTGGCCCGGGAAGCCATTGTTCTTGCGCAGGCGGCTGCCGCGCAGCAGGGCCGGCAAGACCGTTGCGCGCATGTAGGCTACTACCTGATCGACCGGGGGCGCCCGCATCTGGAGCGTTCGGTCAGCTGCTGCCCGTCGTTTACAACCCGCATGAAACGCGCGAGCCAGCCTTTCCGTCTGCCACTCTATCTCGGCGTGATCCTGTTACTGACGTTGCTCACAACGGCTGGCGTGCTTTATTTGCTTGATGGGCTCGCGCCTACTGACTGGCGCTACTGGTTCATTGCAATCACGGCCATGATCAGTGCCTCAGCGCTGGCGGTCGCGCTGGTTAACCTGGCGGTCACGCTGTTGTTGCCACCCCGTGCATTACCACGGCTGGATTTCTCAAAGGGTATTCCCGATGCCCACCGCACCATGGTTGTGGTCCCCACGTTGCTCGGCAGTCGGCGGGAGGTCGATCATCTGATCGAAGCCCTGGAGATACGCTATCTGGGCAATCGGGACCCCAATCTGAACTTCGCCCTGCTGACAGATTTCCCCGATGCGCCCGAGCAAACACTGCCGCAAGATGCGGCTTTGCTTGCGTACGCGCGCGCAGCGGTAGAAGCACTTAACGAAACCTATCGCGATGACCGCCCCTGCATTTTCTATCTTTTTCACCGGCCAAGAGTGTGGAACCCGTTCGAGCGGGTGTGGATGGGCTACGAGCGCAAGCGCGGCAAGCTCGAGCAGTTCAACGCCCTGCTCCGGGGCGGGGCAGACACCGCTTTCTCGGAGATCGTCGGCGATCAGGCCATCCTTGCTTCGATCCAGTACGTCATCACCCTGGACACCGATACGCAATTGCCCCGCGATGCTGCGCACACTCTGGTCGGCAACCTGGCGCATCCACTCAACCGGCCGGTTTACGATGACACCAGGGGGCGGATCGTAGAAGGCTATGCCATCCTGCAGCCCCGTGCTCCGATCAGCCTGACCAGCGCAGGCCAGTCTCGTTTTTCCAGACTGTTCGGGGGTGACTCGGGCATCGACCCCTACACGCGCGAAGTGTCGGATGTATACCAGGATCTGTTCGGGGAAGGTTCGTTCATCGGTAAGGGTATCTACGATGTCGATGCGTTTCGTCAGGCCGTTGATGGACGCTTTCCGGAGAACCTCATCCTCAGTCACGACCTGCTGGAAAGCGGCTACGCGCGTTCGGGCCTCGTCACCGATGTTGACCTCATTGAGGAGCAACCGGCCAGTATTGCCGCCGAGTCCAGCCGGCGCCACCGATGGATTCGCGGTGATTGGCAGCTTGCCGGCTGGCTGCTGCCGCGCGTGCCGGGACCACCGGGCCTTAATGGAGTTAGGTCGAAACGGCAGGCAAATCCGCTGTCAGCGCTGTCGCTGTGGAAGATTTTCGACAACCTGCGACGCAGCCTGGTGGCGCCAGCGCTGCTTGCCCTTTTGGTAGGGGGCTGGCTTTTTGGTCCGAACCCCGTGTGGGTGTGGACGCTGCTGGTCATCATGGTGGTATTCCTGCCCCCCATGCTCTCCACCCTGATTGAGCTGATTCGCAAGCCGGATGAATCTGAATGGTTGCTACACCTGAGCCTGACCGGAAAATCTGCCGGCCGTCCGATTGCGCTTGCTCTCCTGACCCTGGTCTTCTTGCCCTATGACACTCGAATTGTTCTGGGGGCGATCTGGCGCTCAGGCGCGCGCATGCCGTTCACACGTCGTGGCCTGTTGATGTGGCAATTGCCCGGCTACGAACGCCGCAACGCCTGCAGGTCACTGACCGACTTTATCCTGGAAATGTGGATTGCGCCGGTACTTGCAGTGGCGGTGGGCGTAGCCCTGGTCGTGGTCGGAAGCACATGGGCGGCGGGGCTCGTCGCAGGCCCAATCTTGCTGCTGTGGCTGGTGTCGCCCGTTGTTGGCTGGTGGATCAGCCGGCCGCTGGTTACCGCCAGTCCCGACTTGAGCAGTGAGCAACAAGTATTTCTGCGCACTGCGGCCCGCCGCACCTGGCGCTACTTTGCTGACTTCGTCGGCCCGGACGACAACTGGCTGCCGCCTGACAATTTCCAGGTCTATCCTGCGCCGACCATCGCGTCGCGCACCTCACCTACCAACATCGGCATGTCAGTTCTGGCCGACCTGGCTGCGGTCGATTTCGGTTATATAACAGTGGGGGAGTGTCTGCAGCGCATCGACAATACACTCCGCACAATGGAGCAGCTGGAACGCTATCGCGGCCATTTTTACAACTGGTATGACACCCGAACGCTGCAGCCACTGCAACCGCGATACGTCTCCTCGGTAGACAGCGGCAACCTGGTCGGCAGCCTTATTACCCTTCAGGCTGGGCTGGCCGAGCTGAAAGACCAGCCGGTGCTGTCGCTCATTGCATTGCACGGCCTGCAGGACACCCTGCAAGTATTGGCCGAACAGCTGCCTGTCTCGTCTGCCTCCGAACTGGGCAACCACATCCGCGCGCTTCAAGACACCCTGCGCGACCTCACACTCAAGGGGCAGCCGCTGACTCAGGCTGCCGCCGTCAGCGCACTGGATCAGATTGCGCGCGCCGAGAGGGCACTGTTTCCCTGGCTGTCGGAGGATGTCGGTATTGATGGCGAACTGGTTTACTGGGCGCGGGCGTTCGACGAGCAATTCCGTGCGCTTCGCAATGAACTTGGTGAGCTGGTGCCCGAATCGTGGCAGGGCAGTGGGCTTCCGACCCGGGTGGAACTTGCCGCCACAAATCGCCGCACCGATAGAGCTGGCGCGCAGGCACAGCTCGACCTCATCGATGACCTGATGACCCGTTGCCAGGATCTGGCAAAAATGGATTTCGAGTTTCTTTACGATAGTGAACGAGGCCTGCTGACTATCGGCTACGACGTCAGTGAGCGCCGCCGCGATCCTGCCTGCTATGACCTCCTGGCTTCGGAAGCTCGCCTGGCCAGCTTCCTGCTTATCGCACAGGGGCAGGTGCCGCAGAAGCACTGGTTCACGCTCGGCCGCTTGCTGACCAGTCATGGTGGCGACGTCAGCCTGATTTCGTGGAGCGGCTCGATGTTCGAATACCTGATGCCTCAGCTGATAATGCCCAGTTATGCGAGAACGCTGCTGGAGCAAACCTGCAAGGCTGCAGTGGCGCGCCAGATCGAATACGGCCGTCAACGCGCGGTACCCTGGGGGATTTCCGAATCCTGCTATAACGCCACCGACTTTGATCAGGTTTATCAGTACCGGGCTTTCGGGGTACCTGGCCTTGGCCTCAAGCGTGGGCTGGGCGACGACATTGTGATCGCACCCTACGCTAGCGCACTGGCACTAACGGTGATGCCGCGGGAAGCCTGCCGTAATCTGCAGGCGCTGGCTGATCAGGATTTTCTTGCCGCCTACGGCTTTTACGAGGCGATCGACTACACGCCCACACGTGTCCCCCGTGGCAAGTCGCACGCCATCGTGCAGACATTCATGGCACATCACCAGGGCATGAGCCTCCTGGCCTTTGCCCATGTTTTGCTCCACCAGCCGATGCAGCGACGCTTCATGTCCGACCCCCTCGCGCGAGCAACCGAACTGCTGCTGCAGGAGCGGGTGCCGAAGCGAGGGGAAACCCTGCACCCCCACGCAGCCGAAGCCAGCGCCGCGGCGCGCCCGCCCAGTGCAGAAGCCGGCGCAACGATGCGCGTCTTTACGGACACGGACACCCGACTCCCCGAAGTTCATCTGCTGTCGAACGGCCGTTATCACGTGATGGCCACTCATGCTGGCGGCAGCACCAGCCGCTGGGGTGACCTCGCGGTCACCCGCTGGCGGGAGGACGCCACTTCCGACAACTGGGGCACCTTTGTCTACCTGCGCGACCGCGACAGCGGAACATACTGGTCGACTGCGCACCAGCCCACCCTGCGCCCGGCCGACCATTACGAAGCGATCTTTGTACAGGGCCGCGCTGAATACCGGCGGCGCGACCATTTAATCGAAGCACATACTGAGCTCAGCGTTTCCCCGGAAGATGATGTCGAAATTAGGCGCGTCAAGCTTACCAACCAGTCGTCTCGCACCCGCCATATTGAAGTGACAAGCTTTGCTGAAGTGGTTCTGGCGCCCCTCAACGCGGACCTGGCACATCGCTCGTTCAGCAACCTCTTCGTGCAGACTGAAATCCTGCCCGGGCGGCGGGCAATCCTCTGTACACGACGCCCCCGCACACCGGGCGAGCAGGTGCCATGGATGTTTCACCTGCTGGCCGTGCCAGGTTCTGTGACCGATAAGCCCTCCTGTGAGACTGACCGGGCCCGCTTTATATTTATAGGCCGCGGTCGCACGGCCGCCAATCCGGTGGTGATGGACAGCGAAGGCCGCTCATCAACCTTGTCGAACACTCAGGGGGCGGTGCTTGACCCATGCGTGGCAATCCGCAGCACGGTGACCCTGACCCCGGATGAATCGGCAAGAGTTCAGATTATTTCCGGTGTTGCGGAGACGCGCGAGGCTGCACTGATTCTGCTCGAGAAATACTGTGACCGCCACTTCGTCGAGCGCGCGTTCGAGATGGCCTGGTTCCAGAGCCAGGAGGTATTACGACACCTTAACGCAACCGAAGCCGATGCCCAGAAATTTGGCCGCCTGGCCAACTCGGTCATTTACGGCAATGCCCTGCGCCGTGCGGCGCCGGACATCATCGCTCGCAATCAGTTGGGGCAGTCAGGACTTTGGCGCTTTGCGATTTCGGGGGATCTGCCCATCGTCCTGCTGTTCATCGGAGACCTCAACCGCATCGATCTGGTCAAGCAGGTGGTACAGGCACACGCCTATTGGCGAATGAAGGGCCTGGCTGCAGACCTGGTGATCGTCAACGAAGGTTTCTCAGGCTATCGGGCGGAGCTACAGGATTTGATCATGGGGCTGATCAATGCTGGACCCGAAGCGCAGGTAATCGATAAACCGGGCGGGATCTTCGTGCGCCGGGCCGAAGAGCTTACCGAGGATGAGCGTGTGCTGCTGCAAACCGTAGCCCGCATTGTCTTCAGCGACACTGCCGAGACCCTGATCGAGCAGGTGGATCGCCGGGTTTCGCCAGGACGTCCATCAGACCTGTTCAAGCCTTCCCAGCCAACGCGTGCCGAAACTGTGTATCCGCTGCAGCCGCGCGAGCTGATTTTCAGCAATGGCGTTGGCGGCTTTACCCCCGACGGGCACGAATACGTCGTTACCCTCGAACCGGGAGAGACTACGCCGGCATCCTGGGCTAACGTGATCGCCAGCCCTCACATAGGCACTGTCGTCAGTGAGAGCGGCAGTGCCTACACATGGGTGGAAAATGCGCATGAGTTCCGCCTTACCCCTTGGTACAACGACCCGATCTCCGACAGCAGCGGAGAAGCGCTCTACATCCGCGACGAGGAAACCGGTGAGTACTGGTCGCCGACGCCGCTGCCTGCTCGCGGCCGCTCCGGCTATGTCTGTCGGCATGGTTTCGGCTACAGCGTGTTCGAGCACTTTGAGGCCGAGATCGCTTCCCAACTGTTCACCTATGTCGCCATGGATGCCCCGGTGAAGTTCCTGGTGGTCAAACTGCGCAATCAGTCGAAGCGTGCCCGTCGCCTCTCACTCACGGGGTATTGGGAACTGGTAATGGGGGAGTGGCGGCACGCTAACCTGATGCACATTGTTACGGAAACCGATTTGCATACTGGCGCCCTGTTCGCCCGCAATGCCTATGGTCGCGAATGTGGTAATCGGGTGGTGTTTGCGCAGACCAGCGAGCGAGAACGGTCGGTGAGCGGAAACCGCACCGAATTCATTGGCCGCAACGGCACCCTGGCCAGCCCGGCGGCGATGCGCCGGAAGCGTCTGTCGGGTCGAACCGGCGCGGGGCTCGATCCCTGCACAGCCATCCAGACCGCGATCGAACTCGATGCGGGCCAGGAACGGGAGGTTGTGTTTGTGTTCGGAGCAGCCGCCAACGCCGATGAAGCGCGCCATCTCATCCAGCAGTTCGGCGGACAGGCCGGCGCGCGCCAGGCCCTGGAGTCAGTATGGGAGCACTGGAACCATACTTTGGGAGCCGTCAGCGTCGACACGCCCGATGTGGCACTGAACGTGTTGGCTAATGGCTGGCTAGTATACCAGACGCTGTCCTGCAGGCTTTGGGGACGAAGCGGATACTACCAGTCCGGCGGGGCTTACGGTTTCCGCGACCAGTTGCAGGACACCATGGCGCTGATTCATGCGACGCCATGGCTGGCCCGTGAGCAACTGGTCCGGCATGCCGGTCGCCAGTTTCTCAAAGGTGACGTACAGCACTGGTGGCACCCGCCCAGCGGACAGGGCGTGCGCACCCATTTTTCTGACGACTATCTCTGGCTCCCGTATGCCACTTGTCGTTATGTTCTGGCCACTGGAGATACTGGTGTGCTTGACGAGTCCATTCATTTCCTGGAGGGGCGGGAGTTATATGCGGAAGAGGAAGCCTACTACGACCAGCCACAGCGCTCGCCCGAGGCGGCTAGCCTGTATGAGCACTGCGTGCGTGCGCTCAAGTACGGGCTGCGCTTCGGCCCCCATCATTTACCGCTGATGGGCTGCGGCGACTGGAATGACGGTATGAATCTGGTCGGCAAGGATGGCCGCGGTGAGAGCGTGTGGCTGGCCTGGTTTCTCGTTGAGAATCTCGAACTGTTTGCTGAGCTGGCTCGTGACCGCGATGAACAGGAATTTGCCGACCTGTGCAACGCAGAGGCGACAACCCTTCGCAGTAATATCGAGCGCCATGCCTGGGATGGTGCCTGGTACCGGCGCGCCTGGTTTGACGACGGCACTCCGCTGGGTTCGGCCAGCAACGATGAATGCCAGATCGATTCAATCAGCCAGAGCTGGTCGGTTATCTCGGGAGGCGGAGATACGCTGAGGGCCAGACAGGCGATGATGGCTGTAGACGAGCGCCTGGTGCGACGCGAGAAGAAGATCATCCAGCTGCTCGACCCGCCCTTTGACAAATCAGATCTGGAGCCGGGGTATATCAAGGGATACATTCCTGGCGTTCGCGAGAACGGCGGCCAATACAGCCACGCCGCGATCTGGACCACGATGGCATTCGCCATGCAGGGTGACACCGAGCGCGCATGGGAATTGTTCGACATGCTCAATCCTGTGAACCACGGCAGTACGCCTGAAGCCATAGAGCACTACAAGGTCGAGCCCTATGTCATGTGTGCCGACATCTACGGGGTTTCGCCGCACATCGGCCGCGGCGGCTGGACCTGGTACACCGGTGCCGCAGGCTGGATGTACAGGCTTACCGTGGAAACGCTTCTGGGGCTGCGGCTCGAAGTGGACCATCTACGCATCGAGCCCTGTGTGCCGGTCGATTGGGATGGCTACAGGGTTCATTATCGTTTTCGTGAGACTGTTTACCATATTAACGTCCGACGCACCGGGGGACCATCACAGCAGGTAACAAGCGTGAGCGTTGATGGAGCCGGACGGCCTGATATGCGCATTCCGCTGATCGATGACCGCCAGGAGCACTTTGTCGAGGTAGACCTGGGAGGGGCGTAACAGCGGCGCCCTGTGTGCGTTGCCGAACAGACAGTCAGGTGTCTGTTCGCCGATTCTACAGGTGTGCGTTCGCGTCGGCTGAATGCCGTAGTAGCCGTCTCGCCACGATCCGCGCCAGGTACGAAACGGCGCATTACGGAAACGCGAGTAAGGAATGTCCTATGATCAGAATCAACACTGCGGCCATCACTTTCTGTCTTCTCGGTGCACTGCCAATGGCGGCAGTTGCACAATCCTCAGAGTTCGGCCCCAAAGAGGGTGAGCGGGAATTCTCCATCTCGGGCACCGGCAGTAACGACCGGGACTTCAATAGCGGCAGCTTCGGCGTGACCGGCGATCTGGGCTGGTACCTGCGGGACAACATGGTTGCCGGCGTAAGGCAAAGCATCAGTTACGCCGATATCGAAGGCGAAGGCGTCTCGGATGACTTCTGGAACGGCTCTACCCGTGGTTACCTCAACCATCAGTTCCTGGAAGACCGTGCCCGGCCCTTCGTTGGTGCCAGCCTTGGCGGGATCTACGGTGACGGTGTCAAGGACAGTGCCTTTGCCGGCCTGGAAACGGGTATAAGGTACTACGTGCTGACGAAGACTTTCTTCCTCGCCCGCGCCGAGTACCAGTTCCTGTTCAGCGACACCGATGATGCTACCGACGCGTTTCAGGATGATGGCATCTGGGCCTACACGGTGGGTCTGGGCTACAACTTCTGAGCCATGTCAGGGTACTGATTTGAAGAGGTGGGCCTCTGGGCCATCGGCAAGTTGGTTACCACTGGCACCACGCCCATAGAGACGGCGGATGCCAAGCAGATCCCCGGGCTGAAGCCCGGGGAAGGCTTCAGTGTAGCGAAATCCCATCACCTGACCGGATGGACCGGGGTGGTCCAGGCCGATGGCGTGGCCAATCTCATGAATCAGCGTGTAGCGGATGTCGTACACCTCTTTGTCGCCGCCAAACCCGACCTTCCACTTCTGCTCGGGATTCAGGCACACAAGTGACTGACGGATGGTGCGCACACCTTCTTCCTCTTCGGGCGCGAAGGACACGTTGGCAAATGCCCGCATGCGGGGTTCCCCTTGAGCACCGAGGATAATATCTGCCTCAATGGCGTTCGCAACCCGATGGAATGACAGGTCGGCTGCTCGCTCCCAGACCCGAAACGCAGCGGCCGTTTCCCGCTCCAATGTTTCAAACGGGAGATCTTGTCCAGAGAGCGTCTTCATCGGCACCAGAACACCGCAGTTGCGCGCCTCCTCGAACCGCATTGTCTCATCAGCGAAGGCGTAGCTTATGCTTGCTCCCACGCCCAATTTTCGCTCGCCCCACTTGACCTTGTAGCCTTCCAGCTCCAGTAGCCGATATCCGTCAGCTCTATCAGCGGCATGCAACGGAAGCGCCAGTGACAGGAAAAAGGCCACTATGAGAGCTTTTGTGATATACCCGAACTGAGCGGAGCGTACCAGCGATACCAGGAGTCGATTCATTACGGCAGAGTACTGGTACGCAGTGGATATATCGGTTGTAGTTTGGTAATGGATTGTTTACTTACCGGAGCATGCAATGAGGGCCTTATCAACAATGTTTAGCGCCGACAGGCTGCGCTTTGTGCTCAGCCGCATCAAAGAGCGTCTGTGGGTCAAGCCACTGATGCTTTGCGTACTTTCCGTCGGTGGTGCCTTTATTGCCGGGCTTGCCGATGGTGCAGGCCTTTCAGGGCTATTACCTGAGGTCACTCTGGAATCTGTCGAGACCCTATTGTCTATAATGGCTTCCAGCATGTTGGTTATTGCGACCTTCGCAGTTGGATCGATGGTGGCTGCTTATGCCTCTGCCAGTCAGGGCACCACGCCTCGTTCCATACCGTTGGTTATTGCCGATGATGTTACCCAGAATGCATTGTCTGCTTTTATTGGCGCTTTTATCTTCAGTATTGTTTCGTTGATCGCTGTTCAGAACCACCTGTTCGGCTCTGCTGGCCGCTTTTCGATCTTCGTGCTTACTCTTCTGGTGTTTGCCGTAGTCATTGTCACTTTCGTTCGCTGGGTAGACAGAATTGCCCGGCTAGGCAGGGTGGTGAACACTATTGAGAAAGCAGAAGCGGCAGCCGGTGACGCACTGGATCGTCGCCGGCGCGCGCCAACACTGGGCGCATTGAAAGTCGTGAAGCAGCGGGCAGGAGAAACGGGCGTTCCCGTATTATCTACAGTGGTTGGTTACGTTCAGCACATTGATATGGAGACGTTACAGTCCTGTGCTGAAGCACTCAATTGCCGGGTGAGTGTGGCGGCATTACCTGGAAAATTTGTCAGCACATGCTCCCCGCTTCTGCATGTTGAGAAAGGTGCTGAGGCGGACGAAGTTTTCAGGCCGGAGGCCTTTGCCAGCGCATTCACGATTAGTTCAAGCCGCACCTTCGAAGATGATCCCCGCTTCGGTCTTCTCGCGCTTTCCGAGATCGCCGACAAAGCCTTGTCGCCTGGTATCAATGACCCGGGAACGGCGATCAATGTTATCGGTACCATGGTGCGGCTGTTCACTCTTTGGCATTCCCCGCTTGAAAAAGGCAGCCCGCGGAAGGTCATCTATAACCGTGTGGCAGTACCGGAGCTGGTGATCGACGACCTGTTCGAAGACGCCTTTACGGCTATGGCCCGTGACGGCGCAGGGATGGTAGAAGTTTCCATCCGGTTGCAAAAAGCATTCTTTGCATTGGCTGAGACAGGAGATCATGCGATGGCTGCGGCCGCTAAAAAGCATAGCCGCATGGCGCTGGCACGCGCGGAGTGTGCTATGTCACTTGAAGATGATATCGAGGCTGTACGCAGGGCCGCTGCGTTTTCGGCACCCTAGACTCGGGAAGCCAAACCAAAACAGCAGGGGCATCGGCCCCTGCTGTTAACTCATTCCACCCTGATATTAAAGGGTGGTGCTGGCTTTCAGTTTTCCTGTTTTTCGTAACCCGGTGCTGACTCAAGCTCCTCACGAGTAATGTCAACACGCAGGTCCTGGCCATCAGGACTGCTTGACATTTGTACATCATCCCAGTTGATGGCTACGTGTTTCTCGCCCATACCCAGGAATCCGCCGACGCTGACTACAACAGCCACCACTTGACCATTCTGGTCAATAATCAGGTCGCCGATCTCGCCTACACTTTCGTCGCCACTGGTTTTGAGGTCAGTACCGATCAACTCGCTGGCCTGCATGCCGTTAGCCGGAGCAGAGGCCATGTAGCCCTGATTTTTCATGCCAGACTGATTGTCTGCTTTCGCGGCACTTTGCGCATTCTCGTTTTGGCTGGGCTGGGTGGCATTCTGGCTTTGTTGAGAGCTCTGATTAGCCGCGCCAGCATCCTGACCCATGCTTTGCTCTCCCGCGTCCTTGGTCTCGCTGCCGGTTTCGGCGCCGAACACGGCACCTGAACCCAGGGTTATGGCCGGTGCGACCAGCCCATAGAATGCGAGTGCATGTAGCTTATTCATAGGATCCTCCTGCGAATCGGGTTCGATCATCGGACAAAATGTCCATTTTTCGCCGCTTCATCACAGCTTTCCTTCCCCAGCGTCAATTTCAGGAAGGTCACTGAATCGCCACGAGAAGTGGAATTCAGGATGAACCTTAAAGATAGACCATCATAGCCGGTCTGTCAGGTTGCTGGTGTCAGGAAGTCCTGGGAAAGCTCCCATCCTGGCCGGTGGCCCGGAGGGGAGCGGAGCCATCGCACTCGACTTGCTGATGGCTCCGGCATCCTCCCTTTCGGTCAGCGTGCTAACCAGCTTCAGAAGTGGTAGCCAAGACCTACGGTATAGGCCCAGATTCCATCATCCTGAAACGCGTCGGTAGCATCATCGGTGTCGTCGAACAGGAACTGATACTCGACGCGGCCGAGGATAAATGTCTTTGATCGAACGTAATACTTGACGCCGGTTTCCAGGCCGGCAAAGGCGCTGTCCTTGACACCATCCCCGTAGATTCCGCCGAGGCTGGCCCCGAGGAAAGGCCGGGCACGATTTTCAAGGAAATGATGGTTGAGGTAGGCCCGGGTTGAGCCATTCCAGAAATCATCTGAGACGTCTTCACCCTGAATGTCGGCGTAATTGGCGCTTTGCCGGATGCCGGCAACCATTTTGTCCGACAGATACCAGCCAAGATCGCCCGTTAAGCCGATGCTGCTGCTGTCGAAATCCCGGTCGCTGCTGCCGGTTCCTGAGAGAGAGAATTCGCGCTCGCCTTCTGTTGGACCGAAATCCGGCGATTGGGCGGCTACTGCCATAGGCAGCGCTCCAAGAATACAAAAAGTCATTGCTGCAGTATTGGATCTGATCATGAGAAGCTCCTTGCTTTCATTGTACAGATTGCATTAGATGCGCCGTTACTGCGTTGACGCGGAATGATCTGCGGCGTGACGATTGCTGCGACTGCCAGCCTGGGCTCATTCCTTATAGAGGTAGTATAGGTGCTTCTTAGGGCCCTGCAAGGCTCGGCGTTGGCGCCACCAGGTACATTGCTTGCACGGGGATGCCAGTCAGGGGAAAATCACCGCCGATTCAGAACGGGCGGGTAACGATGACGGGTAACAGCGAGGATGAGGCCTGGATGGGCCGAGCATTGCAATTGGCAGAGCAGGCCGCTGCTGCAGGGGAGGTTCCGGTGGGCGCGGTTGTCGTGCTCGACGGTAAGGAAATCGGAACCGGTTTCAACGCCCCTATCAGCGGATGCGACCCTACAGCCCACGCCGAAATCCGAGCGCTGCGGGATGCCGCCCGCCGTGTCGGAAATTACCGGTTGCCGGGTGCCACGCTTTACGTCACCCTTGAGCCTTGTACCATGTGCGTGGGCGCTATCGTGCACAGTCGCGTCAGTCGTCTTGTTTATGGTGCTGCTGAGCCGAAAGCCGGTGCGGTGGAGTCCGCCCGGCGAACGCTTGAGGAGGACCACCTGAACTGGCGTGTTGAATCCGTTAGTGGCGTTCTGGCTAACCGGTGTAGTGATATCATCAGTGTTTTTTTCGCACGGCGGCGGGCCGACAATCGTCGCCGCAGGCAATTATTGTCAGGGAAGGAGTGATTACCGATTATGAAAGTTCTGGTAACCGGCGGAGCCGGGTATATAGGCAGCCACGTAGTTCGTCAACTGGGCCAGGCCGGCCACGACATCGTTGTATTCGATAACCTGTCCACCGGCTATCGCTGGGCGGTCACCTGCGGTGAACTGGTGGTGGGTGACCTGTCAGATGAAGCGGCTGTCGCCGAGCTTTTCAGTCAGCATCGCTTTGAGGCTGTACTGCATTTTGCCGCCAATATCATTGTGCCGGAATCGGTCGAAAACCCCCTCAAGTATTACAGCAATAACACCAGAAATACGTTGAACCTGCTGAAAGCAGTTGAGCAGCATCAGGTTCCGTATATGGTATTTTCGTCCACGGCGGCGGTCTACGGTATGCCGGAAGAAACCGTACTGACCGAAGATCTTCCTCTCGCTCCCATAAATCCCTATGGCGCGTCCAAGATGATGAGTGAGCGGATGATCATGGATCTGGCAGCAGCGTCGTCCCTGAATTACGTTATTCTGCGCTACTTTAACGTGGCCGGCGCAAATCCGGAGGGACTGCTGGGGCAGGCAACGCCTGAGGCTACCCACCTGATCAAGGTGGCCTGTGAATGTGTCACCGGTAAGCGCGATGGCATGAGCGTATTCGGCACCGATTACGATACTCGCGATGGTACCTGCATCCGCGATTATATCCATGTTGAGGATCTGGCCAAAGCCCATGTGATGGCACTGGATTATATGGCGAATGGTGGTGAATCACGGGTACTGAATTGCGGCTACGGGCGCGGGTTTACCGTCCGTGAAGTTATCGACGTGGTGAAGCGCAAGTCGGGCAACGACTTCCCGGTAGCGGAATCCGGCCGGCGGGCAGGGGACCCGGCAGCGCTGATGGCAGACAACTCACGGATCAAAAAGGTACTTGGCTGGCAGCCGGACTATGACGATCTGGATACCATTGTCGAAACCGCCCTGTCCTGGGAGAAAATCTGGCAGGACAAACAGGGCTGATCCAGCCCTCTTGACGCTTCAAACACATTACAGACATCAGGGTTTTAACGGATGAAAATTACGATTTTTGGTACCGGTTACGTTGGTCTTGTCACCGGCGCCTGCCTTGCCGATGTAGGCCATCATGTGCTGTGCATGGACGTGGACCAGGGCAAGATTGAAAAGCTCAGGAACGGCCATATCCCGATCTACGAACCTGGTCTGGAATCCATTGTCAGGCATACCGTAGAGGCGGGTCGGCTGGCCTTCACCACAGACACCAAGGAAGCGGTGGCCCATGGTGTTCTGCAATTTATCGCAGTGGGTACACCGCCGGATGAAGATGGCTCCGCCGACCTGCAGTACGTAACGGCCGTTGCCCGTTCCATTGGCGAGTACATGGACGATTACAAGGTGGTTGTCGACAAGTCCACCGTGCCCGTCGGTACCGGGGACAAGGTCAAGGCCGCTGTGCGGGCAGGGCTGGATAAGCGTGGTCTGGAGCTGGAGTTCGATGTGGTCTCCAACCCGGAGTTCCTCAAAGAGGGCGCGGCCATCAACGACTTCATGAAGCCGGACCGCATCATTATCGGCACTGACAGTGAACGCGCCATGGAACTGCTGCACGAGGTTTACTACCCGTTCAACCGCAGTCACGACCGCATGATCTTCATGGATATCCGTTCCGCGGAGCTCACCAAATACGCCGCCAACTCCATGCTGGCCACCAAAATCAGTTTCATGAACGAAATTGCCAATCTTGCCGAACGGCTTGGTGCGGATATCGAAAACGTTCGCCGGGGTATTGGCTCCGACCCACGCATTGGTTATCACTTTATCTATCCCGGTTGTGGCTACGGCGGCTCCTGTTTCCCGAAGGACGTCCAGGCGCTGGCGCGCACTGCAAGGGACTGTGATTACGACTCGCGGCTGCTGAACGCGGTTGAGGCCGTCAATAACGCTCAGAAACATGTGCTGTTTGACAAGATCAGCCACTATTTCAATGGCGATCTCAAAGGCAAGGTGGTGGCCCTCTGGGGGCTGGCCTTCAAGCCCAATACCGATGATATGCGTGAAGCCTCTGCCCGCACCCTGATGGAGGATCTCTGGAACGCAGGAGCCACTGTCCAGGCCTTTGACCCGGAAGCGATGGAGGAGACCCAGCGCATCTACGGTGATCAGCCGGGGCTGACGCTGTGCGGTACCAAAGAGCAAGCCCTGAAAGGTGCGGACGTGTTGACCATCTGCACCGAATGGAAGGAATTCCGCTCACCAGACTTTGAAGCAATCGCGGCGGCGCTGAAAGAGCCCGTGGTGTTCGATGGACGCAATCTGTACGAACCGGAAATGCTGGAACGCCATGGCATGATTTATTACGCCATAGGCCGCGGCAGGAACCAGTTCCACGTAGGCTGACATGACAGTGCCCGAGCAATCATTTGTGCTACATGAGCGCCTGGAGGCGGATACTCTCAGCCTCGGGCAAACCCGGTTGTGTGACATCCGGCTGATGAACGACAGTAACTGGCCCTGGATACTTCTGGTGCCCCGAGTGGCAGCTGCCCGGGAGATCTACCAACTGTCACCGGAACAGCAACAGCAGCTGCTGGCGGAATCCTCCCTGCTCGGGGAGGGCATGATGGAGTTGTTCAGTGGCGACAAGCTCAATGTCGCCGCCCTGGGCAACATGGTGCCACAGCTGCATGTCCATCACATTGTTCGTCACGAGGGTGACCCGGCCTGGCCCGGGCCGGTATGGGGCAAGCTGCCGCCAGCGCCATACAGTGACGAGGCTCTGGCGGAGTTGAGCAAGCGCCTCAGGCCGCTGCTGGAGCGGCTTTCCCGGTAACCGGGCTAGCGCTTTGACTTGTGTCGTGCGATAGTCCGGGAGCCCACCAGCACCATCCTGAGCTGGGTCTTCAGTTTCACTTTCAGTGCTTCCTTCTCTGATGCCGTTGCATCCAGTGCATCGGCGCCCTGGTTAAAGACCAGGGTAGCCATCGCTTCGGCAACCAGTTTCGGGTCAGAAAGGGGCTTCTTCTGTTCATCTGCAATGCGGGCAAGGTCTGCTGCCAGCTCGGTTACAAAGTGATCGATTTCAGCCCGGATCGCGGTACGGAATGATTCGGACACACCGGTGCTTTCCCGCAACATCAGGCGTAACAGGTTGGAGTTGTTGCCCAGATACTCCATGAACGTGTCCACCGAGGTGCTGATGGCGCTGCCATCGCGGGCAATTCGTTTGCGGGCCTGGCGCATCAGCTGCCGCAGGGCCACGCCGCCTTCATCCACCAGGGCAAGCCCCAGTTCGTCCAGTTCGGCGAAATGCCGGTAGAAGGAGGTAGGCGCGATTCCGGCCTCCCGTGCCACTTCCCGCAGGCTCAGGCTGCCAAAGCCGCGATCGGCACTCAACTGGGCGAGAGCCGCATCCATCAGGGCGCGACGGGTGCGGAGTTTCTGTTCGGCTCGGGCTGACAAGGGCTGCTCCAAAGACTGGTAAATCGGCTCAGTGTAGCGACGAAAAGTTTTACCGTCACCCAATGTGTCGGAAGCCTGATTTTCATCGTCATTGTGTTTATAATGGGCCGCTTTTGCAGTAGGGTCCGCCAAAACCATTTTTGCAAACTTTTACGCACACATCAGATACAACGGGAACCGGTATGCGCAGTCATTATTGCGGTGGAATCAACGAATCTCACATTGATCAGGAAGTCACACTTTGCGGGTGGGTTCACCGTCGCCGCGACCACGGCGGGGTCATCTTTCTGGATCTCCGCGACCGGGATGGCATTTCCCAGGTGGTGTTCGACCCTGATACTCCTGAAAGCTTTTCCCTGGCGGAAAAGGTACGCAGTGAATTCGTTATCCAGGTGACCGGCCGTGTGCGCCGTCGTCCTGCCGGTACCGAAAACGCCAATATGCCTACCGGGCAAGTGGAATTGCTGGGAAAACAGTTGTCCATTCTGAATGCCGCCGCCACGCCGCCCTTCCCGTTGGATGAGCATGTCGATGTGGGCGAGGACGTTCGCTTGAAATACCGTTTTGTGGACCTCCGTCGCCCGGAAATGCTGAACCGCCTGCGTTTCCGTTCACGGGTGACCAGCTATATCCGTAACTTCCTGGACAGTAACGGCTTCATGGACGTGGAAACACCGATCCTCACCCGTGCAACTCCGGAAGGTGCCCGTGATTACCTGGTACCCAGCCGTACCCACGAAGGATCTTTCTTCGCGCTGCCCCAGTCACCCCAGTTGTTCAAGCAGCTGCTGATGGTGTCCGGCGTAGACCGCTACTACCAGATCGCCAAATGTTTCCGCGACGAAGACCTTCGCGCTGACCGGCAGCCGGAATTTACCCAGGTGGATGTAGAAGCCTCGTTCATTGACGAGGAAACGCTGATGACACTGAACGAGAGCATGATTCGCTCCCTGTTCAAGGATGTGCTGGAAGTGGAGCTGCCTGAATTCCCACGCATGCCATACTCCGAGGCCATGCAGCGTTACGGCAGTGACAAGCCGGACCTGCGTATCCCGCTGGAACTGGTGGATGTGGGTGATCTGGTTGCCGGCGTGGACTTCAAGGTATTTGCCGGCCCGGCTAACGATCCCAAAGGGCGCGTGGCAGCCCTGCGTGTTCCCAGGGGCGGTGAGCTTACCCGCAAGCAGATTGATGACTACACCAAATTCGTTGGCATCTATGGCGCCAAGGGCCTGGCCTACATCAAGGTCAATGATCTGTCCAGGGGCGTTGAAGGCCTGCAGTCACCGATCATCAAGTTCCTGGGTGATGATATTGCCCTGGCCGTGATCGAACGCGCTGGTGCCGGGGATGGTGATATCGTGTTCTTTGGTGCGGACAAGACCAACGTCGTCAATGAAGCGCTCGGGGCTCTGCGCATCAAAGTGGGCCACGATCTGAACATGCTGACCTGCGAATGGGCGCCTCTGTGGGTGGTGGACTTCCCGATGTTCGAGGAAACACCTGACGGCGGCCTGACTGCGATTCACCATCCGTTTACGGCACCCTCGTGTTCTGCAGAAGAACTCGAAGCCTCCCCGGCAACTGCGTTGTCGCGGGCCTACGACATGGTCTTGAATGGTACTGAACTCGGCGGCGGTTCCATCCGTATCCACGACGAGAAAATGCAGGAAAGCGTGTTCCGCACCCTAGGCATCGGTGATGAGGAAGCCCGTGCCAAGTTCGGTTTCCTGCTGGATGCCCTCAAGTACGGTTGCCCGCCCCACGGTGGTCTGGCCTTCGGCCTGGACCGGCTGATCATGCTGATGACCGGCGCGAGCTCTATCCGGGACGTCATTGCCTTCCCGAAAACCCAGAGCGCCACCTGTCTGATGACTCAGGCGCCAGGGGAAGTCGATGACAAACAGCTGCGCGAACTGCATATTCGCCGCCGCAAGCCGGCAGCCAAGGATGGGCAGGGTAACGAAGCCACGCCAGGTAACGTTTAAAACGGCGCAGGATACAACGTGTCTATAATCATGGGGGTCGACCCCGGCTCACGCGTCACCGGTTACGGCATTATCCGTGCCGAGGGCAGGGTGATTGAGTATATTGACAGCGGTTGTATCCGTGTTGGCGAAAAGCCCATGGCGGAACGTTTGCAAACCATCTTCCACAGCCTGGCGACGCTGATTGGCGAGTACCGGCCTGGAGAGTTTGCTATCGAGCAGGTGTTCATGGCCCGTAACCCGGACTCTGCACTGAAGCTGGGGCAGGCCAGGGGGGCGGCGATTGTCGCAGCTGCCAACAGCGGCCTGGAGGTTCACGAATACTCTGCCCGCCAGGTCAAACAGGCCGTGGTAGGTAAGGGCGGAGCCGACAAGGCTCAGGTGCAGCACATGGTGCAGGTATTGCTGGCTCTGTCCCGTAAACCACAGGAGGATGCCGCTGACGCTCTGGGAGTTGCGCTCTGCCATGCCCATATGAGCCAGAGCATGGCACGGCTGGCCACCAGTGGGGGCGGCAAGGTGCGCAATAACCGGGTCAGAAGACAATAACAGGCTCATTGAAGTCCAGATTGAATTCGAGATTGAATTCGAGATTGAATTCGAGGGAGAAACCCGTTGATAGGTCGTATCCGAGGCATCCTGATCGAAAAATCCCCCGCCCAGGCACTGGTGGAATGCGCCGGGCTGGGTTACGAAGTCGACATTCCCTACACGACCTTTTTTAACCTGCCCGAGACCGGTGACGAACTGGTTCTCCATACCCATTTTGTGGTCCGCGAAGATGCCCAGAGTCTTTACGGCTTTTCTTCCCGGCTGGACCGGGACCTGTTCCGCCTGTTGATCAAGGTGAATGGTGTGGGCCCCAAGCTCGCCGCAGGCATTCTATCTGGGCTGGATGCCAATCAATTCATCCGCTGCGTAGAAGCCCGCGATGCCAATGCTCTGGTCAAGCTACCGGGAGTCGGCAAGAAAACTGCCGAGCGGCTGCTTATTGAAATGGCTGACCGTATAGGGCAACTTGAGGGGCAGTTCATCCCCGGGTCGCCAAATGCGACAGTCAGCACAGGCGCTTCTGGCTCCGGAACAGCCGGCGGCCACCACCCGGCGGACGAGGCGGAAGCCGCCCTGATTGCTCTTGGCTACAAGCCACAGGAGGCATCGAAAGCCATCAGCAAGGTCGCCGAGGATGGAATGTCGAGCCAGGAGCTGATCCGCTTGGCGCTGCGGAGCATGATCCCGGCCAGCTGAACGCCCGCCAATACCGGGCACGCTGGCGTGCAATGTGTAGAGAGCGTAACGTGACAGCCAAAGAACGGTTTGTACAATTGGGGCATCATTAACCCGAGACGAGCGTACAGGCATGTTGTTGATTCCCTCTGAGCGGGTAGTTCAATGATCGAGTCGGATCGCCTGATTTCATCCCAGGCCGGACAATACGAAGAAGTTCAGGATCGCGCTATCCGGCCAGGTGTGCTGGCGGATTACGTGGGCCAGCCCGCTGTGCGGGAACAGATGGAAATTTTCATTTCCGCAGCCCGTGGGCGGCAGGAGGCTCTGGACCATGTGCTGATTTTTGGCCCGCCAGGTCTGGGTAAAACGACCCTTGCCAATATCATTGCCAATGAAATGGGCGTCTCCATCAAGACCACCTCCGGCCCGGTGCTGGAAAAAGCCGGTGATCTGGCCGCAATGCTTACCAATCTCGAAGAGGGCGATGTGCTCTTTATTGACGAGATTCACCGCCTCAGCGCCGCCGTGGAAGAAGTTCTCTATCCGGCCATGGAAGATTACCAGCTGGATATCATGATCGGAGAAGGCCCTGCCGCGCGCTCCATAAAGCTGGACCTGCCACCGTTCACCCTGGTTGGGGCCACCACCAGGGCAGGATTGCTGACCTCGCCTCTGCGGGACCGCTTCGGTATTGTCCAGCGCCTGGAGTTCTACAATACGAAGGATCTGACCGACATCATTCTGCGTTCTGCGCGCCTGTCATCCGTCACAATCGACAACAAAGGCGCCTATGAAATTGCCCGTCGTTCCCGGGGCACGCCCCGTATAGCCAACCGTCTGCTGAGACGAGTGCGTGACTTTGCCGAAGTAAAAGCGGATGGTTGCATCAGTGAAACCATAGCCGACCAGGCGCTCAACATGCTGAAAGTGGATGCCCTGGGCTTTGATCACATGGACCGACGGCTACTGTTGGCAATGATTGAAAAGTTTGACGGTGGCCCGGTGGGCGTCGAAAGCCTGGCCGCTGCCATCAGTGAAGAACGGGGCACGATTGAGGATGTGCTGGAACCTTTTCTGATTCAGCAGGGGTATATGCTGCGCACGCCCCGCGGTCGGATGGTGACTTCAAGCGCATACCAGCATTTTGGTGTGGTGCCCGCCAAGCCGGAGGGGGAAGACCTGTTTGACTGAGCGTTACGAGCCATCAGTCGGTCTGTCGGTTCGAGTCTATATTGAAGACACGGATGCCGGTGGCATTGTGTACCATGCCAAATACCTGCATTACATGGAACGAGCCCGGACAGAGTGGGTGCGCAGCCGCGGAGTAGGTCTGAGGGCGGGGCTGGCGGACAATGTCAGCTATGTGGTCCAGCGCCTGTCCATCCATTACGGTATACCGGCGAAGCTTGATGATGAGTTACGGGTAACCGCGGAACCGGTGGCATTTGGCCGGGTCTGGATGGACTTTTGTCAACGGGTAGTGCGGGTTTCGGATGACGCTGTGCTGGCCTCTGCGGATGTTCGCGTAGCCTGTATTGCACTGGACTCCGGCCGGCCGCGGCGGCTACCCGCAAACATGCTGGAGTTGCTGGAAAGCGACCGAAAAACCAATTCACAAGTGGAATAATCCAGGAGTAAAAGGTGGAGTCAGAAGTTTCTGTTTGGTATCTCATCGCCAACGCCGGGGTACTGGTTCAGCTGGTCATGCTGTTACTTGCCCTGGCTTCCATTGTCTCCTGGGCGCTTATTTTTCAGCGTCTTCAGGTGTTCCGCAAGGCGAAGCAGGCTCAGAATGCCTTTGAGGAGCGATTCTGGTCGGGCATGGACCTGGGGCAGCTTTACCGTGAAGTGAACAGCGACCCCACGCCGTTTTCCGGAATGGAATCCCTTTTCCGTGCCGGCTTTAAGGAGTTCTCGCGACTGCGTCAGCAAAGCCGAGATGCCGATGCTGTTATGGAAGGCACTCAACGGGCCATGCGTGTCGCATTCTCCCGCGAACAGGAGCGGCTGGAAATGCATTTGCCGTTCCTGGCGACGGTTGGCTCCACCAGCCCGTATATCGGTCTGTTCGGTACCGTCTGGGGCATCATGAACTCTTTCCGCGGGCTGGCACAGGTGCAACAGGCCACGCTGGCAACCGTCGCACCGGGTATTTCCGAAGCATTGATCGCCACTGCCATGGGTCTGTTCGCGGCGATCCCGGCGGTTATTGCGTACAACCGCTTCTCGTCAATTTCGGACGCATTGCTGAAAAACTACGAAACCTTTGCCGATGAATTTTCCAGCATTCTTCATCGTCGGGTCCACAGCAGCGAGCAAACACCTACGTGATGAGCATTGTCGGTAACGGACAGACAATCGGGAGTACAGGAACATGAAAGGCATGGGAATGATGCCGGCCAACCGCCGCAAGCCGATGTCGGAAATCAACGTTGTGCCCTACATCGACGTGATGCTGGTGCTGCTGATCATTTTCATGGTGACAGCGCCAATGCTGACGCAGGGCGTCAAGGTGGACCTGCCGGAAACAACCTCCGAGCCGATCCAGTCCGACAAGAACGTGGAATCCATTGTGGTGTCAGTAGACAGCAACGGTGCGTATTTCATGGATGTGGGCGATGAAAGCAGCGATCCGATGTCGCTGGGCGATGTTCGGGAGCGGATCTCGAAGATTCTGTCCCAGCGGACAGACCGTGAAGTTCTGGTGCGGGGCGACGAGCATGTGGAGTACGGCACGGTGGTTCGTCTGATGTCCCAGTTGCAGGCGGCGGGTGCCACCAATGTGGGGCTTATTACCGAAGCACCAACCAACGATGAGTAAGCGCAGGGCAGGCAGGTTTTTGTGAGAGGTCATGAGCGTGATGTAATCAGTACGGGGCAGCCACCCTGGAAGTCGCCTGTCGCATTGTCCATCCTGATGCATGGGCTGGTTCTGGGGGTGGCATTGGCGGGCTGGTCCTGGTCTGTTCCCAAGGACGATCCGCAGCCGCCCAGTATTTCGGCGCGACTGGTTACCCAGAACGAGCCTGAGCCGAGCCCTGTGACAGAGCCGGTGGATCAGCCCGACCGTGATGAAGAGCGGCGGCAGGAAGAACAGGAAAAGCAGCGACAGGAAGAGGCAGAGCGCCAGAAGGCTGAGGAAGAAGAGCGCGCAAGGCAGGAGGCTCGCCGCATCAAGCAGGAAAAGGAGCGCGAGCAGGAGCGTCAGCGTCAGGAAGAAGAGGCGCGGCGCAAGCAGGAGCAGCAGCGTCAGGCGGAGGAAGAGGCCGCCCGCCAGAAAGCTGAGGCTGAAGCGAAGGAGCGTGAACGCCAGAAAGCCGAAGAAGAGAAGCGTCGCCAGGAGGAAGCTGCCCGCAAGGCTGCCGAGGAAAAACGACGGGCCGAAGAGCAACGAAAGCAAGAGGAAGCAGAACGTAAGGCACGTGAAGAACGGGAACGGCTTGAAGCCGAGCGCAAACGCAAAGAGCGGGAGCGCCGCTTGCAAGAGCAGCAGTTAGAAGCTCTGGCGGATGAGGCGCAGCAGCAACGCGAATCCGACGAAAGGAAACGTCGCGAAGCGGCTGCGGCCAAAGCTCGCGAAGCCCAGATGCTGTCGGAAAGCCAGAAGTACCAGGCGTTGATCCGGGAACGCCTGAGCCAGGCCTGGTATCCGCCGTCGTCGGCAACCGAGGAAATGACTGCGAGGCTGCAGATTACGCTGCTGCCCACCGGTGAACTTGCCTCGGTAAAGCTTGTCTCCAGCAGTGGTAATACCGCGTTTGATAACTCGGCACTAGGGGCAGTGAAATCGCTGAACCGGTATCCGATTCCGGATGATCGTGACACATTTGAAAGCTATTTCCGCCAGTTTACGATTGAGTTCAATCCCCGGCGGTTGAGATAAGGACGATGGGACCACAGATGACGAACCGGACAAGTAAAGGCAGGCAACTCTCAGGAGCAGTGGTGACATGGGTGTTGGCGGTTGCCGTGATGATCGGCAGCAGTCCCGCCAGTGCCGAATTGTTGATACGGATTACCGAAGGGGCTGATTCGGCCATTCCGGTAGCTGTCGTTCCGTTTTCAGAATCGGGGGCCATGCCGTCAGGCGACAAGATAAGCAGTATCGTGCAGGACGATCTCACCATGACCGGTGAGTTCCGCCCGCTACCGGCAGAAAAAATGCTCAGCCTTCCCGCGAAAGGCGACGACGTTTACTTCCGCGACTGGCGGATGCTTGGGCAACGCTATGTGCTGGTTGGCCAGCTGACACGCAGGGGCGACAAGGTCGAAGCGCGCTACGAGTTGTTCGATGTTAACCGTGAACAGCGGATTATGGGCGCCACGGCTTCTTCCTCGGTCAACAGTACCCGAAGCCTTGCCCATCACATCAGCGACCGGGTGTATGAAGCCATTACCGGCGTCCCCGGCGCCTTTTCAACCAAACTGGCCTACGTCACCCTTGAGCGCTCCGGCGATGAGCCGCTCTATCGGCTTCAGGTGAGTGACGTAGACGGTAAGCGGGCCAGGGTCAGATTGGAAAGTGACGAGCCGATCCTCTCCCCAGCCTGGTCTCCGGATGCGAGAAAACTCGCTTACGTCTCGTTCGAAACCGGTAAGCCGGCCATTTATATCCATGAGCTTTCAACCGGCAACCGTACCCGCGTTGCGGATTACCGCGGCCTGAACTCGGCGCCGGCCTGGTCGGATGACGGTCGCTCACTGCTGGTGACCCTGTCCAAGGATGGCAATGCAGAAATCTACAAGCTGGACATTGAAAGTGGTTCACTGAAGCGATTGACCAACCATTGGTCCATCGATACCGAGCCCATGTGGGACCACACCGGTGACGGATTCTATTTCACCTCTGACCGCTCTGGTGGCCCACAGATCTATCACAAGGCCAGCGAGGACGCCGAGCCCCGCCGGATTACTTTTGGCAGCCGCTATAATGCCCGGCCACGTCCCGACAACGACGGCAAATACGTCTATTATGTGCATCAGAGGGACAAGTCGTTCCACATTGCACGTACAAATCTGAAAACTGAAGAGGAGACGGTTCTCACTCGTACAGACTCCGACGAGTCACCCAGTGTCGCACCTAATGGCCGCATGCTGATTTATGCCACGAAGCAGGGTGGAAACAGTGTACTAACTGTAATTGCTGCAGATGGTGGGGCAGCTTATAGTTTGCCCGCTTCAAAGGGCGACGTCCGAGAGCCGGCGTGGTCACCAATTGTCCGGTAAGCCGAAACCCTGAACCCGCAGGGTTCGTTTGCACTTATGAACAAGAGACTATCAACAGGAAGGAAGTGACTATGAAAATGACAGCACAACACAAAGCGTTGGCCCTGGTTTTTTCCCTGGGTCTGATTGCCGGCTGTAGCAGCACCGGCGACCCCGTTGAAGATGAAGCCTATGGCAGTGTAGACCAGGAAGGTGGTAGCACTGTTTATGGTGGCGACGACGAAGGCGGTGTGTCCTCGTCCGAGATGACCGAAGAACAGCGCCGTCAAGCTGAGGAGCGCGCTGAGCGAGCTGAAGCGGAAGCGATGCGTGAAATCACCACATTCTACTTCGATTTCGACACTGCCGAGATCAAGTCAGAAGCCCGTGAAGTGCTGGTTGCCCATGCCCGTTACCTGCAGGCTAATCCTGGCCGGGATGTACGCATTGAAGGTCATGCAGACGAGCGTGGCACCAAGGAGTACAACCTGGCACTGGGCGAGCGTCGTGCCAATGCCATTGAGCGCTTCCTGATTGTTAACGGTGCGTCGCGTGGCCAGATGGAAACCATCAGCTACGGTGAAGAGAAGCCGGCAGTCATGGGTTCCGATGAAAGCTCCTGGGCCCAGAACCGTCGCGTTGAACTTGTTTTCCAGTAACAGGCGAATCCCATGAGACATTTGCTCATGGCGACAGTGTTGCTCCCGCTGGCCTTTGGGCCGGCGGGCAGCGCTCTGGCGCAATCCGTTTCCCCGGCTTTCCAGAACAATTCCTCTGAGGCCGAACGCAAGGCCGGTAATAGCCAGGCCAACGCAGAGTTGTTCTACATGATCCAGCAATTGCAGGGTGAAGTTCGCCGTCTGCAGGGGCGGGTAGAAGAGCAACAAAATCTGATTGATCGCCTGACCCGGCAATCGCGGGACCGCTATATCGATCTTGATCAGCGGATCCTGAAACTTTCGGAAAGCCAGGCTGAGCCTCCGACCGATAGTGCGGACACCCGTGGTTCTGATTCCGACGCGGGAAATTCCGGAGTAAAAACGAAAATTTACCGCCAACCTTCCGACGAAGAGCGGACCGCCTACCAGAAGATCCAGACGCTTATCCATCAGGACAAGAACTACGACCAGGCCATCAACGGGTTGTATGACTTTATTGATAAGTACGAGGAAGGCGACCTCACCGTTAATGCCTATTATTGGCTGGGTGAAGTATACCTGGTTGAGAAAAAGCTTGAGCAGGCCCGGCAGGCATTCACCATTGTTGCCACGCGTTATGGGGACCATCGTAAGGCCCCGGACGCTGTCTACAAGCTCGGGGTTACGCTGGACCGGCAGGGTGAAAAGGGTCAGGCTCGCTCACGAATGGAAACCGTCGTTGAGGACTACCCGAATACCGGTGCCGCAAAGCTGGCGCAGAAATATCTGGATTCCGGTAGCAGCTGATTTCCGTTGGCGTGAAGAATGTTGAGAAACCTGGGAATTAGGGGTTGATCGGCGCTGAAAAATCATTACTATATGCGCCTCGTTTGGGTCGTTAGCTCAGTTGGTAGAGCAGTTGGCTTTTAACCAATTGGTCGAAGGTTCGAATCCTTCACGACCCACCAAATTGCGAACCAGGTGGTGGGATGTATCATCGTTTGGTTCCGGGTCCGGAAGCGGGCTGGTAGTTGCGGGTCGTTAGCTCAGTTGGTAGAGCAGTTGGCTTTTAACCAATTGGTCGAAGGTTCGAATCCTTCACGACCCACCAAAAAAACAGATAGCGAAACGCTTTCTGTTGAAAAAAGAGCCTCAGGGCTCTTTTTTTTTGGCTATACGGTCATACATCTGTCCGTAGGGAGCGTAATCGACTCCAAGTGATATACTCCGCAGGTTAACGCGCAATACAGAGATGCTGTGATGACACGAGGTGAAGACCGTATTCTGGTTCAGGAGCACCTGGCACACCAGGCTGAGCCCAAGAGCCTCAGTGAGGCCGAGAAAGCCGACCTTGAGTCCCGTATCCGTGCGGCCTTGAAGGCTCAGGATGCTGTACTCGTGGCCCATTATTACACCGACCCGGATATTCAGCGTCTGGCTGAGGAGACGGGCGGCTGCGTTGCGGATTCCCTGGAAATGGCCCGCTTTGGCAATCAGCACGAAGCCTCAACCGTTGTTGTCGCAGGTGTACGCTTTATGGGCGAGACAGCAAAAATCCTCAACCCGGAGAAGCGGGTGCTGATGCCCACTCTGGAAGCTACCTGCTCCCTGGACATTGGGTGTCCCGCCGACGAGTTTGCAGATTTTTGTGACCAGCATCCGGACCGGACTGTTGTGGTGTACGCCAACACCTCTGCCGCCGTGAAGGCGAGAGCGGACTGGGTGGTTACCTCCAGTTGTGCCCAGGCTATTGTGGAATCACTGGATGCCCGCGGCGAGAAAATTCTCTGGGCTCCGGACAAGCATCTTGGCCATTATGTCCAGAAGACCACCGGGGCCGATGTTCTGTTGTGGGACGGCTCCTGTATCGTTCATGAAGAGTTCAAATATCGTGGGCTGGAGGATCTTCAGGCACTGTATCCGGATGCCGCCGTACTGGTTCACCCGGAGTCCCCTGATGCAGTGGTGGAGATGGCTGATGTGGTCGGGTCCACGTCGCAACTGATCCATGCCGTACAGACCCTGCCCAATGAGCAGTTCATAGTGGCGACCGACAACGGTATCTTTTACAAGATGCAGCAACTGGCGCCCAATAAAACCCTGATTGAAGCTCCTACAGCAGGAAACGGCGCCACCTGCCGAAGCTGCGCTCATTGTCCGTGGATGGCAATGAACGGGCTCGAGAACCTGCTTTCAGTGATCGAAAATGGCGACCAGGAAGTTCATGTGGACCCCGCGCTGCGTGAAAAGGCCCTGAAGCCCCTGCACAGGATGCTGGATTTTACCGCCAACATGAACCTGAAGGCTGCCGGCAACGCCTGATATCAGCTGCGTTGCTGGTTGAGCCTGGCTGACACCTGCGACAGGCGTTCCGTGACCACCTGTCGGAGGGGCGCGCCTGCGGGAAGTCGTTCCTGGGCCTGACGCAGCTGTCTCTGGGCGGCCTCCAGGTCGCCCATCAGAATATCGTGTTCGGCACGAGCCCGGTGCACCCCCACAATATTCCGGGCCATCCCCTCGGCCTCAGCGAGCCGAAGCCATAGGTGCTCTTTTTGCGGTAAGTCCCGCGTCAGCTGGTGCAAATAATCCGCTGCACGTTTCCCGTTCCCGTCCTCAGTTTCAATCCGGGCCAGCATATCGGTAATCGGGTAGTTCCCCGGATTCCGCTCCAGCGCTTCCTCCAGCATGCTGCGGGCCTGCTCCACGCGACCCTGTTCAATCATGACCTCGGCGAGGGTAACCTGATAGGTAATGCGCCCCGGTGCGCTCTCAAGGAGTCGCTCAAGCTCGCTGCTCGCTTCGGTGTAGTCCCCGCTGTGCTGTAAGGCCACTGCGAGCCCATAGCGGACAGCATCGGGCTTCTCGGTATCAGGGCGGTCCAGGTAATCCCGGAAGGTCTCTACGGCAACCTGTGGCGACTTGGCGTAGCGCACCTGGAGCCGTGATCGCACCAGATGATATTCCTGAGCATCGGCCACATCCCGGCGGGGATATTGTTCAGCACGATTGCGGGTGTCAGAAACGCGGTTCTGGGTGAGTGGGTGGGTAGAGAGATACTCCGGAACCCGATTTCCCTGAAGCCGGTTCTGGCGCATCATGATCTCGAACATTTCGGGCATGCCTCTCGGGTCCATGCCCGAGTCCGCCAGTATTTCCATGCCAATACGGTCGGCTTCCTGCTCGTGGGCGCGGCTATAGGCAAGCATGTTATGTATTGCCATTGCCTGGGTGCCAGCAATGGCGGCAATACCAATGTCCGACTGGGTTACCGCCGACAACACAATGCCTGCGATCATGCCGGCAATTGTCAGAGGTGTACTGGCCTCCTGTTGCTCAAGGCGTCTGGCAAAATGACGCTGGCTCAGGTGTGCCAGTTCGTGTGCCAGTACCGACGCAAACTGCTGTTCGCTGCTGGCATTCAGGAATAACCCACCGTTGACGCCAACAATGTTGCCAGGCACCGCAAACGCGTTGATGTCGGGGCTGTCTATAATGGCAAGGGTCAGGTCGCTGCTCGAAAGGGGGGCTGACGGAACCAGCTGGTAAATTACCGAGCTGAGATAGTCGTAGACCAATGGGTCAGTGATCTGCGGTGCCGACCGCCGAATAGACGTCATGACCTGGCGACCGATCTCGGCTTCCTGCTGGCCCGAAATCAGGCCGCCACCGGCGCCTCCAATGGAGGGCAGGGTGCTGTCCGGGGATTGCGCCAGCGTTTTACCTGAAAACAGGCCCAGCAATAGCATCAGCGTAAATGCCAGTACTCCCTGCCATGGCGCAGGGCTTCGATGTCTCGGGCTCATGGATAGACGGTGTCCCTTGTCATGTGATTTTGTCAGACAGCATTGTGCCACCGAAAGTTCGCTCCTGTGTGTGTGGCCCGTTACGATTGTGATGCATTAAAGTAACACTGTCGGCATAATGCCGGCTCTTAATTTTGACCACACGGGTATCTGGTTGTCATGGCTGACCGAACACTTGATGCATCGGGGCTCCGTTGCCCTATGCCTCTGCTGAAAACCAAGCTCGAACTGAACAGCATGTCCCCCGGCCAGGAGCTGGAAGTGATCGCAACTGATGCCGGGTCCGCACGGGATATTCCTGCGTTCCTCAGGTTGTCCGCCCATGAGTTGGTCAGTTCGTCCGAACAGGGTGGCAGCTTCACCTTTGTGATAAAGTGCGGCGGCTAAACCTGCCGTGGTGACCATTCGGAGTCGTTAATGATAAGAATTTTACGTGGTCTGGCTCACAAATACTTTTCAGATGAAGAAGCCGTCATTCTCTTCCTGCTGATCCTGGCAGGTGTAGTCTTTGTCATCCTGTTCGGCTCAATGCTGGCCCCCGCCATAGCATCGATCATCATTGCGTTCATCCTCCAGGGCCTGGTGACCAAGCTCAGCAAAATGGGCGTGCCGGAGCTCGTCGCCATTATCGGCGTTTTTTTCGTGTTTCTCGGCGTTCTGATTGGCTTCCTGTTCGGTCTGTTGCCACTGATCTGGACACAGGTTACGTCACTCGCTGGCGAGGCCCCGCGCATTTTCAGAGAGATGCAGTCCTATCTTGAGGTGTTGCCTCAACAGTACCCGACCCTGATATCCATGGAAGGTATCAACACCATCTATAATCAGGTAACGACGGAAGCGGGGCGTATGACGCAGTGGCTGGTGTCGTTTTCCCTGGCCAGTATACCGGACCTGGTCGCCCTGCTGATCTATATGGTACTTGTACCCATCCTGGTTTTCTTTTTCCTCAAAGATCGTCAGGTTCTGCTCGCGTCCATGTCACGGATGCTCCCATCCCAGCGCCCGATGATGGTCCGGATCTGGAATGAAGTGAACCTGCAATGTGCAAATTATGTGCGTGGCAAGGCTGTTGAGATCCTCATTGTTGGTGGTGTGACCTATGTGTCTTTCAAGCTGCTGGGCATGCCCTATGCTGCACTGTTGTCGCTGATGGTCGGGCTGAGTGTGGTTATTCCCTATATCGGGGCGGCGGTTGTTACCCTCCCTGTAGCCATGATAGCTCTGTTCGCGTTCGGCTGGGGCAGTGAGTTTATCTGGGTTATGGTTGCCTATGGCATCATTCAGGCTCTGGATGGCAACGTGCTGGTGCCTGTCCTGTTCTCGGAAGTGAACAACCTGCATCCGGTGGCGATTATTGTGGCGGTTCTGTTTTTTGGAGGTATCTGGGGGCTTTGGGGGGTCTTCTTTGCCATCCCGCTGGCCACCATGCTCAAGGCGATATTTGCGGCATGGCCAGTGAAGGAGGGGCATTCGGCGGAAACAAAGGAGCCTTAAAGGCTGCCTGGCCTTCGGTTCACTCCGGGTGCTGGCATGACATCTCCTTTAATTCCCTTGTGTCGGGTGGTGCCCAACATTACCATATCGTTTTTATTCGTACGGAGTTTTTATGATTACGGGGAGCCTTGTCGCACTGGTCACGCCCATGCATTCCGATGGCAGCATCCATTGGGAGCACCTTGATAAGCTGGTGGACTTTCATCTCGACAACGGGACGCATGGCATCGTGGCCGTTGGTACGACGGGTGAATCCGCAACGCTGGACCCGGAAGAACACATGCGGGTCGTTGGCCACATCATAAAGCGGGTCGACCGCCGCATTCCGGTTATCGCCGGCACCGGTGGCAACAGTACCCGCGAAGCCATAGAGCTAACAGAAGAAGCCCACAAGCTGGGGGCGGATGCCTGCCTTCTGGTCGTGCCTTATTACAACAAGCCGACCCAGGAAGGCCTGTACCGTCACTTCAAAACCATTGCCGAAGCGGTTCCGGTGAATCAGATTCTCTACAACGTGCCCGGCCGCACCGCGTGTGACATGCTCAATGAAACCGTTGAGCGCCTGGCCGACATTCCGAACATCATTGGCATCAAGGACGCTACCGGCAATATTCCCCGCGGCGCAGAGCTGATAGAAGCCGTCAAAGGGCGACTGGTGGTTTATTCCGGCGACGACGCGACGGCGGCCGGGCTGATGCTGGCCGGCGGCAAAGGCAATGTCTCAGTGACTGCGAACGTTGCGCCCGGAGCCATGGCTGCGCTGTGTGAAGCTGCTATTGCCGGCGATCAAGCGGAAACCGACAGGCTCAATGAGCTGCTGATGCCGTTGAACAGGAAGCTGTTCCTTGAAGCGAACCCGATTCCCGTCAAGTGGGCGCTCCATCGCATGGGCATGATTGGTGAAGGTATTCGCCTGCCACTCACCCCGCTGAGCGACAAGTTCCACGGCGAAGTGGAAGAAGCATTGAGAGCCTCTGGCGTACTCTGAGTCGGGCTGTATCATCTATCGTAACTGGAGTCGCCTGATGGCGTTTAGGTTCAGGACAGAAAACACTAAATCCGCACATTTCATCAGGCCCCTCCCGGGCCTGATGCTTGTTTTGGCCCTCGCTGGCTGCAGCTTTGTTGAAGATCGCTCCGAGCGCTACGTTGACGCACCGGAAGGCACACCGCTGGAGCTGCCAGCGACGGCAGAGGAGGGGACGTTCACCGAGGTAATGCCCATCCGTGAAATCAGCGCTGCCGACTCTGGCCGCATGTACCGGGACAGCATCCCCAATCCCCCTGATATGACGTCCGATATCCTCGACGAGAATTATGTCGTTGAGGAACTGGATGGCCAGGTCTGGCTGCTGGTGAACGACGTTCCGGGCAGGTTGTGGCCAGCGGTCACCGCTTATATGAATGAGAACGGGCTCGGTGTGGCTTACGACAACCCGCAGTTGGGGTTGATCCAGAGCGAACTGGTCAACTTCAGTAAGCAGGCCAGGCAACTGCTGAGTCTGCCGGACGCCCCCGACGGACCGGAAGCACGAATTGTGGTCCAGGCGCGTGTTGCCCCGGGCGTTCGTCGTAAAACCACCGAGATCCAGTTCCGTTCGTTCGAAGTCGAGGATGATCCGGAAGAACTGCTTGCATGGGGCACCCGTGATCGTCGGACCAGCGAGCAGCTGGCCACCAGCAAAGACCTGCTCAATGATCTGTCAGAGCATCTGAAGAACCGCGAAGACACCAAATCCTATTCCCGAGCAGCATTGGGCATGGTCAGCGAACCGCTTGTTCGCCTGGTTTCGGACAACGAGACTCCGCAGCAGATTGTCATGAGCCTCGACTATGGCCGTGCCTGGGCCGAGGTGAGGCGCGCACTCGATGAAGCCGACATACCGGTAGTGGATCTGAACCGCGAGGATGGCTATTTCTTTGTAGACTTCCGTCCAGAGTCAGAGCGCGACTCGGGTTGGTTCAGCTGGTTCTCTGACGACCCCGAACCTGAGCACACCTTTGACGTGCGTCTTGCCCAGAATGGCGGCGACATCGTCGTCAGTGTTAATCGCGCCGAAGACTATACCGGCGACGACCGCTCCCCTGAACTGTTGTCGGAACTGTTCGAATACCTTTACTAACAGCATGAGTGCGCGCACAGTGCGGGCACGCCCGGAGACTGAAATGGAAAAGCGTGAAGAACTTTACGCAGGCAAGGCCAAATCTGTTTATCGTACAGACGATCCCGATCGTTTCGTCATGGTGTTTCGCGATGATACGTCCGCATTTGATGGCGAGAAAAAAGAACAGCTGAACCGCAAGGGCATGGTCAATAATCGCTTCAATGCCTTTATCATGGAAAAGCTGGAAGCGGCGGGTATTCCCACTCATTTCGAGGGCCTGCTGTCTGGTACCGAGTCCCTGGTCAAGAAACTGGATATGATCCCGGTTGAGTGCGTGGTCCGCAACATATCGGCCGGCAGCCTGTGCCGCCGCCTGGGCGTGGAGGAGGGGCTGGAACTGAATCCCCCCACTTTTGAGCTCTTCCTGAAAAACGATGCCATGCATGACCCCATGGTCAATGAGTCACTGGCGGTGAGTTTTGGCTGGGCGAAAGCCGAGGAACTTGCCAGAATGAAAGAACTGACCTACCAGGTTAACGATATTCTCAAGGCATTGTTTGACGAAGCGGGCATGCTGCTGGTGGACTATAAACTTGAATTCGGCCGCGCAGGTGGCGAGATCGTCCTGGGTGACGAATTCAGCCCCGATGGCTGTCGTATCTGGGACAAGGAGACCCGTAAGAAAATGGACAAGGACCGTTTTCGTCAGGGACTGGGTGATGTAATCGAGACTTACGAAGAGGTGGGTCGTCGGCTCGGCATCAGTTTTGACTGATCCGTCAAAACCAACAAACAGAAACAGGTGCATTATGCGTAAATTGATACTCGCCCTGGGCGGTTCACTGGTGATTGCTGCTCCCGTTGTCTCGGCCGATGTACTCGGTGTGGGAGCGAACATCAGTTACTGGGATTCCGACTTGTCCGGCGAAGCCGGCAAGAAAAGTGATGTTGTCGATCTGGAAAACGATCTGGATCTGGACAGCGACACCAACGCCAACCTCAACGCCTATTTCGAGCACCCTGTTCCGCTGCTACCGAACGTTCGTCTGAATTATACCCGTATCGAGCAGAGCGGACGTGGCGAGGTGTCGACCCAGTATGACCTGGTGTCGGGCGAGGTGGATTCCGATCTCGAGCTGACCCAGTTCGATGTCACGCTTTATTACGAAGTGCTGGATAACTGGGTGAACCTGGATCTGGGCCTCACCGCACGTAATCTGGACGGCGAACTGACCATTCAGGAAACGGCCCTCGGCGGAGAAGTTACCCAGACAGAAGTGGATGGTGTTATGCCCATGGGCTACGTGGCAGCCCGGTTTGACCTTCCCCTGACGGGTGTGTCGGTGGGTGGCGAAGCCAACCTGATCAGCTTCGACGGCGACTCGGTTTACGACTATAACGCCTATGGCCAGTACGAAGTTTCGCTGTTGCAGCTTCGTGCCGGTTACCGTCAGATCAGCATTGATTACGAAGACAGTGATGACCGGCTGGACATTGAACTGGGTGGTCCGTTTGTGAGTGCCGGGCTGACCTTCTGAAGGAACAGGGAGAAAGGACTTTGAAGATTCTGGTTACGGGTACGGCGGGGTTTATTGGTTCCCATCTGGCGCATCGGCTGCTTGACCGCGGTGACGAAGTCATTGGCGTGGATAACGTCAATGATTACTACGATCCGACTCTCAAGGAGGCGCGCCTGGCGCGCCTGACCTGCAAACCGGGATTCACCGAGGTCCGCAAGGATGTGGCCGACCGGCCCGCGATGGAAGCGCTGTTCCGGGAGCAAAAGCCGGAACGGGTCGTTCACCTGGCCGCCCAGGCAGGCGTGCGGTATTCGCTGGAGAACCCCCACGCCTATATCGACGCCAATCTGGTGGGCTTTACCAACATCCTTGAGGGCTGTCGCCACAATGATGTGAAGCACCTGGTGTATGCTTCCAGCAGCTCGGTGTATGGCGCCAATGAGACCATGCCGTTTTCTGTGCATGACAACGTGGACCATCCTCTGAGCCTGTATGCGGCCTCCAAGAAAGCCAACGAGCTGATGGCCCATACCTACAGCCACCTCTATAACATGCCCACCACCGGCCTACGGTTCTTTACGGTGTATGGACCCTGGGGCCGGCCAGACATGGCGCTGTTTATCTTTACCAAAAAGATTCTCGCGGGCGAGCCTATTGACGTGTTCAACCATGGCCACCACAGGCGCGACTTCACCTATATTGATGACATCGTGGAAGGGGTGATCAGAACCCTGGACAGTGTAGCCACGCCGAATCCCCAGTGGAGCGGTGAGAAGCCCGACCCCGGTACCAGCAAGGCACCGTATCGCCTTTACAACATTGGTAGTAACAACCCGGTGGAGCTGTCCCGCTTTATCGAAATCATCGAAGAGCGTGTTGGCAGGAAGGCAGAGAAAAACCTGTTGCCGCTGCAGCCCGGTGATGTGCCGGCCACCTATGCCAATGTGGATGACCTGATCACCGATGTAGGCTACAAACCCTCCACCACGGTGGAAGAGGGTATTGCCAACTTCGTGGACTGGTACAGAGCCTTCTACAAGATTTAGCCAGATAGCCCACACACTGAAACGGCGACCCAAAGGTCGCCGTTTCAGTTTCTTCAGGTCTCGCTGTAATCAGACTGCACGCCTGCGGCGCGCAAGGCCGAGGCCGGCCAGGCCAAGCCCGATCAGGGCAAGAGAGCCGGGTTCGGGTACCGGGACCGGAACCGGGTTGTCAACGCCGCCATTACGGGCCGAAAACACATAACGGCCATCAATATCCGAATTCAGACGGTTCGATACAAGGGCATTGGGGCCGCCATCGAGAAAGGCGCCGTTAACCGCCGAGCCTGACAGTTCAAAGAACGTGCCCGCATCGCCGGTACCGTTGGAGTAACCAACCCGGGCAGAGTCCCCACCAAGACCATCACTATCACTGCCGCTGGCTGTGCCGGCTTCCCACTGTATCTGGTCATAGTTAAAGATGAAGTCGAAATCACCAGCGCCGATGTCGGAGCGGTCAACCAGAATCAACTGGAAGCTGTTACGGTTCGTGTGTGAGGTGCTGCTGTTGTAGTAGTCCACATCGATCCAGTTCACACCAAACGCATCACGCCCGCCGAAGGTGCCGGTACCGTAAGTTACGGCCTCACCTGCGGAACTCGTATCGACGTCGGCGAAGAAAGGCGCAATGATCTGTCGGCCTGTGGAGGTGAGGTCAAAAGGCGTATAGGTCGACAGAGTCGAATCGAATGTGATGTTGCCGTTATTGTTGACATAGAGCTGATTGTGCTCAACGCCGAAGAAATTGGCAGTAAAACCAAAGTTAATGGGACCATCAGAAAGGTCGTCATTACGGGCGACGGTATTGCTGTCGAATCCTGAAACAATGGCCGCAGCGTAAGCGCCTGGGGGCGCCATTAATGATGCCAGTCCAACGGTCATAGAAAGTGCCGTTATGCTTAGCGCTTTGCCTAAAAACCTATCCATTTGATATATCCTTATGTTTTCTGGTTGATCTCTGTAAGCGAAGAAATATCTGTCGCTCGACTTTCCCTGTAGCAATTATAGGGCCAGGAGGGCACTCGGTTGATTTGTATGAGTAAATCAGATTTATCTGCGGTCGAGGAAAGGAAATCTGTAAAAATATCTGACGGGATCTGGTGTTAAGACTTTGATAGAACGAACATTTCAGGCACAAAAAAAGCCACTCGGCTTGCGCTCTGAGTGGCTTTTTTTGATGATATTCTTGCTTGCAGGAATGGTAGGACCAGGCAGATTTGAACTGCCGACCTCTGCCATGTCAAGGCAGCGCTCTAACCAACTGAGCTATGGTCCTGTGTCCTGCAACGGGGTGGAAATATACTGATTCCTATGGGCATGGTCAACCTCTTTCAGGCGGTTTTCTGCTTTCTTGCCCAGCCTTTCACCGCCTTGCTGATCACCCCCCAGCGATTGATCAGTAGTGCCAGGAAAATCAGCCCGCAACCGGCAACCTGGGTGGCAGACATGGTTTCGCTGAACCAGCCGGCGGCAAAGAGGGCCACCCATACGGGCTCCAGCACCAGGATCACCACGCCGTGGCTATGTGCAGACAGGCTCTGGGCGTAGGTCTGGAGCAGAAACCGGCCCGCCGTGCCGATGACGGCGCTTGCGATGATCCACATGGCAAGCATGCCGGAGAAGTCCCCAAAGGTTGGTGCCCAGGGCTCCAGGAATATCGATTCGATCAGCGTGACGCACCCCACGGTAAGCAACGCAATGCTGGTCAGGGGGAGGGCAGGTACCCGATGCTTTTTCACGGTTTCGCCTTTGTGATTGATGACAGTGCGCTGGTTGGCGGCGCGGGTGTTAAGCGTGAAATACAGGGCAAAGATGAAGGCGGCACCCACGAAAAAAAGTTGCCCGATTTCCGGCCGGAATCCATTTCTTAGCGAGAGCAAGGCCAGCCCGCCTACAGCTACAGGTATGGCAAACCAGGTGCTCAGAGGTTGTTCCTCCCGAAACACCACACGGGCAATCACCGGTACAATAACCACACCCAGGCTGGTCAGAAAGGCGCTTTCTCCGACGTGAGTAGCGTAAAAAAGGCCCATGACCCAGCAACTCATGGCAACGCCAAACACAAGTCCCACACCTGCACTGCGCTTGACCTGGTCAAGGCTCAGCCGTCTCAGCGCTGGCCAGGCAATAACCGCCAGCACAGAGCCTGCCAGTAAGAATCGCAGGGCCATAAACATCAGCGGCGGCATCAGCAGAACCGCTTCCTTGGAAAACATCCAGCTGATGGCGGCCATCAGGGTGACGACAACCAGTAAAAGGTCGGATTTATGGGTGTCCGAGAGAGGCATTCACAACCGCCTTGCAGAGAATAGACTGGGCCCGGTCAACAGCGGGACAGCGGCGGAGTTTATCATGGACGGGTAAAAATGGCTCTTCCGTGAGCCGGTTGGTACTCCCTCGGGCGGGTGAGCCCGCTGGTTGCTTTTATCAGTTATCAAGCGTGTTGTAGACCAGTGTGGACATGTCCGTCTGGTCGGAGCCGGGAATCTCTACGTACTGGTCACCGGAGCCCCACCATTGCCACCAGGCGCGTTTGTTATAGGTGCGGCTGGCGAAATCCACCTGAAGCCCGTTCAGGGTTGTATTGTTCACCACTGGCACCGATATGTTGCCGGTTTCTGAACCCAGAACGCCGCTATGGGAAACGCCTTCGTTCATCAGGATCGGGAAGTGGTTGTAATACAGGTCAGAGGGGCCGTTCTGGCTGGACACCTTGCCTGCCAGGCTCAAGTTCGAGCTGCAGGAGTCTATGCCACTACTGGTGGTCGCTCCACAGGCGGAGTGGGTGGGAACCACACCGTCGTCAGTGCCGGCAATGAACGGTTTGGTGATGCCACCATAGTAAGAACCGCCGGCCACAAATCTTAACCGTGGAATATTGTTGGGGCTCACCGCCAGATTGCGCGCTGCGTTGGTTTGCAGGTCGTTCACCACCCCAAGCTTGCCCGGCTCAGGTTCTATGCCGGTGAAAGCACGGACGGCCTGTTTCAACGGCCAGTTATACCAGCTGTCGTTGTAGGCGATGCTCATGGCAAGGTCCGCCAGTTCGGTACCGCCGCCGGCACCGGAGTAGTCAATGGCGGCGAGGATTTTCAGTGGCTGAAGGCCTTCGGCCTGAAGCCACCGCGCCTGGTTTTCCAGCAGGTGACGGGTGACCAGATCTCCCGTGGAGTGGGACACCACAAGGCAGTAATCGTTACACAGACCCTGTTGGCTGATCTGCCGCAGCTGCTGGTAAGCCTGCTGGGCAATGTTGCCTTCCACCCGACCATCGCTGCCCCAGTCAATGCGGGCGTCGGAACGGGATAACCAGAAGGTGCGCCAGTAGTCCTCGCCGGCACTTTTTACTGCATCGAGGTTGGCAGGCGGGTTGGCCAGGTCTTCCTGCTGGAAGCCGTGAACCAGAACCACGTTGTGGCCCGCCAACTGGGCCTGGGCGGTACCGGCAAACAGTCCGCCGGCCAGGGCGACCGCAAGAGCGGTCTTACAGGCAGTTCGCTTTCTTGTTTTCATAAAAGCTCCGTCTTTATTCCATTGTTGTTATTGCAAGACGTTTATCCGGTTGCTGGCCCATTGTTCGGGCTTCTTTTAACCGGCACTACCCGGCGTCGAGCCGGTGCGGCATTGCCGCCATCAGAACTTGTCCGCCAGCTGCCGAAGCAGGGCGGCGCGTTGCTCTGATTCAGGATCGCTCGCCGGGGTGTCGGTCAGCCCGTCCAGGTCCGGCGGCGAGAATGAATAGCCCTCCTCAGGGCCAAAGCCATAATCCGTGCGATCGCCGGGTCTTGCCGGCAGGCGGCGGATCTGCAGGTGACGGAGTTCCAGCTCGCCGGTGATCTTCCGCTTGGCGATAACCGAGCCGTGGGCCTTCAGCTCCAGGGTGTCGGTGGTTCCGTCCAGTCGTTTCTCATCCTGTAACTGGGCCACTGCACGGCCGTTATGGTAAAGCTGCGCCGACAGGGCGTAGAAGCCGGGTTCGTTGGCTTCAAAGTGAACCGGTATTACCAGGTCGTTGTTGCTCACCCGGGGGCTTCCCAGCCCATCGAATTCGCCCAGGTCGGGTTCGATCATCAGGGTAGAGGCGTGGCGTACGGGTTGGCCGTCGATGCTGGCTTCGACAATCAGGCGGTATTCTCCCGGCTCGGCATCAGCCTCGATCACGCCTTCGTAGTAATTGTCGCCTGAGGTATTGCTCAGTGAAGAGCTGGCGTGTTGCCGGCGGGCTTCTGTGGACTCCAGAGTGACCTCCAGGCGGTCGGAGACTACCGATGAACCGGTGATTGTGGCCACAACAAGAATATCTTCGTCCTGCACAAAGCGATACTTCTCTAGGGTCACCGTAAATCGCCCATCGCCTTCCAGGGGTAACTCAATCGGCTCGAATCGATTGCCTCTGTAGGCATTCGCCTGTTCTTCCGACAGTGGGATGGAGTATTCGGGATAGCGGATATTCTGTGTGTATTGCTCAGCCGTGCTGGCGAGCATGAAGCCCAGGGCATCCTCCGGGGGCTCAGGCGTTGGGGGTGGCATTGGATCGTCAGCAATGCCAGGCGAAGGAGCATCAGAGGTGTCAGACAGTGGCTCTGCGGGCTGGGTGCCAGGAAGCCAGGCGAAGCGGAGCGGGTTTTCAGCCGCCAGCAGGTAACCCAGCCCGATAGCGCCGGATATAACGAGGGTGAGGGTCAACAGAGCCCGCAGTGGCATCGTCAGATCCTTGTTGGTGGTATTTCGTATATGACGAGAACGTCACTTTTTTATTGTTCTTCTAACATAACGGGCCAAATTTGTTTCTGGCAAAAATTTGGCCCGATTGTGTAACAAAATGTGTCCAGGGTGTGAGGCGCGTCACATCTTTCACAGCCAGCCGGAATCCCGGACCGCTTCCAGGCCAAACCGCAGGCGCACTTCGTCACCTACCAGGTCATCCTCGATGCCATAGGTCATGCCCCAGTCGCTGCGATTGATGGTCGTCTCTGCGGTGAGGCCGAGGGTGTAATCCTTGTGACCGATGGGGTATTCGGCGGATTTGTTGAGGGTAACCTTTACATCCACCGGCTGGGTCTGGCCAAGGAGGGTGAGGTCGCCGGTGACAACACCCGCGTTGTCTCCGGTAGATTCGAACCCTGTCACTTCAAAGGTGATGTCGGGGAATTTCTTGCTGTCGAGGAAATCGTCCTTGCGCAGGTGGTCGTCCCGTTTATCGTGGTTGGTAAATACGCTTTTGCTTCTGAAAGTCAGCTTGCCGGAGGTGAGTTGTTTCTCTTCCTCGTCGTATTCAAATTGCCCCTCCACCTCCCGGAACATGCCCATCACCGGCGCATAACCGATATGCATCACTTCAAACGCCATGGAGAAATGCTCGTCATCAATGACATAGGTTTCCGGCGCTGCCATTAGGGCTGGAGCGGTCAGCACCATGCTGATGGCAAATACAGACTTTGATAGAAAGGTTTTCATGGCTGTCTCCCAGTTTGATAAAGCCAGCGCAGATCTGTAGAGAACGAATAACACAACAGCGCCAGCGCGATCGCGAGTGTCCAGTTTGCAAACGCCGCTGAAGTGACCGGCAGGATGGCAATCATCAGGGTCACCACCTGCCAGACACACACGGTTTTACGCCGAAAGCTCTCCGGCAATGGCTGGTTCATAAAAGTCAGCCAATGGCCGGCAGCCACAAAGGCATAACGCATTAATCCCAGCGCCAGAACCCAGGCGCCGGCTTTCTCAAGTGCCAGCACGGCAACACAGAGCCCCAGAATAAACAATGCGTCCAGCTCCATGTCGAAGCGGGCACCAAAGGCGGTGGTGGAATGGGTGGTCCGGGCAATGGCACCATCAACTCCGTCCAGCACCAGGGCGAACAAACACAATGCTCCGTATAGCCACAACCAGTTATCCAGTCTGGCAATGAAAGGAGCCAGGCTCACCAGCAATACAACCATTGCGGCGCGTACCAGCGTAGCCCGATTGGCCCAGCCAAAGTCCCGGCCGGAGGGCCAGCGGCAGATAACCGGGAGGGCAATGGCCAGATACAGCAATGCCGCGATACCATAGAGCCCCGCAGAAATCTGCCACCCGATACCGGCGGCGGCAACCAGCAGGGCAGTCAGGCCGGCTCCCCAAATAAGGTCTGCTGCCACGGGCAGCTGAAATGTCCGGGTTCGGGAATCCATCATCAAACCTCTGCGTATGTGCTTATCGATGCACTATTCTCCATGAACTATAGTTGCTTACGTGCGCTGTAAGGAAACAGACGATATGACAAACGCATTCTGGGTTACGGGCCCTCTGGAAGGGGGAATTCACCCGGCGACTTTTGACCATTATCCTCCGTCCGCTGAGGCTGCCGACGATCCGGCGGTAGAGGTCCAGACACTGTATTCCGGCATCAGCCGAGGCACCGAGGCCTTGGTTTACACCAATCAGGTACCTGAGTCCGAGTTCCTTACGATGCGGGCACCATTTCAGGAAGGTGATTTTCCATTTCCGGTCAAGTATGGGTACGCCAATGTCGGGCGGGTAAGCTCTGGCCCCGATGATCTGTTGGGTCGGACTGTGTTCTGCCTGTTTCCTCACCAGACCAGCTACCGTCTGCCTGCCTCTGCAGTTGTACCCTTACCGCAGGGGCTGCCGCCCGGCCGGGCCGTGCTGGCTGCAAACATGGAAACGGCGATAAATGGGCTTTGGGATGCAGCCCCCCGGATCGGCGACCGGATTGCCGTCGTGGGTCTTGGGGTTGTGGGCCTGCTGGTGGCATGGCTCGCCAGCAGGATACCGGGCACCCGGGTAACCGCGCTGGACACCAACGCCGGCCGTCAGGACGTTGCCGAATCCCTGGGGCTTGCTTTTCAGACCCGTTCCGGGCAGGACGACCATGATCTGGTTATTCATGCCAGTGGCCATCCTGAAGGCTTGCAAACGTCACTGCAACTGGCGGGTATGGAAGGGCGAATTGTTGAAATGAGCTGGTATGGGGCGCAAACAGTTCCCGTACCTCTTGGTCATGCCTTTCACTCCCGGCGCCTGACAATACGCTCAAGCCAGGTTGGGCACCTTCATCCCTCCCAGGTGCCGCGCTGGACCTATCGTGACCGCATGTCCCTGGCTCTGGAGCTGTTAAAGGACGACGCTCTGGACAATCTCATAACCGGTGAAGGTCCCTTCGAAGCATTACCTGAGATTATGGCCTCTCTGGCTGGAGGGCCCCGCATTGGGCCAGCCTTCCCGTCTGCTTCGGAAACCCTCTGCCATCGTATTGTCTATAACCACTCTTGAATTCTCACATTTGCACCAAGGAAACAGATCCTATGTTCAGCCTTACTGTCAGGGACCACATAATGATCGCCCACAGCTTCAAAGGAGAAATTTTCGGCCCGGCCCAGGGCCTGCACGGGGCGACCTACGTAGTTGACGTGACCTTTGAAAGAGAAGCACTGGACGAAGATGACCTGATCGTCGATATCGGCCTGGCATCTGAAGTTCTCTCGCAAGTGATTGCCGAATTCAATATGAAGAACCTGGACGATATCGAGGAATTCTCGGGCCGTAACACCACCACAGAGTTCATGGCTGCCACAGTATTTGATCGTATGGCAGCGGCCATCCATAAAGGCAGACTGGGGGAAACCGGTAAGGGCCTGTGTGGCATGAAGGTCACCCTCGGTGAGTCTCACATTGCCTGGGCCAGCTACCATGGCAAGCTTTGATACTCCGCCACGGGTGCTCTTCGTTGTTCCTGGCGATCCTGACCAGAACACCGGTGGTTATCGGTACGTCCGTCGGATAGCCGAAGGTTTCATCGACATTGGCGTGGAGGCCTCTCGCGAAGGGCTGAATGGTGTTTTCCCGATCCCCGACCGCCTCGCAGAGGCGTCACTGGAGAGCCTGTTGGCGGGCCTGGCTGATGGTTCTGTCGTTGTTCTCGATGGGTTGGCCATGGGCGGGCTGCCGGATGTTGTGGCCGCCCACGCAGGGCGTTTGAGTATGGTAGCGCTGGTGCATCACCCATTGGCGGATGAAACCGGCCTGGCGGCTCCTGCCCGGGACTGGCTTTTCCGGGTCGAACGCAGGGCGCTCGCTGTTGTGGCGGGGGTAATCACCACCAGTCGGCACACGGCTGAGCGGCTACTTGACTACAACGTGCCTGCAAAACGTATTCGTGTAGTGGAGCCGGGGTCTGACACGGTCACTCCTGAATCTCCTGGCGACGAACGGTCAACCGAGCCCGATAGCGGCCTCAATGTGCTGTGTGTCGCACACCTCTCTCCCCGCAAGGCACAGCATCATCTCATCGAAGCCCTGAGTGACCTTCAACACCTGGCCTGGTATTGCACGCTGGCCGGCTCAACAGATCGGGACGAAACCTACGGCCACCGGATACGGGAGCTTATACTTGAGCACGGCCTTGAGACGCGAATCACTCTGGCCGGGGAGCTGGACGATGACGGCCTGGCCGCGGCCTATGAACGCGCGGATATCTTTGTGTTGCCATCCGTGTACGAAGGGTATGGCATGGTGATTGATGAAGCTCTCGCGGCGGGCCTGCCGGTCATCACAACCGATGGTGGAGCCCTAGCGAGCACGGGTAATCGACCGGGAATATGTCAGTACCCGGCCGGCGATACGGTAAGGCTGAGAGCCTGCCTCAAAGAATGGCTGAGTGATCCACAAGAGTTGCTGCGGATGACACGGCAGGCGAATACAGAAGCCCAATGCCTGCGCCGCTGGAGCCTGGCAGTGACGGAGTTCAGAGACGCCCTTGAAAGCCTGCTTCCGCCTGCTGATCTTACAACCTTCGACAGCGACTGGCTGACGCTGCGGGAGCCGGCAGACCATCGGGCCCGTAACCGTTCGTTGATGGCAGAGGTACTGAGCTGGGCCGAGCATGAGTACAACACTCCGAATACAGCGAGTGGTCAGCATGCGCCGCCCTTGCTGGTAGCCGATCTGGGGGCGGGCACGGGCTCCAATGCCAGATACCTGGTGCCGGCCTTGACCGTGCCCCAACGCTGGGTTCTGCTTGACCAGGACGAACACCTGCTGTCGTTGGCCTCCGACCGGGTGGAACATCTGGATGTGCCACTGGAAACCCGGGTCTGTCAATTGACATACCAGACCCTGGCCAGCCAGATTCCGGATGATACCCGGCTGGTAACTGCCTCGGCACTGATTGACCTGATGTCTGCGGAATGGCTGAAGGCACTTGCCAGCGCTGTGGCTGAGCGTCGTGCCGGGCTGTTGATTGTGCTTACCTATGATGGTCGTTTTGAGTTGTCGCCAGCAGAGGCCGACGACCACTGGATTCTGGAATCGGTCAATGCCCATCAACATCGCGAAAAGGGGGCGGGGGCTGCCATGGGCCCGGACGCAACCACCTATTTACAGACGCGCCTGCAAACCTACGGCTATCAAACATCTGTTGCACCAAGCCCCTGGCAGCTAACAGCGGAACAGGCGGCGTTACAGGTTGCGTTACTGAAAGGCTGGCAACAGGCAGTGCAAGAGCAGTGTTCTGGTGAGCTGGAGCGCGCCACACGCTGGTTTGATAAACGACTGGCCCAGGCACGGGCAAAAAAGCTGACCATTCGCGTTGTCCATCAGGACCTTTTCGCCCGGCCCGCATTCGAACATGCCCTCTGATATGTCCCGGGCCAGTTTGCCCATCTGGTTGCGGTGGGCTTTCACCCTGTTGTTGTTGCTAACCACGGCGATCTTTCTTGATACCTCCGTGATCGGTGAGGAGCTAGCCGCATTCTCCCTGCCAATGCTGCTGGCAGCGATGGTGATTTCAGTGTTCCAGGTAATGGTATCGGCCTGGCGCTGGCGCTACACCGCCGGGCGGCTGGGCATCGAACTGCCTTTTAGCGCGGCGGTTCGGGAATACTATCTGGCAACGTTCCTGAACCAGGTACTGCCCGGTGGTGTCCTGGGGGACGTTAACCGCGCCTGGCGCCACAGCCTTGATTCCGGATCTCGGCTGGGCGCTGTTCATGCAGTAATGATTGAAAGGCTGTCCGGCCAGTTGGTGATGATTTCCGTTGCGCTGGGCCTGGGTACATGGCTCGCACTGTTCCAGGGGCAGACTGCGGGAATGGTCTCGGATCTCGGCGGGCTGACCATCAGCGTTGCTGTCATGGTGATGATTGTGTTGGGCCTCGTTGCCAGGTTCTGGGCACGGGGCAGGGGGTATGTCCATGCGTTGCGCCGGGATATCCGTAAGTCATTGGTGAGCTGGCCCGCAATAGTGGTGCAGCTGGGTTCGTCCGCCGTGGTGGTGGCGACTTATCTGGGGGTATTCGCAATTCTGGCGTTCGGGGCCGGGTACTGGGCAGGTGCGCTAGAGGTACTCATCCTGATCGCGCTCTGCAGTCTGTTATTGCTGGCAATGGCCGTCCCCGTCAGCGTGGCTGGCTGGGGAGTGCGTGAGGGCGCTGCGGCACTTTTATGGCCGTTGGTCGGGTTGCCTGCTGAGCAGGGGGTGGCGCTGAGCGTGGGCTATGGGCTGGCGGTGTTGGTTTCGAGCTTGCCAGGCGTACTGTTTCTTCTCAGTGGCCGTCGGCCCGTTCACTGAAATCCAGATCAAACAGCATGTCAGTGCCAAGGTCCACCATCTGCGCGCGTGGGCGCAGGGCGCTGTCGAGGTGGGTGATCTCGGGGAGCGAAAAAGCCGGGCGTCCGCTTCCGATGATCATCGGCGCAACCATGACGTGGAGCCGGTCCAGAAGCTCTGCATTCAGGAATTCCGAGACGGTCAGCCCGCCACCTTCCACGAAAATCTTGCGCAGGCCGAAGTCCGCCAGAACCGACAACAAATGGCCGGGCTCTGTGGTTTCATCAAGACCAAGGCAAGGGACTTCGGTAACGCCGTGCCTTGGCGCCAACTTGTTTCCCGCGCGGTATTCGCCAGCAACCAGCCTGAGAGTGGGAGAGGCCTCATCACAGAAGAGGTGATGATCCTCCGGTACCCGCCGGTGACGGTCAATCACCACTCTGACCGGGTTCACGCCCGGAACTTTGCGAACCGTAAGCCGGGGATTGTCGGTGGCAGCGGTACCGGCGCCTACAATTACAGCCTCGGATACGGCGCGCAGGCGGTGCAGATGGGTTATGCCGTCGTCACCATTAATAAATTTCGAGGCGCCTGTGACTGTAGCAATGCGGCCATCCAGGCTCTGTCCCATCTGGCCCACTACGCGGGATGGCGCCCCACGGGTCAGCGGACAACACAGGGGCAGGAAAACCGACAGCAGGTTTTTGGCTTCTGTATCGGCAGGCAGTTGCAACTGCCAGTTGCCTTCCCCGCTGAGCTCGAGCGCCGGGGTATTGCTGCCGGGTAACGACAGTGTCACGTTACTGCGGTTCACTGCCTCGAGTATCAGGGTCCAGGCTGTGTTTTTGTCGAGTATCTGTGCCGCCATACCGAGTAATTCCATTGCTGGTGGATTCATTATAGGCAGATTGTGTGTAAAGCTATATGTACGTTACATTTCCGGTGTGATTCACAAAAAGCGTGATAAAACCCCCAGAAACCCGGCAGAGAATAATCCTTATGCGGTACCTGCAAACTTTCAACCGCCGTTTGCGGCAGATTCGGGAGGCCGGGCAACTGTCCCGTGGGGACGTGGCTCAGATGTGTGGTGTGGACGAAGTGAGGGTGGCCAACTGGGAGGCAATGGATGCCCGGCAGAGGGGCTACCCGGGGGTAACTGAGCTGCTTGACCTGTGCATCAAGACAGGAACGCCGCTTGAAGACTTGCTGGATCTGGACGATACCTGCGATACCGGGCAATTGGAGCTGCCAGGTCTGGCGTTCAGCCAGGGGGATGATCTCTCAGCAGCGCTGACGGAACTGGAGCAGGAAATCAGCCGGATTCAGCTGTCAGACGAAGAGGCGGAACTGCTGCGCCGGTTCCGGAAAACCTCCGGCGAAAACCGGCGCATGATTCTGCAGATCCTGGGCAAATAACCCTCCGTCCTGCTACTTGCCTTTCTTGTAGATGTTTTCGTAGACGTAGTTGGTGGCGTCCACGAAGCCGTCAATGCTGCCGCAGTCAAAGCGGCGCCCCTTGAATTTGTAGGCCAGCACGCAACCATTCTTTGCCTGTTCCAGCAGGGCGTCGGTAATCTGCACCTCACCGTTTTTGCCCGCCGGTGTCCGTTCGAGGATAGAGAAAATGTCCGGCGTCAGGATATAGCGGCCGATGATCGCCAGGTTACTGGGGGCATCCTCAGGGGCAGGTTTTTCAACCATGTCGGTAATGCGGTACAGGCCATCCTTCATGGACTCACCGGCAATCACGCCGTACTTGTGAGTCTCGTCTTCCGGTACTTCCTCGATGGCGACGATAGAGCAGCGGAACTGATTGTAGAGCCGGACCATCTGGCCGAGTACGCCTTCGCCGTCATCGTCTGCCACGCAGAAGTCGTCTGCGAGAACAACCGCAAAGGGGTTGTCGCCCACCAGGTTGCGCCCGGTCAAAATGGCATGACCCAGGCCTTTCATCTCGTTCTGGCGGGTGAAAGCGAAAGAGTTGTGATCAATCAGCTCGCGGATGGAGGTAAGAAGATCTTCCTTGCCAGACCCGGCAATCTGATGCTCCAGCTCATAACTGATGTCAAAGTGATCTTCGATTGCGCGCTTGCCCCGCCCGGTGACGAAACCAAATTCATGAACACCGGCTTCTGCGGCTTCTTCCACCCCGTACTGCACAAGAGGCTTGTTCACAATCGGCAGAATTTCTTTGGGCATGGCTTTGGTGGCGGGAAGAAAACGGGTGCCATATCCGGCAACAGGGAAGAGACACTTCTTGATCATAATGGTCGTCCTTATATTCGCGTGGGTCACTGCCTGTTGTAAGTCAGTCATCCTTGACGGCTGACTCACGAATTGTGCCAAGTGTAACCAAGTTGTTGGCTTAAATGGAGGCCCCGGTGCCGAAATGTAGAATTTCGTAAAAAGCGGGGTTTCGTAACCTTTGGTATTGCTTGTTGATTTGCATAGAAAAAACTTTCAGATGTTGTTGTAACTGACTGTATTGGTGTCACATTTCGTTTGTAAAGTTAGGCAACAGGCGCTGGATTTATTCGTTCTGATGCAATACATTCCCCGTCATGAAAAATTCTTTAGAATAACCGGCTTTCCTCTCGCATTGTGGCCGGCGCTATCTGGCGGGAACTGAACCATTGAAATTAACCCTGTTGATTGCACTGATATGGTGCACGATCACTCAGCCTCTTTATGCCCAAGAAAACGGATCCTGGCTCCGTAACGGCTGGCAGCCCCATTCCGATTACCTTGCCGGGAATTCGGACGCGTTCAAGGAAGAGCGCGAGCACTGGTTGCGGTCACGACTTAAGTTTTCAGGCAAGACGGCACTGAACAGCGACGGTCTTGATGGCTCCGTGGGCGTGGCGGCGGACAGGCTGATCGGCAAGAAAGACGCCATCGGCTTCGACTACCGCGATGCCCGCTCCTACAAAAACGATACCGACTCCAGCGCAGCCTCCTTCCGATACCGTTTTCCGGCCGGGGCTAACCGTTTTCAGGTCGAAGCAGGACGATCCCGCTACGACCGTGCTGTGAGTAACGCCAGCCGCCGGGTCAATGCCAGTGGCCAATCACGCGTTATGGGCCTGGGTTTTAGTCGTCCGTTGTTCTCACGTTTCGGGATGGCCTTTGACGGTATCGCAAAACATCACGGTCGCGACAGCGCCTCGTTCGAGCAAGACAGCCTGGTTTCAGAATCCAGTTACGAACTTTCGACATTTGGCCTGGAGGCCAGGGGTGGTCACGAACTCTGGAATGGCATATTCGCCAATACCAGCGTGCTGGCGTTGAGCGGGCGTGAATCCAAGGCAGTCGACTACCCGATGAAAGAGAGCAATTCCGAAGACGAGGACTTCTACAAGGTGGCCATGTCGGCCTCTTTAGAGCATGAGTTTTTCCAGTGGAGCTGGCGGATAAAAGGACGCTACCAGTTCGCCGATGAAGACCTTCCGTCGTCCGAATACCTGACCGTCGCGGGCCCTTCCATGCTGGCCGGCTTCAACGGCCAGTCGGTTTCCGTTGTTCGTGGTGGCTGGCTTCGCCTGGACACAGCCAGCCCCGCCTGGCCGATGCCCTTTGTCGATGGCGTGTTGTCGAGCGTGAACTTCGCTGTGCTGCAGGGTTGGGTTCCCTATTCAGGGGTCCAGGCAAACCGTTACGGCAAGGCAAGTGCCGGGCAGGTCTCCCTGAAAATGCAGGGCCGTGCTTTCACTGCAAATGTGAGCGTGGGCCGGATGCTTCGCACGTCGAGCACCGCCATGACAATGCCTGATCACCCGGACGTGCGGTTCTCGCTGTCCATGGGTATCTGATTCGCCGTCTTACAAAGTTGTCACTTGAGTAAGTTTCGCCCGCAGGTGCTACATTAGTAGATCTAAGGGACGTAACAGAGGTCGAAGACCCATGCACTCAGGGACAAGATTGCTAGCGCTGCTCATGTTGTCGTGTTTTCTCTACACAGTTCCGGCTCATGCATTTGTGTTCGGAGATGTAGTGGAGAAGGCCAGAGCCCTGGCAGCCGGAAAATACGAACCACCACCGGAGGTGCCCGGTTTTCTCAGGGATCTGGGTTACCGGGATTATCAGGCAATTCGTTTTAATCCGGAGGCAAGCCTCTGGAAAGAAGGCCTTTCCCTTTTCAGGGTGATGATGGTTCCCCCGGGTAATTTTTATACCCACACCGTCAAGCTCAACGAAATTGACGCCACCGGTGTGCGGTCGATCCCTTTTGACAAAACCGCCTACAGCTTTCCCGATGAACTCGCCAAGCGGGTACCGGCAGATCTCGGTCATGCCGGTTTCAAGCTGACTTACCCCCTGGGCGAAGGAACGGAACAGAATCAGTTTTTGGTCTTTGCCGGCGCAAGTTACCTGCGCGGAGTAGGGGCGGGTAATCGCTTCGGGCTGTCGGCAAGGGGTATTGCCCTGAACACTGGCCTTCCTGTTGGTGAAGAGTTTCCCTCATTTATTGAATTCTGGCTTGAGCGGCCCGGCGGGAGCAGTGATCGTATACGGGTATATGGATTGCTGAATGGCCCCAGTGTTGCCGGTGCCTATCGTTTCGATATACAGCCCGGGGAAATCACGCGGGTAAATGTCAGTGCGGAACTGTTTTTCCGTAACGACATTGAGCAGCCGGGCCTTGCACCCCTCACCTCCATGTTCTTTTACGGCGAGAATACCGGCCAGCCACCCGGGGAGTGGCGGCCCCAGGTTCACGACTCTGATGGCTTGCTGATTCACGACGCAGGCAGGGATGAGTGGCTGTGGCGGCCACTGGTCAATCCTGATCGACTCAAACTCAGTTACCTGCAGGTTGATCGCCTGGGCGGCTTTGGCCTGATGCAGAGAGACACCGCCTTTCACCAGTTTGAGGATGCCGGCGCTCGCTATGATTTGCGCCCCAGCGCCTGGGTGTCCCCCCGGCCAGGCTGGTCTGGTGGTGAAGTGGTACTGGTAGAGATTCCCACCAAGTCGGAAACCAACGACAACATCGTCGCCTTCTGGAAGCCGAAGGGAGGCGCAAGCGAGGGAGACCACCGTAAACTGGACTATACCCTCAGTTTTGGTGGCAAGGACGTTGCCGGCCAGAACACGGGGCGGGCGGTTAAAACCTTCGTGGGAGATGGTAATCGACCCGGGGGAGGCAACGTGGAGAACAGCTACCGCATCGTCGTAGACTTTGCCGGCGGGCCCCTGGACGATCTCGAACCCGATGCCCCGGTTGTGAGCAAGGTCAGTGAGGGCGGTGGTAGCGAAGGCGCCGAAATCATTGAGCACTATGTGGAATTTGTTGAAGCAGACAACAATTGGCGGTTGTCGATGCTGGTGCGGCCAGGCAGCGGACCGGAACCGGTTTTTCGCGGTCAGTTACTGCTGGACGACGAACCCCTGACGGAAGTCTGGAGCTATTCGCTGTCCGAGGCTGCCAGGAACCGACAGGGCGAATCATGACGGGGGCCCTGAACATGCCGGACATTCCTTGCCAGCAAGCGTTGGAACGTGTCCTGGCCTATCTGGGCGATGAGGGTGTTGTACTCACCACAGAAACCTGCAGGCAGGCCCTTCGTCTTGTTGATTCGGCACTTGCTGAAGGCGCGGGCCCGGATCTGCCCGCCAGATGTGTCTCCAGTATCCCCGATTACTTCGAGCGTCCCCGCGAAATCATTCCGGATGCCAGCCCACCGCTGAAACGGGGTTGCATCGGTTATGACTGACCTGGCTGAAGCAGCAGAGGTGCAGGCTCGGAGACGTTCCGGCAGTTGGCGCAGAGTCGCTACCGTCAGGCGTCTTTTCATGACTTTGTTCGTCGTGGGGCAAACCCTCACCGCGTGCTACTTTCTGCTCTGGGTTCTGCCTTACCATGGCGGAACCCTGGTGGAACTGGGGCTGTTGGTGCTGTTCGCCCTGCTGTACATGTGGATTGCCGTAGGCTTCTGGACCGCGATCCTGGGCTTTGTGTTGCGTCTTCTGGGAGGGGATCGCTACAGTCTGTTAAAGCGGCATCCGGCGGAGGTGCTAGAGACCACGCCGTTGGCCAAAACAGCCATCATCATGCCGGTTTACCATGAGCCAGTGCACTGGACGCTCAGCGGGCTCAAGGCGGTGTATCAGGACCTGGAGCGCTCAGGCCAGCTGGACCAGTTCGAGTTCCATATTCTGTCAGACAGTCGTGATCCGAATGTATGGCTTGAAGAGCAGGCTACCTGGTATCGCCTGTGTCAGGAGCTCGGGGCAGAAGGGCGGCTGTTTTACCGTCGCCGGCGGGTGAACCTCAACTTCAAGAGCGGCAATGTTGCGGATTTTCTGCGTCGCTGGGGCCGCCGCTACCGCTACATGGTTGTCCTCGATGCGGACAGTCTGCTCAGCGCAGACACCATCGTACGTATGGTGCAGTTGATGGAACGGGAGCCCAATGTCGGCATACTCCAGACTGCCCCTTCCATCATCAATGGCCAGTCGCTGTTTGCCAGAGTGCAGCAGTTCGCCAACCGGCTGTATTCCACCCTGTTCGCCACCGGCCTGGCCGCGATTCAGATGGGCGACGCAGCGTTCTGGGGACACAACGCCATTATCCGCATCAAACCTTTTATGGACCATTGCGGCCTGCGCAAACTGCGCGGGTTCGGTCTCTTCCGCGGCCCCATCATGAGCCATGACTTCGTAGAGGCGGCCTACATGGGCAGGGCGGGCCACGAGGTATGGCTGGAGCCCGGCCTGGGCAACAGTTTCGAGGAGTCACCGCCAACGCTCTCGGACGAGTTATCCCGTGACAATCGCTGGTCCCGGGGCAATCTCCAGCATCTCTGGATCCTGCTGTTCGGGCGCCGGCTTCGCCTGGCCCACCGGATGGCGTTGCTGAACGGTGTTATGGCCTATCTGGCCTCGCCCCTGTGGCTGGCATTTCTGATTCTTACCACCGTAGAAGCGGTTCAGATGACCGTTGCCAGCATTGATTATTTCCCCGAGGGTCATCAGGGCCTGTTCCCACTCTGGCCCGAGTGGCGCCCGGAATGGGCGTTGGGCCTCGCGTTAAGTACCTTGTCGCTGTTGTTTATTCCAAAGTTCCTGGCCATTCTGGATGCGGTTATCCACGGCACTGCCAGGCAGTTCGGCGGAGTCTGGCGACTTTTCCTCAGCGTGATGTCCGAGATTGTCGTCTCTGTACTGCTCGCCCCGGTTCGAATGATGGCCCACAGCCGTTATGTTCTTGGCGCCTTACTGAACCTCTCTCTGACCTGGGCTGGCCAGAACCGCACACAGGAGACGACCTGGCGCGAGGCCTTTGTGACGCAGTTACCCGGAATGGTGGTTGCCGCAGCCTGGTCTGCGTTTGCCTGGACGCTGGACCCCATGTTCTTCCTCTGGTCTTTACCGGTTGCGATTCCGCTGGTGCTGGCAGCCCCCACGTCGGTATGGCTGAGTCGTGTGGGGGTCGGTCAGGCCCTGCGTAAGCGCGGTATGCTGTTGATACCGGAAGAGCTTACGCCTGTGCAGGTGCTGGACGATGCCCGTGCCGCGCGGAATGACAGTGGTGACGACCCCATGCTGACCGCTGTGGAGCAAGCGGTGATCCGACCGAGTCTGAATCGGCTTCATCAGGCTTTGGCACGCAATATCCGCCTGGCCAGAAGGGCGAAACTGCTGGAGCCGCTCGTGGAGCGTTGTGGTGCAGACGGCCCCGGCTCTCTCTCTCGCAGCGAGCTCAGCCAGTTATTTCGAGACAGGCAGTCCGTGGCGGATCTCCACCAGCTTGCCTGGCAAGCCCCTCCCGACAGTTTCTGGGGCCGGCGTATTACTACGTTAAGCAGAAAAGGACGAAAACGGAGCACACCATGGACCGACGGGAACTGATCAAAACCTTCGTTGCACTTGCAGGGATCCAGGCAGTGCCACTGTCCGCCCTGATTTTCAGCCGGCAGGCACAGGCCGATTCGCTGGGTGATGCGCAACCGTTCAGCTATGCCTGGCTTAAGGGGCACGCCAGAACTCTGGCAGGACAGCCCTGGAAATCGGAGGAAGGGAATTTGCCCGGGTCTCTCAAGCAGTTGTCGTGGGACGACTATCAGGCAATCCGTTTTCGCCCGGATCAAGCCCTCTGGCGCAATGACGATAACGCCTTCCAGGTCCAGCTGTTTCACCTCGGCCTGTATTTCAGGTCTCCAGTGCGTATTCACGAGGTCGAGAACGGTCAGGCCCGTGAGCTGGCCTACAAGCCGGGCTATTTTAAATACGAAGGAGAGGAACCGCTCGGTACACTGCCTGAAGATCTTGGATATGCCGGGTTTCGCGTACATTTCCATACCGATTACGAAAGGGACCTGGTGGCGTTTCTGGGCGCAAGTTACTTCCGTGCGGTTGGTTCTGAAATGCAATATGGCTTGTCCGCAAGGGGGCTGGCTATCGATACCGGCCTCAATCGTGGAGAGGAATTCCCCCAGTTCACGGCCTTCTGGCTGGAAAAGCCGGCGCCCGGTAGCCATCAAATGGTCGTGTACGCATTGTTGGATTCCCCGAGCACAACAGGAGCCTACGCCTTCACCATGACCCCTGGGCGAAACATGGTGATGAATGTAGACGTGGCGCTGTATCCGCGCAAAACCATGGAGCAGGTTGGCATGGCGCCCCTGACCAGTATGTACCAGACCGGTGAGAACGATCGCCGAATGGCCTACGACTGGCGGCCGGAAATCCACGACTCTGACGGGTTGGCGGTTCATAACGGGCAGGGCGAGTGGCTGTGGCGGCCGCTGGTGAACCCGCGATCACTTCAGGTGAACAGTTTTGTTGACAAAAATCCGAAAGGCTTCGGTTTACTCCAGCGCGATCGTGATTTTGCCCGTTACCAGGATGACGGAGTGTTCTATGACCGGCGTCCGAGTGCCTGGATAACACCCCACGGGGAGTGGGGTAGCGGCAGCATAATGCTGGTGGAAATTCCCACTAAAGACGAAACATTCGACAATATCGTCGCCTTCTGGAATCCCGAAGAGCCGCTGGAGCCGGGTAATGAATACCTGTATTCCTATAATCTGAGCTGGGGTTCAGAGCCGCCGAAACACCCCGTCCAGCTGGCGACTGTGCAGGCAACTCGTACCGGGCTTGGGGGCGTGGTCGGCCAGAAAAGAGAGTACTTTTCATGGCGGTTTGCTGTGGACTTCGCCGGCGGCCCCCTGCCTTTGCTTGCCGACGATGCAGAGGTCGAGCCGGTCATTACAGCCAGCCGCGGCCGGACAGAAATTACCTCTGCCCGCCCTCTGGATTCCATCAAGGGTTACCGTGCCATGTTTGATCTCGTTCCGGATGACTCTCTGGAGCCAATCGACCTGCGGCTGCAGTTGAAACTGGGTGACCAGGTGCTGACAGAAACATGGCTGTACCAGTACACGCCGCCACCGAAGCACGAGAGAGGGTAGCTATGGAAAAGGCGGAAGCGGGCAAGGGAGGTGAAGCTGTCATACGGGGGGTGAATCTCCGCGGTGCTGCAATAATTGTCCTGACCAGCGTTGTGGTTGTGTACTTCATTTCCTGGGCTCAGGCAGTGCTGCTGCCAGTAGTGGTAGCCATTATCATCAGTTACGCTCTGGACCCACTGGTGTCCGTGGCGGCGAGGTTCCGGGTACCTCGCCCCCTCGGCGCAGCGCTGGTGTTGACCGTAGTGGTGGCCACCATTGCTGCTTCGAGCATCCCACTGCATCGGGAAACCATGGCCATGCTCGACAAAGCGCCCCTGGCCATCGAGCAGTTCCAGCGCGGCGAAGCACGCTCGGCGCCTGAAGAAGAAGGCGTTATGGAAAAGGCCCAGACGGTGGCCAAGAAGATCGAGGACAGTACCAAGGAAGAGGAGGAAGAGACAGGTCAGCCAGAGGTAATGCGCGTCAAGGTGGTGGATGATCCTTTCAAGATCAGGGATTTCCTGATGCAGGAGTCATCGGCAATAGTGGTAATAGTGTCCCAGGCTTTTTCTGCGCTGCTATTGGTGTATTTCATGCTTGCGGCAGGGAGGCTTTATAAACGTAAGGCAGTCAAACTCTCGGGCCCTTCTTTCAGCAGCATGCGTAATACTGCGCGAATAATGAACGAGTTCCATTTCCAGGTTCGGCGCTTTCTGTTTGTCATGTTTCTGTCTGCGCTGTTTGTGGGTTTCTTTACCTGGCTGTCGTTCTTCCTGATCGGAGTGGAGCAGGCCATTTTCTGGGGGGTCGTTGCCGGGCTGGCAAGCGCCGTGCCGTATCTGGGCCCGTTCCTCGTGTTCATCGGCGCTGGCATGGCTGCGTTCATTCAGTTCGGAGCTCTGGATATGGCGGCTCTCGTCGCCGTTGTATCCCTGGTGATCACCAGCATCCAGGGTAATATTCTGCTGCCCATGCTCACCAGTCGCGTCTCCAGTCTCAATGAAATAGCCATCTTCATTGGCCTGCTGTTCTGGGGTTGGCTCTGGGGTCCGATAGGGCTGGTGATAGCAACGCCACTACTGATGATCATCAAAACCCTCTGTGACCACGTTGGCAAGCTGAAACCGCTAGGCGAGTTACTGGGAAAATGAAGGCATCATGTCAACAACTGAGCATTCTTTAGTCTATAGATTGTTGACAATATGATCCCTTGGGCGTAAATTTCGGAGCATTACAGTCACTATTGTTGACAAAATATGTCCGAAGCTGCCATTCAAACCTACACCCGCGCCGACGAGGCCTTCGATTGTCTGCAAACAGCAATCGTGAAAGGCGATCTCGTCCCTGGCGAGAAAATTGGTGAAGTAGAACTCTGCTCCCGTTTCAATCTGACCCGCGGCCCCCTCCGAGAGGCCCTTGGCCGCCTCGAATCCCGGGGATTGCTGGTCCGCCGGCCCCATGCCGGAGTAAAAGTGGTGTCAGTCAGCGCCGAGGAGCTCCTGGAGCTGTACCGCATCCGCGAAACCATGGAAGGCCTGGCGGCAAGACAGGCCGCCGAACGAATGACTGACGACGAAATCGCAGACCTCCAGGCAACCCTGGACAGCCATGAAAAAATGATCGAACAGGCTCAGGGGCAGGCTTACTATCAGGCCGAAGGCGATTACGACTTTCATCACCGCATCGCCACCGGTAGCCGTAACACAAAACTCGCGCAAATGCTGTTGGGTGATCTTTACTATATGGTCCGGATGTACCGATATCGACTGAGCACGTCCTCCGGTCGGCCCCATATGGCTCTGGAAGAGCATCGAAGAATCGCTGAAGCCATTGCTCAGCGTGACGGCGAACTGGCGGAGTTCCTGATGAAACGTCATATCAACGCCGCCCGCAAAAACATAGAAACAAAGATCCACAACGGCACCCTGAGCATCTGACCGTAATCCGAGAGAAAGAATCCACCAGAATAGAGAGGCCAACCCCATGTCCAGAAAACCATCCCCAGGCGCCCGCTTCCGTAAGGCTCTCAAAGACAATCATCCCTTGCAGATTGTAGGTACCATCAACGCCTACACCGCCATGATGGCCGCTAAAGTGGGTCACCAGGCCATCTATCTCTCAGGTGGCGGCGTCGCCAACGCCTCCTACGGTTTGCCGGATCTGGGCATAACCTCAATGAACGATGTGGTTGAAGACGTCCGCCGCATTACCGCCGCTACCGACGTCCCGCTGCTGGTTGATATCGACACCGGGTGGGGCGGCGCTTTCAACATTGGCCGCACCATTCGTGAGATGGAACGCGCCGGCGCTGCAGCAGTCCATATTGAAGACCAGGTCGCCCAGAAGCGTTGCGGCCATCGCCCCAATAAGGAAATCGTCTCCCAGGAGGAAATGGTTGACCGCATCAAGGCTGCCGTGGATGCACGTGAAGACGACGACTTTTTTATCATGGCCCGCACCGACGCCTTCCAGAAAGAAGGTCTCGAAGCTGCTATTGAACGAGCCAAAGCCTGTATCGAAGCCGGTGCGGATGGCATCTTCGCTGAAGCCGTCACCGAACTGGAGCACTACAAAGCCTTTGCGGAAGCCCTGGACGTACCGATCCTGGCCAACATTACCGAGTTCGGCGCCACGCCCCTGTACAACCGCAAGGAGCTTGCCGAGGCTGGCGCCGGAATGGTGCTGTATCCACTGAGCGCCTTCCGCGCCATGAACAAGGCCGCATTGACGGTGTATGAGAACATTCTGGAGAAGGGTGATCAGAAAGACGTGGTTGACCTGATGCAAACGCGGATGGAGTTGTATGATTTCCTGAACTATCACGAGTTTGAGCAGAAGCTCGATGAGCTGTTCCAGCAGAAAAAGGGCTAAACCCGTTTTGTCGGATTGCGGCCTTACGGCCTAATCCGATCTACGGGGAAGTATTAATTGTAGGTCGGATTAGGCGAATCCGTAATCCGACAGCCAAACAATGATGAGGGGAGAAACACCATGGCTGAAGCAAAAAAACTCGGAGGAGCGGGCCTTCGCGGCCAGGTTGCCGGCGTAACATCACTGTGTACCGTGGGCCAGTCCGGCACCGGCCTGACCTATCGCGGCTATGATATCAGCGACCTGGCCGAGAACGCCCAGTTCGAAGAAGTGGCCTATCTGCTCCTTCGCGGCAAGCTGCCCAATCAGCAGGAGCTCGACGCGTACAAGAAAAAGCTGGCCAGTCTGCGCACTCTGCCGGATGCCCTGAAAGCCGTGCTCGAGCATATTCCCAAAGATGCTCACCCCATGGACGTGATGCGCACCGGCTGCTCCATGCTGGGTAACCTCGAAACTGAAACCGACTTCAGCGAGCAGGATGACAAGATCGACCGCATGCTGGCTCTGTTCCCGGCCATTATCACCTACTGGTACCGCTTCGCCCACGAGGGCGTTCGCATCGACACAGCGAGTGATGTGGACTCCATTGGTGGTCATTTCCTGGAGTTGCTCCACGGCAAGAAGCCCAACGAACTGCACGAGCGGGTTATGAACGTATCGTTGATCCTCTATGCCGAGCATGAGTTCAACGCCTCCACCTTCTCTGCCCGGGTGTGTGCCTCCACGCTGTCTGATATTCACAGCTGTGTAACCGGTGCCATTGGCACCTTGCGGGGGCCGCTCCATGGCGGTGCCAACGAAGCAGCCATGGCATTGATCCAGAAGTTCCAGACCCCGGACGATGCCGAGAAGGGCCTGCTGGGCATGCTGGAGCGTAAGGAAAAGATCATGGGCTTCGGCCACGCGGTTTATAGCGAGTCCGACCCGCGTAACGCCATCATCAAGAGGTGGTCCGAGAAGCTCGCCAATGAAGTGGGGGACACTGTGCTTTACCCGGTGTCGGTGCGCTGCGAAGAAGTCATGTGGCGCGAGAAGAAACTCTTCTGCAATGCCGACTTCTTCCACGCCTCTGCCTACCACTTCATGGGCATTCCCACGGAACTGTTCACCCCCATCTTCGTGATGTCCCGGGTCTCCGGCTGGACAGCCCACGTCAAAGAACAGCGCGAAAACAACCGCATTATCCGCCCCAGTGCCGATTACAACGGCCCGGCCCATGCACAGTGGGTGCCGATTGAGGAGCGAGCATGAATACTGATTACCGCAAACCCCTTCCGGGCACTGACCTGGACTATTTCGACACCCGCCAGGCTGTGGAAGACATTCAGGCTGGCGCCTATGACAAACTCCCGTACACCTCGAAAATCCTGGCGGAACAACTGGTTCGCCGTTGCGACCCGAATGTGCTGACGGACTCCCTGAAACAGCTCATTGAGCGCAAACGCGACCTGGATTTCCCGTGGTACCCGGCGCGCGTGGTCTGCCATGACATCCTGGGCCAGACTGCTCTGGTAGACCTGGCCGGCCTGCGTGATGCCATCAAAGAGAAGGGCGGAGATCCTGCAAAGGTCAATCCGGTGGTTCCAACCCAGTTGATCGTGGATCATTCCCTGGCCGTTGAACACGCGGGCTTTGAGAAAGACGCCTTCGAGAAAAACCGCGCCGTTGAAGACCGCCGCAACGACGACCGGTTCCATTTCATCAACTGGACCAAAACAGCGTTCAAGAACGTGGATGTAATCCCTCCGGGCAACGGCATCATGCACCAGATCAACCTGGAGAAAATGTCTCCGGTGATTCAGAACCGCCCGGACGGCGAGGGCAGACATATTGCCTTCCCGGACACCTGCGTAGGCACCGACAGCCACACCCCGATGGTCGACGCCCTCGGTGTGATATCCGTAGGCGTTGGCGGGCTGGAAGCCGAGAGCGTGATGCTGGGCCGTGCCTCCATGATGCGGCTGCCGGACATCGTTGGTGTTGAGCTGAAGGGCAAACTGCAGCCGGGCATCACCAGCACCGATATGGTTCTGGCCATCACTGAATTCCTTCGCAAGGAAAGGGTGGTGGGGGCCTATCTGGAATTCTACGGCGAAGGCGCTGACAGCCTGAGCGTGGGTGACCGCGCCACCATTTCCAACATGACACCGGAATATGGCGCTACGGCTGCCATGTTCTACATCGACGGCCAGACCATCGATTACCTGAAGTTGACCGGGCGCGAAGATGATCAGGTTGCCCTGGTGGAAAGGTACGCCAAAGAAACCGGCCTGTGGGCCGACAGCATGCAAAACGCCGAATACGAACGTGTGCTGAAGTTTGATCTGTCGAAGGTCAATCGCACTCTGGCCGGTCCATCCAACCCCCACGCCCACCTGCCGACGTCTGAACTGGCGGCGCGCGGTATTGCCGGTAAGTGGGAGCAGGAAGAGGGCAAAATGCCGGACGGCGCATGCATCATTGCTGCCATCACCAGCTGTACCAACACCAGCAACCCCCGCAACATGGTGGCGGCGGGCCTGATTGCCCGCAATGCCAACAAGCTTGGCCTGACGCGGAAGCCCTGGGTGAAAACCTCCCTGGCGCCGGGCTCCAAAACCGTGAAGATGTATCTCGAAGAAGCCAACCTGATGTCCGAGCTGGAAGAACTCGGCTTCGGCGTGGTGGCGTTCGCCTGTACTACCTGTAACGGCATGAGCGGCGCGCTGGATCCGAAAATCCAGAAGGAAATCATCGATCGGGATCTGTATTCCACCGCCGTGCTTTCCGGTAACCGCAATTTTGACGGCCGTATCCATCCCTATGCCAAGCAGGCGTTCCTGGCCTCACCGCCACTGGTGGTGGCCTATGCTATTGCCGGCACCATTCGCTTCGACATTGAAAAAGATGCATTGGGGTACGACAAAGAGGGCAACCCCGTCACCCTGAAGGACATCTGGCCGGACGATGCGGAGATCGACGCCATCGTAAAGGCCAGCGTGAAGCCGGAGCAGTTCCGCAGCACCTACATTCCGATGTTCGACATCACCCGGGATGCTCAGGCCAACACCAATCCGAACTACGACTGGCGCCCCCAGAGCACCTATATCCGCCGTCCGCCTTACTGGGAAGGCGGTATGGTTGGAGAGAAAACCCTTAAGGGCATGCGCCCGCTGGCAGTTTTGCCAGACAACATCACCACGGATCACCTGTCGCCGTCCAACGCCATACTGATGGATAGCGCAGCCGGTGAATACTTACACAAAATGGGCGTGCCAGAGGAAGACTTCAACTCCTACGCCACCCACCGTGGCGATCACCTGACTGCCCAGCGTGCCACCTTTGCCAACCCGAAACTGTTCAATGAAATGGTTCGGGATGAAAACGGCAACGTGAAGCAGGGCTCGTTGGCGAGGATCGAACCGGAAGGCAAAGTCACCCGCATGTGGGAAGCCATTGAAACCTACATGGAGCGCAAGCAGCCGCTGATCATTGTTGCCGGCGCCGACTACGGCCAAGGCTCCTCCCGTGACTGGGCTGCCAAGGGTGTTGCTCTGGCTGGCGTGGAGGCTATCGTGGCTGAAGGCTTTGAGCGTATTCACCGGACCAACCTGGTGGGCATGGGTGTGATGCCGTTGCAATTCGAGGAAGGCACCACACGCAAAACCCTCGCCATCGATGGCACCGAAACCTACGACGTGGAAGGCACAGCTGCCCCTCGCGCCGAACTCACCCTGGTCATTCACCGCAAAAATGGCAGCACCGAGCGTGTGCCTGTAATTTGTCGGCTGGATACCGCAGAGGAGGTGTCCATCTACAGCGCCGGTGGGGTATTGCAGCGCTTTGCCGAGGATTTCCTTCAGTCGGAGGGGGCGGCGTGACCTATACACCCCAAACCAGGATCCCCGCCACCTACATGCGTGGCGGCACATCAAAAGGTGTCTTTTTTCGCTTGCAAGACCTGCCGGAGGCAGCACAAGTCCCGGGCGAACCCCGGGACAAGCTCCTGCTCCGGGTCATCGGCAGCCCGGACCCATACCAGAAGCAGATCGACGGCATGGGTGGAGCCACCTCCAGTACCAGCAAAACCGTTATCCTGGCAGCACCTACACAGCCGGATCATGATGTGGATTACCTGTTCGGGCAGGTATCCATCGACAAGCCCTTCGTCGACTGGAGTGGTAATTGTGGCAACCTGACCGCTGCGGTAGGCGCGTTTGCCATTAACGGTGGCTTTGTGGCCAGGGACCGCATTCCCGAAAACGGCACCGCCACCGTTCGGATCTGGCAGGCCAACATCAGGAAGACCATCGTTGCCCGCATTCCCATTACCAATGGTGAAGTGCAGGAAACCGGTGATTTTGAACTGGACGGTGTTACTTTCCCTGCTGCTGAGGTGCAGGTGGAGTTCATGGACCCGGCCGACGGTGAAGGCGCCATGTTCCCCACGGGCAATCTGGTGGATAACCTGGAAGTGCCCGGTATAGGAACCCTCCAGGTCACAATGATCAACGCCGGTATACCCACCATCTTCCTGAATGCGGAAGACATCGGGTACACGGGCACAGAGTTGCAGGAGGATATCAACAGTAACCCCGAAGCCCTGGCGATGTTCGAAACCATCCGCGCCCACGGTGCTGTAAAGATGGGCTTGATCCAGCAGGTGGAAGAAGCAGCCAACCGCCAACACACCCCCAAGGTCGCATTCGTGGCGAAGCCCTCCGAATACGTCTCTTCAAGTGGCAAAACCATCGGGGCAGGGGATGTTGACGTTCTTGTGCGTGCTCTCTCCATGGGCAAGCTTCACCACGCCATGATGGGTACAGCCGCTGTCGCCATTGCTACGGCTGCAGCTGTGCCGGGAACGCTGGTGAACCAGGCAGCCGGCGGTGGAGACCGGACATCAGTGACCTTCGGCCACCCCTCCGGCACCTTGCAGGTAGGAGCGGAAGCCGCCCAGCTAAATGGCCAATGGACTGCTACAAAGGCGATTATGAGCCGCAGTGCGCGTGTACTGATGGAAGGCTGGGTAAGGGTTCCTTTGTAACGAAATGTGACGTTGTGTGCGACATGTTTCACGATTCTGAAATAGAGCGCTTGTAAGCCTTTTTAAGAAAAGGGATAAACGCTTAAATTTCAAAGGAATGTGAACATGCCGCAACCATCTGGTTTTTCCCGCCTGTCTGCAACCATACTGACACTGTCTCTCGTATTAACCGGATGTGGCGAAGGAAGCTCCTCGTCAGGGAGCTCCGCCGCCTCCGGGTCTGATGCTACGGGGGATAGCTCCCTGCCAGATACGGATGGCACGATTGCCTACGATTTTTCGTTACGAGGCACCGAAGATAACCCCAGAGTCTACCGTCGCAATCTTCAGTCCCGGTCCCTGGGGGTTGTTCAGTCGGACGACAGCGTAGGCGGCCAGGTATTTGCTGGCGGCGTCTATGAAGATGATTTATTCGCTCCCGCAGTCGTGACGGCCAGCCCTGATGCAGTATCAATTCACAGCCGTGTCACCGGGGAAAGCGCTGAATTATGGGACCTGGGGAAAGGGCAGGAACCATGTTCCGTGCGAGGTTTCGCGAACAGCGATCTTGCCAGCGGGCTAGTCTATGTGGAGATGTCCGGCGGAAACCTTACTTGTGACACCTCTGTCGATTCTGACGATAATACATACTGGGTGAAGTTCGAGAACGGAAAGGTCGACCGCTGGGAGGCGGACGGGAAATCGACTTATTCCCATGTCTACTTCAATGGCGAAGGTAATATCGACTTGATTTCCGCCCATAACCATGCGGATAAGACGGTTACCCTTTACGATGAGTCCGGGCGGGTATTGCAGCGCCTTGAAGGAAGCACAAGGAAGCCGGAAATCTATCCCATGGCAGCGCCTGGCCTGACTCATGACGACACCTATGTTGGTGTTTTGAATGATGATCGGTTTCTTGCTACAACGGTCTCGATGTTAGTGAACTCGGGGCTTTCCGGGGCGAAGCCACTGCTGACCGGGCTTTCTCGCAACGCAAGGCTGGCGTCACGGTCCCTTATTGAGGACGATCGATATGCCGTTATCGACGATGGCGGGGTGCTTCACAAGGTCGACCAGATCAACCGGTCTGCTTCCGTTCTGGCTGACTTTTCACAAAAATACGACAATGGCTGGGTGATCGATGAGGTTTTTCTCGTGGGTCGCAAGGCCATTGTCCTGTCTTCCACCTACGACGATGTTGACCGGCTTGTCTCTACGAGTGAAGCGCATAGCATTGACCTTGCCTCCGGTGAGGTCACTCTGCTTCTGGCCGAAGATTCTGCGTTCAGGGCCGCTCGCACAGACTCCCTGCTTTTCATCAACTACCTAAACTCAGAGTTGCGGTACAGAACCCTGATGATTCAGGCCGCTGCGGAGCCACTTGTGACTGCAGTAGAAACCTATTATGCCACCGCACAAAATCTCGCCCGGGGAGGCGACCGCTCAAAAGTATTTGCGCTCACCTCTGACGAACCAAAGGCCATTGATAGTCCCGTGGCGCTACTGAACCCTGAAATCTGGGAAGTGAATGAAGACACCGGAAGCTATCTTGGTGCCGTCACGAAACTGCAGTACAACTGCCAGTCAATGGATGCGCTCTATGCCATCAACAGCCACGTGAGCGTGTTTTCATTCTGTGACGACGGTTTTGCTTTGCAGGAACTTGAGCTGGAAAGAGGGTGGCTAAGCTTCGTGACGTCGGACTACCGAACGGTTAACTGATAGCGCCGTCAGAATTATTTACGTTGACTGTGGGTGCTGTGGAGGCCTTGCCTGCCAGCCCCAGAGCTACTACCTAGCCAGCAAACACGTTGGCGTTTGGTCCTTTCAATTTTTCGTTCTCCCTCTTTCTCGCAGGCATCCTGTGTTCTGCGTGTCATCTTATGTGCAGCGATAGGCTGGCTGAGTTCCAGCAACAAAAAGCACCAGCTAGGGAATACTTCATTTAAAACAGTTGGGTAACCGATTAAGCATTCAGGGTGTAACGGATTTGAAACAAGGGGTGTATAGAAACCCAACACTTATATATCGAAATTTTGCGTCCTGGTTCGCATTACCGACGTCAGCATAATTTACGCCCTTATACGGCGGGCTGTTGTTTAAGTGCTTTTTAGATGCGATTTTTATTAACAGTCAGTTATAAAGTGAGCTATTTGAAGGTTTACGTTATGGACTTTTCTGCTTATATGTATCGTTATAAAACACATGGAGCCTAAGGCGATGCATATAGGTTATCTGGCTGTCGAATATGCTTACACCTGTGTTTATAAAACACTGAGGGAATAATTGTAATAAGTTGAAAAAGCAGAAATTTTTATATGTGGCATGGGAGATGCTTTGTCATGGTAGACCGCTGACGTGTGTACTTAGTCGTCGGCGTCCATAATCAAGGAGGAGTAACCTATGAATACTGCAATTAAAAGAACACTTTTAGCATCTCTTGTTGTCCCGTTCGCGCTGGGCGCGCAGTCTGCGAGCGCCGAGTTGATCACGGATTGGGGCTATGAGGTAAACAGCGAGTTCTCCAACTGGACTCAGACCGGTGGAGACGGTGGCGTTACAGCCTCTGACTCCAACCGCACGCTTTCATGGGGTGTTTCTGATCCGCAGTCATCGGTTTCGATCACTGATGTATCTGCCGGAAGTGGCCTCATGACCAACGGCGGCTACGTAACGGGTGGCACATTTACCCATACCAACAACGTGTTGCCCGCCAGAGGTGCTGCACTGGAAAGCTTCGATCTGACGTCCACGCTGACGCTGACCCCAGCTAACCCGGCCGGAGACCCTCTGGCTCCGGAGTCTCGTACCTTCGCGAGTTTCTTCAATGAAACTCTGAACAATGGTAACTGTATCACCGCATCAATTTCTAACTGCGATGACATTTTCACCATTGACAACATTGATGACCTGGGCCTCGTGGAAACGGATGACGGCTTCGAATTTGCCTCACCGTCGTTCACCATTGATGACTACACCTATACAGTATTCCTTGAGCTGGCTGGTCTGGCCTACCTCGGCGAGGAAGCTTGTACAGAAGCTGGCGCATCAGCTACCTGTATCGGTCTGATCACTCAGGAAGGTGCGGTGAACGACTTCGAAACCCGTTTCCGTATCACTGCTACAGAAGTGCCTGAGCCAGGCACCCTCGCACTGTTGGGCCTGGGCCTTGCAGGGCTTGGTCTGTCACGCAGGAAAAAAGCAGCACAAGCATAACGTTTGAGAAGATCTGACGTTTAGCTAAAAGTGCTTGAAGAAAAGCCCCCGCCATGTGGCGGGGGCTTTTTGATTTGAGGTGTTCCTTTGTCAACGCACACCTTTGGGCATACGGCTCCGTCCAGGCGTAACTTCAGGCAACCTCTCTTTCGCTTGCCTTGTAGGCTGCATCCGGCTTTGCTGGCAAGTAGCGACCATTGTCAGTGATCAGTGACCAGACATCCGGACGACGCTGTCTGATGCCTTCAATCAGTGATGCTGCCTCGGTGAAGGCAGGACGGCGGCGCCCATGGTACTCCATGACCGGCCCCACATGATCAAATTCCACCCCAAACCGCTTTAACAGGCGCAGCTGTGCGGGCTCCATGACGGCCATCCAGTGAGTTATGCCATGTTTGACCGACATCTGGAGGATCGCGGAGAAAAGCCCAAGGCTGATGTAAGGCATGGCGCGTTTGCCGTTTTCTGCATCACTGTAGCAGGCAAAATCGCTGATACCCGTGGCTGACAGGTCTTCATTGAGACGCCGCCGGAACTCCCGGCTGACCGACATCCGGGAGATTTCTGCGATGTGCTCCCGGCGCGCGCCTGCAAAGGCATTTCGCGCATTCTGGTCCATTCGGGGCAGGCACGGGCGTTCCATGGGAAAATCGGCCTCTTCAGGAGTATCTCCCGCCATAACAAGACGAACGGCGGCTACGCTGTCTCCGGTTATCCGGTGTCGGATCAATGCATGTGCGGATCGGGGATCGTAGGCATCATGCTCCATTTTATCAGCAAAGCAGTTGGGGTCTTCGAAAGGCCGGTCAATGCAATAAACCTGGTACCGGACTGCGAAGACCTCGTTAATCACCTCTGGCGATGTCGCCAACTGGACATTGAATACCGAATTGAAAATGGTGCTGACATCTTCCTCATTCGGCTCGTTTTTTGTGTTTTCTTTTATATGTTGAAGTGCAAACCCTGAGTGCATCTCTATATCCTCGTTCTGTCCCTTTCCGGGAGCTGTTAGGGCGATAGTCGCAGTGAAATAAAAGCGCCGCTTAGAGCGTCAACAGACGGCGTACTACGGGTGTATCGAGGTTACAGCTCATCAGACCTCGGAACGCTTTATCCTGGGCACGTAACGTCCGGGCGCCAGGATAAAATTGGGGTCGACTGCGGCTTTCAGTTGACTGGCAAGTCTTGAGAAAGCGGAGTCACCGGTATTCAGCATTCCCATCGCGTCGATGTTGAGACGGTAGGGAAGGAAGCCTTCTTTTTGTCCCGCCTCCACCAGTGCGCGATAGCAGTCGTTTGCCCGTGCTGTCGCATCGGCATCCCTGCGGTCAAACAGCAGGGGAACGGTAGAGTCGAAACAGCGATCATTTACGGTCGTCAGTGTAATCAGTGGATTGATGCCGTACTGCGGGCAAACTCTTTCAATCATGTCGATATAACGGCGAACATCTTTTCCTCGTATCGGAACCAGCGGCGCAAACCATATAAGGCCGCAGCCATCGCGAGCGGGATTTTTCGGTTCTCCGGGCGCTGGCAGCTCTCCTGAGCGCCAATAGGCCAGCGCCAATGCAACATCGTTGGGCGTGCCATGCATGATTTCCAGAGCTCCCGAGAGCGTGTCCGCCATGCCCTTGACCCGTGTAGCCAGCCGGCCGGGCAGTAAACGGGCAACATTTCGCACGGTGTCAACTTTCCGCCGGTTGATAAAAATGAGGCGGTCAGTCACCGGCCCGAGAAGCCGTCGTAGCGTGCGTCGGGCTGCCCGAGCTACTTCTTTGGAGGCATAAATTGCGCCAACCCCACTCCAGGCGGGAACACCATGGCTGTGAGCCATGCTTTCCACTTCAGGGGCAGGAAGAACACCATTAATGGCTTTGTCTTCAGGGAAGGGCGTCATCATAGAGAGCATGCGCTGGCTGTTGAGCAGGTTGATTGCCACGACAGACCCGCCAAGGGCCCGTAGCACGGCCCTGACGGTGGGGACCAGGGCTTCCAGTTTGGCGTCGTCTTTAGTGGAGAAGAAAAATGCGGTCACGGTTTCGGGGACGGGCGCGAGGGCGATGGTGATATTCACCACTACGCCGAAATTCCCCTGACTGAACAGCCCGTCCAGATATGGCCCCAACCCCCACTTGAAAAGGCCGTCTACTTCTGCAGCGCCCAGTTCACTCAGGGGCGTCTGGTAGCGGGTGCCGTCGGGCAATATGGCCTCGATCTTTGTCACCGCTGCAAAATGGTCTGTAATGGGCGTAATGCCGTAACCACGTTCAAGGGCATTACCAAGAATGCTGCAGGTGGGGCCCGCGCCGGTCACTGGAACAAGATATTCGCCTTCATGGGCATCAAGGAAAGCCCTAAGGGCGCCCTGGGTTACGCCGGGTTCAACAGTGACAACGCCCATTTCAGGATCAAAATCGGAAATACGATCAAGCCGGCTCAGATCGAGAATGACGCAGTTGTCCTCAACAGGGTTGGCACTGCCGTAGCCCCAGTTATTGCCGGTGCTAACGGGGTAGACCGCAACCTGCCACCGTTGCGCGACTTGTAAAAGCTCTGCCACCTGCTCCTGATTCTCCGGGCGAAGCACGGCCGGAATAGTACGGGTTGTTCCTATTGTGGAAGCACCAAAACTCTCTGCGCCAGCAGCGACTACTCCGGATTCACCCAGAATAGTGACCCATTCGGCAATTGCAGACTCTGTAGAGGTGCTATTCACGGGCGGTTCCACGGTTAATCAATATCGTTAATAGGTGTTTTGTTAACGTTTGCTGACGGGTTGTTCATCATTAGGGTCATTAGGGCGAGATTATAGGCGAGTTAAGGGAGGCAAGACCACGGTATAGCATTACGACTTTGAAAACGAATGGTGATAAAGAACTGAATTACAATCAAGCAGTTAAAGTGATATCAGAGAAGTAAAGCAGGGGTGGTTTATTAATAATATTTTAACTTATTTATGTAATAAGCTGTCAGAAAAAGTTAATCAACGAGATATAGAGGCGCTCGCTTATTTAACTATTTGAAATTAATACGGTTTAATATTGCTGGCAGATTAAATGTGTAGCGAAAGTGGACATACATATGAATATATATCGATATTATACATACGTGTCCACTGGATTCCATGGCTTCTTCAACTAGGCTGCAACACATATAGCTTCCGACAAGGGAACCAGTTCAATGTCAGCAACTTTCGATCTTAACGAACGCCCCGACTACGATCACCTCTTACAGACGATCGCCGATTATACCCTGAGCTATCGAATAAAGAGTAAAGAGGCTATGACGACGGCCCGACACTGCCTGATGGATACATTAGGCTGCGGGCTGCTTGCCCTCCGGTTTCCCGACTGCCTGAAACACCTTGGGCCTCTCGTTGAGGGTACGGTAGTCCCCCACGGTGCCCGCGTTCCGGGAACGCCGTTCCGCCTGGACCCGGTAAAAGCTGCCTGGGATATTGGGTGCATCGTCCGCTGGCTGGACTACAACGATACCTGGCTCGCGGCCGAATGGGGCCACCCGTCCGACAATCTTGGAGGGATCCTTGCGGTGGCTGACCATCTTTCCCAACGACGGGTTGCCGGGGGTAATACCCCGCTGTCCATGAAGAGTGTGCTGGAAGCCATGATCATGGCCCACGAAATCCAGGGTGTTCTGGCTCTGGAGAATTCGTTTAACCGGGTAGGGCTGGACCACGTAGTCCTGGTGAAAGTGGCGTCCACCGCTGTCACCGCAAAGCTGATGGGTGCAAACCGTGAGCAGCTTCTGTCGGCGCTTTCACATGCTTGGGTCGATGGCCAGTCTTTACGCACCTATCGTCACGCACCTAACGCCGGCTCCCGTAAATCCTGGGCAGCAGGCGATGCCACCTCTCGTGCTGTGCGGTTGGCAGATATTGCCATGAGAGGGGAGATGGGAATCCCGAGTGCACTGACAGCCCCCCAGTGGGGTTTTTACGACGTACTGTTCAGCAAAATCAATAAAGATCAGACGCTGAAGCCTGAAGGTGAGCGTCAGTTTTCGTTGCCCCAGGATTTTGGATCCTACGTAATGGAGAACATCCTCTTCAAAATTTCCTTTCCGGCTGAGTTTCACGCCCAGACTGCGGCGGAGGCTGCCGTAACCCTGCACCCGCAGGTAAGAGATCGACTCGACGAGATCGACCGGATTGTCATCACCACCCATGAGTCAGCCATTCGCATCATCTCCAAGCAGGGCAAGCTCGCGAACGCTGCGGACAGGGACCATTGTCTGCAATACATGACGGCAGTACCGCTGATCTTCGGCAATCTGAATGCTGAACATTACGAAGACAGCTTCCATGCGGGCAATCCGGTCATCGACAGAGTCCGGGAAAAAATGGAAGTGGTTGAAGATGAAAGATATACCCGTGAGTACCTGGAAGAGGACAAGCGTTCCATCGCCAACGCCATACAGGTGCATTTCAAGGATGGCAGCAGTACAGACAAGGTTGTTGTTGAATACCCTATTGGCCATCGTCGCCGCAGAAAAGAAGGGCTCCCGCTTTTGGAAGACAAATTTCGCAGCAACCTCGCCACGCGGTTCCCCGGCCAGCGCTGCGAGCAGATCTTTCAGCTCTGCAAGGACCAGAAAGAGCTGGAAGGTACGCCCGTTCACGAGTTCGTTGAGCTTTTTGTGATATGACAGTGTTACGGCAAGATTACGGTTATGTCAGTTAAATATACATACTCGAAGCCAGAGAACGCTTCGTGCAATCAGGGAGCACCCGCCGATTGCGGGTTTTGGGCCGTCAGACTCCTTCACATCTAACCGGCGTTGCTCGTAAACCGGTGATTGCAGTTACAGAAATTTACAGTACACTGCTGTTCACGTAACGCCGTATGTAAGCGCACTGGATGCGTTTTCTTGTAGTTGTGAACAGCAAAAGGAGTTGGCGTGGCCCACGTCAGATTGTTCAAACACTATATCCATCTTCCGTATGTCATTCTTGGCCTGATCGATTTTCTCGTGCTGGCGTTTGCTTTTGCGCTGGCTGTGTTCTTTCGCTATTTCGGTGACCTTTCCTTCTTTTCTGAAAACCTGGGTTTCCTGTTGCCCTCCGCAATCGTGTTTTCAGCAATAAACCTGTTGGTCATGGTCGCCCTGGGTGTTCATCAGTCCCGCCTGGAAGAGGGCATGTCGGGAATGATGCTGCGCACCATCATGGCATTGATCGTGAGTATACCCCTGTGTGGATTTGCCCACCTTCTGTCCAGTGAGTGGCTGTGGTACCTCGGCGCCAGCGGCGTGCTGACGACAGGATCGGTTTTCGGTTTTTTCTTACTGGGGATTGCCCGCTTGCTCTTTTTTGCCACCGTGGGCAAGGAAACCTTTAAACGAAAGGTGCTGGTGCTGGGTGCTGGCTTCCGCGCAAGGCAGATTCACGAGGATCTGAGAACGCCATTCAACCGTAAGGGCTTTATCCTGACCGGCTTTGTGCCATTGCCGGACGAGCCGATTGAAATCAGCGAAGAATATCTGCTGAACATCCCCACGACACTTCAACAGTACATTATCAAACATCCGGTCAATGAGATCGTGGTAGCTGTGGATGATCGCCGCAAAGGGCTGCCCATGGAGGACCTGCTGGAATGCAAGATGGAAGGAGTGAGGATCGTGGACGGTGCCTCGTTCTACGAGCGGGAGTCCAGGAAAGTAGCCCTTGAGATGGTCACCCGCGGGTGGCTGGTGTTCTCTGACGGATTCACCGTCTCGTCCGTATTCGGGTTTGGCAAACGTTCCCTCGACATATTGGCTGCCAGCGTTCTGTTATTGGCCGGCTTGCCGCTTATGCTGCTGACCGCCATCGCCATCAAGATCGAGGACGGCTTCAAAGCACCGATTTTTTACAGTCAGGAACGGGTTGGGCTTAACGGGCGTGTATTCAAGGTACACAAATTCCGTTCAATGAGAACGGACGCCGAAAAAAACGGTGCAGTATGGGCGAGCAAGAATGACGCTCGTGTAACCCGGGTAGGGGAATTCATCCGTAAAGTGCGGATTGACGAATTGCCACAAATTTTTAATGTACTGAATGGCACCATGGCCTTCGTTGGGCCGCGGCCCGAAAGACCGGTGTTTGTAGAGCAGTTGTCGGAGAAGATTCCGTTCTACAGCGAGCGTCATCGGGTCAAACCGGGTTTGACGGGCTGGGCCCAGCTTTGTTTTGCTTATGCAGATAATGAAGAGGACACCCGCGAAAAGCTCCGCTATGACCTCTACTACATCAAGAACCAAAGTCTGCTGCTCGACTTATTGATTATAATTCAGACAGTAGAAGTGGTACTGTTCAAAAAAGGATCAAGGTAGTTTCGGGACCAGCTCTCCCCGAGACATGGAAATACAAACGGAACCAGAGAGGATAAACAATGTCATCGAAGTACTCACTGAAGGGACTTCTCCTGTCCCTGACTGCGGTAACACTTATTGCAGGTTGTGCCGGCCCCGGCACCTCATCGCCCGAAAAGATTCAGAAGGCTTTGAATGTTGACACAACGAACAGCGTCGACCAGTACATTCTGGGGGCGACAGACGTTGTCCGTATTTCAGTCTGGCGCAACGAAGATCTCAGTATCTCAGTACCCATCAGGCCCGATGGGAAGATCTCGGTGCCTCTCGCTGGTGATGTGCAGGCCAGTGGGCTGGCACCGGAAGAGCTGGCCAAGGATATCGAGCTGCGCCTCGAGTCTTATATTCGTGAGCCCCAGGTCAGTGTCGTTGTGACAAGCATGGGGAGCCACGAATTCAGTGACCGCGTTCGGGTAACCGGAGCTGTTCAACAACCAACCTCCGTTCCGCATCGCGCCGGCATGACAGTACTGGATATGGTGCTGAACTCAGGAGGCCTCTCACCCTTCGCAGCTGCAAACAAATCGGTCCTGTTCAGGAAAGTTGACGGAGAGGTTGTCGCAATCCCCGTCAAACTGGACGAAATACTGACCCGAGGTGATATTTCCACCAATTACAGGCTTCGCCCGGGCGACATCCTGACGGTGCCAGAGAGACGTATCTGATGAATTCGGGAGTAACAATTCAGCTGGCGCCTTCAGATAGCAGGTAATAACTATGGCACTTCCATTAACTCGGTTACCTACAGAAATTGCTCGTGAGATCCGTACCCGCAAATGGCTTGCTCTGTTTGTGTTCGCTGCGGTCAGTTTTGCCGTGCTGGCGGCTGGGTTTCTGTGGCCATACAAATACCAGTCCCAGGTTATTATTTTTGTGGACGACCGAAATATCATTCAGCCATTGATGGAAGGGCGGGCCGTCACGACCGGAATCAGTGAAAAAGCTTCTGCGGCCAAGGAGCTGCTGTGGACCCGCAGCGTGATGGAGAAAATCGCCAGGGACACTGAGATTTTTGGCGAGAACGCTGAGAACATGAGTGACGAAGCGCTGACGGGCCGCATAAGCGGTATCCGAAGTAATATGTCGGTGGCTACGCGCGGCGACAATTACTTCAGTATTGGCTATTCAGCGTCGTCTCCCCTCAAAGCGTTTCAGATCGCGCAGAAACTGGGGCAGGTGTTCATATCAGAAAACAGTAACCGGAAGCGGGCTGAAAGCCGTTCGGCTTATGACTTTATCGATAAACAGGTCAAAAGTTACGAACGGCAGATCGCCGGGGTAGAGGAGCGCCTGAAACAGTTCCTGTCAGAAAATGTTGACGGAACAGAGTCCAGTGCCAACTCCCGCTTGTCGAACCTCCAAAGCCGCCTGGAAATGGCCCAGCTTGAGAAGGAGGAGCTTGAAACCCGAGCCAATGCGATCGAACGGCAAATGACGGAGGTCAACCCCAGAATTCGCCAGGGGCAGGCCGGTGATGCCTACCAGCAGCGTATCAACTCAATGGAAGAACAGTTGGACTCATTGCGGTTGCGCTACCACGATACCTATCCGGACATCGTTATTCTACGCGAACAGATTGCTGAGCTTCGCAAGCAAAGGGATCGAGCGCTAGAAACCCAGATGGATTCGCCAGAATCGTTCGGTGATGAAAACATTGCCAATCCGGTATTCCAGGACATGCGCTCTACGTTGGTAACCACCAATACGGAGATTGAGACCGTGGAAACGCGGATCCAGTCTCTTCAAAGGCTGATTGCGGAGCAAAAAGGTCGCATGGAGGGCATCCAGTCAAACAAGGCTCAGTACTCAGAGCTGACGCGAGACCTGGAAGTCAATAAGGAGATTTATAACGATCTGCTTAAACGTCGGGAAACGGCACGGGTTTCCATGCACCTCGATATTGAAGGGCAGGGACTGAATTACCGGATTAACGAAACGGCACAGTATCCCACGAGTCCAGCAGGGCCGCAGTTTTCAATGTTCGCGTTCGCAGGACTGTTCATAGGGTTAGTCGCGCCATTCGGCGCTGTAGCGGCCTTGTTGCAGGTAGACCCGAGAGTACGGTCCCGGGAACAGATTGAGGACGTACTTGAATTGTCGATACTGGAGCAGTTTCCTGAAGTGCGTACGCCGTTCGAGAAACGACGGGAGCGCAGGGTGACAATGGCAGTTTCAGTAATGGCGGTTGTCGTGGCAGGGGCCTATATCGCAGTCGCTCTGGCCGCAGTGTTTGGAGTATTCTAATGAACGATTCCAGAACGGATCAGGACAAAGAAATCTTCGATAAGCAGGACCATGACGCCAGGAAAGACAATCGCGTCAGAAGCGTGGGCGGTGACTATCAACCCGGGTCCGAAAGTCGAGGCAACGCCAACGCCAACGCCAACGGCAGCGGTAACGGTAAAGGCGGCGAGGTGTCAGGGGGGCGGTCTTACTCTGACTGGGATGACTCACGGATGCTTGTGCCAAGTTCCCTTGAGCTTGGCCCCGGAACCGTCGACAGATACGTCATCAGTAAACAGATTGTCCGGATGCAGGAGCCGCGACGGTTAACTCCGGATGATTTGGATGAAAGGCGGATCATCTATCCTGAATCCAGTAACAGAAAACTGGTAAACCATTTCAGGAATCTCCGTACCAAACTGCTGGAAAAATCTGGCGGTAATAATTTTACAATGGTAGTGAGTGGCGCCGGTACTGGCGCCGGGGCGTCCTTTGTTTCGCTGAACCTGGCTGCCGCTTTTGCGTTCGACGAGGCGAAAACGGCCCTGATCATTGATTGCAATCTGCGCAACCCCGCCCTTCATTCCACCCTGGATATTGTTCCTGAAGCCGGGTTGACTGATTTTCTGGACGATTCCGATTTCGACATCTCACGCATTCTGTACCCCACCGGCATCCCCAGGTTGCGCCTGATTCCGGCGGGTAGCCGGCGTGAAACCCCAAGTGAATTCTTCACGTCGTTCCGCATGAAGCAGTTTCTGCAGGCTGTTCGAAGACGGTATCCGGACAGGTTCATCGTACTGGATACCGCGCCTATTACAGAAACACCTGATGCCCGCATTCTTGCCGATCTGTGCGATTACGCGATGCTGGTTATTCCTCACGGAGGCATGACGATTAGCGGTGTCGAGGATGCGGCTTCTGCGTTCAACCCGGAAAAATTTGTTGGAGCGGTTATCAATGGCTAGATCAGCCGGGCCACGGAAGTGCCCAGAATTTTTCACGTATACTATGGCGTGCACGGTCCTTGCTGCTGCTAACGTAGCCCACTCTGAGCCACTGACCTTGTCAGGAGGGCTGACCAGTCGCTTCAGCGACAACGCAGCGCGCACATCGTCAAACGAAACCAGCGATACGGAAACAAGAGCCAACCTGACAGTTGCGCACCGGACTGATCCCGGCGAGTGTGAGGCACGAACCGCTGCAGAGCTTGGTTATGGTGTCTGGCATGACGATACCTTTGATCCCCGGAACTATGTAGCTCTGGATTTCGACGGAGATTGCGAAATTGCGAGAGGGCTTTCCTGGGAAGTGTCCGACAACCTGCGGGACGTTTCTCAAAACGCGAGAGCCAGCGACACTCCGGAGAACCGCACACGAAAGAACGTCTTCAAGACCGGGCCGGTTTATTCTTTAATGCTTGGCCAACTCGACCAGTTAACGTTTTCCGCAAAGTATCAGAACACGGACTATAGTGAACCGGAAGATCCAGACAGTGACCGTTACATCGGCAGCGCCAGCTGGAACCATATCTTCAGCCAGACACTCTCTGGCGGACTTCAGTTCAGTACCAACCGGGCGGAACTGGATACCGGCGCTGAAATTGATACCGACGTAGCCAGCGTGTTTTTCTCCAAAACCTGGCAGGCAACAAGCTTATCGGGAAGTATTGGTGTCAGCGAAATAGAGAGCACTTTCGGGGGTAATACCCAGACGAATGATGGCGTTGTATGGAACTTCTCTCTTGACCGGGAGATCAATCCTGTAACCCAGGCTTATGTCAGAGGCAGTCGTGAACTGACTGACCAGACATCCGATTTTGATGTCCGGTTTGGAGAAGTTGTTTTCAACCTGCGTGAAACCAGTGCGGTAGAGGTAACGGCAGCAAGCGCGGGTTTTGTGAGACAATTCAGCGATGCATCTACCATCGATGTAGGTGTATTCGGCAACCGACAACATTACTTCCGGACAGACGAAGTTGAGGAGGCCGTCGGTTTTACAGTTAACTACAACCGCACAATCTCAACCTTGCTTTCTCTTCAGACCCGGGGCAGATATCGGCATCGCACTTTCGATTCTGATGACATTGATGATGACACCTATAGCGCCGATATCGGCCTGATTTACGAGCTTACCCAGGATCTTGATATTAGCGGTCGCGTTGGCCATACCACCAGAGACAGTGATTCAAGCGCCGGTGAATACCAGGAGAACTGGGTATCACTGGCTCTTGACTACAAGTTTTTCTGATTTGCCGTCGCAGAAGAAAGTCTACTACCCGGAGCTATATGGACGTGACAAAGAACGCGCTGACCATCGATGTTGAAGATTACTTTCAGGTGGCTGCGCTTGCGGAAGCCGTCGACCAGAATGACTGGTCGTCGATGGAATATCGCGTAGAGGCCAACACGGATCGGTTGCTTGAACTGTTTTCACAAAAAGGTGTGAAAGCTACGTTCTTTACTTTGGGGTGGGTGGCTGAACGGTCTCCTGAACTGATCAGGCGGATCCAGAAAGCCGGGCACGAGATTGCTAGCCACGGTTATAGCCATCAGCTGGTTTATAAGCAGACGCCGGAGGTCTTCCGGGATGAAACCCGAAGGTCGAAACAAATACTGGAAGATATAACCGGCGAGCCCATTACAGGGTACCGGGCAGCCAGCTACTCGATTACTGCGCAGTCGCGCTGGGCATTGGATATCCTTTGTGAAGAGGGGTTTACCTGGGACTCATCCATTTTCCCGGTGCATCACGACCGCTACGGCATGCCGGGTACGCCCCACGAACCTTATCGGCTGGAAGCCCCCGGCGGCGGCACACTGATCGAATTTCCACTTTCTACCTGCCCCTTGGGTAGCTACCGGTTACCCATAGCGGGAGGGGGATACTTCCGTCTTTACCCGTATTGGCTGAGCCGATGGGGACTTGGCAAGATTAACAGGGCAGGGCAGCCTTTCATTTTCTATCTCCATCCATGGGAGATAGATACCGGCCAGCCCCGATTGAAGGTCAAACCACTTTCACGCTTCAGGCACTATAACAATCTGGACAAATGTATGGGGAGGCTTGAGCAATTGCTTGAGGACTTCCGTTTCGGCTCAGTTTCAGATGTACTGTCGGAGACCAAGATACCCGCTGGTGCTGTTGTCGTCTAAGAGACTGTTAAGGATAGCGCAATGGGAATGGAGATGCCTGAGCCGAGGTTGGATATCTCAAAAGATCGGCTCGATGAGCTGAAAAATACCAAAGGTCGCCTAAGCCGGAAAATTGGCGAAGCCAAGAAATCCGGTCGCGATGCAGACAAACTGATTGACGAGCTGAAGCAGGTCTCAGATGAGATAAAGCAGCTTCAAAAATTGCTCAAACAACAGCTCAATGAAACCCGGGCAGCTAAAAAATGGGCTCCCGGGGTCATTGAAATGCCCCCGGCTATTGCCGATAAGGCATCCTCCGGTGCAATCAAAGTTCAGCACTTTACTGGCGACGGCCCTGCTGGCGTCGAGGCTTACCTGGCTAAACACCCGGCAGCTTCTGTATGGCATCGCCCGACAGTGTCCGGATTTATCGAGGATACCTGTGGGAACAATGCCAGATATTTCTGTGCATTTGACGATACAGGTAGCGTGGTTGGTGTACTTCCCCTGGTGCAACTCAACAGCCGTCTGTTTGGCAACTTTCTTGTGGGCATGCCTTATTTCAATTACGGAGGGGTATTGGCGGATAACCGGGAAGTTGCCCTGGAGTTGATTTCCAGCGCGGATCAGTGGCGGCGGGAGGTTAACGCCAAACACCTGGAGCTCCGTTTTTGCCAGGATAACGCCCTGGGGCTGCCGCAAAAGACCGACAAAGTGGTTTTCTGGCTACCCCTGCCCGACAACACCAATGATCTTTGGGACAGTTTCCAGCCCAAAGTGCGTGCTCAGATACGCCGGGGCCAGCGGGAAATGACCGATCTCATCATTGGTGGGTCCGAGCTGCTCGACGAATTTTACAGGGTTTTCGCAGTCAACATGCGTGACCTCGGGACCCCTGTTTACGGTAAGGACTTCTTCGCCAATCTGTTACAGGCTCTGGAAGGACAGGCCTGGTTGGTGGTTGCACGAATAGACGGGCGAGCCGTAGGCTGCGCCTTTCTGACCGGCTACAAAGGCAGAATGGAGATTCCATGGGCGTCGACCTTGCGCCGCTATAACCACACCAGTATCAACATGAGTATGTACTGGAAGATTCTGGAGTTTGCTGTCCAGCAAGGGTTTGGCGTGTTTGATTTTGGCCGCTGCAGCCAGGATGCCGGCACCTATCGCTTTAAGCAGCAATGGGGAGCGCAGCCCCTGAAGCTCTACTGGGACTATGTGCTACCGGATGGCGACCAACTGCCGGCGCTAAACCCCGACAACCCGAAATTCAGACTGATGATAGCGGTGTGGCAACGGTTGCCAGTGATGCTAACGAACCTGCTGGGGCCTCACATCGTCAAGAGGCTGCCATGATGAGTCTGTTCCAGACCAAGGCCTGGCAAAGTGCATGGTGGGAAACCTGGGGCAATCAAAAAGGTTTCAGACTGGTCAGTAAATGGGATGGCCAGGTATCCGGTCTATACGAGTCACGGTACCGGCTGAAGGGCGTGTTGCCGGTACGTTCACTCCAGTTCGTTGGAACCAGCTATCGGGAGCTGAGAACACCCAGAACCGAGTACAATCAGTTCTGCCGCGATGATCTGAGTGGGCAGCCGTTACTGCGGGAAATGGAACAGATTCTCCAGGCAGAGCCTTGGACAGAAGCCGTTTTCAATGACCTGCGGACGGGCTCTGAAGAGCTGTCTGCTTTGGTGACTATTGCGGCCACGCATAACTGGGCGTTCAGGATTACGGCCTCAGACAATGGTTACGCCGTGTCGACATCCGGCAGCTTCGATAACTATCTTGCGTCCCTGGGCGCCAACAGCCGTTTGCGCCTCTACAACCGCAGAAAAATACTGGAGTCCCTTGGGAACGTTCGGCAAGAGAACCTTTGGCCAGCGAACGCTGACACTTTCTTTCAATACCTGAACCGGTTTCACCTGGAACGGTGGAAGAAAAATTGTGTCACGCCTACCAGCCTGGAGTTCCACAAGAAGTTTTTGTCGCGCGTTGAAAAAGAGGGAGGCAAGCCTCTGCTGTCTGCGCTGTATTGTGACGACGAAGTGGTTTCAGTACTCTATGACGTTTGGTATCAAGGCGTTGTCTATAACATCCAGGCCGGCTTCGATGAGAACTTCCACAGAAAGTTATCCCTTGGCTCATTGCATCTCGGTTACGCTATCGAAGACGCCTTCCGGGCGGAGGATACCCATCGTCTGGACTTGCTGGCCGGGTGGGGTAAGAGAGAAGACTATAAATCCCGGTTTGCGACTGACCATTACCAGTTCATATCCATCATGCTTGTTAAAAGCGTTCTGTTCCGTGCCCTTTACTGGATGAGAGGGTAAACCACTGTTGCAAGGAGAGCGATGACTACCATTCTGCATCTCATAGATACAACGGGTCCCGGTGGCGCGGAGACCGTATTCACCAATCTTCTGAAAGAGTTGGAGCAGACACAATTCCACAATATCGTGGTATTGCGTGGCGAGGGTTGGGTGGCTGACCAGGTTCGCAGCCTTGGCCTCACCCCACACCTTATCGACTCCAAGGGAAGCTTCAATATTGACTATATCAAAGCACTTCGGCAGTTGATTATTAGCCAGAAAGTGGACCTGATACACGCGCACCTGCTTGGTTCAAATGTTTATGGTGCTCTGTTGGCCCTGATATGCAGAAAGCCCATGATTGCAACCTTCCATGGTGCCGTGGATGTTGCTTCGGGAGAGCGGTTTCTCAAGGCAAAGTTTTCCCTCATCGGGTGGGGTGCCTCTACAATTGTTTGCGTGTCGAAGCGGCTTCAGGAAGAACTGGCCGATCGCAGCCCGTTGCCTACCCATAAACTGAAGCTGATCTATAACGGTGTGGATCCGAAGGCCTTCAACAGAACCCCTGCGTCAGGGCTCAAAAAAGAACTGGGGCTACCAGAAGACGCAAGACTGGTGGTCTCTATCGGCAACGTCCGCCCGGCAAAAGGCTATGAGTATCTGGTTGACGCCGCAATCACAATGGCGGATCGGGACCCGAATGTTCACTTTGTGGTAGTAGGCCACCAGAAAGAAAAACTTTTCAACAAGCTGACGGAACAGGTCGCGAAAGCTTCGAAACCACCCAATATTCATTGGCTGGGGTTTCGGACAGATGTCGCGAATATTCTTCGGCAGGCAGATATTTTCCTCTTGCCCTCCGTGTCCGAAGGTTTCTCCATTTCTACGGTGGAGGCGATGATGTCCGGAGTGCCGGTTATTGCTACCCGCAGCGGGGGGCCCGAGGAAATTATTATGGATGGTGTGTCTGGCATATTGGTGCCAGTAAAAGACCCTGGGGCAATCGTCGTGGCCATTCAGAAGATGAAAGACAAGTCGAAGCGTAAACGCATGATTGTAGAAGCGAAGCAAAATGCAAAAGCTCGTTTCTCTTTGCAGGCCATGCTGGAGAGTTACAAAGAAATTTACAGCCAGTTGATCGAATAGAATGGGAAAGGTTATGGATGTCTCTCGTGTGTACATGACGGTCAATATCCATAAAGGCTCCCTTTCGGGAAAAAGCGCGGAAGTGAAGGTCAGCTCTCCGTGCCTTTACCAATCGACAGGACCAAACCCGGGAACACTGTATTACACGCGATTACCCGCAAATATGTCCGAAGAGGATGTTGTCGCGAAAATCGTCAGCAACGACTGGGATTTTGTGAGCGGGGCTGAGTACAATTTTCTGGCAGTTTTTGTTTCACGTGATGGAAATAACCTGACACTCGTCCGTGATCGATACGGAAGTCAACGGGTGCTGATCAGGGAGACCACTGATCACATAATCGTGACAACCGACCCCCGGGCTGTCCAGGATACCCAGATCCAATGGAACCCTCTAGCGCTGCGCTATGCACTGGTTTCCCGGATAATTACCGAGGATGCCCTGGAAGACGGCGTGTCGGTCTTACCTCTGTTGCACGGTATCACCTATGATGACAAAAACGGATTAGCCGTCATCGAAACCGGAGCTGAGCAACTCAGGATTCGGGAAGGTGGGGAACCATCCAGCGATAACGACTTAATTGAAAGTATTAAAAACAGTATATGTGAGTCTTATCAACAGATTAATACACAAGAACCTGCGGCCGTTTTGTTAAGTGGAGGAGTGGACTCTTTTATCCTCGCTGCAATTGCCTGTCAGGTTTTCGATAAGGTTAAAGCTTATACGCCCACATGGGATAAAGGTGAAAACCCTGAATTAGAGCGCGCTATCGGATTTGGGAAGAAGCTGGGGCTGGAGCATCGTATTGTCACCATACATCCGGACGAGTTTAAATCATCTTTTTTTGAGGTGATTGACGCAAACGGTGTTCCCAACAGGAATTACAGTTCCCTGGTTTTGCACGCCTTGTTCAAGCATATTCCTGAAGAAAATATCCTTTATGGCGAATACGCGGATACGATGTTCGGGAGCCGCCCTGTCAAAGCCGGCATTATGGATGGAAAGTACGCCAGAGTGCTTCGTTTTATTCCAGACTATTTGATCCCTGCTCGGCTAAAATCGATCTGCGCCAGTATTAAAAACCATGGGGTAGGGCAACTGATTGAAATTCCGCAAATTACCGAACCCTTCATTGGCAAGACCCTTGATTCTATTGGGGTTTCACCACCAAAAAATAATACAGCAGACCGCAAGAGGGCTTTCACCCGTGTCTCTGGTACGGAATTCAATCTAAAAACCGATTGTTCACAGCACATGGTGGAAATCGAAACCAGCGCACTTTTACTGGGTAAAAAAATCGTCACGCCTTTCTACAATCAACGCATGGTTGCACTCTCAAACAGACTTTCGAACCGGCAGATGTTTGGCCCAAGCGAGCTCAGCATTCCCAGGAATTTCCGTAGAGACACTTCAAGTCACGTTAAACCTTTGTTAAAGCAATTAGCCTGTCAGTTTATCGAACCTGAAGCTATATATCTGGAAAAGCTGGGGTTTCCCACTCCGTTCCCTCAATGGATTAAGCATTTTGTAATTTCAGATAACGAAGATTACTGTAAAATCTATTCTGAAAGTAAGAATACAGAACAGGCTTGGTCCGCATTAAACTTGATGTACCTGACTAATAGGCAAAGTGCTGGTTAATAGCACTAGTCCGGGAAGTTGGGGCCTGCCAGTTAGCATGTTTCTCGTTAACTATGGAAGGTGTGCAGGATGCAGATCCGGAACCTAAGGGTTGAAGAAAGTGATGAGCAGCGCTGGACGCTCTCGGCCTGGGTAGGCCCTAAGCAGATATACTTTTCCTATGACGGTATAGCGTGTCCTGAAGTCATCAGTGGTGATGCGTTTGTCATGGCCGCACTGGTGCCGGCTATGCAACAGGGAGAAAATCTTGGCATTGACGAGTCAGTGCCGGTAAGCACAGAGCTGCTGGGAAACCTGAGTCTTTACCAGGAGATCTTCAGGCAGTGGTACCCTGGTCTGGCCCGGGTGCAGATCACTGCAAAAAATGAGATACAACACTCACAGCCTGGCAATGGCGCCGGATGCTTTTTTAGTGGCGGAGTAGACAGCCTTTATACTGTCGCGAAAACGTCTGAAGAGCTTGACCACCTGGTGCTGTGCCTTGGTCTGGATATCTCCATAAAAGAACAGCAACGTTGGGAAAAAACACGTGCGTTAGCCTGGCAGTTCTCCCGGAACTCCGGTTTGAACCTCATCTCTGTCACCACCAATGTTAAAGAGCATCTGGATTGCAAAGATTTTGACAATCACGGTGCTATTTTAGTGAGCACCGGGATTGGTATGGGGCTGGGAAAACTGTTCGTTCCAGCCAGTCATGGTTACAATGACCTGTTCCCCTGTGGCAGCCATCCAGTGAGCGATCCATTGTTAAGCAATGGCAGGACCCATATTGTTCATCATGGTATTGCTTTCAGAACTGACAAAACCAGAGCTATCCTTGATTGGCCGCACGGACTGGACGAGTTAAGGGTTTGTAATGTGCACTCCGCTTACAATTGCGGAAAATGTGAAAAATGCCTGCGAACAATGACTGCACTCAAACTGTTCAACAGAACCGTTGACTCTTTGCCCAGCCTGCCCAACTTCGACTGCCTGGATGACGTTCGGCTGGAAAAACACAACCAATACGTGTTCTGGGTTGAAAACTATCAGCTTGCGAAAGAGGTCGGGAACCAGGAGGCCCAGAAGGCAATAAGTCGGTTACTCAGTCGATTCCGAAAAAGAGAAGCGCTGAAGGAGTTGGATGAAACCTTCATCAACGGCGCACTGATCCGACTCAAGCGGGCACTGCTCTAGATGACTTCCAGGGGGCTGCAAAATACTTCATCGGGAGTCTGGCATTGAAGGATAAAGTGCTGAAGTGGGCAAACGTCGTTGGTGAGACTGGTCTTTATCGGCTGTTATGTCCTGGTCGATTGCCAGTATTCATGTTGCACCGAGTCACCAACGGAGATGATGGCGTTCCGTCCGGCCTACCTGCGGATCAATTGCGTAGCCACCTCCAGTACCTTACTGACAAGGGGTACCACGTCCTTTCAATGGACGAACTCTGGAAATGTCTTGATAAAAGGCAGCCAATCCCCTCCAGGTCCGTCATGTTTACCATCGATGACGGTTTTTACGATCATCACGATGTGGCGGCAAGGGTATTTGACGAGTTCGGCTTCCCACTGAACTTTTTTGTTATCACCGGCCTCCTGGACCAACAACTGTGGCCCTGGGACGACCAGGTTTCCTACGCACTCAACCACTCCCGTTCAGAGCCTACAGACATTCGCCTGCCGTCCGGCACGGTCTATTCGGTCAATCTTGAGGTTAACTCGGCGAAGGCAACCGTGAAGGAGATTCGTGAAGCTCTGAAAGCGGGGCCTCAAACCGAGATCTACCAGTGGCTTCGGGAGGAGCTTTTCGGGAAACTGGGTGTTGATTTTCCCTCTTCTACTCCCCCTGAATACCGCCCGATGTCCTGGAGTGACGCAAAGTCCCTGCGGGAGAGGGGGCATGGTGTTTATCCCCATACCCGCACCCATAGAATTCTGTCAACATTGAACCCGGCAGAAAAGCGGGAAGAAATCGTGGGTTCCCTGAAACGAGTTGAGGAAGAACTGGGGTATACCCCACAGGTCTTCGCGTACCCTACAGGTCGGCCTGCGGATTACGATAGCGGCGACGTGAATGAACTCGGGCAGGCCGGGTTCAACATGGCCTTTAATACGGTTCCGGCCTATGTAAGGCAGGGGCAGGATCGCTATCAACTTCCACGCTTTTCCCTGCCGGAGAATACCGCAGACTTTGTTCAGATTGTAAACCGCTTTGAAGCATTAAAGGAAAAGCTGCGGAGCTAATTGGTGTCCCCGCGCAGTTTCCGCATAACCCGAGTAGCAATGTCCCTGATGGACATGCAAGAGTAGCGGAACGCAGGGTGGGGGTCTTTCCAGTAAAACAGTGCGGCTACCCGGCGGTAGCGGAGCAGCCCGATATAGCGAAAGAGCACTGCTAACACATTTTCGCGGTCTTCAAGCCTCGCTACCAGGTCACCGAAGAAGTTCCAGTACACACGGTTATTCTTCTGGGGTGCGAATGCCACCTGCTTGCCGTAAGCTACCTGGGTGGCCGCCAGAATGTTATTAATCCCGCACCGGGTATCAAACCAGTTACACATGCCAAGGCGTGGATTGGTTTCAATATAGTAATAGTTCCCGGAATTCTGGTCTTTCTTGAACTCGATCATGGCGGGCCCGGAATAATTGAGCGCCTCGCCGATCTTTGCGCATTCGTCACGCAGCGCCTGATTCTCCCGGCTGATCGCCAGTGAGGTTACGCCATAATGAGAGGGCATGGTGCCCAGGCGGTTGAACACGAAACAGGCACTCAACTGCTTGTTCAGGTCGAAGGTAACATTGCACACCCAAAGGTTATCGTCCTCACCCTCAATCACTTCCTGGGCAATAAAGCGGTCCAGTTTGCCACGGAAATCTTTACGGAATTCTTCGAATTCCGCCAGGGAGTTAACGATGACATTTTTCGCCCCCAATACAGCGTATTCCCGAAATGTGCGGGGCTTGATGATCAGCGGGAAAGAGGCGGGGGCGTCGTTGGCCAAATCGTAATAGGTTTTTGGAAGCGTAATACCGCCTTCTTCCATCGACTGACATTCCAGCTTTTTGTCGTTGAGGATTTCGGTGGTTTCCGACGAAGGAACGATCAGATGGTGATTGGAGTAACCCTCACTTTTCAGTTTACCGAGCAGTTCCGCTGCAAGGTCCGAGCATGCCAATAATACCCCCGGGCCATCTTCATTGCGGTAAAGCTGGTCCAGAACCGGCCTTATATCTTCTACGCCGGGATTGGCCGGCAATATAAAGCGGTACTGGCTGTATCGGCTATAGGCGCTCAGGTCAGTCTGGCTTGTCAGCAGGGTATAGGTTCGCAAACCTGCATCCGCGGCTGACCGTACCGCTCCAAGACCATTCAGGCCGTTAGCAAGTATGATCACATAGGGTTGATTCATAGACATCGTCAACTTTTCAATGCACGTAGATATTGTTTTACCTCGAACCAGAACGGGCGAAGGTCTTTCCAGCGATTCACCTCATGACGGGTTCTTAATCCTGGCGTGAAGAACCGCAAAATCTCAGCAAGCTTCTGTCCGAACGAGTAGAAGTCTGGCGAAGATTTCAGCACAAGGTAAAGCCGGTCCAGGTCGCCGAGCAACCATCGCACTCGCCGGTGCTGCCAGCTTGCCTGCGGTACTGTTTGCCCGGTGCTTGCCAGGTACAGCCACCAGGGAAAATCGATTCCCGAGTCGATGGCCAGCTGGAGTGACCCCCAGAACCGCGGATTCACTTCCATCAGATAACCAGGCCCATCCGGGGCGACCCGGAATTCAACCATTGCCACACCGTGCCAGGCGACAGAACGAAGCAGTGTCTCTGCATAGCTTCGCAGTTGATCATTGACCGGGGCAGACTCGCAAAGAACGCTGACACCACCGCCCGGTGGTTTTTCCCTCAGTCTGCGGTGGGCGAAAAAGCACACAGGTTCGCCATGATCAAACAGGGAAAAAATTCCCTGCCCGGAACCCTCGATAAAGGACTGTATGGTGAATGGGAATTGAAAGAAATCATGGTTTCGCAGGGCCTCGGAAGCTTCCTGAGCCGAATGCGCAACAATAACCTGTGTAGAAATGATGGAAGCCGGCTGCAGTATCTTTGATTTGAAAGGCTTTAGCACAACCGGAAAATGCTCGATGCGCTCCAGTGCCTTGAGGCCTTCCTCGGCTTCAGAGCAGAATATCGTCTCCGGCACCGGTACGTTCTGCTCAAGCGCCAGCTGGAATAGATTGTTCTTGTTGGCAAGCTGCTCCACCGACGCCGTCTCCGGGAAGGGGAGAGTAACATGCGCGGGCAGCTCCTCTCGGTAAGCCAGAATAACGTACGTGGTGGCTTCCGTTATGGGTAGCAGAAATGAAATGTTGTGTTCGTCGATCTGCTTCAGGAGGTCTTCAAAAAACTGTCTGGGCGCGTTGAAAGGATCAGCATAGGTGAGGCTCTGGTGACAATACCGGGACAGCCCGGCCATGGAGGGCGCACAACTCTCACCAACAGCTACCCATAACCCCTTCGCACCCAGTGAGCGCACTGTTGCAAGTGCTGCCCTTTGATTTCCGTCCAGCACCAGAATTCTGGGTTCCATAGGTAGCAACGTCCTGTGTTTTTACCGAGTATTCAACTGTGAGGCGATTATCCTGCATAATGAGCCCGAATTCTATCGCAGCCTTCTTACGGAAATGTAGGAAACGCTCGTAACGGTGCCAGAGGCGACCCTGTTTGTGGCATGATGGGCTACAAAAGGGAAGTCCGGCAGCGTTCGGTTTGAACTAAAGGGAGATTATTCGTTGAGCCAGTGGGTGTACGAGCGGTTTGGCTCGAAACAGGGATTTGTCCGATTTATCTACCACCGCGCTCTGTCGTTAACAGGCGCCTACCGGAAGTATTCCCGCCCCCCGGGCCCCGTCACCTCCCGGCGGGTGGTCTTTATCTGTAGCGGCAATATTTGCCGCAGCCCTCTGGCAGAGGTCTATGCTCGCAGCCTGGGGATGGAGGCCGCGTCCTGCGGCCTGAACTGCGGTGACGCCTTTCCTGCAGACCCCCGTGCGCGTGAGTTTGCCAGGCAGCAAGGGCTAAACCTTGAAGACCATAAAACCGTCAACGTCCGGGATTTTGAATTCAGGGCTTCCGACCTTATCGTTGTTATGGAGCCCTCTCATCTATATCAGTTCGAGCAAAAAATAGGAAAACAATACACGTTGGTTCTTGCCGGAAGCTATTGCCGAAACCCGATACCGTATATTCACGACCCTTTCAATTGCTGTCCGGCGTTCTTCACACGGTGCGAAACCATAGTCATGGAAAGTGTGCGGGGGCTCTATGCGTAAAAAAGCCAAAGAAATAACCGAAGAGGATCTCTATTCGCTGAATATCGGCATGAATTGGCGATATTTAAAAAGCGAAAGCTTTGCTTTCTGGATGATTTGCATGTACCTGTTTTTTGAGTATGTGCGCCCTCAATCGATCTATCCGATTATAGATTTTTTGCCCTGGACCCAGTTGGCTATCATCGGTGCTCTCGTGGGGTGCTTTGCGGACCGGACCGTACGTTGGGTGTCTTCATCAGTAAACGTTTTGCTGATTCTCTTTCTTATCCTCATTCTGTTATCCAGTGTGTTTGCCTATTTTCCCTCGATATCTTATGGAAAGCTTGAGAATTATTACCTCTGGGTGATCATCTACTTTCTTATCATCAACATCGTTAATACCAGGAAGCGCTTTTTTATCTTCTTGTGTATCTTCCTGGTGGCCTCTTTCAAGATTTCCTTGTCCCTTGCAATTTCGTGGGCAATGCGGGGTTTTTCCTTTACCACTTGGGGGCTTTCTGGGCCACCAGGATTTTTTCAGAATTCCGGCGAGCTGGCCATTCAGATGCTGGTGTTCTGGCCCATAGCCTGGGCCTTTGCCCACTCGCTCAAGCCCCGTATCACCAAGACATGGTACTGGTTGCTGATGCTGATGCCGATTACTGCAATCATGGTAATCCTTGGGGCCAGTTCACGTGGGGCGCAGCTTGCGTTAGTGGTTCAACTTGTAGTGATGAACTATAGAACCGTATTCAAACCCAAGGTTCTCATATCGTGTGCAATAGCGGTGACCTTACTGTGGACGTTTTTGCCTGAAGAGCAAAAAGATCGGTTCCGCACAATGGGAGAAGACAGAACTTCTCAACAACGCATTCTGTATTGGGAAAACGGACTCGAGATGATCAAAGAGCATCCGGTTCTTGGGGTGGGCTATTTTAATTTTCCCTCATACTTCGGGCGTTACTACGCAGATGATGTGCTCCTCCATCGAGTGGAGTTGCCTCACAATATTATAATTCAGGTCGGTACAGACACGGGAATTACTGGCTTAGCTATATTTTTGATACTAATTCTAGTCGCATTAAGAAAGGCTCAGAGATTCCGTGCCGATGGGTGTGAGAACAATCAAAAGCTGATAGGCGCTTGTGCAAACCTTTCACTACTCGGTTTTATAGTGGCAGGTCAGTTTGTAACGGTCACTTATTATCCGTACCTTTGGATTCACCTGGCGCTTTTGGTGTCTATGCGAAACAGTTTTATGGAAGACTCTAAACGAAAAAAAGGACGATCATGAAGTTACTTTGGCTGTCCCATCTGATTCCTTACCCTCCCAAGGGGGGGGTGCTCCAACGTACCTATAACATGATCAAGGAGGTCAGCAAGTACCACGAAATTACATTAGTTGCGTTTAACCAAGCAGGCTTCCTCTCAGCAAGTCTCCCAGACCAGAATGATCCATTGGAATATGCAAAACAGGAATTGCTCAAATGCGTTGAATCCATTCACGTGCTGGACATCCCGGAGGATGCTATCTCCGGAGGGCGATATCTTACGGCACTGAAAGCGTTGTTTTGTGGACAAGCTTACAACATGGAATGGCTCAAATCTGCTGAGGCTAGGGACACCATAGCTAGCCTGCTCGCCGAAAAGTCCTTCGATGCGGTGCATATCGATACCATTAGTCTCTGTGTCTACTCCGACCTTTTGAAGGGGCTTCCTGTTGTTCTGAACCATCACAATTTCGAATCAGCCATGCTCAGGGCACGCTCAAAAACTGAGCAGAATCCGGTAAAAAGTCTTTACTACAAGTATGAGGCCTCGCGGTTATGGAAAAGTGAAGTCGAACACTGCCGGCATTCGAGCCTCAATGTTACCTGTTCAGACGAAGACGCCGAGTCGATGAAGGCTGCTATAGGCGATGGAGAATTCATATCAGTTCCAAACGGCGCGGATGTCTCTTATTTTTACCCAAACTCGTCCGTTACGGTGGCCCCCAAAAGCATAGTGATTGTCGGTGGGCTTTCCTGGTACCCAAACCGAGAGGCAGTAGAATACTTTATCCGCGAGATATGGCCTTTGATCAAAGTGAGACTCCCTGATATGCGTGTGGATATCATCGGGCGTGACCCCACTCCGGAAATGTTGAAGCTTGCCGAAACTGATGAATTGTTCCGTGTCCATGGTTTCGTTGATGATGTTCGAGACTACCTCTGGCGGGCGCAGTTCTATATCTGCCCAATTCGCACAGGTGGGGGCACAAAGCTCAAAATTCTGGATGCGTTAGCGAGTGGCTGCTGCATTATAGCCGACCCTTTTGCGTGCAAGGGCATTAAGGTTCAGGACGGGATTGATGTGACGTTCGCGCAAACACCAGAGAGCTACGTGGATGCGATAGTAGACCTGCTTGGCAATCCGGAGAAAGAGGCGCGCTTGCGTAAAGCCGGTCCGGAATTGATCAGGAATCGCTACAGTTATCTCAGCATTGGGAAAAGATACGCGGAAGCACTTGATCAACTGGCCCCTAGGCGGGCAAGTGGCAATGGAAGTGAACTCAACGCTGGCCGGAAGGATTACCTGCATCTTTAAACTGCCCAACCGACCAAGCCGAAGGAACTAAAAGTCCCTTCGGCTTGGTGAAATTCTGCTTCTACTTCAGTGACAAGACAGGAGGGTTAGGGGCTTTTGAGGTGGCACTCGTCAAATCTTGCGTGCCGAGTAATGACTGCTCCGAAATGGTTATATGATCAATTAACCACTCGGTATCATTCGCATAGGCAGCATTGGCCCATCCCATGAAGTAGCCTGCATTCCAGCCTCGGACCCCTTGGCTCGGTAGCGGAAGAACTGCATCAGTTGTTTGATGCATCAGTTTTCGTTGGCTAGGTGATTCGTTTTCCCATCTGCGCCACAACTCAATTACGCCATCGTTCGACTGTCCATTTGACGACGCTTTCGCATGAATTGTTATTTCCATCCAGCGGCCACGGTCGTCCGGCACGGATATGAAGTCATCATGACCCTGATGCCCACCCATGATATTAAAAGAGCCTTCACTGTAATGGAAGGCTAGCCTACTTGAACCGCCGTCTGACCCCCAGAATTCCCACGCAACTGTTGGGCCTTCTCCTTTATGTGAATAGGCGTCCATCCATAGTGCGAAAAACTTGTGATTGCTAGGCGAGCTTTGTCCGTGAGTGTAATTAATCGGGACCCTGATCCAATACTGTAACCACATGTCTTCGTAAGCTCCTCCGAGCTTGAAGCGCTGCTCTGACATGTTATCTCCAGCTGCATATCGAAATCTCAAGCTATGCTCGCCATGTTTAGGATCCCAATCACGCCCACTAGGTATCGCTGTGTCTCTTTCGCCATTGTTGTAGACCACGGCGTCTGCTGTGACAATGGATGTCCTATTGTTTCGGCCCCAATCAAAACCCTCTGCGTTTGTGGCCGCCATATCTCCGGATTCGAAGGAGTCTACCATCAGTGGCTCACCATTGACTGTGGTGGCCAAGAGGGACGCAAGGGCTAATACGGTGAGGTGCTTAAGTTGTTTCAGATGTACCATGTGGATCCTACTCCCGAGCTAGTTCAGTTTGCGACTATAGCGCATTTGACAAAATTTTGCGTTTTGTATGGTTGCAGTTTGGTTACTGCTTGTGAGTGGCTTAGAGGCGGTTTATGCTAGTTGCCGCGTGACTTTAGGCTATTGTTCATTATTGGCAAGTATTGGTTTTGGTTGAACAACGGGGCTTTTTGAGTACTATTCTTCTCGCGATTTAACGAAAAGGATTTCTAATGACTCTGAATGTTGAAATCAAGCAGAGTGTCCTGCTCTACAGGGCGAAGAGACGAGGACGGTATTATCTAAAGCGGCTTTACCAGTTTGTTACCCCTTCTCAGGCAACACGACCAGTGTTCATTTTGGGAAGCGGTCGGTCTGGTACGGATATTGTCTCTCATTGCCTGAGCAAAGCCTGGGACGTGGAGCTCATAAATGAAGACAATCCGAAAGCGTTTGATAACTGGCGGCTGAAAAATTTTGATGCTGTTCAGAGTGCCGTCAACTCAAGCCGGGCAAGCCAGGTGCTGTTCAAACCCATTGTCGAAACGCTTCGGGCACGCGAGTTTCTTACCGAATTCCCTTCTGGCGTCGTCATTTTTGTCATCCGCAATCCCGACGATGCCATCAACTCAATGGTACGTTTTTTTGGTGAGGCCCAGGTTCGTGCGGTCCGGAGCTGGGTTGAAACAGGCTTCGCCAGGCAACCTCAGGCGCCTACGGAGATCAGGGAGTTTATCGCCAGCCACTGTCATGCTGACCTGTCTCTTGAAGATGCCGCTGGCCTGTACTGGCTTCTTTACAACAGTTCTTACACGTTCCTTGATCTTCAGTCGAACCCCCGTGTTACCAAGATCCGGTATGAGAACCTTGTTCAGAAGCCGGATGAGACCATGCAGGAAATCTGTAATTTACTTGGCATGAAATGGTTCCCTTCGATGACCGATGAGGTATACGCAGGGTCCGTTGGCAAAAACCGCAAGCCGGATATGTCTCCGGCTATCGAGAAGCGATGCAGAGAAGTCTGGGCGCAGTTAACCGGCGAGTAGCACCAGAATTTTACGCCCAGTTCAATTGTTCAAGCGTTTTTAAGGTTGCCATCATGTCCACGTTAAAGATCGGGTACGCCGCCCGGCAGTATCCTGAAGTGCGCAATATCATCGGTTGTGTCGAGGGCGCCCGCTACCACCTTTGCCGCGACTACTTCTCCCTGTTAAGGCGAGTTAGCCCCATGCTGGGTGCAGACCCTTCTTCAGATCGCTTTTTTGACCAGCAGTTTCAGTTCCGCGATTTTGGATTGAATCGGGTGGACTGTCTGCATCTGTTCAATGGCATCAATTACTCCAGAACACCGTGGGTAACCACCTATGAAACTCTGATACCCCGTTTCCGGCATGTGCTGACAAATCATACGTCTGATACGGAGAGGGTTCGCTCGTCAGAAGCGACAAAGCGTGCGCTTTCATTGCTCGCCGCTGATCAGTGTAAAGGGCTGATCGCACTCTCGAACAGTGCCAGGCAGATCCAGGGGCGATTTTTGGGGCATTTCCCGGAATTCAAAGATCACATAGAGAGCAAGACACTTGTCTTGCACCCACCTCAGAAACCCCTGGTAGACGCCGATGGGGAGTTAACATTTCCTCATGAAACAGATGGAAAGATAACCTTCATGCTTGTCGGCCATCATTTCTTTCGAAAAGGGGGAGAGGAAATTGTTGATGCGCTGGCAGAGGTCAGAAGGCGAGGTCATACCGATCTCCGGCTGGTGATCGTCAGCCGCCTTCAGCCAGACGCCTATGCATCCTCATCGGATGCCGAGGATGTGGCACGTATCAGGGCTGTGATTGCCGAGAATGGCGAGTGGATCGAGCATCATGAGGCACTCAGTCCGGAATCGGTTCTGGAAAAAATGCGCACCTGTGACGTAGGGTTGCTGCCTTCTTACGCCGAAACCTATGGCTATTCGGTTCTGGAATTCCAGGCGTGCGGCAGGCCGGTCATTACCACCAACGTTCGGGCGTTTCCGGAAATCAATAGTGATGACCGGGGCTGGCTCATCCCCGTTAACAAACAGGAGACAGGCGGTGAGGCCTGGTTCAAGAGCGATCACGATCGGGCAGTGCTGTCCGCCGCAATTAAAGCAGGATTGATAAACGTGTTTGAAGAAATTCTGGCAAATCCGCAACAGATCAGGGAGAAAGGCGCCCGGGCTCTGAGTCATATCCTGTCACACCATAACCACAAACAGTTTGGTGAATCACTCGAGGCGCTGTATCGCCAGGCCTGAACCTCCTTATTTCAAATCCGCTTTACAGGAAATGCATTATGTCGTTCAAGCTGGCTGTTGTTGTCAATAAGGATGGAAATGAGCTGGGCCCCTCCGAAACCTTTCTGCACGCCCATATCAATGGTATGCCCTGTTCGGTGGTGTCTCTGGTCGGGAATCCTGGTTACCGTATGATACGATCAGGGAGTTCCGGTGCCGGGGCGTATATGGCGTCCAGGGCACTGCTTCCGCTCGGCGTGCGATGGCTACAACGGAAGGTGACTGGCTGTACCGTCGCCACGCAGGATACCAGTGCACTAAAGCGCTTCCTTGAACGCAATCAGGTAGACGCAGTGCTGGCAGAATATGGGCCAACGGCTGTTTCGGTAATGGAAGCATGCACCCAGGCAGGGGTGCCTCTGGTTGCTCAGTTCCATGGTTATGACGCCTATAGGGAGTCTTTGCTCGCGGAGCTTGAGGGGGGTTACAGGCAACTTTTCAACAACGCTGCTGCAATCGTTGGTGTTTCCACCCATATGTGTGAGCAGCTATCGAAACTGGGCGCGCCTGCAGAGAAGTTATTCCATAACGCCTGTGGTGCAGATGTCGCCGATGAGCCAGCATCATTGCGGGAACACGCTGCAAGGTTCCTGATGGTGGGGCGCCTGGTTGAGAAAAAGGCCCCCTTCGTTTCGCTACTGGCTTTTGCGGAGCTCCTGAAGCACGTTCCTGATGCCCGGCTTGAGGTGATCGGAGATGGGCCTTTGAAAACACCTTGTCTCCAGTTGGCAAAAGCGTTGTCTGTGGACGACCGAATCAGGTTTTCAGGTGCGCAATCCCACGACTATGTGCTCAAGGCCATGAAGCAGGCCAGTGGATTTGTTCAACACTCGGTTCGCGCTCCTGATGGTGATATGGAGGGGACCCCGGTGGGAGTTCTGGAAGCGATGGGTATGGGCCTTCCCGTGGTCTCAACCCGCCACGGCGGTATACGCGATATCATCGAAGAGGGCGAAACCGGGCTTTTAGTGGACGAGTACGATGCAACCGGGATGGCGGAGGCGCTGGTTCAGGTAGCGACAAAACCGGAATACGCAAAGCGCTTGGGAGCTCAGGCGCGTGCCAGAGTGTTGCAAAACTGGACTACCGAAAAGAGCGTTGGGCGACTCTGGGAGATTATTCAGAAGAGCGTTTGACAGGCTCTGATGAATTCCCGGCTGCAGTTGTCGAGACTGTACTGTGAGCTGGCCTTATTCCTGGCGGAGTCTCCCATAGCTTTTCTTCGGCTGTCATCATTGAGGAGGGCTGCAATGTAAGACGCGGCGCTGGCAGGGCTGTCTTTTTCATACACGAAGCCATTGTCCTCATGGTCGATCGCCTGCTTTACCGAAGGGATGTCGGGCACCAGTACCGGCAGTCCCGCGCTCATATACTCCACGATGGAGAGAGAGAACCCCTCTCCGAGAGCAGCATGCATAGCGATATCAGCGGCGCCCAACAAGGCCTTGGCGTCCGTTCGGAATCCGGTCAGGCGCACCCTTTCCTGAAGCTTCAGGTCCTGAACCTGCTGTTTCAACCGGTTAAAGTCAGGGCCATCACCAATGAGTACGAAGACAAGTTGGTTGTCAGGCTCGATCTTTTGAAGCTCTGCAGCGGTTTGGATGATGAAATCAAAGCGCTTATAGGGGTGAGCGCGGCCGGTAGTGATGCACACCTGTCGATCATCGGGGATACCAAGACTCTCTAGTAGCGAGGAGCGCGAAGTAGCGGAGGATTGAATCGGCGGTATGCCATTCTGTACCACGTGGCAGCGTTCACCCGGTAACCGGCCATTGGAAATACTACGCTGGCGCATCAGGGGTGAGACACACAGCTGACTGTCGGCGCAGACCAGCGGAAGCCGATGACGTACCGCCTTTATCAGTCCTTTAAGGCCGCCAATCACGGGGCGATCCCCTGGCGTGTGATCATGTACGACGATGTTCTTCACACCGGCCTGTCTTAATGCCGCGTACTGCGGGTTGAACCAGGAGCGATCTGTCAGGTACATGTGGCGGATATTATTGGTTTTGATAAACGTTTTGAGGTTGGACGGCAACGCCCCGGAACCGGTCATTTCGAGCTCCACCGGGGTGATGCAGCTGTCTTGGATAGCGGCTGGTAGCTGGTTGATGCTTGGATAGGCGAGGAAAGCTTTAGCGCCCCGCGCTTTGAAATGCTCCGCCAGAAGGACCCAAAAATGTTCCATCAGCCACCAAGCGTATCCGACGTCAGATGGGTAATTGGAGACCAGCAATATATTTCCGTTATCGTGCTGTTTCATTAAGGATTCCATTAAGGTTTCGTGTATCCAGGGTTGCAGACATACGCGCCGTTCGGTGGTAGCATCCTTCCCACAATTCGCGCCGTAATCATGCCAGAAAGCGCAGTACCCGAACAGACCGTTGCGCTGTACCAGTGATAAGGAGATTGTCTGGTGAAAATCGGTTATATGTACAAGATGCACGCCTATCCTCCGAAAGGTGGCAACCATGTCCATGCCCTGGAGTTGGTACAGGGGTTTCTGAAAGCAGGGCACCAGGTGCTGGTGGTGGATGACCCCACAATGCCAGGTGCCAGGAATTACCAGGGTTCTGAATCCGGCTCTCTCCGGGCTTTCTGTGCAGCCATCGATGTGCTTTATATCCGCATTGATGCCCGCTACCTATCTGAATGGCCAGCAGCTGCTGAATGTATGGCAAGGGTAGGAGAGCACAAGCCAATCATTTGGGAAATCAACTCTCCGGCTAACGAAACTCTTGCTTTTTCATGGCTGGGAGGAAAGCGGGCAGGAGAGCGAGAATCTTGGCTAAAGGGGTTGAAGCGCTGGATTCATGCGACGCGAAAGCTTGCCGGCATTAAGCGTGAAGAGAAGCTGAGAAAAGAGCTTTGCAAAGATGTAGATGCAGCTATCTGTGTTTCTTCCGCCCTGGGCCACTACGCCCGTGAAGCACTGGAGCTCACTAACGTTAACGTTCTGCCTAACGGAGGCCCGGTGATATCCGTGGAGGAAATAACACGCCGCAAGTCACTTCGAAAGGACAATGCTTTCACTGTGTTTTATAGCGGAAGCGCGATTTACCCTTGGCAGGGCCTTGACTTTATAGCGAGTGCGGTCCTTCGTGCGCAGAGTCGGGCGCCGGACATAAAGTTCGTTCTGGCAGTCAATCAGCGGACTGAATTCCTGCCTGAGGGGCCAAATGTTGAAATAAGAGAAGGCCTGGACCGGGAAGGCATTCTTGATTCCATCTGTTGTGCAGATGCCTGCGTTGCCTTGCATCCGGATTATCAGTGGTCCCCATACGGTTTCCACAATTCCCCTATGAAGATGTTTGAGTACATGGCGTGCATGACACCGGTGGTTACCTCGAACAGGGCCCAGATGGCGGAAATCATCGACCATGGTAAGAACGGGCTTTTATGTGATGACACTGCAGATGACATTCTGAACCAGCTTATTCGCCTGAGAGACGAGCCGGAACTCGCAGCCAGGCTGGGGCGAGCTGGCTGGGAGTTGATCCAGCAGGAAAGGAGTTGGAAGCATAATGCGGATGCGACACTTGAGCTGTTTCAGCAGTTAGCTGGCGCAGACAGACAGACAACCAGTTTGGCTTGAAGGGAGGTCGGGCAATTGAAGCGTTTGCTGAACAAGGTGGTTCCGCTTTCAAGCGGTAAAGGCAAGGTAATAGTGGCAGGAATGCCAAAATCGGGAACCACTGCGATTGCGAAGTTGCTGGCAGAAGCCGCACAAGAAACCGTTTGCAGTGATCCGTTCTACAAACTGGACGTCAAAGGCGTTGTCTATCGCGACCAGCTGTTCAGGGGCGAACTTGATTTGGGTAGCCTCTGGAAAGAATTCAGGGATGTGTTTAACGGCGAGATCATCAAGGATCCTAACTTCCCTCTTTTTCTCAAGGATCTGGGAACACTCTTCCCGGAGGCAAAGATGGTTTTTATCGTGCGGGACCCGCGGGAAAATATCCGCAGCATCCTCAGCCGATTAAAGATAGCGGGCGACCCTGCAGTGTCGCAACAAGCCGTAGCTAACCTTTCGGGAGCGTGGGGAAATGTGCTCAACGGGCGGTCACCCGATATGCCTGGTGACGATTTTCTCGAGAAGATGGCTTGGCGTTGGCGTGTCTCTGCTGAACATTATTTGGAGAACGAGGACAACGTAAGGTTGATCCGTTACGAGGACTTCAGAACCAACAAAAAAGCGGAAATTGAAGCTCTGGCGAAAGACCTCGGTTATACCAGGCTGGCAGATATATCCTCTTTGGTGGATGTACAGTTTCAACCAAAAGGAGTTCGCTCAGGCAGTCTGGAGGAGTTTTTTGGTCCTCATAATCTGGAGCGCATTGAGCATATTGTGTCGCCGCTGATGTCCAGGTTCGGATATGAATGAACATGATCGCCCCAAACGAATTCTCGTCACCAATATTGTTTCACTGAATACGGGAGATGCTGCCATCCTGTGGGGCATGTTCGAAATTTTCAGGCGGCGGTATGGCTCGAATACGCGTGTGATTGTTTTCGACAAGTCTGCCGAAGCCGCGGGCAGGTATTACCCCTGGGCAAATTTCCGGCAGGCAATGTTCGGTAACCCGCCGAGGACCAGGCTGGGCAGAAAAATGCAGGCTAACGGCTTTGGGCACTGGGTTGAACGACTTCGTTTCATGAAGCTCTCGTTCGTCGCTCGGTTATGCCGCTGGAAGGTGGGATATCTTGGGCGATTAATTGCCAGTCGTGAAGATTGCGAGTCGGTTGCTGAATACGTAAACGCAGACCTTGTAGTAAGCACCGGTGGCACTTACCTGACCGAGAATTACGGTTTGTGGACCAATATTCGGGACTATCGGTTAACTTTAATTGCGGGTGCTCCGCTGGCGTTTTTTACCCAGACACTCGGGCCCTTTGCTCAGCCGAGATACCGGCAAGCGTTCACGGATATCTTTCATAAGGCAACGGCCATATGCCTGCGCGATGAGCGATCCCGTCAGCATGTTCTGGAGCTTGGTATTCCGGCGGACAAGATCGCCCTGGCAAAAGATGCTGCGTTTGTGATTGATGTGGAACGGCCTGCGCCTCCGTCAGGTGCTTTACGGATTGCAGTGTCCGTTCGAACGATGCACTTCTTTAATGATGGCGATCGCTCCCTGGGTGAGCAATATAAGGCGTCTGTGACTGCAATGGTCAACCGAGTAGTAAGGGATTATGGCGCGGAAGTGGTGTTTCTTTCGACCTGCCAGGGAATCCCCGAGTACTGGACGGATGATACAAAACTGGCAGATGAAATTGTCTCCGCCTTGCCCCAAGACGTCGCCCCGAATGTCACCGTTGATCGCCAGTTCCGCCAACCCCTGGACATTGTGAGGGCCTATCAGAGCTTCCATATGGTCATCGCAACGCGGATGCACGCCGCCATTCTCAGCCTGGTGGCAGGCACACCCGTATTGGGGATCGCTTACGAATTCAAGCTTGAGGAGCTGTTCCACCAGTTGGGTATGGACGAAGCAAGGTTGTCGACTAAGGAAATGAACCCTGAAGGTTCTGAAGCCGCCCTCGGGCATATGCTCGATAACCTCGAATTCTGGCGCGAGAAGGTGTTTGCAGTGCGTGCCGACTGCAACCGGCAAGCAGCAGCGGTGATGGATCAACTGCCCGATGTCTGACTTCAGAGGTAAAGTTCTCAAGGCTCTTAGCTGGACTGCGGGCGGAAAGGTGATCACTCAGGTCATCTCCATGGGGTTTGGCATCGCGCTCGCAAGAATGCTGACACCGGATGACTTTGGCCTGATTGCCATGATGATGGTGTTTACCGGCTTCGCCGGCCTTTTAATGGACGTGGGGCTTGGGTCGGCTCTTGTTCAGAAAAAGGATGTAAAGGAGATACATTACAATACCGTATTCTGGACGAACCTCGGGCTGGGTATCGGGCTGTGGGCTCTCGTGTCCTCGCTTTCTCCCACAATTGCGGAATTTTACGGAAGGGAAGAACTGACTCACTTGGGGTTGGTTCTGTCCCTCCAGTTTATTCTTGGAGCCCTGGGGCTGGTGCCCAGGCAACGCCTGGTAAAGGATTTGTCTTTTCAGGTTACCGCTGTGGCGGATCTGCTGGGTATGATCATCGCCGGGATCGTTGCAGTGTTAATGGTCAGGGAAGGCTATGGTTACTGGGGCCTGGCCTGGCAACCGGTAATACTCCGGTTTGTCGCAACATGTTATGTCTGGGGAGCAGCGCGCTGGGTGCCTGCGATTGCCTTTAGTGGTGGAGCGCTGAAAGAGCTTTTCGGTTTCAGTTTTTATGTGTTTGCTACAAGGGTCATTCGGTTCGCAACGATGAAAGCGGACAAGCTGCTTGCGGGTAAATATATAGGAGGTGATGCCGCAGGGTTATTGGACAAGGCTCAGTCAATGATGCTTTTTCCGCTGCAGAATGTTTCCCATACCGTGGGCAGCGTTATGTTTCCGGCGCTGAGTTTGATTCAGTCGGATATAGAACGAATCCGGAAAGTTTATATGCGGAGCACCCAGGCTATTGCTCTGCTCACATTTCCGATGATGGCAGGCATCTTTGCGGTAGCAGAAAACTTTGTGTTCGGTGTTCTTGGAGAGCAATGGGCAGAGCTGGTGCCGCTTTTGCAGGTGCTGTGCCTGGCCGGAATAGCGCGCTCTATCGTGACTGTTACCGGTTCGGTCTACCTCGCGCTTGGCCGGGCGAAGCTCCAGTTTAAGGTTAATCTGTTGACCCGCCCCATTGCGCTCGGAGGGGTCATTGTTGGCCTCCCCTGGGGCATAGAAGGTATTGTCATCGGGATGACCACGGCGACGTGGATTAACAGCCTGATTACGTTATCGATTGCAGGTCGGCTAATCAATTTGAGCCTGCTTGAACTGATGTTGTCTTTTTCCCGCACCTTGGCAGCGGCAGTTCTCATGGCTGTCGGGATTACGCTGCTCGACCCGATGTTGTATGAAATTGGTCCTCTGGGATCCTTTGGGGTTCAGGTTCTGGTTGGGGGGGGCATCTATGTGCTGCTTGCCTTCGTGCTAAGAATCAAGGCATTAACGGATATTCTGGAGATCGTGGCGGCTCAATTCGCTAATCGACGAAGCGACGGTTAGTTTTTGGTTGGCCTGAAGACAGGAGGTTATGGCGTGCATTTGTACAAGGATCAGTTTTCGGAAACTCATGATTTTCCGCGCCAGGAGGGTCCTGATAAGACGCTGGTTATTGCATCAACACCCCGTTGTGGCAGCCACATGTTAGGTCACACTCTCCACCAGACTGGCTGCTTCGGTTTCCCTTTGGAGTATGCAAACCCGGCAAACCTCCAGGAGTGGAAAAGACGCATTGATACGGAGAGTACAGAGCGTGTTATCAGGGAGCTGACGCAAAGAAGAACCTCGCCAAATGGTGTATTCGGCATAAAACTCCACTATACCCACATCAGTGTGCTCGGTGGCTTTGACGGGGTGCAGGCTCTTTTTCCTGAGGCCTATTACGTGCTCCTTTCTCGTGAAGGCGTTTTGAAGCAGGCCGTATCTCTGGCAATTGCCAGACAGACGGGAGTGTGGATTGCAGGTCAGGAACCCAAAAACAGTAATCCTCCCGAATATCGCTTTGCACAGATTGAGAAATGTCTGCGGGAAGTAATTCTTGATAACGCGTCCTGGCGCTACACTCTCGCAGCGAATGGCTGCAACTATATTGAGATGGACTTTGATTCTGTGCGGATGAATCTGGGAGCCAGCGTGCACGCCATCGCCGAGTTTATGGATGTTCAGCTGGAGGAAAACCTGGCCCAGGAGGAGCACGTAACTGCCAGGCAGGGCAGTAGTCTGAATGACGAGTGGGTAGCGCAATTTGTCCGGGATTTTGAGAACAGTAATAACGAGCTGGTCTCTCCGGATCCGGGATTGAAGCAACGCCTGCTAACAAAGTTCAGGACGATGCTGTCGGTAGGTTAATGCCTCTGTGTAAAGACAGGATGTTTGTGTATAGCGCAACGTATTTTTTGGCATTTTCCCGACTGCTGAATTTATTTTCGAACTCAGGGGGAGAAGTCGCCAGCTGCGGTGTTGCTGCTGCGTCTTCAGCTTGGGTCAGTCTTGGCAGTATTGAAAGAATCTTCTCTGAATAGGCAGAAGGGGTTTGTTCGTCGACCAGGCCGCCCTGTTTCCAACCTGCAAGTACCTCGGGAATGCCACCAACGTTGTGGGCTACCACAGGGATGCCCAGGGTGGCGGCTTCCAGCAATGTCATGGGCAGCCCTTCATGGTCGGATGGCATTATCAGCGCGTCCAGCTTGCTGATTTCCTTCATCGCGGGATTCACAAAACCCTTAAAACTGATCCGGTCACTGACGCCTAGCTCTTGCGCAAGTTTCTTAAGGCTTTCTTCCAGTGGTCCGTTACCAATTATTGCTCCACGGCAGGGGTAGCCCCCCTCGTTCAGGGAGCAGATAATTCTGATGAAAAGGTCCACGCGTTTGACCGGTACCAGTCTCCCTACAATACCCAGCAAGGCCCCCTGGTTGCGCGTGTTATGGCTTTCGGAGCGCCACGTTTGCTGAATCTCCTCCACATTGACGAAGTTGTAAATCTTGAAAACCTTCCCTGGAAACGTAGATTGCAGAGAGTGTTCAAGCTGAGTGGACACCGCTATGACCGCTTGCTGACGTAATCGGCCAAGCCAGATATCCAGGCGGCTGGTTAGCCATTTATGCGGCTTTCGGAATGAGAACTCATGTTCAGGATTGCCGTGGACCGTTCTGACCGAGTAAGGCACCCTGGCCAGTTCCTTACCAAGCACCCCCAATACGTTTTCCTTGAAACCGTGGGTGTGAACGATGTCGGTACCCTGCATTTTGCAGTGAGTGGCGATGGCTTTTGCGATTGAAAAGGGGCCGGTATGGGTCTCGGCAGCAAGGGTTACCGGAATGCCGAGCTCTACCAGTTTGTCGTGCAGGATGCCGGGGTTAAAGACGACAGCGGTCACGGAAACGTCCATGCGGGCACTGAGGGCCTGGCAAAGGTTGTAGACCTGCACCTCGGCTCCGGCCCAGAGGTCTCCGGATATGATATGCGTCACGGTAATAGGGGGCTTCATCGTTTCTTCACTCATGCCAGGCTGCGCCCGATGGTGGCCAGAAATGTGCGGGCGGTTGAACTGTTCCCGTCATGAAGGTTGAAACGATGGAGGTCAAAGTCATTTCGGCTGGCGGCTCTGTTCCAGCCGGTTTTGGTTGTGCAGGCCGCCTGATAATGTTTTGCAACAAGGTGTTCACCACCGTCGGTGATGTCTCCATTGGGGTAGCAGAAGATCGGCACGCTGATGACGTTCATGGTTTCAAGATCTGACAGACACCCTGCAATTTGTTCTTCAAGCGCCTCTTTGCTGTTCAGCCGGTTAAGGCGGAAGTGGTTTCTGGTGTGAGCGCCATATTTGACCAGGTTCTCCCCGGCCATTTCCTTCAGTTCCTCGGTCTGCAGTATTACGGGTACCTGATCGGCCAGGTTGTCTTCGGCGGTGAGCAGCGACGTTGATTCTTCCAGGTGCTGAATAATAGTGACATCATCCAGCTCTTTGAGGCGATGGATTATCTCATCAGCCTCCAGAAGGGAGAGGGGGGTGGATTTGCTACCACGATCGCTGAGGTAAGGCTGAAGCCACGCGAAGGCTTGATCGCTGAGATCGATACCTGGAGTACGGACCAGCCGAATGACCTTTTCAGGCCAGAAGGTATCGCCCGTGTCTACCATGCCGGTGACAAGGAAGATGGTTGCAGGCACTTGCGCCTGGCGGAGTACGGGATAACCATGCAGGTAGTTGTCCCTCCAGCCGTCATCAAAGGTAAAGGCTACCGACAGTGCCGGCAGGGCCTCGCCGGCCTCTTTCTTGCGTAGCCATTCGTCCAGGTGGATGGGGACTGCGCCAAGGGACTGAATGAGTTTTATGTGCCTCTGCAGGTTCCCGGGTGAAACGATCATGCCCGGTTGTTCCCGTTCCCGTTCGTCGGAGCTTTCCGGCAGCACCCGGTGGTAGGTAAGGATGATCAGGGTAGGGCTGCGGGTTAATTTCAGCCGTAGCCATCCGTAGATAGCGAAAGCACTGAGAGCCCAGAATTTCAATAAGGATCGTAAAGTAGCCACGCCTTCTGCCTCCGTCGGCCAAGCCTGTGGTTTTGGCGTAATCGTCCATGTATAGTTTGCTGGCACAGAGATTCTGCCAGTCACTGGCTCGAAAGTCATCCGGAAGTGAAGCACAAGGAAGGATAGTCGCGTGCATAAGAATGTGTCCAAGTTTCTATTTTATTACCCGGCGACAATGGCAAAAGGAGAGCCGATTGCGTTTCTGATGAATGAATACAGGCGTAATCAGTGGGTCGGAAAGGAGGAGCTAGCTGACCTCCAGCTTTCCCGGCTCAAGAATATCCTGTCATATGCGTATAAAAATTCTGATTTTTACCGCAAGCTGTATGATGATGCTGGTGTTGAGCCGCAATCTGTAAAAAGTCTTGATGATCTACAGAATATTCCAACGATTTCTAAACGTGATCTGATAAACAGCCTTGGCGAAATGTCTGTCGACCATGGGCGCTTTTTCCGGTCGAGTAAGACGACCGGAGGTTCCACCGGACAACCCGTCAAACTCTATAAAAACCCTATGGCTCTTGCTCGTGAACGTTGCGCTACAGCTCGAGCTTACGAATGGGCGGGGCTCTGCATAGGCGATCCTCAACTAAGATTCTGGGGGGTGCCTCATTCTACCGCAGGTAAAGCAAAGGCTTTTATTACCGATTTGATTGCGAACAGGAAGCGGGTTTCCGCTTTTGATCTGACGTCCGAATCACTGAATCGGTATCACCAAGAGGCGCTATCATTCAAACCCGGATTTATATATGGGTATGTTAGTGTTATAGAGATCTTTGCACGCCATATTTTAGATAACCAGTTATCACCGATACCCTCAGTTAAATCTGTTATTACTACCTCTGAAATTCTTACGGAGAAATCCAGACAGGTTATCTCTGAGGCTTTCGGCGTTTCTGTTTTTAATGAGTATGGCTGTGGTGAAGTTGGTTCTATAGCGCATGAATGTGAGCATGGAGGGATGCACGTAATGTCTGATAACGTGCTACTTGAGGTTGAAAAGGATGGTTCCGGCGGCGGTGAGATTATAGTTACGGATTTCTATAATTTTTCCACACCTGTGATTCGATATCGGCTGGGCGACTATGCCACGCTCTCGGATAAGCGCTGCAATTGTGGGAGAGGGTTTCCTCTTCTGGAATCTATTCATGGGCGGGCTTATGACGTACTCCAGATGCCATCAGGAAGCCGCATCCACCCAGAAGCCGTTATCTATGTTTTTGAAGGCATTCAGTCTAAAACCAATGCCTTTGAACAGTTCCAGGTAGTCCAGGAGTCCTTGGATCAAGTTCTCGTCAGAATTATCCCCAATAAAAACTGGTCTCATGACATACATAAAATGCTGGTTAACGACTTAAGAAGAGATATATCCAGTGACATAAATTACAACATTGATATTGTGGATGAGATATACAGAGAGAAGTCTGGGAAGCTACGCCTGGTGAAATGTGAACTCTAAAATAGTTCTTGGGAAGGTTGGCAGGCCGTGCCTGGATGCTGGCGTTTGAGCACGCAAACAACGAGCAGTACCTGTACAGCGGCATTCAATGCGTGACACCGGCAACCGGCACCGAGGCGTCGATCATGGGCGCTTGGCGCATTGGGAAATGCTTTATGGAAGAGCAAAGCGCCGATATTCCCGGCGCTGGTCTGCCCCCGTTGCAAAGACAAAGTCTAAGCCTTGTCCGGGCCGGTTAGAAGTTGAGAATTTCACTTTTTAGTTTTTCTTTAAATGATCCCGCTTGGTCATTGAGCTTGGCGAACGTGCCATTAACTCGAGTATCGTCTATCTGGATAATTGGGTTTCTGGTTATGTAGTTGACCATATTTTCCAAAAATTGTTTGTCAGTTTCTGAATCAGCATCTTTGTAGAAATCGGACAAACCGACCATTTCAAACAAAACTTTCTTTTTGAAATCTCCAAGGGTTCCCTTTTGTTGCGAAGAGTGCCTGCCAACGCCAAAAACGGGAGTATTCAAGTTCATCGAGTTTACACAAATATGATAGGTGTCGGTGAATACAAATCTGGCTTCTGCAATTTGACGACGCAGTCTTGGGAAGACGATTCTTGCGTGAGTCGGATCTGTGTTTAACCAATTAGTTAGGGGAACTCCCTTCAAACCGGTTTTTTTCTCTAGTTTAATCACCGCGTCCGATGTTTCTTGGAAACCTGACCGCCCAAAGTGATAGCAGAAGGTTTGGGTGCGCTCTTTGGATGCTTCTGGTGTATTGAGAAGAAACGCACAATCCATGCCCTGGTCAAGGCGGCAGGCGAAAGCGCCTGACCCTAAATTGTCGGCCATGTTTTTCACGGAACAGGGGTCTCGCGGTAGAAATAGATCAAAGTTGGCACGGAAGCCCTCAATGATACTCTGAAGCTCACCACCAAGTTCTTGAAAGCTGTTCTGCAGGTTGTTTCCAATGGATAGCACTTTTGGGGTTGGCTTACCTTCGCTAAGCGCGAAAAGATAGCGCCAAAACTGAAATGCCAATCGCTTGTCAACTGAATGTGCTTTTCGGACTTCGAGTTCGGAGAAATTATGCTTTCCATACACGGGGTTGCTTATAAAGTCTCCCCAGTAGACGAGATGCGTGTAATCGCTTAATTGGTTGGTATTTCGGAGCAAACGATAGCGAAGCGCGCCATAGTTTTTGAATTTCTTCAGGAGGATTTTCGGGCCGAGAAATTCTAGAAAGCGTGCACCTCGGACTCTGGATGTTTGGGCGACAAAAAGGTCAAATTCGCAGGCAAGCTCCGAAAAGAATTCTCTGGCAGCCAGATCGACGCTGTACATGCCGAGATTGCTATCATTGTACGCGCAGATAACTGCTACTTTAGGTTTATAATTCATAAATCGCGGGCCCCAAATTTTACAACACGGTTAAGGTAAAAGTGTGACTAATTTTAAGTTTTGTTGGATTTAATCCCTAGCATCCCAGCGTGAAACCTTGAATCGCAGTTATGCAATGTTAACGCGGGAAAGCTTTATGCAATTATTCGTACTGACCGTTTTTTCCAAATAGTTGGTTACGTGCAATCAGCCATATTAACGGCTAGGGGCAGGTCAGAAAGATCCTCTATCTTAGTTTAAAGGTGTCGAGCCTAACCTGTTTAAATCTCTTATCTGCATTAACCTGGGTATAAATTCTTCTCCCAATCTGCTAGCCACCGACTTCATATAGGCTGCGGATAAATGCCCTTTATCACGGTACACTAGTAGATTTCCGACGACTGGTGGACAGGTTTTTTTTGTGCAGAACGAGTTGCTTAGATCTACTATATTAAGTTCCTCGGCTTCTTCCAGCACCATTGCGGGGTTTGAATTTTGTAAAAGTTTTTCGCGTTCGATCATGCAGTCTATTGAGTTGCGCCCGTTAACATCGACACATAGTGGTACATCAAAGCCAAATCGCGGTGTGTCGCGCAAAGCAATCACGTTAATTCCTTTTTGAAGCAGAGCTAGCCATTGATTCCTATAGCCCTGCGGGACGTGCTCTCTTTCTGTACTTTGTGGGTATGTTGTTCTGGTAGCCAGGGTGATTACTACGTCAGGGGGAGACTCGATAAGTCGCCTGAGAAGGCTTGCATTCCATTCCCGACAGGAGTCTCTGTATTCTTTTATATTTGTGAGTGGCTCTGTACTAAAAGGGCACACAGACTTGGTATAGACTGTTAATTTCCAGTCTGGAATTTTCTTCAATAAAATTAGAAATGCGGGGACCCATTGGGCACTATGGGAGCCCCCAACCAGAGCCATTTCAAATTTGGCGTTTTCCGGGCCAAAGGTGCAACTTTTGATTTCTGTCCCAGACATAGTTTGAATGCATCCTCTCCGATAGAGCAGTCCTCGGTCTTGGGAGGCGGTAAGGAGGCCAGGGTATATAGGAGAGTCACCAGAATCGTACTCAACGGTGTTGAGTGCCGCACTACCTGTATAAGTATTGGAAGCGTATGCGAGGGCAAATTCTTGGTCTATTAAATGGTTTTTATAGGTATTCCACGTTAGAAGCACTAAACTTATCAGGCCAACTGACAATATGCTCCCGAAGACAGTCCGGAACTGGTTGATCTTCTGGGTTGCCTGGAATGGACGTTCTATGTAACGTTCGGAAAGGTAAGCGAGACCAATGGAGACCAGCAGTATAGAAAACCCTGCCTCAAGCGACACACTGTTTTTGTAGGACAGTGTCAGGTACCCCACTAATATAGGCCAGTGCCAAAGGTAAAACGAGTAAGAGATATTACCCAGCCATACCAGAGGCTTGCTCCCAAGTATATGCTCCACCCCAAATGACACGGATGGTCCATATCCTGCCGCCAGTATCATCGTAGCGGCTGACATTGGCCAAAGCGCTACATAGCCGGGAAATAACGTTGAGACATCAATGATAATACCGCATAAAATTATTGCGATAAGTCCGAGCCACCCAAGAACCAATCTCGAGTAATTTCCCAAGGTGAATTTCGGTAGCAAAAGTGCGACGAGGCCCCCAGCAATAAACTCCCAGACTCGGGCAAAGGTGTCGAAATAAGCGAATGCTTGATTATTTGCCGTAGTTACTACGGAATAGATAAAAGATGTAAAAAATAGAAAACTTAAAAACGAGAGAAGCCGGTGTTGTGTTACGGTTTTTCCGGTCAGTCGCATCACCCAGCCTAGAGTTGTCAGTAGAATCGCTACCAGTGCCAATGATTGTACTTGTGCGGACATGGCCCAATAATGTTGAACTGGTGAGCCAGTGGTTTCCCTTGCGAGGTAGTCAACCGAGTTAAAAGCGAGTAACCAGTTTTCAATGTAAAGGGTACTGGCCGCCAGATGTTCTATCGTCCGGTCCCACTGGATTTTTGGGAGCCAGAGCCAACCGGTTGCCAGTATTGCAATGATGACGAAAAAGGCGGCGGGGAGGAGCCGTCGGGCAAGCCGATTTAGAAATGATAATAGGTCGACGTGCTGGGAAGACTCTAATTCGCGGCTGAGGGAGCCTATGAGAAGGAAGCCTGAAACGATAAAAAATACGTCTACGCCACCTGAAACCCTTCCTATCCAGATGTGGTATATTGCAACCAGCAGGGCACCAACAGCTCTCAGGCCTTGGATATCGTTCCTTCGGCGGGTATCCGTTCTGATAGCTGTCATCCCTGATTTTCCATCATTATTTAATAGTAATTTGCAATGGAGAAACTCATTGCGGGACTCTATTGCTTTCGTTTAACGGCTTTATTTCCTACATGTATAATTGAGCGTCATAACGATTCTGCCATTATGGTGCAGAGATGTCATCCACAAAGGTTCACAGGGATTGGGAGCGATGTTGGTTTTTCTGTTCTGGTTTTCAGCTGTTGGCGCACTTTTCAGCTACTTTGTTTATCCGTTAATTCTCCGTTTTATGCCCCGCCGTCCAGGATCCGGATCAGCGCATGCGCCGGCGGGCAATCAACAAGCGGTCTCCCTGATTGTTACGGCGCATAATGAAGCCCACCGTATTCGCGAAAAAATCGAGAACTGTCTGGGTCTGGACTATCCGAACCTGGAAATCATCGTTGCCTCTGATGCGTCAAGTGATGGTACAGACCAGATTGTACTGGAGTACCAGGGCCGGGGCGTTAAGCTCGCCCGTGCCGAGGAGAGAAAAGGCAAAGAACACGCGCAATTGCACGCCATTAGAAGAGCCACCGGCGATATTCTGATATTTTCGGATGTCGCGACGTCGATTCCTGAAGATGCGATAGGGCGGATGGTGCGCTATTTTGACGACCCTTCCGTGGGGGCGGTCTCTAGTGAAGACCGCTTCACCAGCCGCGATGGTGGCGTGGTGGGAGAGGGTGCTTATGTTCGCTACGAAATGTGGCTGCGAGGGCTGGAGTCCGACAGGGCAGGGCTCGTGGGGCTAAGCGGATCTTTTTTTGCAGCCAGGAGGTCAGTATGTGATGAATGGGATATTTACTCACCTAGTGACTTCAATACTGCCCTTAGTAGTGCTCGCCAAGGGCTAGTGGCTGTGACAGCGCCCGATGTATTGGGTTTCTATCAGGATGTGGCGGATGCATCGAAAGAGTACCAGCGTAAGGTAAGAACCATAATAAGAGGACTGACAGCGCTGAGCCGGCACCCAGAGGTGCTCAATCCATTTCGATTCGGTATGTTTGCATTCCAGGTATTCGGGCACAAACTGATGCGCTGGGCAGTGCCGTGGTTTCAGATCTTACTATTCGTTTCTTCTCTATTGTTGGCTGGCAAGGGAGCTGTCTACTTTCTTGCACTCCTGGCTCAGCTGGTGTTTTACGGTATTGTAATAACCGGTCATTTCAAACCCGAGCTTCGAGAGCGTACGGTCTTCAAGATTCCCTATTTCTTTGTTCAGGTTAACCTGGCTATTGCCCGTGCCACGATCGATTTTCTGTCCGGCCGGCGAATGACAGTCTGGACACCCTCCAAACGATGATTGGCATGTTGAGACCTGTTGGAAGCCGTGTCCCCGCACCGGCTTTGGGCACAGCATCGTGCCTGCCCTGGGAGAAGAACTACGACACCTGGCACATGGGCTCTGGCACTCAGGCGCTGTCTGCAGCGGTGTTGTTGGCAATCGGGCGGTCCGGCCTGACAAACTCAGCACCAGAAGTCATCCTGCCCGCCTATGGGTGCCCGGATCTCGTTGCTGCCGTTGTGGCGCAGGGAGCGAGGCCGGTGCTGGTGGATTTAATGCCTGGCCGGCCTTTTATGGACACTGAACAAGTATCCGCGGCCTTTTCTGACGCGACCGTTGCGATCATTGCTGCGGGCTTTCTGGGTGTGCCAGAGCAGCTGGATGCGCTGGCGAGCCTGTGCCGGGATCGTAATATCTGGCTTATTGAGGATTCTGCACAATGTTTCCCCCCGGACTGTGCCCGCGAACCGAATGCGGATTGCGCGGTGCTGAGTTTTGGTCGTGGTAAGCCCATCAATCTGATGGGGGGTGGCGCCTTACTGGTGCGGGAGGATCATCGTACCGGCGCAGCAGAAAGATTGCTCACGCTACCGGTGGAGCCGGTGAGCATTGACTGGAAGTGGCATGCCCGGAGATGCATTTTCAACTTTCTTCTGGGGCGACTTGGCTATGGCCTGCTGAGGCGGGTTCCGTTTCTTGGGCTGGGTGCTACGGTTTACAAACCTTTGGTCAGCATAAAACGGGTAACTTTGCCTGGTGGGCTTCTGGGTGCAGGTATTCGTGCTGCGGAACAGAGGCCCAACGTTGTATTGGAGTACGCCAGGCAGTTGGGCTTTCTTGAGGCTCGTGGTTGGAAGCTGTTTATGGGCAATGAGGCTGCAGAGGGCGACCGTGTAGGTGGGGTGACGCTACGGTATGGGTTGCTGGCGCTCGACAGGGAAAGCAGGGATAAAGCGATTGACGCATTAACTGCCAAAGGTATCGGTGCCAATGCCTTTTACGGGTATAAATTGCCTGACATAGCAGGTGTATCTGCTTGCCTGGACGGTTTGCGCGAAGGCTATCCGAACGCAGAGTTCTTCGCTGCCAGATTGGTCACCCTGCCAAGCCATGAAGATGTTTCTGAGAAGGACCTGGCAATAATCGCAGCAACGCTTGACAAGGTTACCGCCCAACATAAAAAATGACGCATGCTGGCTGTTCAGGGGCCAGTCAGTCCTTCCCGCTGTTTTAGTCTTTTATAGCGCTGTATCGACTTCAGGAAGAGGTTTTCACCGGTCAGTCTGGCCTTTTGGTACCTAAGGATAGGGGTGTGCTGTATGAAACAGATAATCTTCTTTGGCGTTTTGCTTTCTTTCGCGTGTGGTGTCAACGCGAAACCTTATTATTCCTACGATCTGTATGGAACGGTTACGGGTGAGGCCGCTGCGGCGAACGCCCTGGCAAATGTTGATATCGGGGATGAATTTCTTATCCGGCTGGATATTGGCAAGAATGACGCCGGAGAGCACCTGATTTCCTTTGATGGTGTTATAGGCGGTTGGACTATTTTCGAGCAAGAGAGTAATGGCTATTACCATTGGGGTGACTGGTCGCCGGAGCGCTTTTACACAACCGGCAGCCTCTCCCCGCTGGCGGCCCCTGAAGGGAACGGATCTGTGGTTACCCCCTACGATATATACCTTACGTTGTTGGGTATGGAGGAAACCGGGACAGTCCCAATACCGGAGGAAAAGCAGTTAGTCCGGGATACCGGTGAGCTCAATCTGGATCAGTTTCGGTCGGGGGGCTTTCATTTCTGGTTCTTTAACCAGCTTGATGGCAGCTCGACCGGTTCCGAACAAGATCTTTACGGATCGATCACCCGTATTTTGAAGGTGCCGGAGCCAGGCACATTGGTGCTTTCAGCGCTTGGCCTTGGTTTTTTCCTGATCAAACGTCGCCAACGTCATCAGCGATAACCACTGCCGTTATATTGCTAAACGTACTATCGCCCGGCCTGTGTAAGTCTGAATCTGTGCCATCCTTCCTATAGTTGTTATGCACACCAAGGGAGGGATGATGATGAAAAGGACACAGTTACTGGTATTGGCAGTGGCTTCAGGAAGCGTGGTAACCGGCTGTAGTAGTTTCAAACCCAAAATTGATGTAGACGAGCTACCAGCGCCAGCAGCCGGCATTGAAACCGAGTACATTATCGATAATACCAACCCTGGTTTTTACACCGATGGTGAATGGAAGGAGTCATCGGTCTCAAGCGGTTACATCGGAGAAAACTACTTTGCTGGTGAAGCGGGTACCGGTGAGAAGACTGCGACCTGGAACCTGAATATCGTTAAGCGGCTTGATGTGTATGCCAGGTGGACGGCTCACAGCAACCGTGGTTCCAATGTTAAATATGTTGTGCATCACCTTGATAGTCAGGACTTTTTGACCACCACAACGGTTGAGGTTGACCAGAGGGACTTTGGAGGGGAGTGGTTCAAACTCGGGACCTTCCGCATGTCATCGCTTACCAGTCGCGTTACTGTCTCCAACGATACTGATGGCTATGTCATAGCGGATGCCATTCTTTTTAAAGAAGCTGCCGAAACACCCTCTGTGGATGCCGATAACGATGGCATGCTCGATGCCTGGGAGCTTGAGAACGGCCTTGACCCTACCAATGCTGTGGATGCCGAGCGGGACCCTGATGGCGATGGTTTGACGAATCTACAGGAATCGTTGGGGATGACGGATCCGTTTAACTCCGACACTGATGGTGACGGCATTCCTGACGGCTACGAGAACGACGCGGGTTTGGATCCGACAGTAGCCGACGGTGATCTCGATGCAGATGGTGATGGGTACACGAACTACGAGGAATATCTGGCAGGTACAGACCCCAAGGATGCCTCAAGTGTATTGGCGCCGGATACGGTGTTGCTTACCTGGGAGGCACCCCTGTCACGAACTGATGGCAGTGAACTCTCCCCGGAAGAGATTGATTATTACGAACTGAAATATGCCCAGGCAGTGGATGACAGTGACCCCGGAATCGTTTCCGATAACGAATCGTCCGGCTTCGTGGTTTACGGGCCTGATGCGGGCACTTCGACGGCCACGGAAGGGTATGTGGGCCAGGATTATGTGGCAATGCCCGCAGGAACAGGAGATAGCTTTGCAAGCTGGTCGGTTAATGACCTTTCGCCGGGGGCGGAGTATCGTTTGTCAGCTAACTGGACGTCGTACAGGAACCGTGCAACAAATGCGACTTACCATGTTCAGTACCAAACAGTGGACGGTGCACTTGTTGAAAATCAGTTCACTGTAGATCAGACCTCGGGCGGCGGTACATGGCGGAATCTGGGGTCGTTTATTCCCGGCTCCAGCGAGGTGATCGTTGTACTGGCGAACGATGCTGATGGCTACGTAATTGCAGATGCCATCAAACTGGAACCGGTGACGAAAGTTGTGGAGCCGATCAGAATAGAGTCTGATCAGACGCGGTCCTATGTTGTGAGTGATCTCCCGGCCGGTGCATGGCAGTTCCAGATAAGAGCTGTGGACACGGAGGGGGTTGCGAGTGAATATACGGACCCTGAAGTAACTGTAATTGAATAGTGGGAGCTGTCCTGTGTTAGAACGAGGCTGCGGATTCCCGGTAAAAAGCGTTAAGGAGCGACGTACGTGGCCTTGGTTTACTTTGACAAATTCATGGAAAGAACGGGTGTCAGGAATTTCGGTGACGACATAAATCCTGCTCTGATGAGCAGGTTTATCAGCAAAGACATTCTGTCGTCTGATGACATTGCGTTGTTCGGCATCGGGACAATACTGAACGATAAAAACATAAGAAATAACGATCACTATGCCAGAAAGGTGATTTTCAGTTCTGGTGTGGGGTATGGACAATTTCATACAAAACTTGATGAAACCTGGGATGTTGCCTGTGTCCGGGGGCCTGGCTCGGCCAGGGCGCTTGGCGTTGGATTGGACAAAGCTATAGCTGATGGCGCCATCTTGCTTTCAGAGATTTATAGTAAGCCCACGATAAAGCGTTCCAGGGCTGTGTTTATACCGCATGTTAACTCTCACCTTTCAACAGGGCGACTGCTTGCGGCAACTGCCGACAAGCTGGATATGGATTACCTGACCCCGAGTTGCAATGCGGATGAGTTTATCCACACCGTGGCAAGTGCACCGTATATCGTGACGGAAGCAATGCACGGGGCGATTCTTGCTGATGCGATGCGGGTTCCCTGGATTCCCGTGAGCCTACATGAGTTCCATGAGTTTAAATGGCGCGACTGGATGGACTCGATGGAACTGAATGGAGGCGTGGTTCACTCTCTGTCGCCCCGATGCTGGGATAGCAGGGAAGGGAATCAGCCGACGTCCATTGTCCAGCGATTGTATAAACGCGGTAAGGGGCAGGTCCTCAAACGTAACATCAGACGGGTTATCGCGACGCAGGAACCTTTGCTTAGCCAGCCACATGTGATGGAGTCAAAAATACAGGCGCTCCTGGACGTCGTGAGTGAGATCAACAGGACCTATTCCCGCTTATAGTCCGGGAGGTGGCTGCCGCCAGAATATACTCGCAAACCTTAATGCCGCTATCCTGCTCCCGGATTTCCCGGGAGTAGCGATCCATTGACTCTTTTATCGAGTTATCGTGGAGGATGTCCCGGAGGTATCCGGATACTTGCTCAACAGAGAATCGATCTTTATTGATAACTCTGCCTGCGCCCAGACTTTCGACAACCCAGGCATTGTATGGCTGGTCCCATATTTGCGGGATACACAGCATTGGTTTTGCGAACCAGAACGCCTCCTGCACTGCGCCGGACCCTGCATGAGATACAAACCCACGTACGCGAGGGTCTGCTAATAGCGTTGGTTGGGGCCCCCAGGAAATCCAGCGAATATCAGGGTCATCCCTGAAATTTTCGGGTACAGGATCAGTCCGGGAAACCCAGAGAATTCTGCAATTATTTAGTTTCGCTCCCATGATCAAACAATGGGAGAGCTTGTCGGTAATGGTTACCATAGAGCCAAGGCTCACCAGAATGACGGGTTTCTTGGGCTGTGTTTCGAGCCAGGCCCCGTCTTCCCTGGATATGTCGCCGGCAAGAAGGGGAGGAAGTGGGCCAAATGCCTGAGCGTCCCTGCAGACAGTAATTCTGGGCTGAAGGTGACGGCACTCAATCGTGGCCATGCCCGTTGTAAAGATCTGTTTGGGCCTACCCGACAGTTTTGCTCTTTCGATGATCTCATCCCAGTTTCGGTTTACCTCGACCTTCATTTCTTTTATCGAGCTGTGCGCCTTATTGTTCAGCGTTGATTGGGCTGCCTCCGAGAGCTTTCCAATAATTTTTGCCATTAGGGGGATAGTCTTAGTGGCCAGAATTGATGGCTGGTCAGCGTATGGCTGTGGGTTCTGGCATTGCTGGTTTGACCCGGATGCACGGTGCATCAGGACCGGGATGTCCAGTTGAACACCCAGGTCATGTATTGCGGCGCCTAACAGGTGTTCGTCTGTAATGATCAGGTCTGGTTTGCGGTGTTGAAGGTTCGCTTTGACCTGGGGCAGAAAGGAAAAGCCTTTGTATTGAATTGGCTGGAAATAGTGGGACTCAAAATACCGATTGAAAAAGAGCTTTCTGTAAAGCGGGCTGGTATGGGAAATCTTTTTTAGAAGAAAGTCGGCATTGGCCGGCAGCACAGGAGGTAGCAGGTCATACTCGAACCCATGGGTTGCCGGAAGGCTTTTGCCTTCCTCCGGCAGGATGAAGTTGCACTCAATACCTTTCGACTTCAGTGTGGAAGCAATGCGTAGTAGGGGGATGACGTGCCCGGCATCGGGTATTAAGGCCACAAACGTGATACGCATTTTCGAAAGTCCTTTTCGTTTATCGAATATTTGGCTGTTTCGCGAATTATCCTGAGTGGAGTCTACTTCGCAAATTAAAATCCGCATACTGTTGCGCTTGCTTTACAGATGGTGTCGAAAAACTTTACATACGACGAAGCATTTGAAGCTTTTATAATCAATAACACTTTGAAAAATAAAGATTAAAAATAATTGGCATGGATATGGCTTATAGGCGACAGAGTATTTCGCAGTAACCATAATGAAGAAGGATCTACCATGTATAAGATGTCGATGTTGGGAGGAGTGTTCGCTGCTTCATTAGCTATACCTGCCTTTGCAATGCCCGTGATTTCCGTTGATAGCGTATCTGGTGTCTGGTCAGACGCCGAAGGCGGTAGCGCCGTTTACAGTGACGGAGGCCGGGAAGTTCGTTGGGGCATTGGTCAGCCAACACAGAGCGGCTACCGTTTTGATGGATCTGCACCCGCCGCATTTAATGTAGATATCAACGAAGAATTTGATCTGGGCACTTTCACCCATTTCAATTATCAGATTAATACTGGTTCAGGTATCGACAGTGTTCTGCTGAGCATCTCAATGGATATCTCCGTGGACGGAAACCCCTATGCGACGCCTCTGGCGTTTACGTTCCTCCATGAAGAAACACGGAACTCTGGTAGCGACTGCTGCGACGACATTGTGTCCTTCGAGAGCCTCATGTCATCAGAAGCGTTCGACATTGACGGAACCTGGTACACACTTGACTTGAGAGGCTTCAGTCAAAACGGCGGTCCTACCCTTGAGCAACTGATCTCACCGGAGCATGGCGACAACGTGGCCCAGCTCAGAGGTGTATTTACCAAGGTTCCTGAGCCAGGCACTCTTGCGCTGCTCGGTCTGGGTCTTGCCGGCCTCGGACTTTCCCGTCGCCGCAAGCCTCTAGCCCAATAAAGGCTGCCTACAACGATTGTAGCGGTCTTGAACAAAAAAACCGGAGCTCGAATGAGCGCCGGTTTTTTATTGGCCGGATGAAATGTCACCGTTGTGCGCCGTTCAGGAACCTTTCGAAGGTGGCTCTCTGCCCGGAGCAGTCCGGGCTTGTCTCGCCTTCACTTGATACGCTTTCACACCGTCCAGCAAGTGCCCATAGGGCGCCACGGGCGTCTCCCCTGAGCTTGTTCAGTGCTCCCTGGATTTTTACTTCGATGTTCGACGTGGTGAGTTGCCCACCTATCTGATACCACGACCATAAAATGACGTAAGAGCCGCCGGCATTTTTCTGGATAACCGTCTCACTGACGGCATCCGGGCTAGCATCATTGTTGCCGTTACGGGCCCGAGTGGTCCTGGAAACAAGCTTCCATTCCTTTCGGTCGAACAGCTGGTTTCGATACCCGAGCAGCTCCCTGTCCTGCGCCTGCCGGCGATACCCTGTGACTTGCACTTGCACCCGTTCCAGATCATCCGACACATACACTCCGCCCAGATCAATGTCTGGCTTTGAATAGTCTGGCTGCCAGAAATCTGCGTGCTTGAGTGGGCCGCTCCAGCCGGCTTCAGGCACAGGCAGGTCTGGCTCCCAGGCGCTGGCCATGCGTTCGGTTCGGGCATCAAGGGCAGCCGGTATCAGCGGTGGCACGAGGAGCAGCAGCGAAGCCACCAGAGGCCACTTGATGGACAGCGAGCTTGTATGCGCCTGTTCAGTTTCAGGCTGGGGATGGACATTTTCGTCAGCGGCATTCGAGGAAGGCTGCTCAAGCCAGGTGGAGATAAAGAAAAGCGGTACCAGCGTAATGATGACGAAGATGACCCATCCGAAGAGTTCATGGTCCTCTACCAGAGAGGTTTCCATGTTGGTGTAATGCCCCGCGGCGATGATGCCGAAAACTCTTATCCAGTTCGCCACCATGGACAACAGGCCGGCAATCACAATAAGCAGAATAATGCGGGTCTTCGAGCCGTAATAAAGCTGGCCGTAGAAAGCTGCGAGAAATAGCGCGACCATCAGGTAGCGCACACCGCTACATCCATCTTCAACAAGGAATGTTCCGACATCCAGGATAATATAGAACTCGTGGATGGTGGCAGGGATATCAAATGCCTGCAGCAGGATTGTGTTAAAGAAAACGGTGATGTGCTGGAGCAGGGGGGAGAAGTCGTCCCATATGGGTACCGCAAAAACCAGCAGTAGAATGGGCCCGCCTGCGACGGCCAGAAATCCCTTTCCCCATATTGACCACCCCCAGAAGAGGATGATCAGTAACGCCAGCATCAGACGGAACACTCTGATGTCCGCCGCCTGGGAGAGGATCAGCCCCACAATAGCGCCAGCCAGAAAAAATAGCCCCAGGGGCGAGCCTTTCATTCTCAGGGCCGCGAGGGAGTTTTTCCTTTTGTAGAGAACAAAGAACACGCCACCCAATACCAGAAACCCATGGTGGTAGATAATCGAGTTGTACCACAGATCAAAAAATGACTGCCATTCAGCCCAGAGCCCCACCGCCAGCAGCGGAATTGAGGCCAGCCAGAAATACCGCATTGTTAAACCTCGATCCATCAGCCCTGATCACCAAATTTTTCCAGAATTTCTTTTGCTTCAGCATTCCGGCCAGCAGCGCGGTATGCTTCTGCGAGGTGCAGAGCGATTTCCTCTGAGTCGGGTTGAAGCTCGTGGGCTTTTTGCAGGATAGGCAGACTTTCTTGATGGTTACCGGCTTTCAGCATGATCCACCCATAAGTGTCCACTATAGCGGCGCTTTCTGGCGCAAGATCATAGGCTTTTTTGGCCATGGAGACAGCTCGCTCATCCCCTGCCTCGTGATATAGCCAGGCCAGGTTGTTCAGCACAACGGTATTCTCGGGCATGGAATCGAGTATTTTCTCGTAATTGGCTTTGGCTTTATCCTTCTCGCCCTCAGACTGCTGAAGCAGTGCGAGTCTCAGGCGCAACTGCAAGCTATCAGGGTAGGTCTCAATGCCGGACTCAAGCAGTGAAAGCGCTTCCTCTTCACGACCTGCGCCCTGCAAGACTGCAGCATAGGCATTGACGATGCGTGCGGTGGACTGTTTGTCCATAGCCAGTTGATAGAACTCGGCCGCCTGTTGGTATTGCCCCTCGCTTTCAAAGTAACGCGCCTCTAGCAGATACGGCCTTGGAGAATCCGGATGTTGTTGTTTCGCTTCCTGGAGAATGCTCCGAGCTTCATCTTCGTTTTCCGCGCTAAAGGCTTGTTGGGCTGCCTGTAGGGAAATTTCTTCGCTATCAGGGAAAAGGGCTCTGGCGCGGTTGAGAACCGCCGAAGCGCGGTCAGTCTCTCCTGCCTCTCGCAGGCTCGCCGCGATAGTGTTGTAGATACTTGCCACCAGAGGCGCTGCCCGTGATGGCGTATTCTCTTCTTTTCGCTCCAACAGAGTGGCTGTAAGGTCATCCGCTTCCTGGCTATTACCCTGGCGCAGCGCCAGTTCCAGCAGGACGAGACGTGGCCCGGTGGCATCAGGATTCTGCTCCAGAACCTGTCTCATGAAACGCTCGGTTTCGTCCTGCTCCAGAACTGCGGTGAGTCCCTGAAGGGCCTCGCGACTATCGGGGGCGAGTTCCACGGCTTTACGGAAGTGCCTTTGCGCCTCGGCTTTATTGTCCTGGCTCAGAGCTAATCGGCCCAATGCGAGAACCGGGCCCGGGGCACCGGCATCCTTATTGCTCGCTTGCGTGAAATAGTCCCGTGCTTCCTCCATTCTGTCCTGGCTGGCTGACAGGTTTCCACGAGTCAGCAGGGCTGCGACACTGTCAGGATCTTCTTTGATCCACTCTGATGCCGTAGTGGTGGCTGCCGCAACATCCCCGGAGCGAGCCTGGGCCTGAATCAGAAGGTTCCGCGCCTGGTCCATCTCAGGCGCCTTGTTTACCACCTGCCTTGCCAGGTCTATGGCTCGTTCATGCTCTCCCTTACGACTCAAATAGTTTGCATATCGCAACCGCAATTGGTGGTTGTCGGGGTTGAGTTCCAGTGCTTTCTCCATCAAGGCCTCACCGGCCTCGGTGTCACCGCTGGCAAGTGATGCTATTGCGACGAGAGCCAGAGTTTCGGGGTCGGAGTCTTTGCCTTCGAGTTTATCGAGTATGTCTTGCGCGCCTTGCGGATTGCGCATTTGTAACCGGGTGGCTGCCAACAGTTTACCGGCAACCTCCGATTCGCCCATTTCGGCAACCGGTGCCAGTAGCTTCTCGGCTTCCTCGACACGCCCCTGCCGGAAACGCACCAGGCCCAGCATCAAGGCGGATTGCTCATGACCGGGTGCTTGGGCACGAACTTCCTCAAGGTAACGTGCTGCGTTGGTGAGGTCGCCTTCTTCCATCGCGTCCTGGGCGGCCATCAGGTTACTTTTGATGGTGCCGGGTGCAGACTTGGCCAGTATTTCTTCATAGACAAACGCTTCAGCCTGTTTTCCCTGGGCTCTCAATACGCGGATAAGGGCGGAGATAGTGGCGTATTTCCGCTGGGTCATGACATCGTACTGGCCAATATCCTCAAGCGCTCTGATGTAGGCGTCTTCTGCCTTCTGCCAGTCTTTCTCCGCGTGAGCCATCTGGGCCTTCCATAGCCAGAGTTCGGTATCCTCACCGTCTATCTCTTCTGCCTCAGCGACGAGCTCTGCGGCTTTTTCCTTTTCCTCCCGGGCGAAAGCCACTTTAGAAAGGCCGACCACCGCCTCAACCGCGCCTGAGTCAACGGTTCTGGCTTCTTCAAAGGCCGCGCTGGCTTCATCGAGTTGCTCTGATGCCAGGTAGGTTTCGCCCCTGAGCAGAGTCGCCTCTGTCTCTAGCGACCGGTCTGGAGAGGTGATCCTGTCGAGCGCCGCCAGTGCCTGCTCATGCTGGTTCCGCATCAGGTATGCTTCGGCGTACATGAGGTTGGCCCGGTTTTCTACCTCGGAATTGAGGTTCTCCTCTGGGATCTGCTCCAGGACCCAGGCGAGTTGTCTTTCCGCATTGATCGCATCGCCGGCCTTCAGCAGGTTGTCAATAATCAGAAAATAGGGGTCGAGTTGCTCTGGCTGCAATTCAATGGCATTACGCGCCTCCAGCGTGCTGGCCTTTAGCTCACCCTGGCGCTGGAAGAACCGGGACTGGTCCAGATGACTCATGTACTGGATTTCTTCCTGGCTCATTTCATCGCTGTCGCCGCCGCAACCTGCAAGGGTCAGCGAGATGGCAACTGAAAGTAGGGTGGCACGTACTGCTAATACTGGTTTCATGGCCCTGTTCCTTTCCTTTTTCGGGTGTTGTTATGGATTCCCTGCCTGTTACTCAGGCACTCGAAGACTCGGAGGATGTTTCTATCCGATATTTGTCGGTCAGGTTGTAAAGCGTTGGCCGGGTAATACCCAGCAGGCGTGAGGCCTGCGCCATATTGAAGTTGCAGGACTGAAGTGCCTGGATAATGGCTGCTCTTTCGGCATTTTCACGCACCTGCCGCAGGTTCAGCTGGCTTTCGGGGGCATCCAGGTCGCAGTTCAGCTGCAAGTCGGCGGCGGTCACCCGCTTGCCGTCCGCCATGATGGTGGCCCGCTTCACCTTGTTGATCATTTCCCGCACGTTGCCAGGCCAGGGGTAGCTCTTGATGGCCTTGATGGCATCTTCGGTGAAGGCCAGGTTGGGGCGGTCCATCTGCTTGCCGAGGGATTGCAGCAACGACTGCGCGATAACGAGCGCGTCGCCCTCCCGGTCGCGTAGTGCAGGCACGTCGAGAGTGATTTCGCTGATGCGGTAATAAAGGTCTTCACGGAAGGTGCCCTCGGTGATGAGCTCCTGTACGTCCCGGTGGGTAGCGCAGACTACGCGCACATCCACGGCGACGGGTTTCACCGAGCCCACCCGGTCTACCATTCTTTCCTGCAGAAACCTCAGCAGTTTGGCTTGCAGAGGCATGGGCATGTCACCGATTTCGTCCAGGAAAAGGGTGCCGCCGTTGGCGTTTTCGATCTTGCCTTTTTTGCTCTGAGTGGCGCCGGTGAACGAGCCTTTCTCAAAGCCGAACAGTTCGCTTTCCAGGAGGTTCTCGGGAATCGCCGCACAGTTGATCGCGGCAAAAGGTTTTTCTGCACGGTGGCTCAGGTCGTGGAGGGCGCGCGCCAGCAGTTCTTTGCCGGTGCCCGTCTCGCCCGTAATCAGTGTGGTTACATCGGTGGGAGCGACTTTTTCCAGTGTCCGGCAAATGGAGAGCATTTGCGGGCTGGCTGCAACGATGCCCTTGATGCTGGTGCCGTTGCGCTGGCGGGCCAGTTCACGGTTGTCACGTTCGAGTTCTGCGAGCCGGAAGGCGCGGTTGACCACAAATGTGAGAATATCGGCATCCAGGGGTTTCTGGTAGAAATCGCTGGCACCCATGCCGATGGCTTTGACGGCGTTCTCTTTATCTTCCCGGCCGGTTACCACGATGATCTTGGTCATGGGGGCCAGCCGCAGGATTTCCTCGAGTAACAGAAAACCTTCCGACGCTCCGCCTGGATCAGGGGGAAGGCCCAGATCCAGGGTGATTACATCTGGTTCAGTCCTGCGCAGGGCTGCGAGGGCAGACTCACGGTCTGCAGCAACGCTCACTTCCAGGTCCTCGCTGAAACACCAGCGCATCTGGCTTTGCAGACCAGGATCGTCCTCTACTATTAAAAGTCGTCTACTCACAACGGCTACAAATCCCTTTCTGTATTGTGATGGTTTTGCAGTGAATCCTCTCACCCTTGATTCTTAACTGAACATTGACACTTTGCAACGATAGACTTGGGCGGATTCAAAAATAGTCAATTATTTGGCATTCCTCTGTGGCTCGAGCTGGTCGCTACCCGGTAACTCCGGCTCGATTTCGGCCGACCCCTCTTCCTCAACGGGCCTGGCGAGAGGAAAGCGGAGAGAAAAACAGGAACCCAGATCCGGCTCGCTGGTGACGTCTATGTTGCCGCCCACGTTGCGCACGTATTCCCGGGCCTGATAGGCACCGATGCCCATGCCGGTCAGCCCCTTGGTGCTCTCAAACGGTTTGAACAGCTGGCTCTGGATGAAGTCCTCTGTCATACCTGCTCCTGTGTCCTGAATAAACAGTACCACACTGCCGCTGGCGGTTTTTAGGGTCAGGGTAATTTCGCCGTCCGGTGGGGTGGCATCCTGGGCATTCTGTATCAGGTGGCCGAGGATACTACAGAGTTGGTCCCGGTCGGCGTTGATGTAGATCTTTCCGGGAGTGCCTGCCACCCGAGGTGTTGGCTGGCGGCGGGAATAATGCTCCGCAAGGTGAGTAATGACCTCGCGGAGTTCCACCACTTCGGTCTCCAGGGTTTCGTCCGCCGGTTTGCGGATATGGTCTACCAGATTGGACATTTTGCGAACAGCGTGATCCGTGGTGTTGATCATGTCGTCAATAAACGCCGGGTTTTCCCGATGCCGGGGGGCATTCTTTACCAGTAACGACAGTTGTGCAATCAGCGTTTTCAGGTCATGGACCATAAAAGCGGAAGCCTTGCTGACCGCTTCGAACTGCATGGCCCGTGAGAGCCGGTTCTGGGCATCCGCCTGGGCCAGCAGGTTACAGGTTTGCCGGGCGACAACCTTGATGAGGTCAAAGTTTTCCCAGTTCAGCTCCACCCGGGCGTAGGGGTTGCCGATCATTGCGATACCGTAAAGGTCGTTGCTGAGATACAGAGGAATGACAAGCCATCCGTCTGGAATCTTCGAGATTGAGTCGGGAATTTCCAGCAGGTTATAGGCAACCGGGTCGCTGTGGTATTCATGCAGATCGATGATCCACTCACGTTCACCAAAAAACCGAACCAATTCAGAATTGGCGTCGATGGTTGTGTATTTCGGCGTTACCAGGTTTACAGCGGTTTTGAGAAGATAATCGCCCTGGTCTTCCCGGATCCACAGAGCGCCGGCATTGCTTTCCACCAGGCTGGTGAGGATGCGGATCACCCGCTCCGGCAGTGGGGGGTTATCGCTGAGATCCGCCATCTCACGGGTCATCTTCAGCCACTCTTCCCGGTAATCGTATTTGTAGTCGAAGAAGTTCTGGCTGATGAATACCATCAACCGGGATCTGATCCGTCGCGATGTCAGCAAAGTGGCCAGAAATACGAGGGCGATCGTAAGAAACAGGACCTGAAGCGCCTCTCCCCAGTCGCCGCCGAGGGTTTTTACGTAGTAGCCCCCCAACGCCAGAAACAGAAGGTAGGCCCCGGCCAGGAGCAGGGTGCCGGCATGGAAGACCGCTGAGCGGGAGAGCTGGAAATCCACCGGCTGTTTCCGGGTATTGATAACGTTGACGGCAAACAGCGGTACCAGCGCAGCATTGACCAGGCCCCTGGCATTCCAGAAGGAGTCAGCCACCTGGCCAAACAGCAGGGCGTCGGCATACATGAAAAAGTCGAAGGCGAACAGGGTGGCGACGGCGATGCACACATACTTCATGCTGGAGCGGCCGAATGACAGCGAGTTACGCCAGATCTGTTCCACCAGGGAGAGGCCGAGCAGGGAGAGGGCGATCTGGCCCACGACTTTGGTTTTACCGTCGAGAATGGTCATCCCGAAGGCGTATTCCAATAACCCGGCGCCTAGCAGCAGTACGACCAGGGCCACTGTGGCCGTGGCGAGGATACGGCGCAGCCGGCCGACCAGGTTGGCGGTCCGGAAGGAATCCCGCAAAAGGGCGAAAAGCACTGTGATCCAGGCTGCGTCCCGCAGCAGTTCCAGCGTATAACGGATGAAAAACCCGGGCTCGCCCCACAGGCTCTGGGCGATCAGGGAGGCGGCCCATATCAGGGTAACGAAAGAGGCCAGTACCAGTGAGCGGTCGATATCCCGCCGAAGGTATCGCGTGGCAATAACCAGCCCCAGCAGCCCATAGGCTATGGCTGCGATGGAATGACTTATCAGGCTGAAATCGTTCAGCATGGCTCGCGTCCTGCGTTGTTCGCCATTAGTTACACCGGTTTTTTGTTCTCGCGGTAGAACCGGAATATTTCTTTCAGCGGTCGCTTGGGGGTGAATCCGAACTCTCTCGCGAACGCTCTGCCGTCAATCACGACAGGATACTTGAAAAAGTGCATCAGATACGAAGGAAAACTTCGCAGATTGAGGGTCCGTAATATGATCTTCGGAAGTATTGGCGGAATGGAGGGTATGGGAATTCGTTTGCAGCCGCAGAGTTTCAGGGCGTGCTGATAGGCCACCCAGTCTTCAGGTGCCACATTGAAAATGCCGCGCTGGGGCTTGTTGTAGGTAAGCACGATGGCGTCGGCCATATCGTCGATATGGATAAACTGCATCATTGGTGAAAAGCCCGCCAGAACCGGGGCCCGTTCCATGCCCAGCAGGGTGCTTATGGAATTGCGAACGCCGGGACCGACGATGTTGCAGGGGCGCAGAATGGTAATGTTCAAATCCGGATAGCGCCACAGGTAGATGTTGGCGAGGTTTTCCAGTTCTACGGAATCGATGAGGTCTGCGCTCAGGCCCGCACTTTTAAGTGGCGCTTCTTCGTCGATCAATGCCGGGTTGTAGGCTACCGCACCGTAGACATGAAAGGTGGATAAAACCACCATCCGTCTGATGTTGTATTTGTGGCTCAGGTCCAGCAATTTCTGGGTGCCCAGCACGTTGGCGTTGTAGCGGCGCATGCGGGTGAGCTGGCTGGACATGATACGGCCCAGGTGGATGATGCCATCGAACTGGTAGCGCCGGAAAAGATCCTCGAACGAGCGCTTGTTAAAGTCGATGCAATAGCTGGGAATGTCATCGCCCAGATAGACCTGCTCACGGAAGTCCACCGCTACCAGGTTACAGGTCTCCCGCAGCCGGTCGATCACTTGTTGTGCCAGGGCACCGGCAGCACCGGTGACCAGAATATGAGGTCTGCGTTGTTCTTCCATCAGAACAGCCTTTTCCTTTCGCTCAGCCCGGTGTCTATCAATTCACTGATTGCCGCTTTCACCTGTTCCACCCGCTCGGTGACCTGTTCTTCCGGGATTTCCCGGTCATCAAACACCATCGGGTCACCAAAATTCAGGTGTACTTTCGCAGGCAGCACCACGGGCATGGCAAGAGGGGCGTAGGGTATGCCCAGCAGCCTGGCCAGGGGCTTGATGTCGGCGATGGCCGGAATGGTTTCTTCACACCCCACCACGCCAACCGGAACAATAGGCGCGTTGTACTTCATTGCAAGATGCATGAAGCCGTTACCGAACCGTTTAAGTTGATAACGGTCGTGGTACAGCTTGCCGGAGCCCCGAACTCCTTCGGGGAAAACAATCACAGCCTCGCCGTTGGCCAGCATTTTTGCACAATTGGTCGGATCGCCCAGTACCGCACCAAACTCGTTCAGCAGGTTGCCAAGGTAGGGCACAGTGGGGAAGAAGCGCTCAATCATCGCCCGGGGGATACGTGGTTTCTCTTCGCGGGAAGCCAGGGCGTAGGCAATCAGTAAACCATCAACCGGCAACTGGCCGCTATGGTTCGGAACAATCAGTACAGGGCCCTCGGCTGGTATTTTCTCAACACCCGTCGCTTCCACCCGGAAATATTTTTCATAGATCTGGCGGGTGAGTGAGAAGCCGTACTTCATTACCTCGTTGTTGTAGCCCCAGGGATCATACCCGAGCGAGCCAATGGGCTTGCGGATACGATTGATGTGGCTTTCCAGGTCCGCCGGTATCAGCCTTGATTTCAGAAACGATGCTAGACCCATTTGGGCTCCCTGTTTTTTTAAACCCTTCCAATCATAACGCCAAGAGTGTGGCTTTGGCCTTCATTAAGCACGCGGTAATCACTGAGAGCATTGGCGGTTTCGACGCACAGCATGGACTGCCAGGCCTCACCCGGGAAGTCTGATAACTGCGCCGCCTTTTCATGCCCGGGATTCCACACCACGGTGGAGTCGCTGCCGATGGCGGTCAGTTTGCGAAATCCCGCCGGGGTGGCGACGATCAATGGATTGCCACTTTCATAAATGCGGTCGGTTTCACCATCAAACTGCACGGCGCCCTGTTGTGTGTGGTAACTCCAGTCCTTAAGGGAATCAACGTAGCCACAGTTCTCCAGCCCCTCGACCCGGGTCTGGCGGATATCTGATGTAGGCAGGTAGGTATGGAGCGCCTGGCTGAAAGCGAGCGGCTCTGTTCCGGGATTGGTCGTGCTCAGTACAAGCTGGCACCCATCGGCTGAGAAGTTGAATGTCATCAACAATAGGGCACGGCCCTGCCATGCATCGGCGAAGTCGGCGTTCGCATCAAGAGAGAGACTGATTTCGACTTCCTGGGCGGTTTCGCGCACATCCTCCAGTTTCCATACGGCGGTGCGGGCAAAGCCATGGGAAGCGTTAGTGTGTATTCGTCGTCGCACTTCCGGCGGATTTTTGTCAGGGACACCAAACCACGGCCAGCATACCGGAATACCACCACGAATGGCTCGCTCCGGTTCAAAGCGGGCGGTGTCGCTGAGCCACAGCCACTCGGGTTCATCACGGGGCGCGAAATGGGTTAGGTGGGCGCCTTGCAAAAACAGGCGGGCGCGGAACTGGGGATGGTGTACTTCTATGGCTTCCAGCTGCCCGACGGTTGCCCAGCGGGTGAATGACCAATGCCCGGGTTTCAGTGTCACTTGGTGCCTCATTGCTCGCGTATATCGTGGCTGCACGATCGCTTATGGGTGTTACGGCATTTGCTTACGGTCAGGGTAAATTAAAACTGTCTTTACGGCGAGAATCCTGCCTAAAATCGCGAATCCCCGCCGGAGTCTGTTTAATGAATGACCAGTTTGTTGCACCCGTACTTCCTCAAAGTGATCCGCCCCCCGTCGTCAGCGACCAGTGGCTTGATGAGCTTGCCGATGGCCTGACGGAGAATGGCTGGATGAGCCAGGATGTGGCTTGCCGCCTGGGGGCGGGTCTGTTGAGTGGTTTGCGTAATGAGGTTCAGATACTGGACCGTACCGAGGCGCTCAGGGGGGCCGGTGTGGGGCGCGGCGCTGACCTGCTCCGGGACCGGTCCGTACGCCGGGACAAGATTGCCTGGCTCCAGGGCATGACCCCGGTGCAGGCGGAACTGTTTGAGTTTTTTGACGCCGTTCGGCTCGGCCTGAATCAGCGTCTGTTTTTGGGACTCAGGCGTTTTGAGGCTCACTACGCCACCTATCATCAGGGAGACTTTTATCGTCGCCATGTGGACAGCTTTAAGGGCAGGGCCTCGCGGGTTGTAAGCCTGGTGCTGTACCTGAATGAAGACTGGGAGGAAGCCGATGGCGGGGCTCTGCAGGTTTACAATCGTGAGAGCGAGAATGAAATCTGCGGCATTGTCGTGCCGGAGCAGGGGCGGATGGCGCTATTCATGAGCGAGGAGGTACCTCACGAGGTGTTGCCTGCCAACCGCACACGGTACAGCATTGCCTGCTGGTTCCGTTGCGATGAGGTGCCATTGGCATTGTAGTGTGTTTACCATTGTAGTGCCCGAACCCTTTTGCTAATATGCGCGCCGCTTTCGGGGTTTTCGCCCCTAAGCCCGTTATGGTGGCTCCATTGGTGCCTCCGCAACGATAAACCGTGAACCCGGTCAGGCCCGGAAGGGAGCAGCCGAAGCGGTGGACTTGTGTGCCGGAGTGTCGCTGATGGAGTCACCCCCAAATCCCTTCCCGAGTTTCACACCTGAAGATTTACCTAGCATCCATGCTGCTGGAAAGCATTGGGGCGAAGGTGTTCATCTCGCGGTGCTTACTTCGATATTGATCTGGGTTCGAGGCGCCCGTGCCCGGACTAAATCGAGCAAGGTATAGACCAAAAATATCAAACCAAAAAACTCCAGCGACTCTTCTGCAGTTTGAAACAGGCGATAGTTTAGATCAGCCTCTCCGTCTTGTGACTCAAAATAGTTACCGCCAAGCATCTCGACCCCAATGGCCCCGCCAAGGAAGATTGCAGCGGAAGTCCCGAATAAAATCCGATAACGAGAACCTAGTCTCCAAAGGGTGGGGGCCACAATGATGCCCAGAACAACCACCAATAAGGCGTAGGGTATTACCCAGGCAAAATATAGTAGCCCTCCCGTGCCCGCCACTTCCCGCACAGGCCGGATTAACAGTTCGTGAATGGAGGCGAACTCATCCAAAGATAGAAACACAAACACGACTGATAACAATAGCCAGGTTTTTCTTCCAGTTTCCCCGGTGCCACTGACTTGCCACAGGAAAAGGAAGAGGAGGCCGTTAAAAAACAGCAGTAAACTGGCGAAAAACGTTGGCACATTCCCTTCCAGGCCGATGTTGAACAAAGGCACCAGGCCTTTCACATAGTCGTGTCCAAGCCCATAGGTCATGAAGAGGCCAATGCTGTGAGCCACAAAGAGTGCCAGAAAAATCCCGCACAACATCGCTGTCACGCGAATGGGGGTCACGACGATCCGTAAGTTTTTAGAGGCCATAGACTACAAATTCCCTGTTGGTCGATAACTTCCCCGCAAAGGTAGAAACTGCAAGACGAAATGTCGAGCTTCAGCCACTGCGGCACAGCCAGTGTAGCTCACCGTGCCGCACCCGGGGGGACTTGGCGACTTCTTCTGGCACGGTGACCGTGCTATGGTTAAACCCATTTTTAACGGCAGTTGGCAGAACATGAGCTACCAGGTACTTGCCCGTAAGTGGCGCCCCCGTACATTCGAAGATATGGTCGGCCAGGAGCATGTGCTCCAGGCGCTGATTCACGCCCTGGACAACCAGCGGCTGCACCATGCCTACCTGTTTACCGGCACCCGCGGGGTGGGTAAGACCACCATCGGCCGCTTGCTCGCACGCTGTCTGAATTGCGAAACGGGCGTTACTGCTACCCCTTGCGGTACCTGTTCCAGTTGCCAGGAGATCCAGGAAGGCCGTTTTGTCGATCTGATTGAAATCGATGCCGCCTCCCGCACTGGTGTGGACGACATGCGGGAGCTGACAGATAACGTTCAGTACTCGCCCTCCCGCGGCCGCTTCAAGGTGTACCTCATTGACGAGGTACACATGCTGACCAACCAGTCTTTCAACGCCTTTCTGAAGACACTGGAAGAGCCGCCAGAGCACGTCAAATTCCTGCTGGCGACGACAGATCCGCAGAAGCTCCCCGTCACCGTTCTGTCCCGCTGCCTGCAGTTCAACCTCAAGCGAATGACGCCGGAGCATATCGCCGGGCACCTACGCCATGTACTGACACAGGAAGGCATTCCTTTTGAAGAGCCGGCTCTGTGGCTGCTCGCTCGGGCTGCAGATGGCAGTATGCGGGATGCGCTGAGCCTCACTGACCAGGCCATCGCCTTTGGAAACCAGAAGCTCTCAGGCAGTGATGTCAGCAACATGCTGGGCACCATTGATCAGAGGGATATCGAGAAGCTGGTCAACGCGCTCGTGGAGAACGACGGGCCGGCGCTGCTCTCGGAAATCGGTCGCATTTCCGACTTCGCCCCGGATTACAGCGTGATACTTGCAGACCTGCTCTCCCTGTTCCACCGGGTGACTATGGAACAGGTGGTGCCGGGCAGCGTCGATAATGCCCTTGGCGATGCGGCCCAGGTTGAGTCTCTGGCACGCAGGCTGAGCGCGGAAGATGCGCAGCTCTTTTACCAGGCTGCCCTGATGGGCCGCAAAGACCTGGCGGTAACACCTGACGCCCGCATGGGATTTGAGATGACTCTGCTGCGTATGCTGGCCTTCCGGCCAGGTGCTGATCGTAGGGAGCCGCCGGCGATTGCATCAGGTGATTCGTCTTCTGGACAGGAGCCACGGGAAGAACCCGAACCTGGCCCGGAAGCACCGGGGCCTCAGCCGGAGTTGTCAGAGCCTCAGCCCGAGTTAACAAAGCCTCAGCCCGAGTTTTCAAAGCCTCAACCCGAGCAACCAGAGCCAGTGGCCGAACAAGCCGCGCCTGAGCCACCTGTGCTCGAACAAGCCGCGCCTGAGCCACCTGTGCTCGAGGAAGTTGCGCCCGCAGGCGTCGCAGAGGATCCGGCTGACGGCCCCCCTCCAGTTGAAGCCGATGAGGCCTGGTTAGCAAGCCTTGATGCTACTGCCGAGTCCGCCGCAGCTGAAGCCGAGAGCGTAGACGACTATACTCCCGAGCCGGTAGTGGAGCCTGCACTTGAGCCAGAGCAAGCTCCAGTTCCAGCGGAGCTACCGGTTGAATCCCTGCCTGAATCCGGCGAATTTGTCTGGGAACAGCATTTCCGCAGCCTGGGAATTGTCGGCATGCCGGGTAACCTGGCCAGTAATGCTGCCATGAGCCGCCATGGTGATGAGATCGTACTGACTATCGACGAAGGCCATGCCCGTTTGCTGAATGCTCGCCACGAAGAAAAAATTGGCGAGGCATTGAGGAAACGGTTTGGCGACACCATAACCCTGCGTGTAGAGCAGGGCGATGCCGGGGGCAGAACTCCGGCGGCGTGGGAAGAGCGCCAGCGCCGTGCTCGCCAGAAGGCGGCGGAAGAGGCTATTCGCAACGATCCGGCGGTGCAGTCGATCGTTGAACGATTCGAGGCAAGGGTAGTCGAACAAAGTATCCGCCCTGTGTGAGGCGTACTTGATACATTTCCGGAGAAGGTGAGCATGATGAATAATATGGGCGACCTGATGAAAAAAGCCCAGCAGATGCAGGAAGAAATGAAGAAGGCCCAGGAAGAGGCTGCCAAAGCCGAGATTACCGGCGAGTCCGGGGCGGGTCTGGTGAAGGTGACCATGAACGGTCGTCACGATGTGCGCAAGGTGGACATCGATCCTTCACTGCTGAGCGAAGACAAGGAGATCCTGGAAGATCTTCTGGCAGCGGCCATTAACGACGCCGTTCGCCGTGTGGAAGAAAACCAGAAAGACAAAATGTCCGGCATGATGTCCGGTATGGGCATGCCTCCGGGCTTCAAAATGCCGTTCTGATGAGGATAGCTGATGGCTTTTAGTCCGTTGGTAGACGAGCTGGTAGAGTCGCTCCGGTGTCTGCCTGGTGTCGGTCAGAAAACAGCCCAGCGAATGGCGTTTCACTTGCTGGAACGTGGACGATCGGGCGGCTCGCGGCTTTCTGACGCGTTGGAGCGCGCGATGACGGGCGTTCGCCGTTGCGAAAGTTGCCAGAACTTTGCCGATACCCCCACCTGCAATATTTGCGAGAACCCCGAGCGCCGTAACGGTACCCTCTGCGTGGTGGAAAGCCCTTCGGACCTTCTTGCCATCGAGCAGGCTGGCGACTACCGCGGCAGTTACTTCGTGCTGATGGGCCACCTGTCTCCCATAGATGGCGTTGGCCCAGAGGAAATCGGCATTGAGCGCCTTCTAAGGCGTATTCATGACGAAGGCGTGGCCGAACTGATCCTGGCCACGAACCCGACGGTGGAGGGTGAAGCCACGGCCCACTACATTGCAGACAGGCTGGATGGCAGCAACATTCTCATTACCCGACTTGCCCACGGTATTCCCGTTGGGGGAGAGCTGGGGTATGTGGATGGGTTTACCCTGACTCACGCCTTCCGTGGCCGCAAACCCCTGACTGACTAACCCTGACCTGGTTTTTACTATGGACACAACCCACCCGGCCGCACCTGTTCCCGCGGTTCCCGAGACTGTTACCTGGATCCGGGAGCCGAAGGACCTGGACCGCTGGATTGCCGATGGCGAGGGCGAGCCGCTGGCGCTGGATACCGAATTCGAGCGTGTGAATACCTTTTACCCTATCCCTGGCCTGGTCCAGTTGGGGATGGGAGAGAACTTCTGCCTGGTAGACCCTGCCGTTGCAGAGGCATCGCAAGGTTTCCGCCAGATTCTGACCAATCCACAGGTGCCCAAGCTGCTCTATGCAATGAGCGAAGACCTTGAGCTCTTCCGCCACTGGCTGCAGTTGGAGCCGGAAGGCCTCATTGATCTGCAGATTGGCGCTGCACTGGCCGGAGCAGGGTTCTCCGTAGGTTACGCGCGGCTGGTTGAAACCCTGTTCGGGGAAACCCTGGACAAGTCGGCCACCCGTTCGGACTGGGTTTCGCGCCCGCTTTCCGAAGCTCAGGAGCGTTATGCGCTGGACGACGTTCGCTTCCTGGTGCCCACGTACCACTGGGTGATGTCAAAGTTGCGGGAGCGGGGCCTTGAGAATGCACTGGTGGAGGAATCAACAAGATTCTCCAGAGAGCTTGCGGCCCAGGATGACCCCGACAATCATTATCTCAAATTGCGGGGCGGATGGGCCCTGAGTCGCCAGCAACAGGGAGTATTGCGGAATCTGGTACGCTGGCGCGAAGGCGAATCACGGCACCGCGACCGCCCCAGGGGCCGCGTTGTTGCTGATCCATTATTGATCGCCATTGCCCAGAAGCTGCCGACGTCGGTGCGGGAACTATCGTCGGTACAGGGTGTTCCGTCTGCGGTTGTCCGTCGTTATGGTGATAAAATCATTGAATTGGTTACTGATGCTGCCTCCGCTGATAACTCCGGCATCGAAACCATCGCCCCGCCACTGAGCCGGGAGCAGCAAATGTTCTACAAACAGGTCAAGCGCCATATGATCCAGGCGGCTGAGGCACGGGATGTTCCGGTAGAGTTGCTGGCACCACGCAAGCGCCTTGAGGCCGTAGTAAATCAGAAGGATCTGTCTGTCGGGCTGTTTGATGAAGGCTGGCGCAAAGAGATCCTTGCGCCGGTGCGGGAACAAATCGAGGAATTACTGACATCATGACCGGAAAAACCTTTATATCGGTGTTTCGCAGCAGCAAAAAAGTGGACACCTACCTTTATGTTCGCCGGGGGCAGGCCTGGCATGAGTTGCCGGACAGCCTGAGGGAAATTTTTGGCACTCCGGTACACGCCATGGATCTGATCATAACGCCTGAGAGGAAACTGGCGCGCACCTCTGGAAAGCAGGTGCTCGATGCCATTGCCGACAAGGATTTCTTCCTGCAGATGCCGGAAGAGAACAGCGGTTATGTAGTGGACTTCCGCCGCAAGCCGGAGCAGACCCGGGAATGATTGCAGAGATTCCGTTCTGGCAGCGCAAGCGTCTGGACGAGATGACTTCGTCAGAATGGGAATCGCTTTGCGATGGTTGCGGCAAATGCTGTCTGGCCAAGCTGGAAGATGAAGACACCGGTGACGTTTACTATACCGATCTGGCCTGCCGTTACATGGACCAGAACACCTGCCAGTGCACGGTCTATTCCGAGCGCTTGCAGAAAGTGCCGGCTTGCACCGTATTGACCCCGGACTCACTCGGCGATTACCACTGGCTGCCATTTACCTGCGCGTATCGTACACTTGCGGAGGGTCGGCCGCTGGCGGACTGGCACCCGCTGCGCTCCGGCGATCCACAGTCGGTGCATGAGGCCGGAGTGTCGGTGCGTCACCGGGTGATGTCGGAAGCCGACGTAGCAGAGCAAGACTGGGAAGAACACATTATTCACTGGATGCTTTAATGATAGACGCTGAAACGAACCTCGCTTACGGAATTTTCTGGGCCCTTTACGCCGTTGCTTTTGTGGTTTTCTTTTACATGATGGCGCGGCTGTTCCGTATCATCCCCCTTTATGCAATCCGCACGCTACTGCAGGCTGCTTTGGTCGTTGTCTTCCTGACGCCAGTGGAGTCCGCGGAGGTAGCCAACTGGTGGATACCGGCCTGGTTGTATGGTGGCTACGAAACCATTCTGGGCGATGCCAGTGAGGCTGGTCGTGCCATCCTGAACTTTGGCATGGCCTCTGTGGCCATGTTGCTGGTGTGGATCCTTGATCTGGTCAGATACCGGCTGGTGAAACGCTAAGCCATGCGAAGACTACTCAACTGTCTGTTTGTCGTCTTAGTCAGTCTGCCTTTCGCGGTATCCGCCCAGCAGGCATCCTCTCAACAGGCGCCTGTTCTCGAGCTGCCTGCCAACGCCGATATCCGCATTATCGTGGATATTTCCGGTTCGATGAAAGCCAACGACCCCGACAATCTGCGCCAGCCCGCCGTGCGGCTGCTGGCCCGGATGTTGCCAGAAGGGGCCAGCGCCGGGGTGTGGACCTTTGGGCAATACGTCAACATGCTGGTCCCCCATGGCGAGGTCAACGATGGTTGGCGGGCGCAAGCCGTCGAGCGGTCCGGGCAGATCAATTCCGTTGCCCTGAGAACCAATCTCGGTGAGGCCCTGCGCGTGGCCAGCGATCGTTACCTGGCCGGCAGTGGTGAACTCGACAATACTGATTTTATCCTTCTCACCGACGGCAAGGTGGATATTGCCGACGATGCTGACGCCAATGAAAAGGAGCGGGAACGTATTCTTGGCTCGCTGCTGGATGACCTGCAGGGGCGTGGCGCCACCATCCATACCGTTGCGCTGTCAGACGAAGCGGATCTGGAATTGCTTGAAACTCTTGCGGCAGAAACCGGAGGCAGCTATTCCCTCGCGCGCTCAGCGGAAGCGTTGACCCGGGCATTCCTGAAAGCGCTGAACACGGCGGTTCCACAACAGCAGATTCCCATCGAAGGGAACGGTTTTACGGTGGACGAAGGCGTTGAGGAATTTACTGCACTGATTTTTCGCGCGGACGAGGAACCAGCCGCGACCCGCGAACTCGGACTGGTCAGCCCGGGTGGGGAAGAAGCGACAGCTGATTCAGTAGCCGACAATACGCGGTGGGTAAGGGAAACCGAATACGACCTCATTACCGTTACCGCCCCGGCAGCGGGAAAGTGGCGGATTAACGGGGAGCTGGGCGAAGGCAGCCGGGTGACGGTTGTCAGTGATTTGCGAATGGTGGTGAGCCCGGTACCGCCTACGTTCACTGCCAGTGAGCCGATAGCCGTTCGTATCGCCTTCTTCGAAGACGACAAGAAAATCGATAATCCGGATTTCCTCGGTGTGATTGACGTTCGGCTGACGCTGACGTCGGACGATGACCGCAGTGGCACCAAGACGCTTTCAGGAGATGAGCCCCCCGAGGATGGCGTTTACACCGACGATATCGCGCGGCTGCCGGATGAAGGTGAGTACGAGATAGATATCGTGGCCGATGGCCAGACGTTCTCACGAAGGTTCAGCGCTGTGACCCGTTTTGTCTTGCCTGAGGGTGAGGAAGCACCGGGTACGACCCAGCCTGCCGATACGTCGCCTGAAGCAGCCCCCGGACCAGCGCCGCAACCGGAACCTGAGCCTGCTCCAGAGCCCGAGCCCGAGCCGGAACCCGAGGTGGCGGAAGAGCCCGCCGTCGGGGAGAGCCCGATTGATATCAGCCAGGTCGAAGAAGCTGAAAGTCAGCCTGTTGTCGAGCCCGAAGATTCCGCAGGGCTGCCGCTCTGGATAATAGCGGCCGCTGGCGGGCTGGGCATACTGGTCATTGCCGGGGTGGCGTTCCTGGTGATGCGCCGAAAAAAATCTGAGGCCACGGAAGAGCCGCCTGTGATAGCAGCGGAAGAGCAGGGTGAAGAGGAGGAAGGTGAAGAAGCGAGAGGTGAAGAGCATCCGGAAGTCGAGGAGGAGATTCCCGTCGCTGTGGCTGAGCCCGAACCTGAGCCTGAATCAGAGCCAGAACCGGAACCAGTAGAGGAAGTGCCAGAAGACGGGATTCCTGTCGCTGATGCCGAAGTTGAGGAACCAGAGCCGGAGCCAGAGCCGGAGCCGGAGCCGGAGCCGGAGCCAGAGCAAAAAAGCGAAGATGAGCTTCCTGAGGACGAAGAGGACGACGAGTTCGGGTTGGAGGATTTCGATCTATCTGAATTTGACGATCTGCCGGATACGGATGAAAAGGGGCTCCTTGACGACGACGAGGAGCCTGACAACGGGAAAAAGTAACCGACCCTTATCAGACGGGCTTCGGTTCTTTATACTTGAGTGCTTATTTCAAACAGTCGTTTAATCGTTAATTGAACAGGATATTGACAGCATGAAGTTTACCGGTACCGAGAAATACGTAGCCACTGACGACCTGCAAATGGCGGTGAATGCGGCTATCACGCTGCAGCGGCCGTTACTGATCAAGGGTGAGCCCGGCACCGGTAAAACCCTGCTGGCCGAGGAAATGGCCGCGGCGCTGGGCATGCGCCTGATTCCCTGGCACATCAAGTCCACCACCAAGGCCCAGCAGGGTCTCTACGAATACGATGCAGTCTCGCGCCTGCGGGATTCCCAACTCGGTGACGAGAAGGTCAAGGACATCAGCAACTACATCGTCAAGGGCAAGCTCTGGGAAGCTTTCGAGTCTGAGGAACAGGTTGTCCTGCTGATTGACGAGATCGACAAGGCGGATATCGAGTTCCCGAATGACCTGCTGCTGGAACTGGACCGCATGGAGTTCTTTGTCTACGAGACACAAAAGCTCGTGCGCGCGAAACACCGCCCCATCATTGTTATTACCAGTAACAACGAGAAAGAGCTGCCGGACGCCTTTCTGCGCCGCTGCTTCTTCCATTACATCAGCTTCCCGGACCACGACACCATGAAGAGCATTGTGGACGTGCACTTCCCGGGCCTGCAGCAGCAGGTGGTGCGGGATGCACTGGAAGTATTCTTCGATGTACGCAAGGTGCCGGGCCTTAAGAAGAAACCTTCTACCTCTGAACTGATCGACTGGCTGAAATTGCTGATGGCGGACGAATTGTCTGCCAAAATGTTGCAGGAAAAGGATACCAGTTCCGCCTTGCCGCCATTGTATGGCGCCCTGGTGAAGAACGAGCAGGATGTCCACCTGTTGCAGAAACTGGCCTTCATGGCCCGTCGTCGCGGCTGAAATCCGGCAAGAGCAGCACTGTATGTTGATTGATTTTTTTCTCGAAGTCCGGCGCGCAAAGGTACCCGCCAGCCTGCGTGAATTCCTCGATCTGCTGGAAGCCCTGCAGAACCGGCTGGCCTTTGCCAACATGGAGGAATTCTACTATCTGGCGCGGGTGTGCCTGGTCAAGGATGAGCGCCATTTCGACAAGTTCGACCGTGCCTTTCAGGCCTATTTCGAGGGTATTGAAAACCTCGATGACCTGATGGAAGCACTGATTCCGGACGACTGGTTACGGGCGGAATTCGAAAAGCAGTTGTCTGAGGAAGATAAGGCAAAGATCGATTCCCTGGGGGGCCTGGAAGAGCTGATTGAAACCTTCAAGAAGCGTATGGAAGAACAGAAGGAACGTCACCAGGGTGGCAACAAGTGGATTGGTACCGGTGGTACTTCTCCTTTTGGTGCCAATGGTTACAACCCCGAAGGCTTCCGTATTGGCCAGAACAAGGGCCGTCATGGCCGGGCTGTGAAGGTTTGGGAGAAGCGTGAGTTCAAGGATCTGGACGACAGCATTACCCTGGGCATCCGCAATATCAAAGTGGCCATGCGCCGGTTGCGGAAATTTGCTCGCCAGGGTGCTGCCGACCAGCTGGACATGGATGACACCATTCGCTCCACAGCCCGAAACGCTGGTTACCTGGACCTGAAAATGGTTCCGGAACGGCACAATGCGGTGAAGGTGCTGATTTTCTTCGATGTCGGTGGTTCCATGGACCCTCACGTGCGGGTGTGCGAAGAGCTTTTCTCCGCCGCCCGGATGGAGTTCAAGCACATGGAATACTTCTACTTCCACAACTTCGTCTATGAGAGTGTGTGGAAGAACAACATTCGCCGGATGAACGAAACCACCAGCACCTGGGACATCCTTCACAAGTACACCCCGGACTACAAGGTGATCTTTGTGGGTGATGCCACCATGGCCCCCTATGAGATTTCACACCCTGGCGGTTCCATAGAACACTGGAACGAAGAAGCCGGGGCGACATGGTTCCAGCGCATTACTGATCATTTCCGCAAGGTGGTGTGGATTAATCCGCTTCCGGAGAGTTACTGGGGGCAGGGTGGTTCACTGGGTATGACCCGGCAGCTGGTGAATGACCACATGTACCCACTCACGATTGAAGGCCTGGAATCGGCCATGAGGCAGTTGAGCAAATAAAAAAAGCCGATGCGGTTGAGAGCATCGGCTAAGCTCGGCATATCAAACGGGGTGGCTAAAATAGCTTCCCCGCACTTCTCTCCCTGCAAGTCCGGGGCCATGTAAATTTAGACCCTAACAATCAATAGGTTAGCGTTTTTCTCGGCGATCCGACGTAACGTGACACTCCTCTCTGTTTTGCCCTTGTCAAAAAAACCGACGCTTTCGACTTTCCAATTGGTGATCTGGATACCGTTCTTGCCTGTTACCAAGTGTTACTCTTTCTGCCAGTTTGTTACGGAACATTGCTGGAGGCAGAACGCGTATGATCGCCGGGACGCAGGTTATAGCGCAGGTAACAGAGCCGGTTCGACGTAGATTCGGACTCACGGTGGCCGTGGCTGCGGTATTGTTCCTAACCCTGGCCCTTTTAGCGCCAGGGTTACTCGCCGATACGCTGGACACCGAGATAGATCGCCTGAAAGCCGACGTAGCGGACCTCAGCCAGACCCTTTACGAGCTCGAAGAAGACGTGCTTTATCCCGCCGATACACAGGTGGCAGTTTTCCTGACACTCAAGGATCGGGAAGGGCTTGAGCTCGATACAGTGGAGCTGTATCTCGATGACATGCCAGTGGCTTCCCATCTTTATACCGAGCGGGAACGCACGTCACTGAAGCGCGGCGGCGTTCAGCGACTTTACCTCGGTAACCTTCCCCATGGGGCCCACCAGCTGAGAGCCGTACTCACCGCCCGATCGGCAAACGAGCGATTTGTTCGCAGAGAAGTCACTCACGATTTCCGCAAACGTCCCGGCGAATCCCGTATCCAGATGACACTGGATGCCCGGGCGCCCGACTTCGAACCGGTTGTTTCGTTTCAGGAATGGAAGTAGGGCGGAATTATGGTGCGGAGACTTCGGCTCGTTACATGCAATGCTTTTATTCTCGTCGCGCTGGCCTGTATGCCGACGCACGGCCATGCTGCGAGTAATGCCGGGGAAGAACTGATCGGTGGACTCGCAAAATTCGCCCTGGACTCCGGAGACCCGGCCGCGGCATTGCGCTACACCCATAATTTGCCCACCGAAGAGGGCCAGCTTGTCCGCGCCAGAGCGATGATCGCAACCGGTAGTGGCGATAGGGCCCGTGGGCTGCTTGAGCAACTTGTCGCAGGGCAATACTATCGCGGCCAGGCCGCTCTGCTGCTGGCAGATCTGGCAACAGGCAGGGGTGAACCGGAGATCGCGGGGAACTATCTTGAAACCGCGGCAGAGCTTTCCCATGGTGACGTACGCCAGCAGGCCCTGTATCGGCTGGCAGAGATACGTCGTGAGGCGGGTGAAACAGACGGGGCCGGGCAACTGCTCGCTTCCATGGAGCCAGGTTACTGGTCAGCCCTGGGTTACATGAATATCGCTGCCGAGTATGGCAAACGGGACCTGAATCCGTCCCGTGCACTAGTGGCATTGCGCGTGGCGTTGGCCATGACTGAAGAAGACTCCGACAGCCGGCGCCGCGAGGAGCTGAAAAGCCGGCTTCTGGTCCGGGCAGGGCACCTGGCCCATAAGCACGAGGACTATGATAAGGCCATCCGTTTTCTGGAAAAGGTGCCTCTCGAAAGCTACAGCACACCGCAGGGCCTGTATCTTCATGGTCTGGCGTTATCCGCTAACGGCAACCACAGGGCGGCAATGCAATCCTGGCATCGCGCCAGGAAATACCCGCTGGCTTACCCGGGCGTGGCAAACGCCTGGCTTGGGACCGGGCGGGGGTATGATCTTTCCGGCTATCTCGGTCAGGCGGGGGAAGCCTACCTGGCGGCCAACGCCTCATTCGAGAGCGAGCGGGTTACCCTGCGAAAACTGGCAGACCAGATCCGCAATAAAGGCGCCTACCAGGCCCTGGTCAGGGATGCCAGGGATTCCAACGCCGAGTGGTTCCTCGCAGACAGCCGGACACTGACCCAGCCAAGAACCGCTTACCTGCTGCGGTTCATGGAAAAGCCCGGAGCGCAGGAAGCCGTCAGGCGCGTAGCGGAACTGGAGGAGATTGACTATCAGTTTGCTCAGCGTGAAGTTGGCCTTGACGTCTTCCGTCGTGCGATCAGGGAACGTCTGGGGTCTGCTAATGCTTCGCCCGCTCATATCGCTGGCTTTAACGATGAAATCGAGGCACTGACCGCGCGCGTTGCGGCGCTGAAGGAGCGTGCCGTCTCTGTTCCCGGGCAGGAGGCGTTAAGGGGCGCCGCGCATACATTGGCGGACCTGAAGGCGTCTCTCGGGAAGCTGGAGCAGAGGCTGGCAGCGAGAGACCGGCACCTGAACGAACTGCTCTCCCGCACGGATGAGGCCCTTGAGCGGGTACGAAGGGTTCGTAGCCGGGCCGCCCGACTCCAGGTGGAAGCGGAAAAGACCCTCGACGAGATGGCGTTGGCCTTTGTGGAAGATCAGGACGAGCGCATGACCTTTGCCCTTGAGCGTTCCGAGCAGCAGATAGCTCATCTTTATGAATATCTCGCGCTGCAGAACATTGAACGGGGTGACCAGTGAGACGCCTGCCGTACCTTTGTCTGACCCTGTTGCTGGCTGGCGAGAGCACCATGGCCCAGGAGTCTTTTCGGGTAGAACTGGGGCGCGATGGCGAAACCATCGGCGATATGCGGCCGGTGTTTCTCGAGTTTAAATCCCGCCCCATGCCCGCCATATCTCCCGCTGAAGTGGCACGGCGCTACCAGCGGCTGTTCGATAACTCTGATGAGCCTGAAGTACGGATTGATGCACTGAACCGTTTATCGAATATCCAGAAGGTCACTGAGCAGGACGTCAGTTTCAGCAGTGAGCGAGAACAGCAGGTATATCGTCAGGCCCTGGACAGCTACGAGTCCATTCTTGACCGGGGGGCCTATCAGGGCCGGCTTGATGAGTTGCTGTACCAGATGGCCAAAGCCCATGCCTACACCGGGCAGGGGGAAGAGTCTATCGATCGTCTGCGCCAGCTTGTGGGCCTGTACCCCTCTTCGTCCCTCGTCCCGGAAGCAAGGTTCCGCATTGCTGAATCGGCATTCTCGGCCGGCGACTATGCCGTGGCTGAGTCTGAGTACAGCCGCGTAATCTCAGGGGATGGGGCGGAAAGTCTCAAAACCAAGGCGCAATACATGCAGGGCTGGAGCCAGTACAAACAGGGCCCTTCCGCATGGGAAAGAGCCGGGGAAACGTTTCTCGCTGTACTGGATCGCTTCAGTGATGAGACCGACAGCTTTCGCCAGATCCCTGCCAATGAGGCCGGGTTGGTCAACGACACCTTCCGGATTGTTGCGCTGATGGCCGCAGATGCCAGAGGGGCTGAGTCACTGGCTCAATGGTTGAACAGGGCTGGCGGCAAGGGCTACGACTATCTGCTTTATGATCGCCTCGCTGACTACTATGCCGGCAAGGCCAGATACCAGGAGAGTGTGGCGGTCAACCGCCGCTTTGTTGAAAAGCATCCGAACCACCCCGCAGTCCCCGCATTCCTTGCCCAGAACGTGGACGTCTGGCTGATGGCCGGGCGGTCAGATCAGGCGCGGGAAGCGCGGGCGCACTACGTAAACGCGTTTGCGGACGACGAGCGCTACCGGATGATTACCGGGGCTGACCGTCAGCGTTGGCAGGATTTCAGCCGCCTGTTGGCAGACTACCATTACGACCAGGCGGAAGAAGCACCGGCTCACCTCAGGCAGCAACAGTTTCAGCTGGCCGCAGACTACTACCGCCAGCTGGCGTCACGGATTACCGACCCAGGGGAAGTCCTCAGGCTTTCCGGGGATGCGTTCCTGCAGGCGGGAGAGTATCAGGATGCACTTACCGCGTTCCGGCATGCTGCTTATGAAAAGGGTGACTATTCCGGTGCCTCCGATGCAGCCTGGGCTGCGGTAGTGCTTCAGCGCGGAGCCGTTGACAGCCGCTATGCACTGGCTGCCACCTTGGACGATCTGGCGCAGGAAGCAGACCGTTTTGCCGCGAACTTTCCTCAGGATCGACGCCTACCGGGACTGCACGCCGATGTTGCCAACCGGATGCAGGCGCAGAATCGTCAGGCCGACGCATTGCGCTTTGCTGAGGCCGCCATTGCCCATCCGGCGGCCAATGTTCAGGAACGGTACAGTGCCTGGCTGGTTTCCGGAAACGCATACGTTGCCAGTGAGTCGTTTGGTTTGGCTGAAAACGCCTGGCGCGAGTCTTTGGCGTTACTGGAATCCCGTGAATTGTATGACAGACAGGGCGAAGACAGCCAAAGTCTCCAGCGCCAACTGGCAAGCAGTATCTACTATCAGGGCGAGCAGGCTGCCACAGAGGGCAAAACAGATCAGGCTGTTGCCCATTATCAGCGGGTGGAGTCAGTGCTCCCGGGCTCTGATATTGCCATCAAGGGCCGTTACGACGCGGCCAATACGTTGCTAAAAGCGCAGCAATGGCAGGCGGCGGTCAATGAGCTAAATCGTTTCCGTGCCGACTATCCGCAACATGAGCTTTCCAACACCGTCAGTGAAAAGCTGGTATTTGCCTACCAGTCATCAGAGCAACCCGTTCGGGCCGCAGACGAACTAATGACAGAGAGAGGGGGCGAGTCACCATCGTGGGAGCGTCAGCTCAGAGCAGCCGAGCTGTATCATCAGGCCAGTGCCTTTGAACGGCGCAACCGCATTTATGTGGCATGGCTGAACAGTGATGCAGTCGCTCTTACCCTATCCGATGCTGACACCCACCTACGCAATCAAACAATGCGCCAGCGCCTGGTAGAGGGTGGTGTTGAGCCATACAGGTATCGCGCCGAGCTGGTTGAGCAGGAACTGGCCAGCCAGTGGCGCTCGGAGGATACCCTCACCTGGGCCGGACGGGCCGCGATGGTGTTGGGTGAACGCGAAGCGGAGCGGTTTGCAGAAGTGGCTTTGCAACATCCCCTGGGGCCCTCGCTCGAGAAAAAACAGCAGGCCCTGGAGGCAGCCCGGTCGCGCCTGTCGCAGGCTGAACAGCTTGATGGTGACGCCCTGGGCTCGGAAATTCTGTATCGGCGGGCTGAACTCTACCGGGTAATGGCAGACGACCTGATGGCCTCAGAAGCGCCTTCAGAACTGAACGAGCTCGAGACGATGCAGTATCAGATGCTGCTGGAGGAAGAGGCTTATCCGTTTGAAGAGAAAGCCATCAAGCTGCATGCCAGGAACCATCAGCGGGTGGCGGACGGTGTGTTCGATCATTGGGTCGAGCAAAGTCTTCAGGTGCTGGCAAAACTGTTTCCCGGCCGCTATGAGCGGGACGTTCGATGGATGACATGGAATGAGGAGCCCAATGATGGTGCCTGATGTGCTTCGCTCCCTGGTGGTGATGTCGTGTCTTGTTGTGCTTGTCACCGGATGTGCCAGTACGCCCGAGCCTCTCCCGGCGGAGGATAACAGCGCCGAGGCAGGAAATCTGGTTCGCGAGGCATGGCAGGCGCAGCAACAGGGCAACACCGACAGTGCACTGGATCAGTACCGCCAGGCTTTCAGCCTGGACCCGGGCAATGCCATGACGGCGAACAACCTGGCCTTGCTGTTGCGGGAACAGGGGCGTTTCGCTGAGGCCGTATCGATACTTAAAAAAGGCCTGGAACATTCGCCGGATACGGAAGAGCTGCATTACAACCTGGCGGTTATCTCCGAGCTTTATCTGCTCGACCTGGATACCGCCTTACGTCACTACCGGATTTATAAGGATCTTTCCAAAGCCGAAGGTAAACAGGTGGCCGGCTGGATTGCGGACCTGGAAAGGAGGGTCGAATAGATGAGCAAAACCGTCCTGATAACCGTTACCGGGCTGATCGGGCTGCTGGCAGCCATCTCACCAAAGGCTCTGGCGACGGAAAGTGAAACCGTAGCGCTTGCGGTGGAGGGCATTACCCGGCACACCGGGGACGATGACCCGGCAGTGCTCTACATTCTGCCCTGGCAGCCACCGACCCTCCCGCGCCGCACCCGGGCGGAGCTGGAGGCCGGTAATGAAGAATTGCTTGAACCCAAGGATCCGTTGACGCTGGAGCGTCACCGGAGATTTCGTGAAACGCTGAATCCATCACTGGATTCCATCCTGTCCCTGCAGTGAAAACGGGAGTCTGAATATGCTGGAAACTGTTGTTCGTTTTTTTCAGGAAGGTGGCCCCTTCATGTATCCGATCGCCATGGTGTTGGCCGTGGGCCTGGCCATCACGATTGAGCGGTTTGTATATCTGGCGTCGGTGCGTCGCCGGAACCGGGTGGCGTTCGAGAAAGGCATCCTGCCGCTCTTGCGAAAGCGGGACTACCAGCGTGCCATGAAAGCGGCCAGCAGTTCCGACAGCGCCATCGCGTCCATTATGAGTGCCGGTATCGGCAGGCTCCTGAACAATCACCCTCGCGAAGATGTGGAATACGCCATGGAAGAGGGGCTGATGGAAGTACTGCCCAGGCTGGAAAAGCGCACCCAGTACCTTGCGACCCTTGCCAACGTCGCCACCCTGCTGGGGCTGCTTGGTACCATCATCGGCCTGATTGCCGCATTCACGGCGGTGGCCGCGGCAGACCCGTCACAGAAGGCATCGCTGTTGTCGGAAAGCATTTCCGTTGCGATGAATACCACCGCCTTCGGGCTGATGTCCGCCATTCCGTTACTGATGTTCCACGCGTTGCTCCAGACCCGTACCAATGAAATAGTCGACAGTTTCGAAATGGCCGGCGTGAAGCTATTGAACATCATTTCCGAGCAGTCTTCACCACGACAGTCCGCCGCCTGAGCTGGGGTTCGCAGTATGAGACGAAAGCATCGCAGGCTTGCCAGCAACCCGGAACTGGACATTACGCCGTTCCTGAATCTGATGATCGTGCTGGTGCCGGTTCTTTTGTTGGGCATGGTGTTCAGCCAGATCCGCATGATTGAACTGAACTTCCCCGGCATGGAAGCTGGAGAGGCACCGGAGGCTGAGGAGCTGCGGCTTGTGGTCGCCCTGATTCCGGAGGGTCTGGAAGTGCTGGACAGTGAGCGCGGTGTAATTCGGACCCTACCGCTGGTTGAGGGAGAGCAGGATTTCGACGGCCTGCGGGAAACCCTGAAACAGATCAAGGAACGGGTTCCTGACAAGACCGATATCGTCCTTGAGGTCGGCCCCGATGTTGACTATCAGACACTCGTCACCACCATGGATACCCTTCGTTCCTACCCTGCCGTGGTGGCCGCCAGTGTGGTCGAAGGGGAACTGTTTCCCGACGTTGCCCTGGCCGACGCACCGGAAGACCGGATGCTGACGGGCACAGGGGAGGGTGCATGAAAACATCTCGCCGCGCCCGCCGAATGCAGAGACACTACCGGCGCATGCACCGGCCTGGTGGCCTCAATCTGGTATCCCTGATGGATATCTTCACCATTCTGGTGTTCTTTCTGATGGTGAACTCTTCCGATGTGAAAGTAATGCAGAATACGGCCGAGGTGTCGCTTCCAGAGTCCACCGCCAAGAATGACGCTGTGGAATCCATGATGGTGCAGGTGATTGGCCAGTCTATTCTGGTTCAGGGTCGTGAAGTGGCGCGGCTGGACAGTATCGAGACCGGCGACAGGACGATCGGCGGGCTGGCGGAAGAACTTGCATGGGTCAGGGACCGCAGGGGAGATGTGCCAGAGCAGGGTCACGAAGTGACTATTATGGCTGGGCGCACGACTGACTACCGGCTGCTGCGAAAGATCATGCAGACCTGTATCGATGAAGATTTCCGCCAGGTACGGCTGGCCGTGGAGTCAGCCGGGGAGGTAACCAGTGGCTGACCGACAGAATCTGTCTTCCGGGTTGCCCTGGGGTGCGGAGAAGGGGGAACGCCGCCGGTTTGTGCTGGCCCTTGTCGTCATGCTTGCGGTGTTTCTCCCCCCGGCATTACTCATTCCGACCCTGGATCTTCCGGAGCCGGATCGCAGTGAGGCTGAAACGATACCGCCCCAGTTGGCGCGTATGGTAGAGCAGCCAGAGCCTCCGAAGCCGGTCGTTCTGCCAGAACCGGAGCCAGAACCAGAACCCGAAGAGCCTGCCGCGCCGGAGCCGCAAGCCCCAGCCCCGCCGGTTGCCGAGACCGTCGAAGAAACGCCATCACCGGCGCCTGACCGGCCCGAGCCAGAACAGAGCGTGGAGCAGGCTCGCGAAACCGCGTCGCGTTCAGGGCTCCTGGCCATGAAGGATCAGCTAGCAAGTATGCGTGCGCCGGAACAGGACAGGGTGGAAACTCTTTCTGCAAATGTCGATGCTGCCGGTGCCTCCGATTCCAGCGAGCTGTTCGCGGCTGAAGCTGACAGGGCTTCAGCTCTGGCTGGCAGTGGCGGTGTAAGCCGTGAATTGGCCCCGGAAGCGGAAGTCGCCGTTGCCGGCCACGAAGTCCGGGAGGTCGAAATGGCGCAGGAAGCGGCGCCTGAGCCGGCAGCAGCGAAGGATGCAGGGCCGGGTGAACGCGCCATGAGTAACATCCGCCAGGTGTTTGATGCCCAGAAAACTGCGCTGTATTCGCTCTATCGCAGGGAATTGAGACAGGACCCGACCCTGGAGGGCAAAGTTATGCTGGAGCTGGTGATCGAGCCCGATGGCTCCGTCTCCCGCTGCGAGGTGGTGAGTTCAGAGCTGGACAATGATCACCTGGAGCAGCGTATCGCCACACGGGTACGCCTGTTCAATTTTGGTCAGGACGATGTGGAAACCCGCACAGTGAGATTCCCCATCGATTTCCTGCCAGGCTAGCGCTCAATGGTGATTTTGGGCAGGCGGGGTTTGCTGAATGACATTTTCTGGGTGGGGGCGATCACCTTCGCCTCGCCTGTGACTACCTGCTCATCATTCTGATTACGAACATCGCACGCCAGGGTGACGCGGTTCTTTCGTTCCTTGGCCAGCACTTTCAGGTGGACGGTGAGGGTGTCGTCCAGTTTTACCGGGCGCTTGAACGCCAGGCTCTGCTCCAGATAGATAGTGCCCGGGCCGGGCATCACGGTGGCCAGGGCTGCGGATATCAATGATCCACTCCACATGCCATGGGCAATGCGCTCCCGGAACGTGGATTCGGCGGCGAATTCGGAATCCAGGTGGACCGGATTAACATCACCGGATACTGCGGCAAAGAGCACCAGTTCATCTTCGGTGAGCGTCTTTACAAAGGTTGCTGAGTCACCTTCCTGAAGTTCTTCGTAGGTAATGTTTTCAAGCGTATCGAGAGTATCGCTCATATGGGCTCCGCCGAGGGTCCTGGTGGGTAAACAGCCAATCTGGTTATTGGTTGTAAATGCTACAGTGCTGTTTCGAAAACTACCTCATCGTTCACAAAACTGCTATTCTCTCCCGACTTTTCGAGGCTGATACTTTTGTCTGGTTGATTTTTTGATCAAACCGATATCGGTACACATTATAAGCACAAACGCCTAACAGGAGATGGTGATGGATTTTGAGCAGTTCTATCAGGATAAATACCCCGCCGGTGTGTCTCGCGACGTAAACCTGGACAAGTACACCAGCATGGTGGACGTATTTGATCAGGCGGTGAAAAAGTACGCCGACCGGCCTGCCTTCAGCGCTGTTGGCGCTACGCTCACCTATCGCGATCTGGATACCCAGAGCCGTAATTTTGCCGCCTGGCTGCAGAACAAGACCGATCTGAAACCCGGGGACCGGATTGCGGTTCAGATGCCCAATGTCTCCCAGTACCCCGTTGTTGTCTTTGGTGCCATGCGCGCTGGCCTGATCGTGGTGAATACCAACCCACTGTATACCACCCGCGAGATGGAGCACCAGTTTAACGATTCTGGCGCTAAAGCGCTTGTCGTACTCGCCAACATGGCCAACAACGCCGAAAAAGTGCTCCCCCATACAGGCATCGAGCACGTTATCGTGACCGAAGTTGCAGACATGCACTCGCCCCTGAAGCGCACGCTGATGAACGCGGCCGTAAAACACCTGAAGAAAATGGTGCCTGCCTATAATCTCCCCCAGGCCCACAAACTGCCAGCGGTGCTCAGCGCCGGCAGCAAGGAAAAGTTCACCCCGGTCGAATGCAAGAAAGACGATATCGCCGTATTGCAGTATACCGGGGGCACCACGGGTGTTGCCAAGGGCGCCATGCTGACCCATGGAAACCTGGTAGCAAACCTGTTGCAGGTTCGCCCGATGATGGAAGACACCGTAGAAGAGGGTAAGGAAGTGGTGGTCGCGCCGCTGCCGCTTTACCATATCTACTCGTTTACCCTGAACTGCGGCATCATGCTGGAAGCCGGCGCCCATAACGTGCTTATTCCGAACCCCCGTGATATTCCGGGCTTTGTGAAGGAGCTCAAGAACCACAAGTTCACCGCGTTCCTGGGCCTGAACACCCTGTTTGTGGCGCTGTGTAACAACGAAGAGTTCCAGGATCTGGACTTCAGCGGCCTTAAGCTGACCTCCTCCGGCGGTATGGCTCTCACCAGCGACACCGCCAAGATGTGGCAGCGTGTGACCGGTTGTGAAATCAGTGAAGGTTACGGCATGACCGAGACCTCGCCTGTGGTTACCTTCAACCCCAACAGTGCCATTCAGCTCGGCACCATCGGCCTGCCGATTCCGGGTACCGAAATCAAGACCATTGACGATGACGGCAACGAGACTCCGATTGGCGAGCCTGGCGAGCTGTGTGTGAAAGGCCCGCAGGTGATGCGCGGCTACTGGCAGCGTCCGGAAGATACCCAGAAGTCCTTTACTGATGATGGCTTCCTGAAAACCGGCGATATCGCCCTGATTCAGGAAGATGGTTACATCCGTATCGTGGATCGCAAGAAGGACATGATTATCGTGTCTGGCTTCAATGTGTTCCCGAATGAAATAGAAGATGTTGTGAGCGGTCATCCAAAAGTGGTTGAATGTGCCGCAGTCGGCGTAGAAGATGCCAAAAGCGGCGAAGCCGTAAAGGTCTTCCTGGTACCCACCGCCGAAGGTGTTACAGAGAACGAACTGAAAGAGTTCTGTCGGGAACGCCTGACTGCCTACAAGGTGCCCAAGTCGTTCGAATTCCGCGACGAGCTGCCAAAAACCAACGTTGGCAAGATCCTGCGCCGTGAGCTCCGGGACGAAGCCAACAACAAGTAAAAGGCCCGATGACCCAAGCCCCACCCGAACAGCCAGCGAATGCACCAGACAGCAGGGCGGCCGTAAAGGCCGTCCTGGAACAGCTGGACACCTGCAATCAGATTGAAGCAGCCCGTATTCGCAAGCTGGTGGCCCGTAAAAAAGGCCACCCGGGGCAGAAGGACCTCGAAAAAATGGCGCAATGGCTTGACCGCGGTCAGGCCAGGGTCAGAGAGCGCCTGGCACTGCATAAACCTGCCACCTTTCCACCATCGTTGCCGGTATCGGACCGCGTCGATGATATTCGCCAGGCCATCGAACAGAATCAGGTAGTCATCATCGCCGGGGAAACCGGTTCCGGCAAGACTACCCAGATCCCCAAAATTTGTATGAACAGCGGCCGTGGCATCCGCGGGCTGATTGGGCACACCCAGCCCAGGCGGATTGCCGCCCGAACGGTCGCAGGCCGCATTGCCGAGGAATTGGGAGAGCAGCCCGGGGGCCAGGTGGGCTACCAGGTGCGCTTCACAGATACCACCTCCGAACAGTCGCGGCTGAAAGTGATGACTGATGGCATTCTGCTGTCGGAAGTCCAGCACGACCGTTTTCTCGATCGTTACGACACCCTGATTATCGACGAGGCCCACGAACGCAGCCTCAACATCGATTTCCTGATGGGGTACCTGCGGCAGCTGTTGCCGAAACGCCCCGACCTGAAGGTGGTTATCACCTCTGCCACCATCGAAGTAGAGCGATTCAGCCAGTTCTTCAATGACGCGCCGGTGATTGAGGTCAGCGGCCGTACCTTTCCGGTGGATATTCGTTATCGCCCCCTGACCGGTGATGAGGATGATAGGGACCAGGGATGGACCGACGGTGTGCTCCGGGCCATGGAGGAAATCGAGCAGCATGAGCGCGCGGAAAAACAACCGCCGGGCGATGTGCTGGTATTTCTCCCGGGTGAGCGGGAAATCCGTAGCCTGAGCAAAGTCCTGCGTCACGCCGACCTGCGCCATACCGAGGTGTTGCCGCTCTATTCCCGCCTGAGCAACCAGGAACAGAACCGGATATTCCAGAGCCATCGTGGCCGGCGGATGGTGCTTTCCACTAACGTGGCGGAAACCTCCCTGACGGTGCCGGGTATCCGTTATGTGATTGACACGGGCATGGCGCGGATCAGCCGCTATAGTGTGCGCTCCAAGATCCAGCGCCTGCCTATTGAGCCGGTATCGCAGGCCAGTGCCAACCAGCGCGCGGGGCGGTGTGGCCGCGTGGCACCGGGCATTTGTTTCCGGCTGTATGACGAGACGGATTTCATTAACCGCCCGGAGTACACGGACCCGGAGATCCTTCGCACCAACCTGGCATCGGTTATTCTGCAGATGACCACGTCCGGGCTGGGGGACATCCGACATTTCCCGTTCCTGGAGGCGCCGGACGCCCGCCTGATCAATGACGGCTACAAACTGCTGGAAGAACTGGGGGCGGTGGACGACAAGCGTCGGGTCACCGGTCTTGGCCGTACCATGGCGCGCTTGCCTCTGGACCCCCGTCTGGCCCGCATGCTGGTCACATCGTCGGAACAGGGCAGTCTTGCGGAAACCCTGGTGATCATCGCCGGCCTCAGTGTCCAGGACCCCAGGGAGCGGCCGCAGGACAAACAGCAGGCCGCCGACCAGGCTCATGCGCCGTTCAACGACAAGGAATCCGACTTCCTGACATTCCTGAATATCTGGAATTTCTACGAGGAACAACGCCAGGAACTGTCCCAGAACCAGCTCAAGAAGGTGTGCCAGAAAAGCTTCCTTTCCTGGATGCGGATGCGGGAATGGCGTGACATCCATCGCCAGCTCACGCTGATCTGCCGCGAACAGAAGCTCAGGCTGAACAAGGAAACCGCCAGTTACGAAGCTCTCCACAAGGCCATATTGGCCGGGCTGTTGGGGCAGGTCGCCGTCAAGCTGGAAAAAAAGGAATACCTGGCAACCCGCAATCGCAAGGTGATGATTTTTCCCGGCTCCAAGGTGTCGAAATCCGGTCCCAAGTGGATTGTGGCTGCTGAAATTGTCGAAACCAGCCGGGTTTTTGCCCGCGTGGTGGCAAAAATCGAGCCTGAATGGATTGAGCCTCTTGCCGGCCACGTGGTCAAGCATCATTACTTCGAGCCCCACTGGGAGCAGAAACGCGCCCAGGTGATGGGATACGAAAAAGTCAGCCTTTACGGCCTCGATATTATTCCGAAGCGGCGGATTCCCTACAGCAAGGTAGATCCGGCCGAGTGCCGCAACCTGTTTATCCGTCATGCGCTGGTGGAAGGGGATTACCAGTCCAAAGCGCCGTTCATTGCCCGTAATCGGGAGTTGCTGGATACCGTCGAGAACCTGGAGCGCAAGACCCGCCGCCGGGATCTTCTCGTGGAAGACGAAGTGTTGGTGGATTTCTACGACCAGCGCCTGCCGGCCGACGTTGTCAGTGGTCGACATTTTGAAAGCTGGTGGAAGCAGCTCAGTGCCGACGAACTCCGCAATATGGAGCTGACGGAGTCCGATATTCTCCAACGCCCGCTGGATCAGCAGGCTGGCAACCTGTACCCGGATTATCTGGAATGGGAGGGTGTGCGGTACCCGCTGAGTTACGAGTTCGAGCCCACCAGCGAACGGGACGGCGTCACCCTGCAGGCACCGGTGATGGCGCTGAAGCAACTGCCGGCCAGACGCCTTGAATGGCTGGTGCCGGGCCTGCTGCGGGAGAAGTGTATTGCGCTGGTCAAAGGATTGCCCAAGGCGTTGCGGCGCAACTTTGTACCGGTACCGGACTTTGTGGAGGCGGCACTGGGAAATCTCCAGCCTTCCAACGAACCCCTTGCACTGCAACTGGGAGAGGAGCTTCGGCGAATGACCGGCGTACGGATAGATCCGGATGCCTGGCCGCAGGACGATCTGCCAAAGCACCTGCGGATGAACCTGCGGGTTGTGGACGACGCCGGCAAACCCATCGCCGAGGGAAGGGAGACGGAGAAACTCCAAAGTGAGCTCGAAGGTCGGGCAGAAGCCGCGTTGTCCTCAGCTACCCGAACGCAGCCGGGGGAGGAACCTGCACGACTTTCGACAGGATGGGATTTCGGAGAACTGGCGCAATCGGTCAGAACCGAGAAAGGCGGCATGGAGGTAACTGTTTACCCGGCGCTGGAAGATCACGGCGATTCAGTTCGCCAGACCCGTTTCCTGGATCGCCTCACAGCGGAAGATGCTACCCGCAAGGCGGTGGCGAGGCTCATCCTGATACGGCTGGGCAGCAGATTAGATGATATCGACCGTAAACTACCTCACTTCAAAGCCTCTGCGCTGATGTTTGCACCGGTGGGAAAGGCCCGTGTGTTGTTGGACGACCTGTTACTCGCCACGGCCATGCAGCATTTCATTCCGGGGGAGATACCCCGTGACAGCGCCTCATTTGAACGGGTGTTCGATGCTGGTCGGGCCGAGTTTGTGCCGGCCCTGGAGGGGGCGGACGAGCGGCTACATCAGGCCATGACCGGCTATCATGGGATAATTAAGCAACTCAAAGGCAAAATCAGCCTGGCGCTGGCCAACAGCATGGCTGACTTGAAGTTTCAGCTCCAGAATCTTGTTTATCCGGGTTTTCTTGTAGCCACGCCGCCGGAGTGGCTGGGCCATTTTGGCCGCTATTTCGAGGCGGCCAGCGTCCGTTACGAAAAGATGCCCAGGGAGCTTGGCAGAGAAAGGGAGTTTCTGCATACCATGGAACCACTGTGGTCCCGTTACGCCAGTAAACGGGATGAACAGCAACGTCAGGGCGTGCGGGACCCGGAGTTGGTGCTGTACCGGTGGATGCTGGAAGAATTCCGGGTGTCTTTCTTTGCCCAGCAACTTGGTACGGCAGTGCCGGTTTCGGTGAAACGCCTCGACAGACAGTGGGAGAAAACCCGCGTCTAAGACAATGGTCGCCGCGGGCAAAACTCTGAGACTGTGTTAGTATTTGGGCAATATTGGTGCATTCTTAACTACGATGTGGGGTTAGCGTGATTAGAGCCGTTATCAGCGGGACCGGGTTGTATACACCGCCAGCAACCATTTCCAACGACGAGCTGGTGGAGGCATTCAATGCCTTCGTCGAACTCCACAATGCCCGTCATGCCGACGACATCGCCAGCGGGGATGTCGAGCCACTTCAGCCTTCTTCTTCTGCGTTTATTGAAAAGGCATCCGGCATCAAGCGCCGTCATGTTATCGACAAGGAAGGCATTCTGGACCCGGAGCGGATGTGCCCCAACATTCCGGACCGGAGCAATGATGAACCCTCGGTACAGTGCGAAATGTCAGTGACAGCGTGCAACGAGGCATTGAAACAGGCCGGCAAGTCTGCGTCGGATGTGGATGCCGTTATCGTGGCCTGTTCCAATATGCAGCGTCCGTACCCGGCTATTTCGGTGGAAGTTCAGGATGCCCTTGGTATTGAGGGCTTTGCCTACGACATGAATGTGGCCTGTAGCTCAGCTACTTTCGGCCTGCAGGCAGCAGTGAATGCGGTCGAGAACGGCACAGCGCGGGCAGTACTGGTGGTCAGTCCGGAGATCTGTTCCGGCCACCTGAACTTCCGTGACCGCGACAGCCACTTCATTTTCGGCGATGCCTGCACTGCCATCCTGGTCGAACGGGATACTGATGTCGCCGAAACCCAGGGTTACGAAATACTGGGAACCAGCCTGATAACGAAGTTCTCCAATAACATTCGGAATAACTTCGGTTTCCTGAACCGGGGCGACAAATCCGGCATCAACAAGCCGGACAAACTGTTTGTCCAGCAGGGCAGGAAGGTCTTCAAGGAAGTCTCGCCACTGGTGGCAGAAACCATTCTCAAGCAGCTTTCCAGCCTGTCGCTGTCACCGGATGATCTGAAGCGCATGTGGCTTCACCAGGCCAACCTGAACATGAATCAGCTGATCGCCCGTAAGGTTCTGGGGCGGGAAGCGACTACGGAAGAAGCGCCGGTTATTCTGGACGAATACGCCAACACCAGCTCAGCGGGCTCCATCATTGCCTTCCACAAACACAAGGATGATTTCAACGCTGGTGATCTGGGTGTTATTTGCTCGTTTGGTGCGGGCTATTCCATCGGCAGCGTAGTGGTTCGCCGCCGATAGAACAAGGCCACGAAGGGCGCTTGCGGTTAACTGGCCGCTAGCGCCCTGAGTTTGTCCGGCAGGGCCATGGATGTGCGATTGGTGCGGTCAAACCAGACAATCTTTGCGTAACCTTCCGCATAAAGCTCCCCGCTCTCGGCATCGGTCACGGTATGATAGGTGTCGAGGCTGGAATTGCCTGCCTTGTCAGCGTATGTTTTCACTTCCACCGTTGCCGGATGCGAAAGCTCCTTCAGAAAGGTGGCGCTGGTCTTTATAATGATGGGGCCGTCAGGGTCATTTTCTGCGCCAAGTTCAAGGGATGCCAGCCATAGGATGCGGGCTTCTTCGAAAAAGCGGAAATAGACCGTATTGTTGGCGTGTCCGTAGGCGTCCATATCACCCCATCGCAGCGGCATGGAAAGAGTGCTGACAAGATTTCCGGGTACTGACATCGGTATGCTCCTTTTTTAACAACCTCAGGTCTGATGATGAGACACGTTTTTTTTCGGCTCCCTTTACTCGGTGCCCTGTTTGCCTTGCTCCTGTTTGCAGGCATAGCGAAGGCGCAAACTGTCCAGCCGGCCAATCCGGACATGGCTGACCAAACGTTTGAGGCCCCGGCAAGTGAGGTCGATCCTTACGAGGGCTGGAACCGGAAGGTGTACCGTTTCAACGAAACCATTGATAACTGGTTTCTGAGGCCCATTGCCAAGGGTTATCGCTCTATTATGCCGGGTTTCGCCGACCGTGGGGTAACCAACTTTTTTAATAACCTTACAGAAATCCGCAACTTCGCCAACAGTATTTTCCAGCTCAAGGGCGAAGCGGCCGTGGTTGCCGCGGGACGGTTTACCTACAACACCGTGTTCGGGCTTGGCGGATTCATTGATGTGGCCACCATGTTCGAGCTGCCGGAACGGCCAGAGGATTTTGGCCAGACACTTGGCTACTGGGGCATGGAGTCCGGCCCCTATTTGATGCTTCCGTTCCTGGGCCCCTCAAACCCCCGGGACTTCGGCGGTTTTGCCACGGACTTCCTGGTGTTGCCGTCAGCTTGGGATCTGGCGGAAACCCCGGATGTATACTATGCCAGGGCATTGCAGGTGGTGGACAAGCGTGCCGACCTGATCCCCGCCGAAGCGTTCATGTCGGGTGATAACTATACATTTGTACGGAACGCCTACCTTCAGCGCCGTGCCTATCTGATTAACGATGGACGGACAGTGAATGATCCGTTTGCCAGCGATGATGACGAGGATCTGATGCTGGAGGACTTCTGACGGAAGGGTGAAGCAGGAACAAGGGAGGTTAACCTGATGGTCGATGACCGTATCCGCAAGTTCCGCAAGATGATGGCGGAGGCCCCTAACTACGAGGTTTGGAAGGCAGCTGCCCTGGAGCTGGATTTTCTGGAAGGCAATGTCGAGTGGAAGGAAGACTTTGCCTCCGACCAGTACCACTATGAACTGATCTACGACCGTCTCAGCAACCTTCGCAATTATCGCCAGCAGAACGACTTCGAGCGCCTGAAACGTGCCTTGAGGGAGGGTTTGCACCACGATCTGGGTAACATGGGCAACACCGCCCTTTACACCCGCTCCCACGTGGGCACCAAGCATCTCATTGAGGAATACATTACGCAGGTGTGCGAGTCGCTGGATTTTCTATGTGACACCACAGTCCCGGGCTTCCCGGTTGCTGACAAGCTGCAGTTCTTCCGCGATACGCTTACGAGTTACGGGCGACCCGCGTTGCTGTTAAGCGGTGGGGCAACCCTGGGCATGTTTCATTTCGGGGTGATCAAGGCGCTCTGGGAAAAGGGGCTGTTGCCCCAGGTGATTGCCGGCTCCAGTATCGGTGCCATTATTGCTGGAATACTGGGTGTTCACAGCGATGCCGAAGTGCCGGAAATGCTGGTGCCGGAGAACCACGATCTCAAGGCCTGGAAATGGCGGGGCCTCGTAAGTGCTATAAGTGGCGACGGCCTTATGGACCAGGAACAGCTGAAGCGCTGTCTGCGGGCAAATATCGGTGAATACACCTTTGAGGAAGCCTTCCAGAAAAGTGGTCGTTCGATCAATGTGAGCGTTTCTCCCGTTCAGGCTCATCAGAAGGCCCGCCTGTTGTGCGGTTATACATCTCCGTATCTGCTGGTGTGGAGCGCGGTGCTGGCCAGTGCGGCTGTGCCGGGTATTTTTCCGCCAGTGCCGCTGATGAAGAAAGACATCGAGGGTAATATCCTGCCCTACATGCCCCGTCTGAAGTTTGTGGATGGCTCCGTGGTCAGTGACCTGCCGATTGAGCGGCTAATGCACCTGTACGATGTGAATTTCACTATCGTCAGCCAGACCAATCCCCATGTAGTCCCGTTTCTGAACCGTCGCGGCCGGGACGAGAAAATCAGTCTCGCCAACTTACCGCTGCACCTGCTGAAATCGGAGATTCAGTTTCATGGGCAGGGGATTTTTGACTTCCTGCGCAAACGGGTTCGGCCTGAGATTCTGCGGCAGATGGCAGGCCAGATGCACACCATTATGGGGCAGCGGTATTCCGGCGATGTGACGATATCGCCGGCCTACCGGCTGCGGGATTATCGCCGCATGCTGGCCAACCCCGACCCGGTGTGGGTGCGGGAGATGATCCTTCAGGGAGAGCGGGCGACCTGGCCCAAGATCTCCATGATCCGCTCCCATGCCCGGATTTCCAAGACGCTGGAGCGCTGCGTTAGCAGGCTCAAGACGGAGCAGCGTCGCGCTACTGTCGAGTTGAGACTGGTAAGTAGTGCGGATTCCGGCACATCATGAGATGACAGCCCGGGGAGCCGGGCGGTATGATACCGCGATAGCCGGGGAGCCCTGTGGCGGTTCCCGCAAGCTCCGTCTGAGCACCTGACTGGACACTCATGTACTACGATTTCTTCGGTTTTCGGGAACCCCCGTTTTCGATTGCTCCCGATCCCCGCTACCTGTATCTCAGCGAGCGCCACAAAGAAGCGCTGGCGCACCTGATGTATGGTGTGCAAGGGCAGGGTGGTTTTATCGTGATTACCGGCGAAGTCGGTACCGGCAAGACCACGGTCAGCCGCTGTTTCATCGAAAACGTGCCGGACCACGTCGATATTGCCCTTATCCTCAATCCCAGGCTCTCCGCCCGGGAGTTGTTATCGTCCATCTGTGATGAGCTGGAAATTACCCATCCGGCAGGCGCGTCCATCAAGGACATGGTGGGGCTGATCAATGACGATCTGCTCAAGGCGCATGCGGCGGGTCGTCACAAGGTGCTGATGATCGACGAGGCCCAGAACCTGTCCGCCGAGGTGCTGGAACAGTTGCGCCTGCTTACCAACCTGGAAACCGCCGAGAAAAAGCTGTTGCAGATCGTATTGCTGGGCCAGCCGGAATTGCAGGATATTCTGGAACTACCGGAGTTACGGCAGCTGAACCAGCGGGTGACGGCGCGTTATCACCTGGATGCACTGGGGCGTGAGGAGATAGAAGCCTATCTGCGCTACCGGCTCAGCGTTGCCGGCCTTCGCGGTGAGATCTTCACCGACGGAGCGGTCAGGGCCCTGTTCCGTGCCAGCCACGGCGTACCCAGACTGATCAACCTGATTAGTGACCGTGCCTTGCTGGGGGCTTATGCTGAGGGAGAGCACCAGATCAGTGCCTCCCACATACGTACGGCCGCACGTGAAGTGAATGGAAACCGGTCCCGCCGGCGCTCCGGTGGGTCTTCTGATAAATCCCGGCTGTTATTGGTAGCCGCCAGTCTTGTAATAGCCGTTATCATGACGGCCTTGGCGCTGGATCGCTTGCCTGGAGCCGATGAGATAACGCCAGGCGCGTCCGCAGAAGAAGGCAGCGAGGGATTGTCCGGCATAATCGAGCGGGTAGAACTATCAGAAGAAGCATTGCCAGAGCTGTCTGCGGAGCCTTCACCAAAGCTTTCACCAGAGCCGGTGGTAACGGAAGAGGTACTGCCAGGTTTTGACTATTCCGCTAACACACTGTCTTTGTCCGCAGCATTCCGGGAATTGTTCAATGTATGGGGGCGTGAATACCGGGTAGCGGGTAATCCCATTGCCTGTCGCTATGCCGAGGACGAGGGCCTGCGGTGTCTTGAGAACCGTGGTTCACGCCGGAGCCTGGAATACCTGAACCGGCCTGCCATTCTGCAGCTTCGCAGTGACGACGGGAGCAGTCGTTACGCGGTATTGAGCGGTCTCGACAACAATCGGGCTACCATCGAACTTCCGGACGGCCAGCGCGATGTGAGCTTCTCCAGCCTGGAGCCCTACTGGTTTGGTGAATTCACGGTACTTTGGGAGGTGCCTCCCCATATCCGGCAAAGCGGCGGGGGAGACGGTGACGACGATGTATCCGAGCAGATATGGATGAGCTCTCGGATGATGGAGTTGGCCGGCCGTTATTCGACTTCCCGTGAAGAGGAAAATCGCGTTAACCGCATGCCCGGTGAAGATCAGATTCGCTGGTATCAGGAGCGCAAAGGTCTGACGGTGGACGGCATTGCCGGTGCCATGACCATCATCCAGATGAACAACGATCTGGAATCCGATGGTCCCCGGCTCTATTCAGGGGGGATAGTAAACTGACATGTCCTATATTCTTGATGCCCTGAGAAAATCGGAAACGGAGCGCCGCCAGGGGCGGGTGCCGGATCTTGGCCAACAAGTCCAGATGATCCACAAACCGAAGAAGAAATCGGTACCGGTGCTGGTATGGGTAGTAGCCATTGCTCTCGTCCTGAACGCCGTCCTCCTGGCCTGGTTGTTCTGGCCCAGGGTTTCAGACACGGCTGCCCAGGAGCCTGCCTCCGCCTCAGCAGAAACCGTTGCTTCAGTACCCCAGGTAAACCCCGCCGAACCCGCGCCGGAGCCGGTCAAGCCCTCGTCGGAGCCGTCGCTCGAGTCGTCGCCTGCGCCAGCGGCGACCCCGGCGACCCCGGCGAAACGTGATAAAGTGCTTGCCAATGCCGTCGAGATCCCCATGCCCGGGACAGCTGAGCCTGCGGTTGAGGAAGCAGAACGGGAACGGCCCACGGTGATTGTTCCGAGCGCGAGGGGACCCAGCCCGGTTAATTCTTCCAGTGTGGCCGATGGCGAAGCGGCTGCTGCCCGCACTCCACACCTTGTTGAGCTTCCATTGTCATTCCAGAAAAGGGTACCTGACCTGATTTTTAACAGTCACATCTACGCGTCCGAGCCGTCTTCCAGACGGGTGATGATCAATGACAACTATCTGCGCCCCGGGGAATCATTCTCCGGCATTACCGTGGAACGGATTACCGAGGAAGGTGTAGAGCTGAGTATGGACGGCCGCCGATTCCGCGTAGGTGTTGTCCGGGACTGGGTGAGCCCCAGGTAATGGCACTTTCCGAGGACGTCAAACAGCAGATACAACAGACCTACCGTGATGTGCTGGCCGGCAAGGACATCCGCGCGCGTTACGGCCAGCGCCTGATGATTGCCGAGATCGCCCGCTACATGGGGGATATCACCGAGAACGACGGCCAGCGTACTTCACCGGCGGGCGCCTGTGTGGTGGAAGCCGGGACGGGTACCGGCAAGACCCTGGCCTACCTGATTGCCGCCATTCCCGTGGCCCGAGCCTTGGGTAAAACCCTGGTGATCTCGACAGCAACTGTGGCGCTGCAGGACCAGATCGTGCACAAGGACCTCCCAGACCTGAAGAAGCACAGCAAGCAGGACTTCACCTGGACCCTGGCCAAGGGCCGTGGCCGCTATCTGTGCATGTCCCGCCTGGAAGCGCGCCTTCACGACGAAGGCAACGGAGACAGCGATACCATGCCGCTGTTCCTGCTGGACGGCCCTGGCAAGGAAGAGCCCGGTACCCGGGCCTTCTTCGAGGACATGCTGGCCAGCTACGGGTCCCGCAAATGGGACGGAGACCGCGACCATTGGCCGGACCAGATTCCCGACGATGTCTGGCGCCAGGTCACCACGGATCATCGGCAATGCACCAACCGCCACTGCAGTTATTTCGACAGCTGCGCTTTTTTTGATGCCCGCAAGGATCTGGATGACGCCGATATCGTGGTGGCCAACCACGACCTGGTGCTGGCAGACCTGGCGCTCGGCGGCGGCGCGATTCTTCCGGAGCCGGAAAACGCACTGTTTATTTTCGACGAAGCGCATCACCTGCCGGACAAGGCGCTGAACCACTTTGCAGCTTCGGTGCCCCTGAACTCCACCCGCCAATGGCTCAAACAGCTGGCCCAGGCGCTCGGCAAGATGCAGCCGTTCCTGACTCCTGGCACTCAGGCCGCCAAAACCATCGACCGGATCAGCTCCGCCTCCCGGGACGTGGACCTCACCCTGACAAAAGTTTATGAGGAAGCAGAGCAGAACACCGGCTGGGAATTCAATGAAGAACGCCGGTCCGCCCAATGGCGCTATCCCGAGGGCGCGTTGCCCGAAGCAATGGCAGCACTGGCGGTTGAGGCCCGCATTGCCACTGCAACGCTCACGCGCCAGCTTGGGGTGATGGTGGAGGAGCTGCAGACGGCGTTCGACGAGCGCAAGGCAAGCGATGTAGACCGGGATACGGCGGAATCCTGGTACCCCGTGATTGGTTCGTTCCACAGCCGGGCAGAGGATCAGCTGCGGTTATGGGTGGCCTGGAGCGACAACCCGGGCCAGCCGGCGGAAGATCCGGAAGCCAGTGAAGAAGAGGCCTCAAAAAAGAAACGCTCCGGGCCGCCTGCTGCTCGCTGGGCAGTACGGCAACGCTGGGACCATGCTGAAGACATTACCCTCTACAGCAGCCCTGTACTGGCGGACAACCTTTTGTATTCCCGGCTCTGGTCCCGCGCCTATGGCGCGGTTCTGACCAGTGCGACTCTCACCGCCCTGGGCCGGTTTGACCGCCTGAAGGCCCGCGCTGGCTTACCCGAAACCAGTCGTTTTGTGGTGGTCCCCAGCTCATTCCGCTACGGCGAGATGGCAACTGTGGAAGTGCCTGCCATGACCGCCATGCCGACGGACGACAGTTTTACCGATCAGGTAGTGTCGCGACTGCCGGACCTTTGGGCCGGTGAGAAGGCGACTCTGGTACTGTTTACGTCACGCAAACAGATGAAACTGGTGAGGGACGCACTGGCGCCGGAGTTTCCGGAGCTGATCACCACCCAGGATGATATGGCGAAAGGTGAAGTGCTACGCCGCCACTGCAGCCGTGTGGATGAGGGGCTTCCCAGCGTCTTGTTTGGCGTTGCCAGCTTCGCGGAGGGTATCGACTTGCCTGGAAAGTACCTGAGCCATGTGGTGATCACGCGGCTGCCATTCTCGGTGCCGGATGACCCCATTGAGGCCAGCCTGGCGGAGTGGGTGACGCATCGGGGCGGCAATCCGTTTATGGAAATCACAGTGCCTGACGCTTCCATCAAATTAGTGCAGGCGGTAGGCCGCCTGTTGCGGACCGAATCCGACACGGGCCGGGTCACCATACTGGATCGCCGCATCATTGCGCGTCGGTATGGCCAGTTGCTGCTGGATGCACTGCCACCTTTCCGAAGGATCATCGAGCCATAAAAAAAGAGCCGACCCATTTGGGTGGCTCTTATAGAGTGGGCTCTTAACGAACCCGGGCGTCGAAACAACGCGGAACAAGAAGTCTGAAGGCCTGAAGTTTCAGAATTCTTACCAAGGTTTCCCTCAGCGTTGGGAGAATAATAAGGGAGTAGGGGGCGTATCCGGATCGTCCAAAGGGCGTAGTGGGTCACTAAATATACGAAAAAATGTGACGCGCTTCACAGGTGTGGCCCGAAACGGGACCCATCAGAAAAGTCCCGCTACGCCAGCAACCGTAGTTCCCTGGCCCTGGCCAGGGCCTCGGTTCGCGATCCCACGGCCAGTTTGCCATAGAGATTACGGATATGGGCTTTCACCGTTGTTGGTGCTACGCCCATGCGGTCGGCGATGTCTTTATTGGCCAGCCCCTGGTTGATGAGTTCCAGAACTTCCAGTTCCCTCTGGCTGAGAGGCTCGGCCAGCTCCTGGTTGCGGGAACCCTCAGGTGTTGTGCTTTCGCTTGTGGGCGCCTGGCGGGGTTCAGAGGTGCTTGTCTCCGCCTGCTCCCGTAACATGGTCAGCACGCGGGTGTTCCAGCGCCCCGGAGCCCTCAGTTGCGGTAGCTCCAGGCACAGCTTGCGGATGGTGGGGCTCTCCTCGGCAAGCAGGCGCATAAAGCCGGCATCGGCTGCCCGGTGCACTGCCTGGGCGAGCATCTGTTCCGCCTCCTGCGTCTTGCCTTCGGCATAAAGCGCATCACTATATACCAGCTGAATCTCCACCAGGTGGCGGTAATGCTGGTCCTTTTCGGCGCTCAGGCGCAGGGGCGCAAGTGTCTGCATGGCAGCTGCCGGGTGACCCAGTGCTACCTGCACCCGGGCAATACTGATCTGGTTCTGTTCGCGATTCAGTGGGTTGGTAAAACGGTCACTGGTAACCTGTTGCACCCATTCATCCGCCTGGCCCAGGTGCCCCGTGGCCAGATAACAACGGGCAAGCATGGCCGAGCAGGCCGGCGGCTCGAACAGGATGTGATCACGCCTGCGCCGGGCAACGCTGGCGGCATCTTCCAGTGCTTCTATGGCGTCCTGGTACCGCCCTTCACTGAACGCCAGGTGACCGCGTACATACTGAATAATGACATGCTGCCCCGGCTCCGTTCCGTTGTTGACGTGGTCCAGCAGCGGCGCCAGATAAGAGGCCGCCAGTTGGGGTTCGTTGCGTTCGCGGTATATCTCGATCAGTGCGCTGTTTTGCCAGCAGGAAATCAGCATTGGCTGGCGCGGGTCGCTGTGGTGCTGGTCCACCCACTGCCGGACACGCGTGCAGGTATCCAGTGCTTCGTCGATATCCCCCCGGTTGTACTGGATCCAGGCCAGGAGTCCGCCACTGGAAAGCACCGTGCTGGGCTTGCGTTCAAGCTCGCCGTAACGCACCGCAGACTTGAGCGCGTCTTCGGCGGCAGCCAGGTCGCCCTTGCCATAGTAGTCCAGCCCGACCCCGTAATAGGTTACTGATTTCAGAGGAATACGGGTGTGGTCGATATCCCGTAACACCTGTTGGGTGAGGTCGCTGGCACTTTTGTCATCGCTTTTGGAGCGGGCGAGGTAGGAGCGGATCAGTGAAATCTCGCTCTGCAGGCCGAGGGCACCCTCGGCATCCGGGTGGGAGTCTGCCACCTGCTTGTCCAGCATGTCCTCCAGGTCGCCCAGCAGAGGGTCGAGTACATCCACGCGGTTGGCGAAGAACAGGGCCCACACCCGTAGCATCAGCAGCTGTGGGCTTTCCTGCAGGCTATGGGGGGGAAGAGAATCGAGCCAGCTGAGTACAGGCAGGTGAAATCCGCCATGGATAAGGTTGTTACCGTGTTCGGCCAGCACCCGCGCGAGCCAGGGCCAGTCCTGGTGTTGGACGATCTGGGAGATCCCTTCCTGAACGTGGCCATGGGTCAGTAACCAGTTGACCGCTCTCTGCCAGTGTTTTTCAGTGTCTTCCGGTTTGAGATGCCTGGCCCGTTGCAAAAGCGCGTCACGGAACAGATCGTGATAACGGAACCATTCGTTACGGGTATCCAGAGGAATCAGGAAAAGGTTTTCGCGCAACAACTGCTCCAGCAACACCTGGCTGTTGGTGGTACCCCGTACCTCATCGCAGAGGGAGGCGCATAGTCGGGGGCAGCAGGCGGTGTCCAGCAGGAAATCCCGCACCGGTGCCGGCTGCTGTTCCAGAACTTCCGTGAGCACATAGTCGCTGATTTTCCGTTCATCCAGATCGACTCGCGGCTGGCCGCTCTCGGCACTTTGCTCATCGATACTGCCACCGGAAAGTGCCGACAGTTGCATTGCCGCTACCCAACCTTCGGTTTTGCGACAGATCCTGCGAACCTCCTGCTCAGAAAGCTCCAGCCCCATGGTGTCGTGAAAGAAACGCTGGCACTCCTCTTCGGAAAACGCCAGCAGGCCAGGGTGGACATCCTCGACCCAGCGGCGCACCCGCCAGCGCGAAAGCGGCAATGCAGGTTCGGTACGGGAGGCCAGAGTAACCAGGATATCGGGCGGCAGGTAGTCAATGAAATAGGACACCTGCCGTTGCAGTTGCGGATCACGGATGAAGTGGTAGTCGTCGAGGATGAGCGACCAGGGCGTGCCGTCTGCGGCAAGTACGTTGATCAGCGCGGTGATGGGGCCTTCCAGCTCCTGCTGGCTGCAATGGCTCAGCTGTTGCCGGCATTCTTCGAGGCCTGCAAGACCATTGTGTTCAAACGCCCCGACCACGTACTGCCAGAACCGTCGGGGTTCATCATCGTGTTCATCAAGGGATAGCCAGGCGACGGTGGAAGGGGATTGAGCACACCACTGGCTCACCAGTGTGGTCTTGCCAAAGCCGGCCGGGGCTACCACCAGATTCAGCCGCTTTGCGCCATCCGGTTGCAGTAGCGCACTAAGGCGCTCACGCTTTACCGAGCGGGGGTCCGCGGTGGGTCTGAGAAACTTGGTGGTTAACAGCATTGTTGCCCTGAATGCCGGTGAATGGTTGTGTCCCGTCTGGTTAATTCGTTGACCTACTGCGTGACGCTGCGGCCTCTGGCCAAGGCGCCAGTCCGAAGGTGTGGTGGTTCCACATCAAGGGCTGGCAACACCGGCCAGAGGCCGCAGCGTCTCGCCCTTCGGGAGCCACTGAGGGCCGTGATAGCCGCGTTGCGCTGGCTCGATTTGGAGCCACCAAACCTTCACCATCGCGCCTAGCTCTCAAGACCCTCAGTGGCTCAGTAGGTCAACGAATTAACCAGACGGGACACCAGATAACGGATTGTGTGCTTTGTCACAATTAAGTCAAGGGCCGCAAAGCCAAATGCCCGCGTCACCATGCTGCGTTCTCGTTTTTTTGGTCTAAACTGAGGTGGAAAGGATTCTCTATGCTCAATAAGAATGAAAAATCACTTCTTTATGCGTATTCTTCTACAATAACACCAGCATATAAATGCCCGGAGTCAATCCGGGCCCTATGGGGAGCGACAGGGTAGATGAAATTACAACAGTTGCGCTATATCTGGGAAGTTGCGCACCATGATCTCAACGTATCCGCCACTGCCCAGAGCCTTTTTACCTCCCAGCCGGGAATATCCAAGCAGATTCGCCTTCTGGAAGATGAACTGGGCCTGGAAGTGTTTGCCCGCAGCGGCAAACACCTGACACGTATAACGCCGGGTGGCGAAATTATTATCCGCGAAGCCGGCGAGATTCTGCGCCGGGTGGAAGGCATAAAGAAGATTGCTCAGGAATTCAGCAATCAGCGTAAGGGTGACCTGAGCATTGCCACGACTCACACCCAGGCCCGCTATGCTCTGCCGCCGATTATCAGTGGGTTTATCGAGTCCTATCCGGACGTGTCCCTGCACATGCACCAGGGAACACCGATGCAGATCTCGGAAATGGCGGCCAACGGGGCTGTGGACTTCGCCATCGCCACTGAAGCCATGGAACTGTTCAACGACCTGATCATGATGCCGTGCTACCGCTGGAACCGCAGTATCATCGTGCCCAAGGATCACCCTCTGGCCCAGAAGTCTGAGTTGACCCTGCCTGATCTGGCGCAGTTCCCACTGGTTACGTACGTATTTGGCTTTACCGGCCGGTCAAAACTTGATGAAGCCTTCCAGGCCTACGGCTTGACGCCCAAGGTGGTTTTCACGGCGGCGGATGCCGATGTCATCAAGACCTATGTGCGCCTGGGGCTGGGGGTTGGCATTATCGCCAGCATGGCCTTCGATGAGGCCAGTGACCCTGACCTGGTGGCACTGGACGCCAGCAAACTGTTCCGTCCCAGCGTCACCCGTATAGGTTTCCGGAAGGGCACCTTCCTGCGGGGGTATATGTACGACTTTATCCAGCGCTTTGCGCCCCATCTTACCCGCGAGCGGGTTGATGAGGCGGTTGCGCACCAGGGTAGCCGGGCGGAAATCGAAGGCCTGTTCAAGGACGTCGAACTGCCCACCTACTGACCGGCTGTCGCCCGGGCCTATGCCCGGGCGATCAGATTTCCGGAATGCAGGCCACATTCTTTCTTCGTGGCTTCTTCCCACCACCAGCGGCCCTCCCGTTCATGCTGCCCCGGCAGGATGGCACGGGTACAAGGCTCGCAGCCAATACTGACAAAGCCTTTTTCATGCAGTTTGTTGTAGGGCGCCTCCGTCATACGGATATAGTCCCACACTTCCTTTGAACTCCAGTTCGCCAGCGGATTGAATTTGACCAGCTTTTTGTCTTCTGTCGAGAAGGCGTCATCAATCTGCACAGTCGGCACGTCGTTGCGCGTACCCGGGCTCTGATCCTTGCGCTGACCGGTGATCCAGGCGTCCACCGTCGCCAGTTTTTTTCGCAGCGGGTTTACCTTGCGGATACCACAGCACTCAGAATGACCGTCCTCATAAAAGCTGAACATGCCCTTGCGGGTAACCAGATCCTGCACTTCGGCGGCATCGGGGAACATCACTTCAATCTTGATCCCGTAATGCTCTCGAACCCTGTCGATAAATTCGTAGGTTTCCGGGTGAAGGCGTCCGGTATCCAGGGTGAATACCTGAAGGTTGTCGGTCAGTTTGTGGGCAAGTTCTATCAGCGCAACGTCTTCAGCACCACTGAAAGAAATGGCGATATTGTCGTACTTCGCCAGTGCAGCCTTGAGGATGGCCCTTGGGCTCTGGCCCTCGAGCTCGTTCTGTAGCTGTGAAATATCCGTCATTGAACGCATCACCTGGGGTGTAAATGTGTGATAAATCTACCATTAACACGCGTCAGTCTGAAGGAATGCCGGTCTATATCGTTATAGCCGGAAAGATCCACGATGCATTCCGCGCGGGTTTTTCTTATCATACCGCCTGATTCCAATCCCCGGCGGTTACCGACACGCCGGGTTGACCCGCGCTTAATTATCAGGAGACCAATGTGGAACTCGCGTGCCTTGACCTTGAAGGAGTACTGATCCCGGAAATCTGGATCGCGTTTGCGGAAAAAACCGGCATTGAGGAGCTCAAGGCGACAACCCGCGACATTCCCGACTACGACGTGCTGATGACGCAGCGCCTGAAGTTGCTGGACCAGCACGGTTATGGTCTGCCTCAGATCCAGGAAGTGATTGGTGAGCTGGACCCGCTGCCTGGTGCGAGCGAGTTTCTGGACTGGCTTCGCGAACGTTTCCAGGTGGTGATTCTGTCAGACACGTTCTACGAGTTTGCCATGCCACTGATGGCCAAGCTGGGTTATCCGGCGCTACTGTGCCACAAGCTGGAAGTGAATGACGAGGGCAGGATTACCGATTACCTGTTGCGCCAGCGGGACCCCAAGCGCCAGTCCGTGCGTGCATTCCAGTTGCTTAACTACCGGGTGATTGCAGCCGGTGATTCCTACAACGACACCACCATGCTGGGTCAGGCGGAAGCGGGCATCCTTTTCCATGCGCCCCAGAACGTGATCGAGGAATTTCCGCAGTTCCCGGCGGTGCATACCTTTGACGAGCTGAAAGCGGAGTTCCTCAAGGCCAGCGCCATTCACAACTGATTTGCTCGAGGAAACCGGGGTGGGCAAGCCGTCCCGGTTTCGGATTACAAGGCTTCCAGCACTTTCATCAGCTTCTGGACCTTGTCCACGGATTCCCGGTACTCATCGTCCGGATCTGAATCTGCCACAATGCCACACCCCGCCCAGCAGTGAACCTCTCCCTCGGAATCCGTCATCAGGGTTCGAATGGCGATATTGCTCTCCAGAGTGTTGGAAAAATCCCAGCGGAAGACCGAGCCGCAATAAGGGCCCCGACTGTGTGCCTCGAGATCGTCGATGATCTCCATCGCTCTGCGTTTTGGAGCGCCAGTGATTGAGCCTCCCGGAAAGGCAGAGAGAAAGGCGCGAAACGGGGTGATATCCGGACGTAATTTCCCTTCAACCGTACTGACCAGTTGATGTACATTCTCGTAGCTTTCAATGCTGAATAACCGGGGCACCGAGACGGAAAACGGTTCACAGAACCGGGACAGGTCGTTGCGTATCAGATCTACGATCATCAGGTTCTCTGCACGGTCTTTCTCCGCGGCTGCCAGGGAGCGGGCAATCTTCTGGTCGTTCTCTTCACAGAGCAGGTCCCTGGGGCGGGTGCCCTTGATGGGCTTGCTGATCACCTTTCGGCCCCGTTCGATACTGAGGAACAGTTCCGGCGAAATGCTGAGGACCTGATAGGTACCGGCATTGACATAAGCGGCATGGGGAACAGGAACCGCCTTGCATAGCGCGTGGAAGGCGGAGTAGGGAGCGCCCCGGTAACCACCGGTGTACTTGTTGGACAGGTTGACCTGGTAACAGTCCCCGGCGTGGATGTAGCGCAGCACTTCGGTTACGCCGTGGCAGTAGTGCTCGGAGGGTTTGGCCGCGGCAAAATCCCGGGTTATTACGAATGGGGCGGGATTATCAGTGGTGAATCTGAAAAGGCTGAGCACTCGTTCCCTTGTTTCGCTGTCGCAATCAGGATGGAAATCGAGCCTGGGAGGTTGCTTGCCAGAGGTATCAAGGATGAGGTGCCAAAGGTAGAGGCCAATGTAGCCGTAGTCCCCGGCGTCGGTAGCGGCACGGCCGGAAAAACCGGGCACAGTGAGGTTGCCGGCCTCGTAAAACAACGTGCCCATGACGCCGCCGGCTGGGGCCTGAGCGTCATCTGTTGAAAATTCCGCCCAGACGGTTTCAATGCGATCGGTCAGCTCCGAAAACGCCGATGGCTCCCGGGGAACCGGCCAGTATTCCAAGGGAAGCGCTGTTACGACCCGCCGCTGCCTGCCGGCATCCGTGTAATCGATAAACCCATGATGACCGGTTAGCTGTGAAATGAGGCGTTGAGCCTCTTCCGCATTTAATGTTTTCACGATGTTACATACTTAACAAAATCTTGCATGGGTTCACGGTAGCCTGTGCGGCAAGTCACCGCGTTTGGGCCTGGAAAGGCCGCTGAGCCGGTGCATTCTAAACAATAAACCTGAGGGCAGTAACCAGTATGAAGACTTGTAGCGGCATTGGTAAGCGTTTTGTCCCGGCACTCATTATCGGATTTGCGATTTCAACCGCGGCTTTTGCACAGGAAGCGATAGAGATGGAGGACCATGTGCTTTCCGATGGCAAACTTGATGACAAGGATCTGGCGGCGGTGGTCAAGGTTGCTCAGCGCCATCTCAAGGAAATGACGGATGCGGCTGTCAACAAGGCTGGTGATGAGCTGGAGGAAGCAGGGATTTTCCGGCCCATGGCGTTCATGGTGATGAAGTCCGACAAGGTTCAGCAGATGAGGTTGGCTGACGAAGCCGAGGAGGCACCGGGGCAGGTGAAAGTTTTGATGTACCGCGCGGGGCTGAAGTCGATCGCCCGTCGGGGCGAAATCCATTCAGCGATAATTGCTTATCCTGGAAGCGTTGAGAAAGATGGCGAGACGATTCGCGCGATGGCTCTGGAGCACGAACATCGCCTGGGGGTTTCCGGCATCAAGCTGATTCCGGTCAGTCTCGAAAACGGGGAAGCAAGTTTTGGTGAGCCCATGTCCCAGGACAAGCCGTTCCAGATTTTTTATGACGAAAAAGAAAATAATTCTGAAAACGGTAACTGATTGAAAATATGGAAATATTCGTTGAATTATTAATAAGTGATTTGTTTTGTGACATTTTGTGAATGTATTCACGGAACCGGAGTGTAAAACAATCTTAAATGGAGTGGTGAGGTTGAGCCTCACACCAAGACTAAAAGTTCAACTGGATAACAATAAGTTCAATCAAGGAGAACAATATGAAAGGCCTGAAGAAAATTGCACTGGCAACCGCAGTTGCCGCCGCGCCCTTCGCCGCTCAAGCAGAGCTGCAGGCGATGGACGACAGCATGATGGGTAACGTCACCGGTCAGGCCGGTGTGACCATCGAGCTGGAAACCCAGGTAAGCATCGGACAGTTCACCTACACGGACGAAGGTACCTTCGCTGTTAAGGACATCGAACTGGGTGGTGCCCTGGCCAGTAGCTCACAGTCTGCTGCTGATTACGCTGCTGCAACTGGTGCCGGTGAACTGCTCGACCAATTGAAGATCGACATCGACATCGCTGACGATGGTGACGCGATCATTCACGTTGGCTCCCTGCAGACCGATGGCAGTGGCAACCCGGTTCCCATCGACTGGGGTTTCACCGCCGGCTCCATGGAGCTTGACGGTAACGGCGGCCAGAACACCGTTCTGGTTTCCAACATGGACGCTTGGGGTCTTCTCGGCGCACTGGACATCGTTGTTGATACTGACGACGTAGACGGCCAGGCCGGCACTGGTACCCTGAACATCGACGCGGCGTTCACTGTGAACGAAATGAGCTTCGACGTTGAATTCCTGGGCATCGGTGTTCGCGGTATGACCATCAACAGCTCTGAGGCTGGCGGCGAAGTTCTCGGTGAAACCGCCCTGGTCGAAATCTTCGCAGAGGACCCGACTGCTCCGACTGCAGCAGAGCTGCGTAAGGTTGGACTGGCACAGGCTGGCTTCGCCATCGTTGGTCTGGATGTCTACAAGGGCAGCGGCCTGGGTGCTTCCACAGCAACCGACGTACTGCGTGTAGATGTTGAAGACGTCCTGATGGACATCAACGTTGCCGAAACCGTTATCGGTGGTGCAAACATCGGTACTATCGGTATCGACAACCTGCACATCAGCAACACCAAGCTGGCTGTTTACGGTCACTAAGCTGACCGGATAACAACTCCGGTGTGAACGCCCCGCTCTGCGGGGCGTTTTTTTATGCCTGAGCATTTCTCAGACATAAAAAAGAGCGGCGCCTTTACCAGGTTGCCGCTCTTTTTTGTTTGCGAGGTGACTCGATGGAAGTTGCAGGCTTACTGATCCGGCACCTTGATAGAAAGATCAAACCCGCCACCGGGCCGTGGCGTCAGGGTTACCGGCCCCTCGTTAATGCCATGGGGCACCTGGATATTATCAATGCCAGGCGGATTGCCGATGGAAAAGTTCAGGTTCTGGCCGTCGAAGCCGATACCCAGCTGGTCGTTAAGGAATGTTTGGGTGAAGGGCTCATCCGGTATCTGTGCCTGCTGCCCGAATATGATGGGCGGAATGTTCGGCGTCAGATCCCGTGGTGGCTGCGCTCGTGCCAGTTCTTCCTGAGGCAGAAGCAGGGCACGTCTGAGAAACTCCTCTTCCGCATTTTCCAGTGCGTCGGCCTTGCCTTCACGCTGGAAGCGTTCAAGCGCGTCGCGATAGGCTTCTTCTTCTGCTTCTGTCAGCACCGGTTCTCCCGGTGAGATGGTAAGAGAGCGGAGAATCTGCTTGCGGTCCGCTTCTGTTTTCTGCCTTTGCTTGGGAACCACAATAACGGCGGAATCCTTCACGTAGGTTTCTACCATTTCATCAGATGTCATGGATTGCACACCTGCCATTAATGGCGAGGCGAAGGATGCAGCCAGGCCAGCTGTCCCGGCGAGTGCAGTGTAAAGGGGGGTGCGGCGTATCATGACGTAGCCTCTTGCCGTGTCCAAACGCGAAAATGAGGCGCTGCTGAATTTCGACTGCAGTCAGTAGGCTCCTTACTACAAGTATTCGGCCGCACGGGCCGTATTTCAAGCCATTTCTATGGCATTTGTGATCAGAATCGGAGTATTTGCAGTATTCTTCTGCAACGGCCCTTAAAGGTGTTTATAGTCGTGGCTGATCGATCCGGTTTTACAGGGTATTTATGTTGAAGGTAATTCGAAAACGCTGGCAGCAGTGGGTGAACCAGCGGATACCCCGCTCCGACCAGCGCGTGTTCGGGCAGCGCAACATCTTTATACTGCCGACCGGGGCCGGTGTCGTATTTGGCGCACTGTTACTGATCATGCTGATCACCGGTATCAACTACCAGAACAGCCTGATTTACCTGCTCACGTTCCTTCTTGGTGCCGTGGTGGTAGCGGCCATGCATCAGACCCACCGCAATCTGTCAGGGCTGGAACTGACTCTGATCCAGGCCGGCGAGGGCTTTGCCGGCGGTCTCATCCCGTTTCGTTTGCGCGCAGTCTCTCCTCGCCACGATACCCTGGCCCTGTCCCTGGCCTGCGATGATGTCATTCTGACGCAGCAGCATATACCGGCCGGGCAACAGGCAGACGTGAGCCTCTCTGTTCCCTCGTACCAGCGCGGCTACCTGCAACCGGATCGCATCCTGGTGGAAACCCGCTTTCCATTCGGGTTGTTCCGCGCCTGGTCCTGGTTGCGGCCGGTTACCTCCGCCATTGTCTATCCCAATCCGCTGGCCGCGCCAGACGTTGCGAGCACGGTGCAGGATGGCGATGAACAGTCCCGAACCCGCTCCCTTGATGGCAATGATCATGCAGATATCCGGCCCTGGCGCGAAGGCGATATGAGCCAGCGGGTTCAGTGGAAGCGCTATGCCCGCACCGGTGAAATGGTGATTGCGGACTGGGAGGGAGAACAGGGTAGCCCCCACTGGCTCGATTACGAGGCCTTCGCCGGGGTGGATCGGGAGCTACGGCTGGGCTACCTGGCGCATCAGGTGCTTGAGCGTTCGCGGAGCAATAGCCGTTTCGGGCTCAACCTGCCCGGCCAGGTTATCGAGCCCGATACCGGGGCTGCGCATACCAGCCGCTGCCTGAAGGCACTGGCCATTTTCGGCCTTGAGCAGCCTCGAGAGGGAGGGCCTCTTACCTATGGTACCCGTGCAGGCGAAGGTTCCAGGCCTGTGGCTGCTGCCGGTGGGAGGGGAGCTATATGATAATACGTGGTGGAAACCGGGGTTCTGTCAGTGACTCTGGCGAAACCACCGAGTTGGTTTCGGGCAGGGCGCTGATATGGCTGATTGCCAGCTTCGCGCTGCTGCTGGTGCCGCAATGGGACCGGTTGCCAATCTGGTTGGTCGCCAGTTGCGCCGGACTTGCGGGCTGGCGCTGGCTGGCTCAGTCCGGGCGCCTGAGATTGCCGGGCAAATGGTTGCGAAGCGGTATTATGCTGGCCCTGGTGGCGGTCTACATAGCCACGGTCCAGGGACGCTTCACGGTGGAGACGGCGTCGTCTTTCTTCGTGCTGGCAGTAGGGCTGAAATGGCTGGAGACCCGCTCGGTGCGCGATTTCTATGTGCTGTTTTTCATTCTGGTGTATCTCGCCACGGTCAATTTTCTGTTTCATCAGGAAATCCACTGGAGTGTCATTAACCTGGTTGGGGTTGCCTTGCTGCTTGTCGGCCTGCAGGTAGTCAATGCACCTGATATTCCGGGCGCCATGAAATCAGGTTGGCGGCGCCTGGGCATGATGTTGTTGAAAACCCTGCCGATTGTGGTGCTTCTGTTTGTGTTCTTTCCCCGCATGGCCCCGTTGTGGAGTGTGCCGCTGGTCTCAGGGGAAGCGCGCACGGGTATCAGCGATACCATGACACCTGGCGACATTTCCAGTCTTGCCCAGAGCAGTGAGCGGGCTTTCCGGGTGACCTTTGGTGGCCAAATTCCTCCCTACCGGGACCGTTACTGGCGCGGGCTGATTCTGGACCGGCTGGATGGTGAAACCTGGCAGCAAGGTTCCGGGCGCCAGTTCCGCAGGCCCGGGCGGGTTTCCGTTGACGGCGGTGTGGGTAAGCTGTCACCGGACCAGTACGATGTGTTGATGGAACCCACGGACCAGACCTGGGCTTTCGCCCTGGAAAATTCCAAGGCCGTCTCCGACAACGTCAAGCCCAACGATCAGGGCCTTTTCCGCTTTGACCGGCCAGCCGACAGTGCAGTGCGGTACCGCATGGCGCTCACCGACGACAACCCGGCCGGTCAAGCCGGAGCAGCACCGGAGGAGGTCCAGCGCTATCTCCAATTGCCCCGTTCAGGCAATCCCAGAGCCCGGGCACTTGCCGAAGATCTGGCCGCCGAGTACAGCAACCCGCAGGCTATTGTTCAGCACTTGCTGGACCGCTTTCGCGAACAGGAATATTTTTACACCCTGCGCCCGCCTGCCATGCCCGATGACGGTATCGACGCTTTGCTGTTCGATGAAAAACGGGGGTTCTGTGCCCACTATGCCGGCGCCGCTACTTTTGTGCTCCGCGCTGCCGGTATTCCGGCACGGGTGGTTGTAGGCTACCAGGGTGGTGACTCCGGAGCCGATGACGAATACCTCATTATTCGCCAATACGACGCCCATGCCTGGGTGGAAGTCTGGTTGCCGGGGCAGGGCTGGGTGCGTATGGATCCAACCGCGGCTATCGCTCCGCAAAGGATTGAGTCAGGCTTGCGGGATGCCATGGCAGAGGAGGGTTCGTTTCTGGAAAATGAATGGGCTTCCCCGCAGCGCTATGGCGACATGGCGGTGCTTCAGTGGGCCTCTCTTAAACTGGACCTGATGAACTACCACTGGCAGCGCTGGGTGGTGGGCTACCAGGGCCAGTCCCAAATGGACCTGATGTCGCGGTTGCCGGGCGGTATCGGCCTGCGGGAGCTCGGTTATATTACCGCCGGCATCATAGGCGCCGGCCTGCTGCTCGCGGGATTGGTGACGGCCTGGCAGTACCGTCGCGTTGAAATCCGGGATCCGATTGGGCGCACGGTGACACGTTGGCACCGACTGTGTGATCGCGCTGGCGTTCCCGTACGACATGGCGAGACGCCGTCCCAGCTGGCAGGCCGACTGGCCCGGGCCAGGCCCGCGGCGGCAGGGACCGCAAACGCTTTTGCCCGCATGGTTAACAAACATTACTATGGGAGCGAATCTGAGACTGAAAAACGGGGCGATCTTGCCAGAATGAAGCGGTTGCTGATAACCATGAAACGACAGGCCGACCGTAAACCACAAGTTAATCGCCGGCCCTCGGGTGCGCCAGAGGGAAACCATTGAAGGTGAACAAGTGAACACGTCCATAGCAACAATGGCCTGGCTACAGGATAGCTGGGGCAGGCTCATGCAGCGCATGAGTGACGGTCGGCTGCCCCATGCACTGCTGGTGACCGGCGAAAATGGCGTCGGTAAACGCCTGTTCGCAGACGCCCTGGCAGGGCTGCTGGTCTGTGAGAGGCCTGATATGGCCGGCGGCGCGCCCTGTAGCGAATGCAAACAGTGTGAACTGGTGTCTGCCGGCACCCATCCGGATATCCGGGTTTACACCCCGGAAAAGTCCCGGATGATAAAGATCGACCAGGTTCGCGCACTGTCTTCGTTTGCGGTGGGGTCCCCCCAGGTGGCGTCTCGTAAGGTGGCCATCATCGACCGCGCTGACCAGCTCAACATCAATTCCGCCAATGCTTTGTTAAAGACGCTGGAAGAGCCGGCTGACGATGTTACGCTCGTTCTGCTTCAGGAAAGTGGCAGGCCGGTATTGCCCACCATCCGTTCGCGGTGCCAGAGTTTGCTGATTGCAACGCCGGGAAAGGAGCAGGCTGCCGGCTGGCTGGCCGGTGCGGTAAGTGAACTGGACGATGACGGTCGTCCCACACCCGAACAGTGTGAAAAGGCCCTGAGCCTGGCCGCCAATGCACCACGCCTTGCCCTGGAGTATGTTACCGGTGATTTCATCACTCTCAGGGACGAAGCGCTGGAGAACTTCCGGTGCTTTATGAAAGGGCAGCTCTCCCTTGCCGAGGCGGCAAAGCCTTTCAAGGCCATGGGGCTTGAAAGCGCGTTGTGGCTTTTCGAAGGCTGGGCTGGCGATCTGGCTCGTATCGGTGCGGGTAGCGCGCCCAGAGATAAAGACGCAGCGGAGATGCTGGCATTCCTGGCCAGCCATAATCCGCCCTGGCGTGCCCATGAACTTCTGGATGCCATCCACGAATCGCGGTCAGCCGGTGTCTATAATGTGAATCCCGAACTGGAGGCAGGGCGGTTACTCATTGCCTGGCAAAAACTCATGCCGGTGCGTCGTTCCGCCGCGGGATAATTTTCCCGGCCAGGTGCCTGGCAGGATAGGGCAGTTTCTGCCGACTACTGCTATGATTGCGAAATATCAGGAGTTTCTTAACTCCGGTCATCAAAAAAGAGATAGGTGTTTACTATGGGGCCCGGTTTTGGCGCGCGCAGTGGCATTCTTACCCTGACGATCAAGGACAAGGCGGTACTTTATGCCGCCTATATGCCTTATATCCGTCAGGGAGGCCTGTTTATCCCCACGCAGAAGCAATACCAGCTGGGGGACGAAGTTTTTCTGTTGCTCAACCTGATGGACGAGCCGGAAAAAATCCCGGTGGCTGGCAAGGTGATCTGGATTACCCCGAAAGGCGCCCAGGGTAACCGGGCTGCGGGCATTGGTGTCCAGTTCAACGGCGACGATGAGACCGCACGCACCAAGATTGAATCCTATCTGGCGGGATCACTGAGTTCTGACCGACCCACCCACACCATGTAAGTGTTTCAATGAATGATACTGCACTGGATACCCCTCCTGATGCCGGCATCTCGCATCGGGAAATAGATTGGCCATTGCGTCATATCACCCTCGCCGGGCTGCACTGGCCCGCTGCCAGCACCACTAACGACTGCCCGGTACTGATGCTTCATGGTTGGCTGGACAACGCGTTGTCTTTTGCCCGGTTGGCGCCGGAACTGTCCGACCACCGCGATGTCTATTCCATTGATATGGCAGGCCATGGCCATTCCGGGCACCGGCCTCCGGGTCAGGGCTACCTGTTGATGGATTATGTCGCGGACCTGGCGGAACTGGTTGAGACCGGCTTCAACAGAGGAGGATGCGGCAAGATTGATCTTGTTGGTCACTCCCTCGGTGGAATTGTCAGTGTGCTTTATGCGGCGGCTTTTCCCGAACGGGTACGGCGGCTGGTAATGATTGATAGCATCGGCCCCATCAGCCGCAAACCCGAGGAAGTTATCGGACAGATGCGCAAGGCGATTACCAAGCGAATGACGGGTTCCGGAAAACCGGTCGTATACCCTGATATCGCGGCCGCAGCCAAGGCCCGGGAGGGAGGAATGATTCCCCTGTCTCCTCCGGCCGCGCGGATGCTGGTTGCCCGAAGTATGAAACCATCAGGGGAAGGCTTTATGTGGCGGGCAGATCCCCGGCTACGTCATCCTTCGATGATCATGATGGACGAAGCACAGGTAACGGCGTGCCTCGAAAAGGTTGTTACTCCCACACGCTTTTTGCGTGCCGAGAAAGGGTTGCTTGCGAGTCGCCCGGAATTGGGTTCACGAATGAATGCCATTGCAGAGCTTGACCTGATAAACGTTCCGGGGGGCCATCACTGCCATCTCGAAGGAAATGTCGGTCCTGTTGTCGATGCAGTCAGAGGCTTTTTAGACGATGCAGAATAAGCGCTTGTCGCAGTTTGTCATGTTGGTCGCCGTATTTTTTGCGGGTGGCTCGGCCGTGGTGTCGGCCCAGATGCCACCCCCGGAAGCTTTTCCGGATTCGCAACTGGAGCAGGAAGTGGCTATTTCGTCTCCCGGGCACCTGGTTCTCTTCAGTCCGGTCCGAGAGGTGAATAATGAAATCCGGTCAGCTGCCATGGCGCGGCTTCCCGTCAAAGGGGTCGGCCAGTTGTACGAAGTCCGGGGAGGAGCGAACCGTGAAGAAGCTCGTGATCACTATTTGAGGGAACTTCAGACCCGTGGTGCGCAGATCCTGTTCGAGTGTTCCGGGCGGAACTGCGGGCGAAGCAATGTCTGGGCTAACCAGATCTTTGATCAATCCAGCCTCTATGGCCGAGACAATAACCAGGACTACCTGGTGGCGGGTTCAGTTGATGAGAACGGCAAGCCCTGGCTGACCCTGGTGTATACCGTCACCCGCGCGAATCAGCGCCAGTACGTCTGGGTGGAGCACCTGGTGGCGCCCCAAGGCACCGAAATACCTGGGCTGGGTAACGAAAGCGCCCGCATCAAAGGGCCGGTTATCGTACCCTGGCAGGGAGGCATTACTTACCGCTTTGACTGGAGTGGCGCCGACCGCCGGATTATTAATGATTGGGCCGGGGAAGAGGGTGCCAGGGTGATTCTCACTGCTTACTCGGAACTGAAGGAAAACGAGAGTTTCGAGGAATCCGCAGCGCGGGCGGAGGAAGCTGCAAAGTCTTTGGCGCAGGTGCTTGCCAAGAGTGGGGTGTCCGAAAGTCGGCAAACAATTATTACAGTTGGTCCTGCGGTTGTGATCCCGAATCCCGACCGCCAGGGTGACCGGGTTGAAGTGATGGTGATTACAAGGTGAAGGGGATGAACAAGCCCAAAGATTCTGCATCTCAGGATGAAGACCAGAAACCTGAAGATGATATCTCACAGATAGTCACCAGCACGGGTATCTCTGCGGCGCAGTCCGCAAGGTCCGAAAAGGAGCCGGCTCCGGAAAAGCCCGGTAAGGGCAAAACGGTCGCATTAGCACTCGGCAGTGGTGGTGCTCGAGGCTACGCTCACATCGGTGCCATCGAGATTCTGGTGGAGCGGGGTTATGAGATTATCGCCATCTCGGGATGTTCCATGGGGGCGCTGATTGGTGGGGTCTTCGCTGCTGGCAAAATGAAGGACTACAAGGACTGGGTGACCGGCCTGGGGCAGTTCGATGTGCTTAAACTGCTTGATGTCACCTTTAATTCCGTGGGAGCGATCCGGGGCGAGAAGATCTTTTCGGTAGTCCGGGAAATGATTGGAGATACACGGATCGAAGATCTGCCGTTGGCCTATACCGCGGTTGCGACGGATCTTCTCGCCCACAAGGAAATCTGGTTTCAGGAAGGCCCTCTGGATCAGGCCATCAGGGCTTCCGTCGCCATTCCGAGTGTGGTGACACCGCTGGTACTCAACGGGCGTGTGCTGGTGGATGGCGCCTTGCTGAATCCGCTGCCGATTATTCCGACGATTTCATCCCATGCGGATATGGTGGTAGCCGTAAACCTCAGTGGTGAGGATGATCGTGGCCGCCGTTTGCCCGATGCAGCCTTTGGCCACCCCGGCGAGGCCGGTGTGGATATGGATGAGTGGGTGGACAAGATTCGCGACAAGGCCTCTCGCTGGTTTGACTGGGACGCGATCAAGACATTCTCTGCACGAAAAGAGGCGAGTCCGCCTGACTCCCCGGAAGCCAAGATCAGCAAGGCGGTGAAAAAAGAGGAAATCAAGAAAGCCTTCCCGGCCGTGAAACCGGAACCTGCACGGCATAAGGATGATCACGAAACTGTCGACTGGGACAAGCTGGGCATCGGCAAGTTCGACGTAATGAACCTGACCATTGAAACCATGCAGAGCGCGCTGGTGCAGTACAAAATTGCCGGCTATCCGCCGGATCTGCTGGTGAACATACCCAAGAATGCCGGCCGCAGCTATGACTACCACAAGGCGCCGGAACTGATCCAGCTGGGCCGCGAGCGAATGGCCGCTGCCCTGGATCGCTACGAAGAAAACCTCAACAGCTCCGGGCCGCTGGCACTGTAATCCTGGCAGCGGAAGCGTATAATTCCGTTCTTTTACCATTTCTGGACGGGAAGAGAGCTTGTGACCAGCCCCATCGATGACCTGCATACAGTCAGGGATTACCTGCGCTATGTGTCCTCACGTTTTGCCGATTCCCCCCTGTTTTTCGGACACGGCACCGACAATGTCTGGGACGAAGCGGTCCATCTGGTTATGCGCAGCCTCCATCTGCCACTGGAAAACAATACCCTGTTTCTGGACGCACGCCTGACCCGTCATGAACGGCAACTGATCGTCGAGCGTATGGAACGTCGGATCAACGAGCGCGTGCCGTTGGCCTATTTGCTGGGCGAAGCCTGGTTTATGGGGCTACCGTTTCATGTGGATGAGCGTGTGCTGGTGCCGCGGTCGCCGTTGGGGGAGCTTATTCAGAACGGATTTCAGCCCTGGCTGGGGGATCACCCGGTGGGCAGAGTTCTGGATCTCTGCACCGGCAGCGGTTGCATTGGCATTGCTGCAGCTACCGTGTTTGAAGCGGCGGAAGTCGACCTGTCGGACATCTCGCTCGATGCCCTGGAAGTCGCAGCCGCAAACATCGAGTATCATGAGCTCGGTGACCGGGTCAGAACCATTGGCTCAGACGTCTTTGACAGTATCGAAGGCCGCTACGATGTCATCCTCAGCAACCCGCCCTACGTAGATGCTGAAGACATGGCGGACATGCCGGCAGAATACAGCCATGAGCCGGAACTGGGTTTGGCAGCTGGCGGTGACGGGCTGGACATTGCTCACAGGATCCTTGCGGGTGCCGCGAAGCACCTGAACCCGGGTGGGCTGTTGATTGTTGAGGTGGGCAATAGCTGGGTAGCGCTGCAGGAAGCCTATCCTGATTTGCCGTTTACCTGGCTGGAATTCGAGAATGGTGGCGACGGAGTTTTCCTGTTGACTGCTGAAGACCTTAATTAAGAACCCTGGATAAGATACTGAATCATGTCGGGAAATAGCTTCGGAAAATTATTTACGGTCACCAGTTTTGGTGAAAGCCATGGCGCTGCGCTGGGATGCATTATCGACGGGTGTCCTCCGGGGCTTGAGCTGTCGGTGGAGGATATGCAGCGGGATCTGGACCGCCGTAAGCCGGGCACCTCGCGACACACCACGCAGCGCCGCGAAGCGGATGAAGTGAAGATTCTCTCTGGCGTTTTCGAGGGCCGAACCACTGGTACGCCTATTGGTCTGATCATTGAAAACACGGACCAGCGGTCGAAGGACTATTCCAAAATCTCGGAGCAGTTCCGTCCAGCTCATGCTGACTACACCTATATGCACAAATACGGTGTGCGGGATTATCGTGGCGGTGGCCGTTCCTCGGCGAGGGAGACGGCCATGCGTGTAGCCGCTGGTGCGGTGGCGCGGAAGTTTCTTGAACAACGCCTGGGTATTACCATTCGCGGTTATCTGTCGCAGCTCGGGCCTATAAAGATTGAGAAGCTGGACTGGGATCAGGTTCACCAGAACCCGTTTTTCTCTCCCGACGCCGACAAGGTCGCAGAGATGGAAGCCTATATGGACGCCCTGCGCAAAGAGGGTAATTCCATCGGGGCCCGTATCAATGTTGTCGCCGAGGGTGTGCCCCCGGGGTTGGGAGAGCCGGTTTTTGACCGACTGGATGCGGATCTGGCGCATGCTCTGATGAGTATCAATGCGGTAAAAGGTGTGGAAATTGGTGCCGGTTTTGGCTGTATTGACCAAAAGGGCACTGAGCATCGGGATGAACTGACACCGGAGGGGTTCCTGTCGAATCATGCCGGCGGTGTATTGGGTGGCATTTCTTCCGGCCAACCGATTCTTGCGAGTATTGCGCTGAAGCCGACCTCTAGCTTGCGGTTGCCGGGGCGAAGTATTGATGTGCATGGCAACCCGGTGGAGGTGATCACGACCGGGCGGCATGATCCCTGCGTGGGGATTCGGGCTACACCGATTGCTGAGGCAATGATGGCCATAGTGCTGATGGACCATTACCTGCGCCATCGCGGCCAAAATGGCGATGTTTCAGTATCCACACCAGATATAGGCCAACTCTGACATCGTACGCTAACCCCGTAGGTCGGATTAGGCGAAGCCGTAATCCGACAGCAAGCCGGCAGTCTCTACGGGCAAAGCGGCTTCGGCGGGAAACAGGGTTCAAAAAACGCCCGTAAATACGTCCCTGTAGGGCTCGGTCGCGCCATCCCTGGCGCTCCACGTTTTTGAACCCTGTTTCCCGCCAAAGCCACCAGACTTTGTGATATCTCGAGAGAGGTTTTGTTATCTACTGGCGCCTTTCCAACCTCTACTTCTGGTTCTTCGCTCTATTGGGCGGATTACTGCCGTATTGGTCCCTTTACCTGGAAGACCAGGGCTTTTCTTATCTTGAAATTGCCACCTTGATGGCAACCATCCAGTTAACCAAGATCGTGGCCCCCAATGTGTGGGGCTGGCTGGGGGACAAGACCGGGCAACGGGTTCGATTGGTCCGGTTCGGGGCGATCACCGGGTCGCTGTTTTTTGCTGGCGTGTTCATGGAGCCAGGCTTTTACGGGCTCCTGTTGGTGATGCTGGCGTTCACGTTTTTCTGGAACGCGATCCTTCCGCTCTACGAGGTCATTACCCTTCGGTCACTGGGGGCCCAGCGGGATAAATACGGCAAGGTCCGGCTTTGGGGGTCGGTAGGCTTTATCGGTGCGGTAGCCCTGGTGGGTGGAATTCTGGAGCTGGTCCCCATTGATCTGTTGCCCTGGCTGCTGTTGCCAGTATTTGCCGGGATAGCGGTGTCGGCATTTCTGGTGCCGTCGGAGCGGGGAGAGCGCAAAGCGCCCGCGCCCAAGGGCAGCCTGAAGGCAATTGTGACGCACCCGGCGGTGGTCACGTTCTTTCTGATGAACTTCCTACTGCAGGTATCGCATGGGGCTTACTACACCTTTTTCAGTATTCATCTGGAGCAGCATGGCTACGGAAAGCTGGCGATCGGCCTTTTGTGGTCGCTTGGGGTGTTGGCGGAAATTGGGTTGTTTCTGGTGATGCACCGGTTAACCAGAAACTTCACGGTTCGGCAGATTGCGATCGGGGCATTGGCTCTTACCATGATCCGTTGGGTGCTGATAGCGGAAGTGACGGATGTACTGGTCGTGCTGATTTTCGCGCAACTGCTGCACGCCGCGTCTTACGGCGCGCTGCATGCCATTTCGGTTCAGTACATCCAGGGATTCTTCGGGCAACATCACCATGGCCAAGGGCAGGCATTGTATAGCGGCCTGACCTTTGGCGCTGGTGGCGCGATTGGCGCCTGGATGTCGGGCTTTCTGGTGGACGGTTTCAGTACCTCGGCGGCGTTCTGGGGTGGGGCAATAGCCATGGCTATTGCCATTGTTATCACCTGGCGTGGCCTGAGACCGCCGCCCGAGCATTAATCGGCGCTACTGCAGTTCGGATGCGATATCCAGCAATGCCCGGGCCTGGGGGCTCAGCGACCGGCCTTTCAGTCCCACGCCACCGAGAATGCGGCTGACAGAGTGGGGCACGGCCAGAACGGTCAAGGATTCGTCTACCATGCTCACCGGCAACACGCTCCAGCCCAACCCGACACTGGCCATCATTTTGATAGTTTCCAGGTAGTTGGTCGGCATTTGGATTTTCAGTGGCAGGCCGGCGTCCAGAAACAGACGGCTGATTGTGCGGTAGGTGGCAGTGCCTGCTTCAGGCAACAGGGCGTCATAGCGCGAAAGATCGTCCAGCCCTGGTGTTTCCAGTGAAGCTAATGGATGCTCCGGCGATACCACAAACGCCATGGCATCCTCCCAACGCACATATACCTCAAACGCCTGGTCCATACTTTCACTCAGGGTCACAAACGCCAGCTCTGCGGTACGTTTCCGCATCTGCCCGAAAGCGCCTTCGGAATCCATGAACTGCAGTTCCAGTGATACCTCCGGGTAATCGCGGTTCAACCGCCGCAACCAGGCCGGCAGGTGGTGCAGGCCGATGTGGTGGCTGGCAATCACCGACAGCTGCCCCGAAACTGAACCTTCCCGCTCCGAAAGCGCCTGCCGGGCGTTGTGAACTTCATCCAGAATGCGGCGGGCATGGGGCAGCAGCCGCGCACCTGCATCCGTCAGCCTAACCTGCCGGTTGCTGCGGTCAATCAGCTTTGTACCCAGTTGGTTCTCCAGTGCGGCCAGCCGTTTGCTGATTGCCGGTTGTGTAAGATGCAACAGCTCTGCGGCTTCGGAGAACGACTCCTGATCGACTATGGTCAGGAAGGCTTTTAGTGCGTTTGCGTCCATGAGGTTTGCCTTTTTGGCTTCTTGTTTTGGCGAAGGTCGCATGCCGGGAAGCCCCTTCCAAAAAACGCCCGTAAATACGTCCATGTAGGGCTCGGTCGCGCCATCCCTGGCGCTCCACGTTTTTGGAAGGGGCTGCCCGGCATACTCCCCAAATTTGCGAGTTGCCTTCGCATTAACGTAGGTCGGATTTACCCGTGAAGGGCACAAGAACCGAAGGCGTAATCCGACAAATTTAATTTCGCGGCAAAGCCCAAAATGTCGGATTTCGCTCCGCTCTATCCGACCTACGATGAATCGGCAGCTGCAGGCTCGAATAAGGTTCGACAAGCCTGGTGGTAAGGGCCTCCCAAAACCGTGGAGCGCCAGGGACGGCGCGACCGAGCCCCCATGGATGGGTTAACGGCGTGTTTTGGGAGGCCCTTACCACCAGGCGATCCGCACCCAATCGTCAGGCCCGGCTTTAATGCAGGCCCGCACCGAGCCCTATTATGCCACAAAGGAATGTACAAGATAAAAAACATGAATTGAGGTTATTTAAGGGTAAGCGGTAAGATAGAACCATAGCGGTAAAACCAGAAACCCCCGGAAAGTGAGAGAAACCATGGCGGGCAAGACCTTATACGACAAATTGTGGGACGACCATCTCGTCAAGCAGCGGGATGATGGCTCTGCATTGATCTACATCGACCGGCACCTGCTTCACGAAGTCACCTCACCACAGGCCTTTGAAGGTCTGCGCCTGGCGGGGCGCAAACCCTGGCGGCTGGATGCCAACCTTGCTACGCCGGATCATAACGTGCCGACAACGGACCGTGCTCGCGGCGTGGAAGGCATCGTCGATCCGGTATCGCGGATTCAGGTGGAAACCCTCGACAAGAACTGCGACGAGTTCGGGATTCTTGAGTTCAAGATCAAGGACCAGCGCCAGGGTATCGTGCATGTTATCGGGCCGGAGCAGGGCGCAACGCTTCCGGGTATGAGCATCGTGTGTGGCGATTCCCACACCTCTACTCACGGCGCCTTCGGCTGTCTGGCTCATGGTATTGGTACGTCCGAGGTCGAGCACGTGCTGGCGACCCAGTGTCTGGTTCAGCAGAAGATGAAGAACATGCTGGTGAAGGTGAATGGCAAACTCGGCCCCGGCGTGACTGGCAAGGACGTCGTGCTGGCTATCATCGGCAAGATCGGTACCGCCGGTGGCACGGGCCATGCCATCGAGTTTGGGGGCGAGGCGATTCGTAACCTCTCCATGGAAGCTCGTATGACCATCTGTAACATGTCGATCGAGGCAGGCGCGCGTGTGGGTATGGTGGCAGTGGATCAGACCACCATCGACTACGTTAAGGACCGCCCGTTCGCTCCGAAAGGCGAGATGCGCGACAGGGCCATTGAATACTGGAAGACCCTGCACAGCGATGATGACGCGGTATTCGACAAGGTGGTTCAGCTTGAAGGCTCGGAGATCATGCCGCAGGTGAGCTGGGGCACGTCACCGGAAATGGTGGCCGGTGTTGGAGGCAATGTGCCGGACCCGGACGCGGAAGCGGATCCCATTAAGCGGGAAGGTATTGTCCGTGCCCTGAAATACATGGGGCTCAAGCCGAACATGCCAATTACCGAGATCAAGCTCGACCGGGTGTTTATCGGCTCCTGCACCAACAGCCGTATCGAGGACCTTCGCGAGGCGGCGGCTGTCGTCAAGGGGCGTAAGGTGTCGCCGTCGCTGAAGCAGGCGATGGTTGTGCCGGGCTCCGGGCTGGTAAAAGTCCAGGCCGAGCAGGAAGGGCTGGACAAGATTTTTCTCGAAGCCGGTCTTGAGTGGCGTGACCCGGGTTGTTCCATGTGTCTGGCCATGAACGCCGACAAGCTCGGGCAGGGAGAGCATTGTGCATCGACCTCCAACCGTAACTTCGAGGGCCGTCAGGGCTTTGGTGGGCGTACGCACCTGGTGAGTCCGGCGATGGCGGCTGCAGCTGCGATCAATGGCCACTTTGTTGATGTCCGCGAGATGATGAACTGATCCACAGGAGAGACACCATGCGAGCGTTAAAGCAACACCAGGGCGTCGTTGCCCCCATGGACCGGTCCAATGTGGATACGGACATGATTATTCCAAAACAATTTCTGAAGTCCATCAAGCGCACCGGCTTCGGCCCTAATCTGTTCGATGAGCTGCGTTACCTGGACGAAGGCAAGCCGGACCAGGATTGTTCCCAACGGCCGATCAACCCGGACTTCGTGCTTAATCAGGACCGCTACAAGAATGCGAGTGTACTGCTGGCGCGACGTAACTTCGGCTGTGGGTCTAGTCGTGAGCACGCTCCCTGGGCCCTGGAGGATTACGGTTTCCGAGTTATTATAGCGCCCAGTTTTGCGGATATTTTCTATAACAACTGCTTTAAGAATGGGTTGTTACCTATTGTTCTTGATGAAGAAACAGTTGATCAGCTGTTCCGGGAAGCAGAGAAGCAAGAAGGCTATCAGCTGGCAATAGACCTGGAAGCAAAAACGGTTACCACCCCATCCGGCGAGTCATTCAGTTTCGAGGTGGACGATTTCCGCCGGCATTGCCTGCTCAATGGTCTTGATGATATTGGCGTGACGCTTGAGGATGCAGAGGTGATCAAGGCCTACGAAGAATCGCGGCGGGAAACGGCGCCGTGGCTTTTCGGGGCTGGTGGTTGATCGGCATTCGGTAAAAAATGAGAGTTCGTCGGATTTACCCGTGAAGGGCACAATGAGCCGAAGGCGTAATCCGGCAATGTAACTAAATATCAAGGAAAAACTATGTCCAGAACTATCCTGATGCTCCCGGGCGACGGCATCGGCCCTGAAATTGTTGCTGAGGCCGAAAAAATCCTCCATAAGGTCAATGACAAATTCAGCCTGGACCTGCATTTCGACTCTGCCCTTGTCGGTGGTGCCGCCATCGACGAAACGGACACGCCACTGCCGGACGAAACGCTGGACAAGGCTCGCAAGGCAGACGCCATTCTGCTGGGCGCCGTCGGCGGACCGCAGTGGGACAGTCGTCCCATGGCCAGCCGTCCCGAGAAAGGGCTGCTGGGTCTGCGCTCCAACCTTGAGCTGTTTGCGAATCTGCGGCCTGCGATTCTGTATCCACAACTGGCGTCCGCATCATCGCTCAAGCCGGAGGTGGTTTCTGGGCTGGATATCATGATTGTCCGTGAACTGACCGGCGGTATCTACTTCGGGCAGCCACGTGGCGTGCGCGAGCTTGAGAGCGGCGAGCGTCAAGGCTACAACACCTACGCCTACACCGAATCGGAAATTCGTCGCATCGGGCGGGTCGCCTTCGAGGCAGCCCAGCAGCGGGGCAAGAAGCTGTGTTCGGTGGACAAGGCAAATGTGCTTGAGGTGACTGTTTTGTGGCGGGAAATCATGGAGGATCTGCGCCGGGAATACCCTGATGTAGAGCTATCCCATATGTACGTCGATAATGCTGCCATGCAGTTGGTGCGTGCGCCCAAACAGTTCGATGTGATTGTGACTGGCAACATGTTTGGTGATATTCTTTCTGACGAAGCGGCAATGCTGACAGGCTCCATCGGTATGCTGCCCTCTGCTTCCCTCAATTCCGAGAAGCAGGGCATGTATGAGCCTTGTCACGGTTCCGCGCCGGATATCGCGGGCAAGGGCATTGCCAACCCGCTGGCCACCATTCTCAGTGTCGCGATGATGTTGCGATACAGTCTTGGCGAGGAAGAAGCGGCCGGGGCGATTGAGGTTGCGGTCAGCAAAGTGCTGGATCAGGGCCTGAGAACGGCGGATATCATGTCTGCTGAAGGCCGGAAAGTATCCACCCGTGAGATGGGCGATGCGGTTCTGGCTGCACTCTGAAGCCGGCAGATTTTGAGACCCGACGACAACGCGATGCAGTTGTCGCGGGATCATCCATCCTGTCCCTGCCAGCGATAAAGGCATGGGGCGGGCATAAAACGAGGTTCAAAGGTCGCACATGAAGCGAGTTGGACTTATTGGCTGGCGCGGTATGGTGGGCTCTGTCCTCATGCAGCGCATGCGTGAAGAAAACGATTTTGCAGATATCGAACCCATTTTCTTTACTACCTCCCAGGCTGGCAAACCTGCGCCTGACGTGGGTAAAGAGGGCGTTCCGCCCCTGCAGGATGCTTTCGATATCGACACCCTGAAAACCCTGGACGTGGTGGTTACCTGTCAGGGTGGAGACTACACTGGCGCGGTTTACCAGAAACTTCGTGACGCCGGGTGGCAGGGTTACTGGATCGACGCGGCTTCCACGCTGCGGATGGTCGATCACTCCGTGATCGTGCTCGATCCGGTTAACCGCAACGTGATTGACGAAGCGCTGGCGAAAGGCGTTAAAGATTACGTGGGTGGTAACTGCACAGTCAGCCTGATGATGCTGGCCCTGGGCGGCCTTCTGGAGCAGGACCTGATCGAGTGGGTGTCGCCCATGACATACCAGGCGGCCTCAGGCTCGGGCGCTCAGAACATGCGTGAACTGCTGAACCAGATGGGCGAGCTCAAGAATGCCGTGGGTGACGAGCTGGCGGACCCTTCGTCCGCCATTCTCGAGATTGACCGCAAGGTCACAGAGACCATGCGTTCGGAGGGTTTCCCAGCTGAGCACTTTGAAGTGCCACTGGCAGGCAGCCTCATTCCGTTTATCGACAAACAGCTTGATAACGGTATGAGCAAGGAAGAATGGAAAGCTGGTGTTGAGACCAACAAGATTCTTGGTCGCAGCGATAATCCTATTCCTATCGACGGTATTTGCGTCCGCATCGGCGCAATGCGCTCCCATAGCCAGGCGCTCACTATCAAGTTGAAGAAAGATCTGCCGTTAGACGAAATAGAGTCGATTCTGGCGAAGGCCAATGATTGGGTAAAGGTCATTCCCAACGAGCGTGATGCCACTATCCGCGAACTGACGCCTGCGAAGGTAACCGGCACGTTGAGTGTTCCCATTGGTCGCATTCGCAAACTTGCCATGGGGCCGGAGTATATCTCTGCGTTTACGGTAGGGGACCAGTTGCTGTGGGGCGCCGCTGAGCCGCTGCGCCGCATGCTTCGAATCCTTCAGGAAAAGTAACGCGGTCCCGCAGTCGGCAAGATTATGCCAACTGTGTCCGGTTTCAGAGAACCGGTCAGGGGCGGAGGCTGAAATACGCCTCCGCCCCTGTTATTTTCGGAAGCGTTTTGTAAGTGTTCCGGCCTTTGTAGGGCCTGTTTCAGGCTGTTGTAGTGACCGAATCATCGTTCGGTAACAAGATGTTACCAAGTATTTGTAAAAAAATGGTACAAGGTATGCAGCTGCATGATTGATAAAAGAGGTATTATCAACAATACTTGCGCAACTGAATATTAAAAACATTACATAATAACGATAGTAATCAAGACGGAAGTCATCCAACCTCGTCCGATATCTGTTCCAAGGAACAGTAACGAATAACGGAGACTGGTAAGGAAAAAGCATGAAGGTACGCAAGCTTGCGGTTGCTCTGGCTCTGGCGGGAGGGCTCGGTTCCGGCGTCGCACAGGCCCTGGGTCTGGGAGAGATTGAATTACAGTCCTATCTGAATGAGCCTCTGGACGCAGAGATCAATCTGCGTAAAAGCGAGGGAGTTGACCCCGGTGATGTGTTCGTTAACATCGCTCCCGAATCAGCCTATGAACGGGTTGGTATCGACCGGAACTATTTCCTTACCAAACTGGATTTTCGGGTAACCACAACCAGCGATGGTAATCTGGTGGTTAACGTAACTTCTCGTGAACCCCTGCGGGAGCCCTATCTCAATTTCCTGCTGGAAGTAACCTGGCCCAATGGTCGCCTGATGCGTGAATACGCCGTTCTGGTCGATCCGCCGGTTTACGCCGAGGAATCCGGTGTGCAGGAACAGGTCGCTGCTCCTGCCACTCGCCAGGCAGAACAACCTTCACGGCAGCAGACCCGGCCCCAGGCCCAGACAGAGGCACGGGAACCGAGGCGCACTACCACACAGCGCGCGCGTACCTTCGGCCCTACGGGTCCGTCGGATACCCTCTGGAACATTGCCGCCAGCGTTCGTCCGGATAACAGCGTCTCTATTCAGCAGGTGATGCTTGCTTTGCAGGATGCCAATCCGGATGCGTTCATTGGTGGCAACATCAACCGCCTCAAACGTGGCGAAGTTCTCCGCGTTCCGGAGCTCGACGCAATTCGCAGTCGTTCCGGCGCTGAGGCCAACCGGCAAGTGGCGCAGCAGAACGAAGCTTTCTCCCGACCTGCACGCACGGTTGATGCTACTGACGATACTTCGGATACCGGCGTTGCCTCAGGGCAGGCCGCTCAGGGTGAAACGGGCGGGGACGAGTTGAGATTGCTGGCCAGTGAAGACAGTGGCTCCCGTGATGCTGATGAAGGCGGTTCCGCAGGTGGAGACGGTGATACTGCCGGTGGTGTGGATGCCGGTTCTGCCGTTGCGATGGAAGAACTCGAAAGCGCCCGCCGTGAGAATGAAGAACTCACCGGTCGCGTCGATGACCTGCAGGAGCAGGTAGAGACTCTCCAGCGGTTGCTGGAACTCAAGAACACACAGCTGGCGGAAATGCAGCAAGCCGAAGGTGAGGGGGATGCCCAGCAGCCCGTCGAGCCTGCCGATGAAGACGCGCTTTCTGGTCAGGAAGCGGACGATGCTGAAGGGGATATTGCCGATGCTGACGGGCAGCAGACCGGTGCCGGTGATGAAACAGCTGATGACCCGTTAGCCACTACCGACGAAGAGCCCTCAGCCGCTGCTGAAGAGTCTTTAGTCAGTGGTGAGGAGCCTTCAGCTGCTGGTGACGAGCCCTCAGCCACTGGTGAAGAGCCCTCAGCCACTGGTGAAGAGCCCTCAGCTACTGGTGAAGAACCCTCAGTGACGGACGAAGAGTCCCCGGTAACAGCTGAAGACGGCGGCATGGAGCAAGAAGACCCGGCCGCCGAAGAGGAACGTGAGGAGCAGGCGGACGTTGCAGCGCCCTCGTCGCAGCAGCCTGGCCAGCAGCCAACCACCCCGCCGGCGGAGCCTGAAAAGGGCTTCCCGGACAATATTATCAGTGCCATCACTAATAACCCGATGTACCAGATTGCCCTGGGCGGTGGCCTGGTCGTTCTGTTGCTGCTGTTGCTGTTACTGGCCCGTCGCAACGCCAATCGCGAAAAGGCGTTCTACGACCAGCTCAACGGGGAAGCCGAGGGCGACACTGATACCTTCGATCTGACGCTGGACGATGAAGACGGCACAGAGAGCCAGGAAGGAGATCCTCTGGCGGAGGCTGACGCCTATATTGCCTATGGCCGCATGGATCAGGCCGCTCAATCACTGGAGACTGCCATTTCCCGCGAGCCAAGCCGAACTGATCTCCGGCTGAAGCTCCTTGGCGTCTACGCAGATACCCAGGACCGGGCATCCTTCGAGAAGCAACTCGGTGAAGTTGAAGCGCTGGGTGATGACGAAGCCATCGCCGAAGCACATGATCTGCGGTCGCGCCTCGAAGAGGCCGAGTCAATGCCCAGCATTGATGACCTTGAATCGCAACTGAGGTCCGATTCGTTCGACACCGGCGTCGAGGCACCCGCGGAAAAGGCGGATACATCCGATGACGATGGCCTTTCCGACGAATTCGCTTCTGATCAGTATGAATCCCGTCCGGGGGAGCAGGAAGAGGACGAGTTTGGCAGTCTGGAAACGGACTTCTCTGAACTGGATCCTGATGAGCCACATGAAGCGGGAACTGAAAGAGCAGCCGGCCCGGATGACCTGATTGAGTATGATCTGTCGGGCCTTGAGTCATCTTCAGACGAAAAGGATGAACTTGCTGAGGAGGGTGCCCGGGAGCCCGAGGCTGACGAACTGGCAGACAGCGCTTTCGACTTCACCCTGGAAGATGAGACTACTGACGAATCAGTCAAAGCCAGTGAAGACGAAGATCTGGGCCTTGAGCTTGATGATCTTGAGCCGGAAACGGACACCAGCGAGGGCGAGACGGCAGCGACAGACGATAGCGCTGATGAATTCGACTCACTTGGTCTCGATGAAGATGATTTCGAAACTTCCGCGCTGGAGACTGCGGAAACGGCAGAAGCCGGAGCCGAAGAAGATGACTTGCAGGAAGGCGATCTCGACTCTCTGGATGAGTCATTCCTCGACGAACTGGACGCTGAGCTGGACAAGGTAGCCGGTGACGACGACGTGTCTGCGGACAGCGACGAAAACGCACTGGATGACCTTGAACTCGATGTTTCTGATGAGGATCTCGCTTTGATGGAGGAGTTCGCAGATTCTGGCGATAGCGCAGGTACTGACGACAGTCCCGAGGGCATCGAGAGTGCTGAGGGTGTTGATAATATCGAGAGCCTTGACGGGGAAAGCGAGGTTGCATCACTTGATGAAGAGCTGGGCCTTGAAGACGCCCTGAGTGAGGAAGAACCTGCAGGCCCTGAAGACACTGTTGCCGGTGCGGAAGCCGTTGAAGATGAGCTGCCGGAACTGAGTGACGATGCAGGAGAGGAACCCCCGGTTGCCTCCACGGCAGCTACTTCAAGGTCGGCTGACATCGATGAGTCTGATCTCGGCGACGATGATGACTTTGACTTCCTGTCTGGAACCGATGAGGCGTCAACCAAGCTGGATCTGGCCAGAGCCTATGTGGAAATGGGTGATGTAGACGGAGCCCGGGATATCCTGGAGGAAGTCGCCCTGGAAGGAAACGAGGAGCAGAAAGCGGAAGCGCAGGATCTCCTTAAAAATCTGTCCTGATTCGCTATAATCAGGACCAGAAGCGCAAAACGCCGGCTACCGGGCCAAGCCCGGACCAAACGCCGGCGTTTTGCTTTGTTATCAGCACCGAAATCCGGACAACCCATTGTTTCTTACACCGCAACCACTGACCACCGATAGCTCGATCGGGGCGGGGCGTGTCGCGCTCGCCTTTGAGTATGACGGCCGCGGATTTCACGGCTGGCAATACCAGAAATCCGGTGTTCGATCTGTACAGGGTGAGTTGACCCGTGCTGTCTCAAAAGTAGCGAACCACGAAGTTGAGCTTGTCTGCGCCGGCCGTACGGATGCCGGTGTTCACGCCAGCTATCAGATCGCCCACTTTGAAACCCCTTCGGTACGCAACCCCCGTTCATGGGTAATGGGTATCAACACCTCACTACCTTCGGATATTGCCGTGCATTGGGCCGGCAGCGGTGTCGGTGATTTTCACGCTCGATTCTCGGCAACGTACCGGCGTTACCGATACGTGATTTACAATCATCCGGTACGGCCAGGCATCCTCAATGGCCAGGTCAGCTGGACCTTCCGCCCCCTGGATGCTGATGTAATGCACAAGGCGGCCCAGTTCCTCAGAGGAGAGCACGATTTCTCATCATTTCGTGCTGCCGGGTGCCAGTCCAGATCGCCCGTTCGGTTTCTTGAAGCAATTAACGTAACCCGAAAGGGGGAGTTCGTCGTAATTGATGTGCAGGCCAATGCGTTTTTGCACCACATGGTCCGTAATATCGCTGGAGCACTAATGGCCGTTGGCTCCGGGAGGCAGCACCCGGAATGGATTCGTGAGATACTTGAAGCCAGGAACAGGACGGCGGCGGGAGTGACAGCACCGCCGCACGGGTTGTATCTGGTGGATGTGGGCTACCCGGAGACATTTTCGATTCCCGCAGCGCTTTGTGGGCCCGGCTTTGTAGCACCCTGGTTCAGCGGTGCTGAAAACCAGCCCCGCAACCCGACTCATATACATCGGAAACAGCGATAGTCGCCTTATGAGAACCCGAGTCAAAATCTGTGGCGTTACCCGGAAGGTGGATGTTGTTGCCGCGGCCCGGGCGGGCGCTGACGCCATAGGCTTCGTATTCTACGAGCCCAGCCCCAGATACGTTACGCCAGCAACCGCTCGGGAGTTGGTCAGTGCAGTTCCTCCGTTCGTCTCGGCCACAGGACTGTTCGTGAACCCGGAGGCGGAATACGTAAATGAGGTGCTGAAGCAGGTGCCCCTGGATTTGCTGCAGTTTCACGGCGACGAAACTCCGGCGTTCTGCAGCAGTTTCGGGGTACGCTGGATCAAGGCGGTAAGGGTGCGGCAAAGCTCGGACATTGAAAACGCCTTCCAGGATTACAGGAAGGCCAGCGGGTTGCTGGTCGACGCCTGGGACCCGGCCAAATATGGCGGAACGGGGCAGGCCTTCAACTGGTCGCTGATTCCCCAAAGCCGGCCTATGCCGTTGATATTGGCCGGCGGCCTGGCTTCTGATAACGTATCTCGCGCTGTTGCGGAGGTTCGGCCCTGGGCGGTTGATGTCAGTGGTGGTGTAGAAAGCAGCAAAGGCATCAAAGACGACGAAAAAATCACTGATTTTATAAACGAGGTTCACCGTGTCGATGAAACTGACTGAAGAAATGCTCAAGGCGCTTCCGGATGCACGGGGCCACTTCGGTGCCTACGGAGGAAGATTTGTTTCCGAAACACTGTTTGATTCGCTGCTGACCCTTGAGCGCGAGTATAAAAGGCTCAAGGATGACCCTGAGTTCCAGGCCGAGTTCGACAGGGATCTGGCGCACTATGTGGGCCGTCCCAGCCCACTGTATTTTGCAGAGCGACTGACACGGGAAACCGGTGGGGCCCAGATCTGGCTCAAACGGGAAGACCTCAATCACACTGGTGCCCACAAGGTAAACAACACTATCGGGCAGGCGCTGCTGGCCCGTTTTCTTGGCAAGAAACGGGTGATTGCCGAAACCGGCGCGGGTCAGCATGGGGTGGCTACCGCCACTGTCTGTGCCCGTCTTGGGCTCGAATGCCACATTTTCATGGGCGAGGAAGACATCAGGCGGCAGTCGCCGAATGTTTATCGGATGAAGCTGCTGGGCGCCGAGGTTCATTCCGTCACCAGTGGTACCCGCACCCTCAAGGATGCCATGAACGACGCGATGCGGGATTGGGTGGCGAACGTTGACGAAACCTTCTACATCATCGGTACCGTGGCCGGTCCTCACCCTTATCCTTTGCTGGTCCGTGACTTCCAGTCAGTGATTGGTCGTGAGACCCGCGAACAATGCCTGGATCGTACCGGAAAACTGCCGGACGCGCTGGTTGCCTGTGTCGGTGGTGGCTCCAATGCTATCGGTATGTTTTATCCGTTCCTGACGGATGAAAGCGTGGAACTGTACGGTGTGGAAGCGGGCGGCCTCGGTATCGACACCGGCCAGCACGCGGCGCCTCTGTGTGCCGGCCGGCCGGGTGTTCTGCATGGTAACCGCACCTACCTGATGGAAGATGAAAATGGCCAGATTGCCGGCACACACTCTGTCAGCGCCGGGCTGGACTACCCGGGCGTTGGTCCGGAGCACAGCTGGCTCAAGGATATCGGGCGGGCACACTACGTGTCAGTAACCGATGACGAGGCTCTGGACGGTTTCCGTAAATTGACCCGTGTAGAGGGCATCATGCCGGCGCTGGAAACTGCTCACGCAGTTGCATACGCGATCAAGCTTGCCGCGACCATGGATAAAGACAAAGTGGTGGTGATTAATATCTCCGGACGCGGCGACAAGGATATGCAGACCATCGCCGAAATAGATGGTATTGAGGTTTAAAACAGCAAAGGAGCTGGCATGAGTCGAATCGAAGGGGTTCTGAAATCCCTGAAAGGGCAGGGTCGCAAGGCGCTGATTCCTTATATTACCGCTGGCGATCCGCACCCGGATCTGACCGTTGATCTTATGCATACGCTGGTGGATGCGGGCGCGGACATTATCGAACTGGGTGTCCCTTTCTCTGATCCGATGGCGGACGGACCGGTCATCCAACACGCCTGCGAGCGGGCGCTCAAACACGGGACCTCCCTTCGCCAGGTGCTGGCCATGGTCAAATCCTTCCGTGAGAAAGACGATGCAACGCCCGTCGTGTTGATGGGTTATCTCAATCCCATGGAAGCCATGGGGCAGGAAAAGTTCGCTGACGCTGCCGTCGATGCGGGAGTTGACGGCATACTTACGGTTGACCTGCCGCCGGAAGAGGCGGACGAGGTGGCGCCGCTGTTCACCGAACGTAACCTGGATGCGATATTTCTGCTGGCGCCGACCACGACCGACGACCGGATTCGGGCAATCAGTGAGCACAGTTCCGGCTATGTGTACTATGTTTCATTCAAGGGTGTAACCGGAGCTGGCAAAATTGATGTGGATGAAGTCGCCGCGAAGGTCGCTCATATTCACGAACTGACCGCACTTCCGGTTGCTGTCGGCTTCGGTATTCGCGATGCAGCCACTGCCGCCGCTGTCGGGCGGGTATCCGATGGTGTAATTGTCGGCAGTGTGCTGGTGGATACAATAGCCCGGAATCAGGCAGATCCTGATCAGCTCAAGCGGGCGTTGTCAGATCTGCTTCACCCGATGCGCGAAGCACTGGACAGCCTGGCCTCCTGACAGACAGGTATCCGGCAGGCATCAAAGGACAGGATGAGATCATGAGTAACTGGCTGGACAAGATCATGCCGAGCAAGATCCGCTCGGAATCCAAGCAACGGACCGGAGTTCCCGAAGGCCTCTGGAAAAAGTGCCCGAAATGCGGTGCTTTTCTCTACAAGCCGGAACTCGACAAGAATCTGGATGTTTGTCCCAAATGTCAGCATCACCTGAGGATAACGGCTCGTCGCAGACTGGACGTTTTTCTGGACAAAGATGGCCGTGAGGAAATCGCGGCTGACCTCGAACCCTGGGATCGCCTGAAGTTCAAGGACAGCAAGCGCTACAAGGACAGATTGACCCAGAACCAGAAGGCGACCGGGGAGAAAGATGCCCTTGTAGCCATGCGAGGCAACTGTCTGGAAACGCCGTTGGTTGCAGTGGCTTTCGAGTTCAACTTCCTCGGCGGTTCCATGGGGCAGGTAGTAGGCGAGAAATTTGTCCAGGCTGCCAACGTGTGTCTGGAAGAGCGGATTCCCCTGGTGTGTTTCTCTGCCAGTGGTGGGGCACGGATGCAGGAAGCCATTCTGTCGCTGATGCAGATGTCCAAGACCGCAGCGGTGCTGGAGCGTATGAAACAGGAAGGCATTCCCTACATTTCGGTGATGACAGACCCGGTGTTTGGTGGGGTTTCTGCTAGCCTGGCGATGCTGGGTGACCTCAATATCGCCGAGCCCTACGCATTGATTGGCTTTGCCGGCCCTCGCGTTATCGAACAGACGGTACGTGAGAAACTGCCAGAAGGTTTCCAGCGCAGCGAGTTCCTGCTGGAGCATGGCGCCATTGATATGATTTTGCATCGTCACCAGATGCGCGAACGCATCGCAGCGCTTCTGGCCAAGTTTACCGGCCTGGAAAAGCCGGCGACGGAAGCGCCGATCGAGTTTGAGGTTTCGGAACGACCGGAAAGCGATGTCCCCGCTGAATGATTCCAGTGCCCGGCAGCCGAAAGCGCCGGGCACTGGAGCCACGCTTGAGCAGTGGCTTGGTTACCTGGAATCCATCCACCCTTCTGAAATTGACCTCGGCCTTGATCGTGTTCTTCTGGGATTGCGGCGACTGTTTCGCCGCAATCCGTCGGCAAGGATCATTACTATCGGTGGCACTAACGGTAAGGGCAGTGCCGTCGCGGCGCTCGAACAATTACTGATCAGGGCCGGCCGTTCAACAGGTGCCTACACCTCGCCACATCTGCAGCATTATAATGAGCGCGTCCGGATCAACGGTTCGAACGTTACGGATGAGAGTCTCGTTCACGCATTCGAGCAGGTTGAGGCTGCCCGCGGATCCACGACGCTGACCTATTTTGAGTTTGGTACCCTGGCCGCGTTTGTTTTGTTTGAGGAAGCTGGCGTCGAGGACTGGGTTCTCGAAGTAGGTCTCGGTGGCCGCCTGGATGCGGTGAATGTGCTGGACCCGGACCTGGCGATCATTACCTCGGTGGATATTGATCACGTGTCATTTCTCGGGGATAACCGTGAGGTTATAGGCTTTGAGAAGGCAGGGATACTGCGTCCGGGCATTAATGCTATCTACGCGGATGTCGACCCTCCTGCCTCGGTGCTTCAGCAGGTATCTGCCCAGAAAGTCCACCTTGAGCGTCCGGGCGCGACCTATGAGCTGGTTCCCTCAGAAGGAAGCGGAAACACAGGGGAAGGGGTTACCCTGAAGCAGGCGCGTTATGGTGATGCGGTAAAGCTCCCCGATACAGGACTTCCTGTGCACAGTCTGGCTGCGGCGGTTGTTGCCATCCGGCAGCTTGAGCCTGGCCTCGAGTTACCAGCCATTGAACAGCTGCTTGCAGGGCTTACCCTGCCGGGGCGTTATGAGGTTCTGAGATCATCACCTCAGGTGATTGCCGATGTAGGCCATAACCCCCATGCGGCGGCCTGGCTGTCCAACAGGCTCAGTCGCCGGCGATCCTCATCCGGTCGTGTTATCGCCGTCTATGCTGCCCTGGCTGACAAGGATGTAGAAGGGGTTGCCGGCGCCATGACACAGGTCGTCGATCAGTGGTACCTTGCGGGGCTGGACGTTCCAAGGGGATTGGATTGTCAGGAACTGGCAGGCCGATTGAAGGGGATCGTCCGGGAGGAGTCATCCACGCTTTCGTTGTCGGTTGGCGAAGCCCTGAAGCAGGCTCTGGCGGAGGCGGCCCGTGATGACCTGGTCATCGTGTTCGGATCGTTCTATACCGTTGCGGCGGCCCGGGAAGCTCTGGAGATGTAACGCATCTTAAATATCCGTCATGGCCGGCATGAGGCTTTGAGTTCTCAACAGGTGGCGGTTACTATCGGGCTCAGTATGGGCTTATTATCGCGACTCGTGAATTAACAGGGGATAACGTAACGTGGATGGACTGAAGCAAAGAATCATCGGGGCGCTTGTGTTGGTGTCGCTTGCCGTTATCTTTGTGCCGATGATGTTTGATGAGCCACACTCCGAACGCGAATCCACTTCCATTAAAATTCCCGAGGAGCCCCCATTCCCGGAGGTTGATGCGCCGGAGCCCGAAGTGGCGGACGCGCCAGCCTACCGCCTGGAAGAGTCTGCTAACGGCGAACAACAGCCGACGGTCCCGGAGCCGTCCTTCGAAGAGCCGCCGCAGCAGGTGTCAGAGGTCGAAGCGCCCGAGACTGAAGCGCCTGAGCCAGCCCCTGCGGTTGAAGAGCCCGAGGTGGTTCAGCAGCAAACCAGCGAGCCTGAACCGGAAGAGCCGGTCAGCGAGGAAGACTCAGCCGAATTTACCCGGTCACTGGAAGGCGCCTGGGTGGTTCAACTGGGCAGTTTCGGCAGTGCTGATAACGCTAGAAACCTCCGCAACAAGGTTCGTGACAAAGGTTACAACTCCCACCTTCAGCAAGTGACCCGTGGTGATGCCGAGCTGACCCGGGTTTTCAGTGGCCCCTTTGCCGAGAAAACGGAAGCCGAGAAAGCGAAGCAGGTTCTCGACAAAGCCTTCGGCCTCAACAGCCTGGTAACCTCCGGCGACAGATAGGCAAGCCGGCCGGGTTCAGTATTGAGTAATGGACGGTTTGGTCAGGTGATGTTTCCTGATAGAATTCGCGCTTCCTTTTCTCCACCGGGTTCTTCATGGATGCGCTGATCTGGATTGACTGGGTCATCATTGCCCTGATTACTGTTTCTACTCTTATCAGTCTCAAGCGTGGCTTCATCAAGGAGGCGCTTTCACTGATAACCTGGGTGGGTGCGTTCATTATTGCCCGAACGTTTCACCCCCAGATGCAGTCTCTTCTCGAGGGCACCGTCGAGACACCGCTGGTTCGCCTGATTGCGGCGTTTGCCATCCTGTTTTTCGCCACCCTGATCGTTGGTGCCATCATCAACAACCTGATAGGTCATCTGGTCCGGGCCACAGGCCTGTCTGCGACCGATCGGGTGCTGGGTATGGGTTTTGGCCTGTTGCGGGGGCTCGTGGTGGTGATTGTGGCCATTGCCTTTACCCGTTACACGCCCCTTGCGGAAGACACCTGGTGGCGCACGTCTGTGATGATTGACCGCCTGGCCGTGGTTGAGGACTGGTCAAGAAGGACCCTCGGTGATGAATTCGCGCGCTTTCTCGGGCCCGCAGGTGGAGGCACGGACGACTCCTCAGTAACGCAACCGGAAGATAACGTGGAACCTGCTTCCGCGTCCCGCTAACATTCAGTTTTAACGCTTCGGAGATTACCGTATCCATGTGTGGCATTGTCGGCATAGTCAGTACTTCCAACGTGAATCAGTCGCTTTACGATGCGCTGACCGTATTACAGCACCGGGGCCAGGATGCAGCGGGTATCGTTACTTTCCAGGATGAGCGTTTCTACCTCCGCAAGGACAATGGCCTGGTGCGGGATGTGTTCCGTACACGCCATATGCGCCGACTGGTTGGCAATGTAGGTATTGGCCATGTCCGGTACCCGACAGCGGGTAGCTCTAGCTCGGCCGAGGCACAACCTTTTTACGTAAACAGCCCCTACGGTATTACTCTGGCGCACAACGGCAACCTCACAAACGCCGACGAGCTCAGCAATGACCTGTTTCGAACCGACCTGCGGCATATCAACACCAACTCGGATTCGGAAGTACTGCTGAACGTCTTCGCCCATGAGCTTCAGAAACTGGGTAAACTCGACCCGACAAAGGAAGAGATCTTTGCTGCTGTGCGCGCCGTGCATAAACGCTGTCGCGGAGCTTATGCGGTCATTGCAATGATTACCGGTTACGGCATCGTCGGCTTCCGTGACCCCAATGGCATCCGCCCGGCCTGTTATGGAGTGCGCAAGACCGAAGAGGGCGAGGAATACATGATTGCCTCTGAAAGCGTGGCGCTGAGTGCTGCCGGGTTCAAACTGGTTCGGGATATCGCCCCGGGCGAGGCGGTTTACATTGAAACCGATGGCACCTTGTACACGCAACAGTGCGCGGAAGAGCCCCATCTATTTCCCTGCGTCTTCGAGCATGTGTATTTCGCGCGGCCGGACTCCATCATTGATCAGGTTTCGGTCTACAAGGCCCGTCTCAGAATGGGTGAAACCCTGGCGGAGAAGGTTCTGCGCGAACGCCCGGATCATGATATTGACGTTGTGATGCCAATACCGGACACCAGCCGTACCTCTGCGATGCAGATGGCGCACAGGTTAGGCGTGAAGTTCCGGGAAGGTTTCATAAAGAATCGGTACATTGGCCGGACCTTTATCATGCCCGGCCAGAAAATGCGGAAGAAATCCGTGCGCCAGAAGCTGAACCCGATTGATCTTGAGTTCCGCGGCAAGAACGTGATGCTGGTGGACGATTCTATCGTGCGGGGCACCACCTGCAAGGAGATAGTCCAGATGGCGCGGGATGCAGGCGCCCGCAAGGTCTATTTTGCTTCCGCCGCGCCCCCTGTTCGCTATCCCAACGTCTATGGCATCGACATGCCCTCCGTCAATGAACTGATCGCACACGATCGCAGCGTTGAGGAAATCGGCGAGTTGATCGGTGCCGACTGGTTGCTGTACCAGGATCTGGAGGACCTGATCACCTGCGTCAGCGATGTGAATCCGGATATCGAAGGCTGGGAATGCTCGGTGTTTACCGGCGACTATATTACCGGGGATGTGGACGCCGCCTATCTGGACAAACTTGAAGCCGCCCGCAACGATGAGAATCGCTTCGAGTCTGGTTCCGGAGATTCTCGCGATAACGGTATTATTGATCTGTACAACGATGAAGACTGACCAGACCATGGCCGAAAACAGGAGTTTGTCATGACCTACCGCCGCGAAGAGCACGTCCTGATCCCTGAGTCGGATCTAGAGGGCATGTCGGTGGACACTCTCGCGGTCCGTGCCGGGCAGATCCGTACTGGCCAGCTGGAACACAGCGACGCGATTTTTCCCACGTCCAGCTTTGTTTACGGCAGTGCTGCCCAGGCCGCAGCCCGGTTCGGAGGCGAGGAACCGGGTAATATCTATTCCCGTTTTACCAATCCGACAGTACAGGCGTTTGAGGCCAGGATTGCGGCAATGGAAGGCGGTGAGCGGGCTGTGGCTACCTCTTCCGGGATGGCGGCCATTCTTGCGACCTGCATGGCGTTACTGAAATCCGGTGACCACGTAATCTGTTCCCGGGGCGTGTTCGGCACCACCAATGTGTTGTTCCAGAAATATCTGGCCAAATTCGGAGTGGAGACCACCTTTGTAGGGCTCACCGATATGGCCCAGTGGCAGGCGGCAGTGCGGCCGGAAACCCGCATGGTCTTCATCGAAACACCGTCGAATCCTCTGTGTGAGGTGGCGGATATGGCGGCCCTGGCCAAGCTAGCGCATGATAGTGACGCGCTGTTTGTGGTGGACAACTGTTTTTGCACACCGGTACTTCAGCGACCGTTTGACCACGGTGCAGACATCATTATTCACTCTGCCACCAAGTACCTGGACGGCCAGGGGCGTTGCGTTGGCGGCGTGGTAGTCGGCCCCAACAACCTGATGGAAGAAGTCTACGGTTTTCTGCGTTCGGCCGGCCCCACCATGAGTCCATTCAATGCGTGGGTTTTCCTCAAGGGGCTGGAAACCTTACCAATCCGTATGCGCGCCCATTGTGACAATGCGTTAGAGTTGGCCAGGTGGCTCACAGGGCAGGGCGCCGTGGACCGGGTATTTTACGCAGGTTTACCGGACCATCCGCAGCACGATCTGGCAAGCCGCCAGCAGAGCGGGTTCGGCGGTGTGCTCTCGTTTACCGTAAAAGGCGGAAGGGAGCAGGCGTGGGCGTTCATCGATGCAACCCGGATGGTTTCCATTACCGCCAATCTCGGCGATGTCAAAACAACCATTACACATCCGGCCACCACCACCCATGGCCGACTGTCTCCGGAAGACAAGGAGCAGGCGGGCATTACCGAAAACCTGGTACGGATCTCGGTAGGTATTGAAGCTGTTGAGGATATCAAAGCCGACTTGCAGCGTGGGTTTGATATTCTTGAAAATTACCGTCAGGGAACTGTCTGAGCATTCATGGCTGAGAGCGCAAAAGCAAAAAAATCAGAAGAGTTGACAGACAAACAGTTGCGATTCCGTCGTTTTCTGGCCCAGGGTGCCAGAGAAGGGGCAGTGATTGCGCTGATTGCCTTGTGTATTTATCTGGGCATGGCGCTGGTGACTTTCAGTCCCTCCGATCCCGGCTGGGCCAGTATAGGCCATGAAACCAGTGTGCAGAATTATGCCGGTCGTACCGGCGCGTGGCTCGCCAGTCTGCTCCGTGACTTCTTCGGCCATGTGGCTTTCCTGTTCCCGGTGATGATCGCGGCTTACGCCCTGATGCTTATCCGACGCCGGAACGATCCCATCGACATGCACATGCCATTGTTCATGGTGCGATTCGGCGGTTTTCTGCTGATCCTGTTGTCGGCTACCAGCCTGTTGTCGCTGTATTCCGTGTTCGGGCTCGGGGTTACCTCCGGTGGCGTGTTGGGAGCAGCTGTTTCCGAAGCCATGGTGCGCTTTTTCAATCTCCCTGCTACCACGCTGTTGCTGATTTCCATTTTCCTGTTTGCGCTGACGGTGAGCACGGGGCTGTCCTGGTTCTGGTTGATGGATCAGTTGGGCAACCTGACCCTGCGCGTTGGCAACAGCATCAAGGGTGTGTTTTCCTCCTCGGGCAAGCCCCGGGCCCCGTCCAAGGCTCCGGAGCCAGCGGCGCCAGCTGCCCCGAAGAAGCCCGTAGAGCCTCCCGTTGTGCACGACAAGGTTGCGGCATCTGCCAGTAACAAACGCCCCGGCCGCGCCTCCTGGTGGAGGCGCCTGTTGGGACTGGGCCCCCGAAAGGAAAAATCGAAACCCACGGTACCCCCGAAAGAACGGCGGGAGCCGGGGCTTGAGGGTGTGCATTCCATGGCTGATCCTGAACAGGCTCAGCTCGAAAGTTTCAGCTCCCGGGATGATAGCGCCACTGTCTCTGACGGGCCGGAACCCGGCCTGAAAGGCGGCAAGAAACGCCCCGCAAGCCCCGCCGGCAAGTCCCTGAAGATCTCTCCGTTCAAGCGGGAAGATCAATCTGCGACCAACGGCAGTGGCGGTCACAAACAGGCGTCGCTGCTGGAAGATATCGAGAGCCCCATTCCTCCCATTTCGCTTCTGGATCCGCCGGAAGAACACAAGGAAAGGGGATACTCCGAAGAGTCCCTGCAGCACATGTCGCGACTGCTGGAGGAGAAGCTCGCAGACTTCGGCGTGTCTGTGGAGGTGGTTGAAGTTAACCCTGGCCCGGTTATTACCCGTTTTGAAATCAAGCCCGCGCCAGGGGTCAAGGTAAGCAAGATCTCCAACCTTGCCAAAGATCTGGCCCGCTCACTGGCGGTTCTGAGCGTCCGTGTGGTCGAAGTTATTCCGGGGAAATCGGTTGTTGGTATCGAGATCCCGAACGAAGAGCGGGAAATGGTTCGCCTGAGCGAAGTGCTTAACGCCCGGGTGTTCCAGGATTCCTCGTCAGCGTTGACCCTGGCATTGGGCAACGATATCGGGGGTAACCCGATGGTGGCCAATCTTGCCAAGATGCCGCACCTTTTGGTGGCCGGTACCACGGGTTCCGGTAAATCGGTAGGGGTCAACGCCATGCTTCTGAGCATGCTGTTGAAGGCCACACCGGAGGAAGTCCGCTTTATCATGGTGGATCCCAAGATGCTGGAGCTGAGCATCTACGACGGTATTCCGCATCTGCTGGCGCCGGTAGTCACCGACATGAAAGACGCTGCCAACGCCTTGCGCTGGTGTGTGGCAGAGATGGAACGACGTTACCGGCTGCTCGCGAGCCTGGGGGTCCGCAACCTGGCGGGATACAACCGCAAGGTGAAAGACGCCGCCGCCGCGGGGGAGCCTTTACTTGATCCTACCTGGAAGCCGGATGAATACCTGGCCAACGAGGAGCAGGAGCGGCCGGAGCTGGAAACCCTGCCATTTATCGTAGTAGTGATCGACGAATTCGCCGACATGATGATGATTGTTGGCAAGAAGGTGGAAGAGCTGATTGCGCGGATTGCCCAGAAAGCCCGTGCAGCCGGTATTCACCTGATTCTTGCCACCCAGCGGCCTTCGGTAGATGTGATTACAGGCCTGATCAAGGCCAATATTCCTACCCGGATGTCGTTCCAGGTGTCGTCCAAGATCGATTCCCGCACGGTACTGGACCAGGGAGGCGCCGAACAGCTGCTGGGGCATGGTGACATGTTGTACCTGCCTCCCGGGTCCGGTCTGCCGGTGCGTGTTCACGGTGCCTTTGTTGATGATGACGAAGTGCATCGGGTTGTAAGCGCCTGGAAGGCCCGGGGTGAGCCAATTTATGTAGACGATGTGCTTAACGGCGCCGAAGGCGAGAATCTGCCCGGCGTGCCCAGTCTTAGCGACGGGGGTGGCGACAGTGAAGGTGATGCCCTGTTTGATGAAGCAGTAGCGTTCGTGACTGAGGGCAGGCGTGTTTCGATTTCATCCGTGCAGCGGAAATTCAAGATCGGCTATAACCGGGCAGCAAATCTGGTAGAGGCCATGGAAGCATCCGGTGTGGTCAGTGCCGCCGGGCACAATGGTGCCCGTGAAGTGCTGGCACCACCGCCACCAAGAGATTAGGAGTAACAGTTAATGATGGAATCACCGAAGGCTTTTTGGGCGGCATCCCTGTTGGCGGCGCTGCTGGCGTTCACCTTGCCCGCCCACGCGGAAGAAAGTGGTGAAGCCGCCGCAACCGAACTGGCGTCCATGCTGGAAAGTTACGAAACCTTTCAGGCCAGCTTTATTCAGATCGTGGTCAACGAGAACGGCAACCGTGTGCAGGAAAGCCGGGGCTCCCTCAAGGCGAAACGTCCGGGCCTGTTTTACTGGGAGACCAGTCAGCCTCACTCCCAGTTTGTCGTCAGCGACGGCGACAAGGTAGAGGTTTACGACCCGGACCTGGAGCAGGTTACCGTCCACAGTCTGGATGAGAAAGTCTCCACAACCCCTGCATTGTTGCTCAGTGGGGAAGTGGATAATCTTGACGAGACCTACAAGGTGTCCATGCGCTCTGTTGGCGAACAAAACCGGGAATTCACCCTGGAACCGAGAAGCGAAGATTCGCTCTTTGTATCCCTGCGGTTGACGTTTTCCAAGGGAGAGCTGCAGGAAATGCGAATGCAGGATTCGATGTCCCAGTTGAGCGTGTTGAGCTTTGACGATATCCGCCTCAACGAAGAAGTGAGTGACACCGCCTTTGTTCTCGAGTATCCCGATGATGTGGATGTGATCCGGGACGGAGCCTGATGCAGGAAAGCCTGTTCGGGGAACAGCAGGGGTTTCGGCCACTGGCTGCACGAATGCGCCCGGCAAATCTCGACGAGTATGTTGGCCAGGGCCATCTTGTCGGTGAGGGTAAACCGCTTCGACGGGCAGTAGAACAGGGCCAGCTCCATTCCATGATCCTCTGGGGGCCTCCGGGCGTCGGCAAGACCACCTTTGCCCGCCTGCTGGCCAACCTCAGCGACCTGAGTTTTGAGACCGTTTCCGCTGTTCTGAGTGGCGTAAAGGACATCCGCGCGATTGTTGAGCGCGCAAAGGAGCGTAAGCGCAGCGAAGGCCGGGATACCCTGTTGTTCGTGGACGAAGTCCACCGTTTCAACAAGAGTCAGCAGGATGCCTTTCTTCCCCATATTGAAGATGGCACCTTCATTTTCGTGGGTGCCACCACGGAAAACCCATCTTTTGAACTGAACAGTGCACTGTTGTCCCGCACCCGGGTTTATGTCCTCAAGAACCTTGCGGATGAGGATATTCTGGAACTGCTCATGCGCGCGCTCTCATCCCCGGAGGGGTTGGGAGGACGTTTCACGGTGGAAGGGCCAGTGCTGGACCTGATGGCTTCCGCCTCCGGCGGCGATGCCAGGCGGGCACTGAATATCCTTGAAGTGGCCACGGATCTTGCCGAGCCGGACGAGGGCAGCGCTGCGAAAATTACCCGCGAGCATCTGGAGCAGGTTCTCCAGACCAGTCTCAGGCGATTCGACAAGGGCGGCGATGTTTTCTACGACCAGATATCGGCGCTGCACAAGTCGGTCCGGGGATCGGACCCGGACGGGTCTCTGTACTGGTTGTGCCGTATGCTGGACGGCGGCTGTGACCCTCTGTATGTCGCTCGCAGGCTGGCAAGAATTGCCAGTGAAGACATCGGTAACGCCGACCCCCGGGCGCTGCAGATTTCCATGGACGCCTGGGAGGCCCAGGAAAGGCTGGGCTCACCGGAAGGAGAGTTGGCTCTTGCCCAGGCGGTGACGTATCTGGCGCTGGCACCAAAGAGCAATGCCGTGTACAAGGCATTCAATCGATGCATGGCCGACATCCGTAACGATCCGGATTACGACGTGCCCGTCCACCTTCGCAATGCACCCACCAAACTGTTGAAGTCCATGGGGCATGGCGACGAATACCGTTACGCCCATGACGAGCCGGAAGCCTTTGCCGCTGGCGAGTCCTACCTGCCGGAAGCCATACACCAACGCCGGTACTATCAGCCGGTAAACCGTGGCCTTGAAATCAAACTCGCCGAAAAGCGCGGCCGGCTGGATGAATGGAACACCAGCAGCCCCCGTAAACGCTACCCGCAAAACTGAAATTCCCCGCCTGGCCGTGCCTGCTGTAGCCACAGACATCCTCGCAGGTATAATGCCCAGTCCATCGTTAAAAACAGTGTCCACTTACCTTTGAACCGGAAAATTCAGGATAACCATGCTCGATCCCAAACGTGTCCGCACCCAGACTGAAGAGATCGCCCGTCGCCTGGCCATCAAGGGCTTTACCTTTGACAAAGCCACCTTCGATCAGCTTGAGGAACGCCGACGCGCGATCCAGGTGAAAACGGAAACCTTGCAGGGCGAGCAGAACCGCCAGTCGAAATCCATTGGTAAGGCCAAAGCCGCGGGTGAGGATATTCAGCCGTTACTGGACGAAGTAGAAAACCTGAAGAAGCAGAAGTCGGAAGCTGAAGATGAATTGCGCGTGCTTCAGGAAGAACTCAACGACTTCCTGGCCGCGATTCCGAACCTGCCGGATGAAACGGTGCCTGTGGGAGAAAGCGAGGACGACAACGTAGAGGTCCGGCGCTGGGGCACTCCGAAGAGCTTTGACTTCGAACCCAGGGACCACGTTGCACTGGGCGAGGCGCTTGGCGGGCTGGACTTTGAAACCGCTACGCGTCTGGCCCATTCCCGTTTTGCAGTGATGCGCGGCCCGGTCGCGCGACTGCACCGGGCACTGGCCCAGTTCATGCTGAACCTGCATACAGAAGAGCATGGCTATACGGAGGCCTATGTACCCTATCTGGTCAACGCTGAAACTCTTTATGGTACCGGCCAGCTTCCGAAGTTCGAGGAAGACCTTTTCCGTATGGATGGCGAGAAGCCGCTGTACCTGATTCCCACGGCGGAAGTGCCAGCGACCAACCTGGTCAGCGATACCATCCTGGACGCCAAAGAGTTGCCGTTGAAGATGGTGTGCCATACCCCCTGTTTCCGAAGTGAAGCTGGCTCTTACGGACGTGACACACGTGGCATGATCCGGCAGCACCAGTTCGACAAAGTGGAACTGATTCAGGTGGTACGGCCAGAAGAATCCGAAGCAGCGCTGGAAGCCCTTACGGGCCACGCCGAAAAGGTATTGCAATTACTGGAGCTGCCTTACCGGTTAGTGGACCTCTGTGGCGGTGATATGGGGTTCGCAGCGGCTCGCACCTACGATATTGAGGTATGGCTGCCAGGCCAGGACAAATACCGTGAAATTTCCTCTTGCTCCAACACCCGGGACTTCCAGGCACGGCGTATGCATGCACGTTGGCGTAATCCGGAAACCAACAAGCCCGAGCCGGTCCATACGCTGAACGGTTCCGGCCTGGCCGTGGGTCGTGCACTGATAGCGGTCATGGAGAACTACCAGCAGGAAGACGGCAGCATTCTGGTTCCCGAAGTCCTGAAGCCGTATATGGGAGGCGTAGAAAGAATCCAATGAGTGACAGATCCGACGATGCACCATGGAAGGGCGTTGGTGCGAAGCCTGCACCAGTTCGATACCGGATAAATCCGGTCACCGATAACCCCAACAACTCCGAGGGGGAGGTCGCACTTGTCGGTGCCGGCCCCGGTGATCCGGAACTTCTGACGTTGAAGGCCTGGCGCCTGATCCAGTCTGCGGAAGTGGTATTGTACGATCGCCTGGTATCGCCGGAAATCCTGTCGCTCATTCCGGAATCCGCTGAACGCGTCCATGTGGGCAAACAGCGGTCGAACCATACCTTGCCCCAGGAGCAGATCAACAACCGCCTGGTGGAGCTTGCACGCAAGGGGCTCAAAGTCGTGCGATTGAAGGGAGGGGATCCTTTCATTTTTGGGCGCGGCGGTGAGGAGATCGAAACCCTGGCCGCCGCCGGTGTGCGGTTCCAGGTTGTGCCGGGTATTACCGCTGCCTCGGGATGTGCAGCCTACGCCGGCATTCCGCTCACCCACAGGGACCATGCCCAGTCGGTCCGGTTTGTGACGGGGCATCTCAAGAACGATACCTGCGACCTGCCATGGAAAGATTTCGTCCAGAACAACCAGACTTTGGTGTTCTACATGGGGTTAGTGGGTTTGCCTATCATCTGCAGAGAGCTGATTGCCAATGGTATGTCGCCGGATATGCCGGTAGCGCTGGTCTCTCGCGGTACCACGCCGCAGCAACAGGTTGTAACCGGAGACCTCTCGAATATTGTTGAGCGGGTCGAGGAAAATGATGTGCCTGCTCCTACCCTGGTTATCATAGGCAGGGTGGTGACCCTCAGAAGCAGGCTGGACTGGATAGGCGGCTGACTCTTCAGTCGCAGCTCTTAGCCAGTCGCGGCGCCGGATCAGCCGCGACGCTTCGGCAACACGTCCTTGAGCTTGTCCCGCATATCGCGCAGGGCTTTTTCAGTGGTTTCCCAGTCAATACAGGCATCAGTCACGGAAACGCCGTATTTGAGATCCGCCAGGTTTTCGGGGATAGACTGGTTGCCCCAGTTAAGGTTACTTTCCACCATCAGCCCCTGAATGGACTGGTTGCCCTCCAGAATCTGGTGGGTGATGTCCTGCAGCACCAGTGGCTGGATTGCCGGGTCCTTGCTGGAATTGGCGTGGCTGCAGTCCACCATGATGGACTGGCGCAGTTTGGCTTTGTCCAGAGCCTGTTCACACAGGGCGACGCTGACAGAATCGTAGTTGGGCTTGCCCCCGCCGCCACGAAGAACCACGTGGCCGTAGTTGTTGCCACGGGTGCGGATGATCGCCACCTTGCCCTGCTGGTCGATGCCCAGGAAGCTGTGGGGGTGTGAAACCGACTTCATGGCGTTGACTGCGACATCAAGGCTGCCATCTGTGCCATTCTTGAAACCAATGGCCATGGACAGCCCGCTGCTCATCTCACGGTGGGTCTGGGATTCGGTGGTACGGGCGCCGATGGCTGACCAGGAAATGGTGTCCTGAAGGTACTGCGGGGAAATCGGGTCAAGGGCTTCGGTGGCCGTTGGCAGGCCCAGCTCTGAAATATCCAGCAAAAGGCGGCGGCCGATGTGCAGACCCTGTTCGATATCAAAGGTGTCGTTCAGGTGGGGATCGTTAATCAGGCCCTTCCAGCCAACAGTGGTACGCGGCTTCTCGAAATACACCCGCATGACAATAAGGAGCGTATCACTGACTTCGTCTGCCAGCTTCTTGAGCTTTACGGCATAATCCCGGGCGGCTTCAACATCGTGAATAGAGCAGGGGCCCACAACCACAAACAGGCGGTGATCCTTGCCGTCCATGATGTCATAAATGGCCTGGCGGCCGTTTTCCACGGTTTCCGCGGCCTTGCCGGAAAGCGGCAATTCCTGCTTCAGCGCTTCAGGTGTGATCAATGGTTCCTGACTCGCCACATTCAGATTCTCTAGTTTGGTGCCCGACATTCTGTTGTTATCCCCGTCGCATAAAACATAACCGGCCGGTGTTAAGTTGCAGTAAACCCCGGCGAGTTGGTTATACTGCGTTATTTGATAGACCTTTTCAACGCTTCTGACGCGCGGAGAACGGATGCAGCAGAGCACGCAGAACAAGGGGAAAGTCCTGCCCCGGAAGCGGGTCGCAGAGAAGATGGCCGACGTGCTCTCCGGCATTCGCGTACCCGATCTTCCATACCCGGCCCGAAAGCTGTCACCGGATGCGGCCAGCGACTGGGGGCCATTACTGCTTTCCTGCTGGACAGAGCAAAGGGACGAGCCAGTCACTCGTGTGATTCGTTCCGTTTCCCTCACCTGGTCAGTGCGGCAGATCAACTCTGCCTATGTTGCCGACCGCATTATGGGTGTATTCCTGAAAACCAGTGGGCTGCATCCGGAACTCGCCCGTCGGATTGCACGCCTGAGATTCTTTTTTGCCTGGCGAATGAATCTTGTAGGCGCCGATGCCCTCCACGACACGCTCGTTCAATGGCTGGATAGCCTGCAGGACTGCCGTGGCTGGAGTGCGTCAGGCGGACGCTCTGCCAGAACACTACTGGATCAGTTGGATGCTCTGATTATAGCGGTTTCCGGCAGTTTTGATTCGGGCGATATCGACCCTGTACTGGCTTTCTGCCAGCAGTGGGAGGAAGACGCCGGGAAGCGGGAACAACAGAACGACAGGCTGCGCCAACGTTTGCTGGAAACAGAGCGGGGGGCCGCAAGGCAACGGCGGGCGGAGCACACAGCCCGCGCATTGGTGGGGCGGGCCCTGCAGAATCGCGAATTGCCACAGGCAATTGTGAGCTTTGTTTTTGACCACTGGTTCGGACTCCTGAAACAGATAGTCTGGGAAGAAGGTACTGAGGGCGAAAACTGGCGCCACGCCGGCAAACTTCTGGAATGGCTGGTGTGGATTGGCGATCCTGACCTTTCGGACAAGGATCGGAACCGGCTCTATACGGTTGGCGAGCAGATCGGTGACCGCATAGCGGATGTGTGGAACCGGGTTCAGAAAAAGCCGCTGGCCGACAAAGCGCTTGAGGGTGTTCAGGCGGTGATGGTTGCCCGCCTGCGGGGCGAAACTCCCGATCTTGTGCCCGCACTGCCGACCGATAACCGTTTTTCGTGGGATGCTTCCTGGCTTACATTCTCTGAACCGGCAGAACAGGAGGTCACTCCCTTGCAGGGCAAGTGGTTCGTTGAAGGTGAGGGCGCAAGTGAGCGGCGCAGGTTCTTTTTTGCGCTGCTGCCAGATACCTGTGAAGTGCTCTGGACCAATGGCGCTGGCGTCAAGCTTGGCCTGTTGCCCTGGAGCAGGTTTGTGGCCAGCCTGGACGACGGCACCCTGAGGCCTTTGCCTCCGCTCAAACCGTTTGGCGAAGTGTTGGCGGAAACCATTTCTTCTTTGTCGGTAGTACTTGATCGTCAGAAGCTTCAGCGTGACCAGGCTGCGAAAGAAGCAAAAGCCCGTGCCGATGCTTTGCGACAGGAAAAGGAAGAGGCACAACGGCGCCAGCAGGAAGAGGAAGCCGCAAGGCGGGCGGCGCTGGCCCGTAGCGAGCAGGCGGCGGAAGCCAGGCGCCTGGCTGAAGAAGAGGCCAAGCAGGACCGTGTGGTGCGCGAGAAATTGGCGGCCGCCCGGGAACTTGTAGACGGCATCAAACTGGGAGGCTGGATTGTGGAAGAGAGTTCCGGGGTCGGTCAGGATGCGGTTCGCCTGAAACTCGCCGTGCGAATCAATGCCTCAAAGAAACTGGTGTTCGTGGATCGGCTGGGCCTGAACCGTCGGGAGTTCCTGTTTGATGAGCTAGTGGACGAGATTGTTGCAGGCCGCATTCGGGTACTGGGAGCTTCTGCAGAATTCGATGACACCCTTTCCAGGGTTGTGGGACGCATCCGGGTCGGCAGGAATTGACCGGTCAGTCGGCTTAGCCAGGTTATAGCCAGGGGAAAATCATGAGCGATATCGATTACGACTTTGGTGACTATGACGAATCTCCGGAATACGGGGATAATCGTTCCGAGTACCGACTCACGGCGAGCGCAAAGGTAACTGTGGAGCTAGAATCATCCGTTCCCGATGAGTCTGGTGGCGGCCCAGGGCGCTCGTTGGTCTCGCGAACCAGCGATCTGTCCGCAAGGGGAGTCCGGCTTGTCACCTCTGAGCCGTTAACGACCGGGGCGATCTTGCCTGCCTGGGTGAGCCTGGAAGAAGTATCCGAAGCTTTCCGGTTAATGGTCGAGGTGGTGTGGTGTCGCCCGGCTGAAGCCCGTGGCTGGCTGGTGGGACTGCAGATACTGGAGTCGGACGATACGGCGTATCTGGAGTGGGTTGAAGCGGTCGCCAGGGCAATGTCGGAAGGCTGACGCAGTTTCCCGGCAGGGAAAAGGCCCCCGTCGGGAAACTGCGGGCGTTGTCAGTCTTCGAGTTCGCCCATGCCGGTGATGTTGAAACCGGCGTCAACATACATGATTTCGCCGGTGATGCCACTGGCCAGGTCAGAGCACATGAAAGCGGCGGCGTTGCCAACTTCATCGGTGGTCACATTGCGACGCAGGGGCGCCCTGCGGGCGTTCTCCGCAAGCATTTTGCGGAAGCTCTTGATGCCGGAGGCTGCCAGGGTCCTGATGGGCCCCGCGGAGATAGCGTTAACCCGAATACCATCACGGCCCAGGCTGCCGGCCATATAGCGAACGTTGGCTTCCAGTGACGCCTTGGCCAGCCCCATCACGTTGTAATTCTGCAGTACCTTTTCTGCGCCCAGGTAGCTCAGGGTCAGCAGCGAGCTGTTTTCGTGCATCATCTTGCGGCCGGCCTTGGCCAGGGCTACAAAGCTGTAGGAGCTGATGTCGTGGGCGATACGGAAGCCTTCACGGGTGGTAACGTCAACGTAGTTGCCATCGAGTTCATTGCCCGGCGCAAAGCCAACGGAATGTACAATAACGTCGATATTATCCCAGTGCTTGCCCAGATCGGTGAACACGGCTTCGATTTCGTCATCGCTGGCGACGTCGCACGGAAAAATCAGCGAGCTGCCCCAGCCTTCGGCGAATTTCTCCACCCGGGATTTAAGCTTTTCATTCTGGTAGGTAAAAGCCAGTTCGGCGCCTTCTCTGGCGAAGGCATCTGCGATGCCATAGGCAATCGAATGCTTGCTTGCAACGCCGACAATCAGTGCTTTCTTGCCACTGAGTAATCCCATATCGATTCTCCCTGTGTTTCAGTTTAAGGCATTATCCATGAACCGCAGCGGTGCGGGTAACGCTCAATTGGTCGTAGTGCCAGGCCCGAGCGGCCGGGTAGTGTTACCGGGTATAGAAAAGCGCCGCCCCAAGCAACTCACGGGTGTATTCGTGCTGCGGTGCGCTGAAAATTCCGGATGCTTCACCATATTCCACCACGCGGCCGTTTTTGAGAACCAGAAGTTTGTGGCTGAGCGCCCTCACCACCGACAGATCGTGGCTGATAAATACATAGCTTAGACCATATTTGTCCTGCAGATCCCGCAGAAGGGTGATCACCTGTTTTTGAACCGTGCGGTCAAGCGCAGAGGTAGGCTCGTCCAGAATGATCAGCTCTGGCTGAAGAACCAGCGCCCGGGCAATGGCAATTCGCTGTCGCTGCCCGCCGGAGAATTCATGGGGATAACGATGGCGGGCGTCCGGATCCAGACCTACATCGTCCAGGGACTGAACAACTTTCCGGTCCTGTTCTTCCGGAGTCGCCGGTGCATGAATCTCAAGCCCCTCGCGAATAATTTCCGCCACGGACATACGGGGGCTGAGGCTGCCGAAAGGGTCCTGAAATACGATCTGGATACGACTGCGCCAGGGACGGAACGCTTTCTGGTCCAGGTGGGACAACTCCTCTCCGGCCAGCCGGATGCTACCCGTGCTGCCGGTGAGCTTGAGCAGGGCGTGGCCAATAGTGGTTTTGCCACTGCCGCTTTCTCCCACGATACCAAGTGTCTCGCCCTGGTTGAGGGAAAAACTGACCTTTTCGACGGCCTGAAACCAGGCTTTCGGCTTGCCCAGCAGGCTTTTACGGGTAATGAAGCGAACGTCCAGGCTATCCACGTCCAGAAGAGCCTTGTTGTTGACCATGGCTCCTGACGGTGAGGCCGGTGGCTCTGCATCAAGCAGGCGTCGGGTATAGGGATGCTGTGGATCTTCAAACAGGGTTCTGGTCGGCGCTTCTTCCACCAAAAGGCCCCGTTCCATAACCACAACATGATCCGCATATCGACGAACAATGGACAGATCATGGGTAATAAGCAGGATAGCCATGCCCAGCTTGTGCTGGAGGTCTTTGAGCAATTCCAGCACCTGTTTCTGAACCGTGACATCCAGGGCAGTGGTGGGCTCGTCGGCGATCAGAAGGTCGGGCTCGTTGGCCAGCGCCATGGCTATCATAACCCGTTGTTTCTGGCCGCCTGACAACTGATGCGGATAGCTGTTCAGGCGCTCCTCGGGCGATGGTATACCCACGAGTTCCAGTAGCTCGATGCAGCGGGATCTTGCCTGGGGCCCGCGCATGCCCTTGTGCAGGGCGAGAGTCTCGCTGATCTGCTTTTCAACGGTATGCAGGGGGTTCAGCGATGTCATGGGCTCCTGGAAGATCATGCTGATCTGGCGGCCGCGAATCTGTCGTAGCCGCTTCTGACTGGCTTTCAGCATGTCCTCGCCGTGGAAAACAATCTCACCGGATGGGTAGCTGGCGTGGCGCTCATCCAGCAGACGCAGAACCGACAATGCCGATACCGATTTCCCGGAACCGCTTTCGCCAACGAGAGCGACGGTTTCACCCCGGTTGATCCGGAGCGACAGCCGCTGGACTGCCGGTATGGAGGCGTCAAACGTGACGGACAGGTCCTTGATTTCCAGAAGCTGCGACATATCAGTTCTTTCTCGGGTCGAAGGCATCACGCACCGCTTCGCCGACGAATACAAGCAAGGTCAGCATGATGGACAGGGAAATGAACGCTGAAATACCGAGCCACGGCGCATGGAGATTGGACTTGCCCTGAGCGATCAGCTCGCCGAGGGACGGGGACCCCGATGGCAGGCCGAACCCCAGGAAATCCAGCGACGTCAGTCCGGTGATGGCGCCGGTCAGTATGAACGGCAGGAAGGTCAGCGTTGCCACCATGGCATTGGGCAGAATATGCCGGAACATGATCTTGCGGTTGCCCAGTCCCAGGGCCCTGGCGGCTTTCACATACTCGAAGTTGCGGGCACGGAGGAACTCTGCCCGCACTACATCCACCAGGCCCATCCAGCTGAATAGCAGCATGATGCCCAACAACCACCAGAAGTTCGGTTGCACAATACTCGAAAGGATGATCAGCAGATACAGAACGGGAAGGCCCGACCATACCTCAATGAAGCGCTGCCCGATCAGGTCAATCTTGCCACCGTAAAACCCCTGAATGGCACCGACAATAACCCCAACGATGCAGCTGAGTATGGTGAGAATGAGCCCGAACAGGACAGAAATACGGAATCCATAGATCACCCGGGCGGCAACATCTCGACCCTGATCGTCGGTACCGATCCAGTTCTCGGTGCTGGGGGGTGCCGGTGAGGGTACTTCGAGGTTGTAATTGGTGGTGTTGTAACTGAAGCGTATTGGCGGCCAGATCATCCAGCCGTTGGCCTCGATTTCATCGGCAATGAACGAATCGCGGTAATCCGCTTCCGTTGGCAGAAAACCGCCAAAGGTTTCCTCGGGCACGCTCTCCACCACCGGGAAATAGAGATCTCCCTTGTAATAGGTGACCAGCGGCACGTCGTTGGCAATCAGCTCGGCAATCAGGGAGAGCCCGAAGAGGGCAAGAAATACCCACAGGGACCAGAAGCCACGACGATTTTTACGGAAGTTGGCAAGCCGGCGCTGCTGGATCGGGGTCAGCTTTACCACAGTCATGATCCCTCCCGGCTCTCGAAATCGATGCGCGGATCCACCAGTACATAAGTGATGTCGCTGACCAGTTTCAGTACCAGACCCATGAGGGTGAAAATGAAGAGTGTTCCGAAGATCACGGGGTAGTCGCGGTTCAGGGCCGCTTCAAAACCGAGCAGGCCGAGCCCGTCCAGTGAAAAGATTACTTCAATCAGCAGTGAGCCGGTAAAGAACAGGGAGACCAGAACCCCCGGGAGGCTGGCAATCACAATCAGCATTGCGTTGCGGAACACGTGGCCGTAGAGCACCTGTTTTTCTTCCAGGCCTTTGGCTCTCGCCGTTACTACATACTGCTTGCTGATCTCGTCCAGGAAGGAGTTCTTGGTCAGCAAGGTGAGGGTGGCGAAACCGCCGATTACATTGGCGGTGACTGGCAACGCCAGGTGCCAGAAGTAGTCTCCGATTTTCTGGTACCAGTTAAGTTCATCGAAGTTGGAAGACGTCAGGCCACGCAGTGGAAACCAGTCCAGATAACTGCCGCCGGCGAAGAGGACAATCAGCAGTATCGCGAACAGGAAGCCGGGAATGGCGTAGCCAACCACAATGGCGGAACTACTCCACACATCGAAGCGGGAGCCATCGGTAACGGCCTTGCGAATGCCGAGGGGAATGGAGATCAGGTAGATAATCAGGGTGGACCATAACCCAAGGCTGATTGATACCGGCATTTTGTCCAGTATCAACTCAATCACTGAACGGTCGCGGAAGAACGAATCGCCGAAATCAAAAGTGGCGTAGTCACCGAGCATTTTCAGAAAGCGTTCGTGGGGTGGTTTGTCGAAGCCGTACATCACTTCGATTTCCCGAAGCAATTCGTCCGGGAGCCCGCGGGAGCCACGGCTGTCGCCACTGGATGAAGTCACCTCACCGCCGGCACCACCGCCGCCAGCCCTGGCAAGAGCACCGCCACCATGCCCTTCGGTCTCAGCAATCAGCTGTTCAACAGGCCCGCCCGGCGCGGCCTGAACGATCACGAAATTGAGCAGCATGATACCCAGCAGGGTAGGAATAATCAGCGCCAGACGCCTGAGAATGTAACTGCCCATTCAGCGGAACTCCGTCACGGTTTCTTCAGAGATCTGCATCATTGGTCAGTGCTTTCTACCCACCAGTTATTTATATCCACGCCATTTTTGGGCACAGTTTCCGGGCGCTGCAGGAACGACCAGTAAGCGATACGGTCCTTGGCCAGGTACCAGTTAGGGATCACGTAATGCCCATGGAGCAAAACCCGGTCCAGCGCGCGAACCCGGTGGACAAGTTCTTCCCGGCTCGGCGCCTGAATGACCATGTCGACGAGGTCATCGACAACCTGGCTTTCAACGCCCATATAATTGCGTGACCCTTTTGCGTCGACAGTGGAGGAGTGCCAGTACTCTCTTTGTTCATTGCCCGGCGAGTCAGACTGCCCGATACCCTGAACCGTCATGTCGTAGTCGAACTCACGGATCCGCTGGATATACTGGTTGGTATCTACCAGGCGTACCGACACATCAATACCCAGCTTGGCCAGATTGTTCTTGAAGGGCAGTACCACGCGCTCAAAGGTTTTCTGGTGAATGAGTATCTCGAATGCGAGTGGCTCGCCGGTTTCCACGTTCACCATGGCACCTTCTTTTACCGCGTATCCGGCTTCGCGAAGTATCGTAAGGGCTGTACGCAGGTTTTCACGCAGGCCGCCTTCACCGGCAGTGGAGGGAGGTTGGTATTCTTCGGTGAAAACATCCTCGGGCAACTGATCGCGGTAGGGTTCCAGAATCTCCAGTTCCCGCCCTTCGGGCAGGCCAGACGAGGCCAGTTCACTGTTCTCGAAGTAGCTGGAAGTGCGGCTGTACTGCCCATAGAAGAGGTTTTTGTTGGCCCATTCAAAGTCGAATGCGTAGGCCAGAGCTTCCCGCACTTTCGGATTGCTGAAAACGTCGCGCCGGGTGTTCATGGCAAACGCCTGCATTCCTGCGGGGCGGCCATGCTCGACGGCTTCGGTTTTGGCTTTGCCGGAGTCGAACTGGTTGCCCTTGTAGGCAGTTGCCCAGTTTTTGGCGGACGATTCCACGCGGAAGTCAAAGTTGCCGGCCCGGAACGATTCGAGGGCGACGGTGTCGTCGGAATAGTAGTCGTATTGGATTCTATCGAAATTGAACTTACCTTTGCGGACGCCGAGTTCCGCTGCCCAGTAATCCTTGACCCGCTCGAAGGTAATTGAGCGGCCAGCCTCGAAATTGCCGATTCGATAAGGGCCGCTCCCCACCGGGGGGGTAAGGCCATTGTCTCCGAACTTGCGATTCTCCCAGTAGTGGCTGGGAAGAACGGGAAGCTGGCCGAGTATCAGGGGTAGTTCGCGATTGTTGGTTTCTGCAAAATCGAAACGGATTCGTCGGTCACCCTCAATCGTTACTTCGGTCACGTCCGCGTAATAGTTGCGGTAGAACGGGTGGCCCTCGGTGGTCAGGATCTCGAACGAAAACTTCACATCCTCGGCGGTAATCGGCTCGCCATCCTGGAACCGTGCTTCCTCGCGCAGATTGAACGTAACGTAACTCCGGTCCTCGGGTGTTTCTAAGGTTTCCGCAATCAGTCCATAGGCAGAGAAGGGCTCGTCTGCCGAGGCTTCCAGCAAGGTATCGTAAACATAGGCGTTAATTCCGGCCGCAGCGACGCCTCGAATAACGAAAGGGTTAAAAGAATCAAAGCCATTGGCTACAACGGCCATCCGCAAGGTGCCCCCTTTGGGGGCCTCGGGGTTGACGTAATCAAAATGGGGGAAGCCGTCTGGGTATCCGGTGTCGCCGTGCATGGCAATGCCGTGCGTCGCTGTGCTGTCGGCTGAAGATGACTGCCATGGCAACATGGCCATGGCGATAACGCTGAAAATGCTGATCAGGGATGAGGCTTTCCGTGTTCTTGTCATAGATCTCGCACGTATCCGGTTCAGGCTCAGGGACTGTTTCTTATGTCCACATAGAGTACCAGACTTTGACCGGGCTGCAGATAACGGGAGGTATTGAGATCATTCCAGCTTGCGATATCCCTCACATTCACCGCGAAACGGTTGGCAATCGTGGAGAGCGAGTCGCCTTTACGTACCTGGTAGCCCACCTTGCGGACCATACCCTTGCCCCTGGTGTTGCTTGCCAGCATGGCTGGCTGCTTGGACTTGGACCAGATCACCAGTTTCTTGCCCGGCATCAGCGGGTCGCCCGGCGCCATACCATTCCAGGACGCCACTTGCCGAACGGAGACGCGGTGTTCACGGGCAATATCCCAGAACGTATCGCCCGAGCGTACGGTATAGTCAACGCGGGTACCGTTACTGTTCTTGCCGCTACGTTGTTGTTTGCTGGCAAGACGTTCGTTGGCGCTCAGGGCGTAGGCCTCTGACTGCTTGGCTGCAGAGGGAATCATCAGACGTTGTCCGATACGGATAATGTGGCTGTCCAGATTATTAACCTGCTGGATAACCGAAGGCGTGGTGGAGTAGCGTTTGGCGATGGTGCTGAGCGTATCGCCGGATACCACCTTGTAGTTGTTCCAGGACACGCGTTGCGAAGGGTCGGTCTTTTCAAGTGCGGCGGTAAATGTTCTGGCATTCTCTCGTGGCACCAGCAGGCGGTGGGGGCCCTCCGGTGACGTGGCCCAGCGATTGAAAGAGGGGTTGAGCAGGTAGATTTCGTCAATGTCGACGCTTGCCAGTTCGGCGGCCTGGGCAAGATCCAGCTGTGAGCCGGTTTGCACCACCTCAAAATAGGGCTCATCCGCAAGTGGTGGCAGCTCAATGCCGTACTTCTCGGGCTGGTCGAAGATCTTGGCAAGCGCGATCAGCTTGGGCACGTAGTGGCGGGTTTCCCGGGGCAGGTCCAGTGACCAGAAATCTGTGGCGGCGTTCTTTTTGCGGTTGCGCCTCATGGCACTGGAAACGGTGCCACCGCCACTGTTATAGGCGGCCAGTGCCAGCATATAGTCGCCATCAAAACGCGTGGCCAACCTGTCGAGGTATGTCAGTGCCGCATCTGTAGCTGCGATGACGTCGCGGCGGTCGTCGTGCCACCAGCTCTGGGTCAGGCCGAAATACTTGCCGGTGGACGGAATGAATTGCCACAGGCCGGCTGCGCGCCCATGGGAATAGGCAAACGGATCGAACGCGCTTTCCACCACCGGGAGCAGGGCGAGTTCTGTGGGCAGGCCACGCTTCTGGGTTTCAGTCACAATGTAGTGCAGGTAACGACTGCCGCGCTCAACAACCCGGTCAATGTATTGGGGGTGTTTTTTGTACCAGTTGAGCTGGGCTTGTACCCTCGGGTCGCTGGCGTCGTGGTCGAGGGCAAACCCCGATCTCATCCGTTGCCACAAGTCTGATACAGCGACGGCTTCAGTGGATTTATCCTGGTCAGGTGTGTCCAGTTTTCGCCGGGCATCTTCTGCTGTTTTTTTCAGGGAAGGCTCGATGGCATCATCAAGCTGGGTGCGGGAAGACTTGTCGGCAGACCTGCCGTCCGGGTCGGATTGTATAGATTCCTTGAGATCCTCGTCTCCGGCAGCAACGGTCAGTTTTTCGGTTTCAAGAACGTTTGCGGAAGCTCCAGCGTGATCGCGTTCACCAGGGCTGAGGATGCTGCAACCGCTGGTGAGGGTGCCGAGAAGGAAAAGGATTGAGATTCGCGAGACCGACATATAGCGACTTCCGGTTGGCTGGGCGACACCGGGTAGATCTGTCTAAAATCCCGGCATATTTAATGGTTTACGGCGCAAAAGTTACATGAATTCTATTGGAACACTTTTCAGGGGGTCAACAAGACTCTCGTTACCGCATTGATAGAATTTGTTACCCCCTGCTTGCTAAAAGGTGTCCTTTCCGTGACGGGTGACGGCGAAAACGTCATTTTCTGAGGTGATCGTCAGCCCGGCCTTGCCTGCATGTTTTTTCGCCGAGTCGATAACGGCCTGGTCATCCCAGCGGAGGAAAGGGTTCAACCGTTTTTCGTCACCCAGAATGGACGGCACCGTCGGTTTGCCATCATCCCGTAGTCTCTGGCACTGGGCTTCAAATTCGCGCAGCGGCGCATCATCCGGAAGCCAGTGCCTGGCAAATTTCAGGTTAGCCATGGTGTATTCGTGGGCGCAATAGACTGCGGTATCGTCCGGCAGATTCCGGATGGATTCCAGGGACTGCTTCATCTGTTCCGGCGTTCCTTCAAACAATCGCCCGCAACCGCAGACAAACAGCGTGTCGCCACAAAACAGCACCGGGCGCTCGTTCACCGGGCAGTCGGTAAAGTAGGCAATGTGGTCCAGCGTATGGCCGGGTACGGCCAGCACATTGAATGTCAGATCCTGCCATACCACTTCATCGCCGGGGTGGACCTCGCTGTTGGCCCCCTTGAAGGGCGAATGCGCGGGCCCGATGATGCGGCAGTCGGGCGCCGTCTTCGCAAGGGCGCCAACACCGCCAACGTGATCCGGATGATGGTGGGTAACCAGAATGGTATCCAGCTTCAGGTCGTTATCTGCCAGGAAGCGGATAGCGGGCTCTGCCTGGCCCGGATCGACAATCAGTGCCTGCCGGTCTTCAGTGTTGAACAGGCACCAGATGTAGTTGTCATTAAAAGCTGGAATAGCGCTAATGGTCAGCATAGGCTCCCACATGTGCAAGACGAATGTGACTGTTATGATAGTGCATTAACAGCGACGTCCCAACACCGCGCGGGATGAAACAGGGGAACACGGCGATGACCACAGCAGGTGATATTGATTACTCTGCCCGACAGCAGAGCTTTGAGAACTGGTTCCAGACACCGCTGGGCCGCTCTCTGCTGGCAGATCAAAGGGCCTGTGTTGATCATCACACTGCAAAACTGTCGGGGGCCCGACAGTTGCAGGTTGGGCTGAGCCACCGTCTGCCATTGGCAGGCGCAACTGATTTCACCCAGAGAATTCTCACTACGCCCCGCTGGAATTCAGTGATTCCCGAAGGCGTAGCGGTTTGTGATGCAGATGAGCTGCCTTTTCCCGGCGACTCCATGGACCTGGTAATACTTCATCATACCGCCGATTTTTCGCCCCATCCCCACCAGGCCCTGCGGGAGGCCTCCAGGGTGCTTCGCGGTGAAGGAATGATGGTGCTGATCGGATTCAATCCGTTCAGCCTCTGGGGGCTCAGGAAGTTGATGTCCCGGCACCGCGGTGGTCCCTGGGGCGGCCGGTTCATGCTGAAGCGGCGAATGGAAGACTGGCTCAGGCTGCTGGATTTCTCAGTGGAATCGGCCGGCTCCTCATTTTTTCAGGTGCCTCTTCAGCGTGCGGTACTGAGTGAGCGAACAGGGATAATGGAAAGGGTTTGTGGTAACCGGTTCCTGCCGGCGGGCGCCTATTACTGTATCCTTGCCAAAAAAAGGGTTTACTCAAGAATGCCTCGCAAGCCGGTCTGGCAGGGCAAGAAGGTGATTGCCTTGCCGGGCAGGGGAGCCGCTCTTAATCATAGTCAAGTCGAGGAATACTGATGGCCGGTAAGGTTGTTCTCTACACCGATGGCGCCTGCAAGGGAAATCCAGGCCCAGGAGGTTGGGGTGTTGTGCTCAATTATGGAAACGCTACCAAGAAGCTGCATGGTGGCGAAGGCAATACAACCAACAACAGGATGGAACTGATGGCCGCCATACGTGGCCTTGAAGCCCTGAAACGACCCTGTGAAGTGGAGTTGTATACGGATTCCCAGTACGTGCGCAAAGGCATCACTGAGTGGATGCACGGCTGGAAACGCAACGGTTGGAAGACGTCGGCAAAGAAACCGGTCAAGAATGAAGATCTCTGGCGCGAACTGGACAAAGAAGTGGCGCGGCATACCGTGAACTGGCACTGGGTAAAAGGCCACTCCGGAAATCCGGGGAATGAGCTGGCAGACGAGCTCGCCAATCGTGGTGTTGAAGAACTGGCGAACGCATAACGGGCAGGGCGGATAATGAGACAGATTGTACTGGATACGGAAACCACCGGTATTGATCCGGCGGAAGGGCACAGGATCATTGAGATCGGGTGCGTGGAACTGATGGAGCGCCAGACCACCGGGCGCCATTATCATGTGTATATCAATCCGGAAAGGGAAGTGGAAGCTGAGGCTATAGGCGTTCACGGGATAACGAATGAGTTTCTTGCCGACAAGCCAAAATTTGCGGACATTGCCGCGGAGTTCTTCGAGTTCATCAAAGGCGCGGAGCTCGTCATTCATAATGCCGCCTTCGATATCGGTTTCATGGACTCGGAATTTGCCCGTCTGAAACCGGTCCGCAAGACTGCTGACCACTGCGGCGTGGTGGACTCTCTTGCCATTGCACGAAAAAAACACCCGGGGCAGAAAAACAACCTTGATGCGTTGTGCAAACGGTACGGTGTCGACAATAGTAGTCGGGACCTCCACGGGGCCTTGCTGGATGCGGAGATACTTGCTGAAGTCTATCTTCTCCTCACAGGTGGCCAGACCGCCCTGTCTCTGGACGCCGGTAACGATGGAGCCGGAGGTGAGGGTGGTATCCGTCGGCTGCCAGATGACCGCAAGCCACTTAATGTCATTCTGGCCAGTAACGAGGAGGCGTCTGCTCATGAAGAGTTCATGGAGCTGCTTGCCAAACAGGCGGGCGAGACAGTTTGGGGCAAGCTGGCGCAGAAAGAGTAATGAGGAGCTGGGTCGGATAGCTGCCCCGCAATGAGAACTGTGCCGGACTGTACTTTTTGTTACATTCCCGCTTTGTTGAGCAACTTGAGTTTTGTGTTATAAGTAATGATAAGTTCGCGAGTTTTCGCGAACTTTTGTTTTAGCTGGGAAGGGTAAAACTGGCTCATAAAAAGGCCCAGAAAAATACCGAAAGGGTCACATTCCAAGAACAGGACGCGGTAGTTTCCGCATAATTTACAGGAAGCGTTTATGGTTCAATCGTCTCTGGCGACGAAATCACAGTCATTTGATCTGGTCAAAAGTGAGATTGAGCAGACCATAAGACAGGCAGAGTCCAGCCTGGAACGCTTTCAGGAAAATCGGGAGAGCGGTGAGGACCTGCAGAACTGTGTGGATTTTCTGAACCAGCTCCGTGGCATTTTCATTCTTGTTGAGCTGCGTGCCGGCACCTTGCTGTGTCAGGAAGCAGTCAGTATGGCGAACGACGTCCCCGTGGGCGCCAACGATGACAAGAACATACTCCTTACCACGCTTAACAGTGCGCTTTTTATCTTGCGTCGTTACGTTGAATACTACCACCAGCAGCGTGCCGATCACCCCGAACTTCTGTTACCGGTAATCAATGATCTGCGCGAGGCCCGGAAGGAAAAACCCTATCCCGAGTCCTGCTTCTTCGACGTGGACGTCAAGGAGCGGCCGGATTTCTGCGCCGGAATTTCTGTGCCTTCGTTTGAGGGCAATGAGGCTGAGTATGAAATTCTCGCTCGCCGTATGCGTCTTACCTTTCAGGTAGCGTTGCTGGGGGTTCTCCGCGAAAAGAACGAGGTGGTCAGCAAAAAGCTTTTTGGCCGCGCCGCCCGGGGATTCGCCCGGTTGTGCCAGGGACAATCGATGGGGCAGATGTGGTGCCTGGTAGCCATTGTTGCAGACACAATGCTCGACCGCGCGATGGGGTTCAGTAAAGCCCGTAAGCGCATGTTCATGAGAATTGAAAAGTATTCCCGTGAAGTGGTTTACGTAGGCAAGGTTGCTACCGCAAAGGACGCTCCGGACTCTCTGATAAAGGACCTGGTCTATCTGCTGTACCGAAGTGGTTCAGCTAATCCGGAGGTTACCTCCGTACTGTCGGCCTTCCGTCTTGCACCGGCGGAATTCCCCGACTCCATGCTTGATGCCCACGCCCGCCGGCTCTATGGCCCGGGATCTGATGTACTCAAGTCCCTGTCGACAGCCTTGCAGGACGAGCTTAACCAGCTCAAAGACAAGCTGGATATTGTTGAGCGCGGCATCGAGCCGGATCTGGCTGAACTGTCCTCCATTGCCGAAGCGCTGGAGCGCATGGCAAATACACTGGTGATGCTGGATCTGAACCAGCTGGGCACCATGGCCCGGGCGGAAGCAGTCAAACTGCGGACCTGGGAAGAAGAAAAGCGGTTACCGGCGGATGACGAGCTCTACAAGCTGGCGGATTCAGTGCTTGGCATAGAAGACGCCGTCATGCAGATCGTGACAAGAGGCATTACCTCCGAAACCGACGCACTGGCAGGCGGACAACGGAACCGGGAAGAGTCGCTGTATCTCAGGGAAGCCACGTTTGTGGTGGCAGATGAGGCCAGAAGTGCGTTGACCCTGGCCAAGCGGGCCATCACTGCCTTTATAGAGTCTGACTACGACAAGCTCCACCTGGCTAACTTGCCGGGTACGCTGCACAGCATTTGGGGTGGTTTGCACATGCTTGATGATCCGGGGGCTGCCTCGGTACTCGAACGGGTCGCCGGCTCTATCCAGGAGCGCCTGCTGGATGCCAGAGAAGCTCCACCGGCTCAGGTTCTGGAAGCACTGGCTGACGCGCTCACGTCCCTTGAATATTATATTGAAAGCATCGGAAAGCGTGAGGAGCGTAACGCCGATCTCTTGCGTCTTGCGGAGTCGTCGCTGGACGATGTGGGCTTGTGAGAGGAATGCTCGAGTAGTTGAAACGAAAAAACCCTGCACTCTCGCAGGGTTTTTTTATGGGGAGTTCTCAAGCGGGTATTAACCCATGTTGAACAGTTCACCCAGTTTTGTGGCCAGCATCATGTCGCCCTCGGCGCGCAGCTGGCCGGCCATGAATGCCTGCATGCCATCGGTTTCGCCTGACACAATGCCCTTAAGGGTTTCGGAGTTCATGATCAGCGTGACAGAAGGGTCGTCGTGAGTACCTTCGACTGCTTGGCAGGTGCCATCTTTGATAATCACGTGATAGTTATTGTCGTCCTCGATATCGAACTGGAAGACCAGGTCCAGGCCTTCAGCGGCGTCTGCGTTGAAATTCTGTTCGAGCTTTTCAAAGATTGGAGCTACAGACATTGTTTTACCCTTTTTGGTGTTTGTCTTGGCGTATTGACTGCGGGCACGCAGGCTTAGCATTCGACTTTAGGGTGAGATAATAACAGTGTCAAGCTCGATCGAACGCTTGTTTTAATTTTCTTTCTTATCCCGATGGGTTGTACCTCTGGGTACCTCAGTTACAATCGAGCGCTCAAGAATAATCCTGGAGAAGCAACTTGGAATTTCTGACAGAGTTCGGTTTGTTCATTGCGAAAACGGTTACCCTGGTGGTGGCGTTGCTGGTCATTGTTTCCGTGATTATGTCCACTGCCCAGAAGGATAAGGATGATCACGGTGGGGATGGTGAACTGAGGGTTCGCAAGCTCAATGAAAAGTACCGCAAACTGAGGGAGTCTCTTCAGGCCAGGCTGCGTAGTGAGTCGGAGCGAAAAGCCTTCGAGAAGGCCCGCAAGAAAGCCGAGAAGGCAAAGGAAAAAGCGGCGAAGGCAAAGCGCAAGTCTGGTGAGGGCGCCGAGGAAGAAAAACCGAAAGTATACGTGCTGGATTTTGATGGTGACATCAAAGCCAGTGATACCGATTCCCTGCGCCGCTCCATCACGGCAGTACTCAGCGTTGCCGAGCCTGAAACTGACGAGGTGGTGATTCGTCTGGAGAGCGGAGGCGGGCTGGTGCATTCCTATGGTCTGGCTGCCGCTCAACTCGACCGTATCCGCGCCAAGGGCATCAAACTGACGGCCTGTGTTGACAAGGTGGCAGCCAGTGGCGGCTATATGATGGCCTGCGTGGCGGATCGTATTGTGGCGTCCCCGTTTGCCATCCTGGGTTCCATTGGTGTGGTTGCCCAGTTGCCCAACTTCCATCGCTTCCTGAAGAAGAATGATGTGGACTTTGAGGTTCTCACTGCCGGTGAGCACAAACGCACCCTGACTATTTTTGGTGAAAACACCGACAAGGGCAGAGCAAAGTTTCTGGAAGACCTTGAAGATACACACTTACTGTTCAAGGAATATGTCGGCGAGCGCCGTCCAGGGCTGGACCTGGCAGCAGTCGCTAACGGTGATATCTGGTTCGGGCGCCGTGCCCTTGAGGTCAACCTGATCGATGAAATCAAGACGTCCGACGAATTTCTGATTGAAGCCTGTGACCGTGCGGACGTAATCTCGGTAAGTTACCAACGCAAGCGCACCTTACCGGAAAAGCTCGGCCTGGCCACCAGTGCGGCACTTGAGCACACCGTATGGCGGGTACTGGGCGCATTCCGTAACCAGAAGATCCAGTAAAGCCAACGACAACGGGGAAAGATCATGACGAACGACACCGAGTTCAAGGCGTGGCGTGTTCAGGAACAGGACGGCGGGTATGCCGGTTCCGAGCAGACACTACACGTATCGGACCTGCCCGAGAACGACGTTCTGATCCGGGTCAGCCACTCTTCCCTTAACTATAAGGACGCGTTGTCAGCCTCCGGCAACAAGGGCGTCACCCGAAACTATCCCCATACTCCAGGCATAGACGCTGCTGGTGAAGTGGTGGAAGCCGCTGCCGGCGCATTCTCCGCTGGCGACAAGGTGCTGGTTACCGGTTACGACCTCGGCATGAACACCGACGGCGGCTTTGGCGAATACATCCGCGTGCCGGCAGACTGGTGTGTGGCCATGCCCCAGGGCTGGGATGCCCGCACCGCGATGATCTACGGCACAGCCGGCCTGACGGCGGGCCTGTGTGTGACAAAGCTGCTAACCATGGGCGCCAAGCCGGAGCAGGGCAAAGTCGCGGTAAGCGGCGCCAGCGGCGCAGTAGGCAGTGTTGCAGTGGAACTACTTGCTAATCTCGGCTTCGAAGTCGTGGCCATCAGTGGCAAGCAGGACCAGGCAGACTCACTCAAAAATCTTGGCGCTACCGAAGTGCTGGGCCGTGATGCTCTGGCGAGCGAAAAGAAGCCATTACTGAAGCCGGCCTTCGCGAATGCCGTGGACACTGTCGGCGGCGGCCCGTTGGCAGAGTTGCTTAAGCAGATTCACCCGGGCGGTTCGGTTTCTTGTTGCGGCCTGGTGGCAGGGCCACAACTGGAGACTACGGTTCTGCCGTTCATCCTGCGTGGGAATAACCTGCTGGGTGTGGATTCCGTGGAAATTCCGTTAGCGCAAAAGCAGGCCGTATGGGACAAGTTTTCTGGCGACTGGGCGTGTAAGAAGACAGAAGCGTCGGCGCGTGATATTGGTCGTGGTGAGCTGGACGGGGCGCTGAAGGCCTTCTTGAAAGGGGAGTCTTCAGGGAAGATAGTTCTGGATCATTCCAGGTAGAGAGGGATGCTTTGGGCTTGTCGGATTACGCCTTTGGCTAATCCGACCTACGTTTGACTGAGGGAAAGGTTGACGAGAACCAAGAGGGGGCCGGTAACCAAAACTGTGCGGAGCCAAGGATGGCGGAGCCCAAGCCGAACAGGACGTCTTGAGGCGTGTTTTGGTTACCGGCTCCCTCTTTGTTCGTCAGGGGAGTTAAAGAAGTCCCCCGGGGGAGCCAGAGATTCAGGAAGCCCGGCGACGGAATAGCGGCACGTCGGTATCCGTAGCGGCCTGATAACCCTGAGTGAAGAAGTTCAGGCAGCGTGCAGCCTTGTTGATGTCCTTATCCGCCCGAAGTACATAAGTGTCAAAGCCGCAGCGCTTCATGAACTGAAGCTGGTCCAGAAGCACATCGCCTACGGCACGCAGCTCATTCCGGTAATTCAGCCGCTCCCGCAACAACCGGGCAGTGCTATAGCCGCGACCGTCGCTGAACTTCGGAAAATTCACAGCTATAACCGGAAGTTCATTCACCACGCCAGCCAGAATCTCTGGCTCCTCATGGCTGTCCAGCCAGACCCCGATATCATCACGGTTCTCGAAGTGCTCCTTGCCGGCCAACCAGAGGTCTGCCGGGATCAGTGAAGGCTGATCCGGAATATCCAGAGAGTCTCCGTCTGCAGGCCGGGGGACGACCGCCCAATTGTCCTGACGGATATTTCCGTCACTGGTGATCAGATCAGGCATAAACCCGCTCCTTGAATGGCTCAATGCCGATACGGCGATAGGTGTCCAAGAAAGGTTCTTCCTCTGTGCGGTGATCGACGTACACATTAATGATCTTCTGGATTACCTCCGGCATGTCATCCCGGGCAAAGGATGGCCCCAGAATCTTGCCGATGGCCGCATCGTGATGGGAGGAGCCGCCCAGACTGATCTGGTAGAACTCCTGGCCCTTCTTGTCGACACCAAGAACACCGATGTTGCCCACATGGTGGTGCCCACAGGCGTTCATGCAGCCAGAAATATTCAGGTCAATGTTGCCGATGTCATAGAGAAAATCCAGGTCATCGAACTGGCGCTGTATCGCCTCGGCAACCGGAATGGACTTGGCATTGGCCAGGGCGCAGTAGTCGCCCCCCGGGCAGCAGATCACATCCGTCAGGGTGTTGAGATTGGCAGTGGCAAAACCCATGGGAGTAATAGCCTGCCAGAGCTCGAACAATTTATCCTTTCTGACATCCGCCAGAACCACGTTCTGCTGATGGGTAACCCGCACCTCGCCAAAACTGTAGTGGTCGGCGAGATCCGCAATCTGCTCAAGCTGACGATCACTGACATCACCTGGCGGCGTGCCGGTTTTCTTCATGGTAAGCGTTACAATGGTGTAGCCCGGCTTTTTATGATCATCCACATTGTGGGAAATCCACTGGTCGAACTCGCGGTTCTCGAAGCGCTGGGTGGCCAGGGAGTCCGTCACATCCGGTACCTGTTGGTAATCCGGCTCGGTGAAGTAGCCCTTGAACTGGTTGATGGCCTCTGCCGTCAAGCGGGTAGGGGAGTCCTTGATATGGGACCATTCTTCTTCCACCTTGGCGGCGAAGCCTTCAGGCGTCAGTGCCTTGACCAGAATCTTGATGCGGGCCTTGAACTTGTTGTCCCGGCGGCCATAGCGGTTGTACACACGCAACACGGCTTCAAGATAAGTGAGAAGGTCCAGTTCGGGCAGGAATTCACGGATCACCGGCCCGACCATCGGAGTACGGCCAAGGCCGCCACCAACGTGCACCCGGAAGCCCAGCTCACCCTGGTCATTGTGAACCATCTGCAGGCCGATATCGTGGACCTGGATGGCGGCGCGATCCGTGTGTTCGGACGCGTTCACTGCCACCTTGAATTTGCGGGGCAGGAAGGCAAACTCCGGGTGGAAAGTCGACCACTGGCGAATGATCTCGCAATAGGGGCGCGGATCGGTGATTTCATCTGCCTGGACGCCGGAAAACTGATCCGTTGTGGTGTTACGGATACAGTTACCGCTGGTCTGGTTGGCGTGCATTTCCACTTCTGCCAGTTCCGCCAGAATGTCAGGCACATCTTCAATTGCCGGCCAGTTGAGCTGGACATTCTGGCGGGTTGTAAAGTGGGCATAACCTTTGTCATAGTCCCGTGTTATGCGGGCCAGCCGACGAAGCTGCGCAGAACGGAGCATTCCGTAGGGAACGGCGATACGCAACATCGGCGCAAGACGTTGCACATACAACCCGTTCTGCAGGCGTAGCGGAAGAAACTCGTCTTCACGCAGCTCGCCAGCCAGAGCCCGTTCGGTCTGATCACGGAATTGTGCAACGCGCTCGGCAGCCATCTGCCGATCGTGTTCGTCATAAACATACATAGTGGAACGTCCTGCTGAAACGCTGGAAATACGGCTTTGGTGCCTGTTCTTGCGGAGGAGAATATCACCGTGTCATTATTCTTAAAATGATTATTTCAAAATATGTTTATCGATTTGAGTGATATAGGAATCGAGATATTGCTGGACGGATGTCAATTTTCCGCCTAGATTTAAAAAGGCGTGCTTGAAGAAACACATAACAAAATAAAGGGGAAAGACTATGAAGAAGACAATGCGATCTGATAGCCAGGCGGACGCGGTAGCCGCCGTTTTGCTGATAGTCCTTGCAGTTGCCTTCGCTGTGATCTGGGTATCCGGCCAATAAACCTATTGGCTGGATAGCACCACGTTTACCACCACAATCAGGGTGACGACAAACCCCACGGTAAACAGGATCCCGGCGATAATATAAGGCCAGGGGCTGTGGCTTCCGAAATCTTCCTCCCGGCGCTTGTCCGATTGCACTCCGAGAGCGCCGGCGAGAATGCTTTGCATGACTTTTAAAACACCCGGCCCCTTTTTGCGGGCAGGTTGCCTTTCGTGATCCTGTTGCTCGGCCATACTTCCTTCCATCTGATCAGGTTTGGCTCGTCCGGCAGTCGTTATTCTGCCGGGTCGTAGGCGAGACTGGGAGCAAGCCAGCGCTCTGCTTCCGCTTTGGATATTCCCTTGCGCTCAGCATAGTCCTCAACCTGGTCTGCGCCAATCTTGCCCACCGCAAAGTATTTCGATTCGGGATGTGAGAAGTACCACCCTGATACCGCAGCCGTGGGGAACATGGCAAAGCTTTCAGTCAGCTCCAGGCCGGCGTTTTTGGGCGCGTCAAGCAGTTCAAACAGTGCTTCTTTTTCAGTGTGGTCCGGGCATGCCGGGTAACCAGGTGCCGGACGGATACCCCGGTAACGCTCGCGAATCAGGTCCTCATTCTTCAGGGCTTCATCGTCCGCGTATCCCCAGAACTCTTTCCTGACGCGCTCATGCAGATGTTCCGCAAAGGCTTCGGCCAGGCGGTCAGCAAGGGCCTTGACCATAATGGCATTGTAATCGTCGTTGCGATCCTTGAACTCCAGGGAGAATTCTTCCGCGCCGATCCCTGTCGTCACCGCGAAGCCGCCAACGTAATCACAGGGGCCGTCACCCTCAGGTGCCACGAAATCCGACAGCGACATCATCGGTTTGCCGGGAGCCTTATCATCCTGCTGGCGGAGGTGGTGCAGGGTGGTAAGTTCGCTCTGACGGCTCTCGTCAGTGTAGAGCACGATATCGTCACCCCGACGGTTAGCCGGCCAGAATCCGATAACCGCTTTGGCTGAAATGCGTTTCTCGTCAATCATCTGCCGCAGAATTTTCTGGGCGTCGTCAAAGAGAGTCTTCGCAGCTTCACCCCGCTTGGGGTCGTCGAAAATGGCGGGGTACTTGCCCGACATGTCCCAGGAAATAAAGAACGGAGTCCAGTCGACGTAGTCGAGCAGTTTCTCGAGATCGTATGTCTCGAACGACCTGACTCCGATGAAAGCAGGTTTTGGCGGCTCATAGCCCTCGAAATTGATGTCAGGCGCGCGATCTCTTGCCTCTTTCAATGACACCAGCTTGGTGCGCTCGCCCCGGTTCTTGCGGCGTTCGCGAATGTCGTGATATTCAGTCCTTGCAGCATCCACCAGGGCAGGTTTCGCGGTCTTGCTGAGCAACTGTGACGCCACGTTGACGCAACGTGAGGCGTCAGACACGTACAACGCAATATCGTTCTTGTACTGCTGCTCAATTTTAACGGCAGTGTGAGCCTTGGAGGTAGTGGCGCCGCCAATCATCAATGGAATGTGGAAATCCAGCCGTTGCATTTCCTTTGCCACGTGCACCATTTCATCCAGAGACGGGGTGATCAGGCCGCTCAGGCCGATAATGTCCACGTTCTCTTTCCTGGCGGTCTCCAGGATCTTGTCGCAGGGCACCATCACGCCCATATCGATGACTTCGTAGTTATTGCACTGCAACACCACGCCTACGATGTTCTTGCCAATATCGTGGACATCGCCCTTGACCGTTGCCATCAGAATCTTGCCCTTGGCTTTCTGTTCTTCGGTCTTCTCGGCCTCGATGTAGGGAATCAGGTGGGCGACCGCCTGTTTCATTACCCGTGCGCTCTTGACTACCTGGGGCAGGAACATCTTACCGTCACCGAACAGATCGCCGACTACGTTCATACCGTCCATCAGTGGGCCTTCAATGACCTCAATGGGGTGGGTCGCGCGCTGACGGCAGGCTTCCGTGTCGTCGATGATGTAACTGGTAATACCCTTGACCAGGGCGTGCTCAACCCGCTTCTCAACAGGCCACTCCCGCCAGGCCAGGTCCTCTTCCTGGGTTTTTCCGCCCTTGCTGCGATAGCGCTCGGCGATCTCCAGCAGGCGGTCGGTGGAATCATCGCGACGGTTGAGCACCACGTCCTCGACCAGCTCTTTAAGTTCCGGGTCGATTTCATCGTAAATGACCAGTTGGCCAGGATTGACGATGCCCATGTTCATGCCGGCTTTGATGGCGTGATACAGGAATACTGAGTGGATGGCTTCCCGTACTGCGTCGTTTCCGCGAAAGGAGAACGACACGTTGCTCACACCGCCGGAAATGGAGGCGTGGGGCAGGTGATCGCGGATCCAGCGGGTGGCGTTGATGAAATCCACCGCGTAGTTGTTGTGCTCTTCAATGCCGGTGGCAATAGCGAAGATGTTGGGGTCAAAGATAATGTCCCCGGCGTTGAATCCGATGCCGACGAGCAGGTCGTAGGAGCGCTTGCAGATCTCTGTCTTGCGCTCATAGGTATCGGCCTGACCGTCTTCATCGAACGCCATGACTACTACGGCGGCGCCATATCGCATGCAGTCGCGGGCACGCTTGAGGAACTCTTCCTCGCCTTCCTTGAGACTGATGGAGTTCACCACCGCCTTGCCCTGAATACAGCGCAGGCCGGCTTCGATGACTTCCCACTTGGAGGAGTCGATCATCAACGGGACCCGGGAAATGTCGGGCTCAGAGGCCACCAGCTTCAGGAAGGTCACCATGACTTCCTTCGAATCCAGCATGCCCTCGTCCATGTTGATGTCGATGATCTGGGCACCGTTTTCCACCTGATCACGGGCAACGCTGAGGGCCTCTTCGTACTGCTCTTCCTTGATAAGACGGAGGAAGCGCTTGGAGCCGGTAACGTTGGTGCGTTCACCCACATTGATAAACAGGGTGTTTTCGTCGCCGGTAAAAGGCTCAAGGCCGGAAAGGCGCAGGGCCTTTTTGGGTTCGGGAATCTTGCGGGGCGGGTACTTGGCTACCGCGTTGGCGATGGCCTCAATGTGGTCCGGGCGAGAGCCGCAACAACCCCCGATAATGTTCAGGAAGCCATCGCGGGCAAAGCCTTCGATGATGTCGGCCATTTCTTCCGGCGTCTGGTCGTATTCCCCGAACTCGTTGGGAAGACCTGCATTGGGGTGGGCACTGACGTAGGTGTCTGCCTTGTTGGACAACTCTTCCACATAGGGGCGCAGGGCATCGGCGCCAAGAGCGCAGTTAAGACCGACGGAGATAGGCTTGGCATGGGCCACTGAGTTCCAGAAGGCTTCGGTGGTCTGACCGGACAGGGTGCGGCCAGAGGCATCGGTAATGGTGCCGGAAATCATGACCGGCAGTTCAATTCCGCTATCGATAAAATACTGCTGGGTAGCGTAAATGGCGGCCTTGGCATTGAGGGTGTCAAAGATGGTTTCAATCAGGATCAGGTCGCAGCCGCCCTCAACCAGGCCCTCAACCGCTTCATAGTAGTTGTCCACCAGGGTCTGGAAATCAACGTTGCGGTAGCCGGGGTTGTTTACATCCGGCGAGATGGAGGCCGTGCGTGAGGTGGGCCCGACGGCGCCGGCCACAAACCGTGGCTTGTCCGGGTTGCGAGCGGTGAATTCATCGGCAACCTGGCGTGCCAGTTTGGCCGCTGCCACATTCAGTTCTTTGGCCAGTGATTCCAGACCGTAGTCTGCCTGGGAAAGCTGAGTTGAGTTGAAGGTGTTGGTTTCTATAATATCCGCACCGGCATCCAGATAGTCTGCGTGGATATTGCGGAGCAGAGCCGGCTGGGTAAGATTGAGCAGGTCATTGTTACCCTGGACTTCACGGTCATAGTCGGCAAATCGATCACCGCGGAACGCTTCCTCGTCCAGTTTCAGGTTCTGGATCATGGTGCCCATACCACCATCAAGAATGACGATGCGTTCTTTCAGGGCGGTACCAAGCTGTTCCAGGCGGTCCAGACGAGAGGTGCGATTGATCATAGAATTACTTCCGGAAGTCGTATTTGTCTCAATGGCGCGGGATCATAGCAAAATTGATGGATGTCGTCCCACGCCGTCATGATGTTCATCAATGGACGAATTAAAGTCCGACTATTTTACTTGGTCTTTCATGTTGGCGCGAACTCACTTAAAATACGGTTAAACTTACCAACGGGTTGCAATTATGGCATTGGTTACGGTGACAGATCCCGCTCGGGATTACCTTGCACAACTTATCGAAAAACAGGATGTTGACGGCATGGGTGTCCGCATTTTTGTGACCCAGCCCGGAACCAAGAATGCCGAGACCTGTCTGGCGTACTGCCCGCCCAATGAAATTGTGCCGACTGACGAACAGATTGATCTTGGTAAATTCACCCTGTTTCTTGACCACAATTCGGTTCCCTTCCTTGAAGAAGCGTATGTGGACTATTCCAAGGATCAGATGGGAGGCCAGCTGACCATAAAGGCGCCCAACGCCAAGGTTCCCAAAGTTGACGACGATGCGCCGCTGCCGGACAGGATCCAGTATGTGCTGGCCTCGGAGATCAACCCGAACCTGGCCGCCCATGGTGGCGATGTGTCGTTGGTTGAGATTGTCGACGGCTCCGTGGCTGTACTCCGGTTTGGCGGTGGTTGTCAGGGCTGTAGCGCTGTGAGCCTGACCCTCAAGCAGGGTGTTGAATCGACGCTGAAAGAACGTGTGCCTGAAATCTCAGCCGTACGGGATGTGACCGACCACACCGTGAAAGAAAACGCATACTATCAGTAGGATGAAGCGCATTATACAACTGTGATCTGAAGCCGGCCATTGCCGGCTTCTTTTTTGTCCGGCGTGATATTTGTCAGCTCCGGGCCTGCCGCGCTACCGTCTGTACTCTGGCGGCACGGCCAATGTCGTTTTATTTCAATTACTTCATTATCAGGCACATAATCAGAATCAAATGGTGGGCAACAGGCCCGCCTCATAATTAACGGCGCGCTGTTGCACTGTGCTCGCCATTCATACGCTGGGGTTTGTCTTGGTTGATGTAGCACTTCTGTCTGTGCCACTTGTGGCCGCTGTGGTTGGCTGGTTGACCAACTGGCTGGCCATCCAGATGTCGTTCTATCCCGTGCATTTTATCGGTGCCGGCGTCTTCGGCTGGCAGGGTGTGATTCCCCGCAAGGCCGAAAAGATGGCTCACATCTGCATTGACCGTACTCTTCAGCAGTTTGGTGACCTGAACGCTGTCTATCAGAAGCTGGAGCCCCAGAGAATCGTGGAGCAGGTGATCTCCCAGGTTGGCCCACGAATGGATGAGTACATTGATGAGGTCATGTACGACATCCAGCCCGTACTATGGGACAACCTGCCGTTGTTTGTCCGTAACCGCATCTATCAATGGGGGCGGGAACAGTTACCGGGCCGGATCGAGTCACTGGTGGAGGACTTTGGTGACGACCTGAATGATCTGGTGGATCTTAAAGCACTGCTAAGCCGGGAACTCGAATCCCACCCTGACCTGATGAACCGTATATTCCAGCAGGCCGGTTCGGTGGAGCTCCGCTCCGTAATCAATCGCGGAGCGATCATTGGAGGTATTCTCGGTGCGATTCTGGCGCCGATCTGGGCCCGGTACCCTGAGCCCTGGCTGTTGCCGGTGGGTGGGTTTGCTGTGGGGTTTCTGACCAACTGGATCGCCATTAACCTTATATTCCGCCCTTTGAGACCTCGGCGCTTCCTGTTCTGGAAAGTGCAGGGGCTGTTTCTCAGGCGCCAGCCTGAAATCAGTGAGGTCTGGGCCAGGCTGGTGGCCGAGGAGCTGATCACGGTCGAGAAGGTCGCTGACGCCATGATCAATGGCAGCCATGGCGACCGCACCCGGGCGATTATCCAGAAGCATCTGAGGCCGCTGCTGGACAATTCTGTGGTCATGAAGCTGACCGCCCAGGTAACAGTGGGCATGACGGGTTACACTGAGCTGAAGAAAGCCATGAACCAAAAGGCTGTGCTGGCGACCCGGGACGTGTTCGCGGACCCGACCTTCAACCGGGAAAGAGCGCCGGTCGTGGCAGGGGTGCTGGCCAGCCAGATGAAATCCCTGGGTCCGGCGGAGTTTCAGGACATACTGAGGCCGGCATTCCGTGAGGAAGAACTTCAGCTCATGCTGGTCGGAGGGGTGCTGGGTGCCCTGGCGGGTGGGCTCCAGTTCCTGGTGTTAAACAACGTATTGGCGTGACAGGGCCGGCAAAAATGCCTGGCCCAGCAGAAACTGACCCGGAGGGCAGTGTATGGACTTTGGATGGACACTCGTTATTCAGGCACTGGTAACCGCTGCAGCGGTACTATCGGCGCTTGCCGTTTTCTGGTTTGTCGTGATCAAGCCTCACCTGGATCGCAAAGTCACCGAAATTATTCAGGCTGCGCGGGAGGTAGAGCCCGCCGTTAAAAGAGGGGTGCGACAAGGTGTGGAGGAGACCTTGCGAGATCTCCCTGAAAGTACGGTCAAGGAATCCACGCGGCAGTTTCTTCGTTTCGGGTCAGGTTTGTTCGAAAATGGCCTGAGCAGTTTCCTTGGCGATGTGCCGGGCCAGGAGAAAAAGCCCCGTAACGACCTATAGGCAGTTGGTGGGCCTGGGCAGGCCGGCAATGCGGCAGGCGGTCTTGGCCGGGGTGCCGGGGAACAGCTGCATCAGATAGATACTGTTGCCTTTTGCCTCGCCAAACGCCTCTTTCACTGCCTTTACGAAGAGACGGTTGGAAGGCGGTGAGATTTCATGTTGTTTGTAAAAAACCCGCAGAAACCTGATGATTTCCCAGTGATTATCGCTTAGGTTGATGCCGTCTTCCCGCGCGATAACCTCCGCAACTTTCGGATTCCAGTGCTCGGCACTTTCCAGAAAACCTTCATTGTTTCGTTCCGGCATCGGGATGTCACTCATGGTTCACCAGCTAATGACGTTTTGTGCAGATGCGGCCAAGCCTACCATGCCATCGAATGACACCGTCTGGTCGCTGCTCAAATGCGCTGACAGTCCCCGGGCTTCCAGATCCGGCGCCAGCGCAAAGCAGCGCTCCCGGTGGATAGCCAACCGCTGGGTGACAGCCAGCACGCCGTTTTCGGTGAGCAGCAATCCATCCTCAGGCCCGATGGCAGCGAGGCACAAGCTGAAGCGGCTGTGCTCCGGCGGTTTGTTGAGGATGTGCAGGGTTTTAAATGAAATCATCGGTTCAACTCCTAACCTGCAAACGCTACGTGATCGAAACGGTTGGTCAGCTCCGGCCCGAAGTCTGTGATGATCGCATGCTCGAGCAGATCCGATTCAGCCAGACCATACCGACCACAGGCATCACTGTCTGCCAACAGCGCTTCCACGCCAAAAATTGGTGCCGCTGACAGATTCCGCTCAATCGATTTCTGCTGAACCTTCGCGGCGTCCTGGCCCTTGCGCAACCAGTTCACCCCGGCACCACAGAACAGCAAGGACACAGGTTGATCGAACGCCGCCAGGGAGAACGCCATGTCCAGCGCTTCCCGGCCGTCCCAGGAGCCGTAGGGCGGCTGGTCGATAATGATCAGAGTGCTCATCGTCAGCCTCCCTTGTGAAAGTACAAAACCCGGGAATCAGAAGCTGCACTGTCTACCCACTCGCCCAGGCCTGCTATCTCAAAAGGTGGGCGCAGGTTGGAAGCGGTGAGCTCGTAGCGTTGCATTTCTGCTTCGTTGACGAGACCCCGCCGTAGAGCCGAGGCAATACAGGCAACCCCGGGGATATTGTTTTCGGTAAGAAAACTGGCCCAGGCTTCGGACAGATTCAGTTCATCGGACGGCGGCGTGCTCAGGCTGGATGAGAGGTGAACGCCATCACCATAGAGAAATACCCGGTCGATACGCTTGCCGGCTGCCAGCACGGCCTGTGCAAACTGCAGGGCTGTTTGCGGTGCCTGAGACGAGTAGGGCGCACCGGTAATTACCAACGTAAAAACCCCGGCAGGTGCCGGGGTTTTTGTCTGCTCTGGCAAGCTACTGCTCATTCGCTGGAAAATGCGCCAATGAGGTGAAGCAGGCTCAGGAACAGGTTGTAGATATTCAGGAAGAGGCCTGTTGTCGCCATGATGTAGTTGGTCTCGCCGCCGTTCACAATCCTGCTTGTGTCATAGAGGATGAAACCAGACATCAGAAACACGATAGCCGCACTGATAGCAAGGCTGAATGCGCCGATGTCAACGCCGAACATGCCGGCAACCAGCGAACCCACCAACGCTACAAGCACCACAACCAGACCAGCAACCAGCAGGCCTCGCATGAAGCTGAAGTCTTTTTTGGTGGTCAGCACATAACCTGACAGGGCAAAGAACACCACTGCCGTGCCGCCGAGAGCCTGCATGACGATCTGGCCGCCGTTAGACATGGCCAGGTAGTAGTTCAGGGTAGGACCGATCGAAAGACCGAGAAGACCCGTGAACGCGAAGACCACACCAATACCGGCAGAGCTGTTGGCGGTCCTTGGCAGAACGAACCACACCAGGGCCAGTGCGCCCAACATACAGATCAGGCTTGCACCCTGTCCCAGGCCAATAGACATGGAAACGCCAGCCATCACAGCACTGAAAAGCAGGGTCATGGCGAGCAGGCTATAGGTGTTGCGCAGAACTTTCGTCGCCTCAGGACTGATGGCGGCTGTGCCAGAGCCACGGTTTATCGTGATGCCCTGACTCTTCTGAACGTTATACTGTCTGTTTTCCATTCTGAATCTTCTCCGGTTTTTAACAGCCGTTTTTCAAACAGCTTGTGTGGTGCATGAGCCCATTATGGCTCCGCATCCGAATTCTTACTCCATCATAATGCCAGATACTCAACTTTCAATCATTTACGACAGAAAAGGGCGCCCCGGATTCCATTAAATAGAATTAATGTCGAGGAGGGAAGTGTCGCTTAGGGCCAGGGCGTTGACACGCAAAGGAATTCCGGTATCATGCTCCCCGCTGTCGCAATGACGGCTGTGGAGAAAACGGTGGGCTGGCAGAGTGGCTGAATGCAGCGGTCTTGAAAACCGCCGAAGGTTAGTAGCCTTCCCGGGGTTCGAATCCCTGGCCCACCGCCACTTTCTCTTCCCAATCTTTGATTTCCCATGATTTCTCCCGTGTCCTCAACCCCGCTTGAAACCTGAAACCCGTTGGATCCTGCGCAATTCATCCCCATAATGGACTTATGGATTTGCAGGGGATTTCGTTTATGCCGAACTCAAAGCTTGATCAGCAACCCACACCGGACGTTCGCCACGACCGGAAGTTTTCGGTGTCCGCCAATCGGGGTGGGGCCAAACACCGGCTTCGCTACGTGGAGGCCGGCGGCGCCGCTGTGGATACAGAGGAGTGTACGTTCTGTGAGTCGGTACCGGACCTGTCTTCCGGGAGCCGTGCAGAAGGTAGCGATCCCGGAAGTTAAAGACTTCTGATCACAAATCCCGGCCCGGATACTGGGCCTGCTTCTGCTCTTCTGCAAGCCTGAGCCGTTTGGCCAGTTCCTCCGGCTCGTTGGTTGGCACCTTCCAGCCTTGCAGATTGTCTTCGATCAGTTGTGTCAGCGCAGTGATGTGGCCGGGAGTCGCGTTGAGAGCCGGGATATAACTGAAACCTTCGCCGCCCGCTTCCACGAAGTATTCCCGGTTCTCTTCATCAATTTCCTCAACGGTTTCAAGGCAGTCAGAGGAAAAACCCGGGCAGAATACATCAACGGATTTCACACCCTTCCCAGGCAGAGATTTCAGTGTTTCATCGGTGTACGGTTGCAGCCATTCCTCCCGTCCGAAGCGGGACTGAAAGGTTGTCATGTAATCGTATTTTGACAGGCCAAGGCGTTCTGCCAGCAGCCGCGACGTCTTGTGGCACTCACAATGATACGGGTCACCCTTTTTCAGGTACTTCAAGGGAACACCGTGATAGGAAAGAATCAGCTTGTCGTTACGACCGTGCTCGTCCCAGTGTGCCTGGATGTGTTTGGCCATCGCCTCGATATAGGGCGGATAGTCCGGGTAGTGGGAGACAAACCGGAGATCGGGTATCCAGCGTCGCCGGGTGAAGTCGTGGGCGATGGCATCAAAGGTGGAAGCGGATGTTGAGGCAGAGTACTGGGGGTACAACGGCAATACCAGTAATTGGCGGACCCCCTGAGCCTGCATTTCATCCAGCACCTTGGGAATACTCGGATTACCATAGCGCATGGCAAAACCAACCACTATATTGTTGCCGTGCTTCGCCTGTAACTCCCTGCGAATACCCTCTGCCTGCTTCGCCGTATGGGTCAGAAGGGGAGACCCATCAGGTTGCCACACACTGGCATAGGCTTTGGCAGACCGGCTGGGCCGTATCCGCAGAATAATGCCGTGCAGGATCAGCCACCAGATCGGGCGTGGTACTTCAACGACACGAGGGTCCCAGAGAAACTCCCCCAGGTAACGACGCAGTGCTGAAGAGGTCGGGGCATCGGGGGTCCCCAGGTTGGTGATCAATACCCCGATTTTTTCCGGATGGTCATGACGAAAATTGGCGGTACCCTTGTACTGCATGGTGCTGGATCCTGGTAGCGTTTGTGTCCGGGCGAAAGGTGACTCAGGACTTCCTCGTTGCCTGCTCAGCCAATCTTGGAGCCAGGCCGCCGATATCATAGCCGGCGCTGCGGGCTTTGCTGATGATGTTCTGCGCCGGTGTGGAGCGGGCGGAGCTCAGAGCCCAGAGAACGGTACAGCGTGTTCCCGAGCGACAGAAAGCCAATACGGGTTTTTCTGCCTCCCGGATCATTGCGTCGAACCGGTCCACGTCATTATCCAGAATGTTGCCGGACTCCACCGGAAGATAAACCCATTCCATACCCCTTTCCCGGGCAGCGGCTTCAATGTCAGCCATGGCGGGTTGCCCCGGCTCTTCGCCGTCTGGCCGGTTGGCCACGAGGGTTCTGAAGCCGAGTTTTGCCGCCTCGGCTATGTCGTCTACCGACAACTGAGGGGCCACGGAGATCGTCTCATCAATGCGCCTGATGTCCATTCAAGATCCTCTGATCAGTCATGAAAAGCCAATGCATAATGCCATAGTGAGCCCCCGGGTGTCAGAGGGGGCAGCGGTGTTGTGAGGCGTTATTTCAGTTCCTGGCCCGGTTTTTCTCGATTACCTCGAACAGACCCATTCCAGCGACCATGGCCACCACAAATACCAGTGCGCCCGATTTCCCGGCCCCCAGTGCGACCAGCCCTGGCCCCGGACAGAAGCCTGCCAGCCCCCAGCCGGCACCGAACAGCAAGCTGCCAATAACGAGCCGCTTGTCGAGCCGGTCTGAAGCAGGCAAACGCATATCGAAGCCCAGAAAGGAAGTGGTGCGTTGTTTGGCCACGGTAAAGGCAAATAGGCCCACAAGAATGGCACCGCCCATAACAAAAGCCAGCGAAGGATCCCACTGCCCGGCAATATCGAGGAATCCGAGCACTTTTTCGGGATTGGCCATACCACTGACGAGCAGACCAATACCGAACAGAAGGCCGGCACCAAAGGAAGCAAGATTGAATTTCATGGATCAGGCTCCTGTTATCAGGTGGCGGATGATATAAACCGTAACGAAGCCGGCAACCATGAACGTCAGCGTTGCAATCAACGAACGTGCGGATAACCGTGACAGACCACAAACGCCATGGCCGCTGGTACAGCCGGAGCCGTAGCGTGTACCGATGCCCACCAACAGCCCCGCCGCCACAAGGACCGGGTAGCTCGCTTTGATTTCAATGGGTGGCAGTTCCGCAGTCATCATCCATAGCAGGGGAGCTACAAACATGCCCGCCAGGAAAGCAATACGCCAGAACACGTCCCGCTTTTGGGGGACCAGTAAACCACCAAGAATTCCGCTGATACCGGCAATTCGCCCGTTCAGCAATATGAACCCGGCTGCCGACAAACCAATAATGATTCCGCCCGCTAAAGCCGACCACGGGGTGAAATTATCCCATGCGATTTCAATCATGCAGCGCACCCTCTTGATTGAAGTTTGAAGCGATAGATCTATAGATATACCTTTAGGTAATAACTATATATCTAAATTGAGGCATAAAAAAGCCCGGCGCTAATGGCCGGGCAGAGGCGTGCGAGTAGTATCCATGAAAGACTTCCAGACAAACCGGCATCAGCAGGGATACCGGTACAGTGAAGTATTGACCATATTTTGAACACTTCAAGCCAGCGAACGATTCGTTTGATCACATTTTTTCATATTGAATGGGTGCTTATACTAAAGCCGCTCATAGTGCGGGTTTCAGGCCAACTGTATAAAAGCAGTTACGGAAGATTTCCGGTTGCTGACTGAATTTCGGGGCCTGCTGTAATACAATCATGGTCTACAGAGAGTCTATGTCCTCCGAGGTTTTGCATGTCTGATGAAAACGGGAACAAGCCGGAAAACGACGAACAACTGGCAGGTAAGATCAAGGGGTCTGCAAGACAGATCTGGCTTGCCGGGCTGGGAGCCTATACCAAGGCAGAAGAAGACGCCGGCAAGTTCTTTGAGCGCTTGGTCCAGGAAGGCGAACAGCTGGAAAGCAAGACCCGCGGCGTGGTGGAGAAGCACGTTCGGTCGGTGGAAGACCGTGTAGGGGATGTGCGTGACAAGGCCACTGGCACCTGGGACAGGCTTGAGCACCTGTTCGATGAGCGGGTTTCCGGTGCACTACGACGTCTTGGCATTCATCGTCGCGAGGAAATTGAAGCCATGGAACGTCGGATACAGGCGCTCGAAGCGGAGCTCATCAAGCTACGGGAAGACTCCGAAGACCGTTCCGAAGAGGAATAACCGGTCACGAGAACGGGTGAAGGTCAGAGATACTCCCGACTCATCAGATAAATCTGCTCTTTTTCCTCAGGCGCCAGATAGGGCAGCAGCAGGTACATCATCTGGTAGACACCACGGCCGGGGTCCATGGACTCCCTGTCTTCCAGGTGTGACAGGCTGTCGAAGCTGCTCCAGTAACACGCGGTCAGGGTCAGCTGGTCGCACAGGGCGCTCAGTTCTCCTTCCGTGATCTCCATAATGCCCTGGCGCTGAAAACTCTCACAGATCGTCCTGAAACCACTCGTTTTCTTTTTGAGTATGCGGCGGAAACGGGTCTGCAGCTGATCGTACCTCGACAGTACATTCACCAGGTCCTGGTACAGGAAGCGGTAACGGGCAACGGATTCGAACAGCAGATGCAGGAAAAAACTCTGCTGGTCCAGGCTGATATCGGCGTCTCCAGGCACTGCCAGGAGGTCGAGCATCTCGTGCTCGTAACGGCTGAACAGCTCTCCGACAATGTCGCCTTTACTCTTGAAATGGTAGTAAAGATTACCGGGAGAAATGTCCAGCTCGTCAGATATCAGCAGGGTCGTGACGTTAGGCTCTCCAATACTGTTGAACAGCATCAGGCTGGCTTCCAGAATGCGGTCGCGGGTTTTAATTTTTTTCATGACGCGGCCTGGAAGAGGATCAGATGTCGAAGCTGGCCCACACCGGACAATGGTCCGACGGCCGCTCCATGGCACGAATGTCGTAGCTCACCCCGGCTTCCTTCGCCTTGGGGAGAAGGTTGTCACTGGCCATGATCAGGTCGATTCTCAGGCCCCGGCGCGGGTCCCGCTCAAACCCTTTGCTGCGATAATCAAACCAGCTGAAGGTGTCGGACTCCTGGGGGTGCAGATAGCGGAATACATCGGTAAACCCGCGACCTTCCACCTGTCCGAGCCATTCCCGCTCTTCCGGAAGGAAGCTGCACTTGCCCGTGCGCAGCCAGCGTTTGGCATTGTCGGCACCGATACCTATATCCAGGTCGGTGGGGGAAATGTTCATGTCGCCCATCACCACTATCTGGTTGCCAGACGCCTTGAGCTCGTCCAGATAACGCATCAGGTCGGCATAGAACTTCTCTTTGGCCGGGAACTTGACGGGATGGTCCCGGCTTTCACCCTGAGGGAAATAGCCGTTAATTACCGTCAACTTCTGCCCATTCACGGTGAAGTGGCCTGTTACCAGTCTGCGCTGGGAGTCTTCCCCGTCCCACGGATAACCTTTCTGAACGCTGTCCGGTTCCTGGCGCGATAACAGGGCGACACCGTAATGGGTTTTCTGGCCGTGAAAGTGAACGTGGTAACCCAGCTCCCGGATAGCCTCCACCGGGAAATGCTCGTCGCTCACCTTGGTTTCCTGGAGGCCGATGACATCCGGGTTGAACTCTTTGATGACGGCCTCAAGCTGATGTAGCCGGGTGCGGATACTGTTGACGTTGAAGGAAACGAACATCATCGGCGGAAACTCTCTGTCGTAGATATGTCGGAAAGCAGAAAGTCTATCATAACAGGCCGGGGTGTCCGCGTTGGCTGTGAGGACGGATTCAGCGGGTCAGTTCACAATCCGGGGTGGTTTCCACACTATAGCGGATATGAGCGGTGTAGTTGGTGTCTTTATCCTTGCGGATATTGGTCAGCCCCACGTAGTCGGTCAGCAGGCCCTGCTCGTTGTAGCCCAGCAGGATGGGGTCCACCAGGAAGCTCAATATGGTGCCGGAAGGCTTGATCCGTAACGTATGGGCAGCACTGATACGCTCGTCATCTGCCGGCTCAAGAACAAACCCGTAGGCCTTGCCGCGGGTGGGTGCGAGGAAATCAAACTCCACTGTCTCACCGGCAGTAATGGCCGGCCAGTGCTCCCGCACAAGGTGATCAAATCCTGCGTCTGCTACCAGCGCCTCAGTAACCTCTACCGTATGGTTTTCGGTGCCGCCGCCCGGGGGCTGCCATTCAATCTGCAGCTCGTTATCGTCCAGGTTGGTGATGTTCATGACCTCATTGAAATCCGGCTGGCGGAACTCGACGGTCGGACGCAATACCGACTCGTCATAGGTCAGTTTCTTCTCTGCAAATTCACGGTCGCCGCTGCGTACGTACCTGACGGTTTGGGCGCCGGGCCGGAACAGTCCATCTGCACACTCGCCTTCTACCACGTGGCGTTCTTCGTAGATAACCCTGTCATCGTCGAACGCGGTGGCTTCACCGGTAAATCGTACTTCGGCCGCCATGACTGAAAGCGAAGAAAAGTAGCACGCAATAACGATGGCTGTTCGTTTCATCGGACCAGCTCCGGGTACAGGGATTTGCGCAGGTAGAGCAGGGCCGGAAACACCACCAGCCAGCCGACCGCCAGTGCCATCAGTGACAGGGTCAGGTCGGGCAGCTCAACGGCCCCAAGTTTGCTCGCCGACCAGTAGGCGAATGGGCCGGCGACGGGGGCACATACGAACGGGAGCCAGGCTTTGCTGCTGATCCATGACAGGGAATGGGAGAGTGTTGTCATGAATATTGCCCAGATCCCGACCAACCACACCGGCGTGAGTACAGTGCTTCCGTCATCAAGGATGCCGGTCTGGAACCAGATGCCATCGAGCACGCCGCCAAGCACGGCCCCGGCGCCGATAAACTGCAGTTCGGCAAACCGGTGCCGGCTGATAAAAGCCAGATGAAAGGCAACCAGCAGCAACACGAAGCCCGCAGCAGGAAGGCCCGGGTAAAGAACGCAGATGAACCAGCCTGCCTGGAACAGCACGAAATTGATGGTGTTGCGAACCGTCTCTGACTGAATCATACGCTGAGGATATTCGCGCGTTTATTGCCGGGCTTGGCAAATACTATCTGGGACACGCCAATGGCCCTTTCGCTGAATCCGGCCTCACAGTAGGCAAAGTAGAAATGCCAGAGCCTGCGGAAGGCGTCATCGTACCCCTGGCTTTCAATCTTCTCGCGGTTTGCCATGAACCGCTCACACCAGTCGTGCAGAGTCCGTGCGTAGTGGAAGCCGATATCCTCTGCGTGGGTCATTACAAGGTCGGAGCCGGTGCGCACGGAGCCCAGGATGGCGCCAAACGAAGGGATAAAACTGCCCGGGAAGATGAATCTCTGGATAAAGTCCACGTTCTTCAATGCACGCAGATAGCGTTGTTCTGGCATATTGATGGCCTGGATCAATGCCAGCCCGTCCGGTCTCAGCAGTCGGCTGATCTGGGAAAAATAGCTGTCCAGGAATTGCGGGCCGACGGCTTCTATCATCTCGATGGACACCAGCTTGTCGAACTGGCCTTCCAGGTCTCTGTAGTCTTCAAACAACAGGGTGATCCTGTCTTCCAGACCTTCTGCTTTCACCTTCTCGTTCGCCAGTTCAAGCTGCTCACGTGAGATCGTGGTGGTGGTTACGTGGCACCCGAAGTGCTTCGCGGCGTGAATCGCAAAGCCTCCCCAGCCGGTTCCGATTTCCATTACACGGTCACCAGGCTGCAGATCAAGCTTACGGCAGATGGTGTCCAGTTTATGCACCGCTGCCTCCTCAAGAGTCGCCTCCAGGCGCGGATAGATAGCGGACGAGTACATCATAGTGGGGTCGAGGAAGGTCTCGAACAGGCCGTTGCCCAGGTCGTAATGGGCACTGATATTCTTGCGGGAACCCTCTTTGGTGTTACGGTTCAGCCAGTGCAACCCTTTCAGCGCCGGTTTGGTAATCCAGCTGAACTTGTCTTCAAATTCGTTCATCCGGTCAACGTTGCGGGTAAAGAAGCGTAACAGCGCCACCAGGTCCGGCGTTGACCAATCGTCCGCCACATACGACTCTGCTGCACCGACGCTGCCGCCGGTCAGCAGGTCCTTCCAGGTGCTGCTGTCGTGGATAATCAGCTCCGCCGGCTCATGGCGCATATCGCCATCACCAAAACTCATGGTTGGCTGGCCGGCCTCACGGATCGTCAGGGAGCCATCTTTCAGCAATGACAATTGCTGGCACACGAGGCGACGGGCCACCCGGCTGGTCAGCGGCACTTGGCTACCTGCGCCTGTGGATTCGAGTGAGGTGTTCAGGTTCTCCATGAGCTTACCTTTCCGCTTGTCTTTGTTCGGTCTGTGGCCTCGGTAATGTCCAGGCCGGAATCATCGCTTCCGAGCCTGTGGGCAGGGTCGCGCTCGGGAAGCTTGTCGGGGTGGGTGAAAAAGGGCACGCCCTTGAGCTTAAGTTTCAGCGCGTGCCAGTAAATACCACCCACCACCTTGAGCGCTTCGAGGGGAAACTGCCTGAGGCTTCGATGAAGTTCTTTACGATCCAGGGGGGTACGCCGGACCACCAGGGTGGCATCAAAATGTTTACGGTCGTCCTGGAAGACGTTCATGTGAATGCGAACCTCAGGCCCCCGGAAGCTGAAGGTCCATTGGTAATGCTGGTCCATCGGATTGAAGGGCGATACGTGGAAGCGTTTACTGAATCCGAAACGTTCAGTGCGCCAACCGGCACTGGTTGGCTCGACGCCTGTGCTTTCCAGGCAATAGACATGGCGGTCTTTCCAGGGGGTATTGGTAATCTGCGCCAGAATAACCCGGGGGACCGCGCCATTACCGGGCGTTTCACCGGCGTTGTAGCAGAAGTAGAAGCTGACCGGGTTGAATACATAGCCGAAATAACGGGGGTGGGTTATAAGCTCCACCGGCCCGTCCGGTTTCCATCCTGTAGCGCTCTGAACCTGGTTGGTCACGGCCTGCAACAGGTTGTCTTTCTCTGGCTGGAAGTAGTCCCGGCGGCGGAGTGAAAGCCAGTTGAATTTTTCAAGCGAAAACAGCGGGCTTATGTGGGTCACTGTTTGCCATTCACGCAGATCCAGCGCCAGCATGCCGGTGCTGTAGCTGAACTCATGGCGGACAGGTGTCATACGCCGATGGCGAATGGTCCCTTCCAGCCACTGGCTGTGGAGGCGATTGCCGATCAGCGTATCTTGCACGGCAGCATTCATGGTTACAGCTCCACACCCAGGGCATTGGTGACACGCAACGCACTGCGCACGCCATCTTCGTGAAACCCGTTAAACCAGTATGCACCGCAGAAATGGCTGCGGTTGTGGCCACCGATTTCGTCATAACGTTTCTGGGCGGCCACCGCATCCAGGGTAAATACCGGGTGGGCGTAGTCGAACCGTTTGATGACGCGGTCCGGGTCGATATCAGCGCTACGGTTGAGGGTAACGCAGAAGGTTTCCGGAGCCTCGTGGAAGTTCTGCAGGATATTCATGTTGTAGGTGACGGAAACCGGCTCGGTGCTGTGCTGAGGAATGAAATAGTTCCAGGCAGCCCAGGCACGCCGGTTCGAGGGCAGTACGGAACTGTCGGTATGCAGCACCACATCATTACGCTGGTAGGTGGTTGCCCCCAGGATTTCCAGCTCGGTGGCTGTGGGGTCTTTGATCATTGCCAGTGTCTGGTCACTGTGGCAGGCAAACACGACCTGATCGAATGCCTGTTGCTCATCATTCACGGTTACCAGCACTTTGTCCTGTTCGCGCAACACGGCGGTTACCGGGCTGTTCAGGTGGGTATGCTTCTGCAAACGGCCCATCATCGCTTCTACGTAGCGGGCCGAGCCCCCGGAGATAACCCGCCAGGTGGGCCTGTCATCGACTGACAGCATCCCGTGATTGTTAAAGAACTGCAGGAAGAAACGGATGGGGAACTGTTCCAGCACAATCTCAGGGGCGGACCAGATAGCAGCGCCCATGGGTACGATGTAGTACTTGCGAAAATACCGGGAGTAACCGTGACGGTTGAGGTATTCCCCGAGACTTTCCTCATCGCCGATATTGCCCGCCGCCAGGTCTGCACGGCTTTCCTTGTTGAATCTCAGTATCTCACGAATCATCCGCAGGAACGGCAGATTCAGCAGATTGCTGCGTTGCGCAAACAGCGTGTTCAGGCTGGTGCCGTTGTACTGCAAGCCTGAGGAATGGCAGTCGACACTGAAACTCATGTCACTGACTTCCGACTCGACGCCCAACCGATCCATCAGTTTGATGAAATTGGGGTAGGTCCAGTCGTTGAAGACGATAAAACCGGTGTTTACCGGCCATTCACGACCGCCGGCCGCAACCGATTCGGTATTGGTGTGCCCGCCGGCATAACTGCCGGCCTCAAACAGCTCTACGTCGTACTTTTCCGACAGGAGCCAAGCGGTAGTCAGCCCCGATACACCAGCGCCAATGACTGCAATGCGTTGACGGTTCTCATTCATTCATGGGATTCCTGTTCTTTTCTGCTTTGCCGGCTCATGCTGGCCGCCATCCGGTCAATGATCACCTGGGGCAGGGCGCCGAGTAGTCTGAGCGTCCAGGTGAAACGTTTGGGAAAGGCAATCTCCCTTTTGCCATTACGAAGCCCGGTGACGATGCGCTTGGCGGCGTCCTCTGCTGAAACCAGAAAAGGCATGGGGAAATCATTGCGGTCAGTCAGGGGGGTTTTGACAAAGCCCGGAGATACTACAACAACGTCGATGCCTTCTGAGGCCAGGTCTGCCCTCAGAGCGTGTGCAAAGTAGGTCAGCGCCGCTTTGGAAGCACCGTACCCTTCGGCGCGACCGAACGGAAACCACCAGGCCGACGAGCTGACAATCACCAGGGTTGCCGGCCGCCCCAGCTCTGCAGTGCGGCGAAGTGCAGGCAGGGCAATGTCCAGGCAGCGGGCCGTACCAACCACATTGGTCGTAACGTTGTGGTCTATGATGCTGCTGTCATACTCCGCAATTTCCAGATACTCGCAGGTACCGGCGTTGAGGATCGCCATATCAAGATTGCCATACGCTTCCAGGTCACCACTGATGGCTTGAAGAGCCTCCCTGTCCGTGGTGTCCGCAGGGGCGGATTTCATTCGTTCCGGCGCCAGGGTGCATAACCGGTCGAGAGCGTCCTGCCGGCGCCCGGTGATGATCAGGCGGTGACCCTGCTGCATCAGTTCCCGGGTAACAGCCTCACCGATGCCGGAACTGGCGCCGGTAAGCCAGATATTGGACGCTGAAGCCAGTCGGCGGGTCATCCTGCCTGATTCCTCAGCCAACGAATAACGCCCCCCATCACGGGAAGGTTTTCGTACAACAACTGGCCTACATCAAAGTAGTCCCGATGGGCGATAACACGCCCCTCACGGATTACCAGCTGGCTGATACCGTCCACTTTGACAACCTTACCTTTGCGAATACGCTTGTGCTGCAGACGCATCCCCCAGGGGATGCATACGTCTTCACCGCTGATCACCGGATCGGCGAACTCAAAGTCGCAGGAAATGACATTCGCGTAGGCTCCACTGAAATACTCTGTGAGCTCATCGATACCGTGAACGGTCGTAAAGGGATCCGTAAACCGCACGTTGTCTCCGTATACGCTGCCCAGCTCAGCCATGTTGCCTGCGCAGAGGTTGCTGAACAGCTGTTGGAAGCGCCCAAGTGTTTCGTGCACCGACGAGTTCCTGTTGCCCATATCAATGATCGAGGCGGTACTCATGATCTTCTCCTCCTCATGGCATCCAGTTGGCGGGTTTCTTCCTGAATATGTTCTGGAATCGGGTTCATGTCCCAGATGATTCCAAGGCGCTCAAGTATCCACAGTCCGTACCAGGTCATATCTACCTCATACCACCTGAATCCCTGGCGCACGGACTGTGGCCAGCGATGGTGGTTGTTGTGCCAGCCTTCGCCCATGGTAATCAGGGCCAGCCAGATGTTATTCCTGCTGTCATCCCCGGTTTCAAATCGACGTTTGCCCCATACATGGGACAGGGAATTGATGGAAACGGTGGCATGGAAAAGCACGACCGTGGAAATAAAAAATCCCCACACCAGCAGTTGGAGTCCGTTGGTGCCCAGTTCTGGCGCCCACACGGCCAGTCCTTCCCCCAGAGCATAGATAGCAATTGCAGCGGCGGCAGGCACCAGCGAGTCGAAGCGATTGAGAAATCGCAGTTCCGGAAATTTCATCCAGTCTTTTACCCGACGTTCGTTCATGGCAAAACCGGCATCACAGGTGAACCAGCCCACATGAGACCACCAGAAACCGCCGTGATGGGGAGAGTGCAAATCCTTTACGTCATCGGAGTGTTGGTGATGATGTCTGTGGTGAGCAGCCCACCATAACGGACCCCGCTGGGCAGCGCTGGCCCCCAGGGCCCCGAAAAGAAATTGTGCTACGCGGCTGGTCTTGAAGGTTTTATGGGCGAAGTACCGATGATAGAAACCCGTAATAGCGAACATACGCACGGCGAAGAATGCCACCGCAAAAAACACTGAAAACGGGCTGGTGCCGGTGACGATGACCAGCAAACAGGCAAGGTGAAGTGCTATAAAGGGCACCACCCGTAGAAAATTGAAGGTCCGCGAGCTAGTGTCGAGGTGATCCGAACCCGCGGTGGAGTCGAACCATCTCAGAATGTTTGTCAGCCAGTATTGCACTCGGGTCATACCCTGATTGCCCTTTAGTTCGTGATTTACTCTGATACGTTTCTTCAACCGATTCTGGATGCACGATAAACGATGTTTAACCAAACCGATCAGATGCCTGTTATACGCCGGATAGCGATTGTTGGTTCAGGGGTCGCCGGCCTGACAGCCGGTCTTTTGCTCATGGACGAAAATATCGCCGTTACGGTTTTTGAAAAAAGCCGGGGCCCGGGCGGGCGCTTGGCCGCAAAACGCGTGCCTGGTGGCTCCGCCGACATTGGCGCCCAATATTTCACCGCGAGAAACCCGGCATTTGTCCCGTTTCTCACCCGTCATGCCGGTGAGGCGGGTTTCGGATTATGGAAAGGACGGTTTGGCTACCAGAATCCCGATGGTGGGTGGGAGCCCTTTCCGAATGAGAGCCGGTATGTCGGCGTCCCTCGAATGACCGCCGTCACCCGGGGCCTGTCTTCCAAGGTGGATTTGCGCACTGAAACCCGGATTGAACGCCTGGTTGGCAATGGCCAGGAGTGGACTTTGCAGGACACTGAGGGCGACTCCTACGGCCCATTTGATGCGATTATCGTAACCGCGCCACCGGCACAGGCACAGGAATTGTTTCGTGCCAGTCAGTTACAGACCCTTGCCGATGAGCTTGATAACCCGGTCAGCCATATCGAGCCGTGCTGGGCCACCGCGGTGCACTTTTCGAAGCCGCTGGAACAGCCTTATGAAGGGATGCGTTGCCAGGATGCCGTGCTTTACTGGATCGCCAACAATTCCAGTAAGCCGGGCCGTGACGACGACGGCCAATGGTGGGTCTTGCATGCCAACCCTGAATGGTCCCGCAGTCACCAGGACACCGCTCCTGACAGGGTCGCTCAAATGATGGTCGCGGCGTTCCAACGTGTTACCGGGTGCGATGCCCAGCCGGATGAGATGGTTCACCATCGCTGGCTCTATGCAAAATCGTCGTCCGACGCGGGCCCCGGTTTCCGTTGGTTTGATGACTACCGAATTGGGCTGGCCGGCGATTGGCTGAGCGGTGGACGTGTGGAGGGCGCGTTCGAGAGCGCCCAGGGGCTGGCGGAAAAAATACTGTCCCATTAAGAGGGTTCTATTCGAGGCTCAGGGCTCCCATTGAGGCTCAGGGCTGGCCAAGAACCTCCGGGCGTACATAAAAGTGGCTGATGGTGCCGTCACTGAACTTGCTGAAGAACGCGCTTACATCGGTAATCTTTTTCAGGGAACGGGAACGGTTGATGGGGTCCCGGACCAGCACCTTGATCCCGTTGAAGTTGTCCTGAATATTGGAAAACCGCGCCCGCATGGAGCAGGTCACCACCTGTTTCGGGTTCAGCTTCAATTCCCTGGCCAGCCAACTGCTGTGCTCGGCAATGCCTTTGGCTGTCAGGTCCTCGCGGGTGTCCAGGTGGTTCAGTTTGATGCGATCGACAATACACCGCGAATAGCTTGACGGGTCCCTGCGTGCCACCTTGCGAAACGCCTCCCAGAAGAAACTGTCGGTGAGTTCCGCGAAATACCGCATGTTGCTGAGGCAGGTATCCACCCAGTCAAAGATCTCGGGGTCTTCCAGTACCTCGTTAATGGCTTCTCTGAGCAGCCAGTCGAACCCGAGGGCGGTTTTGTGGGCGTACACCTTTCGGTACATCTGGTGGCGGCTGTAGACAAAGTCCTCCAGGGCGCCAAGCCCTTTCTGGGTAATGGCCAGGCCGAGCCACGGCTCGCGTACGTCCCAGCCGAAGCGCAGGTTACTGAGCAAGTGGTCCAGGTTGAATCCGCCAATGGTCACGGAAGAGTGGAACCCGTCCCTAAGCATATAATCGGCCCGATCAGCATCGATCTCACCGGACACAATGGACGACAAAAGGTCCATGACCAGCCCTGGCGTATCGGCCTCGCTAAGCATGCCGGAGTCGGCGTCCTCCCCGGCAATGAAGCTCCAGAACGTGCGGGCGTGGCGGCAGAATGCTTCACTCGGAGACGCGTCCGTTGTTTCCATAATGCCGATGACGTCTCTGGCGTCGAGCCCCGCGGACTCCAGGTCAATGGAGCTGAGCACATCATGGGCGACACGGACGGAATAGTGTTCGTGCTCAAGTTCCTCCGGGCGTTCCGAGTGGTACAGGGAATAGTCTACGCCTTCCCAGAGGTCGTCGAAACGGTCCGGGCGGGACATAAGGTCATGAATCCGCCGGGCCTGGGTGAACTGGTGGGAAAAACTGGAATGGCCACTATCGTGCAAGAGGCAACCCAGGCGTATGGTCTTGGCGAGGTAGTCGATGGCGTCCAGCTGGCTCAGGCTAAGGTCGGTCTGGTCGCTGAGTTGTTGTTCACGCAGGTAGGCGTCGATCATGGAGCGGAACATGCGGGTGCCCACATGCATCACGCCAATACTGTGCAGGAAGCGGGAGTGCGTGGCGCCGGGAAATACCAGGCTGAGGATGTCGTTCTGGCAGATATTGCGCAGGCGCTGAAAAAGGGGGTGGTCGATCACCTTTATTTCATGCCGGTACAGCGGAATGCCGCCATGAACCGGGTCCATGATCAGCTTGTCATAGGCCCCGAGCAGATCATTTACGGCACTTCTCATAGATTACAACCTCCCAAAAACAGCAAACATGCCTTGTTATATCACAGGGGCATGCCAGAATAGATATCAGAAAACCAATTTCCTGTTTACCGATGGTAGTTTAGGGCAATAATCATGACAGCGCGCACCGAGCGCATTCTTATAATTGATTCGGATGAGCATGCCCGTTCGGAACTGGGTCGGTACCTTGAAGCCCGGGGTTTCTACGTGACCGGCTACCCGGACCTGAATTCGGCCCGTGCCCTGTTCAATGACAATATTCCGGACATCATCTTCGCCGACATGGCGCCCGACGCCATTGGTGAACTGGCCTCCAGGCTGGAAGATGCCGAAACTTTCACCCCGATTGTTGCCTGTTATTCCACCGAAGATGCTCCGGAGGTCGTCAATGCCCTGCGGGCCGGGGCAGCAGACATTGTGCTCAAACCCTGTTCCGACGACCGTGGCGCACTGGACGACGTCATCGGCAAGCTTTTTGACCGGGTGCGGGTTAACCGCCTCAATCAGCTTTACCGTCAGGAACTGGAAGAAGCCAACCGTGACCTTCGTGACGGGATTGCCGAGTTGCGAGCCGACCAGCGGGCAGGGCGCAAGGTTCAGCTGCGCATGCTGCCTGACAACGAGCAGATCCTGTCCGGCCTTACGATCGACCATCTCATCAAACCCTCCTTGTTTCTCAGTGGCGACTTTCTCGATTACTTTCGTATATCCGAGGATAAAGTGCTGGTTTACATTGCTGATGTGTCCGGTCACGGAGCCAGCTCGGCGTTCGTAACCGTCTTGCTTAAAAACCTGACCAACCGTCTTCAGCGTAACCTGAGGCGCGGTTCCAGCGACGACATCCTCTACCCGGAGCGATTTCTTGAGCGAATCAACTCGGAGTTGCTGGATACCGGCCTGGGTAAGCACGTGACCGTATTTGTGGGAATTATTTCGACCACTGACAGGCGCCTGCGCTATTCCGTGGGTGCACATTTCCCCATGCCCATCCTGTCGTTTGAAGGTGGCCGTACGGCTTTTCTCGAAGGTAGCGGGTTGCCGGTAGGGCTGTTTGAGGCACCGGAGTGGGAAGTCTACGAGGTGCCGCTGGAGGAACCATTTCGACTCATTTTGTTCTCAGACGGTATACTGGAGGTCATCAAGGCCAAAAGCCTTGATGAAAAGGAAAAGACATTACTTGAACTCGTCTCGGGAGGTAGTCACACTATTGCTTCGCTGAGCAAGGCTCTGAATCTCGACGAGATCACAGAGTTACCTGACGATATTGCTATCGTATCTGTTACGGATATCGTGCCCGCGGCGGACACCGATAGCCCAACGTCGAAATAGTGGCAGTGGATTCAATGGCTGGTTACAAGATCCTGCAAGCTGTAAAACAGGGCATTTATGTCCTCAAGTTTATTGGCGAAATCCGGCTGAACCTGTGTTCGACGCTGGACAACCTGGTTGAGTCCATCACCCAGGACCCCGAGTTCAAAACGGTGGTTATTGATCTCACGGAAACCGAGATTATTGACAGTACCACCCTTGGGCTGCTCGCCAAGATCGCTATGGCAGCCCAGAAACGCAGCAATTTCCTGCCAACGATGATTTCCACTAACCCGGATATAACCCGAATCATTACTTCCATGGGTTTCGACAAGATTTTTATCATTGTGCGCGAACCCGCCTCCCGCATTGAGGAACTGGAAGAAATACCCGTGTTGCGTGCCAGCGAGCAGGACGTCCGGGACAAGGTTCTCGACGCTCATCGGGTGTTAATGGGTCTGAACAGCCGTAACCGGGAAGAGTTCAAGAACCTGGTGCGCGCCCTGGAATGCGAAGAGTCCGGTTAAAAACCGGAGATCGTCATCGTATTATCCATTCCTGCCGGCCGTACCGGGCCAACGATAAGCAAGCAACAACGGAACAACTATGCCTGATAATAAAGCCCCACGGCCCATGGAGCCTGCTCCAACAGGCCACGATGTGGCAGTTCTCGGCGGCGGTAGTTTCGGCACCGCCATGGCCAAGGTTCTGGGAGAAAACGGCCATACCGTGCACTTCTGGATGCGTGATGCAGCTCAGGCTGATGAAATCCGCGATACCGGCATTAACAGCCGCTATATGCCTGACATAAGCCTGACTGGCGATATCCAGCCTACAACCAGCCTTTCGGAGGCAATAGGCAGAGCCGAAATTGTATTAGTCGCTATTCCCAGCAAGGCATTTCGGGCCGTTATCCGCGATAACAGCGCCGAGTTCCGTGACGGACAGATCGTCGTCAGCCTCACCAAGGGTATAGAGGAGCATGGTTTCAAACTGATGAGCGAGATCCTGCAGGAAGAAATCCCCCGCTGCCGGATCGGTGTTCTCAGTGGTCCGAACCTTGCGGGTGAAATCGTAAACCAGGATCTGACGGCCACAGTTATTGCAGCCAAGGATCCGGACGTTCGCCGTACCGTTCAGGAGCTGCTGGGCTGCGAGTACCTTCGGGTTTACGCCAACGTCGACGTTTATGGTGTCGAGCTGGCAGGAGCGCTGAAAAATATCTACGCCATCGTGGCTGGCCTGGCCTCGGCGCGGGATCTTGGCGAGAACGCCAAGGCCATGCTGATCACCCGCGGGTTGGCAGAGATGAGCCGGTTTGCTGTCAGCCTGGGCGCCAACCCGATGACGTTTATGGGGCTGGCGGGCGTCGGAGACCTGATCGTAACCTGCACTTCTCCGAAGAGTCGCAATTACCGTGTGGGCTATGCCGTTGGCAAGGGGCAGGCGCTCGACGATGCAGTTGCCGAGCTGGGGCAGGTCGCAGAGGGCATTTACACCCTCAAACTCGTAAAGGAAAAATCCGAGGCCATTGGCATTTATATGCCACTGGTAAGAGGGCTGTATGAAATACTTTATGAAGGCGCGTCCATCAGTGCCGTGATTAACAGCCTGATGATGTCGGTGCAGAATTCCGACGTAGAATTCATTCTGCCTCGCACGCTCACCCAATAACGAGTCAACAATGTTTCTGCATCTCCGGAGGTAACCAGTGCATTTGATCATCATGCGTCACGGTGAAGCCGGCTGGCACTCACTCGACAGGGAGCGGGAACTGACGGAATTCGGTCGGCAGGGCGTTGCAGAGGTCGCAGCGCAAATAGCGGAATCGCCCTGGCGGCCAGAATACATCTGGTGCAGCCCGCTGGTGCGTGCTCGCCAGACCGCAGCCATCGCCTCAGAAATCCTCAATTGTGCGGTTACAGAAAAAGACTATATCACTCCGGATGATGACCCGGGGCGTTGTCTGGATGAACTGATCGAAACGGCACCGCCGCAGCTGATGATTGTTTCTCATATGCCTTTTGTTGGCAGCCTTTCGACGTTGCTGGTTGATGCTCACCGCAAAGGTATTCCCTTCATGACAGCTCAGGCAATCGTGCTGGAAATGCCCGTGGCCGGGCCGGGGTGCGCAGACCTAAGGGCCCAGTTTCTGCCGTAACCGGACTTACTCAGGAATCTCTCTTATGACCCAGAAGCCCGAAACAATTGCAGAGCAGATTGAAAAGGCCCAGGCCGCTGGTAGCGGTTTGCCGCCTCTGGACAAATGGGATCCGGACCTGTCGGGAAATATCGATATCGTCATCGCCCGTGATGGCCAGTGGCTCTATCAGGGCAACCCTATCGGTCGGGAGGCCATCGTACGGTTATTCTCTACCATCCTCCGGCGCGAGGAAGACGGCCACTATTACCTGGTCACGCCGGTAGAGAAGTGGCGGATTACCGTTGAAGACGCACCGCTTCTTGCCCACTCACTTCAGGCAACTGGCGAGGGAAGAGAGCAGGTACTGTCGGTGACAACCAATACTGGCGAAACCATAGAGATTGGCGAGGAGCACCCGCTACAGATTGGAACCTACGACGGTACCGACGAGCCGCGACCAGTGGTAAACCTGCGCAATGGCATCGAAGCCCGGCTGGTCACCGCGGCGTATTACGACCTGGCGGACCTGGTGACAGAAGAATCCATTGCAGGCGAAACTGCCATAGGTGTCTGGAGTAACGGAAATTTCTATAAAATTGGCGCCAACGGTTGAATTCAGGGGCACCGTCCCAAATAACTGACGGTAGAAAACGCAGTACGACACTTGTTAAACTGTATTTTCGAACTTGTTACCGAGCCTGGCTCTCTAACGAGGCCCGGTGGTCGTAAGTCCCTCTGTGCAGTCTGGCTGTTCAAGATCACTTTCGATTACCCAAATTTAAATCAAACAGTCATTGCGACACGCAAGGAGATCACATGGCCCAACCTCGTGTTGTCACCATCCATTACACGCTCACCAACGACCAGGGAGAAGAACTGGATTCCTCCCGCGTAGAAGGTCGCGAGCCTCTGTCTTATGTGGAAGGTGCTCAGAACATCATCGGCGGACTGGAAAACGCGCTGAACGAAAAGAACGCTGGCGATCAGGTGAAAGTATCTGTTGAGCCCGGCGAAGGCTACGGCGAAGTCAACGAAGAGCTGGTTCAGCCGGTTCCGCGCTCCGCGTTTGAAGGTGTGGACACCATCGAGCCGGGCATGCAATTCCAGGCACAGACTCCGGGCGGCCCCCAGGTAGTTCGTGTTGTGGAAGTAGGCGACGAAACTGTCACTATCGACGCAAACCACCCGCTGGCAGGCCAGACCCTGCATTTTGACGTGGAAGTGGTTGAAGCGCGCGAAGCAACCGACGAAGAGCAAGAGCACGGTCACGCTCACTGATCGCTTTACCGGTTGTATGAAGCGGCCCCTTGTGGGCCGTTTTTTTATGCCTGAACAAAAAAACGGCCCACAAGGGGCCGCTTTTTCCAATACTCCGAATTACATGTTCGGGTAATTCGGGCCGCCGCCACCTTCAGGCGTTACCCAGGTAATATTCTGGGCTGGGTCCTTGATGTCGCAGGTTTTGCAGTGCACGCAGTTCTGCGCGTTTATCTGGAACTTCTTGCCGCTGCCATCATCAGCGTCGACCACTTCGTAAACCCCGGCCGGGCAATAGCGTTGCGCAGGCTCGTTGTACTTCGGCAAATTCTCCTTGATGGGAATCGCTGGATCAGACAACTTGAGGTGAATCGGCTGATCTTCCTCATGGTTGGTGTTGGAAATAAACACCGAGGACAGCTTGTCGAAGGTCAGTTTGTTATCCGGCCTCGGATAATCAATCTTCTTCGCCTGGTCAGCCTGCTTGAGGGTGGCATAGTCCGGCGTGGTGTCGTGGAACGTAATCGGCAGACTGCGACGCAGAATGTTCTGCTCGAAGTAAGCGATGGCGCCACCCACGAAGTTGCCGAACTTGTGCATGCCCGGGCTGAAGTTGCGCTCGTCGTAAAGCTCTTTATACAGCCAGCTGTCCTTGAAGCGGTCCTCGAAGCTGGTGATTTCCTCACCATTATTGCCGCCCTTCAGGGCCTCGAACACAGCTTCAGCGCCCAGAATGCCGGACTTCATGGCCGTATGGGAGCCCTTGATCTTGGAGCTGTTCAGGGTGCCTGCGTCACAGCCCAGCAGCAGACCGCCAGGGAAACTCATCTTCGGCAGGGAGTTAAAGCCGCCCTTGGTGATGGCACGGGCACCGTAGGCCACTCGCTTGCCACCTTCCAGGTGTTTGCTGATCTCCGGGTGCAGTTTCAGGCGCTGGAACTCATCAAACGGGCTGAGGTGCGGGTTGCTGTAGGACAGATCGGTGATCAGGCCCACATAAACCTGGCCATTCTCCAGGTGATAAAGGAAGGAGCCGCCGGTAGAGCCGGATTCGTTCAGCGGCCAGCCGGTGGTGTGGATAACCAGGCCCGGTTCGTGTTTGGCCGGATCGATGTCCCACAGTTCCTTGATGCCGATGCCGTAGTGCTGCGGATCTTTTCCTTCGTCCAGCTTGAAGTCTTTGATCAGGCGCTTGCCAAGGTGGCCACGGCAGCCTTCAGTAAACAGGGTGTACTTGGCGCGCAGCTCCATTCCCGGCATATAGCCGTCTTTCTCGGAGCCGTCACGGGCAACGCCCATATCTCCGGTGATGATGCCTTTAACCTGGCCGTCTTCAACGATGGTTTCAGAGGCTGCAAAACCGGGATACACCTCAACACCCAGGCCTTCCGCCTGCTCGGCCAGCCAACGGCAGAGGTTGCCCAGGCTGATAATGTAGTTGCCATGGTTGTGCATGTTTTTCGGCACAAAGGCATTGGGGATCTTGCTGGCGTTTTCCTGGTTTTTCAGCAGGAAAATGTCATCACGGGTGACCGGAGTGTTCAGCGGAGCGCCTTTCTCTTTCCAGTCCGGGAACAGTTCGTTGAGGGCAGTGGGCTCGAAAACCGTGCCTGCCAGGATGTGGGCCCCGATCTCGGAACCTTTCTCAACGACACAGACGGTCAGCTCGTGTTCGGCTTCCTGAGCCATCTGCATAATGCGACAGGCTGCCGAGAGGCCGGCCGGGCCACCGCCGACGATCAGAACATCAAATTCCATCGATTCGCGTTCCACGTTGGTCTCCTCATCTTTTTTAGTGATGCCAACAGGCAATTTCTCAGGGGCGACATCATACCGGTAAAACGTTGGATAGACGACTCCCACAAAGCGAAAGCCCCTTTTCTGTTAACTGAAAGGATACCGCAATTGAATAATCAAACAAACGTTTGTTTGAAATTTGGGTCTACCTTTGGCATTGTTGGCGGGCGCTGGGCCGAAATGTGTTTTTTGAGTCGTTTTCTAGTATCGTCTCACGCTCAGGTGGAGTCAACCGGTGTACATTGGCCGCGAGTGCGGCCTGTCAACGTCCTGAGAGGCTATTGACCCCGGTGTTCTTTGCCTGCAGTATTATGACGCCCTGACAGACAGCAGGCCCCGCAAGCATATGCTGTTCTCAAATGTAAACTCATCGTATGAAGAACGAGGAATCTATGAAGGTTCTGGTCGCTGTAAAACGAGTTATCGACTACAACGTGAAGGTGCGCGTCAAGCCGGACAACACCGGTGTTGATCTCGCCAACGTTAAAATGGCAATGAACCCATTCTGCGAAATCGCTGTTGAAGAAGCCGTTCGCCTGAAAGAGAAGGGTGTTGCCAGTGAAATCGTGGTGGTATCCATCGGCCCGAAGGCCTGCCAGGAGCAAATCCGTACCGCTCTGGCGCTGGGTGCCGACCGTGGTATCCACATCGAAACAGACGAAGAGGTTCAGTCTCTCGAAGCGGCCAAGCTGCTCAAGAGCGTTGTTGAGAAAGAAGAGCCCAAACTGGTTATTCTCGGCAAACAGTCCATTGATTCCGACAACAACCAGACCGGCCAGATGCTGGCTGCGCTGACCGGAATGGGGCAGGGTACTTTCGCTTCTGAAGTCGTTGTTGAAGGCGACAAGGTAAACGTTACCCGTGAAGTGGACGGCGGCCTGATGACCGTTGCCCTGAACCTGCCTGCGGTTGTTACCACTGACCTTCGCCTGAACGAGCCGCGTTACGCTTCTCTGCCAAACATCATGAAGGCCAAGAAGAAGCCGCTGGACTCCATGACCCCGGCTGACCTGGGTGTTGAGCTTGCTCCGCGTCTTTCTACCCTGAAGGTAGAGGCCCCGGCCTCTCGCCAGGCAGGCGTGAAGGTTGCTGATGTAGCTGAGCTGGTCGACAAACTGAAGAACGAAGCGAAGGTGATCTAAATGAGCATCCTTGTAATTGCTGAACATGACAATAGCGAGCTGAAGCAGGCAACCCTGAACGTTCTGGCTGCTGCCAAGGCCATCGGTGGCGACATCGACGTATTGGTTGCCGGCGAGAACTGCGGTGCCGTAGGCGAAGCAGCGGCGAAGGCCGAAGGCGTTAACAAGGTACTGGTTGCCGACAATGCCGTTTATGGCCACTTCCTGGGTGAGAACCTGGGCGAGCTGGTTGCCGAGGTAGGCAAGGGCTACAGCCATATCCTGGCCGCCGCTGGCACTATTGGCAAGGATTTCATGCCGCGCGTCGCAGCGCTGCTGGACGTTGCACAGGTATCCGACATCATGCGTGTGGAGTCCGAAGACACCTTCGTTCGCCCGATCTATGCCGGTAACGCCATTGCCACCGTTAAGTCCACAGACAACATCAAAGTAATCACGGTTCGCCCGACTGCCTTTGATCCGGTTGCCGGTGAAGGTGGTTCCGCCGCGGTTGAAGCCCTGGACGTTGTAAAAGACGCAGGCCTGTCCCAGTTCGTCAACGAAGAACTGGCCAAGTCTGACCGTCCGGATCTGGCAAGCGCCGGCATTGTGGTTTCCGGTGGCCGTGGTATGCAGAACGGTGAAAACTTCAAGATGCTGGAGCAGGTTGCCGATCTGATGGGTGCTGCTGTTGGTGCTTCCCGCGCTGCGGTTGACGCCGGCTTCGTGCCCAACGACATGCAGGTTGGCCAGACCGGTAAGATCGTTGCACCCCAGTTGTACATCGCTGTCGGTATCTCCGGTGCGATCCAGCACCTGGCCGGTATGTCTGACTCCAAGGTGATCGTTGCGATCAACAAGGATGAAGAAGCGCCGATCTTCCAGGTAGCGGATTACGGCCTGGTTGCGGATCTGTTCGAAGCAATCCCGCAGCTTGAGGAAGAATTGAAGAAAGTCATGTAACTTTCGGATTCTTCTTAAAAAGGCACCTACGGGTGCCTTTTTTGTTTGCACCGATTTATTCGTCCTTCGGGTGTTTTCTTCTGGTCAGCTTCTTTTCTTTTTTACCGATAAACAGCGAATCTGCCAGGATATGAAGAGCCTTGTTGGTGGTGTGCACCGCACGATAGATCTGGTCACTGGTCTGATCGTGGCTTTCCCTGGCACGGCGGGCATTCTCGCGGAATTCCTCGCTGGTTGAGAAGCGATCAATCAGGCTGAATGTTGTGGTGGTGATGGTCTTGTGCACTTTCTCCACTGCGCTGGTTCCGCTCTTGACCGTTTCTTCCAGCAGCCTGGCGCGATTGCGGGTTTCCATCAGATCCAAGCGGCTTTTCTGAAGGTGACTGTAGGCAGAAATCTGATGGGCTCTGAGCAATCTCAGGTTAGAGGTGTTGCGGACGTGTTGCCGGGTAGCGAGAACGATAAGCCCGGTAGTCGTTGCGGTGGCGAGCAGACTGAGTAGGGTAGATGCGTCCATAGTGCCTCCTGTGGATGCTTATCGGTATTCCAGCTTCATTTCCACGTCGATTTCCCGTTCCGCCAACTCCATTTCCAGCTCTTTCATCACTTCCTGGTAAACCAGTCGTTTCACCATAACGGGAAGCCGATCGGCCAGTACGCGGGCCGATTTGGATTCCCGTTTGGCCAGGGCAATCGGATCCCGCACCCGGAGCGTAAGTATCATCTCCGGATCCCGTGTATTATCAGGGCCATAGCTTTCGGAAAGTGCGGCCTCGATCACTTTTTGCTGACGGTGCACTCGCCAGAACAGCCAGCCGCTGACAATGGCAAGTATGAGGCTCAGTACCAGAAGCAGGGTGTTCAATGGGGTAACCTCCGGGTTTCGGGTTAATCGATCCTGACAGAGTGTGCAGTATCGGCCGGTTGAATCGATTGGCCGGTGCGACGTTTTTGTCGCAATTTCCAGGGAAACAACCGTAAGGATAATGACATGATCTGGCTAAAGGCGTTTGTCAGTGGCTTTCTCGCAACGTTGATTTTTCATCAGGGCCTTTTCGCCCTTTTTTACTTCGCAGGCATGGTGCCAGCAGCACCGTTCAATATGAACCCGGTGGCGCCTCTGGGGGTACCTGCCGTATTTTCGCTTGCATTTTTCGGTGGTCTATGGGGCATGGTGCTCTGGGCGATTCTTGGGCGCCTGAATGGCTTTAAGTTCTGGTTGGGGAATGTAATAGTAGGCGCCATCGGACCCACCGCCGTTGCGATGCTGGTGGTCTTCCCGCTAAAGGGCCTCGCCGTCTCAGCCCAGACCTGGGTTGGAGGCCTTATGCTCAACGGCTTCTGGGGTCTTGGTGTTGCGCTGTTCCTGGTATTGATGGGCGCGAAGGCAGCCCGATCCAGCGCTGCTAATTCATAATGGATACTGACGGATTAAGGACAACCAATGAGCACAAAGACTGACACCACTTATGACATCGTGGTATTCGGTGGCACCAGTTTCGTGGGGCAAATACTGACGGGCTATTTGTTTGATACTTATGGGGTTGGGAAGGATGTTCGCTGGGCCATTGGCGGCCGTTCCGAGAGCAAGCTGAGCACGCTGAAACAGAGCCTTGGCAAGGGCGCGGGGAACCTGCCAACGATCGTGGCAGACGCCAGCGATGAAAGCGCTCTCAAAGCCATGTGTGACCAGACCCGCGTGATCATCTCGACGGTGGGGCCATACGCCCTTTATGGCGAGCCACTGGTGAAAATCTGCGCTGAAACCGGCACGAATTACTGCGATCTGACCGGCGAGGTTCAGTGGATTCGCAAGATGGTGGAAACCTACGAGGACACAGCAAAAGCCTCTGGCGCCCGCATTGTTCATTGCTGTGGCTTTGACTCCATTCCCTCGGATATGGGGGTCTGGTTTCTACAGGAACAGGCGGAAGCAACCTTCGGAGCACCCTGCCAGGATGTTCGCATGCGGGTAAAGGTGGCCAAGGGCGAATTCTCCGGTGGCACAGTGGCCAGCATGATGAATGTTGCCAAGGAGGCTGCTGCAGACCCGAAGTTGCGTAAGGAGCTGGCCAATCCCTTCTCCATCTGCCCGCCGGAACATCGTTCCAGAACCCGACAGCCCAGCCTGAAAGGGGCTGAGTTCGACAAGGATTTTGGGGTCTGGCTGGCACCATTCGTGATGGGGGCTATCAATACCCGGATTGTTCATCGCTCCAACGCTCTGCAGAACGCCCGCTATGGCAAAGAGTTCACCTACGACGAGGCGATGATGACAGGGCGCGGCATAAAGGGCCGTCTGGCAGCTTATGGGATCACCGGCGCACTTGGGGGGTTCTTTACCGCTTCGGCGTTCAAACCCTCTCGCTGGGTGGTGGAAAAGTTTGTGCCCAAGCCGGGCGAGGGGCCAAGCCCGGAAGCGCAGAAGAACGGCTTTTACGATCTGCGTTTTGTGGGTAAGACCGCAGACGGCAAGACCATAAAAACCAAGGTGACCGGCGACCGGGACCCGGGCTATGGTTCCACCAGCAAAATGCTGGGTGAAGCCGGAATGAGCCTTGCATTTGATGTGGATGCCGCGAAACCGGGTGGTTTCTGGACGCCGTCTTCGCTGCTTGATGGCAAACTCTTCGAGCGCCTGACAAGCAAAGCGGGCCTGACGTTCGAGGTACTGGAAACCAGCTGAACAGGTATCAGCTGAGGCGGAGGGTACGGTCGGAGGCGGGCAAGGCCTCCGGAGCGTGCCCAAGCGCTACCACCGTTTTCTCTCCGAGCCACTGCTTCATGTCTGCAGTGATACTGTTTCTGGTGTGGGTATCCACGCCAGTGAAAGGCTCGTCCAGAATGATCAGGGGCGCCTCGTTCAGAAGCACTCTGGCCAGAGCAATGCGCCGCGCTTCACCACCCGATAGCTGACTGCCCATCGAACCCAGCCAGGTGTTGAGTTGCGCAGGTTCGCGGGTAAAGCGATCTGCCATGGCCACCAGGCCCAGAACCCGCCAGACATCGGCGTCCGAGGCATCTGGCCTGCCGATCAGCAAGTTGGCTTTCAGTGTATCCTCGAACAGCACCGTCTGTTGCGTGAGATACGCTGATGTTATACGACGTGCGCACCCTGAAGCAGGTATTTCCAGGCCAGCCATCACCTCGGCCAGTGATGACTTGCCCGCGCCCGAATTGCCAATAATGTTCACCCATTCGCCGTTTAACACCGCAAGGTCAAAGCGGCTGATCACAGGGGAGTGGTCGCCAAAACGGACCGTAACCTGATCAAGCTCCAATGCATGGCGGGGGTCTGCCGGGGGCTGACTGGCCGCTGACCCAGCGGCGGATTCCGCTACGCAATCACGATTCAGCCTCGCTGCAGAGGCAAGCGTACCTCCCAGCCTGGCAAACGCGTCCGGAAGCATTGAATAAACTTCCAGTAGCCCCAGCAGAGCTACCGGTAGTAGCACCACCACTGGTCCGGTGACGGAGCCTTGCTGAAACAACTGCAGCCCCATCCAAACGGCCAGCACAACCGCGAGGTTAACCATCACCTGTGCCAGCCCCAGATTCCAGCCAGTGCGGGTGTCGGCCCGGGAGTCATTACGGGCGATCTGGTCGGCCTGGCGCAGGCAGAGCGCGGCGTGTTTTCCGGTACGGCCTGCTGCAGTCAGCTCCGCAAAACCTTCAATGTGCTCAATGACGTCTGTTCGTGCCCTTTCGCGGGCATCGGTCTGCCGGTAGACCAGGTGGCGGGTGCGCAGATAAACAACAACCGTTGCCACCAGAAATGCCGGTAGCAGAGTTATCAGAAGGCCAATGGCGAGGGCCTGGCTATAAAATACCCAGGCAACCACAATCAATAGGGCGGTAACCAGCGCTGCGAGGGCCGTAGGCGCGATCAGGCGGAGGTACAGGGTGTCCAGGGCATCGACATCGTTGGTCAGCCTGGACAGCCACTGGGGCCCCCGCAAGGCGGTCCTGCGGTAACGCGCGGCGAGACTCAACCGTTCAAACAGGGCGACCCGTATATCCGTCAGCAGGCGCAGCACGGTATCGTGGTTATAGACCCGCTCTGCATAACGGGCAACGGTGCGGGCGACGGCAAAAAAGCGTATACCGCCGCCCGGAATATACAGATTGAGTGATGCCTGCACACCCGTAGCCAACAGCAGGCCGGTAAGCGCCGTGGCGGTTATGAACCATCCCGACAATGCCAGCAGCCCCATGCCCGACAGCAAGGTGATCAGAATCAGAAGGCCACCGACGAGCAACCGCCCCGGGCGCCGGAATATCAGGGATATCCAGGGCCTGAGTTCACGCATCCTGCACACCTCCCTCTGAAACCAGAAGGGTGCGATTTGCAAGGGTCAGTAGCGCCTGGTGGTGAGTGGCAAAGATCAGCGTCTTACCCGCCAGTGCGAGTTTGTGGAGTGCTTCAAGGATGTATATCTCACTGTCGCTGTCCAGCCCGGCAGTGGGTTCGTCAAGGAGAATGAGGTCGTAATTGGCCACAAACACCCGGGCGAGACTTAATCTGCGAGCCTGCCCGCCGGAAAGACCCTGCCCATCCTCAGTGATCCTGCTGTAAATGCCGCTTTTACGATTGTTGAGCAGGTCCCCGAGGCCAACCTGGCGCAATGCCGTTTCTATGGAAATGTCCGTCGCATCCGGCGTGGTGAGCCGCACATTGTCGGCCCAGGTGCCGTGCACAAGGAACGGGGACTGGCCGAGCCATCCGAAGGGCTGTATACCGGGCGCAGCACCGAAGACCGAAATGTTGCCACGGTCGGGCTGCATAAAGCCCGCGATCAGGTACAGTAATGAGGACTTCCCGCCTCCGGACGGACCGGTGAGGGCAATAACATCGCCCTTGCTGACTTCAAGGGACACCTGGTCGAGTACCGGCCGCTCCCGATCGTAGGCCAGAGAGAGGTCCCGGACGGAAACCAGGTCCGGCGATTGTGGCTGGAAAGAGCCCTGTGCAGCCTGGGCCCCCGCCTCAACGCTCTGAAGCCGCCTTACAAGCTCTTCACCAGCGCCCATTGCGGCCGCACGGTCGTGATAATGCTGTGACAACAGGCGCAACGGCTGGAAAAACTCCGGTGCCAGTAACAGCACCAGCAATCCGGAGAACAGAGTAAGGTCTTCCGCCGGGCCGTAGGTGATATAACCCAGCAGGCCGAAGCCGATATAGATTGCCACCACGGCGATAGCGACCGATGAGAAGAACTCGAGTACCGCCGAGGACAGAAAGGCAATCCGCAGGGTTTTCATCGTAACGCGACGATAATCATCGGAGCGTTCCCGCAGTATTTCTGCCGCCGTTGCGGTCTGCCCGAACAACTGCAAGGTGGTCAGCCCGCGTACGCGGTCCAAAAACTGACCTGACAGCCGGCCGATGGTCTGGAAATGCTGCTGGTTCAGCTTTTCAGCCCCCATGCCCACCAGGGCCATGAATAGGGGAATGAGAGGGGCGGACAGTAGCAGGAATATGCCCGCTAGCCAGTCCAGCGAGAACACCACCACCAGCACCAGTAACGGCACAATGACAGCAAGAATCATCTGGGGGAGAAAGCGGGCGAAATAGCCATGCAGGGCATCTGTATGGTCGAGCCACTCCCGCGCCAGGGTACCAGCGGATATCTGCCCCATGGCAACAGGACCGGTCGCCTGCCAGCAACGGTTTACCTGATGGCGGACCTCGCTTCGTACTTTGCGACTGCACCGGGCCGCAAACCGCGACTGCAGCCCCTGTGCCAGGCCTCTTACAAGAATAGCTGCGACGGCCCCGGTAAACAGCAGAGAAAGTTGCTCAACCGGCACCTCGGCAACAAGGCCCTGGTGGACTATACCCGCCAGAAATGCCATCTGGGCGATGGTTGCAAGCCCCACCACCACGCCTGCAGACACTGTCGCCAGTATAAGCGGGCGGCCGTGAGCTGCAAGCCCGCCCAGCCAGGCGCGGGCAGTGGCCGGTTCTGCCACTTAGTGGTAGCCCTCGCCGGCGCGAACCTTGCCGCGGAATACCCAGTAGGTCCAGGCGGTGTAAGCCAGCACAATGGGGATTACGAACAGCAGCCCGAGCAACAGGAACAGCTGGGATTCATAGGCAGAGGCTGCGTCCCACAGGGTAATGTCCGGCGGCACCACATAGGGCCAGCGACTGACTATCAGCCCCAGGTAGGTAAATATGAACAGGCCCAAGGTTGCCACAAAAGGCCAGCCCTCAAAACGGTTACGTACTGAGCGGAACACCTGGTAGGCGCACAACAGGGTGAGGGCCGGCAATATCCAGATGACGGTGATAGTAGAGAACCAACGGTCTTTCACCATCTCATCCACAAAGGGTGTCCAGATACTGATGATGGCGAACACCCCGAGCACACACAGCAACAGCGGTGTGGTTATTTTGTAGGCCCACTCCTGCAGCCGACCTTCGGTTTTCATGATCAGCCAGGTGGAGCCCAAGAGGGCATAGCCGGCAAGAAGTCCGAAACCGGTCAATATCGTGAACGGAGTCAGCCAGTCCAGTGCGCCCCCAGAGTACACCCTGTCTGTGAGTTCGAATCCCTGGATGTAGGCGCCAACCACCGCCCCCTGGGCAAACGCCGCTACCGTGGAGCCGCCGGCGAACGCCCAGTTCCACAAATAGCGCGAGGTATGGGCCTTGAAGCGGAATTCGAATGCCACCCCGCGGAAGATCAGGCCGGCCAACAGCAGAAATACACCAATGTACAGCGCCGGCAGAATGGTGGAATAGACCAGGGGGAACGCGGCCAGCAGACCAGCACCACCCAGCACCAGCCAGGTCTCGTTACCATCCCAGACCGGTGCTACGGAATTCATCATGGTGTCCCGGTCTTCTTCGGTCGGCGCGAAAGGGAAAAGGATGCCCATACCCAGGTCAAAGCCGTCCATTACCACATACATGATGACGCCAAAACCGATGATGAAGGCCCAGATCAGAACCAGATCAAACATTTCCATAATCAGTGTCCCCTCTGGTTAAGTGGCTTTTCAGTGCTGTTATCGTCAAATTCGAAAGATACATGGGCGGCGGAAAATGGGCGTTTGGGCCGGTCCGCGTTAGGCTCCTCATCCAAGTAGCTATCCTCCATCCCTACATACAGCACCCGCATCAAATAATAGACCCCTGCACTGAACACCAACGCATAGACGACGATGTAACCAATCAGTGAAAACAGGGCCATGCCCCCTGTTAATGAAGGGGTGACGGCCTGGCTATGATCCATCAGCCCATGCACCAGCCAGGGCGCGCGGCCGATCTCCGTTACAAACCAGCCGGCCAGCACCGCAATAAACGGGGTGATGCTCATGAGCCGCAAACCCTGCAGGAACCATGGCGTTTGCCAGTAGCGACCGCCCGCCCGCAATACAAGGCCTGCAAAGGCAAAGGCAATCATCAGCAGACCAAGGCCAACCATCACCCGGAACGACCAGAACACAATGGCAACCGGCGGCTGCTCCTCCACCGGTACTTCGTTCAGCCCGGGAACCTCTCCGTCCCATTCATGGGTCAGAATGAAGCTTGCCAGGCCGGGAATGCCAACTTCGAAATGGTTGGTCTGGTTTTCCTGATCAGGAATCGCAAATAACAGCAGCGGCACATTGCGAGAGGTTTCCCAGTTGCCCTCCATGGCAGCCACCTTGATTGGCTGGTGCTCCATAGTGTTCAGGCCATGGAAATCGCCCACAACGGCCTGCGTTGGAGCAATAAATAACAATAACCAAAGGCACATAGACAGCGCTTTGCGGTTCGCCTCAACTTCCCGCCCCTTCAGCAGATACCACGCACTCACGCCTGCCACCACAAACGAGCCGGTCAGGAAGGAGGCCAGCACCATGTGAGCGAAGCGGTAGGGGAAAGAGGGGTTGAAAATCGCCTCACTCCAGGAGGTTACGTAGAACACACCGTCCCGGAACTCAGTGCCTGCCGGGGTATGCATCCAACTGTTAGCGGATAGAATCCAGAACGACGAGATGAAGGTACCCACCGCGACCATAACCGCAGCAAGCAGGTGAACACCGGGCGGAACCTTGTCGCGGCCAAACAGCAACACGCCGAGAAAGGCTGCTTCGAGAAAGAAAGCCGTCACCACTTCATAGCTCAGCATGGGCCCGAGAAAATTGGCAGAGGCCTGAGAGAAGTTGCTCCAGTTGGTGCCAAACTGAAAGGACATCACAATACCCGACACCACCCCCATACCGAACACCACGGCAAACACTTTGGTCCAGAATGCGGAGAGCTTGACCCATGCGGGATTCTTCGTTTTGAAGGCCAGGCCCTCAAGCACAGCAATATAGGAAGCAAGGCCGATGGTAAACACCGGAAAAATGGCGTGAAATGACACCACAAACGCGAACTGTATTCGCGATAGGATAAGAGGATCTAGTTCCATGGGAACCCTCCGGTAACGTCCACATCATAACAAACGGGCCCTGCGAACCCGTTCAGCCGCTGCCTTAGCTCATCTTGTTATGTTGTTATTACCGGCAGATGATTGTCATGCTACTAAACATGGCGGCAAAGCCGATAGGGCGTATTGTCGCACCCCTTGATATACAACAAGTATGGTAAGAATAATGAGCTTTTACGAGAACCGAATCCTGCCACACATCATAGACCGCGCCTGCTCGATGGGCCAGGTAATGAAATTGCGCAGCCAAGTGGTGCCTCACGCCAGGGGCCGTGTACTGGAAGTGGGCATGGGCTCGGCCATCAACATGGAGTTCTACGACCCCGAGAAGGTCGAAGTGGTTTATGGCCTTGAGCCTTCAGACGGAATGCGCCGGAAAGCTCAGCCCAACCTGGCCAGGTCACCCATCAAAGTGGAGTGGCTGGACCTGCCCGGGGAAAAAATCCCCCTGGAAGACCATTCCGTGGATACCGTATTGCTAACGTTCACCCTGTGCACGATCCCCGACTGGCATGCCGCACTGCAGCAAATGTGGCGCGTACTGACGCCTGGCGGGGAACTCCTGTTCCTGGAACACGGCGAATCGCCCCACGCCACTACCCGTAAATGGCAACACCGCATTACGCCAGGCTGGAAAAAGCTGGCCGGTGGCTGCCACCTTAACCGCAATATCGCCGACCTGATCCGGCACGCCGGGTTCGACATTCGGCAACTGGAAAACCTGTATATCCCGAAGGCGCCAAAAATTGCCGGCTATATCTACAAGGGCAGGGCGGTGAAGCCTGTCCAGGAGTGACCACGCCCCTCGGGGCAGATTCAGAATTGCGTTACCGTACGCGGCCTTATACAATCCTGTCCCTCAAAAGCCCCTCCGAATGCTCCGGTGGTGAAATTGGTAGACACAAGAGACTTAAAATCTCTCGACCTCACGGTCGTGCCGGTTCGATTCCGGCCCGGAGCACCATAAAAAACAATGCCTTACCATTTTCTGCAAACCTCTAGAGAATTTCACTTTTCGTATGTAGACATAATGTAGACATATTGAGGTTGTTAGAGGGTGCGCTCAATTTGTAAAACTCAAAGCATGTGAATTAGACTCAGTCAAACATCCGTTGGCAATTTTTATGACGAGCAAGAGCTTACAAAACGAAAATAAGAGTGCTGCGCTCTCTCGCCTTTTTTCTCCCGGGGTGTTTCGCCAACTCGCCCGAGATGGGAGGTCGGATCTATTAGTTCGCATTCTTAATGAAGCCGAATTGCTAGAAGACCTCAACACGAAAACTATTGGTCAAGTTCTTGATCGAGCCTTCCAGCTAAGCAAAGCAGTCGAGTTGCGGACTGAGCATACGTACAAGGCAGCGATAACGCATAAAATTCTTTTAGGCACGCACAGCTTGAAGACGGCGTCGCTGTTCACCGAGTTTAGGGTGGCAAATTCCAAAGCGGACGTCGTTGTAGTAAATGGCACCTCCACTGTTTACGAGATAAAGTCTGAGAGAGATAGCTTAGAACGCCTTGAAAGTCAGATTGCCGACTACTTCAAGGTTTTTTCACGCGTGAATGTAATCTGTGCAGAAAAACACGTTAGGAAAATACTAAACACTGCTCCGGGATGTGTCGGGATATTAACGTTAAATCGGCGTTTTCAGATTTCTACAGTGCGAGAGGCCACGGATTCCAATTCAAAGGTTGATCAAGCGGTAGTTTTTGATTCCCTATCCCTGTCGGAGTCAGAGCTAATAATTAAGAGCTTGGGACGGACCGTTCCGGATGTGCCAAATACCGTGAAATACCAAGTGCTCAAGGAGATTTTTTGTGAATTACCCAGTGAGCTTTTGAGGCACGAGGTAGTTAAGACATTGCGTAATTCGAGAAGCGCTTTGCATCTTTCGGAATTCATTCTTCAGCTTCCTCTGTCTTTGCAACCTTTAGGGATCTCAACCCGGATAAGAAAAAAGGATCAAAGTAGGCTTTTAGAAGTCATCAACCAGCCTGCCAAAAACCTTCTGAAATGGACTTAACAATATGTATTACCCCTTTTTTAGAGGAAAGCAGTACGATCTGTTGGCGATAAAAGAAAGTGCTTCTGTCATAAAAACCGCTAGCTTTAGACCGATTATTGAACCAGTCAAGGAATCATTCAGCAGCTTGACTCGCTGTCTTCAGTCGCTCGATTCCGAAGGTGCTGAGGCGATACTTATCGTTAACCCGAGATATGGGGATCATAAGGGAAATTGGCAGCAGCTGGCAGATTATTTTGCTACGGAACTCGCAGAGTTTGGCTATACTTTTCCGGGCATACTGTTACTTGAAGACAGCTCGTTAGCTGAAGTTTCTGATCTAATAGACCACTATGGTAAAGAGAACCTATTTTTTGTTCATAGTGGTTTTTCTAAAGCTAAGGCCCTCACTGAGTGGCTCGCGGAAAGCGATATTGAAGCAACCCATATATTCGTTGAAGACTTCAGTGTAAAAACCTACCGGCGATACTTTAAAGATTTCCCAAGGGTGCTGGTTAGAGATGGTTTTGAAAAAAGAACAAACTCTAAACACCCAGAGCTGGAGATGTTTTCTGATCTGCATCTGACCTTTCAGGACGAAGGAATGGAGGGATTTGGAGATTTTCTTACGGTTGGAGATGATTATTCCGAGTCTGGCGGCCCCGCTTACGCAGTAGCGATCCACATAACTTTTATTGATACAGAAAATGATGACATTATGTTCATTCATCATTTTAAGTCTATTCGACAAGATACGCCTCAAGACCCTGCCGGAAAGTTCTTAGAAGCGTTAGAAAAGCTTGTTGCCGAGGTCAATTCGCCAGATAGTCAGATCCTGAGGACGTCTGCAATTGAGGAATTTTTGAAGTTATATGAAAACCAACATTTTCCAGGGCTCGGGTATGTGAAAAAGCTGTCAATGATTCATCACTTAGAAACATTGGCTGATTTCCTTGCTTCGGATGCTTTATGAAGTGTTGTGGTGAATGTATTGGCGATAGGAATATTTCGAGAGAAATAATTCCGTCTCTGTCTAGAGCTAAGGGGCGCTGCTCTTATTGCGGGAATGACAACCGCGACGTTGTAGAGCCAATCGAATTGCGTGAGTACTTTGAAGCACTCTTGGGGATTTATATCCAAGATCCCACAGGTAAGCCTCTAGTCGAGCTGCTCAGAGAAGATTGGGCCATTTTTGATAATGAGCACATGGATACCGCTCATGCCAAAGATTTGCTCTCGGAGATTCTTGATGACGGGGAAATTGTACGGCAAAAATTTAAGCCATCCGCGAAATGTTTTTCTAATAGCCTGAAAGAGTGGAGACAATTAAGGGAAGAACTAAAGCACAAAAACCGCTTCTTTCCAGAAACGACGATCGATTTAGACCGGCTCTCGTCATTGTTTCCACACCTTATTACTGTCGGTGATGAATTACCCGAGGTTTGGTATCGAGCCCGGATTCAAGAAGGACTTCGATCTTTTCAAGCGGACCAAATGGGGGCTCCTCCTGCGAACCTGGCCTCTCATGGCCGAGCCAACCCAGTTGGAATACCTTATCTGTATTTGGCGTCGAGCAAAGATACCGCACTCTCTGAGATTAGGCCCCACACGGGGGAGCGGGTAAGTTTGGGAGAGTTTCCTTTGCCTCAATACCTCAAGTATGTTGACTTACGTCATCCCAAAAAGACCGTATCGCCCTTTATTTTGGAAGACGAGGCCGAGGTGGCGACGCTGAGAGGAGATATCCAGTTCCTCGAAAGGCTGGGCAATGAACTTTCTAGGCCGGTGCTCCCCAAATCAGCGGCAATTGATTACATTCCCAGCCAGTTTCTGTGTGAATTGATCAAGCGCAATGGGTTTGATGGGGTTCTTTACGGGAGCTCGGTTGGTACCGGGTTTAATGTGGCGGTTTTTCGTGCCGGAGCCTTCTCGTGCCACTCAGTAGAGACTTGTTTAGTTTCTAGGGTCTCGGTGGAGTTCGAAGAGGGCTAAAGTTCACCTGTAGCCCAAGTACAGTTATTGACAGAACTCCAAGGTGGCGGGTGAACCTCAGCACTCAGCTTCTCCCAGGTATAAGCGGTGTCGTCAGGCAATGCGGCGATTTCCGCTTCTGTTGCTTCGCGAAATTGAGTCAGTTGCTTGAGGCGTTCAAGCCATGAGCGATCAGAACTAACCTTGGGTTCAGCCTTCTTAGGGCGCTTGATTTCCCAACGTAGCGCCCGCGTTATCCAGTACTGGCCTTGAGCATAGATGCCAAAGAGCTTGCCTTTGGCGGGTTCACCGTATTGGTTAACCGGGCTATCCAGGCACTCTCCGGTTTCCTGATCGAACTCCAACCATTTGGCTGTTTTGATAGGTTGATCGGCGCGCTTCGCGCTCGGGCCATTCATTGCCTCGATAAAGCCTGCCCAATCGCTTTTATCAGCCGCTTGCCGGGCTTTCTCTACTATTTCGTCATCAGCGTGATCCAGGCGTCTTAATTCGCGCCAGACGGTCACGGGTGGCCCGCCAATCTGTTGGAACTGGCGAATACCGTGAATGCTTGCCCAGGCGCGAACGCGGGCGGCAACATCTTTGGTTAAATTTCCGTACCAGTCCTCGGCATCCTCGCCGTTTTCCTGAAACTCACCGTCGATGTTCTTGCAGATGTATTTAACGATGTAGCCAGTTGCTGAACCACGGTCGTAATCGATATCGACCGCGTCAAACCTTGCTTCTTTCGCTCCTTTTTCATCTCCGTCTTCCAACAGGGCGTAGGTACGCATGATTTCGACGAGTCGTGCTTTGTGGGCGGGCTCAACAAACAGCATAAGGTGCCAGTGGGGGGTTCCGTCGTGATGGGGTTCGACGATCCGCAGGCCATACGTTCGGATTTCTTCCCGGTCTAGCTGTGCCCGAATCCGAGACCAAACTGAATTCAGGTAGGCTTGGGCATCGCCGGGTGTTGAGCCATTGTATTTGGGGTTCGGCTGGCCGCTCACTTTGACCGGGTGGTATTTGCTAGGCGTGGTGAGAGTGAGGAATATTCCCGCGTGCCCTAGGTCCTGAGCAATTTTTTCGAACCCGGAAGCGCGAACTATTAACTCTGATCGTCGAACGTAGGGATTGCTGACTGAGAGGGCAGAGAGTTCTGCGAGGGTATATTCCTGGCACTGATCGTTAACCGCGATCATTTCCTCAAGCAGGGAGCGATTACGAGTGAGTTGTTCCTGGTGGAGTCTTAACCCCCAGTCGGACACATAAACGCCTTTTTTCTTGGACACGAGACCATACTCGCGAGCCACGTTATCCAGCACCCGTTTTTGTTCTTTCCTGATCAGTCGCCGCCACCAGATTTCGTCCTTAGTTCGCTCAATGCAGCCTTTGTCGGTTTGGCTTTTGGGTAGATCGAATGAATACCGCGCCAAAAGTTGGCCGATTGCTTTCAGTGCGTGGGCTGTGTTTGTGATACGAGCGCTCGTTTCGTAACACACTTTCGCTCTGGATCGTGCGAAGTCTATTACCTGGGCATCGTCTATCGTGAACTTCAGATCGCGGCGCTGAAGTTTAGATTCCAAGTCTTCTAGGGCAATTTCCAAGGCAATGCAGCCCTTATCCTGACCTATTAGGTACAGGTGGGGTTCAAGTTTGGGAAAGACTTGGTGGAAACGTTTACGAAATCGGGTTACCGCTACTCGGGTTTGGCGGGTTCCAATAGTGTAAAGCCGGCCTTTGGTGCGGTAGAACCGGAACTGCTTTGGGTCTGAGGGTGTCATCAAACCCTCCGGTGACAGTCTGAGGCCGAACAACTATTGGTTCGTTGACTGTCAGGTGTGAGAGTTAGACCGAACGGTTGTGACCGACTGGGGACCGTACCTGTACCTAAAGGTGCAGCCCCTAGATTATGTACCTGACCGAAACCCCTTGGTACGGCTGGGGGGAGCCCATAGGGTTGGGGGGACCTACACCTATTAGGTGCAGGTTCAGTATTCCGGCACGAGGGCTGACATGATGGCTTCATCACGCAACCTGGGACGTTGAGAGGCGAACCTGCTTTTTGATGTATTCTTCAAGATCGCTCAGACGATACCGAACGGTGCGACTGCCGACTTTGATGAAGGGGATACGGGCGCCGGCCCAGCGGTCGCGCTCAAGGAAGGCTTTGCTTACGCCAAGGTACTCGGCGGCTTCTTTTGTGGTTAGTAGTTTGTCGTTGATAGCCATATCTTTGCTCCTGTTGATATGGCTCTAGTTTTACTGGGGCAGTGAGGGAAGGAGAATGCTCCCGCTACGCCCAGGTATACCGTTACTGAGCAGAGGGATACCTGTGCTCAGTAGCGGTATTTTTAACGGCTGCGATAGAGCGTTTTGGTAGGTAAATTTGCTTGGCGTTGTTTGCGAATCTCGAATAGAGAGGATGTATGGAGTATCTCTCTCCATGACGAGCAATCGTAGGCTTTCGGGGATACCTTAGGCGCTTCAGACCTGATCCACTCGACGGCTGGCAGGAGTCCGGTCCAGCCATCGATTTGAAATTGAGCTTCAGCTGACTTGAGCAGTTCAACCGCACGTGTCTGAGTCCAATCAATGGGCTGACCTGGAATAAACCCGAAAGTCATATAGTGGTAAAGATCGCCCGATTCCATTGATTGAATCAGGTATCGCCCAGCAGTGGCCCGGAACTCAAAAAATTCGTTCAGTTTCCCCACGTGATGATCAATCAGATCCAGAGCCTCGGTCAGGTATTTCTCTGCATCGAGACATCCTGATTGATTCTGAAGTGCGTGCTTGGACAGGAACTGGTGAACGATTTCGTTGCGCAGCGTGACCAAGGTGCTAAGACTCTCGCAGAAGGTGATGTATTCGTCTTCGTTTAGCTTAATGGAGAACTGGAGTTGGAACTCGGGCGAATAATGAGCTTCTTTTCCGTTGGCTTCGGTCTCTTCGTCAGAGCCTTCCGGGCTTTCGAGTGAGATATAGCTGCCAGTAAATTCTTTGATCAGCTGCCCCAGGGTCATGCCTGAGTATCGCTGTCTGCGTTGATGCAGGTTCGTTGAAGGCTCGCCCGCCGTTACGCTGAATTCCGACGTAGCCAAAAAGCGCTTGAGCCCCAGCTCATAGTTCTGAAGTTTAAGAATGCATTTACCCACCAACGCGACAATGTTGCGTCGAAGCTCTATTAGTTGTCCGTCGTCGATTTCGCTCATTTTTCCTATCGGTTTCCTTTCCGGTGTTCTCCGATCCATTTGGCTATTTGGTGCTCGGGATCATCGGAGCGTGAGACGCCAGAAATTTCAGTTTCAAATCGACTGGCCGCTGCAATTGCCGCTTTTCGGTTTGAGAGACCGTCACACTCCGTATCGACAAATTCAAAAATTCGTTTCTTGAGTTCACTGTAGTCCTGGTTTTTTGCCTTGTTAGCCCTCTTGGCCCTTTTTCGACGAAACACCGCCTCGAACTCCATGCCAAGAATGAAGGCAATCATTTCTCGTGCTTCTGTGAGTCGCTCGCCAGCGAAACGTTCTGAATGTTCCTGCAAGATGTGATCGTAACTGTTGTCAGCGTTCGCACCTGACTGAACGGAGGGCGCGGAATAGGCCTTTAAGGACTCAAGCGCATAGAGAAACGCAATCAGCGCAAAGTAGGTAATAGGGGTGGCGTTTGGGAAATCGTCTTGTTCGTGAACATCGAAGTGCTCGAAAAGTTCAATGAATGAGATGGGGTCGTTCATGAACACTTGCTCCGCCCCTTGGCGCATTTTGGTTTGTCCGACCCACTGAGCCATTCCCTCCGCGGACTCGACCAGTTGACCAGCATAACGAACGCCTGCTTCAAGCTCCGATTTGGAGCGGCCTTTAAGCCGCTCCTGAGCTTGGCGAATAACGTATTCATGATCCAGGCTATGCAGCATCTCCGGATTAATGGACGCGATGATGTCGCTGGGCTTAGCTAACAAGTCAACGTTCTTGACCAGTTCCTCGTCAATCATTGTGTGTTCTCAAAATTCGTGATGAAAAAATCGGTAATCTTCTGCATGGGTAACCGCAACCGCTCCACGTCAAAGATGATGTAGCCTTCGGTCACGTCATTCGGATCTTTGTGATTGATCAGACGTTTGAGTGCGTAAGCGGGAATTTCCAACCGCTCAGCAGCGGTTATAAAGGTTCGCCGTAGGTCATGCAGAGTGAAAGACACCCCGGACAATTTGGTGACCCGTTTTATAGCTGTTCGAGGTTCGGAAAGGTGGCCGCGTTCTGCATCGCTGGGGAAGACGAACGGACTTGATTGCTCCTCATGCCGTCGAGTCAGAAGTTCCTCTATAGCATCGGTGAACGGCAATCGATGAATCCGGTTGTTCTTGGTGGCGGTGATGGTCAGCGTTTTCTCTTTGAAGTCGATCTGATCCCAGGTGAGGGTGGCCGCTTCGGTGCGGCGCAGGCCGGTCAGCAGAACCAAGTGCAGGTAATCCCGCGTGGTCTGATTGTTGAGCTGCATAGTGGCCTCGTACCAGGGCTTTAACTGGTGATCCTTGATCAGTGTTTGCCGTCGCTCCACCTTGTACCAAGCCCGTTGGTGGCTGAGTACGTCAACCGGGTTCGCCACGAGGAAGGGCTTGCCGGAAGCGTCCTGATAGCGTTGTAGAGCGTGATTAAAGATCGCCCGGAGGATTCGCATCCCGTTATCGGCGCGGGCAGGGCTGCGGGCGCCGTATTCGGCATGACGGCTTATAACCATGTCGCGGGAGATGTCGCTGAGTGCTTTGGTCTGCCAGTCCTTGAACATTTCGCTCAGCGAGCGGTTGTAGTCGTTCAGGGTGTTCGGTTTCAGGTTTTTGCGGGTAGCCAGGTAATCCTGAAAGGCGTCACCCAGGGTAATGCGTTTGGCCCGTCGCTCCTTGACCTCACGGATGGGATCGATGCCTGAGGCGACCTGGCCCAGGAATTTTTGGGCTTCCTTCCGGGCCTGCTCGACGGTCAGATTGCCATACCGGCCCAAGGTCTTCCGCTTCACTCGGCCATCGACCCGCTTTTCAACTATGAACGATTTGGCGCCGCCGCTCGTTACTCGCAGACCGAATCCGGCAATGACCGAATCGCGATAAAAGGCCTGGGTGGATTTGCCGTCCTGGCCGATATCAGGGAGGGGCACTTTATCAACAAAGCTCTTGGTGATTCGCACAGGTGGGGGCTCCACTCGAATTCGTCAGAAAGTCCCTTGTGTCTTCATGTAGACACTATGTAGACAAAACCGGTCAAATTCTAGCGGATTTCTTCAAACAACCGCAAACAGCGTTTTCGAATAAAGCCCTATAACGAACTGTTTTATAGGGCTTATTAAAACTTCATCCAATTTTTTCAAAGAGAGGCTCTAATAACTTAAAATCTCTCGACCTCACGGTCGTGCCGGTTCGATTCCGGCCCGGAGCACCATAATTCTCACAAAATTCTTCCTAAACCTGCGCAACGGCCGCCCGCGCCTTCCGATAGCGCTTTACCTCTACCCAGCCATGGGTTGCCAGTGCTGAAAACACGATCACCCCACCAATCAAACTGAGGTTTGGCGGTACTTCATCCAGAAACAGCCACACAAGAAACGACCCCAGCACGGTTTCCAGCAACAGCATCAGGCTGACTTCCGCGGCGGGAATGTATCGTGGGCCAATCTGGATAAGAATGCAGGCCGCTGGCAGGAACACCAGGCAGAGCAGGGCAATGAAGAATCCGTCCCTTGGCGAGAGGGACTGTGCGCCGCCCATGAGGGCCGCTACGATGGCCAACGCCAGTGCGCCAAACATCAGCATCACGCTCATATCACAGTCCGGGCGGGAGCGGGCCACATTGAGGTTGGAGGCCAGGGCGGTCGCGGCAATGCCGGCCATCATCAGCCCCAGGGGATCGCCCTTGCCCCATTCGCCAATGGCCATGAACGTGGCGCCGGTAACGCATACCAGAATGACAATCCAGGTTCTCCACGGCAGGATTTCCTTCCAGACCATCCAGGCAATCAGCGCTGCGATTACCGGGGCGGTGTTGAGAATGACCAGTACGTTGCCCGCGGCGGTATTTTTCATGCCCACTACGAATCCGAGCGTGCTTATCGCGAACGCGCCGGCACAGAACCAACCCTTCCAACCGCAGCGCCTGATTTCTGTGGTCAGGCGAGAGCGGTATCTCACCCCGCTGATCACCAGGAAGCTGATGGCCAGCAGAAGGCCACGCCAGAACAGGAACACCACGGGTTCTACCGAGGTAATCTTGACCAGCAGGGCATCCGGAACAATAAACAGCACACCCAGCGCCGCGATGGTCAGGCCTTTCATCCGTGTGGTCTGCAAGCAACTACTCCCCGGTCTGGTCGGTGATGGCGCAAGCATTTTCCAGCCGGGCAATGCAGTCGCTGAAGGTCCGGCTGATGCGGGTCTGGTCCCGGATCATGGCCATGCGTGGCCAGGTGGCCTGTTCGCCAAGCCGGATAAACATTTCCAGATCCTCCCGGCTGGGGTTGGTGAGTACCTTGCGATACAGCAACGGCCGGAAGGGGAACTGGATATTGATATCGCCCAGATAGGTTTGCGTGGCCATGGCATGGGCCTGTTCAAGCAAGGGCCGCAGTATCGTTGACGACCAGTTGTTACGCGTAAGCTGCAGGGTAGTGGCCACCTGGGCGTGCATCAGTGATGCCGCCGCCTGTTTGGCCGATGCGCGTGGGCCGCGCTCGTGGTGATGGCTTATAAACGGCAGGACGTGCGGGTTGGCCTGGCTCACGATGGTGCGGTTTACGTTATGAAGCCGGGCCATGCGCATCAGGGGCAGGTCTCCGTGTACGCTGCCGTCAATCCATCGTTCTGTGGGCATATAGGGCTTACGGCCCTTCTTTCCCTTATCGCTGTCACGGGCCTGAAGCGTTACCGGCGGGTAGATCCCCGGTACTGCGCAGGAGGCCAGAATAGCCGAGTCCACCAGCACCTCGGGTGAGGCCAGATCGTTCAGCAACCTGGGTTTCTGGCGTGTTCTTGTGGGCGAGACTGATATATTCAGTGTGCGGCCGCTGTGCGTGGCGGCCTCCCTGAAGCTGCTACTGCCGATGTTGGTATGAATGTGATGGAGCAGCTGGGTCTGGTCCATGGCGTGGCGCTTGCGCCAGATTCTGGCGGGCTCCAGCCAGCGAAACGCGTCGAGATGAATTTCTCCGGGCTCGTTGAAGAAGCGTTCGAGCTCGTCGTTGTTCCGGGTACAGATTGCCCCCGCGACGATGGCGCCCATGCTGGAACCGGCAATGACGTCTGGCAGCAGGCCCTGCTGCCAGAGCGCACGGGTGACTCCGATGTGGTAGATGCCGAAGGCCGCGCCACCGCTGAGCATAAGGGCAGGGCGCCCGTAGACACGCTCGGCATCTTTGAACAGGCGGAGTTTCTGTTGGTCGGTAATGCCGGGCATATCGTGGTCGCAGATGAAGAGCATGGAGCGTTCCACTTCATCCAGAAATTCAGTGACCAGGTATTTGGTACCTGTCCAGGCGACAGCGTAGAGATCCGGGTTGGCGATCTCACCCAGGTGGCGGTAAAGGCTTTCCTGCAACACGCGTGTGAGGCCACGGGTGTCACCTTTTCTCCTGTAGCGCACCATGGCATCAATGTGTTCGCCAATCAGTGCTTCATGCAGTAGTTCGCAACCACTTTGTTCTCGCCATGCCAACGAGCCCTCCAGCTCGTCCAACTGTTCGGCAATGGCGTACCATTGCTCATAGGACGTGGCTTCAGTGAGTTGCTTTTCCAGTTCGCGGCGTTGTTTCTTTTCAGCTCTCATGGTGTACAGGATACATCATGAGAGCAACTGGCCGGGACTAGAGGTCGCCTCTTGGGTTCAGGTCTACTCCGAACGCCGGTGATGCCCATCCGGCTACCTTGTCTTTGCTGGTGGGTAAGGGCTCGCCGCCGGTATTGACTGTCTGTTCATCTCCATACTGCAACCAGGTCAACGTTGGCCCTTCGCCAACAGGCGGTTGAGTGTAATCGCAGACGCCATCCGGGAAGATTTCCGAGACTTTTTGGGCGAATCCTTCGGACGTGTAAACGCCGTTGAGAATATTCACAGGATAGTCCGCCGGGTCCACGGGCTTCAGTTGGCATTTGTTGTTCAGGGTGGTGATTTCCTCACCGGCGACCGTTCGTGGTGTTCCAAAACGGGTCTGTACCACCAGTTTCTGGGCTTCCACCACCTCGTCGGTAATGGGCTGGAGCGGGTCGGCTATGATATCCGGTAGCCCCAGTTCACCCAGGTCCAGGCCACAGACCTGCCCTGTGGCAACGTCGAGTATCTGGCCCAGTTCCGCTGGCAGAGTGGGAATCTGTTCCGAAGTCAGCCCCGCCACCTGCGGTTCCGGGTAGAACAGGTTGCCAGTATAGGGCGCCTTCGGACCTTCCTCCGAGAACGGAGCCGACAGCGACAGGCACCGGTCCCGTGCGGTGACCGGCTTGTGGGCAATGACCTTGTGCGGTACCGGAGTCTCGTCCTGGTCGGATTCGATACCTGCCAGCCACTGATCCATTACGAGCAGGGCTTCCGTTGTGAAGATTGTGTCGCCAGCCAGCGGGAAGGCCCCGTACCAGATCACATGATTACGCGCGTGGCCCTGAGTCTCTTCCAGCCTTGCCCGTACCTGCCATGAGTGGAAGGCATCGTGGGCAATGCCGGGGTCCGGGCCGCGAAGATCAATGATGGGTACATTGGCGAGATTCTCTGCCGTATTGATTGCGCCGGTACGATAGGAATTCTTCAGTGCCTCGGGGTCTGCAATGGTGCGTTGTGGCTGGAAATCGATGTCGATATCGAGACCACCAATGTCTCGGTTCACTGCCAGAAACTGGTCGCCGGTGATAACGCCATCCTGCAGTGCCTTCAGGCCGTATTGAACGCCGGTGTTGTCCAACGTGATGCCGGTGAAGCCCCTTGATAGCAGTTGCTCATTGGGGGACCAGACCTCGGGCAAGCGCTCGCCAAACTGACTGGCCATGTAGTCGACCAGGCCGCAGCGCAGGCCATCCGGACGGCTCTGGGGGTCATACACCTCAGCCTGGCCAGCCAGGCCGGGGCAGTTATCCTGGTCCGGTTCGGCAGAGGGGAAGAAAGCCATGTCGGATACGATCGGGTTTAGCGGCAAGTGCCCGTAAAGGGCCGGCCACTGGACTGCGAAAACAGGTGAGGCGAGCAGGCTCTCCACAAGGGCAAGGAGGTCTTCAGGGTCTTCGGAAACCTGATTACCGAGGTATTCGTTCAGCAAATTGTAATCGGCGAACTGGGTGGCAGTGGTCCAAACATCCGGATAGGAACATTGTACGATCAGGCCCTGATAGATGCCCGGATAGGCGTTGGCAATGTGCTGTTGAGCAATGGCACCGCCGGAGCACCCGGTGCCGATGGTGTACCGAACCGGGCCATACTGCTCTATGACATGCTCCTTTGACATCACGAGTGACTCTGCTGCAGTCACCAGATTAACGTTGTGGCCAAGGTTTGCCTGGGCGGTGGACAGGGTGACAAAACCGCGGGCGAGAGCAACCGAGATGCTGTCCCCCAGCAAAATTTCTGCGCCTTCAGGAGCAGTACCGGCAATATCACCATTGGGTGGCTGCCCCATGCTGTAACTGACCCCGACATTTCCGCCGTGGTGGATAAGAACCTTACCGTTCCATTGTTCCTGGGGGGACAGTGATGTCCATTCCTGCTGCGGTTGGAACAGTGACATGATCTGGTAACGGTCACGGTTGATCACCCCCGTCTCCACTCTCACGATGTAGGGTACGGTAACGCCTTCGTCAGTCGTGACCTGGGCAATATCCTCCGAAGCCGGCGGGTTTTCTGGGTCGTAGGGTAGGAAGGCTCCCGGCAGCCCCGGCGACTCGGGGTCAAAGCTTTCAGCGAACAGGTCGAATTTCGACTGCGGCACATACTTAAGTTCGAATTCCGGTGTTTGGTTGCACTTGTCGTCCACGGCATTGGTATTCGTGCAATTCCAGGGTTGGACCTGGGGGCCAGAGAATACGGGCCCGCCTTTGGGGTGGTTGATGAGGGTTTTGCGCACCACACCACCGTTGTCCGTAAAAACCGCCACTTCGTTCCTGCCAAGCTCCAGTCCAGAGATCAGGCCACGAAGATTGCCATCTTCCATAGTGGTCAGGGTGTCGCTGATGTCCTTTCCATTCAGGTGGACCCTGGCATTCTTTGCATCGGGTACGGACACATCGATTAACGCATCGCCACCATTGATCAGATCCGGGCGGTTCGACAGGACACGAATAACGCCCTGGCCAACGACTGCTTCCTGTTCAGGACCAGCCTTGCTGTCGCTATCATCGGCTCGCTGTATGCTCGATTCGCTGCCACCACAGCCGGTAAGGGCCAACGCGACGGCAAAGGGCAGGGACTGTTTGATGAGCTTCATGCTTACCTCTTTTTGTTTTAATTAGTAACGTTCTATTTCAATTTGTAGGCATAAAACCATAATTTCAGCGGAGAGAGCCTTGGCCACGCGGACGTTGGGCGTAGTCACAACTGTGAACTGTGTCCTGATGCCTCCGAACGATGATGCCGACGAAAGTCGGCTCGACTTGCAGTTACCACTGCGGAATACTGGGGGAAAAGACGAGGAGTGAGGCACCATGACTGCGGAAGAGTTGATTACCGTTGCCACCGATACCGGTATCACCACGCTTACACTCAACCAGCCCGAGAATCGCAACAGCCTGTCCATGGCCATGTTGCAGGCGCTCTCGGACCGGCTGACCGAACTTGCCGAGGACACGGAAACACGCGTGGTTGTGCTCGCCGCCAGTGGCCAGGTGTTCTGTGCGGGGCACGATCTGAAGGAGATCCGTGGCCAGCTCGATAGCCACGAATTCCAGTTGGAGCTGTTTAACCTGTGCAGCAAGGTGATGCAGCAAATCGTCAATCTGCCCAAGCCGGTCATCGCCCGGGTGGCAGGGGTGGCAACCGCCGCTGGCTGCCAACTGGTAGCCAGTTGTGACCTGGCGGTAGCCGCTGATACCGCACGTTTTGCCACGCCAGGCGTGAACATTGGCCTGTTCTGCTCCACACCCATGGTGGCGCTCTCCCGCAACGTCTCCCGCAAACATGCCATGGAGATGCTGTTGACCGGAGAGATGGTCGGTGCCATCAAAGCGGAGCGGATCGGGCTGATTAACCAGGTGGTGGATGAGCAAGTGCTGGATGAAACGGTCTATCGCCTTGCGGCCACTGTTGCGGATAAATCAGGCTGCACCCTGAGAATCGGCAAGGAAGCTTTCTATAAGCAGCTGGAAATGGGACTGGCCGATGCGTATGACTACACGTCGGAAGTGATGGCAAAGAACATGCAGGCTGCGGATGCTCACGAGGGTATCTGTGCGTTTCTGGACAAGCGCAAGCCGGACTGGAAAGACGAATAATTCAGCCTAGCGACAGTCTGATGGCTCCAGCGAAAGCCGGTCTCCTGCTTCGATGCCACGGCTTTCAAAGTAGCCATGGTTCATTTCAAGGGCCAGATAAAACGGCACCCCGGCTGGATAAGTGGGGCAATCTCTGCCCTGATCCGAAGGGCAGGGAGCCATCTGGTGTATGGCACCGATAACGCCGTTGCGGTCCATATAGGCGATATCCAGCGGTATCAGTGTTCGATACATCCAGAATCCATGATCTGCACGCCGCTGGTTGCTATATACGAACAGCATGCCCCCATCGGCTGCCAGCTCCGTTCTTTCCATCAGCCCACGGCTACGTTCCTCTGAGCTTCTGGCGATTTCCAGGGTAATGGGAATCGCCAGTGTGGCAGATATCAGGCACGCCTGTTTCACCGGCAAGGCGTCATTGTCCGGAAGTGCTGAGAGACAACCGGAGAACAGCGGAGCCATCAGCGTGAGCAGAGCCGAAAACGGTAAGATGCTCCTCGCACTGCGCGCCGGCTTCCGTCTGGTCATCAGGAACGTAACCGGTAGCCGGTTTTGAAAATCCACCACACGGCAACCATGCAGCCGGTGAGGAACAACAGGGTCATGCCCACGCTGATACCCACGTGCACGTCAGACACGCCGTAGAACGCCCAACGGAAACCACTGATCAGGTACACCACGGGGTTGAACAGACTGATGGTCTGCCATACTTCCGGCAGCATATCGATGGAGTAGAAAGTGCCGCCCAGGAAGACCAGGGGCGTGACAATCATCAGCGGTACAATCTGGAGTTTTTCGAACCCGTCGGCCCAGATACCGATAATGAAACCGAACAGGCTGAAGGTGATGGCAGTCAGCACCAGGAAGGCGAACATCCAGAATGGGTGCAGCACGTCGTAATCCACGAACAGCCTGGCGGTAATCAGGATGATCACACCCAGTATCACCGACTTGGTGGCAGCAGCCCCCACATAGCCGAGCACCACCTCCAGGTAGGACACGGGCGCAGACAGCAGTTCGTAGATGGTGCCGGAGAATTTAGGCATGTAGATGCCGAAAGAGGCGTTGGAGATGCTCTGCATCAGCAGGGACAGCATCACCAGCCCGGGAATGATGAACGCCCCGTAGCTGATATTGTTGATATCACCCATGCGACTGCCAATGGCAGAGCCAAAAACCACGAAATACAGCGACGTGGATATAACCGGCGAGGCCACACTCTGCATCAGGGTGCGGCGCATGCGGGCCATTTCAAATTTGTAGATTGCACGGACACCGTACAGGTTCATTGCATCACTCCCGCATTATTTGTTGACCAGGCCCACAAAAATCTCTTCCAGGGAGCTTTCCCTGGTCTGGATATCGCGAAACTCGATGCCTAGCTCGCCCAGTGTTCGAAGTAATTTGGCCACCCCGGCCTGTTCCTGCTGGGAGTCAAACGTGTAGATGAGCTCATAGCCGTCCTCCGACAGCTCCACCGGTTCGAGGATCAGCTCTCCCGGCATTTCTGCAAGCGGGTTCTGCAGGTGCAGGCGCAGCTCCTTCTTGCCAAGCTTGGTCATCAACTGCGTTTTGTCCTCTACAAGAATGATTTCACCGTGGCGGATAACACCAATGCGATCAGCCATTTCCTCGGCTTCTTCGATGTAGTGGGTGGTGAGTATAATGGTGACGCCGTCTTCCCTGAGCTTACGGACCATTTCCCACATATCGCGACGCAGCTCTACGTCGACGCCAGCGGTTGGCTCGTCCAGGAACAGGATGCGTGGCTCGTGGGACAGCGCCTTGGCGATCATCACACGGCGCTTCATGCCACCAGACAAGGACATGATGCGGTTATTTCGCTTGTCCCACAGCGACAGATCCTTCAATACCTTCTCGATGTGGGCCGGTGCCGGAGCCTTGCCAAACAGTCCCCGGCTGAACGAGACGGCGTCCCAGACGGTTTCGAACGAATCCGTATTGAGTTCCTGGGGAACCAGGCCGATGCTTTCCCGGGCCTTGCGATAATCCTTGACGATATCGTATCCCGCCGCTTTTACCTCCCCGTCGGAGAGGTTCACAATGCCGCAGATAATACTGATCAGTGTGGTTTTGCCGGCGCCATTAGGGCCCAGGAGTGCAAAGATTTCACCCGGTTCAATATCGAGGTTGATGTCCTTGAGGGCAGTGAAACCATCAGCATAGACTTTGTTGAGGTGCTTTACGGAGATATCCGGTTGCACGGGCTTATCCTGTTGGTGATGAATCAAAGCGCGGTATTTTCTCATGACCGGTACTGATATAGAAAGCTTTGCCTTGGCAGCAATAATCCCCATAATGCCTCATTAACTTTGGAGGGGTGGTTGTGGTGAGAGCGTTTGTGGCCTTGATTGCCATTTTATGTGTCGTAGTTCTTGGCGTGTTTGGCCCCCGCTGGCTCATGTTGGATGCTGAAAGCCGGACTGATAAGAGCATTGAAAATTGTGACGTGCTCTATGATACGTGCCGGTGGACACAACAGGGCAGTCATTGGGACGCTCATCTGGTAAAAGAGGGTGTTCAGGAGGAAGGTGCCGAATACAGGCTGTCGGTAAAAACCAACATGGCCCCGAAGAGCCTGCTGGCTGTCCTGCGTGGCGAATCCATGTACCTGGGGGAATATCCCGTACCGATGATCAGGGCCGGGGTAGCCGCGGATGGCAGCGGCGAACTCTGGGAAGCTCGTTTTACTGCGCCGTTCTGCACGACCGACCCGGAGATGACCTGGAGAATCGACTTGCAAACGGGCATTGATAAAAAACTCGATATGCCTGTGACACTCACCTTCGAGGCCGAGGGCCGGGCCTGACGACGGGATGACAGCAGATCAGGATTGTGTAAAATCACGGAATTGCAACAATTGTCCAGGGAAGCACATATGGATTATGGCGATAGTGTACAAAAGGTTCTGCTCAGGAAAATCCAGAAAGCGGAACAGGATCTGCTTCAGTTGAAGCTGGATTATTGTCGTTTTATTTTTGGTTTAACCCATCGCTCCAGGGTCGAGTCTGATGGCAAGAGCTACATCGTACGATCGGTGGATGTAGACAGTATGCAGCGACTGGAGGATGGCAGCTTTTCCAGGCCGGCTATTACCGGCGCGCCGGCTGATGCCCCGGAATCTGCTGAACCCCGGGAGCTTGGAACAGACTGGGCTCTGGCTGAGCCGGCAACCCGCACCTGAACCGGCCCCGGTTCAGATAAACGCGTTCGAGGTAATGGCGTCGTAAAGGCTGCAGGCCTTTGGCACGTGGCGATGTTCACTCCAGTACTCCGCGCCTTCCACACCGTAACGGAAACAGGCCAGCAAGGTAGCACTGCCAGTCAGTGTTGACAGTGCCTGTACGGCTTCAGGCTGTCGAAGGCCGGTTTTGCGGCTGGTAAACTGACTCACCAGACTGACCAGAGAGCCCGAGTGACGTTGTGACTTGTCACACAGTGAACACGCCGCGCCATACAGCCAGGCAGCAACGTATTCCTTCACGGCGTGGGGAGCAGTATCGAGCTCCAGGCCTTGCTCCCGGCAATCCCGTTCCTGAATGCTCAGCAGTATGTGCAAACGGGTAATCAGCTCACATTTATCCACTCCATGACTGGCAGAGCCGCGGCCAGACCCGACCACCCGAGGGCTGACGGGCTGCGGGGCGGGAACTTGTGTCGCAAGCTCTGCATAAACGGTGGACGTTGCTGGTATGAAGGGATCATTGCGAACCAGGGTCAGCATTCGGAAGGCAAGCAGCAACAACAGAGCAATGAGCCCGAGTTCGATCAGTAAAACGATGCTGGTTGTCATAAGCGTTCCGGATTATCTGAGAGTGATTGTTACATCAGCGATCACGATTGTAACCAAATGTATCTCAGGAGACGAAGGGAACGGGACCAATCAGGCCCGAAAACTACGGAACTGTGACGTGGTAATCATTGGGCACGGCTAGCAGGTGGGCATGGTTTGCAGGGCAAGCTTCCTTCGAATAAACCGACCAAGAATATCCACACCGATATTAAGCGAGGCGGTAATCAGGATAAGCACCATGGCCTTGTCGAACTGGATGTTCTGGATAGCACTGTCGACATAGAAACCAAGGGTATAGATGCCCAGAATGCCCAGTATGGCGGTTTCCCGCATGATGATTTCCCATCGGTAGAACAGGAACGCAAGAAATGACCGGTAGATACGGGGTACAAGCTCGTAGGTGTATCGGTCAAGGCCTGATGGCGCGTCTGGCCGCAGGGCAATGGAGCTCGACTGACGCCCGATCAGGTGGCCGATAATGCCCCCATTATGTAACGCCAGCGCCACCACGGCTGGCAGCATGGACGGCCCCCACAACTGCAGCAGAATGTAGGCAAGGATGTATTCCGGCGTGGAGCGCAGGATAACCAGGAAGACGTGGCCACCTGTACGCCTTGCCGGTCCGCCGAAATGGGTGGATATCAACGGGAACGCAAGCAGGGCAATGATGCCTGTGGCAACCAGCGCTATCTGGGTCAGTATTACGGTATTCCAGATACCCGGCAGGGCCTGATCGACAAAAAGTTCTCCCAGCCAGCTTCCCATACCGGCCCAGCCTTCTTCGTTTTTCAGGGGAGAGGGAACAATATCCTGGGTAAAGAAACGGGTTACATTGCCCCAGACAATTGGCATGCCCTCCCCGAGGAAAAAGGGAGCCCCAAGGATGTACACCGGAAGCAGTTTGGGCTTGACCCATAGCGGCAGTGTGGCAATGAGCACATAAAACAGAATCAGCATGGCACCGGCGTCAGAGTAGTGCCCCTGGGAAAATGCGGATTCCAGATAAAAACCGAGCGTGGGCAGGCCAACAAAGCCAAGAATAGCGCTGGACCTGAGGCCACATTCAAGGCGGTAGGCTGTATAGGTGCGCATCTGCACCCAACAGTCCGGGATTCGGGCGAAAAGAAAGGCAGAAATTACGCCGGTTCCCGGGGGCAGCAGGCGCCCCGGCTCGGGGTCAGCTTCTTCCAGAATTTCGGAATAAACCTTGGCAAAAATACCGGCGTAGGGAATAGCGATTGCCAATACACCCGTCAGCGGGTGGAAACCAAAAAACTGAAGGAAGATCAGGGCCCAGAAGAGTTCATGGATGGCCCTTATAAAGGCGCAGAAAATCCGCACCGGATAGGCGCGGTAAGCCAATGCCAACAGAAATCCACCCACGCTGCCCAGAGCCACACCCACGAACGCAAACGCGACCGTTCGGAGCAGGGCGGTGGCCAATCCTTCAGTACTGAAAAAATCCGGAGTAATAATGCCTAGGAAAAACCGACCAAGGTCTTTCCATGGGTTGGCGGAGGTAACCGCAATGTCCGCAAAAACCAGACTCACCACGGCAATGGCGGTGAAAATCAGGCTGGTTCTTACGGTTGGAGATGACAGCATAAATTGGGGTTCTGATTCAGTAAAGCGGCATGATGTCTGCCGGGGTCAGCTTATCGCTGGGCTCGTCCAGAGCGATCTGGCCGTCCTGGATACCGACAATCCGTGTGCAATACGCCAGCGCTAACTCCACGTCGTGAAGTGCAATAACACTGGTCCTGAAGCGTTCCTTAAGCAGTTTCATGACCAGGTGAGCCATAGGGCCATCCAGCGCAGAGATCGGCTCATCCGCTAACAGCAGGTCGGAGTTCCTGTACAACGCCCGGGCAACGGCAATGCGCTGACGTTGACCACCAGAGAGAGAGGCTGCCGGAATCCAGATCTTTTCCGGCATCGCCAGTTCCGCGAGCAACGCTTTTACGTCACGGGTGTCCTTCGCAAAAGGCCGTATCAGCGTGAGCGTGTTATACCAGGTGGCATGTTCGTCCAGGCGCCCCATGTAAACGTTATGGAAAACCGGCAGTGCATTAACCAGGCCCAGATTTTGCGGAACCAGGGACGACTGCCCCTTTACCTGCTGGTGAATCAGGCTGATCAGCGTTGACTTGCCTGCACCACTGCGACCGACGAGGGCGACTCGATCACCCTCTCTGATACTGAGCGAAAGCGGGCCAATGACCCGCTCCCCCCCAAATGAGGCCGTGAGGCCTGTAAGGTCAAATCCCGACATTAATCGATGATTCCGATGTCTTTGGCAACGCTGCGAATTGGCTCATAGTCCGAGTTGGAAGCAGGAACGAAAGCTGAACGTGGGAAGCTCTCAAGCAGTTCGGGATCGTCCAGTGCCAGCAGGGCTTTACGTACGCGGTCTGTAAAACCTTCGCCGTAATTTTGATCGACATCTCCCCGAATGCTCCACTGGTAGTTAGGGTAGGCCGGGGTTTTCCAGATGATTTTTACATCGTCGGTGTTGATGTTGCCGTCTTCCAGTTCCTTTTCCCACACTTTGTAGTTGATAGCGCCTACGTCATAGGTGCCAGACTCCACGAGCCTCAAGGTGCGAGTGTGGTTGCCGCTAAAGCCGACCCGCTCAAACACATCCTCAGGCGCTTCGCCGAAGATGTTGCGGATATGGTACTCGGGGATCAGGCGGCCTGATGTTGAGCCCTTGGATCCGAACGTAAAGGTCTTGCCCCGAAGATCGTCCGTCAGGGTGTCAGCGCGCTCTAGATCGGTGCTCTTGTGGGCGATGAAATAGTTGAAAAATGCCTGGTCTTCCTCGCCCTGGGCAATCGCTTCTGAGCCGGGAACCAGGGACCGCGCCTGAACACCGGAAAGGCCGCCAAACCAGGCCAGTTGAACCTGATTATTGCGGAATGCCGACACCGCTGCGGCATAGGATTTCACCGGGATATAACGAACATCCGCATCAAGCTCTTCAGAAAGGTAGTCAGCCACTCCGCGAAAGCGTTCTACAAGCTTGGTTTCATCTTCATCAGGGATTGCCGTGAATACGAACGTCTGGGCATATACCGTGGTGGAGGCAGTAAAAAACAACAAACTGGTCAGTGCCAATTTCCGTATAAAATTCAAGGCCATCTGAATTTTCCTTTTTTCCGGTGATTAATGTTCCGAAGAAGAAACATGAGCGCGCGATTTAAAGCGGGTCAGGATAACGTGATTTACCTGAACTCTGAACATCTATACGATTCCATCGGCTAAACAGGTTATGGATATCCATCAAAAATGAATAAATTTTCCGGAGCCCTTCGTCCATGAATATTACCCTGATTACGCCCGCCCCTCCGGGCTCCAGAGCAGGTAATCGGGCAACCGCCGAGCGTTGGGGTCGGTTACTTGGTCAGGCCGGGCATCGCGTCAACATTGTGACCGAGTACCATGGTCAGCCATGCGACCTGCTTATGGCACTCCATGCCTGGAGAAGCCACCAGGCGGTGGTGCGTTTCCGCGAAGAACATCCGGATACGCCATTGATTGTGGTACTCACGGGTACCGATATCTACGATCATCAACATCGCTTTCCAGATGACACCCTTGAGTCCATGGCGCTGGCTGATTGCCTGATAGGGCTACATCACCGTGTTTGCCAGGACATTCCCGAACGTTTTACCCCTAAGCTGATGACGGTGCTCCAGTCAGCGGAGAGCCCCGGATACGTATCAGGACCGAAACAGGGCTTTGATATCTGCGTTATTGGTCATCTTCGCCACGAGAAGGACCCCCTTCGCGCCGCGTGGGCAGCCCGCAGGCTGCTGAAAACCTCCGCCATACGCGTCATTAATGCAGGCGGAGCCCATACAGCGGAATGGGAACACGAAACCCTGGCAGAGCAGCAATCCAATCCGCGCTTCCAGTGGCTTGGCGAAGTGGACAAGTCTGCCATCCATGAGCTGATGAATCGCTGCCGCGCCATGGTGATCAGCTCGGTCATGGAAGGCGGCGCCAATGTTGTCTCCGAAGCCTGCCGTGCGGGCCTGCCCATTATTGCTTCTGATATCTCGGGCAATATCGGTCTTCTGGGCGAGGACTATCCGGGGTATTTCCCTGTCGGTGATGACACCGAACTGGCCAGACTGTTACAGCAGGCGGAGCATTCCCCTGAATTTCTGTTGGAGCTGGAGGAGCGAGTGACGGAACTGGCTGGCTCCTTTACCCCGGAATCAGAGCAGGCCGCTTTATTGGCCGCCATTGACAAGGCAATGGCCGGGCGTACCCGGCTCAATCCCTGAGAGTAATCGGCTCGATCGGGCCGCTCTCGTCCTGGGCCAATACCCGGCCAATAATTGCTGTGTGCGGATAACCCAGGGCCTTGAGCTCATCCACACAGGCCTCAGCCTGGTCAGCCGGCACACTGGCCAACAAGCCGCCCGCAGTCTGAGGATCGAAGATCAACGGATAACGAGGGTGCTTCACCCATTTCTCCTGATCGCGGATACCCCGCCGCAGCCGAATATTCGCGGGCTGCAGCGAACTGAGAATGCCGGCCGCTGCGGTTTCCTCGGCGCCGGGCAGGATCGGAATCGAGCCCAGATCCAGCTCCGCATCCACACCCGATGGCCGGGTCATTTCCACCAGGTGTCCCAGCAGGCCAAAACCGGTGACGTCAGTGCAGGCCCTGGAGCCAAAACGGCGTAGGCATTCAGCGGCCGCCTTATTGGACTGCACCATCGAGGCCAACGCGGCATCAATCCAGCGGCCCTTCGCTTCCAGCCTGGCATGGGCGGCAAACAGGGTACCGGTGCCGATCGGTTTGGTCAGCAGCAGAACATCTCCCGCCCGCAGGCCGCCCTTGCTCATAACCTCATCAGGGTTAATCAGGCCGTTAACAGCAAAGCCCAGCGCCAGTTCGCGGCCTTCACCGGTGTGGCCCCCGACCAGAGCACAGCCGGCTTCGTTAAGTACTTCCACGGCGCCGGACATCATCTGGTAAACCACGTCTTCCACCTTGGACTCAATGCCATAGGGTACGGTCGCCACAGCCGTAGCACTCTGGGCTTCAGCCCCCATGGCAAACACATCACCCAGTGCATGGTTGGCAGCAACCTTGCCAAACACGTAAGGGTCATCAATAAAGGCGCGGAAGAAGTCGACAGTATGAACTACCGCCTTGCCGGGGGGCACCGTAAGCACTGCCGCGTCATCCGGCGCATGCAGACCGATCAGAATATCATCCCGCTCGATGGGGCGCAGTTCGCCAAGGGCCCGTGATAATACCGTGCTACCCACTTTGGCACCGCATCCGCCACACCGCATGGCAACGGCAGATATGGCCTGGGATGCTTCCTCTGCGTTCTGCGCTGCACCGGTGTCGGGCAGGGCAGCGCTCTCTTCCATGGCCGGCAGGTCGTTGAACCTGGCCATGAAGCGTTTATCAATGTGGTTTTTCCACTGCCACACCCATTTGCCGGCAAAAGACATGCCCCCGCGAGACGCCACGGCAAATTTGTCGCCGGTGCTGATCAGCGCCAGCCATTTTTTCTGGGGGCTGAAGGGTTTGACAGTCTTACCCAGTGCGTGTCGCCTGAGGTTATCTGCAAGAGGGCGGCCCTGCCGCACGGCGAACACCCCGGCTTTCTCGCGGGGGTGGTTAACTACATTGGCGATATCGCCAACGGCGAAAATGTCGTCGTCGGTTTCCGTCTGCAGGGTATCCTTTACCCGGATAAAGCCGCCGTCATCCAGAGCCAGCCCGGTCTCATCCAGCCATTGTGGGCCGCCGGCCCGGGTTACCCACAGCACCTCATCCACGGTGTGTGTTTGACCGGATTCAGTGGTCAGATGGCCTGCCTCGACCTTCGAGACCGCTGCCCCCAGGTGAACTTTCACCCCGCGGCTTGCCAGTTTGTCGGCAAATACCGCGCGCACCTTTTCGTTATGGGTAGGCAGTATCTGGCTTTCCGCATCAAACAGGTGGAAGTGCAACTGGTCCGGGTCATGGCCACGTATTTTGAGTTCATTGCGGAGCCGGAACTGCATCGCAAGGGTCAGTTCCACACCGCCCGCGCCGGCGCCAACAACGGCTACCGACATCGGCCCTTCATGGTTTTCCAGTCGCGAGAGCAACGACAGCCAGCGACTGTTGAAACCATTAATAGGTTTGACCGGTACAGCATGCTCATGCGCGCCATCCACGTCGAGAACGCGGGGCGAGGAGCCAATATTTACCGAAAGAATGTCGTAAGGTACATCCGGCCGAGCCCGGCAATGGACCCGTTTGCGGTTTCGGTCAATGCCGATGGCTTCGTCCCTGTAGAAGCGGGCACCAGCGAATTCCGCCAGTTTGCTCAGGTCGATATGGACATCATCATAGGCATAATGCCCGGCCACGTAGCCAGGCAACATACCGGAGTAGGGCGTGTGGGTGTCTCTGCAGATGAGGGTAAGGCGGACACCGGGAACGGGGTTCATTGCAAAACGCTTAAGAACCCCGACGTGGCTGTGCCCACCGCCAACCAGGACGATGTCCCGTAATACAGGCTGTTCGGATTGTTGCATCAAATGACTTTCTTGGCCTCGTCACTGAAGGTGCTGAAGCCCTTCACATTTGAAAACGCCTGCAGTTTCTGCTGGTCCTCTGCAGAGGGGTTGGCAATCTGGTCAACCGAGGTGATGCCTGCTTCCTTCATTTTGCGGGCAGTTGCCGGGCCGATGCCTTTAACCTGTGTCAGATCGCTCTTATCTTTCGGCTTTGGAGTGCGTTTTGGCGCAGCTGGTTTCTTTGCCGTGGCTGCCGCCTTTTTAGGTGCAGGTTTTGTGGCAGAGGCCGGGCTTTTGGCAGTTGTAGCTGCCGTAGGCTTGGCTGCCTTTTTCGCTGTCGCCGGCTTCTTGGCAGTGGACTTTTTGGTGGTCGTCTTGGTGGACGCGGTTTTTTTCGGGGCAGCTTTTGCTTTCGAAGAGGGCGCTTTCTGTGCGGCTTTATCTGCAGCTTTCTTCGCTTCCCCTTTGGCTTCCTTGCTGGCGATGCCAAGGCGGTCCAGAATGTTGTTCTGAAGTTCGTGGAACTCTCCCAGACGGCGCTCGTACTCGTCGCTGAAGCGCTTCATTTCCCGGTCACGAAGCTCATCCAGCTCTTTCAGCAGCTTGCGTACTGGCTCCTGAATCTGGTTCTGGAGGCCGTCAAACTGTTTGAGAGCGTCGTTGATCAACTTTTCGATCTGCGCCGACGTCTTTTCAAATTCCTTGTTCACTTTTTTGACAACTTTATCAACATTCTGCTTCTTGGCTTTCTTGGCCATGAGGATTGTCTCCTTACAGTGCGGTTTGTTAGGTAAGAGCGTGTGATTTCAGGCCATTTGCCGGAGGCCGGAGGAAGGCCCGGATGAACGCCTGGACTTCAGCAACTGCTTCTTCCTTACCACATCCCGTATGCGCTTGAGCTTGTCTGCCAGGGCAGGGGATGTATTGTCATTAATTTCCACGAAATCAATAGAGTAGAAGAAGTTGCTGCAGTGCTTTCTACGTTCGGTAACGAGCCCGGAGATGCCATCGGCGCGGATGTTATCAAACGGCATTTCCATGATCAGGTCCAGAACAACCGTATCACCCGGGTTAAACACTTTGTCGGTTTTCATCACACAGCCATAGTTGTCCAGCTCAAACAGGGCTGCCTCCACCCGTTCACGGCGGAACAGGCCACGCTTGACGTGAAACTGTGCAACAAGATCCGGTAGTGCTTCGTTCATTTACAAATGATCTCTGGTTTGGTCCGGTAAAGCGGTTTGACGGTGCTTGGTTAAACAATAGCCACTACCGGACTGTTTGGCAACGTACTCAGTGTCATACGATAGGGCTCTCAGACAGTTCTTCAACTGTCTGTATTATTTTGGCCCTTTTGTATCGTATTGAGCGCATAGATATCCGTGCGCCGGTCCTTAAGGTTGGTAACAGACCCTTCGTTACGCACCAGCTTGAGTTTTTCAAGATCCATGTCCGAGAACATGATCATCTCCGTGTTCGGAGTGGTTTCCGCCATGACAGCGTCATGGGGGAAGGCAAAGTCTGACGGCGAGAACACCGAGGACTGGGCATACTGAACGTCCAGGTTCTCCACCTTTGGGAGGTTACCAACGCTACCAGTTATCACCACGTAACACTCGTTTTCGATAGCGCGGGCCTGGGCGCAATGGCGAACCCGCAGATAGCCGTTTTTGGTGTCGGTCCAGAAAGGCACCATAATTATGTCCACTTCGTCACTGGCTGCCAGGCGCCCGAGTTCCGGAAACTCAATGTCGTAGCAGATCATGATGGCAACCCGGCCGGCGTCGGTCTCGAACACCTGGAATTTTTCACCGCCCTCGATTACCCAGTCTCGCCGTTCATGGGGCGTGATGTGGATTTTGCGTTGCTCATCCACGCGCCCGTCCCGGTGGCAGAGGTAGGAGACATTGTAAACCCGGTCGTTTTCCAGCAGCGGCATGGAGCCGGTAATGATGTTGATGTTGTAGCTAACGGCCATTTCCGACATCTGATTGCGGAATTGTTCGGTAAAACCGGCCAGGAAGCGGATGGCGCGAGTCTGGTCCATCTGGTCGGTCAGTCCCATCAGCGGCGCGTTGAAGAACTCCGGAAACAGTGCAAAATCGCTTTTGTAGTCTGACAGCGCATCCACGAAATATTCGACTTGCTCCAGCACTTCGTCCACGGACGTGAATTCACGCATTTGCCATTGCACGGCACCCAGGCGCACCTGGGTCTTCTTCACACTCAGCACCGGCGAGGGTGGGGTGTAAAGGATGTTCCGCCACTCCAGCAAGGTGGCATAGCCGAGAGACTTCTCGTCTTCCGGCAGGTATTTGTGCATCAGGCGGGTAACCTGGAAGTCGTTGGACAACTGGAAACTGAGGATCGGATCGTAAATGTCCTTGCGATCCACCCGCTGAATGTATTCTTCGGGGGAATACTGGTCGGAATACTTGTGGTATCCCGGAATTCGGCCACCCGCCAGAATAGCCCGCAGGTTCATCGAGCGGCACAGCTCCTTGCGGGCTTCATAAAGCCGGCGCCCGAGGCGGTAACCGCGATAATCAGGGTGAATAAACACATCCAGCCCGTACAGCGAGTCCCCCTTGGCGTTATGCCAGATTTTCTCGTTGCGCAGGATGAGATCATCGTAGGTGTGGGGATTGCTGAAGCGCTCATACTTGACGCAGACCGTCAGGGCTATGGCGATCAGATCACCGGATTCTTCGATGCATATCTGACCATCCGGAAACTGCTCAACCAGTGCCTTGATGGTTTCTTCCGGCCAGGCACCGCCGATATCGTCGTAAACCCTGTCCATCAGCTGCTGGAGCTGGGGGTAGTCATCAATAGTGAGGTTACGAAGGTTGAGATGCAGTTCTTCGTGGGCCATAGACGGCGGCTCCGGTTGGATGAAGAAAAAAGACGCAGACTGAATGCGTTACATAAAGTCCCTATTTTATCAGATCACGCTAAAGACTTCGCCGCATAAGCCGAAAACAAACCTATACAGAACACAGATCGCAGACGTGCCAGACTTGCGCCCCGTGTGTTAAATGAATCAGAAAGGATCCGGAAAATGAATCTGAGTTTCGGCCAGAAGTTGCTCATCGCCTTTGGTATTCTGCTTGTGCTGGTTATGGGGGCATTTACCATAAGCGGCAACCTGAGGCTGCAGAGCACCACAGATACCTATGTGGATGCGCTGATTGACGACGCAGTAGCACAAAGTACGTCCAGCATCGCGGATTGGCTCAATACACGGCTGACGATGACAGAGGCGACCGCGAAAGCCCTTGAGTCCGTCACGACTGATGAAGAGGCCCGGGTGATTCTGGCAGCAGCCACAACCGGAGGCGGTTTTATTGATGTGTATGTCGGGCGTGACGATGGCTACATGCTGATGAAAGATGCCGCCTCGGAAGCCGACCTTCCGGCTGATTTTGATCCGCGCACCCGTCCCTGGTTCAAGCAGGCAAAACAGACCGGGACCGCTTCGTTTACCGAACCCTACCCGGATGTCAGTACCGGTGGCATCATTATTTCCACCTTGGCCCCGGTAAAGCGCGGAGACTTTGAGGGCGTCATCGGCGGCGACATTGCCCTTAAAACCATAGAGCAGGCACTTTCCGCCATTACACTTGCTGATACCGGGTATGCCGCACTGATAAGTGATGACGGCACCGTGCTTTTCCACCCGGACCAGGCGCTGGTAGGGAAGAAAATCAGCAAGCTGCTTGGTGAAGCTCCGCAGCTTGGCGGCGAGACCCACCGCTACGAGTCAGATGACCTCAGCTGGACGGCCAGTTTCCACCCTATTTCTGGTGCCCGTGGTGTTGACTGGTATCTCGGCACCTTTATCAACGACGACAAGATCAATGCCCCGGTACAGGCGGCACGGGTGACAGGGCTGGTCATTGCCGTTATCGGCTTGCTGGTGTCGCTGGTTGTGCTGCACTTCGGTATACGTGTACTGATGACCCCGGTCAGGAATCTGAATCGTGCCATGTCATCGATCGCCAGTGGCGAAGCCGATCTGACCAAGCGCCTGGATGACAGTGCCAACGATGAATTCGGAACACTGGCACGGGAATTCAACAGTTTTGTCGGCAATATCCAGAATGTTGTCAGGGATGTTCAGCAGGGCGCAGCAGAGCTGGGGGATAACGTAGCGTCGCTGCGGGAGACCGCCAGCACCAGCCGTAACAGTGTTGAAAAGCAGCAGGCAGAAGTTGATATGGTGGCCACTGCGATCAACGAAATGTCTGCGGCGGCCGGCGAGATTGCCCAAAGCGCCCAGCAGACTGCGGATGCTGCCAATACTGCCGACTCAGACAGCCGCAATTCGCTGGAAACCGTCGCCGCGTCCAGGGATGCTGTGCAGAAATTGTCCAAGGAGATTAATGCGGCCGCTGAAGTGATCGATAAACTTGGCAAAGACGTCACCGACATTACCTCGGTACTCGAGGTGATTCAGGGGATTGCCGAACAAACGAATCTTCTGGCTCTGAATGCCGCAATCGAGGCAGCAAGGGCAGGGGATGCAGGCCGTGGATTTGCCGTAGTAGCAGACGAGGTACGCAACCTGGCGCGCCGCACCCAGGACAGCACCGAAGAAATCAACAACATGATTGAACGCCTGCAGAGTGGTGCCAGCAACGCGGTTGACGTGATGAAAGCATCCACTGCTGTTTCCAACGTCAGCATGGAAAAAGCCCAGGACGCCATGGAGGCACTCAACCGGATTGCAGAGGCGATCACATCAATCAGTCAGATGACCTCGCAGATTGCTACGGCCTCTGAGGAACAGACCTCGGTCACCGAAGAGCTGAACTCCTCCATCACCCGCATTGCGGATGAGGGCCAGGAGGCTGCGAAGGCAGCCAGTGAGAACGACGTGTACAGCGGGCAGATCGAGTCGATCGGAACAACGCTGCGTCAGAACGTTTCAAGGTTCAAAGTCTGATCCGGTCTCGTCCGAAGGCGACAGGATATTGATCCGCCGCCGCAGATCGCTGAGCGTGTGGCGGCCGATGGCCCAGGACTCCTCGGTCAGGTAGGGGTTGTTGAGGACTAGGACCTTTCGTTTTTCCAGGGCCAGTTCTTTCATCGCTCTGCCGTAAAAATGATTCAGGTACCTGCCAAAACTGCCGTCATGGATTGCCCGTTCCATACCCAGTTGCAAACGTTGGGCGGTCTCATGGTCACGCCGGCTGACAAAAAAGTAGGAGGGCATGGGGTATGCAATCAGGAGATCAGGCTCAATGACAAGGTCGATGTTGTTCTGCAGCTCCAGGTCAAAAAGAACTTCGCTGACGCCCCGGGCGAAACACTCGAAGCGGTGGTTTTCCAGCATCCGGAAAAGAATTTCGTAGCGCGAATGGGTAACCACCGTTACCCCATTGGCCTCGAGAATGGCGGTGTCCGGCCAGTGGGCACCCTGGCCAATGCGTATCCCGGTGGCTTGCAAGTCCGAAATACTGTTGATGCCTTCGAACATCGGCAGCGATTCCTGCATTACCACACAGACCCTGAACCCCAGTAACCCTCCATCAATCGGCAGGGGGATGGCGCGAAGGTTGTCCTCCCGGTCATTCGACGTTGCCACATTGGCAATATCAACGAGTGTGGACCCCTGCTGCTCCAGCTCACGGACAACCCGCCCCTGTGGCATTTCGGGGCTGCGGGTAATGTTAAAAGAGCCGTATTCAGGGGTTTTCTGGAACGCAAGTGCGACCAGGGCGCGAATCGGCGGGCTGTCGTAGTTCCGGTACCACAGGCGGTACTCATTCTCAGGGGAGACGTTTGACGGGCCGGCGGCAAGGCGTTCTGAAGACAATACGGCACCAGCGCCCGAGCACAGTACTATCAGGCACACCAGCATCCAGCCCCTACACTCCGATTTCATGGAGCTCTATCTCCTGCATCCACGTACTCTCTCCCGGCCGCCGTAATCGGCGACATCAGAGCAGTTTAGGTGAATTTTGCGGGCACAACAGGAATTGGTAACTGAAATCGAGAAAAAAAGTTGCGATGGTTCCGGCGGCCCTGTAAATATCTACGCCTGTCAGTCCGGCCTGCCGGAAATAATGCGTTCAGGAGAGCAAAGTCATGACGTTAATCGATAACCTGATTGGTGCAACCGGGCAATGGGTGTCTTCCTCAGATCCCGAAGCGAGAATCACCCGGCCACTGGCCTGGCTGAGAAAGACCAGTGGTTATGCAGCTGTTAACCGGATTATCGGGTTGTCAATTCCGTTTGCACCGCGAAACGGTTTCAGCGTGGAAGAGGTAAGACCGGGTTTCGTGAAAGCGAAGATTCGCCTCAAGGGTAACAAGAATCACTTTGGCAGCCTTTATGCGGGCGCGTATTTCCTCGTGGCTGAAATTCCCGGTGGTGTGCTTACCCTGTTTGACCTGGGCCCGGCTTATACTCCGATTCTGAAAGAGATGACCCTGCAATTCCTGCAGCCAGCCAATTCGGATGTGTTTGTGGAATTTTCGCTGGATAAAGCGACCGTTAAAGCCATCAAGGCGGAAGCAGACCAGACCGGCCGGGCAGCGTTTGCCCTGGAAGGCACTCTGTATGACCAGGACGGCAATCACGTAGCCACGTCTATTGCCCAGTACCGGGTTCGCAAGAAAGGGTTCAAGACACCGTAAGGCAGTGAATCAAAGGCCGTCCAGCTCCCTCAGGGCGGCCAGGAAAGTTTCTCCGTATTTCTCCAGCTTTGCCGCACCCACGCCGTTGATCTCGGCCATTTCCGCCAGGCTGTTCGGGCGTTTTTCCAGAATCTCGAACAGAGTGGCATCGTGGAATATCACATAGGGCGGTACGCCTTTTTCTTCTGCCAGCGCCTTGCGACAGGCCCGCAATGCTTCCCATCCTGCCTTGTCGGTAATCTGATCGGCAATCTTGCGACGCCCCGAAGTGCCGGAGGAACTGCGCCCTCCGGGTGACTTGATGACCGGGTCCTTGCGCAATTGAATAGGCACTTCGCCCTTGAGCAACGGCCGGCATTCCTCCGTGAGCTGGAGCGCCCCGTAGCCTTCCGGATCTGCCCTCAGGTAGCCGTTGGCCACCAATTGCCGGAACACGGACTTCCAGTCATTGGCCGACAATTCGGTGCCGATGCCGTAGGTGGACACAGCCTGGTGCCCGAACTGGAGAATGCGTTCGTTCTCAGAGCCTCGCAGAACGTCTATCAGATAGGTAACGCCAAACCGCTGACCGGTCCGGAAAACGCAGGACAGGGCTTTCTGGACAGCAAGCTTGCCATCCCATGTTTCCGGCGGGTTGAGGCAGGTATCACAGTTGCCGCAGGGTTGCTCAAGGGTATCGCCAAAATACCGCAAAAGTACCTGGCGGCGGCAACTGGTCACTTCGCACAGCCCCAGCATGGCATCCAGCTTCTGGCGTTCGACGCGCTTGAAATGGTCGTTGCCCATCGACCCCTCAAGCATTTGGCGCAGCTTGATCACATCCTGCAGACCGTAGACCATCCAGGCGGTTGACGGCTTGCCGTCCCGGCCTGCGCGACCGGTTTCCTGATAGTAAGCCTCCAGGCTTTTCGGAAGGTCCAGATGGGCAACAAATCGCACGTCTGGTTTGTCGATTCCCATACCGAAGGCAATGGTGGCCACGATGATAACCCCGTCTTCGCGCAGAAAGCGTTCCTGGTGTCGGGCCCGGTCTCCGGAGTTGAGGCCGGCGTGGTAGGGCAGAGCCGTATAGCCTTTGTCACTGAGCATCTTCGCCGTGGCGTCTACCTTGTTCCGGGACAGGCAGTAAACGATGCCACAATCGCCGTCATGTTCTGCTTTAATAAAATCCAGTAATTGCTTGTTAGCGTTAGTTTTTGGGGCAATACGATACTGAATGTTCGGGCGATCAAACCCACTGATAAAGTGACGGGCTTCAGTCAGCGACAGTCGTTCGGCGATTTCCTTGCGGGTGCGCTCATCGGCGGTGGCCGTCAGTGCAATACGGGGTATGCCGGGAAATTCGTGCGCAAGCCGGCTCAGTTCAAGATAGTCAGAGCGGAAATCGTGTCCCCACTGCGATACACAGTGAGCCTCGTCGATGGCAAACAGGGAAATCGACGCGTGGTGCAGCAAGTCTAGTGTGCGGGGCTGGATCAGCCTTTCCGGTGCGCAGTACAGCAGGTCGAGTTCTCCGGTCATCAGAGCGTTCTCGGTGTCCCTGGCCTGCTCGAAGTCCATGGTAGAGTTCAGGAATGCCGCCCGGACCCCCAGCTCTTTGAGGGCAGCCACCTGATCCTGCATCAGGGCGATGAGAGGGGAAATCACGATGGCCGTTCCCGTTCGCACCAGAGCCGGCACCTGGTAACAAAGTGACTTACCGCCGCCGGTGGGCATCAATACCAGGGCATCGCCGCCATTGACCACCTCACGGATAATGTCCCCCTGTAGAGGCCTGAAGGTCTCGTATCCGAATATGCGATGCAGGACTTCTTCCGGGTCCTGGTCCGAAACACTGGGGCGCTCTGTGCTTAGCTGTGCAAAATCCATGACTTGGCCGGTGGTATTGGTGAACTGTAAAAACCTGATGTTCTGGCTGGCGTGCAATGATACCAGAATCACGTCACGGAATCGGCGAAGACAAACAAACCTTTAAACGGCTACAATGCGGCTTTTTTCTGCACTCAACAAACAGGACTTCCATGCAGGAATTTGACGCCATCCGTCCGTATTCGGACGAGGAAACCGGAACAGCCATCCACAATCTGGTCCGGGACCCGGAATTTCTGGATATGATTGGCCGCTTCAAGTCGCCGACGCTGTCGAAGTGGGCACCTGGCATGCTCAGGGTTTGGGTGAAGCGCTGGCTCATCAGTCACTTTGCCGGAATTACCCGCATTGACGACCTCCAGGCCCGGTTGTCCGGGTATGTCGGGGAACTGGTGGACCACACAACGACCCGTGTTACCCATAGCGGACTGGAGAATCTCAACAAACACAGCGCTCATCTGTTTATATCCAACCACCGGGACATCGTATTCGACCCGATGGTGGTGAATTACCTGTTATTCGCCAACGGTTTCAAGACCACCCGTATCGCCATAGGCGATAACCTGTTGGCTAACCGTGTTTTCGCGGAAATGATGAGGCTCAATAAAAGCTTTGTCGTACGCCGAAACATGACCAGCCCGCGGGAAATGCGGGACGCCTACATCATGCTTTCCTCATTTATTAATCACAGCATTGATAACAACGAAAGCATCTGGATTGCACAACGGGAAGGCCGCGCCAAGGACGGTCTGGATTTTACGGACCCTGCAATTATCAAGATGTTCTACATGAGCAGGAAAAAGAGTGGGCTGGCGTTCGGGGAGGCCATGAACCGGCTGCATATTGTTCCCGTTTCCATTGCCTATGAGTACGACCCGTGTGACGTGGACAAGGCCCGTGAGCTGGAAACCCGTGCGCGCACCGGTGAATATATCAAGAAGGAGGGGGAGGATACCGAGCAGATCATGAGAGGTCTGACCGGCTTCAAGGGCCACGTACACGTGCATTTCGGGGTGCCGATTGCCGATGCGGAAGATAACCCGAAAGATCTTGCAGCTCGAATAGATCGCGAGATGCACGCCAACTACCACTTGCACACATCGAACCTGGTGGCTTATCAGCAAAGGGGTATTCACCCGGATTCCCATGCCACGCGGGACACGGTAAGCGACGCAGTGGTTACAGCAGAGGCCTGGTCCGCGGCAGAGATCGAGGCGGCCGAAGCGGAAATGGAACGAAGACTGGATGCGTGTGACCCGGCGATTCGACCCTACCTGCTGGATATGTACGCCAATCCTGTGGTGACCGCGCTTGAGGCCCACAATGGCAAACCGCATTCACCCACAGAACATTCCTGATACCCGAGGTACTTTGTGCAAGAACTCGAATATATTGAACTGGAAACCAGAGCAAATCCGACCGCAGCGGTTATCTGGCTTCATGGCCTCGGTGCCAGTGGCCACGATTTCGAGCCGGTAGTGCCAGAACTGGGGCTGCCTGAAGATGCGGCGGTGCGTTTCATCTTTCCCCATGCGCCCAACATGCCGGTGACCATTAATGGCGGCATGATCATGCCGGCCTGGTACGACATCAAGGCAATGGACATTGACCGGGTAGTGGATACCGACCAGCTGGTGGCTTCAGCCGATGCCGTCGCCAGGCTGGTGGACCGCGAAATCGAACGCGGCGTAAAAAGCGAGAACATTGTGATAGCGGGATTCTCACAGGGTGGCGCCGTTGCTTACGAACTTGGGCTGAGCTATCCCAAACGTCTGGGTGGTATCCTGGCGCTGTCTACCTACTTTGCTACGGCAAAAACCGTTGAGGTATCCGACGCCAACCGCGGTATCCCCATCCGTATCTACCACGGTACCCACGATCCGATGGTGCCGGAATCTCTCGGTCGACTGAGTGTGGAGAAGCTGAAAGAACTGGGCTTCGAGCCCTCGTACCAGACTTTCCCTATGGAACACAGCGTGTGCCTCGAAGAAGTACAGGACATCGGCAGCTTCATCCGCAAGCACATTCTGTAAAGCCTTGCTATGGCCGGACTCAGACCCAGAGCATGGCGCCCATCTCCAGGGGATGCGTCAGTGCATCATGGTAAGGGTACATTCTGAGCCTGAGGGTCTGAAGCCCGGGGTATGACGGCTGAACCTGCGTGGAAAACACGGTTTTGCCGTCGGCCTCGCTTTCCTTCTCAAGAAAGAAACTCGGAGGGCCGGGGTTCTTGTGGGTTCCTGTACATTCCGGGCTTACCAGACACTCTACGCGTACGTCGTCAGCACTCAGGCCGTTGAGCAATGCCTCCACTCGCAGCTCCACCGCACCGTCGTGAGGACAGCGGCTACCCACACACCCCACAACGTTTATTTCTACCCCCGGCCAGGCTTCCCTGATCCTCGCTTTCCAGTCGGCAAGCGCGGTGGCCATCTCGCCGCCATCCGCCGTTAACCGGGCGCCCTGGCTGGAGGCAGTCTGGTAGTAATTGGTAACGTAATCCATCACCATGCGCTGGCTGTTGAACTGCGGCGTAATCGTTTTCATGGACGCCTTGGAGCGTTTTACCCAGCCTTTGGAGTAGCCCTGGGAGGCGCGCTCGTAGTAAAGCGGAACCACTTCGAACTCCAGCAGATCCAGGAGGTCGCGGGCCTCTTCCTGATTACGGAATTCGGCATCCATCTCGGTATCCCTGGGCGGTATGGCCCAGCCATTCCTGCCATTGTAACCCTCACCCCACCAGCCATCGAGCACGCTAAGGTTCAGGGCGCCATTCAGGGCGGCTTTTTCTCCGGAAGTACCACTGGCTTCTTTGGGGTACTCCGGCGTGTTCAGCCAGACATCCACGCCGCTGAGCAGCCGCCGGGCCATGGCCTGGTCGTAATCCTCCAGAAGTATGAGATGCCCCATCAGAGAAGGATGCATGGAAAGTTCATGGATGACTTTGATCAGCTGCTGGCCAGGTTTGTCCTGCGGGTGTGCCTTGCCGGCGAAAACCAGCACCACAGGTCGATCCGCATTGGTGATGATCTGTTCCAGCCGGTCAAGGTCGGAAAAGATCAGGGTAGCGCGCTTGTAGGTGGCGAACCGCCGTGCGAAACCAATCACCAGAGTATCCTTGTCCGTGGAGATCAGTTCGCGGGTCATGCGCTCCGTCACGGAATGCCCGGTACCGTTTCGCTTGTGCTGGCGTTTGAGTTGGCGAACGACGTATTCGCCCATCTGCTGTTTGAGTGCTTTGTGAACGCTCCAGTAATGATAGTCGGGAATCTGGTCAATGAACTCCCAGAAAACCGGGTTTCTGAGCTCGCTCTTCCAGGTAGGGGCCTGGATATCAAACAGGCTCGACCATTCCGGCGCCAGAAAGGTAGGCACATGGACCCCGTTGGTGATGTAACCAAGAGGATTCTCGTCCGCCGGCACCTGGGGCCAGATATCCCCCTCCATGCGAGAGGCCACACCTCCGTGAATCCTGCTGACGCCGTTGTGGAAGCGGGAACCACGCAGGCCAAGGCTTGTCATGTTGAAGGTGTCGCCATTGTCTTTGGAACCCAGTGCGAACACTTTCTCGAAATCCAGGCCCGATTCCTCCAGATAGCGCCCCAGGGCTTCCTGGACCAGGCCCCTGGAAAAGATATCGTGGCCAGCCGCCACCGGTGTGTGGGTTGTAAACAGGGTTGCACCGGCAACCGCCTCAAGGGCGGCTTCGAAGCTCAAACCCGCGGCCATGGCCTGCCGGCAACGTTCTATAATCTGGAATGCGGCATGGCCTTCGTTGATGTGCCAGGCTGTCGGGTAGAGCCTCAAAGCTTCCAGCACCCGGGTTCCTCCAATGCCGAGGAGCATTTCCTGGCTTATGCGTGTGGACTCGTCTCCGCCATACAACTGCAGCGTCAATTCCCGGTCTTCAGGGCTGTTTTCCTCAGTATTACTGTCAAGCAGGTACAAACGGATATGGCCCACACGGGCCTCCCATACCCGGGCGACAACATCCCGGTCGGGGAAGGGCACAGACACCTTCAGCACTTCACCGTCTTTCTCCACGGGCGTGATAGGGAGCTCGTCACTTGAATGGGAGCGATATCGCGCGATTTGCTGCCCTTGTGCGTCGATGCTCTGAATGAAGTAACCCTGCTGATACAGCAATCCGATGGCTACGAAGGGCAGGGCCAGGTCACTTGCGGCCTTACAATGATCCCCTGCCAGAATGCCAAGGCCGCCGGAATAGATGGGAAAACTTTCGTGAAAGCCGAACTCGGCACAGAAATAGGCCACCAGGGCGGTTTCCGGGTCCAGCTTTTCAGTTACTTCCGGCCCTGGCCCCGCTTCCAGATAGGCATCGTAGGTGCTCAACACCCGTCGGTATTCGGCCAGAAAAGCCCGCTCCTCTGCCGCTTCATCAAGCCTGTCCTGGGCAACGCGCCTGAGAAAAAGCTTCGGGTTATGTTCAACCTTTTGCCATAGCCGCAGGTCGATGCGGGCGAAGAGACTCCGAACCCCGTGGTCCCAGCTGTAGAAAAGATCGTTTGCAAGCTCCTCAAGACGCTCAAGGGCCTCCGGAATCAGTGGATGGGCCTCAAGTCGGAATTCCGTTGCTTTATGCATATTGATTGCCTCCTGGCGGGCGCATGCTCGCACTGGTCCAGCCGTTAGATGTCACGCTCTTTGAGAATGCTCTGATAGAGGTTGCCGTAACTTCGAGCCCGTTGCTTCCACGAATAGTCCTCTGCCATGCCGTTTTCCTGAAGCCGGCGCCACGATTTCCGAACCCGGAAATACGCCAGTGCCCGATCTATCGTTGCCAGCAGTGTCTGCTCATCCCCCCTGATAAACCGGAAACCGTTAGCCTTCCCAATGCCGGCCTCATCAGGGTCGTTCACGGTATCGGACAGCCCACCAACCGCGTGTACAACCGGAATGGTGCCATAGCGGAGGCTGTACATCTGGTTCAACCCGCAAGGCTCGAACCGCGAAGGCATCAGGAAAATATCGCATCCGGCAGTGATACGATGGGACAGCCCCTCATCGTAACCCAGTGTCAGGGACATCCGGCCGGGCCATTGCCGCGCCAGCTTTTTCAGTGGCTCTTCATACCGCGCCTCACCAGAACCGAGCAGTACAAACTGGCAACCGCGATCCAGTAACCCGGGCATCACGGCTATCAGCCAATCCACCCCCTTCTGTTCCACCAGGCGGCCGATAAATCCCAGCAGCGGACCACCGTTGACCTCGAGGCCGAGTTCCTGCTGCAACTGAGCCTGACACTGGGTTTTGTTTTTAAGGTGATCGCGGCCGTAGTGGAAAGCCAGCTCAGGGTCTTGCTCCGGGTTCCAGACACGGGCATCAATCCCATTGAGAATGCCAGTCAAACGGTTTGCCCGGTGCCGGAGGACGCCATCAAGACCATGACCAAATTCCGGTGTCTGAATTTCTCTCGCATATTCGGGGCTGACAGTGGTAATGCGATCACTGAAAACAAGTCCGCCTTTAATAAAAGACAACTGGCCGTAAAACTCCAACTGCTCCAACCGCCAGAGTGAATCCGGCAACCCCAGGGCCCGAAAGGTTTCATGGGAGAAAAGGCCCTGGTAAGCAAGGTTGTGAATGGTGAAGACCGTGCCAGGCCGATGGGGGTAGTGCTCGAGAAAGACCGGGAGGAGCCCGGTCTGCCAGTCGTTGCAGTGCACCAGATCCGGGCGCCAGTTCAGCCCGGCTTCGCCTACAGCCATCATGGCACCGACTCTGCCGAACAGCTCAAACCGATGGGCGTTATCCCACCAGTCCTGGCCCTTATCATTCTGATAGGGATTGCCGGGGCGCTCGAACAGGGGCGGGCAGTCTACCAGCCAGAGCGTGACCGCCGTTCCCGGAAGCCGGGTCTGCCACAGGCTGACCTCATATTGTCCTATCCGGAAGCGGGTTTTCCTGCGGGAACCTGCCTCTCTCGCAGCCTTGACCGCCGCAGGATAGCCAGGCAGGAGAATATGGACATCATAGTCCAGCCTGCACAGAGCCTCTGGCAGGCTGGCAGACACATCCGCGAGACCGCCGGTTTTCACCAGTGGGTAGACTTCACTGGTGGCAAACAGAACACGAATCATAACGCTGGCCTCAGAATAATCGCCCCCAGCGGTGGCAGGGTGAGTTCCAGCGACCAGTTCCGGTTCATCCAGGGCTTTTCGTCGGCCGGCATCGGGTAGGGGTTGCCCAGGTTGCTACCCCCGTAATACTCGGAATCTGAATTGAAAATCTCCCGCCAGGTGCCCCCCTGAGGCAGCCCGATCCGGTAATGGTGCCGTGGCATCGGCGTGAAATTGACGACCATTACCGACGTTTCGCCTTGTGCCGTGCGCAGAAAGCTGACCACAGACTGGGGTGAGTCATGGCAGTCAATCCATTCAAATCCCTCAGGCCGGAAGCTGGCACCGTGTAATGATACCTCCTGCCGGTATAGGCTATTCAGGTCCTGCACCAGACGCTTGATGCCCTGATGCTCCGGGTAGGCCAGTAACGACCAGTCAAGCTCCCTGGCTTCGCTCCATTCCCTGCGTTGGCCAAATTCACCGCCCATGAACACCAGCTTGGCCCCGGGGTATCCGTACATATAGGTAAACAGCACGCGTAAAGAGGCGCGCTGCTGCCACTCGTCCCCGGTCATTTTATTGATCAGGCTGCCCTTGCCATGCACAACCTCATCGTGTGACAGAGGGAGCAGGAAGTTTTCTGTGAAGGCGTAAAGCAGGCCAAAGGTCAGCTTGTCATGATGATACTGGCGGTACACGGGGTCCTGTTGAAGGTAATCCAGAGTGTCGTGCATCCAGCCCATGTTCCATTTCAGATTAAAACCAAGGCCCCCAATCTCCGCTGGACGGGTAACCCGCGGCCAGGAGGTGGACTCTTCGGCGCATACCAGGGCGCCCGGAAACCGGCTCTGGCAGGCGCGGTTCAGCTCTCTCAGAAAATCGATGGCTTCAAGATTCTCATGACCTCCATGAACATTGGGCAACCATTCACCTTCCTTGCGGGAATAGTTGAGATAAAGCATGGAAGCCACGGCATCCACTCGCAAGCCGTCTATGTGGAAAGCGTCGAGCCAGAACAGAGCGCTGCCGATCAGAAAGTTCCGGACCTCGTGGCGCCCGTAGTTGTAGATCAGCGTGCCCCAGTCCTGGTGGCGGCCCTGGCGTGGGTCTTCATGTTCGTACAATGCGCTGCCATCAAACATGGCGAGGGCGTGTTCATCGGTGGGGAAGTGGCCGGGAACCCAGTCCAGAATCACGCCAATGTTGTTCCGGTGACACTGGTCAACCAGATAGCGCATGTCATCCGGTGTGCCGAAGCGACTCGTGGGCGCGTAGTAGCCTGTGGTCTGGTAGCCCCAGGATTCATCCAGCGGATGTTCAGTAACCGGCAGCAATTCGATATGGGTGAAGCCCAGTTCCAGCACATAGGGAATCAGCTGGTCGGCAAGCTCACGATAAGTCAGCCATCGGCCGGAGCCGTGATGACGCCAGGACGCAACGTGAACCTCGTATATTGAGAGGGGGGAATCCTGCCAGTTCCATTGGCTACGCCTGGTAAGCCAGTCACCATCGCTCCAGGAAAAATGGCCGCGTTCGGTTACTACAGCTGCAGTAGCAGGCCTCATTTCGAAAGCCTGTCCGTAGGGGTCGGTTTTCAAAACCTGGTTGCCTGTCTCGGTGGTGATCGAGAACTTGTAGAGCGTTCCAGTACCGATGCCCGGGATAAAACAGGACCAGACGCCCGTGCTGTCGTGCAGGCTCATCGGGTGGGCTTCTGAATCCCAATGATTGAAATCGCCGACCACGCTCACCGATCGGGCGTGGGGCGCCCAAACGGCAAAGCGGACACCTTCGGTATTCCGGGTTCTGCATACATGAGCGCCCAGAACGTTATAGATGTGCCAATGCCGCCCTTCGGAAAAAAGATGGAGGTCGAATTCGCTGAGCGTTGGGCTGTCCATAGACCTTGCTTTCCCTGACCAGGTTGGCTTTCATTGGACGTTACCGGGCCTGTTTGAAAAATGACCCAGAACAAGTTTACGTCATAATTCCGTGATAGTGTTCTAATATAGTTACAAGCGTCAAAAACGTGGCAAACCCTCGGTTAAGCAACCGCCCACAGGGACTGAGTTTCTTCAGGGAAGCAGCTATGCACACCGCCAAGCGTTTCGTCAGTCGTCTTACTCGTCAGACATTAGCACTGGTACTTGCAGGAGGGCGAGGCTCCCGACTTCACGACCTCACCAAATGGCGCGCCAAACCAGCGGTGCCCTTTGGCGGCAAGTTCCGGATCATTGATTTTCCACTCTCCAACTGCATCAATTCGGGTATCGGTCAGGTAGGGGTGATCACCCAGTACAAATCCCACTCCCTGATCCGGCACATACAGCGAGGCTGGGGATTTCTTCGGGGTGAGCTGGACGAATTTGTCGAGCTGTTACCAGCCCAGCAGCGCATCGAAACCTCCTGGTACGAGGGCACTGCAGATGCAGTCCTCCAGAACCTCGACATCATCCGTAGTCATATGCCGGAGTATGTTCTGATTCTCGCTGGTGACCACATCTACAAGATGGACTATGGCACCATGTTGGCGGCTCATGTCGAGAATGACGCGGATATCACCGTTGGCTGCATTGAGGTCCCGCTCGAAGAGGCCACGGCTTTCGGCGTGATGTCGGTGGACGAGGAATTCAGGATTACCGAGTTTGTTGAAAAACCGGATCAACCCAGGCCAATGCCCGGCCATCCCGATAAAGCGCTGGCTTCCATGGGAATCTATGTGTTCAGCACCCAGGTGCTGTTCGATGAGCTGATGCGTGATCACCAGATGGAAGGGGGCACCTCCCATGATTTCGGCAAGGATATCATCCCTTCCGTCATCAAACGCCTGCGGGTAGTGGCTTTTCCGTTCCAGGATCCGGTCCAGAAAAAGCCTGCTTACTGGCGGGACGTCGGCACCATCGATGCCCTCTGGCAAGCCAATTTGGAGCTGATAGGTATCAGCCCTGAACTGAATCTCTACGACTCTCACTGGCCGATATGGACCTACCAGGAACAGTTGCCTCCGGCCAAGTTTATATTTGACGACGAGAACCGTCGGGGGATGGCGGTGGATTCCATGATTGCGGGCGGCTGTATTGTCTCAGGTGCAGTGGTTAAACATTCCCTTTTATTTTCACAGGTTAGAGTTCACTCTTACAGCAATATATCAGATTCGGTCATCTATCCGGACGTAGATATTGGCCGCCACTGCTACATACGCAATGCCCTGATTGATCGCGGTTGCCGTATTCCGGAGGGTTCGCGCATCGGCTTTGATGAGGCGGAAGACCGAAAGCGGTTTCATGTTTCCCCAAAAGGTATTGTGCTGATCACGCCCGAGATGCTCGGCCAGGATTATCCCCATGGCCTCTGACAAAACCCCCGTCGTGCTTTGCTGGCACATGCACCAGCCGTCCTATCAAGATCTGCGCAACGGACAATTCCTGTTTCCCTGGGTGTACCTCCACACCATCAAGGACTACAGCGATATGGCAGCGCACCTGGAACAGGAGCCCGAGGCAAGGGCCGTGGTCAATTTTGCGCCGGTTCTGCTGGAGCAGATCGAAATCTATCTGGTCCAGATTGAACGATGGCGCCATGGCGCCGGGGAGATCGGTGACCCACTGCTGGCTGCCCTGGTGACGGATCAACTGCCAGCACCCGGCACGCCGGCCTTCCTGGGCCTGGTGGAAAAATGCCTCCGCGCCAACTCGGACCGAATCATCGGCCGCTATCCGGCCTTTAAAAGACTTGCCGAACTGGCTGATATCTATCGGAAAAAGCCGGAATTGCAGAGGTACATATCCAGCCGGTTCCTCTCAGATCTGCTGGTCTGGTATCACCTTGGCTGGATGGGTGAAACCATTCGCCGTGAAAACCTCTGTATTCAGAGCCTTCAGGAGAAAGGCCACCAGTTCACGATGGATGATCGCCGAGCCCTGCTGGATGTAATTTACGAGGTGTTGTCCGGTATCGGGCCAAGATACCGGCATCTGGCCGGAAAGGGCCAGGTAGAGCTCTCTGTAAGCCCTTATACACACGCCATGCTGCCGTTGCTGCTGGAGCTGGAATCTGCCCGGGAAGCGATGCCGGACATTACCTTGCCCGTGCACAGCAACTATCCTGGCGGAAGCGACCGAGCGGGCTGGCAACTGCAACAGGCGAAAGCCGTTTTCCAGCGTTTCTTTGGCGTCGGGCCTTCCGGTTGCTGGGCTTCTGAAGGAGGACTGAGCCAGGCCACACTGGCATTGCTGGATAGCGAAGGTTTCCAGTGGACCGCCAGCGGAGATTCGGTCATTCACAACAGCCTGCACCGGGCGCGGGAAGAGAACCCGGACCTGCCGGATTACGGCATTCATCAGCCGTTCACCTTTGGTGATGCTGCCATTAACGTCTTCTTTCGGGACGACGGCCTGTCTGATCTTATTGGTTTCACCTATGCAGACTGGCATGCCGAAGATGCAGTTGGCGATCTGGTTCACCATATGGAGAACATCGCGAAGCATGCCAAACACGGGCCTTGCCAGGTAATTTCCATCATTATGGATGGCGAGAACGCCTGGGAATACTACCCTGAGAATGGGTATCACTTTCTAAACGAACTTTACCGGGTACTCGCGAAACACCCAACCCTGAAGCTAACGACCTACAGCGATCTCGTCGCACACCCGGTCACCGACCCGATCCCTTTACCCCACCTGGTCGCCGGAAGCTGGATTTACGGCACCTTTTCCACATGGATTGGCGACCCGGATAAAAACCGTGCCTGGGACCTGCTGTGTGAAGCGAAAATCCACTACGACCGGGCAATGGACAACGGTAGCCTTAATGCGGAGCAGAAAGAATCCGCAAGAAAGCAACTGGCCATCTGTGAGGGCTCCGACTGGTTCTGGTGGTTCGGGGATTACAATCCGGCCCAGATTGTCAGCGATTTCGAGCACCTGTATCGCAGGCATCTGGTGAATCTTTATGAAATGATCGGTTATCCGGCACCGCCGTCTGTGTTCCAGCAGCTAAGTCAGGGCAGTGGTGAGCCAGCCAGGGGTGGCGCCATGCGGCCCGGGCATGAAGCGGATACCGCAGTATGACTTCGAGCAGCGCCAGCGATCTGTTCAGTATGCGCCGCGCTGGAGTCTTGCTGCATCCGACATGCATACCCGGACCCTGGGGTGTTCTGGGAGCGAGTGCACGTACCTTCGTCGATTTTCTTGCCGACAGCGGGCTGAGTGTGTGGCAGACGCTCCCTATCGGGCCAACACATCCGGACCTCTCGCCGTACCAGTCCCTCAGCGCCCACGCTGGCAACCCACACCTGATTGACCTGTCAGAACTTGTTGAGGATGGGCTGCTTGCAGAGGTGGAGCTGACACAACCGGATGCCGATACGCGCCATCAGTTGCTGACCCTGGCCGCCCGGCGCTTCTTCCGCAATGAAGGTAAAGGGCTAAGCGGGCTGGATCTTGCCGGTTACCAACACTTTCGTGACATCAACGGTTACTGGCTGGATGAATTCTGTCTGTTCTGTGGTATTCGCGAAGTCCAGGTGTCACCAGGCTGGCTTCATTGGCCGCCACCCCTTCGAGACCGCGATGCCACAGCCTTGCGAAGCTTCATTGAGCAGCACCAGCCCCGCCTGGACAGGATCGGTTTCGAGCAGTTCCTGTTCTATCACCAGTGGCAGGCTCTGCGGGACTATGCGAGGGGGAAGGGCACCTTGCTGTTTGGCGACATACCCATTTTCGTGGCCCACGACAGTGCCGATGTCTGGGCCAACCGGCACCTGTTCAAGCTTGATGAACGGGGCGAGCCAACGGTGATTGCCGGAGTTCCGCCGGATTATTTTTCGCCGGAAGGCCAGCATTGGGGGAACCCGCTTTACGACTGGCAGGCTATGGCCCGGGATGGCTACCAGTGGTGGTTGGAGAGGCTCGAAAGCCAGCGCCACCTGTTCGACCTGATTCGTATTGATCACTTCCGTGGCCTCCAGGCCTACTGGGAAATCCCGGCAAAGACACCGGAACCACGATTCGGTGGTTGGGTTGCCGGCCCGGGGGACCACTTTCTCGAAGCCTGTTTTACGCGGTTTCCCGATTTACCGCTGGTTGCCGAGAACCTTGGGGTCATCAGCGACGATGTGGAAGTGTTGCGAAAACGGTTCCGGCTGCCCGGTATGACGGTAATGCAGTTCGGGTTTGATGGAAGCCCCAACAACCCCCATCTGTTGCATAACCACAATCCCCGGGATCTTGTGTACACAGGGACCCACGACAATGACACCACGCTTGGCTGGTACCAGAGCCTGGATGAGCCTACCAGGCGCTACGTTAACGATTACCTGGGTGCCACAGGAGACGGCATGCCCTGGCCAATCATCGATGCCGCCTTCCGGTCGGTGTGCTCCCTGGCTATTGTGCCGCTGCAGGACTTTATGGGGCTCGGCACAGAGGCCAGATTCAACACCCCCGGAACCGTGGTGAACAACTGGGTATGGCAACTGGACTGGAATCTTTGCAGGAACGATCTGTCAAACAGGATTGCTGAAACAGTAAAGCGTCATGGACGTCTACCGTGATGGCTGTTCGATTATTGATCAACATCAAAAAGGTGTAAGCAATACTCCGCTATAAATAACAGGTAGTTTAAACAATTGGCGTTCTTTGTGAGTCATAGGGGGGGAACATGGAACACAGACTCAGCAAACGCATACAGGGTAAGCTTGGCCTGCTGGTTTATAAACGTGGAATGCCCGTGGCAACCGGCCAGATCCGGGATGCATCAAAGCGGGGCCTATTTATTGCCACAGACTACACAGACGTCCAGCTCAACCAGACCCTGGAACTTGAATTTCGCTTTCCTCACAAGCAGGAAAAGCAGTTTCGCCGGCTCACCGCCCATGTTGTTCGCAAGTCTGCCAATGGTTTGGGAGTCGATTTCGAGGGGGTCGATAACGATAGTTTTACCATCTCCTCACTCATTCAATGGCTGACAAAACACCATAGGCCGATGAACTATTTTCCTGTTCGCCGGCAAGCCTACTGACACTTCAGGGAAGACTTCCATGGATAGATTAAAAGGTAAGGTTGCCGTTATAACCGGCGGCTCGGTCGGCATCGGAGCAGCAGCTGCAACCCGGATGGCAGAAGAAGGCGCGGCCATCGCTATTCTCGATTGCAATGATCAGGATGGCAAGGCCCTGGCCGAACAACTGACGGATCGCGGGTTCAAAGCAGGCTACTGGCATTGCGACGTCAGCAAGGAAGCGGAGGTCAAACAGGTTCTGGACGAGGTTGCCGAGGCTTTCGGCAGCCTCACCGTGATGGTCAACAACGCGGGAATCGCTGGCCCCAATAAACCCACTCACGAACTCACTGAGGAAGAGTGGGATGTTGTACAGAATGTGAACGTCAAAGGCGTTTTTTTCTGCATCAAACACGCCATTCCCCATATGAGAAAGGCCGGTGTCGGTAGCATTATCAACCTGTCATCCATCTATGGGCTCATCAGCGCACCGGACATTCCTCCGTACCACGCCTCCAAGGGCGCTGTGCGGCTGATGTCCAAAACCGATGCTCTGTTGTACGCCACGGAAAACATTCGCTCCAACTCCATTCATCCCGGATTTATCTGGACACCACTGGTTGAAGCGCACCTGAAAACCACAGGGCTTGACCCCGAGGAAGCGAGAAAAGCCACGGACGCGCTGCATCCTGTCGGTCATATGGGAGAACCCGATGATATTGCCTGGGGGGTGGTCTACCTGGCCTCGGACGAGTCCAAGTTTGTGACCGGCAGCGAGCTTGTCATTGATGGCGGTTACACCGCGCGTTAATGTCATCGCAGACCTGACCGGACTCTGACTGTGCCCCTGGCAGCCTATACGCCGCGGTTTATGCCGGAATCCGTGAGTGAGTTGTTTACGCTTGCTCTGGATCTCCGGTGGACATGGCACCATGGCAGTGACGAACTGTGGCGCACGCTCGACGAAGAAACCTGGGAAACCACGCGGAATGCGTGGCTGGTACTGAACAGCGTTTCGGATGACAGGCTGCAGGAACTGGCCAGTGACCGGGATTTCCAGAAACGCTACGCAGAGCAGGTTTCCGCCTACCACGAGTTCGTCAATGCCAGTACGTGGTATTCCGACGATTGCCCGGGTGACCTGGGCGAAGGCATTGCCTATTTCTGTATGGAGTACGGTCTTTGCGAGTCCCTTCCACTGTATAGCGGCGGCCTTGGCGTCCTCGCGGGTGATTATCTCAAAGCGGCCAGTGATCTCGGCGTACCGGTAACGGCAGTCGGTTTGCTTTATCAACAGGGGTATTTCCGGCAGGCCATCAGTACCGAGGGCGAACAGCTGGAGTTCTATCCCTACAATGACCCCACCATGCTTCCCGTTTCTCCCCTCAGGGACGATGATGGCCAGTGGGTGAGGGTAGTTGTTCCGTTCCCGGGCCGCCCCGTTCTATTGAGAGCCTGGCAAGCTCAGGTGGGGCGTTGTCGATTGTTACTGCTGGACAGCAACGACCCGCGCAACGAACCCGGAGACCGGGGCATAACCAGTGAGCTATACACCGGTGATCCTGAAAAGCGCCTGCAACAGGAAATGGTGCTTGGGATTGGCGGCTGGCGATTGCTAAGGCAACTGGACATTCAGCCGACGCTTTGTCATCTCAACGAGGGCCACTGTGCTCTGGCCCTTATTGAGCGAGCATTCAGCTGGCAGGAACACCAGAAGACTGACTTCCAGACCGCCCGGATGGCGACCAGGGCGACCAACCTGTTAACCACGCACACCTCGGTTGCTTCCGGCTTTGACCACTTTTCCGGGTCTCTCCTTCGTCTCTATTTGAGCCCCTGGCTCGAAACCAGGGACCTTACCGTAGAAGAACTGATAGGGCTGGGTAGTGAGCACGCGGTAGCCCCAGCAGAGAAGGATGGCCAGAATCTGAACATGGCTTATCTGGCGTTGAATATGAGCGGCCGGATCAACGGCGTCAGCCGCATTCATCAGAAAGTCTCGCAAACCATTTTTCAACCGCTTTTCCCACGCTGGCCGACCGAAGACATTCCTGCGGAATTCGTCACCAATGGAGTTCACACTCCAAGCTGGGATTCCCCGGAAGCCGATGCCGTGTGGACACGAGCGTGCGGCGCGGACCGGTGGCGCCGCCCCTTACGGATGGCATGTCCAATGAACGACGTGTCGGACGAAGAGCTCTGGGAAATGCGCCGATTGCAGCGAACACGGCTGATCCGCTACTTGCGACGTCGCCTGGTCGGCCAGCATTGCGAGCAAAACCCCGGCAACAACCACGCCTCCGCCTGCGGAATGCTACTGGACAACGAAACCCTTACCCTGGGCTTCGCCAGACGATTTACCGAATACAAGCGGCCGGGTCTGTTACTGAAAGAGCAGCAACGACTGCTGAGATTGCTGGGCAGCCGGGACACGCCAGTGCAGATTGTTCTGGCCGGCAAAGCCCACCCCTATGACCGGCCCGGTAAGGACATGATCCGTCAATGGAAGACGTTTTCCCGACGCCCGGATGTGGAGGGGAAGGTGGTATTTATTGAAGACTATGATCTTGGTGTTGCAAGCCAGTTGATCCAGGGTGTGGACGTATGGCTGAACTGCCCCCAGCATCCGTGGGAAGCCTGTGGTACCAGCGGTATGAAAGTGCTGGTCAACGGCGGCCTGAATCTTTCCCAGTATGACGGCTGGTGGGCCGAGGCGTGGAACCAGGATGTTGGCTGGGCCATTCGTCCTGGTGCGACGTTCGAAGAACTCTGCAACTCGAACGATCACGACCTTTCAGATGCACGTGAACTCTATGACTTGCTGGAACGCGACGTCATTCCCGCGTTCTACAATGTCGACGAGCAAGGAATTCCGCGAGACTGGCTGCAACGGATACGCGCCAGCATGGACCAGTTAACGGCTGTCTATTCCGCCAACCGGATGGTTCGCGAGTATGTTGAGGGGTTTTATTTGCCGATGGTCAAACAAGGAAAACAACGAAACCCCGCAACCCTGGCGGCCATGGTTACCGAGCACCAGGAGATCAACAGGCACTGGCCAAGGCTGCGGTTCAGCGCTATTAATGTCAGTGAAACCGGTGGCAACCAGACCTACACTGCAGAAGCCTACCTGGATGGTATTGAGGAATCGCGCATCGCCATGGAACTGGTGGCCGAGGCCTCTGACTGGGGGCCGCGAACCGTCGTTGAGATGCCGATGAAACATCCTCTCGCCGGCTCGGCTCACAGTTACCTGTATGAGTGCACGGTGCCGGCGCGGCCGGAAGGGCACTACACCCCTCGTTTGCGGGTAAAGGATGACCGCTTGAATCTACCGCTGGAAAATCCAGCCGTGCTGTGGCTGAAATAGGTATCAGCTGCGCCAGAACGCCGGTGACAGAACAATCACTACGCTGAGGATTTCCAGGCGGCCCATCAGCATACCTACCGACAGAATCCATTTAGCCGTTTCAGGCAGCGGCGCAAATGTGCCGGCGGGGCCAATGGTACCGCCGAGGGCGGGCCCCACATTCGTGAGCACAGTCAGGGCTCCGGAGAGGCTGGTTATGAAATCAAGCTGCAGCGCCGCCAATGCAATCGTTATGATCAGCAGGCACAACAGGAAGATAAAGGTATAGGCAATCATCGAGGAAATGATTTCATCACTCACCGCGCGGCCGTTATAGTTCCGGGTAAATACCGCTCTTGGGTGCAACAGACGCATCAGTTGTTCCCGCAACACAATCAGCGAAAGCTGGAAGCGGAAAATTTTCATCCCCCCCGCAGTCGAGCCGGAGCACCCGCCAACAAACATCAGGAAGAAGAACAGCACGAATGCCAGTGGCCCCCAGGCCGAATAATCTTCCGACGCATATCCGGTAGTAGTCACTACCGAAGTGACATTGAAAAGCGTGGAAACATACCCGTTGACGAGATCGAATTCGCCCGGCGACACATACCAGCGGTACAGGGTCAGTAACGCGGGGATCACCAGCAAAATGCTGACAAAGAGGCGAACCTGTTGATCCCGGAACAGGACACCGTGCTGCCCGTGCAGTTCCCTCACGAACAGGAAGAAGGGCATGCTTCCGATCATCATGAAAAACGTGGCTTCCAGCAGAATCAGGTTGGAATCGAACTTGCCCATGGACGAGTCTGACGTGGAGAACCCGCCGGTGGCAATGCTCGTCAGGCCGTGATTGAAAGCATCGAACAGAGTCATCCCGGAGAACCAGTAAGTTGTCACCGCGATAATCGAAAATGCAACGTAGACCAGCAACAGGCCGCGGCTGAGCGTTTTCATCCGCGGCAGCGCCTTGTCTGTCCATTCTGACGATTCAGTGGCAAACAGGCGCATGCCGCCCACGCGCAGGAAGGGCAGTACCGCAACGAACATACCGATAATGCCAATTCCACCAATCCATTGCAGCACCGAGCGCCAGAGCAACAGGTCCTGATCCATGGTATCCAGGCCGGTGAGCACGGTGGCCCCGGTGGTCGTAATACCGGAAGTGCCTTCAAAAAAGGCTTCTCCAAGGGTGAGGCCAAGGTCGCTGAGGTAGAACGGGAGGGAAGAGAGCAGGGCGATGATGAACCAGCTGGAGACGGTAAGCACAAACATGAAGCGGGGCTTCAGGTCTCTTGCCTGGCGGTAAGTGGCCAGTAGCCCCAGCAGACCCACGCCAAAGCAGATCGAGGCAGACTCCACGAATGCCATGGCATTCGGCGCACTAGAAGTTGCCAGAAGAAGCACGGGCAACACCATGAATATACTCAAAAGTATAAACATGACGCTCATAATGAAGATGACGGGGTTCAGGTTTCTCAAAAGATGCTCAAGCCGGCTGAACAAAGAGATCGCGACAGAATACAGGCGGCCTAGCGCTTGCGCAAGGCAGAACCCCCGAACTGTCAGGCCCTTACAGGTTTATTAAATCACCGTAAATTCCAGGTAAATCCGGATCTGCTGGCTGGCGTTTATCGTCAGCGTGATGCAACGTCCGTTATTGGGTTTGCTTGTAAAACCAAAAGGAGTATTGAGCATGAGAAAACCAATTGTACTGGTGTTGGGCCTTGCCTCGGTTTCGGCGCTGACAGTTTCACAGGCTGCGAATGCAGATATGTACAAATCCGGTGGCGACGGCCTTTACGCAGGCCTGAACTACAGCTTTATCGACATTGAAAACGGCCGTGACGAAGTGGATGTTGGTGCGCTTTCTGCCAAGGTGGGAGGCCTGGTCTCGCCATTCTTCGGCCTTGAAGCCCGTGCTGGTTTTGGCGTCGATGACGATCGTAATAATGGCGTTGAATACTCGCTGGACAATTTTTTCGGGGGCTACGCCACCCTTAACCTGGCCAACGAATCGCCGGCCACGCCCTATCTGGTTTTCGGCTTTACCCGTGTTGAACTGGAAGCACAGTCCGTTCTGGGTACCACCAACGAAGACGAAAGTGATTTCTCATACGGTGCCGGCGTCAATGTCGATCTCACCCCGGAACTGGCTGGCAACCTGGAATACATGCGTTACTATGACAAGGACGGCGCTACCGTTGACGGCCTTGGGCTGGGTGTAACCTTCAGCTTCTGAGCCAGTTGAGTCCGGATCTGGTTTTCTGGCGGCAGGCGCCTGTTTGCCGTCGGAAGATCAGGAGTCAGCTTGAATCACCTTGCCCATCTCTTTCTTGCACCGAACAGTCCGCAGGCCCGCGTTGGAAGCCTGTTGGGAGATTTCGCCCGTGGCGTGATTCCCGAACAACTTCCGGTGCAGGTCAGGACAGGGCTGTACCATCATCGTGCGGTGGATGCCTTCACTGATCGTCACCCGGAGGTTATCGCCAGTAAGCGACTTTTCTCCGCCCAACGCCGCCGTTTTGCCGGCGTTGCCCTGGATATTCTCTACGATCACTATCTGTTAAGAAACTGGAAACTCTTCAGCCATGTGGAGTCTGATACCTTTATTGACCAGGTATACAGGGAGCTTGATGCCAACTCATCACTGATGCCCGAACCCATGCAGCGGGTCACCCGGCAGATTGTCCGAAACGACTGGTTCCGCTCATATATGGATCTCGGGAATATTGGCTATGCTCTGGATCGAGTGGCTGGTCGTATCCGGTTCACAAATGCGTTCAACGGAATTATTGAAGAAATAAAAGAGCACGACGATGAGTTGGAGCACCGTTTTCTCCAATTTTTCCCCGAGCTCAAACACTTTGCCACAGAGGACATATGATGCTGACGAGATCCATGAAGTCTATCGCCGCCGTGTTTTTCCTTAGCCCCGCCGTACTACTGGCCAATGCGCACAATGACGAAAACAGCGTCCCTGAAACACTTGGATTTGTAGAGTGGGTGGTACTGGAAGAAACAGGCCTGCGCCTGAAGGCCCGTCTGGATACAGGGGCCAAGACTTCATCCCTGCATGCTGTAAATGTCGAACCGTTCGAGAAAGATGACGAAGAATGGGTGAGTTTCCAGTTGCCGCTGGCTGATCACCAGGATCAGGAAGATGCCGACGGAGCCGATCTGGAAGAGGTGATTCTGGAATTCAGCTTACCGGTAGAACGTACCGTTAAAATCAAACGCAAGGGCGCCCCATCCCAGCGTCGTTACGTGGTCAATATGGAATTCTGCATTGCTGGTACCACGCACAAAACCGAGTTCTCCCTCACCGACCGCGGCAAATTTTCCTATCCGGCGCTGCTGGGACGTCGCTTTATGAGTGATGACAACATTCTGATTGACTCCTCAGACGCTTTCATTTCTCAGAAAGAATGTGAGCACAAGAGTCTGGCCGAGCTAGCCAACAAGCACGCGGAATGAGATTGCAACGCGCTGTATCCATGTAGACAATAAATCACAAATTGTTTATCCTGATACTATGTTGAACAGCCAGATAAACGTAAGGCGGTGGTATCAATCATGAGCAGCGCGCAAAAGCTCGAACCCGTTGAGAAAAGCAGAGCCTCCGGTGTGGGCCTCAAAACCGTGTTCACGATTCTGGACCGCTGGGGCTGCACACCGGAGCAGGTCCAGAAAATTCTGCAAATCTCCCGCCCGGCGTACTACAAGTACCGCAAGAATCCGGCACAGGCTAACCTGACCCACGATCAGATCGAGCGGTTGAGCTACCTGGTAAATATTCACGGGAGCCTGCGGACGATTTTCGAGAATCCAAAGAACGTATATGGGTTTATGGGCCTGAAAAACGAGAATCCGTATTTCAATGGCAAAAGCCCGCTGGAAGTGATCAGCACCGGCCAGTTCTCAGCGCTCTATGAAACCTTCAAACGTATCGATGTGTTGCGCGGGGGTCTGTGGTGAGTGGGGATTTGCCGCCCGTCATCAAACTGGACAGCCTCACCGGGTATCGCCTGATCAACTCGAAATTTCCACCCACCAGCCTTTTTGATGATGTTGCTGATGAGGATGAGTTCGAGGCCCTTTATGAACTCCAGGCAATGACTAACCCCCGGTTGCAGACGGAGTTGGGCAATCTCAACCTGGTGCGGAGAGAAGACATACCTTTTGGAATACCAGGGTGCTCCTATGCCACTGGCGCGTTTACTCATGTTAACCCCGAAGGGAGCCGTTTCAGCGATGGCCAGTACGGTGTTCTGTATATGGGCGACAGCATTGATACAGCCATTGCTGAGGTTGCCTATCACCAGTCGCAGTACTGGCGGGGCGTCCACGGTCTGGACTACGACCGTTTCGTTTTCCGGGGACTGAAATGCAGAGTAGGGCAGACCGAACTCCACGATGCCACAACCATTTCCTTTGATGACCCCATCTACGACACCGCCAGTTACGCCGCATCCAGGGTTTTTGGGCGTAAACTCTATCAGGCAGGTTCTGATGGGTTGCAGTATCATTCCGTCAGGAAACCCGGAGCAACATGCTGGGGGTTATTCACGCCGAGGCACGTTCGCAGCGTGATCCAGAGCGCTCATTTCGAGTTCATCTGGAACGGCGAGGAAATAAGCTCCATCAATAAATTCACCCGGGCGTGAAAAACCCGCTACGACTGCCATTCGCTGACAATCAGATCAAACATTGCCCGCAGTTCGGCTCGCTCATAACTGCGTACGCCGCACACCAGGTTGAGATCAGTGCTCAACACCGGCTCGTCAAACAGATGAATTCCGCCCCTTTGCTGCGACTGCAATGCAAACTCCCGCTCAACAAGGCCGAACCCCATACCGGATTTCACCATAACCACCGTGGAATACTCGTCATCGGAGCTTGTGGCAGCTTCTGAGAGATTTGCCTGTGGGCCAAGCAGGTCGGTCATAAAGTCAAAGAACGGGCAATCGCGATTTGGCCATACCCATGGCAGGCGCCGGCGTGCCTCAAAATCTTCAGGCAAGGTGTCGATACCTGCGTCGGCGGGCCCGACCACGGAAACGCATACCGGTGTCAGGGCCACGATCCTGAGCCGCGGATCGTTCCATTTTCCGTACACGTAGCCCAGGTCCAACTCTTCAGAGAGCACCTCTTCAATGATCTGGGTCGACGACCGCGTTCGCATTTCAAGAGTCAGGTGAGGCAGGGCGGCCGTCTTTAGGTGTAGTACCTCATCCATCCGAAGATATTCAGGGGGAGAGTTCAGCCCGAGCCGGAGGGTTGCCCGCGGCGATGAGCGCAGGGAAAGTGCGGTATTCCGGACATCCTCTACGGCGGTGAACACCTGGCGAACCGGCATGAGCAGGCGTTCCCCTGCTGCGGTCAGGGCCATTCCTTGCTTGCTGCGTTCGAATAAAAGTACCTGGAACTCATCCTCAAGTTGGCGCAGATGCTCACTGACCGCTGAAGGCGTGGAATGACGGCGTGCCGCCGCCCGGGTCAGATTGGACTCTTCTGCGACCAGAAGAAAGGACTTCAGCCTATCCAGTTTTATGTTCATATTTTACGAACACCAGGTTCATATAATGTCCATGGACGGCCATAAATAAGGGGCCGAGAATGGTTTCATTGTAGTCATCGTTCATATTTATAGGAAGACAAAAAATGAAACCAACCGCTATGAACCAGGCGTTTCACCCCTCACAGGCCATTAACCATCAGCGCTTACAACCCAGGGCGCCCAAGCGTCTGTATGACCTGTTGAAAGTTTATTTCGAACGGTGGTGCAGACGTTACCGCCTCAGAAACTCGCTCTATGAAATGGACACCCAGCTGATTGAAAAAGACATAGGGGTGCCCGCCGGCAGTCTGGCAGAGGAAGCGCACAAACCTTTCTGGCGGGACTGAATCCAGAGGCGAGGCTCAGGCCGAACGACACTTCTTCCAGAACGGGCTGTGAGCCTCGCGTAGCAGCTCGGCTCTGGACAGCCCGACGTCCCGGGCTAATCGATCCAGTTCCCTCGCCGGCATGCCTGTCAGGCGCTTCTTCAGCCGACTGCGGGTTTTGTGGTTGTCCAGATATCTTTTAAGCGTGACTATCAGGGCTGTGTAGAATTTCATGATTCACCTCGGGTGCATCATGAAATTCTATTTGCCCAGCCGTTTCAGAACAGATACAGATTGTTGGAATCAGGGGAGCACAGATCAGGCCCTGTTTTCGGGCTCTTCCCCATTCTCCGCATTCTCCATATTCTCTTGTTCCTCAAACCCGGCATTTCGGGGGTCGAGCTCTGAGACACCCAGGGCTGCTTCCGGGGTGGTGGTGTAGTACTGCTCCTGTTGCTCCACCGGCGGATGGCGGCGCTTCGATGCTAACGCAATAAATACGATCAGCCCGCCCAATATAATCGTGTTGCTGAGGAAAAGTCCGCGGGGCCCCAGCATGTCCATGAACAGGGCGCTGATCAGTGGACCAATGATGCTGCCTATCCCGTAGCTGAGAAGCAGGGCGGTACTGGCGGCGGTTACCTGGTGGGATTCCATAAGGTCGTTGGTAATGGCAACCGCGATGGGATAGATGGCAGCACTGATGCCCATATACAGCCCTACGAAAAGGACCAGCGCAATCATGTTGAGGTTGCCGATGAAGGCAGCGACCAGACTGCACAGGGCGGCAACGGTAGCTGCGACCAGCATCACCCGGTAACGGTCGAAGTGATCGCATAAGCGACCAATAGGCCAGGCCAGTAGCATGGCTGCCACAATGGCCGACGCCATGAAGTTGGAGAGCTGCCCCAGATCAAGGCCAATCCGGTCAGCGTACACTGGGCCCATGGCATAGAAAGCGCTGATCAACAGCCCCGCGATCAGCGCGCCAAGAGTGCCCACCGGCGACTTATGGTAGAGCCTGGTCAGCGACAGCCGGTCACCTTGTGTAATAACCGGTGACGCCCGGCTGGTCATCGACAGCGGAGTTAACGCCAGAACAACCAGTATCGTTGCCAGGGAGAATGGAATAAAGCCCGCCGGGTCTGCCACCCGAATCAATACCTGCCCCCCCGCGGTAGAGAGGAAGAAGATAACCTGATAGATCGCAAACAGGCTGGCCCGGTTCCTGTTATCGGCCTTACTGCTGAACCAGCTCTCCATGACAATCATCAGGCCTGCCATCGCAAAACCGCCCAGCGCCCGTAAAAAGCCCCATAAAATGGCTTCGACAGCCATGGGGTAGATCAGTATCGAAGCAGCGAGAACCGCGGAAAACACAGCAAACGCCCGGATATGACCGACTTTTTCGATAATTCGCCCGGCGTAGAGGGTGCCCGCGACAAAACCGATGGAATAGAACGCCAGAATCCAGCCGATAACGCTGGCGCTGAATTCTTCAATACTGAGCCTGAGGCCGAGCAGGGTCATCAGGAAGGCGTTGCCCATAATGAGCAGGATAATGCTCAGGATGAGTGACGACAGGCTGGTGATGGTTCTTTGCATCAATCCTCCGTATCAAGCCGATGGAAAGGCGCGTTTGGGTCTGGTGATACCTATAGCAGGGACTGTGGGGATGGAGCGGCTGAAAAAAAGGGCATGAGCGAAGACAGGCCATGAGACCTTCCATGATTCCGGAGTCCTGGATAACCGGAATCATGGAAGGCAAGAGCTGCAATAACTCTATGGTTTTGGCTGGCCTCTAGACGTAGAAGTCCAGGTCTTCCTGTGCTTTCAGCAGATCCCGCATCTTGATCGGGTCGTCGCCAAAGAAGAACACAAGGCCCCAATGAGTTCCAAAAGCCGACCGGTCAGGGACTGTCTCTTCCGTCGGCTCATGTAGTTCGTGGTACTCGAAATAGGGATGCTCAATGGTTTCCTTGGGCATTTCGAGCCTGCTGACCACTCGGCGGCGCGGATACACGCCAAAGCAACCGGCATAGCCTTTCGCGTCGACCACCTCGCGGGGGAAAAAGTTATCCACTTCTTCCTTGGTGCTTTTAGGATCGAACACCAACATTGAAGCCTGGTAGGCATTGAAACCATAAGCCCGCTCGATCAACTCAAAAGCCTTGAAGCCGGGCGGACGGTAAGCGACTTCACCAAAGTACATTTCGCCATCTGCAGTCACAAAGTACTCGGGGTGAATCAGACCGAACTGGATGTCGAACGTTTTGATCAATAGCTCGATTTGCTTGGTAATCGCGTTACGCCAGCTCTCGAGTTGCGCCGTTGCAGGGACAAATACCGAGTAGCCCAAGGTTACGTACTCGGAAATATTGAGGAACTTGATTTTGCCGTCGTGGATCCAGGCCTCAACCGCAAACTCCCAGCCGTCCAGGTGGCTTTCCATCAACAACGGATATTCCTCCGCCGGAATGGTGTCGATTTCTTCTATCTTGCGGATCATCCTGTGGCCCAGGCAGCCGGCCTTGTCGAAGGCTTTGACGTGAATCGGGTCATCCGGGTCGCCATCAAGCTTGAGCAGCGTCTGATTGACGCGTTTCATAAAGCGCACGATGTCTTCCTTCTCGTGCGCCTCCTCGAAGATACCGACGCGGATGCCGCCAAGCTGCGCGCGCCGTTTCATCAGTGCCTTGTCACGAAACAGAATGGACTGGCCATACATGCGAGGGTTGTTAAGCAGAACAGAGTTGATCGCGCCGGACCACTCCACCGTTTCTTCAAAGAGCGGGATGGCGACATCAACACCTTCCGCTTTCAGCTTTTCTGCAATCTCAAGGGACCGGTCGTTCAGGCGGATAAAATCCCACGGGATAAACGGTATCTTGTTTGCCGTACAGAAATCCGCGGCCCATTCCGGAGCAACCACGATGTAGCGGCGGTCAAACTTCTGGGCAGCCTTGATCGCGTTGACACTCCAGCCGAGTAGGGCGATGTAACCTTTGTTCGGATCCTTCGGAGTCTCTGTCCCTTTGACAGAATCCATCTCCGGGTCGAGCCAGGCAGCTACCTCTGTTGGCAATTGCTTTTCTGACGTCATCGACATTCGGTGTTCTCCTTGCTGGTTAACCCAGACAAACTGCGCCGATAAGTGGAGCGCACCGGGTAAAATGAGTCTTTAAGCAGCATCGCTTAAAGGGATCAGTGAATCCCGATCATCAACACCAATATAGTAGGCCCGGTTACAAATTGAAACGAAAGTCCGGGAATAGTTTGCTTCCGAAACGCCATAAGAGCATCGTTGCTCAATGGACGATTTCAAATGGCTTATAAATTAAGCAAGGAAGATGTTGTGGCTATTCCCGGCTCTGCTCCAGACACCAACGCTTCAGTTCACAAATTTGACGAGGCTCTGGAACAGCTCTCGCTTACACACCAGAGCAACCCCCTGGCGCCCAATACAGAGGTACTGGAAGCAGCGCTTATTGTGATGGAAACTACCGACGGACTGGACGCGCTTTACGCCCGGGTACCGGCGATGGAAGCCAAAGGCGTATTTGCCAACAGTGACTGGAACCAACCCGTTATTCTCCGACCCGCACTGGCCGTTCGAACACTACGCCAGGGAGCGCCACCCTATACGGTCATCGAAGCCCTGAGTGAGCTTCGCTTGCTTGCAGTGGCCATGGGCGACTATCGCCATCCCGGAATTTCAGCTGAACAAGCCAGAAACTTTCTGACCCAGGTGACAGCCCTCAACCTCGACCTGTTGTCCGGCCAGATGAGCGAAGCCGACAGGGAGCGACCGCAGGGGCTGGGGCACATCGTTAATTCGCTGTACCAGTTTCTGCTTAACAGGTTGGGCTACGAGAGTATCCTCGACAGCCTGGTGGATGAAGTACGCCGCCTGCTGGCTCAGCGCCCGATCCAAACTGAAAGCATCAAGCTGATGGTCAGCCAGATTGCAAAATGCCTGTTTGACCCGGAGATTGAAACCTCTGGCATGGACAAAGCTGCACGTCTTGTCAGCGCTTTGTTTGGCCCTGCGACAGGCTGCCGCGATGATCCCGGCTTTGCTGTCTATGCCGAGCGGCTCGCCACCATGGACGAACCTGCGTTATTCGAAGAGGCTCAGGGTTTTGCCATTGCAATGCATGAGACAGGTATGGTTTCTCCGTACCATCCTTTGTTGTTACGGCACCTGCGCGGGCACCGAGACGACCTGATCCCACTGGCTCTGGGCCTGAGCATCACCGGGAATGATGTTCTTCAGTGCTATCGTCAGATCGTGCTCGAACTGATTGACCAGGTTGTTCATCCGGAAACCTGCCAGGCGGTCTATGGCCTGGCTATGTTTCTCGAGCGCGGCTCCCTTTTCACGCCACCCGTAGCGGCAGGCCTGTGGCGGCAACTTGAACTGAAACTTTGCCAGGCTGCGGCTGACAGACTGAGCGCGGTATTTGGTGATGCGCATCCGCCGCGGGTGTATTTGCTGGCCGGTGTACTGAGTCTACTGGGGCAGCCGTTGGGCGTTGGCCAGGGCAACAACCCGACTTGTCAGTCGGTCATCGGCCTGTCCATGTGGTCGTTCAACGACGCCGATTTTCTATTGCAACTCGTAGCCTGGGCCGCCCGTGATGACGACGTCATCATGCGGTTCGAGGGCCAACAGATTACCTCTCAGTATCTGGAGGCCGGCCTGGCCAAAGAACCTCCCATCGATGTGGACCCGGTTTCCTTGATTCTGACACCTCACCTTGACCGCATTTACGGGGAGATGGGGCGATTATGCGGGGTTCGGGATGACGACCTGCATCGCTGGATCAATCCGGAAATGTATGGCTGGTGGGTGGGGCACGGATTTCTCAGTGTGATCAGTCGGGAAACCGGAAAAATTCACGATTATGAAGGGTTTATCCGCCATTTTTATGCCTCTTATCATCCTTATTACAACGGCAATATACCCGTTATTCATCCGCAACCAGCCGGCATTGCAGTCACTGACAGTGGAGGGCGCCTGGTTGGACGCCACGCCATAACCATTATCCGCGCCAATCTGGATCGTGATGGGAATATGCGTATCTATTTCTTCAACCCCAACAACGATAGCGGCCAGGATTGGGGCCAGGGCATCAATTGCTCCACAGCGGATAATGGTGAACGCCATGGAGAGGCATCGCTGCCATTTGCTGAATTTGCGTCCCGTTTGTGCGTATTTCACTACGATACGAGGGAACTCGGGGAGCTATCCTTGATTCCGGAAACGGACGTCACCTTGGCTGTTGGGCTCGGCCGTGCCAGTTGGGCGGCAAGTTACGAGTGAGACCCCGGAGTGCTGAAGCGCTGCCCCAGGGGTTCAGGCTCCTGGTCCGATTAGTCGAGAACGACCGTCGCGTCGACTTCAAACAACATGCCATCCAGTGCCAGGCGCGGGACCGGGACAAGCGTTTGCGCCGGCAGCGCATCACCAAAGGTGTCTTTTACATGGCGGGTCATGACATCCAGTAAAGAGGGGTCATAATTCACCACATATGTATTGATGCGCGTGACCTGATGCGGCTTTGCCTCCAGCTCCTTCAGTACGGTTTGAAGATTGCTATAGGCCTGTGCCACCTGATCCGCGAAAGACTCTGACAATACGCCGTTCCCGTTTTCACCACCCTGACCAGCAATGTACGCAACCCGGCTTCCTCCGCTGGCCACAACTGCGTGGCTATAGCCGTAGGGGGCAGGGTTATACAAGCCGGGCGGATTGACGATATCGGTCTTCACCCCACCGGCTTGTGCGCTGCTCAGCATGATACTCATAGATACTACTCCAAATTGAAATGCTCTGGTTATGTAGGAATACATGGTTTGGTCCCATAGTTGGTTCTATTGAAGTAGACGGATGAGCCTCGGCGTTTGTGACATGCTGACAAATTTCAGTTTTCATACACCACGCCGGATGTACTGTTTTGACGAGTCAGCTTCGGGTTGTGCGGGTTGTTCACTAGTTGCGAGAAGTAAGTTGGGGAGGTGAATTATTGGTTTTTTACACTCATGCATTTGATGATGAATTCCACAGCCGCCCGAACGCCGGGCAGTTGACCGCGACGATGCGGCATTAACAGCGTAGTAGTCACCATGCCGCCATTCCATTCTGGCAGTACTTGAACCAGTTGGTTATTCAGAAGGGCATCCTGACACATGCCGGCTGGCAGGCATGTTACACCCAGGCCGGCCATGGCAGCGTTAATGAGCACTTGCGACTCATTAGCCACCATCCGCGGAATTGGGGAAACTTCACAGTGCCCACCGTTTTGCCTGTGCAGTTGCCAGACACTCTTGCCGGGGCCGGTCAGCAAACCGTCGTGGTGTGCCAAATCCTCCGGCTGCAGTAACGCAGGCTTGTCTCGCAGGTATCCCGGCGCTGCAACCAGTATCATCGGTTCAGTTAATACCGTTCTTTGCACCAGGTCTGAATCCGGTAAAGGCTGAAAGTGGCTGCGCACCGCTATGTCGAAACCCTCTTGAACCACATCCACAAAACGATCACTCACCTCTAGCTGCAAATTCAAGCGCGGGTAAAGTAACGCGAGGTCGGGGAGTAGGGGGGCAAGGTAAATCTGTGCCGTAGGAACTGAGGACGTTACACGCACAATTCCGCTAGGCTCTGACTGCCGACTGCGCACAATCTGCTCCGCCGCCTCTGCTTCGATCAACACCGCGCGAGCTCGGTCAAAGAATTCCTGGCCAAGGTCGGTAAGCCTGAAACTTCGGGAAGTGCGGTGAATCAGCCGCACCGACAGCTCTTCTTCCAGCTCTGCAACCCGTTTACTAATGGTTGACTTGGGCAGCCCCAGCACCCGTGCTGCAGCCGCAAACCCACCTTGTTCTACAGCTGCCACAAAAAAGGGGAGATTGTTGAGTTTGAGCATGGGCAAAGTCCATCTATGTAGACGCTGCGTCTAAATTTACCCTACTACTCAGGTATCGTCCACAGACGCATACTAACTCCACTCAACTCATTCGGGTTTGAGAAAGACCAATCAAGTGGAGAAGGTTTATGAAACCAGTATTATTTTACGGCGTCCCCTCAGGCTGCTCTTTTGGCTCTATCGTTGCTCTGGAGTGGCTGGGAATACCTTATCAACTGTGCCGGATAAACATGCCGGAAGATGTGACGAGTGAAGAATACAGACGCATCAACCCTATGTGCGAGACGCCTGCATTGATGATGGCAACCGGGAACGTCATCACTGAAAGCATGGCGATTCTGAATCATCTTGGAGCAATGAGCGATGACCAAAAACTGAACTTTGCAAAGGGGACAGTCCAGTTCGATAGGTTGAACCAGGCACTGGCCTTTCTCAATACTACATTCTTTAACGCGTTCAGCCCGCTTTGGTTTGATTATGAAAATGGATTGGATAACGAAGAAAAGCGGGTTCTTACGCAGTACGGTATTGCGTGCCTGGAAAAGGCTTATGCTGACCTGGAACGTTTCCTGGGTAATAAACCATGGTTGTTGGGCGAAGACCGCTCGCTGGCAGACGCCTATTTTTCGGGTATAGCTCGCTGGTCAGAGTATCACCCAGTGATTGACTTCCAGGCCTACCCACGGGTGCAACAGCTGTATAAAAAGCTTCTGGCAGACCCTGCGGTACAGTTCGCCCAATCGATAGAGGAGGGTAGTCCGACAATGACAAGGAGCGGTTTTTCTGGTGAAATTTCGTTATGTGACGTACTGATACTAATGAATAGAGGCGCATGAAGGTGAGGGCCCAGGCGCAACGTAAGTATCATGCTGTTATGGGGGGATATCTCTGCAACTTCCATTTGATCGTTAAAGGACTAAAAAATGCGAGAAGAGACAAAGTCCCGTTTCACCACACAACTACTCAGGCCAAAAGAACCTGGCGAGGGTAACTCATGGGGTTTTGCAATTCTGCCCAAAGAAGCAAGTGCCAAGCTTCCCAGGCGCGGCCGAATAACAGTTGATGGAACCATCAACGGCCAAGGGTTCAGGGCTTTGCTCGAACCGGATGGCCAGAAAAGTCACTGGCTGAAAATAGATGAGCAGCTACTCAAAGATTCAGGCGCAGAGTTTGGTGACGAGTTGCAGTTTGAGATTATGGCTGCGGAACAGGAGCCTGAACCAGAAGTCCCCCCTGACCTGGTTGACGCCCTTCAGGCATCCCCGGTGGCCCTCGCCACCTGGGAGGCCACGACCCCGATTGCTCGTCTTGACTGGATTCATTGGATTACCTCAGCCAAGCAGCCGAAAACGCGCACAAAACGGATTAACGATGCATGTGACATGCTTGGCTCTGGTAAGAAGAGAGTGTGCTGCTTTGATCCTTCAGGCTACTACAGTAAGGCGTTCAGGGCGCCACAAGCGGAATAGCTACCCGAAATTGCAATAAAAGATTTGAGAACGTTAAAAGAGTTTCCTGAGGGTAGCTCTTAACGTTTTAGCCGCGGGGCCGAGAGGTTCATCTGTGCGGTGCATCAGCCACATCCTGCCAACTGTCTCACCGTCCACGCCGAATTCAGCAGCCGGTATCCGAACCAGTCTTCCTTCCATTAGATCGCGCTCAATCAACCATAACGGCAGATTGCCCCAGCCGATGCCCGCGCATATCAACGAGTACTTAGTGGAGTTATCGCTCACCCGCCAGGTGCCGGGCGACAGCACATCGTATTCGCGTCCGCGGGTGAGGGCGGATGGATCCTCAGTGACGATTTGAACGTGGTCGGCCAGCTCTGCAGCACTGATGGCTTCTCCAGTTAGGACGCGGTCGGCTAACGGATGTTTCGACGATACCACCGCAGCACGTGATACGAACCCAATAGCCTCACGCTCTATTCGGGGATCGGGGATGTCAATTCCACTGATGGCAAGTGTGCAGTTATTTTCTTGAAGTAGCCGAATGGCCTCTCCCAACGGCGCCGACAACACTCGTATCGTTACAAGTGGATATGCGTCCTGCAATTCCTTCAAGGCCTCCGAAGCGAGATCCACCGGAAACTGCGGATCAAGCGCGACATCCAGCCCTAGCTCCACACCCGCACCAAAGCCACGCGCCCGGGCGCGCAGCGTGTCGACTTTAAGAAGAATGGAGCGCGCGTCTGCCAACAGCATTTTCCCCTCGGGCGTCAGTACTGGCCGGTAACCGGAGCGATCGAAGAGGGTAACTCCCAGTTGAGACTCAAGATTTCCGATTGCGTAACTGACCGCCGACTGGGCACGGGCAAGGCGATCCGCGGCACCACTGAAGCTTCCGGCTTCGTTGACGGCAACCAGCACGCGCATTTGGTCGAGGGTCAGTGCATCCAACATGATCAATTAAATAGATAGTTATTGATCAAATTTTGTCATTTTTTTAGTTCGTTAGCGAGTGTAGTTTTCTCTTAAGCATCCGAGCCGACATGGCCTCATGCCTCCATTTTGATCCATCACAGGAGACCTACATATGAGTAACGTGCTTGTTCTTTACTATTCCAGTTACGGCCACATCGAAGCGATGGCGGAGGCCGTCGCTGAGGGAGTCATAGAAACCGGGGCCGATGTCGCTATCAAGCGAGTTCCGGAGCTGGTGCCTGAAGAGGTTGCCAGTCGCTCAGATTACAAGCTGAATCAGAAAGCGCCGATTGCCAAGGTCGCAGAGCTCGCGGATTTCGACGCAATAATCATTGGTACACCGACTCGCTTCGGCAATATGGCTAGCCAGATAAAGAACTTCCTCGACCAGGCAGGGGGGCTGTGGTTTGAGGATCGCCTGGTAGGCAAAGTCGGCAGCGTTTTCACATCAACTGGCAGCCAGCACGGTGGGCAGGAGTCGACAATTCTCGCTACACAGGTTGTATTGATGCATCTCGGTATGGTGATTGTTGGATTGCCTTATACCTTCAAAGGTCAGATGCGGATGGACGAGATTACTGGCTGCTCGCCCTATGGTGCATCCACGCTGGCCGAAGACGACCGACATGGCAATCGTCAACCGAGTGCCAACGAACTTGCCGGGGCCCGCTTTCAAGGCCGGCACGTTGCAGAAATTGCCACCGATCTGGCCAGCGGGCGGAGTCAAAGAGCAGAGGCAGCCTCCTCATGAGTGTTGCGTCCAAAGCCCTGGATCGCATGGCCTGGCCCGTGGTGGCACTCATCATCGGGGCCGGTGTGATTTCGGCCTGCCAGCTTGGCAAGGCACCCCTGGCTTTGCAGGCTGTGCAACAGGAACTGCAACTGGGTCTCGGTACGGCGTCCTGGTTGATTTCAGCGTTCGCCGTGATCGGGGCCGTCCTGGGGGCGCCAATTGGCCTGACTGTTGATCGTATCGGAGTGCGGCGAACGGCGATTCTTAGCTTGCTGGTTATGGGAACAGGCTCTGCTTTAGGTGCGCTGTCGAACGACGCTACAAGCCTGCTTGCCACGCGAGTGCTTGAAGGCCTCGGCTTTCTCGGTCTCGTTGTAGCAGCTCCAGCTCTAATTGCCGCAGTGGCTCCGGAACGAATTCGTGACCGGGCCATGGCATTGTGGGCGATCTTCATGCCAACAGGCCTGATGCTGGTGTTGCTGGCAGCACCCCTGTTGAACACGATTACGTGGCGGGGCTTCTGGTTGCTAAACGCCGCAGTCCTGATCAGTTACGCGGCACTTCTGGGCTGGGTAGTGCCTTCGTCTCAGTGCGCGAGTTCCAAGCATAGCTCTATCCTCAAAGACATCAAACAAACGACCGCTGCACCGGGGCCCTGGGTTCTTGGAGCACTATTCGCTCTATTCTCAACCTTGTTCTTCGCCGTGTTCGGATTCCTCCCATCGCTGCTCACGGAACGACTCGGGGTCAGCGATGAAGCGGCAAGTATGCTAAGCGCCGTTGCTGTTGCGGCAAGTGGCGTTGGCAATATCGTCTGTGGGCTGCTTTTGGCACGCGGGGTGGAGTCAATCCGATTACTTTACGGAAGCTTTGGCACCATGTTGATCTGTGGCGGCGGCGTGTTCAGCGCAGTCGTACCAGGGCCCGGGATTTACGCACTATGCCTGGTTTTTACGTTTGCCAGTGGATTTGTTCCGGTGGTGATATTCAAGAGAGCCGCGCATTTTGCGCCACACAATGCGTTGGTAGGGACCACGCTAGGCTTTGCCATGCAGGGCAACAATATCGGCTTGCTGATCGGCCCGGCCGTTGCGGGAGTGCTGGTAGCTGCTTTCGGTTGGTCTGCTGTGTCGATACTGGTTGTCGCGTGTGCCCCTGTTGCCGCGCTCTTGCTGAACGTTTTTCGGAAGCTTCAGGCAAAAAGGGGAGTTCAGATGTGCTGATGAGCTGTACTGGAACACGGGGTCAGCGCGAGCTGCTTTGTGTTGTCGTCCATCAAATACAGATAACCATGGCCCACGTCTTTATACCTTTTAACATAATATACATTATGCGCAGTACAGTATACTTTTTGTGATCCGCCCGTTAGGCCTGCCCCAGGTTTACCAGGAAGCTATCCAGGGGTTGAGGCTTCGCTATGCCGTAACCCTGAGCGTAGTCTACCCCGATCTCAAGTAGCTCCTGCAAAATACTGTTGTTCTCGACAAATTCAGCGATGGTTTTCAATCCCATAACATGGCCAATGTTATTGATGGCCTCCACCATGGCGCGGTCAATTGAATCGCTGGTGAGATTCTTGATAAATGCGCCGTCTATTTTCAGATAGTCCACCGGTAGGTTCTTTAAATAACCGAATGAGGACATCCCACTTCCGAAATCGTCCAAAGAAAAGCGACACCCGAGTGTTCTCAGCGTCTGGATGATATGGCGCGCGTTGGCCAGATTGGCTATGGCTTCCGTTTCGGTAATCTCAAAACAGATCACCGCAGGAGAAACGGCAAAGCGCTCAAAGCAGTTAGTGATGAACTGCAAGAATCCTTCGTCCCCCAGAGACGCCCCTGAAAGATTAATTGTACAGGTTCCAACTCGCTCGGTGCCGGCCTTGGCTAATTGGCTAAAGGCCGTGCCCAACACCCATTGATCAATGTTCACCATCAGATTGTAGCGCTCTGCGGCCGGAATGAACGCCATGGGTGGAACCAGTTTTCCACCTGTGTCGAGCAGACGTAGTAACAGTTCGAAATGCGCACCTTCTTTTTCGGTCCGGGCCCGGGGACCAGGGGACGTCGGCACGATAGACTGGCAATGCAAACGGAATTGGTTCTCCTTAAATGCTTCGCGAATTCGCCCAACCCATTGGGTTTGCCGGAACTTGTTAGCCAGTACCTGATCGTCACTTCTGTACAGATGGATGCGATTACGGCCTTTCTCCTTTGCCAGGTAGCAGGCATTATCGGCCGCCGTTAGCAGGTCGGCCAGCGACCAGCTGTTATCGCTGAAATTGACCTGCCCGATACTCAGGCCAACGCGAAAGGGCTTGCCTTCCCAGGTGAAGCCAAGATCCTCAACTTCTTCTTTGAGTGCCTTGGCGATACGCTTTGCAACAGATTCGGGGCAGTCTTGCAACAACACTCCAAACTCATCACCCCCCAGGCGTGCCAGCAGATCGGAATGCCTGAGATGTTTTTGAAGTACGGGGCCTAGTGTCCGTAACAAAGCGTCTCCTGCCAGGTGACCACAGGTATCGTTGACGACCTTGAACTGATCCAGATCCATAAACATAAGGCTGTGGGGGCCGTCCGTTCCCCCTCGCGCTTCTAACAAATTACGCAGGCGTCGTTCGAACGCCTGTCGGTTAAGGAGTCCGGTGAGACCGTCATGGCTTGCCTGATGGGAAACCTTTGCTGCCAGTTGGCGAGCGTGAGATACGTCGTGGAAGACCATCACGACCCCGATGAGCCGCCCTGCCCGGTCGCGTATGGGCGCGGCGGAATCTTCAATGGCAAACTCTGTGCCGTCCCGGTGCAGCAAAATCGTATGATTTGCTAACCCCACCGTATGGCCATTGGCTATCACCCGTGCTACCGGGTTCTCCGCTGGTAAGCGAGTGTGCTCATTTATAATATCGAAGACCTGTAGCAGCGGAAGCCCCCGCGCTTCGGTTTCTGACCATCCAGTCAGGGATTCCGCAACCGGATTCAGGTAGTTGACACGTCCTTCGGTATCGGTAGTAATAACCGCGTCGCCGATGGACTTCAGGGTGACCTGCGCTAATTCTTTTTCGGCAAACAGTTGGCTTTCCATCTGTTGACGGCGAGACACCTCCCGTTTAAGAGCGTATACCTGCTGGGTGATCTCGACAAAGCGCTGGTTAGCCGCCCTCTCGGCCGTACAACGTACAATAATTTTGGCCACTGAACTCCGCTGGCCCGGCAGTCGGGCCCCGTACGTCGTGTAGCGCTCGCCATCCGGGCCCTTGAGGACCACCTGGCCACGGATAAAATTCCCACTCCGAGCCCAGTTTCTAATCGAAGACTCAAGCTTGGCCGGATCAATTGCCAAGTCATGGAGCTCCATTCCATTGCCCAAACCGCGGAATAGTTTACGGGCCGCAGGATTTGCATCCACCACCTTACCTTGGCCGGACAACAGCACAAGTGCCTCTGGTACCAGGCTTTCCCAAGATTTGTTATTCATTCCCTACCCATCATCAGGATTCTGATTTGAAATATTCGTGTCCTGATGCAGCTTCGGACTCGGCGGTGGGTTGCAGGTGAACAACGACTCGGCAGCCAGGATCCCCCCGGGCTATGGTCTCTTCCAAGGATACCTTGGCATAACCCATGCTCTGGGAGGCAATGATGCCAAACACATTGCTTGTCATCATGCACATGGAGGTGCGTCCTTTAACTTTCTCTGCAAAGGGACAGGCCCGGTTGCCAAGCACGATACGATCATCACTCTGTTCGATAATATAAAAGTCGCCTTTGATCCGGTCTTTCAGGTCCACGAGCACTTCTGCTATTTGGGGGCGCGTTAGATTGGAAACTCCCAGGGCTCTTTTGTAATCGAGGTCCATCTGATTGCCCATATTCTGCCCAACGATGCTGATAAAACCGGCAGCCTCTTCAAGGCCCACGACGTCTTCCAGTACGCCGGAGAGTTCGCGTATCAGATTACGGAGAAAGAGGTCTCTTTCCAGTGGTATGTCCAGTTCAGTGATTGGAATGAGTCGGGAGCCGGTATCAAACGCCGCCATAACAAACTCCTTTTGATTGATGACCTCGGTGGGTATTTCTCAGCGTACAACATTAACAGCGTATTTAGCGGGGAATCATTGCATTTTGCAGGTTAAAAATTAGCAACTACAACTCGGGGCAAGTCCATAATAATGGTTTCTGCATATCCCCCAGATAACCTCTTCCTAGTAAACTAATAGTGAGCTTACACACTAACTGTCGTCCAAATGTTGAGTTCAGTTGCTTGTCCTTTGGGATAAAACGTCTGAAGAACGGACGTGCGGCCGACAATAGATTGACTGGAGGTTATGACCTATGAACATTGTGCCCGTAATTACTCTTTTTGGCGGCCTGGCGGCATTTTTCGCATTGGCTGTTGCCCTCAGGTTCGCGGTTGGCGTAACTCAGAGGCCAGCCAAACAGAATGAAAAAGAACTCACCAGTTCATAACAATCCCTAGCCGCTCGGCTGGCTGGCAAGCCCTTTCAGTGCTTCCATGGCCTCATCGATCCGGTCGCTGGGCACGAACATGTGATCGTGATAAAAGCCGGCAATAACATTCGTGGTAATGCCACGCTCTGCCAGCAGACTGGTTACAACGGATGTGAGCCCTAGGGCTTCAAGGCTGGAATGCCCTTCGAGCGTTATACGGCGGAACTCTCGGTAATAGTCCAGGCCCTCGTCTTTGGCCTGTTGCAGAGGAATAACCAGGGTAAGACCTTCCAGTTCAGCAATGCTTACGATGGGTTTGAGCTTTTCCAACTCCCCGTACTTTGCGCGAGGTACTGTGCAGTAGACATAGGAGTCGGGGTCAAGCTTCGGGGAGAGCTGCTTGATCAGATCCTGGAGAAATTGTGATCGCTTCATACTTGGCTGTCCTCTGGCCGAGTTTCATGGGCCTTATGGGGGAATCCCGAACTAACTTTGCTTTTCGCTCTTTAGCCTGTACGAAATTTTCTTTTCAAGCTACCACTACCAACCGTTTCATCCAATCAAGTAGTACATTGGCAAGCAATTCGGGTCTGGTCAATAACCGATACTGGTGTGCACCAAAGATTCTGGGCAGGTAGTTGGCGGCCTGGCGATCTATGGTCAGGCAGAAGGGATAAATGCCCTGCAGACTGGCTTCGGTTACTGCCTGACGCATATCCTCAACACCGTAGCGTCCTTCGTAGTCGTCCTTGTCATTGGGCTTGCCGTCGGAGAGCAACAGTAATAGCCGGTGCGCCGCTGCCTGCTGCATCAGATCTGTGGTGGCGTGGCGTATGGCAGCACCCGCCCGGGTGTAATGCTGCGGCTCAAGCGCGCTGATCCTCAGCGCTACATCGTTATTGAAGGTTTCGCTAAAACGTTTCACCTGGCGAACCGTGACCGCATCCGGACCCTCGCCGGAAAATGCCTGCACTGCGTATGGCTCTCCCAGCTTTTCCAGCGCTACGCACACCAACAGCAAAGCTTCCCGTTCCACGTCGATAATGCGTTTGTTCGCCGACACCCAGCTGTCGGTGGAACCACTGATATCGATCAGCAGCATGATCGCCATATTGCGGTCCCCCGACCGCCGCGTCTGATAGAGCCCCTCGGCCATGTGGAATCCGGCCCGGAAGTCGGCAACGCTCTCCGTATAGGCATCAAGATCAATATCGTCGCCATCCGGCTGCTTACGAAGCCGCACCCGCTGGGCGCTCAGCATTTCAAAGCGGCGCCGGATATCATTGAGCATGGACTCATGCGCTTTCAAGGTTTCATCCACCCACTTCTGGGAGCCCTGACCGCTAGAAAGAATACGTACGGTGGCCCCCGGTTCCCGGTAGATCCGGCTGCGGTAATCCCATTCCGGGTAACTGAAACCCTCACCATTGGCAATCGCGGCTTTCAGTTCCTGTTTTGGTTTTGCGTCCGGCGGGTCATCGGATAGCAGCACCTCCTTGGGGCGGCCCGGGGTAGACACCAGGCGTGCCTCGGATAATTCCGAGACCAGATCGCCGTATTCGTCGGCACTGATATCGTCGTCCCGGTCTACCGGTCGCTGCAAACCCATTGGGTCCTCGGCATGGGGATGGGATTCGTCTCCCTGCATCATCCAGATGCTGTCGTCGTTATCACTTTCCTCTTCCTCTTCTGTGGCTTTGCGTTCGTTGGGACGACGGGCCAGGTGCCCTGCTCTGGGCGTTTCGTCGCCTTCCTCAGCGTCTTTTGAAGGGTCAGTTGCTGTATCCGTGACAGCTTCTGCGGGCGGGAGCCGGAAATCGCCACTCCACCAATCCTTCAGTAACGGCCGTGGGCCCAGTCGTTTCTCATCCACACCTTTGGGAACCAGCCCCAGCTCACCGATCAACTGGCGAGCACAGGCCAGAGACCTGGCCGGAGACTCGCAAAAAGGTACCTGGTCATGCAGTTGCTGACCTCCCAACTCAAGAAAGGAACGGAACAACCGCTCCAGCGGCTGCCTTGAGGCCGGAAATCGGTGTAATGGCGGCCGCACGGTCAGGGCTCGCGCCCGCAGCTGCTCAAGCGCTCCAGTCATGCCTGGCAGGGCCGCTGTCAGTTCCTGATCCGCGGAGTAGGCTTCCAACAGCAGATAAACATCTGCCAGCAGCGGAAGCATATCTTTGCTGTGGATCTCCGCCCCACCCCGCCGGGCTCGATAAACCTGCTGCAGCGCCATGGCCCGATAGAGCATTGTGGCTTCACCCGTATCGGCAATGCCCAGATCAGGTGGTAGCCAGATAGATACACCATCGGTGGCCGGAACTGAGTATTCGCATCTGGGCCTGCTGTCATGCCTGAACAGGATCGACAACATGGTGGTATGGGCTGGGGGCTGCGCGACACGCATGGGAAAACCTGTACCAAACACAGCTGTGATCAGCAGGTCCAGTCGGGTTGCAACGTCCCGCAGTGTGACGGTGCGGACGGCGTCTGGGGATGTCTGGTAACGTTGCCACAGCCTTTGTGCGTAAATGGTGGTGTGGCGGGCAACGTCACTGATGACCTCTTCTGCTTCAGCCATGAAGGGCTCCCGCTAGCGCCGGTGTGTTGGCACGGTGCGCGCCAGGTTCAGACGAACGTAACATCTACCAGATCATGCATGGCCCCAACCAGGGATTCGTCATCCGACAATGGTGAAACAAGCCCCGCGTAACATGCTTCTTTTACTGGAATACCCCGGCCCACGAGGCTCGCTGTTGCGATCAGAAGGCGGGTGCTGGGAACCTCCGCCAGGCCCCGGTCGCGGAGTGACCGGATTCGGTGAGCCAGGTTCACCAGGGCGCGGGCGGTTGCCGGATCTGCCCCACTCTCCTGCATCACAATCCTGGCTTCCTGCTCTGCGGGGGGAAAGTCCAGGTCCATCGCGACGAAACGCTGTCGCGTGCTGGGTTTCAGGTCCTTCAGCATTCGCTGATAGCCCGGGTTATAGGAAACCACCAACTGGAACCCGGGCGCCGCGCGGACCGTCTCACCGGTCTTGTCGATGGGGAGAATACGCCGGTGGTCCGTCAGGGCATGAAGAACGACGATGGTGTCCTGCCGTGCTTCTACCACTTCGTCCAGATAGCAGATGGCCCCTTCCCGGACGGCCTTTGTCAGCGGGCCGTCCTGCCAGACGGTGCCGTCATGGCGGATCAGGTAACGCCCGATAAGATCGCTGGCAGTAAGATCATCGTGACAGGGAATGGTGACCAGTTTCCGGCCCAGGCGCCAGGCCATGTATTCCACAAACCGGGTTTTCCCACAACCGGTCGGCCCCTTGAGCATGACTGCGAGTTTTCCCTCATGGCACTGCTCAAAGATACGTACCTCCTCTCCCGACGGGAGGTAGTACGGCATCTCGCCCGTGCGGTCTTCCTCGCTCCTGACCAGTTCATCAACAGACACGTTATACCGTTCCTCGTTCCGCTTCGGTGTTGCCTACGTCGCCGCTGACCGGAACAGTGTCATCCGCGCGATCCAGCACCGGCCGGTAACGGAAGAAGTCGAAGATATATAGCCCGACACCTGTCGCGAATATGGTGCCGGTCGCGATAAGCATCAGAAAATGAACCTGAATCTTGAGCTGCGCATCCAGGTACCCCATACCCATTACCCGCTCCAGATAGACCTGTCCGATACCTGCGGTGGCGAAGGAAAGTGTCATGCCGAACATGCCACCCACCTGCATCCAGAATGCCCAGTACCCCATGGTGGTGCCCTTTTCCGGGCGCCCAGGGCACATCTGGGGAAGGGCATAGGAAATCATGGCCAGTATAATCATGGCATAGGCTCCGTAGAACGCAGCATGGCCATGCATGGCAGTGATCAACGTACCATGAGTCCACTTGTTAATGTCGGGGAAGGTATGGGCCAGGCCCAGTAACCCCGCACCAAACAAGGCGAACAAGGCACTGCCAATAGTCCAGTGCAATGCCTGCGCATTCGGATGAGCAAGCCCTGAGCGGCGCATGGCGCTGTACGCGAAGATTGCCATGCCCACCAGAGCCGCAGGCTCAAGAGCACTGAAAAGTCCGCCAATCGGAAGCCAGTACTGAGGAACGCCTACCCAGTAATAGTGGTGGGCCGTGCCGAGGATACCCGCTATGAAAACCAGGCCGACTATCACGTACAGCCACTTCTCCATTACCTCACGGTCGGCCCCGGAGAGGCGAATAAGAAGGTAAGCAAGGAAGGAGCCCATAATCATCATCCAGACACCTTCAACCCACAGGTGGATTGTCCACCACCGATAGTAGATGGACACAGTGTAGTTTTCGTAGTGAAGCAGTGCGGGAAGGAACAGCACCGCCGAGCTGACCAAACCGAGTAATAGCACGCCTTCGGTGGTGGTAAATCGTCCTGACTTCTTGATAGTCATGCCGATGTTGTAGAGAAAAATCAGCATACAAATCACAATCACGATCTTGTGGGGGAGTGGCTGCTCCAGCAGCTTGTTGCCGGTACCGTAACGGAACAGATAGCCGATAATGGCGGCCACTCCCATCAACGTCCACAGGATCAACTGGATGTAGGCCAGTTTTGTGCTATGCAGTTCTGTGCGGGATTCATCCGGCACCAGCCAGTAGGTGCCGCCCATGAAACCGGCCAGCACCCAGACAATCAGCAGGTTGGTATGAATAACCTTGGTTACATCAAACGGCAGGATGTACAACAAGGGGTCCGGTCCCAGGTATTTGGCAGCCGACAGCAGGCCAAATACCAACTGCAAACCAAAGAGCGCCATGGCAACTGCAAAATACCAGTAGGCAACGGACTGCGACCTGTATCGCATCATTATTCTCCCTGTTGCTGGCGAACCGACCTTGTGCGGGCCAAGGCTGCGGCGCGTTTTATTTGATAGACATCAGATAGGCGACCAGTTGATCAACCTCTTCGTCGGAGAGACTGTCCTCATACCCCGTCGGCATGAATGAGGTTCCGTCAGCTGAATACATGGCACCAGGAACCAGATGGGCGCTGGGGGCGACGATGGATTCCCGGATATAACCCTCAATATCGGTGGCCTCGCCCTGATACTCATCGGAGGCCAGAGCCTCTTCCGCACGGGTCACCAACCCCGCCATGGTTGGCCCGGCCATATCAGCACCAGGTGCAGTGGAGTGGCAGGAATTACACGCTGGGGACGCCGTCCGGAACAGTCGGTCGCCTTTCGCTATTGGGTCGTCGCCCTCGTCAACCGGTTTTGCGCCGGGGGGATCTTCTCCCGCAGCGGCACTGCCGGCCGTCATCCCCCCGGTAACCAGGATTGGCCGGGGCGGCCAGCCCTGATTGTCCACGTTGGCAACCCAGTCGAGGAACTGGATCAGGTCGTGGATTTCCTTGTCACTGAGATCCTGGGTGGGCATCAGGCGACGGTGCTTCTGTTCGTCATAAAAATTGGAGGGGTTTTTCATATAGGCCGTCAGATAGGCCTCGCCCCGATGTTGCGTAATCTTGGTCAGATCGGGGGCGTAGTAGGCGCCTTCGCCAAACAGGGTATGGCAATTGATGCAGTTGTATTTGTGCCACACATCCTTGCCATGGGTCACTTCCGGCGTGATGTTTTTGGAATGGGTCAGCTCCGGAAACTGACGGTGGCTGTCCACCGTCAATATCAGAAATATCAGAGCGGAAATCGCCGTGGCTGCAATAGCGAAGATACGTGACTGTCGGTTCGTCATGGTCAATCCCGCCTATACGCCAATACCATTCCAGTAAAATACTGAAATGGAAACTGCGTAAACGACCGCGGCCACCATCAGCGCCAGAACCACAAAACTGAAAATCCGTAACGGCGTGTAGAGCTTTCTCTGTTGCATGACATTAGACCTCCCTGGCCGGTCACAACCTAAAATGCAACCCGGATGCTTCTTTCAAGGTAGCAGTCTAACGCAACAGTGCAAGAAATCAGCTCGGTGCTCTCCATAGCGGGGGGCTTCTTCAACTCCGCCAAAATTGCGGCGAAAACATTACGAAAACACTTAGCAGTTCCAGCCTCCCCAGTAACATAGCAGCCATTAAAACCCACTTGGCCGCATCCGGCAGTGGCTGAAAGTTGCCAGCCGGGCCAATGGTACCACCAAGCCCGGGGCCCACATTAGCCAAGGCGGTCGCGGCCCCGGTCAGACTCGTGACCAGATCCAGACCCAGCGCTGCCAGAACGGCTGCCACCACCGCCAGAGTTGCCAGAAAGATAAACGAGAACGCAACACTGGAGGCCACAATCTCATCACTGATGATTCGTCCATTGTAGTGTCTTGCGACTACCACATTGGGATGAAGCAATCTGAGCACTTGCTCCCTTAATAACAGCATGGACAGTTGAAAACGAAAGATCTTCATGCCCCCACTGGTTGAGCCAGAACAGCCGCCCACAAAGGTCAGGAAGAAGAACAGCACAACCACGAAAGGCCCCCAAAGAGAATAGTCCTGGGAGGCAAAACCGGTAGTGGTTACAACAGATGTCACGTTGAACAAGGCGTGAACAAAGGCGTCCACGGGGAAAGTTCCGTCATTCAATACGCGATAGATCGCAATCAGGCTTGAGATCACTAGCAGGAACTTGAGGAAAAAATGAATTTGCTGGTCCCTCAGAAGGGGTTGAACCTGGCCATTGAGGAGTCTGACAAATAGAAAAAACGGGATGCCGCCCAGCATCATAAAGATACTTGATGCAAACAAAATGGAGAGTTGATCAAACTGCCCCATCGAACTGTCAGACGTTGAGTAGCCGCCGGTAGAAACTGTCGTCAGCGCATGATTCACCGCGTTAAAGAGGCTCATGCCCAAAGCCCAGTATGTGAATACACAACCTAACGTCAGTGCGAGATAGCTGAACACCAGTCCCCGGGCCAGGCGGTTGGTACGCGGTACCGCTTTTTCGGTCCACTCGGACGACTCCGTGGCGAACAATCGCATGCCACCGATTCTGAGAAATGGCAGGATTGCCACTGCCATTCCGATAATGCCGATGCCGCCCATCCACTGCATGATGGACCGCCAAAGCAGAATATCCCCGGGCAAATTATCCAGACCGCTCATCACGGTTGAGCCCGTGGTTGTCACCCCGGAAATACTCTCGAAAAAAGCGTCTGTGACACTCAGTTTGAGGTCGCTCAGCAACAATGGAAGGCTTGAGAACAACGGAATAACTACCCACGCGGACACAGTGAGGATAAACATCTGCCGTTGTTTCAGTGCATGGCGCTTGCGACCTGTGCTGAAAAAGCATACCAGGCCAACACCAAAACAGATGCTCGCGGATTTCACGAACGCCAGCCAGTCCGGTGTGTCTCCAAACATCAGAAGGTTCACCGGCAAGGTCATCAGAAAACTTAGAAGAATCAGCAGGAACCCAAGTATCTGAATAACCGGGAGGACATTAAACAGAGCAATCATCAAGGTCGCCCGAACTTTTCAAGTATCATTTTTGCAAATACACAACCTATGACGGCTCCTGTTAATTGTGCATAGGTAGAAAAACCGGACACCACCGAGCCCTGCTCTCGACCAGATTTGCTTCAGACGGCGTAAGGAAATCACATCTCGGGTAAAATTAGGACGTTTCTATGCGATTTTTTACGGTAATTTTACGGCATCGTGGGCGTAGCTATAAGAAGTGTGTGAGAAAATTTCGCACTCCCGTATGCAAGAACGGAGTTTCCCGTTGGCTGAAGCTTACAAGGGCGTCGAGAAATCAAAAAGCCGTGGCGACCTCAAGATCTATCTTGGTGCGGCTCCTGGAGTTGGGAAAACCCATCAAATGCTTCATGCAGCCCGCGAGTTGCAACGACAGGGCGTTGACGTGGTCGTTGGGGTTGCTGAACCCCATGGCTTGTCCGAAACGCAGGTTCCGAGCCAGGCTCTTGAGCACCTGCCGCCATATGAGAGTGAGTACGCGGGTGAGCGATTCCGGGAATTCGACCTCGACGCAGCTTTGAAACGAAGACCAGAGGTCCTGCTTCTGGAGGAGCTGGCTCATCGGAATATCCCCGGGGCCAGACACCCCCGACGCTATCAGGACATTGAAGAGTTGTTGGATCAGGGGATTACCGTCTGGACGACGGTCAACATCCAACATCTGGAGAGTCTTTCGGATGTGGTTGCCAGTATCATCGGCGTGCGAATACCCGATACTGTGCCTGACTCTATCCTCGAGCGGGCTCGCGACGTTGTATTGGTAGATCTCCCCCCCTCGGAATTGCAGGAACGGCTAAAACAGGGAAAGATTTACTTGCCTGAGCAGGCCTGCAAGGGCATTGACGGGTATTTCTCGCAATCCAATCTATCCGCTTTGCGCGAGCTTGCGGTTCAGACCGTCGCCGAGCGGCTCGATACCGATGTTCGCGAAACCATGCAATCCCCGGGCATCGAAGGCCCCTGGCACATTCGGTCAAGAATGCTGGTGGCCGTGGATGGTTCCGGACAGAGTGAAATTCTTGTGCGAGCAGCTCGCCGGCTGGCCGAACGACGCAAAGTTCCCTGGACCGTTGTCACTGTGGACAATGGCCGGGCAGGAACCGGTGAACGTCAACGTTTGGAGAAAGTGTTTGATCTGGCTACCCGCTTGGGAGCTGAGGTCAAGACGCTTCGCGGCCACGACGTGCCGGAAGAACTTCTGACCTTCGCAAGGGAGCAGAGCGTTACAACGCTCATTCTCGGCCGTTCCCACAAGCCCTGGTGGCACTTTCGGAAATCCACAAGCCAGATGGTGCTGACACAAGCGCAAGCCTTTGAAGTCACCTTTATTCCGGTGCCCGTAAAACAACGCCGACGGGTTGCTGAAGCCGCCAGCGAACCGGTTCGATGGAGCGACTATGCATGGGCCGTAGGCAGCGTCGGGGCCGCTACAGTAATATCAATGGGGCTCCAGAATGTTCTCCCGCTGGGCAACCTGTCCCTGATTTTCCTGACCTCCGTGTTATGGGTTGCCGCACGAACCGGCATTCGGCCCGCTCTGTTCACGGCAGCTTTGAGTTTTCTGACCTACAACTTTTTCTTCACGGAGCCCCGGTTGACCTTCCACATGGTGGATACCGACGAACTTCTGACCGTGGTGTTCTTTCTGATTATCGCCGTGACAGGGGGAAACCTCGCCGGTCGATTGCGGGATCAGGTCCAGATGCTGCGCGCGTCAAACGACCTCACCGATGCACACCTGCAGTTTACCCGACGCCTCGCCTCCGCCCCGGATATCACTTCGGTCCAGAGGGAAGCAGTCGAGTCGCTCCATGCCCAGCTCAAGCTACCGTTGATTATTGCTCAAAAGGCTCCTGAAAATGGTTCGGGTGAGGTTGTCATCCAGAGCGGCCCTTCGAATCCCTTGAACGAGAGGGCTCATTCCGCTATCGACTGGGCGATCACAAACGGCAAACCCAGCGGTGCTTTTTCCGACACGCTGAATAGTCTTCCGTGGCGCTTCGAGCCGATTGAAGCGGGCGGCGAGGTGTATGGCGTACTTGGTCTCCGGGTGGATGACATGACCCCGGAGTATTACCGGGGTCTCGCCATCAGCGTTTACGTGCATCAACTCGGCCTGGCGTGGTTCCGAACCCACCTGGCGGCAAATTTATCTGCCTCACGGGTGGCGGAGGAAACTGAACGACTGCGCTCCGCCCTGCTCTCCTCGATTTCACACGATCTGCGTACACCGCTCTCCTCCATGATCGGTTCTGCCAGTACGTTGAAATCGATGTTTGACAGACTCTCCGAAGAAGACCGGGAAAGTCTTCTTGATTCACTCCTCGGCGAAGGCGAACGCCTGGACCGCTACATCCGAAACCTGCTGGATATGACGAAATTGGGCCAAGGCACACTGAAGATCGAGGGAGACTGGATAGCGCTCACGGATATTCTGTCTTCCGCGCTCAGACGGACCCGAAACCTGATGTCGAAAATCCAGGTGGTGCGGTCTGTCGAAGAGGATCTACCCCTGCTATTTGTGCACCCGGCCCTCATTGAACAGGCCTTGGTAAATGTTCTGGAAAACGCCGCCAAGTTTGCACCTGATGGCTCTACCCTGACCATTCAGGCTCACCGGGAAGATAAAGAGCTTATTATTGCTATTTCGGACGAGGGCCCGGGCATCCCGGAAGACCAGCGCAGCGAGGTGTTCGATATGTTTTTCACAGGTGGCGAAGGAGATCGGGGGCCTCATGGTAGCGGACTAGGACTGGCCATTTGTCACGGTATGGTCGCAGCCCATGGCGGCCGAATTCACGCGTTGGCTGGTCCGAATGGGCACGGAGCCACCATCGAAATGGCCCTGCCCCTGACAGAATCACCTGAACAAGAGTTCAATCGGGAATCCATTGAATGACTCTTTCATCACAAGGCCGGGAAAAGCCCAGCATTCTGATTATCGATGATGAGCCGCAGATTCGGCATTTTCTGCGCATCAGCCTTAAAACCGAAGGGTACGAGGTACTGGAAGCGGAAGACGGTGAGACCGGGTTGGGACTTTGTGCCAGGCATGCGCCGGACCTTCTAATTCTGGATCTTGGGCTGCCAGATATGGACGGTTCCGACGTGCTTGCAGCGTTAAGGGAGTGGTCGTCGGCTCCTGTGATTATTCTTTCGGTACGCGACAGAGAAGTGGAGAAAGTAAAAGCCCTGGACCTGGGTGCCAACGATTATGTCACCAAACCCTTCGGCGTCGATGAATTGCTGGCGCGGGTCCGAACACAGTTGCGCAGCCACGAAAGAGAGCAAAACTCATCTGCCACCAAAACCCCGGCCATTTTTGATAATGGCGCGCTGCATATTGACCTTGCCAGGCGAGCCATCACGGTTGACGGTTCGCCTGTGAGGCTGACGCCAAAGGAGTTCGAAGTGCTCAAGGTGCTACTGCTCGCCTCTGGAAAAATCGTAACGCAGACCCAACTGCTCAAGGATATCTGGGGGCCGACACACACCAATGATACCCACTACCTGCGGATTCTAATTGGTAGACTTAGACAGAAGCTGGGTGATGACCCCACGGAACAACGATTTATTCAGACAGAGCCAGGGGTCGGATACCGTTTTATCGAGACGTCGGATAAGGCTTGAACCCACGCATTGCTTTCAGAAACCAGACGTTATCTGGATGTTGTCGTACAGAAAATCTAGGAAAGCACGCACCCGACCAGGCATCAAACGCCCCTGCCCTAGAAAAACCGCATGGATTTCTTCCCTGTCTCCGGGATTGTGGTCTTCCATTACCGGCACAAGTCGGCCCTCGCGTATGTCGTCATCAACCAGGAAACGTGTCATACGTGCTAACCCGACTCCTTCTACCGCCATTTTGCGCATGGTCTCCCCATCACTGACCAACAGATTTCCCTGGGGCATAAGCTCAGCATGCTCACCCTGGAACGTGAGCGGCCAGGCAACTGCATGCCGCGAAAAACTGAATCCCAGACGATTGTGTGTGCTGAGTTCTTTTACGGTGGTGGGCAGGCCATGCTGTTCGAGATAGTCCGGGGCGCCGACTATCACCATGGCAGTTTCGCCAAGCTTTCGGGCTACCAGACTGGAACTCTTGAGGGGGCCACTACGAATAGCCACATCGGTATCCTCGCCCAGCAGATTGACAACCTGATCAGTCAACGACAGCTCCAGTGTAATACCGGGGTACCGTGCCAGAAACCTGGGCACCATCGGCAGTAGAAAACCATGGCCGACAGGAAAACTAGCGGTCACCCTCAAGTGCCCCGTAGGCGCTACCGCCCTACTCGCTCACCGCTCCGCCTCTTCCAGGTCGCTGAGGATATGGCGGCAACGCTCGTAGAACCATCGACCCTCGGCGGTCAACTGCATCTGCCGGGTGGAGCGATGTATCAGTTTGGTACCCAACCGCTGTTCCAGGCGCGTAATCGCCTTGCTGGCAGCAGATGGAGTCAACCGGCAGGCCCTGGCGGCCGCCGAAAAACTGCCTTGCTCTACCACAGCGCTGAAGATTTCCATGGCCGCCAGGCGGTTGGTCGAGGATTGAGGCATAGTGAATTCAATTCACAAATATTGTGAGTACAGAGCGTCTATATCATAGATAAATCTCGCTGTATCGTCGAATTACTGCTGGCCGGGCACGAAGAACCGCCCGTGGGGCTACCCACCTGCGCCTTTCTCTCGGTGCGAGATTTGCCACCCATTGGCTTCTCCCCCGCCTTCCCCGTTTTCGGGAGTCAAATCCGGATCTGGAGCTCACATTTGATATTACTGATCAGGTACGGGAGTTCGGTGTGGATGATGTGGACGCTGCAATTCGATTCGACAACGGCAAATACGCGGGTACGCAATCAGAGCGCCTGTTCGATACCGTTGTGGTCCCCGTCTGCAGCCCGAGACTGATTGAAACCGGCGTCAAACCCGAATTGCCGCAAGACCTCTTCCACCACACCCTCTGCTATGTCGATTGCCAAACCGGTGGCATGGTCTGGCCGAACTGGTCGATGTGGATGGCCGCAGCGGGTATCGACGACTTCGACGACAGTCGATGTATGGCTTTCACTGATTCAAGCCATGTGGTTCAAGCGGTAACGGACGGAAATGCCATCGGCCTGGTTGAATTGGAGATGGTTGAGAACGACCTGGCCGAGGGACGGCTGGTGAAATTGTTCGATATCGGTGTGAGCGTAGCGGAGGAATACGCCTATCATCTGGTCTATCCGACGAGCAGTGCCGAACAGTCCGGTTTGCAGGCGTTTCGTGAATGGATGTTGAGCGAGACCAGATAGAAACGATGATCAAACGAATCTGGCACGGTTGGACAACGAACAACTAAAGACCAATAGTCAGTGAATTATTGGCCCCGTACGGAGCAATTGTTCAAACTCCACTGCGGGCATTGGCTTTGAAAAGAAGAATCCCTGGGCAAAATCGCAACCCGCTTCCATGAGCCAGTCCCGCTGTTCGGATGTTTCCACTCCTTCTGCGACCACCTGCAGCCCGAGTTTGTGGGCCATCATAATGATCGTTTCGGCGATTGCATGGCTGTTCGACCCTACCCCGTCGTCCCGTACAAAGCTCTGGTCAATCTTGAGATAGTTAACATCGAAGCGCTTCAGGTACGCCAGTGATGAATAACCGGTTCCGAAATCATCCAGCGCCAACTGCACACCTGCCTCCTTTAACTCCGAAAAATTTCTCGCCAGCTGGTCTGAATCGCTGAGGAAGACATTCTCCGTGAGCTCAATGGCGATGCCGGTGTTAGCTTGCTGGAAGGTATCCAGATGAGCCTCCCAGGGTTTGCTGTGTATGTTCTGGGTAAATTGCAGGGGCGATGAATTTATCGTGAGCTGGAAGGTGTCGTCCAACAGCTCTGACCATTTTACCGACTGGGAGGCCGCTTCAGAAAACACCCAGTGCTCAAGCGCAGACATGAGACCGGATTCCTCGGCCAGGTCGAGAAATTCTACCGGCAACTTGAGCCCCTGTTCAGGGTGCTGCCATCGCAACAGCGCTTCGGCTTTGACGATACGGCCGCTGGTAAGATCAATGATGGGTTGATAGAAAAGCCTGAGCTGGCCACTCAGTGGTGCCTCACGCAGGTCATTGATCATCTGCCGACGCCCGGTGCGATCACTTTTCATGACGTCAGTAAAGTAGCACAGCCGGTTGCGGCCGGAATGCTTGGCCACATACATGGCCTGATCCGCATCATTCAACAACTGGTGGGCTGTGCCTGCATCCTCTGGAAACAGTGTTATACCAATACTGCACGATATGCTGGCTTCGTTCTCTCCCAACTGGAAGGGCCTTTCCAGCTCGGCGAGGATATTACTGGCGATGCCGTGGATGAGCTCACGGTCGCCGGTGTCCAGCAAGAGTACCGTAAATTCATCGCCGCCGATGCGAGCAACAGTGTCTGATTGTCGCACGCAGCTATCCACTCTCTGTGCGATCATCTTTAGCAAGTCGTCCCCGGCATCGTGCCCGAGCCTGTCATTGATGCCTTTGAAATGGTCAAGATCAACAAAAAGCAAGGCAAAAGGGTCGCCGGTGCGCTCGGAATGGGTCGCATGCTGGCTGAGGCGGTCCATGAACAGCCGACGGTTGGGCAGCCCTGTTAAAAGGTCGTAGTTGGCGTGGCGCCATATCCTCGATTCCGCCTCCTTGCGGTGGGTAATGTCGTGGCCGATACCGGCGACGGCTTCTACATCCCCACGGTAGTCGAGGACCGGAGCATAGACGCACTCAAAATAACGAGTTTCGCCGGAAGGGCTCTTTACCTGAACTTCACTTTTGTACTGCTCTTTGGAGCGGATGACCTCCTGCAGCTTATCCTTACCATTGTATTGAGCTGGCAGCGGCATTTCTGAAAAAGACCGACCAACAATTTCTTCGACCGGAAGCTGGCAAAGCTCCGCCATGGCTGCGTTGGCATACAGGAAGTTGCCTTCGAGATTCAGGATATAGCAGGGGTCTGGCAGTGAGGACAGCATGGTTTCGAACAGTCGCCCCTGCCTTTGCTTTCTCAACGCATAGTGCTCAATGGATTGCGCCAGGGCGACATCGATCTCGTTGTCGAACCTTATAAGTTCCGCGGTTCCGTCTTTGTCAGGAGGACCATTATATTGAACCCATAGCTCGATAACCGTAAGACGCAGGGCACGGAATTCCGCGGCCACATGGACAATGTCTGCCCCCAGGTCGTGCCTTTCGGAACCATGGATGCGGGCGGAGTCCTCACAGTCGGGATGTTGGGGGCCGAAATCGCAAAAACGATCATGCCCGACGGGGGGCCTCTCAAGCTCAACGGCAATGCCCAAGAGTATCTCCTCCACGTGGTCGCGCAGAGTTTCTCTGGACAGACGCTGAACCGGCAGAATGTCTTTGGCGTCGTATTCCCAAATCCGCAGGATTTCTTCCATGTATGCGCGAATGAACTCCGGCAGCCTCATCCCTGGATCACCTCGGGTTTAAGGGTTAAGCTTTTACTGTGAGTTATTTAACGCAAACTTGCAAAGCTGACTCGCCGACTTCATTGGGTCCCGGGCCGTGTTATCCCCAGCAGTCCGTTGACTTCATCGCGAATCTCCCGGTAACGGTCAGGATTGTTGATTAATCCATCGAGATCATCTTCGGGAAATATTTCCCTCTTTTTCTCAAGAGCTTCTTGTTTAGAAAGTGTAGCCGGAAATAATTGTTCAAGACAGCGCAACATGACTTCGGGCGACACCGATGCCCCGGGAGATGCCCCCAGTAACGTCGCGTAGGTTTTGTCGGTGGACACGAGGATCTCTGTGCCCATTTGCAGGTCGCCGTCCTTGATGATCTGCACCCGCTGCCCGGCATGAACCGGCTTCCAGTCAAACTTTGTACTCAGGCCCGGAGCAAAGCTATCAAGCTCCTCGAACATGCTTTTTTCGCCTTTGAAGGTCTCGGAAACCAGATATTTGACCAGGGGGAAGTGTTCCAGCGCGACGTTCAGCAACCCCGGAAGGTCGTGCAGCCGAATCGATTTTAGGTAATCGAAAAAGCCGCGGCCTTTTTCGAGAATCGGTTTAAAGGATGCAAAAGGACCGAACAGCAGATAGTGCTTGCCATCGACAACCCGTAGATCCAGGTGCGGTACGGACATGGGAGGCGCGCCGACTTTCGCTTTGCCATAGGTTTTTGCACGGTATTGTTCCGCCTGCTCCGGGGTGATCGGCGCCTGCAGAAAACGTCCCCCCACAGGAAAACCGGTAAATCGACTGCGAAATGGCAAGTGGCTTTTTTTCAACAAAGGAAATGCGCCACCACCGGCACCTACAAAGAGCACATCGGTCTTATATTGGACCGGAGCCCCCCTGCTCTGGGCTTCAACAACCCACCGCCCGGTCGGGCTTCGGTGCACGCGCTTTACATGGGTGCCGTATTCAATCTTTACGCCCAAATCCTGCGCAGCATGCGCAGCCATTTGTTCCGTCAAGGAACCAAAGTTAATGTCCGTACCTGTTTCAATAACGGTAGCCGCCATTTTCTCATGGCGAGGACGCCCCTCCATGGTGTACGGAATCCAGCTCTTGATTTCATCAAAGTCTTCCGAATAACGCATGTGCTCGAAAAAATGATGGGCCGACATTTCCTTGAAGCGTAATCGCAATTCTTCAATCGCCGATTCGGAAACAATGGTGCAGTGTTTGGTCTGGTTTATAAACGTTGCAGGGTTCTTGATGGCGCCTTTTTTGATCAGGTAGGCCCAGAACTGCTTGGCAACATTGAACTGGGCGTGGATCTTCAGGGCTTTTTCAACCGAAATGACCTCTTCATCGACCGGGGTATAGTTAAGCTCACAGTTCGCCTCATGTCCTGTTCCGGCGTTGTTGAACGCCCAGGAGTTCCCCTCCCCGGCACTGTCCAGCCGCTCCAGGATGGTGATATCCAGATCCGGTGCCAACTCTTTTGCCAGGATGGCAAAAGTGGTCCCCATAATGCCTGCGCCGATGATGATTACGTTCATAGAGTCTACTCGTCAGCCTGAGATTTTCAGATACTCGTGGACAGATATCTGCTCTGCGTTTCCTGCATTTCATCCAACAGCCCGTTAACCAGATCGGCAGTTGCTTTCTCTCTTGCCAGCCTGGCTCCCTGCCCTGCCCAATGCGTTTCAGGGTTTACGGGTGTGTCCACGGAAGTCGTTTATTGAGTGGCCGTTATGATGATCTCTTAAACAGAAATGGCAATCAATTAGTGCAACGTCTCTCGATCATGTCCGCCTGTCAGGACACGACTGTCCGAAAACAATGACAATTTTTGCTGAATAACGTTTTTTCTGTCCTGCTCTTCGGACACTTGCTGCCAATACTGGCCATGGCAGCAAGTGGTGAATCAAAATATAGTAATTAAAACAATAGCCTGAAATTGTGGCACGGTTTCTGTTTATCCGACTTCCATAACTACAAAAAAAGCGTCACCAACAAGAAAGAACGGGTGTAAATCCGTCGTTAAGATAACAATAAGGTACATCCATGCGCTTCTTCCTCCTGGCTCTTTTGCTGGTAAGCCCCCTGTGTTTTGCGAAAACTGTTGTCGTCATTCAAAGCTACCATCTGGGATACAAATGGGATGCGGATTACGTCGATGCCGTCCAGTCGGTACTTGGCGATGACCACGAGATCCATATCTTTGAACTCGATACCAAACGCCTGCCGAAAGCCGAATGGCCACAGAAGGTGGCCAGCATTGAGCAATCCATTTCCCGGCTAAAGCCTGATGTCGCCATCCTCGGTGATGATAATGCGTTTACGCTGATGGCCAGCCACCTGGTTGAAAAGAAGATTCCGGTGGTGTTCCTGGGGGTTAATGGCGGCCCCGTTCAACACCCTGTACTGGAACATGAACTGGTTGCCGGCATTCTCGAGCGCCCCTTCTTTGCAGAAAGCATTCGGCACTTGCAGAAGGTTCTCCGGGTGGATGAACGCTTCCTGGTGCTGATGGACGACTCCCCCACCATGCGTAATGCAGTCAATGAATACTTTGGTGAGAAAAGAAGCGCCGAGGTGTACGGCTCGCAACTGGACATTGTTCTCACCAACGACAAAGACACCTGGTTGCAGTCCGTTTTCACTGCCCACGAACAATACGATGCCATTGTTGTAGGCACCCACCATACAATCCGCGATGCAGAGGGTACCTACATCGAGCCGCTCGACCTGATAGGCCAGGCATTTACACGCAGCCAGGTTCCCATCTTTTCGTTCTGGGATATTTTTATCGGGGAACAGCAGGCCATTGGAGGTTTTACCATCTCTGCCCATCAGGAAGGGCTTACCGCCTCACGCCTGGCGTCGTTGATCCTGAATGGCGTCAAGCCACACCGGATTCCGAAAATGAAGTCGCTGAGCGGGCATTATGTCTACAGCGATAGCGGCATGAAACACTGGAACCTGAAGCTCTCACCGATGATTGCCAGCCAGGCAAACTTTGTTGAATAAAAATCAGACAGCTGGCTCCAGATTATCCCCGGCCAGTCGTTAAGCCATACATCGAGTACAGGAAAAGAGGCAGACCAGTGGCTGTAACTACCTTCGAAGCGATTGAACGCCGGCTCGGCGTGAGCGGAAAACTCCTGATAGCTCCGGTTTTCATTCTTTTACTGTTTGCCCTGGTCACCTTCTACAGTGTCCGGGAATTTCAAAGTCTGGACAAAAGAATGGCTACCGTTGCCAGAGACCTGGCACCGGAAACGTCGATTGCCACAAGTGTCCTGATCAATCTTTACAACATGAGATTGAGCGTTTTTGACTATTACGACGCCGGAGAGGACGAAGTTTTGTCTCGTTTCGAGGAACTCGAATCAGAGTTCTTCAGCGAACTGTCAGCGGCCCGGCTGGAAATCCACAGTGCAGACCGAACACAGCTTGTCGGCGAGATCGAACAGGCTACTCTGCAATTCGCAAAGATTTTCAAGACCGAATTGGTGCCCGCAAAACAGCAGGTTCTCAATATCATTGCTAATGAACTCGACCAACACGGGCCCACCGCATCCGAAGCACTGCGCCGGGCCATCGATGGGGTGACGAACAGGGAACCTGACAGCCGATTGCGTGTGGTTCTGGAACAGTTGATCCACGACACACTCCTCATGCGCATGGCCGCACAACGTTTCTTCGCAGACGGCGACCCGGCATCGGAAAAGGCTCTGGGTTATGCCATGGAAGACGTGGCAGACGCCCTGGAGTTTCTGGATATGGACTCTGTGCCTGATTACGTCAGCCAGTACTTTGATACGTCCATTGAATCCCTGCAGGCCTACCAGGCCTCGGTCAAAGAGTTGCTGGTCCATCAGAAAACAATGATCCGTGCCAAAGAAGAGAAGCTCGATATTCTGGGCCCGCGCATCACCGCATTGGCAAGGGATCTTGAGCAGAAGGTGTTCGCCTCACTGGAAACCGTGGCCGACGAGGCAGAAGCAGAAACAGACACCGCACTGAATCTCACGCTCGGTGCGTTTATTACCTCCATGGTTCTCGGGCTGGTGGTGGCAGTTCTGATGAGCCGGATGATGGGCGCCAGCGTTAAACGTGCGCGGACAGAAATCCTTACGTATCTGGAGAGCATCGGCAATAACGAAGGCGACGTTTCCACCCGCCTGACAAAAGGGCGGCCCGACGAAATCGGCGACTTCATATCCGCCGTTAACTCGTTTCTGGAAACCCTGGAAGACATCATTTCAAAGATTGTCATTTCATCCAGGAAGCTCAGCACCGAATCCGAATCACTCTCCGGTATTACCGACAGCACAACCGCCAATGCGGAACAGCAACGGGATCAGGTAACCCAGGTATCGGCGGCGATGCAGGAGATGGTCTCGACTTCCGATGAGATTGCCTCCAATACCAGCGACACAGATGAGTCTGCGCGGCAGGCAGCTGAGCTCGCCGGCTCCGGGCAAGAAACCGTAACAACGGCCGTTAAATCCGTCACCAGGCTTGCGGAGCAGGTAGAGGAAGGCTCAAAACGCATTCAGCGCCTTGAGCAGGAATCGGGAGAAATCGGCAACGTACTGGAAGTGATTCAGGCCATCGCCGCACAAACCAACCTCCTGGCCCTGAACGCGGCTATCGAGGCTGCTCGGGCTGGTGAGGCGGGCCGTGGCTTCTCGGTGGTGGCCGACGAAGTCCGGGGGCTAGCGAAGCGGGTTCAGGACTCAACCGGTGATATCGAGCGGATTGTGTCCAATCTCCAGAGTGGTGCGGCCGGGGCCGTGGTTGATATGAGCAGGGCCAAACAGATGGCCGGCGAGGCCAGCGAAGAAGCCACTAAATCCGGCGAAGCGCTGTCCGAGATAATTGCCGCTGTGAACCGGATTGTGGATATGACCACACAGGTTGCGAGCGCTACCGAACAACAACGTGCCACTGCAGCTGAAATGACTCAGAACGTTGAGGCCAGCAGCACTGCGATTGATAAGCTGACCGACGACATCTCCCACGTGAACAGGTCCAGCAGATCATTGGCGGATATGGCGGAAGACCTGGGTAGTGTGGTGCGTCGCTTCAAGACATCAACGTAATATTCATGTTCCACGGTGTTAACTGCGTCATGGGCGGCATCTCGAATTACTGATACTTTCAATACTCAACAAAAAGTAACGAAGAGTATCAGGGAGAGATCCACCCATGAGCCAGTCACGCTTTAGCCGGGCGCCCGGTATTACCGCAGTCGCAGTGTTGGCTTCTTTCTTTGCAGTTGGTGCTCAAGCCGGCCCTGTGGAGACGATTTATTCCGCAGAAAACGCCCTCTATGGGGCTGGGCATGATATCGGTAAGGCCGATGGCTGGATCGATAACACGTTGCGTTCAGCAATCCGGCGTTATCAGTCCGGTAACGACGAGCTGCAAACGACCGGTAACCTGGACCCGCAAACGCTGTCATCATTGGGAATCTCCACTGAAGGCAGCGAAACCATCAGCAACAACGCTGTTCCAGATCGCGAGTCAGCTATGGCTGCTTTGGGATTGAGCACAGAGCACTTTGCAACGGCCAGTGCCCCACGAACGGTTGTTGCTGTGGCGGAACCCGAAGCAAAACCAGAGCCAGAGCCAGAGCCAGAGCCAGAGCCAGAAGTAGTCTCCCAGAATGAGGTGGAAACACAACCAGAGCCCTCATCCGATGGCACTAGCGTAAGCGAGCAGGACACCCTTCAAAGTGAACCGGTTACAGACAACCCGGAAGTAGCGGCCCCCGCTCCGGATAAAACCGAAAAAGCAACGATTGAGGAACCGGCCACCGCCCCGGAGGTAGCAACAACGGAGCCCGAGCCCGCACCGACACCTATACCGGAGCCTGAGCAGACAACGGAGCCCGAGGCGATAGCATCCGTCGAAGTCGAGGTTGCCGAACAGCAATCCGATCCCGATTTTGAGCTGCCGGAAGAGCCAACATCAGCCGGCCCCCCAGAGGTTTCAGGCCCTTCGGCGGTGGCCGAGTCGTCGCCCCCTCCCAAAGCTCAACAACCCACAACACAGAGCAGCGGCGGTTTTTTCAGCTCCCTGTTTGATTTCCTGTTCGGCTGGATAATCTGAAACCCAGCCATGTAAACCCCCGACTTAAGAGTCGGGGCATCCTCTTATTCAGAAGTGCCTCGAAATAGCTCAGAATAGCTGGCCTTGTTTCAAACCCGCTCACATCTACCAAGGCCGGCTATTCAATGTCCTCTCCTTTGCAGGAAGCTCCCTACTCCGCTGCCAGGATCATACTGATCGTGTTTTCCCTTGCGATGGGCGGGTTTGGCATTGGCACCGGCGAGTTCGCCATCATGGGCCTGATGCCCAATGTCGCTCAGGATCTGGGCGTTACCGAGCCACAGGTAGGCCATCTCATCAGCGCCTACGCGCTGGGGGTTGTGGTTGGGGCTCCACTGCTGGCCATTGGCGGCGCCCGGCTGTACCGCCGTCACCTGCTGATTATGCTGATGGGCTTCTATGCCCTGGGCAACCTTGCCAGCGCCCTGGCGCCCGGTTACGAGTCACTGCTGGTGTTCCGCTTTATAGCCGGCCTGCCCCATGGCGCCTATTTTGGTGTTGCGGCGTTGGTAGCCGCTTCCCTGGTTCCGCTTAACCGGCGGGCGAAAGTCGTCAGCCTGGTCATGATGGGGCTGACACTCGCGCTACTGATCGGTAACCCGCTCGCGACAATACTCGGCCAGAGCCTGGACTGGCGTTATGCCTTTGGTTTTGTCGGCACGATCGCCGCCCTTACCGCCGTGATGATTATTGTTTTTCTGCCCCTCAATCGTGACGAGGTGCGTCAGAGTCCTTTCTCGGAGATACGCGCCTTCAACCGACCGGAAATATGGTACCCATTGGCCATCGGGTCCATCGGCTTTGCCGGGATGTTCTGTGTGTTCAGCTACATGGCGCCGACACTGTTGGAAGTCACCGGCGTCAGTCAGTTCTGGATTCCGATCGCTCTCGCGGTGTTCGGGCTCGGAGGGTTCGTCGGTAATATCCTGGGAGGATGGGCGTTCGACCGATTAGGGTTCCGCAGCATCGGCGGGATGTTGCTCTGGAGTATCGCCATGCTGCTGCTCTACCCCTACGCCACCGAGAACATCTGGACAATGCTGTTGATGTGTTTCCTGGTGGCCCTGATGGTGGGCCTTGGCCCTGCTCTGCAAACTCACCTGATGGATGTGGCGCACGGCGCACAAACCCTTGCTGCTGCTTCCCACCACGCGGCCTTCAATGTTGCTAATGCGCTGGGGCCATGGCTTGGGGGCATGGCCATCAGCGCTGGTCTGGGGTGGCAGTCAACCGGCTATGTGGGTGCGGCGACGGCAGTCGCGGGCCTGGCCATATTCATGCTGGCCTGGCGACAGCAGGCAACTACAGGCGAGGAAGCAGCGGTCGCGTTCAGTCGCGATAGTTAATCCGCACTGCAACTAATGCGGTGGTAGTTGGGCAGATTGGCAAGCACAACGCCAGTCAGAAGTAGCACTACCCCGCCCCATACGGCCCAGCCATAGGATTCACCATAAAACAGAATCCCGAACAACATGCCTGCAGGTGTAATGACGAAACCCAGCTGGCTAAGAAAGGTTGGAGAGGTTAGCCGTTGCAGATGGAAGAATCCACGGTACCCGATAGCCGTCAGGATTGACTGAACGGCCAGGATTCCCCACAGACGGGCACCATCAACCAGCAGCGTCTCTGCGTCGCCTGACATAAGGACTGTCATGAATATAAGGACGGCCCCGCCGAGGAGCATACCGACAGCCAGCTGTTCCGGCGTGGCACCAGTTGGCCAGTGGCAAGTGCGATAAATATTGCCAATAGCGAGGGATAACGGAACGAGCAATCCGAGCAGAAGCCAGGGGAAAGTGTCCGGGCTGACCCCAGCTGGATTCGGTGAAAGTATCCAGACGCAACCGGCGACTCCGAAACTGAGGCCAATGGCCTTCTTCCTGCTCAGGGACTCCATGCCCAGTGTTACCGCGATGGCGTAAGTGGCGAGGGATGGCAGGGCATAAAGTGTCGCCGTCAGGCCCGCCCCGATGTTGGAAACAACGGCAAACGCCAGGGCATTGGGGACCGCAATCGCGGTAAGCCCGCTGATTCCGAAGTAGCGGACAAGTTTACCGTCCAGACGGATCAGCGAGCGCCGGCGAAGCCACACAGCCAGGATCACCCCGCCACCAAGCGCCTGCCAGAACGCATAGGCCAGTGGTGTCATGCCATTGTCCATGGCGGCCCTGGACAATGGCAGCATCAAGGCGATGACCACACCTACGCCCAGCAACAAGAATGCGGCCTTGATACCGGGCTGGTGGGCTCGAGTTGAGGATTGGTTATTCATAACGTGTTCTCCATCGGATGTCGCTCCATCTTCCGCGAACCGTCGTTATGGATCAGCACACGTTCCGTGAAAACTCCTTTGCCCAATCGTGACTCGATACCAGCGGGCAAATCGTACAGTCTTGCAAGCAAATCACTCACGCAAACACAGAAGGTAAATTGTTATGGATTTTCTGACAGCATTGGAGTGGCGGTACGCCGCAAAACGGATGACTGGTGAATCAATTCCTGAGCCAGTTCTCTCACGAATTCTTGAAGCTACGCGGCTGGCGCCTTCCTCCTACGGGCTACAGCCCTACACTATCAAGGTTATAAGCGACCGGGCAGAACTTGCCCGTATCCACGAAGAAGCCGCACCACAGCCCCAGGTAAAGGAATGCTCACACCTGCTGGTTTTTGCAACCATGACCGATCTGGATGCATCAACGGTGGACCAATACATGCAACTGACGGCAAGCGAGCGAGGTCTTGACGTTGCGGCCCTTAACGGCTTTTCCGAGGCCATCAAGGGGACCATCAATGGCTTCGCTACCACTGAAAAGAAACACGCATGGGCGGCAAAGCAAGCGTATATTGCGCTTGGATTCACACTGGCGGCCGCAGCCGTTGAGCGTATCGACGCGTCGCCAATGGAAGGTTTTGATCCTGCCGCGCTGGATCGCACGCTGGGGCTCGACAAAGAGAATCTTAGCAGCGTGGTTATTGTTGCACTGGGCTACCGTGACCCCGCACAGGACCCAATGTCGCAGATGGCAAAGGTTCGAAAGCCCTACTCCCGACTGATTCAGACCGTGTGAGAAATAGTGGCCGGCGTAATTCTGCCACGCCCCGGTTCCTGCCCTGTATAATGCAGCCATCAATCAATGGTGTGGCGTGGGGAACAGGCATGGACCGCCTCAAGGGTGTGGAGTATTTCAAGCGAATCTATGAGCTGGGCTCGTTTACAGCTGCGGCCAACGAGCTCCAGTGCTCAAATGCAGTCATCTCCAAATACGTCCGGTTTCTGGAGAGCTGGACCGGTTCCAGGCTGATCAATCGCAACACCCGCACCATCAGCTTCACCGAAGAAGGTGAACGGTTCTACCGCTATTGTGTGTCGGTCACCGGGCAGACAAACGAGCTACTGGACGCTGTTGCGGATTCCGACGAGCTCTCAGGTGAGCTGGTGGTCGCCAGCCCCGTTTCCCTGGCCATTGCAGTTCTCGGGCCGCTGTTTATCCGCTTCCAGAAAGAAAATCCCTCGTTGTCCCTTCGCTTGCAGATGAGCGATCAGCTTACAGACCTTGTTGGCAGCGGAGTTGATGTGGCCATACGGGGCATAGGGGCACCGGCCGATTCATCCCTCATCGCGACGAGATTGGGCGCGCTTGATCGCGTCCTGGCGGCATCACCCGGTTATCTGAAAAGCGCAGGGATACCCACTGATATTGAGCAACTGCAATCACACAAATGCCTGGTTTACAGCCTCAGTCTGGACGCCAACCGATGGGAATTCATGGCGCCAGACGGCTCAGAAGAACCGGTATCCGTTGAGGTTACAGGCCCTCTGGTAGCAGACAACTCCATGATACTGGTAGAGGCGGCAAAGGCCGATTTGGGCATCGCCATGCTGCCTCGGGCCTATATTGAGTCTGAACTCAGCAACGGCTCACTTCAACAGTTGAAGATGGACGCCGAGCCGGTGCCGCGCTCGATTTATGCAATGTACTCAGACCGGCGGTATCTGCCAAGGCGAGCCCGAAAATTTATCGATTTCATCAGGCAATCTCTGTAGCGGAGGCTTACCCTCTCAGCCGTGAAAGTATCTCTTCCGCAATGTCCACACGTACCTTGCCTCCCTGGACCATCTCCCTGGCGACTGCATCAATCTCCGGGCCTTGCGCTCCGGCCATGACGGCAATGTTCTTGGCGTGAAGCGCCATGTGTCCTTTCTGGATACCCGTGGTAGCAAGCGCTTTGAGTGCCGAGAAATTCTGGGCCAGGCCAACGGCCGCAATGGTTCTGGCCAGCTTTTCGGCCGTCGTGATTTTCAGAATATCGAGGGCAACACGGGCTGTGGGATGGGATTTTGTCGCGCCGCCTATCAACCCCACCGCCATGGGCATCTCTATCGTTCCGGTGAGATTACCAGCCTGGTCCACTTCCCAGCGTGTCAGTGACCGATACTGCCCCGACCTGGCGGCGTAGGCGTGAGCGCCAGCTTCCACGGCGCGGGTATCGTTGCCGGTGGCCAACACCACAGCACTGACACCGTTCATCACGCCCTTGTTATGTGTCGCAGCCCGGTAGGGATCAATGTCAGCAAAATCAAAGGCGGAAAGAATACCGTCCCGTACCGATTCACCACCAATGGCGTCCAGGGACCAGGTCGCCCTGGCCCTTGCAAGGCGTCTGTCCGCAAGGTTCGAGAGTATCCGCAGATAGGTCCTGCCGCCGGTCCACTCTTCAATCAGCGGCGCCACAGCTTCTGCCATGGAGTTCACAGCATTGGCACCCATGGCATCCCGCGTATCCACAACCAGATGTGTAATCACCATGGAACCGGTACGCCCGCCTTCAAGAACCCGCACCTCAATGTCGCGGTAACCGCCGCCGTGCTTTAAAAGCACAGGGTCGGTCTCGTCACACACTTCCCTGACCCTGTCCTTGTTCTCAAGAATCTGCAGGCGGGCGAACTCCGGATTCTTTACACCAACAAGCTGGACCTGGGCGATCATCAGGGAGCCGGAAAGCGAGGTCAAAAATCCCCCTGAATCGCGGCACTGTCGCGCTGCGTTACAAACCGCAGCCACCACGGACGATTCTTCCGTTGCCATTGGAATGAGAACATCTTCACCATCCACAATCATATTGGTGGCGATGCCAAGGGGGATGTTCATGCTCCCGATGGCATTTTCAATCATGGAGTCGACAACGGCAGCATCCATGTTGCCGGTATTGGACAGTTGAGCTTCCACTTCCCTGTCGAGACCTGCCACTTCGATAACTTTGTTGAGCCGGTCTGACATGGACAGCTTGTGGAAGCCGGATATGCGGGAGCTTTGAATAGGCATTGATAGGGTCTCCATTGGATTGTCAGGACGCCAGGCGCTGGGAAAGCTGATTGGGCAGCCATGTCACCAGGTCCGGGAATATCATGAACAGCACCAGGGCAAACAGCTGCAGCACAAGGAACGGAACGATGGCCCGGTACACAGTCTCCATACCGATGCCTGGCGGCAGTACGCCCTTGATGTAGAACAGCGTGTATCCGAACGGCGGGGTTATGTAGGCCATTTGCGCCGTAATCAGGAACAGCACACCAAACCAGATAGGGTCGAAATCAAACGCATTGATGATCGGAAGGAACACCGGTACACAGAGCAGGATGATGCCGATCTCATCGAGGAACAGCCCTAGCAGCACGAGAATGCCCATCATGGCCAGCAACACCAGCCAGCGATTCAGCTCCAGATCCTGGATAAACATCAGCAGGGAATCCGCGCCTCCGGTTCCGGTAAAGATGGACACAAAGATCTTCGCCCCGATGGTGATCCACATGATCATGGTAGTGACACGCAGGGTGTCCATCGCCGCGTCACTGAGATTGGTCGGTGTGAATTTGCCCTGTAACGCCGCCGAGACCATCGCACCTACCACTCCGACCGCAGCGGCTTCGGTAGGCGTTGCGATACCCGCATAAATACTCCCGAGCACGCTGAAGACAATCAGGGTTGGAAGGATCAGGGACTTGAGGGAGGCAAACATCTCCCGCACCGAGACGTCCACCTGCTCCGGCCTTGGGGCGACACTGGGCTTTAACAGCGTACGAATAACCACATAAGCCACATAGAGGCCTGCCAGTACCATTCCCGGCACGATACCCGCTGCGAACATCTTGCCGACCGACACCTGGGCGGTTGCCGCGTACACAATGGTAATGATGGAAGGAGGAATTAGAATGCCCAGGGTGCCGCCGGCACAAATGGTGCCAAGGGCAAGCTTTTCATCATAACCACGGCGAAGCATGGACGGCAGCGCCAGGATGCCCATGGCAGCCACAGCTGCGCCCACTATGCCCGTCATCGCAGCCATCACGGTACAGATGGCGATGGTTCCCACAGCGAGGCCACCGGGGAGCCTGCGGAACCATAACTCCATAGCCTTGTACAAAGCCTCGATGATTCCCGAGCGCTGCAGAATACTGGCCATCAGTACATAGAGCGGTATGGCGAGCAACACGTCCGACGTCATCACATCAAACGTCTGCAGCACCGACAACACCAGCGCGTCCGTGCCCCAGAGGGTGATCGTAAACAGCACCGCCAGGGATATGAGCACGAAGGCGAGTGGCATTCCGCTGAGCAATAGCACCAGCAGGGAAATAAACATGGCCGACAGAACGAAGGTCGAACTCATACAGCACTCTCCCCGCCGCTCTGGATACGCAGGACCGCCTGTAGCGTTTCAGCGATCGACTGGAGCAACAGAAGAGTAAAAGCTACCGGTATCAGGGTTTTCGCCGGCCATATGGCAGGGTTCCAGGATGAGAACGAAGTCTCGCCGGATTCAATCGAATTCAGAGCAACGGGAATGCTCTGATAGATCAATACGCAGGCAATCGCCCCGATCACCGGATAGATAACCGTATCCACCATGGCAGCGGTTCTGGGGGACAACTTGCCGTAGACAATATCGACATTGACGTGGCCCGCAGTATGGAGCAGATAGGGGCCAGCCAGCATAAAGTAGGGCCCCAACAGGAGCGTGGACAGTTCCAGCGCCCAGACAGTGGGTGCGTCAAAGAAATACCGGGCCACAACTTCGTATGAAATGACGGCCACCATAATGAAGACCAACAGGGAGGCCATCACTGCAAGCCATCGGTTCAACCCGGTTACCGCCTTACAGTAGCCCTGAACAATAGACATAGACTCTCCTCAACCTGAGGTCTCAGCCCGGCTGACCGGGCTGGCTTCGTTTGATGCAGGGTCGGTGTTATTCCAGCAGTCCGAGTTCTTTCATGAACTCGATCTGGCTATCGAGGACTTTATTGGCAAGTTCATCATCGCCGGCGGCCTTTTCCCAGGCTTTCATCGCGGCGGGGCGGGCCTCGGCAACCATGTCGGCATCCAGGTGAATAATCTCCGCACCCTGCTCTTCAAACTTCTGGAGGGCTACGGCATCCTGCGCGACATTGTGTTGCCTGAGGGCGGCGGAAATTTCACGAGCGGCGCTTTCCAGCGCGGCTTTGTACGAATCCGGCAGCTTGTCGTACGCGCGCTGATTGGCCACGTAACTTGTAGCGGTGGTTGGCTGGTGAAAACCGGGAACAATGACGTACTTGGCCACTTCGCCCAGGCCAGCTTCCAGGTTCGCCGTCAGGTCCCCCCGGTCGGCAAAGTCGATGACGCCTTTTTCGAGTGCCTGGTAAACCTCGGCCGTTGGCAGTGGCGTAGTCGATACGCCAAATTCAGCCATCACCGTGCTGGCGAGCCCGACAAATCGACCTTTCTTACCTTCTACATCTTCCAGGGTGTTGATTGGAAACTTCGAGTGGATCGGCTCCTGTCCATACACCGTCGGGGCGATGTAAAAGAGCCCCGCCTTTGCATAGGCTTCACGGGCGAACTCCAGTCCACCCCGCTCATAGAACCAGGCTTCGTACTGATCGGATTCAGGGAAGCCAAATGGGATTGTGCTGGTAAAGGCAAATGCAGGAATGGAGCCGGCCTCGTAACCGTCAAAGGTTTTCATCATTTCAAAGGCACCGCCACGGACCGCTTCAAAAGCCTGCGCCGACGGGGCCAGTTGACCACCTGCGAAAAGCCGGATTGTGAACTTGCCGTCGGTCAGTTCGGAGACCCGGTTAACGAAACGCTTCTCGAACTCATAAGGAGTGGTGCCGCCATCCCATAGCGCCTGCATGCGCCAGTTTACTTCCGGAAGTTCCGCGGCTGAGCTCACACTGGTAAAAAGGGCAGCCGCTGCAACCAGGCTTGTGCAGACATGACGAAGGCCAACAACAGCCCTTTGGCTTATGGTTTTATTCATAGTGTTCTCCATCGACTGGTGGTCGTTTTTGTGTTTGTTATTGCCGCGTACACCGCAATTCGCGCATTCAGGGGGCGTCGTTCTCCTGCTCGGCGTACCTGTACAAATTAGGACAGTCGATTAGAATGAACAAGTGACACTTGGCTGATGTGTACCACGGACTGTACCAGTCAATATGCTGGTACAATTTGGAGTTGATATGGCAGGCAAACTATCCCGGGCGCAGCATATCGCCGACAGTCTGATTCAGCAGATAGAGTCCGGACAGCTCATGCCAGGCGCACGATTGCCGTCCATTCGTGTGGCGGCTGAAAGCCACGGGGTCTCTAAGAATACGGTAACGGATGCCTATGACCGGCTGGTGGCAACCGGATATATCAGCCCGCGCCGGGGCTCCGGATTTTATGTCGAGGCCGCGAACCCCGCACAGCCAGTCCCCTATTCCGAACACGTCACTGAAGCTCTGGATCTTGTCTCGCTGCTACGGGAACAACTGAACCAGCACTACGAAATCCGGGCTGGTGATGGCCGCTTACCCGCCACCTGGATGGAAAGCTCCGAAATAGGACGCTACCTGAAACGGCACTCCGGCATATCGGACAATGCCGACGACTTTGAGTATGGCCGTCCGCAGGGGCTGCAGGCGCTGAGAGAGGATATCGCCAGGGCACTAACCGATCGGGCAATCAGCACCAGCCCCGATCAGGTTCTCATGACCTTTGGTGCAAACCATGCCCTTGACCTGATCGTTCGCCACTTCGTACAGCCCAATGATGCGGTATTGGTGGAAACCCCCGGTTACTATCCCATGTTTGGCAAGCTCAAGCTTCAGAAAGCTAACGTCATTGGTGTGAAGCGGGAAGCGGATGGCCCGGACATGGGCATGCTGGAGGACAAGATACGGCAGTTCAGGCCGAAGCTGTTTTTCGTGCAGCCTATGGCCCATAACCCCACGGGCACCTCCATGTCGCTGCAGAAAATGCACCGGTTACTGACGCTGGCAGAGCGTTATGACCTGGTAGTGATTGAGGACGACCCCTTCGCAGACATTCTGCCAAAGGCCACGCCTCACCTCGCTTCGCTGGATGCACTGAACCGGGTGATCTACGTGGGAACTTTTTCGAAAACGCTGTCAGCGAGCCTGCGATGCGGGTATATCGCGGCGAACCCTGCCCTGATAACGTCTCTGACGGACATCAAGATGCTGACCATTGTGAACAGTTCCGGTACTACCGAACGTATTGTCCACGAAATGATCGTGCGGGGCCGCTATCGTCGACATCTGAAGCGACTCCGCGACCGGGTTGCCAACGCCAGCATTGACGCCGTGTCTGCCTTGCGCGGCATTGCCCTGGATAACATTGAAAGCCCAACGGGAGGCTACTATCTGTGGTGTCCGCTTCCGGATGGCGTAGATGTGATGGCGTTAACCCGAAAGGCCGCCGCAGAGGGAATCTTCCTGGCGCCCAGCCAGCTCTTCGAATTGGCCGATCATAATGGAGATTCGGCCCTGCGAATCAATATTGCCCACGCCAACAACCGGAAGCTCCTGCGTTTTCTGCAGGATTCGGTGTTGAACTGAGATCTTCAAGCCGTTGCTGAGAACTTCCAGAACGGCGTTCTCAAACGCTGTTCAACAACTTCAGGTGGATAGCCAACGTCTTTGAGAAGGCGCGGTTCCATAGTCAGGACCAGGTGGAGGAAGTTACGCTTCATTCTCCACCCTTTGTATAGTGATACTGCTCTGCTCATTTCGATCATCCATTCATAGGTAACAACAAAAGGGGTAAACCGTAACCGGTCTTTGTTAGTAACCTATTTTATGGATGACGCCTTCCCGGCCCCATACTTGGAAACCACTACGCGGCCCCTTTTCAGGGCCCGGAGGGCTAGTGACTTGTACTTATCCTGCCCCGTTGGACTTTCTCACGAGCGTTTTATAGAGGTCATCTTTCAGTTGGAGGCGCTTTTGTTTCATCCGGTGCAATTTGTCATCACCGATCGGGGAATCTCTGAGCTCAAGCCCCTCAATTTCCTGGTCCAGCTCTGCGTACTGCTGAAAATGTTCTTTGAATTTCAGGTCGTTCGTTTTCAACTCGTCGATCAGTTCTTTGAATTGCGGGAATTCGTTGTGAAGCTCGTGGTTGGAAATGCCCATTACCTCGTCTCCTTCTTGTCGCAGAGTGGATGGTCAGGATGCCATTCCTGCCGGCAAACCTACAAATCGGAATCCAGTAGCTCAAGACCCAGGGATTCTTTGAGGTTCCGGTACTCATCGCGGTACACAATGGCACCTAACGCCATGGCGGCCTTGGTAGCCATACGATCAAAGCTATCACGGATAAGGCCGGGTATGTGTGTTTTCAGGCGGACGCTGGCTGTCTCAATCAGTACGGCCCCCATAACAAGCAATGCGTCAATTCGCCGGTTGTCACGGTCGCCGTCCATGATGTGGCGGGCCAGCGCCTTTGCGTCGCCCACGATCACTTTCTCATCTTCATTCAGGCTTACGCCATCAAACACCATGAAGCTTTGGTAACGCCTGGCCCGCTTCAGCATAAACGCTTCCTTCACGGCCGGGTCCGGTTCGTCACCCTCTGGCCGGGTATTGAGAATGCCGTGCAAACGGAAGTCGACCTCCCCTGCAGCGCGCTTTCTGTCAAAGACCTGCTGGATGTCCGCCCGGGCGCTGCTGGAGGTGGCCTCCATGGCTTCGGCAACAACGGCGTCAAAGGTGGTCTTTTCCACCACGTCTAGCACCCTTCGAATTGTGTGAATGGACTTCATCAGCTCTGGCCAGAGCCGGGGGTCGGCCTCATCGGGCTCATCCGGAAGTCTGGTCTCGATAGCCCGGGCGCTGAAAAACGCTTTCTCTACGTCGCGGACAGCGATGCCGGGCTCGCTCGCAATCCATTTGACGCCGTAGTCATTGAGGTCTTCAATCAGGCTAGAGGTGAGGATTAGCAGGTAATACTTCATGCCGAGGGGAAGGTCTGTCACCAGCAACACTCCTTCACAACAAAGGTGCCTGTCTATAGGTATAGCTGATTATGGCCTGAGTACCAGCTTAGCGGGCAGCCTGTAGCCCCCACCTTTGACAAACCGCTAATAGCTGGGAGCGATCAATAAGGTATAGGATGATTGAAAGAATCTCAGCATTGACCAGTTTACCTAAGGAACATTTCACATGACGTACGCGCGAATTGTCGGCACGGGCTCTTACCTGCCCGAGAATGTCATGACAAACGAAGACATGGAAAAAATTGTCGACACCAGCGACCAATGGATTCGTGAGCGTACCGGCATCGAGCAGCGCCATATTGCCGTGGAAGGTGAAACCACCGTTGATCTGGCGGAAAAAGCGTCACGCCTGGCAATTGAAGCAGCCGGCCTGAAGCCTGATGACATCGACCTGATCATTTTCGCCACCTCCACACCGGACAAAATTTTCCCGAGCTCGGCGTGCATCCTTCAGGCGCGGCTGGACATTCATGGCTGCCCGGCCTTTGACATTCAGGCAGTATGCAGTGGCTTCGTGTATGCCCTGTCGGTGGCCGACAAGTTCATCAAAACCGGTAGCAGCAAGCGGGTGCTGGTGGTGGGTGCAGAATTGTTTTCCCGCATTCTGGACTGGGAAGACCGCGGAACCTGCGTGCTTTTCGGCGATGGCGCCGGTGCAGTGGTTCTGGAAGCCAGTGAAGAAACCGGCATCCTGTCCACTCACATTCACGCAGATGGCAAGTACGAAGACCTGCTCCACGTTCCCTGTGGCATCGGTGATGGCTTCGATCAGGTTCGCGCTGGCAAGGGCCACGTGCACATGAAAGGCAATGAAGTGTTCAAGATTGCGGTGAATACTCTGGGACGGATCGTTGATGAAACCCTGGAAGCCAACCAGATGAAGAAATCCGACGTCGATTGGCTGGTTCCCCACCAGGCCAACCTCCGGATTATTTCAGCCACGGCCCGCAAGCTGAATATGTCCATGGATCAGGTGGTGGTGACAGTCAACAAGCATGGCAACACCTCCGCTGCCTCCATCCCGCTGGCACTGGACGTGGCCGTACGTGACGGCCGCATCAGGAAGAACGAGGTGATTCTGCTGGAGGCATTTGGTGGCGGCTTCACCTGGGGCTCAGCGCTGATCCGTTTCTAGAATGATCATTCTGACTACTCCCATTGGCGAGTAAAGCCATCTACCCGAGGGAAAACCACCCGTATACTCTGTCAGAACCCTGAAACCTGCTAAAGGGAAGCGTTCATGGCTGACAGCGCCAGTGGCAAAACACCCTCCATAATCATTATCGGCACAGGCTTCGGCGGCCTGTGCATGGCCATTCAGCTGAAAAAGGCCGGAATCAACCGGTTTACCATGCTGGAAAAAGCCCCGGGGGTCGGCGGCACATGGCGGGACAACACCTACCCTGGCGCCGCCTGCGATGTTCAGTCCCACTTCTACTCGTTTTCGTTTGAGCCCAAGCACGACTGGTCGAGGAAGTTTGGTTTACAGCCGGAAATTCTCGGCTATATGCAGCACTGCGTGGAAAAATACGAGCTGGCAGAGCACATTCGTTTCAATAAGGAAGTTGCCCGCGCTGCCTTTGATGAAACCACCAACACCTGGGCGCTAGCGACAACTGACGGCGACGCCTTTGAAGCCGACATCGTGATAACCGCTACCGGACAGTTGAACCAGCCCGCCTGGCCCCGCCTCCCCGGTTTGGAAAGTTATACCGGCAAGATATTTCACTCCGCCCGCTGGGATCACGATTATGACCTGACCGGGAAGAAGGTGGCAGTGATCGGCACCGGCGCCAGTGCTATCCAGTTTGTACCGGAGATCGTGCCGCAGGTGCAATCTCTCAGCCTGTTCCAGCGCTCCGCAGCCTGGGTGCTGCCCAAACCGGACCGACGATTTTACCGCTGGGAGCAGACGCTATTCCGCACGATTCCGGCATGGGACCGCCTATACCGCTACCTGATCTACTGGAAGAACGAGACCCGAGCCCTGGCCTTTACCCGCTTCAACAGCCTGCTGGAGATATTTGCCTGGCAAGCGAAGCGTTTTGCCAGAAGCGAAGTTCAGAACCCACAAAAACTCCAGCACCTGATCCCGGACTACAGGATTGGCTGTAAACGTATTCTGATCTCCAACGACTGGTACCCGGCCGTAGACCAACCCCACGTGGATCTGGTCACCAAAGGCATTGAACGGGTTGTGGAAGACGGCGTTGTTACCGAAGACGGCGGTTTGCATAAAGCGGATGCGATTATAGTCGGCACCGGGTTCGCAGCCTCCGAGTTCCTTTCACCCATGGAGATCCTCGGGCGCAAAGGCGTGTCATTGAACAGAGCCTGGGCCGACGGGTCAGAGGCCTATAAAGGGATCACCGTGTCGGGTTTCCCAAACCTGTTCATGCTCTATGGCCCGAATACCAATCTCGCCCATAACAGCATTGTTTATATGCTGGAGTCCCAGGTTCGATACGTGCTCAGTTGTATCGAGGCGCTGCGAGCCCAGCCAGGCAGTGCCATGGATGTAAAAGCGGACCGGCTACGGGATTTTTCAGCCACCCTTCAGCAAAAACTGCAACACAGCGTCTGGGAGTCTGGCTGTCAGTCCTGGTACCTGGACAAGAACGGGAAGAATACCGTGAACTGGCCGGGCTTTACCTTCACCTACCGTAAGGCCACGCGCCAGGTAGATCCGGACGACTACGAGTTTCTCGAACCTTCGCGATAATGCCCGCTCCAGCGCAGTGTTTGACAGTAGCAGATAATTCATAGGATGATTGGTTCATCATCTGTCAGGATCTTCAACATGAAACTCCAGAGAATTACCAGAGGCTCCCTGGTAGAGACCGCTATAGAGAGCCTTCGCCTCGCTATCGAAAAGGGCCACTGGGCCATTGGCGACCGGTTGCCGGTAGAAGCAGACCTGTCAGAATCACTGGGGGTCAGCAGAAACACGGTTCGGGAAGCTGTCCGCGTGCTGGCCCATGTGGGCATGCTGGAAACCCGTCAGGGAGACGGTACCTACGTTCGGGCTACAAAAGACGCCGGAGAAACCCTGCGACGAATTGGCCGTTCAGAGCTGAGAGACAAGCTCGAAGTGCGCATCATGCTGGAAACGGAAGCGGCGAAGCTTGCTGCAAAGCGACGTGATGCCGCAGATATGGAAAGAATGACCCTGGCCCTGGATAACCGGGGGAAAGCCGGTGACAACATTGCAGAGCGGATCCGTTATGATCAGGCGTTCCACACGGCACTGGTTGCCGCATCCCACAACCCTGCCCTCACCGAACTGTACGATTATTTTGCCCATGCCGTTGCGATGACCATTGAGCAGACAGAGCTCGATTCTGATCTTCCCGAACCTTCCCAGGAAGACCATGAGCTGCTGCTGGCGGCCATTCGGCGCCAGGACGAAGCCAAAGCTGAAGCACTTGCAAAAGCCCTGCTCCAGCCAAGCCTCAATGCACTGGGGAGCAGGCTTGCATGAAACTCCGCCTCGATACCTTCACAATATTGTTGCTGGGCGCCATTGTTCTTGCGACATTCCTGCCGGTACGCGGCGAGGCCGCCGAAGCACTGGCCACCACTGGCACAATAGCCGTTGCCCTGCTGTTCTTCCTCCATGGTGCAGCGCTGTCCCGCGAGCAGATTGTCGCTGGCGCCACCCATTGGCGGCTGCACATCATTATTACCGCTTTCACTTTCGTATTTTTTCCGCTGGTCGTGCTGCCGATTAACGAGATAAGCCGGTTTGCGCCGAGCTGGATGCCGCCGGATCTGGGGCTCGGGTTTCTCTATCTGGGGGTATTGCCCTCCGCGGTGTCTTCTTCCATCGCCTATACCGCCATGGCACGGGGCAACGTTCCGGCAGCAATCTGCAGCGCCGCGGCATCCAACGTTTTCGGAATGATGCTAACCCCGTTCCTGTTACTTTTGCTGGTAAGTACCTCTGGGGATGGCAATTTCTCGGTGGCTGAAGCGCTCAGGGACATTGTGCTTCAGCTTCTGTTGCCCTTCGCGGTGGGTCATGGGCTGCGGCCCTGGCTCGGAGGCTTCCTGGCGCGCAACGAATCCCTCACGTCCCGTTATCACCAGTGTGTGATCTGGCTGATCGTCTATTCCGCCTTCTCTCACTCGGTCGCCAGCGGTCTTTGGCAGAACCTGCCACTGAACGCCATTCTGCTGGCGATAGCGCTGTGCTTCGCGCTGCTCGGATTCTTTATGGTGATGGCGATGTTTGTCGTGCGCAGGCTTGGGTTCAGTCTGGAAGATGAAGCCGCCGTGGTGTTCTGCGGCTCCAAGAAAAGCCTGGCGTCGGGTCTGCCCATGGCCAAGGTGTTGTTTTCCGGGCATCCGGGATTCGGGATGATCGTGCTGCCCATCATGTGCTACAACCAGATTCAGGTCATTGTTGGCGCCATGTTGGCACAGAAGTACCGTAGCAAGATCGAGGCAGCGTCAGCCTCCGCCGCCCATCCCACTGAATAGCGTGGCCAGAATGGCCAACCCGACGATCCAGCCGACAACCGCTGGCCAGAAGTTGACCATCTGGGGGGGTGACTCTTCCTGAGGCTCCCGATCGACGCTCGATTTTTCTGAAAAGGTTTCATCCTCTTCCTGGAGTTCAGGCGCATCGCGCAGGCTGTACCAGTCGAACCAGCCCGCCAGGAACTGCGTTACTGGTGCCGGGAAGGTACCGTTCTCCGCCATTGGGCGTACCTGGGGCTCGAGAGAGCGACCAATTTCTTTCCTGAGTCGCGGCTGGTCCGCTGGTGGCTCACCGAGAATAGCTTTCCAGATCTGTGGGTCGCCGCTGCGGCGGGAATCATTGAGCAGCGCGTTAATCTGAATAATGACTTCTCGCACAATTTGCTGCTCGGACGCATTCAACTCCGCCGGCTCGCCCTGTTCTTCAGCTTCTGTTACAGCATTATTTGCCGGCGTGGGGCTAGCTGGACTCGGCTCTTCCGCTTCGATACGGTCGCCGCCAGTAGCTTCACGATAGGCCTGGCGCAAACGCTCGCGCTCCTCATCGGAAGCAAACTTTTCCTGTCGCTCGTAGGCAGCATCAATAAGAGCCCGGTCACGGGTGGGCTCAATTCCAAGTATTTCCCAACAATTCATAGTGTTACAACTCGGTTAGCGTATAAACATTACATTTTTGAGAGACAAATGTAATCTTCTCACTTAGGATAATGGGCAAGCAGTTAATAAAAAAACTCCCACTCTCGGCAAAGTATAAAACGACACCCATGCCCGTTACGAACTATCCCGTTAATAATCCGGAGTTTCGCGGAAGCCGCCGGATGCGCCACCGTTTGGTGGCCACCCTTCTCACTGGTGTATTTGCTGTGGCTGGAACAGCGAAAGCAGCAGAAGATTCCCCTTATAGTTACGACCTGGCCGCTCTTGGCGATGCGCCGGACGCGTTTGACTCTGGTTCCGCTATTCCCGAAGTGCTGACCACTACTCGTCTCAGACAACCGAAATCACGGGTGCCGGGTACAACCACCATCATTACCGGAGACATGATCCGGGATCTGGGCATCATGAACCTGGTGGAAGTCTTCCGCCTGGTACCCGGCATGACGGTTGATGCCGTTGGCAGTAACCAGCCGGTGACCAGCTACCATGGCACAGTGCATTACGAGCAGCGCCGGCTTCAGGTTCAGGTGGATGGTCGCACTTCCTATCAGGCCAGCCTGTCCGACATGGACTGGAACACCATGCCGGTGCCGCTGGACCTGATCGAACGAATCGAAGTCAGCCGCGGCCCCAACAGCGCAGCCTATGGCATCAACGCTTTCCTGGGCACCATCAATATCATCACCCGCGCCCCGGAAGATACGGCCGGCGTTGAGTTGCGGGCAATATCGGGCGCGCGGGGTTACCGCCGGGCCTTCGGCTCTGTTGGCGATACCGGCGAAGACTACAAGTGGCGCCTGGCCTATGAAAAGCGCAGATCGGATGGCTTTGATAAACAGGAAGATGACGACAGGTTCTACCCGTTTAACGACGGGTACGATATGAACACATTCAACTACGACAGCAATCTCCTCCTCAGCAGAGATTACAACCTCGACCTACGCGCCGGGCTTGTAGACGGAATTGATGAGGAAGACGCGCGCAAAAACGGAAAACTGGGCGCCGATCAGGACCCCAATATTCTGGTGGACGACTACTATCTTCAGACCCGTCTGAACGTTACCACCTCGGAGCGCCACTTCTACCATGTCCAAGCATCGTTCCAGAATTACGACCGCAGGCAAAGGTGGACCATCTGTATTCCCCAGGACCAGTTCGTGGACATTCTTGATCCGAATACGGCAACTCCTGATCTGAGAGCGTGTGCGCCGGGTGATACCAATCCCTTCAGGGCCAACCTGAATGAAGATACCGAAGAATCACGCCTGGAATTCGAACTGCAGGACACCATTCTGTTCAACCCGGACCTGAAACTGGTCTCTGGTCTGGGTTATCGCAAAGATACGTACCGGTCCGAGACATTTTTCAATGGTCGTGGCAACAACTACCAATCCCGAGTGTTCGGTAATCTGGAGTATTCGCCCTTCGGCTGGTTGACACTGAACTCTGGCGGCAACTGGGAAAGAACAACCACAACGGACGAGGGGTATTTTTCTCCCCGCCTTGCAGCAAACTTTATACTTGCCAATAACCATACCCTGCGGTTCGTATACTCCAGGGCAGTTCGCACACCTGATGCTTTCGAGCAGAATCCCGACTGGTCCTATCGTCCCAGAGATGTAGCGCCGCCGTTCGAGGCTGCTGAAGGACAGAGATTCCCGGTGGAAGACCTGGTCGACCCAACCACCTCCACGTTCGGGAAAACACTTGAAGAAGAGCGTATAACTTCCAGGGAAATAAGCTATTTTGGTCAGTATTATCTTGATGCCTCCATCCTTTCGCTGGAAGTGAGATATTTTAACGACCAGCTCCGGGACATGATCAGCGGCATTATTAACGAGGAAGAATGGACCATTGACAATAACGTTGCCCTTGATCAGGAAGGCTTTGAAGTGGAAGGTACTCTGGATTATCCCGGCACCAAGCTTCGAATCAGCTATGCTTATCTTGACCAGAACGGACGTTACACCGGAGAAAATGATCGTGATGCCGGAGACAAACGATACGCCGTCGAGCTTTTGGGCCGGCTCTCCGTAAGACATTCAGGAAGCGTTGCGTGGATTCAGGACTTACCGTTTGACCTGGTTTCCTCAACCGCCTTCTATTTCGCCGACGAGTTCCGCCGCTCCCAGTTTGAGCGGGCCGATTTCCGGCTGGCCCGACAGGTATTCAGAACAGGCTACAGTTACGAACTGGCGCTAACCATGCAACACTATCTGAACAGGGATCCGACTCTCAGCCCCGACAATATTATCAGTGACCATAACCAGTTCTTCGTTGAAGCTGGCGTGCGATTCTGAAACACCAAGGACGACATCAGACCCCGGACGGTATGAAAGACACAAACTACCCGAACATTCCGGCAAGAACAGGTTCGCCTGCAACCAGATGGCTTCTGGTTGTCCTTGCCCTGTTTCTGGTTGTCACCCAGTCACTTCATCCTGCTGCAGCTCAATCCGCCACGGGCTCACTGGTTTACCTTGCCGGTTCCGAGAATTCTGCGTTAAACCGTCGCATGCTATCCCTGCTCGAAGAAGCGCTGGGACGTACAACGGTGGTCCGGTCATTCAGCCCCGGGCAGACATCCCAGGATAGCGAAACGCCCGTTATTGCCCTGGGTCCGGAAGCCTTTACCCGCGTTCGCCAGGAAGACAGAAACGTGCCTGTGCTGGCGCTTCTGGTAGATGAATCGTTCATCGACGGCTACGCCGAACGCTCCGGTGGTTCGGTCTCCGGTATTCTCTATAATCCTCCTCTTCTTCGGCAAGCCATCGCGGGCCGGGCCATTCTGCCGCAAGCCACCCGGGTTGCGATGTTGGCGCGCCCTGACACAGTTGAGTTGTATGAGCCCTTAACGGAACAGCTCCCTGACTACGGGCTCGAGGGGAAAATATTTGTGGTCACGTCCGACGACAGGCTGATACCAACCCTGATCCGTGCCCTGAACTACGGTGACTTCCTCCTCGCAGCACCCGACAGCACCATCTACAATCCAAGAACCATCAAACATATCCTGCTGACCGCATACCGGCGTAATCGGATTGTCATCGGGCCGAGTCAGGCTTATGTAAAGGCGGGATCACTGGCCTCTACCTACACGCCCCTCACCCAGATTGCGAAACTGGCCGCGGACTTTGTCAACGAATACCGGGCAAGTGGCCAATTTCCAGCGCCCGCCTACCCGGATAACTTCAGTATCGACCTGAACCATCAGGTTGCCAGGTCCCTGAATATTCCCTTACCCGACAACCAGGACATTATCAATTCGGTGATGGAGCAGCTTGTCGCGCCTGAGGAGGCTGCCAATGAGTAATCTGACAGACGTTCAGGCTCCGCTTTCCCGGAAGCTCCTGCTGTTGGGGGCCGCTCCAGCGATTGTCATGTTCGTTGTGCTGATGGTGTTTTTCACCTCTGCCCGGCTTGATGATGCACGGAAGGATCTGGCCGACAGCAGCCAGATGCTGGCAGACAGCCTTGCGCCAGCCGTTGAATACGCTGTGGTCTCCGGCAATAACGCAGCCTTGCAACAAATTCTCTCCCAATCCCTGCGCCGCAGCCGGGCGCAATGGATCAGGGTATCTAACCTGATGGGCGAGGAAGTCGGCTTTGTATCCAGCGAGCAGCCACCACAAACCTTGCCTGACGAAAGCTTCGACGTGTTTGAATCGGAAATTCTGCAACAGCCCGTGGATCTGGGCGGAGACCGACAGACAGAATGGTTTGAACCGGATTACGGGTTCGGCGCCGGCGCACTCAGAGTGGGAACCGTTCAGGTTGGCGTCAACAAGGAACAACTGGCTGCACGTCGTCAGGACATACTCTGGACCTCCCTTGCCGTAGGCTTTTCACTCCTGCTGTTTACCCTGCTAATAGTCAATCACTCCCTGAACAGCATCATTTCCCCGATTCGCGCTCTTTCCCGTCGGGTGACGAAGCTGACCAACACGGAGTATGAAGAAGTTCCCGTCAGCCGCACGGGCACCACCCGGGAAATCCGGGAACTGGAAGAAAGCCTGAACTCGCTTGCTACCCATCTCAGAACACTGAAAAAGTCCAGGGATGACACCCTCGCCTCCTCAGAGAAAGCCAGGGAGCGGGCGGAGCAGGCCAACCGGGCAAAGTCGGAATTTCTGGCAACCATGAGCCACGAATTGCGCACGCCACTCAACGGTGTGCTAGGCATGATTGAACTGGTCACCGAGGAACCCCTCACCCCGCGGCAGATCGATTACCTGCAAACGGCCCGGCACTCGACAGAGGACCTGCTGACAGTTATCAACGATATTCTGGACTACTCCCACATCGACCGTGGCACCCTGGAGCTGGAAAACCGCGAGTTTGACCTGCAGCAGCTGATAACCAACTGCACTGCAAGCTTTCGCCACACTGCCGAACAACACGGCCTGACGCTATCTTCCAAATTCGTGGGGGAATGGCCGACGCACCCTCTGGTACTAGGCGATGCCTCCAGGCTGCGACAGATCCTCGCCGGCCTGGTTGATAACGCTATCAAATTTACCGGCGACGGCTACATCAGTGTTCAAGCCGAGTGGTTCTCTCTGGAGGAAAACTGCGTTCTGTTGAAATGCACCGTAAGCGATTCCGGTTGCGGCATTCCGGTTGAACGGATTCATGACATTTTCAATTCCTTCGAGCAGGTTGAAAGCGGAAATTCCAGACAGTACGGCGGGACCGGGATGGGCCTTTCCCTTGTTCAACGGCTGGTCGAACTGATGGGCGGCCATGTGAAGGTGGAAACCGATCTCGGCAAAGGGTCCTCCTTCCGTTTCGAGTTGCCTTTTGAGCGAGCAACGCCGGCCGCGCCCCACATCGCCAGAGATCAGGCACCCGCTGAAGCCGGTCAGGCCAAGGCACGGGCGCTGGTCGTCGAAGACAATATCGTTAACCAGAGGGTGGCGACAGCGCTTCTCAGGCGCCTGGGATTTGATGCCGATGCTGCGCTAAACGGAGAGGAGGCGCTGGAACTGGTAAGGACCAATCACGCTGGTTACGACGTGATTCTGATGGATTGCCAGATGCCGTTAATGGACGGCTACGAAACCACGCGCTGCATCCGGGAATGGGAAAAGAGTAACGGCCAGGGTGGCACGCCGATCATCGCTCTGACCGCTGACGCGCTACCAGGAACGGAATCAACCTGTCGCGAAGCGGGAATGAACGACTATCTGTCAAAACCGGTTAGAAAAGAAAACCTGAGACAGGTACTCAGCCGCTGGATACGGGTGTAACCAGCGGCCGGATTTCAGATCACGCCACCGGGTCACGCATGGTGACGAATTCTTCAGCAGACGTCGGATGAATACCTATGGTGCTGTCGAACTGGGCCTTGGTCGCACCGGCCTTGATCGCAACAGCAATACCCTGGGTTATCTCCCCGGCATCCGGTCCTACCATATGCGCACCCAGCACTCTGTCTGACTCGTCATCTACCACCAGTTTCATCAGTGCTCGCTCGTCCCGCCCGCTGAGGGTGTGCTTCATGGGTTTGAATTCGGAGCGGTAGATGCGCAGCTTATGGCCGGCTTCCCTTGCCTCGGCTTCGGTTAGCCCGACGGTGCCGATGTTAGGCTGGCAGAATACCGCGGTGGGGATACTGCTGTAATCCATCTCCCCCTTACCATCCCCGAACAGGCGCCGTGAGAGCACCATACCCTGGGCCAGCGCTACCGGTGTCAGCTGGGGCGTGCCGATCACGTCACCCAGGGCCGTGATGGAGGGGACCGCGGTCTGGAAATAGTCATCCACTACCACGTGCCCGGACGCACTTAGTTGAACCCCAAGTTCCTCCAGGCCAAGCCCATCTACCAGCGCCCGGCGGCCCGTAGCCGCCATGACCAGCCCGGTATTCAGGCGAGAGCCGTCAGTCAGGTTGACAGCATAGTGGGCGTTGTCCGTCTCGATGGATTCAATATTGACGCCAAAACGCAGGTTGATGCCCTTCTTGCGCATTTCCGCGGCAGTAAATTCCCGAACATCATCATCAAATCCCCGCAGGAAGAGCTCTCCCCGGTACAGCAGAGTTGTGTCCACTCCGAGTCCCGCAAGAATGCCCGCAAACTCCACTGCAATATAACCGCCCCCCCAGACCACGGCCTGCTTTGGCAATTGCGGAAGGTAAAACATCTCGTTGGAGGTAAGAACACATTCCTTGCCGGGCACTTCAGGCACTACGGGCCAGCTGCCGGTTGCAATAGTAATGTGTTTGCTGGTGAAGGTCCGTTCTCCTACAACCACTGTGTTGGCATCTGCCAGCGAGGCAGTGCCCTCGATCACGGTGACACCGGCGTTCTCCAGCATGCGCCCGTAAATGCCGTTGAGCCGTTCTATCTCGGCATTCTTGTTAGCCACCAGCCGGGTCCAGTCAAAGGTGACCTGGTCGTGAGGTACGCTCCAGCCATAACCGGCGGCATCCTCGATGTCCTCGCCAGCATGAGAGCCATAGACGAACAGTTTTTTCGGTACACAGCCCACGTTCACGCAGGTGCCGCCGAGGTAACGTGACTCGACTACCGCTACGCGGGCGCCCTTGGCGGCGGACATCCGCGCCAGCCGCACACCGCCGGAACCGGCACCAATAATGATCAGATCGAAATCCTGTTTGTCAGACACAGCGTCTCCTGTAATGCAAAAAACCTGCTCGCTTATCCGGGGGCCATTGCGGCCTCTCCGGCACGGACCTCGCGAAACAGTATGTGGTCTTCAAAATCACCCAGCCGGATGGTACCAAGGCTGCGAAAGCCTTCGGATTCATAGAACGGCAGATATCGGCTATTACCGGTATCCAGCACCAGCCCACTGCCGCGAGGGTTCTCTGCGCACAGTTTTTCCACCGTGGAGAGCAGCATCCGACCATAGCCCTTGTTCTGGTATTTGGGATTGACCCCCATCAATGGCAACTGATGCGCCAGGGGTTGCGGCAGCATTTCCTTGATTTTTTCGTGGTAATCGAGATAACGACGGGTACAGGCAAAGCCGGCGGTAAGGACCATGCGAATCCGCCAGCTGATCTGCTCTGCCAGGTTCAGGCGGAGTTCAGGTTCGCCAATAAATGCGACGGCTACCAGGGTATCATCTGCCATCACCCCAATGGCGTCCTGATCCAGCTCGAAATACAGGTCAATCAGTTCCCGCACTGTGGCTCTTACCCGCTGTTCGTACCCCGGGCGACGATGGTCAAACAGATACTGGAACGTAGGTTCGTTCCGATAGGCGCTGACCAGTATCGATATGGCCTCGTTACGGGCACTTGTGTCGAGACGGACAATAGCCGGTTCCGAGCTGGTCCTGTTGTCTGTGCCGTCAGTCATCCTGTGTTCTCCAGCATTGGTCTCAGATTGTTAAAGTAAGACGTACGGATACCATGCCCGGATCGTTCTGTCGATCCATCGAGGCCTGGTCTATCTGAACACCGTGCCCGGTATTCAGCTGTTCAAGCCAGCTGGCCACCTCGGTAAACGGAGCGCCATCAAGCCAGACCCGTATAGCACTGTCGCCGCTGGGTTCAAAACGCTGCAGCGACAACCCTGCTTCGCCAGCACTGCGGGTAACCAGTGACATCAGCTCACGGCCGTCTTCCGGGGCATCAACCGGGGAGTTGCCCTGACTGCCGCTGGCGCCAGACAGCCTCTTCAGGGCATCGTTATTGGCTTCCATCCAGGCCAATAGCTCAGCCGACCGTTCCCGCTCACTGAGGGCGTCGTCGTGGAAACTTACTGCAGGTGTCCAGACCGCAAAATAAAGAATACCCAGCAACACGGCAATCGCCAGGACGGTCAAAGCCTGCTGGTCCCTGCGGGGTAACTGGTCATACTGGGCAATCAGTTTGCCCACCGCTGGCTGTTCCCTGATTCTGTTCAACATGACGTTATCCTCCTGAGACCGTCAACCGACCGCGGGCGCCGTCGGATTCGTTCACCACTGAACCGATTTCTGCCTTCAGCCCCTGGTTGGTGAGGCCATTGCGCAGGGCGCTCAGTTTGTTGTAGCTGTCCGCCCTGACATCCACCGCCAGCTCTCCCCGATTGCGGCTGTAATTGACTGAGTTGAAGACCACCGAACCCGTCTCCGGAATTTTTGAATACTGTTCGCCGGTGTACTTCATAAGAGTGATAAACCCGGTAGCCGGGCCATTTGCCTGCAGCTGGCGCAACTGGCCTTCAACCACCCGGCGCACATTACGCGCATCGGTTCTTGCATCGTCCGGAAACGCCTGACGATAAACAGTCATGGCCTGATCCTGAAGTTCGTCTGCCTTTTGCTGGTGATAAAGGCCCATACCAACCTCAACACCGATCTGGATAACGAACCAGACACTGGCAACCGCAATCAATGGTTTCCACGCCGCCAGCGCACTGGATTTACGGGAACGGATGGCGTACTCACCCTGGCACAGATTGATCGGCTGGCAGAGATGGTGATGATGAGCGTGAGCCAGCAATTCCAGCGGCATCAGTTCCAGAGTCTCTTCCCTGACAGTCAGGCGACCGGAGGACTTGAGCTCGGCGAGATCGGCCTGCTGATGCTCAAATTCCTGTTCGATCCCGTAAACTGTAACCGGCACTTCCGCGACAACTTCATCGGATGGTGGTAGCGCAAGGGTCTGGGCAAACATGGCAAGGTTGCGTGCCTGAACACTGAGCCACTCCCCATGATCGCTCAGCAACATGGCCGTCTCGCCGTCCAGGCAGATCGACCAACCTCCTTCGGTGACTGGAAGCAGGCCTGCGTCGGGGTAAATCGCTTCCAGTTTCAGATGTTCCCACCCACTGAACATCGCAACCCACTCCGCCATGCGGCGACGGTCGACTGCAGCTACCCGGAAGCCTTTTTCAGTGCGGTTACCGAGGGCAAGATGAACGCTCTCAATATCCTGGGCTATCTGTTCTTCCACCGCATAAGGCAACGCCTGGTACACGAACCGCGTCTGCTTCGCCGGGATGTCCGCTATACAGAAAAGTGCCTCTTCGCCCGGGAGCAGGCCCACCATCAGAACGTTTTCGAGATTATTCTGTGCCAGCGTCTGTTCGATATCTTCTTTCGGGTCCGCCGTGCCGCGGGCCTGGGCATCCCCGCTGGCATCGAGCAGAACCCAGTTGTATAACTGGGTTCCCCCGGTGATATCGAGACCGGGATCAGGTGCCTCAAAGGGCGGCAGGGGCCTGACATAAAGGCGATATGACATTCTGAGCAGTTTCCTTTTCAACCCTTCCGGGCGTTTATTGTCGGTACTGATTGTGTTCCAGGGCTCCCGCTATTCTTCGGAGACGCTGAATGGTTCTTTGGTTATCCGGTGTTTCTGGCCGGTGTCCCGGTGCACTGTCTGCATTTCGCCCTCGGGACTGCGGTAAACAGTGCTTACCAGATTGGCAACCCGCTCATCGTAGGTAATCCGGGATACCACTTCAAAAAAACGTGTTTGAACCCCCAGCCCTGTCGATTTCAGACCCAGGCCTGCGAATTCTGGCAAGGCGAGGAAGTCCTGAACGGTCTCGAAACGCTCTTCCTGACGCCTCTCCAGAATAGCGTCTGCCTGAGCCTGTGTCAGTTCTTCATGCAGAGACCGCAGCACAGCCGCCGAAGCGGTATTGACGTTAATACCCAGACCCGCCACCGGCAAGGTTGTTACATGAGGCCGCAATGCCTGGTAAGCCTCTTCGGTCATTCCATCGATCAGTCGCAGCTCCGAGACCGTGACAAAGGGCTGGTTCCCTGCCCGGTAGGCAGGCTCCTGCATCAGATACTGGCCGTCTTCGGCGCCGTAGGCACTAATTGTCTGGTCATCCGGGTCAATCCAGTCAATCAGGGCGTCGACATTCAATGCCGTGATTTCCAGCACCTGGAACAGCCGTGTTACCCGGTCCCGAACCAGCGGATTAACCTGGCCGTTACCGCTTACCAGATCATTCAGATTGATCTTTCCGCCCAGGTCATCAATCTGAACTTCCGCCACACCATTATCGTCCAGGGGCAGGATCGCGGCGTTCTGGGCCCAGAACTCGTCGGGGCTATCCACCATGGTGTTATTTTTTTTATCCTCCTCGAAATCCCGTACAAGGATCTGCCGCGCAAAGGCTTCTGCCCCCAGGGCAACGCTATGGCCCTGCTGTTGCGCCAGGTAGTGGCTGGCACGAAACACCCGCACACTTTGTTGCTGTGTCATCCCACTGGCAAGCATGACCACCAGCGCCATGGCCAGCAACACCATGATCAGTGCCACCCCGCTCTGGCGATGGGCGGGCGAGCGAAGTATCAGGGGCTGATTCTCAGGCATCATTGGCCCCCGGTCTGGGAGTTATCCTGCGGGGCATCGTCATCCTGCTGCTGGGTATCAGTGTCATCCTGATCAGCTTGCGCTTCGTTGGCGGCATTAATAATTCCCTGGGCCTGGCTGGTATCGAAATCCGGCAGCGCGAACGTCCGCACCAGCTCACCAAACCGCTCATGCTCCAGGGTAATTTCGATCCCCAGCGGCAAGGGAACGTTCGGACGGGTACCGGGATTCATGTTTGCCATACTGGCTTCGTCGGGCCAGTCGTCACGCCAGTTACGCTGGTCGTCCAGAAAGCGGACCGCGAAGTCCGTCACATCCGCCAGCAGCATCATGTCCTGGCTGTTGTCTTCCTGGCCCTGATCGACAGAAACCCAGTAGCGACGATGCAGTTCATCACCGGTGTATTCCCAGGCAACCCGTTGCATGGTGCTGCGACGCGTACCCAGCGGATTACGCCACCCCTGGCGAGTAAGCATCAAGGCAAAGTCATCCTCGCGACTGGTCAATGCCGGCTTGAAGTCGCCGTAGACATCGCGGCCGGGGCGATTGACAATCTGGGTGATATCCCGCTCGAGCAGGAGCATGGTGCGTTGAATTGAGTCAAACTGTTCAGCGACTTCGTTTACCCGGTCCCTTGACGCCACCACGCTACCCAGTACCTGCCAGACACCAAGGCCAATGACCGCAGTGATGGTGACCGCAATCAGCATTTCCATCAGCGTGAAGCCGTTGCGCGCAACGGGCGGCCCGCTTCGGAATCGCTTACGCACGGAGACCGGCATCAATTGCCACCCATAAAGGCAGACAGTGTGTGTATCGGCGGCGGATCGGATTCATTGCCACGAAAGCGTGCAACGGTCACCTCCACTCGCAAAATGGCCGGGTCCTCCGTGCCAAGGACGGCCGTTGTGACTTGCCAGCGGGAGGGGCCGTAATCCAGGTCGTCGGTATTCTCAGAAATCTCGGGAGCGTTTTCCTGCAACCGGAGCTCATTGATCCGGTTGTCCGCAATCCAGCCGGCAAGGGTTTTATCCCGTATGCGCTCGTAACTGGAAATGTATTGGCTACCCACTTCCGCCGCGGCCGTTGCAATCAGGCCAAACACCAGCAGCGCAACCAGAACCTCTATCAGTGTAAAGCCGCGCTGGGTATTCATGCCTCGTCGCCTACTTCACTTCCCGGGTAGCGCCACTCCATCGGAGAAAAGCCGTCCGAGGCGATGGTGTGCATTCTGGAATCATCCCGGCCGAGAGTGAACTCCAGTTCGAACGGCGTTGTTTCGCCACTGGAAAAGAACACGACATCCGGGCGCAGGCGATCCTCTTCGGAGGCCAGCCTGGGCGTATCATTCTCGATGTATTCAGTGACTGTTATCCACTCCGGAAAGCCCCGTAACCGGAACATCGGCTCGCCCGGCTCCTTCCACTCACCGCTGCGATCCTCCCAGGCCACAAAGCGATACCCTTCATCATCGAGGATCAGGCCCAGTTCGGTGTTGTTAAGCACTGCCTGCTCTGAGGCGGTCTGCATCAACAGATACAGTTCGCGTACCTCGTTCTCCATTTCGCGATCCCGGGAACTGCCCCCCATCGTCATCACAGCCAGGGAGGCCAGTAACCCTACCACTACCAGGACAACGAGAATCTCGATCAGCGTAAAGCCTGAATGTCGCGCCCTGGTTTGCACAATCAGTCCCTGACGTTCCACACACTGATGTCAGCGTCGTCGCCGTCACCGCCTTCGCGGCCATCGGCACCGTAAGAAAAGAGGTCATACGGACCTTCAGTACCGGGACTGATGTATTGATACTCGTTGCCCCATGGGTCTTCAGGAACACTGTTCAGGTAACCCTCGGGGTTCCAGTTCCGAGGCTCGGGGCTGCCACTGGGTTTGGAAACGAGTGCTTCAAGCCCCTGCTGGGTGGAGGGATAGTTACTGTTGTCCAGACGGTAAAGGTCAAGAGCGTTGGCAATATTGCTCATTTGGGTCTCGGCAACCGTTACCCTGGCCTGGTCGCTTCGCCCCATGATGTTTGGCGCCACGATGGCTACCAGCAGGCCCAGGATGACCATCACCACCATGATCTCGATCAGGGTAAAACCCCGTTGTTCAGTCTGGTTTTTCATTGTCTTGCTCTTCATCGTTCCATGTCTCTGGGTTTCGAAATGGGCCGGCGTCAATAGCCGCTATACGGGCTATCCAACCAGGTTACTCATATTCAGAATCGGGAGCATGATGGCCAACACAATTATCAGCACCACTACGCCCATTACCAGCAACATCATGGGCTCAAACAAACCCACGATGGCCGCGATTTTCGACTGCAGGGTGTTCTCCTGCATGGAGGCGGTCCGCTCCAGCATACTGTCCAGTTCGCCGCTGGCCTCACCGCTGGCAATCATGTGCAGCATCATCGGCGGGAAATACCCGGTCTGGTCCAGTGAGCGATGCAGTGAACCGCCCTCGCTCACTTTCCTTGCTGCGTCCCTCAGTTCCTGGCGCAGGTAGTCATTGGATAATACCTCGCCTGCAATTCGCATGGCATCCACCAGGGGAACGCCACTGGTGGTCAGGATGCTGAGTGTGCTTGCATATCGGGCGGTGTTAACGCCACGAACCATGCCGGCGAACAGCGGCATATTCAGCAAGCTTTTGTGAAACTGCAGCCTGAATGCCGGCTTGCGCAGGGACCAACGAAATGCCGCGATACCGAGAATAATCAGTATCAGAAGATAGATACCGTAATCTCCCAGGAAATCCGATACCGCCAGCATGGCGGATGTCAGTGCGGGTAATTCCTGGCCCTGCTTCACAAATACTTCGATGATATCCGGCACCACGTAGGTCAGCAGGAAAACCACGATGGCGATGGCCACCACACTGAGGATAATCGGGTAAATGGCTGCCAGCTGGATCTTCTGGCGTGACTCCTGCCGGGCTTCGGTGTAGTCCGCCAGACGGTTGAGCACCAGATCAAGGTGCCCTGCGTGTTCACCGGCTGCGACGGTGGAACGATACAAGCGGGGGAAAGCCCGGGGAAATTCACCAAGACTGTCCGCCAGGCTATACCCTTCCATGACTTTCGCGCGTATAGCAATCAGCATGCTGCGAATCCGCGGACTCGATGACTGCTGGGCTGCCGCAGAGAGCGCCTGCTCGATGGGGATGCCGGATTGTATCAGTGTCGCCAGTTGTCGGGTGACAAGCGCAAGATCGGCGGTTGCAAGACCACCCCGACTGCTCAGTGGGTTGCTGCGGGTCTGCTTTTCGGTGGCCGGCTCAACCGCCAGGGGCGTCAGGCCCCTTTCACGCAGTTGCTGGCGTACTGCACGGGGTGCATCCGCTTCAACCACACCCTGTTTCTGCTTGCCACGACTATCGAGAGCTTTGTATTCGAACGCTGGCATGAATCTACCTGCTCCGGTGGGTCACACGAAGGACCTCTTCAACCGTGGTCACCCCATCCAGGATCTTCTGAACGCCATCGGAGTGGATACTCGGGCCATGGAGCCGGGCTTCATGTTCGAGATCCAGCTCCCCTGCCCGTTTGTGGATCAGAGAGCTGATCTCTTCGTTCACTTCAACCACTTCATAGATACCTATACGGCCGCGGTAGCCCAACTGGTTGCAGTGCTCGCATCCTTTGGCCCGATAGATGGTTGGCGGCCGGGACGGATCCTGCTGCAGAAACTCGCAATGTTCCTCACTGGGCTCGTAGGGCTCGCGGCAGTCCTTGCAGAGCACCCGCACCAGCCTCTGGGCAACAATGCCCACCAGACTGGAAGAAATCAGGAATGGCTCGATGCCCATATCCATAAGGCGAGTGATGGCGCCTACGGCCGTGTTGGTGTGCAGGGTGGACAGTACAAGGTGGCCCGTCAGGCTGGCCTGGACTGCTATTTCAGCCGTTTCAAGATCCCGGATCTCACCAATCATCACCACGTCCGGATCCTGGCGCAAAATCGCCCTCAGGCCCCGGGCAAAGGTCATGTCCACCTTGGTGTTCACCTGGGTCTGGCCGATACCGGGCAGATTGTACTCGATAGGATCCTCAACCGTCAGGATGTTGCGGCTGCGGTCGTTAATCTCCTGCAGCGATGCGTACAGGGTTGTGGACTTACCGGAGCCGGTCGGGCCGGTTACCAGCAGGATGCCGTAAGGACGGTAAATCAGCTTGCGCAGTATCTTCAGGTCGTTGCCGGCCATGCCCAGAGATTCCAGGCGGATACTGCCAGCCTGCTTGTCGAGCAGACGCAGCACCACCCGTTCACCACTGGAGGACGGCATGGTCGAGACCCGGATATCCACTTCCCGGCCGGCGACACGAAGGGCGATACGGCCGTCCTGTGGTACACGCTTTTCAGCAATGTCCAGCTTGGCCATAACCTTGATACGGGATACCAGCAACGGTGCCAGGGCCCTTTTCGGCTGAACCACTTCCCGCAACACACCATCTACCCGGAAGCGGACAACGAGGCGGGTTTCGTAGGTTTCAATATGAACATCGGAGGCGCTGGATTTGACCGCCTCTGTGAGAATTGCATTGATCAGCCGGATTATCGGGGCGTCGTCTTCCTGTTCCAGCAGATCTTCCGTTTCCGGTACCGAGTCTGCCAACGAGGCCAGATCCATGTCATCGCCGATACCTTCCACCATTTGCATGGCCTCGGCGGAGTCGTTCTGATAGGCCGCGTTCAGGGCCGCATCAAATCTCGCCGGCTCAATGGTGGAAAATCTGGCCCGGCCACCACTGATGCGATTGGCTTCGGCCAGTGCAGAATGACCGGCACCCGGGCGCACCAGGATAACGGGCTCGCCGTGGTCGTCGCGGGTCAGAATCACGCCGTTGCGCTTGGCGAACGTAAATGGAAGACGGCCCAGCGGAGCATCCTGCGGCTGAAGTTCTGTGTCTGTGTCCACGATCGTCCTCGTTTTGTTGCCGGGGCCGGAAGGCGAGAGTTCCAGAATCCCTTTTTATTCAATTAATTCAGAAAGGCTACCATAGGATATGGAACCGCTGAATAACTCTATACACTATACTGCCAATAAAACGTTTCAGTCTGATAACCTGTGAGCCTTTTGCCGGCTCTCATCAGCGCTTTTCGGGACAATCCATGCTTTTAACCAGCTCGAGGTTACCACTGTTACTCGCCACCGTCGCAGGCATTACCATGATCACTGTGACAGCCTGGCAGGGATATCGTTTCTGGCAGAACGAAACCGATACCACCACCTCCACCCCGGCCATGCCTACGCAGACAACGACCAATGTCCCGCAGGAGCCGAACATCAATCTGGCCTCTCTTGACCTGTTTGGCAAACCCGGCGAGGTAGCGACTGAGGCAGAAGCAGACACCGAGAATCTGCCGGAAACCAATCTGCGGCTATTCCTCCGGGGTGTATTGGCCGCTTCCGGAGATTTTCCGGGCAGTGCGCTGATCGAAGACGACAAAAGCAAAACCGAAGCCTATCTTGTTGGTGACGAGCTGCCCGGAAACGCCACGCTTCGTTCCGTGCGGTCAAACCGGGTCATCATTGAGAGAGGTGGCAAACTCGAAAATCTGTATTTCCCGGAAGATGAAGACCGGTCGGGCGTATCCCTGGCATCCACTCAAACCGCCGATGATCAGCAGGAGCCGCAGGCCCAGGCCCGACCAGCCAATACAGATCAGTCGTCCTCCAACGCCGGTGACAACAGTGAGCAACGCCGGGAAGAAATCCGCCGGCGACTGGAGCAACTTCGTGAACGCCTGAGAACCAACAACTGAGGACATCCATGGAGACGGCCATACTGATACCCCCACGCCGCTGCTCCCTACTCTCTTTGATCTCGGTGTTCATGATGGTTACCACACTGACGGTGGCCGCTTTCGAGCTGGGCGAGAAACTGATGGACTATGTCCGCTCCGAATTCGGTGATGAAGCCCACGGCCGCCTCAAAACCTGGCAAAACCTCCACAACATGGCCTCAAATGCCCCCGTCGACCGGCAGCTCCGGCTGGTCAACTCCTTCTTCAACCGCGCCCGTTTTGTAACCGACATGGAACACTGGGGCGAGGAAGACTACTGGGCCACGCCCGTAGAATTGCTCACTACCAACGGTGGCGACTGTGAGGATTTCTCCATCGCCAAGTACCTGACACTGAAATCCATGGGGGTGCCGGATGAACAGCTGCGCATCGTGTATGTCAAAGCCCTGGAGCTCAACCAGGCCCATATGGTGCTGGCATGGTATCCAGAGCCCGACGCGGACCCGCTGATACTCGATAACCTCATCAACGCTATCAAACCCGCATCCCAGCGCCCGGACCTTGAGCCGGTCTACAGCTTCAACGGCGATGGCCTGTGGCTGAATCAATCCGGCGGTGACAACAAGCGCATTGGCGAAGCCGAGAAACTCTCCCACTGGCAGGATCTGAACTCACGGCTTATGGACAGCCTCCGGTGACGTCATAAGACACAACACTTGTCGCCAAGTGACATAGCCGCCGCAAAAATTGCCGGTACAATCCAGGGCATACTGAAACCACTGTGGAAGGATGACCAATATGCGACGCTGGAACGGCTGGGGCGACGACCAGTTCAACCTCGAATTACCGGATGGCGGGCGCCAGTTCCTTGAAGATCGCATCGGTACTGCCACCCCACTCAGTGACACTTCCCTTGACGCTGCCTGTGCACAGGTGCCGGCCAGCCGTTTGCCAGAGCATCCTGAGGTGGTCACAACGCCGGAAGACCGGGTACGCCACGCCCGTGGCCAGAGCCTGGCTGACTGGCTTGCCATGCGCAGTGGTGACTTCGGTGTTTTCCCGGATGGGGTGGCTTACCCCGAATCATCCCAGGCTGTCGCAACGCTGCTTCGCTACGCCGGGGAACATGGTCTTGCCGTGATTCCCTACGGCGGCGGAACCAGCGTTGCCGGGCATATCAACCCGGTTGAGGGCGAGAAACCGGTGTTGACCGTCGATATGGGCCGCATGAACCGGCTGATAGATCTGGACCGCGAAAGCCAGATTGCCACCTTTGGGGCCGGCACTCCCGGCCCGCTGGTGGAATCCCAGCTACGGGCGCAGGGCTATACCCTCGGTCACTTCCCCCAGTCGTTCGAGCTGTCCACTATCGGAGGCTGGGTAGCCAGCCGTTCCAGCGGCCAACAGTCGCTGCGCTATGGGCGTATTGAGCAGTTATTCGCGGGAGGACGCATTGAAACACTCAAGGGCACACTGCAGATCCCTACCTTCCCTGCCTCCAGTGCTGGCCCCGATATCCGCGAATTGATTCTGGGCTCCGAGGGCCGCATAGGTCTGATCACGGAAGTAAAGGTAAGGGTTACACCCCTGCCCGCCCATGAGAGCTTTCACGTGGTGTTTTTCCCCTCCTGGGACAAAGCCAGGACGGCCTGCCGTAAGCTGGTCCAGAACCGCACCCAGCTTTCCATGCTGCGACTGAGTAACGCCACCGAGACCGAAACCCAGCTTGCACTCGCAGGGCATCCCGCTCTGATCGGCATGCTCGAATCCTACCTCTCCCTGCGCGGAACAAAAGACGGCAAGTGCATGATGACCTTCGGCATCACCGGCAGTAAACGCCAGTGCAGCAATGCCCTGAAAGAAACCCGTTCCATCTGCAGCGAATACGACGGCATTTACACCGGCAGAAAGCTGGGGGACAAATGGGCCGCCAAACGCTTCACCATGCCCTACCTGAGAGAAGCTCTGTGGCAGTTAGGCTATGCCGTCGACACCCTGGAGACGGCCACCGACTGGGATAACGTTGATCATCTCTTGAGCCGAATTGAAGAAAACCTGCGTAACCAATTGAATGAAGAGAAAGAGTCAGTCCACGTATTCACTCACCTTTCGCATTTTTACCCCCAGGGCTGCAGCATCTACACCACCTACGTGTTCCGGGTTGCTGACAGCTATGACAAGACCCTGGCCCGCTGGAAGGCCCTCAAAGACAGTACGTCTGCCGTTATCGTCAATAATCGCGGCACCATCAGCCACCAGCACGGCGTCGGTAAAGATCATGCCCCCTACCTCCCGGTCGAGAAAGGTGAGCTGGGCATGCTGGCGATTGGCACGCTGTGCCATACCTTCGACCCGGCAGGGCTGCTGAATCCCAAAACACTGGTTGAATAACAATGCCACAGACCCGCGCACAGAAACTGGACCCGCTCAGGAACGGCCACCAGGAGTTTGACATTGTGGTGATTGGGGGCGGTATCACCGGTGCCGGTGTTGCCCGGGAGGCGGCAGGCAGCGGCCTGCGCACATTGCTGGTGGAACAGAGTGACTTCTCCTGGGGCACTTCCAGCCGCTCCTCAAAAATGGTTCACGGTGGCCTTCGTTATCTGGGCAGTGGCCAGTTCAACCTGACAAGAGACGCCGTACGGGAGCGGGAGCGTTTGATGGCAGAGGCTCCGGGGCTGATCGACCCTCTGCGCTTCATCATGCCCCATTACCGAAAACAGTTCCCCGGCCCCCGTTTGTTCCAGATCCTGTTACAGGTATACGACCGGATAGCCCGGAACCCGTCGAGACAACGGCTGACTCCTGCTGAAACCCTCCAATGGGTGCCCGGGCTGGCGACCGACAACCTGGTAGCAGCCAGTGGGTTTACCGATGCTGTCACCGACGATTCTCGGCTGGTCCAGCGGGTGATTGAAGAAGCCGAAGCAGACGGCGCCCTGTGCCTGAATTACCTGCAGGCGGATGCGATCGTTTGGGACGAAGACAGCTCCGCGGTAACCGGCGTCCAGCTTCGTGACAACGTAACTGGCGGGCAGGCATTCACCGTCAATACCCGGCTGGTAGCCAACGCCACCGGGGCATGGGCTCAGGCCCTTCAAAAGACGGAGAAGGATGGTAGCCGCATCCGGCCACTTCGTGGGAGCCATCTGGTTCTGCCATTCAGCAGGCTCCCGGTATCGTGCTCGGTTTCACTGTTTCATCCACAAGACCGCCGCCCGGTTTTCGCGTTTCCCTGGCAGGGCACAACCGTGCTGGGCACCACAGATCTTGACCATGAGAACGCGCTTTCTTGTGAACCTGCAATTACCAGGGAAGAGCTTGATTACCTGCTGCAAATCTCACAAACGCTGTTCCCGGCCAGCGGTATCACCGAGAGCGACATCATCGCAACCTGGGCGGGAGTGCGGCCAGTGGTCACCGAACAGAGCTCAAGCGGAAAGCCTATAAAACCCTCCAAGGAAAACCGGGAGCATGTGATCTGGTACGACAGCGGGCTGATCAGTATTGCCGGTGGCAAGCTGACGACCTTCCGGCTTATAGCCCGGGAAGTGCTTGAAAAAGCACAGCATTTGATGCCGGATTTCTCACTCAGGGATAACGCCGCCCGCGTATTTTCCCCAGTTGCAGACGTAGAACGGCCGGATAGCATCAGCCATCGCAACTGGAAACGCCTTCAGGGCTTCTATGGGCCCGCGCTGGCCAGTGTTCTGAACGCCGGCACCCATGAGACGGTGCCCCACTCGGAAACCCTTTGGGCGGAACTGGCCTGGGCCGCGGCCAACACGGGCGTTGTTCACCTGGATGATCTGTTGCTTCGCCGGACCCGATTGGGGCTGACGTTGCCGTCCGGGGCCAGTGAGGTTCTGCCGGACATCCGCAAGGTATGCCAGCCCATCCTTGGCTGGAATGATGACACCTGGGAACATGAGCAGAACCGCTATCTTGGCATATGGCAATCCAGCTATTCCCTGCCGGCCGGTGGCGGGGATGCTGCATGAATACCAAAGACCCGCTGATTCTGGCCATCGACAACGGCACCCAGAGTGTTCGCGCCCTGCTTTTTGACACCCGGGGAAACCTGGTGGGCAAAGGGAAACAGGACATAGAACCCTACTTCTCCGAGCAACCCGGCTGGGCCGAACAGCACCCGGAGTACTTCTGGGAGGCTCTTGGCAAGGCGTGTGACCTGCTGTGGCAGAACACGACAGCCAATCCTGGGCAGGTTGCAGGCGTTACGGTGACCACCCAGCGTGGAACGGTCATCAATCTCGATCAACATGGCGCCCCCCTGCGACCGGCCATCATCTGGCTCGACCAGCGCCATGCCAAAGTAGAAGGGCCGGTTTCCGGCCCCTGGGGCTGGCTGTTCAAACTGCTGCGCCTGGAACCCACGGTCGACCGCTTCCGGGAGAAAACCCAGGCCAACTGGATTGCACAGAACCAGCCGGAGATCTGGGCTGAAACGCGGCATTTCCTGTTGCTTTCCGGTTACCTGAATTACCGCCTCACCGGCCAGTTCCGGGATTCTGTGGGCAGCCAGGTGGGCTACATCCCTTTTGATTACAAGCGCCACCGCTGGGCCGGCAAACGGGATTTCAAATGGCAGACCATGCCGGTCAAACCGGAGATGCTGCCGGAGCTGGTCAAGCCGGGTGATCGCATTGGCGAACTGACGGGCGATGCCGCTGCCCACCTTGGTCTCCCATCATCCGTGCCTGTCATTGCGGCAGCCTCGGACAAAGCCTGTGAGATTCTGGGTTCCGGCGGCCTCAGCCCGGACACCGGCTGCATGAGCTACGGCACCACGGCCACCATCAACACCACCAGCAAGCGCTATATTGAACCGGTTCGCATGATGCCGCCCTATCCCTCTGCCCTGCCCGGACACTATTCCACAGAAGTCATGATCTACCGCGGGTTCTGGATGGTGAGCTGGTTCAAACGGGAGTTCGGCCTGCGGGAACAGAAACTGGCAGAACAGAAAGGCATCGAACCGGAGGCCCTGTTCGATGAGCTGGTCCGTGCCGTACCGCCAGGCTCCATGGGCCTGATGCTTCAACCCTATTGGTCACCCGGAGTGCGCCAGCCAGGGCCGGAGGCAAAAGGGTCCATCATCGGTTTTGGGGATGTACACACCCGGTCCCACATCTATCGTGCCATTCTGGAAGGGCTGGCCTACGCGCTTCGGGAAGGCAAGGAGCGCATCGAGAAACGCAGCGGTGTGCCTATCCGCCGGTTACGGGTGGCTGGCGGTGGCTCGCAGAGCGACGCGGCCATGCAGTTGACCGCCGACGTTTTCGGATTACCCGCCGAGCGGCCCCATACCTACGAAACCTCTGGTCTGGGCGCTGCTATCGATGCTGCCGTGGGGCTGGGACTTCACCCGGACTTTGAAACCGCAGTCACCGCCATGACCCGCGTTGGCGATGTCTTTTATCCCGCTGACGACACCCGACAGCTGTACGAGCGCCTCTACCGCGAGGTGTATCTGAAGATGTACCCGCAACTCCAGCCCCTGTACCAAAAAATACGGGAGATCACCGGCTACCCCCGATAATACCCCACCCCAACAATCGCTTGAATTTAGCCGCCAGTCCGGTAAAACTCTGAACCTGCCACAACAATAATTCCCTGGTTTCGCCACAGCGCATTAAGGCACACCCCATGTCCGTCGCAGAGTACCTGATACCTTATGATTTCTCGCCCGTGACGATAGCGGGTTTTATGCTCGTGCTGGGGTTTTACGGCTATGGGCTGCTAAACATGCCCGAGGAAGATCGACCCGGCAGTGGCCGCATACTAGTCTTCATGGTCGGTGTGATGATGTGTTATGCCGTTATGCAGACCCGCTTTGATTACTACTCCCAGTACATGTTCTTCGTTCACCGGGGCCAGCACCTGATTCTTCACCATCTCGGCCCCTTCCTGATTGCACTGTCCAACCCCCTGCCGGTCATGCGTTTCCTCCATGGCCGCATCAAACCCGGTATCCGGCGGGCACTGGTACCGTTAGGATGGATATACCGGTTCCTGCAGCACCCGGCCATCGCCTCGTTCCTGTTCGTGGGGTTGATCTACTTCTGGCTCTGGCCGCCCATCCATTTCGACGCCATGCTCAGCCGTGACCTTTACTGGATCATGAACTGGAGCATGCTGCTGGATGGTCTGCTGTTCTGGGGGCTGATCTTCGATCCCCGTTCACCGATGAACAGCAATGCCCTGGGCTATGGCAAACGTATCCTGTTGCTGGCGCTGGTGGCCATACCCCAGATGGTCCTTGGCGCCACCATCGTTTTCTCGCGCGGCATGGTCTACGACGTTTACGAGGTGTGTGGCCGGGCCTGGCCAATGGCGCCGGAGACCGACCAGCTGCTGGGCGGACTGCTCACCTGGATTCCGCCAGCGATGATGAGCATTCTCGGCATACTGATCATCCTTCGCCGCGCGATGCGCGAGGACGGCAAAATAACCCCCTATTCCGAAGAACTGAAGGCAACCCATTCATGAGCAACAGATTCAGGCTCCCCTTGCCCATATTATTGCCCGTTACCACCCTGATCGCGGTGGCGGTGCTAATGACTGGCTGCTTCAGTGATGACCAGTCCTGGCGCAGCAAGGACATCAGCGGGCTGATGCCGGAGCTGGCGTTCGAGCTGACGGACACCTCGGGCGAGACGATCACCGCTGATGAAACCGACGGCGAAATCCGGATGGTGTTCTTCGGCTTCACCCACTGCCCGGACGTGTGCCCTACTACGCTGCAGAAGCTGTCCCGTGCCGTGAAAGATATGCCCGCAGAATTTCAGGAAGAAACCCGGATTGTCTTCATCAGCGTCGACCCCGGCAGGGATACACCTGAACGCATCAGGAGTTATGTGGATTTCTTCAGTGAAAGGGCCATAGGGCTGACCGGCGAAGAACAGGCGCTGCGGAAACTGAGCAAACGCTACCGCACTACCTTCGGCTATGACGACCCTGATGAAGAGGGCAACTACAACGTCTCCCACAGCGGAGCCGTGTATGTGTTCGACCGCGAGGGCGATGCTCGCCTGCTGTTCAGGCCGGAACTGAGTGTTGAAGACATCCGGGCAGATCTTGTAACCCTCGCCGAAGAGAGCAGGACCTGACTCAGAGGCCCTGCCATTGCGCTTGCCTCTGAGCTACAGCTGCCCCTCCAGCAAGGGTAACTGCACGGAGCCCTCCAAGTTCACATACGGAATCAGAGCGTCTCTTGACCAGCTGGCCGGGTATTGCGGGTGGAATCCATAGACCAACAGCGCCAACTCATCACCAGCCTTCAGTGCTTCAGCCACCCCTACCAGCTCGACAATCTGCTGATCCTGCAAACCACGTACAGGCTTGATCTGATCGTCAATCAGATGCCACCGGCTTTCGCCTTCTGCGCGCTTACCCAAGCCTACAAACACGATGGAATCGCAGCCCGGAGCATAGGGATCGGTCTCCTCGCCGCACGAGGCACGGCCGGTCAGGTCTGAAATGGTCAACCGGGCGGTGGGAATACCACCCAGTATTGCACCGGCTTCCCCTGCACGCCCAAGTGGCAGTGCCGCCGGCGGCTGCGGGGCGGCTGCCACGGCTTCATAACCATTAGCTACCGGCAGCTCGGTGGCCACCATGCGTTCCACCGCGTAGTCGCCCTCCAGAGTACCTCCCTCAAGGTCTGGGGCTGGAAATGACTCAACCGGTACCGTTATGGACTCTCCGGTATCCAGAGAAAGACAGACCTCTGAGTCGGTGCCGTCAAAATACCGGGGCAGCGGCTCACCGTGCAAATGATGCCGCAGCCAGTCCAAGGTGGCATCGGCGATCGAAGTATTACCGCAGCCAAATTCACCAGCCCCTCCCTGGAAACCGGGCACCTCAAGCAACCCGGCCGTCGGGTCCAGATATTCCCCCGGCTGGAGCTCATCCGGTGCTTCCACAGGCAGGATATGTCCGCTCTGATGGGTCAGCAGACGAACGTCACCGCCACGGGATTTCAGGCATTCAAAATTGCGCCAGGCTTCGTTGAAGTTGAACAGGGTGTCCTTCATGCCCTGAGTCAGCAGCACATCAACCTCGGGGTAAGGCGTCGGCTGGACATCGAACGCCGGCGGATTGATCTGGTAACTCAAAAGGTCCGTGTCGTCAGAGACGGATACAGGCTCTCCACTGCACCGATAAGCCGGGCTGTGATAATAGAAAAAATCCAGCCCCTCTTCGGGAAAGTGGTTCAGCGTTGCTCCCTGGGCTAGAATTTCGCGGATAATCGGGTCCAGCCCGTCATTACCATTGCCGGTCGAGCCGACTTCACCTCCGGCCACAAGCACCAGGTCCCATCCGGTCTTGATTACGTTGCCCGGGTTAAGGCTATAGCGCAGGTCGTACCAGGTGATATCCGGCACAAGGGCGTCAAGTCTCTGTTGCGGATCCTGGCCGTGCAACAGAAGCTGAAACCCGCCTCCGTAGCTTCCGCCAATAGAACCAACCACCAGGTTCGGGTTCAGTTCCTTCGGAAGCGAGGGTTCATTGCGGTACTGAAGGTACTCAAGGTTGTCCTCAGCCCAGTCCAGAATCTGTACCAGATCCTGCCCCTCAAACTCGGGGTCCATTACCCGTACCGTACCGGTGCTTTCCCCGAAGCCCCGTTGGTCAATTGAAATGACGACGAATCCTGATTCACGGTAGTTTGCGAAGCCTTCCGTGGAACGGGCGCCGCCGAAGCCATGACCATGTAACACCAACGGGTGGCCCGTCGCGCAGTTGATGCCGCCCATGGGTTCGAGCACCTGGAAAACGATCACTTCACCGCTGGCGGATTGCAACTCAACAGCGTAGCTGCGCGCGCCTTCAGTGAGAGTGCCTTCCGTGCATGAGACCGGTTCGACACACCTGGGAGAGGCACCTCTGCCGGGGTTATCACAAGCTTGCTCCGGGGCGGAGTTGGCACTTGCGGTGGCCTGATCTGATTCCGATTCCTCGGAACCACTACCACCACACCCTGCAACAAACAGAGTTAGGAAAAACGCAATCAGGCGCCAGCGACAGGGGCCTGCTCGGAAGGGATAAGGCATGGGTTGTTCTCCTTGTTATTGGGTCTATGCAATTCAAGGAAAACGACGTAATGAGACGAGAATCTGTTCCAAATTGACCACGAACAGGCCTGAAAAGACATAAAAGGCAGTGATTAAGTGCGAACAGCCATGCCATAAAGAAGCGCTGTGCGGCAGGAATTGGGTTAATTAAGCATTCGTAATGCCCTGCTCCGCTTTTTCTCTTACAAGAGCTACGGAAACTCACGTACGTGCTGGTACGCAGCCTTTATGAACGTGTCCGATTGTTAATCCCGTTCAAGGGAGGGTTAATATCCAATAGCTAATTAACTTATGTGATTCTTGAAAGGTTTAGCGCCAGCGTATGGTTCTGCAAGAAGGGAGGAAGCGTCAATGGAACGGATTGCATACGCACAGCAGAGGAACCAGCTTACTCGTCATGCCACTCTGGCGCTGGCCAGATCCCACAGCCACGGCGAGGCTATTCCCTTTACGTCATTGGGGCCCATCCTCATTGCCTCTCCCCACCCAGATGATGAAACCCTAGGCTGCGGCGGGTTGATCGCGCGCTGCGCTATGTTGGGCAGCTCCATCACCGTGCTTGCAATGACCAATGGAGAGGCCTCCCATCCGGGCGACCGTGCCTGGCAGGAAAAGCTCGGCGACATACGAAAAAACGAACAATACAGCGCATTGAAGGCCCTTGGCCTGGCAGAGCCTGATGTTGTCTCCCTGGGGCTTCCGGACGGCGGGCTGGAACGGCTTGGCAAGGAGCAGTGTGAGCTGATCGAGGCCCGAATTTGGGAGGTGATGCAGGCCCGGGGAATCCGCACGGTTTTTGTGCCAGCGGTCGACGACTGCCATTCCGACCACCGCATGACGGCAAGACTGCTGGCTGCGGTGGCACTAAAGCGCCCTGTCGATCATTTTTTCAGTTACCAGATCTGGCCTCCAGAAGAACGCTCCCCCTGGGTCGTGGCCAGTGAGGACGAATATCTCAATGACATTGCGGACCTGGTCAACCTTAAGCGTGATGCCCTGTATCAGCATCGCTCGCAATTGAACGCCATTGATCCGGCGCACAGCGAGGGCTTCAAGATGCCCGAGGCATTGCTCGAGGCCAAGCTGAAGAACCAGGAATCGTTCGCCCGGATCCGGGATATCGCCGAATGGAGTCAGTAAATTCTCAGCACCAATAATATGAACCACTCATGGGCAATCGGCCCCTCTCGACGAAAGGAGTCTGACGAATGGGAATGCCCCAGACGGGTACCGAATACGACGGAGCGCTCGACCACAAGGTATTGAACAGGGCCTGGCCCCGGGACGGGCGCCATAGGAGTGAACCAGCACCCAACGGCGTGATCATGCACATTGCGCTTCAGGGGTGCCTGAAGGCCGGCCCCATTCCCTACGGCCTGACCGCCGATACCGGGGGCCATATCCGGTATCTTCTGGAGCTCGTAGAAGCGCTCGCCCGGCGCCCTGAAGTCTCGCATCAGATTATTGTTACCCGTGCGTTCGACGCGCCCCACCTGGGTGACGAATACCGGCGCCTTGAAGAGCAGCTCAGCCCGGAGGTCACCCTTTGGCGCTGCCAGGGGGCAACATCGGATTATTTACCGAAGGAAGCCCTGTGGCGAGAGGTGCCGCAGATGGTGGATTCGCTGATGGAGCGGATGAGACAGCAAGGCGTACGCCCGGCTCTGATCCACGCCCATTACGCCGATGCCGGCGTCATGGCGATGCGCTTAAAGAGCGCTCTCGGAATCCCTTACGTTTTTACGGCACATTCCCTTGGAGCCACCAAAGCACAGCACATGCCAAGCCGGGGCGGCGCCAACAAAGAGCTGAGACGCAGGCGGCGACTGGAAGAGGTTGCATTGAAAGGGGCTGATAGCGTCATTGCCAGTTCGGAACACGAAGCCAGGTTCCAGTATGGCCTGTACCTTCATCATAACCTTCGTAAAACCCGGGTTAACCCGCCGGGATGCGACCTGGAGGCTTTCAGCGCACCGGCTCCGGCAGAGGTCTGCCGACAGGTCGATGCCGAACTGCAACGCTTCCTGCGTCGCCCCCACCTGCCCTGCCTCCTCGCCATCGCGCGGCCGGTGGAAAAGAAAAACTTATGCGCGCTGGTCAAAGCTTACGGCGAAAACCCCAGGCTCCGCGAACAGGCCAACCTGGTGATCTATGCCGGCACTCGTAAAGACATCGACAGCGGGGAAGCGGAATCGCGCCAGGTCTGGAACCAACTGCTCCGATTGATTGACAAGTACGACCTGTATGGGGACGTCGCCTATCCCAAACACCATGACTTGTCGCACGTTCCGGCGATCTACCAGTGGGCTGCCCAGCGCCACGGGGTCTTTGTAAATCCGGCGCTCAATGAGCCCTTTGGCCTTACCCTGCTGGAAGCGGCAGCGGCTGGGCTACCTGTGGTTGCGACCCAGGAAGGCGGACCGGTCGACATCGTTCGCCGGTGTCAGCACGGGCTGCTGGTGCCACCCACCGACACTCAGGCCATAGCCGATGCCTGCCACCACCTGCTTGAGGACGACCTGGCGTGGAAGCGCCTTAGCGCCCGGGGCCGCAGAAACGTCAACTTCTACAGCTGGACGCGCCACGCCCGCCAGTACGTGGAGAATAACGGGTTTTCTCCCCCCCAAACTCCCTCAAACGTTCGGAAAACCACAAGCTTCAACCAATTGCTTGCCACCGATATGGACGGCACTTTACTGGGCCACCATCACGGACTGGCACAGTTGAAAAGCTGGATCCACCGCAATCGCCAATGCCTGTTCGTTATCGCCACTGGCCGGTCAGTACACGATGCGCTCTGTGAGCTGGACAGCTGGGGCGCCCCGCGGCCCGATGTCCTGATCGCGGATGTGGGGTCCTCGGTGTACGAGTTTGACCCTCGTGGCGCGCCCCGGCTGGTGGAAGACTGGCACCCGATGCTTCAGGAAGGCTGGCAACGGGCACAATGCCAGCGGTTGCTTGACGCGCACTGGGCTCTGGTTCCCCAGGGACGCCCTGCGCAGTCAACGTACAAGCTGAGCTACTTCATCAGCGAACGCCTTCTTGCAAAATCAGGGCTGGATACCTGGTCACTGGTAAAAGAACTCGAGCAGGCCCTTTCAGCGGCGGGCCTTTCAGCCCGAGTGGTTTGCTCTCACGGCAACCTGCTTGATGTGCTTCCCTCTAAGGGAGGTAAAGCCCGGGCAGTGAACTTCCTTCGCAGGAAGTACGGTATCGAACCTTCCCGTGTCGTGAGCGCCGGAGATTCAGGTAACGATCTTGACCTCCTGCGCAACGCTGCCTTCGGCATTGCCGTTGCAAACCATACGGCGGAACTGGCCCCCCTGCGCGGTCGCAGCAATATTTACTGGGCCCGGGCTGAGAGCGCAGCGGGCATCCTGGAAGGCCTGTATTACCGTAACCGTATTTTCGAGTCCCAGCCCGGAGCTGAGCTGGCGGAGCCCCTGCAAGGCCACCCTGCTCATGCTTACACACAACATCCTCCGTCCGGAGCTTCGTTAAAGGATGGGCCAACAGAAATAGAAGCAGGAGCCTGACATGTCTTCACTGCAAACTTTGGCGAACGACACCGAGCTCTCCAGGCGACCGGTGGGATACTTCGTGCACCACCACGGACATGGCCATGCGAAACGCTGTCTGGCAATCGCACAGGAAATGCACCCGCGCCCGGTCACCATTTTCTGCGCCAAACCGGAAATATTCCGCGATCTCCCCGATAACGCCGAGGTGGTGCAGCTACCGGACTTCCATGGCAAACAGGCGCGGTCCGAACAGCTGCATAAGGAACCCGCCTGCCTGGCCCTGGATTGCGCACCGGTGGGGGTGTCGGCAATCCGTGGCAGCGGAGGCATCATCGCTTCCTGGCTGGCGCGCGAAGACCCGGTGCTTTTCATTGTCGATGTGTCGGCAGAGCTGGCGTTGCTCGGCCGTATCTGCAGCGTCCCTGTGGTGAAGATCCGTATGCACGGGGATCGTGAAGACGCCGCCCATCAGGCTGCCTACTCTGCCTGCGCCGCCATGTTGGCACCGTATAGCGAGGTACTGGAACAACAGGACTGGCCAGAACACTTCCGCAAGCGCACTTTCTATACCGGGGGGCTGATCGATACGCGCAAACCGGTTCCAGACAAGGCCGCCGCCCGAAAACAGCTGGGGCTGCCAGAGGATCAGCAGATATTCGTAGCGGTAGCCGGTAACGGAGGGGTTGGCGTTCCCATAGCCCCCGTTACCCTCGCCGCTCGTGCTTATCCGGATGCGCTCTGGCTAACAGTGGGTAAAACGGTGCGGTACGGCCACGAGACAGACTTTGCGAATCTGTTAGACATCGGCTGGGTCGACAATGTCGCTGACTACCTCGCTGCTGCGGATGTGGTCATAGCCACCCCCGGCGATACGCTGACCCATGAAATTGCCCGGGTGGGCCGCCCCCTTATTTGCATTCCTGAGTGGTGTTATTACGACGAACAGGCGTGCAAGGCCGAGGCTTTAGCCGCTCATAATCTGGCCGTCTACTCCCCCAGGTGGCCGGCCAGCTTCGCCCAGTGGCGCGCCCTGGTGGACAGGGCCTATCAGTGCGATGTCGCAGCCCAGCGCGAGTTGGTCGATAACCAGGCAGCGAAACGCGCAGCCGAATGCCTCGAAGGGTTGATCCAGAACCTGTGGCAGACAAGTGCGCCGGATGAGCTGATCGGGGAACGGTACACCGGGAAATATCAGTCCGTACCCGCCTCGGTGGCGCTTCCTGAGAGCCAGGTTGAGGAACCGCTTCCCGATGCCGACTGACCGCTCTTCCAAAGTCCGGGACCGTTCAGAACCCAGGGCGAGCGTACTGACCCTGGTGCGTGGTCGCCAGGCACATCTTGATGCGCTTGTAGAGGGGCTGACCCGCCAGACCCGACAGGACTTCGAACTGGTCGTAGCCAGCATGCAACCGGAGCCCCCTCATATTTCGGAGCGTGTGCCTTTTCCAGTGACCGTGGTAGAGGTACCCGGCGCGAGACTGCCGCTGGCCGCCGCACGAAATGCCGCGGCCGCAAACGCCCGGGCGGAGCGACTCATATTTCTGGATGTGGACTGCATCCCGTCGCCCACCCTTGTGGAAAAGTTCGTCGAGCAACTGGACGCCTCGGGGCGCTGCCTCCTCGGCGAAGTACGGTACCTGCCCGGAACCCTCACACGCGCCCAGATAGCCAGTGCCGCGTTCAGCGAGTTGGTGACGCATGCCAGACAGCATCCCGCGCGCCCGAATGTGCCGGGAGAAGGCTGGATTGATGAGCCCGAGCCGCGTGCCCTGTGGGGATTGTCCTTTGCACTGACTCGCCGGCAATACCAGACCGCCGGCGGCATGGATGAGAGCTACCTTGGCTATGGCGGCGAAGAAACCGATTTCGCCGAACAGCTTGCAGCCGCAGGCATCCGTCTGGGGTGGTGCGGAAATGCCCTCGCCCTTCATCAGCACCATACCGTTCACACGCCACCGCTGGACAAATTCGATGACATTCTCGGCAATGCCCTTCGCTTTTATCGTAAATGGGGGAGCTGGTGCATGGAGTACTGGCTGGAGTATTTCGTCGCCCATGGCCTGATTAAATGGGCCCCGACAGCAACCGATATCCAGATACTTCGCCGGCCCACACACGATGAGATACAGGCCTGCCGCCAACCTCCGGAGGTGGCTTTTGCATGAGCTCCGATGAACGTCAGCACCACCCCGACACCTCGCCGGCGTTTTTTGAACGTCTCTATCAGAGTTCGGAAGATCCCTGGAACTTCCGCCACTCCACCTACGAACGGGAACGTTACGCGGCTATCTGTCATAGCCTCGCCGACAGGGAATATCGTTCCGCTTTTGAGCCCGGGTGCGCCATTGGTGAGCTTACCGCCATGCTGGCACCGCTTTGTCACTCTCTGGAGGCTATCGATTTCTCCGCCTCGGCCGTGGAAACGGCAAGGCACCGATGCCAGGACTACCGCCACGTCGATATCCACAAGGGCGCGCTGCCAGAAGACATACCAGCCGGCCCTCTCGACCTGATTGTCTTCTCTGAAATTGGCTATTATTTCACGCCCGAAGCTCTGGAATCCCTGATTATCCAACTCTGGTCCATACTGGAACCAGGCGGGCGCCTGGTCGCCTGCCACTGGCTAGGGCATTCTGACGACCACCAGCTCCATGGTTCGAAGGTTCATAACATTCTGGGCCGTGTTCTCGGGGCCCCTGAGGGCCCGAAAACCGTTAACGATGGATACACCCTGCAACGCTGGAGCAAGTGAGAATAATGAGCATGGACAACCAAGCGTTCGCGCAATGCCTGTCTGCCCTACCGGAAAACCCTACGGCGACCGATTACCGGGGCGCCGCCAGTGCCCTCCTGCCGTACATCGAGGCTAACGTGCCACCCATGGGCGAAGGCCAAAGCCTCAGCCGGCTGCGCTTTCTGACCGGCGTAGCGCACCGTGACCTTGGGCTGGCCCGCCTCATCGAAGGCCACCTGGATGCGACGCAGATACTGCGTGAAGCAGGATGCCCGGCAGAAAGCGGCAAGCTTTACGGCATCTGGGCCTCCGGCGGGCCAGCAGACACAACCGACATGACGGGGGGCGCAGAAGGCGAACACGGAAGCGCCCGCCTGACGGGCGCCAAACCCTTTTGCAGCGGCTCCGATATTGTCGACCGGGCGTTAATCTACGTGTACCCGGCCGAACAACTGCTAGATGTGGATATGCGAGGGGCCGGTTCGCGGGAGCGCCTGAGGTTCGAGGCCGGCGAATGGCGATCAGCCGCGTTTGCGGAAACCCATACCTGGACCGTCAGGTTCGAGGACTTCCCGGTGACCGAGGAAAACCATGTGGGCGGCCCCCAATGGTATTTCCATCGCCCCGGTTTTTGCCTCGGGGCGCTCGCGCCCGCAGCGTGCTGGGCAGGTGGCGCCATGGGGCTGGTGGACGCCGTACGTCAGCGAAAGCTGAAAGACGGCCATGCCCGGGCACACCTCGGCGCTATGGTTTCTTCGGTCTGCAGTATGAACGCGATGCTTCGATGGGGGGCGGACCAGATTGATGCCGATCCGAATAACACGTCAGGAACCCTGTTTCCCTCGGCGCTGCTGGTCCGCCACCATATTGAACGTGCCTGCACGGAGACCCTGGATCGTTTCGGCCGCACACTCGGCCCGCGCCCTTTCGCGTTTGAAGAGGCCAATGCCCGCCGCATCGCCGAACTCACGCTGTATATCCGTCAATGTCATGCCGAGCGCGATCTGGAGGAAGTGGGGGGTTATCTAGAGAAACATCCGCAATTCTGCTCGAGCTCTCAATTCCCCATTTTACCAGGCAAATAGGTGACAATTTCCGGGAAAATAGTGATCAAAAACACCCCTGCCAGCAGTAACAGGAAATAAGGCAACGCGGCCAGCGCAATCCGGACAATGTTGTCTCCCGTAAGCCCCTGGATCACAAACAGGTTGAACCCCACCGGGGGCGTTATCTGGCTCATTTCCACCACGATTACCAGGTAGATCCCAAACCACATCAGATCGATTCCGGCAGCCTGCACCATCGGCAATATCACCGAGGTCGTCAGCACCACAACAGAAATACCATCAAGAAAGCAGCCCAGGAGAATGAAAAATACCGTCAGTGCCAGAAGCAGCATGTAAGGCGACAATGCCAGGGTATTGATCCAGGTTGCGAGGTTCCGGGGAATGCCGGTAAAACCCATGGCGACAGTCAGAAAGTGGGCGCCCACGAGAATGAAAGCGATCATGGTGGAGGTTTTCACCGTGCCCATCAGGGCTTCCACACACTTGGCCCGGCTCAGGGAACCGCCACGCCAGGACAGCAGGTGCGCCAGGGCAACACCGACCGCAGCCGATTCGGTTGGTGATGCCAGACCGCCATAGATAGAACCGATGATACCTACAATCAGCAACACCACGGGTATCAGTGGCTTGCTGCGGCTAAACTTCTCTGCCAACGGTAAAGATTCTTCTTCATCAACTGGCACGCCAGCGGGATTCATCTTGGCCCAGATGCCCACGTAACCAGCGAACATCACCATCAGTAGTAAACCCGGCAGAATGCCCGCTACGAATAACCTGGCAATGGACTGCTCGGTGGCAACGCCGTAAACGATCAGAATTATCGAAGGAGGAATCAGGAGACCAAGGGTCGCTGATCCGGCAAGGGTACCGAGGATCTGTTTGCGATCGTAACCGCGCTGGGTGAGTTCCGGTACTGACATCTTCCCGATGGTTGCCGCGGTCGCCGCTGAAGAACCGGAAATCGCAGCGAAGATACCACAGCCAATGATATTGGTATGAAGCAGGCGGCCCGGGATACGGCCTACCCAGGGGGCAATACCGTTGAACATTTCTTCAGAGAGCCGGGACCGAAAAAGCACCTCGCCCATCCAGATAAACATGGGAAGCGCCGCCAGTTCCCAGGAGGCGCTGGCACCGTAGAAAGAGTTCGCAAGGCTATCGCCTATCGGAATATTGCTCAGAAAATGCAGTGCCACCAGACCGGTTGCTGTCAGCGCAAAAGCAACCCAAAGCCCTGCTCCGAGCAGAATCAGGAGTCCCACCAGGAGCGCCAGGCTCATCCAGATCATATCCATGGCATTACTCCAGAGGGGCTTCTTCTTGGATATGGGTAATACGTCCGGTTATCAGCCCGATCAACACATCAAGCAGCGCGACCAGCAGCCATATGAGTCCGAGTACCATAACTGCCTGCGGAAACCAGAGGGGAACCGGAACCATGCCAATGGAGAGATCACCAAAGTCATAGCTGTCATAGGCCAACAGCACACTGTACCAGGTGGCGTATGCAGTGATCGCCAAAGCGATGAGCGTCACCAGAAGGTCCAGGGCCTTCTGCATACTCGCCGGAAGTGCTCTGTGCAGAAGGTCAACCCGGATATGCCCGCCCACCATCAGGGTGTAGGCCAGCCCGGTGAACGTGGCCCCAAGCAACAGAAAACCCGCGAGTTCGGCCAAACCCGGGATCTGCAGGCCCAGGGAATTCATACCCAGGGCCTTCAGACCATTGTCGAGAATTCGTCCGGACACCTGCAGCACTACCATGATCATGATAGCCGCCAGTTGCAGCGCCGAGATGTACCCGCCGAAGCGATACAGAGAGTCCAGAAACCTGCGCATGAATATGCTCCGGGTTTGCTTTCTGATTATTCAGGGACTAGCGCTCGCTATAAGCTTCCAGAAGAGCCTTGCCATCTTCGCCGGCACGTTCCAGCCACTCCTTTTCCATCGTCTCTCCGACCTCTTTGAGGCGCTCTACCAGTGCGTCGCTGGGCTCGGACACAACAATGCCGTTCTCTTCCATAATTTTGATCTTGGCGTCAGTTTCAGCCTTGCTGGCCTCCCAACCCCGCTTCTCCGCATCAGCAGCGGCCGATTCAATCGCTTTGCGCGTAGACTCAGGAAGCGCATCAAAAGTCTTGGCATTCACGACAACCATATTCTTCGGCAACCACAGTTGAGCGTGGTTGAAGTGGCTAAGGTAATCCCAGGCCCTGGTATTGGCGCCGGTAGACGGGGACGTAATCATGGCGTCGACCCGGCCGGTACTGAACGCAACCGGAATATCCGGCACCTCGACCTGCGTCGGTACGGCATCGAACAGTTCCGCCAGGCGTTCGCTGGACTTGTTATAGGCGCGCATCTTTACCCCCTGGAGTTCGTCACCGGTTTCCACCGGGAACTCCGTATAAATACCCTGCGGCGGCCAGGGCACTGCGAACAGGATTTTCAGACGCTGGCGCTCAAGACGCTCTGCCAGCATATCCCGGGATGCCTGCCAAAGCTCCCAGGCTTCATCGTAATTACTCGCCAGATAGGGAACCGAATCCGCTTCGAACAGAGGATCCTCATTGGCCAGCCGCGACATGATCAACTCGCCGATGGGTACAAGGCCACGGCGAACAGAGTTCTTTATTTCAGGATGTTTGATCAGGGAGCCGTTGCTGTGAACCGTAATGTTGAGCTCACCATCGGTGGCTTCTTTTACGTCTTCAGCAAACTCGCGAATGTTGACGGTGTGGAAGTTGGAATCACCGTAAGGCGTTGGCATATCCCAATTCGTCTCGGCCTGGGCGTTTCCGATCACCGCAGAAAGCAAGAGAGCAGCCAGGTACTTCGTGTTTATCTTCATGTTTCCTCCTTGTGCCACCGGAACAAACGGATCCGGGTCACTCATTCATGGTTGTTGTTGTAGGTCTCTTGAAGAATAGCAGGTGTTCCATTCGGGCCCTACCCTTGCTCATACTCCCGAACGAGTTCTTTAAGGAAATATAGACCAGCGGAGCTCAAGAAGCAGCGACCGGCTCCGGAAGTTTCTTCAGGAAAGCTTAATAGTTAATCGGCTGGCCACCATTCAGAATGATACCCTGAGTCTATGCAAAGCGATTGAAGGTAAACCAATGAAAGACACACACATTACCAGGCACGGCAACTCTACCCTGGTTACGTTCAACAGTCAGGGCAAGCCGTTGGAATGGGACTCCCTCGGTGACCAGGTGATGATGCTATGACAAAACTAGCCCTGGTAACCGGCGCCAGCGCCGGCATTGGCTTTGAAGCCTGCGCGCTCTTTGCCCGGAAAGGCTACAGGGTGATCGCCCTGTCCCGAGAGCCGACTGGCGTTGAGTCCGCTGCTCTGGAACTGGCGCTGGACCTTGAATCCTTTGAGCAGATCGAAGGCCTTGCCGACACGTTGGACACGGAAATTGCAGCAGCCGCGCGAGTTATTCTGGTCAACAACTCCGGTTACGGGCAATTCGGCGCGCTTCGCGACCTGTCCGAATCCATGTGGCAAAAGCAGTTCAGCACCCACGTATTCGGCCCCATCAAGCTGGCCGCCGTCTGCCTGAGGCTCTGCGAGCAACACGGCACACCCTTGCGGGTTATCGCCGTAAGCTCCGTTCTCTCCATCGCTCCGCAGAAAATGAAAGGCGCATACTGTGCCGCCAAATCTGCGATGAACACGGCCCATGAAAGCTTTTGGTTTGATGAACAGGGCAGCAAAAGCCTGGAAAGTGTCTCGCTGGTGCTTCCAGGACCCGTGGTGACCCGGTTCAGAGAACATGCCCTGGCCGCTTTGCAGCCCGTACTTGGGCGAGCGAGCGCCGTGCACCGGGAAAAGTACCAAGCCATGGAAGCAGCACTCGCGCCAGGCGCCAGAATAAAGCCCTTTACAGCCAGTGCATCGGACGTTGCCGAAAAGATATACCGGGCTGCAGAAGCGGCAAGACCCAAGCCAAGATACCTGGTTACACCACAGACCTATGCTGCCGAATTTGTCACCCGGTTTATTCCCCGCTCGATCCAGCGCATCCTCTTCAGCTAGTGTTATCACATTCTCAAAGCCAATCCTGTTCAAGGAGACCCAACATGGAAAATCGCAAAGTCCGCTGGGGAATCATCGGTACCGCCGAAATTGCCACCAAGGTCGTGGCGGGAATGCATGATGCAGAGAATGCAGATGTCGTCGCCATCGCAAGCCGTTCCCTGGACCGGGCACAGGCCTGGGCAAACGAGCCCAATGTACCGCAGGCGTTCGGCTCCTACGATGAGCTTCTGGCCGATGAGAGTATCGACGCCGTTTACATCCCGGTCCCCACTGCCCTTCGCAACGAATGGATCAAGAAGGCCGCCCGCGCCGGGAAGCACGTTTACGCCGAGAAACCGCTTGCCGACGGCATTGAAGAAGCCATCGACGTCTGCAGAGAAAACGGCGTCCAATTCATGGACGGAACCATGTGGCTGCACAGCACCCGCACGCACGACATTGAGAAGCGCATTGCCAACGGCGACATTGGCGCAGTACGGCGGGTGACGAGTGCCTTCACCTTCAAAGCCCCTTCCAGGGAATGGTACGAAGGCGGCAATGGCCGAACTGACAAGTCTCGCGAACCCATGGGCTGCTTTGGTGACCAAGGCTGGTACCCGATCAGCGCCACACTGTGGAGCTTCAATTACGAACTGCCTGAACGCGTCCAGATGACGTTCGTCTCCAAAAACTCCATCGACACCATCGTCGCCTGCGGTGGCACCCTCTGGTTCTCTGACGGCCGAATGGCAACCTTCGATGCAGGCTGCGAACTCGCGCATCGCTCCCAGTTGGAAACGGTTGGCGACGCAGGCCTTATACGAATCGATGACCTGGTTGGTGGCCAGGGTAGAAGCGGGAATTTCGCTGCGTACGGTGAACGCTACACTGGCAGCTCGCGCTACATACTGGGGGATGCCGATGGCAAAGATACAGAGCAACAGGTAGAGCCCTGTGACCACGTTGTGAAGCTGGTCGAGAAGTTCTCCAACATCATTCTGACTGGCGAGTTAGACGCTCAATGGCCCAAGCGCAGCCTGGCCTGTCATCGGGTGATGTCGGCGCTGTTCGAGTCGGCGGAGTCCGGCGGCGCCGTTGTCTCATTGTAAAAGTTCTCAAGCCCCGCCGTGCTGGCGGCGGGCCTTTTTCACCCGTTGGGCCTGGCAAATTCCTGCTGTTCAAGCATAAGGTTTGCTTTCATCTTTACCTGAAAGCCCTTTACCACTCCTCTGATTTACAGGCCCAACCATTCTGCCAGCTGAAGATTGGTTTTCAGTCTCAATCGCTGCTGAAGCATCCCCTCAAAAACGCCCTCCAAGGTTCGTTCCTGCCCCAGCAATGGTAGCGAGGCCTCAGCCTCTGAGAAGAACTGCTCTTCGCGAGACGTACCAGTGATGGCCTGCTCCCACCAGTTCACTACTCGAGGGTGCGCCTCTTTGAGCAGCAAGTCCCCGGGCAGCTTTTCGGACTTCGCAGCATTCGCCGTATGGGTCGCTGGCATCAGATTCCAGAGATCGTTGTTGTTCCATCGTGACCATGGAAAACAGTGGTCGACGTCAAACCGCTTCGCTTTAAGCTTTTGGGCTGTCCATACGCACTCGACCCGACCAGTCTCAAGCTGCTGGTTAATCATTTGACGGACAGCTGACGTATCGCGCCGACCCTCAACCCATTGCAAACCACGATGATAATCATCCATGCGATAACGCAGGTCCCAGCTACTCATCAAATCAATCCATTCATTTACAATCGCGGGCTCAATCCAGCACGCATAGCGACTAAACGCATCCCAGAGAAATGAAGGAACGCGAAAGGTACCGAACCTGGAAAGCGTTGCTTTGTCCAAACGAACGGGTGCCTTCTTGATGGTCATCCTGGCCGAACCGCCCTCGAAGATTGGACGGTTACTGCCAGGCCAGGTCGTGAAATGTGCGGGATTCTTGAGGATGGTCGAGCAAGCATCCCGGACAGCGCGCAGGACTACCGGAGCAACATCCGCCGACAGCGACATACCCACTCTGAAATCCAGAGGCGTGAAACTCTGCAGCTTGAAGAAATCCTCTGTGGCAAAGCCATAGCCACGGCTACCTGGCGCTTGCCTCAGCTGATGCCGGAGAACCAGAGGGTGATAAAGCATAATCCAGAACAGCCCGACCGCACCAAGCGGAATATCCACCCAGTCATCGGTCCGTTTAAGCGCCAGGCCGGGCGCGCCGTCAGCAATCCGGACGAGGGTTCGCAGCAAACCCAACTTGTAAGTTGAGGACTTATTGTCATTAACGATGATGTGGCGAACCGTTGGCAATGCGCCTGTGCCATCGTCCGCCAACCGAAAAGCCAGAGTCTCCCAGGAAACCTCATTCCTCTGGAGCTCATCCTTCTTGCGCCCAACCGGCAACGGAAGCGGGATCAGTGCCCGGCGTTTGGCAAAACCCTCCAGCTCTTCCCTACTGACATCGTAAAAGAGTCGTTCGCCATCACCGGGCCCGTGCCGAAGCGTAATCACCAGCATTCCACCGGGCGCCAGAAGCTCAGTCAGAATTCGAAAAGCGCGTTCACGAGCAGATGGTGGGATATGCATCCAGACAGCGGAAACAAGAATAAGGTCGAAGCGATAGCTCAGCTTCCGGATCTTACCAAGATCCGGTAATTGATCGTCTACCCAGTGAATGCTCTGATTGCGAGTAGCACCCTGCCCCAACTCTCGCAAGCCAACTGCCGGCTCTACCGCGACAACATCCCAGCCCCTCGCTGCAAGGGCACTGGAATCGCGACCGCTGCCTGCGCCGACATCCAGAGCCAAGCCTGTCTTTTGGTCCAACTGGGTCAACCAGTGGCTGTGGACCTGCTCAAAGCTCAGGGATAGGTACTGAGCGAAGAAGGTTTGAGCATTGCGGTTGTATGGGACGATTGTCATTTGCAGCCCTTCACTCCGGGTTTCATAATATATTTGTTAGCTCATCACCAATCTCTTGGGTTGTGCCATCAGGAATAAAAAGGGAGCGTTCTTCGCTTGTTAACCATCTCGATATGCTTTCGATCACTCCATTCAAGTGCTCTTCATTTGCACCTTTTATTGCACACTCCCAGAGCATGCATACACGCCACCCCATCCTCTTCAGTTCAAACAATTTTTTCTGATCACGGCGAATATTACCCTCGATTTTGTTCCTCCAGAACTCAGGCCTTGTCTTGGGCCATTTGAACAATCGGCATTGATGTCCATGCCAGAAACACCCGTTGATCAAAACCACCGCTTGATGTTTCGGTAGAACTATATCTGGCGAGCCGGGTAGATCTTTACGATGTAGCCTGAATCGATACCCTCGAGCGTGCAGTCTCTGTCTGATAACGATCTCTGGCTTCGTGTTCTTTCCCCTGATGCCAGACATCATTCTTGAGCGAGTTTTCGAATCGACTGTATCGGTCATACTGCAATTGAGGCCTGGAAAAATAAGTGTTACCTGGTATGCTAGCTGCCAACATGATCTTGGCGAAGCATCAATGACTGACACTATCAAAATAATCGACCTTTTTGCTGGCCCTGGTGGTCTTGGTGAGGGATTTTCTGCATTTCAAGCTGATAACGGCGCCTTCCCTTTCAAAATAGTCGCCTCCATAGAAAAAGAGGAAAGTGCCCACAAAACGCTCACGCTCAGGGCATTCTTCCGTCAATTTCGCGGCCAAGAAGTTCCAGATGCCTATTACGAATATCTGAGCTCCAATGGAAAAGTGAGTGCTGAAGAATTTTTCTCCAGGAAATGTCCGGACAAGTGGGCAGCGGCAAAACAAGAGACGTTAGGCGGCCCAAAGGCTCTGGGTAGCGAGGATCACGAGGAGATATTTTCTGAAATTGAGCGTGCCATCGAGGGTCACAACGGGCCTAAACTTGTGATTGGAGGCCCGCCGTGCCAAGCCTACTCGCTTGTCGGCCGTGCTCGAAACAAAGGAATCAAAGGTTATACCGCAGAAAAGGATGATCGCCATTTCCTCTATCAAGAATACCTGAAGGTTCTGGATTTGGTGCAGCCAGACATTTTCGTCATGGAAAATGTCAAAGGGCTCCTGACGGCCAAGGTAAACGGTGAGTCAATCTTCGAGAAAATCCGGGGCGACCTCCATTGCCCCACTCGAGCGCTTAACAGCAATAGAGAACAGGTTGAATATGAACTACTCCCCTTGGCCTGTCCTCTGGAAGACCTAGGTGGATTGGGACATTTCCGAAACAGTGATTTTGTCATTCGCGCAGAAGACTTCGGCATACCTCAGGCTCGACACCGTGTAATTTTGATGGGTGTTCGCAAAGATTTGAGAAAAAGCAATATTGAGGGAGAATTACTCGCGAGGTGGAGGACTGACAGACACGTCACCCCGGGGGAAATTCTCGCAGATTTGCCGAAGCTTCGAAGCGGCTTAACAAAGCGCAAGCCAAATGATTTCAAGTCGTGGCTAGATAATTTATCCGGCGGTTTTTCTAAAGTGTATAGTGCTCTACATAAATCAAAGGAGGCCCAGGAAAGGGCTTGGCGTGCGCTAACGCCACCACCTGAAGATCCCGGTCAAGGAGGAAGATTTGTCCCTTTCCCGAGCAGCCGCGCGACACGAATGCCTGTCTGGCTAAAAGACTGGTATAAAGATAAAGCAATGGCGGGCGTTATAAACCACCAGGCAAGGAACCACATGGCGGAAGACCTTCATAGATACCTATTCGCAAGTTGCCATGCCTCTGTAAATAACGGCGCGTCACCACGCGCAGCGGACTACCCGGAAACCCTCGCGCCGGCGCACAAGAACTGGAAAAGCGGCAATTTTGTAGATAGATTCAAAGTTCAAGCTGAGAACCGTGTGGCCAGTACCGTTACCAGCCACATATCGAAGGATGGACATTATTTTATTCATTACGACCCATCGCAGTGCAGAAGCTTAACTGTGCGCGAAGCAGCCAGGATTCAGACTTTCCCTGACAATTACTTTTTTGAGGGTAACCGCACCCAGCAGTATGTGCAGGTTGGTAATGCTGTGCCTCCATTGCTAGCAAGGTATATCGCAGAAGTGGTGTTCTACGTCCTGAATTCAGCTTCCAAGGGATAACGATATCGTCTATCACGACCCGGTGCAGTTCCAAAGCGAGACTAGCTTCCCACCTCAGGTTTACTAAGGAAACTTCTGTCATGTGCGCTATCCCATCAAGTCAGATTTTTGCGCACTGAACCCGGGTCAATACACCACTTTCCTTAAAGAATGCGTCGCCCTTTCCAGTCAGAGATTCTGCGCCGGGGTCATCCATGATGACACGGCTTTCGGTCGCACTTTTGACCCGCAAGGCGAGCTGCGCCGGAAGGTTGGACCTTAAATTTGTACTTATAACCGAAGCATCAGGCTTCTGAGTGGCAATAATGACATGAATTCCAGCGGCACGGGCTTTTTGGGCAAGGCGCTTCAAGTGTCCTTCGATTGTTTTTTTCGCTTCCGGCTCAGATGTCAGGTCAGCATACTCATCGAGAACAATTACCCACCTCGCTATGCGCTCGCCCTCAGAAACTTGGGCATTGTAATCCCCGAGTGACCTCACCTTACAATTCTTGAATATCGCATAACGGGCCTGCATCTCCTCGACGGCGCGAGCAAGAATTTCGATGGCATCCTCTTCGTCCCAGCCAATCTCTCCATCGAGATGCTGAGACTCCGAGAGGTGTTCAAGTTCCGTCCCCTTCGGGTCGATTAGCTGCAACCGCACTTCCTCCGGTGAATAGTGCTCGGTAATACCGGAAAGAATTGTGTTGAGAGCCTCTGACTTACCACTGCCAGTAGTGCCACCGATTAGAAGATGCGGTGAGTTAGAGGAAGTAAAATCTACTTCAACTACGTTCCCGAAGCGATCCTCTCCCAACGGTACCTTCAGGCCGAACGCCGGGCGTCCCCAGCGGGACCAGAGATCCGAGGCAACGATAAAATACCGGTCCTCGTCCGTCTTGGGCACATCAATAGTCACGTAGCCCTTATCAATGTCGAACCGCATGTCCTGAGAGGCATCCAACTCCAAGGCAAGCTTCAAGGCATCATGCTGCGCAGTCAGTTTACTTGGTGGCACACCCTTGCCCGGTCGAACCCTGAAGAGAATCGATGCAGGGCCCTCTATGGCGTGTTCAACACCTGGCGCAGTCTTACCCACACTGATGCCATACTGGCCGAACGTGTCCAGTATTATCTGATACCGACGATCAAGCTCCGACTTGCCAAGATGACCTCGACTTCCACTGACACTGATTTCTTCTTCCGCGTGCACAGGTTCGCACTCACTAACGCCGGCTTCGCGGGCATCCTCTTCGGAACGGGACCCGGGAGATGCCAAAACTTCGTCCGCATTCTTCCCTTCCTCCTCCTGCTCGGGGGGAGGCGGTGGCATTTTTACGTCCTCACTTGCCGGTTGGGGCTTACCCAGGTGGCCCACCAGTTTCGAAAAGTGAGGGTCGGCAGGCCGATCAAGCAGGGCGCTTCCCCCAGTCTGAATGATCTGCACCCGGGGGTCTGCATCGTACGCCTCTATGGTCGCGTCTCTGGGGTGCGAGTATTCACAAATGGAATAGAGGCCAGCGACTCTCACTGATGCAAAGTCGCCTTCGCGAAAGCGGCTTCTTATTTCCTCCGACACCCTCGATCGCTGCTGCGTTTGATCTGACCTTACCTCTGGTGGAATAAAGACCGCATCTTCACTAACGGTATCCACTGCGGAGAGAATTGTATCTCTCCATAGCTCTCCATCCATCGGATCCTGCTCGCCATCCTGTGGGAATACGGCATCGAACATTTGCAGGGTTTTACGTACCTGTTCCGCCCCGTGTGCATCATAGCCTGAACGTCTCAACTTGCTTTCGAGGACGAGAAGGTCCACAGAAAGACCATCATCTCGGAGGCTTACGGCCAGTCTTATCATGTCTGCACGCATCGAATTTGCCGAAGTAAACCATTCCGGATGTTCATCAAGCGATATCCAAGCGATCAAACCATCATCACCTACTGAGGTGGGCATATTGTGGTCGGCTACCTGCCTCGCAACGCTCAACCCGAGAATTTCTTCGGTGACGCGGGATATACCCAACGCGTCGAGGGTCAGTCTCGGGGAAATCTGTCTGGCCTCATCGTAAATTTTTTGGGCGAGCTGCTGCGCCTGTTTTTCCGCCATTTCCTCTCGCCCAATTGAAGTAGCAATTCGCTTCAGCTTCCTGGTCAACCGATCTATAACGAACTGCTTTCCGGCATTGGAAGACACGATAAGCGTGAACAACCCACCTGGGCCAACGCCGTCCCGTAGGGAAAGGACCTCTGGCCGCGTTTCGAGGCTTTCGATCTGCTTTCTCGTGATGTGTCGCTCAACTGTTATGACCCAGTGCGAGCGTTTGTGAAGCACTCCGAAAAAACGAGCCGTATTATGGAAATTGATCCGAATATCTATGAAGTCAGTCGCCTCGGGGCGGTCCGCAGCGACAGGGTTTCTCCGTTCGTGCCTAACCGCAAGGGTGGACCAGTCAGAAAGCGCAGTGTCGGGCATCTTCGGTCTCAGCGACACCCAGAGTGCAGAGGAGCCGGCCCCAGAGGCGATATAGGTCGGATCGTCAAGAAGAGGATCGAACTTCCCAAGAGACGCAGTCTCGTCCTCAGTCTTGGCATCCGTGCTAATGTTGTCGTCCAGAAATTGAGGAACAATTGCCAGATCGCAGACCAATGATCCCAGCGCCGCATCAGCATCTTGCTTGACCTTTTCAAGATCGTGCAGATTCAGCTGAACGGGCGGGAAAAGCGCTCCTTGACCCGCCAGGCGGTTGTCAGTGTCCACCAGTTCGAACTTGCGTGCTGCGTCGTCCCAGCAGTCCTTCGGGGCGACGAGTTCAATAGTCATTGCGAGGTGCTTGAACTCACCTTTCCGTACACCTTGGACTATGTCCGCTGGGAGAGCACTAGCGCCGCCTGTGACTACGAGAACTGTGAGGCCGTCAGCCTTGTAGGGATGAGCATGGAGGTATGCCGTTATCTGTCGGACGATCTCAGCAACAAGACTTGCGTGTATTCTATCACCAGACGCAGTACCGCCGGATGAGGCGGCCCTATGAAAATTCTCGGTCCAGCCTCGCTCTCCGGCGGCGAAAAGTAGATCCCCTTTTTCGGCGGTGTGTATCGAAGGTTGTTGGTGCGGAGAAAGGCCTTGGATCCAGTCCAGGTAAAGACTCTCATTCTGTTGGTTCAGCTTCAGAGAACCTTCGATTGCGTCAATCGCAAGCTGCGATGACTTCGCAAGATAAGCTGCAATCCACCTGAGTTTGAGCGGGTGGGACTGGAGCATTAGCACACGGTTGCCATCAAAGCCCTGAACGCAGCCTGCGTTTAGAAACTCAATCATGCCGTCTGGGGCATCACCCTCTGGCACAAATGATTTGCGGGCATCGGCAAGAATAGCAGACCATTCGTCAAACACGTCATTCATTAGTTCCGACGAAAGACCGTCCTTTTCAGCCTCAGCTCTGAACCTCGAACTTACCGCCACCAGCCGGTCGATTACAGGATGCTTCAATACTTCCGTCCTGATCGGTCGCGCCGTTCCGTTCTGAAAAGGTAACAGACGATGTGCCACTTCCATAACCCACGCTTCTCCCGTCCGGTTTGACGGAGCATGAAGTTCAGCGGTCACATCACCCCTGTCTTCTCCACAGACAGAAATCCAGAATAGCGCAAGATAAGGAAGATCTTCAGGTAGCCACTCAATGGCCACTTCGCTATCGAGCTCCTTTCCATCTCTCGCGTCGACCAGAACGAACTCGAGAGAAATGGGAAGCCAGGATATTCCCTCATCTTCTTCCAATGAACTGGTGTCGGGAACCTCGACTTCGGGATCAATTTCCTCCTTGAGAGGAGGAACCGGGACCTGTTTAGTCAGGCGATCATCGACATCCAAGAAGACGGAACCCAGCCCATCAGCCAAGGAACTGCATATCTGAACCAATGATCTCCCATAGAGAAATGCAAACAGGCCAAGGGTCGGCGCATGCTGATCAGAGGTACTGCCTCCCGCACGCAGCTCAATCCTAAACTCGCCTTCCTCGAAATCGTTGCGCGCCCTAAAGTCTGTCACCACCTGCGAAAGTTTGACCAGTGGGTTCTGAACTCGCTCTACAGCCGGCGAAGCAAGTTTTTCAACCATGCGTAGCGTCTGTTTCGAAAGAACATCCTTCAATGGCAATGCACTTGAATCGGCAGGCTCACTTTCAAGGAACTTCCGGGCGTCTTCTGCTGACCGGTTATTCAACCCGGTCTCCACAGCAAGCTCATTGAACTCTAGCCTCCTCCCAGGCGTAATATCGACAATTTCCTCTGCCACTCTTTGACCGAGAGGTAGACCCTTAACATCTTTGTTGAAAACTTGCTCGAAGATCCTGTATGGAATCCGCTCCCTCTTTTTACGGGATGGACCGAGACAGTACTCAGAGCATTCCTCACGCCAGAAGGCTTGCGTGGCGGAGTCATATTGCTCTTCGCTTTCGTCCACAAACTTAGTTCGACTGCAATCTTTCGCAGTTTTTTCCGCGTCAAGATCCAATGAGGGCGAGGCTGCCAATTCAGATCTTAAAAGGTTCAGAGAAAGGCGGCGAGCCACACGACCGGTACTCTGACGCCATTGTTCATCCGGGAACATGTCTAGATTCACGAGGCATCTTCCGACTAATGCGTTCGTCTCTTCAGGTGAATAGATACCAGGGCCTGAAACCACTTCCTCGGCTGCAGCGAGAACAAACCCCGCAAACTTCCTCACGGGGAGAGTCATGCCCGCCATGCGGAGTTCTCGAAGAACCTCTACAAGTCGATTCCGGAGAAGTTCATTGCCTTCAGGGTTGGAAGAGCCAGCGTAACGGAGAGCCTGCCTGACCATTTCCTCGGGGACCAAGAACTCCCCATCCTCATCGAACGTACCGTCCAGGAAGTTCACATCTCTCAGCGTAAAGAGATTTTTGAGCCCCTGCTCATCGCTTTCCACTTTTGTCTCAATGTAGACGAGCCCGTGTTCATTGTTGTTACGGTAGTACGTGATGGAGTGTTCAGGGTCAGCCTTGAACTCTTGTGGAAACTCCTCATGGGAGTCGCTGGCGACCAAAAGCCTGACGCGCTCCAGGCCCCTCTCAGCGCTGCGAAGCTGCCACACACGCAGGAACTCCAACGCCTCACTTCTCATAAGGTTCTTCAATCTGAACGAGTTGCGATCAGAACCATCATTCGAGGAGAAGCTACGAGCAACAATCTCGAAGGCCGTGCCGGCAATAATCTTTTCAATTTCACTCATTTCAAGATCCGGTTAGGAGGCCGCTACTGGGCTAACCATTCGCGTGGCGTCGGAGTATTGGGTAACCAGTCCGGCGGCGATCATCTGAAGCGCCAGTTGCGCCTCATTCTCTTCAAAGAGACTCGCGTCGATTGAATTAACAAGACCCGATGCCTCCGCAGCACCGCGGCCGACCGCGATGCCGAGACGGCCATATAGCACGTCTGTCACGAACCGCTCGTACGGCATCTCTGACCCCGTCGGAATGGTCGCCAATACAATCATCTCCAAAGCATCGACAGATAGTGTGAAATGCTTACGCCCTCGCCATGCATTGAGGAAGCCGTTCGCCGCAGCTGTAGCCCAGAAAAAACTTCGAATCTTGTTGCGCTGAGCATTCGCAACATTCGGCTCAGCTTTGACGACCGCGCTGACAATGTTGCCGAGAGTATCCTGAAGGCAACGCTGAGATACGCGACGCAGCTGTGGACTGCCGGCACCGCAGTCACAGATGATGGGACTTTCCTCTATGGAAAGGTTTTGTCTAGCGCGCCTGTTCTGCATCAGGACAAGCCAGAGCCCTGTCCAGCCCATAACCGCCCGTATCTTGGCAACAGAAGTCGCGCCCTCCTGTTCTAGAATATTCAGGATACCGTTGCGGTAAATATCTTCAAATTCGTCGATGTTCGCACGCGTGGTCTTTTCGATGTCATCAGGGACTAGGTGTTCGTCTCTTTTGCTCTGCTGGTTGATGAACCCAGCGAGGATTTCAAGCGGACTCTCAAGCGTTGCCGAGTAAAGTTGCTTGAATCCTTCTCTAATACGCTGAAGGCGCGGTGTATCTTGATCAGACCTTAAAATCTTGAAAGCGAGAGCACCTCCGCCGCGGAGATAGAGGCGCTCAAGCCTAATGCTTCCGTATCGCTCCCGGGCGTCCCAATGGATAAGCGACGGTGTATAAGGGAAGAAGTGTGCCCTTGACCATTTCGGTTCCTTCGTGCCACTGGGGATTTCCAGTTGCAGGCACCGAAGAAGTTCCCGCAAAGTCTCTTCTGCAGCAACATCGTCTAGAAGCACGTCGTGCCGTCGCGAGTCCTGCTTAAAACTGCTATCCCAAACGAGTCTTCTGCCGAAATCGTGGGATCGACGCTTTATCTTCACGACATCTCCGACAGGGAGAAGATCTTCTCCTTCACCGCAGTAGATAAAATTCAACAATTCCAGACCCGGGTAGTGTCCAGCGGCATCGAAATCGAGAACGCCGCCGAACAGTTCACGAGAAACCTCGGGGCCTTTTTTTGGGACTTTCTCGACCGTTTCATTCTGCATATTGAAGTCTATCTCCCGCTCAGGCACCGGCACCAACCTGGATGGTGCTGCCATCAATTGAGATGGTCTGAGATCGACCGTCTCGTATCAAATTAATCTGGTCTGAGCTTGCTTGAGCTGACTGCGCAATGCGACCGAGAAAGCTTGCAACGCGCCGGATGTCATGCTCATAGAATTTCGTCGGTACATGGCCCGCCGCGGCTCTTAATATGCAATCGAAAGTCATCAAATCGAGGAGAAGATCATGAGGGTTGTGTTGTTGATCAACAATCCGCAAGACCACATGACGGTCGATCCAGTCGACACTCAGCTTTACATGATAAGGAAACTCATCACTCTTCCCCCATTTCTCGGAAAGCCTCAGGAGGTCTACGTTTGCCGGCCTGACTCTAGCGGCGAGTATTGCCGTTCCCGACATGGAACGTCCGAAAGCGGGATCAACGAGATGGAGGGTAGGCGTTTGCTCTGAGAACTGAAGCCCCTGAATATGGTGTAAACCCGCAATTACGCTCTTCTTCAGAAGAGTGCGTTTGGGAACATCCAAATGGCCATCGATAATGCCAAGATAATCGGCACCATAGGGGAAACCAAGATGCACCATATCGGGAATGTGACCACCGATACCGTCTACGTAGGCCCGACGCCTAAGCGCCCTCACTACCCGCATGACGTTCTCTGCTTCATCCGCTCTTTGCTGCTTGTTGCGGGGGTCTCCGATAATCTCGTCAATTCCGTCAGCAGCATCGATTAGGTCTTCATCAGACGTCGAGGGTGCGGGAAACTGAAGATCCAGCTGGCCGTAACCGAAGATTTCTTGTTGATTAACAATGCACTCGTCGATCTCCCGAATCGCCCGCCGACCCGGGTCTAGTTTCGGAAGTTGCTGCATGAGAGGCAAGCGCTTCAGTTGCTCTTTCGACAATGTATCCGGCGTTTCAAAGGCGAGATTGTAGAATGCGTAAGCCTGTTGCCAGCCCTTCTTTCGGCGACGCCTCATTTTGTGGACATCCGCGCACTTCAGGCCGCCTGTTAGTAGGTAGGCGAAAGCCATCAGCATGTCTCGGATGGTTATGACGTAACCTATCCGCTCAAGCGTCGCGAACAGGAGACGCATCTTTGCCTTTCTAATTGCGGCCGCTTCGAGGTCAACGCGTTCAGATAGCATTTCCCTGTTTCGGTTGATTGGACATGCCGCTCGGGAGTCGCAATCGTTGCAGCTCCGCCACCTGGTACCCGATGTCCAGTCACGAAGTGCACGGTCTCCTAAGGACTCGCCGTCCGTACCGGCAGCAATGGACTGATGATTGAGGTTTACAATATGGATGCGACCATCACTGCTTGCTCTTCCATCATCAAAGCAAGACACGAAGCTTTTCAGTAACTCTGCACAATACGGTCCGGCATTACTTGAGGCCAAAACGGCACGAAGTCGTCCTTCATTCGCGCAGATTATGGTAACTGCATCGTCACTATTGGAAGCCTCGACTAATCCTGCAGCGATCTCCGGTGCAAACTCGGAGAAGTCTTTGAAGATGCGCAACGCTCTCTCGGGTTTCGCACCTTCTTTGCCCCGAATGACCTGATTGCCGTCGCAAGCTTCATTGATCAGTTTTCTAGCGCCTTCCTCCTCATAGCCGAGGAAGCTCTCTATAACTCTACGACATAAATGTGTTTTCCCATGGCCCGCGTCACCAGTCAGGACAATGACATGTGCCCCTGAATTCGCAGCGTCCAGAACATAGTTAAAAGCGACCGTGTCGAGATTGAGAGAATCGCTGGCAACCTGGTATTCCTCATAGATCTGGTCGTGTGAGGGATCAAACGGTAAAAACCGTGCCATTCGATCTACATGAGGGTTCTTGTTCTCTGACAATTTACTGCTCCGACATGTCGTCTGGATTCTCTGCGCTCAAAAGCACCATTTCTGATGCAAGAGTATGTACAAAGAAATAGCGTTTCAAAAACTTATGTAAACACCCAGGACACTATTTTGCAACGAGGCTTCGACAAATTTGGCGAACAACCGCAGCTTCCGAGATTGGAAAATGCACATTTTGTTAGCCATTTTCATATGAACATCTAACTCGGTCTAACGTTGGGGCCTCTCTTCTGTCTCCATGGCCTGCTATTGTGGTGCATTTGCAACTACCTCTCCCGGGTGTATCGAGTCCCAGATCTCACTGGAAATGAGTCTTGCTAGAGAGTTGGGGCAGCGCCAGTTTTGGGTGAACCGGATTCAAACCAGCCGACAGCGTTTTAATGAAAGTCTTCCGAAATCGAGACACTTTTCGGCACATGAAGAGGTAGCTAACAGCCGTATTCGACATCAAGAATTTCTCTACATTAGGTTAGCAGAGGGCTGCTCCTTCAACGCCAGAATATGCCTCGGCACCACCGCCAGATCAACCGGCTTTCCCGGATGGCCGATAAACAGCATTATCTGATAGCGACTGGCTGTGTCGAACAGAAACAGCAGGAGGGTTCGCTTCGAAGGCTACACCTGACTCAACCGACACGCAGCATACTTGAACTCCGGAATCTTCCCATAAGGATCCAGCGCCGGGTTGGTGAGCAGATTGGCAGCCGCCTCCGCAAAGGCAAAGGGTATGAACACCATGCCCTCGGGCATAGTCTGGTCTACACGCGCCGTCAGGGTGATACTGCCGCGCCGGGTGGCCACGTGGATGGCCTCACCGGATGGCACGCCGAGGCGAGCCAGCTCTGCGGGTGCCAGATAGACCGCCGCTTCGGGCTCACGCTCATCCAGTACCCGGCTGCGACGTGTCATGGCGCCGGTGTGCCAGTGCTCGAGCAGTCGCCCGGTGGTTAATACGATGGGATAGGCCTCATCCACCGGTTCGTCTGGCGGCAGCGGCCGGGTCGGCGAGAGTTTGGCCCTGCCCCCGGCGCGAGGGAAGGCATCAGAGAAGACAACATCCTGCCCGGGCTCATCGTCGGCAGGACATGGATAGGTTACCGAACCTTCCCGTTCCAGGCGGGACCAGGAGATATGGTCGAGGGAGTGCATACCCTGTTTCATTTCGGCGAATACCTGCTCGGGGCCGTCGTAGTCCCACCCCAGCCCGAAACGCCGGGCCATTTCCTGAATAATCCACCAGTCGGGCTTTGCCTGCCCCGGCGGCGCCAGCGCGGCGCGGCCCATTTGAACCTGCCGGTTGGTGTTGGTGACGGTGCCTGACTTCTCGGACCAGGCAGTGGCCGGCAGGATCACATCAGCAAACTGGGCGGTCTCCGTGACGAACAGGTCCTGCACCACCAGGTGCTCAAGGGTGCCAAGTGCAGCGCGGGCGTGGGTCAGGTCTGGGTCGGACATCGCCGGGTTTTCGCCGAGGATGTACATGCCCTTGATGGTCCCGGCCGTGATGGCGTCCATAATCTCCACAACCGTGAGCCCCGGCTCGGGGTCCAGTTTGGTATCCCAGAGTTCTTCGAAGGCGGCACGCAGCTGGGCGTCCCCTACCGGCTGGTAGTCGGGCAATACCATGGGAATCAGGCCGGCATCCGAGGCACCCTGGACGTTGTTCTGGCCACGCAGGGGATGCAGGCCAGTGCCGGGCCGGCCGGTATGGCCGCAGGTCAGGGCCATGGAGATCAGGCAGCGGGCATTGTCGGTTCCATGTACGTGCTGGGAAATGCCCATGCCCCAGAAGATCATCGCTCTTTCGGCGCCGGCATAGGCCCGCGCCACTTCGCGGATGGTGTCTGGTTCAACGCCGCAGGCGGGGCTCATGGCCTCAGGAGTCATATCCGCGACACTTGTTGCCAGCGCCTCGAAGCCTTCGGTGTGGGAATCAATGTAGGCCTGATCGTAGAGCCCTTCGCTGATGATCACATTGAGCATGGCGTTGAAGAGCGACACGTCGCCCCCCGGCGAAAAACGCAGGCTGCGCCAAGCATAAGAATCCAGCGCCTGGCCCCGGGGGTCGATGATGATCAGTTTGGTGCCATTTCGGGCCGCCTGCTTGAAGTAGGTGGCGGCCACCGGATGATTCACGGCGGGGTTGCAGCCGGTGAGGATCACCACATCCGACTGGAGCGCCTGCATGAAGGAGGCGGTCACTGCGCCCGAGCCCAGGCATTCCATCAGTGCCGCCACGGAACTGGCGTGGCAGAGCCGCGTGCAGTGGTCAACGTGGTTGGAGCCGAAACCGGTACGCACCAGTTTCTGGAACAGCCAGGCTTCTTCGTTGGAGCACTTGGCACTGCCGAAGCCGGCCAGTGCACTGGGGCCGTGCTGGCCCTTGAGCTCCGTTAATCCCGTGGCTGCCAGATCCAGTGCCTCTTCCCAGCTTGCCTCGCGAAAATGAGTCAGGGGGTTGGCCGGATCAAAGTCCGGTTCCAGGCCCTTGGGCACGCCCTCCCGGCGGATCAATGGCCGGGTCAGCCGTGCCGGGTGCGAGGGATAATCAGAACCGAAGCGGCCTTTCACGCAGAGCCGGCCCTGGTTGGAGGGCCCGTTCCTGCCTTCCACGAAGAGGATGCGCCCTTGCTGCCCGTTCTCCTCGGAGGGCTCGTCTTTCACGTGATAGGTCAGCTGGCAGCCCACTCCGCAATAGGGGCAGACGGAATCCACGGTGCGATCGGCCGCGGCGGAGTCTCCACGGCCTTCGGCATCGATCAGGGTGGCGGGCATCAGCGCCCCGGTCGGACAGGCCTGCACGCATTCGCCGCAGGCAACGCAGGTACTGTCTCCCATGGGGTCATCAAAGTCGAAGACCACCTTGGACGCCGCGCCACGGTGCGCCAGCCCGATCACGTCGTTGCCCTGCACCTCGCGACAGGCGCGCTCGCACAGGCCGCAGGTGATGCAGGCGTCCAGGTTGACGTTCATTGCGGAATGGGTGGCGTCATGGCCCTGGGCATGGGGAAGCGTATCGGATCTTGGTTCCACATGGTGAACGGTTGGCCCTTCCCGATCCGATCGGGCCGGGATTCTCTGGCGCACGGCACTAGCATCGATGGCCAACTGATCCGCCGTATCCCAAAGATGGCTGGACCGGTCCGGGTTGTTTTCGCGCTCAGGCTGGTCGGCCAGCAACAGTTCCAGCACCGCTTTACGGGCTGCCTGGGCACGGCCGGAACCGGCACTGCGCACAACCATGCCGGGCGCAGCCTCGCGAATGCAGCTTGCAGCAAGCACCCGTTCACCTTCCACTTCCACCATGCAGGCGCGGCAATTGCCATCCGCCCGGTAACCCGGCGTGTCTTTATAGCAGAGGTGCGGGATGGTCTCCCCGGCGCGCTTGGCCACCTGCCACAGGGTTTCGCCGGGGTGGGCCTGAACTTCAACGTCGTCCAGTGTCAGGGTGAAGCTTGTGTTGCTGTTGCTCATGGCTATTTTTGAATGGCTCATGGCTGCCTCCCTACCCCTTGGCGATCAGGTTGTGGCTGGCGAGTTCGCCGCGGAAATCCCGCAGCAGGCTCAGCACGGGATTGGGTGCCGCCTGGCCCAGGCCGCAGATGGAGGCATCTGCCATCACGCTGGCCAGTTGCTGCATCGTTTCCTCATCCCAGCTGTTGCGTTCCAGCAAGGTGAGCATTTTCTCGGTGCCCACGCGGCAGGGAGTGCATTGCCCGCAGGACTCATCGGCAAAGAAGCCCAGAAGGTTGGATGCGGCATCCGCCAGGTTGTCCTGATCCGACAGAACGATCACAGCGGCAGAACCGATAAAACAGCCGTGTTCCTGCAGGGTGTCGAAGTCCAGGGGAATGTCGGCCTTGCTGGCCGGCAATATGCCACCGGAGGCACCGCCTGGCAGATAGGCCAGCAGCCGGTGCCCTTCGGCCATGCCGCCGCAGTATTCCTCGATCAACTCATTAAGAGTGATCCCCGCAGGCGCAACATGAACGCCGGGCCGGGCCACCCGTCCCGAAACCGAAAAACTGCGAAGCCCCTTGCGGCCATGCCGCCCCTGGCTGGCGAACCATTCGGCGCCCTGGGCGTGGATGCGCGGGATCCAGTAAACCGTTTCGACGTTATTAACCAGTGTAGGCTGATTAAACAGTCCTTTTTGGGCAACGAAAGGCGGGCGATGGCGTGGCTTGCCGGGTTTACCCTCCAGTGACTCGATCAGGGCGGATTCCTCACCGCAGATGTAGGCGCCCGCGCCACGGCGCAGGATGATAAAACCCGGCTCGACGATTTCGGCCTCTTCCAGCTCGGCAATGGCCTCTTTAAGAACATTGTGCAGGCCGGGATATTCGTCTCGCAGATAAATGTAGAGCGCCTGCGCCTCGACTGCCCAGGCGCTAACCAACGCGCCTTCCAGGAAGCCATGGGGCTCTCGCTCCAGGTAGTGGCGATCTTTGAAGGTGCCCGGCTCGCCTTCGTCGGCGTTGATCACCGCATAACGTGGCCCGGGCTCGGCCCGCACCGCCTGCCATTTGCGGAAGGTCGGAAATCCCGCGCCGCCCAGTCCGCGCAGGCCGGCGCCTTCAAGTTCTTTCACCAGCGAGTCAGCGCTCACCCGGCCTTGGCGGCAATCTGCCAGCAACCCATAACCGCCCGTCGAGCGGTAAGCCGCAAGGCCTGGCCAGCGGATTTCCTCTGGCTGAACCTGCCCATGTTCTACGGCATCACCCACATTGAACGCATTGGCATGGCACACATGATGACGTCCAACGGCCACTACCGGTGCTGTTTCACAGCGCCCCATGCAGGGCGCGCGCAGCACCCTCACCCGGGCGGGATTAGCCCCGTCAGCCAAATCCTGATGCAGCGCCTCTGCTCCGGCCAGTTGACACGAAAGCGAATCACATACACGCAAGGTTATTGCCGGTGGTGGCGTTTGTTCGTCGTGAATAACATCGAAATGGGCGTAGAAGGTGGCCGTTTCATAAATAGCCGCCATGGGCAGATTCATGAACGAGGCCAGGGCCCGGAGCCGGGGCATGGAGAGGTAACCGTAGGTGTCCTGCATTGCATGCAGGTGTTCAATCAGACGATCCCGGCTGCGCAATGACGAATCCCTACGTTCGTCACCGATCAGCTCCCGCAGCTCTGACAGCAAAGCCGGTTCGAGTTGCCGACCCCGAAGCGCAGAGCGCCGGCGTTTGACCTTCTTATCGTCTGTGCTCATTGTTCTTGTCCAGGCCTCAAAGTCCCAAAGGCAGCCTGGCAGGCTGGCCTGACTACTTGGCAATCATTGAAGCATATACGGACGGATTGCCGCCAGCGGCCTGTCGGGCTTGCACCGGAGAACGTCGTTTTTGGATTGATGTAACCCATGGTTCAAGAGAAGATAACGTTCACAGACTTCATGGGCGAAACCTGCGCCCCCTCAGCAAACCAACAACCACAAGTAGGGACTTGCCATGAAACTCAAAGATTCCGTCGCCATTGTCACCGGTTCCTCCTCCGGTATCGGCGCCGCCATCGCCCGCCTGTTTGCCGAACACGGCTGCCACGTGGTGATCAACTACAGTAATAATGAGGACGGCGCCCGGGCGGTAGCCGCCGACTGCGAGAAGCTCGGTGTAAAAACCCTGGTAATGCGCGCCGATGTGGCGGAAGACGCCGACTGCCGCGCCCTGGTGGACGCCACCCTGGACCAGCTGGGCCGGGTTGATATCATGGTTAACAACGCCGGTACCACGAAATTCTGTGATCAGGCCAACCTCGACGGCCTCGACAAGCAGGACTTCCTCGACCTGTACGCCGTCAATACCGTGGGCCCCTTTCAGATGACCCGTGCCGCCGAGAAAGCCCTGCGAGCCAATGGTTCCGGGCACATCATCAACATGGCGTCCATTGCTGGCCTCGCTGGTATCGGCAGTTCCATTGCCTATGCCGCCTCAAAGGGCGCCCTGGTTACCATGACCCGTTCCCTGGCCCGGGTCATGGGGCCGGAAGTCCGGGTCAACGCCGTCTGTCCCGGTTTTGTTCAGGGTGAGTGGCTGAAAAAGGGCTTGGGCGAAGACAAGTACGACGCGTTGCTGGAGAAGACCAAGGGTGCCTCGCCCCTGCATGATGCCGCCTCACCGGAAACCGTGGCCGATATCTGCCTGGGCCTGATCATCGGCGGCGACCTGACTACGGGGGAAACCATCCTCATCGACGGCGGCGCTCACCTGGGTATGGCGCCGGTTCGCCGTTAACAGCCCTGTTCACCTTACGTGTACGCTGCCCTCGCCTGTCTAAAAGGAGCATCAGATGTCAGGTCCCCTGGCTCATATTCGTGTTTTGGATCTATCCAGGGTCTTGGCAGGCCCTTGGGCGGGTCAGATCTTTGGTGATCTGGGCGCTGAAGTTATCAAGATTGAACGCCCGTTAACCGGTGACGACACTCGATCCTGGGGCCCGCCCTACCTGAAGAGCGTCGATGGCAGTGCTGAGCTCTCCGCCTACTTCCTGACCGCAAACCGAAACAAGCAGTCCCTGGCGATCGATATTGCCCATCCCGAGGGGCAGGAGCTGATTCGCAAACTGGTGGCCGAATCGGATGTGGTATTGGAAAACTTCAAGGTGGGCGGGCTCAAACGTTATGCCCTGGATTATGACAGCCTGAAACTCATCAACCCTGAACTGATCTACTGTTCTATTACCGGGTTTGGCCAGGATGGCCCCTACGCGAACCGTCCCGGCTACGATTTCCTGATTCAGTCCATGGGCGGCCTGATGAGTATCACCGGACAGCCAGACGGTGAGCCGGGTGCCGGCCCCATGAAGGTGGGCGTTGCCCTGACTGACATCCTGACCGGACTCTACGCCACCATCGGTGTGCTCGCCGCTCTCAACCATCGCGAACGGACTGGCGAAGGCCAGTACGTGGAAGCTGCGCTGCTAGACGTTCAGGTAGCTTGCCTGGCCAACCAGGCCATGAATTACCTGACAACGGGCAAGGCACCAGCCAGGATGGGGAATGCCCACCCGAACATCGTCCCTTATCAGGACTTCCCCACTGCGGACGGTAATATGGTCCTGACGGTCGGCAACGACGCGCAGTTCGCTCGGCTCTGCGACGCTCTTGGACACCCGGAATGGGCAAGTGATGAGCGATTCGCCAGCAATCGTGCCCGGGTGGCAAATCGCAGGGAGCTGATTCCCAAACTACGGCAGGCGACCGTGATGCGTTCAACACGGGAATGGGTGGATGTTCTGGAACGCTCGGGTGTGCCCTGTGGTCCGGTTAACACCCTGGATGAGGTGTTCGATGATCCTCAGGTTCTTGCGCGGGGAATGAAACAGTCTTTACAGCATCCGGACCTGGGTGAGGTACCGACGGTAGGTAATCCGATCAAGCTTAAACTTACACCTGTCAGTTACCGGATGGCACCGCCGCTTCTGGGAGAACATTCGGAACAGGTTCTGCAGCAGATTGTAGGTTTGTCAGCCGATGATATTAAGGCGCTGCGGGAACGGGGTGTGGTTTCCTGAGAAGGTAAAAAATGGAGGCGCGGGTCGGAATCGAACCGGCGTACACGGAGTTGCAGTCCGCTGCATAACCACTCTGCCACCGCGCCGGTAAAAGTTCGAAGGGGATTCGACACTTTTATGCTCTCAGGTGGGCATTGAGAGACTGTGTTGATTGGAGCGGGAAACGAGATTCGAACTCGCGACCCCAACCTTGGCAAGGTTGTGCTCTACCAACTGAGCTATTCCCGCTTGGTCAACGAGGGCGTATTCTACGGATTCGGCCGTTTGCGTCAACCTCTTTTTTCAACTTTCTGTTTTGCTTCAGGTTCTTGATTATTTTTCACACAAGGAAGAGGCAGCCCGATGGTAGAATTTCAGCTAGTATCATGAAGACATAACAATATTTCCTGAACACAGGCACAGGAACCCCGGATGCCCTCACCCGGCAAACTAGACTATCAGGCTGACCGCATTGTCATCACCGGTGACTGGACGCTGCCCAACTATGCCAGGCTGAGGCAGGAGGTAACTTCCGCCCTCGCCTCACGGAAGACAGCGGATGTCTCCCCCGACCTGACTTCAATTGCTGCCCTGGATACCGCCGGAGCGGCACTGCTGGCTGATCTTATTGGCGCCCAGAGGCTGGTCGAGCTGACCGGCGTGAATTCAGAACTTCCGCCTGAACGGCGGGACCTTTTACGCCTGGTTGGGGAGGCTCTGGCCTCGCCGGATGAGGAAATGCCCCACCAGGGGTCTGCCGTTATCGCTTTCATTGGCCGGGTGGGCCGGCAGGTAGAGGATTACTGGAACCAGCAACGGCTGTTGATGGGGTTTACCGGGCAGATTCTTGCAACACTGGTCGCCATTCTGCACACACCCTGGCGTTGGCGGATGACTTCGTTGGTCGCCCATATCCATCAGACCGGGCTCAACGCGCTGCCCATCGTGGCCCTGCTCACTTTTCTGGTGGGCGCGGTGGTTGCGTTTCTGGGAGCCACCGTTCTTGATGAGTTCGGCGCCACCATTTATACCGTCAACCTGGTTGCGTTCTCCTTCCTGCGGGAGTTTGGCGTGTTACTGGCGGCCATTCTCCTGGCGGGCCGAACCGCCAGTGCCTTTACCGCGCAGCTCGGTTCCATGAAAGCGAACGAAGAGATAGACGCGCTGCGCACCTTCGGACTCAGCCCGATCGAACTTCTGGTGATTCCCCGGGTTCTGGCAATGGTCATTTCCCTGCCGATACTGACCTTTGTGGGCATGATCAGCGGCATCATTGGGGGTTCTCTGGTTTGCGTGATGGTACTGGACATTTCGGTCCCTCAGATCCTCAACATTCTGGAAACCAAGGTCAAAGCCATTCATTTTTTTGTGGGCCTTGGTAAGGCGCCGGTTTTTGCCTTCGTCATCGCCGTCATTGGCTGCCTGGAAGGTTTCAAGGCCAGTGGTAGTGCGGAATCCGTCGGTGAGCACACCACCTCTGCCGTGGTACAGTCGATTTTTATGGTCATCCTGCTGGACTCCATAGCGGCAATTTTCTTCATGGAGATGGGTTGGTGAGTATTGATGGAGAGTGATAAGACCTCGCAAAAGGATGTGGTGATCAGGGTCCGGGACCTTTGCAACCGGTTTGGCAAAAACGAGGTCCATAAGAATCTGAGTCTCGACCTCAGCCGCCGGGAAATACTTGGGGTGGTTGGTGGCTCGGGAACCGGCAAGTCAGTGCTGTTACGCAGTATCGTGGGGCTCCACCAGCCAGACTCAGGCGTTATTGAGGTATTCGGTGAGGAATTACAGGCACTTTCGCCGGATCAACGGTCCCGGGTGGAGCGGCGTTTTGGCGTGCTGTTCCAGAGTGGCGCTCTGTTTACCTCCCTCACCCTGGAAGAAAACGTTGCCTTGCCGCTGATCGAGCACGCCAGGCTCTCCAGGGAAGATGCCGAGCACCTGGCCCGGGTGAAGCTGGCACTGGTCGGCCTGCCAGCAAAGGCGTGCACCATGGTGCCAGCACAGCTCTCCGGCGGTATGGTAAAACGCGCTTCGCTGGCTCGGGCGATAGCGCTGGATCCTGAAGTCCTGTTTCTTGATGAGCCTACGGCAGGGCTTGACCCCATCGGTGCCGCCGCCTTCGACCGCCTCATCGTCACCCTCAGGGATGCCCTGGGTTTCAGCGTGTTTCTGGTCACTCATGACCTGGATACGCTATACAGTACCTGTGACCGGGTGGCGGTGCTGTCAGACAAACGCGTTCTGGTTGAAGGTCCGCTGGAGGAGATTGAAGATACTGACGACCCGTGGATCCGTGATTATTTTCACGGGCCCAGGGGCCGGGCTGCCCAGAAATCGCGACCTGCAGTCGACAGAGAATTTGGATGAATCAGGAGAATCGCTGAGATGGAACCCAGAGCACATCATGTCCTGATCGGGCTGTTCACACTGGTTTTTCTGGCCAGCGCCCTTCTTTTCGCCCTGTGGCTGGGCAAAGCCAGTACCGACCGGGAGTATTCCTGGTACAAAGTCATCTTCGATCGCGGGGTAAGTGGCCTGTCCGAAGGCAGCCCCGTCAAATACAGCGGAATAGAGGTAGGTGATGTTTACGAACTCAGGCTGGACCCGGAAGACCCCCGCAATGTGAGGGCGCTTATCCGGGTCTACAGTGATGTCCCTATCAAGGAAGACACCCGGGCCGGGCTCGCCCTGACCAACATCACCGGCAGCATGAGTATTGAACTGAAGGGCGGCACGCCGGATAGCGCGATACTGGAGGGCGACCGCCAATCTCCGCCCGCCATCCACGCCGAACCATCCGCCTTGAGTACCCTCATGCAGACCAGCGAGGAGCTCTTCGCCAAGCTTGATCTGGTACTGACCAATGCCAATGCGATGGTCTCGCCCGACAACGCCCGTAATCTCACCCGCAGCCTCGATAATATCGAAACCCTGTCATCGAACCTGCTGGCACAACGCGACGAGCTTAGCAGGCTGGTCACCAGTTTTGATCAGCTCAGCGGCCAGACGGAAGCCACACTGGAAACCTTCCGCCGCTTTGGGGCCACCGCAAATTCCATGCTGGACAACGAAGGCCGACAGCTGTTCACCACCGCGCAAAGCGCCATGAACTCTCTCGAGGCCTCTTCCGCCAGTCTGGAGAAGCTTGTGTCCCGGAATGAAGGCGCCCTGGACCAGGGCATGCAAGGGGCCGCCGAACTGGCCCCCGCCATGAGAGAGCTGCGCAACACCCTGCGAAACCTCAACAGTGTGATCTACCGCCTCGAGGACGACCCAGCCGGCCTGCTACTGGGCCGCGAGCCAATCCGGGAGTTTAATCCGTGACAGTTTCATTCATGCGTTTACTGCTGACGACGGCTGCAACCTTGTTGCTGGCCTCCTGCACCGTGTTTCCGGAGCAGGAGGCACACCAGGTTTTTGAGCTACCGGAGCCCACCGTGCCCGAGAACAACACCGGTACCATCAATACAGCATTGCGTGTATCCGCGCCTCTGGCGGTGACGCCAATTGACAGCAACCGCATTCTGGTCAAACCCGATGCCCATGAAATCCGCGCCTATCAGGGAGCCCGCTGGAGCAATCGGGCACCGGTGATGCTCGGTGGTTATTTGCTCGAATCCTTTCGCAGGGACGGGCGGATAGCAACGGTAGTGGGCGACACAAGTCCCGCCCGAAGCCACCTGACACTGACTGGCGATCTGACACGTTTCCAGGCCGAATACCGGGATGGCACCCCGGTTATCCACGTGCAACTGAACCTGCAGCTCATTGATGAACGCACCCGCGAAACGGTCGCAAACAACCGCTTCGAGGTCAGTCATCCGGCCGCAGGAAACGAGGTCGATATCGTGGTAGAAGCGTTTGGAGAAGCCAGCGATGAGCTGGCCAGGCAAGTCATTGATTGGGCAGTAGAGCAGCTCTGAGCCTTATCAACCTGCTTTCTTCTCAGGAAACAGGTCTGGCCAGGCGGCCTTGAGATAGAGAATCATTGACCAGAACGTAAGCACGGCCGCGACGTACAGCAATACCGTTCCCACCTGGCTCCAGAATACGCCTGAGGGAAATGCCAGCAGCATGACAATGGCCACCATCTGGGCCGTGGTTTTGACTTTACCGATGTAGGATACCGCCACACTTCCCCGGCTTCCAATTTCCGCCATCCACTCACGCAATGCAGAAATGACGATCTCGCGGCCAATAATCACGGTAGCCGGGATGGTGAGAATGAAACTGGCATGGGCTTCAATTAACACCGTTAACGCCACCGCCACCATCAGCTTGTCGGCGACGGGGTCAAGAAACGCACCGAACGGTGTGCTCTGGTCCAGTTTTCTCGCCAGATACCCGTCGAGCCAGTCAGTACCCGCGGCCAAGCCAAAAATACCGGCGCTGACAAAGTAGCTCCAGTCGGCCGGCAAATAATAGATGATCACGAAAACCGGAATCATCAGGATGCGGGAGAGAGTGAGGATGTTGGGTAGATTCATGCTGTCCCTATTCGTCATGCAGTACTGCGTAGATAGTTTCGGCCAGGTTCTTGCTGATTCCCTGAACCTTGGACATTTCGTCAACACTGGCCTTGCGAAGCTCCTGAATACCACCAAAGTAACGGATCAGGTCGCGACGACGCTTGGGGCCGACTCCCTCGATGCCTTCAAGCGTAGACTGCCGGCGTTTCTTGTCACGCCTCGCTCGATGCCCGGTAATTGCAAAGCGATGTGACTCGTCCCGGATATGCTGGATGAGGTGCAGTGCAGGAGAATCTGCCGGCACCCGATAGAGGTCTCCAGTCATGGCATCGATCAACTGTTCCATGCCCGCTCGCCGTGTCACACCCTTTGCCACACCGATCAGTGGAATATCGGTAACGCCAAGCTCATCAAAGACTTCCCGGGCAATGTTCAACTGCCCCTTACCACCATCGATGAACACCAGATCGGGACGTTTACCTTCACCCGCCACCATGCGCTTGTATCGACGGGTCAGCACCTGGCGCATGGCACCATAGTCATCGCCCGCGGTCACGCCTTCAATATTGTACAGGCGGTAGTCGCTTTTCAGCGGCCCATTCTCGTCGAAAACCACGCAGGATGCGACTGTGTTTTCACCATGGCTGTGGCTGATATCAAAGCACTCCATCCGCGCCGGTGTTTCCGCAAGCTCAAGCAGGTCCCGCAGGGCCAGCAGACGGCGGTACACAGTCTCTTTGCTGGCCAGGTGCGAGAGCAGCGTCTGGCGGGCATTTGTCATGGCCAGTTCAAGCCAGCGCCTGCGTTCCCCCCGAACATTCTTGCGCACCCGGGTGTCGCGGCCTGCAGATTCCGTCAGGGCCTGTGACAACAGTTCCTGCCCTTCCACGTCCACTGGAACCAGGATATCCGGCGGAATTTCCCGGCGTGTGCTGCCACCGAAGTAATACTGTCCCAGAAAAGCGCTTAGCAGTTCGCCTTCCGATTGCTCAATGCTGTATCGCGGGAAATAATCCTTGGTGCCCAGCACGCGTCCGCCGCGCACAATAATCACCACAACACACACCACACCCGCGTCCTGGGCGATGGCCACCACATCCGCGTCGCCGCCCTCACCGTCCACATTCTGCTGCTCCTGAACGTGGCGAAGGTAATTGACCTGGTCCCGGTAGACGGCTGCCTTCTCGAATTCCAGGTTTTTCGAAGCCGCTTCCATGGCCGCCATCAGATCCTGGAGGATAGCGGGGTTCTTCCCTTCCAGGAACATGGTGGCATGGCGTACGTCTTCCCGGTAGTCCTCCGGCGAAATGTACTCCACGCAAGGAGCGGTACACCGATTAATCTGGTATTGCAGGCAGGGGCGGGTACGATTTCTGAAATAGCTTTCGCTACAGGATCTTATGCGGAATATCTTCTGTAGAATGTTAAGACTTTCCTTGACTGCGCCAGAGCTTGGGAATGGCCCGTACCAGGTGCCACCCCCTTTTTTGGTACGCCCACGACGGAACGTCAGTGATGGGTAATCATCGTGCGATGAGAGGTAGATATAAGGATAGGACTTATCGTCCCGCAGCAGAATGTTGTACGGCGGCCGCAGGGACTTGATCAGGTTCTGCTCGAGCAGCAGCGCTTCCGTTTCGCTGCCGGTAATGGTGACCTCGATAGAATTGATCCGGGACACCAGCGCCTCGGTCTTCGGGGCCAGGCCGGACTTGCGGAAGTAGCTGGTAACACGTTTTTTGAGGTTGCGGGCTTTGCCCACATACAACACGTTGCCGCTGGCATCGTACATACGATAGACGCCAGGCCGTTCGGTCAGTTGTTTCAGGAAGCTATTGGTGTCGAACTCCCTGCCATTCTCTGCCTCGGCAGTATCTGTTGGAGAGTCAGACCTTGTCGGCATCGAGCAACCCGAGCCTGACCGCCATCAGCGCCAACTCAACGTCACTGGAAATTTCCAGCTTCTCGAAAATCCGATAGCGATAGCTGTTTACGGTTTTGGGGCTGAGGCAAAGTTTGTCGGAAATGTCCTGCACTTTCTGGCAGTCAACCACCATCAGCGCAATCTGCATTTCCCGCTCGGACAGCCGGTCAAACAGCGTTAACTCGCCGTCCTCGTCCCGGGCGTCACCCCCTCCGAGCTGCTTCAGCGCCATTTTCTGGGCGATTTCAGGGCTGATGTAACGCTGCCCGGAATGCGCCATGCGGATGGCCCGCACCATTTCTTTGATGTCAGCCCCTTTGGTGATGTATGCCGAGGCCCCTGCCTGCATGACCCGGGTGGGGTAAGGGTCGTCGGCACAGGCGGTTACAACAATCACACGAACGGCATCATCAATACGCAGGATACGGCGCGTGGCTTCCAGGCCGCCAATGCCCGGCATGCGGATATCCATCAGCACGATGTCCGGGCTGTCTTTGCGCACGAAATCAATGGCTTCCTCGCCGGAGGAGGCCTCGCCGATGACGTCAATATCGGGGCTGTCCGCCAGCATCCGGGTAATACCGGACCTGACCAGTTCATGGTCGTCTACAACCAATACCCTGATCAAAACTCACCTCACACGCGGCTGCTATTGGAATTCACGAATTGTACCGGTTAAGGGTCCCCGGCGGTAGGTGCATCCATCAATACCGGCACCTGGTCACACGCTTTTTTTTATCGTGGAACACCCAGGCTCGCAGCGTTCTCAACCGGATCAAACCAGACCACCAGATCTCCCCGCCGGACCGCAGATTTCACGCGTTCCCGCTCCGCCATGGGATTCTCGGTGTCATTGAGCCCGTGATAACGGGTGCAGTACTCATCCACAAGCCCGTCGAGCTGATCTTCCGAAAGCAGCTCCGCGTCGACCACGAACTTCTCTTCCCGGGGATCCGGCTGGGGCTCCTGGCCTGTTTCGTCGGTCATTGTCCGCTCCGCTTCAAAGCCACAATGGTAATGGGTTTGCAGGGGATGTAGAAGGCCCGGCTTCTCAATATCCATGGGATTCTCTATCATGCCCTGCTTCCATACAGCCGGGGCAACCATGAACCAGTCCGTCTTTCGTTTAACGCTGCCTATCCTGTTCGGCTACCTGCCCCTGGGCATGGCCTTTGGCGTACTGTTCACCACGCAACTGGACTATCCCTGGTGGGCCGCGCCTGCCATGGGCATCCTGATTTATGCGGGTGCCGGCCAGATCCTTGCCGTCAGCCTGCTTGCGGCCGAGGCTGGGCTGCTGGAAGTATTCATTGCCATGTTCGTTCTGAACGCCCGCCATCTCTTCTATGGGCTGTCACTGCTGGGACAGTTTCAGGGCGCTGGCTGGCGCAAGGCATACCTGATTTTTGGCCTCACCGACGAAACCTATTCGCTGCTCACAAGCCGCGGCCGCTCGGCGGACAGGGCTCACGAGCAGGCGGTGGATTTCCGCATCACGCTCTTCAACCAATGCTATTGGGTAGCCGGCTGCGCCCTGGGCGCACTTCTGGGTGCCAATGTGGTCTTCAACAGCACCGGGATCGAATTCGCTCTGGTGGCCCTGTTCATCGTACTGACAATCGAACAGTACAAATCTCTCGGCGATGCATTTCCGGTTTTTGTCGGGGCTGCTGCCGCTGCCGTTGCAATCCTTGTTTTACCGCCAGCGCACCAACTGATCGGCGCCATTATCGTGGTCAGCGTGGTGTTGCTGGTGCAATACCGCAAGCTTCGCAACAGCCCGGAGACGGAGGGCGCCCGACATGGCTGATAACGGGTATCTTGCAGCCTTTATCATGGTGGCCACGGTGGCCACTTTCGCAACCCGGGTCATTCCGTTCCTGTTTTTCCACAAACATACAGAGCATCCGCTGGTTCGGCATCTCGGGCGTTACCTCCCTGCCGCAGTCATGGCCTTGCTGGCCACTGTGTTCCTTCAACGCTCCGCGTCCTGGAACAACACGCTTCCGGGAGCAGATGCGCTGCTTCCGGCTATTTTGGTAATCGCAATCCATCTGTGGCGGCGCAATGCGCTTCTGTCCATTGCCTCTGGCACGATAGCCTATATGGCTATACTGCAACTGAATCTGATACAGGGGTAAACCATGGTTTCCGACAAACCCTTTTCCCAGGCCTGCGAAAACAACAAGCAGCCCATTCTTGAGCGCATCAGTACAATCTTCACCGACCCTGGCACTATATTGGAAATCGGTACCGGTACCGGCCAGCACGCCGTCCATTTTGCATCGGCCCTGCCCCATCTTGCCTGGCAGCCCAGCGACCGGCCTGGCGCCAGCCGCCACTGCCTTGGCTGGATCACGGATGCCGCGCTTACCAACATACTCCCGCCGGTGGAACTCGACGTTGCTTCAGAGAACTGGCCAGTAGCCAACATTGACGGCGCCTACTCAGCGAACACCGCCCATATCATGGCCTGGGAGGAAGTGGAGGCCATGTTCAGCGGCCTTGCAAAGCGGATGACCACAGGCATGCCCTTTTGTCTTTATGGCCCGTTCAGTTACGGTGGAAAGCACACCAGTGCCAGCAATCTCCAGTTTGACAATCATCTTCGCAGCCAGGCGCCGCACATGGGAATCCGCGACATGGATGAACTGCTAGAATTGGCAAAACGAATGAGCTTCCGCCTGGAAAATGATTACGAAATGCCCGCCAACAACCGGTTGCTGGTGTGGCGTAAACGATAGACCCACAGCGGATGAGGGGAGGACGAGTATGAGCCACCTGAGGCAAACAATGCTTATAAGCGGCAAAGTACAGGGCGTTTACTATCGCGCCTCGGCGGTCAAAAAAGCCACTGAACTTGGCGTAACGGGTTTTGCACAAAACCTGCCGGACGGACGCGTGGAGATTATAGCAGAGGGCCCTCAGGCCGCGCTGATCGCTTTCAGGCAATGGTGTAACGATGGCCCACCGGCTGCAGAGGTGGACCGGATCAATACCGAAGAGAGTCCGGCCACTGGTGAATTCACCAACTTCGAGGCGCGGTAACCCGTTACACGATGGCGCTGCTCGAGACGTTTTTACACACCCTTGAAATCACCCTGCCTGTCTTCGCCATGGTGTTTATCGGCCTGGGGCTCAGGCGCCTGGGCTGGATAGACGCCACGTTCATCAATACCGCTTCCGCGCTGGTATTTCGCGCCACCCTGCCTACCCTGGTCTTTCTCAGCATTGTAAGGGCAGACCTTGATACAACACTCAACCCTGCCCTGCTGGGGTTTTTCGTTATCGCCACGGTGGCAAGCTTCCTCTTTTGCTGGCTCTGGTCCCTGCGGGCCGTGCCGTTGGCAGATAGAGGCGTTTACGTTCAGGGCGCATTCCGGGGCAACTGCGGCATCGTCGGCCTGGCCCTGGCCGCCAGCCTCTATGGGGATTACGGCCTGTCTGCCGGCGGCCTCCTTCTAGGTGTAGTGATTATTTCCTACAACGCTCTCTCGGTGGTTGTACTGACCACCTACCAGCCAGGGCAAGCTGCCAGTTGGGGGCGCATACTGGGGGACATCATCCGCAACCCACTGATACTGGCAGTGGTGATTGCCGTTCCTTTCGCCTGGTCGGGCCTGAGTTTACCCACCTGGATGATGACCAGCGGGGACTACTTCGCCTCCCTCACCCTTCCCCTGGCGTTGATGTGCATTGGCGGCACACTCTCACTCAGCTCCATGCGCAACGACCGTAAACTGGCGATCAGTGCCAGTGTCATGAAAATGGTGACGTTACCGGTGCTGTGCACACTGACAGCATGGCTGGCGGGGTTCGAGGGGCAGGAACTCGGGCTGATGTTCCTGTTTTTTGCCAGTCCGACGGCTGCGGCCAGTTTCGTCATGGTCAAAGCCCTGGGCGGCAATGATCGCCTCGCTGCCAACATTGTGGCACTGACCACGCTGATGGCCAGCGTGACGGTGACTCTTGGGGTCTTTGTGCTCCGCACTGCCGGGCTTGCCTAAGCAGACCGAAGCTCACGGGCCTGTTCGCAAACATAAGAAGCAAGTTCCGGATCGTAATCTCGCTCACGGAACGATTCTTTAAATTTGCCCGTCTAGACACCAACAAGAGTTCTGATATTCAAAGAAATAATAGCGTGGCCGTAATGAATGACGTTTTGAACAAACTGGCAGTTGCTGTCTCCGAAGATGAGGATCTTGAGTCATTGGTCCGATCTCTCTTGGAACTCCTGGAGGCCGTGACTGGTCTGGAATCGACCTATCTCACGCATATTGATAGTGCAAACGGCCTCCAGAGAATTGTGTTTGCCCGCAACAGCAAGGACCTGTCTATTCCTGAAGGGCTATCCGTTCCCTGGGGCGATACTCTATGCAAGCGGGCCATCGACGAGGGGCGGATGTTCACCAATGATGTCGGAAATCAGTGGGGTGATTCGGAGGCTGCCAAACACCTGGGGCTGACCACCTACATCAGCGAACCCGTGTGTATAGGCGACAACGAACTTTACGGCACTCTGTGCGGCGCGAGTAAACAGAAGGTGCCCGTGTCCGACGAGGCCCGGCGTCTGCTCACCATGTTTGGCAGGTTGATTGCCCGCCAGCTGGAGAGGGATCAGTTACTTGCAACACTCAGGCGGGAGCATATTACGCTCCGGGAGTACGCCCTGACCGATCCACTGACCGGCATTTCCAACCGTCGGGCGATGGAAGCTGAACTCAAGCGCTCACTGGCTAATGCGAACCGCGCAGGGAGCGTGATCCATCTGGCTTTCATTGATCTGGATGGTTTCAAATCGATTAACGACAACCATGGCCATGATGCCGGAGATCGGTTTCTCATCGAAATGGCAAGAAAACTTAAAGGCGGCCTTCGCGACGGCGATTTCGTGGCGCGGATTGGCGGCGACGAATTCGTCGTTTTCGGCAGCGCCGTTTCCTGCGATTACGATCGCAGCCGAAAAGCAATACGCAAGCGTCTTGAAGACCTTACCCGCGGCACGTTTCACCTCGGTACCGCAAGTATCGATTACGAAGGGGCCAGCGTCGGCGTGGTGACGTCAGAGCCCGAGATGAAACTGCCTGATGTCTTGTTGGCTCGAGCGGATGAAGTGATGTATTCAGTAAAGAGAGCCCGGCGCAGGGAATAGCGGGATATCGCCCATCGAAGGGAGGGATCATTCGGGCCTCCGGTCGAACCCGCGAGAGTTCTTCTTACCCTGCCAATCGGCCAATAAAAAACCCCAGCATTTCTGCTGGGGTTTGGTATTGGCGGAGAGGGAGGGATTCGAACCCTCGAAACGCTATTAACGTTTACACACTTTCCAGGCGTGCGCCTTCAGCCACTCGGCCACCTCTCCAATACTCTTTAAATAAATCGTTCCAAATCAGCAACGTCGTCGCTCATTTGAGGGCGCAAACTCTAATGGTTTTATGCCGGTTTGGCAACTCCAATTTTAAAATCGTTTTGCCAGCCGTACGGTCAATGCGGGTGTTGGCTGGCGATTGAACAGGTGCAGCATGAGGCTCAACCATCAATACGATTGATATTCAACGATAAGTAAAGATCACTTCAACCCCTGACACGACCGGTCTAGTCTATGGTGTTGCTTCGAACAATAATTTCCAGAGGATACCCTGATCCATGCCCTTCCAACGCCTGCTGATTGCCAATCGTGGTGAGATTGCCATCCGTGTTGCACAAGCTGCTGCTGAACTGGATATACCGACGGTAGCGGTGTATGCAGCGGATGACGCCCAGTCGCTGCACATACGAAAAGCGGACGTTGCAGTGGCCCTGGGCCAAGCCGGACCAGCGGCCTACCTGAACGGGGAGCAGTTGCTCAGCGTAGCCAAAGAGTATCACTGTGATGCCATCCACCCCGGTTATGGGTTTCTCAGCGAGAGCGCGGAGTTTGCACGGCTGTGCGAAAAGGCCGGTGTGTTCTTTATCGGGCCTTCTCCGGCTGTGCTTGATGTTTTTGGCGACAAGGCAAGCGCCCGACAACTGGCAAAGAAGCACGGGGTGCCATTGATTCATGGCACCAACGAACCCACCAGCCTGGACTCAGCCAGGTCCTTCCTGGAATCCCTTGGCGAGGGCGGCGCCGTTATGCTCAAGGCGATCGCCGGTGGCGGTGGCCGGGGCATGAGGCCGGTCCATTCACTTGAGGAACTGGAGCCTGCGTTCCATCGCTGCCGGTCAGAAGCGTCCGCGGCCTTTGGTAACGGCGATCTGTACATCGAGCAGATGATACCCGAGGCCCGACACATTGAAGTTCAGATTATCGGTGATGGCACGGAAGTCACGCACCTGTGGGAGCGAGACTGCACCCTGCAACGGCGCAACCAGAAAGTCATGGAAATAGCGCCGGCTCCTGGCCTTGCAGCAGGCCTGCGAGAACAACTGTTGGCAGATGCGGAAATGCTCGGCCGCGCCGTGGGATACCGTGGGCTGTGCACCATTGAGTTCCTGGTGGATATACGAACCGGCCAATATGTATTTCTGGAAGCCAATCCTCGTGTACAGGTCGAACACACGATTACCGAAGCCATTACCGGGCTGGATCTGGTGCAGCTCCAGATCCGCCTTGGCGCTGGCCTGACTCTCGCTGACGCCGGAATTACCAGCGTTCCTGAGCCCCGGGGCCAGGCGATCCAGCTGCGGATCAACCTGGAAACCATGGCGGCGGATGGCAGCGCGACGCCCGCAGGGGGGCAGATTACCGCCTATGAGCCATCAAGCGGGCCGGGCATTCGGGTGGACGGATTCGGATACAGTGGCTATATCACCAGCCCGGCCTACGATTCCCTACTGGCGAAACTGGTTGTCCATTCCGAGGGTGATTATCCCGCCCTGCTCCGTCGCGCCTACCGAGCGCTGTGTGAATTCCGGGTGGAAGGTGTTCCTACCAATATTCCGTTCCTGCAGAACCTGCTTCAGCACAGCCAGGTCCGGAACAACACCGTTTTTACCCGGTTTATCGACACTCATGGGCAGGAACTCGCCCCAATCGACCAAAACCCCCACCCGAGTCGCTACTTCAGTGGGCCTCCTCCTATAGAGGCCAACGATTCCACTGTCGCCACCGGGCCAGAAGGTGCAGAGCCGGTCAGATCTCCGGCGCAGGGCATCATCGTCAGTATCGACGTGCAACCCGGCCAGGTGGTTGTTGAAGGACAACAGGTAGCCGTACTGGAAGCCATGAAAATGGAGTTCGTGATCAGCGCCGGCCAAAGCGGGCGCGTCGTGGCATTGACCATCAGCGCTGGAGATCCTGTCTACGAAGACCATCCGCTGATGTTTGTGGAGCCTGAAGAGATCGCCGGGGCGGATGTGCCTACAGAAGAATCCATGGATCTCGAGCACATTCGTGCAGATCTACAACAGGTAATCTCTCTTCACCAGCAGATCACCGACGTGCAACGACCTGAAGCGGTCGCGAAACGCCGCAAGACCGGCCAGAGAACCGCCCGTGAAAACCTGGCGGACCTGCTCGATACCGGGAGTTTTATGGAGTACGGCGCCCTGGCACTTGCCGCTCAACGCACCCGCCGAAGCCCTGAGGAATTGCAGGCCCTCAGCCCCGCAGATGGATTGGTCGCGGGCATCGGCACCGTCAACGGCGAGCAGTTTGGCCCGGAAATCTCACGATGCATTGCCATGAGCTACGACTACACGGTGTTTGCCGGCACCCAGGGGGTAATGAACCACAAAAAAACCGACCGCATGCTGGAGCTGGCTGAAAAACAACGGCTGCCATTGGTCTTTTTCACCGAAGGCGGCGGGGGCCGGCCCGGCGACGTGGACTGGGTTGGCGTAGCCGGGCTGGATTGCACAACCTTCATGCGCATGGCCAGGCTCAGTGGCAATGTACCGCTAATCGGTATTGCATCCGGCCGGTGTTTTGCCGGTAATGCCGCCCTGCTGGGCTGTTGCGATGTCATCATTGCCACCGAAAACGCCACCATCGGCATGGCGGGCCCGGCAATGATTGAAGGTGGCGGGCTTGGGCGGTTCACGCCTGAGGAAGTCGGGCCGGTCTCTGTCCAGGGCCCCAATGGGGTGATTGATATCGTCGCCCGGGACGAGGCTGAAGCCACTAGCCTCGCAAAACAGTACCTCGCCTTCTTTCAGGGTGATCTGCCCGCCGGTGACAGCGCTGACCAACGGGAGTTGCGCCACCTGATACCGGAAAATCGCCTACGGGTTTACGATATCCGGAAGGTCATAAACACACTCGCCGACCAGGATTCAGTGACCGAGTTGCGCAAGCATTTCGCGCCTGGAATGATTACTGCGCTGGTTCGCATCCAGGGCAAGGCTTTCGGGTTAATCGCCAACAATCCCATGCATCTTGGTGGAGCCATCGATGCCCCCGCTGCAGATAAGGCCGCCCGTTTCATGCAATTGTGCGACGCCCACGGCCTGCCTCTGCTCTCACTATGCGACACCCCCGGCTTCATGGTCGGGCCAGAGGCAGAGCAACAGGCTACCATTCGTCATGTCTCCCGACTGTTCGTCACCGCCGCTAGCATGACCGTGCCTTTCTTCACGGTAGTGCTGCGCAAGGGCTATGGCCTGGGCGCACAGGCTATGGCCGCAGGGAGCTTTCACGCACCGATGTTCACCATTGGCTGGCCCAGCAGTGAGTTCGGGGCTATGGGCCTGGAGGGGGCTGTGCGCCTGGGGTTCGCCAAGGAACTGGCAGCCGAGGAAAACCAGGACGAGCGCAAGGCCCTGTTCGACAAACTGGTGGGAAAACTTTACGAGCGCGGCAAAGGCGTCAGCATGGCAAGCTTTCTGGAGATCGATGCGGTGATCGACCCTACGGAAACCCGTGACTGGCTGATTCGGGGTCTGAACTCTGTGGATCCAGCTTCCCTGAACGGAGGCCAGCGGGCAATGGTTGATACCTGGTAGCTATACGGCAGCGGAATGCGGCTCCGGGTTTGTGTAATACTTGGCACAGGCGCCTGACCCCACTGGCGCCTTAAGGAGACTGTTATGCTGATGAGCGCCGACCAATCAACACTGGTATTGGTAGATTTGCAGAAGAAGCTGATGCCCGCAATCAATTACGGCAACCTGGTACTGGCTGAAAGCGTCAGGCTGGCACGGATCGCGAAGCTTCTCAATGTGCCGGTGATTGCCACGGAACAGATTCCGGAAAAACTGGGACATAACGATGACGACATTGCCGGCCTAGCTGACCGGACCGTAACCAAGATTCACTTTGACGCCTGTGGCGGCGGCCTGGTGGATGCCATTCCCAACGATCGTAATCAGGTGATTATTGGTGGCTGCGAGACTCATGTCTGCATGTTGCAGACGGCCCTGTCGTTGCTCGCCGCCGGCTTCGGCGTCTGGGTTGTTGAAAACGCAACCGGGTCCCGCCATGACAATGACCGCGATGCCGCACTCGAGCGCCTGCAACAGGCCGGCGCCACCATCGTGACGGTTGAAATGGTAGCCTTTGAGTGGATGCAACACTGCGAGCACCCACGTTTCCGGGACGTTCAGAAACTGATCAAGTAACCGCACATAACCGGAGTTTCTCATGCTCAACATGGATTTCAGCCAGAAAGTCGTCATCCATACCGCGGACCAGGAGTGGAGCCCCAGCCCGGCAGGCGGCGTGCTCCGCAAGCCTCTCGCGCGGGAGGAAGCCGAACGCGGTCACGCTACCAGCATTGTCCGCTACGAGCCCGGTGCCAGTTTCAAACGCCACGAGCACCCCCTGGGTGAGGAGATTATGGTTCTTGATGGCGTTTTCTCTGATGAAACCGGTGATTACGGTAAAGGCACCTACCTGCGAAACCCGCCCGGCACTGGCCATGCACCGTTCAGCAAGGAGGGATGCACCCTGTTTGTAAAACTCCATCAGTTCGATGAGCGCGATACCGCTACTGTCCGTATCAACACGAACACGGCGGAATGGTTGCCGGGCATTGGTGGCCTGGAGGTCATGCCGCTGCATGAATTCGAACACGAGCATGTGGCGCTGGTTAAGTGGCCTTCGAAGGAGAAGTTCCAACCCCACCGACACTTCGGAGGCGAAGAAATACTGGTGTTGTCGGGCGAGTTCTGTGACGAAAACGGGCGCTACCCGGCCGGCACCTGGCTGCGAAGCCCCCATATGAGTCAGCATCACCCCTTTGTAGACGAGGAAACGGTCATCTGGGTAAAAACCGGCCACCTCCCGGTCTGAACCTCACCGGTCTACCGGTTCCGGCTCTGGTCGACGACGATAAGTTCTTCCAGATCGAAGCCTTTCTCTGTCGCCACTTTTCTGAACTCCGCCAGGGCTTCCTCCTCCACAGTGGGTGTTTTTGACAGGAACCAGAGGTAGTCCCGGTCGTATCCGGTGATATAGGCAAACCGGTAGTCTTCATCGAGCCTGAACACCACGTACGACGCATAGAAGGGGCCAAAGAAAGACACTTTCAGGTGGCCGTTGGCTTCATCGTCTACGAACACCGCACGGCCTTCTGCCTCCTCCCACTTGCCATTCTCCTCCGAATAGCCCCGGTTGATCACGCGGATACTGCCATCATCCTGAAGCGAGTAGTCCGCGGTGACGTTGGACAAGCCTTCTTCAAAGGAATGGTCCAGACGGGCGATTTCATACCAGGTGCCCTTATAACGATCAACGTCCAGATTGCTTACCGGATCAATTCCCTCAGGGAGTCCTGTGCACCCCGCTATCAGCACGAAAACAGACACGATCAAGTTTTTTGCAATAGGCATGATATGAATTCCTGCAAAAGATTTAAGCCAAACCTGGCCACCGGTTCCCGCTAACGTAAAAATTTACGTTTACGTAAAGTAGAGCTATCTATCTGTTACCGCTAAAGTTTTCAAGTTCGCCAAAAAAATGAGTGATTTCCTGCCATTGACGATGATGTAAAAGCTATCTAGTCTTTTTCCGTCGGGCCCCAAAAGGGCCCTGCCAATGAAATCATGCCAGCCGGCCAACCCGCCGGGGCACAACAATAAAACGACCACGAAAGCCGTGATCCGGCCTGGTGGAAGAGGATTTCAGTATGTCACCGGTAAATCAGTCCCTGATGATGGGCCCTTGCGCCCGTATTCTGCAACTCCCCTCAATACCCTTTCTTACGCGTTCCACCGTCATATCGCCCTCGCCTCGATCGAGTTTTCGGTCTATCCCCCGTTACCGATAACAGGTTCGGCTGCGCCGCAATCAGCGTACGCATGCCCAACCAGGGTGATCACTGTCCAACGCGTAAAAAGGAACCAGAACAATGACTGTATTTACACACCCGGAGTTCGACAACCACGAACACCTGACCTTCTGCTGTGACCCTGAAACAGGGCTGCGCGCCATCATCGCCGTCCACAATACATCCCGGGGCCCGGCCCTGGGCGGGTGCCGAATGTTTCCCTATGCCAGCGACGAGGAAGCCCTTCGGGATGTGCTCCGGCTGTCGCGGGGCATGACTTACAAGTCCGCTCTCGCCAACCTGAATCTCGGAGGCGGGAAGTCCGTCATCATAGGCGACCCTCGTGCGCATAAAACCGAAGCCTTGCTGGAATCCATGGGTCGCTTCCTTGAGCAGCTGGGCGGGCTCTATATCGCTGCCGAAGACTCGGGTACCAGTGTTGCTGACCTGAGAGTCATGGGTCGCCACACGGCCAATGTAGCCGGCATAGCGGAACGGCCCGGGTTCGACGGCAAACCAAGCAATGGCGACCCGTCACCCGCTACAGCCTGGGGTACATTTGTGGGCCTTCAGGCTGCAGTGAAGCACAAACTTGGCCGCAGCGACCTCGAAGGTCTGAAAGTGGCTATCCAGGGCATTGGCAACGTTGGTTACCGGTTGGCGCAACATCTCACCGAAGCCGGCGCAAAACTGTGGGTCTATGACATCCATCAGGACCAGATGGACCGGGCAGTGGCAGAACTTGGCGCGACCCCGGTCACGGCTGATGAAATCCTCTATCTGCCGGTGGATGTGGTAGCCCCCTGTGCCATGGGTGCGGTGCTGAACGATCAAACCATTGCAATGCTCCAGGCCCCAATCGTTGCCGGTGCGGCGAATAACCAGCTTGCCAACCCGATTCACGACCAGGTGCTGTGGAAACATGGTGTGCTCTACGCACCGGATTTCGTGATCAACGCCGGCGGCATCATTGACGTGTACTACGAGCGCACGGGCCCGGACCCCGACGCTGTCCGCAAGCACGTAGACACCATCGCCCATACCCTGCAGGAGATTTTTGAGCGGTCGGACCGCGATGGCCTGCCCACCGGGCAGATCGCCGACCAACTAGCTGAGGAAAGATTCAGGCATATATCCCGTTGATAGCAGCGGTCTCGCTGCTATTGCTGAGTTCCCCGAAAACAACAACAGTAAACAGGAGAATACAATGAGCAATGCTTCTTCATCCGCCGCCGCAGGTGGTGTCATGGACAATGCGGCGGCCGCACGTGGGCTATGGTCCTCCCGTCTCGCGTTTATACTCGCCGCGACCGGCTCCGCGGTTGGCCTTGGCAATATCTGGAAGTTTCCCTACATAACCGGCGAAAACGGGGGCGGCGCCTTTGTCCTGGTCTACCTGCTGTGCATCGCCGCGGTCGGCGTGCCGATCATGATGGCCGAGGTTCTGATCGGTCGGCGTGGGGGCCACAGCCCGATCAACAGCATGCGGGCCATCACCAGTCACGAGGGCCTGAAACCGGCTTGGCGCTGGGTCGCCGCGATCGGTGTGCTGGCCGGCTTTCTGATTCTGTCGTTTTATTCGGTGATAGGTGGCTGGGCCATTTCCTATGTGGGCACCGCGGCCACCGGCCAACTCGCGGGCCAGAGTGCCGAGTCCATTGGTGCTATCTTCACCGGGCTGTTGGGTGATCCCTGGAAGTTGCTGATGTGGCATACCCTGTTCATGGCACTGGTCATGGTGGTGGTTGCCCGTGGTGTTCGCTCCGGCCTTGAACGCGCTGTGAGTATATTGATGCCCGCCCTTTTCGTGCTTCTGCTTATCGTTGTGGGTTATGCCATGACGACCGGGCATTTTGGGCAGGCGGTGAGTTTCCTGTTCCAGCCGGACTTCTCCAAGCTCACTACTTCAGGCGTGCTGGTGGCCCTCGGCCATGCGTTCTTCACGCTCAGTCTGGGCATGGGCATCATGATGGCTTACGGCTCGTATCTGCCGAAGAACATTTCCATCGCCAAAACATCTGTCGCCGTCTCTGTAATGGATACCCTGGTGGCACTGCTCGCCGGGCTGGCCATTTTCCCGATTGTCTTTGCAAACGGCCTTGAACCGGGAGCGGGCCCGGGGCTGATCTTCCAGACCCTGCCGCTGGCGTTTGGTCAGATGCCCATGGGTAGCCTGTTTGGCACACTGTTTTTTGTATTGCTGATTTTTGCCGCCTGGACGTCCGGCATTTCGCTGCTGGAGCCCCTTGTGGAATGGCTGGAAGAACAGAAAGGCATGAACCGCACCCTCAGTACCCTGGGTGCTGGCATCGCGTGCTGGTTGCTGGGTATCGCTTCCATTCTGTCGCTGAACCTGTGGTCCGATGTGGCGCCGCTGGGCATGTTCGCGATGTTCGAAGGTAAAACTATCTTTGATCTGCTGGACTTCCTCACCGCCAACATTCTGCTTCCGCTTGGAGGACTCCTGGTAGCGGTATTTGTCGGCTGGTTCCTGTCCCGCAAGGTCCTGGAAGAGGAACTGTCGATGTCACCGGCGGTATTCACTGCCTGGTATCGCGTGCTGCGGTATTTCACACCGATCGCCGTGGCTATCGTGTTCATCTACAACCTGGCTTAAGTGCAAACGGCCACCGGCGCTCTGTCTGGGCGCTGGTGGCCGCCTATCCTGCCCTCCACTCTGCCCTGCCTCGCTGTCCTTCGACTCTCTCCTGCTACTCCACCAGTTCCTTCGCTGCCGGGCGGCCCATAAGCCAGACCGCCATCAATACACCATGGAGGATGAGGAACGGCACCGCAATCAGCAACAGTCCGGTCCACTGAAACGCCGCCAGTACTGCGCCGGCACTCATTGCAGCCGTTGCCTGTGATCCGAACACTATCAAGTCATTCAGCCCCTGAACCCGGAAGCGTTCTTCATCCCGATACCCTTGCGGCAGCAACGTTGTACCCCCCACAAACAGGAAATTCCAGCCAATACCCAGCAGTACCAGGGCAGACAGGTAATGATGGAAAGTAATACCGCTGAAGGCCAGCAACACACATCCAAGATACGCCAGTAATCCCAGCCCCATCATTCGGGGAATGCCCACCACCCGGATCAGCCAGCCGCTGACCAGCGACGGCAGATACATGGCCATGATATGCATCTGGATAACCCATTTGGCGTCTTCGAGAGGATGATCGGCCACTTCCGTCATGCTCAGAGGGGTTGCGGTCATGATAAAGCTCATGATCGCGTAACCGATGGCAGCAGCACTGATTGCGGCCCAGATCACCGGCTGCCTCAGGATGGTGGCCATTGCGCGGCCGCCGCCCGCGGCAACTTCTCGCACCTGTTCGCCACTGGCGCGATACCCGACCACCAGCACCATCATGGCAAACAACTGCACCGCAGCCAGGGCGAGCCATCCTCCCATGAAGGGAAATTGCGCCTGGGCACCACCGCCGGCCAAAGCAATTTCCGGCCCCAGCCATGCGGCCCCCAATCCCCCCAGTAACACTCTGGCGGCCGCTGTCCCGGCCATGTCGGGAGACACCGACTCCATAGCCGCAAAACGATACTGGTGCACCACCGCCAGCCCTGTTCCACCAACCATGGCGGCCGCGCACAACAATGGAAAACTCGCCGTCCAGGCGGCCAGTGCCCCCAGGCTACCGGCAAAGGTTCCGGCCAGCGTCCCCATCAACATCACAGGCTTGCGCCCGATGCGCTCCATAAGCCAGGTAGCAGGTTTGATCGCCAGCACCGTGCCCACAACCACAAGCCCGACAGGCAGAGTGGCCAGTTCGGGCGACGGGGCCAGTAAACGGCCGTGGATGCTTCCGATAAAAACAATGAAAGGCGCTGTGCACATGGCAAGCGCCTGGGCGGCAACCAGTATCCATACATTGAGGGGCATAGGACGGACCTATTTCTTCCTGTAAATGATCCCCGGGTGGCACTGCACCATTTCGTATAGATGAGGCAACCCGTTCAGCGATTCCGACGCTCCCAGTATCAGGTAGCCGCCAGGATTGAGGGTGGCATGGATACGGGTGAGGATGTCCTTTTTCAGCTCCGCCGAAAAGTAGATCAGCACATTCCGGCACATCACAATATCGAACTTGCCCAGCATGTAGCGTTCAAGCAGATTCAGTTCACGGAACTCGACCATACTCTTGATCTGCGGCCTGATCTGCCAGCTGCCGTTCATTGCAGGTGTAAAAAACTGTTTCTGGCGCTCGGGCGAGAGGCCACGGCCAATGGCAATCATCTCGTACTCGCCTCGGCGCGCCACTTCCAGCACACTTTTGGAGATGTCCGTGGCTGTGATCTTCACGTCCCGGAGCTTGCCCGGCCGCTGTCGCCGGAATTCTTCAATGATCATGCCCACAGAATAGGGTTCCTGGCCGGTGGAACAGGCCGCAGACCAGATACGCAGGGACTGGGTGCCCGTCCGGTCACCGAATTCAGGCAGCAGTTTATCCTGGAGGATCCGAAACGGGTGGTTGTCACGGAACCACAGGGTTTCGTTGGTGGTCATTGCATCAATAACCACCTCTTTCAGGCTGCTGCGACCGGAACGCTTCACCCGCTCCAGAAGGTCGCCCAGGGTATGGAGCTTGTTCTCTTCCATGATTCTGCGGAGGCGACTTTTGACCAGGTACTGCTTGTTCTCCCCTAGCAAAATGCCACACGCATCCTGCAGGAACGTTTTGAAGGCCTCGTATTCCTGTGGCGTTATTTCAGCTTTCATCGGATCTCAATATTGGGTGAGTCGGAAGCGACAGCAACTTCACTGCTCTCGGTCGATTATTTCCATGACCCTTTCAGCCAACTCATCCGGGCTGAACTTGGCCATGAAATCGTCCGCACCTACTTTCTGCACCATAGCCTTGTTGAATACGCCACTGAGAGAGGTATGCAGCATGATATAGACATCCCTGATCGCAGGCTCATTCTTGCATCTGGTAACCAGAGTGTACCCATCCATTTCCGGCATTTCGACATCGGAGATAATCAATGACAGGTGATCAACCGCACGGGAACCGTCCGCTGTGATTTCCTTCAGGTAGTCGTACGCCTGCTTGCCATCATTTTTGGTAACCACTTCCATGCCAATGGCCGTTAGGCAGCGTTCAATCTGGCGCCTGGCAACGGACGAATCATCGACTACCAGTACCGGCAGGTGGCCCGGCGCCCGCTCTGCGCTCCTGGTGCGTATCTCCTCGCCCACATCCTGTTCCAGCGGTGAAACCTCGGAAAGAATTTTCTCCACATCGATGATCTCGACAATTCTCTCATCAATACGGGTTACCGCCGTAAGGTAACCGTCCTTCCCGGCCCCTTTGGGTGGCGGCAGTATGTCCTCCCAGTTCATGTTCACGATGCGATCGACACCCCCAACCAGGAACCCCTGGGTCTTGCGGTTGTACTCGGTAATAATCACAAAGCAGTTTGCCAACTCTTCCCGGGGAATGGCCGGGAGCCGTATCGACATCGCAAGATCAATGATCGGAATCGTCTCGCCCCGGATGTGCGCTACCCCACACACCATGGGCCGGCTGTTCGGCAGGGAAGACAGCTTTGGGCACTGAAGCACTTCCTTGACCTTGAACACATTGATGCCATACATCTGCTGGCCACGAAGCCGGAATAGCAGAAGCTCCAGGCGGTTTTGTCCCACCAGCTGCGTACGCTGATTAACGCTGTCCAACACCCCTGCCATGTTTCTTCTCCTGCTCGGACCAACCTGCCACTGGCGCGCACATTTACTGTAAGGCACGCATATTGCTTTAACACTGTCAGGCGCCAGCCGACACTGAAAATGTGCCGGTTTATTGACTCTTTGAATGGGCTTAACGGCCGGATCTGGAAATCATTAGGAATTTCCCGAATTACGGGGCCTTGCCCGACTATTCACAGCATAGGACAAACTGCGGCGTATGCGCATCACCATTTTCGTTACCGCACTGCTAATGTCTACCATGACAGGCACTGCCATGGGGGCTGACACGACCGCGGACCAGATAACAATGGCTGCGGAGAGGTTCCTCGGTGCGTTTGCCAAAGAACAGGCAGGTGAGGGTTTTGACGTTGAATATGACAGCGGCAGCCTCGACGCCCGCCTGTCCCTGGCCACCTGCGACAACTCGATAGAGGTGTCTTTCAGTGGTGACCCCTGGAAGACCACCCAGCCCTCACTACTGGTTTCCTGCGAAGGTTCGCGGCCCTGGCGTATGTTCCTGCCGGTCTCAGTTAGCATTACCGGTGATGCCATAGTTGCGGCCCGCCCTCTCGGCAGGGGGGAACGCCTGACACAGAGCGCGCTACGCACCGACACAGTCGTGGTGAACGCCATCAGGAGAGGTGCCATCACCAGCGAGGATCAACTGGTCGGGATGGAAATGCGGCGCGGAGTCAACACCGGAACCGTATTCACCCCGGATCTGCTGCTGGCCCCGGCGGCAATCGAACGGGGAGATCATGTTATTATCAGCGCACGCAGCGGAAACTTTTCGGTAAACTCCCGTGGAAAAGCTCTGGCCAGTGGCGCAATCGGCGAACAGGTTCTGGTGGAGAATTTGTCGTCATCCCGCACAGTCCGCGCCCGTGTCACAGCACCGGGCCGCGTGGAGATTCCCATGTAGTGCCGTTGCCACGGCATTTTCTGGCCACGGCCGGCAGGTTTTTGCCGCCGACAAATCAGATGACAGACTTGTAATCTCTACCGTGTAAAAATTTGCTAAAGAAATGTAAAGGCATGCCGATAGACAGGTATGAAACTCGTGGAGCCGCCCAATGCGGCCGATCAGCTAAGCAGGTAACGTTATGTCAGTTGACTTTAATGGAATAGGCCCAGGCCAGGTCAACACCCAGAAAACCACGGCCGACAAGTCCTCCGGTGCCCAGACTCCGCAGCCTTCTGCAGGAGAGCAGGCGAAAACTCAGGCGCAGAGTGCCCGGGGAGAGAATGTTAATCTTAGCAGCCAGGCAAAAGACCTGAAGCAGCTTGAGCAGAAACTCGGCAATTTCCCGGAAATGGACGATGATCGCATCGAACAGATCCGGTCTGCGCTGGAAAATGGCTCTTACAAGATTGATGCGGAGAAACTGGCCCAGAAAATGCTTGAGATGGATGAAAGCATTTTCGGGTGAGTAAATCATGGCCGCAATTGATGAACTGAAAACACTTCTTGCCGAGGATATCCGTCAGCTGGAAACACTGGCGGGCGTTCTCAACCAGGAAAAAGCCTGCCTGTCTGGCTCGGACATCCGCCAGCTTGAATCACTGACCGGTGAAAAGAACCGATTGCTGGAACAGATCCGTGAAAGCGCGAAACGGAAAATCCGCCTGTTGGTTGCCATGGGGTTTCGCCCGGAAAGCGGTGAACCTTCGCGGTTCATTCGTAGCGCCGGGCTACCGGACCTGCTCAAACTCTGGGAAGACGCTGACAGGCGCCTGCGAAGCTGCCAGGAAATGAACCACACCAATGGCCGGGTTATCAGCCACCTCCAGAAACGCCTTTCCCGCCTGACGGACATTTTCCGTGGTGTTGCAGGGCATCAGAAGCTTTACGGAGCACAGGGAGAACAGAAAGCGGTTTCCCATAGCACCATTCTTGCCAGCGCCTGACTCTGAACGCTGATGTACACCCGCCGCCTCAGCGGGTGTACACCGTCATCTGCGAATCGGGGTGAAAACGGATGTTGTCGATTGCAATGTTACCCATGGATGGCCCCTGCGTGCCGCTGACCCGGATATTGTCCATGCGAATCTGTTCTATCCGCTCTGGAAATGCCATCTGCAGGCCGCCGTTCGCCAGTAGCTTATAGCGCGGTTCGTTATCGCGATAGTGCACACCGGTGATGGTCAGATCTGAATCCAGAAAATTCAGTATCGGCACAAAAATATTGGCCGTCAGTTTCAGCCCTTCAATCACATCGGGCTCGACCTCTCCGGCACCGCCCTCACTGTTACCCACCCCGGCCATTGCTGACACGCTGGCAACCCGGTCCAGCAATGCCTGATCCCCCTGCCCCGAAACACCCGCCAGAGCTGCATCAGTCATCGGCACGAATCCGGACTGCTCATACAACTGACCGGCGTCAGCAGATGCCCGGGAGTCACCTGTAGTATTACCTGCGGCAAAGCTTACCAGCGGCTGGAATGGCAGAACGGCCATGGTGACCAGCGCAGCCGCGTTGCGGTATCGGGACTGGTGCTTCAGAACACGGTGGAGCTCCCGCTCGCTAATCCAGCCTGACTGGACAAACACCTCACCCAATCGCTGGCCGGTTTCATGCTGCAGACGCAGACCTTCTTCCAGCTGACGCTCGGAAAGGTAGCCTCGGTTGATCAGCAACCGGCCAAGGCGGGATTTTTCTTCGAAACCCTGACGGATTTTCACGGTATGCCTCCCTGTATTCACTGTGACTGCCGTACTACCCGGCCCGGCCTGGACACATCAGCGCCGCTGACGTGGTAAAAGGTTACTTGATACTCATAAACTCCCTATGGATTCTGGCCGACCTGACCCCGGATATCTGTTAATATCCGCCCTCAGGCAGCAGTCATCAGAGTATGGCAGCAAACTACTCCGGAGCTAACAACGAGAGCCATTATAGAATGCCAAATCCCGTTAAACCGTTTCGTTATGTGATGCAGATCCTTCTCTGTGTAACCCTGTCGTTGGGCATCTTCTCATCACTCTCGGCCCAGGAGCGCCAGAACGAATTACCGCAGGTGATTATTGAGACCAGTGAGGGCGTGATTGAAATAACATTGCGCCCGGACATTGCGCCGCAAACCGTGGATAATTTCCTCACCTACGTCGAGAACGGATTCTACGAGGGAACGATCTTCCACCGGGTTATTCCGGGCTTCATGATCCAGGGTGGCGGCTTTGACGAAAACCTCAGCCGCAAGGAGACCCGCGATCCGGTGCGCAACGAGGCCAAACCAACGGCCAAAAACCTGCGGGGCACCATTGCCATGGCCCGTACCAGTTCCCCCGATTCCGCTACCTCCCAGTTCTTCATCAACCTGACCGATAACAGCTTTCTTGATGCTGGTGTTCGCGGGCCGGGCTATACCGTATTCGGCAAAGTCAGTGGTGGCATGGGGGTGGTAGACGCTATCGCGGGCAAGCCCACCGGCCGGTCTCGCGGCATGGCCGATGTACCGAAGGAGCCCATCGTCATCCGAAGTGTATCCCAGAGAAAGGGCGACAACGCCAAAGAGTAGCAGCCGAATAATCAGACGGTGCCAAGACAGTGACAACGGAGACCAGCCCCCCAGCTATTGAAACCGCTACCATCGAGTGGCGGGACGGTGTCCCCTGCTCCACTCGTTTTGACGATGTCTATTTCAGTCGCGATGACGGGCTGGAGGAAGCCCGCCATGTCTTCATTCGCCACAACCGGCTGGGCCAGAGGTTTTCCGCGACTCCGGCTGACAGCGCGTTCGTCATTGCCGAAACAGGGTTTGGCACCGGCCTGAATTTTCTCGCTGCCTGGCAAACCTGGGAAGCGTCCAACCCTGGTGCCAATGCATGCCTTCATTTTGTGTCCGCCGAGCGTTACCCACTGGATCGCACCGATCTTGCCCGGGCCCTGTCCTCGTGGCCGGAGCTCGAAGAGTATTCAGCCCAGCTGCTTGAACATTATCCGCCCCCCGTTCATGGCGCGCATCGCCTGGTTCTGGCCGGGGGACGGGTCCGGCTTACGCTGTATTTCGGAGACGTACTGGATGCATGGCGCGAACTGGACTTCCAGGCGGATGCCTGGTTCCTGGATGGCTTTGCCCCGGCCAAGAACCCCGGCATGTGGAGCGATGCCGCGATCACGGCATTGAGAAACCATAGCCGACCTGGCACTACCATGGCCACCTTTACCGCTGTTGGCGAAGTCCGCAGATTGCTCGCGAACACCGGATTTGCCATGCGTAAAACCCCCGGGTTCGGTCATAAACTCGAGATGCTGAGCGGAGAGCTTCCTCTGGCACCGGAGGCGGACGGAACTGACAACAACACGGCGTCCCGCTCCATTGCCATTATCGGCGCTGGCGTTGCCGGCAGCCTGTTAGCTCGCAACTTGGCGGATCGTGGGTTGGAAGTAACGCTGATCGACAAGGCGGCAGATGCTGGCACTGCCGCATCCGGCAACTATCAGGGCGCCCTGTATGTGAAACTCGGCGTGGAGTTCAATGACCAGGCGAAGCTTGGTCTCAGCTCACTGCTTTTCAGTCAGCGCTATTACGCTCAATCTGGCGGCGACTACTGGCACCCAACCGGCCTGATCCAACTGGCCTATAGTGATGTGGAAGCGGATCGACAGGCGCGGTTCGCCGCCCGTAATGATTATCCGCCGTCCGTTCTCCGCGCCGTAGACGCCACAGAAGCCTCCCGGCTAGCCGGCATCCCGCTTCAAAGGGGTGGCTTCTGGTTCCCCCGCAGTGGCTGGCTGGAGCCCGGCTTGCTTTGCCGCTCACTGGTGAACCACCCGCGGATACATCGCTGCTTCGGCTTCGATGTTCACCGGCTGACCCCCTGTAATGGCAAGTGGCACATCGCCGGCAATGGCGAGCAGGATGTGATTGCAGACCGGGTGGTCATCTGTGGCGGCCACCTCAGCCCGAACCTGATACCGCTGCGCAACAAATTCCGCTTCCGGACCATTCGCGGCCAGGTTTCCCATATACCGGCATCCTCACTTAACAACCCGTCCGTTGTTCTTTGCGGGCCGGGTTATATCAATCCGGCGCACAAGGGAATCGCGCTGACAGGCGCAAGTTTCGATCTTCACGATCACTCACCGGCGCTTTCTGCTGAAAGCCACCGTGAGAACCTCTCAATGCTGACCTCCATGGTCCCCACTGCGCTCAAAGGTGCGGTAGAGAAGATCGACCCAGCCCTGCTTGAGGGCAAAGTGGGGTTTCGATGTACAACCCATGATTACCAGCCAGTTGCTGGCCCTCTGACGGATCAGGCAGGCCGCATTCTTGAGGGCATCGATCTGTTTACCGGGTTGGGCAGCAAGGGGCTGACCTATGCCCCCTTGCTGGCAGAGTACCTGGCCGACCGCATCACCAACCAGCCACGATGCCTGCCGGCCTCCCTTGCCAGACGCGTGGCAACCCAGCGCTGCCACCAGCCGGAAGTAGTGCAATCGGAAACTATTGGCGCCTGAAGGAATCCAATATCCGGCCGATAACCTGACAAGGCCCTGTTATTACCGGAGCAAACCACTATGTCCATTCATGTCAGTGAACCCGGCCGCCCGGTCGGTACACGCCTTCCCGAGGTGTTTCGGGGCCGCCGTGTGGGTGACGTCACAGAACTGACAGAACCCCATAAAATCGACGTCAGCCACAGCGATACCACCGATGCCGAGTTTCAACTGGCCGCCAGGTCCGGTCGTCACCGGGCGCTTGAGGAATATGGGGCTACTGCGGCCGGGGAACCCAAGGAGCGGCGAGCCTATCTGCCGGTTTCCCAGATTTGCACGCCGGCGCTGTTTGCCTTGCCAGCCAATGCCTCGGTAGCCGAGGCGCTGGATACCATGGAAGAGAACGGTATACACCACATTGTGATTACCGCCGAGGACAATGTCGCGGGGCTTGTGGACCTGAGATGGTTACTTTCCTGGTTGCACCAGGCCGGCGCCAACTCCCTGGAGTCCGGTTTTGTGAATATCGAGTTACCGGCATTTTTGACGGCCTCGCCGGAAACCGATGCGCATCAGTTGGCAAGGCTGATGCTGGTCCACCAGCTCAATGCCGCACTGGTTATCGACGAAAATGGCCATCCCAGCGGGATAGTAACCAGCACGGATTACCTCCGGCTTTATGCCAGCGCCAGCAGCCATGAAGGCAGCGTATAGCCCTGCAACCCTGTGTCAGTGCAGCGAGCGCCCCTCTCCGGTATACAGTCGTACTTCCCAGCGGTCTGACGTGGCACCGGAGACCTTGACCAGCGCAACAATTTCATCGTTCCGGTAGTTTGCAAGACGGACTATTTCCGCGTCTTCCGCCCCGACGGAGAACTGCTTTCGCCACTCACGGCTGGCCTCCGTTTCATCGTCGCTCTCATCGCTGTCATTGCTTTCTTCATTGAGCGAGATCCTTGCAAGGATTGGCTGACCCAGGTTGTTGTCCTCACTGGCAGAGAAGTTGCCGTTAGTGCTTCCGCCGACCAGAATGTCGCCATCGTAGGTAACTACCGCGTTTAGCGTTTCCCTCGAAGCGTCATCCAGATCGTTGAAAGTAAAGCCACGGGTAACATCCCCGACCACCGTGTAGGACAGTAGAAATCCTGCCTGACTGTTAAGCTGGTCGCGTTCAAGTGAACGGTCACCATCTTCCGAGTCCACCCGGTAGTCACCGTCACTGTTGCCCAGCAGCCACACGTTATTGGTGCCGTAGATTCCGTCGGAAAGTGTTTCGTTGCCTGTAGTGCCACGCTGATTCACCGTGATAGTGCTGTCTGCGCTGCTGGCAATATAAAATAAAACATCCTTGCCGCCATTAGTCGGTTCGCCCCTGACTTGTCCCGCTGTGCTTCCTATCAGCAGCGGACTACTCGTTTCCCCACTACCGCCAACCACGGACTCAAGGCCAGACGAGCCCACCTGCCTGGTCCAGGCCAGTTCCGGCGTCAATGAGTCGCCATCCTTCTTCGTATCAATACGCTGAAGGAAGCTATCCACCCCTCCCGCGGAGGTCTCGCCAGGCCACTGGCCGCTGGTTTCGCCGGCATTGACCACAAAGCCGCTGTCCGGGTCGATCCCTGTCCAGCGCGGAACATCATCACCAGCGGTTCCGTTAACGGTTTGCCAAACCTGCACATAACTGTCCGGATCCTGTGCCGTATCGAAGAAATACAGGAGGGTGTGAACATCGATACCATTACCGCCGGGATCACCTTCAGCTGTCTGGTCACTGCCGAACGATACCGCGAACTCATAGCGAGTGACATCCTCGCCCCCTTCTTCCACCTCGCGTTCCGCGAAGCCAATCACCGGCGGGGCTTCCACCGAGACCGAGGCAAGGGACAGCTGTTGTTCCGTCATATCACCCTTCTGGCTGTAGATCCGGATCCAGGGCCGGTTACTGTCGTCGGCACGGTAACCGGTCACGAAAAGCCGACCGTTGTGTCCGAGTGCCGTGTCGGTGGGAACAAAACCACTCTCCGTACCAACAGCAACCGGCGAGGTGAGCTCATTGATATTGACCCGCAACGGGTCTGCGTCAGCAGCCGCCGCAAAGTTTTCCCGCCCTGCCTGGTAGCGCTCATTGAGGCCAAGCAGTATGAATCGGTCATTCTCGAGCTGGCCATTGGTGTAGGAGCCCGGGACCCTGATACGGAAGCCGACTTCTTCGATGCCCTCTCTGAACTTCAGAATGTCTCCGTCATCCCACTCGCCCTCAGTGTTACGAACCTGAACAAAGAAGTCTTCCCCCTGCACTGCTTCCGAGTCATCGTCCTCGCCCAGTTTTACACTGTAGGTACCAACGCGTTCGCCACTGAGCAGCGCGCGATATTCACGAATCGTCCCGACGTTAATAGCATCGCGGGTACCACGGGCCACGGTTTCAATACGCACAGACGGCTCATTGTCTTTGATGCGTAGCAGCTCTCTGACGCCGGAGTTGGAACTCCCCAGCCCGGCCAGTCCGGAACGCACTTCAGTCAGCCTGATGTTGAGGGTTTCAAGGGGCTCGGCTTCCCTGTCTTCAATCACTTCCAGCCGTATGTAGCACTCGGTGATGCCCGGTTCGAGGGTAATCACGCCCCTGGAGAGAAACCCTTCCTCCCCGGGCTGGTACTCAAGGTACGAAGGCACAGGCAGTGATGCTTCACTTCCACTACCAAGGCCGACAATATCCTTGCCGATAATGGCTTCGTTATCATTCGCCGCCCCATTCTCGCAGCGTTGGTGAGGCGCCTCGAAGCCGTCGTCGCAACGCTGGGGGTTGAAGCTGCTATCCAGCTCGAAAGCCACCGCCACGCGAGTAACCGAGGGTTGATCCAGCAGAACACGCACCAGTACCGGATAGGTATCCCTGGTTCGCGTTTCCGTTCCGGTTACCGAGCCATCGTCGCCGTAGGTATCCGCCTCATAGGTATGGCGGCCGATCTCATCCAGTTCCGGCGCTTCGCAGCGGTTATCCCTTTCCTCGGGAACTTCCGTTGCCTCACCTTCGGTAAAATCTTCCATCGCCAGGCTGAGCACATTTTCCTGAACTTCTAATTCAAACGACTGTGACCCCGAGGCACTGCCGTCGTTGGCAACAAGATTGATATTCTCGGTAGTTCCAAGGTCGTCCCGGCCACGACTTCCACCCGTCAGCCCCGGCACCCCCCGCATGATCACCCCTTGCCGGGCCTTGTTGCTGGTATCTTCCAGGGCAAGCCAGGAGGGCGCATTGGTCAGGGAATAGTCGAGGATGTCGTCGCTGTCGAAGGCGCCAAAATTGTAGGCATACTCCACACCCAGGTACGCGTCTACTGGCGGTACACCAAGAATGACCGGGTCGTCCGCATCCTGTTCGGTTTTACAACCGGCGATGGCAACAAGAAACAGTGACAGCAGGCCCAGGCAGACAGCCCGGAGGGAAAAGCGGGGTAACGAATCGGCGCGCATGGAAAAGTCCGTTTCAGAGCATTGTTTTTATGGGTGCTTTACACACCGTTACAGAACAATCTCATGGTAATCAATTTCCCGGAGGCGGGATCTGCGCGAGTTCTCAGATTCGGATCACGGTGTGATCATAGCGGGCGCCGCGGTTTCAGCTCTGGACGCCATGGTTTGAAAGAAAGTCGGTAAACGCCTGCTCATCCATGATTGGCACCTCCAGACTTTCAGCCTTGGTGAGTTTTGAGCCCGCCGCCTCACCGGCGACGACGCAGGCTGTTTTCTTTGAAACACTCCCGGCCACTTTCGCACCGAGGGCTTCCAGCCTGGCCTTTGCCTCATCACGGGTCATGCCGGACAGGCTGCCTGTAAGCACCCAGGTTTCCCCTTTCAGCGGCTTGTCCGCAGCGGTTATCTCCTCGCTCTGCCACTCTACGCCGGCGTCTCTGAGCGCCTGGATGGTTTCCTGATTGTGGGGTTGATCGAAGAAACTGCGAATGTGGCCGGCAACGATCGGCCCCACATCAGGAACAGACTGCAAGGCATCCTCATCAGCTTCACTGATGGCCTCAAGTGTTCCAAAGTGGCTGGCCAGCGCTTTGGCGGTGGCTTCGCCGACCTCCCGGATACCGAGCGCATAAACAAACTTCCACAACACCGGATGCCGGGATCGATCGATCGCACTGATCAGGTTGCCCGCCGATTTCTCCCCCATCCGGTCAAGGCCGGTCAGGTCGGATTTCTTCAGGCGATAGAGGTCAGCAACGGTGCTCACCAGTTCCCGGTCCACCAGAATGTCGATCCACTTGTCACCCAGGCCCTCAATATCCAGAGCCTTGCGGGACGCGTAATGGCGAATAGCCTCCTTGCGCTGGGCCGGGCAGAACAGGCCGCCGGAACAGCGGGCCACGGCTTCGCCCTCAATTTGTACGATATCGGACTGACATACCGGGCAGTTTTCCGGCAGCTCAACAACCCGGGCGTTTTTCGGCCGACGCTCGGTAACCACCTTGACCACCTGCGGAATGACGTCGCCGGCCCGGCGAACGAAAACGGTATCGCCAATGCGTGCATCCAGACGACGAATTTCATCCATATTGTGGAGAGTGGCGTTACTGACCGTGACGCCGCCGACAAACACCGGCTTGAGACGGGCCACCGGCGTTATGGCACCGGTGCGCCCCACCTGAAACTCAACATCCTCAATGACAGTGAGTTCTTCCTGGGCGGGGAACTTTTGGGCGATGGCCCAGCGCGGCGCCCGGGACACAAAACCCAACTTCTCTTGCAGCGCAAGGCTGTTAACCTTGAAGACGATACCGTCAATCTCGTAGGGGAGGCTTGCCCGCTTGTCCATAAGATCGTTATAGGCCTCCAGGCAGGCCTCCACGCCCGTGGCCTTGCGCATTTCCGGGTTTATCCGGAAGCCCCAGCTTTTTACCAGTTGCAACCCTTCCCAGTGTGTTGCCGGCAGACGGCTCTCATCCTCCAGCGCCACACTGTAGGCACACATCTCAAGCGGGCGCCGTGCAGTAACGGAGGGCTTCTTCTGACGCAGGCTGCCTGCTGCGGCATTACGAGGATTCACAAAGGTTTTTTCACCCCGGTCCGCCAGGCGTTTATTGAGGGTTTCAAACCCCTCAAGGGGCATATAGACCTCTCCCCGCACCTCCACAAGCTCAGGAACCGAATCGCCCCGGAGCCTCAGTGGCACCGAAGGGATAGTCCGGATATTTGCGGTAATGTCTTCACCGGTGTAACCATCGCCCCGTGTGGCGGCGCGGGTAAGAATACCGTCCTCGTAGTGCAGACTGACTGCAAGCCCATCAAGCTTGGGCTCACAGACGTACTCGACGTCCTCGGCGGTTTTCAGGCGGTCTTTTACCCGACGGTCGAAATCCTGCAGTTCCTCTTCGCTGAACGCATTATCCAGGGACAGCATCGGAATCCGGTGTGCCACTTCTTCAAAAGTGGTTTCCCCCTGTGCCCCTACCCGGCGTGTCGGGGAATCCGGAGTCACGAGATCGGGGTGCTGGGCTTCCAGATCCTGGAGTTCGCGGAACAGGCGATCGTATTCTGCATCTGGCACCCGGGGATCATCCAGCACGTAATACTGATAATTGTGCTCAGTGATGATGTCCCGGAGTTCTTCTGCCCGGCTGATCACGTCGGGGGTGGCTTTGGTCATTTTCGAGGGGATCGTTGCTTACGTTCAAATTCACGGATGCGCTGGCGGCAGTGTTCGATGGTTTGGGGTGTCATCACGCTGCGCCGTTCATCTTTCAGTTCGCCCCCCAGATTGCGCACCACACACTGCGCTGTCTCCAGCATGAACTCAAAAGCCTGCATGCAATTGGTCGGCCCGGGCATGCTCATGAAAAAGCTGATGCCGGGCGTGGAAAGCTCTGGCATATCTTCCGGTTTGAAGGTGCCCGGCTCCACGGCACTGGCAACGCTGAACTGGACGGGACTGGTGGTATCGGACTGTTCGTGACGGTGATAGATGTCCATGTCGCCATGTTCAAGGCCACAGGCTTCAAAGAGCGCTTTCAGGCGAGGGCCGGTAAAGTTCTGATCTGTCTTTGCCAACACATTGATAACCACCACTTCACGGGCTTCGGGGCGGTTTGCACCAGCCAGTGGTTGTCCGGAAGCGCGAGCAGCCTGCTCCCGGCGAGCGGTATCCTCCTCCACCTCAGTGGTCACCGTGGGAGGTACGGAGTCGTCGTGGGCGTCTTTGCTTGCTGGCCGGGGCTCTTCGGCTTTCCGGCTTTCTACGACCCGGGCCTGTCCCACAATTTCGTCATCGGGCGCAGGCATTTCTGATTCATCGTCAACTGCCCCCCAACCAGTATCGGAGTGAAACCCGCTGTGGTCGTCTTCACTGGCGGCAAATTCTTCCGGTGCTTCGTACGGCGCTGTGTCATCCGGCATTTCTTCCCGGGTGCTGGTAACAACCGGTCGGGTAGGCTTCTGCGGCGGCTTTGCAAAACGGCTTTTTTCGGGCTTCACATAACCGCGTTCTTCCAGGGTATCGCGGGAAATGGTGCGGGCCCCTCCGTTGGGAAGCTCGGGGTTGTAGTCTTTTTCAAGCGGGGAATCGTCAAGGTCATCCGCCCCCATACCAGAGGAAATCGCGATCGATTCCTTGCGGGCGCGCCTCATACGCCGCAAACCATCAATAACAATACCCAGAATAACCAGGATACCGATGGCAATTAACCATTCCCTAAGAGACATAATGGTGCTGTCCTGTTTGCAGATCAGATATCGTTGCTACTCTAAGAAAAGCCTGTAATGAATACAACGTAAACACAGGCCAGATGGCATTTTTGTCATCTTTGCACGAACATTGAGCGGCGGGGACGATGTCAGGCCTCCGCCAGCGCGGTTGCTTCGTCCACGTCAACCGATACCAGCCGTGAACAACCCTGCTCATGCATGGTAACACCCATCAACTGGTCGGCCATTTCCATGGCGATCTTGTTATGGGTAATGTATATGAACTGGACCTGTTTCGACATTTCCTTCACCAGGTTGGCATATCGGCCCACGTTAGCATCGTCCAGAGGCGCATCCACCTCATCCAGCATACAGAAAGGGGCCGGATTGAGCTGAAAAATCGAGAACACCAGCGCAATGGCGGTCAGTGCTTTTTCCCCGCCTGACAACAAGTGAATGGTACTGTTTTTCTTGCCCGGTGGGCGGGCCATGATGGCCACACCCGTTTCCAGAAGATCTTCACCGGTCAACTCCAGGTAAGCATTACCGCCGCCGAATACTTTCGGGAACAGCGCCTGCAAGCCGCCATTCACCTGATCAAAGGTTTCCTTGAAGCGCTGGCGTGTTTCCCGGTCAATCTTGCGGATTGCGGTGTCGAGGGTCTCCAGAGCCTCCATCAGGTCTTCATGCTGGCTATCCAGGTAGGTCTTGCGCTCACTCTGTACCTGGTACTCCTCGATGGCGGCCAGGTTAATGGCCCCCAGGCGCTGAATCCGCGAGCCAAGTTTTTCGAGTTCCTCCGCCCATACCTTTTCGCTGGCATCCTCAGGCAGTGTCGACAGGACTTCCTGCAGACGGACATCCAGCTCCTCCAGTTGTTCAAGATGGTTCCCGGCACGAATTTCCAGGGCCTGGGATTCCATTTTCAGCTTTTCCAGGCTGGCCCTGACGTCCTGAATCGTATGCTCTATACGGCTGCGGCCCTGCTCTTTTTCGCGCACTTCCTGATCGATTTCTTCCAGGGCGTCCCGGGCCGCTCCCAGCTTTTCTTCCTCGGCAAGCCGGCGGTCCAACAAACCTTCCAGCTGCATCTGCAGATCCTCGATGGGCTCCTCCGCGCTTTCGCGGCTTTCACGAAGGATATCCAGGCGCTCGTCAATTCGCTCTTTCTGCAGTTGCATGCGGTCGATGGTCTGGCGAAGGCCCTCCCGCTGACTGTTCAGGGACTGCAGCTGGAGCTGGAGCTGATGGGCGTGGTCACGGTCATGCCGGGCCTCCTGGCGCAGCCGGTCCAGGTTTTCACGCAGCAGGTCCCGACGCTCGAGCAGCCGCTCCTTCTCTTCATCGCTGTCTTCCGTGGAGGCAAGGGCCTGCTGCCACTCTTCCCGGGTTTCCTGCAGCTGCTCCTGCTGCTCTTCGAGATTCATGGCAACATCTGCCTGGTCATCACCGATGCGCTGCAACCGGGCGTCAATCTGTTCCGCTCGCGCTTTCAGGCCGCTGATCTTCGACGACAGTGTTGCCAGTTCCCGGTCAGCATCCGCCAGCCGCGCCTGGGCTTCATCTCTGGCGGCTTCCGCTCGCTCGGATCGTTCGAGCAGGCGATCCAGGGTATCCGTAGCGGTTTCCAGGGAGGCTTCAGCCTGCTCCAGTTCTTGTGCCAGTTTGGTGACCTTTTTCTGGCGCTCGATCACGCCGACCTGGGCAGCATCGGAATCCGGCATCAGTATCCAGTCAGCCGAAAGCCAGGCCCCCTCACGTGTGATAACGCTTTTACCCTGCGCCAGCGTACCTTGACGGCCCAGGGCTTCTTCCATGGACTCTGCCGTGTCCACCAGCGCAAGCAGGGAGGCCATACCACCGGCACCCGTTACCTTCCCGGCCAGTCCATCAGAATCAACGGCTCCGCCAGGGTCACTGCTGACCAGTGCCAATCCGCGTGGGGCGGCCGCCATCTCCGACTGCACCGACCCCAGGCCCGGAACACTGAGGCCCTGGGTGAACCGGCCAATTACCTGCTCTACCGCAAATTCCCAGCCATCCTCAATCTGCAACTGCTTTGCCAGGCGCGGGCTGTTGCTCAGGCCGCGGTCATTCAACCACGCCTGCAGTGTATCGTCCTGGCCACCCATCTGTTCATCAAGCAGTCCCTGCTGGGATTCAAGTGAGGCTCTAAGGCTCTGAACCTGCTGGCGGGCATCCGTCGCCGCCTGTTCGGCATCCCGTTGTTGGTGGCGCGCTTCCTGAAGTTCGTCCTGGACACTGTTGATTCGCTCTGACGCGTCTTCCCTCTGAAGTTCCAGGGTTTCCTGCTGCTCCAGCATGTCGTCCAGTTCTGCGCGGTCAAGTTGGCCATCGAGCAGTTCCTGCTCGTCTTTGAGGCGTTGCTGGCGGGTACGGAGTTGTTCAATGGCGTTCTCAAGGGAACGAATACGGGACTGGGCCAGTTCCGCTTGTCTGCGGGCATCCGCGGAACGGGCGCTGAAGTCCTCCCAGGTGTGCTGCCACTCGCTCATGGCATCTTCCGCACCCTGAAGTTTTTCGCCGGATTCCTCGGATTTCAGCGCCAGTGCTTCCTGTTCCGGCTCCAACATGTCCAGCTCTTCCTGGATACCGGACAGCTTGACCTGGTCCTGCTCCAGCTCCCGGGCCAGTTCGCGCTGGTTCGCCATGGCCTGGTCCAGCTCCGCGGCAGTCTGACGACTGCGTTCACGCTGGTGTTCGAGGCTCTGTTCGATGCGGGCTATATCGGCGCCAGCTTCATAATAGCGGGCCTGTGCCCTGTTGAAATGCTCGTTCCGCTCCTGATGGTTTCCCCGCAGGGACTCCAGTGAGGTTTCCAGGCTGACACGCTCCGACAGCTGCTTTTCCAGCTCCAGTTCAGTATCGCGGATACGGGAGCGCCAGGTTTGCAGGTCCGTGTCCAGGGTCTGCCAGCGCAGTACCGTCAGTTCGGCTTTTTTCTGCCGTTCTTCCTGCTTGTAAGCCTTGTACTTTTCCGCCGCCTGGGCCTGTCGCTCAAGATGCTGCAACTGACGGCCCAGTTCTTCCCGCAGGTCCGTCAGGCGCTCGAGGTTCTCCTGGGTGCGACGTATGCGACTTTCAGTTTCCTTGCGCCGTTCCTTGTACTTGGAGATCCCGGCTGCCTCTTCGATGTACACCCGCAGCTCTTCCGGCTTGGCTTCAATCAGCCTGGAAATCATGCCCTGCTCAATAATCGCGTAACTACGAGGGCCCAGGCCGGTACCCAGAAACAGATCCGTGATGTCGCGGCGCCGGCACTTTGAACCGTTGAGGAAGTATTCCGACTGGCCCTCACGGGAAACACGGCGGCGGACGGAGATTTCGTTGAAACGAACGAATTCGCCGGGTGCCGAACCATCGCTGTTGTCGAATACCAGTTCAATGGACGCCTGGCCAACAGGCTTGCGGGCACTGGAGCCGTTGAAAATAACGTCCGACATTGACTCGCCGCGGAGGTACTTGGCAGAGCTTTCCCCCATAACCCAGCGCACGGCATCAATAATGTTGGATTTGCCACAGCCGTTGGGGCCCACAACTGCTGTCATGTTTGACGGAAATGGCACCGTGGTCGGATCGACGAAAGACTTGAAACCGGACAGTTTGATGGATTTCAGGCGCATATCAGGCGCTCACCTCTTCCCTGAGAATGCTCAAAACCTGTTGGCGTTGATGTTCACCAAACTCGCAGATGGCCTGTTCGAGGCCGGGGGAGTCCCCACGGACAGCAGCGTCCGCAAGCTGACGGAAAAAGCGCCCGGTCTGTTCCAGTTCATCCCGGAAGTTTTCCAGGGCGACGAAATAGGTGCGGCTGATGGCGGGCCGGAAGTTTTCCAGCGTCTCTTCCAGGAATGGGTTTTCCACCAGGCCGTACGCGTAACGCATCACCCCGAACCCCGCATCAATCACCTGCTCAGCAGCGTCGCCGCCCGAGGAGTTGAGTGCATCAATGACCGCCTGCAGCTCACGGACCTGCCCCATGACACCGGACAACTGCTCACCGGACCAGCGCTCGAGTACCTTGCGGCCCAACATGCATAACAGATCGATATAGATATCATAGAGACTGTTCACCAGTTCCGGTGTCAGTCGGGAGACAACGGCGCCCCGGCGCGGAAAGATCTCGACCAGATGACGACGCTGGAGGATCAGCAGGGATTCCCGCACGGAACCACGGCTGACATTGAGCTCCCCGGCCACCTTGAGTTCCTGGATGCGTTCGCCAGGCTTGAGATCACCGGTAACAATGCGCTGCCCGATATGCTGGGCTATCTGCTCGGAAAGACTTTCGGGGGCCTGAAACCTCATAAAGTTCGTCGCTCACTCACTACTGGCAGCAAAGAATAAGCGCAGAAGTTTACCACAGGCGCAGGCAAGCCCAATGCCCTTGTCCGACATTTTAACGATCCGGTCGCACCGGCAAGTCACTGCCGGTTTATTGACGCACCGTTCAGGTTTATCGCTCCCCGACCTATAAACGACTTGATAGGTAACTTGTAGATCATTGTATTTAATGCTTATTACTATTATGGCCACAAATTTGCTTAATGTTGCAAAAAACATCTTTAACAGGCCGCGCAGAGTGAAACATATCCCAACGATCAACAAGTCCGGACCTCAACCCCAGAAGTTGGCAGCGCTCAAACAGGCCCATCGGGAATGGAGTGAATCCCCGGACGTTCTCACCCGCCTGACCCGCAGGCTTTCAACAACGTTGAATCTGGAAATCCAGCTTGCCATCCTGGCGGAAGAAATCAGTTCTGTCGTGGCTGTTGACTGCATGAACTATCGTCATCAGATAGCAGCACGGGAATTTGTGTATGCAACCGGCATGGGCGGGCCTCACCGTTGTGATTATCGGCTGAACCTGGAGGGCAGTTTTTACGGCACCCTGTCGTTCAGCCGGCGCCAGAAGTTCGCGGAGCAGGAAATGGAAGGTATTGAGCTGATGCTGGCAGCGGCCATCTGCCCGATCCGGAATGCCTGCCAGTTCATCGCCATCGAACAGGCAGCGCTGACAGACTCCCTCACCGGGGTACCCAACAAGCGGGCAATGGACGAAGCGCTGGCACGTGCGTGCTCGCTTGGCGATCGCCATGGCGATGATTATTCACTGATTCTGTGCGACCTGGACCATTTCAAAGAGGTTAACGATCAACACGGTCATGTGGTTGGGGATCACATCCTGAAGCTTGCAGCCGTGGAGCTGGAAAAGGCCGTACGGAACTCAGACAGTGTCTACCGCTTCGGGGGCGAAGAGTTTGCCATTCTCCTGCCCCACACGGATGAAAGCCATGCCCGGGCCGTGGCAGACCGGATTCGTGAGTATATTGGAACAATTTCGGTGAACTGCGGAGACACCGACGTATCGGTGACCACCAGTTGCGGAGTCGCCCAGCGCCTTCCTGATGAAAGCGCCGATCACTGGCTGGCCCGCGCTGATGAGGCCCTGTACCGGGCGAAAGACCAAGGGCGTAACTGCACCAGGGTTTTCGCCGCTATCGGAAACTGATTATCGCTTCGGCGACTTTCGCGCCGGTTTGCGTGGCGGCTTCTGCTCGGCGCCCGAGCCGTCAACCTGCCATCGGGGGTTGCCGGATTTGCGGGGCGCTGAGCTCGGCTGTTTCCGGCGCTGGCGATCATGAACCTTCTGCTCGGAGGGCGTTTTCGCCGGAATCTCCACAGGTTTCAGGTCCACGGATTTGCTGAGCGAATCTACGGCTTTCTGATCCAGCTCTTCCCACTTGCCGACGGTGAGTCGGCTAGGCAGGAAAATCGGCCCGTAACGCACCCGCTTGAGGCGGCTGACACGAACCCCCTGGGATTCCCACAGCCGCCGCACCTCCCGGTTACGACCTTCAAGCAGTGTGACATGGAACCACTGATTGATCCCCTTGCCACCGGCTTGTGAGATGTCGGAGAATTTCGCCATACCATCGTCCAGCAACACGCCTTCCGACAGCCGTTTGATCATGGCTTCATCCACCTCCCCAAAGACTCGGACGGCGTATTCACGGTCGATCTGCCGGGACGGGTGCATCAACCGGTTGGCGAGTTCGCCGTCAGTGGTGAAAAGCACCAGGCCTGTGGTATTGATATCCAGCCGGCCAATGGCAATCCAGCGATGATCGCGGAGCCGGGGAAGGCTGTCGAAAACAGTCGGGCGGCCTTCCGGGTCGCGGCGTGTAGTCACCTCGCCTTCCGGCTTGTTGTATATCAGTACACGCCGGAGCACTTCCGCACCGGCCGCAATATCAAGGCGTTTGCCGTCCAGTTCAATGCGATCACTGACGGAGGCTTTCTGCCCCGGTTCCACTGGATTGCCATTGATAACCAGGCGCCCGGCCTCTATCCAGCCCTCGACCTCCCGACGTGACCCAACGCCAGCTCGCGCCAACAACTTCTGAATACGTTCCGGGCCGGAAACGGTGCTCTCTTCCGGCTTTCTGCTATCCGGCTTTCTGTTATCCGGCTTACGGGGGCGATCTGCCGCCATGAATCTGTCCTTAACAAGTGGCTGATGCCGAAGGCATCAGTGAAGTGTCTGCCCTGGCGACGACTCCGGGGAGATTTCCCCCTCCTCGTCACCAGTATCTCTGGCCGGAGATTCAAATTCGATCTCCGCCTGCATGTTTTTCTCGATTTCCCGTCCGATTTCTTCCAGATCCCGGATGTCGGAAAGCGGAGGCAACTGGTCCAGCCCCTCCAGGTTGAAATAATCCAGGAACTGCCTCGTGGTCGCATACATGGCCGGCCGGCCAGGCACATCCCGATGCCCTACAACGCGCACCCATTCACGCTCAAGCAATGTGCGAACGATGTTGCTGCTGACCGTTACACCGCGGATATCCTCGATTTCGCCCCGGGTAATAGGCTGGCGATAGGCCACCAGCGCCAGGGTTTCGAGCAATGCACGGGAGTAACGCTGGGGCTTCTCCTCGAACAACCGCCCAACCCAGGGTGCATACTCTTCCCGCACCTGCAGCCGATACCCACTGGCCACTTTTTTCAGTTCAAATCCCCGGCCCTGGCAGGATTGCTCCAACAACACCAGCACATGTTCCATGATCTGACGGGCCGGGCGCTCGGCTTCCTCGAACAGGTCCCGCAACTGATCCACCGACAACGGCTTGCCTGCGGCAAGCAGAGCCGCCTCGGTAATCGCCTGAATTTTTTTGAGGTTTTCTTCGTTCATGGTTCCACTACCAGGTATCGGGTTGCGCGATGCCGGATTGTCAGCGGGATGCTCTGGCCCTGACATGAATCGGGCCGAGGACCTCGGCCTGCACCACTTCTATCAGCTGCTCCTTGACCAGCTCAAGCGTTGCCAGGAAGCTGACCACCACACCCAGGCGCCCCTCTTCCGGCGTAAACAGACTCTCAAAGGTCACGAACTGGTCGTCCCGCAACACTGAAAGTATGGCCGACATGCGCTCGCGGGTGGAGAGCCTCTCTTTTTCAACATGGTGACTGGTAAACAGATCGGCCCGTTTCAGCACACCCTGGAGCGCCAGAAGGATTTCTCGCAGGTCCACATCCGGATGTGGCTGACTGGAAGGCATCTTGGGCAATGCAGCTGAGCCCGTAAAATTATCCCGTTCCAGCCGTGGCAACTCATCAATGTCCTCCGCTGCCTGCTTGAAGCGCTCGTACTGCTGCAAGCGGCGGATCAACTCGGCCCGGGGATCAATCTCTTCCTCATCCTCCGTTTCCTGGCGCGGGAGCAGCATCCGGGATTTGATCTCGGCCAGTGTCGCAGCCATGACCAGGTATTCCGCAGCCAGTTCAAACCGCATGGCTTCCACGGCGCCGATGTAATCCATGTACTGCTTGGTAATTTCGCTGACATCGATGTCCAGAATGTCCATGTTCTGGCGTCGGATAAGGTACAGCAACAGATCCAGCGGGCCTTCAAAGGCTTCCAGAAACACCGCAAGGGCATCAGGCGGTATATAGAGATCACGGGGAAGGTCGACCACCGGTTTACCGGAAACCCGTGCCAGCGGCGCCTGCTCAGCAGCCGGAACAGAGACGTCTGCCGTCTCTTCCGCCACTGCCTTGCCTCCGGTATCGTCTGTCATGGAGTCTCCATCTGCGTCATCACCGGTGTTCAGCGGTAGCTCAGCCCCATCGCCGCCCGGACCTCCTCGAGTGTATCCCGCGCGGCGTCCCGGGCATGCTCGCAGCCTTCCTCGATAATGGCGCGAACCAGGTCCGGATTGCTCTCGTACTCCCGGGCACGCTCATGCAGCGGGCGCTGTTCCTCGATAATCGAGTCAATCAGGGGTTTCTTGCACTCCAGGCAGCCAATACCCGCACTGCGGCATCCGGCTTGCACCCATTCCTGGGTGTCTGCATCGGAATACACCTTGTGCAGCCCCCATACGGGGCACTTTTCCGGTTCGCCCGGATCGGTACGACGCACGCGCTGCGGGTCGGTTTGCATGGTACGAACCTTTTGGGCCACGCTGTCCGGGTCTTCCCGCAGGCCAATATAGTTATTGTAGGACTTGGACATTTTCTGCCCGTCCAGCCCGGGCATTTTCGATTCCGGTGTCAGCAGCGGCTGGGGCTCGGGCAGGATGACCTTGCCGCCCCCTTCAATGTAGCCATAAAGCCGCTCGCGGTCCCCCAGGGAGATGTTCTGCTGCTCCTTCAGCAAGGCCCTGGCCGTCTCCAGCGCTTCCATGTCACCCTCTTCCTGGTAGCGCTTCTTCAGGGTGCGATAGAGCTTGGCGTTCTTCTTGCCCATCTTGACGATGGCACCCTCGGCCTGCTCCTCGAATCCGGGTTCACGGCCATAGATATGGTTAAAACGACGCGCAATTTCACGCGTGATCTCCACGTGGGATACCTGGTCCGCACCTACAGGCACCCGCCCTGCACGGTACATGAGGATGTCAGCGCTTTGCAGCAACGGGTACCCAAGGAACCCGTAGGTAGCCAGGTCCTTCTCACGCAGCTTTTCCTGCTGGTCCTTGTAGGTGGGGATGCGTTCAAGCCAGCCCAGAGGGGTGATCATCGACAACAGCAGGTGCAGTTCGGCATGCTCCGGCACTTTGGACTGGATAAACAGCGTGGACGACCCGGGGTTGACCCCCGAGGCCAGCCAGTCAATCACCATGTCCCAAACGCTTTCCTCAATACCACTGGGGTCATCGTAATTGGTGGTCAGCGCGTGCCAGTCCGCGACGAAGAAAAAGCACTCGAATTCATGCTGGAGTTTTACCCAGTTCTTCAGAACACCGTGATAATGGCCAAGGTGCAACTTGCCGGTGGGACGCATGCCGGACAAAATCCGTTGCTGGGAATCGACAGAACTCAAAGCATGAACTCCTTCTGTTTATAGGAAACAGCCATCATATTGCAGGCTGACCGGGCATTATAGTCTTATGTGCTGCCGGCGTTAAGGTACCATTTAAAACCTCTCACTGAAGCCTGAAAACAAAAAACCCCCGGAAGTCCGCAAGACAGACCCGGGGGCTTTGTTTTACCGGCGGAGGTTTACCAGCCAGTAACTTCCTTCAGCGCCTTGCCGATTTCGGCCAGGCTACGCACGGTTTTAACGCCGGCGTCATTAAGGGCAGCAAACTTCTCATCTGCCGTACCCTTGCCGCCGGAAATAATCGCACCGGCGTGACCCATACGCTTGCCCGGAGGCGCAGTTACACCAGCGATGTAAGAAACCACCGGCTTGGTGACATTGTCCTTGATGAACGCTGCCGCTTCTTCCTCGGCGGTACCGCCGATCTCACCAATCATCACGATGGCCTCGGTTTGAGGATCGTCCTGCAGCAGTTGCAGGATGTCGATGAAGTTGGAGCCCGGAATGGGGTCACCACCGATACCGACACAAGTAGACTGGCCGTAGCCGAAGTCCGTGGTCTGCTTGACCGCTTCGTACGTCAGGGTGCCTGAGCGGGACACGATGCCCACCTTGCCCGGCTTGTGGATGTGGCCCGGCATGATACCGATCTTGCTCTCGCCCGGTGTGATCACACCCGGACAGTTCGGCCCGATCATGCGTACGCCCTTGCGATCCACGTACTCTTTCGCATAAAGCATGTCGATGGTCGGAATGCCTTCAGTGATGCACACGATCAGCTGGATGCCAGCGTCTGCCGCTTCAATGATGGCGTCTTTACAGAACGGCGCCGGCACATAGATAACGGTAGCTTCTGCACCGGTCTTCTCGACCGCTTCACGCACGGTGTTGAACACCGGCAGACCCAGATGCTCAGTGCCGCCCTTGCCGGGGCTGACGCCACCAACCATTTTGGTGCCGTACTCAATAGCCTGCTCAGAGTGGAACGTACCCTGTGCGCCGGTAAAGCCCTGGCAGATAACCTTGGTGTCTTTGTTAATCAGGATGCTCATTATTTACCCCCCGCGGCTTTAACGACTTGCTCTGCCGCATTGGACAGACTGGTGGCAGCAATGATGTTCAGGCCACTGTCAGCGAGTACTTTCGTGCCCTTCTCGGCGTTGTTACCTTCCAGACGCACCACCACAGGAACCTTGACGCCAACATCTTTGACGGCGCCGATGATGCCCTCGGCAATCATGTCACAGCGGACAATGCCACCGAAAATGTTTACCAGTACGGCTTTTACGTTGTCGTCAGACAGGATGATCTTGAACGCTTCGGAAACACGCTCTTTGGTAGCCCCGCCGCCAACGTCCAGGAAGTTGGCAGGCTGGCCGCCGGACAGCTTGATGATGTCCATGGTACCCATGGCCAGACCAGCGCCGTTAACCATGCAGCCGATGTTGCCATCCAGCGCTACGTAGTTGAGTTCCCACTTGGCCGCTTCCGCTTCCCGTGAATCTTCCTGGGAGGGGTCGTGCATTTCGTGGATCTTCTTCTGGCGGTAAAGCGCGTTGCCGTCAACACCAATCTTGGCGTCCAGGCAATGCAGGTCGCCGGCTGGGGTGATTACCAGCGGGTTGATCTCAACCAGTGCCAGGTCGCACTCCTCGAACAGTTTTGCCAGGCCCAGGAAAATCTTGGTGAACTGACCAATCTGCTTGCCTTCCAGACCCAGCTTGAATGCCAGCTCGCGGCCCTGGTACGGCTGTGCGCCGACCAGTGGATCAACTTCGGCCTTGAGGATCTTTTCCGGGGTCTCTTCAGCCACCTTCTCGATCTCTACACCACCCTCGGTGGAGGCCATGAACACGATACGACGGGTGCCACGGTCAACAACCGCGCCCAGGTATAGCTCCTGGTCGATATCGGTAAGGGACTCAACAAGAATCTTGCTCACCGGCTGGCCGTTTTCGTCGGTCTGATAGGTCACCAGATTCTTGCCGAGCCAGTTTTCGGCGAAGGCACGGATCTCGTCCTTGCTCTTGACCAGCTTCACACCGCCGGCCTTGCCGCGGCCACCGGCGTGTACCTGAGCCTTTACAACCCAGGCGTCGCCGCCGATTTCGTCTGCAGCAGCCACTGCGTCTTTGGGGGTATCGCAGGCAATGCCCTTGGATACTGGCAGGCCATATTCAGCGAACAGCTGCTTGCCCTGATATTCATGCAAATTCATAGTTAATGTCCCGCTTTCTGATGGAGGATAACCACATACGGAAATTGAACCCGCGCGGAGCGAATTCGGTTCGGTGTGCCGGGGATCACCTCAGCACACCACAAACGCAACCGGAAACCAGCCGTTTTTATAGCAGCGGGGCGCCGTCATTGGCGCCCCTGTTTCCTGATCTGCGTTACTTCTTTTTGCGACGGTTGGCGATGTGAATTGCACCACCGTCTACAGCCAATGCTGCCTCGTGCACAGACTCAGACAGAGTCGGGTGCGCGAAACAGGTCAGGGCCAGATCTTCTGCACTGGAGCCGAACTCCATTGCAATCACGCCCTGGGCAACGATTTCGGAAGCCTGCGGTCCCACCACGTGGAACCCGAGAATGCGATCGGTCTTCTCGTCAGCAATGATTTTCACCATACCGGTGGCAGAGTTTGCCGCCATGGCACGACCGTTGGCCGCGAACGGGAAGGTACCCACTTTGTAGGCTTCGCCTTCGGACTTGAGCTGCTCCTCTGACTTACCAACCCAGGCAATTTCCGGGAAGGTATAAACCACGTTGGGAATACAGTCATAATTGACCTGGGGCTTATGGCCAGCGATCCGCTCGGCAACCATCACGCCTTCTTCAGACGCCTTATGCGCAAGCATCGGGCCACGAACCACATCACCAACAGCCCAAACGCCCGGAGCTTCGGTCTTGCAGTTGTCATCGACAAAAATGAAACCGCGCTCATCCATCTGGACACCAGAATCTTCAGACAACAGGTTGTCGGTATACGGACGACGGCCAACAGCGACAATCAGCTTGTCGAACTTGGCTTCCTGCTTACCCTTGGAATCCTCATAGGTCACGTTAACCAGTTTACGCTTGACTTCTGCACCGGTCATACGCGCGCCCAGCACGATGTTAAGGCCCTGCTTCTGGAATTGTTTCAGCGCATCCTTGGCAACCTGCTGATCAACCACCGGCAGGAAAGTATCCACAGCTTCAATAACGGTTACCTCTGCACCCAGGCGGGCCCAGACACTGCCCAGCTCCAGACCGATGACGCCGGCACCGATAACTCCGAGACGCTTGGGAACCTCGGTGAATTCCAGTGCGCCCTCGGAATCAACAATGTGCTCGCCGTCGAAAGGTGCGGGTGGGATCTGGATCGGCTTGGAACCCGTGGCGATGATGACGTTATCCGCCTGATAGGTTTTGGTCTTGCCGTCCTTGTCTGTCACCTCGACGTTACGGTTGGCCAGCAGCTTGCCGTGGCCCTGGATCGAGGTCACACCATTGGACTTGAACAACCCACCGATACCGCCGGTGAGCTGGTTAACAATACCTTCCTTGCGCTCCATCATTTTGGCAAGGTCGAAACTGACGTCTTTGGCGACAATCCCCTGGTCGGCAAACCCGTGGCGTGCTTCCTCGTACTTATGGGAAATTTCCAGCAACGCTTTAGAAGGAATACACCCCACGTTCAGGCAGGTACCGCCGAGCCGGTGTTTACCTTCCTTGTCGGTCCAGGATTCGATGCACGCGGTTTTCAGGCCCAGTTGCGCCGCCTTGATTGCGGCAACATAGCCGCCAGGGCCGGCGCCAATGACGATTACGTCGTACTTGTCAGACATGTTTTATCCCGTTTATCCAATTCGTTAGTGTCGGCTCAGACGTCCAGCAGAATGCGCGCCGGGTCCTCAAGCATTTCCTTGATGGCCACCAGGAACTGCACCGCTTCCTTGCCATCAATCATTCGGTGGTCATAGGAAAGAGCCAGATACATCATTGGCTGGATTTCCACCTTGCCGTTAACCGCCATCGGGCGCTCCTGTATCTTGTGCATGCCCAGGATGGCGGTTTGTGGCGGATTGAGGATCGGCGTGGAAATCAGTGATCCGAAGATACCACCGTTGGTAATGGTGAAGGTGCCACCGGTCATTTCTTCAATGCCAAGCTTGCCTTCCTTCGCCTTGGTTCCGTACTCGACAATTTTCTTTTCGATATCGGCAAGACCGAGGGCATCGGTGTCGCGCACAACAGGAACAACCAGGCCCCGGTCACTAGAGACGGCAATACCGATATCCTGGTAACCATGATAGACCATGTCGTTACCGTCGATGGACGCGTTAACAGCGGGGAAACGCTTCAGCGCTTCAGTAGCGGCCTTGGTAAAGAACGACATGAAGCCCAGTTTGACGCCGTGACGCTTCTCGAAACTTTCCTTGTACTGCTTGCGCAACTCCATGACCGGGCCCATGTTCACTTCGTTGAACGTGGTGAGCATGGCGGCTGTCTGCTGGGCATTGACCAGGCGCTTGGCAATGCTGGCACGCAGACGAGTCATCGGCACACGTTTTTCGGGGCGATCACCGGAGCCAACATCCACCTGGGGCATGTCCCCGGCAGGCTTGGCTGACGGAGCTGACGCAGAACCTGAAGACTTACCGGCATCTATATGATTCTGAACGTCTTCCTTGGTAACTCGGCCATCTTTCCCGGTGCCTTCAACGGCCTCGGGCTTGATGTTGTTCTCTTCTGCAAGCTTGCGGGCGGCCGGACTGAGAATGGCCTCACCAGAGGAACTGGAAGTTGCTGCAGAGGACTCTTCAGCCGCCGCTTCCTTTTTACCTTCCTCTTTCTTGCCTTCATCTTTGGCGGCAGGCTTGGACTCGCCAGCAGCGCCTTCCTTGAACTTGCCGACCACTTCGCCGCTTTCGACGGTGTCGCCTTCGCCCTTGAGTATTTCCTCAATAACACCATCAGCCGGAGCCACGACTTCGAGCACAACCTTGTCGGTTTCGATATCGACAATCAGCTCGTCACGTGAACAGGCCTCGCCGGGCTGCTTGTGCCAGGTCGCGACTGTGCCTTCTGCGACCGACTCTGGGAATACGGGGGCTTTTATTTCAGTTGACATCTCGGGTCCTTAGTTCGGTAGCTCGTCAGATTTCAAACGCGTCGTTAACCAGTTTTTTCTGCTCTTCGATGTGGACTGACATATGGCCACAGGCCGGAGCAGCAGAAGCGTCACGACCGGCATACTGAAGATACAATTTCGGATTCTTGCGATGCAGTGCATTGCGCATATGGTGCTGACTGCAGTACCAGGCTCCCTGGTTCATAGGCTCTTCCTGACACCAGACTACATGCTTCAGTTTGGGGTACAGGGCCAGAAGCTCGTCCAGGTCATCGCCCGGGAACGGGTACAACTGCTCGATACGGACGATGGCAACATCATCCCTCTCGTCCGCCTTCTTGCGCTCCAGCAGGTCAAAATAGACTTTGCCGCTGCACAGGATCAGGCGATTGACTTTCTTCGGATCGGAAGGCTCTTTCTCTGGCAGCACTGTCTTGAAAGTGCCAGAGGTCAGGTCCTCAAGGTCTGAAGTCGCCTCTTTATGCCGCAACAGGCTTTTCGGTGTGATTGCTACCAGCGGCTTGCGCAGCGGGCGCTTGACCTGACGACGCAGCATGTGAAAAACCTGCGACGGGGTTGTCGGCACGCACACCTGAATATTGTGTTCTGCAGACAGTTGCAGGAAGCGCTCGAGGCGGGCTGAACTGTGCTCGGGCCCCTGCCCCTCATAACCATGGGGCAACAGCAGGGTCAGGCCGCACAGGCGTCCCCACTTGTGCTCGCCACTGGTCAGGAACTGGTCAATCACCACCTGGGCGCCGTTGGCGAAGTCGCCGAACTGGGCTTCCCATACCACCAGGCCGCTCGGAGCGGTGGTGGAGTAGCCGTACTCGAACGCCATCACCGCTTCCTCGGACAACAGCGAATCGTAGATCTCGAAATCCGGCTGGTCGTCCGCCAGATGCTCAAGTGCAATATGGGTCGAGCCATCCTTCTGGTTGTGCAGCACCGCATGGCGATGAGAGAAGGTACCGCGACCGACATCCTGGCCGGTAATACGGATCGGATGGCCTTCGTTGAGAAGCGTGGCATAGGCCATGATCTCGCCGTAGCCCCAGTTGATGGGCAAGGCCCCGGCTGTCATCTTCTCGCGATCAGTAATGATCTTGGATACCTGGCGCTGAATGCTGAAGCCTTCAGGTACCTGGGTCAGCTTCTTGCCAAGTTTCTGGATCGTCTTCAGAGCAACACTGGACTTGCACTTCGCTGTCCATTCATGCCCCAGATAAGGGGTCCAGTCGACATAGAGCTCCTTGTTAGGCTCCTTGACCAGGGCCTTGACCACGTGGTCGCCCTTATCCAGCTCGTCACGGTAGTCCAGCTCGATCTGCTTGGACTCTTCCTCAGTGATGATCCCTTCTGCCACCAGTTTCTCGGCGTACAGGTTGCGGGTTGTCGTCAGCTTGCGAATCTTGCCATACATCACCGGCTGGGTAGCCGCCGGTTCGTCCGCCTCGTTGTGGCCACGGCGGCGATAGCAGACCAGGTCAATGACCACGTCGTTCTTGAATTCGTGGCGATAATCCATGGCCATCTGGGTCACAAACATGACGGCTTCGGGATCATCCGCGTTCACGTGCAGGATCGGGGCCTGAACCATCTTGGCTACATCCGTGCAGTATTCCGTGGAGCGGGCATCTTCCTGTTTGCTGGTGGTAAAGCCGACCTGGTTGTTGATTACGATGTGGATTGTACCGCCAACACCGTAGCCCCGGGTCTGGGACATCTGGAAGGTTTCCATGACCACGCCCTGCCCTGCAAAGGCGGCGTCGCCGTGCATGATAATGGGTACACACTGGGTGCCATTAGGATCTTCGCGGCGTGTCTGGCGGGCACGAACAGAACCCACAACCACTGGCGAGACAATCTCGAGGTGTGAGGGGTTAAATGCCAGGGCCAGGTGGATTTCACCACCCTCAGTCATCACGTTCGACGAGAAGCCCTGATGGTACTTGACGTCACCCGAGCCGGAATCCGCAAGCTTCTTGCCCTCGAATTCGTCAAACAGTTCTTTCGGGTTTTTGCCAAGGGTATTTACCAGAACGTTCAGGCGGCCCCGATGTGCCATACCCAGAACGATTTCCTTGGCGCCATAACTGCCTGCCCTCTGGATAAGCTCGTCCAGGCACGGGATCAGGCTTTCGCCACCCTCCAGGCCGAAACGCTTCACGCCGGGATACCGGGAACCCAGATATTTCTCAAGGCCCTCTGCAGCTGTCAGCCGCTCCAGAAGATGTTTACGGGTAGCGGCTTCGTAATTGGGGCGCGAGCGTACCGGCTCCATGCGCTGCTGGAACCAGCGCTTGATGCGGGTATCAACAACATGCATGTATTCGGCACCAATGCTTTCGCAGTAGGTCTCGCGCAGGCCATTGACAATATCTCTGAGCTTCATGGTCTCGGAACCGAAGTTCAGAGAACCGGTCTGGAACTCAAGGTCGTAATCGGATTCCGAAAGCTCATGGAACGAAGGATCGAGATCTTCCACCTGAGGACGATTCCAGACCCCGAGAGGGTCAAGCTTCGCTTCCTGATGGCCACGAAAACGAAAGGCATTGATCAGCTGGAGTACACGAATCTGCTTCTTGTCCGCGTCCGCGATTGCACTGGCGGGCACACCGTTGGCGGCAAGAAAACGCTGATTACGGGAAATGTGCTCAAACTGCTGGCGTATAGATGAGTGATCTATATCGCGGCCTTTGTAGCCATCCACACTGGGAAGTTTATCGAAGTAACTGCGCCACTCCTCAGGAACGGCATTGGGGTCTGTCAGGTAGGTTTCGAAAAGCTGTTCAACATAGGCAAGATTTCCCCCTTGGAGGTGGGAAGTCTGCCATAACTGCTCCATTATGCTTTCGTGCATTTTGAATAGCTCACCTTGGGCTGGTGCGGGGAGCTGGCTATGGTCGGCCAGGGGTATATCTGAGTCAATACGGGTTTTTACGGGATCGACTGTGGCCACCACACCCAACAAGGATGTTTTCCGTTCCCCGGTGGTTATTATACTCAGCAAAGCCGTGGGAGCACTTTATAAGTTCCCGTCACGGCCTGCGTAGTGTGCACCCTGATAAGACTTTTGACTATAAGCCTTTGGTTGAAGGGCCCGCTTCGTTGCGAGCCCTTCAGGGTGCCGAGCTTGTCAGCACAGTATAGCGTCTGCGTCAGATTCTGCTTACGTTGCCCGCTGAAGCAGAAGGTTGCGGATGTGGCCAATCGCCCTTGTGGGGTTCAGGCCCTTGGGGCAGACACTGACGCAGTTCATGATGCCACGGCAGCGGAAAACGCTGAACGGGTCATCAAGATTGGCAAGCCGCTCGGCCTGAGCCGTATCGCGGCTATCCGCCAGGAAGCGATAGGCCTGTAGCAGGCCTGCCGGACCAATGAACTTGTCCGGGTTCCACCAGAACGAGGGACAGGAAGTAGAACAGCAGGCACAAAGAATACACTCGTACAGGCCGTCCAGTTTCTCCCGGTCTTCCGGAGACTGGTAACGCTCAATGGCAGGCGCCGGGTTGTCGTTGACCAGGTAAGGCATGACCTTTTCGTACTGCTTGTAGAACAGGCTCATGTCGACCACGAGATCGCGGATGACCGGCAGACCGGGCAACGGACGCAGTACCAGCTTGTTGTTCTTGACAACCTCCGACATCGGGGTGATGCAGGCAAGACCGTTCTTGCCATTCATGTTCATGCCATCAGAGCCACAAACACCCTCACGGCAGGAACGACGGTAGGCCATTGAAGGATCGCGCTCTTTAATGAGGTTCAGCACATCAAGGACCATCAGATCCTTGCCTTCCGGAACTTCAACTTCCACGTCCTGCATATAAGGCGCGTTGTCGGTTTCCGGGTTATAACGATAAAGGCTCACTAACATTTCGACGTCCCCCTCAGTAAGTCCGGACCTTCGGCTCAAACCTGTCAACTGTCTTCGGCGCAAAGTTCACATCACGCTTACCGACACGCTTGTCTACCGGGTAATACATAGAGTGCTTGAGCCAGTTCTCATCGTCTCGCTCGGTAAAGTCGTTACGGGCATGGGCGCCACGGCTTTCCTTGCGCTCAAACGCGGAAATCGCAGTAGCCTGGGCCACTTCGAACAGATTATCGAGCTCAAGTGCTTCTATACGGGCAGTGTTGAATGCGTTACTGGTATCAGCCAGTTTGGTGTTACGAACACGCTCACCGATGGCTTCCAGTTTCTTCAGCCCTTCTTCCATGCTCTTGCCGTCACGGAATACACCGAAATAAAGCTGCATGCAGCTTTGCAGGTCCTTACGAACCTCCGCGACGCTTTCACCCTCGGACGCACTGTTAAGGCGGTCAAGGCGAGCCATGGCATTCTTGATGTCCTGCTCGCTGGCGCCGTCGACCTCGAAGCCGCCACGAAGCTGCTCTTCAATGTGCAGGCCGGCCGCACGACCGAATACAACCAGGTCAAGCAGCGAGTTACCACCGAGACGGTTGGCGCCGTGTACAGACACACAGGCCGCCTCACCACAGGCGAACAGACCCGGGATCGGCTTGTCGTTACCATTCTCGTCCTGGGTCAGAGCCTGGCCACCAACGTTGGTGGGAATACCCCCCATCATATAGTGACAGGTCGGAACAACCGGTACCGGCTCTTTCACAGGATCGACGTGCGCAAAAGTGCGGGACAGCTCACAGATACCCGGCAGACGCAGGTTCAGCGTCTCTTCACCCAGATGATCCAGCTTCAGCAGTACGTGGTCTTTCTCCGGCCCGCAACCGCGACCTTCCAGGATCTCGATAACCATTGACCTTGCGACAACATCGCGGCCAGCCAGGTCCTTCGCGTTGGGCGCATAACGCTCCATGAAACGCTCGCCTTCGGAGTTGATCAGGTAACCGCCCTCACCCCGGCAACCTTCGGTTACCAGTGTGCCGGCACCGTGAATACCTGTGGGGTGGAACTGCCACATTTCCATGTCCTGCATCGGGAAGCCCGCACGCAACGCCATACCAATGCCGTCACCGGTATTGATCAGGGCATTAGTGGTGGAGGCATAGATGCGACCAGCACCGCCGGTAGCCAGCACCGTCGCTTTGGACTTGATGTAAGCCACTTCGCCGGTTTCGATTTCAATGGCCACAACACCGACCACTTCGTCTTTGCTGTTCTTGACCAGATCGACCGCATACCACTCATTGAGGAAGGTAGTGCCGCCTTTCAGGTTTGCCTGATACAGGGTGTGCAGCAGTGCGTGTCCGGTGCGGTCCGCTGCAGCACAGGTGCGAGCTGCCTGGGTGGGATTATCCGGACCTTTGGACTGGCCGCCGAACGGACGCTGGTAGATGCGGCCCTGTTCAGTGCGGGAAAACGGCAGCCCCATGTGCTCCAGTTCAAAAACAGCCTGGGGGCCTACCGAACACATGTACTCAACAGCGTCCTGATCGGCAATATAGTCAGAGCCCTTGACGGTGTCATACATATGCCAGCGCCAGTCATCATTGGGATCCGCACTGGCGATCGCGCAGGTTATACCGCCCTGGGCAGACACTGTGTGGGAACGTGTCGGGAACACCTTGGTGATACACGCAGTATTGACGCCGGACTCGGTCAGCTGAAGGGCGGCACGCATACCGGCACCGCCACCACCGATAACAATCGCGTCGTAAGACATGGTCTTGATATTAGCCATTAATTAAAGCCCCCAAAGAATCTGAATGCCCCAGACTACATACACGAACATGGTCAAACCACACAGCGCCTGAACCAGGAACCGGGGCAGAGTCGCCTTGATGTAATCCGTTGTTACTGTCCAGAGCCCTACCCAGGCATGCGCCCCGATTGACAGGAGGGCCAGCAGGGTAAAGATGCGGAACCAGGTCTGATCGAAAAGAGCGGACCAGGAATCGTAATTGACGTCACTCGTCAACATGAAACCGAACAGGAAAATTGTATACAGAGCAAGTACGTAGGCGGTAACGCGCTGGATCATCCAGTCGAATACGCCGCTGCGGCCGAGGTTTGTAACACTGTTTACGCTGTTCACCATACCCAGACTCCTGCAAGAAGGATGAGAATAACGGAAATCACGACTGTGGCTTTCGCCGCGAGCCGGCCACTTTCCAGCTCTTCGCCGATGCCCATATCCATCAGCAGGTGCTTGATACCCGCAACCAGGTGGTACAACAAGGCAGACAGAATGCCCCAGGTAATCAGCTTCGCCAGGAAGCTGTCCAGCAACCCACTTACACGACTGAAGCCTTCTTCCCCGGAAAGGGAAAGCTGAAGTCCGTAAAGCATGAAAGCGACACCCACAAAAATGATGATGCCACTGACGCGATGCAGTATGGACGTGATGGCTGGCAGCGGAAAATGGAACTTGCCGAGATCGAGATTTACTGGTCGTTTGCTATTCACAGCGCTCTCACACTCTCTCTTGGACCCGCGGACCGGACAAACCGGGTGCGGATGGTTGGTATGTAAGGATCATCGTGCTGAACGAATCCGGTACACGATTGGCTAAGGAGGGAGAAAAACCGGCAAGCGTTCTTTTGATATCCGACGCTGCGGCCTGGTGTATCCCCGATTCCGGGATACGGATTATAAGGAGTACCCCTATCAATTACAAACGCGCAACCTTGCCAAACCCCGTTAAATCAGGGCCTGGCACTCGCTATATAGATGATTGACAAATTCAATTCGGCAGCTTTGAAGGCCGTATTCCGGGTTTCCCTGATTTACAGCGAATGTCAAATAATGGGTTTTATTGCCTCCTCCATTGACAAAAAAAGCCAACGCCCTATATTTTGCCGCCAGTTTTGCGATAATACGCGCCTTCTAGCGCATCCAAATGCTGATAAATAGGAGAGCACCATGACCGACAGGAAAGCCACGCTTTCGGTGGGTGACAAGTCCATTGAGCTACCGGTTTACTCAGGCACCGTCGGCCCTGACGTCATTGACGTGAGAAGCCTGGTCCAGGAAGGCGTCTTCACTTACGACCCCGGATTTGTGTCCACTGCGGCCTGTGAATCACAGATCACTTATATTGATGGCGCCAACGGTGTTCTCCTGCACCGGGGCTACCCGATTGAGGAACTGGCAGAAAATTCAGACTACCTTGAAGTCTGCTACCTGCTGCTCAATGGCGAGCTACCTACCGCCGAAGAGAACAGAAAGTTCCACGAAACCATCAAAAGCCACACCATGCTGCATGACCAGATGCGCAACTTTTTCCAGGGCTTCCGCCGGGATGCGCATCCAATGGCCATCATGTGTGGCGTGGTCGGGGCGCTGTCCGCGTTCTATCACGACCAGATGGACGTTACCGACGAACATCAGCGCGAAATTACCGCGCATCGCCTGATTGCCAAAATGCCGACGATCGCGGCCTGGTGTTACAAGTACAGCATTGGCCAGCCGTTCATGTATCCCCGCAATGATCTTTCCTACTCCGAAAACTTCCTGCAGATGATGTTTGGCGTTCCCTGCGAGGAGTACAAGCCGAACCCGATCCTGGCGAAAGCCATGGACAAGATTTTCATCCTGCACGCCGATCACGAGCAAAATGCCTCTACATCCACCGTACGTCTTGCCGGCTCCACCGGAGCCAACCCGTACGCGTGTATTGCCTCCGGTATTGCTGCGCTCTGGGGCCCGGCTCACGGTGGCGCTAACGAAGCGGTTCTGGACATGCTGGCGGAGATTGGAGACGAAGCCAACATCGAGAAGTTCATTGCCAAGGCCAAGGACAAAGACGACCCATTCCGCCTGATGGGCTTTGGCCACCGGGTTTACAAGAACTTCGATCCGCGCGCCAAAGTCATGGCGGAGACAGCTCACGAAGTGCTGACCGAGCTGGGCCTGGAGAACGACCCACTGCTGAGAATCGCCCAGCGACTGGAAAAAATTGCTTTGGAAGACGAATATTTCGTCGAGCGCAAGCTCTATCCGAACGTGGACTTCTACTCCGGCCTGATTCTCAAAGCGATCGGCATCCCGACTTCCATGTTTACAGTGATTTTTGCCCTCTCCCGCACCATAGGCTGGTTCTCCCATTGGAACGAAATGGTCAGCGGCGACTATCGCATTGGCCGTCCGCGCCAGCTGTACACAGGCGAAGAAGCCCGGAAATACCCGAAAAAGTAAGCAAAATCGGGTTATCAGACCTGCTATCAGCAAAGGCCGCTGCACAGCGGCCTTTTCTGTATCTGCTCATTCTGTAATGATTGTGACTGCTTCCCAACAATAATCAGGTTCCGGAGACAGATCTTATGAGCGTAACTGCAGCATTTATCGGCCTTGGCATTATGGGCTACCCCATGGCCGGCCACCTGGCAAACGCAGGCGTCGAGGTACGGGTATGGAACCGTAGCCCCGAAAAAGCCCAGAAATGGGCCGGTCAATATCCCGGAGAAGCCTGCGACTCCATCGCCAGCACCGTGGCAGAAGCCGATTTCGTATTTACCTGCGTGGGTGCCGACCACGATCTTGTTGAAGTTTATGAAGGACCCAATGGCATCATTGCCAACGCCCTCCCCGGTGCCGTCCTGGTGGATCACACAACAGCGTCGGCGGGGATTGCCGAGCAATTGGCTCAGTTGGCCAGAGCGCGCAATCTTGAGTTCATTGACGCTCCGGTCTCCGGCGGTCAGCAAGGTGCTGAAAACGGGCAACTGACAATCATGTGTGGCGGCGAAACGGATCCATTTTCGCAAGCGAAGCCTTTAATGGAACACTACTCCAAGGCCCTCAATCTGATGGGGCCGGTCGGAAGCGGCCAAAAAACCAAAATGGTAAACCAGATTGCTATTGCGGGCCTGGTCCAGGGCCTGTCCGAGGCACTCCATTTCGCCGAGGAGGCGGACCTCGACGTACGCAAGGTGGTGGAGGTGATCTCAAAGGGTGCGGCCCAGTCATGGCAGATGGAGAATCGCTCCGGCACCATGATAGACGGGGAGTTCGAGCATGGCTTTGCGGTGAACTGGATGCGCAAGGACCTGGCGATCTGCCTTGAAGAAGCACGTAAGAACGGCGCCCGGATTCCGGTTGCAGCGTTGGTCGACCAGTTCTACGGGGATGTTCAGCAGATGGGAGGACATCGTTGGGATACGTCGTCGCTGATTCAGCGACTGCGCAAGAAATCCTGAGGTTCGTTTTACAACAAAAGGCAGGATGGCATCTCGCCATCCTGCCTTTTGTTTGACGGAATCACTTTTCTTTTGGCTGCCATTTGCCGTTCACATACCACGCAGACCAGCCCGTTGCCTTGCCTTCTTTCTCCGACATGACGTACTGCTCCTTGGTCTTGCGGCTGTAACGGATCACCGTTGGGTTGCCCTCGGGATCGCGCTCCGGCGCTTCCATCAGGAAATCGTACTTGGGGTCAATTTCCTTGCGATGAGGCTTGATCTCCATCACCAGCGGCGGGCGCGTTTCCCGGTTCTTGGGGAACTTGCTGGCCGCCAGGAACAAGCCGGAGGCGCCGTCACGCAGCACATAGGTGTCGTCCACCTTCTGACACTGCAGCTCCGGCATTGGAACCGGGTCCATCTTGGGTGGTGCCGGCTCGCCGCTCTTCAACAGCTTACGGGTGTTCTTGCATTCTGTATTGGTACAGCCAAAGTACTTACCGAAGCGACCGGTCTTGAGCTGCATTTCCGAGCCACACTTATCACATTCCAGGGTCGGCCCTTCGTAACCCTTGATGCGGAAGGTGCCCTTCTCCACTTCATAGCCGGAGCAATCGGGATTGTTACCGCACACATGCAGTTTGCGGGTCTCATCCACAAGGTAACTGTCCATGGCAGTGCCACACTTTGGACAGCGACGTTTCTTGCGCAGCAGGCGACTTTCGCCCTCGCCTTCCACATCTTCATCAGCACTGACCACCTCGTCCCCTGACACCAGGTTGATAGTGGTCTTGCAGCGCTCCTTTGGTGGCAGCGAATAACCCGAACACCCCAGGAACACGCCGGTACTGGCTACCCGAATCTGCATCGGGCGGCTGCAGGTGGGGCATGGGATGTCTGTTTCTGTCGGCGTGTTGGCCCGCATACCGCCGTCTTCGCCGCCCTCGGCGGTTTCCAACTGCTGACGGAACCGGGCGTAGAAATCGTTCAGCACCTTTTTCCAGTCAACCTCACCACCCGCTATATCGTCGAGCTCGTCTTCCATTTTGGCGGTGAAGTCGAAATCCATCAGGTTCGGGAACGACTCCGACAAGCGCTCGGTCACGATCTCGCCCATTTTTTCCGCATAAAACCGACGGTTCTGAAGGCGTACGTACCCGCGGTCCTGGATCGTCGAGATAATCGAGGCATAGGTTGAGGGCCGTCCAATGCCCTGCTTCTCCAACTCCTTGACCAGGCTGGCTTCCGTGTAACGCGGTGCCGGCTTGGTGAAATGCTGGCTGGGATCAAGCTTCTTCAGGTCCAGTGTTTCATCAACCTGGATGTCGGGCAGCGCAATGTCTTCGTCCTTCTTGGCGGACTGCGGCGCTACCTTGAGGAACCCTTCGAACTTGATTATGCGGCCACGAATACGTAGCTCATAATCGCCGTTAGCGACCAGAATAGACGTGCTCAGGAACTCGGCATCCGCCATCTGGCAGGCAATGAACTGGCGCCAGATCAAGTCATAAAGCTTCTCGGCGTCCTTCTCCAGGCCGCTGATGTCTGCCGGCCTGCGACCCACATCCGTCGGGCGAATGGCCTCGTGGGCCTCCTGAGCACCCTCCTTGCTACCGTAAACCCTGGGAGACTCGGGCAGGAACTTGTCGCCGAACTGCTTTTTGACAAATTCACGACAACTGGCCACGGCGTCCTGGCTCAGGTTGGTAGAGTCAGTACGCATGTAGGTAATAAAACCCGCCTCATAGAGACGCTGGGCCAGCATCATGGTCTTCTTGACGCTGAAGCCCATCCGGTTACTGGCAGCCTGTTGCAGGGTCGAGGTAATAAACGGAGCAGATGGCCGCGATTTCGTTGGCTTGTCTTCCCGCTTGGCGACCTTGAACGTGCCCGCCTTCAGGCGCTCAACATGCTCGGCACTCTCTTTCTCGTTGACCGGACGATAGGCCTTGTCGTTATAGCGGGTGACTTCGAAGCGTACCGGCTTTTCGGCCTGCTTCGACATCAGATCAGCGTGCAACTGCCAGAATTCTTCGGGAACGAACTTGCGGATTTCCCGCTCCCGCTCGACGATCAGCCTGACCGCCACCGACTGTACCCGGCCAGCTGAAAGGCCACGTGCAATCTTCGCCCATAGCAACGGCGACACCATATAACCCACAACCCGGTCCAGGAAACGACGGGCCTGCTGGGCATTGACGCGATCGGTGTCCAGGTTACCGGGATCCTTGAAGGCCTCCTGAATCGCGCGCTTGGTAATCTCGTTGAAGACTACCCGGCGGTACTTCTCCGGCTCGCCACCGATGGTTTGCTGAAGGTGCCAGGCAATGGCCTCCCCTTCGCGGTCCAGATCCGTTGCGAGGTAGATGTGGTCGGCGGATTTCGCCAGGCGCTTGAGCTCACTGACGACCTTTTCCTTGCCCGGGAGAATCTCGTAGCGGGCACTCCAGTCGTGATCCGGATCGACACCCATGCGGGCAACCAGCTGCTCCCTGGACTTGCGCTTCTTGTGAACCGCCTTCTCGTCCGGGCTCATCTTGCGGGTCAGCGCGGCCTGTCTGGCGCGCTCTTTCGGATCCGACGTTGAGCCGCTGCCACTGACTGGCAGGTCACGAATATGCCCGACGCTCGACTTCACAATGAAGTCAGAGCCCAGGTATTTGTTGATGGTCTTCGCTTTCGCTGGCGACTCGACAATAACGAGACTTTTACCCATATCGGAGATCTGTGTCCTTGGCGATAATCGGTTAAAAAATCAGCAAACCGTAAACTCGCTGTAAAATCAGTCGGCTAGAAAACACTCAATAGCCGCCACATTGGTATAGGTGCATTGTTTTACAGGGTCAAGAAAAGCAAGACAACCCATTCTTCTGTTTATAGCCGGCTTTTTTGCACGGTCAAAGACAGGAAAGCCCGGCATATGCCGGGCCTCCTGAGAGCTTGCTACCAATTCGGCTTACCGAATCAGAGCCGCTCCCACACTGTCGCAATACCCTGACCAAGGCCGATACACATGGTGGAAACACCAAGCTTGCCGCCTTTAGCCTGCATTACGTTCAGCAGGGTTGTGGAGATTCGTGCACCGGAGCAGCCCAGCGGATGACCAAGGGCAATCGCGCCGCCGTTCAGGTTCACTTTCTCTTCCATTACACCCAGCAGTTTCAGGTCTTTCAGCACCGGAAGGGACTGACCTGCAAACGCTTCGTTCAGTTCCCAGAAGTCGATATCCTCGACTTTCAGGCCTGCACGCTTGAGGGCCTTCTTGGTCGCCGGAACCGGGCCGTAGCCCATGATAGCGGGATCACAGCCGGCAACCGCCATGCTGCGGATCTTCGCCATCGGCTTCAGACCCAGGGCTTCGGCGCGCTCGGCAGACATCAGTACCATGGCAGCGGCACCGTCAGTCAGCTGCGAAGACGTGCCTGCGGTGACGGTACCGTTCTTCGGATCGAAGGCCGGCTTGAGCTGGCCCAGGGACTCAACCGTGGTTTCGGGACGGATGGTTTCGTCCGCTTCGATCAGCACCTTGAAGCCATTCTCGTCGTGACCTTCGATAGGCACGATTTCGTTCTTGAAACGGCCTTCGACGGTCGCTTCCTGGGCCAGGCGATGTGAACGCGCGCCAAACTCGTCCTGCTGCTCACGGGTAATACCGTGCATTTTCGCCAGCATTTCCGCAGTCAGGCCCATCATGTTGGAGGCCTTGGCGGAGTACTTGGAGGCAGCCGGGTTGTGGTCGAAGCCTTCAGTCATGGGCACGTGCCCCATGTGCTCGACACCACCAATCACAAACACATCGCCATTGCCAGTCTGGATGGCCTGGGCTGCGGTGTGGATTGCGCTCATGGCAGAACCACACAGACGGTTGACAGTCTGCGCCGCAGACTCGTGCGGGATGCGCGTCAGCAGTGAAATCTGACGTGCCACGTTGAAGCCCTGTTCCTTGGTCTGGTTTACACAGCCCCAGATCACGTCTTCAACTTCTTTCGGGTCGAGCTTCGGGTTGCGCTCAAACAGTGCTTCAATCAGCGCAGCCGACAGGTTTTCCGCACGTACATTGCGGAAGCAGCCATTCTTGGCACGACCCATTGGACTCCGCACGCAATCGACGACGACAACGTCTCTCGGATTAAGGCTCATAGATCTTTCTCCGTTCGGAAATCTCGTTCAGGGTTAGCCAAAGAACTTTTCGCCAGTCTTGGCCATTTCACGCAGCTTCTCGGTCGGGTGGTACAAAGGACCAAGATCTGCAAACTTGTCTGCCAGCTCGACGAACTTGTCGACACCCATGTCGTCGATATAACGCAGGGCACCGCCACGGAACGGCGGGAAGCCAATACCGTAAACCAGGCCCATATCGGCGTCTGCCGGGTCTTCAACAATGCCGTCTTCCAGGCAGCGAACGGTTTCCAGGCACAGGGGCAGCATCATGCGGGCGATGATGTCCTCGTCGCTGAAGTCGTTCTTACCCTGAACAACCGGTTCAAGCAGCTTGTAGGTCTCTTCGTCGACAACCTTCTTCTGCTTGCCCTTGCGGTCCAGTTCGTACTTGTAAAAGCCCTTGTCGTTCTTTTGTCCGTAACGGTTGTTATCGAACATCACGTCAATGGCTGTAGTGCCTTCGTGCTTCATCCGGTCCGGGAAGCCCTCGGCCATCACTTCGCCGGCGTGCTTGCCGGTGTCCATGCCAACAACGTCCAGCAGGTAAGCCGGGCCCATCGGCCAGCCAAACTTTTCCATAACCTTGTCAACGTGCTGGAAGTCAGCGCCGTCACGTACCAGGTTCACGAAACCGCCGAAGTATGGGAACAATACACGGTTTACCAGGAAGCCCGGGCAGTCGTTGACCACGATCGGGGTCTTGCCCATGGCCTTGGCGTAGGCAACAGTGGTGGCGATAGCGCGGTCGGACGTCTTCTCACCACGGATAACTTCTACCAGCGGCATCATGTGCACCGGGTTGAAGAAGTGCATGCCGCAGAAGTTTTCCGGACGCTTCAGATTAGCCGCCAGCTTATTGATGGAGATGGTGGAGGTGTTGGAAGTCAGGATGGCGTCTTCACGAACCGAGTCCTCGGTTTCGCGCAATACCGCGTCCTTGACCTTCGCGTTTTCAACAACCGCTTCCACAACCAGGTCGACGTTCTTGAAGTCGCCATAGTTCAGGGTCGGGGTAATATTGTTCAGCACATCGGCCATCTGGTCGGGCTTCATCTTGCCCTTGTCGATGCGCTTGGTCAGAAGCTTCTTGGCTTCTTTCAGGCCCAGTGCAATACCGTCCTGATTGATATCCTTCATCAGGATAGGCGTACCCTTCAGGGCCGACTGGAATGCAACACCGCCACCCATGATACCGGCGCCCAGTACGGCGGCCAGCTTCACATCGTTGGCTTCTTTTTCCCAGGCCTTGGCCTTCTTCTTCAGTTCCTGATCGTTCAGGAACAGGCCAACGAGGCAGGCTGCGACGTTGGTCTTGGCCATCTTGGCAAAGCCCTTGGCTTCAACTTCGATTGCCTTGTCACGGGTCAGGCCGGCGTGCTTCTGCATCACCTTGATGGCCTCGACCGGTGCCGGGTAGTTCTTGCCCGCCTGGCCGGCAACAAACGCCTTGGAGATCTCGAACGCCATCATGCTTTCCATGGCGTTCAGTTTGATCTTGCCCTTCTTCTCTTCGCGACGGGCCTGATAATCCAGTTTGCCGTCGTTGCACTGGTTGATGATGCCGATAGCGGCTTCAACCAGCTTTTCACCTTCAAGCACGGCATCCACGGCGCCGATTTTCAGCGCTTTGTCGGCCCGGTTCTCGGTGCCACCGCAGATCCATTCAACCGCGTAATCAACACCCACCAGACGGGAAAGCCGTACAGTACCGCCGAAGCCCGGGAATATGCCAAGCTTCACTTCCGGAAGACCCACTTTGGCCTTCTTGTCCATGACCCGGTAATCGGTAGCCAGACACATTTCGAAACCGCCGCCCAGAGCCATACCGTTGATTGCGGTAACCGTGGGGAAAGGCAGGTCTTCAATGGCACTGAATGCTTCGTTGGCCTTGAGATTGTTGGCAACCAGGTCTTCTTCCGACCCAGCAAACAGGTCGGTAAACTCTGTAATGTCGGCGCCAACAATAAAGCTGTCCTTGGAGCTGGTCACCACCAGGCCCTTAAGGCCTTTCTGCGCTTCCAGCTTGTCAGTCGCGGCGCGGAGCTCTTCAATCGTCAGACGGTTGAACTTGTTCACTGACTCGCCCTGCAAGTCAAAGTTCAACTGAGCGATCCCGCCTTCGATCTCTTTAACCGTGATGGCTTTACCTTCGTAAATCATCAACTGATCTCCAGTCTGTGTTTGGAACTGCTATTACTGCCGCATAAGCGTTCGCCAGGCGGCCGCTGATGCAGCGAGATTTCGGTCACTATTTTCTGTCACTACTTTCAGTCACTACCCCGATCAACCGATCCAAAAATTCATACAGTCGTTTGAATCGTGGGGTGACACGATGAAAAAAAACGGCTCGTTTGTCAATTTGTTTCTGGAAGAATCAACCCGGCCAACCCCCGAACGAACAGCCGAACGGCATCTGGAGGAGAATTGAATTGTTTTATATCAAACAGCTAGAACGATGTGTGAAGACGAAACAGGAGCTTAATCACGTAAATTTTAAATTTGTTTACATTTGCCCCCGCCCAGCACCGCAAAACTGCTTGATTGGCCGGCTCAGTTACTTTACCTTCGGATTACGACTTTAGTCCACAATAATAAAGCAGCCTTACGGAGACCCATCCGATGAAAGACGCTAGCCTGCGGGCACGCTCCCTTGTGACAGCGCTTGCCCTGTTGTTGCTCACCTCCTTTACTGCTCGTGCCCAGGAGGAAGGAAATGGCTTTCTTTCTGACCTACACGCCTTCCGCGTAAGCAATTACGTGGCATTGGATGCCTATTACCGTTTCAGCGCCACTGGCGATACCGAAACACTGAATGAAATTGTGGCTGCTATCAACGAGGCCAACGCCTCCATGAATTCCGTGGCCGAAAGCACCGCGGGAGTACTGTCCGAGGAGCAGGTGGAAAGCCTCAACGTGGAATTCGACAAGTTCAAGGACCTGATGCGCAGCAACATCAACGATGTACGCAACACCGGTTACCCGGATCTGCGCCTGGTCTCGGACATGGCGAACCAGGCACTGCTGATGAGCCAGGTAGCCTCCGAGATGTACACCGTGGCACAGGAAAGTTCCGAGACTGAAATTAACAGCCGTATTGAAGCGGCTCGCTCTGCTGCGGTTACGATGGCCCAGATGATGGCGAAGTATTCGGCGCGTACACACTCTTCTGTGGCCCAGACGTTCCAGGGATCATCCAACGACATCCCTCTGGATGAACAGGCACGTCAGTTCGACACGTTGCTCTCCCAGGTCACGGAAGGTGACTCGCAGGGCCAGTTGAAAACCACCCTGAATGAACTGAACTCAAAATGGGAATTTATCCGCAATTCATACATCAACTATAACGACAACAACGTTGCGTTCGTTATTGACCGTTATTCTAAAGGCATCCTCAGAAGTCTGGAAACAACCATCGGCCTGCTGCGGGAAAATGCCGCCTGATGGGCAGCGACTGTTTTTGATACCCGTCAGTATTGGTTTACACTTTTCAGGTACAGTATTGCCTGGATAAAGACTTCATCCGCGAAGGAGCGATGCGATGTCAATCTATCAAAAAATTCTGGTGGCCATTGATCTTACCGAAGAAGCCCCACAGGTTCTCAACAAAGCCGTGGAGGTAAGCAAGGCCCATGGCGCCCAATTGATGCTGGTGCACGTGGTAGAACCGGTCGGCTATGCCTACGGTGGCGATATCCCCATGGATCTGACCGAGCTTCAGGATCAACTGGACAAGGCAGCAAAGGACCAACTTACGAAGTACGGCGAACAATACGGGGTATCGAAAGAGAATCAGGTCGTGACCGTTGGCCGTCCAGAGTCCGAAATCCACCGGCTGTCAAAAAAACAGAACGCGGATCTTGTTATCGTCGGGAGTCACGGGCGCAAAGGTTTTCAGTTGCTGCTGGGCTCGACAGCCAATGGCGTATTGCACGGAACAGTCTGCGACGTACTGGCCGTCAGGATTCAGTAAAACGGACTGGTACAGCGGGATGGCGCATCAGACAGCGCCATCCCCCCTCATTTTTGCTTCCAGCTTGCGGAGCTGGCTTTCCAGAGAAAAGCTCACGCTGGACGCCATCGAGAAGAAATTCAGCAACGCCTTAAGGTTGCTGTCACCCTTGCAGACAGAATGGATGCGCTGCCACAACGCCTGATTGACCAGTTGCAGTCGTTGATTTCTTTCCACCAACCCTTTCAGATCCCAATCCGGCTCCTGATGATTTCGTTTCGCCAGGTACTGCTGCAGCAGATAATGGGAAACGCTTCTCATAATGAACTCGTCATTGCTGGCAAACGGCAGATGGTGCACTGCCATGGACTTCAGCTCGGATAATACCGGGCAGCCGCTGGTGGCCATTTTAAGCCCCAGGAGGGATCGCAACGCCTCCTCCAGGGTTGTTGACTTGGAATAGGTTCTGCGGTCGTCAGTAACGATGACATCCACTCTCTGGTAGGCGTCTTCGGCCTGGAAGGCGTTCACCACTGGCAGTATCTCCACAGCGGCCGGGCATTGCGGAGATTCCGTCGCCTTCAGGGGGCAATTGGAACACTGGCAGTGTTCCAGTTTTGTCCACGCAGGCAAGCTGCCTGCTGCCTCGGACGGCTTATCTGTTACCTTGAATTCCACCGACCGGGAATCTTCAAACCTGAATTGATACGTTACGTTCATTGATTCGCCTGTTCCTCCAGCTCCATCCACCGCTCAATAACCTTTTCCAGGCGAGCTTCCCTGTCGCCCAACTCTGCAAGCGTTGCGGATACTTCATCCGCCGGACCGGAGTAGAATTCCGGCTCCGAAATCCGCTGTCTCAGTTCTTCAAGCTCCCGCTCGAGGGCCTCAATCTGACCCGGCAACTGTTCCAGCTCGAGCTTGAGCTTGTAGCTGAGTTTGACCGGTTTTGCTTTTGGTGCTCCGGTGCCGGATGAAGCCGGCTCCTGAGCTGGAGCAGGTCTGTCGTTCATCGGCGGTTTGGACGCCTTTCGGGTACCGCCCTCCGAAGGAAACCGGCCGCCCTGTCTTCGCCAGTCGGAATAACCGCCGACATACTCCGCTACCTTACCCGAGCCGTCCAGAAATACGGTGTCGGTTGCCACATTGTCGAGAAACTCCCGGTCGTGGCTGATCACCACCACGGTACCGGCAAACTCCACCAGCCTGGACTCAAGCAGTTCCAGGGTTTCCACGTCCAGATCGTTGGTTGGCTCATCCAGCACCAGTATATTGGCCGGTTTGCTGAATAGTTTGGCCAGCAACAACCTTGCCCGTTCGCCACCAGAGAATACACGCACCGGCGAGCGTGCGCGTTCCGGGCTGAACAGAAATTCTTGCAAATAACCCAGTACATGCTTGCTCTGGCCGTTAATCTCAATGAACTCTCGCCCTTCGGAAAGGTTATCCAGAGCATTACGTTCCAGGTCCAGTTCTCCGCGGAGCTGATCAAAATAGGCAACCTGGAGATTGGTACCCAGCCGGATACGGCCTTCAGTGGGTTTAAGATCTCCCAGGAGCAGACGGACCAGCGTGGTTTTCCCGGTACCGTTTTCCCCAACCAGGCCGATCTTGTCGCCCCTCAGCACCGTCATGTTCATATCCCGGATAACCGGCGTACCGTCCGGGTACGAAAATCCTGCTTCGCTGGCTTCCACTACCAACTTGCCGGAACGGGCCGCATCCTCCACCGAGAAACTTGCGGTGCCGCCGCGTTCGCGCCGTTGCCGTCGCTCTTCCCGCATGGCTTTGAGCGCCCTCACCCGGCCCATATTGCGGGTGCGCCGCGCCTTGATGCCCTGGCGGATCCAGGCCTCTTCCTGCTTCAGGCGCTTGTCGAACAGCGCATTCTGCCGCTCCTCCTCTTCCAGCGCCTTTTCCTTGAGATCCAGGTAGCGATCGTAGGTAGCAGCAAAACTCACCAGATGGCCACGGTCCAGTTCCACGATTCGCGTTGCCATCCTGCGAATAAAAGCCCGGTCGTGACTGACAAACAGAATCGCACCCCGGAACTGGCCCAGCGCTTCTTCCAGCCAGGCAATAGCGGGCACATCCAGGTGGTTGGTTGGTTCATCCAGAAGCAGAACATCCGGCTCCGTAACCAGGGCACGGGCCAGCAAAACCCGTCGCTGCCAGCCACCTGAAAGCGTATTCAGAGTCTGCTCCGGATCAATGCCGTACTGGGCGAGAATCGCTCCCACTTTCTGATCAAGCCGCCAGCCGTCAAGTGCTTCCAGGCGCTCCTGAACCTTCATCATACGGTCCAGGTCTGCTTCCCCGGCGTACTGGGTCAACTTGTGAAATTCAGCAAGCAGATCACCAGTCTCGGGAAAGGCGCCAGCTACGGCTTCATAGGCAGTTCGTGTGTCGTTGACCGGCAGGTTCTGGGGCAGCACCGACAATTTTGCGCCGTCTTCCAGCCTCACAATGCCGCCATCCGGCACAACCTCACCGGTGACGATTTTCAGCAAGGTAGACTTCCCTTCCCCGTTACGCCCCAGAAGACAGACGCGTTCTCCCGGCTCCATGGTCATCGAGGCCTGGTCAAGTAATGGCTGCATGCCAAAAGCAAGGGATATGGCATCCAGCGTTAACAATGGCACGTTATTGATTCTCCGTAGTTGCAGTGGTTGCATCAGCCGCAAAAGCCACGGGATCTCCCATCCGGATCTCTCCCGTCGTCTCATGAATGGCATTCATTCCGAATATCACACCGTCAGCGGTGCGCCGGTAGGTTCCAAGCTCCCTCAGGGGCTGCAGATCCGGCGCTTTCACGCCTCGGTCAGGGTCTACGGTGGTCACGACACACCGCGAACAGGGCTTTACAAGGCTGAACACAATAGTGTTGATGGTCAGCGCCTTCCATTCATCTTCTTCCCAGGGAACGGCGCCCTCGACCACGATATTGGGCCGGAAACGACGCATCTCCACCGCTGTCTCCAGACGAGAGTTCAGCTCTTCCAGGGAGGCAAGATTGGTAATCAGAAATGGAAAGCCGTCAGCGAAACTGACACGACGATACTCGGTAACCCGGCTGGCATCAACGCGGCGAAAGGTCTCGTCGGGCATGAAAACAAACCGGAATGATTTGCCACAATACCGGGACAATGCCTCGGACGCGTCGCTAGTGCCATAAACAGCTTTCGCCCAGTCCTGCCATACCCTGACACGGCACTCCTTCTCACCAGCGACCAGCGAAAACTCGCCCTCGCCCGGGATATCCACAACAACCTGCCCCTCTATCAGGTGGGTACCAATTCTTGCAAGCTCCGGATTACTGCGCTGGGTGACGAATTGCCGGTCGGCATCGACAATCATCCAGCGCCTGTCGCCGGCAGGACCAAAATCATCTATACAGAATGAAGAAACCTGAATTCCTGCGAGGGATTTAACCGGATAGATATACAGTGAATGCACCTGCATGGGGGCTCCCATAACGTAATTAAATGCAGTGACGTAATCCGGGAGTATACCCGAGAACGGTGCGTTAACGCTGCAAGGGAGGCGACATGAGCACACAGAACGATCTACGCGAAGACAAACAGGTATTCCTCCACACGCTGGTAAGAAGGGGAATCATGGATCAACGGGTTCTGGAGGCCATGAAGGAAGTTCCGAGAGAAGCCTTTGTCGGGCAAGACCAGGCTGGATTTGCATACGATGACCGGCCTCTACAGATTGAAGAAGGACAGACCATTTCCCAGCCCTATATTGTAGCCCTGATGACAGAGGCCATGCAGCTCAAGCCCGATGATACCGTACTGGAAATTGGGACCGGCTCTGGCTACGCGGCAGCTGTGCTCTCCAGGATTGCGAAAAAGGTTTTTACGGTGGAACGGCACCGGTTGCTGGCGAATCTGGCACAGGAGCGCCTGGCGAAACAGGGCTATAACAACGTTACGGTTCTCTGTGGTGATGGAACCCTGGGCTGGCCGGAACACTCCCCTTTTGATGCCATTGTCGTTACGGCTGGAGCTCCCAGTGTGCCACAGGCGCTGGTCAGACAATTAGCCATAGGTGGGCGACTGGTCATTCCTGCCGGTCCCGGTCTCCATTACCAGCAACTGTTACGTATTACCCGCACCAGCGAAGACGAAACAGAGACCGAAAAACTCGGGGATGTGAGGTTTGTCCCTCTGATCGGTGAACAGGGGTGGCGAGATACAGAAGATTCGGGTAGTGCGCCCACCCGGGAGGAAGCCAGCGATCCTCACCTGCTTTCCGAGCAGATCGGGAGAGAGGCGATTAGCATCCCTTCACTCGAAACCGTTGAGCTCGGCGGCCTGATGGCACGGATCGGCAGTTCAAGGTTGGTGCTATTGGGCGAAGCCACCCATGGATCTGCCGAATTCTACGAAATGCGGGCACGTATTACCCGGGAGCTGATCGAAAAGAAAGGATTCCAGTTTGTTGCCGTAGAGGCGGATTGGCCTGATGCCGCGCAGGTGGATCATTTTGTTCGTGAAACCCGCACTGTGCCCACAGAAGAACCTACTTTCAAACGCTTTCCGACCTGGATGTGGGCGAACCGCCAGGTGCTGGAGTTTGTTCAATGGCTACGCAGCCACAATCGGCAGGCAAAAAGCGCAGATAAGGTTGCGGGGTTCTATGGCCTGGATCTCTACAGCCTCCACGCCTCTATCAATGCCATCATCGGATACCTGGAACAAGTGGACAAGGGAATGGCGGATCTCGCCCGCAGGCGCTACGGCTGCCTGACGCCCTGGGAAAGGGACCCGATAACCTATGGAAGAATTGCCCTTTCCACGAAGCATGAAAATTGTGAGCAGGATGTCGTCGCAATGCTGAATACGTTGATGCAGAAGCGACTGGAGTATTCGGTTCACGACGGTCGCAAATTCCTTGACGCGATATCCAATGCCCGACTAGTGAAAGATGCAGAGCGTTATTATCGCTCCATGTATGAAGGCTCGGTCAAATCATGGAATCTGCGCGATCAGCACATGTTCGATACGCTTCAGAATCTGCTTGATTTCCACGGCCCTGACAGCAAGGCCGTCGTTTGGGCCCACAATTCCCACCTGGGGAACGCGGAGGCCACGGAAATGGGCAACCGCGGCGAGATCAACGTAGGGTCTTTGTGTCGCCGGCACTTTGGTGACAGCGCCTACCTGATAGGATTCGGTACCCATCAGGGCACGGTGGCAGCCGCAGCTGACTGGGGCGCACCAATGGAAATAAAGAACGTCGTGCCGTCCGTGCCGGGCAGCATCGAACGTTTGTGTCATGACACCGGCCAGAAAGCCTTTTTCCTGCCACTACGCCATGCCAGCAAAGGGTTGATAGCGAAATTGCAGCAGCCCAGACTTGAACGAGCCATCGGTGTGATCTATCGACCGGAAACAGAGATGGCAAGCCACTATTTCAACGCTTCGGTGGCCCAACAGTTCGACGAGTATATCTGGATTGATGAGACGCGAGCGGTCGATGCTCTGGAGTCGGAGGCGGCGCCAGGAATGCCTGAAACCTTCCCATTCGGGCTCTGAAAAACGGTATAGGGGAAAATATAGAGGGGATAAATCCTGGCTGACCGTAAATTGGAGCGGGAAACGAGATTCGAACTCGCGACCCCAACCTTGGCAAGGTTGTGCTCTACCAACTGAGCTATTCCCGCTTGATCAACGGAGGCGTATTCTACGGATTCATCCTCCCCCGTCAACTGTTTTTGTCGACCGGTTTCTCAGTTTTCTGTTGGGCAAGCCAGAACCAGCCCAATAACCTGCTCGACCGTTTCTGCAAGCACAGAATAATCCACTTCTTTGCCATTAAGCAGGCTGTCGTAGCCCATCCCCAGCGTGACATTCACCAGTAGCGTGGCGTCTCGTGCCGGTGCGGGCGAATCCAGCCGCTCAAGGATCTGCCTCAGGCCTGCCGTCCATGCCTCCCTGTAGTTTCGCGCAAGCCCCGCAAGGCGTTCGTCCCTCAGGGCTTCCAGCAGGAAAACCTGTTCGGCCAGAACCTGCTCCCGACGCCTTGTGAACTGGTCATAAAGGTAGGCAGTGGAGATAACAGAGAGGCGTGAGGCGAGCTCCCGACGCTGGAACCCACCACGACGCAGGGTTTGGGCAGGAATGGTATCAAGCACCAGGTGAATGGTGTCGTAGAAGCTGTCCAGATTGTCCCTCGCCTTCTCGGCGAAAAGCATGAATGAATCGCTGATCAGTTCGTGAATATCGCGGAAATAGTAGGTGGTAGCTGCCAGAGGCACGCCTGCTTCACGCGCCACTGCCCGGTGCTTGATACCACGAAGGCCGTCCCTGGCGGCAATCCGTAAGGTTGCCTCCAGAATTTCCAGGCGGCGCATTTCGCTCTTGGCTCGGGAGGCCTTGCGACCGCTATAGCGGATGGACTGACGAAGCGAACGGTTCTCTGGCAGCTCCCTGCGGGCACTAACCTCAGACATTTGCGCCTGTTCCATGACATGCATTCCTTGTTTCGACCGCCCGTGACCGCTGCACTTCAGGCGAAACTGCCAGGGCTGGGATTATTGTTGGTTTTTGTAAATTCTGACGTATCCCGCGCCCCGAAACATTGATGAAATTGGCACTTCCGTTTTCCCCGGTTCAATCGCCGCTATTGGCCGAAACGCTTTCCCGACTCCAGATAGAGCTCTTCTTCAGGGGTGGACTTACGGTTCAGTGCCTTATTCCGGTGAGGGAATCGACCAAACCGGTCGACGATTTCCCGGTGATCGTGGGCCGACTGCAGAAAACTCTTCATAAAGTCCCCGGCAATACCCCCGGTCCCTGAGGCCAACTGCTCATAACAGTCCACAGAGAGATCCTGGTCTTCCTTTTTCTCCGAATGCTGGAGCGGCATATAGAGAAAAGCCCGCTGCACAGCCGGCAATGCCATGTCGTGCCCGCTACGCATGGCGCTCTTGCACAGTTTGATGGCCAGCTTGTCGTTGTCGAACGCCAGCGCCCCGCCCCGGTGAATCTGCCGGGTGAACTGGTCCAGCAGAATAATCTCGGCCAACGCGCCCCCCGGCACACTTCTCCAGTGGCGCAACCCGTCTTCAGAAGCAAACAGCACCATGGATATAAAACGGCGGCGTATCTCCTGATCAAATGCGCGAGAGGGGCGAAACCAGCGGTTGCGGTGCTCACTGTCCGGCAGTCCCTGTTCATCCAGTTCACCAAACCAGAAATCCAGAATCTCTTTCCAATCGAACATATGATCTACCCTGTCTCATTGTTAAACGCCGGCTTGGGTACCGACACTGCTACAATTTACGATAATTACCAGACTTTTGGTCCTATCAGGAGATCCCATGAACACTGAGCCCAGAATCATCCTACTTGCGCACGGAAGCAGCGACCAACGCTGGTGCCAGACCTTTGAAAAGCTCGCTACGCCGACGCTGGAATCCGTAGCCGGCTCGCGCATTGCTTACATGGAATTGGCGGAGCCCTCACTGGAAACCATTATTTCCGAAGGCAGGAAAGACGGTATCGATACATTTACCATAATTCCACTGTTCCTGGCCGCAGGCCGCCACCTCAGAAAAGACGTACCAGGTATGATAGAAGAGCTCCAGGCCACCCATAATGTCACCATTACCCTGGCCCCACCGATCGGGGAAAACCCGCAGTTGGGCAACGCAATCCGTGATGTCGTGAACCAGGAGCTTGAACGGCAGAAGCAGCCCGCATAAAAATCAATGCTGAAGCTCTCCCTCATACACAGGCACCGGCAGTTCAGGAAAGGAGTGGATGATCATGGAAAAACGGATTCTGATTACCGGAGGCACCGGATTCATTGGCCAGTCCCTGTGCCAGAAACTGATTGCCGATGGGCACACTCTTACCGTTCTGAGCCGGCAGTCGACGCACAACGTTCAGGCCGTGTGTGGCCGGGTGGACGCCGTTACCAGCCTCGACCAGCTGCGGGGAAACGAAGGTTTTGAGGCCGTTATCAACCTTGCCGGAGAAGGCATAGCTGATAAACGATGGTCGGAAGCGCGCAAGCAGGACCTCAGGGACAGCCGCATAGCCCTTACTGACCAGCTCGTTGAGGTTATAAGAAGCTGGAAAATGCTTCCGGCTGTGCTGGTATCGGGTTCGGCCGTGGGATTCTACGGTGATCAGGGCAGCAACCATCAGGTCACCGAAGACACGCCGCCCCACGATGAATTTACCCACCGGCTGTGCAGCGACTGGGAACAGGCCGCCCTGCGACTGGAACCTGCCGGAGTGAGAGTATGCCTTTCGCGCACCGGCGTTGTTGCCGGGCCGGGAGGAGGGTTTCTGCAGCGTATGTTGCCGCCATTCAAGCTTGGACTGGGAGGTCGGCTTGGCAGCGGTGTGCAGTATATGCCGTGGGTGCATCGTGAGGACGTGGTCGCAGCCCTGCTCTGGATGATGGAAACGGATACCGCCGGCGGCGCTTACAATGTGGTTAGCCCCAACCCGGTAACCAATCGGCAGTTCACCAAGTGCCTTGCCGGCGTTCTTGGCCGACCGGCGATTTTCCCCGTGCCGGCACCGGTGCTGAAAATCGCCCTGGGAGAAATGTCCCGGCTGCTGCTGACCGGGCAGATGGCGATACCCGCTCGGCTCCAGGCCGGAGGATTCAAGTTCCGCTTCCCCGATCTCGGCCCCGCCCTTGCCGATGCAACAAGATACTGAGGTCGCCGAATGAGGTTGTCTTTGTTGACAGCCGGTCTTTCCGGCCTGTTTGTCCTCACCCTTGCGACCCCCGCCCCAGGGGCAGAACAGAGTTATGAGTCCTGCAGCCAGATAACCGGCGAGTATGTAACGGTTCTGCAGCTAGCGGCCCGTGGATTATCCGGCGACGTCCTGAAAACCACGCTGCCAGGGCTCAGTGCGGAGGCAGAACAGCGAATCGATGCTCTGCTCAGGATGGTAGAGGCTGACGGGCTCGCAGAAACCTATTCCACGGTGAATTCTGAATACGCCCGCTGTGCCACCCGGGTTTTCAAGTCGCATGGGTTGCCGAAGCGGCTTTCGAGAGAGGCTCACTTTCACTTCTGCGCAGGCGAGAACAAAGTCCGGTATGAAGTATTGCTGGCAGCATTGGTTGGCGCGCAGAAGGACAAGGTGCTGAGTCAGTTGCAGCCCCAACACCGTCAAGCCGGCGCAGCAATTTTCCGGCTTTATGAATCCCAGGGCGAGCTTGCAGTGTTCGACAACCTGGGTTCGGAACTCAAATATTGCCTCAACGGGCACTGACAGTTTTTTCAAAAAACCGTTTGACAGCCCGGAACTCCTTACTTAATATACGCGCCACCTCGACGAGGCAAGGTTTTGAAGCGATGCGTCCCCTTCGTCTAGTGGCCTAGGACTCCGCCCTTTCACGGCGGCAACAGGGGTTCGAACCCCCTAGGGGACGCCAACTTTTCACCTTTTTCGTTAGTGCTTGTGACCGTTCTGAGCTGAAGGTTCAGAATGCCTTCCATGGTCGCCAAGCTGATGCTTTGAATCCTTGAATACGAAAATCCCCACACCGACAAAGAACCCCACCATAAGTAAAACGGTTACGATGCCTGCGATTACAACTGCGTCGGTATACATAGTCACATTCTCCTGACAAACCTGATTAACTATGCCCAGATTACCCCTGCCACCCGTGCCACATATTGATCTGAGTCAATGGCACTACCGGCGACACATCCGCTAAAACCCTGAACCGGGACACATTTCTTTCGGTTTTTCCTGTATTTGCGAGGCATTTCCGAGAAACTGCTGCTATAGTCCTGAGAACACAGTCTGACCATTTGCAACCAAACGTCCCCAGGGCGGCCGAAGTATATAGGACATGCAAAAACTTTTGACTCGCCTGCAACGATTTAGAACCGGGTCGCCGCTGTCCTTCCGGCTGCTTGCGTATATCCTGCTGTTCAGCTCCCTGTTCACGCTGATTTCATCTGCGGCCCAGATTTATTCCGACTATCGCAAGGATCTTTCCCAGATTGACCGGCGCATGAAGGTCATCGAAACCGGTTATACCTCCAGCCTTGCCCGAAGCCTCTGGGCGCTCGATCAGAAACTGCTTCAAACCCAGCTTGAAGGCATACTGAGCCTTCCGGACATCGTCCATCTCCGGCTCAAGATCGAGCCCGATTCAGAACTGGTCATGGGCGACATCCCCCGTGACACCACAACCACCACCCACACCTTCGACCTGAGCCATCAGGGGGATGACATGTTCACCCTCGGCCAGCTGACCGTTACCGCCGATCTGAGACGGGTCTATTCGGACATGCGGCGCAAGGTTGTGGTGGTCCTGACGACCCAGTTTTTCAAAACGTTTTTTGTCTCGATACTGATCATCTGGATCTTCCAGTATTTTGTAGCCCGGCATCTCAGCACCATGGCCAATTATGCCCGCAACTTCTCCCTCAACAATCTCGCCCGGCCCCTGCAGCTGGACCGGCCGGATACGTCGCTGAATCGCAATGACGAACTGGCCCAGGTTACCGATGCCATCAACCAGATGCGGGAACGGCTGAACGACGATCTCGAACGGCAGGAACGGGACGCGGAAGAAATCCGTAAATTCTCCAAGGCGATAGAACAGAGCCCCTCGTCGGTGCTTATCTGTGATCGGCAGTGGCGCATCGAGTTTGCAAACCAGAAGTTTACCCAGCTGACCGGTTACGATGCGGAAACAATCATTGGCAAACACCCTGGCGTACTTTCTGAGGAAGCTCACGCCCACCGCGAAAACCGGCAGTTGTGGCAGTCAATCCGGCTCCAGGTCCAGCGTGTCGGTGTCTGGCAGGGCGAAATTAACAGCGTTCGCAGGAACGGAGAACGATTCTGGGAACAACTGATCGTCACCCCAATCAAGAATTCGAAAGGAGAGGCCACCAGCTACCTCATCCTCGGCGAGGACATCAGTATCCGCAAACGCTACGAACAACAGCTCCTGCGACAGGCAAACTACGACATCCTCACCGGCCTTCCCAACCGCATGCTGGCACTCGACCGGCTAAAACTGGCATTGGCCCAGGCACGGCGTGAGAGCTCCCTGGTCGGCGTGATGTTTCTTGACCTGGACAACTTCAAACACATCAACGACACCCTCGGACACGACGCCGGTGACAACCTGCTGATTGAAGCGGCAAGACGAATTTCCAGCTGTCTTCGCGGCACCAGCACCGTTGCCCGGCTTGGCGGCGATGAGTTCCTGGTCATTCTGCCCGGCCTGACCGGGCCTGAAGCCACTTCTCAGGTCGCGGAACGTATTCTCAAGACTTTTGCCCCACCCTACCTGCTCAACGGTCAGGAAGTCTTTGTAACCACCAGTATTGGCATCGCCATATTCCCCAATGATTCGGACAACAGCGGCACCCTGCTGCAGCATGCCGATGCGGCCATGTACCAGGCCAAGCACAAGGGCAAGAGCGCCTACGCACACTTCGCCCCGGAGATGACCGAAGTCTCCCACGAACGACTGCAGATGGAATCATTGATGCGTCGGGCACTGGAACAGGAGGAATTCGAGCTGTACTACCAGCCGATTGTTCATACCGATTCCGGCGAACTTTGCTCTGCAGAGGCGCTTCTACGCTGGAACAGTCCCGGCCTGGGTATGGTCATGCCCGACCGTTTTATCCCGCTGGCAGAAGAAACCGGCCTGATTACACCAATCGGCGAATGGGTTCTGCACGAAGCCTGCCTTGCAGCCATGCGCTGGAAGGAGACCACCGGCACCAGCATCGGCATATCGGTGAATGTCTCTCCTCGCCAGTTCCGGGATCCCGGGTTTATCTACACGGTCATGAATGCTCTGGAGACCAGCGGCCTGGAGCCCCAGCAGCTGGAACTGGAAATCACTGAACGCCTGATACTCGACAACACCATCGAAACGGCCGATATACTGCGCCAACTGGACCAATCGGGCATTCGCCTCTCAGTGGATGACTTTGGCACCGGTTACTCAGCACTCAGCTACCTGAAGAGCTACCCCTTTGATACCCTGAAAATCGACAAGTCTTTTATTCAGGATGTCATGAAAGAGCAGGACGATGCAGCCCTGGTCAAAGCAATCATAAATATGGCCCACAGTCTTGGCCTGAGAGTAATTGCCGAGGGCGTCGAGGAAGAAGCCCAGACCCACTTCCTCCAGAAGGAAGGCTGCGACTACTCGCAGGGTTATTTCTACAGCCGCCCTTTACCAGAGCGAGACTTTCGGGATTGGCTCAGAACCAACCACCGCGTCCGCTGAGAAGCCACCGATTAAAACGGATTGGAAATGGAAGGACCAATACTTGTCATCAATTGTGGCAGTTCATCACTCAAGATTGCCCTGTTTGACGAACACCTGAACAAACTGGCCAGCGGTCTGGCTGAACGGCTCGGCAAAGACGATGCCTTTGCCACCGTGAAAGGCCGCAAGGAACGGATTGAACTGGCCGCCGGGGCCAACCATCGGGATGCGCTGAAAGCACTGGTAGAGACCCTGCAGGACAGCGGACTGCTTGATGCCGCACCTGCGGCCGTCGGCCACCGTGTTGTCCACGGCGGCGAAACCTTTCGTGAGGCCGCCCTGATCAAGGACGACGTACTGGATGCCATAAAGGAATGCGCGGGTCTTGCGCCCCTTCACAATCCCGTTAACCTGGCCGGAATTGAAGCGACCACTTCCCTCTTCCCTGACATCCCCCAGGTAGCGGTATTCGACACCGCCTTCCACCAGACCCTGCCTCAGCGAGCGTTTCTTTATGCCCTCCCCCTGCGTTTATACCGGGACTGGGGAGTCCGGCGTTACGGCTTCCATGGCACCAGTCATCAGTTCATGGCCAGTGAAGCCGCGCGGAGGCTGGGTAAAACGCCTGCCACCACCTCCATTATCTCGGCGCACCTTGGCAACGGATGCAGCATTACGGCCATTCGTGACGGTAACAGCGTTGATACCAGTATGGGGCTGACTCCACTGGAAGGTCTTGTGATGGGCACCCGCAGTGGTGATGTAGACCCGGGCCTGTTCGATTTCCTTGCCAACAAGGGCGTGGACTCACAGGAGGTTCACCGTTTGCTGAACAACGATAGCGGCCTGTTAGGGCTGTCCGGCCAGACCAACGACATGCGGTCCCTATGCGAGCTGGCAGACCATGGCCATGAGCCCTCACAGACGGCCATTGATGTGTTCTGCTTCCGCCTGGCCCGCTATATAGGCGCCATGATGGCCTCCCTGGATCACCTGGACGCACTGGTATTTACGGGTGGGATCGGCGAAAACAGCAGCCTGGTGCGAAAGAAAACACTGGGGCACCTGGGCTTGTTCGGCTTCACAATCGACAACGAACTGAACAACCACCACGGCAACATCAGCGATGGCCAGATCGAGGGGGCCGACAGCCGGTTCCGTGTCATGGTCATACCCACCAATGAAGAACTGGTGATTGCCCGCGAAGCCCTGGCTTCAGTCCGGCCCGGAATGGTCGGCTAATCACGAATCAACGCAGGGAGCCTGTCATGGCAAAGAACCTTTATATTGCCCCAACTTCCATGAATTCCGGGCTGACGTCTGTATGCCTGGGGTTGCTCCGCGCCCTCGAACGGGTGGGTGTCAGCGTGGGGTTCTACAAGCCGTTTCGTCAGTCAGTGCATGAGGGCGAAGCTCATCATAATCGTGGTGAAGATACGTCTGTAGCCTTTGTTCGCGCCCGCAGCCACCTTGAGCCTCCCGAGCCCATGAGCCTCAAGGAGGCGCAGAAGCTTCTCAACACCGGCAAGGCCGACCAACTGCTCGAAACCATTGTTGGCGAATATCAGAAGGTCGCCAAAACCGTTGATGTGGTCATCATCGAAGGCCTGGTTCCGGATCGCAGCGAAGCCTATATCGCAAGACTGAACGTGGAAGTTGCCCGTAACCTGGGTTCTGAAGTTGTTCTGGTAAGCACGCCCGGCAATACCGACCCGAAAACCCTGGACGAAGAGCTGGATTTCTACGCCCGCCTGTTCTCAAGCCCGGGCGACCCGGAAGTCATTGGGGTGGTTCTCAATAAAGTGGGTGAGCCGGAAAAGTCCGAATTCACACCCCGGGTTAATTCCCGGGCCACAGAAGAAACCGTTGACTACGGCCAGGCCTGCAAGGTTTTCAGCCAGGGCCGCTACCGGCTGCTTGCTGTCATCCCCTGGCAACCGGAACTTCTGGCGCCGCGGGTATCAGACCTTGTCCGTGAAATGAATTCGGAAGTGCTCCACGAAGGCGAAATGCACACACGGCGGGTCCAGAAGGTAACGGTCAGTGCGCGTACCATCCGCAACATGGTGGACACACTCAAACCCGGAACACTTATGGTCACCCCTGGAGACCGTGAAGACATTATCGTGACCACCGCGGTTGCCGCCCTCAATGGCGTCCCCCTGGCGGGCATGATGCTTACCGGCGGGCTGATGCCCGACGACAGAGTGGTCGATCTTTGCCGCCGTGCTCTGGAAACCGGCCTTCCGGTGATGCGGGCTGAAACCAACACCTATGAAACCGCTCACCGGCTGGCCAACCTTTCGCCAGCTATCCCCGTGGACGATCCGGACCGGATCGAAAAGGCCATGGAGGCCGTCGCCACCCGCATCGACGCCGAATGGCTCAGAGAGCACCTGAAAGTGGACCGTCAAAGCAGGCTATCACCACCGGCTTTCCGTTACCTGCTGTCGGAGCGCGCCAGGGCTGCTGCCAAACGCATCGTGTTGCCTGAGGGCAATGAACCCCGCACGGTTCAGGCTGCGATTATCTGCCACCAACGAGGATTGGCCCACTGCATCATGCTGGGGGACCGTAACGATATCGCCAATGTCGCCCAGTCCCAGGGCCTTGAACTGCCCGAAGACATGGAAGTCATCGATCCGGCCGAGGTTCGCAAAGACTACATCGAGCCCATGGTGAAGCTCCGAAAGCACAAAGGGCTTGCTCCTGACATGGCCGAGGCGATGCTGGAAGACAATGTGGTTCTGGGCACCATGATGGTTGCCGAAGACAAGGCGGATGGTCTGGTCTCCGGTGCCGTCCATACCACCGCCAACACCGTGCGCCCGGCAATGCAGCTTATCAAGACCCACGACCATGCCAAGGTTGTGTCGTCGGTTTTCTTCATGCTGCTGCCACAGCAGGTTGTGGTTTATGGGGACTGTGCCATCAATCCGGACCCGAACGCCGAAGAACTGGCGGATATAGCGATCCAGAGTGCCGGGTCAGCGGAAGCTTTCGGGATTGAGCCGGTGGTGGCAATGATCAGCTACAGCACCGGGGAGTCCGGCAGTGGCAAGGATGTGGATAAGGTGCGCGAAGCCACCAGAATTGCCAGGGAGAGGCGCCCTGACCTGCTGATTGACGGCCCCCTGCAGTACGACGCTGCCGCGATAGAGAGCGTTGCCAAAAGCAAGGCGCCGAACAGCAAGGTTGCCGGCAAGGCCACGGTGTTTATCTTTCCGGATCTGAACACTGGTAATACAACCTACAAGGCCGTCCAGCGTAGTGCCAACGTGGTGAGTATCGGCCCGATGCTTCAGGGCCTGAGAAAACCGGTAAATGACCTTTCGCGGGGAGCGCTGGTGGAAGATATTGTCTTTACCATCGCCCTCACCGCAGTACAGGCCAAGCAGGTGGAGGACGCAGGGCTGATCTGACGGTTAGCCCTGCCCTGGCAGGTTCAGCGTTTCTTGCTCTTCATTCTCGCTTTTTTCTTGACCGGCCGCCCTTTCTTGATGTCATTATCCTGCTTGACCTTCTGGCGGGGCGTCAGCCGACTCACCTTGTTGGCAAACGGGTTCTCGCTGGAACGGAACTCAAAGCGAATGGGTGAGCCAACTACCTTCAGCACCTTGCGAAAGGTGTTCTCCAGATAGCGCTTGTAGGCACCCGGTAACGCATCTGTCTGGTTGCCGTGCACAACGATAACCGGAGGGTTGGAGCCACCCTGGTGAGCATAACGGAGCTTGATGCGGCGTCCCTGCACCAATGGCGGCTGATGCTGTGCGGTCGCATCCTGAAGAATTGCAGTGAGGCGGTTCGTTGGCCACTTGGCCATCGCGGATTCATAACAGGCGTGTACCGAGTCGTACATCACGCCCACGCCAGAACCGTGAAGTGCGGAAATATAATGCTTGTCGGCGTAATCGAGAAAGTCCAGGCGACGCTGAACCTGTTCCTTCACCTTCGCCTTGTCCTCCGGGTCCATGCCATCCCACTTATTGACCGCAATGACCAGCGAACGGCCCGCATCCAGCACAAAGCCGATCAGGTGCAAGTCCTGGTCCACCAGCCCTTCCCGGGCATCGATCACCAGAATAACCACGTGGGCATCGTCGATTGCCTGCAGCGTCTTGATGATGGAAAACTTTTCCACCGTTTCACTGACGTTCTTGCGACGGCGCACGCCGGCGGTATCGATGAGCGTGTATTGGTGGTCCATCCGCTCATAGGGAATGTACACACTGTCCCGGGTGGTGCCGGGCATATCGAACACCACCACGCGGTCTTCACCCAGCATACGATTGACCAGCGTGGATTTGCCCACATTCGGACGACCGACAATCCCGATACGGATCCCGGGGTACTTATCTGCCCTGTCCTGGGCTTCCCGCTCCTCTTCCGAGGGCAGCAACTCCTCAAGCATCGAACGGATACCCCGGTTGTGGGAGGCCGCTATGAGGAAGGTCGACTGGAAGCCAAGGCCGTGGAAATCAGAGGCAGCAATGTCAGGGTCCTGGCCGTCTGTCTTGTTGACGACGAGGTGCGCCTTCTTGCCGGTTTTTCGCAGGTGGTCAGCAATCAGCTCGTCACCACCATTGAGGCCGGACTTCCCATCCACCAGGAACAACACAATATCCGCCTCTTCAACGGCCTGCATGGACTGCCTGGCCATTTCCGCGTCGAGACCTTCCTCGCCGCCGGTCAGTCCTCCGGTATCAATGACAATAAACCGTTGCCCCTCGTAATTGCCCTCGCCGTATTTACGGTCACGGGTCAGGCCGGGAAAATCCGCTACAAGCGCATCCCGGGATCGCGTCATCTGGTTAAACAGTGTCGACTTGCCTACGTTGGGACGCCCGACAAGTGCAATTACAGGGGTCATAATCTTTCGCTACACAGTAAACAGGGCCAGCGCTTCACAGCGATATGGCCGGAAAGGAGCGCTCAGTCGCGCTCCCGGATTTTAAGAACAGACATTTTACCGCTATTGCCGTAAACCAGAAGGTTTCCGTCTTGCAAGCGCTGAAAAGGCACTCGCAATCCTTCATCGTCAAACTCAAGCTGCCCCTGAAGGCTACCGTCTTCCAGTGACAGCATGTGGATATAACCTTCGTAGTCGCCAACCAGCAGATAATCGCCAAACACGATTGGCTGGGTGGGCTGACGCCAGGACAATCTGTCCTGCACCCACAATTCGCGGCGATCAGAGCCGCGGTAGGCTGTGATATCACCATTAGCCCCGGCTACAAAAATATTGCCATCGCCAATCATGGGAGACTGCAGGCTCGATTCCTTCCGGCTCCAGATTTCCTGGCCGCTCTGCAGGTCAACCAGCGCCAGTTTACCCTGATAGCCAACCACCATGGCGGCGCTTTCCAGAATCAGTGGCTCACCAGCAACATCGACCAGCCTTTCCAGCTCTGTCCGGCCCTGAGGCTGACCCACTTCGTATTGCCAGACCGGTTGCCCGGACTCGGTCGAAATCGCCATCAGCTTGCCGTTGGCCAGCGACGCCAGAACCAGGTCTGCACCCACCAGTGGTGATGCCGCTGCCCGCATGGACAGTACTGGTACATCGCTGTCATATTGCCAGGCCTTGTCGCCACCGTTGGTATTGAAAGCAAGTACTTTCCCGTCGATGGTCTGAACCACGACAAGACGCCCGTTCGACTGGGGAGAAGCCAGCGCCTCGTTTGGCAGAGACTGCTCCCAAAGCTCGGTGCCGTCCTGCCGCGAAAGTACCTTCAGCTGGGCGTCTCTGGTAACCAGATAGAGGTTACCCTGATCACCGCCAACTCCTGCATTGATATCCTCGTCAAGATCCTGGTACCAGACGACGGCACCGTTCTCCGGGTCAACCGCCCAGATTTCCCCTTCGGCTGACGCCGCGTAGAGAGTATCGCCGGCATTCAAAGGTGCCAGATAAAGGAAGTTTTCGTCGTGGCCCTCTCCTACACCCATGGTCCAAACGCTTTCGAGTTCGACAGTGGCAGAGATCTCAGGCAGCGGTTTGGGCTGTTCAAAGGTATCCGTGCTGCTGCAACCGGCCAGCAGTGCCGTCACCAACAGACCAATCAGTGGAACGGAACGCTTTTGCCCTGGGAACATCAGGGGCATCAGGCTCCCTCCCCTACGCCAAGATCCGACAGCTTGAGTTCCAGAATACCGCTACGTCCCTGCTGGTTCTGGTCTCGGGCAGCCAGATAGGCTTCACGGGCACCATCACGGTCCCCCTGTGCCAGCAGGATGTCGCCTCTCAGCTCTGTAAAAATGGCATTGAAGCTGCCGGCTTCGCCCACGCTCTCAATGATGGAAAGGGCCTGGTCATACTGTTCGGCCGCAAAATGGGCGCGGGCGAGCCGGTTACGGATTACCAGTGCCAGCGGGCCTGAGTCACCTGCCTTTTCCTGAGCCCAGGAGAGGGACTCAATGGCAGCCTCCGCATCGTTCTGCTCCATCATCTGTTGCCGCGCCAGCATCAACATACCGTAGATGGCGAACGCACTGTCGGTGTATTCATCGCGCAGCCTCTCAGCCACATAGGCCACGGTCTCGGCGCGGTTTTCATCACTCTCATCGCTGTAGGCGTTGATCAGGTCAGCAAACTGGGAGGCCGCTTCAGTACGCTGCTGCATCTGATGGTTCTGCCAGGCCTGCCAGCCAAAAACGATGGCCAGTGCCACAGCAATGCCGATCAGGAGCGAAGTGCCATTATTCTTCCACCAGTCCTTTATTGCCTGGACCTGTTCTTCCTCAGTGCGCATTTCAGCCATGATGACTCCTGTAATAAATGGTTATTGTGCCTGTAGCCTTTCGGCCCGCCATCAGCGGCCCAGCAATTCTTCCAGTACGCCCGCAAGGTCAGCCTGACCAACATCCTGCTGCGGCTCATCCGAACGCAGAGGCTTTAGCCCTACCGTGCCTGTGGCCAGCTCGTTCTCTCCAAGGATAACGGCATAGCGGGCGCCGCTGCGATCTGCCTTTTTCATCTGGCTCTTGAAGCTGCCGCCGCCACAATGGCTCATTACTCGCGTTCCCGGCAAGGCCGAACGCAGCGATTCTGCAAGGGACAGCGCTGGTGCTACCGTGGCGTCGCCCATGGCCGTCACGTACACATCCACATTGCCGTTGACACTGGCCGGCACGAGGCTGAGCGTTTCCAGCAGCAGGATCAGCCGTTCAAGCCCCATGGCGAACCCTACGGCGTAAGTGGGTTTGCCACCCAGCTGCTCAACCAGTCCGTCATAACGGCCACCGGCGCACACAGTGCCCTGTGCCCCAAGGCTGTCGGTAATCCACTCGAAAACCGTTTTGCCATAATAATCCAGCCCGCGTACCAGACGCGGGTTAACGGTGTAACGGATACCGGCAGTATCCAGCAGGCTACAAAGCTCCCGGAAGTGCTCTACGGATTCCTGGTCCAGGTACTCATCCAGCTTGGGGGCATCCGCAAGAAGCTGCTGGGTCCCCGGGTGTTTGCTGTCCAGAATGCGCAGGGGATTGGACTCCAGACGGCGCAGGCTATCCTCATCCAGCTGATCCCGATACCCCGAAAGGTAGGCCACCAGAGCTTCACGGTATTCACGACGGGCTGCAGAAGTGCCAATGGAATTGATTTCCAGGCGGGTGTGCTCACTCAACCCGAGTTCGCGCCAGAGGCGCGCAGTCAAGACCAACAATTCTGCGTCGATATCCGGGCCAGTCATGCCAAAACATTCCACACCTATCTGGTGGAATTGGCGATATCGTCCCTTCTGCGGGCGCTCGTGCCTGAACATCGGCCCGGTATACCACAGCCGCCGGGTCTGATTGAAAAGCAGGCCGTGCTCTTCCGCAGCGCGAACACAACCCGCAGTGCCTTCCGGGCGCAGGGTCAGGCTGTCGCCATTGCGGTCTTCGAAGGTGTACATCTCCTTCTCGACAATATCCGTGACTTCGCCGATGGAACGCTTGAACAGGTCAGTCTGTTCCACCACGGGCATACGGATTTCCTGGTAACCGTACTGCGAAAGTACCCGCCTCACCGCGTTTTCCACAAACTGCCACACCGGCGTCTGTTCTGGCAGGATATCGTTCATCCCGCGAATTGCCTGGATCTTAGCCAAGTTACTACCTTATCTGTTTCAGTGATTTGGCGATCTGCACTCAATCAGTCGAGCGGGTAATGATCGCGTCTTCCTTTTCCTTGCGACGGGCTACTTCCTCACGGATCAGCCGCTCCAGATCGTCGGTCAGGTTGGCATTATCCAGCTTCTGGTTCGGCTTGCCCGACATGTAGAACAGATTCTTGGGGCTACCGCCGGTAAGACCAAGATCTGCCACTTTAGCCTCACCCGGACCGTTGACGATGCAACCGATAATGGCCACGTCCAGTGACTCGTTGACGTCTTCAAGCCGCGCTTCGAGATCATTCATGGTCTGGATAACATCGAAGTTCTGCCGCGAACAGCTCGGGCAGGCAACAAAGTTGATACCACGACTACGCAGACGAAGACTCTTGAGAATATCGAAGCCAACCTTGATTTCCTGCACCGGATCCGCCGCCAGGGAGACCCTGATGGTGTCGCCGATACCGTCCATCAACAGCATGCCCAGACCAATCGACGATTTCACCGTGCCGGAGCGGAAGCCACCGGCCTCAGTGATGCCCAGGTGCAGGGGCTGATCAATCTGCGCCGCGATCTGGCGGTACGCCGCCACGGTCATGAACACTTCCGAAGCCTTGAGGCTGACCTTGAAATCCTGGAAATCGTGTTTGTCCAGAATATCGATATGGCGCATCGCCGATTCCACCAGGGCTTCCGGTGTCGGTTCGCCATATTTGCGCTGCAGAGCCTTCTCCAGTGAACCGGCGTTCACCCCGATACGGATCGGAATATTGCGGTCACGGGCTGCGCTGATCACCGCACTCACGCGATCATCCCGACCAATATTGCCGGGGTTGATCCGCAGGCAGTCAACACCCAGTTCAGCTACCCGCAGCGCAATCTTGTGGTCAAAATGGATATCGGCCACCAACGGCACAGAGACCATGGAGCGGATCTTGCCGAAGGCCTCGGCCGCATCCATGGAGGGAACAGATACCCGCACGATGTCAGCGCCAGCCTCCTGCAGTGCGCGGATCTGGCCAACCGTTGCATCCACGTCGCAGGTATTGGTGTTGGTCATGCTCTGAACAGCGATCGGAGCGTCCCCACCTACAGGAACATCACCCACCATGATCTGGCGGGATTTACGTCTTTTGATCGGAGATTCGTGATTCATAGCCTGCTAACCGGAAAAGTGTGTACGTAACTATCAGATATCCAACGTGAATTCTGCACGGTTATTGACGACGCGGAAACCGGACATATTTACCGGCTCCCCATCGAAACGAATGGACTCGATGGCATCAACAGCACCAACAATCACCTCAATCGGTGCCCTTCCGGATACCTCGATCCGGTCGCCATCCCGCTGCAGGGCACCCACCAGACGATTGCCTGCGGAGTCGGTTACCTGAACCCAGCACTCATCACTGAACGTCATTTCCAACCGCGCGCTTCCAATTGCGGTGGCCGGCTGGGCGCTCTCCTCGAAGGCGGGCTCCGGAGAACTTGTAACAACCGGTACGCTGGTCTCATCAAGGTCACGAGATCGGGCCGGCACCACAGGCTCCTGAGCAGCCCCGCCGGCCGCCTCAGTGGATTCACTGTTGTTAACCAGGGAAACCTCTCGCTCCTCATCAGTTACTGATGCGTCCTCGCCCAAAGTGGCTGGCCCGTCAGTGCCCGGCTCATCGTCCATCGGTGCCGTCTCTGTCACGCCGGGGTCTTCCTCAATACTCGTGCCAAAGTCTGACGCGTCTGTGCTTTCAGGTACCGCTTCCACCGGGTCGGCCACCTCTGATGCGGGCTCGGGGCTATCGGGCTCTTCAGACGACTGAGTCAGAGCCGTATTGTCCAGAAAACGAAGTCCAATGAAGACGGCAATGGCGATAACCAGTAGAAAAAAGAGAAGCTTTGCCATTCTTCGTTTCTGGCGTCTTCGACGTTCAATATCAACCAGAGGATTCAGCTCTTCCGCCTGGGCTTTCTCCTGCCGTAACGGTTCCAGTTCCTTGTCGAGGGAGGCGATCACCGTATCAGGGTTCAGATCAACCTGGCGTGCATAGGTTCTGACATACCCTTTCAGGAACAGTTCGCTGTCGATCTGTCGGTAATTCCCATCCTCAATGGCATGGATTACCGCGGGGCGCAGGTGTTGCGCATCCGCTACAGCCGAGACACTCAGCCCCTTCTGCTCCCGTGCGTGCCGGAGTTGCTGTCCTACGGAGTCACTCACCGCTGGCTGTTGTGTATCATCACTGTCCATTTGAGGTCATCACCCTGTATTGTTGGTATTCGACAGAGTTCGGGAAATTGTTCTTCAACTGCAGCCCCAGGCTCGATGCAAGGTTCCGGTCGCCAAAATGGTGAGCAATACGGATCCCCGTATACAGGCTCTCCGGTGAGTGACGAAGATTCTTGTTGCGTTGCATCAGGTTCGTCAGGCGGCTGTAATGACGGGAGGCAGCCTGATATTCGCCGGCTTCAACCAGCGTGCGGGACAGCGCAAGCAGCGATCTCGCGTCGCCACGGGACAATTCGACTGCCCGCCGATACGCAGTAGTCGCCCCTTCGAGGTTGCCGATCCGCTCCTCTGTAAGGCCCAGGTTGAAAAATACCGATGCTCTCTCACCGTAGCCGGTGTCTCTGGAAGCTGCGAGGAACTGATCGCGGGCCTCTTCAAACCGGCGCTCCCCGTATAGGAACGCTCCGTAATAAACCCGTCCACGGGTATAGTCCGCGTCATTGGCGAGCGCATCTTTGAATGACCGCTCGGCCAGTTCCGGCTCACCCTCTGTCTGATAGACCAAACCCATTGCACCCAGCGCACCGGGATCATCCGGTGAAAGCTCGAGAGCACGCTCAAGGTGGTTCCGTGCGCGGTCCAGGTTGCCCTGACCAATATAAGCGGTGGCCAGTTGAACGTAGTTCCTCACGGCCTTGTCGCGGTCCGCTTCGCGTGCGAACCGGCTATCCGTATTGGTCACACAGCCTGTGACAAGCATTGCCAGCAACACCATAGCAAATGCGGCCCGGACCCGGTTTACTGGTTCAGATGTCACAGTTGGCAATTCCTCTTGTATTCAGGGGTGAAGGCTCACCCGGGTTCATGGGCTGACCTGATGCACCTGGATGTATCGCTGGCTTCTTTTCGTTCGATCTTCCACTCTGCCGACAAGCTGCCCACAAGCGGCATCGATGTCGTCGCCACGGGTTGTTCTGACGGTGGCGATATAGCCCGCCTCATTAAGAACCGTCTGGAAACGACGGGTGGCGTTCATGCTCGGACGCCGGAAATCACTCTCCGGAAACGGGTTGAAAGGAATCAGGTTGATCTTGCAAGGAAGGCCCCGCAGCACCACAGCCAGCTCCCTGGCATGTTCAGGCTGATCATTAACCCCTTCGATCACCGTGTACTCGATGGTCGCCTTGCGCTTGTCCGGCAAACGCGCCAGGTAGCGGCGGGTAGCTGCCAGCAATTCCGCGATCGGATACTTTTTATTCAACGGCACCAATTGGTTACGCAATTCATCATTGGGGGCATGAAGCGAAATGGCCAGTGAAACATCGGTAACCTCGCCCAGCCGATCTATGGCCGGAACCACACCGGAAGTGCTCACCGTGACCCGCCGCTTGGAGATCCCGTACGCCAGATCCTCCATCATCAGGTTCATGGCATCAACCACGTTTTCGAAGTTCAGCAGCGGCTCCCCCATCCCCATCATCACGACATTGGTAATCGGACGATCGGGGCCTGGCTCGAAGGGCATGAACGCTTTGCGGGCAACCCAGACCTGGCCGATAATTTCTGCGGCAGTCAGGTTACGGTTAAAGCCACGCTTTCCCGTTGAGCAGAAGGTACAGTCCAGGCTGCAGCCAATCTGTGAGGAAACACACAGGGTGCCACGCTCGCCATCGGGAATCAGCACGGTTTCGACACTGTTGCCGTTGTCCATGCGCATGACCCACTTGCGGGTACCGTCTTTTGACGATTCATCGTAGACCACTTCAGGGCCGCGGATTTCCGCAACCTCCTGCAGCTTCTCCCGCAATACCTTGCTCATATTGGTCATTTGATCGAAGTCATCGGCACCGCGCTGATGAATCCACTGCAACACCTGCGTCGCCCGGAAACGCTTCTCCCCCAGGGATTCAAAGAAAGCCTCCATTTTGGCCTTCGGCATTCCCAGAAGGTTGGTTTTCTCAGCAACAGCTGTCATTTCATAACCTCGATCAGATAACCAATCCGGGCCGGAAGAAATTCCGGCCCGGGGCAGCTCAATCAACCGCGCGGGCAGATCTCGCTGTCATTGAAAAAGTACGCAATTTCACGCTCGGCCGACGCTGCCGAATCCGAACCGTGAACGGCGTTTGCATCGATAGACGACGCAAAGTCGGCGCGAATGGTGCCGGCTTCCGCCTCTTTCGGGTTGGTAGCACCCATCAGGTCACGATTCTTCAGGATAGCACCTTCGCCTTCCAGAACCTGAACAACAACCGGGCCAGAGGTCATGAACGCGACCAGATCGTTGAAAAACGGGCGTTCTTTGTGCTCAGCGTAGAAACCTTCCGCCTGTTCCTGAGTCAGATGCATCATCTTCGCGGCAACAATCGTCAGTCCTGCTTTTTCAAAACGTGTATAAATCTCGCCGATCACATTTTTTGCGACTGCGTCGGGCTTGATAATCGAGAGCGTGCGCTCGTTTGCCATGATCTGTCTCCATTCAGGTTCAGAAAAATTTCAGGGTTGGGATTATACGCAGTCCGGAGGCAACTGCCTACCGCACTGAACGGAGACGGCTAACAACGTCAACGATTTGCGTCGCTGCGAAGTCGGCCTCCTCCGGCGTGGAAAAGCGTCCGAAAGAAAACCGGAGGGCCCGGTGAGCCTGCTCATCGTCCAGACCAATACCTTTCAATACGAACGATGGCTCTATGGTGGCAGAAGAACAGGCAGATCCGGATGACACTGCGAGATTTCTCAGCCCCAGCATCAGCGACTCTGCATCTACGCCTGCAAAAGACAGGTTCACAATGCCAGGCACCCGGTGCTCCTCGCTGCCATTGAGCGTTACGCCTTCGAGGTTACCCAGCCCTTCCAGAAACCGACTGCGGATGTCTTCCAGCATTTGCCGATCTTGCTCAAGTTGCGTGCTCGCAAGCTCGAACGCCTTACCCATGCCAACGATCTGATGGGTAGGCAGCGTGCCGGAACGCATGCCCCGTTCGTGGCCACCACCATGAATCTGCGACTCAATTCGCACATCCGGTGACCGGCGAACATACAGGGCACCAACACCTTTGGGACCATAAACCTTGTGGGCAGACAGGGACAGAAGATCAACCGGAGCAGTACTGATATCCACTTCGGTTTTCCCCGCTGCCTGGGCCGCGTCGACGTGAAACAGCACGCCGCGCTCCCGAAGCAGGGTTCCGATGGCCGCAATATCGGTCTGACATCCCAGCTCATTGTTCACCATCATCAGGCTTACCAGAACCGTATTATCCTGAAGCGCATCTTCCACCTGCCCCGGGGAAACACGCCCGTCAGGTCCGGGTGTCAGCCAGGTGACGCTCACGCCATGCTGCTCAAGCCATTTGCAGGTATCAAGAACCGCCTTGTGCTCGATCACCGAGGTCACAAGGTGGGGGTTATCGCGACCTGCAACGGCACCCTTGATGGCCAGGTTGTCGGATTCAGTGGCACCGGAAGTCCACACAATTTCCCGTGGGTCAGCGTGGATGAGATTGGCAACCTGGCGGCGGGCACCTTCAACGGCAGCTTCGGCTTGCCAGCCATAGGCATGGGAGCGGGAGGCGGGATTCCCGAAAACACCGTCAAGGGTGAGGTATTTGCACATTTCTTCGGCAACGACGGGATCTACGGGCGTGGTCGCCGCATAATCCATATAGACGGGCTTTTTCATAGAGACTTCAGGATAATCGTTCAGGCCGGCGCCTGATCGTTAAGGCGCTCGGTGTTAATCGTCTGTGAATCGCCTTCGGAATGACGCTTGTTTTGCCGACTGGCAACCACCTGAATTTCGCGTTTTCTCATCAGGTCCCCGAGACTGATGTCGCTCAGGAACTGATGAATCTGGTCGCTAAGATCAGACCACAGGTGGTGGGTCAGGCATTTCTCGCCATTCTGGCAATCACCCTTGTTGCCGCAACGTGTGGTATCCAGGGATTCACTGACCGCGTCCACCACCTCAGCAATATAGACGGCATCGGGTTCACGGCTCAGCCGGTAGCCACCACCGGGCCCACGGATACTGGTCACAAGCTTGTGGCGGCGAAGGCGGGAAAACAACTGCTCGAGATACGAGAGGGAGATCTCCTGCCGGGCAGAAATATCCGCCAGACTGACCGGACCCTGGTCCCCGTGAAGGGCCAGATCCAGCATTGCCGTCACCGCGTAGCGGCCTTTGGTGGTCAGTCTCATAAACTCAGCCCCGGTCAGGGATTGATTCGGTTTTAACTGGGGCGAGTATGAATTGACCAACCATTTCAGTCAAGTATTCACCGTTGCGACGGTTCATCCTCCCGTACGCAGTCGAAGTCCTCCTCCTGCAGCGGCGGAAGCTCGCCGTTCTGATACTCGCTGTTTACCTTTCTCAATGCCTTGCACATGTTTTCCATGCGCTCATCAACCGCATGCATATGGTCCAGCAGGCTGCGCATCGCCCGGGCCACCGGGTCTGGCATTTCTTCAGTCACGCCGTAGGCATCGAAGCCCATACGCTCTTCCATTTCCTTGCGGCGTACGCTGTCTTCCTCCTTGCGTTTGACAACAACCCGGCCCGGAATCCCGACGACGGTTGCACCCGCGGGGACCGCTTTGGTGACCACAGAGTTGGAACCTATCTTGGCACCCTCTCCCACATCGAACGGCCCCAGAATCTTGGCGCCGGCGCCAACTACAACGCCATTACCCAGCGTAGGGTGTCGCTTTCCCTTGTTCCAGCTGGTTCCACCCAGGGTCACACCCTGGTAGAGAGTCACGTCATCACCAATAACGGTGGTTTCACCAATCACAACGCCCATACCGTGGTCGATAAAAAAACGACGGCCGATGGTCGCCCCGGGGTGAATCTCGACGCCGGTCAGCCAACGGGCAAGTGTCGAGAAGGTGCGCGCCAGCCACTTCAGGCCAAGATTCCACAGCCAGTGTGAAAAACGATGACACAGGAGGGCATGAAGTCCGGGGTAATTAGTCAGAACTTCAAAGGTGTTGCGAGCTGCGGGATCACGATGAAAAACACTGTTTACATCTTCCCTTAAACGATCAAACATAACCCTATTCCTGCTCACCGGCTGTAAAACCAGCCTTCGACGTATTTTGTCCTGCTTTGTCAGCGCCAGCGGACTTCTGGACAGCGCTCAGGACGCCCCGGAGGATGTTGAGTTCCGTCTGATCCAGTTTCGCTCTCTGGAACAGGCGGCGCAACCGCGTCATCAGCAACCCCGGTTTTTCGCGGCGATGGAAGTCCACATCCACCAGCACCTGCTCAAGATGCTCGAAAAATCCTTCAACGTCCCTGACCGGTGCCGGCGGCACATCCCAGCCAGCGTCTCCCGGCGCGGCCATGGGCTTGAGATAGGGGCTGCCCTCCCCACCTTCAAGTCCCCGCAGGTAATGCATGCGCAATTCGTAACACATCACCTGAACTGCCATGGACAGGTTCAGCGAACTGTAGTCCGGATTCGACGGAATATGAATGTGGAAGTGGCAGCGTTGCAACTCTTCATTGCTCAGCCCATGGTTCTCACGCCCGAACACCAACGCAACCGGCCCTTCTCCGGAATGCTCCGACGCCATGGCAGCGGCATCGGGCGGCGCAATTACCGGCCAGGGGACCTTGCGGCCGCGGGCGCTGGTGCCCATCACGCAGACACAGTCAGCGATAGCCTCATCGAGAGAGCTGACCACCCGTGCGTTATCCAGCACATCGGATGCACCCGCCGCCCGCGCATAGGAGGTTTCGTCAGGAAACGATGCCGGATTGACCAGCCAGAGACTGCCCATCGCCATATTCTTCATGGCCCTCGCAACGGCTCCGATATTGCCGGAATGCGATGTTTCAACCAGAACAATCCTGATCTGGTTGTCAAAGGTGTCGGTGCCCTCCTGGGGCATCGCGGACTTGTGCATGGCGATCGCGTCTCTGTAGTAATCTGTAAATAGAAATCCGGGAAGGCGCGTATGATACCAGATGTCGCCCCTCCCCTGCCTCTCCAGACAAGCCTCGATGCAGCGCTCTCAGTGACATTGCGGAGTCGAAAAACATACAAGCGGGGTCAGTTTTTGATATGCTATGCGGCCTTCACACACCCGGATAATGAACACTCAGATGCAACCAGCTATCAAAATGGCCCTGCGCGTCGCGCGTCAGGGGTCCGACTATCTGAAATCACACTTCGAACGCCAGGAACCCAATGGCGACAGCGAAGACCGCCGCAAGCAACTGGAGCGGGTCGAGCAGTCTGTTTACGACAATTTTTCCGAACAGCTCGAAAAAGCCTATAAAGACCACGCGATCGCGCCACTGAACGAGGCGGACGCCAACGGTAATGACAAGAGCTGGCATATTTTTCCGGTACTCGGGCGTGAAAACTTTCTCCGTGGCATTCCCGATTTCGCACTGGCATTGCTGCAGAAGAAAAACAACCGTACCGAGAACGTGTTGCTGATCAACCCGGTCACCGGCGAAGAGTATTCTGCCAGTCGCGGTCACGGGGCGGCGCTCAACAGCCGGCGCGTACGCACCAGCGAGGTCAAGCATTCTGACCGCGCAGCGGTGGTCAGCAACCTTCTGGACCAGACCCGTCACGGCGATGACCCGCTGATGTGGGGCGAAATGGCGTCGCTCCTGGCCCGCGACAGCAGCATGTTCCGCACGGCCGGCTGTGTCGCGCTGGATATCGCCCGGGTATCGTCCGGCCACCTCGACGCTGCCGTTATTTTCCGGCCGGAGCCTGCCGATCTTGCCATTGGCGTCACCCTGGCATTGGAGTCCGGCGCACTGACCGGCGACTTCTCCGGCAATCCATCAACCGAGAAAGCCAAGCAGCTTATCGTTGCCAATCCGAAGCTGTTCCGGGAAGTACTGAAAACCCTTCACCCCTTCCGGGGTCGCCTGCCACGCTGAACCAACTGGCCGGGCACAAAAAAGCCGCAACCCCGTGAGGTGTTGCGGCTTTTTTCTGGCTGACCGAATTACATCCGGTTCAGCCACTCTGGCGGTTGCTCTTCTTCCTCTTCCTGACCGGCCAGACCTTCCTTCGGCGGTATGATCAGATCTTCGCGTGCTACCCCAAGGGCAATAAGCATGTTAGCAGCCACGTAGATGGAGGAATACGTACCCACCACCACGCCGATCATCAACGCCAGCGCAAAGTTGTTGATGGCTTCGCCGCCCAGGAAATAAAGGGCCAGCAGAACCACAAGAGTGGTACCGGATGTATTGATGGTCCGGCTGATGGTCTGATGGATGGACTCGTTGATGATGTGCTCGGAATCGCCCTCCCGCATCTTGCGAAAGTTTTCACGAATCCGGTCAGCGACAACGATGGTGTCGTTCAGGGAATAACCGATAACCGCTAGCAGTGCCGCCAGTACGCTGAGATCGAAGGTCCACTGGAACAGCGCGAACACGCCAAGAACGATAATGACGTCATGGGCAAGGGGCACCACGGCTGCAATCCCGAACTTGAACTGAAACCGCATGCCGACATAGATCAGCACGACCGCAAGCGCAATCAGCATCCCCAGGCCGCTGTCTTCCTTCAGCTCATCACCCACCTGGGAACCAACAAACTCAGAACTGACAAGCTCAAGCTCTGCACCATCTGCGGAAAGAGCATCGGTAACCTCCAGCGCAAGCTTGTCGTTTTCCGCTTCCGCCATCCTTACCAGAACCGTGGTGTCGGAACCGAAGTTCTGCACCACAAACTGCTCGTAACCTGCCTCTTCGAGTGTGGCACGAACATCATCAAGTGCCGGAGCCTGCTGATACTCGAGCTCAACAGAAGTACCACCGGTAAAATCAAGCCCGAAGTTCAGGCCACGTGTCGCCATCAGGGCTATCGCCGCGATGACTAATATGAGGGACACTACGGAAGCAATCTTCCGTATGCCCATAAAATCGATAGGTTTTTTCTCAACTTCAGACATTGGCCAGCTTCCCTCCGATCGACAGTTTCTCGATCTTTCGACCGCCGTATACAAGATTTACGATGCTGCGACTGACCATCAGCCCGGAGAACATCGACGTGAGAATACCGATCGACAGCGTCACCGCGAACCCTTTCACAGGGCCGGAGCCCATGGCAAACAGGATCACAGCTACCAGCAAGGTGGTGATGTTGGCATCAAAAATCGACACAAAGGCCCTGGAGTATCCGGAGTTGATGGCCGACTGTGGCGGGATGCCCGTTTTCAGCTCTTCCTTTATACGCTCAAAGATCAGCACGTTGGCATCCACGGCCATACCTACCGTCAGTACAATACCCGCGATACCTGGCAGGGTCAGGGTTGCCGAGAGTATCGACATGCAGGCGATCAGCAGCATCAGGTTGAGTGTAAGCGCCACGTTGGCGATCATGCCAAAGCCACGGTAGTAAACCACCATGTAGCAGAGCACCAGTACGAAGCCGAGCAGTACCGACATCATGCCCGCATCGATGTTCTTCTGCCCGAGGCTTGGCCCAATGGTGCGCTCCTGGACGAAGTACATGGGCGCGGCCAATGAGCCGGCCCGCAGTAACAGCGCCAGTTCAGAAGCTTCGGGAATGGAGTCGAGACCGGTGATCCGGAAACTGCTTCCAAGCGCGGACTGGATGGTAGCAAGACTGATAATGCCCTTTTCAACCACGCGATTGTCGACGGTGCGGGTCTCACCATCCACAACCACTTCTTCTGTCTCTGTACGGTATTCAATAAACAGCACCGCCATGCGGCGGCTGATGGCGTTCCGGGTAGCCCGGTTCATCAGATCCCCACCCACAGAATCCATGGTGATGTTTACCTGGGGCTGACCGTTCTCATCAAATGCCTGCTGGGCGTTGGAGACATTGTCACCTGTGACAATAACCTCCCGCTCCAGGCGAGCCTCGCGATTGGGGTTGTCACGAAACTCATAGGTTTCCGTGTTCGCAGCGGACGCATCCTGTCGCGCTTCAAGACGGAACTCCAGATTGGCGGTAGCACCAAGGACGCGTTTTGCGGCTGCCGTATCCTGCACACCAGGCAACTCAACAATAATCCGGTCGGCACCCTGGCGCTGCACCAGGGGTTCTGCAACACCAAGCTCATTCACCCGGTTGCGGATGGTGGTCAGGTTCTGTTGCAGCGCATAGTCCTGAATCGACTTGATCTCGGCTTCCGAGATGGTGAGGATCAGGCGGTACTCGCCCTCCTCACTTTCTTCGTCGAGGAGAAACTGGTTGTACTGGTCGCGAACGAGACTGAATGCTTCGCTGCGGGACTCTTCATCCCGGAACGTCAGAACGATGGAGTTGTCGCCCTCCAGGTCACCGCCGCGGTAGCGCACACGCTCGTCGCGCAACTCACGCTTGATCTGGCTGGACATGGATTCAAGGCGCTGTTCAACCGCCGTTTCCATATCCACTTCCAGCAGGAAGTGGACACCACCGCGAAGATCGAGGCCCAGTTTCATGGGCCCGGCACCCAGACTTTTCAGCCAGTCCGGTGTGGATGGCGCCATGTTGAGGGCTACCAGGTAGTCCCTGCCGAGCGCATCCTGAACAACCGGCCTCGCCCGCAGTTGGGCGTCGGCATTATTCAGACGGATCAGGGCATCACGCTCCTGGATCTCGGATTCCTTGACTGCAATCCCCTTCGCCTCGAGCGCATCAACGGCCCTTTCCAGAATCCTCTGATTGACCTCGGTGCTACTGCGCGCACCTGTGATCTGTACGGCGTAGTCGTCGGGGAAGACATTAGGCAGAGCGTAGATGAACCCGATCACCAGAGCGATGACGATAACCAGGTTTTTCCAGAGCGGATACTTGTTCAGCATGGGGTCCCTTTAAGCCGGCCAACAGGCCGGCTGTGATGTTTCAGCTTGGCAAATTCAGACCTGAGTGAAAAATCGGCTCAGATGTCCTTCAGAGTTCCTTTCGGAAGTGCAGCTGCAACAGCGACTTTCTGAACCTTGACTTCAACGTTATCGGCAATCTCGACCACGATAAAATCGTCGGTAACCTTGGTGATCTTGCCGGCAACGCCGCCTGAGGTAACTACCTCATCACCTTTGTTCAGGCCGGACATCAGAGCCTTGTGCTCTTTCGCACGCTTGGACTGCGGGCGCCAGATCAGGAAGTAGAAAATCAGGATAAAGCCGGCGAAGAAAATCACCTGCCCCATCACTCCCATGCCGCCCGCACCGGGATCCTGTGCCATGGCCAGTGCCGGCATCACAGCAAAGAGTGCAGCAACAAGTAATTTGATTGATTTCATTGATTATCTCCGTTTTTAAGAAAAGTTCAGTAGCGGTTGAGCACCGGCATATCCCGCAGTCACTGCGCCATTGGTGGCACGGTTTCACCCCGGCGGGCATAGAAGTCGCTGATAAAGTCCGACAATGTACCTGCTTCAATTGCGCCACGCAATCCAGCCATCACGTTCTGGTAATAACGCAGATTATGGATGGTATTGAGTTGCGAACCGAGCATTTCTCCACACTTATCCAAATGATGCAGGTAACTTCTAGAAAAGTTCTCACAGGTATAACAGTCGCACTGATCATCCAGCGGAGCAGTATCATGGCGATGGCGCGCATTGCGGATTTTGACGATACCGGTGGAGGTAAACAGGTAACCGTTACGGGCGTTACGGGTGGGCATTACGCAGTCAAACATATCCACGCCGCGGCGAACTGCCTCCACAAGATCTTCGGGCCGGCCAACGCCCATAAGGTAACGGGGCCGATCCTCCGGCATCTTCGGTGGCAGATGATCCAGGATGCGGATCATGTCCTCCTTGGGCTCCCCTACCGAGAGCCCGCCAATGGCGTAGCCGTCAAATCCGATCTCCGTCAGCCCCTCCAGTGAACGATCCCGCAGAGACTCATACATGCCTCCCTGAACGATACCGAACAGTGCCGCCGGGTTGCCCGCATGTGCCTCCTTGCTTCGGCTCGCCCAACGCAGGGACAGCTCCATCGACTCCCTGGCCTGCTTTTCAGTAGCAGGATAAGGCGTGCACTCGTCAAAAATCATCACGATGTCGGAACCCAGGTCCCGCTGGACCTGCATGGCAATTTCCGGTGACAGCTCCACAGGAGAACCATCGATCGGGGAGCGGAAGGTCACGCCCGCTTCCGTAATCTTGCGCATTTCTCCAAGGCTGAATACCTGGAAGCCACCGGAGTCTGTCAGGATCGGCCCGTGCCATTGGGTAAAACCGTGCAGATCGCCATGGGCCTTCACCACCTCGGTGCCTGGCCGCAACATCAGGTGAAAGGTATTGCCCAGGATGATCTCTGCGCCTATGCCCTTTATGTCCCGAGGCAACATGCCCTTGACGGTGCCATAGGTGCCCACCGGCATGAAAGCCGGCGTTTCCACGGTCCCCCGGGGAAACGTTAACCGCCCGCGCCGGGCTCGGCCATCCTCTCCCAGCTTTTCAAAGGACATAAAACACTGGTCAGTCATGATTGTTCTCCGGATTCCGGATGCGCTTCCCCTGCATAGGATTTGAGAGCTCCCAGGCTTGGCGCCTGCCCTGTGATAAACATGGCGTCACCGTAGCTGAAAAAGCGATATCTTTCCGCGACGGCCTCGCGGTAGGCGGACATCACGTTGTCATAACCTGCGAAAGCGCTGATCAACATGATCAGCGTCGATTCAGGCAGGTGAAAATTGGTCACCATGGCGTCAACACTCTGGAAACGGTAACCGGGGTAGATAAAGATATCCGTTTCACCCTTGAACGGCTTCAGCACCCCGCCCCGGCTAGCTGACTCCAGCGAACGTACCGAGGTGGTCCCTACAGCAACGATACGGCCACCGCGGGCCCGGGCTGCACTAACAGCGTCAACGGTTTCCTGCGGAACATGAGCGACTTCGCTGTGCATTATGTGATTTTCGATGTGCTCCACACGCACAGGCTGAAAGGTTCCAGCACCTACGTGTAGGGTTACGAACGCGCTTTCAATACCGTGGGCCGCCAGTTCTGCCAGTATACGGTCGTCAAAATGCAGGCCTGCCGTCGGTGCCGCCACAGCGCCGGACTCGCGGGCATAGACAGTCTGGTATCGCTCCCGGTCAGTGGATTCGTCGGGGCGGTCTACATAGGGCGGTAAAGGCATGTGCCCGATACGCTCCAGCAACTCCAACACTGGCTCGCCGCTATCGCAGACAAGGTGGAAAAGCGCGTCCTCCCGCTGTTTCATCCGCATGGAAGTACCATCTTCCAGAATTATCCGCTGCCCCGGCTTCAGTGCCTTGGAGGCCTTTACATGGGCGAGTAACTCGTGCTCCCCGAGTAGCCGTTCTACCAGGACTTCAACCTGGCCGCCGGTTTCTTTTTTTGCGAACAACCGTGCAGGGATCACCCGGGTGTTGTTGAACACCAGCAGGTCGCCCGGCTGCAGCAGGTCCGGCAAATCAGAAAACTGTCGATGGTTAACGGTGCCAGAAAGGCCGTCAAGGTCCAGCAGGCGTGAGGCACTGCGCTCTTTGAGAGGGTACCGGGCGATGAGTTCATCCGGCAGATCAAAGTGAAAATCGGAGACGTTCATGGAATGGACTGTTCACGGCACCACGTTGAGCGGCTTGTAAGTGGTAGCGGCGGGCGGACTCGAACCGCCACGGGTTTTACCCCAACGGATTTTGAATCCGTCGTGTCTACCAATTTCACCACGCCGCCATCGGAGAGTGCTGGGGATTATACTGAGGTTGAACCTGAAAGCAATAACAAGTGCCGGACTTCCTTGTTCCGGCAGGGTTTTCTACAGACGATCAAACAGTGAAAGCCTGGACACCTGGGCAAATGACTGCTGGGCCGCCTGCAAGACAAAGCTCTGGAAACTCAGGTTGCTGATGGCCTCGGCGTAGTCCACATCCTGCAGTTCTGAGCGGATTTCCTTACTGTAAACGGAAGAGTCCTCCAGGAACGAGCTGGTGGATTCCACCGCATTCAGCCGCCCGCCAAGCTCGGTCTGCTTCTGAACAACGCTTTCCTGGGCGTTGTCCAGATTCTGCAATGAACTGGCAATCAGGTCCTCGTAGGCAGCCTGGCCCGCCGGGGACCCCTTGTCGATGTTGTCCAGCCCGTCGATCAGGTTTTCGATGGTGGCGAACACAGACTGCTTTTCCCCTGCACGGATGACAAATTGATCACCATCAGCTTCGTCCGAAATGGTGGCCTGGACACCAGCGAGCTCAAACGGCTCGCCACTCGTATAGCTGATCGGCGATTCGGGAAGGGCCACACCGGTCCGCCTGTTTACGGCAGTGATCTCGCCCGCTGCAGTGTCTACAGTGAGCGTGATATCGTCCGGGGCAACCGACGCTAACTCACCATTATCGATTACTCTAACCCCATCAATTCGACCAGTGGCCGGAGGGGTCTGGTCGGGATCAATCTCACCAGCCACAGCTGCCGGTATGGAGGAATAGATCCCCTTACCGTGGTCACTGATGGGAACCGTCACACCATCATCAATCTCCAGTACACGCTGGCCCTCATCGCCCTGATATACCCAGCTACCTGAGGCATCTTTGGCAAACGCAGCCGTTGTACCCTGGAATCCACTGAATATGTACTCACCCGACGCGTCGCGAGTATTAGCAATTTCTGCCAGTTGCCCCAGGCGTTCCTTCATCTCCGAGGAGATCGACTTACGATCATTTGCCGACAGCGAACCGTTGCCCGCCTGCACCGTAAGCTCACGAACTCGCTGAATAATGTCCACCGAGCCGGCCAGCGTGCTTTCTTCCTGCTGCAGGCGGTTCTCAGCCAGGCCAGCATTGCGCTGGTAGGTTTCAATCCGCGACACTTCCTGGTCCAACTTGAGAATACGGGCAGCGGCGACGGGGTCGTCCGATGGCCTGTTAACCCGTTTGCCGGTTGATATCTGCTCCTGGGTCTGGTTCAGGCTGCTGTTCAGGTCCTGCAGCCGGCTGATCCCTCCGGAAAATATCTGTTGTGATGAAATTCTGATCATGTCACATCACCTCGCACTGTTACCGGAAACTCTGTAACAGGGTATTGAACAAGTCCTGGGCCACACTCATTACCTGAGCGGACGCGTTATAGGCAGCCTGGTACTGGATCAGCTTGCCGGCCTCTTCATCCAGGTTAACGCCAGAGACGGATTCACGCTGGTTGCTGGACTGTTCCAGCAGGGTTTTGCCGGCGTCTTTGTCCAGCTGACTCTGGCGGGTTTTCACGCCGATATCCTCGACCAGACCAGCGTAGCCCTCGGCAAAACTCTGACTACCGTTGTTCAGGGTGTTCTTGGTACCCAGAGCCGCCAGGAACTCAGCGTTGCGGTTATCTGACACGCCGTTGGTGTTGTAATTGATGCCGAACGAGTCGCCGGGCCTCGGGTTGCCGGATATCTCGAACTGAAAGCCGAAATAATCCGGAGAGCGTGGATCCTCGGTAAACAGCTTGTTGGACTGGCCCTCCTGAAACACATTGACTGGTGGAACGGCTCCGGCATCGCCTGCCTGCAGCACGGTGCCCGAATCAGCGTCAACAATGTCGTAGACCAGTTGGCCGGCATCCTCACGGAAACGGACGTCCAGTGGTGGATCCAGCTGTCCGTCCTGGCGGAAATTCGTCAGTAGCGAGTTGGTAAAGGGATCCCGCACGTTCAGCATCTTGCCCTGGTTGATGGTGGCATCGCCGGTATTTCCGGCCGCGCCCTCCGCCCTTACCGGGCTGGCAAACGCAAGGTCTTCCTCGCGGCTGAGCTTCAGGTCGATATTAGCGGCCGCATTCCGGGTGGGCTCAATCAGAAACTTGTCACCGGCATTAAAGGTGCCGCCTTCCACACGGATATTGAAACCCGGCATGGAGATTTCGGACTGCACCGGGTCCGGCAGCCGGCCCTGGTTAACCACCTTGCCGGTGGCCCGGTCGACCAGTTCAAAGTTTCGACCGTCGCCACCGAACTGCAGCGACCAGCTTCCTGCCGGCAAAGCAGAGCTGTCTATAATTTCAACAGCCAGTTGTGCGTTCTGTGGTGCCGCGTTGTTGGCATCGGCGACGACCCGTCCCCGCTGCGCGGCTTCCGAGTTGATGTCGCTGAAGAACAGACCGCCCAGATCACCCTCAAGATCCATACCGATTTCATGCTGGTGATTAAGGCTGTCTGACAACGCAATCGCTACCCTGCCAAGCTCCTGGAGAGCCGGCTGCAGACCCTCGGACTCGAACCGGCGCAAACCACCCAGCTTGCCCCCGTTGATCTGGCTGTCCACATTCAGGGTCCGGCCGCCGCTAGTGAGGGTAAACTCGAGCGACAACGGATCTTCAGAATCCGCCCGGGTGCCCAGTCGCGCTGCGTCTGAGCCAACCACCAGGGACTGGCCATTGCTTAGGGAAACATTTACCTGGCTGCCCTCGGCCTGAGTCACCCGTATGTTGACCAGCTCCGATAGTTGTCTGAGTTTCTCATCCCGCTTGTCGAGGAGTTCGTTGGGTTCACGCCCCTGGGCCAGGCCCGGCGATTCCGAAATCGCTGTGTTCAGTTCCGCAATACTCTTGAGCAGCGTGTTGGCGTCTTTTACGCCCTGCTCCATCTGGGTCTTGACCGATTCCCGTTGTTGAACGAATTCCTGATTAAGGGCTTCAAAACGGTTGACGACCTGCTGCGCTTCGCTGAGAACCAACTGCCTCTGAGGCAGCGAAGCGGGGTCTTCCGCCGCATTCTGCAGGCTCGCAAAGAAATTGTTGAGCGCGTTACTCAAACCGGTGGATTCGCCACCCAAAAGGTTGTCCAGCCGGGACAGCTCAGAGTTCAGGGTTTCCTGCTCTCCGAACAGCGTGCTGTCTTCACGCACCTGCTGAGCCAGGAATTCATTCGCCATTCGGCGGATATCCGTGACATTAACCCCAGTGCCCACTGAGCCGGCACCGGTCCGCTGGGCCGTCTGGGTTTCAAACTGAACCTCCTGACGGCTGTAACCGGGAGTGTTAGCGTTGGTGATGTTGTTACCGGTAGTGTTCAGCGCCGCCTGGTGTCCGAGGATACCGGTCAAGCCAATATTGATAAGCCCTGCCATAAACCTTACTCCTCAGCACCGCGTGTGCTCATGGACAACGTCGTCATCGTGTCGTTGTTCATGATGCTACGGATTTTTGCGCCATAGTTCGGATCGGTGGCGTAACCGGCTTGTTGCAGCCTGTCGGCAAACTCTTCCGGGTTATCCGCAGCTGCCAGAACATCCCGGTAGCGGGGATTGGATTCGAGGAACGAGACATAGTCCCGGAAGCTTGCCTCATAGTCCGGATACGACCGGAAAGCCGCCCGTTCATTCATCGGCACCCCTTCCCGGAATTCGGTGGTGGCGATGTTTACCGACTCACCCTGCCAGCGGTTGTCCGCCTTGATACCAAACAGATTAAAGCTGGGAGCACCACCATCGCCTTCAATCATGTGCCGGCCCCACCCGGTTTCCAGCGCTGCCTGGGCTATCATCAGGCGCGGATTGATGCCGCTCTGCTGAGCCACTTTTTCCGCCACTGGCAGAAGCTCGCTTACAAAGTGTTCGGGAGAGTCGAACCGGTCTGGCAGTGTTGCGTTCGCCAAGGGTTCAACGGCGGGCCCTGTGCTTTCCGCCACCTGGTTCACCTTCTCCACCTGCTCTGGCAAACGCGGGGACAGTACCGGCATGCTGCGGTCATAATCCGCCAGCGCCTTCTTGTGGGCGGCCATTGGCTCACCTTTCGCATCCATGCCCGGGATCTGACGGCTAAGTTGTCGAACCAGGGCTTCGGAAAGCCCGGTTCCCTGCTTCTGCGACAGTGTCAGGCTGAGCTGGCTGTCGAACATCTCGCGATAGAATTCGGACTGCTGACTGTTCAGGTAGTTGCCTTCTGCAAACACGTCACCGGCTTTGCGCATCGACTTGACCATCTCCGACAGGAACAGACCTTCGAACTGCTTTGCCACTTCCAGCAGCGCGGCATTCTTGTCGGTCCGGGCCTGGGTCTTGAGGTCGTTGAGGCCGCCAAAATCGGTATAGACCTGTGCTTTCTGAAGACTGAAATCCTGCATCATGCCACCTATATCACGATCAGCTCGGCCCGCAGCGCACCGGCCTGTTTAAGCGCTTCCAGCACTGCCATTACGTCACCTGGCGCGGCGCCCACCTGATTCACCGCCTGCACAATTTCGTTCAGGGTGACCGCTGGGCCAAACTGGAACATCCTCGCCGGGTCCTCGGTAATGGCAATCTGGCTGTTGGGTTCAACAACCGTTTCGCCCTCGCTGAAGGGGTTGGGCTGATTTGCCTGCGGGTTCTCTTCAATGGTCACCGTCAGGTTGCCATGGGTCACTGCTGCCGGGCTCACTTTCACATTCTGCCCCACCACAATCGTGCCGGTACGGCTGTTAATGACTACTTTTGCGGCATCCTGAGCCGGGTCGACTTCGATGTTCTCGAGGATGGAAAGGAAGCTCACCCGCTGAGAGGGGTCCCGCGGCGCCTTCACGGACACGGCCGTGGCATCGTGGGCGTAGGCCATATCCGGCCCCAGCTTGCTATTGATGGCTTCCACTACCCGACGGGCAGTGGTGAAATCGGGGCGCATCAGGTTAAAGGTTATGGTATCGCCCCTGGTAAACGGGGAGGTCACTTCACGCTCGATGGTGGCGCCGTTGGGTATGCGGCCGACACTCGGCACGTTCACCGTGATGCGCGAACCGTCGGCACCCTGGGCACCAAATCCGCCTACCACCAGGCTGCCCTGTGCCATGGCATATACTTGATCGTCAGCCCCTTTAAGAGGTGCCATCAACAGCGTGCCCCCACGAAGGCTGTCCGCGTTGCCAATGGACGACACGGTAATATCCAGTTCCTGCCCCTGCTTAGCAAACGGCGGCAGATTGGCCGTAACGGTCACTGCCGCCACATTGGCCAGGTTGGGGTTCACGCCTTGTGGAAGGGTGATCCCGAACTGATTCATCATGTTGCGAAAGGTCTGGTTGGTGAAGGGTGCTTTGTCACCGGTACCATCAAGGCCCACTACCAGGCCGTAGCCTACCAGTTGGTTGTTACGCACACCCTTGATACGCGCCAGATCCTTCAGGCGGTCCGCCAATACAGGTGCTGCCACAACCGACAGCGCTATCACCATTATGCCGAATCTCAGCATTTTCATAGCGGGAACCACTCACTGTTAAAGAAACGGGCCAGCCAGCCCATCTGATTGGCCTGGTCAAAGTCACCGGTACCGCCGTAGGCGATACGGGCATCCGCAATACGATTGGAAGCCACCATGTTATCCGGGGAAATATCCTGGGGGCGAACCAGCCCTGTCAGGCGGATGTACTCATCACCATTGGTCAGCGAAAGCCACTTCTCACCACGTATGTGCAGCACACCGTTCGGCAACACTTCCGTAACCGTAACGGTTATATTGCCATCGAGGCTGTTACTCTGATCCGCTTCCGCCTGGCCCTGAAAATCTCGTTCCAGGTTGACGTCCGTATCCACGCCAAGATTACCCTTCCCCAGAATCCTGGCATTCAGCATGGAGATTTCATTGTCTTTGCTAATGCTGCTTTCAGCGTTCTTGCTGGCGCGAGTGGATTCTTCGAGGGTTACCGTAAGAATATCGCCCACGTTCAAGGCCACAGTGTCGCCGTACAGACTGTAATTACGCGAAGTCTGGTAGATGGCACCGGATTCCGGGTCCCTCTGCATCATCGCTTCGGCACGTACCGGTGCATACTGGGGGTCATCCGGCATAGCCCGTGGTCGGCTCATGGCGGTACAGCCCTGCAGTATCACCAATGCCAGTACAATAGCCAGCGTTCCCGCGCCATGCCCTTCCGATCTGTTACTGATAATAGGTCTCATGATTGCCCCTCCCGCACGCTGCTACCGGTTAACCGATATTGTTGGTGATGAACTGCAGCATCTGGTCTGTTGCCGAGACCACTTTTGAATTCATTTCGTAAGCGCGCTGGGTGGTAATCATGTTGACCAGCTCCTCCACCACTTCCACGTTGGAGGCCTCAACCATGCCCTGCTCAAGGGTTCCCAGCCCGCCAATTCCGGGCTCCCCTTCCGCGGGATCACCACTGGCGTTGGTCGCCTTGTAGAGGTTGTTACCGATCGCCTGAAGGCCCTGCGGGTTGATGAAGTCCACCAGAGTAATCTCACCCAGGTTCACAGGCGCTGCCTGATCGTCAGTGATAGCCGAAACTGTGCCATCCTTGCCGATAGTAACGTTGGTGGCGTTCTCTGGGACGTTGATGTTCGGTTCCAGGGTGTAGCCATCCGGATTCACGATGTCGCCGTCAGCATTCAGCTGAAACTGGCCGTCGCGGGTATAGGCAATCTGGCCGTCTGGCAACAGTATCTGCATGAAGCCGCGGCCATTCACCGCCATGTCCAGGGGCTGCTCGGTGACTTCCAGGTTACCCTGGGAGAACTGCTTGGTAGTGCCGACAATTCGCACACCTGTGCCCAACTGAAGGCCGGATGGCAGCTCCGAGTTCTGGGTATTCAGACCACCGGGTTGCCGGTCAATCTGGTACAGCAGATCCTGAAACACAGCCCGGTCGCGTTTGAAACCGGTGGTGTTCACGTTGGCCAGGTTGTTGGAAATCGTGGACATGTTTGTGTCCTGCGCGCTCAACCCGGTTTTGCTGACCCAAAGTGCTGGATGCATGTCTTCTACTCCTTGCCGGGGTTGCTTCAATGCGGCCGATATTTGCCGCTTTCCTGCCCACCCGGACGATGTTAATCAGGTATATCAGAGATTCTGCAACAGTCGTGCCGAAGCCTCGGAATTCTCATTGGCGGTCGTCATTATTTTCACCTGCATCTCGTATTGACGAGACAGCTGAAGGTTGGAAATCATTTCCTCGACGGCGTTTACGTTGGAGCTTTCAAGGAAGCCAGAAGCCACGCGCATATTGGCATCCGGGGGCTCCGGGCCATCCAGCGCCTCTCCGGCCTTGCGGCGAATGAAGCCGTCCTCACCTTTTTCCAGGACGTTCCCGGGCGGGTTGACAAGTTTCAGACGGTCCACTTCCACCAGCTGGTCCGGCGGGCCGCCAACCGGCACGATGGAGATCGTCCCGTCAGAACCTATCTGCACATTATCGAAAGGGGGCAAGGCCACCGGGCCACCGTTACCCATCACCATCTCTCCGCTGGAGAGGCGCACCAAACCGTTCACATCAATCTGCATGCTGCCGGATCGGGTAAAGACTTCTTCGCCCTGCTGATTCTGCACCGCCAGCCAGCCATCGCCTTCAACGGCAACGTCCAGTTTGCGGCCCGTATCCATCAGTGCACCTGCGGAAAGATCCGTACCTGGCCTTTCCGCCATGGCGTAGGCTCGTGTGGGGTGATGCTCACCGAAAACCGGCATGCTGCGGGCCTGCGCGAAATCCCGCTTGAAACCGGTGGTACTGACGTTGGCCAGGTTGTTGGCGTGGGCCTGCTGGGAAAGCATGTTCTGCTTCGCGCCAGACATCCCGATATAGAGGGCTTTGTCCATGGGAAAACTCCTGCCGGAATTTTGACTGTTTCCAGTCTTTCCATAGTTCTAGCAGGAGTTGTGCCATGTTCAGTTATCGGGGTTAGCGGAGGTTGATGATCGTCTGGGTAACGGCATCGGAAGTTTCGATGGTCTTGGCGTTGGCCTGATAATTACGCTGGGCGATGATCAGGTTTACCAGTTCCGCCGAAAGGTCCACGTTGGATTCCTCAATGGAGCTGGCTTTGATAGAGCCCAGAGTTCCGGAATCCGGCGCGCCGATAATGGGCTGGCCGGATTCAAAGGTTTCCACCCAGGTGGTCTCACCGACAGGCGACAGGCCATTGGTGTTGTTGAACGACGCCAGCGCCACCTGTCCGAGGGACTGGGATTGTCCATTGGTGTAACGGGCAAACAGCACACCCTGATCGGACACATCCAGGCCGGAAAGACGACCGGTGGCAAAACCGTTCTGGCGTTGGTCGTTCACACCAAACTCACTGCCATACTGGGTGGTGTTGCCCAGATCAACCACAAAGGCAGAAGTGGTGGGGGGATCAGGAATCGGCGTTGTAATGGTATCACCCGGGCCAGGAGGGCCGTCGGCACCATTTGGCGTGCCATCTGCGTCCTTCGGGGTCCAGTCGTCTACCAGAATTTCGCCATTGGGGTCGCCGTTAACGGACTGCAGGTTGCCATCCTGGTCGAACCTCGCCTGGTAAGGGTTCTGGTCGGTTCCGGCAACAAATTCGCCATCAATCTGCAGGTAAACCGACCACTCACTCACTCCCACACCGTTACCCGGCGAAGGCTGCTTGACATAAAACTGGGTTATCTCGTGGGAGTTGCCAAGACTGTCGTAAATGGACGTCGAGGTTGCGTGATTGTAGGTGCGCTGATCCAGCGGATTAAACTGGTTGGTAATCTCGATGGTGCGCGCGTCCCAGGAATCACTCAGGTTGGTGTCACCACTGGTTGAAACAATGTCGGTAATCTCACGGTCGGCCTGTGGCCTGACAGTACCTACCGCTGTTTCCGGGGCACGATTTGCGCCATCACTGGTATAGCCCGCTGTCAGGTTGTTACCCCGGTTGTCGATCAGGCGGAGATTGCCGCCGGTCAGCGAGGCTGAAATGGTCGGCGCCTGGGCATCGTTAATGGCATTGACGAGGGACGCCGCATCAGTCACGCCAGTGGTATCTACCGGTACCGTCACTCCCCCAACGGTCAGATCGAAATTGAAGTTACCAGATCCGATAGCCGCATTCAGGTCAGCTTCCGACATACCCTCATAGGTGGTCGTTGCGGAAGCGGAAAGTCCCTCCTGCCCGTTGAGAACATCCACTACGTCCGCTGCTGAAAAATTAGGATCAGACGGTGTCTCACCATTGATCGGTACGCTTACCACGCTGCCATCTTCATAGGTAATCTGGAAGGTTTCGGCAGAAAATCCTGTGGCCCCGGTCGGCGCTGTAAAGTCACCCATATCCGCCACCCGGCGTTCCAGTACTGTTTCCCGGGAATCCAGGTTCAGGTCCGAACGCAGGTTGGTGGTGCGGCGCGGCGCCAGGTTATCGGTTTCTACCTGAAGGTCGCCGCGAATGCCGGACAGGTTGCCGTCATCATCCGCTACAAAACCCTGAACGCGCATGTTCTGGTTATTCGTGACATAGCCGTCCTTGTCGATGCCAAACTGGCCGGCTCTGGAATAGCGAACTTCCCCGCCGTTATTTAGCACGAAGAAACCGTCGCCGTTGATCGCCAGGTCGAGGCCGTTATCGGTAAAACTGATGTTGCCCTGGCCGAAGGACTGTTTGACGTCCTGTACCCGCACACCATCACCGATGGGATTGCTGCCAGCGCTCAGAAAACCACTGGCGTACAAGTCGCCAAACTGGGCCTTGCTGCCCTTGAAGCCCACGGTACTGGCGTTGGCAATGTTATTACCGGTGACATCAAGGTCCACCGATGACGCCCTTAAGCCGCTAAGACCTGTATTGAAAGCCATACTTCACCTCTGGTGTTTCACCGGTATCAGTTAATCTGCTCAACGTCCGACAGAGCGATGGAGCCCATGCCGGCGAGGTTCAAAGTAATATTGCCGCCTTTGCCCAGCGAGACGCTGTCAACGTTGGCGCTCATCATGGTGGAAAGCTGTTCAGGCCCGTCCGGATAGGATGCTTCGGCCACGACCTTGTAGGGGCCAGGTGGCAAACTGTTGCCGTTGCCGTCCTTGCCGTCCCAGCTGAACCCGGTCACCCCCGCCTGCTGGGAGCCCATATCAATCTGCCGCACCCGCTCGCCGGCCTGGTTCTCGATGGAAATCCTCAGGCCGGAGGTGCTGGCCGGCACTTCCACATTGCCGGAAATCTCTCCGTCAGCGCCCAGAATGCCAATCGATGACGGCGCCAGAACGGTACGCCCTACCATGGCCGAAGCCTGCAACGCCTGAGTGGAGCGGAACTGGTTTGCCACATCATCCACACTGCCTGAGAGCCCCTGCATCTCTTCCAGGGAACTGAACTGAGCCAGCTGTGAGATGAACTCACCATTATCCTGGGGCTCAAGCGGGTTCTGATTCTTCAACTGGGCAATCATCAGCTCCATGAACTCGTTCTTGCCAAGCTCGTTGCCACTTTTGGTCTGCTGTTGATCCAGCTTGTATTTGCTCAGCACATCCGAGGCGTCTGCCGGGTTAATTGCGCTCATGGTTCAATCCTCGCTCGGTTACTGCTGACCCAGGGTCAGGATGCGCTGCATCATGGATTTGGCGCTGTTCATGATGTCTACATTCATCTGGAAGCTGCGCGATGACGACATCATGTCGGCCATCTCTTCCACCACATTCACGTTGGGGTAAAACACATAACCCTCTTCGTTGGCTGCCGGATGATCCGGCTCGTACCGCATCTGCAGCTCGGCATCACTCTCTACGATGCCCTCAACCCGGACACCGGCACCAGCGCCTTCGTCGCTGCCAAACGCCTGGCCTTGCTGCGACGGATTCAGCATGGATTGCTGAATGGCTGCAAAAACGGGCTTGCGGGCGCGGTAGGTCTGCTCGGTGCTGGAACTGGCAGTCTCCGCGTTGGCGATATTGGACGCAGTAGTGTTCAGCCGCAGCGACTGGGCTGTCATGCCGGATCCGGCGATATCGAAAATGCTACCCAGTGACATGGTGTTGCTCCTCAGTTATTTGACTGCGCCCGGATCACTGACCCGAGAGTGCCTTTTTAATGCCTGTGACTTTGCCGTTCAGGAACTGGAAACTGGCCTGGTAATCCATGGCGTTGCGCATGAAGCGGGTCTGTTCCTGCTGGGCGTCTACCGTGTTGCCGTCCACTGACGGCTGATTCGGAACCCGATACAGCAACTCGCTGTCCTGGCCCATGGCAGACGTATCCATGTGGGACTCGTGAGTCCGGCTCATGCCAAACCCACTCTGGCCCTCCTGGGCTTTCTGCATCATTGCCTGAAAGTCGATATCCCGCGCCTTGTAGCCCGGGGTATCGGCATTGGCGAGGTTGTTTGCCAGCACCTCGGCACGCTTCACCCGACCTTCCAGGGCGTGCTGATGAATGCCTAATGCTTTGTCCAGGGAAATAGCCATAATGCCTCCGATTCCTGCACACGGCGTTATTCAAATTGCCGTTTGTGCGTTATGCCAGGGTAAAAGCAATCACAATGCCAGTTTTTGGAAGTTGTTGCGGGGCGGGGGCTGTGACCAGGTTCGGGGTAACAGGGTAGCGAGAGCAAGGGTGAAAGCGGCAAGGGATTTCCCCCGCCGGAAGCGGCAGGGGCACTCATTGGTCTCTCAATTGAAACTACCGCGGCCAGCGGCTCACAAAGTCTGCCGGATCGGGCCTTGGCACGGGCGGTTTACTCGAACTGACGCTGCCGGTGTAAAGAAACCCGGTGATTATCTCCTCCTCACCCAGCCCCAGGCCCCTGGCAACCTCCGGGTTGTAAGCCGGGCCACCGGTACGCCACATGCCACCGAAGCCGGCTGATTCAAGTGCCACAAGCAGGTACCCCATGCCCACAGCCGCTGACATGGTCTGCTCGACTTCAGGCACCTTGGGATGAACCTGATGGCAGGCAATGCCGACAATCACCATCGGAGCCCGCATGGCTTTCTTGCGCAGCTTCTCCCGCGCTTTCTCGGGGGCATCCGGTTCACAAGTAGATGCAAACAGGTCACCCAGTGCAGTCAGAGCCTCCTCACCCTCGATAACCAGATATCGCCATGGCCGTAAAAGGGCATGGTCCGGCGCTCTGGCGGCACAGGCGAACACTTTCTCGAGGGTTTCCGCATCCGGGGCCGGAAAGGTCAGCCGCGACTCCGACGAGCGGTTCAACAACGCATCCATGATTGCAGTCATATCGTCTCGCTATGGTTGGGTAAAAGCCGGCACATCAGGCCGGAATACCGCTTACGAATTGTGGGACAGTTGTATTACTGTTAGTCTTTAGTCTAAGTACTTTCCACGATAAACAAGTACTATCTACCCTAACAATGAAAACAAGCCGGTAGACGTTTTATGAGCCAACATCAACGTTTTCGCAACTTCCCGGATTCGCTTCTGACATGATGAGCGCCCCGATTGACCTGCGTAACGCCAGCTCCAGCGCCAGCAAGTCCGCTGTGCTGGACTCGCAGAACAACCCGATTGCCATCCCACCCATGCCGGATTACAGCGGCCGGATTCTGGCATACACAGCAACCGCCGGCATCATTGTTTCCGGCATTCTACAAGACGTTTTCGGGATGTGGATGTTGTGGTTACTGGCCGGCGCTCTCACCTGGCCCCACATCGCCCATCAGGTTACTCGCAAAACGTTTCTGCGTAACTCGCCTCGCATCCGGCAAAAAATGCTACTGGTCGATTGCGCCATCGGGGGCGGGTTCGTCGGTTGCATCGGCCTGATTGCCATTCCGTCTGTCGCTGTAGTGCTGATGCTAATGTTCAGTTGCCTGATTGTAGGTGGTATCCGCCAGTGGCTGTCCGGCACGGTTATTATGGCCGCCAGCATGGCCATCGGGGTGGCGATCGTAGGGCCGGCAGCTTCATTCCAGTCGCCGCTGGTCACCAGCATTATCGCCATACTGGCCACAGGGCTCTATATTTGCGTGACCGCCTTCTATTCCCATCAGCAGGCCCGTGCCCTGATGATGGCAAAAACCCAGATTCAGAATCAACGGGAACAGTCCATCGCGCTTTCCCACAAGCTGTCCAAGTACCTTTCGCCCCAGGTGTGGCAGTCCATCTTTACCGGTGAGCGGGACGTGCGACTGGAAACCCAGCGCAAGAAACTCGCCGTGTTCTTCTCAGACATCAAAGGCTTTACCGAACTGTCCGAGGAGATGGAACCGGAAGCACTGACCGAACTGCTGAACCACTACTTCAATGAGATGTCGGAGGTGGCCCTGAAGTACGGTGGCACCATCGACAAGTTTGTCGGCGACTCCATAATGATCTTCTTTGGCGACCCCACCAGCCGTGGTCAGAAAGAAGACGCCTTTGCCTGTGTCTCGATGGCCGTGGAAATGCGCAAGCACATGAAAATCATGCGTCAGAAATGGCGAAGCCAGGGCATCAAAACGCCGCTGGAAATCCGCATGGGAATCAGCACGGGCTACACCACCGTCGGCAACTTCGGCGCCGAGAACCGTATGGACTACACCATCATTGGCAAGGAAGTGAACCTCGCCAGCCGCCTCGAATCACTTGCCGAGCCTGGCGAAATCCTGATTTCCTACGAAACCTTTTCGCTGATCAAAGACCGCATCATGTGTCGGGACAAGGGCGAGATCACCGTGAAAGGCTTCGGCCGCCCGGTGTCCATCTATGAGGTGGTAGACTTCCGCCGCGATATGGGCCCCAACCGCAGCTTCCTGGAGCACGAACACAGTGGTTTCGCCATGTACCTGGACTCCGAAAAAATTACCGAGCGGGAACGGGAAGCCATACTTTCCGCTCTGGAGGATGCCGCTGAACGCCTGCGCCAGGAAGAAGAATCCTGACACGACCGATCGTTACTGGCGGATCAGCCTCGGCCCCGCCGCGTCTTCAGGTTCTGTGCTGCGCCAGGGGTTGATATCCAGCCCGCCCCGTCGCGTATATCGCGCGCACACCGACAGGTGTTCTGGTTTACAGCGAGCCATCAGGTCTGTGAACACCGTTTCAACACAGTGTTCATGAAAATCCTGCTTCTGGCGGAAACTCACGATGTATTGCAGCAGGCCTGCCCTGTCTATTGCCGGGCCGGTGTAGTCGATCAGCACCGTAGCCCAGTCCGGCTGGCCGGTGACCGGGCAGTTGCTCTTCAGCAAATGTGAGCACAGTTTTTCAGACACCACATCGCCCCCGGCCGTCAGGCTGTCCGGATTATAATCGTAGCCGACGGACTCCGGCTCCTCATCGTCGATCAGCACGTACCCTTCTGGCCGCCCCACTGCCCGAGCCCCCTGATCTACACTGTGCAGGTCCACAGCCACCGAGGCTCCGCTGGCACTGGACAGATCCCGGGAGATCACATCCCTCACCTGGTCAGCAGAGGAAAAGACCGTCTGGTTCAGGGAATTCAGGTACAACTTGAGTGACTTGGACTCAATGATGGAGGGCGATGCCGCCGGCACACGGATTTCCCCCCACGCTACTGCGGGGACACCCCCCGGCTGCAGCCAGGAAATTTCCCAGGCCTGCCACAGGTCATCCCCGAACCAGGGCCAGCGACCATCCTCAAGGCCAATGCGGCGACGGTTCTCGTCACGAGCGACAGGAAACAGCAGTTGCGGATCGTAGGCATCCGGGTAATCGCTGGATTTGCCCAGCGGGGCATCAATAAGGGCCATGAGAAATCCTGGAACCAGACATCAGTGACGAATACCCTTGCCGCGCGCCAGCATGCGCAGGGACACGGCAGACAGAATTGCAATAAACAGCAGAATCATACCAAGAGCAACGTATGGATTGACATCCGACACCCCGAGAATGCCATAGCGGAAGGCATTCACCATGTAGAGAATGGGGTTGATCATCGATACGCCCTGCCAGAAGCCCGGCAGCAAATCGATGGAATAGAACACCCCACCCAGGTAGGTCAGCGGTGTCAGTACGAAGGTCGGCACGATGGAAATGTCATCGAACTTGGTGGCCAGCATGGCATTGATGAAGCCACCCAGCGAGAACAGGGCTGACGTCACAAACACTGTCAGGATCACCATGGGCAGGTGATGAATCGACAGCTGGGTAAAAGCAAGCGACAGCAACGTCACAATCAGGCCAATGCCCAGGCCACGTGACATTCCACCAGTGACATAACCGGCAAGAATGATCCAGTTGGGCACAGGGGACACCAGCAATTCTTCGATGCTGCGCTGGAACTTCATGGAGAAGAACGACGACACCACATTGGCGTAGGAACTGGTGATCACCGACATCATGATGAGGCCGGGAACAATAAACGACATATAGTCGAAGCCGCCCATCACCCCGATACGGGACCCAATGAGGTTACCGAAGATAATGAAGTACAGCGTCATGGTGACCGCCGGCGGCAGCAGGGTTTGCGGCCATATGCGCATGAACCGGCGGATTTCCCGGGTCACGATGGTCTTGTAGGCCGTCAGCATCGCGTCCGTTCTCATGCGGTTTCTCCCTCCTTGGCTGCCGGCGTGTTGTTGTCTTCTACCATGCGAATGAACAGCTCCTCCAGTCGGTTAGCCTTGGTGCGCATGCTGACCACGCGAATACCCTGCTCTTCGAGCTGAATGAACACGCCGTTCAGGCTCTGGCCCTTGTCCACATCCACGACCAGGGCGCCCTCATCGTCCAGGTGGCTATAGAAGCCATCAAGCTCCGGTGCTTTCTCAAGGGGTTCTGCGGTATCCAGCACAAAGGTTTCCGAACTCAGCTGCTGCAGCAGCTCGCGCTTGCCGGTGTTCCGCAGTATCCGGCCATGATCAATAATCGCGATGTTGCGGCAAAGAGCTTCCGCCTCCTCAAGGTAATGCGTGGTAAGGATAATAGTGGTGCCCTGGCGGTTCATTTCCTCCAGGAAGGTCCACATGGAGCGACGCAACTCGATATCCACACCCGCGGTGGGCTCATCCAGGATCAGCAGCTTTGGCTCGTGCACCAGTGCCCGGGCAATCATCAGCCGCCGCTTCATGCCACCAGACAGCATCATCGCCGGGGTGTTGCGCTTGTCCCAAAGCCCCAGTTGACGCAGATACTTCTCAGCGGATTCCGATGCTTTTTTAAGAGGAATGCCGTAGTAGCCCGCCTGGGTGGTGACAATGTCGAACACCTTCTCGAATTGGTTGAAGTTGAACTCCTGGGGCACAACACCCAGGTTCAGCTTGGCGTCCGAAAGATGGGTGTCGATGTCGGAGCCGAACACACGAACCTTGCCAGCGCTCTTGTTCACCAGTGAACAGACGATGCCCAGAGTGGTGGACTTCCCTGCGCCGTTCGGCCCCAGCAGCGCGAAGAAATCACCCTCGGCCACCTGCAGATCAATACCCTTGAGTGCCTGAAAGCCGTCGCCATAGGTCTTGACCAGACCTTCAATTTCCAGTGCGTTGGTCATAATGAATCCAGAGGAACAAAAAAACAGGTAGCTATAAGTTGTGGCCCCGGCAGAGAAATTCAAGTAGGCGGTGCCTGGCCGGGGCGAAATCACAAAAACCCCAAACTGCGACAGGTTTCCCGATATGGCAGAAGCGCCGTCCCTATAATGCCAGTTACAACAATTTACAAAGGCCCTGCCACGCAGGCCAAAACCTCAGGGAATGTACGCGCTGCCATGAGATCCGCTCACTTCAAGTCTGCTTTACTGCCTCTGGTTTCTGTCCTGTTTCTGGCCGGCTGCCTGGACAGTGGCGGTGGTGGTGGCGGTGATGATTCCGAGACAGGCCAGATCATGCCCGCCGGCATTTCCGGGCTGTCGTACACCACCGCCAGCCAAAATGGCACCACCGACAGCGAGGGCCGCTATCGTTATTACCCGGGTGAAACCCTGAGCCTGAAAGTCGGTGACCTTGAGCTGGCCGCGGACGTACCTGTTCGACCGGTGGTGACGCCACTGGAGTTTTTCCCGGACTTGCGGACAGCGTTGCAAATAGCCGGCACCACCGACGAAGGGCTTCAGAGCCACCGTATTACCGAGCAGCAGCTTCTCCAGAATGTGCCACTGATCAACCTGACCCGTTTCCTGCTCGCACTGAACTGGACGCAAAATATTTCAGAGGGCGAAGGCATTGATATCCGGACGCGGGTGATAGACCAGTTGAATGGAGCACTGGCTGAGCTGGACCAACCGATTGACTTCACCGTACCGCAGGAGGAATTCGAGGCCGCCGGCAACACCCCCTCGCCCGCCAACCAGGTGCTCACCCGTATCTGTTTTTACCCCGCAGACAACGAACTGTGCGAGCCAGCGCCCACGGACGAAGAAATCGCTGCCGCTCCCGAACGGCCCGAAGACGAAGACGAGCGAGATGAAGACGTTGAGTATCGCGAAGACCTGGAGAACAAGCGCGACCGGATCATGAACTCCGTCCGCAGCCTGGAAGACGCCGATGTCGACGACGCCAGAAATTACCTCACCCGGGAGCTGGACGCCATCACCACCCAGCTGTCCAATCGTTATTACCTCAACGACGACGTGGTGGCGTTGCCGGCAACCGATACCGCCATCAAAACCGTCAGCGTGCAGAAAATAGCCGGGGAACCTCAGCTGGGCGAAATAGAAGCTGTCAGTACCCGGGAGCAGGACCTGGTGGTTCACTCCTTTGACTGGCAGGCAGCTTCAGTAGATTACTTTGTGGCTGGGGAATCAGGAGGGGAATCAGAACTACTGGTGAACTTCCGCCCGGAAGACACCTATCGCTGGGTGAAAAAACAGCTACGCGTCGTTATCGAATAACCCGTGCGGGCGCCCTCAGGCGCCTACGATACGGGCCAGGTTCCAGCGGGACTCTGCGCCGGTAACGTCATAGTGCTCCGGGTTGAGTCCCTCTGTGCCATGTGGCAGGCACTCGGCGATGGACAGTGCCTCGTAAGCATTGCGACCCTCGTTATACTTCGCAAGATCCACGATCCGGGCAGACTTCAGGGGCTGGTGAGCGCGATCCGTCATCACCATCACCTTTGGCCACAAGCGACGCTCCGGCGTATGGGAAACCACAATACCGCGCTGTCCATCAGTCAGTTCAACCAGGCTGCCGGTAGGATAGATACCAATGGCCTGGATGAACTGCTCTGCCAGATCTTCCTGGAACTCGATGTTGCGCATGTCGTACAGCAGATTCACGGCACGGGCTGGTGTCATCGGCTCGCCGGAATCGCGGGGGCCGATCAGGGTCTCAAAATACTCCGCAAGCCCGGCAATCTTGGCAAGCAGCGGAATCCGGTCGCCCCGGATACCATCCGGGAAACCGGAGCCGTTGTGGCGCTCCCGGTGCCCCTGAACAACGCTGATAACAGCACGGGATACGCCTGTGTCCGACAGCTTGGCTACGCCTTTATCCACGTAACTGCGATAAATCGCGAAATCGTCGGCGTTCAGCTTGCCCTCGTTGCGGAGGATCTGTTTCGGAAGTTCCAGCTTACCAATCTGCGACAACAGGCAGCCAAGGCCAAGATGGTTCAACAGGCCCTCATTCAGGCCAAGCTGCCGGCCGCATATCAGGGCCCATACGGCAGTGTTAAGGGAGTGGCGGTAGGTGTAATCGTCGTGGTGCCGCGTGCGGCTGAGCCACAGCAGTGCATCCGGGTTGCGAACAACGCTGTCGACCATCCTCCGGGTAACCGCAGCCACTTCCCGCAAATCTGGTGTGGCCCCTTCCTGAACTGCCTGAAAAACCCGGTGAAGAGAAACCTCGGCATCCATCATCACCTTTCTGGAAACCTTCAGCTCTTTCTTCATGGTGGTGACATTTTCGTAGCTGACCGGGTCCTTGATGCTCAGCGGTGGCAGCTGGACGGCTTCCCGGTTGTTCGCCTTGCGCTGGGATTTGCCAGCGACAAAGCGACTGCCCGATTTAGTCTGTTCGATGCTTTCACGGGATTCCGCTACGTCTATGACAACCCACTTGCAGTAGGATACCAGTGAACGGATGTCGTCCTGGGAACGGATATGGAAACCCTGGATAGGGAACGGTGTCTGGTGCCACGGGCGGTCCAGATCAGACACAAACATGCCGATTTCAAGATCCTGGACAGCTATTTTCTTTTGACGGACTCCCACGGGACACCTCTACACGTGAACGAATCGAGAATCACCATTGTGACGGGCCCGGGGAAAGAGTCCATTACAATTTTGTAGTGCAGAGTAACCCGAACGGCACAAAGGGTAACGAAAACTATCAACGGGAAACAAAGTGTAGCAGTGTGACCACGCTCACAATTAAACACATTGTCAGAAAACTACTCGTCTTCCTCGCAGATGGCATCGTCCAGCTCCGGGGGCCGGGTACTGAGCCTTCCCCTGGGCGACTTGCGGGTATAGATGGTGTAGGGAACAGAAGAAGCGCGTATATAGTCAGTATTCTCACTGTCGTCACCACTGCCGCGAACCGTGTTGACTGGCTGGCAGGATACAAGCAGGCCCAGAGAGGCTCCGATATCGGTGACCAACGCATCCGGATCTGAGGGATTGATGGCCATGCAGCGGGCGTCAGGCCCTGCGGGTTCGCCGGTACTGGCCAGGACATCTTCGCCGCTGGCACCGCAGGCGCGAATGCCGGTACCACATTCAGCCGTGCTCGCCTCCTCGTGGCTGCTATCCACCAGTCGCCACTTTCGAGTGCTGCACTGGGTTTCAACCGTCACAGGCGTGGACTTGTTGTCGACCACCCACCATTCCGGATATTCAGCCGTCTGCCAGGTGAGCTTTACCTGCCTCGCCTCCCCTTGCGAATTCTCGGCCGGAAACACTGCGTAGTGACTGTAATAAGACGCGCAACCGCTCAGCAGCAGCGGCACGGCTGCGACCCAAAGCCGCAGGAGGGGGAACAAACCGGGGTATTTCATACTGATAACATCCGTATCACTGGTCTGCGAACTGCAGGCCGAATCCGTCATTGGTCTTGCGCACCACTACCATATCCAACACCGGCGCAGGTACCGGCAAGCCCTGCACCTGAACCTGCACCCTGTCGCCGATTGTCGGTTCGAATGGCTCGGTATCAACCACGATGAAAACACCGCCATCGGATATATCTCTGGTCGAGAACACAAACTCACCCAATTCTTCGTGAGTCACGCGGACCTTTGCACTCATCGCTGTGCGATTGTGTATTCTGCGATCATTCCCAACCATAGTCTGTGTTCCCACCACTTTTTGCATAGTTTTTATAGTCTTCCGAAGCATACCACCATTTTTTGAGGAATATGACAACGGTGTATTGACACCCGCCTGAACAGGAATGAGAATGGTTGCTGTTTTTAAACATTGCTGAATCTCAATACAGTTCGGCAAGCCCCTCTTACCGGAAGAATCAAAGGAAGGTACAACATGCGCCTGAAACTTGCCGCTACCGCCATCGCAGCAGCCTGCGCCCTGCCCATGCAGGCCAGCGCTGATGGCGAGGTCAACATCTACTCTTACCGCCAGGCTTATCTTCTGGAACCACTCCTGAACGCCTTTGAAGAAGACACTGGCATCGAAACCAACGTGGTCTTCGCCAAGAAGGGCCTGGCAGAGCGGCTGGAGCGCGAAGGTCGTAACAGCCCGGCCGACCTGGTGATGACGGTTGATATCTCCCGCATCAATGAACTGGTAGAGCGTGACCTTGTACAAAGCGTCGAGAACGACACCCTTGAGAAAAACATTCCGGAGAACCTGCGCCACCCGGACGGAAAGTGGTTTGCACTGACTACCCGTGGCCGCCTGATCTTTGCTTCCAAAGAACGTGTTGAAGAAGGCGAGATCACCACCTACGAGCAACTGGCCGACGAAAAGTGGAACGATCGCATCTGTACCCGCAGCGGCAAGCACCCTTATAACATTGCCCTGTTCTCCTCAATGATTGCCCACCACGGCGAAGAGCAGACGGAAGAATGGCTGGCCGGCCTGAAAGACAACCTGGCGCGCAAGCCACAAGGCGGCGACCGCGACCAGATCAAGGCCATCCACGCCGGCGAATGTGACATTGCCATTGGTAACAGCTACTACTACGGCAACATGCTGAACGACGAGAACCAGCGTGAGCAGGCAGAAGCGGTGCGCCTGGTATTTCCCAACGCCGATGGTCGTGGCACCCACATCAACATCAGCGGTATCGCGCTGACCAACAGTGCCCCCAACCGTGACAACGCCATTCGCCTGATGGAGTTCCTGTCCACACCGAAGGCCCAGCGGATCTACGCCGAAGCCAACACTGAATACCCGGCCAACCCGGAGGTGAAGCCTTCCGGAATTGTTGCCGAATGGGGCGAGATCAACCCGGATGACCTGTCCCTGCAGGAAATCGCCGAGAATCGCAATGCAGCGGTGAAGATGGTGGATCGCGTTGATTACGACAACTGATTAAGCGCCTCACCCTAAAAAAGCCGGGACGTTGGTCCCGGCTTTTTTGTACAATCCCGGCCCTGTGTTTTTTCATAAACTCCAAGGGAACCTATGACCGAGGCCATTACCGCTGAGCAGACCGGAGCAGACAGCCCCCTGCTGGCCAGGCGGACCTCGAAACGCTGGCTGATTACCGCAGCGCTCACCACAGCCATTGTGGTGCTTCCGGTTCTGTCTGTAATTATCTTCGCGTTGTTTCCCGAAGAGAACATCTGGCCTCACCTGCTTGATACCACCCTCCCCCGCTATCTGACCACCACGCTACAGCTGATGGCCGGCGTTGCCATCATCACCCTGACGATTGGCCTTGCCACCGCCTGGGCTGTGACCATGTGTGAGTTTCCGGGGCGCAGGTTTTTCGAGTGGGCCATGCTGCTGCCATTTGCAGTACCGGCTTATGTAATCGCCTATGTATACACCAGCCTGCTGGATTACGCCGGGCCGGTTCAGACCACCCTGCGGGAATGGTTTGGCTGGCGTAACGCCGCGGATTACTGGTTCCCGGAAATTCGCAGCCTGGAGGGTGCCACGCTGATGATCGGCCTGGTGCTTTACCCGTACGTCTACCTGCTGGCACGGGCGGCATTTCTCGAGCAGTCACCGTCATTATTTGCCGTCAGCCGCAGCCTGGGCCACTCGGCGCTGAGCACGTTTTTCAGGGTGGTATTGCCCATCGCCCGCCCGGCCGTTGCCGTGGGGCTGTCGCTGGTGATGATGGAAACACTGAACGATTTCGGTACCGTCGACTTCTTTGCCGTCCAGACCCTCACGGCAGGCCTGTTCGACACCTGGATGAACCTGGGTAACCTGGGCGGTGCCGCGCAGATCGCCACTACCATGCTGGCTTTTGTGGTCATCCTGGTCACCCTTGAACGATACTCCCGGCGCAAACAGCAGCAATTTGCGGCCCGGGACAACCGCGACCCCATTCGCCGCTTCACCATGTCGTTCCCGCGCCAGCTCATCTGCGTGGCTGTCTGCGCGCTGCCGGTTATTTTCGGCTTCCTGCTACCGGCCATCACCCTTGGCCAGTATGCCTGGGAATACTTCGACGAAAGCTGGAACACCGATTTTATCCGCAACACCCTGAACAGCCTGTTCCTGTCCGGCACCGCTGCGCTGACCACGCTGGTCGTTGGCGTCACCCTCGCCTACAGCCGGCGGCTGCACAATACCCGCGGCATGCAGATCATGATGCGCCTATCCAGCCTCGGTTATGCGATGCCTGGCGCTGTGCTTGCGGTGGGGGTGATTGTGCCACTGGCGGCTTTCGACAATCAGGTGGACAGCATCATGAGAGACACCTTTGGCGTCAGCAGCGGGCTGCTCCTCAGTGGCTCTGCGTTTGCCCTCATATTTGCCTATACGGTACGTTTCCTGGCGGTATCGGCGGGCAGCGTGGAGAGTGCCCTGCAGAAAATCACACCGAGCATGGACATGGCTTCAAGATCGCTTGGGCACACGCCCGGGCAAACGCTGGTAAAGGTGCATCTCCCCATGCTCAGGGGCACCCTGATTACTGCGGCTCTGGTGGTGTTTGTGGATGTAATGAAGGAGTTGCCGGCCACGTTGATTCTGAGGCCGTTCAACTTCGAGACCCTGGCCACTTACGTGTATCAGTTTGCCTCGGACGAACAGCTCGCCCACAGTGCGCTGCCCGCACTGATCATCGTACTGGCCGGCATTATACCGATTATTCTGATGAGCAAGTCCATCTCCGGTACCCGCAGCATCAGCTGATGCCGCGATTCGGGGCACAGGTTTGCTAGATGACCGCCCTGGAATGGGCGCCCTGCACCACGAACCGTCCCTGGAACACCGCCACAGGCTCACTGACCGGCTCTGTTGAGGGTTCACCACAGTAAACTTCGGCAATCAGAGACAACCGCCCCTTGCCGTGGCGCGCCAGGCTCTTGCGGAAACGATCCGGAATCTCACCACCGGGGAGGCGGCAAAGAGCATAGAAGTCCCCTTCAACCGGTTCGATGTGCTCGATTTCTCCCACCTGTATCACCACATTGCCGGCGAGCCCCAGATCAGACAAAACAAGTTCAACCAGGCCCCAGGCGGAAATCACCGCAACGGAGTAAACACTGCCGCCAAAACCGGTGCCCTGGTGGTTATGATTCGGCTCAAGGGGAGCGCTGACCAGCAACGCGTGGCCGTCGTAGGAAAGCAATTCCACACCCAACGCTTCCGAGAGCGGAATCATGCTGTGAATGCGTTTCTGAAACCGGGCTAACTGAGTCATATTCCCTCCTGAATATGCCCTCAGTTTATGCCCGTTTCAACGCTTTCCCTATGCGACTAACGTCGGTTTACTGCCAGATGACAGGCTCGCGTTTGGCGTACCAGCTATCGACTTTTTCCCCGTACGCATCCTCAACCACATTACGCTTCAACTTGAGCGTTGGTGTCAGGAAGCTGTTCTCGATAGACCATTCGTCACTGACCACGGTAATGAACGCAAGCTGCTCGTGGGGATCAACCGTCTTGTTCACATCGGTAATCAGTTGCTTGAAGCTGGCCTCGATATCCCGGCGGAATGCCTCGTCTGCCATCTTCGGGCGAATCTCTTCACCCAGCATGACCAGGGCGTGGGGCTGGGTCTGGTTGGCACCGGACACACACACCATCTCGATGGCCTCATGGGACATCAGGCGGTTCTCGATCGGCGCCGGAGCAATGTACTTGCCCTTGCTGGTCTTGAAGATCTCTTTGATGCGACCGGTGATTTTCAGGCGGCCCATCTCGTCAAGCTCACCCTTGTCACCGGTTTTCAGGAAGCCATCTTCGGTGAAGGTTTCGCGGGTTTTCTCTTCGTCCTTGTAGTAGCCCATCATGGTGGCCGGGCTCTTCACCAGTATTTCCCCTTCATCGGAAATCTTCACTTCCACGCCAGGCAGCGCTTCGCCTACGTAACCAGTGCGCGAACGGCCCGGCTTGTTCATGTGGGAATAGGCAAAGTTCTCGGACATGCCGTAGCCTTCCAGCAGTTCCAGCCCCAGGTTGCGGTACCAGTCCAGCACATCGTGGGACAACGGAGCAGAGCCACTGCCGGCCAGCTTGACCTTGTTCAGGCCCAGGCCCTTGAGTACCTTTTTCTTGATCAGCTTGTTCAGCAGCGGCACCTTCAGCAACTTGTCCAGCTTCTCTTTCGGCAGTTTCTGCAGGACACCGTGCTGGAACTTGACCCACAGACGCGGTACAGAGAGGAAGAGCGTGGGCTGTGCCCGCTGCAGATCCTGCACAAAGGTGTCCAGGGACTCTGCGAAGAAGAGCTGGAACCCGGCGTACAGGGAAGCGAGCTCCACAAATGTGCGCTCAAAGACGTGAGCAAGGGGCAGATAGGACAGCATGCGTTCGCCGGACCCCACTTTCAGCACTTCCATGCCGCCTTCGGCAGCAAAAGCCATGTTGCCGAAACTCAGCATCACACCCTTCGGACGGCCCGTGCTGCCGGAGGTGTAAACAATGGTGGCCAGCTCATCGGCATCACGCCGGGTGTTCTCTTCCAGCGGTGGGAATTTGCCCACAATGTCGTCCCATGTTTCGAAATCATTGGGCGGGCTCAGCGGGTAAGAAACACAGCGCACCCTCTCCGGCACGCCGGATTTCATCATGTCCCAGTCGTCCAGTTTGCCGACGAACAGAACCTCGCATTCGCTGTGCTCAAGAATGTAGTTCACGGTATCCGCGTTCAGCGTGGGATACAGGGGCACCGAGATGTGGCCTGCCATCCAGATGGCCCAGTCAGACATTAACCACTGGGCGCAGTTCTTGGAGATAATCCCTACCCGGCTCTTTTCCGGCAGATTCAGGGACTTCAGGTAGGAGGCCATGCGGCGGGCTTCGTCCACCGCGCGTTTCCAGGTGTACTCAACAACCTTGCCGTCGCCAATAGGCTGGGTCATATACAGGGAGTCCGGCTTGGCCGATTCCCAGTGATAGAGCATATCCAGGGGGAGTTTGTTGGTGGTGTCCATGGACCTTCCTTGCATGTGTTATTCGAGTTATCGGGTTATTTTTGTAAGGGGTTTTGCGTATTCGACTTTAGTAGCCTATTTCAACACAACATTACACGTCAAAACGTGATGCATATAGAACTATTCCCCATCACACCTATTCTAGCGCTGTGTTTTCCCCCGGGAATTGACCAATAAGGTACCTTCCCTTACCCCGCAAGCCAATAGCCTGTGGTAAACTCCCGCCCCGTTATTAAACGGGCGTTCGACACTCACACAGCACTCAGGTCACGCCACGCATATTGAACTGACTCGGGAGACCGGCTTATGGCCAACAGAATTCTGCGCACGCTGCTGGGTACTGCCCTGCTGGCACTGGCTGCAATGGCCCAGGCTGATGAACAGCGTGTGGTTGCCATCACCCAGATTGTGGAACACCCGGCACTGGACGCGGTGTACCAGGGAGTCAGGGATGAGCTCGAGGAAAAGGGATACAAAGACGGCGAAAACCTGCGCATCATGCACGAAAGCGCCCAGGGTAACTCCGCTATCGCCTCGCAGATCGCCCGCAAGTTTGTGGGTGAAGGCCCGGATGTCATCGTTGCTATTGCCACGCCATCGGCCCAGACCATGGCCGCTGCTGCCCGCAAAACACCGGTGGTATTTTCAGCCGTTACCGACCCTGTAGGTGCCAAACTGGTCAAAAGCCTCAAAGCTCCCGGTGCCAACATTACTGGCGTCACCGACATGCTGCCCATTGAAAGCCACCTCGACATGCTCGAGCGGGCCGTTCCCGATGCCAAGCGTATTGGTACCGTCTACAACCCGGGTGAAGCCAACTCGGTGGCGCTGATAGAGATGATTGAAGAGCGCATGGAAGCCCGTGGTATCGAACTGGTGAAAGCCGCCGCCACCAAGACCTCGGAAGTCCTTGGCGCTGCCCGCTCTCTGGTCGGCAAGGCAGACGCCATTTACCTGACCACCGACAACACAGTCATCAGTGCCGTTGAAGCGGTGATCTCCGTTGGTGAACGCGCCAGCATCCCGGTATTCGCTGCCGACACGGCTACTGTCAATCGCGGCGCCGTTGCTGCCCTCGGTTTCGACTACTACGACCACGGCCGCCAGACCGGCGCCATGGTTGCCCGCATCCTTGAAGGCGCCAACCCCGGCGATATGGATGTGGAATCCGTCGACACTCTTAACCTGTTCGTGAACCCCGCTGCTGCAGAGCGCATGGGCATTACCCTGTCCGACGACCTGATCAGCGACGCGAAAGAAGTCGTAAACAGCGACCAATAACACACTGTTCACGGGCAGCCTCACAAGGGCTGCCCGTTTTCATTTACGGTGAACCATCCCCATGCTTAGCAATATTGCCTTTTACGGCGCAGTCGAAACCGGCCTTATTTACGGACTGGTTGCCTTCGGCATCTACATCTCTTTTCGTGTACTCGACTTCCCGGACCTGACCGTAGACGGCAGCTTTCCTCTGGGTGCCGCTGTCGCTGCCGTCCTTATCCTCGAGGGCGTGAACCCCTGGCTGGCAACCGGTGCTGCCATCATCGCCGGGATGGGTGCCGGTGCGGTAACGGCGTTGCTTAACGTGAAGCTCAACATCCTCAACCTGCTGGCTTCTATCCTTACCATGATCGCGCTCTATTCGGTGAACCTGCGCATCATGGGAAGGCCCAACATTGCGCTGCTGACGGAAGAAACCGTACTGACCCCGTGGTACAACCTCGACCTGGAATACCATCAGGTGCCCGTACTGCTGTTCACGATTATAGTGCTGGCAGGCCTGGTATTGCTGTGGCGCTTCATGAAGTCCGAAACCGGCCTGGCCATGCGCGCCACCGGCGCCAACCCGCGCATGGCGCGGGCCCAGGGTATCGCCACTGGCGCGATGATCGTTCTGGGTGTGGCGTTGTCCAACGGCCTGGTAGGCCTGGCAGGCGCGCTGTTTGCCCAGAGCCAGGGGGCTGCGGACGTTACTATGGGCGTGGGTGTGATCGTGATTGGTCTGGCCTCGCTGATCGGTGGTGAAGCCGTACTGACGCCTTCCTCCGTAGTGCGGGCCCTGATTGCCTGTGTCATTGGCGCCATCATCTACCGGCTTGCCATTGCCCTGGCACTGAACGCGGACTTCCTGGGCCTGCAGGCACAGGATCTGAACCTGATCACCGCGGTGCTGGTCACCCTGGCTATCGTGCTGCCCGGTGTGCGTACGTCCGTCGCCGCGCGGCTCACCCGCAACAAGGCCTGAAGGGGGACTCATGATTACAGCAACTGACCTGAAACTGACCTTCGGCAAGGGAACGCCCCTGGAAAACCCAGCCCTGCGGGGAATGAGCCTGACCGTTAACCAGGGTGAGTTTGTCACTGTTATCGGCAGCAATGGCGCCGGCAAGTCCACTTTCCTCAACGCCCTCGCCGGCGAAGTGATGGTCGACAGCGGAAAGATCATCGTGGACAACCAGGACGTCACCAAGCTGCCTACCTACAAACGGGCAGGCAGTGTCGCCCGTGTCTTCCAGGACCCGCTGGCCGGCACCTGCGAAGGCCTGACCATCGAAGAAAACCTGTCGCTGGCGATCAAACGTGGCCAACGGCGGGGGTTGAGTGCGGCGGTGAAAGCCCGCTACCTGGACCAGTTCAAGACCAGCCTGGCCTCACTCAACCTGGGCCTAGAAAACCGCCTGGGCGACAAGATGGGGCTGCTCTCCGGTGGCCAGCGCCAGGCCGTAAGCCTGCTGATGGCCAGCCTGACACCCTCTGCCATCCTGCTGCTGGACGAACATACCGCCGCGCTGGACCCGAAAACCGCCGCCTTCGTGCTGGAGCTGACCACGCAAATCATTGAAGAGCAGAAGCTCACCGCACTGATGGTCACCCACAGCATGAAGCAGGCACTTGAGGTTGGTCAGCGCACGGTAATGCTGCATCAGGGCCAAGTGGTTTTCGATATCGCCGGCAAAGACCGGGAAGGACTGGAAGTGAAAGACCTGCTTGAGCTGTTCGAGAAGCAGCGCGGGCTTGAAATTACCGACGACAGCCTGCTGCTGGGCTGACCATCCCGGACAGCATATGATCTGCGGGGCACATCCTCTGCCCCGCAGAAAACAGGACCACTAGTGGCCGTATATCCGCATCTGGGTGTTGGTGATCGCCAGGTCATCAATGAAGATCTGGCCAATGGAAGCCTGCCCCACAATCACCTCCTGCATTCCGATATCCGCCGCAAAGCTGGGCATATCGATCGCCAGTGCGGACATGCCGTCCGCTGCCATGCCGTGATAGATGTAAAGATCAACCTCGGCAAACAGGTCCAGCACGCTCGGGAAGGTTTTGTCGTAGTCCGCGCCGGTCAGAGAGAGTCCACGAACGCCAATCGCCGCAAAAGGCACATCGAAGTCCATCACCTCAATGGCGAGCGCAGAACGCAGCCGCATAACGTCGGTGTCTGTGTCGACATGAATTGAGCCACGGCCCATAACACCTTCAATGAACAGGTTGTCCATCAGGGCGGTGTTCTGGCCATTCTGGCCCCATAACTCCCACGCACCAGAGGTGATGCGGAAATCGACAGCGTTGAAGTACTGGGGCTGGATATTGATCGCAGCATCACCGTCGGCAAGAACGTCGATGTCGATGCGGATATTGTCCAGAAGGTCGTTGGCATCCGGGCCACCCAGGCCATTGAAGCCAAAGAAGTCCGTACGCTCGGCACCGCCGATACTGATATCACTGATTGTCAGCGACCCCTCATCGGTATAGATAAAGCGGTCCATATTGATTTTGGTTTCCAGCTCAATGGTCACACCGGCCTGGCCGGTAATGTTCCCCATCGCACTGTCATCCAGCATGACTATGTCTGCCATTGCGGCAGCAGGAAACCCTGCGATGCCCAGCGCAAGCAGTGTACGTTTCAGGCCTTTCATTATTGTGTTCCTTTTTTAGTAGTTGTCCTTCCTGTGGGCCACTACTACACACGACTCCACACACCCACTTTAGCGACAGGTATAAAGGGGGTACGTGCATCCGTCACATTTAACTGACTTTATGAACTTTTTTTCAGGTTTTTTCTGCACACTTTTTAACCACAACATCTAGTGGTTTCTGGCAACTGCCCTCAAGGCGGCGTTTTCACAGGTATTTCAGGATTTTCAAGCTTTCCTTCATTGATTTTCTTACGCTTTCAGCCGCAATCTATAGTTGTCTTCTTATTCACAGACCACTATATCCTGTTATACTCATCCCACATTCACCCATATATAGGGTTTCCCTTGCCCGCCGGCCGCAACCGGCTAGCAACAGACGCAACGACGGAAACCGGGTGACCATCTTTCCTGAAACTCCGCTATCACGCCCTTTCCAGTGCGAACAGTGGGGCAGAAAAACACCAGATCTAGTGTTTGAGCAGATCTGAAGCAAGACAGCCCGCCGGGCTGCGCACATTTTTACGACGCACATGGGGTATGGCCGGCTGCGCTTTGCAGCGGTCATTAATAGAAATACCGGACATCCGAGGGTAGCAATGAACGCTAAAGCACAGGCCGTGATAACAACAATTCCAATGCAGGAAGCTTCGCTGGACATATGGAACAGCAAGTACCAACTCAAAACCAAGACCGGTGAACCGGTCGACAAGGACATCGACGCCACCTACAAGCGTGTAGCAACTGCCCTCGCAGAAGTTGAAAACAAAGCCGACCGTGCCAAGCACATGAAAGAGTTCGCCTGGGCCCTGCGCCATGGCGCTATCCCGGCGGGCCGCATTACCTCCAATGCCGGTGCTGAAGCCCACAAACCAGCCACCTCCACCATTAACTGCACCGTATCCGGCTCTGTTCAGGATTCCATGAACGACATCCTGGAGAAGAACCACGAAGCCGGCCTGACCCTGAAAGCAGGTTGCGGCATCGGTTATGAGTTCTCTACCCTGCGTCCGAAAGGTGCCTACGTCGCCGGCGCCGGTGCCACCACCTCCGGCCCGCTGTCGTTCATGGATATCTTCGACCGCATGTGCTTCACCGTGTCTTCCGCCGGTGGCCGCCGTGGTGCGCAGATGGCCACCTTCGACGTGCACCATCCGGACGTGATCGACTTCATCCAGGCCAAGCGCGAAGACGGCCGCCTGCGCCAGTTCAACCTGTCGCTGCTGATCACCGAAGACTTTATCGAAGCCGTACGTAACGGCGACGACTGGCACCTGTCTTTCCCCGTAACCCAGAAAGAAGTGGAAGACGAAGGCCTGGACCTGTCCGACACCAGCCAGTTTGTATACCGCGACTTCCCGATCCAGAAAGGCTACGTGGTCAACGACGAAGGCATGGTGGCGTGCAAGATCTACCGCACGCTGAAAGCCCAGTTCATCTGGGACACCATCATGACCAGCACCTACGACTACGCCGAGCCGGGTTTCATCCTGATCGACAAGGTCAACCAGATGAACAACAACTGGTTCTGCGAAGACATCCGCGCCACCAACCCCTGTGGCGAACAGCCCCTGCCCCCGTACGGCAGCTGCCTGCTGGGCTCGGTGAACCTGACCATGTTCGTGGACTACCCGTTCACTGACAAGGCCAGCTTCAACTATGAAAAATACCGCAAGGTGGTAGGCATCTTCACCCGCATGCTGGATAACGTGGTGGAAATCAACGGCCTGCCGCTGGAAGAACAGCGCCACGAAATCACCTACAAGCGCCGCCACGGCATGGGCATCCTCGGCCTGGGTTCCACCCTCGCCATGCTGCGCATGCCTTACGGTTCTGCCGAATCCGTACAGTTCACTGAAGAGGTAGTACGTGAAATGGCCGTGGAAGGCTGGCGCCAGTCCCTGGCCCTGGCCGAAGAAAAAGGCCCGGCGCCGATCATGGAAGACGAGTTTGAAGTAACCCCCAAGATGCTGACCAAGTGCCCACAGCTGTCCAAAGACGGCTACAAACTGGGCGACAAGCTCAAGGGCAAGGTACTGCACGCCAAGTACAGCCGCTACATGCAGCAGATTGCCGGCGTAGAGCCAGAGCTCGTGGAGAAACTGGCCGAGAAAGGTGGCCGCTTCACGCACCACACCTCCATCGCCCCCACCGGCACCATCAGCCTGTCACTGGCCAACAACGCCAGTAACGGCATCGAGCCGAGCTTCTCGCACCACTACGCGCGCAACATCATCCGTGAAGGGCGCAAGACCAAGGAAAAAGTCGACGTATTCTCCTTCGAGCTGCTGGCCTACCGCCACCTGGTAAACCCCGGTGCCATGCCCTTCTCCGAAGAAGAAGACAAGCGCTTGCCCGAGTACTTCACCACTTCTGAAGACGTCACACCGGCGCAGCACGTGGATATCCAGGCCGCGGCCCAGCTTTGGGTGGACTCGTCCATTTCCAAGACTGCCAACGTACCGCAGGACTTTGCGTACCCGGACTTCAAAGACATCTACATGTACGCCTACGACAAGGGCCTGAAGGGTTGCACCACCTTCCGCTTTAACCCGGAAGCTTTCCAGGGCGTACTGGTCCAGGAAAAAGACCTCGAGAACACCCTGTACGAGTTCACCCTGGACGATGGCAGCAAAGTGACCCTCAAGGGCAACGAAGAAGTGGAGTACGACGGCGAGATCCACAACGCCGCCAACCTCTTCGATGCGCTTAAAGAAGGCACTTACGGCAAATATTGATCCGGTAAAACCGACACAGGACACGACACCATGACAGTTAAAATCAGCAACAAAATCGTCGGCTACCGCGTCAAGAAAGCCGACCCAGTAGCCGCCGAGCACCAGCCACCGGTGCAGGCGGAAACCAAGCCCGTTCAGATGAACGAATACATCGAACGGCCGGACTTTCTGCTGGGCACCACCTACAAGATCAAGCCGCCGATCGCCGAGCACGCGATGTACATCACTATCAATGACATCCTGCTCAACGAAGGCACCGACCACGAAAGCCGGCAGCCGTACGAAGTGTTCATCAACTCCAAGTCGATGGAACACTTCCAGTGGGTTATCGCCCTCACCCGCGTAATCTCTGCGGTATTCCGCAAGGGTGGCGACGTAACCTTCCTGGTGGAAGAGCTGCGCAGCGTGTACGACCCCAACGGCGGCTACTTCAAGAAGGGCGGCGTATTCATGCCCTCCCTGGTGGCCGAAATCGGCGCCGTGATCGAGAAGCACCTGAAGGCCATCGGCCTGCTGGAAAGCGAGGAAATGAGCGAAACCACCAAGCGCATCCTCGCCGAAAAGCGCGCCGAGTTCGAAGCCAGCCACAGCACGGCCACCAACGACGACAAAGCCAGCGACTTCCCGCCCAACGCCACCATGTGCGGAAAGTGCAGCACCAAGGCGGTAATTGTGATGGACGGGTGTGCGACTTGTTTGTCCTGTGGCGATAGTAAGTGTGGTTGAGGTGATTGACTGCGATGAGTGATGAGGAGGCCTGGAGTGAAAGCTTCGGGCCTTTTTTGTGTGTGGGAATTTGATCGCTTTGATCGAAAAATCGCTGAAAGCAGGAAAAACCGTCGTGGTGACCGTTTTTATCGAGGCTCCGAGACAGGTTTGGAATTCAGGCCATTGAGTTTATAGAGCTTTTGGTTAGATTGGCAAAATGGCCATTCGGGATAATTGGTCGCGAAAAATGATCATCGCGACCACTATACAAATGTTACAAGGCCAAGACTGAAATGGAGTTCAAGTGGTTACCTGCTACCTAAAGTACGTCATAGATCCCTACAAAGCGGCCGAGTTCGAGCGCTACTCGAAAATGTGGATACCCTTGGTCCAAAAATTCGGCGGTCAGCATCATGGATATTTCTTGCCCTCCGAAGGTGCCAACAATATAGCTATCGCGCTTTTCACGTTCGAGTCGCTGGCAGCCTATGAAAAATACCGTGAGGCCTCGTTCAAAGACTCGGATTGCCAAGCCGCCTTCAAGTATGCCGAAGAAACTCGTTGTGTACTAAGTTGTGAACGCAGCTTTATGAGGCCCGTTTTTGAGTGAGCTTGTAACAAGTCGCTGTAGTACGCGGCCGATGGCCGCCGGACGCCCTTTTCATTGCGGCTTCGCCTCCATTACAAGGGCGCCGCTAAGCTTCGCGTTAAATGCCAGTACCAACTATGAAGCATGAGCTCTGGATAGAAAATGAGAACGAGCAAACATTTTGCCTTGCTGGTCGCCACGGCGATGATGCGCGTCGTTTACTAGAGCCAGGGGCTAAGCTCGCATGGACGTGTGAAGCCTCGTCACATTTCGAGGCAATGACCAAGTACTATGAGTATATGGGCTGGGGGTCTTACACAACTGACTACCCAGAAGAAGACAAGAAAACCTACTCCGAGCTAGGCTGGGAGTAAGTGCATTTAACAAACGCAGGCAAGGGACGCTCCTGACGTCGCGCCCCTGCTGCTTGGCGTTAGGCAGTCATAAGTGATGCAAGACCAATCAGTTGCAATAAAGGATGAAGAGGCAGCCCACCCAATCGCCGCTTCGTGGCGTCCGATTCTGCGCAAAGTCGTCAGCGCGTTCGTGAAGGGTAACTATCAATTGAGCCGGCCAATCGAGGGTGTTTCTCCGGTTCCGCCTGATGTTGCTTCGCATATCCAAAACTATATTGCCGGTTATGGTGAGACGCTTGTGGAGTTGCCTGAGGAAACATGGAGTACATCATGTGCGCAATGGATGGGGGCTTACTGGGATGTGCTTGTGGATCTTTATACTGAAGGGGAAGGTGCCAGTGATTTGGTGCTTACCGGACGAATGGATGAGGTTGAAGGCAAACCGCAGTTCACAGTTGGTCTCGTTTATGTGCCATAGCCGCAGCCTAACCATGCATTCCAGTTCGTTCCGTGGCCTACGACCACTCCACCGGACGCGCTAAAGCGCGCCGCTGAATTTCGCGTTAGGCAATCGTCACGATGAAATCGATCGCTCTTTTTTTGCTGGTTACTCCTGCCGTTGCACTAGCAGAGCCGGAGGTGGAGTTTCACCTGTGTTCGTCTTATGTGCAGGAGTCAGCCGTAGGGGAACAAACGGATCGGGGCTGGCCGGTTTTCATCAAGTTAACGGAGCTTGGTGCCACAAGCATCGAGAAATTTACGGAAACAAACGGCAGTGAAATGAGCCGCATTGTTGTCGGTGGTCGCGAGTTCTTGAGGGCGACAATATGGGCGCCAACACATGGTGGAAACTTACGGGGAATATTCAGTTCCCGGGAAGTTGCTACGGCATGGCAGCGAACTTTGGCGGGCAAATTACCGGCTGCTCCGTGCGGTGCGAAGAACTGAGAAAATGCCTAACCATGCCAGTCACGGCGACGTCTACTACATTGCGGCTTCGCCTCCATTTCGTAGCCGCGCGTGCTGAGCGGCGTTACAAAGCAAGGGAGAGTGCGCGGTAATGATCGCCAGGGAATGGAAATGCCGAGTGCCTGAAACCCACAGTGAAGGGTTCACGGGCTATCTTTACGAAACCGGCATTAAGGATTCGTCTGCAACACCGGGCTTTCTCGGTGCTCAGATTTTCCGCCGTTCTCTGACTGCCAAAATTGAACTCACCCTCATCACGTACTGGGACAACCTGGAGTCGATCAAGGCGTTTGCTGGCAACGATATTTCTAAGGCGCGTTTGTACCCGGAAGATGAGGTTTATCAGCTTGAGCCTGACCTTTCGGTGCAGCACTATGAAGTCATCGAACATCAGTTTTGGGCAGAGCAGCGGAGGTAAACGGGTGCACTTGCTTTGTAACCAGTCATTCAAGTTCGTTCCCGGCCTGACGGCCGTCCACCGGACGCCCTTTTCTCCGCTGCGCTCCAAAAAGGTCGCCGCTTAACATTGGCGTTATGTTTACTGAGATTTAGAAAATGGACTTTGGTATTGCATCAAAACTTGTTTTTGGCGTTATTTCCTCGCTCGGTACTATGGCTCTCATTTTTTACAACATGGGCCAAGCTAGAAAGGTGAAAGCTGAGCTCCTCGAAAAATTCGAGGAAGCAATCAATAGGGAGAGCAAACACTCCACTACCGAGCTTTTCAGGCTAATACATGGTCTTAGAATGAACTACAGCGATGTGGTAGAACTAGTAAAACATGATGGCTGTTCGAAAATAATCTACGCACTCAAGAAAACCCCTGGGATTGTTTCCTTTAAGAATGGTGAGTTTCAGTACACCGGCGTAGGCCGGAATAAATTGTTCCGCTATATCGACCGTTGGTTTACGCGTTTCTCCATTTTCCTTTTCGGCGGTTTGCTGCTTGTGTCTTTAGCTGTGATGGGAATGAGCGAAGGGGCCTCTTCCGTAGCAGGATTTTTATTCATGATCTTTAGTTCGGTAGTGCTTGCCGTTCAGTTACGCCAGCGTGCCTATGATCAAATGATTGAGTCTTTGGTATCCCCAGAACATAACAATCAAATGCAGCCGACTCCCGACGCAGTGGCTGATTAGTGCGTTATATTCCCCTCAACATCAAGCGAAAGTAGTGTCTTATGTCAGGGTCAGAAGAAAAACACGAAGCAAAATCATTCATTACTCTGGAGCTGGATACAGGACCACGTGAATTCCAATCGTTGGAAGAATTAAAAGAGTGGGCAGATCAAGAGCGCTCTTTCTTCGCATGGATGGAAGCTGGTGCAAAAAAAGACAGCAATTCGGCCCACGCGTGGAATGTAACGAACCAATGGCTCGGATTCATCGATCAATTTATCCAGCAGTTCCGTCAAAACCAAAACAACGAACAGCAACGACAGAATGTATCTCGTAATTTCCAAAAGCAGCTGAGTCAGCATCTCCAAAAAGGACACTTGCTCTCATCAACTAACCCAGACGCTATCTTTGCGAAGAACCTTTCCGGAGAAGAAGATGAAGTAATCGCTTGTTATGCAGCTTCGAATCTTCTAGAAATTAACGTGAATCAGAGTCACCCGAATGCTTTAAAAGGTGCGTTTTACGCCTTTCAGTACCGTCAGGGTGTCACCGCAACTGTTGAAGCCCAGGTCGAGGCACTCAACACCCTGAGCTCGGAGTGGAACGTTAGGTTTAAAGATCAGCATCTTGAGTTGCGGGCGCAGAATGAGCAACTAATCCAAGAAATTTCTGAGCTGCGGTCACAGTTTTCGGAACTAAAAGGCGAAATTGAAGCCCAGAAGGACGAGCAAGCATCTAAATTTAAGACGATAGTTGATGAGTCCGAAAAAACTCTTTCCGACATCGCACATACGTATGATGAGAAGCTGGCGCTTCAGGCCTCTGTTCAGTATTGGACGGATAAACGAAAATTGCACTCGCGAGTAATGTGGGGCGTTGGCGCTGCCACGCTTTTGTTAGCGGCCCTTACTGGAGGTGGATTTGTTCTAGCCGCACACAAGCTGTTGCAAGTGACGCTGGCCGATGTCCAGTTGTGGCGGTTGGGCGTGATGCTCGCCATATCAACATTTGGAATCTGGGTAACACGATTATCAGCGAAGATATTCATTTCAAACCTTCATCTTCGCACAGATGCCGATGAGCGAGTGACGATGATACAAACTTATTTAGCGCTTTTAAGAGAGGGGTCCGGTCCAATGGATGGGGAAAGACAGTTAATTCTTCAAACTCTATTCCGGCCAAGCAATACGGGCTTTATAAAGGACGACGGCCCTAGTTCGTTTCACGATGTGATCAACAACGCATTTTCCAGAAAGAATATATAACCAGTAGCTGTTGTCGGACGCACCTGCGCTGGCGCTCCGGTGCGCCGCAAAGCCAGGGCGTTATGAGGTCGCGTGAGAATCGAAATGGCAGCAAGTGCTGGCGAGCTTTACGAGACAATGAAGGTTCGGGTTGGGATGCAAAACGAGGGCATCACCAGTCCGCGTGCATCAGTCAAAGCTGCGACCCAAGAGTTGGTCGAAAAGCTGTCGAGAATTGATTCACATGAAAAAATTGAGGTCAGGTTTAACGAAGCCTCAGTCGCAAAGTACGTTCGCATATTGACCGGAGAAGTTCTTGCGGAGATTCCAAGAGAGCGAAAATCATAACCAGGCCAGTCACGGCGACGCCTTTTTCGTTGCGGCTTCGCCTCCACTACAAAGGCGCGCGTGCTGAGCGGCGTTACGTTTTGGGCATGCTCTGAAATTTATACAAAAAAGGTGAGTTTTGGCTGAGCTAAAGGTTAAATTTCGTTACCAAAATGGTACGGCCGACACCGGTCGGTTGGGCTTATACAATGCTTCTGTTGCGCTGACAGGGGTGGCTAGAGCAACTTCTATTGTTACCCATGCGTATCTGAACGGTGAGGTCAGGTCGCATGGGGATGCCGCACATGGTGCGGAGTTCTATATCAACACCCCGAAAAGAGGCAGCTTCACTTATGAGGCTATTATTTGGGTCGCAGGGGCTGTGTCAGGGGGTGTTTTCTATGATTTTGTTAAATATTCCTTCAATGAAGCAGTTGGTAAAATCTCGCAACCTGATGATATGTACTCCCAATTAGCTAAGCGTATTGAACCGACGATAGATGAATTGCCCGCTATTCTTGAATCGCCCCTATCGGATATGCATCGACCTATTCGGAAAGAGCCGGTAATGATTATGGATGTAACTCGTCCACGTGGAGAAAAGCTTGCGACGTTTGATTCAGAAACAGCTCTATACTTGCTTCCACAAACAATACCCGCGCCCCACCAGATCGTTGGAAATGTAACTAAGTACAACAATATAACTGGCTGGGGTCGGTTTTTTGACAGAATCGAAGGCAGGACGATTTCTTTTAACATCAGCCTAAAAAGTCCTGAGTCTCAGCGAGAACTGATCACGTGGTCACAGCATGAAAATAACCGCGGCAATGAAGGACTTCTGTATTTGAGTGCGGACGCAGTTGTCACCCCAACGGACGTAATTAAAAGGTACATAGTTAAAGAGGTGAGCAAGTCGCCAATTTAAAACGTAACAAATGGCTGTTGTCGGACGCACCTACGCTCGCGCTCCGGTGCGCCGCAAAGCCAAGGCGTTATATGGGGTCACCTAAGGGGAAATTATGAACTTTGATAAGTATGACCGGAACGTATCGCTTCTCTGCCCTACGTGTGGGTCAACACAATTCGAGTATGACGAGACCCTTGAAAACGATTATGCAAAGTTACGCTGCGTTTCCTGTGATCGCGAAATGACCAAGAAAGAGCTCATTCATGAAAATTCAGAGAATATAGATGAGCACATGGGAGAAATAGGTAAGCAGGCCGTGGACGACGTAGCAAAAGAAATGAGGAAATCCCTGAAGAAAGCATTCGGTGGCAATAAAAACATAAAGTTTAAGTAGGGCGTATGGAAATATCTCTTGGTGACGTAATTGCGGCGGTAGCGCTTCTATTCTCAGGTTATGCAACCTGGCGTTCGCGAGGTCTACGACAAAAAGAAGAAGAGTTGATCGAAATTCAGCACAAGCTGAACGCACTAATGCTTGATAAAGAAGAAAGAGAAGCCCGGAGCGCAAACGCGGCAGAACTCGGGGCAAATTTCATCACCCTTGGTAGTAAAAAGCACCGTCTCAAGGTTTTCAACAAAGGTAAAGCTACGGCCCATCAGGTTAACCTCGAATTTCCGGAAGGTAACGACAGCATTATGGATGCTGATCTTCAGGAAAAGTTTCCAATGGAGTCAATGGAACCGGGTCAGTCCGTGGAGTTAATTGCATCATTCAGCATGCAAACCAAGCGCAAGCAGGCAATAAAGCTGCATTGGAAAAACGCTGAAGGTGAGTCGTTTGAAAAGGTCACCCATGCGACTCTTTAGCACATATAACCAGCCGCTGTTGTCGGACAATTTTTACACCGCTTCGCGGTTCCAAAATTGCCGCAAAGCTTCGCGTTAATAGTAAAAGGTTAATTAATGGAATCGAATCGTTGGTGGGAGTTCTATTTCATCCGGTACTTCATCGGGTCAGTACTCGGTGCATTAGTGGTCATGGCTCTGGCATTTCATCCTGAATCCCGATTAAGCCCTGTTATTGCGAGCCTTTTTGATTTTAGTGGTTCTGATGTGCTAAAGCTCAAAAGCGACCATTTTTGGGTTATTTTGAGCTTTGGCATTGCTTTCTGTTATTTGGCGAGCGCGCCAATACTCGTCATGCATGCTCTTCGTGCAAATATTGATTTCCAAGGTGGAATATCAACAAGCATCAAGGTCTGGGCGTATAGAATTTTGGTGATTTCGATCGCTTTAGCGTTGCTTTATTTTTGGTCTGGACAAGATCTCACCAAACTTCCATTTGCCCTAGTGTATGCATTTATAGTGGCACTTCAGCTTAGCCTAGTGATCCCAGCAGTTTTCAATAGATTTAGACTTGTTTTTGATTTCTACAAAAGGCTAACTAGAAATCGTGCCAAAGATTCTGCGGATAGAGAGCAATACATTGAGTCTTACAAGCATTTGCGCGAGCATGGCAATGCTTTTCTTATTTTGTTTTGTGAATTGGTTTTAGGCTGTGCTTTGTTTTTCTCAAGTAGTTTGTCTGAAGCACTGCTTATAGTAATGATTTGGTTGATTCCAACTATGCCAATTTGGTTCTTGGGTACATCCTTAGAATCAGAGGTCGGCAATGTTTAAACCCAATTAATCTTTTTTGATTCGTCGGGCTCTGCAGGCAGCCTTAGTTTGGTGCCTTTATTAACAAACCGCGTAAGTCGGACGCCCTTCTCAGGGCGCCGCTTCGCATTGGCGTTAGGCGACACAAGGTGAGTGCCTCGCGACTTGGGCTTGGGCCTTTGGAGCCAGACAACGCGCGGCTCGTCAAAAATCTAGAACGGAGGACCCAATGGGACTCTTGACCTTCAGCATCAACGTCACCCTGGACGGCTGCGTCGACCACGAGGAAGGAATCGCTGACGACGAGACACACGCCTTCTTCACACGCCTCATGGACGAGAGCGGGGCCATGCTATGGGGCCGGGTCACCTACGAGATGATGGAGGGCTACTGGCCAGCGGTCGCCCGTGGCGACGCGGAGGCACCGCCAGCGATGCGCGAGTGGGCGGTCAAGCTGGAGGCCAAACCGAAGTACGTGGCTTCCTCGACGCGAAAGAACTTCCGGTGGGCCAACAGCCATCCTATCTCCAGCGACCTGCGCACGGCCGTACAGAAGCTCAAAGACGCGACCCCGAACGGCGTGCTCCTCGCCAGCGGCAAGCTTGCGACCGAACTGGACCGGCTGGATCTGATCGACGAGTACCAGTTACTTGTCCACCCCAGGATCGCCGGCCACGGTCCGACTCTGTACGAGAGCGGGCTGCCCAGCACGCGACGGCTCGAGTTGATCTCGGTGAAGCCGCTCCGCAATGGCGCGGTTGCCATGCACTACCGACGCGCGCGCTGACTGGGAGATTGTCGTGTCGCCTAACAAACTCAAGCAAACGGCCGAGTTACCCACCTACAGCAAACATCTTCTATAGTTAAACCAGTCCCGCACAGGCCATTTTCACAATGGCTGTCGATTTATAAGCGCGCTGTCCGACAAGGGAGTACCACACCCCGATTTGAACAGGTGACCTGCTCCCCTCTAGCTTAACCGTTTCCAGCTTAGTAATGTTCATCACAGCAGAGGACGATGAACATGAAAAAGCGATTTTCAGACGAGCAGATCATCAACATTCTGAAGGAAGCCGAAGCGGG
>NZ_VMHN01000030.1 GCF_008795955.1 Marinobacter denitrificans
TGACCTGCTCCCCTCTAGCTTAACCGTTTCCAGCTTAGTAATGTTCATCACAGCAGAGGACGATGAACATGAAAAAGCGATTTTCAGACGAGCAGATCATCAACATTCTGAAGGAAGCCGAAGCGGGCTTGGCGGTGAAGGAGTTGTGTCGCAAGTACAACATTTCTGACGCCACCTTCTACACCTGGCGCAAGAAGTTCGGCGGCATGGAGGTTTCAGAAGCCCGCCGGTTGAAGGCGGTCGAGGACGAGAACGCCAAGCTCAAGAAACTGTTGGCTGAGTCTCTTCTCGACAACGAAGCCCTGAAGGCGGCCCTCAACCGAAAGTACTGACCGTCGAGAACAAGCGCGAGGCCGTGCGGGCGATGCAGGAGCAGACCCCGATTTCACAACGCAGGGCCTGTTTTCTCGTCGGGTTATCCCGCGCTTCGTTTCATTATCGATCCACCGTTGCGGCTGTTGATAGTGTGCTCAGCGAGCGCATTACGGAATTGGCCCACGAGCGCCGTCGGTTTGGTTATCGACGGGTTCATCAACTGTTGCGACGGGAAGGAATCGACGTGAACCACAAGAAGGTTTACCGGCTGTATCGGGAGGCCGGTTTGGCCGTGCCAAAACGCAAGCGCCGCAAGGGTATCGCCATGGAGTGTCAGCCCTTGGTGCTGCCGGAGGCTCCAAATCAGACCTGGTCCATGGACTTCGTCATGGACTCGTTGGCGTGCGGCCGGCGGATAAAGTGCCTGACCATTGTCGATGACTTCACCAAGGAGTGTCTCGACATCCCGGTAGCCAATGGCATCTCCGGCGATCAGGTTGCCCGCACTCTGGATGCCATAGCCGCCTTCAGAGGCTACCCTCAGGCTGTCAGGACAGACCAAGGCCCGGAGTTCACCAGCAAGGCTCTGGATCAATGGGCCTATGACAACCGGGTGGAGCTGAAGCTGATACAACCTGGGAAGCCGACTCAGAACGGCTTCATCGAAAGCTTCAACGGGCGCTTCCGGGACGAGTGCCTGAATGAACACTGGTTCCGGGATCTGGCACATGCCAGGGAAATCATCGGTAACTGGCGACGAGACTACAACGAAAACCGGCCCCATTCAGCATTGGGTTACCAGACACCACTGGAGTTCGCCGCTGGCTACCGGACTACCGGCAAAGGGTCGAAATTAACCGACATTACTAAGCAGTGAGCGGTTTAGTGATTGGGGGCAGGTCA
>NZ_VMHN01000031.1 GCF_008795955.1 Marinobacter denitrificans
GGTAATCCCCCCATTTTTAGCGGGGTTCAAAAGTAGACCTTAGGCCATCATGGCCAACTTCTGTTGAGGGGTAATCCCTCCGAGTCCCATATTGGGTCGTTCGTGATTGTAGTGCCAGAGCCAGCGAGTGGCATAGTCCTGGACTTCTTCAGTGCTGTCGAACAAATACTGCGCCAGCCAATCGTAACGGACTGTTCGGTTGTAGCGTTCAATATAGGCATTCTGCTGCGGTTTGCCCGGCTGGATAAACGCCAGCTTGATGTCTTGTTTGTCGGCCCAGGCTGACAGCTTGCCGCTGATGTACTCAGGACCGTTGTCACAGCGAATAGAGCGCGGTTTCCCACGCCACTCAATGATCTGCTCCAGTGATCGGATAACCCGCTCTGCCGGAAGCGAGAAGTCCACTTCGATGCCAAGGCCTTCCCGGTTAAAGTCATCAATCACATTCAGCAGTCGGTAACTGCGACCGTCGTTAAGCTGGTCGTGCATGAAGTCCATCGACCAACTGTCATTGATGATTTCCGGCACGGCCAAGGGTTCAGGCTTTTCACGAACCAGGCGCTTTTTAGGTTTGATTCGCAGATTCAGTTCCAGCTCCCGATAAATCCGGTAAACCCGTTTGTGATTCCAGGCAAAGCCTTTCACATTGCGCAAATGCAGGAAACACAGACCAAAGCCCCAGTTCCGCTGGTTATGGGTCAGTCGGATCAGCCAGTCCGCGATTTCGGCATTCTCGCTGCTGAGCTTTGCCCGGTAGCGATAGCAGGTCTCGCTGATGCTGAACATCCAGCAAGCCAGGCGAATACTGACGTGCTTCTCATTGACGGCTTTCTGCGCCATCTCACGGCGACGAGACGGCTTTACCACTTTTTTTCGATAGCTTCCTTGAGGATGTCAGCCTTCAATCGTTCCTCGGCATACATCTTCTTGAGCCGGCGGTTTTCATCCTCCAGCTCTTTCAAGCGAGCCATCATGGACGCGTCCATGCCACCGAACTTGGCCCGCCATTTATAAAAACTGGCGTTGCTCATGCCGTGCTCTCGGCACAGCTCCGGGACCGGCACGCCGTTCTCGGCTTGCTTGAGGATCGACAGGATCTGGCTGTCGGAAAAACGTGACTTCTTCATGCAGAATCTCCCTGCGTCTAGCTTACGGAAAATTCTACTTTTGATCACCGCTGTTTTTCGGGGGGATTACC
>NZ_VMHN01000032.1 GCF_008795955.1 Marinobacter denitrificans
GATTCCACAATAGTGGCGGTGGGTGCTATGGTAAAAGTTCATTGAGTCTTCTCCCTTGTAGTGCTTGGTCGCCTTCCAGCTTAGCGGGCAACCGCTGGGCTGGGGAGAAGGCTCAATCAGTATCAAGTGAATCAAGCCGACCGTTTTGCGCTGGCGCTCCAAACGGCGGCTTATTCAGAGCGTTAATTGGTAGAGACATGGAACCAGTCATCCAGGAAGAAACAACCGGCTGTGGTATTGCGGCAAGCGCTGTTCTAGCAGGTATTAGCTATTCGGAAGCGAAGCGTAAGGCAAACGCTCTAGGCATTTCTGCGGCAGACACGTCGCTCTGGTCGGAGACAGCGCACGTCCCGAAGCTCCTGCGGGAACTGGGGATCTCGGTGTCGCCCAAAGAAACACCATTCGAGTCTTGGGAGGGCCTTCCAGACAAGGCCCTTATGGCTATTAAGTGGCGTATGGAGCAGGGCAAACCATTTTGGCATTGGGTTGTGTTTGTCAGAGAAGACGGCGAGGCAAAGGTGCTGGACTCCAAAAAGGCGCTGAAATCAAACGTCCGCCGGGACTTCGGGCGCATCAAGCCTAAGTGGTACATTGAGGTATCCAATTAACAAGTCAATTAAGTTCGTTCCCGGCCTGGCGGCCGTCCACCGGACGCCCCTGGCGGGGCGCCGCTTATTTCTGCTACATGGACTCCCCCTGCGGTCAAGCAACGCCATTTGATTCCGAAGCGGTTTGAGACTGCAGCTCTACATTCGGCCTCTTTGTGGGCACTTTCGCCCGGGCCAGGATGATGATGCGTGTGAGCGAGGGTCTCATTCGTTAGTCGGCCTTCAAGGGCCGTCAGCATAAACAGACTCTCTCACTCTCGGTCTGACCGTTCCGTCATCGCTTGCCGTTGCTAGACTCGGCTGGCAGGCGTGTTCTGCCTGTCGTTGCTACTCGGTTGTCAGCCCTCCACAGGCTGAGTTTTAAACTCCGTCTGGTTCATCATTAGCGCCCAGATAATCCGGGCATTCTTCGCTGCTAGTGCGACCGTGACCTGCTCCCCTCTAGCTTAACCGTTTCCAGCTTAGTAATGTTCATCACAGCAGAGGACGATGAACATGAAAAAGCGATTTTCAGACGAGCAGATCATCAACATTCTGAAGGAAGCCGAAGCGG
>NZ_VMHN01000033.1 GCF_008795955.1 Marinobacter denitrificans
ACCCTCTGATGCTTGAGCATGAAGTAGGCGGCACGGCCCAGCTTGTGGGCCAGCGCGGATAACGCCTTGGCCTTGTTCATGCGTTTCTGGAGTTTCTGTAGGTAGCGCTGGGCTTTGTCATTGCCGCGCAGGTACAGCACCGCCGCCTCAGAGAAAGCCCACTTCAGATGCGCGTTGCCGATTTTGTTGCCTTGGGTACCATAGACTTTACCCGCAGACTCGGCTTTGCACTTGATGAGCCGGGAGTATGAAGCGAACTTCTGGACCGACTCAAAGCGCTGGATATCACCGATTTCGTAGAGAATCGTCAGGGCCAGGACGCGACCGACCCCTGGAATGGTCCGCAGTACACTCAGGGACGTGGGGTCATGTTGTTTGGCTTGCCGCTCCAGGTGCTCTTCGAGCTTGCTCAGCTCTCGGTGGTAGCAATCGATGATGGCCAGGTCCAGATCGATGTTGTGTTGGACGTCCCGATCGGCAAAGACCGCATGGACTTGTTCCCGGGCACCGATATTCTTCAGGTTGACCTTGTTCGGCGGCAGGTTGTATTGGCTCGTGGTATTCACCACGTGGGCCTTGAGCATTGCCCCGTGCTGGACGATCCGGGTGCGCCGGCGCAGTAGGTCGCGAGTGGCTCGCATCTCCTTGGGATAGGTATAGGCCAGCGGGAAGTTGCCGCCCTTCATGAGCATGGCGATCTTGAACGAGTCAATGCGGTCGTTCTTGGTTTTACCCCCATGGATGGCTTTCATATACAGGGCATGGCCGAGGATGAAGTCGATGCCGTGTTTTTCACACAGATCCGAGATCCAGTACCAGCAGTGCATGCATTCCACGCCAACGACAAGGTCATCGCGGAAAGGTTCGAGCAGGGCGAGCAAGGGTTCCGGGCGGGCTTTGATTTCCTTGTGCAGCAACACCTCGCCCTGCTGGTCGAGGATGCAGACATACAGACTGCGGGCGTGCAGGTCGATTCCACAATAGTGGCGGTGGGTGCTATGGTAAAAGTTCATTGAGTCTTCTCCCTTGTAGTGCTTGGTCGCCTTCCAGCTTAGCGGGCAACCGCTGGGCTGGGGAGAAGGCTCAATCAGTATCA
>NZ_VMHN01000034.1 GCF_008795955.1 Marinobacter denitrificans
AGCTTGTTTGCCAGCTCCCCGAGCCTTATCGCAGGCTTCCACGTCTTTCATCGCCTCTGACTGCCAAGGCATCCACCGTATGCGCTTAGTTGCTTGACTATATAACCCCAAGACAACTGATCACGAATCCACACCCTTCACCAGGCAAGCCTGATGCAGAGGTTGATTCGAGACAGCCACTTGAAGTCATATACAACCACTTCAACGACAACACCGGATAACGCTTGAAATCGCTATCACATTGAATATTGCTTCTCGGAGATAATGAGAAACAATACTCGTGTTCTATCTCGTCCAATTTGTTAAAGAGCAAATCTGACCCAGTGATCAGAAAGAAGAACTTCCGCTTAACAACCCCTTGTCATTAAACCGAAATGCTTGTTTCTGCACACTGCTAACCGAAGCTAGCCAGTAATATGGTGGAGCTATGCGGGATCGAACCGCAGACCTCCTGCGTGCAAGGCAGGCGCTCTCCCAGCTGAGCTATAGCCCCTAGACTTATCACCCAAACCCGGCCGCGCACGGATTCCCAGGCTATAAAATTGTGTGGATCTAGGCGCTTTCAAGCGTAGTGTGCGAACAGCACATGAGCTTGGAAGCAACGACGAGCCACGCAATTTTGGTGGGTCTGGGTGGACTTGAACCACCGACCTCACCCTTATCAGGGGTGCGCTCTAACCACCTGAGCTACAGACCCGGTTTTGCTTGTCTCTCAACAAGCCAAGTCGGGCCTGCATAGACCCTTTGCTCTCTTCTCAAGTTAACCAAGTAATTCGTGTGGACTCTGACCGAAGCGTTCGGCTTCGTTTAAGGAGGTGATCCAGCCGCAGGTTCCCCTACGGCTACCTTGTTACGACTTCACCCCAGTCATGAACCACACCGTGGTGATCGTCCTCCCGAAGGTTAGACTAACCACTTCT
>NZ_VMHN01000035.1 GCF_008795955.1 Marinobacter denitrificans
GCGGCGGACCGGAGGCTGCGCGCCCCGGCATGAAGATCGTGGCCAGGAACAGGCCGATGAGGCAGAACGGCACGGCCATGAAGAACACATACCGCCAACTAAAGCTGTCGACCATGATGCCGCCCAGCGTAGGGCCGAGCGCCGGGGCCAGCACCACACCAATGCCGTAAATTCCCATGGCCGACCCGCGTTTCTCCGGCGGGAAGACCAGGAAGATCGTCTGCATGGCGAGCGGCTGGAGGATGCCGGCCGCGCCGCCTTGCAGGACGCGGGCCAGGATCAGCACGCCCTCGGCGGGGGCGAGCCCGCCCATGGCGGAGGCGGCGATAAAGACTGTTAGCGCCAGCATAAAGGTCGCGCGCTGGCCGAGGGTCTCGACCATCCAGGCATTCAGCAGCATGGTCCCGGTCATTGCGGCGAGGAAGCCGGTGGAGAGAAGTTGCGCCTTGTCCTGGCCCATGCCGAAAGCGCCCATGATATCCGGCAGGGCTACATTGACGATGGTGGCGGTCAGGATAGTGGCGATCGTGCCCATCATGACCGTCGCCGTGACCAGCCAGCGATAGGACGGGCCGAAGCGGGCGAATAGCCCCTCGATACTGTCCGGCCGGGGCGCGCTAGTCATCGGCTCTCGCCTCCAGCTCCACCATCATACCCGGCTTGAGTTCGCCGCCGTCCTGCTGCACCGCGATGCGCACTGGCAGGCGCTGGGTGATCTTGGTGAAATTGCCGCTCGGGTTGGGGTTGGGCAGCAGGGCGAACTCGCTGGTGGCGG
>NZ_VMHN01000036.1 GCF_008795955.1 Marinobacter denitrificans
CTGATGACCGGCGTGGATACCAATACCTCGTTCTGGCTGTTCGCCTGGTGGATCATGCTGGGGCGTATCGGCCTTGGTTTCATTATGCCGAGCCTGAACGCCGGCGCCCTCAAGGCGCTACCCATGACGCTACTCGGTCAGGGCTCCGGCGCAATCAACTTCGTGCGCCAACTCGGCGGGGCGTTTGGCGTCAACCTTCTTTCCATCGCTCTGGAACGGCGGTCTCAGCTCTACGTAGACAGCTTCACGGCCGCGCAGCATGCAGGCAACAGCGCGACGGCCGATATGCTGCGCGAAGTAACCGGCTTGCTTGCACAGGCTGGCGTGCCGGAAGCGATACGCCAGGCCGGGGCGATGAACTATCTTGGCCGCGTGATCTACAGCCAGGGCAACATGCTGGGGTACCGGGACAGCTTCTTTATCGTCGGCGCGATCTTCCTGGCCGCCCTTGTTCCGGCGCTGATGATGCGCCGGAGGTCCACGCCTCCGGCGCTGCAGGCAAGTGAGGCCATGCGTCACCCGCCATCGTCGCAGAACGCGATCCAGCAGAGTCGGTGACGCACGTGTCTAGGGCCACCTCACGAGACGGAAAATATCGCACGCTAAGCCTCTCGCGGCGTTCGGAGCGGCCACACCGGGCAATGACAGCCGGGAAGCGCTAGAGGGGTATGACCAGTGGCGGGAGGAAAGGGCCGCTTGAACTATATAGATGCCTAATGTTTATACTATAAG
>NZ_VMHN01000037.1 GCF_008795955.1 Marinobacter denitrificans
TCATGGGTAGCGCCTTGAGGGCGCCGGCGTTCAGGCTCGGCATAATGAAACCAAGGCCGATACGCCCCAGCATGATCCACCAGGCGAACAGCCAGAACGAGGTATTGGTATCCACGCCGGTCATCAGGAACGATGACAATGCGAAGACCGCCAGACCGACCATGACCGTGGCATAGGCGGGCGTCTTGTCGGTCAGCCGCCCCGCAATGGGGAAGACCAGGGCCAGAATCAGACCCGCCGGCATCAGCAGCAGGCCCGAGCGCGTCGGCGTGTAGCCCTGGATCGTCTGCACGAACAGCGGAATCAAGAAGGTCGAACCGTAGATTCCCGCCCCGAAAATGAAGGCCACCACGGACGCGCCGGCATAGACCCGGTTCGTGAAGAGCTTGAGATTGAGCATGGGCGCGGGTGTGCGCAGCTCCCAGACGATGAAGCCTATGCCCGAGACAAGGGCGACGGCGAAGTCGCGCAGGATGGAATCGGAGAACCATCCGTCACGTTGTCCATTCGACAGGCCGTTGAGCAAGGTCACGAGGAACACGGTCATCAGTCCGAAGCCGATCCAGTCAAACCGGTGCGGCGGACCGGAGGCTGCGCGCCCCGGCATGAAGATCGTGGCCAGGAACAGGCCGATGAGGCAGAACGGCACGGCCATGAAGAACACATACCGCCAACTAAAGCTGTCGACCATGATGCCGCCCAG
>NZ_VMHN01000038.1 GCF_008795955.1 Marinobacter denitrificans
ATGGAGAAGACGTCCTCGATCGGCATCAGGAACGGCTGATCAATCGCACGCTCAGGATCCGGGATGTACTCGTCCAGGGCTTCTACCAGCTTCTTGACAGCGGTAGTACCCATTTCGTTGTCGTCCTTACCTTCCAGCGCCATCAGCGCAGAACCGGTAATGATCGGCGTGTCGTCGCCCGGGAAGTCGTACTGGCTCAGCAGTTCGCGAACTTCCATCTCGACCAGCTCAAGCAGCTCCTCGTCATCAACCATGTCCGCCTTGTTCAGGAACACAACGATGAAAGGTACGCCCACCTGGCGGGACAGCAGGATGTGCTCGCGAGTCTGCGGCATGGGGCCGTCAGCTGCGGAACAAACCAGAATGGCGCCGTCCATCTGCGCCGCACCCGTGATCATGTTCTTCACATAGTCAGCGTGGCCCGGGCAGTCTACGTGGGCGTAGTGACGTGCCGGTGAATCATACTCAACGTGAGAGGTCGCGATTGTAATACCACGAGCCCGCTCTTCCGGCGCGTTATCGATCTGGTCGAATGCGCTGGCGCTGCCAGTACCCCACACTTCGTGACATACACGAGTCAGCGCGGCTGTCAGCGTGGTCTTGCCATGGTCTACGTGACCAATGGTGCCCACGTTTACGTGCGGCTTGTTACGCTCAAATTTTGCTTTAGACA
>NZ_VMHN01000039.1 GCF_008795955.1 Marinobacter denitrificans
GAAGTTCAGATCCTTGATATTCCGGATACGCGGCATCAGCTTGATCCCCAGTAGGTACGCCAGCCCGAAAACGGGATAGCTCTGGGCCTGCGTATCACCGTGCAAGGTATCCGGCTGGATATCGCTCCGGTTCTCAAGCAGTCCGTCAAGGATGTACACCGCCTCGTGAACGCCACAGGGGATGAAATGACTGAACAGCGCGATATAGGTGTCCGAGACGTGGTAGTAACCGATGCCGCCGTAACCGCCATAGTGGATGTGGTACTCGCTGAGCAGGTTTTGCTCGTAAAGATTCCATTTGGTGCCATCGGCGGCGGCCCGCCGACCTGTACCCCAGTATCCCGGCAGTTCGTATTTTTTGTACGCGTTGATGACCTTGACGATAGCGCGATCTAGCCTGTCTTCAGTGACGTGGTTAAGGTTGAGCCAAGCTATCTGGCGACGGTTCAGTTGCTTGATGGAGTCGGCGGTCTGGGAGGGTTGAAGTGGACCCCGAAATTTGGACAGGTGCCTAAGCTCTGATTCATCATCTCCACAAGGAGGAGAATCATGAGCAAGAAACGCAAGCAATACAGCGCATCATTCAAGTCCAAAGTCGCCCTGGCCGC
>NZ_VMHN01000003.1 GCF_008795955.1 Marinobacter denitrificans
ACCCAAGACAATTGCGGATAACGCAACGAAATCAACATCACAGTCCTATCTCGTCCACCCAGTGATCAACCGTTTTGCCTGACGACCATAGCGGTCTGGAACCACCTGATCCCATCCCGAACTCAGCCGTGAAACAGACCAGCGCCGATGGTAGTGTGGCTTCTGCCCATGTGAGAGTAGGTCATCGTCAGGCTCTTAATACCTAAAACCCCGACAGCGTAAGCTGCCGGGGTTTTTTATTGCCTGAAGGAAACTGCAGGCTTTGACCTTTCCCCGGTCACTCAGTGATATACTGCCTGAAAACACTCGCTACGTTGTTCCGACGGAGATCGCTATGTCCGCGACAGACCACCTCGTTATCTTTGACACCACTTTGCGCGATGGCGAACAAAGCCCTGGCGCCACCATGACGAAAGCGGAAAAACTACGTATAGCGAAAGTCCTTGAGAAACTTCGTGTTGATGTGATCGAAGCCGGGTTCGCAATCGCCAGCCAGGGTGACTTTGATGCGGTGAAAGGCATTGCGGAGTCGATCAAGGGCTCTACCATTTGCAGTCTCGCCCGGGCTCTGGATAAGGATATCGATCGTGCTGCTGAAGCAGTAAGGCCGGCTGAACGCGGCCGCATACACACGTTTATTGCAACCTCTCCCATTCACATGAAGCATAAGCTGCAGATGCAGCCTGATGAGGTTGTGGAGCAGGCGGTCCGATCCGTCAAGCGGGCCCGTGGTCATGTCGATGATGTGGAGTTTTCCTGTGAGGACGCGGGCCGCTCAGAGCTGGACTTCCTGTGCCGAATTATTGAGGCGGCCATCAATGCCGGAGCCACCACCATCAATATCCCCGACACCGTGGGCTATGCAATTCCCGAGCAATTCGGCGAGACTATCCGGCAGTTGCTCAACCGTGTTCCGAATGCGGATAAAGCGGTTTTTTCTGTACACTGCCACAATGACCTCGGCCTTGCGGTTGCAAACTCCCTGGCGGCCGTCAGTAACGGTGCCCGGCAGGTCGAGTGCACCATCAACGGATTGGGCGAGAGGGCTGGCAACGCGTCCCTGGAAGAGTTGGTGATGGCGGTTCGTACCCGCCAGGATCTTTACACCATCGACACCCGCATTGATACGCAGCACATTGTGCCTGCCTCCCGGCTAGTGTCTACCATCACCGGGTTTCCGGTGCAGCCTAACAAAGCGATAGTGGGCGCGAATGCATTTGCCCATGAGTCCGGTATCCACCAGGACGGGGTGCTCAAGCACCGCGAAACCTATGAAATCATGCGAGCGCAGGATGTCGGCTGGCATACCAACAGTCTGGTGCTGGGCAAACATTCCGGAAGAAATGCTTTCCGTTCCCGCCTGCTTGAGCTGGGAATCCAGTTTGAGACCGAGACTGAGCTCAACGAAGCCTTCACCCGATTCAAGGCCCTGGCGGATCTGAAGCATGAGATATTTGATGAGGATTTACAGGCAATTGCCAGCCACACCCGCCAGAAAGAAGAGGATGGTCGGTACGGCCTTGTAACCATGCAGGTCTGCTCCGAAACCGGGGTAGTGCCCAGGGCCTTGCTGACGCTTCTAATGGATGGCAAAGAGCACAAGGTTGAGGCAGAGGGCAGTGGCCCTGTGGACGCTACGTTCAAGGCCATTGAGTCCCTGGTGGACTCGGGATGTAACCTTCAGCTCTATTCGGTCAACAACATTACCAGTGGAACTGACGCGCAGGGTGAAGTAACTGTACGCCTTGAGCGAGGCGGCCGTATCGTAAATGGCGTAGGAGCGGACACCGATATTATCATTGCCTCTGCAAAGGCCTACATCGAAGCTCTCAACCTGATCAGTCGCGGTGGTATTCGCCAGCACCCCCAGGGAGCTGACGTCTGAGCACGAAAGCAGGAAACGGATCAGTACTATGGTGATGACAGAGGCAGAGCGTCAGTATTACCTCGGGAAGGCGGGCATCCACCTTTGGTATGCCCGCGCGCCACTGCCGGGTGCTGCGCCCAGCCCCGAATTCCGGTTTCCGGAGGCCGATGATGCTCCTGAGGCCGACCCGGAACTGATAGTTGCACCATCTTCGCGGTCATCTACGCCAAATGCCCGCACTGATGGCCCGGGCAAAGATCGAATTGCCGGTCTGCAGGCATTAATGGCGAACACCAACTCTGAAGTGCGGAAGGACTCAGAGTCGGTGAAGCCGACCGAGCCGGCGAATGCCGGTCGCGCCGAGGCACCGGCTTCTGCACCCGATAGGCCGTTGTCGGGTGAGATAGTACCTGAACCGGATACTGCTGCAGAACCCGAACCACTGGGGCAGGTTGATGCGCATCTGGGCATCTGGATATCCGAGCATATGGTGCTTGTCAGTGGTATGTCTGACGAAGCCAGTGAGCGCTTGCAGCACACGCTGGCTGAAAATATTCTTTCCTCGCTTGGGGAATCCGTCGTGGCGGCACCGCGCCATATCCGCTGGCCTGTTTTTGGCAACCCACGTGTACCCGGCAATAGCGTGGAGGATTTCCGGCACACTCTCCGCAGTATGAGCAAAGAGTTCGGGGCCCGGAAACTTCTGTTGTTGGGGGTTATGACCGACGACATGGCCTCGGGTCGTGCTGAATGGCTAGCCGCTGCTCTCGGAGTTCCCGCAGTTGATTTTCCCCGAAGTCTGGCCGAACTCTCAGCGGTGCCGGCCTACAAGCGTGAGTTATGGCAACAACTCAAAGCTGGTCTCGGAGTCTGACCTGTGTCCAACGATGTCTACCGCAGGATCGAAGCCGGTACAATGACGATCAGGTCCCTGGGCGAGGACGATCTGCCTGAAGTGCTTGATATTGAATGTCAGGGCTATTCCTTTCCCTGGAGCGAGTCAGTCTTCCGAGGCTGTTTTCGTCCGGATTACCGGCTTTGGGCGCTGGAAAAGTGGGGTAGGCTAACGGGTTACGCAGTGGTTGCCTATATGGCAGGTGACGCGCATCTCCTGAATCTGTGTGTTGCTACCAGTGATAGAAGGTCCGGCGCCGGGCGGCACCTGCTGAGGCACCTGGTTGTAGAATCCGCGCGCGACGGCATGTCGCAGGTGCTCCTGGAAGTGCGGGACAGCAATGCTGGCGCGATAGACCTGTACGCCAGTGAAGGCTTCTCCGTTATCGGGCGCCGGCCGGGTTATTACCCCGGAGGCCCGGAACGCGAGGACGCTTTGGTGATGGCTCTGTCTCTCAATGGTCATTGTCCCTCTTCAGGTCCGCCCTAGCGCTGGTGTGCAGAGATGCGCATTCGCTTGAGTGGGTTATTACCCTTATAATGGCGACCGTTTTTACAGTCTCTCCGAATCAGGTTTTTACCAATTATGACGAGCCTTGCCAGCGAAGTATCCCATCGCCGCACGTTTGCGATTATTTCGCATCCGGATGCCGGTAAAACGACGATTACAGAAAAGGTGCTCCTGTTTGGTCAGGCCATACAGAAAGCTGGCACCGTTAAGGGCAAAAAATCCGGCCAGCACGCCAAGTCTGACTGGATGGAGATGGAAAAAGAGCGTGGTATATCGGTTACTACCTCGGTGATGCAGTTTCCTTATGGCGGCCGGCTGGTGAATCTGCTCGACACGCCGGGCCACGAAGATTTCTCGGAAGATACCTACCGGACCCTGACCGCTGTCGATTCCTGTCTGATGGTGATCGACAGTGCCAAGGGTGTCGAAGAGCGAACCATCAAGCTGATGGAAGTAACCCGCCTCCGGGATACCCCGATTCTTACATTCATGAACAAGCTGGACCGTGAAACCCGCGATCCGGTGGAGCTGATGGACGAAGTTGAAGACGTTCTCAAGATCGCCTGTGCTCCGATCACCTGGCCCATCGGAATGGGTAAGAACTTCAAAGGTGTATACCACCTGACGCGGGATGAAGTGATTCTCTATCAATCCGGCCAAGGACACATGATTCAGGAGAAGCGGGTTATCAGCGGTATTGATAATCCGGAGCTGGATACGGTGCTTGGCGCGTATGCGAATGACCTGCGGGAAGAGATTGAGCTGGTGAAGGGGGCGTCTCACGAGTTTGATCTGGAGGCCTTCCTGGCTGGTGAGCTGACTCCGGTGTTTTTCGGTACAGCCCTGGGTAATTTTGGTGTCGACCACATGCTCGATGGCCTGGTGGAGTGGGCGCCGGAACCGCAGCCGCGGGAAACTGATCAGCGCCTTGTAAAACCAGCTGAAGATGTGTTTTCCGGCTTTGTTTTCAAGATCCAGGCCAATATGGACCCTCAGCACCGGGATCGCGTGGCGTTTCTCCGGATTGTGTCCGGGCGATATCATCAGGGCATGAAAGCCCGCCACGTTCGCATCGGCAAGGACGTTCGGTTTTCTGATGCGCTGACCTTCATGGCGGGGGACAGGGAGCATGCGGGCGAAGCGTTTGCCGGGGACATTATAGGCCTGCATAACCATGGCACAATTCAGTTGGGCGATACGTTTACCTCGGGCGAAGAAATGAAGTTTACCGGCATTCCCAACTTTGCGCCGGAGCTGTTCCGTCGAATTCGCCTGAAAGATCCGCTCAAGTCCAAACAGCTGCAGAAAGGCCTGATTCAGCTTGCTGAGGAAGGGGCTGTGCAAGTGTTTCGGCCGCTGCGTAATAATGATCTGATTGTGGGCGCAGTTGGTGTGCTCCAGTTCGATGTTGTGGTCAGCCGGCTCAAGAGTGAGTACAAGGTAGAAGCAGTATATGAGCCCATCAATGTGGCGACTGCCCGCTGGGTGACATCTGCTGACGAGCGCAAACTTGATGAGTTTGAGCGCAAAGCCAACGATTTCCTGGCGCTTGACGGGAGTGATCGGCTGACTTACATAGCCCCGACCATGGTCAATCTGCAACTGGCCCAGGAGCGGCATCCTGACATAAGCTTCCATAAAACGCGGGAGCATTGATTCACCGGGGGAGTGGATGAGACTCATCGACGCACATTGCCATTTTGACTTTCCGGAATTTGACGGGCGTCGCGAGGCTGTGCTTGATGAAGCACGTAGTGCAGGCTTGTCCCACCTGGTTATTCCGGGCGTTCGCCGTCGTAACTGGGACAGAGTAAGCCGTATTGCCGCAGAGTATGAAGGGTTATATTACTGCCTTGGAATCCATCCCTGGTATGTGGAAGAGCATAACGAAGGCGACCTGAGCGCCCTGCGCGATGCACTTATGGGTCAACCGGGTCACTGCGTAGCATTAGGGGAGTGTGGGCTGGACCGCCTGCATGGTGATTTCAGTGAACAGTACCCGTGGTTTGAGGCGCAGGTTGATATTGCTGCACAGACGCACTTTCCGCTTGTGGTGCATTCCGTGAAGGCTCATGACGAAGTCTATGAAGTGCTGCGCCGCAAGCGTTTCGCAGGAAGAGCGCTTGTGCACGGGTTTTCAGGCAGTTTCCAGCAGGCGTCCAAGCTGATTGATCTGGGGTGTTTTATCGGTGTCGGCGGTGTAATCACCTATCCCCGCGCCAGAAAAACACGGGACACCATTGCCCGATTACCTGTCGATGCGCTGGTTCTGGAGACGGATGCGCCGGACATGGCGCCGGAGGGTGTATCGCCGGGGCAAAATTCGCCAACCTGTCTGCCGTTTATTTTCAATACACTCGTTGAGTTACGCGGGGCAGATCGGGAGGAGTTGGCGCGAGCACTGCTGGGTAATGTGCAGCGTCTATACGGCTGGAGCGAGATCGGGGCATCTGAGCGTTAGATCAGGTTGGCGGCAGGGTTACGGACAAGATAGGGGAATAACGAAACAAGCCGCTTCAGGGTTGGCTTTCCTTTTTGGTTCGGATATACTTCGCGCCCTGGCTTTTCAAGGCGATGCCATCATCTCAGCCCCGAATGATGTCACCGCCGCTTAATATACAGGTAAAGGACCTCCTCCGGATGCCGTGCATTTACCGGTGGTGGTTTTTAACGTTTCTTATATAGCGTTCAAGGCGGAATCAATGAAGACTCTGAGTGCGAAACCAGAAACAGTAACACGTGACTGGTACGTTGTAGACGCAGCCGGCAAGACGCTGGGTCGTCTGTCAACTGAAATCGCCCGTCGTCTGCGGGGCAAGCATAAGCCTGAGTATACCCCTCATGTCGACACTGGTGATTACATCGTGGTGATCAATGCCAGTCAGGTACGGGTTACCGGCAAAAAAGCATCTGACAAGATGTACTACAGTCACACCGGCTTTCCGGGTGGAATCAAGTCCATCAACTTCGAGAAGCTGGTCGACAAGGCTCCTGAGCAAATCATCCAGAAGTCTGTCAAAGGCATGCTTCCCAATGGTCCGCTCGGGCGTGCCATGTTCAAGAAGCTGAAAATTTATGCCGGCGCTGAGCATCCTCATGCAGCCCAGCAGCCCAAAGAACTCGACATTTAACGGAAGGCGGATATGTCTGTAGCACAAAATTACGGTACTGGTCGCCGCAAGACATCCACGGCTCGGGTTTTTATCAAGCCGGGAAGCGGTAACATTTCCATCAACGGGCGCACCATCGAGCAGTTCTTCGGTCGTGATACCCTGCGTATGATCGTTCGTCAGCCTCTGGTTGTCGCCGAATCTACTGATCGTTTTGATATCAACATCACCGTCAAGGGTGGTGGTATCAGCGGCCAGGCAGGCGCTATTCGCCACGGTCTGACCCGTGCCCTGATGGATTACGACGAAACACTGCGCCCTGCGCTGCGCAAAGCGGGCTATGTTACCCGCGATGCCCGTGAGGTTGAGCGGAAGAAAGTTGGTCTGCGCAAGGCGCGTAAGCGTCCTCAGTTCTCCAAGCGTTAAGTTTGCTGGAGCAGATCCGAAGAACCCGGTCCGTTGGCCGGGTTTTTTTGTGGTCGAAAAAAATCAATATCAATTTGATCCGGAACAGGTATTGGTCCGGCCTGAGACCTTTCCGACTTGTAAGGGCAGGGTAATTTCATTACCATTTGAGCGCTTATATTTTTGGGTTGTGAGAAGTCCTTTTCGATGTGCAGTTTCCCTTTAAACAGGGCTGCATGTCGCCTGATGGGAGAGAACCATAATGAGTAATGGCGACGTGAGCCAAGGCAGGCGCCGGTTTCTGATCGGTGCCACGTCTGTGGTGGGTGGTGTCGGCGTCGTCGGTGCGGCCGTGCCTTTCGTAGCATCCTGGAATCCCAGTGCCAAAGCGGAAGCAGCCGGTGCACCGGTCACCGTCAATGTCAGTAAGCTCGAGCCCGGTCAGCAGATGACTGTCGAGTGGCGCGGGAAGCCGGTGTGGGTCATTCGACGCACCGATGAAATGAATGAGAACATCCGCAAGCAGGATGAGCTCGTAAAAGATCCGCTGTCTGAGGATGCGGCCCAGCCTGCCTACATTGAAGGCGAGTTGCGTGCCATCAAGGAAGACTACGCTGTCGTTGTCGGCATCTGTACACACCTTGGCTGTTCTCCCCAGTTCCGTCCGGAAGTGGCTCCCGCTGACCTTGGCGAAGACTGGCTGGGCGGATTTTACTGTGCGTGTCACGGCTCGAAGTACGATCTGGCTGGCCGTGTCTTCCCGAATCAGCCGGCACCCACTAACCTGGAGGTGCCTCCCTACCGCTATGACGACGAGAACACCTTGACCGTCGGTCTGGATCCTGAGGGGGCAGCGTAATGAACAAGTTAGTGAATTGGGTTGATGAGCGTCTTCCGATTGTTGACGCGTGGAACAAGCACCTGGGCAAGTACTATGCGCCCAAAAACTTCAACATGTGGTATTTCTTTGGCTCCCTGGCCATGCTGGTGTTGGTGAATCAGCTGATCACCGGTATCTGGCTGACCATGAGCTATAACCCTTCCGCTGAAGGTGCGTTTGCCTCTGTTGAATACATCATGCGGGACGTGGAATGGGGCTGGCTGCTCCGTTATCTGCACTCCACCGGTGCTTCCGCTTTCTTCGTGGTCGTTTACCTTCACATGTTCCGTGGCCTCATGTATGGGTCCTACCAGAAGCCCCGTGAGCTGATCTGGATTTTCGGCATGCTGATCTACCTGGTGCTGATGGCAGAAGCCTTCATGGGCTATCTGCTGCCCTGGGGGCAGATGTCCTACTGGGGTGCTCAGGTAATCGTGAACCTGTTCGGTGCCATTCCTGTTATCGGTGACGACCTGTCGCTGTGGATCCGCGGTGATTACCTGATTTCCGGCATCACCCTGAACCGTTTCTTTGCATTGCACGTTGTTGCATTACCGATCGTCCTCCTCGGGCTGGTGGTTCTGCACATCCTCGCGCTGCACGAGGTGGGTTCGAACAACCCCGACGGTATCGACATCAAGAAGAACAAGGATGAAAACGGTGTGCCTAAAGACGGCATTCCATTCCACCCCTATTACACAGTTCATGATCTCATGGGCGTTGGTGTCTTCTTCTTTATCTTCTTTATCGTGGTGTTCTTCTTCCCGGAGATGGGCGGCCTGTTCCTGGAGAAACCGAACTTTGAGCCGGCAAATGCGCTCAAGACGCCTGACCATATCGCCCCAGTGTGGTACTTCACGCCATTCTACGCGATGCTACGTGCGGTCACCGTCGACCTCTTCGGTCTGGATGCCAAATTCTGGGGCGTGGTCGTCATGGGCGGCGCCATCGCCATACTGTTTGTCCTGCCCTGGCTTGACAGGAGCCCGGTGCGCTCCATGCGTTACAAGGGATGGCTCAGCAAAATCGCCCTGGTGATCTTTGCAGTGAGTTTCATCGTTCTGGGGTATCTCGGTATTGTTCCGGCAACAGCGGGGCGTACGACCGTTGCGCAGATTCTGACAACGTTCTACTTCCTCTACTTTATCCTCATGCCGTTCTACACACGCATGGAGAAAACAAAGCCAGTTCCAGAGAGGGTGACAGGATAATGAGAAAGCTGATAGTTGGTCTTTTCATAGCGATCCTGCCGGCTCTCGGGCTGGCAGCCGGGGCCTCCGTTGAACTGGATACGATGGAGCCGGACCACACCAACAAAGAGTCCCTCCAGCGCGGTGCGGCCCTGTTCACCAACTACTGCATGGGGTGCCACTCCATGGAGTACGCTCGCTATAAGCGGGTATCTGAAGATCTGGGCATTCCTCAGGAACTGTATGAGGAGAATCTGATTTTCACCGGCGCGAAAATCGGCGAGCTGATGAAGAATTCCATGAACAAGGATATGGCGGCCGACTGGTTTGGCGCTCCGCCACCAGACCTGACACTGGAGTCCCGTCTTCGCGGCGAGGATTGGATCTATTCCTACCTGCGTGGCTTCTACAAGGATGATACACGGCCATTGGGCGTGAACAATGTTGTCTTCGACAACGTTGGTATGCCCCATGTCATGGCAGACCTGCAGGGGCTGTGTGCCGTCGAGCCGCGAATTGGTGAGGGGGCAAGTGTTGACCCGCTCAGTGGCGACGTCCGCAATGCGGATATCTGTCCAGAGTGGGAAACCGAGGGCTCCATGTCGCCAGCGGAATTCAACAGCGCCATGTACGACCTGACCAACTTCATGTCCTACATGGGGGATCCGGTTAAGGTTGAGCGTGAAAGGCTAGGTATGTTTGCCCTCATCTTTGTGGCGATCTTCTTTATCTTTGCCTACCTGCTTAATCGCGAATACTGGAAGGACGTACACTGAGATTTCAGGTATAATCCTTATCCCTGAGTTCCAGCGGGCAATTGCCGGCCCGCTGGATTTTTGCGTTTTTCAGGGTCAATTCGGTTAGTCAAATCGTGAGGTAGTTCTATGGGCGTTGTGACCAAGCGGTCATCAATGACGTTTTTCTCGGACCCGGCCAGTCATTACAGCCACAGAGTCCGCATTGTGCTGGCAGAAAAGGGCGTAACAGTCGACGTCGTAAATGTTGATCCGGACAACCCTCCCGGAGAGCTGGCCGATCTGAATCCTTACAATGCCCTTCCCACACTGGTGGATCGTGACCTTGTGCTCTACGAGCCCAATATCATGATGGAGTACCTGGACGAGCGTTTCCCGCACCCGCCATTGCTTCCGGTATATCCGGTGGCAAGAGCGAACAGCCGGTTGATGATTCATCGCATCCAGAAAGACTGGTGTGGGCTGGTGGATCAGATTCTTGCCCAGCCAAATGCCAAGGCCTCGGATGCTGCGCGTAAAGAGCTTCGTGAGAGCCTGCTGGCGACCGCCCCGCTGTTTGGTGAAATGCCGTTCTTCCTGTCGGAAGAGTTCACTATCGTGGACTGCTGTATTGCCCCGATTCTGTGGCGCCTGCCTGCTCTTGGAATTGAGCTCAATGAAAAGCAGGCAAAACCGCTTCAAAAGTACATGGACAGCATTTTCAGTCGCGAAGGGTTCAAGGCAAGCCTGTCGGACCTGGAAGAAGATATTCGCAGTTGATTTGCAGAGCCTGAAACCGGTTCAGGAGAAAGGCAGTGCCTGATAGCAAGATAACCATGACATCGAGCCGCCCCTATCTCGTCAGGGCGTTCAATGAGTGGATTCTCGATAACGACTGCACCCCCTATATTGTGGTCGATGCAGGAATTCAGGGCGTGCAGGTGCCTACTGAGCACGTCGCAAATGGGCAGATTGTGCTCAATATCAGCCCCGGGGCCGTTCGCGGTCTGGTCATCGGAAACGGTGCACTGGAGTTCAGTGCTCGCTTCGGTGGTGTGCCTATGCAGGTGTTTATTCCTTTGCAAGCGGTTATGGCGGTTTACGCCAAGGAAAACGGCGAAGGTATGGTCTTTGGCAGTGAACCTGGCTCGCCGGATCCGGAAGGGCCGGAAGGCAAGGATGGAGATAGTGCTGGTGACAACGGCCAGAACGGAGAGCGGCCTAGTGGTCGGCCAACCCTCAAGGTGGTGAAATAACCTCCGATTGTGCCGGAAAGCGTTGTCAGCCCCAAAAAAGCCAGCTGTTATAACCAGCTGGCTTTTTTATTACCCACCGAAAAGTTTTTCGTCAATCAGCCCGCACAAGGCGTTGATAATCACCAGCATGATAGGTGTGGCGGCAGTGGGGGAAAGGTTATCGAGCGCAATTTCATGATCTTCGGGGTGCAATAGCGATGTAATGTCGGTTTTTTCCTTGGCGCTCAGCACCACAACGTTCATTTCCCGATCATGAGCGGCCTGTATGGCCTGTATCAGATTGGCCTTGTGACCATCATCCACAAAGACCATAAGCAGATCATTGGCCTTGCCAATGGCCCGTACCTGTCTGGAAAACGTATCGTTGAAACGGTTGTCGCGGCAGATGGCAGAATAGGTTGTTGCGTCAGCGCCGAGGTTGATTGCGGGCAGGGCAGGACGATCCTGCTCAAACCGATTAAGTAGCGCGGTGCAAAAGTACTGGGCAAGGATGTTGGCATTACCATTGGCGCAGGTAATAATTTTGCCATCACTGAGCAGTGTGCCTACGAGGGCGTCCGACGCTCTTTCTATGCCAGGTGCTGTTGAGCTGGCGGCGTGTGCGGTATGCTCCATGTGGGTGGCGAACCACTGATTAATCTGTTGCTCGGTATCCGTCATAGTCAGGCCTGAATGGCATTTTTGATCCATTGTATCCGGTATTTTGTGCGTTCGCCCGGTGCAATCGCAACAACATCGATACGACTGCAGGCATTCCACAGACCATGCTTGTGGAGATAGAACGAGGCGGCCCTGATCAGTCGTTTCTGTTTCGTGGGGGTGATGGACTCCGCCGCGCCGACCAGACTGCCGGCTCTCCGGAAGCGAACTTCAAAAAACACCAGAGTTTCGCCATCCCTGCCGACCAGGTCGATCTCTCCGCCTCGGCTGAACACGTTTCGTTCAAGGATATGAACGCCGCGACTCATAAGGTAGCGGGCGGCGACACCTTCTGCGTGATTGCCGGTAGATTTTCGGGATTGCTGAGCGCCATCCATGGCGGGGCCCCGGGTTTACTGTTCCTGAAGGGGAAGTTCGTCCATTTCCTGCGTTTCTGTCGTTGCGGCCTCTTCTACCGGCGGCAGTTCCTCTGGTGTTCCGTTGCGGAAGCGGGCCCACAGTTGTTCCCGGTGGATGCTGCCCTCGGGAGTCATGGCCAGTTCTCCGGTCTGTCCGTCAAGAGTCGCCCCTTCCACGTGCTGCAGCAGCTGCAGACGTTTGCTCAGATTCCAGGCATCCGCGCCCATGGCGAACAGGCGGCCAAGCTGGCCTCTGATGTCGGGCATGGCCTCTTTTACAACAGTTCGAAACTGATTGTTCTCTTCCAGTATCCAGGGTGTGTCTGTGAAATTAACGCCATTCAGGTCGCGGTCCCGGGAGGGGTCGGGGTTGCCCTCATAAACCATCGACGGGGAATATACAGGCAGATCGCCGCCAAAATAGAAGGCGAATAACGGCTTGAACTGTCTGGCAATCGTAGGCTCGGCCACCATGACAATGCCATCTGCATCCTGGCGGCGCCGGGGTTCGAACTCCACGTCGATACCGGCAGTGCGTTCGACGTCGATGGCCCGGTCACGGGAGACGGTGATCCCCAGCAAATCGGCTGTCACTGCGCGCAGATTGTCTTCAGGATAATACCGTTCTATATCCAGCGCCGCGCCTTCATTTTGTTCCAGGCGCTGAAGCAGTGCATTCTCGAGTCTGTCACCCCATTCCCCGGCTGGGATCAGTGCCAGGATCTGGTCAACGCCTTCAGCGGTCATGCGGTCAGCGATCTGCCGCGCCTCGTCTTCTGCAGAAAGACCGAACTGGTAAAGCCCGGACGGAGCTTCCGTGTCTTGGGGTAAATAGTTCAGTCCAAGAACCGGAACCGGCAAAGCGTCCATCTTGGCCAGTGATGCCAGCGCGTCCTTTTCCAGGGGGCCAACAATCAGGTCCTGGCCCTCATTGCTCAGTTCATTGTAGAGCTGGTTAAAGGAGCTGCCAGAGGTGTCCACGACACGGAGGCTGATTTTTTCCCGGTCCGCTGAGCCGTCTTCATAGTAAGCGGCAAAGAATCCATCGCGGATGGCGGCCCCGGCACTTGCGAGGGGCCCGCTAAGTGGAACTGCCAGAGTGATCCTTTCCGGGCGGGTTTCGGCCAGGCTGGCAATGAGCTTCAGCTCTGCCGGCGGGGTCGAGGCCGCAGGATGGTCCGACCAATTATTCTGCCAGTTGCGGATCATCCTGCCCTGTTCTTCCAGGTTGGTACCGGGCTCTCTGAGGATACCTGCCAGTTCAAGCCAGCCTTGGGCCTCATAGCCAATAGCGCGCCCTTCCTTATCAGCCAGTTCCGTGTCGGATGTCTGTTTCAGGTTCTGCCAGATAGCATCGTGGAGAGACTGGGTGTCAGCATTGGCGTCTGCCTCTGCAAGTAGAATCAGAGTGATAGCGGCTGCCAGGTTGTCGCCGGCAAGCCGATAGGTCTGTTCCTGCAGTTTTGCGGCGCGGTCAATCAGGTCCCGTTCATAGTTCAGAAAGTGGTCCGGTGTGATTCTTGCCGCGATATCGTCTGCCCATGGAGCGTCATCCAGGGCGGTTGCGCTTGCCATGGACAGCAGTAGTTGTTGGTTTTCCGTCTCCTGATCAGCCGAATCAAACTGGTTACTCTGCAGAAGTGTTCTGGCGTCCCGGTGCTGGTTCTGATTCTGGAACCTGTCCGCTGCCTGCAACAGATAGGACTGTGCCTCTTTGCGGTCTCCTGTGCTGGCAGCAACATCAAGAGCTTCGCTGGCGCTTGTGGCGACGTGAGAGTCGAGGTTCACGCTGGCGCAACCCGCAAACAGCAGTACCATCGCCATAAAGAGGGCGGTGATTCTCAGGTTCAGGCGATATCTGGTCATGGCTGGCTCACAATACTCCGGGTTATTACGCTTGTGGCGCCGGGTAATCGGCGGCATCATGCCGGAAGCCAGGACCCTGCCGGGCTTCCCGTAAATGGTTTGCTTTATCAGGCCCGCAAGTTTAACAGCTCCCACGTGAATTCACATGACGTTGGTGTCATACGCCGGAGCAAAGAGAGGTACTCGTGAACTCGGAGAATGACCAGCCAGAGAAATCTGGCACACTTTATATAGTGGCCACTCCCATCGGTAATCTGGACGATATGTCTCCCAGGGCCGCCTCAATTTTATCACGGGTTTCCGTAATCGCAGCGGAGGACACCAGGCATAGTGGCCGGCTCATGCAGCACCTGGGAATTCGGAAGCCAATGATGGCGCTGCACGATCATAATGAGCGGGACAAGGCCGGGCAGGTTCTGGACAGGCTTGCGGCCGCCGAAGATGTCGCTCTGATCTCCGATGCCGGAACACCGCTGATTTCTGATCCGGGGTATGTGCTTGTGCGAGAGGCGCGTGCACGTGGTTTTCGGGTGAGTCCCGTGCCCGGGGCCTGTGCTCTCGTCTCGGCATTAAGCGCTGCCGGCTTACCAACCGACCGGTTCTTGTTCGAGGGTTTTCTGCCCGCCAGACGGGGCGCCCGCAAGGCAGTGTTGGAGGACCTTGCCAGAGAGTCCGCAACCCTGGTGTTCTACGAGTCTCCCCATCGAATTGTCGACACGGTCAGAGAGATCGAAAGGGTTATGGGGAGTGAGCGTGAGCTGGTGCTGGCCCGGGAGCTTACAAAAGCATTCGAGACTTTCTATGCAGGCGGCGCCGGCTCGGTTGCAGATGCCCTTGAGGCCGACCCCCATGGCAGTCGCGGTGAATTCGTGGTCATGGTTCATGGAGCCAGTGAGACCGAGGTTGCCGTAGGTTCCGCTGAGGTGGACCGCGTGCTGGGATTGTTGCTGGAGGAGCTGCCGGTTAAAAAAGCGGCAAAGCTGGCGGCGGAGTTGACTGGCCGCTCCAAGAACGAGCTCTACCAGCGTGCACTGGAGTTGAAAGCGGAATAATCGGGGCGTCGATGTTGTTCGTTTTCCCTTGCCTGCTACCGTGAGCTGGAGTATGGTCTCGCCCGAGCTCGCCAGACAGTCGCCGCCGGTTTTACCGGGGGAGGAAAGTCCGGGCTCCACAGGGCAAGGTGCCAGGTAACGCCTGGGCGGCGTGAGCCGACGGAAAGTGCAACAGAAAGTATACCGCCTAAGTGGCCGTGACACGTTCACGGGCACCGGTAAGGGTGAAACGGTGCGGTAAGAGCGCACCGCGTGACTGGCAACAGTTCACGGCGATGGTAAACCCCACCTGGAGCAAGACCAAATAGGAATCCTATGGCGCGGCCCGCGCTGGATTCGGGTAGGTCGCTTGAGGCCTGTGGCGACGCAGGCCCTAGATGAATGACTGTCCCAGACAGAACCCGGCTTACCGGCGAGCTCATTTTTCTTTTCCGCTTTATGTGACATCTGACATTCTCACCAGCGTCCTTTTATAGCCAAAAAATCTTAGAGCTCACTTGTCATCTTCAGTTCTGTCTGCAGGTGATTGATTTTTGGGTTTTTCTTTTCCGTAATCTCCAGCCTGATGCCAATCTTGTTCTGTAACCTCTTGTCATAAAAGGAACTTTCCCAGGTGTGGTGCTGTTCGCGGCGCTTGCATTGTGTATTGCGTGTTTCTATAGTGTGCACAAGTGGGAAAAAGTGGTTTCTAGTGGTTATTTGTGGTTTCTGAACCCCGGAATTGGTGCAAATGAGCAATTTTCTTGGCAGTCATGCCATCAATATGGATGCGAAGGGTCGCCTTGCGATCCCCGCCAGAGTGCGTGAAGAGTTCGCGCACGCCTGCGGTGGGCGCATCGTATTGACGGCCAATGCCGATGAAGAGCGCTGCCTGTTGGTGTATCCGGAGCCGCAGTGGGAGGCCCTGAGGCCGCAGATTGAAGCACTTCCCAACATGAACAAGGCAGCCCGCAGGCTGCAGCGCCTGTTGCTGGGGCATGCCACGCCATTGGAGCTGGACTCCGCCGGCCGAATCCTGGTACCGCCGACGTTGCGCAGTTATGCGCGCCTCGAGAAAAAGCTGATGTTGATAGGGCAGGGCAAGAAACTTGAGCTCTGGAGTGAAGAGCGCTGGTTCGCATGGCTGGACGAGTCGTCGGACGAAGAAGAAATGCCGCCGGAAATGGAGGCATTGTCGCTATGAGCGCCGGCCGCCGTCAGGAGTCGGCCGGTGAGTACCGGCATCGCTCTGTGCTCCTGGACTCTGCGGTCGATCTGCTGGTTAACGATCCGGAGGGTGTCTATATCGATGGCACCTTCGGTCGCGGGGGGCACAGCCGCCTTATTCTCGGCCAGTTGGGACCAGGCGGCAAACTGCTTGGCATCGACAAGGATCCGGAGGCCATTCAGGTGGCCCGTGAGCTGGCGGACGAAGATTCGCGGTTTCGACCCTATCATGGTTCCTTCGCGGAACTGGGCGCGGCGGCTGATGCCCAGGGGTGGACGAAGGTTAATGGCGTGTTGCTGGATCTTGGTGTTTCATCCCCGCAACTGGATGACGCTACCCGGGGGTTCAGCTTCATGCGTGATGGTCCGCTGGATATGAGAATGGATCCGGGCCAGGCGCCGAGTGCCGCGCAGTGGTTGGCCGAAGCGGATGAAAAAGACATCGCATACGTGATCTGGCGATACGGTGAAGAAAGGTTCTCCCGCCGTATCGCCCGTCTCGTTGTAGAGCGCCGTAAAGAGGCGCCGCTTGAGACCACGCATCAGCTGGCGTCACTGGTCAGCGAGGCGGTTCCGAAAAAAGAGAAGCACAAGCATCCGGCTACCCGGACGTTCCAGGCGATCCGTATTTTTATCAATCGGGAACTGGAAGACCTGGAAGAGGGGCTCAGTGCTGCCGCTGAAAAGCTGATGCCCGGCGGAAGGCTGGTGGTGATCAGCTTTCACTCGTTAGAAGACCGACTGGTCAAGCGTTTCATGCGTGACCTGGCTCGCGGCCCGAGACTGCCCAAAGGCGTGCCGGTAACTGCAGCGCAGGAAGCGTCGGCATTCCGGCTGATTGGTAAGGCGAACAAGGCGGATTCAGAAGAAGTCAGTGACAACGTGCGTGCGAGAAGCGCTGTTATGCGTGTTCTCGAACGGATACCGGAATAACACAAGCAACACCACAATTAGGGAGCGCGTGAAAATGGGCGCGGTAGCCATAGAAAGGCCGACAAAAACAGCACGGCTCAACAAGCAGCGGGTCAGGGATGGTGTGGCTACAGCGGTCAGGCTGTCGCAGCAGGTATTCACCGCGCTACAACAAAGGCGTGTGCTGATATCCATGGGGCTGGTGATGCTTCTGGTGATTTCCTCACTGGGTGTTGTCGTCAGTGCCCATGAGAACAGGGAGCTGTTCAATACCCTGTCGCAGCTGCAGGAGCAGCGGGATAACTACCAGCGCGAGTGGAGCCAGTTGCTGCTGGAGCAAAGTGCATTGAGCGCACACGGACGGGTGGAGCAGTTGGCGTCCGAGCGTTTTGACATGGTTGTGCCGGGGAAGCAGGACATCGTTCTGGTGCCATTGATAGCGCCTCTCGTTGGGGCGCGATAAACGACCATAACAAACCGTAAGGTGAAGGCATTGTCCGATCAGGGAAAGACAGCATCATGGGGCCAGCGACTGGCTGCCGGGCTTGGAGCCTGGCGGTATGGCACCGTGTTGGGTGTATTTCTTCTGGTTGTGAGCGCCCTGGCATGGCGCCTGGTTGATCTGCACGTAGTGGATAACGAGTTCCTGCGAAAGCAGGGCGACGTGAGGACCATACGGGTCGAAAGTATCGATGCCCATCGGGGGGTTGTCACGGATCGCCATGGCGAGTCGTTGGCGGTCAGCACACCGGTTCAGACGATCTGGGCGAACCCGTCGGAGATCGATCCGGAAGAGCCCGCACTGACGAATGTCGCGCGATTACTGGGTATCAATGAAGCCAGACTCCGGGAGCGCCTTCGGACGTATGCAGCACGGGAGTTTGTCTACCTGCGCCGTAAACTTCAGCCAGAGATCGCCAGGCAGGTACTTGCCATGGGCATCCCCGGGTTGTATAGCCGCCAGGAATACCGTCGCTATTACCCCGCCGGAGAGGTGACTTCCCATGTCGTGGGCTTCACCAATATTGATGAAAGCGGCCAGGAAGGTATCGAACTGGCCTACAACGAGTGGTTGAGCGGTGAGAGCGGCCGAAAGCGGGTGCTGAAGGACAATCGTGGGCGTGTCATCAAGGACCTGACGTTGATTCGTGATGCCAAGCCCGGGCGAAATCTTGAGCTCAGTATCGATTTGCGATTGCAATACCTGGCTTACCGGGAACTCAAGGCTGTGGTGGGTGCTCATGATGCGCGGGGCGGAACTCTGGTGATGCTGGATGTGGACACCGGTGAAGTTCTGGCGATGGTAAACCAGGGGTCTTACAACCCTAATGATCGCACCCAGCTTAGCCCCGACCGTTTGCGGAACAAAGCGATAACCGACCTGTTTGAACCCGGGTCGACTATGAAACCGGTGTCTATGGCCGCTGCCCTCGAATCCGGAAAATTCAAGGCGTCCAGCACAATAGATACAGCGCCAGGATATCGGCGTTTTGGTCGTTTTACGATCCGGGATCATCGGAATTATGGCGTCATCAGTCTTACAGATGTGATTGCAAAATCCAGCAACGTCGGTATCAGCAAGATTGCCACTGAACTGGGCGGCGACACCATCCGGGACCTATACGCTCGCCTCGGGCTGGGCCAGCCCACAGGGATCGGGTTTCCTGGTGAGGCTGTTGGCGTGCTACCGGCTCCACCAAAGTGGCGGCCCGTTGAAGAGGCAACCCTGTCTTACGGCTACGGCATGAGCGTCAACGCTCTTCAGTTGGCTCAGGCCTACATGGTGTTGGCCAACGGCGGCATCCGCTATCCGTTAAGTCTCCTGAAAGCTGAAGAGCGCCCTGTGGGGGAACGAGTTCTTTCTGAAGAAGTCTCATTTCAGGTCAGGGAGATGTTGCGGGAAGTGGTGGAAAACGGTACCGGGAAACGCGCTCAGCCGGGTTTCTATTCCGCTGGCGGCAAAACCGGAACCGTTCACCTGGTGGGCAAGGGCGGATATGAAGACAGCCAGTACAAGGCCATATTTGCCGGTATGGCTCCGATCGACAATCCGAGAATTGTCACAGTGGTGGCGGTGGATGCGCCCCAGTCCGGAGAATATTACGGTGGCGAAGTGGCTGCACCGGTATTCGCCCGGGTTATGGGTGACGCGTTACGGCTGCTGAACGTAAAGCCGGAACTGGAGCTGGGCAAGGCGCAAGAGCCGCGCCGGGCTTCCGGGGAGCGGGGTTAGGGTTATGTGTATTACATCACTCAGCACATTGTTGCAGGGGATCGCGCCGGTGCCATCGGTGTTTGATGTCACTATTCACGGCCTGAAAACCGACAGTCGGGAAGTCAGGGCCGGCGACGCTTTTGTTGCGCTGGCCGGAGCCCGAACGCCCGCGGACCACTATATTGAACATGCCATCCACGCGGGTGCTACCGTGATCCTGCTGGAAGTAACGCAAGCGGACGAATGCCACGAGCATGAAGGTGCGCTGATCGTGCCGGTAACGGATTTGCGAGTCCGCCTGGGGAAGATCGCGGACCGGTTCTTCGAGCACCCCTCCCAGCGATTGCGCCTGATCGGTGTGACCGGCACCAATGGCAAAACCTCCGTGAGTCATTACATCGCGACCCTTTTGCAGGAGACCGGTACCCCCTGTGGCGTTATAGGTACTGTTGGTTACGGGATGCCCGGTGCACTGCAGCAGGGTTCCCATACGACCCCGGATGTTGTTGAGATAAACCATGTGCTGTCGCGGATTCTTGCCCAGGGTGGGCGTGCAGCGGCGATGGAAGTGTCGTCCCATGCTCTTGATCAGGGGCGTATCGATAACCTGACCATGACCGGGGCGGTTTTTACCAACCTTACCAGGGATCACCTCGACTACCACGGGTCCATGGAGGCCTATGGTGCTGCCAAGGCCCGTCTGTTTGACCGGGAAGAGTTGCACTTCGCCGTGGTCAATTTTGATGACCCGTTCGGAAGGCAGCTTTATGAGCAGCTTGAGGGTAAATGTGACCGCGTCCGTTACAGTCTGCACGAGGCCCAGACCGAGCTCTGGATGACAGAGTTCTCGCCCTTGAACGATGGTTTTACTGCCAGCGTTGATGGGCTCTGGGGGCGGTTTGAAATTTCCGCTCCGGTACTGGGTAGCTTTAATGTCAGCAATATTCTGGCCGCGATGGCGGCGGTTCTCAGCCTCGGCGTACCGGTAGAAAGGGTGCAGCGCGCCGTTGAACGGTTATCGCCGCCCCCCGGGCGGCTGGAGCCATTCGCCGGTGGGAACGGCGTCCGCGTGGTGGTGGACTACGCTCATACGCCGGATGCCCTCAACAGCGCACTCGCAGCCTTGCGTCCCCATGTTAGTGGGCGGTTGTTCTGCGTTTTTGGCTGCGGCGGAAACCGCGATACCGGCAAGCGCCCCGAGATGGCCCGGGAAGCAGAAAAAGCAGCGGACGTGGTGATCGTGACGGATGACAACCCCCGCAGCGAGAACCCGGATGCCATAACCGACGAGATAGTGGCCGGTTTCAGCCACCCGGAACAGGTGGCAGTTATCCACGACCGTGCCGAAGCCATCCGACAGGCCATTAACCTGGCGGTTGCGGGCGATATTGTCCTGATAGCGGGCAAGGGGCATGAGGCCTGGCAGGAAATGGCAGGCCAGCGTATTCCGTTCAGCGATGCTGAGCAGGTGAGGCACGCACTGTCACTGAACGGAGGTGTCGCATGATGCAGGCGTTTGCTTTGACCGATGCCCAGACCTGGCTTGGGGGCACCACCGCTGGAGACAGCCTGGAAGGGCTGGTGTTCGGTGGTGTCTCTACCGACACGCGCAAAATCGCGACCGGGGATTTGTTTGTAGCGCTGCGTGGTGAGAATTTTGACGGGCATGACTACCTGGCGGTCGCCGAGAAGGCAGGCGCCGTAGCTGCGGTGGTGGACAAGACTGATCCGGACCTGGCCCTTCCACAGATCCTGGTGGCAGACACGGTAGAAGCACTGGCAAAACTGGCCGCGGGTAACCGTAACGCCAGTCGGGCCCGGTTTGTGGCCATCACCGGTAGCAGTGGAAAAACCACGGTGCGGGAAATGGTAGCTGCCATCCTCTCCCGCGTTGGCAATACCCTGGCTACCGAAGGCAACCTTAACAATCATATCGGCGTCCCGCTGACCCTGTTCCGGTTGGCGCCTGAGCATGAGTACGGCGCCATTGAGCTGGGCGCCAGCGGGCTGAACGAAATTTCCCACACGGTCAACATCGTACGACCTGATGTATCCATACTGACCAACGCGGGGCAGGCCCATCTGGAAGGCTTTGGCGGCTACGACAACATCGTGCTTGCCAAGGGTGAAATTATTGACGGCGTCGCAGAATCCGGCCTGGTTGTGCTTAACCGGGACGACCCTGCATTCGATACATGGAAACGGCGAGCCGGTGAGCGACGGGTTGTTGGTGTCAGCAGGCAGGCCAGCGCCGGAGGCGACTACTTTTCCGAAAGCATCCGTGACGATGAAAATTCGCTGGTCTTCCGCGCTTGTGGCCCCGAGGGCTGGGCTTGTGATGTAAGCCTGCCATTGCACGGTGAGCACAACATTACCAATGCACTGCTGGCGATTGCTGCCACACGCGAGTTGGGCGCCAGTGATGAGGCTGTTCAGCTGGGGCTGGCGTCAGTGCAGGCGGTCAAGGGGCGGCTGCAGATTCTTGAGCTGTCGCCCCGGTTAACCGTCATCGATGACAGCTATAACGCCAACCCGGCCTCGATCAAGGCAGCATTAGGCGTGTTGGCTGCGCGTCCAGGCAGCCGCATTGCGGTTCTGGGGGGCATGGCGGAACTGGGGCCGGACAGTCTCGGGCTGCATCGGGAGGTGGGTGAGTTTGCCAGGGCCATGGGTATCGAACGCCTGCTTGTCGTGGGCGATGGTTGTGAAGGATATGTTGACGGGTTCGGGGATGCCGCCGAGGTGTGTACGACCCATGAGGACGCGGTGCGTCGTCTGTTTGAGGGGCCTGCCGATTCGCAGACGGTACTGGTCAAGGGTTCTCGCAGTTCCGCCATGGATCGCGTGGTGGAGGGAATAAAAGAAAAGGTGGGTAACACATGCTGCTCTGGCTGACAGAGGCTCTTTCACAATATTTTTCCGCGCTGACGGTTTTCCAGTACCTGACCGTCCGGGGCATTTTCGGTGTGCTGACGGCATTGCTGATTTCCCTGCTCATCGGGCCGTTCATGATTCGCAAGCTGAGCCAGTACCAAATAGGTCAGGCGGTACGTGACGACGGACCGCAGACGCATCTGAGTAAAGCCGGGACCCCGACCATGGGTGGGGCTTTGATCCTGGTGGCAGTGGGGGTCAGCTCATTGCTCTGGGCTGATCTGAGCAACCGGTATGTCTGGGTCGCAATTCTGGTGACCCTGTTCTTCGGCGCCATTGGCTGGGTGGATGATTATCGCAAGGTGGTGGAACGCAACCCCCGAGGTTTGCCGGCCCGCTGGAAGTACTTCTGGCAGTCCGTGATTGGTGCCACGGCGGCCTTTGCATTGTTCATGAGCTCTTCGCTACCCCAGGAAACCTCGCTATATGTGCCGTTCCTGAAGAATGTGTCGCTGACCCTGGGGCCGGTGCTGTTCATCCTGCTGAGTTATTTCGTGATTGTCGGCAGCAGTAACGCGGTGAATCTCACCGACGGCCTTGATGGCCTCGCGATTATGCCGACGGTTATGGTAGCGGCGGCTCTGGGTATCTTTGCCTATGTTTCGGGCCATGCCCAGTTTGCGGATTATCTGCTGATCCCCCACCTGCCGGGGACCGGCGAACTGATTGTTTTCTGCGGAGCCCTGGTGGGAGCCGGGCTGGGCTTCCTGTGGTTCAACACTTATCCGGCCCAGGTTTTCATGGGCGATGTGGGAGCCCTGGCCCTGGGTGCTGCCCTGGGCGTGGTGGCGGTTATTGTGAGGCAGGAAATTGTGCTTTTCATTATGGGCGGCGTGTTCGTGATGGAAACCATCTCTGTGATTTTACAGGTGGCGTCTTTCAGGCTGACCGGCAGGCGGATATTCCGCATGGCGCCCCTGCATCATCATTTTGAATTGAAAGGCTGGCCTGAGCCGCGGGTTATCGTGCGCTTCTGGGTCGTTACCGTTGTACTTGTACTGGTTGGCCTGGCCAGCCTGAAACTGAGATAGGGAAGCAGAACACCATGGGTGTCATCGTTTCAGATCGTCGTACGCTGGTGGTAGGGCTCGGTAAAACCGGGCTCTCCTGCGTGCGCTATCTGTGCGAAAAAGGCCGCGAAGTTGCCGTGGCCGACAGCCGCACGGCGCCGCCCGGTCTTGAGGAGCTCTCGGCCGGTTGGCCCGAGCTGCCCGTGTATCTGGGTGATTTTGATCCGGAAGTGTTCGCCGGTTTCAATGAGCTGGTGGTCAGCCCCGGTATCAGTATCGCCGAGCCCGCTATTCGCCATGCGGCAGAACAGGGCGCAACCATCCGTGGTGATATCGACCTTTTCGCCGAGGCAGCTGACGCGCCGATTGTTGCCATTACCGGCTCCAATGGCAAAACCACTGTGACCACGCTGGTGGGGGAAATGGCCCGTGCAGCCGGTCGCCAAGTTGAGGTGGGTGGTAACATCGGCACCCCTGCGTTGGATCTTCTTGGTCGCGGGGCCGATCTTTACGTGCTGGAGTTATCCAGTTTCCAGTTGGAGACCACACGTGAACTCAACGCTCTGGCAGCGACAGTTCTCAATGTCAGTGATGACCACATGGATCGCTACCCGACAAAAATGGCCTATTTCCAGGCCAAGCAGCGGATTTTTAACGGCTGCAAGAATGCTGTGGTGAACCTCGACGATGCCTTGAGCACGCCGATGGCGCGGGACAGTCTTCGGTTCCTGTGTTTCGGTTTCCACCGGGTCAATCCCGAGACCTTCAGTACCCGGGAGGACGACGAGGGAACCTGGATCACCTTCGGTTTCGATAACCTGTTGCTGGCCAGTGAGCTGCGCTTGATGGGCAGTCACAACATCAGCAATGTGATGGCGGCTCTCGCTCTGGGGCACGCTGCAGGCTTACCGATGGACGTAATGCTGGAGATCGTCCGGAACTTCAGGGGGTTGCCGCACCGATGCGAGTTCATCCGCCGGGTTGGTGAGGTGGATTTCATCAACGATTCGAAGGGCACCAATGTCGGAGCTACTGTCGCAGCGATCGAAAGCCTGTCGCCAGCGAGCGGAAAAGTGGTTCTTATTGCCGGTGGCGAGGGTAAGGGGGCCGACTTTTCGCCACTGGCGGAGCCGGTCGCGACACACTGCAGAGCGGTAGTGCTGATGGGGACCGATGCAGAACGGATCGCGTCTGCCCTTGGTTGCCAGACCGAGATTGTAATGGCAGCCACTATGGAGGATGCCGTTCGCAAGTCCGTTGGACTGGCTGATCCCGGAGACCGGGTCCTGTTGTCGCCGGCCTGCGCCAGTTTCGACATGTTTCGCGATTACAACGATCGCGGAGACAGTTTCCGTAAACAGGTGGAGGGGCTGTGATGCACGCAAATCTGTCTCTCCCGAATCACAAAGGGCTCGTCCGCGACCTGCGCCCGCTGCCACTGCTGGTTATCAGTGCCGCTGCGCTGCTGGTTATGGGGATTGTGATGATCTCATCCGCGTCAATGGATATGGCAGCGGAAACCATGGGCAATAGTTACCACTACGTGATCCGGCAGCTTATCTTTGCCGGCATTGGGTGTGTGTTCGCCCTGATTGCGGTAAACGTGCCGATCTCCTGGTGGGAGCGCAGCGGCTGGCTGCTGCTGGCGATCGGGCTGTTGTCATTGCTGTTGGTGTTGACACCACTGGGCCGCACGGTTAATGGCTCCACACGCTGGATTTCTTTTGGCTTCTTCAATGTGCAGGTGTCCGAGATCGCAAAGTTGTGTCTTATCGCTTACCTGGCGGGATACGTGGTGCGTCGGCGGGAAGAGCTGCTGAATACCTGGTCAGGATTCCTGAAGCCACTCGGTGTTCTTGGCGTTGCCTCCGTTCTGCTGGTTATCGAGCCAGATTTCGGGGCCACAGTGGTGCTTGTCGCTGCCGCTGCAGGCATGATTTTTCTGAGCGGGGTTCGGCTGAGCCGGTTCATGCCACTGATTGGCGTGCTGATAGTGATGGGCGCCGTCCTTGTGTTTACCCAGCCTTACCGTTTGAAACGGGTTGTCAGCTATCTCGATCCCTGGAAAGACCAGTTCGACACCGGCTACCAGCTTACCCAGTCGTTGATTGCCTTTGGTCGCGGTGAATGGGCAGGCACGGGGCTTGGTAATTCGGTGCAGAAGCTGTTCTACCTGCCCGAAGCCCATACTGATTTTATCTTCGCCATCATCGCCGAAGAGTTCGGACTACTGGGTTCACTCATTGTACTGGGCCTCTTCACCATCCTGGTGGTTACCGGATTCGTGATCGCCAGAAGGGCAGAAAAGGCCGGGATGCCGTTCGCGGCGTGCTTCTCCTACGGCATCACACTGCTGATAGGTTTGCAGGCCAGTATCAATATGTCGGTCAGCACCGGGCTGCTGCCTACCAAGGGGCTGACACTGCCTCTGGTGAGCTACGGCGGCTCAAGCCTGATGATTACCGCCGTCTGTATCGGCGTGTTGGCGCGGGTGGAAATGGAACGGCTCGACCGCGAAAGAGTCTCCAGCGAGAAGTCACGTAAACCGGCAACCAGAGGAGGTGCGGCTTATGACTGACAAGCGGCGCTTTCTGATGATGGCCGGGGGTACCGGTGGCCATGTGTTTCCCGCATTGGCAACCGCGAGAAACCTTCAGGAAAAAGGTCACGAAGTGTTCTGGCTAGGCTCCAGAGGGGGAATGGAAGAGCGCTTGATTGGTGAAACTGACATACCTCTGTCATTGATCCGGATTTCAGGATTGCGAGGCAAGGGCGGGTTGGCCCTGCTGCTGGCTCCCTTCCGGTTGATGAGGGCATTGGGACAGGCTTTTATGGTGGTCCGCGGCATCCGCCCCCACTGTGTCATTGGCATGGGTGGGTTTGTCACAGGCCCCGGTGGTGTCGCTGCCTGGCTGACAAAAGCGCCGTTGGTGATTCATGAACAGAATGCCATTGCGGGCATGACGAACAGGATCCTGGTGCGTTTCGCCACCACGGTGCTGGAAGCATTTCCAGGCAGTTTCGGTGCGGGCGTGATAACTCGCTGCACCGGCAATCCGGTAAGGCAGGACCTGGCTGCATTGCAGGAGCCGGAAACGCGGATGTCGGGCCGCGCGGGAGCGCTCAGGTTGCTGGTGGTGGGCGGAAGCCTTGGCGCCCAGGTTTTCAACCGCACTTTGCCAGAAACCCTGGCGAAGATGCCCGAGGCCAAGCGCCCGACGGTGCGTCACCAGTGCGGCGAGAAGAATGCAGACGAAGCCCGGGATGCCTACCAGGAACACGGAGTGCAGGCGTCCGTGGAGCCCTTTATCAAAGACATGGCTGAGGCCTATGGCTGGGCAGATATTGTACTTTGCCGGGCCGGGGCTCTGACGGTGTCTGAGCTGTGCGTCGCCGGTATCGGTGCAGTTCTGGTGCCGTTTCCCCATGCCGTGGATGACCATCAGACCAAGAACGCGCAGCAAATGGTTAACACCAAAGCTGCAATCCTGATTCCGCAACCAAAGCTGTCGGCGGATCTGTTGGCGGAAACCCTGACGGATCTGGCAAAGGACCGCAGCCGGATTATTGATATGGCGAAGGCAGCAAAAAGGCTGGCCCGCCCTGATGCAACGGAGAGAGTCGTGAATTACTGTCTGGAGGCCGCCAATGGCTGAGCCCACTAATCCCCCGCTGGTCTATCAGGTGCCTGAAATGCGCCGTATCCGCAATATCCACTTTGTGGGGATAGGCGGTGCCGGCATGAGCGGTATTGCCGAAGTGTTGAAGAACCAGGGCTACGAAGTCTCCGGTTCGGATATTCGTGAAGGTGCGGTTACCGACCGATTGACATCGATGGGTATCGAAGTGTTCATCGGCCATCGTGAACAGAACAGTGCGGCGGCGGATGTCGTGGTGGTGTCGTCGGCGGTGAGCAGTGACAACCCGGAAGTGAGTGCGGCTCGCAGCCGCCGGGTGCCCATCGTGCCGCGCGCGGAAATGCTGGCGGAAATCATGCGTTATCGCCACGGTATTGCTGTAGCCGGTACCCATGGCAAAACCACCACTACCAGCCTGATTGCATCAATACTGGGCGAAGCCGGCCTTGATCCCACGTTCGTGATTGGCGGCAAGCTCAACAGTGCCGGCACCAATGCCCAACTGGGCGGGTCCCGATACCTCGTCGCCGAAGCCGACGAGAGTGATGCCTCGTTCTTGCATCTGACGCCGGTTATCTCTGTGGTCACCAACATCGAAGCGGACCATATGGACACCTATGGCGGTGATGTGGGACGGCTGAAGCAGACCTTTGTGGACTTTCTCCACAATCTGCCATTTTACGGCGTTGCCGTAATGTGTGTGGATGACGACTATGTGCAGGAGATTATTCCCAGGATTTCCCGCGCCATTATCACCTACGGCATCGACAACCCGGAGGCGGATTATCGCGCTGAAAACATTCAGTCGGACGGACTCAGAACCCGTTTTGTTGTTCGTCGTCCGGGAGGGCGCAGTGATCTCTATGTGGAACTGAAAATGCCGGGTCGCCATAACGTCCTGAATGCTCTGGCGTCCATTGCCGTGGCTACGGATGAAGGCGTGGAAGATGCTGCGATATGTCGTGGCCTGGCAGGTTTTGCCGGTGTTGGTCGACGGTTCCAGGTCTATGGTGACTACAAGACCCGCAAGGGCACCATCACGTTGATTGATGACTACGGCCATCACCCAACGGAAGTCGAGGCGGTTATTCGTGCGGCCCATGATGCCTGGCCTGATCGCCGGTTGGTGATGCTTTACCAGCCCCATCGCTACACCCGCACCCGAGATCTTTATGAAGATTTCGTGCGGGTGCTGTCGGAAGTGGATGGATTGCTGCTGATGGAGGTTTATTCCGCGGGCGAGCCTTCCATTAACGGTGCCGACGGCCGTGCACTGTGCCGCAGTATTCGCCAGCGTGGCAGCGTCGAGCCGGTCTTCGTGGAAGACAACAACGAGATTGAAGCCCTGCTTGCCAATAATCTGCAGGACGGCGACCTGCTGATTACTCAGGGGGCGGGGGATATTGGTGGTGTCGCGGCCCGTCTGGCGGCGGCAGGAGTGATTGCAGATGAGTGAATTGAACCGGGTGGACACCCAGGGTTATCAGGCCGATCCCGAATTGCTGAAAGCATTCGGGCGTGTTGCGGTCTTTATGGGGGGAGATTCCGCCGAGCGCGAGGTCTCTCTGAAAAGCGGCCAGGCAGTGCTGTCTGCGCTGCTGTCTGCTGGCGTTGACGCTTACCCCGTGGATGTTCGTGGCTGCCTGCTTAAAACAGTGGAAGACCCGCAGTTTGACCGTGTATTCATTGCGCTACACGGCCGCGGTGGGGAAGACGGCACCATTCAGGCGATCCTGTCCCAGGCAGGGATTCCCTATACCGGCAGTGAGCTGTTGGCCTCGGCACTGGCCATGGACAAGTTGCGAACCAAGTATGTTTTCGAGGGCTGCGGGTTGCCAACGCCGAAGTTCCGCGCAATGGGATCGGTGGACGAAGCCGACAGTATTCTGCAGGCTCTGACTCTGCCGCTCAGTGTCAAGCCTTCCAGGGAAGGCTCCAGTATCGGTATCCGCAAGGTGGCCAGCCGCCAGGAACTGGTTGACGCCTATGAGCAGGCTGCGGTACTGGATCCGCTGGTACTTGTTGAGGAGTGGGTTGAAGGCCCGGAATTCACGGTAAGCCTGCTGCAAGACCAGCCGCTGCCGGCCATCGGTCTAAGCACCGATCACGTGTTCTATGACTATGACGCCAAGTACCTGGCCGACGATACCCGCTACCAGATTCCCTGTGGCCTTGAGCCGGACAGTGAACTGGAACTTCAGCATCTGGCGCTGGAGGCGTTTCGGGTACTGGGCTGCCGTACCTGGGGGCGGGTGGACATCATGCAGGACAGGAGTGGTGACTTCTGGCTGCTCGAGGTGAATACGGTACCGGGTATGACTGATCACAGCCTGGTGCCGATGGCGGCGAAAGCCGCGGGTATCAGTTTCGAAGAGCTGGTGGTGCGAATCCTTACAGATACGCTGGAGGCTGGCAATGCTTGAACGGCTGCTGATCCGGAGTCGGGCGGTTCCGTCTGATCCACCCAGGCGCAAGGGAGCGACATCCCTGGGGCCTGAGCGGGACCGGTTTGGTTTGCTGAAGGCAGTGCTGGCAGCGGCGCCCTGGGGCCAGGTAATGATGGGGGCGGCCATTGTTTTACTGGCTGCGATGGTGCCCTGGGGGACCAGCCAGGTGCTCACTGCCATGGACCGTCAGGTGATGGCTATTGATGTTACCGGCGCGCTGGTAGGTGAGAACCGTACGTCGCTGGAACGCAGTGCCGGTAAATGGATTGGCCGTAGTTTTTTTGCCACTGACCTTTCCGAGATCAAGGACAGCCTGGAGCAGCGGCCCTGGGTAGAGTCTGCGGCGGTCAAGCGGGTATGGCCGGATCGGCTGCAGGTCGAGGTTCGTGAGAAAAAGCCGCTCGCTTACTGGAACAATGACCGGCTGGTGAGCCGAAATGGCGAGCTTTTCGCGCCGGGTAATCCGGAAGTGGCAGGGAAGCTGCCACGACTTGCCGGCCCGGACGAGCGGGTCAAGGAAGTGATCAGCATGGCAAGGCTTATGGCAGACACGCTTACCGGCCACAACCTCGGATTTGCGGGGTTGAGACTGGAGCAGCGGGGCGCCTGGACGCTGACCATGGCCAATGGCATTGAGGTGGTTCTTGGCAGGGACCAGGTGGAAGAACGCTTTGAACGTTTTATTACGGTTTATCAGGAACGGCTGGCGTCTCGCTCAGACGAGGTCAGCCGGGTGGATGCCCGTTACAGCAATGGGGTAGCGGTTCAGTGGAAGTCGGTAGATACGGCGTCCCGGTCAAAATCATAGCAACGCTAAATTCAGACCTACGGTTTGGTGGAATACATGTCATCGGTTGAAACGGAAAACATGATTGTCGGCCTCGATATCGGAACCTCGAAAGTGGTTGCGATTGTCGGCAAGCGCAAAATGGACGGGACCATTGAGGTGGTGGGTATCGGTTCCAACCCATCCCGCGGGCTAAAGCGTGGTGTGGTGGTGAACATCGAAACCACCGTCCAGGCGATACAGCGGGCTGTAGAAGAAGCAGAACTGATGGCTGGATGCCGGATTCATTCGGTCTATGCCGGAATTGCCGGCAGCCACATCAAGAGCCTGAACTCCCACGGCATTGTCGCCATCCGCGACCGGGAAGTAACCCAGGCGGATATCGACCGGGTTATCGACGCGGCCCAGGCGGTGGCTATCCCGGCAGACCAGAAAATTCTCCACATACTGCCCCAGGAATTCGTCATCGACAGCCAGGAAGGTATCAAGGAACCCATGGGCATGTCCGGGGTGCGCCTTGAGGCGAAAGTGCATTTGGTGACCTGTGCGGTAAACGCCGCGCAGAACATCGAAAAATGCGTGAAGCGCTGCGGCCTGGAAGTGGATGACATCATCCTTGAGCAGCTGGCCTCCAGCCACGCGATCCTCACTGAAGATGAGAAAGAGCTGGGTGTCTGTGTCGTGGATATCGGTGGGGGCACGACGGATATTGCGGTGTTTACCGGGGGCGCCATTCGCCATACCGCGGTGATTCCCATTGCCGGTGACCAGGTCACCAACGACATCGCCATGGCCCTTCGCACGCCCACGCAGAATGCCGAGGAGATCAAGATCAAATACGCCTGTGCCCTGACGCAGCTGGCCGGCGCGGACGAAACCATCAAGGTGCCCAGTGTGGGCGACCGGGCGCCGCGGGATCTTTCCCGCCAGGCCCTGGCCGAGGTGGTGGAGCCACGCTACGAAGAGCTGTTTACCCTGGTGCAGTCAGAACTTCGCCGTTCCGGATTTGAAGACCTGATCCCGGCCGGCATCGTGATTACCGGCGGTTCCTCCACCATGGAAGGTGTGGTGGAACTGGCCGAGGAGATCTTCCACATGCCGGTAAGGCTGGCCTGTCCGCAGGCGGTCTCCGGCATGACGGAGGTGGTCAACAACCCGATCTACGCCACTGGCGTTGGGTTGCTGATCCATGGCTTCCGCCAGATGGATCTGGGGCGGACGCCTGCGCTTAAGGGTGAAGACGCACCCACGCTGTTTGAGCGCATGAAAGCCTGGTTTACCGGTCATTTCTGACGGTAGCCGGGAGAAGACGTACACGAAGGTATCTCGAAAATCATAATCTCGAAAAATCAGTCTGGAAAAGGCTGATAAACAGCACGAAGGAGTAGGGGAATGTTTGAACTCGTCGATAATGTCCAGCAAAACGCTGTCATTAAAGTAGTGGGTGTTGGCGGTGGTGGCGGCAATGCCGTGCGCCACATGCTCAACAGTGATATTGAAGGTGTGGAGTTCATCTGCGCCAATACCGATGCCCAGGCCCTGACGGACCTGGATGCACGTCAGGTCATCCAGCTTGGTGGCAACATCACCAAGGGCCTGGGTGCAGGAGCAAATCCGGAAGTGGGGCGCCAATCGGCTCTGGAAGACCGTGACCGCATTGCCGAGGCACTGAAAGGCGCCGACATGGTGTTCATTACCGCCGGTATGGGCGGCGGAACCGGCACCGGTGCTGCCCCCGTGGTGGCGGAAGTGGCCCGCGAACTGGGCATCCTGACCGTGGCCGTGGTGACCAAGCCGTTCATGTTCGAGGGCGGCAAGCGCATGAGCGTTGCTGATGCCGGCCTGAAGGAACTGGAAGAAACTGTTGATTCCCTGATCACCATCCCCAACGAAAAATTGCTGGCGGTGATGGGTAAGAAAACCAGCCTGCTGGACGCTTTTGCGTCAGCCAACGACGTGCTGCTGGGAGCAGTTCAGGGTATTGCAGACCTGATTACCCGTAACGGAATGATCAACGTCGACTTTGCCGACGTAAAGACTGTCATGTCGGAAATGGGCAATGCAATGATGGGTACCGCGCGTGCCACCGGCGAGAACCGGGCCCGCGAAGCCGCCGAAGCCGCAGTACGCAGCCCGTTGCTGGAAGATATCAATCTCCAGGGCGCGAAGGGTATTCTGGTCAACATCACCGCCGGTATGGACCTCAACCTGGGCGAGTTTTCCGAGGTTGGCGATATTGTTCGTGAATTCGCATCCGATTCTGCCACTGTTGTGGTGGGTACAGTGATCGATCCGGATATGACCGACGAACTCAAGGTAACGGTGGTGGCAACCGGCCTGGGTGGTGATCGTGAAAAGCCCACCAAGGTAGTGGATAACACCCGCAGCCTTGATGGCACAACCGATTACAATCAGCTTGATCGTCCGGCCGTGTTGCGTCGCAGGGCAGTGGCCCATGGCAACGTGGCGATTGATCACAGCAAAGACCGCGAAGAGCAGGGGGTCGACTATCTCGATATTCCCGCATTCCTTCGCCGTCAGGCTGACTGATAATCTGTTGCAAAAGCGTTCAGAAGTGGAACCATTTTCGCTGAATGACGTGTGCTGTCTATCAGTCTGGCCGCGGGCCAGGAAGCCAGTCGAGTAGTTACAAAGAGCTACAATAGGTACGATTGGTTAAATGGTATTCAGTTTTACTTTCTGGTATTCTCCGGGCAGATTTTTGCCCTGACAATATCGCATTTATGTGACGGAAATATGTACCGATGATCAGACAACGGACACTCAAAAACACCATCCGCGCCACCGGCGTCGGACTTCACTCAGGTGAAAAGGTTTACCTGACCCTGAAGCCGGCCCCAGCGGACTCGGGCATCGTATTCCGCCGTACCGATCTTGACCCTGTGGTCGAAATTCGGGCCTGTGCGGAAAACGTGGGTGAGACCATGCTTTCCACGACACTGCTGAAAGACGGTGTCCGGGTTGCAACAGTAGAGCATTTGTTGTCAGCCATGGCTGGTCTCGGGATTGATAACTGCTTCGTCGAACTCAGCGCGGCAGAAGTGCCCATTATGGACGGCTCGGCCGGACCTTTTGTGTTTCTTCTGCAGTCTGCCGGCATTGCCGAGCAGGACGCAGCCAAGCGATTTATCCGCATCAAGCGTGAAGTAACGGTTGAAGAAGGTGACAAAAAAGCGACCCTGCTGCCATTTGAAGGCTTCAAGGTCAGCTTTGGCATCGACTTTGATCACCCCGTATTCAAGGGGCGCGCCCAGACCGCGACCGTTGACTTTTCCAGCACGTCGTTCGTGAAGGAAGTCAGTCGCGCACGGACTTTCGGGTTCATGCGTGACATCGAGAAGCTGCGGGCGATGAACCTGGCACTTGGCGGAAGTGTGGATAACGCGATCGTCGTTGATGATTACAAGATCCTCAACGAAGACGGGCTGCGTTACGACGATGAATTCGTCAAGCACAAGCTGCTGGATGCCATTGGTGACCTCTACCAGTTGGGCAATAGCCTGATTGGCGAGTTCCGTGGTATCAAATCCGGCCACGATCTGAATAACAAGCTGTTGCGCAAGCTCAGGGCAGAAGAGGACGCGTGGGAAGTGGTGACCTTTGACGATGAGGCCGCTGCCCCCATTTCCTATATGAAACCTGTGCTGGCGGCGGGCTAAGGCAGGACGCCTTAATCCCGGACGTGGCTTGCGAGTTTTTCGAGAACCTCGCGTAATTGTTTGTCCTTCGTGTGCCCGGCTTCCTCTTTGAGGAGCCGGGCATTTTCGCTACTCAGGGGTGTCATTTTCACTTTTGGCCGCTCACTGAATCGTGGCGGCGCTACTTTCACCTTCAGTTTCCAGACAAAGCGGAAAAGCTCCTGCTTGCGCAACTCTTCCATTATTTCGTGCTGGCGAAAACGGATCTGGCTGGCGGTGGTGGCTGCCGCCGCCGACAACACCAGTTCACCCTCCTTGCAGCTGACAAACCGGGTACCTTTGGCAAGACTCTCCGGCAGTGCAGCGACAACCAACTGTTCAGCCCTGGCGTGATGCTGAGCCTTGGCCATCAGCTCCCGCAGGGTTGAAGCCCTGGAGAAACTGTCCGGAGTCAATTCGAGGTCGGTTTTCTTTTTCATGGCAATCAGTAGTTCTCGACGACAACGGTAACGATTGGTTACACTTCGGCACGGTTAATAGGCAGAGCCTGTATTACACTCGTTTTACATTGCTTGGCGCGTGTATGTCCACGGGTGACTGCCATTTTAATAATTGTAGTCGTTGCAGTGGATGGCAAGGGCGTTGTCAAGCGTGGTCTATGCTGCCCAGGATTGAGTATCCGGAGAGGAACTCCGCAATCTGGCAAAGGATGCCACGGCAGGCCCAGTCAGAACACTCAGGATGCAACACTACAGGATCGGGTTGCGTCCCCATGAAACCAGAAAACGATATGAACATTATCCTCGTTGGCAAACGCCATGGGAAGTCCCGTGCGGTTTCTGTAAACGCTCCGGTTGCAGTCGGTCTGGTCTTTACCGTAACTCTGCTGCTCGCACTGGCAGGCTGGTCTGGTTATCAGGTCGCCCTGCAACAGGTCGAGGCGGTTAAACCTGCAGAGTCGGAACTGGTGGCCGAGTGGCGGTCTAAACTGAGTGAGCAGAAAGTCGAGCTCGCGCAAATCGAGCAGAATGTCCAGCAGCAGGTGGATGCACTGACACTTCGGCTGGGTGAGATGCAGGGGCGTCTGCTTCGCCTGGATGCGCTCGGTCAGCGTTTTGTGGAATCCGGCCTTGTGGCCAGCGACGAATTCGATTTTGATCAGCCGGCTGCGGTAGGTGGTCCCGAAGACAGTCTGGACGGAGATTCCTATACCGCTCCCGAGCTCACCGGCATGATTGATCAGTTGGCAAAGCGTATTGAAGATCGCGAACAGCAACTGCGTATGCTGGACATGGTCACTTCCCGCCAGAAGCTTGAAAAAGAACTTTATGTGCAAGGCCGCCCGATCACCTGGGGCTGGTTGTCGTCCAAGTATGGCTATCGTTCAGACCCCTTCACCGGAAAACGTACGTGGCACGCCGGTGTTGATCTGGCGGGCAAGGAAGGCAGTGATATCATCTCCGTTGCCGGAGGTGTGGTCACCTATGCTGATGAGCGCTACGGTTATGGCAATCTTGTGGAAGTGGATCACGGGGATGGTCTGCTGACCCGTTACGCCCATGCCAAGACGATCAAGGTCAAGGTCGGGGACGTGGTGCAGAAAGGCCAGGTGTTGGCACTGATGGGCAGCACCGGCCGTTCTACAGGCCCCCATGTGCATTTTGAAGTAATTCGTAACGGCAAGTCCGAGAACCCGGAAACCTATATCAAAAGGGCCAGCCGCTAAGCGGTCTGTCTGGCCTCCCAAGCGGAGCCAGACTCCTTCCTGTTGCCCCGGCCTGGCACTCTTTATTCAATCTTTTCAGCGTTGTGACAGGCTTCTGTGAGGCCTGACTTTTGTACTGCTGCGAAATAAGGTTAGAATGCCGGCTTCCTCCGTTTAATCAAAGAAGCAGTGGTCTATGTTCACAAAGCTTGCAACCAAGATGTTCGGCAGTAAGAACGCCAGAGAAATCAAGCGAATGCGCAAAACTGTCTCGCGCATTAATGAACTTGAAGAGCAGTATGGCAATTTGTCGGACACCGAGTTGCAGGGAAAGACTGCCGAATTCCGTCGCCGTTATGAAGAGGGCGAAAGCCTTGACGCTTTGCTTCCGGAGGCCTTTGCTACCGCGAGGGAAGCCAGCCGGCGGGTGATGGGCATGCGTCACTACGACGTACAGATGGTCGGCGGTATCACACTGCACGAAGGCCGGATTTCAGAGATGAAAACCGGTGAGGGTAAAACCCTTGTGGCCACGCTGGCGGTTTACCTCAATGCCCTGACCGGAAAAGGCGTTCATCTGGTTACGGTAAACGATTATCTGGCCCGCCGCGACGCCGAATGGATGGGCAAGCTGTACCGTTTTCTTGGCCTTCAGGTGGGCGTCGTTGTGGCCGGTCAGCCCCAGGAAGAGAAGCGGGCCGCGTATCAGGCTGACATTACCTACGGTACCAACAACGAGTTCGGTTTCGATTACCTGCGGGACAACATGGCGTTCAGCACTGAAGACAAGGTGCAGCGCGGATTGCACTTCGCCATTGTGGATGAGGTGGACTCCATCCTGATTGACGAGGCCCGTACTCCGCTGATTATCTCCGGCGCCGCCGAAGACAGTTCCAAACTCTACCAGGCCATCAACGAACTGGTGCCAAGACTTGAGCAGGGCGAAGTCAGCGAGGAAGAGGCCGAGCCCAGCGGTGACTTCACCATCGATGAGAAATCCCGTCAGGTCGAACTGACCGAGAGTGGCCATGAGCGAGTGGAAGAGCTGTTGCTGGAGAGGGGCCTGCTGAAAGAAGGCGAGAGCCTTTATTCCGCAGCCAACCTCAGCCTGTTGCACCATATTCACTCCGCCCTCAGAGCACACCACCTGTTCCAGAAAGACGTGGACTATATCGTTCAGGGTGACCAGGTTGTCATCGTAGATGAGCATACCGGCCGCACCATGCCGGGCCGCCGCTGGAGTGAAGGCCTGCACCAGGCGATTGAGGCCAAAGAAGGTGTTCGTATCCAGGCGGAAAGCCAGACCCTGGCGTCCACCACTTTCCAGAACTATTTCCGTCTTTACGAAAAGCTCGCGGGCATGACCGGTACGGCCGATACGGAAGCCTTCGAGTTCCGCCAGATTTACGGTCTGGACGTTGTGGTTATTCCTCCCAACAAACCGATTCAGCGGATCGACTATAACGACCTGATCTATCTGACCCAGGAAGAAAAATTCCACGCTATCATTGACGAGATCAAAGACGTAACGACAGAAGGGCGGCCCATTCTGGTAGGCACGGCCTCTATCGAAGCGTCCGAGCTTTTGTCCATGCTTCTCAAGAAAGCGCGGATTGATCATAAGATCCTGAACGCCAAGCAACACGAAAGCGAAGCCCAGATCATTGCCCAGGCCGGTCGCCCGGGGGCGGTTACTATTGCCACCAACATGGCGGGCCGTGGTACCGACATCGTGCTGGGCGGTAACTGGGAATTCGAGGTTGCGGGTCTGGACAACCCCTCTGAAGAGGAAGTTGCCCGGATCAAAGCGGAGTGGACTGAGCGGCACAACCAGGTACTGGAGGCCGGTGGTCTGCACATCATTGGTACTGAACGCCACGAATCCCGTCGTATCGACAACCAGCTCCGTGGCCGTGCCGGTCGTCAGGGCGATCCCGGCTCATCACGCTTCTTCCTGTCCCTGGAAGACAACCTCATGCGGATCTTTGCTCCTGACCGGGTGAAGAGTCTGATGCAGGCCATGGGCATGAAAAAGGGTGAAGCCATTGAACACCGTATGGTCACCAACGCGATCGAGAAGTCCCAGCGCAAGGTGGAAGGCCGCAACTTTGATATGCGGAAAACCCTGCTGGAATACGATGACGTTGCCAATGACCAGCGTACGGTGATCTACGACCAGCGTAATGAAGTGATGTCCTCGGAAGATATTTCTGACATGGTCAGGACTATCCGCGAGGATGTGGTGGATTCGTTGATCAGCGAGTTCATCCCGCCACAGAGTATGCCCGAGCAGTGGGATGTGCCTGGCCTTGAAAGCCAGTTGCAGTCGGAGCTGGCCATTAGCCTGCCCGTTCAAAAGTGGCTGGATGAAGACAGCAAGCTGTTCGAGGAAAATCTAAGGCAGCGGATTCTGGACGAAGTTGTCGCAGCCTACGAGGCCAAGGAAGAGATTGCCGGTTCCGAGCCCATGCGCAAGTTCGAGAAGCAGGTCTTCCTGCAGGTGCTCGATACCCTGTGGAAAGAACACCTGTCGAATATGGATCATCTTCGCCGTGGTATTCATCTGCGCGGTTATGCCCAGAAGAACCCGAAGCAGGAATACAAGCGTGAGGCCTTCAACCTGTTTGAAAGCATGCTGGAGACCATGAAGCGCGATGTGGTGCGGGTTCTTTCCCACGTTCGCGTTCAGAGTCGCGAAGAGATGGAAGAGGTGGAGCGTCGCCGCAAGGAAGAGCTGGAGCGTGAACTTGCCCAGGCTCGTCTGCGCCATGACGAAACCAGCGTCACTGGCCAGAAGCAGGACGACAACGCCGGTGCTTCCGGCGCGCAACCCCAGGGTACGCCCGAAACCTTTGTGCGACAGGAAAAGAAAGTTGGTCGCAACGAGCCTTGCCCCTGCGGGTCCGGCAAGAAGTATAAGCAGTGTTGCGGAAAGGTCAGCTGAAGCCCGGTACTGACCAGTAGAATAACGACCCGCACCCTGACCCAGTCAGGCTGCGGGTTTTTCGTTTGGTAGCTGTTGATGGAAGGAGAACGAAGATGGCAGTTGGTCCAGGCACCTTGCCGACATTTTTTCCGGTTGCCGGCGTCCGGCTGGGCATCGGTAGCGCCGGCATCAAAAAGCCGGGCAAAAAGGATCTGGTGGTTATTGAGCTGGCTCCGGGCAGCCGTGTGGCGGGTATCTTTACCCGTAACCAGTTCTGCGCAGCGCCGGTCCATATTACCCGTCGCCACCTCACCAGTGACGCCCCCCGTTACCTGTTGATCAACACCGGCAATGCCAATGCCGGTACCGGGGAGCAGGGCATGAAGGACGCACAGGCCTGTTGCCAGGCGCTGGCAGAGCGGGCCGGCGTGGCGCCCGGGGCAGTATTGCCGTTCTCAACAGGCGTTATTGGTGAGCCACTGCCGGTGGATAAAATCATTGCTGCCCTGCCGCAGGCGTTGAAGGACGTTTCCGAATCACACTGGGCGGAAGCCGCCTCCGGGATCATGACCACAGACACCCGGCCCAAGGGCGCCACCCGCCAGATTGAGCTGGATGGCCACAAGGTGTCCATTTCCGGTATCAGCAAGGGGGCAGGGATGATCCGGCCCAACATGGCGACCATGCTCGGGTTTATTGCAACAGATGCAAAGATTGCCCCGGACGTATTGTCATCCTTGGCCTCGGAGCTGGGGGAGAACTCCTTCAACCGCATAACCATTGACGGCGACACCTCCACCAACGATGCCTGCATGCTGATCGCCAGTGGCCAGTACGGCGGGCCGGAGATCACCGCTGGCAGTCCCGGCCTTCCGGAACTCACGGCGGCGCTGAAAGAAGTTTTCCTTGAGCTGGCCCACGCCATTGTCCGGGACGGAGAGGGGGCCACCAAGTTTGTAACCATTGAGGTGAGCCGGGCAGGTTCCGTCCAGGAGGCCCTGGACGTCGCCTACACCGTCGCTCACTCACCCCTGGTCAAGACTGCCCTGTTCGCTTCCGACCCCAACTGGGGGCGAATCCTGGCGGCTGTAGGCCGTGCTGGCGTGGAGGAGTTGGACCTCAGCGCGCTGGAAATATGGTTGGGGGAGGTCTGCCTGGTGCGCAACGGTGGTCGTGCAGAAGACTACAGCGAATCCAGGGGGAAGGCAGTGATGGATGGCGAGGAAATTACCATTCATATCGACCTCAAACGTGGTGATGTCATGGAGCGGGTCTGGACCTGCGACTTTTCCCACGACTATGTCACCATCAATGCTGAGTACCGTACCTGACCATGACGGCTGTGCGGGAAATACACGTTGCGGTGGGAGCCATATTCCGTAACGGCAAAGTGCTGATCGCTCGGCGTCCGGATCATGTTCACCAGGGCGGGTTGCTGGAATTTCCCGGCGGAAAGGTGGAGGCCGGTGAAAGTGTTCAGCAGGCGCTGGTGAGGGAAATCCGGGAAGAGACAGGGTTGCGAATTGCCCCGGGCTCCCTGGAGCCCCTTATTGAAGTTCGCCACGACTACGGTGACAAGCAGGTGTTTCTTGACGTCTGGTTGACATCATCCGCTGAGGGCAATGCAGAAGGTTGTGAAGGTCAGGAGATTCGCTGGCTCGATGTCCGTGAGTTGGCTGATGCTGACTTCCCGGCCGCGAACCGGCCGATTATCCGCGCGCTACAGCTGCCCCGACACTATGCCATCACTGGCGCTGCGGATAACGAGGATACCTTTCTCAAAAGGTTGCAGGAAAGCGGAGGAAAGAGTGGTACAGAGCTTTGTCTGCTCCGGGCGCCAGAGTTGAGCGAGGACGCATACGCCCTGCTCGCCGATAGGGCTCTGGAGCTCTGCCAGGCCGGCGGTTTCATGCTGATGTTGCACGGTTCTCCGTCCCTGGTCGAACAGTTTCCGCGGGCTGGCGGAGTTCATCTTCCCTGGCGTGTGGCTCGACAGCTTTCCGCCCGTCCTGTTCCGGAGAGTTACCTGCTGGCGGTCTCCTGTCACGATGAAAAAGAAATCGCCCATGCCATCCGGTTAGGGGCAGACTTCGTTACTCTTGGTCCGGTGAAACCCACGCCCTCCCATCCGGGAGTGCCCGGTATTGGCTGGCGCCGTTTCCGCGAACTGGTCGCTGCCGCAACGGTTCCCGTTTACGCCCTGGGCGGGCTCTCTCTGGCCGATATGGCTGAGGCTCGCGGTGCTGGTGCGCAGGGTGTTGCCGGCATCAGCTTCTGGTGGTCAGGCGTCTGATATTGATCAGGCTGCAGAGCCTGTTGCCTCTGGTATGATAGTCACGATAACACCCACCCGATGATTCCCTGGAGAGATTGTGAGCAAACTGACGCATCTTGATGAAAAAGGCGCCGCACGGATGGTAGATGTGACGTCCAAGGCGGTGACCGAACGAGAGGCCAGGGCCGAAGCCCTGATCAGGATGGCGCCTGAAACCCTTGCAATGATCGTAGAAGGGCAGCACCCCAAGGGTGACGTGTTGGCAGTGGCCCGGGTAGCCGGCATTATGGCGGCCAAGAAAACCCACGACCTGATCCCTTTGTGCCACGCGCTGAACCTGACCTCGGTGAAAGTTGAGCTGACGCCGGGTGAAGATGGTGCGTCGGTCCATATTGCCACCTTGTGTAAACTCTCGGGGCAAACCGGGGTTGAGATGGAGGCTCTCACAGCAGCCAGCGTTGCCGCACTGACTCTCTACGATATGTGTAAAGCGGTTGACCGCGGTATGGTGGTGGATAACATCCGCCTGTTGGAGAAGAAAGGCGGCCGCAGTGGCCATTGGTCCGCTTCAGGCTCCGGTACGTAAGTGCTGTATACACCAGCGATTCCGGAGGAATGACCGTGCAGAGACTACGCCAGGAAGGTGGCCACGTGATAGAATGCGCGGCCCGATTGACTGAACCACGAGGAAGCACTGTGGCCGTTCGTTACATCCAGACATGCCGGTTGCCTACCCCTTTCGGCGTTTTCGACATGCACGGTTTCGAGGAACCGGACACCGGGAAGGAACATGTGGCGCTTACGCTGGGTGATCTTGACAGCCCCGAGCCGATGCTGGCGCGCACTCACTCCGAATGCCTGACTGGTGACGCGCTCTACAGCATGCGTTGTGATTGTGGTTACCAGCTTGAAGAAGCGCTGCGCAGCATTGCCCGTGAAGGTCGTGGCATCCTGATGTACTTACGTCAGGAGGGCCGGGGTATCGGCCTGTTGAACAAGATCCGTGCCTATAATCTGCAGGATCAGGGCGCGGACACGGTGGAAGCCAACGAACAGCTTGGGTTTGCCGCTGACTTGCGGGATTACAGCATGTGCCGGGATATGCTTGAGCATCTGGGCATCAGCAGCCTCAGGCTGATGACCAACAATCCCCGCAAGGTAGACGCGCTGACGGACCTGGGTATCGAAATCGCGGAACGGGTGCCGCTGCATGTGGGGCGCAACCCCCACAACGAGCATTACCTGAATACCAAGCAGAGTAAACTCGGACACTGGTTCGAGACCCATCAGGATGACGATCCGACCGTCTGATTACCGCTAGCTGACTGCTTACTTCACTGCCTTGAGCGACTGACTGTATCTCATTCGCTCCCGGCGGCCTTCGATAGCTTTCTTGATCCCTTCGGCGTCCAGGCCACAGGAAGACAGCAGTTCACCATGTTTGCCGTGGTCGATGAAGGTATCCGGTAGCCCGATCTGCAGTACCGGCTGGCTGACATCGTGGCTGTTCAGGAACTCTGTCACCGCGCTGCCGGCGCCACCAGCAATTGCATTTTCCTCGACAGTGACCAACAGTTCGTGCCGTTCCGCCAGTGACAGAACCAATTCTTCATCCAGCGGTTTAACAAAACGCATGTCGGCCACCGTTGCGCCGAGTGCTTCGGCCGCTTCCAGTGCCGGCGTGAGCAGGGTGCCAAAGTTCAGGATGGCAATGTCTGTGCCTTCCTTTATCAGCCGCCCCTTGCCGATGGGCAAGGATGCGAGCTCCCGGATAATCTCGGTGCCAGGCCCGGTCCCCCGGGGATAGCGAACCGCTGCAGGCCCTTCGAACAGCATTCCCGTATGCAGTAGCTGTCGGGTTTCATTTTCGTCAGACGGTGTCATCACAATCATGTTGGGGATGCAGCGCAGGTAGCTGATATCGAAAGCACCGGCATGGGTGGGGCCGTCCTCTCCCACCAGGCCTGCGCGATCAATGGCAAACAGTACATCCAGATTCTGTATGGCCACGTCGTGAATCAACTGGTCATAGGCGCGTTGCAGGAACGTGGAGTAGATGGCAACCACTGGCTTGGCGCCGTCACAGGCGAGCCCGGCGGCCAGGGTAACTGAGTGCTGCTCGGCAATGGCGACGTCAAAATACCGGTCCGGGAAGCGTTGGGAAAATGCCAGCAGATCGGAGCCTTCACACATGGCGGGGGTGATGCCAACAATGCGTTCATCGGCTTCAGCGGCGTCACACAGCCACTGGCCAAAGATATTGGCATACTTCGGCCTGGATGGTTTGGGAGTCACCGGCTCCGGCTTGGTGGGTGGCACCGGCTCGATCTTGTTGATGGCATGGTAACCAATGGGGTCGGCTTCAGCCGGCGCAAAACCCTTGCCTTTGGTTGTTACTACGTGAAGGAACTGAGGCCCGTCCAGCTCGCGGATATTCTCCAGCGTTTCCACCAGCAGGGGCAGGTCGTGGCCGTCGATGGGGCCGATATAGTTGAAGCCGAGCTCCTCGAACAGGGTGCCTGGAGCAATCATGCCCTTGAAGTGTTCCTCGGTCTTGCGGGCGAGTGCCATCAGGTGGGGCGTGCCCTGTAGCACCCGCTTGCTGCTGTCGCGTACCTGGTTGTAGGTTCGGCTCGCCAGTAACTTGGCAAAGTAGTTCGACAGCCCTCCGACATTGCGGGAAATGGACATGTCGTTGTCGTTGAGGATCACCAGCATATCGGCGTGCAGGTGGCCGGCGTGATTGAGTGCCTCAAAGGCCATTCCTGCAGTCATGGCGCCATCGCCGATCACGGCGATGCTCTTGCGGCCCGTCCCCTGCATGCGAGAGGCGATGGCCATGCCCAGGGCAGCACTGATAGAGGTGCTGGAATGTCCCACGCCAAAAGTGTCGTATTCGCTCTCGGCCCGTTTCGGGAAACCCGCCAGCCCATCCTTGCGGCGAATGCTGTTCATGCGCTCACGCCGACCGGTGAGGATCTTGTGGGGGTAGGCCTGATGCCCTACATCCCATACCAGGCGGTCTTCGGGAGTGTTGAACACATAATGCAGGGCAACGGTCAGTTCAAGAACCCCGAGGCCGGCACCAAAGTGCCCTCCGGTTTGTCCTACGGACCACAGCAGGAACGCGCGCAGTTCCCTTGCCAGTTGAGTGAGCTGGTCGTCTGCCAGCTCACGCAGCTGTGCGGGAGCATCAATCCTGTCCAGAAGCGGCGTGTTGGGCCGTTTTGACGGGATTTCCTTGAAAGTATATGTATCCTGCATCTGCTCGGGTCTTTTCCGGGTGGTTCAAATTATGGGTTCTATTATAGGGGATGAAGGAACCCGGTTTCATACTGATTGGGCCAGACAGGCTCCACCAGCCCTTCATCCTGACTACCAGTGTGCACGCCAGCGCCGTGATGGTTCAATGGGTGCGGGCAACCACATAGCCGGCCATGTCCCGGAGTATGTCGCCTTCCTTGCCAAAGCCCTCCAGGCTAGACAGTGCCGAGTCCAGCAGCTGGGACAGGTAGTCCCTGGCGCCCGTGGTGCCGAGCAGCGAGGGGTAGGTGGGCTTGGCGCGTGCCAGGTCCGACCCCTGGGGTTTTCCGATAACGGTGGTATCCCCCTCAATATCCAGCAGATCATCCTGTACCTGGAAGGCAAGCCCCAGGGTTTGTGAATAAACGGTAAGGGCTGCCAGTTGATCTTCACTGACATCGGGGGCGGTCAGAGCACCCATCCGCACACTGGCAGCAATCAGGGCCCCGGTTTTGTGGCGGTGCATCTTCTCCAGCTCACCGATTGTCAGGCTTTTGCCGACCGACTCCAGATCTATGGCCTGGCCGCCCACCATACCGAGATGCCCGCTGGCACAGGCCAGCTCCCTTATCATCGCCAGGCGGACCTGGTCGTTCAGCCCCGGGGCTTCCGCCAGCCAACCGAATGCCAGGGTCTGGAGGGCATCACCGGCGAGAATCGCCGTGGCCTCGTCAAAGGCGATATGAGTTGTGGCGCGACCCCGCCGTAATTCGTCGTCGTCCATGGCAGGCAGGTCATCGTGAATCAGCGAATAGGCATGTACCAGTTCCAGGGTGCAGGCCGGCACAATCGCGTTTTCCTGCGGCTGACCCAGTGCTGAAGCTGCTGCCATGCACAGGGCGGGGCGAATACGTTTACCGCCGCCGAGGACGCTGTACCTCATGGCCTGCTGCAGGCGATCGGAACCATCGCCGGTGACTGATAGCTGGCGCTCCAGTTCTGTGTCGATTCGCTTGCGGCAACCTTCCAGAAATGTTGTCAGACGGGTATTCGGTGCTGGCATCAGGCAGGTTCGTCCGGGGTGAAAGGTCTTGTTTCCAGGGTGCCGTCGCTGTTTTCCACCAGCTGTTCCACGCGCTGTTCCGCTGTCTTGAGCGCCTGCTGACACTCGCGTGTGAGCTTTACCCCCCGCTCGAATGCTGTCAGCGACTGCTCCAGGGACAGTTCTCCCTGTTCCAGGTCACGGACCAGTTTTTCCAGCTCATCCAGGGACTTCTCAAAGTCGGCAATAGACGCTGTGCTTTTCTCACCGGCCATACAGGGCCTCCGGTTGCTTCGCGGAATTTCGCGGATTATATCAAAGCTTCAGGCCAGCCGCTGCCAGCAGAATGCTCTGGCATCCTCCTTTTTGCCCTTCGGCCCCCAAACCTGCTCGGTCACGCGAATCTCCCCGGAGGCACTTACGGTTACAACTGTAGTGGCACGGGTACCGTAATCACTGCCAATAATGAAAGGGGAAGAGAGAAAACGCTCCGTCTCCCGGTCTACTCCGGTGTCTGGCAATAGATGGTCAGGAGCGGGCGTCGTGTCCTGAAGCTGGGTTATCAGGTTTTGATGGAGTTCTTCCGTGGTGGCGGAGCTGGCTTTCTCAAGTAGCCCTGAAACCGAGTTCCTGAGCCGGAGCAGCTTGGGCCAGGGCGTTTGCAGCAGATGATTGCTGAGCCCATAGGTACCACGGTGAACATGGCGGCCAGGGTGGGCGTCCCGATTACTGAAATACCAGCCATGTTGGGTATTCAGGTTAACCAGGTTGAATCCGGAGTATCGGCTCTTCTGTTGCTGGAGCCGGGATTCCAGAGCGTCACTCTCCTGGGCAAGAGCCAATAATGGAAGCTCCCCGCGGGAGTTAGTGCCGGGAGCTTGCGAGCCTTCCCGTACATTGGTCACTGCCGAAACCTTGCCATCGGTGTCAACGGCAAGCCAGGTGCCGCCGGACAGCAGGTCGCGACCCGCAAGAATCTCTCTCCCGGCGGTTTCGCTGGTCCACCAGTCCATGGACGCGGTAGGGCGGCGAAAGAACTCATCACGATTTGCGGCCACCACCAGTGGGAAATCGGAATGCTGGCGCAGAGAAAAAACAATCAGGCACATGGGTGGGCTCATCCGTCGCGAGTGAACAAAGGTGCGTCGGTGTGTATCATACCAGCCTGTTTTGTTCTCTGCGTGTGGTTGAGTATGACCCTGATTGCGGTAATTGGTCTTTATCTGGCGCTGGGCGCCCTGGCGGGCACCATGGCGGGCCTTTTCGGTATTGGTGGCGGGCTGGTGATCGTGCCGGTTCTGATCTTCAGTTTTGGTTTGCAGGGAATCAGTACTGAAATTACCGCGCACCTGGCTGTGGGAACCTCTCTGGCGACCATCGTTTTCACATCGATGAGCTCCATTCGCTCGCATCACCTCCATCAGGCGATTCGCTGGGAGATTTTCCGGCCAATGACCGCCGGTATCGTGATAGGTGCCATGGTTGGCGCCTGGACCGCGTCCATGCTCAGTGGCGATGCCCTGGAACTGATCATCGGTGTGTTTGTCATTCTGGTGGCGCTGAAAATGCTGCTGCAGGTCAATCCGAAACCCGGCCGCGACGTGCCCGGGCCGGCCGGCCTGGGCGGTGCTGGCGCAGGAATTGGCTGGGCCTCTGCGATCTTTGGTATAGGCGGCGGTACGCTGACGGTGCCTTTTCTGAGCTGGTGTAACGTCCGCATGCAGCAGGCGGTGGGCACCTCCGCCGCCTGTGGCTTGCCCATTGCCGTGGCGGGCGCGCTGACGAACATCGGCACCGGCTGGCAAAACCCGCAGTTGCCGGATCTCAGTGTGGGATTCATCTACCTGCCGGCGTTTCTGGGGATTGTCCTCACCAGCGTATTGTTCGCCCGGGTAGGTGCCAACCTGGCACACCGCCTGGACGCCGCGTTACTGAAAAAAATCTTCGCCATGGTGCTGATCGTGGTGGGTATCCGTTTTCTGTTATGACCTGAGAGGTTATTGATGCTCCAGCATCCACAAATCGATCCGGTGGCTATTTCCATCGGCCCGCTGAAAGTGCATTGGTACGGCCTGACCTATCTGGTTGGATTTCTGGTGGGTTGGTGGCTGGGGCGTATCCGTGCCCGCAAACCCTGGTCTCCCATTAACGAAGCCCAGATGGGCGACATGCTCTTCTACATCGCTCTGGGTGTCATACTTGGCGGACGCTTTGGCTATGTGATCTTCTACAACTTCGGGGCCTTTGCCTCCGACCCATTAATGCTGTTGCGAGTCTGGGAGGGGGGAATGTCCTTCCACGGCGGCCTCTTGGGCGTCATGTTTGCCATGTGGTGGTTTGGCCGTAAAGTGGACCGCACATTCTGGCAAATTGCGGATTTTGTCGCGCCGCTGGTGCCGGTCGGCCTTGGTGCCGGACGTATCGGCAACTTCATCAATGGCGAACTCTGGGGCAAGCCCACGGACCTGCCCTGGGGCATGGTCTTCCGCACGGCCCCCGACGCGCTGGCAAGGCACCCGTCCCAGCTGTACCAGTTCGCGCTGGAAGGGGTGGTATTCTTTATTATCCTGTGGTGGTTTTCCTCAAAACCCCGGCCCCGTATGGCGGTGTCTGGCCTGTTCCTGATGTGTTACGGCATTTTCCGCTTCCTGGTGGAATTCGTACGCCAGCCCGACCCCCAGCTTGGCTACCTGGCCTTCGACTGGCTGACCATGGGGCAGGTTCTGTCGTTCCCGATGATACTGGCGGGCGCCGGACTGATTGTTTTCGCTTACCGGAGAAACGCTGAATGAAAGCTTATCTCGACCTGATGAAAGACGTGGTGGACAACGGCACGGACCGTGGCGACCGCACCGGTGTCGGCACCCGGTCCGTGTTTGGCCGCCAGATTCGCTTCAACCTGCAGGAAGGCTTTCCTCTGGTGACCACCAAGAAAGTTCACCTGCGCAGCATCATTCAGGAATTATTGTGGTTCCTGCAGGGCTCTACCGACAACACCTGGCTGAAAGAACGCAACGTTTCCATCTGGAACGAGTGGGCCCTGGAGAACGGTGATCTGGGCCCTATCTACGGCAAACAGTGGCGCAGCTGGCAATGCCCGGACGGCAGCACAGTCGACCAGATCAGTGACGTGATCGAGCAGATCCGTAACAAGCCCAACTCCCGCCGGTTGATTGTCTCCGCCTGGAACCCGGCCGAACTCCCTGACGAATCCATCGGCCCCCAGGACAATGTCCGCCAGGGCCGAATGGCACTGGCCCCGTGCCACTGCCTGTTCCAGTTCTACGTCTCCGACGGCAAGCTCTCCTGCCAGCTTTACCAGCGCAGTGCCGACCTGTTTCTGGGCGTACCGTTCAACATCGCATCCTACGCTCTGCTGACCCACATGATCGCCCAGCAGTGCGATCTGGACGTTGGCGAGTTCGTTCACACTTTCGGTGATTGCCACCTGTACCAGAATCATCTGACCGACGACATCGTGTTCGAACAACTGAAACGGGAGCCGCGGGCGTTGCCTCAACTCGTGATCAAACGGAAGCCTTCCTCGATCTTTGAGTACGAGCTGGAGGATTTCGAGTTTGAGGGGTATGCCTCTTATCCTGGGATTAAGGCACCTATTGCGGTTTGACCTTTTGGCCTGGTTTCCGGCCCTATGGTTTTGGGGGCTGCAGGTCAGCGGGTGGGGCTTTCAGGAAAACGCCTCAAGACGTCCGTGTGCGGCTTGGGCTCCGCCATCCCTGGCTCCGCACATTTCCTGAAAGCCCCACCCGCTGCCCCGCGACCGAACATCAGAGATCGATTATCCGGAAGATTAGGTCAGCTTGGGTCGCCGGTTTTGATTTACGCTAAACAATTGCTCTACCCGTAGTAGTCATGGATCAGCCGACTGAATTGTCGAATCGCGAGAGGGCGGGAAGACGTGTCCAAAAATGTGCGGAGCCATGGATGGCGGAGCTCAAGCCGCGCATGGATGCCTTGAGGCGTTTTTTGGACACGTCTTCCCGCCCTCTTGCAGCCCCCGAAACCCCGAGGGCCCCGGATCCGGGCAGCTCTCAAGCAAGAGGACAAGCAATCAATGAGGAAAGCCCTGATAGTGGCCATGTCCCAAAACCGGGTCATTGGCCGGAACAACAAGTTGCCATGGTATCTGCCAGGGGATCTGAAGTACTTCAAGCAGGCCACTATGGGTAAGCCCATTATCATGGGGCGGAAAACCTGGGATTCTATTGGCCGGCCATTGCCCGGGCGGATGAACGTGGTGATTTCACGGAATCCGGAATGGGAAGCACCTGCTGGAACGGTGGCTGCGAAGTCGTTAGACGAAGCGCTGGTCAAAGCCGAAGCTCAGGCGGAGATTGAAGGCGGGGAAGAAGTAATGATTATCGGTGGCGGGCAGATTTACGCAGAAGCCCTGCCGATGGTGGACCGGATCTACATTACCCAGGTGCACGCAGAGGTAGAGGGGGACGCATTCTTTCCGGAAGTGAACTGGGGGGAATGGGAAGAAATCGGACGGGAGGATTTCTCCGCGTCCGATAATAACCCTTACGATTACAGCTTCGTCGTCTATCAGCGCCTTAGTCAGCCCTGAGTGACTGGCTCAGGCCTGACGGGGCGGGCGTTTTCCGGCGGGCTTGCCACCTTTACCCGGGGGCTTGCCCTTCGGGCCGGGGCCGCCGCGGCCCTTGGGGCCTTTCTTGAAGCCCGGTTTGTAACCCGGCTTGCCACCTGGACGACCACCGCCGCCGCCTTTGCGATCCCTGCGTGGGGGTGCAGTGGCTGAAATCTCCGGCAGGGCCTCTGGCTGCTCCAGCGGCAATGAGCCGGGCTGGGACGCTTCCAGCCAGCAGGCCAGGGCGCCGGCTACCATGGCGGTGTCCATTTCATTGCGCTCGGCAATCTCATCCAGCAGCGCCATCGCTTTGGCAAGCTTGCCATCTTCAGCAAAACCCAGCAGTTGTGTTTCAAACTGCTCTTCACGCATCTTCTTGAGTTCAACGGGCGAGGGCAGCTGATAGGATTTCATCGGCGAGTTGGTGGCGCGCTCCAGGGTGCGCAACCAGCTGCGCTCACGGGGAGTGACCAGCAGAATCGCCTTGCCTTCGCGACCCGCGCGGCCGGTGCGGCCAACCCGGTGGATATAGGCTTCCGTATCGTAGGGCACGTCGTAGTTGATAACATGGGTAATACGTGGCACGTCCAGGCCGCGCGCGGCGACGTCCGTTGCCACGATGATATCTTTCTTGCCGCGCCTGAGGTCTTCCACCGTCTGCTCGCGCTGGCGCTGGTTCAGATCGCCGTTCAGCGGCGCTACCGCATGCCCGCGGGCTGACAGCTTTTCCGCCAACAGCGTGGTTTCCGCTTTGGTGCGGACAAAGACAATGGCGGCATCCAGCGGTTCTACTTCCAGAATGCGCGTCAGGGCGTCCAGTTTGCGTTCGGCATAAACGGGCAGCACATACTGCGAAATACGCTCAACCGTGCGGGTTTCGCTCTCGATTTTTACTTCTGTGGCATCGCGCAGATAGGTCTGGGCGACTTTCTTGATCTGCGGCGGCATGGTCGCGGAGAAGAGGGCGCGCTGACAGTTTTCCGGAGTTTTCGCCAGAATGGCTTCCACGTCATCAATGAAGCCCATGCGGAGCATTTCATCGGCTTCGTCGAGCACCAGGGCTTTGAGGCTGTCCAGCTTCAGGGTGCCCTTGCGCAGGTGGTCCAGCATACGGCCCGGAGTGCCCACGATTACCTGGGCGCCGCGGCGCAGGCCTTTGATCTGAGGGAAGAAATCCTGGCCGCCGTAAATCGGCAGTACATGGAAGTTACGGAATTTGCTGGCGTAGGTGGTAAACGCTTCGGCCACCTGGATGGCCAGTTCCCGTGTGGGCGCCAGCACCAGGATCTGGGGCTCCATAAGCGAGGCATCAATGCGGCTCAGCAATGGCAGCGCAAAGGCAGCGGTCTTCCCGGTGCCGGTCTGGGCCACGCCCAGCAGATGCTTACCGGCCAACAGCGCAGGAATGGTCTGGGCCTGTATGGGAGAAGGTTTTTCATAGCCGACGGCGGCAACAGCTTCAAGGACAGCTGGATCCAGGCCGAGTTCGGCAAAAGACAAGTCAGACATTAAAGTACTCGGAATTCGAAGGGTAGAGCATTGCAATGCAATGCATGATGTGGCGGGGATTATAACTGGTTTCTTGAGTCTTTAACACGGCTAATGCCGGCGGTGCTGTAGGTAGTTGCCGGCTTGCCGGCGCCGACAGTTGCGTTACTGGCGGATATTCGGCAATCTCCGGATTGAGTCGGATAGGATGCTAATAAGGCAAGCTGATGAATTTCGAAAAGTTATTGGAAGTGGCCGCAAAGGGTGGCGAAGTAACCATTCCGTCTTCGTGGGCGCAGGGCCGAGCCTCGTTTGGCGGTGTGAGTGCGGCGCTTGTGTTTGACCGGATGGCGAACGTTGTTACCCCTGGCCGACCAATGCGGTCCATGCAGGTGTCTTTTGTGGGCCCGGTAACGCCGGACGAGCCTGCGACGGTCGAGGCCGAACTTCTGCGTGAAGGTAAAGCTGTCAGCCAGGTGTTGGGGCGCATTGTTCAGGGTGGCGAGCCCAGGCTGGTGGCTCTTGCCAGTTTTGGTGGCGACAGGGAGTCGGACGTGCAGGTGGAAGCCTTGCCGGCACCGGAAGCGAAACCGGTAGACCAGTGTAACGGATTGGATTATATCAAAGGGGTGACTCCGGAATTTATCCAGCAAATCGAAATGCGCTGGGCTTTTGGAAATCTGCCGTTCAGTGGCAAAGGTGGCCGCGAGCTTGGTGGCTGGATGCAGTTCAGAAAGACTCCGGAAACCTTTTCAGATGCCCACATTATCGCACTCGTTGATGCATGGCCGCCTGCTGTTTTGCCATACGTAAAAGGGCGGGTGAAAACCAGTTCCCTGAGTTGGACACTTGATATCGTCCATCCCCGGCCACCTCTGGAGCCAGGTGACTGGTTGCTGTACAAGGCTACGATTGACGAGGCAAGCGCAGGGTACGGCCACACTCATGCAGGGGTCTGGACTGCACGCGGAGAGCTGGTAGCTCTGAGCCGGCAAACGGTAACGGTATTTGGGTAGCGGCAATAGCAACGTCCACTCCTGTCTTTGAAGTAAGGAATCCCCGTGAAACCAGTCGAAACAATGAAAGTGCTGGTGGCCAGCGTGATTGCCGTTGTAGTCATGGTGGGTATTGCCCGGTTCTCCTATACGCCGATGATTCCCGAGATGGTCGGCGCGCTTGGTCTGAGCACCTCCGTAGTGGGCATGCTGGCCACGGTGAATTACGCTGGCTATCTTACCGGCGCGCTGCTTATCACCCGGATCAGCGATCTTGGGCTCAAAGTGCGGTTGTACCAGCTCGGGCTGGTTGTGGCAGTGATTTCCACGGTTCTGATGGGCTACACCACCAATGTGTGGTTGTGGTTCATACTGCGGTTCATTTCCGGCCTCAGCACTTCCGCAGGCATGTTACTGGGGGCCGGTCTGCTGATGAGTTGGCTGATCAAGCACAATCAGAAATCCGAGCTGGGTGTGTTCTTTTCTGGCATCGGGCTCGGGATTGTCCTTACGGCGGTGGTGGCTGAGCTGATCAAGGATGCCTTCACCTGGGATGCCCAGTGGGTCATCTACGGGCTGGTGGCATTAGTGTTGCTGGTTCCTGCCTGGCGCTGGATGCCGGACTACCGTGCCTGCGCCCTGCCACAAACGGCGGGTAAAGGGGCGGGGGACGGCCGGAGCCGCTTCATCCGGATTTTGCAGTTTGCCTATTTTTGCGCGGGTGTAGGCTATGTGGTTACAGCCACCTTCCTGGTGGCTATCGCGGAAGCCATGCCGCAGCTCAGTGGTCACGGTTGGCTGATCTGGCTGGTTGTCGGCCTTGCCGCCACACCGGCGTGCTGGCTGTGGGACGTGTTTTCGCGCCGGTGGGGGCAATGGCTCGCGCTTTATCTGGCTTATACCCTTAACGCTGTCAGTATTATGATGCTGATCCTCAACGCCGACATGATCGGTGTGATGCTTAGTGCCGTGATTTATGGCGCCAGTTTCATCGGTATTGTCAGTATGATGCTGGCTATGGTGGGGCGGGTTTTTCCCGAGAATCCGTCCCGACCTATGAGCCGGCTTACATTCAGTTATGGCATCGCCCAGATGCTGGCGCCCGCCGTGGTGGGATATCTGGCCGACGTAGAAGGTAACTACACCAACGGCCTCTGGCTTACCCTGATTGTGATGGCGCTTGGCGTGGTGATGCTGCACCTGGCTCGTAAAATGGAACAGCGGGGGCAGGGTGCTTCTTAGAGCTCCCCCACCCCCCAATAGCAGCTAGCAGCCAGAATAATCGAATTCGGGACGCCTTTATTCCATTTCCGTCAGGGTTTCGTTCAGGGTCCCCGCGTCGCGCAGCCCCCCGAAGCGTTTATAGAACTTCTCACCGGGCCCTGGCAGAGGGCCGGAAGCATTTTCCAGAGTCTCATCCAGCCACTGCTCGGCGCGCACATAGATCTGACGGTACAGGTTGCGGCAGAGCTGTTTGGCGCTACGGCCTTCCCAGTCCCCCGGTAACAGTTCGTCGGGGAGCAGAGGGTCACGAAGCAAAATTTTACGATACTCGTGGATCAACAGAACCCGCAGCAACAGGCATTCTTCCGGGTTGAGGGTGTCTTCGGACTGCAGTTCCCGCCACAGCGGACGGAACTGTTTCAGAAAACGCCGGTAGCGCCCCCCGAGTTCGTCTAGATTCCAGCTTTCGCGAACCTGCAGCCGAAGTGCTTTCGGGCTCTTCTGTTCCATGGGCATGGTCTGCATCACGATGGTGTCATCCACCGCGCCCCATTCCTGCAGCATGGGCATCAGCTCACTGCGGGTAAACCGCGGGTGCTCCATAAGCCCCGGGGCCATACTGCCAAAGCTGAGCCACTTCAGCTCTTCCCTGACTTTCTGTCTCAGTTCGGGAGCCAGCTGATTCAGGTAGACAAGGCACCAGCTACCGTTCCACTCCGCCGTATCCAGATTGTAAACGTGCTGAAAGGCCTGCTCGAATCGACGCAGTCCGGGCCCGGTGAGGCTGTAGTAGCTGCAGCGCCCGACCTTCTCGGTTTGCAGCCACGATTCCTGAACCAGGCGATACACCGAGGTGCGCACCAGGCGCTGGCTGATGCCCATGGGTTCTACCAGTTTCATCAGGCTGCCAAGCCAGACATTGCCGCCGCGGGGAACGATGGCATCGCCATAGATGGTGATGATGAGAGAGCCGGCGCGAAGTGGCCGTTTCTTCTGGAAGTTTTCGACGAGCAGTTCGAGCTGGTTTTTTGCAGTCATGGCCCTGGGTTCGCAAATAAGAATCAATGAAACATGTTGCGCGTATTATGCGGGTCTTACGTGTCAGGTAAAGGTTTGTCTCTCCGACCGGTGTGCTGGCGCGTTGTACCTGCGTCAGCTTTACTTGACTAGCATAGCCCGGACGCCCGGAAATCGGTTGACATGGAAGTTATGATACAATAACTTCGTTTGATATTCGTCAATGGTATCGAATTTACCGGTAGCGAAGAGAAGGGATTGGTGCAATCAAGGATGAAGTGACAAAAACATACTCAAGCCCTGCACAATTCGGGAGAACAAAAACAATGTTTAAAACTATGATGCGTCGCGCAGGAAAATGCGCAGCCGTTGCTGCTGCCGGTCTCATGATGATGAGTGCCCAGGCAGCTGAACCAATCAAGATCGGGTCGTTCCTGTCTGTCACAGGTCCGGCATCTTTCCTTGGCGATCCCGAGCTGAAGACGCTCGAGATGTACGTCGAAAAAATTAATGAAGAAGGCGGTGTTCTGGGTCGTCAGTTGGAGCTGATCCACTATGACGACGTTGGCAATGCCTCTTCCGCCCGTAACTTCGCCAGCCGCCTGGTCCGCTCCGACCGGGTTGATATTATTGTTGGCGGCAGCACCACCGGTGCCACCATGGCGGCAGTACCGCTGATTGAACAGGCTCAGGTTCCATTCATCTCGCTGGCCGGTGCCGTGGTTATCACCACCCCGGTGAAAAAGTGGGTGTTCAAGACGCCACAATCCGACCGTATGGCCGCCGAGCGTATCCTGAGCGACATGAAGGATCGTGGTATCACCAAAATTGGTTTGATTTCCGGTACCGATGGATTCGGCAGCTCCGGCCGCACCCAGACTCTGGAGGTGGCAGAGAAAATGGGCATGGAAGTACTTGCGGATGTCACCTACAGCGGATCTGATACAGACATGACCGCCCAGTTGACCAATATCCGTAACACAAACGGTGTTGAGGCGGTTCTGAACTTTGGTTTTGGCCAGGGCCCGGCCATTGTGACCCGGAACTACGCCCAGCTCGGAATGAATCTTCCATTCTATCAGTCCCATGGCGTGGCCTCTGACGGCTTCCTGGAGCTGGCTGGCTCCTCGGCCGAAGGTCTTCGCCTGCCGGCGTCGCCACTGTTGGTTCCTGACTCCCTGCCGGAGGACGACCCCCAGAAAGCAGTCGTGCAGAACTACAAGTCAGAGTATGAAGCCCGCTGGGATTCCAAGGTCTCAACCTTCGGTGCCTATGCTTATGACGGCCTCATGCTGGCGGTTCGTGCCATTGAAGAGGCTGGCTCAACCGATCCTGAAGCCGTACGGGAGGCACTGGAAAACATCAAGGGTTACGTTGGGGTGACGGGTGAATTCAACATGTCTCCGGATGACCACAACGGCCTTGACCCAGATTCCTTCCGCATTCTGGAAGTCCAGAATGGCGAATGGAAACTGATTGACTGATACCCCTTTCACCTGTCTCGCGGCTGGCGGCTGCTCACCGAAGTAAGTCGCCAGCCGATGTTCGACCGGAACCACCGCTATGCTCGCAGAATTCTTACAATACCTGTTCACCGGGATTACCATCGGTGCGACCTACGCCCTGATAGCTCTCGGTTTTACCCTGATTTACAACGCCAGCCATGTCATCAACTTCGCCCAGGGCGAATTCCTGATGATCGGAGGCATGGCGACAGTTTCCCTGACAGCCATGGGCGTACCCATGGTGTTTGCGGTCGTGCTGGCGATCATTCTGGCTGGGGTGCTGGGGATTGCCCTTCAGCGTCTGGCCATTGCGCCCGCAAAACAGGCGGATGTGGTAACCCTGATCATCATCACTATTGGTGCCTCCATCTTTATTCGTGGTATTGCCCAGGTTGTCTGGGGCAAGGAATATCATGTGATGCAGAATTTCAGCACGGACCAGCCAATTCAGGTGTTTGGCGCGGTGCTTAATAGCCAGAGCCTCTGGGTTCTGGGTATTGGAGCGGTGATGGTTGTAGCTTTGGTTCTGTTCTTCACCAAGACTCTGATTGGCAAGGCGATTCTGGCTACCTCCATGAACAAGGAAGCGGCACGCCTGGTGGGTATTCGCACCCAGATGGTGTTGATGCTGGCCTTCATGGTATCCGCCTTACTGGGGTCGGTCGCGGGTATTGTCGTTGCGCCGATTACCTTCACTTCTTATGACATCGGAATCATTCTCGGCCTGAAAGGCTTCGTCGCTGCGGCGATCGGAGGGCTTGGCAGTGGCGTGGGTGCCGTGGTCGGGGGTCTCGCACTTGGGATTGTTGAAGCCATGGCAGCTGGATATATTTCCTCCGATTACAAAGATGCAGTGGCGTTCTCCATGATCCTGCTGGTGCTCTTTTTCATGCCCCGCGGACTCTTCGGCGCCAAAGTTGTGGAGCGTGTCTGATGTTGAACCGATTTATGCAGTCGCGCCTCCGGGGGTTGATGATCCTCGCACTGATTCTGATTATTCTTCCGGCCTTTCTGGGCAACCCCTTTCATTATGAACTGGTTACCCAGATGGCGATCATTGCCGCCACGGTTGTGGGGCTTAATCTTCTGGTGGGGTTTGCCGGCCAGATCAGCCTTGGTCATGCCGGCTTCTTTGGTCTCGGAGCTTATTTTAGCGGCATTGCGACGGGAACCTACGGGTGGCCTTCCGTGCCAGCGCTTTTGGTAGGAGCCATTCTGGTTGCCCTTATTGCCTGGATTGTCGGGCGTCCTATCCTGCGTCTCAAAGGGCATTACCTGTCCATGGCGACGCTGGCTGTGGGCTTTATCATCGCCATTATCCTGAACAACGAACGTGCGCTGACCGGTGGCCCGGATGGCATGCCTGTGCCTGCGTTCGAGGTGTTTGGCTGGGAGCTGAGTGCATTTGGCCGGTATTCACTGTTCGGGCTGGAGATTGAAGGTTTCCAGGCCTGGTATATCTTTGCCAGTGTGGTATTGCTGGTGGCTGTCTGGTTTGCGCTTAACCTGATTGAATCACCGATTGGTCGCGCTTTGCGTTCGGTGCACGGCTCCGAAGTGGCGGCCAGTGTCGTTGGCGTGAACACGGCAAAGTATAAAAGCCTGGTGTTTGTGATTTCTGCCATATACGCCAGCCTGATGGGCGGCCTCTATGCGCACTTCCAGGGCTTTATCACGCCGGCAGTGGCAAGCTTCGAGTTTTCCATTCTCTTTATCACCATGGTCGTCCTTGGTGGCATGGGGTCCACCTTCGGTGTGATTCTGGGCGCCGTGGTGCTGAAACTGTTGCCTCAGGTGCTGGCGGATTTCCAGGAACTCGAAACGGTCATGTTCGGCCTGATCCTGATGCTGACCATGATCTTCATGCCCAAGGGCCTGTTGCCCACGCTAACCGCAATTGTTTCCAAAAGAATGCGCAAGAAAGCGGGAGGTGAGGCATGACGGCACTGGTAGAAGTAAAAGGGCTGGACAAGGCCTTTGGTGGTGTTCATGCGGTGGAAGGTGTCAGCTTCGCCGTGGAGGCAGGGCAGGTCTATTCTGTGATTGGTCCGAACGGCGCCGGCAAGACCACGCTGTTCAACCTGATTACCGGGCTCTACATCCCCACGAAGGGTGAGATTCTGCTGAACGGTGAGAGTACTGCCAGGCTGGAACCAAACCAGCTCGCAGAACGGGGCATGTGCCGGACGTTTCAGCAGATGCAGATCTGTATGAACATGACGGCCATCGAGAACGTAATGCTTGGCCGACACCTCCAGCTCAAGAGCAACCTGTTCACCACCCTGTTCCGCTTGCCGGCTTTGCGCCGGGACGAGGAGTCTGCATACAAGCGCGCCGCTGAACTTATGGAATACGTGGGTTGCGGCGAGTACGTGGGCGCAGAGGCTTCTGCAATGTCCTATGGCGCGCTCAAGCGCCTGGAGATTGCCCGGGCCCTGGCGGCGGACCCCAAGGTCATTCTGCTGGATGAGCCGGCGGCAGGCCTTAACGCAACAGAGACCGCAGCATTGGAAGACCTGATCCGGAAAATTGCAGATCAGGGGGTGACTGTGATGCTGGTCGAACACGATATGAAGCTGGTGATGGGAATATCCGATCGCCTGCTGGTGCTTAACTATGGTCGCGTTCTGGCCGAGGGCACCCCCGAAGAAATCCGTCAGAATCCAGACGTTATAGCCGCCTACCTCGGTGGCTGAGCAAGGAGACATTTCACATGAGCGAGCAACACACTGAAATGGCGCCTGCCCAGTCACGCAGTGAGCAGGCCGTCCGTATTATTGTTCACGAGCACCAGGCGCTTTGGCGGATACTGGATCTGCTGGACCAGCTTCTGAGCGATATGAATGTCAATGATCAGCGGCCGGATGAGCGGCTGCTCACGACGATCTTTGATTATATCCAGCACTTTTCCCAGCGGGTACACAGTACGCCCACGGATATCGAGCTCTACAAGCGGCTCAGCGAGAAATCCCCTGAGACAGCGCCCCTGCTGGAGAAGCTGGCCAAAGGCTATGTGGTCGGGCATGCAAAACTTCTGGAGTTGCGGCAACTGCTGGCGCAATGTGAAGAACGCTGGCCGGAAGGTCGTGAAGAATTCAGTCATGCCCTGGCACGTTTCACCGAAGCCTTGCGGAAGCATATCCGCAAGGAAGAAGGCGTGGTTATTCCCAGGGCCAGGAAACTGCTTACCGAGGAAGACTGGCAGCAGATCATCGAAGCGCGGGATGTGGAAAACGACCCGCTGTTTGGTGAGCGGGTCCGTGAAGAGTTCCGGGAATTGCGTCACCAGATAGTAAGCTATACCCCGGAAAAATTCGGCGGGCTGGGTCTCAAACACGTAGCCCGGGTCACGGCGCCTCATGCCAGAGAGGAAATGCTCTCCATCAAGGGGCTGGTGACTTCCTATGGCCAGATCGAGGTCCTGCACGATGTGGATATCCATATCAACAGCGGGGAGATTGTCTCCCTGGTGGGGGCGAACGGCGCTGGCAAGTCCACACTGCTTATGACGATCTCCGGGTTGCAGCCTACAGACCGTGGCGCAATAACCTTTGAGGGCAAGGACCTGGCGAAGATACCTGCTGATCAGCGGGTGGCCAATGGCATTGTGCAGGTGCCTGAGGGGCGGCAGGTGTTCAAGGACCTCAGTGTCCATGACAACCTTCTGCTGGGCGCCTATACCCGGGGCAAGACGCCTGAGGTAATGGAGGATCTGGAGCGCATGTACACCAAGTTCCCTATTCTTCGACAGAAGCGCCATAACCTGGCCGGTGAGCTGTCCGGTGGTCAACAGCAGATGCTTGCCATGGGGCGGGCCCTGATGGCCAAGCCAAGGTTGCTGCTGATGGATGAGCCCAGTATGGGCCTTGCGCCGTTGATCATCGAAGAGATTTTCAACATCGTAAAAGAGCTGAAGGAAGAGGGGATAACCATCTTCCTGGTAGAGCAGAATGCGTCCCAGGCGCTGGCTCTGGCAGACCGTGGCTATGTGCTGGAAACCGGAAAGGTGGTGATTGAAGGTACTGGCCGTGAGTTGCTCAGCAATGAGAAGGTTCGCGAGGCCTATTTGGGGATGTAATCCCCCACGTTTTTGGGGCACCAATAAAAGGGGGACAGGTCTTGCGACCTGTCCCCCTTTTATTTGCCTGTGACTTTCTCCCTGGGGTCCAGGACAGGGAGAAAGCAGGTGAGCCCGATGTTACTCGGGCTTTTTGGCAACCAGTGTCAGGATGTCGTAGCTCGCAACCATTTCGTCGTTCTGGTTATGAACCTGAACATCCCAGACCACCACGCCCTGGGGGTGTCCGTCAGGAGATGTCCGACCCTGATCGATCTTGCGCTTGCAGGTCAGTCGGGCCCTGATGGTGTCTCCCGGAGCAACCGGCTCGATAAAGCGTAGGGTATCCAGACCGTAGTTCGCCAGAACCGGACCTTCGCCCGGATAAACGAACAGACCGGCCGCAGCGGAAAGTACAAAGTAGCCATGGGCAATGCGCTTGCCGAATTGAGAGTCCCGCGCCGCAATTTCATCAAAGTGCATATAGAAGTGATCGCCGGACAGGCAGCCGAAGTTGACAATATCCGCCTCGGTGACTGTGCGCCGGTGAGTCAGCAGGGATTCGTTGATCTGCAGGTCTTCAAAGTGGCGACGGAACGGATGCACATCGGTTTCGATCAGATCGGCCCCGCGCACGTACTCGCGTGTCACCGCTGCCAGCATGGACGGAGAGCCCTGGATTGCAGTTCTCTGCAGATAATGATGCACCGCCCGGATGCCACCGAGCTCTTCACCACCACCGGCGCGACCCGGGCCGCCATGCTTGAGCATGGGCAGCGGCGAACCGTGCCCGGTGGACTCTTTCGCCGCTTCGGCATCCAGCAGGTGCAGGCGTCCGTGGAAGGCTGCAAGCAAAGGAGCGATTCTGCCAGCAATGGCCGGGTCCCGGGTGGTCAGGGTGGTTACCAATGAGCCACGGCCTTCGGCACACAGGGAAACAGCATCGTCGATGGTGTCGTAGGGAATCACCGTCGCCACCGGGCCAAAGGCTTCGATGTCGTGGGCGCCACAACCATTTTCCGGGTTCCGGCACAGCAGCAGGTGCGGCTCAATGAACGCACCTTTGTCGGTGCCTTCGCCAGTCGGTTTGAAGCTGCCATCGCCACCGATGATCAGTTCACTCGTTTTCAGCAGTTCCTGGATGTTGGCTTTGACATCTTCAAGCTGGTCGATAGAGGCCAGGGCGCCCATGCGAACACCTTCCACGGAAGGGTCGCCGACGGTGACTTTCGACAACCGCTCTTTGAGCTTTTCGCAGACGGCGTCTACCTGATCTTTCGGTACCAGGATACGACGGATGGCGGTGCATTTCTGACCGGCCTTCGCGGTCATCTCGCGGCCTACTTCCTTCACGAAGATATCGAACTCCTCGTGCTCGGGGGTCACATCCGGCGCCAGAATGGCGCTGTTGAGTGAATCGGCCTCGGCGTTGAACGGAATCGAACGGTTGATGATGTTCGGGTGATTCTTGAGCTTGCGAGCGGTTGCAGCGGAGCCGGTAAAGGTAACAACGTCTTGCTCTTCAAGGTGTTCGAACAGATCGCCGGTACTGCCGATGATCAGCTGCAGGCTGCCTTCGGGGAGCGCGCCGGATTCCTGCATCAGGCGAACAGCAAGCTCGGTGACGTAACAGGTAGAAGTGGCTGGCTTCACGATGCAAGGCATGCCCGCCAGGAAGGTCGGCGCAAACTTCTCCAGCATGCCCCACACCGGGAAGTTGTAGGCGTCAATGTGGACTGCCACGCCGCCCCGGGGCACCAGGATATGGGTGCCGGCAAAATGGTTGTTCTTGCCCAGCGGTGTTACCGGTCCTTCGTGCACTACGTTGCCGGAAGGTAGCTCCCGGCGGCCCATACTGGCGTAGGAGAACAGGGTGCCGAAACCGCCATCGATATCAATGCCGTTATCGCCCTTGGTAGAACCGGTATGCATCGACAGCGCGTAAAGCTCTTTCTTGTGTTCCTGGAGGTACATGGCCATCGCCTTCAGGGCCAGGGCGCGCTCCTGGAAGTCCATGGCCATCAGGTTCTTGCCGCCAACCTTGCGGCCATACTCAACGGCATTTTTGAAATCTAGGGTGTCATCATGGGTGTGTGCGACGATCTCGCCGTTGATGGCGCTGGGCAGTGCCTTGGCAGGCTTTTCGCCGACCCAGTGGCCGGCAATGAAACTTTTCAGGACTGACATGGGGAACTCCGTTTGTTTCTGAAACGCCAAGGCAAGCCCTGAATTTTCGGGGCTTGCCTTGTTCGTGTCTTACTTGTTGGCTGGCCGGGAACTACATTTCGTCGTAGTCCAGAACCACCTTGTCACTGACCGGGTAGCACTGGCATGAAAGCACATAGCCAGCTTCCACTTCGTAGTCTTCCAGGGCAAAGTTCTGGTCCATCTCCACTTCGCCTTCCACTACCTTGGCGCGGCAGGTGGAACAGACGCCGGCTTTGCAGGAGTAAGGCAGGTCCGCGCCTTCCTCATTGCCGGCTTCGAGGATACTTTTGGTATCACGAATCAGTGGGAAGGTCAGGGAGCGGCCATCCGCTATAACGGTCACTTCGCTGACGGACTGGGGGTCCACCTTGGAGGGCGCTCTGTCCTTACGGGCCTGGGGCGCGCCACCGACCGGCGTAAACAGCTCGTAATGGATCTTGCTTTTATCCATGCCATGGCGAAGCAGCGAGTCCCGTACGTCCTCGGTCATCAGCTGGGGGCCGCAGATGAAGGCGGCGGTAAGATCCTTGGCGTTGATCCAGTGATCAAACAGGGCATCGCACTTATCGTGGTCAATCCGCCCGTTGTACAGGTCGATGTCCTGCTCTTCACGGGTGAAGATGTAGACCAGGTTCAGGCGGGCCATGTATTCGTTCTTCAGGTCCTGGAGCTCATCCCGGAACATGGTGCTGCTGGTGGCCTTGTTGCCATAGAACAGCGTTACCTCGCTCCTGGGTTCGGTTTCCAGAGTGGTCTTGACGATCGACAGGATCGGGGTGATGCCACTGCCCGCGGCGACCGCCAGGTAATTACCTTCCCGCTCGGGATCCAGGTCAATGGAGAAATGGCCCTGGGGCGGCATGACTTCCAGCGTCTGGCCGGGCTTCAATTGCTCATTGGCAAACGTGGAGAAACGCCCACCGGCGACTCGTTTGACTGCGATACGCAGCTCCTGATCGTTGACACTGCGGCAGATCGAATAGGAACGGCGCACTTCCTCGCCGTCCATCTGCGTTCTGACGATCAGGTGCTGGCCCTGCTTATAGCTGAACTTGTCCGCCAGATCTGCCGGCAGGTCAAAAGCAAGTGATACGGCGTTTCTTGTTTCAGGTCTGACCTCTTTGAGGGTCAGTGAGTAGAATTTGTTCATGATCGTATCGGCTCTAGATGCATTTGAAATAGTCGAAGGGCTCGAGGCATTCCTTGCAACGATAAAGTGCTTTGCAGGCGGTGGATCCGAATTCGCTGACCCGCTCGGTCTCCTTGCTGCCACAGTGGGGGCAGGCAATGACGTCCGGTTCGCCGAGCAGGCTCAGCTTGCTGGAGCTGCCCTCGGGCGGTGCGATTCCGAATGCCCGAAGCTTCTCTTTGCCTTCGGCTGTGATCCAGTCGGTGGTCCAGGCAGGGGTCAGTACCTGGTTGATCTTCGGATCCCGGAAGCCTGCGGCGCGCATGGCTTCAGTAATCAGTTCCTCAATCAACTCGGTAGCCGGACAGCCGGAGTAGGTCGGGGTTACGTCGATGGACAGTTCTTTTCCATCCCAACGAACGGCCCGGACAATGCCGAGCTCCACGACACTTACCGCCGGCACTTCAGGGTCTTTGACCTCTTCAAGCAGTGCCCAGATGTCGTCCTCTGTCAGCAGATCAGGGCGGGCGTTTGCCGGCACCCGGTCACTGGCAATCAGGATATCGACGGCTGACCTGTGGTCTGACTCACCATGTTGTGGCATCGGGATAGGCCCTCTGCAGGAACTGCATTTCTGCCAGAATGAAACCGAGGTGTTCGGTGTGCTCGCCGTGCTTGCCGCCCATGTACATCCAGGCATCTTCGGCGCCCGGTGTCAGGGTGGCCTGGGTGAGCACCTCGTTGACCATGCCGCGCCAGTCTGTGGCCAGCTGGTCGGGGTCCGGGCCAATGCCCGCTTCGGCCAGGACACGGTCGGTGTCGTCCGGAGTGATCAGTTCGCCAGTGAAGCGCCACAGGATATCAATCGCATCCTGCATGCGTTGGTGGCTCTCTTCAGTGCCATCACCCAGACGCTTGACCCACTCGGACGACCGGCGCAGGTGATACGTGGCTTCTTTCAGGGCCTTGGCGGCGATAGCGGCGATACGCTCATCGCTGGACCCGGTCAGGCTCTTGAGGGTGAAGTAATGCCATACGTCGAAGAAAAACTGCCGACCCATGGTGACCGCATAATCCTCGTTGGGCTGCTCGGTGAGCAGCAGGTTGCGGTAATTATGGGCATCACGGCGGAACGCCAGCTTGTCGGCATCACGGCCGTCATCAATCAGCTCCGCAGCATACTCGTACCAGTTGCGGGCCTGGCCGACGAGGTCCAGGGCAACGTTCATCAGCGCCATTTCTTCCTCAAGCGCCGGTGCCTTGCCGCACAACTCGCAGAGCCGTTGGCCCAGGATCATGTCGGAGTCTGCCAGGCGCAGCAGGTATTCCTTTAATGCTTCTGCTTGTGTCATTGGATCCGCTCCTTACATGTGTCCGACTTCATCGGGCAGCTCGTAAAAAGAAGCGTGCCGGTAAATCTTGTCTTCCGACGGGTCGAAAAGTACTTCTTTCTCGTCGGACGCGGAGGCCGTGATGGTGTCGGAGGGGACGACCCAAATACTCACACCTTCGTTACGGCGTGTGTAAAGGTCACGGGCGTTTTCCATGGCCATCTCGGCGTCAGAGGCGTGCACGCTGCCGACATGTTTGTGGTTAAGGCCGTGCTTGGACCGCACGAAAACTTCATAAAGGCGCCATTCAGACATGTTGTATTCCTCCGGTATCAGGCGGCTTGTGCGCGCTGTTTTTGTTTTTTGGCGTAGGCGACGGCGGCTTCACGTACCCAGGCGCCCTCGTCAATGGCTTTCTTGCGAGTGTTGATGCGCTCGCGGTTGCAGGGGCCGTTGCCCTTGAGAACGTCGTAGAATTCCTGCCAGTTGATCTCACCAAAATCGTAATGGCCGGTTTCTTCGTTCCATTTCAGGTCCGGATCCGGCGCGGTGCATCCCAGGAATTCGAGCTGTGGGATGGTCTGATCAATGAACATCTGGCGCAGTTCGTCGTTGCTCTTGCGCTTGATCTTCCAGGCCATGGACTGCTGTGAGTTCGGGGACTCGTCATCGTGCGGGCCGAACATCATCAGGGCCGGCCACCACAGGCGGTTGATGGCGTCCTGCACCATCGCTTTCTGCTCCTCGGTGCCTTCGCGCATCATGTCCAGCAGGATCTGGTAACCCTGACGCTGGTGGAAACTCTCTTCCTTACAGATGCGGACCATAGCCCGGGAGTATGGGCCATAGGAGGTACGCTGCAGCACAACCTGGTTGACGATGGCAGCGCCATCCACCAGCCAGCCAACCGCACCCATATCTGCCCAGTTCAGGGTCGGGTAGTTGAAGATGCTGGAGTACTTGGCTTTGCCCTGATGCAGCTTCTCGATTTCTTCATCGCGGTCTGCACCTAGGGTTTCCATGGCGCTGTACAGGTACAGGCCGTGGCCTGCTTCGTCCTGAATCTTGGCCATCAGCTGAAGCTTGCGCTTGAGTGTGGGTGCGCGGGTCACCCAGTTGCCTTCCGGCAGCATACCGACTACTTCGGAGTGGGCGTGCTGGGAGATCTGGCGAACCAGCGTCTTGCGGTAGCCTTCAGGCATCCAGTTCTTGGGTTCGATCTTGGTTTCGGCGTCGACCTTTTCCTGAAACTCGCGCTCTTCAGGCGACATCTCTTCCAGGGTCTTCAGGCGCTTGGCGCCGGTTTCAACGAGCTGGGCGTACATAAAATACCTCCGGATCGGGCTTGTTGTTCTGTAGCTCCGTGAACACTGGCACCCTCAATTCACAACAGAGGGCGAATAGGTCCATACTATATGATACTGAATAAATATCAAGAATAGTCTTTGTGTGTCATGTTATATCTCAAGTATCGCTTATTAAAGCTTAACCATATGATTTAAATGATAAAAATCATGATACGTGAACAAATGCTATCGAGATCATTGGTCGGAAAGTGAAATTAAATCGACGTCTTTGGGGTGGGCAGCAGTCAGGGGGCGTCACAAGGGCGACGGGCCGCCCCCTGAGAATCATACGGCGCTATTGTTTGCGACGGTCAAACACGCGCTTGGCCTTGCCTTCGGAGCGGGCCAGACGATTGGTTTCCACCACTTCGACGCGGGTGCTGATGCCGATGTAGGACTTGATGTGGTGGGCCAGTTCCTTGGCTGCCGCGGCACGACTTTCGGGGGTGTCCGTTGCGCCAGGTTTCAGCTCGGTCCGGATGTCCACGCAGTCCAGGTTGCCTTCCTTGTAAACCTCGATCTCATAGTGCGGCGCCAGAGCCTCGCATTTCAGTACCTGTTCCTCGATCTGGCTCGGGAACACATTCACGCCACGGATGATCAGCATGTCATCACTGCGGCCGGTAATCTTGTCGATCCGGCGCATCGGGCGTGCGGTGCCTGGCAGCAGGCGAGTGAGATCCCGGGTGCGGTAGCGCAAAATCGGCAGGGCCACCTTGGTCAGCGACGTAAATACCAGTTCACCGTATTCACCGTCGGGCAGAACTTCGCCGGTTTCCGGGTTAATGATTTCCGGATAGAAATGGTCTTCCCAGATGGTCGGGCCATCCTTGGTTTCGACGCACTCCATACCAACGCCAGGGCCCATGACTTCGGACAGGCCATAGATATCCAGGGCCTGGATACCGAGGCGTTCTTCAATCTCGGTGCGCATGGCGTTGGTCCAGGGTTCTGCCCCGAAAATACCCAGCCGCAGGGGCAGTTTGTGGGGGTCTATACCCTGGCGGTCCATCTCGTCGGCGATGTTCAGCATATAGGAAGGCGTCACCATGATGATGTCGGGCTCGAAGTCCTTGATCAGTTGGACCTGTTTCTCGGTCTGGCCGCCAGACATCGGAATGACCGTGCATCCGAGGCGTTCGGCGCCATAGTGGGCGCCAAGGCCGCCGGTGAACAGGCCGTAGCCGTAGGCTACATGGACTTTGTCGCCGCGGGAGCCGCCGCCTGCCCGGATAGACCGTGCCACAATGTCGGCCCAGGTGTTGATATCGCTCTGGGTATAGCCGACGACGGTAGGCTTGCCCGTTGTACCACTGGACGCGTGCACCCGCACGACGTCGGACATGGGAGTGGCGAACATGCCGAACGGGTAGTTGTCGCGCAGATTCGCCTTGGTGGTAAACGGCACCTTGGCGAGATCATCCAGGGAATTGATATCCATCGGCTTGAGGCCGAGATCGTCAAAGGCCTTCCGGTAGAATGGCACGTTGGTGTAGGCATGGACGACGCTCCAGCGCAGGCGCTGCAGTTGTTCGTGGCGCAGCTCGTCAATGCTGGCTGTCTCCATGCGGTCAAGTTTGCCAAGTTTTTGTAGTGGTAAGCTCATGATTCTGTCCTGCGTTGTTCTTGTCGAATAATGGTCTTTGTTCTGTTCTGTCCCGGTCGGTGGCTTTAGCCCACCACATCCGTCCGCTCAATAATCAGCGCGATCCCCTGGCCAACGCCGATGCACATGGTGCAGAGCGCGTAACGGGCTTTCTCGCCCGCCGCGTGGCGGCGCTCAAGTTCATTCAGGGCGGTGGTCACGAGCCGGGCACCGCTCATTCCGAGGGGGTGGCCCAGGGCAATGGCGCCACCGTTCGGGTTTACGTGCTCGGCGTCATCGGCAAGTCCGAGGTCGCGTGTCACGGCGAGGGCCTGGGCAGCGAAGGCTTCGTTCAGCTCAATTACGTCCATATCGGCCAGTTCCAGGCCCGCGGTTGCCAGCACCTTGCGGGTTGCCGGTGCGGGACCGAAGCCCATGATCCGTGGCTCAACACCGGCGGTTGCCATGGCAACGATCCGGGCGCGGGGTTTGAGGTTGTATTGCTTGAGCGCATCGGCCCCGGCCAGAAGAACGGCGCAGGCGCCATCGTTGACGCCGGACGCGTTGCCCGCGGTCACGGTGCCGTTTTCACGGAAGGGCGTAGGCAACGAGGCGAGCTTTTCAAGGCTGGTTTCCCGGGGATGCTCGTCGGTATCCACCACCAGTGGGTCCTGTTTGCGGCGAGGGATGGTTACCGGCGTAATTTCAGCGGCAAGTCGGCCTTCTTTCTGGGCTGCTGCCGTACGCTGCTGGCTGCGCAGGGCGAAGGCATCCTGATCTTCCCTGGAAATACCGAAATCGGCGGCGACGTTCTCCGCCGTTTCCGGCATGGAGTCGATACCGTACTGTTTTTTCAGCACCGGGTTTACAAAGCGCCAGCCGATCGTGGTGTCAAAGATCTCCGCCTTGCGGCTGAACGCGGAGTCGGCCTTGCCCATCACGAACGGAGCCCGTGACATGGACTCGACGCCGCCGGCAATCATCAGTTGGGTTTCACCGGTGCGGATGGCCCGGGCAGCGCTGCCGATGGCATCCATACCGGAGCCGCACAAACGGTTGATGGTGCTGCCCGGCACGTCTACCGGCAGGCCTGCCAGCAGCAGAGACATGCGGGCAACGTCACGGTTGTCTTCGCCGGCCTGGTTGGCGCAGCCATAGAGAACGTCATCGATTTTTGACCAGTCCAGATCCGGGTGACGTTCGGTCAGCGCCTTGATGGGGATGGCGCCCAGGTCATCTGCACGCACCGCGGCCAGAGCACCGCCATAACGACCAATGGGGGTGCGGATGGCATCGACGATGTAGGCGTCTTTCAGGGAATTGTCGGTGCTCATGCAGTTTCCTCCGCGTTGCGTACGGTGCCACGAACCTCGTAGGAGCGGCCCCGGAACAGGGCGACCCTACGGCCGTCCTGGTTGATTAATGTGATGTCGTAGATACCGGTGCGCCCGCCACGGGCCTGTTCTTCGGCGGTGGCGGTCAGCCGGTCGCCCTCTTTGGCGCCGTACATATAGTCAATGCTGCAGCCGGAGGCGACGGTGGCCCGGTCGTAACTGTTACAGGCAAAGGCAAATGCGGAATCGGCCAGGGTGAACAGGTAGCCGCCATGGCAGGAGCCGTGGCCCTGGATCATGTCGCCGGTGACGGTCATGGTGAGTACCGCTTTGCCGGGGGCGACAGATTCAATGCTCATGCCCAGGTTCTGGCTGGCACGGTCTCGCGCGAACATGGCCTTGGCGCATTCCTCGGCGAGTGTCTGTGGATCCATCTCGCTCATGAATAAAACCCCTTCTGTGCAAATGCGTTCTTCCGGAGCAGCAGGGCAGGGCGATAGCGATCTTCTGCATAGCTGTTCTGGATGTTGGTAAGTACGTTGAACACGTGACCGGCACCGAGGCGGTCGCTCCAGTTCAGCGGGCCGTCGGGATAGTTCAGGCCCGCCTTCATGGCCAGATCGATATCCGCAACTGTGGCTACGCCGTGAAGGGCAGCATCGGCGGCTTCGTTCGCCAGGGTGGCTACCGTGCGCATAATTACCAGTCCGGGACGGTCAGCCACCAGGCTCACGGCAATGCCTGCTCTTTGCAGTAAAGCACAGGCGCAGGAAACCGCTGTGTCGGGGGTCTGGTCTGCCGGCGCTAACGCCAGCCGGGATGCCTTGCTGTAGTCGAAGGCAAGGTCAAAAAGCACCAGGTTGGAAACGCCGTCAGTGGCTGCCCGCTCGGTGGCCATGCGCCCATCAGTCAGCGCAAGTATGGCAGTGCCGAAGCGAAGCTGGCCGGGGCCGTCGCGCTCAATGATTGTCACGCCCGCCGCTCTCAGGCGCTGGACGAGCGGCGCTGCCACGCCGGGATTGCCTTCAACGATAAGCACGGTTTCGTCAGACTGGTGCTCCGGTTCCGTCTGTGGCTCGGGCTTTTCTGCGTCTTCGCCATAGGCGTAGAACCCCCGGCCGTTTTTGCGGCCCAGCCGGCCGGCTTCCACCAGTTCCTTCTGGATCAGTGAGGGTAGGAAGCGCGGGTCCTGGTAATAGGAGTTGAATACCGAGTTGGTCACCGCGTAGTTGACGTCGTGGCCGATCAGGTCGGTCAATTCAAAGGCGCCCATGCGGAACTGGCCCGCTTCGCGGATGATGGCATCCAGCGTGGCGGCATCGGTAGTCTGTTCCTGAAGCAGGCGCAGGCTTTCGGCGTAAAACGGGCGCGCCACACGGTTGACGATGAAGCCCGGGGTTGAGGTTGCGTATACCGGCTTCTTGCCCCAGGCGGTGGCCGTGGCGTGAATGGTGTCGGCAACGGCTTTGCTGGTGGCCAGACCCATCACCACTTCTACCAGTGCCATCAAAGGCGCCGGATTGAAAAAGTGCATGCCCACGAGACGCTCGGGCTTCTGCATTTCGGCGCCGAGGGCAGTGACGGAAATGGAAGATGTATTGGTGGCGAGGATTGCATCCCCGGCACACAGCTCTTCCAGGTTTGCCAGCAGCTGTCGCTTGACCTGCAGGTCTTCGATAATCGCCTCAATTACCAGTCCCGCATCCGCAACTTCGTCGAGGTTCGCAACCGGCTGAATCCGGCCGATAACGGTGTCAAGATCCTGTTGCTGCATCTTGCCTTTGTCGACACGACGCTGGAGCTGTCTGGCGATACTGTCCCGGCCTGCCTTTGCGGCACCTTCTCTCTGGTCGTGGAGATAAACCTGGTGGCCTGCCTGGGCTGCGACCTGGGCAATGCCGGAACCCATGGCGCCAGCGCCGACGACGGCGACTCTGATTTGGCTGTCCAGTGCCGGCATGGCTTATTTCCCCTTGAAGTTCGGTGTGCGTTTTTCCATGAAGGCGCCGACGCCTTCCCGGTAGTCGTCTGTCTGCCCGGCCATGCGCTGGAGATCCCTTTCCAGGTTGATCTGCTCTTCGAAGGTGTTGCTGGCGCTGGCATGGAGCGCACGCTTGATCAGGGCCAGACCTTTGGTAGGTTGGGTAGCGAAGTGCCGGGCCATTTTCATGGTTTCTTCCATGAGCTGGTCGTTGTCCACGCACCGCCAGATCATGCCCCAATTCTCGGCCTGCTCAGCACCGATCTTTTCTCCCAGCAGTGCCATACCTTTGGCCCGGGCCATGCCGGCCACGCGGGGCAGAATCCAGGTGCCGCCTGAGTCAGGAACCAACCCCAGCTTGCAGAATGCCTGAACAAAACTGGCTGAACGGGCTGCCAGCGTAATATCGCAGGCAAGCGCAATGTTGGCGCCGGCGCCGGCAGCGACACCGTTAACGGCACAGAGGACTGGCATGGGTAAATCACGCAGGCTGCGCAGCATCGGGTTGTAATAGTTCTCCAGGGAAGCGCCCAGGTCGGGTACTTCCTGGTCCGGAGACACGCTGCGGTCAGAGAGGTCCTGCCCGGCACAAAAGCCCCGGCCAGAGCCGGTAATGACCAGTACACGGACAGACTCATCCTTGCGCACGGTGCTGATGGCGTCCCGCATCCGTTCGTGCATCTCGACATTGAAACTGTTCAGGCTGTCCGGACGGTTAAGGGTAAGCAGAGCCACACCCTGATCGATTTCGAGAAGAATGCTCGGTTGAGTCATGGCGTTATCCTGTAAATGAAATGATGGATGGCTTTATGGGGGGATTATCGGCCCGTGAATCGGGGTTTTCGCTTTTCCAGAAATGCATCAAGGCCTTCCTGTCGGTCTGCCGTGCCGGCCAGCACAGTGAAAGCGTGGCGTTCAAAGCGCAGGCCGTCGGCAAGGCTCATGTCACTGGCCTTGCGAACCGACTCCTTGGTGAGGCGAACAGCAATAGGGGCTTTCCGGGCAATGGTGCGGGCAATACCGATGGCTTTTTCAACGGTCAGCTCGGGCTGGCAGGTCTCACTGACGAGGCCTGCTTCAAGGGCGCGTTTGGCATCTATCGGCTCGCCTGTCAGTACCATGCGCATGGCGAGAGATTCGCCAACTTTTCGCACCAGTCTCTGGGTGCCGCCCGCGCCGGGCATGATGCCGAGATTGATTTCCGGCTGGCCAAATCGGGCATTTTCACCGGCAATCAGAATATCGGCATGCATGGCCAATTCGCAGCCGCCCCCAAGCGCAAAGCCGTTGACTGCTGCAATGAGAGGCTTGGTGAAGCGGGCTATTCGCTCCCAGTGAGCGATGCGGGGGTCTTCAAGGATGCCAACGAGGTCACGGGCAGCCATCTCGTTGATATCGGCTCCGGCTGCGAATGCCTTCTGGCTTCCGGTAATGACCACAGCGCGGACTTCCGGGTTGGCTTCTGCGTCATCCAGCGCTCGGGACAGATTGGCCAGCAGCTCGGTATTCAGGGCATTCAAAGCCTCGGGGCGGTTCAGTGTAAAGACCTGAACCCCTTGTTCTGGCCCCTCGATGAGCAGGTTGTTGGGCATAAGCGATCCGATGTGGCTTTGTTTTTATCTGGAGAATGTCTCAGCCGTGTGGAACCGGAATTGCCCTGAGGCGATATCTCCGTATGAACAGGCTGATTTTCGAATCAGTATATCTGTAAATTGATACTCGTCAAGGTTTGAGAATTCGACATTTTGTATCACGTTTGATTTTTATGGCCGAAATCTCTTTAGTGTCTGATAGTTAGAGGTTTTCTTGATTTTTATCCAGCCCATAGGTGCCTTTTTTGTACTTTGGTGGCGTTTTATTTCCCTTTTTTCTGTAAAAACATCCCTGATAAGCGGTAAAGTGATGCGGAAAATGAATCAGAATGTGTCGTCAAATTCCGGGCTTGTCTGTGAGGGAGAGAAGCATGCCTAGTTACAGTATTGAAGGCATTCAGCCTGTTGTACATCCGACCGCGTACGTTCACCCAGCTGCGATTCTGATCGGGGATGTGTGGATTGGACCTGGCTGCTACGTTGGCCCGGCGGCCTCTCTGCGTGGCGACTTTGGGCGCATCGTGTTGAAGGAGGGGGCAAACATTCAGGATACCTGCGTTGCCCATGCGTTTCCGGGCAAGGACGTGGTGGTGGAGAAAGACGGGCACGTGGGTCATGGTGCCATTCTTCACGGCTGTACCGTTGGTGAGGGCGCAATGGTTGGAATGAATGCTGTGATCATGGACGAAGCCCTTATAGCGCCCCGCTCAATTGTTGGCGCCGGGGCCCTGGTTAAAGCCGGATTTCAGTGTGAGCCCGCATCCCTGATTGTCGGCACACCGGCCAAGGTCTTGCGGTTGTTGAGTGAGGACGAGGTGGCCTGGAAAGCGAAGGGGACTGAAGAGTACCAGAGGCTGACACTGCGCTGCTTCGAGAGCCTGGAGGAGTGTCAGCCACTGGAAGAGGCGGATCCTGATCGGTCGAGAGTTGTTGCTGGCAGTCACCAGCTCAAGCATGAGAGCTGAAACGGGCCAGTCGGTCTTGCCCCTGGCCAGTCAGGGCTTCAGGCCGCCAGCTCCGATTTAAGGGCATCAATTATGATACGGGCAAAGTCTTCGGGAGAGTCTTCCTGAAGGAAGTGCCCACCCCGCAACGTAATATGGGGCTGCCCATGGGCCCCCGGTATGCGCCGCTGCATATGGCGGTCGCCGCCGCGGGTTATGGGGTCGCCGCTGCTGAAGCAGGTGATGAACGGTTTTTTCCATTTTTCCAGAACCCGCCAGGCGGCCTTGTTGGCCTCACTGGAGGGGTCGTCCGCAGACACCGGCACCAGTTTGGGAAAGGCCCGTGCGCCTGCCTTGAATTCGGCGCTGGGGAACGGGGCCTCGTAGGCCGCAATTTCGCCCTTGGTCATGGTTCTTTCTGTTCCCAACTGAACTATCCGGCCCACCGGAAACCAGGGGCTGTGGGTGGCAAACGCCTTCCAGAGTGAAAACACCGCGGGTACCGGCGCATCCCCCGTCGGCAACATGCCATTACCAACAATAATCCGGCGGAACAGCTGAGGGTGCTCGGCCGCCAGTCGCAGACCGAGCAAGGAGCCCCAGTTCTGGCAAACCAGGGTGATATTTTTCAGATCAAGTGCATTCAGCCACTGGGAAAGCCACTCTATGTGACGATCATAACTGTAGTCACTCACATCGGAGGGTTTGTCGGATTTTCCGAAACCCACGAGGTCGGGCGCCAGCACCCGGTGGCCGGCACCGGCTACCAGCGGGATCATGTGCCGGTATAGGTATGACCACGATGGTTCCCCGTGCAGCATCACGACTGGTGCCGAATCGTTCGGGCCCTCGTCTACATAGTGCATTCTCAGGCCTGGCTCGACGTCCAGATAATGAGGTGTAAAAGGATAATCCGGAAGGCCTGCGAAGCGGGCTTCATCGGTTCTCAGAATACGCATGCCATCGACTGTCCTGACTGAGTGGTTGCGTGGCTGGGTTGTCGCAGCCTTCACGAATCAGGATAAAGCAGATCGGAATTTTGTGTGTTTGGTTTACGTAACAGTGCGTTGGCTGTTTGAATCAGGACGCTTTGCTGATCAGATCGTCCCCGTTCTCAAGCCGCGCCAGCGCTGCGTCACAGCAATTCAGGGCACCGCAGTCATCTGCCGGGCAAAGGGCTATCGTGTCGCAGCTGATGCCATAGGGGTGCTGCTCTCCATTACGGAAGATGCGACCGCGGGAAAGGGTCGAGTGACAGTGTCCGCACAAGAGGGTTGGCACCGCACTGCGTTGCGAGGCAATGGCCTGGAAATGTTCTGTCTGTGTCATAAAAAACCTCCAATACTTCCAAACTAGGGGCGAGCTGTGACAATTCAATGTCAGTCGCCTTCAGGTTAACCTGCAAGTACGAAGAACCAGTGGCCCGGGCTCACCTGTCCCGGGCCGGCCATCAGTGATCCGAGTCAGCAATGGGCCGTCGGTTGGAGCGCTTGTCGTCCCAGTTGAGTGACTTCGGATCGTACCAGCCTATGCGGTCGAGCACCTTCTCGCGGGTGGCGGGAGACAGTGTTGGCCACAGTTCGTGGAATTCCTCAAGGCCCCGCTCCCGCTGGCGCAGTTGCTTGCCCTGAAGTTGCCGGATGATACGGGGAAGGTGCAAGGCTTCTCCCAGTTGCCCGGGCACAAGCACCTCTTGCCCCATCACCTTGCGGCGATGGGTTCTGGCAGCCAGCACCCGGTGAAGGGCAGCAGCTGCGTCCAGCGCTGTTTCGACATCAAACTCTTCGTTACCCAATGTCTTACCCGTTTAACGAATGACCAATAACCGTCAACTATACCCTGAAAGCCGCTAGACTGGCCACGGGGCCGTGGTAGTCTGGTGTCCCGGTTGGCAATCAGATTCAGGATCACTCTTTATGATGTACGGAAAACTGGAAACACGGACTTTTCTGGCCATGCTTGTGGGCGTCTCCCTTGCTTTCGTGCTTTTGATGAAGCCGTTTTTTGGTCCGATCTTCTGGGCCGTGGCCATTGCTTTGATATTTCACCCGATTCGGGAGCGTCTGGCGCGGCGGCTGGGTAACCGTCCAAATGTGATCGCGTTACTGACGCTTCTGATCTGCATGGTTATTGTGGTAATTCCGGTGCTGGCGCTGGTGACATCCCTGGTGGCAGAGGGGCTTTCAATTTACCAGAAGATTCAGGAAGGTGAGCTTCGCCCCGGGGAATACATCGACCGGGTGAACCAGTCCTTTCCTGCTATCGAGTCCTTCTTTGCCCAGTTCGGAATGGATTTTGCCGAGGTAAGGGACCGCGTGGTCAGCGCCTTTGTCGGCGGTAGCCAGTTTCTGGCGAAACAGGCCTTGGGGGTCGGCCAGAACACCTTCCAGTTCTTTCTGGGGCTCTCATTAATGGTGTACCTGGCGTTCTTTCTGATCAGGGATGGCAGCAAACTGGTTGATCTGCTGATTCAGGCATTGCCCCTGGGTGATGAGCGGGAGCGCCTGTTGTTTGCCAAGTTTGCCGAGGTTACCCGGGCAACGGTCAAGGGCAACCTGTTGATAGCGATCATCCAGGGTGCACTTGGCGGTCTGATTTTCTGGCTGCTGGATATCCAGGGGGCGCTGCTATGGGGGGTGGTAATGGCGATTGTCTCACTCATTCCGGCAGTGGGCGCAGCGCTGGTATGGGTGCCGGCAGCCCTGTATCTGGCAGCGACCGGCGAGATTGTTCCGGCGGTGATCCTGACCGCTTTCGGGTCAATTGTCATAGGGCTTTCCGATAACCTTTTGCGTCCGATTCTTGTCGGCCGGGACACCAAACTGCCGGATTACATTGTGCTGTTGTCCACACTGGGCGGGATCGTGATGTTCGGCGTCAACGGCTTCGTGATGGGGCCGTTAGTGGCGGCCCTGTTCATGGCCTTCTGGGGAATCTTTATTCGCGAATTCGGGGAGATGCCGGGAACGGCGGTGCACAACATGACCGGCTCGACTACAGAAACGCAACAATCGGAAAAGCCCCGGCCAGACTAACTATGTTAACCTCTTGTAATAGTGTCCATCCTGTAGGGACTGGCAACACAATAAAAAACAACAGGTAACCGGAGTAGATCATGATCAGCAGATCAGCAAAACGAAGCCGGCTGGCGGCGGCCATTGTGCTCGGAGCGATGACGTTCGCAGCCCCCCACGCGCTGGCAAACGACACTGTCGCGCTGAAGAATGCGCTCTACGGTGCTGGCTATGAGATCACCAATGTCAGCCCGCAAATGGATGAGGCAACACGCTCTGCGCTCACCGCATTCCAGCGGGAGCAGGGGCTGACTGCGTCGGGTGAACTGGACAAGGCCACAAAGGAGGCCCTGGGAATGGTGTCCGTGCAGGTTGCGTCCTCTGGCTCCGCCGGCTCTTCGCAAAATGCCGCTGCATCGTCCAGCGCTGCGCCCGAGCCTGAAGAGTCACCGGACGTTCAGGCCGAAGAAGATGATATCGAAGAAGACGATGATGGTGGCTGGTTCTTCTAGCAGGTTCATCGAAGTCGGACTTCAATAAACCGTCGGGCCCGGTGGTACTCTGTACCCCGGGCCCGATGCGTTCAGTCCAGTTTTTCCAGGTCCCTGACCGCGCCCTTGTCGGCGCTGGTCGCCAGCAGCGCATAGGCTTTCAGTGCTGCTGAAACCTTGCGAGGCCTTGCCAGTTCCGGTTTCCAGCCCTTTTGGTCTCGCTCTTCACGGCGCCGATCCAGCTCGTTCTGATCGATCTCCACGTTGATGGAACGGTTGGGGATATCGATGCGGATCAGGTCGCCATTTTCGATCAGACCAATGGCGCCACCTGCAGCAGCTTCCGGAGAAGCATGGCCGATGGAGAGGCCGGAGGTGCCGCCGGAGAACCGGCCATCCGTCAACAGGGCGCATTCCTTGCCCAGGCCTTTGGATTTCAGGTAACTGGTGGGATAGAGCATTTCCTGCATGCCTGGCCCGCCACGTGGGCCTTCGTAGCGAATAATGACCACTTCACCCGGTTTGACTTCGTCGTTGAGAATGCCGGTAACCGCCGTATCCTGGCTTTCAAAGACCCTTGCCTTGCCTTCGAACACGTAGATGCTCTCATCCACGCCGGCAGTTTTGACCACGCAGCCATCCCGGGCGATGTTGCCAAAGAGAACCGCCAGGCCGCCTTCGGAGGAGTAGGCGTGCTCGACGGAGCGGATGCAACCGGCTTCACGGTCGCCGTCCAGGGAGGGCCAGCGGGTGCTCTGGCTGAAGGCAGTCTGGGTGGGAATACCGGCAGGGCCTGCCTTGTAGAATTCCACCACTTCCGGTGTCGGTTCCTGCATGATGTCCCAGGTTTTCAGGGCCTCGCGCATGGTTTTGCTGTGCACTGTTGGAAGGTCCGTGTTGATCAGGCCGCCCCGTTCCAGTTCGCCGAGGATGCCCATGATGCCGCCGGCGCGGTGTACGTCTTCCATGTGGTATTTCGGCGAGTTGGGTGCAACTTTGCACAGTTGCGGAACCCTGCGGGAAAGCTGATCAATGTCGTTGAGGGTGAACGGAACACCGCCTTCCTGCGCCGCCGCCAGCAGGTGCAGAATGGTGTTGGTGGAGCCGCCCATAGCAACGTCCATAACCATGGCGTTTTCAAATGCCTCGGTGGAGGCGATGCTCAGTGGTAGCACACTGGCATCGTCTTCTTCGTAATAGCGCCGGGCATTCTCTACAATCTGTCTGCCCGCCTTGAGAAACAACTGCTCACGGTCGGAATGGGTGGCAAGCAGCGAGCCATTCCCCGGCAGGGCCAGGCCGATGGCTTCTGTCAGGCAGTTCATTGAATTGGCGGTAAACATGCCTGAACAGGACCCACAGGTGGGGCAGGCACTGCGCTCATACTCGGCAACGGTTTCGTCGTCCGCGTTCGGATCAGCGGCAATAACCATGGCGTCCACCAGATCAAGCTTATGCTCTGACAGCTTGGTTTTGCCCGCTTCCATGGGGCCGCCGGAGACGAAGATGGTGGGGATGTTCAGGCGCATCGCAGCCATCAGCATGCCCGGGGTGATCTTGTCGCAGTTCGAGATACACACCAGTGCATCTGCACAGTGCGCGTTAACCATGTATTCCACAGAATCGGCAATGATTTCCCGCGACGGCAGGGAATACAACATACCATCGTGACCCATGGCGATGCCGTCATCCACGGCGATGGTGTTGAACTCTTTGGCAACGCCGCCGGCCTGCTCGATTTCACGGCATACGAGCTGGCCCAGATCCTTGAGATGGACATGGCCGGGAACGAACTGGGTAAAGGAGTTGGCAACGGCAATAATTGGTTTGCCGAAGTCGTCATCCTTCATGCCGGTGGCGCGCCAAAGAGCGCGTGCGCCAGCCATATTGCGGCCTGCGGTGGATGTCCGCGAACGGTACTGGGGCATGGTTTTCTGGTCTCTCTTCTGCAGCTTGGTCAAAAACGGAAGGCAAAAGGATACCAGATTACTTCTTGATCGCATGGTTGTTTTGGCAATCCGCGCTTACAATGTGTAACAGAGTAAAAGGGCAATTGATCAAGGAGTAGTCCTATGGCTGGGCAGGAAAGCCTGCCACTGCGTCGTCTCAAACAGTTTCAGCCATTGAACCGGCTGACGGACGACCAGTTGGTGTTGCTGGCAAGCCGGGCAGAGCGCAGAACCCACGGCCCGGGTCAGCGGGTGGTGGAGCGGGGCGTTCGTGATGGCCTGGATTTCTTCCTGGTCGCAGGGAGCGTGGAGCTGGAGTCCATTGACGGGCGTAAGTCCACCATAGATGCGGATAGCGACAAAGCCGTCAACCCTATCGCCAGGTTACAGCCGCGAATGTACGACGTGACCGCCACCAAAGCCAGTGAGTTTCTGGTGATCCAGCAGGATATCCTGAACCAGCTGCTGCGCTCGGCACCGGTGCCACAGGTGGAAATGGATTCCGGGGACGGCGATGACGATGACGGCAGTGAGGAGCACCACCTGCTGATGGAGTTTTATGCTGAGTTGCGCTCCAACCAGCTCAGCCTCCCCAGCGTTCCGGACGTGGCCTGGAAAGTTCGCAGAACCGTGGACCGCGAGGATTCCACCGCAGACCAGGTGGCCAGCGCCATTTCCGCCGACCCCTCGATGGCAGCCAAGTTGGTTCGCGCCTGCAACAGCCCGCTGTACCGGGGCTTCAGCGATGTCCGCAACGTTCGTGAAGCTGTCGTCAGGCTGGGTATGCGCACCACCCGCCAGTTGGTCACGGTATTTTCCTTGCGGGAAGTGTTCAAGACCAGGCAGGCATCGCTGCAGAAAGAGATGGACAAGCTCTGGCGCCACTCCCGCGAGGTTGCGGCACTGTGTTGGGTGCTTGCCGACAGCGCCACTTCTATCAACCCGGAAGAGGCTCTGCTCGCCGGTTTGCTGCATGATATCGGGGTAGTGCCAGTGCTCGTCCAGGCCGAACATCATGTCAATCTTTTTGCAGATCAGGCCAATCTTGAGCACGCCATTGGTGAGCTCAGGGGGGACGTAGGCACCGCAATTCTGGAAAGTTGGTCGTTCCCTGCAAGCTTTCTGGAAGCCGTCCGCCATGCGGAGGACTGGGCCCACGAAAGCAGGGAATCGGCCCCCCAACTGGTGGATATTGTGATTGTGGCCCAGTTGCATGCCATGATTGGTTCCAGCCAGAATGGTAACCTGCCTCCGTTTGATGAGGTGCCTGCCTATCGCAGGCTGGGCGAGCTGGAGCTCAATGCTTCCCGCAGCCTGCAACTGCTGACGGAAGCCCGTGCAAGGGTGGACGAAGTCCATCGCCTGCTTTCAATACACTGAGGATTTGACAGGGTAGTCAGTCTTCTGGCGCTCTCTACTAGTGACAATACAACAATGAACGTACCTCTTTTTCCATTGAACTCTGTCGTACTGCCGGGGGGAAGGATCCCGCTCCAGCTGTTCGAGCCAAGATATATAGACATGCTGACCCGTTGCCTGAAGGAAGACCGGGGCTTCGTCGTCGTGTTGCTCAGGGAAGGGCTGGAAACCGGCACGGCGGCTGCTTTCTATGATATTGGCACCTATGTGCGCATTATTGATTTTCAGCAGATGGATAATGGCCTGCTGGGTATTACGGTCGAAGGTCAGGACAAGGTGACAGTGGTGCGTACCTGGCAGCAGCCGGACGGCCTGAACGTCGGGGATGTCGAGTGTCTGCTGGCGGAAGAGGAGTGGCCGATTCCGGAGCGTTTTACCGAGTTGCCTTCCGTGCTTAGGGCGCTGTTTCGCCATCCGGTCATCCGCGAGCTGGGTATGAGCGTGGACTACAACGACGCCCGTGATGTCGGCTGGCGGTTGACGGAACTGCTCCCTCTGGACAAACAGGAAAAACAGCGTCTGGTAGAACTGCAGGATCCGATGGAGCGGCTGGAGCGGCTGCTGGGCCTGTTGGAAGCGCTGGAACAGAAGTGACGGCGTGCTCAGCCTGCCGCTGGTCCATAGAGCAGGGTGGCTTTTGGCCAGTGTTCAGCGGTATACCAGATAATGTAAAGCACCCAGGCGACACCCGCCGCCAGTAACGAAGTGTCTGTTGTCAGCGGAATGTTGTCATAGCGGCTATAGCTGGCTCTTGTCAGCCCCGCAACAAACAGTCCCAGAAGAATCCCCCCGACAACATCTGTAAACCAGTGGACCCCGAGGTAAATGCGGCTCAGCGCAACCAGAACGATGGGGATGCTGAACAGGAGATAATAGCGCCAGCGCCAGCGATGCCGGCTTTCACGGGCGATAAAGCTGGCGGCCAGGGACGAAAAAACGGTAATACCGGTGGTGTGTCCACTCGGAAAGGCACCGGACGCGGGCGGGCCCATCACAATGTGTGGCCGCGGGATCGCCGTAAAATATTTGAACGCCCAAACCAGCACGGTTGCCAGCAAGGCGGCACCGAGAATATGCAGCGTTGCCGCGTAGAACCCCCGCACACCCAGCGCCATGGCGGCCAGTACCGCAGCCGCCAGCATTATGGGGGGATCTGCCAACAGCGTCACCATCACCATCACCGGGTCCAGCAGGGGATTTCTCAGCTGTGCCAGCCATTCCAGGGTCAGGGTGTTAAAAGGCTCGAACAGCCGCGTTGCCGTTGCCAGTTGCCCCAGTATCATGAACAGCGCCCCGGCCCCCAGTGCCATGGACAGAGAGGGAAGCGGAAATTCGCCGGCCTGGGCTGGCCGCTGGCTGGTGTAAAGCCGCCAGAAGCGGTGCGTGGTGTGATAGCGGGCCATGAGACCGGCAAGCCAATGGTAAAGCGGGCTGCTGTGGCCAAGGCCGAGCTGGAAACGGATAAGCAGCAGGTAAATCACCAGCAGAATTGCGGCGCTGATGCCGATGACCGGGTAAAAATGCGCCGGTGGTTCAAAATCGCTGGCCAGCGCGCTGCCGACCAGGTAGCCCGGCAGAACATAGGTGGGGGACCAGGCGATGGCGGAGGAGAGGTTAAACGCCAGAAATCGCCGCCAGGGCATCAGAAAGGCGCCGGCAATTAACGGAATAATGGGGCGTATCGGGCCAACAAAGCGCCCGATAATCACGCTCTTACCCCCATGAAGGTGGAAGAAAACCTCACCCTTGGCGATAAAGCCCGGAAAATGGTTTAGTGGCCAGAGCCGTTCAAGGCGGCCCTGGAACAGTCTGCCCAGGGCAAAGCTTATGCTGTCGCCGGCAATGGCGCCCGTGCCCGCCCAGAAAAGTACCTCCAGAAGGGGCAGGGCTACCTGGCCCGCAAGTGCCGCCACGGCAAAAATGATGGCCACACCCGGGATCAGTATGCCGGCCAGAGCCAGCGACTCAAGAAAAGCGGTGGCAAAAAGGGCACCTGAGAGCCAGCCCGGGTTGGCGCTGAGCCATGCGGTCAATGCCTGCAGCCACTCCGAACTCATGGCTGGCGAACTTCTCCCTGGCTATACCAGACCGAGTCGGCTCCCCGTTTCCTGGCTTCCTCCAGCGCCTGCCGCACCCGTTTCCGCAGATCGGTAGTGCGGGTATCTGTGCTGGCGCGGGTGGTGCAACCCAGGCTGACAGTGACCTTGCCTGCCAGGGGCCAGGTCTGTTCTGAAATAGTCCGTCGAATGCGTTCTGCGATGACCCTGACGCCCTCCTCCGGGGTGAAGGGCAGTATCAGGAAGAATTCGCCGTCCTCAAGGGTGTAGAGGGTGTCGCCGGCACGAATGACTCCGAACAGGTGCTGTGTGAGATCCCTGAGCAGCCGCTGCATGCCGGCCTTGCCGTGGAGATCCTCGGCTTCATCGGCGTAATCAATGGTGAGGGAAACGACAGACAGCGAGTGCGACATTTCGATTGCTCGGCTGATTTCCTTCTGCAGGGTTTCATCCAGGAAGCGTGCGTTATGGGCACCGGTCACCGGGTCCGTGATAGCCAGGTCTTCGGCGGACTGTGCCATGTGGTCGTAGTGCCAGATATACAGAGCTGCCACCGATATCAGCGCAAACACGCCCGAGCTGATGGTGACGGTATGGGTAAGCGACTGGGTTAGCAGCAGGAACACCGCCAGCGCAACCAGTAACAGCAGCGAGAGAATGATTCCCTGACGTAATGGCAGGACCAGCAGGTTCAGAAGCATCAGGGGCATCACCCAGTGACTGATCCCGGGCGGGTCCAGCGCGTACATTGCTGCTACCAGGCCGCTGTTGAGCGCAGTCAGGAAGATCAGGTGCCCGGGCGCCGAGAGCTGATGGCGGCGGCACAGGAACGTATAGCCGGCCCCGGCGATGGTCAGCAGCGCCATGCCGGAAGCGAGAAAGAACAGTTCGTAAAACCCATAGCGAAGATTCTGGAAAGCCAGACTGGCGATGAAAAGACTGGCAAACAGGTAACCGGCCAGGTGAGTGAAGCTTCTGAGGCGGGTCTCGGTCATGATGCAGGCCCTCCGGTACCTTCGGTGCTTGCCGGTGGGGCGGTGTGGGACCAGGTGCTGTAGGACTGGGCCCGGTTGCCGCCCTGCTGTTGGGCCCTGCGCAGGGCATTGGCCGCGGACTGCTGCAGACTATCGGCATCATCGCCGATATTCAGCCCCGCAATACCGGCGCTGACGGTAAGATCCAGCTGGTGGGAGGCAAGCAGAGTGCTCAGACCTCTGCGGATGGTCTCTGCCAGTGTCGCTGCCTCTGTGGTTGCGATGCCAGGCAGGATGATCAGGAACTGCAGGTCAGCCACACGGTAGTATGTGTCGAAATCCCGCAGTTGCGAGTGCAGGTAGCGGCCAATTCGTGGCAATATGGAGCGAATGTCCGCGTCAGCGTTACTGTCGCTGAGGTGGGTGTCCAGGCCGATCATGATCACCGACATGTCGATGCCTTCCCGTTCGCTGCGCTGGATTTCCTTGTGCAGGTCGGCAGAGAGGTATTCCCGGCTGGCCGCCTGGGTCAGTTCGTCGGTGCGGCGCAGAGGCGCCAGCTGCCGTGACTTGTACTCCCGGAGAAATACCAGTAAACCGGACAGCATGATGGTCAGTAGCAGAGCACTGATCATCTGGTGGCGTTCCGGAATTCCCCCGGCCCAGTGCGTGGCGAAGATCGCCATAAACGCAATCAGAACAGTGATGCAGGCTCCCCATAAAACCGGCAGCAGGGCAAACCCGATCAATGGTGCCACATAGAGCCAGTGGGTCAGGCTCCAGGGACCGGTCCACAGGCTGGTGACCAGAAGTAATGCCAGGGCCCCGAACAGCAAGCGATGAATCGCCGGCCAGGGCTGCCGGAAACGTCCGGGGTGGAAAGCACTGCTGGTGAAAATCAGGCCAGCGCCGACGATTGCCGTGATGGCTGTCAGTGGCTCTCGCTGAATCACCGCGAATAAAGCAATGGCGAGCAGGATCAGGAATCCTGTTCTCGACAATCGGCTTAGCAGGAATTTTTCGGCCATCTGGGCCATGGTATCCGTCCTCTCCCGGGCGTCCGTGTATTCAAAGCATACAGCAGGTACTGTTCAATAACCCGCGTATTAACGTCAGTCTGGGCGGTATAATAATCGCTTGGGATGCGTACTTGAAACGGGAAAGGTAAAGTTAGGCACTGATTCGCACAAACGGTTTTAAAATCTAAAGGTAATCGGATGGATATTGCAGCTTACATGGCTGAGGTGGGACAGCAGGCGCGGAAAGCCGCCGTCGCGGTAGCGCGGTCCACGACAGCGGTTCGCAATCAGGCACTGGTGGCCACTGCGGAAGCTCTGGACGCTTCGAGAAGTGAACTGGCCGCGGCAAACGCACAGGACCTGGAAAAGGGTCGCAACAATGGTCTTGATGACGCCATGCTGGACCGGCTGGAGCTGACGCCGGCACGCATTGATGCAATGATCGAGGGGCTTCGCCAGGTGGCAGCCCTGCCGGACCCGATCGGCGAAATTACCGACATGACCTATCGTCCCTCGGGCATCCAGGTGGGGCGTATGCGAGTGCCTCTCGGGGTTATCGGCATTATTTACGAGTCGCGGCCCAACGTGACTGTAGAGGCTGCCAGCCTGTGCCTCAAGTCCGGTAATGCGACCATACTGAGAGGCGGCTCAGAGGCAATTCACTCCAACCAGGCTATTGCGCAATGTCTGGCCAGGGGGCTGGCCGATGCGGGTCTTCCCGGAAATGCCGTCCAGGTTATCAAAACCACCGACCGGGCTGCAGTGGGGGAACTGATCACAATGCCCCGGTTTGTCGATGTGATTGTGCCCCGGGGCGGTAAGGGCCTGATCGAGCGAATCAGCCGCGATGCCCGGGTCCCCGTGATCAAGCATCTGGACGGCATCTGCCACGTGTATATCGACAGCCATGCCGATCCTGAGAAAGCCCTGGCGGTGGCGGTCAACTCCAAGACCCAGCGGTACGGTACCTGCAACACCATGGAAACCCTGCTGGTGGATCAGGAAATCGCCGATGACATCCTGCCATTGCTGGCGGCCGCGTTCCGCGAGAAAGAGGTGGAGCTCCGTGGTTGTGAGCGCACAGTGCAGATATTGACCGGGGTGGTCGCTGCCACCGAGGAAGACTGGGCGACAGAGTATCTGGCTCCGATTCTTGCGATAAAGGTGGTCGACGGTCTGGATGGTGCTATCGCACATATCAATCGCTACAGCTCGCAACATACTGACAGCATCATTACCGAGAATTACACCCGGGCGCGCCGGTTCCTGACTGAGGTGGACTCTGCCTCCGTCATGGTGAACGCCTCCACACGGTTCGCGGACGGATTTGAATATGGCCTGGGTGCGGAAATCGGTATCTCGACGGACAAAATCCACGCCCGGGGCCCTGTCGGCCTTGAAGGCCTGACATCTCAGAAGTACGTGGTGTTCGGCGACGGCCATATCCGGACCTGATTCTGCATGCATGTCATTTACGGCGGTACCTTCGATCCCATTCATCATGGCCACTTGCGCCTGGCGGTAGAGCTTCGGGAGCGGCTGGGCGTGCCTGAAGTGTCACTCATGCCGTGCCACGTGCCTCCGCACCGGGACGTTCCCGGGGCAACCAGCGAGCAGCGGGTTGCGCTACTTGAGCTGGCCATCGCCGATGAGCCCGGGCTGACCCTGGACGCCAGGGAGCTGGGCCGTGAGGGAGCGTCCTATACCGCGGAGACTCTGCGTCAAGTCCGTGCCGAACTGGGCCCGGACCAGCCAATAGCAATGGTGCTGGGCACGGATTCCTTCGCCGGCTTTGATCGTTGGCAGGAATGGCAGCGCATTCCCGAGCTGGCGCACATTGTGGTGGTGCGGAGGCCGGGGCCCGGACTGACGCCGGGGAGTGTGCCGGCGCGCCTGCTTGAGGAGCGCTGCGTTGGCGAGGTGGAGGCCCTCTATCAGGCCCCCTGCGGCCACATTCTGGAACTCGATCCGCCCCTGCTGGATATCTCCGCAACCGGGATCCGCGACCGGATTCTTTCCGGTCGGTCACCCAGGTATCTGCTGCCTGACAGTGTGTGGCAGGAAATTCGTCACCAGGGACTCTACGGTGTGTGACCTGCCGGGAACTTTTAGTGCTACAATCCCGTCTGAATAGACTTTTCGGGTGGCCGCCTTCGCCGCTGCCCGCCAACAGGGTGATTATGCAGGCAGAGCAACTGAAAGAACTGGTCGTGGGTGCGCTTGAGGACGTCAAGGCGCAAGACGTGAGCATTATTGATGTCAGGGGAAGAACCAGCGTGACCGATTATATGGTGCTGGCTTCCGGAACCTCCAACCGACACGTGAAATCCCTCGCGGATTCGGTGCTGTCGGAAGCGAGGGACCAGGGCGTCAGAGCCAACAACGTGGAAGGTGCCAACGCCAGCGACTGGATTCTGGTTGATCTTGGTGATGTGGTGGTCCATGTCATGATGCCGGCTACCCGCGAATTCTATGATCTTGAGCGTCTCTGGCGCGATGCCCCGGATCTGGGTGTTGCAGGTAGCGAATAGCAATGCGGTTACGCCTGGTCTGTGTAGGGCAGAAAATGCCCGAGTGGGTCAGTCAGGGTTATAACGAGTATGCCCGCCGCATGCCGCCGGAAATGCCCATTGAGCTGGTTGAGGTTCCGATGGCTCACCGTGGCAAAAATCCGGATATCCCCCGATTGATGCAGCGGGAATCAGATTCGATTCTTTCCGCCGTTGCCCCCCGCGACCGTGTCATTGCACTGGAGGTGGGTGGCCGCGCCTGGTCCACCGAGAAACTGGCCAGTCAGCTTGAAAACTGGCAGCAGGACGGCAGGGATGTGAGCTTCCTTGTAGGCGGTCCCGATGGCCTCGCCGATGCCTGTCGCGCCAGAGCTGACCAGTTGTGGTCCCTGTCGTCCCTGACGCTGCCCCATCCGCTGGTGCGTATTCTGCTTGCCGAGCAACTTTACCGGGCCTGGTCTGTCACCCGCAATCACCCATACCACCGGGCCTAGGAAACTTATATGCCCTGGGGAGAATTCAAAGACATTGCAGCGGAGCGGCGCCTTTTCCAGCGGCGTACCATAGTGATGTTGCTGCTGGTGTTTGTGATGCTGAGCCTGCTGATTGCCAGGATGTATCAGTTGCAGGTGGTTGAGCACGACATATACACCACGCTTTCCGACAAGAATCGTGTCCAGGTGCAGTCCGTAGCTCCACCCCGGGGGCTGGTCTATGACCGCAACGATGTGCTGCTGGCGGAAAACCGGCCGGTTTTCAGCGTAACCCTGGTGCCCGAACGGGTTGGCGACATGGAGCAGACCCTTGCCAAGCTGCAGGGTATGCTCAGCATCTCTGAAGAGGATATGGAGCGTTTTCACCGGCGGCTGCTTGAGCCCCGCCGACCCTTTCAGGAACTGCCTCTGCGTTATGATCTCAACGAGCAGGAAATTGCCCGCCTGGCGGTTCATCGGCATGAGTTGCCGGGTGTCGAGGTATCTGCGGAGCTGGTGCGTTACTATCCCCACAGCGAGCTGACAGCTCATGCCCTTGGTTATGTGGGGCGCATTAACCGGGAGGAACTGCAGCAAATTGATCCGGTTAATTACGCGGGTACCAACTATATCGGCAAGTCGGGTGTGGAGCGATTCTACGAAAAGCTTCTGCACGGACGCGTCGGCTACCAGCATGTGGAAACCAATGCGCGGGGCCGGACCTTACGGGTGCTCGAGCGCGAGAATCCCGTGCCTGGCGAGGATATCCGGCTACACATGGATTTACGCCTACAGCAACTGGCACACGAACTGCTGGACGGCCGGCGGGGCGCCATTATTGCAATTGAGCCGGCGACCGGGGGAATCCTCGCCCTTGCGAGTGTCCCCGGTTTCGACGCCAACCTCTTTGTAACCGGTATCGGTGTCGATACCTATCGCGAGCTGAGCAATAGTGTCGATAAACCACTGTTTAACCGGGCCCTGCGCGGGCAATACCCACCGGGTTCTACGCTCAAACCCATGCTTGCCATCGCCGCCCTGGACAGCAATGCCGTAACCCGGGACAAGACCATATGGGACCCCGGTTACTTCCGCCTGAGGCCTGGCGGGCGTCCCTGGCGCGACTGGAAGCGGGGTGGTCACGGCTGGGTCGACCTGAAGTCAGCGGTAGCGGAGTCCTGCGATATTTACTTCTATGAAGCGGCGGTCACCATGGGCGTTGACACCATGCACAAGTACCTTTCCGACTTCGGGTTCGGTGAAGATGCCACCCTGGATGTTGCCGGTGCCCTGAGTGGCCTGCTGCCTTCCAGAGACTGGAAGCGGGCGGTTCATAGTGAACCGTGGTATCCGGGAGACTCGGTAAATCTCGGAATTGGCCAGGGGTACATGCTGGCAACGCCGCTTCAGCTGGCGACTGCCACTTCCGTACTCGCAAACCGTGGCAACTGGTCCGAGCCGCGGCTGCTGAAAGGTATCAAGGGCGACCGATCGGTTGATGAAGTGCTGCCGCCCGGTAGTCATCAGTCGATCGGGCTTAAGAATCCCGATGACTGGGAGTATGTCGTGGAGACCATGGCTGAAGTCATGCACGGCAGCAAAGGTACGGCTCGTGGTGCAGCGAAGGGCGCGCCGTATCGGATGGCTGGCAAAACCGGCACGGCCCAGGTATTCAGCCTGGCAGAAGACGAAGAGTACGACGAGGAGGAGATCCGGGAGCGCTTGCGGGATCACGCCCTGTTTGTTGGTTTTGCGCCGGTGGACGACCCTCAGATTGCTGTCTCCGTGATCGTGGAGAACGGCGGCAGTGGCAGTGGTACCGCAGCACCTGTGGCGCGGGCAATGTTTGATGCCTGGCTACTGGGCTTTCCCAAGGAAGGAGAGGCACTGATTATGGGTGCATCCGAGGGGGAATCTCACTGATGGCGGCCGGAAGCATGCTCAACCAGTCCTCGCGGCATCCATTGTTGGGCCCCAGGGGGATCTGGTCTTTCTTGCACATTGACCCGGTGCTGATGTTGCTTTTGCTGGCTCTTATCACCGGTGGGCTGGTGGTGCTCTACAGCGGGGCAGACCAGAATATGGCGGTGGTCAAAGCCCAGGGTGTCCGTATGGGGGTGGCACTTGTGGTCATGCTGGTGTTCGCGCAGCTTGATCCTTCTGTTTTCAGACGCTGGGCACCCTGGCTCTTTGCCGTGGGCCTGGCCGGGCTGGCTGCGGTATTACTGGTGGGCGTGGGTGCCAAAGGGGCCCAACGTTGGCTGGCAATACCGGGGTTGCCGCGTTTTCAACCCTCGGAATTGATGAAACTGGTGGTGCCAATGATGGCAGCCTGGTATCTGTCGCGCCATTACCTGCCGCCGCGCCTTCGCCACGTAGCCGTGGCGCTTGTGATCGCCCTGGTGCCCATGGCTATGATCATTCTGCAGCCGGACCTTGGCACCTCTTTGCTGGTGGGGGCTGCTGGCATCTTTGTCGTGTTTTTTGCAGGTATCAGCTGGCGTTTGATCGGGGCTTTTTTTGCCATGGTTTCTGTGGCGGCGCCACTGATGTGGTTCTTTGTGATGCGTGAGTACCAGAAACAGAGAGTGCTGACCCTGCTGGACCCTCAAAGCGATCCCCTGGGCGCGGGCTGGAATATCATTCAGTCGAAAACCGCGATCGGGTCCGGTGGCATGGATGGCAAGGGTTGGCTGCAGGGCACCCAGTCCCACCTCGAGTTTCTGCCCGAAAGCCATACCGACTTCATTGTGGCAGTGCTGGCGGAAGAGTTCGGTTTTGTCGGCATGCTGGCCCTGCTTGTCCTATACCTGCTGATTATCCTGCGCTGCCTCTATATTGCCGCGACTGCCCAGGACTCTTTCAGCCGCCTGCTGGCAGGGGCATTGACCATGACATTTTTCATCTACGTGTTTGTCAATGTGGGGATGGTCAGCGGGCTGCTCCCGGTGGTCGGGGTTCCGTTACCTCTTGTCAGCTATGGTGGAACGTCCAGTGTTACGCTTATGGCGGCCTTCGGGGTGCTGATGTCTATCCAGACTCACCGGCGTATGATCAGTGCGTGATGTTGCACATGTCAGCATGGACGCCGGGTAATGGTTGCTTCACAGGTGGTCATGGTAATCTTGGCAGCCTCATTCTCGCAGGGAGTTTCATGAACGCAGTCATAAACCGTGCCCGTAACGGACTGGTCGCCGTTGCTCTCTTGCTCTCCCCGGCTCTGGCCTCGGCCCAGTACGACAAGACACCCGAAGGACAGACCTTCATTCGCGAGATGGCAGAGCGTTACGGCTTTCCGGCCAGTCGGGTGGAAGCGTTACTTGCCTCCGCCGAGCGCAAGGATTCGATACTGGAGGCCATCAGCCGGCCGGCGGAAAAAACGCTGGAATGGCACCAATACCGCAAGATTTTTATCCGCAAGGAAAGGATTGATCAGGGTGTTGAGTTTTTAAGGCAATACGGGGAAGCATTCGAGCGGGCTGAAGACGAGTACGGGGTGCCGGCCTCTGTCATTGCCGCCATTATCGGTGTGGAAACCTGGTATGGCACATACAAGGGTAAGCACAGGGTGCTCGATGCACTTGCCACTCTGGCATTCGATTACCCCCCGCGGAGCCGCTTCTTTCGCAGCGAACTTGCGCAATACCTGCTAATGACCCGCGAGCAGGGTTTTGACCCGGAAGAACTGACCGGTTCCTACGCGGGAGCAATGGGGTACGGCCAGTTCATCTCCAGCAGCTACAGGCATTACGCCATCGACTTTGACGGCGATGGCGTGGTCGACATACTGGATAATCCGGTGGACGCTATCGGCAGTGTAGCCAATTACTTCCGGGCCCATCACTGGAAAGAGGGTGAGCCAGTCGCCGAGAAGGTGCAGGACAGCCTCCCGGAAGGTTCGACGTTGCTGACCAGGGAACTCAAGCCGGACCTGACAGTCAATGATTACCGGCAGGCCGGCCTGAAGCCCGGCGCCGATGTGGCGGGCGACGCCAAAGCCCGGGCAATCCGTCTCGCCGGCGCGGATGGAGCTGAGTTATGGCTGACATACCATAACTTTTATGTGATAACCCGCTACAATCACAGTCATCTCTATGCCATGGCTGTATTTCAACTGGCCGAGGCGCTGCGCGAACAGGCGAGGCTGCCAGAAAAACAAAACGGGGTGAGTAATAACTCGTGATTACACGCTATTTTTTCTTGGTTGTCGCAGGAGCCCTGGTTCTGGCGGGATGTGCTTCATCCCCCGCACCGGATCATTCTTCCCGATACACGCTGTCTCAGGACAGGGCCCCGGACGGCAATTTTGATGCCTCCGGTCTGCAGGACGCAACACCCCGTTTTGAGGAGCCTCGTGGGGCCGGTAACAAGTCTCCGTATAACGTATGGGGCAAGGAATATTCTGTCCGCCAGAGTAATGACGGTTATGTCCAGCGCGGCACGGCCAGTTGGTATGGCGAGAAATTCCATGGCCATAAAACCTCCAATGGGGAGGTTTTTGACATGTATGAAATGACCGCGGCTCACAAGAGCCTCAGGATTCCGGGGTATGCCCGCGTTACCAACCTTGATAATGGCCGTTCTGTGATTGTGAGGGTAAATGATCGCGGGCCATTCCATGGTGATAGACTGATTGATCTTTCCTACGCTGCGGCCAAGAAGCTTGGGTATCAGGGCAAGGGTACGGCGCGAGTCGAAGTCGCAGCCATCACTGTTAACCGGGATGGCTCCATGACCCTGGCGGGAAAACCGTTTCCTGACCGAGAGGCTCCGGTTCCGGCAGAGCGCCTGGCGGATTCTGGTGGCGACAGTAAGGCACTGTTCGTCCAGTTGGGCTCATTCAGCCAGCGCAGTCCAGCGGAGGTACTGCTCAAGCGCGCCCGTGAGGCTGTCAGCGACCCGATGAGAGTGCGGGAGGTGAAAACGGCTTCAGGCCTTTTTCACCGCGTACAGGCCGGGCCCTTCAGCGATGAAGACGAAGCCCTGCAAGCCCAGAGCCGGCTTGAAAACCAAGGATTCGGTCAGTCAATATTGCTGACCGATACTCACTGAACCAGTCACCCACTAGATATTGAATGGACCCATGGCAATAAATAACGTATTCCGCGCCTGTACCGCAGTTCTCATATTGGCCCTGTTGACGGCAATGCCGGCTGCGGCACAGTCTGTGCTGATTCCTTCACCGCCTCAGATCGGCGCGAGCTCCTATATACTGATGGATCCGCTGTCCGGGCGGATCATCATGGAGGAAAACAGCCACGAACGTCTGCCTCCGGCGAGCCTTACCAAGATGATGACGGCCTATATCGTTGAGCGGGAGCTGGACGAGGGGCGGATTGCCATGGCCGACATGGTGCCTGTCAGTGTCAACGCCTGGCGGACCGAAGGTTCCCGTACCTTCGTGCAGGAAGGTACCCAGGTGTCCGTTGAGGATCTTCTGAAGGGTGTCATTATCCAGTCGGGTAACGACGCGTCCGTCGCTCTGGCGGAGTTCGTCGCCGGCAGTGAAAGCGCGTTCGTTGATATCATGAATCAGCAGGCGCAGATACTGGGTATGAACGAATCCAGTTTCGCCAATGCCACCGGCTTACCGGCACCGGACCATTTTTCGACTGCCTATGATCTGGCCCTGCTGGCGAAGGCGATCATTAATGATTACCCCGAAAACTATCCGTTGTACGCGCAGAAACATTTCACCTTCAATAATATCCGTCAGCCCAACCGCAACAGTCTGTTGTGGCGTGATGACAGTGTCGACGGCCTGAAAACCGGCCACACAGAAGAGGCGGGCTACTGCCTGGTGGCGTCAGCCAAGCGCAACGATACCCGCATGATTGCCGTGGTAATGGGCACTCCCAGCACGGCCGCCCGAGCCCAGGAAGTCCAGAAAATGCTCAACTATGGCTTCCGCTATTACCAGACAGAGCGTCTGTTCCGTAATGGCCAGGAGCTGTTGGAAGCGCAGGTCTGGGGTGGCGAGAGCGACAGTCTCTCAGTAGGGCTCATGGAGGATGTTCACGTAACGATCCCCAGGGGGGCACGTGATTCCCTGGAGTCCACCGTCGAAATGGATTCTGTGATCAGGGCGCCTGTGTCCAAAGGGGACGAGCTTGGGCGGGTGACGGTGAAACTGAACGACGAAGTGGTGGTTGACCAGCCGGTACTTGCCCTCAGTGATGTGCCCGAAGGTGGCTTCTTCAAGCGCATCTGGGACGCTATCAAGCTATTCTTCATGCAGTTGTTTGAGTAAGGGCCGGTGCGCCCGGGAGTAATCCGCGATGAATGAACCAAAGGCACCCAAAATCGAATTCCCCTGTGACTATGTGATCAAAGTCATCGGGGATTCCGCCCCGGACTTTGTGGAGTTCGTGGTGGAGGTGGTTGAGCAGCACGCACCAGGGCTTTCCGAAAAAGACGTATTTGTCAGGGAGAGCAGCGGGGGGCGGTTCTCGTCGGTCAATCTGACCATTCTCGCCACAGGTGAGCCACAACTTAAAGCCCTGTTTGAAGAGCTGAAGGCCAGTGGCCGGGTCCACATGGTGCTGTGACCAGATGGACGAGCTGATTGTCCGTACACTGGGAGAGCAGCCCTACCTTGAAACCTGGGAGGCGATGAAATCCTTTACCGCCGACCGTGATGCTACAACGCCCGACGAGATCTGGCTGCTGGAACATCCGCGGGTATACACGCAGGGGCAGGCGGGGAAGCCCGAGCATATTCTCGCGCCCGGAGACATTCCGGTCATCAAGGTTGATCGTGGCGGTCAGGTGACTTATCACGGCCCCGGGCAACTGGTGGTTTACCTGATGATCGACCTGGCCAGGCACAAGCTGGGCGTCCGTTCACTGGTGGATGTGATCGAGCAGTCCATCGTCCGGACCCTTGCGGAGTTCGGGATTACTGCATCACCACGGCCTGATGCGCCTGGTGTCTACGTTGACGAGGCCAAGATAGCCTCCCTGGGGCTGCGAGTGAAGCGGGGCTGTTCCTTCCATGGCCTGGCGCTGAATGTGTCCATGGATATGGAGCCGTTTCGTCGCATTAATCCTTGCGGCTACGCCGGCCTGGCAATGTGCCAGGTCAGCGATTTCGTACCGGGTGTGGAGATCAGTGACGTTGCCAGCATTCTGTCTGGCGAGCTTGCAGCAAACGTGGCCCAAGGCAGCATCCGACGAATTTCCTAGTGCCCCCTGAAATCACACACCTGATTGCGGCCCAGAGTTTTTGCGCGATATAGGGCTTCATCGGCCCGTTGCAGGAGGCGGTCAATAGATTCCGAGCCCTGAATGCTCGCCACGCCAATACTGATGGTGGCGTTGATGCTATGGCCATCGGCGTTTACCGGGGTGGAGGCAATCTTCTGGCGTATTCTATGGGCTGTCTGGATGGCATCAGCCGTATCTGTTTCCGGCAAAAGTGCCAGATATTCCTCGCCACCCCAGCGCGAGAGGGTATCCACCTTCCTGCTTTGTTCCTGTAGCGTATGGGCTACCATGATGATGGTTTGGTCACCCACGTGGTGGCCATAATTGTCATTCACTGACTTGAACAGATCGATGTCCATCAACATGACTGAAAACGGTCGTCCGTTGCGAAGGTAACGCTGGTATTCAGCCTCCAACTGCTCATGGGCTTCGCGCCGGTTAGCCAGCCCGGTCAGGGCATCGTGCTTGGCGGCGTACTCGAATTCCGCTGCCAGTTTCAGCAATCCCAGCTTGCTGCGACGCCGGCTCTGATCCAGCACGTAGCAGGTCGACATTTCGAAAACCAGCACTGCCAGCATGGTCAGGCGAAAGCTGGTGCTGTACGGGGAATTGAACGCCATATCTCCCAGCGGGCTGAACAGAAGGGTTACCGCTGCGAGACCACCGGCGCAGGCAATGACGCCCACTCTTGCCTCGCTGATGTAAAAGATAATCGGCGGATAAGCAAACAACCAGATGATGGCAGAACCATCCTCAACCGCATTCACAGCCAGGTAGGTAAACAACACTGTAATAACCGTAATAAATCCACGGCGTTGAAGGGTGCAGTTGTGGCTTGCAAGATAGATAATGCCATTGAGACTGAGCAGGGCGGCGAAAATGATCAGAACGGTGGCGGAACCTGTCAGGCCGCGATCGAGAGAGCGCCAGGCAAACAATAAAAGAATCGGCACCGCCGCAAGTGTCAGGCGTCCGATCAGCAGGGGGACGGGGATTTCGCCTTTTACCCGGAATTGCGACAGCTTGGTGTCTGATGTTCTGCTGGTGGCCTGTGTCATTTTGAAGTTCTGTTGTCGTTTTGTTCGTCAGCGGTATACCTGTAGCCCGTGCGCTCATACTAAACGCCTTTAGACGCGGTATCTGTGTAAAAACGTAAACCGCTGGCGTATCTCATGAGTAAACAGCAGCAAGGGTATTTGCATTGGCTTCACTGTCGTGATGTCGGTGGCACGTCGGTTAGGTTTGAGCGACGAGGTATCCGTATAATGATCTCAAAGGCTGTTAACGCCGACACTTACTGAACCGAGCAGGTTTTTGATGGCATCCAGACCAAAGAACACCTCTGTTGCACGTATAAAGACCGGAAGCTTCGAGCGCCGGCTTACCCTCACAAGGGCCGGGTTGTTTGCCGGTACACGCATGGCGTCCCATATGGCTACCAACTGGTTCGGCAGCAAGGACAAGCGCGACGCCAGGCATCGCGCCATGCTGTCCAGCCAGGCTGAATTTCTGGTGGACGAACTTGGCAAGCTCAAGGGCAGTGTGGTCAAGATCGGCCAGGTGATGGCGCTGTATGGCGAACACTTCCTGCCAGAGGAGGTGACAGAAGCGCTGCATACCCTGGAGGATCAGACCACCTGGCTCGAGTGGGCCTCGATCGAACGTGTGCTGAAGGATGAGTTGGGTGCTGAGCGACTGGCGGAACTGGAAGTGGACCCGGACCCGATCGGCGCCGCGTCGCTGGGCCAGGTTCATCGCGCTCGCCGGCGTAGTGACGGCCTTGAACTGGTGCTGAAAGTTCAGTACCCGGGCGTTGACGAAGCCGTTGACAGCGATCTGAACTCGGTTGCTCAACTGCTGAAGGTTGCGCGCCTGGTGTCATTCGGACCCGAGTTTGATGACTGGCTGGAAGAAGTGCGGGACATGATGCATCGGGAGGTGGACTACCGCCTTGAGGCCCGCACCACCGAGAAGTTCCGGCAGATGTTACTGGACGACCCCCGTTTCGTGGTGCCCCGCGTGCTGGAAGAATTTTGTACTGCCCATGTGATTGCGTCTACCTATGAACAAGGTCATTCCGTCAGTTCGGTTGCCGTCAGGGAGTTGCCCCTGGAGCGTCGCAGCGAGCTTGGCCGGGCTGCCCTGGAACTGTTTTTCAGAGAGCTGTTCGTCTGGGGGGAAATTCAGACGGACCCCAATTTCGGCAACTATCGCATTCGCATTGCTGGTGAGAATGGGGCCGACAGTGAGCATGACCAGATCGTATTGCTGGATTTTGGCGCGGTTCAGTCGTATTCGGCGAAGTTTCTTGACCCGGTTATCCAGATGATCAGGGCATCCTACGAGGGTGACCTGGATGCGGTGATTGATGGTGGTGTAAAGCTCCGCTTCATGAGCCGGGAGTGGCCCGCGGACGTATTGGAAAAGTTCGGCTCGGTCTGCATGTCGGTACTTGAGCCCCTGTCGCGGGACCAGAGCAGTTGGCCGGATTACGCGGTAAACGACAAGGGCCAGTACCGCTGGAAACAGAGCGACTTGCCCTCGCGGGTGGCACGCCAGGCCGCAAGATCCGCCATCAACCGTTACTTCAAGGTTCCGCCCAAAGAATTCGTTTTCCTCAATCGCAAGCTGATAGGCGTCTACACCTTCATAGCGGTGCTCAACGCCGAGTTTAATGGTGAGGACTTGCTGCGGGAGTATCTTTATGGCGACCCGGGAACACCCGACGCCTCCAGTACAAGCCATATCACCAAGGCATAGCGGAGCCCCTTGCCAATACCCACCAGCACCACAAAGTTGAGCCAGGGTACGCGCATGATGCCGCCCACCAGGGTAAGTGCGTCGCCACCGATCGGTAACCAGCCCATAAGCAGTGACCATTGCCCGTAGCGGTTGAACTGCTTGCGTGCTTTTTCAAGCTGGCTTTCTGTCATCGGAAACCAGCGTTTGTGCTTAAAGCGATCCACTTGCCTGCCGATAACCCCATTAATCACCGAGCCTGCGGTATTGCCCGCTGTGGCCCAGAACCAGATCCACCAGAGCGAATACCCTTGTGAAACCATACCGCCGAGCAGTATTTCCGAGTACGCCGGCAGCAGGGTGGCGGCGGCCAGGGCCGTCAGGAACAGGGTTAAATAGGCCAATGGTGACTCCTCATCAAAACAGGTTGTTGTACCAATGAAAAAGCTGTCACTTCGATTCAAACTCTATGCCCTTGTGATTACCCTGCTGCTGATTATGGGAATCAGCATCGTTGTAACAGCACAACTCTCCCTGGGGCAAATGGAGCAGAGAATCACCTCTGAAACCCGTGAAACTGTTCAAGGTATGGCCGTCGAGCGTCTGAGTGCAACGGCTGGCAAATACGGCGAGCTGGTCAGCGGCATGTTCGCCACAGCCTACCGGACGCCGGAAGTGGTTCGCAACGTGGTCAGCCGGAACATCCAGGCCGACAGCTCCGGGCGCATCAGCCGTATCGACCTTCAGGAAACCATCGGCGCGATACTGGAGGAGCAACGCAGTCTGAGCTCCATCTACGCTCAGTTCGAGCCCGATGCCTATGATGGCCAGGACCGTTATTTCACCGGTGGAGTGGAAGATCACAGCAGTGATAGGGGCACTCTGGAGATCTATTACTATCGCACGCCAGAAGGGGATGTGAAGTTCAGCCGCACCGAAGACCCTGCCGTAAAGTACCTGGAGGCGCGCAATGAATTCGGGATCCGAGAGGCGGAATGGTACCTGTGCTCCAGGGATGCCAGAAAGCCCTGCATTATGGAGCCTTACGAATATGAGATCGAGGAGGGCTATTCCGAGCTGATGACCAGCCTGGTAATGCCTATTCTCAAGGATGGCGAGTTTGCCGGTGTGACGGGGGTCGATATCAACCTGTCCACGCTACAGAAAACCGTCCAGAACGTCAGTCGTGAGCTCTACGATGGTGAGTCCCGGGTCACCCTGCTCAGTAACAAGGGGCTGATCGCCGCCTCCAGCCACTATGGGGAGCATCTGGGCCGACCACTCTCCGAAGCATTGCCACAACAGGCAGGTGAATACACCGTTTTACATCGCGGAGAGGGCACTTACGATGACGGGGAAACGCTGGCGGTGTCCTATCCCATCGAGATTGCCCTGCCAGACACAGAGTGGTCACTGCTGATCGAGCTGCCCCGGGAAACCGCTCTGGCGGATGTCGCCGAGATTACCGGGCTGCTGGCCAGTGAAGTGGGAGCCACTGCAGGGCGCCAGACGATGGTTGGCATACTGGTGTCCATTATCGCCATTCTGGTTCTGGTTTTCCTTGTGCGTTCGGTCACCAGGCCGCTCAATGAGATCCGTGATCGCATGAAGAACCTGGCCAGTGCCGAGGGGGATCTCACTCACGAGCTGGATATCGATACCCATGCAGAGCTGATTGAACTTGCCGGCGGATTTAACCGGTTCCTTGGCCGGCTTAGGGAGATGATCAACGACCTGAAAGAGGTCAACGGTAAGGTAAGACAGCAGGCTGCTGATGTGGGTGTGATTGCCGGTGAAACCGATGAGCAGACCGAGCGCCAGCATCAGGATATCGAAAGTGTTGTTGCGGCCATGAACGAGATGTCGGCGGCCGCTGGCGAGGTGGCCGGATTTGCCGGGGAAGCGGCGGAAAATGCGCAAATGGCCCAGGACGGCGTGCGCTTTACCCAGGACACGCTGACCTCAGCCCTGGAGGGTGTCAGCGCACTCGCGGGTGATATGGACGAGGCCAGCACCGCCATCAGCCATGTTGCCACCCGCAGTGAAGACATAAACCGGATTCTCGAGGTTATCCGGGGGATTGCGGAGCAGACCAACCTGTTGGCCCTGAACGCGGCCATAGAGGCGGCCCGGGCAGGGGAGCAGGGTCGCGGTTTTGCAGTTGTGGCGGATGAGGTAAGAACCCTCGCCTCGCGTACCCGTGAATCCACCGACGAGATCAGTCAGATGATTGATGGTCTGCAAAGTGATGTGAGTGGCGCCGTCACTGTTATCCAGAGTGGAGTCGACCGCGCTACACAGGCGGTTGACGGTACCCGGGAGGCTGACCATTCCCTGGCTTCGGTGGTAGAGCGCATTACAACCATCGTAGAGCACGTTACCCACGTGGCGACCGCGGCGGAGGAGCAGAGTTCCGTAAGTGAGGAAATCAACCGGAACCTCACCCGCATAGGTGATGCTGCCAATGATCTGCGAGCTCTGGCGCAAAGAGTGAGTGGTAGCGGGCGCACGCTGGATGAGCAGGTCCAGGTCCTGGATTCCGAGCTGGGTCGACTTAAAACCTGAGCGGCATCGTCTGTTGCTATCGGCACGATTCAGCCCATCAATTTTATTTTTGGGCAAACGTGCGATGATAATGTGGTTTATCCGAGGCTGTGATGGCCCGCTTATTTTCCGGACCAGGAGTTTAATTATGGAGCAAGTCACCATTTTTGGCCGTGCTTCCTGTGGTTTCTGTACGCGTGCAAGGCAGCTGTGTGAGATCAATGATTTCCCCTATCGCTACGTGGATATCGTCGAGGAGGGGATCAGCAAAGAGGATCTGTCGAAAACCATAGGCAAGCCCGTTCATACGGTGCCGCAGATATTCGTGGGGCAGGAGCATATCGGTGGGTTTGATCACTTTTCCGAATACCTGGAACGGCTCGGTACTACGGCCAACTGAGCAGTAATCCAGAAAAAACGGCGCCCAGTAGTCAACCGGGCGCCGTTTTTTTGTATGGGGCCAATCAGAGCTGGAAATCGGCCTTCAGTCGCTTTTCCACCAACTGGTTTTTCAGCTTTGCCACCCGCGGCAGGCCGTTATCAAACGGCGGAAAGCTTTCACCGTAGATCAGGGGCTCCAGGTAGTCCCGGCAATCCTGGGTGATTCCGTAGCCGTCATCGGTGATATAGTGGATCGGCATTTTCTTTTCCTGGTTGGCAACGTCCGCCAGGGGAGCTTCGCCGATGTGCCACCGATAGGGGCGTGACTGCTCGCGCACGATGGTGGGCATCAGTGCCTGCTTGCCGGCAAGGGCCATTTCCACAGCTACCCTGCCCACCGCGTAGGCCTGCTCGACATCCGTGGCGGAGGCAATATGGCGTGCGCTACGCTGCAGATAGTCCGCAACCGCCCAGTGGTATTTGTGTCCCAGGGCCTGGCGCACCATATTGGCAAGAGTCGGGGCTACACCGCCGAGTTGGGTATGGCCGAAGGCATCCTTGGCGCCGGCGTCGGCCAGGAAACGGCCATCTTCATACTGGGCGCCTTCAGACGCTACCACCACGCAGTACCCATATTCCCTGACGCAGAAATCCACCCGTTCGAGGAACCGCTCCCGTTCGAACGGCACCTCCGGGAAAAGAATCACGTGTGGGGGGTCACCTTCACCCTGGCCGGCCAGGCCGCCAGATGCAGCAATCCAGCCGGCATGTCGCCCCATCACTTCGAGGATGAACACCTTTGTGGAGGATTCGCACATGGAACGGATGTCGAGGCTGGCTTCCAGTGTCGAGGTGGCAATGTACTTGGCAACTGAGCCAAATCCCGGGCAGCAATCGGTGAAGGGGAGATCATTGTCCACGGTTTTGGGAACGCCGATGCAGGTAATCGGGTAGCCCATTTTCTCGGCAAGTTGCGATACCTTGTAGGCCGTGTCCTGGGAATCACCGCCACCGTTGTAAAAGAAATAACCGATATCGTGGGCGCGGAAGACTTCGATCAGGCGCTCGTACTCCCGCCGGTTTTCGGCGAAGTTCTTCAGCTTGTGACGGCAGGACCCGAACGCACCGCCGGGAGTGTGGATCAGGGCCTGGATATCGTCCTCGCTTTCCAGGCTGGTGTCGATCAGCTCCTCTTTCAAAGCGCCGATGATACCATTGCGCCCGGCGTAGACCTTTCCGATCTGGTCCGGGTATTTGCGAGCGGTCTGTATGACCCCGCAGGCACTGGCGTTAATAACGGCGGTGACACCGCCTGACTGGGCATAGAATGCGTTTCTGGTGGCCATTTCCGGCTGTTGCCTCCTGCAGTTTCGTCGAATGCGGCAGATGATACGCCAATCGCTGTTTTTTTTCATGACATCAAACGTCGTAACGAACGCTTGACGACCCGCATTCTATACGGGACGCTTTGCAGGTTTCATCCAAGAGGTCGACAACCGAATGCATATTCACATCCTGGGAATCTGTGGCACCTTCATGGGCAGCCTGGCCGTGCTGGCCAGAGAGCTCGGACACTCCGTGACCGGCTCCGATCAGGGCGTGTATCCCCCCATGAGTACCCAACTGGAAGCCCAGGGCATCGGGTTAATGGAAGGTTACAATCCTGACAACCTCAAGGCACAACCGGATCTGGTGCTCATTGGCAACGCCATGTCCCGGGGCAACCCGGAAGTGGAAGCCGTTCTGAACCAGAACATCGACTATATGTCTGGCCCCGAGTGGCTGGCCCGGGAGGTGTTACGTCATCGCTGGGTGCTCGCGGTTGCCGGCACCCATGGCAAGACCACTACCACGTCGATGCTGCTATGGATTCTTGAGCAGGCGGGGTTCGAGGCCGGTTATCTGGTGGGCGGTGTGCCTAACGATTTTCCCGTCTCGGCGCGGCTTGGCAGCAGTGACTTCTTCGTGATTGAGGCAGACGAGTATGACAGCGCCTTCTTCGACAAGCGCTCCAAGTTTGTCCATTACCGGCCCCATACGCTCATCCTGAACAATCTGGAGTTCGATCACGCGGATATCTTCGATAACGTGGAGGCCATTGAGCGTCAGTTTCATCACCTGGTCAGAACAGTGCCCTCACGTGGGCTGATCATACGCCCGGCGCTGGATACTCATCTCGACAGTGCGCTGGAACTGGGCTGCTGGACCAGTGTGCAGGCCACGTCCGTCGGTAGTGAAGTGCCTTATATGGCCGACTGGCGGGCGGAGTTGCTGGCCGAGGACGGCAGCCGCTTCATGGTGGTTCACCACGAACAGCCTGTCGCGACGGTGAGCTGGTCACAGACGGGAATACACAACGTTCGCAATGCTCTGGCCGCGATTGCCGCCGCCCGCCACGTGGGTGTGACGCCGGATCACGCCGTGGCGGCACTGTGCCGGTTTTCGGGCGTTAAACGGCGGATGGAACTGCTGGCGGACGTTGGTGGCGTCCATGTCTATGACGATTTTGCCCATCACCCCACCGCCATCACCACTACTCTGGAGGGTTTGCGCAACAAAGTGGGGGAGGAGACCATTCTCGCCCTGATCGAGCCGCGGTCCAACACCATGCAGCAGGGGGTACATCAGCACACATTGCTGCCCAGCGCGGCAGCAGCGGACCGGGTGATCTGGGCCAACCTTAATCAGATGGACTGGCTTCCCGAACTGGTGGACGGCTATAACGCCACCGCGGAAATGCCGGAACGCCATTCCGTGGAGTCGACGGTGGATGCGCTGATCAGCCGGGTTCTGGAACAGGTGTCCGGCCCCTGCCATATTGTCATCATGAGTAATGGCGGATTCGGGGGTATCCATCAGAAGCTGATTGCCGAACTGGAACGTAATACCGGCTGACCGAGCGTTTGCCTCCTAATCGATCAGGGAACATCAGCATGACAGCAACATCAGACAATCCGCGGGTGATCAACCTGGCATTTACCGGCGCCTCTGGCGCCCAGTACGGCCTTCGCCTGCTGCAGTGCCTGGTGGCGGCGGACTGCCGGGTGCATGTGATGATCAGCAAGGCCGCCCAGGTGGTGATCGCCACCGAAACGGACCTGAAATTGCCGGGTAATACGCCGGCCATGCAGGACTTACTGACACGATATGCCGGCGCCAGGCCCGGGCAGGTTCTGGTGTTCGGTCGGGAAGACTGGTTTTCTCCGCCGGCATCCGGTTCAGGCGAGAAAGCCCCGCTGGTCATTTGCCCCTGCAGCACCGGCACATTGTCTGCACTGGCCACCGGCGCCAGCAATAACCTTATTGAGCGTGCCGGCGATGTGGCCCTTAAAGAGCGCCGGCAACTGATCCTGGTGCCCCGGGAAGCGCCGTATTCCGAGGTGCACCTGGATAATATGCTGCGCCTGACCCGCATGGGCGCCGTCATCATGCCGGCCAGCCCCGGGTTTTATCATCAGCCGCAATCGGTCAGTGACCTGGTGGACTTTATTGTCGCCCGTCTGCTCGACCACCTGGGGCTGCCGCAGGACCTGATGCCGCGCTGGGGCGAGGAGCGGCTGAGGGCAAAGCAGCCCGACTGACCACCGGCGATGGTTTTGGTCAGCCCGATTGATGCTTTTCATCATTGAGCGAAAACGCCGCGCCCCCGAGACTTGGTGAACGACAACCACAAGACAGTCATTCACCGAGGTTCACCATGATTCCACGCACACTCTTCGATGCCGACCTTGAAGGTTTCCGGGATTCCGTCCGCAAGTTCCTGCAGCAGGAGGCCGCCCCGTTTCACGAACAATGGGAAAAGGACGGCCAGGTCAGCCGCGAGCTCTGGACCAAGGCCGGGGAGCTGGGCTTCCTGTGCCCGACGATGCCGGAAGAGTACGGCGGGGTAGGGGTAGATTTCCGATACAGCGCGGTCATTATGGAGGAGGTGTCCAGGGCGGGACTGTCCGGTATTGGCTGGACCCTGCATTCCGACATCGTCGCCCCCTATATCCTCAACTACGGGTCCGAAGCGCAGAAACAGTATTACCTGCCAAAACTGGCCACCGGTGAGATGATCGGAGCCATTGCCATGACCGAGCCCGGTGCCGGTTCGGACCTGCAGGGCGTGAAAACCACGGCGGTAAAGAACGAGGCAGGCGACCATTACGTGCTGAATGGCTCCAAAACCTTCATCACCAACGGCCAGATGGCGGACCTGGTGATCGTGGTGGCCAAGACCGATCCTAAAGAAGGCGCCAAGGGCACCAGTCTGCTGCTGGTGGAAAGCGCCTGGGAGGGCTTCGAAAAAGGACAGAACCTGAACAAGGTGGGCATGAAAGCCCAGGATACCTCCGAGCTGTTCTTCCAGGACGTCAAAGTGCCGGTGGACAAACTGCTGGGTTCCATGGAAGGCCAGGGCTTTTTCCAGTTAATGGCGGAACTGCCGGCCGAGCGCCTTCAGGTGGGCTTGACCGCTGTGGCCGCAGCGGAGGCCGCCTGGCAGTGGACGCTGGACTACGTGAAGGAGCGCAAGGCGTTTGGCAAGCCGGTGATCGCGTTCCAGAACACCCGCTTCAAGATGGCGGAGATGAAAGCTGAAATCACTGCGGCCCGAGTGTTCTGTGACCGTTGCCTGGAGCTGCATCTTGAGAAGAAGCTGGATATCCCCACGGCGGCGATGCTGAAGCAGCATACGACTGACCTGCAATGCAAAGTCATGGACGAATGCGTCCAGCTTCACGGTGGCTATGGTTATATGTGGGAGTACCCCATTGCCCGGGCCTGGGCCGATAGCCGGGTGCAGCGTATTTATGCCGGCACCAACGAAATCATGAAGGAAATCGTTGCGCGCTCGTTTTAAAGCGTGACCTGAACTGCCGGCGCGCCGCCGGAATCTCTCCGCCGGCGCGCTTTTGTTACCAAAGTTTACAAATTGCCAAACCTATCAAGGTTCACCCCGGCAACATCCCCTAAAGTAGCGGCACAACCTCTAACAAGGATAATGGTTGCCGCAATGAAACGCCTGCTCCCCATATCAGTTGCCCTGTTTTCACTTGCCCTGGCCGGATGCGGCGAGGAATCGGACGAGTCACCGGTGGATGGCCGCGATTTTGACGCCCAGGATTACAGCGAACCCAGGCCCTACACCGGCAGGGTCATAGACGGCTACCTGCGTAATGCCCGGGTGTGGCTGGATATGGACGGCGACAGCCAGTACACCCCGGGACCGATGACCATCACGAACAGTGCCGGCACCGAAATTACTCTGCCCAATGGGGAGCCTACCGCCATGAGTGGCGAGGGCGGCGAATTTACCCTCGACACCACGGAGCTGCTTCAGGATCCATCGGTGGCACCGGACATCGATCCCAGGGATTTTCCGCTCTTTGCCGTCATTCTGCCTGGTCAGACGCTTGAGCAAACCCGTATGGGGGAGGTGGTGCTGGAAGACGCCTACATGCTCAGTGCTCCGCCGGGCGTTCGCAATGTCACACCCCTCAGTACGCTGGTACGGCAGCGCCGGGTCATTGGTGTGCGGGATCTGACGGCCACCACAAACGACCTGGCGGATGCGTTGGGGAATGTGAACCTGCTCAGCGACTATGTTAAATCCGGAGATCACCGGGCCCATGCCTATGCCCGCGCCTTTGCACGGTTTATGGCCAGTCAGTTTCCGGAATCCACGGCCACCCAGTTGCGCGATAGCGATGGTCGGGAGTGGAGTCTGAGTGAGGATGCAGCATATCTTCTGGGTGTCTCGTTTGTTCGTAATGCTCTGGATGTGGTGAAGTTAGTGGACGAGGCTGCCGCCGCGGGCAACTACGAAAATGTGGATGTTGCCGGCCTGGCGCTGCCGGAGGTGCCCATTGAACTGGAGGATCCGCTGATTCTGGAGAGCCAGACGGTGCTTGCGCGGGGCGAGGGCAGCGAGCTCCCCGCTTCCATGTCCAATCTCGGCGTGTCCGCAGAACTGGTGTTCGATTATTCCGAAGATGGGCGGGTAACCTCCATTACCGCCCACGGCTGCATGATGCCATCCCTGAGAGAAATCGCCCGCCTGGTCAATGCCGGTGGCAAGATTGCGGACACCGGCACCCAGTGGATGCCGGGCATATCCCTGTCACAGGAAAGCGCCACTTTTCACGAGATTGAAGGGCCGGACGAGCGCCTGGTGTTCGACTGGGAAGAGGGCGAGGCAGCCTTTGAAACAACCACAAGCTGTCATCCGGGCCTGGCGTCATCATCGGCATTGGGGGGCACGGCGGCGATCAGTTACTATTGGACCATGAGCGATGGTCGGGTCCAGTCGTTGACAGCAAGTGCAGGAGATACGACCGAACGGCTGGAGCCCGATTATCAGAATGGCACTGAGGCTTTCTTCGGCTTTACCCGCAAGGTCGACGGCACTGAAGAAGAAATTATGACCCTTTCTGACAGCCTTCAGACCTGCGCCATTGATCCGGAGGACGCAGACGCAGCGCTTGTGGTTTCCGCCCAGCAACCCTACACCGTATCCGGAACTATTCCCCAGCCAGAGGGATTCAGCCCACTGGCACTGGAGTTTGATACGCGGGATGGGTTCCTGCGCCCTTTGCGGTTCGGCTTTCTGGACCAGAAAATGGCTTCCACCGCCGGCGTTGAGAACACCGAGGGTTTTGATTGGGCATTCTACTACCCGTTCGAAACCTCAAACGAATTCGTGGCGGATCAGCCGAGCCTCGTCAGTACTGCCTACCTGAACCGGCATGGTGGCAGCAGGGCCTGTGGAAGGGAGTTCGAGAGAATGCCCTCGGCTGCCTATGCCCGTGTGAATTACACCTATCAACGGCTTTCCGAGTATCTTTCAGGGCTGGTGGAGTAGGGCGAAAAGAGAGCGGCTCCTCGGGTATAGCCGGGGAGTCAGCACGTCATTGGCGAACAACGCTTGCGACATGTGCTTATAAACGTTTCGGATTCGTAACACTTCCTGAGGAAGGAAGTGGTGCCGAGGAGAGGACTTGAACCTCCACGGGGTTGCCCCCACTAGCACCTGAAGCTAGCGTGTCTACCAATTTCACCACCTCGGCAGGTGATTTGCAGCTTTTCCGGTGGGGAATCAACGGCTTTAGCTTGTTGAATTTCCGGTACTTCTGCCTCGGTTGCAGGCATTGCCGTCAACCGATGGCGCGTACTTTAATCATTCGGAAAAAGGCTGTCAAACATTTTTTGTCGGCCAGAGTCGGTTTTTGCGCCTATTTTTTATGGCTGGTTAGGCAGGTTGCCGCTGGCGGCGTTATACTCTTCGGAAAATGCCATATAACGAGTGATTTCCGTTGGGGAATCAGAGCTAAGGATACGAATGGTTTCCAGGAAAAAGACAGATAACGACCCCCACGCACAGCGTGAGGCCAGCAAGTATGACAACCCCATCCAGAGCCGGGAGTTCATTCTCGGGCACTTGAAGGAGAGGGGCGCGCCGGCCACCCACGAAACATTGTGCGAAGAATTGGGGCAGCAGTCCGAAGAGGGCATTGAGGCCCTGCGCCGCCGGTTGATCGCCATGTGTCGCGACGGGCAGCTGATCTGCAATCGCCGCGGTGCCTACCTCCCTATCGAAGAGGCAGACCTGGTAACTGGCCGGGTAACGGGGCACAAGGACGGGTTCGGGTTCCTGATACCGGATGACGGTGGGTCCGACCTGTTTCTGACGGCGCGCCAGATGCGCCAGGTATTCCATGGCGACCGGGTTGCCGCGCGGGTAGACCGGGTCGATGATCGGGGGCGACGCGAAGGGGTGATTGTTGAGGTGCTGGAATATCGCACCCATCAGACCGTCGGCCGGCTGTTCCAGGAAAGCGGCATTTCGTTCGTGGTGCCGGAGAATGCCCGCATCAACCATGAAGTGCTTATTCCCGCCGAACACATTAACGAGGCGCGGCACGGGCAGTACGTGGTGGTGGATATACTGCGTCAGCCAACCGTTCGCACCCAGCCTACCGGCAAGGTGGTCGAGATACTGGGCGAGCACATGGCGCCAGGGATGGAGATCGATGTCGCCATCCGCTCCTACGATATTCCCCACAGCTGGCCACCCGCGGTGGGTGAGCAGGCTGCAGGTATTCCTGAGGAGGTCACGGAAAAGGACAAGCAGCACAGGGTGGATATCCGCAACCTGCGCCTGGTGACCATTGATGACGAAACCGCACGGGATTTTGATGATGCCATCTATTGCGAACCACGCCCTCGGGGCGGCTACCGATTGCTGGTAGCGATTGCCGATGTATCCCACTATGTGCGGCCGGGCACGCCCCTGGATGAAGAGGCGATCAATCGCGGTAACTCGGTGTATTTTCCCGACCACGTTGTACCTATGCTCCCGGAAAAGCTGTCCAACGGATTGTGTTCACTGAACCCCGGAGTGGACCGGCTGTGCATGGTGGCCGACATGACCATCAGCGCCGCGGGTGCAATTAGTGGCTACACCTTTTATCAGGCAGTGATGCACAGCCATGCGCGATTAACCTACAACAAGGTCAGCGATATGCTGGAGCGGCCTGATTCCGAGCCGGGCTACAGGCTGTCAGAGCAGTATGCTCACGTATTGCCGCACCTGCACAACCTGTACAACCTGTACAAATTGCTGCGCAAGGCCCGGACCGAGCGGGGTGCCATTGATTTCGAAACCACGGAAACCAAGGTGGTGTTCGATGCCAATCGCAAGATTGAGGAAATCGTTCCGGTTCAGCGTAACGATGCCCACAAGATTGTCGAGGAATGCATGCTGGCGGCCAACGTGGCAACCGCACGCTTCCTGAAGAAACACAAAGTGCCTTCTCTGTATCGTGTTCACGACGGCCCGTCCGAAGAGCGCCTTAATGCCGTGCGGCTATTTCTGGGCGAACTGGGTCTTCAGCTGGGCGGCGGCGACAAGCCAACCTCGGCGGATTACCAGGAACTGTTGTCCAGTATTTCAGACCGCTCCGATGCCAACGTTATTCAGACGGTGATGCTGCGCTCTCTCAGTCAGGCGGTGTACAGCCCGGATGAGGGGGGGCACTTTGGTCTTGGCTTTACCAGCTATGCCCACTTTACCTCGCCGATTCGCCGCTACCCGGACCTGATTGTGCACCGGGGTATCAAGTCTGTTGTTCATGGTGAAGAGGGTAGCAAGGATGTGGTAGAGCCCCCCAAGCGTGATCCTGAGCTTGCGGATTACCCTTACGATACGCCTCGCATGCACCAGTTGGGCGAGCACTGCTCAATGACCGAGCGGCGCGCTGACGATGCCACCCGGGATGTCATGGCGTGGCTGAAGTGTGAGTACCTGAAGGATCATGTAGGCGAGGAATACGATGGCGTGATCGCCGCCGTCGTGCCCTTCGGTTTCTTCGTGGAACTGTCAGGGGTCTATATAGAAGGCCTTGTACACGTATCCACCCTCAGCGGCGACTACTTCCACCACGACGCTGCCAAGCATCGGCTGATTGGCGAGCGCACGGCCATGAGTTTCCGTCTCGGCGATGATGTACGGGTGAAGGTGGTACGCGTGGGCATGGAAGATCGCAAGATTGACCTGGAGCTGGTGAGCGAGCCTCAGCACCGTCAGGCCGACCGGGATGCGCTGGAAATTACCAAGCGGGAGCCCCGGGAAAAAGGCAAGGGTCGGGGCAAGGGTGGAAAATCCGCCCCAGGCCGCTCTGGCCGAGGTGAGCGTGGGGGCGGCGACCGCGAGAAAGCCGGCGATACGGCTGCGAAGCCGCGCCGGAGGAAAGGGTCGGCGCCAGGCGCCGCTGGCAAATCAGCGAAGCCTGAAAGCGTGGCCCCGACCTATGAAGACGACGGCGAATTATCCGCCCGGGACAAGCTGGTAGCAGAAGCCGCAAAGCTCGCGCTGGGCAAGGGCAAAGGCAAGAAGTCAGCCGGTAAAACCACCGGTGCTGACAAGAAACGCAAGCCTCGCAAATCAGGAAAATAAGCTGTGTCTGAAGAGTTTATTTTTGGATGGCATGCCGTTGAAGCCGTCCTGAAGCGTGAGCCCGAGCGTTTGCAGCAGGTGTGGATTCAGACCGGGCGGGAAGATCGCCGGGTCAAAACCGTCACCGATGCCCTGAACGAACTCGGGGTGCGCTGGCAGGTCGTGCACCGTAAGGAACTGGACCAGCGGGTTGCCGGGGTCCACCAGGGTGTTGTGGCTGCGGTGTCCGAAAGCCGTGAATGGAGCGAGGACGATTTGCTGGCCATGCTGGCAGGTTCTGATAAGCCGCCATTTCTGCTGATTCTGGATGGTGTGACTGACCCCCACAACCTGGGCGCATGCCTGCGGACCGCCGATGCCGTCGGTGTTCAGGCGGTGGTGGTGCCAAAAGACAAGTCAGCCTCACTGTCGCCCACAGTGCGGAAGGTGGCCTGCGGGGCTGCCGAAACCGTACCCCTGGTGCGAGTCACCAATCTCGCCCGGTTCATGCGAACCATACAGGACAACGGGGTATGGCTTATCGGCACTGCGGGCGAGGCGAAAAGTACCGTATATCAGGCCGATTTTACCGGCCCGGTGGCTCTGGTAATGGGGGCAGAGGGCAAGGGCATGCGGCGGCTGACCCGTGAGCACTGTGATCTGTTGATCAATATCCCCATGTTTGGCCATGTAGACAGCCTCAACGTTTCCGTGGCCACCGGCGTTTGCCTTTATGAAGCTTTGCGCCAGCGGCTTGCATAGTACCCTCCACACGCCTAGAATACGTGACCCCCTTTCCAGGGGGCGGTGCTGTATTGCCTGAAATCGGGGCACTCGGCATCAAGAAGCCGGCGGCTATGGCTGCCACCTCCTTGCTTCTTGCATTTGCCCGGTCTTTTCCTGTGCGTTTGCTGGAGGCTGTTTAAACCGTAGGGAGAACTCATGCGTCACTACGAAATCGTATTTATGGTACACCCGGATCAGAGCGAGCAGGTGCCCGCGATGATCGAGCGTTATACCGGTGTCATCAATGAAGATGGCGGCAAGGTACATCGCCTGGAAGATTGGGGCCGTCGTCACCTGGCTTACCCGATCAACAAGATTCACAAGGCTCACTACGTACTGATGAACATCGAATGTTCCCAGGCAGCGATGGACGAGCTGACTCACAACTTCCGTTTCAACGATGCCATCATCCGCGACATGATCCTGCGCCGCGATGGTGCCGATACGGATCTGTCCCCGATGAAAGCTTCCGAGTCCCGTGAAGACCGTCGTGGCGGCGATGATCGCCCACGTCGCTCAGCTGAATCTGACGAGCCACGTCAGCAGGCTGAGACTGAAACCCAGGACGAAGAAGAGTAAAACCATCACCGGAGTTGAGGAGTTAAGTTATGGCTCGTTTTTTCAGACGTCGTAAATTCTGCCGCTTCACGGCAGAAGGTGTTAAAGAGATCGATTACAAGGATCTGGACACCCTGAAAGGTTACATTACTGAGACCGGCAAAATCGTGCCCAGCCGTATCACCGGCACCAAGGCACGCTATCAGCGTCAGCTGGCTACCGCTATCAAGCGTGCCCGCTACCTGGCACTGCTGCCGTATTCGGACAGCCACGATAACTAAGTAACAGAATAAACAGGACCCGGGACCATGCGTGCACTGGCACAGTTTGTAATGCGCGGTCCTCTGCAGGCAGGCGGGGTTGCTGCAGTTACCACTGCGATACCTCTGTTGTTCTGGATTGGTGCAGCCGTAATCGGCCTGGTAATTCTCAGGCTGGGTATCAGCCAGGGGCTTAACATTGGTCTCTGGGCATTGCTTCCGGCACTCGGCTGGAGCTGGTTCGGGCAAGACCCGACAGCACTGGCGGTACTGCTTCAGGTAATGCTGATTGCATCGATACTGCGAACAACCCTGTCCTGGGAGAAAGCGCTCCTGGGGGGCAGTTTCCTGGGTATTGTGACAGGCATGATGCTGCCTCTGGTGTATCCGGATCTGCTTAATGATCTGGTGCAGACGGGGGTGAGGTTTTACCAAGAATACAACGCCGAAGTGGCCAGGAGTCTTGGCGACAACCTGGAAACAGTTATTCGGCAGACCATGAATGCGAGCATGGCAGGCACCTACCTGGTTACCGGTGTGGGCATGACCATGTTGGCAAGATCCTGGCAGGCGGGGTTGTATAACCCTGGCGGATTCCGGGCCGAGTTCCACTCGCTCCGGCTGTCACCGGCAATCGCAGTTATCTGTGTGATTACCATGGTGGCAGGGCCCGTTCTCGGGCTGAATTCCATGCTGCTGGGCTGGGCCGGAGGGTTGCCGCTGTTTCTGGCGGGGCTGGCCCTGGTTCATGGCGTTGTTGGTCGTAAAAACCTGAGTGGTCAGTGGCTGGTGATGTTCTATCTGGCGCTGGTGCTGCTTGGTCCCAGCCTGATGATTCTGTTGGTAGTTCTGGCTTTTGTGGATAGCTGGCTGGACATCCGGAGGCGAATAAAACCCTCCGGCCCGGCTGAATAAAGCACGAAGAGGTTAACGAGATGGAAGTTATTCTGCTCGAAAAAGTAGCAAACCTTGGTTCACTGGGTGACAAGGTCAAGGTAAAGGCCGGTTACGGTCGTAATTTTCTGCTGCCGTATGGCAAGGCTGTTCCGGCAACCGCCGACAACCTGAAGGCGTTCGAAGAGCGTCGTGCAGAGCTGGAAAAAGCGGCAGCCGAGAAGCTGGCCGAAGCCCAGGCTCGCGCTGAGAAGCTGGAAGGCGCCTCCGTCACCATCACCTCCAAGGCTGGTGAAGAAGGCAAGCTGTTCGGTTCTATCGGTGTGCGTGACATCGCGGATGCGATTACCGCCACTGGCACCGAAGTCGAGAAAAGCGAAGTTCGTCTGCCGGAAGGTCCACTCCGTGTGGTCGGCGAGTACGAAATTGAGCTTCAGCTGCACTCCGACGTGACCGTTGCGATTAACCTGGCTGTTGTTGCAGAGTAAGCAGCCGAGTAAGTTGCACGTCAAGCGGTAACGCCGGGTTCCGACCCGGCGGCAGCCATACAAGCCCGGAATCCGCTCAGGTGGATTCCGGGCTTGTTGCTTTGTGGTGTATGATTTGTCCTTGCCCTAGCTAGACGAAGAAGTTTCCATGGCCAACCCGAATTTCAAACCGGTAAACAGCGACCCTGAAACCAGTCGGATCAAGGTTCCTCCCCACTCCGTCGAGGCTGAACAGGCGGTTCTCGGCGGCCTGATGCTGGACAACCGCCGATTCGACGAGATCTCGGAAATGATCTCCGCGGTCGATTTCTATCGCCAGGATCACCGGCTCATCTTCGGTGCAGCAGAGCGCCTTGCCAGTGAGAGCGAACCGCTGGATGTGGTTACGCTGACAGAATTCCTTGAGCGAGCCGGTGATATTGAAGACGCCGGGGGGCTTTCCTACCTGGCGGAACTGGCAGAAAAAACCCCGGGTGCTGCCAATATCCGCGCCTATGCGGACATCGTGCGGGAGCGCTCGATACTTCGCCAACTGGTTGAGGTTTCCGGGACAATATCGGATTCCGCATTCAACCCTCTCGGACGTACCAGCAGTGAAGTACTTGACGAGGCAGAGCGGAACGTTTTCAAAATCGCGGAATCGCGAGTCAAAGAGGGTACGGGCCCTCAGGCCATCAACCCGATACTGACCAAAGCGCTCAGCAGGATAGAGGAGCTGTTCGAGTCCGGTGAAACCACAACGGGCCTGACCACAGGGTTCAAGGATCTGGACGAGTGGACTTCCGGGATGCAACCGGCAGATCTGCTTATCGTGGCGGGGCGCCCCTCCATGGGTAAGACCACGTTTGCGATGAACATTGTCGAGAATGCGCTGATCAGTACCAGCACGCCGATTCTCGTGTTCAGTATGGAAATGCCGGCGGATGCGCTGGTTATGCGTATGCTGTCCTCCCTGGGCCGGATCGACCAGAGCCGTATCCGCAGTGGCAAGCTGGAAGAGGACGACTGGCCCAGGCTGACCTCGGCCGTCAGCTTGTTGAAAGACAAGCCCCTCTACATTGATGACACTCCGGGCCTGAGCCCCACAGAGATGCGCTCCCGCGCCCGCCGCATCGCTCGTGAGAACAACGGCCAGCTCGGCATGATCATGGTGGATTATCTACAGTTGATGCGGGTGCCGGGTAACACCGAGGGCCGTACCGCCGAGATTTCCGAGATTTCCCGTTCCCTGAAAGGCATCGCCAAAGAGTTGAGTTGCCCCGTGGTGGCGCTGTCGCAGCTTAACCGGAGCCTGGAGCAACGGCCCAACAAACGCCCGGTGAATTCCGACCTGCGGGAATCCGGCGCCATCGAGCAGGACGCGGACGTGATCATGTTCGTCTACCGCGATGAGGTCTATAACGAAGACACCTCCGATAAAGGTATTGCCGAGATTATTATCGGTAAGCAGCGTAACGGCCCTATTGGTACCGTTCGCCTGGCCTTTATCGGTAAGTACACCAAATTCGAAGACCTGGCCCACGGCGATTACGGCGGGGATTATTGATGCCACGAAAGACCGTTGCCCGCATTGATTTTGATGCTCTTCGGCACAACTATCGTGTTGCCTGCAGATTAGCCAGCCCGGCCCGGGCTATGGCTGTCATCAAGGCTGACGGTTACGGCCATGGCATTCGTGATGTGGCCCGGGCGCTGGCAGACGAGGCGCCTAAATTTGCTGTTGCCTGTCTTGAAGAGGCCCTCGCCATCCGGGAGGCAGGTGTGGGTCATCCGGTGGTGTTGCTGCAGGGTGTCCACAGTGCGGATGACCTGGCCACGTGCGCCCGAGAGGGTTTTGAAGTGGTGGTTCACAGCGACTACCAGTTGGGCTGGTTGGAGCAGTCGACAGAAATGCCGCCACTCTGGCTCAAGGTAAACACCGGCATGAACCGGCTTGGCTTTGCGCCCGCCATGCTGCCCGACGTAATGGCCCGGTTGGGAAACCATGCCAGGCAGCCAAAAGTCATCGGTTTCGTCACCCATTTTGCCTGCGCGGATGACCCCGCCAGTAGCTTTACCGATCAGCAGACCCGTCTGTTTGCTGAGACAGTGGTTGACTGGCCCTCGCTGGCGAAAAGCGCTGGCAACTCAGCTGCGCACTTCCTGCCCGGCCAGCCACTGTTTGACTGGAGTCGCCCCGGCATTATGCTCTACGGGGCCTCTCCCGTGCTGGAAAAGACGGGGCCGGAACTGGGCCTTGAGCCGGTCATGACCCTGGAAGCGCCGTTAACGGCGGTACGAACCCTCAAGCCCGGCGAGTCGGTGGGTTACGGTTGCAGCTGGACAGCCGGGCAGGAAACCCGGATGGGGATCGTAGCCATCGGTTACGGTGATGGTTATCCGCGCCACGCCGGTACGGATACGCCCGCCTGGGTCGCTGGCAACCGCATACGCCTGATTGGCCGGGTGTCCATGGACATGCTGGCGGTCGATCTGACAGGGGCGCCCAGCGCCTCTGAGGGCGATACAGTGGAGCTTTGGGGACGGCATGTGAGTGTGGACGAAGTCGCCCGGTGCGCAGGCACGATCGCCTACGAACTGCTCACTGGAATCACAACCCGGGTGCCCAGGCTGTACGACCGACCCGGTGACAAAGCCGATTAGCTCAGGAAGCGGCTTCGGGCTCGTGGATAATCTCCTCGATGAAATCGAGAATGGCGGCCAGGCTGCGGTCGTCCAGTTTTTTCAGCACCTTGTGGACCACCATTTTACTGCCCTTGAGCATGCTGCTGATGCCCATTCTGGCCATGCCCATCAGCATGCTGCTGGCATTCAGTCGGCGTAGAGGCTCCAGGAAGAAAAAGTCCAGGCCGTTATCGGTCATCTCGACGATCAGCGCAAACAGCTTGTCGATGGCTTCCTTGTCGGCTTTGCCCCGTTCACGGAGCTCGTCGACGGTGTAGAGTGCGCGGGTGCGCAGTTCATCCGGGATGGGGGCAACAATATGGCTTTGTTGTTTCAGCATGTGGGATCCTGTTGTTGTATGCTCGTAAGATCTGCTCGGTTCTCCGATACGCATTCTATGGGTTGAGCCCGGTGTGCCATTGGCTTGAACGGTACCGGTCACCCGTCATATCAGTGATATCCCGGGTATTCGTTCCAACCGCTGGCGTGAACGATTACAGTGTAGATACAGATACTTGACCAAACCTGGAGGCAGTGAGCGCCCGTGCACGTTCTTGTTGTTCATGATTATGGCCCGTTGGGCCGGGTATTGCTGGAGCGTCTGAGAAATACGTCGCTGCAGGTCAGCCCGTTGCTGATCAGTGAGCTGGAAACAGCGGATCTCACAGCGCTTGACGGCTGGATTCCCGATGACACGGACCTGATTTTGAACGCATTATGGCTGACCAATCCGGAAGTTGCCGAACAGGATCCGGAGGCCGCCCACAAGGTCGCCTTCTCGCTGCCCGTGGCGTTGGCGGAGTATGCCCGTGACCGGAATATGGCACTGCTTCAGCTCTCGTCCTGTTATGTTTTTGATGGCCGCAAACAGAGTGCCTACATTGCTTCCAACCCTGGCCAGCCCGGAAACGAGCTGGGAAACTGGCAATGGGAGTGTGAACAGGCGGTACGAACGCTTTTGCCCCGGCATATCATTCTGCGGACAGGCTGGAGCCTGGGGCGTTTTATCCGCAAGGTTCAGTCTGTGGCGGCGTGTTCTGATGTCATCAGGTTGCCCGGCAAGTGCCATGGCCAGCCGGTGACCGTGAGCGATCTTTCCCGGGTGATTGCTGCGATTGTCCAGCAGATCGACTGTGGGGCTGAAGTGTGGGGAACCTACCAGTATGCTGGTGCAGAGGATATCTCGCTCTATGAGCTTGGCCTGGCCATCACCGGGCTGAGTGGTATTCCCGGTGGCATCCGGGTGGTGGATGAAATGCCGGCCTGGGCTGCTCTTGAGCCTGCCAACACCACCATGATCTGCACCAAGATCCGCAACACCTTTGGCGTTAAACAGTTACCCTGGCGATCCGGGCTGGCTGAAGAGCTGGAGTTGCTTTCGCTGAACGGGGACAGGGAGTTGATTGACGAACCGGCCAGTTGATGCCGGCCGGTTCATGGTTCAGGCGGGTAGCGTGCTCAGGTGTTCTGGCGAGAGAACTCCCGGGTAACCGTCTGCAGTGCCTCGACATCGAGAAGCTCTACTTCCCGGCCACGGGCGCTGATAATGCCCTGGTTCTGGAAACGGGTGAACACCCGGCTGACGGTTTCCACGGCCAGGCCCAGGAAATTGGCGATGTCGTTGCGGGCCATGGGCAGGCTGAAGTTGGTGCCGGACATGCGGCGACGCTGGAAGCGGCTGGACAAGGACAGCAACAGTGCGGCAATCCGCTCTTCTGCCGTATTCTTGCTCAGCAACATGGCCAACTGATGGCTTCCCTGGATTTCCTGGCTCATCAGGTGATACATGTGGTGCTGGAGATCCGGCAGCTTGCCTGTGAGCTCTTCCAGCTTGTCCACCGGAAACTCGCACACACTGGTACGCTCCAGTGCCCTGGCGGTGCAGGCATAGTTTTTACTGCCCATGCTGTCCAGCCCCACCAGCTCACCGGGCATAAAGAATCCTGTGACCTGCTCTTCGCCATTCTCACTGATAATCGACGTCTTGATGGCGCCGCTCTTTACCGCAAAGCAAGACCGGAAGGGCGTGCTCTGATCAAAAATATGCTCGCCACGATTGAAAATCCGGCCCTGCTGGACAATGTCTTCGAGTCGGTCAAGGTCATTTTCTTCAACTGCCAGGGGAAGGCAAAGGTTGCTGAGGCTGCACTGGTGACAGGAGGCCTTGAGCGGGGAAGCCTGGTGGAGCCTGATAGCTTGAGCCATGGGAGACGAACCATCCGTTATTGATGCATGTCAAAACCGTACTTTAGTACGAACGGTGGGCGTTGCCAATGACAAATGCCATTGACAAGCATAAGTATATAACCCATATACCGCCGCAGGAGGACCTGGGACAGCCCGATGTGGCAGCCTGATTCCTACCTGGCCATCAGATTTTTTGGAACACCAGGGAGGCATTGGTGCCACCGAACCCGAAGCTGTTGGACATCACGGTAGTGAGGTCCGCCTTTTTGCTATCCGGCCCCACAACCGGCATGCCGGCGATGGACTCGTCCAGGTTTGTCAGGTTCTTGGTGCCGGCGATAAACCCGTTTTGCAACATGAGCAGGGAATAGATAGCTTCGTGCACGCCTGAGGCTCCCAGGGAATGGCCAGATAGCGACTTGGTGGACGAAATCTGCGGCACTTTGTCGCCAAACACGTTCCTGACCGCTTTCATCTCCGCTACATCACCTACCGGCGTGCTGGTGCCGTGGGCGTTGATGTAATCCACCGGGGCCTCTGCTGTGGACATCGCCTGCTGCATGCAACGCAGGGCGCCTTCCCCTGAAGGCGCCACCATGTCGTGGCCGTCGGATGTGGCACCGTAACCCACCAGCTCGGCAATGATGTTTGCCCCGCGTTTACGGGCGTGTTCCAGTTCTTCCACCACAACCATGCCACCGCCACCGGCAATCACGAAGCCGTCACGGCCACTGTCGAAGGGTCTGGAGGCAGTGGCGGGTGCGTCGTTGTACTTGGTGGAGAGGGCGCCCATGGCGTCGAAGAGCATGGTCAGGCTCCAGTCCTCTTCTTCCCCGCCACCAGCAAACACAATATCCTGCTTGCCGGCCTGGATCTGTTCAGCGGCATGGCCGATGCAGTGGGCGCTGGTGGCACAGGCTGAGGACATGGAATAGTTCACGCCCCGTATCTTGAACGCGGTTGCCAGGCAGGCCGAGACCGTGCTGGTCATGATTCTGGGAACCATATAGGGGCCAATGCGCTTCACGCCTTTCTCGCGCATGATATCGACGGCTTCCACCTGGCTGGCGCTGGACGCGCCGCCGGACCCGGCAATCAACCCGGTGCGATCATTGGACACCATGTCGTCCGTCAGCCCGGAGGAGGCGATGGCCTGTTCCATAGCGAGGAAGCTGTACATTGCGGACTGGCCCATGAAACGTCGGGTTTTGCGGTCGATGACCGAGGTGTCCACATCAACGGAGCCCGCAATCTGGCTGCGGAAGCCCATGTCCCGATAGGTCTCGTTGAACCGGATGCCAGACTTGCCTTCCCTGAGGCTTTCCAGCACTGCAGCCGTGGAGTTGCCCAGGCAGGAAACAATGCCCATGCCAGTGATTACAACCCGTCTCATACCTTCCTCCTTAACAAGGCCTGCTCCGCTGACCGGGCAGATCCTTTTAATGTCTGACTATTATTACCAGTCTAGGCGCTTTGGAGGCAGTACGGTATTTGACCTTGGTAAGGGAGGGCCTGAAACCCTGGACGGGCTTCAGGGTTTTTCGTTCTTCGCCTGTTGGCGCTCGGCTTCTTCCCGGGTTTCCTTCTCTACCATTTCAGGGGTTTCCAGAGAAATGCGCCCCAACTTGCCGGATCGGAATTCATTGAGCAGTATCTCAGACACCTTGTGCAGGTCGGGCACGCCACCGCGGCCGAGGAATCGTCGCTTCAGCGCAATGCCGTCCATCAGGGCCAGACCGTCCTGTGGCGTTTCTTCAAACCCGTAGCGCGCCATCACCAGCTCCGGGTAGGCTTCCAGCAGATAATCCGCCTCGAACATCGCCACGTCCTCGAACTCGATGACTGCGCTACGGATGGCGCCACTAATGGCCAGGCGGTAGCCACAGGCTTCCGGTGACAGCTTGGGCCAGAGGAAGCCGGGTGTATCGTACAACAGCACATTGCCTGGCAGTTTGATGGTCTGCTGAGCCCGAGTCACAGCGGGTTCATTCCCGGTCTTGGCAGCCGGTCGGCCAGCGATGGTGTTGATCAGCGTGGACTTGCCGACATTGGGAATGCCTAGAATCATCACCCGCAGAGCCCGCTTCTGACGATCGTGGCCTGGCGTCATCTCACCCGCCAGGCGCAGGATATCCAGTGCTTCCGCCCGCTGATTGTGGGTCATGGTGATGGCGCGCACGCCACGCTCCTTCTCCAGCCAGGTCAGCCACCGGTCGGTGATAGCCGGGTCGGCAAGATCACGCTTGTTGAGCACCTTGATTACCGGCGTATCGCCCCGCAGGGCAGGGACCAGTGGGTTTTCACTGCTGAACGGCAGGCGTGCGTCGACGACCTCAATGATGAGATCCATCTGGGGCATTATCTTCTTGATCTCCTTGCGGGCCTTGTGCATATGCCCTGGAAACCAGTTAATGGCCATGTTTGCTACTCCGGAAATGGCTGAACGGCGCCATTATGGACGGGAATGACTAAATTTTCACATTTCTCTCAACCCGCCTGTGGCGGGAGTTGAGGGTTTAGTGAGTGTGAAGTGTGTACAAAAAGAGGGGGGTTCGGGGTGAAATACCCGGTTGTTTTGTTTTAGGGTGTAGGGCTCGAAAACCTGAAGCGACTCAATAATCGATTAATGGAGATATCTATGAAGCTCGTGAAACTGTTCGGAATTGCCCTGATTGCACTTGGGCTGTCCTCTCCGGCGATGGCTCAGCAATCTGGCGGGCAGCCGGACCAAGTTGATCAGCTGGCACAGATGGTTGGCCTGAGCGAAGACCAGCAGAAAGAAATCCGTGGCATCATCGAAGAGATGCAGGCTGAGATTCAGGAGCTTCAGGGCGAAGCCCAGCAACTGCAGCAGAAGATCCAGGCCGAGATCAAGCCGGATTATGACGAGGACACGATTCGTGATAATGCTGAAAAGCTTGGTGATGTAACGGGTGAGATGACCGCCATGTCTACCCTGATGCAGGCCAAGGTTGATGCGGTGTTCACCGAAGAGCAGCGCGAAGAGCTGAACAAGCGCATGCAGCAAATGCAGCAGCAGATGCAACAGCAGCGTCAGATGCAGCAGCAACCGCAGGGTATGCAGTAACTGCCTGCTCGCCGGGTTAGCGCCCGGAGCCTAAGAAGCCGCCTTTGCCTCTGGCTTGGGCGGTTTTTTTGTGCCTGTAGCCTGCTGTTTGGGGGGCAGGTCGCGGCGGGGCGGGCCTTCAGAAACACGCCCGTGAATACGTCCCTGTAGGGCTCGGTCGCGCCATCCCTGGCGCTCCACGGTTTCTGAAGGCCCGCCCCGCCGCTTCGTTTGACCTGGCAAAAATCGCCTTGGCCACGCGAAATCATGCAGTTTGCAAGGAGCGCCGGTGTAGGCCCTTCCCGGAATGTCTTCGGCCAGGGAAGGCCGAAGTCAAGCGCACATGGACGTGCTCGTAGCGGTTCCGGGAAGGGCCTACACCGGGGCGACAATCGCCAATCTCAGAAGGCTAGGCGAACGAGAACTCCAAAACTCAGCCCCGAACGCCGAATGGCTTAATCAACACAATAAGCCGAGGTAACAAGGTAAGAGCACCCACCAAAGCCATAAACATGGCAAAGCCGGTAAACAAACCGAAGTAGATGGTCGGGATAAAGTTCGAGAGCACCAGGATCGAAAAGCCAGTAATGATCGTCAGTGAGGTAAAGAACATCGCCTGCCCGATACTGCGGTGGCAGCGGTGCATGGTGGCGATGTAGTCGCCGTCTTTAACGAACTCCGTCTTGAAGCGGTGGATGTAGTGGATAGTGTCGTCCACCGCAATCCCCACGGTAATTGCAGCCACCGTAATCGTCATCATATCCAGTGGAATGCCCAGCCAGCCCATCAGCCCCAGCACCGAGCCCGCCGCGATCAGATTCGGCGCCATGCCGATCAGCGCCAGCTTGACCGACCGGAACAGGATCAGGAACATCATCATGATCGCCAGGAACACCACGCCCAGCGTCTTGATCTGGGACTCGAAGAGGCTCTGCAACATGTTGTTGTACATCACCGTCATCCCCGTGAGCTGGATCTGGTCGTCCTCGAAGCCCATTTCCTCGGTCAGGTGAATGCGTATACGGTCCAGCAGTTCCTGGCGGCGCAGATCAGGGGAGGTTTCCAGAATGCGGATACTGAAACGGGCCTGGTCGTGCTCCTCACTGATGTAGGGGGTCAGCAGAATGTCCTGCAGATCGTCCGGCACCGCCGAAGGCACGAACGCCAGTTCAAGGGCATTCAGCGGCTCGCCGCCGTTGACCTGGGCCAAGATGTCCAGCGTGGTGCTGATGGACTGTACCTTGCCGGTTTCCGGCAGGCTGTCCAGGTACATATGGACCTTCTCCAGGCGTTCCATCTTCTGGTAGGTAAACCAGGTGTCCCGGTACTCCTCCGCTCCATCGCAGTCATCCACAAACGGATCACAATCGCTGGCGAAAGGGTCACCGCCGCTTGCGCTTTCTGGCGCCTTGTCATCGGTGATCACCACATCCAGTGGGGTAGTACCGCCCAGGCGGTCGTCGATGGTGATCATGCCCTGATGGATTTCAGTGCTGGACTTGAAGTAGTCGATGAAGCTGTTTTCCACCGTCAGGCGGTTAAGGCCGATGACGCAGAGCACGGCGATGATGGCAGAGCCAACCAGAATCGTCTTCCCGTAGTGCTCCGTAAACCGCGCGAACCTATCGGTAAAGGGGATACGGTCCGAACGTACGCGGTCATCCACCGGTGGAGGCAGCAGCGCCAGCAGGGCGGGAAAGATCACGAAGGTGATGAGGAAGGCCACAGTCAGGCCAATGGTCATCATCCAGCCGAAATCGATCACCGGGCGAATACCGCTGAACGTCAGTGAGCCGAAGGCAACGATGGTGGTGATGGCCATGTAGAAGCAGGGTTTGACCATCGCCAGCAGGGTATTGCGAAGGATGTCCCTGGGTGACGCGTCCGGCTCGTCGTGCTGGAATTCCCGGTAGCGGACGATGAGGTGGATGGTCAGCGACAGGGTCATGATCAGCAGCAGCGATACGAAGTTCGAGGAAATCACCGTTACCGGCCAGCGTACCCAGCTCAGGTAACCGATCACCAGCCACACGGTAAAACTGCAGCACAGCAGGGGTACCAGTACCCAGCGCCACTGGCGGAAGATGATCGCCAGGGTCAGCAGCAGGAAAATCAGCACGCCGATGCCAAACGTGGACAGGTCGCTCTCGATAAAGCGGATCATGTCGGCGACGATCATTGGGACCCCGCCCAGGTAAATCTCGGCCCGGTCCCGGTAGCTGTCGAGAATGGTACGGACGTTGTCGATGGTGCGGTCCCGCTCCTCACCTTGCGCTTCGGTGAATTCGATAAATTCCCGGCTTACGGCTTCCAGTCGTTGCTGTTCCTGCGCCGTGGCTTCGCCACCGTCCACCTTGTCGCGCAGGTTATTGCGCTCACGGAGCAGCTCGAAATAGCGTTCCGGGGTAGGCAGGTTGACCTGGATTGCGGTGGTGCCACCGTCCTCGCTGATCAGAAGGTTGGGATAAAGCGGGTTATTGAGCAAGGCTTTGCGGGCGGTTTCGGGTTCAACCCCATGCTCGTCGATCGTTTTTATCTCGGAGTCCACAGTGTCCAGGGTCAGGTCCGGGCTGTGGAGCAGCGGAACGTTGAGAATACTGTTGGTGGAGCTGACGTTATCCAGGGCGGACAACTCATCCCGCAAAGAGGCGAGCAGGGCCAGCCCATCGTCGCTGAACAACTCGTCGTTGGGGGTAAACGTCACTACCAGGAAATCATCAGAGGTGGTGAACCGCCGGTTTACCTCCCGGTACTGCTCCAGCGAGCGATCGTTTTCGAGCACCAGGGACTCGGCAGAAGCGTCCAGGCGGAACTGGTCGAGGCGCAGGCTGGCAATAACCAGCAGGACACCGAACAGCAGAAGTATTACAAGAGGACGGGGAAAAATCAGCCGGTCATAGAACGATCGAAGCCAGGACATCGAAAAGAGCACCCTTCACAATGGAAACGAGTGCAGAGTGTGCCACAAACTGTCAGTCGACGGTGACCCTGTTTGAGGCTTCTTCCAGAGAATCGATCAGTTGTTTCAGGCGCTTACTCATATCGGCGCTTTCGGTGAGCTGGGTGACCATGCTTTCAGTGGTGTCGCGAATGCTCTGAACATTGGCCAGCACCTGGTCGGTAGAAGCCGTCTGGTCAGCGGAGACATTGGCAATCTCCTGATTGGTCTCGTCGATGCGACCAACAACCGAATTGATGGCATCCAGTGATTTTCGTGCTTGTTCTGACTCTTCCACACAACGGGAAGCATCCTCTGAGCTGCCGGTCATCTGGGTGACGGCTGCATCCATGGCGGTAAGCAGGCGGTCGATGGTGCCCTGAATCTGGTCGGTGGAATCCTGAACCCGTTGCGCCAGGTTGCGTACTTCGTCGGCTACGACGGCGAAACCCCGGCCCTGTTCTCCGGCGCGGGCCGCTTCAATGGCGGCGTTCAGTGCCAGCAGGTTGGTCTGTTCGGCAATGCCTTTTATCTCGGCCACGGCGTGGCTGATTTCGTGACTGTTCTCCGCCAGGGCCTGCACGCTGTTTGCGGAGGTCTGGATGGCGGTTGCCAGGTGTCGGATAGAGTCCGCACTGCGGCTGACCCGCTCGCTGCCCTCAATGGCGGTATTTCTGGCTTCGTGGGAGAGGGTCTTGGCGATACCGGCCTGTTCAGCGATGCCGGTAAAGCTCTGGAGCATGGTTTCGACGACCTCTGAGCTGCGGTCGGCGCCGGACTGCTGGCGGCTCAGGTCACCTCTGCGGGCTTCTGCCGCGGTTGTCAGCTCCCGCACCTCACTGTGAAGGTGGTCGATTGCCTGTTTCATGCTTTTGACCACGCCCATGGTGCGGTCCTGCATGGCGTTGAAGGCCAGGGCCATTTCGCCGATTTCGTCCGTGGAGTCTATATGGGCCCGCTCACTAAGATTGCCGGAAGCCTGAACCGACACCATGGTTTTTTTCAGGCGGTAAACGTGCCGTTCAATAAAGGAGATCAGCAGTTGCGAGCCGGCCATTTCAAGTACCATCAGCACGGCGACGACCAGGGCAAAGCCTCCGGCGGTTTCGCTGAAAACGGCGGGAAAGGGCTGGCCCGTTAGCTCGGCAATGGTGTTCATGGCGTAGAGCACCAACAGGCAGAGAACCACAAACACAACAATATTGAGCAGCCAGAACTTGTACTTAAGCCGGGCATTCCTGAGCAGTTGTAACATGTAAGGTCTCAGTCAACAGCTTTTACGGGGATCTGATGTGCTTTCGATGAAGCGGGGACTTCCGGCACGGCAAGGCCAAGGTTGTTCTTCTCGAATACACGGTCGGCACGATAGCTGGAGCGCACCATAGGACCCGATGGCACTTCCATGAAGCCTTTCTCCAGGCCGATTTCCCGGTAGCGGTTGAAGTCATCCGGGGTAACGTATTTCTCTACCGGCAGGTGATTCTGGGTCGGGCGCAGATACTGGCCGAGGGTCAGTATGTCGACATCGATGGCCCGCAGGTCATCCATGGTTTGCAGTATTTCTTCCTCGGTTTCACCAAGGCCCAGCATCAGGCTGGTTTTGGTGAGTACGTCGGGGCGGTACTTCTTGGCATGGGCCAGCACGCTGAGGGTTTTTTCATAGCCGGCCCGGGGGTCCCGCACGCGGGTGGTCAGGCGTTTCACGGTTTCCACGTTCTGGGCGAACACGTCCAGGCCGGAGTCAACAACCTTTTCCACGTGTTCCATCACCGCGTCGAAATCCGGCGTCAGGGCTTCAACGGCTACGTGTGGTGTGCGTTGCTTGATGGCGGATACGCAGGCTGCGTAATGGGCCGCGCCACCGTCTTCCAGGTCATCCCGGTCCACAGAGGTGAGCACGATGTATCGCAGACCCATGAGTTCTACCGATTTGGCGGTATTCTCGGGCTCTTCGTGGTCCAGCCAGCCCTTGGGGTTGCCGGTGTCGACGGCGCAGAAGCGGCAGGCCCGGGTGCAGACAGACCCCATCACCATGATGGTGGCGGTCCCGTTGGTCCAGCACTCACCGATATTGGGGCAGTGGGATTCCTGGCACACCGTGCTAAGGCGGTGTTCGCTCACATTCTTGCGAACCGATTCATAACGCTCGCCACCGGGCATGCGGGCCCGGAGCCAGGAGGGTTTACGCTGAGTCCCGGTATCAATAATGCCAGAGCCCGAGCGCTTGATTCCGTCCTTGATGGCGGAAAAACCATGCTCATTGCGGAACTTGGAACCACTGGTGACACGGGGTTTGGCGCTGTCGCTCATTACTACGGGACTCTCTTCTTGGTTGACCTTAAAGGGTAATCTGCACCAGCGGAGGATACAAGACAGATACGGACAATCACGGGGATTCCGGGCACGACCTTGGTCGTACCCGGATTCTGATTCAGGCTGTGGCTTTGTCCAGTGCCTGACTGATATCGGCAATGATGTCGTCCACGTGCTCAATGCCGATAGACAACCGCACGAGATCTTCGCTCACGCCGGCGCTTGCCAGCTCTTCCGGGTTCAGCTGCCGGTGTGTGGTTGTGGCCGGATGGCAGGCCAGGGATTTGGCGTCACCAATGTTTACCAGACGATAGATCAGTTGCAGGGCATCAATAAACTTTGCGCCATTTTCTTTCCCGCCGGTGATGCCGAAGCTGAGAATGCCAGAAGCTCGGCCGCCACAGATCTTGTCGCAGGTAGCCTTGTAGGGGCTGTCTGCCAGGGTGGCGTAGTTCACCCACTCGACGGCCGGGTGCTCCTGCAGGTAGTTGGCCACTTTTTCCGCGTTCTCGCAGTGGCGCTCCATGCGCAGGCCAAGGGTTTCCAGGCCCTGCATGATCAGGAAAGCATTGAACGGGGCGAGGGCAGCGCCGGTGTTACGCAGCGGAACCACCCGGCAGCGGCCAATGAAGGCAGCTGCGCCCAGAGCTTCGGTATAAACCACGCCATGGTAGGAGGGGTCCGGTTCGTTGAGCATCGGGAACTTCGACTTGTTGGCGGCCCAGTCGAATTTTCCGGAATCCACCACCACACCGGCAACTGTTGTGCCGTGGCCACCGATGTATTTGGTCAGTGAGTGAACCACGATATCAGCCCCATGCTCGATAGGGCGGCACAGGAACGGTGTTGCCACGGTGTTGTCGACGATCAGCGGAATACCGTGCTTGTGGGCAATTTCCGCCCAGCGCTGGATATCCACCACGTTGCCGGCCGGATTACCAATGGATTCGCAGAACAGGGCGCGGGTGTTGTCGTCAATGGCCTTGTCCACCGCGTCAAAGTCATCGTGCCGCACCATGCGGCACTCGATGCCCTGGTTCGGCAGCGAGTGGGCAAACAGGTTGTAGGTGCCGCCATAAAGCTGGCCGGTGCTGACGATGTTATTGCCCACCTTGCAGATGGTCTGCAGCGCATAAAGGATAGCGGCCATGCCCGATGCCACTGCCAGCGCACCCACGCCACCTTCCAGCTGCGCCATGCGCTCTTCCAGTACCGCGTTAGTAGGGTTCATGATGCGGGTATAGATATTGCCCTGCACCTTCAGGTCGAAGAGGTCGGCACCATGCTGGGTATCGTCGAAGGTGTAGGAGGTGGTCTGGTAGATGGGGGTGGTGGCGGCGTTCGTGGTCGGGTCGCCGTTAAAGCCCGCGTGGAGTGCGAGAGTTTCCGGTTTCATGATAGTGCATCCCTTTTGTTTTGGTGGGTACTGGTGTTGAGGCAGAACATCTCCTGAAGAGTATGCCACAGGCAACACAGTGTGAGCAGAGTTTCATCTTCGCCGTGTCAGCTTGTTACTTCCTTGATTTCGCGCTAGCTTCGGTCAGATATGACCCTTATCAACCAGCAAAGAAAAATCGTTCAGAGGCGCGGGCCGTCGGGGAGTGGCATACGGCACTCGGTTCAGGGCGTAGTGGTTTTGCTGGTAACGCTGGCGCTGGCGGCCTGCAGTGAAGAAGGCGAGAAAAAAGCCGGTGACGAAGCTCTGGCTGCTGCTGATATCCGTGCACCTGAAGCGCGGTTTCAGGAGCACCCGGAAAGCGGCGAGAGACTGGCCCGCAAGCAGGTGCTTGTCCGGGGGAATGCCAGTGAGCCAGCGTCGCTGGACCCCCAACTGGTAGAGGATACCGTTGGGGGCGCCATTGTGGTCGATCTGTTCGAGGGACTGACCCGCAGCGGCCCCGATGGAGATACCGAACCTGCGCTGGCAAAGTCCTGGGTTTCCTCAGATAACAACCTGACATGGACCTTTCACCTGCGCGAAGACGGCCGCTGGAGTGATGGCACAGGCGTCACCGCCCACGACTTCGTATACGGCTGGCGCCGGGCGGTGGACCCGAAGGTGGGGTCCAATTACGCCTATTACATCGAATCCGCCGGGGTGGCCAATGCCGGTGAGATCATCGCCGGGGAGAAACCATCGGAAACACTGGGTGTGCGTGCCCTCGACGATTTCACTCTCGAAGTGTCGCTGGATCAGCCGATCACCTACCTGCCAGACATGACCGTCCACTACACCATGTTTCCCGCCCCCAGGCAGGCAATCGAAGCCCATGGCGCGGACTGGACCAGGCCGGGAAACATGGTCTCCAACGGTGCCTACCTGCTGCATACCTGGCATCTGGGCGAGAAACTGGTAGCGGCCCGCAATCCCTTTTACCGCGAGGATGATCAGACCATTATCGACCGCGTGGTGTATGTGCCCATTGAGTCCGCTTCTGCAGAGCTCCAGCGTTATGCCAGTGGTGAGCTCCATATGACATCCACGGTGCCGGTATCCCAGATGGCCCGGCTGAAGAAGGAGCGGCCTGCTGAGCTGGTGATGGCTCCCAGCATCGCCACTTATATGTATACGTTTAACGTCAATCGGCCGCCGTTTGATGATGTGCGTGTTCGCCGGGCCCTGACCTACGCCATCGACCGGAACATTGTCGTCAGCTATATCACCCGTGGCGAACAGATGCCGGCTTTCAGCCTGACGCCGCCCTACGTCAGTGGCTTTGATTTCCGGCAGCCGGAGTATGCAACCTGGAGCCAGCCGGAGCGGGACGAGGCGGCACGCCAGGAGCTCAGGAAGGCCGGTTACACCGACGACAATCCTTTGGAGTTCGAGCTGCTTTACAACACGGATGAAAGCCACAAGGCACTGGCCATTGTGATCAGCCAGATGTGGAAGGAAAAACTGGGGGCAAGCGTCACCATCAGCAACCTGGAGTGGAAGACGTTCCTATCGCAAAAACAGGCCGGCAACTTCGGTATGGCCCGCCATGGCTGGAAAGGTGACTACAATGAAGCTTCCACCTTCCTGACATTATTGACCAGTGACAGCGGTAATAATGACGGCGGCTGGAGTAATCCCGAATACGATCAGCTGCTGCTGGAGGCCCGTTCCAGCAAGGACCCCAATCCCTATTACGTCCGGGCGGAAGAAATCCTGTGGCAGGAGTTCCCGGTGGCGCCGGTGTATTTCAATACCACGGTGGCCCTGGTAAGCCCTATGCTGAAGGGCTACCCGGAGAATAATGCCCGAAACATCATTTACAGCAAGGACATGTACATCACTGCGGACTGAGGACAGCCATGTTCAGTTTCATAATCCGGCGTTTGCTGGTTGCGGTACCCACCGTGCTGGCGTTGATCACAGTCTCGTTCGTGCTGATGCACGCAGCGCCGGGTGGGCCGTTTACCAATGAACGTAATGTGCCGGAAGCGGTGATGGAAAACATCGAGGCCAAATACAACCTGGATAAACCCCTGTGGCAGCAGTATTTCATCTACGTTGGCAACGTGGCCCAGGGCGATCTGGGCCCCTCATTCCGCTACAAGGACTTCACCGTCAACGAGCTGATCGAGTCCAGCTTTCCCCGGTCCGCCTACATCGGCGCATGGTCTTTCCTGTTCGTGATGGTGTTCGGGGTGGGGCTGGGTGTTCTCGCCGCACTGAAACAGAACCGATGGCCGGATTCCACCGTGATGACTGCCGCCATGACCGGGGTGGTCTTTCCCAATTTCGTCATGGCGCCGCTGCTGGTGCTGCTGTTTGCCGTCACCCTGCGCTGGCTGCCTGCTGGCGGGTGGGAAGGCGGACAGGTGGAATACATCGTGATGCCCATCATCGCCATGGCCACCTCGTACATCGCCCAGGTGGCGCGGATCACCCGCAGCAGTATGATCGAAACCCTGCGCAGCCCGTTTATACGCACTGCCCGGGCCAAGGGTATACCCCGGTACAAGATTGTGCTGCGCCATGCGCTCAAGCCGGCACTGATCCCGGTGGTGTCCTACCTCGGCCCGGCCTTTGTGGGCATCATTACCGGCTCGGTGATTATTGATCAGGTGTTCTCCACTGGCGGCATCGGCCAGCACTTCGTCAACGGCGCCATCAACCGCGATTATTCGCTGATTCTCGGCATCACCATTCTGGTGGGCATACTCACCATTATGTTTAACGCCGTGGTGGATATTCTCTACACCTGGCTGGACCCAAGGGTGCGTTACTGATGCTCTTCTCCGACAAACACGCCGGCATGGGCGAGCTGGCGGATACCCTGACAGACGACGCCTACACCGAAGGCCGCAGCCTGTGGCGCGATGCCCGCCGGCGGTTCATGCAGCACCGGGCCGCCGTAGCAAGCCTGGTGGTGCTGGCCCTGCTGCTGATATTCGCCGCTTTTGGCCAGCACCTGTCGCCATGGGATAACGAGTCCATCGACTGGGCCAGCCTGCCGAACCTGGATGAAGACGGTGTGCCGAGCCTGGCCAGCCAGCACTATTTCGGCCTGGACCCCATCGGTCGCGACCTGTACCAGCGTACCGTGCAGGGCAGCCGGATATCCTTGATGGTGGGTGTGCTCGGGGCACTGACGGCGGTGATTATCGGCACACTGTACGGAGCCATCTCGGGCTACGTAGGCGGGCGTACCGACGCCATCATGATGCGCACCCTGGAAGTGCTCAGTGCCTTCCCGTTCATGTTCCTGGTGATTGTGCTGATGGCGGTATTCGGGCGGAATGTGCTGCTGATCTTCATCGCCATCGGTGCCGTGAGCTGGCTGAACATGGCCCGTATCGTCCGCGGCCAGACTCTCAGCCTCAAGCGCAAGGAGTACATCGAGGCGGCCATGGCCGTGGGTGTGCACCCCATCCTGATTGTTCTCCGCCACATCGTACCCAATGTGCTGGGGGTGGTGATTGTCTATGCCACCCTGCTGGTGCCGGAAATGATCCTTTTCGAGTCCTTTATCTCGTTCCTCGGGCTGGGGGTGTCGGAACCTTATACCTCCTGGGGCGCGCTGATTTCCGAGGGGGCAGATGCCATGTGGACGGCTCCCTGGACGCTGATCTTTCCCATGTTGATGCTGGTGCTCACTCTGTTCTGTTTCAATTTCCTCGGCGACGGGCTGCGGGATGCCCTCGACCCCAAAGACCGCTGACCCGGCAGGAACTGTTCTATGGCAATGCTGGAAGTCAACAACCTGAACGTGGATTTCGACACGCCGGACGGCACCCTGCAGGCGGTGCGGGGGCTCAGTTATCACCTGGAATCCGGGCAGACCCTGGGGATTGTGGGAGAGTCCGGCGCCGGCAAAAGCCAGGGCGTTTTTGCCCTGATGGGCCTGCTGCCGGACAACGCCAGGGTGAGTGGCGAGGTGGTGTTTGAAGGCGAGCAGCTGCTCAACCTGCCCGAAAAACGCCTGAACAGGATTCGCGCGGCCCGTATCGGTATGATCTTTCAGGACCCGATGACCTCCCTGAACCCCTTCATGAAAGTCAGCGACCAGCTTACCGAGGTACTGGTGCAACACAAGGGCATCAGCCGTAAACAGGCGCTGCAGGAGTCCCTGCAGATGCTGGATGCGGTGCGCATTCCCGAGGCCCGCGACCGTATTCACCGCTATCCCCACGAATTCTCTGGTGGCATGCGCCAGCGAGTGATGATCGCCATGTCCCTGCTGTGCAGGCCGCAGTTGCTGATTGCGGATGAGCCTACCACCGCCCTGGATGTGACCGTACAGGCGCAGGTGATGGGCCTGCTGAAGGAGCTGCAGCAGGAATTCAACACCGCCATTATCCTGATCACCCACGATCTGGGCGTGGTGGCGGGAAGCTGTGACCAGACCCTGGTGATGTATGGCGGCCAGATGATGGAATATGCCGCCACCCGGGACCTGTTCCGCGATCCTGCCCACCCCTATACCAAAGGGCTGATGGGCGCGATTCCGCGTATCGACGAGCAGATTCACGAACTGGTGACCATTCCCGGCAATCCGCCCAACCTGATGAACCTGCCGCCCGGTTGTCCTTTCTTCAGCCGGTGCCCGGTGGCCGAGCCCCGGTGTTACCACGAACTGGACCCACCGCAGCATTTTGAGCCGGACCGGATAAGGGTATGCAACCTGCCACGGGAGGCCATTCGATGAACGACCAGCAGCCCCTGCTGGCGGTGGAAAACCTGCAGGTAACCTTCGACATCATGCCCCGTAATGCCTGGCCCTGGACCCGCCCGCAGAAATTGCGGGCAGTGAACAGTGTCAGCTTCACCCTGAGCGAAGGGCAAACCCTGGGTATCGTGGGGGAGTCCGGCTGCGGCAAGTCCACCCTGGCAAGGGCCATAATGGGCATGGTGCCCAGTCAGGCGGGGAAGGTGGTCTGGCTGGGGGAGGATCTGCGAGGCCTGAACCTGAAACAGCTGCGCAAACGCCGCCGGCGCCTGCAGATGGTCTTCCAGGACCCGCTTGCTTCCCTGTCACCCCGCATGACCGTTGGCGACATCATTGCCGAACCCCTGCGTACTCATTACCCGGACATCAAGGGCACCGAGTTGCGGGAGAAAGTGGACGCCATCATGGAGCGTGTCGGCCTGCACCCCCACCAGAAGAACCGCTACCCCCATGAATTTTCCGGCGGCCAGTGCCAGCGGGTAGGCATTGCCCGGGCGCTGATTCTGGAACCGAAACTGATCATCTGCGACGAACCCGTCTCCGCCCTGGATGTGTCGGTACAGGCCCAGGTAATCAACCTGCTGAAAAATCTGCAGCGCGACATGGGCCTGTCACTGATCTTCATCGCCCATGACCTGAGCGTGGTAAAGCACATCAGCGACCGTGTGATGGTGCTGTACCTGGGCAACGTGGCCGAAAACGCCACGCGGGCTGAACTGTTCGCCAGCCCTCAACATCCCTACACCCAGGCCCTGATGGCCGCCGTGCCGATTCCCGACCCGGAGAGGGAGCGGGCGAAGCTTCCGGCGGAAGTGGAAGGTGATCTGCCATCCCCCATGGACCCGCCCAGTGGCTGTGTTTTCCGAACGCGCTGCCCGCTGGCAACGGAGTATTGCAGCAGGGAAGTGCCGGTACTGGAAGACAAGACCGGGGCAGGTCATTGGGTGGCATGTCATTACGCGGAGCGGGCTCCGGAGTGAGAAGGCCGCCTGAACTACTCCAGTGATTTGGATACAAGGGGCGAGTGGGCGCTTTCCCGGCCATTCTGGTCCACCACGGTGATTGCGAAGTGCCAGTGTCCCTTGGGCAGATCCTGAAACGTGTAGGAACTCTGGTCGCTATCCACTTTATGGACTTTGCCCAGCTCTTTTGCGCTGTTGCCATACAGGATTCTGTAATGATCAATTTCACTGAGGGCTATCGATGTACCGTCCATTCGGGTCAGCGGGGCGGTCCACGACAGGCTTATGGTTTTGTTTGCCTTGGGTTCCGTACTGGCGACAGGTTTGGAATCGGGAGTGATCACGGTCTTCGAGGTGGGGATGTCACCCCCATTGGCAAGGTCGGTAATGGTCAGGTATGCAAAAGCACTGCCTTTGTTTTCTCGATACTCCATGATCAACGGCAAGCGCTGCCCGGCCTTGAGTGAAATGTTGTGACTATGGTGCTGTTTGCCCTGGCGCTTCCATTGGTTGATAACGGCCTGGTTACCGATATACAGCTTAACACCGTCGTCGGTATTGGTGGTGAACCGATATTGCCGCGTCCCTTTTCTATGGGGGGCCGTGAACAGCCCGCTCCAGCGCACGCTGAAGCTATCCTGCGGCACACCTTTCATGGGGTTGCCGGAGCTCCAGTTGAAATTGATATCCGAGTCCACGCGGGAGTGAACCAGGTGATTGAAGTTGGTGCCTTTATAGTACTCGCCGAAAAAACCGGGGGTGGGATCGGTTTCGGTGGTGGATGTAGTGGCGGCGGGTAGGGTGGTTGCGATACTGGCGAGTAAAAGGGAGCCTGCAATGCAGGTCAGTCTTCTGAGAGTCATCGTGAGCCTCTTCTAATTTTTTTAAGCAGGAAGCGCTATTCCTGAGCGAACCTCTATGCGGATGGAAAGTATGGAGTATGCCGTCCTGGCTTTAAAAACCGGGAGTAGGGTAGACCTGTTGCTGCGGAGTGTTTAATTAAGAATTGTTCAGTTTGTAACCGGGCATGTATTAAACGGGCATGTATTAAAAAAGGGCCCACGCTTTCGCGAGGACCCTTTCGTAATACTGGTAGCAAGGGGCGGAGTCGAACCGCCGACCCCGGCATTATGAGTGCCGTGCTCTAACCAACTGAGCTACCTTGCCATTTCGTTGCGGGACAAGCCCAAACGAGGCGCGTATTTTCAGTATTTGGGCCCCTGCTGTCAAGGCTTGGGGCCCGCTTTTTCAGAAAATTACACGTTGAACCGGAAGTGGATGACGTCGCCGTCCTGAACGATGTACTCCTTGCCTTCCAGGCGCCACTTGCCGGCATCCTTGGCACCGGCTTCGCCGTTGTACTTCACAAAGTCCTCGTAGCTCACCACTTCAGCGCGGATGAAGCCACGCTCGAAGTCGGTGTGGATCACGCCGGCCGCCTGTGGGGCAGTGGCGCCGACACGAACGGTCCAGGCACGGACTTCCTTCACCCCGGCGGTGAAGTAGGTCTGCAGGTTCAGCAGGCCGTAGCCGCCACGGATAACGCGATCCAGCCCCGGCTCTTCCATGCCCATTTCTTCCAGGAACATGGACTTTTCATCGTCTTCCAGTTCGGAGATTTCTGCTTCCATCTTGTTGCAGATGGGGACCACCACCGCGTTTTCGGATTCGGCAATTTTTCGCACCGTATCCAGGTGAGGGTTGTTTTCAAAGCCGTCTTCGCTGACGTTGGCGATGTACATGGTGGGCTTCACGGTCAGCAGGCACAGCTCGCGGATCAATAACATCTGATCCTTGTCCAGGTTCATGCTGCGCACCGGCTTGCCTTCGTTCAGCACTGGCATCAGCTTTTCGAACAGCTCGAGTTGCGCTTTGGCTTCCTTGTCGCCGCTTTTCGCAACCCGCTGGACCCGTTTGATGGCTTTCTCGACGGTTTCCAGGTCGGCCAGGGCCAGTTCGGTATTGATGACATCGATGTCCGAGGCCGGGTCGATCTTGTTGGCCACGTGAATAACGTTACCGTCTTCGAAGCAGCGTACTACGTGGGCGATGGCATCGGTCTGGCGGATGTTGGCCAGAAACTGGTTACCCAGGCCCTCGCCCTTTGAGGCGCCCTCTACCAGGCCTGCTATGTCCACAAACTCCATGGTCGTCGCGACCACTTTTTCCGGCTTCACGATCTCGGCCAGTTTGTTCAGGCGGGGGTCAGGCATGGCAACCACGCCAGCATTGGGCTCGATGGTGCAGAAGGGAAAGTTTTCGGCGCCAATGCCGGATTTGGTCAGCGCGTTGAACAGGGTGGATTTGCCGACGTTCGGCAGGCCTACGATGCCGCAGTTAAATCCCATGGAATGCCTCTGCTGGTGCTTGAAAAATTTGGCTGGATTATACCGGTTTGAAGCTGTGCAAGCGATTCATCGCAGCGGGAAGTTTGCCGCTGGCGGCGTCCGGCAGCACGCGGATGATCTCGTCGATCACGGCGTTGAGTTCTTCGGTTTCCCGCTTGCCCAGGCGGCCGAGTACGTAACCGGTGACCTGGCGGCTGTCGCCGGGATGGCCAATGCCGATGCGAAGTCGCTGGAAATCGTTGGTGCCCAGGTGGGCGATGGTGTCCCGCAGGCCGTTGTGTCCGCCGTGGCCGCCGCCTTTCTTGAGCTTTGCGGTGCCGGGGGGCAGGTCGAGCTCGTCGTGGGCAACCAGGATCTGTTCGGGCTGAATCTTGAAAAAGTCCGCCAGTGCTTTGATGGACAGGCCACTGCGGTTCATATAGGTGGAGGGGTTCAGCAAGTGCAGGTCAAGACCCTGCAACTGGATGCGGGTGTAGAGCCCGTGGTATTTCTTTTCGGGGCGGAGCGTCTGGCCCGCTTCACGGGCCAGAGCTTCGACGAAAAGGGCGCCGGCATTGTGGCGGGTATTCGCATAGTCGGGGCCGGGATTACCCAGCCCCACCACCATGAGGATATCCTGTGCCATTGACCGTTGCCCTCATCCGTACAGGAGCGATTACTCCTTGTCTTCGCCTTCTTCACCTGCTTCGCCGTCTTCGCCTTCACCGCTATCGTCGGTCTTGGCAGCGCGAGGCTTGTGGATTGCCACAACGGGCAGGTCGTGATCTTCGCCCTGCAACAGAGCAGCGATACGAACGCCTTTGGACAGCTTCAGGTCGCTCAGGTGAATAACCTGATCCATTTCCACTTCGCTCATATCAACTTCAATGAACTCTGGCAGATTCTGTGGCAGACAGATGACTTCCACTTCGTTGATCTGGTGGTGAGCAACGCCGCCCTGGAGTTTGATGGCCGGTGCAGTATCTTCGTTCAGGAAGTGCAGCGGTACGTTAACGTGGATCTCGTGATCCTTGTCAACGCGCAGGAAGTCGGCGTGGGTCAGCAGCGGCTTGTACGGGTGACGCTGCAGATCCTTCAGGATCACGCTTTCTTTCTTGCCGTCCAGTTCGATGGTCAGAACGTGAGAGAAGAAGGCTTCGTTTTCCAGAGCCTTTTTCAGCTCGTTGTGCCAGATGGAAATCGGAGTGGCTTCTTTCTTCCCGCCATAGATGATGGCCGGAATTTTACGCTCCTCACGACGCAGGCGGCGGCTCGCACCTCTCCCCTGATCGCCACGAGGAAATGCTTCGATAAGAAATTCCTGAGACATGGTTATAACCTCAATTTTCACCCGAGCGGCCCGCGACCAGGTCCTGAACAGGTGACATTTGCGAAATGCCGGAAGCTTTTCCGGCGGACTAAACAGACCGGGAGCCCACTGGGCTCCCGGTCCGGATTCTTCTCTGTAAATCAGGCTGTTAGCTGATCAGGCGTTCTCGAACATCGCGCTGATGGACTCTTCGTTGCTGACGCGACGAATGGATTCCGCAAGCAGCCCAGCCATACTGAGGATGCGGATCTTATCACAATTGCGCGCTTTGTCACCCAGAGGAATGGTGTCACAGACTACCAGTTCGTCCAGCTCGGAGGCGTTCAGGTTGTCGACAGCCGGCCCTGACAGGACAGGGTGCGTGATATAGGCGACCACTTTGGAGGCCCCGTGCTCTTTCAGAGCATTGGCCGCTTTGCAGAGCGTGCCGGCGGTATCGATGATGTCGTCCACCAGAATACAGGTCTTGTCTTTCACATCACCAATGATGTGCATGACCTGCGATACGTTTGCTTTCGGGCGACGCTTGTCGATGATGGCCAGATCGGCATCGTCCAGGCGCTTGGCCACGGCGCGGGCCCGAACAACGCCACCCACGTCAGGAGATACCACAACAAAGTTTTCAAAACGCTGCTTCTCGATATCCTCGAGCATCACCGGGGTGGCGTAGATGTTATCCACCGGAATGTCGAAGAAACCCTGAATCTGGTCGGCGTGCAGGTCGAGCGTCAGAACCCGGTCTACGCCGATGCTGGAGATCATGTCTGCAACCACTTTCGCGCTGATGGCAACGCGGGTGGAACGAACGCGGCGGTCCTGACGGGCATAGCCGTAATAGGGGATAACCGCGGTAACCCGGGTAGCGGAGGCGCGACGCAGGGCGTCAGCCATCACAATCAGTTCCATCAGGTTGTCGTTGGTGGGGTTGCAGGTGGGCTGGATGATAAAGACATCATGCCCGCGAACGTTTTCGTTGATCTCGACAGTGGTTTCACCGTCGCTGAACGTTCCAACGGTGGCCTGGCCCATCGGGATATGAAGTTTCTGGGCGATGGCCTTGGCAAGCTCTGGATTGGCGTTGCCGGTAAAAATCATCAGTTTGGACACGACGGCATCCTTCTCGGTATCGGCGTTTGATTCAGAAGAAGCGGGAGAAAGGTGGCTGGGGTGGCAGGATTCGAACCTGCGCATGACGGGATCAAAACCCGTTGCCTTACCACTTGGCGACACCCCAGTATCGTGCTTTTTTGGCATCATTTCAGCTCTGTCAGCTTTTTGTGAAGTGGTGAAATGTTCACCCCTTGAGCTACGAACCCCGTGATGCCGGAGGGTTTGCTTTCCCAGATAATCCGGGCTGCGGATTCTGTCGGGAAACGTCCAAATATGCAAGCCCCGGTTCCGGTTAATCTTGCAGGTCCGAATTGTGCAAGCCACTCCAGGCTTTGATGAACCTCAGGATACAGTCTTCGAACTACATCCTCACAGTCGTTTCGGTACCTCGAGGCGTCTCCCTCAAAAGCGGGCGCTATTTTGATTCCGGGGGTATCCCTTGTCAACCCTTGCTCGGAAAAAATCTCTTTAGTACTTATATCGCAAGGTGGTTTTATAACCACAAACCAGTCTTCCGGAGGGGTGGCATTGGTAAGACGCTCTCCTACGCCTTCTCCCCACGCTGAGTGGCCGTGAATGAATACAGGTACATCGGCACCCAGGGCGAGGCCAAGCTCCGCCAGTTGGTTGAGAGAGCGGTCGAGGCCCCACAGGATGTTCAGTCCCAGCAGGGTGGTGGCGGCATTGGAACTTCCGCCCCCCAGGCCGCCACCCATGGGCAGTTTCTTGTGGATGGCGATGCTGACGCCGGCAACTGGTTTATTGGCCGTTGCGGCCAGTTGTCGGGCTGCTCGGACAATGAGATTTTCTTCGTCGGGCACGCCGGGCACGGATTGCTCCAGCACGATCCTGTTGTCGCTGCGGGGTGTCAGGGTGATGGTGTCACCATAATCCAGGAACTGAAACAGGGTTTGCAATTCGTGGTAGCCATCGGGGCGGCGACCAAGAATATGCAGGAACAGGTTCAGCTTTGCCGGTGAAGGCAGCGTCAGGCTGGTCACCGGTTGTCTCCGTCCGCCTGCTCCCAGCTGGTCACCACCACCCGCACGCGCTTTTCGCCCTTTACGGCGGTGATGCGTGCCGGCAATGGCGGGTAATCGTCGAGGAAGGCTTTCCAGCGGTCGTAGCGGATTTCCCAGCCCAGTTGGCGGATTACAGCCAGCCGGTCCTGATCATCGAAGAATAACCGGAAATCACCTTCAGGGCCGGGCAGGCCCCGTATCCACCAGGCCAGGCTGTCTATGGGAAGTTGCCAGCCGGTGGCAGCGTTGACCAGTGCTTCCGGATCGCTGGACTGGTAACGCTCGCCGTCCGGCAGTGTGAGCTCGATAAAACCAGGCACGCCTTCAAGGGTGGTGCGGCCCATGCCGAGGAAGGAGGAGGACAGTGCCAGCTCGTACGCCTCCTGGTCCTGTTTCCAGTAGTTGATGACAGCGGTACCACTGTCCGAGGGTTGGCGGACAGCCAGCTTGCCTGTCAATTCCCAGTGCCGGAACTGATCGCGGCGAGCGCTGGTGGAGCTCCAGTCTGCCGGGGGCTGTTCGGTCAGGCCTTCGGGAAGCGGGTCGACCTGAAGCGAAGTACAGCCGCCCAGAAACAGTGCGGCGAGCGTCACAGCAATAGCGGTAAATCTCACGGGGATTGCTCTCCGGTCAGTCTTTCAACGGTTTCGATCAGTATCGGGTGGTCCGGGTCCTGCTCGAAGCCTTCCTCCCAGATGATGCGGGCCTGTTCCTCTTCGCCGGTCTGCCAGAGTACTTCGCCGAAGTGGGCGGCAACCTCCGGGTCAGCGTAGGCTTCCCAGGCACGGGAAAGGTAATCAAGGGCCATTTCGGTTTCGCCCTGCTGATAGAGGACCCAGCCCATGCTGTCGAGAATGGCCGGGTTTTCCGGGTCGATTTCCAGAGCCCGCTCAATATAATCCCTGGCTTCCGCGTAGCGATCCGAACGAGTGGTAATGATGTAGCCCAGGGCATTGAGGGCAACCGCGTTCTGTGGCTGTTCTTCGATGATCAGTCTCAGGTCTGACTCTGCCTGCTCCGGCTGGTCCATGGAGTCCAGTAGCATGGCCCGGGCATAACGGATGCGAATATTGGCCGGATAGTCTTCCAGGGCTTGGTTGGCGGCCTCCAGTGCCAGCTCATTCTGTTCCCTGTCCAGTAGCAGGTTGATTTCCAGCAGGTGGAAGTTCTCTTCCTGCTCCGGGTTGTTGTTCCTCAGTTCCTGTATTTCGGCCAGTGCCTCGTCGAGCTGGCCCTGTTCCGCCATGAGTTCGCTGGCCCGGGCCAGGGCGGGGAAGTAGTAATTGCCTCTCTCGACGTTCTGGTAGAAGCCGATAGCCTGCTCGGTATTGTTTTCTTCGTCAGCAATCCTGCCCAGGTAATAGTGGGCTTCGTCGGTATGGTGGCCCTGTTCTATCAAGCGGGTCAGCTCTTCTTCGGCGAGGGCGCTCTGGCCGTTCTCAAGCGCCACCAGGGCGTGGGAAAGGCGTAGGCCGGGAACGTTAGGGAAGCGCTTCACCAGCCTGCTGAATTCGTCCTGGGCTGCCTGCAACTCGCCTTCGCCAATCAGCATGCGGCCATAAAGCGTGCCCATCTGGCGGTTGTCGGGAAAGCGCCGGGTGTGACGCAGCAGGTGATTCAGCGCCTGGCGACGCTCGCCCACCTGGTACAGCAGGTCTCCTTTCAGGACCAGGGCAGGCTGGAAGTCGGGCTCCTCGTCAAGCAGTGGTGCCAGTTTTTCCAGGGCTTGCTCGGGGTCGCCGGTAACCTTGAGTAGCAGAGCGATGCTGTACTGGAGTTCGGGGTTGCCCGGGTGTCGTTCCTCCATCTGCCGGTAGAGCTGGAGCAGCTCCTGTTGCTGCTCCGGGGGCAGGTTGCCGGCCATAGCGGCGAGGCTGTCAAAGTCTGCATCGCCACCAAGATCCATGATGCGTTCCATGTGGCCGATGGCGGTTTCAAGGTCGTTGTTCTTCACCGCCTGTATTGCCAGCACCCGGTGCGCCTGCATGTTATCCGGTGCCACTTCCAGCCATAGGGCGGCCAGTTTACGCTGGGCATTGTCGGCATTGAGGGATTGGGCAATGCGCATGGTTCTTTCGATCACGGCCTTGTCACGGGATTGCTGGGCCGCTTTCATGTAGTTGACAAGCGTGACGTCAAAACGTCCGCGCTGGGCTGCTATTTCGCCCGACAGGAGCAGGTAGAGGACTTCCGGCTCGAAGTCGGCGTAGCGGATTTCAGGTTCCTGATTCTTTTCCGCCGAGGGCTCACTGTTTTCGGTATTTTCCGACGATGTGTCGGATTGCTGCTCCTGATCACCCTGGAGGAAAGCGCAGCCGGACAGGGAAAGCCCGTACAGGCAGGTAACAAGCAGTAACGCGGACTTTTGCATGCAACATCCCATAATCTGTGTACAGTGCACCTGAACGGCCGGGAGCGACTCTGGCGGCAGCCTCAGATGTAGCGAAAGAGGTTCTATGATGGCACAAGCGCCTGATATTGCCCAACCTGTCAGCAGTTCCCGATATCACGGTGGTTTTGGGTGGCGATAGAAGCCCCTGACCGTTAAAATACCGTTAATACTCTGTCTTCACTCCGTCTTCAGGCATAAGGTAGTCTAACCCCGATATGGCACTGGTCACCCTCGGAATCAACCATCGTACCGCACCGGTCGAGTTGCGTGAGCGCGTCGCGTTCACTCCCGAGCGCATGGCTGAGGCCTTTGCTGAACTTCGTGCCATGTCCGGGGCCAGTGAGGCTGCCATTCTATCTACCTGCAACCGCACCGAACTCTACCTCGCCGGGGACGACGATTGTGCTCCCGCCGTGCTGCGCTGGCTGGCAGGATTCCATGACCTGGAGGCCGGCGAGCTGGAAGAAGTACTCTATATTCACCGGGACTCGGACGCCGTGCGCCATATCATGCGGGTAGCGGCCGGCCTGGATTCCATGGTTCTTGGTGAACCACAGATTCTGGGCCAGCTCAAGGACGCCTACGCTCTGGCGCGGGAACATAACGCCAGCGGCGCCTTCCTGTCGCGGCTGTTCGAACAGACTTTCTCCGTGGCCAAGCGGGTTCGCACCCAGACAGCGATCGGAGAGAATCCGGTGTCTGTGGCCTATGCTGCGGTCAGTATGGCCCATCATATTTTTGCGGACATGTCCCGCAACAAGGCCCTGTTGATCGGTGCCGGCAAGACCATTGAACTGGTTTCCCGGCATCTGGCGGATGCCGGGGTAAAGAACTTTCTGGTGGCCAACCGTACCCTGGAACGTGCCCAGGCGCTGGCTGAATCCCGGGGCGGAAAGGGGATACTGCTCTCGGAAATCCCGGACCACCTGGCCGATGTTGATATCATTATTTCGTCCACCGCCAGCCCCCTGCCGATTCTGGGCAAGGGTGCCGTGGAGCGGGCACTGAAAAAACGCAAGCACCGCCCCTATTTCATGGTGGATATCGCAGTCCCCAGGGATATTGAGCCGGAAGTCAGCTCTCTTGCGGACGTCTACCTCTATACGGTCGATGACCTGCGCCAGGTCATTGAAGAGAACGTGCGTTCCCGCGAAGGGGCCGCGCGCGAAGCTGAAAACCTGGTTACCGACGGTGTACAGCAGTTCCTCAGCCAGTTGCGGGCACTGGATGCGGTCTCCACTCTCAAGCAATTCCGTCAGCGCGCAGAAGCCCTGCGTGATGCTGAAACCGAGAAGGCGATCCGCGCGCTGCGCAATGGCGCTGACCCGGAAACCGTCATGCGGAGCATGGCCAGGGGACTGACCAACAAGCTGCTCCACGAACCTTCTATCCAGGTCAGGAAGGCAACAACCGAAGGCAGAATGGAAGTCACTGAATGGCTCCGTGAGCTGCATCAGCTTGATGCGCTGGATGCCGACGCGCCCATCATTCCGGAAAAACTATGAAGTCATCGATTCAGTCACGCCTTGAGCAGCTCACCGACCGCTTCGAGGAAGTCAGCGCGTTGTTGAGTGACCAGGGCACGATCGCCAACCAGGACAGGTTTCGGGATCTTTCCCGGGAGTTCGCCGAAATCGAGCCCATTGTTCACTGCTTCCAGGCCTGGCAGAAATCCCGTGAGGATGTGGCAGAAGCCGCAGAGTTGGCCCGCGATGGCGATGCCGAGATGCGTGCCATGGCGGAAGAAGAACTCAGCCTTGCCGAACAGAAAAGCGAGGAACTGGACGAAGAACTTCAGCGCCTGATGTTGCCGAAGGACCCCAATGACGGCAAGAACGTGTTCCTTGAGATTCGCGCCGGCACCGGTGGTGATGAAGCTGCCATTTTTGCCGGCGACCTGTTCAGGATGTACATGCGTTACGCCGAACGCCAGCGCTGGCAGGTGGAAGTTATCAGCGCAAACGAGGGCGAGCACGGGGGCTACAAGGAAATCATCGCCCGCATTGCCGGCAGTGCCGTATACGGGGCCCTGAAGTTTGAATCCGGTGCCCACCGGGTGCAGCGGGTGCCTGAAACCGAGTCCCAGGGCCGTATCCACACCTCGGCCTGTACGGTGGCGGTGATGCCGGAAGCGGACGAGACCGAGGCGGTAGAAATCAACAAGGCCGACCTGCGGGTGGATACCTTCCGGGCCTCCGGTGCCGGCGGCCAGCATGTGAACAAGACGGACTCCGCCATTCGTATCACCCATATTCCCACCGGGATTGTGGTGGAGTGCCAGGAGGAAAGGTCCCAGCACAAGAACCGCGCCAAGGCCATGAGTTTTCTGGCCTCCCGCCTCCAGAACGAGGAAATCGAGCGCCAGCAGAAAACCATGGCGGCTACCCGCAAGAGCCTGGTGGGCAGTGGCGACCGCTCAGAGCGCATACGCACCTACAACTTTCCTCAGGGACGGGTGACAGACCATCGCATCAATCTGACCCTGTACAAGCTGGATGAAGTGATCTCAGGTGACCTGGATGCCATTGTTGTGCCCCTGCAGCAGGAACATCAGGCCGACCTTCTGGCCTCTCTGGCTGATGAGTGAATCCCCTTTGTCCTGTGAGGCACTGCTGAAAGAGGCCGTTGAACTCATCGGTGGCGATACTCCGCGCCTGGATGCCGAGCTGTTGCTCAGTTATGTGACCGGTTGGTCCCGGACTTCTTTCCGGGCCTGGCCTGAGCGTGACTTGAACGCCCCCCAGGCCGCCCGGTTCTGCCGCCTGGTGGACCAGCGCTGTGAGGGCTGCCCGGTGGCACACCTGCTGGGCGAACAGGAATTCTGGTCGCTGCCACTGAAGGTTAACCCGTCCACACTGATTCCCCGTCCGGATACCGAGTGCCTGGTGGAAGCGGCCTTGACCCTGGCGTTGCCGGACAATGCCAATGTGCTGGACCTCGGTACCGGCACAGGCGCCATCGCGCTTGCCCTGGCCAGTGAGCGGCCCGGCTGGCACATTTTGGCAACCGATACTGTCCCCGACGCGGTAGCCCTGGCCACCGAAAATGCCGCACGGCTGAACCTGCCGGTGATAGTGCGGCACAGCAACTGGTTTGACCAACTGCCGGCTGGCTCCTTCGATCTGATTGTCTCCAATCCGCCGTACATTGCCGATGAGGATCATCACCTGAGCGAAGGAGACGTGCGGTTCGAACCGTCGTCCGCGCTGACAGCCGGCAGTGATGGACTCGACGATATTCGGCGTATCACCGCCGAAGCACCGGCCTGGCTGTCATCGGGAGGCTGGCTCATGCTGGAGCACGGCTACGAACAGGGCGCGGCAGTGCAGCGGCTTTTCACAGAGGCCGGCCTCACCGGTGTGGAAACCCGCCAGGACTATGGCCGGCGTGACCGCTTCACCATTGGGAGAAAACACCATGCTCAACGATGAAGAACTGCTGCGCTACAGCCGCCAGATACTCATGCCCCGATTCGACATCGCCGGCCAGACCAAGCTTAAGTCCGCACGGGTTCTGGTAGTGGGCGCCGGTGGTCTGGGTTGCCCGGTGGCTCTATACCTGGGCGCCGCTGGCGTTGGCCATCTGACACTGGTCGATGACGACCAGGTGGAGGTGGCCAATCTCCAGCGCCAGATAGCGTTCGAACAATCTGATATTGGTGAGTCCAAAGCCGAACGTCTGGCGGAACGTGTACGGCGGATTAACCCGGAAGTTTCAGTAACCGCATTGACCGAACGATTGGAAGGGGACGAACTACAGCGCCAGGTAGATTCCGCCAGCCTGGTGGTCGACTGCACAGATAATTTCAACACACGGTTCGCCCTGAATCGTGCCTGTGTAGCGGCCCGCGTGCCGCTGGTTTCTGGTGCAGCTATTCGGGGGGAAGGGCAGTTGGCGGTTTACGATGCGCGCGATGAAACCAGCCCTTGCTACCATTGTCTGTATGCCGAACAGGGCAATGAAGATCTTACCTGTTCCGAGGCCGGCGTCATTGGTCCATTGGTCGGCATGATCGGGGCCTCCCAGGCCATGGAAGCCATCAAAGTAATCACCGGCATTGGCAAACCATTGACTGGGCGCCTCCTCATTCTGGATGCCTGGCAAATGGATTGGCGGGAAATGAAACTCGCAAGAGACCCGGGGTGCCCTGTCTGCAGCAGCAGAGAGTCAGCATAAGGCATGGCGGGCAGGCCCTTCCAAAACCGTGCGGAGCCATGGATGGCGGAGCCGAGCGTACACGGATATATTCACAGCGTGTTTTGGAAGGGCCTGCCCGCCATGCCGTTACCTCCTAGTTCTTGAGCGCCTGAAACCTTGTTATTGCTTCTTTTCTGCTTTCTTTCAGATCAACGATAGGTCGGGGATATCCTCCGGGAATAACACCTCCTGACCAGGGCTGGTGAATTCGCTTGTTTTCCAGCCTGGCAATCTCAGGCACATACATTCTGATGAACTCACCTTTCGGGTCGAACCGCTCACTCTGGGTGGCCGGATTGAACACACGAAAATAGGGCGCTGAATCGGTACCAGTGGAGGCGCTCCACTGCCAGCCGCCGTTGTTTGAGGCCAGGAATCCGTCCACCAGTTTCGACATGAAATAAGCCTCACCGAGGCGCCAGTCGATAAACAGATTCTTGGTAAGGAACATGGCTGTGATCATCCGCAGGCGGTTGTGCATCCAGCCGGTCTGGTTCAGCTGGCGCATAGCGGCATCGACGATGGGAATTCCGGTGTTACCGGCTTTCCAGGCTTCGAATGTTTCGCCGGGCGTGTTCCACTCCAGTGCTTCGGTTTCAGGCTTGAACGCCCTGTGCATGCTCACCCTGGGGTAGTGGTAAAGAATGTTGATGTAGAAATCCCTCCAGGCGATTTCGTTGGTCCAGGTGGCCAGACCTTCCTGGTTGCCGCCCATGCCCTGGTGCTGGCGGGCGGCGATCAGGCATTGCCTGCCAGACAGTACACCGTTGGCCAGGTAGGGTGAGAGCAGGCTGGTGCCATCAACTGAGGGCAGATCTCTCAGCTTCTTGTAGTCGCCGGCACGGTTGTCGAGGAACCGTTCCAGTTGCCGGTGGGCGGCGTCTTCACCGGTTTCAACCAGCCTGGGTGGCGGGTTGTCGAAGCCTCCAGGCGTCTGGTGATAAGTGGCAGGCTCGACGGTGTCTCCGACTGGGTCGGGAATGGGAAACAGGGTTGGCTGAGCGGCGTCAATCCAGCTACGCCAGCGGCGGGAAAACGGCGTGAACACGGAGTAGGGCTGTTCCTGCTGGGTCAGGATACTGCCAACGGGGGCCACTGTCTGGTCACGGTACTTGTTAACAGCAATTCCGGCAGTGTCGAGGGCCTGTTTCAGGGCTTTATCACGGCGTCTTTCGTTAACTCCGTATTCCTCATTGAAGTGAACATGCCGGATACTCCTGCGTCGGCAAAAATCCTCCAGTTTTTCAATGCTGTCAGTAAAGGTTGTCGCGGTGATAAACGACAGCGGAATACCCAGCTTTGCCAGTTCTTCCGCTAACGCGTTGGCATGGTCCAGAACGAAACGAACCCGTGCCGGCGACCAGTGGTGCTCGCGCCACTGGTCCGGGGTGACCACAAAACAGGCCCGTACGGGTTGCTGTTTCTGGCAGGCAGCGGTGAGAGCGGCGTTATCCGCCACTCGCAGGTCATTCCGGAACCAGACGAGCTGAGTCATTGTGCTTCCTGTATTCGGTGAAGGGTTTGCGGCCACGATGGATATTCGCCGGAACGTGCTGATTGGATTATAGTTAATGGCAGAATTCACTGATAAAGGGCCGGAATGACCACGAGTCTGGAAGCGCAGCAAACGATGCAGGATGGCCAATGGGGAGTGGATTACACGCTCGACCCCGGACAGACACAGTACCATGAGCTCTGCCACACCCGGGTGTGGGTTACCTTGTTGGAGCAGGAATGGCAGATCCGCTCCCAGCGAATGCCGGAAGATGACGACCGGGAACGCTGGCTGCAGCGCATAACCGGAACGTTACCCGATGCCGATATGGATGTTCAGCGCTTCGTAAGGCCGGACCGGGGCTGCCAGCTTCATTATCTGCCGGCCATGTCGAGCCTCGCCACGGTCATTCGTCCCTATCAGCCGCTGACCCTCCCAGCCAACAGTGAATGCACGATCTATGTGGGCACGCTGCTGTGGATGCGAATCCAGGCCGGCAGCAAAGGCACGCACCTGATGGAGTTGCCGCTGTCGGATCCCTCGCTTACCTGGGTGGGCCGTACCACAATGGAAGGCGAGCTTTGTTATTCCGCCGCCACCTTTGCGCGTCTGGTCCTGGATGCAGTGCCCAAGCGCCCATGGCGGGCCATTACACCTGTGAGAATTATCAATGAGCGGCAGGAGCCCCTGTTGCTGGAGCGTTTTAACCTGCCTACGCCCTTGTTGTCGCTACACCGCAATGAAAAGGGGCATCTGTGGACGCCCGGCGTGACCGTTATCTGTGAAACGGATATGAATTCAGCACGCCTGCGAGTTGACCAGAACCCAGTCGCTGCCGCCGGGCGTTGCGAACTGGTGTCTCCAGCGCGGGAGCAGACGGCCCGTGGTGGCCTGGTAAGAGCTTACGATCGCATATTTGGCTGACAAGTCCGGCTGTTTGTCGATACCCATACCGTAAATGGAGTTACCCTGTTGATTGAGCAGTTTGAAGGCAGTCTGATGCAGTTTTTCGTAGCCATTGCCTGGGGCAAATGGCTCAGCACCCTGTTTTTGCTGATTCTCGGTATCGTGCTGGCGTCATTCGCGGGCCGGAGTGTTTCCAGGTTCATGGAAGACCGGGCATCGCGTCACCACACGGTGATGGTAAGACGTCTGGTGTTCTATCTCATACTGGCCATTTTCTTCTTTGCCGCACTGCGGGAGGCGGGTTTCTCCCTGGACGTGGTCCTGGGCGCCGCCGGGATACTGACCGTTGCCATAGGTTTTGCCTCCCAGACCTCCGCCTCCAATATGATCAGCGGTCTTTTCCTGTTGGTGGAAAAGCCGTTTGAAATCGGCAATTTTATTGAGGTGGAAGGCACCATTGGTGAAGTGGTTTCCATCGACATGCTGAGCGTGAAGCTGCGTACGCCGGACAACCTCTATGTACGCATTCCCAATGAAACACTGATCAAGACCCGGGTAGTCAACCGTTCGCGCTTCCCGATCCGCCGTATGGACCTGACCGTAGGTATTGCCTACGCGGAAGATGTGGAACGGGTGGAAAATCTGCTACTGGCTCTGGCAAGGCAGAACAGTGCCAGCCTTGAGGAACCCAAAGCGTTTGTACTGGTGACCGGGTTTGGTCCATCCTCGGTAGACCTGCAATTTTCTTTCTGGGTGCCCGGTGACAAGGTGCTGGAGGGGCGCAGCCAGATGATGGTAGCCATCAAGAAAGCACTTGACGAGGAAGGTATCGAGATACCTTTCCCTCATACGAGTATCTATGCCGGAAGCCATTCCGAACCCTTCCGGGTGGAGCTGCTTCGGCCGGAAACCGCAACCGACAAGGGAGATCCGGATGCTGACCAGAACGGATGATGTTAAACAGGCCACCCCCACGGCAGGGACAGACGGCAAACTGGCCCTGGGATGGCGTGAGTGGGTGGCTTTGCCGGACTTCGACATTTTCCGCATCAAGGCAAAAGTGGATACCGGCGCCCGTACCTCGTGCCTGCATACATTCCGCACAGAGCCTTACACCGAAAACGGCGAGCGGCGGGTCCGCTTCTGGGTTCACCCGGTGCAGAATGATCTCCACCACGTGGTGGAGTGTGATGCGCTGGTGCTGGACGAACGCAACGTCTCGGACTCCGGAGGCCACAAGGAGCTGAGGTTGGTGATTGAAACCCGCCTGGTACTCGGCGATACCGAGTGGCCGATTGAAATGACATTGACCAATCGCGACTCTATGCGTTTTCGTATGCTGCTTGGTCGAACGGCAATGGCCAGTCGCGCCATTGTACTTCCTGAATGCTCCTATCTTGCCGGTGAACCGGCCCTAAGGACGAAAAAATGAAAATTGCGATTCTGTCGCGTAACCGTCACCTCTACTCGACACGTCGTCTGGTGGAAGAGGGTGTGAACCGGGGCCATGAAGTGAAGGTGATCGACTGCCTGCACTGCTCCATGAACATCACTTCCGCCGACCCGAGAATCCACTACCACGAGGAAGTGCTGGAAGACTTCGACGTGGTTATACCCCGTATCGGTGCGTCAGTGACCTTCTATGGCACAGCGGTATTGCGACAATTCGAGATGATGGGGGTTTTTCCCGTCAACGAGTCCGTAGCGATTACCCGTTCCCGTGACAAGCTGCGTTCACTGCAACTGCTGGCGCGAAAGGGCGTGGGTATGCCGGTGACCGGGTTCGCCAACAAGCCGGACAACGTGCCGGAACTGCTGAAAATGGTGGGCGGCGCCCCAGTCGTGATCAAGCTGCTGCAGGGCACCCAGGGCATCGGCGTGGTGCTGGCAGAAACCCGCAAGGCTGCGGAAAGTGTCATTGAGGCCTTCATGGGCCTGAAAGCCGATATCCTGGTCCAGGAGTTCATCAAGGAAGCCGGTGGTGCCGATATCCGCTGTTTTGTCATTGGTGACAAGGTTATTGCGGCCATGAAACGCCAGGGCGGGGAGGGCGAATTCCGTTCCAACCTGCACCGGGGCGGCACTGCGTCGCTGGTTCGCATTACCCCGGAAGAGCGTCGTACCGCCATCACCGCCGCCAAATCCATGGGGCTGAATGTGGCCGGCGTGGATCTGCTGCGTTCCAGCCGTGGCCCCCTGGTGATGGAAGTGAACTCCTCGCCTGGCCTTGAAGGCATCGAGAATGCCACCGGCAAGAATGTGGCTGGCATGATCATGAACTGGACCGAGAAGAATCAACAACCCTGGAAAACCCGCACCAAGGGGAGGGGCTGAAATGGCCGCTCGGGCCCCGTTTGTAATGGCCGGCACCGAAATCAAAGCCGGAACCCGGCAGACCGTGGAAATACCGGTCGCCAAATTGTATACCCACACCCCGCTTCACGTTCCTGTCGAGGTGGTGCATGGCCGGCGCAGTGGCCCTGTGTTGATGGTGTGCGGCGCCATCCACGGTGATGAAATCAATGGCGTGGAGATAGTGCGCCGTGTGCTGACCAATTCTGCATTGCGTCATTTGAGAGGCACGTTGGTGGCGGTGCCCATTGTTAACATCTTCGGTTTCGTGCAGCGCACCCGGTATCTGCCGGACCGCCGCGACCTCAACCGCTGTTTCCCGGGAAGTGAATCCGGTTCCCTGGGTGGACGCATCGCTTATCTACTGCGCACCCAGATCATGGAGAATGTTTCTCACATCATCGACTTGCACACGGGGGCTATTCATCGCTTCAACCTGCCGCAGATTCGCGCCGAGCTGAAGAACCCGGAAACCATTCGCATGGCGGAAGCGTTCGGGGCGCCGATCATCATCAATGCCAGCCTGCGGGAAGGCAGCCTGCGGGCCTACGCTGATTCCCAGGATATTCCGGTAGTCACCTTCGAGGGCGGCGAGGCCCTGCGGTTTGATGATGTGGTGATTTCCAGTGGCGTGAAAGGGGTCATCCGGGTGATGCGGGAACTGGAAATGATTCCCGCCAAGAAAGGCCCCAAGGCACCGAGAAAGCGTTCTGAAACGGCTGCCAACTCACAGTGGGTGCGAACGGATACAGACGGCATCATGCGCCCGGTCGCAAGCCTGGGGCAGAAAGTTCGCAAGGGCCAGAAGCTGGCGATGGTGGCAGACCCATTCGGCGAATCTGAAACGGCCGTGCTCTCACCCTGTTCCGGCATTGTGATCTGTGTGAACAACCTGCCGCTGGTGAACGAGGGTGAGGCCATTTATCACATTGCCCGGTTCGATGAACTCAATGAGGCGGAAAAGGCCATGGATTATTTCCGCAGCAGCTACGAGGGGGACATGGGCGACGACATGATTCCCGTTCACCCCTGGGATGACCGGCAGAAATAACGAATAGGTGAGCTATGATCTGGGATCAGACCTTTATTGAACTGGCGCCTCTGCGGAGAGGCTTTCACCTGGTGACCAACGAAATCCTGGCTCAGGCGCCGGCGTTGCAGAATTGCCAGGTGGGGTTGCTGCATCTGTTCATCCAGCACACCTCTGCGTCCCTGGCCATTAATGAAAATGCCGACCCGGACGTGCGGGGGGACCTGGAACGGCATTTCAACGTAATGGTGCCGGAGGACGCACCGCACTATGAGCATACCACCGAAGGCCCCGACGACATGCCCGCCCACATCAAAAGTGTTCTGGTGGGCCCGTCGCTCACTATTCCTGTCAACGACGGCCATCTGGCCCTTGGTACATGGCAAGGCATCTACCTGTGTGAGCATCGGGATAATGCCGGCGGGCGCCGGATTGTGGCCACGTTGCAGGGGCGTTGGTAGAGAGTTGCTCTCAGCGGCTGTTAGCTGGGGGTGGTTCCACCGGCTCGTATCCGAAACTGTTTCTGCCCCTCTCCTTGACCTTGTAAAGGGCCTTGTCTGCCGCACTGATAAGGTCCTCCATGGTCAGGTCGCTGGAGGGCACCACCGTTGAAATTCCTATGCTGATGGTCAGGAAAGGCTCAACAGGGCTGTAATCGTGCTCAATGTTAGCCGCGATTACCTGCTCCCGCAGGGAGGCAGCAATCTCCATGGCGGCCCCGGTATCGGTGCCTGGAAGCACCAGCAGGAACTCTTCACCGCCGTATCGCGCAGCCATGTCTGATTTGCGTTGTGCGGCCTCTGTCAGTGCGACTGCAACCTGCTTCAGCGCTTCGTCCCCGGCCTGGTGCCCATATCGGTCATTGTAGAGTTTGAAGTGGTCAATGTCGGCAAGCATGACGCTGAGAGGATCGCCAGTCCGGCTCAGGATCTCCCAGGCCTGTTCCAGCTTCTTTTCAAGGGCCAGCCGGTTTGAAAGACCGGTGAGGGGGTCGTGCTCGGACAACCGTTTCAGTTCCGCATTGGCGCTCTGGAGCTCACTCTGGATTTCAAGCACCTTTTGATGCTTTGAGGTCAACTCGGCATTCAGCCGCAACAGTTCTGTGTTGTTGGACTCGATCATCCCCAGCATGGAATTGAATTCCCGAGACAGGGCGCCGATTTCGTCATTATTCCTGATATTGGCCCTGAGCGAGTAGTCCATGGCATTGGAGATGCTGGAAATGTCTGCCTTCAGGCTCATTATCGGCTTCACGACCATCCACCGGAAAAGTGCCAGCAACGCTGCGGCGAGAAGGGTGCACAGGAATACGAGCAGGGCCACGCCATAGAATGTGATTTCTTTGCCCAGCTCTGTGATCTTGCGTGGCAGAATCGCGGTTGCCCGCAGGCTTGGTGTGCCCTCAATACTGTAGATCTTTGAGGCGGAGAGCGCGCTCCGGTCAATGATTTCAAGTGTGTATGTATCAGAACTGGCCGGAACCCCGGTATCCAGGACCGGTTCGATACTGAACTCCTGGACAATCTGCTCTGAAAGCGTGGTGATCAGCTCTTCATCAAGAAACTGGCCGAACACCACATAGCCCTGGTGTGGGCCCGAGCCATCACTTTTTACGACTGGGCGCATGGCAAAGAGAACCGGAATGCCATCCAGCTCGACAATGCCGCTGGTATTCTGATTATCGATGTCGGTCTCGCTGTCAATCCGCTTTCTGAAACCTGCTATTGTTGCTACAGCCTCGTCGAGGTAGGTTTCTGTCAGATCGACGAACCCCCCTTCGGATGGAAAGTCGAAAACCTTGCCCCAGACGGGTTCTCCGTCAAGGTCCAGGAAAAGGGCGACATCGAACCCGAAGTTCATAAAGGTTTCCGGATACAGATTGGATTCGATGTACTCCGGGTCCCCGGTTTGAATGAAGGAGTATGTGTCATTCCATGCCGACCAGTCGTAAACAGTGAAATCGATAGTTTCACGTTGCGCTTCCAGCCGGCGGACGACCCGGTCAATATTGTTCCTGGCGTAATCGACCTCGATATCGTGAAAGGCGGGGTAGATAACGTTGCGTTGTATAAAAAAGGCCGACAATGAAAGCAAAATACCCATCAGCAGAATCAGTGCGGTGGTTTTTGCGGAAATCGACATGGCATTGGGCCTTACGTACGGGCGGCTATTTCGGAGTGGGCTCCGCATCAGCGGTGTGGCTGATTTGTTTATAGTTTGAACAGTAACGCCTCCCGATGGAAGGCATTGGACAAGATTTGACACTCTACGGGCTTGTACACTTTAAGAACGTTGGTGTGAGCCTCCCTCGTTGGCCGATCTCTACCCATGGTGGGGTATTGATGAGTGGGATTCCACCCATTCTGAAGATAGGAAATCCCCGTAAGTCCTAAAGACCGTTGTTATAGAAGCAGTTTTCCAACCTGGTCTGGTCCTTGCTCTCCTCTCCTGCCTGAAGCCTGCTGTGCTTCGTTGAGCACCCAACAACCACAATGAAACGGGGAGCAACCTCTATGAAAACCCAAGCCGTAATTGCGTTGACATTCGCATCCACTGTCACCATTGCCACTCCCGCCCTTGCTCAGGACCGGTCTGACTGGCCGAGTAACTTTACTGTCGGCACCGCCAGCCAGGGTGGAACCTACTTTGCGTATGGTTCCGGATGGGCGAACTTTGTTGCCGAAAATGTGGGCGTGTCTGGGGGGGCCGAAATTACCGGTGGCCCCATGCAGAACATGGCGCTGGTTCATACCGGTGACCTGAAATTCGGATTAACCACCCTGGGGCCGGCGCAAGAGTCCATTGACGGTTCGAGCCCGCTGGCACCGGGTATGAAAATGGACAACGTGTGCGCGATGTTCCCCATGTACGAGACGCCGTTCTCCGTAACGGCATTGAGCAGCTCTGGTATCACGTCCATCTCCGACATTCCGGATGGCGCTACCATTGGCTTCGGCCCATCCGGCTCCACATCCGATACCTACTTCCCCCGCATCATGGAAACCCTTGGTGTTGATTTTGAACGTCGCAACGGCAGCTGGTCGGACCTGGGTGGGCAGTTGCAGGACGGCCTTATCGACGTGGTGGCCTTTGCCGCCGGCATTCCCATCCCGGCCGTCAGCCAACTGGAAGTGCAGACCGACGTGAATATTATTGGCATGACGGACGAGGAAGCGAAGAAGGTAACCGAGGAGTTCCCGGTGTCCGAGTTTACGATTCCGGCCAGTACCTACCAGTCACTGAATGAGCCATCCCGTGTGGTCTCCATGTGGAATTTCTCCATCGCGAACTGTGATGTACCGGAAGACTTCGTCTATGAAATCACCAGGCTGACCATGGAGAACAACGACAAGATGGTTTCCATCCACAAGGCCGCCCAGAATTCCATACCCGAGAACTACAGTAAAAACAACGTCCTGCCCTGGCATCCGGGCGCAGCCCGCTGGTTCAACGAAAACGGCTACACGATCGAAGAAGCGAACATCGCCCAGTAATCATCGTGTGTGCTGAAGGGTCACTCCTGTGGCCCTTCGGAGCCCGGCCGGCACCCCGCCGGCATCTGTTTTTCCGTAAGCAGGGTCTATCATGACTGACAAACAAAACCCCGAACATAACGCCGCGCCAGAAGCCGAGGATGACCATATCCTGGCTCACGACGTTGACCAGGAGCCGGTGGAGGAGAACCGCCGGTTTTTCGAAGGCAAACTGGCAACGTTTGTGTCGGTAATGGCCATCGCTTATTCAGCCTTCCACCTGTATAGCCTGAACATCGCACCGCTGGAAACCTGGTCCTTCCGTATCGTCCATATCGCAGGCGCTCTTGTGCTTGGCTTCATCCTGTTCGCCGGAGCGCGCTTCGTTTCCGCCGGCGAGGGGCCCGTGCGTCATCGCTGGACCACCTGGATCAGCGCCGTCGCTATGGTACCGGCGCTGTACGCGCTCTATCAGACTTTTTCTTTCCACCAGATCATCCTGGACGGCACGCCTCGCATTCCGGGAGATCTGGAAACCTGGCATTTTGGCTGGCCACTGTTGGCTGCAACCGGCATGGGCATCGTCATGAGCTGGTTCCACCAGACCGGGCGTTCGCGTTTCAGCGTGCCCGATCTGGTGCTGATTGTCTGCTCGGTGGCGGTCGCAGCCTATTTCCTGGTGGTCTATAACACCTCCATGCGGATGTCCACGGGCACCTCGTTTGCTCCCGTCGGAATTTCGTTCGCTGCGGTTGCCGGCACCGCATTGATCATGGAACTGACACGTCGGTTGACCGGGCTGGCCCTCGTTGTTATCGGGCTGGTGTTCCTTGTGTATGTATTCGCAGGCCCCTATCTGCCCGGTTTTCTTGGCTATCCTGGTCTGTCGGTGCAGCGGTTCTTCAGCCAGGTGTACACCGACGCTGGTATCCTCGGCCCCACCACGGCGGTTTCCTCCACGTATATCATTCTGTTTATCGTCTTTGCGGCGTTTCTTCAGGCCTCGAAGGTGGGCGACTACTTCGTGAACTTTGCCTTCGCCGCCGCCGGCCGTACCCGTGGGGGGCCCGCCAAGGTATCGATTTTCGCCTCAGGCCTGATGGGTATGATCAACGGCACCAGTGCGGGTAACGTGGTTTCCACCGGCTCGCTGACTATCCCGTTGATGAAGAAAGTGGGCTACAGCAAACAGTCTGCCGGAGCCGTGGAAGCGGCCGCCTCTACCGGTGGACAGATCATGCCGCCGATCATGGGCGCCGGCGCGTTTATCATGGCCGAGATTACCGGCATTCCCTATACCGAGATTGCCATCGCGGCGGTTATTCCGGCTATCCTGTATTTCGCGTCTGTGTACTTCATGGTGGATTTTGAGGCCGCGAAAACCGGCATGCGCGGCATGCGCGATGATGAGTTGCCGAAGCTCAGAACCATGATCAAACAGTGCTATCTGTTTGTGCCTATCATCATTCTCATTGTCGCCCTGTTCATGGGCTATTCGGTGATACGGGCCGGTACGCTGGCGACGGTATCAGCGGCCGTGGTCAGCTGGTTTTCTCCCAACAAGATGGGCATCCGGAAGATACTCGAAGCGCTGGAAATCGCCTCCTACATGGCCATCCAGATCATCGTGGTATGTGCCGCGGCCGGGGTAATTGTGGGTGTTATCTCCCTGACCGGAGTGGGCGCGCGCTTTTCGGTGCTGTTACTGGATGTGGCGGAAGCGAGCCAGTTGCTGGCACTTATCTTCGCCATGTTCATATCCATTCTGCTGGGCATGGGTATGCCCACCACGGCGGCCTATGCCGTTGCCGCCTCGGTGGTTGCACCCGGCCTGGTACAGTTGGGGATCGACCCCCTGACGGCCCATTTCTTCGTGTTCTATTTCGCGGTGGTCTCCGCCATTACGCCGCCGGTTGCATTGGCTTCCTATGCGGCGGCCGGTATCTCGGGTGCGAATGCCATGGAAACCTCGGTGGCGTCTTTCAGGATTGGCATTGCGGCGTTTATTGTGCCATTCATGTTCTTCTACAACGGCGCACTGCTGATGGACGCGGGCTGGTTTGACATCACCCGTGCCCTGGTAACAGCGCTCTTCGGCGTGTATATGCTCTCTGGTGGGGTAATGGGCTGGTTTGCCAGGGCGGCAGCGAAGCCCTGGACCCGTATTCTGCTGATTGCGGCAGCCTTCCTGATGATTGAAGGCGGATTGTGGACAGATCTTACGGGTATTGCGCTGGCGGTGGTTGCGTTTCTGGCCCAGCGACACCGCAGGTCTCCGCGCAGCCCGGCAGTCGTCTAGAACCGTGCGGCAGGCGTGATAACTGGCCATTAGTGCAGTTGTACCGCCTGTCGCACGGTTGTAATCTGGCTGCTTTTAACGGTTTTCCGGGAACCGGATTCTATGCCCTATCGAATTGGTACCGCGCTCATCCTGCTTGCCACGCTGATGCTCTCCTGGGTCCTGGGTGGATGGGTAGGTTACCGTCAGGTTGAACAGGAAAGCCTTGAAGAGTCATTCCGCTATCGCCAGCTCGTGGCGAATGAGCTGAACCGTTACTTACCCCTCCCCGAGCTGATGGCCGAGCATCCCTTGCTGTCAGCCACCCTGGAAGACCCGGAGGATGAGCGTCTTGTGGTCCGGGCGAACCGGCAGATGCAGCGTATGGCAACCATTGTCGCCAGCTCGGATGTCTATCTCATGGACGCCACCGGAATGACCATCGCGGCCAACAACTATCGCCAGGCAAACAGTTTTGTCGGGCGTAATTTTAACTTCAGGCCCTATTTTCAGGACGCGATTGAGACCGGCGAGTCAGCCACTTACTTTGCCCTGGGCACCACTTCCGGCATACGCGGCCTGTATTTCTCACATCCCGTTCGCGACCACCAGGACAACATACTGGGCGTGATAGCAATGAAGGTACAGGTGGAGGAACTGGAATCCCAGTGGCGCCGGCCCGGTGCACCGAACGATGCCGAAATGGTGGTGCTGGATGAAGCGGGTATCAGCTTCATGGCCAGTCAGCCGGAATGGTTGTACCGGGATTTCTCGGGGGACGGTCAGGGCGCTTCGGCTGTGGGTTCCCGGCGCTATCCCGACCACGAGCTCAAACCGGTGGACTTTGAAACTCTGGAACCACACTGGGGGTTGGCGGAAAACACCCGCCTGATGAACTTTCAGGGGGAGAGAGCAGAAAGAGAGTATCTGACGGTTGAAACACCCCTGCCGCGTATGAACTGGACGCTTCAGGTAATGGTAGGCACCCGGGGTGTGCTCTGGACAAGGCTGGGATTCGTCACTGGTGGCATTGTTATCTTCATTGGTGGTTTACTGGCGGCTCTCTACCTCAGGGAGCGCTATCGCCGTGAGGCGGAACTGGCACTCAGAGGCGAGCAGCTTGAGCGCAATGTGGCGCGGCGCACAGCTGACCTGGAGCGCTCGAATCAGCAACTGCTGCAGGAAATCCGCGAACGGGAGCGAACCCAGAACGAGCTCCGGGAAACCCAGCAGGAATTGATTCAGGCGGCGAAACTGGCGGTACTGGGCCAGATGTCGGCGGGCCTGAACCATGAGATCAATCAGCCGCTGACGGCGATCCAGACCTACGCCCGGAACAGTCGCCGCTTTCTCGAGAAGGGTGCCATCGATATGGTGGATGCTAACCTTGTCGAAATCAGCACTCTGTGTGACAAAATGGCTGAGCTTACCCGCCAGTTCAGAATCTTCGCCCGCAAGTCCGAAGGCCCACCCGCCGTTGTGGATCTGCGGCAGTCGGTGGATGCTTCGCTGAAGATCATTGCGGCCCAGAACAACCGGTCCGGTATTGATATCCGGTGGAATCGTCCGGACCACCCGGTGATGTGCCACGGTGACCTGATACGGATCGAACAGGTAATGGTGAATCTTCTGGCCAACGCCGTTCACGCAGTGGATGGAGCGGCGCGGCAGGAGATCACTATTGATATCGGGGAGGATAGCGATAGCTGGCGGTGCATCGTACGAGACAGCGGGTCCGGCTTGCCGGGTAACAGCGAACAGATATTTGAGCCCTTTTTTACCACCAAGTCAGTCAAGCAGGGACTTGGGCTGGGCCTTTCCATATCACGCCAGATTGTGGATGCGCTGGGTGGAAGCCTGACAGGACGTAACCGGAGTGACGGCCCTGGGGCCGAATTTGTGTTAACTCTGAAAAAGCGGGGGGCCATGGAATGACAGAGGTTTCGGTAATCTTTGTGGACGATGACCCGCACATACGCCAGGCAATCGCCCAGACCCTTACCCTTGAAAGCATGCCAGTGGCCTGTTTTGAGGATGCACCCTCAGGCCTTGCGGCCATAACTCCTGAGTATGGTGGGATTGTGTTGTGTGACTACAACATGCCAGGCATGGATGGCATCGAGATGCTGGACCGGGTGCGGGCTGTGGATGAGACCATCCCGGTGATCATACTCACGGGGCAGGGCGACATAAGCACGGCGGTGACTGCCATGCAGCGTGGTGCTTATGATTTTATCGAGAAGCCGTTTGATGAGGACGAACTTCTTGAACTGCTTCGCCACGCCCTGGAGAAACGTCAGCTGGCCCTGGAAAACCGTCGCCTGAAAGCTCAGTTGAAGCAACTGGCACGGCCTGGCCCCCGGATTCTGGGGAATTCTCCGGGCATGCAGAAGGTGGTGGCGACCATTGATCCGATTCTGGATATTTCCGCCAATATTCTCCTGCAGGGGGAGACCGGCTCCGGTAAGGATGCAATTGCACGGTATATCCATGAGAACAGCCCCCGCAGTAGTCACAACTTTGTGGCCATTAACTGTGGCGCGGTGCCGGAGCACCTGATTGAAAGCGAGCTCTTTGGCCACGAGGCCGGTGCCTTCACCGGCGCGGACAAACGCCGCATTGGTAAAATCGAGTACGCCCATAAGGGCACCCTGTTCCTGGATGAGCTGGAAAGTATGCCGATGGCGCTTCAGGTAAAGCTGCTGCGGGTGCTGGAGGAACAGCGGGTGGAGCGCCTGGGGAGCAACGAGGTGCAGGAGGTGGACATCCGGATCATCGCTGCCACCAAGGCTGACCTGAAAGCGCTCAGCGATGACGGCGAGTTCCGTGCTGACCTGTATTACCGGCTGAATGTTGTGAAGGTGGATATCCCGCCGTTGCGTGAGCGCAAAGAGGATATCCCGTTGCTGTTCCACCACTTCGTATTGATCGCAGCCGCGCGGTATGACCGTGAGAGTATTCCCCTCGATGCCAGCCAGGCAGCACGGTTGATGCAACACTCCTGGCCGGGCAACGTGAGGGAGCTACGCAACCTGGCGGAACGCTATGTACTGCTGGGCCCGGTGGCGCTGGAAGAAAGTGACCCATCCGTCACCGGCAATGTGGCAGGGCGGCAGACGCTGTCAGAAATGATGGACGGGTTTGAACGGTCGGCCATTATCAGCGCACTGAATGCCTGCCAGGGCAGCATAAAGGACACCATGGTCCAACTCGGCATCGCCCGTAAAACGCTGTATGACAAGATGAGAAAGCACGGTCTGGATAAATCCCAGTTCAAGGACTGAATCACGTTTCAGCCCGTGAACTAAGTGTGGTAACGCCTCTCCGGGCGCCCGACGCTGCCATAGGTTACTTCCGCTGTCAGCTCACCCATGCCAACCAGGAACTCAAGGTAGCGGCGAGCGGTGGTTCGGGATGCCCCCATGGCATTGCCGACCTCTTCTGCGCTCCATTGGCCCCCGGGTAAGACGACCGCGCGGATTTTATCCAGCGTAATACTGTCAATGCCCTTGGGCAGCCTTTCCGGCGGCTTTGTGTGGGCGGGCTCGCCAGAACTCCTGGGTAGCAGCACATCAACCTCTTTCTGGGCGATCCGGACCAGGCCCGACAGATGGCGCAGGTGGTCGCGATACCGGCTGACAGCTTCTTCTAGCCGCTCGAATACCAGTGGTTTGAGAATGTAGTCGAAGACGCCGCCTCGCAATGCGCTCCGGAGAGAGTCAACCTCCTTGGCCGCGGTGATGAGAATGACATCGCTGCTGCTGTCCTGTGCCCGGAGTTCCCGGAGCAGTTCAAGGCCGCTGCCATCGGGGAAGTAGATATCCAGCAGGATCAGGTCAGGTGCCATCACGTCAATGAGATCACGGGCATCTGCCAGGCTGTGAGCAATCCCACACAGTTCCACATCCTCCAGCTTCTCGACAAACCGTCGCTGTATTTCCGCAATTTGCCGGTCATCTTCAGCGATCAGGATCCGGATGGTGGTCACTGGCGAGTTCTCCCTTTGGCCTTCTTGGGAAGGTAGAGCGTGAAGCGGGAGCCTTCTCCGGGGAGGTCATCAACCGTGATGGACCCTCCCCAGTGATTCAGGAACTGGCGCACCAGGTGCAGCCCGTAGCCGTGCTCCACACCCTGCTTTGTGCTCACGCCTTTTTCGAAGATTTTCTGTCGGGCGTCTTCGGGAATTCCCGGCCCCTGGTCCTGTACCTCGAAAATCAGTTCATGCCCAAGGTCAGTCATGGAAAGCTGAACAATGCCACCTGCGCCAGTGTGCTGGCGGGTTGCTTCCAGGGCGTTGTCGATGAGGTTGCCCAGCACACTGACCAGCTGGTCACGGGGCAGGTCGGGCGGAATATCCGTCATGCGGCTTTCGGAATCAATGTGAAGCCGGAGGCCCATTTCCCGGGCCCGGTTGTATTTGCCCAGCAGGCAGCCTGCGATCACGGGGTCGGGAACAGCATCCAGCAGCAGGTGAATCAGCGCCTGATGATCGCTGACTTCGCTGCCGATTAGGTTCAGCGCATCGTCGTAGGCTTCGATCTGGATCAGGCCGGCGATGGTGTGGAGCTTGTTGGAGTACTCGTGGGTCTGGCTTCTCAGGGTGTCAGCGTATTGCTGTATGCGGGTGAGTTGCCGGCTTACCTGGTCTACTTCGTCCCGCAGCCTGAAGCTCGCCACCACACCGATAATATCGTCCCCCTGACGAACGGGTAACCGGTTAACGATCATCTGCCGGTTTCGCAGCCAGACCTCCCGGTCAAAATCCGGAACGCCGGACTCCAGTACCGAAAGCAGGTCACTTTCGGGTAGCACGTCCAGAATTGGCCTGCCCGAAAGCGGAGTTTCGGGATCGATTCCCAGGGTTTCCAGGGCTGTCCGGTTGAAGGTTGTAATCACGCCGTCCCGGTTAATGGCGATGATGCCTTCCCTGACCGACTGAAGCGTGGCGTCCCGCTCCTGGAACAGGCGTGCGATTTCCTCGGGTTCCAGTCCGAATATGGCGCGCTTGAAACGGCCGGCAATCACCATGGCAATGAGTATGCTGACCAGCAGCGTGAGGCCCACAACGCTGTACAGTACGAAACTGTAGCGCTTGATGATGGCATCCACCTGGTCGACTCCGTAACCCACCGAGACAATGCCGATGATTTCTCCGCTATCCGGATCGGTTACCGGCGCCTTGCCACGCATGGACTCGCCGAGGCTGCCTTTGGCTCTTGCCACATAGGCCTCGCCATCATTCAGGGCACGCAGGCCCCAGTCGCCATCGTCGTCTGCCATGGAGCGGCCGATACGGTCCGTGGTGGGATGCGCAAGCCTGATGCCGTAGTGGTCGCCAATAACAATGAACAGGGCTTCGTTGGTGCGCGTCATGCGGGTTGCCAGCCGGTTCAGTTTCCCAATGTCCCGCTCACGCACACCTTCAATCACCGAGGGCGCCGCAGCGATGGTTTTCGAGACCATAAGTGCCCGTTGTCCGATCTCATCAAACAGGGAATCACTGAGGTAATAGCCGGCGAACACGCCGATCAGGATCGTCTGTACAGCACTGACGAATCCGAGCGTAAGAATCATCCGGGTTTTCAGTTTGGTTTTTCGGAACACGTTGTCAGCAATGATTGGTTTGTTGTCGTTATAGGGGCAGATTAAATCACCGGCTGGCTGATTGCCCGTAAATTTTATGAACTAAACGCCCTTAAATTTCTTAAAAGGCATTACGCGCACAAGCTTCTGGCCGCGGTGGTCAGCCTCTAACCTCTGCCTTGTTCCGCTCTCCGTTGGCTTTACACCGGAAGCGCTCATAACAACAAGACAGAGGTGACAACGATGATGATCAAACGAAGCCTGTCGTTCATCGCGGCAGCGGCTTTCAGCCTTCATGCCACTGCGTGGCAACCTTCCGGAAAAGTTGAATGCATTGCTCCGTCAGATCCGGGCGGCGGCTGGGATTTTACCTGCCGCAGTGCTGGTAACGTTCTCAGGGACCTTGAGCTGATTGATGGCAGCGTGCAGACCGTGAACATGGCCGGGGCAGGTGGTGGTGTTGCCTATGCCCACACCGTCAGCAAGCGCGCGGAAGACGACAAGCTGATCGTGGCTGCGTCAACAGCAACCACCACCCGCCTGGCCCAGAAGCAGTTTCCGGGGCTGGAGGCCGACATGGTGACCTGGATTGGCGCCCTGGGGGCCGACTATGGCGTTATTGCCGTGGGCAAGGACTCTGAATATGAAAATCTGAATCAGCTTCTGGATGCCGCCAAAAAGAATCCGAAATCGGTGAAGTTTGCCGGCGGCAGTGCCAGAGGTGGCTGGGACCATCTGAAGGTGCTGATTGCTGCCAAGGCGGCTGGCGCCGATGAGCTGCCTGAAATTCCCTACCTTTCCTACAACAATGGCGGCGAGGCCATGACACAGGTGGTCGGTGGCCAGGTGGACGCCTTTACGGGTGACATCTCCGAAGTGACCGGTTTTCTGTCGTCGGGTGATCTTCGTGTTCTGGCTGTGCTGGCAGATGAGCGCTTGCCAGGAGACTTTGCGGATATCCCCACAGCAAAAGAGCAGGGGATTGATGCGGTTGGTCCCAACTGGCGCGGCTTCTATATGCCCAAAGGCGCCTCCAGCGAGTCAAAAGAGTTCTGGCGTAATGCGATTGATACCCTCTATGCCAGTGACCAATGGAAGAAGGTTATGAAGGCCAACGGTCTCATTCCCTTCCATCCGCCAGCGGGAGAGTTCGATGCTTTTGTGAAACAACAGGTGCAGGACATCGAAGGCCTGTCTCGGGAAATAGGGCTGCTGAAATGACGGGGCTCGGTGATCGATTTCTCGGCCTGGGCCTTCTGGTGCTGGCGGTTGCCTATGGCTGGGTCGCTCAGCAGTGGCCCGAGCCTTTTGGTGGCGCCGAGACCGTGGGGCCGGAAACCTTCCCGACCATCCTTGCGGTTGTTCTGGCTGCTGGCAGCATCTACCTGATGGTCAAGCCGGACCCGGACGCTCAGTGGCCGCTGGGCAGAACAGCACTGGAGCTCGTGGTGTCCCTCGTTGTGCTGGTGGTGTACGCACTGTTGCTTGAACCCCTGGGGTTTGTCATTTCGACAACGCTGGCTGTAGGGCTTCTTAGCTGGCGCATGGGCGCTCCTGTCAGAAGCGCCTTCCTGACCGGCCTGTCGAGTGCGGTGGTGGTATTTGTGCTGTTCAACTTCGGCCTGTCCCTGAACCTGCCCGCCGGCTTACTGGAGGTGAACTGATGGAAACGCTCGGTTTTCTCATCGAGGGTTTTGCGGTTGCGTTAACACCGTACAACCTGATGTTTGCGCTGTTTGGCGCCTTTGCCGGTACGCTGATTGGCTGTCTGCCGGGCCTTGGTCCTGCCAATGGCGTGGCTATTCTTATTCCCCTGGCGTTTGCCCTCGGCCTGCCCCCCGAAACGGCCATGATCCTGCTGACCTCGGTGTACGCGGGTGCCATGTACGGCGGTCGCATTTCTTCAATCCTGCTCAACATCCCCGGTGACGAACCGGCAATGATGACCTGTCTGGACGGCTATCCCATGGCCCAGAAGGGGCGGGCGGCAGATGCGCTGGCGATTTCAGCGATTGCGTCCTTCTCGGGCGGCCTGATAGGTACGATCGGCCTGATCATGCTGGCACCCGTGCTGGCAAAGTTCGCGCTGAGTTTTGGCCCTGCGGAGTATTTCGCGCTGTTTCTGCTGGCTTTCGCAACCCTGGGCGGTATCACCGGCAAGAACCCGATGAAAACGGTTATTGCCGCCACCCTGGGGATCATGATCTCCACGGTAGGTATTGATATCTCCACCGGCACCCAGCGCTACACCTTCGGGGTGCTGGAACTGTACGAAGGGATTGACTTCATCCTTGCCATCGTTGGCCTGTTCGCCATTTCTGAGCTGCTGTTTTTCGTGGAGTCACGGATCGGTGGCGGACGCAAAAAGATGAATGTGGGCAAGCTGACGCTTACTTTCAAGGAAATCCTTACCACCATCCCCACCCAGTTGCGCGGTGGTGTGCTCGGGTTTATTTCCGGGGTTCTACCCGGCGCCGGTGCCTCCCTGGGCAGCTTTATCAGCTACACCCTGGAAAAGCAGGTGCTGGGCAAAAAAGGACACTTCGGTGAAGGTGACATACGTGGCGTGGTAGCCCCTGAAGCTGGGAATAACGGGGCCTCATCAGGGGCATTGGTTCCCATGCTGACCCTGGGGGTCCCCGGAAGCGGGACCACGGCCGTGCTGCTGGCGATGTTGATCTCACTGAACATCACGCCCGGCCCGCTGATGTTTACCCAGAATGCCGATATTGTCTGGGGCGTTATCGCAGCCCTTCTTATAGGCAACGTGCTTTTGTTGCTGCTGAACATCCCGCTGGTCGGATTCTTTGTGCGGCTTCTATCCGTTCCCCCCATGTACCTGTTGCCCATCGTGACCATGGTGGCCTTCGTTGGCATCTACTCCATCAGCAATAGCACCTTCGACCTGTACTTCATGGTGGCGTTTGGTGCCGTGGGGTATTTCCTGAGAAAGCTGGAGGTGCCGGTGGTGCCGATCATCCTCGGCCTGTTGTTGGGGCCGGAAATGGAGAAAAACCTCGGGCATGCGCTGGTGCTGTCTGACGGTGACTGGAGTGTCCTTTGGGCCAGCACCCTGGCCAAGAGTTTCTGGTTGGTTGCGGGCCTGAGCCTGGTATTGCCTTACGTGGTTGGCCCCATGCTGCGTCGCCGTATGAACGCTGCCATGAAGGAAAGCCCGGTAAGCGATTGAGCGTGGTCCGGCTCATTTCAACGGACCTTTGTCAGTCCTGAAAAGCAATAAATACAATCAAGAGAGGAATTGTTCAATGAGAAAACAAAAACTATTGGTGTCTTGCATTACCGCGGCTGTCTGTGGCTTCACTGCCTCCGGCGTGGTGGCCCAGTCCAAGGCGCCGAAGATCTCCAGTGAGGTGCCGGTATCGGATATCGCCGTTGATGTCTATGGCCAGCTGAACTACGGCGTTCTGTTCGGGGATACCGGTGACGGCAGTGAGCACTTTATCGTTGACAATGACAACAGCGGTAGCCGCATCGGGGCAAAGCTGAAAGGCGATCTCGATGGTACAGATCTGACAATCGGCGCCCATGTGGAACTGGAGTACCAGCAGAATGCCTCCAACAAGGTGACCCTTGAAGAGCGCTCAATCAGTGGCGAATTCAACGAGCGTCAGCTCAACCTTTTTGTTTCAGGTGGATTCGGCAAGGTATCACTCGGTCAGGGTGACGGGGCGGCAAACGGAAATATCGAACGGGACCTGTCGGGTACCAAGGTTATATCCTACACCAATCCCAGCCTGGTGGGTGGCAGCCTCGACTTTCTGGATGACGCCAGCAGTACCCGGGTTGCGCTCGGGGCGACAACCAGCGATCAGGACTTCGAGAGCCGTTATAGCCGTGTGAGATACGACCTTCCCGCCATGGGGGCGTTCAAGCCCGTGATAAGCCAGGGTATCAAAGGTGGTGATGATGTGACGGAAATCGGGGTCAGGTTCTCTGGAGAGTTTGGCGGCAAGATCGACGGGGCTTTGGGGTATTCGGTCAGGGATGTAGGCGGCGTAGCTGGCGACTCCGAGACTATGGGCGGCTCACTGTCATGGTTGCATGACAGTGGTATCAACCTCACGGGGGCTTACTCGACAAACAGCGACGATAACCCGGCTAATCCAGACGCCGATTTCTACCTCGCCAAACTGGGCTACAAATTTGGCAGGCATGCCTTTGATATCCACTACATGGAAACGGAAGACCGCGCAGAAAAGGGCGATTCGGCGGAAACCGTCGGGGTAGGTTATGTCTTTACCCCGATCAAGTGGTTTGAGACCTATGCCGGTTACAACAACCATTCTCTGGATCGCTCAGGCGCAGACTTTGATGATGTCAGCACGGTGCTGGTCGGAGGGCGGCTCAAATTCTGAACCGCCCGCATCTGTTGTTGTGCCCGGGTGAATAGCCCCCACTTTGCCGCACCGGTTTCCCGGTGCGGCTTTTTTGCTTTTACCTGAAAGATTAGAGATTTGCTTCTGCGTATTCCGCCAGTACCGACCTGGGCACACCCTGGAGGTGAATATGCCCACCATGGCGGAAGCTCTTGAAGCGTTCGGTCATATAGGTCAGGCCCGAACTCAGGGCGCTGAGGTACGGCGTGTCGATCTGTGCCAGGTTGCCCAGGCAGATCACCTTGGAGCCGTTGCCGGCACGGGTAATGATGGTCTTGATCTGATGGGGCGTCAGGTTCTGGGATTCATCAATGATGATCAGGCTGTGCTGGAAACTGCGCCCGCGGATGTAGTTCATCGATTTGAAGTGCAGCGGCACCTTGCTGAGGATGTAGTCCACGCTGGCGGTCATGTTCTCATCGTCTTCGTGGAGGGCTTCCAGGTTGTCCACGATGGCGCCCAGCCAGGGCTCCATTTTCTCGGCCTCGGTGCCCGGCAGGAAGCCGATATCCTCGTCCAGCCCCTGGGTGCTGCGCGTAGCAATAATCCGTTTATAGATCTTGCTGGCAACGGTCATCTCGATGCAAGCGGCCAAGGCCAGGATCGTTTTGCCGGAGCCGGCGGAGCCGGTGAGGTTCACCAGGTGGATGTCCGGGTCCAGCAGCAGGTTCAGAGCGATGGCCTGGTAGATGTCCCGTGGTACCAGGCCCCAGACTTCTTCATTCATCAGGTCGTGCTGATGCAGGTCACGGATAACGATCTGGTCGTCGCTGAGATCCGATACCTTGCCTACGAAGCCCTGCTCGTCAATCACGAACTCGTTGATCGTCAGCTTGGCCAGGTCGCCCTCGCGGCGCAGGATATGCTCGGTGATGCCTTCCCGCTGGATGGTTTCCACTTTCTCGATGGTGTCCCAGAAGGAGTTGGAGAACTCCTTGTAACCCTTGGGCAGGAGGTCGATGTCGTCCAGCAGCATGTCATTGTGGTAGTCCTGGGCTTCCACACCGAAACCCCGGGCTTTCAGGCGCATGTTGATGTCCTTGCTGACAAGGATGATATCGCGGGACTTGTGGCGGGCCTGCAGGGCGGCCAGGGTGTTTATGATCTTGTTGTCGTTGAGGTGTTCCGGCAGGGCATGGTTGCCATGATGCTCGGTGCTCATCAGTATCGACAGTGCCCCCAGGGGTTCTGCCTTTTTGCCGCGCACAATAGGAACGCCTTTCTCTATGTCTCCGGGGCTGGCGTCTCCCAACAACTTGTCGATGTTGCGTATGGCCTGGCGGCAGTCAGCGGCGACCGCCTGTTTTCCGGATTTGAGACTGTCGAGTTCTTCAAGGACCGTCATCGGGATAATGACGTCATGTTCTTCAAAATTCAGGAGGGCGTTCGGGTCGTGGATGAGGACGTTGGTGTCGAGGACATACATCTTTCTGCGAGCCTGCGGTGCTCTTGGCATAGGGTGTGATACCTCTCTGGTCAGCCGTTCCCGGCACAGCGGTTGGTGAGCTCCTGGTCGGAGATCAGTTTGAGCATGTCATACGTGGTCACGATTCCGGTGATTTTCTCATCTTTGGTGATGAAAATCCGGTGCAGGTGCTCACGCATCATAATATCGGCAATGTCGCGTACCGGCGTTTGCTCGTCAACGGATAACACGATGGGAGTCATGATATCGCGCACCTCCACCGGTACCTTGCCCATTTCCTCGAAAATGGCCATACGCAACCGCCTGGCTTCCTGTTCCTCTTCCGGCGTCATGCGGGTATCGGTTTCGGAGCGGGAGGCGTTCCAGCGGAATTCGGTGATGTCCTTGAGGGTGGCAATGCCGACGATCTCACCGGTTTCATCGGTAACAGGGCTGCCGGTGATCTCATTGTCGGTCAGGAATCTTGCCAGCCGGTCCATCGTCCATGACTGGGGTACGGCCTTGATGCTCGGGGTCATGATCTCGTAAGCGAGTACGGTCATTTACGATTCTGCTCCGTTAACAGGTCCTTTGTAAAAGAGCTTAGCTGCAACTGAGTGGCTAGTCATCCCCTGATTGAGTTTGCGGAACCACATCTTTCAGTTTTCCGTCATCGCCATAGACCAGTTCGTGGTTCTGATAACGGTCCCGCCGGGCTACGCGCTCCAATTGCTCGATTGAGCGGATGGGAATATCCACCAGCAGGGTATTGACCAACCAGCCGGGAATCGACCCGTTGGGGTTGGTGTGCTGTACCCAGATCATGCGGGTCTGGTCGCCTTCGGGGGTGAACCGGTACAGGGTGTCGGACTTGTCCACCCGGACGTAATCACTTTCTTTCTCACGCCGGTCGGGGATGGCATTCAGGTCCATCACGATCTCTCCGGTGGACTGGTCACCGCGCGTGCGAATGCGAATGACATAATCCCGGTCGGTGACCGGCCAGGGCATGTCATTAACCGAGTAGGCATAGCGGTCATGGAAACTGCCGTCTCCGAAGGCGTAGGATTCAGAACAGTTGTGCACCCATTCCACGCAGGATTGCGGATTGACCATGACGGCCATGAGGTTTTCGATGGGCACATCAAGGATGGCTTCCGCCTTGAAAGCCTGAAAGCTGGAGGCGGGCTGGTCGGTGGTAAACACCTGGATGTTGTCAGTCTCCTTGCGCAGGCTCCAGCCTTCGGCATTTTCATCCGGAAGGTCTGCCAGTGTGGTGGCCGAGGCCAGGGCAGACGCAATGGTTGCCACCAGCAACATGGCCAGCGTGGAAACCCGACGACGAGTGCCCGGGGTCCTCAGGTTATGCATAGGTTTCTCATCCTTGGAAATGTCCGGGCGAGTTTATCATGGGTAGTGGCGTGTCAGGCCGATGTAATCAGGGGATTGTGAACTGGGTAACTGACTGAAATAGTGAAGGTAACTTTTGGCCCGATTTGACGGGCGCCGGGGAACCGGCAGCCCCGGCAGGTAAGGCCGGGGCTGCCTGGTGCACATCGGGGCAGGTCAGTGCTCGGGCAGCGTCACATTCAGCTCGAGTACGGAGCAGCTGTCATTGCGGTCCACTTCCACCTGCACCATGTCGTCGCTGATCTGAACGTACTTGCGGATGACCTCCAGCAGCTCTCTCTGCAGCTCCGGCAGGTAGTCCGGCTGTTCGCGCTGGCCCCGCTCATGGGCAACGATGATCTGGAGCCGTTCTTTGGCAACGCTGGCGGAGCGATTGTTCTTCTTGCTCTTGAAATAGTCGAAGAAACTCATCCGTCAGCCCCCCTTGAACATCCGTGAGAAGAATCCCTTTTTCTGGGATGACATGAAGCGATGCTCGCGCTCCTCACCCAGCAGACGGGCAACAGCATCATCATAGGCCTGCCCGGCGTCGCTGTCTTCCTCCAGAATGACGGGAAGCCCCTGGTTGGAGGCGTTCAGTACAATCTGTGATTCGGGAATTACCCCCAGCAAGGGAATGGCGAGGATTTCTTCCACGTCTGCCACGGACAGCATTTCCCCCCGGGACACCCGGTCCGGGTTGTAGCGGGTCAGCAACAGGTGTTCCTTTACCGGGTCCTGGCCCATCTCAGCTCGACGGGACTTACTTTGCAGAATGCCCAGAATGCGGTCCGAGTCCCGTACGGAAGAGACTTCCGGGTTGGTCACTACGATCGCCTCGTCAGCGTAGTACAGGGCCATCAGGGCGCCGTGCTCAATGCCGGCCGGAGAGTCGCAGACGATATAGTCGAAGCGTTCAGACAGGTCATTGATGACCTTCTCAACACCCTCTCTGGTGAGCGCCTCCTTCTCCCGGGTCTGGGAGGCAGGAAGGATATAGAGGGTATCAACCCGTTTGTCCCGGATCAGGGCCTGGTTCAGTGTGGCTTCGCCCTGGATCACGTTCACGAAGTCGTACACCACCCTGCGTTCGCAGTTCATGATGAGATCCAGGTTGCGCAGGCCCACGTCAAAATCGATAACCACTGTCTTGTGGCCACGTCTTGCCAGCCCGGTGCTGATGGAGGCGCTGGTTGTGGTTTTACCTACGCCACCTTTTCCTGAGGTAACGACAATGATTCTAGCCAAGGTTGCATTCCTGTTTTGCGGTGGATTCGTCGTTTTCCCCGCATGAGCGGGTAGTTACGTTCTGATCAGGCCTTTTCCAGTGGCGTCACCACCAGCAGATCATCCCTGAGCTGGATCTGCACGGCGGTTTTCCAGCCGTTGTCCTGAAGATCTTCGGAGATTTTATAGTGTCCGGCGATGGACACAAGCTCTGCTTCAAGAGACTGGCAGAATACCCGGGCGTGTTCGGCGCCATGGATGCCCGCCAGGGCCCGGCCGCGTAGAGGGCCATACACATGGACATTGCCCGCTGCCAGCACTTCAGCGCCGGCCTGGACTGGCGCCAGAATGATCAGGTCGCCGTCCGGTGCGTATACCTGCTGCCCCGAGCGCACCGGCTGATTGATGATTCTGGCGGGTGCGGGCTCACCATGGTTTTCCACCCGTGGCGGTGCCGGGCTGTCTATGGCTTCGGCTGATTCTGTTTCCGGCCCGGTGTCAATCTCGCGGTCTCTCTGGTTGCCCCCAGGAAGCAGTGCCAGAGAAGCACCCCGTGCCAGCCGGCGCTGGTCGTCGTTACCGCCGCGTACGCCGATCACGTGAATGTTGTGACGGCGGCAGGTGCCGATGATCTTGAAGAAATCCAGTTCGCTGCTCAGGCCCTCGTACTTCTCCAGGCTGACGATCAGCGGAATATCCTTGAAAAAGCCCGGAGCCTGGCTGATCTTGTCCCGTAGAGTGCTCTCGAATTCTTCATCGTCAAAGAAGTACAGCTCCAGTGCCGTCATGGAAACGCTGGCACTCTTGAGCTGGAAACATTGTTTTACCCCTGATACGGCGGTTTCGCTCATGGGTGGTTCTCTTCCGTGGTGTCGTCCTGGGTGGTAGCCGGGCGTTTGCGAAGCGCCGGGCCGTCAAAGCGGATACCGGACCAGCCGGTGCCGATAAACTGGCGAATGTTACCATGGCTCTCGCCCGCCGGCTCATCCAGCACCTGCCGGTAATGCTGTGCGAAGAGGCGCAATGTGTCAGCCTCGTTCAGGTTGCAGTACTGGGCCAGGGCAAAAACCCGGCACGAACCGGCATTCTCGCCGGCGCCATTGTACAACGGGCCGTTGTGGAACCCGGTAGGCTGGTACTCAAAAAAACGGTCAATCAGGGCCAAGGTGTCGTCAAAGTTGCCATGGCCGGCCTCTGCGGAGGCCAGATGAATGCGAACCGCGTCATTGAGGTTCATGCGTGGTGATCCCTTTTCGGGCCTTCCTGATACCGGGCTTTCCACTCCTCGTAAGGCATACCGTAGATAATTTCGCGAGCTTCCGGGTCTGACAGTTCGAAACCTCTTTCACCCGCTTCCGCGCGATACCACTTGGACAGACAGTTGCGACAGAAGCCAGCCAGGTCCATCAGGTCAATATTCTGGACCTCAGTGTGCTCACGCAGGTGACTGACCAGTTTCCGAAACGCGGCGGCTTCGATTTCTGTCTGGGATGGTTCCGGGATAGGGTTCGTCATGGTCGTTTGCACCTGTTGCTGGAGTTGAAGTATAGAGCTCCTGACATTCTCGGCATGTTACCGTAAGATACAAGGCTGTACATATGTACAGATAATTTACTTGCTAGAAGAATCATGGCCCAGCGCAAGATTATCCATGTAGATTGCGACTGCTTCTACGCCGCCGTGGAGATGCGGGACGATCCCTCGTTGAGCGACGTTCCCCTGGCAGTGGGTGGTGAGGGCGGCCGTGGTGTGGTCACCACCTGCAACTATAAAGCGAGAGCCTATGGGGTGCGATCGGCCATGCCCGGCGGGGAGGCGCGGCGCCTTTGCCCGGGGCTGGTAACCGTACCGACCGACATGGCCCGTTACCGCGTGGTGTCGAAACAGGTGATGGCGATACTGCGGGAGCTGACGGATCTGGTGGAGCCTTTGTCACTGGATGAGGCCTTTCTGGATGTCAGCGACGTGAGCGACCACAAGGGCAGTGCAACGCTGATGGCCCAGTACCTGAGGCGTCGGGTGAAAGAGGAAGTGGGGATTACCATCTCCGCAGGTGTGGCTCCCAACAAATTCCTGGCCAAGATTGCCAGTGACTGGAAAAAACCCGATGGTCTGTTTGTCATTCGCCCGGAGGATGTGGATGGCTTTGTGCAGGAGCTCAAGGTTGAAAAGCTGTTCGGGGTCGGGCAGGTAACCGCGGGCAAACTCCATGGGCTAGGCGTCATGACCTGCGGCGATCTCCAGAATGTTCCTGCCGATGTGCTACTGGAAAAGTTTGGCAAGCAGGGGTACCGCCTGCGGGAAATGGCCTTTGGCCGCGACGATCGCGAAGTGGTGGTCTCCCGGATTGCCAAATCCGTCAGCGTAGAGCGTACCTTTTCCCAGGATCTTCCCGACAAGCGCGCCTGCGACTCGGTTATGGCCTCACTGGTGGCAGACCTGAACCTGAGGCTGCGCCGCAAGGCGGCCCACAAGCCCATCCACAAGCTGTTTATTAAGATCCGCTACAGCGACTTTTCCACTCACACTCTGGAACGGGTGCGGGAACAGATCCGGGAGCCCGGGCTGGAAGATTATCAGCCGCTGCTGGATGAACTGGTTACCGATACAGGGCGCCCGGTGCGTCTGCTGGGGCTTGGGGTCAGGTTCCGCAACGACGAGTCGCCGGTTATGCAGTTGCGGCTGTTCGACTGACCCGGAAAAGAAGGTTTGGCCTTTATTTGGCTGTTTTAGTTCAGGGTGCTATCTTTTTAACAGGGCGCACGGAGCCTGAACTATGGACAGTTTATTGGCCTCTGAAGCCTTTGAGTTCGGACTCGGGGCTTTTTTTGTCATATTTCATGCCTACGGCCGGTTCAACACACCGGTATCCAACCGCAGCTCCACCACTCGATGGCGCTTCAATGGTTGCTTTGTGTTGTATTCCGGCGCCCTGGTACTGATCTACTGGTTGGTTACGTTCTTTGCCTGGGTATCGCCGGAGGTGGTTGACCGGATACTGCCACTGCTGGGATGGCCCGCTGGATCCGAGATGGAGGGTGGCGACCTCTTCCGTAGCCCACTGACGATTGCACTGATTTTCACCGCGTTGCTGCCGAACTTTCCGGTGCTGAAGAAAGTAGACCATAAGCTGCTGCAGATATTCTGGGACCTGGCCGAAATACCCGGGCATGCGGTCAAGCTTGCCCATCAGATGTACCGTGCCCCTTACCATATTTTTCCGATGAAATTTGACGAGATGGAGCGGGATGCCAAGGCCTTTGACATTCCTGCGAATCGGAGCGAGTTAACCGATGACCATGCCTCGCCAGCCTTCGCCTGGGCAACGGTCTGGTCATTGATCAATGAGGTAAGGCATTGGCATGAAGGCCGCTCGCGCTATCACCGTTTTATCCAGGACCGGGAGAGCGAGTATGAGGCCCTGAGCATGGAGTTCACCACCCTCAGCTCACGAATTGCCGCCTATTATCGGCGGCTGGAGGAGCTGGGAGGGCGCCCGCAGCGTATCGAAAAAGACCTAAGGGATTCCTTGGTGAGCGACGGGCGCGACCTGTTCATGAGGCTGTGCCGCCTGCTGGCCCACGCAGTGCTGGACATCGAGATCGGACCGGGAGCACGTCGGCGCGCACTGGAAACCTTCGGGTTCGAAGTGCCGGACGATGAACCGGAATCGCTTGGCATGGCAAAGCTGCTTCAGGTCGTTGCGATAGCAATGGCGGCTTTTATGGCGGTGTCATTTATTCGCTACACCATCGAGGGGGGGAATGGAGCGCCTTTCGGTACCGTCGTATTCTTCGCGCTATTGATGGGGGCCAATTTTGGCGTATCGGCTCACGCCGGCACATTTCCCAAAAGCCGCTGGCGATTCGCCGATATCGAGGCAAATCGCAGCCGTCCATGGGGTGGCTATGTTTTCTCTGGCGTCCTAGCAGTCGGTGGCAGCCTGGTTGTGATCTCCGCGTTGCGGTTCACCCGTTATGTGTTTGACGGCAGGAGTTATCAGGCAGGGTTTGACCAGCTGATTGTCGACCTTTCCTGGTCCTTTCCCTACCTGTTCCTCTCATTTGCCATAGGGTTCGGTGTTGCCTGGGTTTGTGATACTGAATGGCGGCGTTGGCCGGCCCGCTACAGACGATGGCTGGATGCGTTGGCCCTGGGCATCATCGGTGTTGTCGGTGCCTATATCTGTTACAGCGCCATGCATGGTTTTCCCCCGTTCGAGGGAACCAAGGCGCCCGAATTCAGGGATGCAAGTGTCGCAGGTGCGGTGCAATTCATTGTTCAGAGCACGGTGGCCGCTGCGCTGATTGGCGCACTGGTCCCCGGCTGGTATCGGCAAAACCGCTATCGCAGCCCTGTGCAACGGGTCTGTCGCTACATTGATCGCAACAGCCATGACTTGAGGATCGAGGCGGGTAAGCTGGCACCCTTCATGTTGAAAAACCTTTTGACGAAAGTTGCTGCGTCATCTGCTATGGCTGATGGACTGCTGGATCATGCCGAGCGGGATGTTCTGCGGGACACGCTTAACAAACTGGCAGAACATAACCTGCTGGATTTCACGGTTGACGCCGGAATGGAAGAGATGATGCAGCAGGTCGAGCGCTGGCGTGAGGAGGACGCGGAAGAGTTGAGAAACGAGATGCTACAAGCATTACAGATGCTGAGAGGTAGCGAGTATCTGGCGGGGCTGATGGTTCAGTTGAGTGCAGCCACCGGGTATGCGGACGGCGTGTTCCAGGTACCGGAACAGTACATTCTGGAGTGCATCGCCAGGGCTCTGAATCTTGATCCCCAGAGTGAGCTTGCAGCCTGTAGTCTCTGCCGGGGATGGGTGGGGCCCGGGCCGGGCGTTACTGTTCAGGCTGCAAACAGGACCGACAGCGGCTCGCCAATGGTGTAGACCGAAACCAGACCCAGGCTACCGCCAATCAGGGCTCCGGCGGCGACGTCACTGGGGTAGTGCAGCCCCAGTACCACACGGGACGTGGCGACACTCAGGGTGAATGGCAGGAGCAGCCAGGCCAGCTCTGGCGTGGTCATGGCCAGCACAGTATTGAAGCAGGCAGCGTGTAATGTGTGGCCGGAGGGAAAACTGTACCGGTCAAGGGGAGGGGTGCCGCAGTTGATGGATGGGAATGAAATGAACGGCCGCTCGCGGATCAGCCAGTGTTTCAACAGCTTGTAGCTTATGGTGCAGGTCAGCCCGGTGACCACCATCAGCAATGCGATGGCCAGCCCGTTTTGTGGCCTGATCAATGGCATGGCCAGAATCACCAGATACCACAACCAGCCGTCGCCCAACCGGCTTACCACCTGGAAGTAACCGTGAACCGGGCGGAATCTCAGGCTGCGATTGATGGACTGGCAGAGGGCAAACTCCCTCTGATCCACCACGCTAAAGAAGCGAGATGCCTTGCTGTTGGAGGGCATTGGAGTGATTCCTTTGTGGCTGGTTCAGTATCAATTGCTCGAACTGATCGATCTGCGCCGCCCAGTCCAGTTCCAGTGCATCCAGGCGCGCCTGGGCACGAATTCTGTTCATCAGTGTTGGCTGGTCGGCAAGACGCAGGGCGTGATCAACAAAGCCTTCGTCATAGTGCAGCTGTGCTTTCATCCCGTTGTCTTCGTGGCGGATATGCTCGCTGGCGGCGGCATCGTCAAATGCGACAACAGCAAGGCCGCTTGCCATCGCTTCAGTGACCACATTACCGAAGGTGTCGGTTTTGCTGGGAAACAGGAAAATATCGCCGGAGGCATAGTGCCGGGCCAGATCCTCGCCCCGCCGTGTGCCGGCAAAAATATAGTCCGGATGGCGTTCGGCCAGGCGCTTGCGCATGGGGCCGTCTCCCACCAGGATAAATCTGGCGTTGGGATGCAAACTGCGAAGCCGCTCGAAGCACGACACCGCCATTCCCAGGTTCTTTTCCGGAGCGAGCCGTCCCACGTAGAGAATGGCCCGGTCCTCGGGTTGTAGCTGCCATTGCTGCCGCAGTGCCTGGTCGCGCTTGTGGGGCGCAAAACGGCTGCAGTCGACACCACGGCTCCAGACGGAGGTGGGGTGAATGCCCATGTCAGCCGTGGTGCGGGCTATTTTCCGCGTAGGAACCAGGGTAAGGGCGGTCCGGTTGTGAAACCAGCGACCGTAAGCGCACAGTAATTTCTCCAGAAAACCGGCGCCATAATAGCGGCTGTAAGCATGGAAGTTGGTGTGGAAGCCGGAGGTCACCGGTATGCCAGCCTTCCGGGCGGTTGAGACTGCGGCAACACCAAGGGGGCCCTGGGTGGCAACATAGATTGCATCCGGGCGTTGACGCTTCCAGAGAGCAGCAAGGAAACCGGGACGGGGGATGCCGAATCGCAATTCCCCATAACCCGGAAGTGGCAGGCCGGTAACGATATGCTCTTGCGAGAACAGGCGTTCCCCCGCTTCGGAAAGGTCGCGTTTCGATTCATGGCTCTGGCAAGGACGGATAATCGTCACCCTGTGACCGCGGCGCCTCAACCCCAGGCACAGATACCTGAGGGTGTTGGCCACGCCATTGATTTCCGGAGGAAAGGTCTCCGAAACAATGGTAATGTGAAGCCTGCGCCCTGAAGCCTGGGTGATTCTGGTCACGGTTTTTCCTGCGGTGTCCTTTGGCATGCCTCTACTATGGAAAGCTGGCATGACAGTAGCGGGACAATTCCGTGACAATCCGTTTACCCTTTCAGCAATTGACTCTTTTCCGTTCCAATAACGAATCCGGGAGGAAGCATGAAGACCCGAAAACTGGGCAGAACCGATATTGAGGTCAGTGAGATTTGCCTCGGCACGATGACCTGGGGGGAGCAGAACACCGAACAGCAGGCCTTTGACCAGCTGGATCTGGCAACCGCCGAAGGCGTCAATTTTATTGATGCAGCAGAGATGTACCCGGTACCTCCACGGCCCGAGACCCAGGGGCTTACAGAGACCTATCTGGGTAACTGGCTGGCGAAGCGTGGCCGCAGGGACGATCTGGTGATTGCCTCCAAGGTCGCCGGGCCGGGCAACGGCCTGACGTACCTGCGTAATGGCCCCCGCCTGACCCGGGCCCATATCCGTCAGGCCTGTGACGACAGCCTGCGCCGGCTCCAGACAGACTACATTGACCTTTACCAGGTGCACTGGCCGGACCGGAATGCGAACTTTTTTGGCAAACTGGGGTATCAGCACAGCGAGGATGAGCAGGCCACGCCCATTGAAGAAACCCTGAGTGCTCTGGCTGAACTGGTAGAGGAGGGCAAGGTTCGACATATTGGTATTTCCAACGAAACGCCCTGGGGCACCAGTGAGTACCTGCGCCTTTCCCGGGAGCGTAATTGGCCCCGCATTGTCAGCGTCCAGAACCCTTACAACCTGCTCAACCGTACCTTCGAGGTGGGGATGGCGGAAGTCGCCTGCCGCGAACAGGTGGGCTTGCTGGCCTATTCGCCCCTTGCGTTCGGAATGCTTTCTGGCAAATACCTTGATGGCAGACGCCCGGAGGGTGCCAGAATGACCCTTTATGAGCGTTTTACACGCTACACCAGTGGCCGGGGGGCCGAGGCTACCCGTGCCTACGTGGATCTGGCTGCCAGCCATGGCCTCTCACCAGTGCAGATGTCGCTCGCCTATGTGACCAGCCGTGGTTTTGTGACCAGTAATATTATTGGTGCGACCACCCTGGATCAGCTTCGGGAAAACCTGGGGTCTGCATCGGTTTCCCTGGAGGATGATGTGCTAGCGGCGATCGAAGACCTTAACAGGGAGTACACCTATCCCTGCCCTTGAGCGAGGAGTGATTACCGTTCTTTAACAAGATGGTTGCGTTAAGCGCTATTCTATTGACAAGAACCTGTGAGTAGACCCTCTAGTTACAGGTTGCAACAGAGATCGGTAATATTTTGACAAAATCGTGGTGGTGTGGTGACAAAAATACGGCGAAGTTGTGTGCAAAATCACATCTTTCCGGCCGTTAATCATTAGACTTAAGCATTACGTGACAGTAGACTTCCGTTTCGCTAACAGGTCGCCAAAACCACCATGATTATCCGTATCTTCATCGCACTCCTTGCTCTCAACATGATCGCTTTCGTGGTTCGCGCAGAAGCCAATGAGCGCGTTTTTGCCGATGACGTGCCGATTGAAGACATCTACCAACTCCAGGATCAGATGGCCGGAGATTTTGAGAGTGATGACGTGGACATGTATGCGAACCTCGGCTCCCGGTTGCTGAGCCTCGGTTTCAGCCGCGCGGACTCCCGGGAAAAGACTTACGCTTCTGACCGCGCCCGGCCTGACCACGGTATTGCTCTGCTTGACGAGGGTGCCTGCCTCAATCTCAAGTGGAACTTCTGATCGGCTTAACCCCGTTTCCCGGCGCTCCGTGCCGGTATTGATTGCCCCCTCTGTGTATTAACCTTCCTGAGCTGGCGTTTATATGACCGGGCGCATTGCCTGACTCGTTTTCGCATGTGATTATTCCTGTCCTATGCATTTTCACGCACAGATAACGGAGTATGGCCATGGCAAAGGAACAACCGGTAACGCTTGGAAGTAGCGCTGAGTGTGTGGACGAGTTGATCCGTCGTGTGGGAAAGAACATCACGCTGGGCCTCCCGCTCGGTCTTGGTAAACCTGTCCGCTTCGTGAATGCCCTGTATCAGCGTGCGAAGGAGGACTCCTCCATACAGTTGCACATCGTTACCGCGCTGTCCCTGACCGCCCCGGGTGGAAGTTCGTCATTGGAGAAGCGCTTCATGGGGCCGTTTGCCGAGCGACTCTACGGTCGGATCCCGGAACTTGAATACGCACGGGACGTGATCCGGCAAAAGCTGCCGGCCAACGTGAAAGTGTCGGAATTCTTCTTCAAGGCAGGCTCCTTTCTCCATAATGAGACTCAGCAGCGAAACTACGTCTGTACCAATTACACCCACGCTGTTCGTGATTTGATGGCGCTTGGCGTCAATGTGGTGGGGCAGATGGTGGCGCCTCCCGCAGAGCCCGAGCAACAGGAGACCTTTAGCCTGAGTTGCAATCCGGACCTGACACTCGATCTGATTCCCTTGCTCCGGGAGCGGGAGGAATCCGGAATGGCCGTTGCTCTCGTGGCTGAAACCAATAGCCACCTTCCATTCTTGGGCAACGATGCGGCGGTGGAACAAAGTCAATTTGACCTGGTTCTCGAGCACGAGGTCTCTGATTACCCCTTGTTCTCTGCTCCACAGATGTCGGTCAGCCCGGAAGACCACATGATCGGCTTTTATGCCAGCGCGATGCTTAAAGATGGAGGCACCCTTCAGGTAGGCATCGGTTCCCTGGGAGCAGCGCTGGTTCACAGTACAATCCTGCGGCACACCGATAACGAGCACTGGAAAAAGGTTTTTGACCATCTCAGGGTTGCCGAGCGCTTTCCGGTGGTTAACGATTATGGCGGCACCGGTACCTTTACAGAGGGCCTCTACGGTTGCAGTGAGATGATGGTCGACGGGTTCATCTACCTGATGGAAGCCGGTGTGCTGCATCGGGAGGTGTTCGATCATGCCGGCTTGCAGACGCTGATCAACCGGGGGGAGTTGGCTCACAGCGTGTCAATAGACACTCTGGACTTGCTGCGGCGGGAAAAACTCATTGCATCGCCTTTGCGGGCCCGCGATGTGGAGTGGTTGTGTCGTTACGGTATTTTCCACCCGGGCGTTGAATTCAAAGGAGGGCGGCTGAGGATTGGTGAAGAGTCACTCGGCCCCGACCTGGACAGTGACGAGGACAGGCAGGCCATTGCCTCTATGGCCCTGGGTGAGAGGCTGGCCGGGGGTATTGTTCTGCACGGTGGTTTCTATGTCGGTCCGGAGCAGTTCTATCAGCGCTTGCGAGATATGCCGCCGCAGGAACGAGACCGTATCTGCATGACCAGCGTCAATTACATCAACCATCTTTATGATCACGCCTTTGGCAATCAGCGACTTAAAGTGGCACAGAGGGTCCACAGCCGTTTCGTCAACTCGGCGATGATGTATACCCTCAGCGGAGCGGCCGTCTCCGACGGACTGGACGATGGTCGCGTGGTCAGTGGCGTGGGCGGTCAGTACAACTTTGTGGCCATGGCTCACGAGCTGCCGGGCGCCCGGTCTGTGCTGACGTTGAGCAGTACCCGCAGTTCGGCGGGTAAAACCCTGTCCAACATTGTGTTCAGTTACGGCCATTGCACCATTCCCCGTCACCTCAGGGACATCGTGATCACCGAGTATGGCATCGCGGACCTGCGTGGTCAGTCAGATGAGCAGGTATACCTGCGCCTGATCCGTATTGCCGACTCCCGCTTCCAGCAGGATCTGTTGAAGCAGGCCCAGAAAGCAGGAAAAGTCGATCCGTCGTTCCGGTTGCCAGAAGAGTGGTGCAACAATACGCCGGAAGCGATCCAGGCTGCTATCAAAGCCGCTGGTGACAAGGAGGTGTTTCCTCCTTTCCCGTTTGGCCGGGATTTCACCGACGAAGAACTGAGGTTGGGCAAGGCATTGCAGACCCTCAAGGCCGCAACGGCGACCCGTCGTGGTAAACTGGCAACCTTGTGGCATGCAGTGAAGGCAAAAGACGATCAGGGCCGGTACCGGTCGTTGCTGGAGCGCATGAGTCTGGACGAGCCCAGAGGCCTGAAAGCCAGGCTGGATCAACGCCTGGTTATTCATGCACTGAATCTGACTGATACACCGGAAACAGGAAACCGTACTGCCTGATGCAAAAACCTGCCGTATTTACCGTTCATTATGTTCTCAAGAACAAAGTGGGAGAACTGGTCGACACTTCCGAGGGCAGCGAGCCGCTGTATTTCCTGGAGGGTAGCCCGGAAATTATTGAAGGCATCCAGAAAGCGGTGAAAGACCGCAATGTGGGGGATTGCCTTGAAGTCACCGTACCCCCGTCCATGGCCTATGGCGAGCACAATCCGGAACTGATCCGCAAGGTGCCTCGCTCGATGTTCGAGGGGGTGGAAAACCTGCACGTGGGGATGAAATTCCAGACTAACACCGGCGACAGGGCTCAGGTGGTCCAGGTGGTGGGCATTGACGGCAATCTCGTTCGGGTCGATGCCAATCACCCGCTGGCGGGTTTCACTCTCTACTTCGACCTGGAGATTATCGGCAAGCGTGAAGCCACGGAAGAGGAAATCAACGCAGGCCACCCCCTGAGTTGAGGTTACACGTCAGGGCTGGCAACTACCGCTGGCCCGGCAGCTTCCCGGTCTGCCAGCCGCCCGGCCTGTATTTGCCACAGGCCCTCCCTGACGGTCTTCTGCAGTTCCCCTGACAACTCCGATTGTTCCTTGCTGCTCAGTGGGGATACCACCGGATGGGCGATTATGCCCACTTCTACAGCTGGCTGGCGGAGCATGCGGATCAGGTGGTGGTGGAACTCATCATCACCGATAAACGGGGCCAGGTGGTCCGGATGGCCTTTGCGCAGGTAACCGATACTGATGGGCTGTATGTCTACGCCGGCATCGGCTGCAGCCTGGAGCAGACGGCTGTGAAATGGCAGCACGGTGACGCCCGCGGTTGTGGTGCCTTCCGGAAATACCAGTACTGACTGCCCGCGCATCAATGTATTCGCTATTTCCCGTCGGGCCTGCCCCGCTTTACCGCTACCACGCTGGATAAACAGTGTGCCCGCCTGCTTCGCCAGCCAGCCGATCACCGGCCAGTGCCCCACCTCCGCCTTCGATAGAAACCTAAGGGGCACCATGCTCCCGAGTACCGGAATATCAGACCATGAGATGTGATTGCAGACATAGAGCACGGGGCGGCTGCTGAAAGTGCCCCGAGTGGCCACCCGATAACCCAGGCACCAGCTGGCGCCGCTGAAGCAGAAGCGGGCGAAGGGCGCACGGTCGGTCCGGACCCGGAGAACGGTATCCACCAGTACCAGGATACCGGCGAGTAAGGCGGTCAGGGCCATAAATCCGACAAAAAGTGTGAGTCTGGTGGTCAGGCGTATCAGTTCCATGACTGGCTCCCGGCTTATCTGGTGGAGATTTGCCACTTAACGGCCCTGGTGGCGCATGAAGTGGCGACTGTAGCGACTGGCCAGGTTGTTTACATCCAGCACCACCAGCAGGTCTGCACAACGGAAATCCGGGTCCCAGCAGGGCTCTCCGCACACACGGGCACCGAGCCGCATATAGGCTTTGATCAGCGCCGGGACATCGACTGGCCGGTCTTCACTGACGGAATGGGTGAGATGGGGGAGCGCTCGCAAGGGGGTCACCCGGTATTTTTCACTGGCCAGGAATTCCCGTTGCAGGTAGCGGGCAATGCGCCAGGCTTTCAGACCCCCATCGGACATGCCGATGCTGGCACATCCGATCAGGTAGTCTACGCTACGTGATACCAGATATTCCGCCACCGAAGCCCATAGCAGGCTGATGGTGGCGCCGTTGCGGTAGTCGGGGTGGACGCAGGTGCGTCCGAGTTCGGCCACGGTTCCCGGGAGCTGATACAGCGAAGACAGTTCGAATTCGCCCTCGGAATAGAACCCCCCGGCTTTCATGGCATTGCTGTGATGAAGTACTCGAGTGGTTGCCACCAGCCTGCCGGTATTCTCATCGGAGACAACCAGATGATCGCAGTAGGGGTCAAACTCGTCGGCGTCGATTCCGGGAATGGCAGCTCCCAGGTCGGAGCCATATTCCTCCGAGAACACCTCATATCGCAGTCTCTGCGCGGCTTCCACGATATCCGGCTGCTGGGTGATCACAGTTTTAAGCCGGCGGACCGGGCGTGATATACGGGCTGTCCGGGCGATCATTTATAGGCCTCTTTTTTGTCCACTTTGGGACAAGGCTATGAACTCGGTGTGACACCGAAATGAACGAGCCATGACGACTTCGTGACAGATGAGTTGGGGCGGGGTCGTAGTGTGACGTTTGTCACGGGCTGTAACGAACGGGCGGTTCCATGTATATTTCTGAATAGCATGTATAATTGCTGTTACAGGAGGTAGCCTGTATTGTCAGTGACATGGCAGACCTTCTGACCAAAGACTCTTGTCCGGCCAGGTGGGGTGAACATGGCCGGAAGCTTCAAAAACCGGAAAAACAAAATCAGAGATGGACGGCGTGGAACAGACGAACGAAAGTTGGCGGATTCTTATAGTCGAAGATGATGAGAGACTGGCGGAGCTGACCAGGGAGTACCTGGAAGGCAATGGTCTGACGGTCGCTCTAGAAACCCACGGTGGCAAAGCGGTAGAGCGTATCCGCCAGGAGCAGCCTGACCTGGTCGTGCTTGACCTGATGTTGCCCGGTGAAGACGGGCTTTCCATCTGCAGGCGTGCCCGGCCATTCTATCCCGGCCCCATCATCATGCTCACCGCCCGTACGGATGATCTCGATCAGGTGCTCGGTCTGGAAATGGGGGCTGATGATTACATTGGCAAACCCGTTCAGCCCAGGGTGCTGCTGGCAAGAATCCGTGCTTTGCTGAGGCGGGTTACCGAGAATGGTTCTGCCTCTGCAGAAGAGGGCAGTGGCGAAGAACCCGTCAGGCTGCAGTTCAATGACCTGGTGGTAGACCGCTCCATGCGCGAAGCGTGGCTGAATGAAGACAGCATTGATCTGACCAGTGCCGAATTCGACCTGCTGTGGTTGTTGGCCAGCAATGCTGGCCGCGTTCTCAGCCGTGAAGAAATCTTTACGGCGCTGAGAGGGATCGAATACGATGGACAGGACCGCTCGATTGACGTCCGGGTGTCACGGATACGGCCCAAGATCGGTGATGACCCCATTCATCCGAGGCGCATAAAAACCGTACGCAGCAAAGGCTATCTGTTTGTAAAGGAAGCCTGACTGTTCAGTCTCTGGCGCTGGCCCGTCCGGGCCGGCGTTCATTGCCAGGGTTATTGCAATGCCCCTCAAGTTTTTTCTCAAGCTGTATGCCCGCCTGATTGGCCTGACCTTTCTGATTCTCCTGCTTTGTGCCGCGCTTTTTCTGGGCGTGAATTCCGTGCGGGAACAGTTCTGGCAGGAGCGCTTTTCGGCGCCATTGCTGCACTGGATTGGGGCTACCTCCTATCCGGAACAGCAATATCATTGGCTTGAGTCATTCTATGATTTCCGCGTAACTCCCCCCGGTGACCTGCCATTCTCCGATGTCATAATGGAGCGTCTGTCCTATGGCCAGGTAGTGGCACTGGAAACCAGTATTGGCCAGCAGGTGATGATTCAGGACGGTCAGGGCCGTGTTCTCGACCTGCGATTCCGGGATATCTACAGTGACGTTGCCGAGGCAACCGCACTGATTGCCCGTATCCATCTCGACGCCACGCCGGCAGAAGGCCGGGAAGATGCCATGGTCCAGCTCTCCGGAGCGCTGGGGGTGGAAATGGTGCCGGTCCAGGACCAGTCCGCACTCCCGGATTCAGATGTTCTGGAGCGTGTCTCGGAGCGTGGAATCTCGCTTTATCATCACCCGTCAAAGGACAGGGCTCATGTGCTGCTTCGGCTGGAGGACGGCACTCTGGTGGATATGGCAATGCCTGCACAGTTCGATCCCTGGGCCTGGCCAGTGATTATGCTCTTGCTGGTTGTTGCAGGCAGTGTGCTGGCGCTGGCGCTCTATCTGGCTCTGAGGGATGTGGACAGCAATCTCCGCGCTGTGGAATCCGTCGCCATTCGTATTGCCCGCGGGGAAATGGGCGCCCGGGTCGACGCCGGCGACAGCCGGCTGGTGTCGCGATTGGCGGCAGCCTTCAACAGCATGGCGGAGCATATCCAGCGATTGGTGGGCGTGCAGCGGGAAATGATCCATGCGGTTTCCCACGAACTGAGAACGCCAGTGGCGCGTATCCGGTTTGGTGTTCAGATGATTGAGAGCGCCAGCAGCCCGGAAGCATTGCAGAAGCAGCTGGACGGCATCGATGGTGATATCCAGGAGCTGGATGAACTGATCGACGAAATACTGACTTACGCAAGGCTTGAGCAGGGCGGACCGGTCTTCGCGCTGCAGGAAACGTCGGTCTCGGACATCGTCCGCCAGGTGGTCAGCGAACAGCAGATGACCCGGCCTGAGCACAGCATTGAGGCGGATATCGACGAAGAATCGGAGCGCTGGTCATTGTCGGATGTGGAGCCCCGGTACCTGCACCGGGCAATCCAGAACCTGGTGGGCAATGCTGCTCGCTATGCCGCCCGGAATGTCAGGGTTCATTGCCAGTTTGATGAAGACAATTGCCGCATCGATGTTGAAGATGATGGCCCGGGTATCCCGGAAGAGGACTGGGAAAAAGTGTTTACGGCCTTTGCGCGGCTGGATGACAGCCGCACCCGAACCTCGGGAGGTTATGGTCTTGGCTTGTCCATCGTGAGAAGAATTCTGTATTGGCACGGCGGCCAGGCGTTCGTCAGCCGTAGTGACGAGCTGGGCGGTGCCCGGTTCAGTCTGGTATGGCCCCGTAAGAAGCCTACGGAACACAGTCTGTAAGCGAATTTGTGACGGGTTTCTCGGTGTCTCACCGGATGTAACAAACACGCAACACAACCACAACTGAAGGGCTTCTCGATCAGCGGGATACTGTTTGTGTAAGGGATGACTTTTGAGGTTGTAGTTCTTACGAACTTTCCTTGTTTCATTCGTCATTTGAGGGCCGGTTTTCCGGCCCTTTTTTTATGCTCGTCCCTGGAGCCCCCTCTTCCCCGGGCTTCTGCCCATAGCGTTCTCCCCCATCCTTTGAGAAGATTGCGGCATCAACAACAATGATGCAGATAACTCTGAAAGGACGCCTGAAATGACCCAGTACCTGCTCGCCATCGACCAGGGAACAACCAGCTCCCGCGCCATCGTGTTCGACGCAACCGGCGCCTCTGTGGCTACTGCGCAACAGGAATTCCACCAGTATTTTCCCAAAGATGGTCAGGTTGAACATGATGCCCGTGAAATCTGGGACAGCACCCTGGTGGTTTGCCGCGAAGCGCTGAAAGAGTCGGGCCTCAGAGCGTCAGAACTGGCCGGTATCGGCATCACCAACCAGCGTGAAACCACGGTAATCTGGGATCGAAAAACCGGCGAGCCTATCCACCATGCCATTGTCTGGCAGGATCGACGCACGGCCTCAGTTTGTACAAAGCTCAAAGCCGATGACCACGAGAATACGGTTGTTGATCGCACGGGGTTGCTTATTGACCCTTATTTTTCCGCCACCAAGATCGCCTGGATACTGGATAACGTTGAAGGCGCGAGGGCCAGAGCCGAAGCAGGGGAACTTGCTTTCGGTACCGTCGACAGCTGGCTGTTGTGGAATCTCACGAGCGGCCGGTCGCACCGCACCGATGCCACCAACGCCTCCCGTACCGCGTTGTTCAATATCCACGAACAGCAGTGGGACGATGAATTGCTGACACTGTTCCGGGTCCCCCGCGAACTGCTACCCGAGGTGCTGGATTCGGCGGCGGACTTTGGCATCACCGACGAGCACTGGCTGGGCGCTCCCGTGCCGGTGGCGGGCATTGCCGGGGACCAGCATGCCGCTCTGGTCGGTCAGGCCTGTTTTGAGCCAGGCATGGCGAAGAGCACATACGGAACTGGCTGTTTTCTGATGCTGAATACGGGAGAGAAAGCGCTGCGTTCAGAAAACAGGCTGTTGACTACCATGGCCTATCGCCTCAATGGCAAGCCCTGCTACGCAATGGAGGGCAGCATATTTGTTGCCGGGGCTGCCATGCAGTGGTTGCGGGACGGCCTCCGACTGATCAGTCACGCCAGTGAGTCGTCTGCCTATGCGGCCAAGGTGGGGGTGGATAATGCGGTTTACCTGGTGCCAGCCTTTACCGGACTGGGCGCTCCGCACTGGGACCCTCATGCCCGCGGAGCAATAATGGGACTGACCCGGGATACCGGCATTGGCGAAATCGTCACTGCCGGGCTGCAGTCCGTGTGCTACCAGACCAAGGATCTGATACGGGCGGTACTGAACGATGGGGCGTCCCTGCAGACATTACGCGTGGATGGCGGCATGGTGGTGAATGACTGGGTGATGCAGTTTCTGGCGGACATTCTGAACGTGTCAGTGGATCGCCCGAGGGTCACGGAAACCACAGCTCTGGGGGCTGCCTACCTGGCAGGCCTGCAGACAGGCGTTTATCAAAGTCTGGAGGAGATAGCGCAGTTGTGGGCGCGTGAACGCCGTTTTGAGCCGGTGATGCAGCCGGCCCTGAGGGAAAGGCTCTACGCTGGCTGGCTGGATGCCGTCGAACGGGTCTGTAATAACTGAACCGGTAAAGGATGCCCGGTTCAGACCCGCTCGAACGCGATCAGATGGTCGGCTTCAACCCGCACCGGTACAAGTTCGCCCAGATAAAAGTCCAGGTGGCTACGGAACAGCGCTTCGAATTCGGTGTCTTCCGAGCAACGGAACCGATAGAGAGTTGAGGTGCCGGCAAAGGTCTTTTCCACAACCCGGGGTTTCAGGTCCGACTCCGCATCATAAACAATGTCATCCGGGCGAATCAGTACATCTACCAGGGTGCCGGGCTTCCACTTGTACGCCCGGTTACCGCGGATGACCCCAAGCTCAGATTCTATCGTATCGGGCCCCAGCGTTTTCCCGGGTATGAATCCGCCCTGACCAACAAAGCCGGCCACAAAGCGATTGGCAGGCTCATGATAAAGGTTATAGGGCACATCCCATTGCTGGATGCCGCCATCCTTCAGAACCGCCACCTGATCACACATCGCGAAGGCTTCCTGTTGGTCATGGGTGACCAGAATGGCGCTGATGCCGAGGGTTTTCAGGATTTCCCTGACGTCGAGGCTGAGCCGGCGACGAAGGTCTGCATCCAGGTTCGAGAACGGCTCGTCCAGCAGGATCAGTGTCGGCTCGGGAGCCAGCGCCCGGGCAAGCGCCACACGTTGCTGCTGGCCACCGGAAAGTTCGTGGGGATAGCTTCCTGCAAGGTCCTGAAGATGAACCAGTTGCAGCAGTTCCATGACCTTCTGGCGCTTTTCTTTCCGGTCTTCGTTACGCAGGCCGAATCCCACATTTTCGGCAATCGTCAGGTGGGGAAAGAGGGCGTAGTCCTGAAACACCATGCCGATACGCCGCTTTTCCGGCGCCAGGGTGCGGCCGGGAAGACTGATAGAACTGGACTGTAGGCGAATCTCACCGGTATTGATGGGCAGAAACCCGGCCAGCGCCCGCAGAATGGTGCTTTTACCGCAGCCACTGGGACCCAGCAGGCAGCCGATGTCGCCGTGGCTGAGAGCAAAGCTGACGTCCTTCACAACAGAGCCGTCACCATAGCCGCAGGAGAGGTTGTTTACTTCCAGCAGCCAGTCGGCGGGCTGTACCAGGCTTTCGCTCATCCAGTCAGTCCAGTCGATTGAGTATCAGAAACTCGAGCAATGCTTTCTGGGCATGCAGGCGATTTTCGGCTTCGTCCCAGACGACGGAGCGCGGATGCTCCATCATGTCTGCTGAGATCTCCTCACCGCGATGGGCAGGCAGGCAATGCATGAACAAGGCGTCCTTGTCTGCCAGCTTCATCAGTTCAGGGTTGATCTGATAATTGCGGAAAGCCTTCTCCCGCGCTTTCTGCTCATCTTCCTGACCCATGGAGGCCCATACATCGGTGACCAGCAGGTCCGCGCCTTTGGCGGCCTCAGCCGGATCACGAACAATGGAGACATGCTGTCCCTGGTCTTCGATCAGCCTGTTGTCGGGTTCATAACCTTCCGGGCAGGCGACACGAAGGTTGAATCCGAACTGTGCGGCGGCATTGATATAGGACTGGCACATGTTATTGCCGTCGCCGATCCAGGCCACGGTGCCGCCGCGTATACTGCCGCGATGTTCACGGTAGGTCTGCATGTCCGCCAGCAGTTGGCAGGGGTGGAAGTCGTCTGTGAGCGCATTGATGACGGGAGCTCTCGACGCTGCCGCAAACTTCTCTACAGTGCTGTGAGCGAAAGTGCGGATCATTACCGCATCCACCATGCTCGAGATAACGATGGCAGAATCTTCAATGGGCTCTCCGCGGCCAAGCTGGGTGTCGCGGGGGGACAGGAAGAGGGCGGCGCCACCGAGTTGTGTCATACCGGCTTCAAAAGAAACCCGGGTGCGGGTGGAGGATTTCTCGAAGATCATGGCAAGAACCCGGTTCTTCAGAGTTTCCCGTACGGTTCCCTGGCGCCACTCCGTGCGGAGCCGGGTGCCGTGATCCAGCAGTTGCTCGAGTTCGTCCGAGCTCAGGTCATTGAGTGTGAGAAAATGTCTTGCTGCCATGCGATGGCCCTTAGTTAATCGATAACCCTGTCTTTGATTTCCGGGGCATGTTCGTGGTTACAACCGGCCCGCGCAGTCATTGTCCTGGAACGACAACACGCCAGCTTGCGGCGAAAGTCGCACTGGCGGGATTCAAAGACGGGGGTTGCCTGGCTGCCTGAAAGACAGGGGCTCAAGTCTAGCCCGTCGGGGGGCTGAAGACAACGCCAGGGGCCGGGCGGTTGCGTTGGATCAATACCAGTGTTTGGTGCCAATGCCGGGACGTGTACAATGGAACCAGTCAGGTGGCCGCAAGGCAATCCCGTTTTCAATGAGAGGTACGTATCCATGGATATCAACGAAACTATCAAGAGCCAGCTCGAGGAAAACCCCATTATCCTTTACATGAAGGGTACACCTCAGGCCCCACAGTGTGGCTTCTCCGCCAAGACCGTTCAGGCCCTGATGGCCTGTGGCGAGCGGTTTGCCTTCGTGAATATTCTCGACAATCAGGAATTGCGTGAAGGCCTGAAGGTCTACTCAAGCTGGCCGACCTATCCACAGCTTTATATCAGCGGCGAGCTGGTAGGTGGCTGCGATATCATTCTGGAAATGTCCGAGAGTGGTGAGCTGGCCGAGCAGGTCAAGGCTGCTGCCAAGCAGGCCGAAGCCTGAGAAACCCTCGTTTAGTTTAAAGGCGTTCCGGGGTGAAAATCAGTTCAACCCGGAAACGCTGCCTTCCTGAATGATCCTGCGGTGGTTCGGGGTACGGGCTGGCAAGCAACGCCGCCTGGTACACAGCCTTGTCAATCTCCTGAAATCCCGTTGACTGAGTTACCTTCGCACTAGTCAGCGCACCGCTGGGCATAAGCTGTAATTCCAGCTCCATGGTTACCGGCTGCTTGATGCGATGGCTGGAAGGAACCGGGCGTTTGTCCAGCTCCTTGCCGACCCGGGCCGCCAGACGTGCGAGATATGGGTCGGTTTCCTGCACTGAACGGCTGATCTGTGTTATCGGTTCTGGTTCTGTCTCTGGCTCAACAGCCGCCTCCGGCTTGCCCGCGGTTGAGGCGACGGATGAACGGGAAGGCGTGGATTGGTCTGCAGGCTCGGGAGAGGGGCGTTCCGGTGGTGAAGGTCTTGAAGGTTCATCCGGGGGTATGTCGTGATTACGGGGTGAGTCCAGGGCCACAATTTCGGGTCGGGTAGCGGATTGGTTGTCGCTGGGCCGTGCCGCTGCGCTGGCAATGTTCTCGGGCGAGGCCTCGCTGTCGGGGCTAATCAGCTCTACCCGCACGGTCCGACGGTGGGATTCCATCTCGGGGAGCGTGAAGGGCAGCGCTGACATCACCAGGGTATGGAGCAGCAAGGCAATCGATATTGCTAGGGTAATCCGGTACTTTCCCGGAAGACCGGTAACACTGCCATGCTCCAGCATTGATGCCAGCTTACCCCGCCTTACTCCGCAAAGTGCCCACAACGGCGTCCAGCGCCCGGTCAATCAGCGCGCCTTGCTCAAGTACGGTCAGGCGCCCGCGCCGCATTTCATGAGCAAGATCGGTACGGGATTTCTCAATAACCTTGAGGCCCATGCGGTTAACGAAAACGAAGCAGTCGGCCTCTTCGATAATCGCAGATAGCTTGCAGCGGAAACTGGCTCCGTTAACCAGATTGAATTCCACCCAGTTACCAATTTCAATAGCATCTATCTGCGCGACGAACTCGGCAATTGCAGCCTCTTCCAGCTCCTGTTGCCTTTGTATGGCGGTCTGGTGGCTGATAGGGAGCTCGTCCTCGTCTTCAGGTTCCTCCGGGGGAGAGTCTTCCATGGCTTCTGCAAGCGCATTGGCGCGGAAAGCCTCGGTCAACTCATGCTTGAGGTCCGACATCATTTCATCCAGCTTGGATGAATTGTAGGAAACTTCCTCAAGGCCGGCTCTCAGCGATTTCAGCAGTCCCGGTACCACCCGCACCCACTGGTCCCGCTCTTCGTCGTCCTGATGGGGGTGCAGGCACCAGATCAGGTCGTCTACGACCCGGACCGTCTGAGGCCAGCGATGCTCCACGTCATCCCTCAGGTAGGCCAAGAACATTACCCGGCTCCAACCGTTCAACAGAATATTTCGCACCGGTTCCTGAAGCTTGTAACGCGCCAGCTTTTTCTGGAGTAGTTCGTCTACGGTTTCCTGGGCTTTCTGGGATTTGATCCGGCCGCGCTCGGACTCCCGGGTGCGTTGCTCCACCAGGGAGGACTTGCGATTCTCTCTGGCGAGGAACTGTTCAAATTCGTCACAAAGGGTTTCGAACAGGGTTACGTCTCCGTCGAATTCGTTCAGGATACGGGCAACCACCGCATGAATCTGCTCATACAGTTTGTCCCTGGCTTTTTCGTCGCTTTCACTCCAGCCGATGCCGGCCCTGGCAAGCGAGTTAAGCAGGCGGCGGGCAGGGTGAGTGGCTTTGCTGAAGAACGTCTTGTCCTTGATCACCACTTTGAGAATAGGAATCTGTAGCCGGCTGATCAGCACCTGTACCGGTGCGGACAGGTTGTAATCGTCGAGGATGAACTCGAACAGCATGGACACCAGATTGATCAGGTCCTCGTCCATTTCGTTCAGCGCGGGCTTCTTGCCATCACTGGTATTTTCGGCCCGGGATAGTAATTGTTGGACAACCTGATACAGGTCGACCATCACCGGCTCGCCGGCACTCAGGTTACCGCTTACCTGCTCCCCCGGAGGTTGCTGGGGAAGCGATCCCAGCAGGCTGGCGAGTTCTGCGCCGCCAATCACATGAACGTTCGGATCAGACGCGCGGGGCGGAATGCCGGAATTAGCGCGCTGATGCGCGAGCATCTGCCGGATTTGCTCGAACATCGCACCTTCGTGGTGCCCTTGCTGGCCACTGGCGGCAGGCGCCGATTCACCACCAGTCGCTTCGCCGGACGTGGTGCCAGGGGCCGAGCTGTCCTGTTGCTTGCCGGCTTTACCGTGGTAGCGGAAATTGGGGATGACGCCGGCCTGGATCAGTATCCGGTTGGCTTCATCCAGCAACATGCCAAGGTTGGATACCACGTAACGGTCAAACTGCTTGAGCAGGATCAGACGCTCGCGAATCTGAATCTCGAGGGCCTGAATGGCTTCCACGAAGGCACTGCAAAGGTGCTCGGGGGCCATGGGGTTGACGGGCACGTCTTCACTGGCGCCCGGATAGACAACACTGAATCGGGTTTGCAGTTGAAGCAGTGGGCCCTGGAAGTGCGCCTTGGACTTGGTAATCATGGCGTTGAGCGCAACCTGTTCTTCCAGGTCGTCGTCGCCCACCAGAGACAGGCTATCTGAGTTGGTCTGGCTGGCCAGGCTTTCGTCTGCCGCTACGCTGCCGCTGCGAGGCGGGTTTGCAAACAACTGTGCAACCGCATTCTGGAAGTGGCGTTCGACACCCTTCCGTTTGATGCGGATTTCGCGCATGGCTTCAAAATAGCGGTTCTGCTCGTTGTTGCTTCTGGCATTATTTGCCAGCTCGAACAGCGAGTCATCAACCGCGTCAAATGCACCCTGCAACAAATCTCCCAGTCCGGCAACGACAGTGTCACGGATACGGACCACCTGTGCAGGTACGGGATTCGAACTCCCAGCCTCCCGGTGCTCGCGGAGATAATGTATGCCGGACTGCTTATTCATGGCCGACTCCTGTGTGCGCCTCAACCGGATACATGACCGAGCTTAATACTGTGTTTATTGGTTATACGTTAAATCTACCTCATTTTAACACTTGGTAACATGACCAAATGCTAACTGAGCCTATAAATAAAAAAATTCCGGGATACCTGAAGGCACCCCGGTTTTCAGAAGATCGTATTGGCGCGCGTCAGCTTACATATACCGGGCCAATACCCACACTCCATATCACAACGGTAATGGCCAGCAGACCAACAAACATGACTAGTCCAACCGTCAGCACGGCAGAGGCGAACATGAATCCGCGATCTTCGGGTATTTTCATCAGGATCGGTAACCCTTCATAAAGCAGGTAGACAGCATAGGCAACGGCAATCAGGCCCACGACCATGTTTACCCAAATGTTGGGATACACCGCAGCTATGCCCAGCAAAAATACCGGCGTTGCCGTATAGGCTGCCAACGTAACGCCTCTCGGATTACTGTCCTTGACTTCGTATGTTGCGGCAAAAAAATCGATGAATCGGCCAATAATATAAATGCCTGTCAGCATGGCCAGATAAAAGAGGGCAGTCAGCTGCAGGGCGCTGGTAGTTGTCAGTCTGATAACCTGGCCGTCACCGATTTGCCAGCCGACCTGTGTGCTGCCGTAGAAGCCGGCAATGGCCGGGATGAGTCCCAGCAACAGAACATGGCCCAAGTAAAGCCTGCCAAGGGATTCCGGCTCATTACGAATGGCTTCCCATTCACGATCCGGGTGCGTAAGCAGACCCAGGGTATGGGTTAGACTCATGGACGTACTCCTGTTCATTATTGTTATATCTCAAGCCTTCAGTTTTGGTGGGAAAGGCTTTTCGGTCAAGGGAAAGATTAAACTTTCCTATTTCTAACAGAATTGCTGTTATAACCGGATAGCCTACTTGAGGGAGCGTTTTTTTCGTTTCTTGGGGTGAACGATGGCTGCCTTGACCACGTTATCCTTGATCTGCAGGACTTCAACCCGGTGCCCGCCCACTTTAAGGCAGACGTTCGTTTCCGGAATGTTTTCCAGTGTTTCGGTGATCAGCCCGTTCAGAGTCTTGGGCCCGTCAATCGGAAGCTTCCAGCCCAGGGTCTTGTTAATGGTTCTGACTGCCGAGGTACCGTCAATAATATAGGTGCCGTCATCCTGGGGGATGATGTCCGGGCTGGTGGCGGCGTAGTCGGTTGTAAACTCACCCACAATTTCTTCCAGTATGTCTTCCAGGGTGGCCAGGCCAAGAACTTCCCCGTATTCGTCAACCACGATTCCGAAGCGCCGCTTTTCTTTCTGGAAATTGATCAGTTGGGTGTTCAGCGGCGTGCTTTCCGGAATGAAGTAGGGGTCCCGGCAAAGCTGCATCAGCATGGTCTTGTTGATGTCATCCTGCAGAAGCAGTCTGGAGACGTTTCGCAGGTGAAGCACGCCCTGTATGTTATTGATGTCGCCTTTGAAAACCGGCAAGCGGGTATGCTGGCTGCTTCTCAGTTGGCGCAGGATGGTGTCCAGGTCGTCGTCCAGGTCGATACCGACCACCTCATTTCGGGGCACCATGATGTCGTTCACGGTTACCTTTTCGAGGTCCAGAATGCTGACCAGCATGTCCTTGTGTTTGGCAGGGATCAGCGCCCCCGCTTCGTTAACGAGGGTTCTGAGCTCCTCACGGCTGAGGTGCTCGTTGGCGGCATCGTTGGCGGATACCCCTATGATCTTCAGAATGGCGCCGGTAAACAGGTTCACCGCCCAGACAACAGGGTAGAGTATCTTCAGCAGTGGCCCCAACACGTGGCTGGCGGGAAAAGCAATTTTTTCCGGAAACAGGGCGGCGAGGGTTTTGGGGGTTACTTCCGCGAATATCAGGATGACAATGGTCAGCAGTACGGTGGCGATGGCGATGCCGGCATCGCCCCAGATGCGAATGGCGATGACGGTGGCAATCGCGGAGGCAAAAATGTTGACGAAATTGTTGCCGATAAGGATGACGCCGATCAGCTGGTCCGTGCGGTTCAGCAATCCCTGAGCCCGTTTGGCGCCCTTGTGACCAGTCTTGGCCATATGCTTCAACCGGTAACGATTAAGCGACATCATTCCGGTTTCGGAGCTGGAGAAGAAGGCAGACAGCAGGATGAGCCCCGCCAAAATGATGAACAGCGCGGTGAGCGATGTCTCGTTCAAGACTGAATGTCCTTATATTGCTGACAAGAGGGGAAAATAGGCGGTTGGTGATCGCAGTGTCAAGTTTGCATCGAACCCGCAGCAGTTAAGAGTGTCATCAGCCGCCCCGGTGGAAGATCAGTTCGAGCACAAACTTGCTGCCATAAAAAGCCAGCATGAGCAGGGCGCAACCCGCGAGAGTCCAGCGACTGGCGGTTATACCGCGCCACCCACGAGTGTACCGGCCGATCAGCAATGCCAGGAAGACGGCCAGGGACAGAAGCGAGAAAACGGTTTTATGGGCCAGATCCTGGGCAAAGATATCGTCGATGAACAGCGCCCCGGTGACAATTGCCAGTACCAGCATCACCACGCCTGCCCAGACCATTTCGAACAGCAGCGATTCCATGGTCTGCAATGGCGGCAGGTTTCTGATCAGTATGCTGTTGTAGTTGTGCTTGAGCTGGCGGTTCTGGAGGTACAGTAACGCTGCCTGTATGGCCGCGAGGGTAAACAGGCTGTAGGCTGTTACCGACAGGGCGATATGGGAGAGCATGCCGTAGCTGTCTTCCGGGACCAGTCGCGAAGAGGAGTGGGTGATAAGGCCCATGATGATGGTCAGCGCTGCAATCGGATACACACCGAGGAAGAGGCTCTGGACAGGCTTGCTCAGGTTAAGTCCCAACAGAAGAAACACAATCAGCCAGGAAATGAGCACCGAACTCTGGAAGAATCCGAAATCGAACCCGCCTTCCTGGTGGACGGTCTGGGCAATCAGCAGGCCATGGGCGGTTAGCGCCAGCATGCCAATAAGAGTGGTTATTGCAATATTGGTATGTACCCGCCCCCTGAAGCTGAGTGCCTGCAGGGCAGTACCGATGCTGTATAGTAATAATGAAGTAACCGCGAGAATCAGCGTTCCCATGACTTCCTTTTAACCACTCTCTGACTGGGGGCGACGGGCTTTCACGCCGATTTGACCGGGCTGGTCGTTTCAGGGCGATAGTCTGGTTATAATGTCGCGATTATGCAACAGGAATCAAGGAACCTGATCGGGTTCCCGTGTTTCATGCACTCAATTAATCCGGGTACGGAAGATCAACATGTTTGAAAACCTCCAGGACCGACTTTCCGGCAGCCTGCGCAAAATATCTGGGCAGGCGCGGCTGACTGACGACAATATAAAGGAAACGCTGCGCGAAGTTCGCATGGCGCTTCTGGAGGCAGACGTTGCCCTGCCAGTAGTCAAGGCATTTATAGAGGGTGTGCGTCAGCGGGCCATCGGCCAGGAAGTCCAGCGTAGTCTCAGCCCGGGGCAGGTATTCGTCAAAGTGGTCCAGCAGGAGCTGGAGCGCGTGATGGGGGATGGCAACGAGTCCCTCAATCTGGCAGTAGCGCCCCCGGCCGTAATCATGATGGCGGGTTTGCAGGGTGCCGGTAAGACGACCACCGTAGCCAAGTTGTCCCGTTTCCTCAAAGAGCGGCACAAAAAATCCGTGATGGTTGTGAGTGCGGACGTGTATCGTCCCGCGGCCATTCGCCAGTTGGAAACCCTGGCCGGTGAAGTGGGTGTCGAGTTCTTCCCCAGTTCGGCCGACCAGGATCCGGTAGACATTGCCAACGGTGCCATGGACGCCGCCCGCAAGAAACATATAGATGTAGTGATCCTGGATACCGCGGGTCGCCTCCACGTCGATGAGCAGATGATGGGCGAGATCGGGCGGCTGCACAAAGCGGTCAACCCGGTCGAGACCCTGTTCGTGGTGGATGCCATGACAGGCCAGGACGCTGCCAACACGGCCAAGGCATTCAACGATGCCTTGCCGCTGACGGGTGTGGTTCTTACCAAGACCGATGGCGATGCCCGCGGCGGTGCCGCACTGTCCGTGCGCCACATCACCGGCAAGCCCATCAAGTTCCTGGGTGTGGGGGAGAAGTCTGACGCTCTTGAGCCGTTCCATCCGGATCGGGTGGCATCGCGGATTCTGGGCATGGGGGATGTGCTCTCCCTTATCGAAGAAGCCGAACGCAAGATTGACCAGAAAAAAGCCCAGAAGCTGACAAAGAAGATCAAGAAGGGTAAGAGCTTTGACCTGGAAGATTTCCGCGATCAGCTGCAGCAGATGAAAAACATGGGTGGAATCGGCGGGCTGATGGACAAGCTGCCGGGCATGGGCCAGATGGCGCAGATGGCCCAGCAACAGGTGAACGACAAGTCCATGGGGCAGATGGAGGCCATTATCTGCTCCATGACCCCCAAGGAGCGCCGTTATCCGGATGTGATCAACAATTCTCGCAAACGCCGCATTGCTACCGGCTCCGGTACCCAGATCCAGGACGTCAACCGGCTGCTGAAGCAACACAAGCAAATGCAGAAAATGATGAAGAAATTCGGCAAGAAAGGCGGAATGGCTAACATGATGCGGGGTCTTGGCGGTATGATGCCGCCGGGCGCGGGAGGAGGCGGAATGCCCCCTCGGGGACGTATGTAGAAACCGGGATGTATTCCCTGTTTTCTTTGGCGTTCATTTAGCATAGAATAGCGCCCCTTTCGAGTATGGGTCTTCGCGCCGGCCTTGGTTTGGCGGGTGTGAATCGTACAAAGTTCGTACAACAGAACAGGATATTGGTCGAAATGGTAATAATCCGTTTGGCTCGTGGTGGCTCCAAGAAGCGCCCGTTCTACCATCTGACAGTGACAGACAGCCGCAAATCCCGCGACGGTCGTTTTATCGAGCGCGTTGGCTTCTTTAACCCGATCGCCCGTGGTCAGGAAGAGCGTCTGCGTATTGATCGCGATCGCATCGATCATTGGCTGGGCCAGGGCGCTCAGACCAGCGAGCGCGTTGCCCAGTTGCTGAAAGGCGCTGCGGCAGAGTAACAGAGTTAACGTTTCATCACCGGGGTCAGGGCATGGCGCAGCATTCGCAGGAAACTGTGATTGGTCAGATTACCTCGGTGTTTGGGGTCAAGGGGTGGCTTAAAGTTCACTCTTATACAGACCCCAGAGAAGGGATACTGAACTACCGCGACTGGACTCTGGTCCACAATGGCAAGCGTATCCCGGCAAGGCTTGAGGAAGGTCGCCGGCAGGGCCAGGGGATCGTAGTCAGGCTGAAAGGTATTGACGATCGTGACGTGGCGCGCAGTTACTGCGGCGCCGACGTTATTGTGCCCACCGAAGAGCTGCCAGAGCTCCCCGAAGGGGAATACTACTGGTATCAGCTGGAAGGGCTTGACGTGTTCACGACTGAGGATGAATGCCTCGGAAGAGTGCATCATCTAATAGAAACAGGCTCCAACGATGTCCTGGTGGTGAGGGCTACTGAGGCCTCCATCGACCAGCGTGAGCGGCTGATTCCCTATCGTCCGGACCATGTTGTCCGGAGTGTGGATCTGGCCGGTTCGCGCATGGTAGTCGACTGGGATCCGGAGTTCTGACGGGTGTGGATTGGCGCAGTCAGTCTGTTCCCGGAGATGTTCGCTGCGGTGACAGATTACGGGATTACTGGCAGGGCGGTCAGAGATGGTTTGCTGACGTTCAGGGCCTGGAATCCACGGGAATTTACCCACGATCGTCACCGCACTGTTGACGACCGGCCTTATGGTGGTGGTCCTGGCATGCTGATGAAAATTCAGCCGCTGCGGGATGCCATTCACGCGGCGCGGGCGTCGGCACCCGGCAAAGCCTGCGTGGTTTATCTGTCTCCCCAAGGGGAGCCGATGGATCAGAGCGTGGTTGACTCACTGGCGGCAGAACAGAACCTCATTCTGGTAGCCGGGCGGTACGAGGGTGTTGATGAACGCCTGATATCGGCCGAAGTCGACCGGGAGGTATCACTGGGAGATTTCGTGCTCTCCGGTGGTGAACTGGCAGCCATGGCTGTGATTGATGCGGTTACGCGCCTCATCCCCGGAGCGCTGGGTCATGCGCAGTCGGCAGAGCAGGATTCCTTTGCTGACGGTTTGCTGGATTGTCCGCACTACACCCGGCCCGAGGTTTACGAAGGTCAGGCGGTGCCGGATGTTTTATTGGGCGGTCACCATGATCAGATCCGGCGTTGGCGGCTCAAGCAGTCGCTGAGGCGAACCCGGGAGCGACGCCCCGACCTGCTGGAAAAGCGGGTGTTTACGGACGAAGAGCGTGAGCTGCTGGAAGAGATTTTGAACGAACCGGGTGCCTCTGAATCATCAGGGCATTAAAAGATTGGGTATCAGGAGCACTAACGATGAGCGGCAAGAACAACATCATCAGTCAGATTGAATCAGAGCAGATGACCAAGGAAATCCCTGCCTTTGCGCCGGGTGATACCGTGGTTATCCAGGTGCGTGTAACTGAGGGCAACCGTGAGCGTCTGCAGGCGTTCGAAGGCGTTGTGATTGGTAAGCGCAACCGTGGCATGAACTCTTCCTTCACTGTACGGAAGATTTCCTACGGTGTTGGCGTTGAGCGTACTTTCCAGACCTTCTCCAAGCTGATCGACAGCATCAGCGTGAAGCGTCGCGGTGACGTTCGCCAGGCCAAGCTTTACTACCTGCGCGACCTGTCCGGCAAGGCAGCTCGTATCAAGGAAAAGCTGGGCTGATCAGCACGGGTTGCTGGTCAAGTTCGTCGAAAAAGGCAGCCACTGGCTGCCTTTTTCGTATCTGACCTCCGTAACTGCTTGACGCGGTTCGTTTCGAGTAAGTTGCCATGAGCCCGAACACCACATCCAAAGCCGAAGTGCGGCCCCCCGACGAAGCGATTATTTCGCGCTTCACGGATGCCGTCTGGCTTGAAGATGGCTTGGGTGAGAAAACCCGCCAGGCGTACCGCAGCGACCTTGAGCGGTTGGCGGCCTGGCTGCAGGAACAGCCGGGAAAGCCATTGCTCACAGACGTGCGCCGTACCGATTTGCTGGCCTGGATTTCCCGGGGTTTGGCCGATGGCTTCAAGACGTCAACCGCTGCCCGCCGCCTGTCCGGGCTGCGGCGTTTCTATCGCTACCTTCTGCGGGAAGGGGTGATTTCCGAAGATCCGACGCTACGTATCGATAGTCCCAGGCTCCCGCGTCGCCTTCCGGATTCGTTGTCGGAGGAAGATGTGGACAACCTGCTGTCGGAACCTGACCCGGAGGTTCCCATTGAGCTGCGCGACAAGGCCATGATGGAAATACTGTATGGCTGCGGTTTGCGGGTGTCGGAGCTGGTGGAGTTGACCGTTGATGAGGTGAATCTTCGCCAGGGCGTGGTCCGGATTGTTGGCAAGGGAAACAAGGAGCGGCTGGTGCCTCTCGGAGAGGAGGCCATTGACTGGCTGGTGCGTTACATGAAGGAAGCTCGGGGTGAGCTTCTCAGGGGGCGGTCCTGCGATGCGTTGTTTCCTGGAAACCGCCCCGCTGCGATGACACGACAGACGTTCTGGCATCGAATAAAACACTACGCCGTTCGGGCGGGGGTTCACAAGCATCTGTCCCCCCACACTCTGCGGCATGCTTTCGCCACCCACTTGCTGAATAATGGCGCAGACCTGCGAGTGGTTCAGATGCTGCTGGGCCATTCAGACCTGTCCACCACACAGATCTACACCCATGTGGCGCGGCAGCGATTGCAGTCGCTGCACCAGTCCCACCATCCACGTGGTTAGGTTGATGCCTGGTTGCTGTGGTGCTGCGCCTTGGTACACTGAACTTTTTACGGCGGTCGGTGTCGCAATTGTCGCCATTACGATAGGGCGCGGCGTCAGCCTCGCTGCCCTGATGCCGGAACTCCCTGTGAGCCCTTTAATCTGGAAGCCAATATGTTGATCAAGAGCCTGTTCAAATTCTGCCTGCTGATTGTCGCCTCTACCCTCGGAGGAGTGGCGGCACTTCATGCGGGTGAAGTCGAGGACAATATTACCAAAAAACTGTCAGCCGCAGTTCCTGGCCTGAAAATCTCCGAAGTGCGCAAATCCGAAGCCGAGGGCCTGTACGAGGTGTACAGTAATAACGGCGATACCATCTTTACCACCGCGGATGGTCAGTACATTCTTACCGGCGACCTCCTGAAAATTACCGATAGCGGTATTGCCAACGTCTCGGAGCAGGGGAGGGCGTCGCAACGTGCCCGCACCATGGACGACTTTGGCGGGAAGGGGGTGATCAGCTATGCCGCCAAGGGTGAGCAGAAGGCTTCAATTGCTGTTTTCACCGATATCGATTGCCCATACTGCCGCAAGATGCATGACGAAGTGCCACAGCTTAATGAGATGGGCATTACCGTTAACTACTACGCGTTCCCGCGTTCCGGGCCCAATACCCCCTCATTCCGCAAATACGTTTCCGTCTGGTGTTCTGATGACCAGCAGGCAGCCATGGATGCCGCCAAGCAGGGGCGCAGCGTGGACGAGCAGAGCTGTGAAAATCCCGTCAGCGACCAGTTCCAGCTGGGCGGTCGCGTTGGAGTGACAGGCACCCCGGCAATTGTACTGGAAGACGGTAATATGGTGCGTGGTTACGTGCCGGCCCAAAAACTGGCTGAAGGCCTCGGGCTGCTCTGATAGTCTACCTGACTGAGGCTCAGCCGGTTGCATTGGCAAGGGCTTATTCGAGAGCACGTTAACCGTTATACTGTCGCTCCCCACAGCAACCCATCGGGAACAGAGGTGAAAGCTTGAAAGACGTCAATGTCGGAATCTGCGGACTGGGAACAGTCGGTGGTGGTACGTTCAACGTACTGACCCGCAACGCCAGCCTGATCACGGGCAGGACAGGTTTCAATATCCGCATTGCCAGGGTGGCAACACGCACACCCCGCAGTGATATTGATCTGGGTGATATCCCGTTCAGTACCGACGTATTCGACGTGGTGAATGACCCGTCCGTGGATATTGTTGTGGAACTGATTGGTGGCTACGAGACTGCGCGGGAGCTGGTGCTGGCAGCGATCAAGAATGGCAAGCACGTAGTGACAGCCAACAAGGCCCTGATTGCGGTTCACGGTAACGAGATCTTTGAAGCGGCGGCGAAGAAGAACGTGATCGTTTCCTATGAAGCGGGGGTCGCGGGCGGCATTCCTGTTATCAAGGCGGTCCGTGAAGGCATGGCGGCCAACCGTGTTGACTGGATTGCCGGCATCATCAACGGTACCGGCAACTATATCCTCACGGAAATGCGTGCCGGTCGTGAATTCGCCGAGGTGCTCAAAGAGGCTCAGGATCTGGGTTATGCCGAGGCCGATCCCACCTTTGATGTGGAAGGGATTGACGCTGCCCACAAGCTCACCATCCTCGCCTCAGCCGGTTTCGGTGTACCGCTTCAGTTCGAGAAGGCCTATACGGAGGGGATTTCCGAGATTACCCCGTACGACATTGCCCATGCCGAGGTTCTGGGTTACCGCATCAAGCATCTGGGCATTGCCCGGCGTCGCGATGAGGGCATTGAGCTGCGTGTTCACCCCACGCTGGTACCCCGCAGCCATCTGATTGCCCAGGTTGACGGTGTACTCAATGCCGTACTGGTGGATGGCGATGCTGTTGGCCAGACCATGTATTACGGCCCTGGGGCGGGCGACGAAGCGACAGCCTCAGCGGTGATTGCTGACATCATCGATGCCGCCCGCTCTGTTGCTGCTGAAAGCAACCAGCGCGTGCCATATCTCGGCTTTGAACCATCGGCGATGGAAGATCTTCCGGTATTGCCCATGGAGGATGTCCAGTCTGCCTACTACCTGCGTATCCAGGCACTGGATCGCCCCGGTGTGCTGGCGAAAGTGGCGTCGATCCTGAGTGAGCACGGTATCAATATCGAGTCCATCATGCAGAAAGAGTCAGAGCTCAAGGATGGCCGTATTCCGGTGATTATCCTGACCCACACGGTTCAGGAACGCCAGATCAACCGCGCCATCGAAGAACTGGAAGCCCTCAGCGACATCGACGGAAAAGTCGTTCGCATCCGTGCCGAAAACTTTAACTGACAGGAATGCAAGGTGAGATACATCAGTACACGGGGCGAAGCTCCCGCCCTGGGCTTTGAAGATGTCCTGCTGACAGGCCTGGCCACCGACGGTGGCCTTTATGTCCCGGAATCCCTCCCCCATTTCAGCCTTGAGGAAATCCGAAGCTGGCGTGGGCTCTCCTACAGCGAGCTGGCCTTCAAGGTAATGCATCCGTTTGTGGACGATGCCATTCCAGCGGAGGATTTCCGCAGGATGCTGGAGGAGACCTACGGCGACGTATTTACCCACAAGGCGGTCGCACCACTGGTTCAGCTGGACTCCAATGAATGGGTCATGGAGCTGTTTCGCGGCCCCACGCTGGCGTTCAAGGATTTCGCGCTTCAGCTGCTGGGGCGGCTGCTGGATTACGTACTGGAAAAGCGCCAGCAACACGTGGTGATCATGGGGGCGACGTCGGGCGATACCGGTTCTGCCGCCATTGAAGGTTGCCGGCGCTGCAAACATGTGGACATATTCATTCTGCATCCCCATGAGCGAGTTTCCGAGGTGCAGCGTCGCCAGATGACGACGGTGAAGGGTGACAACATTCACAACATTGCTGTGCGTGGCAATTTCGATGACTGCCAGCGCATGGTGAAGGCAAGCTTTGGTGACCAGTCTTTCCTGGGCGGAAAAACCCAGCTTGCGGCGGTGAACTCCATCAACTGGGCCCGCATCATGGCCCAGATCGTCTACTACTTTCATGCCTCCCTGGCCCTTGGCGGTCCCGACCGCAGCATGGCCTTTTCGGTGCCAACCGGTAACTTTGGCGATATCTTTGCCGGCTACCTGGCCAAGAAAATGGGCCTGCCCATCTCCCAGTTGGTCATCGCCACCAACCGTAACGACATCCTGCATCGCTTCATGAGTGGCAACCGGTACGAGCAGCTGAAGCTGGAGCATACCCTGTCGCCGAGCATGGACATCATGGTGTCCAGCAACTTCGAGCGCCTGCTGTTTGATCTCCACGGGCGTGACGGCGCTGCGGTGAAAGATCTGCTGGAGAATGCCTCAAAAGGGCCGGTCAGTATTGAAGATTACCGCTGGAAGCATGCCCGCAAACTATTTGATAGTGATGCAGTGGGGGACGAGGGTACAACGGATACCATCCGTGAAATCTTTGAACAGAATGAATATCTGCTGGATCCGCATACCGCCATTGGTGTGCGCGCCGCCCGCAACTGTCGTCGCGACCCGGCCGTTCCCATGATTACCCTGGGCACAGCCCACCCGGCCAAATTCCCGGATGCCGTGTTGCGCTCCGGAGTGAAGGCGGAGCCCTCGTTGCCGTTGCATATGGCGGATCTGTTCGAGCGGGAAGAGAAATACACCGTACTGGATAATGACCTGCCAGCCGTGCAGGCCTTTATTGCCAAACACTGGAAGAATACCTGATTGGTATGACACCAAAAAAAATCCTGCGTCGCCCTGGTCCGGAAATCACCCCGGGCTGGGGCCAGAACCTGCCTCCTTTGCTTCGCCGTCTCTACGCCGCCCGTGGCGTCACCTCTGATGAGCAGCTCAGTTATACCTTGAAACACCTGGCCTCACCCATGGAGCTTCGGGGGATCGACCGTGCTGTCGCTCTGCTGAGCGAGGCGATTACCAGCCAGCAGCGGGTGCTGGTTCTGGGCGATTTCGACGCTGATGGAGCCACCAGCACTGCAGTGGCCATGCTGGGCCTGGGCATGCTGGGATTGAACGACATCGACTTCCGAGTGCCCAGCCGTTTTTCCGATGGTTATGGCCTGACGCCCGGCATTATTCACCGTTTACAGGAAGACGGCTCCCTGCCGGACCTGCTGATCACCGTGGACAACGGCATTTCCGCGGTCGAAGGCGTTCGCGCCGCACGGGAACTTGGCATAAAAGTGGTCGTGACCGATCACCACCTGGCTGGCGAAATCCTGCCAGACGCTGATGCCATCGTGAATCCCAACCAGCCCGGTTGCCCATTCCTGAGTAAGAACGCAGCGGGGGTGGGTGTCATGTTCTATGTGCTGACCGCTTTGCGCAAGCATCTGCGGGAACAGGGGTTGCTGCCGGATCCTCAGCCCAATCTTGGTAACCTGCTGGATCTGGTGGCCTTGGGCACCGTGGCGGACGTTGTACCGCTGGACCACAATAACCGCATCTTCGTCGAACAGGGCCTGCGCCGAATCCGACAGGGCGAAGCCCGCCCGGGTATCCTGGCGTTGCTGGAAGTGGCTGGCCGCGACCACAGCGAAATCAGCTCAACCGACCTTGGGTTTGTGGTCGGCCCGAGGCTTAACGCAGCCGGCCGTCTTGATGACATGAGCGTTGGCATTGCCTGCCTGCTGGCGGATAGCCGCGACGAGGCCCAGCGCCTGGCCCGGGAGTTGGACACTTTCAATCGTGAACGGCGCACCATTGAAAAAGACATGAAAACCCAGGCCCAGGACCTGCTGGCTTCCATGTCGCTGGATATTGAAGGTTTGCCCTGGGGGCTGGCCCTGTTCGACACTGACTGGCACCAGGGCGTGATCGGCATACTGGCTGCCCGCATCCGTGAGCAGACCCATCGCCCGACCATTGCCTTTGCGCCGGACGATAACGGCGAGGATATCAAAGGCTCCGCACGCTCCATTCCCGGCCTGCATATCCGCGATGTGCTTGCGGTGGTTGATGCCCGTCATCCGGGTATGATGAAGAAATACGGGGGGCATGCCATGGCTGCCGGCATGACTCTCTCTCGCCGCGACCTGGATGCCTTCAGCGAGGCTTTTGACAGGGCGGTGCGCGATACCCTCCGAGCGGAAGATCTGGAGGCCGCCATCACCACCGACGGCCCCCTGAGTCCAGATGAGCTGCACCTTGAAACCGCCACCTTGCTGAAACGGGCCGGCCCCTGGGGCCAGCACTTCCCGGAGCCGCTGTTTGACGGCAACTTCCGCGTGGTCAGCCAGCGCATTGTCGGTGAAAATCATCTGAAGCTGGTGCTCCAGTTGGAAGAGGGCGGCGCGATTATCGACGGCATCGCCTTCAATACCGGGCCTGAAGTGCCCGACTACACCCGGACCGGGGCTCGGGTGGTGTACAAGCCTGACGCCAATACCTTTCGTGGGCGTACTAATCTGCAGCTTCTTGTGGATTATCTGGAGCCTTTGGCCTGAGTGTTTGGTGGGCTGGGCCTGGGAGGGGGTATTTTTTCTTTGGAAAAAGAACTCGCTTCGCTCAGACACCTTTTTCTGGCAGAAAAAATACCCCACCCCAGGCCCGATCAAGCCTGAGAGATAGCACCGGCGGGATGCCGTTTTGGTGGTGACTCCCAATTCTGGGCGCCAGGCAGGGCCGTTGTTCCGGGAGTGTCGAAAACATGGATGTTTTCGTCAAGCGTACATGGACGTATTCACAGCGTCTCCCGGAACAACGGCCCTGCCTGGCGCTTTCACCGAAGTCGCGGTTACCACCGGCTGATTTAAAAACAGATTTCCGGTAGAATCTCGCGTCTGATTTTGATCGCATCCATTTTCTGATAGCGAGTAAGGATTTCATGGAAATCAATCCCATTGTTACGAAGATAAAAGACCTTCGTGAGCGCACTGAAGCGCTCAGGGGGTATCTTTGACTACGATCAGCGTAGTGAGAGACTGACCGAAGTCGAGCGCGAGCTGGAAGTGCCCTCGGTGTGGGAAGATCCTGACCGGGCCCAGGCGCTCGGCAAAGAGCGTTCTGATCTTGAGCTGATTGTCCGCACCATCGACAACCTCACCTCCGGCCTCGAAGACGCCGAGGGCCTGTTGGATATCGCTGCCGAGGAAGAGGACGAGGGTACGGTTGCCGAGATTGAAGCTGACCTGGAAAGCCTCGACAAAGAGCTTGAGAAGCTCGAGTTCCGCCGTATGTTCTCCGGCGAGATGGATGCCAATAACGCGTATCTGGACATTCAGGCCGGCTCCGGCGGAACCGAGGCTCAGGACTGGGGCAATATGCTGTTGCGCATGTACCTGCGTTGGGCCGAGCGCCGTGGGTTCAAGGCGGAGATTGTCGAGTTGCAGGAAGGTGACGTGGCGGGCATCAAGAGTGCCACCGTTCATATCCAGGGTGACTACGCCTTTGGCTGGCTGCGTACGGAAACCGGTGTGCACCGTCTGGTGCGTAAATCGCCGTTCGACTCCGGCAACCGCCGACATACCTCGTTCTCTTCGGTGTTTGTATCACCGGAAGTGGACGACAGTTTTGAAATCGAGATCAACCCTGCAGATCTGCGGGTGGATGTTTACCGCGCCTCCGGCGCCGGTGGTCAGCACGTTAACCGGACTGAGTCCGCAGTGCGCCTGACCCACAACCCCACCGGTATCGTCGTGGCCTGTCAGGCTGGCCGAAGCCAGCACCAGAACAAAGATCAGGCCATGAAACAGCTGAAGGCCAAGCTGTTTGAGCGCGAGATGCAGATGCGTAACGCCGAGAAGCAGAAGGCGGAAGACGCCAAGGCGGATATTGGCTGGGGCAGCCAGATTCGCTCCTACGTGCTGGACGACAGCCGTATCAAGGACTTGCGCACCAAGGTGGAAACCAGCAATACCCAGGCGGTGCTGGATGGTGATATCGACAAGTTTATTGAAGCCAGCCTGAAGATGGCGCTGTAATCAGCGCCATCCCATGCTAACCCGGACAATTCCCCATTTTTGTGAGCCAACATGACTGACCACACCCAGAATGCACAGCCAGAGGACAACAAGCTGATTGCCGAGCGCCGCGCCAAGCTGGCCGAGATGCGCGAGCAGGGCAACGCTTTCCCCAACAACTTCCGCCGCGACGCTACCGCCGCAGAGCTTCAGGCCAAATACGGCGACAAGACCAAGGAAGAACTGGCGGAAATGGGTATCGTGGTGGCGATTGCCGGCCGCATGATGCTCGACCGCAAGGCGTTCAAGGTGGTTCAGGACATGACCGGCCGCATCCAGATCTATGCCTCCAAGGATGTCCAGAAAGACACCAAGCACTGGGATCTGGGCGACATCGTGGGTGTGCGTGGCGTTCTGTGCAAATCCGGAAAGGGCGACCTGTATGTGAGCATGGACGAGTACACTCTGCTCACCAAGTCATTGCGGCCGCTGCCGGAGAAACACAAGGGCCTGACCGACACCGAGTCCCGTTATCGCCACCGTTACGTCGACCTGATGGTGAATGAAGACAGCCGCCGGGTGTTCTACGCACGCTCGAAGATCATCAGTGTCATGCGCCAGTACTTCACCGAGCGGGACTTCATGGAAGTGGAAACCCCGATGCTGCAGGTGATCCCGGGCGGTGCCACCGCGCGCCCGTTCGTGACCCATCACAACGCCCTCGGTATCGACATGTATCTGCGTATCGCCCCGGAGCTTTTCCTCAAGCGCCTGGTGGTGGGCGGTTTTGAGCGGGTATTCGAGATCAACCGCAATTTCCGCAATGAGGGGCTGTCCACCCGCCATAACCCGGAATTCACCATGGTGGAGTTCTACCAGGCCTATGCGGATCACAACGACCTGATGGACCTGACCGAAGACATGCTGCGCACCATCACCCAGAAGGTGCTGGGAACCACCACGGTGGTGAACACCCGAACCCTGGCCGATGGCGAAGAAGAAATCATCGAGTATGATTTCGGCAAGCCGTTCGAGCGTCTGACCGTAGTGGACGCCATCCTGCGGCATAATCCCGACATCAAGGCCGCGGAACTGGCTGATGAGGCCGGTGCCCGCAGGATCGCCAAGGACCTCGGTATCCATATCAAGAACGGCTGGGGGCTGGGCAAGGTGCAGATCGAGATATTCGAGGCAACCGCCGAGCACCGCTTGATGCAGCCGACCTTCATAACGGATTATCCAAAGGAAGTGTCCCCGCTGGCCCGGAGCAAGGACAACGATCCGTTCGTCACCGAGCGATTCGAATTCTTCGTGGGCGGCCGCGAAATTGCCAACGGCTTCTCCGAGCTTAACGACGCTGAAGACCAGGCCGAACGTTTCCAGGACCAGGTAGCCGAAAAAGACGCCGGCGATGATGAAGCCATGTTCTACGACGACGACTACATCATGGCGTTGGAATACGGCCTGCCGCCTACGGCTGGCGAGGGCATCGGCATCGACCGCCTGGCCATGTTGCTGACCAACTCCGCGTCCATTCGCGATGTCATCCTGTTCCCCGCCATGCGTCCGGAACATAAAGCCGAAACCAAGAGAGACGAGGGCTGACCCATGCAGCCGGTTGAGGTGCTGGCCCACCAGCTGAAGCCCGGCCGGGGCTGGTCTGAGCACCTCGGCAACGAATTCAGCCAGCCGTACATGCACCAGTTGGCTGATTTTCTGGCGGCGGAGGAAGAGGCAGGTAAAACCCTGTTCCCCGCCAGCCACCTCTGCTTCAACGCCCTGAACAGTACACCACTGGAAAAAGTGCGCGTAGTGATCCTCGGCCAGGACCCCTACCACGGTCCCGGCCAGGCCCACGGCCTCTGCTTCTCCGTACGCCCCCATGTGGCCACGCCACCGTCTCTGGTCAACATCTTCAAAGAAATCCAGGAAGATATAGGCATCCAGCCCCCGGACCACGGCTGCCTGCAACCCTGGGCCGAGCGAGGCGTACTACTGCTTAACAGCGTACTCACCGTCGTCCAGAACCAGGCCGGCGCCCACCAGGGCAAAGGCTGGGAAACCTTCACAGACAGGGTTATAGAAACCATCAACCGGGAACGGCAGGGTGTGGTGTTTCTACTCTGGGGAAGTTACGCAAAAAAGAAAGGCCAACACATCGACCGCAGCAAGCACCTGGTACTGGATGGTCCACACCCGTCCCCGTTAAGCGCCTACCGCGGCTTCTTCGGATGCAAGCACTTTTCCCGGGCCAACGAGTGGTTAAAGCAAAACGGGCTACCCACCGTCGATTGGTCTTTGCCAAGCAAGTCAGAGTTACTGGAACAATACGGGAAAAGCCAGTCCAGCTCGTAAAGAGACTTCAAAGGGCGGCCCGCAACAAAGTCTCATCGGCCGGAGGCGGGGGTATTTTCTCTGACAGGAAAAGGTGTCTGAGCGAAGCGAGTTCTTTTCCCGAAGAAAAATACCCCCACCTCCGGCCAGCCCCCGACTATTTCAGAAGCGCCATCGCAGCTTCCATCTGCGCATTCAGATCCTCTTCCTCACTCATATCCACTTCCGGATCCAACCCCAGACGATCAAACGCCGAAATCGTCTTCCAGTCCACCTCCGTCCAGGGGTGATCCGTACCCGCAATCAACTGCAGATTGGCAATCAAAACCAGATCCGCATAATCCGCAGCCGGTACCTCACGGTGCAGATTTGCGTACTCCAGAGGCACATTCTGCAACTCCTTCGGAAAATCCCACTTCTGCAAAATGGTGGCGCCGATGCGTGGATGAATCTCCTCTATCACATTGTCGAGCATGATACCGCTGATCTGGATGTCGCGGTCCTCTACGTAGCGCAAAATCGGCAACACCCCGATCAGATGCACCAGCCCTGCCAGCGTGGCCTGATCCGGCTTCAGCTTGGTGTAATGCTGCGCCAGCACATGGCACACACCCGCCACTTCGGTGCTCTTCTGCCAGGTGGCACGCAGACGCTTGTCGATCATGTCGGACGTAGCCTGGAACATCTGCTCCATCGCCAGACCCATGGCGAGATTACTGGTGTAGGCCATGCCAAGGCGGCTCACAGCCATGTTCAGGTTTTCAATCGCGCGGCTGCCACGGAATAACGGACTGTTGCAAACACGTATGATGCGGGCTGAAAGCGCCGTGTCGTTACTGATGCACTTCACCAGGTCAAGAATCGCGGAGTCTTCATTTTCAGCGATTTCCCGGACCTGCAACGCCACTTCCGGAAGCGTCGGAAGTACAAGCTTGTCGTTTTCAATGGCATCGGTCAGATCGGTTTTAATGGTTTCGACAATATTCGACATGGTCAACGATGGTCCGCCTGTTGAATGTTACCTGGCCGGCAGAAGAATCCGGAAAGGCCAAAATTTGCAGCTATATGAAGTACTTTATAGCAAATTTTCCGGATTCGTCCTGTCAACTTATGTATCAGACGTACCTGTTTGTTCACGTTCGGAAACGGAATAGGGCAGTGGAAGCAGGGAAAGAGCGGCCTCTGGCGCGTGTTCCGGTGTGAGGATGAAATCCACCGAATCATGGCGCACCACGGCAAGAAGTTCGGCGGTGCCATCGGCAAAACTCACCGAGCTGATCACCGTGCCCACCGGCCCATCACCGGCCATCACAGCCTCTCCCGGAGTTGGCGGAGTCGTGCTTTGGCCCATAGCAAAGCGAAACAGGCTTTTTTTGAGTTGCCCCAGAAAATGCATGCGGGCGATCACCTCCTGCCCGGTATAGCATCCCTTTTTGAAGTGAATGCCTCCGACATGCTGCCAGTTCAGCATTTGTGGAACAAAACCTTCTTTGGTGGCCGGACTCAGCGCCGCCACGCCGGCAGCAATTTCCGAGGCATGCCAATCCGCCAGAGCTATTTCCGGTAGATCATCCAGTAACTGGCGCAGCGACGAATCCAGATCACCGGTGTGCCACAGCTCATAGCGGGCCAGTCCTTCGGCGGTGTCCATTGTTCGTATCAGACTGCCGCCGTTCACGGGCAATGCATCCCCTGGGGCCGCCAGTTTGCCGGCAGCGTCGGGCAGCAATTGTTTTATCGAGGACTCACCCATCAGCCCGATTATCCCGGCGTTGGCTTCTTTCTCCATTGAAGTGCCACGAAACAGCATCAGGTATTTCCGCAGATGGCTGATGGTGTCGTCTGCAAGTTCCACAGGCAGCTCCATCAGTACATCTTCGCCTTCCCTGACAAGCCGGGTCAGGCAATACGCGCGACCTTTCGGAGTGCAGGCGGAAGCCCTTGGCGAGTGGTTTTGGGTGACGTCATCAATCTGCTGGCTGAATTGTCCCTGCAGGAATTTGTCGGTTCCCGGACCGGTGACCCGCACGATAACCCGGTCGGAAATGGTAACGCGGGCCGGATGAGGCAGCGGATGGCTGGCCCGGTTTTCGGTATCTGACATGGAACGCTCCGGAATCAGTGGGTTTCCTGAACATTTAAGGGTTGCTGGCCACCCGTCTTCCCTGCATCGGCAGGCGACCCCAGGCGAAGCCATACCCGTAACTGGCGAAAGGCATCCGGGGAGGTGTTGCCGAGCCGCGGGGTGAATGCAACCAGGACAACAGGATACGTAGTGGATATGGAGCCGGTACGTCGCAGTTTCAAGATAGCAAACCGGGCGCTTACCCGGCTTTCACCAGAGGGTAGCACGTGAACTTCCAAACCGGAGCCAAGGCGAGCGTAGAGGCGCTGGTTTTCCACCCGTAAACCGGTCACGGCATTCGGACCTGCCAGCAAGCCGCTGCGGCGATACTGGACAATGGCCCCGGCGAAGGGGAGCGGGCTCAGGAGCAGCCAGGCCGGTCCATAAGTGCTGAGCATAAGCACCGCCAGGGCCGTCAGCAACAGCCAGGGCAGGGCGCACAGAAAAGCCACTGGATGCGATGGTGAAATCCGCAGGTCAATCCGGCTGGACACGGTTCAGAATGATATCGACGATGCGTTGAAGGTCTGGGTCGTCCGGGCGGCTGCGCTGCATGAACCACTCGAACATATCGCTGTCTTCGCAGGTGATCAGTTTTTCGTAGCGTGCCTGGTCTTCTGCCGGCAGATCCCGGTAGGCCTGTTCCAGAAACGGGATCAGCAAGACATCCAGCTCAAGCATGCCGCGACGGCTGTGCCACCACAGGCGGTTAAAGTCGGTGTTATCAGACATGAATTCTCTCAGTTGCCCAGTGGGATCAGTTTGAACCGCCCCGGTCAGGGAGCGGATCGTCTATAGGTTGTAGGAACCAGTACGGTATCCTTCGCTTCGTGGAGCAGTCCCGGGAAATCCAGCGTGTAGTGCAGGCCCCGGCTTTCCCTGCGCTGCAGGGCCGAGCAGATGATCAGGTCGGCAACGGTGACCAGGTTACGCAATTCCAGCAGGTCGTTGGACACCCGGTAATTGCTGTAGAACTCGCCAATTTCCCGCTCCAGCAAGTCAATACGGTGTTTGGCTCTCTGCAGACGCTTGGTGGTTCGTACAATGCCAACATAGTCCCACATGAAATGCCGGAGTTCGTCCCAGTTGTGGGAGATTACCACGTCCTCATCGGAATCCCTTACCTGGCTTTCGTCCCAGTCCGGAGCCTCTGGTGGGGATGGTATGTTGGCTTCCCGCCGCGTGATATCTGCGGCCGCGGCGCGGCCGTAGACCAGGCATTCCAGCAGGGAGTTGCTGGCCATACGGTTGGCGCCGTGCAGTCCGGTAAACGCCGCCTCACCAACCACATAAAGCTGGTTGATGTCGGTACGTGCCCGTTCGTCACTGACGATGCCACCACAGGTATAGTGGGCCGCAGGGACTACCGGAATGGGCTCCCTGGTGATATCGATTCCGAACGTCAGGCATTTTTCGTAGATTGTGGGGAAGTGATGCGTGACAAACTCGGGCGGCTTGTGGCTGATGTCCAGGTACAGATGATCGGCGCCCAGTCGCTTCATCTCGTGGTCGATGGCGCGGGCGACAATGTCCCGGGGGGCCAGTTCTCCCCGGTCGTCAAACCGGTCCATGAATCGTGTGCCATCGGGAAGCAGCAACACGCCTCCTTCGCCCCTCACCGCTTCGGTGATCAGGAATGACTTGGCATGAGGATGGTACAGGCAGGTAGGATGGAACTGGTTGAACTCCATATTCCCCACCCGGCAGCCCGCCCGCCAGGCCATGGCAATGCCATCTCCGGAGGCTCCATCGGGGTTGGTGGTGTAGCGATAGGCCTTGCTGGCCCCGCCAGTGGCAATGATGGTAAAACGGGCCCGGAAAAGCTCAACGTGATTGTCTTCCAGGTTCAGGATATAGGCCCCCACACAGGCATTGCCCGGCAGCGACAGTTTGCGATTGGTGATCAGGTCCACGGCCACACGGCGCGACATCAGTGAGATATTGGGGCGCGCCTGGGCCTGTGATGTCAGTGTGGTAGAAACCGCATGGCCCGTGGCATCGGCAGCATGGATGATGCGCCGGTGGCTGTGCCCGCCTTCCCGGGTCAGATGGTAGTGCGACTCATCGTCGCGGGTGAAGGTGACACCGCTGTCAATCAGCCAGTCAATGCTCTCGCGGCCATGCTCCACGGTGAACCTGACAGCGTCTTCGTGGCAGAGTCCACCCCCGGCGCTGAGGGTGTCACTGATGTGGTTCTCCAGGGAGTCATCATCATCCAGCACCGCGGCAATCCCGCCCTGGGCCCACAGTGTTGCACCGCTGCTGATATCCCCCTTGCTGACGACGGCAATCTTCAAGTGTTCAGGCAAATTGAGGGCAGCGGTCAGTCCGGCTGCACCGCTGCCGATTATCAGAACATCGAATTCGTAGGATTGTGGCATCGGGTCGTTATCGCAGGCCATAATGTGGAGGTGTATTGAACTAAACTTTGTGCCTGCTGTCTATTTGGCCTGACGGGGTGCACCCACGAATCGGGCGTGCCATAGCCTAATCGGACATCGGGCAGTAGCATGAATCCACCGAAATACAGGCAAGCCGACCAGATGGTCGCTCACTTTGGAAACCCCGGCGCTCCGTCCATGACTGCGGATACAGAACGACACAAGGAAGAAAACAGTGAAAGCCAGACAGACCTTCAGTTGGTGAAGAAGGTCCGTCATGGTGACCGGCCTGCTTTTGACCTTCTGGTGGTCAAGTACCAGTCACGGGTGGCGTCGATCATCAGTCGGTACGTGTACGATAGCCAGGAAGTGATGGATCTGACCCAGGAAGCCTTCGTCAAGGCCTATCGTGCGATAGACCGGTTTCGGGGTGATAGTGCATTTTATACGTGGCTGTACCGGATTGCGGTGAACACAGCGAAAAACTTCCTTGAGTCCCGTGGCCGTCGTCCGCAAGGGAGTGCTGACGCCGTTGACGCTGAGAACTATGACGATGGCTCGAAACTGAGGGACAACGCTTCCCCGGAGAAGCTGCTGCAGCGGGACCAGTTACAGGAAGCGCTCAGAGAGGCCATCGGTAATCTGCCGGAGGAACTCAGGTCAGCCTTTCTGCTCAGGGAGTATGACGGGCTGAGTTACGAAGATATCGCCGGCATTCTCGAATGCCCGATAGGTACAGTCAGGTCACGGATTTTCAGGGCGAGGGATGCGGTAGATCGACACCTCGGCCCTTTATTGAATGATTCCCGGACATAATGAGGTTGCGTCCTATGGATGATCGTCTCAAAGAAACCCTGTCGGCAATGATGGATGACGAGGCGGATGAGCTGTCTGTCCGCCGACTGTTGTCCCACGCCCGACAGGATGAAGTTCGTTCCCAGTGGCAGCGTTGGCAGCAGGTCCGCGATCTGATGCACCAGGGCAACCTGGCCGATGACCGGGTGGACGTCAGTGCCGGGGTCAGGGAGGCCCTGGACGGCGGCTTTCACAAGGCTCCCGGTCCGGTAGCATCGACTCGCCGGGGCAGGGAGAGGAATTGGCACTGGCCCGCCGTGGCCATGGTGACCCTTGCGCTGGTGGTTGGTTTTGGTGCTGGAGCCGGATGGGAATCGGCGGACACGTCTGCCTCGGTGGCTAACGCCGGGCTCCCTTCCGAGAAGGCCGAAGGCATCACCTCGGAGGCCGTGGGCGAGCCGGTACAGGAAGTCGCCCTGCAGGGGCTGGATGAAGAACAGTGGGAGCAGGTCAGTCGTTACCTTCTGGAGCATGCCCAGCATAACAGCGTCGGGGCAGGTCGTGGCTCGGTTGGCTATGCCCGGCTGGTAAGTGCATCCGGGGCTGGTTACTAGGCCCACGATTTCACCCTGAATACTGCTCGGAGTTGAATGATTGATGCGCAAAACGGTAACCGGAATCCGGACTCGGTGTGTGAACCCTGGCAACTCGCTGTTGGCGATCGTCATGGTTCTGGCTGTTTTTGTCGCCGGGCAGACACGTGCTGAAACGGTTGCCAGGGACGCCGAATACTGGCTTGACCGGCTTGGCCCTGCGCTGAACATGACCTCGTATCGTGGGGTCTTCGTCTACGCACGGGGCGATCAGGTCAGCTCCATGCAGATTGCCCATCGTTACCAGGACGGGGTTGTTGAAGAGCGCCTTGTCCCCCAGGACGGTGCCAATGGTGAAATTGTCCGCAAGGGCATGCGTGTGGTTTGTGTGCTTCCGGATCATGGGCGCATCCAACTGGATCAGGTGATTCCTTCGGGTCCTTTTGCGGAAGCGTTTTCAAGTCAGCTTATGCCGGTTAGCCGCTGGTATCAGCCTGCACTGGTGGGTGACGACCGCATTGCTGGCTATGATGTGGTCAGGCTTGCGCTGAAGGCGAAAGACGAGCTGCGTTACAGTCATCACCTGTGGCTGGAAAAGTCTACCGGCCTGCTGGTAAAGAGCCATGTGCGTTCATCAGGCGGCACAGTTCTTGAACACTTCCAGTTCACCAGCCTGGAGATTACCGACAGTCTGTCAGACAGCGAGTTTGTGATCCGCACTGAGGGAGAGGAAATCGCCCGGGAGCTGGCGCCCAAAACAACGTCTTCCCCGGCGCCACGAATGGAAGGGTGGACGCTAGGGTGGCAGCCGGATGGTTTTATCCCTGCGGCGGCGCCCCGCTCTGGCAAAGGCCAGGCTGTGGCTTTTTCAGACGGTCTGGCAGCGTTCTCGGTCTTTGTGGAGCCATCACGCAAAATAATGATGCCCACCGGGGCGTCACGGATTGGCGCGACTACCGTATACATGAAACAGCTTGAAGCCGGTGATGTAGACTTTTTTGTGACAGTGGTTGGCGAAATTCCTCCCCGGACTGCCCGCAAGGTCGCGGAGTCCGTTAAAGTGGACGATGCGCTGGCGTTCGGAGCTCTCGGAAAATGATTACGGAAACAGGCAAAGTGGTGGCAGTCAATGGCGACAGGGTCTGGGTGCAGACCATCCGCACCAGTGCCTGCGAGAGTTGTTCTGCACGCAATGGCTGTGGTCAGCGGGCGCTGGCGGGCGTTTCCGGCGGGCGAGCTAACCAGGTGTTGGTCGCCAACAGTCTGAATGCAAGTGTCGGCGATGAAGTGACAGTGGCGATTGATGAGTCGGCACTGCTTGGTGCTTCGCTGCTGGTGTACGCATTGCCGCTGGTACTGATGGTGCTTGGAGCCGTAGTCGGTCATCAGCTGTCAGGGGGGCAGGATATCGCAGCCATGATTGGTGCCGTAGCGGCAATGGCCGCCGGTTTTGTCGTGGCCAGGCGGGTCGGCTCGAACCCGGGGCGGAACTATGAGCCACGGCTGGTGAACGTCAGGCCGTTAGCTGGTCCCTGGACGTGAATCGCTGGCGAGTTGAAAACGCCGGTTTTGACCACACAATATTCTCCAAACAATAGCCTATCAGGGGGTTCTGAATGCTCAAAGTAAGGAATGACCGTGAACTGTCGTCCGGGCGCGGGGGCCGGAATGTGGCAACGGTCGGAGTGTATCTGCTTTGCCTGCTGGTGCCTTTGTTACTGGCTCAGACGGTGTCGGCCCGCAGCTTGCCTGACTTTACCGAGCTGGTTGAGAACAATTCCTCAGCCGTGGTAAACATCAGCACCACCACCGAGCCGAAGGCCGGGCGCAATCGCCCCCATGGTCTTCCGTTTGATGAGCGCCAGCTTGAGCAACTGCCGGATTTCTTTCAGGACTTCTTCCGCGGTCCACAGTCGCCGTTTGGCGGCGGGCCGGGCGGATCTGCCCCTCGCCAATCCATGGGGTCCGGTTTTATTGTTTCCAACGATGGTTACGTCTTGACCAACAACCACGTGGTTGAAGGAGCGGATGAGATCATTGTGCGTCTCAATGACCGTCGGGAGTTGCCGGCAAAACTGGTGGGCACAGATCCCCGTTCCGATATGGCGGTTCTGAAGATCGAGAACGGAGATGATCTTCCCGTCGTCCGGGTGGGAAGTTCCAGAGACCTTAAAGTGGGTGAATGGGTGTTGGCCATCGGCTCGCCTTTCGGTTTCGATTATACGGTCACCGCCGGTATCGTCAGCGCCCTGGGCCGTTCCCTGCCGACTGAAAATTATGTTCCGTTTATCCAGACGGATGTTGCCATTAATCCGGGAAATTCCGGCGGGCCGCTGTTTAATCTGGACGGGGAAGTTGTTGGTATCAACTCACAGATCTATACCCGTTCCGGCGGTTTCATGGGCGTGTCGTTCGCTATCCCCATCGATGACGCCATGAATGTATTCCGGCAGATCAGGGACGAGGGATCGGTGTCCCGGGGATGGCTTGGCGTTCTTATCCAGGAAGTGAACCGGGATCTGGCGGAATCTTTCGGCCTGAAACGCCCGCGTGGAGCTTTGGTTGCGGAGGTCATGTCAGGCTCACCGGCCGAAAAGGCCGGATTGAAGGCGGGGGATATCGTGCTTGAATATGATGGCGAGGATGTAACCCTGTCTTCCGATTTGCCCCCGATGGTTGGTCGCACTCCGGTTGGCGAAACCGCGTCCCTGGAGGTTATGAGGGAAGGCGAGCAGATCACTCTGGACGTGGAGATCGGTAAGCTGCCGGAGGATGGCGAAGAGCGTGCGTCCGCGCCGGCTTCTGGCAATGCTGGTCCGTCCTCTTCACCATTGGGCATGACGGTTGAGCCCTTGCCGGATGACATCCGGAACTCGTTGGGAATATCCGGTGGTGTGTTGGTGTCCGACATTGCCCAGGGCCCCGCACTCAATGCTGGCATCCAGCCCCGGGATGTGATTACCGAGCTCAACCGTCGTCCTGTCAGCTCGGTTGAGGAATTCCGGGAGGCGGTGGCATCCTTGCCGAAAGACAGTGCGGTATCGGTGCGGGTTGTCCGCCAGGGTCGTGCGATTTACCTGGTCATGAAGCCCTGATCACCCTGACCGCTGCCCTGAGGCTGCGGTCACAAATTGGAACAGAATTGAAAGCCCTGCTGGTTGTTGGTTAAACGACAGCCAGCGGGGCTTTTGTTATAGTTGCGGAAATAATCAGATAACTGCCATGGATCGGACCCGCCCGAATGATGAACAAAAAGGACCTTCCTCTCCGGAAACTGCTTCAGCTGCGATACTCATGGGTAGCGTGGTTGCTGCTGGCCGGATGCCTGGCCGTGACTGTGTTGTTGTGGCAGGTGTCGATTCGCCTGGTTGATGATCGCACAGAGGCCCGTTTCAAAACCCAGTCCCTGCAACTGAAAACCGCCATCGAAGAACGTCTGCTGAACTATGAACAGGTATTGGCTGGTAGCGCCGGCCTGTTCGCCGTAGCCGGTGATATTTCCAGGGAGGACTGGCGGGAATACGTCGACAATGTGGATATCAACCGTTATTACCCGGGCATTCAGGGCATCGGTTATGTCAAGAAGATTGGTGTACGCCAGATGGCCGATCATATCGCCTCTGTCCGGCGGGACGGGGTTCTCAACTACCTGGTCACTCCCCTGGGTACTGGTCCCGATTACTACCCGATGGTGTATCTGGAACCCGGCACCGAGCGGAACCGCAAGGCACTGGGGTACGATGCATTCAGCGATCCGGTGCACCGGCGTGCCATGGTACGTGCCAGAGACCACGCCGAACCCAAGGTCACCGGCAAGGTGGTATTGGTACAGGAAGAGGTGGCTGAAGACCAGGCTGGCTTTTTGATGTACTACCCCGTCTACCAGGGGGGTGATGTGCCCGAGAGTCGGGGAGAGCGTCAGATTATGCTGGCGGGGTATGTCTTCAGCGCGTTCAGGATGAATCACTTGCTGGATGGTATCGTTGGCCTGATTTCTCCGTTTCTGGACGTGAAGATATACGATGCCGGGAACATCTCCCGGGATTCGCTGATGTACGGCTCCAATCTTGGCTCGCTGGATGAAGAATTCAGCTTTGAGATGAGCCAGACAATCAGCCATGGTGGCCGGGACTGGCTGTTGCAGACCCGTTCCACGCCAGCTTTTGATTTTCTTGCCTCTGATCCGCGGCCGCCCATAGTTCTTGGCTCCGGTATTCTCATCAGCCTGCTGATGTTCCTCTTCGTTCTTACCATGATTCGCGGCAGGATCATGGCGCAGATCAGTGCTGGCCGGTACCGGGCCATTACCGAAGGCGCTGCCAATGTGACTCTGGTTCTGGATCGCAAAGGTAACCCCCGGTATGCGAGCCCTTCGAGCCGTGACATTCTTGGTTTTGACCCGGAAGAGGTTTATCGCCTGGATCTCGATACCCTGGTGCATGCTGAAGACCGGCCCCAATTGACGGCTGGTTTTGAGGAGGCGGTCAGTTCGCCCGGCAAGCAGATGCCAGTTGTTCGTGCCCGCATCCGGGATTCGGAAGGGCAGTGGCGAGACATGGAGGGCACCTATACCGCCATGCTCAATGTCCCCGGGGTTGATGGTGTGGTGCTCAGTCTGCGAGACCTGACCCAGCTCAAAGCGGCCCAGTCGGAGCTCCACCGGCTGGCGTTCTATGATCCCCTGACGGGGCTGGCAAACCGTCAGTTGTTCAAGGATCGTCTGAGTCATGTGGTGCGTCGAAGCCGCCGCAGTGAAGAGCCAGCCGCCCTGATGTTCCTGGATCTCGATGGCTTCAAACGTATCAACGACACCCTGGGGCATGACGCTGGTGATGAGTTGCTCAAGCAGGTGTCCCAGTGGCTTACCGGCTGCGTAAGGGAAGATGATTCGGTTGCCAGGTTGGGGGGTGACGAATTTGTCGTGCTGTTGTCGCGCATCAGCGGCCCCGATGCCGCTGGCAAGGTTGCCGACACCATTCTTCGTCGCCTTTGCCAACGTATTCGCCTGAACGATCATGAAGTGGGCATTACCGTCAGTATCGGTATCACCATGATTCCCCACGACAGTGAGGACCCGGGCACGCTGATGAAATATGCGGACCTGGCCATGTATCGGGCCAAGGAGATGGGCCGTAACACCTATCAGTTCTTTACCCCGGCAATGAATATCAAGGCAGCCCGACGTCTGTTGCAACAGGAGGAGCTGGCGACGGCCCTGGATGGCGACCGCTTCGTTCTGCACTACCAGCCCAAGATTGATCTTGAAACCGAACGGGTAATCGGAGTTGAAGCATTTCTGCGCTGGCATCACCCGGAGAAGGGGCTGGTCAGCGCCCAGCAGTTTATCTCCCTGGCAGAAGAAACCGGGCTGATTGTCAGGCTTGGTGAGATGGCGCTGCGGCAGGCTTGCATTCAGGTGCAGGCGCTTGAGCGTGCCGGGTTCGAATCACTGAAAATGGCGGTTAACCTGTCGGTACGTCAGCTCACGGATTCCGGCTTCCTGGACATGATGCGGCAGGTGATCACTGAAACCGGTGTCTCACCGGAGCGGCTGGAACTGGAAATGCCGGCGGAACTGCTGAACGAAGACCCGCGAATGCTCCGGGAGTTGTTGGTCTCCCTCCACGATATGGGGGTATGCCTGATTCTGGACGATTTCGGAACCGGTTCCTGCTCGCTGGTGGCCCTTCAGCAGTTGCCGCTGGATGTTATCAAGATCGACCACCGGTTTATCCGCGACATTCCCTACAGCGTCAGCGCCACCGACGTGGCATCGGCGGTTATTGCGCTGGCCAGAAAATTACACCTCACCGTTGTGGCCGAAGGGGTGGAAACGCCGCAGCAGCTGAGTTTCCTGAAAAGCGCCGGCTGTGCTCAGTGCCAGGGCAACCTGTTCAGCTATCCGCTGGATGAGGATGCCCTCATTGGTTTCCTGATTCGGCAATATGAGCGGCCACTGACTTCCTGATCATGGCAATGGCGGCCGGTAACCGGTAAAATCACGCCGTCGCCGGACTCCGGCACGGCCCCTTCCGGGCTCAATCCTTCGTATTTTATGAGTATTCATTGTCTGTGACTGAACTGAGCCGAATCCGTAACTTTTCGATCATCGCCCATATTGACCACGGTAAATCCACTCTGGCTGACCGGTTTATCCAGATCTGCGGCGGCCTCACGGAACGTGAAATGGCCGAGCAGGTGCTTGATTCCATGGATCTTGAGCGCGAACGCGGCATCACCATCAAGGCCCAGAGCGTCACTCTGAACTACAAGGCCCGGGACGGCCAGGAATACAAACTGAATTTCATCGATACCCCGGGTCATGTGGATTTCTCCTATGAAGTCTCGCGATCGCTATACGCCTGCGAGGGTGCGCTACTGGTGGTGGACGCCGGCCAGGGTGTCGAGGCCCAGTCCGTGGCCAACTGCTATACCGCTATCGAGCAGGGGCTGGAAGTGGTGCCGGTACTGAACAAGATGGACCTTCCCCAGGCGGAGCCCGAACGGGTCGCCCAGGAAATCGAGGATATCATTGGTATTGCCGCCACCGAAGCGGTTCGCTGCAGTGCCAAGAGCGGTATTGGCGTGGAAGATGTGCTGGAAGATCTGATTGCCAAGATTCCGCCACCGAAGGGCGATCGCAGTGCACCGTTGCAGGCGCTGATTATTGACTCCTGGTTCGATAATTACCTGGGAGTGGTGTCTCTGGTACGGGTAACCGAGGGCACCCTGAAAAAGGGTGACAAGATAGTCCTGAAGTCCACCGGCAAGGCCTGGAACGCGGACAAGGTGGGTATTTTCAACCCCAAGCCCAAAGATACGGATATTCTTGAAGCCGGGGACGTCGGCTTTGTGGTTGCCGGCATCAAGGACATCCATGGTGCGCCAGTGGGCGACACCATAGTGCAGCAGAAAGGGTCGGACGATATCCCGATGCTGCCCGGTTTCAAGAAAGTGAAGCCCCAGGTCTATGCCGGGCTGTTTCCAGTCAGTGCCGACGACTACAATGATTTCCGCGACGCACTGGAAAAACTGACGCTGAATGATGCCTCGCTGTTTTTTGAGCCTGAAAGCTCGGATGCACTCGGCTTCGGTTTCCGTTGTGGCTTCCTGGGCATGCTCCACATGGAAATTATCCAGGAGCGTCTGGAACGTGAATACGACATCGACCTGATTACCACCGCGCCGACAGTAATCTATGAAGTCGTTACCAAACAGGGTGAGACCCTGTCGGTAGACAATCCCTCCAGCCTGCCGGATATTGGTTCCATTGAGGAAATGCGGGAACCAATCGTTGAAGCCAACATTCTGGTGCCTCAGGAACACCTGGGGAATGTCATCAAGCTGTGCGAGGAAAAGCGCGGTATCCAGCAAAACATGCACTTCATGTCAACGCAGGTTCAGGTGACTTACGAGCTGCCGATGGCGGAAGTGGTTCTGGACTTTTTCGACCGTATCAAGTCTGCGAGCCGGGGTTTTGCGTCACTCGATTACCATTTTGTGCGCTTCCAGACAGCCAATCTGGTGAGGCTGGACGTGCTGATCAACGCTGAGCGCGTGGACGCTCTGGCGCTGATTGTGCATAAGGACCAGGCCCACTATAAGGGCCGCGCCCTGGTCGAGAAGATGAAAGAGCTGATTCCACGGCAGATGTTTGATATTGCCATCCAGGCCGCGATTGGCAACCAGGTGGTCTCCAGGGTAACCGTTAAAGCGCTTCGCAAGAACGTAACGGCCAAGTGTTACGGTGGCGACGTCAGCCGGAAGAAGAAACTGCTGCAGAAGCAGAAAGAAGGTAAAAAACGCATGAAGCAGCTGGGTAATGTTGAGGTGCCTCAAGAAGCGTTCCTTGCCGTATTGAAAGTGGATAACTAAAAGGCACCTGAATGGATATTGATTTTCCCCTGGTTCTGGTAGTTCTGACGTTTGCAACCGGGCTGATCTGGCTGTTGGACAGACTTCTGCTTCGCAAGCGCAGGCTTGCAGCCGCAGGGTTGGCGCCAGGGGAGTACGAGGCCGACCAGGAACCCAAAGAACCCTACCTTGTTGACCTCAGCCGTTCCTTTTTTCCGGTCCTGGCGGTGGTTCTGGTTTTGCGTTCATTCCTGGTAGAGCCTTTCCAGATTCCCTCCGGATCCATGTTGCCCACCCTGGAAGTGGGGGACTTCATTCTGGTGAACAAGTATGCCTACGGCCTGAGACTACCCGTGGCCGGTACCAAGATACTGGAAGTGGATGACCCCGAACGCGGGGATGTCATCGTGTTCCGCTATCCCGACGATGGCACCACCAACTACATCAAGCGGGTAGTGGGCCTTCCGGGAGACCGCATCCGTTACCAGGACCGGCAGCTATACATCAACGGCGAAAAAGTCGATTCCCGCTTTGTGGCACGGTTGCCACCGGCAGAGCTGCGACGTGAAACCCTTGGCGATACCCAGCACGACGTGTTCCTCACCCTGGGGCGAACGGGCCGCTCCGGTGAGGGTGAGTGGCTGGTGCCGGAAGGCGAATACTTCGTGATGGGTGATAACCGGGATAACAGCAATGACAGTCGCTATTGGGGCACGGTTCCTGATGAGATGGTTGTGGGCAAGGCATTTGCGATCTGGATGCACTGGCAATCACTGACCAGTCTGCCATCCTTTGATCGTGTGGGCGGCATAGAATAAGTGGGTTGTAATTCAGGGGTGTCTCTATAATGAAGAAAAACAGTCTTTCATCCATGCAAAAGCAGTCCGGTGCCTCGGCGCTGGTGATCATGATCATGGTGCTCTTCTTCGGTGGCCTGCTCACTCTGGTGATCAAGCTGGGGCCGGCCTACCTGGACGACATCACTATTCAGGAGGCGCTGGAAAGCCTTGAGGGCACCGAGGACCTCTCCAGCATGGGGCCCGCTCAGGTAAGAACCCTGATTAACAAGCGATTGAGCGTTAACAATGTAAGAGGCTTTGACGCGAAAAACATAACCGTGGAGAAAAACGGTGAGTTTGTGGTGATCAACGTGGACTATGAAGTCCGCAATAACCTCTTCCGTAACGTGGATACGGTTATCCACTTCCAACACGAGTATGAGATGAAGGGCAAGTGAGTTCGCAACCGGATCTGGAACAGCTACAGCGACGTATCGGTTATCAGTTCAAGGTACCTGAGCGCCTGTTGCTGGCGCTTACCCATCGCAGTTATGGCAACCAGAACAATGAGCGCCTGGAGTTTCTGGGCGACTCGATTGTCAATATGGTCATTGCGGAGCATCTTTACCTGCACTTTGAAAAAGCCCGGGAAGGACAACTGAGCCGACTGCGAGCCCGCATGGTCAAAGGTGTTACGCTGGCAGAAATCGGCCGTGAATTTGAACTGGGGAAATACCTCAGGCTGGGTTCCGGTGAGTTGAAAAGCGGTGGGTTTCGCCGCGAGTCCATCCTTGCCGACGGTGTGGAATCCATTATTGGTGCTATCTACCTGGACAGTGACTTCCATACCTGTCGGGAGCAGATTCTACGCTGGTTTGACCAGCGCCTTAAACAACTGGACCTGCAGGATACCCAGAAAGATCCCAAAACCCGGCTGCAGGAATATCTGCAGTCACGGCAATTTCCGCTGCCGCGCTACGACGTCATTTCAGTGGATGGTGAAGCACACGCCCAGACGTTCCATGTTTCCTGTGCCATGCCATCACTGGATCGGAAAACCACCGGTACCGGCAACAGCCGCCGAATAGCCGAGCAGCAGGCCGCCCGCAATGCCCTCAAGCAACTGGGCGTGGAGAATGATTGATGAATGATGTTACCCGTCCTGAGAATCCGGACAGCCGTTGTGGTTTTGTGGCGATTGTTGGTCGGCCCAACGTGGGCAAGTCAACGCTGCTGAACCATATTCTGGGCCAGAAGCTGAGCATTACCTCCCGCAAACCCCAGACCACGCGCCATCAGGTTCTGGGTATCAAGACCGAAGGCCCGGTTCAGGCTATCTACGTGGATACACCGGGTATGCACGAGGAAGAACCCCGGGCCATCAACCGGTATATGAACAAGGCCGCAACCTCGGCGTTGAAGGATGTTGACGTGGCCGTGTTCGTGGTTGACCAGATGGCCTGGACCACAGCAGACGAAATGGTGCTGGAAAAGCTGAGCAGCCTGAAATGCCCGGTGATTCTTGCGGTGAACAAGGTGGACCGGATCGAGAATCGCGAGGCCTTGCTGCCCCACCTGGACATGCTGTCACGGAAACGGGATTTTGCCGAAATGATCCCCCTGTCTGCCCTGAAAGGCATGAATCTGGAGCCCCTGGAGGAAGCGGTGGGGCGTTTCCTGCCCCAAAGCGTTCACTTCTATCCGGATGACCAGATCACCGATCGCAGCGAACGTTTTATGGCCTCGGAGATGGTACGGGAGAAAATCACCCGGCAACTGGGCGCCGAGCTGCCGTATTCGGTGGCGGTTGAGATCGAGGAATTCCGCCGGGACGGCAAGACCCTGCATATTTCCGCGTTGATTCTGGTGGAGCGCGAAGGCCAGAAGAAAATCATGATCGGTGACAAAGGCGAGCGACTGCGCCGTATTGGCCAGGAAGCCCGGGCAGACATGGAGCGGCTGTTCGACAGCAAGGTTATGCTACGGCTCTGGGTCAAGGTCAAGCGCGGCTGGGCCGATAGTGAGCGGGCCCTGAAAAGTCTTGGTATGAACGACTTCTGAGGCGTTTATGACAGGGCCAACACAACAGGAGCCCGCTTACGTCCTCCACCGCAGGCCATGGCGCGAAACCAGCTTGATGGTGGATATCTTCTCTCTCAACGCCGGCCGGCTTACGGTCATTGCCCGTGGTGGTAACAGCGCCAAAAGCCCCCTTAAAGCACAGCTTCAGCCCTTCCAGCCTTTGCTGCTGGACTGGACTGGCCGCAGTGAGCTGAAGACGCTGACCCAGGCTGAGGTTCGTGGCGGGCCCCTGCTCAGGCGCACACTGTCGCTTTACAGCGGGCTCTATGTGAACGAACTATTGCAACGCCTGCTACCCCTGTCAGATCCCCATCCCCGTCTCTTCGCGTCCTATATCGACGTGCTTGCAGAACTGTCGGAAGCCAGTGATGTGGAGCCGGTTCTCCGGCGATTTGAACAATCCTTTGCCGCAGAGCTGGGCTATGACTTTGCCTGGGATCTGGCCACCGACACCGGCCTTGCGGTCGAGGCTGGTGAGTATTATTGCTATGATCCTGAGCAGGGAATAATGGCCACACCGTCGGCTGGTGTCAGGCTACAGAACCTTCCCGGCGCCACATTGCTGGCGCTCGCTTCCGGAGATCTGGAATCAACAGAATGCCGACGTATTGCCAAGCGGGTGACCCGTGTACTGGTGGACTACCTTCTGCAGGGCCGGCCCCTCAACAGCCGAAGCCTGTTCAGTCATCATCGAGGAGAGCGCAATGAACCCTAGCCCAACGAATCCCAGAGTACTGCTGGGCGTCAATATCGACCATGTCGCAACGCTGCGCCAGGCCAGGGGCACGCGCTATCCCGATCCGGTTCAGGCGGCGATCCTTGCGGAAGAGGCCGGAGCCGATGGTATTACGATCCATCCGCGGGAGGATCGCCGCCATATCCAGGACCGGGATGTGCTTCTGCTCAAGGAAATACTGACCACCAAGATGAATCTGGAAATGGCGGTTACAGATGCCATGCTGGCGTTCGCTGAACAGGTGCGCCCCGAATGCGTATGCCTGGTACCGGAAAAACGCGAGGAGCTGACCACAGAGGGTGGGCTTGATGTGGAGGGCCAGGAAGCGCGGGTCGCCACGGCTTGTGAGCGGTTGGCCAGGATCGGTGCCGAAGTGTCCCTGTTTATCGATCCTGACGTGGCTCAGATTGATGCCGCTGTAAGGTGCGGTGCGCCAGTGGTGGAACTGCACACCGGCGAATACGCCGAAGCCGCTACACCAGACGCTGAAAATGCTGCGTTTGACAGCCTGGTAGCGGCTGTTGAATATGCCCGGAAGAAGGGTCTGATTGTGAACGCGGGCCATGGCCTGCATTACCACAACACCGAGCGGGTGGCAGCCATTTCTGGTATCAACGAACTCAATATTGGCCATGCCATTATTGCGAGGGCCGTCTTCACTGGCCTGAAAGAGGCTGTCAGAGACATGAAGGCGATCCTCGCAGGCGCCCGGCTATGATCAGGCGCCGTTAACAGCTCAGTCTGCCGTCGCCTGTTGATTCTGCTGGCGGAACATTTGTTGCCAGTCGGTCTGCTCACTCCAGGTTTGCAGACGTTCCATCGCGACGACCAAATGGTCTTTCTGGTATTCGATATCCGGCGAGGCGCACTTCAACGCTGTTTCCAACTGGTTGGCGGCGGCTCGCAGTTCCGGTACGCCGCAGTACCGGGTTGCACCATGCAGTTTGTGCACGCACTCCAGTAACTCCTCGCGCTCACCGTTATCCCAGAGTCTGTTCACGCGGTCCAGGTCGGTGCGGATCTGTTCCACCAGCATACTGAACAGCTCTTCCGCAAGATCTGCTTTGCCAGCAGCCAGCTGGATACTCTCGGCGATGCTGACGCAATCTGCCTGTTTCTTGCGGGTCGACGGACGGAGGGCCCTGCGGGTATCGCGAACTTCGGGCACCGGCAGGTAGGCGTTTCCGGAGCCCGCGTCGCAGCTGTAGCCGGTATAGTCGTAGATGATGTCGATGAGCTGGCTGTTACTGATGGGCTTTGCAAGGTAGCCATCAAAGCCCTGCCGCACCAGCCGGTCCTGTTCTTCGGCCAGGGCATGGGCGGTGAGGGCGATGATGCGGGTGCGGTGGCTGTTATTGTCCAGGCTACGTAGCCTTTCCGTGGTCTCGACACCATCCATGCCTGGCATCTGGAGGTCCATGAAAACCAGGTCAAATGGGCTCTGTCGCGCCTTGCTGAGCGCTTCGAAACCACTGCTGGCACCTTCCGCTTCTATTCGGCAGTCATGTAACAGGGTCAGCACCAGTTTCAGGTTGGCATCGTTATCGTCCACGGCCAGCACACGCGGTACCCGACCCGTCTGCTCGACGGTCTCCCGGGGTTCGGACGGCATCGGGAGCTGCCGCTGGCCACTACTGATACCGTGTACCAGCAGCAATAGCTCATCATAGAGGGCGTCGCGACATACCGGTTTGGTGAGGTGGCCGCTGGCCAGTCCTGACAAGGGTGTGTCGTGGGTTTCCAGTGTCGGAGTCAGTAGCAGGGTGCGGCAGTCCCGCTCCAGTTCCAGGGTTCGTACCAATGAACAATACTGACTGGAGTTAAGCAGGTGACGGGTGATGCCCAGCAGGGCAACAGCGTAACCGGCCTGCTCTTTCTGGGCCTCTTCGATCTGTTCCTGCATGGCGCCCGGTGAGGAGACCCGGTCTACGGTCATGCCCCATTCCCGCAGCATATGCTCTACTGCGAGGCCGGTTGTTTTCTGCTGTTCCAGGTAAATAAGCCGTTCACCGCGCAGGGCGTCTTTCGGAGCGATTGCCTCTCCTGTGGACGATAGCTCCGAGGTGAGGGTAAACCAGAAGGTGGAGCCCTTGCCGAGTTCGCTTTCCAGGCCAATCTTGCCGCCCATCTCTTCCACCAGGCGCTTGGAAATGGCAAGACCGAGCCCGGTGCCACCATACTGGCGAGCGGTAGAGGCATCGGCCTGGCTGAAGGCATTGAACAGCGACTGCTGCTGGGCGCGGGAAAGTCCAACCCCGGAGTCGGTGATGCTCAGTCGAAGGGTAATCCGGTTACCTTCCTTGTCTTCTTCCTCCAGGCTGGCCCGCAGAACCACTTCACCGGTCTGGGTGAACTTGATGGCGTTGTTGACCAGATTGGTGATCACCTGTTTGACCCGCAGCGGGTCCCCCATGATGTTATCGGGAACGTCGTTATAAACCAGTGGTACCAGGTCAAGGTTCTTGCCATGAGCCGCCGGCGCCAGCATGACCATGACTTCCTCGACAATGTCGCGGAGCTGGAACGGAATGCGGTCAAGAATCAGTTTGCCAGCTTCGATCTTGGAGAAGTCGAGGATGTCGTTGATGATGGTCAGCAGTATCTCCGACGACTTACGGATGGTGCTCAGGTGGTCCCGTTGCTGGCGGGGCAGGGGGCTTTTAAGCAAGAGTTCGGTGAAGCCGATAATGCCGTTCAGTGGCGTGCGGATCTCGTGGGACATATTGGCCAGGAATTCCGATTTTATACGGCTGGCTTCCAGTGCTTCCTTGCGGGCAAAATCCAGTTCAATATTCTGGATCTCGATCGTTTCCAGGGTCTCGCGCAGATCTTCCGTGGCCTGGTCAATGTTCTGCTGCATCTCGGCCTGGGCTTTGCTCAGTTCCCCGGCCATGGCGTTCAGGCCCGACTCCAGTTGCTCGAATTCCGGGCCAGCCCCGGTGTAGACACGGGTGTCCAGTTTGCCTTCCTTCAGCCTGGCAACGGCTTCGTTGAGTTCGAAAACCGGGTCGGTAAAGGCGCGGCTCAAGCGCAGCGCAATCAACAGGCTGAGGAGAACCCCTCCCAGCACCAACAGCAGCGAAATCAGCAGGGCCTTATAGGTTTCCTTCTCGGTGCGGATATGGGACATCTCCACCGTGACCCAGCCAATCGGCTTCTTGTTGCCGTTACCCGCATCGGGACGGGACTCCGGGGCCAGCATGCTTTCGATCATCAGATCCTGCAGGTAAACCGGCGTGACGAACACCGTGCTGTCCGGCCTGGTGATCTGTTTCGCCTCCTCGCCGGTCAGTGCACCTTTGCCGATGTCATCCGAGCTGCCAGGGCCGGTGTGAAGCAGCCGGCCATGCTCACTGTCGAAGAAGGTAATGGAGCGGACGTCCTGCTCTTCCAGCAGCGCATTGGAAAGGCTGCTCAACAGGCTTCGATTGGCGGTGAAGAGGCCATACTCAGACCCGGCCGACAACTGTCGCGAGAGAGACTCACCACGGTCCTTGAGCAGGTTTTCAATATTGTTGACCCAGCTGTAGGTAAAGAAAAGCCCCAGCATCAAGGTGGTCAGAAGAGTGGGGACGAGTGTCACCACGAGTACTTTTTTGCGTATGCCCCAGCGCCGCATAGAATGTTCCCGATTGACTGCACCGGCCGGATATCCGGCATTCTTCCCTGTCAGAATAGATGATTCCATCCACTCTGGCCGTGATGGCACCCCCGGATATAGCCCGCAGTCATGGATATAGCGAGAAGCTGTATTGGGAGGCAGCGGATATTCCGCGTATCATGCGAATCCGGAGTGTACCACAGGCTTGTGTAGTCGGCGTTAATGGCTGGCCGCGGGTTGCGGAAGATTTGAGGAAGGTAAAAGCATGCATTTCCCGACCATAGAAGATTACGTAGGGCATACGCCTCTTGTAAGGCTGCAAAGGCTCCCCGGCGAGACCAGCAACGTGGTTCTGGCGAAGCTGGAAGGCAACAACCCGGCAGGCTCAGTGAAAGACCGCCCCGCGATCAGCATGATTCAGGAAGCGGAACGGCGCAATGAGATAGAACCTGGTGATACGCTCATTGAGGCAACCAGTGGCAATACCGGTATTGCCCTGGCAATGGCGGCGGCGATCAAGGGTTACCGGATGGTACTCATCATGCCCGAGAATGCGAGTGAAGAACGCCGGGCCTCGATGCGGGCTTACGGTGCCGAGATCATCAGTGTCAGTAAAGAAGGGGGCATGGAAAGCGCCCGCGACCTGGCGCAACAGATGGAGGCGGACGGCAAGGGCAAGGTGCTGGACCAGTTTGCCAACCCCGACAATCCACTGGCGCACTACCGCACCACCGGCCCTGAAATCTGGGAGCAGACCGGCGGCAGGATTACCCACTTTGTCAGTTCCATGGGCACCACCGGTACCATAATGGGCGTCTCCAGGTACCTGAAGGAGCGCAACCCCGACATCCGGATTGTGGGCCTGCAGCCAAAAGAAGGCGCTTCCATACCCGGTATTCGCCGCTGGCCGGAAGCCTACCTGCCAAAAATCTACGAAGCCTCCCGGGTAGACTCTGTGCTGGATATTGGCCAGCAGGAAGCCGAAGACACCATGCGCGCACTGGCCAGTGAGGAAGGCATCTTTTGTGGGGTTTCTTCCGGCGGTTCCATTGCCGCTGCATTGAAACTGTCAGCCCAGGTTGAAAACGCAGTGATCGTGGCCATTATCTGTGACCGGGGTGATCGTTACCTGTCTACCGGTGTTTTTCCCGGCGCCTGAATTTACCAAGACCAGATTCCAGCAAGAGATGTTCTATGAGCAGAAGACGCAGGAAGGCCCTGCCTACCGAGCCGGTACGTTGTGTGATTGAAACCCTGAGCCACGATGGCCGCGGCATTGCCCGTGATAATGGCAAGGCGCAATTTGTTGACGGAGCGCTGCCCGGTGAGACGGTGATGGCAAAAGTGATCAGCTCTCGCAGCAAGTTTGACGAACTGCGGACCCTGGAGGTGCTGGAAGCCGGAGGTGCCCGGATCACACCGCCATGCGAGTTTGCAGATCTGTGCGGAGGCTGCAGCCTGCAGCACATGGACAGCGATGCCCAGATCCGGTTCAAGGAAGACACCCTGAGGGAGCACTTTGCTCACTTCGGGGGCATTGAGCCAGAGGAATGGGTCCCCCCTATGCGCTCACCCGCACTCGGTTATCGCCGCAAGGCCCGCCTGGGAGTGAAATATGTGGCGGCACGGGAGTCTGTGCTGGTGGGGTTTCGTGAAAAGCGCAACAGCTTCCTCACGGATATCGATCGCTGTGTGGTTCTGGACCCGCGTATTGGTGACCGCATTACGCCGCTGCGGGAAATGCTCCATGGCCTGGAGGCCTACCGTCGCATTCCCCAGGTAGAGGTCGCCTGTGGAGACCAGGAGGCGGCGATGGTATTCCGCAATATGGACCCTTTGAGCGAGGCAGATACGGCCACGCTGATCCGCTTCGGTCAGGCCCATGAATTGCATATCTATCTGCAGCCGAAGGGGCCGGATACGGTGTACCGGATATGGCCCGAAGCCGGCGAAGAACGACTGTCCTACCAGATGGAAGAGTTTGACCTCACCATGAAGTTTCATCCCATGGACTTTACTCAGGTCAATGCAGGGATAAATCGCACCATGGTACACAGGGCCGTGGAATGGCTGGATATCCAGCCAGAGGAGCGGGTGCTCGATCTGTTCTGCGGGCTGGGGAATTTCACCCTGCCATTGGCCCGCCGTGCCGCACAGGTCGTTGGTGTGGAGGGTGACGAATCCATGGTGGTTCGGGGCCGGGAGAACGCGGAACTCAACGGGCTATCGAATGTCGCATTCCACGGCGCTGACTTGCAGGCAGATTTCACCGCGCAGCCGTGGGCGGCTGAAGGGTTTGACAAGATTCTGATCGATCCGCCCCGTTCCGGAGCCCAGGAAGTGTGTGAGTACCTGACGGCCTTCGGGGCCCGGCGGATTGTATACGTTTCCTGTAACCCGGCCACACTGGCACGGGATGCAGGCGTGATGGTGCGCAATGGCTACCGGCTGGTGCGGGCGGGGGTCATGGATATGTTTCCCCACACCACGCACGTTGAGTCCATGGCCATGTTCGAGCGCGTGGATAACTGATGAATCTCGGTGCCGGTCACGGATGGCCGGGTAAACAACCAGGAAGAACAAGAGCGATATGGTAAAAGTTCGCGAAGATTACGCAGTGACGGGCGATGGCCAGGTAGATATCGAACGCTGGGTTCGCCAGATCGAGTCACAGACGCATCTGGAAAACGCCGAACAGTTCCGGCGTGCCTGTGAAAAGGCGGCAGCCATCGATTTTGAGGCAGTGCGTGAAGACCGGGTGTGGGCCCCCGGCTCCAGCAGCTTCCGTACCGGCATAGAGATGGCCCAGGTACTGGTGGAGTTGCACCTCGACCAGACCAGCCTGGTAGCCGCGATTCTGTACCGGGCCGTGCGGGAAGAGCGTATTCCCCTCGAGGAAATCCGTAAGGAATTCGGTGACGAAGTGGCCGGGCTGATTGACGGCGTGCAGCAGATGGCCGCCATATCGTCCATTCACCACCCTCTCAAGGGCAATGTGCTTGGCCAGACCGAAGGCCAGCTCGACAACGTTCGCAAGATGCTCGTTACCATGATTGATGACGTCCGGGTGGCGTTGATCAAGCTTGCTGAGCGAACCTGCGCCATCCGCGCCGTGAAGAACGCGTCCGAAGAAAAACGTATGCGCGTTGCCCGCGAAGTCTTCGACATCTACGCACCGCTGGCGCACCGGCTGGGTATTGGTCATATCAAGTGGGAGCTGGAAGACCTTTCTTTCCGCTATCTGCATGAGTCGGCCTACAAAAAGATTGCCAAACTGCTGGACGAAAAGCGGCTGGACCGTGAAAGCTACATCAAGCGCGTGATCACCGCCCTGAAAAATGAGCTGGGCGCTTCCGGTATAGAAGGAGAGCTGTCAGGGCGCGCCAAGCATATTTACAGCATCTGGCGGAAGATGAGGCGCAAGGGTATCGATTTTTCCCAGGTCTATGATGTGCGAGCGGTGCGGATACTGGTGCCGGCCGTACGTGACTGCTATGCCGCGCTCGGTATTGTGCACACGCTCTGGCGCCACATTCCCAACGAATTTGACGACTACATTGCCAACCCCAAGGAAAACGGCTATCAGTCCCTTCATACCGCAGTGATTGGGCCGGAAGGCAAGGTAATGGAAGTCCAGATCCGCACCCATGCCATGCATGAGGAAGCCGAGCTGGGGGTCTGTGCGCATTGGCTGTACAAGGGCATGGACAAGGGCAACCGTTCCGTTGGTTATGATGCCAAGATCAACTGGCTGCGCCAGGTTCTGGAATGGCAGGAAGAACTGGGCGATCTGTCGGGTCTGGCGGATCACCTGAAATCGGACGTCGCCTCCGACCGGGTGTATGTGTTCACGCCGGAAGGACACGTGGTCGACCTGCCCCAGGGCGCCACACCCGTGGACTTTGCCTATCGCGTGCATACCGAAATAGGTCACGCCTGCCGGGGCGCGAAGGTGAACAGTCGCATTGTGCCACTGACCTATCCCCTGAAGACAGGCGACCAGATTTCCATTCTCACGTCCAATAACCAGGCACCGAGCCGGGACTGGCTGAACCCCAGCCTGGGCTATATTCAGACCTCCCGCGCCCGGGCCAAGGTGACCCACTGGTTCAAACAGCAGGACCGTGACCGCAACATCGTTGACGGGCGCGCCATCCTGGAGGATGAATTCAGGCGACTGTCACTTTATGAGGTGGATCTGAACGATCTGGCGCGAAAAGTGAACTACCAGGGGGCAGAGGATATGTTTGCGGCGGTGGGAGCCGGTGACCTTCGCCCCACCCATGTCGCCAACATTGCCCAGCAGATGCTGGAACCCAAATCGGAACAGCTCGATCTGAAGCTCAGCGCACTGAGGCGCAAACCCTACGATACCGAATCGGACATCCAGATCCGGGGCGTGGGCAAGCTCAAGACACAGGTCGCAAAATGCTGCAAGCCGCTGCCCGGCGATCCAATCGGTGGCTACATTACGGTTGGCCGTGGGGTAACGGTTCATCGGCAGGACTGCATTACCTTTCTCAGCCTCAAGGAGTTCGAGCCCAACCGGATTATCGAAGTAAGCTGGGGCGGACAGCCCGTTGCCGTTTATCCGGTGGATGTGGAAATAGAGGCATACGATCGTTCCGGATTGCTGCGGGATATCACCCAGGTGCTGTCCTCGTCCAAGAGTGATGTGCTGTCGCTGAATACCATGTCCAACAAGGATGAGAATACGGCGACCATGACGGTGACGGTGGAGATCTCCAGCCTCGACCAGCTGGCCCGGTTACTGGCACAGATCCGCAACCTGCCCAACATCATCGACGTCAGGCGCAAACGTTCATGAGCTATACCATTGACGACCTGAAAACCCTGATGGCAAGACTACGGGACCCGGAAACCGGGTGCCCGTGGGATACCCGCCAGACTTTCAAGACCATTGTCCCTCACACCCTTGAGGAGGCCTACGAAGTTGCCGACGCTATCGACCGGGAGGATTACCCGCACCTGGAAGATGAATTGGGCGACCTGTTGTTCCAGGTGATTTTCTACAGTCAGATGGGAAAAGAGCAGAGCCATTTTGATTTCGACTCGGTGGTGGACAATCTGGTGCGCAAACTGGTCCGGCGCCATCCTCACGTGTTTCCGGATGGCACTCTGGAAAGCCGGATCGACCCGGACAATCGCCCCGGTGAGGCGGAAATAAAGGCCAACTGGGAGCGTATCAAGGCCGAGGAGCGGGCAGCGAAACCGGAAAAGTCAGCCGGCACGGAGTCTGCAGGACGGCTGGATGGTATCGCCCGCACACTCCCCGCAATGGTGCGTGCTGAAAAACTTCAGCGCAGGGCCGCCACTCACGGTTTCGACTGGCCAGATGTCGAACCGGTCTTCGAAAAACTCCATGAAGAAATCGATGAACTGAAAGAAGCCTGGTATGACGCGCGCTCCGGCACCGGCCCGGTGGGAGCTGTAGAGGATGAACTGGGGGACCTGCTGTTTGTCTGCGTCAATCTGGCACGGTTCATGAAGGTTAATCCTGAACAGGCCCTCAATAGCACCAATCACAAATTTGAGTCGCGATTCCGTGCTATCGAGGAACACCTGGAACGCGAAGGCCGTGATATGGACGGTGAGTCCCTGGAGGCGCTGGATGCGGTCTGGCAGGCTGTCAAAGGGGTGGAAAAACAGCGGAAAAAGTAACGGATAAGTACAATCCGTTACCATTAAATCCGCCCCCGGCGCGGTCGCTTCGTCTACACTTCCGGTTACTGATGCACACCTTTTGTGCATCTTATGGGCCACCAAGAAGATGCAGGAGTGAAGGCACCATGAAAATCAAAGATCTGGTCAATTACTGGGACAAGCATGCACGCGGTCGGCTGACCCGGGATGCGTATTTTGCCAACCTGTCCGACCAGCATCACAAGCGACTGGAAAAACTGGCCGCGTTGTACCCGATGAAATCCTCCCAGGACCTTATGCGAGACCTGATCTCTGCGGCTCTTGATGAACTGGAGACCAGCTTTCCTTACGTTCAGGGTTCAAAGGTTGTCGCATTCGATGAGGACGGTTTCGAGATCTATGAAGACAAGGGCATGACCCCTCGCTTCATCAGCCTTAGCCAGAAGCACATCCAGAAGCTCAAGGCACGCCAGCTCGAATCGGTTGCCTGATCGGGCCTTTAGCCTGATCAAGACAGTCCTGCAATAGTTACGGGGTGGTTTGGCCACCCCGCGGTCAACTGCCCGCCGTTATTTATCCTTGCCTTCCAGTTTGTCCTTCAACGGGCTCAGCCGGACCAGGTCGTCCAGTGCTGCAGCAATCATGTCATTAAGAATGTCGCTTTCCGAGCGGTCCGGATATAGTTCGGCCAACGCGGCTATGCGCGCTGCGTCTTCCAGCGGCAAACGGAGATTGTAATCGTGGCTCCGCTCGACAGGTTCTTTCTTGCCTTCCCAGTGTTTGGGCAGATCGGTTACTTTCATGAAAACTCCTTGCGGCCACAGGTTTTAATCGTTAGACAGGCTTTAAGAGTAAATAGTATCGTAAGTTTACTTCGCCTCCGTCAATTTAAAAGGACGTCAATGTGACCGAGCTACACCCCGACCTCCGAGAAAACGTTCGCATGCTGGGTGAGTTGCTGGGACAAAGTATCCAGCGCGATCCCGGCCGGGACTGTTACGAGCTGATTGAAGAAGTGCGCGCCGCCGCCAAGGCTGATCGCCGGCAGGAAAGCGGGTCCGGACAGCGCCTGGTTAACCTGCTGGGGAAACTGAGTGATGACGAGCTTTTGCCGGTAACCCGTGCCTTTAACCAGTTTCTGAACCTGGCTAACCTGGCCGAGCAGTACCACGGAATCCGCCGCAAGCGCGGTCACCAGTCGGATCTGATGGTGGAATCTCTCGGCGAGGTGTTCAGTCGCCTCAAGAACGGAGGTGTCAGCGCGGATGAGCTGCATCGCCGGGTAGCGGACCTTCGCATTGAATATGTGCTCACCGCGCACCCCACGGAAGTTGCGCGTCGCACTCTGATCATGAAGTACGACGAGATGTCAGACTGCCTGGCACGCCTGGATCATGACGACCTTCTGCCCGCAGAGCGCGAGGAAATTGTGGACAGGTTGGGGCAGCTGGTCACCGAAGCCTGGCACACGGATGAAATACGCCATGAACGACCAACCGCCGTGGACGAAGCCAAGTGGGGGTTTGCGGTTATCGAGAACAGCCTGTGGCAGGCCCTGCCGCGTTTTCTCCGGAGCCTTGATCTGTCGCTCTCCGAAGCCACAGGCAAAGGGCTGCCCCTGGACGCGTCTCCCATCCGCATTGCATCCTGGATGGGTGGCGACCGCGACGGCAATCCCAACGTCACCCATGAAGTGACCCGCAAGGTGTTCCTCCTGGGCCGCTGGATGGCCGCCGATCTTTACCTGCGGGATATCCAGGCGCTGCGTGCCGAGCTGTCCATGTGGCAGGCAAGTGATGAGTTGCGGGCCATCACCGGGGCGTCCCGCGAGCCCTATCGCATGGTGCTGGCAGGACTAAGGGAAAAACTGATCAGAACCCGGGATTGGGCAGAAGCCAGCGTGGCCGGTGAGCCCGCGGACGCGACGGATATCCTGTTTGCCAACGAGGATTTTACTGGCCCACTGGAGCTGTGTTATCGCTCACTGGTTGAATGCGGCCTGGAAACCATCGCCAACGGCCCGCTGTTGGATACCATTCGCCGGGCACACACCTTTGGTCTTCCGCTGATTCGCCTGGATATTCGTCAGGAAGCTTCCCGCCATGCCGCAGCTGTTGCAGAAATGGTGGACTACCTCGGGATGGGCGATTACCTGTCGTGGTCCGAGCAGGAGCGCCAGGAATTTCTGGTGCGTGAGCTCAAGGGCCGGCGCCCCCTGGTACCGAGGCACTGGCAACCTTCGGAGGAAGTCGGCGAAGTGCTGGCGACCTGTGAAGTGGTGGCGCAACAGACACCGGAAGCCCTGGGCTCCTACGTTATTTCCATGGCCAGCAAGCCCTCCGACGTATTGAGTGTGATTTTGCTGCTGCGGGAAGCCGGCATGGAAAATCGCATGCGGGTAGTGCCGTTGTTCGAGACTCTTGATGATCTGCGGGGCGCACCCGACAGCATGGCAGCCCTCTACAATGTGGATTGGTACCGGGAGTATTGCGAGGGCCGCCAGGAAGTGATGATCGGCTACTCGGACTCGTCCAAGGATGCCGGCCAGATGATGGCGGCCTGGGCTCAGTACCAGGCCCAGGAACAGCTGACGGAAGTTGCCAGTGAACACGGCGTTCACCTGACCCTGTTCCATGGTCGCGGCGGTACCGTGGGCCGAGGTGGTGGCCCTGCCAATCGGGCGATACTGTCCCAGCCCCCGGGGTCCGTTAACGGCAGCTTCCGGATCACCGAACAGGGCGAGATGATCCGCTTCAAATTCGGCCTGCCCCGGTTGGCGGAGCAGAGCCTGACGCTCTACACCACCGCCGTGGTGGAAGCGACCCTGGCCCCGCCCCCTGGGCCGGAGCCGGAATGGCGTGAAGTTATGGACTGGTTGACGGAGCGGTCACTGAAGGCCTACCGCGATGTCGTCCGTGATAACCCGGAGTTTGTGCCCTATTTTCGCCAGGTCACGCCCGAACAGGCTCTTGGCAAGCTCGCTCTGGGCAGCCGCCCGGCAAGGCGCAAACCCGGCGGCGGTGTGGAAAGCCTTCGGGCCATTCCCTGGATCTTCGCCTGGACTCAGATGCGCTTGATGCTGCCCAGTTGGCTGGGCAGTGACGTGGCCCTGGAAGAAGCTTTCCGCAATGACCGGGTGCCGGTCCTGCGGGAAATGATGCAGAAATGGCCGTTCTTCAAAACCTACGTGGATATGCTGGAGATGGTACTGGCGAAGTCCGACCTGCGAATTGCCAGCTACTACGAAAAGACCCTGGTAGACGATCCCGCGTTACTGGAACTGGGCAAAAACCTGCGGGAACGCCTGCAGGGATGCATTCGCCATCTGCTGGAACTCAAGGAGCAGGAGACACTGCTGGAGCAGGAACCGGTGTTTGCCCATTCCATGCGTGTACGTAATCCGTATACTGATCCGCTACACTACCTACAGGCAGAGCTGTTGAAGCGCGACCGCGAAAGTGAAGGCAAGGGCGAAGTGCCCGATATGGTAGAGCGCGCCCTTAAAGTCACCATGGCGGGCATCTCGGCAGGCATGCGAAACACCGGATAATCAAACAGAACACAGGAGTAAAGCCGTGGCGTTAGCGGCAAGACTGGAAGGTTTTCTGGCTCGCAATGGAATCGCCTACCGGGAACTGGCAATTGATCAGGTGCTTAACTTTGATGCAGCGGTGATGGCCTCCGGCCGTCCTCAGGACGAATTTGTCCGGGCGACGCCGCTGATTGATATCAATGGCGTAATCATGGCCGTTCACGGCTATAACACCAGCCTGGACATGGATCTGGTCCACAAGCTCACAGGCCGGCGGCTCCAGCCACTGACCGCTCGCCAGTCGGCGCGCCTGTTTGCCGACTGCGACCCGGGCTTTCAGCCACCGGTAGGGGCGGCCTACGATATACCTGTGCTGGTCGACCAGGATGTGCTGGATTTCTCGCGTTCCCTGATGTGTTGTGGCACCGACAACACGCTGCTGGAGCTGGACCGTACTTCCCTCGCCAGGGCATTGGCTGATGCAACACCGGGGCACCTGGTTATCCGTGGTCAGAACAACGGAGAGCGCGAGGCCCTGACACTTGAAGAAGTAGCCGACAAACTCCAGAAGCTTTATCGCCTGCCGCCCATGCCGGCATTGGCGTTACGCATTCTCAGGCTCACGGCCAACACCGAGGCTACGGCCCGTGAGCTGGCGGAGCTGATTGAATTCGACCCCAGCCTTACGGCGCAGATTATGCGTTATGCCCGCTCAGCACTCTTTAATTACCCTGGCCAGATCAATTCCGTTCAGGAAGCGGTTACCCGCGTTCTTGGTTTCGATCGTGTTGCTCACATTGCCCTTGGCATCGCCTCCGTCCGCGCTTTCGAAGTGCCCCGCCAGGGCATGCTGGGGATGGATCAGTTCTGGCGGCATTCCCTCTACTGCGCCTTCCTGTGCCAGCGCATGGCGCCCAGGTGTAGTGCTGACAAGGGGCTGGCCTATCTTTGTGGTTTGCTACACAACTTCGGCCTGTTGCTGATCGGACATCTGTTCCCGCAGGAATTCAGCGAGCTCAACACTCTTCGTGAAGCCAACCCGGAAGCCAGCATGCATTCGCTGGAGCAGCAGGTATTCGGTGCTGATGACAGCCAGCAGATGCTGGCCGTTGGTCACGGTGCCATTGGCGGAATTCTCCACCGCTTGTGGGAATTGCCTGACCCGGTGGTCAAGGCAGCCGGCATGCATCAACACCAGGGGTATCAGGGAGAGCATGAAAACTATGTGCTCATGGTTCAGCTTGCCAACGGGTTGCTCAAGGAGAAGGGCATTGGTGACGAGTTCAACCCGGATGACCTGACGGCCCTGGCAGCGCCGCTGGGGCTTTCAGACAGCGATATCGCCAACCTCAGTGAGGAAATCGACAAGGTTTCCGGAGATCTGGACGCACTGGCACTTTCCCTGTCATCCTGACCCCCGAACGACTGCACAATACACCCTGATGTAACCTTTTGGTGCATGCTACGGAGGTCCACTTTCTCTGAAGTGGCTGAGTTCGTATAATGCGCCTTCTTCGGCGTGGCCCAGCGGGCCATGACCGGCGAGAGGCTGTCGCAAAGCCGCGGGGTTTTGCCACAGCTTTTCAAATGATAATGACTACAACGGGAGCACAGCGTTATGAGAATCATCATGTTAGGCGCACCAGGCGCAGGTAAGGGGACTCAGGCCCAGTTCATAACCGAGCGGTTTGGCATTCCCCAGATTTCCACCGGTGACATGCTGCGTGCAGCGGTCAAGGCCGAGTCGGAGCTTGGTAAGCAGGTCAAGGAAGTGATGGCCTCTGGTGGTCTGGTGTCTGATGACATCATCATTGCGCTGATCGAAGAGCGGGTAAAGCAGCCGGACTGCAAGAATGGCTTCCTGCTCGATGGCTTTCCACGCACCATTCCCCAGGCTGAAGCCCTGAAAGATCAGGGTATTGAAATAGACTACGTGGTCGAGATTGCTGTTGACGACGAGGAGATTGTGAGCCGTTTGTCCGGCCGTCGTGTGCACGAGGGCAGTGGCCGAATCTACCACGTGAAATATGATCCTCCCAAAATCGAAGGCAAGGATGACGAAACGGGTGAGTCTCTCGTTCAGCGCGCCGATGACCAGGAAGACACGGTCCGCAAGCGCCTGAAAATCTACCATGAGCAGACGGCACCGCTGGTCAACTATTACCAGGACTGGGCGAAGAAAGACCCGGCTGCGGCCCCCAAATACGTACGGGTTGAGGGAGTGGGCGGTCTGGATGACATCCGCGACCAGATTCTTACCCAACTGAAGTAACCGCGTGAAACTACTGGCACTGGATACCTCGTCGGAGGGCTGCTCAGCAGCCCTGCTGGCAGACGGCAGCGTGACGGAGCGCTTTGAACTTGCACCGCGGGGGCATACCCGCCTGCTGATGCCCATGGTTCGTGAGCTTCTTGCCGAGCAGGGGCTGGTGCCGGCTGAGCTTGACGCACTGGCCTTCGCCTGTGGTCCGGGGTCTTTTACCGGTCTTCGAATCGCTACCGGGGTGGTACAGGGCCTGGCCTATGGCCTGGATGTACCCGTGGTTCCGGTGTCGTCGCTGGCGGCCGTGGCGGCCGATGCTATTGCCCGTTTCTCACTCTCTGAAGGCGACGGCATCGCTGTGGCGTTTGATGCCCGCATGGGCGAAGTCTACTGGGCGTGCTATGTGTGCCAGGCTGGCCGTCCAGAGCTGCTTGGTGACGAACAGGTGAGTGCCCCGGAATCGGTTGCTCTGGTACCCGGTGTGCGCTGCTGGTTTGGTGTGGGCCAGGGTTGGGGCTTGAGGGACGACTTTCCGGACGATGTTACCGGAGCCATGAAGGAAGTCGACGCCACGCTGGTTCCCAGAGCGTCCCGAGTGGCTGAATTAGCGGCGCATGCGTTTCAAGAAGGAAGGGGTGTGGCTGCCGCTCAGGCCCAACCCGTCTATATTCGTGATGAAGTGGCCTGGAAGAAACTCCCGGGCCGCTGACAACCTCCTTGCTACCATACGGAAACACTGCCCATGGAACTGTGGCACATTATTGTATTGGCCATTATTCAGGGACTGACGGAATTTCTTCCGATCAGCAGCTCCGCCCATCTGATTCTGCCGTCACAGATCCTGGGCTGGCCAGACCAGGGCCTGGCCTTTGATGTGGCAGTGCACGTGGGCACCCTGGCAGCGGTGGTGTGGTATTTTCGCACGGAAGTTGTCCGGCTTAGCGTTGCCTGGGCCGGAGATACGGCCCGTGGTCGGGTGGGGCAGGACAGTGGGCTTGCCTGGGCGGTCATCGCGGGCACCATTCCGGCTGGTCTGGCAGGGCTGTTGCTCAATGATTTTATCGAGTCTTCCCTGCGTTCGGGACTGGTGATTGCCGCCTCCACCATCGGTTTTGGCCTTGTGCTCTGGTGGTCGGATGCCGTAGGGCGCCGTGCCCGGGAGCTGCCTTCCCTGACCATGAAAGACGCAGTGATTATCGGGTTGGCCCAGGCACTGGCGTTGATTCCTGGCACCTCCCGTTCCGGGATTACTATCACCGCGGCCTTATTTCTGGGCTTTGGCCGGGATGCCGCGGCACGCTTTTCGTTCCTGCTCTCTATCCCTTTGATCCTCGCCGCTGGCCTGCTGAAAACACTCGAGCTGGTGGAGCAGGGTGGAGCAACCGATTGGGCGGCCATTGCATTGGGCGCTGCGCTGTCGTTTGTCAGCGCGGTGATCTGTATACATCTGTTCCTGAAGTTTCTGGAGCAGCTTGGCCTCATGCCTTTTGTCATCTACCGGCTGGTTCTTGGTTTGTTGCTGATTGTCATGCTGTGGTAGGTCATGCTGTGGCAAGTAGTGGTTGAGGTCGGTTGAAGAGGGTAGAGCAAATTGTGAACAGCCAGCTTTTAAAACCGGGATAAATCTTCCATAATCCGGATTCAGTTGTAACCAGAATCGGTGTGCCTGAAATGATTGGTGGTGTAAATCCAAACAGCGGTCTTCCTTTCCAGTCCGGCAATAACAGCCCGGTCAGGGAGCGCAGTGACGTTGCCCGTGCGCCTGCAACTGCACCGGAGAGCAACAGCGATGCCGTTCGCCGGGACCTGTCCGACACCCCTTCCCGTAATGCCGATCTACGGCCCATACCTTCTGCAGAGTCTCTGGAGCGGCGTATTGAAGCGCGCCAGGCGGCAGAAGATGTCAGGCTGGAGCGGTTTCGCGCCGATGAGATGCCCCTGAATACCTCAAGAGCCTTGTCCACGTTTGCCGATGTAGCCGCGCGCGGTGATGCCTCCGATAATAGCCTGGCCGGCATCGATATTCTGGTTTGATGTCTTCCCGAAACCACGCTCCTGGACTTGCCGTTGCCTGCAGCCCTCTGGGTGATGGTCTTGCCGCCCGATCACTGGCCGGGCAGCTATCGTTGCCTTTTCTGGGCACGGTGCGCCCCCGTGATATCCGGGAGTATCCGGTATTACTGTTCTCCGATGAACATGGCCTCGGCCTGCAGGTTACCGGCAAGGGCGCCCCGGGCCCGGTCAGGGCCGAGTTTGTTACCGGTAAGGCGGGATACCGCCGGGAGCATGGCGGTGGCACCGGCCAGTTGATTGCCAAGGCGGTGGGCTTGCAGAAAACACGGAAACCGCTGCATGTCCTGGATGCCACCGCAGGCCTCGGGCAGGATGCGTTTGTGCTGGCATCCCTGGGCTGCCAGGTCACGCTTTTTGAGCGCTCACCTATAGTACACGCGTTGCTCAGTGACGGCCTCGCCAGAGCCGCTCTGAATGAGCAGAGTGCGCCGCTGGCTGCGCGTATGTTGTTGCAGCCTGGAAACAGTATCGAGTGGCTGCACAAGGCGGAAAACGGGGCTGCGGATGTTATCTATCTGGACCCGATGTTTCCTCACCGTGACAAGTCAGCCTTGGTGAAAAAGGAAATGCAGGTATTCCGCACAGTGGTCGGGGACGATGACGATTCAGCCGAGTTGCTGGCCGCAGCGTTGGCAGTGGCAACCTATCGGGTGGTGATCAAGCGTCCCCGCAAGGCTGATCCGGTCGACGGGCCGGAGCCAACTACCCGTATCGAGGGTAAAAGCAGCCGCTACGATATCTATTCCATCAAGGCACTGCCCAGCAGCTGACAAAATCATCAGAATCGGGGCACTCAGGCCCCGAGCATGGTCACCTGCTGAATGGCCTGGCGTTTTTCCACGCTCAGTACCAGGCGGGCATCTTCTGCAACCTCATCAAGGCCTTCGCTGTAGCACAGCAGGCCGTTTTCGTCGGTGGTGATAACGCCATTCTGCTGCATGTTGGCAATAAAGCTCCGGAACAGGGTCTTGTCAAAAAATTCCGGGGCATTGAGGCCAAACAGTATAGACATGCGCTCGGCCAGCAGGGTGCTTTGCTCTTCCAATTCGGTGGCAGTGATCTTGCCAGAACCGTACTTGCGCAGTATTCCGATAGCGATATGGTAGCGTTCCAGGGTCTGAATAATGAACCGGGACAGTATCCTTAAACGAAGCATGGCGTCGGTGCCCTCTTCAGGACGGCTGATCCGGTCGTCTGCCTCCTCGAAAAGCAAGCCTCTGGCCACCAACACATCAATCCACTGATTGACCACATTGGCGATGTCGTCCGGATGATATCTCAGGAACAGCTCCGATTTCAGGTAGGGGTAGGCAACACCGGCAAGGAACTCGATCTTTTCCCTGCGCAGCGATTGCTTGTTCTCGAACAGGCTGGCGATCAGCGATGGCAGGGCGAACAGATGTTGTATGTTGTTGCGATAATAGGTCATTAATATGGCGTTGCTGCCCTCCAGCGCGATGATGTCGCCGAGCTTCTGGGGCTGGCGGGTAACCAGTCCCATATTTTCACAGTAAGCCACCCAGTCCCTGCCACTGCCTTCCGGCAGGGTGACCGTTTCCGCGTATGGGAAGGCTTTCAGCAGGTCTGCATACTGATCCATCAGGCGGATCAACTGGCCTTCATCCATAGCCAGGCGCTCGGTGCCCAGCAGGGCAGTGGCGGTAATGCCGATGGGATTAACGGCAACAGCGGCATTGATATTGGAAGCAACACGGGTTGCCAGGTCAGACACGGCATGGTTCAGCCACTTTGGCCGGTACTCGGAGTTGTAGGCTTCTTCGCGCCAGCTGGGCTCGATTTCGTCCAGCACATCCGAAAGGTGGATGGCGTCTCCGAAATTCAGCGACACCCGACCGAAAGAGTTTCTCAGCTTGCGGACAGTCTTGGCCAGCGCGAACACGCTTTCCTTCTGTTTTTTCTTGCCCCGCAGTTCCCCCAGGTAGGACCGGCCTTCCATCACCTTTTCGTAGCCGATGTAAACCGGCACAAACACGATGGGCTTGCGGTGGTCCCGCAGGAAACTGCGCACGGTCATGGACAGCATCCCGGGGCGTGGTTGCAGCATCCTCCCGGTACGGCTGCGTCCGCCCTCGACAAAGTACTCGACGGAGTAGCCCCGGGAAAACATTACGTGCATGTATTCGTTGAAAACTGTGGCGTAAAGCGGGTTGTCACGAAAGCTCCGGCGCATGAAAAAGGCACCGCCACGGCGCAGGATGGGGCCGACAAGGGGCATGTTGAGGTTGATGCCCGCGGCAATGTGCGGAGGCATCAGACCGTTTTTGTAGAGCACATAGGACAGCAGCAGGTAGTCAATATGGGAACGGTGGCAGGGAACATAGACCACAGCGTTGTCCTGGGCTACTTCCTTCGCTACCTGGATGTTGTTGATGGCAATGCCGTTGTAAATGCGGTTCCACAGGCGGGATAGCACCACTTCCAGGACCCGGATGGTAACAACCGACATGTTTGCGGCAATTTCGTCCGCGTACTTATAGGCCTTGGCGCGGACCTTTTCCGGAGGGATGTCGTCCTTGCGGGCGGTTTCGCGGATGGCTTCCTTAACTGACTGGGTGCGTACCAGTCCGCCGACCAGGGTCCGGCGATGGGACAGGTCCGGGCCCAGGACAGCCTGGCGTACGCGGCGGAAATGAGTGCGTAGAATACGTGCCAGTTTGCGATTGGCCCGATCCTCACTGTGACGGTATTCGTCGATGACCTGCTTCAGTGATAACGGCTGATTGAACTGCACATAGGTGCTGCGACCGTGCACCAGAATGATCAGGAACTTCTGCAACCGACCCGCCACAGACCACGTGTCTGAAAGCACGAGTTTGACGACGGATTTCTCCTTGTCGGGGGAGCGGCCCCAGAACAGGGAAACCGGTACAATCTGCACGTCCTCTTCCGGATGTTCCAGGCCATGGCGAACCAGCGCCCGGAACTGGTTGGTGGGGATGGGTGTCCTGCGCCGTCGGAACAGGCCGCCAATTCTACGGTACAGGAAGAAAAAGGAATGGTTTGGCCCGTTCTTCACTGGCAGTGAGGAGGACGCGCCTGGCAGGCCGGCGCTCAGCACTTCCTGTTCCAGTACCAGGCGGCTGGACAGTGAGCTGTACTGCAACACATAGCAAACCGGTTTTTCCGGATCTAGCCCCAGGGCTTCGGCGCTGTTGCCGCTTACATCCGTCCGGACCCACAAAAACAGGATCTTGCGAAAAAGGGTCAGGATCAGGCTGCGAAGGCCCAGGAAAACACGCATAAATGGTCACTCCGGTTCACAAAATCAGGCGCTAAGTTTACTTGGTTGCGTACGGTGCCGAAAGACATGATGTCGTTCAGTTGCGTTGTGCCGGTGTGATACATTTCCAGTTCATACTTCATGGTAGCTGCAGGATCCGGATTATGGCGATATGGACACCCGGTTGGTCGACAAGAGCCCCAGGCGAGAAGGATCTGGTGTTGGCCATTGCCGGTGACTCGGTGCTCAAGCCGGATACCGGGTGGTTGAGCCAGTGGCAGACGGTGTCACCGTATACCGATACCGGGACGAGCCCGGTTTATGTGGGGCAACTGGATGATCAGCCGGTGTACGTGGCCGAAGCCGATACGCTTCCCGGCAGCTCCGAGCCGGTACCGCTCAGAGATGCACTTTTGATGATGGAGGACGCACCGGCAGCTATGCTGGGTACCGCTTTCCAGGTTCACCACTGGTGGCTGGACCACCGGTTTTGTGGCCGCTGTGGCGGGACCACGGGCCTGCACCCCCTGGAGCGTGCGAAGTGGTGCGAGGCGTGTGGTATTCCCTGGTATCCGCGCCTGGCGCCGTGCGTCATTGTGGTTATCCGCCGCGGCGATCATATGCTCCTGGCCCGTTCCTCACGGGTAAAGCGCCGCTTTTTCAGCCTGATTGCAGGGTTTGTGGAGCCCGGCGAGAGTATTGAAGAAGCCGTTACGCGGGAGGTCAAAGAGGAAACAGGGCTGGATGTCAGCGGCGTCCGTTACCAGGCTTCCCAGCCGTGGCCGTTTCCCCATCAGTTGATGCTCGGTTTCTTTGCGGACTACGCCGGTGGTGATCTGGTTTTGCAGGAAGACGAAATCGCCGAGGCCGACTGGTACCGGCCGGGGGAAATGCCTCCGGTGTCGCCGTTGACCACCATAGCTGGTCGCTTGATTCACGCCATGGCGGAAGAAATCACGGGAAAAGGGGCGCAACCGTGACTACCCCCAGGGTGCTGGTTTTTGATTCCGGTGTTGGCGGACTGAGCATTGCTGCCTGCATCCACAACCAGTTGCCGGCAGTCCGGTTGGTATACCTAGCTGATAACGCAGGCTTCCCCTATGGCAACCAGCCCGAATCGGTGGTGATTGAGCGCAGCCAGGCGCTGATTGCCGCTGCGATAGATGAGTATCCCTGTGATGTCATCGTCGTCGCCTGTAATACCGCCAGTACAGTGGTGCTTCCACATTTGCGGGCAATGACATCCACGCCGGTCATAGGTGTTGTGCCGGCCATCAAACCTGCCGTAGCGTTGACGGTGAACCGCCGTATTGGTGTGCTGGCAACGCCAGCGACCGTGCGCCGCCCGTACCTGCTGGACCTGATCAGCGAATTTGCCGATGGCTGCACCGTTGAGCGCCTCGGGCATCCGGATCTGGTTTACTGGATTGAGCGTCTTGTAACGGGTGTGCCGGTGCCGGAGGATTTGTTATACAGCGCGCTACAGCCATTTCGCGACGCGGGTGTGGATACGGTGGTGCTGGGCTGCACCCATTACCCCCTGATTGCTGACGTGTTAAAAGCGCAGCTGCCCGATGTGAAATACTGGGTGGATTCCGGTGACGCCGTTGCCCGTCGCGCCACCTGGCTGCTCGAGCAGCAGGGGCACCAGGCCGGGGCTCTGCAGGGCCCGTTAGATGACAGGCCTGTTGATGCTGCCCTGTTTACCGGGGCGGCGCCCAGAGGGCTGGAAGCGTTTCTGGGGCCGTTGAACCTGAGTAGCGTAGAAATCCGGGGACGATGGCCGGCAGCACTCAGTACCGCTACAGCAGCCGGGTCAGTTTGAACATTGCCAGGAATTCCAGCGCCGGCAAAGCGCGGCGGTGGCAACAATAGGTTTTGAAATTATCGCCCCTGAAACGCGACTTGGTGAATTCCAGCCCCTTGAAGTTGTAGAGAAAATTACCCTTCTCATACAGGCCGTGCATGATGCGCTTGAGCAGGCGGCTTTCCTGGTGCTCGGTGGCCTGGTCCAGTGACAGTGGAATCAGCCCCAGATCCAGATAGGGCACACCCTCGGCCTTGAACACGTCCATGGCGTGAGCCATCAGAGTGTAGAATATCCCCTGGCGGAAATCGGCATTTGCCCTGGAAATATTGGGTACGTAGCTGATGATTTCGTTATTGCGGTAAATGGGGTCAAAGTAGATAAAGCCCACCGCCTTGCCATCCTGGTAAGCATAGAAGTGGCGTTCGTTTTCCCGATACTCCATCTCCATGGGGCGAATCAGGAAGCGGATTTCCTTGCTCTTGCACTTGCGCGTGCGAATCCAGGCGTCGGAAATTTCCCGGGTATGGTCGTCGCTGAAACGCTCCTTGACGGTAATACCGTTTTTCTCAGCCTGGTTCAGGGCGGTGCGCAGAATCTGCTTCTTCTTGCCGGTCAGCGACCAGCTTTTCAGGTTGATGCGGGACTCGCTGCCAAACTGGGTGCCGTAGAGGCCGAACCGGCGATAGAGGTAATCCACCACGGGTTTTGAGACCTGGATATAGCAGGCGTTGGGGAAGCGTTGATGGAACTTTTCCAGTATGACCTCAAAGTGCTCCGGGGCGGTGACCGGATCAGACAGAACAAAGGTGCCGCCCCACTTGCGCATGTAGGCCAGATAGCCCACGCCGGGTACATCAAAATACTGCATGCCCGGCTGCAACGTCGAGAACGACTGGGAGTGGGTGCCGTACTTTTTCAGGTAATTGATACGTTCCGGAAAGCTGAAAACGCCTTCATCGAGTGACTGAACGCCTTCGAGCGAAAGAATCTGGTCTGCCATGATGTTGCTCCCCCGTTTGTTACGCCTGTTTTTGTCCCAGGATCGACCAGTAGCAATTCATGTTCAGCAGCTTGAAGTGCTTCTTCTCGGTAACCTGCAGGCCCAGGCGCTGCATGTGCTCGGGGTAGTTGTAGATCTTGTGGAAAGCGTTGTTGGCGAACAGCCAGAAGATAAAAACGGCCATGTACCAGTACATCTTCTTGAACAGACGGGCGACAAGGTTACCGGTGGGATAGCAGAAGTCTCCTACTACAACCTTGGCGTCTGCTTTGCCCAGGCGGATCAGGTGCTCCAGAACCCGCACCATCATGTCTTCGTCAAACACGTTGAGGAAGAAGTTGGCCACCACCATGTCGTATTGCTCGTATTCTTCCACTTTCATGATGTCGCTGTGGATGCGGCGGATGGTGAGGTGGGGGGCCTCCTTTTCCTGGGCTTCCCCGAACTTGCGTAGCATGGTTTCTGACAGGTCTACCACGGTGACATCGGCGCCCAGCTCAGCTGCACGAATGGCGTCGCGACCGTGGCCCACACCGGCAAACAGTATGCGTGCCCCGGGCTGCACGGTTTCCACATCAAGCATGGCGGTTTTGCAGCGGTGGATATTCTTGCCGCTGTAGAGGTTGCTCAGAAAATCGTAGACCGGACCAATGTATTTGTATTTATCGTGCATGATGACTTCTGCCTGTCCATATCCAGTGAAGGCTTCCATCGTTCTTGTAATGGTTGTTTCACCGGCTGGTGAATTCGATAGAAGCGCCTGATGGATTTGAGCTTAGAGAAGCCAATGGGGGAATTATGTGCAGTAATGCGCATTTCCGGATACATAAAGTAACGAACAGCAACACTTTGCAAACCAGATCAACATTTTAGATCCGAGTGTCCGACAATAGAGTATCGGTTTCTGCGACGTGTCAGAATGCTACAGCGCGGGCAGGCAGGTGGCCCAGGGTTTTCTCGATGACATCCGCTGGTCGTGCCGGGCCGTAGAAGAAGCCCTGCACCTGGTGGCAGCCCAGGCTTTTGAGGTAGGCCAGTTGTTCGTCGGTTTCCACGCCTTCAGCCACAATTTCCAGTTTCAGACCGTGGGCCATGGCGACGATCGCATTGACGATGCAGGCGCCGTCCTCGCCACTGCGAATGGCCCTGACGAAAGACTGATCCACCTTCAGGGTATGAATGGGCAGGCGATGAATGTAGTTCAGAGAGGAGTAGCCGGTGCCAAAATCATCAATGGCAATCCTGACACCTAACCCGGCCAGTTCGCGGAGTTTCTGACTGATCTGCTCGAGATCGTTCATGATCACGTTTTCAGTGATTTCGATTTCCAGGTTTTGCGGTGGAAACCCATGGGCATGGATCTGATCCATCAGGGTTTCTACAAACCTTGGGTGTTCCACCTGAACCGGTGACAGGTTGACCGCCAGGCGCAGGTCACTGTGACCATCACGGATCCATCGCCCCACATCCCGGCAGGCCCGGTCCAGTACGCACTCGCTGAGTTTTGCAATGAGTTTGGTTTCTTCCGCCAGGGGCAGGAAGTCCCTTGGGTAGAGCAAGCCACGTTCCGGGTGTTGCCAGCGTACAAGCGCCTCCAGCCCCACTATCCGGTTACTGGTAGAGCAAACCTGGGGCTGGTAGAACACCCTCAGCTCGTCTCTCTCCAGCGCCAGTCTGAGGTCCCGTTCCAGGTTCAGGCGGTTGGCGGTGTCGATGCTCATGCTCTCGGAGTAGAAACGATAGCCGTCCTTACCTCGGGCTTTGACATGATACATGGCGATGTCGGCATTCTGGATCAGGTGGTCCATCGATTCGCCGGCTTCCGGATATATTGCAATACCGATACTCACACCGACAAAAACTTCGTGATCACCCAGCTGGAATGGCGCTCGCAGGGCCTTGATCAGTTTTTTGGAGATCTGCCGGGCATCTTCATGGCTGTGGATCGATGGTAGCAGCAGGGTGAATTCATCCCCGCCAAAGCGGGATAGGGTGTCACCCTTCCGGAGGCAGCGCTCCAGTCTCTGGGTTACCGCCTGCAGCAATCGGTCGCCCATGGCATGGCCCAGGGTGTCGTTAATGACCTTGAAGCGGTCGAGATCAAGGAACATCACCGCCAGTTTCTGCTCACTACGGCGGGCATGGGTAATCGCCAGGTCAAGACGATCCTTGAACAGGGCACGGTTCGGCAGGCGGGTAAGCAGGTCATGATAGGCCTGGAAGTTGATAAAAGCTTCCGCTTCCTTGCGCTCGGTAACATCCCGGGCTGTACCGTAGTAACGGGCTTCCCGTGTGCCATGCTTGCCCTCTTCATCGTTGGAGTGGGGCCAGGTTTCAGGATCGATGGGAAAGGCCGTGATTTCGAAGTGCCGGTTAGCTTTGCGGCTGCCCCGGGTTTTCAGCCTGACTTCAAGGGTGCGGGGGTTGTCGGCCGAAATATTGGGGCCTTTGAGGGCATAGGTGCCGCGGGCTATGTCCCGATCGTCCAGTATGTGGCGGAAGTGCCGGCCACAGAGCTCAGCCGGCTGGTAGCCCAGCAGACTTTCGATTTTGCTGTTCACAAAGCAGAAATGGCCGTCACCATCGAGCATGAATACGATGTCCGGCGAACTGTTGACAATGTATCGGTGAAGTTCTTCCGACTTCTCCAGGCGCATGCGTATGTGTTCGTGGGCGCGAATCAGCGAGCGCTTGCCGAGGACTCCATTTACCGTTGTCAGCAGCTCTTCCGGGTCGAACGGCTTGCGGATATAGTCCAGTGCGCCTCTGCGCAGGGCCCGGCTGACAGAGCTGAATGAGCTTTCCCCGCTGACCACCACGACGCCGCAGTCTGGCTGTTCTGAGGCCAGCCGCTCCATGACATCAAAACCGTCCACGTCGGGCATGCGAAGGTCCAGCATCGCCAGATCGAACGAGTGGGTCTCAAGAATGCGGTAAGCCATACGGCCGCCTTCCGCCTCGGTGACGTCATAGCCCCTGCCTTTGAGCAGTGATGCGAGGCCAGCTAGCAGCCTCGGGTCGTCATCGACAACGAGAATACGTGGCTTTGCGCCGCTGTCGGAGGTCCATTCGGTGCTCGAAGGTTTCATTGTTTACGCCCGTCGCTTTTCGTCATTCATCATCGTTTTTGTTATTTGCCGCCGAGGGGAACAGTATCCGGAATGCCGTCCCTCCACGCCCTGTGCGGCAATTAATGATGCCCTCCATGTCATCAATGAGTTGTTTTACTACGCTCAGGCCGAGTCCGCTGTGGCCCTTGCCTTTCGTGGATCGAACCGGAGAAAACAGGTGTGTGCGGATGTCGGCAGGAATTCCTTTGCCAGTATCCGCTATCTCCAGTTCAACCCAGGTTTTTCCGCCTTGCCAGAACGGAGCCAGTGTGTGGATGGAGACATCGCCACCCTCGGACAGGCTCTCCGCAGCATTGCGGACCAGGTTGATCACCACTTGCCGGATCACTGCACGGGGGACCGAAACGTCGGTTGGTTCCTCGCAAAGATCCAGCGTCAATGTCTTTTCGTCGCCGCTGAAAAGGCTGTCTTCCAACAGGTCACGCAGTGTTCTCAGTTCGTCATTAAGGTTACAGACTCCGGGGGCTTCGGGGGAGTCATAGCCCGGAGTGCGACTGATCTGTAGCAGAAGATCGCCAGCCCGATCGAGTTCGTCCCGGATAACATCCAGCTCTTCCTGAACTTCGTCATCGTCGAGCCGGTTTCTCAGCTGATAAATATACTGCCGTATAATGGTTAGCGGGTTGCTGACCTCGTGAACCTGCCGCCGGATAGCGTCCCGGGCCAGTTCGACGTCGATATTCTCCCGGCTCTCGCCCCGCTGAGAAAGCATGCTGGTAACAGCTTGTGAGAGTTTCGCGCTGAACAGTCTTCCCAACTCTTCTGTTTGCCCTGAGTTGTTGTTATCGGTCCCTACAGCAAACACCCCGCCGCACTGCTCGTCACCAGCCACGGGGATGGCAACCAGCGAAGGGGTTTTCAGTAACGATAACAGTTGTCGGTCAAGCACCGTTGGCGCACGGTCGCCCAGGCAAAGGGCAGTCCCGCTGGTGAAAGCTTCAGTGAGAACACTCGTGGCTGGACCGCTGGCCACCGTGAGATCGGGGGCGTCGCCGGTGCTGGCAGACAGCAGGGTCAGGCCATCCCCTGTCTGACCGAAATACAGAGCCGGCAGGCCAGTGATCAGCGTCAGGCTGTTGACGGTTGCGGCCAGATACTCCTGCGCACTTCCTCCCAGCGGCGACAGGCCCAGCGCCTGATTGGCCATAGCCTGTTTGAGTATTGTGTGTTTGAGCTTGCGGTTGGAATGGCTGGCATCGTATTCCTCAGACAGCGGTATTCCGAGGGATTCGGCCACGCCAGTGACTTCCTGGTCAATACGCCGGTTGATTTCCCGTGTCAGTTCTTCGTTAAGCCCGAATATGGTACCGGCGGCGGCAATACCGGCTGCGTCGGACTGAGCAAGCCGTGTGGCAAGGCTGATCAGTTTGACCAGATGGCCGGCATCGCGAATCTCCGTTGGCATGGCCTGCTGGTAACGCATGGCGTCGGCGGCCATGGAGCCAAGCCCCCAGGAACTGACAAGCGCTGCAGCGATGTCCGCCTGGTGGTCAAAATAATACTGTTGTGTATCTCCAGCTGGCGTCTTGAGGGCAATCAGTTCACCCACGTTATGAAGCATGCCCAGCATGAAGGCCTGGTCGGGCTCGGGGTAGCGCGTCAGCGTGGCCAGTGCCCGGGCCGTCAGGGCGGTGGTGAGGGAATGTCGCCAGAAATCCCTGAGTTGCTGCCATTGGTCGGCCCCCAGCTCATACAGAATCTGTCGCAGGGCGGCGGTCAGCACCAGGGTGTGAAAGCGGCGTGTTCCGAGCCGGAGCAGGGCCTGGTCTATTGAGCGGATTTCCGCAACCGGGCCGTACAGGGCTGAATTGGCAAGGGCAAGTACCCGTGACACCAGTGCGGTGTCTGCCGACACAATGTCACTGATCCTGCGATAATTCTCATCCTGATGACAGGCTTCCAGCGCCCTGAGGGTGACCTCCGGGAGACTTGGTAACTGTATGTCAGGGGCAATCTGCATAAGCCTGCCTGTATTCGATACCGAATTAGTCGTCAGTTTCTGACAGTTTGTTCATGAAAAAAACATGGGATCTGAGCTTAGACAATAAGCCGCGCTTATTAAACAGTTATTGTTCCTTTTTTAGGCAGAGTATTACCCGGCTTGTGATGTGTGTAAACTTTTTACAGATAAAATGTAGCTGATTTATCCATTTTCGCCCGCTCAGATAGCACGTTTTTGGCTACAGTTAGAGCTCTGTCCGGGTTACACTTTGACCCAGTGCACAAAATCCCGGCGCCAAACAAGAACCCATGACGGACTCTCTCTCGACCAGGCAGCATCAGAGCCAACCCCGAACACTGGCGATTACCGGTGGCAAGGGGGGTGTGGGTAAAACATCTGTTGCGCTGAACCTTTCTCTTACCCTTGCCCGCGAAGGCCACAAGGTACTTCTGCTGGACGCTGACACCGACCTTGCCAATGTCAGCATCATGCTGGGGCGCTATCCCACACGTACCCTGGCCAATGTGATGGCCGGTGAGTGCAGCCTTCGCGACGTTATTATGGAGGCAGAATGGGGGCTTCACATTGTTCCGGGGGCGTCGGGTGTCGAGCAGTGCGTGGATATGGCGGCAGACGAAAGTCTGCGTGTGCTCAGGGCGCTCTCACGGCTGGAGAAAGACTACGATTATGTGATCACGGATACCGCCTCGGGATTGCAGAAAACCGGGATGCACATGATTGCTGCGGCGGAGCTGGCCTGCCTGGTGGTCACGCCTGACCCGGCCTCACTGACTGATGCTTTTTCTCTTATCAAACTGCTGATTCGCCGTGGTTATCGAAGGACGCCCAGTGTGCTGGTCAATATGGCCCAGGGCGCGAGCCAGGCCAGGTCTGTTTATCAGCGCCTGGAGGCCGCGGCTCAACGTCACCTGGGAATACAGCTACATTACCTGGGGGCGATCTGGCGGGATGAAACGCTGCGCCAGTCGGTACTGAATCAACGGCCGGTGGCGCTGATGCATCCTTCGGACCCTTCCTGTCGCCAGTTTCGTACGCTTTGCGACATGCTTAATGTGCGGTTGCGCCAGCTCCCCCCGCGAAAGGCCGGAATTGCGGCATATTGGCATCGGGTATCCACTGCACCTGCATTATCTGCTGCTGCCCCCGAAATCAATGAGCCGGTTGCTCCGCCAGATCCCGCTGCGGAGTGCAAGCGGCTGATTGCCGAAATAGGCAAGGTGCTGGAAGAAAACAATGACGCTTCTTTGCTGCGTTATGAAGCGTTTAACGGCTTTTTTGCACTGTTGGGGCGCACAATTGATGCAGACACAATCGAAATTATCCAGACCGGTATGGCTTCTCTTGACTGGGAACGACTGGAGAAAGACCAGCGTGTCCATCTGGCTACCCACCTCCACCACATTGCCAGCCGCGTTGACCCGGAGGCAGGTAAGCCCTCTTCCGGTCAGAGCCGTGTCCACAGAGAAGCGTCCAGAAAAGACCGTGAACCCTATTATGACCGTATCAGCTTCGGCGACCAGAGCAGGCTTGTACGGGCGCTCAGGGAGCAGCCTTCCGATATTTCCCTGGACCAGTTGTTACGGTCCCTGGCAGATAAAGACAGGAATGGATCCTGACCGTTTTCTGTCTCCTTTTTTTCCCGGAAATCACCTTATTTTATCGTCATTTTATTTACGCTTTTTGTAGCGTAACTTTGCTGTGTGTCACCGCACTGTAATGGCGTCTGTGCAAACATTGACCTTACTTCCCGGAATCGTGGCCCGCAAAATGCAGTGGTCAGGGAACCGTTATTTTTTACCTGAAACCACCTGCACGTAATGGCTGCACAGTGACTTAGAGAAGGAGTTCACGCCATGGCAAAACCGCATCTACAAACCGGAACGTCAGCGTCCGGCGTTCTGGAACAGCTTCGTGGCAAACACGTGCTTATCACCGGTACTACCGGGTTTCTCGGTAAGGTGGTGCTGGAAAAGCTGATCCGCACGGTACCGGATATCGGCGGTATACATCTGTTAATCCGGGGCAACAAGCGGCACCCCGGAGCCCGCGAGCGTTTTAACAACGAAATCGCCAGTTCGTCGGTATTCGAACGCCTTCGTCACGAAGACAACGAAGCTTTCGAGAATTTTCTCGAAGACCGCGTTCACTGTATTACCGGTGAGGTTACAGAGCCCCGCTTCGGCCTGACACCGGACCGTTTCCAGGCCCTTGCCGGCCAGGTGGATGCATTTATCAATTCCGCGGCCAGTGTCAACTTCCGGGAAGAGCTCGACAAGGCCCTGAAAATCAACACACTGTGCCTGGAGAACGTGGCAGCACTGGCGCGGTTGAACAGCCAGATGGCAGTCATCCAGGTATCCACCTGTTACGTAAACGGGAAAAATTCCGGGCAGGTCACAGAATCCGTGATCAAGCCTGCGGGGGATGCCATTCCGCGCAGTAATGATGGTCACTATGAAATCGATGAACTGGTGCATCTGCTGCAGGACAAGATTGCGGATGTCCGTTCCCGCTATTCCGGTAAAATGCTGGAGAAGAAACTGGTCGACCTGGGGATTCGTGAAGCCAATATCTATGGCTGGAGTGATACCTACACCTTTACCAAGTGGCTTGGCGAGCAACTGTTGATGAAGGCCCTGGCGGGCCGGTCGCTCACCATCGTTCGCCCATCCATCATAGAGAGCGCGCTGGAAGAACCATCGCCCGGCTGGATAGAGGGTGTGAAGGTTGCCGACGCCATTATTCTGGCCTATGCCCGTGGCAAGGTGTCCCTGTTCCCCGGCAAACGCAGTGGCGTCATTGATGTCATTCCGGTGGACCTGGTGGCCAACAGCATCATTCTGTCCCTGGCTGAAGCAATCACCGAGCCCCCACAGCGAAGGATTTATCAGTGTTGCAGCGGCAGTTCCAATCCGATTTCCCTGGGCGAGTTTATCGACCATCTGATGGCCGAGGCGAAGTCCAATTATGCCGACTACGAGCAGTTGTTCTATCGCCAACCCACCAAGCCTTTTATTGCCGTTAATCGTAAACTGTTCGATGTGGTCGTGGGTGGCATGCGCTTTCCACTGTCCATGGCCGGGAAGGCGCTGAGGCTGGCAGGTCAGAACAGGGAGCTGAAAGTTCTGAAAAATCTGGATACTACCCGATCACTGGCAACTATCTTCGGATTTTACACAGCGCCGGATTATATTTTCCGCAATGACGGGCTGATAGCGCTGGCCTCCCGTATGGGAGAACTGGACAGGGTGTTGTACCCGGTGGATGCACGCCAGATTGACTGGCAGCTTTACCTGCGCAAGATCCACCTTGGTGGTCTCAATCGATACGCCCTCAATGAACGCAAACTGTACAGCCTGCGCGCTGCCCGGCCCCGGAAGAAAGCCGCCTGAAAACTGCATGATGGTGGATCCCTGTCTCCCGGGGATCCGCTTTTCACTTGTTGTTTCTGCCAGCGGGTCTATCCTTTATGGCAGGCTCCTGAACACCAGCCTTACCCCTTGTAAAGTCGTCGTTTTGGCTAAAAGTGCTGGCGCATTAGGACGTTAGTCTAATTCATTGTTCACTGGCACGCATGTTGAACTATGGGTATCCGTCTTCAGGGCTTTTTTTGCCCGCACGCTCTAAATTACAAAACCGATAATGACAACAGACTCTAACTAAAGGGGGAGCACAATGACTGATAAACAGGTTTATCCGGTAAGCCCGGACGTGGCCAAACGAGCCCTGCTAAACCGGGATCAGTACGAAACGATGTACCGCCAGTCAATAGACGACCCGGAAACCTTCTGGGCCGAACACGGCAAACGCCTTGACTGGATCAAGCCTTTCTCGAAAGTAAAGAACACCACTTACGACTACGACAACCTCTCCATCAAGTGGTTCGAGGATGGCCAGCTAAACGCCGCCGCCAACTGCCTGGACCGTCACCTCGAAAAACGCGGTGACCAGACGGCGATTATTTTCGAAGGTGATGACCCCGCCGATTCCCGTAATGTGACCTATCGCGAACTGTACGAAGAAACCTGCAAGTTCGCCAATGTCCTGAAAGATCAGGGCGTCAAGAAAGGCGACGTGGTCACCATCTACATGCCCATGATTGTCGAAACCGGCGTTGCCATGCTCGCCTGTGCCCGCATCGGCGCCATTCACTCTGTTGTCTTCGGTGGGTTCTCACCGGAGGCGCTCGGCGCGCGCATCGCCAATGGTAAATCGCGCTTTGTGGTAACCGCCGATGAAGGTGTACGCGGTGGCCGCAAGATCCCGCTGAAGAAAAACGTGGATGCGGCACTGAACAATGAAGCCGGTGCGGACGTCGACAAGGTGATTGTGGTCAAGCGCACGGGTGGTGACGTGCCCTGGAACGAAGGCCGTGACCAGAACTATGAAGAGCTGATGAAGGGCGCGTCTACCGACTGCCCGGCGGAGCCCATGAATGCGGAAGATCCGTTGTTCATGCTCTACACCTCCGGTTCTACCGGCGCTCCGAAAGGCGTGCTGCATACCACCGGTGGCTACATGGTCTACACCTCAATGACCCACCAGTACGTGTTTGATTATCACGATGGCGACGTTTACTGGTGTACAGCCGACTTCGGCTGGGTCACCGGTCACAGCTATATCCTCTACGGCCCGCTGGCTAACGGCGCAGTCACTGTGCTGTTCGAAGGCGTGCCTAACTATCCGGATACCTCCCGCATGGGCCAGGTAGTGGACAAGCACAAGGTGAATATCCTCTACACCGCGCCCACCGCAATCCGCGCCCTGATGGCGGAAGGCGAGTCCTGCATGAACGGCACTACCCGTGAAAGTCTGCGCCTGCTGGGTTCAGTGGGTGAGCCGATCAACCCGGAAGCCTGGGAGTGGTACCATCGTGTGATCGGCAACAGCAAGTGCCCGATTGTGGACACCTGGTGGCAGACCGAGACCGGTGGCATCCTGATTTCCCCGCTGCCTGGCGCCATTGATCTGAAGCCTGGCTCCGCCACAGTGCCGTTCTTTGGTGTGAAGCCGGCGCTGGTGGATAACGATGGCAAGATTCTGGAAGGCAAGACCGAGGGCAACCTGGTTATCCTCGACAGCTGGCCCGGCCAGATGCGTACCATCTACGGCGACCACGAGCGCTTCAAGCAGACCTACTTCAGCACCTACAAGGGGATGTACTTCACTGGTGACGGTGCCCGCCGTGATGAAGACGGCTACTACTGGATTACCGGCCGTGTAGACGACGTGTTGAACGTATCCGGTCACCGTCTTGGGACCGCCGAGGTAGAAAGTGCCCTGGTAGCCCACGACAAGGTTGCCGAAGCGGCTGTGGTAGGCTATCCGCATGAGATCAAGGGGCAGGGCATCTATGTCTATGTGACCCTGGTTCACGGTGAGGAGCCGTCAGACGAGCTCAAGAAAGAACTGGTCCAGTGGGTGCGCAAGGAAATTGGTCCGATTGCATCTCCGGATATCATTCAGTGGGCGCCTGGACTCCCAAAAACACGTTCTGGCAAGATTATGCGTCGGATTTTGCGTAAGATTGCATCAAACGAGCACGATCAGCTTGGCGATACCTCCACGCTGGCGGACCCGGGTGTGGTGGATGACCTGATCAGCGGTCGTGCGAACAAGTAAGGCCTGCCTGTGATCAGGCTGTGACCCTGTGAGGAATCTGTTGAATGACACAAACCATTATCGTCGCCGATGATCACCCGCTGTTTCGAGCAGCTTTGAAGCAGGCGGTCAGTCAGGCGGTACCTGATGCCAGAACAGTGGAAGTGGACAGCATCAAGGCGCTGCAGGCGGCGGTAGAGTCGCATCCGGATGCGGATCTGGTACTGCTGGATCTGAACATGCCGGGCGCCCATGGCTTCTCCGGGCTCGTGTTCATGCGCGGGCAGTATCCGGGGCTGCCGGTGGTGGTTGTGTCAGGATCGGAGGAAATGCAGGTCATGCGTCGCTCGATCGACTACGGGGCGTCGGGCTTCATTCCGAAGTCCGCGCCGTTGCCGACCATCACCGAGGCTATTCAGGCGGTCCTGGAAGGGGACGTCTGGTTGCCGGAAGGCGTGGCGGACAAGATCGAGCGTATGCATTCGGACATGACGGATTTCTCCGAGAAACTGGCGTCGCTGACGCCGCAGCAGTTCCGGGTGCTGGGTATGCTGGCCGAGGGGCTTCTGAACAAACAGATTGCGTACGATCTGGATGTGTCAGAGGCCACCATCAAGGCGCATATTACAGCGGTATTCCGGAAGCTGGGGGTTCGTAACCGGACCCAGGCGGTAATTGCGATCCAACAGATGGAGATTGATCCTTCGGATACATCGTTGTCTGGCAGCTGAGTGGTCTGAAGGTTTTACTGATAAAAAAGCGGAAATCCTGTTTTTGGATTTCCGCTTTTTTAATGGAGGGAAGTCTGGTTTTGTCGGATTACGCCTGCGGCTAATCCGACCTACAACATGAAAGGGGCCCTCACTTGCTGGCATACCCCAACTTCTTGTCCACAAAATTGAACAGCTCCTCGCCCTTGTGCCACCGGTCCAGATTTTCCAGGAACTGATCGGTCAGTGCCCGTTTCCAGCCGATGAAATCCCCCGACATGTGGGCCGTCATGATCACGTTCTCCATGTCCCAGAGCGGATGATCCTCGGGCAAGGGCTCTTCCTCAAACACATCCAGGGCGGCGCCGGCGATGTCACCGTTATTCAGTGCTTTGATCAGATCGTCGGTTTTCACCACCGGACCACGGCCTATGTTGATCAGGCGAGCAGACTTGCGCATGGCCTGGAAGGCTTTCTCGTCGAACAGGCCTTCGGTCTGGGGGGTGAGGGGAGCGGCAATCACCACAAAGTCCGCCAGGCCCAACTGTTCTGTCAGGTCGTCGTTGCCATGAACTGCGATAAAGTCCGGGTCGTCGTGGCGTGGCTTACGGGCAATGCCATGGGGCTTCAGGCTGGCGGCCTTGCACAAGCGGGCAATCTGGCCGCCGATGGAGCCAGCGCCCACGATCAGCACCTGTTTACCCGCGGCTCTCTCTGTGTCCCGGTGCTGCCATTTGTGCTCAGCCTGAAGCTTCAGCGAGCGAGGGAAGTCCTTGGCGAACATCAGGATGGTGCACAGCACGTATTCGGCAATGGTACGGTCGAAGATACCCCGGGCGTTGGTCACAACGACATCGCCGTTGATCAGATCGGGAAACATCAGGGCATCAACACCGGCACTGGTGGCATGAATCCACTTCAGTTTGTCGGCTGAAGGCCAGGCAGCAGCCAGTGCTTCCGTGCGGAAGTCCGTCACCATCATCACGTCGGTACCGGGCAGGGTTTCCCGCAGCGTGGGTTCGTCACTGGCAAAGCGGACCTCTGCCCGAGCCCTCAGTGCATCCATGCCGGGAGGTTCCTTTTCTCCGGGCGCTGTCAGAACGGTCACAACCGGTTTGCTGTGTTGGGTCATCTATCCTCCGCCAATGCAGTTTGTCCGCGTCCGGTCGCGGGAATCGACAGTCCGGATGTCAGATTTACAGTCTGGTATCTGTCTGTGAACTGGTCAACCTGAGCCGTTATAGGATAAAGGTCGTAGGCCCTGTAACGACGGCGCTGACAACGTCTTGGGTCATCCGTTGAATCTTTCTGTTTTATGTCTTGTACGCCCCCTGTTTACTGACTAACCTGCAGGGGTAGCTACTATTTTGCCCCGTTTCAGGAGGTGTTTATGGCAGAAGCCGCCAATAAAGAAACCGGCCAGACCAAACCGCGTAAGGTTAAGTATCGCAAGAACAAGGCCAGCTGGAATCCGGCCATGCAGGCGGTTCCGGTGCCGGGCATTCGTCGCATGGTGAATATGGCGGCCACCATGAAGGATGTCATCCATCTTTCCATCGGTCAGCCGGATTTGCCGACACCCAAGCATGTCATCGATGCCTATATCGATGCCCTCAATGCGGGGCAGACAGGCTACACCATGGACGCGGGCCTGCCTGAGCTACTCGTAGCGCTGCGCGATTATTACGGGGCCCGCTACGATCGCAAGCTGACACGGGACAATATCCTGATTACCAGTGGCGCCACCGAGGCCATGTACCTGGCGATTTCGGCCACGTCAGCACCCGGGCGTCAGTTCATTGTGACGGACCCGTCCTTTCTGCTTTATGCACCGTTGATTCGCATGAATGGCGGTGAGGTGAAGTTCGTCCCCACCCACGCGGAAAACGATCATCAACTGGATCCCGATGAGGTCATCCGCGCGATGGGGTCTCGGACGTTTGCCCTGATCCTCAACAATCCGAATAACCCAACGGGGGCGGTTTACCCCCGCAGCACCATTGAGACCATTCTCGAAGAGTGCGCCTACCGTGGTATCCAGGTATACGCGGATGAGGTCTACGACCATCTGATTTTCGACGATGATGACTTCGCCAGCGTGCTGAACTGCTCGATGGATCTGGATAACATCATGTGCATCAGCAGTTTCTCCAAGACCTACAGTATGGCGGGGCTGCGGGTAGGCTGGGTGATTGCAAGCCAGGCCGCCATCAAATCCCTCCGCCGGTTCCACATGTTCACGACCTCAGTAGCGAACACGCCTTCGCAGTTTGCCGGTGTAGCCGCCCTGACTGGCGATCAGCAGTGTGTCAGGAACATGGTGGACATCTATCGTGAACGCCGCGACAAGGTGGTGGAACTGATTGATCAAACGCCTTACATGACAGGTTACAAACCCGGAGGTGCCTTCTTTGCCTTCCCGGATCTGCCTCGGCATGTGGATGGCTCTGATCTCGCACTGCGGATGCTCAAGGAAACCGGCGTCTGCCTGGTTCCCGGTGACGCCTTCGGTGAAGCCTGCACCAACGCCGTCCGTATCAGTTTCTCGACCACTTGTGAGAAGCTGGAGGAAGCGTTCGACAGGATCATTCCCTGGATGGCGAAACAGCAGTTCTGACCACCATGTCAGCCCTGGACTCGGTGCTCATCCAATGCCCTTACTGTTGGGAGACGCTGGACCTCAGCGTCGACCCTTCAGTGGCTGATCAGGAGTACGTAGAGGATTGCCAGGTGTGCTGCCAGCCCATCGTGGTCCATGTTGTCCTGGACGATAATCTGACCCCAACGGTGGACGTCCGGGCCGAGAACGAATAAGGAGATTTGCCCTGATGTTCATCACCCCTTCCCGTTTTATCTCGGTTATCGTGCTGATTTCCGTCGCGTTACTGGGAGGCTGTGCCAGCCTGTCCCCCTATTCCATATCCGAGGCAACACTGGAGCGCCACCTTCAGGATACCGTCAGCGCCTTTGACCGGCAGCAGTTGCAAAGTGGCTCACCACTGAGCCTTAACCTGAGCAATGCGGATATCACCCTGGGCCCGGATGGCCGTGACGTGGCGGTGATTGATTTGCGTGGTCAGGTGTCCCTGAATGCCCTGTTGGCCAAGCTGCCAGTGGACATTGCCCTGAAAGTGGAGGGTGCTCCGGTTTACGACAGCGAAGAGAAAGCCATTTACATCCGCCGTCTGCAGTTACTCGAGAGTAGTATTGATTCGCCCTATTTCAAGGGGGACCTGAAGCCTGTAACCGACACGGTTATGAGGGCTGTCGCCCAGATGCTGGAAACCATGCCGGTGTACCGACTGGATGAAGCGGACTTCACCCAGCGGATGTTCGGCATGGTCCCCATGGGCGTACGCGTAGCGCCCGGGCGGCTTGAGTTTGTTATGGCCGACTAGTTATTTCAGGCGGTCGCGGACGGCCTTGCCAATTTCCTGGGTGCCGCGCCTGGTGCCGGCATTTTCAGCCAGGTCTGCAGCGACGGCATCGAACAGTTCCTGGCCAGCTGCGGCTAATGCCGGGTTGTTCCGCCCCAGCCAGTCCAGCATACGTGCCGTGGTAAACAGCATGGCTGTGGGGTCGGCGAGCCCCTGCCCGGCAATGTCCGGCGCACTCCCGTGGGTCGGTTCGAACATCGAAGGCATGTTTGGGTCGTCAGGATTGAGGTTGCAGGAGGGAGCTACCCCCATCCCGCCGGAGAGCACCGCCGCCAGATCGGTCAGGATGTCGCCTTGCAGGTTACTGGCAACCACCACGTCGAAAGCCCAGGGGGCCTGAACAAACTTCATGCAGGCTGCATCCACCAGCTCATGGTGGGTGGCCACATCCGGGTACTGCTTTGCCATTTCCTCGAAGGCTTCTGAGTACATGTCTCCCCAGTAACGCAGGGCGTTGCGCTTGGTGACAATGCACACCTGGCTTTCGCAGGTTTTTCCATCCAGGGTCCGGAAATGGCGGGTTCTGCCCTGTTCGGCACGTGCGGCCGCCCGCAGCCGGGCCTGCTCAAAACCATAGCGGATAATCCGGTCGGTGGCCCGGCGGGTGAACACTTCCATCTGGGTGGCCACTTCGTCCGGTGAACCCTTGCGCAGGCGGCCGCCCTGGCTAACATACTCGCCCTCGCTGTTCTCACGGATCACGAGCATGTCGATGTCTTTGGCGCGCTCGTCTGCAAGGTACTGGCGGGCACCCGGCAGCAGCCTGGCAGGCCGTTCGCAGACCCATTGATCGAAGCCTTTGCGCATATCCAGCAGTGGCGCCAGGGAAATGCTGTCAGGCAACAGGTAGCGTTCCGGGTCGTCGACCGGGCCCGGGTCCCCAAGCGCCCCCAGAAGAATCGCGTCGTACTGTTTCAACTGGTCGAGAGCGTCAGCCGGCATGGATTCACCATTTTCTTCATGCCAGGCATGGGATGGCCAGGGGAAGCGGGTCCACTCCAGGGGCAGGCTGTGGCGGGACCTTAGCGCTTCCAGGCAGTGTACTGCCTCGGCAACCACTTCAGGGCCGATGCCGTCACCGGGGGTTACGGCGATGCGGATATTCTGGGCCATTCCGGTTACTCCTTCGGGTCGCTTTGCTCGTATAAAGAATCGCGTGTTCCCAGTGTAGTCGGGTGTCACAGGGATTCCACACGATTTAACAAGACATAGGTTTTACCGGCAATGCTTTGATGGCTATAGTGCATTTGATTGTTATAGTCAGGTTCCGAAGAGCGAGCCATAAATCTGGTCAGGAGTTGCAGTGGATAATAAGCCTGCCGTTTTGTTTGATGAGTCTCATTGCGAGCAATGCGCCTGTGGAGAAGGACTCGATTTCGCATTTACCTTTGCATTCCAGCCGATCGTCGATATTACCAACGAGACTGTTTATGCGTACGAAGCCCTGGTGCGTGGGCCGGAGGGGGAGGGTGCCTACCATGTTCTCTCGAAGGTCAATGAGAAAAACCGCTACTCCTTTGACCAGATATGCCGGGTAAAAGCCGTAAAGCTGGCGGCTCGCTTGGGTATGGAAACGAGGCTGAGTATCAACTTCATGCCCAATGCGGTGTACAACCCCGAGTATTGCATCAGGACCACGCTCGCTGCTGCACAGACGTACAAATTTGATACCCGCAAAATCATATTTGAGCTGATCGAGACCGAGGATCTGTCATCGCTCGATCATCTGGTGAATATCATCAATTCCTACAAGGAGATGGGGTTCCATACCGCCCTGGATGACTTTGGCGCCGGTTATTCTCGCTACAACATCCTGATCGCCAGTCCCCCAAACCTGCTGAAGCTTGATATGGGCCTGGTGCGGGACGTTCACAAAGAGCCGAACAAACAGGCGGTTGTTGCTGGTATCATCACGATGATGAAGCAGCTCGGTGGGCAAATCGTAGCTGAAGGTGTCGAGGTTAAAGAAGAGTACTTCTGGTTGCGGTCTCAGGGCATTACCCTGTTTCAGGGGTATCTCTTCGCCAAGCCGGGGTTTGAATGCCTGCCAGAGCCTTACTTTCCCTGTTAGAAAAGCGTTCGAGGATCAACTTTGTTCTATCGCCTGATTACCATCGTTGGCGGGCTCATTTTCGTCATAGTCCTGTTCGCCCTGATCTGGTTCTTCTGCAAGCAGTTCCTGCTTCGCCACGGCGTCAAGGAGCAGGTATCTGACCATGCCACGGTGCTGGCCACCTGGACGTTTGCGGGTGTGGGTGTGGGCCTGGTCTTCGCCGTTCTGGGGGCTTTCGTCCTTGGTCCATGGGCCTTTTATCGCACACTGCGCGGGCATGACGTGCCGGTGTCGGATGCGGCTGCGATCTGGTGGGGCTTCGGTATTGTCGTCGCCTCACTGGGTATCACGGCCGCCGGGTTCCTGGGGTTCCTGAAACTCGTGGGCGCCTATTAGCGGCCGGGGTCACGCAATGCTGTTCAGTTGCTCCCGGAACCATACCAGCGCCGGCTCCCGCTCATAGGCTTTGTGCCAGTACAAGTGCACATCAATAGGAGGCAGGTCCGCCGGGGTAGTGTGAATGTCGATATCCGCCCGCTCTGCGATAATCCGTGCGTAATTCTCCGGCATGGTCAGTAGCAGATCGGTTCCCTCTGCTACGCGACAAGCGGCGTAATAATGCTGGCATCGCAGCCTGATGTTTCGCTGCACCCCGAAACGCGACAGCTCGAAATCCTCGATGCCCGGCCCCTCGGAGCGGGATGACACAAGCACGTGTTTCGCTTCCAGGTATTTGTCCATCGTCAGTTCGCCGGCGATCAGCGGGTGCCCCTTTCGTGCCAGCACCACCAGGCGATCCCGCCGTAACAGGTCATGGCCAGTCTGATTGCTGACTGGCAATAGTACATCCACCGCAAAATCCAGCTTGCCTGCGGCCAACTGGGTTTCCATGTCCCGTCGGGGCACTCTCTGGCTGATGATTTCGAGCTCCGGGTAGCTCTCAAGCCGGCCCATCAGTTTTGGCAAAAAGGTCGATTCCAGGATATCCCGCAATGCCAGTGAGTAGGTTTTACGCTGGTTGGCGGGGTCGAACGCGTGGAACTGGTTAACCGCGCTCTGGATCTGGGTCAGCCCGGGTCGCATGGATTCCAGAAAGCGACGGGCCAGGGGCGTGGGTACCATCTGGTTGCCCTGACGGCTGAACAAGGGGTCATCGAAATGCTCCCGCAACCGTGACAGGGAATGGCTGACCGCCGGCTGGGTAAGGTGCAGGGCTCTGGCCGCACGGGTAAGGCTGCCTTCCCGGTATATGGTGTCGAATACATGCAGCAGGTTCAGATCCAGCCGGTTGAGTGCCATGGGCGCCTCCTGTTCGCGAATAAACAGTTCTTATGATAAAGGATAAGAATAATTCAGTCGCGTAATAGTTAGGAGAAATCTAGACTGGTGTCATATTGGTTTAACCACGAGGATACGGCGATGGATTTCAATATTTCCGAGAAAGGCCAGGACTATCTCAAGCGCGTCAAAACCTTCATGAAGGAAGAAATCTTCCCTATTGAAGAGCAGTACCACAAGGAATTGATGGCGCAGGAAAACCGCTGGGTGGTGCTGCCCATCATCAACGAACTGAAGGAAAAAGCCAAAGCCGAAGGTCTGTGGAATATGTTCTTCCCGGACGAGAAAAATGGCTGCGGCCTGCTGAACTCCGACTACGCCCTGATTGCCGAAGAAACCGGCCGCAGCTTCATTGCCCCGGAAATCTTCAACTGCAACGCCCCGGACACCGGCAACATGGAAGTGCTGATCCACTACGGCTCAGAAGAACAGAAAGCCGAATGGCTGCCACGCCTGCAAAGTGGTGAAGTACGCTCGGCTTTCTGCATGACCGAGCCCGCCGTTGCGTCCTCAGACGCCACCAATATGGAAGCCACCGCCATCGTTGAAGGTGATGAAGTCGTCCTCAACGGCCGCAAATGGTGGAGCACAGGTGTGGGCCACCCGGACTGCAAGGTCGCCATTTTCATGGGCCTGACAGACCCGGACGCGCACAAGCACCGCCGCCATTCCATGGTGCTGGTACCGCTGGACACCCCGGGTGTCAAAATCGAACGCATGCTGCCTGTCTTCGGCGCCTACGATGAGCCTTATGGCCACGGGGTGGTGTCTTTCGAGAACGTGCGCCTGCCCAAGAGCGCCTTCATCGCCGGCCCGGGCCGCGGTTTTGAAATCGCACAAGGCCGTCTCGGGCCTGGCCGCGTACACCATTGCATGCGGGCCATTGGTGCGGCAGAACGCACTCTGGAATTGCTGATCAAGCGCGCCACCAGCCGCGAAGCCTTCGGTCGCCCGATTGCCAAGCTGGGCGGTAACCCGGACATTATTGCCAATGCGCGTATGTCGATTGAGCAGGCTCGGTTGCTGACATTGAAATGCGCCTGGGCGCTGGATACCAAGGGTATTTCGGGTGCTTTGCAGGAAGTGTCGATGATCAAGGCGGTGATTCCCAAGATGCTCCAGCAGATTGTGGACGATGCCATTCAGATTCACGGTGGTGCCGGTGTCAGCGATGACGATTTCCCCCTGACCCAGTTGTTCGCCTATGCTCGGGTTCTGCGCCTGGCCGATGGGCCGGATGAGGTTCACCGTGCGATGGTTGCCCGGTTGGAGCTGGCCAAGTATCGGGGCTGACCTGCTTTTATCGTGGCCCTCTGACTGGGAGCTTGGAGACGGCGGGAGGATGTGTCAGAAACACGCTCCTTCGGCACATCCATGTGACGCTTGGACTCCGCCCTCCATGGCTCCGTACAGTTTCTGACACATCCTCCCGCCGTCTCCGGCTAACTCAGGAGCAGGTCTGTGAGGGGAAGCGGAGTAAAGCAACAGGCTGTCTGGAAAAGTGGATCGGCTAGCTGAAATGTCTGGGAGCCGGCGATGGGGAGGTTCTTCTGAAACCCTGCGGAGCCATGGATGGCGGAGCGGAGCGTACAGGGACGTATTTACAGCGTGTTTCAGAAGGACCTCCCCGTCGACGGCTCATGCGCCAAATTCATAATCACGAAAACACAGCGGAAAATAACGATGAAACAAAGAGTATTTATAACCGGCGGGGCCAGTGGCCTGGGCCGGGCGATTGCGTTGAAGTATGCCAAAAAGGGCGCGAAGGTCTGCATCGGTGATATTAACCCGGAGCAGGGGGTTGCCGTCGAGCAGGAGATTAACAACGCCGGTGGCGAAGGTTACTTCGTTGAGTGCGATGTGCGCCGGCTGACGGACCTGGAGAAAATCTGCGCGGACCTGACCGGTAAATGGGGTGGGGTGGACGTTGTGGTCAACAACGCCGGCGTTGCCTCCGCGGGTTCCATTGAAGACACCACCATGGCCGACTGGGAATGGATCATGGACATCAACGTGCTGGGTGTGGTTCGGGGCTGCAAGGCTTTTACCCCGCAGTTCAAGAAGCAGGGTGCCGGCGCGTTTGTGAATATCGCCTCCATGGCAGGGCTCATGCTCGCGCCGCTGATGGATAGCTACAATGTATCGAAGGCAGGTGTGATTGCGCTCTCGGAAACCCTGAGCCAGGAATTGAGAGACTCCGGCATACACGTCAGCTGCGTGTGCCCGGCGTTTTTCCAGACCAATCTCACCAGCAGCATGCGGTCGGATATTCCCGGTATCCAGCAGAATGTGAACAAACTGATGAAGCGCTCCACCATCACCGCTGAAAATGTGGCTGACGATATTATTCGCGCGGTGGAAAAGGGCGATTTCTGGGTGCTGCCCCATGCCAAAGAACGCCGTATGTGGATGGTCAAGCGCCATGCGCCCAAGGCGTTTGACTGGTTGATGCACCAGGAGAGTAAGCGCTGGATGAAGAAAATGGGCGGTAAGGCTTAAGTCACCGTTTAACACAGAATCAGGAAGTAAGGGAGAGCCGAATGACCCAGATTGACCAGGCTGTTGATATCCGCGAAGGCGAAGAGCTGGATGTTGCGGCTGTTGACCGCTTCATGAAGCAGGCCATTCCGGACCTGGAAGGCGCGCCTGCAATCAAGCAGTACCCCGGCGGTGCTTCCAACCTGACCTACCAGGTAGATTACGGCGACCGTTCCTACGTCCTGCGCCGGCCGCCGTTCGGCAAGATCGCCAAGTCCGCCCATGACATGCTGCGGGAAGCGAAGGTAATGCGGGCTCTCAAGCCTGAGTTCCCCTATGTTCCGAATATCGTCGCCATCTGTGATGATCATGACGTACTGGGCTGCGATTTCTACGTGATGGAACGCCTGAAGGGCATCATCCTGAGGCAGGATTTCCCCAAGGACTTCGAGCTCAGCGAGGCAGATACCCCCAAGCTGTGCCTGAACGTGATCGATAAGCTGGTGGATCTGCATAAGGTAGATGCCAAAGCCACTGGCCTGGACAAGCTGGGCAAGGGCGCGGGCTATGTACAGCGCCAGATTGGCGGCTGGAGTGACCGCTTCCGCAAAGCGAAAACCGATGACGTGGGTGACTTCGAGACAGTCATGACATGGCTGAATGACAAGATGCCGGAGGATGTCGCCCAAGTCGTCATCCACAACGACTACCGCTTCGATAATGTGGTACTGAATCCGGACAACCCGTTCGAGGTGATCGGCGTTCTGGACTGGGAAATGGCGACCATCGGGGACCCGTTGATGGACCTGGGCAATAGTCTGGCGTACTGGATTGAGGCGGATGACGAAGGCCCGTTCCAAATGCTTCGTCGCCAGCCCACGCATCAGCCCGGAATGCTGACCCGCAGGGAAGTGGTCGCTTACTACGCGGAGAAGTCCGGCCTGAAAATCGACAACTTCGACTTCTATGAAATCTACGGCCTGTTCCGGCTGGCGGTGATTGTCCAGCAGATCTATTACCGCTTCTACCATGGCCAGACCAAAGACAAGCGCTTCGCCGCCTTTGGCCATGCCGCCAATTACCTGGAGAAGCGTTGCCAGCGACTGATCGAGGCGAGCGACCTGTAATGGCAACGATTTATCTGATTCGCCACGGGCAGGCCAGTTTTGGTAAAGAAAACTATGACCAGTTGTCGCCCAGGGGTTGGGAGCAGGGCCGTGTCCTGGGCCGTTGGCTCGCTGGCAAGGTAACGCCCAGCGCGGTGTTTGGCGGCAATATGGAGCGTCACCGGGAAACCGTGGAAGCCATTACCAGCGGCTACGGCGACACCCTCCCGGATATGCAGGCGGTAGAAGGTTTCAACGAGTTTGATCATACCCAGGTGGTTGAGCGCCTACGCCCCGAATGGGGAGACCGCGACCGAATGGCGCGGGATCTGGCGGCGTTTCCCAAACCCGCCAGGGCGTTCCAGCAGGTTTTCGAGGAGGCCATGGTTCGCTGGGTCGGTGGCGACTACGATGATGAATACGCAGAAACCTGGGGCGATTTCCGCAAGCGGGTGATCACCGCCCTGGAACAACTGATCGAATACTCAGACGGCGGCGACACCCTGGTGTCCACTTCTGGGGGCCCCATTGCCGTTATTGCCCAGCACCTGCTGCAACTGAGTGATCGCAAGGCACTGGATATGAATTCCGTCATTGCCAACACCAGCGTCACCCGCATCCTGCACTCTGAGGCACGGCGTAGCCTCGCGGTGTTCAATAATTACAGTCATCTGGAAGCGGAAGACGTCTCCCTGGTGACTTTCCGATAACGAACCGAGGTGAAGAATGAGCAAGCAAGACCTGTTTGACCTGAGCGGCAAAGTGGCCCTGATCACCGGTGCCAGCCGTGGTATTGGTGAGAGCATCGCCCGTACCCTGGCCAACTATGGCGCCCATGTGATCGTCAGCAGCCGCAAGATTGATGGTTGCGAAGCCGTGGCCGGCAGCATTCGCGAGGCTGGCGGCAGTGCCGAGGCCCATGCCTGCCATATCGGAGAAATGGACCAGATTGAAGACATCTGGCAGTACATCGAAGCAAAGCACGGCAAGCTGGATATCCTGGTGAACAACGCGGCGGCGAATCCCTATTTTGGTCCGATTGAGGACACCGACCTCGGTGCCTATCACAAGACCGTGGACGTAAACATTCGTGGCTATTTCTTCATGTGTGCCCGTGGGGCGCAGATCATGAAGAAAAACGGTGGCGGTTCCATTATCAACGTGGCGTCTGTAAACGGGGTGAACCCGGGCCATTTCCAGGGTATTTATTCGGTGACCAAGGCGGCGGTTATCTCCATGACCAAATCCTTCGCCATGGAACTGGGCCAGCAGAATGTGCGGGTGAACGCCCTGTTGCCGGGGCTGACGGACACCAAGTTCGCCAGTGCGCTGACCAGCAACGAAACCATCAAGAAACAGGCGATGGCCCACATTCCGATGAAGCGAGTGGCGGATCCGGACGAGATGGCGGGCACGGTTCTTTATCTGGCCTCGGGCGCCTCCAGCTACACAACAGGTACCTGCATCAATGTGGACGGCGGCTACCTGACCATCTGATCTCAGCCGCTGACCTTCCCGGTATCCTCGCCGACACAGGCGAGGGTATCGAAGTCGCCCTTCAGTTCTGAAGCCTGCACCAACAGATGATCAAGGTGGTGCTGATCCGCTTGCTGTAGAAGGTCTCTCATCAGTTCTGCTATGGCAGTCCGGCTTTCGGCCATCATCTGCTGATAGCGTTCACCACGGACTTCTTCGTTATTGTCGATCAGATAACTGATACGGTCGCTGAAACCGTCGCTGTCTCGCTCTTCCAGCGAGTCCAGCAACGCCTGCTGCCAGTTGCGCCGGCCTTCCAGCCAGATTTCCGTCTGTTTTCCCCGGGCTTCTGACCATCTGCCAACGGTTTCCCGCTGGCTGTCATTCAGTGGGCCCAACCAGCGCTCGATCCGTTCCGTGGTGCGCTCAGCTCGGGCTACGCGGGTCTGTTCCGGATTGTCCGCTAGCAGTTCGTCCTCCAGCTCCTGCTGGGTGTCCTTCATATTCGCAGCCAGCTGGCGGACCTGATCATCGGTCAGGCTCCCGAGAAGCCGTACAGCGGCAGGTTTGGCCCGATCCATCAGCGGCGGGAAGAAAGAAAACAGCTTTTCCTGATGCCAGGCCACCGTCGACTCATCAAGCTCGCCGGAACGTACGTCGCTTTTAAGCCGGGTAAGCCACTGGGAATACTGCGGAAGTTCGGTGCTGCAGTGCCACTGGCGAAGATTCCGTATGTCCCGCTCAAGGCGGGATTCCTGCTCCGATGTCATGGGGATGTAGTCATCCACCCACCAGACAATGCCCCAGTCCGCGTAGCGGTATGCCAGCTTGGTGGAGCTGCACCCTGCCAGTATTAACAGGCTGAATAACGTAGTGAATAGATAGCGCCCCATGAATTTCTGTTCCGGTAAGTACTTTCTGAAACATACGTTGATTGATGGCTTTCAGATGGAGTTCACGAGCAATCACGGGAATTGTCAGAGTAGATCTGACCTTACTGGATTATTTTGTAATTAAGCCCCGGCTCTTACCGGGGCTTTTTTCGCTTACAGGTCCGCTATATGGCAATTACCGGGTCTCGATATCGCCGTCCTCATCGGAGATTACAATCTCCACCCGGCGGTTCTGCTGCCGCCCGCCAGAACTATCGTTACTCGCTACCGGGTACTCTTCGCCAAATCCTTTCGTTTCTACCCGGTCCCGGCTGATGCCCATGTTGAGCAGAGCATCGCGTACTGCTTCGGCCCGGCGCTCAGACAGCTCCTGGTTATACGAGGCCTCGCCGGTGCTGTCGGTATAGCCTTCCACCCGCACCCGGCGCTCTTCATATTCCCTCATGAACTCGGCCAGTCGTTGAACGGTCGCTTCGCCGGAAGCTTTCAGTTCTGCCTGGTTGAGATCGAACAGAACGTCTCCAAGCGTGAGAACCATGCCCCGGTCTGTTTGCTCGGCCTGCATGGCTTCCATCTGCAGGCGAAGCTCTTCCGCTTCCCGCCTGGCTTGCGCTGCTTTATTGGAGCTCATCTGCATTTCCAGCTCCCTGCGCCGTTCCTCCGCGGAGTTGATCTGTTCCTGCAATGCCGCACGTTTTCCCTGTTCGGCGGCAATTTGCGCGTGGCGATTGGCAAGGTAGGCGGCATGCTCAATCTTGATGATCTCTGCGTCTTCCTCCAGCAGGGATTCAGCGCGGGACAGCTCCTGCTGGGCGCTCCTCAGGTGACGATCACCGCTGCGGGCCACGTTCGGGTCGTCCTTGATTTCCTCGTAGGCAGCCCTTGCCTCATCGACTTTCTGGTTGTCGTCGGGCGTACTGGCACAGCCGGCCATCAAGACAGAAAAGCTCACTGCCATGCCCAAAGTCATGTTGCGCTTGTTCATAACAATCTCCTTATTCCGCTGAGGCCTTACTGGCTTTCTTCGATTCGTTGGCGAAGAGCCTCTATGTTGCTATTGATCTCTTCAACCGCCTGCTGTGCCTTCGCGGTGTCTGAGCGGGCGCCGGCCAGTTCTGCATCGACGGAAGCCTTCTCAAGAAGGCGGGTAGCCTCCATATACTTCTCTGCTTCTATCAGTTCTTCCGCATCGGCCACTCTGTTCTGCGCCTGGTTCAGAAGTACTGGCTCGAAGTCCCTGGCATCCGATGATACTGCCTGCTGGATGGCAGACTCGGCAGATTGCATTTGTTCGTCCGGCCGTTCGACTGAACTGGCACAGCCTCCCACAACGACAGCAATGCCAATAATGCCGGCAGCGCCTAACATCGAAGTATGCTTGTTCATGCATTATCTCCTTCCAGTGAGGGGCGAGGAGTGAGTGACCCGCCCACGTTCTCCAATCAGAATGTCTTACTCTCGCTACGTTTAAGGTTAGCAGCTGGTTCAGGACCAGGCATGACGGTATGGAAATAAACTTCCGCACGAGCCGTTATCTTGCCCCTTCACGGTTTCCCTGAAACTTGATACGTGTCACTTGATAAACGTCAGGTGTTTACTAGGGTTTTAGTTATATCCAACTGAAAGGAAGGTTTATGGATGACCACCCAGTTTCGTCCCAGGAGGACAGGCAAAAGTACGAACTCCGGCTGTTCGTTTTCCTGATCGTATTTCTCTTTCCCATTCTTTCGGTCGCTGTGGTTGGCGGGTACGGCTTTATTGTCTGGATGTCCCAGATTCTGACGGGCCCCCCGGGGCCGCCAGGCTGAGGAGCAATCATGGCAGTATCCCTGGCTCGCCGTGCATTTCTCCGGGGCGGTAAGCGCTCTGCGCCTGAGCGTCGCCCACCCTGGACCGGCAGCGACTTCGTCGACACCTGCGTACGTTGCGATAACTGCATCCACGCGTGCCCTGAAGGCATTCTCCAGAAAGGAGACGGCGGCTTCCCACAAATAGTTTTTGAGCATGAGGGCTGCACCTTCTGCGAGGAATGTGTGCGGGCCTGTGATGAACCGGTTTTTGACCTGGCAAGGGACGCCTTCCAGTGGCAAGCGGCCATTCGGGATAACTGTCTGGCGAAAGCCGGCATTCATTGTCAGAGCTGCCAGGATGCCTGTGAACCGGAGGCCATATCATTTCGATACAGCGTTGGCCATGTGCCACGCCCGCACGTTGATACGGGCAGTTGCACAGGGTGTGGGGCCTGCGTTGCTGTTTGTCCGCAGGATGCCATTGATCTGATCGCACCGGAGGATGTGCGGCCGGATGACAAAACCGTAACCTTGAACAGGGGGAAAACCGATGCCTGAAACACTCACGGACGAGCTGCACATTGCCAGCTTTATCGTCCATTGCTGGCCAGATCATCTGGATGCCATCAAGGCGCAGGTTAACCAAACAGAGGGTCTTGAAACCGGTGCGGAATCGCCGGAAGGAAGGCTGGTTGTCATTGCGGAAGGTCCGCACCAGCGCCAGCTTCTGGAAACCGTTGAACTGCTGGAGAGCCAGCCAGGCGTTCTGGAGTGCATTCTGGTCTATCACGAGCTGATGTCAGCGGCAGAAGCCAATCACGAAATGATTGATCTGAACAAAACACAACAAATCTGATGACAGGGACCGAACCATGAACCTGACACGACGCGAATTCGCCAAGGCCAACGCGCTCGCCCTGGGTGCGTCAGCGGCGGGACTGTCGATTCCCGCAGCGGCCAGTAACCTGATTACCAACGCAGAACTCACGGAGCTGAAGTGGAGCAAGGCGCCGTGTCGCTTCTGCGGAACCGGTTGCAGTGTGATGGTTGCCACCAAAAACAACCAGATTGTCGCCACCCACGGTGACACCCAGTCTGAGGTGAACCGTGGGCTGAACTGTGTGAAGGGCTACTTCCTGTCCAAGATCCTTTACGGGCGGGACCGCCTCACCAAACCCCTGTTGCGAAAGCGGGACGGCAAGTTCCACAAGGAAGGTGAATTCCAGGAAGTCAGTTGGGACGAGGCCCTTGATGTGATGGCCGAAAAGTTCACTTCCTCGATCAGGGAGCACGGTCCGGACAGTGTGGGTATGTTCGGTTCGGGGCAGTGGACGATCTGGGAGGGGTATGCTGCCAGCAAGCTGTTCAAGGCCGGTTTCCGCACCAATAACATCGACCCGAACGCACGACACTGCATGGCCTCAGCGGTAGCGGGATTCATGCGCACGTTCGGTTCCGATGAGCCCATGGGGGTCTATGACGACATCGAGAACGCCGATGCCTTCGTGCTCTGGGGTTCCAACATGGCGGAAATGCACCCGATTCTGTGGACACGGGTTACTGACCGACGGTTGTCGCATCCGTCCACCGAAGTGGCGGTGCTCTCCACCTACAAGCATCGTTCATTCGATCTTGCCGATTTACCGATGGTGATGACGCCTAACGCAGATGTGGCCATTCTCAATTACATCGCTAACTACATCATTCAGAACGACGCGGTTAATGAGGATTTCGTCAACAAGCACACAAAGTTTGTGAAAGGCGCGGAAGATATCGGTTATGGCCTTCGCCCGGAGGACCCCCGCGAGAAGAACGCCAAAAATGCCAACAACGCCAACAGCTTCGAGGATATGAGCTTTGAGGCGTTTGCCGACTATGTAAAAGAGTACGACCTTGAACGTGCAGTCAGGGAATCCGGAGTGCCGGCCAACCGGCTCGAACGGCTGGCCAAACTCTATGCCGACCCGGACAAGCGCGTAACCACTTTCTGGACCATGGGCGTTAACCAGCATACCCGTGGCGTGTGGGTTAACAACCTGATTTATAACGTACACCTGCTGACCGGCAAGATTGCCACCCCCGGCAACAGCCCGTTCTCACTGACCGGGCAGCCCTCTGCCTGTGGCACTGCGAGGGAGGTCGGTACCTTTGCCCACCGCTTGCCGGCGGACATGGTAGTGGCCAACCCGGAACACCGGGCCAAGGCAGAGAAAATCTGGAAACTCCCTGAAGGCACTATCCCCGAAAAAGTCGGCTATCACGCCGTGCTGCAGAGCCGGATGCTGAAAGACAGCAAACTGCGGGTGTACTGGACCCAGGTCACCAACAACATCCAGGCCGGCCCCAACACCATGCAGGAAACGCTGCCGGGCTGGCGTAACCCGGACACCTTCATCATTGTCTCTGATATCTATCCAACGGTATCCGCCCAGGCGGCGGATCTGATCCTGCCCTCTGCAGGCTGGGTTGAAAAAGAGGGGGCTTACGGTAACGCCGAGCGTCGCACCCAGTTCTGGCAGCAGTTGGTCAAGGCGCCGGGGGAGGCCCGCTCCGACCTCTGGCAGACGGTGGCCCTGGCCAGGCGCATCAAGGTCGCTGATGTGTGGCCGGAGGAGCTGTTGGCCAAAGCGCCAGAGATGCGAGACAAGACCCTGTTTGATGTGCTCTACCGCAACGGAAATGTTAATGCGTATCCTGTGGGCGACCTGAACCCGGATTACGGCAACCACGAGGCGGACGATTTCGGCTTCTATATCCAGAAAGGCCTGTTCGAAGAGTACCGTCAGTTTGGGAAGGGCAAGGGCAAGGACCTGGCCGATTTCGACACCTACCACAAAACCCGCGGCCTGCGCTGGCCCGTTGTGGATGGCAAGGAGACGCTGTGGCGCTACCGGGAAGGCTCCGACCCGTATGTGGAAGAAGGCAGTGGTTTTCAGTTCTACGGAAATGCCGATAACCGGGCGCGGATATTTGCCGTACCCCATGAGCCACCCGCTGAATCACCTGACGAGGAGTATCCCTTCTGGCTCTGTACCGGTCGGGTACTGGAACACTGGCATACGGGTTCCATGACCCGACGGGTCAGCGAACTGCACAAGGCAGTACCGGACGCCCTGCTGTACATGAACGCCGAAGATGCGCGGGCCAAGGGCTTCCGCCGTGGCAGCGAGGTGCTGGTGGCCAGCCGCCGTGGGGAGGTGCGACTACGGGTGGAAACCCGCGGCCGAGTCAGCGTTCCCAAGGGCATGGTGTACGTGCCGTTCTTCGATGCCGGCAAGATCATCAACAAGGTCACGCTGGATGCCACCGATCCTATTTCCAAGCAGACGGATTTCAAAAAGTGTGCGGTTCGTCTGGAACTGGTCAACCTGGCTTGAGGAGACACACCATGAAAAAGCTGATCGCTATCCTGCTTATGGCCTCCCTTGCCCTGGTTGCCCTGGCAGAGCCGCCCTCCCTCTCGCCATCGTCGCCTGATGGGCTGCGGGAAGGAGGAACCCTTGGTGAAACGCGGAATGCACCAGCCATTGCCGGGGACCCCAGAGACGTCAAAAGGGAGGTGCGCAATTACCCGGAGCAGCCGCCGGTGATTCCGCACGTTATACGGGACTACCAGGTGGACAAGCGCTTCAATCGTTGCCTGGATTGCCACAGCCGTGAGGCGGCGCCGTCAGCCGGCGCACCCATGGTCAGTGTGACGCATTTTATGGACCGCAATTTCCAGGTCAGGGCAGAGGTTACACCGGGTCGCTATTTCTGCACCCAGTGCCATGTGCCCCAAACCGATGCAGAAGCGTTGGTGGAGACCGACTTCAAACCCATCGATCAGGTTATCCGTGAGGGCGATCGGGGGGAGAACCAATGATGGATCGGCTGAAGTATTACTGGAGCCTGCTTCGAAAGCCCAGCGTTCACTACAGCCTTGGTTTCCTCACGTTGGGGGGATTCCTCGCCGGAATCATATTCTGGGGCGGTTTCAATACGGCGCTTGAGGCTACCAACACCGAACAGTTCTGTGTGGGGTGTCACGAGATGTACAGCAACCCTTACCAGGAACTGAAAGGAACCATCCATTACAGTAACCGCTCCGGGGTCAGGGCCGAGTGCTCTGACTGCCACGTGCCCCACGACTGGACCCACAAGATCGGCCGCAAGATGGAAGCGTCCAAGGAAGTCTGGGGCTGGCTGTTCGGATCCATAAATACGCCGGAAAAATTCGAGGCCAAGCGTCTCGAGCTGGCCCGGCGGGAGTGGCACCGGTTGAAAGCCAATGACTCACTGGAATGTCGTAATTGCCATGAGTTCGACTCCATGGACTTTACCTTGCAGGACCCGCGTGCGGCAGAAGCCCACTCTACAGCGTTGACGGACGACAGCGATGAAACCTGTATCGACTGCCACAAGGGCATTGCCCATGAGCTGCCTGATATGGCAGAGGTAAATCGCTAGAAGGAAATGGCTGAGCCAGACCTTTGAGGTGTGGGCTCAGCGAATCTCGGTGCCACTGGATGGCGCCTGGGAGAGCGTTGTTCCGGTGGGCGGGCGGTGATGAAGGGAATAGATAATCCTGTCCAGTACCGCCTGGCCATTCCAGGCCGGGTCATTATTGACCATGCCGACAATGGCCCAGGTGGTGTCGGTATCGTCCCGCGTGAAGCCGGCGATAGAACGGACGTTTTCCAGATAACCGGTCTTGATGCGCCCTTTGCCGTCAAGACCTGTGTTTTTGAGGCGCCTGGCCATGGTGCCATCCATCGCGATCAGTGGCATGGACGCCATGAGGTCGGCGGAAAAATTGCTGTTCCAGGCATGCTGGAGGATCTGAGCACCCTGGCGAGCCGTAATGCGGCCGTGACGGGTCAGGCCGGCGCCATTATCAATGACCATGCCTGCGGTATTGACGCCTTTGTCCTGAAGCCACTGGTATATCACACGTATACCGGCCACCCGGTCGTCTTCATCTTCGTCCATCCGGTGTTCGGCGCCAATGGTCAGCAACAGCTGGCGGGCCATGACATTGCTGCTCCATTTGTTGATGTCGCGCACCATGGTGACCAGGTCGGGCGAGGTGGTTCTCAGTAGCAGCCGGGCGTCTTCCGGTGTGCTGGCCAGCAGGCTCTTGCCGCTGATCTCGATGCCCATATCCGAGAGCAGTGAGCGTATCAGCGAAGCGGTGTATTGTTCATGGGGCAGCACAGACAGATACGCTGTGGTGCGACAACCCTGGGGTAACTTACCTGTAACCCGGACGGTGACCCGGTGGTCTTCATGGAACACAGGCTCCCAGTCAAAGTTTCTGCGCGAAGGGCAGGGCCCTTCCGCTGCTGCCGTAACCCGGTTATCGATGACAACATCGTTCAGCGACGGGGCGCTCCAGGCCTGGGTGCCGCGCTCATCGGCCCGAACCTGGAAGTGCACCAGGTTGAGGTTGGTGAGGAAGGGTGAAGGCTGAACCAGAAATGGTGCGTGGGGATTGTCGCCGTTGTCGTCGAACACGGGCAGCCCGCCTGCCAGGCTGAAAACGTCTCCATCCAGCACCAGGTTACCGTTAATGGCGCTGATGCCCATGCCACGAAGCTCGTTCAGGGTGCTCCACAGGCGCTCGATGGTGAGTTTCGGATCGCCGCCCATATCAACGTAGAAGTTGCCGTTGAGCGTGTCGCCTACCAGCTCTCCGTCAGTATAGAAGTTGGTATCCCAGCTATAGGTTGGCCCCAGGGTTTCCAGTGCTGCGTAGGTAGTAATCAGCTTGATAATGGAACCGGGGCTCATCAGCGCATCGGCGTTAATGTACTGTTCGATGCCGGGACCATTCAGGGGGATGGCCGCCATGCTCAGCGCGTGCTCGTCATTCAGCGACTGAAACGCGTAATCCCGTACCTGGCTGCTCCAGGTTTTCTTGGTGCTGGTTTCATCAGCGTAAGCCGTGCTGAACGAGAGCAGGGCTGCCATCGCAGAAACGAACAGGCGCGGCAGCACTCGACCATGCTGGCAGGCAGTTCCATTATACGACTTGTCAGGATGGCTTCTTGCCTTCAGCAACATGGTGCAGCGCTCATTGATTCCAGATGCAGTAACGATAGCCCAAAATCGAGGCTCATACTATGTGGAAAGGTTCTACATGACGTTAAAAAATGCCAGTAGTGTCGTTGTTTATACAGCATTTTTGTTAGCAGATGTAAGTGCTCTATGCTAATCAACAGGTTATCGACAGCGCAACGTGAAGCGTTAAGATACAGACAGAACCCTGACCCGCACGGGTGCGTAACAACCGCATGTGGGTAATGAACACCGGAGCGAGAGCCATGGCTATAAAGTTGTCCCGACGACAGTTCCTGGCTGCACTGGCGGCCACAGGTCTTTCACTGCGCATGCCGGCGCTGATGGCAGCTTCCGGGGAAAAGGCGATCGCCCGGCCTATTCCCTCTTCGGGAGAGCCTTTACCCGTTATTGGTATGGGGACCTGGCGCACTTTTAACGTGGGCGGAGATCAGCAGCTTGTGCAGGAGCGTACCGGTGTTCTGAAGCGGTTCTTTGAGCTGGGCGGTACCCTGGTGGACTCGTCGCCCATGTATGGCTCGGCAGATGAAGTGATGGGGGAAGCACTGGATACCCTCAATGCCCACGACAGGGTATTCGCTGCCAACAAGGTCTGGACCCGGGATGGCAACGCCACGCGGGAGCAGGACAGGGCCTCACGACGTAAATGGGGTATCGATCGCTTTGACCTCCAGCAGGTGCACAATCTGCTGGCGTGGGAATCCCATCTGGAAACCCTGAAGCAGATGAAAGCGGACGGGGATATCCGCTATCTGGGTATCAGCACCTCTCACGGGCGTCGCCACCGGGACCTCGCGACCATCATGGAGCAGGAGCCTCTGGATTTCGTGCAACTGACCTATAATGTGCTGGACCGGGAAGCCGAACAACGGCTCCTGCCGCTGGCGAAAGAGCGGGGCATTGCCGTTATCGTGAACCGCCCGTTCCAGGGTGGCGGCCTGTTTCGCCGCTACCAGTCCGAGCCATTGCCCGGCTGGGCGGAAGAGGCTGGTTGTAGCACCTGGGCCGAGTTTTTCCTCAAGTTTATCGTGTCTCATCCCGCGGTCACCTGCGCCATTCCAGCGACAACTCGCGTGGAGCATATGGAAGAGAACATGGGCGCCCTTTACGGGAGACTTCCGGACGATGAGCAACGTCGGCAAATGGCCGACTATGTGGCGGGGTTATGATCGATGGGGACTGGTTGAGCTATTCACTGTCTGATTTCCTGATGTTCGGGCCGGAGGTGTTTCTCCGGCTCTTCGTTCGTATAAACCAGGATTTCTGGCCCTGGCAGGGCATTGCGTTGGTCCTGCTGTTGGTGGTGGCCGGGTTGCTGGTGCGGGGTGATACGCTGGCGAAACGCGGCGTGCTGTTGCTGCTTGCGGCAGCCTGGGTGGGCAGCGGTGCCGGTTTCCTGATGGAGTATTACGGGCCCATCAACACCCCGGCCATCTGGTTTGGCTGGGCTTTCATTCTGCAGGCTGCACTTCTGACGGTCGCGGCTCTGGTCTGGCCGTGGGATAAAACGACCGCAGGGCTTGCGCGGCGATGGCAGGCCGGCATCGGCTGGCTGGTGATGGCGGCACTGCTACCCCTGCTGGTAGTGGTCCAGTCGGGAAACTGGCATGCCCTCGCGTTGTTCGGGATAACGCCAGACGTGACCGTCGCCGCCTCCGTACCCTGTCTGCTGCTGTTGCCCAGACGGGTTCGCTGGCTGTTTCTGTTGCTGCCGCTGCTCTGGTCGCTGTTCAGCGCCGCGACCCTGTGGACCCTGGGAACACGGCTCATGTTTGTGCTTCCGGCGGCCACTCTGGTGCTGACGATCGCCTGTTTCCGGTTCAGTCCCAGGCCGGGGAAAAGTCAGGATTAGCAATGCGCTCACCACGGTCCAGCTTGTCTATCGCGGCAATTTCTTCTGCACTGAGCGTGATGTGGAGCGCGTCCAGGTTGGCTTTCTGGTGCTGGGGACGCGTTGAAGACGGAATGGGTACCACGCCCCTGGAGGCAACCCAGGCAATGGCGACCTGCGCCGGTGACGCATTGTGTTCGCGGCCAATGCGAATCAGCGTCTCGTCTTCCATCACTTTGCCTACCGCCAAGGGCATGTAGCCCGTCACGGTGATGCCCAGTTTACGGGCGTGCTCGACGACCTTGCGATTGGCCAGGAACGGATGCACCTCAACCTGATTGGTGAAAATGGGTGTTTCCCCCAGGATCTCTTTGGCCTGGTCCATCTGGGCACAGGTGAAGTTCGAGATGCCGATGTGTGTTGTCAGCCCCTCCCGTTGTGCGTCCCGCAAGGCACCCAGGTATTCCTCCATGGGGACTTCGTCGTCCGGTGAAGGCCAGTGAATCAGGGTAAGGTCCACGTGGTCCGTCTTCAGCCGTGCCAGGCTGTCGTGCAGACTGTTGATCAGGTCGCTGTGGCGAAGCTGGTCGTGCCAGATCTTGGTGGTCAGGAAAACTTCGCGGCGAGGGATGCCGCTGGAGGTAATGCCATCGCCCACTTCGGTTTCGTTTCCATACATCTGGGCAGTATCAATGTGCCGGTAACCGAGTGACAGGGCGCTTTTAACTGCCTCTCTCGCATCGTTGCCCTTCAGGCGGAATGTGCCCATACCGATTTTCGGAAGTGTGCTGAATGCCATAGTGTCCTCCTTTGCGAACGCTCTGACTTGTATGTGGTGCTCGCCCGCTGGTTCTTCAAGTGGCAGGTGGTTATCATACCGGCCCGGAATCAGGGCAAGTCTACGAATCATCGAGGTCAAACCATGCTGACAGGGCAATGCCTTTGTGGCGATATCAAACTGGAATACGATGGCCCACTGGGGCCCATAGCCCTGTGCCATTGCAGCCAGTGCCGGCGTGCCCACGGCAGCGCTTTTTCAGCCAGTGCACCGATACAGAAAGTCCGTACCCGTTTCCCCGCGGGCGAAGAGCTGATCCGCGAATACGAATCCCGCCCCGGCAAGTATCGGGGCTTTTGCCCCCGTTGCGGCAGCCAGCTTTACAGCCGGGTGGATGCCATTCCCGGCATCCTGCGCCTGCGGGTTGGCCTGATCAATGAGCCTCTGGGCAAGGGGCCGTCCTCACACGTTTATGTTGGTTCCAAGTCGGACTGGTTCACTATTACCGACGATGTTCCCCAATTTGATAAAACTGAAAGAGCCTACGATCCAAACTGACGGCCCAACTGGCAACCCGAACGGATAGCGCCTCATCAGTTGGCAGGCACTATCCGGTAAACCTTGCCGTCGGAGTCATCAGTGAGCAGCCAGAGTGCGCCGTCAGGCCCCATGCGCACATCGCGGATACGTTCCCCCAGATCTTCCAGCAAATCTTCCTCTTCTGTAACTTCTTCGTTTTCAATGCTCAGGCGCACCAGCTTCTGCATCTTCAGCGCGCCCACGAACAGGTCGCCCTGCCACTCGGGAAACTCCTCCCCGGTGTAAAAAGCCATGCCGGAAGGAGCGATTGACGGGTCCCAGTAATGGAGTGGATCGGTGACCCCTTCCATCGTGGTCTTGTCGGAAATGGCAGCTCCGGAATACCCGATACCGTAGGTCACATCCGGCCAGCCGTAGTTGTTCCCCGCACGAATGATGTTGATTTCGTCTCCGCCCCTGGGGCCGTGCTCATGGCTCCAGATTTCGCCAGTCTCCGGATGAATGGTCATGCCCTGGATATTGCGATTGCCGTAGGTAAAAAAGGTGTCGTTTACGGAGGCTTCGCCGGTAAACGGGTTACCGGGAGCCGGCTTTCCATCAACGGTCAGGCGATGCACGCCACCGGCATCGTCATCCGTCACCTGGGCGCGTTTCTTTTTGCCTCTGTCACCGACGGCTACGTACAGGTTGCCATCGCGGTCGAATTCCATTCGGCCGGCGAAATGGCGGCCGGTATTGCCACGGGGCAGGGCTTCAAAAATCACTTCCACGTCGGTTAATTGCCCATCCTTCAGTTTTGCACTTGCAACCCGAGTGGTCATGCCTTCACCGCTCACTTCATGGGCATAGCTGAGGAACAGTGTCTGATTGTTCTCGAAATCCGGATGCAGGAGCACGTCCAGCAAGCCGCCTTGCCCGGAAACCACCAGGTCGGGCACGCCGCTGATGGCCTCGTCCTGAAGCTCACCGTTCTGGATGTGCCGCAAATGGCCCGCCCGTTCGGTGACCAGTTGGGAGCCATCTGGTAAAAAAGCGAGGCTCCACGGGTGCTCAAGATTCTGCGCGACGGTTTCGAGACGAAACTTCGCCTTGTCTGAGGAAAATGTCTGTTCGGCTATGGCTATTGCGGAAACCAGTAAAAGGCTGGTGCCAAAGATCAGGTGTTTACAGGTACGCATGGGAAACTCCGTTTCTTGCTGCTGTCGGTTGATGCCTGGCTGATTTATGAGGATAGCAGCTGGAGTGGGGCCACAGAAGAATCCTCTCTGACAGACAGGTAAGAATAAAAAAAAATTCGGAGCATGCTCATTTTCTGTTTCAAATAATAATAATTCGCATTACTATGTCGTCTATCATTTATAACCTGCCATAAACCCTGAAACGGAGAGTAAGATGTCCCGAATCCCGGACCCCATGTTCCGCCGTAAGGCCCTGGTCACTGCCATTGCTTGCACCATTCTGCCTGGCATCGCGTTTGCCCAGGACAGCGAACCCACGACCCTGGAAGCCCTCGATGTATCCGCTGACCGCAGCCAGGTCTCGTCTGAGTCCACGGGCAGTTATACCAGTGGTGCAACCACAACCTCCATGAAGATGGAGCTCGGCCACCGGGAAACACCACAGGCAATAACCGTGGTGACGCGCGAGCAGATGGACGATTTTGCGCAAAACGATATCAACGATGTGCTGGAGGGAACCACCGGCGTGACCGTGGAATCCGTTGAGACAGATCGCACCTACTACACATCCCGCGGTTTCGATATCAACAACTTCCAGTACGATGGCGTCGGCCTGCCGGCGGTATACGACAACGTGCAGGGCGAACTGGATACCGCCTTCTTTGACAGGGTCGAGGTGGTGCGCGGTGCGAACGGCCTGATGGCCGGTTCCGGTAACCCGGCGGCGACCGTTAACTTCATCCGCAAACGTCCGACGGCAGATACCAATGCGTCAGTGGCGGTTACCGGTGGCTCCTGGGACAAGAAGCGTATTGTCGGAGATGTATCCGGTGCAGTTTCCGAATCCGGCGCGGTACGTGGCCGTGTGGTTGCCGGTTACGAAGACAAGGATTCTTACCTGGACCGCTACAGCAACGAAAAGCAGATGTTCTACGGCGTGCTTGAGGCAGATCTCACGGACACCACACTGCTGACGCTGGGCCACTCCATCCAGACCTCGGACACAGACAGCCCGCTTTGGGGCGCGTTACCACTGTTCTACACCGATGGCACTGCAACAGACTTTGCCCGGTCGACCAGCACTGCTTCGGACTGGTCCTACTGGGACAACACCCAGCACAACAGTTTTGTGGAGCTGCAGCAGGAACTGGCTGGCGGATGGCGGGCCAAGGGCACCGTATTCCGGCTGGAGAATGACAGTGAATCAGAGCTGTTCTACCAATACGGCACACCGGATTCGCAAACCGGTGACGGGCTGCTGGCCTACCCGAGTCAGTACGACCTCACCGTAGACCAGTTGGTGGTAGACGCTTACGCGACAGGCCCCTTTGAATTGGTAAATCGGACCCATGAGCTGGTGTTGGGAGCCTCCTGGTCCCGCTCCGAAACGGTGGACGAGTCCCGCTATGGTCAGGGTATTGGTAACGCGCTGCCACCTCTGAACGAGTGGGATGGCAATTATCCACGGCCAACGTTCGATAATGGTGTTGGCGGATCAGACTGGACGGATCGTGAAACCGCAACTTACGCCGCTGCCCGCTGGACCCTGACCGACAGCCTGACAGCTATTACCGGTGTTCGCCTGACCTGGCTGGACAGTAAAGGCACCAGCTACGGCGCAGAGAAAACCACCAGTTACGATGCGATTGATACGCCCTACGCCGGGCTGATCTACGATCTGAACGACAACCATTCTGTGTACGCCAGTTACACTGAAATTTTCACGCCGCAAACCGAGCTGGACATCAACCGCGATCGCCTGGACCCGATCGATGGCGTGAACTACGAACTGGGCCTCAAGAGCGAATTCCTGAACGACCGGGTGAATACCACGGTCGCGCTTTTCCAGACGGAACAGCAGAACGTGGCTGATGTTGCCGGAACCTACAGTGGCACTCAGGACCCCTATTACCGCGGCATCGATGGACTTGAAAGCCAGGGTGTTGAACTCGAGTTCGTGGGCGACGTAACCGACCGAATCCAGCTGTTCGCCGGCTACACCTTTGTGGCCATCGAAGATGCCGATGGCAACTCCGCCAAACCCTTTGTGCCGGAGCACCTGGCCCAGCTGCGAGGAACCTGGAAAGTGCCGGGAGTCGAAGGCCTTGAGCTGGGAAGTAAGGTACGCTGGCAGTCGTCCATCAGCCAGGATCAGGGCGTGGCCACAACCGGGCCGAACGCTGGAGCCAAGATCGTCACCGAGCAGGAAAGCTATGCAGTGGTGGACCTGATGGCCAGCTACGACTTTGCCCGTGACTGGAACGCTACGCTGAACGTGAACAACGTGACCGACGAGAAATACATCGAAAGCCTCAAGAAGTTTGGCGCTTCTGCCCAGGGTTTCTACGGAGAACCGGCGAACGCAAGCCTGACAGTCTCCTGGGTCTACTGATCCAGGCGTGAAGAGAGGGCGGGAAATTGCTCCCGTCCTCATTGATGACAAAAGGGAGGAAAAGGAATGACGCCCGAACAGGAAATGCTTGAAGGATTAAAACTGGCCGCAGGCGCTGGTATGGTCATCGGCGTGGTTGCCATTGGCCTGGCGCTGGGCTCGGCTATCGGGGTCTGATCAAAGGCTGAGGGCTTCCAGTCGCTCCTTGCGATAGACACCACAGGTACCGCAATAACCACCTTCGGGTAACAGATACTTCAGGCAACATCCTTTCCGCTGTGGAATTGCCGTGGTCTGCCCGCCAAACACCGCCGGAATCCAGTCAATGAACTGGTTGGCGTCATTGTGAAACTCCCCGAGCCAGCGCTGTGCCAGATCACAGGTTTCAGCAGGCTCTGCCAGGTTCCATACCGCCGAAAACGGCGCCCCCAACCCAAGCCCGACGCTGCTCCAGTAGGCTCCGGGGCTCACCCCCAGCCGCTGCCTGAACACCGGGTACCAATCCTGTGTCAGTTTCCCGACCGAACGGACAAAGCTCTCCTCATCGACAGCAGGCACACCCGGGGCCTGGAACCAGCGGGACGGCACCGGTTCCCCATGCTCCACAGGAGCGAGAAAAATGCGCCGGGGATCGGGCAGGGGAGCCTGGCCATCCCGGAACAGCCGCAGGGTCAGTGGGGCAATCACGTTTAACGCCAGATCCTGCTGAAGCACCGAAACACGGGCCCGGATGGCACGGGAATCGGAAGCTTCCGGGTAATCGGTGTTGACCTGGTCAATCAGCAGTGTCGGTTGTTCCAGACACTGCGCCAGAGAAAACAGCCCAGGGCGTTCATCGGGACCAGGTTGAAGTGCCTGGGCGAGGACGGACTCCCGGTCCAGCCCGGCTGATGCCAGGAGCCGGGCGTAACGCTCGGCCCATGTGCCAGTCAGCCCGGCGTGTTCAGGATCGGCCATGGCGGCTCAATCCCCACAGGAAATAGACACCCCCTACCAGCGCAGCCAGCAAACCAGCCGGAAGCTGGTTGGGAAATACCACGATTCGCGACAGGTAATCCGCCACCGCAAGCAGCAGGCCCCCTACCAGAGCTGCCACAATCATCTGGCGGCCGACAGTTTGTTGCCCCAGAACCCTTGCAAGGTGCGGGGCAATCAGCCCCACAAAACTGAGAGGGCCAATGACCACCGTGGCGGCAGCGGTCAGTACCGCTGCCAGCATAAGCAGCAGTAGCCGCGCACGTGTCACCGAAAGCCCGAGGGAGGCTGCAGCCGTATCACCCAGTGGCAGAATGGTCAGTGGGCGTACAACCAATAGCAATAACGTACTGACCAGCACGACAAATCCCAGCAAGCCGAAAGCCTCGCTCTCGGAAATCAGCCACGTGGAGCCGTACATCCAGTTCAGCAGTTGTGAGGCGACGGTGCCGCCAGAAGCCATCACCAATCGCAGGCCGGCATCCATAAACACATACAGGGCCAGGCCACCGAGCAGCAACTGGTTCCCCGCGAAGCGGTGTTTGCGCGCAAGCAGAATCAGCAGGCCAAGAGCGCCAGCAGCCCCCAGGGTGGCCGCGCCAAGCTGGCCAATGCGGCTGACCTCTGTGCTGGTAAGCACGATCACCACCATGACCAGCGCAGCCCCGCCGCTGATACCCAGCATTTCCGGACTGCCCATGGGGTTGCCCGTCATCCGCTGAATCAGTGTACCGGCCAGCCCCAGCGCTACCCCGGCAAGAATGGACGCCAGCAGCCGCGGACCGCGCCAGACCCAGGCATCCCCCCATTGGGTGAAGGATGTCCAGTGCCAGCCGTCCAGCCCCGGAGCCCAACCCATGGAGACAATCATGGTGATCACGAGCAATGCGATAACAACGCAGGGGACCAGCACCGGAGACCGCCGCCTGGGCAGGAAACCTGCCGGGCTGGATTCCTGGCCGGGCATATGATGGGTGTTCCTGAAACTCTGGAGCGCCAGCAGTATCACAGGGCCGCCGATTAAAGCGGTGGTGGTTCCGGTGGGTACCAGCGAACCGTCACCCCAGGTGGACGCCCAGTGGGCCAGGGTGTCAGCCAGCAACAGCAAGCCGCCCCCCATGAGCGTGCTCCACAGCATTTTATTGCCCAGCGTGCGAGCGCCCAGAAGCCGGGCCAGAACCGGCGCAGCAAGGCCAACAAAAGCGACCACGCCAACACGGCTTACTACCGTGGCCGTCATCAGGACCACCAGAAACAGCGCCATGGCCCGCAATAACCCCACTCTGGCGCCCAGTGCACTGGCTGAGGTCTGCCCCAGTTGCAGTAATTGCAGTGGCCGCATCAGCATCAGCATCAGCACGGCGAGCACCAGAACACGGGGCCAGAGCTCCATAAAGGGCCCCCAGTTGTTCTGCACCAGGGAGCCGGCCCCCCAGATAAACAGATTGCCCAGCCATTCCCCCTTGAGTAGCAGGAATGCCATATTCATGGCGCCCAGGAAGAAGGTGATCACCAGCCCCGCCAGAATCACGGTAACCGGTGAGAAGCCGAGCCGCCAGGTGAGCGCTATCACCAGTCCGATCGCCAGCAAACCGCCACCAATGGCTGCCAGATCGGGGCTGAAGGCCAGCAGCCCGGGTGCAAAAAGCGTGGCAACGGTAACGCCGAACTGGCCGCCGGCTTCCACACCAAGCGTGGTGGGGGAGGCCAGTGGGTTGCCCAGTATCTGTTGGGTAACGGCCCCCGCCAGCCCCAGCCCGCATCCGATCAGGATGGCGATAGACACCCGGGGCGCCCAGCTATAGTGAGCCAGCACGGAGGAATAGTTTTCTGCATCGAAGGTCCAGAACGCAGACACCAGTGCGCCGGCATCCAGTTCGCCAAACCAGGGGGCGGAGCTGGCGATCAGCGCACCAAACCACAGGATTACAGCCGCCACCGGCAGTTTCGCGGGAATGGCAGGGCGCGACGCAGGCAGGTCAGAGCTTTCAGCGAGAATGTCAGAGCCTTCAGCGACCTTGCCAGAGCCTTCAACGCCCTTGTAAGAGCCTTCAGCGTACATTATCGGAGCCTCCGTCCAGCAGGGCATCCGTAAGCATGGTTGCCAGCCGTTTCACCGGGAAAACACCGCCGAATGGCCACACCGCCTCTATGTGGTACACCTGGTTCCGCCTGACCGGAGACAGATACGTCCAGAAGGGGCTGGTGGCCAATGTGTCCGCAAGCCCTGGCAGAATCGGGGAGATCACCACAAGTCGGCTGTCCTGGTAAGGGGCGATAGCTTCCAGCCCGACAACCGAGAAACCCCAGAAGTTGCCCTCCATTGGCCAGGCATTTTCAAGGCCCAGGGCGCTCAGAGTGCTCTGGTAAAGACCGTTAGGCGCGTATATACGCACGTGGCGGTCATCCAGGAAGTTCACCAGAGCCACCGGCCGGTCCGTCATGCCTGCCTCTTTCAGGCGTTGACGTTGCGTCGCCAGGGTCTGCTCCAGGTCCGCCAGGATGGTATCGGCCTGGTCCTCCCGGTCGAGCATCTCTGCCAGCGTGGTCAACATTTCGCGGGCTTTCTCGAAGGGCTGGTGGCCCTCCTTGTACACGCTGATCACATAGGTAGGGGCAATCCGCTCAAGCTGCCGGGAGGCGGGCGCCATTTCTGAACTGGTGACGATCAGGTCCGGTTTCAGTTCCGCTATGGCTTCCAGACTCGGCGCCACGCGGGTGCCGATGTTGGCAACACCGGCGGGCAGCTCTGGCTCATTTACCCACACCTCGTAGCCGTCCCTGTCTGCCATGCCCACGGGGGTGACGCCAAGCAGAAGGAGGGCTTCGGTGGCCGCCCAGTTCAGGGTAATGATTCGTTTAGGGGTATTATCCAGGGAAACGGAGCCGTACTCATGCTGCCAGGTTTCAGCGTAGGCCGGTAACGAGGTCAGGCCCAGGAAAAGCAGTGCCATCAGGGCTCTGGCGGGCTGTCTAATGAACATAGGAAACCCACTGGCCCGGCGCTCGCTCCATCACGCCCATCGGTACCCCGTAGATGGTTTCCAGTATTCCTGAATCCATGATTTCCCGGGGGCTGCCGTCGGCAATCAACTGCCCGGTTCGGAGTGCCACAAGACGGTCGCAGAAGCGGGCGGCCAGGTCCACATCGTGCAGCACGACAATGACGGTCAGCTCCCTTTCCTCCGCCAGGCGGTGTACCAGGCGCAGGGTTTCCACCTGGTGTTTTACGTCCAGGGCAGAGATGGGCTCATCAAGCAGAAGGCAGCGGGTTTGCTGGGCCAGCAACATGGCAATCCAGGCCCGCTGGCGTTCGCCACCGGAAAGGGTGTCGACAGATCGATGCTGGAAGCGGTCCAACCCGGTGTCGGTAATTGCCTGATCAATCAACCGGTGGTCTTCGCTGTTGTAGCGGCCTAGCGGGCCACGCCAGGGATAACGGCCCAGGGCCACCAGCTCCCGCACGGTAAGACCATCGGTGCCCGGGGGATGCTGCGGCAGGTAGCCAACGGTGCGGGCAAACTCACGCGCCCCGGTGGTACGGAAGGATGTTCCCAGCAGGCTGACGTCACCGGACGTGCGTGACATCTGGCGCGCCAGCACCTTGAGCAGTGTGGATTTGCCGGAGCCGTTGTGGCCAAGCAACGCGGTGACTTCGCCTTCCCGGAATTCGATGTTGATGTTCCGGAGGATAGCGGTCTCCCCAATATTCACATGCAGGCCGGATACTTCGAAGAACGCAGACATGCAGGCTCCCGTGATTCTGAAGGCCTGCAGAATAATCTAAATGCGAATTACTATCAATCCATTATTGTCGTTGTGGAGAGCCGTTGTGGAAAGCCGGGGCCAGGGGTCATGCCTGGCCGGTCTGTACCCGCCATTGTGCGTTATAGGCGCCGTCGCTTTTCAGCAGATCCTCATGCCGGCCGGACTCCACGATTCGGCCTCCCTCCACCACGGCGATAGTGTCTGCATCCACAATGGTCGACAGGCGGTGAGCAATCATGATCACCGTGCGATTGTGGCCGATGCGCTTCAGGGACCGCTGGATGGCGGCTTCGGTTTCATTGTCGACAGCGCTGGTGGCTTCGTCGAGTACCAGAATGGGTGGGTCTTTCAACAACGCACGGGCGAGAGACAGCCGCTGGCGCTGCCCGCCCGACAGTCGCACTCCCCGTTCTCCCACCGCGGTGGACAAGCCCTCCGGCAGTGCCTCAATGAAAGACCAGGCTTCAGCGGTTTTTGCCGCCTCAATGATCTGTTCGTCGCTGGCGCCGGGGAACCCGTAGGCGAGGTTGTCGCGGATACTGCCTTCAAACAGGTAAACGTCCTGGCTCACCAGCCCGATGGCTTCACGCAGAGATTTCAGGCTGACGGCCTGGACAGGCTGGCCGTCGATGCGAATCTGGCCGCCGGTGGGATCGTAAAAGCGCAGCAGCAGTTTGATCAGTGTCGACTTGCCGGAGCCCGTCGCCCCCACCAGAGCAAGGGTGTTCCCGGCCGGTACGTGCACGGAAATGTTGTCGATACCAGCGCCACTGGACGGATAGTGAAAGCTTACTCCCTCAAAGCTGACTTCACCCTTTACAGGTTGCTCCAGCGTTTTACCGGCATCGTCCTTTACATGCACCGGCTCGGCCAGCAGGTCGAGAATGCGGCGGGTACTGGCCATGGCCCGTTCAAACAGGTCGATCACTTCGGCAAGGCCGGTCAGTGGCCATAGCAGGCGCTGGGTCAGGAACACCAAAACCCCGTAGGCACCCACGTTCAGATTGCCTTCCAGCGCCATCATGCCGCCAACGGTAAAGGTGGCCAGGAACCCGGCCAGAATCGCCATACGGATGATGGGGATAAACGCCGAACTGATGCGAATGGCCCGGCGGTTGGCTTCCACGTAGGCCTCGCTGCTGGCCTTCAGGCGCTCGGCTTCGCGCCGCTCTGCCGTAAAACTCTTGATGGTGGCTATGCCGCCCAGGTTGTTGGCCAGGCGGCTGGACAGGTCGCCCACCTTCTCCCGCACATCGGCGTACAGCGGGCCGGCTTTGCGCTGGAAGTAGAACGCGCCCCAGATGATCAGCGGAATGGGGGTGAACGCCAGCAGGGCGATCAGGGGTGATAAGACGAAGAACACGGCCCCCACAGCCACCACCGTCACCACCACCTGGATCATGGCGTTTGCGCCGCCATCCAGGAACCGTTCAAGCTGGTTGACGTCGTCGTTCATGGTGGCAACCAGCTGGCCGGAACTGCGGGCTTCAAAGAAACTCATGTCCAGCTTCTGGGCGTGCTCGTAGGCATCCTGACGCAGGTCGGACTGCAGGCGCTGGGCCAGGTTGCGCCAGAGGATCTGGAACAGGTATTCGAAGATAGACTCGCCGGCCCAGATAAAGAACGTGAGCACCGCCAGAATGGTGATCTGCTCCTGTGCGGTTTCGAATCCCAGCCCTGCCACGAAGCTTTCTTCCTGGTTGACCACCACATCAATGGCAACACCTATCAGGATCTCCGGAGCAATATCGAACAGCTTGTTGATAATGGAGCAGGTGGTCGCCGCGATGATCTGGCGGCGATAGCCTCTGGCGTACCGCAGAAGGCGCCCGAGCGCTGCGAAACTGCTGGTGGTCTTGGGGGAAGGCTCGCTCATGGTTCGCTCCGCTTGCGCCAGAAAAGCGGCAAGGGTAGCGGATTTCTCAGGGTTTTAAAACAGAATCATTATCACTTGCGAGTATTTCGCTGCAGCCACCGGTCCAGCTTGTCTGCAAATTCCTTGCGGTCTGTCTGGCCCAGAGGTGGCGGGCCACCCGTCACCTGGCCGGCGTTTCGCATTTCTTCCATGAAATTGCGCATGGCCAGGCGCTGGCGGATATTCTCCTTGGTAAAGGCCTGGCCGCGCGGATTGAACACCTCTGCCCCTTTCTCGATGGCCTCGGCGGCCAGCGGAATGTCCTGGGTAATAACGAGGTCGCCTTCGTGCATCTGATCCATGATCTCGTTGTCCGCCACGTCAAAACCCTGGGGCACCTGCCGGCGCTTGATGAAGGGGCTCGGGGGCAGGTTAATGGCGTGGTTCGCGATGAAGGTGGTCTCGACTTGCCAACGGGTTGCGGCGCGGCAGAGAATTTCCCGGATGGGAACGGGGCAAGCGTCGGCGTCGACCCAGATTGGCATGGCTGGTTTCCTCCTGATTCAGTTCTGGGGGGAGTTTACCTTGCGTTGTTATGAGCCTGGTAGGTTTTGGCGGCGTATCTCTTAAAATCTTTCCGGTGAGGTGTTGGCGATGTGGAATCGGTTGCTTTTATCCGCTTTGTTGGGCTTGTTCACCTGTTTTAACGCCTTCGCTGCTGATGGCAATGCAGAGGCCTGGGAAGCCCTGCGTGAGGGGCGTGCAGTGTTGATGCTTCGTCACGCCCTGGCACCGGGCACCGGAGACCCAGGCAGCTTTAAAGTCGATGACTGCACTACACAGCGCAATCTGAACGACACCGGCCGTGAGCAGGCGAGGGCGTGGAAGCCATTTCTCGAGGAGCATGGCATCACCGAAGCGCGGGTGTTCAGCAGCCAATGGTGCCGTTGCCTGGACACTGCACGGGAAATGAACGTGGGGCCGGTGGAGGAGATGATGTCGCTGAACTCGTTTTTTCGCAGCCGGGAGAAAGGGCAGATGCAAACCGCGCAGACGATTGCGATTGTGAATGAGCTGGAACCCGGGCCGCCAGTGGTGCTGGTGTCGCACCAGGTGAATGTGACGGCGCTGACAGAGGTGTACCCTTCATCTAACGAAGGCGTGGTGATTGCACTGCCGCTGTCCGAAAACCCGACCGTGCTGGCAAGAGTTTCGCCTGGGCGGTAGTGCTATAATGCCGCGCTCATTCAGTTAACAGGAAATCCCATGTCCCAGCTTCCCCCATGCCCCGAATGCAGCTCTGAATATACCTATGAAGATGGTGTGCAATTGGTTTGTCCCGAATGCGGGCATGAATGGTCAGAGGCAGAAGTGGCGGCAAATGAAGCCGGCAAGGTGATACGTGATGCCAATGGCAACGACCTTCAGGATGGCGATACCGTTACGGTGATCAAGGACCTCAAGGTCAAGGGCTCCAGCTCTGTGGTAAAAGTGGGCACCAAGGTGAAGAACATCCGCCTTGTGGAAGGGGATCACGACATCGACTGCAAGATCGACGGCATAGGTGCCATGAAGCTGAAGTCCGAGTTCGTCAAGAAAGCCTGACCCAGTGAGTTCATCGCAGGATAAACGGAGAGATTGAATGGCCGATAACGATAAGGAGGTAGCACCTGCTCAGCCAACCTCGCCAGAGAGAAAGCATGAACTGCATCAGGAGCTCCCGGTTGATTTTCCTGATCCGTTTTTTCGCAATCTACACCGGATTATACGCTTTGCGATTCGGGTACTTGCGGTACTGATGGTCGCCGTTATTCTTTGGGGCGTTGGCGATGTTATTTACATCATTTACGACAGGCTGATCACGCCGCCATTCCTGCTGTTGAACATTAACGATATTTTCTACACCTTCGGCGCCTTTATGGCGGTGCTGATTGCAGTGGAAATCTTCATCAATATTCGGCTCTATCTCGGTACCAACGTCTTCCCGGTGCAGTTGGTGGTTGCCACTGCGCTTATGGCCATCGCCCGGAAAGTCATCGTGCTGGATTTTGAAACGCTGACGCCCATGTACCTGATCGGTATCGCCGCGACCACCCTCGCACTTGGCGTTACCTATTGGCTGTTGAGACAGGGCAATCAGTACCATGAGTGGGACGACTGATTGCCCTCGGTTTTGGAGTTGCCCGGCTACACGCCGGCCGCAACCTGCACTTGCTGTTCCAGCTCCCTGGCCAGGGCTGGCTCCAGCTTCAGGGCATTGGCCAATTGGTCCAGCCATGCCCGCTCCATGGGGTTCTGATCGTCGATCATCACCGCACTGACGATATAGATTTCCCGGCTTGCCTGTGGTGAGTCGGCGCTGCGGGCAAGGGCGTTGGCGTCCAGCGGGGCGTCGAATTGCTGTTGAATCCAGGCGTGCAGTTCATCGTCCGGCCCGAGTTTCTCGATCTCCTGGGTAAGCAGCGCCCGCTCGTTGGCATCCACATGCCCATCGGCCCGGGCAGCCATAATCATCGCCTGCAGTATCTCCAGGCCCCGTTGGTCCTGGGCGCTGCCTTGCAGCTGCTCCAGTGGTTGGCCTTGCCGGGCAGTGTCGGCCACCGGGCTGGAGGATTGGGCCTGGTAGTTCTGATAGGCTTTCCACGCCAGCACACCAACCCCCGCCAGGGCACCGTATTTCAGAGCCTTTCCGCCCATGTTTCGGCCCCGCTTCGACCCCAGCATAAGCCCGACAGCACCACCACCGAGCAGGCTCTTGACGTCGATACCGCTGGAGCCTGAGCCTCCGGAACCGCTGCCACCGAACTGCGATGCGAGGTTTCCCACCATGCGGTTTATATCGGAACCTCCTCCTGTGCCTGGCTGGCTTCCGGATGCCTGGTTCATCAACTGCTTGAGAATGTTCATCGCGTTCATGTATTCACTCCTGAATTGCGCCTATGGCTAAGCTGGTCATTTGGTTGAGGCATGTCTGTACCCGCTGGTATGACCGTAACGTTCAGATTTGGTGCCCGAATCCACACATGACATTGGCTGCAAAATTGACGGTGAGACTTGTCATCAGCGGCGGTGAAAGTGACACTGTATTCTTTTTGCCAATCTATTGATGATAACTCCATAAAGCGAGGCTCCATGAAAACACTCACTGCGCTGGCCGCCAACGTGCTGTTCGGTTTCAGCATTCTCGCAGGCACGCTTTCCACCCCTGCACTGGCCCACGAATACACTGAGGGCAATATCACAATCGACCACCCCTGGAGCCGCCCCACACCCCCGGGCGTACCCATGGGCGTTGGCTACATGGCCATCACCAACGATGGCGACAACGACATCACCCTCACCAGCGCCACCACCCCCAGAGCGCAAAACGTCTCCATCCACGAAAGCACGATGAAAGACGGCACCATGAGTATGCGCCCGTTAAAGGATGGCCTCACCATCCCAGCCGGCGAAACCGTGGAACTCAAGCCCCACGGCTACCACCTGATGCTTGAAAAGCTGAAAGGCCCCTTGAAAGAAGGCGAAAGCATACCCCTGACATTAACATTTGAGGGCGCGGCGGACATGAACGTTGAATTAAACGTTGAGCCGCTGGATGGAGGCATGCAGAAGAAAGACAACGGTATGGACCATTCCGGGCACTGAAAGATGCTGGCTGGAGTTATACGAACGGGGGCGTATAACTGCAGAAGCCTCTTCTCATGCTATTGAATCTATGGGTCTTTTTATCGAAGACGCCTGGGTTATACGAACGTAGGGCGCTGAAGTTATACGAATGCGTTCGCAAAACGCCATTGGTGGTAGGTTGAGTGCAGTACTTAGGGTTTTGAACTACCTTGCTTTTCTGAAACCAGGGTTGGAGGGGCGTTTGGAGTTATACGAATGTGGGATAGGCGCCCGGAGTTATACGAACCGGTTCGTATAATACGCTGTTATAGAACCAAGGAGTAGAGTTTCAGATCAATGTCTTATCAAGATAGTAATCCAGAACGCCGGAACTTGGTTCTACTCTCCCTGAGCATAATTGTTTTCTATCTCGCTGAGGGCCGACTCGTTTCAAGCGATGTGCGTCTTCAGGTCGTGAATGTCGCATTTAGCAGGCCAGAGGTTTTGGTAGCAACTGTTTGGTGCTTGCTTGTTTGGTTTTTCTATAGATATTGGTTGGTACACCAAGGGAGTTGGAAGAAGAGCTACTGCCAAGAAATGGTTAGGGATGCAGGAGTGGCGAAAATTGCTTACGCTAGGATGAGGAGCAAGTTTGAACTCGGTGAAGATTACAATGCTTCATACTTTCCCAATAGACATTGGCTGAAGTTTTCAGAAAAGGGTTCAGGAAAACTCGTCTATCAACACATTTTCCGCGGCGAAGCTGGACAGCAACTTTCACAGTCCAAAGAGCCTGTAGGTTTTTTAGACGGATTATTAATCGTAATCTGCAGCCTTTGGTTATTTATCAGGCGGCCCACGCTATCGACGTATTTTATACCTTACATCCTGTTCGTGGGTGCGACCACGCTGGGGGTGTATCACGCGCTATAACCCATATGAGCCTTCTCGGGATCAATAGGCAATAGTCATTTTTTTGGCCGCGCCAGCGGCCAACTTAAACCCATGAGCGAGAACGCCTGCTTCGCTAGTCTCGTGGGGCTGTCAGGCACTCACAGCAAA
>NZ_VMHN01000040.1 GCF_008795955.1 Marinobacter denitrificans
TCGATGATCTTGGAGACCACACCGGCACCAACAGTACGGCCGCCTTCACGAATCGCGAAGCGCAGGCCATCTTCCATGGCGATCGGGTTGATCAGGGTAACACTCATCTTCACGTTGTCACCCGGCATTACCATTTCCACACCTTCCGGCAGCTCACAGGAACCTGTGACGTCGGTGGTACGGAAGTAGAACTGTGGACGGTAGCCCTTGAAGAACGGCGTATGACGACCACCTTCTTCCTTGGACAGTACGTACACTTCACACTCGAACTTGGTGTGCGGCTTGATGGAGCCCGGCACACACAGAACCTGACCACGCTCAACGTCGTCACGCTTGGTACCACGCAACAGAACACCTACGTTCTCACCAGCACGGCCTTCGTCCAGCAGCTTGCGGAACATCTCAACACCGGTACAAACGGTCTTCACGGTATCCTTGATACCGACGATTTCCACTTCGTCACCAACCTTGATGATGCCGCGCTCTACACGACCGGTCACAACAGTACCACGACCAGA
>NZ_VMHN01000004.1 GCF_008795955.1 Marinobacter denitrificans
GATTCTCTATTCTTGCTCAAGACAAAACTCAATTTTCGACGAGTCACTGTCCTGATATTTCGTATCCGAAATACCTCGGCCAGCGCCCACACGAATTACTTGGTCAACTTTTTAAAGAGCGTTCGGGGCTTGCCCGATCAAGGTGGCGTATTCTACATCGAATCACCGCCTTGTCAACCGCTTTCTGAAGAATTTAAAAACTTGAAATCTTCAATTAATTCAAACGGTTGCCTTTCAATTTTTGACCCGCCTCAGCGGCGTGTCCCTCGAAAGAGATGCGTATTCTACAGAGCTCACTTGAGGTGTCAACGCTTCGTTAAAACTTTTTCGGGAAACCGACGAATTACCGTCAAAGTTCGATCTTTACAGCAGCGACTGCCCTGGTCGCCTTTTCTCTGGCTTCGTCAATTGAACCGCCGGTAGCAAGAGCCACTCCCATCCGCCGACGTCCTCTGAGTTCGGGTTTACCAAAAAGCCTGATATATATATCGGGCTCTGCCAGGGCTTTTTCAAGCCCAGAGTAAGCTACGGAGTCGGAATCTCCTTCCGGTAATATCACTGCAGAGGCTGACGGCCCCTGCTGACGTATTGCGGGTATGGGGAGCCCAAGGATCGCCCGGGCGTGTAATGCGAATTCTGAAAGATCCTGGGAAACCAGTGTCACCAGCCCGGTATCATGGGGGCGCGGCGACACTTCTGAAAACCACACCTCATCCCCCTTAACAAACAGCTCTACGCCGTAGACACCATAGCCACCAAGATTGTCGGCAACCGTTTCGGCGACTTCCCGGGAGCGAGCCAGCGCTTTGTCACTCATCGGCTGCGGCTGCCAGGATTCCCGGTAATCGCCGTCTTCCTGACGGTGACCGATCGGCTCACAGAAAGAGATGCCGTCACGATGCTTTACCGTCAGCAGAGTGATTTCGTAATCAAAGTCCACGAAGCCTTCTATAATCACCCTGCCCTTACCGGCGCGGCCACCTGTCTGCGCATAATCCCACGCGGGCTCGATATCCTCGCGGGACCTGACCGTGCTCTGGCCCTTACCAGACGAACTCATTACCGGCTTTACCACCAGGGGTAACCCGATGGCATCGACTGCGGCGAGATAGTCCTCTTTCGATTCCGCGAACCGGTACGGTGATGTGGCAAGCCCGAGCTCTTCGGCTGCCAGGCGCCGGATGCCTTCCCGGTTCATGGTCAGGTTCACAGCCCGCGCCGTGGGGATCACATGATAGCCTTCCTGCTCCAGCGCTACTAATTCAGGCGTGGCAATGGCTTCTATCTCTGGAACAATCAGGTTCGGTTTTTCCGCTTCGATAATGCGTCGGAGCGCCTCACCGTCAAGCATATCGACAACGTGGCTCCGGTGGGCGACCTGCATGGCCGGCGCATTGGCGTAACGATCAACCGCGATGACCTCCACGCCAAATCGCTGAAGCTCAATAACCACTTCCTTGCCGAGCTCACCTGAGCCACAAAACAGTACTCTGAAGGCATTTTCTTTCAGCGGAGTACCTATCCGAACGGTGTCAGTCATGATCTTGCCTGCCTGTGAAATTGATAAGTGCCCACTGTGTTAAATCAACGCCTTGCGCTCTCGCTCGGCAACTTTTTGCAGCACTTCACGTCGTTCTTCGTTGCTCATTGAAGACCAGCGGGTAATTTCCTCCCCGGTGCGGTGACAACCGACACACGTGTCATTGTCGTCCAGTGCGCAAATGCTCACACAGGGTGAGCGTACCTTGTCCGCGACTTTCATCCTGCTATCACCTCTCGCATAACCCATTACATGGCAGGCCGAAGGCCATCACTTTAACCTTTCCTGATCTCTGCATCTAATTCCGGTTCCGTCACCGGCTCCCCCCAGGAATTCCCATGTACCAGTTCCGACAATGGCAAACGCGCCCGCCAGCCCTTTTTCTCAAGCTCGGGCTGATCAAGAAATTCGCTGACATAGCCCAGACACAAATAAGCCAACGGATACACGTGCTCAGGCAGGTTTAGCGCACTGGCCAGTTTATTCTGATCGAGGATACTGACCCAGCCAGCTCCGATACCCTCTGCCCGTGCTGCCAGCCAGAAGTTCTGTACCGCCAGGCAGGTACTGAACAGATCCGTCTCCACGATCGAATTGCGACCCAGAACGTGAGTGCCACCGCGGCTACGATCGCAGGTTATGCAGAGATTCACGGGGCTTTCGAGAATGCCCTGCAGTTTGAGACTTTTATACTGGATATGACGATCGCCTTCGTAGTTATCCGCCGCTTTCAAGTTCTCCTCTTCGAAAATCGAGAGAACGGCCCGGCGCACATCTTTACTGTCGATCACGATAAAGTCCCACGGCTGCATGAATCCCACGGAGGGCGCGTGATGCGCCGCATTCAGCAGGCGGGCGAGAACGTCCGGGGGAATGGCGTCGGGAAGAAACTGGGAGCGCACATCCCGTCGCTCATGAATAGCGCGGTAGAGGCCTTGTGTTTCTTCCGCGCTGAATGGGCGATTCTGGTCTTTGCCGTCATTTCTTTTCATAGGTTACCCCTGATGATCCCTGGCCAGTCCCAGCAGTGTGTTCAGCAACTCAGTATCCAGACACTCCTCCACCAGGTCCGACAGCCGGTCCAGTTGCCCCAGCCGATGGGCCTTGTAATCCACCGCCTGACCTTGTCGACGCAGCCCAGCCCACTGCAGTAGTTCACTAGCCGCTTCCGCCTCGTCGAAAATACCGTGTACGTAGGTGCCCATTACCTGATTATCGTCACTGACAGCGCCATCAGGGCGGCCATCCAACCTCGTTAATGGGCGCTCCAGGGCCGGGCCGGTCGTGACGCCATTATGCATTTCATAGCCAGTCAACCTTGATTCCCCCAACCCAAGGTTGAACACGCCGGCCACCTCCTTCAATTGTTTGCCAGCAACCATGCACGTGGTGATATCCAACAGGCCCAACCCTTCGGTACGGGCGGTCTCACCTTCCAGACCATCGGGATCGACGACTTCCCGGCCCAGCATCTGGAAGCCTCCGCAGATGCCGAACACTTTGCCGCCATAACGTAAATGCTTACGGATTGCCTCAGGCCAGCCCTGGGCCTTCAGCCACTGCAGATCGTGGCAGGTACTTTTACTACCGGGCAATACAATCAGGTCTGCAGGAGGAATAGGCTGACCGGGGCCAATGAACTGCAGGTTGACTCCAGGATGCAACCGAAGCGGGTCGAAGTCATTGTGGTTGCTGATACGAGGCAATACCGGGATGATTACGTTCAGCGCCCCCGCATCGCTGTTCCCGCTTGTACCAACGCTGTCTTCGGCGTCAATCACCAGCCCATGCAGAAAGGGCAACACACCTGCCACCGGTTTGCCAGTGTGCTCAGCCAGCCATTCCAGACCCGGCTCCAGCAGCGCCCTGTCTCCACGGAAGCGGTTGATGATAAAACCTCTGGTGCGCCCGCGCTCGCTCTCCGAAAGGAGTTCCAGGGTGCCTACCAACTGGGCAAAAACACCGCCCTTGTCAATATCCCCAACGAGCAGCACTGGGCAGTCCGCCGCTTCGGCAAATCCCATGTTGGCTATGTCGTTGGTACGCAGGTTAATCTCCGCCGGGCTGCCGGCGCCTTCGGCAATGATTACGTCATACCGGGCGCTGAGATCATGCCAGGCTGCCATCACTGAATTCATCGCTTCTGCTTTGTACGCGTGGTAATCCAGCGCGTCCATATTGCCGTGAACACGACCCCGCAGGATCACCTGGGCCCCGCGGTCACTCTGGGGCTTGAGCAGCACCGGATTCATATCGCTGTGGGGTTCCAGGCCACAGGCCAGGGCCTGCAGGGCGGTGGAACGGCCGATTTCGCCTCCGTCGACAGTAACAGCGCTGTTCAGTGCCATGTTCTGGGGCTTGAACGGCGCTACGGACACACCCTGCCGCGCCAGCCAGCGGCATAGGGCGGCGACCACTGTGGTCTTGCCGGCGTCAGAGGTGGTGCCCTGGATCATGAGTGTGGTCATGGAGTTTCCGGCCTTCTACAGCTCAACGCCTTTCTGGGCCTTGATGCCCTGATCCTTGAAGGCATGTTTCACCACGCCCATTTCAGTAACCGTATCGGCAAGATCCACCAGCTCCTGGGGAGCGGAGCGACCAGTCACCACGACATGCTGCATTTCAGGACGACCCTGAAGGTCATCCAGGACCCGCTCCAGGTCGATATACTCGTACTTAAGAGCGATATTGAGTTCGTCCAGCAGGATCAGGTCGTAACTGTCGTCTTTCAACATTGCGGCAGCCACATCCCAGGCGGCGTTGGCGGCTTCCTCGTCCTGCTCCCGATTCCTGGTTTCCCAGGTGTAGCCCTGGCCCATAACGTGGTAATCCACATTGGGCAGGTCGCGGAAGAAGGCGTGTTCACCGGTACTGAACGCTCCCTTGATGAACTGGACAATGCCCACTTTCATGCCGTGGCCGAGGGCCCGGGCAACCATGCCAAAGCCGGAGCTGCTCTTGCCTTTGCCGGGGCCGGTGAGCACCAGCAACACGCCCTGCTCATTCTGGGCACGGGCGATGCGGTCGCGCATGATCTTCTGCTTTGCTTCCATGCGGCGGGCATGGCGTTCCGGGTCTTTGGCGCGTTCACGCATGGTGTGTCTCCTTCGAAGTGGAAATTGGCGTGATGGCTTCCCCCCTGAAAATAGCCGCCACCAGTTCTGGCGCCGAGGGGAAATAGCCGTGAAAATAGCTGGCCACCAGGCCGTTGTGGCAGAACACCGGCTCCGCTTCAGTACCCGCAATCTTGCGGGTGCGGGCCGTTGGAATCCAGCCGGTCTCAAGGCGGGAATGATGGTAGGTGTGGCCTCTAAGTTCGCCCTGCTCTGTCGTCAGGCTTTGTAGCCCCAACGCCTGCAGCTTGCCCGCCATTTCAACATGGCCCGGCATCAGGCCCAGCATGGGGTGGTTCTCTCCGTTCTTGTCCACCAGTGCTTCCGTACAGGCCATCAACCCGCCGCACTCCGCCAGCATTGGCTTACCCGCCCCGTGATGGTTTCGAATCGCCTCGAGCATCGCGGTATTGGCGGCCAAAGCCGCGCCGTGTAACTCGGGGTAGCCTCCGGGCAACCACAAAGCATCGGCCTCGGGTAATTCGCTGTCTGCCAGAGGCGAGAAAAACGTCACCTCCGCACCCATTGCCGCAAGCAGGTCCAGGTTGCCACGGTAGAGAAAACTGAAGGCGGCATCTCTGGCAATGGCAATGCGAACGCCTTCCAGCAGCCGGGGTGGTGGTGCCGGTGCCTCGGCGGTCAGGGTCACTTCCTGCGGCAGACCATCCAGCCCGGCCTCTGCGAGCACTTGCGCGGCGGCATCTAGGCGCTGGTCCAGGTCATCCAGTTCACCGGCCTGGACCAGGCCCAGGTGCCGGTCCGGTATGTTCATGGCCTCGTTGCGAGGGATCGCCCCCAGCAAACTGATCCCCTCTGGCAGGCTCTCCCGCAGCATATCGCCATGGCGGGGGCTGCCAATGCGGTTGGCGATCACCTGGAAAACCGGCAACTCCGGGTCAAATGTTGCGAGCCCCAGAGCCACGGCCCCAAAGGTCTGAGCCATGCCCCGGGCATCGATTACCGGCAACGCCGGTATACCCATCAGCTTGGCCAGGTCCGCGCTCGAGGGGTCGCCATCGAACAGCCCCATGGAGCCTTCAACCAGAATCAGATCCGCATCCTGGGCCGCTTCAGTCAGACGCCAGCGGCACTCGTCCTCGCCAGTCATCCAGGGGTGCAGCTGATACACCAACTGGTCGGAGGCGACTTCCAATACCATGGGATCCAGATAATCCGGGCCATGTTTGAACACCCTCACCTTGCGCCCAGCGTTTCGGTGCAACCTAGCTAATGCCGCTGTCACCATGGATTTACCCTGGCCGGAGCCTGGAGCGGTTATCATTGCAGCTGCTACGGTTGCTTTCATGGTATCCACCGTGTCCGAAACTTTGGGTGTAAGCATTGGTCGGGGAGCACCTTGCGGGACGCGCTGTGAATACGTCCATGTACGCTCGACAAAAACATCCATGTTTTTGACGGTCCCGCAAGGTGCTCCCCGACCAACGCCCTGAACTTTCATCGGGCCTTCTTGGGCACAAACAAAGGCGCCCCATCCACTTCTACCGTGAGCAATTCCTGGTCATAAAGTCTTTCAAGCGCGGCGGGCGCCAGCATTCGTTCCGCTGGCCCCCAACAGGCATCACCGTTCGGATAGAGCAATAACAGATGGTTGCACCATCGGGCTGCCAGATTAAGATCATGCAGGCACATGAAAACGGAGCGGCCGCTTCGGGCCTGCTCTGTCAGCAACTCCAGCACTGATACCTGATGGTGGAGATCCAGATGGTTGGTGGGCTCATCCAACAGCCAGGTATCCGGTGCCTGGGTCAGTACCGTAGCAATCGCCACGCGCTGGCGTTCGCCGCCGGAGAGCGTGCTTACCAGGCGGTCACTTAGCTGACCAACATCCAGCGTTTCCAGAGCCTGCCGCGCAATTCGCTCATCCTCTCCGGATTCCATCTGCCAGGGCGATAGCCAGGGATGGCGGCCGATCAGGGCGGTTTCCAGTACCGTTGCCGGGAAGCCGTCCTGGCGCTCCTGGAATACCAGACCCAGTTGTTGCGAAATCTGTCGGCGTCGCAGTTCTGTTAATGAGTAGTCAGCGAGGCAAACGGTTCCCTGTCGAGGCGGTCGCAAACCAGCCAGGGTATGCAGCAAGGTAGTCTTGCCAGCGCCGTTTGGACCCAGCACGCCCCAGATCTGGCCCGGCTCGACGGTGAAGCTCAATGGTTGGCCATCGTCCCGGCCCGGAATGTCGATCACCAGTTCTTTTGCCCGTAACGGATTCATCAGCGGCTCCGGTACAGTAAATAAAGGAAGGTGGGCACGCCCAGCAAGGCCGTAATTACGCCCACTGGCAACTGCTCCGGGGCAATCACCACCCGTGCCAGGGTGTCCGCCAGTACCAGCAAGGTCCCACCCGCTAAAGCACAGGCGGGCAGGATCAGGCGCTGATCATTGCCCAGTACCAGCCTGAGCATATGGGGCACCACCAGGCCCACAAAACCGATACTGCCGGCCATGGTAACGGCGGTGGCGGTCAGCAGACTGGCAAGAATGTAGATGGTCCACTCCAGTGGTCGCACCGCAACCCCCAGCGCCGCCGCCTGCATCGGACCCCGCGCCAGAACGTTCAGGCTTCGGCCCAGTGGGACGACCAGCAGGCACACCAGAAGCAGCAGAACCAGGGCGGGCCAGGGTGAGCGGGCGTAGGACACATCCCCCATCAGCCAGTACAGCATGCCCGGCAGGCGCTGGGCCGGGCTTATAGCCAGCATCAGCGTAATCACAGCACCCCAGCCGGCGGCCACCACCACTCCAGTAAGCAACAGTCGCGAAGGTGTCCAGCTGCCGGTACCGTGTGCCAGCCCGAATACCATCAGGGTCGCCAGCAGCGCACCCGCAAAAGCCGAGCCGGAAACAATCAGGCCCCCCAGGCCTGCCAGCATGGCCAGCAAGGCGCCCACGGCCGCTCCCCCTGAAAGCCCGAGAACATACGGGTCCGCCAGCGGGTTGCGCAGCAACACCTGCATCAGGGCTCCGGCCACTGCCAGCAAACCGCCGGTGGCAAACGCCGACAGAGTGCGGGGCAGCCGCAGTTCGAGTACCAGGGTCTGTTGCAGACCGCTGCCCTCGCCCAGGATAACCGCCAGCACCTGCCCCGGCGGTACACTCACGCTGCCGGTGCCCACCGACAGCACCATGGCGGCCAGGCCAGCCAGGACCAGCACCAATAACGGCTTGAGCAGAGGCCGGCTCACAGTCGCCCTCTCCTGTCAGCGCCTGGCACGGGCATCATCCAGTTTTTCACAGAACAGGCGGGAGCCTTCCAGCATGCGCGGCGTGGGACGCTGCACCAGGGAAGGTGGAATAAAGTACAGGTTGTCCTTGCCGGTGGCTTCGATACTGGGGAATTCCTCCCAGCGGGTCAGCCAGTGGCGGTTTTCTTCACCCATACCGCCGGCGAGGATGGCTTCGGGGTTGGCACCGATAACCGCTTCGGGGCTGATCCTGGGTACCAGCCGCTCCAGGTCACCAAACACATTGACCCCGCCGCACAGGGTGATCACCTTGCCGATCAGGTGTTCATCGTTCACCGTCATCAGTGGCTCATCCCAGACCTGGTAAAACACCGGTACCGGCTCCGCATCGCGGTATTGCGCCTCCAGTTCCGCGATGCCCCGGCGGAATCGATGCGCTTCAGCAAAGCCTTCCTCTTCCGTACCTGCCAGGGTGGCCAGCCGTTCAATGGTGTGGGAGACCGCCTCGAAGGTGCGGGGCTCAATGGAGAATACGGGCAGCCCCAGTTCTTTCAACGCCTCAAGCTGCTCAGGCGGGTTGCCGGTGACCCAGCCAATCACCAGATCCGGCTCCAGCTCCATCAGCCGTTCCAGATCCATGCGAGTGTGGCTACCTACGGAGGTGACGTCTTTGGCTTCTTCCGGGTAGTCGCTGTAAGACACCACCGCCACCACCTGATCCCCGGCACCGGCTGCCCACACCAGCTCGGTGGCGCCGGGGGACAGCGCGGCAATGCGGCTGGCCGGCTGTTCAAGGCAAACCTGCTCACCGGTATCGTCCCTGGCACACACCTCACCGGCTACGGCGGTACCCTGCCAAAGTAGTGAGGCAGCAACGATCACCTGGAGTGGAGTGGGAAACGTCAGCATGAGCTCACCCGATTGTTCTGATTATCGCATTCATCATTGGCCGCAGGTAACGATTGATATGCGGGCGAACCACCCTTGCGAGCGGATTCGAAGGCCTCACGCTGCTGCGGTTCCAGCTGCTCCGCCACCCAGTCCATCAACGGATGGTCCGGACGGGTGTGGCCGCTGCCTGGCAGGCCATGGTCGATGATATTACCGGCGAAGTCACGGGCCAGGGACTGGCGGGTAAACACATCCGTCTCCCAGAAGCCGCGCTGGGCAGCCAGCAACGCAATGGCCTGCATGTGGGTCTTGACGTGGACATTGTGCCCCTCGGCCAGGAAGTCATCCAGGCCGATATCGTGACGATCCTGGAAGTACACCTCGTTGATCTCGTCCCAGACACTGGAACGCAACACCTGGGGGCTGGTGATCTGCCAGCCCCAGAGGTTATCGAGGAAGTCGCTGCCCATGGTGCGGGCGCCGGCATAGCCGTGTTCCATCAATGGAACAAGCCATTGCGGGTTAAGGTTGCGGGCTCGCAGTTCCACCTGCAAGGCGCGCTCAAGGGAATCTATCCGCGGATTCTTCGGCTCCGCGTACTGAAGCACCCGGTTCCGGGGTGGTTCGCCGCGAAGGTGCTCCACGGCATTGGAGAGGCCGCCCTGGAAGTCGAAGCCGTCGTCGTTGTCCAGCAAGCCATAGAGATGGCTGGCCCGGCCCAGATAGGTATGGTTCACCGTATGCAACTGCCGGTCAAAAGCCCCATGGGCAGACTCGCCCTGATGGCCCTTGCCATACACATGCCCCATACGACGACGATAGGCATCGCCCAGCTGGTCCCGATCCTGCCAGGCGCCGGAGCGGGAGGCCAAGCGGTTGACGCCGGCACCGTAGGAGCCAGGCGCAGTACCGAAGACCCGGTAGGCGGCCTGGGAGCCGGCGTCCCGGGCCGAGGCACCCGCCGCCAGCAAGACCCGGGTATCTGCCACCCAGCGAGCCGCCACGCCGTTGGTTTCCAGGGTTTCACTGCCGGGGTCCCGCATCTCCACCGGTAACGTCGACAGGGCTTCGTCCAGGGCATCCGTCAGCTCGGGATGTTCCGCTTTGATAGTGTTGGCCGCTCCGGCCAGAGCATAACGGGAGGCCAGGTCCAGCCATTCCAGTTGCCCTTCATACAGGTCACGGAACAGACCGGAAGTGGTGAATACCACATTGCGCCGCTCCGGGGTGTCGGTACCCGGCCCTGCGGGCAGGCGCTCCAGGCCCTTGACGATGCCCCGGCTGTTCCACACCGGCCGGATGCCCAGCAGTTTCATACCGAAGGCAATCATCACGCCTTCGTCCCGCACCGTGTCGGAAGCCCAGAGGACCAGGGCGTCGCTGTCACCCTGTGCTCTGGTTTTGTCCGCCACCGCCTCTTCGGACAGTTCCTGCGCCAGGGACCAGGCCACACGGGTAGGGATCAGGTCATCGGACAGGGCGTGAAAGTTGCGGCCTGTGGGCAATACCGCGGGCGTGCGCAGCGGGTCGTTACCCTGCCCCGGCGCCACGAACCTGCCCGCCAACGCGTTGAGGAAGCTCCGGCGCTCTGCTGCTGGCGAGGCCTCCAGGTTCTTCCGCCACTCTGATTCGGGCGTGCCGGACTTGCCGGCCATGGACTCCAGCATGGTGTCCACCATTTCCGCACTCCAGTCCCGACCAAACACATGCAGACCAAGGGGCATGAAATGTTCCTGCATATCGGTCACATAATGGCCTGCTTCGTGCACCAGCAAGTCCGGCGACAGTTCGTCAACGGACACCTCATCCTCCGACAGCCCCATCTCTCCGGCGATTTCCCGCTCCAGGTCCTCACCGATGTCGAGCACCTGTATCTTTTCCCGCAACAATGTAAGCGCCCGTTCCCGGGTGGGGCTGTCGGGTTCGTTGGCGGACTCCCAGGTTTCCACCAGTTGCCGCAGTTCCAGCAGGTCGTCGTAGAGCTCGGTGGCTGCCAGCGGTGGCGTCAGGTGGCTGATCATCACCGCCAGGGCCCGGCGCTTGGCCTGTATGCCCTCGCCTACCCCATCGACGATGTAGGGATAGATCAGCGGGAGGTCGCCCCCCAGCAGATCCGGGTAGTCATCACCGGTGAGACCGGCACGGCGACGGGGAAGGAATTCCCGGGTTGAGTGACGGCCAACGTATACCAGGGCATCCGCCTGGTAGTGCTCCCGCAGCCAGTGGTAGAAGCCCACATATTGATGGGTGGGCGGGAAGGTAAGGTTGGCATGCAGTATTTCCTCGTCCACTTCCCAGCCCCGGGGCGGCTGCGGGCCGATGTAGATATTACCGAAACGCAGGCCGGGGAATATCAGTTGATCATTGACCACCATTGACTTGCCCGGCGCTTCACCCCAGCCCTTCAGGCCGGGGATGCCGATGTTGGCCAGGGCATCGCGGCTGGTCTTCAGCTCGTCCTGATGGCCGCCTTCGTTCAGCCGCCGCTGCCAGAGGGCCTCGTACTCATCCAGTTTTACCAGGGCCTGCTTTCGGTTGGGGTGCTGCAGGTGCTCAATCAGGTGGCGCAGGTCGCGGATGCCCCGGCTCAGTAGGCCCGTGGCCAGGGCCTTCTCACCCATTCCGTGGGCCTGCTCCAGGCGTTCATGCAGGTAGCCCAGGGGGCCATGGGTCATCTCCTGTTGCACCACGACGGGCAGGGTTTCCAGGTAACGCTGATAGGTGTCGCTGTCCATGGACGCCGCCTTCCCGGCCATCTCCTCCAGGCCGCGGGGATCATCCGGCAGGTTCACACCTCGCTGCTGGATCATGTCATTGAGGGCTTCCGGGCTGTCCGGCAGCGGGCCGGTATCGTAGCCTTCCGCTTTCAGCCAGGTCAGCATTTCGTAGAGGGAGGCGGGCACATCGAGATTGTCCGCACCGATGTTCTGGCGCCCCGGCGGGTGGTTGTAGTAGATGATGGCCACCCGCTTGTGGGCATTGTTTTTTGCCTGAAGGGTCTGCCAGCGCTTGAGGCGGTCTGCCACCGCCTCGACCCGCTCCGGCACCGGTTGCGTCAGGGTCAGGGCCACACCGGTTTTTTCATCGATTACTTCCGGTTCGGCAGTGGCCAGCACCATGGGCTGACTAACACCCTGCAGCTCCGGCATGGCCAGCTTGTAGTGCACCTTGTCGGCGGGAATGCCATCCACCGACAGCTGCCATTGGTTGACAGTGCGTGAGGCCAGCCGCAGGCCCTTGATGACCGGTACATTCAGCCGTGTCAGTGCCTCGGTGACCTGGCGCCGGCCCTCGCCGCCGCCGATGGTAAAGTCCTGCAGGCTGACGATGCCGGACAAGGTCGCGGGCCCAACCGTATTATTCAAATTGCGGACCGCTTCGAGGCTGGCCCCGCCCCAGCGGGACAGCACGGCAAAACACTGGATATCCCGCGCTTCAAGGGCGTCGCAGGTGGCATCCAGCAAGGCCCGGTCACCCGGGCGGTCGCCGCTGTCCAGATCCAGCAGGGTCACCACCGGGCCAGCTCTCAGGTTCAGGTCTGCCGGGTCTTTGGTGGCTTCGTCGTTGCGGTAGTAGCGAATCAGCGCCCGGGGTGGCAGGTCCGGTACCTCCAGCTCCTCGCCCGCCTGCACCAGCAGCCAACGCAACAGCCCATCCAGATGCTGCGGGGTGCGGCCCTGGTAGAGACCGCGCCCGTCCAGCCAGGGCACCTGCTGCGGGAATTGCTGCCGCAGATTGTCCCGGTGGGCCTTGACATCCGCACCCGGGTCGGGCGCTTTCATCAGCTCGTTCAATGCGGACGCGTCCAACCCGTCCAGCACGGCACGACCTTCCAGCCGCGACAACCGTGTCAGCGCCCGGTCACCATTAACTGCCAGTATGGGAAAGTGGCGTTCTGCCGCCTGCTCGCGCACCGCCTGCTCGAGCCGACCCACCTGGTCGCCGAATACCGCTGCCAGCAGCAGGGCATCGGCCTGGCCCAACAGCTCAGCCAGTGCCCGGTTGTCCAGGCTGGCGAGCTGTTCCGGGGTGCGCAACATTACCCGATGATCCGGATGGGCGGCGAGAAACCGTTCCGCGCCCGCAGCCATTTCTGCCGCCGAGCGCTCCGATACCACGCCGACGACCGTGGCCGCCTGCAGCGGCAAGACAATCACCAATCCGGTCAGCAGACTTAGCATAAAGCCGGTCAGACGACGTATTCCTGGCTGCAGCATCCTGCTTTACCTTTTCAGTTGGATTTAACGAAAGTCGTGTCGGACTGACAGGAAGCCCGCAGTGCCGGCTGCAAGATACTCGGTACCGTCAAATCGTTGAGCCGTGGCGTACTCTTTATCCGTCACGTTCTTCAGAGTCAGGCGCGCGTTCCAGTCCCGGGCAAATTCCCAGCCAGCACGCAGGTCGAGGGTGGCATAGCCCGGCAACCGGTCTTCGTTATCGGCATCGTCGTAACGGTAGCCGCTGGCCTGAATGGTACCGCCGAAGCTCCATGCGCCCAGCTCCCGGTCCAGATCGACCCGCAGGGTCTGATGGCTGCGGCGGCGAAGGCGATTGTCGGTTTCTCGATCACGGGGATCGAGCAGGGTGAGCCGTGCGGCCAGATCCCAGTCGTAGGCACGGAATCCGGAACCCATTTCGATACCGCGAATACGCGCTTCGCTGACGTTCACAGGGCGGGAGTCCCCGTTGACGGTCTGGATATCGATCAGGTCATCCACGTCGAGCTGGTAAATAGCGGCATCCCAGTACCATTCCTCGTAACGGCCGCTCATACCCACCTCTACCGAGCTGCCCTTTTCCGGCTCGAGGTCCGGGTTGCCCGCATAGGTGCCGCCAAAACTGAAGGTTTCCAGCGGGTAGTAGAGGTCATTGAAGGTGGGAGCACGGAAGGAGGTGCCGTAGCTCACCCTCATTCGATGAGAGCGATCAAAGGAGTGACCCACGGCAATACCGCCGGTCTCCTGGCGGCCGTAGGCTTCGTTATCGTCTCCCCGCAGTGCCAGCTGAATATCCGAAGGGCCGAAATTCAGTCGTAGCTGGCTGAACAGTGCAGCGTTGGTGCGGCTGTCTTCGTCAAAATTCGTGGAGCTTTCTACCTCGTCCGATTGCAACTCGCCGCCGACAGCCAGCTCATGAACACCTCCAGTGATGGTGTTTTCCCACCGCGCCGTTCGGGTCTTGGTGTTGAAGACGGAATCGCCGGCAGTACGAAAGCTCTCCTGCTCATCGGCAGCTTCGGAGAGCTGGATGGAGCTGTTCCAGTAATCGCTGACAGGGGTATCAAGCCTGAGGCCAACAGTACGGATCATGAAATCCGAGTCGCCACCGTCAAACTCGGTATTGCCCTCGGATTGCATCATTACGGCACTGGCCTCGCCACCGTTGGGCAGCTCATGGACAACACGACCAACACCGGCGGTATTGCGAAAGCCCTTGTCTTCTCCATCTTCAGCAATACGGGTGCCGTCGGTTTCCTTGTGAAGCCCACTGAGGCTGAATCGGGTCGATCCTGTGCTTGCAGTTGCTCCGGCACTGGTTTTCTGGGTATTGAAGTTGCCAGCTCCTGTCTCCACCCAGCCTTTATTGCCGCGCTTCGGATCCAGGGTGAACGCCTGGATGACACCCCCTACCGCATCGGCGCCGTACAACGCGCTGCGCGGGCCACGAACAATCTCTACCCGCTCTACCAGTTCTGCCGGGAAATACTGCCAGGGTGCACCACCGCTTGTGGCGGATCGCAAACGTATGCCGTCCACCAGGAATACCGTCGAATCGTTGGTCGTCCCACGGGTGAACACGCTTGTATTTTTGCCGAAAGAGCCGTTGGTCACCAGGTCAATACCTGGCTGGCCACGCAACAACTCGTTGAATTCAGTGGGAGCCTGGCGCCGGATGGCTTCTTCCTCTACCACGGTTACCGAGGACAGGCTCTCTCCCGCCGTCCGCGGCCCGATTGTGGCAGTCACCACAATCGGATCCAGCTCCCGGGCGCCGTCAATTTCGTCGGCGTTCACGTTAAGTGCGGGTAAAAAAACAAGGGGCAGACCGGACAAAAGTACCGGCACAGTTTTGCTAGCAAAAGCCATAATCAACACTCGCTGTTTAACCATGCGCACCCGCATGGCGATTCTTGTAGTGTTGCGAAGGGTGATTGCGAGGATGGGGGCAGGATACGGGCCGGTCCACAGGTGTGAAGCCGACACAACTCACCCACCACCGTCGCCCTCCGCAACTTCGGGTGTGTATTCAGGCCGGTCTCCGGGCTTGCGAGTGGTATGGCCAACTGGCCAATCCGGGGCAATCACCTTCCCATGCTGAACGCACAGTGGCTTTATTGATTGCCTTTAGCTCGCTTACCGTTGCGGGGGCAGCGTCGGACTCTAACCGACTTCCCGTTTTCAGCTTTCCGGCGGGGGTACCGCGAAAAGCATTACCTGAATACTGTATACATTTAATCGAACGCCAAACTATCAGCCCTCTCGGGGCAAATCAATACAGATCACTCAAACTCATCGCCTGATCGAGCCGCGCCCAATCCGACTCGGATCCGGGCAGCCCGAGCCGCAGTGCCGCGGGTTGATCGAATACCCGGACAAGTATTCCGCGACTGGCAAACTCTGACGCTATGTCCACAGCCCGGCTGTGGCGGACATACCGGAACAACGCGGTACCCGTTGAATCACCAAGCCCCTGGCGCACCAGCATCTCCGCAAGCCGCTGGCTGTCGCTGTGCAGCCGTTCAGTAGTCGCGGCCTGCCACTGCTGGTCTGCCAGCACCCTGCTCATGACAAACCGCGCGGGACCGCTGACTGACCACGGCCCCATCACAGCACCGAGCCGGTCGACAATATCCGGATCCCCGGCCACAGCCCCGGCCCGAACACCTGCAAGGCCAAAAAACTTGCCCAGCGATCTCATCACAACCAGCCCAGGCCGACCGGATGCCTCACCAATGCTGAACGCCGGGGTAGCATCCATAAAAGCCTCATCCACGATCAACCAGCCCCCGCGGCGTTGCAGCCTGTGGTGCCAGCTCAGTAACCGCTCCGGCTCAATGGTGTCGCCAGTCGGGTTATTGGGATTGACCCAGACCAGCACATCCAGGTCATCCAGCCAGCTTTCGTCACCGCTGCCGGTGTGATCCCCGGTGATGCCAGTCACCCGATGCCCGGCTGCGGCCCAGCAGTGTCCGTGCTCCTGGTAACCCGGCGACGGCACCCCAACCCGGCACGGCGGCCGCAACCGGGGCAGCCCCATGATGGCCGCCTGGCTGCCGGCAACCGGTATGCATGCCGCTGAAGCCGTCGCGCCAAGCCAATGCCTGAGAAGACCCTCCAGGCCGTCGTCCGGCTCTGGAAGCCTGCGCCATACCTCTTCCGGTATGACAGGCACTGGCCAGCCGTGGGGATTGATGCCGGTGGAGAGATCCAGCCACTCGGCCAGCGGTATGCCCCATTGTTCGGCGGCGGCACGAAGCCGGCCGCCATGCTCAGGCGCCGTCAACATCCGCTTCATTACCTGCTCTGATGACCGGAATTACTCACCGGGCACCCAAAGTACATCGTCCTTGCCCTTGCCGTTGGCGTGTCTGGCCAGAACGAACAGAAGGTCCGACAGACGGTTCATATACTCCAGCACCACCTGACTGATCTCCTGCTCTGATTTGAGCTGGGCAATGATTCGTTCAGCCCTGCGGGTCACGGTGCGGGCGTGGTGAAGGTGTGTTGCTGCCGCATTGCCAGCCGGCAGGATGAAAGAGCGCAGGGAAGGAATGTCCGCGTTGAAACGGTCAATTTCCTGTTCGAGCTCCAGCGTCTTCGCTTCGGCCAGCCTCAACGGCGGGTATTTGGGCTCTTCTTCAAAGGGCGTGCAAAGATCGGCCCCCACATCGAACAGGTCGTTCTGGATACGAGCCAGAATGCCGTCGAGTTCTTCATCCACGTGAAGCCTGGCCAAGCCGATGACGGCGTTGGCCTCATCCACCGTGCCATAGGCCTCCACACGCAGATCGTGCTTGGGGACCCGGCTGCCATCGCCCAGGCCGGTATCGCCCTTGTCTCCAGTTTTCGTGTAGATCTTGGTTAGCCTGACCATTCATTTCTCCTGGTAGGCGGTTCATTGGTCGTCGAAGCCGGTCAGATTACAGGTTTTTCGCGATAGGTTCCCCATATGCCCTTCAGGGTTTCAACAATATCACCCATGGAAGCGCCTTCCCGGACCAACTCGATTGTCAGCGGCATGAGGTTTACCGATTCATCCTCGGCCTGCTCTTTCAACTGCTTGAGCATACCCTGAACCTTTTCCTCATCGCGGCTGTTCTTGACCTTGTTCAGGCGTTCAATCTGCCGGCGCTCGGTTTCCGGATCGTGGGGATGGGTTTCGATTTCCACATCTTCCTCATCCTGTACGAACATGTTCACGCCGATAACAGGCCGCTCGCCACTGGCCTTGCGCAGCGCGAAGTCATACGCCGAGTCGGAAATGCCTCTCTGGAAGTACCCATCGTCGATACACTGGAGTGTACCGCCGAGCTCTTCAACCTCGTCGAGGATTTTCCAGACTTCCTTCTCAATCTCGTCAGTGAGGCTTTCGACATAGTAGGAGCCACCCAGGGGATCCACTACCTGGGGAATGTTGGTTTCGTAGGCGATGATCTGCTGGGTACGCAGGGCAATCCTCATCGCTTCCTCGGTGGGGATGGCAAAAGCCTCGTCCATGCCGTTGGTATGCAGGGACTGGGCACCCCCCAGCACGGCAGACAATGCCTGAAGTGCGGTACGAATCGGGTTGATGGTGTACTGGGGTTTGGTCAGCGTCGCGGCCGCAGTCTGGGCGTGGAAGCGTAGCCGGCTTGCCTCGGGTTTCGTGGCACCGAACTTCTCCCGCATGATCTTGGCGTATACCCGGCGAGCCGCGCGGAACTTGGCGATTTCCTCGAAGAAATCCGCCTGACTGACAAAGAAGAATGACAGGCGGGGGCCAAATTCGTTCACGTCCACGCCGGCGTCGATGGCGGTTTTGACGTACTCCATGGTGGTGGCCATGGTGTAGGCCACTTCCTGCACGGCGGTCGAGCCAGCTTCCGAGATATGGTACCCGGAGATATTGATGGCGTTGTACCGCTTCATGTTCTCCGAACCGTACTGGATACAGTCGCGAACCAGGCGCACCGACGGCCGCACAGGGAATATCCATTCCTTCTGGGCAATGTACTCCTTGAGGATGTCGTTCTGGATGGTGCCCGACAGATCGTTGAGGTCATAACCACGCTGTTGCGCCAGGGCAATGTACATGGCGTAGAGGATCCAGGCTGACGGGTTGATCGTCATGGAAACAGAAATCTTGGTCAGATCAATGCCTTCAAACAGATCCTCCATGTCCGCCAGCGTATCGATGGCAACGCCTTCGCGGCCCACTTCGCCCTCGGCCATGGAGTGACTGGAGTCATACCCCATCAGAGTGGGCATGTCGAAATCGATCGACAGCCCGGTCTGGCCCTGGGCAATCAGGTACTTGAAGCGCCCGTTGGTTTCCTTGGCAGTACCAAAGCCGGCAATCTGGCGCATGGTCCAGTTCCGGCCCCGATACATGGTGGGATAGGGCCCCCGCGTGAACGGAAACTGCCCGGGAAAACCAATGTCCTCGAACGGAGTATTTTTCAGGTCCAGCGGCGTGTAGGTGCGCTTCGTCGGCATGCCGGATGCGGTGGTGTATTCCGACTGACTTTCCGGTGCCTTTTTAATGAATGACGAAACTTCATTTTTTTCCCACTCATCGAACTCTTTTTCAATATGCTCAAGTGCAGCGGGGTCATGCAGATTAGTCTTGTTCATGAATCGTCTCCTTCATGGCTTTGAGCAGGGTCACCGCGGCGCCGTGAGGATCCAGTTCGCGCTGAGTGACTTTTTTGAGCAGCTCTTCGGTTTGCGACCTGCTGTCACGTACAAAATTATCCCGGACAATCTCCTCGGCAACTTTCACTACCCGGGTTAAAGCAATCTGGCGACGCCGTTCGGTGATTTCGCCACTCCGTTCCAGGTGCTCCGCGTGGTTATCAATCGCGGCCATCAGTTCACCGAAACCGGTATGTTTTTCAGAGCTGGTGGGCACCACGGGCACCCTCCAGACGTCCTTCCCAGGCTCCAGGCTCATCATCAACATGGCCTTCAGTTCCTGGATGGTCCGGTTGGAGTCCGGCCGGTCGGCTTTGCTCACCACATGGACATCGGCAATTTCCAGAACGCCGGCCTTGATAGCCTGAATGTCATCACCCAGGCCCGGTGCATTGACAACCACCGTGGTGTGGGCGGCGCGCACGATATCCACTTCATCCTGGCCCACCCCGACCGTTTCGATCAGGACCACGTCGAACCCGCCGGCATCCAGAAGATCAACCGCATCCAGCGCCGGCCTCGCCAGGCCGCCCAGGGTGCCCCGGGTTGCCATACTGCGGATGAATACGCCAGGGTCGGAAACCAGGTCGCCCATACGGATACGGTCACCCAGGATTGCCCCACCAGAAAACGGGCTGGAAGGATCAATGGCAACAACACCGACGGTGCGGCCGCTGGCCCGGTACTCATGGACAAGCTGTGTCACGAGGGTCGACTTGCCGGCCCCGGGCACGCCGGTGATACCCACCACGTGGGCATTGCCGGTACTTTTATAGAGCTCGGCCAGGGCTTCGCGTACGTCCGGATCGCCGCCACTTTCAACCCGGGTAATCAGCCTGGCGATGGCCCGCAGGTGCCCGTCACGGACCCGCTTGGCCAGTTCCATTGAGGGTATGCGATTAATCATCTAACCCCCTTGCTTCTGGTTAAGGCTCTGGTAAAGATCCCGGTCATCGACGACACGTTGAGCTTTAAAGTCTGTCCGCGGGAAGGTCTCAGGCTCGACCATGATCACCCGTGCCCGCACACCCAGTACCCGGCTCAGCTCGGCTTCGGCCTTTTCGCCAAGTGCCCTGACGGCATCCGGGCCGCTGCTTTTGGTTTCCTGGTCAAACTCCGCCTGTACTGCCAGCTCGTCCATCGAGCCGTCACGGGAAATGACAATGCGGTGTTCGCCGCCGTAGCCGGATAATCCCTCAAGGACCTCCGCGATGGCGCTGGGATAGACGTTCTCACCTCGGATCTGGAACATGTCATCGATCCGCCCGTAGATGCCCTTGGGCAGCCGGGGATAGGTACGACCGCAGGGGTTGTCTTCCATCACCCAATGGGTCAGGTCGCCAGACACCATGCGAATCATGGGCTGGGACGTTCTTTCCAGATGGGTGTAGATCGGCGTGCCCTGTTCACCGTAGGGCACACGTCGATGGGTATTGGGGTCGGCCACTTCGGTATAGACGATGTCCTGCCACAACAGCATGCCTTCGGTGTCGGCGCTGCCGGATGCATGCATCCAGGGCGTCAGTTCGGCCATGGTGCCGCAGTCAACAACCTTGGCGCCGTATATATCCTGGATCTTGTCCCGTATGGACGGTATTGAGCCGCCCGGCTCGCCGGAGAAAAACAGCACCTTGATACCGAATTCCCGGGGGTCTACCCCTTCCTCACGGGCCACTTCGGCCAGCCTCAGCGCGTAGGACGGCGTTGAATACAGGCCGGCAGGTTTCATCATTCCCAGCCAGGTTACCGCTCGCGCGGTCATGCCCGGCGCACCGGCACCGAAGGGGAAGGCTTTGCAGCCCAGCCGCTCCGCTCCGATCAGAGCGCCCCACGAGCCCATATAAAGACTGAGGATAGCGGCCACAAACACTGTATCCCCGGGCCGCAAACCCATGCCCCACATGATCCTGGCATGATTATTGGCGATGGTTTCCCAGTCGCGCCGGGAGATGCCAAATGCGGTAGGCCTGCCGGTTGTGCCAGAGGTACCATGGATATGATGAATCTCGCTTTCCGGGCAGCACAGATAGTCTCCGAAAGGCGGATGTTGAGCCTGGGAGTCCCGCAGCTCCTGTTTGGCGACAACAGGCACCTCTTCAAAGTCGGCAAGCGTGCGAATATCGCTGGCCTTGATGCCCGCTGCATCCCACTTGCGCCTATAGAACGGGGAATGGTCGTAAGCGTAGGCCATCACATCCCGAATGCGCGCAACAATGAGTTCTTCCCGCTTTTCCGGGTCCATGGTTTCACGCTCCCGAAACCAGTAAGGACTGTTCGGATCGGGAAAATAATCGCCGCTGTAATTGGGGGGAAACTTCCACTCTTCCATCGGAGACTCCTGATATTGTTATTGGTGGGCGTCTGAGGAAATTTGGTTTACCGGGCACCCCGCTCTGCGACCAGTTGCCGGAACGAATCAATGATTTCCTGTGGAGGAGTGTCCTGAAGCAGAATCTTGTGGACGCCCATCTCGTAAAGCTCTTTGACATCGTTGTCGGGAATGACACCGCCACCGGCCACGATCATGTCCTCGGCCTCTTTGGCTTTCAGCAGGTCCAGCACCTTGGGGAAAATGTGCATATGGGCCCCGGAAAGCAGGCTGATGCCCAGGATATCCACGTCTTCCTGGATGGCGGCGTCAACAACCTCTTCAGGCGTGCGGTGCAGGCCGGTATAGACCACATCCATACCGGCATCACGCAGAGCGCGAGCGACCACTTTTATGCCCCGGTCATGGCCGTCGAGACCAATCTTGGCCAGCATTACCCGGATTACCTGCGCATTATTGTCATTGTTTTGCATCGTATTCTCCTTGGATTAGATATCAGAGCTGCCAGTTCTTCTGCAGGGCTCATGGGAAACGCGAATCTCCTGCTGAAGCCAGCGGGATGCGGTTTCCACATGCTGCCTGGCGAGCGTTTCAGCCGTTGTCACATCCCCGGTCAATACGGCTTCGAGTATTGCCGAGTGCTCATCCCAAATCTGTTGCTGGTTCTTCTGCACGATGAGGATGTCCGCCATCACCCGCCTGACGTGGTTCCAGTGGGCTTCCATGGAATCGAGAATGAACGTATTGCCCGCCAGTTCATAAATGAATCCGTGAAAGCGCATGTCAGCATCAATGAGAGCAGGAAGATCATGGGCCTTGCCGGCGGCGTAGCCCTCTGCAAGAATCTCTTCCCCGCGTTTTCGCGCGAAGGCATCCACTCGCCGGGCGGCCAGGCCCGCACTGATCAAATCAATCCCACACCGGTATTCGTACAGCTGGGCCACAAACTCTTCATCCAGTATGGAAACCATCAGCCCACGTCGTCCGACGCTGGAGAGGAATCCATCATCCCGCAGACGCTGCATGGCCTGGCTCACCGGCAATCGCGAAACGTCCAGTCTTTCAGCCAGGGTCTCCTGGGTCACCCGTTCACCCGGCTTAAGCAAACCTTCCACAATCGCGTTGACCACGGAGTCGTATATGAGCTCCGGTAAGTTCTTCTCAGCCTGAATTTTCTTCATCGATCAAACTCCACGACACAGCTCCCTGGTTGTCGTTTGCATACAGTATTCACCATGTAATACTCATTTCCGGCACAAACACATAAGACTTTAGTCTAATTATTGAACGCATTTTTTGAACACACAGCAGCTCGCCCCCATTCCATCCGGAACAGGGGCGATAGAAAAGCCAGGAAAATCAGGGGGACAGTACGGGCCTGAATGAACAGGCGCTATGATCAGGACGCGGAAAAAAATCAGCCCGGCTCAGGAGGCTCGAGCAAATCAATACCCGCATCGTAGACAGCGTTCAGGAAATCAACCAGTACCACAGCGGACAGGCCCCAGATCTGGTAGCGCTCCCAGCGATAGCACGGCACATAAAAGGTATTATTGAGAAAGTTCAGCGGGTCGGTGCGATGGCGCTTGTCTTCCAGGAAAAATTCAACAGGCACCCTGAATATGCTTTCAATTTCCGCGGGGTTTGCGGTCAACGGGTGATCGCCGGGTATTACCCCAACGTATGGAGTTACGAGTATCTGATGCAGAGACATCACCTGGCTCAGAGGTGCAATAAGCTGAACCTGCTCCGGAGGTAATCCGATTTCTTCATGGGTTTCCCGTAGCGCCGTGTCGGCAATGGAATGGTCCTCCGGATCACGGCGACCGCCGGGGAAAGACACCTGGCCCCGATGAGTACTCAGGTTTTCAGACCTCAGGGTAAAAACGATTTCAGGATTGCGGCGGTCATCTGTGACAGGGACCAGCACGCCAGCTTCGGGGTAATCAAGCGTCAGTAACCGGGGAACATAACCTGAGAGGCGTTCGGTAAGAAGATCACGCAAAACACGGCTCCGTTTTTACATCGAACTATTGAATGAGACGCCGGCAGCACCGATAGTTACACCTGCTACCACACAATTGTCCAGTATACGGTGAAACGAATGAAATACTGCAGTACCTGCGGCCATCCTGTCGAACAGCGCGTCCCTGAAGGAGACAATCGTCACCGTTATGTGTGCATAAGCTGCGAAACCATACACTATCAGAATCCCCGCATTGTCGCGGGCACGGTTCCGATCTGGCAAGGACAGGTTCTGTTGTGCCGGAGAGCCATCGAACCCCGCTACGGTTACTGGACACTGCCCGCGGGATTTATGGAAAACTCGGAAACCACACTTGAAGCCGCAACCCGGGAAACCTGGGAAGAGGCGCTGGCCGAAGTCACCGTGGACAATCTATACACCATTATTCATGTGCCCCACATCGACCAGGTCCACATGTTCTACCGCGCGACTCTCACCAGCGAAACGTTTGGCGCCGGCCAGGAGTCTCTGGAAACCAGGCTGTTTGCCCTGGAGGAAATTCCATGGGATGAGCTATCGTTTCCGACCGTTCGTCGCACCCTGGAGCTTTACCTGGAAGATGTACAGAAAGAGCACTTCCCGGTACATGTGGACGACATACGTTATCGGATGAAACCCGTCGGGCAGTAAGCGCTACATGTCCTCCATACGAAAGACTTCGTAGGCCGGTTCTTCATACGGATGTGATTCCTTTAGCGCCTGAACCGCAGCCCGGATCAGCTCATCCCTGCACACCAGTTCTACGCGATACTCCTCAACCTTCTCCACTTCACCCGCTTGACCAAGATAGGGGTTGCTCCCGTCGAGCGGGCGGAACTGCCCCTGCCCCTTACACTGCCAGGCACAACTGTCGTAGTCTCCGATACGGCCAGCACCGGATTCAAACAGCGCAGTCTTGGTGACTTCGAGATGACTCTCCGGGACGAAATAACACATTTTGTACATGGCCACCCAGCTCCTCTACAAGACGTTAAGCAGCATCGACGATTCCGGTTTCAGCTATGCCAATGCGCATATTTTTTGTACAGATTAAGCAGTTAGCTACTTACCCACAGAATCTGTGGATAACTCTGGGGAAAGATTTTGGGAACATGCCCTCACCCCCCGTAATTACTACACTTCCGTTAAATTGGCGACAAATTCACCTACTTCATTAAAAGCTTATTTATCAACACCTTATAAACCTTGCGCAAAAAATGAACCTGAAACCAACGCTTTGTTCAAGGAACGCACAACAAGGTACCCGGAATGTGCATAAAGTATTTTAGTCAAGGGGATTTTCGCACTTATAAACAAAAATTTCCCTTGAAAACCGTCGCATTCTCAAGGTTCGGAAATAAAAAAAGCCGGCCCTGGATCAGTCACCTTAAAGGTGTATCCGGGCCGGCTTTTTCAGCCTCTGTCAGAGCTTATTCGAACCAGCGCCTCGCGTTGCGGAACATGCGCATCCATGGTGCATCTTCTGCCCACTCCTTCGGATGCCACGAGAGCTGAGAGGTGCGGAAAACCCGCTCAGGATGCGGCATCATTATGGTGACCCGGCCGTCCCTGGTAGTCACACCAGTAATGCCTGCTTCCGAGCCATTCGGATTGTAGGGATAGCGGGTCGTAACGGCACCCCGGTTATCCACATAGCGCAGGGCCACAAGCTCGCTGTCGCTGAGCTGTTCCGCCGACGTGCCAGAGGCAAATTCCACCTTCCCCTCGCCGTGGGCAACCGCTATGGGCATTCTGGACCCTACCATGCCCTCCATAAAGGCAGAGGGGGACGGCGTTACCTCAGCCATCACCAGCCTGGCTTCAAACTGCTCCGACTGATTACGAACGAAGCGGGGCCAACCCTCACTGCCGGGAATCAGCTCATGAAGATTGGACAACATCTGGCAGCCGTTACAGACACCCAGCGCCAGGGTGTCCTGGCGATTAAAGAACGCGGCAAACTGGTCGCGAACCCGATCACTGAACAGAATGGACTTGGCCCAGCCCTCTCCTGCACCAAGCACATCGCCATAGGAGAAGCCGCCACAGGCCGCCAGGCTGTTGAAGACTTCAAGAGACGCCCTGCCCGACAGCAGGTCACTCATGTGAACATCGACAGATTCGAATCCCGCACGGTCAAAGGCTGCGGCCATTTCGACCTGACCGTTGACACCCTGCTCCCGCAAAACAGCAATCTTCGGCCGGGCGCCCTTGTTGATATAGGGAGCGGAGACATCCTCGCTGACATCAAAGGTCAGGCTGGCATGGAGACCGGGATCATCAGCATCCAGAAGGTTATCAAATTCTTCCCGGGCACAGTCGGCGTTATCGCGAAGCGCCTGCACGCGGTAACTGGTTTCAGCCCACAGCCGCTGCAAAGCGGCACGCGGCCGGGCAATGACCTCGTTGCCTTCGAAGGTATAGCGAATGCAGTCATCCTGGTTGAGCGTACCAATTACGGAAGTGTGGTCACCAAGGCCCGCCGCCGAAAACTGCTGCAGTACAAAGCCGGTTTCTTCACGCCGAACCTGAATGACCGCCCCCAGCTCCTCATTGAAAAGCTCACGAGGGAACTGGGATGAGTCTTCCGCCAGTCCATCCAGCTTGATATCAATACCTGAGCGCGCGGCAAAGCTCATCTCCGCCAGTGTCACAAACAGACCGCCATCCGAGCGGTCATGATAGGCCAGCAACTTGCCGTCTGAATTCAGCCCCTGAATCACCGCAAAAAACGCCTTGATATCTTCCGGGTCATCCAGATCAGGCGCCACTGCGCCCACTTGCCGGTAAACCTGCGTCAGAGCAGAGCCACCCAGGCGATTCTGGCCGGCCGCCAGATCAATCAGAATCAGGTCCGTGTCGCCGGCATCTGTAGCCAGTTGCGGAGTGAGGGTTCGGTCAACGTCTGTCACCGGTGCGAAACCACTGATGATCAGCGACAAAGGTGAGGTAACGCTCTTCTGCTCGCCATTATCCTCTTCCCACACGGTTTTCATGGACATGGAGTCCTTACCCACCGGGATGGTGATGCCCAGCGCCGGACAAAGCTCCATCCCCACAGCACGTACTGTTTCGTAGAGGTTCTCGTCCTCTCCGGGGTGCCCCGCTGCGGCCATCCAGTTGGCGGACAAACGGATGTCCGACAGCCTGGCGATCGGCGCTGCAGCCAGGTTGGTAATTACTTCACCAACCGCCATGCGACCGGACGCTGGCGCGTCAATGACAGCGACCGGTGTGCGCTCGCCCATTGCCATGGCCTCACCGGACTTCACGTCAAACGATGAAGACGTAACCGCCACATCGCTGACCGGTACCTGCCAGGGGCCCGCCATCTGATCCCGGGCTACAAGGCCGGTGATCGTACGATCACCAATGGTAATCAGAAAGCTCTTGGAACCCACTGAGGGCAGTCGGAGAACACGGTTGATGGCATCTTCAAGATCGATCTTTGTGGAATCGAAAATGGGCTTGGTAAACGAGGAGCGGGAAACGCTCCGGTGCATACGCGGTGGCTTGCCGAAAAGAACATCCATCGGCAGATCAACCGGACGGTCGTCGAAATAGGAATCACCCAGTTCAAGATGGTGCGTTTCGGTCGCTTCCCCAATTACCGCATAAGGGCAACGCTCGCGGCGACAAAGCGCATCGAACTGCTCAAGGTTCTCCGGCGCTACGGCCATCACGTAACGTTCCTGGGATTCGTTGCACCAGATCTCCAGGGGCGACATGCCAGGCTCGTCACTGGGAATGTCCCGCAGTTCAAAACGGCCACCACGGCCGCCGTCTTTCACCAGTTCGGGCATGGCATTAGAGAGCCCGCCTGCGCCAACGTCGTGAATAAAACAGATGGGGTTGTCGTCACCCATTTGCCAGCAGCGGTCAATCACCTCCTGACAGCGACGTTCCATTTCGGGGTTGTCACGCTGAACCGAGGCAAAATCCAGATTTTCGTTGCTGGAGCCGGAATCCATGGAGGAAGCTGCACCGCCACCGAGACCGATCAGCATGGACGGCCCGCCCAACACAATCAGTTTGGCGCCGACAGGAATATTGCCTTTTTCTACATGGCTGGCACGAATGTTACCCAGACCGCCCGCAATCATGATGGGCTTGTGATAGCCGCGGACTTCCTCGCCACCGGCACCCGGCACCAGCTCCTCGAACGTACGGAAATAACCGGTCAGGTTCGGGCGCCCGAATTCGTTATTGAAAGCCGCCCCGCCAATGGGGCCTTCAATCATGATATCCAGTGGTGACGCAATCCTGTCCGGCTTGCCGTAATCCAGTTCCCAGGGTTGGGGGTCATCCGGCAGGTTCAGGTTGGAAACCGTAAAACCCGTCAGCCCGGCCTTTGGCTTGGAACCACGACCGGTGGCTCCCTCGTCGCGAATTTCCCCACCGGAGCCCGTGGCGGCACCAGCCGCCGGAGCTATGGCTGTGGGGTGGTTATGGGTTTCCACCTTCATCAGAATGTGGATGTCTTCTTCGTGGTAACGATAAACACCGGTTTCCGGTTCCGGGAAGAAACGGCCGCCGCGGCTGCCGGCGATCACGGACGCGTTGTCCTTGTAGGCCGACAGCACGCCTTCGCTGTTCATTTCGAAAGTATTGCGGATCATGGCGAACAGGGATTTATCCTGCCCTTCACCGTCAATATCCCAGGAGGCGTTAAATATCTTATGGCGACAGTGCTCCGAGTTGGCCTGGGCGAACATCATCAGTTCAACGTCGGTGGGATCCCGCTCAAGGTCCGAAAAAGACGCGACCAGGTAATCAATTTCGTCTTCCGCCAGTGCCAGGCCAAGTGAACGGTTGGCGTCCACCAGAGCCTCGCGTCCGCCGGAAAGCACCGGGATGCGGTTGAGAGTGCGGGGCTCATCGGTGTGGAACAACAACTCTGCCCCGCCCATCTCGTGAAACACCTTCTGGGTCATGCGGTCGTGAAGCAGCGCCGCAATCTTTTCTCTCTGCGCCAGCCCCAGTTTACGACTGGCCTTTATATAGTAGGCCGTACCCCGTTCGATTCGCCGGATCTGCTTTAATCCGCAGTTGCGCGCTATATCCGTCGCCTTGCTGGACCAGGGCGACAGGGTGCCGGGCCGCGGAACCACCAGAAAAAGTACTCCGTCAGGTTCTTCGGCAGGAACACTGGGGCCGTAGGTCAGTAACCGGTCAAGTACCGCCTGGTCCGATTCGGAAAGTGGCGACTCAAGGTCTGTGAAATGCATGAACTCTGCATACACATGATCCACCTCGGGAACGATATCCTGAATGCGGGTATGCAGCTTGCGGGAGCGAAAGGGCGAAAGCGCAGGAGCGCCGCGAAGTTCAAGCATGATCAAAACCTGTACGCGCGAAACTGGGAGCCGGGGCACGCCTCCTGTTCCCCGGGAGGTCCGGTAACAGGAAAATGCTGGCCATTTGAAAGGCCGCAATGATACTCGAAACGGGGTTCGGGATACAGCGTCAAAAGGTCATAACCTGTGCCATGCATTTCACATTGTTTTGCATATAAAATGATCACCTCCATTGACCGGCACCCTCCGACCGGGGATTATTAAGGCCAGGACAGGGAGTTCAGAATTTGCAGAAAATAAAACGCCAACCGACAGGCTCCACCATGGCAAGGTATATTTGCCTGCTGGCTATTGCCCTCGTCGCTGCCGGGTGCTCCAGGCCCAGCACTCTCCAGGAGATTCGCTCGGAGGGTGTTCTGCACGTGATAACCCGTAACGCACCTTCTGTGTACTATGAAGGTCGCGACGGCCCCACCGGCTATGACTACGAGCTGGCCCGGCTATTTGCCAATGATCTGGGCGTAGAACTCAAGGTGCGGGTAGCTGACGACAACACCGGTGTGCTCTCTGTGATCGACCAGGACTACGCCCACATCGGGCTGGCCGGCCTTTCCGTCCGCCCGGATTTTCCAGGGCGGTATCACACGGTCTCCAATGGCGTGGAGGCAGAGTCCGTAGTGGTGTACAACCGCGACACAGACCGCCCCGAGTCCGTAAAAGACCTGGAAGGACAGGTTCTCCACCTCGTTGCAGACAGCAACCATGAACACCAGCTGGCGCAACTGCAGTCGGAGCACAAAGGCCTGCAGTGGGAGGTTCACTCCGGTCTGGACGCGGCCGGCATACTGGCCCGGGTTGAGTCGGGAGAATACTCGCTGGCCATCGTCTCCTCCAACGAGCTTGACCTCAATCACGTCTTCTTCCCCATGGTCAAAAGCGCGTTCAGTCTGGGCGAGCCTGAAGACCTTTTGTGGCTGTTTCCCGGAGAACAGGACCAGACCCTTGCCGTGGCCGCCCGGGAGTTCATCGGCGAGCTGAGAGAAAGCGGCGCCCTGGCCCAGATAGCTGAGCGTTTTTACGGCCACCTGGACCGCCTCAATTATGTCGGTGCGCGGACCTTTGTCCACCATGTGGAAAACCGCCTGCCGAAGTATGAACCCCTGTTTCGGGATTATGCGACTACCTACGAGCTGGACTGGCGCCTGCTGGCCGCTATCGGCTACCAGGAATCCCATTGGCGGCCAAATGCCGTCTCTCCCACCGGCGTGCGCGGACTGATGATGTTGACCCGTACAACCGCCAACCATATCGGTATAAAGAACCGGCTTGATGTGGAGCAGAGCATTCAGGGCGGGGCCAAGTATTTCACCATGGTTCATCGTAAGGTTCCCGAGCGTATCCAGGAGCCGGACCGCACCTGGTTTGCACTGGCTTCATACAACGTTGGCTGGGGCCATGTGGAAGACGCCCGCAGGCTGACCGAGGACGCCGGAAAGAACCCTGACCGCTGGATGGACGTCAAGGAATTTCTACCGCTACTGACTCAGAAAGAATGGTATTCCAAAACCCGTTTTGGCTACGCCCGTGGCCACGAACCGGTTATCTACGTGCAGAATATCCGGCGCTATTACGACGTTCTGGCCTGGATGACAGAGCCCACGAAAGTTGCCGAGACCCCGCAGGAACCCTGGTTCAAAGACCTTGAAGGCATGGAAAAAATTATCCGGCCCGGTGGCATTCCGTCTGGCCAGGAAACCCGGGCGAGCCTGCCGAGTGAACTCGGCTTCGTTCCCCCTACGCTATAGCCGCCGCTCAAGCGCTGACTCCACTTGGTCAGAAGCGAATCCTCTTCTGGCCAGAAATCGCCCCTGGCGGACCTTTTCATCCCAGTCTTCACTGATATCGCCCAGACCAAAACGCTTTTCCCGCAGCAGTACGGCCCGCTCAGTCCAGTCGGAATCGGTCATATCACGGACACAGCCGGGAGAGGTATAAACACCGCGCTGCTGAAGCTCCGCCAGAATCCTGAGTGGCCCGTAACCAAGGTCTATCCTCTGGCGCGCATAGACATCGGCAAACCGCTCATCGCTCAGCCAGCCTTCGGCTTCGTAGTCATCCAGAACCCGCTCGATAATGTCGGATTCAATTTTTCTCTGCCTGAGTTTGAGGGACAACTCAAGACGGCTATGCTCCCTGCGGGCCAACAGCCGCAACGCGGCCGAGCGGGCCTTGTAATCCTGGTCGTCCTGATTTGATGCTTTTCCCATTCTGACTCTTCCCGCAAATGCCGACAAAACGCTAGACTAGTGCCCCGAATGGCTACCCCACTCGATAATCGTACCCGGCATCCGTAACACCGGATAAAGCCGATGGTCGGTGCAGGCTTACTTTGCCGGCACCGGGAACTGGTTTCAATATCAAAGGATACCCCCATGGCTGCATTCATCCAGAAACTGTTCAGAACTCGCAAGGCGACGACACCTACCCCTGCGGCGAGTCGACGGGAACCAACGCCTGAAGATCTGGAAAAGGTAAACAGGCAGGATGACAAGCGTGAGCAGCAAGTCGAGATTCTGAAGTCCGCTCCTTCCGCCAGCCAACTTGAAGAACTGGCAACCAGCGGCATGACCTCCGGCATCCGTATTGAAGCAGCGGAAGCCCTGGCCGATAAAGCAGCCCTGCAACGGGTACAGAAGCTTGCCAAGGGAAAGGACAAGGGGGTTTATCAGGCGGTACGCCAGAAGCTCCAGCATATCCGTGATAAAGAGGAGCAACAGCGCCAGCAGGCTGAAGCCATACAGACGCTGGTACGCAACGCTACCGATCAGGCCCGCAGTGACGACACAAAACTGTACGAAGCCCGGCTTGAAGCATTGTTGCAGAAATGGGCAGAAGTGGAATCCCGGGCTTCCCAGGAACAGACCACCGACTTCCTCCAGGCAGTGCACCAGATCCGTGAACGCCTCGGCCTGATGCAGGCAGAAAAAGATCAACTCAGGCAGCAGCAGGAACAGCGCAGCCAGCGGGCGGAAACCCTCGCCCTTCTCGAAAATACCCTGGACGAACTGAAACAGCAGGATCCGGACCTTGAACCGTCCCTTGCCTCTCTTGATGCACTGCAGAAAACCCAGGAAAACCGCTGGCTGGAAGCCACCCGGGAGACTCCGGTCGACAAGCAGGAACAAAAGGCCTATGAAAACCTGATGCAGTCGCTGCGGGCCTACATAGCCGCTGTCAAACGCCTCGGCCAGCACAAAGATGAGATTACCGCGCTGCAGAACCCTGCCGAAGGCGAGCCAGAAGAAGAGACAGGCACCCAGAAGGCGAGGGAAATACTCGACGCGGTTGAGTGGCCAAAGGACTTCCGGCGCCCCTCGCTGCTCGACGCTCTCTACCGCATCACCGGCAAGCCCCGCCCAGCAAAAATGGAAAAGCCGGACACCGACGAACAAAAGCAACTGGCCGACTCAGTGCGACAGACCCTGGACAAGCTGGACGCGGCCCTGGAAGCCAGGCAACTGAAAGAATCCCGCCAGCACTTCAAAGCCGCGCAACAGCAACTGAAAAGTCTGGACCACCGTCACAGTAAATCCCTGCAGCCCAGAATTCACCTGCTGGGGGGACAGCTTCGTGAACTGACCGATTGGCAGGGGTTTGCCACCCGCCCGAAACAGGTGTCCCTGTGCGAACAGATGGAATACCTGGCAGACCAGCCCATGGAACCGGAAGCCAAAGCTGAACGCATCAAGGAACTGCAGAACGAATGGCGTGACCTTGGCGGCTCATCGGACCGCGACCTGTGGTCACGATTCAAACAGGCCTCTGACCTGGCCTATGAACCCTGTAAGGTCTATTTTTCTGCAAAGTCCGGGCTGAAAAAAGCAAACCTGCAAACCCGGAAAACAATCTGTGAGCAGCTCCGCACCTTCCTCGACAACGCTGACTGGCAAACCATCGACTGGAAAGCTGCCGAGCGAATCCATCAGACTGCCCGGGAAGAGTGGAAAGCCGCATGGCCGGTAGAATTCCGCGACAACCGGCAGGTACAGAAGCAATTCGACGACCTTCTCAAACAACTCGAGGAGCCCCTGGATGAAGAACGCAAGAAAAACGAAGCGCTGAAACAGGGAATTGTGGAACGGGCGGAGGCCCTTATTGACCACGAGCCTCTTGCTGACGCCATGAACCAGGCTAAATCCCTGCAGGGCGAGTGGACCAGCATCGGCATCACCCGCCACCGCGAAGACAGGAAGCTGTGGCAGGCGTTCCGCAAGGCCTGCGACCAGATTTTTGCGCGCCGTGATGCCCATAAAAATGAACAGGAACAGCTCTCCCGTGAAGCGGACGAAAAGGCAGAACCGGTACTTGTCGCCTGCAAATCTCTCGGCGCCGACGCCAGCGTGGAGACCCTGCAGACAAGCCTGACGGAACTGAACGCCCTGAAGAGTGAACCTTTGTCAGCTGGTGCCCGGGAGCAGGTCCACAACGAACGTAGCCGACTTTCCGCGCTGGCCTCCAGCCGCAAGTTGCAGGAGCAGATTGAAACCTGGACGCACTGGATCATGGCGAGAAGCACCAGTACCCTCAACAGCGATGCCTTGCCCGGCCACTGGGCGCAACTGGCTGCAAAAGTCGGACAGCCGGGCCCGGAAGAGCTCGTTATCCGGGCAGAGATACTGGCTGAGGTTCCCTCCCCTGACGAAGACCAGGGCCGCCGTATGGAAATCCAGGTACAGCGACTTGCGGAAGGGATGGGTAACGCGGCCAGCGATCAGGACAAGTCACAGCAACTTGAGATGCTGGTCGCAAACTGGTGCCTGGCGCAGCCAGTGGAGGCGGTAAGCGAGCCCCTGGCCCAGCGACTTGGCCGGGCACTGGAAGCGGTTCTGGGGCGTGAAGGTCAGTCGTCCCGCTGATGGGCCCTGACAAACTCCCTGGCCTGCTGTACGGCGGACAGGGAGTTTTTCTTCATGGCTTCGAGTTCGCCATCGGCAAGATAGAACATCATATCGATGCTGTGGCGATAATATTTTGCGGGTAAGCGGTTCAGAGCCACGCACATCACATCGGCCAGAAAGTCCTGGTTGTCCCCCTCTTCCCTGGTTTCATCAATGGCTTCAGCAACCAGCGGCTCATAAAAGTTATCAATGGCGTCTCTCAGGGACATCTCGCAACTCCTGCTTTTGATACACGTACCTGTCTATAACATAGATCCCCGGGCAGCAAATGTCATGATCAGCGTGAGCAGTTTCGCCAATGGGATTGGCAGCGCACGTCATTACGCATCGGGGCGGCAAACCGCTATGGTTAGTTTTTTGAGATTCGATTCCCGAGCCAAAGACCAACAGAGGACAGGAAATGACCACCGAAGCCTATATCTTCGATGCCGTTCGCACCCCACGGGGGCGCGGCAAGAAAGACGGTTCCCTGCACAGCGTCAAACCCATCACACTGCTGACCACGGTGCTCAAAGCCCTGCAGGAGAGAAACAGCCTGGACACTGCCCAGGTTGACGACATCGTTATGGGCTGTGTGACCGCAGTGGGCGACCAGGGGGCGGATATCGCCAAAACCGCTGCTCTTGCAGCAGACTGGGACGAAGTGGTGGCAGGCGTTACTCTCAACCGATTCTGCGCCTCTGGCCTTGAAGCTGTAAACCTGGCGGCCATGAAAGTCCGTTCGGGCTGGGAAGACCTGGTGGTTGCCGGGGGTGTTGAGGCCATGTCGCGGGTACCCATGGGTTCCGACGGTGGCGCCTGGGCAACCGACCCCGCCACCAACCTGCACACCGGCTTCATGCCCCAGGGTATCGGCGCGGACCTGATCGCCACGCTGGAGGGCTTCAGCCGGGAAGACGTGGACGGCTTTGCCGTGAAATCCCAGCAAAAAGCGGCCAACGCCTGGGAAAAAGGCTACTTCTCCAGGTCCATCATTCCCATCACCGATCAGAATGGGGTGATGATTCTGGATCGCGACGAGCATGTTCGCGGAAATACCACCGTGGAATCCCTGTCCAGCCTCAAGCCTTCGTTCCAGATGATGGGCGAAATGGGCTTTGACGGCGTTGCCCGGGAAAAATACCACTACGTGGAGAAGATCAACCACGTCCACCACGCTGGTAACTCCTCCGGCATTGTGGACGGCGCTACCGCCATGCTGATCGGCAGCGAAGCCAAGGGTAAGGCCCTGGGACTCAAACCCCGCGCCCGCATCCTGGCGACGGCTGTCACCAGCACCGACCCCACCATCATGCTGACCGGACCTGCGCCAGCGGCCCGCAAGGCGCTAGAGAAAGCTGGCATGACGGCGGACCAGATCGACCTGTTTGAAGTCAACGAAGCCTTTGCCTCGGTGGTCATGCGTTTTCAGAAAGAACTGTCGGTTCCCGACGAGAAGGTGAACGTGAACGGCGGCGCCATTGCCATGGGACACCCTCTGGGTGCCACTGGCGCCATGATCCTGGGCACCCTGCTCGATGAACTGGAGCGGAGAGAACTGCGCTACGGCCTGGCCACCCTGTGTGTGGGCGGCGGAATGGGCATTGCCACCATCATTGAGCGCGTCTGAGCCGACCACTGATTCTGAGAGGAGAACCGATTATGAGTGCCATTCACTACGACCTGGGTTCAGACCAGATCCTGACCCTGACCATCGACATGCCGGGCCAGTCCGCCAACACCATGAACGCCGACTTCCGCACGGGCCTTACCGAAACAGTGGGCAAGGTCAAAAACGACCTGGACAACATTCGCGGCATCATTATTACGTCCGCGAAGAAAACGTTTTTTGCCGGCGGCGACCTGAAAGAACTTTACAAGGTTACCCGGGAAGACGCCATGGCCTTCGAGGACATGGTCAACAGCCTCAAAGCTGAGATGCGGACCCTGGAAACCAGTGGCAAGCCGACTGTTGCAGCCATTAATGGCTCCGCACTGGGTGGCGGCCTGGAAATCTGCCTGGCCTGCCATCACAGGGTGGTGATGGACGATGACAAGATCCAGTTGGGCCTGCCGGAGGTGACTCTCGGGCTTTTGCCTGGCGGTGGCGGCACCCAGCGCCTACCCCGGATGATTGGCCTGGAAGCGGCTTTCCCCTACCTGATGGAAGGCAAGAAAGTGAGCCCGAAAGCGGCCTTCAAGGCTGGCATAGTCGATGAACTGGCCTCGTCCATGGACGATATGATGGGCAAAGCCCGGGCCTTTATCGAAGCCAACCCGAAAAGCCAGCAACCGTGGGATCAGAAAGGCTTCAAATTCCCCGGCGGCGCCCCCCATCACCCGGCCATGGCCCAGAAACTCGCCATTGCGCCGGCCATGCTCAAACAGAAGACCAAAGGCTGCTACCCGGCACCGGAACGCATCTTGGCCGCAGCCGTGGAAGGCGCCCAGGTGGATTTCGACAATGGCAGCCTGATCGAGACCCGCTATTTCGCTGAACTGGTCACCGGCCAGGTGGCCAAGAACATGACCGGCACCTTCTGGTTCCAGCTCAATGCCGTCAATGCGGGTGAAAGCCGGCCTGAAGGCGTGAACAAGGAAACCTTCCGTAAGGTAGGTGTGCTGGGTGCCGGCATGATGGGCGCAGGCATTGCCTATTCCACAGCAACACGGGGCATCGAGGTGGTGCTCAAGGATGTGTCCACTGAGAATGCCGAGAAAGGCAAAGCCTATTCGGAAAAACTGCTGGCGAAGAAAGTCAGCCGCGGGCGCATGACCGAAGAGCAGAAAACCGAGATACTGAACCGTATCATGGCCACCGGCTCCGCCGCGGACCTTGAAGGTTGCGATCTCGTCATCGAAGCCGTTTTCGAGGACAGCGAGCTGAAAGCGAAAGTGACTCAGGAAGCGGAAGCCAGGTTGGTCAAGAACGGCATATTTGCATCAAACACCTCCACCATTCCCATCACGCAACTGGCGGAAGCTTCAGCCGCACCGGACAACTTCATTGGCCTGCACTTTTTCTCCCCCGTGGACAAGATGCAGCTGGTGGAAATCATCGTGGGGGCCAAAACCTCGGATGACACGCTGGCCCGGGCCTTTGATTACGTGCAGCAGATCGGCAAGATCCCTATCGTAGTGAACGACAGCCGCGGCTTTTTCACCTCCCGCGTGTTCGGTACCTTTGTCAACGAAGGCATCGCGATGCTTGGTGAGGGCATTCACCCGGCCAGTATCGAGAACGCCGGTGTGCTGGCCGGAATGCCGGTGGGCCCGCTGGCCATTTCCGACGAGGTCAGTATGACGCTGATGCAGCACATCCGTGACCAGAGCAGGAAAGACACGGAAGCAGCCGGTAAAACCTGGAATGCCCACCCCGCAGAGGCGGTGATCGACCAGATGGTTACAAGCCATAACCGCAAGGGTAAGGCCGCGGGCGCCGGATTCTACGAATATCCAGAATCCGGCAGGAAATACCTGTGGCCGGAGTTGGAAACACTGTTTGTGGATCAGGAAAAGGCCCGGGCAACCGGATTGCAGGATCTGAAAGACCGCATACTGTTCATTCAGGCTATCGAAACCGTGCGCTGTCTGGAGGAAGGTGTGTTGCGCACTGTTGAAGACGCCAATATCGGCAGCATTTTCGGGATTGGCTTTGCCCCCTGGACCGGCGGTGCCATTCAGTTCATCAATCAATACGGTGTGAGAGCCTTCGCAGAACGGGCAAAAAATCTCGCGGAGCGTTTTGGTGACCGCTTCTCCCCGCCGGCGCTGTTGCTGGAAAAAGCCGAAACCAACACAACCTTCAGCTAACACCCGCCCTTCCTTGCCGGAGCCCTGATTACTCCGGCAAGGCTTCCCGACCGACTGGTGCGTTTTCCCGCTTACGTACCTGCCCACTTCATGGACAGATTGTCACGAACCGATACTTCAACGCTATGGCAACCGCACCTGCGCTTGCCTACAATAAAATCATGAGCCAATCCGGCGATATCCAGAATGCGTATGGCCTTCACCAGCGGTCGCTGCACTAAAGCCCTTTCCGCTGACCTTTATATCGCCAACCACCGTCAGGTACACAAGCTTATGAGCATCGCGGAACGATTTTTCAACCGTTGCAGCAACTCCGGCAAAGCCGGCAAACAGGCAGCCATCCTGACGCTGGCGCTGGCACTCGCGCTGCCTGTATCAGCCAAAGTGGATACCGACAAGGTCTACGAACCCGTCTCCCCTTCGGTAGAACAAGCCAGGGCGAATATCCTCATCGCCCGGCAATTGCAGTTTACCCATTTCCGCGATATGAGCATCAACGACTCCCTTTCCGGGGACGTATTCGATGCCTACCTGGAATACCTCGATGGTCAACGCATCTACCTGACCCAAAAGGACATCGAGAACTTCAATGCCGTACGCCTGGGGCTTGGCTCGGCCCTGAAAACCGGCCAGCTTCAGCCCGGGTTCGACATCTACAACCTGGTGCAGCAACGAATTATCCAACGTCTGGAATTCGCCCTAGCCGTTATTGATGAAGGTATCGACAAGCTCGACTTCGAGGCCGAAGAAAGCATCCTGCTGGATCGATCCGAAGCCAGCTGGGAAGCCGACGAGGAAGCGCTGGACGCCCTGTGGGTCAAGAGAATCAAGAACGCGGTACTCGCCCAGCGCCTCAATGGCACCGAGGATGAAAGTATCGAAGAAGCTCTTCGCCGCCGGTACGAAGGCCAGTTAAAGCGAGCCTACCAGGCCCGCAGCGAAGACGCCTTCCAGGCTTATATGAACGCCTTTGCCGGCATGTGGGACCCGCATACCTCCTACTTCTCCCCGCGCACCTCCGAGAACTTCAACATCAACATGAGCCTCTCCCTGGAAGGCATCGGGGCTGTGCTGCAGTCGGACAATGAATACACCAAAGTGGTGCGCCTGGTGCCAGGCGGGCCGGCGGCCAAGCAGGGGCAACTGGAACCGGCCGACCGCATTGTGTCGGTGCGCCAGGAAGATGAAGACAAAGTGGTTAACGTGATTGGCTGGCGCCTTGACGAAGTGGTGGACCTTATTCGGGGTCCGCGGGAATCCACCGTTACACTGGAAGTCATTCCGGCCGATGCCGCCGACGAAACCGTGACCGAAACCATTGCCATCAAGCGCGATAAAGTGAAGCTGGAGGAGCAGAGCGCCAGCAAGGAAGTGATCGAATTTGAGCGGGGCGACGATACTTTCCGCATCGGCGTCATCCACATTCCCACTTTCTACGCTGACTTCAAGGCGATGCAGAACGGTGATCCGAACTACAAGAGCACCACCCGTGATGTTCGCAAACTGATCGACGAGCTCAAGGCCGAGGGCATCGATGGAGTGGTAATGGACCTCCGCAACAATGGCGGCGGTGCTCTTCACGAAGCCAACGACCTGGTAGGCCTGTTTATCGAGAAGGGCCCCACAGTGCAGATCCGCAACTCCAATAACGACGTGCAGGTACTGAACGACGAGGACCCGTCGGTTTCCTACGATGGCCCGCTGGTGGTTCTGGTCAATCGCATGAGTGCTTCGGCATCAGAGATCTTTGCAGGCGCCATTCAGGATTATGGCCGGGGCCTGGTGGTAGGGTCACAAACCTTTGGCAAGGGCACCGTGCAGGCTGTACGCCCGCTGAACCATGGCCAGTTGAAGATCACCCAGAGCAAGTTCTACAGGGTTTCTGGCGGCTCAACACAACACAAGGGCGTGATTCCCGATATCGAGATCCCCTCCCGGGTCGACAAGACCCGCATCGGTGAAGATGCTCTCGACCATGCCCTGCCCTGGGATCAGATCGAAGCCGTGCCTCACACCCGCTACTTTGACTTCAGCAGCGTGATTGACGAGCTACGTACACGCCACGACAACCGATTTGAAGACCATCCGGAATTCCAGCTGCTGCAGAAAGAGATCGAGTTCCTCAAACAGCAGCGGGAGCAGACCTCTGTCAGCCTCAACATCGATTCTCGCAAGGAACATCAGTCACAGATCGAGCGCACGCGTCTCAGCATAGCCAATGCCCGCCGCGAGATTCATGGCGGCGACCCCTTCGACAGCCTCGAAGAACTGGATGACTGGCAGGACCAACAGGCCGCAGATCTGGACGCCACCGACGAGGAAATGGATTTTATCGTTCATGAGGGTGGCAACATCATGGCCGACATGCTGGAGCTCGATCAGCGCATGGCCTCTATCCTGGACCCCAAGCAGATAACCGCTCAGGCCCAGGCACGCTGAGCGGCATCAATTCCTCCGTTAACGGGCGTTAGCCATGGCTGACAAGGAAGAAGACCGGAACAGGGCCCGCCTGCTGGAAGGCATGCTGATGGACGCCATGCATGCCATGAGGTCCATGGAAGAGGTTGAACAGGTCCAGGGCTCATCAAGTCCCGGGGAGAGCAAGGAATCAGAGTCCCTCGTTGATCGCATTGCCGGTTTTACCGGCTCGGCCCTTCGTTTTGCCGCAAGGTCTACCGATACCTCCCTGAGAGTTGGCCGCGCGCTGATGAATTCTCAGGACCAACTGCGCATGATGCTGGTAGCAGGAAAATCCCTCAAGGACATCCGTGAAGTAGCTGGGCTCACCCTGTCGGAAATGAGCGAAGCCCTGAACCTGAAGGACAAATCAGTTCTGGAAGCTATCGAGAACGGCACCACCACCCTGTCCTTTGAGCTGATACTCCGCCTGGCAGCCCTGATAGCCCGCAACGATCCCATTCCGTTCATTCTTCGCACCACCCGCAATTACAACCCGGAAGTCTGGCGCATTCTGAACGATTGGGGCGTCGGCCGTCTGCCACTGCAGTTTGAGCGGGAACGTCAGTTCATCAATATTTTCCGCAGCCACGACGATGCCCGTACCCTCTCTGACGAGGGGTTCCAGAAAGTCCTGGAGTTCACTCGCCAAAGCTTCGAGATGTCGCTGCATTTCATCGAAGAGCAGGAAAAGGAAATGGCGCAGTTACGGGCGAAAAAGGACAACTCAGCGGAATAACGTCTTCATTCCGGTCACATTCGGCGTGCTGACAACCCCTTTCTCCGTCACGATTACGTCGATCAGACTCGCAGGAGTGACATCAAATACCGGGTTGAATACTTTCACACCGGCCGGTGCAATGGCCATTCCTCTTATCTGCCTCAGCTCCGAACCCTCCCTTTCTTCAATAGGGATATCCTTGCCGGTCTCCAGTGACATATCCACGGTGCTGGAAGGCGCCACCACCATGAATCCGACCTTGTGATGGCGAGCCAGTACAGCGAGGCTGTAGGTACCAATCTTGTTGGCGACGTCCCCATTGGCGGTAATGCGATCGGCACCGACAATCACCCAGCGCACCTTACCGGCGGCCATAATCGCTGCAGCCGCGCCATCGGCATTCAGCGTGACAGGAATACCGTCCCGCGACAGCTCCCAGGCAGTGAGCCTGCTGCCCTGAAGCCAGGGGCGGGTCTCGTCCGCAAACACCTCCTTGAGCAACTTTGCTTCATGAAGTCGGCGGATTACGCCCAGCGCAGTTCCATACCCCCCGGTCGCCAGGGCCCCGGTATTGCAGTGAGTAAGCACAGAGAATGGTTTGTGGGCAGCCATATGCTCCAGAGCGTAATCCGCCATGGTGAGATTGGCGGCCAGGTCGTCCTCATGAATGCGAACAGCGGTTGCGGCAAGACGTTTGACGGCTTCATACAGGGAATGGCAAGCGGCGAATTCGCGCTCCATCTCCTGAAGTGCCCAGAACAGATTTACCGCCGTCGGTCGGGAGGCTGCCAACTCCCGTATCGCCTGCTTGATCTCGGCTTTCCAGTCACCACCACCGGCGTGGCGGGCGGCGAGGGCCACTCCATAAGCCGCACTGATGCCAATAGCAGGAGCACCGCGCACCACCATGTCCTGGATACACTGGGCCACACCGGAGGCTCCCTCCACCGTAATCCAGTGCTCCTGATCCGGCAACAGGCGCTGATCCAGCAGCTCAAGACTGCCTCCATGCCAGCGCATGGCAACGGTTCCCACGGAACGCCCACCGGAAGAAACGGGGGTTTTGCTCATTCAGTCACTCCAGCCAGGTAAAAAAGGCAGTATACCCCTGATCGCGCCCCAAACTCAGCCCCCAGGGTAGTTCTCGGCCCGGGTGGTCGCTATACTTTCGGGCTACATTCTTTGGCTGCACGGAAGGGTTCCGTGCAGCCCGGCCAAGGCAGGGTAAATGACGGCAGATACCATTACCGCAGCAGACATTCGCATCAACGCACGCTGGGTTATCCCCATCGCGCCGGCGAACGAACTACTGGAACATCAGGCGGTGCTCATCCAGGGCGAACGAATTGCCGCGGTAGTCTCCCGGGAAGAAGCCGACACCCGCTTCCGAGCCAAGGAAACCATCGACCTGCCCAATCATGTTGTTCTTCCCGGCCTGATCAATATGCATGGCCACGCCGCCATGTCGCTGTTCCGCGGCCTGGCAGATGACCTGCCGTTGATGACCTGGCTGAATGACCATATCTGGCCCGCCGAAGGGGCGTTTGTCAGCGAAACTTTCATTGCCGATGGCACCCAGTTGGCGATGGCGGAAATGTTGCGCACCGGTACCACCACTTTTTCAGACATGTACTTCTTTCCGGAGATTGTGGCCCAGATGGCCAGGGACGCCGGCATGCGCGCCCAGGTATGTTTCCCGCTTCTGGACTTCCCCACACCCTGGGGCTCCGGGCCAGAGGAATATCTCTCCAAGGGCGAAAGCTTTATTCGCCAGTGGCACAACGATCCGTTCATCATGCCGGCCATTGGCCCTCACGCCCCCTATACCGTATCGGACGCTCCGCTTGCGAAAGCAGTGGCGCTGTCTCAGGCGACCGGCGCTCCGATCCAGATACACCTGCACGAAACCGCCTCTGAAGTCACCGACTCCATGGAGCAGACCGGCATACGGCCGACACAACGAATGGCCGAACTGGGGGTTCTGGGGCCAACAACCCAGTGTGTCCACATGACACAGATCGATGACTCGGATATACAATTGCTGAAAACTACCGGCGCCCAGGTAATACATTGCCCTGAATCCAACCTCAAGCTGGCGAGCGGCCTCAGCCCGGTGCAGAAATTCCGCGATGCGGGCATCAATGTCGCCATTGGCACTGACGGTGCGGCCAGCAATAACGACCTGGACCTGTTCGGCGAGCTCAATACCGCAGCGATGCTGGCCAAAGTGGTAGCCGGGGACGCGTCTGCACTCTCTGCCCATGAAGCGCTGGCAATGGCCACCCTTGGGGGCGCGCAGGCACTGGGAAGAGCCCATGAGCTCGGGTCTCTGGAGGCTGGTAAACTGGCCGATCTCATTGCTGTTGACCTTGGCGACCCTTTCCTGCAACCAGTCTACGACCCGGCTTCACACCTTGTTTACAGCAACCATGGCCGCCAGGTAAGCCATAGCTGGATCAACGGCGTACCTCAGGTACAGGAAGGCAGGCTGACCCGTATTGACGTACCAGACCTGATGCTCCGCGTCCGGAGCTGGGCGGACCGTATTCGCGAACAGCAGACCAGCTGACGCGCTCTATTCCAGATAGCAGACAGAGCCAACTATGAGCAACCAGAACGTAGACCACAGTGAAATCGCCAAATTCGAGGCACTCGCCAGCCGCTGGTGGGACCCCACTAGCGAATTCCGGCCCCTGCACGACATCAATCCGCTGCGCCTCAACTACATTGACGAGCGCGTGCCACTGGCAGGAAAGCGGGCCCTGGACGTCGGCTGCGGCGGCGGCCTGCTATCCGAAGGCATGGCACAGCGGGGCGCGCACGTGACTGGCATAGACATGGGCGAAGCACCGCTGGCAGTTGCCAGGCTCCATGGCATGGAAAGCGGAATCAAGGTGGATTACCGCCAGATCACCGTTGAAGAGCTGGCAATGGACCCGGAACATACAGGCCAGTACGACGTGGTCACCTGCCTGGAGATGCTGGAGCATGTTCCGGACCCTGCGTCGGTCATCAAGGCCTGCGCGGCCCTGCTGAAACCCGGCGGGCACCTGTTCGTGTCCACCATCAACCGCAACCCCAAGTCGTTCCTGTTCGCGATTGTGGGCGCGGAATATGTGCTCAGACTGCTGCCCAAGGGCACTCACGAATGGCGCAAATTCATTCGCCCGTCGGAAATGTCTGACCACCTGCGCCACGCCGGGCTGGACATCCGTGAACTGACCGGCATGACCTACAACCCCGTTACCAAGGTTTATCGCCTGGGGCGGGATGTGGACGTGAACTATATGATGCATGCCATGGATACGCGCGAGGAAACAGATCCATCGTGACTGCTATCCCCTCACAGCCGTCAATTGTTCTGTTCGACCTGGATGGCACCCTGATTGACACCGCGCCGGACTTCATCCGTTGCCTCAACGAACTCCGGCGGGCCCACGGACTGGCAGCGCTGCCTGCGCCCCATATCCGCCGCTCGGTGTCCAACGGCGCCAGGGCCATGATCCGGGTGGGCTTTGGTCTTGAGCCGGATCATCCGGACTATCTGGAAAAACACACGGCATTTCTCGACCTGTATGAAGCCGGCATTGCCGTGGAAACTGCCCTATTCGAGGGCATGGACAGCATCCTGCAAGATCTGGAATCCCGCAATATCCCCTGGGGCATTGTCACCAACAAACCGGTACGTTTTGCAGCACCTTTAATCGAGGCTCTGGACCTTGCAAACCGCTGCTCTACGCTGATCTGCCCGGATCATGTCACTGACCGCAAACCCCACCCTGAAGCCCTGCTTCTGGCCTGCCGGGAAGTAGGGGCCGATCCGGCTACCGGCGTGTATGTCGGCGACCACGAGCGGGACATTGAAGCCGGGCGCAACGCGGGTATGACAACCATCGCAGTACGTTACGGTTATATCGAACAGCCAGAGGCGGTTGACCTGTGGCAAGCTGACATCGTGGCTGACACCGTCAGCGACCTGGCAAAACTGTTACAATAGAGTTCCAAACGGAGACACAGAATGCAGGACTATCAAGCACCGGCTGATTTGCTGAAAGATCGCATCCTTATGGTAACCGGTGCCGGCAGCGGCATCGGACGGGCAGCAGCAAAAGCCTATGCGGCCCATGGAGCCACTGTGATTCTTGTAGGCCGTACCGTTTCCAGGCTGGAATCCGTGTATGACGAAATTGAGGCCGCAGGTCACCCGAAACCGGCTATCGTGCCGCTGAATTTCGAAGGGGCTGCCGTCAAAGACTATGAAGAACTGGCGATGACAATCGAAGACAACTTCGATCATCTGGACGGCCTGCTTCACAACGCCGCCATCCTTGGCGCACGCAGCCCCATTGAACTTTATGACCCGGAAATCTGGAACAAGGTAATGCACGTGAATGCCACCGCTCCGTTCCTGCTGAGCCGGGCAATGATTCCATTGCTGCGCAAGTCTGAGGATGCCTCCGTCATTTTCACCTCCTCCGGTGTCGGCCGCCGCGCCAAGCCCTACTGGGGAGCCTACGCGGTTTCCAAGTTCGCCATCGAAGGACTGAGCCAGATGCTTTCCGAAGAGCTGGACGACGACCGCCACAATGTCCGGGTGAACAGTCTTAATCCGGGTGCAACCCGTACCAATATGAGAGCCACCGCGTATCCGGCCGAGAACCCGCAACAGAATCCTACGCCGGAGGACCTGATGCCGGTTTATCTGTACCTGATGGGGCCGGAAAGCAGAGGCGTCAACGGCCAGCAGCTAGACGCACAGCCCAAATAATGGAACTGATTTTCTACACCACGTCCCAGTGCCATCTCTGCGAGCTGGCCGAAGCGCTGCTGGTAAATACGCCCATGCCAGAACCGATCCCCGTGGACGCGGTGGATATTGCCCAGTCCGGGCAACTGGTGGAGCGCTACGGCACCCGCATTCCGGTGCTGCGCCGTAACGACACCGACGAGGAACTGGACTGGCCGTTTACCAGGGATCAGTTACTGAACTTTCTCCGATGAGGATTGCCTGACATGTTGATGGTTATTTCCCCTGCAAAAACGCTGGACTACGAAAGCCCGCTGGCCACCACCAAGGCCACCCAACCGGATTTCCTGGACGATGCCTGCGAACTGGTTGACCAGCTCAAGGAACTGGAACCCCACGATATCAGCAACCTGATGGGCGTCAGCGACAAACTGGGCCAGCTCAATGCGGAACGCTTCAGAAACTGGCACACCCCCTTTACACCTGAGAATGCGCGTCAGGCAGTGCTGGCATTCAAGGGCGATGTGTATACGGGGCTCGATGCGGAAAGCTTCAGCGACAAGGAGTTCGGGATTGCCCAAAAGCACCTGCGGATCCTCTCCGGCCTTTACGGTGTGCTCAAACCCCTGGACCTGATGCAACCCTATCGCCTGGAAATGGGCACAAAGTTCGAAAACCGCCGTGGCAAGGACCTGTACGCCTTCTGGGGCAGCAAGATCACCGACGAGCTCAACCGCCTGCTGAAGGCCGACGACGGGGTTCTGGTGAACCTGGCGTCCAACGAGTACTTCAAGAGCGTTCGCAAGAAAGAGCTGGATGCCCGCCTGGTCACACCCCAGTTCAAGGACTGGAAGAATGGCCAGTACAAGATGATCAGCTTCTACGCCAAGAAGGCACGGGGCCTGATGTGCCGCTACGCCATCCAGAACAACATTACCCAGGCAGACGATCTCAAGGGGTTTGATCTTGAGGGTTATCGGTTCAGCGAGGAACAGTCCAGCGCGGACAATTGGGTCTTCCTGCGAGACGAACAGTAAGCCTTCTACAAACCCGGAGTGATTAATGAACGAAGCAGTATTTGCAGAACTTTCCATGCTGGTCCTGCTGACCGGCCTGATTGTCTGGATGGGCTTTATTGTCTGGGACCTGGCCAAGAAGTCCCAGGCAGGCCGGTTTGGCACCATCGCCCTGTTTACTATTCTGGGTGCCGGTGTGGTGGGCTTTATCGTAAAAACCGTACTGGTCGAAATCATGCAGATTTAAGGTATCATCCCTCCCCTTCTGCAAAACCGACATCACTCTCGATTTCACCCCATAACCAACAAGGACCCGGACAATGTGGTTTCGTAATGCCCGCGTATTCCGTTTTACCAAGCCATTTGAAATAACCGCCGAAGCCCTGGAGGAAAAGCTTCAGGCCGATGCCTTCAAGCCCTGTGGTCCCCAGGAAACATCCCGCCAGGGCTGGGTGTCGCCCATGGGAAAACACAGCGATCTGCTGGTTCACAGCGCCGGTGGGTACCACCTGATCGCCCTGCGCAAAGAAGAGAAGCTGTTGCCTGCCTCCGTTATCAAGGAACTGGTGGACGAAAAGGCGGAAATGATCGAGGCCGAGCAACATCGCAAGGTAAGGCGCAAGGAAAAGGACGAGCTGAAAGAAGAAGTGATGCTGGAAATGCTGCCACGGGCCTTTTCCAAGAACCGCCGATGTTACGCCTACCTGGCCCCCGCTGATGGTGTTCTGATAGTCGATGCCGGCTCCGCCAAGCAGGCGGAGGATCTGGCCTCGACGCTGCGCAAAAGCGTGGGCTCACTGCCTGTTCGCCCGCCAGCGGTGGAGCAGGCCCCCGGGTTTACCTTTACCGGTTGGCTGAACGAGTCCATCGACCTGCCCGCAAGCATCGAACTGGGCACAGAATGCGAGCTGAAAGACACATCGGAAGACGGCGGCGTTGTGCGATGCAAGGGCCTGGACCTTCAGGGCGACGAAATCCGCAGCCACCTGGATGCCGGCATGCAGGTCACCAAACTGGCCGTCACCTGGGACGACAATCTATCGTTCGTGCTGGATGAGGAACTGGGGATACGGCGCCTGAAATTCGGCGATACCCTACAGGAAAAGCTGGACGATGTTGACGCCGACGATGCCGCTGCCCGCTTCGATGCAGCCTTCTCGCTGATGACGCTGGAACTGGCCAGGCTGATCCCCGGACTGCTGGAGGCACTGGGCGGAGAAGACCGCTCAGCGATTGTCGAAGAGGGCTGAGAACCGCCTGTCAGTGGGAGGTCTGTTCCAGACGCTCCCGCTGCCAGTCCTTCTCCGGCTCGTTCAGTACCAGGGTCAGGTCCATGACTTCCTCTTCCGGGTTGTAGCGGATCTCAAAGCCCAGGTGCTCTGCCAGCCGCAACATCGGGCGGTTATCCGCCAGCACATTACCCACCATTTCCACTGTTCCCTTGGCGCGGCAGTAGTCGATCATTTTCTGCATCAGGGCCACGCCAAGGCCCTCGCCTTTCATCTTGTCATGCACCATCACCGCGAACTCGGCCCGCAAATTGTCGGCGTCTGTCCAGGTACGAACGGTGCCCAGAGTCTCCTCTCCTTCGCCATCCTCACGCGGCGCGTTGGCGATAAACACCATTTCCCGGTCGTAGTCGATCTGGACCATCTGGGCCACGTCTTCCCGTGAAAAATGTTTACGATACTGGAAGAAACGATAACGGATGGATTCCGGCGACTGGAGCTCGTGAAAGGCCCGGTGAGCAGGCTCGTCTTCCGCCAGTACCGGGCGGATAATCACCCGCCGGCCGGACTTGGGCAGCAATATCCACTCTTCCAGCTCTCTGGGATACGGCTGGATAATGGGCCGTCCCGGTTTGTCGGCCAGATCAATAGCCACGTTTACAGCGACTGCGCCCTGCTCGTTGAATAACAGGGGGGAGATTTCCAGCCCCCGGATCTCAGGAATATCAATGACAATCTGGGACAGCGTCACCAGCGTCTCCGCGACTGCGCGAATGTCCTCTTCCGGTTTCAGGCTATGTTCTTTCAACAGCTTGTACATGTAGGTTCGACGCAACAGCTCCCGCGCCAGCACCATGTTCAGTGGCGGCAGGGCAATCTGCCGGTCGGTCATCACGTTGATCTGGGCGCCCGCAGCCCCGCACACCACCAGCGGACCGAACAGCTTGTCCCGGGTAATGCCAACGCTGAATTCAATACCCCCAACATGCTGATAGGAACGCTGAACCGCAAATCCCAAAAAACCACTATCAGGGTAATACTTCTGGTACTCCTCCATCAGGAAACGACAGGAATCCATGATGGCTCCTTCGCTGTTCAGCTTCTGTACCGTGCCCTTGTAACGGCGCTGGCCGGGGCTGAGTTCGACCAGGGGGTGACAGGACCGCTCATGAATCAGTGTTATATCCACTGGCCGGCGTTCCACGGCGAAGGCTTCCAGCACCTCTTCCATATCATCACAGTAGATCGTCTCCACGGCGTTGATGCCGTAGTCACGGATGACATCCCGGGCTTCCTGGTTGGACAGGTGATTGCGCCCAGAACGCATGGCGTTAACCACTACCCGGCGCGTTTGCGTATGGTCAGCAAGGTGATCAGTGAACGATTCAGGCGTCTCCGTAAGCAGCCGTTGCACCCGCTGGTGACGCACGTGCTGCATGAATGCCATAACCGCCTTCTCCGGATTGAAGAACGACGGCAGGCCAGCCCGGTAAAACTCGTCACGCGCATCCAGTACCGTGCTCTGCCCCAACCAGCAGGTAAACACATTCAGACGCGTGCCCTTCGCTGCCTGCACCACTGCGTCCGCAATCTGCAGGCTGTCCTGGGTGAGGCTCGGGGCGTACATTACCAGAATATTGGCCACCTCAGGGTCTTTGGCGAGGACTTTGATGGCCTGGGCATACAGCTCGGGTGACGCATTGTAGCCAAGGTCGATGGGGTTCTTGCGCGTCCAGTAAGGGGGCAGCAACTCCGCCAGCGACTCAATGGACTTGCCGGACAGTTCCGCCAGTTCGCCCCCCAGATAGGACAACCGGTCCACAGCCAGCACGCCCGGGCCAACACCGTTGGCCATGATCGCCAGGGTTTCCCGCCGTAAGGGGCGCATTCTGGTAAGGGTTTCCAGGGCATCGAACATCTGCCCGAGCCCGTCCACCCGCAGTACACCGGCACGCTGCAACATGGCGTCATAGATAGGGTCACTGCGGGTCAGGCCCGCGGGTAATTCGTGGTGGAACCATTCCGATTCGGGCACCCGACCGCTTTTAACGGCAATCACCGGTTTGGTGCGGGAAGCCACACGAACCGCCGACATGAAACGCCGCGGATTGGGAATGTTCTCAATGTGCAGCAATATGGCGCGGGTCTGACTGTCCTGGGCCAGGTAGTCGATCAGGTCATCATGGTCGATGTCCATGCCGTCGCCCAGGGTCAGGAAGTAGGAAAAGCCCACCCCGCGGGCAAAGGCCCAGTCAATCACCGAACTGGCAATGGTGCCCGACTGGCCTACAAACGCGACCTTACCAGGGATCGCACCCATATGGGCATAGGTGGCGTTCAGGCTCCGGGCCGGAACCATCAGCCCAATGGTATTGGGCCCGAGCACCCGGATACCGGTTTCCCGCGCTGCATCACGGACCGAATACATCAACGGCTGACCGGTTTTACTGTGGCTACGGGACATGCCGCCGGTCATCACAATTGCAGTACGAACACCTGCCTGCCCCAGCCGTTTTATCACCTTTGGCACGGTGTCAGGCGGCGTACAGATAATCGCCAGATCAGGGCTGAACCCCATCAGGGAGACTTTCTTTACGCAGGGTACCCCGTGCACGTTGTCGTAATCGTTCTGGTTAACCACCAGCAACTGGCCCGGATACCCACCACCCAGCAGGTTCCTCAGAACCATACCGCCCAGGTTTTCTGCCCGTTCCGAGGCGCCGATAACCACTATGGATGAGGGGTTGAAAAGGCTTTCCAGGTATCGGGTGCTCAAGCTTCGCTCCTTGCTTCGGGTCGACCGGGCGGATGTACACTCTATCTTAGGCGCTTGGCTGGTGATGTAAAATGCCTATCACCACCATAAGACCAAAGAAACACGGCAGGGCCAACCTATCCCTGATAATATTGAACAAAATACAAGCACAACCAGAGCGTTCGGGATCAGCATGACAACGGGATTTTTCTCACACGACGACTGCATGAAACACAATATGGGGGCGGAGCATCCGGAGTCCCCTGAAAGGCTTGCAGCGATTGTAAGTTATCTGGCGGATACCGGCCTGGAGCAGGATCTGGACTGGGTGCGCCCGGATGAAGCCACACGGGATCAATTGCTGACCGTGCATCCCGAACGCTACCTGCACCAGCTGGACCTGATGCAACCTACCAGGGGCCGCGTGTTTACCGACCCGGACACCGCAATGATGCCCGACACCCTAAGGGCCGCTCGCCTTGCTGCCGGCGCGAGTATCGAAGCGGTCGACATGGTGCTCAGCAGCCAGCTCACCAACGCCTTTGTGTGCGCACGGCCACCGGGGCACCACGCAGAGCGCAGCAAGTCCATGGGCTTCTGTTTTTACAATAACATCGCCCTGGCCGCCATGCGCGCCCTGACTTTCCACCACCTGGAACGGGTAGCCATTATTGATTTCGATGTCCACCAGGGCAATGGTACTGTCGACATTGTGGGCGGTGATGAGCGCATCCTGATGTGTTCCAGCTTCCAGCATCCATTTTATCCCCACTCCCACGTGCACCGTCAGGCTGAAAATATCATCAATACGCCCATCCCGGCCGGAACCTCTGCGGACGAGTATCGTAAAACCGTGGAAGCGGCCTGGGTGAAACGGTTACAGGACTTCCGCCCCCAACTGGTGCTGATTTCCGCCGGGTTCGACGGCCATCGCCTGGACCCCATGGCGGAATTGAATCTGGAAGTGGACGATTACCGCTGGCTGACAGAGATGATCGCCAGCATTGCCGCCGACTCTGCCAATGACCGGATCATCTCGACCCTTGAGGGGGGATATCATCTGAAGGCACTGGCAGAAAGCGTGAATGCGCACCTTGAAGTGCTCAATTCCATCCGCTGACCGGGCTATTGGAGCCGCGTCGCTAAGAGTTAGGTGAGGCAGCATCATAGCCGTTGGCCTGCTGCAGGTCCGGACGCTCGCCTTCCCGCTGCAGGCGGATGGTGGTACGGCGGTTATCCGCCGGGCGGCCTGACACCTGGTACTGGTCCGCATGAGCCCGGACCGTCACCATATTGGTATCAACGCCCTTCCCTGTCAGATAATCCGCCACCACATTGGCCCGCTCCTCGGACAGGGCCCGGTTGTCGATACGGCTACCGCTGCTGTCCGTGTGCCCGTCCACGAAAATCCGCTCCACCGTGGTATCCGCCATCACATAAGCGATGATGTTATCCAGCAGCCGCATGTCGCCCTCGGAAAGGCTGGTGCTGCCGGCTGCAAACGGAATACGGGAACGCTTGATCTGATCGTAATTCACCGGCAACAGGCCGGATGCGCATGAACGGTAGCCGGAGAACTGGCCGGCAAAATTGATGTTGGAGACTTTCACACGAACCGGGCTGCCGTCGTACCAGGACTCACGGGTCACCGTTGGGTCCATCCCCTCCAACAGCCCCTGAACCATAATCATGGCCTTGCGGGAATCCAGCAATACCGGGCGGCGCCCATCCTCTATGTTTACCCGACCCAGGGAACGGGGCGCCGTGCCCGGGCGCCAGGATGGAGCCTCTACTGCCAGCGTGCCCCGCCCGGGGCGCATCAGCTGCGTTTCCGATTCCAGAACGAATGACAGAGACTCGCCTGCACGATGACGGAATATAGCCCGGCCATAACCCGGCACCTGGTGTACCAGAGTACACTCGAACACAGACTCGGACAGATACCACTGGCTGTTCTCGATACCGGCACCATAGGTGGCGGCCTGGGCCGTATTAGGGGCCACCAGCAAGGCGCATGCACTGGAAATAACTGCCCCGCGCAGGAAGGCTGGAAGTCGTGCCATACCATCAGTCCGTCAAAGAGTGTTCACTGGTTTGTTAACGGCCAGGGGAAAGCATTCTTTAGGATTTCGGCCCGAAACAATCGGCGACGGCTTCTGATATAATTCCGCCAGAATTTATCAGGGGCAACCACACCAAAGGCCCCGGCAAGCCGGAAACCGTTAATGACCAATCAGATTACCATTACCCGCCCCGATGACTGGCACCTCCATGTCCGGGACGGCGAAATTCTCAGGGACGTGGTGCCTGCCACTGCTCGCTGCTTCCACCGCGCCATCATCATGCCCAACCTGGTACCACCAGTAACCGATGCCCGACAGGCCATGGCGTACCGCGACAGGATTCTGGCAGCCGCCAAGGGCCATGACTTTGACCCACTTATGACCCTGTATCTCACAGAGACCACCACACCGGATCAGATCCGTGAAGCGAAGGCAGTCGGTGTGGTTGCAGCGAAGCTTTACCCTGCAGGCGCCACCACCAATTCCGACTCCGGTGTTACCGATATCCGCAATATCTACCCGGTACTGGAAACCATGGCCGACTGCGGCATGTTGCTGCTGGTCCACGGTGAAGTCACTGATCAGGACATCGATATTTTTGATCGGGAGAAAATCTTCCTGAAGCGGGTACTGGCGCCAACTCTCGAGGCATTTCCTTCGCTGCGGGTGGTTCTCGAGCATATCACCACGGCAGACTCCGCCGAATTCGTCCGCAATCACCAGGGTGACAACCTCGGGGCCACCATCACGCCCCAGCACCTGATGTATAACCGCAACCATATGCTGGTAGGCGGTATTCGTCCTCACCTGTACTGCCTGCCGATTCTCAAACGTAACCGTCACCAACAGGCGCTGCTGGATGCGGTTGTCAGCGGTGACCCGCGCTTCTTTCTGGGTACGGACTCGGCCCCCCATTCAAAGGACCGTAAAGAAACGGCCTGCGGCTGTGCCGGTTGTTATTCCGCCTACAGCGCCATTTCACTGTACGCGGAGATCTTCGAAGACCTGGGCATTCTCGACAAGCTGGAAGCGTTTGCCAGCTTCAACGGCCCCGATTTTTACGGGCTTCCCCGAAACACCGACACCATAACCCTGGTGCGGGAAAGCTGGGAAATGCCCGCTGAACTGCCTTTGGCAGAGGGCACGATTGTTCCGCTGAAAGCCGGTGAAAGCCTGAGATGGCGGCTCGCCGAACACTGATTCAACACCTGTTCCTATTTCAGGCCGGTTGACCTGGCCAGCAACACCGGGAGTTTAAGTGACTGACGAAATTAAAGAACGCCACCCCATGTCCCGCCGCTTTCGCGGGTTCCTTCCTGTGGTGGTGGATGTGGAAACAGGCGGATTCAATCCAGAACGAGACGCCCTGCTGGAAATTGCCGCTGTTATCATCACCATGGATGACGACGGCTGGCTGATTCGCGGAGAAACCCACCTCCAGCAGATCGATCCATTTGAAGGCGCCAACCTGGAACAGTCAGCGTTGGATTTTACCGGTATTGATCCCTGGAGCCCTGAACGGGAAGCCGTTCCCGAGCGGGAGGGCCTGAGCGAAATCTTCAGCCCGATCCGTAAGGCGGTAAAAGCCCACGATTGCAAACGGGCGGTGCTGGTAGGCCATAACGCCACCTTTGACCACAATTTCGTGTTCGCCGCCGCCCTGCGCTCGGATATCCGACGCAACCCGTTCCACCCCTTCTCCACATTCGATACCGCCACCCTAGCGGGCCTTGCCTATGGCCATACGGTACTGGCCCAGGCGTGCAAGCTGGCAGGCATTCCTTTCAGCAATAAGGAAGCGCACTCGGCTGCGTACGATGCGGAGAAAACCGCTGACCTTTTCTGCGGCATTGTGAACCGGTGGCGTGAGATCGGCGGCTTCCCTCCGCCTGTCGTGCCAGACGATCCTGAATAACGGCCACAAAAAAACCCCGCTCCTGGAAGCGGGGTTTTTGTTTTCAGGGTAGGCCTTACCAGTAAATACCCCGCATGATCGCAGCGAACGCCACCTGCTCCGAGGAAACCTTCGGCCTCTCGCCCGAGCGGCTGCCCGCAGCTGCCGGAGAATCCGGGAACATACGGTAACCGGTGTTCATGACGATCTCGCCCAGCTTCGGCGCCAGCGCCTGCAACACCTGAGCAAAGATACCCAGCCTTGTGGCAATGCGCTTGGGCCGGTATACGATGGCATCCACCACCATGTCGGCGGCTTCGTCCGGTGTCAGCGTGGGCACGGAATCATAGATCTTGGTCGGCGCGATCATCGGTGTCTTTACCAGCGGCATGTTGATGGTGGTAAAGGTCACGTTGCGATCCGACCACTCAGCAGCCGCGCAGCGGCTGAAGGCATCCAGCGCAGACTTTGAAGCCACATAGGCCGAGAAGCGCGGCGCATTGGTCAGCACACCAATGGAGGAAATGTTGATCACGTGACCGCGGTGGCGCTCAAGCATGGCCGGTGCAAAGCCCATGATCAGGCGCACAGAGCCGAAATAGTTCAGCTGCATGGTGCGTTCGAAATCGTGAAACCGGTCAAACGACAATGCCAGCGAGCGACGGATTGAACGGCCTGCATTGTTAACCAGCACATCCACGTGGCCGTGGTTATCCAGTACAGTTTTCACGAAGCGGTCGCAGTCTTCCATCTCCGCGAAGTCACATTGATAGGCGTGAACGTTACCACCACGGGCTTCGAGCTGGGCTGCCACTTCCATCAGGCGTTCTTTCTTACGGGCACCGATCACCAGAATGGCACCTGCATCCGCCAGCTTTTCAGCAGTCGCCAGACCAATGCCGGAGGTGCCGCCGGTGATCACACAGACCTTGCCCTCAACCGTGCCACGCAGGGTGCGGTCTTTGAACAGATCAGGATCAAGGTTGCGTTCCCAGTAATCCCAGATCACTGCCGAGTAGCTGTCAAGGCGCGGCACTTCGATGCCAGTACCCTTGAGAACACGCTCTGTTTCACGGGCGTCAAACCGCGTCGGGTAATTTATGAACGACAGGACCGACGGCGGGATGCCCATATCATCCAGCACGGCTGTGGTCAGACGTTTTACCGGAGGCAGGTTTTTCAGGCTCTGACGGATAAACGGCGGAACAAACCCGAATATCCGGGAATCCAGGCGCATCGCCATGCGTGGAGCATGGCCGGCCTCTGAGAAGATATTGAGGATCTCGCCAACTTTGTAGGGATCGGAATCCACCAGGTGAAAGCAGTTGCCGTCCTCGCCTTCGAGGTGAGCGATGTGGTCCATGGCATTCACCACAAAATCCACCGGAACGATATTCAGGCGGCCGCCCTCAATACCGATGGTCGGCATCCATTGCGGCAGCGCATGGCGGATTTTCTGGATCATCTTGAAGAAATAATAGGGCCCGTCGACCTTATCCATCTCGCCGGTTTTCGAATGGCCGATAACCATACCCGGGCGATAGATCCGGAACGGCACCTTGCAACTCTGGCGAACAACTTTTTCCGACTCGTGCTTGGTCAGCAGGTAGGGATGGTCGAGCTTTTCGGCTTCCTCGAACATATCCTCCCGGAATGTACCCTTGAACATCCCGGCTGCCGCGATGGAAGACACGTGATGGAAGCAACCGGCTTCCATGGCTTCTGCCGCCTGGACTGCACTGAGCGTGCCCTCAATATTGGTCGCCTGCTGTGCCTTTTCGTCTGCGCCCATGTCGTAAACGGCGGCAAGGTGGAAGAAATGATCAATGTTACCCTTGAGCGATTTCATCGTCTTGGCGTCAATGCCCAGGTCCGGGCTGGTAAGGTCGCCGATCACTGCCTTCACCCGGGACTCATCCGCACCCCAACGCTCCCTGAGCTGGGCCAGTTTGTCCTGTGATTGCTCGCGCACCAGTACGTGTACTGTGCCGCCGCGAGCCAGCAGTTTTTCAACGAGAAAACGGCCGATGAATCCGGTGCCACCCGTCAGAAAGTAATTCATTGATAGTCCACCCTGCTTGTTGCTCAATTGTTGTCTGTCCCTTTGTGGCCAGGGAGATATTAGACCAAAGTCGTAGACTCTCCCGGCACGCCGGCATTGTACTTAATTGCAACTCTCATGTATCGAACTTTTTTAGAGCATTTACTCTGTAACCCATTGTTTTATTTAGAGCTATTACTCTAGTATCGGCATGGAAAGCAGGTCTTGACCTGTTTGATTGCCCGACATACTGAAATTGAGACTAGCACATGGTGTGCAGCCTGCTCGTAAATCCCTACCATTACAGACAAGAAATGAAACCCGTCAGGAGCGGTGACATAATCGGAACCATTCATGACAGCTTCTGTCCTAACATCCCGGTTTTCGGAATCCCGACTATGAACCAAGACGACCCCAACGCTGAACGTTATATTGCGATCGCCAGAGCCTGCCTGAAGGCCATCAACGACACTGCGGCTGACTCCGGCACCCGAGAGGAGAAAATCCAGGCCGTTTACCACGCCATAGATCACGCCTTTCAGGCCGAATTCGCAGACTATCGCCGGTCTGTGGCTGTGATGGGCACGGTACTCGAACGCATCGCCTCGGGTCAGCTTGATGCCGAGGCCGCGGCCAGTCTGGCGAAAAAAACGCTGGATCAACAACCGGAAAGTACTCGCAACGAACTGATTCACTGAATCTTCCATCGGAAAGAGAGGCTCTATGCGCCCAGGCATTCGTGGATTTGCCAACGGTTTCCCCGGCCTTAAGGAAAGCTTTTTGCTGGCACTCCTTCTGGCCTTCAGCTCAGTGGCACTGGCTAATACGTCCCCCGTCAAAAGTCCGAACGACGACAACGAGTACCGTTATATCCAGTTGGATAACGAGCTCAGGGTGCTGCTGATTTCCGCCCCGGAATCCGACAAAGCGGCTGCTTCGATGAACGTCGCCGTGGGCAGCGGTGATGACCCTGCCAACCGGGAAGGCCTCTCCCACTTTCTTGAACACATGCTGTTCCTGGGCACTGAAAAGTACCCTGACCCTGGCGAATACCAGCAGTTCATCAAAAGCCACGGTGGCAGCCACAATGCCTTTACGGCCTTCCAGGACACCAACTATTTCTTCGATGTGCAGGCCGAGTACCTGGAGGATGCCCTGGACCGCTTTGCGGAACAATTCTCCGCCCCGCTGTTCACGCCCGAGCTGGTTGACCGTGAACGCCGGGCCGTGCACTCCGAGTTCAGCGCCAAACAGAAAGAAGACGGCCGCCGCTTCTACTCAGTGAAGAAGGCCATCAGCAACCCTGAGCATGCGTTCCATCAGTTTGCCGTGGGGAATCTCACCACACTGGAGAATACCGAAGAACGCCCGTTGCGCCCTGACCTGATCGAATTCTGGAAGCAGCACTACTCGTCCAACCTGATGACACTGGCGGTCTATGGTCCACAAACTCTGGAAAAGCTGGAAGCCATGGTACGGGGGCGTTTTGACCGGATTGAAAACCGCAACCTGAAGGCTGAAGTCCATGACGAGCCGCTGTTCAGTCCGGACAGACTACCGGCCAGGGTGACAGTAGATGCCCTCAAGGACATACGCAGCCTGACGCTGACCTTTCCGATTCCCTCACAGGAGGAAAACTACCGCGACAAACCTGCGAACTACGTAGCAAGCCTGCTGGGCCACGAAGGCCCGGGCAGCCTGTTCGACGTACTCAAGCAGGCGGGACTTGTGGAAAGCCTCTCTGCGGGCGGCGGAATGGATACCGGCGAGGAAGCGACGCTGGAACTGACTATGTCACTGACGCCGCAGGGGCTGGAGGAACAGGAGGAAATCCTTGAACTCACCTTTGCCTACATCGACAAAGTGCGCAACGAAGGCATCGCACGCCAGCGTTTTGAAGAGATGAAGCAACTGGCGCAGATAGATTTCCGTTTCCGGGAGAAAGGCCAGCCGGTTCAGGAAGTCATGCACCTGTCGCGGCAAATGAGGCACGTTGCTCCGGAAGACGTCCTGCGGGCGCCCTGGATGATGGAAGACTATTCACCGGACCAGTACCAGGCCATCCTGGCGCGGCTGACGGCGGATAATGTACTGGTCTCAGTGCTGGAGCCAGAGCCCGAAATCGAGACCCCCAGCCTCACCCAGTGGTACGACACAGCCTTTGAAATCAAACCGCTGGATACCACGACCGTCCGCACAGAGGACGGCAATCCGCAGGTTGCCCGCCTGGCCCTGCCTCTTGAGAATCCGTTTATCCCCGAGGAGCTGGGGATGATCTCTGGCCCGACCATGGACGCGCCGGTTTCCATGGGAAGCATCAGCGGCATGGACGTGTGGTACGCACGGGATACCCGTTTTGAAACGCCGAAAGCCAACATCTATCTGAGCCTGCGCACACCGGCCACCCGCGCGTCGGCCCGCAGCAATGTGCTTTCCACCTTGCTGGTGGACGCCATCAATACCAACGTGAACGCCTGGGCTTACCCGGCGCAGTTGGCCGGACTGGATTACAGCATTTACCCGCACCTTCGCGGAATCACCATTCGGGTTGGCGGTTATAGCGACAAGCTGCACACCCTGATGGCACGCCTGTTAACCCAGGTAGCTGACCCGAACCTGACCGAACAACGGTTCAGTATTGCCCGCCAGAACATGATCGACCGGCTGCAGAACAAAGCCAAGGAACGCCCGGTTCAGCAGACCTCCGAGTTCGTCCAGACCCTGCTGATAGAAGGCGCCTGGAGCACCGAAGAAAAACTCCGGGCTGCGCGGGAAGTGACCCTGGAGGAACTCAGATCCTTTGCCGAAGCGTTCCTGGCTCAGGTTGACCCGGTACTGCTCGCCCACGGCAACATGAGCCACGCCTCGGCGCTCAACATCACCAAACGGATTCACGCCATGGTGCTGGACGAGAGCGAGCTGGTAACCGTGGAAAGAAGCCAGGTGCGTTCTCTGTCTGAAGAAGAGACATCCCTGCCGCTGGAGGTAGACCATCCGGATACCGGTTACACTCTTTATGTGCAGGGCGATAACACCAGCTTTGAAGAACGGGCCGCCTTCCGCCTTCTGGGCCAGATTATCAGCAGCCCGTTCTACGAAGAACTTCGCACCAACCGCCAGCTTGGCTACATCGTGTACGCCACGCCCTTCGAGATGCTGGAAACTCCGGCCCTGGGCTTCGTAGTGCAGTCTCCGGAAGCCAGCAGTGATGAAATTGACCAGGCGGTGCGGGAATTCTCGCAAACCTTCAGAGGGACCTTGTCAGAAATGACCGAGCAGGACCTGAACCGGGAGAAACAAGCGGTTATCAGCAAGTTGATGGAACAGGACCGGCGCCTTGGTGAAATATCAGAGCGTTACTGGCGTGAGATTGACCGCGGCGAAACCGATTTTGACTCCCGGGAACGGTTGGCAAAAGCCATCAACAACGTCAGCCGGGAAACCCTGCTCGAAACCCTGGAAAACCAGGTGATCGAACGGAATAAAGCCCTGCGCGTGTTCACGGTTGGCGATGCTCCGGATAACACCACCGCCATTGAACAACTGATGCAACGCCCAAGCGTACCGGAAGCCTGAATCAGCTTAGCCTGAAGACTGGCCGATAAACCGGCGCCAGTCTTCAGGCTCATCCACATCCCACTTTTCCGGCAGTAACGCGAACGTCAACCCGGCGCGGCTGAGCCGCTCGCAGGTTTGTTCAAGGGCGTTCTCTGTACCCCAGGCCACATCGGCCAACATACCTGGAACAGTCCGCCGGGCACCAATCAATACATAGCCGCCGTCGTCCGACGGCCCCAACACCACATCGACTTCATCCAGCGCGGCGGCTGCGAGGCGAACATACTCTGCGTCCACGGAGGGACAATCGCTGCCCACAATCATTGCCTTGCTGGCCTTCTGAAGACCAGAGTCCAATGCCCGCGCCATACGCTCGCCGAGCACATCGCCCTGCTGCCAGGCACAGCCCACGCCATGATATTCAAGCTGTTCAATAATGGGCGAGGCAGCGTCAGGAACGGTATCCAATGGTCTGTCCCACAAAAAACGGACGTCATAACCACTGGCCACCAGGTGCTCAAGCACGGCAAGGCTGAGCCTCACATGGGCCTCCATCGCTCCTTCCGCACCAAGCTCCGGCATCAGGCGGGTTTTAACCCGGCCAGTCTCCGGCCACTTGGCAAACTGCATGACCAGAACCGAATCCGGATCACCTATCTGCATGTCTTACATCCACCCGATAGGCCGCAGCCAGCGACTCCGGCGACTCTCCCCGCCAATACCGCCAACGCAGCCTCCACATCAGAAAAATGGTGCGCCAGGCACCTCGCTGCTCCCACCTTCGACTGTCCGTGGTGACCGGATCGCCGATGCAATAAGGCCCTGAAAGACTGCAAAGACGTTTGCTCAGCTCAACATCTTCCATTAACGGAATGGGTGCAAACCCCTGCACTGCCCGGAATACCGAGGTGCGAACAAACATCGCCTGATCCCCCGTGGCAATTCCTGTCAGCCGGCTGCGCCGGTTCATGAACCAGGCCACCACCCGGAAAAGGGCCCGCTGGCCACTGAGCTGCACATCAAAACGCCCCCACTGTTTCCGGCTACTAAAGAAGTGCTGGAGGTGCTCAAAGGCAGAATCCGGCAACACCGTATCGGCGTGCAAAAACAGCAGCACATTGCCCTGTGCCGCTTCGGCCCCCACATTCATCTGCAGAGCACGGCCTTTGCCGCCGATCAGCACCTGGTCGCACCAGGGAGCCGCCAGCTCTGCCGTGCCGTCATCACTGCCGCCGTCCACCACAATAACTTCATGGCCTTCCTCGCGCACCTGCTGCAGGGACTTCAAAAAAGGCTGAATGGACGCGGCCTCCCGCCACACGGGCACAACGACGCTCAGCGAAAGCGATTCAGACAAGACACCTCCCGGAATAAAAGACGAATCCGCAACACACCTTGAGCCGCAGGCTCCAGGCCGCTATCATACCGCCCTTCTTGCAGAGATGCCCCCGTAGCTCATCTGGATAGAGCGTCCCCCTCCTAAGGGGAAGGTAGCAGGTTCGAGTCCTGCCGGGGGTACCACCGAACTCTCCAAGCTGATATCTGAACCAGACCCACACCTACCTGAAAAAACTCTATCGAACGACCCATCCTTAAAATATGTAAACTTCTGTTCCAGTCTCGATATGCTACGCTGCTTTAACGACCCATACCCAAGACCCGCAATGGATTATGTCAGAAAAAGCACGCAGGTCCGCAATCTCCGCCCTTGAACGCCTCTCAGGTGGGGGCAAAATAGGTGCGTTGTTACGGACATGCAGTTTTACTCCACTCGCGGAAGAAACCGCCCCGCTGGTATGTACCCCGCCTGTCGATACCACATTCGATCCTCTGAGCCAGATGTTCAACCGTGCTTCCGCTTTCATGGTTTTCCTGAGCGGCCCCGAACATCGCTACGAGATCGCCAATCCGAGCCATGCACAGTTAATCGGCCATCGGCCAGTATTGGGAAAAACCATCCGGGAAGCACTGCCGGACGCGGCTGAACAGGGTTTCGAGGATATTCTGGACCACGTATACACGACTGGCACTCCCTATAGGGCAAATAACGCAAAGTATGGTGTACAGGTCACGCCCGGGGGGCCGGTTAATGAACGTATCCTTAACTTTGTCTACCAACCCGTCTGGGGGCCGGACGGTAAAGTAATCGGCATCTTTGCCGAGGGCACAGACGTCACCGATCAGGTTCAGACCCAGGAGGAGCTGGAACGGGTCAACCGTGAATTAGCTCAAACTCTGAACCACCAGAAAGCGAGCGAGCGGCGGAACAGCTTTCGTTTGAAATTAACAGACAGCCTTCGTTCGCTCGTGGACCCCGATGAGATTACGGCTGCCGCCACGGCTTTGTTAGGCGAGTTTCTGGGTGTGACCCGAGTCTTCTACGGGGACGTTTCGAAGTCCGGCGAAACCGTAACGGTGAGGCCCGGCTGGACAAGCGAAGGCGCCGCCTCAATGGTCGGCGACGAGTTGCCGTTGGAAGAATTCGGCCCGGTGGTGGCGGCTCAAATTCGCGCCGGAGAGGTGTTTGTGCTCGGCGACGCCGTCGCTGACGAGCGCTCGGCCGATTATGCCAACGCCTACCTGGAGAGGGGGATAAAGGCGGTCCTGGCGGTACCGGTCATGAAGGCCGGCTCGTTACGGGTACTGCTGGGGGTTCACGACTCGAAAGTCCATCATTGGACCGCAAAGGAAATTGCCCTGGCTGAAGACGTGGTAGACCGGACCTGGGCTGCTGTCGAATCTGCCCGTGCGCAGGCGGAGCTCCGCCGGGAGCGGGACTACAGTCGATACATTCTGAACAGCATGACCGAAGGCTTTGCCGCAATGTCCGCCGACTGGACGATGACCCAATTCAATGCCGAGGCGGAACGCATCAGCCAACAACCCGCTCCTGAGGTGATTGGTAGAAGCCATTGGGAGGTTTGGCCTGAACAGCAAGGCACGGAAGTCGAAGAGTTGTACACCCGAGTCAGAGAGACCGGAGAACCGGCCGCAATGGAATTCTCCCTTACAACTCCCGACGATAACCAGAAATGGCTAGAAGTAAGAGCTTACCCTGCCCTTGACGGCGGGCTTGCGGTTTTTTTCAGGGATATAACCGAGCGCAAACAGGCCGACGAAGAAATACGGCACGCGTCATTGCATGACCCATTAACGGGTCTGCCGAACCGAGCCATGCTGTTCGAATATGCCACCCACTTATTGCCCCACAATCTGCGAACCTCGCAATGCGCTGCGGTGCTATTTCTTGATCTGGATCGTTTCAAGCCTATTAATGACACTCACGGACACGACGTAGGCGATAGGGTGCTCAACGAGATATCCAGCAGACTTACCCGCAGCCTGCGCGCCGAAGACATGGTGGTTCGAATGGGCGGCGACGAATTCGTGGTTCTGTTACAGGATATCAGCGCAGCCGCCGATGCCGGAGAGCTGGCCATCCATATTATCCGAAAAATCAACGAGCCATATCAGGTGGAAGAGTTAACGCTGTCTGTTTCAACTTCCATAGGGATCAGCATTTTCCCCAGGGATGGCGAAGACATCGATACCCTGGTGAGCCACGCCGATGCGGCGATGTATCAGGCTAAACAGGGTGGCAGAAACAATTTCCAGTTCTATTCCTCGGCGTTTACGGATGGAATCAATCGACAGAACAGCATTGAACAGGAACTGAAAATGGCGCTCCATAACCATGATTTCCACCTGTTCTACCAACCCGTAATCGACATTCATACCCGTGAGGTTGTCAGTGTCGAGGCCCTGCTCCGGTTGGGTAATGACGAGATAAGCCCAGAGCAATTCGTTCCCATTGCGGAGGCCACGGGCATTATAAACCCCATAGGGCGCTGGGTTCTTCAGGAAGCAATCCGCCAGTCACTTGCATGGACTGGCAACGGGCTGGCTGCCATTCCTATTGCAGTTAACGTGTCGGCTGTAGAGTTCCGTGATCGGGACTTCATTGATCACTTCGAGCAACTCCTCCAAGAGCATGCCATCGACCCGACTATGTTGCAGTTAGAACTCACCGAAACCGCAGTAATGTACGATCTTGAAGACGCCATCTCTGTTCTGACGCGGCTTAGGGCCCTGGGCATTGCTATCCTGCTGGATGATTTTGGCACCGGGCATTCCAGCCTGGCACACTTGACGCGCCTGCCGTTAGACAAAATCAAAATCGACAAGTCGTTTATCTTCCAGCTTGAGCAGGACACGAGCAGTCGGGCCGTTACGGATTCAATGCTGGCTCTTGGCAAGACGCTCGAACTTGAGGTGATCGCCGAAGGTATCGAAACAGCCGCAGCACTGGAATACCTGCGTTCGCGCGGCTGCAGGCAGGCACAAGGTTACTTTTTCTCCCGGCCCATGTCCGGGGAGGACTTCGCATCCTGGTACCGGACTCGACCGATTGACTCAGCATCCCAATGACTCAAACTCAGACCTTAAGCCACTCTGCCAACTCAAAAGCCCTTGTTGTGGAAGGCGGCGCCATGCGCGGCATCTTCGCCGCAGGCGTTCTTGATGCCTTCCTGGAACACAGCTATCAGCCCTTCTGGCGAACCTATGGGGTTTCAGCCGGTTCCACCAACCTGATTGGTTACCTGGCGGGAGACCAGGGGCGAAGCCGGAAGATCATCACAAGCTATGCCTGCCAACCGGATTTCATTGACTGGAAGCGGTTTGCCCGGGGCGGCCACCTGTGTGATGTGAGCTGGCTCTGGCACCAGTCATTCACCGACGTACCGCTGAACCTGGACAACTACCTGTCAGGAACGACTGAGTTGTGGGTAACAACAACCTCTGTACGAACAGGCCAGGCTCATTATTTCCGTATTGATGAGCGCAACATGCACGATGTGCTCACGGCCTCCTGCGCCATACCCATCGCCTACCGAGACTACCCGGCGGTTGACGGTGAACCCATGACCGATGGTGGCGTAGCTGATGCCATTCCCGTGCTCCGTGCCTATGAAGACGGCGCCCGTGACATTAGCGTGGTGCTCTCCCGCCCGCCCGGCTATCGCAAAAAACCTCCCAGGTTCCCATTCGTACCCAAGCGGATATTCCGGGAGTTCCCGGCATTGGCGGAGGCCACCGTTCGCCGTGCGGAACGCTATAACGCCACCCTGGAATTCATCCTCAACCCGCCTGAAGATTGCCACATCAAAGTGATAGCGCCGCCAACGAACTTCCCGGTAGGACGCCTGACCCAGAACCCGGATCATCTGGAGCTGGGGTACCGGCAAGGCTATGAGGCTGGCCTTGCGTATCTGGGCACCACTTGATCCCCGCTGAGAAAAAAAAGTGACAATCTGTCATCCAGTGACCTGCTTTTTTCCACAGACCGTACTAGCATTCAGCAAAGGAGTATTCGAAACACAGCGTTGATATGGAGGGATCCACCATGACTACGATAATAACCTACAGCCGTCTTGTAGTGGCGGCACTGCTAGCGATTGTTCTTACCGGCTGCTTCGGCCAATACCCGGATATTCACCTCAAAGTCCTGTCCAGCGCCCCGACCCAGGTCAGCGGCGAAGATGTACTGGTGGGGCTGGCCGGTGAAGATGCGGACAGCCTAACAGACGTGGACCAACTCGAATTCTGGCTGAACAACTCGGAAGTTCAGCCCACCATCCGTTCTGGCCGCAATGGCCCGGAAATCCTGGTCAGCGGGCTGGAGGAAGGCGCCAACCGGTTTGAAGTTCACCACTCCGAGTATGGCCCTCTCGATGCCCTGGAACTGACGGCTTATCCAATCACCGGCCCGATATTCTCGGGGCCGCAGCAGTATCCGTTTGTCTGTACGGTGACGACGGAACTGGACAAGCAGCCACTTGTAGACACTAACGGCGACACCGGCTTCCCCGTGCTGGACGAAGATGGCAACCAGATCGGCCTGAGCAGGGATTGCTCGATTGAGCCCTATGTCACCTTCCAGTATCGAACCACTGACGGAAACTGGGCGCCGTTGCCGGATGACGGCAGCCGACCGGCTGACATGGCCACAACGGAGCTTACGGATGGCCGTACCGTGGACTTTATCGTCCGGCAGGAGCGCGGCACCATCAACCGCTTTATCTACAGCTTTGCCACCCTGGCGGAGCTGGGCGACGACCCCTGGGCGGCTTCCACAGAGAACTGGAATGGCCGGCTGCTGTTCCACTTCGACGGTGGTGTGGGCATCGGTCACTCCCAGGGCGGCATCAACAATAGCCGGGCGTTACATCCCGATACCCTGCAGAAGGGGTATGCTGTTATCTATTCCAGTGGCACCCGCACCGACACTCATTACAACCTTCAGGTTGGCGGGGAAACCGCGCTGATGGTGAAGGAGCACTTCGTAAAGCGCTTCGGCGTACCTGACTACACCGTCGCTATCGGCGGTTCCGGCGGCGGCATCCAGCAGTATGTCTACTCCCAGAACCATCCGGACCTGCTAGACGGCGGTGTGCCCCAGTATTCCTATCCGGACATGGCTACCCAGATCATCCATGTCGCCGACTGCGAACTACTGGAGTACTACATGGATGCCACCGATCGGAACAATCCGAAATGGCAAACCACCGCAAACCGCAGCCTGTTGGTCGGCTTGAATTCCAACGACAGGTACCCGGACCCGTTTGCCGAAATCAAAACCATGCTTGGCTACAGCACTGCTCCGGGTATGACCGAGTGTATTCCCGCCTGGCGGGGGCTGACGCCGCTGGTGATGAACCCGCATTTCGGCATGGCCGATAACCAGGAGTTGATGCAACCGGAGGGCGTCATGAACGACGTGCACTGGACTCACTACTCGGATGCCAAAAACATCTACGGAGTGGACGACAGCGGCGAACCACGTACCCTGTTTGACAACGTGGGTGTGCAGTATGGTCTGAAAGCCCTGAAAGACGGCAACCTGAACAAGGCTGAATTTCTCAAGCTGAACGCCACGGTGGGCGGCTGGAAACATCCGTCGGAAATGGTTCAGGAAGGTTTCCCGTTTATCGGGTCGATATCCGACGTAATGGCCGACCCTACGGTCTTCGACCCGTGGAGTTCACGGAACATGAACCTCAGCCCGGACGGTGGTTATACCCCGGCGCCACGGACCAGGGGCGACCGTAAGGCCATAAAGGCGGCCTATACCTCGGGGCAGGTGTTCAACGGCAAGCTGAACATGCCAGTGATCGACTGGCGGCATTACCTGGAGGAAGTCCTGAACATGCACAACAGCCATCAGTCCTTCTCGACCCGCCAGCGCATCATCAACCGGATGGGCGACGCCGGCAACCAGGTCATCTGGTTCACGGACGCCCGCCCAACCGACTATTCGGACCCGGCGGAGCCGAAACCCCGGCAGGAATATGACCACACCGGGATGGCCCTTGAGGTATTGCACGAGTGGATTACCAACATCCAGCAGAACCCCGACCAGAGCATTGCAGACAACCGCCCCAGCTCAGCGAGGGACGCCTGTTTCGAGACCAACGGTGACCTGATCGATTCCGGTGATGGCGTCTGGAACGGCATTCTGGACGACGGCCCGGCGGGTACCTGCACAGAGCAGTTCCCGACCTACTCCACGTCCCGTATGGTCGCGGGCGGCCCGATTGAGGGAAGCGTCTTCCAGTGCAGGCTGAAGCCAGTAGCCATTGCGCTTCTGGACGGCACCTATGGGAATATCCATTTCACCAGACAGGAAATTACCCGCCTCAAAGAAATTTTCCCTGAGGGGGTATGCCACTACAAAACGCCTCGCTCGGGTCATCCCGGACGCTGAGCTGCTGTTTTGCTTCCATGAAAAGGGCACCCGTCGGGGTGCCCTTTTGGTTGGTGGCCCGTTTTGTGCTTATTCCTGCCAAAGACAAGACAACTGTCAAAATTTCCTCAGTGACCATGGGAGGGCAAAAGAGCCATGTCGCTGCTTACATCGCTGATCAAAGCCAGTACCCAGTTCCAGCAAGCCATGGAAAAGCGCTCACCGGTGGCACCGGGCAACACTCCGGCTAAGCCTGCAGTGCCTGAGGCTCCGGCGTCTGCGACTGATGACCGTTTCACCATGTCTGAGCGGGCAGGTTTCGAGACCGGCCGCCCCAAGGCCACCAAATTGTCGATGGCGGAATACAAACAAACCGTCGGGCAGGACCTTGCCTACATGCGGGAAACGTTGCGGCACAAACTTGCCGAGTACAAACTCAACCCGGCCACAAGTGTGGAGGTGTCAAAGAACGAGGGAGGCACCATCAGCCTGGGTGGCGGCATACCGGAACAGGCCCGGAACCAGATCGAGCAGGACCTGAACAACAGCAAGCCCTTCCGGGAAGCGTTCAGCCGCCTCAGTGCCAGCGAGCCGACCCTGCACTTTGTCGACAACGCCCTGAAGCTGAACAAGGCATATGGCGTGAACAATTCACTGCTGGATACCCTGGTGAGCGAAAACCAGCAGTTCAACGGCCTGCAGGATCTGGCGCACCGCTATGACAGCATGCGCCGTACCATCAATACCGACCAGACGGCTGGCTATACCGACCGCAAGGAATTCGCCCTGAGCCTGAATACCCGGGCCTGAACCGGTTAAATCCGGAAAGGCTCAGGATCACCTTTACCAACGCGAGTCACTTCCGGCGCCGCGCCAGTCATGTTGACCACGGTGGTTGCCTCAAGCCCACAAAAACCGCCGTCGATGATCAGATCCAGTTCGTGCTCCAGGGCCTCCCGAATCTCTTCCGGATCGGTCATCGGATCCTCTTCGCCCGGCAGTATCAACGTGCTGCTCATGATGGGCTCACCAAGCGCTTCCAGCAGCGCCTGGACGATGGCGTTGTCCGGCACCCTCATGCCAATGGTCTTGCGCTTGGGATGTAACAGGCGCCGTGGCACCTCACTGGTGGCATCCAGAATGAAGGTGTAGGGCCCCGGGGTAAAGGTCTTGAGCAAACGGAAGTGGGTGTTGTCGACTTTCGCGAATACACCAATATCCGAAAGATCCCGGCACATGAGGGTGAAATTGTGCTTGTCGTCCAATTTGCGGATCCGCTTGATACGGTCTGCTGCCTGCTTGTCATCCAACTGACAGCCGATGGCGTAGGCCGAATCCGTGGGGTACACAATCACGCCACCCCGCCGCAGGATATCAACCGCCTGGTTGATGAGACGTTTCTGGGGCGTTACGGGATGAATCTGGAAAAACTGGCTCATTGGTCACCCCCGGATACAAATGCGGGATCCTTCTTCGAGCCGCCCATGCAGTTGGGGGACTCGGGTGCTGCCTGACCGGTCGCCTCCCACTCCTTCGGCGAGTATACGTGAAGCGCCAGAGCGTGAACGCCACCGGCCATTTCATCCGCCAGCACGCGATAGATGGACTGATGCCGCTTCACTTTACCCTGCCCCTCAAACTCCGGGGCCACCAGAGTCACCTTGAAGTGGGTTTCAGAATTGGGTGGCACGTTATGTTTATGGCTCTCGTTTTCAACCATGAGGTGGTGGCTGTCAAACGCGTTGGTGAGCTTTTGCTCAATGGCTTGTTGTAAAGACATAAACAGGCCTGCTCCTGATTGAATGTGTTACGGAACAGTCTACTACACGTAGCGCTGTGTTACCTTGACAGGATCGGGGCAAAGCGCCATCTTCCCTCCCCACCCGAAAATTGCTTCCGACTTATGCGCCTTTATATTGCTGAAAAACCAAGCCTGGGCCGGGCTATCGCCGCGGCTCTTCCTGCCCCCCATCAGAAGGGTACGGGCTGGATTCGTTGTGGCGAGGGAAGCAGCGCCTGCACCGTCAGCTGGTGCATCGGCCACCTGCTGGAGCCGGCGGAACCTGCCCAATACGACCCACGCTGGAAGAAATGGCGCCAGGAGGACCTGCCCCTGTTTCCCGGGCGCTGGGAGGTAACGCCCAAAGACACTGTGCGCCAGCAACTGAAAGTGCTGGAGTCATTGGTCCGCAAGGCAGACACCATCATTCACGCCGGCGACCCGGACCGGGAAGGCCAATTACTGGTGGACGAAGTGATCCGCTATGTGGGCGCCACCTGCCCGGTGCAACGGATCCTCATCAACGACCTGACCCCGGCGGCCGTGGCAAAGGCCATCGATGCACCGAAAGACAACCATGAATTCCGCCGCCTGTCCCATTCCGCACTGGCACGCCAGCGCGCCGACTGGCTGTACGGCATCAACCTCACGCGCTTCTACACCCTCTCTTATCAACAGCAGGGGGAACAGGGCGTCTATTCCGTAGGGCGGGTACAAACACCGGTGCTGGGGCTGGTGGTGGCGCGTGACAACACCATTGAGAATTTCCAGCCCAAACCCTTCTTCCGGATTCAGGCACACTGCCATGGGGTAGACGAAGAGGCCGACCAGCAGAGTTTTGGTGCACGATGGCAGCCTGCTGAAGCCTACAGGGAATACCTGGACGAAGAAGACCGTCTGGTGGACGGCAAGGTGGCCAGACAGATAGCCAACGACATTGAGGGGCGCCCGGGAAAGGTTACCGAATCACGTTTCCGGGACAGGAATGAAGCCCCACCGTTACCGCTCTCCCTTTCTGCCCTGCAGATTGAGGCAGGACGACTGTTCCGCATGGGTGCCAAGGATGTCCTGGATACCGCCCAGAACCTGTATGAACGCCACCAGTTAATCACCTATCCCCGATCGGATTGCCGTTACCTGCCAGAAGGGCACTTTGACCAGCGCCAGAAGGTGCTTCAGGCCATTGGAAAAGTGGCCGGCCAACTGGCGCCAGCCTGCGAAGCGGCGGACCTGAACCGCCGCACCGAGGCCTGGAATGACAAGAAGGTGGATGCCCACCACGCCATTATCCCGACCGCGCGGCAGGCGCCATCGGGCAGGCTGAGCGAAGCGGAACAGAAAATCTATGAGCTGGTCAGCCGTTATTACCTGATGCAGTTCAGCGCCGACGCTATTCACCGGGAAGGCAAGCTGGCCATCACGATTGGCGAGCACGCCTTCAGGGCTACCGAAACCGCGGTGCTGCAGCCGGGCTGGAAAGAGTTGGAAATCCGCCAACGGGAAGCCCGGCAGGAAGCCGCCAAACCACCGCTTCCCCGCCTGGAAAAGGGCGACCCGATACTGTGTGATTCCGTCGAAATCGCTGAGCGCAAAACCCAGCCCCCACAGTATTTCACCGATGCCACCCTATTGGCGGCGATGACCAACATCGCCCGCTTTGTCAGCGACCCGGAGCTACGCAAAACCCTGCGGGAAACGGATGGCCTGGGCACCGAAGCAACCCGCGCAGCCATCATCGATACCCTGTTCCGCCGCGACTATCTGTACCGGGACAAACGCCACATCCGTTCCACCCCCAAGGGCAAGGCCCTGATTGCCTCCTTGCCGGAGTCCATCAGCAAGCCGGATATGACGGCTATCTGGGAAGCCACTCTGGAGAGCATCCGCCGGGGCGAGGGAAACCCGAAACAGTTCATCGAAGACCTCAAGGAGCAGCTCCGCGGCTTCATCAACGCCCCGAGCCCGGAGGCAAAAAATACCCCGCAAGCCGATGGGCAGCCCCATTGCCCCAAGTGCCGTGCCCCCATGCGCCAGCGGGAAGGCAAGTTCGGTGCCTTCCATGCCTGCGTGCGCTTTCCGGACTGCAAAGGCACCCGGCAGATTGAAGACCGGGTACCGGAGGACGGCACCAGCGACAAACCGGTGCCCTGCCCTCACTGTTTTTCCCCACTGGTTCGCCGAAAAGGCAAAAATGGCTGGTTCTGGGGCTGCAGTAATTTCCCGGGCTGCCGACAAACAGTTGATGACGACAACGGCCAGCCTGCGCTCCGTTTACGCAACACTACATAACGACACTGAAGCCGGATTGCGGATTTGTAATAATGTGAAGTGGTATTCAACAATTTTTCCCCGCTTGCAGCCGGGGCCTGGACTTTACAGTGCTTTTTTATGTCGGGAGACGTGTAATGCGTATCGCTTTGCTTGAAGACGAACACGAACAGGCACAGCACATCCAGTCCATTCTTTCTGAGCGCGGGCACCACTGTGACAGCTTCCCATCCGGCCAGTCGTTTCTGAGCGCGGTACTTCACCGTAGCTATGACTTGCTGATTATGGACTGGCAGATCCCCGACATGACCGGCATTGAAGTGCTGGAGCACGTACGAGCCCAGCTTAACTGGCAGATACCGGTGGTATTCCTGACCCAGCGCGACAGCGAAACCGACATCGTACGGGCACTGGACGCCGGTGCCGATGACTACCTCTGCAAACCGGCCCGGGAAGCGGAACTGGTGGCACGTATTAACGCCCTGGCTCGCCGTACCAACCCGGACAACGAGAAAGAAGTGCTGGTCTACGGCCCGTTTGAGATCAATACCCAGCTGCGGACCATATCGCTTCACGGTGACGTGCTGACCCTGACCGACAAAGATTTCGACCTGACCCTGTTCCTGTTCCAGAACCAGGGCCGCCTGCTGACCCGGGAAATGCTGCTGGAGCGCGTGTGGGGGCTGGCCCGGGACATCAACACCCGAACCGTGGACACCCATATGAGCCGTCTGCGGCGCAGGCTTGGCCTCAACCCTGAGAACGGGTTCCGGATCAAGACCATCTATCAGCGGGGCTATCGCCTCGAAGCCATGAAGGCCACCGGCCCGGATGCACACGCAGTCGCTACGGAACAGGCCTGAAATGATACAACGCTCCACCCGCACGCTGGCTCACGTTGTTCTGCTGCTGGGCAGCCTTTGGCTCGCACTTCCTGCCCATGCTGAGCTGTCCGTTACCCGTGGTTCCCAGCCGGGCAACTCATTGGCTGAATCCGCTCCCATTCCGGAGTGGGTATATACCGTTCGGCCGGGCGAAAGTTTTGACGAAATTGCGGAGATCCTGCTCGCACGAAACGTACCTGCGAACCGGCTGCTGCAGCATAACGGCATCGACAATCCTGCCACGGTGGGCAGTGGCGACAGCCTGCGCATCCCCCTGGCCTGGCTCCAGCGTCAGCCTGACCCGGCGCGCGTTCGCTCTGTGGCTGGCCAGGTACAACTTATTTCCGGCAGCGACAGCAGCAAGCGCCCGCTGGCCAGCGACATGCTGGTGCGGGTGGGCGATGAAATACTGTCCCACTCCGGTACCGCCACTGTGGAACTGGCAGACGGCTCGGTTGTACGCATCTCCCCGAACTCCCGCCTGGCATTCAACAGGCTGACCCAGTACGGCAAATCCGGCATGGTGGACACCAGACTGCGCCTCGACCGAGGTGAAATCGAAACCCAGGTAAAACCGGTGATTGAAGGCGGCTCCCGCTTCGAAATCGAAACACCGTCTGCGGTTGCTGCTGTCAGGGGCACCATGTTTACCCTGAGGACCGCGCCCGGCAAGACCGATCTGCGGGTTACCGAAGGCGAAGTGTCTTTTGGCCCGCCCGGAAAAACCCGCCGCATTCCCGCCGGGTACAGTGCCAGCGTCTCAACCGTTGGCGTGGGTGGCATGAGCATTCGCCAACTGCCGCCTGCACCAGCGGTCAATCCGCTTCCGCCGCAGCTGAAACAATTGCCAGCGCAGCTTAGCTGGCAACCCAATGGAGCCAGTGCACACCGGGTGGACATTTTTGATGCGGAGTCCGGCCGCTGGATGGACAGCCGCCGGGTAACCGGGGACAGTTTCAATATTGATCTGCTGGACAATGGCAACTACGACATTCACCTGGCATCGCTGGACAGCCGCGGCATCGCAGGCATGCCCGGCATCCTGAATGTAGAGGTGGACTTGCAGGCGCGAACGGCCACCCTGGAACAGCCAGAGGCCGGTGCTACAGTGAATGACGACATGCCGGAATTCCGCTGGCAGGTTCATGGCGAGAACGAAGTGGCGCGAGTAGAGATCGCAGCAGACGACGAGTTTGGCAACCTGGTGGCCACCAGCGAATGGGCGCCAGACCAGAGCGCACTGCCGTCCCGCCCACTTTCGCCGGGGCAGTATTACTGGCGCGTGGTGACCGAAGCCGGAGGCAATTCCGTAGCCACCAGCGAAGCCCGCGCCCTGGTGGTTAACGGCACTCTGCCACCGGTACGCATCATCAGCGTTAACTATGTGGACAGCCAGGTTCGGGTGTTCTGGCAGAAGGTGGATACGGCGGCGGAGTATCGTCTGCAGCTGTCCGAAGAGCCCCGTTTCAACAACATTATTAAAGAGGCTACCCTTTCGGATACCACGGCGGCCTTGCGCCTGATTCCCGGAAGACGGTATTTTGTGCGCCTGAAAGCTCTTTCTGATGGCCCCCTTGAAAGCCGTTGGGGACCAGGGAGGGAATTGTTCCTGGAGTAATCCAGTACACCTTGATATCCGACAGCAGGCCTCATGACCCGGAACTGGTTTCCAATAAAAACGACCCCGTGGACACTCGGCCTGCCACTTTTGATCATCCTGTTGTTACTGCAGGCCACATCCATTCCCCAAAGGCTGGATTACTGGCTTTACGATGCCCTGATTACCGCCAATCCTGCAGAGGCCTCTGACGACATAGTCTTAGTCGCCATCGACGAACAGAGCATGGATCGCCTTGGCCGCTGGCCCTGGCCGCGCAGCACCCACGCCCGGCTTATCGAAAAACTTCATCAGGCCGGCGCGAAAACCATCGTTTTCGATATTCTGTTTCCGGAACCGTCTCTGGACGACCCTGAACTGGCAGTAGCCATGCGCAACCATGGCGACGTGATTCTGCCACTTCACCTGTCGCCGCCCTCCCGCAATTACCTGATCAGCGAGCAGCTACCCGTGCCGGAACTGGCGGACGCTGCGTCGGCACTCGGGCATGCCCACGTGGAGCTGGACGAAGATGGCCTGGCGCGGGGTGTTTATCTGCTGAATGGGCTGGGGGACCAGCTATGGCCCAGCCTGGCCCTGGCTGCCTCCGAAAAAACGCTGCCAGTTAAAGAACCCGGCGAAATCGCGCCTTACACCAACGTAAGGCAACACTACAGAGCCGTACCATTGGCCGGAGGGGCCGGCACACTGCCTACCTGGTCCTACACGGAGATACTGCAAAGCCCTCCGTCGCGGGAAGCCTTCCAGGGCAAAACCGTGTTCGTGGGCGCCACGGCCCCAGGCTTTGGTGACATCCTGCCCACTCCGTTCTCCGGACTTCGCCAACCCATGTCTGGTGTGGAGTTCCATGCCAACAACTACTCGGCACTGGTTGGGGATGAGCTGATATCAAAAGTGCCTAGGGCCACCGCCATCGGCCTTGCCCTTTTCACCATCATTGTTCTGGCCCTCGCCCTGCCCCGCATGAGGCCGGCAAGAAGTATTCTGCTGTGCCTGGCATGGGTGGGCGTACTGGCTATCGTGCACGCGTTGCTGCTGTTTTACGGGCGGTTATGGCTGCCGGTATCCCACTCCATCATTGTTCCACTGCTGGCACTTCCGGTATCCAGTGCGCTTCGGCTCGCCATGACCAATCGTTTTCTCAACCGGCAACTGGACGAACTGGCCAGAGGGCCTACCATGACCCTCCAGGAGCCCTCACGCCGCCATCCGCCTCAGCTACTCAGTCACTTCCAGGCTCTGTTTCAGCCTGAAGGCTGGTTGCTGGCCGAGGGTGATGACGTTATTACCGCCTCCGGGCTCACCGAATCCGAGATTCCGCCCCTGGACAAGCCCGGCGAGTGGGTTCATATCGATAATCAGAGCTGGATCAGCCTGGCCCGAGGCGGCCTCACCTATAAACTGGGCCTTAAGCTGTCCAACGATCTGGGCCGCGAGGCTACCCAGCGATACCTCCGCCGCCTGCCGTTGACGGCGAGTAGCACTCAAGCCAGCCGCCCAGGCCCAAGGGAAAACATCTCAGCCCGCATCGAACGCGTACGGCTTGCGACAGAGCGCATGAGCCAGATGCAGAAGTTTATACGGCGCAGCTTCGAGCGTATGCCCGACGGCATTATCGTTACCGACGAGCTGGGCGTGATCCGCTTTGCCAACGGCCATATTGAAGAATGGTTCCGCGAACCCATGCCGAGCCTGAACGGCCTCCCCCTGGCCCGACTTCTGGAAGGTCATGACCCGCGGGAAGCGCCGCCCTGGCACGAAACCGTATCCGAAACGCTGACCCTGGCCCAGAGCCGCACCGTGGACCTGCGCATTCACAACAAGGACTTTCTGATCCACTTTGCACCGTTCTCCCTGCCAGACAGCGACCAGAGCGGCATCATCGCCAACATTTCGGATATCTCTGAACTGCGGGAGCAACAACGCCAGCACCGGGAGGCCATCGACTTCATCTCCCACGACGTTCGCTCCCCGCTGGTGTCCCAGTTGGCGCTGATTGAACAGCTAAAAAGAAACCGCGGCCAGGTAGAACCCGAACAACTGGAGCAGCTCGGCAAACTGGCCCGGCGCAGCTATCACCTGGCGGAGGAGTTCGTGCAACTGGCCAGGGCCGAACAGCTCACTGAAACCCGCTTCTACGAATGCGAGTTCCTGGCCATTGTGGAAAACGCCCGGGACAGCGTCAGCGAACAGGCAGCGGAGAAAGGTATCCAGTTGATACTGCAGGGAACAGAAGACTTGTGGTTAAAGGGTAACGCTGAGTTACTGGAACGGGCAGTGATCAATCTGCTGACCAACGCGGTGCAGTACAGCCCACCGCAATCCATCATCACTATACAGGTCTTCCAGGCCGGCCATCAGGCGTGCCTGACCGTCAGTGATGAGGGTGAAGGTATCGCTCCAGAAGAACTCCCCCATCTGTTTGACCGTTACCGGCGCCAGAAAAGCAGCGAGCTTTCCGGCAACCACGGCACTGGTCTGGGGCTTTCCTTTGTTAACGTGGTGGTGGAAAAACATCGTGGCGAGATCCACGTCGATTCCCGCCTGGGGGAAGGGTCTGCCTTCACCCTGAAACTGCCGGTAACCCACCCGATCAGATCGTTTTACTGACCTGCTCTGAAGGGGCGCTGACGAGACCATCGACATCTTCCGCCTGGATCGTAAAGTACCAGGTGCCGTAATCCAGATTGTTGATGATGTAGTCCATGGTATTGGCATCATCAATGCGGATAACCTCGGAAAGCTCATCCGGGCTCTGACCGTAGCTGATCACGTAACCGGACAACTCTCCCATCTTGATGCCGTCCCCGTTCGCGCGGGTGGCGGGTGCATTCCAGCTCAGCGAGGCAGAACGCTCGGAAAACTGCTGGGGCTCGGCATAACTCGTGCTGGAACTGTCGGAGGTGCCCGAAATACCCTCTACACAGCCTGTAAGAACCAATCCCATGGCAAACGCGGCGATCCATGCCTTCGACACTTTAATGACGCGTTTCATATTTTTATACACCAATATATCGTCAAGGTTGTGAAATTGTATAAAACGCGGGCGAGTATCGATGTGAAGAGTGTCATCATGCCAATTAAAAAATCGTCAATTTTTCGACACGCAACCGTAACTGAACAGCGAAAGGTACTGAGGTGGGGGCAATTTTTTGCCCGGACAGGAAAACAACAGGAAAAAAGGAGAGAAACTCAAGACTCAAGTTTAAAGGTAGAGGGGGTAGCTCAGCGAAGCAGGCCAGTCACTTCAATCCTCCCCCTGGACAGCTTGACCATATCGCGCCTTTCGAGCTCTTTCAGCAGGCGACTTACCACCTCCCGCGCGGTCCCCAGCTCAACAGCCAACGCCTGGTGGGTAATAACCACCGGCCCGCGGGCAGCGCGGCTCAGCAGCCACTCTTCAAGCCGTTTATCCATACGACGAAAAGCAACCTCTTCCACCAGCAGCATCAGGTCATCCAGCCGGCGGCCGTAGGACTCCATAATTCCCAGCCGGAAACCGGCAGACTGGTCCATCAGCCGGTCGAATACCCCACGGGGAATCATCAAAGCCTCTGCACCCTCCTCTACCACTGCCTCGGCACGGTAGGCTCGCCCGGTCATCAGACAGCCGATGGAAAGCGTACAGATGTCATCCGCCTCCATTCGATAGAGCACAATGCTATGGCCGGAGACACCCGTCATCTGCACCTTGACCCTGCCCCCGATGACCAACGGAAGCCCGTGGCAGTGCTGGCCGGCGCTGAACAGAATCTGCCCGGGCGGAAACTGCATCACCCGGGCTTTTTCAAGGGTTTCCTTGCGGAGGGTGTCGTTCAGACGGTCGAGAATACTGTGGCGGGCCATGAAACCTGATCCAGTTGGCGGCATTTGGAAGTCGAATGTGACTTTATCACTGAAGTGGCGCATGCCGGTGGATTAGGATCAAGTCATTACCGCAAAACACCATTGGAGAACGGGAAATGACCAAAAACATGGGAACTGCAGACCGCACCATACGGGCAATCGTTGGCGTTGTGGTACTGGCACTGGTATTCGTAGGGCCACAGACGGCCTGGGGCTGGATTGGTATCATTCCGCTGGCAACAGCGTTGATGGGTAACTGCCCTGCTTATTCGCTGATCGGGATTAAAACGTGTAAGAGGCAGTAGACATCCGAACGAAAAAAGGCAGATCATAATCCCGGATCTGCCTTTTTGCGTTAAGGAACAAGGAACATGGCTCAATTCGAACCCAGCGACGGGATGCGAGATGTCGAAACTGTTGTGCGCGACCCCTTACGGTTCAAGCTGAAACTCGACATTGGTGACCAGGCCTACGCCTCTCTGCGCCTGAAGAAATACCTCCTGGATAGCGTCGACGCCGCGAACGGAGCGGCCACCGGGTTCATCTTCGCAAAATCATCCGTGGTCGCATCCACCTTTTTCGCACCTTCAGGATTTCTCGGCGCGCTGGGCATCGGAACTGCCGTCACCCCGGTGGGTTGGGCCATAGCCGCAGGGGTAGCCGGCGCAGGACTGAGCCTGATCATCGGCAAGCGGTTAGTAAGAGGCTCCTCTGACCGAGTCAAACAGATCCCCGACTACATCAATACGCCGATGGATGTTCTGGCCACCGGGCTCTTCGACATGATCGCAACCCTGGGGGTAAAACTTGCCGAAATTGATGGCGAGCTCGTCCAGCAAGAGCGTGACTTCATCACGCGCTATTTTGTCGACGACTGGGGGTACGACCCGCTTTTCGTTCAACAAGGCCTGAAGCTGATCGAAGAACAGTCCGATCAGCATTCCATAGAAGAAATCACCGAACAATTGGCCCGCTTCAAGAAAGCCAACCCGGATTGCAATTATCGGTCTATGTCGAGAGAGATCGTCACCTTCCTGAATGGCATAGCGGAAGCAGACGGCTATGTGGATAAGCGCGAAGAAGAAGCGGCTGAAAAGGTGAAAGCCATATTTGAAGATATCAATTCCATCACCACGACGCTCTCAGAGTCCGCCAAAGCCGGCGTGGAGCAGGTATCCCGTTATGGTAAGTCCACGCTTAATGGGCTGGGTTCAGGGCTTGATAGAACAAGGAAGGGGTTCCGGAGATTGAAGTCTCAGTCCCGGGAGAAGCTTTCGCGGCTGCGGTCGAAGGACCGGTAACGGCACAAAATGGGCAGCACTGGTTCATTGCGAATTTGCAAACCCATATTTATTTTCTACACCAGGTTAGCAGACCCCCGCTCTTTCATCGCCAGAATGTCCCTCGGCACCACGCCCAGGTCACTCCACTTTTCAGGATGGCAGGTAAACAGCAGTATCTGGTGGCGGTTGGCCGCGTCGAACAGGATGCGTTTCATATCTTCCAGGCGGTCTGTGTCGCTGTGCACGAGGGTGTCGTCCAGTATTACCAGGGTGGGTCTGCCGGCTTCGCGTAGCAGATCGGCATAGGCGAGGCGGCTGATCAGGCCCATCTGTTCGCGGGCGCCGAAGCTCAGCTCGGCGATCTGCCCCAGTTCGGTTCCCCGGGTGAACGTGCCCGGGCGGAGGTGTTCGTCCACTTCCAGGGTGGCTTGTGGGAACAATAGTGACAGGTAGTGGTCCAGATGTTTCTGCAGGGGTGCCTGCAGGCGGCGGGTCAAGGCCTGCCGTTTTTCAGCCAGCAGGGTAAGCAGCAGGTCCAGCGCCCGGGCGCGGCGATCCAGTTCCTGGTAGCGGCGGTTGCACTGTTCAAGGTCGGCGACTTTATCGTTGAGTTGCTCCTCCAGGCCTTCGGCACCCCAGGCTTCCAGCCTTACCTGTATATCTCTGAGCTCCCGTTGCCGCTCTTCCTGGGTCTGGCGTAGGTTGCTGATACTGCGCTGGTAGCGTTCGATGTCCTGCTTCAGGATAGCCGGATGGGCCTGCTTTATTTCCTGCTCACGGGCTTGCAGGCTGGCCTCCAGCCGCCGCCGTTTTTTTTCAATTTCAGCCAGCTCTGTTGAAAGACTCTTTAGCTGTTTCAGCCGCTCCGGATTCTGCACTTCATCCTGCAGCTGCTGCCACTCGGTTCTGGCATTGTCACGGGCCTGGCGGCGGGTCAGGAGCTCGGTCTGGTGCTTCCGTTCCTCGGTTTCCGCTTCTGCCAGCCGCGTTTCAGCATTGGTGCGACCAGCTTCTGCTGATGCCACATCGATTGCCTGGCCCTGCTGGTCTGCCTCCGGGGCCGGGCTGTTCTGCAGTTCGGTTTTTGCGTTCTGTAGTTGGGATTGGGTTTCTTTCTGGTCCGCCAGCAGCTGCTCCATTCCCACCGGCGCAACCGACTTGAGCAGTTCACGAGTATGTTGCAGCGTCCGCTCTGCGGCATCGCAGGCTGTCAGACGATGCTCTGCCTGCTGGGCGGAATCCACGCCCAGGGTTTTCATCTGTTGACCCAGGCTCTGCTCAAGCGTGGAGAGCTTGCGCCGGGTGCTGGCCAGGTCTTCGCCACCGGGCGTGATTCCCAGGGTGCCGACACCCGGTACTACCAGGCTGGTTTCCTCGAGCAGCTGTTTCTCGCCCTGCCCCTCCAGGGGTTCGTCGTTCAGTGCCAGGCTGGCGTTCGGCTCCAACTGCCAGGTCAATCGGGTTGCGATGGTCTGCGAACGGATGGTTTCTTCTTTCAGCTGATGCTCTGTCTCTTTCAGGGCTTTTACTGCCTGGGCATCAATCTGGTTCTGCCGGGCCTGTTCCCTGGCCTGTTCGAGTTCCTTCTGGTACTGACGGGATTTTTCAAGGTTCCGCGTCAGCGTCTGGTTCTGCTGTTCCAGGCGATGACTCTCCCGCTCAAGCCGGGCACGGGTTTCGTGAAGGCGGGCCTGGTGGACCTGCCTGGTAGCCACATCATAGGCGGCCTTTGCTTCCTGAACACTGTTCGTGATGGACGGGCTGCGCGCCTCGGCCTGATCCAGCTCCCGCTGGGCTTTATCCAGTTCCGCTTTGCGGACATCCAGTTTTCTGTTCAGGCTTTCCAGCTGTTCCTGGTTCTGCCGCAGCAGTTGATGTCTGCTCTGCAGGTGGTTGAGGATTTCTTTTTCCTGGGTCTGCTGTTGCTCCAGCTTTTCTACCTGATGGTAGCGTTCCTTGGCCTGCTCAAGCTGCCGCTCTGCCTCTTCCCAGGGGCGTTCGTGCTGGGTGCGCTCGTAATCCTGGGTCAGCTTGCCAAGACGGTCTACCTGCTCCTGGTATTTCTGGACGCGGGCCCGCAGTTCGTCGATTTCCTGCTGGTATACTTCCCGCTCTTTTTCCAGTTTCTGGTAGTCACCACGGGGCTTGCCGGTGGGTGTGAAAAGTTCACTCCAGCGAGTTTTGACCTGTTCGACCAGCTCGTCGCCACCGGTACTGGCCACTTCCCCTACCAGAGAATTGAGGGCAGATTTGAGGTGGTCACCGGCGTGCTCCACCGCCTGTTCGATGTTCTGGCCAGTACCCTGTTCAACCCATAACAATCCCGGTACGCCCCAGTGCTCGGGCTTGCTCACGCCTTTGGCGGAGAACTGAAAACCCAGGAGTTCCGCCAGTTTTTCCTCGGCTTCGTCTTCGCTGTAGCTGTCGGAATCAATCTTGAGGTCGCAGCGTTTGCGCTGGAGAAAGCTTTTTACCAGGTGCCAGTTTTTCTGCTGGGTTTCAAAATCCAGCGTGATGGTGGGGGCGGCGGCAGAATCGCCCCAGGGGCGTAGGTCGTCAACGGAACTGGTGCGATAACGTTCGAAAAAGACGGCGCGAATCGCCCGCACCAATGTGCTCTTGCCGGATTCGTTGGGGCCGTGGATCAGGTTGAGCCCCGGCTGCAGGTCGTCCAGCACAAACGGCTGCCGGAATTGTCGAAGCTGCTCCACCTGTAGGCGACGGAGTTTCATTCGCTGACCTCCTGTTTCCGGTCTTTCAGTAGGCCAGCCAGGATGGCCAGTGCATCCCGTGCAGCTTCGGCATCATCATCCTGCTGACGGGCTCTGAGATGTTCGATCACTTCCCCTACGTATCCGTCTGCCCTGAGCGCGGCAATATCATCATCAGTGGGCTCGAGCTGTAGGCCGCTGCGATCGCACTGGATGCTGCGGAACCTGGCCTCGGCTACGGACAATGCATTGATCAGTTTTTCCTCGCCAGCCAAGGTGACGGAGCCTTCCAGGCGAAGATCAATCACGGAGGGCTCGGGCAAGGCCTGTAGCCTGTCCAGAAGCTGGTCCAGGTCCGATTCAACGGTCAGAGTTTCCCGCCACTGGTGCCATCGGTAGCGGGCGGTCTCCACGGTGGTTACGTCCGGTGTCTGCCCCTGCCCGGGTATATTCACCATCAGGGCATAACCGGCTTCGTTGTTACGGAACCGTTCCGGTTCAGGCGTGCCGCTGTACCAGGTGCGCTCATCAATCTGTTTCATGCCGTGCCAGTCGCCAAGGGCGAGGTAGTCCAGACGGGCGATTTCTGCACGGTTCGGCAATATGGGGTTGGCGGAGTCTATCTCGTCGGGCAGCAGACCCTGCACGCTGCCATGGGCCAGGCCAACCCGGGCCAGGCCTTCCGGGATATCGAAGGTGGTGAAGGCTTCGGTGAGGTCACTGTAGGTGTTGCGTTGCGTCAGAGGGGCGCAGAGGATCGCCAGACCCTGGGCCTTCAGGTTGATAACGCCCGGCTCCAGAGCGAGATGGACATTGTCCGGCACTGCACCAAGGCGTTTCGCTCTGGTCCACACGCTTTCCGCCAACGCGGCATCGTGGTTGCCCGGCAGCATTACCCAGGGGCCAGTGAACGCTCTGGTGGCGTTGAACACGCGGCGAATGGTCCGGTCGGAAACGGTCTGGGCATCAAAGACATCCCCTGCCACCAGCACCGCATCACACTGGTGCCCGTTGGCCAGGCGTGCGAGCTTTTCAATGGCCTCGAAGCGTGCTTCGACCAGAGCGGCGCCGTCTTCTGTTTCGAAGCGGCTGAACGCCCGCCCCATCTGCCAGTCTGCCGTGTGTAAAAACTTTGGCATGCAACCTTCCCCGGATCATTACGAAAACGTGGGCAAGTTTAGCCGGCTTTGGCCTGTTCCCGAAACAGCGCGGCGCCCAGTGATTCAAAATAGCGCTGGAAAGCTTCGTTAATTCGCTGGCGTTGGGCACCTTCCGGGTACAGCCCGGCTTTTGCCTCGTCGGAATACACGGTTCCCCGCACCAGGAAGCTGTTCCGAGGCTGACAGTCCTCTACAAAGGCTTCAAAGGCCCGGGCGCAGAGTTCTTCAGGCCGGGCGTAATAAAGTACGTTCAGCCTTGTATCTGCTTTCTGGGATGCGCGAAACAGCGGGCTGGGTGCAGTGCCGTCTTCGTTCAGGAGGATGGCCTGAAAGCAGGCACCCAGTCGCTCATTCAGCGGGTGCTCTTTCTGGCTTGCGCTGCTCAGCCAGCCGTTGGAGGCAAAGCCGTGTTTTGCCAGTTTCCGGAACGCTTTGTTGCCCATGTAATGATCAAACGCGTGAAACCACTCATGGGCAAGGCTACCGGCCCCGGCGTTCTTGGCCAGCGCCAGTTGTCTGGTGGCAGGAATGTAGTGGGCCGAAACACCCAACTGCCCGCCGATGCCGTACTGCAGCCCCAGGGTACCGCGCAGGGAAATCAGAGTTTCCGGGCTGCGGAGAATCGTCATGAGATCACACAGCGCCTGGTAAAACCGGACCGCAGCCCTGTCACGCTCCTGGGGCGTAACCCAGCGACCCACTTCTATGCTGCGGAACTCGAACTGGCGCCTTACCGTGATAAAAGAAACCGGGCGTTGCCCTGCCATGACCATCCTCCCCGTTCAGGTACCTGGCAACACCAGCCACCCACAATACTGTTTATATGTACAGTATTGTGGGTGGCTACGGGCAGAGGGTCAACCTGTTTTAGAATTCAGGCATCGATTTGCAATTGCGCTACGGCGAATCCTGTTCCCGATAGGCTGGTTACGACGAACAGCTGTAATGGGAAACCCCGCCGAGATCAAACAGCTCTGACGGCTTCAACCTGTAGTATTGCGCCTCGACCGCCTCTGATTGCTCGGCGTATGGTTGTGTCAATACGTCCTGCAGCGCGCGAAGTGGCAGGTAGTTGCCTTGGGCTGCCTGCTGATAGGCAGGTACCACCAACCACTCTCGCATGGTGTATTTTGGATTGACGAGTTTCATCTCCCGGGTAAGCTCCTCGCGCGAGCGGGATTCGTTGCCATTTGCGCCATCGGTGGCGAGCCCGATACGCGATCTCCACTCAGTGAGCCATTGGAACCAGCGCTTGAACAGTGCTGCCGACTCGGCGGCGCCTGACTCATCAGGCGACCTGTAGAAGCTCTTTTTGAGCGGCTCAATGTCGTCAGGTATCGACGACAGCTCCCGGAAAAAGAGGGTGTAATCCACGGGCGTTTGTGCCATCAGCGTTATAAGCTCTCTGAAGAGCCCGGCGTCAAAGGCATCAAGCCCTAGCTTCGCTGCCCACATCTTTTCCAGCTCCGTCTTCATCACCTCCGGGAAACCTCTCTCAACCTCCTGGAGTTGCGCCAGGTCGTTCTGATGGGCGTGCAATAACGGCTGCAAGGCCCGACAGAACATCCTGAAGTTTTGTTCGGCGGCCCCGGGCTGGTTCAGGAAGGAGAAGTGGTGGCCTCCACCAGTCCATGGCTGGTAATGGGGATCAAACAACTCACAGAACCCGAAGGGCCCATAATCCAGTGTGAAGCCGCCAGCGGCGCAGTTGTCACTGTTAAAGTTGCCCTGGCAGTATCCGACACGAATCCAGTTCGCAACCAGGGAGGCAAGACGGCCGCGAAACTCGCGCGCGAGCATTACCACTTTTGTAGGAGTATCGAGTGACTGATCAATGACATCAGTGTATTCCCGATCAATGAGGTGAAGCACCAGCTGCTCGAGCTCCTCCATCGCTTCGGGATGTTCCTGTTTCCGGGCGCGACGGCCGAAAAGTTCGAGCTGGCCTACCCGAATGAAAGAGGGTGCAACCCGGGTGGAAATCGCGACAGGCTCTGCAATCATCTGGTCCGGGTCCGCCATGCGGGAACCCTCCGAATACCAGGGCCGCATCACCTTTTCGGTTTTCGATACGTACAGGCTCAGGGAGCGGGAGGTAGGCACGCCCAGCGCGTGCATATGCTCCTGCGCAAGAAACTCGCGAACACTGGATCTGAGAACAGCCCGGCCGTCAGCACCGCGGCAGTAGGGTGTCCGGCCGCCACCCTTTAACTGCATTTCCCAGCGCTGACCGTTGAAAACACCTTCAAGTACCGAGATTGCACGACCATCGCCATAACCATTGCCGGTCTGAAACGGGCACTGCTGGGTGAATTCGGTGCCGTAGATGGACAGCGCATAGCCACACGCCCATCCGACCTTGCGCATCGGCTCCGGAACATGTGCGAGGTCTCCGGAGAACATCCGGATAAAGTCAGCGGACTGGGCCAGACTGCTAGCAAAGCCCAATTCGCTGAACAGACCTTCGCTGTGAGCCACGTATTCAGGGGCTTTTATTGGAGTTGGTGTGACTGGTACATAATGCCCCCTGAAGACCTGCCTCGGCATGTGGTCATCGCCGCCTGGATCTGCATCGGGATCGCAGTTCAGATTGTCCATCAGCGAGTAGTCTGCCATCGGCGCCAGCTCGTCGAGGCTGGCCACTGCGGCGCTCGTTGTTTGCGGTGAGCGATGCTCCATCGGGGCTTCTCCTGATCAGAAAGTTCCGGAGACAGAAACGAAAAAAGGCAGACCAGTATAATACTGATCTGCCTTTCTTTTATATGGTAGCGGGGGCAGGATTCGAACCTACGACCTTCGGGTTATGAGCCCGACGAGCTACCAGACTGCTCCACCCCGCAATAAACTGGCTGTTTTCTCGGGGTAACCCCCGATCAACGTGCGCGTATATTAAGGATCTGCCAGCGGCCTGTCAATCGATATTTTCGAAGAGATCGGAAGGATACAGGAGTTCTTCGGTAGTGCTCATATTGATCATGCCGACGGTTTCAATAGCTTCCTGGACGGGCCTGAATGAACGCCGGTGCTGGACAGTAGCCCCCAGCCTACCGAGCGCCTCCAGGTGGACGGGTGTGGGATAACCTTTGTGCCCGTCAAATCCATAGTGCGGGTAGGTTTCGTGAAGAGCGACCATCTCCCGGTCGCGGGTGACCTTGGCGAGTATGGAGGCGGCACTGATTGCTTCTACCCGGCTGTCGCCCTTGATGACGGGCTCCGATGGCCAGTGCCAGTCAGGGCAGCGATTGCCGTCCACCAACACGTATTCAGGCGGAATATGCAGCCCGGCAACTGCCCGCTCCATTGCCACCATGGTGGCACGAAAGATGTTCAGCCGGTCAATTTCCTCCGCCTCACAGCGGCCCAGGCTCCAGGCGGCGGCCCGTTCGATGATCTGCTCGTACAGGGCCTCCCGGCGTTTTTCAGTAAGCTGCTTTGAGTCCACCAGCCCCGGGATCGGTTTCTCAGGGTCCAGTATCACTGCCGCCGTCACTACGGCGCCGACCAGGGGGCCGCGCCCTACTTCATCCACGCCAGCCAGCAGCCGGCCCTGATAACGGCACACAAAGGGCGGTAGCGGGCTCTTGCTCATGGCTGCTTACCTTCAATCAGTGCAGAAAGTGCTGAGGCGGCCTGCTCGTCCGCGTTCTGCCGCAACTGGTCATGCAAGCGGGAGAATGCTTCCGTAAGGCGGGCGCGTTCGGTTTCGTTTTCCAGGCGCTCCAGAACGGCTGCGCCCAGAGTTTCCGGTGTGGCATCGTCCTGCAACAGTTCCGGCACCAGGGATTCCCGTGCAAGCAGGTTTGGCAATGCTACGTGAGGCACCTTCACCAGCCGCGATACCAACGCAAAACTGAGGCCGCTCAACCGGTACCCCACCACCATGGGCTTTTTGAGTAACATCGCTTCCAGCGTGGCGGTTCCCGATGCTAACAGGACCACGTCCGACGACGCCATCACTTCCCGGGAACGGCCGCGTACAATGGTCACCTCAAGCTTCACATCGAGAGCGTCCACGAGATTCCTGACCTGCTGTTCCCGTTCCCGGTTGACACACGGGATCACCAGTTGCAGATCAGGGCGCTTGCCCTGGATCCATCGTGCAGCTTCCAGAAACAGGGTGCCAAGGCGCTCCACTTCCCCTCCCCGGCTTCCCGGCAGGATGGCCAACACAGGCGCGTCATCTCGGAGCCCCAGCGCTTTGCGGGCGCCTACAGTATCCGGTGTCATCGGAATACGGTCTGCGAGGGGATGACCCACAAAGGCCACAGGAATGTTGTGCTCTTCATAAAAACGCGCTTCGAAAGGAAACAGCGTGAGCATGAGATTGACGGATTTGGCAATCTTGAATATACGCTTCTGGCGCCAGGCCCAGACCGACGGGCTGACATAATGCGCGGTGAGCATACCGGCATCCCGGCACCGCCGTTCAATACCCAGGGTGAAATCCGGGGAGTCGATGCCAATCACCACTTCCGGCGGTGTTGTCAGCAGATAGTCCATCAATCGGGCACGAATGCTGAAGAGCTCGCGGATGCGGCCTAGCACTTCCACCAGGCCCATCACGGAAAGCCGCTCCATGGGCACCAGGGAATGAAAGCCTTCCGCCACCATTTCGTCGCCACCGATACCCACAAAACGGGCATTGGGATATCGCGCCCGGAGCGAGCGAATCAGGCCCGCGCCGAGGATATCGCCGGAGGCTTCTCCGGCCACGATGGCGAAGGTAACTTTGCGGGTACTGACAAAAGGGTGCTCAGGCTGGTCCGTCACCGGGGTAATCGCTCCCTGGTCAGCGGATAATGCCGCGGTCTGCGCCGCGAAGGGATTCAATCAATGGCTGCACTTCGGGGATGTCGGAATAGGCTTTTTCCAGTTCAACTACCGCCTGTTCCGTTGTCAGGCCCTGACGATAGATCACCTTGTAGGCGCGACGAAGAACCAGCAGCACTTCCTTACTGAATCCACGGCGACGCAGCCCCTCCACGTTCATGCCGAACGGCTGGGCGGACTGGCCACTGGCCATGATGTAGGCGGGAATGTCTTTGAGAACGATGCTTCCGCCGGCGCTCATGCTATGGGTGCCGATGTGGCAGAACTGATGAACCATAGTGCCGCCACCAAGGATGGCAAAATCACCTACCGAAACGTGCCCTGCCAGGGTGGCGCAATTGGCGAGAATGGTGCTATCACCAATAATGCAGTCGTGGGCGACGTGCACATACGCCATCAGCAGGTTGCCGTTCCCGATAGTGGTTTCACCACGGTCCTGAACGGTACCCCGGTGAATGGTGCAGTTTTCGCGGATGGTATTGTCGTTGCCAATAACCAGGGTGGTCGGCTCGCCGGCATACTTCTTGTCCTGGCATTCCTCTCCCACACTGGAGAACTGGAAGATGCGGTTATTGCGGCCAATTCTGGTGGGGCCCTTGATCACCACATGGGACATGATTTCGGTTCCTTCACCGATCTCCACGTCCGGTCCAATATAGCTCCAGGGCCCGACAGTTACGTTGTCAGCCAGTTTGGCAGACGGATCCACGATCGCCTGAGGATGGACTCCCGACCATTCTTTTGTCGCCATCAAACTTCTCTCTCAGCGGTCAGTATTTCTGCCACACAGACGACTTCGTCATCAACCAGAGCGCGGCATTCGAATTTATAGATTCCACGTTTGCCGGAGATCATCCGGGACTCCATGCTGAGCCTGTCTCCGGGCACTACAGGGCGCTTGAAGCGCGCCTTGCTGGAACCAGCCAGGTATTGTACCACGCCGTCCGACGGTTTCCGGCCCACCGTCAGGAACCCGAGAATGCCCGAGAGTTGTGCCATGGCTTCGATGATCAGCACGCCCGGCATAATCGGATTGTTAGGAAAGTGGCCGTTAAAAAATGGCTCGTTCAGGGAGATGTTCTTGTATCCCTTGATAAACTGCCCCTTCTCCGCCTCGGTCACCCGGTCAACCAGTAAAAACGGGTAGCGGTGTGGCAGGTATTCCATGATTTCTTTGATGGTCATAATCATCAGTAACGGCCTCAGCCTTCTATTTTCTTTTCCAGTTCTTTTAGCCGACGCGCCATGGCATCAAGCTGACGAAAACGCACGGCGTTCTTGCGCCATTGTCGATTGGTGTCGGCGTTGGTGCCCGACGAATACACGCCTGGCTCCCGTATATCGCCGGTTACCAGGGTCATTCCGGTCAGGTGTACCTGATCCGCAATCGTCAGATGCCCTGCCACCCCCGAGGCGCCACCAAAAACGCAGTGGCGGCCAATATGGGTACTGCCTGCAATACCGACCATAGCCGCCATGGCGCTGTGATCACCGATACTGACGTTGTGTGCAATCTGAATGAGATTGTCGAGTTTTACCCCATTGCCAATCACTGTGTCGTCCAGTGCGCCACGGTCAATGGTGGTGTTCGCCCCGACCTCGACATCATCGCCCAGGACTACCCTGCCAAGCTGGGCGATCCGGTGCCAGGCGCCCTTTTCATTGGCAAAGCCGAAGCCATCCGAACCAATCACGGCGCCGCTCAGGATATGGCAACGCTTGCCCAGCACAATGTCATGAGCCAAAGTTACCCGCGGACGTAAGACTGAGTGCTCACCAATGGTGCAACGGGCACCAATAATACAACCGGCGCCAACTACCACGTTGTCACCAATAACGGCCTCAGCCTCGACAACAGCTTGCGGGCCGATACTGGCACTTTGCGATACCTGCGCAGAAGGATCGATCACCGCAGATTCATGGACGCCTGCCCCCGGGGCTGGCGAAGGGTCAAACCAGTGGCTCAGGCGAGCATACCCAAGGTAAGGATTGTCCAGTAACAGTACATTGGTAGCGCACTGATCAGCGACAGATGGCGAGAGAATGACCGCAGAAGCTCTGGTATCTGCAAGATAGCGTGCATAAGAAGGATTAGCCAGGAATGCGATCTGGCCCGGAGCCGCCGCCTGAAGCGTAGCAATCCCCACTATGTCAGTATCGGGGTCGCCCCTGAGTTCCGCCCCCAGCTCAGAGGCGATCTCGCCCAGCCGGTATGAACGCTTAGTCATTATCAGCTCCACAAGGTTTTTCCGGGCTGGCCAGTATCGGGCCCGCCGTGATCAGCGGTCCAGCTTCTCCAGTAGCTCTTCCGTCAGGTTCATGTCGGGCTTGACGTATACCACGGCTTCACTGGGCAGAATTATGTCGAGGTCATGCTCGTCCAACAGTTCCTTGACGGCCGCATCCACTTCCGGACGGGCCTCTTCCAGAAACTGTTGCTTGCGATTTGCCACTGTGGAATCGAGGCGCTGCTTGAGAAAGTTGAACTCCTTGACCTTCTCCTGGAACTCGGTGGTCATTTTACTGCGCTCAGACTCGTTCATCATGGCGCCGTCTTTCTCGAGGCGCTCCTGCAGTTTGCGAGCAGCCTCCTGGGCTTCCCTGACCTTTGCTTCCTCACTGGAAAAATCCTGTTGCATCTGCGCGCTGAAATCTCTCGCATCTTTGGACGAGAATAGCGCCTGGCGCAAATCAACCACCCCAATACGGGTTTCAGCTGCAACTGTGGTGGTGGCCATCAGTGCGGCCAGCAATACTACCATGGACAATCGGAACATGTTGTTTCTCCTGTGTTTTATTATTTACCGCGTTTCCCTTCGCACTCTGATCAGAATGTCTGCCCCAGGGAGAACTGGAATATCTGGGTATCATCGCCACTCTTGTCGTTCAGAGGCTTGGCAAGACTGAACGCCAGCGGACCAACCGCTGTAATCCACTGAAATCCTACACCAGCCGACAGCCGTACTTCATCCAGGGCTGGATCAAAATTGCGGTCAGCGTCAAACACCTGCCCGGCATCGATGAAGAACGCCGTTCTCATTGAGCGGGTATCGCCTGCGAACGGTGTGGGGAAGATCAGCTCCAGGCTGCCCTCCGTCAACAGACTGCCACCGAACGGGTCGGGATCGGAGAAGTCGTTAGGCGCGTTTGTGGCCAAGGGTCCCAGCGAGTTTGCCTCATAACCACGCACCGAACCATAACCACCGGCGTAGAAGTGCTCGTAAAATGGCATGACCGAGCGCCCACTGTAACCATCACCATAGCCGATTTCTGAACGCGCCCGGAAGACCCAGGTCTGGTTCTCGTTAAACGGCTGATAGAACTCGGTTTTCTGGTTCACTTTATAGAACGTGAGATCACTGCCGGGTACGGCAACATCCGTGGACAGTGAAACGCTGTAGCCATCGGTCGGCAGAACGCCCCTGTTCAACGTACTGCGGCGCCAGGAAGCAAACAGGAAGTAGTTATTGAAATCGTTACCTTCCTCTTCGATAAAGGTTCGCACTTCCTCAGAGGTGAACGAACCTGCCTTGACCTTGGAGAGCGTATATCCAAGGCCAAAGTTCAGCCGGGTGATGTTGTCCGTGGGGTACCCGAAGGTGACCCGACCGCCATACTCGTCAAGCAGGTAGGAGGAAATATCCTGCTCTTCAAAATCGGTTTCGCGGGCGAATACGCTGAAGCCCCGACTTACGCCGTCCACTGTGTAGTAAGGGTCCAGGTAGGAAAAGTTGGCACTTTTGATGGAGTCGCTGACATTTACGCCAAAGGACACCCGCTTACCGCTGCCGAAGAAGTTGTTCTCGGACACATTGGCCCCGAGAATAACGCCAGACGCCTGGGAGAAACCAACCGACGCAGAAAGACTGCCGGTGGCCTGCTCCGCCACGGAATAGTTCACGTCCACCAGATCATCGGTGCCGGGAACAGGAACCGTTTCCACATCGACGGTTTCAAAGAAACCGAGCCGCTCGAGGCGGGTCTTGGAAAATTCGATTCTGTCCGTGGAAGCCACACCGCCTTCCATCTGGGTCATTTCCTGGCGCAGCACGTCGTCTCTTGTTGAAACATTGCCGTCAAAATTGATGCGCCGGACGTAGGCCCGCTTACCAGGTTCCACAAAGAAGGTCACTGATGCAGTGTCATCGTCGCCCGGCTCCGGCACGGCGTTTACATTGGCGAAGGCATAACCTTCACGGCCAAGGCGCCTGGACAGCGATTCTGAAATTGCCGTCATGCGGGAACGGGAAAATACGTCACCCTCTTCAATGGGGATAAGCTCGCGCAGCTCTTCCTCACCAACGATGAGCTCGCCACGCAGATTGACATCGGAAACCGTGTATTGGGGCCCTTCATTCAGGGAGATCGCAATGAACACCTGCTTCTTGTCGGGCGAAATGGACACCTGACTGGATTCAACATTGAAGTCGATATAGCCGCGATCAAGATAGTAGGATCGCAGGGACTCCAGGTCGCCACTCAGGCGTTCGCGGGCGTATTTGTCGGAATTGGTGATGGAGTTCCACCAGCTGGTGGTTTCCAGCTCGAACAGGGACAGCAGGGTTTCGTCATCGAAGGCGTCGTTACCCACAATGTTGATATGCTGAATGGCAGCCACTGTGCCTTCATTGATATCCAGCTTGATGGCCACCCGGTTACGGGGGAGATCTTCAGCAGTAGCCTTCACACGGGCGTTATAGCGCCCCTGACTGATGTAGGACCGGAGTATTTCCAGCTCCAGCCGTTCGAGGGTGGCACGGCGAAACACCTGGCCTTCCTGCAGGCCGGCCCCGGACAGCGCATCCATCAGCATGTCGGTTTCGATATTCTTGTTGCCTTCAATGTCGATGGAGGTGATGGATGGCCGCTCCTTCACGGTCAGGATCAGCACACCACCGTCACGACTGGCTTCAATATCGGTAAACAGCCCGGTGCGAAACAGGTCCTTGATGGCGGAAGCCAGCTCAACCTCGTCAACAGGCTCCCCGATGGACACGGGAAACGCAGAGAATACCGTTCCTGCGGACACCCGCTGAAGGCCTTCTACCTCTATGTCGGATACGGTGAATTCATCAGCCAGAGCCGGTTTCATGGCGGAAGTGGCGATTGCCAAGCCTACAGCTAAACCCAGAAAAGAACGTCTCATTCAGTAATTTCGCCTGTTGATGCGCGTAAGGAGTTCGCAATTCTCACAACCGCATCAGGTCGTTGTAAAGTGCAAACACCATTAATGTGAGAATCATTGCCATACCAATGCGTAATCCAAAAGCCTGAGCCTGCTCGGAAAGCGGCTTTCTGCGGATGGCTTCTATGGTGTAGTAGACAATATGCCCACCATCCAGAACCGGTACTGGCAACAGATTCAGTACCCCAAGACTGACACTGAGGTAGGCAAGAAAACGTACAAAATCCTCGAAGCCGGAACTTACACTGGCTTCGGCTATCCTTGCAATGGTAATCGGGCCACTAAGGTTAGTGGGCGAGAGCAGCCCGGTCACCATTTTTTTGATGGCAACCAGCGTTAACCGGGTGTCGCCCCAGGTTTCGGACATGGCATTGGGAATCGCTGCCAGGGGCCCGTAACTGACATCCCGCAGCACGTCGTCCGGCCAGGTCACCTCACTGACGCCGGCCCCGACAAGCCCGGTAACGGTACCATCGTCGGCCTTGTGTTCGGCGGGCGTTACCACTATCTGCCGGGTGCTGCCGTCCCGCTCTACCGTAAGCTCCAGTGGTGTTTCAGGAGCTTCACGGATAAATGAAACCAGTTCGAACCAGTCAGAAACCGGCTCCCCGTCCACTGCCACTACTCTGTCGCCGGATTTCAGACCAGCAGCATCAGCCCGTCCGCCTGCGACAATCTCGCCCAGTACAGCCGGTACATCCGGCCGCCAGGGTGTCACGCCAAATTCACCCAGTGGATTGGGATTTTCATCATCAAGGCGCCAGCCGTCCAGAGAGCCTGTCAGCGTTCCCCGGCTGCCATCCCTGGAGACGTCGATGGTAATCTGGCCGAATTCACCGGTACGCTCCAGCAAACGCATGTTCACGTCCCGCCAGGAGGTCACACGATGGCCGTCAACTTCGTGGATCTCCATGCCGGAGGCCAGCCCGACACGGTCAGCAACGCTGCCGTCGTTGACTTCGCCAATGATGGGCGCGACGGTGGTGAAACCTACAACGCTGAGCAACCAGTAAGCAAAGATGGCAAACAGGAAGTTGGCAACAGGCCCTGCTGCTGCGATGGCAATGCGCTTTGATGGCGGTTTGGAGTTGAAAGCCAGGTGCTTCTGGTCCTCAGGCACCGGGCCTTCCCGCTCGTCCAGCATCTTTACATAGCCGCCAAGCGGAATGGCCGCAACAGCGAACTCTGTGCCCTGGCGGTCGTACCAGGAAAATAACGGCTTACCAAAACCCACCGAAAAACGCAGCACCTTCACCCCACAGCGTCGTGCCACCCAGAAGTGACCGAACTCATGAAGGGTTACAAGAATGCCCAGCGTCAGTACCAGCGCCAGTATGGTTTCAACTATCTGCATAGTGTTCTCTGTTGAATTTGATCAGCCCGCCTGCCGGGCCTGCCTGAATCAGACAGCCCGCCCGAGAATCTGTTCCCGGGCCAGGGAGCGGGCCTCGGCGTCCTTGGCAAAGATGGTATCGAAACTGTCAGCTGGCACAACCTCTGTGGCCGCCAGGGTGTGCTCAATGATAGAGGGAATATCCACAAACCTCACCTTGCCGGCGAGAAAGGCTGCCACTGCCTCTTCATTGGCCGCGTTCAGCACAGCCGGCGCCGTTCCTCCCTGCTGAAAAGCCTCAGCAGCGAGCCGGAGGCAAGGAAAGCGATCAAGGTCCGGCCGTTCGAAGTTGAACTGCCCGACACGGAAAAGATCCAGCGGTGGCACGCCGGCGTCGATCCGTTCAGGCCACGCCAGGCCATTGGCAATGGGTGTGCGCATATCGGGACTGCCGAGCTGGGCGAGCACCGAGCCATCGGCGTATTCCACCATCGAGTGGATAATGCTTTCCGGGTGCACGTGTACTTCAATCATGTCTGGCGTGGTGTTAAACAACCAGCAGGCCTCAATCAATTCAAGACCTTTGTTCATCAGTGTTGCTGAGTCTACGGAGATTTTCTGGCCCATAGACCAGTTGGGATGGGCACAGGCCTCAGCCGGCAACACATGACGGAGGGCTTCGGCCGAATGAGTGCGAAAGGGCCCGCCGGACGCCGTCAGCAAAATGCGGGTGATACCTGCACCGTGGGTATTCCGGATCTTGTCCGGGGGCATGCACTGGAAGATAGCATTATGTTCGCTGTCTATCGGCAACACTTCTGCGCCAGAGGCGGCGACGGCGTCCATGAACAGCTTGCCGGACATTACCAACGCTTCCTTGTTGGCCAACAGCACACGCTTGCCCGCGCGCACCGCTGCCAACGTGGGAGGCAGGCCTGCAGCCCCAACGATAGCGGCCATCACAGTGTCGGCTTCGGGATCTGCAGCTACCCCGGCCAGTGCTTCAGTGCCACTGAGTACCGTTACCTCGGGCAAATTGGAAAGCGCCACAGTTAATGCCTGAGCGGCTTTCTGATCGGCCATTACCGCATAACGCGGACAAAATTCATGACACAGCTCCGCCATGCTCTCAACGCTGGTACTGGCAGTGAGCGCGTGCACAGAAAAGCGATCCGGATGCCGGCGGACCACGTCCAGCGTATTCAGACCTATGGAGCCTGTTGCACCCAGTATCGTTATCGAACGCTTCACAGAGATCACCATTGCCCTGTGGTCAGCCAGCCAATCAGCGTAATAACCAGTGCGAATACAGGAATCGCTGCCGTCAGGCTGTCGATCCTGTCCATTATGCCACCATGGCCTGGTAACAGCTGGCTACTATCCTTAATGCCGCGAAAACGCTTGAGCATGCTTTCCAGCAAATCACCCAGCACTGAGACTAAACCGGTCACCAGGCTTGCGATAACCAGCAGCAAAGATTGAGCAACCGTTGCCGAGGCCAGCATGCCGATAATGATGGCGAACACGGCAACAGCTACCAGGCCACCCCAGACACCGGCCCAGGACTTGCCCGGGCTGACACGTGGCGCGAGCTTGGCCTTACCGAACGCACGACCGGCGAAGTAGGCACCAATATCGGCTACCCAAACCACACAGAAGACATAGAGAATAACCAGAAGATTGTTGGTACTGTCCCCGAACTCGAAGCCGCCGGTGCGAATATGGTTGAGCCCCACCCAGGCCGGAACCAGCACCAGAAGGCCCATAATAGCTCTGGCCGGCACGCTGCCCCAGCGCTCGGAACCGTCTGGATAGCTTCGCACCAGCAGAAAACACAGAATCCACCAGAAAAGCGCCAGCCAGAGTACCGCAACGGCGGGCACATTCAACAGCCCATAGAGCACGGCAGCAACCACCACCGCATAGGCCACTCGAGCTGCCGGGGCCACAATACCGGACATATTGGCCCACTCCCATGCCCCAAGGGTAATGATGGCGCCGGTAAACAGGGCAAAGCCCAGAGGCGGCAGGAAGAAAATGCCACCGATGGCAATGGGCGCCAGTATAAGCGCAGTGATAATACGGGTTTTAAGCACGGTATCGTTCGCTATCTTGTCGTTATTGTTCCGATGACACGCTGGCGATCTGGTCATCGGTCTGACCAAACCGGCGTTTCCGGCCCGCATACGCCTGTAGCGCCTGGCTCATTTCCTGTTCACGGAAATCCGGCCAGTAAACAGGAGAAAAGTACAACTCAGTGTAAGCCAGGTGCCAGAGCATGAAATTGCTGATGCGTTGCTCTCCCGCCGTCCTGATCATCAGGTCGGGCATGGGGAGGTCGCCAATGGAGAGATGCTGCTGTATCAGGTCGTCAGTGATATCCGAAGGCGCCAGCTCGCCCGTGCGTACCTTCTCGGCCACTGTTCGGCTGGCCTGGGTAATATCCCAGTGGCCACCGTAGTTTGCGGCTATGACCAGAGTCATGCGGGTGTTGTCACGGGTGAGCTCTTCGGCACGGCTCATGTGTTCCTGAAGGTTCGCGCTGAAGGCCGAGCGGTCGCCAATAATGCGCAGGCAGATATCATTGCGATGAAGCTTTTTCACTTCCCGCTCCAGGGCAAACAGGAACAGGCGCATAAGAGCGGACACTTCATCCTCCGGACGGCGCCAGTTCTCACTGGAGAAAGCGAAAAGTGTCAGCACCTCCACCCCTTCCCGGGCACAGGTTTCCACCACGGATCTGACCGCTTTCACACCTGCCTTATGGCCGGCAACGCCTTTCAACCGCCGGGCTTTCGCCCAGCGGTTGTTTCCATCCATGATGATGGCCACATGCCGGGGCCGACTACCAGCCGATACCGGAATCTGTGCGGATACACTTTCCGTCATGCAATCCCCTGTTCAGCCCACACCCGGCAGTGCCGGTGGCACGGACTGATCACGTTGCTGAAATTGTCCAACTGCTCAGACAGCCATCAGGTCCTCTTCCTTGGCCTTTAGCTGTTTCTCCACCTCGGCGATATAGCGGTCGGTCAATTTCTGGATTTCGTCCTCACCGTAGCGCTCTTCGTCTTCGTTGATTTCCTTTTCTTTCAGCAGCTCTTTGAGCGTGCTGTTGGCATCACGGCGTGCGTTGCGGACGGAAACCTTGCCATGCTCCGCATCTGCGCGGGCCTGCTTGACCATTTCCTTACGGGTTTCTTCGGTCAGCATCGGCATTGGAATACGAATAACCTCGCCATTGTTGGACGGGTTCAGGCCCAGATCCGACATCATGATGGCTTTTTCAATCTTCGGCAGCAGCGGCTTTTCCCAGGGCGAGACGGCCAATGTACGGTTATCTTCCACGTTCACACTCGCCACCTGCTTCAGCGGCGTCTCCTGGCCGTAATAATCAACCATTACGCTGTCCAGAATGGAGGGATGGGCACGACCGGTACGGATCTTGTTGAAAGCCGCGGTCAGGGACTCAAGGCTTTTCTTCATCTTTTTTTCGGCATCAGCTTTAATATCGTCAATCACTGCAGCATCCTCGGATTCGTTGTTCAGAATTACTCAATCAGGTTACTCAATCAATGTGCCTTCCGTTTCTCCGGTCACAATCCGGGTGAGCGCGCCAGCCCGGTTCATATCGAAGACACGAAGGGGCATACCGTGGTCCCGGGCAAGGCAGATGGCGGTCAGGTCCATCACACCCAGTTTCTTGTCCAGCACTTCATCGTAAGTGAGGTGTTCGTACTTTTCCGCCGTCGGGTCCTTGTAGGGGTCCGCGGAATAAACACCATCAACCTTTGTAGCTTTCAATACAGCATCGGCTTCAATCTCGATACCACGCAGACAAGCCGCTGAATCGGTTGTAAAAAACGGATTCCCCGTTCCGGCGCAGAAAATCACCACGTCGCCGTCTTTCAGATCACGTACCGCACGGCGGCGATCGTAATGCTCAACAATACCACTCATGGGGATAGCAGACATTACCCGGGTACGAATGTTGGAGCGCTCAAGGGCATCACGCATGGCCAACCCGTTCATCACGGTTGCCAGCATTCCCATGTGGTCGCCCGTCACTCTGTCCATGCCGGCAGCATTCAGAGCAGCTCCTCGGAAAAGGTTACCACCACCAATCACCAGGGCGACCTGGACACCAATACCGATCAGTGAACCAATATCCAGCGCCATACGGTCAAGCACTTTGGGGTCAATCCCGAAACCATGATCGCCCACCAGGGCTTCGCCACTGAGCTTGAGCAGTACACGTTTGTATCTGGGCTGGGTCTTAGACGACTTCGGCATGAGGTTCCCCTTCTCTGTGTCTGGCTTGGTGTCTGGCAGGACAAGCTTCTCAGGCTTGTATCTGACATACTCCTCGAAAAAGGGGTATCTCAGATACAAGCCCGCCACGAGAGCCGGACTACTCCAGCCAACGTGGCAGACTCGAACGGTGCCTCAGCCTTGGCTTTGGCACCTGTCAGAAGGATCAGGACTTGCCGGTGCCAGCCGCAGCAGCGACCTCGGCAGCGAAGTCCACTTCTTCCCTCTCAATACCTTCGCCGACTTCCAGACGAACAAAGCTCACCAGATCGGCGCCGTTGTCTTTGATCAGCTGACCGACGGTCTGGTCAGGATTCTTGACGAACGGTTGCTCGACCAGGCTGTTTTCCGCCAGGAACTTCTTGATACGGCCGCCCATCATCTTCTCGACGATTTCTGCAGGCTTGCCTTCCATATCCGGCTGGGCCTTGATGACCGCTTTTTCTTTCTCGAGCTCGTCAGCAGGCATGTCTTCCGGCTTGCCAACCCGCGGGTTAACAGCGGCAACGTGCATGGCAACGTCCCGCGCAACTTCAGGGCTACCGGCGGAGAGGGCTACCACAGACGCAATCTTGTTGGTGCTGTGAACGTAGGCGCCAACAACCGGGCCTTCAACGCGAACGATGCGACGAACAGTGATGTTCTCGCCGATCTTCTGAACCAGCGCTTCACGCTTGGCTTCCAGATCGCCCGTCATCAGATCGGCGACGTCAGTCTTGCCGTTTTCGAAAGCAACATTCAGAACGTCGTTGGCGAAGTTCAGGAAGTTGTCATCACGGGCAACGAAGTCAGTCTCGGAGTTCACTTCCAGAATGTAGGCGACGGTGTTGTCGTCAGACACCTTGATCAGGGAAACACCTTCGGCGGCCGTACGGCCCGCTTTCTTGGCAGCCTTCAGACCTGAAGACTTGCGCAGTTCTTCAATTGCGGCATCAACGCTTCCGTCAGCTTCTACCAGTGCCTTCTTGCACTCCATCATGCCAAGGCCGGTGCGCTCACGGAGCTCTTTGACCATTGCAGCAGTAATTGCAGCCATGTTCATTCCTCTTAACTGTTCCAATCCAAATTCTGCACAGGTGTGCCGGCGCTAAACCACAGGCACACCCTACAACCCGTTTGCGAAGAAAGTATTACTCCGCAGCGGGAGCAGCACCTTCCGCGCCTTCGCTGACTTCAACGAACTCGTCAGCGCCGGCAGAACCAGCCTGGGAGGCTTCAAGGCAGGTATCAGCAACGGCCTGCACGTAAATCTGGATCGCGCGGATGGCATCGTCGTTGCCCGGAATAACGTAATCTACGCCGTCCGGATCGCTGTTGGTATCAACAACACCAATAACAGGAATGCCCAGCTTGTTGGCTTCCTTGATGGCGATACGCTCGTGGTCCACGTCGATAACGAACATAGCATCCGGCAGGCCGCCCATGTCCTTGATACCGCCGATGGAACGCTCAAGGCGGTCCATTTCGCGGGTGCGATCAAGGGCTTCTTTCTTGGTCAGCTTGTCGAAGGTACCATCCTGGCTCTGCGCTTCCAGATCGCGGTAGCGACGGATCGACTGGCGGATGGTCTTGTAGTTGGTCAGCATGCCGCCGAGCCAGCGATGGTTCACGTAAGGCTGGTTGGAGCGGAGTGCTTCTTCCTTGATGATCTTGGCCGCTGCACGCTTGGTGCCAACGAACAGGATCTTGTTCTTGTTGCCTGCGAGGTTATGAACGAAATTCAACGCATCGTTCATGGCAGGAACTGTCTGCTCAAGGTTGATGATGTGAATCTTGTTACGGGCGCCGAAGATGAACTTCGACATTTTCGGGTTCCAGTAACGGGTCTGGTGACCGAAGTGAGCGCCTGCCTTCAGCAGGTCACGCATATTTACCTGAGCCATGATATTTACCTTTTAGCTTCGGGTTAGTCCTCCACACGTCCGATTGACCCAACCTGAACCCGTTGCTTATTAATGGAAGCAACAGAAGCAGGCACCCTGGGACAACGTGCCGACGTGTGTGCGAATTTGCCGGATTTGTTTCCGGCGGGCGCGTTTATACCATAAATCGACGGCCGGATTCCATTAATTTGTAGTCCCGGCAATGGGTCGGGGGTGCCTCTTCCTTGTACCGGGCCACACTCCCCCTTAAAATGGCTGTTTGATCCAAATCAACGGGAAACCCAATGCAGGTATCGATCAAGACTCCGGAAGAAATCGAAAAGATGCGCGTTGCCGGCCGCCTGGCTGCCGACGTTCTCGAGATGGTTGGCGAATACGTCAAACCCGGCGTAACCACCGAGGAACTGGACAACATCTGCCACAACTACATGGTGAACGAACAGGGCACCATTCCGGCGCCGCTGAACTACAAGGGTTTCCCGAAGTCGATCTGCACCTCTGTTAACCACGTAGTCTGCCACGGCATCCCTTCCGAGAAGAAGGTGCTAAAGGACGGCGACATCCTCAATATTGATGTCACCGTCATCAAGGATGGCTGGCACGGCGACACCAGCAAGATGTTTATTGTCGGCAAGCCCAAGCCCGGCACTGAGCGCCTGATCCAGATCACCCAGGAATGCTTATATAAAGGCATTGAACTGGTGAAACCGGGCACCCGGCTCGGAGACATCGGCCACGTTATCCAGCAACACGCCGAAAAACACCGGTATTCGGTGGTGCGGGACTACTGTGGCCACGGCATTGGCCAGGTCTTCCATGAAGATCCACAGGTAATGCATTACGGCAAACCGGGCACCGGTATGGAGCTGCAGGAAGGCATGACCTTTACTATTGAACCGATGATCAATCAAGGCAAGTACCACACCAAGCTGTTGCCGGATGGCTGGACGGTTGTTACCAAGGACCACAAACTCTCGGCACAATGGGAGCACACCATTGTGGTGACCGCAGACGGCCACGAAGTACTGACAAAGCGCACGGAAGAGTCATTCTAGGTGGACTTCAGCGAACTTGAAGCAAGGATCAGCAATGATGCGTCTCCCGTCAAAGCCGCGCGGGAGCTGCTGAAGGAACGTTACAACGCGGACGCGGAAGCGTTCCGCCAGGGCGCCGATGTTCGGGCCCTGGTGCACTCAAGATCCGACACGCTGGACACGGTTCTGGCCCTGATCTGGAACCGTTACACGTTTGCCTCCTCCCCGGACATCTCCCTGATCGCTGTCGGCGGGTATGGCCGGGGCGAGCTTCACCCCCACTCCGACATCGATCTGCTGATCCTCACCCGCAATGGTATTGAAGAAAACTCCCGGGAAGACCTGGGCGCTTTCGTTACGTTGCTGTGGGACCTGAAACTGGACATCGGCCATAGCGTTCGCAGCATTGAAGAAAGCATGGATGCGGCCCGGAAAGACGTCACCATACTCACCAACCTGCTGGAAACCCGCACCATCGCGGGCCCCGATGAGCTGAGGGATGAACTCAGCCAACAGGTATATTCCGACGCCATCAGCTCCGACCGCAACTACTTCATCGCCAAACGGGAAGAGCAGAAACGCCGGCACGCGAAGTACGGGGATACGGAGTACAACCTGGAGCCCAACGTGAAGGGCTCTCCCGGGGCCCTGCGGGACATACAGACCATTGGGTGGATAACCAAGCGGCACTTCGGCTTGCAGAACATCGCCGACCTGACCCGCTTCAGCATACTGACCGAAGAAGAGCACCAGATTCTGCTGCAGGGTGAGACTTTCCTGTGGCGGCTGAGGTATGGCCTGCAATTGATTGCTGACCGCAATGAAAACCGCCTGCTGTTCGATCATCAACGGGCCCTTGCCGAGATGCTGGGTTACCGGGATGAAGGTAAGCGGCTTGGCGTCGAGCTGATGATGCAATCCTATTACCGCACAGTACTGGCGCTGGCCGAGCTGGCCGATGTGATCCTGCAGTACTACGACGAGGCCATCCTTGGCTCCGGCAGCGACGATGACATACTGCCTCTGAACAAGCGCTTCCAGATCCGCAATTACTATATCGAGGCAGTGAACAACCAGGTCTTTGCCTACGCCCCTTATGCCATCATGGAAATCTTTGTACTGATGGCTCAGCACCCTGAGATCAAGGGTATCCGGGCTACCACTATCCGCTCGCTGCGGGCGCACCGGCACCTGATCGACGATGCCTTCCGCTCGGACCTGGCCGTTACCTCCCTGTTCATGGAATTGCTGCGAACCCCACACGCCCTGGACCAGACCCTGTCGGCGATGAAGAAATACAACGTGCTGGGCCGCTATCTGCCGGAGTTTGGCCAGATCATCGGCCAGATGCAGCACGACCTGTTCCACATTTACACGGTGGATGCCCACACCATGCGGGTCATCCGCAATATGGTGCGGCTGAACAGTGCCGAAGCCCGTAACGACTACCCCCTGGCCTCGCGGCTGATTCACCGGTTACCGAAACTGGAAACGCTGTACATCGCCGGCCTTTACCATGACGTGGCAAAGGGCCGTGGCGGAGACCACTCGGAACTGGGCGCCATTGACGCGGAAGACTTCTGCGAACGCCATCACCTGAGCGAGCGGGATACACAGCTGGCATCCTGGTTGGTGGAAAATCACCTGCTGATGTCGATGACGGCTCAGCGTAAGGATATTTCTGACCCCGACATCATTCACGGCTTTGCCCAGTCGGTGCCCAGCCAGATTCACCTGGATTACCTTTATGTGCTGACCGTGTGCGACATCAGCGCCACTAATCCGAAACTCTGGAACACGTGGCGGGCATCGCTGTTGCGCCAGCTGTATATCGAGACCAAACGGGCACTCCGGCGCGGCTCGGAAACACCGGTGGACCGTCAGGAATGGGTGCGTGCTACCCAGTCTGAAGCACGGGAGATCCTCCACGCGCAGAACATGACCGACGAGCAGATCGACCACATCTGGGACACCCTGGACGAAGACTACTTCCTGCAGGATTCCACGGTGGATATTGCCTGGCAGACCGCCGCCATTATCCGCCACGGTGACGACCCGGACCCTCTGGTGCTGATCCGCGATACCCGCGGTGGGCCTACAGACGGCTATTCCCAGATCATCATTTACATGAGCGACCGCATTGATCTGTTTGCTGCCACTACGGCGGTGCTGGAGCAACTCAACCTGAACATCGTTGATGCCCGCATCAGCTCCAGCGAAGGCCCCTTCTCCATCAGCTCCTACATTGTGCTGGATGAGAAAGGTAAACCACTGGGCATCGATCCCGCCAGAAAGGACCGTGTGCGCAGGCGCCTGATTGAAGAACTGGACGATCCGGAAGATTACCCGGACATCATCCATCGCCGCACCCCCAGGCAGCTCAAGCACTTTGCCTTCCCCACGGAGGTGACGTTCTCCAACGACACCATCAACCAACGCACCGTGATGGAAGTGGTCACGCCAGACCGCCCGGGACTGCTGGCGCGGGTGGGCCAGGTATTGCTGGAGCATCGGGTGCGCCTGACCAACGCCAAAATTGCCACCCTCGGCGAACGGGTGGAAGACGTATTCTTTGTAACCGACGAGCATGGCGAGCAGATCCGTGATCCTGCTGTTTGCCAGGCTCTGCAGCAGGACCTTTGCCAAATGCTGGATGACACCCAATGAACCCGGATCTGGACAGACTCCACCCCTACCCGTTTGAGAAGCTGGCCAGACTCAAGGCCGGCATCAGTGTTCCGCAAGACCTGAGCCCGATTTCGTTGGGGATTGGCGAGCCCAAGCATCCGTCCCCGGAATTCGTAAAGCAGGTAATCGCGAACAATCTGGACAAGCTGGCCAACTATCCCACCACCAAAGGCACCGAGGAGCTGCGACAGGCCATTGCAGACTGGGCCGCCCGGCGCTTTGAACTGGCCTCCGGAACCCTGACACCTGAGCACCATATCGTTCCGGTGAATGGCACCCGGGAAGGTATCTTCTCACTGGTTCAATCGGTGGTGGATGCCAGCCGGCCTGCCACCGTTGTCAGCCCCAACCCCTTCTACCAGGTTTATGAGGGCGCGGCCTTCCTCGCCGGTGCGACGCCCCATTACCTGGCCTGCGATGCCGACAACAACTTCATCCCGGATTTCGATCAGGTGCCGGATTCAGTATGGAAAGACTGTCAGGTGCTGTTCCTGTGCTCGCCGGGGAACCCCAGCGGTTCGGTGATACCGCGGAAAACCCTGGCACGGGTTATCGAACTGGCGGACCAGCACGATTTTATTGTCGCTTCCGACGAATGCTATTCCGAGCTGTACCCGGATGAAAGCCAGCCGCCGGAAGGACTTCTGCAAACCTGCGCCGCCATCGGCCGGAACGATTTTGCCCGCTGCATTGTGTTCCACAGCCTGTCCAAGCGGAGCAACCTTCCGGGCCTGCGCTCCGGTTTTGTGGCAGGCGACGCGGATATCCTGAAGGGCTACCTCAAATATCGCACCTATCACGGCTGTGCCATGCCTATCCATAACCAACTGGCGAGTATTGCTGCCTGGAATGATGAAGACCACGTTCGGGAAAACCGGGCCGCCTACCGCGCAAAATTTGAAGCGGTGGTGCCAATCCTGCGCGAAGTCATGGACGTGGGCTTTCCCGATGCCGGTTTTTATCTCTGGCCGGAAACCCCGATGGATGACGAGACCTTCGCACGGGAACTGTCAGCACAGCAGAATGTGCATGTACTGCCAGGCCGTTACCTCTCCCGCACGGTGGGTAACCATAATCCGGGCGAAAACCGGGTGCGGATGGCCCTGGTGGCCCCGATTGAGGAATGCGTTGAAGCGGCAAGGCGCATTGTCACATTTGTAAAGGCGAACAAAGCATGAGGTTGTACGGCATCAAAAACTGCGACACCGTCAAGAAAGCGCGGAAATGGCTGGATGACGCGGGAATCGACTACCACTTCCATGATTTCAAAAAAGACGGTCTGGATACCGCCCGGCTCAGCCAATGGGAACGCTCTGCCGGCTGGGAAGTATTGCTGAACCGCCGGGGCACTACCTGGCGCAAACTTCCGGACGAGGTTCGTGATAATATTAGCGCCCAATCCGCCCATCGGCTGATGCTGGAGAACCCTTCCATCATCAAGCGCCCCGTGGTTGAGCACGGTGATACAGTCAGCGTCGGTTTTAACGCCGATGAATGGGCCGAACGATTCAAACACTGAGAACCAGGAGCACATCAATGAGTTTTGCATTCGGAATTGGTATCGGCACCCAGAACAAGCAGGGCGAGTGGCTGGAAGTGTTTTACCAGCAGCCGGTCATCACCCCCGATAACGGCCTCATCGAAGTGGCTCGTAACGTACTCGAATACCAAGGTGGCAATCAGGCCCTGTCGGTAACGCCGGAACAGTTGAAGGCACTGTCGGATGCTCTGCGCCAGCTCGGGCAGATGGAACAGTCAACACTGGCGGCCCACGCCGCCGACAGCCGTCGCCCGGTTGTGGTCACCCTGCTGGATACCGATGATACCGCCTCCAGCACTCCAGAGGTCTACCTCAAGCTGCACCTGATCTCCAGCCGCCAGGCCAGACCCCATGAACTGAAACTGGATGGAATCTTCGGACTGCTCCCCAACCTGGCCTGGACCAACGAAGGTGCCGTTGACCTGAACGAACTGCCGGAGCGCCAGCTCAAGGCACGTATCGAAGGCCGCACTCTGGAAGTAAAATCGGTAGACAAGTTCCCGCAGATGACCGATTACGTAGTACCGAAAGGCGTACGTATCGCCGATACCGCGCGTGTTCGTCTGGGTGCCTATGTGGGCGAAGGCACCACCGTGATGCACGAAGGCTTTATCAACTTCAATGCCGGCACAGAAGGCACTAGCATGATCGAAGGCCGCATATCCGCAGGCGTGATGATCGGCAAGGGCTCAGACCTGGGTGGCGGCTGCTCCACCATGGGCACACTTTCCGGCGGCGGCAACATCATCATCTCCGTTGGTGAAAACTGCCTGATCGGCGCCAACGCCGGTATCGGCATCCCGCTGGGAGACCGCTGCAAGGTGGAAGCTGGCCTGTACATCACCGCTGGCACCAAGGTGGCTTTGCTGGACGACAACAACGAGCTGGTTGAAGTCATTAAGGCGCGGGACCTGGCCAACAAGCCCGATCTGTTGTTCCGCCGTAACAGCCAGACCGGCGCTGTTGAGTGTAAAACCAACAAGACAGCCATCGAGCTGAATGAAGAGCTGCATGCCAACAACTAATCCCCCCAGCTTTTCTCCAACCCTGGATCTGGCCGCTGACCTGATCCGCCGGCCGTCCGTGACCCCGGACGACGCCGGCTGCCAGGAACTGATGATGTCCCGGCTTTCCGCTCTCGGCTTTAAAGGCGAGGCTCTGCGCTTTGGCGACACCGACAACCTCTGGGCACGCAGGGGCTCGGAGGGTCCGCTGCTAGCCTTCGCCGGCCATACCGATGTTGTTCCTACAGGCCCGGAGAAGAACTGGCGCCACCCTCCGTTCGATGCGGTCATTGACGATGGTTACCTCCACGGCCGGGGCGCTGCCGATATGAAAGGCAGCCTGGCGGCGTTTGTCACCGCCTGCGAGCGCTTCGTGGACAAGTATCCGGACCACCGGGGCTCCATCGCCCTGCTGATTACCAGCGACGAGGAAGGCCCGGCCCAGCACGGCACCGTAAAAGTAGTGGAAACACTGGAGGCAAGGAACGAGAAAATCGACTGGTGCCTGATTGGGGAGCCCTCGAGTACCCGCGAAGTAGGCGACGTTATCAAGAACGGCCGCCGGGGCTCACTTCACGGCTACCTGACCGTACACGGCACCCAGGGTCACGTGGCCTATCCCCATCTGGCGGAAAACCCGGTCCACACGGTGGCCCCCGCGCTGGATGCACTGGCAAAGGAATTCTGGGATAACGGCAACGATTTCTTTCCGCCCACCACCTTCCAGATCACCAAAATCGAGGCTGGCACCGGCAGCAACATCATCCCCGGTGAATGCCTGGTGCATTTCAACTTCCGCTACTGCACCGAAAACACGGCAGAAAGTCTGGAAGAGCGTGTGGTTGCCATCCTCGAGCGCCACGAACTGGCGTATGATCTGGATTGGCACCTGAGTGGCCGCCCTTTCCTGACCGACCGGGGCGCGTTGGTGTCAGCCGCGCAGAATGCCATCCGCACGGTCACCGGTCGCGAGACCGAGCTATCTACCTCCGGCGGCACCTCAGACGGACGCTTTATAGCGCCTACGGGTGCACAGGTTCTGGAGCTCGGCCCCATCAACGCCACTATCCACAAGGTGAATGAGTGCGTGAAGGCCGCTGATCTGGATACGTTATCGGAGATTTACGAGCAGGTTCTTGTAGAATTACTAGCCTGATCAGTAATGGGGAGGAGGCGTTTCGTCCTCCTCCTTTCTGATGTTTGACGACGACACTTCCTTCAGCTGTGTGTTCAGCTGCTTCTTCGCTTCCCAGAGTTCCCGGATGTCCAGTTCCTGACGGGCTACCTGCTCGCTCAGGGTATGGATGACGTCGTCCTGGAATGCCAGCCGGGTTTCCAGCTCGTCCAGCCGGGCTTGTAGATCTTTCTCACTCATGTGCTCATGCCGCTTGGTCAGCGCTCCCTGTTATCTGGTATCATGCCGCTTTTGCCCGCCGGGGGATTTCCAAGGCATTTTTGATGCCTCACAAAATCCTGGCGGTTTTCACCGACCGGAGACCCGATTTTACCCGATATCCGGTTCTTTATCGTTAGCGTTTGATTAATGGAGAAACTTCAGTCCATGCAAAACCCAGCAAAAGCGATCGTTCTTGCTCTCCTGGTCGCCATTCCGTCACCGTTTATCCTCGGCTTTCTGTTGGTGACTTTCACCCCGGAACTCTTCCAGATTCTGTCTCAGGCCGGTACTAGCGAGGATGCAACCAGTACCACGTTTGTATTGGGCAGCCCTCAGGGCATCGCAGCCTATATCATTGCTGTTGTTCTTTTCGGCCTGGCAGGATTCCTGACCGTAGCGCTGGCAGCCAAGAAGCCGTCAGCCCTGAAGCAGCAAACCGCACGCGCTAATGCGGCGCCGCGCCCGACGGCATCACGCCAGCAAGCCGAGCCGGATTACGACGACGAGGATGATTTCGACGACACCACCCCCGAAGGCGACGAAGAGGGTACGGTGAAGTGGTTCAACGTCAAAAAAGGCTTTGGTTTTATTGTTCGTGCCAGCGGCGATGAAGTCTTTGTTCACTTCCGCGCAATTCGAGGCCGTGGTCGCCGTGTACTACGCCAGGGCCAATTGGTCCGGTTCAGCGTGGTGGAAGCAGACAAGGGCCTGCAGGCAGATAACGTGTCTATCCTGAGCGACTGAACTGCGAAGATGTATGGTTGAGAAAAGGGGTAGCCACTGGCTACCCCTTTTTTTGACTCTTCAGTTCCAGATCGCCAGTTGCTCGCCCCGCTGGTCCAGGCGCCACCAGCGCTCGTCGTCGACCGGCTCGCCCTCCTTCCATTCGCCAGGACTACAGCGAATTTCGGTGTCCATGGCACGCCAGGCACTGCGCGCGCAGTCAAGGTCGGAAGCCCAGGGGAGGTCTTCCCCTTCCAGAATCACCGACGTATAACGCTTACCGCCAGCCCCCGGATACAGACTGACCCGGACACTGTGGCCCCGGTAACACGCCCTGCCCTTCACTGCCCGGTCGCCCAGCGAATCATCGGCAAGCTCAATCTCGTCAAGATGATTGGCTAGCCAGTCCGATACTGCTGATGACTCCAGGTCACGAATATAGATCTCGAGATCCCGCACCCTCTGTTTCTCCCGCTGGTTGGTCGCAATGGTCAACATAGTGAACCGGGCCGGGACGCGCTGCAACCCAGCGCTCCAGTTCCTGACGAAGGTCTTCCACTTTAAGTGTTCGAAGCGTTCCCTCCGCCTTGCGTTCGTGCCACGCCACTTCCACTGCTGCCCGCTCAATGGCCACGGTTTCCAGGGAGTGCTCCAGGTCTTCCAATGGTTGCTGTCGCGCCATTGCCACCAGCGCCTGACGCCTTAATGTGTCTGTGGTGCCTGCAAGGGCGAGACTTTCAACGGACCCGCGTTCTGCAAACAGCTTTAACCTGGCGGCCGCCCGCTCCACCCACTGAAGCATACCACCCGGAGTGCCCACCAACCGGCTCCTGCTCGACGACGCATAACGGATCACAGTCTGGGATAATTCGATGTTCCAGTGCCGCTCTATGGCTGGTTGGTGCGAGGTAAGAATGGCCGCTTTCTGCGCCGGGCTGGCACCAGGCATATCGAAAATATCAAAGTCCCGCCCCAGTGAACGTTCCAGCTGCTCAATAGCCTCGCCAACATACGGCGAATCCGGCCCCAGCAGGAGGACGGGCCCCGGATAGCCGGTAACCAGCCTTCGGGCCAGACTGTGCTCTGAGGACATCATGGCCGCCAGATCAACCGGAGATATGTTATCCAGAATCAGCGCCGGGCAGAGCCTTCTGTCTGCACCATGGGCGGGCACTGCCGGGCTGTCGCTTGCCATCACTTCCGCCTCATTACGAAGGTCGATCCTGACAAATCCGGCCTCCAGAAACGGCAGCAGGGCTTGTAACCAGCTGGTTTTGCCACTGCCCCTTGCGCCACGTACCCACACCAGTGCCCCAGGAACCGAGGCCAGGGTAATCGCGACGTCCTCGGCCAGGGCCAGCCATTCGAGATCGGTGATGACCACCGGCGCCTTTCCCGGGCCCGCGGTATCGGCAGCCTCTCGCAGGCTTTCCTCGGCTGTAGGCCAACGGCTTACCAGCTCCAGCACGGCAACATAGGCTTTTTCCTGCAAGCGTTCGGTATTGCGTGTCAGTACCGATAACAGGATTGGCCAGTCAAGCCAGGGCGCATCGCTCAGTTCGCGGGCGCAGGAGAACCAGTACATGAGTTGCGAGGACAACAGCCCCTCGCCTCCCACTTCGGTGACGATAGGCTGTTCACACTGGATAGTGCGGGTCAGCTCATCCAGGTCTACGCCGCAGCCACGGAGGAAGTCGCATATGGCACGCTCACCGTCCAGCAGCGCCAGCAGGAAATCCTCTACGGTGATCGCGTAACCACCGCGCTGGGCGACGCTGTCCCGTGCCCGTTGCAGCGCAGTTTGACAGAGGGGGCTCAGGCATCCTTGCCAGTCTTCCATTCACTTCTCCTTGTGTTTATCAACGGCACCTTCCTGGTGCCGGCCTGATCAGACCCGGTTGTAGGTGTCCTCAAAACGCACGATGTCGTCCTCTCCGAGGTAGCTACCGGTCTGCACTTCAATCAATTCCAGGGGAATCACACCCGGATTGGTCAGCCGGTGCGTGACACCCAAAGGAATATAGGTGGACTGGTCTTCAGTGAGGAGCAGCACGTCGTTGCCACGATTAACCGTGGCCGTTCCCTTGACCACCACCCAGTGCTCGGCACGGTGATGATGCTTCTGCAATGACAGGGATGCACCGGGTTTGACGGTTATGCGCTTGACCTGGAAGCGCTCTCCCATGGCTATGCCCTCGTAGGTGCCCCAGGGCCGATGCACCTTCTTGTGGAACCGGTGTTCGTGACGCCCCTGGGCTTTGACCTGGGCAACCAGCTTTTTCACATCCTGGACCCTGTTGCGGTCTGCCACCAACACTACGTCATCCGTCTCCACGATAACGTGGTCAGTAATGCCCAGCGCGGCAATCAGGCGGCCTTCGGAGTGGATGTAGGAACCGGAAACATCTTCGGTGATGACGTCTCCGCGACATACGTTATTGTTCTCGTCGTGGGGCTGGATGTCCCAGAGCGCAGACCAGGAACCAACATCGGACCAGCCCGCATCCAGAGGAACCACCACGGCGTCATGGGTTTTCTCCATGACTGCGTAGTCAATGGAGTCATCGGGGCATGCCTTGAAGGCCTCTGTCCCTACCCGAGTGAAATCCATGTCTGAATTCCGCTCTTTCCAGGCTGCCTGGCAGGCTTTGAGCATCTCCGGCTGCTGGCTTTCCAGCTCCTGCAGATAACGGTCTGCGCGGAACAGGAACATACCGCTGTTCCAGAAATAGTCGCCCTCTTCCAGGTACTGGCGGGCGGTTGCTTCATTCGGTTTTTCCACAAAGGCGGCCACATCGTTGTAACCCCCGTGGGCCTGGCCCGCCTTGATATAGCCGTACCCGGTATGCGGTGCGCTGGGCACAATACCGAAAGTGACCAGTTTGCCAGCCCGGGCCGCTTCTGCGCCCTCGCTGACAGCCTGGCGGAAGACTTTCTGATTCTTCAGTACGTGGTCTGAGGGCATTACCAGGAGCAATTCCTCGGGATTCTCCTCGGCCGCTGCCAGGGCCGCCAAAGCGATCGCCGGAGCGGTGTTGCGACCAACTGGTTCAAGAATGATGCCGGCGCTGCGCTCCGACGCCTGGGCCTGCAGGTGGGCGGCTACAACGAATCGATGTTCCTCGTTGGTGATTGCCATTACCCTGGCTTTCTCATCAAGGGCAAGGCCACGGTCAATTGTTTCCGCCAACAGGGTCTCTTCAGACACCACCGGCAGAAATTGCTTTGGATAGGCCTCACGGGAAAGCGGCCATAAGCGGGTGCCGGAACCACCGGAAAGAATCACAGCGAGCATGGGTCGTCCTTGTCGTGAATTTTCGCGAATTTTACCCCAAAGGCTGCCGGATTGTCCCGCCAGCGGCAATTAAACCGATTTCACCTTGGGCACAACAGTTACCAGGTACCGGTATTCTCCATGCTCGCCCAGGGTTCTTTCGGGGGCAGGGATTCACCTTTCTGGAGCAACTCGATGGAGATACCATCCGGTGACCGGATAAACGCCATATGGCCATCGCGGGGTGGACGATTAATCGTAACGCCATTGGCCTGCAAGTGATCGCACAACCCGTAGATATCGTCCACCCGATAGGCCAGGTGCCCGAAATTGCGGCCACCAGAATAGTCTTCGGGGTCCCAGTTGTAGGTCAGTTCGATCATCGGAGCCTTGTCTTCCCTGGCCCGCGCCTCGTCTTCGGCGGCTGCCAGGAAGACCAGGGTAAAGCGGCCCTTCTCGCTACTCTTGCGATTGATTTCAACCATGCCGAGCAGGTCGCAGAAAAAGTGCAGGGTCTGATCCAGATTGCTTACCCGGATCATGGTGTGAAGATACTGCATTTTGCTTCTCCTGTTAGGTTATGCTGAAAACATGAGCCAACGTCCTGAAACCACAGCCCATCTTCAATACCGCGTGCCAGCCGTGCGCCATTTGGCGTGGATGTGTCATACCCCCCAGCTTATCAGCTCTCCGGAAGTATTTATTCCGGAAAAACACCTGCCGAAAGACGTAGAGCAACGGTTACAGGCCTGGGACAAAACTCCCGTGGCCGGCCCGGCCGTGCTGACAGAGCAACCTGCCAGACGCCTCGGCCAATACTTCGAGCGCCTGTACCAATGCCTTTTGGAAGACTTGCTGGGATGGGAGATTCTGCTGAAGAACCAGCCGGTCAGACACAACGGTATTACACTTGGAGAACTGGATTTTATCGTCCGGAACCCTGCAGACAATGCACTTGAACATCATGAAATTGCCGTGAAGTTCTACCTTGGCCACCAGGGTACTGATCAGGAAACACCACTCTGGTACGGGCCCAATTCAAGGGATCGCCTGGATATCAAAACCCGACGGCTGATCGGCCACCAGAGCCGGATGACGCAAAGGCCCGAAACCCGCAATCTGCTGGCGTCAGTGGGAATTGAGGCGCCGGTCCGTCCCCGGGTCTTCATGCCTGGCTACCTTTTCTATTCGCTGGCAGAAACATTGTCACCGCCCCCTGAGGTACCGCCAGAGCACCTGCGGGGCCACTGGCTCTATATCGACGACCTGAACGGGGTGACCGATGAGACAGAACGATGGGTGCCGCTCAACAAGCCCCACTGGCTAGGCCCCTGGCGGCAGAGACAGGCTCCCGACGCCGGGCAGACCGAGCAAGCACTGGAGGTTGTCCGCTCAGCCGGCATTCCCCGCCTGTTTGCCAGGCTGGAGCCAGCTCCGACTGACGGATACTGGGAGGAAACTTCACGCGTCTTCGTGGTTCCGGATATCTGGCCTGCTTCGCCCCATAAGAGCCAGAGCTAGACGGCTTCGAGCTCCACACGGTTCCGGCCACGCTCCTTGCTGAGATAGAGCGCACGATCAGCCCTGTTGATGGCTGAGTTCAGGTCGTCATTCCCGCGAAACTCGCTGACACCAGCGCTGATGGTAATGTCTATCCTCTCCCCACTGGGCGCCCGCCAGTCGTGAGCAAGAAGCGCTTCCCGCACTCTCTCTGCACTGGCCTGGGCGCTTTGTAGCGGGGTGTCCGGAAGCACCGCCAGAAACTCTTCTCCGCCCCACCGGGCAATCAAGTCCTGGGTGCGAAGCCCGCCCTTGATAATGCCGGCAACGTCTTCGAGTACCCGATCTCCCACTTCGTGGCCGTACCGATCGTTTATTGCCTTGAAATGGTCAATATCGAGCACGAGAAAGGCCACCGGGTTACCGTTTCGCCGAAAACGGGCCAGTTCCTTTTCTGCCAGGTAGGTCATATGCCGGCGGTTGAAGAGACCGGTTAACGAGTCCGTTGTCGCCATTCGCTGCAATTTTTTGTTGGCCGCTGTCACCATGGTGAGGTAGAAAAAGGAGAGATAACTGAACATGGCGAACACCACACTCAGGTTGAACAGGTAAACACCAAGCAGGGCGCCGGGGGCAATGGGCTGCAGTGGCTCCACAAACCACAACAAAAGATAAAGCGCGACGTAGTAGCCCCACAGCCCTGCCAACGCCACTACCGCTGCTCGCACCTGCATACTCACGAACAGCGCCGGAATGAACATCAGCAGGTAGTAGTGAAAACCACTCTCCCAGCCAATGAGCACAATGCCGAGCCCGGCATGAATAATCACTTCAGCCCAGATCAGGGCGATGGCCAGCCCATTTTGTTTTTTGCCCAGTGCCCGGTATGCCACCACATACATGGCCACGCTGACCACATTGACCCAGGCCAGTATGGGCGAACCCAGAAGATGGAAGAGGAAGAAAAACGCAACATCAACCGACGCCGCGATCTGGCAGCAACGTTTGGCGACCTGCCAGAATTGCGGACGACGCTCCTTGGTGGGCTCTCTGGCAGACGCGGGCCTGGCCTGATTCATAAACTGGCAACTTCCGAAATGATTACCCTCAGATTACGCCGAAAACCACAATTCTGCTTACCGCAATCGTAAAAAACTGAAAATCTTTTCAGGCCACGGGCCCACTACATCTGCCACTACCACGAGTGCCCTGCTTCAACGTATGGTTTGTGGCAGAATATTCCGCGCCAACACGCCGACGATGGACACATCTCATGGACGATCACAGCCAGTTCCGGCTGCTTTCCGAGCGACGATTCCTGCCGTTCTTCCTGACACAGTTCTCAGGAGCCTTTAACGACAATCTGTTTCGCAACAGCCTGTTGTTACTGATCACCTACGCCACTGGTGGCCTGATGGGTCTGCCCATTGATGTGGTGGTGAATATTGCCGCTTTCCTGTTCATCCTGCCCTTTTTCCTGTTCTCCGGAATCGCTGGCCAGCTGGCAGACAAGTACGAAAAATCCCGGGTGATTCGCTGGGTCAAACTGGCGGAAATTGCCATCATGGCGCTGGCTGCAGCCGGGCTTTGGGCCGGGTGGTACGAGGCTCTTCTGTTACTGCTGTTCCTGATGGGCGTGCAATCAGCGTTCTTTGGCCCTGTAAAGTACGCCATCTTGCCGCAGGTGCTCCACGACGACGAACTGGTGGGAGGCAACGCCCTGGTGGAGATGGGAACGTTCGTGGCCATCCTTGTGGGCACCCTGGCGGCAGGCCTGCTGATGAGCAGCGACCAGCCGGAGAAGCTTGCTGCTATCGGCGTTCTGGCACTGGCCGTGGTTGGCTATCTCGCCGCCCGGCAGGTGCCGGTTACCGGCACCACCCGCCCGGAAATGACGGTACGCCTTCGGCCCCTGCAGGAAACCTGGCACCTGATGCGACTGGCAGCGGAGAACCATTCCGTACTGCTGTGCATTATGGCCATTTCCTGGTTCTGGTTCCTGGGTGCCGCCTACCTTACCCAGTTTCCCAGCTTTGCCCAGACCGATCTCATGGGTGACGAAACCGTTGTCACGCTTTTGCTGGCCATTTTCACCATTGGGATTGCACTGGGGTCCGTAGCCTGTGAACGGCTTTCCGGCCACCGGATTGAGCTGGGCATTGTCCCTATTGGCTCGCTGGGAATCAGCGTGTTCGGGCTTGACCTTTACTTCAATATGCCCGCCAACCCCGTACCCACCGACTGGTGGATGATTATCAGCGACAGCCAGCACAGACAGGTAGCCATTGATTTGCTGGGTATCGGCTTCTTCGGCGGCCTGTTCATCGTGCCGCTCTATGCTTTCGTGCAACGGGAAACCCCTGAAGACCGCCGCGCCCGGGTAATCGCCGCACTGAACGTATTCAACGCCCTGTTCATGGTGGTCAGCGCCATTATGGGCATCCTGATGCTGGGCGTCATCGGCCTCACTATTCCCGAATTTTTCCTGGTGCTGTCGATTATGAACCTGGTGGTGGCGGGGTTCGTGTACCAGCAGGTGCCGGAATTCGCCCTCCGGTTTATTGTCTGGGTGCTCTCCCACACCATCTATCGGGTGCGCCACGAGAACCTGCACCGAATACCGGAGGAAGGGCCTGTGCTGCTGGTGTGCAACCATGTCACCTATATGGACGCTCTGGTCATCGCCGGCGCAATCAGGCGCCCCGTGCGATTCGTTATGGACTACCAGATCTTCAAAACACCGGTACTGGGCGCCATATTCCGGCTCGCCAAAACCATTCCCATAGGCTCCCGCAACCGGATGCCGGAGATTTATGAGGCCGCCTTTGAGCGCATTGACGAAGAACTGGCAGCCGGCAATGTGGTGTGCATCTTTCCGGAAGGTCGGCTGACGACCGATGGCGAAGTGGCCACCTTCCGCAGCGGAGTTGAGGTAATCCTGCAGCGCAGGCCCGTGCCCGTGGTTCCCCTGGCGTTGCGAGGGCTGTGGGGCAGCTTTTTCAGCCACTGCGGTGGGCCAGCCCTGAGGCATGTCCCCCGACGGTTCTGGTCGCGGATCGAGTTGCTGGCCGAGCACCCAATGCCTGCGGAAGAGGCAAGTGCCGAAATACTGGAGGAAAAAGTGAAAAAGCTGAGGGGTAACACTCGCTGAAACCCGCGAATGCTTATCAGTGGTAAAGAATGGGGCGCATGCTAATCTTTGAGTAGCAGGATCCTAATTCCCCCGTTCAGGATGGCAAGATGTCTCTCCAAGGGCCGCATGATCACAAACCGTTGCTGAAACAACTCCGCAAGGCGTTACTAGGCATGGTCGTAGCCTGCACTGTCGTCCTGAACGTTGGCGCCGGGGAAAGCGAACCTGTCATACGCCTCACCTCAGGCCACTGGCCTCCGTATATGGAATACAACCCGCCCCACTTCGGGGTCATCTCACACATAGTGACCCTCGCCTTCGCCAAACACGACACTCTTGTCACCTATGGTTTCTTCCCCTGGTCCCGCTCGCTTATGCTGGCCCAGAAGGGCCTCTGGGACGGTTCTGTAGCTTGGACCTGCAGGCCGGAAATGCTCAAACATTTCCATTTCAGTGACCCCATCGTGGCTCACCACTACACCCTGTTCCACCGGGCCAGCATGGACTTCGACTGGGACCAGGTGGAAGACCTGGAAAGCTATCGCGTAGGCCTGACGCAAGACTACAACTACGGGGAAACCTTCGAAGAAGCCGTGGCCGCCGGCACCATCAATGCAGAAAAGACCACCTCCGACATAGCCAACTTCCGCAAGCTGGCCGCAGGCCGCATCGACCTGTTTCCTATGGAGCCAGCGGTTGGTATGAAAATGTTGCAGAAACTGGGTCTCGAAGACACAATCACGTTCCACTCCACCCCGCTGCAATCAGACTATCTTTACCTGATTCTGTCCCGGCGGGTCCCAGACAGCGAGCGGTATTTGAACGAGTTTAATGACGGTTTGAGCAAGCTGCGAAAATCCGGCCGGCTGGAGGAGTTGATTGACTCCTCGCTGCCAGAGTTGCCGGTTCGGTATCTGGTTGTTGATGATGAGGAGTCGCAGTGCCAGGAATAGATAAGGGACCGGACTACCCGGCGCTCCCTCCCGAACATTCAGGCCCGCGCATAGCCGCCATTCATGGCCTGTTCGCCCGGGGGCTGATGGAAAAACATCTGGCGAGGTATCTGCAAGCTTGCGGGTACCACGACACAACGGTTTACGGCCATGTCCATCCTGCCCGCCGGATCGCGAGCGAGCTTGCCAAGGCAGCCAACGCCGGCCGCCCCATTGCGGTAATTGGCTTCAGCCAGGGTGGCTTCCAGGCGGTCAAAGTAGCCAGCGAACTGGCCAGGCAAGGCATCGAGGTTCCACTACTGGTAACAATTGCGGCGGGCGGGCTGGGCCGGCTGGTGCCCACCCGTTGGGGATCGAATCCGCGAAAACTACCTGCCAACGTAAAGCGCTGCCTGAACGTTTATGCCGAGGGAGATCCCCTGGGCTCCGACAGGCAGTCCGACCGCAACAGAGTCTGGTCGAATGACGAAGGGCAATTGATCGAAAACATCGATTTCCTCGCTTCCGAGGCGATCTCTCATATCGAGCTGGTGAGGTGTTACCCCGAGGCAAAAGTGCATCCGGAGGTAAAAGCCCGGTGTCTGGGCCGGTTGTTGTGGCATCTTGATGCTATAACAGCCTGATCCCACTCCCCTTTGCACTTCGGTTTGAATCTCATGGGCCTGTTTTCTGATACCTCTGAGAAACACAAGATCTGAATTTAGGGGTCGGCTCTTGCGCTACCCTGCTATTCATAACCCGCCTCATTTCGGCATCTGGCAACTGATTACAACCTCGCTTCCGGATTTTCCGGCTCGGTAGGTGGTGGTAGATGATGAAGGGAGCAGGGTGCGGTGTGTAGAATGAGAAAATCTACGAGTCAAAGCCGTGTTTCTACCCACGTTTCTTCAACCTGGAGCTGCAGATACATATGAAAAGGGGCACAGAAGAGCCAATGAGGGTTTCCAAGTCCGAGTTAGAAAGAATCAGTAAATTTCTCAGCTATGTTCTTCGCCATTGTCCCGAGGATATCGGAGTTTTCCTAGACCCTGATGGCTGGACATCCATCTCGGAGCTAATTAACAAAGCGAAACCTCAAATTGTCCTTTCCGAGGCACTGATAAAAAAAGTTGTTGAAACTAGTGGCAAACAACGGTTTAAGATTTCAGATGACGGGCAAAAAATAAGAGCTAACCAAGGCCACTCAGTTGAAGTTGATCTAAAGCTGATACAGAGTGAGCCTCCCGCAGAACTGTTTCACGGCACTGCTACACGCTTTTTAAATTCGATCAATCAAGAAGGGTTAAGACCAGGCAAACGGCATCACGTCCATTTGTCTACAGATATCGACACTGCCACATCTGTAGGCCAACGGTATGGCAAGCCTGTTATCTTGAAAATCGATGCTGAAAACATGTTTAAACAAGGCTACAGTTTCTATCTTTCGGATAACCAAGTATGGCTTACTGACCATGTTCCGCCAGAATTTTTTGTGGTTTTATAACAGAGGAGATTTTTAGCTACCTTCGTACTCTATTGTTGCTTCTAAAGCACTCCTTAGCCAATCCCAGAAGCTAGCCAATTCCTGCTTGAGCTCATAACCAGGGCTGGCGAAGTCATGGATAATAACAACACCAGCTGTACCCTTTTCCCAACAAGCGACATCATCGTTGTCCTCGCGACGGGCAAATGGTACCAACTGCCTTTCCGGGTAACGCTCCTTTATACCTCTAAACCGAGTGCGAAGCCTTTCACCTTGTAAAATAATCCAAGGATCAAAGTCCAATAACCCTTGGTCAACTATCCGCAAAAACTCTTCCGGGTAGTGAAACCAACCAGGAGACTCAGACCGAGTAAACAATTGATCAAGACTGCAATTATTCATTAGAGAAATATCTTTAAAACACACTAATTACCAATTGATGACAAAAAATCACTGAAACTATCAATAGAATACCTACTGCCCCAATTAACATGCCGGAGATCACTCTCTCCAGTGTAAAAATAAATCTTTGGATTACCAGTGCTATCATCCCCGTCAAAACAGGCTATATCTCCACTATCATCAGATTTAGCAAAAGGAATTAAAGTTTTTTCACTACTCAAATCTTCATTTAGTATTTTAAAACAACGCATTGTGAAGTTTGGGCGTTTACCAAGCAACCACCACGGACGTTCGAGCTCCCGACATGAGTTAACGAAGCTTACATAGTCATCCGGGTACGAAAAATCCTTACTAACAGCATTTTTTTCAATGAAATACATAACACTAGATCCCATTATCACTTATATGTTAATTCGGGGTCATATAGTGAGCCTCGAGGAAATACTTGCCAGAAACTTCCTCGATAATACTCTCCCTCCTGGCCGTCAATACGATATTGAATCGCCTCTCCCCAAGTTGCTGGCTCAGGACTATTTGTTCTAGTAAACCGCATTACCTCTCCAGGTGTTAGCTCTTCATTAAGTGATCGAACCCTTGCATGTATATCTATACCTGCCCGACGCGCTGCCAAAATTCGTGTATTGTCCATGCTAGTGATACCACCATCGGGCATCCGCACTACATCAACCGGGTCCCCTTGCCAGCCATTTAGCCTCATACTTTCAACCAAATCATCAAAAGTATAAGTTTGACCTGTCTTTCTATCGATTTTATGAAAAGAAACCGTATTCTGCGAGAACGCCACGTCCCTAGGATCAAAAGTTTGTATGGAGTTTCTAATAGATTTATCAGGCCCATTTTTCAGCTCTGACACCAGCCCCAACGGGTCCACCCACCCCGTAGGATTCGGAACATACTGGTAGTTATTCAAACCACCCGCAAGCCCTATCGGGTCGGGGGTCAGGAAGCGCCCGGTATTGGGGTTGTAGTACCGGTGGCGATTGTAATGCAGACCCGTTTCCGGGTCGTGGTACTGGCCCTGAAAGCGGATCGGGTTGTCGATTTCGGTGACCAGGGCGCGGACGACGTTGCCGTAGGCGCGGTAAGTCACTGACCAGACCAGGTCGCCTTGGGCGTTGGTCAGTTCCTGGGGTGTACCCAGGTGGTCCAGGTGGTAATAATAGATGCTTGCCTGCTCTAAACCGTAGCCATCTACCATGGCCAGAGGCTTGAAGGTGTCTGGCTCGTAGATGTAGGTGCGGTAGTGGTCGCCGGTTTCTTCGGCGATCAGGCGGTCGCCCTGCCATAGGAACTCGGTTCTTGTCAGGCCGTTGGTTTTGGCGATGCGGCGGCCGAAGGCGTCGTATTCGTAGTGCCAGGTGCTGCCGTCCGGTTTGGTGACGCTGGTCAGGCGGTGTTCACAGTCGTAGCTGTAGCGGGTGACCAGTTTCTGGTCCTTGCCGCGGCGTTCTTCGGTGAGGTTGCCGAAGTCGTCGTATTCGTAATGGCAATCACCGTGCATGGTGAGGCGGTTGCCCTGCACCTTGGCGTTTTTTCCGCTGGCCGGGCTCTGGCTTTGTTCCAGCAGGTTGCCAGCGGGGTCGTGAATCAGTTGTTCGTAAACATCCCCGCGCACACCAACCACGCGATCCATGGGGTCATAGACGTATTCCCGCAAGCCCTTGCGGCTGTCGCTGATGGCCTTCAGATTGCCATTAGGGTCGTACTGGTAGTCCCGCTGGGCAGCGATGTCCTTGATTCGGCCCTGGTGTATCCGGTGCTGGGTCAGGCGGCCTTCGTCGTCGTAGACATAGGCGCTCAGCAGGTCGCCCTGTTGCCGTTCGATTTCCTCGCCGGTGGCGGCCATACGATGGCGGGTCAGCGGTTCGCCATTGAGATTGATGCCGGAAAGCAGGCCGGTTTTGTCATGCTGGTAGCCCAGTGTCTGCCCGTCGGGCAGAACCATGCCGCTGAGGCGGTCCATATCGTCGTAGCGATATCGCAGGCTGGCCCAGCCCTGGTGTTCGGTTTTCAGTAATCCGAATTCGTCGTATTCGAAAGCCAGCGGCCAGTGCCCGTCGTCCACGGCGGTCAGTTTGCCGTCGGCGTTGTAGCCATACTGGATTTCACGGCCATCCGGCAGGACTTTTTTCAGCAGCCGCCCGAGTTCGTCCCGCTCGTACGCCGTGGTTTGTAGGACCTCGTTGGCAGTTCCGTATTCGGCCTTCTCAATCAGATGACCGTTCAGGTCGTACTGGTAGGCGGTGCGATGGCCGTCGAAGGCGGTTTCCTGCTTGACCAACCCGTTCGGGTAGTAGTCGATGCGGTATTCTTCGCCCCGCTCGTTTTCGATATGGGTGAGCAGGAAGCGGTGATGGTCATAGCGGTAGCGCAGCTCGCTGCCGTCGGGGTTGATGCGCCGGGTCAGCAGGTGGAGGTTGTTGCCGTATTCGTAGCGGGTTTCCCGGCCCTTCTCATCAACAAAGCGCGTCACTTTGTTGTAGTGGTTGTAGTGGTACTGTCGGCGCCGGTTGCCAGAGAGAATTTCGTCCGTCACCCGCCCCAGGCCGTCGTACTGGTACCGGGTAATGGCACCACGGGCATCTTTCTTTGCCAACAGCTGGTCGAACTCGTCGTACCGGTATTGATAGAAAGCGCCGGTCGGCGTGGTTTCCTCGATCAGTTGGCCGTGGCTGTTCCAGCCCCATTTGTGGGTTCGTCCGTCTGGCAGGTGGACCTGGGTGAGTTGGCCCTGGGGGTTGTAGCTGTAGCGGGTTACGCGCCCCTTTGGATCGGTCTCGCGGGAAAGGTCGCCGTGGCGGGTGTAATCGAACGCCCAGGTCTGGCCGTTGCGGTGGATTTCCGCGATGCGTCCCTTGCGGTAGGTGAACAGGATGGGCTGTCCGTCCGGGCCGATTTTACCCTGCAGGCGACCATTCTTGTCGTACTGATATTCCGTGCGCGCACCCATGGGGTCGACGGTGGCTTGCAGGCGGCCTTTCTCGTCGTATTCGCTGATGTGTTTGGCGCCGTCCGGGTCGATTTTTTCCTGCAGTTGGGCGCTACCATCGTAATGCCAGATTTCCTTACTGCCATCCACATAACTGACGGTGCAGGTGTGATTCTCGTCATCCCATTCGAAACGGGTATCAACCTGGGCGCTGTCGCCCCATTGGTGTACACAACGCCCCTTGGGCGATGCTTCGTCCCATTCAAGGTAGAAGCTGTAGCCGCCGGCAAGCTGGCGGCTGGTCAGCATGTGGTTGTCGTAGCCGTAGCGTTCGGTGCCGCCGACCGCATCCTCGGCAGCGATCAGGTCGTCGCTGCTATCGTATTCGTAGCGGCGCTCGGCTCGCAGTGTCTGCCACTGATATCCGGTGTCTGTGAGTTCACGCCGCAAGCGGGCGACGGCCTTGAGATATGGGCCGTCAAATTCGAAGGCCAGGGCATCGCCCGACTCGCTGGTTACTCGTTCGAGCTGGCCGTGGAGATCATAGCCAACCTGCAGTTTGTTGCCATACCGATCTGATATCTGCACCAGCACGCCGCGATCCACTTCACGGCGGAAGTGGTAGCGCGGTGCTTTTTCCCCGGCGCAGGTAACAATCTGCTCACCCTCTTTCCAGGCAGCCATGCCGGTCTGGGAATTCGTGCCGAAGGGGGCACTGTCGAGCTCCGGCAGGCGGGTGTTCTTGCCTTCGTGGTCGTGCCAGGTAACGCCGCTGCCATCAAAACTCAGGCTGTGGTTCAGGCTGTGGCGCCAGCCGTATCCCATATCCAGGCGGCGGTCACTGCTGCCGGAGCGGTACACCCGTTTGAATTCGAAGGGCAACGGGCCACTGAGCCGCGCATCCGTCAGTTCAAGCACCTCTTCACCGGTAACCGTGCTTATCGGGTCTTCCACCTTTGCCGTGGATTCGTTGTCCTGGGTAATCCGGCCCTGGTCGGTTTCAGAGGGCGACGGCTCGTCCCGCACGGGAGCATTGCTGGTCTCGCTGGCTGCGGCATGGTCACGGCCACCAGACTGTAAGTTCACAACCTCATCATCATCAGCAATCTGCTGGTACATTGCGTTGCGGTTGCGAACCTCCGGGCCGCGCTGGGTGCTGGACGGGTTCAGGCGGCTGCCTCCGGCAACCTGTACGGCGCGGTGATTGGTGCCGATCTCCTCCATGAAATCCTGGAATTCTTTGGCGAACTGGCCAAGAAATTCACCGAGGATGTTCTTGCTGGTACGGGCGCTGTCCGCCACGTTCATGGCGCCGGCGGCCGCTTTGCTACCGATGCGCGCGCCATACTTGGCGGCCAAGCCAGCGCCGCCGGTGATGATAAGGCCGACAACCACATCGAACAGGATCTGCCCTACCAGCTCACCGGACACTTCTGCCACCTGGGTTGGTGACAGCAGGCGGAAATACTGGCGAACGGTGTACATCACCAGGAACAGGAAGATCTCGTCGTTGGCGACCAGGCACGCCTTGAGATAGGCGTCGTCGGCCTTTTTCAGAGTCTCCATCTGCTCCTGGAGGTCTTCCGGCAGGTTACTAAAGTCGTAGTCCAGCAAACCACAGATCACGTCATAGATGCGGCGGATATCATCCAGCACCCCTGTAAATCCGTCCGCGATACCTTCCTGGAGGCGCCCGTAGACGGCCAGCGACTGCTCCGTGGAATTCATCGCCAGATAGCTTTCCCATTCCTGGCGGGCGCCGTTATTCCAGGTATTCTCCAGCAGAGCACAACACCGCTCTACAAAGCCTTCGTAGGTATCGTAGAGCGCCTCCATGTCCGCCTGAGAAATATCGGGGGACATCACAACCCGGTATTCCTTGCCCGGTGTCACCGGCACTTCCGCGAGGCCGTTTTCATCAGTGCTACCACTGTGGATGGTGTCCCAGCTATCGAATATCCAGCCGGTATTTTCCTGGATTTGGAAGCGCGTGGAGGGAATCGGGGTCTTTCTTACATTCTCATGGAAGTGGGCAATCTTGATCTTGCGGGTTTCTTCGCAGGGAGCCACTGTCGACGACACCACTTCGTCCTCACTGACATCCTCACGATTGCCCTCGCCGTTTACCTCCAGAACTTGTTCATGGCCCATAAAAACGGAGGAAAACCAGCCGTCACGCCATTCGTCATAGGTTGCCGTAAGGGATTCCCGCAGCTCGCGGGTGATGGCGTTGATATCCGGAAGCGCGTCGGATGTCTGTTCTGAAGCCTGAAGAGCCGTCCGTGACTCGATCATCGATTCATCCTCAATCAGTGTGCGCCCTGGGATGCCTCACGCAACAGGGCATGGTGTATGGTTTGTACGTGCTCCGGAGAGAGTTCGGTAACAACCTCACCGCTGGTCAGGCGGCGCAAATGGCGCTCGACTTTCTGGCGGGCGATGGGCTGCGGATACTGGATCAGGGGGGAGTGCTTCTTCTTGCCGAGGACGGAAATAGTGTTATCCACCAGACGATCCCAACAGAGAACGGCAATCTTCTCGAGAGTTTCAGCAGGCAGCGAAAACCACGGAAACTCAGGCGCTGGTATTGCGTGGTCTGGTGTGCCTGGATGATCTATCACCTCACCGTCCGGCAGAACGATGGATTGCGCTGGTCCCATCAACTTGGCGCGACAGCAATCATCAACACCCGAAAGAATGGCGCCAAGATACTGTGCGTCCCAGTAGCGAAAGAACACCTCCTTCCCGTCCGGCAGCAGAATCTTTGTAAGGCTGCGAACATGCCCAAATACCTCTTCCAGGGAGGCATCGCTGACGAGCCCCCATCCCCAATCCACACTGTCAGTTTCGTCAATCCAGTCGAGGAACCCGCTTGCGTCTGTCACCTGGACGAGGAAAGGCATCACTTCGTGCCAGCCCGCGTATTGGGTGCCCTGGAATAGCGGGACGGCCGTCAGGCCATCGGTTGCGTAGAAGTGTTGTACCGGTTTTGCTGCACTGGTACCGCTCAGGACAAGGTACACAGAACTGCGGTTGCCCGAGGCCTGGCTGGCAACCTGCAACTGTGCCCGGAAATCACACGGCTCAGACATCACAGACCCCGTCACGACACTTCACACACTCTTCGCAGAACGGTGCATCCGACATCAGGTTATTGAACTGTGGCGCGGTGAGTGGTACTTCCGCGAGCCTTGCAGGTTGAATGGCTTCATGTACAAGTCCTTCCAGATCCTGCGGCATTTCCGCCATCACCACACCCTGCCCCGACCCACTGCCAGGCGCCCCACCGGAATTGATCTTGATGCCGGGGCCGGCCAGCGTTACACCGCTGGGGTCCAGTTTCAGCAGGCTGCCGCCAGCGGAAATGGTGAGTTCGGCGCCAGCGTCCAATACCACTTTGGCGCCGGCCTTATGGTGAACTTCGGTGCCCGCTTCGCTCAGGGTGCCCTGGCCAGATTTCTGGTGGAAGGTGCCGCCGATGTTCTGGCTGCAGTCGCCGCCGATGGTTTCCCGCTTTTCTCCGTCTACGGTGCAATGATCGTCGCCCTTGATGTGGCTGAACTCGCTGTTTTCCACCGTTCGATGGCAGTCATTCCGGATGACCTCGGTGCGGTTATTTTCCGTCAGCAGGTCCAGGTCTTTCTGGGCGTGGACATAAATCTGTTCCTTGTCCGCTTCGTCTTCAAACCGCAGTTCGTTACTGCCCTCGCCTTTGTGGGTCTGGGTTTTTAAGATGGTCCGGGTTTTGTGCTCCGGCAGCGCATAGGGCGGTGTGTTGGTGGCGTGGTAGGTTCTGCCGGTGATGATGGGCTGGTCCGGGTCGCCGTCCAGGAAGCTGACGATGACTTCGTGGCCGATTCTGGGCAGGGCCATAAATCCATACTGGCCGCCGGCCCAGCCCTGGCTCACCCTGAGCCAGGCGCTGGAGTGTTCATCATTCTTTGAGTAGCGGTCCCAGGGGAACCTTACTTTTACCCTGCCGTGTTCGTCGCAGTGGATCTCTTCGCCGGCCGGGCCGGTCACGATGGCGATCTGGGGGCCGTCCATCAGGGGGCGGTGTTCCACTTGTGGGCGCCAGCTGCGGTCCGCGGGAATGGCATTGAACGCATTGTGATAGGTGGTGGCACCCCCAGTGCGTTCTTCTTCCAGGGCCTGGGGTTGTTCGCCAGTGTGGGTGATGCTGGTAAACAGCCATTCCCGGTTCAGGCTCTGGTTGTCGTGTTCGGTGAGTTCCACTTTGGCGCCCACGGTGAAATCGGAGCGGTTGCTCTGGCCGTTGGCGGTTGTTGCGTCGTTCCTGAGGGCATCCAGGCGGTGTTCGGTGAAGGGCTGGCCGCTGGCGTCGGCTTTGAAGCGGCCGGGGTAGTCGTAGTGCTGGTAGTCTTCGCGCTGGGCGTCCAGTTTGTCGGCCTGGCTTTCATGCATCAGGGCGTAGGCGGGGTTCTTGAAGGTGTAGTCCTTCATGGCCACGGAGGCGGCCCTGATTCGCTCCCGGTAGCTGAACTGGAAGACCGCACTCTGGCGGCTGCTGCCACCGGCCTTGCCGTTGTATTCCACCGGTTCCAGTCTTGGGGCATCGCCATGGTGGTCGGCGATGATCAGGGCCGGTTGCTCTGGGCCTTCCACATCCCCGTGATGGTAGCGGTAGTGCCAGCCTTCTTCGGCAGACAGCCTCTCCATAAAGGCCAGGTCGCTTTCCCGATGCTGGACGCAGTATTCCCGTTCCTCGGGGGTGCGTTTAAGGTCAAACACGGTGTCGATGATGCCCCGCTCTTCCAGCAGGGTTCGCACGATGGCGTCGGTGCTTTGGGTCTGGAAGATGCGACTGTTGTGCATCAGGCCCAGGCGCCACAGTGGGGGCTGGACGATGACCTCGTAGCGGGTGCGGCGGTGGCCGGAGTCGCCCCGGGCGAATTCGTTGACCACACCGTGGAAACGACGCAGGGGGATGCCGTCCTGCCAGACCACCAGTTCCACGGGCTGTTCCAGGACTTCTTCAGGGGCAATATCCGGCGAAGTACTGGCCAGTTCCAGCTTGCAGTGGCACAGCTTTGAGAGATGTTCGGTCAGTTCAAAGCGGACGACCACGAACAGGTCTTTGGGGAGTTGGCCAAGGGTGGCCGTGAACTGCAGTCCGGTTGCCTGAGGCATGTCTTCGATCCCTGAAGAAGTCTGGAATTTGAGTCAATCAACAAACGGCTCATCCTGAGCTTCGGTGATTATAACGATCGGCCCGGAGAATGTAACCCCGCATTCTTCAGGCCGGGATGTTGACCTCAAAACGATTCTGCTGCACCCTAATCTGGTTTCATTACGCAACCGGAGAAAGTTTGTGAGCAACTATACCAATCGAGCGGTGATTCTTAACAAGCGTCCCCAGGGCGAAATTCAGGACGACGATCTGGTACTGGAAGAACGCCCCGTCCGCGAGCTCAAGGAAGGCGAAGTTCTGGCCAAAATATTGTGGCTGTCTCTGGACCCTTACATGCGCCCACGCATGAACGACGCCAAGGGGTACATGGACCCCATTGGCGTTGGCGAGGTGGTTGTTGGCGAGAGTGTTGCACGGATTGTGGAGTCCCGTTCGGACAACCTGAAAGTGGGCGATCTGGTGACCTGCTATTCCGGTTGGCAGGAATACGTGGTGTTCCCCGGCGACGCGGAGATGGTGTACAAGATTGACCAGAAGGATAACGTCCCCCTGCAGACTTACCTGGGTGTGGCCGGCATGCCGGGCCGTACCGGTTATTGCGGCCTGATGTACGTGGGTAAGCCGAAAGCCGGGGAAACGGTGGTGGTATCCGCAGCGTCCGGCCCTGTAGGGACTGTAGTGGGCCAGACGGCAAAGAAGGAAGGTTGCCGCGCGGTCGGTGTAGCCGGTGGCCCGGAGAAGTGCCGCTATGTGGTGGAGGAACTGGGCTTCGATGCCTGTGTCGACTACAAGGCCGGCAATCTGGAAGCGGACTTGAAAGCAGCCTGCCCCGATGGCATCGACATCTACTTCGAAAACGTTGGCGGCGCCGTCACCAGAGCGGTAGCGCCTCTTCTGAACCCCGGCGCGCGGGTACCCATTTGCGGCTTTGTGTCCGCCTACAACGCGGAAGACATGAACTCGGTGGAAACTCCCTTCCAGGTGCTCAAAGCGCTGGACCCAGTGCCGGAACACCGCTTCTTCCTGGTAACCGAGTGGCAGGACAAGCACCAGGAAATTACCAACATCCTTGCGGACCGCATTGCCTCCGGCGAACTGAAATACCGCGAAACCATCGCAGAAGGCCTGGAGAATGCAACGGAAGCCTTTAAAGGCATGCTGAAAGGCAAGAACTTCGGCAAGCAGTTGGTGCACATCGCCGACTAATCCGGTGCCGGGAACCTCCAGGGAAGGAGGTTTAACCGGCTACCTGCAGCAACACCTTTCCAATATTGCGGTTTTCCGCCACATAGGACATGGCTTCACCGGCCTTTTCGATGGGCCAGGAACTGTCGATCACAGGATCAATCTGTCGGGCGCTGAGCAGCGGCCAGACGTTCTGGTATAAAGCGCTCATAACGTCACCCTTGTCGGCCACTGACCGTGACCGCAGTGTTGAACCGATCAGGCGATGGCGCTTCATCAGCATCAGCCCCAGATCCACTTCGGCCATGCGGCCACCCATCAGGCCAATGAGTATGATCCGGCCATCCATATTCAACACTTTCTGGTCTTCGGCGATGTAGTTGCCGCCTACCGGGTCCAGTACCATGTCGACCCCGCCCCAGGATTTTATAGCATCGACAAACGAGCCGTCCTTGCGATTCCATACGCCACTGGCGCCGAGTCGTTTGCAGATTTCAAGCTTGTCGTTGTCACCGGCGGTGGCAAATACCGGGTTACCCAGTGCAGTTGCCAGCTGAATGACCGCCGTACCCAGGCCACTGGCAGCGGCGTGAACCAACACCTTTTCACCGGGCTTGAGCGCCGCTTCGTGGTACAGGTTCAGCCAGGCGGTGGCAAACACTTCCGGAATCGCCGCAGCCTCTTCCAGGCTGTACCCTTTCGGAATCGGCAATACCTGAACTGCCGGCACCACCACATGAGTGGCGTAACCACCGCCGGTGAGCAGGGCGCAAACCTCATCACCGGGCTTTAGATGACCCACTCCCTCACCTACTTCGGAGATGGTTCCGCTGACTTCCAGGCCCAGGATATCGGAAGCACCGGGTGGTGGCGGATAAACGCCGGCCCGCTGCATCAGGTCCGCACGGTTGATGGCGGTCCACGCAATATCAATAGCCACATGATTCTCAGGCACGTCGGAAGGAATGTCATAGGCCTCCCAGCTTAATGTGTCGCCACTGACCTTGATGGCTCTCATCATCTGTGCTTACTCCATATTTTGAGTCACGCTCAGCATACCGTCAGCTGGCCCAGAGTTGCACTGATCACTTTGTAATATTTCTTGTTCAGCTCACTGAGCCGCCAGGCTTGCGGTACACATGCCTCTGGAGGATGCTGCAACAACTGACGCAGCAAACCGGCGGCGGCATCGGCTTCAACCGCCGGATCATCAGGATAGGTGGGGTAGCGTTGCTGCGCCGGCACATACTCGGGATAAGCCAGCCTGTCCGGCGCCAACGCCACGCAGCCGGACGCCATGGCTTCCAGCACAGACAACCCCTGGAAATCATGAAGGGCGGTAGAGATAACCACATCCGCTTCCGCCAGCAGGCAATCATAGTCCGCCCGACTTTCCAGGAATCCCCAGTGCACAATACGCGCGCGGTATCGCTCATGTATCAGACTCAAAGCTTCAGGCTGACTACGGAATTGTTCACCCACTACGCTTAGCCGAAAATTCTGGCCCGCGGCCGTAAGTGCGTCGAGCAGACGCAGTAGCCGGTCCGGTGCCTTGTCGTACTCCCATCGATGATTCCACAGCAGATGGGGGCACTGTGCATTGAAGGCCATGCTCCTCTTTAAAAACAGCCGGTCCTCAATGGGCACTGGGAGCACACGGGATTTTTCACGGATACCGGGGATCAGCCCGTGAGGAAGCCCATCCGGCATCTTCGCCAGAAAACGATCAGCTCCCTCAAGAAAACTGTCGCGGTTCCAGGCGCTGTTGAACACCACCTGGTCAGCTGCAACCGCACTGTACAGATTGACGATTTTGGGGTCGGCACTGGAATGCTGCTGCCCGGAATCCGGATAGGCAAACTGGTTCTCATGCATGTAGAGAATAGCGGGCGTGCGGGCCAGATGAGGATGAAAGCCTTTTAACGAGGCCAGATCCACCATGGAGGTGACGATCAGCAGGTCATAACTGGCTTTCAGCGCCGGTTCCTGCAGCCAGGTCAGGGCATTCCCGCGAATCCGCCAGCGAAAAAACCGCGGCGGCAACGCCAACACTTCCCAGTGGAATTCAGGCTGGCTGGCCACCAGTTGTTCGCGCCAACGTTTGTGGCTGCCGGCGTCATAGGCGGATAAAAGCAGGATGCGGGGCCGATGGTCTGGAGAGTGCGATGACATCCGCGCATTCTGCCATCATTCCCGGTTGGACAGCCACACACTTTGATAGGGCTTGAGCGTCAGGCTTCCAGCCAGATCATCGATATTCAGGCCAGAGATCAGGTCCTGCCACTGGTCTGTGCCGATTAGATTGATATCCCCCAGTGATACCTGCTGAATCTCGTCAGTGATGTTGTGTATGCAGAAGATGGACTGGTCCCGGAGCATGCTCTGACGCCAGAAACCAAATATTTGCAGCCCGAGGTGCAGCGTGAACTGGGTGGCGTTGGGGTGGAACGCCGGCTGTTTGCGGCGAATGGCTATCAGCCGCTTGAGTTCGCTGAATACCTTGTGGTGATGACTCAAGGGAGCCGCCAGCTCGCTCTCAAGGTGATCCAGGTTCCACTGGCCCCGGTTGATGGAGCGCAAACGACCGGTGTGCTCTACCCGTTCGCGGTCGTTTTCCGTACCCAGCAGGCTGTGGATATAGAACGCGGGGATCCCTTCCAAGGCCAGCATGATGGCGTGGGCGCAGATAAAACGATGCAATTGCCAATGGTCTGCGCCCCGCTGGGCAGTTCCCTTTAACGCATCGAACAGGGCAATATTCATTTCATAGGGTTGATCCTTGCCGTCCGGAGTGCGCCGGTAGGACACCTTGCCCCCAAAGGATTCCATGGTATTGATCAGTCGCTGCTTTTCCTCTTCCGTCAGCAATCCGTCGGTCGGGCGAAGACCTACCCCATCGTGGGAGGCAATAAAGTTGAGGTAGGTGGTGCCCATCTGGGCCGGGGGCATGCTCATCAGCCAGGTTTTCAGGTGGCGGCAGTTGCCGGTGACCAGAGTGTTGATCAGCAGCGGCGGCAGTGAAAAGTTGTAGATAACATGGGCTTCGTTGGCGTTACCGAAGTAGGTCAGGTTCTCCCGGTTGGGGACGTTGGTTTCAGTAATTACCACACCATGAGGGGTGTGATGTTCTATCAGCAGCCGGAGTAGCTTGATCAGTTCGTGGGTTTGCTGCAGATGAATGGAAGGCGTGCCCACTTCTTTCCAGAGGAAGGCCACCGCATCCAGCCGGAAGATAGTGACGCCTCGTTCCAGATAATAACGAATGATGCCCACGAACTCGTTCAGCACCTGGGGATTGGCAAAATTCAGATCGACCTGATCTTCGCTGAAGGTGCACCACACGTAACGCTCGCCGTCGTCAGTCTGAACCGCATTGAGTAGAGGGGAAGTCCGGGGCCGGACCACGGCGCTCAAGTCATCCGTGGGGCGGGCTTCAAAGAAATAATCCTTGCCGGGATCGATCCGTTTTTTGAAATTCTCGAACCAGCGGCTGCGAGCCGACATGTGATTGATCACCAGGTCCGCCATCAGTTTGTATTTGCCGCCTATGCGCTCAATGTCCTCCCAGTCGCCGTGGGATTCGTTGACAGCCAGATAGTCCATCACCGAGAAGCCATCGTCGGAGCTGTAGGGGAAGAACGGCAGGATATGCACCGCGGATACCGTCTCCTTCAGGCAGTCTTCCAGGAACTGGAACAGGGTCTGGAGAGGTTTCTCGTTGCTGCGCTGGACCGTGTCTGCGTAGGTAATCAGCATCACATCGGACTCGTCCCAGTTGTTCTGGTGAGCCGGGGGTGCAGATGTGTCCGGCTCCAGGCCCATGGTCTCCAGCAGTTGATCCGCCAGGGAGCCGGTATCGATAGTGGGATAGACCACATCCAACATGGTGATGAGCTTGTGGTGCAGGGTGTTGCTCACTAGCGATATTCCTCGTTATCCAGTTCCACCGCTTCCAGCAGCTGTTCCTTGATGTCCGGGATGGCACTTGTGACGCGGTTCCAGCTTGGAATAAAGGGGGTATCCATGGGGTTGTCCAGGAAATAGGCCCCTGCCCTCATTACATTCTGGGCAAACAGTTCCACGGCTTTCTCTTCCTTGTGGCGGTCAAAAGTCAGGCCGTTGATCACGGCGTCGCTCTGGTAGGTTTCCACAAAATCCAGGGCGATGCGGAAGTAGGCGGCCTTGATGGTACGGAACTTTTCATTGGAGAAGATTTCGCCGTTGGTGGCCAGTTTTCGGAACAGGGCCTTGCTGATGTCCGTGCTCATCTTGGACAGGCCACGGCTGGCGTCTTCAGGAGACAGCTCCTGGTGCTTGTGGTCGTAGGTGTCGGCAATGTCCACCTGGCACAGGCGGTTGGTGGCGTAGTTACGCTTCATTTCCGAGAGTACGCCCACCTCGAGCCCCCAGTCGCTGGGAATTCGCAGGTCGTTGATCACGTCGGTACGGAAGGAGAATTCCCCGGCCAACGGGTAGCGATAGCTGTCCAGGTAATCCAGGAAATCGCTGGGGCCGCAGACTTTTTTCAGGGCGCGGATTAATGGCGTCACCAGCAGGCGGCTGACCCGGCCATTCATTTTGCTATCCGCCACCCGGGCATAATACCCTTTACAGAACATGTAGTTGAAGTTGGGATTGGCCACCGGATAAATCAGCCGCGCCACCAGATCCCGGGAATACGTCAGTATGTCGCAGTCGTGCAGGGCCACGGATTTACTCATTCCCGAGGCAAGCACATACCCGAAGCAGAACCAGACATTTCGGCCCTTGCCCATTTCCGTGGGCGCCAGGTTCTGTTCCCGGAGTTTGAGGTCCAGCGCCCGGAGCCTGGGGCCATCGTTCCACAGCACCCTCACATGCTGGGGCAACTCGGAGAAGTACTCCAGGGCATGACGGTATTCCTGCTCATTGGCCCGGTCCAGGCCGATGACGATCTGTTCCAGGTAAGGCACCTTCGCCAGTTCCTTCACGATGTTCTTCAGGGCCGGACCTTCCAGCTCTGAATACAGCGATGGCAGGACCAGCGACATGGGGCGGGCCTTGCGAAAGCTCATCAGTTCTCGTTCGAGCTCCTCCACCGGCCTGCGACACAGGTTATGAAGAGTGGTGATGATGCCGTTCTGATAAAAGTCGCCCATGGCGGCTCTCCTGTTATTTCAAGACCCGGTTTCAGTAACCGTACTCAATCAGCAGATTCAGCACGCATTCGTTCCAGCCTGCCGGGCCCCACTTGATGGACCGTATGGCCCGGCTCTGAGACGGCAGGGACACCCTCTCGGACTGCACGCCTCGAATGATGACCGCAATATCTGCCTCTTCCAGCATGTGCTGGTCATTGGGGCTGTCACCCAGCGCGATGGCTATTAGCCTGTCGCCGGTGGGTTGCTCCCTGTATTGCTCTCGATATTTATTTAGCAAGAACCGGACCCCATCGGCCTTATCGAAGGTGCCCATGGCGTGGAGAAAGCGCCCGCCCTGCACCAGGCGGCAGTCATGTTCACCCAGTTTTTGCCGGAATCGCACCAATGATTCCTCATCTCCCTCCCACAAAAGCGGCTCTGTGCCTGCGCGGTCTTTCGCCAGTTTCGCTTCCGATTCTGAAAGGTTGGCATGCCTGGCCAGTTCGTCCGGGCTCATGTCCGAGAAACTGCGAAACTGGAAGCCCTCCTCCCGGCACTCCTTTAACAGCGCCAGTATCTGGTCCCGCGGCGCCCCAAAACTCTGCACCTGTTCCGGGCCCGGTCCAAAACAGTTCGCGGGGAGAATGACTGCAGCACCGTTTTCCACGATAAAAGGGGCGGAATTGCCAAGATGCGCCCTGACAGCCCGGATCTCGCCAGCCGTTTTGCTGGAGTTGAGCACTACCGGGATATCCGCCGCTGCCAGGCGCGCCAGCGCAGGTTTCGCGGGTGCCCAGTCGTAGCTGTGGTGGTCCAGCAGGGTGCCGTCCAGGTCGGAAAACAGAATCAGGCGTGGTTTGGGCATCGCGGTATCCTCTACTGTCGCTGGCGTATCAAGGGTTCACCGAAACTGTGGTCGCCACCCACATTGATCAGACAATCAGCACGGGCCGGCATCTCCGCCAGGCTGGCACGGGTGATGCGCTCGTAATGCATGATGAATCGGACGACCTCTTCGTCACTCATGATGCGCGATGGTTGTGCGGCCTTCCCCGTTACATTGCTCACTTTTGGTGCGCTGCTGGCACGATCACGGAGCTTGTGCTCCTGGAGAGTGCGCCATTGCAGAACGCACTCCATGGAAGGTGCCCGCAGCATGATCAGGCTGTCGACCTGCCTGAAAAATTCCCCGTACTGTCCCTTCAGGCATCGGTTGACGTATTGGCGCCATATGCCTTGTGGGTCCTCGGTCTCTTCCAGTTCATTGAGGGGATCCATCAGTTCTTCCTCACTGTCTGCCGGCACGGCCCCCATACACCAACCCTCGATCAGGATAATGTCCGCCCTGCCCCGGAATGCGGGCCACTGATCCTGCGGATACCGGTCATCGCGGGATTTGTCGAAAGCCGGGATTGGAGTTTCCGTATCCGGGCCCGCGGCTTTCAGTTGGTCGATAACCTGCTGGCCCAGAACCATGTCGTGGGTGCCGGGGACGCCCCGGGTGATGAACAATGGGTGTATGTGCTCTGCCAGCTTTTCCCGTTCGGCGCGGGTGAGGTAGAGGTCGTCCAGAGAGAAGCTCGCAGTGGGTATGCGGTAGTGGGTGGTCAGCAGTTCCCTCAGGAACAGGGTGAGGGTGGATTTTCCGGTGCCCTGGGCGCCGTGGATGCCGATGATGATTGGCTCGCCTCTGGTCTGCCTGAGACTCTGGATATGTTGGGCCAGGGGGAGGATGGTCTTTTTGACGGTGTCGGCATAGGAATCGGGGAGGGATTCCTGGTTGATCAGCGTTTTGATGGTGGTTGTCAGATCGGGTGCGGACACTGTGTTGGTTCCCTGTTGGTTTGTTTTTGGTTTTGCAGGTTTTGTACCAATTGGAGTATAGGTTGTCAGAGTTCGGTTTGTTTGTGGTGGTTGGGAGTTATCTGGGACACTGGTGTTATGGACTTCAGCAAAACAGACATGATCCTTTATGAGCAGCAACGGTTTTAAAGTCGAACATCGCTACCTTGAGCTACCGGACAGTTTCTATACCCGGGTGCAGCCAACGCCCTTAAAGGACGCGCGAATGGTGTGTTTTAACCATGATCTGGCGCGGGAGATGGGTTTCCACTCGGAGAATCCGGAGGAGTGGACCGGCGTCGGGGCCGGGACAGAGCTGCTGGAGGGGATGGATCCGGTGGCGATGAAGTACACGGGGCATCAATTCGGGATGTATAACCCGGAGCTGGGGGATGGCCGTGGGTTGTTGTTGTGGGAGACGGTTGGTCCGGATGGACGGCGCTGGGACTGGCATTTGAAGGGGGCGGGGATGACGCCCTATTCCCGGTTCGGGGATGGCAAGGCGGTGCTTCGGTCGACCATTCGGGAGTATTTGTGCAGTGAGGCGATGGCGGCACTGGGGATTCGTACGACGCGGGCGCTGTTTATGGTGAGTGCGAAGGACCCGGTGCGGCGGGAGTCGATTGAGACGGCGGCGGCGTTGATGCGGGTAGCGGAGACTCACATCCGCTTCGGGCATTTTGAGTTTGCGGCTCACCATGAAGGCGAGGAGGCATTGAAAACCCTGATTGAGCATGTGATTGCCCTGCACTTCCCCCACCTGATTGAACTGCCGGAGGACGAGCGTTACCAGCGCTGGTTTGTGGAGGTGGTTGAGCACACGGCGCGGATGATCGCGGACTGGCAGGCCATCGGGTTCTGCCACGGGGTGATGAACAGCGACAACATGTCGATCATCGGCGATACCTTTGATTACGGCCCCTATGCCTTTCTGGACGATTTTGACGCGGGTTACATCTGTAATCATACCGATCAGGGCGGTCGTTACGCCTACAACCGCCAACCCAACATCGGTTTCGTGAACTGCCAATACCTGGCCAACGCGCTGCTCCCGGTTATGAATGAAGATTATGTACGGCGGGGGCTCCGGCGCTATGAAGTTACCTACAACGAGCGTTTCCTGCAAAACATGCGGGACAAACTGGGCCTGGCTCTTGAGGATGAGGCCGACCTGGCTCTGATCATGGATACCTTCAGCATGCTCCATGAACACCATGTGGACTACACCCTGTTCTTCCGGGGGCTGTCCAACCTGACATCGAAGGGCTCGTCGCCGATCCGTGACCTGTTCGTGGATCGCAGCGTGGCGGATGAGTGGCTGGAGCGCTACGAGCAGCGCCTGCAATCGGAAACCCGTGCCCATGACGAGCGGGAGTTCCAGATGCGAAGTGTGAACCCGAAGTACATCCTGAGAAACTACCTGGCACAGCAGGTGATCCTGGAAGCACAGAACGGCGACTACACGCCGATGAAGGAATTGCTGGAGGTGCTGAAAAAGCCGTTCGATGAACAGCCGGAGTTCGAGGAATACGCGGCGCCTCCCCCGGACTGGGGGAAGCACCTGAACATCAGTTGTTCATCGTAATACCGGCTGAGTGTCTCAGACCGCCTTGGCGGCGATGATCTTCTCATGCCATTCGGCCGGTCCCGTCTGGTGGACGGAGGAGCCTTTGGAATCCACCGCCACGGTAACCGGCATGTCTTCCACTTCAAACTCGTAGATGGCTTCCATACCCAGCTCCGGGAAGGCGACCACTTCCGCGTGCTTGATGGCCTTGGACACCAGGTAGGCTGAACCACCCACAGCCATCAGGTAGACCGCACCGAACTCGCGAATGGCATCGATGGCCACCTGGCCACGCTCGGCCTTGCCGATCATGCCGGTGAGGCCGGTTTTCTCCAGCATGGTACGGGTGAACTTGTCCATGCGGGTGGCAGTGGTGGGGCCGGCTGGGCCAACCACTTCCTCGCGTACCGGGTCCACCGGGCCCACGTAATAGATGAAGCGGCCCTTCAGGTCCACCGGCAGCTCTTCGCCGCGCTCGATCATGTCCACCATTTTCTTGTGGGCAGCGTCGCGGCCGGTCAGCATCTTGCCGGAGAGCAATACGGTTTCACCCGGCTTCCAGTCCTTCACATCTTCAGGCGTCACCGTATCCAGGTTCACACGGCGAACGCTGTCGCCCACTTCCCAGGTAATTTCCGGCCAGTCTTCCAGGCTCGGCGGAGTTTGCAGCGAAGGGCCGGAGCCATCCAGCACAAAGTGTGCGTGGCGAGTGGCGGCACAGTTCGGGATGATTGCCACCGGCTTGTTGGCGGCGTGAGTGGGATAATCCTTCACTTTCACATCCAGAACGGTGGTCAGGCCACCCAGGCCCTGGGCGCCAATGCCCAGGTCGTTCACTTTCTCGAACAGCTCCAGGCGCAGCTCTTCAGCACGATTGGACGCGCCGCGGGCCTGCAGGTCATGGATATCAATCGGGTCCAGAAGGGATTCCTTGGCCAGTTCCATTGCCTTCTCGGCGGTACCACCAATGCCGATGCCCAGCATGCCGGGCGGGCACCAGCCAGCGCCCATCTGCGGAACCATCTTCAGCACCCAGTCCACCACGGAATCGGACGGGTTCAGCATCGCGAACTTGGACTTGGCTTCAGAACCACCGCCCTTGGCAGCCACGTGCACGTCCACGGTGTTGCCCGGCACCACCTTGTAGTGAATCACCGCCGGGGTGTTGTCCTTGGTGTTGGCCCGCTTGCCGTCCGGGTCCGCCAGTACGGAGGCACGCAGCACGTTGTCCGAATGGGTGTAAGCGCGGCGAACGCCTTCATTGATAATATCGTCCAGCGCCATGTCAGCGTCCCACTGCACATCCATGCCTATGGTCACAAAGACGGTCACAATACCGGTGTCCTGACAGATTGGCCGCTTGCCCTGGGCACACATGCGGGAGTTGATCAGGATCTGCGCCATGGCATCCTTCGCCGCCTGGGACTCTTCCTTCTGATAGGCCTCGTACACAGCCTGAATAAAATCCTTCGGGTGGTAGTAGGAAATGAACTGCAGCGCGTCCGCTACGCTCTCAATCAGGTCGTCCTGGCGGATTACGGTGGTCATAGGCGTCTCATCAGGTCTGGTTTATAGATCGGGTTATTAAAATCAGGAGCGCGAAGTTTACCAGAAAATCCGAAAACGAGGGATCAGACAGACGGCGAAGGTATTTCACGTGAACCTTGGCTAAACAGCCACGAAAAAATGTAACATCGTTGCTATCTTCGATTATTTCATCGCAGGAGATCCCGTGACTGACCTCGTCCTCACAGAAAAGAACAATCACATTCTGACAGTCCGTATTAACCGCCTGGACCGCAAGAACGCCCTCACCCATGACATGTACACGGCCCTCGGTGACGCCCTCGAACAGGCCCGGGACGATGACGACATTCGCTGCGTCCTTTATACAGGCAGCGAAGACTGCTTCACTGCCGGCAATGACCTGGGCGATTTTGCCGCCGGCTTGCCGGGTGAATTTCAAGATACGCCGGTAGGCCGCTTCCTGTTGCTGCTGGCCACTACCACCAAACCCATCGTCGCGGCGGTAAATGGCCCGGCCGTGGGCATTGGCACCACCATGTTGCTGCATTGCGACATGGTCTTCGCCGGTGACAACACCCGCTTCCAGATGCCATTCGCCACACTGGGCCTTTGCCCGGAGGGCGGCTCCAGCCTGCTGCTGCCATCCTGGCTTGGCCGGGTCCGCGCCGCAGAGCTACTGATGCTAGGTGACGCCTTCACTGCAGACGACGCCCTGCGCCTGGGCCTGATCAATAGTGTGTGTGAACCTGCAAGAACGGAAGCCGCAGCTCTTGAAGCCTGCGCCCGCCTTGCGGCCCAGCCACCCGCCGCCATACGCGCCACCCGGGAACTGCTGAACAGAGCCTCCGGTGAACAGCTGACAACCACCATGCTGGCCGAGGGCAAGTTATTCGCCGAACGCCTGAAATCCCCCGAGAATGCCGAAGCCATCAAAGCGTTCACGGAAAAAAGAAAGCCGGACTTCTCAAACTTCAACTAGGCTGGTGCCCTGCGCCCCGAAGGACTCGACAAACGTCTCAGGGCCAACTATTTTTCAATGAAGCCGAACTCCGACTGTGCGGGTGGGCTCCCAATGGTCAGAATCACACTTTAGAGCGATCAACTGTCGCCTTACTGTCGCTATAGTCAGAGTTACAGAAATTGGCACAGAGCGCTGGCCAGAAATTCAGACAACAGAATAAGCAGAACAGGCCACTGACAACGGGTTTACCGGACCAGACCGGCCCCGTCAGTTGCCGAAAATAACGACACAACAACAGGAAAAGGTTCCACACCCATGTTCAAGAAAACTCTAATAAGTCTTGCTGTGGCGTCCTCCCTTGGACTGACAGGGTGCTTTGATAGCGCCGGTTCGGGGTCCGGTAATGCGAATCCTGAATATAATATTGAAGATACGACGATCGACAGAAGCCTGGTTCGCCCTCTTTATAACCCGAACCCTCTGGCGGAGGAACCACAGTTCCCGATTAACTCGGACCTGATCCTGTTGCTCGGCGCCACCCAGAGTGCCAACTACGATTTCACTGGCCTCTCAACAGGCGACACACCCGCAGACGACGCTGTTAACAGGCTTTCCGGCTTCTCCACTTCGGGTGCGTTCAGCCTCAAGTTTGATGGGGAGCTAAACCCCGCTTCGGTCATGGCGAATGCCACCGTTTTCCTGGTGCCACTCAAGGTTCCGGCAGCAATCGAGTCCGCGCCTGGAGCGCTGCCAAATACGAATCCGAGCGGAATAGATCCCGCGGACCCGTTCGAAACCGCTCCAGAACTGCAACCTAACTTCCGTGCTGACGTCGTCAGCCTCGACGGTGGCACCAATAACGCGATCCGCGTTGTACCACTTGAACCGCTTCTGGAAGGCCAGAAATATCTGGTCATTGTTAGTGACGACGTCAAAGGCGCAAACGGTAAACCGATCGCCCGAGCAGTGCAGGATGTTGCGTTGGCTGACGGCACCCTGGGTAATCCGGCACTGGGCAATGTAAAAACATTGCTGCAAAGCCTGGATGCTCTGGGCAATGGCTTCCTGAATGTAATGGGAACCGGTTCTGAATCGGCCCTGTCTTATTCGTTTACAACAAACTCCGACATGGATGTGTTGCGGGCCATGATGGCGCCTGCCGCGTTTGGAGAGTCACTGGGCCAGAAGGTGGGCTTTACTGCACAGCTGAAAGCGGTTAGTGATAACTTCCCGACTCTGAATTTTTCGGAGCTAACGACCAAACTCGGTGAGCTGGGCGAAAAAGCAGAGGCTGTTCAGAGTGGAGATTTGGATATCACCACTCTGCCGGCCGCTGAAATTGCTGCTATCACCAGACTCGGCGAACTTCAGGCAATTGCTACTCCAACAAACATTGGAGCGGCTATCACAGCTGAAGTGGGTGACTCATTGCACCTTCCGGTGCCGCGGCCTTCATATTTCACTACGCCAACATCCGCCAGTGATCTGGCTACCATTCAGGGATTGGCTGCCCAAAACCCAAACAATCCTATCGTGCTTGCTGCTAGCCAGGTTCAAGTCTCACAGGGTGCTATCACACTGCCCTATTTCCAATCACTTCCCGGCTCTGACGGCGCTGCTCTCTCAACTGGCAGCTTCGAAGGGAGTACCAGTCTGGAAGATGGCATCAGCGAGTCTCTGGAACCCGGCGTTGAAACCTTCCAGTTTCTTCGGGATATAGATGGCGCGCTCAACGTAAACGGCTACTTTCCGTTTCCAGAACAAAAGGCAACTACTACAGTTCCAGTGGTAGCTTTCCACCCGACTACAGACAATGATAACTGCACCGTGACTGGCGAACCTGACGGTGTGACAATATTCCAACACGGCATTACAGTGGATCGCAGTGTAACAATGCTTCCCGGAATACTTCTCGCCAGTCAATCCTGTCAAGTAGTAATCGCAATTGACCAACCGCTCCACGGTCTTGCAGGCGACACTGCAGGGCGTGTTGCTGGCTTGACGCCACTTTCAGAGTCCAGCGATCTCATCACGGAAGTTAATGCCATTCTTGACAGTGGTGGCACCGGAAACGATGGACTTAACGCTCAGCTCAACGCTCTGGTTAACGCAGACTACATTGGCGAGCGTCACTTCAACTACACGGCCAATGAACAGCAACAGCCTGTCTCTGCTGACCTTACAGACGTCGAATCAGGCAGCCTGTTCATCAACCCTTCCAATATGCTCAACAACCGTGACAACCTTCGTCAAGGTGTTGTCGATCTTCTTAACGTCGCTGCCTCGGTACAAACCATGGGCATCAACGGACTGGGTAGTATTGGCGAACTTGCGCCCCTGGATCTGCACTTTGTGGGCCATTCCCTTGGAGGAATTTCGGGTACCACGTTTGCGTCACTGGCGAACGACCCAACACTGAATGCGACTGTGAACGGAATCTACCAGTCAGCGGGCGCCCCCCTGAGCAGCTATGCATTCCCAGATCTCCATACAGTGGTTCTGCATAATACCGGTGGTCAGGTAACACGGTTGATAGAGAATTCTCCCGCTTTCTCAACCCCAATCATTGGCGGGTTGGCCGCTGCTGGCGTAAACCAGGGCTCTGCAAACTTTGAGAGCTTCATGTATGTGTTCCAGTCAGTTGTAGACGCAACGGATCCGGTTAACTACGCCGAAGCCCTTGGCGGTACCACGAACAACATCCTTATCAGTGAAGTTATTGGCGACTCTACTGTGCCCAATGAAGCAAACGTCAACCCATTGGGGCAAGCGTTCTCTGCTCCTTTAGCATCGACAGAACCGCTGATGGCCCTGATTGATCTTGGCGCTGGCGGAGGCACCCTCGCAGACGGCGCTGGCCTCAGCCTCGTGCAAACAGGCTCAGCAGCAGGCGAAGGTGCATTGCCAGCTGCATCGTTCTTCGCAGGCGCAAACCCATGCGCAGACGCCAACCACGGTACCTTCGTTGGTCCGGCCACACCGGCCGACCCAGATGACCTGCAGTGCCCGGGCGGCTCTAATACTATCCCGGCATTCTCCGAGATGGTGCGTCAGACCATACTGGCCATTGCTGGAGCACCCGTCCTGATGACGACCGGCCCGAACCCGGAAGACGCTGCGAACCTTTCAGTACTGGGTGAGAGCGATACCCTGGAGAGCGCACTGGATCAAGATCAATAACTTGACCTGAAACATGAAAGCCCCGGACTTCCGGGGCTTTTTTTTATGGGCTAACCATTGATTCGCCCCACCCATTCTCGACTTCCCAACGCCTCGCCACCTACAAACAGATACAAAAAGGCCGGCGATTCAGCATCGCCGGCCTTACTGCACCAATAGTTAGCAGATTTTCGATATCAGCCTATCAACTACTGAGATATCACCGTCTCACCCTGAGGAAGCAGGTTAGCTTCGATCTCCTCCTCAGTGAACAGAAGCTTCCGGTGCTTCTTATTGGAATAGTCCTCACTCTGGTCACTGAAGTAGGGCGACATGGTATCGGTCGACTGAGAATAACTGACAAGGCCATAGGCCTCGGGGCCGTTGTCAGTGAATTCCAAGCCAAAGTGCCAGCTCGTACCCCTTGCCATTAACCAACCGTCTATACCGTTACTTCCGTCAGAAAGGCCGGCTGTATTGGGGATAGTAGACGGGGCAATCCGGGGGAAGCGGGTATCCTCCGCAAATTGGTCACTCACGACACCAATCGCGTTAAATGCACCATCAATATTGCCATCGCCCCCATGCCAGGGGATTTCACTGGTCTGGAAGACCGGCGTGCCACCAGAGCCCGGCACCACACCGCCCGATGCGCGATAGAACTGCAGGTCACCCAATGCGTCTGTGGGCGCAATACCCTGTGACACCAGCGCATCAACACCTGCCGACAGTGCCAGAAGCATGGTATCGCTTGGAGTGCCTGCGTTGTCTTCGGACGGAGTGGCGGGAGTGCCAACCGGATCGGTAGGGTTGAACGGTTGTGTCAGATCACTATCCACGTCTTCAAGATAGTTTGCCATGAAAACCCTGAAGATATGGGCACCAACGCTATCGCGGTTGTAGAGACCATCCCAGTTTTCCAGCGACTGACACCAGGATGAAAGATCCTGTCCATTCACAGTAGTAGCGCCGATGGCATCACAACGCTCCCGCAGCTCAGGAAGGAACTGTTCTGCGTACCACGACCTGTTGTTCCAGATGACTTCCAAAAGTTCCTCTGCATTGAACTTGCCATCCTGCCCAGCAGGGTTCGGAGCTGAGGGAACGCCAGGCTCGAGCGGGTTCTGAAGCATCTTGATCCCCAGCCGGGTACGAGCATTGATCGGAGCTCTTTCTTCCCCGAACAGCGGTGAGTAGCCCGTCAGAAACTCATCAGGATTTGTCGCCCAATGACTGCTGTTCGAATTCTGAACCCAGTCGGTACGGACGAGTTTAGGCTTATCCTCATACGGCGTAAGGCCACCACACGAGGTTTCAACCCAGTCTTCAATAGACTTGCTACCGTCAAGAAGTGTTACTCCCTGATCAAATAGCCCGGCGTACGCCGCACTTCCGAATCGTCGGAAATTTACAAGAGCAATAGCCTTGTCTGAGAGATTGGGTACCGAGCTGCTATCAATATAGAAGGCATTGCCCTGATCGTCAGCATAAGTAGTATTCGTCCAAAGCGTAGAGCCGCAGTTTCTGAAAACATCCTTAAATTCGGAAAGGTTTGTCGCCAGACTCATTTGTAGCCAGGTATCCAACAAGCCGCCGGAATTGGCATTGGCATCACGGTAAGTCATTGCCACTGTTCCGCCGGGATTCAATGCCCCACTGCCGCCCCAAGCGGGCAACTCATCGTCAACTGCATTAGCCGCAATCATCGGCCCATATTCGGAAAAATAGAAGTCCCGCTCAAGGACCAGCGGCTCAGACATGCCAGGCATTGCTACCTCTATCTGGTATGTCTCTGTTTCAATCGGTCTCTCTTTACCATCTTTAAGATAGGTAAGGTCTTCCCCGGTTTTCAGGGTTAACTCATACCAGGTAAATCTCCGGCTCGTGGTTACCGTGTGCGACCAAGCGAGGTTTTTGTTGAAGTTTATGAGTGGTATTGCAGTACCCAGTAATCCCGCTCCATGAACATTCAGGTAGCCCGGTACTGTCATCTGCACCTCATATAGGCGTCGGTGACCAGTGTAAGGGAAATGCGGGTTTGCCAAAAGCGCACCTCGTCCCTGTTCGGTCATTGTCTTCCCGAGTCCCCAAGCGTTACTCGCAAGTCCTGTGTCGCTAAAATCCTGAACTGATTTTGCGCCAGACTTTGCCGTTGCAACAACGTCATTACGCAATTGCTCGAACTTTTCAGTATCTGTAATAGTAGATACTGCCTCCGGTGCCGGGCTTTTCCCGGGAGGTACGGCCAGGAACACAGCTCCCGTTGCAAATTGTGCCCCACTGGCAAACTGGCCAACGACCCGGTAGTGGGCCAACAGATCAACGGGCGTTATAGACCTCACCCAATCCTGGTCCCGGCACTCCGCTGGAAGATCGCTGGGGTCTGTTTCAGTCACGTAACGGTTATAACCCTCAGTGAAGCCCTCAATCAGTGCACGACTTTCATCTGTCAGCGCTGGAAACTCGAGTTCGGCACCGCTGTAGATCTTCTGAGCCTTATAGCTAAAGTCATTAACGATATTGAGCCCCACACCAAACGGCGTATCCGGGCCTGGGCCGAAGTACTTGGCCCGCTCGCTTCTAGCCTTAACAATGGCTTCCGCCAGATAACACACATTATCCTGCGCCTGCGCATACCCATGCCCAAAGGCCGCAGAGGCAAGATTGTCCGCCTTGATATGCGGAACTCCGTTTGTCGTTCTCCTTATGGTTGCCTCAAATTTTCCATCCGCCGGGAAAAGCTGTTCGTTCACTGTGCTGCCGGAACCTGAAGAGCTGCTACCGTCGGAACATCCTGTAATCAGAAAGCTGCTGGCCAGCGCTACTCCAGCAGCTTTCAATGCGCCTCTATCAGCGCTCCTGAAAAGTTTGCGAAGCAATGTCATAGTTGGTTTGTCCATTGTGGTTGTTATGAGCGAGCCAAAAGTGACTCACTATCACAAATTAGCAGACAAACTCCGCCACTGCTAAGGTCTGATTTGGGATTCACTTCTTGTTATCATGGCACTATGATTTGTTTCACATATCCTTGTTAAACAGCATGTCACTATTTGATCAGTACTCATTAAGCCGACTACCAATATAAAAACAAGCAGCCTATGAACCAAACGTCCGCCACGAATGCCACCCACTCCCCGGCAGAGGTCGCAGAACGCGACCAAAAACTCCGCATGCGGCGCCTGGGAATGTCTTTCGGGTCCTACATGGTCACTTTCAGTATCGTAGTGTACTGCTGGGTGCAAGGCATGATTTCTTTGGGCGTTGCCGCAGGATTTCTGGTGTTCGCCTCACTGATCAACGCTACCTTCTGGTGGCTGATTCGTACCGGACAAAACCTTAAGTTCCAGGACCCGAGCATGACATCCGCACAGATGATTGTGTCGCTGCTTCCCCCTATCTGGGTGATGGCGTTTCTGGATGCGGGCCAGGCCCGGGCTATTTTCCTGCTGATTGCCGTCGTACCCATGCTGTTTGGCATTCTGGCACTTACTACGCGCCAGTTCATTGTGGTGGGGGTGTGGTTTTTTGCGCTTTACGGCTTGCTCCACCTGGGCTTGTGGGCCTATCGGCCAGAGGTTCTCAATAGCGAACTGGATATTCTGCAGACAGTAGCCTTTGCGCTTGTGATGGCGGAGATCACCATCATTGGCGGTTTTATCAGCGGGCTTCGTGGCAAGCTTCGTCAGCGCAATCTGGAACTGGGGGAGGCCATGGAGCAGATCCAGGAGCTGGTGAATGTAGACGCTCTGACGGGCGTCTATAATCGTCGCCGGCTGTTCGAGGTGATTACTGAGGAGTGTAATCGCTACAGCCGCATACCGGGCTCGTTCTCCTTATGCCTGATGGATATTGATCACTTCAAGGAGGTGAACGATACGTACGGACATCAGGTCGGTGATGCCATCCTGCAGGCCGTTGCTCGTTCGGTTGCTGACGGACTGAGGGCGATCGACTGCTTTGGTCGGTATGGAGGAGAGGAGTTTTTGTTGGTGCTGCCCCAGACACCACTGGAGGGTGCCCGCATCAAGGCTGAACGGGTGCGAGAAGCTATTGAAGCACTGACGTTTCCCGCCATCGCGGAAGATTTCCGGGTAACGGTATCTATTGGTGTCGCAGAATACCATCGCGAAGAAAGCACGGATGACACCCTGCTTCGGGCAGATCAGGCGTTATACGCAGCCAAAGACGATGGCCGCAACAACGTGAAACTGGCCCCTGCACCTGCAGGAGCCAGTGATGAGGACCCTCAGAACTCGTCGTTGTCCGCGCCCAGGGTGCGCCCAATGTAGCGGGAGTTACAGGGCGTCGCACTGAACTTGATGGGGTGGCCGATCTGCTTCTGGGTTCCACCATTCTCTTTTGCCACTTCGATAACCATGTTGCGGGCTTTCATCTGGGGATGATCGGCAGCCTCGGTAATCGTCAGTACCGGCTCTACACAGGCATCCTGGCCAGCAAATACCTCTTCCCACTCTGCCAGGGTTTTCTGGGCGAAGGCAGTTTTCAAAGCCTCACGAATTGTCTGCTGATGCTCCGGGTTCTGGCTAAGCGCAAAGCTTTTCATCTCGGGGATATCCAGAGCATCGCACAGCCGGGCGGAGAACTGGGGTTCCAGGCTGCCAACGGATATCCAGCGGCCATCACTGGTCTGGTAGTAGTCGTAAAAGGTGCCGCCGTTAAGCAATGTGCTCTCCGGGTACTGTTCCTGGCCTCCTGCCAGGGCGGCTGCCCCTGCCATACCATTCATGGCGAACGCGGCGTCGGTCATGCTGATATCAATGTACTGCCCTTCGCCAGTTTGCTGCCGGTGAACCACCGCCGCCAGGATACCCATTACCGCGTGGTGTGAGCCCCCTGCCACATCGGCTATCTGGATGCCCATCGGTGGCGGACCACTCTCCTTGCGGCCGCAGTGGCTGGACACCCCAGCAAGGGACAGGTAATTGATGTCGTGTCCGGCACGGTCTTTATACGGGCCAGTCTGGCCATAGCCGGTGATAGCACAGTAGATAAGGTCAGGGTTGATGGTTTTCAGGGAGTCGTAACCAATGCCGAGCCTGTCCATCACGCCCGGCCGAAACTGTTCGATCACAACGTCGTAATCCTTTACCAGCCGTTTGACGACATCCGCACTGCCCGCTTTTTTGAGATCCAGGCCCAGGGAGCGTTTGCCCCGGTTCAGAAAGGTATGGGCTGTGCTCACGCCGTCCTCCAGCGGAGGCATAACCCGGGTCAGGTCGAGCCTGCCCGGTGCCTCCACGCGCAACACATCAGCACCCATATCCGCCAGCAACATGGTGGCGTAGGGTCCGGGCAGCAGTGTGCTGAAATCCAGTACCTTGAGTTGGCTTAACGGGCCGGGCATGTGCAACTCCTTTATCGGTTATTGAGGCTGTTCTGATGCTGCCCTGTTTTCCCCACCGGGCCAACTGCCGGTTCCGCCATTCCTGTTGACCATTTCTTCCAGTTCCGGCAAGGCGCAATGGTTGCATTGTAACCGGGGGGTTTTATGATGGGCTTCATTCAAATAAGGATAAAGGATGACATGTCGGAACTCACTGTTTCCAGACACTTCGTAGAGGCAGCTCTGATTGGCGCCGAGCAGGCCGGCCTGGACACCCGCACAATCCTCAGAGATGCCGGGATTTCACCAGACTTGCTGAAGATTGAGATGGCACGGGTAAGCAGCACCCAGTACAGCAAGTTGATGCAGGCTACCTGGAATGTCATGGAAGATGAATTCATGGGGCTGGGCCCCAGGCGCTGCCGGACCGGCACCTTTGCCACCATGTGCGCACTGGTTATCGACTGCCCCAACCTGGAAGCGGTTTACCGGCAGGCATTCGATTTCTGCCGCCTGTTCGAACCCATGGTCGCCATGGAACTGGAAACAGATGAAAAATCCGCTCGGCTGGTAACGGTGATTGAAGGCGACATCCACGACCCGATGCACTTCTTCCGGGAAAGCATTCTGGTCATCTGGCATCGGCTTGGCAGTTGGCTGATCGGCCAACCAGTAGATTTGCTCAAAGCGGAGTTCAGCTACCCCCGCCCTCCCCATGGCGACGAGTACCGGCACATTTTTCATTGCCCGCTGGCGTTTGAAGCCGGTGAGACAGCCCTGATGTTCGACAAACGATTTTTGCAGGCACCGGTGATTCGCGACAAATCCGAAATGCGCCAGTTCCTGAAAACGTCACCGGCGGACCTGTTGTCGCGCCCGGATGAAAGCAACACCTTCACCGGTCGAATCCGCGCACTGATCGGAAGGGACTTTACCCGTTCGCTGCCTGATTTCGAGTGGATTGCCGCAGAACTCCACACCAGTCCCCAGACTCTGCGGCGGCGCCTGAAGCAGGAGAATACATCGTTTCAGGAGATCAAGGATCTGCTCAGGCGCGACATGGCTATCTATTACCTGTCGCGACCGGATCTGCCCATCAACGACATTGCCTTCCGGGTAGGGTTTACTGAGCCTTCCACCTTCCACAGGGCCTTCAAGAAATGGACAGGCGTCACCCCCGGAGCGTACCGCGAGGGTGAACGGGGTCAGCTGCGGGGCTGACCGACACCCTGCATGGTCTTTATCAGGCGCCCCAGTGTGCGGGCGATTTCTTCAGCCTTTTCGCGATCCTGGCTCAGCTTCATCAACCGGGAACCATCCCTCGGGTCGTAGATCCAGCAACTGGCCGTGGCGCTCTCGCAATTCCACTCGATCTGCGGATTAACCCCGAAAACACCCAGCGACTCGGTGGTTTTCACCACCCGGCTGTCTTCCTCACGCCGGGATTCCTGGATACTGATGACATCGTTGCGTCTGTCGAGCTTGTAGGTAATGTCAGCGGGTCGATCGAGCCTTACGATTCGCTGGTCTGATCTCCATCCAACCCCTTCGAGCAGGGTGTTGGCGTGAATAACCAGAGCCTCGGCATCCGACTCTGCCAGGTAGAGTTGCTTCAGCTTGGTCAGCGACTCATCGCCCGCCGGTTCGATAATCGCAACGGGCTCGCTCTTGTTCTGACTGTTCTGGCTGGCCCGCGCGCCCTCCTTCTTGCGGGCTTTTTCGACATTGGTGATCAGTTTGAGGGCGTCATTGTAATGCTTGCCTTCGGCACCGGCCTGGCTGACGTATTTTTCCAGCGCCGCCCGCGACTCGTTGAAATGGCCGGCTTCCAGCATCACCCGGCCACGAAAGTAGAAATAATCCGCCGGCTTCTCCCCTTCGAGTTGCTGCAGACGGTTCAGGTATTCGCCAGCTTCGCCCCAGTTTTCTCCGGTAACGGCCTCTTCGGTGGCCAACATCAGGCGGCGAATTTCATGCTCAGGCTCCAGTGCAGCAACCTGACCGGTCATCAGTAGCGATGCCAACACAATGCCACAAACTGAACTGCGCCCGACTCGGGTTCTCTTCACCATTTCATCTACTCCTGCTGGTTATCTCGGGCCGTATCTTCATCGGCATCCACTTCCGCCTGATCCATAATCGCTTTCGGGAGTTCTTTTTTAACACGAACGCCCAGCTCCACAAAGCGATTGGCCTGGGAGATCAGGTTCCCGCGGCCCCGGGTCAGGGTGTTCATTGCCGAATCATAGGTGCCCTGGGCCGTATGCAACTGACTGCCAAGCTTTTCCATGGCTTCAACAAATATCCGTAGCTTGTCGTAAACCGCGCTGGCCCTGTCTGCAATCCGCCGTGCATTCTGGCTCTGACGCTCATATCGCCAGATATTCTCGATAGTGCGTAATGTGGCCAGCAGCGTGGTGGGTGTAACCACAATAATCTTTCGCTCAAAGGCTTCTGCGAATAGGTTCTCGTCCTGCTGAAAAGCAGCCACAAATGCTGGCTCTATGGGCATGAACAGAAACACGAAATCTGGCGAATGTAAGCCGTGCAGCTGGCTATAGTCCTTCTCGCTCAGGGTGCGAATGTGATTGCGTACAGCTTCAACGTGCTGCTTCAGCGCTTCTTCCCTGGCGGCGTCATCTTCTTCCGTTGCCCATTGTTGGTAGGCCAGCAGTGACACCTTGGAGTCCACCACCAGATTACGGCTGTCGGGCAGGTGAACAATCACGTCCGGTCGTAGCAGCTGGTTGTCGTCGCCACGGTAACTGCCCTGGGTTTCATACTCGACGCCCTTACGCAAGCCGGAGCGCTCCAGCACCCGTTCAAGAATGAGTTCGCCCCAGTTGCCCTGGATCTTCTTGTCCCCTTTGAGCGCCCGGGTGAGATTCGAGGCCTCTTCGGTGATCTGGCGATTAAGTTCCTGAAGGGATTTGATCTCGCTTCTCAATGCCTGGCGATCACGGGTCTCGCTGGTGTAGACATCTTCCACCCGCTTGCGGAAATCCTGCAGTTGGTCCCGGAACGGATTCAGCAGAGTATCAATACTGGTGCGGGTCTGCTGGCTGAAGCGCTCACTTTTCTGTTCGAAGATGCGATTGGCAAGGTTCTCAAACTCCTGCTTCAGCGAATCGCGATTGCGCTCCAGCAGTTCCAGCTTTTCCGTGGTGGCACGGCGTTCTTTATCAAGGGTGACTTCCTGCTCTCTCAGGGCAACCTTTGCGTCACTGAGCTCTCTTGACAGCTCATCCGCCCGCTGTTGCTGTGAGGTGCGCTCCGCTTCCAGCTGCTCAATACGCGCCAATCTCGCCCGGCTTTCGGACTCCAGCCCGGCTACCTGACTGTCGAGCAAGGCAGCGCGTTGACGCCAGCTTTCAGCAGCACGATTCCCCCTCACCAACAGGAACACCAACAGAGAAAGGACAAGGCCCAGGATGCCCGCAAATACAACAGTTTCCGGCTGGTTTTCCATAGCAGCAACAACGGCCTCGGGCACCCTGATCTCCTTGACTGATTACTGGAAAATGAAAATGCAGCAACAGTTTACCGTAATCGCGGAACCTTTTGATGCCTCGCCCCGTCGGATACTTGGCGTTACTCAGTCATCCATCGACTGATTGGCAAATATTTCAACCTGATGCATCCGCCTATGGACTCGGTGCGTAATATCATCTAAAACGGAAGTCAGGGCACCGAAATCCCTGGGCAGTATAAAGGACAGGAATTCAACATGCTTAAAGAGCTCTGGAGAAAACTGGGATCGGAATTGGCTCCAGCCAGTTGGCCGGAAGCGCAAAACGGCTGTCGGTCGCAAGGCGGTCGGGATGAGTTCCGCATACTGCCTCACATGACACACACCGGGGAATTTCATCTGGAACGACTGACCGGCATCCTCAAGGGGCGCTACGGCAAGACATTCCAGAACCAAGGGGACGAGTCGATACGCGACCTTATCCACTTCGCCTCGCGCATTCAGGACCAAGACGTTCAGAGAGAACTGCTGCTTTTCTACCTCAACTGCTCCCCGATTGTTCAGGAATATCTGCGCTCGGAGGAAGTGCTCGCTGAGAACCACTTCCTGTCCAGGACACTCTGAAACAGATAATTCCGCCGTTAATGAACTGTAAACCCTCACAACTGTCATGTTGTTGTATACTTCCGTCCTGTGAATAAGACAGCTTGCCCCCAAAAGGGCAACGACTTCCATTGCGGCATTCCGGAATTATAGAATTCACGCCGCGGATTCAGAGGCTTCGGATGTTTCTTATGCGTTCAGATTTCGGAAAACTGGCGGCGGCTGCCGTTTTTCTTTTTTTAGTTTCCGGTTGTACCGCAGATCGCTACTTGATGGTGGAAAGGGAAGATCTCGGCGCGTTGAACTCGTCGATTGTCAACCAGAGTGATCACATCATCAGCCTTGAAGACCGCACCAGCGACCGGTTTCAGGAGCTGACTCGCCTTAACGAAGAATCCACCCAGACCATTCTCAAAACGATCACAGAGCAGGTGGAAAAGCCCGCATGCCCGCCCCAGCCAAAAGCCCCGGTATGCACCACCAATGATGACGATGGCCGCGCCGACAGACTCAAGGGCAAGGTGATCGTTGGCGAAGTGGAGAAGTTTTATCTCGCCGGCCCCGGCCTGGTTTACGATGCGCGCATCGACAGCGGGGCAGAAACCTCTTCAATTGACGCCAGGAACATTACCCGTTTCGAAAGGGATGGCAATAACTGGGTTCGGTTCGACGTGCCAACGCCCGGTACTGACGATGAGTTTGTCACCGTCGAGCGGGAAATTTCCCGCCGAGTCAAAATCATCCAGTCCAGTACAGACGAATCAGAAAGGCGCGTGGTGGTGGAACTGCAGTTCATGATCGGCAATCACCGACAACAGGCGGAATTCACCCTGACAAACCGCGAGCATCTTAGCCATAGCGTGCTGGTCGGGCGCAACATACTGAGAGACGTTATGCTGATTGATGTTGGCAAGGAGTTCGCCACGGAACTGCCCGAATCCGTACCTGCAGAAGATAATGGGGATGAGTCGTGACGTCCCGATCCCGTATACCGTTTTTCTTTGCCATACTCCTGCTGATTGTTGCAGGAATCTCTATCGCCGTCTGGCGCCATGTAGAGCTAGGCATTCCCTGGTTTACCGGCGAGCAGAAGCCGGTGTGGATGGTAGAGGCGAGAATTGATTTTACGGGTACCGGTGAGCCGGTGCTTGCCAGCATGAATATTCCGGATCAGCCCCCCGGCTTTCGGATTATTTCCGAACAGGCCGCCTCCCCAGGCTATGGCTTTTCCATTGTCGAGGATACCGGTGAACGTCGCGCTGAATGGTCCAAGCGCGATATCAACGGCCCTCAGACCCTGTATTTCAAGGTTCAACTGGTGCCTGACGAGCGGATGCAACCAGGCGAGCCCAGGCGCCGCCCCAAACCCGAACCGGTTTTCTGGGAGGAACCCCAGGCAACCGCAGTGGAGGAGTTGCTGCAACAGGCCGCAGCCCGGTCAAGCACCCCGGAGAGCATGACCCGGGAACTGATCAAGCTGCTTCAGCCAGATAGCAACACGCAGAATACAACCCTGCTGGTTGCAGACGACAACTACATTGATCTGCTTAACCGGATGCTCAACCACGCCGGCATTCCCGCTCGCACTGCGGATGGACTGGCCCTTGAAGACGCACGGCGACGGCAACAGCTGCGGCCGTTCCTTCAGATCTACGACGGCGACAGGTGGCTCACCTTTAATCCCCGTACCGCCGAACAGGGGCTTCCGGAAAACGTGTTGCTCTGGCGCCAGGCGGCCACTTCCCTGCTGGATCTGGTAGGCGGGGATGACTCGGAAGTGAGCTTTTCCATGCTGCGGCAAACCATACCGGCCTTGCAACTGGCCCAGTCCCAGTCCGCCGAAAATGGTCTCGGCTTCCTCAGCCTCTACCAGTTGCCGATAGAAGAACAGGGCATGTTCAGAATGCTTCTGTTGCTCCCACTTGGGGCTCTTGTGGTTGCCTTTATGCGCATCGTAGTGGGCATAAAAACTTCAGGCACTTTCATGCCGATCCTGATCGCCGTGGCTTTTGTGCAGACGACACTGATTCCGGGACTTATTGCCTTTGTCTCCGTAGTAGCCATCGGCCTGCTGATGCGTGGCTATCTTTCCAGCCTTAACCTGCTACTGGTGTCCCGAATATCAGCACTCATTATCCTGGTGATCTTCATCACCGCCGGGCTGAGTATTGTCGGTTATCAGATGGGCTTTAATACCGGCATGACGGTGACTTTCTTTCCCATGGTGATCATTGCCTGGACCATCGAACGCATGTCTATTCTCTGGGAGGAAGAAGGCGCCCGTGAGGTCTTTGTGCAAGGTGCAGGAAGTCTGTTTGTGGCAGTGTGCGCGTTCCTCCTGATGAGTGCTCCCCTGGCAGAACATCTGACGTTTAATTTCCCCGAGTTGCACTTTGTTGTGTTGGGACTGATCCTGTTGATGGGGCAATACACGGGCTACAAGTTATCTGAGCTGCGCCGGTTTCACCCCATGAAGGCTTACGACTGATGGACTGGATTTCGCCCTTCAAGCTCAATCAGCTGGGGATGCTGAACATGAATCGGCGCAATGTAGACTACATTGCCCGGTACAACAGTCGCGTGTCCTACCCGCTGGTGGATAACAAGCTCAAAACCAAACTGGTGGTGGCCGAATACGGTGTTCGCACTCCCCGGCTACTCCAGGTTGTACGCCAGCAACATGAGATTTCCCATTTCCGGCAGATGGCCGAAGACCTGAAAGGTTTTGCCATCAAGCCTGCCAAGGGGTCCGGCGGCAAGGGTATTACCGTGATAACCGGGCGGGACGGAGACGAATACATCAAGGCCTCCGGCGCCCGGGTACCTGCCTCCTATCTTGAACGGCACCTGTCCAATATCCTTGCCGGCCTCTATTCACTGGCAGGATCACCAGACGTTGCCATCGTGGAAGATCTGGTGGAGTCCATTCCGGAGCTTGCCAGATACTCTTTCCAGGGTGTACCTGACATTCGCATTGTGGTTTTTCAGGGTTACCCGGTAATGGCGATGCTGAGACTGGCCACAAAGGCTTCCGATGGCAAAGCCAACCTGCATCAGGGCGCTGTAGGAGTAGGCTTGAACATCGCTAATGGGCACAGCCTGAATGCGGTGCAATTCAACCGCCCTATCACATTACACCCTGATACGGGGCTGGCACTTGAAAACATTGCTATTGCAGACTGGCGGGAAATGCTGGTGATGGCTTCCCGATGCTACGAGGCCACGGGGCTCGGATACATGGGCGTTGACCTGGTGGTCGATGTTAATCAGGGCCCACTGCTCCTGGAATTGAATGCGCGCCCCGGCCTGGCGATTCAGATGGCTAATGGCCGTGGTCTTTTGCCTCGCCTCAGGGAAATTGAAGCCCTTCGCAAGCCGCATTTTACGCCGGAAGACAGGGCTGCCTTCGCCATGGAAACCTTCACTTCCAAAATCTGAAGGCGGGTTTTCAGACAAAAAAACGGGGCCCCACGGGCCCCGTTTTTTTGTGCGCTCGGATCAGAGCTTGCCCTCGGCAAGCAGTAACCTGCGCTCATGGTTAAGCCCCTTCAACAGCCCCCATGTCATTACCAGCAATATCGCTGTAAACGGTAGACCCGCGGTTATTGCCACCGCCTGGATCGCACCCAGTGCATCGTCGCCACCGCCGAAGATCAGTGCTGCGGCAATGGCACCTTCCATGACTACCCAGAATACACGCTGAGCGGTCGGAGCATCGGTTTTACCACCAGCCGTGATGCTGTCGATCACCAGCGAGCCTGAGTCAGAAGAGGTCACGAAGAATACCAGTACCAGCACAATACCAACGAAGGAGGTAATCGCAACGAACGGCAGGTTGGCGAACATCTGGAACATGGCCAGGGGAACTTCGGTCAGGCCGTCGGCAGCAAGAGCACCAATGCCTTCCTGTATCTGCTCCAGTGCAGAGCCACCAAAAGAGCTCATCCAGACCACGGTGATCACCGTAGGAACAATCAGCACTGCGGTTACAAACTCACGAACCGTCCGGCCTCTGGAGACCCTCGCGATAAACATGCCCACGAACGGTGACCAGGAGATCCACCACGCCCAATAGAATACGGTCCAACCATGGAACCACGCCTCGTCATCGCGGCCAAACGGGTTGCTCAATTGCAGGACATTGCCCACATAACTGGAGGAAGTTACCCAGAGCGTCTCGAATATCGTCATTGTGGGGCCGGCAAAGATAATGAAAAACAGCAGGATTGCCGCCAGCGACATGTTGAAGTTACTAAGGAGTTTTACCCCTCCATCAAGGCCGCGCAAAACCGATACCAGTGCTACTGCCGTTACACCGGTGATAATCGCCATCTGTACGTTAATACCGGACGAAATCCCGAACAGGTAGTCGAGGCCGGACGCCGCCTGCTGGGCGCCGAAACCAAGGGAGGTAGCCAGGCCGAAAATGGTGGCAACCACCGCCAGGATATCGATGATGTGTCCCGGCCAACCCCAGACGCGGTCTTTAAGCAGCGGGAAAAAGGCGGACCGGATGGTCAGAGGCATATTCTTGTTGTAAGCAAAGAATGCCAGTGAGAGCGCCACAATCGCGTAGATGGCCCAGGGGTGAAGCCCCCAGTGATACATAGTGGCACCCATCGCCATTTTGGCAGCCTCTGGCGTGTTGGCTTCCACACCCAATGGCGTCTCATACCAGCCGGTATAATAGGCGACCGGCTCTGCTACTGCCCAGAACATGAGGCCGATACCCATGCCTGCCGCGAAGAGCATCGCAAACCAGGACATCGTTGAGAAGTCCGGTTTGGCATCCATACCGCCAATACGGATCTTGCCAACAGGCAGGAAAATCAGCGCAAGGGAGACAACCACAAAGATGTTGGCGCTAAGCAGGAAAAACCAGTCAAATTGTGCGATTGTCCACCATTTCGCACCGTCAAGAAGCTCTTTTGCTTCTGCCGGGAAGATCAGCGTGCCTATAACAAACGCTACCACCAGTATTGCTGTGATCGGGAATACTGGCGCGTGCAGATCGAGGCCAAAAGGATTTATATTATCCTGGCCCGCGACGTAATCCGTTGAGTATTCGTCTTTAACAACGTCGCCCACGTTTTGAGCCTCCTGTTTGAGTAAATCTTTTGAATTATCGGATGCAAACGTTACAAGGCCGGCATCTTATTGCTTTGAGTTCAAAACATCAAAGAGCGCGTATTTACGCCCTAAATCCAAGCTTAGACCAATATTTATAAGGCCGGGGGAAATCAACTGAACCAATGTTACCGGGAGGCACGTACCTTCAGGATGAAGCCTGATATCATCCGGCAAACCTGACGCATATCCATTCAGAGGATCCAATGGCAAAAACCCGAACCATCCCCTTCCGCTACACTGCCTATATACTGAGCCTGGCGGGCTTTCTGATTTCCCTGCTGGCTGGTGTCCTGCTAGAGGGTTGGTTCATAGTGCTTCCGCTTGTTTTCGGCGCCCTGACCGTACTTGGCACCTGGGACCTGCTACAGCGCAAGCGCACAATCAGTCGCAATTACCCGATCCTTGCTCATATTCGGTATTTCCTCGAATCCATTGGCCCCGAAATACGTCAGTACTTTATACAGTCGGACACCGAGGAGCGCCCTTTTTCCCGGGAACAGCGCACCATCGTCTACCAACGGGCCAAGGACATTCTCGACAAGCGCCCTCTTGGCTCGCAGCTAAGTATGTATAACGAGGGTTTCGAGTGGATCAATCATTCGTTGCGGCCAGCACAACTTTCAAGTTCCGATTTTCGTATTGTGATCGGCAAACACTGCGACAAGCCCTACAACGCCAGCGTGTTCAACATCTCGGCCATGAGCTTCGGCTCCCTATCTGCCAACGCCATTCTGAGCCTTAATACCGGCGCGAAAATGGGCGGTTTCTATCACGATACAGGGGAAGGCTCAATCTCCCGTTATCATCGCGAACCCGGAGGGGATCTGGTATGGGAGATCGGGTCCGGCTATTTCGGGTGTCGCCACGAGGATGGAACGTTCAATGAAGAAATGTTTGTCCGTAATGCCACAACGGACCAGGTGAAAATGATAGAGGTGAAACTATCTCAAGGTGCGAAGCCCGGGCACGGCGGCATTCTTCCCGGCGAAAAAGTCACCCCGGAAATAGCCGAGGCACGGGGTGTCAAACCCGGTGAAGAGGTGATCTCCCCCGCCAGTCATTCAGCATTCTCGACCCCTATTGAACTACTGGAGTTTCTGGAACGACTGCGTGAGCTGTCAGGCGGCAAGCCAGTGGGTTTCAAACTGGCTATAGGCCATCCCTGGGAATGGTTTGCCATCGTCAAGGCAATGCTTGAAACAGGTAAGAAGCCGGACTTTATTGTTGTCGATGGGGGCGAAGGAGGCACGGGAGCAGCTCCTCTGGAGTTTATCAACCGATTGGGAACCCCCATGAAAGAGGCCTTGCTGCTGGTTCATAACACGCTGGTTGGCACCCACCTGCGGGAAGACATTGCCATAGGCGCTGCCGGCAAGATCACCTCGGCCTTCAACATCGCCAGAACCCTGGCGCTGGGTGCAGACTGGTGCAACGCGGCGCGCGGCTATATGTTTTCATTGGGGTGCATTCAGGCTCTGAACTGTCACACCGGAAAGTGCCCCAGCGGCGTGGCCACCCAGGACCCCAGACGCAGTAAAAAACTCGACGTGCGGGACAAAAGTCAGCGGGTATACAACTACCACAGAAATACCCTGGAAGCGTTAAAGAACCTGCTCGCAGCGTCCGGCCTCAGGCACCCTTCGGAGCTGGGCCCGGAGCACATCATTCGCCGCACTTCCAGAACAGACATTCACTCCTATATGGAGATCTATCCGTTTCTGGAATCGGGCGCCCTTCTCAAAGGCAAGACCGGTGAGAGGGTCTTCGATATATACTGGCCGGAAGCCTCCGCCCACAGTTTTAGCCCACCGCAATTTATCCGTGAGCTCAGGGAAACCAAGCTGCAATAGAAATACCCTGGTAAATGCCGAAAGGATGTTTATTTTTTGCAGAGGCTGGTGTAGACTTCGCTCCCGCTAAGCCACTGAGATTTATCTCAAGTTTCTTTGGCCAATGGCAGTTTCGGGGCGTAGCGCAGCTTGGTAGCGCACTTGCATGGGGTGCAAGGGGTCGTAGGTTCAAATCCTACCGTCCCGACCAGATTTCCCTACACAAAGCCCGGGCCGAAAGGCCCGGGCTTTGCTGTTTCTGCACCTGTCCGGTTAGCAGGACGGCCAAAACGCGCTGCAACGGGATAAGTAATCTCCCGGATAAGAGAGAGTTCCCCCTCGTTGAACTTTGGGCGGTAGTATGTGGGGGCTCGGAGCCCTTTGGCCGCTTCCTTGATGGCCTCGGGCCTTATGGGCAGCTCGCAGTGCTCATGCAACCGAATCAACATCTCCTCGGGCCGATTGCACAGATCCTCGTAGTGCACCACCAGACAGGCCTCACCCAGCGCCGGGTCGGTATCAAGCACATCTGCCACGTGGCGATAGAGGTCGGCCCAGTAAAGCGCCCAGCCCTCAACTTCCTGTCCGGTATTCCATAAGCTGGTAATCCTGGCCGTCATGGCATCATCACCGACATTGATAGCTCGCCGGTCAAGACCGAATTCGAAGTGGCCAACCCTGCGCATGTGTTCAAGCGCACGAGGCTGTTTGGCCTCACCGGTGGCGAAGAGTCTTTGCTGTTTCATCAACGATGCGATGTGCCAGACCGGATCACGTATCGCCACCACGAATCGGGCGTCGGGGTATAGTTTGTGCAGATAGCCCAGGCGTACAAGGTTGTAGTTGCCCTTGGCAACGTAACGCTGACGCCGGCGTATGGCCAGCAGCTTGCGTATGTGCTCGTCATAGAAGCCTTCGAACGCCGGATGCGATGCCTGGCGGTCAAAAACTTCGCACCGGGCAGGGTCGTGAATGTCAGCAAAAAACGCCATCCACAGCATTTCTTCGAAGGCCTCGGGGCTTTGCGAGGTAATGGCAATACCATCCTTATGGGCACGCTCCTGCGCCGTCTCCCGGGAATGCGGTACCAGCGACAGCCAGCGGTTCCACCAGTATGGCGTCAGCAATGGCGGAAAATCCGCATAGCGGTGCGTAGCCACTTGCGGATGCTCGGCCAGCCGCTCCAGCAGAACTGTGGTCCCTGAGCGGGCCAGCCCCGCGACATAGACCGGCTTCTCAACCTTGATATCGGCGATGGCCTCCTGCAAGACACGGGTTTCAAGATTACCGAGCCTGATCCAGGCGTCGGGGTGGCGGTGTATCCACCCGCCCAGGACATGCATCCACGTTGGTACGGTAAATCCGGGGTCGGATCCTGCCTCGCTACGGGAATCCTGTGCTGAAGAAGCTTTCATTCTATGCGCGCCCATCGATAGATGAGTAAAGAAACGAGCATCATCACAGGGAAAAACACCATCATCCATGAGCGCGCCCACTCCGGCCCGACCGGCAGGTAGGACGCACTCCCCTGACCATAAGTGGCGTCAAGCCACACCAGCAATGCGAGCAGGGGGAACATGGCAAGCAATGTGGCGGGCACCACCAGGGCAATATGCTTGAACGCTGCAACAAACTGGTCACGAAGCAGGGGGCCAGCGTCGGCGAACTCCCCGTCGAACTCATACAGGCGCCGCCGTGCAGCCCTGGCAGCACGTTTGGCGCGGCCTATCTTCGCCTGCGGCGAAAACAGTCTGTATAGCCCCATCGTCACTACCCCGCCAATCACGCCCCAGATGACCAGGCGAACAGTGGCAAGTAGTCCGATGGCCATGAACTGATCCAGCGACGCAAACAAAGGAGCAGGCAGGTCAAGGATCCCCATGCCGTACGATCAGCTCCCCGGTGGTGGGGACTTGCTCTCATCGGCTGGCGCCATCCCGGCGTCGGTAGTCTGCTCGACCGGCGACGGGGCAGCATCGTGAGCCTGCTCGGACGAGGCCTGGGACGCAGCGGCCTGCTCCGCAGCTTTACGCCGCCGCATACGTTTTATGGGCCACATTATGAAGAAGATGACCGCAACTCCGATGGCGACAACGAGCCCCCAGAGCGCCGCCAGAAGACTCAGGCCTGCCCCTGGGCCGACATAGGCCTGGGCGACAACGGGAAGGGTGAGTGCGGTAATAACTATCACCGTGGAGAAAGGAAGACCGTAGCGATCAACTTGGCGCCTCATGGCAATTACCTCCTGGTCGTATCGAGACTTTCACGAAAGTCTTCGTCGATATCTCCCAGAGCGATGCGTTGTCCTGCCGAGACGACGGGAATGAACTGCTCCCCTTCCCCTCCGCGGACCGGATTGATGAACTCCCAAACGATTTCACCAGCCCGGTTGACTTCGAACAACCGCCCGCCATCCGATTCGGTGATCAGGCGGTTGCCATTGGGGAGCGCTTCCGCAGAACTGCGTAAACCACTCTTGAACGGATGATCGTTGTCCCCTGTATAACTCCAGACAATAGCATTACTCCGAGGGTCTACCTCCAGCACCCGGCTATCATTCTTTTCTTTGAAATTACCATAGTTGTCAAAGAGCATAAAGTTGCCATTCTGTAGGGCGCGGCCGTAGTGCTGGCCCAACCAGGGCCCGTGCTGCGCCCATGTCATCTCACCGCTCTGTAGATCGATCAGTCCGATTGCACCGGGGTGGCGAAATGTCACCATCACCTGTTCAGGGTTATCACGAGCAGGCTCGAACGCCCTGGCCGTACGCTCATCGATAAACTGTACACTGTTGGCGTGCAACGGATCAGCGAGAGCAAAGCGGGGTATCGCATAGACCAATTCGCGATACGGTGAATTCAAAAACGCTTCCAGCAGCGAGATTTTGCTCACCTCCTCGCCGCTCTCGCCATCGAGTTCAACCACAAAATCGTCCAGCCAGGGGAGCTCCAGGTCGGGGAAGGCCTCAACAGGCTCGTCGATATACGCGTTTGTCAGGGTGATGACTCGCCCATCCGGGGTGATATCCAGGTCATGATGGGTATGGGCGTGGTAGCCCCATAGCAATTGCGAGTCACGGTTAATCTTGACCATGCCGTAACCCCAGGGCGAGTCATTGGCGGCGTTGTAGATGGCAAGCAGATCACCGTTGGGCAGCATCCGCACCTTGTCCCAGAACATCAGGTCGTCCGAACGGGGTTCTGCACCGCGAGGCGATTTGTCCCAGACCTTGCTGTACGGCAGCGACCAGCGATGAACGATATTACCGTCCATGTCGATCAGATTGGCGTAAGCGCCATCCCCGGAAGTGTAGAGGGTCAGCCCCTCGTATACGGCATCGGTCTTTTTGATCGTGACGCCACGCTCGTCGGTGCGGGCATCGCGCCAGAGATCGGTCTGGGTATAGGGGTCATCTACCGAACTCTGCTGCCTCAACGCCAAGGCTGCCTTGTAGGCATCATCAAAATACTGGTAAGGGAAGACCTCGGACAGAACAACAACTGCCCCACCCACAAAGGCAAGAAAGGCAGTCGCCAGAAAAAATAAAACAAAACCTGCGCGTTCCGTATTCTGAGATTTCACGAGTCCCTACGCTGTTGATCCCCGCCTGGTGTCAGTGAATAAGCCTCAGGCGGATTTTCAACTCCTCAGGTAATGGTCGGTTAAATCATCAAGTGCCTTTTCGGGATAGCAATGTGAAAAGATTAATCGGTACGTTTCCGATTTCAAGAACTGAACGCTTACGATATATTCACTCACCTACCGAGAAGCCCGGGCTTTATTCTTTTCAGGCCGGCAAATCCGAGTAGCTTGAGGCTGTCATTTCCCGGATTGCCGCTTCTTGCACCGGCCTGCCCAGATAGTAGCCCTGCAGAGTACTACAGGACATCTGATTGAGAACCCTGTGCGCTTCCTCGGTTTCGATACCTTCCGCAACCGTTTCAAAGCCCATGGATTTCAGCATATGGATCAGCGCTGACATTTTTTCCTGTTTATCGGAATTGCACTCCACTTCCTTGAAGAGCTTCCCATCCAGCTTTACTTTCGAGACGTAGCAAATTTCGGTCAGGTAACTGAAATTGGAATAACCCGCACCGAAGTCATCTATCGCCAGCTGGACGGATTTGGATGTAAGGTACGCGAGTGATTCATCAAGCTCCTCGGTACGCACGAGCAGGGCTTCCTCCGTCACTTCCACAGTCAACCAGCTGATATCGTCGAACTCGTTCAGAATTCTATGTATCCCATACTGGGGGTCGTGGAGCTTTGAGAGGTTTTGGGGATGGATGTTTATGGAGATTTGCACATTTTTCATCCGCTCGTCCACACTGACCCAGGCGTTTCGTTGTTCAATGGCCCGGGTCAGTACCCAGCAATCCAGGCTCTCCTGCAGATGAGCAATTTCAGCCGCCTTGAGGATAGGTCCCGGTCCCAATTCACCAAGTTCCGGGTGATTCCAACGAATCAACGCCTCAACACCCAACAACTGCCCAGGATCCCCATTCCGGAAATATGGCTGGAAAACGAGATGAAGCCCATTGTCGATTCCATTTTGAAGCGTGGTTTTCAGCTCATACTCAAGCCGAAGCTGTTCCAGCATTTCATCACTACGCCCCGGATCAACAAAACTGAACTTCGCCCGCCCAGTCTGCTTCGCCCGGTACATTGCAATGTCTGCATTACGGAGCAGAATGTCCTGTTGCTCCCCGTCCTCCGGATATATCGCGATACCAATGCTTGAGGAGATGAATAGCTTCTCGCCGGCAATCTCGATCGGATTCTTCAGGCTCTCCAGGATACGGGTAGCAAACGCCTGGGCACCCTCTGTCTCCTCCAGCTCTTCCATGATCACCACAAACTCATCCCCGCTCATCCGCGCAAAGAAGTCACAATCACGAATCAGCAGCTGCAGGGTGCTAGCAAAATGTTTGAGGATGGAGTCTCCTACCGCGTGGCCCAGAGAATCATTGATCCGCTTGAACTTATCGATATCCAGAAACAGCAAGGCGAAGCGAGTGCCAGCACGAGCATGCCGCAGCACCGTATCGGTCAAGTGGTCGTTGAAATGCAAGCGATTAGGCAGCCCTGTCAGTTCGTCGAACATCGCCATCTCGTGGAGCTCTTCCTCCCGCACCTTGAGTTCGGCTATGTCGTTGCATACGAAAACCCAGCGCACCGATCCGTCCAGATCATCATAGAGCGGGCTTACCGACACATAGTGTGGTTCGATGGAGCCGGCGTTCACGAACAGAAGCTCCCCGCGCCATTTACCATCGCGCTCTGCCATTTGCCAGATTGTATCCAGCGAAAGATCCTTGTCGGTGGGGCGGAAAAAGCTATCGATGTCAAAGAGGGCGGATTCAGACGCCGGCATCAGTGAATCCGACAATGCCCGGTTGAGGAACACCAGTTGCTTTTTATCATCAAACACCGCGATTTTCTCGTGGGTATTGTTGAAAACCGCTTCGGCCAGGGCCATCTGTTTCTGCCGATACACCATATCAGAGACATCGCTCTGGATACCGAGGTAGTGGGTCAGCTGGCCCTCGCTAGTCACCGGCGCCACGCTAAGCCGATTCCAGAACGGCGTACCGTCCTTTCTGTAATTGAGGATCAACTCCTTGCAGGCTCCCTGGGCTTTGATGGAGGATCTGATTGAATCGACGGTTCCGGGATCGGTGTCAGGCCCCTGCAGAAACCGGCAGTTCCGCCCCAGCGCCTCTTCGCGGGCATAGCCCGTCATTTCTGTAAACGCCCGGTTGACGTACATGATGGGCATGTCTCCGGACTGGGCATCGACGATGATAATGCCCTGATCAGCAGCCTCCATGGCGCGGGCCTGTAGGGAGTTGTCGCGCAGCGCCTGCTGTAGAGAATCATAAATTCTCAACAATTCAGTGTTGTCCCAGAACAGCAGAATGACGCCGCCTAGCTCGCCGTTCACGTCACGATAGCTGTTCACGGAAAGCTCGAAGCTGCGGGCAATTCCCTTGATCTGCACAAACTCCGCTCGCTGACTTTTAAAAGCCCGCTCGATCAACAGTTTCAGGTTTGGCAACTCCAGCTTGGGCTCCAACTGCTCCACCGGTTGTCCAGCGCTTTCCTCGCCAATCGCAAAAATCTCCTTCGCCGCCGGGTTGAAATGCGCAACTTTGAGTTCGGCGTCCAACGCCAGCAGCGGATGTGGCAAGCTTCGCTGCAGATTGCTCAGATCCGCGTTCAGCGCGGCAATTTCGCTCGCCTTGACCTGGATTTCCTGATTGACCGTGGTCAGTTCCTGATTGGTCGACTGCAGTTCCTCGTTGGAGGTTTCCAGCTCCTCATTGGTAGAGTGCAGCTCCTCGTTGGCGGACTGCAGCTCTTCATTCACCGCCTGCAGCTCCTCGTTGGAGGTTTCCAGCTCCTCGATCACCGTCTGCAGGTGCTCTCTCATGCCGGTCAGCTCAAACTGCAGCTGCTCCACCTGATCATCGGCCTGCTCCACCGGAATCGGCGGGGTATCGCCTTTAATGGTCGTGATGTCATAGCGAACCAGATACAGGAATTCCTGCTCACCCTGCTCCGATAGCGGGATCGCTTCAAAGTGGAAAAGATGCCCCTCGTGGGCGATCGGCCGGGATTTCTGCACCGAACCGTCTTTACGCGCCTTGAATAGCAGGCTCTTCAGCTCCAATTGAAGATTGCCGTGGACAATATTCTGCAGGTTCAGGCTTGCCTTGCCCTTGCTTATCTTGGTGATTTCTCGAAGATCACCGTAGATAAACTTGATATCCATGGCGTCGTCGACCACGAACGCATTTTTCAAAACGTGCCTCGAGATGGCCCGGTTCACCTTGTCGCCCAGGGTCTCATAGCTGTTGCCCGAGTTTTCCTCCGCAATAGGAGGGCGTGTGTGCACGGCCCGGTTACTTAGCTTGTAACGGCGGTAGATCTCGCTGCCAACGGCATCGTTACGAATCAGTACCCGGCTATCGATTGAGGAATTTTCGAACAGCTCACTGCCCGGCAGGGATTCTGATTTGCCCAGAAACAGATAACCTCCGGGGCGCAGAGCGTAATGGAACGTAGCCTGGATCTGCTTCTGGAGTTCCGCCTTCATATAAATAAGAACGTTTCTGCAACTCACCAGATCCATACGCAGAAACGCGGGATCGCCGACCAGATTCTGACGCGCGAAAGTCACCATCTCACGAACGTGCTTCTTGACCTGGCAGCCATCACTGGCGGGGGTAAAGTACTTCTTGAGCCGGTCTTCGGACAGGTACTTGACCGACACTGTCTCGTAGCGCCCGCGCCGGGCTATGGTGAGTGCCGGTATATCGATATCGGTAGCGAAAATCTGAACGTTGTAATCAAAAATATCCGTTCCCAGGGTCTCGTGCAGAAGCATTGCAATCGAGTACGCCTCTTCCCCGGTCGCACAGCCTGCCACCCAGATGCGGATTTCATCACCTGGCCGTTTTTGCTCAACAATGTTCTTGAGAGTCTGCCCCAGTTTCTCGAACGCTTCACCATCTCGAAAGAAAGCCGTGACGGAAATCAGCAGATCCTGATAGAGGTGTTGCAACTCAGCCGGGTGCGCCCTGACGAACGTCTCGTACTCCAGCCAGCTTGACGTATCGGTAGCGACCATACGACGCTGTATTCGGCGCTGCAAAGTGTTTTCCTTGTACTCGGTAAAATCAACGCCGGTTTCTTTGGAGAGCATATCCAGAATGCCCGCCAGTGCCTCGTTTTTGCCGCCCCGTTCCAACTGTTCTGCAGGTAACCCCGTTTGTGTGGCCAATCTCACCACTTGCCTGGCGATATCGTTTACCGTCAGCACTCTATCGACACAGGCGGTCTCAATGGCTGCTCTCGGCATGCCATCATATTTCGCTTCCGCCGGGTCCTGTGCAAAAGTGAACCCTTCATACGCTTTTATGACCCGACACCCCTGCGCGCCATCACTGCCGGTACCCGAAAGCACAACGCCAACCGCGCGGGTGGCATAGGCTTCAGCCAGCGATACAAACAACTCGTTTGCCGACGGCTTGGGCACGCCGTGTTGCTCGGTGACAGTCAGTCTGACCCGGTGGTTCTGAACCGTGGCATTATGGCCAGGAGGGATCACGTACGCAGTGCCAACCTCAACCGGCGCACCGTCCGTCGCGCTCCGCACCTTGAGCTTTGTCTCCCGCGACAAAAGCTTGGTCAGCATGCTCTCATGATCCGGCGACAGGTGTTGGGCGATGATGAGAGACAGCGCTGCTGAGGCATCCAGTTGTTTGAGCAGTTGTTTGAGCGCATCAAGGCCGCCGGCCGACGCGGCAATACCGACAATCAGTGGAGCAGGGGTAATCTCGGCGGTCATAGTTCCAGTCCGTGTTGGTTTGCTAGTGAGATTTCCAGCCAAACAAGCAATCGCTCTCAGGCAACTAGCTACAACAGTGATCGCTAACAAGCCAGAGAACTGCGTCTTTCAACCTCAGTCCCATATAGCAAGCTACTTTCATCCAATCCGTTAATGGGAACAAGGCCTATTACTGAATATTCACAAGACATAAAAAAACCGAAGGCGTACCTTCGGTTTAATCTCAGCCACTGTTTTGAGTCAGCGCATCGGCGCGTTCAGCACGTCCAGAACTTCTTCGAGTTCGGTAATCATTTGACGAATCAACTGCTTGTACTGAGAGGTATCGTCTTTAACCTCATGGCTGCTGAGCTTCTGCTTCGCACCGCCGATGGTATAACCCTGGTCGTAAAGCAGGCTCCGAATTTGACGAATGGTAATAACGTCGGCACGCTGATAATAGCGGCGATTACCACGGCGCTTGACCGGCGACAGTTGTGGAAACTCCTGTTCCCAATACCTGAGAACGTGCGCCTTTACCGCGCAGAGTTCGGCAACCTCACCAATGGTAAAGTATCGCTTACCCGGTATCGTGGGTAATTCGTTGTTATGACTGGGTTCCAGCATACGCTTCTACTTTCTGTTTTAGTTTTTGTCCCGGGCGAAACGTAACAACACGCCGTGCACTGATTGGGATTTCCTCACCAGTCTTCGGGTTCCGTCCCGGCCGCTGCTTCTTGTCGCGCAGGTCAAAGTTGCCGAATCCGGACAGTTTGACCTGTTCATTATGGCTGAGAGCGCCCCTGATTTCGTCGAAAAAAGCTTCTACCATTTCCTTGGCTTCGCGTTTGTTGAGCCCCAATTCTTCGTACAAGCGCTCCGCCATTTCCGCTTTCGTCAAAGCCGCCATCTGTTAACTCCTCAGTGTTGCCCCCAACTCTTCCTGCAATGCCTCAATGACACCGTTGAAGAGTGAATGCACCTCTTCTTCATTTAGTGTGCGCTCAGGATGCTGCCAGAACAGGCTGAGGGCAAGGCTGCGATTACCTTCGCCCAGGCTTTCACCTTCATAGACATCAAACGCACGCAACGCTGTGAGGTGCTCGCCCGCGTGCTTTTTAGCCACACGCTCAACGTCTGCAAACCCCACATCGCTTCCGATAATGATAGCCAAATCTCGCCGAACTTCAGGGAATTTTGAAATATCTTTGAAATTAGGTACATATCCCGAAACGATCGAATTCAAGAATAGCTCAAACATCAGAATCGTGCCATTAAGTTCCAGTTTTTTCTGAACTTGTGGGTGCAACGTGCCCAGCCAGCCTACATGTTCGCCGTCCCGCAGCAATTCCGCTGTCTGGCCTGGATGCAAGGCCGGGTGCTGGCTGGCAAGAAACTGCACTTCGATTCCAAGAAGTCGGAAAAGGCTCTCCATTTCTCCTTTTACATCAAAGAAATCGGCATTTCTGCGACCGTTGGCCCAGTTCTCGGGAAACTGGTTGCCAACGACCACACCTGCGAGCATGGGCTGCTGATCGATCCGGTCGCCCTCTTTTACAAACCTGAGGCCGGTTTCGAACAGCCGGATGCGAGGTTGCTGCCGATTCTGGTTGTGTACCACTGTTTTCAGCAATCCGCTCCACAGGGTTGTGCGCATAACCGACAGATCAGCGGAAATCGGGTTCGCCAGAGCGATGCCGTCCCGCTCCGGATCAACCAGGTTCTGGACCTTCGGGTCCACAAAGCTGTAGGTGATCGCCTCCTGATACCCGCAGGAGACAAAGTAATCCTGGATAGCAGACACCGGCCGAACCGCTTCTTTCTGGGGCCGCAGACCGAGAGACCCGGTCGGCTCTGTCACGGGCAGATTGTTGTACCCGAAAATTCGACCAATTTCTTCAATCAGGTCTTCTTCGATACTGATATCCGGGCGGAAGCTGGGAACGTGCACCCGCCAACCATTTTTCAGGAGCTTATCGATATGAAGCCCAAGCCGCGTCAGGATTTCCTCAACCGTGGTCCGGTCGATTTCCAGCCCCAATACATCGGTAACACGTTGCTCGCGAAGGTCTACCGTTCGATCTTCCGGAAGGTCCTGCTTACTTGCCACTTCGATAATTTCGCCGGGCTCACCGCCGACGATCGACATCAACAATGCTGTGGCACGCTCCATGGCGTCACGGGCAAGCTCATAGTCCACACCCCGCTCAAAGCGGTGTGAGGCGTCAGTATGAAGGCCATAATGGCGAGCCTTGCCGGCCAGGGTAATGGGATCGAAGTACGCGGCTTCCAGGATCAGGTCCCGGGTGTTTTCGCTGACGCCCGAATGCTCTCCCCCCATCACCCCGGCAATGGCAATGGGTTTGGCGTGATCGGCAATAACCAGCGTATCGACGGTTAACTCCACTTCCTGTCCATCAAGCAGTACCAGTTTTTCGCCCGGTTTTGCCATGCGGACAACAATACCACCTTCGATTTCGTTACGATCAAACGCATGCAGAGGCTGACCCAGCTCAAGCATTACATAATTGGTCACATCCACGGCGGCATCGATGGAGCGAATGCCGGACCGACGCAGCTTCTCCTGCATCCACAGCGGAGATTCCACACTCAGGTCCACGTTACGCAGAATCCGCCCCAGGTACCTGGGGCAGCCCTCGGGCGCCCTTACAACAATCTCAGGCACCTCCGGGTGCACCGCTTCAACAGGTGCGATCTCCGGTCCTTCAACCACCAGGCTGTTCAATACACCGACTTCGCGTGCGATGCCTTTGATGGAAAGGCAGTCACTGCGGTTAGGTGTCAGGTCGACATCAATCGTAACGTCGTTCAGCCTGAGATAATCAGCAAGCTCCCGACCTACCGGGGCATCTTCCGGCAACTCCATCAAACCATCATGGTTTTCCGACAGGCCCAGTTCGGCTTCCGAACACAACATGCCTTCGGATGGCTGGCCACGAAGCTTTGCTTTCTTTATCTTGAAGTCACCCGGCAACACTGCGCCTACTACGGCGAAGGGCACTTTGAGGCCATTCCGGACATTAGGAGCACCACAAACCACCTGTACCGTCTGGTTCCCATCATTAACCTGACAGACCCTGAGCTTGTCCGCATCCGGATGGGGCGATACGGAGACGACTTCACCCACCACAATGCCACTGAACTTGCCGGCTACCGGCTCGAATCCGTCAACTTCCAGACCTGCCATGGTGATCTGGTCCATCAATGCCTGGGTGTCATTCGCCGGATTGACCCATTCCCGTAGCCACTGCTCACTGAATTTCATGGTATCTGCCTTGTCCTGGTGCGGTTTTGCCTGTTAATTCGATTGCCCTGATGATGCGCTCAACGGAACTGCCGCAAAAAGCGGAGGTCGTTCTCGAAGAACATACGCAGGTCACTCACGCCATAGCGAAGCATGGCAAGACGCTCGACGCCGAGCCCGAACGCAAAGCCACGGTACTCCTCGGCGTCGATACCGCAATGCTCGAATACTTTAGGATGAACCATGCCGCAGCCCATCACTTCCAGCCACTTGATGCTACCGTCCTCTTCACGGCCCCACTCGATATCCACTTCCGCGGACGGCTCGGTAAACGGGAAGTAAGAGGGGCGGAAACGCACTTCCAGATCCCGCTCGAAGAACACCCGCAGGAATTCCTCAACGGTGCTCTTCAGATCGGCGAAGCTGACATCTTTCTCAACCAGCAGCCCTTCCACCTGATGGAACATCGGGGTGTGGGTCATGTCGGAGTCGCAGCGGTAAACCCGCCCGGGGCAAATCATACGGAACGGCGGTTTGCCATCCTCCATGGTGCGAATCTGTACCGGAGAGGTGTGAGTACGCAGCAAGGTGCCCGGATTAAAATAGAAGGTGTCGTGCATGGCACGAGCGGGATGGTGCCCCGGAATATTCAGAGCTTCGAAGTTGTGATAATCGTCTTCGATTTCCGGCCCCTGCTCAACGGTATAGCCGGCGCGGGAGAAGAACTGTTCGATACGCTGCAAGGTTCTGGTAACCGGATGCAATCCACCAAGGTCCTGGCCGCGGCCGGGCAGTGTTACGTCAATGGATTCACTCGCCAGTTTCTGCTCAATGGCGGCTCGCTCGAGGTCCGTCCGGCGGGCGTTGATGGCCTGCTCCACCTGGCCCTTGGCTTCGTTGATCTTCTGGCCGGCAGCGGGGCGTTCCTCTGCGGAGAGCTTGCCCAGCGTCTTTGCCTGTTGGGTGATGACACCCTTCTTGCCAAGGTATTCAACACGAATCTGGTCCAGCGCCTGCAAGCTGTCTGCGCTGTCGACTGCCGCCAGACCGTCCTGAACGAGTTGATCCAGGTTTTCCATTGACCCTGCTCCAATCCAGAAATGGAATCGCTTTAAACAAAAATAGGGGAAGAGCGCGCCCTTCCCCTATCAGAAGGCGTCTTCATGAACCCATGGAGACGCCTGAATCGATCGGTAACCGATGAAAGAGCTAAGCGATCACAGAGACGCTTTTGCCTTCTCAACTACAGCAGTAAACGCCTGCTGCTCATTCATGGCCAGGTCGGCCAGAACTTTGCGATCGATCTCAACATTAGCCTTTTTCAGGCCTGCAATCAGACGGCTGTAGGACAGACCGTTGGCACGGGCGCCAGCATTGATACGGGCGATCCACAGTGCACGGAATGAACGCTTGCGATTGCGGCGGTCACGGTAAGCATATTGACCGGCCTTGATCACCGCCTGCTTGGCTACACGATAGACGCGACTACGCGCTCCGTAGTAACCCTTGGCCTGATTCATGATCTTCTTGTGACGACGACGTGCTACCACGCCACGTTTTACACGAGCCATACTTTAATCCTTCTACCTTTAAACCTTTGCAGGAATGGTTAGCGGCTGAATCAGCACGCCGTCATACGCTTGATGGAAGCCACATCGGCCTTGGCAATCAGCTTGGTACCGCGGAGCTGACGCTTACGCTTGGGGCTCTTCTTGGTCAAGATATGACTGGTGAAGGACTGCTTGTGCTTGAAGCCAGTGGCGGTTTTCTTGAACCGCTTGGTGGCCCCGCTTTTGGTTTTCATCTTGGGCATTTTTAAAACTCCGCATTCTGTTTTTAAGTGATATCAATGTGCCCCTGAACGACAAATCCCCCGCGACCGCGGGGGATCTCACCGGATCAGGTTCACTTCTTCTTGCGGGGAGCCACAACCATGGTCATCTGGCGGCCTTCCATTTTCGGCCGCTGTTCTACCTGGGCAATCTCTTCAATATCCGCTTCTATCCTGTTCATGAGCTTCATACCGATTTCCTGGTGTGCCATCTCACGCCCACGGAAGCGAATAGTGAGTTTGCCGCGGTCCCCGTTTTCAAGGAAACGTACCAGGTTGCGTAGTTTGACCTGATAATCCCCTTCTTCAGTTCCTGGTCGGAACTTAAGCTCTTTGACCTGGGTCTGCTTCTGCTTTTTCTTCGCAGCAGCCTTGGCCTTCTTCTCATCGAAGATTTTCTTGCCGTAGTCCATTATCTTACAGACGATCGGATCGGAATCCGTAACCTGAACCAGGTCAAGAGACGCTTCTTCGGCCTGCTTGAGTGCATCTTCGATCGATACGACACCGACCTGATTGCCTTCGGCATCGATCAGACGGACTTCCGTTGCGTCAATATTCTCATTGATCGGCGCTTTTGGTGTACGCCCACCCCGATTCGCTCGCTGTTTAATAATCAGATCTCCGTTTTGGTTCTGCCTTTGCGTTTGATTTCGTCAGCCATCAGCTGCTCAAACGCTTCCAGCGATAAAGTCCCTAAATCTTCGCCTTTACGGGTTCTCACCGCAACGGCGTTGTTCTCGACTTCTTTGTCACCGACAACAACAAGGAAAGGGACTTTGTTGATAGTATGCTCGCGGATTTTAAAGCCGATCTTCTCGTTTCTCAAGTCGGCATTAACCCTATAGCCAAGGGAATCCCATTTTTTTGCGAGATTCTGGCAATAATCACGCTGATTGTCGGTAATATTCAGCACCGCAATCTGCGTTGGGGCCAGCCAGGTCGGGAAAGCACCCTCGTATTCTTCGATCAGGATCCCGATAAACCGTTCGAAAGAGCCCAGAACGGCCCTGTGCAACATAACAGGAGTCTTACGCTCTGAGTTGTCTGCAACGTATTGCGCACCCAGGCGTCCCGGCATGGAAAAATCGACCTGAATGGTACCACACTGCCATACCCGACCGATGCAGTCTTTCAGGGAAAACTCGATTTTTGGGCCATAAAAGGCGCCTTCGCCCGGCAACAGCTCCCAGTCAACGCCTTCGCGATTCAGAGCCTCTTCCAGGGCTGCTTCCGCCTTATCCCAGACTTCATCAGACCCTACCCGCTTTTCCGGCCGGGTTGAAAGCTTATAGAGAATTTCGGTGAAGCCAAAATCTTTGTAGATCTCGTGAAGCATTTCAATAAATGCCGAGACTTCCTGCTGAATCGCATCTTCTTCGCAAAAAATGTGGGCGTCGTCCTGCGTAAACCCGCGTACCCGCATCAGGCCGTGCAAAGCACCAGACGCCTCGTTGCGGTGGCAGGAGCCGAATTCCGCCAGCCTCAGAGGCAGATCCTTGTAGCTCTTCAGGCCCTGATTGAACACCTGGACGTGACACGGGCAGTTCATGGGCTTGATGGCGTAATCGTGCTTCTCGGACTCCGTGGTAAACATGTCGTCCTTGAACTTGTCCCAGTGCCCGGACTTTTCCCACAACGACCGGGAGACTACCTGCGGCGTCTTGATTTCCTGGTAGCCGTGCTCGTGCTGCTTGCGGCGCATGTACTGCTCGATTTCCTGGTACAGGGACCAGCCATCCGGATGCCAGAACACCATGCCTGGTGCTTCTTCCTGCATGTGGAAAAGGCTCAGCTTTTTGCCGATCTTGCGGTGGTCCCGCTTCTCTGCCTCTTCCAGGCGATGGAGATAGGCCTTCAGGTCTTTCTTGTTGCCCCAGGCGGTACCATACACACGCTGCAGCTGTTCGTTGCTGGTGTCACCGCGCCAGTAGGCCCCGGCCACCTTGGTCAGCTTGAACGCCTTCAGCTTGCCAGTGCTGGGCACGTGGGGGCCACGGCACAGGTCGATAAAGTCACCCTGGCGGTAAAACGATAAATCTTCCTCACCGGGAATGTCTTCAATGATGCGGACTTTGTACTCTTCGCCCATCTCATCAAACAGGCGCACCGCTTCGTCCCGGGACATCACTGATCGGGAAACCGGAATATCCTGCTTCGACAGTTCTTCCATCCGCTTTTCAATCCGGCCCAGGTCTTCATTGGTAAACGGCCGATCGAACTTGAAATCGTAATAGAACCCGTTATCCACAACCGGGCCAATCGTGACCTGGGCGGCAGGAAACAGTTCCTTCACAGCCATTGCCAGCAGGTGGGCCGTGGAGTGGCGGATAATATCAACGCCGTCTTCATCCCGCTCCGTAACAATGGCGAGATCGACGTCTTCATCAATGGGGTAGCTGGTATCAACCAGCTTGCCGTTAACACGGCCGGCGATAGCGGCCTTGGCAAGACCGGCCCCGATGTCTGCGGCAACATCGTGAACGGTTACAGATTCGGCAAAACTGCGGTGACTGCCATCAGGCAGGGTTACTACTGGCATAGTTAGCTCCTTGAGTCCCAGAGGTGATCCGTACCAAAGACCACTTGTTGACGGTTGGCCGCGACACAAACCGCGGACCGTTGCGGGCAGGAGTTTAACAGAAAAAAACCCGGCAGGTTAATGCCGGGTTTCCGCATGTGGCAATCAGCCGTAAGCACTGGCCTCTTCCGGCGTTCGCCGCCGCAATTGACCGAAGGCCACAAGTCCCAGAAGAATCAGAGCCGGAATGAACATCAGTTCTTTTGGTGGACGCTCATTCTCGACCTGAACGGCATCAATGGTCCAGCCAAAGCTGATCCCGGCGTCTTCCGCAGGGCTGCCAAAGCCTACGAAATCCACCACCATCTGCTCACCATCACGGGAGAGCTCCAGGCCTGCCTCCATAAGCCTCTGCTCGGGGGTGTCGGCTTCCGGGAGTGGCAAACTGAGATAGGTCGACACTTCATCTCCATCCAGCGCCATACCAGAGGCCTGAACAACAAGGGAACCGTCAGCCGGCACGTTCTCAACGAGCTCGACAATGTCAGTGCCGGGCCGATCCTCGGTCGCCGGATACACCATATCCCACCAGTATCCGGGACGGAACAGGGTGAAGGTGATCAGCAGTAACAGCGCCGATTCCCATTTATAGCTCTTGGTAAACCAGTATCCCTGAGTGGCCGCCGAGAACACCAACATGGCCGTTACCGCACTGGCTATCGTGATCAGCAGATCCAGCCAGCCAGTAAGACCGATCAGCAACAACTGGGTGTTGAAGATGAACATGAATGGAAGAATGGCCGTGCGGATATCATAGGTAAAACCCTGGATCCCCGTTCGTATCGGATCAGCACCCGAAATGGCAGCCGCCGCGTAGGCGGCCAGCCCCACGGGCGGCGTATCATCCGCCAGAATGCCGAAGTAGAACACAAACAGATGCACCGCAATGAGTGGCACCAACAGTCCGTTCTGGGCACCGAGAGTGACGATCACCGGTGCCATCAACGTGGAAACTACAATGTAGTTAGCCGTTGTGGGCAGCCCCATGCCGAGAATCAGACTGATAAGGGCGGTAAAAATCAGCATCAGTAGCAGGTTGCCGCCCGAAATGAACTCCACAAACTGGGTCATTACCAGGCCAACACCGGTGAGGGTCACAGTACCAACAACAATACCGGCGGTGGCTGTTGCTACGCCAATACCCACCATGTTCCGCGCCCCTGTCACCAAAGAATGCATCAGGTCGAGGAAACCGGTTTTTGTTTCCGCCAGGAAGTCGCCTTTCTCGCGAAAAAAAGCCTTGAGCGGCTGCTGGGTTATGACGATGAAAATCATGAACACCGTGGCCCAGAACGCTGACAACTGAGGTGAAAAGCGCTCAACCGTCAGGCACCAGACCAGTACGACCACCGGCAGCAGGAAATATAAACCGGTCTTCACCGTAGGCCCAACGTCCGGAAGCGTATCCATTGCAGCCTCAGGATCGTCCTGCTCCAGCTCCGGGAAGCGGGTTGAATACCAGACCAAGCCGATGTAGACAAAAAGCAGAAGAGGGCTGAGAACCCACACCGCAGACTCGCCAAGCACAACCTTGAGCCAGCCAATACCGTAGTAGACCACGAAGGTAAGTGCACTGAGGCCAATCAGAATCACAACCCAGTTCAGCATGCGCTGAGCCAGTGTCGGACGATTGGGGCGTTCGATTCCTTTCATCTTCAGCTTGCAAGCCTCCAGATGAACGATGTAAATCAACGCCACATAAGAGATCAATGCCGGCAATATCGCATGCTTGATGACCTCCAGATAGGAAATCCCCACGTATTCAACCATCAGGAAAGCCGCGGCGCCCATAATTGGCGGGGTCAGCTGGCCGTTAGTGGAGGCTGCCACCTCAACCGCACCTGCCTTGGTAGCCGGGAAGCCGACCCGCTTCATCAGCGGAATGGTGAAAGTGCCGGTTGTGACCACATTGGCAATGGATGAACCGGAAATGACACCACTCAAACCACTGGACACCACAGCGGCTTTCGCAGGCCCGCCACGCATGTGGCCCAGCATGGCATAGGCAACCTTGATGAAGTAGTTACCTGCCCCGGCCCGTTCCAGTAACGCCCCGAAGAGAACGAACAGGAATACGAAGCTGGTTGAGACACCCAGGGCAACGCCGAAAACACCTTCGGTGCCCAGCCACATATGAGACGACAACTTGCTGAAGCTGGCGCCTTTGTGGGAGATAACGTCCGGCATGTACGGCCCGGCGAGCGCATAGACAAGGAAGACGCCGGCAACAATGGTCAGCGGCAACCCCAACGCCCGACGGGTAGCCTCCAGCAGCAACACCATACCGCCGAGGGCAACAATCAGATCCTGGGTTATGGGTGACCCTGGACGCGTAGACAGTTCGTCGTAGAAAAAATACAGATAGGACGCGGCAAAAGCAGCGGCCAGTGCAAGAATCCAGTCGTAAAATGGAACGTGATCAACATTCCTTCCCCGAATCATGGGGTACGCGGCAAAAGCCAGGAAGGTGGCAAATGCCAGATGGATAGATCTTGATTCCGTCGAGTTGAATATACCGAACTCGACAATATAAGGCAGCGGCGACGCTATCCATAGCTGAAAAAGTGACCAGAACAGGGGGACGATAAAGAGTATTCTGGCAGCCATACCAGTTGCAGCTCTTCCACCGGTTTCGGTCTGAAGAACCTCTGCAACCTTCTTGCTATCCATCGTATCCCCGGCTCTCGGTTCGCTATTGGCCATAGCTGGGTCCTGTAGAATATAGCGGGTCGGAGATCAAAACACCGCAGGCTGGAATGCCTGCGGTGCTGTTTTACCGGTTACAGGATCAGTCGATCAGGCCGGCTTCTTTGTAGTACTTCTCGGCGCCAGGGTGCAGAGGTGCACTCAGGGCATCCGATGCCATTTCTTCTTTATTCAGGACGCCGAATGCCGGATGCAGACGCTTGAAGCTGTCAAAGTTTTCAAAGACTGCCTTGACCACTTCATACACTACGTCCTCCGAAACATCTGTTGAGGACACAAATGTCGCTGCAACACCAAAGGTAGTAGTGTCCTCGTCGCTGCCCCGATACATTCCACCAGGAATAGTGGCTTCCCGATAATACGGGTTCTCGTCGATAAGCGCTTTGGTCGCCTCGTTATCAACACTGACGATCACGCTGTCGCAGGAGGTTGTTGCTTCCTTGATGGCACCGGAAGGGTGGCCAACTGTATAGAAGAAAGCATCGATGTTGCCGTCACACAGCGCCTGGGATTGCTCAGCTGCCTTCAATTCCGCGGCCAGGGAGAACTTGTCCATAGTCCAGCCCATCTCATCCATCAGAACCTCTGCCGTGGCACGCTGACCAGAGCCCGGATTGCCCACGGAAACCCTTTTGCCTTCCAGGTCTTCGAAGGTCTTGATGCCGGAGCCCTTGCTGGCTACCACAGTGAATGGTTCCGGGTGAAGCGAAAATACGGCACGGAGCTTCTCGTTCTTGCCGTCCTTTTCAAACTCACTGGTGCCATTGTAGGCATGGTATTGCCAGTCAGACTGGGCCACAGCCAGATCCAGCTCACCCTGACGGATGGCATTCAGGTTATAGACCGACCCACCTGTGCTCTCAACAGAGCAGCGGATACCGTGTTCCTTTCGGTCCATATTGACCAGCCGGCAAATCGCACCGCCGGCCGGGTAGTAAACCCCGGTTACACCACCGGTGCCGATGGTGACAAACTGCTGTTCCTGGGCACTCACAGCGGTAGAGGTCGCTCCGAAGCTGACTGCGGCCGCAACCGCAAGTGCGGAAAATTTCTGTTTCAGTGGCATGACTTTTCCCTTTTGTGTTCGTTATTGCTTTTTTTTGGCCTGTGCACTCACACAGACACTCTCCACTTTCGCCCTAAAACATAGACCAATTCTGGACATAAATAAAGCCAGGATTAGCACGCTAACCACTTGAGCAAGAAACAAAAAAGCCCGCAACGCGGGCTTTTTTGATCAAGCGCAAAGCTTATTTGCTTGCGCGGGCCTTGGCAACCATGCGGTCCGGGCGCAGCAGGAAGCGCGCCAGAGCCGGAAGTAACCAGATGGAACCGACCATGTTCCAGATGAACATGAAGAACAACAATAGCCCCATATCCGCCTGGAACTTGATGGGGGAGAAGATCCAGGTGACCACACCAATACCGAGTGTAACGCCGGTAAAGATAACAGCCTTACCCGTAGACCTGAGGGTCTCGAAATAGGCTTCCTGGAGCGTCTTGCCCTCAAGCAGGAACTTCTCAAGCTTGCTGTAGATATAGATGCCGTAGTCGACACCGATACCCACACCCAGCGCAATAACCGGCAATGTCGCGACCTTGATGCCGATACCGGACACCGCCATGATCGCTTCGGCCAGAATGGACGTCAGCCCCAGCGGAATCAGAATACACAACACCGCCCGGATGGAGCGGAACGTCAGCAGGCACAGGGAAGCGACCACACCATAGACGAAGATCAGCATCATGTTCTTGGCGCTGGAAATAACATCGTTGGTAGCAGCTTCCACACCTGCGTTACCGGCACCCAGCAGGAACGTGTGCTCATCGCTGTTATTATTGCTGGCAAACTCCTCGACTCGCTCCGTCACTGTCTTCAGTGTTTCGGCCTTGTGGTCCTCAAGGAAAACAAGTACTGGCGTCAGGTCACAGTTGGTGTTGATCAGCCCTGCCGGGGCCTCACGAATGGAGGCATTGATGATGGTCTGGTTGCGGGAAATTTCATACCACTTCCAGTTGCCCTCGTTCAGCGCCTTCGTGACCAGTTTGGACACGTTCGCCAGGGAGGCGGAGGACTGAACACCCGGGGTATTCTGCAGCTCCCACTGCAACGTATCCATGGCCCGGAGAGTGTTGTACTGGGTACACTGCTCTTCCTCTGTCTTGACCATGACTACCAGGACATCGGCACTCGTCGAGTAGTTATCGATGATGAAAGCATTGTCCTTGTTGTAGCGCGAGTCTGCTCGCAACTCCGGCGCGCCCTGATCAAGGTCACCAACCTTCAGATCCTGCTTGTAGTAAAGGCCAAGCCCAAGGCCAATCACTGCAATCAACAGCGAAATCGGAGCCACACCCGGGTGCGCAAAGTAAGACATGATGCGCCACTTGCGGTCCTGCTTCTCGCCGTGGTTCTGCACATGACGAACGCCACCTTTGGAAATACCCAGGTATGACATGATCAGTACATGCAGTACCAGGTTTGTCAGGATAACGAACGCCACACCAATGCCAGCTGCAACCGCGAGATCCCGGATAACATCAATCTCGATAAAGAACAGGGTCAGGAAGCCGAAGGCGTCGGAAATCAGAGCCAGCATGCCCGGGATGTAGAGAGCCCGGAAGGCCAGGCGGGCAGCAGTGACGGAATCAAACCCTTTCGCTGCTTCCACTGCCATGGCGTTGACGATCTGAACCCCGTGACTGATACCAATGGCAAACACCAGGAACGGAACCAGTACCGAGTACGGATCCAGCCCATATCCCAACAAGCGCAAGGTTCCCAGCTGCAGGAACACAGCAATGATAGAAGTAAACACCGGCACCAGTGTTCCGGTAATACAGCGGGAATAACCGTACAACAGCAGCGTGGTCAGAATGATGGTAATGCCGGCAAACCAGGCAATCGAGCCGATGCCTTCAATCAGGTCACCCACTTTCTTCGCAAAGCCGACAATATGAATATCAATGTTCGGATTCTGCGCTTCGTATTTGTCCCGGATCTTTTCTTCCAGTTGACGGGAAAACTCGCCGTAGTCCAGCGGCTCGCCGGTTTCCGGGTTGTTCTCGTACAAAGGCGCATACACGATGGTGGAACGGAAGTTGTCTGAAATCAGGCGTCCCACTTCGTTTGACCTGAGCACATTCTGGCGCAGTTGCTCCAGACTGTCCCTGGAAGAACCGTCGTAGTTATCCGGAATAACCGTACCACCCTGGAACCCCTGCTCAGTGACTTCCACCCAGCGAACGTTTGAGGTCCAGAGTGATTTCAGCCCTGAACGGTCAACCCCATTAAGGTAGAACACCTCATCGGTGATCTGCTTCAGGGTCTCCATGTATTCCTGGGTGAAGATATCGCCTTCTTCCACTTCCACGGCAATACGTACAAAGTTGCCCAGGTTCTCCAGGTCGTTCCGGTGCTCCAGCATGTTGACGATGTATGGATGCTCAAGCGGAATCATCCGCTCAAAACTGGCGTCCGGCTGGATTTTGACGGCGTTATAGCCGAGAAACAGTGTCAGGAAGAAAAATGCAATCAGGATAAGTGCCCGATTGTTGAAGATCAGCCGCTCCAGAAACGGTTCTGCCTTCGGTGTAGTCAGGTAATGCTCGCCCTTGTCATGCTTCGGGTTCGACATTCAAAAGCCCCTCTCGTTTTCAATCTGTTGGTGCCGCATCAGGGCGTTATTGAAGGTTCTTGCCGCGGGCATCGGTATGCTTCACGCCACCCTCGCCCACGATCAGGAGGTTGGTTCCAGAGAGCGGGACAACGTCCATCACACCTTCCCGGTCATCCCGGGAATAGGGCCGGAAAGACGTGCCGCCGTTGGTGCTCATCAGAACCGTGCCACCGTTACCAACCAGGGTAATTCTTCCGTCGTCTGACACAGCACCATTATTGAGCGTTGCGCCGGCCTCGTTCGGAACCACCTTCCAGCTCTTGCCCAGGTCGGTGGAGAGGAACATGTTACCGCGCAAGCCGAACGCCAGAACCTCGTTCACCTGGCCTGTGCCAATGGCACCAAACAGTGAACCTTCATAGGGGCTTTCACGTTTTTCCCAGCTTTCGCCGCCATCAACAGAGACGAAGATCTGGCCGGCCTCACCCACAATCACCAGCGCACCTCCGGTGATTTGAGTAATGGCGTTAAGGTGGAACCCGGTGGGATTCTCAAGCCTGGGCGCCCAGTCACGCCAGGTTTCGCCACCGTCTGTGGTACGCAGAAACATGCCGTAGGCACCTACCACAAAACCGTGGTCTTCGTTTTCAAACCAGACATCAAGAAACGGATTTACCGGACCAATTTCAAGATCAGATTCCAGGTTTTCCATTGAGAAGAACAGGTCATCCAGTGCCCACTCCAGATCGGCTTTTTCTTCTTCAGGGGCCTCTTCGATTTTCTGTTCCATCTCTTCGATCTGCTGCTGGCGGCTTTCGATGGCCAGCTCTGCAGCTTCAATGCCCGTCAGCTGCAGTTCCCAGGTCTTACCCGCGTCACCGGAATGGAGAACCACACCGCTATGCCCTACAGCCCAGCCTTCGGCCTCTGTGCCAAAGTCAACGCCGGTCAGGGTCGCGCTGACGGGGACCTGGCCCTGCACCCAGGTTTCGCCCTGATCATCAGAAAATATGATATGACCACGTTCACCAGCCGCCACGATACGCTCACCTGCGCGATCCGCGTCATTGAGCAGATTCTCTGCCGCAAGCATAGTGGGCCGGGAAGGGGTTTCGATGATATCTGCAAGCGCAAACACCGAGGGTGCAGACATTGCCATGGACACTCCAAGACAGGCCGCTCCCAGAGTCTTGCACATCAACCTTGTAGCCATTCAGATTGCCTATATGTTGTGTTGAACTGTGTCACTCTGATTACGCCGGTAATACCGGCCGATACTATGAATATACCGGTGGCCTTGCGACCACCGGTATATTCGTCGCCATCCGTCTCTGGCGAAAGCCTTTTTTTGCCAACAGGCGCCGTCGTTAACGTACACTCCTGCGACGCAGGGAAGCCGGGGAGAAATAGCGGCGGTTGGGCACATCATCCGTAAACTTACGGGTGGAGGGTTCTTCGGTATCAAGACCCAGCACGTGATAGCGACGTGCCTGGAGGTCGTGATACACATCCAGAACAGTCCACACGCCCGGCAGTTCATAATAGTTCTTCGCCATACCCATGGTCACGCGCCATAGTTCACCACGGCCGTCATACTGGTCCAGCAGCACGGTATTCCAGCTGTCCGCATCCACATAAAAACGACGCTTGCCGTAGATGTGGCGCTCACCCTGCTTCAGGGTAGCCTCGACAACATGCACACGGTGTAATTCCCAACGGGTCAGGTCCGGATTCAGATGGGAAATGCCCAGAATTTCTGAATAGGGAGTGCCTTTCTCACCCAGGCGGTAGTTGTTGTAAGGAATGTAGATCTCACGCATTCCCTCGTAGTTCCAGTTATACCGGTCAAGCGCGCCGTTAAAGATGTCGGTATCGTCGGCGGTTCTGAGGTTGTCGGCAGCTGCAATCGGAGAATCATAGCCCAGATTCGGGGCACGACGAACGCGACGCTGGCCCGCATTATAGCCCCATCCGTTACGTGGATTGATAATCTGGTTCAGGGTTTCGTGGATCAGGATGGCACCACCAGCCAGACGGGGTGGAGACTGGGTGAACGAAAGGTAGTAGAAAATAACGTTGTCCAGCTCTTTTTCACTGCCTTCCGGATTGTAGTAATTGAAGAAGGCTTCCTGCTGCGAGGTAACCAGGGAATAATCCCCGTCGGTCTGAACCGCAACTTCACTGGAGCGACGGGTTACGGAGACTCCGCGCCAGCGGGTCAGGTGGTTCCAGATTACCTGCCAGGCTTTTTCTTCATCGTTGCCGTGCAGAATCGGGAACGGATAGCCGGCAAAGGCGCCATCGATGCCCTCACCGTTACCGACGACCTCTGCTTCAACCGCATTCTCTTTGGTATTTTCAGCAACCCACTCCGGTACCGCATGGGTACGCCGGCTCTTGTAGATCGGGATACGGAATGTGGTGGGGTAGGTATCCAGCATGGCGCGAAGGCCGTCCGTCAGATACTCGTCGTACTGCTCCATGTTCGAGGCGTTGATGGTAAACAGCACTTCATCATCCGGGAACGGATTGATGTGATGCTGACCACTACCTTCATACCCGGCGGGGGCTTCAGTCAGCCCACCGGTCCAGGGCGGGATGGTTCCCGCATCGTTACCAGCTTTCACTGAGCCGAACGGAGTCAGATCCTGACCGAGTCGAGCGGCTTCACTGGAAGAGACAGCAGCACTGACTGGCATGGCGAAGACAGAAAACGCAAACAAACTGCCCAGAATTACGTTGTTTTTGTATTTCATTGTTTAACCTTAAACCTGTCTGAAAGCCCTGTATAAGGCTTTTCTTATTGTGTTGTCATGGAATATCGGCTCCTGACAGATTAGCGGATTGGCCGATATTGTCTATCGACCGAAAGTGCGATTTTGTATCCGTCTGAGACAGCCGCTGTGAATACCCAGACGGATACGCCTACTAAACGTTCCATCTACTGGCCGGCAAGGCTCTTGTGGACCACCTCGTAGACATCCCGTGACAGGCCGGCTTTGTCTCTGATGGCTTCAAGCGCGGTCTTCATCTGCTCACCATGCACCGGTGCGAATTTGCGCCACCGAGTCAGCGGAGACACCAACCTTGCAGCAATTTGCGGGTTGCTGTCGTCCAGCCGGCGAACCTGCTCTTCCAGGAACCGATAGCCTGAACCATCCTCCGCATGGAACGCCGGCAGGTTCTGGCCAGCAAACACACCAATCACCGAGCGGATCTTGTTGGGGTTTTTCCAGTCGAAAGCGGGGTGGGCCAACAGCTCGTGAATCGCGGGCAATCCGCCGGTACGGCTGCTACCCGCCTGGACGGCAAACCACTGCTCCACTACCTGCGGGTCGTCTTTCCATTGTTCATAGAACGCTTTCAATGCCTCTTCACGTTTCTGGTCATACCCGGAGTTCACCAGTGCCCGCAACGCCCCCATGCGGTCGGTCATATTATCCGCAGTTTCAAACTGGCTTACTGCCAGCTCCCGGCCCTGTTCGTCGTCTGTATGAAGCAACCAGGCAAGTGCAGTATTTCGCAGACTTCGGCGAGCGACCGCTTCTGGCGTCACCTCGTAACGTCCTTCCACGGTGTTGCGCTGGTAACAGGCAATCAGGTCATCCCGCAATTCGGTCGCAAGGTGCCCAAGCACAGTTTCGCGCGCCTGATGGATGGCAGGAACATTCGGCTTGTCTGCCAGTTCAATCAGATAGGCTTCAGAGGGAAGCTGCAGCATTTTCGCAACTAGTGCCTGATCCAGGGACGCATCCGTCAAGAGGCCGCGATACGCTTCCGTCAATCCGGAATCAACGGCTTTGCCTGCGGCGTCTCCCACAAGCCCGTTGATCACGTCAACCGCCAGTCGCTGGCCTGCATCCCAGCGATTAAAGCCATCCGGATCGTGGCTCATAAGGAACATCAACTGCTCCCGGGTCCAGGGGTAATAAACCCGAACCGGTGCCGAGAAATTTCTCAGCAGTGACGGAACCGGGCGCTCAGACACACCATGGAACTCAAACGTGTGGCTGGATTCGGTCAATTCCAATACCCGGTCTGTGGGGGCCTCTGTTTCGCCGGCGCTCAATTTCAGTGGCAAGGATTCACCGCCCGCTCCCAACAACCCGACGGCAAACGGAATGTGTTGGGGCTTCTTGTTCGTCTGGCCCGGAGTGTCCGGAATAGCCTGGTCGATGCTCAGGCGATAGACACCAGCCGCCTGGTCATATTCATCCCGCACTGTCAGCTCTGGCGTGCCAGCCTGTTCATACCAGAGACGGAACTGGGACAGATCCCGGCCGCTGGCATCTTCCATGGCCCGAACAAAGTCATCAGTTGTCACTGCCTGGCCGTCGTGGCGTTCAAAATAGAGATCACTGCCCTTACGGAACATGTCGGGGCCAAGCAACGTATGGATCATCCCCACCACTTCGCACCCTTTTTCATAGATCGTAAGGGTATAGAAGTTGGTTATTTCCATGTAGGACTCAGGACGCACGGGATGGGCCATTGGCCCGGAATCCTCGGCAAACTGGGCTGTTCTCAGCATGGAGGCATCTTCAATCCGCTTGACCGTGGGCGAGCCCATATCCGCAGAAAACTGGGAGTCCCTGAATACGGTAAATCCTTCTTTCAGGCTTAGCTGGAACCAGTCGCGACAGGTGACCCGGTTACCGGACCAGTTGTGGAAATACTCATGGGCAACGATCGACTCGATACGCTGGAAAGCCAGATCGGTTGCAGTTTCCTGGCTGGCCAGCACACAGGATGAGTTGAAAATATTCAGGCCCTTGTTTTCCATGGCCCCCATGTTGAAGTCATCCACCGCCACAATCATGAAGATGTCGAGATCGTATTCGCGGCCATACACATCCTCGTCCCAGCGCATGGAGCGCTTAAGGGAGTCCATGGCGTGCTCACACTTCTCGGCATTTCGCGGTTCGACGTACATACGCAGGTCGATGTCACGGCCGGACATGGTGTGGAAGCTGTCCCGTTTTTCCACCAGGTCACCGGCTACCAGGGCAAACAGATAGGACGGCTTGGGGAACGGGTCCTCCCAGGTCACAAAGTGCCTGCCGTCGTCCAGGTCGCCCTTTTCAACATCGTTGCCATTGGAGAGCAGAATTGGATATCTGGCCTTGTCTGCCTCGATGCGGGTCCGGAAGCGCGCCATGACGTCCGGGCGGTCGGGGAAGTAGGTGATACAGCGGAAACCCTCGGCCTCGCACTGGGTGCAGAACATGCCGGAGGACTGGTAGAGACCTTCCAGGCGGGTGTTGTTCTGTGGTTCGATCCAGGTCACCACGCCCAGCTCAAAGCTGTCGGGCACTTCATGAACCACCAGTTTATCGACGCGATCCTCAAAGGCCTCCTTTGCCAATTCACGGCCATCCACGCTGAGCAACTCCAGAGTGGTCAGGGTATCGCCATTGAGTTCAAGGCTTTTGTCGGCGCTATCGCTCTCAGGATTGCGACGCATGGATAAGACGCTGTGTACCCTTGCCCCGTCCTCGAACAGTTCGAAACGCAGGTCTACATGGTCCACCAGAAACACGGGGACGCGGTAATCTTTCAGATAAATGGTCTGTGGCTGACTGGTACGCATTCGCTTTCTCCAGAAATTGTGGGGTCTGTGTCAGTTCTTCGGAAAGACCCGGAAGCGGACTTCGTAACCGGTGTACTTACGTATGTTGATGACGCCTGTGTCGAGGATGAGATACTGGCCCTTGATGCCCTGCAGCACGCCTTCCGCAGTTGGCGATTTATCCAGATTATGGGTCTTGATCTTCTGGGGCCAAATCTGAACCGGATAACTCAGCGCAAGGCTGTCTTCTTCTACAATTCTGATGGCATTTTCACCATGGGTGGCCTGCAACCCGGCCAGGTCATCGGCTATCAGGCCCAGCATGCGCCGCCGCTCCTCGACCAGGTCCAGCTCCGGCACGTCGCCCTTCAGCATGGCCCGCCAATTGGTGCGGTCCGCTACATGATTTTTGCAGGCCACCTCCACAAAGCCGGCCTGCTGACGCGTGGCGACCCGCACCATGGGAATGGCATCGACAGCGCCCTGGTCAATCCAGCGGGTGGGCACCTGCGAGCCTCTGGTGATTCCGACTTTCAGCCCCGAGGAGTTGGCCAGATAAACCACGTGTTCCGTCATACAGTGGATTTCGCCCCACTCGGGCTCGCGGCAGGTCCCTTCGTGGTAATGACATTTTTCCGGGCTCATGATGCAACTGTCGCACGCCGCCAGTTTGCGAAAACAGGGATAACAGTAGCCCTGACTAAAACTTTTGCTGGTTTTACGGTCGCAGTGAATACAGCGTATCACGCCGTCAAAATCGAGTTGTAACGGAAAACCAACCATCTCGTTCAGAGGAACCCGGGTATCCCCTACCCGGATGGTATAGCTGACCGGGCTACCAGGCTCTGCCGGCATCTTGCGAAGGCGGCCGGTAACATCAACCAGTGTCGTCAAGACTTCACCTCGAAGAACTGGTCAGAGTCTGTCGTACCGTTAGCCGAGCTTCCGGCTGTGCGGGCCACACTCGGGTCACAGGCAGTCCCGGCCTTCTTTCCACGATCGAGGTAGCCGACCCTTTCTTCCATAGGGATCTGGTGGTGATCCTCGTAATAGATCACCGCCTCCATGCAGATCGAACGCTGTTCGTCGCTCAGTTTACGGCCGTCTGGCCACTTGCCCAACTCCAGGGCCCGCTTGAGGCTCTGATAGACCGCCGGATCCAGCCTCTTTATCAGCTCTTCGTATGTCATTTCGCTCTCCAGTCACTATCTCCAATCACTATCCCTCAGCTCTACAACAAAAAAAGTGGTTAAAGCCGTTGACAACAATAAACGATAATGATTATCATTAACTCACCAAATGACGAAGGTCGTGTTCATTTGGTCTCTCTCATCAGGAGCTAAACGCTCTTTTCATGCCCCGCGATTTCGCGGGGCTTTTTTTGGCACCGGCAAAATCGCTGCCAGGCCAAGGCCAGCCACAAAGCCACCCAGATGAGCCTCATTCGCCATTCGCCCCAATCCCAACATTTCGGGCAAGGGGGTGAACCCGATGACCATCCAAGCCACCGCAAAGGTCACCAATGCAGGAGGGAACTGGAAGCGGGGCACCCTCCGCTGGCTGAGCCAGCAATAACCAAGAATTCCGTAAACAACGCCGGACAATCCGCCGAATAGGGGGCCGGAGACTATGTACTGCAATCCATTGGACAGCAAGCTGGTGAACACCACCAGTACCAGGAGACGGACACGGCCATCAAACCACTCGACCTGACTGCCCAGGAACCAGAGCATGACTGAGTTGAAGATGATATGAGTCCAGCTGAAATGCAGAAAATCCGGGGTAAACAGACGCCAGAACTGGCCGCTCGCCAGTGTAGAAGACAGGGACTGAACACGCTCCGCCATGCTGCCCCATTCGTAAAATCGGGGATCCACAAACATCAGCAGAGTGGATAGCTGGTTCTGCCCCATGGCGGTGACCCAGGCCATCAGCAGCGCCAGCAGAATCATCCCCAGCACAAGGGGTGCGTGCCGTGGTGACGGCTGCCAGCGGCCACCCACAAACACCGGTGACCGTGCCGTGGTGTTCACTGCCTGCTGGATTTCAGGTTCGCTCAGAAAACGCTCAAGGGCTTGAAGAACCGGCTCGGTATGCTCCGGGTTGTCCAGCCAGAGTACCTGGGACCCACCCTCCTCGGTGATCCGGTGCCCCACTCCCTGCTCCTTCAGCCAGCGACTGAAGCCTTCGAGGTTCACCGTAGTGTCGATCTGCTTGATCCGATACACAGGCTACCTCGCTACGCTGTCTTCGCTGGTGGGATATTCCGGCTGCTCCGGGCGCTCAACATCCACCCAGACAAACTTGTCGCGGGAAAGCGTGCGCTCACCATCCAGTCGATAAGCCACCAGCTTGCCATATTTGACGGCACTGAAGTCGATACAGGCAACGTTGTGCTTAAGCGGCGCGGGCTCTCCTTCCATCCAGTAATGCCCTACAAATACTGGCGGCGCCGAGGCCGGATAGCTGATGAGCTGGCTGCGTTCGGCATCGGTGAGCTCGCGACATGCAACCTCTGCCGGCAGCGGGTCCGGCTGAAAAACCACGTCGGCATAGGTTTCAGGGTTGTCGGCCCAGAACTTGGTGCGGAAAAACTCCCGCACATAGCCGTCCTTGCCAGTAATCTTTACCCCGGGAGGCAACCGCAGGTCGGTGCCGCGCAGGAGCGTATCCATCACCTGGCCGGCGAAAGACTCAATGGCAGCGGAGGCGTGGAGGAAATCATCATCAATACAGGCCCCACCCTGACTTTCCTTGAATTTGTTGATCAGCTCACTATCCCAGCAGGCATGCACTGCGCGAAAGTCCGGCTCATCTATAAACAGCGGGATGGTATAGAACCATTCGAGAAACTCGTTCCACTCGTGGGGATGATGCTCGAACTGCTCAAGGGTCTCGCGGATCAGCCGATCATGGCGGGCGTTGTGTTCACGAAGAAACTTTCTGCCGCTGCCAGGCCGGGCACGGGTGCAGTAACCGAGGGCGTTGTACTCATGATTGCCCATCACAATGCGTGCAGAGCCATGTTCCACCATGTCCCTGACGAGGTGCAGGGCTTCGCGAATGCGCGGGCCCCGGTCAATGATATCGCCGATGAAAATGGCCTGCCGCCGTGCATGCTCATAGACTCCGTTTACCTTACGGTACCCCATCTGCTTCAGCAGACGTTCCAGAGTATGTGCGCACCCGTGAATATCGCCAATTATGTCGTAGCCGCGGCTTGCGGATCTTACCTGTCCGTCCATGTTTTTAACTCGCTGAAATCTCACTGGCCCAGCCCAGCTTATCCCGGCATGTGGCGTAAAAATTGTGATCCGCAGGGTGAATAAGGCGGATCTTGAAGGGCTTCTTGGTGATACGAATGATATCGCCAGGCGCGCAGGCGATATTCATCTGGCCATCGAAACTGATCTGTGGATAGGTTTCGTTGGTCTCTCCGATCACCAGTTTGATCTCGCTCTTGCCGTCTACCACGATGGGGCGACTGCTCAGGGTGTGCGGAAACATGGGCACCAGCACAACCGCATCCAGCTTGGGATGCATGATCGGCCCGCCGGCTGACAGCGAGTAGGCCGTCGAACCGGTAGGAGTGGACACAATAAGCCCGTCTGACCGCTGGCTATATACGAAATGTCCGTCAATATACAGATCGAACCCAATCATCCGTGTAGATTTGCCGGGATGGAGCACCACATCGTTCAGTGCCGTTCCAAAGCCAAGGGGCTGGCCATTACGCTCAACATGGCCATCCAGAAGAAAGCGGGTCTCTTCGATGTACTCGCCTTGCAGAACCTTGCCCAGTCGCTCCTCCAGATCAGACGGTGATATGTCCGTCAGAAAGCCGAGGCGGCCGCGATTGACTCCCAACAGCGGGATCTTCGATTTAGCCAGCTCCCTGGCTGCGCCAAGCAGGCTGCCGTCGCCGCCAACAACAATCACCAGATCACAGATTTCCCCCAGAAGCTTTTTGCTTGCCACCTGCAAGCCATGGCCCGGCAGCATGCTTGCCGTGTCTTCCTCGATGATCACGTGGTAATGGTTGTTCGTCAGGTATTGTTTGAGCTGACGCAGCGACTCGACCACCTTCACACTGCCCATGCGGCCAATCACGCCAATGTTTCTGAATTGATCCATGTAGCTTCCTGTGGATATCTGTATGGGCCGGGATCAAACTCGCGAATCTCCCGGGCACGTCTGGAAGACCATAGTAACGAAATACGGCCGGATTCTGAAAAAAGATCCCGCTCAGGGCAGAGCTACAACATTAATTCTCACTCGGAGGGCTGGTGCTTTTCGCAGCGGTCATCGATTCCCGCCCGGAAGTCGGCGGGCTGGCTCACACGCATGACCGGTTCGTTACAGGCGGTTCCGTCATCGTTCTGATGGTGACAGACAGGTTTCTCGTAATGCTCCAGCCACTCTCGGTAGGCGGGCTCATTGAGACCACAACGTTCTGCGGCATAAGCAACCGGGTTACGGAAATAGGTTTCAATATCATCGTACGGCAGGGTTATGTGGCCAACACCGGGATGATACGCCACGAGAAAAACCGACTGGCTTTGTAAATGCTCCATCACCGAGTTTTCGGCCGGCGCCTGGTTACGCAGCTCGTAGTTTTCCTGATCGAGAGCCACGATTTTCTCATCCCGGAGTTCCAGCTCCCGCTGCCTGCGCTCCAGTTGCTCCCGCAACAACACAACCTCTGCGTCGGTCGTGGCATCTTCGCGCTGCTTTTGCTCATCGCCGCCAGCGATCTGCTCCTGCATCGTCAGATACTGTTCGTTGCGCTCAGCAAGGCGCTTTTTCAATTGCTCGTTACTCAGTTTCTGGCGCTCGAATTTCTGCTGGAGCTCAGCCATTTCATTACGCAATGCCTGCATTTCGTGACGGTTTTCCCGCTGAATGTCAGACAGGGCATCGCGGTGAACACTCTGCAGGGTTTTGATCCGCAGCCGCTGCTCACGGATCACCCGCGCGAGGCGCACGCGATCCGCGGAGGATTCGAGGTCGTCAGGGCTGCGGGCTTCGTCACCAAGAACCGGAATATTCTCCTCCGGCGCGGGCTCCACTTTCCGCAGTTTCAGGCTGTTGGCCTCCAGGGCGCGGCGGATAGCCTGAAAATGGTTACTCCCCGGCGTCATATCCGGGTCCCATAGCTCTTCGGCGTTAGCCGACTTCGGGCACTGGCTGCGACATACCAGACGAATCGGGCCGGCCCCCATATCGGGGCCCTTGGCGCCCTTTTTCGCAAGCTTCTCCACCGGCAGGTTCCAGTGGCTGTCGGCCCGGCCCTCTTCATCAAAATAGATACGGAAAAACACCAGTGAGCGCACCAGTAGGTCTGTACCCAGAAGCACGTAAACTGCCCTGACGTCAGTATCTGCCAGGTCTGACAGCCCTACATAGCCATCCAGAAAGGCACCAAACTCCGACGCACGCATCTGCCGTGACACCTTGCTGCCATCCATGAAAAACACCGCCGAATAACCATCGTTTGCCTGGTCGGCAGACCCCATTGCTCACTCCCCGCTCTGCGAAAACCTGACAGCAACACGGTGAACGCCCCCAGAGCGTTCCGTTTTTACCGCCAGACACCAAAAACCGGCCGCGCACGGTCAGTACGGGCCGGTTTCAAACTGACAGACTTCCGGATAATAGTCTAGCGGGTCACTGCCCGCTCGACAGAGGAAAACTGCAACGTTTTGTGATCATGGGGCATGACACACGTTTGGAGCCATCAAAGTTCTGCGGCAAGGCGGCTCCCCTGATCAATGGCGCGCTTGGCATCCAGTTCTGCGGCCACATCGGCCCCACCAATCAGATGGACGGCCACCCCGGCTGCCTCAAGGCCGCCCTGCAACTCACGCAGCGGCTCCTGGCCGGCACAGATCACGATGGTATCCACCGGCAATACGCGATCTTCACCCTGCTCCGCGCCTTTCGGGGTCACGGTGATGTGCAGGCCTTCGTGGTCGATCTTGCGATAACTCACCCCCGGTACCATCTGAACCTGCCGGTTCTTCAGGGAGGTGCGGTGGATCCAGCCAGTCGTCTTGCCCAGATTTTTGCCCACCTTGGAGGTTTTACGCTGCAGCAGATACACCTCACGGGCCGGTTCAGGCACCTCCGGCTCCATGCCCTGGATGCCGCCACGATGCGCAACACTCAGATCCACACCCCATTCCCGCATGAAGTGCTCAGGGTCCAGTGCCGCTGATGTTCCCTTGTGAACGATAAACTCGGAGACGTCGAAACCGATACCGCCGGCACCGATAACAGCCACCTTCTGGCCAACAGGCTTGCGCCCCAGCAAGGCATCCAGGTAGCCGATGACCCTGGGATGCTCCACGCCCTCGATTTCCGGCGTGCGGGGGCTCACACCGGTAGCCAGGACCACGTGGTCAAAACCGCCCGCCTTCAGGTCGTCGACATCCACCCGCGTGTTCAGCCGAACGTCCACTCCGTGCTTGTCCAGCATCACTCGATAATAGCGCAGGGTTTCATAGAACTCTTCCTTACCCGGAATCAGTTTGGCCACATTGAACTGACCACCGACTTCACTGCCGGCATCGAATAGCGTGACCTTATGGCCTCTCTCTGCCGCTACGGAGGCAAACGCCAGCCCTGCAGGGCCGGCGCCCACTACCGCAATGGCTTTGGGTTCCGCGGTTTTCACATAGGCAAGCTCGGTTTCATGGCAGGCACGCGGGTTCACCAGGCAAGACGTCAGCTTGCCACTGAACGTATGGTCCAGGCAGGCCTGGTTGCAACCGATGCAGGTATTGATCTCGTTCGCACGATCTTCCGCAGCTTTAAGCACCAGATCGGGGTCCGCCAGGAAAGGTCGGGCCATGGAGACCATGTCTGCATCACCTTCCGCCAGAATCTTTTCAGCCACGTCTGGCATGTTGATACGGTTGGTGGTTACCAGGGGAATATTGACTTCGTCTTTCAGGCGCGCCGTGACCTTGGTGAATGCGCCCCGGGGCACGGACGTGGCGATGGTCGGTACGCGGGCCTCATGCCAGCCAATACCTGTGTTGATGATCGTCGCGCCAGCCTTTTCAATTTCCTTGGCCAGTTGTACCACTTCGTCCCAGGTACTCCCGTCTTCGATCAGGTCCAGCATCGACAGGCGATAGATCAAGATAAAATTGCTGCCGACACGCTCCCGGACCCGACGAACAATCTCGATGGGCAGGCGGATGCGGTTTTCGTAACTGCCACCCCACTGATCAGTTCGGTGGTTGGTATGGGCAACAATGAACTGGTTGATGAAGTAACCTTCCGAGCCCATGATCTCCACGCCGTCGTAGCCGGCTTTCTGAGCAAGACCGGCACAATTCACGTAATCCTCGATCTGTTTTTCGATACCGGCTTCGTCCAGCTCCCTCGGCTTCAACGGGTTGATGGGTGCCTGAATGGCGGATGGAGCCACCAGTTCCGGATGATAGGCATACCGTCCTGCATGGAGTATCTGCATGCAGATCTTGCCATCGGCTTCGTGCACCGCCCGCGTGATAACCTGATGTTTTTCCGCCTCTTCCTCGCTGCTCATCTTGGCGGCGTGCTGGAAGACAGCCCCTTCAACGTTAGGGGAAATACCGCCGGTCACAATGAGTCCCGCGCCACCACGAGCGCGCTCGGCATAGAAGGCCGCAAGCCGCTCAAAGCCGTTCCTGGCTTCTTCCAGGCCGGTGTGCATCGAGCCCATCAGGGTACGATTGCGAAGACGGGTGAACCCGAGGTCCAGTGGTTCCAGCAGATTGGGGTAGCGCTTAACACCTGGTGTTGACGCAGTCATGGTCTCTCTCCTCTTATATTTGGCCGGCGGTGCCGAATCATGGGCTCTAAAGTAGCCCTCTGACTTGCAGCGAACAATATCCCTGGAGCACAATCTGATATCCTTGGACAACTTGTAAGACAATACTTCCCCTATGCGCCCCACTGCCCGACACAAGAACCCCCTTGGTGACATCAGCGTGCTGTATGTTGCCGTCATGGCTCGAGCCATCCGCGCTGAGGGCTCAGACCCCACAGACCTGCTCCGACGTTTCGGGCTGGATGAACAGGCGCTGAGCGAGCCTGAGGCCCGCATCAGCATCCCACGCTTCATGCGTATGGGCCAGGCAGCGATTGCCCTTACGGGCAATCCCGCATTCGGGCTTACCATGGGGCAACTGTCGAGGCCGGTGGACGCAGGCATGGCCGGGCTGGCCGCCCAATGCGCGCCGACAGCCGGAGAAGCCATCAGTACCCTGGTTTGCTACGCCCTGCTTACCAGCCGCAATAGCCGTGGCGTGCCCTGGACGACGAACAACGGACGAGAAGCACACTTCTACTCGATCAGGCCCTACAACGTGTTCAACTTTTTCGTGGTGGATTCAGTACTCGCGGCATGGGCCCAGTTTCTGCGGACAGTCGTAGGCCACGACAGGGTCATTGAACGGGTGTCCATCGAGTACCCATCCCAGGGCCGTGACGAGGTATTCGAACAATGGTTCGGGTGCCCGGTAAAGTTCGGCGCAGAGGGCAACAGCCTGAGGCTCGCGGCGGGCATACGGGAGGCAGGCTCGCTGCAGGCGCAAGCAGCCATGTATGAGAAACTGGCCGGGGAGTGCCAGCGCGACCTGTTACGAATCCGTAGTGGCTGGAGTACCGGAGATCGCGTGAAGGACCTGCTGCCACCCTTGCTGCAGGGGGACACCCCGAGCCTGGCGACTATTGCAGAAAAGCTCGGCGTCGCACCCTGGACACTGCAGAGACAGCTGGCAGACGAACAGACAGGTTTTCGGGAACTGGTGGACGAAACACGCCGGGAACTGGCGATGGAATACATCCGGGAAACACGGGCATCCCTTTCGGAAATTGCCTGGCTGTTGGGGTTCGCCAATCCCGCGGCGTTTCACAAAGCGTGGCGCCGCTGGTTCGAGACCAGCCCGGGGGAACACAGAAAACACTACCTGGCGGAGCAGGCCAGCAAAGGTATTCGTTAAGCGCTACGACAGCGGTAGCGGTTACAGTTCCGTTGCGTCATCCAGACCATCGTCGTCGTCATATTCTTCAAACTGATAATCCATCAGCTCTTCTTCGTAATCCGACATGATTCATCTCCCTTGCATCAATCAGGGAAACAATAACATGCAACTATTACGTAGAGATGAAGCAGGGATGACAATAAAAAAAGGTAGTACAGGGAGGGAAAATGGCGGAGCGGACGGGACTCGAACCCGCGACCCCCGGCGTGACAGGCCGGTATTCTAACCAGCTGAACTACCGCTCCGCGTGAGCCGCCACCTCGGGTGCAATCAAGGGTGTGATTGCTCGGTGACAACGAGGGCGCATTATAAAGAGGCGGCCCCGCATGTCAACGTTTTTCATGAAAAAAGTTGGTTTTATGGGGTGCCTTCACATGGCATCAACCATGGCGTCCTTTCCCTGGGCGGTTTTGCGGTATTCAATGGGCGTCATTCCGGACCAACGCTTGAACGCCCGGTAAAATGTACTGGGTTCCGAGAAGCCTGTGAGATAGACAATCTCGTCGATGGATTCATCCGTAGTTGCCAGCAACTGGCGCGCAAGCCGGTAGCGGAAATCTGCCAGCACCTGGTTAAAACTGGTTTCAGCTTCTGTCAGGCGGGTACGCAATGTTCGTGGCTTTATGCCCAGGCGCCCGGCCACGGCATCCAGGGTAACCTCTCCACTGTCCAGCAGCTCTGCCACAATGCGTTCCACCTGCCCCACAATGTCCTTCTTCTCCAGGCGGGCAACCTGTTCGCTGGCAAACCGCTCATGGAGGTCCAGCAATTCCGGTTCTGCATGGGGTGAGGCATGGGATAACAGTGAGGCGGGGAAATACAGCCGGTTCTCCTCCGCCCCAAACACGACATCGCACCCCAGCACCTCGCTCACATGAGCTTCGCCATGGTCGCGCTCGTGCTCGAACTCAATCCGGGAAGGATAGAACTGGTCATCAGTAATGGATTTGAAGAAGGTAATCAGGCCCTGGACAAAGCATTCGTTAAAATGCCGGAGGCGGCTGACTTCGTCAGAGGCAGCGTCCAGTACCATGCAGGCCTCGTCTCCCTCGATGAAGAAATCGGTATTGGCCGCATCGCTCAGGAGTCGCTGGTAGTTTTGTGCCCGCCGCAAGCCCTCGCCAAAAGTGGGACTGCTGAGAAACAGGTACTCCAGAACCTGCCCTTTGTACGCCGGCAGAAGCTGCCCCAGGTGAAGGCCAGCGTCCGGATCACCGGAAACATCCTCAACCACCTGCCAGAAATAAAGCTGGGCGCTGTGAGGGGTTCTCAGTTGTTCGGTGTAGACGTACTCTTCATCCACCCCCAGCCGGGCAAAAATAGCATCGGTATCAATCCCTTTGCGTTTCATGGCCTGATAAATCAGGCGCAACATCACACCCGCATCGCGAAGTTCCTGCATGAATGTCCCGCTTTATAGTTGTTTATCAATCGGCTTGACCTACCGGACAACCTTGCCGGCACGCCAGGTCAATGCTCATACTGACCGGGTTTGCCAGACTTAAGTCCAATATTAGAGCATATCAGGCCAGAGCCGCACAGGTGTACCAGGAGAGTTAAGAATATGACAGATACTGCAATCTTTCGTAATCACCCGCCAGGCCTATGGTCGCTTTACAGCAAGGCGCTTCTCCCGAAAGGGAAGCCCTCCGGCACTGACATCAGCATTCCTGGATTATCCGCCAGGCTGATTGGCGTCAATACGGCGAACAGTAATCTGAAGCGCTACCAGGAAGTCTGCGGATTCGGCACACAAACCACTGTGCCTATCACCTGGCCCCATATTCTGGCGTTTCCGCTGCACCTGAAGCTGTTGACGGATACCGCCTTCCCGCTGCCACTGCTGGGCCTGGTGCATCTTCGCAATCACATAACCCAGCATCGCCCGATCGGGGCTGGTGAAAGTGTGGACATTTCTGTGCGACTGGAAGGCCAGAACAATACCCCTAAGGGCCTGGAATTCGACCTGATAACCGAGGTCTGGGCGGCAGGTCGCGTGGTCTGGGAGGAAACCAGCACGAATCTGTTCCGGCAGCCGGCCAAAACCGGTAAAAAATCGGGCGGCAAGCCACCAGAACTGCCCCGCTACCCGGAGTCGACCGAGATCAGTGCCCCGGAATCCATTGGCAGGCAATACGCCAGCGTTTCCGGAGACAGGAATCCTATACACCTGCACGCGCTGACTGCGAAGGCATTCGGTTTTCCCCGCGCCATCGCCCACGGCATGTGGAGCAAGGCCAGGGTATTGGCATTGCTGGAACAACAGAGCGGCTGGCGCCCGGAGGAGGTATCCGTATCCTGCCAGTTCAAAAAGCCGCTATTCCTGCCCGGAACGGCACAGCTCAACTGGCAGACGGGAAAGGCTGGCTGGGACTATCAACTGCTGAATGCATCAGGTGCGGCCCCTCATCTGAGTGGCGAAATTCGCTGGGGCAACTGATGAACTACTGCGCCGGCACCGGGGCATCGGCGTCCGGCGCGCAGGAAGCGCCGTCGGAGCCCGCCACGGGCAAAGTGAAATAGAAACAGGCCCCACCATGCTCCGGGCGCTCGAATCCAATATCACCACCCTGAGCCTGGATCAGGGAGCGGCAGGTAGGCAGGCCTATCCCCATTCCCTCCTCCTTGGTCGTGTAAAACGGAAGGAACAGTTTTTCTTCGGCATCATCCGGCAAACCAACGCCATGGTCGGTCACGGCAACCCTGACGCAGCGGCTGCCAGACATGGCCACTTTCACTTCCACCGGTGCCGAGGAATCAGCACTGCGGGTGGACTCCAGAGCATTACGGATGAGATTCAGCGCCACCTGCTGAACCTGAATGGGATCTGCCAGCACCTCGGGAACATCCTCCGCCACGGAGATTTCAACGCCACCTTCATTATTGCGAATATCCACTTCCGCAAACTGGCGGGTATCTTCAAGCAGAGCAGCGATGGACAGCACGTCCTTTCCTGCTGCCGGCTTCTTCATGAATCGCCGGATCCGTCGTATTACTTCGCTGGCCCGGTGTGACTGGGCTTCAATCTTTTCCAGGGTCTCTTCGAGCAACTTGTGATCCGGCTCTTCCTTCGCCAGCACGCGCCTGGCAACCCGAGCATAGTTGGTAATAGCCGTCAGAGGCTGATTCACCTCGTGGGCCACACCCGCGGCCATCTCCCCCATCGTGGTCAGGCGCGAAAAATGGGCGATCTGCTCACGCTGCTCCTGGACCACATGGCGGGCGTCTTCGAGGGCCTGTTCACTCTCAAGCTCGGTAGTAATATCCCGAAAAACCACGACGGCACCGTGCAGTTCCTCTCCATCGAGTTTGGGGGTGGATCGGTACTCCATGGGAAACGTAGTGCCATCTGCACGCAGCATCTCAATATCGCGCTGGTTTTCCGCAACACCCTGGGTGCAGGTGGCGTATACGGGGAGGGAGTCGCACCCCTGACCGGCCGTGCGGAAATGCAGAGCAAAGAAATTCTGGCCAATCAATTCATCAACGGGACTGCGCATGATCAGGGCAGCTGCAGGATTGGCGAACACGATGACCCCGGTCGCGTCCAGACCGTAAATGCCTTCACTGATGGAGTTCAGTATGCGGGCCTGGTCGTTTTCAAGCTGGCGATTGCGCGCCTGTAGTTCCCGCTCAAGGCGGATTACCCGGGCATGGGTTTTCACCCTGGCAATGACTTCCTGAGCCTGGAAGGGCTTGGAGATATAGTCCGCGCCACCGAGAGAAAAACCACGGACCTTGGCCTGAAGATCGTCAAGAGCGGACAGGAAGACGACAGCACTGTCGGAAGTGACCGGGTCCGCCTTCAAGCGTTCACACACCTGGTAGCCATCCAGCTCCGGCATCATGATATCCAGCAGGATGACCTCCGGCTGGTGACGGTGAGCCAGGTCGAGCGCTTTTTCCCCATCATTGGCAATTAACAGGCGATAACCCTTGTCTTTCAGGGTTTCATAGAGCACTTTCAGGTTCTGCGGATTGTCGTCAACAAGCAGAACTGTTACGTCTGTTGTCTCGGGGACAGCATCTGTCATATAAGTACGGCCGGTTACGATAGTGACTGCATAATGCCGGCCAAATCAGCGCGGGTCGATAAGGTCCTTTACGGACAGAACCATACGGACCAGGTGTGCCAGTGAATGGGTTCCCATCTTGTGCATGACCCGTGAACGGTGTATCTCCACGGTTCGCTGGCTGATTTCAAGCTCGATGGCTATGACCTTGTTGGCCTGCCCTGCAATCATCCGGTCCATGATTTCGTGTTCCCGCGGGGTCAGGCTCTTTACCCGGCGCAGGATTTCCTGTTTCTCACCAAGGGTTTTACGCTGCTCCCGGTCCTGCTCCAGTGCAGCCTCGATTTTCTGCAACAGGGCTTCTTCACGATAGGGCTTCTGGATGAAGTCCACTGCGCCTTCTTTCATGGCATCCACGGCCATCGGCACGTCACCATGCCCGGTCACAAAGATGATGGGCAGTATCGAGTGCTTTTCATTCAGCTTTTTCTGAAGTTCCATGCCGTCCATGCCAGGCATACGAATATCCAGCACAATGCAGCCAGCCATCTTTTCGGAATAATCCTTCAGGAAGGCGTTGGCATTTTCGTAAGTGCTGACGGGCTTGCCATCGGATTTCAGCAGCAACTCCAGCGAGTCGCGTACCGCCTCGTCATCTTCAACTACGTACACTGTTTGCTGGGTATCAGTCATGTGCCTTGTCTCTCCTTTACAATTGCCGCCGATGCACCTTAGTGAATCGACGGATCTTTGTTTTCATCCCGGGCATGCTCCTGGCGCTCGTGTTCACGCATCTTCTCCAGACGTTGCTGGATCATGCCAAAAACGCTCTGTTTGGGATACCTGCCTTTATTGTCTGCCTTGCCCGCCGGCTTACCCAGCAAAAGCGTGATCGCCTCTTCTGCACGGGTCACCGCGTGCACGTGAAACTGGCCGTTGCGTGCAGCCTGAACAACCTCCTGGTCGAGCATCAGGTTCTGCACATTCGTTGCAGGTACGATAACACCCTGTGTTCCGGTCAACTCTCCGGTCAGTTTACAGGTGCTGTAGAAACCTTCGACCTTCTCGTTGACGCCACCAATCGGCTGGACCTCGCCAAACTGGTTGACGGACCCGGTAATCGCCAGGTCCTGGCGCACGGGCAGCCCGGAAAGTGCTGAAACCAACGCGCACAGCTCGGCCAGAGAAGCACTGTCACCATCCACTTCGCCGTAGTTCTGCTCGAACGTCAGGCTCGCCGACAGATGCATGGGGTCATTGACGGCGAAATGGGCAGAAAGCCACGAACTGAGAATCATCACACCCTTGGAGTGAATGTTGCCCCCCAGCTTGACGTCCCGCTCGATATCCATCACCGCACCATCTCCATAATAGCAGGTGGCAGTAATTCTGTTGGACAGACCGAACTCGAAGCCGCCGGTGGAAAGCACTGACAGCGCGTTCACCTGTCCCACGCAGGTACCCGTGGTGGATACCAGGGTGGATCCGTCACGAATGGAATCGTAGAACTGATCCCGGATCCGGCTGCTGCGATAACGGGCACTCTCCAGCGCCTGATCCACATGAGAGTTCTGGATCAGCCGTGCGTTAGCCTGGCGCGCCCAGTAGTCCGACTCGCGCAACAGGTTGGCAATATCCGCGGCATGCAATGACAGGCGATCCTGATGCTCGGCCATGCGTGCGCTGTGTTCAATAATGCGTGCGACCGCCTTGTTGCTGCAGTGAAGAAGCTTCTTTTCATCCACCAGACTGGCGATGAACTTCGCGTACAGCACCTGACTTTCATCCGTACGCATCATCTCGTTCTCAAAATCCGCCGTTACCCGGAACAGCTCCGCGAACTCCGGATCGTGTTCCTGCAGTAACATCCAGGTTTCCCGGTCGCCGAACAGCACAATTTTCACGTCCAGCGGAATTTCTTCAGGCTCCAGTGAGATAGTCCCGGACAGAGTCAGTTCCCGTTCCAGCGAATTGATCTGGATGGTCTTCGAGCGCAGAGCCCGTTTGAGGCCATCCCACACGAACGGCTGTTCCAGAACCTTGATAGCATCCATCAACAGATAGCCACCATTGGCACGGTGAAGGCTGCCGGGGCGAATGAGGGAGAAATCGGTAAACACGGTACCCTTGAAGGTCACGCTTTCCACGTAACCAAACAGATTGTGATACGTGGGGTTATCCTCCACCACTACCGGCACTTCATCGGTTTTCTGGTGGACGAGCACATTCACCAGATACCGCCGGGGCATCTTTTTATCCAGCGACGCATAGGCTATTGCAGCCTGCTCTTCATTGTCTTCCAGAAAGATTTCCAGGCTCTCTGACAAATCCTTGCGCACCGCCTCGAAGTAGGAAACCACGTCCGGCTGGTCCTGGTATTTTTCAACCAGCTCATCGATCTGGTGGCCGGAGATCCCCTCCAGAGTTTCCTCATTAAGCGCCTGCTGGTCCTCGGCGTATTCCTGCTCCCAGTCCGCCAGCTTCCGCAACGCCTGTCTGAGTTTTTTCTCAAGTTTGTTGATCTCGGTTTCGAACTTGTCCCGCTGCGCTTCGGTCAGCGCCTGGAACGACTCGGCGGTATGAGGTTCGTCACCATTCATTGCCACCAGGCGATAGCCGCCCGGGGTTGTGATATTCAGACTGACTTTCTTGCGCCTGGCCTGGGCGGCGACCTTCTCCAGCTCGTCTTCCTGCTTTCGCCCGTAGTCGTTCTTCAGTTTTTCAGCACGCTCCAGGAAACTGTCGCTGTCGAACGTCTGGGGAATCATCTTCATCAGACGCCCCATCAGCTTTTCCATATCCTGCTTCAACTCGGTGCCCTTGCCCGCAGGCAGCCTGAGCATCCTGGGTACGCGAGGCTCCTCAAAGTTGGCGACATAGCACCAGTCGTGGCTCTGATTGTCGGTGTCCACATGGTGCTCAAGGTAGCGCAGCATCATGGTGCGCTTGCCGATCCCGTTGCGCCCCACCGCGTACACGTTGTAACCACCATGGGGCATGGCCAGGGCAAAACGTACCGCCGCCTGGGCCCGATTCTGGCCGACAATTTCTGCCAGGGGCTCAAGTTGACGGGTAGTCTTGAACGGTAAATCTTTTAAAACACAGGCTTTATAAAGCTGGTTCAGGGACAGTGACTTCAAGGTTCGGTCCTGTAACGGTATGAAAGCATTTGGTTATGGGCGGTCATTGTAGAATCTGGGGCCCGCCCTGTCGCGCACAGGCTAAAGTTTTAGCCAAACTTGTCGATAAATTGATCAATCGGGCATAATTATCCACCGCAGAAAGGCACAGACAGGGCACTTACAGAATGGATATTTACCGCAATCAATCGCAACCGCTGACAGTGCTGGAGTCACTGCGCAAGCGCAAACCCTTTACGCTACCTGAACCGCAGCAACCAACCCCGTCTCCGGAAAAGCCACAGGGAGATCGTCGAGTACAACCCGACCGGCGTCGTGCGCAGGTGGCTTTTGAAGGGCCGGACCGCCGCAAGAAACGTTCCAGGCGCAGCCCCCGCCTACTGCACCCGAAGACCGGCCAGGAAGCCCCGGTAGAAGACCGAAGAGGCCGATTGGTCAGTACCCGGGCGTAGAACATCAAGACTGCATGGGCATGGTTTGTTGACACAGGTACCGGCGTTTCGTTTTTGATAACCTGATCACAGTTCTTTGATTGGTCATTTTTCAGTCACTCCTTCGGGAACTAAACTCCATGTCCCGATGGAAAAACGGGCCGATAACAATCACAAGATCAGCAACGGATATCAACCTATGACGAATGATTCCGCAGACCGCAGAATCAAGGACCGCTACCCTGCGATGTGCCTGAAGGTACAGCTGCAGGAACGTGGTTTTTTCGGTCGGGGGAAGAATTCCATCGCGGTCACCTGCATTGATATGAACCGTTACGGCATGGCCGTGCTTTGCCCGAGGCCAGTAGAGGTCGGCACGCGGCTGTATATGGACTTTGATGGCAAGTATATCCGCGAATCCCGCGTGGCCGCTCAGGTAGTCAACTGCCAGCCTTTCCAGACAGGCTATCGGATAAGCCTTCAGTTCAGTTACTGCTTTGAGAAAAGAGGGTATTCAAGAACCGTGGATAATGCCCTTTCACGCATCGAAGGCTTCTATAACCGCTACGCCAGCTGACCCTTTCCTAGAACAAACCCGCATCCAGACTAGCCGCCATATAAAGCCCGAGTTCACGGCACTGTTCCTCGAATTCATCCCGGTACTCACCATGACAGAGCAATGGCTCCTGAACCAGGCGCCAGCGTAGGCCAGTGGTAATGGATTCGATGGCACGATGGGTGCCAGTGCCGTCGAGCCCGGCGCGGATATAAAAGGTGAAAGGCAGCCCCTGGGTTTTTTCCAGGCAGGGATAGTAACTACGGTCAAAGAAATCCTTGAGGGCCCCGCTCATGTAACCGAGGTTTTCAGTGGTGCCGAGGATGATTGCATCACAGGCCAGAACGTCATCCGGGCCGGCTTCCAGTGGCGGAAGGACGGTCACCTCCACATTTTCGATGTCTTCGTGCTTTGCGCCCTGCTCTACCGCTTCCCGCAGTTTGAGGGTATTCGGGGAGGGGGCGTGGGCAACGATCAACAGCTTTTTCGCGTCCATGACACCCCCCCCCTCAGCATCGAAAAAAACAGCGCTTACAGAAGCTCTCCGTTAGCGTCTGCTGTTGCCTCTTCAGCCGCTTCTTTCTTCACCGGCTTGGGCATCAGCTTGTCACGTACAGCAGCTTCGATTTCCTTGGCGATATCAAGGTTCTCTTCCAGGAACTTGCAGGCGTTGGCCTTGCCCTGGCCGATCTTGTCTCCCTTATAAGCGTACCAGGCGCCGGACTTGTCCACGAAGCCTTCCTTCACGCCCATATCGAGCACTTCGGCCATGTGGTAGATGCCCTTGCCGTACATGATCTGGAATTCGGCCTGCCTGAACGGCGGGGAAACCTTGTTCTTGACCACTTTTACGCGGGTTTCGTTACCGACCACTTCGTCGCCGTCTTTCACCGAGCCGATACGACGGATGTCCAGGCGAACGGACGAGTAGAACTTCAGGGCGTTACCACCGGTAGTGGTTTCGGGGCTACCAAACATAACGCCGATTTTCATGCGGATCTGGTTGATGAAGATCAGCAGGCAGTTAGCGTGTTTGATGTTACCGGTCAGTTTGCGCAGGGCCTGGGACATCAGGCGGGCCTGCAGACCTACGTGGCTGTCGCCCATCTCGCCTTCAATTTCGGCTTTCGGCGTCAAGGCCGCAACAGAATCAACAATAATTACGTCCACCGCATTGGAACGAACCAGCATATCGGCGATTTCCAGTGCCTGCTCACCGGTATCCGGCTGGGATACCAGCAAATCGTCCACGTTAACGCCCAGTTTTTCGGCGTAGATGGGATCCAGGGCGTGCTCTGCGTCGATGAAGGCGCAGGTTTTACCGGCTTTCTGGGCTTCGGCAATCACCTGGAGGGTCAGCGTGGTTTTACCGGAGCTTTCGGGGCCATAGATCTCACAGATGCGCCCGTAAGGCAGGCCACCAATGCCCAGAGCGACATCCAGGCCGAGAGAGCCGGTGGACACTGCAGGAATGGCTTCCCGGGGCTGATCGCCCATTTTCATCACGGCACCCTTCCCGAACTGGCGTTCAATCTGGCTAAGCGCTGCGCTCAGTGCTTTGTTGCGGTTGTCTTCCATTGTTACAAACCCTCTGTCGCCTGTGCCGTTATCGGGGCGGAAGCCCGGCGGCCGAAATCGTTAGCTCAGGAGCCCGGAAAAACCGGACTCCTGTATATTTGAACAGTATTAAAACATAACATCGGGGCAAGACCAACCCCTCCGCTTCAGGAGTTTTCCAGAAAGCTCCTAACCCCCTGTAACGCATGCAGAACAGCCTGGCGCCGCACCTGATCACGGTCGCCCGGGAAGGTTTCAACCACCGCTACGGTGTCTGCCGGAGAACGGCCCCAGGCAAACCATACGGTACCCACTGGCTTGTCGTCGCTACCGCCACCAGGGCCTGCAACGCCGCTGATAGCCACCGCAACACTGGCACCGGTTGTGGACAGTGCCCCGGCCACCATCTCTCGCACCACCGGTTCGCTGACCGCGCCCTGCTCGTCAAGGGAGGCCTCCGTAACTCCGAGCAATGCCCTTTTGGCGTCATTGCTATAGGTAACCAGCCCAGCCAGCACGTAGGCCGACGAACCTGCGCGGTCAGTCAATACCTTGGCAACCCAGCCGCCGGTGCAGCTTTCGGCGGTGGCAATGGTAAGCTCGCGCCGCTCCAGCAATTCGGCCAGTTGGTTACCTGCGTCCGCCAATGCCTGGTCAGTCAGTGGCATAATGATCTCCTTCGTTTCATCATGGCGGTTATTTTCTTACAATCCCTGCCTTCACATAAAGCCAATGGATCCGGAACCGTTCATGTCAGCAGCCCAGACCGATCTGTCCCAGCACACCCCGATGATGAGGCAATACCTCAAAATCAAAGGCGAACACCCCAACGAACTGGTGTTCTACCGTATGGGGGACTTCTATGAGCTGTTTTACGACGACGCCCGAAAGGCCGCCGAGCTGATGGACATTACCCTGACTGCCCGCGGGCAGTCAGGAGGCAGCCCGATTCCCATGGCCGGCATTCCTTACCACTCCGCTGAAGGTTACATTGCACGTCTGGTCCGAGCTGGTCAATCCATCGCCATTTGCGAACAGATTGGCGACCCGGCCACCAGCAAGGGGCCGGTAGATCGCCAGGTTGTGCGCATTGTGACACCTGGGACGCTCAGCGATGATGCTTTTCTGGAGGACCGTCGGGATAACCTGCTAGTGGCCATTTACAGCCACCGGGAACAGTTTGGCTTTGCCTCGCTGGATATTTCAAGCGGCCGCTTTACAGTATCCGAGCTGGATGACCTTGAGGGTCTGCAGGGGGAGCTTCAGCGCCTGAGGCCGGCGGAAATCCTTATCAGCGAAGATTTCCCCTATCAGGAGGTACTGGAAGGCTATACCGGCATTCGCCGCCAGGGCCCTTGGTTATTTGAAGCCGACACCGCCCGCCGGGTGCTGACCCAGCAATTACAGGTACGTGATCTGACCGGGTTTGGTTGCGAAGATCTCACCCTGGCGATCTGCGCTGCCGGTTGCCTGCTGCAGTACGCGAAGGAGACACAGCGCACCGCCCTGCCCCATATTCGCAAACTCAGCCGGGAGCGCCGCGAAGAGGCGGTAATTCTGGACGCCACGAGCCGCCGCAACCTGGAGATAGACACCAACCTGATGGGCGGCACCCAGCACACCCTGGCCTGGGTGATGGACCGTACGGCGACCGCTATGGGAGGCCGCCAGCTGCGGCGCTGGCTCAACCGGCCATTGCGTGATGTGACCCTCGTCGAACAACGACAGCAGGCGGTTTCCGCCCTGCTGGACGGGTTCCACTACGAGCCGGTCCACGAGCTGCTTAAAAGCATTGGCGATATCGAGCGGGTTCTGGCGCGGGTGGCGTTACGCTCTGCCCGCCCCCGGGATCTGGCGCGGCTCAGGGATGCTTTCCAGACATTGCCGGACTTGCAGCAGTCCCTCAAGCCGGTGAACTCCCACCATATCGTAAAACTGGCAACCACCATCAGCGAATACCCGGAGCTGGCAGATTTGCTGGAGCGTGCCATCATCGACAACCCGCCGGTGGTCATTCGCGACGGCGGCGTTATCCGGGAAGGGTTTGACGAAGAGCTGGACGAGCTACGTAACATCAGCGAGAACGCCGGCCAGTTTCTGCTGGATGTGGAAACCCGGGAAAGGGAGCGCACCGGCATCAGCACATTGAAAGTGGGCTACAACCGGGTGCACGGGTACTACATTGAAATTTCCCGCGCCCAGTCCGGCCAGGCACCTGTGGATTACATCCGCCGCCAGACCCTGAAGAACGCCGAACGGTTTATCACGCCGGAGCTGAAAGAGTTTGAGGACAAGGCCCTCAGTGCCAAGAGCCGCTCACTGGCACGGGAGAAAGCCCTGTACGACGAGGTTCTGGAAGCCGTCGCCGCTGAACTGGCCCCCTTGCAGGATGCAGCCCAGGCCCTGGCGGAGCTGGACGTGCTCAGCAATTTCGCCGAACGGGCCACGAGCCTGCGCTTCAACGCGCCTGAATTCAGCGACACTCCGGGCTTCGATATCGAGGAAGGCCGCCATCCGGTAGTGGAACAACTGCTGACCGACCCTTACGTCCCCAACGACCTGCTGATGGACGAACAGCGCCGCATGCTGGTAATCACTGGTCCGAACATGGGCGGTAAATCCACCTATATGCGTCAGGCGGCCCTGATTGCCCTGCTGGCGTATACCGGCAGCTTTGTGCCTGCGAACCGCGTGGTCATTGGCCCGGTGGATCGTATTTTCACTCGCATGGGTTCTTCGGATGATATCGCCGGGGGCCGTTCAACGTTCATGGTGGAAATGACGGAAACGGCCAACATCCTTCATAACGCCACCGAACACAGCCTGGTGCTGATGGACGAGGTCGGGCGCGGCACCAGTACTTTCGATGGGCTCTCCCTGGCCTGGGCCACGGCGGAACACCTGGCAAAACATATTCGCTGTTATACCCTCTTCGCCACCCACTATTTCGAGCTCACGCAACTGGCGGATGGCCTGGAGCATGCGGTTAATGTTCATCTGACTGCAACGGAGCACGACGACACCATCGTATTCCTGCACAATGTCCACGACGGCCCTGCAAGCCAGAGCTACGGGCTCCAGGTAGCAAAACTGGCGGGCGTGCCCCAGGAGGTTATCCGTAACGCCCGTGAGCAGTTGTCCCACCTTGAAGGTAGCGCGGCACCAGCCAACCCTGCGCTTGGCACGGCAACGAAAGCTGCCGTCGAGCCAGACAAAGCGAAACGCCCTCCCCGCGCCAGCGAACCGGTGATGCAGGGGGACATGTTTGCCAGCCTGGAGCCCAGCAAGGTGGAAGAAACCCTGGCGAAACTGGATGTTGACGGGCTGACGCCCCGGGACGCGCTGGACCGCCTGTATCAATTGAAGGAACTTCTGAACAAATAAGCGGAAAAATGCGTCAGAATTGACCCATGTAATAACGATATAGCCCCTCGGTGCTTGCGAGTGGGCAGGCCGCTCAATACAATATCGCGCAATTATTATTACACCGATGAGATTGACTACTGGACCAGGAAGCTGACTATGACATTTGTCGTTACCGATAACTGCATCAAGTGCAAATACACGGACTGCGTGGAAGTATGCCCGGTTGACTGCTTCTACGAAGGCCCGAACTTTCTGGTGATCGACCCGGACGAATGCATTGATTGCGCCCTGTGTGAGCCCGAGTGCCCGGCAGAGGCCATCTTCTCGGAGGACGAACTACCCGCAGATCAGGTCCAGTTTGTTGAACTCAACGCCGACCTGGCAGGGAAGTGGCCGAATATCACCGAGAAGAAAGATCCGCTGCCGGACGCCGAAGAGTGGGACGGCAAACCCGACAAGCTGCAGTATCTGGAAAAGTGATTATTGCGAAGCCAGCTTCGCACCAATAGCGACAAAGAAACCGCCGGTTAACGCATTCAGGGCGCGCTTCACGCCCTGCCCCACCCCCAACCGGCGGGATCTCACCACCACCCCCGCAAGTGCACACTGCCACATCATAGCAAGCACAAAGTGAACCGCCGCCAGAAATAGCGACTGCTGGAAGGCATTCCCGGCCGGATCGATAAACTGGGGCAACAATGCCATATAAAACAGGGCTGTTTTCGGGTTCAGTACGTTGGACAACAGGCCTTCACGGAACGCCACGGCAGTTGAAACCGATGCCATTCGATCAGTGGCAGCACCGGTGGCCTCCGCCTCTACTCTTTTTCCGGGGGCGCGCTTCATTGCCTGTCGCAATGAACTCAGCCCCAGCCAGATCAGATAGCAAGCGCCCGCCCACTTGAGCCCGGTAAACGCCCAGGCAGTCTCCACCAGCAACATGGAAATGCCCAGAGCCGAGAGGCTGGCATGAATAAAAAGACCGCTGCAAATCCCGACGCTGGTCACGCAACCATCCCGCAAACCGCCGCGTCCGGCATTCCGCATCACCAGCAGGGTATCCACTCCCGGCGTCACCGTCAGCAGCGAAATGGCCACCAGATAGGCCCAGAACAGCTCGGTCGGCACCCACATTCCCAAACACCCCTAGAAACAGAAAGTCCAAGGGCAGCAGGCGTCTTCAGCGCTACTGCTGCAGTAGTTTTTTCGCCGCTGCCGACTTGTAGAACGGTTCGAGGCGACGGCGAACCAGGGCTTCAAGATACCCCTCCTCTCGCAGCACGTCTATGACCGGAACTACCAGGGCATCCACTTCTGCCATCACCAGTTCATGGTCTACGCCCACATCGCTCAGCAGTTCGATCACTGGCCTGTCGCCGTACATGGTGAACAGGTGCTCCACCACCGCCGTGGCACAACCTTCAAAATACCCGGTCTTACGGAACTGCAGCCAGAACTCATACCCCAGTACCACAAATTCCTGCAACTCGACGTCACCCAGGCCTTCATGAAGCTCCTGGATAGTGCGGTCTTCCACAGCAACCCAGGCAGCCATCACGCTGTCACGCAGTTCGTCGTCCGTCAGTGCGCCGTGCAGGAATTGCTCGCTGCGAGCAATCAGCCCTGGCAGGCTGTCCGAAAGCCAGGCCTTGAATCGGCGCTCGAAGGATTCATCCAGCCCGGGTACCGCCTTATTGGCCCAGCGCTTGCCGAACTTCATCATCGAGCCTACGCCCGGAACGCTCTTGGTGATCAGGTTGTCTTCGTAGAGGTAATTCACCACGCCCTGGTAAACCACATTCGACACCAACTCCTGATAGACTGGATGAGCCATAATTTCACTGATGACCCTTTCCCGTTGCTGGCGTAGCTCCAGGGCTTCTTCGACGAAACCCGTTGCCTGATCGCGGGTGATAATATCCCGCAGCCTTGATGTTTTCTGTACCGGTGCGTTCAGTACTTCCGTGGCCATTTCGGCCGCCATTTCCGGTATCCCGGCACCCAGTTCCATATCAATCACGACGCGCCGTATCACGCCCATGACCTGTTCCACAGAGGTCAGGCGATTCAGGGTGACGCTACTGGCGTAGCCAAACAGTTCGTCCACTTCGGTCGCAAGAAAACGACGCAGTTTTGCCCCTTTCAGGGAGGCGAGTTCATGTTTTACATGCTGTTCGAGCAGGGCATTGGCGAGATCCGTTTTGCCTTTGGTCATAGTCACGGTCCGGTGCAATCTGAAAGTGGGTGATGAGGATTAGAGCAATATGAGGCTAACACGAAGCCGTGGCAGCTGCGTTTGCCGAAGATACAGTGGAAAGGGTGCGGGCAGGCCAACAGGCATTCTACCCCGGACAGGCATTCTACCCCCGAACTGCATGGTAGGGAGTTACTGGAAATCGTTGAATTCGTGGGGTTCCGCGGCAAGGGCCAGGCACAGGCTTCCGGGGCCCACGTAGATGCTGCTGGTAATCCCCATCTGGGAGAGCAACAGCTCCACCCCATTACTCTCACAGGCGTCCCTGAGGCGGTTCAGGCCGGGAAGATCCTCAATTTCAGTCCAGGTCAACCCACAGGAGAGGCTGACATAGGGGCTCAGCAGCCCGGCTTCCACCCGGCCAGCGGCATAGTTCATGACCTTTTCCACGGCCATCTCAAAACTGCGGGTTTTGGCTGCGGGCTGGCCTTCGGCACCCTGGCCGAAAATCACCGGGGTGATGTTCAGAGCCTTCCCCAGAAAGGCCACCAGCGCAGAGACGCTCTTGTCGCCGCGCTTGCGGGCCCGTTCCCGTATGTAATGCAGATCACGGGGAATCACGCAGGTATAAATCTTGTCAGTAAAGGTTTCGACTTCATTACGGAGGGCATTTTTTGACAGTTTCTGCTTGATCAGCCTGAGCGTGTGGGCCGCCAGCAGGCCCTGGCCAGCAAAAATCTGCTTACTGTCGATGACGCGCATGGAAAACTTACCCTCACGCCCGGCAGCTTTGCGTGCTTCCTCATAATGGGACATGACGCTGTTCATGGCTTCCGTGGCGTTCTGGAAAATCAGACTGCGGGAGCGGGTAACCGTTTCACAAATGGCGACATCAAACTGGGTGACAATCTTTTCCATGAACAGGTCATGAATCTGCTGGGGGGAAAAGGCCTGCGTTTCGGCGTGGTGACCCTTTTGCAGCAGCCCGCTCTGGTAGAACTCCTGGGTTCGCACCGGCTCATGCTCATCAATATAGGTCTGGCCGTCGATAACGGCGGTCACGGGCAGAACGAACAGGTCGTGTTTACGGCTGAAATCGTAGGGTAAATCACAAGCCGAATCCACTATAAGACCAACGCGCATGGGGCCTCCAGCTATGGGAAGTTGTTCCTGCCGGACACTCCCCTTTTATTGTCATTGTTCGTGGCAGCGCCCAGTCTTACACAAAGCCATGGCAATTTCAGCACTCTGCTAGCCGGCAGTTTGCTCCAGCTCAAGTTCATTGAGGTTTTTATCGATCAGGTCACGATTATCCTGTTGCCAGGGGTGAAAGCCCTCCCGGAAATAGGCAAGGAAGTCCGGCAGACACTTTCTCAACACCCCCGGCTTACCCCACAGAAAGTTGATTCCGCCAACCCAGGTGCCCAGGTTCCAGAGCTTGCCGTCAGTCTTCAGCAGGCTGCAGGTATTGAGAAAGGTGTACTTGAAGAAATTCCACGTCACGAACAGGAACACGATCTTTCGCAACCGCTCGTTGCCGACGCAATGGCGGTAGACATCAAAAGCCACGGATTTGTGCTCGGTTTCTTCAATGGCATGCCACCGCCACAACCTCGCCATACCGGGGGCCGCACCCTCCATCCACTCCGGGTGTTTGAGAATCGCATTTGCAAGTACGGCCGTGTAGTGCTCAGCACCACAGGTTCCGGCTAACTGCCGGCTGGGGGGCAGCTTGCCCACCCATTCCATGTGTTTGCGGAAGCGCTCATCAATGGCATCGATATCGTAACCACGGGCTTTCAGGGCGTCGTTGTAATGTTTGTGCTCCCGGCTGTGCAACGCTTCCTGGCCAATAAAACCGCGAATTTCCTCTTTAAGCTTGGGGTCATCTACCTGGTCACGATACAGGCGGACCGCATTGATAAACTGTTGCTCCCCGTCCGGGAACTGAAGGGAAAGTGCGTTAAAGAAGGCTGTACGGAACGTGTCGTTGCTGTGCCAGAGCGTTTCAAGATCGGCAGCAAGATCAAAGCGCAGGTGCCGCGGGGAAACGGAAACGCCCTCGGGGGTGGAACTGATAGTCATGACTGCCTCCGGTTTATTGTGATTATGGAGCGGCATTCACCGTACAGCGTAAAACCGCGTACGAAAATTGATCAGGGATACCAGTTTAAACCCGAATTCAGTTGGGAAGGAAGGCAAAAACAGAAAAAATTCGACAGGTTGTCACAAAATGACAGATCGTCAACGCTCATAAAAAAGGAGGTATGGCGAAGCCGATACCTCCAAGGACACACAGGGGGTGGTGGCCTCCGCCGAACACGGAGGCCACCGCTTAGTGCTCTTCCGCTGCCTTGACGCCCGGCGCCTCCGGGTCTGCCGTAAATCCGATCAGTCTGGTGCGCTCTATCAGTAAATACAGTACCGCGCCGGTGGCCAGACCCCAGCCTGCACCATAAACCGCCAGCACCACACCCATGGTGCCGGCGATACCACGCTCGGTGTTGTTCTCCAGTTGCTCGAGCCCCACCATCAGGCAGATATAGCCAGTCAGCAGCAGGGTGAGCGACAGTGCGATCGGCAGCACTGGCTGGAAGAAGCTCACCAGCGGCAGCATGAAGACGGCGATAAAACCGGTGATCCAGAAGGTACCACCACCGCTGTAGATGGACTCCATGGCATTGCGGCCGTACTTGTAGCGCTCCGCCATGGTAGCGGTAACCGCTGTCCAGATCGGACCTGCCAGGCCAGGATAGGGGGCAAAAAAGGCATGACCTCCGTTACGTAGGGCTGTTACCAGATGCACACGGTCAATGCTGTTGTCGATGTCTTCGTCTTTACGCAGGTGGTCCACGCGGCTCATCAGGGACTGGCCTACAACGATATCGCCGAACGCAATTACGTAGGCAATCACCGCGGTCGGAATGGCGTAAAGGAACACATTGGCATCCGGGAAGCCAACCGAGAACGGCAGGTAATTCCACAGCTCGCCAAACGCCGGGCTGGTAATGCCCCACTCGACATCGGGCACGGCGTATTCACCGGTGGCGAAGCCCACTGCAATGGCCACCACCATTCCCGGCACCATGCCGTAGTTGGCAATTTTCCGGGCGATACTGTTGCTGTCCACGAACCCCTTGAAAGAGACGGAGAACATCAGATAGAGACAGACCAGGCCACCGACAATCAGGGAAATCGGGGTTTCTGCCAGGCGGCCACCAGCTTCAATCTCCCCCATCAGGGCGGCAATACCGGCGCCTATAATGATCCCGCCCTTCATGGATCGGGGTATCAACTCCACCAGTTTGCTGCCAAGCCGGGTAATACCCAGTACCAGGAAGATAATGAACACCAGGAACTGCAGCGCAAACAGGGCCTGAATGGCCTCGGCGCCGGGTTGGTAATCACCCAGAAACAGCAGCACCACGGGAATACCCGGAGTGATCCAGCCCGGCACCAGCGGCACACCCAACAACGCCGGCAACATGAAACCGATGCCGCAGACCACCACGTAGGCAAGGGCCACGTCGTAGGGCACGCCGAGGTATTTCTCCAGCAGCGGAATCATGGCCAGGCTGACCACGAACATGATCAACCCCTGCACCATTTCCGCGAATTCCCAGCGGTAATGGACGAACGGCAGACGAATCTTGAAGGGGCCTGCAGGCCAGTACGGCTGCTCTTCCCCGTTCTTACGATGGTACATTTGCATACGGAAGTTCTCCTGGCGCGGAGCAAGCCGCGCCTGATGTTGTTTTTGTGTTGATGGGTTCGGGGCGTCGGGTTATGCCGGTACCCGGTCAGCCGAGTTCTTTCGCCTGGTCGCGCAGCACAAATTTCTGGATCTTGCCGGTGGAAGTTTTCGGCAGTTCCGTGAACACGATGGTTTTGGGCACTTTGAAGCGGGCCAGTCGCTCGCGACAGAACGCGATCAGATCCTCTTCGCTGACCTCGCCGGCTTCCGGTTTGAGGGTGATGAATGCGCAGGGCGTCTCGCCCCATTTATCGTCAGGACGTGCAACGACCGCTGCTTCAAGAACGGCTGGATGACGATAAAGGGTGTCCTCCACCTCGATGGTGGAAATGTTCTCGCCACCGGAGATGATGATGTCTTTCAGGCGATCCTTGATTTCCAGGTAACCATCCTCGTGCCACACCGCCAGGTCGCCGGTGTGGAACCAGCCTCCACGGAAAGCCTCCGAGGTGGCTTTGGGGTTCTTCAGATAACCTTTCATAACGGTGTTGCCGCGCAGGAAGATCTCACCAATGGTTCTACCGTCTTTGGGTACCGGTTCCATGGTGTTGGGGTCACCCACCATGGTGCCCGCGAGCGTGTGGTAGCGAACACCCTGACGCGCCTTGATGGTGGCCCGCTCATCCAGGGTTTTCTGGTCCCATTCGGACTTCCAGGCGCATACGGTGACGGGGCCATACACTTCCGTCAGCCCGTAAACGTGAGTAACGGCAATGCCCATCTCTTCAATGGCACCGATTACCTGGGCAGGGGGCGCCGCGCCCGCAGTCATTGATTTGACCTCGTGATCAATGCCCGCCTTGGCGGCTTCCGGCACGTTCAGCAGCGCATTGAGCACAATGGGGGCGCCGCACATGTGGGTCACCTGGTGGTCCCGGATCAACTGCAGGATTTTCTCCGGATCCACCCGGCGCAGGCACACATGCGTGCCTGCCAGGGCAGTCACCGTCCAGGGAAAACACCATCCGTTGCAGTGGAACATGGGAAGGGTCCACAGGTAGACCGGGTGCTGGCCCATGGACCAGACCGCCTGGTTGCCGAGGCTGTTCATATAGGCACCACGATGGTGATACACAACGCCTTTGGGGTTGCCGGTGGTGCCGGAGGTATAGTTAAGGGAAATGGCATCCCATTCATTACCGGGCAGGCTCCACTGGAACTGAGGGTCACCCTCCTGCAGGAAGGCCTCATAGTCCAGGTCGCTCACCTGTGTACCTTCGCCGTACTCCGGGTCATCCACATCGATTACCAGTGGTTTGACCTCCAGGCGGCTGACGGCGTCACGGACCACGTCGCCAAATTCACGGTCCGCCACAATAACTTTGGCTTCTCCATGCTCCAGCATGAACGCGATAGCCTCGGCATCCAGGCGCACATTCAGGGTGTTCAGAACCGCCCCGATCATGGGCACACCGAAATGACACTCCACCATGGCCGGAATATTGGGCAACATCGCAGCCACGGTGTCTCCGCGTCCTATCCCGCGGCCCGCCAGTGCCGAAGCCAGGCGGCGACAGCGCTCATAGGTCTGGCCCCAGTTATAACGAATGGCCCCGTGAATCACTGACGGATATTCAGGGTACACACTGGCCGTGCGCTCAATGAAATCGATGGGGGACAGTACCGAGTAGTTGGCGTCGACGGGCTCCAGGCCCTGATCAAAAATCGAGGTCATTGGTGTGGTCCTCAGGGTCCATTGTTCTTATGGTGTATTCAGTAAGCTAGCGGCAAAAGCTATACTATTGGCTGCAAGAAATGGTATTCGATAGTAAATATACTAGAAATTACACCAACGTATTATAGTATTAACACTATATTCCGGTTGATTCATGACAATGACCTCAGCAGTCACCGATTTCCAACTTCCCGACACCGATCCGGAAGCCGGGCTCGTACTTGGCGCCGACTCCACTGTGCTGGCGAGCAACCCGACAGCAAAAGCCCTGAGTCGGGAGGCCGGCAGAGTCGATATCGCTGAGTTGCTGCCAACCAACGCCCAGGCACTGATTAATGCCTGCCTTACCCAGGGGCGCGCCATTGAAGGGGTGGAGCGCCGACTTCCCGGCCTGATACTGCTGTGGACATTTATTCCGGATCCGGCCTCCGGCCAGGTTCTGGCCCGGGGCAGGAACGCCACTGATGACGTCCACAAGCTGGACGAAGCCACGCGTTCCAGCCGGCTTTACCGTCTGATCACTGAAAACACCACGGACCTCATCTCCCGCCATGCGCCAGACGGTCGGTTCATCGATGCCACCCCGGCATCCTGGCGGTTGCTGGGTTACTGGCCGGAAGAACTCAGAGGCAAGCCGCTGGAAGAGGTGTTCCGTAGCAGCACAATTAATGGCGAACTGGAAGACGTCCGTAACCGACTACGGGACGAAGGCTACGCGACCCTGACGCTGGACATCGTGCACCGGGACGGCAGCAAGCGCTGGTTTGAAATTGCCAGCCGGGCGATTCGGGAAACCTATACCGGCGCGGTGATCGAAGTGGTGAGTGTATCCCGTGACATCACCGCCCGGGTGGAGTCTGAAGAGAACAACCGGCGTCTTGCCGACGAACTGGCTCATACGGCACGTCTGGCAACGCTGGGCGAATTGGCTTCGAGCATCGCTCACGAAATGAACCAACCGCTGGCCACTATCGTTAATTTCGCCAGTGCCAGCCAGCGTTACCTGAAACACGCGAAGGCAAATCCCGAGTGCCTGGACCGTGTGGACGACGGTCTCCAGCGCATCACCCACCATGCCAACCGGGCATCGGAAGTGATCAGGCGTCTGCGAGCATTTCTGCGCAAGGGCCCGAAACGCACCGCCCCCATCAGCATCAACGACGCCGTGGTCAACGTGAAACGCTTGTGCCAGTGGGACGCGGAGAAAAACAACGTTGTCATTCGGGAACGCCTGAGTGACAGTAATCCGGTGATCACCGCCGACCCGGTCCTGCTCGAACAGGTGCTGGTCAACCTGATCCGTAATGGTATCGACGCCAACATTGAGGCTCATCCGGACGGCACGACTTCTTCACAGGTCACCGTGACTACCTGCGTAACATCAGGCCAGGAAATCCTGATCGAAGTTGCCGACCAGGGGCCGGGACTGGATGACGAAGGTTTGCGACAGATGTTCACGCCTTTCTATACCAGTAAGCCCCACGGACTCGGTCTGGGCCTTTCCATGAGCCGATCCATCGTCGAGGGTTTCGGTGGATTTCTGGACGCCCAACGGGGCGGTGACGGCGGCCTGGTACTTATCTGCCGCTTCCCTCTGCCCCATACCAATAAAAACAGATCCGATCACCCCAGGGAGAAAGGCCAGAATGAGTGAATTCCCCCATACCGTTTACGTGGTGGACGATGATGCCGGCATGCTTGAATCCACACAGTGGTTGCTGGAATCCGTAGGGTTGCAGGTGCGCCCTTATGCCGACGGACGCCAGTTCCTGGAAGCGGTCAACCCGGAGCAGACCGGCTGTGTGATTCTCGACATACGCATGCCCGGCCTGGGCGGCCTGAACGTTCAGGAGGAACTGCAGAAACGGGGCTCGCAGCTGCCCATTATTTTTGTGTCCGGGCACGCGGACGTCCCTATTGTGGTGCGGGCTTTCAAATCTGGCGCATTCGATTTCATAGAGAAACCGTTCAACGAACAATTGCTGCTCGATAGCGTTCAGCAGGCCTTACAGCAACATCAGCAGGCGAGCACACAGCATCAGGGTGACCAACATACTGATGCCCTGATCGCCTCTCTCACCCGCCGGGAACGGGACGTGTTCATACCACTGGCCCAGGGTTACACCAGCCGGGAAATTGCCGAGCGGCTGGACGTTGGCATCAAGACCATCGACCTTTACCGGGCCCGCGTCATGAAACGCCTTGGAGTGGACCGGGTGCCAGACGTTACCGGCATTGCTATTGCTGCCGGCCTGCTGGACCCTATCCATTTGCGCCGGGAAGCTTCCTGACGGGCCCTCAGGCTTCACGGGCTATGGTGGTGGCGATGGCGCCAAGACGGGCAATTGCCTGCTCCACCCGCTCGCTCCACGGGTTGGCACCGTTCAGCCGCAGGCAGTTGTCGTATTTGTCCGTGGTGGAGAACATCAGCCCCGGGGCCACATTGATATTCTCCTCGCGGGCCCGACGGAAAACCTCTGTGCCTGACGTACCACCCGGTAACTGAACCCAGAGCACGAAACCTCCCTGGGGGCGACTGACAGCGGTGCCTTCCGGGAATGATCTGCCCACGGCCGCCCGCATACGCTCCGTAGCTTCACGAAAGCGTGGTCGGACAGCGCGCAGATAGCGGTCATATCCTCCCTGCTCCAGAAAGTGGGCTACCGCCAGCTGTGGCACGCTCGCCGTACCAAGGTTGCTGAAATACTTCTGCTGGCGCGCCTCGGCCAGATATTTACCGGGCATCATCCAGCCCAGGCGCAGACCCGGCGAAATGGTTTTGGAGAAAGAACTGCAATAGATAACGTTACCGGTGCGGTCGAACGCCTTCGCCGGTCTGGGACGCTCACCGCTGTGGAACAGGTCGCCATAGATGTCGTCCTCAATCAGCGGTATCTCTGCCGCCTCAAGCATCTGTACAAGCTGCTGTTTGCGCAGGTCGGACATCAGCGAACCCATGGGATTGCTGTGATTGGGAACCACTACGCAGGCTTTCACCGGCCACTGTTCCAACGCCAGTTCCAGCCCCTCGAGACTTAATCCCTCAGCGGGATGGGTGGGCACTTCAATGACCCTTAACCCGAGGACAACCAGGGCCTGGAGAATCCCCGGAAACGAAGGTGACTCCACCACCACGATATCGCCCGGTCTGGTCACCGCCTGGAGTGCCAGGATAATCGCCTCCTGGGCCCCGTTAGTGGCCAGGATATCGTCCGGAGTCGCGATAATCCCAAGTGTAGCCATCCTCTGGGCCACCTGGCGGCGGTACTCGATCTTGCCGGGGAAGGCGTAGTCGAGAGTTTCCAGCCCCCGCCGTGCCGCCCACAGAGTCGCCTGCTGGATCTGCCGTACCGGCAGGAAATCCGGATGGGGGACGGCAGCCGCCAGCGGCACCATACGCTTCTCTTCATCGGCGCACAGGTCCAGCGCCATATCACGGGCACTGACCGGCACCGGTCTGGCCCGGTGCTTCTGCATCACCGGCTCCGGGGTATCCAGCCGTGGCAAACGCACGAAATACCCGCTTCGTTCACGGGGTTCCAGGTAACCCCGGGCCTCGAGAGTCTGATGGGCCTGCAGAATGGTGGAGACACTGACCCGGTATTGCCGGCTCAGTGTCCGAACGCCGGGCAGCCGCTCCCCTTCGCGATAAACCCCTTCACGAATCAAGGCCTGCAACTGGTCTGCTACCTGGTTATAGAGAATGCCCATGGCTTTATCCTGACAGATCCCACGGTAATCGGGGCAGTACAGATAGCCCACATTTCAACCGGCACAGATGGTGGATAAATCGTTCTGTACCGGTCCAAAACCACAATATCTGAATCTGTTATGGTTGTCTGCATCGGTGGAGAATGGTGATCAGCATCCAGAAGAAGGAGTTTCACCATGACCGCCTTGAAGAGATTGCAAGTACCCCAACTGCCAGAGATGCCGCCGGCCAGTCGCAAGGATTTGCTGGGGGTCAGCCATGCCCCCGGCCGGCCCCCAATGAGCAATTGCAGTGCCTGGAAGTGGCTGAAGAACCTCGGTTTTGAAGTCCGCCAGGTCCTCCCGGAACACTGGGTCGTTACCCATTCGAGGACCTCACCGGAGCTTCACTTTTATAGCAACTCGGAACTGAGCCAGTTTGCCGCCCACCGGGCACACCACTACGCTGAAACGTTCACAAGGGAGAAATCATGAAAACCTTACCCATCTACCAGGTCGATGCCTTCACCAGCGAAATCTTCAGCGGCAACCCCGCTGCTGTCATGCCTCTGGAAGCGTGGCTGCCAGACGAAACGCTGAGAGCACTGGCTATGGAGAACAACCTTTCGGAAACCGCATTCCTTGTGCCACTACCGGAAGAATCTGAAGCTGATTTTCACATACGCTGGTTCACACCTACCGTAGAAGTCCCCCTTTGCGGCCACGCTACCCTCGCCAGCGCCTGGATAGTCTTCAACAAACTGGGCTGGAACCGCGAGCAAATCAGGTTCGAATCGAAAAGCGGCTACCTCGGAGTAGAGCAGACCGATGATGGGTGGCTGGAACTGGATTTTCCGAACCTCCCCTTTGAGGAACGCCAGACACCCCGCCTGATTCACGAAGCCCTCGAAGGGGCCCCGGACACAGCCTTATTCGTGCCCAACGACACCAACTATCTGGTCGTCCTGAGGGACGAAGCAGCCGTAAGATCTGCACAACCGGATATCCGCAAACTCGGCGAGCTCGGCAACCAGGGCCTCATCGTTACCGCGCGCGGAGAAAACTGCGATTTCGTTAGTCGCTACTTCGCCCCTGGCGCCGGCATCGACGAGGACCCTGTCACAGGCTCAATCCACAGCGTTCTGGTGCCCTACTGGGCCGAACAACTTGGTAAAAACACTCTCCTAGCAAAACAGGTCTCCGCCAGAGGTGGCGTACTTCGCTGCGAACTCAAAGGTGACCGCGTCGCCATCGCCGGCCAGGCAGCGTTTTATATGGAGGGCTCAGTGCGTCTGCCCTGAGGCCAGCAGAAAATGTATACTGCGCCCAGTTAACACACAGCGGCAGGCAGCACAGATGTTTGGCAAGGCACGGGTTGGGGGCAGTCAGGGATCGTCAAAAACAGGGATGTTTTTGTCGAGCGTACAGGGACGTATTCACCGCGTATCCCTGACTGCCCTCAACCCGTGCCGGAACTCCGAAAGCGCGACCTCCATACCATGACCGCCCGGAACTACGACGTAATCATCATAGGCGCCGGCGCCGCAGGCCTTATGTGCGCCGCCACAGCCGGCTACCGCGGCCGCAAAGTCCTGGTGATCGACCACGCCAATAAACCCGGCAAGAAAATTCTCATGTCCGGCGGCGGCCGCTGCAACTTCACCAACCTGAACAGCACCCCGGCCAACTTCCTCTCGGACAACCCCCACTACTGCATTTCCGCCCTGAAGCGCTACACCCCCCAGCACTTCCTTGAGCTGGTGGAGCGCCACGGTATTGAGCACGAAGAAAAAGCCGCCGGCCAGCTCTTCTGCAAGGACAGCAGCAAAGAAATCCTCAACATGCTGCTCACCGAATGCGAATGGGCGGGTGTGACAGTCCGCCTGGAAACCAGTGTCAAAACAGTCGGAACCACAGATAACGGTTACCAGTTACAAATCAACTCAGGCACCCTCAACTGCGAATCCCTGGTAATCGCCTGTGGCGGCCTGTCCATCCCCACCATGGGCGCAACCGGTTTTGGATACGAGATCGCACGGCAGTTCGGACTCACTGTATTGCCCACCCGCGCGGGATTGGTCCCGTTCACCCTGCATCCGGAGCTGAAGGAACAGCTGGCACCACTGGCCGGCGTAAGCTGCCCGGTTGATGTCCACTGCAACCAGGAACACTTCCGCGAACCCATGCTGGTCACCCATCGCGGGTTAAGCGGCCCGGCCATGCTACAGATCTCCAGTTTCTGGCGACCCGGCGACAGCCTGAGTGTAAACATGCTGCCGGGCACCAACATCGAACAAGACCTCTACCAACTTAGAAAAAACAGACCCCAATCCACTGTTGCCCAATACCTGACACAACACCTGCCCAAACGCTTCGCCCAGGCCCTGAACGATCTCCACGGCTGGACCGGCCCGCTGCAAGGCTACAAGAACAGTGACCTTGAACAGGTAACGCGTGCGCTCGGCCAGTGGACCATCAAGCCTGCCGGCACCGAAGGCTATCGCACCCGCGTTTTCCGAACGCATTAATTTGTCAAAAGAAGGCACAACTCCCCCATTTTTCGCCTACACTGCAATGACCTACATGATCTGACAGCTACTATTTTTGACAGACATTTTTTGACACGTTTTGGTAGTGATCTCAACTGAGCGATGGCCGGATCGTGCAGATGCTGTTTTTGATATGCAGGCACCATTGCTTTGAGCGAGACCGACAGTTAACGGAAGAGATATAGTGAAAGTCACCATAAAAAATGGCGAGCATCAGTTAAGGGTAAAATCCGAGGCCGGGGCTTATAGCCACATCAATATTCACTATCTGTCTAAGGCCAAAGACTGGGAACCTTTCGCACAGCATGCAGTCAATTACTGCACGGGTAAAAAACCAATTTCAATAAAAAGTTGGTGGAGTCGTTTAAATAGCGTGTTGCGACCTACCATCATTGACTCAGAGATGAGAGCTTTTCCAAAGAAAGCCAACGATTGGTCGACGCTGATCAGAAATCTTTATCTGACGACATTGATCACTCCTGAAATTAAATCAAGCATTTATACAAGGGTCGCCATATGGAATAAAAATATCCTTCCATTTTTGGTGTACCTGCAAGACCGAGATCAAATACCAATTGAAGTTCTCATTCCCACCATGAAGCAGGTGGATCAAGTCCAAAAAAATTCCAGCTTTAATGTAAGCGTCATTGGTGAAAAGGCAGCATACAAAGTTAATCATAAAGACCAACTTGATAAACTAATTTGCCCGGTGAGTTTGAGTAGGACTGACTCTGAATATTTGGACGAGCTTTATTACGATCTTGAACGGAAAAGAAATAACTTGCATCGAGCGTTAGCAGATTATTGGAAGACCCTAAAAGAATTTTTTGAAACTGGCCAAAAATTATTAAGCGAAACTGATCTAGCCACCCTTGAGCGACGGATCAAAGCTAAAGATCTCTATGACATATATCCTCGCGAAAATGGCATACCCCCTATTAGACGGCAATTTTCATCTGGACATAACAGGAAATCTTTCGCCGCCTATCTACTATTGAGTAAGAAATATAAAGGATTCATTAAACTTTCATCCAAAATTGAAGACTGCGGGCTGGCAAGCAGAAGCGTCATGCGGGAAAACAAATCATTATGGATGAGTCAATTCCCACCGAGCTATATTGAAAAGGATAAAATCGGCTATACAGGGAAACTGAATTGGATGTTAGGGCTCTTGGGAAACATGGATGTTTCCTTTATCGTCGCACTTTTAATGATGGAAAATCCAAAATTTACTTTTTTGTCCTTACTTAACTGCAAGATTGAGGACAAAGATGGGAAATCACGGCTTGAAATTGGGGAAACTTCAATTTCCTTTACGATTGAAAAGAGTCGCGCCAAAGCTTTCAAGAAAGAGGGTTTGTCAAGTTTAAGTCTTGAGATTATCACAACGCTTTTAGAAATGCGCGCGGCCAACCTTTCGAATATCCCCACCGATTTATCTAAGTACCTATTCGTAATCCTCGCCGTAAATTCAAAAGATAAGATTTTTACCTGTCCGCAAAATTCGAGAGTAACAGCCTATTTGACCGGAAGAGAAGACGGCTCACTCTTCATAGGAAGCTTGTTTCCGTCTCTTGCTGATGCGGGAATTTCTCGAAACCAACTAACTCACTCAAAACTACGAGCTTCAGAGGGCGTTTTGGAGTATTTTCGAACTGGTTCAATTAGGGCTGTTTCTAGAAAATTAGGCAACGGAACAAGGGTAGCGCTTGAACACTATCTTCCAAAACCCCTCATAGCAGCCTATAACACAAGGCAGGTGAGACGGTTTCAGAATCTGATGCTTGTTTCCGCTTGTGCAAATGAGGATTATCTACTCGATGCAGTAGATTTTTGCAATTTGAATGAGTTACATAGCTTTATTCTTGAAATGCTTGACCTTGATTCCAAAGGTAACAATCCTCTAATCAACTATCTGAAGGATGAAATCGACGAAAAACACGAAAAGAATCAGGGCGATCTGATCGCAAATATTTCAGAGAAGTCTCTGACAGTCTTGTACGCTTATAAGCTTGTTGCCGAGAACAAAAATTTAAGCGCATCGACACTAGCACAGAAAGACTCAAAAACTGGTTTGGCTCCCATCGCGTTCATTACATTAGCCAAACATCTAAACAACACCCTCTCCCAGCATAACGAAACCTCTGTCAGGGAAACCAATTTTTCAGCAAAAGACAAAGCGTTATTAATGGCCGAAAAATTAGAATGGGATCGACTTATCATGCGGCGAGCAAACATTTCATGAAAAAACTCAATGCCCGGTTAGACTGGAACCGAGCAGACGTTATAAGCATTCAAAAGTACCTTGCTGGCTATGATTCTGGAATCACAATTTATTCCGGTGACTATACCGCGGATTGGTTGCTGTCTGGAATTTATGAAAGTAAATGGATCATTAAAACAGCAAAAACAGTTAAACGGGCTGACGGTAGTTATAAGTACGTGCGAACCCTAAATTGGAACAGAATGCTTCCTGACGGGACATTTCTCGATTCACCTCAAAATCTAGCCTTTCTTAACTTCTTTCAGAAAGCCATTTTTGTGATAGTAGAGTCATCTTCAATCGCCCCACACCTCTCAGTGGGTTCACTACCTGGCTTGGTTAATAACCTTCTTTCTTTTGCTCAATGGTGCTTCCGTAAGGATATTAATCTAAACCCACGGTCAGAGTTTCTTAGAAACCTCACTCAAGAACGACTTTTCTGCTACGTAAGAGAGAAAATTCACGGCGGAATCATGGAATTGTTCGGGGTTGCCGAGCTTTTTAAAGCTCGTTTTTTTGAGATGTCTGGTACAGACTTAATCAGCGACGATATTTACCGTCTAACGCCCGCTGATATTACCGAAGCAATCAGAGTCTTTAAGTCAAAAGGGTTTTACCGAATAACCAAATTCGGTGATTCCGTCATAGACCGCATGAAATTCGTCGAAGCATTTGGGCTTCCGGAACAAATTACGCATAGCGACAAATTCGGTGCGTTTTTGAGGCAATTTGAACCAGATCTGCTACGGAAAAGCCGAGATGTTCTCGTACCTGTTACCCTTGAGTACGAGTTTCCTGGACATACCACACCGCTTATCTCTGATGTAATAGGAAATCCAGAAAACATAAAACAGTTTTTAGGTTACTTTAAGATTTTCCTATCTACAAGGAAGTTGTTTCACCGGGAATTACCTGATTCAGAACGGTTTAGGTTCGGCGATATCCACACATACATACAAAACAACCAGTTGCAGATTAAACACACACCCTGGATTCCCCTTCCTACTTGTCTGCAGATAATCAATTCTTCGGTTGATTGGGTGCTCAACAAAGGGGATTCGATCATCAACGCTATGGTGGACGCTTTTGACACTTTGCACAAAGAAGATTTATTGGTCATTGAGAAACCATTTACTCACCTTTATCAAAAAAGAAACAGTGTTGTTGAAAAAGTACTTAAACGACATCAAAATCAAATAGAGATTGCTTCGTTTGATTATAATGTTCGCGATGTTAATTTATTTAGGTCAAAAGCGCCGCTGACTTACCTCATTGATATTCTACGAGGTGCTTGCTTAATTCTAATAGCTTCGATGAAACCAATCAGATTAAACGAACTATCTTCATTAAAGTACGATTGCTTGTATTTTAAGGATAATGATGGTTTTTGGCTAATGCAGGATATTGAGAAAGCGGGGATACGTGGAATTCTTCCAGAAGATGCGAAACCAATTCCGCGTGTTACTGCTAAAGCGATCACATTACTTCAAAAAATTAACGAACATGCGCGAAAGCATGTACCGTCAAACAAAGAAGAGAAATATCTGTTGTACGGGATAAACTATGGGTATGATTGGAAATCTGCTTCAGTTGCTGATCAAGAATTCATAAGATCACGGCTTTCCTATTTTTGTGATCATATCGAAGTCCCTCTCGATGAGTACGGAAGACGTTGGTATGTCAATACACATGAGTTACGAAAATCGTTTCTTCTAAACTTTTTTTGGACATTCAAATTTTCGTCCTTGGATAGCGCCAGGTGGATGGCAGGTCATTCCGATCCAGATCACGTCTTCGAGTACATTCAGGATAACTTTGAAGGCGAGGAAATGGTTGAGGTTGAATCTGAATATGCTTATCAGCAATTAAGGCTTTTCAAGGAAGGTAATAATCTATCAGACGTAAATAACATCGAAGAGATCTATGATGAAGTCTGCAATGAATTCAAAGTTAATTCTATTTCTGAGGTTAATGAAGACGAACTTAAACAGTGGCTTGAAATGCAAATTGAGTCCGGTCATTTCGAAGTAACTGTTTTCGGCATTGAGAATGTCGATGAAAACGTAAAGGCCCAAATTGCGATCAAGATTTCATAGGCGTTGAGATGTCCGATATAAAGAAAGAATCCATTAAAGTACTCTATCGTTCGATGATTGACGCACTGCAATATCCTGACGCATATCCTTGGATAACGTCTAAGTGCGGGAGCCAGGCTGCGATTGCTTCCGTTGAGAGAAGATCAATAGGCATTCATGCAATGACTCTGAATACATTCAAGAAATATTCAGACGCCGCTCTCGACGGCGGTTTCGAGCAACTTGAAAAATTAAGGGTTGCTATCAAAAGGAAGAGCAAAAATGCTAACGGCGAAACGTCGAAGGGAACTAAAAGTAAAACCGCTGTTTATAAAGAAAAACTCGATGAAGCTGAGAGGCTTCGAGCGATCCTCATCCGAGCATACACTGACTTGAACAGGATCTGTCTCGATGCGGTCAGAAAAAGCCCTGAATACCAATACGATTTGGACAGGCACAACGAATTGTATCGTGAGTATTTTTCTTTGACGCTCGTTGCTAATGATGACTAAACAACTGTATCGCCTCATTAAAAATGTTCGACTTCCGACAATAGATAGATTCGATAGTGAGACTGGTGAGATCTTTTTAAACGAGCGTGTGCAGCCAGGCTATTACTCGTTTGTTTGGCCTAATGGCTCCCCTTGCTTACTCGCAGAAATGTATTTATGCGATAAAAGTAAGACTTTGACGGTGAACCAAAAAGATGGTGGGACACTTGGGAATTATGCGCGAAACCTTACCCACCTAGTTCGATTTTGCTACGCGAAAAAGGTCGATTTCGCTGAGTTGAAGCACAGCCATATCGATGAGTTTATCTATGAGCTCTGTCACGAAACTGATGTCTACAACGAGCGCGTCAGGAACAACAATACGGTTAAAGCCATTGTGGCAACCTCCATTAATTTTCTGGTGTGGGTTCAGCAAAATATCGCCACAGAGAGACTGATTGCAGGCGTGGATGATGCTGATAAAAGGTATCAGATAAAGCTTAAGCAAGAGGTTTATGCACATAGAACTGGTCGGCAAACCATTCACAACGTTTTTCCGATGAACATACCAAGAGCGACCACTGCGAACGCAACCCCCATTTCAACAACTAACGTCAGAACATTGTGGGATACCCTTGAGGCTTCAAGAAGCGATACGAATGTGAGCAGAAAACTGCAAGGTCTTTTCTCTAAAAAGCAACAGGCGGACCATCTTGAATACATGCATAGAAGGCGTGAGCTGCAACTGGTATTGCTTGAAGCAACGGGGCTCCGGCCTCAAGAATTAATTACCGTACCTTGTTCTAACAATGTGGCAAGCCTGAGAAAATCGCAACTGATTCTCCCCACACTCAAAGGCCGGATCGATTCCAAGAATAATATGAGAACAATTCCAATTCCACGCAGCTTGGCGATGAAGACTGAAGTATTTATTAATTTTCATAGAAAGAAATTAATTGAACGCCTGCTTGCTTCAGGAATTATTCAATCAGAGAAGGATGTCGACAATGTAATCTATCTAAATTCTGAAAGCGGGAAAGAGGTGCTTCCAGATGCCGCTTACCAGGAATTCCGGAGGCTTACGGTAAGAGCCGGTATCAAACAAAAGAACTGTCAGAAAATGTTTAGACATCGCTTTGTCACCAATATGGTAAAGCTGCATTTTATTAGCTTCATGGATAAGAACCCATTGAAGACCCGCCACATCATTACCGACAGTGATTACCGAACAATTCTCAGAAAAGTCGCAAGTTTTACAGGCCATAAAAGTGTTGATTCATTGTGGCACTACATCGATTTGGCCTGGGAAGAGCTTGATGCCTTCGCACACTCCTATGAGGTGAAGGAGCTTCAGGACAGATTGAAGAGCATTTTCTACCTAACCAATGAGATGAAAGGAGATGTTCACAGTCTATCTGGAAAGAAGATTAGCAACGTAACCATCGAGAAGTTAAATGCCAAGCTCAATCAGATTGAGGATCTCGTCGCGAACTCCCGAACATAGACTGCGAGCCCTAGCCAATCATTGGCTCATTACACCGACTGCCCTACACTAGCGGTCTTTTCTTCAGGAGATACTATGTCCAGCACTTATGATGTGATTATTATAGGAGCAGGTGCCGCTGGGCTAATGTGTGCTTCAACAGCGGGATATCGCGGCAGAAGCGTATTAGTACTCGATCGTGCCAATAAACCTGGTAAGAAAATTCTCATGTCCGGAGGCGGTCGTTGCAATTTTACGAACCTAAACAGCACGCCGGCGAATTTCCTGTCTGACAATCCCCATTTCTGCATTTCGGCGCTCAAGCGTTACACCCCTCAAGACTTTTTAGAATTGGTAGATCGCCACGGCATTGAGCATGAGGAAAAAGCGGCGGGCCAGCTTTTTTGTAAAGTCAGCAGCAAGGAGATCCTTAACCTGCTACTCACTGAGTGCGAGTGGGCTGGCGCAGAAGTTCGACTCAAAACAAGCGTGAATAAAATCAGGAGTATCAATCACGGCTATCAGCTACAAACCAGCGGCGGCACCCTTACCTGTGAATCCCTGGTCATCGCCTGCGGTGGGCTATCTATCCCCACAATGGGCGCCACAGGCTTCGGATACGACGTTGCACGGCAATTTGGTCTTTCCGTGCTTCCAACCCGCGCAGGACTTGTCCCCTTTACACTGTGTCCAGAACTAAAGGAGCGACTGGCGCCACTCTCCGGTGTGAGCTGCCCTGTGGACGTGTACTGTAACAACGAACATTTCCGCGAACCGATGTTATTCACTCACCGTGGTCTAAGCGGTCCCGCCATGCTGCAAATATCAAGCTTCTGGCATCCCGGAGATACAATACGGATCAACCTTCTTTCGAGCGTGTCTGTTTGCGATAGGCTGCACGAACATCGCAAAACTAAACCACAGAGCCATATCCGCCACTTTCTCGAGGATTTCTTGCCGAAGAGGTTTGCAAAAGCTTTCTGTGAACTCCAACAGTGGAACAAACCATTTCAGTATTGCCGTAATGAGGACTTAGAGGCGATAGCTGACGTCCTAAGTCATTGGGAAGTGCGACCCGCAGGAACAGAAGGGTACAAAACAGCCGAAGTTACCTTGGGCGGCGTGGACACCCGTGACCTGTCATCAAAAACGATGTCAGCAAACAATCAGCCGGGGCTTTTCTTCATTGGCGAAGTGCTGGATGTGACTGGTCATCTGGGAGGTCATAATTTTCAATGGGCTTGGGCTTCTGGAGTAGCCGCTGGACAACATGCCTGAATGGTTTTTGGCATTTGAAATTCAATCAACCATTGCGGAAGAACAGACGACCTGGAGTCAACGGCTAAGTGAGCAGATCCTTAGGTGAGCACTGTAGATGATCTGCTAGCAGGTAGATTTTTTCGATAGTGATATTCACTTCTCCTCTCTCAATCTTCCCCACATAACTTCGATCAATTCCCGTTTCATGAGCGAGTCGTTCCTGAGAAAACCCTTTCGATTTTCGAATCGTACGCAAATTCCGGCCAAACGCCTCACAAATCGGTGAGCCCATTTCTTGCCCTCACAAAAGACAAGACTATGGTTTCTTGAGGCATGGGAGGCCACGGCATATACTACCCATTTTTCGGGGGTCGACCAGATCGACCTAAAGACCAAGTGGACCGCCTTATGAAAAAAACAGAGCGACTGCACGTCGACAAGATCCTGATCGAACTTCTCAGAAAGCAATCAGGCACCCCTTTTTCCAATACAAGCATTCGGGATATGTATCTTCTTCAATTACCCGAAGGCCAGCAGCCAAGCCGCAACCAACTCCGCAAGCATATATACAGAGAGCTTCTACGACTTGAATCGGCCAAAGTAGTCGAGCGCCATGCGGGATCGACCGGCCGCGGATGCAAGTTTATCTATCGTTCTGAGAACAAAGGCACTGTCCTGGAAGCTAAGCCCTCTCCGTTTAGTGGGGCAAATGAGCAGGTTGAATCGTCGATGGATGTTGAGACACAACGGGCATTGCAGGAGGAGCTCTCCAAAAGGAAGGTCGAACTGATTGCCAGTATTGGTGAAGCCGAGGAATACCAACGCCTATATCAAAAATACCCGGCGCTGCGAAGCGCCGTGAAGGCGCAGTACCATGAGTCTCGCGAGAGAAGCACGAAGCTTCTAGGCCAACTTCGTGCTGTAGAGTCGATCATCACAACAATTGGGTTTCCCGCATGATTCAATTGCGAGCTTGGCAGAGCGAGTGCATTGATCAAGCCCTCGAAGCGTTTGAGCACCAAACTCACTTCCTGTGTCATGCAACGCCAGCGGCCGGCAAAACCGTAATGGTGGCGTCTGTTGCAAAAGCTCTCTTGGAACTCAATAAAATTGATTTCATCTTATGCTTCTCCCCGTCAAGGGCAGTGTCAGAAAGCGTTGCTTCGACATTTAGTCAAGTCCTCGGGCGAAGCTTCAATGGGCAGATTGGCGCAGCAGGTGGCTCTTACACCTATCAGTCGATGAGCACGCTTCCCACAGAGCTATGGCAAGTAATGAGTGAGCACAAGGTTCTCGTGGTATTAGACGAGATTCACCACTGCTCTGGAAGCAGTTGGAACGAACTCACAATTGGCAACAGTTGGGGCCGAACAATTCTGGACAGGATTCAAGGTAAGGCTTCCTTCACAATGGCGCTATCAGGAACGCCTTGGAGGACTGACGACACCCCAATCGTACTTTCTCACTACACGCGTCCTGACGGTGAGCTCCAATGTGATTACGAGTACGGCTTGAAACGGGCGGTTACAGACGGCGTTTGCCGAGCCCCAAAGATCGTGCTCACTGATAATCGGCAAATCAGTCTGAGGTCATCGGAACTCGGCCTTAAAACCTACTCCAGCATCCGGGAAACAATCAGTCAGGGTCATATTACCTATCCTGACTTTCTGTTTCGGGACGAAGTGATCGACCATACACTCTCGGAAGCATCCAAAAAGCTATTAGAGATCCGGAAGCAAGTTCCCACCGCTGCCGGCCTCGTCGTAGCTGCGACAGCGGCACATGCAGAGCAGATTGCAGTTCGGCTTACGGCGCTCGGAGAAAGGCCCGTTGTTGTCACTTACAACACGCCCGGAGCCCATCAAATTATTTCTAACTTCAAGACATCATCTGATCGATGGATCATTTCTGTGGGTATGATCAGCGAAGGAACTGACATCCCCAGATTACAGGTATGCTGTCACCTCAGCAGGATTCGAACAGAACTCCATTTTCGGCAAGTTCTCGGCAGAATACTCCGGCGTCAAACAGGGGAGCCCTCTGACATTGGTGGCTGGCTCTACGTCCTTGCAGAACCCAATTTGACGGAGTTTGCACGCAGAATTGGTGATGACCTACCAGGGCAACATGTGGTTTCTTTTTCGCCAAAATCATCAAAGCAAACCACGGATGAAACAAAAAGGTCTGAAGTGCTCCAAAAAGAGGATTACGCACCGGAGTGGGAACTCGATATCGATAATACGGGCACATGGGATATCGCATCGGAACATAACGGCGCTAGGGAAACTATTGATCTATGTGTGAGCAATCAATACTGGAGTGAGGTGTTGTCCCTATTCGGGGAGAGGGTATTGTAGTTTGGTCGGAAAATTTTATATGGCAGGGTATCTCAAGACGCCATACAGGCTCTATTCAACATAGGTGGCTCATTGGTTTCGAGTGCCGCCTCAGCATTGCTGGGACTTCTGCAAAGTACTAACACCTAAAAACGTAGGGCTTCAGATGAGTTCTCTGAATAATCACTCACCGCTTCTGGTCGTTGATCTAGAGGCGACCTGCTGGGAAAGTCGAAAGGCCCCCTCCAGTGAGCCACAAAGCATTCACAACATGGAGATTATCGAGCTTGGGTGCGTATTGGCGAGCAGACGAGGCACAGTATTGGATGCCCGCTCTTTTCTTGTCAGACCCACTCGTAATCCCTTGCTGAGCGATTTCTGCACTGAGCTGACGAGTATCACCCAGTCGATGGTAGATGCAGCACCGGCGTTTCCGGAGGTAGTTCAGACAATGAACCTTTGGCTTGCCGATCTTTCCAGCAAATTCGTATGGTGTAGTTGGGGGAATTACGATCGCTTGCACCTAGAAGCGCAGAGCCAGCTGGATGGGGCTCAACCGACGATATTGGCTTACCCACATTTGAACTTGAAACGTATCTGGCGGCGCACCACTGGCCAGAAGAAAAAAAATGGGCTGGCCCATGCCCTCGCATTTCATGACTTCGCGTTTGAGGGCGCCCACCATCGAGGCATAGACGATGCCCGTAACATTTCAAGACTGCTGCCATTTATGGATTGGTCTCTCGAGCGCGAGTTCCGGACACCACCCTCGCTTCACCTTAATCAGTGAGTTAACCCTGGCTCCGCTGCTCGAGGAAGCGCAATGAAAGTGAATTACACATCGTCCGTTACCGGAAAAAGAGCGACCGTGCACGTGGACCAAAGCACTTGGTCGATATTCAAAAAAACACTGAAGATCACCTGCGGTGGCAGAGCATCAACAGATCAGAGGCTATCGGTCGATTACTGGGTCACTGCTTGGAATACCGTACTTGGGCGAAAGACGAAACACTGACATTCGACGCTTACGTATCAAAGCGGCTCGGTGAGGAAATTTTCATTGACCTGGATACTATCGGTCGGCATCACCGGAAAGTTGACTAATCGACGGGCTCTATCGTGACGGCGCCAGCGCAGTCCAGTCCATTATTGACCAGCAACGTGAAGTCATCCCCCGGGTGGATTCCCTGGGAAGATGTCTGCACTTTCCGTGACCACCCTTCTGAGCAAAGACCGCTGAAATAGGCCGGCAAGCCCGTCTCTGATACATACGGCTCCGAACGTAATGGCATACTCCAACTCAGCGGCTGGCCAGCCATGTTCAAATATTCCTCTGCGTACTGAAACTGAGATCCGCTGCCGGCCCGTTCCAGGTAACCAGCCAGTCGATCGTGCATATACACAACCGCCTTCGTGTGTCTGATTGTCATCGAAGGTTCCTTATCGTTTGAGAATGAGGTAGAGAGTTAGAATTCTATATTAGGAGACGAGGCATACGCAGTGAAGCTGATCTGTATTTCGGACACCCACAGTCTGCACTGGCGAATTCCGGAGATCCCAGATGGTGATGTGTTGATCCATGCGGGTGACTGTCTTGGTCAGGGCACACTGGAGAACATCGAAGACCTCAACGATTGGCTGGGAACGTTGCCGCACCGGTATAAAATCGTGATTGCCGGGAACCACGACCGGGCCTTCCAGGAAATGCCGAAGCAAGCTCGGCAGGCCCTCACCAATGCCATTTATCTGGAGGACAGTGGTGTCGAAATCGGAGGCGTTCGTTTCTGGGGTTCGCCCTGGACGCCCACGTTCTTGGATTGGGCGTTTATGCTGGATCGCGGAGAGCCGCTGCAGGAGAAATGGCAGCTCATATCGAGCAATACCGATGTGCTGATCACCCATGGGCCACCCAGAGGCATTGGTGACGAAGCCAATATGGGGTTCAAAAGCCAGAACGTTGGTTGTGCTGACCTACTTGCCCGCATTCAGGAGCTCGCACTCAAAGTACACATTTTTGGCCACATCCACGAGGGCTATGGGGAATACCAGCACAGACAGGCAAAGTTGATCAATGCCAGCACCTGCAACGCACGGTATGAGCCCCGGAACGCGCCGATCGTATTTGAGCTTTGAGGTGGCCAACGTTGAACAGAGGAAGCGGAATGACAGCCGAAGAACTCATCGCGCAGCTACAAAAGCTACCGCCGGAAACACCGGTGCTGGTTGAGGGCTACGAAACCGGCTTTGATGACATTGTTGAGCTCACCCCTGAACAGGTTGTCCGATACCGGCATGCTCAGGAGTGGGATGGCGAATATCAGACGCTGGACCGGTTCTCCAGTGCAGAAAACAAAAGGCTGCTAGCCGCGGTAATCCATGGTCGCCGAGGCCACCGGAGGTAACGTCATGACAGAGAAGAAGACCTATCGCTTGAATGACCTGGTAGCTCAGTGTGATCCCGGCGCGCCCATGCCGGAGGCGGTTCAGGAGTGGGATCAGGCAGTCTCGGTTGGCCTGGAACAAACTGTGATGGGTGACCAGGTGGATATCCGGAATGCGGTCCTGGTGTTTCATGAAAAACTGGCGAATCAGTTCGATGCCATCCAACTGATCCTATTTGGCAGCCGGGCACGCGTCGATTATCACGACGAAAGCGACGCGGATGTGGCGGTTATTTTGGCAGGTCAGCCTCGTGATTTTGTGGACACCAAGCTGGCGATGGCGGCCGTAGCATTTGATGTGCTCACTGAAACCGGCATTCTGATTCAGGCGCTGCCGGTTTGGGAGAGTGAGTGGGCCAATCCGGAAGACTACTTCAACCCGGATCTACTCCAGAACATCACCCGGGATGGCATCGTTCTCTGGCTTGCCACGTGACGTCACCGGCAATGTCTCGTCCAGATACCGGCCAAGCAACTCAACCATCTGAGTGCCCGTGATCAATTGCGCTCGTTTTAGCGCAACAATCAGATCTTCAATCTCATCGGTCACCACCTCATCACCAGCTAGCCGTGTGGCAACGACAGCCAACCTATCAGCGGGTGTCTCTTGGTAGCGGATACCATGCTGAGCGGCTAGGTCGATCACGTAAGATTTGGCGCTGAGTCCGATATCATTCACAAGCGCTCTCCCAAAGATCCATCAATCTTCCGCTATTTCCTAAACATCTACCTCTGGGATGTTTACCCAGCAACAGTTCCGATAGTGAGATTTTTGGAACCGTAAGCCAGTGGTGATTGCTCTTTAGGCCAGTCTTTATCCAAAGACTCGTCAATTTCCACAAAGCTTCGCCCGGAAAGCTCCTGCCGGAAAACGAAATTCTCCCGAAAACACACCCTCCGATGTATCCTCAGCAACGGCTGTGAGTAGTGAGTTTTATGGAACCTTAAGTTGGTGTTGGTGTTGGCATCGTCACGACTGAATTTTTACCCAGGGATCGTCTGCCTTTAACCAGCTCCGCATGGCCGCTCCATGTTCTAAGTGGCCAGATCGCTCCCAATCCCAAACCCAGGCTGTGATCAGCTCAAAGTCGACCACATCATCAATGTCAGTCGGCTGGATGTTCGGAACCACCCGGTTGTTCGGCACCATCCGGTTGTTCTGCTCAATGTAGTGATAAAGCAGATCAAAGACAGCGCGTTCGTAGCTGGCACACCTGAACAAATTCACCGGCATTCCGGACAGTGCCAGAAACTCCGATATTTCTACGATCTCCCGTTCCCCGAACAGATAGGAGGTGTCCGGGAAGTTTTGACCGGCGATGGCCCAGACAGCGGGTGATCCCATGTCATGCCAGAAAGGTTTTAATCGTCCCGGCTGCAGCGTGCATAACGCGGTCTGTCCGGTGATGTATGGAGCCACCATTATTTTCGCTCTTTCGGGGCTTGATCTCGATCTTCCAGGAAATCGTCCGTTACGCCCTCAGAATCAGAATATTCTTCCCATACGGGATCGGTTGGCCGCTCGTAGCGCTTGACCGAGCCTTTTAATCGTTCGAGCGGCGTCAGCTCCTGAGGTAGCGGTTCGGCGAGTTCGTCAGCATGGGCTGTTTGAGCATCAAGGCCTACCAGCAACTCCTGCTCAGTGAACGTTTTCTTATTCATAGGGCCTCTTTGTAGGCGAACCGTTATCCATCTGCCATAGCAAGCGGTCAGCTGCGACATCTATTTAGGAAGGACTTGAACCATTTGGCTTCCGCCGAAGAGGGCCGAAGATTGTATTGCTTCACGGTGCGGAGAAATCTCGCTACATAACCGCATTGGCCAGTCGGTGGCAACCACTCTTCCGGGCCCCGGGCACCCTTGCTTCTGTTCAGGCTTAACTCAACGGGCCAGAGATTGACCATATCGTTCGCGAACGTTTCTCTCTTGGCCTGCGACCAGTTCTTCGCCCCGCGATTCCAGGCCCATTTGAGCGGCACTAAGTGGTCAATGTCAATCTCGCCACTGTTTTGGATGACATTTCCGGTGAAAGGACTTATCCAGCGGCCCGCAATAACCCGGCACTTCCTATCAGTCGCGAAACGCACTGTTGTGCTCGATGTTGCGATCAACGCCTCGGCGCGGCTGTTCTGGCAATCGCCATCGACATCTTCCCATCCATAACCGAACGCTGATCTTTCGTAAGACGTTGAATCGTCTCTCGCTGCCTGTGCTGACTGGTTTTGTGCCAATTTTTTGGGCAATCGCCCACCACTGGCTAGACAAGCATCAACAGAATCAAAAGGCCTGAAATTTTTGGTGCGTTCGTAGTATGAGCTTGCCGGAGGGTGACAAATGCCGGAAGAGGTCCTTTTGACCGTCTCGGCGGCGGCAACCCCGGTTATCGTAGGCAGTATCGCAGCCAATAGACCAAGCTGGAAAAACCTCACTGACCTTCCCCGTATTTAAATTGCTCAAGCAGCAACGTTATGTCGCAACGATGGTTAACAATGTCCTCTGTAGGATAAATCTTACCCGCCCTACAGATTTATCCGCTTTGGTTCATTGGCTGAAAATCAGACAATGTCATTGAGCCACTTGATCAGGAAGATCGGGGCTCAACGCCGGCAAGGATGCCAGGCAAACGCGACACCTGCCAAGTGGTGTGACTCGCCGGGGAGAGACCTGGTGTCGATTTCCGTTCCTTGCCCCATTTCAGGGATAGCGTTAAACCAACTGAGTTTGAAGAGATGTACCTGCTGCGAAAAGCTCGGTTAAAGCCCTTCAAGCTTAAAGTAAGCCACCAGCGGGCCTAGAGCCTTTATGTATAACTCAGCACATTCAGTACTCGCAGAGAATATCTCATCAAGATCGGATCGCAGTAACAGTTGATCTCTGACACTTGCTCACCCAGAATACTGTATAAATAACGCTATGTTGGTATTGGCTGTTGGTTTACGCCCATCGCAATTCGCAGCCAAGCCTCTTCGGAAGGTTGAGCGCGCTCAAATAGCCGTCGCCATGCCAGATAGCTCGGCAGATATGCCGTCCCAACCCCATGAAACCGCGCCATCCAGCCCTTCAAACGACTCATATAACTGTTGACGTTCTGTATGTGGTATTCCTTGCCGATCACGCGCTGATTATCGAGTGTGACCAGTCGGTGGTGGGCAATGCCGTGCTCTCTGGAAAAGGTTTTATACCAGCTGTGACCATCTGAACACAGAATCGAGTCAGGATTGATAATCGGCGTCAGAAAAGCATGAACCGTCGGTTTGTTTAATGCAGGATCCGCCAAATCACTGATGTTACCGTTGCGGTCCCGTGCAATAAGTACCGGAATTTTATCCGCCTTATGCTTCCTGTTACTTTGCCCACCACGCTTCCTGGAACTGCGATGCGTGATGTTGCGCTTGCCTTTGCAGGACTCGGCAAAGAAGGTTTCATCCACTTCGACAATGCCGGAAAGGACATTCGCGTTGGCGTTTGCACTGGCCGTTAGAAAACGGTGACGCCACCGGAAAGCTGTTTTTAAATCAATACCTACTCGAAATGCTGATACGCGCAGAGTCAGGCTGTCTCGCATACATCTCAGGTAATCAAACCACTTGTTGCGGTGATGCAACCTGGCCAGTGATGTTCCGGTAACGGCATTAAAAGTCTTGTGACAGCTCAGACTCTGGCACCGATATCTCTGCAATCCACCGGAATGACCCCATTTGACGACGTGCTCATGACCGCAATGCGGGCATGGGCGATGAGATCTGGCGGTTTCAAGCAAGGTGTGAGCCTGAGCGTTGATCTGTCCAAGAAGCTGATGGGCAAGGTGTTGTTTGAGATCAACCGGGAGGTGGGCCAAGGTCTTTTCGAGGGCATTAAGGTCGGCTTTTTTCATGTTGCGCTCCACCGAAGGACTGTTTATACAGTAGTATATACAGTACTATCAGAACGTACCAACATCAGAAGCCAACATAGCCATAAATAAACAGTATCCTGGTGCGCTTCATGATCTGCATTTTGCTCGGCAACTACGAACCCCTGTCCCGTCTCAAGATCCCCTTGTTCCTTGAACGCCTCTCAGCCGGCTTTCCCTCCCCAGCGGAAGACTACGTCGAGAAAACCATCGACCTCAACGAGCTGTGTATTCAGCACCCTGCTGCCACGTTTTTTGTGCGTGTCCAGGGCGAGTCGATGATCGAGGGCGGTATCTTTCCAAATGATGTACTGGTGGTGGACCGGTCTCTGCGGGCAAAACACGGAGATATCGTAATCGCTAGCCTGGAGTCGGAGATGACGGTGAAGGAGCTCCATCTCGACCCACCACCGGTCCAACTTTTGCCAAGAAACGCAGCGTACAAGCCGATCATCATTGAGGGTGACATGGAAATGGAGGTCTTCGGTGTTGTTACTAATGTGATTCGATCGCTGAAGCGAGGTGGCCAGGGTTGAGCGATTGCCGCAAAACGAATCAGGTCTTTGCGCTGGTCGATTGCAATAACTTCTATGCATCCTGCGAGAAGCTGTTCCGGCCGGACCTCAGAGACACCCCAGTCATCGTTCTGTCCAATAACGACGGCTGTGTCGTCGCTCGCTCAAAAGAAGCAAAAGCCCTGGGCATTAAAATGGGCGTACCAGTGCATTTGATTAAAACCGACATCCGGCGCCACCGCATTCAAGTGTTCTCTTCGAACTACACGCTTTATGGAGATATGAGTCGACGGGTCATGACAAACCTGGAAGCCATGGCGCCACGAGTTGATATCTACTCGATTGATGAAGCTTTTCTGGATCTCACCGGCATTGACCAAGTGATTTCTTTTGATGCGTTCGGCCGCCAGGTGAAAGATACCGTGTATCGAAACGTCGGGCTTCCAGTTTGTGTCGGCATTGCGCCCACCCGGACACTCGCCAAACTGGCCAATTATGCGGCCAAGAAATATTTAAAGACCGGTGGCGTTGTCGATTTGACCGACCTAGCTAGGCAACGGCGTTTGATGGCCCGTGTGCCCGTCGATGAGGTTTGGGGCGTTGGGCGCAAGCTTTCTACCAAACTGCAGGCTATGGGCATCACAACGGCTCTGCAGCTTGCTGATACCGACCTGGCCACGCTGCGCAAACGTTTCTCCGTCGTCCTCGAGCGAACCGCTCGAGAGCTCAACGGCATTTCATGCCTTAGTTGGGAAGATGCACCAGCACCCAAGAAGCAGATCATGTGCTCTCGATCCTTTGGCCAGCCCATTCGGACCTTATCGGACCTCGAAGCCGCCGCAGCGCAATACGCCACCAGAGCCACTGAAAAGCTCCGGAAAGGCCAACAGTATGCAGGGGAGCTGATGGTGTTTATCAGAACCAATCCGTTCCGACCTGGTGTTCCTCAGTATTCCAAAAGTATCTCGGTCAGATTGGTGAACCCAACCCAGAATTCCCGGATGATTGTTCAGAAAACACTGAGCCAACTTCGGTCCATTTATCGGGCCGGTTACGACTATGCAAAGGCCGGAGTTATGCTGAGCGAGTTGGTCGATGAAACTGGGCTGCAAGAAGACCTGTTCGAGTCGTCTTGTACCGGAGAGGAGGATGCTGGCAGGTCTTATAGATTAATGGCAGTTATTGACGAAATAAACCAAAAGTCACGGGCTTCGGTGTTCATGGCAAGAGCGGCCGGCCCGGCTGCCCATACGATGCGACGGGGGCATTTATCGCCAGCGTACACGACTGACTGGAATGACCTCCCAACAGTTAGGTGACATCGACAACATTGATCTGTCGCGCAGCAGCAGAGAATAGCGCGGACGATCCCTTAATCATTTATTGCTGTCAAAAATCAGTCAATGAACAGCGAAGGAGAGGCATTCATGTGCGGCCGATACAACATCACCGATTCTCCGGAGATCTTGGCTCTGATGGAGCAGCTGAAGCTGCCCCATCAGAGGCCAGCTCCACAATTGGACGTGCCGCCGGGTGGCACTGGTGAGTTCGTTATCGAATCAGGTGGCGACCGCTATTTGCTGCCGGGTATCTGGTCTTTGCTGATTGAGCCGCGGCCCGCAGTGAATGGCTATCGGCCGAATCCAAAATTCCAGACTTTCAACGCCCGAAGTGACAGGTTGACCAGCAGCCCGCTCTGGAAGAAAGCGTATCCTTCCAGGCGCTGCATTGTGCCTGTGAGTGCTTTCCATGAATGGAAGGGCAAGCAGGTCTACAACATCCACCCGGAAAACGAGGCGGCGGCCCTAGCCGGGTTGTGGCAATCGTGGACATTTGGAGATGAGAACGTAAATTCTTTTACAGTCATTACACTCCCGCCTCATCCCAGGTTTAGCCATATTCATCCTAAGAGTATTCCAATGATGCTCCGGCCCTGCGACTTTGATCTTTGGCTCGACCCGGAGTTCGACAAAGTCGATGCATTTCAGACGTTGTTGAAGACACACATTCCGGCGCCATTGGTGTGCGAGCCCATCCGAAATCCAAACGATTTGAGCCGAGCGGGAGATGTCGAGATCCTGCATGCGGATTGAGGCCGGCACCACGTAGTTTAGGGTCCTCTATAGTCTATGCTATGACCATTGGTCGCCCACCCGAATGAACATAACCTTAGATTATGCGCAGTGGGTTTGCGCTAAACACAAGCACGCCACCAGAGCCGGCAGAGAGGTCAAAGGCACGTCCGTGTGCCCGTATCGCTATTTTTTCTTCCGAGACGATTTGCTCTTTTCGCCCACGGTTTCCCGCGGGTGTTTCTTAGCAAAGGTCTCGGTTACATAACGGCCCGTTACAGCGCTTCGGTATTTTTTGGACATGCGTCACCTCACATGAATGAAAAGATTCTAGTGATGCCGAGGGATGCCCTCTGCATCGTCCTCATTTAGTGGTTTGGCCAACTCCGGAAATGGGCGCAAACACGCTGGAGCGTGCCATTGACCATTCGGAAGTAAGCTCGAACGTAGACAGCGGGTCTGATGACCATGGCTGATCTCCTGTACGAGATAGCCAGTGAGGTGATGGGCGCTTCGTCACAGACTGGGACCTTATAACCAATTGGTCTTGGCAGGAAAATCCTCAGTTTTGTACTATGCTCTACCTATCAGCCTCACTGGCTGGTGGATTTCGGTAAGGGCCTTTCCGCCAAGATTGATCCCTTACCCCTTGCTTGCTAAAAACCTCAGGACTCAACCCCTGGGGTTTTTTATTGCTTGAAAATCAAGCAACACCTCGATGATACAAGATATGGTGACGGAAACAATAAGGTCATTATGAAAGAAACATGCCTGTTAATATCGATTTTTAGTTAAAACAAATGCTTAACGATTTATCCACACTTATGTGCATAACGAAATTTTATCAACATGTTGTGTTTGTGAGTTCTGAGTGGTGAGCAAATAATGGCGAACAGGACGTTCTGCCATGTTAAGACAGATTTTTTTATTCTTTGGTCTCGCCCAGAGAGGCCTCCCATTGATCCAGGATATCGTCGAGCTTTGCATGTTTGATTTGCTCCTGGAGCTCTTCAGAAGGGTTGGTAGCCAGCGCGATTGATCGGAAAAAAGTCTCCATAAACGCATGCAGATCGAAAGCTTCCCCTTCGTCTTGATTAGCCATTTTTCTGCGTTTTGCCCCTAAAAACCAACTGTAGACCCAGAACCACAACCCTGCGCTCCAGCTGACACGGCGTATGATTTTTTCCAGGTTAACGACAAGTTCTCGGAGTGCTCTCTCGTTCGATGATTCGAGCTCTTTTTGTCCGATCGCGCTTACCAGCGCTGCCTCTTCGCTATCGGGCAGTGCCTCAGTCATTGCAGCGGCTATGTTCGTCAGGTTTTCTGATAACTTAGGGAGAAGCTTCATTCCGCGAACGCGGTGAGCCAACAGAGGATTGATTCTTGAGTAGTTGTATAAAGCCGTCTCATAGCTGTCGAGCAACTTTGGGTCTGCCCTGACCAAGCCATCCATCAGCGTTGTCAGAATAGTGGCGAAGTATTCCTTGGGAAACTCATTGACCATAATGCTTTTCAAATTCGGCCTGTTTCCAAGTATCTTCTTGAACTCGTCCTGGAATTCATCCACTGCCGCATTCAATTTTGGGCGTTCGATCAGTAGTTCGTGCCGTATTTCCAGCAAGTGAAAAAGCAAGACACGAGAGCCTTCCCGGCGCTCCAGACTCAGCTTCCAAAAGTAACCAATGACGGCTAGCCCCGCAGTTACGAGTATCCCTACATCAAACACTATTTCTTGCATGGTCAATCCTGCTATCGCCACAAGGCTACGATTGTGACGAGGCGTCGTTAAGCGTCCCTTTGTGAGACGGACTCTTGAGAAGGCTAAGAATTAGCAGTGCGAACGCTCTCTGTTTTGGTTCACTCTCCAATATTTCCATCGATAATTTTTCATGGTCCGTCATGGAGTCCAGCACCAGGTCAGTTAGCCGCTTTGGAAGCAATCCGTGCATCACTTGATCCGGTGAGTGGCCGTCTACCTGTGCCATCACCGCTTCATCTCGGCGAACCCGGTCAGCAATCCCGTTCGCAAAATGAAGCTGATCCTCATCGCTGACTTCAGCGCCGAAGATGTCATTCAGCTTTTCGATGATTTTGGACAAACGTTCCTTCTCCGGATCGTGGGGCTTTCCGGTGCCGACACCCGTAATCGGATCCAGTCCGTCCGAATCGTCCTCACCTTCTAATCGAAGCTCGTGCTCCTTGCGCTTGGTGATCCGGTAATGGCTCAGCTCCAGCTCTGAAATATCGATTTCGTCCTCATCTAAAATTTCCTGGCGCAGCAACGGCAGCAGGTGTTTGGCAAAAACGCATAGCTGCTCCAGCTCCGGGTCTTCAAAAAACACGATCTGGGATAGGAATTCATAGGCACGAACAAAGCTGCCAAGGTTCTTCTTGAACAGATCCAGCTGATCCAGGCCCTCTCCGATATCTTTCAACGTTGCGTCGGCCTGTTTTAGGCCTATGGTGTTGCCATCGGCTTCTGACTGCTTTCGGGCGGCCCGTAATTCGGCCCGTTCATCACGAAGCAGTTTGTACCGCTTGTTGAACCGCTCCCTTGCTGGCTGGCAGTAGTAACTGAGCTTGGAGGCTTCGGCCTTCGGATCGAAGAAGGCGCGGGCAAAGGCCTTCACCTCGTCCCAGTGGTACACCTGCTCGGCATCGAGCGCCTCCTGGATGTCGTAGACGACCTGAGCATCGGAGACTCCCGTCAGCTCTGCTTTGTTGTAGTAAGGCAGGAACGAATCGAGGATATCCTGGGCATCGTTGATGAAGTCGAGAATAAAGGTCTCCTTGCCAGGAAACAGCCGATTCAGGCGCGAGAGCGTCTGTACGCACTCCACACCCTTGAGCTTCTTGTCGACGTACATGGCACACAGCTTCGGCTGGTCGAAGCCAGTCTGATACTTGTTGGCGACCAGCATCACGTTGTATTCGTCAGTGTCGAACGCCCTGGCATGATCCCGGCCATTCAGGCCTGGGTTCAAAAGACTGCTGGTTTCGGTGACCTCTTCCGGGATCACCTCATCCGGTGGCAGGCTGCCTGAGAAGGCCACCAGGGGGTGAACGTCCTGGTAGCCCTGACCTTTGATGTACTGCTGCATGGCCAGCTGGTACCGGACGGCTTCCTGTCGACTACTGGTGACCACCATGGCCTTTGCCTGGCCATCCAGCAGGTGCCGGACGTTCTCCCGAAAGTGCTCAACGATCACCTCAACCTTCTGGCTGATGTTGTAGGGGTGCAGGCGCACCCACTTTGCCAGTGTGGTTCGGGCCTTCTTGGAGTCGACCTCATCATCCTCTGCGTCCGGATGGGCAAGTTTCCAGGCCACGGCATAGGTTGTGTAGCGCCTCAGGACGTCGATAATGAATCCCTCTTCGATGGCCTGGCGCATGGAATACACATGGAAGGGCTCAGGTTTGTTCGATTCACTGCGGTCCTGTGAGGGATCTGGCTCACGACCAAACAACTCGATGGTCTTTGCCTTGGGAGTGGCGGTAAAGGCGTAGTAGCTGATCTGTTGGCTCGGTTTACGGGCGGAGACGGCGGCATCCAGCAACTCTTCCGCACTGATTTCTTCACCCTCAGGCAAATCACAGCCCAGGATGGCCTTCAGCTTGGTGGCCGATGAGCCGGTTTGTGACGAGTGCGCTTCATCGGCAATCACAGCGTACCGTCCGGACGCCAGCTTGGGGTACTTCTCTAGCGCATCGAACAACGCGGGGAAGGTCTGGATGGTCACGATAATAATTCGGGTCTGTTCGGCCAGAGCCTCAGCCAGCTGCTCCGATTTACTCTGGTTGCCCAAATCACGATTGATGGGTCGAACCACGCCCTGAGCGTGCTCAAACTGGTAGATGGTGTCCTGAAGCTGGCTATCCAGAACCGTTCGGTCGGTCACGACGATGACCGAGCTGAACAGCTTGTTGCCGTCGTGATCGTAGAGCTGAGCCAGTTGATGGGCTGACCAGGCGATGGAGTTGGATTTGCCGGAGCCCGCACTGTGTTGGATTAGATAGCGCTTACCGGCACCTTCTTCCCGGGTCGCTTGAATCAGCTGGTTGACCACATCCCATTGGTGGTACCGGGGGAAGATCAGAGTTTCCTTGGTCTTGCGGTTTCCGTAGAAGTCCTCTTCGGTTTTCTTCTCAAGGTGAAGGAAGCGGCCGATGACCTTGAGCCAAGCGTCTTTCTGGAACAACTGCTCCCACAAGTAGGCCGTAGAGTAGCTGCCCTCATCCTCGGCCCGAGGGTTTCCGGCCCCACCGTCTGCGGTGCCTCGGTTAAACGGAAGGAAAAACGTGTCCTTGCCGTTCAGACGGGTAGTCATAGCGGCTTCGTCCTGGCTAACTGCGAAATGCACCAGCGCACCGCGTTTGAAGGTCAGCAGCGGTTCCGGCTTTCGTGTCACCGGATCCTTTACCGGGCGATCCTTTTTGTACTGGCGCTTGGCGTGTTCTACGGTTTGCTTGAACTCGCTTTTGAGCTCCAGCGTCGCCGTCGGAATCCCGTTCACGAAGAGCACTAGGTCCAGCCGTGGGTTGTAGTCACCAGTGCGGGCATGAGGCGAATAGGAGACTTCCTCGACCACGCGTAACCGATTGGCGTTGTATCGACGCTCTGTGTCCGGATTCATGCCGTGATCCGGCTTGAAGCTGCAAAGATCGATTTTTACACCCGGTACTTTGAAGCCATGGCGGAGCACATCGAGGGTGCCCTTTTTCTCCAGCTCCCGAACGGTTTTCTGGATAAGCACCTTTTCCGGGTTCTGAGGGTTACCCTTGCAGAACTTTTCCCATCGATCTGGCCAGGCCTCTTGGAAGTAACCAATCAGGTCTTCCGGATACACCGCATGCACCTTGTCGTACTCAGACGCCTTGCCGACAAGCCAGCCCTGATCACTCAGAGACCCAATGATGTCGTTCTGGAACGCTCTCTCTCGGCTGTCAGCCATGACTACTCCTTGTATCCCTTGACCCGCTTGGTAACCGGTTTTCGCTTAAATACCTTGAATATTGCTTTGTACTTGATAGCGGATGACCTGGTTGCCCGCTTCAATGACGTCAATGCGAGCCCCTCGATAACCGATGGTCTGGCTCTCCGAGAGATCATATTTCAGGTCTGCAGAGAATGCCGGTCTGGCAAGGCTCCCCGAGAACTCACGGTATTTAAACGACAGCTCGTCGCCAGAGCGTCCTAGATAAATCAACTCTTGCCGGAAGGTTTGGCCATAATCAGAGAATTTGTAACGCTTCGTACACTGATCGTCTGGTACATCAACGGCAAATAGAGCACTTGAGCCCCTAAGAATTGAACCACTCAAAATGGTTCGACCGCCTATCGCGATGGCATTCTCGTCCTGCTGCTTAGTTTGATCACCCGATACCCAGTTTGTGATCAGCTTGCCGTCTCGATCGATCAGATTCAGATTGGAAACCTGCAGGGTACATCCAGAGTCTGTCGGGCCTGAAATAAGCTGAAAATTCGAGCCCGAGATGGAAATACCCTCGTTGAGAGATCGAATATTGCCGTATCCATAGGCGACACTCTTTCCCTCCTGAGATTCGTAGTTGATCTGGTAAAGGGCTCCGGGCAAGAAAAATCGGTAGTCACCCTGCTCGAATTCCAGGTCTTTGACTCTGAATCCGGGAGCTCCATATCCTCGGGTACGCTCCAACACCGATTCGCCAATCTCAGCGCTCACGACCTGTCCGATAGGTGGATACATCTCGGTATGAAGTTTCTGCGTGACACCGGTCGTCTGACATCCGGCAAGGAAAACGCTTCCAATGGCCGCAATACAGCCCAACCAATTCGGTGATTTCATTAGGTACTGCCTTTTTTATGTGATTTTTGGCTCAGTCTTTGAGCTCTTCATTGGTACTTTGAGCCTCGACAAGAGAGCTTTGCCAGTCTCCGTAGGGTTTCCTGCTGTTTTCTTCAATCCAGACAATACGGCCATTTGCCGAGCGTCCTGATACCACTGCAGCAGCAGCGCTGGGACTTGAGAACGACTGGTCTTGTGTGAAGCGCACCGCGCCGGAGGCGTCCGGCACCAGCACACCATCTGCCGTCAACTGATCATACAAAGGGCGATAACTGGTGTAGCTACTGCCGCTCACCCACTTGTCTCGTGCCTGGCTTCCCTCAAGCACCACAAATTCACCATCAACTTCGCGGGCTGTGGCACGAATGCCGTGTTTAGGTAGCTCCATGTAAAAATTCGGAGCCGCCCCTTCAGAACCAGGCTCTCCCTGAATCTGCGCTGCAATTTTTTGCCGATCACGGAGAAAGTCGAAGCCCAACACGGGCAATATGATGCGGACCTGTTCAATAAAGAACGCCATATCGGCCTGATCGGACTCTGGGAGTACTGTGTAATCGTGGGCGGTGCCGTTGACGAGACCACAGCGCCCGGATTGCTTGGCGATCGCGATAAGCTGGCTTTCCAGGTACTTCACATGGGCTTTGGTGAGGTTTTGGTCTTTGCTGGTGATCAAGCAAACCCTTTCCCAGAAATCCTTTCCGCCTTGAGGCTCAGGACGGTTGTGCTGTTTCAGTCGCTTGGCCACATCATCGGATTCGCCGATGTAAACCAAAGGACGCATGGCATTTTCGGGATCTGGGCCCACCAGAAAATACACACCGGTTCGGCCGCACTCGGGCCGCTGCACCAGTTCAGTCAGTTTGGTTCGAGGCCCAGTCAGAGCATGGCCGGTCCAGTTCATGATTTCGGCAGTCAAAAGACCGTTCGGAGTGCCATCAACAAGGAACAAGCGGATGCCGCGACCGTGGCTCATGCGGTTGTCTCCAGACCAGCTTGGTGTATGTCCTCGTCGAAAGCGCTTTCATCTTTCGGTGGCTGCCAGCCGCGGACATCAATCTTTCCAGTGACGGCTGCGGAGATCAGTCCTGAACGTCGTTCCTGCAAAAGCCTGTTTACACCAACAGCCTGCCTCGACAGCTCGTCAATTTGTTTTAACCGCTTTTCAACTTCCAATACTGAGTGTCTCTGCTCCCCTAATCGTGGTACCGGTAATTGGATTCCTTCAAACCTTTCCCACTCAAGCTTTTTTGTGCCGTGCGCAGACGAATCAATGTACTCGAACACTGCGTCTCTAATGCCTGATAGCAGTAGAAGCAGGTAATCGGGGTTAACGTTTGGCCCTGCTTCAAGCGCTTTCATATCCTGATTGATGGTTACAGGCACCTCTGTGATAGCAACCGGAACAGAATGCGCCAGGATCATTCCCCTAACCACGATCAAGACAGATTGACTCTTGATTGATGACAGCCCTGTTTCTAAAAGCGCCTTTTCGGATATATGGTCGCTACTATCTGAGATTCGACTTTTCTTCATATCCTTCGGGGAAACCCATGGAATCTCTCCTTCCCAATATTCTTGATTCTCCTTGGATGGGGTGCTCCCTCCCTTTGTGCGAACCAGGTGCTTAAGTCTTGCAACGTGCCAATGCGCCGGCACCTCCCCAAGCCACTTCACCCCGGAATCCTTCATCGGCACATCCGGATCCAACCCCTTGGTCACCGCATGGGAAATCACTGCCTGGCGCTTTTCCTGAAGCAAATCTATCAGGCGCTCCTGCTCGCGGATCAGGGCGTCGATTTTGGCAGTTTCGTGGTCTAGGAAGCGGGCGATTTGGGTTTGTTCATGTTGTGATGGGACAGGGATCACTATGTTCTTCATTTCGGAGAAGCCTGTGCTCCAAAGATCAGCAACAATACCCTTACCGTTCCGGTAAAACTCCTCTTGGAAAACTTCTGACCTCAGAAGATGGTGAGCAAAACGGCCATAAACTCCATCTGGCTCCAGCACGATACAGATAAGAGATACAGAGCCGTCTAGTTCCGACAACCCAGATGAGCCCTTTCTGTCCGAGCGACTATTGATGACAAAATCTCCTGCAATAACTCTCTTCCGATTATCGCCATCTTGGGTTTTAGCTGCTGTCTCAAGCCTCGGTACAATTCCATGTTTGGTAACCGAGAGAGGTTGAAACTCCTTATCACTAACTTTTTCTCTTCGTTCAGAAAAAAAGTGCCCCAGCCGCTTTAAAGACCAATGCTTTGGTACCGCCCCCAACCACGCCAGACCTGAATCATAATTCTCGGTGTATTTTGCAATGGTCACGCTGACAACTCCTCAATCATTCGCTTGATCCGGTCCGTGCATTGCTTCAGGTCAGCATCGATCTCTTCCAGAGGCCGAGGCGGCGTGAACTCATAGAAGTGCCGGTTAAACGGAATCTCGAAGCCCACGATACCTACTTCACCATCCTTCTCGTCGCGCTTGGACTCATCAATCCAGGCGTCGGGAACATGTGGTTTCACTTCCCGTTCAAAGTAGTCATACACGGACTCTGAGAGGGGCACGTTCTCATAGTCCCGAAGGCCGGTATCGGCTTCTGGATTGCCCTTGCTGTCCGTGCAGATCTCCGCTTCTGGGTCGCGCTCACTCAAGGCATTCAGCAACGACTTCAGTTGCGGCGCACTCAGGTACACCTGATGATCGGTGAGCGAAGTCTTCAGGGCCTTCTGGAACTGCTTGCGATTCCGGTAGAGCGTCTCGGCATCCATAGCACGACAGGCAGCGAAGATCTTGTCCTGGTCTTCCTTATCCATTTTCTGGATGGCTTTTTCGTCCGCAATCCGCTTAAGGCGTTCTTCCGAGGTTTGGAAGTTCAGCTTCAGCGGACGTTCAACCGTGATGCGTCGGTAACCGAAGGCTTCGATGGGGAAGATCTTGCTCTTTTTGGTTTCCTGAAAGTCCCCATACATCCTCACGATCTCGTCCTGATCGGACTCACTCACAAACTGGCGCTTACTACCAAGGGACTTACGCATCTTGGTTGCCCGGTCAGTAGCGTCGATCAGTTGGACCTTGCTTTTGCGTTTGGCCGGTTTGTTGTTGGAGAGCACCCACACATAGGTGGAGATGCCGGTGTTGTAGAACATATCCGTGGGCAGGGCCACGATGGCCTCGACCATGTCGTTCTGCAACAAATAGCGCCGGATTTCAGATTCGCCACTGCCAGCACCACCCGTAAACAGCGGGCTACCATTGAGAATGATGCCGATCCGGGAACCGCCCTCACGGGCATCCCGCATTTTGCTGACCAGGTGCATCAGGAACAGCAGGGAGCCATCGGACACACGGGGTAGACCAGGCCCAAAACGACCATCAAAGCCTCGATGCTTGTGCTCATCAGTGACCTGCTTCTGAACCTTTTTCCATTCCACGCCAAACGGCGGGTTACTGAGCATCAGGTCAAACTTATTAGTAGCTAGCTGATCATCTGACAACGTGTTGCCTAGCTTGATGTTGCTGACTTCCTGTCCTTTGATCAGCATGTCGGCCTTACAGATGGCGTAGGACTCCGGGTTCAATTCCTGGCCGTGTAGCGAGACGGTGACACTCTCGCTGATCTGCTGGATGTACTCGTCGCCTTCGGACAAGAACCCGCCCGTTCCAGCTGTAGGGTCGTAGATGGTCACAATACTATTAGGCGTTAGCCGACTCTCCTGTGCGGTCAGCACAAGGGAGGTGGTCAGATGCACGATGTCACGAGGCGTGAAGTGCTCCCCCGCCGTTTCGTTGGAGCTTTCCGCGAACTTCCGGATCAACTCCTCAAAGATGATCCCCATACCGAAATTGCTGATGGTCGTCGGACTCAGGTCAATGCTGGCAAACCGCTGAACCACCTGGTAGAGCAGGTTGTTGGCGCTGAGCTGTTGAACGAAATCCTCGAAATGGAAGTGCTCGAAAATCTCCCGGGCATCCTGGCTGAACGACTGAACATAGCTCATCAGGTCGTCAGCGGTTTGGCTGTCAGACAGGGTAGCCAGGCTTAATGGCGAAGCATTAAAGAACTGCTGGTCAGCGGCCCGGAGTAGGAGCTTCTCACGAACCGCATCTGGTTTGGTCTGATGTTCTTGAGCTGCTGACAGTACCTGAGCTTTAGTTGGCTCCAGCACGCACTCCAGGCGGCGCAGTAGGGTAAACGGCAAAATCACGCGCCCATACTGGCTCTGCTTGAAATCACCACGCAGAAGGTCGGCAACCGACCAGATAAAAGCGGCGGTTTGGGAGTGGTTGGTTTTGTCGTCAGTCATCCGTGGAGCTCCATTACAGCATGTCGTAGGGCAAGCCTTTATTTCAGGCTGCATCCAATCTTTTTAAGGAAGAATTCAATGTGGCTCGGGTTACGCCAAAGTGGGCAGCAACTTCCGTTTTCGTGATGCTGGGATCCGTTAACATCGCTGCAGCTTTACGAATGTCAGAGTCGGACAACACAGGCTTCCGCCCTCCTTTGCGTCCTCGGGCCCTGGCCGCTGCCAGTCCTGCTTGAGTACGTTCTCGAATCAGGTCGTGTTCAAACTCAGCCAAAGCACCAAAGATATGAAACACCAGACGGCCACCTGGGCTGGTCGTGTCGATGGATTCTGTAAGCGACTTAAAGCCAACTTCTCGCTGGCTGAGATCCTGGACAATCTCAACCAGGTCTCTCAGTGACCGGGCCAATCGGTCCAGTTTCCACACAACCAGGACATCGCCCTTACGGAGCATACGGAGGCAGAGCGACAATTCAGGTCGCTCACGAACTTTGCCGGTAAACTTTTCCTGGAAGATCTGTTCACACCCAGCTTTCTCCAGAGCATCAATCTGGAATTCCGGATTCTGATCCTGAGTGCTTACCCGCGCATAACCTATGATCATTAAACGCCCCTTTTTTATACATAGATTTTTATACGGGATTTTTATACGCAAAACAATGGGAAATTCGACTATTTCGGGCGACCACGGCGAGCGTTCAAAAAACGACCGTTTTCTGATAAAAGCATAGCTCAGCAAAGGATGTGACCTTAGATCAGGATGCGGGAGAGACCGAAACACTCCAGTGACCACGAAACAACGGCCGTCCAAGCCGGGTTTTAAACATAAGCGAACATTCACGGCTGCTCTTTCGCACACGCTTCTTTCAACAAAAACACTTCGATATTTATCAAATCGTCTAACTGAGAAGCTGGCTTTTTGGTTTGGCTATGTACTGCAAGAAGGTCCGGGCTGTTCTTGGCGTTTGGAATGTCTTGTCAACAGCGCAAAGAAAAGCAGAACAATCAAATTGCCTCTTGCACATCTACCTACTAATAGGTAGATTAATTGGCGCATGTTTAATGACCAACAGAGGCAATCAATGAAAATCTACGATATCGAAGGCTTCCCGAACCCGCTCCGCGTTCGCATCGCTCTGGCAGAAAAAGGCGCAACAAACCAGGTGGAATTCGTCCCGGTCGATGTCATGGGCGGCGAGCACCGTTCCGAGGCGTTCAAGACGAAAAACCCGGATGCCACCGTGCCCATGCTGGAACTTGACGACGGCACCTGCATCGCCCAGTGCAATGCCATCACCGAATATATCGACGGCGTCTTTGATGGTCCGTCCCTTATGGGTACAACCCCAGCGGAGCGTGCCCGTATCGCAATGATGAATCTGCGGGCAGAAAACGGTCTGATGAACGCCGTGGGTGCCTATTTCCACCACGCGACCCCGGGGCTTGGTCCGGATCTGGAAACCTGGCAATGCGCTGAGTGGGGTAATAAACAGAAAGAAATTGCCAGCGCAACCATGGCCTACCTTGACAGCGTTCTGGCGGACAACGAGTTTCTCGCAGGCGACAGCTTCTCGGTCGCAGACATCACCGCCTTTGCCGGCCTGGGGTTTGCGGATTTCGCGAAGGTTGACATTCCCGAGTCTCTGACCAATCTCCAGGCCTGGCGCGCAAAAGTCGCAGCCCGTCCTTCAATTGCCGGGTAATCCGAAACCTTCGGATTTAATGCAAGCGCTGAAAACATGAAGGGCACAAAAGGGAGGAATATCATGGAGATTAATGCAGATTTCTCCAAACCGGTGGTTATGCATTCCGACCAGATTGAATGGCAGCCCTCGCCCATGAAAGGGGTGGAGCGGCGCATGCTGGACCGGATCGGGGACGAAGTTGCCCGCGCCACGACCATCGTGCGTTATGCGCCGGGCAGTCATTTCTCGGCGCATACCCATACCGGTGGAGAAGAATTCATCGTACTCGATGGCGTGTTCCAGGACGAGCACGGTGACTTCCCTGCTGGCACCTACGTGCGCAACCCCCCAACCACGTCACATATTCCGGGCTCTGAAACGGGCTGTACGATATTTGTGAAACTGTGGCAGTTCGACCTGGCCGACCGCACCCAGTTCAGCAAGAATATGGAGGCCGAGCTGGGCGCCCCAGTGGGCGGCGTTGCCACCGCAAAGCTGCATGAGGACGATCGTGAGATCGTGACCTACAGCCAGCTCGATGCGGGGGCGACACTGACCTCTGAGGCGCCCGGCGGAATCGAACTGCTGGTGGTCGAAGGTTCGGCTATCAGGGATGGCGAGGTGCTGGCCAGGCATGACTGGCTGCGCCTCCCTGAAGGACACAGGTTGTCCGTGACGGCCGGGGACGACGGCGCCAAGATCTGGATGAAAACGGGGCACCTGCGATTTGCCGGGGCACCGAGGGTATAAGCCCGGCAATAGCGGGATTGAAAAGGCAGACAGGTGAACAACCATGAACCGTGATACCAGAACAGCCCTGATGGATCTTGCCGAGCACACCGTCCGGTCACGGGGCTTTGACGGGTTCAGCTACGCGGATCTGGCCGAGGCCATCGGCATTCGAAAGGCCTCGATCCATTATCATTTCCCCACCAAGGCGAAGCTCTCCGAAGCCTTGATCGAGCGCTATCAGACCAGTCTGCAGCAGGGTCTGACCGAGATAGACGCAGCCCATGCCAGCGCTGGCGCGCGCCTCAAGGCACTCATTGCCCTGTACCGCGGGGCGTTGCATGATGGCCAGACCGTGTGTCTGTGCGTTGCCTTTTCGACCTGCCGCGAAAGCCTGTCCGACACCGTTATTGCCAGAGTCGGCGCCGTTCGCGCAATGGTTCTGCAGTGGATTACGGCAACGTTTGAACTGGGACAAAGGGATGGATCCGTCTCGGCCATCCTGGGTGCCGCCGATGAAGCGCAGGCGACCCTGGCGATGCTGGAAGGGGCCCACCTTGCCGCGCGCACCGAAGAAGACCTCGCCGTGTTTGATGCCGCAACGCGACTGCTGCGCGCCCGCTGCCAGTAACGACGGGACAGGAATCGCGCTTTGATGTACAGAATCGCTACGCAAATTGACTCATAACGAGCGAAAAGGAGCAAACAGATGATGAGCACCCTGAAAACAGCACTGGCAGCAGCCACGCTGTCACTCACTGTTGCAAGTACGCAGGTACTGGCAGAAACGCAAACCAGAACCATCGAGTATCAAGTCGGCGACGAGACCTTCACCGGCTACATGGCCTGGGATGATGAATTCGGGCAAAAGCGTCCGGGGGTTCTGGTGGTCCATGAATGGTGGGGGCACAATGAATTTGCCCGGAATCAGGCAGAACGACTTGCCTCGGCCGGCTATACGGCGTTTGCGCTGGATATGTATGGCTCTGGCAAACAAGCCGACCATCCCGATACCGCCCAGAAGTTCATGCAGGAAGCCACTCGGGACATGAGTCAGGTCAAGGCGCGCTTCATGAAGGCGATGGACATCCTGAAGAACCACGAAAGTGTTGATGCGTCCCGAATTGCGGCACAGGGTTATTGTTTTGGCGGCGCCGTGGTTCTCAACATGGCGCGCATGGGCGTCGATCTGGACGGCGTTGTCAGCTTCCACGGCGCGCTCGGCAGCCCCCTCACGGCTGAACCCGAGTCCGTGAAAGCCAGGATCCAGGTGTACACCGGCGGTGCCGACAAGCTGGTCCCCTCGGATCAGGTCGCGGGCCTGGTCAAGGAGATGCAGGATGCCGAAGTCGACCTGACACTGGTGAGCTTTCCCGGAGTACTGCACTCATTCACCAACCCAGGCGCCGACAAGATCGCCGAGGAGTTCGGCATGCCGGTTGGTTATGATGAAGAGGCTGCCAGCCGTTCCTGGGATGGCACCATGCGTTTCTACAAGGCCATCTTCACCCAGTAACACAAGCGAGTGCAAACAAACCGAAACCGGCAGTATTTACAGTGAATTCTGGAACACCAACCGAAAAGCATGATGAGGTGCAACATGGCAACTGAGAGTTTACCACTGTTCGATGGAGACAATCGTCCAGGCTACAAGTCGCTGGGCAACTCGGGGCTGTTCGTATCCGAACTGTGCCTGGGCACCATGACCTTCGGCGGCGATGAGGACATCTGGGGCCTGATCGGCCAGTTGCAGCAGGAACAGGCCGACGAACTCGTGAAGATCGCCCTGGAGGCGGGGGTCAACTTTATCGATACCGCCAACATCTATGGTTTCGGCGCCAGTGAGCGCATCGTCGGCCAGTCCCTGAAGAATCTCGGCGTTCGCCGCGAAGATGTGGTGCTGGCGACCAAGGTGCTCGGCCCCATGGGCGCAAGCCCCAATGCCCGTGGTGCTTCCCGCGGCCATATAATGAGCGAATGCAAGGCGAGCCTGGCGCGCCTGCAAACGGATTATATTGACCTGTACCAGATCCACGGTTTTGACCCGGCCACGCCGATCGAGGAAACTCTGGAGGCACTGAACACCCTGGTGCAGCAAGGCCATGTGCGTTACGTGGGCCTGTCCAACTGGGCCGCCTGGCAAGTGATGAAAGCCATCGGCATCACCCGGGCCCGCAACCTGTGCCCGATCATATCCATGCAAGCCTACTACACCCTCGTAGGTCGCGATCTGGAGCGGGATATTATTCCGATGCTGAAATCTGAGAACGTTGGTCTGATGGTGTGGAGCCCACTGGCCGGGGGTTACCTGTCCGGTAAATACGAGGGGCCGGACGTTTCCGAAGAAAACCGGCGCGCCAAGTTTGACTTTCCACCCGTCAACCGCGAGCGGGGCAGCGAAGTCATCAAGGTTATGCGGGAGATTGCCGATGGCAAACAGATCGACGGCGAACCGGTCAATGTGGCACAGATTGCCCTGTCATGGCTGCTACACCAGAAGCCTGTGACCAGCATCATCGTTGGCGCCAAGCGGCCCGAGCAGCTCAGGGACAATATCCGCGCGGCCCAAATCCGCTTGTCCGACGATGAACTGGTAGCCCTGGATGAAGTCAGCCGCCTGCCCGAGGAGTACCCGGGCTGGATGATGGCAATGATGGCCGGGTACCGAAACTCTACCGAGTCCTGATTCCAAAACCGACCCAACCCAACCCAACCTTCACATCGTGCTGCGCCCCGACGGCGCAGCCGCTATGCTGGAAAAACCGTTAATGCTGTCAAAACGTAGACGTCCGTGCCTACTGGCCACTTCGACGACTCTCCTGGCTGCTTCAACACCTGACTTTACCGGTTCTGGTGTTGTCGGCAAAACAGGTCGTGTGTAAGGGTTATTTCAGAACTCAATCACCTTCCTGGAAGACTTAAGTGAGTTGTAATTGCTAACAAAATTGGCGCTCATTCAAACCTACCTCAATCTTTTATCTGTAAGCGAAACCAAAGGGCATAAAGCGCCGGGACAAACAATAGCGTGATCAGAGTGCCCACTGCTACGCCACCTATAAGCACATAAGCCAGCGGCCCCCAGAACAGGTCAAAGGTCAGAGGAACAAACGCCAGAACGGCCGCCAGAGCGGTGAGCACCACGGGGCGGGAACGTTGCACTGCCGCCTCGACAACGGCTTCTCTCGCAGCCATCCCCGCTTTGAAGTTGTCCTGCACCTGCTGCGTCAGAATCATGGTGTTTCGCATCAGGATGCCGCCCAGGCCAATCAGCCCCAGCAGCGCGGTAAAGCCAAAGGGTTGATTAAACAGCAGCAGAGCCAGCACAGCCCCAATCAGCCCCAGTGGCGCGGTGGCAAGAACAGTCAATGTGCCGATAAAGGAACGCATCTGAAGCATGATAAAGATCAGCATCAACGCCAACATCACCGGTTGTAATGTCTGGATTGAAGCATTGGCTTTGGCTGATTGTTCCACCGTACCGCCGATTTCAATACGGTAACCCTCCGTCAACTGTTCGCGCAGGCCCGTCATCGCACTCCATATCTCCTTGGTAACATCCGGTGGCTGGGCACCTTCTACATCGGCCTGAACGGCCAGGAAGGGGTCACGGTTGTAACGCTTTATGACGGGGTCCTCGTAACGAACCTGCCACTTGCCCAGTTGCTGTACGGAAAGTTTGCGGTCGTCGCGGGTTTTGATTTCAAGATCTTCCGGCATGATCACTTCGCCACGGGCATTACGCGCCACCAGTTGAACACTCCTTATGCCCTGACGTAGTTCGGTGACGGCCACTCCGCGGAGTTGGAACTGCAGTTGCCGGGCAACTTCCGCCGGGGTCAGGCCCATCCAACCCAGGTTTTGCGGGTCCATATCAAGATAGAGAGTGGGCACGCGCTCATCCCATTCGAGATGCGGCATGACGATATTCGGATGCCCGGTCATGAGAGTGCGGATCTGGTGCGCGATCTCTCTGAGTTGATCGGATTCCGGACCCAGCACACGAAAACTGACCGGCCAGACCACCGGGGGACCGTACAGCAAACGCGTCACCCGCACTCGTGCCTCCGGAAATTCACCCGCCGCGATTCTGGTTTCCAGCGCCGAGATGATGCGATCGCGCCCTTCAACGTCCTGCCCAATGGCAATCAACTTGGCAAATGCCGGGTCCGGCTGCTCGGGGTTGGCCGATACGAAGAATCGGGGCGCACCGGCACCGATGTAAGCAGAAAGGCTTTTCACCTCCGGCATGTCCATCAGAATCGCTTCCAGGCGTCTGACACTTTGATCCGTGGTGGCAATAGCGCTCCCCTGCGGAGCATAGACACTGATCAGAACTTCGGGGCGATCAGAACTGGGAAAAAATTGCTTCTGCACCTGGGTTGCCATACCGAAAGCACTGATCGCCAGCAAACCCACTGTTATCAAAACAACGGTTTTCCGGTACTGTACACACGCTGTGATCACCCCGCGCAACCGCTGATAAAACGCGCTTTGGTATAGGTCCTGGCCCGTATGCCCGGTGTAATCGGGCAAGAGCTTGACGCCCAGATAAGGCGTAAAGGTTACCGCCACCACCCAGGAAATCAACAACGAAAAAGCCAGCACCCAGAAGATGTTGCCGGTGTATTCTCCCACCCCGGACTGGGCAAATCCGATGGGAACAAATCCGGCCACCGTCACCAGCGTTCCAAACAGCATGGGCGCGGCGGTTACGCTCCAGGCATGACTGGCTGCCCGTACCCGGTCCCAGCCGCTCTCCATCTTCACAATCATCATTTCAATGGCGATGATCGCATCGTCCACTAACAGGCCTAGTGCGATAATCAACGCACCCAGGGTGATGCGATCAAGGTTAATGCCTGCCATTTTCATCAATAAGAAAGTCAGGCCGAGAGTCACGGGAATCGCAATACCCACCACCAAACCCGCGCGCAGACCGATCGCCAGTATGCTGACCCCCATCACCACGACCAACGCAACCAGAAACTTGACCTGAAAAAGATCAACCGCCTGAGTGATGGCTTCCGCCTGATCGGTCAGGGTCTGTATTGACATTCCCAGCGGCAGCCTGCCCTGTTCGGCACTGACAAACTCGCGCAGCCGCTCACCAAACTCCAGGCCATTTTCACCCGCGCGCATGACGACACCTAACAGGATCGCATCCTCACCGTTGGAGCGGACGATGTAGCTCAAAGGATCTTCATAACCTAAACGCACCTCGGCCAGATCAGACACGGTGATAAGCTGGTCTCCGATACGCAGAGGTACTGAGGTGAGGCGCTCAAGGTCAGACAGGTCGATGTTGCTGCGGACATAAACCCGCGGGCCGGCAAGATCAACAAAGCCAAGAGGCTGAAGACGGTTGTTGGCCTCTATCGCCTGCAACACCTCTTCTGCCGACAAACCGAGGTTGTTGAGCCGGTCCTGATCAAATTCGAGATACACCCGCTCAGGACGCTCCGCCAGGAGCTGTGCTTTTTGCAAGCCGGGCAGCCGTTGCAAGCGATCCCGTATCGATTCTGCCTCTCGGGTCAGTTCACGCATTGGCATCCCGGGTGCCGTCAGCGCCAGCAGGGAGAAATACACATCCGCGAAATCATCGTTGACGATGGGGCCGATCACACCCCGGGGCAGATTGGGCTTCTCATCGAGCATGCGTTTGCGGACTTGATAAAAGAGGTCCGGCACTTTTTCGCTGGGCGTCGAATCCTGGAATCGGATAAGCATGGCGGCCTGCCCGGGCCGAATGGTTGTTTCAATGGTATCGGTATACGCCACCTCCTGAATTTGCTTTTCCAGACGATCCACGACCTGATTCTGCAGCACCTCGGGGGTTGCTCCTGGCCAGGCTACCGAGACCACCATCGCCCGGACGGTGAACGCAGGGTCTTCCGCCCGACCCAGGGACGAGAACGCGTAGAAACCGGTAACAACGGACAGCAAAAGAAAAAAGAGGGTGACCGAACGCTCGCGCACTGCCAGCGCGGAAAGATTCGGTAAGCTCATTGAGCCAGCTCCCGCACCGCCATGCCAGGCGTGAGTAGGTGTGTCCCCAGCGCGACGATGGGCGTTCCCGCCTTGATGTCGACCTTGATCTTCGCATACTCCTCACCCAGATCGATAACATCGACCGCCAGGGGCGTTACCGTGCCGTCGGAAACCAACCAGATCTGCGGCGTTTGCCCTCTCTCATCCAGGGCACCCAGCGGTACGCGATGGCTGGGGGCGGTTTGCTTCTGCGCTAACCGCACACTCACCACCGACCCCAGGGTTAAAGACGAGGGGTAGGGCCCCTCCAGGCTGTATCGGGCACGCCAGCTCCGGCTTGCGCGGTCGGCAGCCCCGGCAATTTCTCTCAGGCTTACAGCTAGCTGTTCGCCATTGGGCAAAGGAACATAACCACGCCTGGCCGGGTTACTGCCCTCTGGTAAAAAAACTTCCACTTCCAGCGATTGATCTTCGGCCAGAACGGCAAGGGTTTGTCCGACACCCACAACCTGACCGGGTTCAACGTTGACCTCAGTGACCACGCCTGCATGGGCGGCTTTCAGTTCCGCATACCCCAGGGCATTCTGAGCCTGCTGATTGCGTGCAGAAGCCGTTTGCACCTGGCTGCGCGCCTCACGCTCTGCCAATTCAAGGCGTTGCAGGGTTTGTTCGCTGACAAACTGACGCCCCACAAGTTGCTGTTGGCGCTGGAGCTCATTGGTGGTAATTGCCAGGGCCGCTTCTGCACGCTTCAGATCCGCGGCGGCTCCCTCCGCCGTTGCTACAAGGTCTCGTGTATCGAGTTTGAACAGTAAGTCGCCTTTTTCCACGCGTTGACCGGCATCAATGTAACGATGTTGAATCCGACCGGCGGTCTGAAAGGCCTGAGGAACTTCGTGGCGGCCTCGCAGGGTTCCTGAAAATCTGTGCGCTGTTGGGCCGGCGTCCTTTAGTTCAACTGTTTTTACCCAGGGGATAGGGGCGCGGGCCTCTGGGGGCGGTTCCGAAGACTGCTGACAACCAGACAGAATGAGCAGCGAGATAAACAGTGTCAGCATACAGCGCATGGCAGGTGTCCCGATTGGCAAAATCAAGGTGTGGGTATCAGTTCTCGCGGTGTCTGGACAAAGCAAGTTGCAGGATGGCATCGCGAACGGCTTCCTTCTGTTCCATGGGCAGAAAATGAGTCGTACCCTCAAGAACCCTCACGTCAGCCGAGGGCAACAAGGTCTGCAGACGTTTTTGCGCCGCCGGCGAGAAGGTTGACCCGCGTTCCGCCGCCAGCGCGATAACCGGGCACCGCAACTGACGAATACCGGGCCAGGGGTTGTGTTCGGTATGGGCAAAGGTGGTGCTCTCCCACTCCGGCGCACACGCCAGGCGAACTTGATCGTCCTGCGGCAGAAAAGCGTGTTGGATGTAGGCCTCCAGCCATGCATCGGGCCAGGTCTTGAAGCCACCGCGGCCCCGATAGTTGTCCAGCGCAGCAGCGTGCGAGTCGAATACCCGGCGCCGACGGGCGGCTCCGGCGGCCAGTGACAACCGATGTGACTGGCGTAGCAGCTTGGCCAGCCACAACTTCAGGCCCTGCCCCGGATCCATGATCACCGGTTCCGCCAGAATCAGGCCCAGCACTTTGTCTGGCCGTCGGGCAGCGGCCATGATGCTGGTGGTGGCACCGATAGAATGGCCGGCGAGCCAGACCGGCTCGTCCAGGCTACCCAGCAGAGCGGTCATGTCGCGATAGTAGGTTTCCCAGCCCCGGAATGTCGAAAAGTTCGCCGCACCGGCGCTGGCCCCGTGCCCCCGCATGTCCCAGGCCAGGACATTGACGTCCGTGGCAAGCCCATCAAGGAGGGGGCGGTACAGGCGGCCATGGAAACCCGTTGCATGCGCCCAGTGCACCGTGGGGCGCGCTTTGGATTGCGGCCAGCGCCACAGTGCGATCTCCGCGCCATCCGGCGCCTGGAATTGGTCGCGTTCAGGGTTGTTGTGCTTATTGTTCATGAAGATCTGCTTCTTTGGCCGCCACTGTCGGGAGCAACAACTGAACCTGACCGCTGGCGATCGGTTTGCGCTTATCGCCCTGCCAGCAGGTCACCCGGACCAGGCTGCTCCGCCTGCCTTGTCGAACAATTTCGGCGCTGGCGAACGTCGATCGGGCCTGCGCGGAACGGAGGTAGTTAATGTGGCTGTCGAGAATGCGTGGGCAACGTTTGTCGGTATCCTGGCTTTGCGCAGCGACCCGCGCGGTGAGTTCGATCAGGGCGCCAAGCACGCCGCCATGGAGGGCGGGTAGCATAAAGTTGCCAATGAGCGCTTCACGACACGGCATATGAACCACTAGACCTACATCGTCGCGTTGAACCTCAAGCCCAAGGTGCCGTGCGTAGGGAATGCGCTCCAGCAGAGCCTGCCAGTCGGAACATTCTTTCCCGCTTTCGGTAGGGCCTGAGATGGGTTGTGCCGAATCGCCAGTCGTGCTCATGCGCCCTCCTTTTTTCGTCCACCGGCCTGGAATCGCTGGCCCTGGGTGTTGCGCATGAAGGTGGCGTTTGCCGTCGCTAACAGTGCACTATCGCTCTCGCTGAGGATGTCGCAATGGATGAACGCGACCTCGTCCGTTAAATGACGACAGGTGGCCACCGCCAAGAGGGCACGGTCGCCGATGGCGGGCCGCAGATAATCCATGCGCAGATCCAGCGTGGCAATGGGCATCAACTCCAGGGCCCCCGCGAATACCGCCAAGCCTCCGGCGGAGTCGGCCAGCGAGTAGAGCACGCTGGTGCAGATTTCTTTTGTATCCTCTTCGGCGAACATCCACGGCTGTGGGGTCAGGCGCATGCAGACCTGGTTTCCGTTCACAGAGACAACCTGCATACCCAGATCCCTGCCGTGGGGAACCTGTTCGGTGAACTGCCACGCCGTCGTCACAGCGTCACTGTGCTGAGCTCTGTTCGACTCCGTCATCAGATCTGCCCACCCCGGTTTGCATTTCGCACAGGGGCGGAAGTGGCGGGAAACAGCTGATTGTCATATGTCATTGCCATGTCAGTTTCTTCCGAATAACATTGTTGCTGGATTTTGGTTGGTTAACCAACCAAAAGTCAAGAATCTGTTGAGGCAAATGGCACGCCACCCGTGCAATGGCGTACGATCAGTGTAACAAGTCAGGTGGTGGCCGCTCTGATGAATAACGAACTGGCTTGCTGAGGAGATACTTAAGCGATGGTTAACAGACAGATGGCTCCTCCAAGCAAACTGGGCGACCAGGGCGACGTTTTGTCTAACGCAGCCAGGCTTTTTCGTGAGAAAGGCTTTGAAAGGACGTCGCTCAAGGAGATTGCCGAGGCCTGCAATATGCTGCCCGGAAGTCTGTATTATCGTTACAACAGCAAGGAAGCGCTGCTTGTCGAGCTGATGCGCCGGGGGGTGGACCTGGTTACCGCAGAGGTCGAGTCGGCTTACGCCAGTTCGGATGACCCGGTTGAGCGTTTACGTCTTTGTATCAACGCGCATCTGCGAGCCCTGTTGGTCGATTCGGACGCGGTTTACGTGCTGCTGTTTGAATGGCGGGCGCTGGGCCCGGAGGCTCGCGAGGAAATCATCGAACTGCGTGACCAGTACGAGTCCCTGTGGGCCGGTATCCTCGAAACAATGATTGCGCAGGGCGTGGTCCGCAAGAATATTGATGGCCGCCTGCTTCGCCTGATCGGCCTTGGGGCGCTCAACTGGGTTGCAACCTGGTTCGACCCGAACGGGGCTCATTCACTCGACACCATTGGCGACTTGATCTGGCAGATCGCTATGGACGGTGTGATCAATAAAGGGGGGCAGGCATAGGTTCTGGCTTCACAAACGCAAGCAAGTAGCCTCTGTTTATGATCGCTAATCATGCGGATGCACGGTTTGTGATCTGACATTTTGCCTGAACTGCTCAGGCGACTGGTCAAACCAGCGCTTGAAGGCGCGTCTGAAATTGGCACTGTCGTGATAGTTCATCAACGCGGCAATGGCCTCGATTGACAGCTGGCTGTCACGCAAGTAGGTCGCTGTCTGCTGGGACAGAATCTCGTCGCGAACTTTCCGAAAACCGCTGCGTTCCTGTTTGAGTTTGCGTGCCAGGGTGCGTTTGCTCATGAACAACGAGGCTGCTGCTTCGTCTTCACTGAGCGTTCCGGGCGGTCGGGACAACATCATCATCTTCAGCTGGGTCTGATAGCTCGGTTTATCCGACTGAAGTTGCGCAAGCATCGATTCACACTGTTGCAAGGCCAGACGATAGTTTTCGTGATTGGCGGAGGCATTCGGTTCCTGACACAACGACATCGGCAACGTAAGTTTTAACTGGTCGCAATCAAAGCGAATCTGCCCGGGCAAAAAATCGGCATACATTGCCTGATACGGGGGTTCAGGATGAGCGAAGCATATTTCAGCCTCATGCAAAGGGCGACCAATTATAAACTCGCCAAATTCAAAAAGGGCCTTAACCATCGCATCCGACAGGCACCGCTGTATGTCATCGTCCAGCGACTCCTGGTAGTCCAGAATACATTCCAGGCGCTCGTTGACTTGCCGCAAATGCAGTTGGATGAAGCTCGCGCGCGTGGGCAGAAAAGTATGAATCGCTTGCAGCGCAGTGAGAAAGTCGGGGCTGCTGTAGGCCACGAATCCCATCGCACCATGGGTTGCCGGGGTCAGTCGCTTGCCTAGCCATAACCCTAATTCCGGCTGGCCGGACAAATCCAGTGCGTTGCGCAGAATCCGCACCTGCTGCGCTGCGGTAAGCAGGCTTTCCTCGCTCAGGAATTGCGTCACACCAAGCCCGGTGCCGAGCAGCAGACGTGGCAGTTGTTTGGCTGTTAAATCGAGCTCACGTGCAATGAGCCGTGAGTAATTCGATGGAATACCGGGACCGGATTTTTGCAAATCACCCGTCTTCTGCGTCGTCATCATCGATCTTCCCCGTCCTAAATGATCGTCATTTTGTCTTTAAATGACCTCAGCTTGTCAAGAAATGACCTGACAGGAGTGTCGTCAGACAGACAATATCTATTACTGAACACTACTGGCAGGAGAACAATAATGGGCAAGATTACTTTTATAGAACATGATCAAACTGAACATGTTGCTGAATTCAAAGCTGGTTCCTCGGTAATGCAAATCGCCGTTGACAATCTGATTCCCGGTATTGACGGGGATTGTGGGGGAGAGTGTGCCTGTGGTACCTGCCACGTGATCGTCTCGGACGATTGGTTCAGAAAGACAGGTACGCCTGGTGGTGAGGAAGAGCAAATGCTGTCAATGACCCCGGAGCGGGCAAGCACTTCGCGCCTGGGCTGCCAGGTGGTCATTACTGATGAAATGGACGGCATGACCGTGCATTTACCCGAGTTCCAGATGTGAACATAGGAGGACGCATGCCAACACTGTCCAAAACATTTGACGACATTCAGTCCCGAGTGATTAATGCTACCTCCAGGGTGGTGCCGATGCACAGGCAGATCCAGGGGCTGAAACTGTTAATGGGCGCCAAGAAGAAGGCCTTCGGCCCACGCCGGCCCGTGCCCGAATTTGTTGAATCAGCCATCCCGGACGTTAACACGCTGGCCCTTGAGGACATCGATGTCAGCAATCCGTTTTTATATCGGCAGGATCAGTGGCGCGCCTATTTCAAACGGTTGCGTGATGAGGCTCCGGTCCATTACCAGAAGAACAGCCCCTTCGGCCCCTTCTGGTCGGTGACTCGCTTTGAAGACATCATGTTCGTGGATAAGAGTCACGACCTGTTTTCCGCCGAGCCGCAAATCATTCTGGGTGACCCTCCAGAGGGGCTGTCGGTGGAAATGTTCATAGCCATGGATCCGCCAAAACACGATGTGCAGCGCAGCTCGGTTCAAGGCGTGGTGGCACCAAAGAACCTGAAGGAAATGGAGGAGCTGATCCGATCGCGTACCGGCGATGTGCTTGACAGCCTGCCTCTGGGCCAGCCCTTCAACTGGGTGCCCACTGTATCGAAGGAACTCACCGGTCGCATGCTCGCAACCCTTCTGGATTTTCCTTACGAGGAACGTCACAAGCTGGTTGAGTGGTCGGATCGGATGGCCGGGGCAGCATCGGCAACCGGCGGCGAGTATGCCGATGAAGAGATCATGTTTGACGACGCGGCTGACATGGCCTGGTCCTTCTCCAGGCTCTGGAGGGATAAGGAAGCGCGCCGCGCGGCGGGCGAAGAGCCCGGTTTCGATTTGATCAGCCTGCTACAGAGCAACGACGACACCAAAGATCTGATCAATCGCCCGATGGAGTTTATCGGCAATCTGACGCTGCTTATCGTTGGCGGCAATGATACCACTCGCAACTCAATGAGTGGTGGCCTGGTGGCCATGAACGAATTCCCAAAGGAGCTCGAAAAACTGAAGGCAAAACCGGAACTGATTCCGAACATGGTGTCGGAAATCATCCGCTGGCAAACGCCGCTGGCCTATATGCGCCGAGTCGCCAAGCAAGATGTTGAGCTGGGCGGCCAGACCATCAAAAAGGGCGATCGCGTTGTGATGTGGTACGCCTCGGGCAACCGTGACGAGCGCAAGTTCGAAGACCCCGATCACTTCATTATCGATCGCAAGGACGCACGAAACCATATGTCATTTGGCTACGGTGTTCACCGTTGCATGGGCAACCGCCTGGCCGAATTGCAACTGCGTATCCTATGGGAAGAGATTCTCAAACGCTTTGACAAGATCGAAGTCGTCGGCGAGCCGGAGCGCGTGCAGTCCAACTTCGTGCGGGGCTATTCGGAGCTGATGGTCCAGCTGACACCAAAAAGTTAATGAACAGGCTAACCAGGATGACGACCGAACAATTTGACTATGTCGTGGTTGGCGCGGGCTCGGCCGGATGTGCTGTCGCCAGCCGCCTGTCGGAGAGCGGTCGCCATTCTGTGCTGCTGCTTGAAGCCGGTCCGGAGAGCCGCCGCAACCCTTTCGTGAACATGCCGCTGGGTTTCCTGCAGCTAATGTTCAGCCGCCGCTACAACTGGCAGTTCAATACCGAACCGCAGCGTCACATGCACGACCGGGCGCTTTTTCAGCCGCGGGGCAAGATGCTTGGCGGTTCCAGCGGCATGAACGCGCAGGTCTATATTCGCGGGCATGCCCGGGACTACGACGAGTGGGCACGGCTGGGGTGCAAAGGGTGGTCATACGCCGAGGTGTTGCCCTACTTCCGCCGATCGGAACATTTCGAGCCCAAACTTACGCCGAATGAGGCAGAATTTCATGGTCAGGGTGGTCCGCTGAACGTTGCCGAGCGCCGCTATACCAATCCGCTGAGCACGGCGTTTGTCGAGGCGGCGACCCAGGCAAAGTACCGGCTCAATACAGATTTCAACGGCAGTGAGCAGGAGGGCGTGGGCTTCTACTACGCCTACCAGAAAGACGGCACACGCTGTAGCAACGCGCGGGCCTATCTCGAACCCGCCACGGCGCGTTCCAACCTGACGGTTTGCAGCGGCGCGTATGTCACCCGGGTGCTACTCGAAGACACCCGCGCCACCGGTGTCGAATACCGCGATACAAAGGGGCTGACGCAGGTTCGTGCCGGGCGCGAAGTTGTGCTCTGCGGCGGCGCGTTCAACTCGCCGCAACTGCTGATGCTGTCCGGGATCGGTCCGCGGGAGGAGCTGTCCCGGCATGGCATAGAACTGCGCCATGCGTTGGAGGGCGTCGGGCAGAATCTCCAGGATCATATCGACGTGTTCGTGCGCGTCAGCGCCCGCAGCCGCCAAAGCATCTCGATGCATCCGAGCTACTGGCTCAAGGGGCTGTGGGGCGCTTTGACGTATCTGAGCGGTCGGCGGGGCGTGCTGTCGAGCAACGGCGCCGAGGCCGGCGGGTTCATCCGCTCCCGGCCCGAGGAGCCGGTACCCGACCTGCAGCTGCACTTCGCGCCAATGCTGTACGACGATCACGGGCGAGACCTGAAGACCGCGATGAGCGGTTATGGCTACGCGGTGATGATCTACGGGCTTAGGCCGTCGTCGCGCGGGCGCGTCGGTCTGCACAGTGCCGACCCGTTTGCCGCGCCGCTGATCGACCCCAACTACATGGCCGAGTCCGCCGATGTCGAGCGACTGGTGCGCGGTGTCCACCTGGTGCGCAAGATCCTGGCGCAGGCGGCGTTTGCCCCGCACCACGAGGTTGAGGTCTTGCCCGGGCCGGCGCTGCAGAATGACGACGATCTCGCCGCATGGGTACGGCGCAGCGGTGAATCAGCGTACCACCCGGTTGGCACCTGCAAGATGGGTGTTGATCCGATGGCGGTGGTCGATCCGCGCCTGCGCGTGCATGGCCTGCAATGCCTGCGGGTGGTCGATGCCTCCATCATGCCGACGCTGGTCGGCGGAAACACCAATCAGCCGGCAACCATGATCGGCGAGAAAGGTGCCGCGATGATACTTGAGGATGCCGGGGAGATGGTCGGCTGAGCTCCGCGCGCGCGGGCGTCACAGGGCTCAGTTGGCATCTGGACTTCTGATCAATCTGATTCCAAAGAACAGTAGAAAGAGACAGGCTATGGCAAACCAACAGAAAGAGACGACAGTCATCGTTGGCGGCGGGCACGCAGCAGGTGCGCTCCTGACAACCTTGCTGCAAAAGAAATATCAACATGAGGTGGTCCTGGTGGGCGAAGAGCCACATCCACCCTATCAGCGGCCGCCCCTGTCCAAGAACTACCTGGCAGGCGAGGTGGATCAGGAGTCGCTGTACCTCAAGCCGCGCTCGGTGTACGAGAACGCCGGCCATCAGTTGCGGCTCGGTGTACGTGCCGAACAAATTGATCGGGACAACAAGACCATCAGTTTGTCGGACCAGAGCACATTGAAATACGATCGACTGGTCCTGGCCACGGGGTCACACGTTCGACGCCTGAACGCACCCGGGGCTGACTTGAAGGGCATTCATTACCTACATGACATAGCTGACTCGGATGCCCTGCGTGAACAACTGGTTCCGGGGAAACGCTTGGTCATCGTGGGTGGTGGTTACATTGGCCTTGAAGTGGCAGCCAGCGCTACCAAAAAAAGCGTTGATGTCACGGTACTGGAAGCGGCCGAGCGTCTTATGCAGCGTGTAACAGGCCCGGAAATGTCGGAGTTTTTTTACACCAAACACAGTAACGCTGGCGTGGATCTACGCCTGAACACGGCGGTAACCGGTTTCGAAGCTAGCGATCAGGGGCATGTGGCTGGCGTGACATTGGCGAGCGGCGGCACTGTACCGGCCGACATCGTGCTCGTTTCAGTGGGTGTTGTGCCGGAAACCGCGCTGGCTGAGGCCGCCGGCCTGCCCTGTGATGACGGCATTATTGTTGACGAGTTTACCCGCACAGAAGATCCAGCCATCCTGGCGATCGGCGACTGTACCCGCCACCGGAATCTTTTCTTCGAGAAGATGCAGCGCCTTGAATCTGTCGCCAACGCGGTTGATCAGGCCCGGACAGTGGCGGCAACCCTGATGGGCGAGAAGAAACCCTATAATAGCGCTCCATGGTTCTGGTCGAACCAGTATGACGTGCGTCTGCAGATGGTGGGGTTGTCGCAATATCATGATCAGCGTGTGCTGCGCGGAAGCCCGGAAGACAAGGGATTTGCGGTGTTCTATCTCCGCGATGGCTGTGTCATTGCTGTTGATGCGGTCAACCTGCCCATCGCTTTTATGGTCGGCAAGACCCTCGTTCAACAACGCAGGCAGGTCAATCCTGAAATGTTGAAGGATCCGGATATTGAACTGAAGTCCTTGGTGAGCGGTCAGTCCATAAATTGAAATTGACGACCGAGTAGAGCTGTGCCCTTAGTTTGCCCAAAATTGCGAAAGCAATGCACAACTCATACGGCCTATGGATATCATATCCTACGACCGACAGCTTTCAGTGAGCGCAAAGGATGCGTGAGCCACAACCGGCGGAATTTCCCGTAGCCAGACACATTACTGTTGCTCTGGTAAACCGAGAGCACCATAGCGAATGATATGGACTCCCCCTGCTCCCACGGCATCGATGTGCCACATTGAAGGTGTCTGACATCTTCAATCAAAAGCAGGAGGAGTCATCATGAATGTTACAACCATTGGCATCGATCTGGCGAAAACTGTGTTCAGTATTCATGGCACCGATCAACACGGCAAGGTCGTGGTTCGCAAACGACTGAACCGGCCCAAGCTGTTGCCTTATATCGCTCAGCTCCCACCCTGCCTGATTGGCATGGAAGCCTGCTCGGGTGCCCACCATTGGGCTCGGGAAATGACCAAACTCGGCCACGATGTCCGAATCATTGCACCCCGGTTTGTCGCGCCCTATCGCAAGAGCAGCAAGAACGACGACAACGATGCCGAGGCCATCTGTGAGGCAGTAGGTCGGCCGAATATGCGGTTTGTTCCAATCAAGACCGAAGACCAGCAAGCCGTACTGTGCCTGCATCGTATTCGCCGTGGACTGACCAAAGAACGCACCGCGCAGATCAATCAGATTCGTGGGCTGCTGGCCGAGTTCGGACTGATCATTCCCCAGGGCCGTTACGCCGCACGGCGCCGGGTTCCCGAAATCCTGGAGGATGCCGAAAACGACTTACCCATGCTCGCTCGCCGCTTAATCAACAACATCAACCAACGCATTCGACAGCTCGATGAAGAAATCCTGGCTTACGATCGGGAGGTCGAAGCGATGGCCCGGAGCGATGAGCAGGCCAAGCGCCTTATGGCCATACCGGGTATCGGACCACAGACCGCAACAGCCCTGCTGGCCAGTGCGCCTGACCCCAGACAGTTCAAAAGTGGGCGACACTTTGCCGCATGGTTGGGTCTGGTGCCCCGACAATACTCGACCGGTGGCAAGGTGCGACTTGGCCGAATCACCAAGCGCGGGGACAAATACCTGCGAACGCTGCTGATCCATGGCACCCGGGCAGTGATTGCAAAATTACCGGATAAGAATGATCGACTCAGTGACTGGGCCAAAGACCTGGTGGAACGACGTGGATACAAGCGGGCCGCCGTTGCGATGGCGGCCAAGAACGCCCGGATTATATGGGCACTACTCATGAATCAAACCGAGTTTAAGACACAGCCTGTGGAGGGCTAAAACCGAGCACCAACGACAGGCAGAACAAGCCTGCCAGAAGAGTCTTGCAACGGCAAGCGATGACGGAACGGTCAGACCGAGAGTGGGAGAACCTGTTTATTTCTGCGGCTCAGCGAAGCCGACTAACGAATAAGGTCCCCGCTCACACGCATCATCATCCTGGCCCGGGCAAAAACGCCCACAAAGAGGCCGAATGTAGAGCCGCAGTCTCAAACCGCTTCGGATTCAAATGGCGTTGCTTGACCGCAGGGGGAGTCCATGTAGGTGAAATAATTCTCTATATGTCCCACTAATAACCTCACCTTGCAATTACCGACGAAAATATGAACTTGATTTTACCCACAAAGAAAAAGCGAAGTCTCTATCGGCCATTATGGGTAGAGGTTCCGATCACTCAATCCTTCATAAGCAACATCGCCCATTCGGTGTCGACCTCTTGTTTTGGTTCATCTGAGCATATGCTTTTTCATGCGGATGGGTGGTGGCAGCCAAGACAGGGCTTTTCAGACTGCAAGCTTCAAGCGGTGTGTAAATCAAACACAGTAAGATTCCGGCTTATTGATGGTGGACATCAAGAACCGATAGTTACGAGCGGTATTAATGTTAAGACACTTGCTCGATTAAATGAAACTTGCGGGACTACTGAAAAGGTTTTCTATAGTAAGGACGTGCCGGTCCTGATGGCTATATACTACTCGACTAAACGATACGAGACCTTTAAATGATGCATAAGGCTGGGGCTATATACCTAAGGAAGATCTGAATAACCGCTGGTTTTTGCCCCTTTTCCGCAATCTTGGCGGAAAAGGGGCGCATTGGTCTTACGCTGCAGGTTTTTATCAATCAGCAGGTTGCTGAAAGCGACCAGCAAATGCAGACGGTTGGTATACTTGGCATTTAAAAGCGATATGCAACACCGATGCTCACGATAGTGGGGTCCACTTCCACTTTTGCCTGAACAGGGGCCGGGCCCAGGTTACCGGTGATATCCGCCTCGAAGGGTGCATATCTAACGTCAAAATTTGCCGACCAGTTATTGTGTATCCTCCAGCGAAAACCAGCCTGAACCGCAGGGGCCCATGTATCTTCGACGTCGAAGTCGGTTAGTGCGCGATCCTTCTCATCTAAAAAGAGAATCCGTCCTACACCCGCTCCAAAGTACGGAGAGAAGTTGCTACCCGTCAAAACATGATACTGAAGCGAAAGAATTACCGGACCATAATCTGTTTGACCAAGAAAAAGACCGGAGAGAGACTCTTCGCCCTGGAGGTCCGCACTAGCGGGAATGCCGCCAAAAATGTTAAATGCCAGCTGATTACTCAGAAAATACGACACGTCGAATGATACGGTCGTATCGTTGTTAATAGACAGGTTGGAATTTGGAACGGGGGCACTCCCCGCAGAGGCTGATCGCAAATCTTCATCGGTTAGAACTCTAGTGGCATTCAGCCCAACCACCCAGTCGCCTCTACTGTAAACCGGCTCAGATTGAGCGTTGGCCAGGCTCGCAGCAAGTGAAAGTAAAAGGAACGCCACTAACGAGACTTTACTAATTATTTTAGGTTTCATTTTTTATTATCCTTTTTGGTATTAAAACAAATTGGCTTTAGGTAAAACTGCAATTTTTCGTAACACAAATGCCACTCATTGAAGCTAGCTTGCCGGTTTATTGACTAATACTTCCCCATACTCAGAACGCAGCTTGTTTTTTAATACTTTCCCAGTGGCATTGCGTGGCAATCCTTCCACAAAGATCGCGCGATCCGGGATCTGCCACTTGGCGACTTTCCCTTGATAATGAGCAAGAAGTTCCTCCTCAGTAATATTTGCGTCGGGTATTTTTACTGCCAACAGGATCGGTCGTTCGTCCCATTTATCATGGGAGGCCGCCACTACGGCAGCTTCATTGATGGCAGAATGGCCCATTGCGATTCCCTCCAATTCGACTGTAGATATCCATTCACCACCAGATTTAATAATATCTTTTGAGCGGTCACGTATTGTCATAAATCCATCATCATTGATCGAAGCAACATCACCTGTCTCGAACCAACCGTCTTCCTCAAGAGTCTGATTTGGTTCAACACCGAAGTAATCGGCTACCACCCAATGACCACGGATGCGGAGATTTCCCTGAGCAATGCCATCTTCGGGCAGTTGATGGCCGTCTTCACCCACAATTTTGAGCTGCACCCCGTAGGGAGGCCGTCCCTGGCTTTCACGGATTTTGTTTCTTCCTTCCTCCGAAAGAGTATTGTGTTTCGACAGCAGTGCATTGACGGTTCCGATCGGTGATGTTTCTGTCATTCCCCATGCATGGACAACTTCTACGCCATACTTACCACGAAACTCCGACATCATTGAGGGCGGACAAGCGCTACCCCCTATCACCGTCCGTTTAAGCGACTGTGCCGAGGAGCCAAGCTCGTCCAAAGCCGAGAGAAGTCCCTGCCAAATCGTAGGCACACCCAGCGCAATCGTTACGCTTTCTGAATCGATCAGCTTGACCAAACTTTGCCCATCCAGGCCAGGACCAGGCAACACCAGTTTGGCTCCAACCATCGCCGTAATGTAGGGTACCCCCCACGCATTTACGTGAAACATAGGAACAACCGGCATCACCACATCCCGTGCCGATAAATTCAGTGCGTCGGGTTGAGCAGCTACCAGCGCGTGCAGAACGGTGGAGCGGTGTGAATAGAGCACCCCTTTGGGATTTCCAGTGGTGCCCGATGTATAGCAGAGGCTTGAAGCCTGGTTTTCGGCGATTTCAGGCCAATTCGCGTTAGGCGTTCCTCGCTGGAGAAACTCTTCATAAAACAACAATCCTGGAAATTGCGCTGCAATTTCTTCGTCCGGTTCGGACATCAATACAAATTCCTCAACCGTCTCCAGTCGGTCTCGGATATTTGAAACAATGGGAAGGAACGTTTTGTCAAAGAATATGACTTTGTCTTGAGCATTGTTGATAACGTAAACGAGTTGTTCTGGAAACAGTCGCGGGTTAATAGTGTGACACACCATCCCGCCACCAGAGATGCCAAGATAACATTCCAGGTGCCCCACGTTATTCCAACAAATGGTCGCGCACCGATCCCCCTGGACATAGCCTGCCGTTCGAAGCGCTGACGCAAGTTGTCGCGACCGCTCCGAAACAGTTGCCCAGTCAGATCGACTGGGATTTCCATCCGTTCCTATCGACACAATCTCAGCGTCTCCATGGTAGCGAGCAGCATGGTCGATCAAGGAATTCACGGTGAGCTCCATGTTCATCATTTGGCCAAGCACGTTTATCTCCTGTCGTTTTTGTAGTTGGTTGACGCGAGTATCTGGCGTCATTAAGGTCCAATGTAGAAGGCATAATCCGGGTTTGAACCTAAACATTTCCCAAGAGGATGTCGGCTGCATTTTCGGCAATCATCATGGTGGGTGCGTTGGTGTTACCGGCAACCAAACTGGGCATTATCGAGGCATCGACAACTCTTAGCCCTTCAATCCCTCTGACTTTCAATTCCGGATCAACGACTGAATCCGGATCCGCGCCCATACGACAAGTGCCAACGGGGTGGTAAATAGTCTCTGCATTTTCCCGGATAAAGTCCGCAATCTGACCGTCCGAAGACACCAAGTTTCCGGGCTTAATTTCTCGTTCACTATGTAAAGCCATTGTTGGTGCCCCGAGTATCCGTCGTCCAAATTTAACGGCCGAGATCATTGTTTTGATGTCTTCGGGGTTACTGAGATAATTGGGTTGAATCAACGGGTCGGCCAATGGGTCAGGGCTTTTGAGGCCAATAAAACCGCGGCTTCTGGGCATTAGATCGCAAATATGCAAGGTGTACCCATACCCGGCCATCACTTTTCGTCCATGATCCTTCAGGTAAGTTGGCAAAAAGTGGAATTGCACATTTGGCCGTTCGCACGAGCGCTCGGATTTAACAAAGCCTCCGGACTCGGCAACATTACTGGTAAGAAATCCACGTCGCGCAAAGATATATGAGAATAATGCGCTCACGCCCCGAAACAGGAAACTGGGAGCAACGCCAATGGGCAAACGTGAGTTCGCCGCGTGCATGATCGTAATATCCAAATGATCAACCAGATTCTGGCCGACCTCAGGAAGATGATGCACAAGGGGGATCCCGTGTTTTCCAAGCTCTTGGCTATCACCGATTCCCGAAAGCATCAGCAGTTGTGGTGAATGAACCGCACCACCAGACAATATGATTTCACCGCCGTTATTGAGTCTAAGCTGGCGATATTCGCCCCCCTGGTTCAGTGTCACACCGACTGCCCGCTTACCGTCCATTACCACCCGGGTTACCCGCGCGTCCGTTAGCACATCAAGATTAGGCCGGTTCTCCGCGACACGCAGAAATGCCTGCGCTGAACTCCAACGCCGACCATTTTTTTGTGTCACCTGGTAGAGTCCCAATCCCTCTTGCGTCTCTCCATTAAAGTCCGTGTTTACCGGGAGCTCTACATGAGGTGCCGCTCGAACAAAATCTCGACTCAACGGATTGACTGATTTGAGTTCACTTACGGTGAGCTCACCGCCCTCCCCATGGTAAGAATCTGCGCCAAAACGTTTATTATCTTCCAGTCGACGAAACAATTTTAAAGCGCGATCCCATCCCCAGAGGTCGGTCCCGGCAACTTGACCCCAGTGGTCATAATCGGCTTTGTGACCTCTGATATAGACCATGGCGTTGATAGAAGAGGACCCGCCAAGCGTTTTACCACGAGGCCAAAACAGGCGGCGCTCCTTCAGATGTTCTTGAGGTTCGGTTTCAAGAGCCCAATTCAGCTTTTTACTATTGGAAAGGAGTGCTATACCTATAGGCATATGTATGAGTGGATTTTTATCCTTTGGGCCCGCTTCTAGCAACACTACTCGCTTTGAAGAGTCCGCCGTAAGCCGATTGGCCAATACACAGCCCGCCGATCCCGCACCGACAATAATGTAATCGTACATAATAACTCTCTTATTATTTGATTATGCTCAGCCCAGAATTCGAACAGCTGCCTCTATAAGACGCCGGACCCAGGCTGTATAGGGTGGGAAAAGAAGATGCATAAGAGAATGTTTATCCTCCATCAACGCCTTTTCATGCGAAAAAGCGCGGAAGCCGTATTCACCGTGTGCCGCCCCTATCCCGGAATTATTAACTCCACCAAACGGCAGACCCGGATGTAGAAAATGCACAACTGTAAGGTTGACTCCTACAGCGCCGGAGCTCGTTCGCTCGATAATATCCGTGGCAAAAGACTCTTTTTTGTCGAATATGTAAAGCGCAAGCGGTTTAGGGTTATCGTTGATTTTCTTGATAACCAGATCAATATCGTCGAATTCAATAACGGGTAAGATCGGGCCGAATAACTCCTCACGTGAAATATCCATGTCACTGGATACATTTGAAATTAACGTCGGAGCAATAAAATTCTCTTCAGCATCTGTAACACCGCCTTCAAAGACTCTTGCACCTTTGCTTTTGGCATCATCTATCAGGTTTGAAACTCGCTGGAAATGACGTCGATTTACAATCCGGCAATAGTCGGCGGTCGATTTCTGGGCTTCTGGTGTTTTTCCATAGACTCGCCCAATTTCCGTTTTAAGTGCTTCATTGAATTGATCTGCGATATTAACGTGCACAAAAACATGATCTGGGGCGATACAGGTCTGTCCATTATTGGCAAACTTACCCCAGACAATGTTTCTTGCAGCCCTCTTTATGTTGGCATCTGGACCGACAATGGTCGGGGACTTACCCCCCAATTCCAGTGTCACTGAGGAAAGATTCTTGGCGGCAGCCTCCATGACCAGCTTGCCGACCGCAGGACTGCCCGTGAAGAATATATGGTCGAAGGGCAAGGCCAACAGTTTCTGCGCTACCGCGGCATCACCCTCAATCACGGAAACCAGATCGGGAGGGAAGGTTTCGGCGACAATGTTGGCAATCACCTTTGAGGTATGGGGTGTCATTTCCGAGGGTTTAATGATGGCTCCGTTCCCTGCAGCTAACGCTGAGACGAGAGGTCCGAGCGCAAGATTGAGCGGATAATTCCACGGTGCAATAATCAGGCACACTCCCTTTGGTTCTGGCCGAACATAAGATTTCGTGCCCAGAACACCAACGGATGCAGCCACTCGCTTCGGACGCATCCATTTACGCAAGTGTTTTTTAGTGTGTCGAATTTCCTGAAGCACCGGCAGGAGTTCAGTTAATTTGACTTCTGGAGCGGGTTTTCGAAAGTCCGCCGCGCACGCCGCAATGATGTTTGATTCGTGGCGTTTAATTGAATCCCGCAGCTGGTCGAGCTGCGCTATTCGAGCCTCCAAGGTAAAGCTTCCGCGACGCGCAAGTTGTGCCCGCTGTAGGGCCGCGAACGTTGAATCAATCGTATCGCTGGTTGACACATTGGTCACCCCAACCTCCGCCAGACTAGCAATCTGCATTATAAAATCACCTCTTGCTGAACGAGACTGTTGTTATTTTCAATCGGATTACTAGTCTTCATAGAGGACATAGTCCTCTTTTGTGGCACCACAGTCCGGACAGCACCAATCGTCTGGAATATCTTCAAAACGAGTGCCCGCAGGGAAGCCTTCGGCTTCATCTCCGAGAGCTTCATCGTAGATATGGCCGCAAGTGATGCAGACCCACTTCCGATAGGTATCTTTTTGAGTCGAGTCTTTGGGCGATTTTGAAGAGGTGGGCTTCGGTTTCGCTTTGGGCTTTGTTTTATTTTTAGCTGAAGGAGTAGATGCGTCCGTTGCTTTCTGCGATGCTCCCTCGGTCTTAGCTTGGCTGGCAGGGCGGACCGCTGTATTGGTTGCGGACACCGAAAGTTCCGGGTTCGCTTCTTGAAGCGCAACGAAGTCAACCTTATCCCTGACGGCACAGTCTGGACAGGACCAGTCTTCAGGAATTTTTTCCCATGTCGTTCCTGCAGGAAAGCCTTCGTGCGGATCACCAACCACTTCGTCGTATACATAACCACAATCAGGGCATTGATATTTAGCCATTTAGAGCACCTTTCAAACGATATTATTGTCTTTGTTTTGGTAGCGCCCGACGCGCACCCTCTTTCAGGTGCACGTCAGAGGCTCTTTTTCTGCAACGTAAATAAAGTAAACGAGGTATATAAGTTCCGATTAGCCGATCATTTAGCCGCGGCGGTATCGACTGATTCAGAATCAGTCCCACCAAATTTACGCTCATAGAATTCACGCTTGCCGGGTTGAATCTGAATCTTGTCGAGATCTCCTTTAGCCCAATCCAGCACCCGGTGGTCCATTATCGAACGAAACCATGAGGGAAACATTGCGGCCAGGAACATTCCGGGATATCCCGAAGGTAAGGAAGGCAGGTCTTTGAAATCGCGAAGCGATTGATAGGACCTTGTAGGATGGGCGTGATGGTCGGAATGTCGTTGCAAATGAAACAGAATCAGGTTCGACATAATATGGTTTGAGTTCCATGAGTGGTGCGGTTGTTGACGCTCATAACGTCCATCCGACATCTTCTCGCGCAGCAATCCGTAATGCTCAATGTAGTTGGCGCTGGTCAGCTGCCACCAGCCAAAGGCCATTTGAATGGGCAAAAAGATCAGCATTAAGGGACCAAAAAACGCCAGCAATCCCGCATAAAGCACAGCGGTCAAAATCATAGGCTGAAGAACTTCGTTCTCCAGGCTCCAGACACTTTTTCCACAACGACTGAGGCGCTGTTCCTCTAAATCCCATGCCCGCTTGAAAGCACCGGGAATTTCACGCAGTGAGAATGAGTAAATGGACTCACCCATGCGGGATGTCGCCGGGTCCATCGGCGTAGCCACATCACGGTGATGCCCCTTATTGTGCTCAATGAAGAAATGACCATATCCGACCACGGCGAGGACAAGCTTCGCCATCCAACGGTCAAACGTTTCTTTTTTATGGCCAAGTTCGTGGCCTGTGTTCAGAGCCAGGCCATTCACGATTCCCAGGGAAAGGGCCAATGCCAGAAACTCGAAAACACTCATTGGTTGCGTGGATACCCACCAGGCACTGACAATCAAGGCGGCATAGTGAATAGGAACCGTCAAGTAGGTCAGTACCCGATAGTAACGATCCTGTTCAAGCCGAGGCACAGCCGACTCGGGGGGGTTTGAAAAATCCTCTCCAAACATGGCATCAATCAAGGGAACTGCGCCATACCAAAGGATCAACACCAATCCGTACCAAATGCTCCATCCAGTCTGGGATACCAAATAAAGGCCAATAAGAGGCGTCGCTGGCCACAGCACAGAAAGGACCCAGAGGTGGCGTTTTCTGTCGACATAACCTTCGGCATCAGGGTCTCTCTGAAGAGACTCTGTTGTTAAGACATTTTCTGACATTGACATTAGGATCACCTTATTGTTTTTCAGCTTGATCATTTTTCTACATTGTGCGAACACCGAGTCCCTCAGGTGAACTGACAAGTTGTAGGCATGAACAGGTTTGGCCAGAACCGGATATCAAACAACTACCCTAAGGGGTAGTTTTCGCACTAGACATCTATCAATATGCTTTCACCCCATAGCGCCCTCGCGTTTCGGGGAGACGAAGCAGGAGATCGGATTGTCATGACCCGCCATAGCTTGGAAGACTGGTGTCGGAGGATGTCTGAAAGGATGTGGGCTCGTCAGTGTTTCATTACTCAAGGGTGTTTAGACCGCTATTGCCTGAGCGCTTCTGCTACGCCTGAATCAAAGGTAGTTCTGTATCGGGCCCCGCCAGGCTATGGAAAATCTGTACAAGTGGCCTTTGCAGCAAACACTCGCGAACTGGAACTTGAGAGCGTCGTTTACATCAATACCCGATCTTTCCCTGACTCATATGGCGTTAATGACAGTTTGTTTGCAGCGTTAGTTTTATATCAAATCGAAGGAGTTGAATCTTGGCGCACGATAAAAAGTGACATCGACACCATCGAAGCTCTTCGAAACGCACTGTGTAATGCAAAAAAGACGATAAGAATTTGCCTTGATGGGATTGGCGAGGCTAAACATACCGCGGATTTGATTGAGGATTTAATCTGTGAAACACCGAGCAATGTGAAATTTTTCATTGCACCGAGTCGCGTCGGGGCGTTGGCGCGTTTGTCTATGATGACGGGTGTTGTAACGTATGGTGCTGATGAACTTGTATTTACAGAAGAGGAGGTTAGTGAATTATCGGGTATGGGTGGCCCCGAAGCCAGCAACATCATAAAAGCCACCGGTGGATGGCCAGCACTTGTCAGGCTTATGTGCCAAACCCCAAACCCAAATCTCCCCGCAGCGACTTGGCCGGAAACTCGCTCGTATTTCAGGGACAACCTCTTAACTGCATTACCCGATAGTACGAGGACCTTTCTTTGCAATGCAGCGATGCTCGAAGTAATCAGCGCTGAATGCTATGGCTATGTCTATAAGACAGAAGAGGCCGACCGGGAAATTACGTTTCTTAACGAACATTATGCTCTTTTAGCTCCCACCGGAACTTCTGGTGATCGTATGGATATGCACCCTGTGCTGCGAGAGTATTTGCGTAGTTTATTTAACACCACCCAACGAGAACGTCGCTCGTATGTACTGAAACGGGTCGCGTTCTGGCATTGGCGTAGGGGAGAGTACCTCCATTCAATCAATGCAGCTCTGGAAGCCAGTGACCATCGTTGGGCTCGCGTCGTAAGTGACAGCATTATTCTGGACGTGGCTCTGAGGCAGGGTGAAATCGAAGTACTTCGCACCTGGTTTGGAAAAGTACCGGCTCGTACGATAAAAAAAATCGCTGCCTTGAGCATAGGTTACGCGTGGATTTTGTATTTCAGCCAACAAGCTCGTCAAGCAGAGGAAATACTGGTTAGTTCGCTTCATCCGAGCTCCAGGGGGGTGGGCAATCTTGATGAGGAAGGATGGCGGGAATTGGTTAATGCGATAGGCAAAGCTACACAGGATGAATTACTGGAGAGTCAGGTTCTCTGTCAAAAATGGATAGACTCCTTTGGCGACCGTAACATGGTTGGCAAAGGCGCAGCACTTACTTGCCAGGCATTCATTGCCTCCAGTGGACGCCATTTTGAAGAGTTGGAGCGATTGTCCCATCGAGCGGCTGTGGCCATCCAGTCATCCAATCAACATTACGCTTTTATCTGGCTTAAAACTGCAGAAATTCAGGCTGAACTGTTCAAGGGTGACATCGCCCGAGCAATGAGTGTGTTGATCCAGGCGAATAAAACAGCAGAAAAGATTGGTAATCCCCCCATTTTTAGCGGGGTTCAAAAGTAGACCTTAGGCCATCATGGCCAACTTCTGTTGAGGGGTAATCCCTCCGAGTCCCATATTGGGTCGTTCGTGATTGTAGTGCCAGAGCCAGCGA
>NZ_VMHN01000005.1 GCF_008795955.1 Marinobacter denitrificans
TGTGAGTGCCTGACAGCCCCACGAGACTAGCGAAGCAGGCGTTCTCGCTCATGGGTTTAAGTTGGCCGCTGGCGCGGCCAAAAAAATGACTATTGCCTATTGATCCCGAGAAGGCTCATATGTGTTAACAGGTCTATGATTCAGCGACATATTTTCGGTGCCACGAATGAATTTCACTGCCAGTACGTAAGGTAGCAAAATACGGTAACGACACGATGAAATATAGTGAACGCTCAAGAAGGCTATCGAATACAAAAATTGATGAAAGCAGCAGGTAGCCGATGCCTAATAATGCCCCCGCGAGCAAGGAGCTGACCCAAATATTTGAAACTACTAAACACGGGTACTTTGAGGCCGCTACCGCTACAAGAGGGTCATCGATATCGCGCAACACATTAAAAGCTCGACTTGTTGAAAACCAAGCAGTGACCCCAGAGCCGATGTATAGAACAAGAAGTACAACCTGGAGAGACTCTAGAGAGCTGAACTCGACGTTTAAAAACGGCACGCCCGGAAGAGCCCTGCCTTCATCCATATGTCCCAAGTAATGCACTATTCCCGCAACAAGAAGCCCCAGAAAAATTGAACGCTGGGTAAGCTTCAGAGACTCACGAAAATTCTCGACCTGGATGCTCTGAACGTGACTCAATGCTCCCTCCCTGGGAACTGCTAACGCCTTGGTTTAGCGGCGCACATGTAGCGCAGCGAAATGGGCGTCCGGTGGAGGGCCAAAGGCCCGGAACGTACTACAACAAATTGTTAAAATGTCTCGATCAAGACAGCTTGAAGTACACCAGCGCCCCAACTGGAATCACAACGAAAAAGTACAGGGTGAGGCGAACCCAATCCCGAGCCATAGTCCAGATGAACGCGGGCAAAAGTACGTAAACGCCCACACCAAGAAAGAAAAACCACAGAACTATGGCCACGTCTGCGACCCTTGCAGCCAAATAATTGCCTGTGGCTGCATAGGAAAACATCACGATCGCGACAACCGCGGTGAATATGTAAAAACCTCTCGCCCAAAGGCGGAAAACTCTATCTTTTATATCGCTCATCTATACTTTTAACGCGAAGCTTAGCGGCGCCCTTGTAATGGAGGCGAAGCCGCAATGAAAAGGGCGTCCGGCGGCCATCGGCCGCGTACTACAGCGCCTTGTTAAACGGTTCCCCTAGAGCTCAAGAGCCGGCCACTTACCGCTGAAAGCATGATGATTAGAGCCGACCAAATTACCAAGAACGTATGGGGATGGAAAACCAGAACACCGACCAAGACAACCGTTGCGATGAGTACGTTCAGACCAAGAAGTACCAACTGATATTTCGTTTTTTGGGAACGAATTGAGACCACCAGTAGCCCTCCGCAGAAAAACATAGCGATGCCAAAAATGACAGCAGGAATATTCCCCACTGCAGCTACGATGACAGGTACAGACACGCCGACCATAAGTCCACCGCAGAGAGCTATTGGAATTTTTGGACTCACGACATTTCCTTAGGCAATACGTTTAACGCTGAATGTTAAGCGGCGCCTGCGAAGCGCAGCGTAGTAGGCGTCCGGCGGACGGCCGCCAGGCCGGTAGCGAACTTGAACGATTGGTTATACACAAGGCTACCAGCCCCACCAACGCTCGACCCTGACAATACCGCGCCAGATACCCCCGAGAATAGATGGAAACAGTTGCGGGAGTAGCAACGCCAACACAGCAAAAATGATGATACAGGCGACAAGGTAGGTACTGCTGAGAAACCCACCCCAGTACGCGAGTTCTTTGTTAACCCCGAGCCAGATAAACGCTGCGGTCGGGACAGAGAAAAACAGAGATGCGAAGAGGCTGATCAACCTTGATTCAATTGGCCCACCTTGGCCGCGATTCCTTGCCATTTTCTGTGACTACTCCTTGTGTATAACGCCGAAGCACAGCGGCGACCTTGGAGTGGCGACGAAGGAGCCACGTAAAGGGCGTCCGGCGGCCACCGGCCGCGAACTGCTGCGCCTTGTTATGCACGCTGAGCCACCTTGCGCGAAGCCACGATGAAAATGATTAGCGGCAGCCATACCAAAATAGCCAGAATTGCCGCTTTGAAGCTATAGGGTGCAAACATTAGCCCGTAGACCGCCCACGCTGGAAGGTTGAGCCAGGCCGACACAATGTCAGATGCCCAAAACCCCTGACAGTGAAAACCAATCACCATTGCATCGGTAAGATAGCAACCAACAGATTCAGCGGTCAGCGCACCACGCCCGATGAATAATGCGACGAGGATATCTGCTAACACTGCCAAACCGATCAATGTCAGCGCTCCGCCTGATAATTTTTTAGCGATTGACCAGTTCATCATCCTGCATAACGCCTTGGTTTAGCGGCGCACATGTAGCGCAGCGAAATGGGCGTCCGGTGGAGGGCCAAAGGCCCGGAACGTACTACAACAAATTGTTAAAATGTCTCGATCAAGACAGCTTGAAGTACACCAGCGCCCCAACTGGAATCACAACGAAAAAGTACAGGGTGAGGCGAACCCAATCCCGAGCCATAGTCCAGATGAACGCGGGCAAAAGTACGTAAACGCCCACACCAAGAAAGAAAAACCACAGAACTATGGCCACGTCTGCGACCCTTGCAGCCAAATAATTGCCTGTGGCTGCATAGGAAAACATCACGATCGCGACAACCGCGGTGAATATGTAAAAACCTCTCGCCCAAAGGCGGAAAACTCTATCTTTTATATCGCTCATCTATACTTTTAACGCCAATGTTAAGCGGCGACCTTTTTGGAGCGCAGTGGAGAAAAGGGCGTCCGGTGGACGGCCGTCAGGCCGGGAACGAACTTGAACGACTGGTTACAAAGCAAGTGCACCCGTTTACCCCCGCTGCTCTGACGAAATCTGATGTTCGATGACCTCATAGTGCTGCACAGAAAGGTCAGGCTCAAGCTCGTAAACCTCATCTTCCGGGTACAACCGAGCCTGTGAAATATCGTTGCCAGCAAACGCCTTGATAGACTCCAGGTTGTCCCAGTACGTGATGAGGGTAAGCTCTATTTTGGCGACCAGTGAACGACGGAAAATTTGAGCACCGAGAAAGCCAGGTGTTGCAGACGAATCCTTGATGCCGGTTTCGTAGAGGTAGCTTGTGAACCCTTCACTATGTGCTTCAGGCACTCGGCATTTCCATTCCCTGGCGATCATTACTGCTCAATCTCCCTTGATTTGTAACAGCGTATTATACGAACGCGTTCGTATATCCCCCATTCGTATAATTCCAATTTCAGCCGCCCAGACGACCTCCAAAAATGTTTTTAAAACAACAGCTAACCAAGATTCGCCATAGCTACCGCCGAAGTTATACGCCCTGCTTGGTCTGCGCTTCTCCCTCTAAGGAGGGCGTATAATTCCAAAGCATTAAAATTCAGCTTTAACAGTATCAGATACTTATAAAGGTTTCCCGCCCCTTCCTTGGAGTTTTGCGAACCGGTTCGTATAACTCCGGACCGCTACAGCCCTTGCATGCTCCCGGCTTCTCTGGGAGCGCACATAAAGCACAAACCCCAGCACATAGCTGGGGCTTGAAGCAGGAACGGAATGGAGGAGAGGCCTACTTCTTCAACCCCATCTCCTCAATAGAAATCTCCCGCATTTTGAACTTCTGGATCTTCCCGGTGACCGTCATGGGGAATTCATCCACGAACTTGTAGTTCCTGGGGATCTTGAAGTGGGCGATCTTGCCTTTGCAGAATTCCCGCAGTTCGTCGCCGGTGACCTGGTCGGCATCCGGGGCCAGTTTTACCCAGGCGATGAGCTCTTCGCCGTACTTGTCGTCGGGGATGCCGGTTACCTGCACTTCCTCGATGGCGGGGTGGGTGTAGAGGAATTCCTCGATTTCTTTCGGGTAGATGTTCTCGCCGCCGCGGATGACCATGTCTTTGATGCGACCGACGATCTGGATGTAGCCTTCTTCGTCCATGGTGGCCAGGTCGCCGGTGTGCATCCAGCCGGCTTCGTCGATGGCCTCATTGGTTTTTTCTTCGTTGTTCCAGTATCTCAGCATCACACTATAGCCGCGGGTGCAGAGCTCGCCGGTTTCGCCCCGGGGCAGGATGTTGCCGGTGCCGGGGTCGACGATCTTGGTTTCCAGGTGCGGCTGGGTGCGGCCCACGGTGGTTACCTGCTTCTCGAACGGGTCGAGGGAGCTGGTCTGGGTGGACACCGGGCTGGTTTCGGTCATGCCGTAGGCGATCTGAACTTCTTTCATGTTCATCTTGCCGTTGACCTTTTTCATCACTTCCGCCGGGCAGATGGAGCCGGCCATGATGCCGGTGCGCAGGCTGGAGAGGTCGTAGCTTTCAAACTCCGGCTCGGCCAGTTCGGCGATGAACATGGTGGGCACGCCGTAAAGGGCGGTGGCCTTTTCCTGGTGCACCGCCTGCAGTACGGATTTGGGCTCGAAGCCTTCACCCGGGTAGATCATGGTGGAGCCGTGGGTGATGCAGCCCAGGTTGCCCATTACCATGCCGAAGCAGTGGTACAGGGGAACGGGGATGACCAGGCGGTCTTTCTCGGTCAGGCGCTGGCTCTCGCCCACAAAGTATCCGTTGTTGAGGATGTTGTGGTGGGTGAGGGTGGCGCCTTTGGGGTTGCCGGTGGTGCCGGAGGTAAACTGGATGTTGATGGGGTCATCAAACTGCAGCACGCTCTGGCGCTTGTCCAGTTGCTGCTGGGTGACGTCGTCGGCCTTGCCGAGGAAGTAGCTCCAGGTCCACATGCCTTCGTGGCTGCGCTTGTCGAGGTTGATCACGCCTTCGAGCTTTTCAAGGCGCCGGGACTTGAGCTTGCCGGGTTGGCTGGCGTGCAGTTCCGGCGCCAGTTCGTAGATCATCTTGCGGTAGTCGGAGGTTTTGAAGCTGTCCGCCGAGACCAGAAAGCGTATGCCAGCCAGGTTGAGGGCGTATTCCAGTTCGTGCACGCCGTAGGCCGGGTTGATGTTTACAAGGATGGCGCCAACCTTGGCGGTGGCGAACTGGGTGACGGTCCACTCGTAGCGGTTGGGGGACCAGATGCCCACCCGGTCGCCGCGTTCAACGCCGATGGCCATGAAGGCCCGGGCCGCTTCGTTGACCTTTTCCAGGAATTCCTTGTAGGTCCAGCGGATGTCCTGGTGTAGGGAGACCAGTGCTTCGGTGTCTGGATACTTCTCGGCGGTGCGGTCGAGCATTTCGCCGATGGTCATGCCCAGCAGTGGGCTTTCTGAGGTGCCACTGGTATAGCTTGGGAGAGTCATGCTCATTATCTCTACCTCCGTTGTTCTTGTATTTGGAAACGTTGTTGTATTCGAGGGCGAGCAGGGTCGAACCTGCTAGCGACTCTGGCTGTGATATTCCGGGTTTGGTTGCATATCGCTGGCGATGGCCACGCGATTGGACATGTTGTAGAAGCCGATCAGGTTGCTCAGGTCCCAGATGCCGCGGTCACTGAGGCCGGCATCCCGCAGGGCCTGGATGTGTTCTTCGGTGACGGTGGCCGGGGAGCGGGTGAGGTGCGATGCAAAGTCCAGCATCGCCCGCTGGCGCTTGTCGAGATTGGCGGTGCGGTAGTTCATCACCATGTGCTCGCCCAGTTGAGGGTCACCACTTAATACGCGAACGGCGGCGCCGTGGGCTACCAGGCAGTAGAAGCATTTGTTCTCGGAGGACACCACCACGGCGACCATTTCCCGCTCGAGTTTGCTGAGTTCGCCTTCGCCCATCATCAGTTCGTTGTAGAGGCGGGTGAAGCCTTCGAGTTGTTTGAGGTTCTGGCTGTAGGCGGTGAGCACATTGGGGATCATGCCGAGTTTTTCCTGGCAGATCTGGAAGTACTTCTGGGTGTCTTCTGGCATGTCTTTGATCTCCGGGATTGGGAGATCCAGGGCTACTACATTCTTGGTCTGGGTCATTGAAAAACGCTCCTAGCCTGTTAATTGAGTGCTTTGGGGAGCGGGCCCGGTTGCCCGGGACACGCCGTTAATACGTCCATGTAGGCTCGTAAAAAACATCCCTGTTTTTTACGGTCCCGGGCAACCGGGCCCGCTCCCCATTTGATCATTTGCAGTTACCGCCCAGGGCTTGGCCTACTTTTGAGCCGTTTTGGCGATTCAGCTGTGCGCTTATCCATTCGCCGGTTGCCACTAATTTGTCCAGATCGACGCCTGTTTTTATGCCCAGACCGTTAAGCAGGTATAGCACGTCTTCTGTTGCCACGTTGCCGGAGGCGCCCTTGGCGTAGGGGCAGCCGCCGAGGCCGGCTACGGAGGCGTCGATAACCGAAATGCCTTCTTCCAGTACGGCGTAGAGGTTTGCCAGCGCCTGGCCGTAGGTGTCGTGGAAGTGGGCGGCCAGTTTTTCGATGGGTACCTCGGCGGCGACGGCTTCGAGCATGCGTTTTGCCTTCAACGGAGTGCCAACGCCGATGGTGTCGCCCAGGGAGATTTCGTAGCAGCCGAGTTCGGCCAGGGCTTTGGCAACCTTGGCGACCTGTTCGGGGGCGATGTCGCCTTCGTAGGGGCAGCCGAGGACGGTGGAGACGTAGCCGCGGACCGGTATGTGGTGCTGTTTGGCGGCTTCCATCACCGGCAGGAAGCGTTCGAGGCTTTCGGCGATGGAGCAGTTGATGTTTTTCTGGCTGAAGGATTCGGACGCAGCGCCGAAGACAGCCACTTCGTCCACCCCGGCCGCGAGGGCGTTTTCGAAGCCCTTGAGGTTGGGGGTGAGTACGGAGTAGCGCACGCCGGGTTTGCGTTTGATGCCGGCCATGACGTCGGTGGCGTCGCCCATCTGCGGGACCCATTTCGGGGACACGAAGCTGGCGGATTCGATGTGGTTGAGGCCGCAGTCGGCCAGCCGTTCGATGAGCTCGGTTTTGATGGCGGTGTCGATCACCGGGCCGGGCTCGTTCTGCAGGCCGTCCCGGGGGCTCATTTCAACCAGTCGTACTTTTTGGGGAAAGGCCATTATCCTGCCTCCTTCTCCGCGTCTGCGGTGACTTCAATAGCGATCAGTTCGGCGCCTTCGGATACCTGGTCGCCTTCGGCGAAGAAAATGTCGGTTACGACGCCGTCAGCCGGGGCTTTGATGGCGTGTTCCATTTTCATGGCTTCCATGATCACCAGGCTCTGGCCAGCCCTAACGGTGTCGCCCACCTTGGCCTGGACGGCAACGATGGCGCCGTTCATGGGGGCGGCCAGGCTGCCTTCGCCGGCCATTTCTTCGAAGCCGTAGGTTTCCCGGTACAGAATGCACTGGAAGGTGTCGCCTTCGTAGAAGAGTACCAGTTGGTCGTTGTGCAGGTTGCCGTGGATGCTGATGCGGTGGCCGTTGATGACGGCCTGCAGGTAGTCGTCGTCCAGGCGGGCGGTGAGGTTGTACACGCTGCCACCAACGAACACCTGGTAGCGGTCGTCCCGCTCCAGCACCTTGAGTTCGTGGATGTCGTCACCCACCTGCAGTTGCAGGGGCTGGGCGTATTCAGAGTTCATGCGCCAGCTGTTCTGGCGGCCGAAGGGCGACCAGGGGTCGGTGCTGATTACTTCCCGGGATTTGCGCTGTTCCAGCACGAAGCCGGCGGCCAGTACCAGGGCTTTGTGGGTGTCGAGTTTGGATTTCGGGAACAGCAGTTCGCGGTGTTTTTCGATAAACCCGGTGGTCAGCTCCGCTTCCCGGAACGGCTGGGCATCGGCCAGGGCATGGAGGAAGCGGATGTTGGTTTTGACGCCAGCAATCCGGTAATGCTCCAGGGCCTGGACCATGCGGTTGATGGCCTGGTCCCGGGTTTCGTCCCACACGATGAGCTTGGCGATCATCGGGTCGTAGTGGATGCTGATGTCGTCGCCTTCGGTGACGCCTGTATCCACTCGCACATGCGCGCTCTCATCAGGAGTACTCAGGTAACGCAGGTTGCCGGTGGCGGGCAGGAAGTCCTGGTCCGGGTCTTCGGCGTAGATGCGCGCCTCCAGGGCGTGGCCCCGGGTTTTCACCTGGGACTGTTCCAGCGGCAGCGGGTCGCCCCAGGCCACTTTCAACTGCCATTCCACCAGGTCCTGGCCGGTGACCATTTCGGTGACCGGGTGCTCTACCTGCAGGCGGGTGTTCATTTCCATGAAGAAGAAGGAGCCGTCCACGTCGTAGAGGAATTCCACGGTGCCGGCGCCCACGTAGTTGATGGCCTGGGCGGCTTTGACGGCGGCTTCGCCCATGGCCTTGCGGGTGTCGTCGCTCAGGCCGGGTGCCGGGGCCTCTTCCAGTACTTTCTGGTGGCGGCGCTGTACGGAACAATCCCGCTCGGCCAGGTACACGCCTTTGCCGCTTTTGTCGCAGAACACCTGGATTTCCACGTGGCGTGGCTGGGTCAGGTAGCGTTCGATGAGCATGTCAGGGTTGCCGAAGGCGTTCTTCGATTCCCGTTTGGCGGCGGCCAGGGCGTCATCAAATTCTTCCATGCGCTCAACCACCCGCATGCCTTTACCACCACCACCGGCAACGGCTTTGAGCAGCAGCGGGAAGCCGCATTTCTCGGCTTCCTTGCGCAGGGTGTCCGGGGACTGGTCGTCACCGTGGTAACCGGGCACCAGGGGCACGCCGGCTTTTTCCATGATGGATTTGGCTGCGGATTTGGAGCCCATCGCCGCGATGGCGGAGGAGGGCGGGCCGATGAACACGATGTTGTTGGCTTCGCAGGCTTCGGCGAACTGGGTGTTCTCGGAGAGAAAACCGTAGCCCGGGTGAACGGCCTGGGCACCGCTTTCTTTCGCCACTTCGATGATCTTGTCGGCTTTCAGGTAGCTCTCGGAGCTGGGGGCCGGGCCGATGTTGAAGGCTTCGTCGGCCATCGCCACGTGCCGTGCGTCGGCGTCGGCGTCAGAATAGACGGCGACGACACGGATGCCCATGCGATGGGCGGTCTGTATGATCCGGCAGGCGATTTCGCCGCGGTTGGCGATCAGGATTTTGCTGAACATTAGTCTTCCTCCGGAACCCAGTTGGCTTTGCGCTTGTTCAGGAAGGCATTGAGCCCTTCCTGCCCTTCGGCACCCACCCGGATGTCCGCGATGCGTTGTGCGGTGTCGTCGATGACGTCGTTGCCGATGACCTTGTGGCTGACAGCGAACACCAGGTCCTTGGCCGCCTGCATGGCTTCAGGGCCGTTGAGGGCAAGCTGCAGCAGCAGCTCATCACAGCGGCGCTCCATGGCGTCCACGTCGTCACACACTTCGTGTACCAGGCCGAAGTGTTCGGCTTGCCGGGCGGTGAAGATTTCGGCTGTAATGAAATAGCGGCGGGCCTGGCGTTCGCCAATGGCGCGGACCACGTAGGGGCTGATCACCGCCGGAATCAGGCCGAGTTTGACTTCACTCAGGCAGAAGCTGGCTTTTTCGGTGGCGAGCACGATGTCGCAGCAGGCAGCCAGGCCCACAGCGCCGCCAAAGGCCGCGCCCTGCACTAGCCCGATCACCGGCTTGCCGAGGTGGTTCAGGGTGTTCATCAGCCGCGCCAGTTCCCGCGAGTCGTCCAGGTTTTCCTGGCGGGTGTTGTCCGCCATGCGGCGCATCCAGCCCAGGTCTGCCCCGGCGGAGAAGTGCTTGCCCTCGGAGCGCAGGATCACGATGTTGGTTTTGTCGTCGGCGTTCACTTTTTCCAGCGCGTTGATCAGCTGCTGGATAATCACGTCGTCGAAGGCGTTGCGTTTGTCCGGCCGGTTGAGCACCACTTCGGTGACACCCTCGGCGCGTTGGTTGAGCAGTACCGCTGATTCCTGATCGGTCATGGCGTTGTCCTCCGTTACATGCGGAACACGCCGAAGCGTGTTGGCTTGGCCGGGCGATTAAGGGTGGCGGACAGGCTCAGGGCGACCACTTCGCGGGTCTGGGCCGGGTCGATCACGCCGTCGTCCCACAGGCGGGCGCTGGCGTAGTAGGGGTGGCCCTGGTGTTCGTAGGAGTCGACGATGGGTTTCTTGAATTCTGCCTCTTCATCGGTGCTCCACTCCTGGCCCTTTCGCTCCATGCCTTCGCGCTTGACGGTCGCCAGTACGCCTGCGGCCTGTTCGCCGCCCATCACTGAGATGCGGGCGTTGGGCCACATCCACAGGAAGTCGGGGCTGTAGGCGCGGCCGCACATGCCGTAGTTGCCCGCGCCAAAAGACCCACCGATCAGTACGGTAATCTTGGGCACTTCGGCACAGGCCACAGCCATCACCATCTTGGCGCCGTGCTTGGCGATGCCTTCAGCCTCGTGTTTCTGGCCCACCATGAAGCCGGTGATGTTCTGCAGGAACAGCAGCGGGATGTTGCGCTGGCAGCAGAGTTCAATAAAGTGCGCGCCTTTCTGGGCGGACTCGCTGAACAGGATGCCGTTGTTGGCAATAATGCCCACCGGGTAGCCGTGGATATGGGCAAAGCCGGTGACCAGGGTCTGGCCGTAGTAGCGTTTGAATTCATCGAATTCGGAGCCGTCGACGATGCGGGCGATGACGTCGCGCACATCGAACTGTTTGCGAAGGTCGGTGCCGACGATGCCGTAGATTTCTTCGGCGTTGAACAGTGGCGCCTTGGGCTTGCGGATCTCCACGTCCGCCGGTTTGCGGCGGTTGAGATTGGAGATGCAGCGCCGGGCGATTTCCAGGGCGTGGGCGTCGTTTTCAGCGTAGTGGTCAGCCACGCCGGAGACTTTGCAGTGTACGTCGGCACCGCCCAGGTCTTCGGCGCTGACCACTTCACCGGTGGCGGCTTTGACCAGCGGCGGGCCGGCCAGGAAGATGGTGCCCTGGTTGCGCACGATGATGGATTCATCTGCCATGGCGGGTACGTAGGCACCGCCGGCGGTGCACAGGCCCATGACGACGGCGATCTGGGGGATGTCGTCGGCGGACATTCTCGCCTGGTTGTAGAAGATGCGGCCGAAGTGGTCGCGGTCCGGGAAGACTTCGTCCTGCCTGGGCAGGTTGGCGCCGCCGGAGTCTACGAGGTAGATGCAGGGCAGGCGGTTCTGCAGGGCAATTTCCTGGGCGCGGAGGTGTTTTTTAACCGTCAGCGGGTAGTAGCTGCCGCCTTTTACAGTGGCGTCGTTGGCGATGATCATGCATTCGGTCCCGGACACACGGCCTACGCCTGCGACAACGCCGGCGGCGGGGACTTCTTCGTCGTAGACGTTGTAGGCGGCGAACTGGCCTACTTCAAGAAACGGGGAGCCGTCGTCCAGGAGGCGGTTGATGCGCTCTCTCGGGAGCAATTTGCCGCGGGCAATGTGGCGTTCCTGGTAGGAGGGGCCGCCGCCCTGCTGGATGGTGGCTACCTTGTCCCGCAGGTCGGCCACGGCTTTGGCCATGGATTCCTGGTTGGCCTGGAATTCTTCGGACCTTGGGTTAACTTTGCTTTGGAGTACCGTCATAGCATTTTAGTCCGTGTGTCTGAGTCCGTGCGTCGGGTCTGGTGGCATGGCGCTCCAGACCCTCGTCTGAATTTGGTTGCTATCCGCTCTTTGTACTTCTGTTTGAGGGCAACTACCCAAGTTCGGGCGGTTGGCCGGGTGGGGCTTTCGGGAATGTCGTAGGCCAAGGATGGCCTACGTCAAGCGCACATGGATGTGCTCGTAGCGGTTCCCGAAAGCCCCACCCGGCCAACCGCCTCCACCCGGAACAGCGGGCCTAGTTGTTCAGGTACAGCTCACGACCGATCAGCATCCGGCGGATTTCGGACGTGCCGGCTCCGATTTCGTACAGTTTGGCGTCCCGCAACAGGCGTCCTGTCGGGTATTCGTTGATGTAACCGTTGCCGCCGAGCAGCTGGATGGCGTCCAGGGCCAGTTTGGTGGCCATTTCCGCGGAGTAGAGAATCGCGCCAGCAGCGTCTTTTCGGGTGGTGTTGCCGCGGTCGGCGGACATGGCGACCATGTAGACGTAGGACTTGGCGGTGTTCATCCAGGTGTACATGTCGGCGACTTTGCCCTGGACCAGTTCGAATTCGCCGATGGCCTGGCCGAACTGTTTGCGTTCGCGGATGTAGGGAACCACTACGTCCATGGCGGCCTGCATGATGCCCAGCGGGCCGCCGGAGAGAACGAGGCGCTCGTAGTCGAGGCCGCTCATGAGCACTTTGGCGCCGTTGCCGACGCCGCCCATGACGTTTTCCTTGGGTACCTTGGCGTCTTCAAACACCAGCTCACAGGTGTTGGAGCCGCGCATGCCCAATTTGTCGAGTTTCTGCGCCTGGCTGAATCCCGGGGTGTCGCGTTCGACGATGAAGGCGGTGATGCCCCTTGGGCCGGCGGCCGGGTCGGTTTTGGCGTAGATGACGTAGACGTTGGCATCCGGGCCGTTGGTGATCCACATTTTGCTGCCGTTGAGCACGTAGTGGTCGCCGGCGTCTTTGGCGCTGAGTTTCATGGAGACGACGTCGGAACCGGCGTTGGGTTCGGACATGGCCAGGGCGCCGATGTGTTCACCGCTGATGAGCTTGGGCAGGTACTTCTCTTTCTGCTCGTCGGTGCCGTTGCGGTTGATCTGGTTCACGCACAGATTGGAGTGTGCGCCGTAGGACAGGCCAACGGAAGCCGATGCACGGCTGATTTCTTCCATGGCGATTACGTGTGCAAGGTAGCCCATGCCGGAGCCGCCGTAGGCTTCATCGGCCGTAATACCCAGTAAGCCCATGTCGCCGAACTTTTTCCACAGGTCGTTCGGGAACAGGTTTTCGCGGTCAATATCTTCGGCGCGAGGGGCGATGTCCTTTGCGGCAAAGCCGTTGATCTGCTCCCGGAGCATATCGATGGTCTCGCCGAGGCCGAAGTTGAACTCTGAGTATGCTGATTTCATTGTTGGCTACCTTATGATCTTTTGACCTTCGCAGAGAGTTGGCTGACAAGGTGAGCGGGCAGGGCTTCCGAAACCGTGCGGAGCCATGGATGGCGGAGCCCGAGCGTACAGGGACGTATTTACAGCGTGTTTCGGAAGCCCTGCCCGCTTGCCTTGTCATTCCCGTTATTTCTGTTCAACTGGTTCTTCCGTCTTAGCTTTAGTCTGTTGGCGCTTTTTCTTCTGAAGCTCGGCGAGGGCTTCCCTGCACCGGGCTTCTGCCGTATCCATTTCCATTTCTGCCTGGGCGATGTCGTTTTTCTGCTGCTCGAGCTGGGCCCGCTTGTTTGCCAGGGTGTCCAGCATCAGCAGCAGCTGTTTTTCGTTGCCGCTGAGAGTTTCGTCCCACAGGTCGAACAGCTCCTTGGTTTCTGCCAGGGAGAAGCCCATGCGCTTGCCGCGCAGGATCAGCTTCAGGCGCACCCGGTCTTTTGAGCTGAAGATGCGGGTCTGCCCACGTCTGGTGGGGTGTAGCAGGCCCTGGTCTTCGTAAAAACGTACGCTTCGGGTGGTGACGTCGAACTCCTTGGCGAGTTCGCTGATGCTGTAAGTTTTCTTGATGTCCATGGCGGTTTCCTTTTTTAGACTTAGGTTAGATAAAGTTTACGTAAACGTAAAGTATTTTTCGGGCCCAATTTAAACCAGGAGAGTTGAACAGAAGAGGGTGATGAAGGGCGCTCAACGATGTGGAGCCCATTGTAACAGGGGGAGCTTCGGGCTGGGATGAGGGCGGGTGTCGCTGATTGCACCACTTAAAGGGTGCAATTTTCTTCGTACAGCCTCGTATAACGACGGTTCCGGCAGTGGGGTTCCATGCGCAAAATAGCGCCTGATTCGATTTTTTTATAACAGCTTTTGCTTTGTTGCGAAAACGAAATAGATAAAGCTCTTTCCGGTCCCCCCAGGCAGCTTTGGCCGATATAAACAGGTGGTCTTCTTCCGCAGCAGGCCTTGCGCGACCTGCCGTAGAGGATTATCTGTAGTCTTGGATTCCACAGTTAAAAAATAGACATGTATCTGCTTTATGTATTCCTGATTATGGTTTCGTAACCGGTATTTAACATCGAGTTGCGATAATTTGCTTGTGGTTGGAGCAGCGCGGAAATTTCCCGTGAATACCAATTGACGATCACGCAAGGGCCAGATTAATGAATACGGCATCAGTGGCACCGCACTTTGTCCGCGAATCCGAAGCGCAACAAAAGTACGCCCGGATAACTATTGCGGCCTGGCTGCATGTAAACCTCGACGGCAGGATACAGAAATTTCCGGTGGCTGAATTGTCAGCTGCCGGTTTTAGTGTGAGCGCGGGGCTGGAAGCCTTGCGGCTGCGTCAGGTTTACAATGGTCACCTGGTGTTCGAGGTTGATGGCTCTGATGTCTCCATCGACGTGAACTTTGTCCCGCGCAGTTTTGATTCGGTGAATGATCGCTGCGGGTGTGAGTTCCAGAACCTGGGGCATCGCGAGTTTTCAGCCCTGCGACACTTCATTACCGCCTCCCTCAGTGGTGAACTGGTTTCCGCCAATGACGTGCTCAGCACGCTATCCCGCAAAGACGTCGACAAGGCCCGCAAGGGTAAGGGCAGCGATGAGCCCGGTTTCTTCGGCATGCCTCGGGCCATGGTCGGCAGCGTGATCGTGATGCTTGTCGCTCTGTTTGCCATCAGCTTTGTGACCTCTGCGCTCTCGGACATCTATTTCATGACCAAGGCGGAGTCCGAGGCTGTTGCCACGTTCCACGCTGCTGAGTGGGCGAACGGGGAGGATCTGCTGGGCGACGACACATACAGTGTCAGTCAGGTTGACGTTGCCAGCTTGTCCGTTGAGGCAATTGAAGCCTTGCCGTTCGACGCCGGCGGGCGCCCAGGCAGTGTCCCCAATGATCACTTGTGGGCGCCGAGCCTGCCGGAGGTCGTCGTTCCGGAAGGCAGCCGGAATAGCGAAAGCATATCGGCTCCGTAGACTCGCCGAAACGTCTGCTGTGCCCTATAGTCAGGTGTTAAATAACAACACCAGGAGACCGGTATGAACTCCATCTTTGACACGGGCCTGCAACCAAACGACGCCAATCGAGCCACCCTGAGCCCACTGGATTTTCTGGCACGCACTGCCAGCGTTTACCCCGAATATCCGGCCGCGATTCATGGTCAGACACGCCGCAACTGGCAGGAAACCTATGAACGCTGCCGGCGCCTTGCCTCTGCGCTGTCGGCGAAGGGGGTGGGCAAGGGAAGTACGGTTGCGGCGATGCTGCCGAACATTCCCGAGATGCTGGAGTGCCATTTCGGTGTTCCCATGCTGGGCGCAGTACTGAATGCGCTTAACACTCGCCTGGACGCCAAGACCATTGCCTTTATGCTGGAACATGGCGAAGCCAGGGTGCTGATTGCCGACCGGGAATTTGGCGATGTGATCAATGAAGCCGTCGGGCTGCTGGATAATCCACCGCAGGTGATTGATGTGAACGATCCGGAGTTCGGCGGTGGTGGCACTCAGGTGAGTGACCTGGACTACGAAGATTTCCTGGCCAGTGGCGATCCCCAATTCGAATGGCAGATGCCGACGGATGAATGGGATGCCATTTCCCTGTGTTATACCTCCGGCACCACCGGCAATCCGAAAGGGGTGGTGTACCACCATCGTGGGGCCTATGAGAATGCCATGGGCAACCAGGCGGTATGGTCCATGGGCATGCACCCGGTGTACCTGTGGACGCTGCCGATGTTCCATTGCAATGGCTGGTGCTTCCCCTGGACCATCACTGCCTTTGCAGGCACCCATGTGTGCCTGCGTAAGGTGGACCCGGAGAAGATTCTGCAACTGATCAGCGAACACAAGGTCAGCCACATGTGTGGTGCGCCCATTGTGCTGAACACCCTGCTGGGTGCATCGGACGCCCTGAAATCCAGCTTCAGCCATACCGTGCAGGCAATGACGGCTGGCGCCGCACCCCCGGCCAAGGTTATCGAGGCCATTGAAGAAATGGGCATCCAGGTGACCCACGTATACGGCCTCACCGAGGTGTATGGCCCGGTCACCGTGTGTGCCTGGAAATCCGAATGGGACGACCTGCCGGTGGAAGACCGCGCCCGCATCAAGGCGCGGCAGGGGGTTCGTTACCATACCCTCGCTGGCATGATGGTGGGGGATCCGGACAGCATGGAGGCCGTGCCGAAAGACGGTAAAACCATCGGCGAGATCTTCCTGCGTGGCAACACCGTGATGAAGGGCTATCTGAAAAACCCAAAGGCTACTGAGGAAGCCCTGCGGGGAGGCTGGTTTCACACCGGCGACCTGGCGGTGTGGCATCCGGATGGCTACGCGGAGATCAAGGACCGCCTGAAGGATATTATTATCTCCGGCGGCGAGAACATCTCCACCATTGAAGTGGAAGACGTGCTCTACCGCCATCCCGATATTCTCGAAGCCGCCGTAGTGGCCAGGCCGGACGAAAAATGGGGCGAGACCCCCTGCGCCTTCGTGACACTGAAGCCGGAAGCCGGGGAAGTGAGTGAAGAGGACATCATTGCCTTCTGCCGCGAGCGGCTGGCGAAGTTCAAGGTGCCCAAGACCATTGTGTTCAGTGAACTGCCGAAAACCTCCACCGGCAAGATCCAGAAGTTCGTGTTGCGGGACGACGCCAAAAAGCTCTGAACGCCTGCAGTAAGCCCTGGGGCCGGATCGGTTTTGGCCCCAGGGTGTCAATTTTTATCAAATTTCCTGCTCGGTTATGTCATGGCGCCCAGGAGGTGACTGAGACAGACTGCCCCCATATCCAAATTCGAACTGTTCGCCGGCGGGCCTTTGCGGCTGCGCCGGCGGCTCTGATATCAGGAGATAACCATGGAATTTCAGGGTGTACCAGCAATAGTAACCGGTGGCGCTTCAGGTCTTGGCGAAGGTGCTGCCCGGGCGCTGGCTGCGGCCGGCTGTAAAGTAGCCATTTTTGACCTGCAGAAAGAGCAGGGCGAAGCCGTTGCAAAAGACATCGGCGGTGTATTCATCGAGTGTGACGTGTCTTCCGCCGATAGTGCTGAAGCTGCCGTAAAAGCGGCCCGTGACGCCCATGGCCTGTGTGGCATCGCGGTCAACTGTGCCGGCATTGCGCCAGCGGCCAAGATCCTCGGCAGGGACGGCCCCATGCCGCTGGAGAACTTTAACAAGGTTATCCAGGTCAACCTGATTGGCACCTTCAACATCATGCGCCTGGCCGCCGCCGACATGGCCCAGCGCGAGCCCAACGCCGATGGCGAACGCGGCGTGGTGATCAACACCGCTTCCGTTGCGGCCTTTGAAGGCCAGATCGGCCAGGCCGCCTACAGCGCCTCCAAGGGTGGCGTCGTCGCCATGACCCTGCAGTCCGCACGGGAGCTGGCGCGGGAAGGCATCCGCGTGAACACCATCGCCCCGGGCATCTTTATGACCCCGATGATGGCCGGCATGCCTCAGGAAGTGCAGGACAGCCTGGCCGCCACACTGCCGTTCCCCAAACGCCTGGGCAAGGCCGAGGAATTCGGCATGCTGGTGGACCAGATGGTGCGCAACCCGATTCTCAATGGCGAGGTAATCCGCCTCGATAACGCCCTGCGTATGGCGCCCCGGTAATTCTGGTGCCAAAGCAAGTGGAGGAAACACCCATGACCAGCGTTGTTGATAAAGAAGAACTCGAGATGTTCCGGGAGTCCGTCATCAAGGCCCTGGAAACCGAGGTAACTCCCCATTACGAAGCCTGGGAAAAATCCGGCATCGTACCCCGGGAACTCTGGAACACCCTGGGCAACGCCGGCATGCTGTGCGTCGACGTCCCGGAAGATTGGGGCGGCTGCGGCGCGCCCTTCCAGTACTCCGTTGTAGTGGGTGAAGAAATGGCCCGCATGGGTTTCGGCGCCCTGTCCACCAACGTCATGGTGCACTCCGACATCGTCGCCCCCTACCTCAGCCACATCGGCAACGAGGAACAGCGCCAGCACTGGCTGCCGAAAATGGTCTCCGGCGAAGCCGTCGGCGCCATCGCCATGACCGAACCCGGCGCCGGAAGCGATCTCCAGGCCATCCGCACCAGTGCCGTCAAAGACGGCGACGACTACATCCTCAACGGCTCCAAGACCTTCATCACCAACGGCCAACACGCCGACATGGTCATCGTCGCCGCCAAAACCGACCCTAAAGCGGGCGCACGAGGCATCAGCCTGTTCCTGGTAGATACCTCGTTGCCGGGCTACAGCAAAGGCCGCAACCTCGACAAAATCGGCCAGCACTCCGGCGATACCTCGGAACTCTTCTTCTCCGACATGCGCATCCCCGCCTCGGCACTGCTGGGCGAAGAAGGACAGGGCTTCATGTACCTGATGCGTGAATTGCCACGCGAACGCCTGGTCATAGGCGCTCTCGGCGTCGCCGCCGCCCGCGGCGCCCTGGACCTGACCATCGCCTACTCCCAGGAACGGGAACTGTTCGGCCAGAAACTGGCCCAACTGCAAAACACCCGCTTCGAAATCGCCCGCATGGAAACCGACTGCCGCGTGAACCGCGCCTTCGTCGACGAATGCATTGCCCTGTACGAAAAAGGCGAACTCGACGCTCCGACGGCTTCCATGGCCAAGTACAGCGCCACGGAAATGCAGTGCCGGGTAGCGGATGGTTGTCTGCAGTTGTTCGGTGGCTACGGTTACACCAGCGAATACCCGATTTCCAGAGCGTTTATCGATGCGAGGGTACAAAGAATCTACGGCGGTACATCCGAGGTGATGAAAGAAATCATCGCGAGGTCTGTTCTAGGCAAAGCGTGAACACAATCCTGAATCAGACCAGGAGATAACTCACAAGCCGGAAGCTGGGTGGCGTCCCTCCCCTCCGGGACAGTAAAAAACAGGGATGTTTTTTACGAGCCTACATGGACGTATTAACGGCGTGTCCCGGAGGGGAGGGGCGTCACCCAGCCAACTCCCGAGCTAGCAGTCTTACCGAACAAAGAGGGCACGAAAAATGTCAAACACAGAAGTAGTCATAGCAGGCTCCGCCCGAACCCCCATGGGTGGAATGATGGGCGACCTCAGCACCGTGCGTTCCCCGGACCTGGGCGCCACCTCCATCAAGGCAGCCATCGAAAGAAGCGGCCTGCAACCCGCTGACATCCAGGAAGTCATCATGGGCTGCGTACTGCCCGGCGGCCTCGGCCAGGCACCCGCGAGACAGGCCTCCCGCGCCTCCGGCATCCCGGATTCAACAGGCTGCACCACCATCAACAAAATGTGCGGCTCCGGCATGCAAGCCGTCATCATGGCCCACGACCAGATCAAAGCCGGCACCAACAACATCATGATTGCCGGCGGCATGGAAAACATGAGCCAGGCGCCTTATCTGCTGCCCAAAGCCCGCGCCGGTTATCGCATGGGCCACGGCCAGGTCATGGACTCCATGTTCCTCGACGGCCTTGAAGACGCCTACGAAGGCGGCCTCATGGGCGTATTCGCCCAGCGCACCGCCGACAAGTTCGACATCAGCCGCGAAGCCATGGACAACTTCGCCATCGCCTCCCTCGAGCGCTCCCTGGCGGCCATCAAGAACGGCGGCTTCGCCGACGAAATCACCCCCGTGACCGTCTCCGGTCGTGGCGGCGACACCGTTGTCGATACCGACGAACAACCCGGCAAAGCCAAACCCGAAAAAATCCCCCAGTTGAAGCCGGCCTTCGCCAAAGACGGCTCCGTGACCGCCGCCAACTCCAGCTCCATCAGCGACGGCGCCTCCGCCATGGTACTGGCCAGCCGCGAAGAAGCGGAAAAACGTGGCCTCACACCCCAGGCCCGCATTGTGGCCCACGCCACCCATGCCCGCCTGCCGGCCGAGTTCACACTCGCGCCCATCGGTGCCATCGAAAAAGTACTGAAAAAAGCCGGCTGGAGCCGCGACGACGTCGACCTGTTCGAGATCAACGAAGCCTTCGCGGTGGTCACCCTGGCGGCCATCAACGAACTCGGGCTCGACCCCGACAAGGTCAACGTCCACGGCGGCGCCTGTGCCCTGGGTCACCCCATCGGCTCCTCCGGTTCACGCATCATGGTCACCCTGATCAACGCCCTGAAACAGCGTGGCCTCAAGCGCGGTGTGGCATCCCTGTGCATTGGTGGCGGGGAAGGTACTGCGGTAGCGATCGAACTGCTGTAATCGCAGAGGGAACTACTGGTCCTGCTTGCGGTAGGCCAGTGGGCTGAGCCCGGTCCAGTGCTTGAAAGCACGGGAAAAAGCGCCGGGCTCGGCAAACCCCAGCTGTGACGAAATCTCCGACACCGTCAGGTTCTGCCGCGTGAGCATGATCACCGCCTGATCCCGCCGCAGGTTGTCCTTGATCTTCTGGTACGAACTTCCTTCCGCCTTCAGTTTCCGCGACAGGGTATAGGCTGTCATGTGCAGTTGCTCGGCCATCTGCTCCTGGGTGGGTAACCGCTCGTCTTCGACATTCTCTAGAATCTGCCGTACCCGGGTGGTGAGGCTGTCGTCCTCATCGGTCCAGATCAGCAGGTTGCGAGGCGACTGTGCGATAAATTCGTCCAGCTCTGCCGGCGTTCGTGTGACCGGCATGTCCAGGTAGTTGTGGCTGAAGAACAGGCTGTTGCGGTCGCGATTAAAGAAACACTGGCAGGGAAACACAAAGCGGTATTCATCAAAGTGGTGGGGCAGCGCGTGCTGAAAGGTGGCGTGGCTCAGCACGATCTTGCGGCCAATCAGCCAGCCCACCAGGCGGTGCCATACCAGTAACAGCCACTCCACCAGAAAATTGTCCGGGTCCAGCTCGGGGTGGCGATGGGTGATGCTGAGCTCCACTTCTTCGCCTCGGGTGTCCAGCTCGATCACGATGTCGTCGGAGAATAAGCGGTAACAGCGAATGCTCTGGCGGATCACCTCCTCCAGGTTATCGCTGTGAACCGCAAGCGATCCCATCAGGTGAAAATGCCCGACACGGCAGGGCTGGGTGGTGCGGCCCATGAATTCGTCGTCCAGTTTGCCCCAGACCAGACGGAACAGACGTATAAACTGCTCAGTGGGCACCCGCGCCCGAGGTGAGCTAATGAATTCCGGATCGATGCCGTTATTACACAGTAGTTCATCGGAATAGCCGCCCGCCTTCTCAAGGCCGTACAACACGGCCCTGGCGTAGTGGGAGGAGAAGGTCAGGTGCTTCATCGGGCGTTCATCTCGGGTGAGGCTGGCGGCTGCAAAATCTTACAATTTCAGAGAGGCCGACGTGTTATTGTCGGCGTCATATATTTTTCGCAAAGTTCGAGACAGGTTACAAGGTTATGGCCGAGGGCACCAAGCACCCCCAGAAACTGTTGCTGTTCTATCTGACCAGTCACCGGCCTTTTGGCCTGGGTACTCTGAAAATTCGCGAAATCATGCCGTTTGTTCCGTTGACCAAGCTGCCACATAGCCATTCGGCGGTCGTTGGCACCATGAGTTTCCGTGGCTCGGCGGTGCCGGTGATCGACATGGCGGCGGCAGTGGGGTCGCCACCGCTGACCGCGGAAGAGCGCAAGACAGCTTCCATCATCGTGACCGATATTCAGCGCAAGGAAATCGGCTTTCTGGTGCGAAGCGTGCGGAAAATCGTCGAGACGGACTGGAAGGATGTGATGTCACCGCCCCAGAGCCTGGGCGACCGGGCTTTCATTACCGGCCTGGTGAACATCGAGGACGAGATTGTCCAGTTACTGGATGTGGAGCTGCTGCTGGCGCGGGTGTATCCGGAATCCGTCAATCCCCGTGAAGTGGTGCTGACCGATGTGCAGCGGGAAACCCTGAAAGGCCTGAACATCCTGCTGGTGGACGACTCCCAGGTGGCACGCAAGCAGTTGTCCGATGCGCTGGACAGCAAGGACGTTACCTATTTCGTGACCACCAACGGCCAGGATGCGCTGGACCTGATGATCAACGCCAATAACGATGGCAAGCCTATTGATATCCTGGTGAGTGACATCGAGATGCCGGGGCTGGACGGTTACGAGCTGACCTTCAATGTCAGGGACAGCAGTTCCCTCCGGCAGCCCTACATTATTCTACATACCTCGCTGAACAGCGAAATGAGCGTGAGCTACGCCAAACAGGTGGGGGCAGACGAAGCCCTGACCAAGTTTGATGCCGAAGAGCTGCTGCACGCGATCCTGCGCGGTGCAGAGCGCGACTAGAGAGCGCAACTAGCTCGTCGGACTGCTCCGGCGCAGGGATCGTTCCATCCTCCGGTTACTTTCGTGTTGTTCGGATAACACATTCTGTGCGTACTGGATGTGCTGCCCGGCGAAATGCCGGGCGTCGTCCGCGCGCCCTTCAATAATCGCTTCGAACAGCAGCCGATGCTGTTCCATCAATTCGCTCCGGGTCTGCTTTTCCCGGGCGTACATGCTGCCGATAGTGTTGACTACGTTGGTTTTCAGCAGGCTGAACAGCCCCCGAATAGTGTGGAGAAGAATGACGTTGTGGCTGGCTTCGGCGATGGCCAGGTGAAAGCGGGCGTCGGCAGCTCCCTCCTCGCTCAGGTCACTGCTGCTGTCCGAGGCGTAACAGGCCTGCAGGGTTTCGTAGGCGGTTTTCAGGTGCGCCTTGTCCACCGCCGTTGCCCGGAGCGCGGCGTAATAGGCGCAGTCTGCTTCCAGGGTGCGGCGGTATTCCAGCAAATCCCGCTGGGCGTCCGGGCGCCCTTCCAGCAGGGCGATCAAAGGATCGGTAAAGCTCGATCCCAGTGATTCCGCCACATAGTGGCCGCCACCCTGGCGGCTGACCAGCAGGCCTTTGGCCGCCAGCCTTTGAACGGCTTCCCGCAATGACGGGCGCGACACCCCGAACCGTTCAGCAAGGGTACGCTCAGCCGGAAGCCGCTCCCCGGGCTGCAGGGTGCCCTCCAGAATCATGTTTTCCAGCTCTTCTACAATGCTGTCTGCGAGACGTTTTGGTGCAATTTTCCCGATACTCATTGCGTTCCCGATGTGGTCTTACCAATTTTCAATTATGACGAACAGCCCGGTGAATGGAATACCTGATATCCGGGAACGAGACTATTGTCTAGATATTATTCTTTGAAGTTGTCGCAGAATTTCCCTATCTTATTACCCCAGACAGTATAAATTGGTATGACCAATTATCCAAAACTTCTGATGGGCAACGCCCAGAGGTATCTGATGTCACCTGACGTCATCGCGGCAATAAAAGAGCTGGTTCCGGCTGCGCGGGTTTACGATGACCCTCTGTCGACCCTGGCTTACGGTACCGATGCCAGCTTTTACAGGCTGATTCCTGGCGTTGTGGTGAAAGTGGAAAGCGAAGAGGAAGTGGTCAGCCTGCTGGCCATCGCCCGACGCTTCTCCGCCCCGGTGACGTTCCGGGCCGCCGGCACGAGTTTGTCTGGGCAGGCCATCAGCGACTCCATTCTGCTGGTGCTGGGTGACCAGTGGAAAGACCACGAGATTCGCAATGAAGGCCGGCAGATCCGCCTGCAGCCGGGCATTATTGGTGCTCAGGCCAACGCCTGGCTGGCGCCTTATGGCTACAAGATAGGCCCGGACCCCGCCTCCATCAATGCCTGCAAAATAGGCGGGATAGTGGCCAACAACGCCAGTGGCATGTGTTGTGGTACAGCCCAGAACACTTACCATACCCTGGCCAGCATGCGGCTTGTTCTGGCGGACGGCGCGGTGGTGGATACCGAGGACTTCGCAAGCGTTAAAGTGTTTCGCAGCAGCCACGCCCCGTTGTTGGCAGAGCTGGAGCAGTTGGCGGCGGAGACCCGGGCCAATACCGAGCTTGCGGACCGTATCCGCCACAAATACCGGCTTAAAAATACCACCGGCCTGTCGCTCAACGCCCTGGTGGACTACAGCGATCCGCTGGATATCCTCACGCACCTTATGGTGGGCTCCGAGGGTACTCTCGGGTTTGTCAGTTCGGTTACCTACAACACGGTGCCGGATTACCCCAACAAGGCCACTGCGTTGCTGGTATTCACCAATGCAGACAGCTGCTGCCGTGCGGCTGCGTTGTTGCGTTCGCAGCCGGTTGCTGCTGTGGAGCTGCTTGACCGGCGAAGCCTGCGCTCGGTACAGGACAAACCCGGCCTGCCGGGTTGGATACACGGCTTGTCGGAGGATGCCTGCGCCCTGTTGATCGAAACAAGGGCGCCGGATGCCACCATCCTGCAGGAGCAACTGGTGCAGGTCCGGGCCGCCCTGGCTGAGTTCCCGGTAGAAGAAAAGGTGGATTTCACCACTGACCCAAAGGTGTCTGACCTGTTGTGGGCCATACGCAAGGGTACCTTTCCCGCAGTGGGCGCAGTGCGGCCAACCGGTACCACGGTTATCATCGAAGATGTCACTTTTCCCCTTGATCAACTGGCCGAGGGCGTCAAGAGACTGCAGGCGCTGTTTGTCAAACACGCCTACGACAACGCCATCATCTTTGGCCACGCCCTGGAAGGAAACCTTCACTTCGTGTTTCCCCAGGGTTTTGACGACCCTGATGAAGTGGCCCGCTACGACGCCTTCATGAAGGACGTCTCGCAGCTGGTGGCAGTGGAGTTTGGTGGTTCCCTCAAGGCGGAGCACGGCACCGGCCGCAATATGGCGCCGTTTGTGGAGTTGGAGTGGGGGCACGATGCCTGGGAACTGATGTGGAAGATCAAGGGCCTGCTGGACCCGGAGAATCTGCTCAATCCGGACGTGGTGCTTTCCCGGGATCCGGATATTCACCTGAAGAACCTGAAGCCGTTGCCCGCCGCCGATCCATTGATCGACAAGTGTATCGAATGTGGTTTCTGCGAACCGGTGTGTCCATCGGAAGGGCTGACCCTGTCGCCGCGCCAGCGTATTGTTATCTGGCGGGATATCCAGGCGAAAAAACGGGCCGGCAAGGATACCTCGGAACTGGAAGCGGCCTACCAGTATCAGGGTATAGATACCTGTGCCGCAACGGGGCTATGCGCCCAGCGTTGCCCGGTGGATATCAACACCGGCGATCTGGTGCGCAAGCTGCGGGCTCAGAAAACCGGCCACGCCGGAACGGCTGATTGGGTGGCGGAGCATTTTCAAACGGTGCTGCGTGGGACCCGTTTCGTGCTTACCGTGGCCTCTGGTGTCGAAAAGCTGCTAGGTGCGCCAAGGCTGGCAAAACTCAGTGCGGGGCTGAGCAGAATCTCCGGTCAGCGGCTGCCGCAGTGGGACCCGTCCATGCCCCAGCCCATCCGTTTTGTGCCGCAGGCTCCGGCAGCGGAAAGCGACGCACCACGAGTGGTTTACCTGCCAGCCTGCGTTTCGCGGGTGATGGGCCCTGCCAGTGGCGATGCAGAGCAAACCACGTTGTATGACAAAACCCGCCAGTTGCTGGAAAAAGGTGGCTACCAGGTTATTCAGCCCCAGGGGCCCGATACCCTGTGCTGTGGTCAGCCCTTTGCCTCGAAAGGTTACCCGGAGCAGGCGGACCGCAAGAAATCCGAATTGTTGCAGGCGTTGCTGGCCGCCACCCGTAACGGCAGGGACCCGGTCTACTGTGATACCAGCCCCTGTACCCTGCAGATCCAGGACGCGGCGCGGGAGTTGGGGATGGACCTGTATGACCCGGTGAAATTCATCCGCGAGAAGCTGGTGGACCGCCTGGTGTTCAAGCCCGAAGACACATCGATTGCTGTCCACGTTACCTGCAGTACCCAGCATCTGGGCGAGTCACAGGGGCTGATCGACATTGCGCGGCGCTGCAGCACCAACGTGGTGATTCCGGAAGACATCCACTGCTGCGCCTTTGCCGGCGACAAAGGATTCAATGTGCCCGAGCTGAACAGCCATGCCCTGCGAACTCTGCCACGCCAGGTCGCCGGCTGTACGGAGGGCATCTCCACCAGCCGCACCTGCGAGATCGGCCTCAGCCGCCACGGCGGGATCGATTATCACGGGCTGGTTTACCTGGTGGATCGGGTAACGGAAGCTGCGCCTTACTGATCGGGTTGCTCTACCAGCCTTGCGCGAACGCGGGGCAGTTGGTCCGGGAACTGCTCCTGAATGAAGGTGATCATGCCTTCGCGAATGGCGCAACGAAGATCCCACAGTCCGGAAGAGTCTTTGGCGCTCATCAACAGGCGAACCTCGATGTTGGTGTCGCCGGCGTCGGTAACCTGGACGGTGGCGGTGTGGCCATTCCACTGCGGTGCCCGCTGTAGCAGGCGGTTGAATTCAGTTCGCAGTGGTTCAATAGGCATGGAATAGTCCACGTGAATAAACACCGGCCCCGTCAGTTCGGTGTCGTTTCTCGACCAGTTCTGGAACGGATTCTCGATAAACCACTGCAGGGGCACCACCAACCGCCTCAGGTCCCAGACCCTCAGCACCACGTAGGTGGCGGTTACTTCCTCCACCCAGCACCACTCGCCCTGCACGTGCAGTACGTCGTCGATGCGGAAAGGCTGGGTCAGGGCGATCTGCATGCCTGCCAGCAGATTGCTGAGCACCGGTTTGGCGGCAAAGCCGAGGATGATGCCGCCAATGCCGGCCGAGGCCAGCAGGCTGCCGCCCAGGTGGCGAACCGGTTCGAAGGTCATCAGAGCAACACCCAGCCCCAGGATGACGATAAGAATGTTCAGCACCCTCACCAGGAAACGTGTCTGGGTTTCCACCTTGCGGGCACGTTTCCATTGCCCCTCCAACACCGGGTTCATAGCGACAATCACATTGCCGATGGCGGATGTGCACCGGACCAGTGCCCAGGTGACCGCGATAATCAACAACAGGGTCGCCATGTGTTGGATGTGGCTCAGCAACGGCAGGTCGGAAGGGGCGGTTTCCAGAACGCCGTTGAGGACCAGTAACGCAATGACAATCCCCAGCGCTGTGGACGAAGCGTCCAGGAAAAGGCGGGGAACCGTCTTGCTGCGGGTCAGTCGTTGAATGACCGCTAACACACCCCTGTAAGCGAGGAAGGTGAAAACAACGGACAGTACAGCGGTAATGCCGGGGCGGAACCAGTCCTGGAGGACGGCCTGCATCACGTTCAGGGCTTCAAAATCATTCATTGGCAACCGACGTTGAATCAGCAGGTGTATCAGCTTTTTACTGTGGTCAGTTTAAACCGCTTTTTAACCTCGTGATATGGTTGCGACCCGATCACTGGCACTAAACTGAATTTATGAAACGTCCTGGTTGAGGAAGACTGTATGAAAGTGATGCTACTGGGTGCCACCGGCCTGACCGGCGGCAAAGTACTGGAAGGACTCCTGACGAGGGAGGAGGTGTCATCGGTGGTGGCGCCGGTGCGCCGGAAACTGCCCGTGAGCCATGCAAAACTCGAGCAGCACGAAATCGATTTTGACCGCATGGACGAGCACAGCGAATTATTCGCGGTGGATGCGATCATCTGTTGCCTGGGCACAACCATAAAAAAGGCCGGTTCCCGGGAGCAGTTCCGCAAGGTGGATTTCGGTTATCCCCTGAAAGCGGCCGAGCTTGGTCGGGCAAACGGCGCAAAGGCATTTGCCCTGATGTCGGCCATCGCGGCATCGTCGTCCTCCACCGTTTTCTACAACCGGGTGAAAGGTGAGTTGGAAGATGCGGTGAAAGCCCTGGGTTATTCCTGCCTGGCTATCTACCAGCCCAGTCTTTTGCTGGGCGACAGGGCCGAGCAACGCACCGCCGAAGCTCTGGGCATGAAAGCCATGCCGCTGATCAACCGGGCGCTGATAGGCCCGCTGGAAAAGTTTCGGGGTATTGAAGCGGCTACCGTGGCCAGTGCGATGGTCAACGAGGTGTGCAGCCTTTCCCGGGACGCTTCCACTGCGTCAGTGGTGCGGGTACATGAGTACCCGGACATCGTGGCATTGGCACGGGGCTGAGCGTCAGCCCCGGCGCTTTCATTTCTTTGCTCGCCCCTTGCGGCAGACTTCCAGTGCCTTCAGGGCGTCCACTTTCAGGGGCAGCTTGAGTGCCCACTGAATGTCCGTCCTTTCGAACCCGATATCAGACAGTGTCCTGTCCTCCTCATCCAGCAGTGGCACAAACAGGTGCCGAAAATGATACCGGCGGCGGAAGATCTTTATCCAGAACTCCAGCGTTGCAATGAAAGCCAACGGCGGTGTTGCCGGCATGTACAGATCCAGCTCGGGTGGCTTCACCGGGGTATCCGGGCGTAGCCTGGGGCGATGGAATTCCTGCTGATTGCACATCCTGGCGTCCTCCTTCTTAACGATGGGCATGTTTCAAGCATGCAACGCCATCTTTGATCAGACAAACGAAAAGATTTAACATGTGTGTTAAGTAAAATTGAACGATCAGAGGTCGGGAGCGGAAGAGAGGGTCAGGCGATGGACAGTTCGAAGCCGGTGATTACACGCGAGGCTATCCCGCTGCTGGATACCGACGTACTGAGAACCTTTGTGGCGATTGCCGAGAGTGGAAGCTTCACCCGGGCGGCAAAACAGGTTTTCCGCACTCCCTCGGCCCTGAGCATGCAGATAAAACGGCTTGAGGAGATTCTCGGGCATGTCCTGTTTGTGCGTGAGGCTCGCCATGTCAGGCTCACGCCTGAAGGTGAAGTGTTGCTGGGCTATGGGCGCCGGCTGCTGCGGTTGAATGAGGAGGCCATACAGCAGTTCCTGGCGCCCAGCCTGCAAGGCCGGGTCAGTTTCGGTACTTCGGATGATGTGGGCAGCCGCATTCTGCCCAGAGTGCTTGCCCAGTTTGCCCGGTCCTACCCGGCTGTGCAGGTAGACGTGGTGGTGGGGTCAAGCCAGCAGAATCTGGAGCGCCTCGATGCCGGCGAACTGGATATGGTATTGATCACCATCGGGAACGACGGCCAGGAATGGCGGGGCGAGGTGGTGCACACGGAGCCTTTGGTGTGGGCAGGGCGCGAAGGCGGCATTGCCGCCAATCGTTCACCCTTACCGGTGTCCCTCGCCAACCACGGCTGTGCCTGGCGCAGGATGGCGCTGAATGCACTGGATGACGCCCATATGTCTTACCGGGTTGCCTATACCTGTGATAATTGTTTCGGTCAGGAAGCGGCCATGCTGGCGGACCTGGCCGTCGCTCCTTTCCCGGTCAGCCTGGTGCAATCACCCTTGCGAAAGCTGGACAGGGAGGGCCTGCCGGCATTGCCGGATTATCAGATCGCCCTGGTGCGCAGTGGCAGCAATCCGGTAAACGATGCATTGGCTGGTCATGTAAAAGAGGCGTTCGCTGACTTGAGGTGAAGAATCTGAAGTTGCACAAAAAAAGTCCCGGCGCGGAACGCCGGGACTTTTCGGGTTTGCACTCGCTGACTGTTACATCATCTCATCAACGCGCTCACGGGTTTCAGGATCGCTGTTGTACGCGGTGGCGATGCTGTTGTAGGTCTGGATTTCCATGTTCTCGTCTTCGATGACCTTGACCATTTCGTCATTGGCTTCCTGTTGGAGCTCCTGAGCTTTGGCCTGGTCATCCGCAGACTCGATCTTCTTCATGTACTCATCGCGGACCTCGTTGATGCCTTTCTGGGCACTTACGAATTTTTCCAGTTCCTGGTCGTTGAAATCGGTCTGAGGAGCGCTTTGCTCACCCTGCATGGCATTGCTGCCGCTTTGCTGATTCTGATCCTGTGCCAGAACAGGGCCGGTTGCCAGCAGTGCCAAAGATGCGGTCAGTGAGATCAAAAGCTTGTTCATACGTCTCTCCTTGGTTTGCTCAGTTTGCTTCATTCAAGTGCGGGCGGATTCACCCGCCTTCTAAGGTTCACTGAGGACGTATCAAGTCCCGTGCCAGTATGAAGTTCTACTGGAAAATCGAATGAAAAGGTAAAATTATCAGTGTCTTACGGATTTCGGGCAGGTTAACTCCGCTTAACCCGGTTTGTGGCATATCGCCTCATGAGGCGTTGTTGTGTGGCAACGGGTCAATACCCGTGAAAACGGGCGGAGCGCTTGGCCAGAAACGCTGAGACTCCCTCGGCAAAATCTTCGGTTCGGGTCATTTCCAGAAATGCCGCTCGCTCTGCTTCCAGGTGGGCGGCTAGCTGATTGCCATTGGCCCGATCGGTAAGCCGGCGGAACGCGCCAAAGGCACGGGTCGGTCCGCTGGCAACTTTGCCGGTGACCTCGGTCAACAGATCTTCATAGCTGTGCTCCGGGGCATACTCGGTGATCATTCCCCAGTCTTTGGCCTCCGCAGCACTGAGCGTTTTCCCAAGCAACATCAACTCTGCTGCCCGGCCAGCGCCTATTTTGTGGGCCAGAAACCAGCTGCCACCACAGTCAGGAACAGCACCGATGCCGTTGTAGGCGACCAGAAACCTGGCATCCTCCCGGGCGACCACCAGGTCTGACATCAGCGCCAGACTGAGCCCCGCGCCAGCGGCGACGCCCTTGACCGCGGCGATCACCGGCGCATCCAAACTGCGCAGCAGCAGGATGGCAGGATTGACAGCGTCCAGGATGGCGCTGATGGCATTGCCCGCCTGCTCTGGAGTGCCTGCCATACTGGGTACGTCACCGCCCGCCATAAAGGCACGCCCCGCCCCTGCCAGAACAACACATCGCACGCCCGATAAGGATTTCAGTCCCTGGACAGCGGCCAGAAAATCCTCCGCCAGGGGCACATTGATCGCGTTCAGGGCTTCCGGCCGGTTGAAGGTCAGTGTTGCCACACCGGTCTCAGGGGCAAAATCGGTGGTTACCATTTTATCGGCCATATCGGATTTTTCTCACGCCATGGTGCATCTGGAGGTCAATTCCCTGCGTAACGTCATCATCCTGCGTCAGGTAACAGCGTAGAAGCGTTTGCCTAATGTTGCCTGCATGAACTACTTTAAATCTGGGTCGGGGCGTGCCTCGATGACAATAAAAAAATAAGAATTACAATCATGAGCATCCTTGAAATCAGTAACCTGTCTCTCTCGTTTGGTGGTGTAACGGCCCTGCAGGATGTCAGCTTCCGCGTGCCCGAAAACACCGTCACGACCATTATCGGCCCCAACGGCGCCGGCAAGACGTCCCTTTTCAACTGCATTTCCGGTTTCTACAAACCCCAGCAGGGCACGATCAGTTATCAGGGCCAGATACTTTCAGGCGGTATCAAGCCGCCCAAGCGGGCTGCGCTAGGGCTGGCCCGGACTTTTCAGAACATTGCCCTGTTCCGTGGCATGACCGTACTGGACAACATAAAACTCGGCGCCCACGTTCACATGAAAAGCGGCCTGCTGAGTGCGCTGGCCTATTTCGGCCCCGCTCGTCGGGAGGAAATAGCCGTTCGCAAAGATGTCGAGCAGCGAATCATCGATTTTCTGGAAATTGATCATATCCGTCGCCAGCCGGTGGCGAGCCTCTCCTACGGTTTGCAGAAGCGGGTGGAACTGGCACGGGCCCTGGCCATGCGTCCGAAAGTGCTGATGCTCGACGAGCCGGTGGCCGGCATGAACCGGGAGGAAAAAGAGGACATGGCCCGTTTTATTCTGGATATCCGGGAAGAATGGGGCATCACCGTGCTGATGGTGGAACACGACATGGGCATGGTGATGGATATTTCCGACCACATTGCGGTGCTCAATTTTGGCCAGGTGATTACCGAGGGTCTGCCGGAGGATGTCCAGAAAAACCCGGAGGTGATCAAGGCCTACCTCGGTAACAGTGACATCGACAGCTTACGCAAAAAGCTCAATCCGGAAGGGGAGGCCGCCTGATGGATTGGATGTTCTTTGGTGAAATAAGCCTGGCGGGCCTCGCCATGGGCGGGCTCTATGCGCTGATTGCCTTGGGCTTTGTCATTATCTACAAGGCAACCCGGGTCATCAATTTCGCCATTGGCGAAATCATGATGTTTGCGGCCTACCTGTTCCTGGCCTTTGCTGGCGGTATGGAGATGTCGGCCTGGATTGCGCTGCCGCTGGCGGTGATCGGCGGCAGCCTTCTGGGCGGGGTGATCGAGAAAACCATGATCCGGCCGATGCTGGGGGAATCTCCGATTTCAGTGGTAATGGTGACCATCGGTATTGCCAGTATTCTGGTCGGTCTGGTGGAGTTTATCTGGACCGCCGATCCACAACTGCTTCCGAGTTTTCTGCCCCGGGAGCCAGTGTTTATCGGTGATCTCTACCTGGCTCCGAAAATCGCCTACGGCTTCCTGATCGGTGCCGCCGTGCTGATTGTTTACCTGCTCTATTTCCGCTTCTCCCGTGGCGGCGTGGCGTTGCGGGCGACTGCCTCGGACCAGGCCGCAGCCTATTCCATGGGCATCAACGTGCGCCGGGTATTCAACATGGCCTGGGTATTCGGTTCGCTGGCCGCTTCACTGGCCGGCGTACTGGTGGCGGCTACCGGTGGTCTCAGTCCGCAGTTCGGGATCATCGGTCTGAGTGTGCTGGTGGTGGTCATTGTCGGTGGCCTGGACAGCATTCTGGGGGCGCTGATTGCCGGCGTGTTCATCGGCTGGCTGGAAACCGTGGCCGGTGCCTATTTCGGTGGCGAGTACCGGATGCCGGCTACGTTTCTGGTTCTGGCCGTGATTCTTGTTATCCGACCCTATGGCCTCTTTGGCACCCACGAAATAGAGCGAGTGTAAGATGCGTATCGCTGATGCGAAACAGACTTACGAGGCCGATGAGGCGATCTGGACCACCCAGACCCAGAAGCTCTGGTTTGGCCTGTTCCTGCTGGTACTGCTGGTGTTCCCCTTCATGGCCGATTCCTATCTGCTGTACCTGGGGTGCCTGGTGGGCATTGCCGTGATCAGCACCACCGGCCTGAATATCCTCACCGGCTTTACCGGCCTGATTTCCCTGGGCCAGGCCGGTTTCATGGGGGTTGGCGCCTATACCGTTGCCTGGCTTTCCCTCAACACTGGCTTGCCGTTTCCCGTAACACTGCTGCTGGCAGGGCTCATGGCAGCCGCGGTGGGTATACTGGTGGGCCTGCCTTCACTGCGGGTCAAGAAGCTTTATCTGGCAATCGCTACCCTGGCGGCCAGTGTTTTCCTGCATTTCATTTTCGCAGAATGGGAATCGGTCACCGGCGGCATGGGCGGTCTGAGTCTGGAACCGGCGCATCTGTTCGGGTGGTCGTTCCAGAGCGATTTCATGATGTATTTCATCATCGTACCGCTGGCGGTGCTGATGGTGCTCGCAGCCGCCAATGTATTCCGCACCCGGATTGGCCGGGCTTTCATTGCCATTCGTGACCGCGATATTTCCGCCGAGATTCTTGGTATTAACCTGTTGCGTTACAAGCTGATGTCCTTTGCGCTCAGTTCTTTCTACGCCGGGATAGCCGGAGGCCTGTTCGCCTACTTCTACCGTGTGGTAACGCCGGAGAGTTTTCCGTTGTCCATGTCCATATTCTACCTTGCGGCGGTGATCGTGGGCGGCATGGGTAACCTGCTGGGGGGCATACTGGGTGCGGCCTTTATGACCCTGGTACCGGAAGCCCTGAAGTTGCTCACTGCAGCACTGACGCCATTCTATCCAGACGCCCCGGTGTTCATGTCGCCGATGCTGGAGATCATTTTTGGCGCCCTGATTGTGGGCTTCCTGATTTTCGAACCCCATGGCCTCGCAGAAATATGGCACCGCATCCGCCGTTTCTTTCACCTGTGGCCGTTCAGAAATTAACCGTGTTTCAGCGACAACCGATGCACCACCAACAACAAGAAGCAGCAAGGAGAAGGAACATGTTCAGAAACATACTTGAAAAAGGACGCAGGCTCGCCGGGCTTGGCAGTCTGGTTGCGGCATTAACCGTAACCGCTCCGGCCATGGCGCAGGACAAGGAACCCATCGTGTTCGGTGGCTCCATTCCACTTTCCGGCGTGTTTGCCTTTGCCGGCATTCACATTCATGCAGGCCTGACGGACTACACGGACTGGATTAACAGCGAGGGTGGCATCAACGGTCATCCGGTAAAGTACGTGATGGAGGATACCGCCTACGAGGTGGACCGCTCGGTGGCTGCTTTCAAGAAAATTTCCGGCAGTGAATCACCGGCCACCTACTACGGTGATAGCACCGGTTTCATGAAAGCCATTGCCTCGGAGCTGAACAGCCAGGGCAATACCCTGATGAGTGGCGCGTCCTTTGCCACTGCGCTGACGGATAACGAGCAATACCCGTATCAGTTCATTCCGGGCCCCAACTACAGCCAGATGTTCGGCATTATTCTGGAGTACATTGCTGACCAGGGTAAGGATGGCGACATGCCGACCGTGGCCTTTGTTTACAGCGATACCGAGTTTGGCAAGGATCCCATCGAGAATGGCAAGGCACGTGCCGCCGAGCTGGGTATTGAGGTGGTTGAGGACATCGTTACCAAACCCGGTAGCGTAGACGTGTCGTCTGAAATCCTGAAACTGCGCCGGGTTCGCCCGGATTACGTGGTGTTCCACGGCTACGTTCTGTCGCCGATCAACGAGTTCATGGTGCAGATGCGTCAGATGGGGCTGGATACCCAGTTCATGGGCACCTTCTGGTCGTCGGACAAGCTGATCATCGACAAGATGGGTGAAGACGCCGACGGCTACATGGGCGTGATGCCCTACAACTACTATGACAGCGAAGAAAGCGGGCCAATGCTGGATGCACTCAGGGCACAGGCCGAGAAGAGCGACCCGGAAGCCGGTTACCGTCCCACCGGTTACATGCAGGCCTGGTTCAACGCCATGGTGTGGACCGAAGTGGTCAAGCGCACCCTCGACGCTGACAAGGAACTGACCGGTGACAACATGGCCGAGGCACTGGCCTCCATCGAGGACTGGGATACCGGCGGCATCATCGGCATTCCCGTAACCGTCCGGGACATGTCTTTTCCAGTAGGTCGTATCTGGCGCGTTAATGCCGAAAAAGGCCGTTACGAGCCGGTATCGGACTGGATCCACCTCGACTGAGGGGCTGTATGGAAGCCTTACTGGAAATCGATAACATCGAGGTGGTCTACAACAAGTCGGTACAGGTCCTCCGGGGCCTGTCGCTGCGGGTGCCGGAGGGGGCCATCGTGGCGCTCCTCGGCTCCAACGGTGCCGGCAAGTCCACCACGCTGAAGAGTGTCTCCGGCCTGCTGACTCTGGAAGACGGTGAAGTAACCGCCGGGGAAGTCCGTTTCCAGGGCAAGGATGTAAAGGGCACACCGCCCGAGAAACTGGTACGTAACGGGCTGTTCCATGTAATGGAAGGCCGCCGCGTGTTTGAAGACCTGACGGTGGAAGAGAACCTGGTTGCCGCTACCTATGCACTCAGTGGCAACAGGCCACCCCTGAGCGACAGCTATGAACTGGTCTATAACTATTTCCCGCGCCTGAAGGAACGTCGAAAACAGCTGGCGGGGTACCTGTCCGGTGGAGAACAACAGATGCTTGCCCTGGGGCGGGCACTGATCGCACAACCGAAGCTGATCATGCTGGATGAACCTTCGCTGGGTCTGGCGCCGCTGTTGGTGGAGGAAATTTTTACCATCGTGGCGCGGATCAACCGGGAGCAGGGCACCGCCATTCTGCTGGTAGAGCAGAATGCTGCGGTTTCGCTGGCGATCGCATCCTACGGTTACATCATGGAAAGCGGCAAGATCGTGATCGACGGGCCGGCGGACAAACTGACCTCAAACGAGGATGTCCGGGAGTTTTACCTCGGGGTGGGTGGCAAGGAAGGCGAAGCCCGCAGTTACCGTGACATCAAGCACTACAAACGCCGTAAACGGTGGCTTTCATGACAACACCTTCCATACCCGATCTGACCCTGACCCAGATGTTACGGGCCCATGCCAGAGAGCGGCCTGAGGCGCTGGCCCTGCGCCAGAAGGATTTCGGCATCTGGCAGGCCTATAGCTGGCAGGATTACTACCGTCGCGCCCGGCATTTTGGTCTGGGACTGCGCGCGCTGGGGCTCAAGGAAGGTGGCCATGTGGCCATCATCTCGGAAAACCGGGTGGAGTGGGTTATTGCCCAGATGGGTATAGGCATAGCCCGGGGCATCTGTGTGGGAGTCTATCCGACCAGCCCGTGGAACGAGGTGGCCTATGTCCTCGAGCACAGCGATGCGGAAATAGTGGTGTGTGAGGATCAGGAGCAGACCGACAAGGTACTGGAAGCCTGGCCCGACCTGCCAAAGCTGAAGTACACCATCGCCGTCGATATGAAGGGGCTTGGTTATTATCCGGAGCCTCCGACGGCGTTCGAGGATGTCGAGGCCAGGGGGCGGGAATTCGAGAATGAGCACCCGGGGCTGGCTGATGAATTGCTGGATGGCCAGCAGATGGGTGATACCGCGCTGATGGTTTACACCTCCGGCTCCACCGGCCGGCCAAAGGGCGCCATGATCAGCTGGGGCAACCTTCATGCAGCAGCCCCCGGTCTTATTGAGCTGTTACAGGCAGACGAACATGGGTCCTGTCTTTCCTACCTCCCGCTATGCCATGTGGCAGAGCAGGCGGTCACCAACATTGGGCCGGTTTACGCGGGCAGTTCGGTCAGCTTCGGTGAAAGCCTGCGGACAATCCAGGAGGATTTGCGGGAAATTGCACCGACCTTTTTCCTGGGGGTTCCCAGAATATGGGAAAAACTGCACTCCTCCATCTATATCAAGATCCAGGAAACCGGCCGGTTCCGCCGGGCACTGTTCAAGTGGGCGGTCCAGGTGTGTTCGCCCATGGCTACCAGGCCCCGGGCGCAGTGGAGCCTGAAGGAAAAATGTCTGTACAGCCTCAGTTACTGGCTGATCTTCCGGGCATTGCAGAACTTTATTGGACTGCGCCGTTGTACCCTTGCGATGACCGGAGCCGCCCCCATTTCCACCGGCATTCTGGAGTTCTTCCGCACCATGGGAATTCCCCTGGTGGAAGTCTACGGACAGACGGAAAGTACAGGCGTTGCAACCGCCCAACCGGTGGACAACGTGCATCTTGGAACCGTGGGGGTTGCCATTGCCGGTGTGGAGGTCAAGCTCGGCGAGCATAACGAGATCATCATGCGTGGCGGCAGTATGTTCAAGGGCTATTACAAGAACGAGGAAACAACCGCTGCAACCCTGAAAGACGGCTGGTTGCACACGGGGGATGTGGGCGAATGGCGGGACGGCCAGCTCAAGATTGTTGACCGCCTGAAAGACATCATCATAACGGCCGGGGGCAAGAATCTCTCCCCAACCGAGATCGAGAACACCATCAAGGCCAGCCCCTATATCAAGGAATGCATCGTGATTGGCGAGGCCCGGAAGTATGTCTCTGCCCTGATCCAGATCGATTTTGACACCGTCGCCAAGTGGGCCGAGCAGGAGCGGATTGCCTACACCACCTTCCGTAGCCTGACGGAGCAGCCGCAGGTGAAAGACCTGATTGAGGCGGAAGTGAACAAGGGTAACGAACAGCTGCCCCAGGTGGCGCAGATCAAACGCTTCCACTTGCTCACCAAGGAACTAGATCACGACGATGATGAAGTAACGGCCACCATGAAGGTACGCCGGAGCAAAATCTACGAAAAATACACGGATGTGATCGAAGCGCTCTATACCTGATCATGTGTTGCTGGATAGGTGAACGCCTGGCTGCAGGCACGGCCCAGCCTGTCATGAATGGCCAGCCATGGCTCTGTCTTCGGTGGCAATTCAATCACGATACGGGCCAGATCTGCCTGGTCCATGGCATGCATGGCGGTGTAGAGCATACGGGCATAGCCGTCGGGGTTGTCACCGAGGCGGATTGACTCGGAAAAGGCAGGCCCCGGTGGCGGTGATCGCCACCAGATTGCACCTGTTCGCCCGGCTTGCCCGGTTAACTCTTGCAGCGCCTCGGAAAAGTGCTCTGGTGGTACGCCGATGGTGGGGGTGACGGGCTGGTAGTGGTGTTTGACGTTTCCGGGCACGGCTGGCGTGACGGCTGCATGGTCAGAGAAAGACATGCCCAGAAAAGCCTCAAGTTCGCTCCGGCCTATCTGGCCGGGGCGTGCAATCCTGGGCACGTCACCGGTGAGATCGAGGATTGTGGATTCAATGCCAACCGCACAATCACCGCCATCAAGAACCGCATCGATACGGCCGGCCATTTCCCGGAGGACATGGCTGGCAGACGTCGGGCTTATCCTGCCGTAAGGGTTGGCAGACGGGGCGACGATATCGCCACCCAGTAAGCGGATGGTTTCCAGTGCAACGGAATGGGCCGGCATTCTGATGGCCACCCCCGGGTGGCCACCGGTAATGAGTTCGCTTACTCCTGCCTTTTTGGGCAGCAGTATGGTCAGAGGGCCGGGCCAGTAGGTATCAACAAGTTGCCACACAAAGTCCGGTACCTGCTCCACCCACCGGTGAATTCTCGCGGGGTCGGACAGGTGTACGATCAGGGGGTGCCCGATCGGCCGCTGTTTCGCCTCAAAGACCTTTTTGATCGCCGCCGGGTTGCTGGCGTCTGCCGCGAGGCCGTAAACTGTTTCCGTTGGAAGAGCCACTAGGTGCCCGGCCCGGAGAAGGTCTGCAGCCTGTTCAATGGAGCCGGGTTGCACGGAGTCAAGGTTAAGGGTATCCGGCATTCAGAAATATCCCTCGCGTTTCTTGCGCTCCATCGACGCAGTCTGATCCTTGTCCAGTAACCGGCCATCCCTTTCGCTGGTGCGAGCTGCGATCATTTCCATGACAATCGCCTCTGCGGTTTTTGCCGTACTTTCAACAGCGCCCGTCTGTGGGTAACAGCCGAGTGTCCGGAAGCGTATGGTGCGTTCGGAGAGAGACGCTTTTTCGCTGGCCGAAAGGTAAGGGAGCATGCGTTCATCATCCAGCGCCAGAATAATGCCCGATGCATCATCCTGCCAGCTTAGCCGCGGGGCGGAATAATAGAGAGGCACGATCTCGATCTGTTCCCTGAGGATATACATCCAGATATCCAGCTCTGTCCAGTTGGACAGCGGGAATACCCTGACCGACTCGCCTTTACTGATCTTCGTATTATAGATGTTCCAGGGTTCGGGCCGCTGGTTCTTGGGGTCCCATTGCTGCTGGCTGTTTCTGACAGAGAAGATACGCTCCTTGGCCCGCGATCGCTCTTCGTCACGCCTTGCTCCGCCCAAGGCTGCGTCGAAGCCGAAATGGGCAAGTGCCTGCTTCAGCGCCTGTGTTTTCATCTGATCGTTGTACACAACGGATCCTGATTCAATCGGATGCACGCCATTTTTGAGGGCATCGTTATTGACCCAGACCTTGATATCAAGGTTATGTTGGCGCGCCAGCCGATCACGGAAGTGGCCCATTTCCGCGAATTCCCAGGTGGTGTCGATGTGCAGCAGCGTCAACGGCACAGAGCCGGGCCAGAATGCCTTGCGCGCAAGATGGAGCATAACCGTGGAGTCTTTGCCGATGGAATAGAACATGCAGGGGTTTTCGAAGCAGGCTACGACCTCCCGCATGATATGAATTGCTTCCGCTTCCAACTGGTCCAGGTGTGTCAACACGGTGATTTTTCCTTCTAAAGGTCCTTGATGGCCCGGGTGGTTGCCTGCAATACATCCTTGGCATCGCCCTTGAGCATCAGGCTGTTTTCCTTGATGAAGAGGCTGTTGGGGATGCCGGCAAAACCGGGGGAGAGGCTGCGCTTCACAACGACCACGGTCTTTGCCTTGTGAACATTGAGTATGGGCATGCCGTAGATGGGTGAACTGGGCTCCTCGGCCGCGGCCGGATTGACCACGTCGTTGGCACCGAGAACGATAACCACATCCGCCTGGGGTAGCTCCGGATTAATGGCATCCATGTCCTTGAGTTGGTCGTAGGGAATTTCGGCTTCAGCCAGCAGCACGTTCATGTGCCCGGGCATCCGGCCTGCAACCGGATGGATGGCATAGCTGACACTGGCGCCACGGCTTTCAAGCTGGGACGCCAGCTCCTTGACCGCATGCTGGGCCTGGGCCACAGCCAGACCGTAACCGGGAACCATGACAACCTTGCGAGCGCTATCCAGCAGCAACGCCAGGTCATCAGCGGTGGCGTATTTCACCTTGCCGGCGTAAAAATCACCTTCGTCCTGCGCTTTGGCTCCGCTGCCACTCTGACCAAAAGCACCTCCAAACAGGACATTGGGCAGTGACCGGTTCATGGCCTTGCACATGACCGCCGTCAGGATCAGGCCGGAGGCACCGACCAGTGAGCCGGTGATGATCAGCCCCTGATTGTCCAGCACAAAGCCCGTGGCGGCGCCCGCGAGGCCCGAATAGGCGTTCAGCAGGGCGACAACCACCGGCATGTCAGCGCCACCGATGGGTTGCACCAGGCCTATGCCCAGGAGCAGGCACAGTCCAGCCAGCGCTGCCAGTACCAGGGGCTGAACGCCAGTGCCGGTGGCAAACAGGGCGCTGCCGCCCACAACAGCGATCAATGTGAGCAGGGCGACCGCCTGCCAGGCTCTGTTCCTGCCGGAGTCGCCAATGGTGCCGTGCAGTTTGAGCACGGCAACCAGCGAGCCAGAGAGCGTAACCGCACCAATCACAATCGATACCAGAATCGCCACGGTCCAGCCCGTGCTGCCCAGGTTGTCGGTATTCAGGGCATGAAGCCAGGTGCTGGTGGCGACCGTAACGGACGCGGCACCGCCGACACCATTGAGGCTTGCCACCAGTTCCGGCATCTGTGTCATGGCGGTGCGCCGGGCTAGCCAGACACCAATGGCCGCGCCCAGCAGCATGCCCGCTATGATGGTTGCGTAGTTAATGATTTCCTTGTGCAGCAGCGCGGCAATGACGGCGATGAGCATGCCAACGGCGGCAAGCTGGTTACCCCGGACTGCGGTACTGGGCTTGGTCATACCCTTGATGCCGAGGATAAAGCAAACGGCCGCTGCCAGGTAAGAGAAGTTGATCAGTGCAAACATGGTTATCCCTTCCGCTTGAACATGTTGAGCATCCGGTCTGTGACCAGAAAGCCGGCCACGATGTTGATGCTGGCCAGGGTAACGGCAACAAATCCGAGGGCCCCGGCCACATTGGGTGACAGATCGGTACTGCCAGCGCTGATGATGGCGCCGACAATGACCACGCCCGATATGGCGTTGGTGCCGCTCATCAGCGGCGTGTGCAGGGTGGGGGGCACCTTGTTGATAAGCTCGACGCCGACAAACAGGGCAAGAATGAAAATCGTGAAACTAAGAACAAACATTTCCATCAGGCGGTTTCCTCAGTGTCCGTTTCCGCATTTTCCAGAGCAACGGTTTCCCTGGGCTCCTGACCATGCAGGATCTGGCCCTGATGGACGACTCGTGTTGCGGTGACGATGTCATCCTTCGGGTCGGGTTCAAAGCGCCCTTCGCTGGTCATGTTCAGCAGGAAGCCGGTGATATTCCGGGTCAGGAGCTGTGAGGCGTGCACCGGTACCCTCGAAGGGTGGTTGGCATGGCCCACCAGGGTAACGCCATCCAGGTCCACCTTTTTGTTCAGCACCGTACCTTCGACATTGCCACCTTTGTCAGCGGCAAGATCGACAATGACAGAGCCGCTTTTCATGCGGTGGATCATGTCGCGATCAATCAGCTTTGGCGCCGGTTTTCCCGGTATGGAGGCGGTGGTGATCACCAGGTCTGCCCGGGCCACGCAGTCAGCGAGTTGTTGCCTCTGGGCGGCGTAGAACTCGGCGTTCTGGGCCCTGGCGTAACCGTCGTTCCCGGAGGCCGCCGGTTGTGGAACCTCGATTTCTATAAAATCCGCACCCAGGCTGTTCACCTGCTCCTTTACCTCAGGGCGCAGGTCATAGGCTTCTACCACGGCACCCAGTCGGCGGGCCGTGGCAATGGCCATCAGGCCGGCGACACCAGCCCCGATAACCAGAACGCGGGCCGGGTGGATAGTGCCGGCGGCGGTCATCAGCATCGGGAAGTAACGTGGCAGGGCCATGGCACCACTGAGCACCGCCCGGTACCCGGTGATTCCGGCCATGGCACTGAGTACGTCCATGGATTGGGCGCGGGTGGTACGTGGTACCAGGTCCAGTGCGAATGCCTGTACGGACTGGTCAGCCAGTTGCTGCAGAAGAGGCCGGCTAAACCAGGGGTCGAGCAGGCAGATCAGGGTGGATTCAGGCTGGATCAGGGCGGCTTCATCAGGCTCAGGAGCCCGCACCTTGAGGATGATTTCAGATTGCCGGTAGAGTGCTGCGGCGTCATCGGCGATGATGGCTCCGCAATGTCGGTACTCTTCGTCTGTAAAGTGAGCAGCCAGGCCTGCACCGCTCTCCACGACCACTTCGTAGCCGGATTCCAGTAGTTGCGTTACGCCTGGGGGGATAATCGCGACCCGGTTTTCACCAGCGAGTTTCTCCCGGGGGATACCAATCATCATGCGGAAATGCTCCGTTCAGGGGAAAGTTGTGAGGGGGTGGGCGTCAGTCCCAGGGTTGCCGAGGTGTACTGCCGAACGTCCTCCAGCAGTACGGAATCCTTTTGCAGCGACTGGCCGTAACTGGGAATCAGTGTCTGAAGGGTTTCCAGATGCCTGCCTGTGACCAGTTCGGGCAGGCAGCGCTCGATCACGTTCAGCATTGCGGATACACAGGTGGAGGCGCCCGGGGATGCCCCGAGTAAGGCCGCCATTGATCGGTCGGCTGTTGTGAGCACTTCAGTGCCGAATTCCAGCGTGCCGCGGTTACGACCGTTGGATTTGATGATCTGGACCCGCTGGCCGGCCTGGCGCAGGCGCCATTGTTCCGGTTGCATATCCGGCAGGAATTTACGGAGCTGGTCCAGCCTGGAGTCTCTGGAACTGAGGGCTTCTTTGATCAGATAGCGGGTCAGCGGCCAGTTCGTTGCGGCCACATCCATGAGGTTCTGCAGGTTATGGCCGCGAACGGATTTGACGAGGTCGAACGCCCCTCCGGCCTTCAGGAAGCGGGTGGTGAATCCTGCAAACGGCCCGAACAGCAGGGCTGGCTTGCCATCGATGAAGCGGGTGTCAAGGTGTGGCACCGACATTGGCGGCGCACCCACCGGCGCTTGGCTGTAAACCTTGGCATTGTGAACCATCGCCAGCGACTCGTCCTCACAGGCCAGCCATAGCCCCGAAACCGGGAACCCGCCGTAGCCTTTTGCTTCGGGTACACCGGATTTCTGCAGCAGGTGCAGCGCAGCGCCGCCGGCGCCGACGAACACGAAATCGGCGGTCAGTTCGGTCGTCTTTCCGGACTCAAGGTCTAGTAGTGTGACCAGCCAGCTATTCTGCTTGCGCGTGAGATTGGTAACGCGGGTTTGCAGGCGGATATCCGTGTTTTTCTGCTGGGCCAGGGAATGCCCCAGCAGTCGGGTCAGAGCGCCGAAGTTCACATCACTGCCATGGGCAACGCGGGTGGCGGAGGTGGGTACAATGGATGACCGGGAGCCCGTCACCAGGGGCAGCCAGTCCGACAGGGTGGACGGCCGGCTGGAAAATTCCATGGCTGCGAACAGTGGGTGTGACTGGAGGGCCGAATACCGTTTGTTCAGGTACTGACATGCATCCGCCCCCTGAACCCAGCTTAAATGAGGGACGTTGCGGATAAAGCGATCAGCCCGGGGAAGCACCTTGCGATCAACCAGCGAACTCCAGAACTGCAGAGACACCTCGAACTGTTCGTTGATTTTCAGTGCGCGCTCGATGTCTACCGTGCCATCTGATTTCAGAGGTGTGTAGTTGAGCTCGCAGTAACCGGCATGACCGGTGCCCGCGTTATTCCAGGCATCGGAGCTCTCTTCGCCAAGCTGGCCGGATTGCTCGGCCAGGGTGATAGATCGAGAGTTATCCAACTGGCTGATCAGCGAAGCGAGCGTAATGCTCATAATGCCGCCGCCAATCATCAGAATGTCAGTGTGGTGACTCGCCATATCGTGACCTTTTTGGTAGTGCCCGGAAAAAGGCCTGCTACCTTAGTCTAATGACGAATCACACAAAAACAGATTTAAAAATAAGAATGGATCGAAAAATTCGATGCAATACGATAGGTAATGGCTCATCAGGACCGCCTGAGTAAGGAGATCAGGATGAGCCAGCTGGGTCTGGCTTTAGGCTGCGTTCTGCTTCCGCCACGTCAGTTCGTTGGTGATGGTGGCCTTGGGTTGCAGCATTCCGAAGTCAAGATCGGCAATTTCCTTGCCGTCCTTCAGGCGCTGCACGAAATCCGGATTTGCCAGGGCTTTCTTGCCTACAGCCAGCAAGGCACCGGGGAACTGGTTGGCTAGGTCCTGGTAGTTGGTTTCTTCAATGCCGCCATTTACGATCAGATCAATACCCTGAACGTCAGTGGCAACACTTGCCAGGCTCTGGTCACCATCGGTGAAATGCTGCCGGTTAACATCGCCGTCGGTGGTGTGGACAAAGTCTGCACCGGCATCACGCACGGCTTCGACTATCCGGCGGAAGCCTGCTGCGCCTTCGGGTAACTGGTAGTCAGGGTCGGTCACGGTACCCTGGGAAAGCCGGATGCCGACTGGGTAGTTATCGCCAACGGCCTTGCGAACGGCATGAACTACTTCCACGACCAGGCGCAGGCGGTTCTCCAGTGAGCCGCCATAGTTGTCATCGCGTCTGTTGAAATACGTGCTCAGGAACTGGTTAAGCAGGTAACCGTTGGCACCGTGAATTTCGATGCCATCGAAGCCAGCGGCTTTGGCATTCACAGCGGATTGGGCGAAGCCTTCAATGGCTGTCTGGATATCGGCCGCAGTCATGGTAGTGGGTGTTTGCCAGGCCGTCTGGTCGCCGTAAAAGCTCAGGGGGGCGCCCTTGGGTGCAACCTCACTGGGGCCGATCGGCTGGTCGGTGTAATGGTTGGCCTGAAATTGGGCCCCGGCATGCATGAGCTGGACAAAGATCTTGCTGCCCGCTGCATGAACACGGTTAACAATTGTCGCCCAGCCCTCTATGTGGGCGTCGTTGATAATACCCGGCTGATTTGCGTAGCCCTGGCTGGCTTTGTTGTCAGTGTATGTACCCTCGGTGATCACCAGGCCAAATCCACCTTTGGCGTAGCCTTCATAATGATCGGCCATAAGAGTGTTCGGCGTGCCATCGGCCTCTGCGCTGGTGCGCGTCATGGGGGCCAGAGCAAACCGGTTCGGCACTTCAATGGATTGGAAACTGACAGGCTGCATTTCGTCGCTCATAGGAACCCCTTAGGTTGTTGGAAAGCTACAGGCTCTGCATTCTCCGCGGGGCCAGAGAATTCTTAAACCGAAGATAATTGACCTAGCTCGTCAGTATTTTTGAACGAATGATCAAGTGGCTGTTTTTGCGGCAGCAATGGAAGACCGGTATAGACTGGGGGTATGAAACAACCCATCACCGGCTACCATAAAGATGAAGAAAACCACTGGGTCGCTCAGTTGGCGTGCGGCCATAACCAGCATGTGCGCCATACGCCGCCGTGGGTGAACCGCCCCTGGGTCACCACGGAGGAGGGGCGGGAGTCGATGCTGGGGTTTGAGCTTGACTGCAGGAAGTGTGACGAGGGTGCGCCGAAAGATGAGAGAGGCGAACACCATTGATAATCTGTCATCTCACAGATGGAGGTCCACGGCGGCAGATAGAGTATAGTTAACGGGCACGCCTTCAGGACTTCAAGTATTGTGAAGATCTTTGCGTAAGTACTCTGACAGTTCTCTTGGCAGTCTTTGCGTCTGGACTGACAGGCAGGCTGGCGGAACGGCGTTCGAATCTTTAGGTGGAGGCTATGAAAGGAGTTGACCATCAGAATGTGTTACGCACACATGAGGCGGAGTTCCGGACGCTGGTCGAAACCATGCCGCAAATTGTCTGGGTCACCCTCCCCGATGGGCGCCACATCGACTTCAATCAACACTGGCTGGATTTTACCGGGCTGACACTTGAAGAGAGCCTCGGACACGGCTGGAACCCGCCTTTCCACCCGGAAGACCGAGAGCTTGCTGCAGAACGCTGGCGGCAAGCGATCAACAGTGGCGAACCCTATGAGATCGAGTACCGGCTACGTCGGTGGGACGGGGTTTATCACTGGATGCTCGGCAGGGCACTGCCCATGCGCGATGCTGAGGGCAACATCATCAAGTGGTTTGGCACCTGCACGGACATTGACGATCTCAAGCGAACCCAGGAGCGCCTGGATGAGGCCCAGCGCATCGGGAAGATCGGGGATTGGGAATACAATCTCGTCACAGAAGAGACCACCTGGTCACCGGAGGTCTACAGGATATTCGGAAGAGACATCCGGCTCGGCCCACCCCGAACCTTCCATGACAGCGCGGCTCTCTATGATGCTGAAAGTGCCGTTCTTCTGGAAGAAATGATCAGCCTGGGAATCGCCTCGGGCGAAGCTCAACAATTTGACCTTCGAACAAAGGGGGTCGACGGCAAACAGTCTTATGTCCAGATCGTTGCGGTCCCAAGGAAAGATGGTCATGGTCAGGTGGCAGGTCTTTTTGGCACCGTTCAGGACATTTCCGAACGCAAACATGCAGAACTGGCGCTGCACGACAGGGCCCAGCAACAACTGCTCGTCGCAGCGCTTGGACGGTTTGCACTGTCCGCCGCGAGTCTTGACGATGTGTATGCCGAAGCTGCGTCAACCATCACGAAAGGGCTGAATGTGGAGTTCAGCAACGTCCTGCTGCTGAACGGGCTTCAAAACCCCCTGGTTCTGAAGGCCGGTATCGGATGGGGGCCAGGATGGGTCGGGCGCCAGGTGGACGACCCAATGGAGCAGACACAAACTCATCGGGTTCTTGCCTCCCGAGAACCGGTCATCATTCATGATTTCGGTAACGATTCGCGATTCACTCCCTCCGAACTCCTCTCCTCCCATGGTGTGGTCAGCGGCGTCGAGGTGCTGGTTGGGGGAACTGAAAGGCCGGTTGGTGTTCTGGGCGCTTACGCCAGTACGCCCCGTAAATTCTCAACCGATGATGTCGGTTTTCTGCAAGGGGTTGCCAATATTCTTGGTGCTGCAGCCGAACGCCAACGGGCCAATGCCCAGCTTAGCCACATGGCTCTTCATGATCCGCTCACAGACTTGCCAAACCGTCTGCTCTTAATCGATCGGCTCAATATAGCCCTGTCGCATGCGCAGCGGCATGATCAGCAGGTTGCGCTCCTTTTCCTGGACCTCGACCGGTTCAAGCATGTGAATGACGTATTCGGGCATGCCCTGGGCGACCATGTTCTTCATGAGGTGGCGAAGCGCCTCTCCCACTGCGTCCGCTCAGAGGATACGGTAAGCCGACAAGGCGGCGACGAGTTTATTGTGGCCCTGACGGGCATTGACGAAGAAAAGGATGCCGCCCTTATCGCTGAGAAGGTTCTCGCTGCCATTACCTCCCCCTTTGTTCTGGAAGGGACCGAAATTATCCTGGGCATCAGTATCGGGATTGCGTGTTTCCCCCGCGATGGCGAGGACGCAGAAGCGTTGCTGCGTAATGCAGATGCGGCAATGTACGTTGCCAAGGACCTGGGGCGTAACGGTTACCAGTTTTACGCGCCTGAAATGAACATGCGAGGGCTCGATCGTTTAACCCTGGAAAGCGACCTGCATCGTGCCATCGAACGTGATGAGCTGTTTCTGATGTATCAGCCCCAACTTGACCTCAACACCGGAGAGGTTGTCGGCCTGGAAGCGTTGGTTCGATGGCAGCATCCATCCCGGGGGCTGATATCCCCCGCCCAGTTTATCCCTATTGCGGAGATCTGTGGCCTGATCACCCCGGTGGGGGACTGGGTGCTGGAGTCCGCCTGCAACCAGCATGTTCGCTGGGTCTCTCAGGGTTTGATAAAAGGGACTATGGCGGTCAACATCTCGGCCCATCAATTCCGCCAGGCTGACTTCTGTGATCGGGTAAACGATGTGCTTTTACGTACAGGACTTAAGCCTGATCTACTGGAACTGGAGGTCACGGAAAGCGTGGTGATGCATGGCATTGACCAGGTTCTGCACAAGCTCAACATACTTCGTGAATTGGGTGTCACGCTTGCCATAGACGACTTCGGAACCGGCTATTCAAGCCTGAGTTACCTGAAGCAGTTCCCGCTCCATCGGTTAAAAGTCGATCAGTCATTCACCTGGGGGCTACCCGCTGATCTGGAAAGCAGCGCAATTGCCGAAGCGATCATCCAGATGGGGCACAGTCTGGGACTGGACGTATTGGCTGAGGGAATCGAGACCATGGCGCAGGTAACGAATCTACAATCCCTGGGGTGCGACGCCGGGCAAGGTTTTCTGTACGCCAAGCCGCTTTCGGCCGAGGAGTGCGGGGAATATCTTCTTGAGGCCGAAAGCAACAGGAGCTGACCTTGCCCGTTGCCATTACCGACCAACTGAACCGCGGGTGGGGACTGCTACGCTCCCTGTTCATCTATCGACGCCCCGGGCGCCAGAAGTCTCTACGCCGTCTCTACCGTGAATTTATCCGGCCCGGGGATCTGGTATTCGACATCGGCGCTCATCTTGGGGACCGCAGCTCCGCGTTTGCCGCGCTGGGAGCGCGGGTGGTGGCGTTGGAACCGCAGCCACAGTTGCTGAGTTGGCTTCGGCGGCTCACGCGGCATCAACCCGAAGTGGTGTGCCTGCCACTGGCCGTGGGGCGGGCCCCGGGTAACGCCGAACTGGCACTGAGCTTGCGCAATCCTACCGTGGCCTCACTGGACAGCCGTTGGCGTGAACACCTGTGTACAACAACTGCCGGTTTCCGGCACGTGCGCTGGGAGGACTCGGTTACCGTCACCGTCACCACCCTGGACGAGCTGATACGAGAATATGGCCGCCCCAGCTTTTGCAAAATTGACGTGGAAGGTTTTGAGGCGGAGGTGTTGGCGGGGCTGAACCAGCCGCTGCCGGCCCTGTCTTTTGAATTCGTGAACGGCGTGCTGGATCAGGTGCCGCCCTGCCTTGAGGAGCTTGAGCGACTGGGGCGGTACGAGTTCAATGTTATTGCTGGCGAGCGGCGCTGGTTTATCTGGTCTTCATGGCAGAAGCCGGACTCACTCCGGCGTTGGATTGATGCGGGAGCTGACGAAATCGCCTCGGGGGATATTTATGCGCGGCTTCTCACATGAACACTCCTCTTGCGGACTACCCGAATAAATCCGATGATGGATTCAGCACCGAAGCGAAAGGGACTGACGTGGAGGGAAGAGTATGCCGCAGGTTCAGAAATACCCCGCAGGCTGGCGGGTACTGCATTGGGTAATTGCGCTGCTGGTTCTGACGCTGTTACCTGTTGGGCTCTGGATGGCTTCACGCGCGGAAGCGGACATCTGGGGAGCGCTGACAAATACCTTGTACAGTGTGCACAAAGCAATCGGCTTCAGCGTGCTGTTGCTGATGATTCTTCGAATCGTGGTGAAAATCCGGTTAAAGGGCCCGCCATACCCGGCAGAGATGCCACGCACATTGCAGATTGCCGCCAAGAGCGTGCATCACCTCATGTATGTAATGCTGGTAATAACACCGTTGTTTGGCTGGGCCGGTGTGACGGCGTATCCGGCTCTGGCCATAGTGGGCGATTTCAAACTGCCCGCCATGCCTTTTGTACCTGAGGACGAAGAATTGGCTGGCACCCTGTTCTACATACACGGGTGGCTTGCCATAACGTTGAGTGTGCTGATTGCAGGCCATATCGCGGCAGCTTTACGCCATTTGTTGCGCAAAGACGGTATTTTTCAACGGATGGTTTGAAAAGGCAACTACGCCAGACGGATCCTGTACCGGAGGACGCCAGCGTCTTCTTCGCGGACCCATTCAATCCTGTGGCCGGTCAACTCACACAGTACCTGCAAGTCCCGGCGGCCACTGGGGTCATCGGCCAGGAAGTCGACCTGCGTGCCGCTGGGTAAATGTTGAGTGCGTTTTTTGAAACGCAAAATGGGAAGCGGGCACACCAGGCCGACAGCGTCGACCAGATGTACCTCCTGATGTGCTTCTGATTGATCATCAGTCAAGCCGCACGCTCTCACTGCTGTATTGCTCCGCTGAAGACCACCCGAACTGCTCCAGAACGACCGGAGCGAGTGCGGCGATCACCAGGGCGGCGACAAATCCCAGAATCATGACTTTCACGGTGATTCTCCCTTGCCTTGTTTGGCCTGACGCTCTTCCACCCACAGATCGTGGTGTTGGCGAGCCCACGCCAGGTCAACATGACCGTCACCCATGGCATCGTACGCGCCTTCCATACCAACCGTACCGATATATATGTGTGCGATGATGGCCAGCATCATCAGGAACGCCACAATCGAGTGCCAGATGTTGGATAACTGCATCTCTTCATGAGGTGCCAGGGCTGTCGGGAAATCGGTTCCCAGGACGCTGTTGATGACTTCAAAGGTTGAGGCAAACATCGGCATTTCAAACGGAAACAGCAGCGACAGGCCCGACAGGGAGACTGAAAAGCCCAGTATCATTACAGTCCAGAAGATAATTTTCTGGCCGGCATTAAACTTCTTTGCCGAAGGGTGGGAATTGGTAAAGATACCTCCGCCCGCCTTGAGCCAATGCCAGTCCAGCTTGTTGGGGATGTTGTGTGCCACCCACATAACGAACGTCATCACCAGGCCCAGCATAAAGGCCCAGGCGATGTTGTTGTGAAGCCACTTCGAGCCGATAGCCAGAGGGGAAAAGGCTTCCTGTCCTATAACAGGAATCAGGAAACTGCGCCCCATGAGGGTGAGCAGCCCCGTCAGGGCCAACGCAATGAACGAGCCGGCCAACAGCCAGTGGCCAAATCGTTCGATGGCCTTGAAGCGTTCAATCTTGGTGCCTGAAGGGCCGCCGTCGATCTTGATTCTGCCGCGAACAAAGTAGAACACCACCAGCAGCAACAGGAAGGCCAGGATTGCACCACCGCCATAGGTGATGACCGGCCCTCTCCGTAACTCATACCAGGGCATGCCTCCGTCCTGAATGAGGACGTCGACTGCAGGCCCCCGAACCTGGGTGCTGGTTTCAATCTCGTTGTAACGAACGCCTCGCCAGATCTCGGGCTGAGAACGTCCTCCGAGGGTGCCCAGTTGCTCATTGATCGGCGCCGCGCGGGCAGGATCACCCAGGTTTTCTGACCGGAAGGACTCGTCAACTTTCAACTGCTCCTGACGAGCCATGATGTCTTCCAGGGTCTGAGCCCCCCCGGTACTTGTCCGATCAACCTCGGGGGCTTCTTGTGCCCAACCCGGGTTGGTAAACAGTGTCGCCAGTACAAGAACCGCGGCACCGATTATTTTAACGTTCATGAGAGCGCTCCAGCGGAATGAACAAAAAGAATCCATTGCCTCAATGAATTCCGGGGCGCAGAGGCCCCGGATTCATCAGGTGGGCTCAAGCGCCCTTCTTCTCATAGGCTGTGCCCCATCCCCAGGCGCCTGAACCGAAACCGCGGTTCACCACACGCTGGCGATAGATGTCTGCCACGTCGTTGCCATCACCGGCCAACAACGCTTTGGTCGAGCACATTTCCGCACAGATCGGCAGCTTGCCCTCCGCAATACGGTTGCGACCGTACTTGTTGAATTCGGCTGTCGAATTGTCTTCCTCAGGACCACCTGCACAGAACGTACATTTGTCCATCTTGCCACGGCTGCCAAAGTTACCCGCTTGCGGGAACTGCGGCGCGCCAAAGGGGCAAGCGTAAAAACAATACCCACAACCAATACACAGGTCCTTGGAGTGCAACACGATTCCGTCTTCGGTCTGGTAGAAGCAATCCGTCGGACAGACGGCCATACAAGGCGCGTCTGAACAGTGCATGCAAGCTACCGAGATCGAGCGCTCGCCAGGTTTGCCATCTTCGATGGTTACCACGCGGCGACGGTTGATGCCCCAGGGAACTTCATGCTCATTCTTACAGGCCGTAACGCAGGCATTGCATTCGATGCAGCGTTCGGCATCGCAAAGGAATTTTGCGCGTGCTTGTCCTTCAAGTGCCATTTTGTACACCTCTTATTGTTATGCCGGCGTAATCGCACACAGGGTGCATTTTGTCTCTTGCATCTGCGTGACCGAGTCATACCCGTATGTCTGAACCGTATTAGTGGATTCCCCCAGAACATAGGGGTCGGCACCCTTGGGATACTTGTCCCTTAAATCCTTACCTTCCAGGTGTCCACCGAAGTGGAAGGGCATAAAGGCTACGCCTTCGCCGACACGTTCTGTGATCATCGCCTTCACCTTGATGCGTGCGCCTTCAGGGCCGGCGACCCAGACATCCTCCCCGTCACGGAGATTCAGGTTATTGGCATCGCGCGGATTCACCTCGATGAACATGTCCTGCTGCAGTTCTGCCAGCCAGGGGTTTGACCTGGTCTCGTCACCACCGCCCTCATACTCAACCAGTCGGCCGGAGGTCAGAATGATGGGGAAGTCCTTGCTGAAATCCTTCTTCTGAATGGACTCGTACAGGGTCGGGACACGCCAGAAGTGCTTGTCTTCATAGGTCGGATAATCTTCCACCAGATCACGGCGATTGGTGTACAGGGGTTCGCGGTGAAGCGGCACGGGGTCCGGGAAGTTCCAGACGATAGCGCGGGCCTTGGCGTTACCAAAGGGTGCGCACTCGTGCTTGATCGCAACACGCTGGATACCGCCTGACAGATCGGTCTTCCAGTTGGTCTCGGGGCCCGCAACCGCGTCAATGCTGGCACGCTCTTCGTCCGTCAGGTCACCATCCCAGCCCAGGTCCATCAACATCTGCATGGTGAACTCGGGATACCCGTCCTTGATCTCGGAGTTTTTCGAGTAGACGCCTTCAGCAAGCAGGTTATCGCCGTCACGCTCGACACCAAATCGGGCACGGAATGTCAGGCCGCCCTCGGAAACCGGCAGGGACATGTCGTACAGATTCGGAGTTCCCGGATGGTTCATCTCGGCGGTGCCCCAGCATGGCCACGGCATACCGTAGATATCACCATCGCAGGGCCCTCCCGTCGCACGCAAGGTAGTCCTGTCGAAGTGGTGCTGGTTCGCCATGTGCTTTTTGAGGCGATCAGGCGATTGTCCGGTGTAGCCGATTGTCCACATGCCGCGGTTGAACTCGAGCGTGATGTCCTCGATGACCGGCTCGTCGCCTTCAATGGCAATGTTGCGGAACATGCGATCGGTAAACCCGAACTTGTCCGCAAACAGCTTCATGATTTCGTGATCGACCTTCGAGTCAAACAGCGGCTCGATGACCTTTTCACGCCACTGGAGCGACCGGTTGGAAGCGGTTACTGAGCCTGAGGTCTCGAACTGGGTTGTTGCTGGCAACAGGTAGGCACCGTCCTTGCGGTCGTGCAGCACCGCGGAGACGGTGGGGAAGGGGTCCACGACGACCAGCAGGTCCAGTTTTTCCATGGCCTCCTTCATTTCCAGCATACGGGTTTGCGAGTTGGGGGCGTGGCCCCAGAGAACCATGGCCCGGGTGTTGTCGGGCTGGCCCAGGTTTTCCTTGGCTTCCAGAACACCATCAATCCAGCGGGAAACGGGAATGCCTTTCTCGTTCATCATCGCGCGGGACTTGCCATCTTTGTCCCAGGTCGCAAAGCGACCCTTGAGCCATTCCAGATCTTCGTCCCAGACACGGGCCCAGTGAGCCCAGGAGCCAGCGGCCAGGCCGTAGTAGCCGGGCAGGGTATCGGCAAGTACGCCCAGGTCTGTGGCACCCTGAACGTTATCGTGGCCACGGAAGATGTTGGTGCCGCCGCCGGGGACGCCCATGTTACCCAGCGCCAGCTGCAACACGCAGTAAGCACGGGTGTTGTTGTTACCGTTGGTGTGCTGTGTGCCACCCATACACCAGATCACGGTGCCCGGACGGTGATTGGCCAGGGTACGCGCGACGCGTTCGAGCTGTGCACCCGGCGTGCCGGTAACGCGTTCCACTTCCTCAGGGTTCCAGCGCTTCACCTCTTCACGGATGTCGTCCATGCCGTACACTCGGGTGCGGATGAACTCCTGGTCTTCCCAGCCGTTCTCAAAGATGTGCCATAACAGGCCCCAGATCAGCGCGACGTCTGTGCCCGGCCGGAATCGCACATATTCATCAGCATGCGCCGCAGTTCGTGTGAAACGCGGGTCACAGACAATGAGCGGCGCGTTGTTCTGTTCCTTGGCTTTGAGGATGTGCAGCAGCGACACCGGGTGTGCTTCTGCGGGGTTACCCCCGATCAGGAAGATCGCTTTGGAATTGTGGATGTCGTTGTACGAGTTGGTCATCGCCCCATAGCCCCAGGTATTGGCTACGCCGGCGACCGTCGTTGAGTGACAGATCCGGGCCTGGTGATCGACGTTGTTGGTGCCCCAGTAGGCGGCAAATTTGCGGAACAGGTAGGCCTGTTCGTTGTTGAACTTTGCGCTTCCAAGCCAGTAGACCGAGTCAGGGCCGCTCTCATCGCGGATCTGCAACATCTTGTCGCCGATCTCGTTGATCGCCTGGTCCCAGGGAATCTTCTGCCATTGGCCATTGACCATCTTCATGGGGTATTTCAGGCGGCGTTCACCATGACCGTGCTCTCGCACCGAGGCGCCCTTGGCACAGTGGGCACCCATATTAAAGGGGCTGTCCCAGCCGGGCTCCTGGCCCGTCCATACGCCATTCTGAACTTCGGCTTCAACCGTGCAGCCGACCGAACAGTGGGTACACACCGATTTCTTCCGAACGACTTCGCCCCCCTCCGTTGATGGGGTGGCTGCCTTGACGCGCGTGGACGGCAGCGATAAAGCTGCCAGGCCTCCCACTGCGACGCCAGAGGCCGTCAGGAATCCCCTGCGGTCCATAGTCGTTGCGGCGAGGGATGAAAGTAAAGATCCCGCACGGGAGCCTTTCGCTACCCCGTTTGTTTTCTTCCTCAACATGTCTCGTACCTCTCTCTTTTTGTTATTCTCGTTTTCCGGGAACTGCGGTCACTCAAGAGCCTTTCGCAACCTTGAATGACTCACGCTTCCTCAAAAGCGAGCCGATTCCAGATACTTTCGTGTGTGCTCAGTGTCACGTAGACCGCTGCTTTTAGGGGCGTCTGCAGAGACGACCTCGGCTGCGGCGTTCGGTGCTACTGCCACGGCAACGGCAGCCGGAACTGCTGTTGCTGCCATCCGCAAGAAGCGGCGACGGCTGTTATCACGCTGTTGGTTGTCCATAGGACACCTCCACCCGGGTTAAGGGATCCGGCAGATCCCGGTTATTGAAGTGCAAACGCCTCGGCCTCTACGGCCATGAAAGCCCGACCCAACGAGCCAACAGGCGCGTAGAAAATCGCGGTTTGCGCTTTCTCCAAATCGGTAAAAAATAACGCCGCCCACTTTGCCAGGTGCGCGTCAAAAAAGGTCTTTTGAGACGACAGGCCACTGTCGCACTCGAACTCGCCCGTAATAATGCCCGCCATGATTTCACACAGCGTGCCGATGTGATCTTCCGGTTCCTTGATGTCGTCACTGGCTTTGATGCCCCTGGCCATCAGATCGCCACGCAAATCCGCCAGGGGCTTCTCATTCAGGAAACCGGTGAGGTAATAACTCGCGTAGGGGAGCAGTTCGCCACGGCCGACGCCGATAAAGAGGTTGTTGTATTCCCGGTTGGCGTCTTCAGGGGAGGTGCGCTCGGCAAGGGCCGCCAGTGTTCTGGAGGCGGACCCCAGCGTGGTTTCATCGCCCTTCAAAGATGCCAGCCCCCGGAGTAGCTCACCCGTAGGTGGGCCGCTCAGCAAGACACCGAGCAACTGATACATCTGGGCCCGGGCGCGCTCTTCGTCGGTGATAGAACGGGGGCACTGAATTTCAGCCGTGTTGTTCAAATCTTTGTCCTTTATGTTATTTTTGTGCGTTTTTCGCGACACTAATTTATGGACATTTGTTCATTCTTTATACGCCCAATCAGGTTCGTGAGCAATTGCACTTCCAATCGTGTCTGATAGCCAAAACTAATGATCAAAACGCATCCGGGGACGATAGCGCGGTTCCGGTTCCGCCTCAGCCTGAGGCGCCCCGACATCCGTGTGCCCAGCAGTGATCGTGTGCCCGACTGCGAGTTCGGGCTCTGAGCTCTCAGCCGGCTCTTTATTTTCAGGTACCCCTGCAGGAATGCCAGCTTCTGACGCCTCGGCGGGCTCCTTAATCTGATCCCCGGCCTGACCATCCGTTTTCTCAGCCACGGCTGGTGTTCTGTCAAAACCCTGCCCCACCTTGTACAAGGTTTTCATGGCGTTGGTCGCAACGGCAGCGTCGGTATAATCTTCGTCGTAATCATTGAGGCCGTCGAGCACCGCCAGTACGGGGTTGGATCTCCAGAGGGAGCGCAGGGCCCTGCGGCGCAGGAGTTCCGGAATCTCTTTTTTCATGAATCCGGTAATGTCGGTGCCCAGCTCGATGGCATCCGGGTCCGGAAGATCGTACTTCTGCAATACCTCCTGTTCAGGCAGGGCTTCATTGACAGCAAGTTCCTGCTCTTCGGGGGAGGGCTCGGGCTCGATGACCGAAGGAGGGGGAAGCTCGGCCTCTTTGCTGGCGCCGGTTTTTCTTCGCGACCAACGCTGTAACCGTGACTCAGCCATCAGTGCACTCCCGGTTTTTTCATGTCTGAGGGGGCACGGAAAACATCGCTTTGCTGACGAATACGGGCATCGCCTTTGCCGTCTTCACTGCCATCAACACGGACCTCGTCACGGCGGCGCTTCTTGAAAGGCTCTTCGATATAGTGCATGTCGACAAATTCTTTGATCCAGGCCGCCATGGACTCGGGAATCGGCACTGCCTCGACGATGCTTTCGCCGCTGTCCAGAGCATCCAGGGCTTCATGGGCACTGGCGGTAACGGTGCTGACAACCCATCCTGACGGAGACTGGCTGGTCTGGTCTTTGTCCATTACGATCCAGACGGAGGGGGAGGCCATGTTCAGGGAGACAAGGTAACCTTCCACATCGGCGCGAAATAACTCCATCGCCACTGTGGCCGCGTGATAATCGACGGTTTCGCCCTCGCGGAGCAGTTCTTTCCAGAACGCCTCCGGCGCGCCCGGTATCACCGCCACTGGCTTCCAGACCTCACGAGCCCATTGTGTTACGCCAGGGGACCGGCGAACCACGGCACCGACTTTCAACTCGCGCTTCCAGCTAGCTACATTACGGCTCATGACAGATCTCTTTACTGCGGCTGATGCGACAGCTCTACTTTCTATGAAGCTAGCAGAGCCCCGGCAATTAGCCAATTATTCAATTGTCGAAGGACAAACGGGTGTGGCATCCTCGATGAACGGCATTGAACATGTATACGTATAAAAATAACTACAAGAGCAGAATCCTGATGAGCGCACCCAAGACCCTACTGATATGTTCCTGCGACAAGACCCAGTCTCTTGATCCTGAGGTATTGCGAACGGCCGCGGCAGCTGAGCAGGTGATCATGGTGGATCAACTGTGCGGCGCCGACATGAAGACGGCGGCCGAGTACCTGAGCGGCAGTCATGAGCTGCTTATCGCCTGCCGCCAACAGGCCGCCCTGTTCGAGCGTCTGAGCGAGGACGTAGAGGCTGAAACCGGGCAGTCCGCTCCGCTGAGTACCATCGACATCCGGGATCGCGCTGGCTGGAGTGCGTCCAGCGCAAAGCCCGGGCGCCTGCACGCCAAGCAGGCGGCGCTGCTGGCCGCCGCTCAGATACCGGCTCCTGTGGCGCCCGTGAAAACGATTCAGTCCAGCGGCGTGTGTTGCATTATTGGCCCCACCGAGCAGGCCATCAGAATGGCCGAGCTGGTACAGGACGAACTGGGCGTTACCTGTATCGTCAATGATGCGGGGCCGATACAGCTCCCCTCCGCCGGTTACGACTTTGCCAAAGGTCGGTTGACGGGCGCCTATGGCGCACTGGGCAACTTCAAACTGGAGTTTGCCCAGCTACAGGCCCTGAATCCCTCGGGCCGTGGCCAGCTCGGGTATGGCGAGGTCAAAGCTACCGCCAGTAGTGAGTGCGATGTGTTTATCGATTTGCGTGGTGGTGCGCCAGCGTTTCCCCACCATGAAAAACGCAACGGCTACTTCTGGGCTGATCCGGCCAAAACCGGCGAGTTGGAGCGTATCGCCCTGACGGCCAGGGACCGGGTTGGTGAATTTGAGAAAACCGTGTACTTCAACCTGGAAACCTCCCTGTGTGCCCACTCACGGGCGAATCAGCCCGGTTGCACTCGCTGTCTGGATGTTTGCAGCACCGAGGCGATTTTCTCTTTCGGGGAACATGTGCAGATTGATTCTGATATTTGCGCTGGCTGCGGGACCTGTGCGGCGGTTTGCCCTACCTCTGCCATCACCATGAACGAAACCCCCTTCGAGGCCCTGACCCAGGCCATGGACGTTATGGCCCGGGTCTATCGCGAGCATACCGGGGAATCCCCGCGCCTGGTTATTCATACTCTGGGCGCTGGTGCTGACGCCATTGCTTACCTGGCAAGGTACCACGATGGATTGGCGGACGACCTGCTTCCGCTGGGGCTGGAACAGGTCGACCGTATCGGCCACGCAGAGATTATGGCCGCCTTCGGCGCGGGTTATGCCGAAGTCCTGCTCCTGGCGGACAGCGAGCTGGATCGCCGGGCAGTTGCTTCGGAAGTTGAACTCGCACAGGCAATGTTGAAAGGTACCAAAAACTCTCCCGGCCGGGTCCGGGTAATCGCAGCCGAAGAGCTTGGCGAGGCCGGAGACAACGCCGGGCGCGTGAGCGAACCGGTTCTGCTGGTCGGCGGCCGCCGGGACATCACGCGGGTCACCGTCGCTGCCATGGCGAACAGGATCGAGGCACCGATCCCCCTGCCAGCGGGCGCACCCTACGGCGCGATCGAGATCAACTCCGACAAATGCACGCTCTGTCTGGCCTGCGTGTCGCTGTGTCCCACTGGTGCCCTTGGTGATCATCCGGACCGGCCGGAGGTTCAGTTCACCGAAAATGCCTGCGTTCAGTGCGGCGTCTGCGAGAGCACCTGTCCGGAGACGGCTATCACCCTGGTACCCCAGCTGGATGTGTCGAAAGATGCCCTGAGTCCGCGGGCACTGCATGGGGAGGAGCCGTTTGAATGTATCAAATGTGGCAGGCCCTTTGGCGTAGCAAGTACGATTAACCGAATCGTTGAAAAGCTGGAAAACAAACACTGGATGTACACCAAGTCTGACAATGTTCAGCTCATCAAGATGTGTGACGACTGTCGCGTCAATGCCCAGTTCCATGGGGAGACCGCGCCCATGGCCGGAGGCGAGCGTCCCCGGGTTCGTACCAGTGACGACTACCTCGACAGCTGAAAAATCAAACAGGACACAACATGGTTCAATACACCGAAGTGGGAAAATCCAACCTGATCGGTACGGACGCGCCCCGGCCGCAGGATAAAAATCCGAAGGGCATTGATCGCATCATCGCCATTGCCTCGGGCAAGGGCGGCGTCGGAAAGTCGACAGTGGCGTCCAATCTGGCGGTAGCGCTGGCTTCGAAAGGTCTCAAGGTGGGGCTGCTGGACGCTGATGTTTACGGCCCCAGCCAGCCTCGCATGCTGGGGGTTTCCGGCCGCCCCTCCAGCCCCGACGGCCATACCATCCTGCCCCTGAGAAATCATGGCGTGACCCTGATGTCCCTCGGTCTGATGGCTCCGGATGGCGAAGCCATCGTCTGGCGCGGTCCCATGCTGATGGGCGCCCTGGAGCAGATGATGAACCAGGTGGACTGGGGAAGGCTGGATGTGCTGTTGGTCGATCTGCCCCCGGGCACCGGTGATGTCCAGATGACCCTGAGCCAGAAATTCTTTGTGGCGGGCGCGGTTGTGGTGTCGACACCCCAGGACATTGCCTTGATGGACGCGCGCAAAGGCATCGACATGTTCAACCGGATGGATGTGCCGCTGTTTGGCATCATAGAGAACATGGCATCCTTTGTCTGCGACGGCTGCGGTAAAGAGCACCACCCCTTCGGTTCCGGCGGTGCCCGGGCTGAAGCCGAAAAACTGGGGGCGCCCTTCCTGGGTGAAATTCCGCTCGATCTGGATATCCGGATTGGTTCGGACGGCGGTGTCCCGATTGTGGTGTCCAAGCCGGACAGCCCTCAGTCCCGGTCCTTCCAGCGCATTGCCGATGAAATCATCGCCTCTGATGTCTACGCACAGGCCATCCGATGATCGAATCACCTCAATTCCCGCCGTTATTGTCGGGGCAGCCCGTGCCCAGGCACACGGACCCTTTTGATAAAGCCGTTAGCCAGGCCATTGCAGGAGTGGACTCCGGCACGATCTTTTACTCGGAAGCGGGCGATATCCTGCGCGCAGCCCTGGTGCTGGCACCAGAAACGCCTCTGGAAGAAGCTATTCAGGCTGTCTATGTGGCCCAGATAGGCCTGGCGGAGAGTCTCGGCGCCCTGGCCCCGCCCGAAGTTCCGGTGCACTTCCAATGGCCCGATCGCATCAAGGTCAACGGTGCCGTTTGCGGTCGCGTACGCTTTGCAACGGATGCGTCGGATCCCAAAGCGCAGCCCAGTTGGCTGGTTATCGGCATCGAAGTGCCGTTCATTCCTGCGGGCGACGAGCCGGGCAAAAACCCGAACGAAACCTGTCTGCTGGAAGAGGGTTGCAGTGATGTCCAGCCCATGGCGCTGTTGGAAAGCTGGTCCAAGCACACGCTGCTTTGGCTGACCTACTTCATGGACAGCGGATTTGAGCGCGTACACAATGAATGGCGGCCACGCTGCGACACACTAGGCAAAATGATTGAGCAACCAAGGCCCGGCATTTTTGTCGGGCTGGATGAGAAAGGCCGTATGCTATTGCGCCAGGATGTCATGACTGAAACAGTGAGTTTGATTGAATTCGCGGAGCACACATGAAACTGGCCCGAACCCTGCGACTGGATATATCCGATGAAAATGTTTACGAACAGCCTGCCCCCAGCGGCGAATGGGCCATTTCGGGCGGGTTCGAGTTCTCCAACTGGAACGAAGCGGACCTGAAAGGCAAGGCTCGTCAGGCCTTTACCAACGGTTGGTACAGCATAGAATCGGGTGGCCGCGCCAGCTTCGTTGGCGTATGCAATATTACCGAGGCCGAGCTGGAACAGTTGCAGCAGACGTTGGCGCAAACCTTTGTGGAGGTTTACGGCGCGCCGGACATTGATGCGGCCTATCCGGTGGCCTGCGAAGAAATCGACCAGATGCGCAGGATGTGCGAGGACTTCGAGGAGAATACCCTGCTGATGGTCAGCCGTACGCTGACCGAGCTGGGTGTTGAGGAAACCTATCGCTCCCGCGCCCCGCAAGACGCCTCGCTGGAGGCCTTTGCCGTACACGGCGGCTATGAGTGATTAATGCGTGATTAAAGCCCGAAGCTGGAGTAGGGGATAAACCGCACCGGGGTCCCCGGCTCGATCTGCATGGCACTCTCATCCAGTTCCACCATACCCTCGGACCAGGCCAGACCGGTCACCCGGCCCGAGCCTTCAGAGCCGAATACTTCAACCTGGCCATCACGGACCCTGGCGCGCAACATCTCGCTGCGACCCGGTTTCTTGTTTTTGGAGAAGTTGGCGGGCAGGACATAGCTGCGGGGTTCGAACCATTCCCCGCCGGCCAGCAGTGCCATCGCCGGAGCGCCAAAACGGAGCGCGCAGACCCAGGCGGCAACCGGATTTCCCGGCAAACCCACCACAGGCGTCTCCTGGAACATGGCCAGGGCGAGTGGTCGGCCCGGCTTGATCGCGATGCGCCAGTTGCTGATCTCACCATGGGCTTTCAGGGTTTTCGACACATGGTCCTCGTCTCCTGCTGAAACGCCGCCACTGGTCAGTATCAGATCGCACTGCTCGGCACCGCGCTCCAACGCTTCCCTGACGTCCTCGGCCCGGTCCAGCACATGTCCCAGGTCCACCAGCGCATAGCCAAGCTGCGTGACCATGGCGCTCAGCATCGGGCGGTTGGCATCGTAGATCTGCCAGTCGGTGACGGCTGAACCGACTGGCTTCACCTCGTCACCGGTGGACAGCACTCCGACGCGTAGCCGCTGATAGACGTCGACTGCGCCGACTCCGACACTGGCGAGGACGGAAATCTGGGTGGGGGTCAGACGGGTTGCGGCCGTGAGGATCCGCTCTTCAGCCTGAATGTCCTCCCCGGCCTTCCGGGCGTTGGCGCCCGCTTTCAGCGTGCCGTTCAGGTGTAGCTGTCCGTCTTTAACCTCGCAGTCTTCTTCCAGGACCACCGTATCGGTGCCGGCCGGAATGACCGCGCCGGTCAGAATCCGGATGGCATGGCCTTCGGGCACCTGCCCGGTATATGGCCCTCCGGCGGCACTGCGGCCGTCCACCAGAGGCAGGGCGCAGGGCACCTTGGTTATCGGTCCTGCAAGGGCATAGCCATCGACCGCAGAATTGTTGCTGGGGGGGTGGGCGCGGGGGGCAAACACGTCGCTTGCCAGTATCCGGCCATTCACCTGTGACAGCGGGACAGCGCGATCCACCCCAACCACTGGGTGCAGTCGTGAGCGTAAACGGTCCAGTGCTTCTTCCACCGGCGTCCAGTTGACTCCGGGGGGCAGGGCAAAGCAGTCGTTACGAAGCGGTTTCATCGCTTTCCCGTTGCTGGTTGTATCGTTCATGGTTTTCAGGGCTCAGAATAAAGTCAGCGATTGCGGGGACATCGTTCATATCGAAAACGGGCCCCGAAAAATCTGCAGCATAGTCTGCCGCTACCGCAATAATATTGGCGTCCTCCGGGTAGAGGGGGGGCCGCGGGCTTTCCTTTCGGTGGACCTCTATCTTGGGGTGTGAATGGGTTTTGAAGCCCTCAACCACCACCCAGTCGCAGGGGCCCAGACGGCCCAGCAATTCATCCAGGGTCGGCTCTTTGGCCCCTTGCAGCTCATGCATGATGGCGAAACGCTGTCCTCCCGCAAGAAGGACTTCCCGGGCGCCGGCCTCACGATGTTTGTAACTGTCGGTGCCGGGCTGATCTACATCCACCATATGGTGGGCGTGCTTGATCGAGTTAACCGTTAATCCCCTGGCGGACAGCTCGCGGATCAGAGCCGCAGCCAGCGTGGTTTTTCCGGAGTTTTTCCAGCCCACAATGCCTATGACGTTCACTTCAGGTACTTCTCCGCCCAAGCCAGGTCTTCCGGTGTATTGATGTTGAAAAAGTCATTCTCGCCAAACACCACCAGGGTCTCACCCTGAGCCTGTGTCCACTGGCGAATCTTGCGTACTCCGTCGTTCAGAGCGGCTCGCAGCTCATGCCGCAACGCCACCTGCCAGCGGCCAAAGGTGGGTTGGGGCAGTCTCCCGCGTTCCGGATCCGGCGTAGCTGCCAGCACCACGGGGGTATCATGCCCGGCCAACCGCTTAGCCAGATCCCGGGGGAACGAGGGGGTATCCGCCGCCACGCTGATCAGCCATTCATGCCCGTGTTCGGCAGCCCAGTCCATACCGGCGAGTACACCCGCCAACGGGCCCGGGAAGTCGCTGATCGAGTCGGCCACCACGGGCAGACCCAGATCGTCAAACCGGCTCAGATCCCCGTTGGCATTCAGTACCACCGCGTCGACCTGGGGCGTGATCCGCTCGATGACCCGTTGGATCAGCGATTGATCGCCCAGCATCAGCCGCCCTTTGTCACCGCCGCCCATGCGGTTCGCCTGGCCGCCGGCCAGAATGACGGCACACTCAGTCATGCTCTGCCCCTTTTCGACGCATTTTTTTATCTTCATCGGGAATTTGAGACAGGTCCTGATCGAACACCAGCCGGTGCTGGCCGCTGAGACAGGTGAACTTCTTGCCCCGCATCCGGCCTATCAGCGTCAGCCCCACCTGTCGGGCAATATCCACACCCCAGGCGGTGAAGCCGGACCGGCTGATCAGTGTGGGAATGCCCATCAGGGAGGTTTTAATGACCATTTCGGAGGTCAGGCGCCCAGTGGTGTAGAGGACTTTATCTGCCGCCGTGATGCCGTTTAAGTGCATCCAGCCTGCAATTTTGTCGACGGCGTTATGGCGCCCGACATCCTCCATGTACGCCAGAACCTGAAGTCCCTGGCACAAAGCGGTGCCATGAATGGCGCCGGTTTCCATATACAGGCTGGGGGTGTGGTTAATCTGGTAGGAAAGGTCGTAAAAGGTACTGGTGTGCACCGGCGTGTCCGGCAACTGTAACCCATCAAGCCCGGCCATCATGTCACCAAATACAGTGCCCACGGCGCATCCGGAGGTACGGGTTTTCTTCTCCAGCTTGTCTTCCACATCAGTGACACCTGCGGTGCGGACCACAGCGACTTCCAGTTCTTCGTCGTAATCAATCCTTGTGACCTGGTCGGTGTCACGCAGCATTCCCTGATTCAGGAGGAAACCGAGCGCCAGATATTTCGGGTGATCGCCGATGGTCATGGCCGTGACGATTTCCTGGCTGTTCAGATAGATGGTCAGAGGGCGCTCTTCGATCACGCTGATCGACTTCGACTGTCCGTGTTCATCAACACCTTCAACAGCGCGGGAAAGCCGGGGATCTTTGGGGTCGGGAAGCAGGGAATCAATCGTCATTTTTGTTATAGCCGTTTCAGGGACACCGCAGAATGGAATATTTACGGGGACAGGAAGAGATTAGCCTATTTGGCATTCGGGAAAAACAGTTGTTGGCCGTCTACCCTGAAGTGGGTAATCGCTTGTTGGCCCTCCCCGGACACCAGCCAGTCGTGCCACCGCCTGGCCAGATCATGCTTGAGATGCGGGTGTTTCTCTTCGGAGAGCAATAAGCTGCCGTATTGGTTGAACAGCACGTCGTCACCTTCAAAAAGCAACGTCAGGTTCTGACGGTTTCCAAAGGCCACCCAGGTGGCGCGATCTGACAGTACGTAGGCGTTCATGGCGGCGGCGGTGTTGAGCGTTGGCCCCATGCCGCTGCCCAGTTCACGGTACCAGTCGCGGTCGGGTTCGACCCCGGCCTTTTCCCAGAGGCGTAACTCGGCGCGATGGGTGCCGCTGTCATCGCCGCGTGACGTGAAGGGCGCTGTGGCATTGGCGATCGCCGCGAATGCTTCGGCAGCGCTTTGCGTTCCACGGATATTCGCCGGATCATCGGCAGGGCCAATCAACACGAAATCGTTGTACATGACATCGGCCCGTTCGCTGGCGTGACCGTTCTCCACAAAGCGTTGCTCACCGGTGGTATCGTGCACCAGAAGGCTGTCCGCGTCGCCCCGGCGGGCGATTTCAAATGCCTGCCCGGTGCCCACCGCCACCACCCGCACCTCAATGCCGGTGGCGTCTTCAAACTTTGGTACAACAGCGTCGAACAGCCCCGAGTTTTCGGTGGAGGTTGTCGAGGCGAGGGTGATGTAGTCGCCGGCGTAAGCGGTGAACGCCAGGCCCAGGCTGGTGACGCCGGCGAACAACAGGTTTACCATCTTTGTCATCTTTTTTTCTCCTGGCGTACCCAGAGCCGACTTACTCGACCAGTTCGCCGGCAATATACGCTTGCGCCTCTCGCGAAACGGGCCCGTTGAAGAAGGCGGCAGCGGGGGTGTGTTCGCGCACTTTTCCGCCAGAAAGAAACAGTACATCCCCGGCGAGGCGCCTGGCCTGATGGAGGTCGTGAGTGGTCATCACGATGCGGGTTCCCCGCTGATGAAATTCCCTCACTGCAGCCTCTACCGCTTTAATCGCTGCCGGATCGAGGGCGGAGGTGGGTTCATCCAGAAACAGTACCTGGGGAGAAAGCACCCAGGCGCGCGCCAGTGCCAGGCGCTGCTGTTCGCCGCCGGAAAGTACCCGGGCGGGCGTATTGGTGCAGGCGCTGAGGCCAAAACGCTCAAGCGCATCACATGCGAGTTTCACACGGGTCCTGCGTGGCACATTATTAACTGCCAACGCGTGAGTGAGGTTGGCTACCGCCGAGCGCCGCAAAAGCACCGGTTGCTGGAACACCATCGCCTGGCGGGGGCGAAGGTCACTTGACCAGGTTACCTCCCCCTGCGTGGGCGCGAGCAAACCGTGAGCCAGCCGCAGCAGAAGACTTTTACCGGCGCCGTTTGGCCCCATCACCAGGGTGGGGCCGGTGCCCTGCAGGGTGAAGGAGCACGGCCCCAGCAGTAGCTTGTCCTCTTGGCTGAAGCTGACCTCTTCAAAGCACAGCGTCGGTGCCGGGATAAGGGCGGATGAGGCGAGGAGGGGGCGGTTGAATGAGCTCATCCTGTCCGCCTTCTGGTCAGTTCGCCCACGAGATAGACGCCTGCGTTAATCAGCATGACCAGCATCAGCAGCACAATGCCCAGCCCCAGCGCGAGGGGCAGGTTGCCTTTGCCGGTTTCCAGCACAATGGCGGTCGTCATTACCCGTGTGACTCCATCAATATTGCCCCCCACCATCATCACCGCGCCCACTTCGGCGCTGGCGCGGCCAAATCCGGCAAGCAGGATGGTCAACAGCGCAAAACGGGCATCCCACAACAGGGTGGGCATCATGCGTGGGCGTGACATACCCAGCGAAACGAACTGTTCGCGGTATTCACCCAGCAACTCTTCTACCTTCTGACGTGACAGTGCGGCCAGGATCGGTAACACCAGCACCACCTGCGCAATGACCATTGCCCCCGGTGTAAACAGCAGCCCCCAGTCACCCAGCGGACCGGCACGCGAGAGCAGCAAATACACCATGAGCCCGGCCACCACCGGAGGCAGTCCCATCAGGGCGTTGAGCAGAACAATCACCCCGCCGCGGCCCGGGAAGCGCCACAGCGCGACCGCCGCGCCGAGGGGAAACCCCAGCACGGCCGCGATCAGTACCGCGAGAATCGAAACCTGCAGCGACAGCGCCACGATCTGAACGAGCGAAGCGTCGAAATCCAACAATAGCGACAGCGCCACATAAAACGCATTATTATTTTCCACGGCTGCGTCTCCTTGATATTGAGCATCGTGGCGTTTATGACTACGCTTTGCACAGCTTGCTGAAAAATATGCAGCTGAAAACAGTCTTACGCTTTTTCGGACAGCAGGATAGACGATGCCCCTTCCTACTTACCTCACCACGGCCGAAGCCGCCGAGTATTTGCGTCTGAAAGAGCGCAAAGTCTACGATCTGGTCAGCCAGGGCGTTATTCCCTGTGTGCGGGTAACGGGAAAGCTATTGTTTCCACGCCAGCGTATAGATCTGTGGTTGATGAACCACCTGGAAGGTGACGACGCCGTCAGCTCCCCGATCCCGCCGGTGCTGGCGGGCAGTCAGGATCCGTTATTGGAATGGGCCGTAAAGGAGAGCAACGCAGAACTGGCTTTGTTGTGTCAGGGAAGCGGCGATGGCGTCCAGCGATTAATCGCAGGGCGGGCGATGCTCGCCGGGATGCATATCTGGCATGCCGAAACCCAGCGTTATAACGACCCCGCCACGCTGGGGTTGAGCGGGATGCGCGACCTGGTACTGATCCGGTGGGCCAAACGCCAGCAGGGACTTCTTCTGGCTGCGGATAATCCTCATCAACTTGAACAACTTGAGGATATCGCCCGTACCGGCATACGTATTGCGCATCGCCAACCCGATGCCGGCGTCAGCCATTTGTTGCAGAGCCTGCTCACGCGTCACCGGATCGATGCCAGGCACCTTATATGGGCTGCTCATCCGTCGCTCAGTGAGGACGATCTCGCGTTGGCCATTCGCCAGGGCGAAGCAGATGTTGGCGTGGGAATCGAAGCTGCGGCGCGGCGCCAGGGCCTGGCGTTTATTCCTTTGCAGCAAGAACGCTTTGACCTGGCGATGCGCCGGCGCCACTACTTCGAGCCGGCAATCCAGCGTCTGCTGGCGTTCGCAGGTACTGAGCGCTTTGTCCATCGTGCCGAGGCGCTGGGTGGTTACGACATCAGTGAACTGGGCCAAGTTGTGTATAACGCTTGAACAGCCCCAATAACAACAAACAGGCGGATCAATCATGCCTTCAGTACCAAAAAACCTGGTAAGGGATGCCAGTGGAGCGCTCGGTGACATTGGTACCCTGATTCCACTGGGTCTGGGGGCTATCGGGGTGGCGGGGTTGGCACCGATACCCGTTCTGGTGGGTTTTGCCGTTTTCTACATCGCCACGGGGCTGTATTACCGTCTGCCCGTACCAGTACAGCCCATGAAAGCGGTTGCGGCGTTGTTGCTGACTACCCAGGTGAGTTCCCAGAGCCTGGTCGCCAGTGGCGTGCTGATCGGGGCGATACTGTTGGTACTGGGCGCGACGGGCTGGATTAACGGGGCAGCCCGCCTCATACCCAGGTCGGTATTGAGCGGTCTCCAGCTGGGGCTGGGGTTGATGCTGGCCAGCATGAGTATGGGGTTGATGGCCACTTCCCTTCCGCTGGGCGCGTTCACGCTGGTGTTGTTGGGGATTACCCTGAAAATGTTGCCGACCTGGCCAGCGGCGCTGATAGGGCTTGTTGCATCGGTCGCAATCGGTGCGGTACTGGGTGCACCGGGACTGACGTTTTCTGTGGTGGATCCGGTGGTACTTTCATTGCCTGAGTTACCGGGCATAGACGATTGGCAACAGGCGATCTCCACGCTGGTGTTACCCCAGCTGGCCCTCACGCTGACCAACGCCATCGTACTGACGGCACTGGTGGTTGAGGATTACTTCGGCGAGCCATCGCACCGCGTGACCCCGGCCCGGCTGTCGGTATCCACCGGCCTGGCCAATCTCTTTATGGTGCCGTTTGGCGCCTTGCCCATGTGCCATGGAGCGGGTGGGGTGGCGGCGCACTATCGCTTCGGTGCCCGCACTGGCCTGGCGCCCGTTGTAATGGGAACGGGTTTGCTGATGGTCGCCTTCCTACCGGGCGGCCTGTCCGTTGTTGCGGCCATTCCCATGGCTGGCCTCGGAGCCTTGTTGTTTGTGGCGGCAGTTGAGCTTGCTTTGTCCAGGCGCCTCCGGACCGCCAAACCGTCCTGCTGGCCCGTCATCGCCATAACCGCACTGGTTACCGTCTGGGCCGACCCGTTTTTCGGGCTTCTGGCCGGGGTGGCTTCGGAAACGGTTCGGGCGGCCTGGGTGCGTGGACAAGGAGGTGAATATCCACTAACTTGAATATTACTCAATTCAGACAAGATTTTCGCAAGTTATGGAATATCTCCATCGGCGGGAAAAACCCAGGAAGGGAAAAGCTACGACTACAATAACTCCTGCGATTCCCAAGCTAATCATGGGTAGTCACCTGGCGCGCAGTATACGAGGAGTATCCTGCGCGCCGCCTCCTAACGATTAAGGCATAGCAAAAATATCTAATATGTTGGAGGTATTACAGTGACTGATCTTTTAAAAAATCCCATGGGTCTTGATGGCTTCGAGTTCGTTGAGTTTGCTTCACCAATCCCGGGTGTGCTTGAGCCTATTTTTGAGTCAATGGGTTTCGTTAAAGTCGCCCGGCACCGTTCTAAAGATGTGCTTCTTTATCGCCAGAATGGCATCAACATTATTATCAATCGCGAGACTACTGGTCCGGCGCGCTATTTTGCTAACGAGCATGGCCCTTGTGCATGTGGCATGGCGTTTCGTGTCCGGGATGCTCACCAAGCCTTTGACCGGGCCCTTGAACTCGGAGCCGAGCCTATTGAAATTCCAACTGGCCCTATGGAATTGCGCTTGCCCGCAATTAAAGGAATTGGCGGTGCGCCGCTTTATCTGATCGATCGCTACGGTGACAAGGGGTCCATTTACGATATCGACTTCGAATATCTGGTCGAGGATCGATACCCTGAAGGTGCAGGGCTGAAGCTTATCGATCACCTGACGCATAATGTGTACCGCGGAAGAATGAATTACTGGGCCGAGTTCTACGAACGCCTCTTCAACTTCCGGGAGATGCGGTTTTTCGACATCAAGGGCGAGTATACAGGGCTTACCTCGAAGGCAATGACAGCCCCCGACGGTATGATTCGTATCCCCTTGAATGAGGAGTCATCCAGGGGGGCGGGACAGATCGAAGAGTTCCTGCTGGAATTCAAAGGTGAAGGAATACAGCATGTGGCCTTCCTCAGCGACGACCTGATTGACACCTGGGATAAGTTGAAGGCCCTGGGGGTACCGTTCATGGATCCGCCGCCGGATACCTATTACGAGATGCTTGAGGAGCGTCTGCCGAATCATGGCGAGCCGGTGGAAGAGCTTAAGGCCCGGGGCCTGTTATTGGACGGTACAACGGATGGCAACAAACGTTTATTGGTACAAATTTTTTCTAAAGCACAGTTAGGCCCGGTGTTTTTTGAGTTTATCCAGCGCAAAGGGGATGACGGTTTCGGCGAGGGGAATTTCAAAGCGCTCTTTGAGTCAATCGAGAAAGACCAGATCCGCCGCGGAGTGCTTGAAACAGGAGGATAAGCTCGAGTCAAACTCTCCCTCTGCAAGACTCTCCCTCTGCAAGATAGGGACGGGTCGAAAATCCGGCGCGCGGCAGGTTCGCCGTGCTCCCGCGCGCCTCAGACGGCATCCGGTTGTTGGTCCGGATGGGCACGAGCGAAAGTTGGCAGTTCGTTACAGGCGGTGTGGATGCGCCGGATAGTGGGATACGATTCAAGGTCGCAGCCAAAGCGCTCGGCGTTGTAGACCTGCGGCACCAGGCAGACGTCCGCCAGCCCCGGCTGGTCGCCGTGACAATAGCGGCCGGTGCGTGGGTCACCGGCGAGCATTGCCTCCAGCGCATCGAAGCCCTCGGCGATCCAGTGGCGATACCAGCCGAGTTTGGTCTCCTCGTTGATACCCAGTTCTCCGGTAAGATACTTGAGCACCCGCAGGTTGTTGAGCGGATGAATCTCGATCGCCAGCAGGCCTGCAATAGCCCGGACACGCGCGCGGTCAACGGCGCTCGCTGGCAGCAGCGACGGCTCGGGGTAACGTTCCTCCAGGTATTCGCAGATCGCCAGCGACTGGGTTAGCTGTTCGCCCTTGTCAGTCTCCAGGGCAGGCACCAGGCACTGTGGGTTCAATTGCCGGTAGGGTCCTTCGCGGTGCTCGCCCTGGAGCAGGTTCACCGGCTGCTGCTGGTAGTCCAGCTCCTTGAGATTGAGCGCGATCCGCACCCGGTAGGAGGTCGACGAGCGGTAGTAGCCGTACAGCTTCATGACGCCCCCTCGTAGCGCACCACCTCCTGGTCGATGGCGCCGAAGATGCTCTTGCCCTCGCCATCGAACATCTCGATGCGCACCCGATCGCCAAAACGCATGAACGGGCTCTTGATCTCGCCGTGGAGGATCTTTTCCACCATACGTATCTCCGCCAGGCAGCTGTAACCGACTCCGCCGTCGGCCACCGGTCTGCCCGGGCCGCCCTCAGTGTCCGGGTTAGACACCGTGCCCGAGCCTACGATGGCCCCGGCCCCGAGGTAGCGGGTCTTGGCGGCATGGGCGACCAGCTGCGGGAAGCTGAAGATCATGTCCGGCCCGGCCTGGGGCTCACCGAACTTTTCACCGTTCAGATGTACCGTCAGCGGCAGATGCACGCGCCCTTCCTGCCAGGCGACGCCCAGCTCATCCGGGGTAACCGCAATCGGTGAGAAGCTGGAGGCCGGCTTGGACTGAAAAAAGCCGAAGCCCTTGGCCAGCTCGCCCGGGATCAGGCCACGCAGGCTCACATCGTTGACCAGCATCAGCAGTTTGATGTGCCCGGCGGCCTGCTCGGGGCTCACCCCCATGGGCACATCATCGGTGACTACGGCAATCTCGCCTTCGAAATCGATGCCCCAGTCCTCGCTGGCGGCTTCCATCGGGTCGTAGGGCCCGATGAAACGATCGGAGGCGCCCTGGTACATGAGTGGGTCGGTCCAGAAGGTTTCTGGCATCTCTGCACCGCGGGCCTGGCGCACCAGCTGCACGTGATTGAGATAGGCGGAGCCGTCGGCCCATTGATAGGCCCGTGGCAGCGGCGAGTGCAGGGCTTTGAGATCCAGTTCGAAGGCTCCTTCCGCTTTGCCCTCACTGAGAGCGTGGTAGACCTTCTCGAGGCGCGGCACGAGGGTGTCCCAATCTTCGAGGGCAGCCTGCAAGGTGGGGGCGATCTGCGGCACTCTGGCGGCACGGGCATGATCCCGGGAGACCACGATCAACTGCCCGTCCCGGGTATCGGTCTTGAGTGTTGCAAGTTTCATAGCCGGAATCCTTTGTGTCGTTTAGCGCGCGTCTGGCTTGAAGTGTGAGTGTAGCCCATGCCACACATCCACGTAGTCACGCTGGCGGAAACCGGCGGACAGCGCCGACGGGGTAGGGTTGAATACGTAGCGGCTCTCGAACATGAAGGCTAGCGTATTCCCCTGATATTGCGGCATGAGCTCCTCGGAGGAAGCCTTGTCGAAGGTATTTGCGTCGGGCCCGTGGGGCGACATGCAATTGTGCAGGCTGGAGCCCCCGGGCACGAAGCCTTCGGCCCTGGCATCGTAGGTGCCGTGGATCAGGCCCATGTACTCGCTCATGATGTTGCGGTGGAAGTAGGGCGGTCGGAAGGTGTGCTCAGCCACCATCCAGCGCGGAGGAAAAATAACGAAGTCGATATTGGCCATGCCTGCGGTGTCCGAGGGCGAGGTCAGGACGGTGAAGATTGATGGGTCCGGGTGGTCGAAGCTCACCGTGTTGATGGTGTTGAACCGCGCCAGATCGTATTTGTAGGGCGCGTAGTTGCCGTGCCACGCAACCACGTCCAGCGGCGAGTGATCAAGCTCGGCCGCCCAGAGCTTGCCGCCAAACTTGGCGATGAGCTCGAACTCGCCCTGGGTGTCTTCGTAGTAGGCCGTGGGAGTGAGAAAGTCGCGCGGGTTGGCCAAGCCATTGGCGCCGATCGGCCCCAGCCCGGGCAGTTCGAAGGGGCTGGCGTAGTTCTCGCAGATATAGCCGCGGGCGGCGTCGGTACCGGCCGTGCGGCGAACCTGGAACTTGAGGCCGCGCGGCAGCACGGCGACCTCGCCTGGGGCGACCTCGAGCAGACCCTGTTCGGTGCGCAGCACCAGAGTACCCAGTTGGGGCACCACCAGCAGTTCGCCGTCGGCGTCGTAGAAGAAACTGTCGGTCATGTCGGCGTTGAGCGTGTAGAGGTGAACCCCGCAGCCGATCTGGGTGCCGGCGTCACCGTTGGTGGCCATGGTGAACAGGCCGTCGATGAAGTTGGTAGCCCCCTGCGGCATCGGCAGCGGATCCCAGCGCATCTGGTTCGGGTCTGCTGCTACCTCCGATTCCGGTGCCGTGGATAACTGCCCCACCTCAAGCGGACGGTAGGCCGACTGCGCGGCCGAGGGGCGGATGCGGTATAGCCAGCTGCGCAGGTTATGGCTGCGCGGCGCCGTAAAAGCGCTGCCACTGAACTGCTCGGCATAGAGGCCATAGGGGCAGCGCTGGGGCGCGTTCTGCCCCTCTGGTAGCGCCCCGGGCAGGGCCTCGGTGGCGAATTGATTGCGAAAACCGCTTTGGTACTCAAAATCGCTCATTTTCAGGCCCATTTCCATGGAGATACCCTCGCTCTGGTTGCTGCGATCAAATAACTGCGTTCCCGGCTTTTCCTCCAGCTGCTTGCTCTGGTCCGGGGAACCCGGGCTCAGCATTACGGGGTCCGAATTATTTTCAGCGAGTCAGGAAGCACGGGGCGTTTGTCCTTCGGGATGGAGTCCGTAATAAAAAGATCAATCCCGGAGAAAGGCGCCACTTTTACTGACGCCGTTAGCTCCCATTTGCTTTGATCTGCCACCAGAATTCTTTGCCTTGAGTTTGCCAGAATCGCCTGGCTTATCTCGGCCTCCCTCGGGTCGAAATCCATCAGCCCATCGGCAGAATCCAGACTCCCTGTTCCAATTACCCCGAAATCCGTTCGGAAATCATTAAAAAACGCCACGGTCTGGTGGCCGACCAGATCCAGATCGTAGTGCCGCAAGCTGCCCCGGGAAACAATCACGTCGATACCCGGGTTGCCGCTCAGGGCAGAGACAACGCTCAGGTTGTTGGTAAACACCTGCAGGCTGCCATGGGCCGAAAGCTCCCGGGCCACAAATTCCATAGTGCTGCCCACGCCCAGAAAAACCGAAGAGTTTTCGGGAATATGATTTGCTAATCTCGCCGCCATGGCCTGTTTGGCAAACTGGTTCAGCCCCCGGCGGGACATGACCGATACATTGGTCATGGAAGAGGGCAGGCTTACACCCCCGTAGCGTCTTCTCAGAAGCCCCAGTTCGCAGAGCCGGTTGATGTCCTTGCGGATGGTCTGTGACGTTACCCGGAACTGCCGGGCGATGTCCTCTACCTCGACATGGTTATCGCGTCGCACCTGTTCGAGAATCAGGGTCTGGCGTTTCGTGAGTTTCATTGTGGTAAAGCAATCCTGGCGAGCCACTGGTCCGCAAGCTCGACAAACCCCGCTCCGCAGCGGCCCCTGGTGACATAGGCGGGCCGGAATGTCAGTTGATCAAGGTGTGGGGTTATGTTGGCAACCCCTACGCTCTGGGGGAAAAAAGCAAACATGCTTTCATCATTGGGCGCGTCACCTATGAAAACAGACTGGTCCTTCAGTTCCTCCGTCGAGAGGTTAAAAAGCTCGGCGGCCATGCGCCGGGCCATGGCGCACTTGTCAAAGGTTCCCTGGGCGACGTTGATGTGAATGGAGCTTTTTTTTACCCGGAAACCCTGGTTGAGCAGTTCCTGCATGACCTCTCGCACCTGACCATCCGGCAGCCGGCAGTCCTGATTGTAGTCGATGGCAACGTCCACCAGCCGGAAGTGGTGATCCTTCGACAGGGTGATGTTCAGCTCAGGATTCAGAGAGCTTATGGCCTCGATAATGGCAAGCCGGTCTGCCTGATGGCTTTCACGGTCCGCCCAGTATCGACAGTCGACCGAGCCGTTTTCGGTACGTGAAAAATAGAAGCTGCCACCTTCGCCTATAACCGCCTGCACGGGCCAGGTCCTTATGATCTGGTCGCACCAGCCCGCACAGCCGCCGGTTACCGGGATTATGACAATACCGGCATCTGCCAGTCGCCACAGGGCACTGTAGGTTTCGGGGTGCAAGCGGCCGTCGGTGGTCAGAGTGTCATCCACATCCGTAAACAGATATCTGGCATTCTGGAAATCAAAATCATGCATGGGCTTTGCTCATCAACATCACGGTTTACAGTACCTTCTTGCGCAGCATGCTCGTCAGGGCTTCCCCCAGCAGCACCAGACCAATGATGGCCAGCAGTATGGTTGCTACCGTCTGCCAGGCGAAGGTATCAATGGACCCCTGGAGAAGAACGCCGATACCGCCGGCCCCGACCAGCCCCAGTACAGTGGACTCGCGGATATTGATGTCCCAGCGCAGGATGACGATGGCAAAGAACGCCGGCATGACCTGGGGCACAATCCCGAACAGGACGACTTTCATCCGGGAGGCTCCGGTAGCTTCCATGGCTTCCACGGGGCGCCGGTCGATTTCTTCTATGGCTTCACCCATGAGCTTCCCGATGAACCCCACCGACCGGAACATCACCGCCAGGATTCCCGCAAGTACGCCCGGGCCGAAGATGGCCACAAACAGTAACGCCCAGATAATGGTGTTTACCGAGCGGCTGGACACCAGGATAAAACGGCCGATCCAGAGGGTCAGCCGGTTTGGCGTGGTGTTCTGGGCCGCTATATAGGACACAGGAAGGGCGATGAAGATGGTGAGCATGGTGGAAAGCGTGGCTATGTGCACGGTTTCCAGCATGGCATTGAGGATGGCCGACCAGGCCTCAAACTCAGGGGGCCACATGCGGCTGCCCAGGTTCTGGATCTGGGTAGGTGCGTCCCACACCCAGGGCCAGAAAATATCAATGTCCCTTATGGCCCAGACCACCGCGAAGAGCGTGACAAAATAGATCGCGAACCGAATCCAGCGCTCTTTTCTGCTGTATCGGGTCCAGGGGCGGGCGGTCAATTCTGCGGTCTGCTCTACCATATTTTCTTCCTCACCCATCCGCTGATCCCTTCGCTGACAAGAATCACACCGACGATGAGAATCAGGATTGCAAAGGCGAAGTCGTAATCGTAACGGCCGAATGCATTCATCAGGGTTGAGCCAATACCGCCTGCGCCGACAATACCTACAACGGCCGAGGCCCTCAGGTTACTGTCCAGCTGATACATCGAAAGACCGATCTGGCGTGGCAGTATCTGTGGAAAGACGGCATAAATCAGGGTCTTGAAGAAGCCGGCGCCCGCCGCCCGCATGGCTTCCATCTGGCCCCAGTCGATTTCCTCCACCTTTTCGGCCAGGAGCTTGGCAACGAACCCGATGGAGTAGAGTATCAGCGTCAGAATGCCGGCAAGGGGGCCAAACCCGACCGCCGCCACGAACAGGATGGCGACAATCACCGGGTGGAAGCTGCGGGACAGAATGATGAGGCCGCGCCCAAGAAGGTAAATCGGTAAGGGCGCAAGGTTTTTAGCCGCCATCAGGGCTATGGGTATGGATAGAATGACGCCAAGAAGAGTGGCCAGAAAGGCAATCTGAAAGCTCTCCTTGAAGCCTGTCCACATCAATTCGCCCCGCTCAAAGCTAGGAGGAAACGCTCCGCCGAATATACGGGCGGCCCGCGGCAGGCCCTCGGCGATCCGGTCCCAGTTGAATGGCAGTGTGTTGAAGGTCCAGTACAGATAAACCACCACCGCGACCAGCAGACCGTATCTGAGCCAGGGGCTGGCGATGAAGGGCGGTTTTTTCCATTTCTGCCCGGTAAGCGGGTCGGCGCCCGATTTTGTCTCCTTCATGGCGTCTGCGCCTCCTCCGTGGGCTGTTCCTCGCCTCCGGTTTCATCGGGAGCCTCGATGCCTCCGTAGATGGCATCGAGCGCCTCCTGGTTGAACTCGCCAGGCGTGCCGTCAAAAATCATCTGGCCGTTGCGCAGACCCACAATTCGATCGGTGTAGGTTCTGGCCTGGGAGACGTTGTGAATGTTGATCAGCACCGGCAGGGAGAGTTCGGAGGCGAGGCTTTGTAACAGCACCATGATCTGTTCGGATGTCTTTGGGTCAAGGGATGCGGTTGGCTCATCGGCAAGCAGGATTTCAGGCTCCTGCATCAGAGCCCGGACTACGCCTACGCGCTGGCGTTCGCCGCCGGAGAGTTCGTCCGCTCGCTTGTTTGCGTAATGAGCAATGCCGACACGGTCCATCAGGTGGAAGGCGCGATCTATGTCGGTCTGGGGAAATTTTCTGGTCATGGCCTGGTAAAGGGAAACATAGCCAAGGCGGCCCGCCAGCACATTTTCCATGACCGTCAGGCGGTCAATCAGGTTGAACCCCTGGAATACCATGCCGATTTTTCGACGGGCGTGTCGCAGGTTGGCCCCCCGGAGGTTGACCAGCTCCCGACCGTTCAGCTGGATGGAGCCAGAGGTGGGTTCTACCAGACGATTGATGCACCGCAGCATTGTGCTCTTGCCAGCACCAGATGCCCCGACGACAGAAACCACGGTATTGCCTTCCACGACCAGATCCAGGCCCTTCAATACCGGCGCATCGCTACCGTAACGTTTAACCAGGTTGGAAATTTCAAGCATAGGAGTCTTGCACCTGCGGAAATGAACGGAATGCTTGCCGGCACAGCCAGGGCTGACTGCACCGGCAAGAGGTCGACGTTACTGCAGATTGTCCGGAGTGTATTCCACGCCATTGGCAGACTGGATGGCCCGGATAACTTTCCAGTGCTCTTTGTAATTGATGGGAATAAAGGTTTCTACGCCATCGAATTCCTTGCCGAGTTCTGTCCCTTCGAACTTGAAGGAATAGAAGGCTTCCTTGATTTTATCGACCAGGTCAGGGTGCAGGTTGTAAGCGTAGTTGTAGGAAGTGGTGGGGAAGCGATCGGATTCCCACACAATTCGTACATCGTCTTCGTCGTAGAGGCCCCGGTCTGCCATGCGTTCAACGACCTCAGAGGCTACGGGCGCGGCGTCGTAGTCTCCGGCCACAACACCCAGCATGGACTGATCATGGCTGCCGGAATAGATCACCTTGTAATCCTCATCCGGTACCACGCCCAGGTCGGGGAAAAGTGCTCTTGGCGCCTGATTGCCTGAGTTGGATGTCGGCGAGGTGTGGGCTACGCGCTTGCCTTTCAGGTCTGGCATTTCCTTGATGTCCGAGTCTTGCTGAGTATAGACCTGCAGCGTGTAGCCGAACTGCCCCTCATCCGAACCCATTAAAGCGAAGGGAACCGCTCCGGCGAGATTAACGGCAAATGGTGTGGGGCCGGTAGAAAAGCCTGCGACGTGTAGGCGGCCGCTACGCATGGCTTCTACCTGGGCTGCATTGGACTGAACAGCGAAAAAGCGAACGTCCCGGCCGGTGACTTCTTCGAGGTGTTCGATAAAGGGCTGCCAGATATCCGAATAGATCGCGGGGTCTTCTACCGGCGTGTAGGCAAAAATCAGTGTGTCTGGATTGACCAACTCCGCCTTGTCGTCCGGGCGATCTGCAACGAGGTCGCCATCTTCGTCACAGTACATGGCGTCCAGAGCGCCCCTTTCGCAGTTAGCCAGGGCGTTGTTCATGCCCAGGGTCAGAACCGGGAGCAGCGATACTGCTATCCATAGCCGCGCAGGGCTTACAGGAAATCTTCTGACAGGTTTCATAGGCGTCCTTCCTTTTCTTGTTGATTGTCAGGGTAGCGGTTTCCGTATTCAGCTCTTTCTTTATAGTTCAATTGAACTGTTATTTCACTCTCAAATGAATTTTTGCGGTCAAGCCCAGTGGCAGTTATATATATCCTCAACCATCCTCGGGAAAATATCAGGGATGTCTTACTGGAAGTGGAATGCAAGGACCAGTCGGCACAAGGAGATGAAAAATGGAACTGCTGAAACGCATCACGGATTATCTGGTCGACAATGAACTGAGGCTTGCGACCGCCGAATCCTGCACCGCCGGCCTCATCTTTTCGGAGCTCGCAAGGGTGCCGGGCAGTGGCCAGAGTATCGACTCTGGCCTCGGGGTCTATTCGCCTCAATCCAAGCACCGCTACCTCGGTGTCCGCTACGACACCATCGAGCGTTACGGCCTGACCAGTGAGGCAGTATGTGGCGAGATGGCGTGTGGGGCGCTGGAGAACAACGGCGCCGACGTGGCTCTGGCCAACACGGGTATCGCCGGCCCCAACCCCGGCGATGACGATACGCCCATCGGCACCGTCTGTTTTGCGTGGGCGTTTCGCCACGAAGGCGACCATCACCTTTACTGCGAGACCCGCCGCTTCGACGGCGAGCGCAATGAAGTACGACTGGCTGCCGCCCACTATGCGCTGGAACGTCTGCCCCACTATCATCGGTTGTGTCTCGAAACCCGAGCGAATGCAGATGCGGGATACCGGCGAAAGGCGATTCAGCGTGCCATTGTGGCGCAGCTGCAAGCCCGGCCCGAAATCGATGCTCAGCACGAAATCAGGCGCCGCTGTGACTTCCTGTGCCGGGCCATGCAGGAAAGTGGTCAGAAGACCCTGGTACTGGGCATCAGCGGCGGCATCGACTCCACCGTGGCGGGGCGCCTGGCGCAGCTGGCCGTGAACCAGTTGCGTGACCAGGGCGAACAGGCCCGCTTCGTGGCCATGCGCCTGCCCTATGGCGAACAGAAGGACGCCGACGATGCAGACAGGGCACTGCAGTTTATCCAGCCTGACGAAGTGCTTGATGTGAATATCAAAAGTGCAAGCGATGCGTTATTGGAGTCGCTGGAAAGTGGCGGGCTGTCGTTCGATGACGCCAGCCAACGCGACTTCGTGTTGGGGAACATCAAGGCACGCCAGCGGATGGTGGCCCAGTATGCCGTGGCCGGGACGCGCGGTGGTCTGGTGGTTGGCGCTGACCAGGCTGCCGAAGCGCTGATGGGCTTCTTCACCAAGTATGGTGACGGGGCCTGCGATGTTGCCCCCCTCACTGGTTTGAACAAGAGCCAGGTGCGCCTGCTGGGCCAGCAGCTTGGCGCAGCGGAATCGCTGGTGGATAAGCTGCCCACCGCCGATCTCGAGTCGCTCGCGCCGCAGAAGCCCGACCATGAGGCGCTTGGCGTCACGTATCAGGAGATTGACGCCTTCCTGGAGAACCGGGAGGTTTCCGAGCGCGTTTTCGATACGATCGTGGATGGCTACCGACGTACCGGGCACAAGCGTCAATTGCCCTTTGAGCCGGAGTGAGAATCAGGCGGGGCAGGGTTCTTATCTTCAACGCCAGGGATAGGCCGGGTAGCCGGCTTCAAGCACGTTGGTCTTGGTGGATTCCTCCTGCCCTGCAGCTTCAATATCAGGTTCGGACGTCTCAGAGCCTGTGCAGCCGCCTAAAACCATTATGAGAGGCAGCAGAGCAAGGGCGTCAACACGCCCCCGCGTCGTCTTCGACAGTTGTCGTTGTGGCATCACGGAGTCATGACCACTTTAATGCAGCCATCGGACTTGGTGTTGAAACGCTCGTAGGCACCCGCTGCGTCTGTCAGCTTTTCCCGGTGGGTAATAATGAACGAGGGGTCTATCAAGCCCTGTTCAATTGTCTTAAGCAGCGGCGGCATATACTGCTGCATATGGGTTTGGCCACTTTTTACCGACAGACTTTTATTCATGAGCGCATTGAGCATGAATCCGTCCACCGGAGCGGTGTAGACCCCCGGGAGGGACAGGTGCCCCCCCTTGCGGCAGCAACGAATCATTTCATTGATGGCAAGTGGATGATTGGCCTCGCCTGAGTCGGGATCACGACGTTCGGCCTCTGGATCGCCGGCGCCGTGTGCCTCTGCGCCTACTGCGTCAATGCAGCGATCCGGGCCGTAGCCCTTGGTCATCTCTAACAGTTTTTCATAGACATTGTCTTTTTCGAAGTTGATAACTTCGGCGCCGCCTTTTTCTTCCGCCAACTTCAGACGCTCGGGCACCCGGTCGATGGCTACCACCCGTCCGGCGCCCAGCATCCAGGCGCTGCGAATAGCGAACTGCGCTACCGGGCCACAGCCCCAGACAGCTACGGTGTCGCCGGGCACGATGTCGGCGTTTATCGCCGCCATATAGCCAGTGGGATAAATGTCCGACAAGAACAATAATTGTTCGTCGGAGTAGTCGGATTCGACCTTGAGCGGGCCAACGTCAGCGTAAGGGACGCGGACATACTCGGCCTGCCCTCCGGGGATGCCGCCGAGCATGTGCGAATAGCCGAATAAGGCGGAGGGCGAATGGCCCAGTTGTTCGGCGGCCATATCCGCGTTGGGATTGGAGTTATCGCACAGCGAGTACAGGCTCTGGTTACAGAAGAAACAGCTGCCGCACGCAATCGTGAAGGGCACCACCACGCGGTCCCCCTTGTTGAGGTTTGGTACCTCGCTACCGGTTTCCACGACCTCGCCCATGAACTCGTGGCCGAGCACATCCCCCTCCTGCATGCCGCCCATCAAGCCGTTGTACAGATGGAGGTCCGAGCCGCAGATAGCGGTGGCTGTAATCTTGATAAGAGCGTCGCGCGGTTCCTGGATTTCAGGGTCTGCGACGTTTTCCACGCGTACGTCATGTGTGCCGTGCCAGGTAAGTGCTTTCATAATTAGCTCCTTCCTTGCTAACGAGTTTGGGGGCAGCAGTAGGCCCGCTCCCTAAAATTACACCCGATTATCGCTTCCTGACACTGCCTAATATTTGTACACGTATGGGCATGTCCATCCCACGCCATGCTCTCCCTAAGGCGACACCTCTCCTTAATTTTCTTGGCATTACCGGGCTGAAAACGGCCGGGACAAGTCCAGCTCCGCGCAAGACCGTCCATAAAACAATCAGAATCGCGCCCGGAAAATCACGCCCCGTCCCGTCAGGTGCCAGTTGTAGGCAATGCGTAGCGCGGAGTGCCGGTCGAGGCGTATCGAGGCGCTTTCCCAGCCCTGCATCTGGTCCCTCACACGGGTAGGCCGGGTTCGGATACGGGCCTCGTTGACCAGCATACCCACGGCAAATCTAAGTGCGCCGTCGCGCGGACGGTCATCACTCACCCCAATGGCCAACCCTGCCAGGGTGTTGACGATTAAGCCGGGCACACGGTTTTCCCAGCTTTGGATGTATTGTTGTCGCCCGGCAATGGTTCGTGCCGGTTCCAGGTTGCCGTTGTTGACTAGCTGGCTTTTCGCACCTGCATAGTCCAGCGGATCGCCGTAATATGCCCAAAGCGTACCTGCCAGACCCAACGAGGACGTGATGGTGCTAACGCGGGCATCGTATCGATCCCCCTCCTCATCGGCCTCACTGGCCAGGTAACCGTTGAGAGCGATGGACGTGGAATAGAAGGCGGTCCATCCTGCAAACCAGATATCATTGTGCCTCTCGCTTTCCTTCAGGGCGTTCGCCAGGTCGGTACTATATGGAGCGTCGTTTGCCGACTGTGACCAGGATGTAGGAACGACAAACAGCAGAAAAAGCAGTGTGAGGATACGACTCGAAGGCATTAGCATGATGGGACCATTCTTATTTTCTGTTTGCAGGGGACACCGGCAGGTGAGCGCGACTTAAACGAGCACAGTACCGGCTCGCGTTCGGTTGCTCTGAGAACTGGTCGCGATTTGGCCGATCTGACCACCGGAGGGTTTGTGTTCTATTCCCTGGCAGGCGATCTGGTGCTGCTCATTCATTTGCTGTTAAACAAAAGCGAACATTCGAGTCAGGCCTTCGTTCTCCCCCCCGAAGGTTCCAAGCTCGTCATTGGCCTTTGATTCATCATGGTTGATGGAGCAACTTTCAGGCGCCAACTAATTCCGGTATAGAGTTAGCGATAATGGGCTAAGCCGATGTTTACCCCGATTGACCTGCCCCCAGCTTTCCAAAGGCCAAAAAAGCTGGATATGTGAAGCCCGGCAAAAGATGAACATAAGCGTCCGACAATCAAATCTTGAGTCAAGGGCTGCTGCCGTATTCCGCAGCAGCTAGGCATTACTTTCCAATGGCAAGCTTCGTTAACTCAGGAATCCTCCTGAATAAGAGCAACGAGATCATGTCGAATCTCCTCGGCGCTTAGATCAGATCTCATTAACAGTCGGGGATCGCCCTCACGATCAAATACATAGATTGCGCTGCTGTGTGACACGGCATAATTTCCGTCGGGGCCGGGCTCTTCATATCCGAAGGTTGTCCGATATCGTTTAGCCAGTTGGCGAAGCTGGGGTTCTTTTCCAGTGAGCCCTACAATATTGTCACCGAAGAAATCCACGTATTTTGCGAGGCGCTCGGGCGTGTCACGTTTCGGATCGACACTCACGAACAAAGTGAGTACTTCATCCTGAAGCTCGGGGTCCAGGCCACTGGTTACCTGATTGAGTTTTTGCAGGGCGGTCGGGCAAACATCGGGGCACGAGGTGAACCCGAAAAACAGCATTCTCACGCGGCCACTGTAATCATCGCCAGATACAGACTTGCCCTGGCTATTGATCAGGTCGAATTCCAGCTCAGGCATCAAGCCACTGATGTTTTTACCGTTCCAGTCTTCCTCGTCATTGCCAAAGCAACCAGTCAGCAATAGGGATGCTATCAGCGTTAAGGTCGCCGATATGATGTTGGTGCGCTGTCGCCAGAAGCGAGTTCTCATGACGCTGTTTCCTCAAGTTGTTTGGATTGGTTGGTATATTTTCCGTCCTGATGCATGGCTCGCCGGAGCATCAGAAGAATGCCAAGAATGCTCATCATGGCCGGAGGAATATAGGTCAGCATGCCGCCCAGAAGCTGGTCGACTTCTGGATCCAGCGGCCAGGCCCTGCCACAGACTTCGTAAACGTCATAGACCATGTCACGTGAGAACACGATCCACGCCCCAAGAAACATCTGAAGCACACCCGCGGCAGCCAGAACCAACATGCGTCTGCCATACCCCAACGATGAGGTGATCGCCGGCGGTCTTGGGTCAAAGATCAACCACCAGAAGAGAAGACCATCCAGCAACATGCTCCAGTTCATGACCCAGTACAGCTCCCGGCTGAGCATGGCGTCGAAATGGATCGATGGCCACAGCCAGAAATAAATGAGCCCAACAAATAGGAAAAGGGCGATAAAGGGCTGTTGCAGAACCTGATAAACCCAACCCAGAGGCCGTAGCGCGCGCCTCCAGCCCGGGCGGATTTTTTCAAACCAGAACCGCAGGACCGGCAACGGATTGGACAGGGCGATAAGGATAGGCCCGATGTGATGAAGAATCAGATGCTGGCCCCGATGGACGAAGAACATGTATTGCGCGTAGTAATCGAAGCGCGTCTGCATCACCGCATAACAGATCAGCACCCCCAGGGTGAACGCAAAAATCCGTAGCGAGCCAGGCCGATCCTGATCCGGCATCCGAATTAGCCCGACGCCATAGAACCCCATCACGAGCATGTAGCTCAGCACGGTCAGCGGCGAGAAATCGTAGGGTAGAAGGTAGTCAAGCAGTGACATAGCGTTGCCGGTTTTGTTGTTATTCCAGTGACTCTACCTTGGATGTCACCAGGTCGTACAGTTCCTGAGGCCCCAGGCGGCTCAAGATGTCTCCGTTAACGTAGAATGTTGGGGTTCCGGAAATTCCAACCGCCTTAACGTCCGCAGCATCCTGTTGAATAATGCCGTCAATCTCGGGTGAGTTCATACCGGCCCGGGCGGCTTCTACGTCAAGCCCGGCTGACGCCGCCGCATCCCATGCTGCGGTGACCTTTGGATCATCGTGCCATTTCGGCTGTGCTTCCATAACAGCGTCAAGCACCGGTTCATAGATTCCCTGTTCACGGGCGGTTTCCAGAATTCTGACGGCCTCTTCCGAGCCTTTGTGAAACAATACGTAGCGCAGTACCAGACGCACGTTGTCCGGGTAGGCAGCCTGAATCTGTTTCACATAGGGATGCATGGCGCGACAACCTTCGCAGGATGGGTCGAAGAACTCGACAATGGTTACCGGCGCGTCCTCAGGGCCAATAACGGGAGAGTAATCCCTCACCAGTGGCGTTTTTTCAACAACAGCAGGCTCATTAGTGCCCTGAGAGCCATCGTAAATAACAAAAGCACCAGCAAAGACAACCAGACAAAAAAGAATAAGACTTATGACCAGGGTTCGGGTTCGCACGGGAGATGTTCCTATTTTCGATGAGTTTACGGGTTTCAGATTTTTCAGGTGTCCGGTAGCAGCCGACTGGGCACCCACCGCAGATAAAGCATCATTCCAAACAGTTCCACCAAAGACTGGACAACAATCACCACGACGGCCACAGCCCAGGCCTCTGGCATTGACAGTGCCAAAGGTAAAACCACGAAGGAGTTGCGTGTTCCTAGGCTGAAGATGACGGTGCGACCGGTTTCTACCGGTAATCGAAAGACCCGGCGCAGAGCCTTTCCAACCAGAGCCGCAGCTAGAAGATAGGCCGGAAACAGAATCATCAAGGGCCAGATAAGTGAGCCGGTACTGTCGATCTGGCTGACCTGTGTCATTGAGATGATGAACAGTACGACTGTCAGCAGAGGGACCGGCATCAGACCCATGAAGCGAATGAACCCGATGGCTTTTCTGGAGTTTTCGGCCCATTTTTCAGTCAGAAATGCCAGGATAAGCGGGACAATAATCAGCCCGCCAAAGGCCGGCAGGAGGTGCCGCCCAAGCTCAAGATTCACGTCGAACTGATTACCCATGAAAAGCCAGAGGTAAAGTGGAAGAAGACCCAGTTGAGCAATCAGCAGAACCGGTGTTGCCGCAATGGCTCGGGTGCTGTCCCCCTTGCCTAGGTGAGTGAAGGTGACAAACCAGTCGGTACAGGGCATCAGCAATACCAGAAGCACTCCCAACTTCAGCGCGTCATTGTCCGGCAGCGCCAATATCAGCAAGGCAGTGATCGCCGGCATGACCAGAAAATTTCCGGTGAGCAAGGCACCCATGAACCGACGGTCCCGGAACATATCAGACAGGTGGGTCAACGGTGTTTGAGTAAATGTGGCGTAGAGCAGAACTCCGAGCAACCCCCAGATTAAGTAATCCGGCACACTGTCACCGAGGGACGATGTCCAATCCACAGACAGTCCGAAAACAACAGCGATGAGGTAGGCCCAGACCTGGTGGCGTTCAATTACGTCTCGCATGGCGTGCTCGTAACCGAGTGGAATGTCGGCCATTCGCAGCATATCTGCCACACGGTACCCTTTTCAGCAGCCCTGCTAGCCATGGCCATAAGTATGGGCATCTTTGTGACTGTGATCAGGATGTTCAAACTCCAATGTTGAATGAGTGATGCCGAACTCGTTTTCCAAAGTTCGTTTTATCCCACCCTTGACTTTTTCAAGTTCATTCCAGGCACTTATTTCGACCACCACATGGGCGTCGAGGGAGGCATCATGCTCACCCATCTGCCAGAAATGTACGTGGTGAAGGTCTAAAACGCCTTCTACGTTTGATAAAGCCTCGATGACAGAATCTGTGTCGATATCCAATGGACTACCCAGCATGAGTGTCCGGATGGTTCCGCCGATTTCCGTTAGACCCAGGTAGAGAATATAGCTTGCGATACCAATTGTGATCGCGGGATCAACCCAACGCATGTCGTACAGGAGAATCAGGGCGCCGCCTACAACGACTGCAATTGACGCAAACGCATCAGACAAGTTGTGTAGAAACAGCGCACGGATGTTGACGCTGTCCTTTTGCATGGAGTAAGTAAGCAGCGCGGTCAAACCATCCACTACCAATGCGATAATGCCAAGCCAAACTACCCACCACCCCTTGATTTCCGGGGGATCTATGAATCGCATGCCACCTTCGTAGATCAAATATGCCCCGATCATTATCAAAGTGGTGTAATTTATGAGTGCCGCAACAACCTCAATTCTCCCGTAGCCAAAGGTCATCTTCGAGTCGGCCGGGCGGCGTGCAATCTTCCGCGCCGCAAATGCGATAAATAGTGACGCCATATCCGAAAAGTTGTGTATAGCGTCGGCTATCAGCGCCAAGCTGCCAGCGAAGATCCCTCCAGCGATCTGAGCCAAGGTTAGGATACCGTTCGCCCAGATAGCTACTGCAACTCTCTTATCCTTAGTATCCGGTGACATTTGAGCATGCTCGTGGCCCATTGTTTTCTCCTTGGTCGTTGCTGTTCAATTAAACGTAGTCGCAACACTCGCTAAGCCTGGCTCAGAGGGCTTAGCGAGTGTTGCGACCGCGCGAAAACTAGCCATTCTGGCGATTTTCCATGTTATTCCCGGCACCTTTCTCGGCTGTGAAGCCCGTGACCAAAATCATGGCCACGCTCAGGAGGATGAACACGTCGGCAAGGTTGAACGCCGGCCAATGCCAAGATTGCCAATGGAAATCCAGGTAATCGACAACGTAGCCTCGGAAAACTCGGTCGATGACATTTCCGAATGCACCGCCAAGTACCATCGCATAGGCCAGGGCTTCTGTTCGCTTATGGCTGTCCCGCATCAATTTGACCAGAACAGCCGAGACGACAACGGCTATCGCAATAAAAAAATATCGCTGCCAGCCCCCGCCATCGGCGAAGAGACTAAAGGCAGCGCCTTTATTCCATACGTGCACCCAATTAAAGAAAGGAGTGATCTCAACCGATTGCCCGTAAGCCATGGATTGCTGGACGAGCCATTTAATAAGCTGGTCGGCCAGCGCTACCAGTGTGGAAAAGCCGAGAAAGATAAACGTAGAAAAACTAGCACGGTGTTCAGACATCGAATTATCCTTTTAGTGCAAGGATGCGCTTGGCACCAATGAATACAATGCCTCCCACAACGCCGCCAATAACCAGATCCGGATAGTTTGAACCGGTCCAGGCAACAAGAAGCCCCGCAAGGATAACTCCCAGATTGATAACCACATCATTGGCCGAAAAGATCCAGCTGGCTTTCATGTGAGCACCGCCTTCACGGTGTTTTGCGATCAGAAGAAGGCAGCTGATGTTGGCAACGAGAGCAACAGAGGCGACGGTCATCATCATTGACGACTGGGGATCACTGCCGAACAGAAAACGCCTGCCAACCTCAACCAGTACACCGACGGCAAGGATAAGCTGGAGAATGCCAGCCACATGCGCAGCTCTGACCTGCATTTTGATGCCGTGCCCAACGGCGTAAAGAGCAAGACCGTAGACGGCAGCGTCGGCAAGCATGTCTAGCGAGTCTGCAATTAGGCCAGCAGACTGCGCGATCAGGCCCATCGTCATCTCGACCAGAAACATCAGGCCGTTGATTGCCAGCAGTATCCATAAAGTGCCGGATTCCTCAGTCTCGTTGGCATGAGACGATTCAGCCGCCCTGACGGACTCAGGGCTGGCGTCTTCTGTCTTCTGCAAGGAAGCGCCCAGACCCAGGGTTTCCAGTTTGCTGGTAATAGGTCTGACTTCGCCTTGATGGATAATTTCCAGCTTTCGATTCGATAGGTCGAATGAGAGTGACTGAATGTTGTCAAAACCCGTGAGCGCCACTCGAATCATTCGCTCTTCTGAGGGGCAATCCATTTTTGGCACGCTGTAGGTGCTGAGCTGGCTGTCTGTTTCGGCGGTGACGGGTCTCTGAAGCTCATTGTTTACGACTGAATCTTCGCTGCCACACTGTCCATCGCAGGGTTTGCTCATTTTCGCGGCTCCGGTTCTCACACAAATCCGTTATTTAAAACCCTGTAGTCACTACAGGGTCAACGTTAAGTTGTTAGTTTTTGACGACACTGGTGAACCCACCGCGATTCGACGACTTGCGGTATGACCCTGTAGTAACTAAAGAGTTGAACTGGAGTACATTAAAAGGAGTTTGAGCAACGATGAGGCAGGGCAACAAGAGCGTACTAATCCTTGGTAGCTACGGAGCTGCAGGGGCGGCTATTGCAACACTCTTGGGCAACGGATCGACAGCGACATTGTCTTGGCAGGCCGGTCGCTGGAAAAAGGGCGTGAACGGGCGGAACAATTAGATCGCCCGGGGAATACCGGGCAGAGCTGGCATCAAATTAACAAGGTGGTGTCCGGTTTAGCGGGGGCCACCACAGGGAGCGAACAGAAGAATTTAGTGAATGACCTGGCGTCAGACGGAAAGCGCTTCCGTGCCCACGACGCGATGTACGAAGACAGCCGCTTATATTCAAGTTCAATTCAGTGTCAAAGGATATAATAAAAGGTTTTGGTTTTAGGTTGTTGAAATACAAAGAAAAAATTTAAAAATGTAACAACTCTGCAATAAGTGCAAAGCACCATCTACTCAGCATTTGAAAGACTTCAAGTGTCATTTTGAATCTATCTAATCTGAAGAGGTGTCCATGAAAAAGTGTCTATCAATGTTGGTGTTTGGTGGGGTTGCAGTAACTTCAATGAATGCACTAGCGGGGGAAGGTCCTATCCTGTACGGCAAAGCCAATGTTTCGTATGAAAACCAGGACGACGGTAATAGCGATACCTGGAAGCTCCAGAGTAATGCGTCCCGTCTGGGGGTAAAAGGGGCGCTCAATACCGACCTCGAAGGCTTGGAGGCGATCTACAAGGCAGAATTTGAAATATCGATTGATGATGGAGATAAAGATGGCCAAACCTTCTCTCAGCGTAATATTTACGGTGGCTTCAAGCAGGCGAACCTTGGTGCACTGATTGCGGGAAAATTTGACACACCTTTAAAGTCAGCGCAGGGCAAGGTTGACCAGTTCAACGACCTACAGGCGGATATAAAAAATATCATGGCTGGTGAAAATCGGACCAGCAACATTGTTCAATACAGTTCCCCACGTCTGTTTGATGCTGTGGGCGTTAGTGTTGCCGTCATCCCGGGTGAAGAGCAGTCAGCTGGGGCAGAGAACGACGGACCCGCGGATGCAGTTTCCAGCTCTTTTACGTTTGAGAACGAACATTTCTACGGCAGTATTGCCTACGATTCTGATATCGAAGATTCACTGGAAGCCGATTCCAGTGGCGATAGCCGTCTCAATATCCTGCGAACCGTAGGGAAGGTCCGATTGAGTAACTTTGAGGTCGGTGCAGTTTACCAGTTAGCAGAAGAAAGCGATGGCCCTGGAGAAGATACGTCTTATCTGGTTGGCGGTGCCGTTAACCTTGAGCGTTGGAAGATCAAGGCGCAGTACGGACTGACAGAAGCTGAGACAACAAACGAGGAGCTAACCCTGCTGGCCTTGGGGCTGGATTATAAACTGGCTAGCAAGAGTAAGGTTTATGCTTACGTGTCTCAGGTGGAGGCGGACTTGGCTGACTCTGAGGACTCCACATTTGGTGTGGGCTTCGAGCATAAGTTTTCCATGTAGGGTCGAGCGCGGTCGCTGAATACAGGGAGACCGACGTATCTGAAATCTTTTCCGGATTTCAAGTTCATTTAAGGTTCGTGTGAGATCCTACGTGCGAGTTAACTAAGGTTATTTAATGGCGGGAATGCTTCATTCCCGCCTTTTTTTTGACCTTTAGTCCGTTGTTCTAGCTGGTTTTAAGATTTACGCCACGATCCGTACGAATCGGATATCACAAACAATCAAGAAAGAAACTGGAGGGGATTACGTTGAAACGCAACATTCTGGCCACTGCGATTGCAGGGATGACAACACTGTCGGGAAGTTGGGCCGCGACGGCAGCGGAGATTGAATTCCACGGTGATATGGATAACCGCTTTCAGGCTTACACCAATCAAAGAGACTGGTTTTCTGGTGGTAACTCAGGTGGCGGTACGCTGAAAGATGACGAGCCGACCGAGAGCTTCGGCGAGGTCAAATATCGCTTCTGGGCGAAAGCAACTTCCGATGACAAAAAAGTTACCGGTGTTTTTGCGACGGAGATTGGTGGCATCCGCTACGGTGAGGGCTCGGGTGGCGACTATTCCGGTGATGGTGTCAACATCGAAACACGGTGGGCTTATGTGGATTTTTTGGTGCCCAACACGCTAGATCAGCGCGTATCGCTAGGCTTGCAGCCAGTGTCAGTAAACCGACATGTCTGGAATGAAACCGCCACAGCCGCTGTTTGGAAAGGCTCACTGGGCTCTGGATTTGACTATCAGTTGTTATGGGGGCGGGGTGACTCTTCCAATGAGAGCGGCGTCGACTCAGAACAGGACGAAGGCTGGGATGGCGCGGACAACTTCGCGATCAACCTGAACAAGCGTTACTCACCGAACCTGAGCGCAGGCCTTTTCTACCTCTATCAGATGAATGATCAAATTGCTGAAGGAGTAGGTACGGTAAATAGCAGGGAATATGAACTGAAGAGCATCGCTGATAACTCCAAATATTCCGTTTCAAGCTTTGGGGTGGAGATGGATTATGATCAGGAGACGTCGCTAGGCCGCATGTTCGTGAAGGGTACGGTGATTGGCCAAAGCGGCACAATAGAGGGGGTCAATTTCGTTCCTTTGAATGGTGCTACGAATCCCAATACGAACTACGACCTTTCCACCTTTCTGGGACGCGGCGAGCTCGGGCTGCAATTTGGACCAAACCAACTGACGTACACCTTGCTCTACGCATCGGGCGATGGCAATGAGCAAGATGCGGACTTCGACGCCTTCATCGCCACGGATGTCGACTTCAGCGACAGTATGATTTTTCAGGAAAACATGACGAGCGATGACTACTTCGCCGAAACGCCCTATATCCTCGACAAAGGGTATTTCATGAACAAGCTTCAGCTCGATCATAAACTAGCGGCCAATATTACGGTCAGCGGAATGATGGTCTACAACCGCTTGGCTGAGAATATTGCACTTGCAGATGGATCGTCCTCAAAAGATCTCGGACTGGAATTTGGTTCCAAGGTCTCGTACTTCCCATACCCTTCGCTTGAGCTGTCGGCAGAAGCTGCATACCTGGCATCAGGCGATGCCATGGATGCGCTGGAGGAAACTGCCTTACAGGACGGCAAAAGCGATCAGGACATTGTTCATGTTGCCGGTCGGGTAAGGTACAAGTTCTAACAAGAACGGGGTGGTGGGAGCGCCACCCCGCTTTTGTTATACGAAATGAATCCGCATTAAGTGACTTTTTCCTATGATGACTCGTTCTGCAGTATTTGTGTTCCTGATGCTACTACTAGCTGGTGCGGTACAGGCGGTTGAGCGTGAGCATCCAGCAAAGGCAAAGGTCATTCAGGTAGATCGTGATCAAAAAGTGCTTTCCCTCACAGTCGACGATGCCACTGTTGAGGTAGGTGATTTGTTTGTTGTGTTGCGGGAGCCTGATCATGCAGGCATCCCGGAGAAAAACCTTGCAGTCATCGGTATCGAGAGTATCGGAAAGGATCAAGCAGTAGGGAAAGTGCTGTTTGGAACGATGCCCTCCGTTGGAGCTGTATCGAAGCGCTTCTACGGTATTCCGGCGGTGTTTACTGACAGAGCCGGCGATCCCAGGCCGGTAACGCCGGCGTTGAAATCCAGGTTTCCTGATCTCCTGTGGCGGGAGGAGCCAGAGGCGTCAAGTGATCTGCCATTGGTGCGTTTTCAGGTTACTGGTAGAGGTCAAGCCGTCGCGACCTACAATAACACCTGGTTGGTCGGCATTGTACAGACCGATGCTGAAGCACATCGGGTAGGTTCAGTTGAGGGGGAGGCTTCATCGTCTCCATATGCGAAGCTGCCAATCAATGCAAAGTCGTTGTCCGCGTTTCGTTCTGGCAGCGATTACTATTTTGCGGCGGAGCATGGAAACAAACTCAGCTTTTTCCTTGTTGATTCCAGCGGGGCTGTTCAGAGCCTGGCGTCCATTGAGGTGCCCCGTCGGGAGAAAGTCATCCGAATGGACTGGTACGTTTCAGAGAACTCATATTACCTCATTTTGAATCAGTGGAATGGCCGTAGTGTTTCAAGTTCTTTGATCCAGTTGGCCGAGGGGAAGGCTGAAACCATCGGTTTCATTCCCTTAATCTTGGGATTGCAGGATTTGGACGCTGACGGTCGCCGGGAAACTATTCTCGGGCAGTCTTTCTACTCAGAGCAGGGGTTTGGTTCAGAGATCTATAAAATATCAATCTCACCGAACGGGCCTGATCTTGAGAAGGCCGTTCATGAAGAATTAAGCCAGTACACGCCAGTGTTCCGGGTAATCGGTGCCGTTGTTCAGAACGAACCGAGACCTTTGAATATGGTGACCGTCTCCCAAGGGAAGGTTTCATTTTTCCCTGCTGGCACCGAGGGCCCACATCTGGACTATGAGATTGGAAGCCGGGTGGCAGGCACGAGTATGACTTACGACGTGTCGCCTGAGTTGGTGTTTAGTCCGAGGCAAACACTATTTTTGCCGAACCTGCTCGTACGCTCCGGTGGGGACGCAGTTAATATCGGGATTCCACAGGAATCCAGTGCAGCCGAAGATATGATAGGTGTTTATGATACTCGAGTTGATTGGTTGACGCTGAGATCCGGGAAATCTCCCAAAACGCAGTCAACAAGTCTTCTAACGTCGGTTCCGGTGTCCCCCGTATCAGGCAATACAGAGTTATTCTTTATGTCGCCGGATGAAAACTCAGTTCAAAGTGACAGTTTTGACGTTGAGACGTTGGTGTATCGGGCTGCTATGCCTACTGGTCGCTGACTAAAGCTGGATAAGTTGCCCTTGTAGTCGTCAAATGCTTCTGGGAAGCTCGATTAGAACCCGAAGACCGCCTTTAGGTGATGTTGAAAAGTGCATGGCGCCACCGTAGTCATTTATGATTTCCTGAACGATTGAAAGTCCAAGACCGTAGCCAGGAGTTGTTTCATCCAATCTTTTCTGGCGCCTGGTAAGATCGGCAAGTTGGTGTGAAGCCACTCCTGGGCCGTCATCTTCAACAAGAATAGTCAAAATGTCATCGTGAAGTTTCAAGTGTAGATGAGCTTCCTGGGAGCACCATTTGCTAGCGTTATCAAGAACATTGCCCAAGATCTCATTAAAATCACGCTCATCAATTGGCCAGACAAGCTCTCTGGGTAATCTTTCTTGAAGATGGATCTGTTTGTAAGGATAGATTCGGCTGACGACGTCCACCAGTGCCAGAGTTCTCTCAATGATTGGTGTCGCCTTTCCAATGTACTGACCGGACATTTCGGTTTTTCTCATTTGAGTGTCGATCAGCTCGTGCATTTCAGACAGTTGAGACTTAATTTGACTCGCGATTGTGGTGGGAATGGCTTCGTCATTGATCATGGAGTTTATGACGGCAAGGGGGGTTTTTAAGCTATGAGAAATATCTGCGGCTAGGTGGCGTGAACGGGCAAGTTTTTTGTCGTACGACTCTAATAGACGATTAAGATGTTTGACAAGTTCATCGAATTCTTCAGGTACGCTCTCATCCAGTCTATTACGCTCACCCTTTTTAAGCGAAGTTAATTGGGCGCTCATCATTTTTAAAGGTTTTAGTGCGATAGTTACCCCAATAAATATGATCATTGATATCGTAACGAGAATTGTAAACGATATGATCCATATAATAACATGGATTTTGTCAAGTGTGTTTGGGGAGTAGGAGCTTCTTTCAATTATAGTAACGCTTAGTTTATCTTGCCTTTTATTAAACATTTTGTAGTAGCCAAGGATTGATCGATCATCATCCGATATGTGAAAAATTCCAGGCTTTCTGAACGATTCTACCACCTGTAATTTCGGTTTAATGTTCTCGCTTGTAAAACTCCGGCCTTGACTGTCTTCGATGTGAACAGAATATTGAGACAATGAAAAATTTCTGAGAGAGGATTTTGTAATTACTTCTTTATCATTGGTTAGTATCTTTGAGAGCTGGTTAGCTGCAGCCTGTAGCTGCTGTCTGTGAAGCTCGTCATGGATATAGTCGATTAAAAGGGTGTGTGAGAAGAATATTAGCCCGGTACACGCGAAACCCGTTAGTGTCAGAAAAGTAAGCAGTTTCCGTTTTATTGAAGGGCGTCGTTTTTTTCTGGGCATGTTGTCTGCCAAGCAGTTGGTTAGAAGTTGTTATCGATTAAATCTAGGACTAAAAAAGCCGCACTACAAAAGTAGTGCGGCAAGACGGAATGGTGGAGACCATTCACGATGCAACTGGCTTTGAAACGTCATTTATCGAAAGAATTTTCTTCTTAAATCAACAGGCGCTTAGTGCGAAACTTGTTCTAATGACTAAACTGATCTTTTGAAAACTGGTCCAATTCAGATAGATTGATATCTCCCGATTCGATCATCTCGTGATAGATATCGTCCTTATTCGATAGCATCAATTTTCGGCGAGCCTCCATGCCCACTTCAGATGCGGCTGCCTGTGTCATTACTCTATGCTGTCTCTTCATGTCCTGAATGCCGCTTTCGGAAAGCATGTTTTGTGCCAGCTTACCACTATTGGCCTCAGTGGCATGGAGACTTCCTGCAGCCAAGGTTAATGCTAGAGATGCGAGAAAGAGATGTTTTCTCATAGAGTCACCTTTAAGTTGAATGATCTTCCCATTTATGAAAACAGATGAACTTTAACTCAGCTTGAAAAAATAAAATTAGATCATGAAAAGAGAACACCGTTAGAAAAACGTTGCGACGGGATCGTTAATACAAAGGTATTAAAGAGCATTTTTTTCAATTTCGTTTCAAGTTCACCTGCTATACATGGCACGTCGTTGATTTGGCGAAAAGTGCGAGATCAACGACCCACTTACCGGAAGTGGCCTACAACTGAGACGCGCTAGTGTGCTGTCTGGTTAATTCGTTTACCTACTGAGGTCCTGAGAATCTGGAAAGCAAGGCGCAGCGGCGAAGGTGTGGTGGTTCCACGTCAAGCCGGTGCAACGCCGCTAGCCAGATTATCAGGGCCTCCCGCCGGGCGAGCTTATGAAGGCTTTGGATCTGCGTTGCTGCTCTTCGACATGGAACCACCATGCCTTCAGATCAGCGCCTTGCCCAAAGCCTTCATAAGCTCGCAGTAGGTTAACGAATTAACCAGACAGCACACTAGGGGTCGGTTTGTTCGATGCCAATTACCGGTCAGATGAAATACAACGAAGGCTCATGGAGACTGATTTACAATGCAAACTAATAAACTCAGGTTAGCGATGAGAGCGACACTGGCGCTTGCGGTAACGGGTCTGCTGGCCCCGTCTGTTCATGCGCAATCTGCAACTGAACTTCAGACACAAATAAATGATTTGCAGCGTCAACTGGATGGCATGGCGGAAAGCAAGGGTTCGGAAGGTTGGATGGTGCCCGGCACCAATACCGCCGTAACAATCGGTGGTTATGTCAAGCTGGACATGATTTACGATTTTGATCAGGACATGGGTGACAGTCTTTTCGTAGCTGGCCTCGACACGGCTAACGATGAAAGCGATCCTTCTTTTCGCGCCCATGCCCGGCAGTCACGTGTCCGCATCAAGACAACCACTCCAACCGACGCGGGCGAGGTAAAGACCACCGTTGAAGGTGACTTCTACGGTGGTGGCGGTAACGAAATCTTCTCCAACTCCAGAGGCCTGCGTATACGTCACGCCTATGGCGAATTGAACGGTCTGCTTGCGGGTCAGACTTGGAGTAACTTCATGCAATTTACCGCATATCCGTCTACTGTTGATTTTGATGGCCCTGTAGGTGTTTCTTTTATTCGTCAGGCACAGCTGCGCTACACGATGCCTCTTGGCGGTGGCGCTAACTTCTCAGTGTCCGCTGAGAATCCGGAAACCACCGGATTTGAAGACTCTCGCGATAATGCGCCGGATCTGACTGCCAAGTACAAGTGGGCAGGCAGTGCAGGTGGCATTGAAGTTGCCGGCCTGGCACGTTCGCTGCAGACTGACTCTGCAACTGCTACGGGCGATGATAACGCCTTTGGTTATGGCGTTTTGATTGCTGGTCGGCTAAGCCTGACCGACGCCACCACGGTCATGGCAGGGGCGATCTTTGGTGACGGCGTGGGTCGTTACATCTACAGTTCCTTCAGCAATAATGACAGCAGCGCTAGCCGCACTGGTATTGGTGAAGCATACATCGACGCCAACGGCGATCTTGAAACCATTGAGGCATACGGTGCCAACGTTGCTATCAGTCAGCAGTGGACGCCGAAGTTCTCCTCTGGTCTGTCCTATGGGCGCGTAGAGGGCGATCAGCCAGCAGATCTGTTCCCGAACTCCTTTGAAACCCTGCAAAGCGTTCACTTCAGCAACTTCTACAAAGTTGCTGACCCGGTAACGCTGGGATTGGAGCTTTCCTTCGCAGACAAAGAGTTGGCCAATGGCGAATCTGCTGATAACACTCGCCTGCAACTGGCTGCGCAGTTCGATTTTTAATCGTTCATAGTGTTGCTTCACATAATTGGACCCAACGACGGGCTGAAATAGGCCCGTCGTTTCTTATCTGCGCTCCCTCCCATGCGCTGGACGATGCCCTCCTCTTTTGTCTCTTTCTTTCACCTCTTTTTGGCGTATACCCCGCCATAGTTTCGTTGAACTCCGTACGAGTTTAGGTGTGATGGCGCCGAATTCAGACTGATTTAAAGGTCTGTCTGTAGGGTTGTCTTGGTAGTTACGGCGAAAACGCTGATTCATGTATCTCAGTCAAATAGCCAGGATGATATTGAATGAACAAACGACTGTTGTTGTGGGTGCTGATAGTACCCGGAGTCTTGAACGTCATACCTTCGGTGGCTGCCACTGCCGGGGAGAGCGTTTCACTCAAGGAGTTCCAGCGAGCCAAGGCCAGCCAGTCTGTCTCCTTGAATGAGGCAATGGCAATGGCATTTGAGAATAGCCCGGTGTTGGCGTTGAGACGGGCTGCAGTGTCCATGCAAGAAGCTGAGCTCGACCATGCCAGCCGCTGGGCGCCAAGCAACCCAGAGCTTGAGCTGAGTGGCCGTGATAATCCAGATAAGGCAGATCAGTCACTGAATTACGAGGTTCGGGTTACTCAGGAAGTCTGGATGGGCAATCGGGGCGATCTCGGTCAGTCGCGTGCTCAGAGCGCTCTCACTTCTCAACAGCAGGAACTCGAATACCTGAAAGTGGCCACCAAGGCGCGAGTGCGGTCAGCTTACTTCAAGATACTGCTTGCTCAGAAAGAGCTGGAAACTGCAACCCGCACCGTTGAGCTGATGCGTCGAACCAAAGAGCTGGTTGAGGTGTCCGTTGAGCGGGGTAAGCAGACTCGAATTGAGCTCAATACCGCCGTCATTGGCTTGGCAAGAGCTAAAAATCAAAAGGCTGAAGCGGCGCAAAAGCTTAGGCAGTCAAAAATTGACCTGACGGAAGTTCTTGGAGTGTCCCCCTCCGATGCGGTTGGGGTGACGGGAGAACTCAATGTAGTTCGTGCCAACTTGCCACCAACTAATCGGCTTGTCGCGATGGCTCAGCGCCAGAGAGGGGATCTGAAGGCGGCGGCCGAGAGAATTGCTGCGAATGAGTCCAGCCTGGAACTGGCCAAGAGCCTGACGATTCCGAACCTGAAAGTATTCGGATTCTACGAGCGGGAGGAAAGATCCAACCTTTTTGGTGCAGGTGTGTCGATGCCTCTGACCGTGTTTCATGATTATTCCGGTGAAAAAAAGAAGGCCTCGGCTCAGTTGAAAATCTCCGAGCTTGAGGCCGAGGCGCTACGTTTGGCTACTGAGCGCCAGGTCGTATCCGCTGTGGCCCAGTACGAATCCGCCGCACGCAGATTGCGCCAGATGAACGAGTCGATTCTCGAACGTTCGGAGGAAACGCTGCAACTGATGCAGAAAGCCCTTCAGGCGGGAAAAGTCGATGCTTCCGATGTCCTGGCCGCCCAGGACAATCTTTTGTCGGTGAGGCAGGAATACGTCCAAGTGCAACACGACTATATCGACGCCGTCCGGGCATTGGAAGTGAGCACCGGTGGTGCCCTTTCAATGTCATCCGGGTCCTGATGAAAAAAATTAATGGTTGAACATTCTCTTACATCGAAGGTGTTTAGATGATTCGAAATATGCAGATATTGTTTGTCGCGATCAGTTTTCTGGTCTATCAGCCACTGGTGTCTGGCGCCGAAAACGCCGAAGGAGGGCAGCACCAAGAAGATGAGGCTGGGCACGCGGCTGAAGGCAGTGAGGCTCGCGAGGTTCACCTGACTCCAGAGCAGCGGGAGTTGCTCTCCGTGCAGACTGTAACGGTGCCCCGAGGTCGTGCTGATAATATCGTTACTGCGCCAGCTGAAGTTCATTATGTTCCGGATCGCGTCGCTGAGGTAGGGCCGCTATTGCAGGGAAAGCTTACGAGACTGGCTGTTGATCTGGGGGACCAGGTTGAAAAAGGCCAGTTGTTGGCCACGTTAAACAGCGTTGAGTTGGCTCGCATTCGTTCCCGCCTGAACTCGTTGAAAGCTCGGAAAGAAGCCGCGACTGCGGAGTATCAGCGAGAAAAGCAATTGCGGAGTGAAAGCTTCACCAGCGAAGAAGAGTTCCTGGACGCCAAGGCCGCTTATCTTGAGATTACAGCGGAGTACGATTCAATTCGTGAGCAACTGGAGGTTTTTGGCAGTGATTCGTCAGGCGCAGATAGCAGTCTTGCACAGTACGCGCTCCGTTCTCCTATCCAGGGGCGCATTGAGCGCATGGATGCCCGGTTGGGCCAAACCTTAAGCTCTTCAGATACGCCTTTTACCGTAGCTGATACCTCTGTGGTGTGGGTGATGTTGCAAGTTGCCGAAACTGACATTGGCAGGGTATCCGTCGGAGATGAAGTTCAGGTCTTCTCAAAGTCGGTTGCAGACCGCTTTCACACCGGGGAAGTGTCCTGGATCTCAAATGAGCTTGATGAGGAAACCCGCACCATTACGGTTCGCGTTGTACTCGAATCCCCCAACGGCGACCTTCGTCCAAATACCTATGCCAAAGCGAGAGTCATGACTCAATCGGCGGCATCACTGCCCCTAGTTCCACACGATGCCGTGCAAACCATCGATGACGAGTCCGTTGTATTTGTTCCGGGTAATGAAGGGGGAGCCTACAAGGCGGTTCCAGTCACTCTTGGTAAGGAGGCTAACGACTGGATAGAGATTAAGTCCGGCATCAGCGCAAACACGGAAGTGGTCTCAGTGGGCGCTTTTGATCTGATGTCGGCCATTACCGCCAGTGGCCGCAGCGCCGCTCACGGACACTAATACTCGGGGGGAGCATGATCAACGCAATTGTGAATTATGCGCTGAACAATCGTCTGATGACGCTTGTCTTTGCTATCGCCGTGATCGTTGCCGGCGTATTTTCATTTCAAAAACTGCCGGTGGATGCGTTTCCGGACGCGACACCGACCATGGTTCAGGTATTCACTACCAGTCCTGGATTGTCGCCGGTTGATATCGAAACGCTGATTTCCTATCCCGTTGAGATCAGCATGTATGGTATTCCCAAGTTAGAAAAAGTGCAGAGCACGTCGATTTTCGGACTTTCGCGGGTGACCATCTATTTCGAAGATGGCACCGATATCTACTTCGCCAGGCGGCTGGTAAACGAACGGCTATCCGAGGCCAAGCGCCAGATTCCCAAAGGGATGGGGGAACCCGAACTCGGGCCCATCGCAAGCGGTCTTGGGCGCATCCTGATGTATTCCCTGGAAGCTGAGGATAAAGATCAATACAGCCTGCAGGAAATTCGCACGATTCAGGACTGGATTGTCAAACCCCAGCTCAGGACCGTGCCGGGCGTAACCGGTGTGCTTTCTATCGGCGGCGAGGTAAAGCAGTACCAGGTCAATATTGATGCGCAGAAGCTTCAGGCAAGGAACCTGACGGTGTCTGATGTTCGCGGTGCCCTCACCCAGAATAATCGTAACGTTGGCGCCTCATTCATTACTCGAGGAGGTGAAGAGTACATTGTCCGTGGTTACGGCTGGGTCAACTCCGGTACCGCAGGCATCAAAGATATCCGGAACATCATTGTGTCCAAGAGTGAGGGAGAATCTCCTATTTACGTCAAGGATGTGGCGGAGGTTGGCCTTGGACCGGCAATTCGCCGTGGCGCAGAGGTGTCCTCAGGTGAGGAGTCCGTGGGCGGCTACGTGATGAAATTGATTGGTACCAACACCAGTCAGGTTCTAGAGGATGTCAACTCAAAAATCGATGATCTGAACAAGTCACTTCCTGAAGGGCTGAAAATAGAAGCGTATTACTCTCAGGCAGACTTGGTGGGCAAGGCTATAGGCACTGTCGAGAAAGCGCTGCTTGAAGGCTCGGTTCTGGTGCTGGTTTTTCTCTATCTGTTCCTGGGTAATATTCGTTCCACACTGATCGTGGTGGCGACGTTGCCGTTGTCTGTACTCTTTGCGTTCATTGCTATGCGCATGTCGGGCCTGTCGGCCAACCTGATGAGTCTGGGGGGGCTGGCTATTGGCATCGGCATGATGGTGGACGGCGCTGTCGTGATGATAGAGAACATCTTCCGACACCTTGAGGAGCGATCCGATGAAAAGATCAGCGTTCTGAGGCTTGTAGGTGAGTCAGCCCGGGAAGTGGCTCGTCCGATCGTGTTTGCGATTGGCATTATTATCATCGTTTTTCTTCCGTTGTTTACGCTACAGGGCGTTGAGGGCAAGCTGTTTTCGCCCATGGCCTACACCATCAGCTTTGCGTTGATCGGTGCGCTGTTACTCGCGTTGACGTTGGTGCCTGTTCTGGCCTCCCTGACATTCAAGATGGGCGGGCGTCACAAAGAGCCGAAGCTGGTTCTGTTCCTGAACCGGCTATACAAGCCGGTAGTGAATACTGTCGTCAAAGCCCCTAAGATTGTGATGGGCGTTGCCGTCATTGCTTTTGCCGGCAGTCTTCTGCTGTTTCCCTATCTCGGGAGCGAATTCGTGCCCACGCTCAGGGAAGGCACGTTCCAGATTCGCTCGACACTGCCTCCTGGAGCCAGTCTTGAATCCGCCATCAAATATGGCAAACGGATTCAGTCCGTTGTAGACGAATTTCCAGAAGTCACCGGCACCTATGCCAGGATCGGTCGTGCCGAGGTCGGTGGTGATCCTGAACCTGTGAACGTTGTCGCGACGCTTGTCAATCTGAAGCCCCTGGATCAGTGGCGAGAGGACGTGAGCTACGAGGATCTCCAAAGCAGGATTGCCGATGCTTTGGATGATCGGGTTCCTGGGCTTGCCAACAATCTGTCCCAACCGATTCAGCTCAGAACCGACGAACTCCTGTCAGGCGTTCAGGCGCAACTGGTTGCCAGCATTTTCGGCGACGACCTGGACGAGTTGGGCCGGATCGGCAGGGAAGTGGCGGCACTGGCGCAAGAGGTGCCGGGTGCAACGGACGTCCGCGCTCAGCAGAGTGCGGGTAAAAAACAGATCGTGATTCGCCCCGACCGTGAAGTACTGGCGCAGTTCGGCATCAGCGTCGATAACCTGATGAGTACGGTTGAAACCGGTATAGGTGGTAAAGGCGCCGGGCTGGTCTTCGACGGTGTCCGTCGATTTGAGATTTTCGCCCGGCTGCAAGAGTCCTATCGCGGGTCCATCGATGAAATCAGAAAGCTTCCCCTCAGGGGCAACAGTGGCGAGCTTATCCCGCTTGCACGGGTGGCCGATGTTGAAATGTACGCAGGCCCCAAGAAAATTTCACGCTCCAATGCCAGTCGCCGTCAGTACGTGCAGATGAACGTGCGTGGTCGCGATATGGGCGGTGTTGTTCAGGATTTGCGCAAGCGGATCGAGGAGCAAGTGGATATGCCGCCGGGGTATTTCGTGGAGTTCGGCGGTCAGTTTGAGAACCAAGAAAGGGCCATGGCGCGGCTAGCGATCGTTGTGCCCATTACCCTGGCGCTTATTTTCCTGCTTCTCTTTTCTGCATTCAGTAGTCTTCGCTATGCGGCGCTGATCTTCATGAATGTGCCCTTTGCGGTTACTGGTGGCATTGTCGCGTTGTTTGTGACGGGGCTTTACCTCTCCGTGCCCGCTGCTGTGGGGTTCATTGCGGTGTTTGGCGTAGCCGTACTGAACGGTGTGGTAATGGTGAGCTACATCAATCAGTTGCGGGACGAAGGCTACGAAGTCACTGAAGCAGTCAAGCTGGGCGCTCAACGTCGTTTGCGGCCGGTTCTGATGACAGCCTCTGTGGCTATTCTGGGGCTGATTCCCCTGCTGCTGGCCGATGGCATTGGCTCTAATGTCCAACGGCCACTGGCAACGGTTGTGGTTGGCGGTCTGATCACGTCAACGCTGCTGACGTTGGTAGTGTTGCCCAGCGTGTATCAATGGTTTGCATCCGAACGTCGTGACGTTGAAGTCTGATAGTCAGGAGGCGGTTTATGTATGAAATAAAAGCGTATGTCAGAGAAGTGATGGCAGAGCATGTGGTTGATGCTCTGGCCAAAGTTAAGGGGGTGGCAAGCATTGCTGTCGTGTCTCTCAACGAATTTGGTCATCTGGTTGGCGATGAATCGCCTCTGGAGAAAGTGCAGATGGTCAAGCTGGAAGTAGATGTAGCGACCGATGCTGTTGCCGATGAAGTTGTGGACATCATTGTGCGAACGAGCAGGACCCGGGATGGACACCCGGGGGACGGCAAGGTACTGGTATCCCGACTGGTTCAGGCCGTTCGTATTGAAGACGGGGCGACCGACGAAAGCGCACTCCAACCCACTTCAATCTAGCCCCTTCCTGAAATGAGACGGTGGCATCGCGGCGATTGGTCGCGAGCTGCCGTTCTTAGCCTCATTGAGAAGCGCTACAAAGAGTTTTTAGCGACTCATATCTGAACTGTTTTTCCGAATTCAAACTCATTTCAAAGTTTGCACTTATTATCTCGATCTTTTCCTGCCTCGTCATAGGCGCCTTACACCTATGATTTTTGGCTATTAATCGCTTCGGGAGAAAGTCGATGAAGGCAAGCAAGCACTCGCCTCGGGCGTTGCTGTGTTCAGTACTATTGTCCATTCCTCTGTTCGGTCAAGCTGAGACTGTTAATTGGGCGAATTGGCTCACTGGCCAGATAAGCAAGCACCCGGAGGTACTGGCAGCGACAGAGCAGGCGGCAGCGCGGAAAGAGGACGCTGAGGCAAGCGAACAACCGCTGTATAACCCGGAGTTGTCCGTAGGAGCAGACAGAACGGGCAGTGAGAATAACTTTGAGGCAGGGCTGTCACAAACGATCGATTGGTCTGATCAACAGGGCGCATTACAGGAGAAGGCAAAGCTGATCAGGCTGTCTGCGCAAGCTGGCTTGAGCGAAGCAGTTCTGACACAAACGTCTGAATCATTGTTTGCGCTTGTCGAGTGGCGCGCCACTACGCTGTTTGAGGAAATTGCTGAATCCCAACAGCAGCGCCTGGATGCTTTGCTGGACCAGGTTGAACAGCGCCAGCAGGCAGGTGATCTGGGGCGTGCCGATGCAGAGCTTCTGTTTCTAAATCTATCCCGTCAGTTGAGCGAAGTCGCCCAGGCAAAGGCCGCAGTTGATCGGGCAGAAACTCAGGTTCAAGAACGTCTGCCGGACTGGAGGCCTCAGGATGGGGGAATCCCCGAGTATATATGGCCAGCGCTGGAGTCCCAGATTGGTGAGGCTGATCTGCTGTCACACCCGTCAATTGCAGTCGCTCGAGCCGAGTGGCAGGTGCTGAAAAGTGAGGCAGAGGTTGCGAGACGCAAAGCCACAGCATCGCCGACAGTAGGGCTGAGCGGAGGGCGTGACGGCGGCGAGAACGTGGTTGGCCTGACATTCTCGATCCCTCTGAACGTCCGTAATAACTACAGCGCTGAAATCCGGGCCGCGAATCGACGGGCTCTGGAGGCCGAAGCGCGGTTTCAGGCGCTCTACCGGAAACAACAATATGACCTGGCAGGCGCTCGCGCTTCCTGGAAGCGATACGACAAGCAACTTCGTCGATGGAAAGAACTATCCCAGGGGCGTGTACAGCGAAGTGCCGATTTGCTTGAGAAGCAGTGGCAGGTCGGCGACCTCTCCACCTCTGAGTATCTCCAGGCGTTAGGCCAGCGCGCGGAGAGCCTGAAAACCGGTATTGAACTGGAAAAGCTGGCGCAGCTGGGCCTGATTGAACTCTTGAGCCAGTCTGGCGAACTGATCACCCCCTTCCAATAATATTCTGGAAACTGGATAGTCATCATGAAAAAAACTCTGATTTCAGTATTTGTATTGACGCTGTTTATAGCTCCCCCTTCATTGGTGCAGGCCGAGGAAGATGCGCATAACGAGGCGGGCCATGATCATGCCGCCGGTGGCGACGATCATCGAGAAGGTACCGGTGAAGAGGATGAGCATGAGGGCGGGCATGCTGAAGAACGTGAGCATGAAGAGGAAGAAGGTCATGGCCACGAAGAGGAGAGCGATGGTGGTCATGAAGAATCAACTACCGCAAGCATCAATGCCAAACAGAAAGAGCTCGCCGGCATTGAGGTAGCAACCCTCGAGAGCAAGCGCGTTGACTATGAAATCTACGCTCCCGGTGAGCTGCTGACCAACGGCTATACCAGCTATCACGTGTCCCCCCGGGTTGCCTCGGTGGTGTTGAGACGTCACGTGGAATTGGGTGAGCACGTAACCAAAGGTCAGCAACTGGTAACCCTGTTCAGTGAGACGGTGGCACAGGCGCAGGCTGATTACAGGAAGGCTTTTCCTGAATGGGAGCGAATCAGCGGGCTGGGTCGTTCCGTGGTTGGTGATCAGCGGTTCAATACGGCGAAAGCGAATATTGAAGCGGCGAGGGCGACTCTGCTTGCTTATGGGCTAAACGATGATGACATTGGTGCGTTGAAGGCCAGCGGCGTAGGTAGTCTCGGTGAATACACGCTCAGAGCTCGCGTGGATGGCGCAGTGCTGACCGATGAGTTTGAGCAAGGACAAAGAGTTGAGGCAGGCCAACCGCTGGTGACTCTGGCTAATGAAAGCGAACTTTGGGTAGAGGCTCACCTGCCAGCAAACTCCGACATTGTCCTTAAGCAAGGGGCCGAAGCGGAAGTAAGAGTTGCAGGCCGAGTAGCTGTGGCAACGGTATCCCAGGAAGCTCATACCATTGACGCTGTGACCCGCACGCGAATTGTTCGGTTGGAGCTGGACAATCCGGAAGATCGTTTTCATCCCGGAATGTTTGCAGATGTGTATTTCCTTTTTAAAACCACGGAGCCGGTGCTTGCGGTGCCGGAGAGTGCGTTGATGCGAGGCGCCGATGGCGACTGGACGGTCTATGTGGAAGAGGCTGAAGGGGAGTACGAGCCTGTGGAAGTGGAACTGGGTCGCGCAATTGGCGGACTCCGTGAAATTTCGGGCCTGACTGCAGGCCAACGGATCGTTTCGCGGGGCGCATTTTTTGTGGCCTCTGAAATTGCCAAAGGCGGCTTTGACCCACACAACCACTGATTCCGGGAGCCATTATGTTCAACCGAGTTGTCGACTGGGCGGTTCAGAACCGCCTGTTGGTTCTTATTGCGCTTGCAGTGCTTATCGCCACGGCCGCGTTTCAGATCCCAAAACTGAATCTTGATGCTTTCCCTGACGTTACAAACGTCCAGGTCGCTGTTAATACAGAGGCGCCCGGACTTGCGGCCGAGGAAGTCGAGCAACTGATCACCTATCCCATTGAAGCGGTGATGTATGCGTTGCCGGATGTTGAGGAGGTTCGGTCCATCTCCAAAACCGGGTTGTCTGGTGTCACCGTGGTCTTTAAAGAGGGCACGGATATCTATTTCGCGCGCCAACTGGTGTTCGAGCGGTTGCAGGCCGCGCGGGAGCTGATTCCGGACGGGGTCGGGGTGCCTGAAATGGGCCCGAATACGTCCGGTCTCGGCCAGGTCTACCAGTACTTGCTGATAGCGGACCCGGATTCGGGGTACGACGCAATGGAATTACGCAGCTTGCACGACTGGCTGGTCAAGCTGTTGCTGATACCTGCTGAAGGGGTAACAGAGATTCTGTCGTTTGGCGGAGAGGTCCGCCAGTACCAGGTCAATCTGAACCCGGCGCGAATGCTGTCCTATGACTTATCACAGAACGACGTCATGGACGCCCTGGAGAACACCAACTCCAATGTTGGGGGCTGGTATATGGGCCGTGGACAGGAGCAGTTGGTTATTCGCGGTATGGGCTGGCTGGGTAATGGCGAGCAGGGGCTGGAGCAGATCCGTCAAGTGCCCGTTAAAACCAGTGATGGCATTACAGTGACGGTGAGCGATGTCGCCCAGGTAGCGCTGGGCACTGAAATTCGCCAGGGTGCGGTGACCATGACCCGGAAGGATGAAGACGGTCAGGTTGAACAACTGGGTGAAGTGGTTTCTGGCATTGTACTCAAACGAATGGGGGCCAATACAAAAGCCACCATCGACGGCATCGAGGCCCGCATTGATCGCATAAATCAGGCGCTTCCGAGTGGGGTTCGTTTTGAGCCCTATTACAACCAGGCGGATCTGGTGACCAAGGCCGTAGAGACGGTGACCAATGCACTTCTGTTGGCTTTTGTGTTTATTGCGATCGTGCTTGCCCTGTTTCTGATGAATCTTCGGGCAACAACGCTCGTGCTGCTTTCTATACCGATTTCTATCGGTATTGCGCTGATGATCATGGCCTGGTTCGGTCTCTCGGCCAACTTGATGTCTCTGGGCGGCATTGCTGTGGCAATTGGCATGCTGGTGGACGGCTCTGTTGTTATGGTCGAGAACATGTTCAAACATCTGACGCATCCGGATGCTGAGCATGACGCCCGTCGGGATGAATTGGTGAAAAACGACCCTGACCCATTGGACGCGTCACACGATGACCATGGCATTGCGCTTCGACTGCAGGAGGCAGGCCGGGAAGTGGCGCGACCAATTTTTTTCGCGACGGCGATTATCCTGGTCGTTTTCATGCCTTTATTCAGCTTTGAAGGTGTGGAAGCCAAGCTTTTTCAGCCAATGGCGATCAGCATAATGTTGGCCATCGTGTCCGCTGTGATCGTTGCTCTGGTGGTTGTGCCGGCCTTGGCATCGTTTATGTTTCGCAAGGGTATTCGGGAGCGGGAAAGTTTCATTTTAAAGCCCCTCGAAAAGCTTTATCGCAAGGGCCTTGACTGGTCGTTGAAACACACCCGCTCTGTTGTCGGTGCAGCAGCTGTCCTTGTTGTGCTGGCGGCCTTGGTCGTGCCGCGACTCGGTACTGAGTTTGTCCCCGAATTGGAAGAGGGGACCATTAACCTCCGGGTAACGCTAGCCCCCTCATCAAGCCTTGATACCGCGCTTGAAGTGGCGCCGAAACTGGAGGCCATGCTGATGGAATTTCCAGAGGTGACCTACGCCCTGTCCCGGGCTGGCCGAGCGGAAATAGGCGGCGATCCGGAACCAGTCAATAACATCGAGATATATATTGGTCTCAAACCAACAGCCGAGTGGACCAGCGCCAGTAATCGCTATGAATTGCAGGCTTTGATTGAGGAGAAGCTCGAACAACACCCGGGGCTACTGTTTAACTTTTCTCAGCCTATCGCGACTCGGGTTGATGAATTGCTGTCAGGTGTCCGCGCGCAACTGGCCATCAAACTCTTTGGCCCGGATCTCGACGTACTGGCGGAGAAAGGCCAGCAGATTGAAGCGGCGGTCCGAACAGTTCAGGGAACACGAGACGTGGCCATGGAGCAGATTGCTGGTGAAGCGCAGTTGGTGGTTCAGCCTGACCGTCAGGCACTCTCCCGGTACGGACTTGCCGTGTCTGATGTGATGAGTGTCGTCCGGGATGGACTGGGTGGTGCCGCCGCGGGCCAGATCATCAACGGAAATGAGCGGTACGATATCTATGTGCGTCTGGCCAAACGTTTCCGGGAAGACCGGGATGCCATTGCCGATTTCAGGTTACAGGCGCCGTCCGGAGCCTGGGTGAGACTCGGTGATGTGGCCGATGTGTCTATTGAGTCCGGCCCGCCTCAGGTGCGCCGCGATGACGTTCAGCGCCGTGTGGTCATTCAGTCTAATGTGCAGGGTCGTGACATGGGCAGTGTGGTTGCCGATATTCAGGATACCATCGCGACAGAAGTGAACCTTCCCCCCGGCTATTCGGTGGATATTGGTGGTCAGTTTGAAAACCAGCAACGAGCTCAGAAGCGATTGACCATTGTGGTACCTGTATCTCTGGGCCTGATCGCGCTGTTGCTGTACTTTGCTTTCAGTTCGGTTGGTCAAGCGCTGTTGATTCTGGTCAACGTGCCGCTTGCCGTTATTGGTGGCGTCTTTTCACTCTGGATCTCCGGCCAGTATCTTTCGGTGCCCAGTTCCGTTGGATTTATCACACTGTTTGGTGTGGCGGTGCTTAACGGGGTCGTAATGGTCGAAAGCATCAATCAGCGAATACAGGATGGGTTGAACGTGGATACTGCGGTGTTTGAAGGTGCCGTCTCCCGTTTGCGTCCTGTCTTGATGACAGCAATAACCTCGGCACTCGGTTTGATACCGATGCTATTGTCGACGGGCGTGGGTGCGGAAATCCAGAAGCCATTGGCCAGCGTGATTGTAGGTGGCCTCGTGACTGCGACTTTCCTAACGCTTTTTGTTTTGCCGGCTCTATTCACGCGCTTCTCAAGGTCTAAACTCGATGATATGCAACGGTAGAAGAGAGGTGGAAATACACAGTTTTGATCGCGAGCAGGGGAGGGTAATCCCTCCGTCATAGCGGGGCGGAGGAATTATGGTTGTGCTCTACTCTGGGAAAGGAAGCACAACTGTAATTCTGGCGCCCCCTGTTTCTGAGGGGCCAATGTTCATCCGTCCGAAATTGTCTTCTAGTATTTCGGACACGATGGACAGTCCCAATCCAAATCCAGAAACGGTTTCGTCAAGCCGGGAACCTCTATCCATCACTTTTGAGGCCGCTTCTGGAGTAATCCCAGGGCCGTCGTCTGCAACTTCTATCGTTAGCCCGGAATCGGTCTGGCTTATTGAAACGTCAATCTCAGCCTGACTCCATTTCCCGCCGTTTTCGAGCAGGTTACCGAATAACTCTGATAGGTCCTGACGCTCCATGGGCCAACTGAAGTTATTCGGCAAGGATGTATTAATACGGAAACTCTTATCGGGAAAGATTTTTTCCATGACAGAAATGACGTTGTTCGCTATTTCAATCGGCAAACATGTTTGCCCCATCTGCCTGCCGGAGATATCTGCCTTGCTCATGCGGTAGTTCAAGGACCGGCTTAGATCCTTTAGGTTGGAGGTCATGAACTCTATGTCGTCGCGGGACGGAGGTAATGAACCAGTGTCTGACAAGATTGCGAGATTGGCAGAGATCGAGGTCTTGACCATGTGAGAAAGATCGGAATTGAGGCGGCGGTGGCGGTCAAGGCGACGACTTGCTAGTTCAAGTAGGTTATTGAACTGTTTGATCAGCGGACTGAACTCCTCTGGTGCGTCAGGATTCAAACGAGGTTGTTTGCCAGATTGCAGTCTCCTCATGTCTTCCTTGATGTGTTCGATCGGTTTCAAAGCGAGGTAAGTAGTGGTGCCTACCAGAGCCAAGAGAACAACAAGTAATAATGCGGAGGCAGCCAGCAAGGTCAGGTGAGCCCCACTGGATCGCTCGGCGAGTCCACTTTCCATTTCCAGGATGGTGACTGACGAAAGCGGGCTGTCAATTCCGAAACCTCGTTTCAATCCAAGAAGGCCATCTGCACCTTGGGATATTTCTACAAAGCCCGCCGGCTTTCTTGAAACCATTCGCAACGTTGTTTGATCTATGTTGCTACTGGCAATGATGCTTCCGTCTTTCACTTCGACGACGAGGGCGTGCTCCAGTAGCAATTGGAATCGATCAATCATGCTGCCAATCTCGTCGGGCGTCGGAACTTCGTTTTCAATGATGGTTTGAAAACTCTCCACCTCCTTGTCAAGGCGATGTTTTCTGGACTCGTTCGAAAGCTGCTCTATTACATAAGTGTGCGAGAAAAAAATTAGTAAAAAATACAAGAGGCTGAAAGCGATGCCATATTGGAGGACAGTTTTTCCGATGCTTTTCTGCGCTGTCATGAAGGTGCTTTTGTCGATTGAGCGGAAGGCTTCAGTTGAAGGCACATAGAGGTGCTCTGATCGGAAAGCATAGTTGGAATCGAAGCGTGCCGCAACGGGTGCGAGCCGGAGCGAGGGACGCTCTGGTCTTCAGATCGGTCTGGCTTGGTCTTATCGTTCTTAGGCATTTGAATAACTTGATTTAGTGTCATCAAATCAAAGCCGACCTAAATGGCTTTTGAGCTTGTGGTAGCCGCTGAAAAAAACGTTTCATCAGCATATATTTTCAAGTGTGTTTAAAGTTTCGATGTTCTACTAAACACCCAAGGCCATTGAATGTTGCTGGTCTAATTGAAAAAAATGTCGGAGCCGTTTTATGAAGAAAGTATCCATGATTATAGTAGCTTCTTTCGTGGCAAGTGGTGCTTCTATAGCCCACGCAGGAGGGCAAGCGGACAGATACAACGAGGCAAGAAGCTATCCTAATAAGAGCATAGGTGAACGTTCCTCCCAGTATCGTGTGGAAGAGAGCGAGACCATCAAAAAACTGAAGGAAGAACATAGATTGATTAAAGAGTTGATTGGGGATCTCTTGGAAAAGCAATAACATTTATCGTTGTTTACTTGGAGCCAGACGGGCAATTACGTGGCTCCAAGATTAATTTAATGGTAGATTTTTGTTAATTTTCCCAAAATTGCGAAAGTCGCGCTTTAGTATTGATGAATCTCGTAAGGAAGACAGAGCGCAAAATGTTGGAAAGCTGCATTCTTAACTAAGATATTTTGCAGTATTCATGGCTAATTCAGACCTCCCTCGATTTTTCATAAAACCATATCTAATCTAGAATTACCAAGTTAAAAATAGTTCTATTTTAGTCATCGTTTTTTCAATTCTTGTTCCTATTTGGTGCGCATTATTGATGAGCGCACTATCGACGAGCAATGCAACACTTGAAGCAGAGTGCTTATTGCATTGAATTGTTAAATATTTAATCATTTTTATGAACTGCGGCCCTGATTTGACAATAATTGCTCATAGAATAAGTTTTTTAAAAGGTGGCACAAAACGTGTATGCATTATAGGTGCGTTATTCAATGCGCAAATAACTAAGCTGCCCAAATAGAAGGTAAAAACGATGAAAAGACGTATCTCGACTAAAGATTGTTTGCTAAGTGTTGGTTTGCTCGTAACTCTCCAAGCGGTCCCGTTAATTGCCAGCGCAGGTGTTAGTGCTAATTTGGGCATAACAAGCAACTACTTATTTCGCGGTGTGACACAAACAGATGGCTCAACGGCGACGCAAGGCGGGCTTGACTACGAACATGCGTCGGGGCTTTATGTTGGCGGCTGGGGCTCCAATGTGGATTTCGGCGATGGGACGAGCTACGAGCTTGATCTTTATGCTGGCTTCTCCGGTGTAATTGAGGATATCGGTTACGATGTTGGCTACATTTATTACTCTTACCCTGATGCTCCTGAATCTATTGATTTTGGCGAAATATACGGAGAGTTGAGTTACAGCATTGTATCTATAGGTGTTGCTTACACAGCAAACAGCGACGTAAGCGGCGAAGGGCTGTTCGTTCCAGGCGATATCTATTATTACGCATCAGTTGATGTGCCACTGGAAGACGATTTCAGCACAGGTGTTTTGATTGGCTATTATGATTTCACTGATGATGGCAAGGCGTCTATTGGCGAGGCGAGCTACGGACATGCAGCTGTTAACGTCACCAAAGATGCGGGAAGCTTTGGAGCTTTTAGTGTTAATCTGGAGTACGCTGATATCGATTCAAGTAACGCACTTGGTTCGGTCAGTTCGGACGACCCGAAGTTTTGGCTGGGCTGGACTAAGTCTTTTTAATCTATTTGGTATTTTTCACCGAAATGGTTAATCGTTGAGAAAGCTGGCCCGGTTTGTGGGCCAGCGCATTTATCTGGCGAGCCCTGGTCCTTGAGGAAAATGGTTAAATCACAGTAAAATCATTTAAGCTTCAACCCTTTTTTGAAGAGAATCTCTTGCAAAGTAATATCCTTGTCCTCTCAATGTTTTTATTCGTTTTTTTCCGAGTATCTTTCTGAGCCTGGCTATGTAGACTTGAACGACATTTCTGGTTGGGCACCTTTCGATATTATAGAGTGCTTCAACAAGTTCGTCCTGTGAGAAAACTCTGTCAGGAGAGCGAAGAAAGCATTGTAAAAGGCGGTACTCCGTTGCGGTTAGTCTGAACTCTTTATGATCGGGAGTTGTTAGGGTTCTATAGGTTGCATTAAGTAGAAAACCATCCACGATGATCTTATCAGTTGCTCGCCCGTCTTTTCTTCGTATTATGGCGCTAAGTCGAGCTTTTAGTTCATCGAATTCGAAGGGTTTTGGAAGATAATCGTCTGCCCCGGCATTCAAGCCCTCAACTCTCTCTGTCCAGTTGGAGCGGGCAGTTAGAATAAGAATAGCTTCATCTCTGCCACTGCTTCTCCATTTTTGCATCAAAGAAAGCCCGTTCTCGTCGGGCAGTCCTATATCCAGAATGATCGCCTGATAACTGCTTGTCTCTACGAAGAAATTTGCCTCTTTTCCGTTTTGGGCAACATCTACAGTAAAGTTTTCCTTCGCAAGCCAAACGGAGATTTTTTCTGCGAGTACCGCGTTGTCTTCGACAATTAGAACCTTCATCTATAAGCGCCGTCTCTGGATGTTGGAAAATTGTGGCTGTCGCCCTTCTCGAGAGCAAATCAAAATTAGCTAAGAGACCGGACTTCAAGCGACCCGCTATAACAACAGACGAAGCTGAATCTAGCTTGAAAAAGGCATTACGGTGAGGAAAGTTTTCTATACAAACACTATCCACATGTGATCGCTTAACCACATACCAGGTGGCCGGGTCAACGATTGATCACCGGGACCGCCCTGGGAAGGTCAACTATCACGGACAACCCACTTTTCGGAGCAGGTGAGAAGTTGAGGGTTCCACTGTAGCGTTCGACAATTTCTCGAACAATCGCCAGCCCAAGGCCATGGCCTGGGGTCTGCTCGTCCAGCCGCAACCCCCGTCGACCCAGATTGCCGATTTCAGCGTCCGCGACGCCGAGCCCATCGTCTGTTACGCCGATCTGCAGATTTCCGGAGTGTTGAACGAGTGACAGCTCCACGCATCGTTCCGACCATTTGCCTGCATTGTCCAGAAGGTTGCCCATGATTTCATTCAGGTCGTGCTCCTCGATCGGCCAGCGGGCGTCCTCCGGCAGGGAGCTCGACAGTTCAAAGGACTTTTCCGGGTATAGTCGCCCCAGCATCCAAACTAGATCCCGTGCCTGTTTCAGAGGGTAAGCGCTTTTCCCAACCTGTGGCCCTGCAAAGCGACTTCGGCGCATCTCGGCTTCAAGCTGTTTGTCGATGTCATTGAGTCTCGCGGTCATCTGAAGGCGGAGATCGTTGGAGAGCGGACGACTGGTGTCCTCAAGAATCTGCCGGACGGCCGCAATGGGGGTTTTGACGCTGTGAGACAGATTCGCCAGCGCATCCCTTGATCGTTCCAGGCGTTGATCCAGCGAGTCGAGCAATTGGTTGAGCTGCTGGACCAGCGGTCGAAATTCCTCAGGTGCTTGGACATGAATCCGCGAGACCTTGCCATCCTGAAGTCGCTTCAGCGTGGCCTTCAGTTCGACGACAGGGCGCATGGACAGATTGATACCGAACCAGATCACAACGACCAACAGCAGAATCAGCAGAATAGAGACGATGGCCGTCCACCCGTGCAACTCTGCCTGGCTGCGTTTCAGTGCGCCAAGATCCTCGGACACGATCACTACAATCGGCGTATCGCCGATCCGGAACGACTTTCGGTACGCAAGAATGCTCTTTGGGCCTTCGACGGTGTCCGCATCCCGAACACGAACGGTCCCATCCTTTGCTGATTCTATTAACGACGTTAACACCGGTGCCCAGGAATCCGGGGAAATGATCGTTCTGGACGGAGAATGTATGGCGAAGGCGTGGTGAAAGACTTCCTGAAAATAGTCACCAGTCTGGAGACTGTCCAATTGACCGCCAGAATCACGAATCTGATGCTCCAGAAAGGCGACCTCATCCTTGAGACGTGTCTCGACGAATTCCCGGGACATCCGGTCCAGTAAGAGGCCGTGAACCAGCCATGCAAGCCCCATTAGCGCAATGCCCGCTGGCAGTAGCAATAAAAGCAAGATGCCTTTGACGGATCTGGGCTTGCTAAACCGCGTCATTAAACAGATACCCCTGGCCGCGACGGGTTGCAATGGTGTCGTTGCCAACCAGTTTTCGCAGTCTGCGGATATAGGCTTCGATGACGTTCTCATTCGGGCTGTCGTTCAGGTTGTAAAGCTGTTCCATTAATTGTTCTTTCGAGAACACATGGCCGGGACGGCTCATCAGACAGCGCAGCAGGCGAAATTCCGTGCCGGTGAGGCTGTGCTCCGTGCCATCCTCGGATTTCAGGCTTTGACGATTCTCATCCAGTTCGAAGCGTCCGGCTTTGACCATTGAATGAATGCGACCTTCGCTTCGACGCACAATGGCGTTAAGCCGGGCGATGAGTTCTTCGGTCTGAAAGGGTTTTGCAAGGTAGTCATCCGCTCCAGCTTTAAGGCCTTCCACCTTGTCGTGCCAGTCGCCCCTGGCGGTCAGAATAAGCACCGGACAGACGACCTGATGTTTTCGCCACTTCCTTAATACGTCTAATCCATTGCCGTCAGGAAGGCCAAGATCCAGAACGACGGCCCGATAGTCCTCCTGCTCGCCCAGAATCGCGGCTTCTTTGGCGGTGTAGGTCGTATCAACGCTGAACCCTGCCTTTTCAAGCTGACCACGTAATCCTTCAGCCAGCAAACGGTCATCTTCAACGAGCAGTAATCGCATCGGACATTCCTTCTCTGAGCCAAGAAATAGTCTTGGAGTGTCGCCGATCAACCTGAATTCAGCCTGAACGACAAAATAGTTTGGTATTTTTCAGCGAGAATTCAGGTTAATGCGCGATGGTGTGATTCGTATTTTGGCATCGCTCTTTGCTCAGAGCTAACCGACGCCGGGATTTCCGGCCACTTTATCAATGGAGAAGACAAGATGAACGCATCCAAGTTGATTGTTGCAGCCGCTGCCATGTCAATGTCCGCAGCGACCCTCGCCGCCGGTGCTCATGGCGGTGGCCATGGTGCCAGCAGCGGCGAACCGGGTAAAGCCTCGGAGGCCTCTCGCACTATTACAGTGGAAATGTACGACAACTACTACGAACCCGAAGAAATCAGTGTGAAGCCTGGTGAAACCGTTCGCTTCGTGGTGGAGAACAAAGGAAACCTCGTGCATGAGTTCAATGTTGGCACTCCCGACATGCATGAAGCTCATCAAGAGGAAATGATGATGATGGTTGAGCATGGCGTGATCCAGGGCGGCAAGCTCAACCAGGACATGATGAACATGGATATGGGCAATGGCAAAACCATGAAGCATGACGACCCGAACAGCGTGTTGCTGGAGCCCGGCCAAAGCAAAGAAGTGATTTGGAAGTTTTCTGATAAAGGCAATATCGAATTCGCCTGCAACGTGCCAGGCCACTACCAGGCCGGCATGTACGGTGACGTTAACTTTGAGTAAACATGCGTACTGAAAACCCGCGAATGCACGGGTTGGGACTGTTTTCCAGCCCTGCTTCAACGAAGTGCAGTTTGGAGTAAGAAAAAGATGAAAACACGCCTACTGACAGGACTTTTAAGCCTGCTGATGCCAGCCATGGTTATGGCCGGTGAGTACGACCTGACGGTCGACCGGGTAAAAATTGATACTGGCGATTTCGTGAAAGAAGGCATTGGATACAATGGCGCATCTCCGGGACCGGTGATGCGCTTCAAAGAAGGCGAAAACGTAAAGATCAACGTGACCAATAACCTGGACGAGATGACGTCCATTCACTGGCACGGCCTGATCCTTCCTTTTGATCAGGACGGTGTGCCTGGTATCAGCTTTCCAGGCATCAAGCCGGGTGAAACCTTCACCTACGAATTTCCTATTCAGCAGGCAGGCACCTACTGGTTTCACAGCCACTCCGGTTTTCAGGAGCCGGATGGCGCCTACGGTTCCATCGTTATCGAACCCGAGGGACGTGAACCGTTCCGCTACGATCGTGAATACGTGGTGCAGTTGACTGACAAGCACCCCCATTCCGGTGACCGCATCATGCGCAACCTGAAAATGATGCCGGATTACTACAATCGCGAGCAGCAAACCGTTGGCGAGTTTTTCTCGGACGTGTCAAAAAATGGCCTGATGAACACCGTCAGTGACCGTATGGCCTGGGGTGGCATGCGGATGATGAAAGCGGACGTTGAGGATATCCATGGCTTTACGGGCTTGATCAACGGCAAAGGACCAAGCCAAAACTGGACAGGGATCTTCGAGCCGGGCGAACGCATTCGGCTGCGTTTTATCAACTCTTCGGCGATGACTTACTTTGATATCCGGATCCCCGGTCTGGACATGACGGTTGTGCAGGCAGATGGCAACAACGTTCAGCCGGTTAGTGTGGACGAGTTCCGGATCGGTGTGGCGGAAACCTACGATGTGATCGTCCGTCCGAAAGATGAGCAGGCCTACACCATTTTTGCTGAATCCATGGGGCGTTCGGGCTATGCCAGGGCAACATTGGCCCCTGAAGAGGGTATGGAAGCGGCCGTGCCGCAACTGCGCGAACCGGCGCGCCTGACCATGGCTGACATGAGCGGTATGGCCGGCATGGACCATGGCAGCATGGCCGGAATGGATCATGGCGACATGAATATGAGCAGCTCAGAGGGGATGGGCGGAATGGATCATTCTTCGATGGAGGGAATGGACCACTCGAATATGAAAGGAATGGATCATTCCAACATGGAAGGCATGGATCACTCTGGTATGTCCGGCATGGATCACGGTTCCATGGCGATGGGTAAAAAAGGGGGGCCAAGCGATCCCTTCTATGCCAAGGGCAGTGGCCTTGTACCTACAGCAGCCAATGGCGGTAAGTTCTTGTCATACGCTGACCTGAAGGCTCAGGATCCGTTGTATGAACTCCGCGAGCCAACCCGCGAAATTGAGCTTCGTTTGACCGGCAATATGGAGCGGTATACCTGGAGCATCAATGGCGTCAAGTACGAAGATGCCGATCCGATTCGCCTCAAATACGGTGAGCGGGTCCGCTTCAAGTTTGTTAACGAAACCATGATGACTCACCCCATGCACCTGCACGGCATGTGGTCCATCCTCGATGTTGGCGCAGGCCAGTGGAACCCGATCAAGCACACGATTAGCGTGAACCCAGGCACTACGGTGTACATGGAAACCGAGGTTGATGAGCCAGGCCAGTGGGCGTTCCACTGTCACCTGTCCTATCACGCGGCCGCTGGTATGTTCCGCAAGGTAATTGTTGAAGGTGGGCCAGAGTCGGCGCAGGCCAAAACAGACGTGCTTGTCGAAGATGGAGGTGAGGTATGAGCTGTATTCGATCAATTGTCGCAGTCAGCGTCCTTGCCTCTATTGGTGTCTCAACGGCGGTGACAGCTCAGGAAATGATCTCCGACACGACCGCTCGAAAACAGCCGCTCACAACCTGGGGTGTTCAATTCGAGGAATTTGAGTACCGCTACAGCGACGATGACGAGGAGCTGGGCGTCTGGAATGCGGATGCCTTCTATGGTACTGACGATTTTAAAGTCCGGTTGCTCACAACCGGCGAATACGAAATAGAGGAGCAGGCCTACGAAACGCTGGAAAACCAGTTGGTCGGCCAGATCCCCATTTCCAAGTTCTTCGACGCCAAAGCGGGCGTGCGTTTCGATACTCCGGAAGGGCCGGACCGGACATACGCCGTTCTCGGTGTCGCCGGCCTGGCGCCCCAATGGTTTGAGATCGATGCAAACCTGTACGTCAGCAACGATGGTGATACGTCAGCCGAACTGGACGCTGAGTACGAATTGCTGTTCACCAATTACTGGATCCTGGCGGCAACTCTGGATGCCTCGGTAGCGTTCAGTGAGGATGAAGAGATTGGTGTCGGCAAAGGATTGGTTTCCACCGAAACCGGCCTCCGGCTCAGCTACGACCTGATAGACCGTGCGTTCTCGCCTTATGTGGGTGTGGTGCACGAGCGTAAGTATGGCGATAGTGCCGACCTGGCCGAGGCGAGCGGCGGCGGCACAGAAGATTGGTTTGCCGTAATCGGCGCTCGAATCGCATTCTGATGCTGAAGGGCCATGGGAAACCCATGGCCTTTTTTCGTCTATGATTTGATGTAACTCAAATTCACCGAAAGCATGTGTCCATTTTCAGCCGCAGTTCAGATTGAAGTGTTTTGATACAGGGAGAAGTCATCAGGAAGAGAGGTGTCACCCCATGACCAAAGCACACAAAGCAACCAATCAGGAGCAGTTTTTGTTGCGCCGAAAAATGACCGTCGAGGGGCTTGGAGAGGATCAGTGGGAGGGGCTCATCCACGATCTGAATCACCACCCATGCGTTGATTTCGCCGAGCGTAAGCCAAATGGCACATTGCAGGTGACGTACGACGGAACCCACTGGTCCGTCGATGAATTACTGGAACTGATCAAGGCTTACGGTGGCCAATTGAAAACCGGATGGTGGACCCGGCGCAAATTGGCTTGGTACCGGTTTACCGACGACAACGTCCGGGCAAATGCCAAGCATGAGCCGTTCTGCTGTTCCAAGATTCCACCCATGAAAAAATAACAGGAGGTTGAATGAACAGGGAGGAAGATCGAAGCACTCGCTACCAGGAAGGTAGTCTCACTCTGTCAGGGACGGTGATGCTGGGTACCGGCGTCATGATTGGCGCCGGTATTTTTGCACTTACCGGGCAGATGGCCCAGATGACCGGTGTCCTTTTCCCGCTGGCCTTTCTCGCGGCGGCCTTGATTGTTGGCTTCAGCGCGTATTCCTATATCAAGATTTCCAACGCCTACCCGTCGGCCGGGGGCATTGGCATGTACTTGCATAAAGCCTACGGAAACCGGCTGCCAACGGCTTTCAACGCCCTGTTGATGTACTTTTCCATGGTGATCGCTCAGAGCTTCCTGGCCCGGACCTTTGGCTCTTACACCATGCAACTTTTCGGCGGGGATGACAGTGGCCGCATGGTGCCCATTCTCGGCGTGGCGCTCATTCTTGCGGCCTTTCTGATCAACCTGCTGGGCAATCGGATGATTCAAGGGGTGGCTTCCTTTATCGGGATCCTGAAAATCGGCGGCATACTGATTTTCGGTCTGGTCGGGATCTGGATTGCCGACTCAGTCGCGGTTGATTTTTCGGAGCCCGGTGAAGCCGGAGCGCTGGGCAACTTCCTGGGCGCAACCGCACTGGGGATTCTGGCGTTCAAAGGCTTTACGACCATCACCAACAGTGGTTCGGAAGTCATCGACCCAAAGCGAAACGTCGGGCGCGCCATCGTGATTTCCATTGCCGCCTGCGTGGTGATCTACACGCTGGTGGGCTTCGCGGTCGCCAGCAACCTGTCACTGGCTGAAATTATCGAAACGCAGGATTACTCCCTCGCTGCTGCTGCGCGTCCCGCTCTCGGCGATTACGGTGTCTGGTTTACTGTCGCTATTGCCATGATGGCCACGGCGGGCGGTATTCTCGCCAGCGTCTTCGCGGTATCCCGCATGCTGGCGATGCTGACGGAGATGAAGCTCGTACCACATCGGCATTTTGGCATGCCCGGCAGCATCCAGAAACACACACTGGTGTATACCGTTGTCCTGGGGCTGATCCTCACCGCCTTCTTTGATCTGTCACGAATTGCCGCGCTGGGTATCGTGTTTTACCTGATTATGGACATTGCCATTCACTGGGGTGTACTGCGCTATCTTCGCAAAGACATTAAGGCCAACACCTGGGTGCCAACTACAGCCATCTTGTTGGATCTTTTGGCTCTGGGCGGCTTTGTCTGGGTAAAACTGAATACGGACCCGTTCGTCATCGGCGTGGCAGTGGTCACCATGATTGTGCTTGCAGTCTCCGAGCAGATTTTCCTGAAAAGATCGCCGGAATCCGCGCAAGCGAAACAGGAAGAGAGTCACGCGCATCGTCACCATTAACCAGAATCAGGAAGAGAGGCTATTGCCATGATGGGAGATAACATGTTCGGGAACACCATGTGGGCAGGCCACTGGCTGTGGATGCTGGTGATTGCCATTGTGGTCGTCATTCCGGCCTGGCGTATTTGCCAGCGCACGGGGTATCCGGGGTGGATGGGTGTACTGATACTGATCCCTATCGTCAATCTGGTTCTGCTGTATTTCATTGCATTTGCAGACTGGCCCGCCGATAAAACAGGAGAACAGAATGGCTGAGCACCATCACGCCCATGACCACGATCACCACGCCGATAAAGAACCTGGCGGGCACACCGCCAAGGATCCGGTTTGCGGCATGGCAGTCGATCCGCATACCGCGGAACACCGCAGCCAGCATGGCGGTAAAACCTGGTACTTCTGCTCGTCGCGTTGCCAGTCCAAATTCGACGAGGACCCTGAGCAGTACCTCGATTGGGAAAAGAAACAGCAAGAGCCGGTAGCGCCGGGCACTATGTATACCTGTCCCATGCACCCCGAGATTCGGCAGCAAGGGCCAGGGGACTGCCCAATCTGCGGCATGGCCCTAGAGCCCGAGCAGGTAAGCCTGGACGACGGGCCTTCGGAAGAACTCAAAGACATGACCCGCCGATTCTGGATCGGCCTGGTGCTGGCCCTGCCTGTACTGGTACTGGAGATGGGTGGGCACCTCACCGGACTCGATCACATTATAGCCCCGCAGATGTCCAACTGGATTCAACTGGTGCTGGCAACGCCTGTGGTGCTCTGGTGCGGTTGGCCCTTCTTCGTCCGGGGTTGGAAATCCGTGGTTAGCCGAAACTTGAACATGTTTACGCTCATTGCCATTGGTACCGGCGTCGCGCTGATCTACAGCCTGGTGGCGACCCTGGCGCCGCAGATCTTCCCAGGCGCCTTCCGGCAGGAAGACGGGTCGGTCGCCGTCTACTTCGAGGCGGCTGCTGTCATCGTGGTGCTGGTGCTGCTGGGGCAGGTGCTGGAATTGCGCGCCAGAGAGAAAACCTCTGGTGCCATCAAGGCCCTGCTGGATCTGGCACCGGCGACGGCCAGAAAACTGGACGACGATGGCAGCGAATCCGATGTGTCGCTTGATCAGGTCAAGGTCGGTGACCGCTTGCGGGTGCGTCCGGGAGACAAGGTGCCGTTGGACGGCGAGGTGCTTGAAGGCAGCTCCAACGTGGATGAATCCATGGTGACCGGTGAGCCTTTGGCAGTCAGCAAAAAATCCGGCGACCAGGTGATCGGCGGCAGTATCAACCAGCAGGGCAGCTTTATCATGCGGGCCGACAAGGTTGGCCGTGACACCATGCTGTCCCAGATTGTGCAGATGGTGGCGAGCGCCCAGCGCAGCCGCGCGCCCATTCAGGGCCTGGCCGACAAGGTGGCGGGTTATTTTGTGCCTGCGGTGATCGTGATCGCCATTATCGCCTTCATAGCCTGGTCATTCTTCGGGCCCACGCCGCCTATGGCGTTCGGGCTGATTGCAGCGGTCAGTGTTCTGATCATTGCCTGCCCTTGCGCACTTGGCTTGGCGACGCCCATGTCCATCATGGTGGGTGTCGGACGCGGTGCTCAAAGTGGCGTTCTGATTCGCGATGCGGAAGCCTTGGAGCGTATGGAGAAGGTGGACACCGTGGTGGTGGATAAAACCGGCACGCTGACAGAGGGCAAGCCGCAAGTCACCCGGCTTGTCGCGGCCAACGGGTTCGATGACAGTAGTCTCATGCGTTATGCAGGCGGCCTGGAGAAAGGCAGTGAGCACCCACTGGCTCACGCCATACTCGATAAAGCCAAGGGCATGGACCTGAAGCTTCCGGATGCGGAAGACTTTGACTCTCCGAATGGTAAAGGGGTTACCGGTCGAATAGACGGCAAGCGGGTGCTACTTGGTAACCGCCTTCTCATGGAGTCGGAAAATGTCGACACCACGCGATTTGACGGCGACGCCGACCAGCTCCGAAAAGATGGTGCTACCGTGATTTTTGCTGCTGTCGACGGAAACGTCGCAGGGTTGCTGGCGATTGCCGATCCGGTCAAGGAAACCACCGAAGCCGCTATTTCCGCGCTGCAAAAAGACGGCATCCGGGTGGTCATGCTGACCGGCGATAACCGCACTTCAGCTGAAGCAGTTGCCCGAAAACTGCATATCGACGAAGTGGAAGCGGAAGTCCTGCCGGAAGATAAGGGCAAGATCGTCCAGCGCCTGAAAGACGAAGGCCGTGTTGTCGTGATGGCGGGTGACGGCGTAAACGATGCGCCTGCACTGGCAACGGCGGATGTCGGTGTGGCCATGGGCACCGGGACCGATGTCGCCATCGAAAGCGCCGGCATTACGCTGCTACGCGGCGACCTGATGGGCATTGTCGAGGCGCGCCGTTTGTCTCTGGCGACCATGCGCAATATCCGTCAGAACCTGTTTTTCGCCTTCGTTTACAACTCCGCCGGTGTTCCGATAGCGGCAGGGGTTTTGTACCCGTTTTTCGGGATACTGCTGTCGCCCATTTTTGCAGCGGCCGCCATGTCGCTGTCCTCGGTCAGCGTGATCGTGAATGCGCTGCGTTTGAGGGTGGTGAAACTCGGGTCAAAGCAATGAACTTCTGAATCATTGGAGGTAGCTATGTCATACACGATCGATCGAGTTATCAAAGATGTCGATTTCGAGGACGTGGACAGAAGAGCGCGTCAGGCCCTCACTGATCACGGGTTCGGTGTGCTGACAGAAATTGATGTCAAAGCCACCATGAAGAAAAAGCTGGACAAGGATATGTTGGCCTATCGGATTCTCGGGGCCTGCAATCCTGGCATGGCCTGGGAAGCCATCGGTGTGGAGCCTCGCGTGGGTGCCATGCTGCCTTGCAACGTTATTCTTCGTGAGGTTTCGGAGGGCATTGAGGTAAGTGCAGTGGATCCATTGGCTTCCATGAGCGCCATCGATAATGACGAGCTCAAGCAGGTTGCCGGGAAGGTCAGGGATATGCTCTCTGAGGTTGTGGAATCGATCTGAAGCCGGTAGAGGCGTCGATTTGCTGCAGTGCCTGCGGTTTGCAATGGATTAGCGAATTAGCCAGGCGAGCGCATAGCCCAACTGAACACTGGAAATGCAAATAGGACTCCTCATTTGACGACGGGATACCTATTTGATGTCAGTCATATTATGGAGAAGAAAAAAGGAAAAAAGATATGGATATAAAGACTTTTGGACAACTGATCGACTGGACGCGCGATCTGCACTCACATCTGGCGAGCTGTCTGTCCCATTGCGCAACAAAGCACGAGGAAGAACGGGCCCGTGCGCTTTTGGATTATCTGGCAGCTCATGAATCGGAAATAGAGCGGATCGTGAACGAGTTTGAGCACCAAGGGGATAAGAAGGCACTGGAAACTCGGGTGTACGACTACCTGTCCCATAATCCGATCAAAACTCATCGAACCTGCGACGAGCCTTACGCGAAGCTTGATTTTGATGGTATCTGCCGGGAAGTGTTCGACTTTCATGATCAGATTATTGATCTCTACAAAACGCTGATTGGAAAAGCCGAAATTCCAGAAGCAAAAGAGCTGTTCGAATCTCTTTTGGCGATGGAGGAAAATGAGTCGATGAGACTGGCTCGTCAGGTTGGCCGAATGCAGGATCTATGAGATCCGAGCACTTTTGCTGACGGCTTAATCCCTTTGAATGTTTCCAATTGAGGCTCACCTTCACACCTCAAAGACGGGCGCAAAGCCACCTCCCGGCGTTCGAAAGTTGGTGGCCTGGCCCTGGTACACACGGGCAGCGGCAAGCAGATGTTGCCCGGCATAGGTGTACAAACGGATATCGACCTTTCTGGTGGTGACCGTGCCATCCACTCTCAGGGTGCGTTCTCCGGCGGGAACGAAGTTCTGCGCGATGTAATCACCCTTCAGGATCTCTTCGAAAACGCGGCGGGTTAGTTTTTCGCCCCGATAGACGCCCTTGCTGCCATGGCCCGCTACCGGTTTGAAAAACAGTTTACGCCGGTTGCTCCACAACTCCGCCTCATCACTTGCTGAAACCAGCCGGGTCTTCGGTACAGCTCTATCCAGAAATCCTGCCTCGGTTTCACTCAGGCCCCAGTCGCGCAGGGTTTGGGCATCAGATAGCAGGATCAGGTTCCGTTTGTCGGCCATCAGCGCATGGGCGCGTGGATTGGGCGTGACGACCGCCGCGCCGTCGAGGTAGGCGCGCCTCAGCGCCCCAAGAGCCGGGGCCTCCAAGGCAAAATCCACCAGGCGGTTGTACACCATGTCAATAGGCTTGCCGTGGGCGCTCAGGGCACCATCAACATACTCAAGCTCCGATGGGTCGAGGATCAAGGTCTCTATGCCTCTGGCCTGGAATAACTGCTGGGCCAGTTGGAATTCCGGGAACATAAACTGGGATTCTGGGGCATCGTCCACAATGGCCAGCCAACCGGGCGTCGAGTCGCCACCTTGCCGTTCCCACTCCTGCTGGAACATGGCAAACACCGCGTCCTCGAACCCATCCAATGCACGGTTGGTGCCAGCGGTCTGCTGGGACGGGTCACAGCATCGGTGTTGAGCCCGGGCCAATACCGTGTTCAGAAATGCGCCGCCGGCGTTGGTGTTGATTTCGATCAGCTGAGGCCCGTTCTCGCCCAGGTGAAAGTCATAGCCCATGAAGGCCCCGATGGGGCCTGGATCAAAACTGGCGATGTCCGGCGCCCAGGACAGAGCTCTTTCCTTATAGGGCGGAAGCTCGGCTGCGGATTCGATCGCCTGAACAATCCGCTCCATCGTCGCGATGTCAGCCTGGGGAACAAAAACCGGCGTGTTTGAAAAGAGATGATGGATCTCGGGAGTGGCCGGCGCCTCGTTCCCAGTGTCTGAAAACTGCTTCCGGAGGCTGTCAGTGAGCGCTTTTCGGTCAAGGGTGATGCAGTAACACTGCCGGTTGAGCTGGTCGGCTTGGGTTTTGGTTGTTCGCTGGTTTTCCTGGGGCACGTCTTGCATTGGTCGTCCAAGGTTATTGTGAATCGTTCCACCTTGATTCTGGTCAAACGGATGCATGTTTCGCAACTGTTTTCAGGCCTGTTTCAGCTTGGTGTGATGGACTGCCAAGTAATGACCATGCCTGTTCGGGATCTTGCTTACCGGGCGAGGAAATCTTACTGAAACCCTCTGACCAAAAAGGGCACGCTATGAAACATTCGTTGCGCAAGAAGTGGATTGCTGGAATTACGGCCAGTGTCGCTATGAGTTTTTCGCTGATGGTGGCCGCAGACACAAACCGGGCATTTGTTCCCATGGGCACAGCGGATGCCGTCGGCGTTATTGATCTGGAAAACCGCAAGGTGACGTCGTCCATTGGCGGCACACTGAATACCCACGGTTCGGCACTGACCCCGGATGGCCGGCATCTGGTGGTGGGTAGTTTGTCGGCGCATGATCGTCAGGAGCCGGTTAGTCGCCCCGAAGGCGTTTCAGAAGATGAACACGCCGCTCATCATGGGGGCGGGAAGTCTACTGAATTGGAAGCAGGGAGTACCGGGCTGCTCTATTTGGTGAACACGGCCACAAAGACGATTGACCGCAAACTGGAAGTGCCGGGGCCGGTGCACCATGTGCTGGTGACTTCCAACGGTCGCTATGCCGTTTCCACGCATCCTACTAGTGGCAGTATCAGCGTTGTGGATCTGGATTCCGGTCAGTTGGTCAAAACTGTGGCGACGGGGCCGGCCCCCAACTATCTGGTGCAAACCGACGACGGCCAATCCCTTCTGGTCAGCAATACCGGTAATGGCACGGTCAGCGAAGTGGATACCGAGTACTGGTTCGTCGAGCGCAATTTGCGAGTTGGCGGCAACCCAGAGCATATGGTGCTTGCCCCCGGCAACCAGCGGCTCTACGTGAATGATGCTGCATCCGGCCAGGTTCTTGTCCTTGAGCTTGCCAAAGGCGGGGTGGCGAACCGGTACGAGGTTGGGGAGGCGCCCCATGGCGTTGGCTTGAGCGCAGATGGCCAGACCCTCTATGCCACCAGCCAGGGCGGCAACCAGGTGGTCCGGATTGAGCTAGCCAGCGGCGCCCGCCACACCAGGCCGCTGGCTCCTGCGCCCTATCATCTTGCGGTCTCTCCCTACGATGGCCAGCTACTGGTGACCAGTCGGGCAGAGAACAAGCTTTGGGTGCTCGACCCGGAATCCCTCGATGTGGTTGATGAGATCGCGCTGAGCGGCATAGGCCATCAGATATCCCTTGAGGCCCATTAGTACCCTGTTCTGACACTGGCTTTTTCGCAAAGGAACCGCTCATGGATCGACGCTTTAAAATCAAAGGAATCCACAACATAGCCGCGAAAGACCCGGTCAATCAGGTTGCCCATGGCGCCACCGAGGATAAGACTGTAAGCGATGGCTTCTCCTTTATGACGATTTTCAAGGATCAGCTTGATCAGAAAAATCGAGACCACTACCGCGATTCCGATAAATAAGTAGCGCTGCCAGCCTCCACCATTCGCAAAAAGACTGAATGCGGCACCGGTGTTCCATAGGTGCACCCAGTTAAAGAACGGGGTCACCGAAACATACTCGCCATAGGCCATTGATTGCTGCACCAGCCACTTTACAGCCTGATCAGACGCTGCCAGCAGGCCCGATATGGACAATAGGGCATACGGCGAGAGCTTTTTGCCAATAATGAGCATTATTTAACCCTTCAACGCCAAAATGCGTCTGGCACCGTTAAGTACAATGCCCCCCGCGATGGTGCCGATAATCAGATCCGGATAATTGGAACCGGTCCACGCGACCAGGGCGCCGGCGGTGATGACCCCCAGGTTGATCACCACGTCGTTGGCCGAGAATATCCAGCTTGCCTTCATGTGCGCCCCGCCTTCCCGATGTTTGGATATGAGCAGCAGACAACTGGTATTGGCAATCAATGCGACGAATGCGATAGCCATCATCACCAGCGATTCAGGCTCACTACCGAATACAAAGCGTCTCACCACCTCTACGAGCACGCCCACAGCCAAGATCAGTTGCAGTACACCAGCAAGATGCGCGGCACGTACCTGCATTTTCACGCTATGTCCAACCGCATAAAGGGCAAGCCCGTACACCGCCGCATCGGCAAAATTGTCCAGGGATTCTCCAATCAGGCCGGTGGACTGGGCGATCAGACCGGCAGTCATTTCCACCACGAACAGAAGTGCATTGATGCCGAGCAACCAGCGCAGGGTCCCGGATTCTTGCTTAGCAGAAGCTGCCGAAAACTCGGCGGCCTTGATGGTCTCCGGATTTGCAGCGACGGTTTCCTGAAGCGAGGCGCCTAGCCCCAAGGTCTTCAGTTTCGAGGTGACGGGCTCGACCTCGCCGTCATGCACGACCTTCAGCCGGCGGTTCGACAAGTCGAAGGACAGCGCCCGAATCTCCTCAAAGCCGTTCAGGGCTAGGCGAATCATTCGTTCTTCTGATGGACAGTCCATCTTCGGCACGGCATAAACACTGACCCATCTCCCTGGCGCCTCGGAGGAGGCCTGTATATCGGTATCCGCTGCGGACGTTGCATCACCGCCACAGGCGCCACCACAGGATTTGCTCATGATACGACTCCACTTGAACAATGTTGTGGTACCATTTAAAACTATAAAGCTACTATAAGGTCAATAGAGTAAAGAATCCGTTGGGGAGGAGGCTGATGCGCATTGGTCAGTTGGCGCAGTTGGTAGGGGTCGAAACACAGACGATCCGCTTCTATGAACAGCAGGGCTTGTTGCCGCCGCCTGATCGGCAGGACAACGGTTACCGTGTCTATACCGAGAAGCATGGTGAGGGGCTGGCCTTCATCCGTCGCTGCAGAATCCTGGGCCTGTCACTGGCTGAGATTCAGGAACTACAGAGCTATCAGGACGACCCTCATCAGCCTTGTACCGCCGTCAACGCCTTGCTCGATGATCACATCTCTCATGTGCGGTCGCAGATAACCGCTCTGCAAGCGCTTGAGAAACAACTCGTTTCACTGAGAGCGAGTTGCAACGATGACCGGGAAGTTGAGGCGTGTGGGGTTCTTGCTGGAATTAGCGAAGGAAACATGCACCAGCAGTAGGTGAAGCATCAACCAGATAATCCGATGAGATGCCGGTCTGTCTCACTCTCATGCAAAGGTAAGATCAACCATTTAATCCGCTTACCCAAATTGAATAAATAGTCGACTGTCGTTCTAAGAGACAGTCGACTATTGATTTTAATCTGACTTTCTGTATTTGTTTAAGTATGATTGTGACGTGTATTGCTTCCTGATCTTATTTCTTGTTTATTGATATTGGACCCCTTCATATCTTTTTGAGATTGCATGTCTTTCATGCAGGTCATCATTCTGGTTTTTGCGTCGGCTGTTTTGTTCGGGTAAGTGCGCGCTTCATTAATTCGATCGGCCAATCCTGAATTGGCAGTGGCCATTGTAGAAAATAAAGTGGCAGCTGCGGCAGCGATAATGATTTTTTTCATGATGCTCTCCTTAATTACCTTAAACCGTTCAAGAAATTCAGTTCAGTTTCAGTTTTCTGTGATTTACTTGAGCGTGATCAGGACGTCGACTGCTCGAAGCCCGAGCCAGCCGACGCTTGCGTCTCCACGAGTTGACTTTACCGCAGGGATTACCCTGCGGTATTTTTTTGCCTTTGTTTCAGAGCTTTGTGATAAGCCCGGCCTTCTTTCGTCATCATTTGCACGCGAGCCTCAAAGCCCCCTTCGGACATCGCATTACGTGTCATGTCTCTGTGTAAGCGCTGCATCTCTTCATTCTTAAGTATTTCTTCAATGGATGATTTTTCCATCATTTGGCTGTGCATGGCCTTCATGTCCTTATTGTCTGACATGTTGCCGGCGAGTACGGACGTTGAAACAGTAACTGCTGCTGCAAATATAAGTAAATTTTTCATTTTTACACCTCCTAGTTGGTTGATGAGTTAATTAAAACATCGGTTTCTGAATTGATCCTGAAAGAAACAAAACAATTTAAAATAAAGTAACTTTTTTCAGGAATAACAGTATCTTGATATAAATCAAATTGTGCATTTTCGTTCTGCAATTCAGTTTGGTTTCAGATAAGCGCTATAAGATTGCGATTCAGAAACATTTCAATGGAGATATAACATTGTCCATTCTTCCTCACCTTATAAAGCCGGCCTTTCTCGGTGCTTTGGTTTTGACCAGTTTGCCCGCTTGGACGGCACCCAGACTTGAGTTAACCGGCGCGATTGATGCGGCCATCGAGAACGATCCGTGGCTGCGTCAGAGTGTGCAGATGCAAGATGCTCTGTTGGAAGAAGCTGTTGCCGATGGGGCACTCCCGGACCCCCGGATGACGCTTGGTGCCGCGAATTTGCCCACGGATACTTTCGATACCGGACAGGAGGCAATGACTCAGGCCACCATTGGATTTACCCAGCGAATTCCGCGAGGTGATAGCCGTCAGCTGGCCAGTGAAAAAAAGCAGGAAATGGCAGGCGTTCAGCCTTTTCGGCGCGAGAACCGCCGGGCGCAGGTCATGGAATCGGTAGCGCATCTCTGGCTTGAGGTCTGGCGAACCCAGCAAAGCATCGAACTGATTGAAGATAATCGTGCTCTGTTTCAGCAGTTAGAGGATGTCGCCGAGGCCGGGTATACCTCAGCAAGCATAGGTTCCAGGCAGCAGGATGTAATCCGTGCCTCGCTGGAACTGACGCGACTTGAGGACCGGCTGACGGTGCTGCATTTGCAACAGGCATCGAACCGCGAGGCGCTGGCAGAGTGGATAGGCCCGGACCAAGCCAAGCTGGCTGTCAGTAAAGATGTACCCAACGAGTTGCTGAGAGTGTTTCCTCTGGGCTGGGCTGAAACATCCGCAGAGGCACTGATCCGTCATCCGTCAATCCGCGCGACTGATCAGCTGATTGATGCCCAGAGTGTTGACGTTGACCTGGCTCGCCAGGCCTACAAGCCGGAATGGTCAGTATCTGCACAATATGGATACAGGGAGCGGGCACCAAACGGTCAGGACAGGGCCGACCTGTTCTCTGTAGGCATTGGCTTTGATCTCCCGATCTTTACAGGCAACCGGCAGGATCGAAAACTGAATGCATCAGTGGCGCGACTGGAGGCGGCAAAAACAGAACGTATTTTGCAGATCCGGGGACTTCAGGCCAAAGCCCGTGCGGCCGTGGCCCGGATCGAACGACTGGATGACCGCATAGAGCTCTACGAACAGACCCTGCTGCCGCAAATGGAGGCGCAGGCAAGCGCAGCATTGACTGCTTACAACAACGATGACGGCGACTTCGCCGAAGCGGTACGAGCGCGAATTGCAGAGCTTAATACCCAGGTTGAATTGATACAGATGATGGCCGAGCGGGCCAAAAATCTGGCGAGTTTCCGTTATCTGACGTCCGACACTTCCGACATACCTTCCTTTTCACTGAATCGTTACCAGGACTGACCATCATGGCTAATTTTGCTCGCCCTTTGGGCTTTGTATTGCTCGGCGGCCTCGCCGGTGCAGGGGCCACGTACTGGCTTGACACTGACGCGACTTCGACGCCTGCAGCTGAAATGGCCGCTTCTGGCCCAAAGGAGCCGCTGTATTGGGTAGCCCCGATGGACCCCAATTTCAAAAGTGACAAACCCGGAAAATCCCCGATGGGGATGGATCTAATCCCGGTATTCGAGGAGGGTGGGTCAGCTGAGGATCCAGCCGGCACGGTCCGAATTTCACCAACGGTCGTCAACAACCTTGGGGTTCGAACGGAGCCGGTGATTCAGGGGCGCCTGCCTAACAACATTACTACCGTAGGCTACGTGCAGTACAACGAAGACGAGATGGCCCATGTGCACCCTCGTGTTGAAGGCTGGATCGAAGCGCTTTATGTCAAAGCCGAGGGCGAGCCTGTTGAGCAAGGCAAGCCTTTGTACACGCTTTACTCGCCCACCCTTGTGAATGCGCAGGAAGAACTGCTTCTCGCGATGAACCGTGGCAATCAGAGACTGGTTGATGCTGCTACCGAGCGATTGTTGGCGCTGAACGTACCGGCTAGTCTGATCAGCCAACTGCGCCAAAACCGCGAAGTGCAGAGAACCATGACGGTTTACGCTCCGGGTTCCGGGGTGATCGAGAATCTGAATGTTCGTGAGGGTATGTTCATCAAGCCCGGAAACCGGGTTTTATCGATTGCCGCGCTGGATGAGGTCTGGGTGATCGGCGAAGTGTTTGAAAGCCAGCTTTCCGCCGTAGAGGCTGGTAACCGGGTGCAGATGACACTGGATTACATGCCCGGTCGCGAGTGGCGCGGAAACGTGGATTACGTCTACCCCGAAGTGAACCCGAAAACCCGGACGGCGCAAGTGCGGATGCGCTTTGATAACGATGATGGTGTCCTGATGCCAGGCATGTTCGCTCGCCTGGATGTTCAGGGCGAACGGGGACAGCGGCAGTTTCTGGTGCCACGGGAGTCGGTCATCCGCACCGGACAGAGCGACCGACTGGTTCTGGCGATGGAAGAGGGCGCCTTCAAGTCGGTTAACGTGACCGTTGGGCGCGTCGGCGACAAGTATGCGGAAATACTCAATGGCCTCTCGCCAGGCGACACGGTGGTCACATCCGCCCAGTTCCTGATCGATTCGGAATCCAGCAAAACCTCGGACTTCCAACGGATGTCATCCCCTCAGGATATGGATGAGCAGGGGATGGATCATGAAGGCATGGATCACAGCACCATGAGCCATGGCGGGGGCGAGTCATGATTGCCGCTATTATTCACTGGTCTATTCGTAACCGCTTCCTGGTGTTGCTGGCGACGTTGCTTATCACAGGGCTCGGCCTTTATTCGCTGAAACAAACGCCGGTGGATGCTCTGCCGGATCTGTCCGATGTGCAGGTCATTATCAAAACCAGTTTCCCGGGCCAGGCGCCGCAGGTGGTGGAAGACCAAGTGACCTACCCGATGACGACAGCCATGCTCTCGGTACCGGGCGCGAAAACGGTCAGGGGATACTCGTTCTTCGGTGACTCCTATGTTTACGTGATCTTCGATGAAGACACCGACATGTACTGGGCCCGCTCCCGGGTGCTGGAATACCTGTCCCAGGTTGCGCCCAGCCTTCCAGACTCTGCAAGGCCTCAGCTCGGGCCAGACGCTACCGGAGTTGGCTGGGTTTACCTGTATGCGCTGGTAGACCGCACTGGGAACCAGGACCTAAGCCAGTTGCGCAGCCTGCAGGACTGGTTCCTGAAGTACGAACTGCAAACGGTGCCGGGTGTCTCTGAGGTGGCTGCGCTAGGCGGTATGGTGAAGCAGTACCAGGTCAAGGTCAGCCCGGAAAAGCTCAGGGCGCTGGGAATTCCTCTGGCTCACATCCAGAACGCCATTAAGAGAGGCAACCAGGAAGTGGGCGCCTCCGTCATCGAGATGGCCGAGGCGGAATACATGGTGCGCACGTCTGGCTATATAAAGTCCCGTGAGGATCTTCTGTCGATTCCATTAGGACTCGATGACAACGGTACCCCCATATTGCTGAAAGATGTGGCCACCGTTGAAGTTGGCCCGCAGATGCGGCGTGGGGTTGCCGAACTGAATGGGGAAGGTGAAACCGTCGGCGGTGTTGTGGTGATGCGCTTTGGTGAGAACGCTCAGGCAACCATTAATGGCGTGAAGGCGAAACTGGAAGACCTGAAATCCAGTTTGCCTGAAGGCGTCGAGGTGGTGACGGTTTACGATCGCTCTGGTCTGATTGAGCGGGCGGTCAATAATCTCGGCTTCAAGCTGCTTGAAGAGTTTCTGGTGGTGGGCCTGGTGTGCATCGTCTTCCTGTTCCACGTGCGCTCGTCGCTGGTGGCGATTCTCAGCCTTCCCGTGGGTATTCTGGCGGCCTTTATCGTCATGCACTGGCAAGGCATCAATGCCAACATCATGTCACTCGGGGGGATTGCCATCGCTATCGGCGCCATGATTGATGGTGCTATTGTAATGATCGAGAACATGCACAAACACATGGAGCGAACCCCGTTAACGTCTGAGAACCGATGGGAAGTCGTTGCACGGTCAGCCTCTGAGGTCGGGCCCGCGCTGTTTTTCTCGCTCCTGATCATTACCGTCAGTTTTGTGCCGGTGTTTGCCCTGGAGGCGCAGGAAGGGCGGATGTTTTCTCCCCTGGCGTTCACCAAAACCTACGCCATGGCGGCGAGTGCGGCCCTGGCGGTGACGCTGGTGCCGGTGCTGATGGGCTATTTCATTCGCGGCAAGGTGCTGCCGGAGCACAAGAACCCCGTGAACCGCCTGCTGGTTGGCGTTTATATGCCGGTGCTGAAGCTGGTGTTACGCTTCCCGAAAACGACGGTTATTGTTGCGTTGCTGGCATTGGCTGTGGGCCTTTGGCCAGCCACCAAAATCGGCAGTGAATTCATCCCGCCACTGGATGAAGGCGACCTGATGTACATGCCCACCACCTACCCGGGCATCTCCATTGGTAAGGCTCGGGAACTGTTGCAGCAAACGGACAAGCTGATTGCCACCGTACCCGAAGTCGAAACCGTGTTCGGCAAAGTGGGGCGGGCGGATACCGCTACCGATCCGGCTCCATTGACGATGATCGAGACCTTCATCCAGCTCAAGCCGAGGGATCAATGGCGGGAAGGCATGACCACCGAAAAGCTGAAGCAGGAGCTCAATACTCTGATTCGGTTCCCGGGGGTAACCAATGCCTGGGTTATGCCGATCATCACGCGCATCGATATGCTGGCAACGGGTATTAAAACGCCGGTGGGCATCAAGATTGCCGGTCCGGACCTTACCGTCATCCAGAACATCGGTAAACGCCTTGAGGAAGTCATGGTCGACATCCCCGGTACAGCCTCCGTTTACTCTGAGCGAGTCGCTGGGGGCCGCTACATCAAGGTGGATATTGATCGTGAGCGTGCCGCTCGTTATGGGCTGAATATCGCTGATGTTCAGCAGGTAGTGGCCTCCGCTATTGGTGGAATCAACGTTTCCAGAACCATCGAGGGACTTGAGCGGTATCCCATTAATCTTCGTTATCCGGAAGACTACCGGGATTCGCCCGAGAAGCTGGAGCAACTGCCCATCGTGACCGCATCCGGCCAGCGCATTGCCCTGGCAGATGTGGCGGAGATCGGCGTGGAGGATGGCCCGCCGGCCATTAAGAGTGAGAATGCCCGCCTGAACGGCTGGACCTTTGTGGATATTGAGGGTGTCGACGTAGGCACCTATGTTGAACAGGCCATGGTTACCGTGAGTGAAGAGCTGGATCTACCTCCCGGTTATTCAATCAACTGGTCTGGTCAGTATGAGTACATGCTCCGTGCGAAGGAAAAACTGACCTATGTGGTGCCGTTAACGCTGGCCATCATCGTCATCCTGCTGTTTCTTAACTTCCGCCGTTTTGCCGAAGTGGGGATTATTATGGGCACGCTACCGTTTGCGATGATCGGTGCTATCTGGCTGATGTATCTGCTTGGTTATAATTTTTCGGTAGCCGTCGGTGTCGGTTTCATTGCGCTGGCCGGCGTTGCGGTAGAGATTGGGGTGATCATGCTGGTGTATTTGAATCAGGCTTATAACGCAATGCTGGAAACGTGTGATGACAAAGGGCTGACGCCAAGGCGAGAAACCCTCCGCCATGCCGTACTACACGGTGCCGGTATGCGGGTTCGGCCAATCATGATGACGGCGGCCGCCATTATCGGGGGGCTTGTGCCCATTATGATTGGCACCGGTACAGGGTCGGAGGTGATGGGCCGGATTGCGGCACCTATGGTGGGCGGTATGATTTCCGCTGTCATTCTGGCGCTGCTGGTGATTCCTGTGCTCTTTTACCTCTGGAAACAGCGAACTCTTGGTGAGTAACGCCGATAGCAAGGTGCCAAGATTCGGCCTGGCACCTTGCTATCACGTCTTTACCGGTTATCACGATCATTCGCAGAGTGCCTACCCGTCTACTGCGCATATTCCAAAATCTATTTGCCTGAACGTTCGCTTTGCGACCTGGCTGGCCAGCAGAAAACAATATTCTGAACCATACTTAAAGGCCTTTACCCTCCAAAGAGGGCCACGTCATGACATTTCCTATCAGCAAAGCTCCCTGGAACAAGGGAAAGCTCGTTGGCCAGAAGCTGCCGCTCAAACTCGAACAAATATGGGCTATCCGGATTCGGTTGGAGATTGCAGAGAACATCCGCGAGCTGGCGATGTTCAACATGGCAATTGACTGCAAACTCCGATCCTGTGATCTGGTAAAGCTATTGGTTCGAGATATTTCCAGAAACGGTGAGGTTCTGGACCGGGCGCAAGTCATCCAGCAGAAGACTAGTCAGCCTGTTCAGTTTGAGATAACCAAAAAGACGCGCGAATCGGTCGAGGCATGGATCGAGTTGCGCGGACTTTCGGGTATGGATTATTTGTGGCCGAGCCGGATGCGAAAGTTCGACCATATCACTACTCACCAATACGCCCGTCTTGTCAAAAAGTGGATTACCAGCATCGGACTTGACCCTTCAGTCTACGCAACCCATTCAATGAGACGCAGCAAAGCGACATTGATCTACAAGAAGACCAAAAATCTTCGAGCCGTTCAGTTGCTGTTGGGACACACGAATATGTCGAGCACCGTGCGGTACCTTGGTGTGGAGGTTGAGGATGCTCTGGAGATAGCCGAGAGTATTGAGATCTAAATGCGTAACTTGGCTCCTTGGTCGCTGGATGTTGCAGACGCTGGCAGATCCGGTTGATGAACACCTTCGGGTTTCGATCAGGCTCCTTCAGTCGTAAACAAAAGCGAACATTCGAGTCAGGGCTTTCCTCCGGAGCCTCCAAACTAATCACAACCATTTCGTACAGTATGATTGGCGGAGCCTCTTCTGTTCATGAAACCTGCTCATATGCAGTACTTGAGTATGAAGCCATGGACCGTTCCCTGTAGTTTGGCTGTAGGAAGCTCACCCAAGCCTTCCGAGAACCGGAAACGTCGACAACATCCACGACGCAAAGAGTGTCATCCGACCGGTGAGCACCATTACTCCCATTACAACGAGCACCAAGCCAGCAAGCACTCTCAGCAGTCTACTCCAGCGACTGAACCAGCGTACTCGTTGCCGAAAGTGTTCAATAAACAGGGCAGTTCCGAGAAAAGGAAGAGCCAACCCCAACGAATACGCCGCCAGATACAGCATGCCCGCCTCAGCATTGGCATGCGTGGAGCTGAGCGCCAATATGGCCCCGAGTATGGGGCCTATACAGGGTGTCCAGCCGATGGCAAACGCGATGCCAAGGAGGAAGGCGGCAGTGGGGCGCCCGCCTTCAAGTGACTGCCCAATGCGCCAGTCCCGCTGTAACGCCGGCATGCTCCACCAACCCAACATAAACAGGCCCATTAACACGATGAGCACGCCAGCCACCAGGTTGGCCTCTTCGCGATAAGCCATCAGCCATTGCCCAAGAACACTGGCGCTTGCACCCAAGGCGACGAATACCAGACTGAACCCCATCACGAAACAAAGACTCAGCCAGAACGCCTTCAACCGATTTGAAGCCTCAATCAGAGCGCCTCCGGTAACAACCGACAGGTAGCCGGGAACCAAGGGTAAAGTACAGGGTGAGAAAAACGACACGAGACCTCCGGCAAACGCGGCGGCAATTCCCCAGGTTGCAAGATCAGGCATTTAGTCCCCTAAGTTTTATCAGTTCGTTAAACCGCCCAGAAATCAAATTTGATGCCTTCCTTGAACGTGCCGTTGTCGATGATGGCCCTCGACCGCCATAGCATCTTGCCGGTACCGCACTCCGGCAGGGTAATGGTTCCCTGGTAAACACCCTGGGCATTCGGTAGCAGCTGGGTGCGGACCACGCCCATGTACATTTCAAGCCCTTCGAAATCCACGATCAGGGAGTCTGCTGTCATGTTATCGAGACGCACACGAATGGGAATCTCTGTCATCGATTCGATGGCTTCATTACCTAAGCCGACTGTGATGGTTTGATCGCCCTTTCGCCCGATACACTGACCTTCAAAAGGTGCGCATCCCTCGGTGGCGTAAAAAGTGACACCGGCATCCAGATCAGGCTTCAGGTACTGCGGCAACACGAAAATTGCAGCGACCACCAGACTGAAACCGGCTATACCGAATAACCATGACCATTTATTGAAGTGCTGCTTCAACGACATTTTCGAGTTACCGAGATTTAAAGGAGTGTTGTCTGGTATCCGTGAGAAGTCAGGAGGGGCTCTCGGCCTGGTTAATGTCCTGACTTTCGTTCTGTTGATAGCGGCGCTGGTCGTCTGTCCATAGTGTTCTCAGGTACTCGATCACCCACTGAATTTCCTCGTCGGTGAGGGTGTCCTCAAATGCTGGCATAGCCAGCCGATCTGTTTTGTTGAAGGGATGCCGCCATCCCTCGGCAATCATCCTGAACAGCATGGCATCACTGTGGCGCCAGGTGTGGCCGGTCTCATCGTGTGGTGGCGGGGGCATTTCGCCTTTCTCATCCGGTTTGTTCCAGTTGGCCGCACCTTCACCCTGCCATCCGTGGCAGGCGGCGCAGTATTGCTCGTAGATCTGGCGACCCTTGGCCACTTCGGTCGGCAAGCTGTCGCTGTTTGGTGGCGCGCCACCGGCCATCAGAAGGGCCGGGGCAACGAGCAAGACCAGCGGGACAAACCACTTATTCATGAACAGGCACCCATTCGCCAGAGGCGTTCCGCGAAAGCAGGTCTCCGTTTTCCGTGCCCACCACGAGTCCTTCCTTGGGTGAGAATGTCAGAGCGGTGATTGCCTGGGGTATTTCAAGGCCAACCCAGGTTTCGCCGCCGTCAGAACTGTGGTGAAGTTGCCCCTCGATCACGGCGTAGACGTTCTCCGGGGCAGAAGGATCGTAATCAATAGCAGTCACAGTCCCTCGTAATTCGCCGGCATCGCCCCAGAAGCAGAAACAGTCCATGGAGCGGGCAACGCCGCGGGTGGTGCCAGCGAACAGCCAGCCACTTTCCATACTGCCCGGCATATCCGAGTGCAGGAATGCCTGCACCGGCTCCCGGGGGCCACTGTCTACCTTCACCCATTCGGCACCGCCGTCCCTGGATCGGAACATGCCACTTTCACCGAGATAGACGTAAAGCGTTTCGGCTTGGGTGGCGTGGGCGGCAATCGCCGTGATTCCGAGATCCGGCAGGGTGTCATTGAGGGATTGCCAGCGCTTGCTGGCGTTGTCATAGCGCCAGATACCAAGGCCAGGCCCTGCCAGGTACAGACTTTCGTCCGCGCCCTTTGCCATGGACCGAGGGGGAGCGCCGGAATCGGACGGTGGCAGCGGGATCTCGGTAGTGCTCTGGCCTTCCACGGCAAGCAGGCCGCTATTCCGAAGCACCAGTAGGGCGCCGGAGGCGTCAGTCGTCAGCGCCTTCACTGCTTGGCCATCAGTCGCAGACTGGGCTTGAACCAGACCCGGCATGACGGCAATCAACGCGAACAGGAAAAGCCTGGAAACGCCAGAATTCAGGCGGTAAACCTTCGCTTTCATGGGGCTGACCTCAGTAATCCTTGTGTTCACGGAAAACACCCTGCTTGCCATTGGCGTTAAAAGCGATGACCTGATAATCGTCCTTCCGGCCGGTTTCCATGCCGGGGGTGCCATGGGGCATGCCCGGCACTGATAGCCCAATCGTATTGAACTGCGGGTCCTCAAGGTAGGCGACGATGTCATTGGCCGGCACATGGCCCTCAATCACCAGGTTTCCGATCAGCGCAGTGTGGCAGGACGCCATATCTCGGGGTACGTCGTACTTTTGCTTGATTTCATTAAGGTTGTTGGTTTCAACGATGCGGGTCTCAAAGCCATTGGCCGCGAGGTGCTCGGCCCAGTCCTGGCAGCAACCGCAATTGGGGCTTTTGTAAATGGTGATGGCCTGACCTGTCTTTCCACTCTCGGCTTGCGCAACCGATGACTGGTCAGATTCGTTGGTCTGGATGGCCAAGGTGGTGCCAGCGCCGATAACGACAGCGGCTATACCCGTATAAAGGGCGAGTTTCATGGTCTTCATGGAAAATCCTCGGTTGGAATCGCTTACATGTAGTGCAGGGCGCGGGGATGCACATGCGTCCCCGGCCCATAGCTTCAGTTCATGAGGGTGTCCAAATGGTTATTTGGTGCCGGTGTCTTTGTCTTTCATGCCATCGCCACCATGAGCCTGCATCATCTTCATGCACGCTTCGGTCATGGCTTTGCGGTCTTCTGGGGACATATCGGACATCATCCCCATCATGCCGCCCATACCCTCCATGCCTTGCGAGGACATCATGCCATTTTGCTCGGAATGTCCGGCCATCATGCCGGCTCCTTCGCCGTGGGCAACGGCAGAGAAGAGGGCAACACTGCCTGCCAGAACGGCGGCGGTTACGGTGAGGTTGATTTTTGAATTACGCATTTGATTTACTCCAGTTAAAGTCTCGTTACGGATGGACGGAAGTACGAGACTTTGTTGTAAGAATTAACGTTAAAGAGCTTGCCTCCTAGAGGCAAAAATCCGGGTTAAAACTCAGGAGTGGTGTTCTGGAGGGGGCGTAATAGAAGCCAGGAACGGATCCTGGTAGAAGGTTGATCGTGCGGTCAATACCGGGTGGGAGCCCGTATCGGTAAAACCGATGGAATCCCCCGGTAACAGGGCAACGCTGACGCTGACCCCGCATTTGATCAGCCCACTGGCGCTCGGGCAGGCCATGTCAGGGGCTGAGGCACAATCCGCTTCAGTGTCTGTTGAGGAGCCGGCGCTCTCAGCCTGAGCCATCATCATGGAACCACAATCCGGCATCGCAGTGTCCGCGTCGCTGTCCGCTATTTTGGACATAGCCAATGCCGGTCCGCTTATCACCAGAAGCAGTGATAGCAGCGCGGAAATAAATTGGCGGGTTGTTGCGGTCATCCTGATTCCAAGCACCAAGCTGTAAAGGTTCAACGCTGTGACACACAGCTCGACTTTCAGTTCACCAAATCCTAGCAGTTTTTATTTCAATGACACAACGCCATCGATATCCAAAGGCTCAAGGTGAATTCACTTTGACCATTCTGACAAAAGTCTTGACCTTAAACCGTGCTTCAACGTTATTTTCTCAAAAATGCTCAACTGCAACTGTTTACCGCATAAGCGGTGGAAATGAGCAACCAACAACCACGGTAAAAATGAGGGACGATAATGAGAGGAGGACCGGTGGGTTTGCTGACAGGGCCACGGCGTTGGTGGTTGTTTGGCGCCTTCGGGGTCATCGCGGGACTCACCTTTGGCTGGGAACAGCTGGTGATATTCGGGCTCGGTGACAACGGTTGAGCAGACCAAGGAGACTGGTAGCGCTTAGCTTTGCACCTGAAAATAGCGCATCATCCCTGCATCCTCATGTTCCATGTTATGACAGTGGTAGATGTAAAGGCCGTCAAAGCGCTCGAATTTCATCGCCACCTGAACCGTTTCACGAGGCATAACCAGAACCGTGTCGTGCCAGCCACTGTCTACCAGGCCCTGCTGTAGACTGTCCGAGTTGCCGCCTCGTCGCCCTACAACGTTGAATTGCAAGCCATGAATATGCATCGGGTGAGGCATCGGTGTGCTGTTGTGGAATTCCCAGATTTCCGTGTCACCAAGGCGGACTTTTTCGTCATCAGCAACATTCATTCCGTCAAACCGCCGGCCATTCATGGCAAATCCCCGCATCATCACCGGGCTTAACTCGAAGGACCGGATTCGCGTATTGCTGTTTACCGGTATTTTTTGCCGCTGCACACCTAGCTGTGCCGGTAAAGGTTCGCTGGCCTTTAATGACTTGGACACCTCCAGCCTGGCCAAGGGGAATCGGCTGCCAAGGGGCAGGGCGTTGCTGCCCATCATGCCCATTCCGTCCATCATACCTCCGCTCATCATGCCTGCCCGGAAACGGTCACTGATAAGCTCCAGCGTATCACCCGGCTGGAACTCGGAAAGATCGACCCATATATCAAGCCGCTGAGCCGGAGCCAGCACGGCGTAAGGCCTGTCTTCCGGTTCCTGAAGAAGGCCGCCGTCTGCACCGATAACGGTGACAGGTCGCCCGTCGCTCCAGGCCAGTTTGTAGATGCGGGCGTTGGACCCATTGAGGACTCGAATTCTGTAGGGGCGGGTGGCAACCTTGCGGGTGGTTGGAGGCGCCCCGTTAGCCAGCACTCTATCCCCCAGAAAACCGTGCATACGGTCCATCATGGACCCCATGCCACGGCCCATGTAAACCAGTTCATTGTTACCAGCAAAGGTGCGGTCCTGAAGCACCAGCAGCAGCTCGTTATCGCCCGACGGCAATTTGAGGTCCGCTTCTTCCTCGTCTTCAACGATCAGGAGTCCGGCCAACCCTGCGTAACTTTGAAATCCTACGCGACCACCTTGCTTGCCGTGGGCATGAGAGTGGTACCAGAACAGTCCGGCCCGGTCCAATACCTCGAAGCCAACAGTCATTGTCTCGCCTGGGCGGATCGGTAGTCTTGGCTGTCCGTCTACGTCGGACGGCACGTGAAGTCCGTGCCAGTGGACGGTGGTGTCCTCTGGCAGCTCATTGTGAATATGGATTTTGACGGTTTGGCCGCGGCGTAGCCGGATCGTTGGGCCGAGGTAACTGTCCGGATTTTCGGAGACTGTGTTTTTTGGACCTTTCAGCAATTCCGCCCTATAGCGCCACACTTCACTGGGGGCGCCCGGAAGTATGGGCACCGAATCGGGCATGGCGTAAAGATTCAGTTCAACATCGTATTTATCGGAGTCAAGGCCGAGCGTTTTCGATCCACTCGTTTTTACCTCTCCATCACACCCGGTAAGCAGAAGTCCCGGCGACAGCGTGAGAAGGACGCCGGTGCCCGCCACAGCCTGAAGGACTGTTCGCCGATGGACACTTTTACTCCGGTTCATCACTTATTCCTCAGATATTTAATCAGTGCCAAAATCGCGAGTATCAGGAGCACAACCAAAAGAATCATCACAATCATCATGAATAGCCCCATACCTCCCATGCCCTGCATCATGTTGCCCCCCATCATGCCTTCTCCCATGCGCCCGGGCTCATCAGCGAATGCAAAAAGGGACAGGAAAAGTCCCACAACCAGCGTAGATAGCCTCTCAAATACCTTCATTACAGTGTGTCTCCGTATTTTTGCCCCACTTGATTTAAAAAACGGGGGACCTTGGCCCAGTTTGGTGCATCGCCCCCGATCTGACAATGCATGAAAAATACCTTGACCTTAAAGTTTACTTTAAGGTTATGGTTAGGATAAGTCATTGACCACTCGTTTTGAGGTGCAGGAATGAAAACGTTCAATATCGGCGAACTCTCTGAAAAAAGCGGCGTGGCCAGCCATGCCATTCGCTTTTACGAGCGGGAAAATCTCATGCCAGAGCCTGCCCGAACCCAATCGAATTATCGTCGTTACCCCGAGGATGCGATCGCCAGGCTGCAATTCATCATCCACGCCAAGCAATGGGGTTTCACCCTTGATGAGATTCGCGAACTCCTGATGCTTCAGGACGCCAATGGCGACCGCGCCGAGGCCAAGCGAATTGCAAAGAAGCAACTGGAAAAAATCCGGCATCAGATTCAGAGCCTGTCCCGCATTGAGGCCGTCCTGTCGGAAACCCTGGAGGAATGCTCCGGTGAAGGACCCATGGACGGCTGCCCGATTGTCGAAGCCATAGCCCAGCGAGGGTGACGCTGCCAGTTGCCTGCGAATGAACTGATTAAAGGCACGGAGTTAGCTGTGCCGAGGAGCCAAACGGGTATGCAACGAATAGAGATTCGTGTTGATGGAATGTCTTGCGCTTCGTGCGTCGGGCGGATTGAAAAGGCGCTCATGGGTCAGCGCGGCGTTGCGGAAGCCCAGGTGAATCTGGCGACCGGAAAAGCCACCGTGGAATTTGATCAGCCCGCGACGCCGGCCATGCTGATCGACTCGATTAAGGAGGCGGGTTACCAGCCACGGGTACAGTCCGCCGACATTCCGGTCATCGGCATGACCTGCGGCTCCTGCGTATCCCGGATTGAGTGGGCATTGAATAAGCAACCCGGTATGGTTAAGGCCAGCGTCAATCTGACCACCCAGAAAGCGTTTGTGGAGTTCCTGCCTGACACCTTGTCAGTGCCGCGAATTCATCGGGCTATCCGCGATGCGGGGTATGAACCTCAGGAGCCGGACGCCAGTAGCGAAACGGAAGAGCAGGACAGGGAGGGCATCGACCTCCGCCGGAAAGTGATTTTCGCTGCAGCGCTGACTATCCCGGTAGTTCTGATTGCCATGGGTAAGATGGTCCCTGCTCTTGAGGCTTTGTATGTCAGTGTCTTACCCCATCGGGGGTGGATGGCTATTGAGTGGCTCCTGACCACGCCGGTGTTGTTTTATGCCGGATTGAGGTTCTTCCGGTCCGGGTACACTGAATTGCGCCATGCCAATCCTGGCATGAACAGCCTGGTTATGATCGGCACCAGCGCTGCCTATTTCTACTCCGTCGCAGCACTGTTGGTTCCAGGATTCTTTCCCGCCGGTACCGCCGAAAGCTATTTCGAGGCAGCGGCAGTAATCGTGACGCTCATCTTGCTGGGCCGATACTTTGAGCACATCGCAAAAGGCCGGACGTCGGAGGCAATCAAAAAGCTTCTGCAATTGCAGGCCAAGACCGCCCGAGTCATTCGGGACGGGGAAGCCGTCGAAGTGCCCATCGAAGCCGTGGTACCTGGTGACCGTATCCAGGTGCGCCCGGGAGAGCGGGTTCCTGTTGATGGCGTGGTGGAGGAAGGCCAATCCTACGTGGACGAGTCCATGATCAGCGGCGAGCCCGTTCCCGTGGCCAAACAGAAAGACGCCGAGCTGGTGGGTGGAACCATTAATAAGAACGGTTCCCTGACGTTCCGGGCTACGAGGGTCGGTGCGGACACCGTTCTGGCACAGATCATCAGAATGGTGGAATCGGCCCAGGCTGATAAACCCCCGATTCAGGCGCTGGCCGACAAGATAGCGGGAATTTTCGTTCCCATTGTGATTGTGCTCGCGATTCTGACGTTCATCACCTGGTTCAGCTTCGGGCCCGAGCCGGCCCTGTCCTTTGCCTTCGTCACGACGGTCAGCGTACTGCTGATTGCTTGTCCCTGCGCGATGGGACTGGCTACGCCAACAGCCATTATGGTCGGAACCGGTAAGGGCGCCGAAATGGGGGTGCTGTTCCGCAAGGGAGCGGCTCTGGAGACATTGTCTCGGATGGACACCATCGTCCTCGACAAGACCGGCACCCTGACCCGGGGCCAGCCTGAGCTGACGGATTTCATTCTGGTGGAAGGCCGCGAGGATGAAGTCCTGGCCTGGGTTGCGGCTGTGGAGACCGAAAGTGAACATCCGATCGGGGAAGCCATCGTCAAAGGTGCAAGGGATCGCGGGCTCACGTTGCCCGCGACCAGTGAATTCCAGGCGGAGCCGGGCTATGGCATTCAGGCACAGGTGGCCGGACGCCGGGTCAATGTGGGCGCGGACCGTTATATGCGCCGCCTCGGTATCGACCTGGCCAGCGTCGCCGACAGTGCCGTGTCTCTCGCTGAAAAAGCCAAATCCCCGCTGTATGTTGCCGTCGATGGCCGCCTCGCCGCACTGATTGCCGTGGCCGATCCTCTCAAGGACGGCTCGATGGAAGCGATTGCCGCGCTCAAGGCTTCAGGGCTGAGTGTAGCCATGCTCACCGGTGATAATCGCGCCACGGCCGAAGCTATTGCGCTGCAAGCCGGCATCGAACGGGTGCTTGCGGAGGTATTGCCGGACCAGAAAGCGGCCGAAGTGAAGCGCCTGCAGGAAGAAGGTGCCCGGGTTGCTTTTGTGGGTGACGGTATCAATGACGCACCGGCCCTGGCGCAAGCCGATGTGGGTATCGCCATCGGCACCGGTACCGACATTGCCATTGAGGCCGGCGACGTGGTTCTGATGCGCGGCGACCTCCGAGGCATCGTGGATGCCGCAGCGCTCTCCCAGCGCACCCGCAAAACGATCCTCGGCAATTTTGTCTGGGCCTACGGATACAATCTGGCACTGATCCCCGTGGCCGCAGGTGTTCTATTCCCGTTTACCGGTTACCTGCTCAATCCCATGCTGGCTGCGGGTGCTATGAGCCTTTCCAGTGTATTTGTGGTGACCAATTCCCTCCGGCTGGGCCGGTTCAAATCCAATAGCGGAGACTCTGCGGCTAGCAATATCAGCGAAAGCGGAGCCGCACAGGCCAGCGTCTCGTAAGAGGCCTGGCACACAGAATCAGGAGATTGACATGATGACAAATGAGGCATGCATGTTTGGAATGGCGGGAATGGGGTTGATATCCCTTTTGCTCATCGTCGCCCTGGTACTTGGCGTCGCAGCCCTCGGCAAGTACCTGCTTTCGAAAAACAGGGACGATTCTGGACGCGCGAGTAAGAACGCCAGAGGAGATTATGACTACCACCCTGAAGCATGAATTTCATCGGGTACCCATGGCAAGTATGGGAGTTAGACCGAACGCAAAAGCAAAAATAGTCGGGGTTATGCTCTTGCTGGCTGCACTGGCTGCGATCTATTGGGTCATGCTGGAGACCGGAGCATTGACCACCGTGACCAACAAGGCGGCCTTGTCGGAATGGATTGACCAACTGGGGTATTGGGGGCCGGTGGGTATCATTGGCCTGATGATCACGGCCATTGTCCTGAGCCCGATCCCCAGCGCCCCGATCGCCATGGTTGCCGGTGCAGTCTATGGATCGCTATGGGGAACAGTCATCGTGGTTATCGGTGCTGAAGCCGGCGCACTGATCGCTTTCGCCATTGCTCGATCCTTGGGGTACGACGTTATCCATCGCTGGAAGCGACTACGTCCGGTATTGAATTGGCTTGGCAAGGAACGCTCTCAGGGCGCATTGATGCTTGTCATTTTTACATCAAGGTTGGTGCCTTTTATCTCCTTCGATGGGGTCAGCTATGCAGCGGGCCTGACACCACTCGCGTTCTGGCGCTTCGTGGTCGCAACGCTGGCCGGTGTTATTCCGACAGCCTATCTGATCACTGCGTTTGGTGGCTTGCTCATGGCCTCTGAGTCCGGGGTGGTGACGGTGCTTCTGATTCTGGTCAGTGGCATTACCCTGTTACCGATTGTTGCCAAGCTGCTCATGGCTCGCCTAAGGCACCAGAAAGCGTCCGAACTTGCATGATAGAGGTTGGGTTGAAGGCGCCTTGGCAAATACTCATCCCGCACAGCAGGACAGCTGTTTCACGTCTTTGGTGAAGGTTTGCGCGCAGAGCTTGAGGCCTTCCACCATGGTCAGATAAGGAAACAGTTCATCGCCGATGTCCTGCACGGTCATCCGTGACCGAAGTGCAATGACTGCCGTCTGGATCAGTTCACCGGCTTCCCCGGCTACCGCCTGCACCCCCAGCAAGCGTCCCGAATCGCGCTCGGCCACCATCTTAATAAAGCCATGGGTGTTGAAATTCACCAGCGCTCGCGGCACGTTTTCCAGATCCAGCAGACGGGTGTCCACATTGTAGCCCTGCTTGAGCGCTTCGGCCTCTGTCAGGCCAACTGTGGCGACCTGAGGATCGGTAAACATCACCCCCGGCATGGCGCTGAGATCCAGGGTGGCCTCGCCTCCCGTCATGTTGACCGCAGCCCGGCTGCCCCCGGCAGCGGCGACGTAGACAAACTGCGGCTGATCGGTGCAGTCACCGGCGGCATAGACACCGGGGACCGTGGTTTGCAGTTGCCCATCTACCTGAATCGCGCCACGGGAGGTTTCCACACCGATGCCCGCCAGGTTCAGGTTTTCGGTATTGGGTATCCGGCCGGTCGCCACCAGCAGTTGATCAGTTCGTAAGGTACCGGCATTGGTCTCGATAACGAATTCATTGTCGGTATAGTCCACACGGCTGGCCTGGGTCTGCTTGAGCACCTCGATGCCCTCGCGCCTGAACGCCGCCTCTATGGCCTCACCGACGGCGGGTTCTTCACCGGATAGCAGGTGGCTGCGGGCCAACACGGTGACCTTGCTATCCAGCCGGGCGAACGCCTGGGCCAATTCCAGGGCAACAAAACCGGCGCCGATAACGATCAGCCGTTCAGGCACAGTAATTAATGCCAGCGCACTGGTGGAGGTGAGATAAGGCGTCTCAGCCAGCCCCGGTATCGACGGCTCTGCGGGACGGGCGCCAGTGCCAATAAAGGCGCGATCGAAATGGACGTTCTGCTCGCCGCCCTCGTTCAACTGGACCACCAGGTTATTGGCATCGACAAACCGGGCTTCACCGTTCAGGACCGTGATTGCCGTCTGGTCGCGCAGAATCCCTTCGTACTTGGCGTCGCGCAGTTCCTCGACACGCGTCTGCTGTTGCTGAAGCAGGTTCGCCCGGTCCACCTTCGGTATCTGGGCGCTGACGCCCCCGTCAAATGGGCTCTCCGTGCGCAGATGCGCGATATGCGCGGCACGACTCATGATTTTCGACGGCACGCAGCCGGTATTCACGCAGGTACCACCAATAATGCCGCGCTCGATCAGGGTGATGCGGGCGCCGCGCTCCGCGGCCTTCAGGGCAGCCGCCATGGCTGCGCCGCCGCTACCAATCACAGCGATATGCAGGTTTTTGTCACTATTCATTCCGAGTTCCTTGAATTACTGGGGCATTGTCACGGCAGGCGCCGAGTCGCGTGTAACAGAGGGCGCTTGGAGTCCTTTATCACAACTCACTTACTGTCCGTTTCCAGGGATTTCAGGGTGGAGGGATAGCCGACATCGCCCGTTGCCTGGGTTAAGGCTTCCACCGATGTTCGTGTGTCGTCAAAGGTAATCACGGCTTCTCGATCCGGATAGCTCACGTCGACTTGTGAAACACCGTCCACCTTGTTCAAGGCCAGCTTGATGGTAATGGGGCATGCGGAACAGGTCATCCCCGGAACTGAAAGCGTCACTGTCTGCATGGCGGCCCACGAGGGCATGCTGAGCAGGGCGAAAAGCAACGTCATGGCAAAGCGCATTTTCATGGGACAATCTCCTTTCAATAAAACAGAGGAAGAGCATAGGGAAACAACAGGGCGACCAGTATCAGTGCCGTTACTGCCCAAAAGATCACCTTATAAGTCGTTCGCACCCGTGGTACGGCACACACTTCACCGGGTTGACACTGTTCCACTGGCCGGAAGATTCGACGCCAGGCGAAGAACATGGCCACCAATGCAACGCCGATGAAAATCGGGCGGTAAGGTTCAAGAGCCGTGAGGTTGCCCATCCAGGCACCGGAGACACCCAGCGCGACAAGTACCAGCGGTCCGAGACAGCAGGCCGAAGCCAAAAGGCCCGCAATACCTCCCGCAGCCAAGGGGACACGCCCCGATTTGGAATTCGGCATAACGCTGACACCTTTCATGGTTTCATTCGATGAGATAAGATTACTTCCGTAGTCAGCTACGGAGTCAAGGGGTATGCCGGATAAAGCGAATTCATTGACCATCGGTGGCCTGGCTAAGGCTGCCAACGTCCATGTCGAGACAATCCGCTATTACCAGCGGCGACGTCTAGTACCGGAGCCGGAACGTCCTCCAGGTGGTATTAGGCGCTATGGTCCAGCTGATATCGAGCGGTTAATGTTCGTGAAAACGGCTCAGCAGCTGGGCTTCAGTCTTGTCGAAATCAGTGACCTGCTACAACTTGAAGATGGCGCTCACTGCCAGGAGGCCAGCGCTCTGGCCGAGCACAAGTTGCGGGACGTGCGTGAGAAAATCGACCAACTGGGGAGAATCGAGAAGGTACTGGGCGAGATGGTTGAGCAGTGCCATGCCCATCCGTACAATATTACCTGCCCATTGATTGCATCATTGCATGAGGGGGCAGTGGGGGGGAACGATCAACGTGAAAGAACATGATTTTCACTCGACTGAGGGCTCGAGGGAGAGCGGATGTTTTATCCCCGGATAGTCCCCACACCCAAGCTTCTGAGGAACTTATGTGCGCCGCCAACATCTTACTCTGGTAGCCGAATTGGCGGATACGGTGATGGAGCGTGTCTGTTTGCACTTCCGCCAATGTAGGTTAAAGTGGGCGACTATCTTCCCACGCGGAAGATGTTTTAGCTGTTCTGTAATCAGGATATCAGTGCGATGACCACACGGCTTATGGGACTGGCAGTACTACTGCTCGTGGCTCTTCTCCCCGTTGCACAGGGAGTTGCCGCGACCTCTTTTGAAGCGGAACCCATGGCCGAGGCTTGTGTCATGTTGCCAGACACCCAGGTGATGCATGACTGCGCCGGGCTCAATGCCGAGGGCAGCTGCAGTAGCCCGTGTTCAACGTCCCATGTCGGGAAATCTGCAATTAGAGACTCGGTAGTGCTGTTATCTTCCCCCTGCCCGAAAGGCTATTCTTCTCATTCCGGCCGTGTACTTTCTGGCCCAGACCCCTTTCCTCCCAAGTAATCAACAGTCTCCTGAACCTTTGATTACCAGAGGCTTTCGCTTCGAGTGCCTGTCGTTTGGCCTTGCGCGGTAGACCATCACGTAGGCAGCTTTGCTGGTGATTTTATCGACTGATGAATACATGAAAACGGGAACGTATCTGTGATGTCATTCTATCTGGAATACCCGGTGCGCGGCATGACCGTGCTCTGCCATAAGCTTTCGATGGCACTTTTTTTGAGTTTATTCGCTGCCTTGGCCTCGGCGTCACCACCAATGGAGGGTTGGCAGACAAACGTGAAAAATAGCCCAAAAACACTCCCAACCTATTGAACTACCGTTTTTTTGGTCACCCGAACCCGAGTTCATGTCATTCTGACCGATAAAAGTAACTCAGCCTTGTTGTCGGCCCCGCAGACTCTACTCGACTGGGGACTGACCTTAGCTGATGCGGATGGCCTGGAAGACGCCGTGCCGAAGACCCGGCTGGTGTCGAGTGAAGATGCTACGGTGTTGTGGGGCGCTCGGCACCAGCTTTTTAAAAGCCGGTCGCCGGTCACGACAGACAGCAAGGGTGTCTGCCAGGGCGACAATACGCTGAGGGCCTCCGGTCTCTGAAGAAGCGAGGAGTTACCTGTCTCAGTGGAAGGAGAAGTTCCTTAGTTGGCCTCGGAATCCACGTGATGTTGCATATTGATCTGGTGCAAACCTGGCTAATGTGTAACTGACGCTTGTCTATATGATTAGCTTGCGATTTACTGTTACTGAATCATCAATAGCAGGACAGTTAGATGGACCCACAAACCCCTCGAGATCAGTTTCCTTTCACCAATGCCCGGGTAGCAAGACGCTGGCGCAAGTTGCTGGATGAGCGCCTGAAAGACCTGGGAGTTACCCAGGCTCGCTGGTTCACCATGATCTGCCTGCAGCGTGGTGGTGGAGGATTGACCCAGCGGGAGCTAGCCCGCTTGATGACCATCGAGAACCCGACATTGGTCCGCCTGCTTGACAGCCTCGAGGAGCAGGGTCTGATTGAGCGCCGGCCCAGTGAGCGTGATCGGCGCGCCAGGCTGCTTTATCTTACCAATGCCGGTGAGCACTTTATGAGCGAACTGAATGAGCGGGCGAATGTCTTGCGAGAGGAGATGCTGAAAGGCATTGAAAATACCGACCTGGAAGTCGCCCTGCGTGTTTTTGAGCGGGTTATGGAAAATTCTGCCAACCTCAAAAATACCTGAACCCGAAACATTTTTCAGGCGCGAGCGACAAGATTAGAACTGGAGCGTTCCGCACATTCCACCGGCACAGGACAGTTCCATCACGGCTAGCTGTCAATCATTACTTGTGTTACGTTTAGTTTATACTGAACAGATTGAACAAGTTGTGCGGACAGCCGTCTCATCATTTCTGGCCGGCGACCAAAAAGTCGCCGTACGGAAGGTATGTCAGCATCCGGGAGCAAGTTCTTTTACATCCGGTTCAACCCAGCTTTGGCAGAGGAATCTTCAGTGAAATCTGGATGTTGCAGAAAGCGTTACCGGAATTGGTGCTCAGGTCTGTTGCTGGGTTCTCTTGTGACATCAGCTTCCGCTGAAGGCCTGCTGTCCCTGAAAGTAGAAAATGATGCGTTTTCCGCCGGCGGCGATGGTCAATATACCAACGGCGTAGAGGTGATCTGGGCTTTTGAGCCCCCTGATCGACATTGGAGCCGCCGTCTTGCGGACGTTATTCCCGGCTGGTCTGGCAGTAGTCTTGCCGGCGCAACATATCGGCTAGGACAACAGATGTATACGCCGGAAGATATAGAGGTTGAAGCGCTTATTAAAGATGATCGTCCCTATGCCGGCCTTTTGTTTGGTGGGATTTCGCTACTAAGCGAAAGGGAACACGGTGGTTTGCGTTTGGCAGACAGCCTGCATATCGACGTGGGCATCGTAGGCCCGGCCTCCGGCGCTGAGGTGGGTCAACGAAATTTCCATGAACTTATTGCGGCAGACAAGCCGAGGGGTTGGGATAACCAGCTTGATAACGAGCCAGTTATCAATTTCGGTTATGAACGTGCCTGGTTTATGAAGCAAAACTTCTCTGGGCTGACCATTGAATATGGGCCGTCTGCCGGGTTTGCGCTCGGCAACCTGTATACCTACGCTTCCGGCGGCCTGGGGTTTCGTTTGGGAGAGGGGCTTGATCGTAGTTTCGGCATTCCGTCAGTCGCTCCTGCACAAGGCGGGCAATCCTCTTTTCGGCGGGATCAGGGCTTTAGCTGGTACGTCTTCGCTGCCGTTGAAGGGCGCTATATGGCACACAACCTGCTGCTCGACGGCAACAGTTTCGAGGACAGCCACTCCGTTGATAGTCGCGAATGGGTTGGCGACGCCCAGGTGGGTGCGGCATTGACCTGGGATCGCTGGCAGATCGCTTACACCTACCTGTGGCGAAGCGAAGAATTTGAGGAAAAGGACGGCGTCGATCAGTTTGGATCGATCGTTCTGTCTACCTGGTTATAAACGAAGGCATGGATCGAACGGTTTTTGAGTCTTTGGCCCATTCAGAGGTTAGTTATATGGAAACAGAGAAGAGTTTGATGGTGCGTCTATTTGGGGCCCGCATGCTGCCCATGTGGTTGGCGGTTCTTTTGCTGGCTGGTTGTGACAACTCCTCCGGTCAGACAAAGGCTGAACGGTCTGCGCCGCCGCCTCCAGAAGTCGGCGTTGTTGAGGTGCAGCCGCAGCGTGTGAATCTTTCAATGGAACTGCCGGGCAGAACCGCCGCTTACCGTATCTCGGAAGTGAGGCCGCAAGTCACGGGCATTTTGCAGGAGCGCTTGTTTGAACAGGGCGCCCAGGTCAAAGCAGGTGAGGTCCTCTACCAGATCGACCCCAACCGATACCGTGCTGCCCATCAGCGGGCCCAGGCAGAACTGGAGCGCGCACAGGCCGAATTGCGACAGGCGCAGCGGGAGTGGGCACGTACGTCAGACTTGTTTGAGAAGAATGCGGTCAGCAAGCGTCAACGTGATGAAGCGCTATCGGCCTTGGAGGCAGCCCGGGCGGATGTCTCCCGATCCCAGGCGATGCTCGAAACGGCGGGTATCGAGCTGGCGTATACCGAGGTCAAGGCTCCCATCGCCGGGCGCATTGGCCCGACACTGTACACGGAGGGTGCGCTGGTGACCGCCAATCAGCCCCAGGTCCTGGCGCGCGTGGTGCAGCTTGATCCCATGTATGTCGATATTCAGCTACCGGTCGAAAAACTGGCTCGAATTCGGTCGTCTCTGAAGGAGGGCGCTGCTTCTGAGGCCGGCCCAAATGAAGCCGAGACTGTTTTGTTGCGCGAAGACGGTACCGTCTATCCCCACAGAGGTCGCGTTGACGTTACGGATGTTACCGTCAACCAAAGCACGAGTTCCGTCACTGTGAGAGCCGTTTTTCCCAATCCGGACGAAGATCTCCTGCCAGGAATGTACGTGCGCGTTCGTCTGAGTGAGGGAATTCGGGAGAACGCCATTCTGGCGCCGCAGCAGGGCGTGAGCCGTAACCCGCAAGGAGAGGCCACCGCGTTGCTGGTCAACCCGGAGGGTGAAGTTGTCGCCCGCCAGTTAGAGGCAGAGCGGGCCATTGGCGCTTTCTGGCTGGTGGAAAAGGGGCTGGAACCGGGGGATCGCCTCATTGTCTCCGGCCTGCAAAAGGTTAGGCCAGGAGCCAAGGTGAAGCCGGTTGCCGCAGATATTCCATTACATCCCCCCCAAAACCAGCAAGCCAGTGGCACGAATAATCCGAAGAAGAACGCCTCCGACGACGAGGGCACCGCGCAATGATTAATTTCTTTATTTCCAGGCCCGTTTTTTCCTGGGTTCTGGCCATTGTCGCCATGCTGGCGGGTATCATGGCGATCTTCGTTTTGCCGGTCCAGCGGTATCCGTCGGTGGCACCGCCGGCGGTGGAAATTCAGGCCGATTATCCTGGCGCCTCGGCGGACACCGTGTCCAATACGGTGGTTCAGGTCATTGAACAAGAGATGACGGGCCTCGACAATCTGCTCTATATGGGGTCGACAGCGGATTCCTCAGGCCACGCTACGGTTACTCTCACCTTTGCGGCGGGCACCGATCCGGACATTGCCCAGGTCCAGGTACAGAACAAGCTCAAACTGGCGGAACCCCGACTCCCGGAAGTGGTGCGCCAGCAGGGGATCAGCGTCGAGAAATCCAGCACCAGCTTTCTGATGGTAATGGCATTCGTCTCTACCGACGGTCGTCTCAGCAAGCTGGATATCGCCGATTTTATCAGCTCCGAGTTAGCCGAACCCATCGGACGGGTAACCGGTATCGGCAGTGTGCAGGTTTTCGGCTCTGAATATGCGATGCGGATTTGGCTGGACCCTTCGGCGTTGACCAATTACGGCCTGACCGTCGCCGACGTGAGCGCCGCCATCGAGGCGCAAAACGCCCAGGTCACCGCCGGTCAGCTCGGCGGGCTGCCCGCAGTCGAGGGCCAGCAGCTCAATGCCACGGTCACCGCCCAGACCTTGCTCACCTCAACCGAAGAGTTCCGCAACATCCTGCTCAAGAGTATGCCCGACGGGTCCCGGGTGCGCCTGGGGGATGTTGCCCGCGTTGAGCTGGGCGGCGGTGCAGTCCAGATTGACACTTTCTACGATGGCGAGCCGGCTGCCGGCCTTGGCATCAATCTGGCGCCGGGTGCCAACTCGCTTGCGGTCACAGAGGCTGTTAAAGCGCGGCTCCAGGAGCTCGAGCCCTATTTTCCCGAAGGGGTGGAGATTCGGTACCCCTACCAGACGGCCCCTTTCGTGGAGGCCTCCATCGACGCGGTGGTCACAACCATCATCGAGGCAATCGCCCTGGTGGTCTTGGTCATGCTCGTATTTCTCCAGAGTTGGCGGGCTACCCTGATACCAGCGATCGCAATCCCGGTGGTGCTGCTGGGCACGTTTGCGATCATGGCGGCCTTCGGCTTTTCCATCAACATGCTCACTCTCTTCGGTCTCGTATTGGCGATCGGCCTTCTGGTGGATGACGCCATCGTGGTGGTGGAGAACGTCGAGCGGGTGATGCATGAGGACGGCCTGGGCCCGATGGAGGGGACGCGTAAGTCCATGGGGCAGATTGCCAGCGCGCTGATTGGCATCGGTGTGGTGCTGTCTGCTGTTTTTATTCCGATGGCCTTCTTTCCGGGCTCCACGGGGGCCATCTATCGACAGTTTTCTTTGAGTATTGCCGGTGCCATGGTGCTTTCGGTGCTGGTGGCTCTGATTCTGAGCCCCATGCTGTGTGGTCGGATACTCAAGCCCACGCACGAAAGAACCTTGCTGCAAAAGCTGTTCGGCTGGTTTGAAGCAGGCCTGGGGCGGCTGACCCGGGGCTATGTCCGGCTGGTTGGCCATACGGCGCGCCACGCCTGGCTCTACACATTGGCGTTCCTGGGCATCGTCGTCCTGGTGGCCGTTCTCTTTGTGCGGTTGCCCGGCGGGTTCCTGCCCGCGGAGGACCAGGGATTCGCCGTGGTGCAGTATCAGTTGCCCGCGGGTGCGACCCAGCAGCGCACAATCGATACCATTGAGGTTATCGAAGATTACTTTATGGAGCAGGATGAGGTGCAGGGCCTCTTCACAATCGCTGGTTTCAGCTTCGCTGGCCGGGCGCAGAACGCGGGACTGGCGTTCGTCAATCTCAAGCCATGGAGTGAGCGCGATCCCGAGACGCAAAGCGCCGGCGCCATCATTCAGCGGGCGAACCGGGCGCTTGCCGGGCTGGTGCGTGATGGGCGGGCTTTTGCTTTCAATTTGCCACCGATACCGGAATTGGGGCAGGCCCTGGGCTTTGAATTGCGTTTACAGGATCGGGGTGCCATCGGGCATGAAGCACTCATGGCAGCGCAAGGTCAATTGCTGCAGTTGGCGGCCGAAAGCCCCGTGCTGGCGAGTGTGCGTCCCAACGGTTTGGCGGACAATCCCCGCTACAAAGTGGACATTGATCACGAAAAGGCACAGGCCCTTGGCATAGAGCTATCCGAGATCAGTCGACTTCTGTCGGTGACCTGGGGCTCGCAATACGTTAACGATTTTCTCCATGAGGGGCGGGTCAAGCGAGTCTATGTTCAGGGTGATGCCCCTTTCCGGATGCTGCCTGAGGATTTTGAGGCGTGGTATCTGCGAGCCGGTAACGGAGAGATGACCCCGTTGAGCGAAGTGACGAACGGACGCTGGGAGTATGGCTCACCGCGCCTTGAGCGTTTCAACGGTGTTCCGTCCCGCCAGATTCAGGGTGAGCCGGCACCGGGGTACAGTACCGGTGAGGCCATGGCGGAGGTCGAACGTTTGATCGCTCAACTCCCGGACGGTGTGGCCGGCGCCTGGAGCGGCCTGTCCTATCAGGAGCGCCAGGCTGGTGCCCAGGCATCCCTGCTTTACGCGCTGTCGGCACTGGTGGTGTTTCTGGCGCTCGCCGCGCTCTACGAAAGTTGGACCATACCCATTTCCGTGATGCTGGCGGTGCCCTTGGGCGTACTCGGGGCGGTACTTGCAGCGATGGTTCGCGGGCTTCCTAACGACGTCTTCTTCCAGGTTGGCATTCTGACCACCGTTGGTGTGACTGCGCGCAACGCTATACTTCTGGTGGAGTTCGCCCGAACACTCGAGGAGCAGGGAATGAAGCTGATTGAGGCAACCAAGGAAGCGGCGCGAGTGCGCTTGAGGCCGATTCTGATGACATCGGTTGCTTTCGGCATGGGTGTGTTGCCGCTTGCTTTCGCCAGTGGAGCCGGGGCAACCACGCGTATTGCGATAGGAACGGCGGTTCTCGGCGGCATGATTTCGGCAACGATACTGGCGACGTTCTTTATTCCACTGTTCTATGTGGTGGTCCGCCGTATCACGGATTTTCTGAGTGGCTCCAGAGACCAGGATGACTCGGCTGCGGCCGCTCCCGGACGTGCAGACGGAGGTGTGGCTGATGACCGTTAAGGTATTGCTGGCCACTGTGATGGCGTTGTCACTTGGTGGCTGCTCACTCGCGCCGACTGTTGAGAAACCCGAGCCGTCGGTGCCGGAAAACTGGTCTTCCGCACGACTTTCGGCGAACGAGAAACTCCCCCTGGATTGGTGGCGTGGCTTTGGCGATCCGGCGCTTGTCACCCTTGTTGAAGAGGCGCTTGGTGCCAACAGCGACCTGCAACTTGCTGCTGCCAGGGTCGCCGAAGCACGGGCGCGCCTTACCGGGCAGCAGGCGGAACAATATCCGCTTCTGGAGGTAGAGGGCTCTGCGGTGCGCCAGGGGCCGAGTGAGGAGGTGGTCAACAGCGCTGGTGGTGGTCAACCCTTCAACGATATCCAGGTCGGTGGGGTGCTATCGTACGAGCTGGATCTTTGGGGGCGGCTTGCGAATGCCAGCGAAGCAGCCCGGGCGCGTCTCCTGGCCAGTGCAGCGAATCGCGAGGCCGTGCGACTAGCCGTGATTGGTGAGGTAGCCAATGGTTACTTCAATTTGCGTGCGCTTGATCGTCAGATCGACATCACCGAACGCACCGTGTCATCCCGCCGCGAATCGGTCGCCCTGCAACGGGCCCGGTCCGAAGGAGGCGAGGTTAACGAGTTGGTCCTGCGGCAGGCTGAAGCCGAGCTTGCAGCCGCTGAATCCGAACTTCCGAGGCTTCGCCAGCAGCACGCCCTTCAGCGAAACGCCTTGGCAGTGCTTCTGGGGCGAGATCCACAACAGATTGTACGGAGTGATATTTCCGTAGCGGATACCATTGGTGAGATGAATGTTCCGGGCAGCGTCCCTGCCGGCCGGCCGGCGGATCTGATGGTCCGCCGACCTGACATTGCGGCAGCCGAACAGGAGTTGATAGCGGCCAACGCCGAAATCGGTGTTGCCCGGGCGGCGTTCCTGCCCAGGATTTCGTTTGAGGGCCTGCTGGGCCTGCGAAGTGCCTCCGGTGGCGACTTGTTCCAGGGCTCCGCATCCACTTGGCAGTTGGGCGGCTCGTTAGTCGGCCCGTTGCTGGACTTTGGGCGTTCCGAGGCACTGGTCAATCAGGCGGAGGCGCGTCAACGCCAGGCCCTGATTGCGTATCGTCAGGCCATTCAAGTGGCGTTTCGGGAGGTGCTCGACGCTATGGCCGGGGTGCGTGGTACCGAAGATCGCTTGGAAGCGCAGGCCCGGCAGGTAGCAGCACTGCGAAGCACAACTAAACTTGCGCGATTGCGCTTTGAGGGGGGCGCGTCCAGTTACCTGGAGGTGCTGGACGCTGAACGAAGCCTGTTTACAACCGAACTTGATCTCGTGGAAACGCGGCGTGATCAATTGCAGTCAACGGTTAATTTGTATCGAGCTCTGGGCGGGGGTTGGCAGAGTTCGTTACAATCTTCTGATTATGCAAACACTGACTGATTCAGACAGGCGTTTTATTGAGCGCCTCGGTCTTCAGGCTCAATCTGAAGGCTTTTCCCGCATCGCTGGCCAACTTTGGGCGACACTTATCGTGTCGGATGGTCCCGTCAGCTCATCGCAGCTTGTGGATACGTTGCGCGTCAGTAAGGCGAGCGTCAGTACGAATACGTGCTTTCTTGAAAGACTCGGCATTGTTGAACGTCGAACAATGCCGGGTGAACGCCAGGATTTTTTCGCGATTCGTCCCCATCCTTACGCTGCCTTGGTGGAAGGGCAGATAGAACGGCTCGAGGCCAGAAAGGAGGTGATTGCCGAAGCCAAGGCAACCATTACCAATGAACAAACGCTTGCCAAGCTGACTGATCTCGATCAGTTCTACACTCTGTATTATGAGAGCTCCAAAGACCTTCTGAAGCAGCTGAAATCTCAAGTCCGAGGTCATAAAACAAAATAAAACCAAAGGAGTAGGCTCGAGCTTCATCCGGGCCTGAATGAAACGCTGGCTATGTCAGAGCAACCCCCGTCGGTGTTACTGAAAGGAGGGCCTGGACCGTTCTCACCGTTTGGAATGCCTTGTCAACGGTTCTAAACAAAGCAGGCTCGTCAATTTGTCTCTTGCAAACCTACCTACTGATAGGTAAATTACGTGTCGTATGCTTAATGACCAACAGAGGTAATCAATGAAAATTTACGACACTGAAGGCTTTCCCAACCCGCTACGGGTTCGCATCGCCCTGGCAGAAAAAGGCGCAACGAATAAGGTGGAATTCGTCCCGGTCGATGTCATGGGCGGGGAGCACCGTTCCGATGCGTTCAAGACGAAAAACCCGGATGCCACCGTGCCCATGCTGGAACTTGACGACGGCACCTGCATCGCCCAGTGCAATGCCATCACTGAATATATCGACGGTGTCTTTGATGGTCCGTCCCTTATGGGTACAACCCCAGCGGAGCGTGCCCGTATCGCAATGATGAATCTGCGGGCAGAAAACGGTCTGATGAATGCCGTGGGGGCCTATTTCCATCACGCGACCCCGGGGCTTGGTCCGGATCTGGAAACCTGGCAGTGTGCTGAATGGGGTAATAAACAGAAAGAAATTGCCAGCGCAACCATGGCCTACCTTGACAGCGTTCTGGCGGACAATGAGTTTCTCGCAGGCGACAGCTTCTCGGTCGCAGACATCACCGCCTTTGCCGGCCTGGGGTTTGCGGATTTCGCGAAGGTTGACATTCCCGAGTCCCTGACCAATCTCCAGGCCTGGCGCGCAAAAGTCGCAGCCCGTCCTTCAATTGCCGGGTGATCCGATACCCTCGGGTTTCATGCAAGCGCGGAAAACATGAAGGCCAAAAAGGGAGGAATATCATGGAGATTAATGCAGATTTCTCCAAACCGGTGGTTATGCATTCCGACCAGATTGAATGGCAGCCCTCGCCCATGAAAGGCGTGGAGCGGCGCATGCTGGACCGGATCGGGGAGGAAGTTGCCCGCGCCACGACCATCGTTCGTTATGCGCCGGGGAGTCGTTTCTCGGCACATACCCACACCGGTGGAGAAGAATTCATCGTACTCGATGGCGTGTTCCAGGATGAGCACGGTGACTTCCCAGCGGGCAGCTATGTGCGCAACCCCCCAACCACGTCACATATTCCGGGCTCTGAAACGGGCTGCACGATATTTGTGAAACTGTGGCAGTTCGACCTGGCCGACCGCACCCAGTTCAGCAAGAATATGGAGGCCGGGCTGGGCGCCCCAGTGGGCGGCGTTGCCACCACAAAGCTGCATGAGGACGATCGTGAGATCGTGACCTACAGCCAGCTCGATGCGGGGGCGACACTGACCTCTGAGGCGCCCGGCGGAATCGAGCTGCTGGTGATCGAAGGTTCGGTCACCAGGGATGGCGAGATGCTGGCCAGGCATGACTGGCTGCGCCTCCCTGAAGGACACAGGTTGTCCGTGGCGGCCGGGGACGGCGGCGCCAAGATCTGGAGGAAAACGGGGCACCTGCGATTTGCCGGGGCACCGAGGGTATAAGGCCCGGCAATAGCGGGATTGCAAAGGCAAACAGGTGAATAACCATGAACCGTGATACCAGAACAGCCCTGATGGACCTTGCCGAGCACACCGTTCGGTCACGGGGCTTTGACGGGTTCAGCTATGCGGATCTGGCTGAGGCCATCGGCATTCGAAAGGCCTCGATCCATTATCATTTCCCCACCAAGGCGAAGCTCTCCGAAGCCTTGATCGAGCGCTATCAGACCAGTCTGCAGCAGGGTCTGACCGAGATAGATGCAGCCCATGCCAGCGCCGGCGCGCGCCTCAAGGCACTCATTGCCCTGTACCGCGGGGCCTTACATGATGGACAAACGGTCTGCCTGTGCATTGCTTTTTCGACCTGCCGCGAAAGCCTGTCCGACACTGTCATTGCCAGAGTCGGCGCCATTCGCGCAATGGTCTTGCAGTGGATTACAGCAACGTTTGAGCTGGGGCACAGGGATGGATCCGTCTCGGCCATCCTGGGTCCCGCCGATGAAGCGCAGGCGACCCTGGCGATGCTGGAAGGAGCCCACCTTGCCGCGCGCACCGAAGAAGACCTCGCCGTGTTTGATGCCGCAACGCGACTGCTGCGCGCCCGCTGCCAGTAACGACGGGACAGGAATCGCGCTTTGAGCGAGCGATTAAATTCGTGTTCGCTCACGTGGCGACATTTCCTGTGAGCTTTGGTCGATGTCTACCCGTACATAATCGCTACGCAAATTGACTCATAACGAGCGAAAAGGAGCAAACAGATGATGAGCACCCTGAAAACAGCACTGGCAGCAGCCACGCTGTCACTCACTGTTGCCAGTACGCAGGTACTGGCAGAAACGCAAACCAGAACCATTGAGTATCAAGTCGGCGACGAGACCTTTACCGGCTACATGGCCTGGGATGATGAATTCGGGCAAAAGCGCCCGGGGGTTCTGGTGGTCCATGAATGGTGGGGGCACAATGAATTCGCCCGGAATCAGGCGGAACGGCTTGCTTCCGCCGGCTATACAGCGTTTGCGCTGGATATGTATGGCTCTGGCAAACAAGCCGACCATCCCGATACTGCCCAGAAATTCATGCAGGAAGCCACCAGGGACATGGACCAGGTTAAGGCACGCTTCATGAAGGCGATGGACATCCTGAAGAACCACGAAAGTGTTGATGGGTCCCGAATTGCAGCACAAGGTTACTGCTTTGGCGGTGCCGTTGTTCTCAACATGGCGCGCATGGGTGTCGATCTGGACGGCGTTGTCAGCTTCCACGGTGCGCTCGGCAGCCCCCTCCAGGCTGAACACGGGTCCGTAAAAGCCAGGGTCCAGGTGTATACCGGCGGTGCCGACAAGCTGGTCCCCTCGGATCAGGTGGCGAGCCTGGTCAAAGAGATGCAGGATGCCGAAGTCGATCTGACACTGGTGAGCTTCCCCGGAGTGCTGCACTCATTTACCAACCCGGGTGCTGACAAGATCGCCGAGGAGTTCGGCATGCCGGTGGGTTATGACGAAGCGGCTGCCGCCCGCTCCTGGGATGGCACCATGCGTTTCTATAAGGCCATCTTCGCCGAGTAACACAAGCGAATGCAAAAAAACCGAAACCGGCAGTATTTACAGTGAATTCTGGAACATCAACCGAAAAGCATGAGGAGGTGCAACATGGCAACTGAGAGTTTACCGCGGTTCAATGATGACAATCGTCCAGGCTACAAGTCGCTGGGCAACTCGGGTCTGTTCGTCTCCGAACTGTGCCTGGGCACCATGACCTTCGGCGGTGATGAGGACATCTGGGGGCTGATCGGCCAGTTGCAGCAGGAACAGGCCGACGAACTGGTGAAGATCGCCCTGGAAGCGGGGATTAACTTTATCGATACCGCCAACATCTATGGTTTCGGCGCCAGCGAGCGCATCGTCGGCCAGTCCCTGAAGAACCTCGGCGTTCGCCGGGAAGATGTCGTGCTGGCCACCAAGGTGCTCGGCCCGATGGGCGAGGGCCCCAATGCCCGTGGCGCTTCCCGCGGCCACATCATGAATGAATGCAAGGCGAGCCTGGCGCGCCTGCAAACGGATTATATCGACCTGTACCAGATCCACGGTTTTGACCCGGCCACCCCGATCGAGGAAACCCTGGAGGCACTGAACACCCTGGTGCGACAGGGCCATGTGCGGTACGTGGGTCTGTCCAACTGGGCCGCCTGGCAGGTGATGAAAGCCATCGGCATCAGCCAGGCCCGCAACCTGTGCCCGATCATATCCCTGCAGGCCCACTATACCCTCGTAGGTCGCGACCTGGAGCGGGATATTATTCCGATGCTGGAATCTGAGAACGTCGGTCTGATGGTGTGGAGCCCGCTGGCAGGCGGTTATCTGTCCGGTAAATACGAGGGGCCGGACGTGTCCGAGGAAAACCGGCGTGCCAAGTTTGACTTTCCGCCTGTCGACCGTGAGCGGGGCAGCGACGTCATCAAGGTGATGCGGGAGATTGCCGGCGGAAAGCAGATCGACGGCGAGCCGGTTACCGTAGCCCAAATAGCCCTGGCGTGGCTGCTACACCAGAAGCCTGTATCCAGTATTATCGTTGGCGCCAAGCGGCCGGAGCAGCTGAAAGCCAATATCCAGGCAGCGCAGATCCGGTTGTCTGGCGAAGAACTTAATACGCTCGACGAGGTGAGCCGTATACCGGAGGAGTATCCGGGCTGGATGATGAAAATGATGGCCGGGTATAGGGACTCTACTGAGTCCTGATTCTTCACATCGCGCTGCGCCCCGGCGGCGCAGCCGCTCAACTTGAGAAGTGGCCTATGCTGTCAACACGTAAACGTCCGTGACTACTTCAATCTTCTATCTGTAAGCGAAACCAGAGTGCATAAAGCGCCGGAACAAACAACAGCGTGATCAGAGTGCCGACCGCCACGCCCCCTATAAGCACATAAGCCAGCGGTCCCCAGAACAGGTCAAAGGTCAGAGGTACAAACGCCAGAACGGCCGCCAGGGCAGTGAGCACCACGGGGCGGGCGCGTTGGACTGCCGCCTCGACCACGGCTTCCCGGGCAACCATCCCTGCTTTGAAGTTGTCCTGCACCTGTTGGGTCAGAATCATGGTATTTCGCATCAGGATGCCGCCCAGGCCAATCAGTCCCAGCAACGCGGTAAAGCCAAAGGGTTGGTTAAACAGCAGCAAAGCCAGCACAGCGCCAATCAGCCCCAGTGGCGCGGTGGCCAGAACGGTCAATGTACCGATAAATGAACGCATCTGAAGCATGATGAAGATCAGCATCAACGCCAACATCACCGGCTGTAATGCCTGGATGGACGCATTGGCTTTGGCTGATTGCTCCACCGTACCGCCGATTTCAACACGATAACCCTCCGGTAACTGTTCACGCAGGCCTGTCATCGCACTCCAGATCTCCTTGGTGACATCCGGTGGCTGGGCGCCTTCTACATCCGCCTGAACGGCCAGGAAGAGGTCACGGTTGTAACGCTTTATAACGGGCTCCTCATAGCGAACCTGCCACTTGCCCAGTTGCTGTGCGGAAAGTTTGCGGCCGTCGCGGGTCTTGATTTCAAGATCTTCGGGCATCATCACTTCGCCACGGGCATTACGCGCCACCAGTTGAACGCTCCTTATTCCCTGACGTAGCTCGGTGACGGCCACTCCGCGAAGTTGGAACTGCAGTTGCCGGGCAACTTCTGCCGGGGTCAGGCCGATCCAACCCAGGTTTTCCGGGTCCAACTCAAGATAGAGAGTGGGTACGCGCTCATCCCATTCGAGATGCGGCATGACGATATTCGGATGCCCGGTCATAAGAGTCCGGATCTGGTGCGCGATCTCTCTGAGTTGATCGGGTTCCGGGCCCAACACTCGAAAACTGACCGGCCAGGCCACCGGGGGACCATACAGCAAACGCGTTACCCGCACTCGTGCCTCCGGAAACTCACCCACCGCGATTCTGGTTTCCAGCGCCGAGATGATGCGATCGCGCCCTTCAACGTCCTGCCCGATGGCAATCAGCTTGGCAAATGCCGGGTCCGGCTGCTCGGGGTTGGCAGATACGAAAAACCGGGGGGCACCGGCACCGATGTAAGCGGAAAGGCTTTTCACCTCCGGCATGTCCATCAATATCGCTTCCAGGCGTCTGACACTTTCATCTGTGGTAGCGATAGCGCTTCCCTGTGGAGCAAAGACGCTGACCAAAACTTCGGGGCGATCAGAACTCGGAAAAAACTGCTTCTGCACCTGAGTTGCCATACCGAAAGCACTGATCACCAGCAAACCCAACGTGATAAAAACGACGGTTTTCCGGTATTGTACACACGCGGCAATGACCCCACGCAACCGCTGATAAAAAGCGCTTTGGTAAAGGTCCTGGCCACCATGACCGGGATAGTTGGGCAAAAGCTTGACGCCCAGATAAGGCGTGAAGGTTACCGCCACTACCCAGGAAATCAACAACGAAAAAGCCAGCACCCAGAAAATGTTGCCGGTGTATTCCCCGACACCGGACTGGGCAAATCCGATGGGGACAAATCCGGCCACCGTCACCAATGTTCCAAACAGCATGGGAGCAGCTGTTACGCTCCAGGCATGACTGGCGGCCCGTACCCGGTCCCAGCCGCTCTCCATTTTTACAATCATCATTTCAATGGCGATGATCGCATCGTCCACTAACAGGCCCAATGCGATAATCAACGCGCCCAGGGTGATGCGGTCCAGGTTAATGCCCGCCATTTTCATCAATAAAAAGGTCAGGCCGAGAGTGACGGGAATCGCGATGCCCACCACCAAACCCGCGCGCAGACCGATCGCCAGTATGCTGACCCCCATCACGACGACCAGCGCCACCAGAAACTTGACCTGAAAAAGATCAACCGCCTGAGTGATGGCTTCGGCCTGGTCGGTCAGGGTCTGTATTGACATCCCCAGGGGCAGCCTGGCCTGTTCAGTATTGACAAACTCGCGCAGGCGCTCGCCAAACGCCAGGCCATTTTCGCCCGTCTCCATGACGACGCCCAGGAGGATCGCATCCTCACCGCTGGAACGGACGATGTAGTTCAGCGGATCTTCATAGCCCAAACGCACCTCGGCCAGATCAGACACGGTGATAAGCTGGTCTCCGATACGCAGAGGTACTGAGGCGAGGCGCTCAATGTCAGACAGGTCGATGTTGCTGCGGATGTAAACCCGCGGGCCGGCCAGATCAACAAAGCCAAGAGGCTCAAGACGATTGTTGGCCTCTATCGCCTGTAACACGTCTTCTGCCGACAAACCGAGGTTGTTGAGCCGGTCCTGATCAAACTCGAGATACACCCGCTCAGGACGCTCCGCCAGGAGCTGTGCTTTTTGCAAGCCGGGCAACCGCTGCAGGCGATCTCGTATCGATTCTGTCTCGCGGGTCAGTTCACCCATTGGCATTCCGGGTGCCGTCAGGGCCAGCAGAGAGAAATACACATCCGCGAAATCGTCGTTAACGATGGGCCCGATCACACCCCGGGGGAGGGTGGGTCTCTCATCGGACATGCGTTTGCGGACCTGGTAAAAGAGGTCCGGCACTTTTTCACTGGGCGTATAATCCTGGAACCGGATAAGCATGGAGGCCTGTCCGGGCCGAATGGTGGTTTCAACGGTGTCAAAATACGCCACCTCCTGGATTTGCTTTTCCAGACGATCCACCACCTGATTCTGCAGCACCTCGGGGGTTGCTCCCGGCCAGACCACAGAGACCACCATCGACCGCACGGTGAACGCAGGGTCTTCTGCCCGACCAAGGGATGAGAACGCGTAGAAGCCCGCAACAACCGACATCAAAAGAAAAAAGAGGGTGACCGAACGCTCGCGCACTGCCAGCGCGGAGAGATTAGGCAGGCTCATCGCGCCAGCTCCCGCACCGCCATGCCAGGAGTGAGCAGGTGTGTCCCCAACGCGACAATGGACGTTCCCGCATTGATATCGGCCCTGATCTGCGCATACTCCTCACCCAGATCGATAACCTCGACCGCCAGGGGGTTCACCGTGCCGTCGGAGACCAGCCAGACCTGCGGCGTTTGCCCTCTCTCATCCAGGGCACCCAGCGGTACGCGATGGCTGGGCGCGGTTTGCTTCTGTGCTAACCGGACACTCACCACCGAACCCAGGGTTAAAGATGAGGGGTAGGGCCCCTCCAGGCTGTATCGGGCACGCCAGCTCAGGCTTCTGGGGTCGGCAGCCCCGGCAATCTCTCTCAGACTCACAGCAAGCTGTTCGCCAGTGGGTAAAGGAACATAACCGCGCCTGGGTGGGTTACTGCCCTCTGGCAAAAAAACCTCCACTTCCAGCGATTGATCTTCAGCCAGAACGGCAAGTGTTTGTCCGACCCCCACCACCTGACCGGGTTCAACGATGACCTCAGTGACCACACCTGTGTTGGACGCTTTTAGTTCCGCATACCCCAGAGCATTCTGAGCCTGCTGATTGCGCGCAGAAGCCGTTTCCACCTGGCTGCGCGCCTCGCGCTCTGCCAATTCAAGGCGTTGCAGGGTTTGTTCGCTGACAAACTGACGTCCTACGAGTTGCTGCTGACGCTGGAGCTCATTGGTGGCAATGGCCAGGGCTGCTTCTGATCGCTTGAGTTCCGCGGCAGCTCCCCCCGCCGTTGCCACAAGGTCTCGTGTGTCGAGCTTGAACAGTAAGTCGCCTTTTTTCACGCGCTGACCGGCATCGATAAAACGCTGTTGAATCCGGCCGGAGATCTGAAAGGCCTGAGGAACTTCGTGGCGGCCTCGCAGGGTTCCGGAAAATCTCTGCGCTGTTGGGTCTGCCGCCTTTAGAACAACTGTTTTTACCCAGGGGATAGAGGCGAGAGCCTCTGGGGGCGGTTCCGAAGACTGCTGACAACCAGACAGAAGGAGCAGCGAGATAAACAGTGTCAGCATACAGCGCATGGCAGGTGTCCTGATTGGCAAAATCCAGGTGTGGGTATCAGTTCTCGCGGCATCCGGATAAAGCAAGCTGCAGGATGGCGTCGCGAACGGTGTCGTTCTGCTCCATGGGCAGAAAATGGGTTGTACCTTCAACCACCCGCACGCCAGCCGAGGGCAGCAGGGTCTGCAGCCGTTGTCGGGCCGCCGGCGAGAAGGTTGACCCGCGTTCCGCCGCCAGCGCGATAACCGGGCACCGCAACTGACGAATACCGGGCCAGGGGTTGTGTTCGGTGTGGGCAAAGGTAACGCTTTCCCACTCCGGGCTGCACGCCAATTGAAGTTGATCTTCCTGCGGCACGAAGGCGTGTTGGACGTAGGCTTCCAGCCATGCTTCAGGCCAGGTTTTGAAACCACCGCGACCTCGATAGTTGTCCAGCGCGGCAGTGTGCGAGTCGAACACCCTGCGCCGACGTGCCGCTCCGGCGGCCAGTGACAACCGATGTGACTGACGCAGCAGTTTGGCCAGCCCCAACTTCAGGCCCTGCACTGGATCTATGATCACGGGTTCCGCCAGAATCAGGCCCAGCACTTTGTCAGGCCGGCGGGCAGCGGCCATGATGCTGGTGGTGGCACCGATGGAATGGCCGGCAAGCCAGACCGGCTCGTCCTGGCTATCCAGCAGAGCCGTCATATCGCGATAGTAGGTTTCCCAGCCCCGGAATGTCGAAACATTCGCCGCATCGGCGCTGGCGCCATGCCCCCGCATGTCCCAGGCCAGGACATTGACGTCCGTGGCAAGCTCGTCAAGGAGGGGGTGGTACAGGCGGCCATGGAAACCCGTGGCGTGTGCCCAATGGAGCGTAGGGCGCGCTTTGGAATGCGGCCAGCGCCACAGTGCGATGCCGGCGCCATCCGTCGCCCGGAATTCGTCGCGTTCAGGTGTGTTGTGCTTAATGTCCATGTCGGTCTTCTTGTTGGGCGGCCATTGTCGGGAGCAATAACTGAACCTGACCCGTGGCGATCGGTTTGTTCTCATCGCCTTGCCAGCAGGTCACCTGGACCAGGCTGGTCCGCCTGCCTTGCCGAATAATGTCGGCCCGGGCGAACGTCGATCGGGCCTGCGCGGAGCGGAGGTAATTGATGTGGCTGTCGAGAATGCGCGGGCAACGTGTCTCTGTATCCTGGCTTTGCGCAGCCACCCGCGCAGTGAGTTCGATCAGGGCCCCAAGCACACCGCCATGGAGGGCGGGTAGCATGAAGTTGCCAATCAGCGCTTCACGACACGGCAAATGAACCAGTACACCTCCATCACCCCACTGAACCTCAAGCCCGAGGTGCCCTGCGTAGGGAATGCGCTCCAGCAGAGCCTGCCAGTCAGCACATTCTTTCCCACTTTCCGCAGCGCCTGAGATGTGTTGTGCCGAATCGCCAATCGTGGTCATGCGCTCTCCTTTCCTCGTCCACCTGCATGGAATTGCTGGCCCTGGGTGTTACGCATGAAGGTGGCGTTTGCCGTCGCCAGCAACTCACGATTGCCCTCGCTAAGGATGTCACAATGAATAAACGCGACCTCGTCCGTTAAATGTCGACAGGTAGCCAACGCTAACAGGGCCCGGTCGCCGCTGGCAGGGCGCAGATAATCCATGCGCAAATCCAGCGTGGCAATGGGCATCAACTCCAGGGCCCCCGCGAATACCGCCAGGCCTCCGGCGGAGTCTGCCAGCGAGTAAAGTACGCTGGTGCAGATTTCTTTCGTATCATCCTGGGCGAACATCCATGACTGTGGCGTCAGACGCATACAGACCTGGCCCTGGTCTACCGAGACAACCTGCATACCCAGCTCCCTGCCGTGGGGAACCTGCTCGGTGAACTGCCACGCTGTCGCCACAGCGTTACTGTGCTGAGCTCTGTTCGGCTTGGTCATCAGATCTGCCCAGCCTGGCATGCCTTTCGTACCGAGGCGGAAGTGATGGGAACCAGCTGATTTTCATTGATCATTGCCATGTCATTGTCTACCGAATAATATTGTTGCTGGATTTTGGTTGGTTAACCAACCAAAAGTCAAGGCTATGTTTGCGGACAAATGGCACGTCGCCTGCGGAATGGCGTAAGATCAGTGCAGCGAGTCTGACCGCTCTGATGAATAATAAATGGGCTTGCTGAGGAGATACTCAAGCGATGGTTAACAGACAGATTGCTCCTGCAAGCAAACTGGGCGACCAGGGCGACGTTTTGTCTAACGCAGCCCGGCTTTTTCGTGAGAAAGGTTTTGAAAGGACGTCGCTCAAGGAGATTGCCGAGGCCTGCAATATGCTGCCCGGAAGTCTGTATTATCGTTACAACAGCAAGGAAGCGCTGCTTGTTGAGCTGATGCGCCGGGGAGTCGACCTGGTGACCGCAGAGGTCAAGTCGGCTTACGCCAGCTCGGACGACCCGGTTGCGCGTTTGCGTCTTTGTATCAACGCACATCTGCGAGCCCTGCTGTTAGATTCGGATGCGGTTTACGTGCTGTTGTTTGAATGGCGGGCGCTGGGCCCGGAGGCTCGTAAGGAAATCATCGAACTGCGTGACCAGTACGAGTCCCTGTGGGCTGAGATCCTCGAAACAATGATTGAACAGGGCGTGGTCCGGAAGAATGTTGACGGCCGCTTGCTTCGCTTGATCGGCCTTGGGGCGCTCAACTGGGTTGCAACCTGGTTCGACCCGAACGGGGCCCATTCACTCGACGCCATTGGTGATTTGATCTGGCAGATCGCTATGGAGGGCGTGATCAATAAAAGTGAGTAAACATTGGCGCCGGCTAAACAAGCGCAAGTGGTGGCTTTTTAAGGTCGCCCATCAGGTGGGTGCAGGGTTTGTGCTCTGACATTTAGCCTGAATCGCTCCGGTGGCTGGTCAAACCAGCGCTTGAACGCGCGCCTGAAATTGGCACTGTCGTGATAGTTCATCAGTGCGGCAATGGCCTCAATGGACAATTGGCTGTCACGCAGGTAGCTCGCGGCCTGCTGGGACAGAATCTCGCCGCGAATGTTTCCGAAACTGGTACGCTCCTGTTTGAGTTTGCGCGCCAGAGTGCGTTTACTCATGAACAGAGAGGCCGCCGCTTCGTCTTCACTGGGCGTTCCGGGCGGTCGGGACAACATCATCTTCTTCAGTCGGGTCTGATAGGTCGGCTTATCAGAATGAAGTTGCGCAAGCATGGATTGACACTGCTGCAAGGCCAGACGATAGTTTTCATGATTGGCGGCGGCGTTCGGTTCCCGGCACAACGCCGTTGGCAACGTGAGTTTTAACTGGTCGCAGTCAAAGTGAATCTGCCCGGACAAAAAGTCTGGATATATCGAGTGGTACTCGGGCTTCGGATGGACGAAGCATATTTCGGCCTCATGCAAGGGGCGACCAACTATGAACTCGCCGAATTCGAAAAGTGCCTTGACCATCGCATCCGAGAAGCACCGTTGTATGTCATCGTCCAGCAACTCTTGAAAGTCCAGAATGCATTCCAGGCGCTCGTCGACTTGCTGCAAATGCAGCTGGATGAAGCTCGCGCGCGTGGGCAGGAATGTATGAATCGCCTGCAGTGCATTGAGGAGGTCAGCGCTACTGTAGGCCACAAACCCCATCGCTCCGTGGGTTGCCGGGGTTAGCCGCTTGCCGAGCCGTAACCCTAATTCCGGCTGGCCGGACAGCTCCAGAGCGTTGCGCAGAATCCGCACTTGCTGCGTAGCCGTAAGCAAGCTGTCCTCGGTCAGAAATTGCGTAATTCCAAGTCCAGTACCCTGCAGCAGACGTGGCAGTTGTTTGGCGGTTAAATCCAGCTCACGGGCAATTAGCCGTGAATAATTCGATGGAATGTCCCATCCGGGTTTTTGCAAACCACCCGTCTTCGCCGTCATGAGTTACCGTCATGTTGTTGTCTTTAAATGACCTCCGCTTGTCAATAAATGACCTGACAGGAGTGCCGGCAAGTAGCCAATATCTTGATTACGCATAAGGCTCAGCCATCGTCAAGAGCCGGTACGGCATTGGCGGCGTTCTGGCGGCTACCGCGAGAAGGCGCGGGATCATGGCCTCGAGATCATAGTGCCGATTGAAGCGATATTCGAACTCGGCCAGGTAGGGCGGGGCATGCTGCCCGCGGATGGCATGGTACGTACCGGTGATCGCGTTCTTGGCGTTCCCGAGCAGCGTATTGACCCAGTTGAACTGCGGATTTGCCACGCTGGCACGCCCACAGCCGATGATATGGCGCTCATAAGCGTAGGTGGGCGTATCGTAGGCCCGGAAGCATCCGAGGCCATCGCTGTTACCGGGGCCAGTCTTTTTGGCTTTGATCTGGCCCGCTTTTGGAAGACCTTAGCACAATGGGCTGAGGCACGTAACACAAGCCAGTGTTGACTCGCTGACGCCAGCAGGCTCGTTTCCAAGGAGGTGGTTTCGCCTTCAACAGGAAACAGGGCCAGCCCGGAAGCCAGCCCGTGAAACCTATGAATCAGTTTTGCGTGTAGGGCGACACATACCTGAGGTGGAGTTCATTCGGGGCAATTCCGATGGTCAGGTCGGTGTCGACGTCGATTACCGCGTTAACAATTCCATCGACAACCCCGCCCAATAGGCGGCAAAGAAGACCTGTTCCGATACTACAAATTGCAGACTCCTCTTCAAGCAAGCCCACAGTTGCTCGCCCTAAAAGCCTCGTTGACAGCACAATCGGCTCAACATTTCGTTGTTCTATGACGATCCTGCCATCATCAAGGAAGGTTATCGGTCCAGAGAGCTTCAATCCATTAATTGGATAGCTGCGCAGATTATCCTCAAGGCGGGTGTTCGCCAGTCCGCTCAGCCTAACGTTCAGATACGGTGCATCAAGGTAAACATCCAGCTCGGTCTCGAAGGTCAGCTGACCGTCTTTCTGTAGAATCACGCCATCAATCAGGCCGTCGCGGTTTTCGCCCTGGTAACGCATGCGCAAGGCGAGGGGGCCGGTGTCAAACTCTTGAGAGGTCTGTAAATCACTGGTCGCAAGTGCTGCGAGCAACTGATTGCTCAGATTGACCCAGATGTCGCTAGGCGTGGTAAGCAGTACCGACGGATGCAACTTCACAGGCACTCGCATGCTGCCATCTTCGGCAACGGTTGGTTCACCCACTATCTCAACATCAAGGTTTGCGGTCAGAAAAATGAATTTTTTGAACTCATCGCAAGCTTCAGCACCTACTTCACAACCAATCTGCCCGTTATCCTCCAGAACCCCGCTACTGATCTCCGTTATGGCAAGCTTCATGGAATTTTCAGGAATTCCGCTGATTGCATCAGGCTCTTCCGGATCCAGCTTCAGATTAGCATTCACATCCCTGCTCGGGAGGTTTTTCAGCGGCAGAAGCACGGAGGTTCTGGTTATATCTCTGGCAACAAACCGGTTTTCAAGCGGTTGTCCGCCTGACGAGAGATCCCCGAGGCTCCTTCCCGGGTCGGCGTACTGGCTCAGGAGCCTGGTGTACAAGGGGGTACCCTGTTGATTGGTAATACCATCGGTCAGCACGTAACGGTAGCTTGTGCCTGGCTCCCACCTTTCAAGCGGCACGGCTCTTAGTTCACGGCCGTTGAGAAGGCGCAGGCTGTACCCCTCAACTGATTTCCATTTGCCGTTCTCGTCCTGCTTTTCCACAACAACAGTTTCGCCGGCCACAATGGAGTCCGGATCGATATCCTGTGAGAAGCGAACGATGATCGGCTCGCTGGCCGAATGCTCCGTTATGGGCAGCAAATCATCCAGCGGGCGCTGTCCAAAATTCGCGGACGCAGGGGTTTGGCTCGTGATGCCACCAAGGCACCGCCCCTGCTTCCCGGCCTGGACATCCATGTCCGTCTTGGCGCATGGGTAACCAGGAAGGGTTGTAAGGGCAATCGGACCAACGTCAGCTGGCGGGACAGCCGCCGCTGGGTCGAGCCTGAAATCACGGCTTGTGCTGGTCATCGGATTACCCGACAGGTCAACAAGGCCGTCCATCGTAAGGGTATAATCGATGCCATGCGTTAACGGCTCGGTTGGCCGGATAACGAGAGCCGGGCCGTCAAGCCGGGATTTAAAGGTAACCTCTGCCGATGTGGTGCCGTCATTGGCGATGAGGGTGATATTGTCCGGATTGATGGATGACGGAAGGAGAGGTTCCGAGAAATAGACAATCAAAGGGTCAGAAGGCCTCTGTATGTCGGAGTGTTCCCCGGGTACCCAGCTCTTGATGAAGGGCGCTGCGGTGTCCGCAAAGTCGGCCTGTAGCGGGGCATCTTCGACGTTGCGGAAGCCGTTCAGCTTGAAGGAGATCAGGCCTGAGGCTGTGTCAATGCCCATCACGTCCGGCTCAATAACACCAACGGCTTCGATGCTCAGCTTTCCGTCTTCGACGAGGGCAGTGCCCACCAGTTGCACGTGCATGAGCTGTTGGCCAAGGGCGCCGTTGGCAACGGTGTTCCCGGTATTCAGGGCCATATCGATGTAGAGTTCGAGCAGTCGGGGTGCATCCACTGCATCGGTATAGGGGTTGGGTATCAGGAAACCATTGGCATCCGAGAGAAAGCGAACCCCGACGGCTTCGGACTCGAATCCGGCCGGCACAGCCCCCGCGATGCTGACTTCTACAGAGCTTCCGGTGAGCAAGGTGCCCCGGTCGATCCTCAACGGAATGCTCTGAGCGGCCGCCTCAAACTTGGGAATAAAACCCAGTTCCGCGAACACAGTGCCGGCGACACTGGTCGGGTTTTCTTCGCCCAGAAGAAGGGAGCTCAGGTTTACCGAATTGTAATCGGCACCCGTCAGTGGCAGTTGGCCTGGTATGTTTTCAGCTACCTGGGCCATGATCTGGCGCTTGCCAGTCGGAGAGCGGGAGTCGGTCGGGTTGAAGGTCAGTGTGCGATCTTCGGACAGGGTGTCACCAAGCAGTGCACTTTTGATGCCGGTAGTCAGGGTTAGGTTATAGGTTCGGGCCGGATCCAGGTAGCCTTCCGGATCCACCGTGACCCGGTGACCCTTGACGTATATTTCGGCATTGACCGGTTCGCCGGCCTGGTCCGCCAGGCGGATGGTCTGGCCGTAAACCACCGATTGCGGGTCGACGGGCTCGGTAAACTGAAGCCGGAAGGTCGTAAAGTCCGTGACGGGGTAGTCGTTCCCTCCGTCCGGAATGGTTCGCGCCAGTTCAAATCCGGTACCTTCGGTCTGGCTCAGAAGCGGGCCGGATGTTGCCGGTGCTGTTCTGAATTTGATTCCGTCCGCGGTCAGGGACACTGGTGCGCCGCCAACCTGAAGTCCCTCTGCGGTCAGGGTGTAGCGGGTTCCCGGTGCAAGCGCCTTGTCCGGCTTTGCCGCAAGCCCCATCTTGTCTTCATCAGTGAACATCACGTCTGTGAGGGTAACCTCGTTCCCGGTGGCATCCCTCAGGATCAGAGAGTCAGGAATGTCGGTCAGCGGTGTGTCGATGGACTTGTTGAAACGCAGGAAGACCGGTGTTGTTGTGGGAACGGTGGACGTGACACCGGGCTGATTGCCGCCCGGGGGCGTACTGTCAGCCGGATAGGTAAATGTCAGCGATCCGGGTGTCGGAGCCCGGGTAACGGTCTGCTCGTCGCCGCTATCCCCGCAGCCTGCGAGTGCTGTGGTGACAATCAATGCAATAGTGGTTTTTTTCATGCCGTACCTCTTCAAAATCTCAGCGTAATTGAGCCGCTGAACACGTGAATATCGCCGTCTGCAGTAACGTCTTCTTCATTGCCATTGAAGTCGACAATGGTGAAGTCACGCTCTTGCAGCATCTGGTACTGGTAACCGAGGTCCACGCGAACGGGGTAGGCCAGAAGACGGGTCCGATTGTAGGTGGCACTTAAGCCAAGCCCGACAGAAATCTTGTCTGTGTCCAGGTAGTTAATTTCCGGATTTCGGGTGGTTTTCAGAGGGGATTCTTCATAGGCGACGCCGGCACGGAAGGTAAAATTGTCGTTCAGCATGTACTCGCCACCGAGGCGGGGAACCAGGGTGTTGTCAAACTGCATACGGGCAGCGGGGGGAAGGCTGTTCTGATCCTTGATGGTGTCGCTGGTAAATTTATCTTCCAGGCCTGACCAGTTCTGTTGTTCTACACTGCCGCCAATACGCCAGCCGTCACCTTTATACTGGGTGCCGACGACCCAGATTTCCGGCTGAAAGGAGTCTATCGTGGTAACCGCAAGCGCAAGCCCCGGATCGGGAATCGTCTGGTCGACAATGACGTTTGCGTCGATACTGGTGGAAGCCGATGATTCTGCCCGGTAAGCAAGGGCCGTTTCCCAGCCGCTCAACCAACAGCCGCTTTCAGGGCAGAAAGTTTTGCCCCAGTCGATGGAGGTACTGAGAATCGACTTTACAGAGGGTTCGGCATTGACTGACAGGCGCTCACGTCGTGTCTCACCGGCCAGGTTCGATAACGTATCCAGCTTGGCTGTGGCTTCGAGGGTGACTCTTGCCGAGATTCCGGCGTCAATACCTCGCCAGATGTTGGTGGCACCACCGATATTGAGGAACAGGGGTTCCCTGCCATACTCCATGAACTGGCCGCTTTCTGATGTGTTTGAACTGAAGGCCAGCAGTTCCTTGCCATACTTCTCTACTCCCGCGATGAAGCCAAAGTAAATGGGGTGCTTAAAACGGGTCAAGGAAGAAAGATTTGTTTTCATGCCGATGAGCACATGCTGACTCGGTGAGTCGGCGAGTACGTCGCCATCCCGCAGGGGGCCATCCGCTCTCAGTTCCTGTTCTGCATGAAGCAGGCCTAGGGTCAGCTCTCCCCGGGGATCTTTTGTCAGATAAGCCGGGTTATAGTAAGTGGCAGACACCTGATCGTTGAACATAGACAGGGATTGCGCTGTAGCCACGTCGGCTGCCATTACCCCGTAGGTGGTGCCGATGTTGCCCATGCTGGCCTGAGTGGGAAAAGAACCCCCAGCGGACAGAATTGCGATTGCAAGGCAAGAGGTAGGGCCCTTAGTAAAAAGGGGAGTCTTAGGCATTAATATGCTCCGTTTTCTCGTTATTGTTGTCAGTACATCTATACAGCGCTTGTTGAGGCGGTCAGATGCTGTTCAGCAAAAAAGCTTACTTAAACTGTTTTTTCGGAACATTGGCCCTCTTGACGCCACAGATCGTCTTTAACGTAGCCAGGCTTTTCCGTGAGAAAGGTTTTGAAAGGACGTCGCTCAAGTACATTGCCGAAGCACTGCTTGTCGAGCTGATGCGCCGGGGAGTCGACCTGGTGACCGCAGAGGTCGAGTCGGCTTACGCCAGCTCGGATGACCCGTTTGAACGATTGCGCCTTTGTATCAACGCGCATCTGCGAGCCCTGTTGTTAGATTCGGACGCGGTTTACGTGTTGCTGTTTGAATGGCGAGCGCTGGGCCCGGAGGCTCGCGAGGAAATCATCGAACTGCGTGACCAGTACGAGTCCCTGTGGGCTGAGATCCTCGAAACAATGATTGAACAGGGCGTGGTCCGGAAGAATGTTGACGGCCGTTTGCTTCGCCTGATCGGCCTTGGGGCGCTCAACTGGGTTGCAACCTGGTTCGACCCGAACGGAGTCCATTCACTCGACGCCATTGGTGATTTGATCTGGCAGATCGCTGTGGACGGTGTCATCAATAAAGGAGTCAAGGCATAGGGTAAACACTGCCGGAAAATGTCTCGGTACTCAGAAGTGATACGCAGCCGACACAGTTCCAAAAGAAAGTGCATCTTTATTGCTTTCATCCTGACTGGTCGTCGCTCTGAGTGTGATGGCAATCTGGATTCCAGGCGAATGCCAGCCAACGCCCACGCCACCCAGACCGACAACAGGACGCTGGTCATAATCGTAGCGCCCTGACTGCTCCTCCAGATAGGAATAGGGTATGAATTCCATACCCAAACCAATGAACACGGACCAACCCGAGCCGGGGGCATTCAGTGAGCCCGGCAGGGCGATGGTTGAAGAGGCTCCTGCATAATCCGGGATGATATTGGCGGGCAAGTTGGTGCCGATTCGCCAAGACATCCCCAGCTCACCACTGCTGACGAAATTCGACAGCCTGCCACCGGTTACCCAGGCCATCTCCTGGTGAATCCCACTGCCGATATTATCGCGAAACAACCGCTGGGCATGAAAGGCGTGCACTTCGCCAATGACATCGGTGCCCAGCTGGTTATCCCAGCCATTCGGATTGGTGCTGCCGGTCAGTTTGTGGACCCATTTCTGCGTTACTTCGGCGCCGGAATTCGGTCCAACGACGCCCAGACCGATGCCATAGCCGGTCAGGGATTCTGAACTCCAGCTCCAGAGAGTGATTGAGCCAGAGAGGTAGCCGACGTAAGGCAAGTCTTCATAAATCGGCCCAGATGCTTGTATGTTCTCTGGGGTGACCATCAGTTGGCTCAAGCTGAAAGTCAAGGCATGAGCGTTGCCCGTGCGACCAATAACGGGCAACCAATCCATCGCGTTCCTGGCGCTTCTGGCCAGACACACCTCGCAGTTGTTGTTTTCTGCCGAGGCACTCAGATAGGACAATCGACCGCCATTGGTATACCCCTTATCCGAGCCGGTCAGAAGGTCGTTGTCCCAGGAAATGCTAAAGGCCCCGGAATTGGCCCCGGCAAATTCGGGAACAAGTGCAAACAAAAAAATGATCAACCTCAAGAGAGCTTTGTCCCGTTAAAAGCGATAGTTCATCAATAATCCGCCGAAGCCCTGAACATGATCTCCAATATCCGCAACTATCGGACTGTCTTTGGCCTCTCCAGTCAGGTAAGCCACTCCCGCAAGACCGGTCAGTGACCAATCAGCACTTAGGCGGTAAGTCATGGCGCCGCCAAAACGTATGCGCAGGTAACCTTTATCAACGTCATAGGCGCTCAGCCCGGAGCGGGCGCTCTCTGCCTCGGATACGCCAAACTTGCTATCCGTCCAGCGCTCACTGCTATAAATGAGGCCCGGACCGGCCGACAAGAAAAGGTTTTCTGTCAGCGGGGTTCGCCAACTTCCCTTAAGTGTCAACTGATAGCCGTCGACGTCACCGGTCACCGGTGTCTTTACCGACGCGCTGTAATTGAAAGGCCCGTCCTCCAGGGCAACGCGCAAACCAATGGCAGCCCCACTGTCCACCTTATCTAGGTTGCTCAGGTCATCCTCATTATCACGGCCCCCGACATAGCCGATGTAGGTCGACAGCGACCATGCGCCATAATTAATAAAGTTCCAGCCGAGGCCATCGCGGATATTCAGATAGAACCGGTCGTCATAACTCAGGTTCAGGTTGGGCAGGCCTCGGGTTTCATAGTCGTCACTGCCAAGATAGTCCGGCGCATAGAAGGCTCCGGCCCCGATGCTGCCATCCCAGTCCGGGTTGGTCATGGCATTCTGCCAGTCAGCGGCTGCAAACACGGTGGGGCTGAGCACTACCAATGACAGGGCCATCGCTGTGGGGGCGTATTTGTTTCGTAACATAAAGCTAGCACCCTCAGTTTCGGGTTGGATCGTCGATGGTTTCATCGTCCTCGGCCAGAGCTTCGATGCCTGGCGCTGATGCACTGAGCCAGCGGTTCAGATTCATCAAATCCTGTGGGCTGAGGGTGCCGGCGGACTGTTTCAGGTTAAGAGTGTTGACTACGTAGTCGTAGCGGGCATTGGCATAGTTTTGCAGGGCTTCGTAATAGTCCCGTTCGGCATCCAGCACTTCGACGATGTTGCGAGTGCCGACTTCGTACCCCGCGCGGGTAGCATCCAGTGCACTGCGGCGCGAGATGATGGTCTGTTCGAGTGCCGAGGCGGATTCGATATTGGTATTAACCTGACGAAACAGACTGCGGGTGTTGACCCGCACGTCCCGACGAACGGTATTCAGGGCCTGATCGGCCACCGTGACCAGTGATCGCTGTTGCCGCACTCCGGCCTGTGTTCCGCCGCCGAGGTACAACGGCACGTTTAGTGTCAGACTGATCACGCCCTCAGTGGTCGTTCCATTACCAGAGCGGGTGGCGCCGCCGCTGCCTGCGGTGGACCCCGTGCCGCCGGGCCCGAGGCCGTTGATGTCTGTTTCACCGTAAGAGGCGTTCAGGTCCAGCGTCGGGTAATGCCCCGCCTTGCGGCTTTCAAGGGTGGACTTGCTGGCATCGAGCTCAAGCAGGGCGGTCTGGATTTCCCAATTCTGTCCCAACGCGATCTTCTCCCACTCTGTGGGATTCGCGGGCGCGGGTCTGGCCAGAGGGAATTCCTGGCGCAGGTTGTCCAGTTGTTCGGTGTATTCTCCGGTCAAGCGGGCAAGATCTTCCCGGGCGATGTCCAAGTCACTTTCGGCGGCAATACGCCGGCTTTTGGAATCATCGTAGCTGGCGCGGGCCTCATACACTTCGGTAATGGCGATCAGGCCGACATCGAAACGCTCCTGAGCTTGCTCGTACTGTCTGCCTATAGCTGTCTCGGTGGCCTGTGCAGTGGTCAACGCATCTGCCGCCCGCAACACATTGAAGTAACCTTCGGCAACGTCGAGGATCAACTGCTGCTGCGCCAGGTTGTACCGGGCTCGGGCGGCCTCGCTCCGAATCTGGCTGGTTTCAAAATCAAACCAGGCGTCAGCGCGGAACAGCGGCTGAGTCAGTTCAACGCCGTAGCTGAAAGTTTTGTACGAGTCTCCGCTGGCGTTGTCCGGATCGATATCTGTGTGCCTGGCATCACCAAACGCATTGAGCCGGGGCAAAAGGTTGGCGCGGCTAACATCAATGCCGGCCTGTTCTGCCTGCAGGGTAGCTCGGGATTCGGCGATGCCGGAATCGTAGGTAAGCGCTTTCTCATAGGTTTCGACCAGGTTCATGGCCGGCACGTGCTGGGCTGCAAGCGCCGCCATCAGGCCAGGCAACAGGCGTTTGTTCATGGGGTTTCCTTGTTTGTTTGGAATGGCTCGTTTTCAGGGCAGAGGCCCCGGAACAATGTATCGACCAGGCATTCCGCTTCGGCGCTCAGGTCGTAGGCGTCAGGATTCCTGAGCCAATCAACGTAGATGCCCAGCATTTGGGTATGCAGCGAACGGGCGGCCTGACTGGCGGTTAGTGATGAATGGGGTGGGTGATTGCTGAAAAACCGCGTCAGTGTATCAATAGATTCCTGCGTCATTTCATCCTGCAGCCGCAGACCGTGTTCGGATTCCGTGTGGTGAAACAGGATCTTGTAGACACGGAAGTGGCGTTGATCCTTAACGAGGGTCTGAAGCGCATACACACACAGGTTTCTGAGTGTCCGAAGGTCACCAGTGCGCTCGTCAGCGGCGTTTTCAGTCATCTCTGCCATCGGCAATCGAACCCGCTCGAGCATGGCCTTGAAAACATCCGATTTGTTCTGGAAGTGCCAGTAAACCGCGCCACGGGTGACCTGGGCGGTGCGGGCGATTTCCTCCAGTGAGGCCCGGGCCACGCCCTTGTTGAGAAAGACCTGCTCTGCTGCGTCCAGCAAAGCCTGATAGGTGACTTCAGCTTCCGCCTTGGTTTTTCTGGCCATGGTGAATATCCGTCATTCTGAGTGTAGGCCCCACCGCTAAAGTGCATACGGGTCCGTTTGTCTTGGGCGCCATCATGCCAAAGTTTTTTGCATACATCCATGAATGTAGGTATTGTCCCATCAATTCTAACAACGTTTACCCAAGGAGACCTCCGTCATGCCGTCGCATGCTGCCCTACTGTATTCCTCCAGAGCACTACGTCGAACATTATTGCTTTCTGTGCTTGTGGCCGGTCTGGCTGCCTGCAGCGGTGACAATAATCAAAACGCTGGGGAGGGTAGTGGCAGGCCAGCCCCGGAGGTCATCGTGGAAACGGCTGAAACAACCGACGTGACAGTGCGCCAGGACTATGCCGGTCGGGCTCGCGGGGCTCGTGAAGTAGAAGTTCGCGCCCGGATTCAGGGCATCCTCGAGGAGCGCCTGTATCGCGAAGGCCAGATTGTCAGTGAGGGTGACTCTCTGTTCCGCATTGACCCCAAGCCTTCGGAAGCCGCCCTGCAGGGAGCAAAGGCTCAACGCCAGGTGGCTGAAGCGGATCTCCGCCAGGCTGAGCGGGAATGGAATCGCATATCCTCATTGTACGAGCGTAATGCGGTCAGTGAACGGGATCGTGACTCCGCCCGTTCTGCCCTGGAACTGGCCCAGGCCAATCTGGCTGTTGCCGAGGCGGGCGTTACGGTAGCTGAACTGAATTTGGGCTATACCGACGTCAGGGCTCCGGTCAATGGCGTGACCAGCCTTGAAGACCTGCCTGAAGGGAGCCTGATTGAACAGGGCACGCTGCTGACCACCCTCGTGCAACAGAATCCGGTGCATGTTCGGTTTGCGCTGCCGGAGAACGATGCTGCAATACAGCGTGCCGCCCGTGAAGCAATGACGGATTCGGCCAGCGCTAAAGACATGGACGCCACGCTGATCATGACGAACGGGAAGGCGTATGATCGCACCGGCAAGGTGGATTTTACTGCCTCCACCCTGGACCCTCGCACGGGTACCGTGTCCGCCCGGGCTGTTTTCCCCAACCCTGACAACGAGATTATCCCCGGGCAGTTTGTGCGCGTAAGAGTGCAGCTCCGGAGCCTGGAAGGTGTTGTTACGGTGCCGGAAAAAGCGGTGACCGAAGGTGCGGACGGGGCGCAGGTTTTCGTGGTTGATGATGACAGCGTTGCCCGTGCACGCCCTGTCAGTCTCGGGCCGGTTGTGGATGGGCGTCAGGTCATACTGGAAGGCCTGAAAGCCGGTGAAGCCTTCATTACCAGTGGCCTGGTCAATCTCAGGGGTGGGGCTGAAGTAAGCGTCAGGGATGAGAGCGAGGAGCCCAAGTAATGCTGCGCACTTTCATTGACCGCCCAATATTCGCGTCCGTTATTTCCATAATCATTGTCATTGCGGGGGCCATCTCGCTCCTGGGGTTGCCCGTTGAGCAGTATCCCAATGTGGTGCCACCCCAGGTTGTGGTTGATGGCCGTTACCAGGGTGCCAGCGCCGACGTTATCTCGGAGAGTGTTGTGGCGCCACTGGAGCAGGAAATTAACGGCGTGGATCAGATGATCTACATGGAATCCAACAGTACCGACTCGGGAAGTTTTCGCGTTACGGTCTCGTTTGAAATCGGCACCGATCCGGACCAGGCCACCATCAACGTCAACAACCGGGTGCAGCAGGCCCTGGCAAGTTTACCTCAAGCCGTGCGGGACCAGGGGCTGACCGTAGAGGCCAGGTCCACATCGATCCTGCAGGTCCTGACGTTGTCGTCCCCTGACAAAAGCATGGACGTCGTGGAAATTTCCAATTATGCCCTGCTGAATGTGCTGGACGAACTTGTACGCCTGCCGGGGATTGGTAACGCCTCTCTGTTCGGCGCCCAGGATTACTCCATGCGAGTCTGGTTGCGCCCGGACAAACTGGCCCAGTATGAGCTGACACCGGCGGATATAGCCGCCTCTTTGCGGGCCCAGAACGCTCAGTTTGCGGCAGGCCGCATCGGCGCCGAACCGGCACCGCAAGGCCAGGCCTTTACATTCAGTGTGTCGGTGCCGGGGCGCCTGACCAGCCCCGAAGAATTCGGCGAAGTTATTCTGCGCAGCGATGAAGAAGGCGCGGCGCTGAGGCTCAAAGATGTGGCCCGGATAGAGCTGGGCGCCCAGAACTACGATTTCGAGGCGGCCTATAACGGCGACGATACGGTTCCCATGGGGGTCTATCTGCAGCCGGGAGCCAACGCTCTGGATGCCGCCGATGCCGTGCGCGAAGCCATGAAAGAGATCAGTGAGCGCTTCCCGGAGGGGCTGGAATACGACATCCCCTACGACACCACCCGCTTTATCGATATCTCGATTCAGGAGGTCATCAGCACCTTCATCATTGCCATACTGCTGGTTGTGGTGGTCACCTTCCTGTTCCTGCAACACTTGCGGGCCACATTAATACCCCTGGTGGCGATCCCCGTGTCGCTGATTGGTACGTTTGCGGGCATGCAGGCTCTGGGATTCTCCGTCAACCTGCTGACCTTGTTCGGGTTGATACTAGCCATCGGTGTCGTGGTGGATAACGCCATCATTATTATGGAGAACGCCGAACGGTTAATGAAAGAGGAGGGGCTGTCTGCCTACAATGCCGCTGTGGTCACCATTCAGCAGGTTTCCGGGGCAGTAATTTCATCCACGCTCGTTCTGGTTGCAGTCTTCGCACCGGTTGCCTTCCTGGGCGGACTGAGTGGCGAGCTGTATAGACAGTTTGCAATCACCATCGCCGTGTCGGTGGTCATTTCGGGTGTTGTGGCCCTCACTCTGACGCCAGCCATGTGCGCACTTTTGCTGGGTGGGCAGCCGGAAAAACAATGGGCGCCGTTTCGTTGGTTCGACGCCGGCTTTGACCGGATAACCAACGGGTTCTGTGCAGTTGTTGACTGGCTGCTACGCCATGCCGTGGTGGGTGTTCTGTTATTTGCGGCCATGATTGGCGGCGTTGTGCTTTTGATTGACCGAATGCCTACGGGCCTGGTGCCTCAGGAAGATCAGGGCTTCGTGCTTGCCGCTTATTCGCTGCCCGCGTCGGCGTCCCTGAGCCGCACATCGGATTTCCGCGACGATCTGGTTGGCGGCATGATGGACGTGCCTGAAGTTCAGGATGTGGTGGCGTTTTCCGGCTTTGACATTATATCCAGTGCATTACGTACCAACAGCGGTGTTGCTTTTGTAACCCTCGAAGACTGGGCAGAGCGCACCGGTGGGGGCCAGGATGCCGCCAGTGTGGCTGGCAAGATCATGGGCCTTGGGGGCAAACTGCCTGAGGGGGCGGCCTTCGCTTTCACACCGCCGCCAATCCAGGGACTTTCGACAACTGGTGGCGTTGAAGGCTATATTCAGGCGCGGGGCGGTAGAACACCTGACGAGATCAAGGCCATTGCCGATGAGTTCACCCGCAAAGCAAACGAACGGCCTGAACTGCAGAACGTAAGGGTGACGCTGGATACCGGCATCCCCAAATATCGTGCGGATGTTGACCGGGAGAAGGCTTTGGCCGCGGGGGTGCCCGTTGACCAGATCTTCACCACCATGCAGAGCACCTTTGGTGGACTCTATGTAAACGACTTCACGCTGCAGGGCCGCAACTGGCAGGTAACGCTGCAATCGGAGGGAGAGTTCCGCAGCCATCCGGACGATCTGCGACGGGTGTTTGTCCGGTCCGACTATGGCGAGATGATTCCGGTCAGTTCGTTGGTGAGCCTGGACCGGACCAGTGGCCCGGATATTCTCAACCGCTTTAACCTCTACCCGGCTGCCAAACTGCTGGCCGACCCTGGGCCGGGATTTACTTCAGGGGATGCACTCGCCGCTTTACAGGAAGTCGGTGCTGACGTGTTTGACCGCAACACCCTGCTGGGCTGGACCGGGGAAGCTTTCCAACTTCAGGATTCCGCAGACTCCGGTGTGCTTGCGTTCGGTATGGGCCTGTTACTCGTATTCCTCATTCTTGCAGCACAGTATGAACGATGGGGTCTACCGGTAGCGGTTGCTACGGCCGTTCCGTTCGGGGTTTTTGGTGCGATCCTGGCAGCCATGCTGCGGGGCTTCCCCAACGACATCTACTTCCAGGTTGGCTTGCTGGTGCTGATCGGGCTGGCAGCGAAGAATGCCATTCTGATTGTGGAATTTGCCGCTCAGAATCGTAAAACCGGTATGTCCGCAGCAGAAGCCGCCAGTGCAGCAGCCAGACAGCGGTTCCGCGCCATTATGATGACCGCCTTGACCTTCATCATTGGCTCCCTGCCGCTGGCCGTCAGCACCGGCGCCGGTGCTGCTAGCCGACAGGAGATTGGTACCGTGGTGGTTGGGGGTATGATCGCCGCCAGCACACTTGCGCTGTTCTTTGTGCCGCTGTTCTACAAGTTAATTGAGGATTTGGGTGACTGGCGGAAAGGTTTAAAAAGTGCCGCTTAGGAAATATTGAGCAAAAGGAAATCGCCTGTATCGCCCCACCTTGGATTACGGTGGGGCGGTGTTCCTCAAATGAGGCCGAAGCGCTTAACGGATGGTGCCAGTTCTCGGCGTATCGCTCATTCTGGCTGTCTTTCTGGTTAACCTGCTGGGTAACCGAATGATCCAGGGGGTAGCGTCATTTATCGGGATTCTGAAAATCGGAGGTATCCTGACCTTCGGGCTGGTGGGTGTCTGGATCGCCGACTCCCTATCGATAGGCTTCTCGAGGGATTCACCACGACCACACCAACAGTGGCTCCGAGGTCAAAGACCCCCACCGGAACGTTGGTCGTGCCAGGCATCCTTGCCAGCATCTTTGCAGTCTCGCGGATGCTGGCCATGCTGACCGAGATGAAACTGGTTCCGCACAGTCACTTTGGCATGCCGGGCAGCATCCAGAAGCACACGCTGGTCTACACTGTAGTTCTGGGGCTTGTCCTCACGGCTTTTTTTGATCTTCCCGGATTGCCGCGCTCGGGATCGTGTTCTACCTGGTTATGGATATCGCCATTCACTGGGGTGTACTGCGGTATCTGCGCAAGGATATAAAGGCCAATATCTGGGTGCCGGCCACCGCCATTATTCTGGATCTCCTGGTGCTGGGGGGCTTTGTTTCGGTCAAACTCCATACCGATCCGTTTGTAATCGGCGTAGCGGTTGTCACAATGATCGTGACCGCCGTGGCCGAGCAGATTTTCCTGACCAGGTCCGGGAATGCCCGGCAATCGGAACACGAGGGGCGCATGATGACCATCATCAGTAACCGGTACTTTTTAACGTGGAGGGCAGGGCCGTGATGGGAGATAACATGTTTGGCAATACCATGTGGGCGGGGCACTGGCTGTGGATGCTGGTGATCGCCATCATCGTTGTCATCCCGGCCTGGCGTATTTGCCAGCGCACGGGTTACCCGGGTTGGATGGGCTTTCTGATGCTGGTCCCTCTGGTCAACCTCATTCTGCTCTATTTCATTGCCTTCGCCGATTGGCCGGCGGACAAGAGTGGAGGCAGCAATGGCTGAGCACCAGCACGCCCATCATCACGATCATGAGCATCATCACGAGGAATCCGGCGAACACAAGGCCAGGGATCCTGTCTGCGGGATGTCGGTGGATCGGCACACCGCGGAGCATCGAAGCCAGCACGCGGGCAAAACCTGGTATTTCTGTTCGCCTCGCTGCCAGGCCAAATTCGAAGACAACCCGGGGCAGTACCTTGGTGAGGAGCAGAAGCAGCAGGAACCGGTAGCGCCGGGCACCATGTACACCTGCCCCATGCATCCGGAAATCCGACAGCAGGGGCCGGGAGATTGTCCCATCTGCGGTATGGCGCTTGAGCCGGAGCAGGTGAGCCTGGATGACGGCCCCTCCGCAGAGCTTACGGACATGACCCGCCGATTCTGGATCGGGCTTGTTCTGACTCTGCCAGTGCTTGTTCTCGAAATGGGCGGGCACCTGACCGGGCTCGATCACATTGTCGCCCCTCAGCTATCCAACTGGATCCAGTTGGTGCTGGCAACGCCGGTTGTCCTCTGGTGTGGCTGGCCGTTCTTTGTCCGGGGCTGGAAATCCGTCGTCAGTCGCAATCTGAACATGTTCACTCTGATCTCCATCGGCACCGGCGTGGCGTTGATCTATAGCCTGGTGGCGACCCTTGCTCCCCAGGTATTCCCGGCAGCCTTTCGGCAGGACGATGGCTCGGTTGCCGTGTATTTCGAAGCAGCGGCGGTCATCGTGGTACTGGTGTTGCTTGGGCAGGTGCTGGAGCTGCGAGCCCGGGAGAAAACCTCAGGCGCTATCAAGGCCTTGCTGGATCTGGCGCCCGCGACCGCCAGAAAACTGGATGATGACGGCGGCGAGGCCGATGTGTCGCTGGATCAGGTCAAGGTTGGCGACCGCCTGCGGGTTCGGCCCGGAGACAAGGTGCCGTTGGATGGTGAGGTGCTTGAGGGCAGCTCCAACGTGGACGAATCCATGGTCACCGGGGAGCCGCTGGCAGTCAGCAAGAAATCGGGCGATCAGGTGATTGGTGGCAGCATCAACCAGCAGGGTAGCTTTATCATGCGGGCCGACAAGGTTGGCCGGGACACCATGCTGTCCCAGATCGTGCAGATGGTAGCCAGCGCCCAGCGCAGCCGGGCACCGATTCAGGGGCTGGCTGACAAGGTGGCGGGATACTTTGTGCCGGCGGTGATCCTGGTCGCCGTTATCGCCTTTATCGTCTGGTCATTCGTCGGACCGACGCCGCCTATGGCATTTGGCCTGATTGCCGCGGTGAGCGTGTTGATCATCGCCTGCCCCTGTGCATTGGGCTTGGCAACGCCCATGTCCATCATGGTCGGTGTCGGCCGGGGCGCCCAAAGCGGTGTGCTGATCCGCGATGCGGAAGCTCTGGAGCGCATGGAAAAGGTGGATACGGTTGTAGTGGACAAAACTGGCACCCTGACCGAAGGCAAACCTCAGGTCACGAAACTGGTTCCTGCCGAGGGATTTAGCGAGGAAGAGCTGATGCGGTTTGCCGGGGGGCTGGAGAAGGGCAGTGAGCACCCTTTGGCCCACGCTATTCTCGGCAAAGCCAAAGCGATGGACTTGCAACTGCCAGACGCCGAAGGCTTCGATTCCCCGAACGGCAAAGGCGTGACGGGCAAGATTGAGGGGCAGCAGGTACTGATTGGCAATCGTCTGCTAATGGAGGCCGAAGGTGTTGAGACCTCGGATTTTGAATCTGAGGCCGATCAGCTTCGGAAGGATGGCGCCACCGTTATTTTTGCAGCCGTCGACGGCAAAGTGGCCGGCCTGCTTGCCATCGCCGACCCGGTGAAGGAAACCACCGAAGCGGCCATTGCAGCCCTCCAGAAAGATGGCATCCGGGTAGTGATGCTGACCGGTGATAACCGCACCTCGGCCGAGGCGGTTGCCCGAAAACTGCACATTGATGAAGTGGAGGCGGAAGTCCTGCCGGAAGACAAGGGCAAGATCGTCCAGCGGCTGAAAGACGAAGGCCGCATAGTCGTGATGGCCGGTGATGGCGTGAACGATGCGCCGGCTCTGGCAACGGCGGATGTCGGCGTTGCCATGGGCACCGGCACGGATGTCGCCATCGAAAGTGCCGGTATAACCTTGTTACGGGGCGATCTGATGGGGATTGTGGAGGCGCGTCGACTGTCTTCAGCAACCATGCGCAATATCCGCCAGAACCTGTTTTTTGCCTTTATCTACAATTCGGCCGGCGTTCCCATTGCCGCGGGTGTTCTGTATCCGTTTTTCGGCATACTGCTGTCGCCGATATTTGCGGCTGCCGCCATGTCCCTTTCTTCGGTCAGCGTGATTGTGAATGCGCTGCGTTTGCGAGTGATCAAACTTGAACCGAAGCAATAAATATCTGAATCATTGAAGGTGGCCATATCATGTATGACCGCCATTGGCGGCTATCAGTAACTGGCGGTCAACGCTGCTCAATCCACCCACTGTACATCCAGCGCAGGGTGTAAAGTGATAAGGGTGGAATCAGTGACCATTGCAATAACGGAGCCGCTCCGGTTCCGGTTATTGGTAGCACGGGCATTGATTCACTGTATTGCCAGCGGTCACCTGTGCCGGTGGCCCAAGCTTCGAAAAGCACGGTTATCAGTAAGCCGGCTGCCAGAAAGGTCCCCAAGGTACGGCCCCGCCAAGGGCCCTGTATCCAGAAGCCATCTTTCGTTACTAAAGCAGCAGCGCCATAAGCCAAAAGCGCAATATTGGCATCGCCCACCGTAGCCCGGGTGCATAGCCAAACTACCTCTCCATGAGACGCCTCAGCCATCCCTATAAATAAAGGCACCTGGATCATTTCCCAGAAAAAGTGTAAAAAAAGCTGACGGACCAGATCATCATAGCGAGAACCCAACCCCTGCACAGCAAGCGACTTGAATGCATTATGGAGCCCCCTATTGTTTTCCGGTCAGTCAGACTTCCCGGCCTCAGTAATCTTTATGTTCGCGGAATACGCCTTGCTGCCCGTAGTTGGCACGGAAGGCAATCACCTGGCAATCGTCCTTGCGACCGGTCTCCCTACGGTGCTGCCTTGCCATTAGAAGCCAGCGGGACTAATGACTCGGCGAATTCGGTGACCTATACCCTGGTTTAAATGCTTTTTGAACCCAGGAAGGACGGCAAGCAGAGTAACGACTTTGACTATAAAGACCATGATAAAACCTTTGAACAAGTCATACGTCAAGCTACAGCATTGTTATTTTTTGTTGGGTGATTACGGGTTTGATTGAAATCAAAGTGCGGCTCGATCCGTTCCAATAATTCAGTTTGGATTCAGGTAGCTGTGCTTTGCTGACGTAACCCTATGCTATCCGGGTGCGGCCCTGATCTGAAGCACCACCAAGCTGGATTTTTGTGGAGGATCTGATTTTGAAACAAACGACGCAAGCCGGAAAAAGCAATTCCGAACCGGGCCCGCTGACGCCGGGTGAACTCCACGGAATGGACGCCTACTGGCGGGCCGCCAACTACCTATCGGTGGGGCAGATCTACCTGCGCGGCAACCCGCTACTCACCGAACCGCTAACTCTGGAGCACGTCAAGACGCGATTGCTGGGGCACTGGGGCACCACTCCGGGGCTGAACTTCATCTACGTACACCTGAACCGGATGATCCTAGCGCAGGATCTGAACATTATATACATCACTGGCCCCGGACATGGCGGGCCGGGCCTGGTGGCCAATACCTGGCTGGAAGGCAGCTACAGCGAGTTTTATCCGAACATTCCTCAGAACGCAGCGGGTATGCAGCGGTTGTTCAGGCAGTTCTCGTTTCCCGGTGGCGTACCGAGCCACGCGGCGCCGGAAACCCCGGGCTCCATCCACGAGGGGGGCGAGCTCGGGTACTCCCTGTCCCATGCCTTCGGCGCGGTATTCGACAATCCCGAGCTCATTGCCGCCTGTGTGGTCGGTGACGGCGAGGCTGAAACTGGCCCGCTGGCCACCGCCTGGCACTCCAACAAGTTTCTCAATCCTGCCCAGGACGGCGCGGTACTGCCGATTCTGCACCTGAACGGCTACAAGATCGCCAACCCCACTGTGCTGGCGCGCATTCCCCGTGAGGAGCTGGAGAGTCTGTTCATCGGCTACGGCTACCGGCCCTATTTCGTCGAGGGCGATGAGCCCTCGCGGGTGCACCAGCGTATGGCGGCGACCCTGGATACGGTCATGGCCGAGATCCGGGCAATCCAGCACGAAGCCCGCACCAGGGGCACCGCCGGGCGCCCGCGATGGCCAATGATTATCCTGCGCACCCCAAAGGGCTGGACCGGCCCGAAAGACGTGGATGGCCTGAAGAGTGAAGGTACCTGGCGCTCGCATCAGGTACCTTTCTCCGCGATGGCCGGCAAGCCGGAGCACCTGAAACTGCTTGAAGACTGGATGAAAAGCTACCGCCCTGAAGAGCTTTTCGACCCGAACGGAGCCCTGAAACCGGAGCTGGCAGCCCTGGCCCCGAAAGGTGAACGGCGCATGGGTGCCAACCCGCACGCCAACGGCGGGCTGCTGCTCAGGGATCTGCAGCTGCCCGACTTTCGCGAATTTGCCGTTGCCGTCACCAGCCCGGGCACGGAACAGGCGGAATCGACCCGGGTAATGGGCACTTACCTGCGCGACGTCATGCAGCTGAATACAGAGACGCGGAACTTCCGCGTGATGGGCCCGGATGAGACCAACTCCAACCGCCTTGGCGCCCTGTTCGAGGTGACCGACCGAGCCTGGATGGCGGAGACCCTGCCTGGAGACGATCACCTGGCGCCGGACGGCCGGGTCATGGAGATCCTCTCCGAGCACACCTGCCAGGGCTGGCTGGAGGGGTATCTGCTGACCGGCAGGCACGGGCTGTTTTCCTGCTACGAGGCCTTTATTCACATCATTGATTCCATGTTCAACCAGCATGCCAAGTGGCTGAAGGTTGCTGGCAAGGAGGTCCCCTGGCGTCGCCCCATTGCTTCACTCAACTACCTGCTGACGTCCCACGTCTGGCGCCAGGACCACAACGGCTTCTCACACCAGGATCCCGGCTTTATCGACCATGTGGTGAACAAGAAAGCCGACGTTATTCGTGTCTATCTGCCACCTGATGCCAACACCCTGTTGTGCGTAACCGACAACTGCCTGCGTTCGCGCAACTTCGTGAATGTGATCGTGGCCGGCAAGCAACTCGAGCCACAGTGGCTCGGCATGGACGCGGCCATCAAGCACTGTACCGCGGGTATTGGCATCTGGGAGTGGGCCAGCAACGATGAGGGCAGCGAGCCGGATGTGGTCATGGCCTGTGCCGGCGACGTGCCCACCCTGGAGATTCTGGCGGCGGTGGATATCCTGCACCACCACCTGCCCAAGCTCAGAGTGAGAGTGATCAATGTGGTGGATCTCATGACCCTGCAGGACCAGGCGGAACACCCGCACGGGCTGTCGCACAAGGACTTCGACACCCTGTTCACCACCGACAAACCGATCATCTTTGCCTACCACGGGTATCCCTGGCTGATCCACCGCCTGACCTACCGGCGCACCAACCATAAGAATCTCCATGTGCGTGGCTATAAGGAGGAAGGCACCACCACCACCCCCTTCGACATGGTGGTGCGCAACGACATGGACCGTTTCCATCTGGCGGCAGACGTTATCGACCGGGTTCCACAATTAGGGGCTCGGGCAGCCTATCTCAAACAGTGGCTGCGGGACCGGCTCATTGAGCACCAGCATTACATCACCGAGCACGGCGTGGATATGCCGGAAGTCATACAATGGCAATGGGGAACACCGGCCAACTGAGGAAGTCTTCATGGCCCGTAAGGTTGGTCGCATGGACGATCTTTCAGAGTTGTTAATTTTGTAAACAGTTGTCAGTTTTTCGCAGAGAGGGACTATGGGTTCAACTAACCAGTTAAACGCCTTTCTGATCGGCATTGATACGCATCAGGAGCCCGTTATCTTCATGCGGGATGATTGTGAGGTGTGCCGATCAGAGGGGCTGGCCGCCCGCACCAGGGTGGATGTGACGGCAAAGAACAAAACTATTATCGCGACGCTCAATGTGGTCTATGGTGGGGCGGTTCCGGAAGGCTATGCGGGGCTCTCCAACATTGCCATGGAGCGGCTGGGCGTATCGCCAGAGGAGCCGGTATTAGTCCACCACGCGCCGGTTACTGAATCACTGAGCCTGATGCGAAAGAAAGTGTTCGGCCACGCACTGAGCCAAGATGAGCTGACCAGAATCGTCGCCGACATTTCCGAGTATAGATACAGTGATCTTGAAATTGCCTGCTTTTTAAGCGTTTGTGCGGGTGGCCGGCTGGCTTTGAATGAAATTACCGGGCTGACCCAGGCCATGGTGGACTGCGGAGAACACCTGGCATGGGAGGGCACCGCCCGTGTGTTCGATAAGCACTGTGTGGGTGGTCTCCCCGGAAACAGGACCACACCGCTTGTGGTGTCCATTGTCAGTGCGGCAGGGCTGGTCATGCCCAAGACGTCTTCCCGGGCCATTACCTCGCCTGCCGGCACGGCGGATACAATGGAAGCCCTGACGACTGTCAATCTGGCGCTTGCAGACATTCAGCGTGTCGTCAGGAACACCGGTGCTTGCCTGGCCTGGGGAGGGGCCATCAACCTCAGCCCGGCGGATGACCTGCTAATCCGAATTGAGCGGGCACTGGATCTTGATGGTGAAGGGCAGCTCGTGGCCTCGGTTCTATCGAAGAAGATTGCTGCCGGCTCAACCCATGTGGTGGTTGACATTCCGGTGGGCGCGACAGCAAAAGTCCGAAGCCGTGAGGAGGCTGACCGCCTGGCCTTTCTGTTTTCTGAAGTGGGCGCTGCCTGCGGGTTGGTCGTCCGCTGTGTTCTGACGGATGGCAGCCGCCCGGTTGGCTCGGGCATAGGGCCGGTGGAGGAGGCTCGGGATGTGATGGCGGTACTTCAGGGAAGGCAGGAAGCTCCGGATGACCTTAAAGAGCGAGCGTTGCTCCTGGCGGCCCATGTGCTCGACATGGCAGATAACGACGGACTGGAGGCCAGCCAGCAGAAGGCCCGGGACATTCTTGAAAGTGGTCGGGCCTGGGAACAGTTCCGGCGTATTGCTCAGGAGCAGGGCGGATTGAAACAATTGGGGAATGCCCGGTTCCGGCACCGGGAATTAGCCACCGAACCGGGGACCATTCAGTCTGTTGATAATCGCCGGCTAGCGCGGCTGGCCAAGCTCGCCGGTGCACCGGAGAGTCCTGCGGCCGGGTTGCGGCTGTTTGCCAACGTGGGCGATACCGTAGCGGTGGGGGACCCGCTCTACGAGTTGCTGAGTGAAAGCATCGGCGAACGGGATTACGCCCTGGCCTATGTAGCGGGTGAGGTGCCAATTTTTTCTCTTCGGACGGAGAGGTGATTATGGGCAGTAGTAGCGGGCGAGTGGTTCTGTTTTGCCTGGAAAGCCATCCCTTACGGGAAAAGCTGTGTGATCAGCTTGGCTTGGAGCAGGGGCGCCTGGAGTTTCGCAGGTTTCCCGATGGTGAGACCTACCTGCGCGTTGATACTCCGGTCAGTGGCGCCCGGTGTATCGTGTTGGCCGACTTGTCCAATCCGGACGCCAGATACCTTGCCCACCTTTTCCTGTTCGAGACCCTGCGAGAGCTCGGGGCGAGCTCGGTGGGGCTGGTCGCCCCCTATTTGTGCTACATGCGCCAGGATCGTCGCTTCCAGGACGGGGAGGCGGTCACGTCTGCTGTGTTTGCACGCTCCTTGTTGCGCCATATCGACTGGCTGATCACGGTTGACCCGCATTTGCATCGATATCACGCCCTCGGTGAAATTTATAGCGTACCCACCCAGGTTGTTCAGGGCGCGCCTGCACTGGCGGGGTGGCTCAGGGGGCAGAGCGATCTTCTGCTGGTGGGCCCGGATGCCGAGAGTGAGCAATGGGTTGCCAGTATTGCCCAGGCCAGCAGTCACCCTTATGTCATCGGTGCCAAGCAGCGCCTGGGCGACCGGCGTGTCGAAGTCGCACTGCCGGATATATCCCGGTACCAGGGCCGCACCGCCATCATCATAGATGACGTCATCTCCAGTGGCCGCACGGTTGGCGAATGCGTCAAAGCGCTAAGGTCACAGGGTATGGAGGCTATTCTCTGTGCTGCGGTGCACGGCATCTTTGCCGAGGCCTCGGACCAGTACCTTCTGGACACGGGTTTACAGGCTCTGGTGACCACCAACACCATTCCACACCGTACCAACGGGATTGATATCAGTGAGTTGCTGGCGCCGTCGATCAGGCATTTTCTCAATCAGGACAGGAGTAAGAGCCGATGAATATTACGTTCCTGGGTGGCACCGACACGGTTACCGGATCCAAGTTTCTGGTTGAAGCGGGTGAGACGTTTATACCCATCATGCAACCCGACATGCTGATGCTGGAGTCAACGTATGGCAATCGTCGCCATGACCCAGTACCGCACAACCGTTATTTTTGCCGGCTATCAGGCCGGGGGAACATGAGGCGCCAAGATGGTTGTTGGAGCGGAGAGGGTGAAGATCCACGGTGACTTCGCAGAGATTGAACAATGGCTTGCCCAGAGTGCTCAGGACCCCGAAACGACGATTAATCTGATCCACGGGGATCCGGAGGCGCTGGAGGCGATGAGGGATCACTTGCGTCAGAACACCCGGTTTGGGGTGGATGTGGCAGGCTACCCATCCATTTTGCGTCTTTGACGATGCCCTGAAGGCCATCTTCGGGGCCACCTGAATGAGCCGCTTGAGATCCGGCAACGACCTTGGTCGCGGTTGCTGCCGAGTGCTAGAGTGGGCGAACTCATTGGCTGGAGTGATAGGCAGTGGCCCTGATCCCGGCTCCAACCTGAACAGTAATGTCATAAGGAGTGTTTGGTGAAATCCCAATCCTGGCTCTGGTCTCTGATAGCGGTGTTGGTGCTCGCCGGCGGTTCTTATGGGGTTTTTGTTCTGTTCGGGGAAGAGCCCTTACCTCAGGGAATCGCCTATGGCAATGGTCATATCGAGGGGCGGGAAGTGCGCATTGCGGCCGAAGTGACCGGTCGAGTCATCGAGCACCATCTCACGGAAGGCAGCAGGGTTTCGGCTGGCGACACGATCGCCGTGATCGATCCCGCCGATGCCAGGGACCGCCTACGGTCGGCACAGGCTGAGCTGGCCGGCGTGCGGGAAGTCCGTCACGGCTTCGACAGCCAAATCACGACCTGGCGTCATCATCTGATGACTGCCGAGAAACAACGGCAGCGGATCCGTGACCTGCGCTCCCGCAATCTGGCGAGCTCCAGTGATCTGGATCAGGCGGAAAATGCCGTCAGTGAGGCCCGGGGCCGACTCGAGTCTCTCCAACGGCAGAAGGATGCCGCCGAAGAACAGGTCGCTGCAAGGGCGGCGCAGGTGGCGCTGGCCGAATCACAACTAAACAAAGCGGAGGTTGTCGCGCCCTTGTCCGGGACCATACTGATCCGGGCGGTGGAGACAGGAGAGGTGGTCGATGCCGGCCAGCCGCTGGCCATGATGGTGAACCTGCAACAACTCGAACTCAAGCTCTATGTCCCCGGCGATATCGTCACCCGGATCAGTCTCGGATACCCGGCCCGAATCCGCGTGGACGGTTTGTCCGGGGACTTTTCCGCCAAGGTCGCCAGGATTGACGATTTTGCCCAGTTCACCCCCCGTGATGTCCACATGCCCGATGAGAGGGTTCGAATGGTCTATGGCGTTACCCTGGCGCTGGATAATACGGCGGAGGCGCTCAAACCCGGTATGCCGGCGGATGCCTGGATTCGTTGGGATCCGGATACCGAGTGGCCAGACCCCCTCTCGGTTCCGGCGCGCTGAGCCGTCATGTCTTCCCCGGAACCCATCGTCGCCAAGGGCCTTGGCCGCCAATTTGGAGGCAATGTTGTCATCGAGCCACTGGATGTTTCGGTTGGTTGCGGCCAACGAGTGGGTATTGTCGGTGCTGATGGCGCTGGCAAGACGACGCTGTTACAGATGTTGGCCGGCATCCTGGACCCCACTGTGGGGGAATGCCAGGTCCTGGGTGTCGATACCCGTCAAGGGGCCAAGCAGATTGCTGCCCGGATTGGCTATATGTCTCAGGGATTTACGCTTTACGATCGACTCAGCGTCAAGGAAAACCTGAGCTTTGCCGCTCGCATCCGGGATGTGCCCGACGAGCTCTATCGGGAGCGCTCAGAAAGGTTGCTATCCATGTCGGGGCTAGGCCGCTTTACCGACAGGCCCGCGGCCAAGCTGTCCGGTGGCATGCGGAAAAAGTTGTCGCTATGTACCAATCTGGTCCATGAACCGGAGCTGCTGATCCTTGACGAACCGGGGCTCGGCGTCGACCCTCTGTCCCGGCGCCATCTCTGGGCCATGCTCGACCGCTTCCGCGCGCAGGGCCTGACCATGGTTGTGGCCACCTCCTACATGGACGAGGCGGAACTCTGTGACAGAATACTGCTGCTGGAACAGGGCCGCGTTCTCGCGGATGGCTCGCTGGAAGAGCTGCTGAGGCCCGCCGCAGGAAGGGTGTTCACCGTGAATGCTGGGAATATCGGGCGGGGCTTGCGGGAGTTGTCCGGCATCCTGGCTCACATTCAAAGCGTCCATTCAGTGCAGTGGTTGCCGGATCACCTGCGACTGGTGATGAACGCGGACATCGCTGAAAACCAGCTCGCCGAGTTATTGCCTGAGGGAGCCCACCTGGCGGCGGCCGAGCCCCGGCTTGAGGGCCTGTTTGTTCTGCGGACGGAGAAGATGACTGGCGAGCAGCAGTTTCCGAAATTGACCCGGCAAGACAGGGGAAAAGAGGAAGGGCTGGTGGCCACCGGTCTGAGCGTCCGCTTCGGCCATTTCAAGGCCGTTGACCGGGTGAGTTTCGAGGCGCCATCTGGCGAACTGCTTGCCTTGCTGGGGCCCAACGGGGCGGGCAAGACGACCCTTATCAGGGCCTTGTGCGGGCTTGTTGCCATCGATGAGGGCAGCGCCCGGGTGGCCGGGGTGAGCTCCGGTGGGGGTAGCACCGCGTTGCGCCGGCAAATTGGTTATATGTCACAACGATTTTCACTCTATCTGGAATTGACCCCCTGGGAAAATCTCCGCTTCTTTGCCAATGCCTACGGCCTGGCCGGAGGCGCGGCGCGGGCTGCGATCGACTGGGCCAGGGAAGTAACGGGGCTGACAGATATTCCCGACAAGCTTACCGGTGATCTTTCAAGTGCCTTGCGCCAGCGTCTGGCGCTGGCCTGCAGCCTGCTTCACCGGCCCCGTGTGCTGTTCCTTGATGAGCCCACCTCGGGTGTCGACCCCGTCGCCCGGTACCGTTTCTGGCGGGTTATCCGTGAGCTGGCCGCCAGCGGTATGACCGTGCTGGTCACTACCCATTACCTGGAGGAAGCGGCCTACTGTGATCGTCTGGCGTTAATGCTGGACGGGCGGCTGCTCGCGCACGGTAGCAGATCATCGCTCAATCATTCTCTCGGCCTCGAAGCCGACGCCACGGTGGAGACGCTCTTCACGGCGGCCATAGAACAGGCGGGAACGGCCAATTCCCGGGCGCTGGGACCATGAAGGCTCATCGGCTTGGAGCCCTCATCGTCAAGGAAAGTCGCGAGCTGATTCGTGACCCGGTTACCGTTGCGCTGGCCGTGATCATGCCGCTGATCATGCTTTTTCTGTTCGGCTATGCGGTCAATCTGGATGTGGAACAGGTTGCCGTGGGCATTTACGATCTGGACAACACGCCGGCAAGCCGCGAACTGACAGCCCGTTTCGACAGCTCGCGGTACTTTCAATTGGAGCAGAAAACGACCGATCTCCACGACCTGGAATCGGCATTGCAAAGCTCGACCATCAGCATGGGCGTGGTGATTCCAGCCGGCTTTGCCCGGCAACTGCTCAGGGGCGACGAGGCGCCTGTCCAGGTGGTCGTGGACGGCGGCTATCCTGTTCTGGGTCGATTGGCCTCGGCCTATGCCGAGGCGGTAATCACAAATTTCCCCGCCCCGCGTCAGAGCGCGGTCCGGGTCCAGGCCAGGGTCTGGTTCAATCCCTCCCTGCGCAGCGTCAATTTCGTCATCCCCGGATTGTTCGCCGTGATCCTGATGGCGTTCCCACCCCTGCTGACCGCCCTGGCGATCGTGCGTGAAAAAGAGACCGGTACCATTGAGCAGATCTATGCATCGCCGGTCACCTCAACCGAGTTTGTTGTCGGCAAGCTGGTGCCCTACGGTCTGGTGGCTTTCCTGGAGATTCTTATGGTCATGGTGGTAGGATTTGCCTGGTTTCACGTCCCCATTGCCGGCAGCCCGATACTGCTGCTGACGTCCGCTTTCGTTTATGTGCTGACCACGGTGGGTATCGGCCTGTTGGTCTCATCGCTGGTCCGTACCCAGTTGGCGGCCATGTTGATAACGCTGATTGTCACCTTGATGCCGTCGTTTTTGTTTTCCGGCTTTCTGTTCCCCCTGTTCACCATGCCTCTTACCCTGCAACTGTATAGCTGGCTTTTCCCTGCCGGTTATTTTATGGAAATCTCCCGTGGCATCGTACTGAAATCAGCCGGCCTTGAAGCCGTTCTGCCGAATCTGATGATGTTGATCGTCTATACGGTCATGGTATTTGTCTTCGCGGCCTGGCGAATGAAGCAGAAGGTGGCCTGATGGCAATTGCCTTATTTGGTTTGTTACGCAAGGAGCTCGTGCAGTTCTTTCGTGACCGGTTGATACTGACCCTGATACTTTGGCTTTACACCATTGAAGTGGTCATTTGTGCCGTTGCGCTCAGTTTTGATGTAAGCCACCTGCCCCTGGCGGTGGTGGACGAGGATCGCAGCGCCTTGAGTCGCTCGTTGATCCAGAAATTTGCGGTGAGCGAAACCTTCGACCTGAAATTTCAGGAAACCCGTGTGGCAACCGCCACCGACCTCCTGGAGAAAGGCGATGCCACCGCGGTGTTGGTTATTCCCGCCGGGTTCGAAGGTGATCTGCTCGCTGGCGAGAGTGCTCAGCTCCAGTTCCTCCAGGACGGCACCAATTCCAACATTGCCGCCAATGCCGTCAATGATGCTCTGCAGATCGTCCAGCGCCAGGAGCGCGAAGCGCTCCCTGCTGCCGGGAAGAAGGGGGGCGCGGTACCCCTGATCCGTATCTGGTATAACCCCGACCTGACAACATCGGGTTTTATCGTGTTATCCATGATTGCCCTGGCCGGCATGATGGTGGGCGTTATTCACCCGGCAGCCTCTATTGTCCGGGAAAAGGAGCGCGGCACCATCGAGCAGCTGCTGGTAACGCCCATTTCTACCCTGGAACTGTTCCTGGCCAAGGTCACACCGACGCTGATCATGGGTGTACTCTCTATCTTCCCGAGCCTGGTAATTGTCAGAGCTTTCGGTGTGCCCCTTCAAGGCAGTCTGCTTTTATTTCTGGTGCTGACGGCCATCTTTTTGCTCAGTGCGATTTCGTTGGGCGTACTGATTGCCGCCTACAGCCGGACCCTTCAGCAGGCGTTGCTGCTCTCCTTTTTCGGACTTTTCCCGCTGATGTTCCTGTCGGGCAGTCTGACGCCGGTAGAAGCCATGCCGGCTTTCCTGCAAAGCCTCTCCCTGCTGAGTCCACTGCGTTATTACATGGATATCACCGTCGGCATTTTCCTCAAGGGTGCCGGTCTGTCCGTCCTCTGGGATGAGGCTCTGGCCATGCTGGCAATCGGTGTGACCCTGTTTCTGTTATCCCTCTGGGTCTTTCGGCGCCGGATGCAGTGAGATCGGCTGAGTGAGCGCCCGGCAACCGGCTTTAAAAAAACTGGCCTCGGAATCCGCGTGATGTTGCCTATTGATCTGGTGCAAACCTGGCTAATGTGTAACTGACGCTTGTCTATATGATTAGCTTGCGATTTACTGTTACTGAATCATCAATAGCAGGACAGTGACATGGCCCCGCACTCCCCTCGAGATCAGTTTCCTCTCACCAATGCCCGGTTAGCAAGGCGCCGGCCCAGTGAGCGTGATCGGCGCGCCAGGCTGCTTTATCTTACCAATGCCGGTGAGCGCTTTATGAGCGATCTGAATGAGCGGGCGAATGTGTTGCGGGACGAGATGCTGAAAGGCCTCGAAGACGAGGACCTGGAAGTCGCCCTGCGTGTTTTTGAGCAGGTTATGGAAAACGCGACCAGGAGGTGAAGCATGCTACCTAAGGATATCGTTGTCTTTCTTGAGGAGGCTCGACCCTATGACCGACGACTGGCGATCGCCGCTGACATCGCCGCGTGCTGGAATGCCTATCTGATAGCGGTGTTTGTGGCAACGCCACTGAGAGCGATGCCTCATGCGCACTCTGTGGCCGGCCCTGCCATGCGCGCCTTGCTCGAACAGCATCGCGTGCGTGTTCGGGACGCAGAGGCTCAGGTCAGGGAGCGCTTTGAGGCAATGGTTCGCGCAAGGGGCATTAGCGCAGAGTGGCGCTTGTCCGAGAGCGAGTTAGCGGAGGAATTAATGCTACACGCGCGCTATGCAGGGCTGGCGTTGGCTCCTCCCTTCGAAAGCTCCCCCGAACCTTCCATGACGGTCAGGATGGCCGAGCATGTTATCTTCGGCTCGGGACGCCCGACTATACTCATTCCTGACGAATGGGCGGCCGGACGGATTGGACGACGTGTCGTTGTCGGCTGGAACGCTAGCCGGGAGGCAACACGAGCGGTCGGCGATGCGTTACCCTTTCTGGCCCAGGCCGAAGCAGTGAAGGTGGTTTGTGTCTGCGATGAACCGGATGGCGAGCTGGAGTGTAGAGAGGATTTCGGCGCGGACCTGTGTCGCCACCTCGCGCGTTATGGCGTACAGGTAACACTGGAACAAGTCGACGGTGGTAAGGTCGGCCCAATGCTACTCGAACAGGCGCGGGCGTTCAATGCCGACATGCTGGTGATGGGCGCCTATGGCCATACGCGGCTCACCCGACTGGTGCTGGGTAGCGCTACTCGAACAGTACTCTGTCAAGCGTCAATCCCAGTGCTGGTGTCGCGTTGACCATAAACGAGCGCGCTGGCGGGCTATCGACGGAGCCCTTCGGGTGCGCGATGACCGGAGGGCTTGATCGTTGCGGGCAATTGGCTCAGGCAGCCAGGATCCAGTGGCCCAGCTCCAGAGACTCTGGCTGGTTCAGTTATCGTGGTCAGAGCCGGTAGTTGATCAGTGCACCACCGAAGGCCTGAGTGGCGCTGCCAATGTCCTCCACAATCGGGCTTTCTTTGGCATTGCCGGTGAGGTAGGTCATACCGACAATGCCGGTCAGCGACCATGAAGGGCTCATCCGGTAGGTGAGTGCGCCGCCTAGGCGGGCCCGCAAATAGCCGGCATTAACCGAATAGCGGGCCAGACCTGAGCGGACGCTCTCTGCCGCCGAGACGTTGAACTGGTCTTCGTTTGCACGAACTCTCTGGCAATCGAACCGGAATCTGGTCAGTGACAGTCAGTGGTCACTGGCGAGTGACCTTCCGGTTCGAAGACGGAGATGCCGAGATTGTGAACTACGAGGATTATCACTGAGGTACCGCCAATGTTAATGCACAACTCTCCGCACCCGGGTGAAGTATTGCGAGAGCTTTGTCTTGAGCCTCTTGGCCTCTCTGTCACCGCTGCATCAGAGGCATTGGGCGTTAGCCGCAAAACGCTGAGTGCAGTGTTGAATGGCAAGGCCGGTATAAGTCCCGAAATGGCAATCCGTCTCTCTATTGCTTTCGATACTTTGGCAGAAAGCTGGCTGAATTAGCAGTCTCTATATGAACTCTCGCACGCCGAACAACATCGCAAAGAACTTAACGTGAAGTGGCTTGTTGCGGCCTGAAGCAGCACATAATCGGGTAGCCGGGGGTATCTAACCCCCAGCCCCCACAACACCCTGCACCGATGCGTCGGACCGACGGCTCCGCACAGGGCGTTTCACCGGGAATGGTGAAGCCTTGATCCATCCATCACGCAGTGATGCCAAGCCTTCAGCTTTCAGGTAGTCATTCGACAGAGCCTGCTGAATACCCGGCGTCTTGGAGCTGCGCCAAGGACCTTTGCTGGTGATGCCACACGCCACAGCGGCCTGCACATGAACACCCAACTTCATCAGGTTCCTGACTTTGGTGCGCGGCTTGCGCCACTGTCGCAAATAGTCCATCCGGACGCGACGGCGAATCCAGTGATCCAGATCGCAGCAGCGCTGATAGCCGGTGGCGATACCAACGTAGTTAATCCAGCCACGGAGATACTGGCTGACTTTGAAGAGCTAGTAGTGAGCCTGACTGGTAATTAACCGATCGCTCGTTGAGCAGATCCCGATACGTCGGACCGCCGCAGATAAGGACATGCACTGTCACCGCACTGCTGCATCATTTACGGTGGCCGTTAGATCACGTGGCTTCGTCGTCTGTTCGGCGACAATTAGGATGACCGGACAAGATAGTTGACGCCAGACACGGTGGGGGGGATTTCTCGCCGGCATCATATTCTGGGGCGGCTTCAACATCGCCCTGGAGGTCACCAACACGGAGCAGTTCTGTATTGGTTGCCACGAGATGTACAGCAATCCCTATCAGGAGCTGAAGGGAACCATCCACTACAGCGACCGCTCCGGGGTTCGCGCAGAATGTTCCGATTGCCACGTGCCCCATGACTGGACCCACAAGATAGGCCGCAAGATGGAGGCGTCCAAGGGGGCTGGGGCTGGCTGTTTGGTTCTATCAATCCTCCGGAGAAGTTCGAGGCCAAGCGCCTTGAACTTGCCCAGCGCGAGTGGCACCGGCTTAAGGCCAATGATTCACTGGAATGCCGCAATTGCCACGAGTTCGAGTCGATGGACTTTACGCTTCAGGACCCACGGGCTGCAAAGGCGCACTCAACAGCATTGACTGATGAGGGCGACGAAACCTGCATCGACTGCCACAAGGGGATTGCACGCGAACTGCCGGACATGGCAGGTGATAAGACGGTAAGCAATTCCACTTAAAACGCTTCGTTGGGGATGGATGCAAACCCATCAATTGTTACGTATTACCCATCGACCCAATGTATTGAACTGCAGGGTGGCTCCTACTGGGTGCCGCGGAGTTTGGTGCATCTTAATATTCCTCCTGCTGACGACTCTACTATTTTGGTCCCGAAGGAACATTAGTTCGGTTGACAGGATCAAGATCTGCTTATATCATCTTTATAAATAAGATAATATTTCACCAAATGAGAAAAATCCTTTAGAAAACTGAGACTGGGTCACCTGCAAACACCAGTTAGTTAGGGAGTCTACAATGCGGGAAATAAAAAACTTCATTAATGGTCAATTTGTTTCGTCAGAAAGCGGGCGTACTTTTGACGATGTCAATCCGGCCAGCGGTGAAGTTATAGCACGAGTGCATGAAGCCGGCCGGAAAGAAGTTGACCAGGCTGTCGCTGCCGCAAATGCCGCCATGAATGGACCCTGGGGTACGATGGCGGTCGCCGAGCGGATGAAATTTTTGCAGAAAGTTGCCGACGGAGTCATGGCTCGTTTCGACGAATTTGTTGAAGCGGAGTGTCTTGATACCGGTAAGCCAAAATCACTTGCGTCTCATATTGATATTCCCAGGGGTGCTGCTAATTTCCAGGTTTTTGCGGATCTCGTAAAGAATGTACCCACCGAAAGCTTCCAGATGGATACACCTGACGGGCTGGGTGCTCACAATTACGCTGTACGCAAACCCCGTGGCGTGATTGCCGTGGTAGCCCCATGGAACCTCCCGCTTCTGTTGATGACGTGGAAAGTCGGCCCCGCGCTTGCCTGTGGTAATGCCGTCGTTGTGAAGCCTTCTGAAGAAACGCCTCACACAGCAACACTGCTGGCTGAAGTAATGAACGAGGCGGGCATTCCAGAGGGTGTCTACAACGTTGTTCATGGCTTTGGGCCGGATTCTGCGGGTGAATTTCTGACCCGTCATCCCGGCATTAATGGCATTACGTTCACAGGTGAGTCGAAGACGGGTACAGCGATAATGAAGGCTGCCTCTGAATGCCTCGTGCCTGTCTCCTTTGAACTGGGTGGAAAGAACGCCGCCGTTGTTTTTGCGGATGCGGACATCGACAAGGCGATCGAGGGCACCATGCGTTCCGTCTTCGCTAACTGTGGCCAGGTATGCCTTGGCACAGAGAGGGTCTACGTCGAGCGCCCACTGTTTGATGAATTTGTCAAGCGGCTCAAGGAGGGGGCGGAATCCCTGCGCATGGGGTGGTGGCAGGATGAGAATGTGAACTTTGGTCCGGTGATCAGTCAGGAGCATCGTCAGAAGGTTCTTTCCTACTACGAAGTAGCGCGCAAGGATGGTGCCAATATCGTGACCGGTGGGGGTGTTCCGGAGATGCCTGCGAACCTGAGTGAAGGTGCGTGGGTAGAGCCAACAATCTGGACAGGCCTTGGTGAGGATTCTGCGGTAGTACAGGAGGAAATCTTTGGGCCCTGTTGCCATATCGCACCGTTTGACTCCGAAGAAGAGGTCATCAGCCTCGTAAACGATACCCCTTACGGCCTGGCGGCTGCTGTATGGACGGAAAATCTCAGCCGTGCTCATCGCGTGGCTCCGAAACTGGAGGTGGGACTTTGCTGGGTCAATAGCTGGTTCCTTCGTGACCTCAGGACACCTTTCGGCGGCAGCAAGCAGTCCGGTATCGGCCGAGAGGGTGGTGTCCACGGTTTGGAATTCTACAGCGAACTCTCAAATATCTGCATCAAACTTTGAGTTCAAAGGCCACTCCCATGAAGCAGGAACAGATTGACCAATATAGCAGGGCATTGTTCAGCGCGTTGAGATCACAGTCAGCGATCGACCCGTTGACGCAGTCAGAACCTGATATGACGATTGAAGATGCCTACGAGATCTCCCTTGGCCTGATGAATCTGAGAATTGCAGAGGGCGAAAAGGTTATCGGGAAAAAAATAGGTGTCACCAGCAAGGCGGTTCAGAACATGCTGAACGTACACCAGCCGGATTTCGGTTATCTGACAGACCAGATGGTGTATGCCAACGGTGAAACACTGCCTGTCAGTACTCAGATGATTGCGCCGAGGGCAGAAGGAGAAATTGCATTTGTCCTGAAGCGGGATCTGGCCGGGCCTGGCATCACGAACGCTGCTGTTATCGCGGCCACCGAATGTGTAATGCCCTGTTTCGAAATCGTCGATTCAAGAATCCGGGACTGGAAAATCGCCATTCAGGATACCGTGGCTGATAACGCATCCTGCGGTTTTTTCGTGTTGGGAGACCGGGCCGTCTCTCCACGCCTGGTGGATCTATCGACTTGCGGCATGGTGGTTGAAAAGAACGGTCAGATTATCAGCACAGGTGCAGGCGCAGCGGCGCTTGGGTCTCCACTTAACTGTGTTGCTTGGCTGGCTAATACGTTGGGGCGTTACGGTATGACGTTAAAGGCCGGCGAGGTAATTCTATCCGGTTCCCTGGTGCCACTGGAGCCAGTAAGCGCCGGCGATTACATGCGCGTCGATATCGGCGGTATAGGCAGTGCCTCGGTGCGCTTCGCCTGATCCGAGTTAAAGAGGACAATACTATGAGCAAGAAAATCAAAGCCGCAATCATCGGTTCGGGCAACATCGGCACTGACCTGATGATGAAGATTCTGCGGAACGGCAAAAATATAGAGATGGGTGCTATGGTAGGCATCGACCCTGAGTCCGATGGGCTGGCCCGTGCAGCCCGCATGGGCGTGGCCACCACCCACGAGGGTGTGGAAGGACTGGTTAAAATGCCGGAGTTCGCCGACATCGACATCGTGTTTGACGCCACCTCCGCCAAGGCTCACATGCACAACGAAGTGTTTCTCCGGGGCTACAAGGAGTCGATCAAAATCATCGATATGACTCCCGCTGCAATTGGCCCTTATTGTATTCCAGTCGTTAACCTGGAGCGAAATCTGAAGGAAGGTAACGTCAACATGGTCACCTGCGGCGGCCAGGCCACCATTCCCATGGTCGCTGCGGTGTCACGGGTAGCTAAGGCCCATTACGCCGAGATTGTGGCTTCCATTTCCAGTAAATCGGCAGGCCCTGGAACCCGTGCAAATATTGATGAATTCACCGAGACGACCGCCAAAGCCGTCGAAGTGGTGGGCGGCGCGCAAAAGGGTAAGGCCATTATCATCCTGAACCCGGCCGAACCACCGCTATTGATGCGGGACACCATCTACGTTCTCTCGGATGCCGCAGACAAAGCAGAAATTGAGGCCTCTGTGGACGAAATGGTGAAGGCCGTGAACACTTACGTGCCTGGCTATCGCCTGAAGCAAAAAGTCCAGTTTGACGACATTCCGGCTGATCAGCCCATGAACGTCCCAGGTTTGGGGCGCTTTAGCGGCCTTAAGACCTCCATCTTTCTGGAGGTGGAGGGCGCCGCCCATTACCTGCCGGCCTACGCCGGCAACCTGGACATCATGACCTCTGCGGCCCTCGGTACTGCAGAGCGCATCGCCGAATCGCTGGTCAACTGAGGAGGAAAATATTATGACCTTTAATCCCGGCAAAAAACTCTATATCTCCGACGTGACCCTGCGGGACGGCAGCCACGCAATTGGCCACCAGTATTCGATCAAGAACGTTCAAGACATTGCTCGTGCTCTGGATAAGGCCAACGTGGACTCCATTGAAGTGGCTCACGGTGATGGGCTGCAGGGCTCCAGCTTTAACTACGGTTTTGGCGCCCACACGGACCTGGAGTGGATCGAAGCAGTGGCCGAGGTGACCGAGCACGCAGAAATTGCCACATTACTTTTACCCGGTATTGGTACCGTCGATGACCTGGACGATGCGTATCGGGCCGGAGCAAGAATCGTGCGTGTCGCCACCCACTGCACTGAAGCGGATGTATCTAAGCAGCACATCGAACACGCAAGAAAGCTTGGCATGGACACTGTGGGTTTCCTGATGATGAGTCACATGCAGACGCCTCAAGGTCTGGCGGAGCAGGCGAAGCTCATGGAAAGCTATGGCGCCACCTGTATTTACGTGGTGGACTCGGGCGGTGCCTTGAGCATGCAGGATGTACGGGATCGATTCCGCGCGCTCAAGGATACGCTTAAGTCGGATACGCTGACCGGTATCCACGCCCATCACAACCTCGCATTAGGTGTTGCAAATTCTATCGTTGCCGTGGAGGAGGGCTGTGATCGCATAGATGCGAGTCTGGCAGGCATGGGAGCGGGTGCTGGAAATGCCCCCCTTGAAGCGTTTATTGCGGCTGCCGACCGTATGGGGTGGGAACATGGAACGGACCTGTTCGTACTCATGGATGCAGCAGACGACATTGTGCGCCCTCTCCAGAAGCGTCCAGTCAGAGTGGATAGAGAGACCTTGGCTTTGGGCTATGCGGGTGTCTATTCCAGTTTCTTGCTCCACTCGGAAGTTGCTGCAAAGAAGTATGGGCTCAAAACGGTCGACATTCTGGTTGAACTGGGGCGTCGTCGTATGGTCGGGGGGCAGGAGGACATGATCGTTGATGTCGCGCTGGATCTTCTCGAAGCAAAGAAAAAAAGTGGGGTATCTGCATGAGCTTGAGTAAAGAACAGGTCGCGGCATTGGCTGAGCACCTTGAGAACGCTGAGCTCAACGCGCATGCCGTCAAGAAGATCACCGATGATTATCCGGATATGGACTTCAGGGATGCTTATAACGTCCAGTATGAAATCCGCCGCCGGAAAGAGGCGCGAGGTATTCGAATCATTGGCATGAAAATGGGGCTGACTTCCCGGGCCAAGATGGAGCAAATGGGTGTTGATACGCCGATCTATGGTTTTCTTGCTGATTACTTTGAGCGGGCTGAATCGGGCGAAATTTCTGTCAAGGATCTAATTCACCCAAAGGTGGAAGCCGAGATTGCCTTCGTCACAAAAAGCCCTCTGCGTGGTCCCGGCTGTACCGCTGCTCAGGTGATCGCAGCCACGGACTTTATCATGCCGGCAGTGGAAGTAATTGATTCTCGGTATGAAAACTTCCGTTTCGACCTTGTTAGCGTTATAGCCGACAACGCATCTTCTTCCCGTTTCTTTACCGGTGGGCAGGTGTTGGCTCCTATGAGCACCGATATGCGCACCATCGGTGTTGTACTTGAGAAAAATGGCCAGGTGATGGAGGTCGGTGCCAGTGCAGCTGTTCTGGGTAACCCCGCCACAGCTATCGCCATGCTTGCCAATCAGCTTGCGGAGCGGGATGAATACATTCCAGCGGGGAGCACCATTCTTTCCGGTGCTATTACGGCTGCCATCCCGGTGGATGCAGGCGATAACGTAACCTTGCGCGCTCATGGAATGGGTTCCGTATCCATGCGATTCGTCTGAGCCCGAAACTGATCAAAAAGAACTGGGGGAACTAACAATGCCAATGCTACAGGTTTCAATTCTGGAAGGCCGCACACCGGAGCAGAAAGAAGAACTGATCAAGCGTCTCACCGCAACGGTAACCGAAACGCTTTCTGTGAAGCCCGAGTCCGTCAGGGTTCTGATTCAGGAAATGCCAAAAACCAACTGGGGCATTGCCGGTCAGTCAGTCGCCAAGCGTGATGGGGGTAAATGATGGGCTCAGATAACCCGGAAATCGGCCTGAAAATCAGCGCCGGCGGCATCGAAACCAACTATCATGACATGGGAAGGAATAGTGGTATCCCGTTGCTGTTGCTTCATGGCTCAGGGCCTGGTGTGACGGCTTGGGCTAACTGGCGGTTTAATCTCCCGGTGTTGGCGGAAAGCCGTAGGGTGGTTGCCCCTGATATGGTGGGGTTTGGATACACGGAGAGGCCCGCCGGAGTTGAGTATAACCTGGATACCTGGGTTAAGCATGCAATTGATTTTTTGGATGCCTTGGGAATCGAACGAGCGGATATTGTTGGTAATTCCTATGGCGGTGCTCTGGCACTTGCCATGGCAATTCGCCATCCCGACAGAATACGGCGTCTGGTCTTGATGGGAGCAGCCGGAGTCGACTTTGAGCTGACTGAAGGGCTTGACGCTGTCTGGGGTTATACACCTTCGGTGGAGAACATGCGGGAACTCATAAAGATGTTTGCGTTTAACAAAGAGTTGATGAGTGACGAGCTGGCGGAGCTTCGCTATCGGGCGAGTGTTCGCCCGGGGTATCAGGAGGCTTTTGCGTCAATGTTTCCCGCGCCTCGACAACGCTGGGTGGATGCGCTGGCGAGTTCTGAGAACGATATCCGGGCGATGGATAAGGAAACCCTAATTATTCATGGTAGGGACGATGTGATTGTTCCGCCTGTAACGTCCAATAAATTATTCGAGTACATCGAATATGCCCAGTTGCATCTGTTTGGTCGGTGTGGCCACTGGACCCAGATTGAGCACGCCGATCGTTTTAACAAACTGGTAACGGATTTTCTGAATGAATCCTGAATACCGGTTGTGGAAATCACCGGCTTTAAGGTTTAAATCCTAAGCGCCGCGAACCTAAAGAGGTTTCTGATATGTCAACTAGAAATAGCAACATCATTGGCACCGATCGTGACTATGAATCACTGGTAAAAGAGGATCGGGTTCACAGTTCCATTTTTACAGACGAAGCTATCTTCGAAGACGAAATGGAACGTATCTTCCACAAGACCTGGCTTTTTGCTCTCCATGAGAGTGAAGTGCCGAAGGAGGGCGACTTCAAGTTGCTGAAGCTTGGCCGCTTTCCTGTAATTGCTGTCCGCGACAACAACAATGAAGTTCAGTTGCTGATTAACCGTTGTCGACATAGAGGTGCACAAGTTTGCGAAGCTTCCCAGGGCAATGCTAAAGCTTTCCAGTGCTGGTATCACGGCTGGACGTATGACACCAAGGGTGAGCTGGTTGGCGTGACCGGTGAAGAAGCCTATGACAAGACGTTCGACGCCAAAGATCACGGGCTGACCAAAGTGGCCCGTGTGGGCAACTATAGGGGTTTCATTTTTGCCAGCCATTCCGATGAGGGGCAGAGTCTTGATGATTACCTAGGCCCCGCGAAAAAATTCATCGATATTCTGGTCGATGCCTCACCAACGAGCGAAATTGAAGTAAAACCTCAGGTTGTCAGCAAGACTGTGTATCGGGGCAATTGGAAACAGATCGGCATGGACGGGTATCACCCCCATTATGTCCACGTGTCTGTCTTTAAAATTTTCAGCAAGCGTGAAAGCACCACAGGCTCAGCAGTTGGCGCTATTCACCTGGAAGATCCGTTTTCAGATAGCTCTCCAAGCCTGACGCGGGGCTTCCCGAACGGTCATGCCGCTCTGGATTTCCGTTTTCAGCGATTGCCCCATGCCAAAGATAATATGGCAGAGCTGCAACAGAGCGAGGATGGACGTAAGTATGTTGAAGACATGATTGCACACCATGGCAAAGAGCACGCCGAAGAATTGATTGCCTGGCATGGCGATCCTCACCTGGGTGTCTTCCCTAATCTGCAGCTCATTCACGATCACATACGCGTAGTGATTCCGGTTTCGGTTTCCGAGACTCAGGTGCTTATGTATCCGGTCTTCCTGAAAGGAGTCGGCCAGGAAATCAACAATAAGCGCTTACGTGCTCACGAGGCGTTCTACGGCCCCGCTTCTAATGGGTCTCCTGATGATGCTGAAATCTTTGAGCGTGTTCAGCGGGGACTTGAGGGCGATGCAAATCCATGGATCCAGCTGGGAAGAGGTATGAACCGGGAGGAAACCGACTCGGATGGTACTGTGTCGGCTCGGATCAGCGATGAGATCACGCAGAGAGCTCAGATGCAGGAGTGGAAACGGTTGATGACCGAATAGTGTTTCAGGAAACCAATTTAGATCGGAGATATATCCATGGCTAAACAACTATTGAATGCAGGTTCCGACGTTATAAATAAAGGCATTGTTAGTGTGGAGCAGCAGCTTCGAGTGGAACGTTTTCTTACTTACGAAGCGGCACTGATGGATGAGCACGAATACGACCGCTGGATGGCATTGTGGACCGGTGACGACATTACATACTGGGTCCCCTGTAACAGTGACGATCAGGACCCCAATACCGGCGTTGCAGTCATCTATGACGACCGTCCGAGGCTCCTTGAGCGCATGATGCGACTTAAAGACAAGGCGGCGCACGCCTATCGCCCAAGAGCGCGTCTCATCCGGAACGTCTCTGGTGTGGTGCCGCTCTCCGCGACGAAGGAGGAGCTTGAGGTTGTGTCCAGTTTCAGCCTCGGTGAGATTCGTACCGGTACCGAAAATATCTGGTTTGGCAAGTGTCATTATGTGCTGGTGGATACATCCGAAGGTTTTCGCATTCGCTGGAAGAAAGTATTGCTTCTGAACAATGATGAGGCAATGCCGAATCTGACGTTTTTGGTGTGACCGGGCGACGGTTTGAGTTAGGCGGAAACATATTTAATTACAGATTGCGGATGTGCAGCGAGGGGAAAATCGATAAAGCGGAGAGCAAAACTAGTTAGTGAGTAAAGCCAATTAACAATTACAATTGAGTGCGGAGAAAACGCTATGATTAAAATAAGAGGAAGAAAGTTCCTAATCAATGCTGTGGGCTGTGCGCTGGTGACATTGTCAATGACAGCGAGCCTCGCAAGTGCAGAAAACCGTCCAGAAATTGGTGATTCGCCGGTTAACGTTACCATTGCAGGCTATTCCTCCGGTGGCCAGGTGGCCGTTTTTGGCGAGGGTGTTGTTGACGCCGTGCGCCGGACTTATCAGGGCTCTAGCATCATATATGAGCCAGGAAATCCAGCGGGAGCGCTGGAATACCTGAAAAGCGGGAGACGTCCTTTCGCTCTGGTAAGTACCGTAGAGCCGAAAATGGCGTACGCAGGTCGTGCGCCGTTCCGGGAAAAATACCCGCCAGGCACAGTAAAGGGTGTTCTTAATGGTTCTCCCGGTGTATTTGATTTGATGGTGTACGCGCGTGCTGATTTTCTGGATGAGCATGGCGTTACGAGTTTTCGTGATCTTATCGAGAAAAAAGTTCCGATGAGGGTGTCCATTAATCAGCCTGGCAATCTTTGGGCCCGGGAACATGTTCGTGCGCTATTCTCCTATTTTGGAAAGACCATGGAGGATGTTGAGGAATGGGGCGGTGAGCTGGTTCCACAGCCAACGGGTGCGTCGCATGACCTGATGCGTGACGGCCGTCTTGACGTAATTATTACGGGGGGTGCGACGCCGTCGGGTAGGGTTGTTGAGCTGGGAAGTGTCATGGATCTCGCTTTTGTCCAGCTTTCTGACGAATTGGTCCAGCATGTCGCGGATGAGCTGGGTGCCAGTGTTGGTTCCATCCCGGCTGGCTCCTATGAATTTGTCAATGAGGAACTGGTAACGGTTGTGAGTAGCTTTATGATTGCTGCCGGTCCGGCGGCGACTTATGAGGATGCGTATAAGCTGGCCAAATCCATGTACGAACAGATGGAACATTACCGTTCCTCTCACAGAGCACTGCAAAAGGCGTCTCGTGAACAGCTGCCAAATGTCAGCTATCTCGAACTGCACCCTGGTGCGAAGGCGTTCTATCAGGAAGTAGGACTAATCGACTGATGGGATAGCTTTATCCCTGAGCGAAGCCCCCTCAGGATGAAGGGGGTTCGCTGAAATGAAAATGCTAAAAATTTTTGCAAGTTTGAGTATAAGAGATATAGTTTCAATAAATGAGATAAATTCTTATCCGATTACAACAAGAGCAGAAAGGGGAAAAGCATGATGAACAAAAACAAATCCAATCAGTTTCTGGATAGAAAAAGTCTGCTGGCGATCACAAGTGCTGTCGTGTTCGGTATGGGGTCTCAAGCGGTCGTTGCTCAAAGTATGAGTGACCGTGTGGACATGCTCGAGAAAGAGCTGGAAGCCATTAAAGCTGAGCAAGAAAAGTCCAATGTTGTCACCGAATACAAAGGCAACCGTCTGGGATTCACAAGTGAAGATGGTGAATTTTCGTTCAACCTAAACGGGCGTTTGCTAACAGATATTGCTTGGGCTGATACAGATGATAATAGCCGCGAGCTTGGTCAGGAGTCGTTCTTCCGTGCCGCGCGCCTGGCAGCATCAGGAACGCTTTATCGGGATTGGCAATACAAATTTCAATACGACTTTAATGATAGCGGTGCAAGCGGCATCAAGGATGCGTATTTGCAATACCATGGTTTTAAGCCGGCAGGTAATGATTTTGTACTATCGATCGGTAACCAGTTTCAGCCATTCGGTTTAGAAGGTCTGCAAAGTTCGAAATACACAGCGATGATGGAGCTGTCCGGTCCTGCTCAGGTGCTTGGCGCAGGTGCCAGAAGACTCGGTATTCGTGGTGATTTAGTCGGTGATAGTTGGGGTTGGGCTTTGGGTGTTGCTCAGCAGGTGCCCGGTACTCCCTCTCCACAGGACGATGATGATGAGCTGGATTTCTCTACTAAATTTTGGTTTGACCCGGTACTTGAAAAAGGAAGGTTGGTTCATCTTGGCGCTTCTTTGAGGCAGCACAAAACAAGCAGTGCCAGCAATGGCTTTAGAGTCCGGGCTCGTCCAGAGACTCGCGTAGATGGTTTCCGGGCCGTGGATACTGGATCGATTGGAAATACGAATGGCTTTGTTGCAGCTAATGTGGAAGCTGCCTTCACTCAGGGGCCACTCAATCTTAATGCGGAATATTATTGGGCTGAGTACGACGAACTCGAAAACGCAGGGGCAAGCACTGGTGAGGAGCCATCGTTCACTGGTGCCACGGTTACGGGTCTCTATTATCTGACTGGTGAGTCTCGCCCCTATTCACACAAAGGAGGTGTATACGGGCCTGCACGCCCGAATAATCCCCTGAGCAGAGGTGGTAGTGGAGCATGGGCCATCAGTGCTCGGTTCAGCACGCTTGATTTGACCGATAGTGGTATCGACGGAGGCGAGATGGACGTTGCCTCCCTCGGGCTTAACTGGTTCCCCGAGCGGCGTATGCGCTTCACCTTGGAAGGCGGGGTGGCATCCGTGGATGGCGGTCCGAACGATGGCTCAGACCCGACCTATGTCCAGGCTCGAACCCAGTTCGAATGGTAATAAATTAAGGAAGTCTAAAAAAAGTAATTCCTTCTGAGCCGGCGCCGCAGCATGAGTGCCGGCTCAGAAGTAATCGGTTCTGTAGACGTTGGTGCTGAGTCTATTTTTACGAGATTTTTTATGAACTTATTAAAAAGAACCATTTGGCTCGCGTTTTCTATGGGTAACAAGGTGCCCATGGAAGGGGGGCGGTACGCGTTTGTTGCACTATTGGCGGTCCCGCTGACAGTGTTCGAAATCTGGTACGCCGTTGCAGGCAATTTCGGGCGCCTGGAGCTGGCGATACTTTTTGTCGTGCCGATGTACACCATTTCTTTTCTTTCGATCAGCCACGCGCCTGATTCTTACCGCACGACTTGGGTCGACTATCTTCTGGCGCTTGTAAGCCTTGTTGCGGGCGTTTATCTAATCCTACAGATGGGGCGTTATCAGGACTGGATTGCAGGGCTGGATGTCTACAATACCGGGGATCTGGTGGTCGCTGGTATTTATTCATTGCTGACGCTTGAATTGTTAAGGCGTTGTGTGGGGCCTGGTATTTCGGTCGTTGTATGGCTGGTCATCCTGTACAGTTTGTTCGGTGGTCATCTATCTGGTTTTTTTGGCCACCGCGGCCTGGATCTGAGCTATATGCTCGAAAGCCTGATGGTTACGCCGCATGACGGGGGGTTGTTCTCCGCGCCTATTCAGGTGGCTGCTGTTTACGCGTTCCTGTTTATTACATTTGGCAAGTTTCTGGAGAAAAGTGGTGGCGGCGACTTTTTCTTCAATGTGGCGGCAGTGCTTGCTGGCCGTCGTACCGGCGGCTCCGCCAAGATTGCAGTAACTTCCAGTGGACTGTTCGGCATGATATCCGGCAGTCCGGCCTCGGATGTTATGACGACCGGGTCGATCACCATTCCCATGATGAAACGTGTGGGTTATTCCCCTCGCTATGCAGCGGCTGTTGAAGCCGTAGCTTCAACAGGCGGCAGTCTTTTGCCACCGGTTATGGGGGCTGTCGTTTTCTTGATGGTTGAGTTTACCGGCATTTCTTACACAAGCATCATCGGTTCGATACTTGTGTGCTCTATTCTTTACTATGTGGGAATCTACGTTCAGGTGCATTGCTATTCGGCCAGGCATAATGTGGGCCATATCGATGCCGTTGATATCCCCACCTGGCTCCACACGTTCCGCACTGGTTGGATTTTCATCGTACCGATGGGGTTGCTGGTGTACGTGCTCATGAGTGGCAGAACGCCAGCGCTTGCGGCAACTTGCGGATTGGTTGCTGTTATCGTCGTCAGCTGGTTTGTTGGTGGCAAGGCGATAACGCCCAGAAAATTTGTTCAGGGTTGTGTTGAAATCTGTACGGCAATAGCACCACTGATCGCAGCGGTCGCCGGCGCCGGAATCCTTCTTATAGGCCTCAACGTTACCGGGCTGGCATCGAAACTGTCGGCGTTGATCTTCAGTGTTGCCGAGGCAAACCTGTTGCTTGCGTTGTTGCTGGCAACGATTGTCACAATCATCTCGGGCATGGGGATGCCGGTTGTAGCTGTCTATTCACTGGTGGCGGTAATGGTGGCGCCGGCGCTTGTCGACGCAGGTCTGACTTTGCTACAGGCCCACCTGTTTCTGATATTTTATGGAGTGGCATCCTATATCACTCCGCCAGTTGCAGTAGCGGCTTACGTCGCAAGCAGCATTGCGGACGAGCGACCGATGGCGGTTTCCATGACGGCCGCCAAGGTGGGTCTGGTTGCGTTTACACTTCCTTACGCGTTTGTTTACAACCCCGGAATTCTGATGATCGGACCGCTGGAGACCATCGTGTTCGACGTAATCAAGGTTACCCTTGGAGTTTTGGTGATGTCTACGGCGGTTGAGGGCTGGTACCACGGCGAACTCAACCGGTATGCCAGAACGGCGCTCATAGTTTGCGGGCTTGTTGCGTTCTCCGTGTGGGACGTTGCGGGAGTTATTGGGTTGTTGTTGGCGATATTCTATCTGCTATTCAAACGCTTTGGGTCTAACGGTTCGACGCGCATTGTGTCCACTAAACCGCAGGCCGGTTTTGATAAATAATTCGTCGTTTATTGACGGTTGATTGAGGGGAGCAATAGTTATGATTCACTTACACGATATTTCCTACCTTCGTCTGGGTTGCCAAAACCTGAGTGAAATGGTTGAGTTCGCAACCGATATCCTTGGCCTGGAGCTTCGCCATAAAACGGATACTCATGCCTACTTGCGAGGTGATAGCAGCGCGTACAATATTTGTTACATTGAAGGTGATGCTGACTATGACGCCTGTGCCTTTGAAGTAAGGGAGCTCTCTGAACTTGATAAAGCAGAGAAAGAACTGGCCGCGGAAGGTATAACTGCAAAACGCGCAACCGATGAAGAGTGTGAGGAGCGCCAGGTAAACTCGGCGCTGTTCTTTGCGGATCCCAACGGCAACCGCGTTGAATTGGTGTATCGACCCTACCAGACAGGTGTTCGTTATTTTCCTGGCCGCGATGCCGGCATCACTGAGTTTGGTCACTTCGGCTTGCACACTGGTGACAGCGAGCGGGATATTCGGTTCTGGACGGAAGTGATGAGTGCCAGGGTCAGCGACAAGATCGGCGAGGGTGCTCTGCTACGCATTGACCCGGTCCATCATAAGATCGCGCTTTTTGCCTCTGAACATACCGGGGTACAACACGTTAACTTCCAGGTCGCAAGCATCGATGATGTCATGCGTTCCTGGTACTTTCTCCAGGAAAAAAACGTCCCCATCGTATTCGGCCCTGGGCGTCATCCGACATCGACTGCGATGTTCATCTACTTCCTGGGGCCCGATAAGCGCGTCTATGAGTACTCGTCCGGTGTAAAACGTATTACGGATGAGGAAAATCATACACCCCGTCAGTTTGAGATGGCACCGACCTCTTTTTGCATGTGGGGTGCAAAGCCCAATGTCGATGAATTCAGTGAATGAGAGCCGACCATACGATAAAGGCCGACTTTTATCGAATCATGTTTTTGGAGATTTGAATGACGAATTATCAATGTAAGCGGTTTTCCGGACAGGTAGCATTAATAACGGGCGCGGGACAAGGTATTGGTCTTGCGACTGCATGGCGTCTCGGTTACGAAGGTGCCAGGGTGGTTCTGGCTGACAAGGCTGAAAAACCGATCACCGATGCTGCCCAAAAAATGAAAGCAGAAGGTATTGAGGCAGTGATCGCGGTTGCCGACCTGTCAACTCTGGCCGGCGCCGAACTGGCAATGAAAACCGGTGTTGACGCGTTTGGCCAATTAGACGTTCTGGTCAATAACGTGGGCGGTACGATCTGGAAGAAGCCGTTCTGGCATTACGCGGAGGAAGAGATCCGGGCGGAAGTGGACCGCTCTTTCTGGCCGCCGATGTGGTGTTGCCGTGCTGTTATTCCTCATATGCAGGAAAATGGCGGTGCCATTGTTAACGTTGGTTCAAATGCGACCATGGGGATTTTCCGGATTCCCTATTCGGCGTCAAAAGGTGGTGTGGTTGGATTGACAACATCACTTGCTATTGAGTTAGCGGACTTCAATATAAGGGTCAACTGTGTTGCACCCGGTAATACCGCGGTTAAAGAAAGGCCAACTCCGAGGCTTGATCGCGAACTGACAGAGCAGGAAAAAGCCTGGAATCAACAGTTTTATGACTACGTTAGCCGCGAGGGGCTCTTTAAGCGTTCCGCTTCGGTGGATGAACAGGCCGCGGCAATTGCGTTTTTGGCCTCTCCAGACGCTTCCTACATCACCGGTGAAATTATAGATACCGGGAAACGAGGCATGAGAATTTCGGAGGTAAGCTGAAGATGGAGTTTGAATCTCAGCGAATTCTCGCGTCAAGGAGGGTGTGTAAGGCACTGCCGGGAATAGACTCATCCCGGGTACGCAGGTCATGAGCAGTGAATTGATTGCAGTTACGCTGGCTTTGACTTCCGCATTGATGTTTGCTTTTACCTTTACCCTTGTCAGGGTTGGGGTAAAGACGGCTTCCAGCGAAACTGCTCTATGGGTTACGTTGGCCATCAATGTGGTCTTTCTCTGGGGCTGGAGTCTCGTTGGTTATGGCTGGCAGTTTGGTGACTGGTGGCAATGGCGATACTTTTTCATCGCGGGTATATTCGCCCCTCTCTTGGGGCGTCTTTTCCAGTTTCTGGGGATGGCGAAGCTAGGCTCTAACATCACAACACCACTGACATTGACCCACCCGGTGGTTACGTTGGTGCTTGCCATGGCGTTTCTTGGGGAGACGCTGACGCTTCTCGGGTTGTTTGGTGCGTTGCTCGTTATCATTGGGAGTGTGTTTGTTGGGTCTCAGGGAGGAAAAAACCAAACAGCCAGCTTGAAGGCGGTTCCGAAATCCTATCTTCTTCTGCCAATGGTGGCTTCTTTGTCTTACGGGATCTCGATGGTATTTCGTAAGATCGGAATCGATATAGGAACGGATGCTGTTACCGCGGCAGCGGTAACGACAACGTCTTCATGGTTGTTTGCTAGCATTTACACGGGGGGCAGCAGTGGATTCAGGAAAATTCGTTGCACTACGAATGAGTTCGGGTTCTTTCTTCTGGCGGGAATCTTTTCTTCACTTGGCCCGGTTCTTCTCTATTTTTCACTGCAGTATGCGGATCTTGTGATTGTAGCGCCTCTTGCATCGACAACACCGTTGTTTGTGTTGTTGATGTCCTACCTTTTTCTCCGTGCAGATGAAATTTTTACAACAAAGGTGGTCATGGGAACCATTGCCACAGTTTTGGGCGTTATGATGGTTACCATGTACGGAATAGCTTGAATCAATGAGGAGTAAACATGAATGATGCAAACGACAGAAAACATTTCTATGTGTGTAAGGAAGACGACCTAGCGGATAATGAAATGGTGAGGATTGACCCGCCCGATCAACCTCCTGTTGTCGTTTACAGAGTTGGGGGCAATTTTTTTGCCACAGATAACACCTGTACGCATGGAGAGGCCAGCCTAGCGGAGGGCGAGGTGGACGATGATTTTATCATAGAATGTCCTTTCCACGGTGGCACCTTTGATATTCGGACAGGTGAGGCTGTTGATTTTCCGTGCGTGCTACCCCTTAAGTCCTATCCCGTCACAGTTGAGGGTGGGTGTGTCTATGTAAATCTTGATGAGGGTAAAGCCCCGGCGTAAGGCCTTGGGCGGAGAGCGTTATGATTGATTCACATACTCATGTGGTGCCTGATAATTTCCCACCTTACCCTGGCAATGATGCCCACAATGCATGGCCTTGCATGCATTGTGGGCACGGTAACCATAAAACCGTCATGATCAGAGGGAAAGCATTCCGAGAAGTGAACGATACATCCTGGAGTGCCACCTCAAGATTACGGGAAATGGACGAAGAGGGCGTTGATCGGCAGGTCTTGTCACCGATGCCTGAGTTGTTGTCCTACTGGTTCAATACACAGGACGCACTTGCATTTGGCCGCCATATTAACGGCACGATTGCCAGCCTGGTGGCGGAGGTTCCAGATCGATTCTTCGGATTGGGCATGGTGCCTCTACAGGATCCGGATGTTGCGGCAAAGGAAGTCAGAGTTCTTAAAAATGAGTTCGGCTTGCTGGGTGTGGAAGTGGGAAGCAACATCAATGGCGTGGCCATGGGCGACCGTCGCTTTGACCCATTCTTTGCGGCTTTGGAAGAAGAAGATATGTGTCTGTTTGTTCATGCACTTCATCCCAATAAGGATCGGTTGTATCCGTTGCCGTTGATGGAGCCTCTCGTTGCATTCCCAAATGAGAACAGCATAGGTATTGCCTCGTTCCTGGTGAATGGTGTCCTTGAGCGTTTTCCAAAGTTGCGGATTGCCTTCAGCCATGGCGGTGGCGCATTTCCGATGACCTTGCCCCGACTTCAGAATGGCTGGGAGGTCAGCGGTGCTCTGCGGGAAGCAATGTCATTGTCACCAATGGAGCAGGCTCGTCGGTTCTGGTACGACACTCTCGTCTATGATGAAGACGCAATCTCTTATTTGACGAAAATCTATGGCATCCGGCAGGTAATGATGGGCACGGATTATCCTTTTGTTATCAGGGATAAACACCCGGGCAAACGATTTGAGTCCCTGGGGCTCAACGAGCAGGATGTGATGGCCCTGACTGACCACAATTGCTTGCGCTTCCTGGGATTGATGAAGTCTTAAGTTCGAGCTGTGATCTTGAGATTGTCGTCGAAAAGAAATCAGATCAATAATATACGAGGGAAAAATATGCCTACCATCAAGATTGAGGGTACTGGTGAGCAGTTTGAACAAACTGAATCGCAGGATTGTATCCTTCGCGCAGGCCTTACAGCCGGCTATGGTCTGGCCTATGAGTGTAACTCCGGTGGTTGTGGTACTTGTAAATTCCAGTTGATCGAAGGCGAAATTGAAGAGCCCTGGCCCACCGCGCCGGCTCTTAGTGCCCGCGATATAAAAAAGGGTAGAAAGCTGGCCTGTCAATGCAAAGCCAAAACTGATCTCGTGATTAAAATGCGCACCGACCCGGAATATGCGCCGATCAATCTGCCAGCCCGGTTTGAGGCAACCCTGAGTTCCCGTAGGGATGTCACAAGTGACATTGTTGAGTTCTGCTTCCAGGCCCCCGATAGCTCGGACGCAAAGTTTCTGCCAGGGCAATACGCAATGCTCACCTTTCCTGACGGCAGGGGGCCACGGGCTTACTCCATGAGCAATCTTCCCAATGGGGACGGGGTATGGGAGTTCTGGATTCGAAGAAAACCCGGGGGGGAAGTCAGCGGTGCGCTTTTCGATGAGCTCAGGGTTGGGGGTAGGATTGTCGTCGATGGACCATACGGCCACGCCTATCTGCGCGCTGAAAGTGAAAGGGATATTTTGTGTATCGCTGGTGGTTCCGGCATTTCGCCTATGCTGTCCATCGCGCGAGGCGTGTTGATGGACCCTGATATGGAAGGCCGTCAAGTACACTTCTATTTCGGGGGCAGAACGCCAGAGGACCTGTGTGGCCTTGATGAACTGAAAGCGCTACCAGGTTTTGACAGGCGTGTTCATTACCGGCCCGCGATTTCAATGCCTGAATATGCATCGGATTGGACGGGTGACACTGGATTCATTCATGAGATCGTAGAGAATCAACTTGGAAATGAGCTTTCAAGGTTCGAATGTTATCTTGCCGGGCCGCCGCCAATGGTTCAGGCGACCACAAAGATGCTTCAGTTGCAGGGAAATGTTCCAACTGGCCAGATACACTACGATCCGTTCTATTAACGTAACCCGCGGGTTTCAAGAATCAGGCGTTCCTATAAACTGAGGCTTTTGTCTCGAACCAGGCGTGTTGTTAAATTAGCAAGGAGTAAAACAAGTGCGTGTATCAAGATTGGTTGTTCGGGAAGATGTGAGACGTGCTCTGGACGAGGATCTCGGAGCCGGGGACATCACGGCGGGCCTGATTCCTTATGGACATGTTGCTCATGGGCAAATAATCTGCAGGGAACACGCTGTGTTCTGTGGAAGAGAATGGTTTGATGAGGTTTTCCAGGAGATTGATCCCAGGATTACCATTGAGTGGGACGTTGATGACGGCGACCCGCTGATTCCCGACCAGGTATTCTGCCGCTTCTCAGGACCGGCTGGTGCACTGGTGCAAGGGGAGCGTACTGCACTCAACTTCCTCCAGATGCTTTCGGGCATCGCGACCGTATCGCGGCGGTACTCGGATGCGCTTAAAGGCTTTGGCACGGGTGTGAAGTTGCTTGATACCCGTAAGACCTTGCCAGGGCTTCGGGTTGCCCAGAAATACGCGACCGCATGCGGAGGCTGCGTCAATCACCGCCTTACCCTTGCGGAGTCGTTTCTGGTCAAAGAGAACCACATCGTCGCCTGCGGCTCCATCACCAAGGCTGTAGGGGTTGCGCGTCAACACAACAGCTACTCGAAACTGGAAGTTGAAGTCGAGAACCTTGATGAACTGCAAGAGGCCCTGACTGCTGGCGCAGACATGGTGTTACTGGATAATTTCACACCGCAACTGGTGCATGATGCGCTAAAACTGAATCAGGGCCGGATGCTCATTGAGGTCTCCGGAGGAGTGAGCTGGGATACCTTGAAGGATTATGCCATAAAAGGGGTAGACTTCATTTCTGTGGGGGCACTCACCAAAGACCTGAAAGCAGTCGACTTCTCAATGCGATTCAGTTATTCCGGAACCTGATGACCGTCTAGCTTTTTTGCCTGTTCGCATCGCCGGGATGATAATGAGATGAATGCTCCGGGTCTGAAGGGGGAGTGTGTGTGAGGTCGTCATCTGAATGTACATGTTTGTGTGAGTGAACGTGAACATGGGGGTGCTGATGAAGAATGGAATTCACGAAAGATCCATTTTTTATCAGCACTGCCCGTGTAGCCAACTGGTCAATCAGATCCTGGTCGTGTGAGGTGAAGACGAGCGCTTGTGAGAGTTCTGCCAGACACTTGATGAGTCGTTGCCTGGCGCTTTCATCAAGGCCGGTTGTTGGTTCGTCCAGAAGAATGATGTCTGGGTCCATGGCGAGCACAGTCGCGATAGAGACCAACCTCTTTTCTCCGCCAGACAGTTTATAGGTAATCCTTTCTGATAATTCCCCCAAGCCGAGTTTGTTCAGAGTGTCAAGGGCTATAGCCCTGGCATGCCTGGGACTGTGCCCGAGGTTGATAGGACCGAAGGCGACATCCTCGATTACGGAAGGACAGAACAGCTGATCATCAGAATCCTGAAACACCAGGCCGATTTTCGACCGTATCTGATGAAAGTCGGATTTATTGTTGAGTGTTTTTCCGAATGCGGTGTAATCCCCCCCTGATAGTGGATGGAGCCCGACCAGAGCGTCCAGAAATGTGGACTTCCCAGTGCCGTTCGCTCCAAGTAAAGTAACCCTTTCGCCAGGGTTCAGGTGGAAGTTTATGTCACTTATCAACCGTTCGTTATTCCGATCAATGTTTACACCCTGGAGTTCCAGTAAGGAAGAGGTCATGTCATGTAACTCCTGAATATCAGGCATACGGAGGTAACGGTGGCTAGTGTGAGGGTAATACTGTCAAAAACTTTCCATTGGCTCTCTGAATGAAAGGTAAAGGAACCGTTGAAGCCGCGACACCTCATGGCGTTGCTCACTCTGCGCGAGCGCTCGAAACTTCTTACCAGTAACATGCCGACCAGCCAGCCAAAAGTGCGCCAGGTGTGGACATTGGATCTGGCGACGAACGCCCTTGCTTTCATGGCGCGACGAATGCGAGCATATTCGTTCTCCAGTACACTGATATAACGAACCGACATGAGCAACAACTGGACCAGATTCCCGGGCACTCTCAACAGCCTGAGTGCATTGCCAACCTGCAGCGGTGACAGGGTTCCAATCAAAGCAAGGTTCAGCAAGGTAATGGTATTGATTTTGAGGGCAATAACCGCTGCAAGCTTAAGGCCCTCCCCTGACGGTACAATCGGTCCGAGCTCGAATAAGGGTTCCCCGGTGGTGGTAAAAGGAAGAACCAACAGCAAGACAATCACGAACCCTTCCAGCAGAACTAAACGGTGAACCACCGAGAATGCACCGAGGCCTGCAAGTGCCGTGATCCCAGCTGCAAACACAAGGGCACCGGTGAGTATGACAAGACTATCAATACTGATCAGTGTGACTGTGGTCAAAACCGCTGTTAGCAGTCTTGTACGGGGATCAAGATAATTGATCGCAGAAGTACCACTTTGATCGGTCTGAGCGTGCAGGGCATTACTCACAGCCTGGATCCCCGACGCCTGGAAAACCAGAGCATACCGAGCCCGGCGAGTCCTGCTATATAACCAATACCCCCGAGTATGTCCTGAATTCGCCGTTCATCCTGGACCTCCTGCAGCTCCGCACGCAGCGGAGCAACCTGGCCGGAAACGGCACTTTCAATCAGTGTCTTCAACTTGCCTGACTGAGGCTCACACAACGGAGGTAGAGAAGCAGGGTTTGACGGTTGCAGACTGTCCGGTTCTGATTCGGACACAATCACTTCGGACATCTGGACGTCCCAATGTGCAACATGACCCTCCCCCGAATTGGCACTGATGCGGTAGCCCTGGCGAACATTAACAGGAAAAGAGAAGCTGCCGTCGGTATCCGTGCGTGTGTTTGCGATCTCGTCATCACCTTTGAGGCTGGCCAGAGAAACCCGTGCATTTTTCAGCTTCTGACCTCCAGAAAAGTATACTTCTCCGGTGATTCGATCCTGTTCAGCGTAAGCAAACACTTTAAGTTGATGCGCCTGTACTGGCCCATGGAAGATCAGAAAACCAAGAATTGTCAGCAGAGTTTTGTTAAACATGACGGCCCTCCTTTGGCAGAATTAATTCCGGTGCGACACGCTTGATAAACCCAACCGTGAAGCCCGTAATTACGCCCTCGATAGCCATCAAAGGAACAAAAGTTAGCAGGATGATCTTGGCTGCGGGAATCAGGTTTGGATCAGAGAGCATGATAGAACTCGTTAACAGAATGCCCGTCATGCAGGCACCAAGGCCGCCTGCGAGAAGACCGAGCCAGAATGATTTCCTGGGTGACGCGTTGTGAATTAGCGGACGTATGACAATGGCACACAACACCGCTGGGAGCGCCAGGTTGACCAGATTAACGCCCAGGACAACCAGCCCTCCATAGCCAAAGAAAACCGCCTGAAGGACGAGGGCAATCAGTATGGCGGGCACAGCCACGATACCCAGAACAATGCCCATCAGGCCATTCAGCAACAGATGAACACTGCTGACCCCCACAGGGATACTGACCAACGAAGAAACAAATAGGGCAGCTGCAAGCAGAGCTGTCTGGGGGATGCTTTCTGCCGGCATTCTCTTCAGAGAGTAGCCCAGCATTGCAATCCCCAGGACAGCACCACCGATCAGTACTGGCTCAGAAAGAATGCCTTCCGGTATATGAGCCACGTGGCTGTTTACTCCATATCCTGAACGTAAACCCAGATGAGCCCACCTTCTTCGACATCCACGGTTTTGCCATCCGGATTTTTCATCGGCTTATCCGCTGTTAGCAGTGCAGCGAACCCCCACCAGCCCTCACGGGGCATCGCGTAGCTGAATACTCCTTGCTGGTCGGCCTTAATGGTCTGGGTTACAAACTCATCAGAAGGGATGGCTACCGAACCATCGTTTCTCCACTCAACTTCTACCATTGCTCCGGGCACAGGCTCGCCATCTTTCAGTACCACGCCCCTGAATAGATTTCCGGACCACAATCCATAGGGTTGGGTCATAGGTTCGATTTCTACCGGCATGCCGACGAGTTGGTCCCAGGCGCTGCTGCCACCGTAGGCACTGACGATGACTTTGGTGTAATGAACGATCATGACTTCTTCTGAGGGTTCCCAATAAGGCTCCGGTTCAATGAAGAAAACATGATCGCCGGGTCGTGCGACAGAGTGGCTTGCTGAATAGTGTCGCTTTCCATCTTCTTCATGAATGGTCAGGGAGCCGAGAAGATCTTGCTGTTCGCCCCTTGTCATCACGCCAAACCGAACCGGCATGTCGATATCCATTCTGGGACCAGTGGCCATCGGATGGGTGAATTGAATATCGAGATTAATGGACTGGCTAGTCTGTTCTGAAATCACAGCGTGTTGAGGGATCAATTCCAGAAAATGGGCCGATGAAATGGCAGGTACAATGAATAACCAGGCTCCTGCAACAAGGGCGTACTTTCTTGCTTTCTGGGAACTAGCTGACATCGGTAATTCCTTTTCGCTTCGGCCAGTTCAGGTGGCCGGGTGAGTATGAACGTGCTGGTGTGGCTCATGGGACGTGGATAACCCGTTGTGACTGTGGGATGCCACTTCATAAACCACTGGCAGAAGGTAGATCTGACCGTGACGAATGCCCGGTTTTGCAATCAGGTTTTCGCTGAACGCCCTTAGCTCCTTTGTCGGGCCACGGGTTACAAGTGTTTCAAAGCAATGGTCATGATCCAGGTGGACCTGCAGCGTTGATACCAAAACGTCGTGGTGTTGATGCTGTATCCGTGCCAATCGGGTTGCCAGCTCCCGTTCCTTATGGCTATACACATAGGTAATCGTGCCAATAGAGTGGCCATCCAGGGAGTGCTCGAGCTCATCTGTTTCAAGTTTTTTCCGAATTAGATCCCGAATCGCCTCGGAGCGGTTGTTGTAGCTGAAGCGATGGAGAAACTGGTCAAAAAGTTCTGCAAGATCGTCGTCAAGTGAAACTGTGAAACGTTGCATGTATACTCCTTGATACTCCGGCGTCAGGTATGAGATACCTCAGCCTGGGGTGTTCAGGCACTGGTGAAGTTCTGCGACAAAAAGTCCAGGGTGCGTTGCCACGCCAGCTCTGCGCTGGGCCCATGAAAACTGTCCCGCAAATTACAGTTGAATCCGTGTCCCGCGTCGGGATAGATGCAGATATTAAGATCTGCCTCCGAGTTTGCGGCCCTGATGTCTTCGACGTTCTCCAGGGGGATCACGTGGTCGAGTGCCCCGAAATGGAGTAGAGCCGGGCACTGAGGGTGCTGATCTCTGAATTGGTGGATGTAAGAACCGTAGTAACAAACTGCGGCCTGGACCTTGGGCGTGCTGGCTACCAGCCAAGCGATCGTTCCCCCGTAACAGAAACCTACAACGGCCACGGGGCCGGACTGGGCGAGATAGCTAATGCTTGCCAGTGTGTCGTTGAGTGCGTCGTTCCACTCCAGGCGTGAACGCAGGTCCCTTCCCTTATCAACGTCCTCAGTCGAATAGCCCAACTGGACGCCTGGCTCCAGCCGATCAAAAAGCGATGGGGCAAGCGCGTCGTAACCACTCTGTGAAAACCGTTCACACACATCGCGAATGTGCTGATTAACTCCGAATACTTCCTGGATGACAACAACTCGTCCCTTGCAGGGAGTACTGAACGGTATCGAGTGGTAAGCGGAAAATTCATGCCCGTCATCAGCGTATAGCCTTAGCCAGTCAGCCATTATCTGAACCCTCTGACCGTTGGTATCAATTCACTATGGTCGTTCAAGTTGCCGTGGACCTGTCGTGCATTCATACCAATTATTAATTAATGAGATACTATCTTAACTGTAGAAATATTGGCGGCGTGTTGTCAATGTATTTTTGTTGGGGCATTAGCGCTTGACAGGTTTTCCTCCCAGAGCTAGCCTGATTTCCATATGATAAGAAAGCATCTTGATAGATGGAAACTAGTTGGCGGCCCAAATGTTTCTGGAGAGCCTTTAATCACCCTTTGATGTGCGAGGGGGAACGCAAGGTGAGTGGCGCGAGGATTTTATGAGTCAGATCAATTTTATAGATACAACATTGCGTGATGGTCAGCAAAGTCTCTGGGCGCTCAACATGAAGACGGAGATGATGTTGCCTGCCCTCAAGCAAATGGATGAGGCGGGTTTCGAGGCCATGGAGTTTTTTGTCCCGATTGTGCAGTTAAAGAAGATGATCAGAGATCTTAATGAGAATCCTTGGGAGTGGCTCCGCCAGGGAGCGGCTGTGGCCAGGAAAACGCCTCTTCGTTTGCACGCGGGTTACAAGGGTGGGTTGGGTAAGGTGCCTGAATCCGTCAAAAAACTCATGGTTCAGAAAGTCATTGACCAAGGTATAAGTTGTGCGAGGATTTCCAATCCGTGGAACGACTTTGTGGAGCTCCGTGAGGAAGTCGACGAGCTGAAGCGGATGGGAATGGATTCTGTTGTTAATATTATCTACTCCGTGTCACCGAGGCATACCGACGACTACTTCGTGAAGCGCGCTCGTGCTGCCGCGAAACTGAAGCCCTATCGTCTTTGCTTCAAGGATGTGGGTGGTTTGCTTACCCCGGAGCGAGTCCGTGAGTTGTTGCCCAAGATTCAGGCAGTTATTGGGGACATCGTTCTTGAATTGCATGTCCATTGCAACAATGGGCTTGCGCCACTGAACGTTATCGAGGCAGTCAAACTCGGCATCACTCATGTGCATACCGCCGTGCCCCCGTTGGCAAGCGGTTCGTCGAATCCGTCGATTTTCAATACTGCGAGTAATCTCCGTGCCCTTGGCCACGACACACTGGTTTCGGAAGAATTGCTGAGGCCCGTGGAGGAGCATTTCACGACGATCGCGAAACGCCACGGCTTTGTAATCGGTACACCTTTCGAGTACGACGAGAGTCTGTACAGTCATCAGGTTCCTGGTGGCATGATTTCCAATCTTGAATACCAGTTGGCAAAAGTCGGTATGTCGGGGCATCTGGAGGCGACTCTTGAAGAGGCGGCGCGGGTCAGGGCCGATTTTGGCTTTCCGATCATGGTAACGCCTCTCTCCCAGTTCATTGGTACTCAAGCGGCGATCAATGTGATGACCGGCGGACGCTACGAGCAAGTCACCGACGAGTGCATCTACTATGCGCTTGGTCAGTTCGGTAAGGAAGCGACCGAAGTAATGGACCCTGATGTCAAAGACAAGATCCTGAGTAGAAACCGTGCCAAGGAACTTGCCAGCAAAGAGTTTCCGGAGCTCACCTTACCGGAAGTGCGTCGTAAGTACGGTGAAAGCCTGACAGACGAAGAACTGATCCTTCGCGCCTTTATCGATGAGCAAGCTGTTGAGGTTGCACGGCAGTCGCGTCCTTCGTCAGAGGGAGGGCTCAGTTCGCGTCAACCCATCGTGGAACTGGTGGGTAGCTTGTCACGATTGAAAGACAGGGGCTTTGTATCTGTCCAGAAAGGTGGGGATTTCTCATTAGTCATGAGTAAGTCGCCACAGGCCTAAGCCAATTCGAAGGTTATGTGATGAAAATCGGACACTCTGAAGCGCGAAGCTCAATTGCAACGGCGGATGCGGCGTCGATACATATTCGCGGTCGCAATCTGAGCAAGGATTTGATAGGGCAGATCTCCTTTACCGAGTTTTACTTTCTTTCGCTAACCGGGGAGCTGCCAACAGAGATCCAGCGTGATTTTCTAGACGCCACCCTGGTTGCCATTGCTGAGCATGGATTAACTCCTAGCGTGCAGGCAAGCCGTATGACCTATGCTGCGGCGCCTGAAGCACTTCAGGGCGCTGTGGCGGCAGGAATTCTCGGGTGCGGGAGCACGGTTCTGGGGACTGCCGAAGCTGCTGGCCAGGTGCTGAAGGAAGGTGTTGAGCGGTGGCACAAAGAAGGAGGGGAGCACGGCCCCGTGGCACTGTCACAGGCAAAGTCGGTGAAGGCTTCGGGTAGGCGCTTTCCCGGTTTCGGACACCCCTTGCACAAACCGGTGGACCCTCGCTGTGAAAGTTTACTGTCCATGGCGGAAGAACGCGGTGTCGCAGGTGACTATTGCCAGTATACACGGGCCCTTCAATTAGCAGTGGATAAAGTGTGGGGAAAACATCTGGTAATGAACGTTTCCTTTGCTATTCCTGCAGTGCTGCTGGATGTCGGCTTTCCGGTTCAGTCGCTCAAAGGTATTCCGATCCTGGCGAGAACGGCAGGTTTGCTTGCGCATCTTTATGAGGAAGCAAACAAACCGATTGGCTTTCATATGGCTCACGCTGCGGAGGAATCGGTTCAGTATAAAAAATAACAGTGGATTACGTGCTCGAGCGAAGCAACACGGCAAGTTATTCAAAATTAGGGTATCGACAAACAGAACAAGACCAATCCCTGAAGGAGAAAAGTATGTGTCGTAAATTTGCATTATGTATGTCTCTGGTGATGAGCCTGACACTCAGCCAGGTACTGGCAGCTGAGCAATTCCGGGTACTGAGTAGCTGGGATGACAGCTATGAACCGGTTGGCCAGATCCTCGGAGGATTTCTGGAGCGCCTTGAAGAAGAGTCGAACGGCGAGATTACCTCCCGGGTTTCGGGGCCAGAAACTTTCCCCCCCTTTGAACAACTGGACCCGGTTTCCCGTGGACTAATGGACATGCTGTTCACCAATGGCGCCTATCACTACAACGATACCGCTGTGGCCATGTCTCTGGACTCTCTGATTGGTGGTCCTGACAAGCTCAGGGAATCCGGCATTTGGGATTATGTGGACGAGCGTTATCAGGAGCGGGGTCTCAAGCTCATTGCTGTGCTTTATGACATGAATGGCTATGCGATCATGCTTCGTGAAGCCCTGGATCCTGACAACGGCCTTAAAGGTCGTCGGATTCGTGGCACCCCTATTTACCACCCGGTCATTGAAGCGCTTGGCGCCTCCCCCGTGGTCTTGTCTGCCAGTGAAATATACCCGGCTCTGGAGCGTGGAGTTGTCGACGGTGCAGCATGGCCAACCGTTGGCCCTGTAGGGTTGCGCCTGTATGAGGTGGCGGACTATATGCTGAGACCTTCATTCGGACAGGTCGGTCATGAGGTTTTCATGAGTCTGGACAAATGGAACAGTCTTGACGAGGAAACGCGTGACCTGATTTCAAAAGTGGCGGAAGAATACGAATCAGAGGCGGTGGAAAAATTCAATGAAATTGTCGCTGCCGAGGAAGCCACGCTTGAAGAGAAAGGCGTGACTATCACCGAGTTGAATGAGAAGCAGCAGGCTCAGGTCGACAAGGCCTGGTTTCAGGGCGCAATGGACCTTGCTGAGAAGCAAAGCCCTGAAGCTGTGAAACGAATTCGCGAACTTGCTGCGGATGCGGGAATGGCACCCTGATCGGGAGTCCGACCGCTTTGTTCGGCTTCGGGGTATGTGTCTCCGGACCGAAGCCGAACCTTTTTGAATAGATGTTTGAACTGAAGCGAACCCTTAATTATGACAATAAAACAGAGTTCGGTTTTGGCGGGTGTTTTGCAGTGGCATGATGTTGTGTCACGAACTTTATATCAATTGGGCATCTTCGCGCTTGGCGCGATTGTCGTTATTTATTCCTATGAAGTTGCTTCCCGTTACGTTTTTGGTGCCCCAACACGTTGGGCCAGCGATTTCGTGTCGTTTTTGCTGCTCATCACCGTTTTCCTTGTTATGCCCTGGCTGACACGGGCCGGTGGTCACGTTGCGGTAACCGTACTGAACGATCAACTGCCTGAAAGGGGCCGGCAAGTGATGCTCCGGGGAGGATATGTTATTGGCGCAGCTGCCTGTTTGTGTCTCGGGTACATTGTTTACGTGGAAACGCTGACGCTCTACGAGCGTGGGTCCGGCACCCTCAGTACCGTAAGTATCCCCAAGTGGACACTTTTCTCACTCGTCTGTTATGGCCTGTTTAATTCCGGGCTGTATTTTCTGCGCCTGGCTGCGGCGGGCCGTGGCGTTAAAAAGCCCGCGGGGGAATACTGATGATCACGGGGATCCCCGCAGTTCTGGCAGGTGCAGGACTACTATTGCTGTTTATGCTGCTCGGCATGCCGGTATTTGTGGCTTTCATGCTGGTAAACCTGATTGCCGTGTTTGTACTTCTTGGACCGGCCGGTTTTGGCATGCTTGCCAGCAGTTTTTATGATACCACCACCTCGGGATCGCTGGTTACTATTCCACTGTTTATCCTCATGGGGGAGATTCTGTTCCGAAGCCATGCTGTGGACGTATTGTTCCGCTCAATGGACGAACTCATTGGGCATATACGAGGTCGGCAATATGTCCTTTCAATCGCTCTGGCTACAATTTTCAGCACTCTGTCCGGTGCGGCAATGGGCGTGGCGGCAATGTTGGGCCGTTCCCTGCTGCCGGGAATGATTGCCAGGGGCTATGATCCAAAACTGTCGGCTGGCAATATTCTGGCAGGCGCAAGCCTCGCCCCACTGGTGCCTCCTAGTGTCCTGGTTATCATCATCGGCACCCTTGCCAGTGTGTCGATTGCAGGGTTACTGGTTGCCGGTATCCTTCCGGGCCTTATGTTTGCTGGCCTGTTTCTGGGCTATACATTTATTCGTATCCGTTTCAACCCAAAGTTGACACCGGAATTCGAAACCATTGACCGGGAGGTGACTGCCAGGGACAAGGTGATGGCGGTCGTCAGGATGCTGCCGTTTTCCATCATCATTATATCGGTGATGGGTTTCATCCTCATGGGTATTGCGACTCCGAATGAGGCTGGTGCAATGGGTGTTGTGGGAGCTTTGGTCGCTGCGGCTATCTATCGACGCCTGAATTACAGGATGGTGGCGGATTCCCTAGGTTCGGCGGCAATGATTTCAGCGATGATCTTGATAATAATGGCCAGCTCCAAGCTTTTTAGTCAGTTATTGGCTTTTACTGGCGGAGCCAGTGCGCTTACGGAATGGGTCGCAGCCATGGAATATGCGCCCTGGATCATGCTCATCATTCTGATGGCGCTACCTTTTGTGCTCTGTATGTTCATTGATCAGATTGCGTTGATGCTGATCATTATTCCGATCTACAAACCGATTATCGAGATTCTTGGTTTTGATCCACTGTGGTTCTGGCTGCTTTTCCTTGTGAACATCACCGTTGGAGGTATGACACCACCTTTCGGTTACACGTTATTTGCGTTGAAGAGTGCATGGACGGAAGGGACCCTTGTGCAGGTATATGGGGCGGCCTGGCCATTCGTTCTGTTATTTGTGTTTGGCATGGTTTTGCTGGCTATTTTCCCCGTACTGGCAACGTATTTGCCCAGTCTGCTGTGAAAAATGCCGGGTACTGTCTGCAAGGCAGGTGGACTGTTTATTCTGATCGGGAGATCGTATGGCTCATGTTGATAAAAAAGTAGTGCTCATCACCGGAGCTGGCCAGGGACTGGGGCGATGCTTTGCTCACCGGTTTGCCGATAGCGGTGCAATTGTGATTGTCAGTGATATCAACGAGCCTGCGGCCAAACAGGTTGTTGACGACATCCGGGCTGGCTCTGGCGAGGCTATGGCGTTGCCCATGGATGTGGCTGATGAAGAGTCCGTATGCGCCGGTATTGACGAGGTAGTGGAAAACTATGGGCGCCTTGATGTACTGGTTAATAACGCCTCCATCTTTTCGACCCTCAAGATGCGTCCCTATGATGAAATTCCGGTGGCTGAGTGGAGGAAGGTGATTGACGTCAATCTCACCGGTGTCTACCTCTGCAGCCGATTCGCTGCCGCGCCTATGCGGGAATCAGGCTGGGGGAGAATCATCAATATCTCGTCGGCTGTAGTGAATATGGGGCGGCCGCTGTATGTGCACTATGTGGCGTCCAAGGCAGGTGTTATTGGCCTCTCCAGAAGTCTCGCCCGTGAATTGGGGCCATACGGGATCACCGTCAACTCTGTCCTGCCAGGCGCGACTGATACTGAAATCGAGCGGGATACGGTAACTCCAGAGCAGCGGGAGGCTCTGATTCGAATGCGGTCGATACCTCGGGGGGAAACTCCTGAAGATCTTGCGGGCGTTGTCCTGTTTCTGGCATCCGACGATGCAAGCTTTTTGACGGGACAGAGCTTAACGGTAGACGGTGGTACAACGTTTCTCTAGTAAAACAGTGCTATCTCCAGGGTGCGTCCCGTTCCGGGAGGCTTTAGACTTGATACGGAAACAAGAGGGTTGTTGATATGACACTTTCCGAAAAAGATGTGTTGCACATTCTTCGGCTGGTTGAGGAATCCAGTTTTGACTCGCTGCAGCTTGAGTATGGCGATACCAAGATAGCAGTCAGCAAATCCGGTAATTTCTTGCCGCAGGTCGCGCAAGCACCTGCACCGGTTGCGGCAGATGCTCCCGTGGCCCCGACTCCTGCGGTTCAGCAGAACACTGAAAAACAGGATCAGCGCCCAGCCCCTGGCAATGTTGCGCCCCAGCCACAGGCTTCGGCCGCCGCCACTGCATCATCAAGTCTGGTTGCGGTGGAGGCACCGGTAGTCGGGGTATTCTATGCGGCGCCGGAACCAGGTGCGGAACCTTTTGTCCAGGTTGGCTCCGAGGTTGATGCCGACACAACCGTCGGCCTTGTTGAGGTCATGAAAGTGTTTAATGGCGTCTCGGCCGGTCTGAAGGGCAGGATTGTAGAAATCTGTGTTGAGGATTCCCAACTGGTCGAGTATGGCCAACCCCTTTTCATGGTGGAGCCTGACGGGGGGGCTGGTTAATGGGTATTTCCAGAGTCTTTGTTGCAAATCGTGGCGAGATCGCGGTTCGCGTTATAAGGGCCTGTAAGGCACTGTCAATAGAGACCGTATTGGGCGTTTCCTCTGCAGACAGGGAAACCATGGGGGCCCGCCTTGCAGACAAAGTCGTCTGTATTGGTCCGGCAAGGTCAACGGACAGTTACCTGAACCGACAAGCCATTCTCGCAACGGCGTTGGCAACAGAATGCGATGCCATACACCCTGGTTATGGTTTTTTATCCGAGGATGCTGAATTCGCCCGACTGTGTCACGAGAACGGTCTTATCTTTATTGGGCCTACGCCTGAAAATATCCGTCGCATGGGTAACAAGCTTGAAGCAAGGTCTCTGGCCAAAGAGTTTAATGTTCCGTTGGCTGAAGGTTCGGCGCGTTTGTATTCAGCGGATGAAGCCCTGGAAACTGCGGAGCAGGTGGGGTATCCGATTCTCTTAAAGGCAGCCGCGGGTGGTGGTGGCCGCGGTATCAGGGTTGTTGATGCAACTGAGAAACTGAAAGCTGCATTCGAGGGAGCTTCAGCTGAGGCAGCGGCCGCATTCGGTGATGGCGCTATGTTTATGGAGAGGTATATCGGTAATGCTCGGCACGTTGAAGTGCAGATTCTTGCTGACAACCATGGCAACGTCATTCACCTGGGCGAGCGCGACTGCTCGTTACAGCGCCGATACCAGAAAATGGTTGAAGAGTCTCCTGCACCAGGTCTGTCAGATAAGCTTCGTCAACAGATTCACGAATCCGCTGTAACGCTGGCGAAAAATATTGGCTACGTAAGCGCTGGCACCGTGGAATTTATTGTGGATATGGATCGTTCGCAGTTCTACTTCCTGGAGATGAACACACGGGTTCAGGTAGAGCATCCGATTACGGAAGCGGTCACTGGTGTTGATATCGTGGCTCAGCAATTGCGCATTGCGGCAGGGGAAAAACTGGATATCAATCAGGGCGAGGTCAAGGTTGAAGGGCATTCTATCGAGTGCCGTATAAACGCTGAAGCACCTCTGCGAGGATTTCAGCCTTCTCCTGGTCGCATCAGCCGTTGGCGGCCACCTTCCGGTTCGGGCATCCGTCTTGATAGTCATGGTTTTGAAGGATACTTCATGCCGCCTTACTATGACTCGCTTCTTGGCAAGCTCATTGTTCACGGCAAAGACCGGCAGGATGCTCTGGCCATGATGGAGCAAGCGCTTGCGGGATTTGAGATTGAAGGTGTCGATACCACCATCCCGTTCCTGCAATACGTAATCGTGAATGATGACTTTGTGACGGGGAATTTCAATACCCGCTGGCTTGAGAAAGTCGCAACAACCTTTCTCGAAAGTCAGGCCGTTGATTCGTAAGCGATCAACGTGCCCGATACCTTGTCTGGCTGATGCCGCGGTAGTTTCAGGATGACTATCAAAGTCGTATTGGGCGTCACATTTGGCGTTTATCTTACGCTAAGTGCTACGCGCCCGATGATCTCACTGTACGCCGCCAGCCTTGGAGCCAATACGCTGGATGTTGGTCTGCTTGCGTCGTTGTATGCATTGCTACCGTTGTTGCTTGCGATGCATGTGGGCAAGCTCTCTGACGTGATTGGTGATCGGCTGCCAGTAGTAATAGGCTCTGCCGGTATAGCCATCGGGTTGATTCTTCCCTTTGCGATCCAGTCGCTGTGGGCCCTGTATCTGACCCAGATCATCGTAGGTGTTTCCCAGCTACTGTGTATGGTTTCCGTGCAGAATCTGATCGGAAAAATTACCACGGTTGAAAACCGGGATCATCAGTTTGCGATATTCACCCTTTCAGCATCCGTCGGGAATCTTATCGGACCGGTGTGCGGAGGCTACCTCGCAGATCAGTATTCCTACGCGGTAGCCTTTCTTGTGGCGGGTGTTGCGGGAGTCGTTCCAGTGCTTCTGGGGTTCTTCCTTCCATCTATTAAGGGTGGAACAAAATCATTAGTCAAGCAGTCAAGCGTCCTGTATTTTCTGAAAAATCCTTCAATACGCCGCGCCATGGTGACCAGCGCGCTCGTGCTTTATTCCCGGGATATCTTCATTGTTTATTTTCCATTGTTCGCCAGCGAAGCGGGTCTTTCGGGATCCACCATTGGATGGATTATTTCCATTCAGGCATTTGCACAGATTGTGGTGCGGTTTCTCCTGGCTCGTTTGTGCGACATGTTCGGGCGAAATGTTGTTCTTTTCGTATCAATTCTGACCGCTGGTGCTGCTTTTCTGTTGATGCCCATGACAACGGAAACTTGGGTTCTCGGCCTGCTGAGTGGGCTGATGGGGTTGGGGCTTGGGTGCGGGCAGCCATTGTCGATATCAACCACCTACAGCGCTTCACCAAAAGACAGAACAGGAGAGGTTCTTGGACTGCGGTTGGCAGTTAACCGGTTTTCACAACTCCTTGCACCCGTATTTTTTGGGGTGTTGGGCGCCTCTGGAGGCTTGGTGCTGGTGTTTTATGTGAGTGGCGTTTTTCTGATGGGAGGGGCCTGGCTGTCCAGAGACCGAGAGGTTGCCTGATAAATGCGAAGGCTGATGTTCTCCAGTAGTTATGACCCTTAATATCCACGGGGATTTAAAGCGAGGTTTTCAGGTGTCACTTATTATAAACAGAAGGTTGATTGCTTTTCTGGTTGCTTTGGCCGCAGGAATTGTTATTGCCGCTCAAATCGGGAAGATGCCCTCTGCATTACCCGTATTGAGGAACTCTTTTGACCTGTCGCTTGTACAGGCGGGTTGGTTGTCAGCCTCTATTAATGGCGCGGCGGCCGTACTAGGACTTGTGAGTGGTCTGCTTGCAGCAAAAACCGGTGTGGGAAACACGTTGCTGCTTGGTCTGTTTGCAGCGGTCGTGGGCACGGTATTGGGTGCGCTGAGTACCACGGGTGAGATGTTGCTGGGAACACGACTGTTGGAGGGCGTAGGTTTTGTTCTGATAGCCGTATCTGCACCATCCATTATTGCCGCCGCTGCAACGCCAGAGTGGCGGCGGCGAGCGCTGGCGATATGGGGATGCTACATGCCCATTGGCGTTGCCGGTATGATCGTCCTCACACCGATGCTTATCGCAACAGGAGGGTGGCAAACTGTTTGGTGGGTGAATGGGGGGTTGCTTGTTTGTGTATTGGTTATTGCCTGGAGTATGAAGAGTGCTTTTCCAAAGACGCAGCCTTCCCCAGCCGGCAAACAGTCGTTGTTGAGCCAACTTCGGCAGAGTACCCAGCTAACCGGGCACTGGGTCATGGGTGGTGCTTTCGCAATATACTCTTCCCAATGGTTCATGATCGGCACCTGGTTACCTTCCTTCGCAGTCAGCTATATGGAGTTTTCCCTGAACCAGGCTGCACTGCTGACAGGTCTGGTCATGCTCGCAAATGCTTTGGGAAACCTGGCAGCCCCTTACCTGGCGTCTGTCGGATTTACCCGGTGGCAGGTTATTGCTGCCGGGCAGGTTTTAATCTCCGGCTTTGGTTTCGTGGTGTTCTCCTCGGACATTCAACCAGAACTGAGAATGTTTGCTGCGATCGCTGCATCAATAGCAGGCGGCACTATTCCCGGTACCGTGATGGCTGGTATTCCAGTTCATGCCCGCGATGCATCGGAAGTCGCTTTTGGTAATGGTATTGTTGTCCAGTGCATAAATGTTGGCATTCTACTTGGTCCTCCGGCAATCGCAGCGGTCGTTGCTGAATTCGGTGGTTGGGACACTGGCCGGTGGGTTTTTCCTTTTGTTGGTTGTTTTGGCGTAGTATTGGCGTTCGTGCTCAGGCGTCTGGAGTTAGTCAAGTTCGGAGCTCCGCCAGACACGAAAGCAGCTTCCTGATGTTCGGTAGAGGCGGGAGGATGGTTGGCAGAATCACTGATTCAGGAACCACTTTGGCTAACAGAATGATTTACCTTTTATTTTAATAGGTGCCGAATCCCGGCACTGTCGTTTTATCGCGTCATACTTTAACGTGACTTTGAACCTCTTTCGGAAAGAGCTCATCAGGTGTCATCCTTTTGTAAGCGTCCGCCCATCACACCTTGTCAGGTATAGCCGGCTTCCAGTTGTGGGGCAATAGCTCGTCGATGGCGTTGTTCTTCTGCGTCGGAAGGCGGGTCAGCACATCCTTCAGGTAAGCACAGG
>NZ_VMHN01000006.1 GCF_008795955.1 Marinobacter denitrificans
GATTCTCTATTCTTGCTCAAGACAAAACTCAATTTTCGACGAGTCACTGTCCTGATATTTCGTATCCGAAATACCTCGGCCAGCGCCCACACGAATTACTTGGTCAACTTTTTAAAGAGCGTTCGGGCTTCAAACTATCCCGATCAAGGCCGCGTATTCTACATCGAATCACCGCCTTGTCAACCGCTTTCTGAAGAATTTAAAAACTTGAAATCTTCAATTAATTCAAACGGTTGCCTTTCAATTTCTGACCCGCCTCAGTGGCGTGTCCCTCGAAAGAGATGCGTATTCTACAGAGCTCACTTGAGGTGTCAACGAGCTTTTGGATATTTTCTCAAAAACCCTGCATTCCGTTCAATCCTTGACCAAAACGCGGGCAATCTTCTTTTTACCTGCCTGGATGACGCAATCATCGCCAGCTACAAACATCCGCTCATCCGTTACCTGCTCACCATTTATATATACCGCCCCGCGAGCAAACACGTCTTTCGCGGCCTTACCGTTGCTGGCCAGATTTGCCTCTTTCAGCAATGATACAATGTGCAGTTCGCCGCGCCCGGCCAGGGAAACCTCAACCTCAGGCACGTTCTCGGGTATTTCTCCGAGCCCCACCCGGTTGCCCGCCGACTTGTGGGCCGTTGCAGCCGCTTCGGCGTCATGGAACCGGGTAATGATCTCTTCCGCCAGCAGCTTCTTGTACTCCTGGGGATTGGCACCATTGTTTACCGCAGCCTGGAATTCCTCCACGTCCGCCAGCGGCCGGAAGCTCAACAGCTCAAAATAACGCCACAGCAAATCATCCGGCATGGAGAGCAGCTTGGTATACATCTCCCCGGGAGAGTCGTTAACCCCAACATAGTTACCAAGAGACTTCGACATCTTCTGAACGCCATCGAGCCCTTCCAGTATCGGCATAGTCAGGACAACCTGTGGCGACTGCCCGTAATGGCGCTGAAGAATGCGCCCCATAAGAAGGTTGAATTTCTGATCCGTGCCGCCCAGCTCCACATCTGCTTCGAGCGCCACAGAGTCATAGCCCTGCACAAGCGGATAAAGAAACTCATGGATAGCTATTGGCTGTTCGGCGCGATAGCGCTTCGTGAAGTCGTCTCGCTCCAGCATGCGCGCTACCGTGTATTGCCCGGCCAGACGAATCATGTCTGCAGCAGAGAGCTTGTTCATCCAGTCGGAATTGAAAACCACGCGGGTCTTCGCAGGATCCAGGATTTTGAACACCTGTTCTTTATAGCTGAGGGCATTCTCGGCTACCTGCGCCTCCGTCAGAGGTGGACGCGTCGCGCTTTTACCAGTGGGATCGCCGATCATGCCGGTGAAGTCCCCAATAAGGAAAATGACTTCGTGACCAAGATCCTGAAACTGGCGCAGCTTGTTGATCAGCACGGTATGCCCCAGGTGCAGATCAGGCGCTGTGGGATCAAACCCTGCCTTGATCCTGAGAGGACGCCCCTCCCGGAGCTTTTCAATCAGCGCTTCTTCGGAAATCAGCTCATCCATGCCGCGCTTTACGACAGCCAGTGCTTCATCAATTGATGCCATGAACCACACACCTTCAATTCTGATGATTTGGGCGGGAAGACGGTTACAGACCACTACAAAAGAAATCTGTGCGTTACCGGCCTCCCTGTTAAAGTATTCCTGCTCAGATTTTAAACAGGGCCGCGTATTTAAGGCGGGGGAGTATAGCAATCCTCGCCCTGGAAATCCGGCCTGAATGCCAGCAACGGTAATGTTTGAAGCTGTCCTGAGCCCATTTTATACGGTAATCTGTTGGAATATACCTGAACAACAGCTTTAATTAGGTAGTACAACCTACCGGAATGCCGATCAAAACGGATGCGACACGTGCTGAAAATGTTTCCTAAAACACATATTACCATCGCCGCTGCGACCAGTGTTGTTGTCGCCGCCGCGATCCTCATGAGCCCAAGTGCCAACGTTGAAGCCAATAGAATGGCCTATGCACTGGATCTTGATGAAGGCACCGTCAGCGAGTCAGGCAGCCGGCCCGCCAAACCGGCCAAGAGCGATGATAAGCCGATCCCTGATGCCGAGGCAGCCACAGTTACAGAAAAACCGGAGCTGACCGAAGCACTCGATACTGCTGCTACCGTTGCGGAGGCCAGCGAGCCTGAGCTGCAATGGCAAGAGTACAAGATCAAGCCCGGCGATACTCTGTCTGGCCTTTTCGGCAAAGCCGGATTCAATGATGGCATCATGCTGTCGGTTATTCATGGCGACGGCGAGGCAGACAAACTTCAGCGGCTTTATGCGGGCGAAACCATTTCCTTCGCCACCGATGACGCCGGTGAACTGACAGCGATTGACCTTCAGCGCAATCTGCTTGAGACCCTCCGCGTCGAAAAGACCGAAGACGGCTTTAAAGGTGAGACGGTTGTACGTGAACCGGACGTAAAACCGGCCTTTGCCTCCGGCGTTATTGACGGCTCGCTTTATGTTGCTGCGCGGCAAGCCGGAATGTCAGACAGGCTGGCCATGGAAATGACAGGCATCTTCGGCTGGAATATCGACTTCGTTTACGATGTGCGTAAGGGAGACCGGTTTGAAGTGGTTTACGAAGAGCTTTACCTGGACGGCGAAAAGTTCGACACCGGCAATATTATCTCCGCCCGCTTCGTTAACCGGGGCAAGGATGTCATTGCCCTGCAGTACACCGACAGCAATGGCGACACCGATTACTACAGCCCCGACGGCAGCAGTATGCGCAAGGCGTTCCTGAGAACCCCCATCAACGCGCGTGTTTCGTCCTCATTTAACCTGCAGCGCCGCCACCCTGTACTGGACGTGGTTCGCCCTCACGAAGGCACAGACTACGCCGCGCCTCCGGGAACTCCGATCAAGGCAGCCGGTCACGGCCGGGTTCAGTTTGCCGGCTGGAAAGGCGGTTATGGACGCACCGTTATTCTCAAGCACGGTGACAACATCACCACCCTCTATGCCCACATGAGCCGTCTTGGCAAAGGCATAAAAACCGGAACACGGGTAAAACAGGGCGACACCATCGGCCACGTGGGGTCATCCGGTATGGTAACCGGCCCCCATCTTCATTATGAGTTCCGGGTAAATGGATCGCCAAGAAACTCCCGGACGGTGAAACTTCCCGATGCCAAACCGGTACCGCAGACTGAAATGGCCCGCTTCAAAAAACACGCCGACCAGCAGGTGGCAAAGTTCGAGCTGTTCCGCCAGGATTACCAGCAACTGGCGCTGGCCGCAGAAGAATAAGGCATGGAAGCCTGGATAGGACTCATGTCCGGCACCAGTATGGATGGCATTGATGCCATACTGGTGTCGTTCGAGGACCGACAAATCCGGATTCACGCCACTCACACTACCGACTACCCGGACGACATCCGTCAGCGCCTTGCCAACCTCAGCCAGAACCGCGGCACTCCTGATGACCTTGGAGAACTGGACCACACTACCGGCTCCCTGTTTGCCCTGGCGGCCAGCAGTGTCAGAGAAAAGGCGGGCCTTCCCCCTTCCTCGATTGTGGCCATCGGCAGCCACGGGCAGACGCTCCGACATCAGCCAGACGGCTCAGAGCCTTTTTCAATCCAGATTGGCGACCCTTCCCTCATTGCAGAACGTACCGGCATAACCACCGTTGCTGACTTCCGACGTCGTGATCTTGCGGCGGGAGGACAGGGCGCGCCGCTGGTGCCAGCCTTCCACAGAGCATTCTTCAGTGCTACAGGAGAGGACCGCTGCATTCTAAATCTTGGCGGCATTGCCAATATCACCCACCTGCCCGCTGGGCATAAGGCGCCCGTTACCGGTTTCGATACCGGACCTGCCAATGCACTGATGGATGCCTGGTGCCTGGACCAGACCGGCCGCGCTTACGACAAGGATGGCGCCTGGGCGGATGAAGGCATTGTTGACCAGAGCCTGCTGGGAGACATGCTTTCCGAGGCCTATTTTTTGCGGCAACCACCGAAAAGCACCGGCACGGAAAGGTTTAATCTGGAGTGGTTAAAGGTACTCCTGAACCGGCATCCGGACCTGTCCGGCGCAGATGTGCAGAGGACCCTGCTGGAACTGACTGCCGTCACCGTCGCGCAGCAGATACCACCTTCCCCGGGGATGACGATCTTCGTATGCGGTGGGGGAGCCAGAAACAAGGTACTTATGCGGGAACTTCAACGAACCTGCAGCCCTTTACGCATCGCTTCTACCGCAGAGCTGGGCCTGGACCCACAATGGGTAGAGCCCGCGGCGTTTGCCTGGCTGGCGAGCCAGACACTGGCCAGAAAACCGGGAAACCTGCCAGAAGTAACGGGAGCAAGCGGAGAGAGAATTCTGGGCGCAGTCTATTACGCCTGATCTGATACACCTGAAAGGCAATCAGATGGAGAAGGAGCTGCCGCAGCCACACGTTGAACTCGCGTTGGGGTTCTGCACGACGAACTGCGAACCCTGGAGCCCTTCCTGATAATCCACGGTTGCCCCGACCAGATACTGGTAGCTCATGGGGTCCACCAGCAACATCACACCATCCTTTTCAATAACAGTGTCTTCGTCGTCCTGAGCTTCGTCAAACGAGAATCCGTACTGAAAACCAGAGCAGCCGCCACCGGTTACAAACACGCGAAGCTTGAGGTCAGAGTTACCCTCTTCCTCAACAAGATCACGCACTTTGGCCACCGCGCTGTCACTGAAAAATACCGGTGTGATTGCCTGTTGCTGAACTACACTCAAGTCCGCCTCCGGTTTGCCACGAAAAAATCTGACCTGATTATCGTATTCCTGACTAAAACAATCAACTATTCCTTGTCGGGTGCAGCTGCAGCTCCGGAGCCTTCAGCTTTGTTTTCGTCAGCTACCCCTGCTCGTGGCTGCTGCTTGTCTCGGCCAAGCAGGCCAACCGGTTCGTTCTGGTGAACCAGGCTGCCGTTCACCGAGGCTCCCATGGCCATCTCGATCAGATTGTAATAGACGTTACCGTGGATGGAGGCTTTCTCGGCCAGTTCAAGGTGTGTGGAGGCGTAGACATCCCCATGCACTGTGCCGTTGATTATGACGTGAGGGGCTACGATATCGCCTTCTACAGAGCCCACTTCAGAGACCCTGAGCACGGCATCGCCGCCCTCTTCCGCAACCACTCGGCCACGTATGGTCCCGTCGACGTGAAGCCCGCCGGAGAAATGTACATCCCCCTCCACCGTGGTGCGGGATGAAACGAGGGTGTCAAAGTTCCCGCTGGGGCGGCGGGGTTTCTGTTTCTTCTTGCCAAGCATGTCAGTTCTCCGTTAGTTCATCCCAGTCAAATGTACGTTCCGCCTGGGACGATTTACTGCCTTCGGCACGGGCCACCACCTGAAGCTCAAGGGGTTCAAAGCCATCCGGTAGCCGCAGCAGACCTTCAATATCCTGGAAATACCGGAAGCGGAATCGAACCCCAAGATCATCAATATCTTCGGAAAGATCCCGCAGGGCGATAACTTCTTTCTCTTCATTGCGTATGCCGATAACGTTCACAGCAACCACCCCCGCAATATAGCTCTTGTTATCGCCCACCTGGGTTAACACTAGTTTGAAATTGTAGGTGCCCTCCTGTCTCGCGCTTTGCATAGCCAGGCGATCAACCTGCAGCCCTTTGCTGGTTTCCGAAGGTGCCATAATGTTTTTATAGAATGTCAGGTCGGCTTTCAGTGACGCAATCTGTGTTTCCAGCGCCACAATGGTCCTGCGTGCCTGGTTCAGGGCCTGGGCGTCGATGGTTCGCCCCCGCTCAAGGTTAACAAGTTGCTGGCTGGCCTCCCTGTTCTGATCCCGAAGTTGCTCGACCTGCTCTTCTAGACGATCACGGGATTCTTCGGCCGTCGAAAACCGGAACCCACCCTGGGCCATGCCCGTGATGTAACCGAGCACCGCGGCAGTTATCGAAAATGCCAGCAGAATCAGCGTACGGCGAAGCCGATAGCCCGGGCGGTGGCGAATTACAACGTATTCTTCAGCGGGTTTTCTGGGTTCACTCACCGGACGGACCTATGGCAGCAACGCGGGCGCTTCCAGCCCCATGGTTTCCTGCAGACCGAACATGATATTCATGTTCTGGATGGCCTGGCCCGCTGCTCCTTTAACCAGGTTATCGATAACCGATGAAACGATAACAATATTGCTCTGTTCCTGCCGGTGGAGCGCCATGCGGCAATGGTTGGCACCTCGAACACTGCGGGTTTCGGGGTGGCTGCCAAAGGGCATCACATCCACAAATGGCTCATCCCGGAACCGCTCTTCGTAGAGCGCCTGCAAACGATCAAAATCCGCAGGGTTATGCAGCTCCGCATACAGCGTGGCTTCAATGCCCCGGATCATGGGAATCAGGTGGGGAACAAAGGTTACACCAACATCGCTACCGGCCGCCTGGGACAGCCCCTGTCGAATTTCCGGAAGATGCCGGTGGCCAGATGCGCCGTAGGCTTTGAAGCTTTCGCCCACCTCACCATGCAACATACCGATCTTGCCCTGGCGCCCGGCGCCACTGGCACCTGACTTGGCATCGGCAATCAGTCGTGACGGATCAACCAGCCCGCTTTCCAGCAAAGGCAGAAAACCCAACTGAACCGCTGTCGGATAACAGCCGGGATTGGCGACCAACTGGGCGGTGCGAATCTCTTCCCTCACTACTTCCGGCAGGCCATAAACCGCCTTTTCTGCCCACTCGGGACTCTCGTGGGGCATGCCGTACCAGCTGGCCCAGACATCCAGATCCTTCAGTCGGAAATCTGCTGAAAGATCCACTACGCGCGTACCTGCAGCCATCAATTCCGGCATCATTCGCATTGCCACGCCATGGGGGGTCGCAAAGAAAACGAGGTCGCAGGCAGTCAGGGTTTCGAGAGCAGGCTCTGAAAACGCCAGGTCGTAATGGCCACGCAGGTTCGGATACATGTCGGCCACCGGCATGCCCGCCTCAGAGCGTGATGTAATACAGCTCACGGTTACTTCCGGGTGAACCGCCAGGATTCTCAGAAGCTCAACACCGGTATAACCGGTTCCACCTACAATGCCTACTTTTATCACCAGTTACTCCAGCTACAAATCAGGTTCCCGAAAGCCCTATAGTCTAACATGATAAACCAATGACTTATTGCAGCCCCATCAGCGCCGGTTACAATATCGTCAGGAAACCACTCACATCCGGAAACCCGGCGTTCATGCGTAAACTCTGGCACAAGACTACCGCGAACCTGATCCCAGTTTTCCGCCGCCGGTTATCCGGTGTGGATGCACTGCCACAACTGGCGGTTCTTGGCCTGCTGTCCGGGTTGGTTACGGGTGGCGTGATCCTGCTTTTCCGGCTGGCCATCGAATGGCCGCTGGAATACTTCCTGCCGGGCGAAGGTTCGGAATCCTTTGAAGAACTGGACATTCTCACCCGGGCAATTCTTCCCCTCGGGGGCGCCGTCGGGCTCGGGCTGCTGATGCACAATCTTGCCACTCATGACCGCAAGGTCGGCATTGTGCACGTGATGGAACGCCTCAACTATCATCAGGGATATATTTCCATGCGCAGTGCCCTGGTCCAGTTTATAACGGGGGTCAGCACGGTGGTCACCGGTCAGTCGGCGGGCCGGGAGGGCCCGGCGGTCCATCTTGGCGCCGCCTTTTCGAGCCTCATGGGCCAGTGGATGAGACTGCCCAACAACAGCATTCGCACGCTGGTCGCCTGCGGTTGCGCTGCTGCCATCTCTGCGTCATTCAACACGCCGATTTCCGGCGTTATCTTCGCCATGGAAGTGGTGATGATGGAATATACCATCGCCGGCTTCACGCCTATCATCCTGGCTTCCGTATCAGCTGCCGTGGTGAGCCAGGCCATGTACGGGTCCGAGGTTGCCTTCAGCGTACCACCGTTGACCATGAACTCACTGCTGGAGATCCCATGGATTATCGCGATCGCCATTATTATCGGAGTGGCTGCGGCGGCGTTCATACAGCTGGTGGACACGACCGGACGCCACCATCATCGCCCGGTATTGCTGCGGCTGACCGTGGCAGGGCTTCTCATGGTTCCGTTTGCGATGGTGGTGCCGGAAGTCATGGGGATCGGATACGACACAGTCCAGTTCACTCTCGATAATCAACTGCCGTTCTGGCTTCTGCTCGGTGCCGGCATTGCAAAGCTGCTCATTACATCCGTGACGATTGGTCTCGGCATGCCCAGCGGGGTGATTGGCCCTACACTGTTTATGGGGGCTACACTGGGCGGCGCCATGGGCCTGATTGGCGCTCAGATTTTCCCGGATACAGCCTCATCCGTAGGTTTCTATGCGATGCTGGGCATGGGCGCCATGATGGGAGCCGTGCTGCAGGCGCCGCTTGCAGCCCTGATGGCTCTGATGGAGCTGACCAGGAACCCGAACATCATCCTGCCGGGCATGTTGGTGATTACCACGGCGAGCCTGGTGACCAGTGAGGCTTTTGGCAAGAAATCGCTGTTCCTGACCATTCTCAAAAGCCAGGGGCTGAGCTACCAGAACTCCCCGGTGATCCAGGCGCTGCGGCGGGTTTCCGTTGGGGCCATCATGGACAGGAGTATTCTTCGCACCGAACGCTTTCTCTCCAGGGAAGAGGCTGGCAAGATTCTGAAATCCGAGCCCAAATGGCTGGTAGTGGAAGGCAGTAACGGACCCACCGCCCTTCTGCCTGCCGTGGACCTCGCGCGCTACCTGGAAGATACCAAACCCTCGGCCAGCCGTGAGCAGGAAGACGAAGAGGCAGCTCCGGAACAGGTGGACCTTATGGACATTCCCGCGAATCGCCGGGATATTGCCCCAGTGCAATACCAGGCCACGCTGGAAGAGGCACTGAACGAGTTTGAGCACACCAGCGTAGAAGCCCTTTATGTTCAGCGCCACGTTGCCCCGATGATTCAGCGCGTCTACGGCGTGGTACTGAAATCCGATATCGAAAGCTACTACCAATACCGACGGAGTTAACCAATGCTTTGGGTCAAAGCCCTGCATATTATTTCAATAGTGTGCTGGTTCGCCGGCATTTTTTATCTGCCCCGGCTGTTTGTCTACCACGCCGCATGTGAGGACGAACCCGGGCGGGAACGCTTCAAGATTATGGAGCGCAAACTCTATCGGGGGATCACCACCCCATCCATGGTAGCGACGGTCATTTTTGGGGCCTGGCTCATCGGTTACAATGTTCAGGGTTACATGAGCCAGGGCTGGCTGCATGCCAAATTGCTACTGGTGGTTCTGTTGATTGGGTACCATTTCTACTGCGGCCACCTGGTGAAAGTGTTCCGCGATGACAACAACACCCGTAGCCACATATTCTATCGCTGGTTCAACGAGATACCGGTTCTGGTGCTGGTGGCCGTTGTTATTCTCGCTGTTGTTAAACCATTCTGAGGAGCCTGACCATCAAACTGCATAGCCGCCCTCATGTCCTGATTGTTTCCGGCCTTGACCCCTCAGGGGGAGCCGGGGTTCAGGCAGACATCCAGGCCGTTACCGCACTGGGTTGCCATCCCTTGCCGGTGCTTTCCTGCCTGACCGTGCAGGACACCCGGAATGTCTACAATGCCACTGCGACAGACCCGGAGATTATCCGCCAGCAGCTCGAGTGCCTGGCGGCCGACTCCCCCATCCATGCCATAAAAACCGGGGCTCTCGGCAATGCTGCTGTGGTGGATATACTGGTAGATTTTCTATCTGACCATCCCGACATTCCACTGATTACAGACCCGGTTATAAAGGCCGCCGGTGGTGGTGACCTGGCGGATGAGGCCCTGATTGCCCGGATGAAGGAGCGCCTGTTCCGGCACGCAGAAATCATTACGCCAAACGGTGTTGAGCTGGCTTTGCTTGGCGATGACGAAGACGCGGCCCGGGCCGCCCACAACCTTCTGGAAGCCGGCTGTAAGTCGGTTCTGGCAACCGGCGGTCATGGCGAAGGCAACGAAATCATCAACTCGCTGTATTACCGCAACCAGGAGCCCCTGCACTTCTACATCGAGCGGATAGGCGGCGAATACCACGGTACCGGCTGCACCCTGGCAGCCTCCATCGCTGCCGGAAGAGCTTCCGGGCTTTCAGCCCGAGCATCCATCGCCCAGGCCCAGAATTACGTGCTGAGGGCTATACGGCACGCTCTGAAAGTCGGTAAGGGGCAACCTGTACCAGACCGGGGCATCCCATGGGAAAATTGAGTGCCGGCGCCACATCCAAAGGACTTCGGCCAGGCCTTTATGCCATCACCGACAGCCAGCTGTTACCGGCTGACAAGCTTCTCGCTGCGGTGGAAGCGGCCCTGCGCGGAGGGGCCGTACTGGTTCAGTACCGTGAAAAAAGCGCCCCACAACCAGAGCGGCTCCGTCAGGCCACGGATCTGGTGGCCTTGTGCAACAGTGCACGGGTACCACTGATCATCAACGACGACCCGGAACTGGCCCGCCGCTGCGGTGCCGCGGGTGTGCATTTGGGGCAATCGGACAGCTCCCTCGCTAACGCCAGACAACAGCTCGGTGAACATGCGATCATAGGAGCAACCTGCCATGCTGATATGGCACTCGCGATCAGCGCGGATCGTGACAGCGCTGATTATCTGGCATTCGGCCGTTTCTTCCATTCAAACACAAAGCCGGACGCCCCCGCGGCGGACACCGCGGTGCTGGCCCGGGCCCGGCAATTCGGCAAGCCGATAACCGCCATAGGCGGGATTACCACTGACAACGGCGAAGCCCTGATTCGAGCCGGTGCGGATCTGCTGGCGGTTGTTGGCGGACTATTCGACGGCGACCTGGCATCCATTGAAGAACGTGCACGCCGGTTCACCCGGCTGTTTGCAGCACATCATCCACTTTTCTCATCTTCCGACCATCAGGAGTCCTGAACCATGACCCAGTCCGAAACCCTATTTGCCGAGGCTCAGAAATACATCCCCGGAGGGGTCAACTCCCCGGTCAGAGCCTTCAAGGGAGTCGGCGGTACACCGCTGTTTTTCAAGCACGCTGAAGGCGCTTACCTGTTCGACGAAGACGACCGCCGCTACATCGATTACATCGGCTCCTGGGGCCCGATGATTCTCGGCCACGGCAACCAGGCCATCAAGGACGCCTTGCACGCCCAGGTGGACCAGGGGATCGGCTATGGCGCCCCTACCGCCCTGGAAACAGAAATGGCAAAGAAGGTCTGTGAGCTGGTGCCGTCCATCGACCTGGTGCGAATGGTGAACTCCGGCACCGAAGCCACCATGAGCGCGGTGCGCCTGGCACGGGGTTATACCGGCCGCGACAAGATCGTGAAGTTCGAAGGCTGCTATCACGGCCATGTGGACTCCCTGTTGGTGAAAGCCGGTTCCGGTGCCCTGACCCTGGGTGTGCCCAACTCCCCGGGCATTCCTGCCAGCCTTGCAGAACACACGCTGACCCTGACATTCAACGATATCGAGAGCGTGCGGGAAACCTTCGCAAAAATGGGCGATGACATTGCCGCCATCATCGTTGAGCCGGTCGCCGGAAATATGAACTGCGTCCCTCCAGTACCGGGTTTCCTGGAAGGCCTGCGGGAAGTGTGCGACGAGCATGGCACGGTACTGATTTTCGACGAGGTAATGACCGGCTTCCGCGTGGCTCTCGGTGGCGCCCAGGGATTTTATGGCGTGACCCCGGACCTGACTGCCCTGGGCAAGGTGATCGGTGGTGGCCTGCCGGTGGGCGCCTTCGGAGGCAAGAGGGAAATCATGGAACATATTTCGCCTCTGGGCCCGGTCTACCAGGCGGGCACACTCAGTGGAAATCCGCTGGCAATGTGCGCGGGGCTGGCCACGCTGAACGCGATTTCCGAGCCGGGCTTTCATGATCGGCTGACGGCAAAAACCAATGCCGTTCGTGACGGGCTGAAAGAAGCCGCAGACAGCACGGGTATTCCCCTTGCCGTGCAAAGCGCCGGGGCCATGTTCGGGTTCTTCTTTACCGATGCGCCCCATATTACGCGCTTCGACCAGGTAATGGCCTGCGACGTGGAACGATTCAAAAAATTCTTCCAGGGCATGCTCAAGGAAGGAGTCTACCTGGCCCCGTCGGCCTTTGAAGCCGGCTTCACCAGCGCTGCACTGACGGATGACGACATTTACCAGACCATTGAAGCGGCACGGCGGGTTATGGCCACGCTCTGAATCCGGCAACCCAGGAGAGACTTCCGGGCATCGGCCCGGAAGTCTCTCCTCAAAACATGTCTTTCGGGGCCACACCCATGAACCGCGTCACAGTTTGACAGCAACGCCATCATCGCGACCCTTCCTGCCGTTGACTTACCCCTCTGCCTGACCGAATTATGTGCAAATCTCATACAAAGAGATGCACTGACTGCGACTATCTAACAAACAAAAAGACGTCAGCGCAGGGAGGCACCACACAATTGCCCCGGATGTCCTGCAAGCCAGGTATCGGCAAAACCTGTTAGGTCGAGCCGCAGTTTGACAACAAATACAACAGCAAACTGTAGGTGCAACAATGAAACAATGGATCAAGGCATTCACCATGCTGCTTGTGCTGGCATGGTCAGCGCCAACAATGGCCTGGTGGTGGGACTCCACCCCATCCGACTACACCGACACCCGCTATCCCGTGGTGCTGGTTCACGGCATGTTCGGCTTCGATTCGATCGCCGGCGTGGATTACTGGTATGGCATCGCCGAAGACCTGCGCAAATACGGCGCTGATGTTTACACCACCCAGGTACCCGCCCTGGACAGCACCATTGCCAGGGGCGAGGCACTCCTTCCCCAGATTGCGTCAATCGCGGCCATTCACGGCAAGGTAAACCTGATCGGCCACAGCCATGGCGGGCCAACGGCACGGTATATCGCCAGAGTGCGGCCTGACCTGGTGGCCTCCGTCACATCGGTGGGCTCACCTCACAAAGGCTCGCCGGTTGCCGACCTGATCTACGGTTCCCCGGCCGAGAGTCTGGCTGCTTCACTGGGTAACGCGCTTGGCGGCCTGATCGACCTGCTGTCTGGCGGCGGTTATAACCAGGACCTGAGCTCCAGCCTGTACTCCCTGACCACCCAGGGCAGCGCGCAATTCAATAATTTTGCCCCAGCGGGCATTCCAGGCACCGCTTGTGGTGAAGGATCCCATTCGGCCAACGGGGTGCGTTTCTATTCCTGGGGCGGGACCGGCGTTCTGACCAATGTGCTTGACCCGTCAGATGCGCTGCTGGGCACGACAAGCCTGGCATTCGGCTTCAGTGCCAATGACGGCCTGGTCGGCCGTTGCAGCAACCATTTTGGAAAGGTTATTCGCGACAATTATTTCATGAACCATCTTGACGAGGTGAACCAGGCGCTGGGCCTGCACAGCCTGTTCGAGACCGACCCGAAAACCGTGTACCTGCAGCAGGCTAACCGGCTCAGAAACGCCGGCCTCTGATGCCCAACATCATGGCCGGGAACAGACGCCCGGCCATGACATCAGAACCCCATTTCCACACCAACCATCACTTCACGGCGGCTGTAGTCATACCGCTCAAGGGTGCTGTGATTATTGAGCATGCTCCACTCCGCCAGCATCAGCCATGGGCCAGCCAGCCGGTATTCGGCCAGCAGCATTCCCCGGAAGCGATTGTCTGTCCGGCGCTCGGAAACCACATCTCCATCAGAGACCAGGCGGTAGTCATCCTGATAACGCGAATGGCGGATGTCGCCGCGGGCACCCACGGATAACCGGCCAGACACGTAATAGCGAGCTTCAGCGGATACCAGGTTGCGTAACGGCGACACACTGAAAAATTCCTGTTGGGTTGTCAGGTCCTTGCGGTCATTAACCTCAAGCTGGTACCGCCCTCGGAACAGCCAATTTCCTGAACTCTTGCTGGTACTGGCACCCAGGCGCACCATTTCCCCATCGTAGGCGCTGAAATCGGAGCCTCCCCGGATAGTGGAGATCGACCCGTCGGCACTGCAGTCAATCCCCCTAATCAGAGACGCGAAAAGACATTGGTCAGGGCGATAAACAGCCTCGAGGCGAACCTCTCGTTCAAGAACATCGCCCCCGAACCAGGAACCCGCAAGGCTCAGGGTGGACGTTAATTCGCCTGCACCGACACCGGTCAGCCAGGACGCGCCGGTACTGAGGTAGCTGTTGTCGAATTCAGAATGGTCGGGATATTGGCGAGTATAGGCGACACCATGCAGGCCAAAACCTTCATTGCCCAAGCGGGCGCTGCCCACAGCCAAGAGGTCGGCAAAACCGCCGGACTGATTACTTGAAGCATCGTCCGGTGTCCCGGCGATGTTGTCATCATAGCCGCCGGCCGCCAGGAGATACCCACTGCCACTGATATGATCAAAGCGGTCAGATTTGTTCTCATCAAGCTGACGCAAGGCCAGAACCCGCACTTTTTCCGGCGAGTCCGGGCCGGCAGCCCGCTCGAACCACTCTCGCGCCGCCTCGTCCTGCCCCATCTCCTGCTTGACAAGACCAAGGTTATAACGGGCCAAAGGAGCATGAGGGGTATCCAGCAGTTCCAGAAAAACAGCTTCAGCAGAACCCTGCTGCCCGAGACGGAAGTAGACAACACCGAGATTATAAAGCAGGGATGGGGTATTCAGACCGTCGGCCCTGGCCTTCTCGAAATGCGTACGGGCAACCGTCAGTTCACCCGCGCCAAATGCCGCCACGCCGGCTTCGAAATCCGGGTTACCAACTGGCTCTTCTGCCACTGAAACGCGGGCCAGAATCATCAGGGCAATAAGAAATGTGGCTAACTTTGAGGGCCGCAAGCCTGACTCCGGAGATGACGATGTAAGGTAAATAAGACCGGGAGTATAGCAAGGGACTATGTGATTCGTCGCAGGGGTGGCACATTACGATGATGACAGGTGCCCGCGTCGGGGTGACTCGGGCTTCTAAGGTCGGTTGGACGCTCCGGGAGGGTCTGGTCGCTCGGGCCGGTTAGAGGCGCCGGGAGGGTCTGGCCGCTCAGGCCGCTCGGCGGCACCGGGGGGCTCTGGCCGATCAGGGCGCCCACGCTGCTCATTCCGTTCGCGGACGTCCTTTGCTCGCTCTGCCGCAGACCTTGCCGCATCGCGCCCCCTGTCCCGGGCATCGCGGGATTTTTCGAGGCCACGTTCCGCACCGGGTGTACCAGGGGGTTTGCCCGCTTCGCCGTTACGACGCTCAAGGGCAACCGGCTCGCTCAGCTCAATCTCACGAACGACAGATTCCGTCAGGTCGTTATCGTCGCTGACCATTCGCATAGTCACATCCAGATCGTCATTGGCGACGGCCACCACGGGTGTTGCCAGCAACACTCCCAGACAACCGCAGACAGCAACACTGCGCCAGAAAACTGGGGTCATGATGAAGGCTCCTGCTTGCCACTTCCTGATTCACCATCAAGACTGGTGCGGAATGTCTTTGTTCTACGGCCATCGTCGAGATGAGCCACCAGTTCGCCTTCACCGGGAAACAGTATGTTGAGGGGCAGGTTCACCACATTCTCGCCTTTATCCAGATCTACTTTCCAACTCAGCTTTTGATGGCCAGGGTACCTTGCGGCCTCAACGTGCGGGGGCAGCTCCACTGTCAGGGTAACGCCCTCCAGCGCTTCCCTGGAGCTGAACGCAAGGCGGACATTGCGGGCAACAGGCTCAGCGAAAGGAACCTGGCCGCTGGCCGCCTGCTCTGCACCGGAGAGCGCCATCTCGCTGTCTGGCCCAGGGGCAGACTTCCAGCCAAAACCCAGTGCGATACCAATCACCAGCGCAGCGGCGACGGCACCCCCGGCTACGGGTGTACTCCAGCCGTGGCCGTGAGCCCCCTTGCGGCCCAACCCATGCTTTCCCGTGGCTGCGCCCAGAACCCTTTCCTCGAAACCGGACGATGGAGCAGGCACTGCCTGGGTGTCGTGCAACGAGTCGAAAATGGCCCGCTCGTTGTACGCGGCGATGGCACAGGCTTTACACCCGGCAATATGCTGCTCAATGCGGCTGACCTGCGCCGCAGAAAGTTCGTTCCTGGCCCAGGAACGCAGGTTGTTTTTGCACTCGCTACACGACATATCCATCACCTCATTGTTCCACACGCCCGGTCTGCTGAAAAAGTTCCGGTTTCTCAAGCAGTTTTTTCCGGAGCGCGGCACGGCAACGATGAACCCGCGATTTTACGGTACCAACCGGTATTTCAAGCACCCGTGCTATATCTTCCTGATTCCAGCCGTCCACATCGTGCAGCAACATCAGTGTGCGAAGGTCCGGGGACAGTTCCTGAATAACCGAGTCCATGATCGGCTTCAGGCGCTCGATACTGATCTGTTCAGTCAGCTCCGGCATATCCGCTGCGTAGGAGTCAAGAAACGTTGCCTGCTGCTCCGGTTCAGCCACATCACTCACTGGCCGGTCGGCCCGACGACCTTTACGTCGTACCTGGTCAATGAAGTGCCGGTAAAGCACCCGGTTCAGCCAGGGCCGCAACTGCTCGATGCCTTCAAGTTCTTCCAGGCGAGGGTAGAGTTTGACGATGACATCCTGAACCAGATCCTCGGCATCCTGCTGCTGGCCCGACAACCTGTAGGCGAAACGGTACATGGCGTCCAGATGGGGCCGGACCAGTTTTTCGAACCGTGCTGGTTTTGCAGGCTTTCTGAAAGGTATCAACACCAAAATACTAACCCATGAACATTCATAAAAAGCGAAAGCTTATACCAGAAATACTCCGGCATGCGTGACGCCATCCGCTGATAACGAATGGCCACCTGTACATTTTGTAACACGACCAACAGGAACCTTTGACCAACCCCCAGCGTTGTATTTCCAGGCTCGGACTCCGCCAGAGGGTATAGGAAGACCGACATCATACCAACAAAGTTGGCCAACGAGTTTATTGAACTGCAGTACTGGAGATAATTTATGAATTATGGGTTGATCAAAGGTTTGAGCATTACCGCACTGGCAGCTGCTGTTGCCGCCTGTGGGGGAAGTGGAAGCAGTGATAGTGATGCAACTGGCACCGCGTCGTTTGACGTAACCGATGCTCCAACAGCACAGTTCACTGAAGTGGTTGTGACTTTTACCGGATTGTCCGTAAAGCCGGCAGACGGTGAAGCAATTGAGTTCACTTTCGACGAAGCCAAAACGCTTGACCTTCTGACCCTTCAGGGCGGCGAGAGTGCTCCCTTGCTGGAAGACCAGGAATTCCCCGCTGGTGAATATGAGTGGATCAGGCTGACACTGAATGTCGACAATTCTTATGTATCTGAGGTAGACGGCAGTGAGAAAACTCTGTTTATCCCGTCCGGCGCCCAAACTGGCCTGAAGCTCGTTAGTGGCTTTACCATTGCTCAGGGCGGGGACAACAATTTTACTATCGACTTTGACGTTCGTAAGTCCATCGTGAATCCACAGGGTGGTCAGGCCGACTACTATCTCAAACCGGCACTGCGCCTGATCGATAATCTGGAAGTGGGCTCAATCACTGGCCAGGTGGATTTCTCTGCCATACAGCAAACTCGCGGGACCGACGATACGGACGATTCCAAGCTAGACTGTGCCTATGACGGCTCTGCCTACATCTACCAAGGCGCGGATGTCGAGCCGACCGACCTGAACATCAATGAAGAAGGCGGGCCACTCATGGTCGTACCCGTGACTGCCAACCCAGATGACGGTCTTTACAGCTACACTGCCGCATTCCTCACCGCGGGAGACTACACCGTAAGTTACTCCTGCCAGCTGGACGACAACGAGCTGGACGATGAACTGGAATTCGACGGAACGCAGAACGTAACCGTGGAAGCGGGTGTTGAAACTGAAGCAGACACCATTCCGCTGGTCCAGTTTAACTAACCGATAGCAAGATCCCCGCCGGAGCTTCCGGCGGGGATTTTTTTATTCACAGATTGGCAGCTCGAGCCTCGGCCTGATCCGCCCCAGCCACATTCCCCCTGGCACGACGAATGTCCGCCAGCAGCAACCATCCTGCACGCTGCAGTGACGAATCACTGCCTGCCAGCGACAGCCCTTTGAGGGTGAATTGTTCTGCCGAGCCCAACTGGTCCTGGGCGACATAGGCCTCCGAAAGTTTGAAGTAAACCGCCGCAGAACGCGGGGCTATCCGCTGCGCGCGCTCCAGTTGAGCTAACGCCGCCTGGGTATCGCCAGCGGCCATCAGGCTGTCGGCACGCTTGATCAGGCTTCTGGCGGCAGGCGAGAGTGCGTCGCCTTCATCCTGATAGCTCGGCGAGCTGTATTCCTCTTCGCGCCCCGGCTCCTCGGGCTGCTCGCTCTTGCGCTCCACCCTCGGCTCATCCCCGTCGCTTTCGCTGGTCTGTGGCGGTTCGGGAGCCTCATCCCGGGACGAGGAATCCCCCGCCGGCACGTAGATGGAACCGCCACCCGGGGCCGAGGCACAGCCGGCCACTACAAGCGCCAGTGCCATTACACCCGCATATCTGAATGTGTGTTTATTCATTGAAACAGTCCTTCAAACCAGCCCCGTATACGTCGTTCCATATTACCGCCGCAGGAAACCTCTATCTCGGGTTCGCTGCCGGTGATGAACGGCACAAGGCGTGCATTTTCACAGTGTTCGTCAGTCAGGGCGCCTTCCGCCGGGTTCACCCAGTGGTACTTCACGCCATCCGGCACTACCGGCGAGAATCCGTGCTGGGGTACCTGGCTCATGAACCGGGACCAGACCGGCAACGCCCCGGTGGCGCCGGTCAGGGAGGTGGGGCCGTTGTCATCACGGCCAACCCAGCTAACCGCGAGCAGGTCTCCACTGAAACCGGCAAACCAGGAATCGCGGCCATCATCGGTGGTTCCGGTCTTGCCTGCAAGCGTCAGTTCGCGTGGCACTGTGCGGTAAACGGATCGGCCCGTACCCTCCTGCATGGTTTCCTGCATCACATACTGAACAAGGTGCACAGCGGCTGGGTCAGCCACCTGGTCCACTTTCAGGCGGTAGCGCGAAAGCGCTTCACCTTGCGCATCCGTTACCTGCCGGATGGTTCTCAAGGGCGTGTTGAATCCCGATGTAGCCAGCCCCTGATAGATCTGGGCCACGGTTACCGGTGTCATTGCCACTGAACCCAGCAACATGGAAGGGTACTCGGATATCCCGGTGGTGACCCCAAAGCTCTGGAGCGTGGACTTCACGGAGTCAATTCCTACATCCAGGCCCACGCGCACGGCCGGGAAATTATACGAGTGCGACAGGGCCTTATGCAGGGGCACCAGCCCTCTCTCTTCACCATCGTAGTTTTTGGGCTCCCAACGCCTGCCATCGTCGAACACCAGGGAAAAACCCGTGTCTTCCACCGGCGTAATCAGGTTGTAGCGCTCGGGTTGCTGAAGAGCGGTCAGGTAAATGAAGGGTTTGATCAGCGAACCAATCGGCCGCCGCGCATCCAGGGCGCGGTTGAAGCCGGCATATTGCGGGTCGCGACCGCCTACAAGCGCCAGTACCTCACCGCTGTCACGGGAAGTAACAACCAGCGCGGATTCCAGCACTGTGTCGGAACTTCCCTCCATGCGGGAAAGCATATCCTTTACGGAAAACTCGGCCGCATACTGAATGGCCGGGTCCAGGGTGGTGAAGATTCGCAGGCCTTCACTTTGCAGGTCTTCCTGTTTGTAATCCCTGGCCAGGTGGCGACGCACCAGATCGATATAGGCCGGATAGCGATTTTCCGAGTAGGAGGCCCGGTCGGTGACTCCAAGGGGCTGAGCGCGTGCCCTGGCGGCTTGTTCTTCACCAATGAGGCCGGTTTCGGCCATGACATCTATGACCAGGTTGCGACGGGAAAGGGCTCGCTCCGGGTGGCGCCGGGGATTGTAGTAACTCGGCCCCTTGACCATCCCCACCAGCAACGCCACCTGATGGGCTTCGATGTCACGAATGGACTCACCAAAGTAGAACTGGCTTGCCAGCCCGAAACCGTGAATGGCCCGGGTGCCCGCCTGGCCCAGGTAAACCTCGTTGAGATAGGTTTCCAGAATGTCGTCTTTCTCGTAATGCAGTTCGAGCAGAACCGACATCAGTGCCTCGTTACCCTTTCGCAGCAAGGTCTGTTCCCGGGTCAGAAAAAAGTTCTTCACCAGTTGCTGGGTCAGGGTGCTGCCCCCCTGCACAATCCGGCCGGCGCGAATGTTGGCAAGCATTGCCCTGGCAATGGACAGAGGCGCAACACCGTGATGGTCATGGAAGTTTCTGTCTTCGACGGCCAGCAACACATCGGTGAAAAGATCCGGGACATCATCAAGCTGAACCAGTACGCGATCTTCTTTATGGGCCGGATATATCCCACCAATCTGGGCTGGTTCCAGGCGGACAATGGGCGAAGGGTCACCCGACAGCACCCTGAACTCCTGTACCCTGTCGCCGTAGATATTCAGCGACAGCCGCCGACGCGGCTCCAGCCCGTCCGTGAACAAAAAGCCTCGGGTGCTGATCTCGAAGTGCCCTCCACTGCGACGATAGGTGCCCGCCTTACGGCCATCCCCGGCACGGTAACCAGACAGTTCAAGTTCCCGCTGCAACGCTCCGGAGCTCACACTGGCACCATCGTACAGCTCCAGTGGCCTTGCATAGACCCGTGATGGCACCTCAAAGCGGCGGCCTTCAAAGCGGGAGGTCACCACGGCATCGAGGTAGACCATCCAGCCGGCCAGCAGTACCACACCAATGAAAAATACGCGGAGAAACAGCTGCCAGAACCAGGGCTTGCGGGCGCCTTTACCTTTGCGATTGTTTTTTTTCGGGGATTTTTTGGGAGAAGCGGATTTTTTCATGGCGGGATTATAACGAATACCGGCATCGGTGAGGCAGGCCATCTGTGTGTTATTTCTGTAATCTGCCCGCTATGATAGGCGCAATAAAAATCAATGAGTTCGAGGAACCCAAGGAGAGAACCGTGAGCGATGCAAATTCCGATAGTCTGATTCTGGCACTGCAGAATCCGGCGCTGTACGACCACCCGGTAAAAGAGTTTCAGGTTCTCGAGACGCATATCTCCTGGGTCATCCTGACCGGCGACTTCGCCTACAAAATCAAGAAACCCATGGATTTCGGCTTTCTCGACTTCTCGACTCTGGAGCGGCGCAAACACTTCTGCGAAGAGGAATTGCGCCTGAATCGCCGCCTTGCCGGTAACCTTTACCTCGACGTGTTGCCCATCACCGGCTCGACAGAGGCGCCGGAATTCGGCGGCGGGGGCGAAGCATTCGAATACGCCATTCGTATGCGCCAGTTTGACCAGAACGACCTGTTCGACGTGCGACAGGAAAACAGCAAACTCACGCCGGAACTGCTCACCAGCCTGGCCCGCCAGGTGGCAGATTTCCACGAGAAGCAACCGCCGATCACGCCCGGCAAACCCCTGGGCACGCCAGAGGCGGTTTACGCTGGCATGCAGGAAAACTTCGACCAGATTCGCCCCATGGTTGATGACGAGGCGTTGCTGCTGCAACTGGACAACCTTGAACAGTGGGCCCGCACCACCTTCGAACGCCATTCCCCCCTTATCGCGCAACGCTACGAAAACGGTTTCGTTCGCGAATGCCATGGCGACCTGCACCTGGCAAATATCACCGTATATGAGGGGGAGGTAACGGTGTTCGACTGCATCGAGTTCAGCGAACCTTTCCGCTGGATCGACGTCATCAATGACCTCGCCTTCCTGCTGATGGACCTGGAATCCCGTCGCGAGCCGGAACTGGCAAACCTGGTTCTGAACACGTACCTGGAATACCGGGGTGATTACAATGCCCTGCCGCTGCTGCCCCTGTACAAGGCCTATCGTGCCATGGTGCGGGCCAAGATTGCGCTGTTTACCATGGGCAATCCGTCGCTCTCCGAGGCTGACAAAGAAGGCCTGATGCAGAAGTACCGCGATTACGCCCAACTGGCTGAAGATTACAGCGCCATCCCCAATCCCTACCTGTTAGCCACTACAGGGCTTTCAGCCAGCGGAAAATCCCTGGTGAGCGGTTCTATGGCTTCAGAACTGGGCCTGATCCGGCTGCGCTCGGATGTCGAGCGCAAGCGCCTGTTTGGCCTCGGGCCGCTTGACCAAAGCAGCTCGCCCACTGGAGAGAACCTTTATACAGACGAAGCCAACCAGCGCACCTACCAGCGTCTGGCGGACCTTGCGGGCGAATTGCTGACAAGCGGCATGGCCGTTATTGTGGATGCGGCCTGTCTGAAACAGGCTGAACGCGAAATGCTGGCTGACGTGGCGGAAAGCCGGGGCATGCCATTCGCGCTGATTCACTGTGAGGCGCCACTGGAAAGCCGCCGGGAATGGATCGGCCAGCGCTCTGGTGACGCCTCCGAGGCCACCGAAGAGCTGCTTGAGGTGCAGGAAACCTGGTTTGAGCCACTGACTACCGAAGAGAAGACCCACACCATCCACCTGCATACGGACCAGGAGCACGTGGCGGAAGCCGTGGCAGACCGAATCCGCCAGCACTTCGGACTGCCCGGCGCATGAATCCGGAGGAACGATGACAAATGACCGGCAGGCAGTCTGCCAACGCAATGAACTTGCCGGGGGGCAGTTCGTGGAATTTACCCTCGGCAACAGCCACGACGGGCAAAACGAACGAAGCGGCTTTATCTTCGAACGGGATGGCCACCTTTACGCCTACCTGAACCACTGCCCTCACCTGGGCATAGAGCTGAACTGGATGCCCGGCCGGTTCATGGACCCGGACAACTGCTTTATCCAGTGCGCCAATCATGCTGCACTGTTCATTCCCGAGAACGGTGAGTGCATCGCAGGCCCCTGTCAGGGTGAAGCCCTGACACCCCTCGAGATTACGGACGACAACGGCACAATTCTGGTCAGGCTTCCAGAATGACCGGCACAGATTCCGCCAGAGAGATCTCCCCATCCGGCCCTTTTGGCCCAGTCAGCCTGGCCCTGTAGGCCAACAGTTCTACCCCGGCCGCATCGGCTTCCCGCAGGAGCTCGCCATAGGCCCGGTCGATGTGGTCCGCCGGGCGTACGCTGCTTATGCCGGTATGGTTGACCACAAAGAAGAGCACTGCTCGCTCTCCTGCTCGAGCCTGAGCCATCAGCTCCCGTAAATGTTTCTGCCCCCGGGTTGTTACCGCATCCGGAAAATAGCCCCGGCCATCCTCACACAGGGTGACGTTCTTGACCTCAACCCAGGCATCGGCAAGGCTTGGGTGGCCAGACAAATGCAGATCAATCCGGCTTTTCTCGGTACCGTAACGCACCTCAGCCCGGCAATGGCCGTAGCCCGCCAGCTCCGGCACCAACCCCTGCTCAATCGCTTCACGAGCCTGATTATTGGGCCGTGACGTGTTGATGCAGGCCACTTCCTCAGGGGCCGTTTCAACCAGCTCCCAGGTGTACTTCAGTTTGCGCTTCGGGTTGTCACTGGCGCTCAGCCAGACTCGCGCGTCCACCGGCTGGCAGCCCAGCATGGAGCCTGTGTTGGGGCAATGCGCGATCACTTCATTGCCATCCGGTAACAATACATCTGCCAGGAAACGTTTATAGCGGCGAAGCAAACGGCCTTCGATGAGCGGAGCGGGTAACTTCATTTATGACTCCATGCTAAAGTTGTTGTCACAAGGCTGGCGCCCCTGAGAGTAATCTGCTATTTTCCGCAAATTCCCGTTTCAGGGCGAGTGCTTTTCAGGATTATAAGAGGCCGTATTCAATGGCAAATACTGCAGCACAACCACGCGAACGTATTACCAACTTCACCCCGTATGAGTTGAAAAAGGGTGAAGAGTACATGAGTGCTGACATGCTCGAGCACTTCAAGCAACTGCTTCTGCAATGGAAGCAGGAGCTGATGGAAGAAGTGGATCGCACCATGCACCATATGCAGGAAGACGCCGCAAATTACGCGGATCCCAGCGACCGCGCAACCCAGGAAGAGGAATTCAGCCTGGAACTGCGCACCCGTGACCGCGAGCGCAAGCTGATCAAGAAAATTGACCAGACCATCGACCGCATCGACAAGGACGATTACGGTTTCTGCGACCAGTGCGGTGTTGAGATCGGCATTCGCCGCCTCGAGGCACGCCCCACCGCAACACTGTGTATCGACTGCAAAACCCTCGCAGAAATCCGCGAGCGCCAGACCGGTATTTAATGCCCGTCTTCTGAGCACGCTGGCCCCTGAAAGAGGGCCAGCAGGCACTGACCATGGCTGAATCCTCTTATCGGGGTCGCTTTGCGCCCTCCCCAACCGGCCCGCTGCATTTTGGCTCGCTGGTTACGGCCGTCGCCAGTTATCTTGAGGCCCGCAAACGCGGCGGCACGTGGCTTGTCCGCATCGAAGATCTCGACCCTCTAAGGGAATCACCCGAAGCCACCGCGCGCATACTGGCGAGTCTTGAAGCCCATGGCTTGCGTTCCGACGAGCCGGTGCGTTTCCAATCTGAATGCCATGCTTACTACCACACGCTGATCAACCAGCTTCTGGATCGCGGGCTCGCCTACCGTTGCGCCTGCTCACGCAAGCAGCTCAGTGAAAATGGGGGCAGACACCCGGAACACTGCCGCGAGGGCCATACCAACCCTGGCGAACGGCCGTTCGCTATCCGCTTTGCCCTGCACGATGAACAAAGCGAGTGGCAGGACCAGTTACTGGGGCCTCAGTCGCAGACCGTACATGCCGAATTGGACGACCCGGTCATCCTCCGCAAGGAAGGATTCTATGCCTATCAGCTGGCAGTGGTTGCCGACGACATTCACCAGGGGATTACCCACGTGGTGAGGGGGTCTGACCTGCTCGACATGACCGCGCAGCAACAGCAAATCAACCGGGCCCTGGGCGCTCAACCGCCGCGCTGGATGCACATTCCGGTCATCCTCAATGCCGAGGGGCAGAAGCTCAGCAAGCAGAACCACGCACCGGCCCTGGATGACCGGAAAGCGAAAGACAACCTGGAACGGGCCCTCGCAGCACTGGGCCAGAACACCGTTTTGTTGTCGGGCGCACCAGACATCGATACCCTGCTCGACCGGGCTACAGCCAACTGGGCGCCGGAGCGGATTCACCTGACAGCTCGGTGAACGACATGTTATAAAGCTTCTCACAAACGACAGTGCGGATATCATGCCTGATGTATATCTACCGTCTGGTCTTCCTTCTGGTTCTGGCCATCTACATATTCTCGCCCAACATTCTTGACTGGTGGACCTCACCAGAGAATGCCTGGTACAGCCCCTACGTCATCTGGGCTGGCCTGATCGCTATCGGCTTCTGGCTGGAATGGCGCCGGGATCCCAATGAGTTTTAGCGCTCCCGGCCTGCTACTGGCCAGTCTGCTGTATCTGATCCTGCTGTTCGGCATCGCGTGGATTACCGAAAAGGGCGTGCTGCCCCGCGGCTGGGTCCGACACCCCCTCGTCTATACCCTGAGCCTCGGCGTCTACGCCGGCATCTGGGCGGTCTATGCCGCGGTGGGCATGGCAGCGGAATCCGGATTCGGCTTTCTGGCCTATTATCTGGGCATCAGTGGTGCCTTTCTGCTGGCACCGGTGCTCCTCAACCCGGTCATGAGGATTGGCCGCGCCTATCAGCTCACCTCCCTTGCCGACCTGTTTGCCTATCGGTATCGAAGCCAGTGGGCCGGTACCCTGGTCACCATCTGTTCCGGCGCCGCCATACTCTCCCTGCTGAGCATGCAGATTCAGGCCGTATCCACCTCAGCCAGCCTGTTGGCACCAGACACCTCACCCCGGCTGATCAGCATTCTATTCAGCATTACCGTGGTGTTGTTCGCCATGCTGTTCGGTACGCGGCGCAGCCAGGGGTCGGAAAACCATCAGGGCCTGGTGCTGGCAATTGCGTTCGACTCCCTGGTCAAGCTTTTTGCCCTGCTCACCCTGGGAGGGGTCATCCTGTTCGGCGTGTTTGACGGCATGGGAGGACTGGAAACCTGGCTGGCAGAACAGAGGACGCCGGTCAGCTCCATGACCATGAGCATTGACGATGGCAGTTGGCGGGCATTGATGCTGATGTCCTTTGCCGCTGCTCTGGTCCTTCCCCACATGTACCACATGACCTTCAGTGAGAACCCCTCCCCCAAGGCGCTGGCCAAGGCCAGCTGGGGCCTCCCCCTCTATCTGCTGTTGCTGGGCCTGCCGGTGCCGCTGATTCTCTGGGGCGGCCAGGCTCTGGCGGCGACGACTGGCCCCGACTTCTACGCTATTGGCGTAGCCCAGGCGCTCGGCAGCCCGGCACTGACACTGTTGATGTATATTGCAGGGCTTTCTGCTGCCAGCGGGTTGATGATTGTCAGTACCCTGGCGCTGGCAGGCATGGTCCTGAACCACGCGGTACTCCCTCTGCGCACTCCGAAAGACCAGGGTGACATCTATCACTGGCTGAGGTGGGTCAAACGCTTACTAATTGCCGCCATCATCTTTGCGGCATTGCTGTTTCACGAAACCCTGGGCAAGAACCTGGATCTGTCCATCCTCGGTGCAATATCACTGTCGGGCATGCTTCAATTGTTACCCGGGGCTCTGGGGGTGATCTACTGGCCTGAAGGCAACCGCCGCGGGCTGATTGCCGGCCTGGTATCCGGGCTGACCATCTGGGTGGTTACCCTGGTGCTGCCATTTTCCCATACCGCCAACCTGCTGGAATTTCTCGGCGCACCCATGGTGCCGGACTACAGCAACTGGCATATTTTTACGTTCGTCAGCCTGACAGTGAACGTCGTGGTATTTGCGCTGATTTCGGTGCTCAGCACCAGCAGCGCCGAAGAAGCCGGCGCCGCCGAAGCCTGCTCCCTGGGCGCGCTTTCACGCCCCCAGCGCAGGGAACTACTGGCCACATCCTCGGCAGATTTTATACGGCAACTGGCGGTACCTCTGGGGCTTGGCGTTGCCAGACGGGAAGTGGAACGGGCGCTGACCCAGCTCAAACTCCCCAATGTGGAATACCGCCCCTATCAGCTCAGGCGCCTTCGCGACCGGGTAGAGGTGAACCTTTCGGGCCTTCTGGGCCCGGCGGTTGCAAGGGATCTGGTCAAACGGCACCTTGGCTACAAACCCATGGCGAGCGGTGGGACGGCCCAGGACATCCGCTACGTTGAACGCGCCCTGGGTGACTACCAGAACCGTCTGACCGGCCTCGCCGGCGAGCTGGACAACCTGCGCCGGCATTACCGTCAAACCCTTCAGAACCTGCCTATCCCCGCCTGCTCGGTGGGTGAAGATGGCGAAATACTGATGTGGAATAACGCGATGGAAAGCCTCACCGGCATTACCGCCGATGACGTCGTAGGCGCGCGCCTGATGGCATTGCCGGAGCACTGGCACCTGTTGCTGGACGACTTCAACAGCGGCGAGGATCTGCATCGATATAAGCACAGGCTGGACCTGAAAGGCCGGCCCCACTGGCTGAACCTTCACAAGGCAGCGCTGAGCGGCCCGGATCATACCGAGGGCGGCAGCATTATACTGGTGGAGGACCAGACCGAAACGCGGCTGTTGGAAGACGAGCTCATGCACAGCGAACGGCTGGCCTCTGTTGGTCGGTTAGCGGCAGGCGTTGCCCACGAGATCGGCAACCCTGTCACCGGCATCTCCTCACTGGCGCAGAATCTGAAACTGGAAACGGATGACCCGGACATCCTCTCTACTGCCGACCAGATCCAGCAACAGACCCGGCGCATATCCACCATTCTCCAGTCGCTGATGAACTTCGCCCGTACCGGCAACCATGCCCATGCCAACCGCTATGAGCCGATAGCCATTCGCCGTTGTGTCGATGAGTCCATCAACCTGCTCTCACTCAGCGATAAAAGCATGGGGGTCCACTATGTCAACGACTGCCCCCAAGACCTGTTGATCCTTGGCGACGAGCAGAGGCTGGTTCAGGTATTCATCAACCTGCTGGCCAACGCCCGTGACGCCTCACCGGTCGGTGGAAAGGTGCGCATCAGTGGAAACCTCGACGGCTACTCCGCTATCATCGAAGTCACCGATGAAGGGTCCGGCATACCCACAGAGCAGCTGGATCATATATTCGAGCCTTTTTACACCACCAAGGCACCCAACAAGGGAACCGGCCTTGGGTTATCACTGGTGTACAGCATCATTGAAGAGCACTACGGCAACATACAGGTGGACAGTCCGGTAAATGCCGAACTGGGCCGGGGAACATGCGTGCGCATGAGGTTACCCGCCTACGAACCGGACGCCGAAACCACCATCAGCCAGAACCAAGGGTCGTAAAACCGTTATGCCTCGTATTCTTATCGTAGAAGATGAAGAGATTATCCGTTCAGCGGTTCGCAAGCTGCTCACACACGCAGGCTACGAAGTCGCGGATGCGGGATCGGTAGAAGAAGCAGAAGACAACCACGACCCCGCCCAATTCGACCTGATCATTTCCGACCTGCGGCTACCCGGCGCCCCGGGCACAGAGCTGATCAGGCGCGCGCCTGATACACCGGTGCTGATCATGACCAGCTATGCCAGCCTGCGCTCTGCAGTAGACTCCATGAAGATGGGCGCAGTGGAGTACATCGCCAAGCCGTTCGACCACGAGGAAATGCTGGAAGCGGTGGAAAGCATCCTTGCCCGGCAGCCACAGGCGGCCAGCACAGCAGAGGAAAGAAGCGATCGTGGTACCGCGAGTGATCCTGCCAGCGACCCTGCCGCCATTATGTTTGGCCACTGCGAGGCCATGCAGAAGGTATTCACCCTGATCCGCAAAGTGGCCCCTACCGAGACCACGGTGCTGATCCAGGGCGAATCAGGCACTGGTAAAGAGCTTGCGGCAAGGGCACTGCATTTGATGAGCCCACGGGCGGCCCGCCCCCTCATTTCGGTAAACTGCGCAGCTATTCCGGAAAGTCTGATCGAGTCGGAGCTGTTCGGCCATGAAAAGGGATCATTTACCGGTGCTGTTTCCGCCCGTACTGGCCTGATCGAAGCTGCAGACGGCGGCAGCCTGTTTCTGGACGAAATCGGCGAACTGCCCGCCGAGGCCCAGGCGCGACTGTTACGAGTCCTCCAGGAAGGGGAGATACGAAAGGTAGGTTCCACCCAGAGCCGCCAGGTAGATGTGCGCATGATCGCCGCCACCCACCGTAACCTCAAGGCCATGACCCGTACCGGCGAATTCCGGGAAGATCTGTTCTATCGCCTGAACGTTATGCAGGTTCGCATTCCGCCCCTGAGGGAACGCCAGGCAGACATACTGGGCCTGGCCCAGCGCTTTCTCAAAAGGCAGGGCGAGAAAATGGGGAAACCCAACCTCAACCTGACGCCAGAGGCCATGCGTGCACTGGAGCGCCACCGGTGGCCCGGTAACGTCAGGGAGCTGGAGAATGCCATCGAACGGGCAACCATCCTTTGCGACAACGACCTGATTACCCCGTCCCTACTGGATCTCGATGGCGAAGGTGGCGATGTGAACATTCCGGAATCCCTGGTAGAGGGCGATAACGAACAGACCCTTTCGCGGGAAGCCGAATCCACCTCCGATCTCTCCCTTGAAGACTATTTCCAGCATTTTGTACTGGAGAATCAGGAGCGTATGAGTGAAACCGAGCTCGCCCAGAAACTTGGCATCAGCCGCAAGTCTTTGTGGGAGCGGCGCCAGCGCCTTGGTATTCCCCGTAAGAAAAGCTCAGGTAATTGATGGGAAACCACCGAATCAGGCGGGTGCTACCGGAAAACTGTGAACCCGCGCTCAGTTGTTACCCCGTGTTCCTCACGGTAACACCCGCGATCTAAAAAACGAGCGCACAGTAACACTTCGGACTTATACGTACCCTCCCTTATAGATTGCGAAACACTAACCTACTGTTAATAAACATTTTTCAAAAACTGGCACACGGACTGCACTCTTTAGGGCGCACAACAACAAAAACAACAGTGACAACGCAGCGCCAACAACAAGAACAAAAAGCTGTAGAAGACGTTCGGTAACAAAAACAAAAACAGAACGTGAGCGAACTGAGTGTTTTGGGTACTTTGCTTTTTAGTGGTCCCACGGCAAGTGCGGGTTGTAGATGTGGAGAAGAATCGTCGCTCAGACGGCACTGCATTTACCCGATAGCCCGCCCTGTGTCTCTGACTGCTCTGTGTATTCAAAGCTTTCCGTTTGCACTACTGAGATCCCTGAGTTTGGGGATTGACAGTGGGGCAGAACAACGAAGAAAAATCCCGGTAAAAACAAAAACAATGCAGATCGTCAACGCTTTCAGGGCGGATTCGTAAAAACGGATCCGCCTTTTGATTATCTGGCCCAACGGTTTTCCAACCTGGCCACATCAGCCCCTCCGCAAGCTGTTTTCGCAGGCTTATGGCGCCAGACATGTGCAAATCCCGCCCAAACCGTTAAACTCTCGCTTTTGCTCACCGCAATAACGGAATTCAATGCTTAAACGACTATTGTCATACGTGTCAGGAAACGGGAAGAAAAAAGCCCGCACCTACCAGCGCCGGGAAATCCCCCGGGACCAGCATAATGTCTCCCGCTCCGCCATCAGCGAGCCTGCCAAAAAGGTGCTCAGCCGCCTGAACAGTGCCGGCTACGAAGCCTATCTGGTCGGCGGCGGTGTCAGGGACATCCTTCTTGGCGGCAAGCCCAAAGACTTTGACATCGCAACCAACGCCACCCCGGAAGAGGTGCATGACCTGTTCCGCAATTCCAGACTGATTGGCCGGCGCTTTCGCATCGTCCATGTTCTGTTCGGGCGCGAAGTCATTGAAGTCACCACTTTTCGTGGTAACGCCGCAGAAACGGAAGAAGACAACGACGAGGACGATGACCGCAGGACCAGCGAACATGGCCTGTTGTTAAGGGATAACGTCTACGGCAACCAGGAGGAAGACGCCCTGCGCCGTGACTTCACCGTCAATGCCCTTTATTACTGCATTCGCGACTTCACCGTGGTGGACTTCGCCAATGGTATCGAAGACCTGAACAACCGCCAGATGAGACTGATCGGCGACCCGGAAACCCGCTACCGTGAAGACCCGGTACGCATGCTCCGCGCCGTTCGATTCGCGGCCAAGCTCGGCTTCGATATAGAACCGGAAACCGAAGCCCCGATCCGGGAGCTGGCACCGCTGCTGACACACATCCCGCCGGCGCGGTTGTTCGAAGAAGTGCTGAAGCTGTTCTCCGCCGGCTACGGTGAGGCCACCTACGACCTGCTCAGCGAATACAACCTGCTGGCGCCGCTCTTTCCGGAAACCGTGCAAGCCATAGACAACGGCCAGCCGGACGAGCTGATCCGCAACGCGTTGCGTAATACTGATGCCCGCATTGCCCAGGGCAAGTCCGTTACGCCCTACTTCCTGTTTGCAGCCATGCTCTGGCCTGCCCTGCAAGCAGAGTGGCGCAAACGCCAGGACAACGGAGAACCGGTACAGCCGGCGCTGCACCAAGCCATTGCCAAGACTATCGGCCGCCAGGTCCAGGCCACATCCATCCCCAAACGCTTCTCCGGCCCCATGAAGGAGATCTGGGAACTGCAGATGCGCCTGCCACGGCGCCAGGGAAAGCGAGCGTTTGTGACCATGTCCCACCCGCGATTCCGGGCGGCCTATGACTTCCTCCTGGTGCGTGAAGCGGCCGGCGAGATCGAACCCGGCCTGGGTGAATGGTGGACAGAGTTCCAGGAGGCCGACGAGCGCGGCCAGGAACGCATGCTGACCCAGCTCGGCAGCGACGGCCCCAAGAAACGTCGCCGCAAGAAACCCGCAAAGAAGGCCTGACCATGGCGGCCACAGATGCCTTTGTCGGGCTTGGCAGCAACATGGCGGACCCGGCCAGCCAGCTGGCCGGTGCGGTGGCCCGGTTGGCAGCGTTACCAAAAACCGAACTGGTGGCGCAATCGGCGTTTTACAGCAGTGAGCCAGTCGGCCCCCGGAACCAACCGGATTTCGTGAACGGCGCTGTCTGGCTGCGCACAGAACTATCGCCACTGGATCTGCTGGACCAGCTTCAGGCCATCGAACAGGCCCACGGCCGTGAACGGGTTCAGCATTGGGGCCCGCGAACGCTGGACCTGGATCTGCTGCTGTATGGCAACGAAGCCATCAACAGCGAACGACTGACAGTGCCCCACGCCGAACTGGTAAACCGGGACTTCGTGCTCCAGCCCCTGCTGGACCTGGACCCGGAACGGGTTCTGCCGGACGGCCGCAGCCTCGCAGGCCTGAGGCAACAATGCCCGGACAATAACTTGCGAAAGCTCAATCCGGTGGCGCGAACACCCTTTCCGCCGGGCTGATACCAATGGTTCGGTCTGGAGCTATTGCCTCAGAAACACCCCCGGATTACCCTTAAGACCTGATTGCCGGCATACTCCGGTTCAGTTTTGGGGCCCGGTTTTAGCCCATCCACCCACAAGGCAAGGATTCTATGGCTGTTACCATCAATACCCTGCGGGACTACAAGCAGAAGGGCGAAGCTTTCTCCGTTCTTACATCCTACGACGCCACCTTTGCACAGATCGTCAGTGAGGCTGGTGTTGACGTTATCCTGATCGGCGACTCCCTCGGCATGGTGCTGCAGGGGCACGACAGCACACTGCCGGTCACCATGGACCAGATGGTGTATCACGTAACCTCTGTAGCCAAGGGTAACCGTGGCTCGTTGATCATGGCCGACATGCCCTTTATGACTTATGGCACGGTTGAAGCAGCGCTTGAGAATGCGGCGGATCTGATGCGTGCCGGTGCACACATGGTCAAACTGGAAGGCACCGACTGGATGAAAGACACCATTCACGCTCTCAGTGAACGTGGCGTGCCGGTATGCGCCCACCTGGGCCTCACTCCTCAGTTCGTCAACAAGTTTGGCGGCTACAAGGTACAGGGCCGGGATGAAAAGCATGCCGAGCTGATGATCGAGCACGCCTGCGAACTGGTTGCCGCCGGTGCGGATGTGATCCTGCTGGAATGCGTTCCCGCCCCGCTTGCAGCCCGCATTACCCAGGCCGTTCAGGCACCGGTGATCGGCATTGGTGCTGGCGCAGACACGGATGGGCAGGTCCTGGTTGTTCACGATATGTTGGGCATGACCACCGGCCGCAAGCCTCGCTTTGTGAAGGACTTCCTGGCCGGGTCCGGGTCCGTCAAAGGTGCCATTGAAGCTTACGTGGCCGCTGTTCGCGACCGCTCATTTCCCGCCGAGGAGCATACGTTCAAGGCATGAGAACCGTACATACTCTGAAAGAACTTCGTGCCATGCTTCGCGGCTATCGCCAGCAGGGCAAACGCATCGGACTGGTGCCTACCATGGGCAACCTGCACGAGGGCCACATCTCGCTGGTGAGAAAGGCACGGGAGGCTGCGGATATCGTGGTCACCACCATCTTCGTGAACCCCATGCAGTTTGGCGCCACTGAAGATCTCGACACTTACCCGCGCACATTGATTGAGGACCAGGAGCGACTGGATGCCGCTGGCAGCACCCTGGTGTTCACCCCCTCCATTGAGGAAATCTACCCGGAGGGGCTGGCAAGGCACACTCGCATTATCGTGCCAGAAGTCAGCGATGGCCATTGCGGTGCCAGCAGGCCCGGTCACTTTGAGGGGGTGGCCACGGTAGTCACCATGCTGTTCAACATGGTGCAACCGGACATTGCCGTTTTCGGCGAGAAGGATTACCAGCAGCTGGCCGTTATCCGCAAACTGACCCGCGACCTGATGATTCCGGTGGAAGTGATCGGCAGCCCGACAGTGCGTGAGGACGACGGGCTGGCAAAGAGTTCCCGCAACGGCTTCCTGACGGAAGACGAGCGAGCCATCGCCCCCATCATCTATCGCACGCTGAATAACACGGCAGAGCAGATCAAGAATGGCCGCAGCGATTTTGTAACCCTGGAGCAGGAAGCCAACGAGGCCCTCAGCGAAGCCGGCTTGCGTCCGGATTATTTCAATATCGCCAACAGCCTGACCCTCAAACCGGCCAGCGCAGACGATACCGAACTGACACTGCTGGTGGCAGCGTTTCTTGGCACCACACGGCTTATCGACAACCTGTCCATCACCCGTTAACCACACAGACTGACGAAAGGATTCCACTATGTCCCAGGGCTCTGCTCCACTCACCAGCCGGCCCGAGTGGCAGGCACTGACAAAGCATCAGACGGAACTGAAAGATACCCACATGAGGGAGATGTTCCGTGACGACCCTACCCGGGCCAGCCGCTTCTTCATAAGCGGCGCCGGCCTGTCACTGGACTACTCCCGCAATCGCATGACCGACGACACCATGACCAGGCTGATGGCGCTGGCCAGAAGCTGTGGTGTACCTGAACGCACCGAGGCAATGTTTCGCGGCGACCACATCAATGTGACAGAAAAGCGCCCTGCGCTGCATGTTGCCCTGCGAGATACCAGCGGTGAGCCTCTTCATGTGGATGGCACCGATATCACTCCGGAAGTGGAAACCACACGCAACCGCATGGCGGAGTTTGTGGATGACGTGCTCAGCGAACGCTGGCAGGGATATACCGGCAAGGCCTTTACCGACGTTGTCAGCATTGGTATCGGCGGCTCGTTTCTGGGCCCCAAGCTCGTGTCTGAAGCGCTGCGCCCGTATTGGCACGGGCAGTTGAACTGCCACTACGTGGCCAATATCGACGGCACCCAGATCGCCGAAGTGCTGCGCCGGGTAAATCCGGAAACGACCCTTTTCCTGATCCAGTCCAAGTCGTTCCGCACCCAGGAAACCCTGGAGAACAGCAAGGTGGCCCGGGCCTGGTTCCTGGACAATGGCGGCGGCGAAGACCAGATCGCTCGGCACTTCGTGGCAGTAACCGCGAATACGCCGGAAGCGGTGAACTTTGGTATTTCCAGGGACAATATTTTCCCGATGTGGGACTGGGTTGGCGGGCGTTACTCGCTGTGGTCCGCCATCGGCCTGCCAGTCGCACTGGCCATCGGCATGGACAACTTCCGTGCCTTGCTGGCCGGCGCCAATGCGATGGACCAGCACTTCCGCAACACCCCTCTTGAGCAAAACCTGCCCGTGGTGATGGCCATGCTGGGGATCTGGTACAACAACTTCTGGGGCGCTGAGACCTATACCATTCTGCCTTACGACCATTACCTGCGCAGCCTGCCGGCACACCTGCAGCAGCTCGACATGGAAAGTAACGGCAAGAGTGTTACCCAAAGTGGCGAACCGTTAAGCTACCAGAGCGGGCCGGTGATCTGGGGCGGCGTGGGCGCCAACGGCCAGCACGCTTTCCACCAGTTACTGCACCAGGGCACCCGGTTGATCCCGGCAGACTTCATTATTCCTTTGGAAACCCACAATCAGGTTGCCAGCCACCACGTTACCCTGTTCGCCAACTGCCTGAGCCAGTCGCGGGCGCTGATGTCCGGCAAGACCCTGGACGAGGCGAAAGCGGAACTCAAAGCGGAAGGGATGAATGCTGAAGAGATCGACATGCTGGCGCCCCACAAAGTGATCCCCGGCAACAAGCCCAGCAATACCCTGCTGATGGACAAATCAACGCCGGAAACCGTCGGCGCCCTGATTGCACTCTACGAACACCGTACCTTTGTGCAGGGCATTATCTGGGACGTGGACTCGTTCGATCAGTGGGGGGTGGAGCTGGGCAAACAGATGGGCAAGGGTATTCTGGACCGCCTTACCTGCGATACGGCGGAAGGCGCCGAGGCCAGCGACAGCTCAACGGATAACCTGATCCGGATTTACCGCTCACACCATTTGTCCTGAAAAAAATAAGGGGCTAACTGGCAGCGGCCCGGGAAATCTGCCGGCCCTGCCAGGTAAAGTCTACCGTCCAGAGTTTCTGGTCACGGTCATAGCTCCGCCATAGATCCTGGTAACGCTTGCCACAGACCGGATGAATGTCGGCTGGGGCAATTTCCGCCAGCGGCAGGAGCACAAAGGCGTTCTTCAGTATCTCGCCCCGTGGCAATTCCACACCATCAACCGTGCCAACTTCGTCGTCGTAGGTGAGAATGTCCAGATCCAGGGTTCGGGCACTGAACTTGGGCACATCACGGCGCCGACCATTGTCCGCTTCCAGTTGTTTGAAACGTGCCGACAGTTCCGCCACGGTCAGCCCCGTATCCACCCCTACAACCAGGTTGTAAAAGGGCGAACCGTCAAAGCCGACCGATTCGCTTTCGTACACCGAGGAAACCAGCAACCCACCAAACCAGCCCTCCAAAGCATCCAATGCCGCAGTGACGTACCGCTCCCGGTCGATGTTGCTGCCGATACTGACATACACCCGTGGCATCACCGACTCCCCCGTTCAATCTTCACGCCCACCGCTGCCGCAGCCGTCACAGCCCCCGGCTTGCGAAGGGTCAGCCTCAGCCACCGTACGCCGAACTCATCCTGGAGCAATCTGGCAATGCCTTCGGCGGCGGTTTCCAGCAACTGTGGGCGAGCCTGAACCAGGAAAGCCGAGACCCGCTCACTGACAAGCGCATAGTCCAGCGCATCACCGACATAGTCCGAGGCCGCAGGCACCCGGTTGTCCCACGCCATCTCCAGATCCACAAGCAGCCTCTGGCTAACTTCCCGTTCCCAATCGTACACGCCGATGATTGCCTCAACGGCCAGACCTTCGATCAGTACACTATCTGTCAACGGAGGCACTCCCGGGCTTACACTCTTTGCTGATTGAATAACGCGCAGGCAGCGGATACTGTGTGAATTCCGACCTGCTTCGTCGCGGGGCCGGCATTTTCTCACAAATGATCGGTGCGCGTCTTTGCGTCTTATGCCACTTTACCAATGAACACCGCTGATGAGTTATCTGAGCGACCCGGTACTGACAGTTCTGCTCTGCGCCCTGGCCTACCTGGCAGGCTCAGTTCTGTTCGCCCTGCAAGTATGTCGGGCCTGGCACCTGCCGGACCCACGGGCGCTGGGATCAGGCAATCCGGGCGCCACCAATGTCTATCGCACCGGCGGCTGGCCTCCGGCCGCAATGACGTTGTTTCTCGATGCCGCAAAGGGATGGCTGCCGGTATGGCTGGCCCACCAGGCAGACCTGACCATCCTCTCCCAGGCCATGGTGGCATTGTGCGCAGTGACCGGGCACATGATTCCGCTGTTTTATCGCTTCAAAGGTGGGAAAGGCGTGGCCACGGCACTGGGGGCAGGGCTGGCACTGGCGCCTGTAACTACCCTGATAATGGCTGCCATCTGGGCAATGGTGATGTGGCGCTGGAAGATATCCGCCCTGGCTTCAATCGTGGCGATTGTCAGCGGACCCATCATCAGTGCCCTGATTGAACCGGATACCCTGCCCCTGTTCGGCCTGCTGGCGATATTGATCGTGGTACGTCATCGCAACAACCTGATACGCCTGGCGCAGGGCCGCGAGCCGGGCTTCTAGCCCCTAGTCCACCAGGCCGTTTGCCCGCGGCTCGCCGACCGGCGGCAAGGTGTTCATGGGCCAGCGCGGCACCGCCACTATTCGATCCCCGTCCTGCTGTCCCGCCTTCATGCGCTGACAGCCTGCATAGGCAATCATGGCACCGTTATCGGTACAGAACTCGGGGCGGGCGTAAAACACGCCGGCACGGAGTTTTTCCGTCATTTTTTCCAGGCCGGCACGCAGCCGTTTATTGGCGCTTACGCCGCCGGCAATCACCAGGCGCTTACTGCCCGTCTGCTCCAGTGCGCGGCGGCACTTGATGGTCAGGGTATCCACCACCGCTGCTTCGAAAGCCAGGGCGATATCGGCGCGGGTCTGTTCATCCAGTCCACCGGCGTTTTCTGCTGCCGTCACGGTATTGAGAGTGAACGTCTTCAGGCCACTGAAACTGAAATCCAGCCCCGGACGGTCTGTCATCGGGCGCGGGAAACGATAACGCCCGGGCGTGCCTTTTTCCGCCAGCGCCGCCACTCTCGGCCCCCCGGGATAATCCAGCCCCAGCATCTTGGCAGTCTTGTCGAAGGCTTCACCGGCGGCATCGTCAACGGATTCCCCCAGCATTTCATATTCTCCAATGCCGTTCACAAGCACCAGCTGGGTATGCCCACCGGAGACCAGCAAGGCCACAAAGGGGAACGCCGGGGGATTGTCCTCCAGCATCGGCGCCAGCAGGTGGCCTTCCATGTGGTGGACGCCCAGAACCGGTATACCCAGTGCAAAGCCCAGGGCATGGGCCACGGAACCGCCCACCATAAGGGCACCCACCAGGCCGGGGCCTGCGGTATAGGTAATGCCTTCGATATCACTGCGAGACTTACCGGCCTCTGCCAGTACCTGGTCGCACAACGGCAACAACTTGCGCACATGGTCACGGGAAGCCAGTTCCGGCACTACACCGCCGTAGTCTGCATGCATGGCGATCTGGCTGAACAGGGCGTGCGCCAGCAGCCCCTGATCGCTGTCATAAAGGGCAACACCGGTTTCGTCACAGGAGGTTTCAATACCGAGAATCAGCATAAATAAGGGCGCCTACTCCGGGCTGGTTGGATTCAGCGGAGCATTTTAGCAGAAACCCGAAACCCTCCGTCAGTTTCATCGAACAAACATTGACCTTGGCCATGGGCAGGCGCTATCATTGCCGGCCTTAAATAAGCACTGGTCGAGTTTTAGCCAATCTGGCCAGGTATCGAGTCGATTTGACAGACCGGTCGATCAGACAAAACAGAAACCGAATCAATCAGGTAGGTGATTTTCGAATGCCAGCTGTTAAAGTGAAAGAGAATGAACCGTTTGACGTAGCCCTTCGTCGCTTCAAGCGCTCCTGCGAAAAAGCAGGTGTCCTGTCGGAAGTACGTCGCCGTGAGCACTACGAGAAGCCGACAGCCGTGCGCAAGCGTAAGGCAGCTGCAGCCGTCAAGCGTCATCTCAAGAAGCTTCAGCGGGAACAGCGCAAGTTCGAGCGTCTGTACTAAGCTTTATCCGGACGCCGCTTGACTGCAAGCCTATAGTCGCCTGTATAGCCACAGGTTGCACAGAGCGATAACAAAATGCCGCCGAGGCCTGGCTTCGGCGGCATTTTTGGCTGTACTTGCAGGCCCGGCATTTTCCCCGCGACCGGAGACATCATGAGTGGACTGATCCCACAACGTTTTGTTGAAGACCTGCTCGACCGCATAGACCTGGCCGAGCTGATCGGATCACGTATCACCCTGAAAAAGGCCGGCGGCAACTACAAGGCCCGCTGCCCTTTCCATGATGAAAAAACGCCGTCTTTCAACGTTCGGCCGGACAAGGGCTTTTACCACTGCTTTGGCTGTGGTGCCCACGGTGATGCCATCAGTTTTGTCCGCGAATTCGACGGCCTCGGATTTACTGACGCGGTAGAAGAGCTGGCACGACGTGCCGGCATGGAAGTGCCTTACGACCAGAGCGCGCGCCAGGAAATGCAACAGGCGCGAACCCTGACCGATGCGCTGGATTACGCCACCCGCTTCTACCAGGGCGCGCTAAAGGGCCAACAAGGCGAATTCGCCCGGGACTACCTGAAACAGCGGGGCCTGGACGACAGTATTATTGAACAGTACATGCTGGGCTTCGCCCCCGGCACCGGCACGGCGCTTTTCGACAGCGCCAGCAAAGACCTGCAGGGGCCGCTGATTGAAACCGGCACCGTGTCGGACCGCTACGGCCGACCAAGGGATCTGTTCCGCAATCGGGTCATGTTCCCGATCCGTAACAGCCGCGGCCGGACCATTGCCTTTGGCGGACGCACTTTGGGGGATGACAAAGCGAAGTACATCAACTCCCCCGAGTCTGATGTATTCCATAAAAGCCGCGAGATCTACGGCCTTTATGAAGCCAAGCAGTCGATCCGCCAGTTGGACAAGCTGCTGGTAGTGGAAGGGTATATGGATGTCATTGCCCTGGCGCAGAACGGCATCCATTTCGCAGTGGCAACACTGGGCACGGCGACAAATCAGGAGAGCCTGTCGGCCCTGCTGAAACAGGTGCGGCACATAGTGTTCTGCTTTGACGGCGACCAGGCAGGTTACCGGGCCGCAGACAAGGCCATGGAAAACGCGCTGGAATTGCTGACCGACGGACTGCACCTGCAATTCCTGATGATGCCAGACGGCGAAGACCCGGACACATTGGTGCGCAAGGAAGGCGCGGACGCGTTCCAGAAGCGCATCGACGGTGCCACGCCCCTGTCCCGCTACCTGTTCAACCGGCAGAGCGAAGGACTGGACCTGACACTGCCGGAAGACCGGGGCGAACTGAAGGCACGGGTAGAGCCGCTGCTGAAGAAAATGCCTCGCAGCACCCTCAGCAGTGCCATGTGGCACGAAATGCAGCGGCTGTGTGGCAACAACCGGGGCGATTGGCAAAACCGCCGCCCGCAAAACGGCAAAGGCGGTTACCGCGGAGAGCGCCGGATACAGGAACAACGGATTGACGTAAAGCTGAGCAAGGATACTCAGCTTTGCCTGGCCCTGCTGGAAGCACCGGACATGGCCAGCGAAATTGCCGAGCTGTGCAGGAGCAGCCGCCAATACCGGCAGGCCGGCCAGTTTGCCGGCTGGATCCTGGAGAATAACATTGGAAACCGGCGCTCACTGACACGGCAACTGGCAATGGATAAGCGGGCCAGGGAGCAGTTCTACGGATTGTTCGATGGCATTGAACACGTGCCGGCACGGGAGCAAACCCTGGCAGGCGCCCGGGAGATGCTGAACCCGAATCAGGAGGTGGCACGCAAGCAGCGGCTGGCGTCGCTGCTCTCGGAAAAACGCAGCCTTGCCGACCTCACCGCCGAGGAGCGGCAGGAACTGAAAGCACTCAGCGGCCAGAACGACGACTGAGCTGCGCCAGAAACAGGGCCGGCGGGCCAGGAAACGCAAAAACTGCAGCCGGAGACGGCACTGCACTTGAAACTTGCAGTGTTGATCACCATCTAACCATCCGGTGGCAGAGCAATAGCGTGACAGCTATAATGGCTGTTTAACTTTTTTACTTTTACCAGCGAGTCCACAGGGTGTCTATGTCAGGCAATTCGCAGAAATCACGTTTAAAAGATCTCATTGCACGAGGCAAAGAGCAAGGTTACCTGACTTACGCTGAGGTAAATGACCACCTCCCGGAAGACATTGCTGACCCGGATCAGGTCGAAGACATCATTCGCATGATCAACGACATGGGCATCCAGGTGTCTGAAGTTGCACCGGACGCAGACACGCTGCTGATGACCGACGGCGACTCCACCGCCGACGAAGCGGCTGCCGCAGAAGCTGCTGCCGCACTTGCTGCCGTCGAATCCGACGCCGGCCGCACCACCGACCCGGTTCGCATGTACATGCGGGAAATGGGCACCGTGGAGCTGCTGACCCGTGAAGGCGAAATCGTCATTGCCAAGCGCATCGAGGAAGGCATCCGCGATGTGATGGCAGCTGTTGCGCACTTCCCGGGCATCACCGGCACTGTCATCCAGGCCTACGACCGCATCATCGAGAACGAAGGCCGCCTCAGCGACATCGTATCCGGCTTCCTCGACCCGGACGGCGCCGAGCCGTTCATGGACGAAGACAACACCCCGGACACGTCCAGCAGCTCTGACGACTCATCCGACGATGACGATGATGACGACAGCGAAGAAGAAACCGAGAGCGGTCCGGATCCCGAAGAAACCCGTCTGCGTTTCGAGCTGCTGAAAGAAAAGCTCGATGCCGCCGACGCCTGCCTTGCCAAACACGGCCGTGCCCACAAGAAAACCCAGGAAGCCCTGAACGAGCTTGGCCAGGTGTTCGCACCCTTCAAGCTCGGCAACAAGGCGTTTGATGAGCTGGTGAACGTGGTTCGTTCCACCAACGATCTGGTGCGTGAAAACGAGCGCGCGATCATGAAAATCTGTGTGCGTGAGTGCAAGATGCCACGCAAGGATTTCATCAAGACGTTCCCGGGCAACGAAACCAGCCTCGACTGGGCCGAGAAGATTTCCAAGGGCAAGAAGCCCTACGCACCGCTGATTGCAGAACGCATCGACGAAATCGTCCGTCTGCAGAAGCGCATTGCCAACATCCAGACCGAAGTGGACCTGGACGTTTCCGACATCAAGGAAATCAACCGCCGCGTTTCCATCGGCGAGGCCAAGGCCCGCCGTGCCAAGAAAGAAATGGTGGAAGCCAACCTGCGTCTGGTTATTTCCATTGCCAAGAAGTACACGAACCGTGGCCTGCAGTTCCTGGACCTGATCCAGGAAGGCAACATCGGCCTGATGAAGGCCGTCGACAAGTTCGAATATCGCCGTGGCTACAAGTTCTCCACCTACGCTACCTGGTGGATTCGTCAGGCCATCACCCGCTCCATCGCGGACCAGGCCCGCACCATCCGTATTCCGGTGCACATGATCGAAACCATCAACAAGCTCAACCGTATCTCCCGCCAGATGCTGCAGGAGATGGGCCGCGAGCCCACGCCGGAAGAGCTGGGTGAGCGCATGGAAATGCCCGAGGACAAGATCCGCAAGGTATTGAAGATCGCCAAGGAACCGATCTCCATGGAAACCCCGATCGGTGATGACGAAGACAGCCACCTGGGCGACTTCATTGAAGACATCCAGGCACTGTCACCCGTTGACTCGGCCACCGCCGAAGGCCTGCGCGAAGCCACCCGCTCCGTGCTCTCCGGCTTGACGGCGCGCGAGTCCAAGGTGTTGCGCATGCGCTTCGGTATCGAGATGAACACCGACCACACCCTGGAAGAAGTGGGCAAACAGTTCGACGTGACCCGCGAGCGGATCCGCCAGATCGAAGCCAAGGCCCTGCGCAAACTGCGTCATCCTTCCCGCTCCGACCACTTGCGCGGTTTCATTGACGATCAGGGCAACGGATAACACCACAACAGTAGCGGGCGCCACCCCTCACCGGTATAATGGCGCCCGCTTTGTTGCTCTCGTGCCGGTACCGTCCGGAAACGACACCCCTAAAAGCAAACCTTTAAGCAGCATCCGCTGACAAAAGGGCCTATAGCTCAGTTGGTTAGAGCAGAGGACTCATAATCCTTTGGTCCCTGGTTCGAGTCCAGGTGGGCCCACCACTCCCCCGATATTCAAATAAGCCGCTGTCCATTACTCACCTTGTGGTCGGTACTCACCAGCGTTATCGCACCTTCCTGAGTCTTGATCCCGGTTACCAGGCACTCCGACATGAACGGGCCGATCTGTTTCGGGGGGAAGTTGGTCACGGCGAGCACTTGCTTGCCCACTAGCGATTCGGTGTCGTAAAGATCGGTGATCTGGGCACTGGATTTACGGATGCCCACTTCGGGGCCAAAATCGACTTTCAGCTTGTAAGCCGGTCGGCGGGCTTCCGGAAATTCGGCCACTTCAATGATGGTGCCGATTCGCAGCTCTACATTTTCAAAGTCTTCCCAACTGATCATGCCTGGTTTTCCTTCAATTCATTCAAGTTGAGTGATTATTGTCGATGGTCTGCGAGCAGGGTTCCTGCGGTGAACGCGACGTCCTCGTGGGCGATATCCCGCCAGGGTTCTGCCAGGGCTTCCTCTTCCCATTGCCGCATGCCATCCAATGCCAGCATCCTCTCCACGTAGGCGGTTGCCTCGTCGCTCAGATCCAGCCCGTAGGTACGCACCCGGAATACCACGGGAGCAAAAAAGGCGTCCACTGCGGTAAACCGCTCGCCCGCCAGGAAGGGGCCGCCAAACTGCTGCAAGCCATCGCGCCAGAGAGTGTCAATCCGGTTGATATCCTTTTGCAGGCTCTCGCTGACCGTATTCAAGCGGATACGCAGGCCCACGTTCATGCTGCAGATATCCCGCAACGTCTGAAAGCCGGAGTGCATTTCAGCGACAGCACAGCGGGCCCAGGTGCGAGCGCCGGCCTCGGCGGGCCAGACGCCCTCATGGCGCTCCGCCAAGTACTCAACGATTGCCAGGGAGTCCCACACCGTCGTGTCCTGGTCGACCAGGCAAGGAACCTTGCCACTCGGGCTCAGGCGCCGAAATGCTTGCCAGGACGATTCATCGCCAAATGCGATCAGCTGTTCGTCGAACGCAATGCCGAGCTCCTTCATCAGAACCCAGGGCCGTAACGACCAGGACGAGTAATTCTTGTTGGCGATATGCAGGGTATACATCCGTGTCTCCAATTAAGGTGGTGTGACTGTTGTTGCCGAATACTTTGCCTTCGTATACAACTAATGTAAGTCCGTTAAAAATAACACAAGGAAAGCACTATGCCCTTCTCTTCCCAGCACATTGATGAACTCAACCTGCTTGCGATGTTTGACCTGTCTTCCGCGCAGGAGGGCATCAAGGTGCATCAGCATTCGGCTGCCCCGGAAATGGTATCAGCGGCTGAACGCCTTCACTCCAAGGGGCTGATCACCCAGAAGGATGGCGGGTACCTGACGAGCCTGGGTAGCGAAACGGCGGAGCATGCACAGAGAGTATTATCGGTGCTGTCCAGCCAGTAATCAGGGGAACGTAAGACCTGCATGTGAGACTGAGCTCTCAGGTGTCCGATTAATTTACACCGGGCGCTCAACCTCTTTTATCTAGCTTATGATTTCATAGCGAATTTCAGGACTGGAACAGTACTTGCTTTTTCTTCAGTACGACTTGGGGTAACCAGCCAACACCAGTCCCGGCCCCTGAACTTCGGGAGTGCTCCTTGCTTGGCTGCAGGATGGAGATTACACATAATGGAACTCAGCAAGCTTCTGAAAACAGCTTTTCTTGCAACAGCCCTTACTATGGCATCAGCGGCATCGCACGCATTGCTGTTGCAACCTGGCAATGCGGATTTTGACGGAAATGACGGGGCTGGCCCGTACGGACCCAGCAACTGTGAGCCTGATTGTATAAATGATCTGTTTGGAACGTCGTTCGTTGGCAATGACGGACTGCTGTACAAGAATGAGTTTGATGGCGGCATTGAAGAAGGCAGCTTTGCCGGCTCGTACAATATGAGCTGGACCCTTGATGATGGTGAACCCTCAGGTGGCACGCTGTCCTGGGTGGTCGATACTGACTATATCAACTGTGGTGAGTGCTACGTAGCAGTAAAGGATGGCGATATTAACCCTCGTTACTACTTCTACGATATCAGCACCCTGTGGGATGGGCAGGAAGATCTGGTATTCAGCAACTTCTGGAGTAATGGCCCCGGCGCCATTTCTCACATCTCTTTATGGGGTGTCTCCGCCGTTGAGGTTCCAGAACCCGGCACGATTGGACTTCTGGGCCTGGGATTGCTGGGTTTGGCCTACTCCCGCAAGCGGAAGGCCAACCACTAACCCTTACCCGTCGGATATCTTTACGCTTTTACAAACCCCTCATTGAGGGGTTTTTTCTTGCCTGAGCCAAAAACCTGCAACAGTTCACAACTCTTCGTAACAGAAAAAAACGCTTTCCGGCCCGATAAGACTCTGTATTTCCCTTATTTTTAAACCATCTTTCAAGGGCTAGTGGTCATTCCGACATCAAAACCTGTCAAAGAAGCCAACGTCCCGATAAGACAAGCACACTACACTGCTTTTCGAACAAACGTACCAACAGTGGTTACCCGCCCTGTAGCCCTCCCCGAAATACGGTGAAGGTCAATAACAAGACAAATGAATGGAGTGTGTTTCATGGTCCCAACCTCCCGCTTTTCCCTGCGTACGATGACTCTCGCAGTGGCAGCCGCCTCCGCCGGCTTATCATTTAACGCTCATGCCAGTATGGGCAACCTGGGCACTACCTATGGCGTTATGCCGGTGGATGTGGCTACCGCCCAGTCTTTGTCGATGTTCAACGATCAGGTCTCGGCTACCTATTACAACCCGTCTTACCTGACCAGCGATGAGCGCGGCGAGCTCACTGGTGGCATACTCCACGCCGAGCAGGAGTTGCGATCCAGCCGCTCTGATGCCGATGGTGATATTGTCTCGGATTCACCAAGTCAGCATGTGCTGATCGGTATGAAAACCAACCTTGCCTCCCTCACCCGTTTCAAGCACCCGATTTACCTGGGCTTTATTGCTGGCGTCGAGAAATATGGCAAGGAAATGCTGGCCTTCTCTTCCGAAACGTCTGAAACCGGCCAGTATCTCCAGTACGGCAAGGAGCCCCTGTTCCTGAACATTGGCGGTGCCACTCCGCTCTGGCGTGGCATCTCAGGCGGCTTCTCGGTGCGAGTGACCCTGGAAGCGGCCGCCCAACTGGACGCCGTGTCCACGCTTGGCGGGGAAACCAGCCGCGAGCGGCTTGCGGTGAACGCTGAACCTTCCCTGAAATCCATCCTTGGCACCACCATCAAGTGGGGGGACACCTTCTGCCCGGAGAGCAGCTGCTTTCTCGATGGTTGGGAGTCGGCACTGACCTATCGCACAAAGTCCTCTGCTTCCACCTCGGTCGACTCCAACATCATCGTTACCCAGACCATTCCGGACCCGGGCCTGAGTCTCGCGGTTGCCACCATTGATTCCTTCCAGCCGGAAACCATCGCCATCGGTACCCAGTACAAGGGCGATGGCTGGCGCGTCGGTGGCAGCATCGAGCAACAGAACTGGTCCGAGCTGGAAGACGAGTTCGCCCGCGACAGTATCAAGGATCAGGAGGATGTCAGTGCCGGCAACCGCATCGGTTTTGATGACACCCTCGTCCCCCGCATTGGCGCCGAATACCAGCTCAGCCGCAATTTTGCCCTTCGCGGCGGCCTGGCGTACGAGGAATCTCCCCTGAAAACCACACGCAATCCAGAGCTTAACTATCTGGATACGGACAAGATCGTGGCCGGGCTGGGTATCAGCGCCACCTACGAGCGTACCCGCCTGCTGGCCTATCCGGTGCGACTGGATATCGGTTATCAGTACCAGCAATTGCAGGAACGGGATTTCACCATCGTCGACTTTGACGGCAACGAGCAGGAAGCAACCGCCGACGGTGATATTCATGTAATCAGCGGCTCCATCACCCTGAAGTTCTGAGGAGAGGTTTGCCATGAACTATAAAAATACACTGGCACTCATTCCCGCCATGCTGCTTGCAGCCTGCGGGGGTGATGAACAATCAGTCAGCAAGCCCGCCAAGCCGGGTTCGGTCGTGTACTCCTACCCCGCTGACGGACAGAATGAGGTCAGCCCCAAAGCCGATCTGGTGCTGAGGTTTTCCAATGCGCTCAGCGACGATGACCTGAGCGAAAAAATACGCATTACCGATGGCGATACCGATATCGCTTTCTCCACAGAAAGTGTTGACCAGGGACGCAGCCTGACGCTCTCACCGAACGAAAAGCTCCGTCCTGGCACGGAATACACCATCGAGTTCAGGGAAGACCTTGAGGCGGAAGGCAACCGAATTATCGGTACACCCAATGCCGTAGGCCCCGAGGGCATCCAGTTCACTACACGTGGAGCCCTCAGCGGTATCGCTGCACTGGATAATCTTGATACAGGGTTCGCCGTTGCCGAGATGATTCCGTCTGCGGGCACTACCTTCAAGCCAATGAACTTCTCCACATTCCGGCTGCGCCTGACACAGGCCGTACATCCCGAGTGGAAGGAACGCGGCGGCATTATCGAGCTGACAGATAGTAATGGTGAAGCCGTACCAGCAACAATATTGGTTAATGGCCGCTATATCACCATCGATCCCTGCCTGGCCGACAGCCCTGAACTATGTGGCCGTGAAGATGATGTGCTGAATTCCGCTGAGACCTACACTATCTCCGTGCGGAATCTGCCCGGCATCAATGGCAATACGCTGGCGGAATTCAGTGAAGAAATAACCCCAAGGGATACCAGCCCAACGGTGGTGCTCTTCCAGGAAGTCATTGATTCCGGATTAAACGCCGGCCAGGACGAGGACAGCGCCCGTCGTTCCCGCCTCAATGGCCAGATCATCAACGGCGTTACCCTGAACTCGGTTCTGCAAGGCATAGCCGGGCCTTCGCAACAAACCGGCGGTCTGTTTGCGGAACTGGCCTATGCACCGGCCTTTGAAGCAGACGAACCCCTGCCCTTGCGTGTACCCAAGGGGAGTGTCCTGAACAGCAGCAGCCTGGATGTCAGGATCAACGGTAGCGTGCCGGTTATCGACCCGGGCACCGGGGAAATTCAGCAGACCGGCAACATCAAGGTCACCATGCTGTCGGATGCTACCGGTTACCTGATGCCCAACCCATACACCGATGACATGAACGCCCCCCGCCACGTCAAACTGTTCATGGATGTTTCCATGAACACAGAAGAGGCACAGCCAAATGCATCGTTGTCTCAGGATCTGCTCGGCGTGGAGCTGACCGGCATCGCCATTGTGGAAGACGGCGTACTGACCATCGACGCCATCGGCATGGTTGAACCCAACCTCCTGGGCCAGGAATTCACCGACTCCACCATCGCCTTTCGCATAGAAGCCGCGACCGATTCAGAATCCGCACTGGATGCTGCCGGGCAACGTGACGAAGAGCTGGCGGACACCACCGGCCCGCAGTTGGTGAGCTGGATGCCGGGGCCAGAAGATGCCCTGCCCGATACCCGCCAGGACATGCAGCGCCCGGGCGATCCGGTTGTGCTGAACTTTGATGAGCCGCTGGACGCGGAATCGATCGCCGAGGGTATCGTGCTGGATGAAGGTGGCACCCCGCTGACCACGGGTGACGGTACGCTCGAAGTCAGGCTGGACGGAACGGCGCTGGTACTGAACCCACAGGGTGGGCTCAAGCATGGTGTTGATTACACCGTCCAGGTTGGTAATGCACTGACAGATCTGGCTGGGAATGGTGCCACGTCACAAACGCTGAGTTTCTCACTACCGCAGATTGATAACGGAAGTGAGCCAGTAACACAGCAATCACCGTTTGCCTTGACAACCTACCCAGGATTCCCCTGCATAACTACTGACCTCAACCTTGGAGATAATGGCGATCACGGCTATTGCAAAGACAAGCTTTCAGAAGCCGGCGGTGATCTGCCAGAAGATCGCGAACGGGATCGCCTGCCAGTTACGACCCTGCCCGCAGACAGGCCTATAGTCGTCGTGTTCTCGCAATCCATGGATCTGGGTACGATTAACGACTCCACATTCATTGTCGAAGAAGTAGATGGCTCTGGAAATTCTTTGGGAACAATTGCGGGAAGGATTGAGAAAAATAATCAACGTATCCGCTTCTACCCCGAGAACCCATGGGAAGAAGGCACGCTGTACAGGTATACGTTGGTCTCTGATCAATTCGGTGACCCAGAAACCGGGGATGAGAGCACAGCCGATTGTTCCAGAGTCATATGCGGTGAAAACGGCAAGGCCTTCGCCGCTTCACATCTGTTAAGCCCGACGGCCAATGGAAGCGAATCCCTGGAAATTTTCTTCCGCGGCCAGGCCCAGGTGGATACGGTATTCACCCCACTTCGTAATCTGCCAATCAGAGACGCCAATTCAAACTACGAGATTGATGACTTTGAAACTTTCGATTTCAAGTTTGCTAAGAATGCCAATGGCGAAGAACTGGCTCACTATGTGACCCCGCCTAACGCCTCACGCCTCGCCATGGCAGAAAATGCCACTGTTCTTGGTAACGATGGTGGTGAAGAGCGTAATGCGAGAGTAGGTTGCAACTACGAGGGAGATGACTGCCCCGCAAACAAATTCATTTATCAGACTTACGGGCTCAACACCGAAGTGGTTGGTCCTGAAATTGACCCGGCTACCGGAGAAGCGACAGGCAGGGTCAAGGTACTTCTCTATCCCACACTACTGATTACCTCACCCGCAACCGTATTCTACAACCTCGCCGGTAGTCCCTCCGAGTCCACCACTGGCCCGCAGGTATTAAGAATGCGATATCAAGAGAAAACAGAAGATAACCCGTTGGGGCTGGTTGAGGGTTATATTTCCGAGGGCGATGATGGACAACCGCAATTTGAAACCACAGCGCGGCTGATGCTGGATGCGCCGAACCTCCATCTTCCACTGGGAGAGCTGGAGCTGCTGGCACACAATCTGTTCAGCTACCCCTTTACCCTGGAACTTGAGGGAGATATTCGCTTCTTCGATGACGGCCGAATGCAAATCGAGCAGAGAAATATCAATGAGGAAAATCCTGCGATAAACGTTGTGGTTGCGGGCAGTAGCGAGACAACCACAACCTTTCTCGGCCTGATCAGCTGCCTTGGCGGCATCTTCACTGGAAGCGGTACCGATTCCTGTGACGAATTCGTCGACGGTGAGGGCTCCGCGGTGAAGCTGCCGCTGGAAATTCCGTATCACGGCCTCTACCTCAACTTCATATCCAACCCCATAAAAGAAATCCCGGCAGAGTACTAACTTCAGGCTCCGCTACTTATGGCCAGCCTTCGGGCTGGCCTTTTTTTGGCCGGCAAAGCCAGAAACCGGTTTTCCCCTCTTCTCAATTTCCTGCTAATCTGGTTGCCTGTTGAAACCAACTCCCAAGGTCTGGCGACAAGCGAGTGCGGCACTACGAAACCGTGCGGAGCCAGGGATGGCGGAGCCGAGCGTACAGGGACGTATTCACAGCGTGTTTCGTAGTGCCGCACTCGCTTGTCGCTGCACGGAATTCAATAATAAGAGCAATTCAGGAGAGACCCATGGAAAACGGCACCCACTTTCGTACCTGCCACCTGTGTGAAGCCATGTGTGGCGTTGCGATTGAGGTAAAGGAAGGTCATATCGCCTCTATCAAGGGCGACGAGGACGACCCTTTAAGCCATGGCCACATCTGCCCCAAAGCGGTAGCGCTGCAGGATCTACATGAAGACCCTGAACGGTTGCGGAAACCGGTACGCAAAACCGCCGAAGGCTGGCAGGAAATGGAGTGGGACGAGGCCTTTGATCTGGTAGCGGACCGCTTGCACAGCGTACGCAAGGAACACGGCCGCAACAGCATTGGCGCCTACCTCGGCAACCCCAACGTTCACAACCACGGCTCGCTGGTGGCAACCATGCCATTCCTGCGGGCTTTGGGCACCCAGAACCGTTTTTCTGCTACCTCCAACGACCAGTTACCCCATATGCTGGCCAGCCTGGAAATGTTCGGGCACCAGATCCTGTTTCCCATCCCCGATATTGACCGCACTGAGCTGTTTATCTGCATCGGCGCCAACCCCATGGCCTCCAACGGTAGCCTGATGACGGTTCCGGACTTCCGCGGCCGGCTGAAAGCCCTGAAAGGCCGTGGTGGGAAAATGGTAGTGGTGGATCCTCGCCGCACCGAAACCGGCAAACTGGCCGACGAGTTCCATTTTATCCGTCCCGGCACCGATGCACTGCTGCTGATGGCGATGGTGCACACCCTTTTTGCAGAAGACCTGGTGAACCTCGGCCACGCGGAAGCCTTTACCAAGGATGTGGATCTGATACGGCTTGCCGCTCTCGGTTTCACACCGGAAGCGGTGACGGAGCAGACAGGCATACCGGCCGCGGACATCCGCAATCTGGCCCGCCAGCTCGCCACCACTCAACGAGCCGCCCTCTACACCCGCATGGGCACCAGCACCCAGGCTTTTGGCGGCGTCGCGACCTGGCTGGCTTACGTACTCAATATCCTGACAGGAAAGCTGGACACTACCGGCGGCATGATGTTTACCCAGCCGGCAATCGACCTGATCGCACTTGGAGGAATGTCGGGCCAGAAGGGACATTTCGCCAAGCGCTTCAGCAGAGTGAAGAAGCTGCCCGAGTTTGGTGGTGAATACCCCGCCAGCACCATTGCAGACGAAATCCTGACCCCGGGTGAAGGCCAGATTCGGGCATTCGTGACCGTGGCCGGTAACCCGGTGTTGTCGAGCCCCAACGGTGGACGTCTGGATGAGGCTTTCGGCGGCCTGGATTTCATGGTCTCCGTGGATTACTACCTCAACGAAACGACCCGCCACGCAGACATCATACTGCCACCCACAGCGGGGCTTGAGCGTAGCCACTACGACCTGATTTTCAGTATGTTCGCCGTGCGAAATACCGCCAAGTACAGCCCCGCCCTGTTCGACGCCGGCAAAGATACCCGTCACGACTGGCAGATTTTGCTGGAGCTCGCTCACCGTCTCGAGAAAAAACGAAAAGGCGGGCAACTGCCGATGCGGGCCGAAATGGGCTGGCGTGCGTTCAAGCAGATTGGGCCCGACCCGATACTCGACATGATGCTGCGGACCGGCCCCTATGGTGCCGACATCGGCCGGGTCCGTGGCCTGGTTCAGCCAGCCATAGATCTGGTGATGGATATTCTCCCTGACCGGCACCCTCTGCGCGGGCTGGCAAAACTCAGCCCGCTGAACCGGCACTGGCAGGATCTGCCCAAAGGGCTCTCAATCAATACCCTGAAACATCTGCCCAGCGGGGTTGACCTCGGGCCGCTTCGCCCGTGCATGCCTGGCCGCTTGTTTACCCGTGACGGCAAGGTAAACCTGGCCCCTCGCCGCTATCTTCAGGATCTGGACCGCCTGCATGGGCTGTTGTTCGCCCCTCGCGCCAAAGGCCTGATGCTGATCGGGCGCCGGCATGTTCGCAGCAATAACTCCTGGATGCACAACAGTCAGCGGTTGGTAAAAGGCAAAGAGCGCTGTACCCTGATGATGCACCCTCAGGATGCCTCCCGTTGCGGGCTTCAGCCCGGTGACTCGGCCGAGGTTGCTTCCTCTGCGGGCAAGATTGTATTGCCGGTGGAAATCACCGACGACATCATGGCCGGGGTGGTTTCAGTCCCCCATGGCTGGGGCCATCATCGTGACGGTACCCGTCAGTCAGTTGCCGTCGCACACGCCGGGGCCAGCATTAATGACGTCATCAGCGACCAGCAAACAGATCCGCTGGTTGGCACATCCGTACTGAACGGACAGCTAGTGGATGTAAAAGTGTGGCGCTCAGAGCGCCCTCGCAAACGGGCCTGAACCCCTGAACGGAGAAACCTATGCCCCAGTGGCTTCAATGGACGCTGATTATCGCCGGCCTGCTGGCTATCGCCTTACTGGTTGGGTTTATCCTTCGCCAGTCCCGTACGCTGCAGGAAGGAAGAAAACGGCAGGCCAAAACCGAAACGTTCCAGAAGGAGCGCCGGAAAAGCATGGTCGAAAGTATTCGGGTGCTGGCAATGGCAGTGGAAGAGGACCAGGTTGAATACTCAGAGGCTTGCCTGCGCATCAAGGGACTGCTGGATCACGTGGCCCCGGAATTGCTGGAACAGTCACCTTTCCGGATTTTCCAGGAAGTGCATGACAGGCTCCAGCACATGCCAACCCACCGGGCACGCCAGGAAACTGAAGGCCGATTCGTAGAGAAGATGGACCGGGAAAGGCTCGCGGTCGAGAAAGAACACGCCGATGCCATTCGCCGTGCGGCTACCGCCATTCGTCATCACCCTTTCAGCTAGAACCGGTTTCCGATGGGCCACCGGCTCAAGGAGCTATTTTTGTAACTTTTTGTAAACGGATTTTAACCCAAAAGGTACGATTAACTTTACAAATCAATCCCTTCACGTGTTGCAGATAAATGACACCTTGATCATTGAACAAACCCCAACCTGGCCAGCTTTTATTTCCATCCATCTTGTCTAAGTTAAATACAGAGCCTTGCGATTACCGACCCTGCAATGGCTCTGATTGTTTTCTCCTGAACACGTTTGGTTTGATCTGCAACAAGCGGGTGAGCTTGCCGGCCTTCGGGCCGGCTTTTTTGCAGTTACTGGTTCATCATTCCGGCCATGGCCATGATGCTGTCCTTGTTGTGAACAAGTTCGTCGAACTGCTCCTCAACCTTCTGCGGATCGAGCCCGAGAGACTCATAGAATGCTGGGGTCACTTCCTCTCCCGCCCCCAGAGCGACACCACGTCGGGTCAATAATTGCCGGCCCAGCCATAGCAGTTTTCCGTAAACCGCATGGGGGCCATCGTAGCCCGGATTCTTCTGGTTCCGGATGGCAAGGCAGACTTCGTCCGGCATCCCCCAGTTCTGCATCAGTTCTGCCGCAATCTGTTCACGGGTCACTCCCAGCAGATAATGCTCGATCACCGATGAGTCCATATGTGGATTGGCCTCCAGAGCACGGCAAACCAGCTTGAAGTGGGGAGGAAACACCTGAGCGAGCACCAGGTAACCGAAGTTATGCAGCAGTCCGGAAAGATACGCCAGGCCGAAAACCGGGCGGTCCCCACGAGGCATCATACTGGCCAGGACACCGGCAGACTGGGCCTGCCAGATCGCCTGCTGCCAGTAGTCCACATAACCTTCCGGGTGATCCTGGGGCTGCTTCAGAGCTCGACCGAGTGAGAGACCCATGGCCAGGTTCATCACCAGATCAAACCCCAGAATCCGCGACACGGCGTCGTGTACCGAGCGCACCTGCCCGGCAGCCGCATAGAAAGACGACGAGGCCCAACTGACAACCTGAGCCGCCAGGCTGGGATCACTTTCCACAACATCCACCAGGTCGCCCATGACCGCATTGGGGTTAACCCGCAGGTGAATGATCCGCTGTGCAGTTTCAGGCAGCGGAGGCAGTTCCAGGGTATCTTCAAGGCGCTGCTGGATACGCAGGGTGGTAAATCGGCGGATGGCGGAGTGTAACTGGTCGCGGTCCCGTTCGGGGCTGTCCAGATTGACAGCAATGGAATCCGGCACCACCGTGAATGCTCGCCTTTCGGCAGCGGCGGTAATCGCTCTGAATTCATCGCCGGGCATCACCATGCACAGGTTCCGCTCTCCCAGAACCAGGGCCACGTAGGCTTGCGCATCAACCCTGGCATCGACCACGGTGGGCCATCCGGTCAGGGACGGCAACGCCGGCAGTTCCGTGAGGCCGGAACGCTCCCGTGCACGGGCCTGTTCACGCCGCTTCATCACCCGCAGGTCCCGGCCGAGTTCTTTATTCAGGGCATTGATATCAAGCAGGTCCCCCTGCCGACATATGGCCTGGAGGTTCCCCTGTTCGTCGCTGAGCAGGACCATGCGCAACAGCTCGTCGTCTCTGGCCTGACTCACATCACGCAGGGAAACGCCGGCTGCTGAATCGCCCAGTGCCTGCCGGACTACAACAGGTAGCTCCATAAGTCTCTCCCAAAATTTTGACGGTACCGTTAGGGGCACATTGGTTATTGTGCAGTATAGGGTACAAACCACAACCCAACGTTGACGTCAGACTAGTTTCCGCCCGCAAGTGACGTGAATGCGGCAACCGTTATACGTCGCCGTAGCGAATTCGCTCACCCAGCCAGCGACGAATCAGAGCATTGACCACGGCCGGTTGTCTCATCAGGCCCGGTGCCATTTCCCGCACCGGCTCAATCCAGCCTTTATCCCGCTCGAAATCCGCCAGGCGGAACTGCATCATGCCGGTCTGCCGTGTACCCAGCACTTCACCGGGGCCCCGTATTTCCAGATCTTTCTCGGCGATTACGAAGCCATCCTGGCTGTCCCGGAGCGCCTGTAAACGCGCCTTGCCATTCTGGGACAGTGGAGGGTGATACATAAGAACGCAGAAACTGGCTTCTTCGCCCCGGCCAACCCGGCCCCGCAGCTGATGGAGCTGAGCCAGACCCAGGCGCTCCGGATTTTCGATAATAATCAGTGAGGCGTTGGGGACATCCACGCCTACCTCGATCACCGTTGTGGCCACCAGGAGATCCAGCTCACCGTTCTTGAACTGCTCCATCACCGCTGCTTTGTCGGCAGCCTTCAGACGGCCATGAACAAGCCCCAGTTTCAGGTCTGGCAGGCGTTCCGCCAGCTCCTGGGCGGTCACTTCCGCGGCCTGGCACTGCAACGCCTCGGATTCCTCGATCAAGGTGCACACCCAGTAGGCCTGCCGACCTTCCCTGCAGGCCTTGCGGACACGATCGGTTACGTCGTCACGGCGGCTGTCGGGGATGGCGATGGTTTCAATGGGCTTACGCCCAGGCGGCAACTCGTCAATCACGGAGGTATCCAGGTCCGCATAGGCACTCATTGCCAGGGTGCGCGGGATGGGGGTTGCGGTCATGATCAGCTGGTGTGGCGCCATGGTGCCGCCAACGCCTTTCTCTCGCAGAGCCAGACGCTGATGCACCCCGAAGCGGTGTTGCTCGTCCACAATCACCAGCGCCAGCCGGTTGAAAGCCACGTCTTCCTGAAACAGCGCATGGGTGCCGATGACCACTGAGGCATTACCACTGCCAATGTCCTCCAGGGCTTCCTTGCGCGCCTTACCCTTGATCTTCCCGGACAGCCACGCCACACGGATATCGAGGGGCGTCAGCCAGCTGTGAAAGTTCTGATAATGCTGTTCAGCCAGTATTTCTGTGGGCGCCATCAGGGCAACCTGTGCCCCGGCACCAATTGCTTGCAGCGCCGCCAGGGCGGCCACCACCGTTTTTCCTGACCCCACGTCCCCCTGGACCAGTCGCAACATGGGAACCGGCTGGCTAAGATCCTGACGGATCTCGCTCATGACATGGTTCTGGGCACCCGTGAGCCTGAACGGAAGGAGGTCAAGAAAGCGCTCCGGCAGATCACCAGTGGGAAGTAGTGGCAAAGCCTCCCGCGCCTGGACCTGCTGGCGAACCTGCAGCAGGCTGAGCTGATGGGCGAGCAACTCCTCCATCACCAGCCGCTGCTGGGCCGGGTGCCGGCCTTCTACCAGCAAATGCACCGGGGCACTGGCCGGGGGTGAATGCACCAGCTCTACCGCCTCGGTTATGCCGGGCAGCTGATAGCTTGCCAATAACTCCGCTGGCAGCCAGTCGCGAATCGGATAACGTTTCAGGTACCCGAGAGCCTGCTGACACAGGCTCCGCACCCGTGGTTGCTGAATGCCTTCCGTGAGGGGATAGACCGGGGTCAGGGTGGCTTCGCCCCTGGCGGGCATTGGCGGGGGGTTCACCTGATACTCAGGATGATAGAATTCGTAACCGGCGCGCCCTGGCCGCACCTCCCCGAAACAACGAACCCGCGCGCCCTCCGTAAGCTGATTTTTCTGCGCTGCGTTGAAATGGAAAAACCGCATCACCAGAAAACCGCTGTTATCTTTCAGGGTAACCTGCAGACTGCGACGCCGCCCCATCACCAGGTCGGCCTTCATCACCTCGCCTTCCACCACACCAACATCGCCGATACGAAGGTTACCCATGGGAATAATACGGGTGCGATCCTCGTATCGATGTGGCAAGTGAAACAGCAGGTCCTGAAGCGACCCGATACCCAGTTTCGCCAGCTTTTCCGCCAGGGCGCCACCGACGCCCTTCAGAGTGGTAACCGGGATGTCTTCCAGTGACGTCATATCCTGGCTCAGGCGGTTGCGGCAGCGGTCGGGGTTTCAATTTTCGCTTTTTCGATCACCCGGCACTGGCTGGCTGCCAGTGACAGAACATCAATCGCCTTGGGACGGGGGAAAGTGACCCGCCATGCCAGTGCAACCGTGCGGAATGGCACCGGTGCTGCGAATGGCCGGACTGCCAGAATGCTCTCGTCGTATTGCATGGCGGTTGCGGCGGAAAGTGGCAATACGGTGATACCAAGGCCGGAGGCGACCATGTGGCGAATGGTTTCCAGAGAACTGCCCTCGGTAACCAGTGAGGGCGATTTGGCGCTCGGGTTGCGGGTGACTGCATCCACCAATGGCGGGCAGGACTCCAACACCTGGTCACGGAAGCAGTGGCCCGGGCCAAGCAACAGCAACTGTTCCTGCGCCAACTCTTCCGCCGTCAGGCTCTGCCGCTCGGTCAGCGGATGGTCTCCAGGCAGAAGCACCACGAAGGGCTCATCATACAGCGGTAGAGTCACCACTTCGGGCTCCTCAAACGGCAGTGCGATGATGATGGCGTCCAGCTCGGACTGGCGGAGTTTCTGGCGCAGGGTGGCGGTGTAGTTCTCCTCGATATACAGAGGCATATCTGGCGCTGCCCGCCGCAATTCAGGTAACAGATGCGGAAACAGGTAGGGCCCAATGGTATAGATTGCACCAACTTTCAAAGGGGCATTGAGCTGGTTCTTGCCATCCTGGGCCATGTCGCGGATAACACTCACCTGGTCCAGAACCCGCTGCGATTGCTCAATGATCCGCTTGCCGGTTTCGGTAACGCGGATGCTGTTTTTGCTGCGTTCGAACAGAGGAATACCCAATTCGTCTTCCAGCTTCTTGACCGCCACACTCAGGGTAGGCTGGCTGACATGGCAACGCTCGGCCGCTCGGCCAAAATGCCTTTCCCGTGCGAGGGTAACAACGTATCTTAACTCGGTGAGAGTCATGGTGGGCTCCGGTCAGATCTCATCCAGCTCAGGGTGCTCTGCAGCGCCCTGTTAATTTATTAGCCAAAGCATAAGGATTGATATTGCCTATGGCAATCACTGAACACAAGCAAAGACCGCGCATACTGGTCGCCGGTTGCGGCAAACTCGGTGGCGCTATTGCAGAAACACTGTCCGGACACGCCGAGGTTTTTGGTTTAAGACGCAATCCGGACAGGATTCCCCAGGGAGTTCATGCCCTTGGTGCAGATTTATTGGACCGGGAAGAGCTTAAATCAGTGCTACCGGCCAATCTCGACATCGTCATCTATTGCCTGACGCCCTCCAGCTACGATGAAGAGGGCTACCGTAACGCCTATGTCCGTGGCCTTGAAAATCTGGTCGCAGCGCTCGGTTCACAAACTCTCAAACGCCTGATGTTTGTCAGCAGCAGCAGTGTGTATGCCCAGAACGATGACTCCTGGGTTGACGAGTCCAGCCCCACGGAGCCTGCACGGTTCAGCGGCCAGATGGTCCTGGAAGGTGAACAGACGGCACTGAAGAGTGGCAATCCGGCAACTGCTGTGAGATTCAGTGGCATTTACGGACCTTCTCGACCACAGTTTCTCGAAGCGGTCATCAACGGCCGCATGGACCCGGCGTCCCCGGCCCCGTTCAGCAACCGGATCCACGAAGCCGATGCTGTGGCGGTGGTTTGTCACCTGGCCAACCTGGCGTTGGAAGGAAAGCCCCTCGAGACGTGTTATCTCGCCAGCGACTGCGAGCCAGTGAGGCTGGACGAAGTCGTGGCGTGGGTGCGTGAGCAGGTGCCCTGTGCAACTCCCGTGGCTGAGGCCCGCAAAGGTGGCCGCGCAGGCAGCAAGCGCTGCAGCAACAGGCGTCTGCTGGAGTCCGGGTTCGACTTTCGCTATCCGGATTTCCGGGCGGGTTACCGGGAAATGATTGCCTGGCGTAAATAGAAAAGGCGGCCTGCAGGAGGCCGCCTCATCGACTGACGGGAGATACGATCAGCTCAGCACCATCACCGCTTCCATTTCTACCGGAACGCCCTTGGGCAGGGCAGCCACGCCTACGGCAGCGCGGGCCGGGTACGGCTCCTGGAAGTAGGTGGCCATGATTTCGTTCACCGTGGCAAAGTTGCTCAGGTCTGTCATGTAGATATTGACCTTGACGATGTCCTTCAACTCGCCACCGCTGGCCTCGCAAACTGCCTTGAGGTTCTCGAATACCTGACGGGTCTTGGCAGCAAAGTCGCCTGCGACGACTTCCATGGTCTCCGGCACCAGCGGAATCTGCCCGGAGATGTAGACCGTATCGCCCGCCTTGACGGCCTGGGAGTATGTACCGATAGCCTGCGGCGCGTTTTCAGTCTGGATTACGGATTTATTGGTCATGACCTTGGAACCCTCTGTTTCAAAACGCCAATCCTCACCCCTGGGCGGCTAACCTGTCAACAAGCGGAAAGTCGCGACTCGGGCCTGCGGCTTGGGCCTGTTGATAGCCAGCTGACTCAGTGTCTCACACGGTTTATATGGGTGACCGCACGGATATTCCGGATACGCCGCATTACCCTGGCCAGGTGCTTGCGCCCGTTCACATGAACCACAAGGCTTACAATACCCAATCTGGCATTCTGCTCTTCTACGTTGATGCGTTCAATGTTGCCGTCTGCCATGGCCACTGCGTTAGCCAGCTCGGCAATCACTCCGCGCTGGCGTTCCAGCTCGACCCGGAGTTCAACAGAAAATTCGTTGGCAATGTCCTTGGCCCACTTCAGATGGGTCAGCCGCGCCCGGCTCTCGTCATCTTCTGGCAGCCGGGAGCAGGTATCCGAATGTATGACCATACCCTTCCCGGAATCCATGACACCCACCACCGGATCCCCCGGAATTGGCTTACAGCAGCTGGCAAAGCGAACCAACAGGCCCTCAGTGCCCCGTATGGTGACAGGGCTGTTGTCGGCTTTCTCCATTACGGGTGCCGATGCGACATCAGACTCATCACCCTCAGCGCTGCCACTGACCAGTTGCCTGGCAACCAGGTAGGCCATGCGATTGCCCAGGCCAATATCGCTGATGAGATCGTCGAAGCTGTCCACCTGGTTATGATTGACCACCGCCTGAACCTGATGCTCACTGATTCTGGAAAGACTGGTTCCGAAGCCCTTGAGCGACTTCTTGAGCAGGGTTCTACCAAGCTCCAGGGACTCGGTGCGCTTCTGGTTCTTGAGTACGTGGCGAATGCTGCTGCGCGCTTTACCGGTGACCACGAAACTGAGCCAGGCAGGGTTCGGCCGGGCTCCCGGCGCGGTAATGATTTCCACCGTCTGGCCGCTTTGCAGGGGCTGGCTCAGTGAGCCCAGCGTGCGATTGATGCGGCAGGCCACGCAGGCATTACCAATATCGGTGTGTATGGCATAGGCAAAGTCCACAGGGGTGGCCCCGCTTGGCAACTCCATGATCTTGCCCTTGGGCGTGAACACATAGATTTCATCCGGGAACAAATCCACCTTTACGTGTTCGATAAATTCCAGCGAATCGTCCGCCCGCTCCCGCATTTCCATCAGGCCCTTCACCCAGCGATCGACCCGTGACTGGTTAACGCTGGTCACATTGGAGGGCTCGTTCTTGTACATCCAGTGCGCCGCAATACCATTGTTGGCAATGTGCTCCATCTCCTCGGTGCGGATCTGGATTTCAATATTCACGTGCATGCCGAACAGGGTGGTATGCAGCGACTGGTAGCCATTGGCCTTGGGCATGGCAATGTAGTCCTTGAAACGCCCCGGCAGCGGCTTGTAGAGGCTGTGCACAGCGCCAAGGATTCGGTAACAGTCGTCTTCGGTGTCTGTGATGATCCGGAAGGCGTACACATCCATGATTTCATGGAAGGACTTCTGCTTGAACTTCATCTTGTTGTAGATGCTGTTCAGGTGTTTTTCCCGGCCCAGGATCCGCCCCGGCAGACTGCGCTCTTCGAGCTTCTCCTGCAGTTTGCCCCGGATGTCGTCAATAATCTCCCGGTGACTGCCCCTCAGCTTTGCCACTGCCTTGGAGATGTATTTCGAGCGCATCGGGTACAGCGAGGCAAATCCCAGATCTTCCAGTTCGGTACAGATCGAGTGCATGCCCAGGCGGTTGGCAATCGGAGCGTAGATATCGAGGGTTTCGTTAGCGATGCGCTGGCGTTTCTCGTAGGGCATGGGGCCGAGGGTGCGCATGTTATGCAGGCGGTCCGCCAGTTTGACCAGTATCACCCGGATGTCCCGCGCCATGGCCAGAGTCATTTTCTGGAAGTTCTCGGCCTGGGCCTCGGCACGAGTACGAAATTCAATCTGGGTCAGCTTGCTGACGCCGTCCACCAGTTCTGCCACGTCTTCACCAAACTGCTCCGCCAGCGCATCCTTGGGAATGCCGGTGTCTTCAATGACATCGTGGAGCATGGCCGCCATCAGGCTCTGGTGGTCCAGCTTCAGGCCGGCGAGGATATGTGCAACCGCCAGCGGGTGGGTAATGTAACGGTCACCGCTTTTGCGCATCTGCCCTTCATGGGCCTGTTCGGCATAATAGTAGGCTCTTCGCACCTGATTGATGCGATTGGTATCAAGATAGGTACTTAGCTCACTGGCCAGCACATCAACCGTTGCCTCTGCCGACACCGCGCCTCCGTGGGAATACTGAATTTCAGGGATAAAAAAACCCGAATGCATGCATTCGGGTCCTTCCGACGTACGTCCGGTAATGCCTATAGATACACTATAAAACCGCAGTACCAGATTTCAATGCTTTCGACGGGTTAACAGAAAATATTCCCGTCTATCGCACCCTACTCGTCGTCATCCTCAGTGAGAAGATCACGGCTGATCTTGCCTTCGGCAATTTCGCGCAGGGCGATAACGGTTGGCTTATCGTTCTCTTCGGCAACCAGTGGCTCGAAACCCTTGGTTGCGATCTGGCGGGCGCGTTTGGTGGCCAGCATAACCAGCTGGAACCGGTTATCAACGTGTTCAAGGCAATCTTCAACGGTAACTCGTGCCATAACTTCCCCGACAATAGCAATAATGACTGATTTCAGCAGACCGCGTAGTTTAATCTTCCTGGTTCAATTTGTATACAGGCAAAGCATCGGGATCAACCATCCGACAGCCTGGCCAGCAACCCGGAGTGCCTCACCTGCTGTGTCTGCATTCTTAATCGCTGGCTGCGGACAACCGCCAACAGATCGCCCAGAGCAATACTGAAATCGTCGTTGACCACCAGATAGTCGAACTCCAGGGCATGACTGCACTCGTCCGAAGCCTCTTTCAGGCGACGCTCCACCACTTCAGGTGCATCGGTACCGCGACCTGTCAGCCGCTCTTTCAGTGCTTCCTGGGATGGCGGCACAATGAAAATACTGACGCAGCCAGGCATCAGCCGGCGGATTTGTTCTGCCCCCTGCCAGTCAATCTCCAGGATGACGTCCTTCCCCCTCGCCAGTGTCTGGTTCACCCAGACCTGAGAGGTACCGTAGTAATTCCCGAAAACATCCGCGTGCTCCAGGAAATCCCCCCGGGCAATCATCGCCTCGAATTCATCGCGGCTGACAAAGTGATAGTTCACACCATCCTGCTCACCCGTACGCATGGGGCGGGTGGTGTGTGAAACGGACACGCAGAGCTGTGCGTCCTGTTCGAGCATGGCCGCCACCAGGCTGGTTTTCCCCGCCCCTGATGGTGCGGAAATAACATACAGCGTACCCTGCTCAGCTGCCTGACTCATGGTGCAAAAACTCCGAACCCTGACTGGTTTACAGCGGCAGCTTAGCGTCGACCGCCACAACTGCAGCAACAAGGCGTGCGATTATACGGCGTTTGCTCGCCTGTCGCACCCGTGCAAGGAGGATGGCAACTGACGCTGGGTGAGTTCAGTCGTGCCAGACACAACGGTTACGCCCCTGATCCTTGGCCAGGTAAAGGCGATGGTCAGCAATTTCCAGCAGCCGGCCCACCTCCACCTCGTTGTTTCCTGGCACAGCACTGGCGACCCCCATACTGACGGTGACATGAGGCGCGACTTCCGAATGGCTGTGGGGAATGGCTAACGCATTGACGTCGTGGCGTATGCGCTGGGCGACAGCCCGCGCCCCGTCCAGGTCAGTACCGGGAAGCACACAGACAAACTCCTCCCCGCCATAGCGCGCCACAATATCGGTGGGACGGGTCAAGGCGCCACTCAGCGCCCGGGCCACCGAGCGCAGACAGTCATCCCCTATGGCATGGCCGTAGTTGTCGTTGAAGGGCTTGAAATAGTCGATATCAATGAAAATCAACGACAGCGGCTGCTTCCGGTCTGCCGCCTGGTACCAGCATTTTTCCAGGAATTCGTCGAAAAAACGCCGGTTCGGGATGCCGGTCAGGCCGTCGATGGTGGATATCTGGTGCAACGCGTCCCGTTGATCCAGCCCCTTCTGGAAGGCCTGCATAAGATTGTCCAGCTCCCGTACCAGGCGCCCCAGCTCATCCCGTCGGGAATGGGGAGTATTGGGCCTGGGCCACTTCCCCGGCTGCTTCAGGCTCACGGCGGCAATGGCGCGGTAAATACTCAGCAGGGGGCGGGTGATCAGAAAGTGAAACACCAACACTACCAGCACGGCAATGCTCAACGCCTCGACAACTCCCAGCAGGAACAGCCGTCGCCCACGCTGGACATAAGACTCGCCAATCGCTGCTGTGGAGAGTACCAGCCGAAGCTCACCAACCGGCAACGGATCGGGGGTCCGGGAGACGGAATAGTTCAGTGACTTCTGGTAGTGGGTGACTCCACTGAACAATGCCTGCAGGAGCATCCCCGCCTCCTCGCTGGATTCGTCGCCCTTCTCCATCAATACCCGACCGAAGTCATCGCGCAGGGAAACATAACGGACACTGCGGTAATTGTAGAGACCTTCAACCACCTGATTGGCCAGATCCGGGTTGAGCTGGAAGGCGGCTTCCGCGGCAGACGCTTCAACCAGGTTCAGCAAGCGCTCAAAATCTTCCCGGGTTTCTGCACGCACCACCCGGGCATCCGACACCAATTGAAAGATCCCGGTGCCCGCACTCAGCAGCAGGGCAATAATAAACGTCACCAGGGCTTGTCGGGTGGTGATACTGTGCCAGCGGGTTATTTTTGGGTCTTTTTCTTCCGGTTTCATTCACCGTTCCCCAGAATCTGCTGCCGTATCTGAAGGTAACGCCCTTCCTCTTTCACTTCTGTCAGCCGGGCTTGCAGTTGGTCCAGGAAACTCGCCGGGATGGATTTGTGACAAGCAAGGTATATCTCGCTACGTCGAAAGGTAAACAGCCTTTCCAGCCGAACCCCGGCGTTGCCCGCCACGGTCTCGGCCACGTCCGGGCCTGTCACCCAGACGTCAATGAGCCCGGAGGTCAGGCGTTTGAGGTTTTCGCTGTCCCGGGAAGCATTGACTACCTCAACGCCATGCTTTGCTACATAAATACTGATGGCATCCTCGTGGAAACTCCCGACCCTCAGACCCTTCAGTTCTTCCAGACTGGTTGCCTCGATGCTGCGCTCCGGCAGGGCGAAGGCGGCCCATTCCGTCTTCACCAGTGGTCCCACCCATTGGAACATCGGCTCCCTTTCGGCGGTGCGCGCAGTGGAGTACACGCAGTTACCGGGCCGCAGCCTGGCTTCGCTGAAGGCCCTTGCCCAGGGCACCAGCAGAAATCTCACGGGGCGGTCTATTGAGGCCAGCGCTTCCTGCAACAGCCTGGTGGAAATGCCGTCTATCTCACCCTGGTCGTTGATAAAGCTATAGGGCGGGTATTCTTCCGTGTAGAAGGTGATGGGCTCAGCCGCCTGGGCGTGCCCCCAGCCCCACAAAGCGAGAGTGAGGAAAAGCAGGAACCCCATCCGGTAGCGGCAAATCAGGCGCTGCATACCTCCCTCCTCATTCAATTGGCGGTATCGCGCCCTGGGCGCGAAGGTCGTCAAGTATCTGCTGCAAACGCTCAACAACGGCAGGATCGGTATCGCCGTTGATGGCAAAGTACAGCGGGTCTTCAGACAGGACATAGACAGTCTCGAAATGGTCCGGGTCATGCCCGTGTTTCCTCAGCAGCCAGTGCGCTACATCCTCACCGTAGGCCCACAGGCTGACCCGGTTAGCGACCAGCATATTCATCGCGCTCTCGTTATTCACCGCCGCGTGCATGCGGGCAGGACTGACGCCGGCTTCCAGCAATTTCTGGGCGCCTATGTCCTCACCGATGACCACCATACTGAACTTACCGCTTTGTAGTGCCTCCAGGTTGGCTATCGAGATATTGCTGTCTTTCCTGGCCAGCAGCACCACGCGCCCCGCCGCCAGAGGCCCCACCCACTGAAACAGGTCCTCGCGGGCACTGGTACGGGTAGTCGAAAACAGCACAGTGTCGGGTGTCAGCAAGGTGGTGTCATAGCCCCTGGCCCAGGGCAGCACCTGGATATCGGTGGCTTCCGTACTGGCCCCCGAGTGGTGAAGCATGGCCTCCAGAATCCTGACGGATGACCCCTTCAGCTCACCTTCATCCAGGTAATTGTATGGAGGGTAGTTCTCCGTTATGAAGGTGAGCCGATCCAGATCGGAGGCGGCTCCATGAAGAGGGCCGAAGAATAGAATCACCAGCAGGCAACGCCAAAGCTTTGTCATGGGCAGTTACTTCAGTACAGCACAACGTGTGGCTTGTTATTGGTATGTACCTGGCTGCTACCAGGAACACGTTTTTGCTATCGTCAAGTTAGCACATGCCCGGAATTCTGCACGGGTTCCCTGCAAGCACTCTACTCCAGGTTCTGCACCTGCTCGCGCATCTGCTCAATGAGCACTTTCAGATCGACGGCGGCCCTGGTCACCCGGGCATCGATGCTTTTGCTGCTGAGTGTGTTGGCTTCGCGGTTCAGCTCCTGCATCAAGAAATCCAGCCGCCGGCCAATGGCATCGTCGCCCTGCAGGGTTTCGGAGACTTCAGTGATGTGGGCGTCCAGCCGGTCCAGCTCTTCGGCCACGTCGCTTTTCTGGGCCAGCATGACCATTTCCTGGGCAATGCGATCCGGGTCAATTTCCACCTTCGCCTGCTCAAAGCGATTTTTCAAATGCTCTTCCTGGGCACGAATCAGCTCCGGCATGCGCTCGCGCACCTCGTCGACCAGTTTGCCCATGGTGGCCAGCCGGTCTTCAAACAACGGCCGTAAACGTTCCCCTTCCCGCTCCCTCACCGTTACCAGCTCGCTCACCGTGCGCTCGAACAGCTCTCCCGCTGCCCTGCGAGCCGGGCCGTAATCCTGTTCGGTAGAGGCCAGCACGCCGGGCCACCTGAGAATGTCCAGGGCACTGATGTGCGCCGGGTTATCCAGCATCTTGTTGATGTGATTCGCCGCCTCATTCACCGCATGGGCCACATCCTCGTCGATCTCGAAGCCCTGGGAGGCAGCTTCCCGCGTCTGCAGGCGAATGGCTACATCCACCTTGCCCCGGCGCAGCTGTTTACGCAGCTGCTCGCGGAAACTGTTTTCCAGTTCCCGGAGCGCCTCGGGCAGTCGGAAGGACGGCTCCAGGTAACGGTGGTTGACCGTGCGAATCTCGCAGGTGAGCGTGCCCCAGTCCTCCTGGGTATCCTGGCGGGCAAAGGCCGTCATACTTCTGATCATGGTAACTCCGCGTCGGCAAAGTAGCAGGAACTTCAGTTTAGCAGGGTCACTGCCCGCACAGCGAACAGGTGCCCTGAACTGCGTGTTATACTCCGCAATCTTTCGATATTGCAATCGACCGGGACACTAACCCGGACACTCACTACTGATACCAGGAATGACTATGAGACCGAGCGGAAGAACGCCGGAACAATCCAGAGATATTCGCATTACGCGCCACTACACCCGCCACGCCGAAGGGTCCGTGCTGGTAGAATTCGGCGACACCAAAGTGATCTGCACCGCCTCCATCGAGAACAAGGTTCCGCCCTTCCTGCGCGGTGAAGGCAAAGGCTGGATCACTGCCGAATACGGCATGCTACCCCGCTCCACAGGCAGCCGCATGGGCCGGGAAGCGGCACGTGGCAAACAGGGTGGCCGTACCGTGGAAATCCAGCGCCTGATCGGCCGCTCCCTACGCGCCGCGGTGGACCTGAGCGCCCTGGGTGAGCATTCCATCACCATCGACTGTGACGTTATCCAGGCTGACGGCGGCACCCGCACAGCGGCGATTACTGGTGGCTGCGTGGCGCTCGTGGATGCACTGAATCACCTGGTCAAAGAAGGCCGGCTGAAGAAGTCACCGCTGAAGCAGATGGTGGCGGCGTTTTCTGTGGGTGTTTACAAAGGTACGCCGGTTCTGGATCTGGATTACCCGGAAGACTCCGAAGCCGAGACTGACATGAATGTGATCATGACGGACCAGGGCGGCTTTATTGAGATTCAGGGAACAGCGGAAGGTGCGCCGTTTGACCAGGAAGAGCTGGACGGCATGCTGAAGCTGGCGAAGTTGGGTATCAATCAGTTATTTGAGGCTCAGAAGGCGGCTTTGGCGGGTTAAGGTGCTACCTTTCCGCGTGTCCGGAGGGAATCTCTTTTCCGGACACGCTACAAGCACATCCCTGTGCGCTCGAATCAAAAGCCAATCTCTATGTCGTAATCCATAATCACCGGCGCGTGATCGGAGAAGCGTGTGCTGTCGTCAATCCAGCCATCCTGGATGGTCTTGCGGATACCCGGTGTCAGAAGCTGATAGTCCACTCGGATGCCGGCGCTCTTGCGGGATCCCTCGGCCTGCTCTGGCCACCAGGTGAACTGGTTGCTCTGCTTGTTGATATCACGGAACGCATCAACACAGCCCATTTCATCAAACAGGCGGTCCAGCCATGCCCGTTCGTGGGGCAGGAAGCCGGAGAAATCCAGTTTGTGATACAGGGGGCTGGCGTCAGTCACGTGGTGAGCTGTCTGCAGGTTGGCACAGAAGATAAACTGACGGCGTTTGCGCAGGGTTTTCTGCATATGGAGGCCGAAAGCCTCCATAAAGTCGTCCTTGTGATCGAGCACGGTCAGGTCGTCGTCGCCAATCAACTCCTCTTCCCGCCCGAGGGCACACGGGGAGAGAACACAGGCAACCGACACCTTGTCGAAATCCGCCTGGATAAAGCGGCCTTCACGGTCGGCCTGTTCATTGGCAAAGCCGTACATGATGGCTTTGGGGAAATGACGGGTGTAGATGCCTACACCGCCGTCCTCGTTCCGCTCGCCATCGATGAAGTAGGCTTCGTAGCCCTCCGGGATGAGGTTGTAGTCCTCAATCTCGTAGGCCCGCATGCGGTGGTCCTGAACGCAGACCACGTCAGCGTCCTGCCTGGCCAGCCATTCAAAGAAACCTTTTTCAACAGCCTGGGCCAGGCCGTTGACGCTGATTGTTACTACCCGCATACGTGTTCCCTGATTCGGTTTGTGTGTATGATACCGGTTTTACGCGTTAATTAAAGATCCACACCCGCCAGAAGCCCTGTCATGCACGACTATCAGCAACAGTTTATTGAATTTGCCATTCGCCGGAATGTTCTTCGTTTCGGCGAATTTACGCTCAAATCCGGCCGTACCAGCCCCTACTTTTTTAATGCAGGACTGTTCAACACCGGGGAGGACCTGCTTGAGTTAAGCAAGGCCTATGCCGCCGCCCTGCAACGCAGCGGGCTGAATTATGACATTATTTTCGGCCCTGCCTATAAGGGCATACCGTTGGCGACCGTAACCGCGATGGCGCTGGCGGCGGATGGTGAGAACAAACCCTTTGCCTTCAATCGCAAGGAGAAGAAGGACCACGGGGAAGGCGGCAATATTGTCGGCGCTGCGTTGCAGGGCAACGTGCTGATTGTTGACGATGTTATCACTGCCGGCACGGCGATCCGGGAGTCCATTGAGATTATTCGAGGCGCAGGCGCAACCCCGGCCGGGGTGTTGATTGCCCTGGATCGACAGGAACGAGGCGCAGGCGAGCTCTCTGCAATACAGGAAGTGAAAAAGGAATTCGGCATCCCGGTGGTCAGCATTATCACTCTCGACCAGGTGCTTGATTACCTGAAAAACAGGCCCGGCTTCGACGAACATGCCCAGAAGGTTGCAGCATACCGGGATGAGTACGGCGTCTGAAACCGGGCATGGTTTATCTCCCAGCTTTTGTTATGCTTCTTGCTGACAAAACTCGTTTTTAGCGGAGCACCAGTCCATCACCATGAACCGTCTGACCAGGTTTTCAATCGCTGTATCTGCCGCGGCCGCATTGATGGCGGCCACCATTGCAGAAGCCAGGATGTACCGTTACACGGATGAAAACGGCCAGGTTGTCATCAGCAACACCATTCCCCAGGAAGCCTCCAAGAGAGGCTACGATATCCTCAGCAAAAATGGTCGCGTCATTGAGACAATTGACCCCGAACCTACGGAAGAAGAAATAGCCGCCAGAGAAGCGGAAGAAAAGCGCAAGGCCGAAGAAGCACAGCAGCGGGAGCTGGATCGAAAGCTACTGGAACGCTTCAGCCACCCCGACGAAGCGGTACGTGCAATGCACAGAAAAATCCGCGAACTTCAGGGGCTGAACCAGCTTAAAAGAGGCAATATTTCTGTCATCGACAGCCAACTGGACAGTGAGCAGAGTCGGGCAGCGAACCTTGAACGCTCCGGCCGCGACATTCCGGAAGCCACACTTGAGAAGTTACGGCGACTGGAGGCACAGATCCGGGATATCGAACGGGAAATCACCTCTCAAAATGCCGACATCAAGGCTTTGCGGGAACAGTTTGAACGAGATATCGAACGGCTGGAAGAAATAACGGGGAAGGAAAGAACCGTCCCGCTGGACCCGGATGAAGCAGAGAAATAACAGCCAGGCACCCGATCCGACCAGACACAAAAAAGGTCACCCACTGAGGTGACCTTTTTCTTACGGAGCTTCCGTCTGCGAATCAGGCAGTGGCGGAAGTTTTCTTGGCCGTACCGCTGCTCTTGCGGGCGGTCGTTTTGCGTGCAGCCGGCTTGTTAGCCTGGGCAGTAGCCTTGGTTGACTGGGCAACGCTGGTCACTTCGTCCGCTGCGTCGGAAACTGCATCAGCACCTTCTGCAGCTTCTTTTTCCAGCTTGGCAACCAGATCGGCCGCGAAGCTCCCAACACGGCTATTCAGGTTACGCAGCTGGTCAAACAGGCTTTCACTGTAGTCATAGTAGCGGGTACGCAGGTTCTTGACGCTGTACTCGCGCGCTTCTGATTCCAGCTTTTCAGCGTATTCAAAAGGCTTGGAGGACAGCTTCTTCTGCTGTTCTTCAGCGGCGTTAATGCCCTTCTCTACGATGTCCTGAAGTTGTTCCTGATAACTCTTGAGTTTACCCATGATGGATCTCCTTAGGTTGTGGATGCATAGCGTTGAAAAGTTGCATCGTCTCGGCCAGCGAATCTGCACCGACTTGTGATTACAGGAGCCACACTACGGCTTAAAATTAGAATGTTCATACTAAACCCGATTCTTTTCGTTATTTCGATATGCCAACTGCTCACTTGATGATTTTTTCTGTTTGGGCATAATTTGCGCCGACTATCGTATGAAGAGACACACCATGGAAGGAAAGAAAATCAATCAGCGAACTGTTGGCACGGCGCCATTCCGCACAATGCTCGCATTGGGACTGCTCTTGTCGGGATTGACCGGCTGCCAGGAAGACTCCGGAGCCTCGCGGGCAGCCTCCAGCGAAGCCAATGAGGTATCGGCGAAGCGCCTTGATCATGCCATCTCTTCTTTTCGCGACACCCTGGGGCAGCCTGGGAAGAATTCCGGCGCTACTGGCGAAAAGTCCCTGCCCCCCAAAGCCTTGCGCTGGGAAGCTCCGCTCGCCAGGGAAGACGGGTCCCGCCTCTATTCAAGCGACATAAATGGCTATCGGATCTATTACCGGCTGCGCCATGAGAAAAAATTTGGTGTAATTCAACTGCCGGGCAACGCCAACACGGAATACCCGCTGGACACCTTCCCTGCTGGCGCTTACGAGTTCAGCATCACCACGATTGATGGAAATGGCCTCGAAAGCCGGCGCTCCGATGCCGTCGTGGTTGACCTGATCTGAACCGTTACCAACTGAAAATAACCCAGCTGGGCACCAGCATGTCGGTGTCGCTCTCACGGATCCAGCCACCGCCATCAGCAGGTACCAGGTAGTACTCGGGCCCCACCTCCGGTACGACCTTGATTTCCATGAGCTGGCCGTTCACCCGGTATTCATAGAACACTTCGTTGTCACCGGGGCGGATGACGATCTGGGGCCCATCAGCAGAAGGCTGGTAGTCGGATACCACCAATGGTTCCTGCGGTGTCTGAACAACGTCGCTGTCCTCCATGCCTTCCTGTGCCGCCACAGGCCCCCATAGCACTCCCAACACAAGACCTGAGCAGGCGATACGCTTCATTTTCATGTTACTCTTCCATTCAGTTTAAGGACGCTCAAAGCCGCCCTGACACTACGAATCAATGCCATCGTACTGTCAGAGTTGCACAAGCCATTCAACGCTTCAATCAGAATCCGGATCCGTTTTGATATGACACAACAACAGACTCCACCCGTGGTTCTTGTCGACGGTTCGTCGTACCTTTTCCGCGCCTATCACGCCCTGCCCCCCCTGATGACCAGCAAAGGACACCCAACGGGCGCCATCAAGGGCGTTATCAGCATGATCCGGAAGCTTGAACAGGACTTTCCCGGCTCGAAAATGGTGGTGGTGTTCGACGCCAAGGGCAAGACCTTCCGCAATGACCTGTACGAGGACTACAAGGCGACCCGGCCACCAATGCCTGACGACCTGGCCGTACAGATCCAGCCGATCCATGACATGGTTCGCGCCATGGGATTGCCACTGCTGATTGTCAGCGGGGTGGAAGCCGACGACGTTATCGGCACCCTGGCAGACGAGGCCACCAGCAAAGGCATTGATGTGGTGGTATCCACCGGCGACAAGGACATGGCACAACTGGTGAGCGACCACGTTACCCTGATCAATACCATGACAGACACGCGCATGGACCGCGACGGTGTGGTGGAGAAATTCGGCATTGCACCGGAACAGATTGTGGATTACCTGGCGCTAGTGGGGGACAAGGTAGACAACATCCCCGGGGTAAACAAATGCGGCCCGAAAACCGCCGTTAAATGGCTACAGACCTGGAATAACCTGGACGACATTATCGAGCACGCCGATGAAGTGAAGGGCAAGATAGGGGAGTATCTCCGGGATGCCAAAGAGACCCTGCCGCTTAGCCGCGAACTGGCCACCATCAAAACCGATGTTGACCTGGAGTTCGGACTGGAAGACCTCGAGCTTAGAAATCAGGACGACGCCGCGCTGCTTGAACTGTTCCGGGAGTACGAGCTGCGCTCCTGGATTGCGGAGCTCGAGGCCAGCGAAAGCAGTGGCGCTGCCAATCAGGAAGCGGGCAATACCGCCAGCGACACACAGCCCGCCCCGAAAACAACCCGCTACTCCGTGGTCACCGACCAGGCCGAGCTGGACGCGTGGATTGAGCGACTCCGCAAGGCCCCCTTGTTTGCCTTCGACACTGAAACCACCAGCCTGCGCTACATGGATGCGGAAGTCGTTGGCGTCTCCTTTGCTATCGAAGCTGGCGAAGCCGCCTATGTTCCTTTCGGCCACGACTATATGGGTGCGCCGGAACAACTGGAACGGGAGAGCGTACTGGGGCAGTTGAAACCACTGCTGCAGGACCCGAAAAGAGCCAAACTCGGCCAGAATCTCAAGTACGACAAGAACGTACTGGCCAACCATGGCATCAGCCTCGAAGGCATTGCCGAAGACACCATGCTGGAGTCCTACGTGCTCAATTCAGTGGGTTCACGTCACGACATGGATTCGCTGGCCATGCAGTACCTGGGGGAGAAGACCATCACCTTCGAATCCATCGCCGGCAAAGGTGCCAAACAGCTGACCTTCAACCAGATTGACCTGGAACAGGCCGGCCCTTACGCCGCCGAAGATGCAGACATCACGCTGCGCCTGCACCAGGTGCTGCGCCCGCAACTGGAGAAAACCGGCCGCCTTAGAGAGGTGTATGAAAACATCGACCTGCCACTGGTACCGGTGCTCTCCAGAATGGAGCAAAGGGGCGCCATGATCAGCGCCAGCACTCTGCGCAAACACAGCCAGGAACTGGCGGAGCGGATGGCAGAGCTTGAGAAGGAGGCCCACGAAGAAGCCGGTGAAGCCTTCAACCTGGGCTCCCCCAAACAACTACAAGCCATCTTCTACGAGAAGATGGGGCTGCCCGTGGTCAAGAAAACCCCGAAAGGCGCCCCCTCCACGGCCGAACCGGTACTTCAGGAACTGGCTCATGAACACGCCCTGCCCCGGCTGATCCTGGAGCACCGCAGCCTGAGCAAGCTCAAGTCCACCTACACCGACACCCTGCCGGAGCTGATCCATCACCGCACCGGCCGGATTCACACCTCCTACCATCAGGCGGTGACGGCCACCGGCCGGCTGTCATCGTCGGAGCCCAATTTGCAGAACATCCCCATCCGCAGCGAACAGGGGCGCCGTATCCGCCAGGCATTCGTGGCGCCGGTGGGCTATAAACTGGTGGCGGCGGACTACTCCCAGATTGAACTGCGGATCATGGCTCATCTGTCTGGCGACAAGGGCCTGCTGACTGCTTTCGAGAAGGGCGAGGACATCCACCGGGCAACGGCGGCGGAAGTGTTTGGTGTCGCCGTAGAGGAGGTTTCCGCTGATCAGCGCCGCAGCGCCAAAGCCATCAACTTCGGACTTATCTACGGCATGTCGGCCTTTGGCCTCGCCCGTCAGCTGGATGTAGGCCGCACCCAGGCCCAGGAATACATCGACCGTTATTTCGAGCGTTATCCCGGGGTTCTGCGGTATATGGACAACATCCGCAAGCAGGCACACGAGGATGGGTATGTTGAAACCCTGTTCGGCCGCCGCCTTTACCTGCCGGAGATCAATGCCCGCAACAAGCAGATGCAACAGGCCGCAGAGCGCACCGCCATCAACGCGCCCATGCAGGGTACCGCAGCCGATATTATCAAGCGGGCAATGGTCAGCGTGGAAGACTGGCTGCTGGACAATCATGGGGATGATGCCCGGATGATCCTGCAGGTGCACGACGAACTGATCCTTGAAGTGCGAGAGGCGGCCGTAGACAAAATTCGCGAAGGCCTGGAGCAGCGCATGTCAGCCGCAGCGACTCTGGACGTTCCGCTGTTGGTGGAAGCCGGGGTCGGCAACAATTGGGACGAGGCACACTAGTCCACCCTGCCGCGCTCCGCTTTGGGGCGCAGCCTTACAAAAACGCCCTGTTTGCGACCATTGGTTGCAGGCCGAACCGCATAGCCACGCCTTTCACAAGACGGCACGAAATTCGCTTGGTAACAGAGTGTCGGCTCCTGCCTGAGCGGGCAGGAGCCAGGTTGTGACACATCTTTCCCGAGGCCGTTACCATGACATCTCTGGCATCTCAAAGAAGCTGGCTATTGAACCCCGGCCTGCTGAAACTGGTCCACCAGTGCCGACGTCTGATTCACACCGAATTCGGAGTCAAACTGCATCTCACGGAAGAGCACCTGGAACAGCAACTGGCAGACTACGCCCGCAAAACGCGCTCCAGCCAACTCTCCCGCACATGGGCAACATTGACCGAGCAGGTGCCTCACCTCAGAATGGCAGAGCCTGAAGAACACGATGAGGAGGCTGACGAGCGAAGCTATCGTGGACAGTCCATCGCGGCGGAAGAAACGCCCCGGCCACAGCGATCCAAGCGAATCTATCGTGGCCAGGTGGTCGGCTGACCGGTAACGCCGGTCAGCCCTGGAGAGGGAGTATCAGAACGATTTGCTGACCTGGACACCGGCGCTCCAGGCGTCGAGTTCGTAGGTGCCCTGATAACGCGCCGCACCCGGCATCGGCTCATCGTTGACGTCATAGTTCTGTTCATCGACGTCCTGATCATCAAACAGCAACACGCCAGCCGCCACGTCAACAGTCCAGCCGGAACTGGCGTCTGCATACTGCGCACCGAGGGTCAGCCAGTCACGGTCGCCTGACGGAATTCGCGCAGTTCGGAAATCGTCGTTCACCGGCGACTCGTCCCAGGCGTAGCCCGCCTTGAAGGCCCATTCTGGCGTGGCTTGCCAGATAGCACCGATATTGGCTTGCCAGGTATCTTTCCAGTTCTCAGACACGTGAGCAATCAGGCGCTCATCGCCCAGCCCCGGCCCTGCCTGGGAAGAAACCGCACCGTTATCTTCACGGCTGACGATATCCAGAGCCTCAAAGCGGCTCCACTTCGCCCAGGTCGCCCCTGCCAGGAGCGTTACCGTATCGGTTATCCGGTGACGAGCCCCAAAGGTGATACTTTCCGGAATTTCCAGGGGAACTGTCGCCTTTTCGGTGACCGTGGACTGTTCGAAAGTGATGCCGCCCGGGCCGAGACCGCCCTGGGGGTAATTGCGGATTTCCGCCTCGCCATCAAGCTCCAGCTCGGCTCCGGTCTGAGCAGAGATGCCAAACTGCGTTCGCTCGGAAACCTCCCACAGCATCCCGAAGGCAAAGGTGAGTGCAACATCGTCCCCGTCAACATCCGCGTATCCGTCATCCAGGGTTCCCGGGGGCAGACCAAAGCGAGCTTCGGTGCCACTGTAATCCTGAAACTTGGTAAGTTTGCCCTCGGCATAAATAACGTTGACACCCGCCCCTATGGACAACCCATTGCCATCATTGACGGCGATGGACGGGCTGAATGCGATGGCGGTCAGTTCGGTCTCGTCAGCGAAAAAGCGGCCCTTGAAATCATTCTCATAGTCACCTGCCAGGCCATAGGGCGCGTGTAGCCCAAAGCCCACATCGAGCCAGTCGTTCACTTCATGGGTCATATACAGATTCGGGAGCGCTGCCATGTCGGCGATATCACCGCCATTACCACCGCTAACAGGACGACCGTCGTCACGCACAGCCTGGCCAGTGCCTTCTTTGAGTTCCGCATCGATATCAAGCGCTGCGACACCAAACGAAAGGTTGGTGCCAGACAGCTGGCTCATACCGGCCGGGTTGAAGAAGACTGTCGTGGCGTTCTCAGGGTTCGCTGCCGTCCCGGCATTCGCAACCCCCATGGCGCTGGCGCTTTGTTCATTCAGCGAAAAGCCGCCCGCCATGACGCTCGCCGGTGCAGCAGCGGCGAGGGCGGCAAAACGGATAGCAGAGTAAAGGTTGGATTTTTTGTTACGCATAAGTCCTCCGGATGACGTTGCCGGGAAGTATACGCACCATGGACCAACGGTCTCAATTGCCAATCCTAATGGTTAACAGGCCTAACCGTTTAATACTAAAGTCTAATTTGGCGACATATCGGTCAATCGTCCTGAATCGACAGCTTGTCAACACTTGAGGCCAGCTTGTCAGCACCCTGGGAATCAGCACCCAGTTTGATCATCAGACGCAGGTCGTTGGCCGAGTCAGCGTGGGCCAGCGCGTCTTCATAGGTAATGGAACCCTCGGCATAGAGTGTATAAAGCGCCTGATCAAACGTGCGCATGCCGGTTTCGTTCGACTTGGACATCAACTCCTTGAGCCGATGCACTTCACCTTTGCGAATCAGGTCCGCAACCAGCGGGGTGTTGATCAGCACTTCGATAACCGCTTTCCGCCCCTGTCCGTCCGGGGTGGGGATCAACTGCTGGGCCACGATGGCTTTGAGGTTCAGGGAAAGGTCCATCCAGATCTGGTTGTGCTGCTCTGGCGGGAAGAACTGGATAATCCGGTCCAGTGCCTGGTTGGCGTTGTTGGCGTGCAGGGTGGCCAGGCACAGGTGGCCGGTTTCGGCAAACTGTACCGAGTACTCCATGGTCTGACGGGTACGCACCTCACCAATGAGGATAACGTCTGGCGCCTGGCGCAATGTGTTCTTGAGCGCCACTTCAAAGCTTTCGGTATCGATGCCCACTTCCCGCTGGGTGACGATGCAGCCCTGATGCTGGTGGACGAATTCGATGGGGTCCTCAATGGAAATGATATGACCCCGGCTGTTGCGGTTGCGGTGGCCCAGCATGGCCGCCAGTGACGTGGACTTACCGGTACCGGTGGCACCCACAAACATGATCAGGCCACGCTTGGTCATGGCCAGTTCCTTGATCACCTCTGGCAAAGCGAGATCATCAATCTGCGGAATTTTCACCTCAATCCGCCGCAGTACCATGCCGCAGAGGTTACGCTGGAAGAAGGCGCTGACCCGGAAACGGCCAATACCGCGGGCGCTGATGGCAAAGTTACATTCGTGGCTTTCATCGAATTCGGCGCGCTGCTTGTCGTTCATCGAGCCGTACACAAACTCTCGCGTCTGCTCCGGGGTCAGCGCGTTCTTGGTGACTGGAAGCACCTTGCCGTTCACCTTCATGGAAGGCGGCACACCCGCGGTTATAAAAAGGTCAGAGCCGCCTTTCTCCACCATCAAACGGAGCAGTTTTTCGAATTCCATGATCATCTACCTGTGTTTCTGGCTTTCGGTGCCCAGGTGTTGGGCAGGAGCTGTTCCAGGGCACGCTGTGAATACGTCCATGTACGCTCGACAAAAACATCCATGTTTTTGACGTCCCTGGAACAGCTCCTGCCCAACACCCCCGAACAGTGTGCCAAGCCTTCTAAGGGATCTAGAAATTATCCGGCATTTTCGCCTTCATTCTCGCAGCCTCGCGAGAGATAAGGCCTTTCTTCAAAAGCTTCTCGAGACACTGGTCCAGGGTCGTCATGCCCAGGGAACCACCGGTCTGGATGGCCGAGTACATCTGCGCAATCTTGTCCTCGCGGATCAGGTTACGGATCGCCGAGGTACCAATCATGATTTCATGGGCCGCAATCCGGCCGCCGCCCATTTTTTTCATCAGGGTCTGGGAGATAACCGCCTGTAGTGACTCCGACAGCATGGAACGGACCATGGATTTTTCTTCCGCAGGGAACACGTCCACCACCCGGTCAATGGTTTTCGCCGCCGAGGTGGTGTGCAGGGTGCCGAATACCAGGTGGCCCGTTTCCGCGGCCGTGAGGGCCAGACGGATGGTCTCCAGGTCCCGCAGCTCGCCTACCAGGATGATATCCGGGTCTTCCCGCAGTGCCGAGCGCAGGGCTTCGTTAAAGCCCAGGGTGTCACGATGCACTTCCCGCTGGTTGAGCAGGCATTTTTTGGATTCGTGTACGAATTCGATGGGGTCCTCAATGGTGAGGATGTGTTCGTAACGGCTGTCGTTGATATAGTCGATCATTGCCGCCAGCGTTGTGGACTTACCGGAGCCGGTAGGGCCAGTAACCAGCACCAGGCCGCGAGGTACCGATGCGATATCCTTGAACACCTGGCCCATGCCCAGGTCCTCCATGGTCAAAACCTTGGAGGGGATGGTCCGGAACACGGCGCCGGCCCCCCGGTTCTGGTTGAACGCATTGACACGGAAGCGGGCAACCCCCGGAACCTCGAAAGAAAAGTCGGTTTCCAGAAACTCTTCGTAATCCTTACGCTGCTTGTCATTCATGATGTCGTAGATCAGCCCGTGGACTTCTTTATGCTCCATGGGCGGAAGATTGATACGGCGAACATCGCCATCAACACGGATCATCGGAGGGAGGCCGGCCGAAAGGTGCAAGTCTGATGCGCCCTGTTTGGCCGAAAAGGCAAGCAGTTCAGTAATATCCATAGGGGTCCTCGGAAGGCGTTTTTCTTTTATCCCGGTATGCGCCGGCTTCCGGCAGCAGGCCCCGAACAGCTTCACTTGGCATTTCAGTGACCTGCGGGTAACGTGTCACTCTATCAGTGACAGACCGGAGTCGGCGGATTCGCACTATGAGCAGCATAGCAGACAACATCGGGAGCGTAACCCGACGCATACAAAAAGCAACATTGAAGGCAGGCCGTAAGGCAAACTCGGTGCATCTGCTGGCTGTAAGCAAGAAAAGGCCTGCGGAAGACCTTCGTACCGCCTTCGACGCGGGCCAGCGTGCGTTTGGTGAAAGCTATGTCCAGGAAGCACTGGACAAGATGGAAGCGCTGACCGATCTGGACACGATTGAGTGGCACTTCATCGGCCCTGTCCAGTCCAACAAGACCCGCCAGATCGCCGAAGCCTTTGACTGGGTGCACAGTGTCGATCGCCTCAAGATTGCTCATCGGCTGAATGAGCAACGGGACACTGGCCTACCGCCGCTGAACATCTGCCTGCAGGTAAACATCAATAAAGAAGACTCCAAGTCCGGCTGCGCACTGGAAGACCTCACCGAACTGGCAGACGCCATTGAAGAGATGCCCAATCTCTCACTCAGGGGCCTGATGGCGATTCCGGATCCGGACCAGCCAGAGGCGGAATTGCGATCAAGCTTTCGCAAACTGGCCAATGCCCTGAAGAAACTCCGGCAGGAAGCACCGGCCTCAGGTCCCCTGGACACTCTGTCCATGGGCATGTCCGACGACCTGGAAATGGCCATAGAGGAGGGCTCTACCTGGGTCAGGGTTGGGACTGCCCTGTTCGGCCCCAGGTAAGCGGAGGCTGACCGGCCCAGTTCCTGTTATCATCACCAGCAGATCGACAATTGACCCTACGGATCCAAATGCGGAGTGAACCTTGAGCACATCACCAACGATTTCCTTTATCGGCGCAGGCAACATGGCCCGCGCCATTATCGGTGGCATGCTGGACAGCGGCTTCAAGGCCGCCAACATCTGGGTAAGCGCCCCCGATGACAACCACCTTCAGTCTATCCGCAAGCAATTTGGCGTCAGCGTTACCACCGACAACCGCTACTGCGCCCAGCAGGCGGATATGGTGGTTCTGGCCGTCAAGCCACAGGTAATGGCGGATGTTTGCTCGGATATCGCACCAGTGGTGCAGAATACCCGCCCGCTGATGGTGTCCATCGCTGCAGGGCTTGAAGCATCCACTCTGGACGAATGGCTGGGTGGCGGCCTTCCGCTGGTGCGGGTGATGCCCAACACACCCTCGCTGGTGGGCAAGGGCGCGGCGGGTCTCTATGCCAACGCCGAGGTTAAAGACAAACAGAAAGCCATGGTGGAGTCGGTCTTCAACAGCATAGGGTCCGCCATGTGGGTGGAGGATGAATCCCTCCTGCATGCGGTCACAGCCCTGTCCGGCAGCGGCCCTGCGTACTTCTTCCTGATGCTGGAAGCCCTCGAGGAAGCGGCGAGTGAGGCGGGCATAGCCAGCGAAACCGCCCGTGCCCTGGCCATCCAAACTATGGCGGGAGCCGCCGAAATGGCCGGCCGCAGTGAGCATGATCCGGGCCAGCTCAAGCGCAATGTCATGTCTCCCGGCGGAACCACAGAACAGGCCATCCGCACCTTTGAAGAGGGCGGCCTCAGGGACCTGGTAAAAAAAGCCTATTCCGCAGCCTACAAGCGCTCCGGGGAAATGGCTAAAGAACTTGGCAAAAAACAGTAACCGATAACGGGAGACACGGCTTCATGCTGGCTGACATTCTGATCACCATTCTGCTCATTGCCTCAACCTTTTACCTTACGGTTGTGCTGCTGCGTTTTCTGCTGCAACTGGCAAGGGCCGATTTCTACAACCCGATCTCGCAGTTTGCGGTCAAGGCCACCAACCCTCTGCTGCGCCCACTGCGCCGCTTCATTCCTGGCTGGGGTGGCATTGACGGTGCCGCGCTGGTGCTGGCAGTCATCATTCAGGCCATCACCTTTTTCCTGATCCTGGTTGCTCTGAACGGCGGCATCCCGGCCATCAACCCGCTCACCCTCCTGAGCTGGTCAATACTCAACGTGCTGGACCTGATCGTAAAAATCTACTTCTGGTCCGTCATCGCCGTGGTCGTGGTCAGCTGGATCGCTCCGCAAAGCAACCACCCCGCTATTCAACTGGTGGCCCAGATTACAGAACCGGTCATGCGGCCCGTGCGTAGCGTTATGCCATCACTGGGCGGGCTGGACCTGTCCCCCATCATCGTCTTCCTGATCCTCAATGTGATTTCCGTGGTGATCGATCATATGAAGATTGCCGCAGGCATGGGATCCATCGTAGGAATGTAGACTGGCTCGCAAAATCACAATCCGTTACACATCCGGACAATAAAGCAACCATCCTCTGTAGCTGATTCATCCCCCTGAATCAGCTACATTTTTTATGTATAATCCGTCGTTCTGATGTACATACTCGTGACCGGCCTCGCAGATTTTCCCGGCAGGTGCGGTAACATTAGCTATATTTTCCACACAGCTTTACCCGACCCATAGCCAACGCAGTCGCCCGAAGTCGAGCAGAAGGATGGTCCGATGAACAAGCAAGGTACCCTGTCGCAGCAGGTTGAGGCCTATCACGGCTGGAAAAAGGAACTGATCAGGCAGATCGGCCGCTATCGCCTGTGGCTTCAGGACAACAATCTGTTTTCGGACGATGTCAGCAGCCGTATCCGCCACGGGCTGGAATTGCTGATCGAGGACGAGCTCACCATTGCTTTTGTCGGCGAATACTCCCGCGGCAAAACGGAGCTGATCAACGCCCTCTTCTTCTCGGAATACGGTCAGCGCATGCTGCCCTCCCAGGCCGGCCGCACAACCATGTGCCCGACCGAACTGTTTTTTGACCGCACAGCCAACAGTAATTATCTGCTGCTGCTTCCCATCGAAACCCGCACCGGCGAGCATTCCCTGCAGCAACTTCGCAAACAGCCGGAGCGCTGGGTCAAGCACGATCTGGATGAGCGCAACCCGGAAGTCATGCGGGAAGTGCTGGCGGAAGTGGCACGGGTCAAGAGTGTCCCCCCCCAGGAAGCCCGGAGCCTCGGCTTCGACGAAGACATGCTGGAGCATGACCGTAACCGGCCCGGTAACGTACTGGTTCCTGCCTGGCGCAACGCCCAGATCAGCATCCGCCATCCGTTGTTCGAACGTGGGCTGAGAATCCTGGATACGCCGGGCCTCAACGCTCTCGGCTCCGAGCCGGAACTGACCATCAGCATGCTGCCCCGCGCCCATGCCATCATCTTCCTGCTCAGTGCCGATACCGGTGTTACCGCCAGTGACATGACCATCTGGAAGGAGCATATCGACACCGAACATGCGGACCATCGCGCCGGGCGCTTTGCCGTTCTGAACAAGATTGATGTGCTCTGGGACGACCTCCAGGGTGAAAAACACACCCAGGAAGCCATTGACCGGGTCCGCGGCTATACCGCCGACCACCTTGGCATGCGTCAGCAGGATGTTATCCCGCTGTCCGCGAAGCAGGGCCTGCTGGCCCGGGTAAAGGGTAATGAAGAGTTGTTCGGGCGCTCCAATCTGGGCCAACTGGAACAGCTGATCATTCAGCGCATCCTTATGCACAAGGAACAGCTGATCACTCAGAGCCTGATCAACGACCTGCTGGGCATGCTGCAGAACAGCCAGGCTGCAATGCAGACCCGGCTCGAGGCACTCGAGGAAGAGCTGCAAGCCTGTTCCGGTATCAATATGGACAAGGACGCGCTACGCCGCCTCGCTGACAGGGCCCAGCGGGATTACGACTTTTACTACAAGAAACTGATCACCCTGCGCTCAAGCCGCCGGCTGATGGACTCCCAGGGCGACATGCTCAAGGGGCTGGTCAGTGAGGAGCGATTCGAGGCGCACGCCGATAAAATTCGCCAGAAGATGTCGAAAAGCTGGACCACCGCCGGCATGAACCACAGCATGGATCATTTTTTCGAGCTACTGGAAAGCGACCTGACCAACCTGCTCAGTGAAGGGCACCTGGCAGAAAAAATGGTCGGCGCCATCTATCGCCGCTACAACGAGGACACCAGAGCCCGCCATCTGGAACCTATCCCCCTTCGGGCGGGGCGCCATGTGATTGCAGTGCGGGAGTTGCGCAAGAAAGCCAAGCGGTTCCGCATCAGCCCGAAAAACCTGCTGACGGAACAGTCACTGCTCGTGCGCCGTTTTTTCAATGTGATGGTTGAAGAAGCACGCACACTGCACAAACGGGTAAGGACTGATGTCGAGCGCTGGCCGTCGGAAGCGCTGCTGCCCATCATGCAGTACTCGATGGAGCAGAAGCAGTTACTCGAGCACCAGATCCGCCGTCTGAGGGACATGGTTCGCAGCGATCGCGACAGCCGCGCCGAACGCGAACGCCTGCAAAACACCATCACCGACCTCAAGCGACAGCTGGAACTGGCCGACACCATGCAACGACAAATCCGCAAGCCGGCACCAACCCTGATCCAGCAGAAGGTGGTCAACATTTCCGGCGCTGTCTGAGCAGCGCCGGAAACGGCGGTTGCAGCCGCGCAGGCCGGCCTTTAAACTGCTTGGCTGGCAATCAGCCGGCCACTTCATCGAGCCCACCTCCATCCGGGGCTTCCCTGCACGGCCATTGCCTCACTCTTATTGCAGATACTATGGACCGAATCAGGAACCTGTCGCGCCAATGCCCGATCCCTTGCCAACGGATTCTGTAGGGATAGTCACCCCGCAGACACTGCACTTCGACACGCCGATCACCCTGGCGTGTAACCGGACACTGGAAAGCTATGACCTGGTGATCGAGACCTATGGCAAGCTCAACGCCGAAGCGAGCAATGCGGTGCTTATCTGTCATGCCCTGAGCGGCCACCACCATGCCGCAGGATACCATAGCAAGGAAGACCGCAAGCCCGGCTGGTGGGATAGCTGTATTGGCCCGGGCAAGCCCATCGATACCAACCGCTTTTTCGTTGTCAGCCTGAACAACCTGGGTGGCTGTCACGGCAGCACCGGCCCCGGAAGCACCAACCCACAGACCGGCCAGCCTTATGGACCCGACTTTCCCGTTATCACCGTTCGTGACTGGGTGCACACCCAGGCCCTGCTGGCCGACCGGCTGGGTATAGACTGCTGGGCCGCGGTGGTTGGCGGTTCTCTGGGGGGTATGCAAGCCCTTCAGTGGAGCCTGGACTATCCTGACCGGCTGCGGCACGCTGTGGTTATTGCATCCACGCCACGTCTGAGCGCCCAGAATATCGCCTTCAACGAAGTCGCAAGGCAGGCCATCACGTCGGACCGGGATTTCCACGAGGGCCGCTATTACGAACACAACACCCTGCCGCGACGAGGGCTGATGCTGGCAAGGATGGTGGGGCACATTACCTACCTGTCCGATGCCTCCATGGGCGAGAAGTTCGGCCGCGAGTTGCGGGACCAGGCCTACAAATTCGGCTACGATGCCGAATTTCAGGTGGAGAGCTACCTTCGGTATCAGGGGGAGCGGTTCTCGGAATCGTTCGACGCCAACACCTATCTGCTGATGACCAAGGCGCTGGATTACTTCGACCCCGCCTATGAACACGAGAACGACCTGGCGAAGGCGCTGCGCGGGGCTCACTGCGAATTTCTTGTGCTTTCCTTCAGCACCGACTGGAGATTCACCCCGGCCCGCTCGGAAGAGCTGGTGAATGCCATGATCGCCGCCCGCTGCAAGGTCAGCTATGCGGAAATTGACGCACCCTGGGGCCACGACGCCTTCCTGATACCCACCCCCAGATACACCGCCATCTTCGAAGCGTACATGGACCGTGTGGCGAGGGAGGCAGGGGCATGAGACCAGACCTGAAAATCATCGAGCAATGGATCAAACCGGGAAGCCACGTGCTGGACCTTGGCTGCGGTGACGGCACGCTACTGGATTACCTGCAGCGAGAGAAACAGGCCACGGGCTTCGGCCTGGAAATCAACCCCGACCACATCACCACCTGCATGGGGCGTGGCGTGTCGGTGATTGAACAGAACCTGGATACCCAGGGCCTCGGCAACTTCGAAGACGACACGTTCGACACCGTGTTGATGACCCAGGCATTACAGGCGGTGCGCCGCCCGGACATGGTGCTTGACGAAATGATGCGGGTCAGTCGGGAAGGCATAGTAACCTTCCCCAATTTTGCCTACTGGAGGCTGCGCTGGTACCTGATGCGTCGGGGCCGTATGCCCGAATCCGAAACTCTGCCGTATAAATGGTACAACACACCCAACATCCACCTGTGTACCTTCAAGGATTTCGAAGCCTTGTGTTACCGCAAAGGTTTCCGCATTCTGACCCGTACGGTGGTGGACGGCGAGCATCAGGATCGCTGGCTTAGCCGCCTGTGGCCTAACATGTTGGGACAGATTGCCATTTACCGGATAACCCGGGAGGACTCATGACCAAGACCATTCGCACCCACTGGCTTGCCCTGTTGTCACTGGCATGCCTGGCCCTTCTTTCCCCTCACAGCCATGCCGGCTCCAAGGATTTTGGTGAATTCCAGGTGCACTGGAGCGTTTTCCCAAGCACCTTCCTGGCGCCCAAGATCGCCCGCGAAAACGATCTGAACCGCAGCAAAAGCATTGGCATCGTTAACATAGCCATCATGGAAGAAACGGAAAACGGTGGGCTGTCCCCGGTATCAGGGCAAGTCGAGGGCAAGGTGCTGAACGACGTACAGCAGCCAACGTTTCTGGCTTTCCGCCGGATACAGGAAGGTGATGCGGTCTACTTCATTGCGGAATATCAGTACAGCAATGCCGAGCTAATGACCTTCCAGATCACCGCCCGGCCCTCCGGTAGTAGCCAGGAGCTTCCCATCCGATTCGCCCATACACTGTTTAATGACTGATGACTGAAACTACTGACAGGCTGGTAATAGCCAGTAACAACAAGGGAAAGATCGCTGAACTGACCCACCTGCTGAAGCCCCTGGGGCTAACCCCCGTCGCCCAGGGTGAGTTGGGGGTTGGCGAAACGGAAGAACCCGCTGTCACCTTTGTGGAAAATGCCATCCTCAAAGCACGGCATGCGGCCAGAGTCACCGGTTTACCAGCCCTAGCCGACGATTCCGGGCTCGCGGTCGACGCACTTGGCGGTCAGCCCGGCGTGCGATCTGCTCGCTATGCAGGCGAGTCTGCCAGCGACGAAGACAATGTCCGTGCACTGCTGGCGGCTATGAAGAACATACCCGAAAAGCAACGCACTGCCCAGTTCCATTGCGTACTGGTCTATCTGCGCCACGCCGATGACCCGACACCGGTTATATGCCATGGTCGCTGGCCCGGCCGTATCCTGGAACAGCCCAGGGGAGAAGGCGGTTTCGGCTACGACCCGGTATTTCTGGTACCAGAAACAGGAACCAGCGCAGCAGAACTCTCCCGTGACGACAAAAGCCGGATAAGCCATCGCGGTCGGGCACTGGCCCAGCTTCTCGAGCAGTTGGGAGCCGAAACGGCGTGACCCTGGTCGTGCCGGATGCCTGGCCCAACAGCTCGCTACCCCCACTCAGCCTGTACATTCACATTCCATGGTGTGTGAAGAAGTGTCCCTATTGCGATTTCAACTCTCACGCCCTGACCGGTGACATCCCGGAAGACCGCTACCTGAAAGCCATCCTGGATGACCTCGCCAGTGACCTCGCATTGGTCCAGGGCCGCAGCATCCAGACGGTGTTTATCGGGGGAGGCACCCCCTCCCTGATGTCGCCGGCCTTCTATAAAAGCCTGTTCCGCGAGTTACGTAAACACCTGGTCTTCGCCGATGACGCGGAAATCACCCTGGAAGCCAATCCCGGAACCGTTGAGCAGCACCGTTTCCAGGGTTTCCGGGCAGCAGGGATCAACCGTCTTTCTATCGGCATTCAGAGCTTCAACGCGCAACGCCTGCAGGCACTGGGCCGTATCCATGACGATAAAGCGGCTCACAACGCCATTGAAGCTGCCCGTAATGCCGGCTTCGACAACTTCAACCTGGATCTGATGCATGGCCTGCCCGGCCAGACACCGGAACAGGCCCTTGCCGACCTGGAAGCGGCCCTGGCATGGCAACCCCCGCACCTCTCGTGGTACCAGCTGACGCTTGAGCCCAACACGGAATTCTACAGCCGCCCGCCGCAGCTGCCGGACGAGGACCACCTGTGGGAAATCTATCGCCAGGGCTCAGAGTATCTGCACCAACAAGGCTTCGCAGATTACGAAGTCTCAGCCTGGAGTCGGCCCGGAATGGCCTCCCGCCACAACCTGAATTACTGGATGTTTGGCGACTACCTGGCGCTTGGTGCCGGAGCCCATGGAAAAGTAACCTCGCGCAACGGCGAAATACGGCGTTTCTGGAAAACCCGGCAACCCGAAGCCTACCTGAACCGCATCGGCGGTCGCACGGCCGGCAACCAGGTAATTGCCCCTGACGAGCTGCCTCTCGAATTCCTGATGAACGCCCTGCGCCTGACCTCTGGCGTCTCGGAAAATCTGTTCACAGAACGTACAGGTTTACCCCTGAGCAGAGTTGCGGTAAAACTTGAAGAATTAAGAACAGAAAACTTGCTGGAACCGGGAAGAATACAGACAACGGAACTCGGACAGCGATACCTCAACAGCTTGCTGGAGCGCTTTCTCTGATGTCATGGCCGCGCCTTCTGACCCTGCTACCCAAAAGGCTCAACCTCAGCCTTCTGGTAACGGCGGCCCTGTTGTTGATCCTGATGCTGGTCAATCAACCGCTACAGACGGGCTCAGCGCCGCAAGGCATCGTCAGCTTCCAGATGGCAGCGACGGCAGACCAGTCGATGGCCATCATCCGGAGCTGGCGAGAAGGCGGCCTGCTTTGGGCCCAGGTTTCCCTTTGGTTGGACTTCCTGTTTGTCCCGGCCTATCTGCTTACCCTGATTCTCCTCACCAACCACCTGAGCCGAGACCGCCCGGGGGTGCGTGAGCGTAACGTGGCCCGTTGGATCAAGGCCCTGTTTGTGGCTGCGGGCACCGGCGATATGGCCGAAAATATCTTGCTACTGAATAACATGGACCCGCCTACGGATATGCTCAGCCTGTCTGCAACCGTGTGCGCCCTGATCAAGTTTACAGGGCTTATGCTGGGCGCTGCCGGTTTGGTGATTCTTCGCGCTGCCAGGCGCCATCCGCTGGCCCACGGATAACGCCGCCCGGAAAACGTTTCAGTTGGTGCGGTAGAACACCAGGTCGCGGACCCCGTGCCCCAGATTTTCGCCGCGCTTCTCGAACTTGGTCACCGGGCGATCCTCGGGACGGGGGGAATACTGGCCAGGCTCCTGCGTATTGGCGAAACCTTCTGACTCGCTCATGATCTCCATCATGTATTCCGCGTAGTTTTCCCAGTCTGTCGCCAGATGCAGAATACCACCCACCCGAAGTTTATGGCGTAAGCGCTGGACGAAGTCATGCTGTATCAGCCTGCGTTTGTGATGCCGCTTTTTGTGCCACGGGTCGGGGAAAAATACCATCACCCGATCCAGTGCGGCATCCGGCAGGCACAAGTCAATCACGTCGTTGGCATCGATGGCATAGATCCGGATATTTTCCAGGCCCCGGTCCTCAATTTCCTTCAACAGGGCGCCGACACCCGGAAGATGCACCTCCACACCAATAAAATCCTGCTCCGGTGCCGCTTCTGCCATGTCAGCGAGGGACTTGCCCATCCCGAACCCGATTTCAAGGTTCAGCATATTGTCCCGCCCGAACACCTGGCGTGGGTCGATCATACCCTGCTCTCGGGTCAGCCCGTACTTGGGCCAGCTGCGCTCGTAGGCCTTCTTCTGGCCCTCCGTCATCCGCCCCTGGCGCAACACAAAACTGCGCACGCCACGGCGTGTGGTAACGGGTGAATCGCCGGAAACATCATCGTGATCAGTCATCTGACGTCCTCAACCGCCCTTTCGCGGTTCATCTTCAATGGGTTATATCGACAGTTTACCAGAGAGCCTTGCTGCAGACGCCACTATACAGACAGGATTTTGTGCCCGTCAGCCCCTTGCCGGGCCCGATCAGGTTACACAGAGACCTGGGCATTTCTGGTCTGCTGACGGTCCAGCTTGCGGTAGCCAAGGGCTTCTACCAGATGGCCGTTACCAATACGCTCCTGGCCCTCCAGGTCTGCAAGGGTGCGCGCTACCCGCAGAATGCGATGCAAAGCCCGGGCGGACAAGCCAAGGCGCTCCATGGCCGAGGACAACATGGCTTCGCCGGCCTGATCCACCCGGCAGTAATCATGGAGCTCACTCCCACCCAGGGCGCTGTTCACCACGCCCCGTCGAAGCTGCCGCTGCCGGGCCTGTTTGACACGGGTACGCACCACGGCACTGGATTCTCCCTCCCCTTCACGCTGCAGCAGCACTTCGCCACTCTGCACCGGCACCTCTACATGCAAGTCAAAGCGGTCCAGCAGGGGCCCGGAAATCTTTGCACGGTAACGAAGCACCTGTTGCGGCGTACACTGGCAATCGATTGAAGGATGCCCCAGATAGCCGCAGGGGCAAGGGTTCATGGCCGCCACTACCTGAAACCGAGCCGGAAAGGTCACCTGCCTCGCGGCACGGCTGATGGCAATCTCGCCGGACTCCATGGGCTCTCTCAGCACTTCCAGTACCCTGCGGCCAAACTCCGGAAGCTCATCAAGAAACAGGACGCCGCGATGAGCGAGCGAGATTTCCCCCGGGCGCGGGCTGCTGCCACCACCCACCATGGCGACCGAGGAGGCGGTATGGTGTGGCGCCCGGTAGGGCGGACGACACCAGTCGCCGTCCTGAACCGGGAGACCGGCCACAGAATGAATGCTGGCCACTTCCAGAGCAGATTCGGTGGTCAACGGCGGCAGAATGCCGGGCAAGCGGCTGGCCAACATACTTTTACCAGTGCCCGGCGGGCCAAACATCAACAGGTTGTGGCCACCTGCAGCTGCAATCTCCAGCGCCCTGCGCGGCACATTCTGGCCCCGCACGTCGGCCAGATCGGGGCCCGGCCGGGCGCTCTCCTCGGGTATGGCCGCAGGCAGTGTAGAGATACGCGCCCGCTCGCACAGGTGTTCACACACCGTCAGCAGGTGAGCGGCCGGCAACACGTCGTCCTGACTGGCGAGAGCAGCTTCGGCGGCGTTGGCCTGGGGAATCAGTAACTGCCGGCCCTCGTTACGCGCGGCCAATACCGCAGGGAGGACGCCCTTTAGCGGGCGCAGTGCCCCATCAAGAGACAACTCACCCACGCACTCGTATTGGGCAAGGCTCTCAGGCGGAATCTGGCCTGAAGCGGCAAGAATACCCAGTGCAATAGGCAGGTCAAAGCGACCACCTTCCTTGGGCAAGTCGGCGGGGGCCAGATTGATGGTTATCCTGCGAGCGGGGAACTCGAAGCCGGCATTGAGCAGAGCGCTGCGAACACGCTCCCGGCTCTCACGAACACCGGTTTCCGGCAGACCGACAATGGAAAGCGCCGGCAGACCGCCGGACAGGTGGACCTCTACAGTAACGGACGGAGCAGACACGCCAATGCTGGCGCGGGTATGAACTACGGCAAACATGACTACCTTCCCTGGCTATGGGTATCAGCGGCTCAGCCGCCTGACGGGCTTCCTGCCGTCAACTGTTCCCGGATTTCTCCAGTTCTGCGACGCGCTTTTCCAGCGCCTCAACCTTTTCCCGGGTTTTCATGAGCACTGCCTGCTGGGCATCAAACTCTTCACGGGTGACCAGCTCAAGGCGTGACAGCACAGTCATCACGGTCGCCCGGGCCTGGGCTTCGAAGTCTTCACGGGCCGCACGGGCCATATCGGGAACAAACTGGCCGAACTGTCCCTGAAGCTGGGTAAAGAAATCCTGCGGACCTTTCACAAATCACCTCACTGGCTTGAACGCTTTTGAGCTCTTTTGAGCCGCCCGGAACTGGCGCTGGTACGAAGGACGGAAGTGTAACACATTGCCGGCCCTGCCATACTGTACCCTATCGGCAGTATAATGCGTCTGCAGCGCCTGTTAATGACCGCACGGAATTTGTGCATCATTATGGTTCGCCTCAGACAGGCCGGCCCCGAAATGGTGCAGCCTGACGGTCCATTTTGGACCAGAATATACTCAACCTGCTGATAATAATGTTATTTTTTGCGTTGGCACACACGATGCTAAAAGCCTTGTACGCAATCCGCACAATTGGTGTGCGAGGTGGCAGCATCCCGACCTCAACAACGGGCCGAAGAGTTCCAGATGTTGAGACGGCTTTACCAAGGAGAAAGCAATGAAACTTGTGACAGCGATCATCAAGCCTTTCAAGTTGGATGATGTCCGTGAGGCACTATCCGAGATTGGCGTACAAGGCGTAACGGTCACTGAAGTCAAAGGCTTCGGTCGCCAGAAGGGTCATACCGAACTCTACCGTGGCGCAGAATACGTGGTGGACTTTCTGCCCAAGGTCAAGGTTGAAGTTGCTATCGGCGACAACCTGCTGGACCAGGTCATCGAATCCATCACCAAGGCCGCCAACACCGGAAAAATCGGCGACGGCAAAATTTTCGTGACCGAACTGGAACAGGCTATCCGAATCCGAACCGGGGAAACCGGCGAAGAAGCGGTCTGATTACAGCCTGATCAACCAGACAGCCAACGCAAAAAACTTATAACCTGAAAAGCCTCGTGCGGAGGGCTTCACATGGAAAGCAATCTTAATCATATCTTTGAACTCCAGTATGCGCTGGATACCTTTTACTTCCTTATTTGCGGTGCCCTGGTCATGTGGATGGCCGCGGGTTTCTCAATGCTCGAAGCAGGCCTGGTGCGTGCCAAGAACACCACTGAGATCCTGACCAAGAACGTCTCCCTGTTTGCAGTAGCCTGTACCATGTATCTGATTGTCGGTTACGACATCATGTACGGGGGCGGGCTGTTCCTCAGTGGGGTTACCACTGTCGCGCAAATGGACGATGCAGCTATTGCCGGTGTCCTTGCGGCTTCCAACGAAGCCGGTTTCGGCGAGATGGGTGAATACGCAGGCGCTTCTGACTTCTTCTTCCAGGTGGTTTTTGTTGCCACCGCCATGTCCATCGTTTCCGGTGCCGTGGCTGAGCGCATGAAGCTCTGGGCCTTCCTGGCATTCGCCGTGGTTATGTGTGGCTTCATCTACCCGATGCAGGGTTCCTGGACCTGGAATGGCGATGCTGTTTTCGGCCTCTACGAGCTCAGCTACAGTGACTATGCCGGCTCCGGTATCGTGCACATGGCGGGTGCCGCGGCTGCCCTGGCAGGTGTTCTGCTGCTGGGCCCCCGTAAAGGTAAATACGGCTCGAAGGGCCAGATCAATGCATTCCCGGGCGCAAACCTGCCGCTGGCAACTCTCGGTACCTTTATCCTGTGGATGGGCTGGTTCGGCTTTAACGGCGGCTCTACCCTCAAGCTGGGCGGTATCGGTGTGGCCAACGAGGTTGCCAACGTCTTCCTGAACACCAACGCAGCGGCAGCCGGTGGCCTGATCGGCGCACTGATCGTCGCCCGCATCATGTTCGGCAAGGCTGACCTGACCATGGCCCTGAACGGTGCCCTGGCTGGCCTGGTAGCAATCACGGCCGAGCCTGCTGATCCTTCACCCCTGCTGGCGACCATCATCGGCGCTATCGGCGGCATCGTTGTGGTGTTCTCGATCGTCACTCTCGACAAGATGCGTATCGATGATCCGGTCGGTGCCATCTCGGTGCACGGTGTGGTTGGCATCTGGGGTATCTTTGCGGTGCTGCTGTCCGACGCGGATGCGACCTTTATGGGTCAGCTGATCGGCCTGCTTACCATCTTCGTCTGGGTCTTCGGCACCAGCCTGATTGTCTGGGGTATCCTCAAGGCGGTCATGGGTATCCGGGTTACCGAGGAGGAAGAGTACGAAGGTGTGGACCTGTCCGAGTGTGGTATGGAAGCCTATCCGGAGTTTGTCAGCAGCAAGTAACATCGGCTGACACTGAATCGAAAGAGGGGCGCCCGCGGGCGCCCCTCTTTTTTACGTCTCCATTACCGCTCGCTGGACATCACCTCATCTTCCAGTACATCCACCATAAACTGCGGCATAGCCAACGCCCCACGATGGATATCAGCGTTGTAATACCGGGTCACAAACGGCCGCTGGTCCGCGTCTTCCTCGCGGAAATACACCACCGGCTTTTCCTTACCCGCCATGGTGCAACTCCACCACCCAGTCGGATAAACCGGTTGCGGGAACGGCAGAGTGCGAACGTGGTCGAAGCCGGCCTTTTTCATGTCGTCGTGGATGGTCTTGATGATGGTGTTGGTGTGCAGTAGCGGTGATTCGCTCTGCTGGACGACGATGCCGCCCTCACGCAGCGCAATCATGCAGTCGCGGTAGAAATCCAGCGCAAACAGGCCTTCGGCAGGGCCGACCGGGTCGGTGCTGTCGATGATGATGACATCGAGGCTTTCAGGCACCGCGTCACGTATCCACTGGATGCCGTCACCGAAGAAGAAGTTGGCGCGGGGGTCGGTGTTGGATTCGCACAGTTCGGGGAAGTACTGTTCCGAAAGGCGGGTGACGCGCTCGTCGATTTCCACCTGCCAGGCTTCTTCCACACCCGGGTGTTTAAGGACTTCTTTAAGAGTGCCGCAGTCACCACCGCCGACGATAACGACCTTCTTCGGGTCCTTGTGAGTGAACAGAGCCGGATGGGTCATCATTTCGTGATAGAGGAAATTGTCACGGCTAGTCAGCATCACGCAGCCGTCCAGCACCATCAGGTTGCCGAAGGTTTCCGTTTCCCAGATTTCCAGCTTCTGGAACCCCGTCTGTTCTTCGTGCAGCTTCTTTTTTACCTGCAGGGAGAAGGCAGTTCCCTGGTCCTGGAATACTTCGGTAAACCAGCCGTCGTTCAGTGCAGTCATTTCATGTCTCCGGATTAACGTGTCGAGCCAGATCGTATTGGAGGTATTGTAGGTGGGGATACAACACACCTAAAGGACTATCACCCTGTAGGGCCATGGTTTTTTCCGCACGGTTCTTTCAGGGGGCTGGCGGAATCCCTACAATAACCGCCATCAGCCGGTACAGTGCCGGCTCCGGATTCAGCACAGGACAGCACTATGAATGAACCCACTGGCAGTGCCGCCCACAAGGTGTACAACATCGCCCACTGGAGCGAGGGCTATATCGATGTGAATGCCCGCGGTGAGGTGTTGATCCGTCCGGACCGGGGTCAAAGTGGCGAGGACATCAACCTGCCCGATCTGACCCGCTCCCTGGTGAGCAAGGGGGTGCAGCTACCGGTGCTGATCCGCTTCACGGACATTCTCCACGATCGGGTCAACAAGCTTTGTAGTGCCTTCAACCGGATCGCCGGGGAACAGGGCTACCAGGGCACCTACACCGCGGTCTACCCAATCAAGGTGAATCAGCAACGGCGAGTGGTTGAAGAACTGCTGTGCGCAGAGCCAGCTGCCAGCGACAACCAGATTGGCCTGGAAGCGGGCAGCAAGCCGGAGCTGATGGCCGTGCTGGCGCTTTCACAGCAAACGGGTTCCGTGATTGTGTGTAACGGCTACAAAGACCGTGAATACATTCGCCTCGCCCTCATCGGGCAAAAGCTGGGGCACCGGGTGTTTATCGTGGTGGAGAAGCAGTCCGAGCTGCCGCTGATCCTGGAGCAGGCCCGCGCTCTCGGGGTTACACCGCTGATTGGTGTACGGGCACGGCTGGCCACCATTGGCAAGGGGAACTGGCAGAATACCGGCGGCGAAAAGTCGAAATTCGGCCTGTCCGCCAGCCAGGTGCTGGACGTGGTGGAGACCCTGCGCAGCGCCGGCGCCCTGGAATCACTGCAACTGCTGCATTTTCACCTGGGATCTCAGATTGCCAATATCCGCGACATCCAGACCGGATTGAGGGAATGTGCCCGCTTTTACAGCGAGTTGCGGCAAATGGGCGCGCCGGTGGGCACTGTCGACATCGGCGGAGGCCTTGGGGTGGACTACGAAGGGACCCGTTCCCGCAGCAGCTGCTCCATGAATTACAGCGTGCATGAGTACGCCTACAACGTGGTTCATATTCTGCAGGCGGAATGCGACCGCACCGGTATTCCCCACCCCAACCTGATCAGTGAATCAGGCCGGGCGCTGACCGCCCACCATTCGGTACTGGTCACCAACGTGATCGACCGTGAGGTGCCTGACAAACGTCAGCCAGAGCAGCCGGCCAGCGACGCACCAGCCCCGCTCCAGGACCTGTGGCGGGACCTGGAAAGCCTTCGCGATGACAATTCTCCCCGCTCTCTCGCGGAAGTCTATCATGACGTGCTCCATGCCATGGCGGATGTACATACCCAGTTCGCCCATGGCCTGTTGTCTCTGGCCGACCGGGCGCGGGCGGAAACTCTCTACACGACGTGTTGCCGGGCACTCCGGGACCAGCTCAATTCCGCTAACCGGGCGCACAGGGAGATTATTGACGAGCTCAACGAAAAACTGGCTGATAAGCTTTTTGTGAATTTTTCGTTGTTCCAGTCGCTGCCGGATGTATGGGGCATTGACCAGATTTTCCCGATCATGCCCATCAACGGGCTGAACCGACCCCTGACCCGCCGCGCGGTTATCCAGGACATCACCTGCGACTCCGACGGGCGTATCGACCGCTACGTGGACGGCCAGGGTATTGAAACCACCTTCCCGCTACCGGAAGAGGCGCCGGAGGAACCCATGCTGATGGGCTTTTTCATGACCGGCGCCTACCAGGAAATCCTCGGTGACATGCACAATCTGTTCGGCGACACCCATTCGGTGGATGTGCGACGCAACGCTGGTGGCGGCCATACTGTCAGCGAAACGATTCATGGCGATACCGTGGCAAGGGTGCTGCAGTACGTTAACTTCGAACCGGCTGCCCTGCTACGGGCCTACCAGCAGAAGTTTGCCGCCAGTGGATTACCCGAGGAGCAACAGGCCACTCTACTGGAAGAGCTTGGCAACGGTCTGGAAGGCTACACATACCTGGAAGAGTAAACCGTCCCCAAAACGACAAATAAATACCAAAAACCAGCTCCGGGCTGATCCGGCTGCCTGACCGCCCCGTACATATCGTGACTGACAAACCCGGGGCGAGTGCATAGAATGATGAACAGAACAATTTCAAATCATGCGACAGTCAAGGAGCGTCCGGTGACCACACTGGATCAGAAGCCGGCACGGGCCGAGGGCCGCAAGGACCCCTGGAGCCAGATGCTCGAGAAAGTGGGCAAGAACCAGGATCGACAGGCATACCATGCCCTGTTCGAGCACTTTGGCCCACAGATCAAGTACTACGCCATGGCTAATGGCCTGGCGAGTCATGCCGAAGAGCTGGTCCAGGAAGTATTCGTGTCTATCTGGCGTCGCTCGTGCCTCTATGACTGGCGCAAGGCTGCCGCTTCCACCTGGATTTTCACCATCGCCCGTAATCAGCGCATCGACATGCTGCGCAAGATGAAGCGCACCAGCGCGGAGATGCCGGTCGAGACCGAAGATCTGTGGCAGATTCCTGGCGAAAACGACGATGAGCCGGTGACCTCGCTGCATCGCCTGATGTCCGAGCGCCGGGTGAGAGAATCTCTCAGCCACCTCCCGGAAGAACAGATTACTGTAATCGCCAAGGTTTACATGGAAAGCAAGTCACACCAGATGGTGGCCGACGAGCTTAATATACCGTTGGGTACCGTAAAAAGTCGGGTTCGCCTGGCGCTGAACAAACTGAAAGTGATTTTGCAGGACCAGAACGTATGACACGGCATCACCCAGACACCTTGACTCTGATGGAATACAGCGCGGGCAATCTCAGTGAGCCCCACGCGCTGTGTATTCGCCTTCATCTGGACCAGTGCCCTCACTGCCGCAGCCGTGTTGATACGCTCGACAGCCTGGGGGCCGTAATGATGGAAAGCCAGCCCCAGGTGGGTGTCTCGTCGGACATGTTTGACTCCATCCTGTCGCGCATCGACAGCGAGCCGGATATGACCGAGAAGTACATTCAATCGCAGGCCAGACGCATGAGCCCGCTGCAGAAGCTGTTGGGGGATAACCTGAACGACCTGCCCTGGAAGCGTCAGTTAGGCGATGTGAGCGTGCTGGATATCAGTGAAAGGTTCCCGGGCCAGAGCGAGCAGGTTGTATTGCAGAAACTGGCCGCCGGCGGCAAGGCACCGGTCCACACTCACCGTGGAGACGAAACCACCATCGTGCTTCAGGGCGCATTCGCGGATCAGAAAGGCGTGTTCAATCAATGGGACTTTGTCGTCCTCAACCAGGAAGATGAGCATAAGCCCGTTGCTGTTGGTTGCGAAGACTGCATTACCCTGTCGGTTCTGAGTGCCCCTGTCAAACTGACCGGCACCTTTACCCGTTTACTGAACCCCTTTATCCGCTGAGACGGCCTGCCGTCTCAGCGGCTCTCCCATCACCACGGAATAGCGGAACCATCCCAGCCGAGGAAGGCCCCGTTGTCGTCCTCGGTCAAGCCTTCAGCCACCTTCAGGATATTGCCTGCCGTTTCGCCGGGCTCGTGCACATTGAGCTTCGCCAGCGACCGGGTAAAAGGCCGGCTCAGTGGGGATAACGTGGTTCCCGGATGCACAGCAACACAAGCCACAGGTCGATACTTCCTCGGCAATTCAATCGACAGGTTACGCACCAGCATATTCAACGCTGCTTTGGAGCTTCGGTAGGCATACCAGCCGCCAAACCCATTATCGCCAATCGAGCCGACCTTGGCAGAGACTGCCACGATGCGTTTGAAGCGCCGGTGGCGAAGCCAGGGTGAAACGGCCTGAACCAACATCGCAAACCCGGTGGCGTTCACAGCAAACGCATGAGCAAAAGCCCGGGCATCCAGATCTTCCAGTCGCTTTTCGGGCTTCATTCCGGGGCCATGCAGTATCCCTGCGGCATAAATCACGGTATCCAGCCCCGCCTCTACCGGCACCAACGCTTTGAGCTTTTCGACTACGGTCCGGGTACTGCTGCTTTCGGCTGCGTCCCACGGAATCAGTAATATCCGACCTGCGTGCTCCTCGCTGAAAGTAACCGCCGAAGGATTGCGGCACAGCCCCACGATCGAAACCCCGGGGTCATGCTCCAGCAGTCGCACGGCCAGGGCATGACCAATAGCGCCCGAGATCCCGGCAATCAATACCTGCTTCTTAGAAACTCCCGACCCGTATCCCATCATCAAGTGAAACCATCAGATGGATACGAATATTTTTGGTTTCAGACCGGCCTTGGCGGTGAACCGGAAATTAAAACGGGCGTATGAATAGAAGCGTTGACACCACTTGCTGCATTGAGGAGAGACTTCCATGCAATACCAGGCCCCGGCGAATGACCTTCGCTTTTTGCTGTTTGATGTCCTTGGCGCCGACAAACTCCATGAACTGGAAAAGTACGCAGATGCCACCCCTGACCTGATTTCGGCGGTCATCGACGAGGCCGGCAAGCTGGCTGCGGAAGTGATCCAGCCTACCAACCAGACCGGCGACCGCCAGGGTTGTCAGTACAACCCGGAAACCCACGAGGTGACCACCCCGGATGGTTTCCGCGAAGCCTACAAGAAGTTTGTCGAGGGTGGCTGGACAGCACTGGACGCGCCGCTGCAATACGGCGGTCAGGGGTTGCCCCACACACTGAAGTTCGTGGTGGATGAGATGGTATGCTCTACCAACCTGTCCCTGGGCATGTACCCGGGCCTGACCCATGGCGCCATCAGCGCTCTCTACGCCCACGGCTCTGAAGAGCTGAAAGACACCTACCTGGAAAAGCTGATTTCCGGCCAGTGGACCGGCACCATGTGCCTGACCGAGCCCCAGTGCGGTACCGACCTGGGGCTGATCCGTACCCGTGCCACCCCCAACGAAGACCGCTCCTACGCCATCGAAGGTACCAAGATCTGGATCACCGGTGGCGAGCACGATCTGGTCGACAACATCGTACACCTGGTACTGGCCAAGCTGCCCGGTGCGCCAGATACCACCAAGGGTATTTCCCTGTTTGTGGTACCCAAGGTGCTGCCGGATTCCGGTGAGCGCAACCCGGCCTTCTGTGGCGGGCTGGAACACAAAATGGGCATCAAGGGGTCGGCCACCTGCGTCATGAACTTTGAAGGCGCCAAAGGCTGGCTGGTGGGCGAACCCAATGACGGCATGCGCGCCATGTTCACCATGATGAACGAAGCCCGCCTGATGGTAGGCATGCAGGGCCTGGGTCTGGCGGAAATGGCGTACCAGGAGAGCCTGGCGTTTGCCCGTGAACGCCTGCAAAGTCGTTCCCTCAGCGGCCCCAAGAATCCCGACGGCCCGGCAGATCCGATCATCGTGCATCCCGACGTACGCCGTATGCTGATGCGTCAGAAGGTGCTTAACGAGGGCATGCGTGCGCTGGCCCTGTTTACCGGCCACAAACTGGACCTGTCGGTGGCCCATGGCGATGAATCGATTCGCGAATCGGCGGATGACCTGGTTCAGCTGCTCACTCCGGTAGTGAAATCCTTCCTCACTGACGAAGGCTTTAACAACGCCAACACCGGCCTGCAGGTACTGGGCGGCTCCGGCTTCACCACTGACTGGCCACTGGAGCAACTGGTACGGGACGGTCGTATCGCCCGTATCTATGAAGGCACCAATGGCATCCAGGCGATGGATCTGGTGGGCCGCAAGCTCAGCCTCAAGGGCGGTCAGCTGGTACGCACCCTGTTTGCGGAACTGACCGGCTACCTCAAGGAAAATCCGGAAGCGCCACACCGGGAGGAGTTGAAGGGTGCCATAAAGTCGCTGGAGTCGGCCACGATGTGGATCGCCAGCAATGCTCCCAGGGATCCGGAGCAGGCCGGAGCGGCCGCAACGCCTTACCTGCGCCTGATGGCGCTGACCGTCATCGCCTACCTCTGGTCCCGCATGGCAGGCGTGGCGCAGGCTCAACTGGATTCCGGCGAAGGCAACAAGCCGCTGCTGGAAGGCAAGCTGGTCTCGGCTCGCTTTTACTTCGAGAAGCTGCTGCCGGAAATCCAGTGGCTGCAGCAGGACATTGAGAGCGGAAAAGACTCGCTCATGGCCTTCGAAGACGACCACTGGGCAGCATAATCTGTCATTTCCGGCCATGCCTGAAACTATGGCCGGAAATGACTGATATTTGTCAAGCCCTGACCTACCGGACGACACGTTTATAAACGATACTGATTACGTTGATTAGTGTCTCTGAACTAGTCCGGCCCACCCCCCGTCGGGTTGGGCACTTGCTTACAGGCCACGCTCTTGCGTGGCCTTTTTTTATGCCCCGCAATCGTTCCCTCCGATATCCTCACCCGCCATCCATTAGAGACAGCCGGCAGGCCTGGGTTACAATCGATACTTTTCCGCGGAGATGCAGTATGACGGGCGACGATTTTCACTTCCGCTTTGGCGGTATCGAGCGACTTTATGGCCGCAGGGCTCTGGAGCGCTTCCGTCACGCTCATATTGCCATTGTTGGCCTGGGCGGTGTCGGCTCCTGGGCAGCGGAAGCCCTGGCTCGCTCCGGTATCGGTGCGTTGACGCTGATTGATATGGACGACATCTGCGTTTCCAACACCAACCGGCAGCTCCATGCTGTGACCGGCCAGTATGGCCGCACCAAGACCGACGCCATGGCTGAACGCCTTCGAGGCATCAACCCTGAAGCCGATATCCGTGTCCACTTCGGATTTCTGAACACCAAAAATGTCAGCGAACTGATCACGCCGGAAATGTCCGGGGTGGTTGATGCTATTGATAGCGTCAAAGCCAAGGCAGCGTTGATCTCCCATTGCCAGCGGCAAAAGATTCCGCTGGTGTGTGCCGGCGGTGCCGGAGGTCAGATGGACCCGACCCAGATCCGCGTCGGCGACCTCAGCAAGACCACCCAGGATCCACTGCTGGCGAAAGTTCGTAACCTGCTGCGTCGGGAATACGGTTTCTCACGCAATCCCAAACGCCGTTTCGGAATTGAAGCCGTGTACTCCCTTGAACAGCTCACGTATCCTGCAGGGGACGGTGAGGTGTGCCTCCAGAAGCCGGCCACCGAAGGCCCGGTAAGGCTGGATTGCGCCTCAGGGTTTGGCGCCGCCAGCCCGGTTACCGCCAGTTTCGGTTTTTTTGCAGCGGCCAGGCTTCTGGCAAGGCTTGCACGCAAGGCGGAATCGGACACCGCAGCAACCTCCCCTGCCGGACTAAAGAACTAACCTACAACTCAATGGAACTGATGCAAATATGACCGTCAGCACTGTTTTTATACTTGCCTGCATCGGCGTGCTCTCCCTGTTCTGCCAGTGGCTCGCCTGGCGCGTTCGCATGCCTGCGATCCTGTTCCTGCTGGCAGGCGGTATAGCGGCGGGCCCGTTGTTCGGGTTTCTGGATCCCGAGGCGGTGTTCGGCGACCTGCTGTTCCCGGTGATTTCCCTGGCGGTTGCCATCATCCTGTTCGAGGGCAGCCTGACCCTACGTTATGAAGAGATCCGCGGCCACGGCAAGATGGTTCGCAACCTCATTCCGGTGGGCTCTGTGGTCACCTGTTTTATCGGTACCCTTGCTGCTCGCTGGATACTGGATGTGTCCTGGGAGGTAGCGCTGCTGTTCGGGGCCATATCCATTGTTACCGGCCCAACGGTTATTGCGCCCCTGCTGAGGTCTGTCCGGCCGGACGCCAAGCTTGCCAATATCCTGCGCTGGGAAGGCATCATCATTGATCCGGTCGGCGCCCTGCTGGCGGTTCTGGTATTCGAGGGTATCGTATCCTGGGGTCAGGGCAATGTGTTCGGCCATTCCATGTATATCTTCGGAAAAACCCTGGCGGTGGGCTTCCTGCTCGGCGCCGCGGCGGGCTGGCTCAACGGCATTGCCCTGCGCAAGCACCTGTTGCCGCAGTATCTGCATAACGCCGGCACCCTGACCTTCATGCTCGGCGTCTATGCCCTGTCCAATGAAATGGCCCATGAGTCCGGCCTGCTAACAGTCACCGTGATGGGCATCTGGATGGCAAACATGAAGCAGGTGCCCATCGACGCCATTCTGGAATTCAAGGAATCCCTCAGTGTGCTGCTGATATCCGCGCTGTTCATCATCCTCGCCGCACGGGTCGAGTTTGGAGCCATTGCCCAACTGGGCTGGGGCCTGGTGGTCGTGCTCGCGCTACTGATGCTGGTGGCGCGCCCGGTGAGCATTTTTCTTTCGGCCATCGGCACCAACCTCAACTGGCGCGACAAGCTGTTTCTGAGCTGGATTGCCCCCAGGGGCATCGTAGCGGCGGCGGTATCCGCCCTGTTCGCGTTCCAGTTACAGGAGCTGGGCTATGAGAGTGCCGGTGCACTGGTACCCCTGATCTTCATGCTGATCATTGCCACCGTCACCCTGCAGAGCCTCACCGCGCGACCGCTGGCCAAGTTGCTGGGGGTGGCCGAACCGGCCGCCTACGGCTTCCTGATTCTGGGCGCCAATCCGGTGGCACGAAAAATCGGCCTGGCCCTGAAAAAACTGGAAGTACCTGTCACTCTGGCAGATACCAACTGGGAAAACGTCAAGCAGGCGCGGATGGAGGACCTGCAGGTTTACTTCGGCAACCCGGTGTCCGAACACGCGTCTACCCATCTTGACCTGACCGGTATTGGCAACCTGTTGGTAATCTCCCCCTACAAACACATGAACTCGCTGGCCACCTATCACTTCCTGGACTGGTTTGGTAAGAATTCGGTGCTGACACTGGCGGAAGGGGACCAGGACCAGAAAGCCAGGCACCAGACTGCAGAGAAAATCCAGATGACCCGGGGGCTTTTTGGTGGGGTGAGCTATGCCAAACTTGCAAGCCTGGCGAGCCAGGGATATACGGTCAAAACCACCCAGCTCAGTGATGAGTTTACGTTTGACGATTTTCTGGAAAAGTACGACCGCCAGGCGATGGTGCTGTTTGTGCTGGATAGCCGTGAACACATCATGCCGGTCAAAAGCATGGATAACATCAAGCCGGAAAAAGACTGGACCCTGGTCAGCCTGGTACCGCCCCAGGCTTGGAAGGAACGCAAGGAGCGGGATACTGGTGAAACGCCTGAGCCCGCTCCCGCCTGATCACATCAACGGCTACGGCAATCAAGCACCAGTTTGCCTCTGACGTGCCCGCCTTCGAGCAGCCGGTGGGCCTCTGCCACCTGATCCAGCGTAAAGGTCTCGTCGATGTGCACCCGCACATCGCCGTCCTCGATCAGTTCGGCAATCTCGTCAAGATGGAAGACATCGGGGCGGACGGTCATGCCGTGGGCCCTCAACCCCAGCGCTTCCGCTGCGGTAATGATTTCGTCGGCGGTGACCGTGGGTATCGTCACCAGCACGCCATGCTCGCTGAGGGTATGCAGGGAACGCTTGCCGGCCTCGCCACCCACCAGGTCCAGAACCACATCCAGGCCGTAGCATTCGTCCACCACATCGGTGGTGTGGTAATCAATGACCTCATGAACGCCAAAGGCTGCCAGGAAATCACGGTTGCTTGCTGAAGCCGTGGCGATGACATGGGCTCCACGCTCCAGTGCAAACTGAACGGCAAAATGACCAACGCCACCAGCGCCGGCATGAATCAGTACTTTCTGGCCTGCCTCCAGTTCCGCCACTTCAAACAACGCCTGCCAGGCCGTCAGCGCCGCCAGCGGCAAGGCACCTGCAGTTACCAGGTCCAGCTCCTCCGGTACAATGGCCAACTCATCGGCACGGGCAACGACATAGTCTGAATAGCCCCCTCCACTGGCAGGAAAACCCACCATGCCCATAACCCGGTCGCCGGGCACCAGGGTAGTCACATCACTACCGACGGCAATCACTTCACCGGCGGCATCAAATCCCGGGGTCCATGGCAGGTGATCTTCAATCTGCCGCGCAACAAAGCCCAGCCCCTTGCGGGTTTTCCAGTCAATGGGATTCAGCCCGGCGCCAGCTACCCTGAACAGCACCTCCTCGGCACCAGGCTCCGGGATTTCGGAAGATTCAATCCGGAGTACGTCAGCGTCGCCAAAGCGGTCGTAGATGACACGGCGCATGGCGTTGCCTGCATTGGATTCAGCGGTGTTTTCCATGATGTTCTCCAGACAGCTTCAGGGACAGGACAGAATCATTTGTTCAGACTAGCAGAAACTTCACGGTGTGGTATCAGCGGCTGCATCAAACCCGCGACCTCCCGGCACCATGGCGCCGCCGAGGATATCGGCAAATTCAGGAGGCATCCGTGTAGGCCGCTGGCTCTTCATGTTGACACAGGCATGGGTAGATATCGCTCGCACCAACGTCTTACCGTCGGATTCCCGCACCAGCTGGAACTGGCGCGCTGAGCGAAAACGGCCGTCAAACCCGGTCAGCCAGGTACCGAGCACCAGGCGATCACCGGCGTTGGCAGCAGCCAGGTAATCAATTTCAGTGCGGGTAATAGCCATGGCCTTACCGGTTTTTTCATGCAGCTCCCAGCTCATTCCCAGGCTGTCGATATGCTGCCAGCTGATTTCCTCCAGCCAGCGCACATACACCACATTGTTGGCGTGCCCCAGCCTGTCGGTATCCTCAGCACGCACATCAATGGTCATGGTGAAGGGCTCGGGAAGATCCCAGCCCATCGGGTTGCCATTACTCATTGCTGTCTCCTCCCAGGCCCGGAATGGCGGATAACGCTAACCGGCCGATACGGTCGTTGTGAAGTGAACCAAAGTAGAGATAGCCGTCATGGGGATTAACCGACGTAATCTCCTGCAGATGGCTACCACGAGTATCATGCAGGCTGGTAATGACCCCGCCCTCCTCATCCATTGCCACCACCAACCCGTACTGCTGGGGCTCAGGCAGGAAATAGTCCGGCAGTTTGGCCAGCAGATCCTTGAGCCAGGGCTGGCGGTGCAGGGCATCAACCTGAGGATTTCTCAGGGTGGGAAAAGCCACCCAGTAACGGCCTTCTTTGTCGACCGCCAGGTTATCGGGAAACCCCGGCAGATTGTCGGCAAAGACCTCCGCCTGGCCGGGGCTACGTCCGCCAATCCAGTACTTGAGAATACGATACTTCCAGGTCTCGTTGACCAGCACATACTCGCCGTCCGGTGACACTGCCACCCCATTGGCGAAATGCAGATTGCTCAGCAGAACCTCGGTTCGTTGCGTAACCGGATCGTAGCGTAACAGGCGACCATGGGGGCGCATTTCCAGTAAATCCAGCTGGTAGTCCGGCAGACGGAAACGGGAGCTGGCGTCGGTAAAATAAATAACGCCGTCGGGGGCAATATCCACGTCGTCGGTAAACCGGAAGGGCAGCCCCTCCGCTTCACGGGTCAGCACGGTTATGGTTTTATCAGGCGCAACGGACAACAACCCCTTGATGGCATCCGCGACGATCAGGTTACCCTGGCGATCGAACACCATGCCCAGGGGCCGTCCGCCGGTCTTCAGCCACTTCTCGGCCCGCCCGTCCGGCCAGACCCGGGCAATCCAGCCGTCCTGAGTGCCGGTATAGAGCACGCCGTCTTCATCCACGGTGGTATCTTCGGGACCGTAGACCTCCCCCCTGGCCAGAAGATCGGCCAACCGCAGGCGCTCGTTCGGGGTCAGCTCACCGGTCAATGGCCGCGGCGACGGAGCTTTCCAGGACTGGCTGTTGATGGGAGAAGGCGACAACAGAAAACTGCCCAACACCAGAAAAACGATCAGCAAAGCCCCGAGAAGCCACTTCATAGATGATGCCTGTTCCTGTCAGATACAATGTCGTCACCTTATCAGACACCCGCCCCGGGCTGAACTGGCGAGTGTCACTGATCCGCGAGGAACCGTCGACACAGCGCAGCGAAGCTGTCCGGCTTTTCCGCATGCAGCCAGTGTCCCGTGCCGGCAATGATACGCAGATCCGCGTTGGGAAAACGCCGGCGGATATCCTCGCGATGTTTCTCCTGGATGTAAGCTGAATCGGCGCCCTTGATAAACAGGACCGGCCCCTCAAACGGAACGTCCCCATCAGGCGCCTGGGCAAGTTTCGGATAACACTCTTCAATCACTGGCAGGTTCAGCCGCCAGCGGTAGGGCCCGGAATGCTCGTTACGCTCGTCGTCCGTCACCCGCACCAGATTTTTCAGCAGAAACTGCCGGACACCAGGCTCTTCAACGTAGTCAGCCAGTATCCTGTCTGCATCCTGGCGCGACCGGATCGAGGCCAGGTCCACAGACTTGAGGCCTTCCAGAACAACATCGTGACGGGGGTGATAGGTCACCGGCGCGATATCCGCGACAGTAATCCGGTCAACCCGCTCCGGGGCCTGGAGCGCCACCTGCATTGCGGTCTTGCCTCCCATGGAGTGGCCCAGTATCGAAGCCTTGTCCAGGCCCCGGGCATCCATATAGGCCAGTACATCGTCCGCCATGGCGGGATAGTCCATGGTATCCGTATGGGGCGAACTGCCATGGTTGCGCTGGTCCAGAGCATGGACCTGCCACTGGTCCTGCAGCCGGCGGCTGATAACACCGAGATTATCCAGTGAGCCGAACAGGCCATGCAGCAGGATCAGCGGTGGGCCCTCGCCGGTAATGCGGTAGTTGAGCTCAACACTCATGAGCAGGATCTCCTGTGACACCAGTAAACCGTCTACATTACCATCGGTGGCCAAAGGCACAAGGGGGAAGGGGCTTGACGTGGATGGGGCTTGGAATGAAAGAGACTCAGCGACCAGAAGGACCGGTTCTGACCACAAAAAAGCCGGAGTTTCCTCCGGCATCAGGTCATAACACGTAATGTATTCCGACTACGATAGTCAGAAGGCTCAGCAGTAATACATGCTGTTCAGGTATTCAGCCAGTGCCGCAATGTTGGAACGTTCCAGCTCGTTATGGGGAACAAAGATTTCCAGATCCATGAAAACACCTCCTGTCTCAATCTGTTTGGGTGAGAATCCTCAGTAACTTAATGCTATCGTTGTTACAGTGATTAACCATTGACAGGCTGTCCCACAGGCTTGACATTTTGTATCAGCATGGATGAATTCGTGTTAACCATTGAACAAAGGTGACCGTGAACGCTCCACAGGCAGAAGCCACCACATCGCCACTGGTTGCAGCTTCAAGTACGCTGGCACTGGTTCACTACCTCGACCGGCAAGGGGTGCTGGACGCCCCCACCGTGGAGAAGATTACGGGCTTTCACCGTAATGACCTGACCGACCCGGATCTTCGAATCCCCGCTGAACGCCACTACCGCCTGTGGGAATACGCCGAACAGGCCACCGGTGACCCGGCGGTGGGACTCCATGCCGGCCAGGTGATCGACCCGGAACGCATGGGACTGGTCGGCCACGTGTTCTTCAATTGCGATACCCTCGGCGAGGCCGTTACCCAGTATGTCCGCCTGCACCGGCTGATCAATGAGTCAGTCACACTGAGTTTCGAGCAGGCTGGCGACCTGGCCATTCTCACCTGGCAAGCGGATTCTCCTACACACTACTCTCGCCAGGATATGGACCGGACGCTGGCGGCCGCCCTGTGCCGCACCCGGCATTTTATTCACTCCTCCATCGTCGCCGAATGGGCCGAGATCGCGCATCCGGAGCCCTCCTATGGAAAGGAATACCAGCGCCTTCTGGGTGGAAGCATCTATTTTGGCTCGGGCACCACCCGTCTTGCCTTCAACAGCCGGCACCTGAGCCATCCGATCCCTCACCGCAATCCCTATGTGTATTCAGCGGTACTCAGACAGGTCAACACGCTGCTGGCCCGCCTCCAGAGCCGACGCACCTTTGGCCGCAAAATCCGCCGACTGATCTCCCGGCAGATGGCTACCGAACGTATTGATGCCGACACTCTTGCCAGACAGTGTCATATGAGCCGCCAGACCCTTTACCGGCGACTGAAGAAGGAAGGGCTGGGATTCCACGAACTGGTGGAGGAGGTGCGCAAGGATAAGGCCCTGCGTTACGTGGCGGCGGACCATTACGCGCTGGGCGAAATTGCGTTTCTGCTGGGCTTTTCCGAGCTCAGCGCCTTCAGCCGTGCCTTCAAACGCTGGACGGGGATGGCACCGGCCCAGTATCGGGCCCGCCACCAATCCAGCGAAGCCGGGGAAACGCCAGAATGACTCTGCCCGACATCTCCTGGCTCGCCGCCATCATTGGGCTGCTTTATCTGGCGGCTGCCACCTGTATTTACCGGATACTGATGACCTACCGCACGGCCCAGGGCGCGCTTGCCTGGGTTCTGGCGCTGATCGGCCTGCCCTATATCGCTGTCCCCATGTTTCTGCTGTTCGGGCGCAACCGATTCGGAGGCTATCTGAAAGCCCGGCGAATCGGCGATACCGCAGTCACCGACTTGCTGAATCGCTTCGAGCACCAGGCCGCGTCCATCAATCAGCAGGATCATGAGCATTTCGATGATGAACTCCAGGTGCTCTGCAAGCTGGGCCGGCAACCCTTCACCAAAGGCAACCAGTGTGACTTGCTGAAGGACGGGGAAGCCACCTTCGAAGCTCTGTTTGATGCCATGGAAAACGCTCGCCGCTATATTCTCCTGGAGTTCTATATTGTCCGCTCCGACAGAATTGGCCAGCGCATAAAATCGATTCTGAAACGCAAACTCGCCCAGGGCGTGGAAGTGTGGTTTCTGTATGACGACATTGGCAGTGTCTGGTTACCACGGAAATATCTCCGGGAACTGGCTGCCGCCGGAGCGAAGGTAGCTTCCTTCGGGGATGGCAATCTCCGCCGCATGCGGCTACAGGTGAACTTCCGCAATCATCGAAAACTGCTGGTCTGTGACGGGGAAGTGGGATTTGTCGGGGGGATTAACCTTGGCGATGAGTACCTGGGCACGGCCATGGATGAGGAACCCTGGCGTGACAGCCACTGCCGCATTACAGGGCCGGCGGTCACCGGCCTGCAACTGGCATGGCTGGAAGACTGGAACTGGGCCAGCGAGGAGTTCCCCACCCTCAACTGGTCACCCTCCATGCCCTCAGGCGGTGATCAGGAAGTTCTTATTCTGCCCACCGGGCCAGCAGACACCTATGAAACCTGCACACTGTTTTTCCTGAACTGCATCAACAACGCCCGCGAACGGATCTGGATTGCCTCGCCCTATTTCGTGCCGGACTTTCAGATCATGAATGCCCTGCAACTGGCAGCGCTCCGGGGTGTCGATGTGCGGATCATCATTCCGGAAAAGTCCGACAGCAGGCTGATCAGGCTTGCCGCCTACTCCTATCTGGTCCAGGCCAGCCGGGCTGGCATTACTATCTACCAGTACCAGCAGGGTTTCATGCACCAGAAAATGGTTCTGGTGGACAACCGCTACGCGGCGCTGGGTACGGCCAATCTGGACAACCGCTCCATGCGGTTGAACTTCGAGATCACTGCCATCGTCACTGCCAGCGACTTTGTGGACGGTGTCGAGCGCATGCTGGAGGAAGACCTGGTCAGCTGTCGCCTCATGAGCGACCGCGACTACCGGGACCGTTCCCTCCTGTTCCGCCTGGCCTGCAGAACCGTTCGCCTGGCGGCCCCCCTGCTCTGAACCGGGCCCATGCCGCGGCACCGGTTTCGATGTGACCATTTTCCGGACGGGAAGAATGTGAGAGTATGCCAGAACCATTGAGCCAGCATGCTGTAACGAAGCAGGACCATGACCACATTCAAGCCCCGCGAAACTCTGACCGAGCAGGTCGCACGCCACATTGAAAATCTCATCGCGTTTGGCCAGCTCCGCTCCGGCGAGCGCATCTACGAAAGTGCCATGGCAAAACAGATGGACGTCAGCCACGGCTCAATCCGGGAAGGACTGTTATTGCTGGAAAAACGCCACCTGGTGCAGAACGTGCCCCGCAAGGGAGCATTTGTTACGCCGCTGGATGAGTTTTTTGTGCGCAGTCTTTATGAAGTCCTGCAACTGTACCTCACCCATACCGGTCGCAAGCTGGTGCGGCAGTGGCAACCCGCTGACATGGACAAGCTCGAATCCCTTTACCAGCGCATGAAAGCCTGCCACGACAACAATAACCTGCTGGTTTTTCTGGAACTGGGCATCGAATACACTCAGGCCTCTCTGGCTTACGCCGACAATTATTTCATTGTTTCGGCGATTGAGGATCTGTGGCCATCCGCTAAACGCTGTGCCTTTGTCGCTTTTCAGCGTGGGGGGAATCGCGTGCTTGAAGACAACCTGGAGCACGTACGTGAATCCATCGATGCCATCCGGGCCCACGATGAAGAGCGCCTGACGGAGATCCTGGCAAAGTACGCTGAACAGCAATGCCAGCAGGTACTTGAAGCCATTGGCACTACCCCTGCCACTGCATGACCCTTCCCTGTGTCCGGCCGTTCAGTCAAACAGGCGGGTAAACGAAAACCCCAGACTCAGGTAGGCGCTCCAATCGTCCTCATTGTTGTAAGCCGTGGCAATCTGAAGCGGCCCCAGAAACGATTCAACCCCGGCAAACACACTGGCTGAGTGCAACAGATTGTTCCAGCGGGCATCCCCCAACGACGACCAGGCGTTACCGGACTCAAAACCCACCCCGGCAAACCAGGGTACAAAGGGCCCACCGAACTCTTGCCGGGCAAAGACACTGGCAAGGGCGGCATCCTCACCGGCTACCTCCCCCTGACTGTATGCCGACAACCGGCGAAAGCCGCCCAGTAACACCGAATTCTCGATACCCGCAACACCACGGGTGACGGTATTTGCGAACAGAAGACCGGTGATGCTGGTCTTGTTCCAGCTTGCCGTGCCCAGAGCCATTATCCGCACCGAATCAAAGTTGCGGTCAGAGCCCAGACCGGGACGTTCGATACGGCCCCGGATCCCCGCATAACCGCCGGATTCGGGAAGAAAGGTATCATCCAGGGAATCATGCACCAGCCGCAAGCTGAGGCTGCCGCTCTGGATTGACCCCGAGGGCGCCACAGGCTCCCCCACCTGCTCGTCAACAGTGGCATACCCGCGTTCATATTCAAGCCGGATCTCTCCATTGACCCCCAGCTCGGTCCCCACGGCAAGATCCACCTGTCGGGTGGTAATATCCACCTCGGTGATGCGCTCGCCTTCGCCATCGAACGCGCTCAGGCTCTCCCGGGAGTATTCTCCGCCGACGGTCAGGAAACGCTTGAATCCGTAGTCCAGAGGTTGGAACCACTCGGTCCTGACCCAGGGCTCGGTACCCAACTGGAGCCCGGTGGCCCATTCACCGCCAAGAGCGTTAAGTTCGGTCATGCGTAATGACGTCGCCAGATTAAACCGGGTTTCGTTCTCGAAGTTGTCTTCGTAGTTGAGGCCGAAAGAAAGATAGTTCGGCCCCCAGCTTTTCTCACGCACCCGGATAACAAGGTCAGTGCCACCAGAGTCCGATGGTGCCAGGGAGTAGGAAACGGTCTCATAATAGCCCAGACCGTAGATACGCTTGAGATCCTGCTCAAGCCGGTCAACATCCAGCGGCTCGCCGATTTTCTGGTGTATGCGCTGGCGCAGGAAATCGCCCGCCAGGCGAGACTTATCATCCACGCGGATGTCGGTAATCAGGCCGGGGCTGAATGAGCGTGCCTTCACCCGGCTACGGAACTGGACCCACTGCTCGTCGCTTACACTCAGGTGGCGAAGCTCGCCGGCATGTTCGCGGGCACCACTGGCGCCGAGTTCAAACAGCGCAGGTGCCTCGTAGAAATCCGCCGAGGACAATCCTTCCAGATCAGGCCTGATTATGATGTCCTGATCCGTCAGCAGTTCCAGCTGCTGTTCGGTATTCTGCCGGGTCATCATGGTGGTTAGCTGCCCAACCACCGAAAATGCCTCCCGAATCTCATCCCGTTCCAGCAGCGGGTCGGTAATGTCGACCGCGATGATGATTTCGGCACCCAGATCCCTGGCCACACTGACCGGCAGATTATTGGCCACGCCGCCGTCGACCAGCAAACGCCCGTCCAGGCTAACCGGCGCATAGACTCCGGGGATACTCATGCTGGCCCGAATTGCCTCAGAAAGATTGCCATTGCCAATGATGACCTGATCCCCGGTCTCCAGATCCGTGGCAACCGCACGAAAAGGGATCGCCAGCTTGTCAAAATCCTCTACCAGTGAGGCGCTGCGGGTAAGTTCGTTGAGAATGAAACCAAGGTTCTGGCCGGCAATAATGCCGCCCCCGAGATGAAGCCCGTCCAGGCGTACACCAAGGCCGGGCGCTACCGGAAACCGCCAGTCCTGTCGCTTTCGTCTGACAGGTTTGTAGGCACGGCCGGGGTCATCGCGAAAACTCGAGACCCAGTCCATATCCATAAAACGTTCTTCGATTTCGTGAACGTCCATACCCGAGGCGTAAAGTGCGCCGACGGCCGAGCCGGCACTGGTGCCTACCACGATATCCACCGGTATTTTCAGTTCTTCCAGCACGCGCAGCACACCTACATGGGCCATGCCCTTGGCGCCACCACCGCTGAGCACCAGCCCTACCTTTGGCCGCCCGGCATCGGCCAGCGCCGGCATTCCAGCCAGGACTGCAACCATCAGAACCAGTAATCTCAATGCTGACATCATCCCGCCTGTGATTTACTGGTCGTCCTTGCGGTCGTCATCTGCCAGCGACAGGTGGGATACATCAGGGACAACCGGTGGCGGCAGGTCTCGCTTGACGCCCAGTTCGGTGCCCGGTGGCGCCAGTGTCCAGTCGTCCAGATGCTGGAACATCGGGGCCGGCGCCTCCCTGTGCTCCTCAAGGGTTACGCCGACCGGGTCCAGAGTCAGACCGGAACCGGACAGGATCGAATCAACCTTCTCACCAGCCACCGGCAAGCGATCGCCCGGTTCCACAGCCACTGACGAGGCAGGGTTATCGGCGGCCGCCGTCTGTTCCGCGGCGGGTTGACGTGGTGCCTGCTCAGGTTGAGACTGTGCCCGGGGCTCGGGTTCTGGCGCCGGGCGGGACGGAGGAGGCGGAGCCGTGCCTTCCATTGCCTGCACATAGGCCACCATACCGTGTTTGTGCAACACTGCCCGGTATTTCTCCGCCTGCACCTCTTCCAGTTTGTTGCGGATAACCACCGGCTGACCACTGAACATGCGGTCAACCTGTTCTACTGTGGCCTTGAACAGGTTTTTTGCGTTATTACGGGCTGTCCCCGGGTCTGTCCCCGGCGTGCACTCACCTTTGAAAACAAGCTGGAACATGATCCTGCCTCTACTGATTCTGTTTTTAACATCATAGTTTATCCTGGTGGGCGCCGGAAACTCGTGGCTGGCCACCCGCTATGAAGGCAAACTGCAAACAATTGAAAAATGCGTGCATAAATCACGCAAAATTTCCGGAACTCTGCGATAATGAACAGTAACTAAATGTTACATATATTTACATGCCGCCAACCGCCACGGACTCACATCACAGGAGTGACTCCATGCCCATCAGAAGCATTACTGGCGCCATTGCCCTGTTGCTGGCAACGGCCTTACAGCCCGCAACAGCCAGTAATCTGGACCTTCTGCTGAGCGGAATCTTTCCGGACCAGCAAGCCACCTATATCGGCTATGAAAGCGTGGAGAGAGAGGATATACCCGTCACCTCCCATATTGAACGCAAGTACCTGGTGGTGGACTTCCGCTTCAAGTCCGAGCCGCCCAGCGGCCAGTTACAGGCCAGCGTTCACAAGGTCTGCATGGCAATCCTGAAAGACAGGGAACTGATTCAGTCTCTGTCTGACTCGGGTTACGATATGGTGGCTGTCGCCTTTGACCGACAATCACAGTACGACTGCCTCTGAAGCAGCCCTACTGATCCCGCCCCAGCAGGCGCGGAAATGCATCCAGCGCACTGTTCACCGAATCCAGATTGAAAGCCTCGATATCTGCCAGCAACTTCTCTCCATAGCGGGTTACCGAAGGTGACCGGAACCGCTTGCCCCACTCCAGCAGGCGCGTTGCAAAATCCTTCATCTGTTCCGGGTCGCCGCTTTCACGGACGGTTTCCCATTCATTCCCGAAGTCCCTCGCCAGTTGCTCCCGCAGCCAGCCACGCTCCTGCATGCTGAGAGTCTGGGCCAGCAAGCGCTCTGACTCTTCCGGCGCGCCTTCCTCCTCGGCCTGCTCCTCAGTCACTTCCACCCTGGGCAGGCTGACGGTAAAGGTGGACCCCGCCCCCGGCTCACTCTCAACCTTCAACTCGCCACCCATCATTCTCACCAGCTTGCGGCTGATGGCAAGGCCCAGGCCGGTGCCTCCGTACCGCCGACTGTTCTGCCCTTCCTGTTGTTCGAAAGCATCGAAAATCTGCTCCTGCTGATCGAGGGGGATGCCAATACCGGTGTCCGCAACGGTAATCACCAGGCGATACCAGCGGCGCTTGTCGTGCTCACCACCTGCGCCGGACTCACCATCTTCGGATTTATGGGGCGTGGCGGTGGCACGAACGGTCACGCCTCCTTCATGGGTAAATTTGATGGCGTTACCCACCAGATTGAACAGCACCTGACGCAGTCGGGTTTCGTCCAGCATCATTGCCACCGGCATTTTGGAATGAACGCTGACCTCAAGCGAAATGCCCTGCTCGGTCGCTCTCAGGTCAAATATATGCCGCACATCACTGAGCAGGCGGCGCACGGAAACGGCCGAATAGTCCAGCCGCATTTTGCCTGCCTCAATGCGGGAAAGGTCAAGGATATCGTTGATCAGCATCAGCAGGCTGCGACTCCCTGCACGAATGGCGTCAAGGTAATTCCGTTGCTGGGGGTCTGTCACCGTGTTGCTGAGCAGATCGCTGTAGCCAATGACCGCATTCATCGGCGTGCGTATCTCGTGGGACATATTGGCAAGGAATTCACTCTTGGTCAGGCTGGCTGCCTCCGCCTCCCGCGCCAGGCGCTCCGCTTCCAGCTTGGCTGCCCTGAGCTCGTCTTCACTTCTGCGCAGGGCGTTTTCCGAACGGATTCGCTCGTCCACCTCACGCGACAACTTGCGGTTCCAGTACAGGAAGATCAGCACCACAACGATGGCGATCAGCACAATCCGGCGCACCACGGTGTAATCGGTTTCCTGTTCGATATCCAGATGGATCCAGCGGTTGTAGATCGACTCGGTTTCCGATGCATCCAGGCTGCCCAGGGCCTTGTTCAGAATTCGGTGCAATTCCGGCCGGCCCTTGTCGACCGCGAAACGCAGCTCGTATTCATAGGGGGTGATGCTGGTAATCCTCAGGTTGGAAAGCCCCAGGCGGGCCACCGTGTAACTCACTGCCGGAATGTGCGTGACCATTACATCCAGATCCCCATTGGATAGCGCCAGCAACCCTTCCTCGATGGACGTCACGGGGTAGAGATCGAGGTTGGGATGATTGATCAGCAGGTAATCATGCCCGGCCTGACGATTCACCACACCCACTTTCTCGTCCCTGAGCTGCTGCAATTCTCCGATAAAACGCCCGTCATCACGGATTGCCAGGGCAATTGGAACGGTCAGATAGGCACGACTGAAAAGGAATTCGTCCTCCACCCGGGGGGTTCGCGACAGCGCCGGGAGTATGTCCACGTCCCCGTTGCGCAGGGCCGCTTCGGCATTGGCGCTGTCGGCCATCACTTCGCGACTGAATCGAACATTGAGCTGTTTTTCCAGGCGGGTGACCAGATCCGGCACGAGGCCGGTGGCCTGACCATCCTGGGTAAACTCGAATGGTGGCCAGTCTGGCCGGAAGGCCACTGTCAGATCGGAGTTTTGTTTGAGGAATTCACTTTCAGTCAGAGACAGCGCAATGGCGGATGGATCCTGAGCTGGCAACTCTGTTTGTAACCAGGACTGGCGAATGGTGCGATGTTCGTTATGGCCGATAGCCAGGACTGCCTGATTGAGCACCCGGTACGCCTGATCTTCACTCGCGCTGACTTCAAGCACTACGTCCACTGATTGATGGCTCAGCAGCGTGGCCATGCCCACCCCGTTCACCATGGCGGACTGAAGGTAGTCGGAAACCACCGGAACCGGTCCCAGGAAGGCGTCAGCCTGGCCGGAAAGAAGCATACTCACTGCCTCACTGACACTGCTGACGGGCACCGGAGACAGGCGGTCGACCGGGTCGAGCAGAGAAAACTGATTGGGATCGTTTGTGATCAGGGCTATTCGGGCACCTTCAAGATCTGACAGCTTGCGGATGCCCGCATCCCCCGAATGGACAAAGATGCCGTAGGTCAGGCTCATCATTGGCGATGTTACGGCGACCCCGGACGGCACCGGTTGACGGGCCAGGCGGGTGTTCAGCCTGGCGTCCAGCGTGCCATCGCCGAGCCATTCCTCCAGCTGCGCCTCGCTGCCTGCAACCGGCTCCACCGGCACATCCAGCTTGTCCGATATCCGCTCAAGATAGTCAATGAACAGACCGGCCAGTTGCCCCTCCCCTGTGTCGAATGCCAGGGGGACCTGGTCGGCACGGACACCGATGCGGAAGACGTCGCGGTCCTGCAGCCATTGCAGATCTGCACTGCCCAGAACCGGTGCCGGGGAAGGTTGAGGCGGCTCTGCCGCCGACATACCGGAACCCAGAAGGCAGTAGACTAGCAACAGAAAATAAAAGCCGACCCTCACTGGATATCCTCACCGGTTTGGCTACAGTTCAGGGAACCATACCCGTAAATTCTTCTGATTGCATTCAGCGGGTTACCCGCATTATCGTGGGTACACCCGCAGTCATCGACAAAATGGGGATTACCCCAGGGAGAACCACTACGATGGACACCAGCAATCACACGTTCAGCACCCTGTTCGAGCAGCTTGGCATGCCCTCTGACAAACAGAGCATTGAGGATTTCATTGCGAAGCACTCGCCCCTTCCTTCAGAGATTGCTCTGCAGGATGCGCCGTTCTGGTCCGAAAGCCAGTCCCACTTTCTGGAAGAGGGACTGGAAGACGACTCCGACTGGGCAGAAATTATCGATGAGCTGGATGCGCTGATGCGTCACTGATCAGCACCCTGTCGCGACCCGAGTCCTTGGCCTGGTAGAGCGCTTTGTCCGCGCGGTCAAAAACGTCGTCCTCATCGTCGCCTTCAACAAATTCCGCAAGCCCGGCGGAAAATGTCACCGATACAGGCTCGCCCCGAAAATGGAACGGCAAGGCTGAGATATGCTTGCGCATGCCGTCAAGAACGGAGCTGGCGACGTCCGGTGGCGTCTCCGGCATCAGAATAACAAATTCCTCACCCCCAAAGCGGGCAATGAAATCCGTTGTTCTCAGCCGGTCACTCAGGGCCTTGGCGACCAGCTGCAGCACTCTGTCTCCGGCCTTATGGCCATAGCAATCGTTCACCCGCTTGAAATAATCAATATCAAGCACGCCAACCGTCAGGGGGTGCCGGTAGCGCTGCCAACGCTGATATTCGAAGGCAAGGCGTTCCTGCCAGGCTTCCCTATTGGGCAACTGGGTCAGCACATCCCTCAGCGCCTTCTGGCGCTCTTCGGCCAGTTCTTCCCGCATCTGCTCCGAGTGGGTTTCAACCGCCGCCAGCTTTTCGTGCATCAGTTCCAGCTGTTGTGACAGGTTCCTCTCGCGCTCGGTCTCCTGGGTACGAAAGCGTTCCACAGCCCCACTGATCGACTCCAGATGCTGCCCCACTGAAGCTTTCAGCTGGTCGAAATCGGCACTGGACTCCACCTGCTCGCCAAGTGTCTGCAGTTCATCCCGGATTTCACGATCCAATGCTTCTGAGGCATTGAGGCGCCCGGTCTGCGCCGTAGACTGGTCGGAAAAACACTGCCGCAATGACTCCAGCCGCTCATCCAGCCGCCGAAGAAAGGCTTCGAATTCCCTCTGGCTTCGGGTAACGGCAGCGATAACCAGCTCCGCGACCCCGTTCAGACCTTCACGCAATTCGTCCCAGTTATCACTGTTCAGCAGGGACTCCTGAAGTCGCCTGGCTCTGGCCTCGGACGCTGGATCCAGAGACACCTGGCCCAGCATGTGCCCCAGCAACTCGCCCACCCGCCGGGCAACTCTCAGGCGTTGGCCCGTTTCTTCGGCATCACCCCGGTCCAGATACGCTTCGTCGCTGGACGCTTCGACGGTCTCGACACGGGCGCCGGAACCGAACAGTCTGCCCAACACGCCAGGCTTACCCCCCTGGTCCACCGTTTCTGTCAGCCCGGTTTCCAGAACTCCCGCGAAATCCGACAGCCAGAGGGTAAAGTGCAATTGCAGCGTATCCGGTTTACGGAGTCGTTTTTCCAGGTCCCGGAGGCGATCCTTGCTGCTGGCAAACAGGGAGTGGGAACGCAGCCCCGATAACAGGTGTTCAAGAGTGGCCCTGGTCCGGCGCGCAGAATCCGCTTTTTGTTCGTCGAGTGCCGACACCTGGCGGTCGATCCGGTCCTGGAGTTTGTGCCAGCTCCCGGAATCCAGAGAATCTTTACGCAGCTCGCTGCGCAGGCTGGCCAGCAAGCGGTCCAGTTCCTGGTTCTGGCCTTCCGAGGCCAGGCTGGTACGGACAAGCATGCGCTGGAACTGATTCCGTTCAGCGGTCCACTGCGACTCGCGTTCTTCAGCCAACTCAATGGCTGCCAGGTACTTTTCTTTCCAGGCCGAATCCGATGACATTTACCTCTCCCTGCCTTGCTTTTGGCCACGGCGGGCACGGGGGTGGCTCTGGTCGTATACCTTTGCCAGGTGCTGAAAATCGAGATGAGTATAGACTTGTGTTGTTGCTATGTCGGCATGGCCCAGTAGTTCCTGAACAGCACGCAGGTCGCCGCTGGATTCCAGCATATGACTGGCGAAGGAGTGCCGAAGAAGATGAGGATGCAACCGTTGGTCGGCCCCTTTCGCCAGGCCCCAACGGCTGAGCCGGGACTGTATGCTGCGGGTGCTTAGCCTGTCACCCCGACGGCTTACATACAGGGCGCTTTCTCCCTCAGGCGCTATTGTCTGGCGCACTTCAAGCCAGTTGGCAAGTGCATCCAGCGCCTTGCGGCCTACGGGAAGGATGCGCTCCTTGTTGCCTTTACCCATCACCCGGACCTCGCCCCCACGATGGTCCACCGAGTGAAGGTCCAGGCCTGCCAGTTCCGACAAGCGCAGCCCGGATGAATACATCAGCTCGAACATGCTCAGGTCGCGAATTTCCAGTGGATCGTCAGGGGCCGCGTCCAGCAGATGATTAAGCTGGTCGACGTCAGCCACCTTGGGCAGACGCCTGCCAGCCTTCGGGGCGCGGATATCCAGGGCGGGGTTATCCGTAGCGAGACGTTCACGCAGCAGGTATTCGTAAAAGCGACGTATTGCAGAGAGGTGGCGGGCGATACTGCGCCCGCCAAGCCCTTCACGGCTCAACTGGGCGACGTAGCGCCGCAGATCATGGCTGGTCACCGACCGCCAGGCAGCGGATAGCTGTCGCTCAACCCAGACAAGGAAACGATTGAGATCCTCACGGTAACTGCTGCAGGTGCGCGGCGAGTGCCGTTTTTCCGAGGCCAGGTAACGCAGAAAACCTTCCAATGGCTCTGCGAGCGCGGCAGATGTGCTCCTCTCCGCGGCCGGCGTCATGCTCAGCGAGACTCCGCCACCACGTCAGTCAACGGCACAGCAGCCGTGTGTCGCTGAAGGATGGGGGGAAGCAACCGGCTAAGGGTATCGCTGATATAAGTCAGGAACAGTGAGCCCATGCTCTGGTCGAAATACCCGGTTTCACAACTGCCAACCGCGAACACGCCAACCAGTTCATCATGCCGCAAGGGCACCAGGGCCACCGAGGCAATGGGTTCTTCCCGATCAGGAAACAGGAAGCTTCGCTCGCTTTCACGGAACTGGCCACACACCGCACGATTACCTTCCAGAAGGCCGCCCAGGCGGGCTTTTGCCACTTCCGGCGCCACCACATGCAGGGCACCCTGTGCCGCCGCGGGTAGCTCGGAATCAGTGAATAGAATGACTGACGCGGCATCCAGACCGAAGTCCCCACGGATACTGTCGTCAATGGCCGCCGCCATGTCATTCAGATTACGTGCTTCGATCACCTGCATTAACAGTCGCTTGCTTTTCTCGAACAGACGATCGTTATGACGGGCAATGGAAACCAGCTCTACCAGTTCCCGTCGGAGGGTATCGCGCTGTTCGCGGAACAGATGCACCTGACGTTCCACCAGCGAAATCGCGCGGCCGCTGTCATGGGGCAGTGTCAGGCTGCGCAGCAGCTCGTCCTGTTCCACAAAGAAGTCGGGGTTGTCCCGCAGATAGTCTGCGACGGCTTCCGGTGTGAGCTCTCCGGCCTTCTTGTGGGCCGTTTGGTCTGTCATGCTGCTCTCCTGATAGTCAGGGCTTTGATGTAACTGGCTGGCGATGGCGATTCTGCTGCCGCGAATGTCCCGGCCTTGTATCGCCCTGCCGCGTGTTTTTGCGACGTCGCGGGGGCTGGTCCCCCGGCAAGCGAAGCTGGCCTTCAAAGACGCTGGCTGTAGGGCCTTCCATCATAACAGGGGTCCCTTCACCCTGCCATTCAATGACCAGATGACCGCCCTTCAGCTCCACATCTACGCGGTTATCCAGCAGGCCGCGTAAACAACCCGCAACAACGGCCGCACAGGCACCGCTGCCACAGGCCATAGTTTCACCGGACCCGCGTTCGAACACCCGCAGCCGCGCGTGGGTACGGTCGAGGATCTGCAAAAATCCGATATTGGCTCGCGCAGGAAACCGGGGATGGTTCTCCAGCCGTGGCCCGAGCTCTCCCACTGGGGCGGATTCCACGTCGTCCACCACCAGCACCCCATGGGGGTTGCCCATGGATACGGCGCTGAGTTCCACGGTTTCACCGCCCACTTCCACCGTATAGATATCCTTGCGACGATCGGCGGCGAAAGGAATAGCCGGAGGATTCAGTTCTGGAACTCCCATGTCCACGGTTACCATACCGCCCCGGCCCACTCTGAGCTCAATGACACCCTTGGCAGTCTGAACCCGGATCACTTTCTTGTTGGTCAGGCGCTGGTCCCGGACAAAGCGCGCAAAACAGCGGGCGCCATTGCCACACTGTTCCACTTCCGAGCCGTCGCTGTTGAAAATCCGGTAACGAAAATCCACATCCGGCAGCCCCGGAGGCTCAACCACCAATAACTGATCGAAACCGATGCCAAAATGCCGGTCGGCAAGCTCACGAATCATCTCCGGGCGCAGGCGGAACGGTTGGCTGATCGCGTCCACCACCATGAAATCGTTTCCCAGACCGTGCATCTTGGTGAAACTGAGCATGGGCCCCTGCCCGCGTCGAGGCTGATTCATACCATCATCCCCAGTCATTCCGGCAGGCAGCTTTCGGGGCCGAGCTGCTCTTCGAGGGTTTCCCGGCGCCGTACGACGTGGACCTGGTCACCATCCACCATCAGCTCCGGTGGACGGTTACGGGTGTTGTAGTTGGAACTCATAACAAAACCATAGGCTCCGGCCGAACGAACCGCCAGCAAATCCCCGGCCTGAAGCCGCAGTTTGCGATCCTTGCCGAGAAAATCACCGGTTTCGCACACCGGGCCAACGAGATCCCAGGCCTTTTCCTCGCCATCAGTGTGTGGTGTAACCGGGATAATAGCCTGCCATGCACTGTAGAGGGCCGGTCGGATCAGATCATTCATCGCCGCGTCAATAATGGCAAAATTGCGATGTTCCGTGCACTTGAGGAACTCCACCCGCGTCAACAGGATACCGGCGTTGGCTGCTATGGAGCGGCCGGGCTCCATGATGAGTTCCAGCTCACGGTCGCCCAGACGTTCCGCCAGCGCGGTGACATAATCCGACGGCTGGGGTGGTTGCTCGCGGTCATAGGTGACGCCCAGGCCACCGCCCATGTCCAGGTGGCGGATGACGATGCCTTTCTCCGCCAGGGTGTCGATCAGCACCAGCACCCGGTCCAGAGCATCCAGGAACGGCGTTACCGACGTCAGCTGGGAACCGATATGACAGTCCACGCCCTGTATATCCAGATGGGGCATGGCAGCGGCGCGTTCATAGACCGCCGGAGCCTCTGCGATGTCGATACCGAACTTGTTTTCTTTCAAGCCGGTGGAAATATAGGGATGCGTACCCGCATCCACGTCGGGATTTACCCGCAGGGATACCGGCGCTTTGACACCAAGCTCACCCGCCACTTCATTGAGCCGGTCCAGCTCGGTGTCAGATTCCACATTGAAACAGCGAACCCCGGCTTCCAGGGCCCGGCGCATTTCCCAGCGCTGCTTGCCAACACCGGAAAATACGGTCTTTGCAGGATCGCCACCGGCGCGAACCACCCGCTCCAGTTCGCCGGCCGATACGATATCGAAACCGGCACCAAGCCGCGCCAGCACGTTCAGTACGGCAATATTGCTATTGGCCTTAACGGCATAGCAGACCAGATGCGGGCGGCCGGCCAGGGCATCATCGTAAGCGTGATAATGTCGCTCCAGCGTGGCACGGGAGTAAACATAGGCGGGCGTGCCGAACCGCTCGGCAATCGTCGCAACCGGTACGTCTTCGGCGTACAACTCGCCGTTACGGTAGTTAAAGTGGTCCATGTAAATCCTGAGTCTGTTGGCGGGGCGGCAGGCCGGGCCTAACGGTCAACGGCGTCATCGTCCCGGCCTTGTTCGCTGTCGCTGGCCTGTTCAGCCGCGGTGTCAGTGCCGGACGGTGCCTCCCGGTACAACGGGCCTTTCTGACCACAGCCCGCGATAAACCCGGCCATCACCAGCAGAAATATGATTGTCTGTCCTGGCTTCATGGGTAACTGCCCCTGTTTCTGTATGGGCGAAGTATACCTGAGAGGGGCCGTGCCCGGCGAGATTCCACAGGTACTGATTGGGGGCGCTAGAGGTGCTGATTCAGGGCATTTTCCAGTTCTGAGCGGTAATACAGATATTGAATCGTCTGGATATCCTGCTGATAGACCTGAGGGTCGAGGTCGTGAGGCAGGTGAATGTCGGTCAGGTACACGGGATACCGTTCCGGGCTATGGCGCAAAGACCGGATATAATGGGCCACCGCCGGAATCAGCTGATTGCCGTACTCCTGCACGGTGAATTCCTGGTCCCCGCAGAAAATGTCAAAACGAACGCGGGAATCGCCTTCCTGGATTCCGATAGCCTGCACCTCAAGCCCTGGCAAAGGTACATTGCTGTCGGCATCAGGACGTCGCTCGGCATTCCAGTGACCGTCCCGAAGCACCATCTCATAGCATCGGGTTCCACCGATGTCCGCCACGGTATCGAGTTGCCTTAACTGCCTTCGCTCTGTCAGGTTCTCCAGAAATCGCAGCAACGGCACGAGCAGATAGCGCCGATTGACATACCCCTGCCCCCAGGAGAACACCGACCCCAGCTCATCCACGATCCAGACCCGGGCCTTGTCACCACTGACACGGTAAAACACCTGGATATTGCCGGGCTCACTGGCATGGCAGACCGTTCGTAACGGCAGGTCATCCAGCAGGGCATGACGGTCAAAAACAACCGGAACATAGGATTCCTGGGGCTTGGCCAGATAGGTCATCAGCGCCTCCGCACTATCCAGTGCAACAAACCCCGGCTCCGCCCCATTGAATCGCAATACAAAAAACCGCCGGTCCATCTCGATCACATAGCGAAGCGGATGTGGGCCTGTGCCACCTGCAAAAAAATGGCGCATGACATCGGTAAAAAGCTCTTTCACCCGGCGGGCGATGGTGGCACCGTGGCCTTTGTTGTGGCTGTGAACCATGATCTCCGGTAATCGGTCCGGAGCTCCCGCCACCGAGGCCAGAACATTTTTCAGGCACTGGATCAGGGTGTCACCGGCCGCATAATGCTGCAGACTGACCTCATGCCAACTATTGAAGGTAACCTGGTCAATGGTACTCACCAGGTTTTCGCGGCCACCGCTGAACCCCAGGGAGTCGTGCCGGGCACTGAGCTTGTGCAGCCCCCGTTCGGTCAGGTGAGCCTGCGGGTCCAGCCCCACATTCACGAAAAGCAGGTTCCGCAGCGAATGCACCCCCCTGGACAGGGCCTCCCGGCCAGCCGGCGCTACAGGAAACGGCAGAAACGAACTCAAGGCATCCAGCATTTCGCGTAACTCCGCCACCGAAGCCGTACTGGTGCCGGCCCGCACGTTCAGCCGGGTTGAGCGGCTTAAAAGGCCATTACAGTAGCACCACACCATCAGCTCGGTCAGATTTCCGGAACGTCGGATCACCGGTTGCCAGAACGCATCGGAAGGGTCTTCAAGATCGCGGTATAACAGCCAGCCGTCGTAACCTGCCGCGCCGCCCTGTTCCGACTGGTGGTGGAAAGCCAGATTCTCTTCCGCCAGAGAGGGGGCCAGCCCGGGATTAATCTGTTCAATTTTGCCGGCCTTGCGCTGAAAGGCCGCATAGAGCTTTCGTCCCAACAGGTTCATATCGTTACTGCTGATGGCAGCACGAGTGCCATGATCCCGGGCCAGCCGCGACAACAGGCGATAGCTGTGGGTAAGCTCCGCGACCACTGCCCTTCGCAGGATCACCACGTCCTCTGCTCGCCAGCGGATCCGGTTATCAAGATTCCCGATCTCCGCAGCCGTCCATCCCCAGGCATTGACCAGCGCCTGGAGCAGACTGGTCCGCCAGCCGGCAACCAGTTGCGCAGATCGGGTCAGCGGCAGGCCAGCTTTCAGATAAAGGCTCTGCCGCACCAGCGCCAGGCGGTCAGGGGCATCTTCCTCCAGCAGCCAGTGCTCCAGGCGCTCATAAAGCAACACGTAGGGATCGAGCCGGTCCGGGTCGGTTTCGCCGGCATAGACCGCAGCCTTGAATACCAGTGACAGAAGGGGCTCGCCCTCTCCCCGGGCATAACACTCAATCAGCAGCAATTTGAGAATGGACTTCCAGGGCGCATCAATACCCTTGTACAACTGCCAGACACCGGCACCAAGGAACTCTTCCGGCGGTATCGCCACCGCCGGGCCGAAATCAATGTACTCATCACCACGAATAAAACGGCAGTCAATCAGTTGCCGGGCACATTCGTCATAACGGTTTTCATCATCCACCGGCACCAGCCACCACAACGGGTAGCAGCCACCCAGGTGTATGCTGGTGCGATAGAACTCGTCGAGCAGAAGATAATGCTGCGCACTGCCGCAGTTTTCGCCAGTGACCTCGGCGCGTTGGCGCCCGGCCCGCCAGTCTGCGGCAGAGAAAACAAACACATGCAGTTCCACCCCCAGCGTTGACGCCCAGGCCGCAAGGCTCTCTGCCTTACGCTCGAGACAACGCACCCCGCGCTCGGGCAGGTCCGGGCGATGACACAACCAGATATCCAGGTCACTTGCCACCGAATGCCCAAGCGTACCGGGGCTGCCCATCAGGAACAGAGCCTCCAGGTCCGGCTTCCGTCGCCCTTCGTCCTTTAGCGAGAAAGTCCGCGCAAGCCGCCTGGCGGCATTCAACGTCGGCTCCGTGGGCTGGTAATGGCTCAACCCATAGGGGCAGTCGCTGTCGAGGTAGCCTGGAAGCGCAGGATGGTTGAGGTGAAACACCAGCGGCAGTACTTCCAGAGCTACTTGCTGGCGATAGGTCAGAGCTGAACGGGCGCGCTCCCAGCGATGCTGATTGACAGCCATGAACCGGTCCCGCAACCGTCGCAGCGTTTTTCTGTCGATACCCTCGTCAAAATCCAGGGCAATGGGAGCGGCGTGATTGGTCAAGGTGACTCCGCGGGAGAGGTTCTTTCCGATATCATTATCAGTATGATGAACGCATCGTGGCAAAACCGGTAAAAAAATAAAAGCGGGACTACTTTTTATAACACTTCTAATACCATCCTGCGGCAAAACTGGCTGAGGTTATTGTGTCGTGAAAGAATTCTTTATCCGTCGGGATCGCTCAGACGCGCCTCCGGGCATAGAACGCCGAACCCTGATCCGCATTGACGACGAAGGCGTCATCGTCTTTGCCGATCACCACGCCGAGTCTGTGCTGGGTTACGACGCCAGCGAACTGGAAGGGCGGAAGGTACAGTGCATACTCGCTGCCCGCCAGGACGATCCGTTCGCCCCGGCCCACCGCCATCGCATTGAAAACGGCGAATCGATACTGATCACCTTTCGTCACAAGGAAGGTTTCTTCTTCACCGCCGGCCTCAGCCTGAGAATGGATATCCGTGATTCGGATCAGGCTGCCAGCGCCTGCATCAGCCAGCGAGACCACTCCCCGGTGGACCACCGTCTGATACGGCTGATGGAAACCTCGGCCCACCTTGGCCTGTGGGAACTGGACATCAACAGCAATGAAATGACCTGGACCGACGGCATGTACCAGCTGCTGGAACTGCGGCCCGGCAGCGAGATTACTCCTGAGCAGGCCCTGTTCTATTGCCAGTCCAGCCAGGGCCGAATTCGCGCCCGAATCCGCAGATGCATCCGCAGTGGCCAGCCCTTCTCCCTCACCCTCGACCTGCTTACCGCCAGGCAGCATACCCGCCAGGTAAAGTTGACCGGTCGCGCACTGAAAACCGGCGAACGGGTTCAGCGCCTCGGGGGAACCCTCGTTGACCAGTCCCGGGAACAGCATCAGAACCTGGCCCGCAGGCAGGCCGAGCACCTACTCGGTGCCACCACCAATGCCACCAGCGACCTGATAGTGGCCGTGGACCGGGCACTGAATCTCCTGCACTTCAATCAGGCTTTCAGCCGCCAGTTCGAACTGACATTTGGCCAGGTCCCGAAACAGGGCGATAACATCAACACCCTGTTGCAGGACTATCCCAATGAACGGCGACTGATAGAACGCCTATGGACACGGGCTTTCGAGCGCGACAGCTTTGTCGTTGAAATGCCCATGGCCCAGCAACATCGGGAACTGCCACTCTATGAGATCCATTATCAGCGGCTGACCAACGACCTGGGCGACGTATTGGGTGCCGTGCACGTTGCCCGCGATATCAGTGACCGGTTGCAGAATTCTTCCAGCAGCGAATACCGCTTCCAGCACGACCCGGTAACGGGCCTGATGAACCGCAAGGCGTTTCTCGCCCGCCTGCAACGTACCCTGGAACAGAAAGCCCGGCGCGATGGCGGCAACAGCCTGCTGTATCTCGACCTGGACGGCTTTGATCACTTCAACGAAATTGCTGGCAGCGGCACCTGCGACCGCTATCTGCGTGAGCTGGCCGGCAACCTCGGCGTCAAGGTCAGGCAACGGGATGCACTGGCAAGACTGGCAGGCGACACCTTCGCACTGCTGATCGAGAACTGCCCTGAGGCCCGCGCCCGCAAGATTGCCGACAGTATCCTTGAGCTGATTGGTGGCTTTGTCTTCGACTGGCAGGGCAAGCAGCTGCAAACCACAGCCAGTGGTGGCCTGCTGTTCCTTGATGACGATGCTCCTACCAACCCGGAACAACTGCTGACCCAGGCCGCTGACCTTTGTCATACCGCAAAAACCTCCGGCCGCAACCGTATCCACGCCTCCCAGGCGATGGCGCAGGCGATGGATGAAGGCACCACCAGTGTCGTGCTGGAGCAGCTCCGACAGGCCCTCGATAACGAGCAGGTCCGGCTTGAGTTCCAGTCACTGCGTCCCGTGGCCAGTGTCACCTGGGGGGACCACATCGAAATCCTTACCCGGATTCCCGGAGAGACTCCCGATAGTCCACTGCTGACACCGGATGCCTTTCTGCCGGTCGCCGAGCGGTTCGACCTTGCCAAACGCCTCGACCGCCAGGTTATCCGCCAGACCCTGGCCTGGCTGGAACAACATCGCCTGCTGGAACCACGCCTGAAGTACTGCGGCTTCAACCTTTCCCTCGCCAGCGTGCTCGATGACACCTTTGCTGACTTCATGGAAGCGGCGCTCAGGGACTCACCCTATGCGCCGGAATGTTTCTGCCTGGAAATCCGCGAAGCCCATGCCACCCAGTATCCGGATGATGTGGCTGTGCTGTGCGATACGTTGCACCGCATAGGTTGCCGTGTGGCACTGGATGGCGCGGGGGCCTCGGTAGAAAGTTACAGTCTGGCGGCGAAGCTGCCGGTGGACATCATCAAGCTTGACCACAAGATCATGCAGCACCTGCACGATGACCCGGTACAACAGGTGATGGTGGAAGCCCTGCACAAGATCGCGGCAGCGTCGGGTAAAATGACCGTGGCCACTTTCATCGAGAACGACGACACCTTGCGCAAGGTTCGTACCCTGGGAATCCATTATGGCCAGGGCTTCCGCCTCTACCGGCCCCGTCCTCTGGAGGAACTGACACCGGCAGAAGTCACCCTGACGACAGGAAAGATCGGCGGCTGACCCGCCGGTCAGAGCCCCTTGCGTGCCCGTGCGACAGCGGCGCGGACCTGGTTAGGCGCGGTGCCACCCAGGTGATCCCTGGCCTGCACGGAACCTTCCAGTGTCAGCACGTCGAACACATCTTCGCCGATCACATCGGAAAAACGCTTCAGCTCGTCGGTGGTCATTTCAGACAGGTCACGCCCCTCGGCCACACCAAAGCCGACCGCCTTGCCCACAATCTCGTGCGCATCGCGGAAGGCCACGCCCTTCTTGACCAGATAGTCCGCTAGATCGGTCGCGGTCGAAAAGCCCCGCTTGGCCGCCACCCGCATGTTGTCGGCCCGCGCTTCGATGGCCGGGATCATATCGGCATAGGCCTTGAGGCAACCCTTGACGGTATCCACGGTGTCGAACAGGGGTTCCTTGTCCTCCTGGTTGTCCTTGTTGTAGGCCAGCGGCTGGCTCTTCATCAGCGTCAGCAGACTGATGAGATGACCGTTTACCCGTCCGGTCTTGCCACGCACCAGTTCCGGCACGTCCGGGTTCTTCTTCTGGGGCATGATGGACGAGCCTGTGCAGAAGCGGTCCGGCAGGTCGATAAAATCAAACTGGGCGGAGGTCCACAGCACCAACTCTTCGCTGAACCTGGACAGATGCGTCATCAACAGCGCAGCAAAACTGCAGAATTCGATGGCGAAGTCCCGGTCGCTGACCGAGTCCAGGGAGTTCTCACTGGGCCGGTCAAATCCCAGCAATCTTGCGGTGATGCTGCGATCAATGGGGTACGTGGTGCCCGCCAGCGCCGCGGCACCCAACGGCATCACATTCACTCGTTTACGACAGTCCTGCAGGCGCTCGGCATCGCGCACCAGCATTTCATACCAGGCCAGCAGGTGATGCCCAAAGGTGACCGGCTGGGCAGTCTGCAGATGGGTGAAACCCGGCATGATCGTCTCCGCCTCACGCTCGGCCAGATCCAGCAAACCGGCCTGCAGACGCTTGAGCTCTTCCGCTATGACATCGATTTCGTCACGCAGGTACAGGCGGATATCCGTGGCCACCTGGTCGTTGCGGCTGCGGCCGGTATGCAGTTTCTTGCCAGTGATACCGATGCGGTCAGTCAGGCGCGCCTCAATGTTCATGTGCACATCTTCGAGGCTGACGGACCACTCGAAAGTGCCGGCCTCAATATCGGCCTTGACGGCTTTCAGGCCTTCAATGATGGTGTCACGCTCTTCCACGGTCAGCACGCCTACTTCCGCAAGCATGGTGGCATGGGCAATGGAACCGGTAATATCGTGGTGGTACAGGCGCTGGTCAAAGCCTACGGAGGCGGTAAAACGTTCAACGAATGCATCGGTAGGTTCGGTAAAACGACCGCCCCAGGGTTTCTCGGCGCTCTTGCTCTGATCCGTCATGGTCTATCTTTCCTGCTGACAGCCCGGCATCATTCTGCGGGAATGGGTAAATGGAATGTCGCGGGATTATAGCATTCTGCAGCACACAGTTGCCCTTCTCTGATCAAGGAAAAGGGATTCAGGAAAGCACCGATGGCAGCGAGACAAAACAGGGAGAGCCCGGTCAGGGAGACCCAAGTCAGCAACACAGACTTCTATGTGCCGGACCTGTGTCGGGTACGTGCCGTTTTCATGTTGGTAGTGACCAGCGAACTGCTGGTTCTGGTGCTTTCCATCGTTCAGGCCGAGAGCCGCTGGATTGACTGGAACTATTTCGGCCTGCTCTCGCTTTTCGTGCAATGGACTGTTCTCACCAGCGCTGCCCTGATCTGCCTGTTGCGGCGCTGGCTTTCGGGCCTGACGGTTCCCCGCGCCACTGCCGTCATTGTTGCCATCGTGTTACTGGATGTACTGGCCTTCAGTCTCTTTGCCGACAGCGTGCTGCATCCCCGCCCTGGCGTGGCAGCCTGGCAGGGCGTGGCCAAGAAACTGTTACTGGCGATGCTGATCACGTTGATGGTGCTGCGCTATTTCTATCTGCAGTCTCAGTGGCAACAGCAGCGGGAAGCGGAAATGCAGGCACGCCTGACGGCACTGCAGGCGCGTATTCACCCGCACTTTCTGTTCAACAGCATGAATACCATCGCCAGCCTGATAACGATCAATCCGGAGAGGGCCGAAGATGCCGTGCTGGATCTTTCCGAACTGTTCCGCGCCAGCCTTCGCAACGGCGACCGTCTGATCCCGCTGGCTGACGAACTTGATCTGTGCCGACGTTACCTGGCCATCGAAAAGTTACGTCTGGAGGATCGGCTGGCAATCGACTGGAATATTGAGAGTGGCCTGGATCAACAGGCCATTCCCCCGCTGACCCTGCAGCCGCTGGTAGAGAACGCCATCTATCACGGCATCCAGCCCCGCCCGAATGGCGGAACCGTAAAGGTTGAGGCCTACCGCAAAGGGCCATCGGTCTATCTGATGGTGCAGAACCCGCGCCCCGCACCCGACCAGGCCGGACATGACGGCAACCGTATGGCACTGGCCAATATCCAGTCCCGCCTGCACGCGCTGTTCGGCGAACCTGCGGTACTGAAACACAGCCACCAGAATGATATATATACCGTCACTCTCCGACTGCCCTGGCAGAAGGCGAGTGGCAACGGCAAACCCGCAATAAGGAGTGAGTAACCACGTATGGCCGATGCGTACAGCCATAGCGTACTGATTGCCGATGACGAGCCCCTGGCAAGGGAGCGGATCCGCCGGCTGGTGGAAGCGCTGCCAGGGTATACCGTTTGCGGCGAGGCCGGTGACGGCGAAGAGGTGCTGGCAAAAATCGCGCAGCAGGCGCCCGATATCCTGCTGCTGGACATCCGCATGCCCGGCATGGATGGTATGGAGGCCGCGGAGCGAATAGCCACCCTGGAGGCACCACCGGCCATCATCTTCTGTACCGCCTATGACCACTACGCCATACAGGCGTTCGATGTGCATGCGGTGGCCTATCTCCTCAAGCCGGTGCGCCGGGAAGCGCTGGCGGAGGCCCTGAAGCGCGCCGGCAGGGTTAACCGGGTACAACTCCAGGCACTGGCTGAAAGGGATACCGACAGCGCCGAACAGCTCGCCATTCGCACCCATCGCGGCACCGAACTGGTGGATGTCCGGGGAATCCTCTACTGCGAAGCCGACCAGAAATACGTCACCATCCATCATGTCCGTGGCGAGACAGTCACCGATTACACACTGAAGGAACTGGAAAGCACCTATCCACAGCATCTGCTGAGGATTCACCGTCACACCCTGGTGGGCGTGCGATTTGTCCAGGCCCTGCTGAGAAATGGCGATGGTCAGAACGTAATCGACCTGGCGGACAATCACGGCCGGCTGCCGGTAAGCCGGAGGCATACCGCGTCCGTGCGGCAGTGGCTTAAGGAACATCGCCCCGGGTAGCCTTTTCGCCAATGCCGGCGCACGACGTTTGGCTCCACAAATGGCCCCACAAAGGGTACCCTTGGTGTACCATTTTCAGATCCGGCAACGAGCAACATGTCCAAACGAACCCTTCGTATTGCAACCCGCAGCAGCGCTCTGGCGCTGTGGCAGGCAGAATTCATCAAGTCCGAACTGGAACGGCTCAACGACAACATCGAGGTTGAGCTAATCAAGATCAAAACCCAGGGCGACAAAATCCTGGACGTACCGCTGGCCAAAATCGGCGGCAAGGGCCTGTTCGTCAAGGAGCTCGAAGAGGCCATGCTGGCAGGCAAGGCTGACCTGGCGGTGCACTCCATGAAGGATGTACCCATGGAGTTTCCGGAAGGGCTCGGGCTGGTCGCTATCTGTGAGCGCGAGGATCCCACCGATGCTTTTGTCAGCAACGACTTCGAAAACGTGGACGCCCTGCCCCACGGTGCCGTGGTAGGTACGGCCAGTCTCCGCCGGGAGGCCCAGCTTCGCGCCTATCGCCCGGACCTGGAAATCCGCACCCTGCGCGGCAACGTCAATACCCGCCTGGCAAAGCTGGATGCTGGCGACTACAACGCCATCGTACTTGCCAGTTCAGGGCTCAAGCGCCTGGGTTTCCATGACCGTATCCGCTACTGCCTGCCCGACAGCGTATCACTGCCCGCCGTGGGTCAGGGCGCACTGGGTATCGAGTGTCGGCTGGACGATGCCGAGCTGATCAGCATGCTGGCCCCGCTGGATCATCGCGACACGTCCGATCGGGTCAAGGCAGAACGGGCATTGAACCGCCGCCTCCAGGGGGGCTGCCAGGTGCCCATTGCGGCCTACGCCCTGCTGGAAGACGAGGACACTCTCTGGCTGCGAGGCCTGGTGGGCGCTGTGGACGGCACCAAGGTATTCCGGGTCGAAGGCCGGGCGCCCCGAAGCGAAGGCGAGCGCCTCGGCCGCGAGCTGGCCGAAGACCTGCTGGCGCTGGGGGCAGACAAGGTACTGGCTGACATCTATGGCCACACCCCTACCTGACTCCAGGCCCCTTGAAAGCCGGCGGATCCTGATCTGCCGGCCACAACCCGAAGCCGACCGCCTTGCCGCCAGCTTCCGGGAGGCTGGCGCCGACGCCCGGGTACTACCACTGATCAGCCGGGAACCGCTTCCTGAAGACCCCGCTACCCGCACGCTTATCCTGAACCTGGATGAGTTTAGCCACGTTATCGCGGTCAGCCCCTACGCCGCGAGCCTGCTGCTGGAATGGCTCGATACCTGGTGGCCGCAGACGCCCGCTGGCATTCACTGGTACGGGGTCGGAGCAGGCACCGCTGCGGTACTTGCCGGCCATGGCCTGAACACACACCAGCCGGAAACCGGCCATACCAGCGAAGATTTGCTACAGTTGCCAGAGCTGGCCAGGCTGGACCATGAAAAGGTTCTGCTGGTTCGGGGGGAAGAAGGCCGCGAACTGATTCCGCAAACTCTGGAAAAACGCGGCGCACGGGTCACGGCGTTGCCACTTTATCGCCGCTACTGTCCCGACTATGATAAAGCCACACTGAAAGCGATGCTGAACGACTTTTCCCCCGAGGTCATCGTCACACTGTCAGGAGAAACATTGAACAATCTCATCGCACTAAGTGAAAATACCGGCCATAATCTTGAGGATATTTTGCTGGTTGTCCCCGTCGAGCGGATTGCCGAACAAGCACGTCAGGCCGGCCTGCGGCGAACGTGCATACCAGGAAGCCTTGCCGATAGCACAATTGTGGCTGCAGTTGCCGAACAACTTGCCAGCCTGGACGGTGGCTCCGGAAACACCAAGTAAGGATGCCTGTGACAGAATCAAAAGCACAACTGCCCGCCCCGATTGCAAAGTCTCAGCAAACACGGCAACGGCTGTGGCCTCTCTGGATCCTCACTCTGCTTACCCTTGCCCTGGCAATAGCCCTGGCGCTGTGGAGCTGGCAGCAGTGGAATAACAACCAGTCCCTGCAACAGACGATCACCAGTCTTGAAAGCGACACTGAGCAACTGGAACGCATGTACGGGCAGAGTGGCAGCGAGCAGAGCCAGCGCCTGCAATCCCTGGAAGGAAAGCTGTCGGAACAGCGTGAACTGATTGCCACCCAACAACGCCAGATTGACCATAATGCCCGCGAACTGCTGGAGGCCGGAAACCGTACCCGCACCGACTGGCTGCTGGCAGAAGCAGAATATCTTCTTCGGGTGGGCAACCAGCGCCTGATGATTGAAAAGGACATCCGTGGCGCACTGGCTGCTCTGGAATCGGCTGACGAGGTTCTGGCAGAGTCCGACGATATCGGGGTCTACCCTGTACGCCAGCAAGTGGCAAAAGAGATTCTCGCCCTCAAGGGGCTGGCCGACGTCGACCGCACCGGCCTCTACCTGAAGCTGGAAGCCGCCATCGACAGCATCCATCAGCTTACTGACGATGCTCTGGTGAATGACCGCGCACCCGGTTTCGTGCCCGTCAGTAACGACGATACGGCCGCGAATACAGATTCCGTTCCGGGGCTGGTGGCCGAGGGATGGGAGAAGGTAAAAGATACCCTCTCACAGGTAGTGGTTGTCCGTAGGCTCGACGAACCCGTCAAACCACTGCTGTCCCCGGAACAGAGCGCCTATGCCCGGCTCAACCTCCAGTTGATGCTGGAAGAGGCCGAAATGGCGGTGCTGCGTGGCCACCAGGAGCTTTACTCACGGGCGCTGACCAAGGCGAGCAACGCGATCACCGATTGGTACGACAGCAGCAACACCCGCATTATTGCCCTCTCCCGCACCCTGGACGAACTGTCTGACAAGAATGTGGACCCGGAACTACCAGATATCAGCCGCTCTTTGGAACTGCTTAAATCCCGCCTGGCAGGACGGCTGGATAACAATGGTGGTAAAGCGAGCGAAGAGAGTGAAGAGAACGAAGAGCGTACAGAGAGCGGCGAGGGAAACACCCAGGAAACCGATAACAACGGCGAGCAGGGAGATGCCTCATGATCCGCATCCTGCTGATCATTCTCATTGCCCTGTTGCTGGGCACTGCCCTCGCCATGGGGCTCCAGTATGACCTTGGTTATATCCGCGTCAGCCTGGGCAACTACCTGATTGAAACCAACTTCTGGATTGGTCTGGCATTATTGGTGGTGTTGGTTGTGGGCTTCGTGATGGTCATTGGCCTGTTCCGTCGCCTGCGCCATGGCACCGGCATGGTGGCCGGCTGGCTTGCCCGCAGTAACGAACGCCGGGCCCGCCGCCGCACCACCCAGGGGCTGCTGGCCCTTGCGGAAGGTAACTGGCCTCGGGCGCGCAAACTACTCACCTCTTCAGCCGAGCACGCCGACACCCCACTGATCAATTATCTGGCCGCGGCGCAGGCTTCGTTTGAATCCGGCGATCACGAAGCGGTTGACGAACTTTTGCGCAAAGCTTATGAAAGTACCCCGGGGTCCGACATGGCCGTGGGCATCACCCAGGCCCAGCTGCAACTGGCCGGTAACCGGTTGGAGCAGGCCCTGGCTACACTGCTGAGGCTTCGCAAGCAGGCCCCTCATCATCCGTTCGTACTCAAACTGCTGAAGAACACCTATGTGCGCCTGGAAGACTGGCGCGAGCTTTCCCGACTATTGCCGGAAATCCGCAAGCGCAACCTGATGGAGAGCGAAGAACTGGGCGACCTGGAGCGACTGGTGTGGCACAACCTGCTGCAACGCGCTGCCGAGGAATGCCGTCGCCACTCAGGCGAGCCTTCTGCCTCACTGGAGCCGCTGACCCGATTGTGGGATGAACTGCCTGGCTTCCTGCGCCGCGACGAACACACCATACGCGAATACGCCCGCCTGCTGGCGGAGCTGGGCGATGAAGCCCAGGCCGAAACTCTGTTGCGGAAGGTGTTGCGCAATCACTGGGGTGACGATCTGATCAACCTGTATGGCCGGGTGAAGGGCCTGAAGCCGGACGAGCAGTTACTGGTAGCCGAGCAGTGGTTGAAGGACCGCCCCAATAATGCGGAACTGTTGCTTGCGCTGGGACGCCTGAGCCTGCGCAATGAGCTCTGGGGCAAGGCCCGGGAGTACTTCGAGACCAGTCTGAGACTACGGCGCAGCCGTGAAACCATGGCCGAACTGAGTCGCCTGAACGCCCATATGGGCGAGGGCGAGAACAGTGTGAAGCTGTTGATGCAGGGGTTGGTTAAAGACAGTGGGTTGCCGGATTTGCCGATGCCGAAGGCTTGATTGATTTAATCTGGATTGTCGGATTACGCTGCGCTAATCCGACCTACGTGGGTTCATTGCGAAACCCGATAACGACGGTGTCAGATCGGGCACGGGGTGGGGTACCTTTTCTGGCGGGAAAAGGTGTCTGAGCGAAGCGAGTTCTTTTCCCATAAGAAAAGGTACCCCACCTCGGGGCCAGTCACCCTACCCGCAGGCTACCTGGTATCAGGCACGCACCCGGCTAATCCCGAGGCGCATACTCCAGCACATCAGAGAAAAACGCCTGCTGCGGCAACCCGGCCTCTACCAACGCGTCCATCAAGGTATAAACCATTGTCGGCGACCCGCTGGCGTGGACTTCCACGTTGGTCCAGTCCATACCTGAAGCCAGCACCGTGCGTACCAGCTGGTCGTGGTGGCCGCTCCACTCATTATCCTCGTCATCCCCTACCACGGGCAGGAACGTAAACGGTGGCCACTCTTCCTGCCATCGCTGGGCGAGAGAGCGCAGATACATATCTTCGTGGCGGCGAACGCCCCAGTAAAACTTTACCGGCTTGTCGTAGGAGGTTTCCCGCAGATAATCCACCAGGCTTTTTACCTGGGCAAAACCGGTTCCGGCCGCGACCAGTAACAAAGGCTTTTCCGGAGCCGAGGCGAGGCAGGCGCGACCGTGTGGCAGCTCAACGGTGACTTCCCCCCCGGAAGTAAGCGCGTCGATGACTTTCTGGGCAGAAACCCATTCCGGGGTGGCCTGGATATGCAGCTCGATCAACTCTTCAGACGGACTGCTGGCAATGGAGAAATAGCAGGGATCAGTATCCGGCAGGTTCACCGACAGGTATTGGCCCGCGTGAAATGACAGTTCCCGGCGACGGGGCAGTTGAAGTTCCACACAGTACACATCGTGGTTGATGGGACGGACGTCCACCACCTTTGCCAGGAACTTGCGGGGCTGATTTTCTCCGGCTGCCATAACGGCGTCTATCTCCAGCTCAAGGTCACTGAGCGCAAGGGTGCGGCACATCATCAGGCGCCCGGTGACCGGAATTGTTTGTTGATTACGGGTATTCAGAGCCTGGCCATTGACCAGGCGTGCCTCGCAAAGTTCGCACACCCCATTGCGACAAGCGGCAGGAACTGCCACACCGGCCCTCCCGGCTGCCGCCAGCAGCGTCTCATCGGCGGCTGCACCAAATGACAATGCAGCCGGCAAGAGGCTAATACGAAGCGTTTCACTGGCCATATCAGTCGGGGCGGTCGGGCGAAACTTCAATCCCCAGGGAGTCCCAGATGTCATCGACCCGCTTTTTCACATCGTCAGACATGGTAATGGGTGTGCCCCACTCCCGATCAGTCTCACCCGGCCACTTACTGGTGGCATCCATACCCATCTTCGACCCCAGCCCGGACACCGGCGAGGCGAAGTCCAGGTAGTCGATGGGAGTATTTTCCACCAGCAGCGTATCCCGTGCCGGGTCCATACGGGTGGTCATGGCCCAGATCACGTCCTTCCAGTCCCGCGCATTCACATCGTCGTCTGTAACAATCACGAATTTGGTGTACATGAACTGGCGCAGGAAAGACCATACACCCATCATCACCCGCTTGGCATGGCCGGGGTACTGTTTCTTCATGGTCACCACTGCAAGACGGTAGGAGCACCCCTCCGGTGGCAGATAGAAGTCCACAATCTCGGGGAACTGCTTCTGCAGAATGGGGATAAACACTTCGTTCAGTGCCACCCCGAGAATAGCCGGCTCATCGGGCGGCCGGCCGGTGTAGGTGCTGTGGTAAATCGGGTTCTTGCGGTGGGTAACCCGTTCCACGGTGAACACCGGAAACTGGTCCACTTCGTTGTAATAACCGGTGTGATCTCCGAACGGGCCTTCTGGTGCCATATCGTCCGGATAGATAAAGCCTTCCAGTACAATCTCGGCACTGGCCGGCACCTGAAGGTCACTGAGACCACATTGCACCAGTTCGGTGCGAGCCCCCCGCAGCAGGCCGGCAAAGGCATACTCGGAAAGGCTGTCAGGTACCGGTGTTACCGCACCAAGGATGGTCGCCGGGTCAGCGCCCAGAGCCACAGCCACCGGGTAGGGTTTACCAGGATTGGCCTTCTGAAACTCCTGAAAGTCCAGCGCCCCACCCCGATGACTGAGCCAGCGCATGATCAGCCGGTTCCGCCCGATGACCTGCTGCCGATAAATACCCAGGTTCTGGCGCTCTTTGTTCGGCCCCCGGGTAATCACCAGCGGCCAGGTCACCAATGGCCCCGCATCACCAGGCCAACAGTGCTGAACCGGTATCTGGTACAGGTTGACCTGATCCCTCTCGATGACCACATCCTGACAGGGCGCGGAACGAAGCACCTTGGGACTCATCCGCATCACCTGCCGGAAAAGGGGCAATTTTTCGATGGCGTCTTTAAACCCTTTGGGGGGATCGGGTTCTTTCAGAAAGGCCAGCAGCTTGCCGATTTCCCGCAGTGCGGTCACATCATCCTGCCCCATACCCATGGCCACACGTTTTGGCGTGCCAAACAGATTGGCCAGCACGGGCATGTCATAACCTTTGGGATTCTCGAACAACAACGCAGGGCCACCTGCCCGCAGCGTGCGGTCGCAGATCTCGGTCATCTCCAGATGGGGGTCCACTTCCACTGAAATCCGTTTCAGTTCGCCCAGCTTCTCAAGCTGGCCTATGAAGTCTCTCAGGTCGTTGTATTTCATCGGCTGCTCCGGTTGATTCCGGCATTGTACGCGAATTCTGTGGTTTTGGTTTGGCTCTGGTGTCGGGCTGGGTGCGGGAACAGGGCGAGGGATTATTACGTGTGCTCAGCGCGCGCAATGATCTGGATCGGTAACGCCGGGGAGACGATCCCCGGCGTTACCAGCCCCCAAAGCAAATGCGCAAAGAGGGCTGAAACCAAATAACCAAACTTACCGACGCTTCATCGAGTCAAAGAACTCGGCGTTGGTCTTGGTTTCCTTGAGCTTGTCCAGGAGGAACTCGATGGCAGCGGTGTCGTCATCCATGGAATGCAGCAGCTTGCGCAGGATCCAGATACGCTGGATATCCGCCTCGCTCATCAGCAGGTCTTCACGGCGGGTGCCGGAGCTGCGGATATTGATGGCCGGATAGGTCCGCTTCTCGGCAATCTTGCGATCCAGATGGATCTCCATGTTGCCGGTACCCTTGAACTCCTCGTAAATCACCTCGTCCATCTTGGAACCGGTGTTCACCAGCGCCGTCGCCAGGATGGTCAGGCTTCCACCCTCCTCCACGTTACGGGCCGCACCGAAGAAACGCTTCGGCTTTTCCAGGGCGTGAGCATCAACACCACCGGTCAATACCTTGCCGGAAGAGGGAATCACGGTATTATAGGCACGAGCCAGACGAGTGATGGAATCCAGCAGGATAACCACGTCCTTCTTATGCTCAACCAGACGCTTGGCCTTTTCAATCACCATCTCGGCCACCTGAACGTGACGGGCCGGGGGCTCGTCGAAGGTGGAGGCGATGACTTCGCCGCGCACGGTGCGCTGCATCTCGGTCACTTCCTCAGGCCGCTCATCAATCAGCAGTACCATCACATGGCATTCTGGATTGTTACGGGTGATGGACTGGGCAATGGTCTGCATCAGCAACGTTTTACCAGCCTTGGGCGGGGAAACGATCAGGCCACGCTGGCCCTTGCCGATAGGCGCCACCAGATCCAGCACGCGGGAGGAAAGATCCTCGGTGCTACCGTTACCTGCTTCGAGCATCAGACGCTCGTCAGGGAACAGGGGTGTGAGGTTTTCGAACAGGATCTTGTTCCGGGCGTTATCCGGTTTGTCGAAGTTGATCTCGCTGACCTTCAACAGGGCAAAATAGCGCTCACCGTCTTTCGGCGGGCGGATCTTGCCGGCAACCGTGTCACCTGTACGCAGGTTGAACCGGCGAATCTGACTGGGGGAGACATAGATGTCGTCAGGCCCTGCCAGATACGAAGCGTCAGCAGAACGGAGGAAACCGAAACCGTCCTGCAGAATTTCCAGTACGCCGTCACCGTAAATGTCTTCGCCGCTCTTGGCATGCTTCTTCAGGATGGTGAAGATGACATCCTGCTTGCGCGAACGAGCCAGGTTATCGAGGCCCATCTCTTGCGCAATATCGAGCAATTCGGGCATGGAATTCTGCTTGAGTTCAGTAAGATTCATAGTTTATTGGATTTTCAGGAATGGAAGTAAACGAACATTGGAATGACAGGGGTGCCCATGAACGGATTGATCGGATATACGTTGAACTTGGTGCTGGCCAGATGGAGCAACCGGTGTAGATGGAGTCCGGAATGGTACTGAAGCCAGAGACAGGAAGAACAACCGTTCGCCGGGCAAGAAGGATCATCAGCCACCTTGCGTACCAATGTCAAGTAATGTTGCGCACTTTTGAACCGATTTCGCTTTTCCCGCCCCCAAACACCCTCCCCCTGAAGGGTTACTCCTCTTCCATTCACTACGTCCGATAAGGATACTGTGAGAATGACTTCCTTTTTTTCGGAGAAACTCCATGAGCAGTGATACCACTAGCGAGCTCAAACCCCTGAACATCGCACTGCTAACCGTGTCTGATACCCGTGGTCCTGCAGAAGACACTTCGGGGCAGTTCCTGGAAAACAGCATCGTTGAAGCGGGTCACCGGCTCGTTGCCCGGCGCATCCTGCCAGACGATGTCTATCTGGTGCGGGCCCTGATGTCATCCTGGATTGCAGACCCGGAGATCAATGTGGCGCTCATCACCGGCGGTACCGGTTTTCACGAGCGCGACAGCACGCCCGAAGCCGTCGGACCACTGCTGGACAAGACCATCGACGGGTTTGGCGAGGAATTCCGTCGCCTGTCCGCCAGCGAGATAGGCACGTCCACCATTCAGTCCCGTGCTTTTGGCGGGCTGGCCAATCATACCGTCATCTTCTGTCTGCCCGGTTCTACGGGCGCCTGCCGTACCGGCTGGAACGGCATTCTGAATACCCAGCTGGACAGCCGGCACGGCCCCTGCAATTTCTCGGGCCTGACCCTGGGCAAGCCAGACAAGCCTTTCGACCGTATCAACCAGGTCATTGGCGAGCGCTCGGAGCGATAGGCCATGGAAAGTTCTGACCTGATCCCCGTGGACGATGCCATCGAACACCTCGTCGCCCGGGCCCGCCCGGTTGCAGACACGCAGACCGTGGCTCTGGCAGACAGCCTGGACCGGGTTCTGGCCCAGGATTACATGGTGCCGGAGGACGTTCCGCCTGCTGACAACAGCGCGGTAGACGGGTACGCCGTACGCGCCGGGGACCTTTCCGGTGAAGCAGTGTTACCGGTTTCAGGGCGAGTTGCTGCAGGTCAGGCACCCGGATCACTTCAGCCCGGCACCGCGGTGCGAATTTTCACCGGCTCGGAGATTCCCGCAGGCGCGGACTCCGTGGTTATGCAGGAGCGGGTTACGGTGGCCGATGATGGCATTACCGTCGATGCTACGGTAAGCGAAGGCCAGAATATCCGCCGCCAGGGCCAGGACCTGGCCCGAGGTGAGCTGGCGCTGGCGAGAGGCACCAGGATTCGGCCCCAGGAGATGGGCCTGCTGGGGTCCATGGGCGTGGCCGAAGTGGCTGTCTACGCAAAACTGAAAGTCGCCATCCTTAACACCGGTGATGAACTGGTCGCGCCCGGACAACCTCTGGCGTCCGGCCAGATCTATAACTCCAACCGCTTTACTTTACTGGGGCTACTGGCGAAGGCTGGCTGCGAAGTATCGCTGTGCGAAACCCTGGCTGACACCCGCGACGCTACCCGCAGCACGCTCAAAAGAGCGGCTGCAGAGTCCGACCTGATCATCACCACCGGCGGCGTGTCGGTGGGCGAAGAAGATCATGTACGGGCCGTACTGGAGGAGTCCGGTGATCTGTCGCTGTGGCGCATGGCCAGCAAGCCCGGCAAGCCGCTGGCGTTCGGCGCGATGGACGGCACCCCGGTTCTGGGCCTGCCCGGCAATCCTGCGGCGGTGCTGGTCACCTTTATGGTAGTGGGCATGCCATTTATTCGAGCCTGCCAGGGACGTGCGGGTGTTACGATTCATGGCGAACGGATACCCTCCGGGTTTTCGATTGAGAAGCCCTCTATCCGCCGGGAATTTGTCCGTGCCCGCAAGAGCATTGGCGATGACGGCCCGGTGATAATGGCCTACCCTAACCAGAGTTCCGGCGTGCTGAGTTCGGCGTGCTGGGCTGACGGACTGGCCGTGGTGCCTGAGAACGAGACCATCGGCCTGGGCGACACCATTAGCTACTATTCGTTTGCGGAGCTGCTGGAATAACCATGAGCGCGGACAATACCATTACTGTGAAGTTTTTTGCCCGCCTGCGGGAGGAGCTGGATACCGCATCGCTTACGGTAGAGGCAGAATCCGATCTGACCGCTGGCAAACTGTTGCAAAGCCTTGCGGCCAGGGGCGGAAGCTGGACTCAGCTGGCTGGCGCGCACCCAGTCATGATTGCGGTCAATCAGGTGATGACAAAACCGGACACGGTGTTGCAGCCCGGCGATGAAGTGGCCTTTTTCCCGCCGGTGACGGGAGGCTGATGTGATTCGTGTCCAGCAAGAGGATTTCGACCCTGCGGAAGAATACCGCGCACTCCGGGATTCCGGCTCTGGTACCGGGGCTATTGCGACCTTTACCGGGCTGGTACGGGACAGTGGCGACCTGAAGGGTGTTACGGGGCTGTTTCTTGAGCATTACCCGGGGATGACTGAGCAGGTTATCGAGGGGCTGGTTCGTGAGGCGTCCGGTCGCTGGGATGTGCGTGAGGCGCGGGTTATTCACCGGGTGGGGTCTCTGGCATTGGGTGAGCAGATTGTGTTCGTGGGGGTGTGCAGCGCCCACCGCGGGGATGCGTTTGCGGCCTGCGAGTTCATCATGGACGCTCTGAAGACGTCGGCGCCGTTCTGGAAGAAGGAGATTACGGGCGACAGTGAGCACTGGGTTGAGCAGAAGGCTGCTGATCTGGATCGGTCTCAGAGTTGGGAGTAGTCTTCGGGGATCTTTTTTGCAAGACGGCCAGCAATGCCGAGCCCTCCTTCCGAAAAACGCTGTAAATACTTCCCTGTACGCTTGGGCTCCGCCATCCATGGCTCCGCACATTTTCGGAAGGAGGGCTCGACATTACTCGCCTGATTACTTGCTCTCCTGAAAGAGTCTTCCAAGTGCTGCGGGCGGGCTGGTTTCTGGCAATAAAAAACCGCCCGTGAACCTTTGCTCAGGGGCGGTTTAGGCCAGAAGCAGCTATCAGAGATTGCTGTCCAGGAAGGCGGCCAGTTGTGACTTGGACAGGGCGCCCACTTTGGTGGCGTCCACGTTGCCGTTTTTGAACAGCATCAGTGTGGGGATACCACGGATATTGAACTTGGGCGGTGTCTGCTCGTTTTCGTCGATGTTCAGTTTGCAGACTTTCAGCTTGCCTTCGTACTCTTCAGCCATTTCTTCCAGTACCGGAGCAATCATCTTGCAAGGGCCGCACCATTCTGCCCAGTAGTCTACCAGTACCGGTACGTCTGACTGCAGTACGTCCTGCTCAAAGGAGGCATCTGTAACGTTTACAATATTTCCGCTCATTTCAGTTTCCCGATTCGTGCATCCTCCAGCGGCGCGAGCCGCTCGGGGGGATGCTATTGACTGTTGCTGACAGTTACCACCACTGGGTATTGGTAACCGTTCACCGTGATCATGGTACGCAATACTTTACGCGATTGGTCAGGCGTATGTGAAGCGCTTCCTTCTGTACGGACACTTCGGATTACACTGACCGACAGTGCACCATTGCGTTACACGGCATATCGCTTATAGTAATCTCCAGATTTAGCGGTTTGCACCCAGCTATCACATTTGTACTGGTCATTACTCAACCGTTGCCGAGGCTTCCCGCCTTCGGTTTACCAAGTTCCCTTCCCTCTATTTAGGGCCTGGCAGAAGGAATTCAATACACGTGACGGCCAACTCTTCCGCCACCCCGCCAGAACTGCTCGCAGCAATTGATATGGGCTCCAACAGTTTCCACATGGTGGTGGCCCGCCTGGTTCACGGTGAGATCCGCACGCTTGAGAAAATGGGCGAGAAGGTCCAGCTCGGGGCCGGCCTGGACAGCTACAACCGGCTTACCGAGGATGCCCAGCAGCGAGCCCTGGCCTGCCTGAGCCGCTTCGCCCAGCGGCTGCAGGGCATGCCGCCGGAAGCCGTTCAGGTTGTCGGCACCAATGCCCTGCGCGTGGCACGCAACACCCAGGAGTTCATGGTACGGGCGGAGGAAGTACTGGGATATCCGGTGGAGATCATTGCCGGTCGGGAAGAAGCCCGCCTGATCTATCTGGGGGTCTCCCACACCTTATCGGACGACAGTGGTCGGCGGCTGGTGATTGATATCGGCGGCGGCAGCACCGAGTTCATCATCGGTGAGCGGTTTGAGCCCCAGGATATGGAGAGCCTGCACATGGGTTGTGTATCGTTCCGCAACCGTTATTTCCCGGACGGCAAGGTTACCCGCAAGCAGATGGACAAAGCCGTCACCCACGCCGAGCAGGAGCTGCTCAATATCCGCCAGCATTTCCGCAACAAGGGCTGGCAAAGCGCGGTGGGGTCGTCCGGTTCCATCAAGGCCATTGCCAGTGTGTTGGCCAGTCTCAAGATTACCGACGGCACGATTACCCTCGAGGCCATGACCGAGCTCCGAAAACGTCTGGTGGATATGGGCAAGGTGGAGAAGCTGGGCGACCTGGGAGTACGAACCGACCGCCAGAGCATTTTCCCGGCAGGGTTCGCCATTCTGATGGGGGCTTTCCAGTCACTCCAGATAAAGGAGCTGACCTTCGCCGATGGTGCCCTGCGCGAAGGCCTGCTTTACGATATCGCTGGCCGGATTCAGCATGAGGACGTGCGGGAGCGGACCATACAGGCCCTGCAGGAGCGCTACCATGTAGACCAGGAACACGGCTATGCGGTGGAGGAAACTGCCCTTGCAGCCTGGCGGCAGGTAGCCGATACATGGGCGCTCAACACTCCCGCAGACGAGGAAGTTCTGCGTTGGGCCTGCCGGCTGCATGAAATCGGCCTGACCATTTCCCACAGCCAGTACCACAAGCATGGCGCCTACCTGCTTCGCTATTCCGATCTGCCCGGCTTCAGCCAGCAATTCCAGCGCGACCTGGCAACCCTGGTTCGTGGCCATCGGCGCAAGTTCTCATCCGCCATATTCGAGGGACTGGACCCGGAAGATATCCCCCGTCTGCGCTATCTGTGCGTAATAGTTCGGCTGGCTGTTCTGTTGCAACATCCCCGTAACCATGAGCAGCCCCCGGAGCTGCGCCTGCACCCCTCAACCAATGCCCTGGCCGTAGAATTCCCCTCCGGCTGGCTGGATGAGCGCCCCCTCACCCTTGCGGACCTCGAGAACGAAAGGGACTACCTTGCCAAACAGGATTTTACCCTGACTGTAAGCAGCTAGAACGAGAGCTCTGCTTCCAGGGTCTCCACCGTTTCACTGATGTCGAGCCACTCGGCCTCCACGTCGGCAAGACGACTCTTGGCGACAGCTTGCTGACTCAGCAGTTCTTTCAGCTTCTGTTTGCCCTGGTCAGCATAGAGATCAGGGTCCGAAAGATTCTGCTCCAGTGTCATCAGGGTGGACTGCAAGCTGTCCATCTCCTTTTCAAGCGCGGTCTGTTGCTTGCGATAGGGGCTGAGCTTCTGCCGAATAGCCGCTTCTGCCCGCTTGCGGGCCTTGCGATCTTCCGCGTTTTCGCCGTCACCGGCGGCACTTTCTGCAGTAGCTGCTGAACCGGCAGTATTGCTGCGGCTCTCGCGCCTGGGGGCCTCTGTTTCATCCTTGCGACGGTCTGCCAGCCAACGCTCGTAATCTTCCAGATCGCCATCGTATTCGGTTACCCGCCCATCATTCACCAGCCAGAAATCATCGACCGTGTTACGCAACAGGTGACGATCGTGGGAGACCACGACAATCGCTCCGTTAAAGTTCTGCAGCGCCATGGTCAGGGCCTGGCGCATTTCCAGATCCAGGTGGTTGGTGGGCTCGTCCAGCAACAGCAGGTTGGGTTTTTGCCAGGCAATAACCGCCAGAGCCACCCGGGCCTTTTCTCCGCCGGAAAATGAACGAATGGCACTGAGGGCGCCATCGCCGTGGAAGTCGAAGCCGCCCAGGAAGTTGCGGATGCTCTGTTCCGATGCGCGTGGAGAGAGCCGCTGCAGATGCAGGAACGGGCTGGCATCCAGATCCAGGGATTCAAGCTGGTGCTGAGCAAAATAACCAATGGCAAGATGCTCTCCGGTGGTTCGCTCGCCCCGAAGCAGTGTACTCTCACCGCGCAGGGCATCCATCAGGGTGGATTTACCAGCGCCGTTAGGCCCTAGCAGCCCAACTCGACTGCCGGGCAGCAGGGAGAGGTTGATCCCATCCAGGATGACCGTTTCGCCATACCCGGCTGCGCCGTTGCGAATGGACAGCAACGGATTGGACACCTTGTCAGCCACCGGGAACTCGAAACTGAATGGCGAGTCCACATGGGCAGGTGCAATTCTTTCCATCCGCTCCAGCGCCTTGACGCGGCTCTGGGCCTGACGGGCTTTCGTGGCCTGAGCCCGGAAACGGTCAATGAAGCGCTGGATCTCGGCAATTTTGGCCTGCTGACGCTCATAACCGGCCTGCTGTTGAGCGAGGCGTTCGCTGCGCTGGGTTTCAAACGCTGAGTAATTACCCGTATACAGCTCCAGCCGGCGCTGATCAAAATGCACAAGGTGTGTCGCTACACGGTCCATAAAGTCCCGGTCGTGGGAGATGAACAGTAGCGTGCCCTCGTAACGCCGCAGCCAGTTTTCCAGCCACAGACAAGCATCCAGATCAAGGTGGTTGGTCGGTTCATCCAATAGCAGCAGGTCTGACGGGCGCATCAGGGCCTGGGCCAGGTTAAGGCGTATCCGCCAGCCGCCGGAAAAGGCCGATACCGGCCGCTCGGCGTCGGTATCGGAAAACCCGAGCCCACGCAGCAAAGCTTCCGCCCGGCGCGACGCAGACCAGGCCTCATGAACATCCAGCTCGCCATGAATGCGGGCAACGGTGTGGTCATCCCCGCGTTCTTCCGCCGCCGCCAGCTCTGCTTCCATTCGCCGCAGGTCGTGATCACCGTCCAGCACGAAATCCCTGGCACTGCGGGACGAAGCAGCGACTTCCTGGGCCATATGCGCTATCCGGCAGCCACCGGGTAACGACACACTGCCCTGCTCCGGCGACAACTGCCCCAGCAATAACTGGAACAAACTGGATTTTCCGGCGCCATTGGCACCGACTATCGCCACCCTCTGGCCAGGCTGAACGGTCAGGTTGACGGCTTCTAGCAACCAGATGCCACCCCGTTGTAAACTGAGATCGGTTATCGTTAACATAGCGTAATGGTATCAGGGAACGTTTAATAAGGAACCGTCAGGTGCTCCATGTCGTGTAGCGGGAGAAAGATACCTGAGGATGCTGATCCGGAAAACCCGTTGTGGCAATTTGCCTGCCGATTCTGGGAGTCGCCCCGCGCGCAAGAGTCGTGCCTGGAACTCCAGAGCAGGGGTTGGAGCGTTACCCGGATTCTTTGTGCGGTCTGGCTTGCATCTTCCGGTCGTAGCTTTTCCGGCCAGGAGTGCCCTACGGTAACCGAGTGGCGAACTCAGGTGACCGTACCACTCAGGACGGCGAGAAAATACATAACGAAAACGAACCCTCACACTGTTAAGGTGAGGGAATTCATAGCCCGCAGCGAACTTGAAGCAGAGCGGGTTGAGCTGGCACTGGCTTATAAGGCCCTGGTTTCACAAACACATACAGGTTCCAGTGAGGAAACCACGGCGAGCCTGGCCCGGAATAACCTTCTGGCTGCAGCACCGGAGACGAAAATGAACAACGGGACCGGCAGACTGCTGGACACACTCGCCAGAGAACTGTCGACACTCGCAACGGGAGAAAACAGGCCATGATGATGAAATGGCTGATCCGGCTGGCGTTTCCTGCACTCGGCGTACTTATGGCGTTGATGTTCTTTGGCCTGAATGACCCGGCCGAAACATCACCCAAGCCCGCTGAAACAGAAGCGCGTACGGACATTCCCTCGTTTGAAGGGCTGGTCCCCTCTCCTGTACCCACTGAGGGGCCGGATATTGTCTTCAAGTGGCAGGACAGTGACGGAAGCTGGCACTACGCCGACAAACCACCAGCCCAGGGGCCCTGGAATGCCCTCGCCATAGAGCGGACCGACAATAAAACCCAGCGCCCCCCTGCTTCTGATCCGGAAACCGACTGGCAGTCCCCCTACCAGGCGCCGTTTTCCATGACTCCCAACACAGCCAACAACGGCAGCTAAGGCTGCCGTTACTCCTCCCTTAACACATGTTCAGTGGCATCTGGCGACAGAACCCGTTACCTTTTGGGCGTTCGTAATCATTCAACAGTAACCATAATGAAGGAACAGGCAATGAACAAAACCCTGATCGCACTGGCCGTTGCCGGCGCCCTGGTCGGCTGCTCTTCCCCACAGGATGCGGCCCCGGAAGATCCCGCCCTGGAATCCACCGACGAAAAGGTCAGCTATGGCATGGGCCTGGTGATGGGTGAGCGGATGGGCAACGATCTGCCAGATCTGCAGATGGACCAGTTCCTGCAGGGTATTCAACACGGCCACGCCGGCGATGAAGAGCAGACTCGCATGAGCCGGGAAGAAATCCAGGAGGCCCTGATGGCCTACCAGACCCAACTGCAGGAGCAGGAGTCAGCCCAGACCGAAGAGCTGGCCCAGAAGAACCGGGAAGCCGGAGAAGAATTCCTGGCCGAAAACGCAGAGCGTGACGGTGTTGAAACCACGGAATCAGGCCTCCAGTACGAAATACTGGAAGAAGGCGATGGAGAGAAGCCGAGCGCAGAAGATCGTGTACGGGTTCACTATACCGGCGAATTGATTTCAGGGGAGGTGTTCGATAGCTCCCGCGAGCGCGGCGAGCCGGTTACTTTCGGCCTGAATCAGGTTATCCCGGGCTGGACTGAAGGCCTGCAGCTGATGTCTGAAGGCAGCAGGGCCAAGCTGTACATTCCGGCAGATCTGGCTTACGGGCCGGGCGGAAACCAGAGAATCGGGCCCAACGAGACACTGGTGTTTGACGTGGAACTGATGGAAATCAACCCGGAATAATCACCTTACCCCGCGCTTCCCCCGCTTCAGACATTGAGGCCGGGGGAAGCCACCGGCGGGCCATTCACGCCGATGACATGACCTTCTCTGCGTGAGCGTTATGCAGGTGCTCAATCAGGTAATCTTCCATCTCGAAACGACTTTCCAGGGTTTCCCCCAGTTCGGAAAGCTGCTCGAACAATTCGCGGACTTCACCTTCCGTCAGTGACTGGCCGTTAAGTCGATCATTGAAGTTCAGTGCCGTTTCCGTCGTCTGCTCGATTTTCGGATACAGTCTTGCCGCCAGCTCCAGGCCGCCATCATTGAACTCCCTGGCTTCCTGTACCAACTGATCGTATATCTCGAAGTGCCCTGCCGATACGTAATCTACCAGCACCTCGCAAAGCCGTACGAACTTCCCATGCAGTGCTTCTGTCTGCGAGTAATCCGTGGTTCCGGACAAGTCGCAATAGTGCACCAGCAGTTCCTGTCTTTCTTTCAGCCAACGGTCAATCAGTTCGCTGACACCACCCCAACGCTCCCTGGCATTACGGCAATTATCCAACATGAGGCCTATCTCCGGTTACCGGGTTCTGGTTTGACTCTTCTTCTCGTGACGAGTCTCAAGTTACCCCATGCCGACGGTCCGTCGCAACCGTTTCAGCCCTGGATCCAGCCAGACTTTTTTCGCGGCAGGAACAGCATTATCAGACCAATGATCACCACCAGGGCGAAAAAGATGGCTGTCCATCCGGGGATACTGAGCCCCAGAAAGCGCCAGGTCACTTCGGCACAATCTCCGGTACCCCTGAGAGCGGTGGTCAGTACCTCCACCCAGGGCAACACGTCCAGCATGTAATCCACCGACGGGCCGCATGCCGGCACCTGGTCAGCAGGCAGGCTCTGTAACCAGAGCTGACGCCCTGCCACGCCAAGACCGGCTCCGGCACTTACCACCAGCAGAAAACCATAAACTCTGACTCCAAACCCCGTTGGTCCGTGCAGCGCTGCCAACAGGCTGACCATGCCTGCCGCCATAAAGCCAAATCGCTGCAGCCAGCATAGCGGGCAAGGCTCCAGCCCCATGAAGTGCTCCATGTAAAAGGCCACGCCAAGGAGGCCGGCACAAAGCAGGAATATCAGGAAAAAAACCGCTCTGGAGTTCAAATGTATACCTCTGATCTACATTCATGTCAGACAGTTCGCCCCGCCACCGCGACGGAACCACCAGATGCTGCAACCCTGCATCGACCCTGCTATTCTCCCAGCATCGGTGGTGCCTGCAGGCGCCCAGCCACTTAACCTTAAACCAATACGAACTTCAAGCCTATGACACTTAAGCCAAAGCACCTTTTGCTGGCTCTGCTGATCACCTTGCCTTTAGCCTCCGCCAGCTTTGCCGAGGAAGACGAAGAAGCCGCGCAGGAGCAGCAGGAGGAAGAGCCAGGCATAACCGACTACATCGAAATGGACCCTCCGTTCGTCACTCACGTGGGGGAACCAGGTACCAAGCTGACCTACCTCAAGGCGGCCGTCACCATACGGGCATCCAGGGAGACCACGCGCCCTGCGGTAGAAGCCCACATGCCCAGGCTTCGCCACGAGTTGGTGATGCTGTTCGGGGAGCAGACAGATGCCGACCGGTTGTCGGGCAACGAGGGGCAACAGGCACTGCGGGAAGAGGCGACGAGTCGAATTAATGCCGTGCTGGAAGAGCAACAGACCGGCGAAAGCATCACCGGCGTGTTATTTACCGAGTTTGTTGTGCAGAAATAGCGATCAGGAATGCCGGCCCGGGTCAGGCGATGCATGAGAACAGATCGTCCACGGGCTGCGCCTCCCTGGCGACCTGTTCGGCATCTTCCCAGCCTGCTTCCCACGCAGCGATGACCACGTCACCGCGATAGGGGCAGCGGCTTCGCTCCATTCCCATGGAAGCCGCCATGTAGCCCTGGCGGTACGCCTTGTTCAGGGATTCAACATCCCATCCCAGCTTGATGTCTCTGGCCATGTCGGTTCTCCGTTTACCTGTTCAGCCACCATCAAACGGTGCCTTCGTGTTTACAGAAATTAACAGCGACAGCAGGGGCTGACAAACTTTTGTTACATTTCTGTGCGACAGGTCCGGAACTGCCACCTCAGGAGCGCAGGTACTGCTCCAGGAACTCACCGAAGGGCTGGTTATCGCTCTGCTCCATGGCAGCCTGCTCCGACAGCGAGTCCCTGGTCATTTTCTCGAAGGCCGCCATCACTTCCGCGGGCAGACCTTCATTTCGGAGAGTCTGCTGGTGCTGCCTGGCCATCTCCAGTCCCCACTCGCGGTGCCCCATGCCGGAACGTTCCATGTCGTCCAGCACCTTCGCCGAAGGAACCTGCAGCGGCTCCTCCAGCTTGACCCTCTGATCACCCAGAGCGCGCCGATAAGTTTCGTCGCCGTTCCAGTTATCCAGTTGCTCCGCCAGCGGCTCCAGGCGATCCAGCAGGGCCGAGGCAGCATCACCCACGGCCACCGGCTCACCCGCCCGACACAGCGTCAGCTTCGGGTCTCTGCCGCGAGACACCACATCCTGGTAGTTGTCGTCCAGGCGGTCACACTCATCATCGTCGATGCGCGGGCTATCAGACAGCAGGCAGTCCAGAAGGAACAGATCCAGAAAATCGATCTGGCTTTCGTTGACGCCGACCGGGGAGAAGGGGTCAAGGTCCAGACACCGCACTTCGATGTATTCGACACCGCGGGAGTCCAGGGCCTGAATCGGCTTTTCTTCACGCTCAGTGGTGCGCTTTGGGCGCACGGCGCTGTAGTACTCGTTCTCGATCTGCAGCACGCTGGTGTTGATCTGTATGAACTCGCCATTACGCTGGATACCGATCTTCTCGTATGGCGGCCACGGGGTATGAATCGCCCGGAACAGGGTGTCCGTGTAGGTTTTCAGTTCGTTGAAACAGATATTCAACGAGGCCTGGGCGTTATTGTGATATCCCAGGTCACCCATACGCAGGGAGGTAGCATTGCGGCCGCACCAGGTGTCCTCGCTGAACCTGGTCAGGTCATGATGCACCCCCGCCACAAAACTGGCATCCAGTGCAGGAGAGGCGCCGAACAGCAGCATCAGCAGCCAACTGCGGCGGCGGAAATTGCGGATCAGCCAGAAGTACTGGTCCGACTTGAAATCCTGAAGACTTTGCTGATTACCCACTGCCTGCTGCCACAGGTCCCAGAAGCTGTCAGGCAGTGAAAGGTTGTAATGGGCACCGGCAATGCTCTGCATCATCCGGCCATAGCGAACCGCCAGCCCCTGACGGTAGACGTGTTTCAGGTGTCCGATGTTGGCTGTGCCGTATTCGGCAATGGGAATGCTCTCGTCGCCGTCCAGCTCACAGGGCATGCTGGCAGCCCAGAACACTTCATCATCCAGGTTATGCTGTACGAACCGGTGAATATCCCGCAGGGAGTCAAGCATGCCACGGGTGGTGTCGAACACCGGGGTAATCAGCTCCAGCAAAGCTTCGGAGTAATCCGTGGTGATGCGGGGGTGGGTCAGTGCGGAGCCCAGGGAGCGGGGGTGCGGCGTCTGGGCAATAAAGCCGTTGCGATCGACCCGCAGGCCCTCTTTTTCCACGCCCTTTCTGAATCCGGTCCACTGGCTGGCAGTGAACTGTTGAAAAAGCTGATGGCGGGATTCACCCATGAATGACTCCTGCTAGGATGGCCGCCGGGATCACCGGCAGCCTGTAGTATAGTGTGTAACGGCGCGGGTTAACGGCCGTCTTTACGAGCGGATGCCAGCGCCTGTGCCAGCGCTCCGGCCATGGCCCCTTTTTGCGGGCTTTCCGCCCCCGTCTGGCGATCATTCCTGGCGGACGGCTTGCCACTGCCCCCCCGCCGATTACCGCCGCTGCCGGCACGATTATCGGACGTTTCACCAGGCTGGTCATCCATACGCATGGAAAGCGCAATCCGCTTTCTCGGGATATCTACGTCCATCACCTTGACCTTGACGATATCCCCGGCCTTGACCACTTCCCGCGGGTCTTTCACAAAGGTATTGGACAGGGCCGAAATATGCACCAGTCCGTCCTGATGAACACCGATATCCACGAACGCCCCGAAGTTGGTCACGTTGGTGACCGACCCTTCCAGTACCATGCCCGGTTTAAGGTCATTGAGGGTTTCAACCCCTTCCTCGAAGCTGGCAAAACGGAATTCAGGGCGTGGATCCCGGCCGGGCTTTTCCAGTTCCGTAATAATATCCTTTATGGTGGGCAGGCCGAACTGCTCGGTCACGTAATCCTGCGGGTTCAGTGTCCGCAGGAAGGCAGCGTCGCCGATAATCGCTTCAACCTTGCGGTTGTTCTTGCGGGCAATGGCCTCGACCACTCCATAGGCTTCCGGGTGAACCGAAGAACGGTCCAGCGGGTTGTCGCCGCTGGCAATGCGCAGGAAACCAGCCGCCTGTTCGAAGGTGCGGTCTCCCAGCCGGGATACTTTAAGCAACTGCTTGCGGTCACGGAATACGCCATTCTGGTTACGGAAGTCGACGATGTTCTGGGCGATGCTCTGATTCAGGCCAGACACTCTTGCCAGCAGCGGAATCGAGGCGGTATTGAGGTCCACGCCCACACCGTTAACACAATCTTCCACCACCGCGTCCAGGCTACGGGCCAGTTGCACCTGGGATACATCGTGCTGGTACTGGCCCACGCCGATGGATTTGGGTTCGATCTTGACCATTTCCGCCAACGGGTCCTGCAGGCGACGGGCAATGGACACCGCACCCCGAATGGTTACATCCAGGTCCGGCAACTCGCGGGAAGCGAACTCGGAGGCGGAATAGATGGAGGCACCGGACTCACTGACGACGATCCGCGCCAGTTTGAGCTCCGGATAACGCTTGCATAGGTCGGCCACCAGCTTGTCCGTCTCACGGGATGCCGTACCGTTGCCGATGGCAATGAGCTCAATGCTGTACTCCCGACACCACTTGGCCAGTTGCTCAATGGACTGGTCCCACTGGTTACGCGGCGCATGAGGAAAGATTCCACCGTGACCCACCACCTGGCCGGTTCCGTCGATGATGGCCACCTTCACTCCGGTACGCAGTCCGGGGTCCAGCCCCAACGTCGGGCGGGGGCCAGCCGGTGCCAGCAACAGCAGGTCCTTCAGGTTGGCGGCGAACACGTTGATGGCTTCGGTTTCGGCGGCTTCCCGCACCTGGGCCATCAGGTCAGTTTCTATCTGGGTGGACAGCTTTACCCGCCAGGTCCAGCGTACCACTTCCGACAACCAACGATCCCCAGCACGGCCGTTGTCGCGAATGCGCCAGCGAGCGGCAATGCGCTGCTCCGCCGGGTGTGGCTGGCGGCGGTCATCTTCGGCATCACCCACCACAATGGAATAGGTCAGCACGCCCTCATTGCGCCCCCGAAGAATGGCCAGGGCGCGGTGGGACGGTACTTTTTTCAGGGGCTCGACATGGTCGAAATAGTCACGGAACTTGGCGCCTTCAGTTTCTTTTCCGGCTACCACGGTGACCTTGAGCTGTCCCTGCTGCCAGATGAAATCACGCAGCTCACCCAGCAGTTCCGCATCCTCGGAAAACCGCTCCATCAGGATATAACGGGCACCATCAAGGGCGGCCTTGGTATCGGCAATGCCGGCGTCGGCATTGAGGTAGCTTTGCGCTGTCTGTTCCGGATCCAGCGTCGGGTCGTCATAAAGCGCATCGGCCAACGGCTCCAGCCCTGCCTCGCGGGCGATCTGGGCCTTGGTGCGGCGCTTGGGTTTGTACGGCAGGTAGAGGTCTTCCAGGCGGTTCTTGGTGTCCGCTGCGTCAATACTGGCCCGCAGCTCATCGGTGAGCTTGCCCTGCTCCTCGATACTGTTGAGGATAGTGGCGCGGCGGTCGTCCAGTTCCCGAAGGTAGCGCAGGCGCTCTTCCAGGTTACGTAGCTGGCTGTCGTCCAGGGAACCGGTGACTTCCTTTCGGTAGCGGGCAATAAAGGGAACGGTAGCCCCCCCGTCCAGCATTTCCACGGTGGCATTAACCTGCTGTTCACGAACACCGAGTTCGTCAGCAATGCGCCTGATGATACTGTTCATGCAACCTCATCTGATGCTTACGAGTCAAAGCGCAAAGGTACAGCGGCTTACTGCTGCAGGCAAGCAGAGCGGGTCCGGTTGTCCAGAAATTGAACAAGATCATTCCAGGGCATGGGGCGGGCGTAATAATAGCCCTGGATTTCGTCACAGTGTTGCTGGCGCAGGAATTCCAGTTGCCCTTCGGTTTCCACACCCTCCGCCACCACGCTGATCTGCAGGCTGTGAGCCAGACTGATAATGGCGCGGATGATGTGTTCAGCATCCGCCGAGTGCCCCAGGTCCTGGACGAACGACTTGTCAATCTTGACCAGGGAGATAGGCAGGTGCTGGAGATTACTCAGGGAGGAGAAACCCGTACCGAAATCATCCAGGGCAAAACTGATACCCAACTGGTTGAGTTCCCGAAGACATCGCTGGGCGTACTCGGGATCATGCATCATGGCACTTTCAGTAAGCTCCAGCTCCAGCAGGCTGGTATCGACATTCGCATTGAAGATGATGCGGAAAATGGTTTCTGTCATCTTGCGGTCATGGAACTGACGGAACGAGAGGTTGACCGCAAATACCAGCCCGGGGTGACCCAGCTCGGAAGATTCCTGCAGGCGCTTGCAGGCCTGCTCGATGACCCAATAGCCGATGGGCACAATCAACCCGCTACGCTCGGCCACCGGAATGAATTCATCCGGCCCCACCAGGCCCCGCTCCGGGTGATTCCATCGCAACAGGCATTCCACCCCGCGAACTTCCTCTGAAGCCAGATCAATCCGCGGCTGGTAATACACCTCCAGCTCGTTGCCCCGCAGGGCGTTGCGGAGATCCGCCTCCAGGCGTAACTGGTACCCTGCGGTTATGTGCAGCTGGCGATCGTAGAAACGGTAGCTGGTACCGGGATCCCGTTTGGCCTCGAACATGGCGCGGTTGGCCCTGCGCATCAGGTTCTCCGGGCTTTCGCCGGCCTCGGGATAGGTGGCAACGCCCAGGCTGGCACTGATCACTACATTCTGGCCATCGATGTTCAGCGGCTCGCCGATCGCGTTCACAATCTTGCGGATAATCTGGGTGATATCCAGTGAGTCTTCCACTTTCTCAACAATAATAGCGAACTCATCGCCACCGATACGCATCAACGAATCCATGCGCCGCAGGTTCAGGCGCAGACGTTCCGCCAGCTTGAGCATGATCTGGTCACTTTTCTGGTAACCGAAAGATTCATTGAAACTGCGAAAGTCGTCCAGGTTGATGTGCAGCAGGGCCAGACGCTGAGTGGCCCGCTCTGCCCGTAACAGGGCCTGCTGTAAACGGTCGAAAAACAGATCGCGATTGATAAATCCGCTGGCAACTTCTCTGCCCAGCTGACCATGGGCATACTCGGACAACTGCTCCCGGTACCAGAGGCACCGGACCGCCCTGCAGAGGCTCCAGCGGTCAATCCACTGGCGACACAGGTAATCCGAGGCACCGTTGGCCAACAGCCCCGGCGCACGCTCTGTGGGTGCTTCCGCGCTCATCGCCAGTATTGGCTTTTCATTACTGGACGCAGAGAGGTATTGCAGAAAAGCATCTTCCGAACCACCATGAAAAACGCAGTCCCAGAGGATGACATCAAAGTGGGTATTGTGAATCAGGTCATCGCAGTCGATCAGGTCCGGACACCAGGTGAGATCCGGCTCCAGTTCCCTGTCGTCGGCCAGCAAGGCACTCAGCCATAAAAAATCCGAGTACTCAGGTGTCAGTACCAACAGGCGCACATGGCCGGAATTAAAGGATTTTACTGCCAGGGTCATCAACAAGCGTCCCGTTCCTGAAGAGCATACATCTACGATCCCTCAAGAATAGCTGATAGATCGTCAAGGTACAGCATGTCCGCCTGGTGTAGAATAACCGCTTGCCGACTTCACCCATAAAATCCCCATTTGGCGCCCATATTTGTGAACATGCTCAACCCCCGACAGAGTGAAGCCGTTCGATATGCGGATGGCCCCATGCTGGTATTGGCCGGCGCCGGCAGTGGCAAGACCAGCGTAATCACCCGCAAGGTGGCCTATCTGATCGAGCACCTGGGCATCCCCGGGCGACATATTGCCGCAGTCACCTTTACCAACAAGGCGGCCAGGGAGATGAAAGAGCGGGTCGGGCGGCTGGTGGATCGCAAGCTGACTAGGGGGTTGATTGTGTCCACCTTCCATAACCTGGGGCTGAACATGATCCGTGAAGAGCATGAGCACCTGGGCTACCACCCCGGCTTTTCCATCTTCGACGCGGAAGACGCCAAGGCCCTGCTGCAGGACCTGATGATGCGGGAAGCCAGCGCAGACGCTGGTGACGAACTGTCGGACGTGCAGATGACCATCTCCTCCTGGAAGAACGCCATGCGCAGCCCTCAGGATGCCTGGAGCCGGGCGGCGGACGAGCGGGAGCAACGCATTGCGATCATCTACCGGTATTACAACGAATACCTGAAAGCCTACAACGCGGTTGATTTCGACGACCTGATCCTGCTACCGGTGCAACTGTTCCGCGACAACCCGGAAGTCCTGCAGAAATGGCGCAGGAAGATCCGCTACATGCTGGTGGATGAATACCAGGATACCAACATGTGCCAGTATGAACTGGTGAAACAGTTGGTGGCAGAGCGCGCCGCCTTCACCGTGGTAGGTGATGACGACCAGTCTATCTACGCCTGGCGCGGAGCCCGGCCGGAGAACCTGGAACAACTGAAGGAAGATTTTCCCAGCCTGAAGATCGTCAAGCTCGAACAGAACTACCGCTCTACCGCACGCATTCTGCGTTGCGCCAACACGGTGATCGCCAACAACCCCCACGTGTTCGAGAAGGCCCTCTGGAGTGACCACACCATTGGCGATGAATTACGCATCGTCCGGTGCCGTAACGAAGATGCGGAAGCCGACCGGGTTGCCATGGAAATCCTCGACCAGAAGCTGAAGAAAGGCCTGGCCTTCCGGGATTTTGCCGTGCTTTACCGGGGCAATCACCAGGCACGCCTGCTGGAAATGAAGCTGCAGGCCTACCAGATTCCCTACCGGATCTCGGGGGGGCAGTCGTTTTTCTCCAAGAACGAGATCAAGGACGCCATGTCCTACCTGCGCCTGCTGGTGAACCCGGATGATAACGCCGCATTCCTGCGGGTGGTAAACGTGCCCCGCAGGGAGATCGGCCCCCGCACCCTGGAGCAGCTCAGCCATTACGCCCGCTCCCGCGATGTCAGCCTCTTCCGCGCCCTGGGCGATATGGGTGCTGAAACCCATGTTACGGAAAAGGGGCTGGACCGCCTGCGCCGATTTGCTCACTGGGTAGACAACACCTGCGAGCGCCTGCACAGCGAAGACCCGATTCCGGTCATCAAGCAGCTGTTTACCGACATTGAGTACGAAGAATGGCTGCACCTGCATTCCGGCTCGCCGAAACAGGCGGAACGGCGAATGGAGAACATCTGGTACCTGGTGGAGTCCATTCAGCGCATGCTGGATGATGGCAAGGGCACGGCTGACGAGATCGGCATCGAGGATGCCATCAGCCGACTGATCCTCAGGGACATGATGGAACAGCAGGAAGAAGAAGATGACAGCGACAAGGTCCAGTTGCTGACATTACACGCCTCCAAAGGCCTTGAGTTCCCCCATGTTTTTATCATGGGATTGGAAGAAGAAATCCTCCCTCACCGTTCCAGCATTGAGGAAGGCAATATCGAGGAAGAACGGCGGCTGATGTACGTGGGCATCACCCGGGCCCGGGAAACCCTGACCCTTACCTACGCCGCCCAGCGCAAGCAATACGGCGAAAAACTGGAGACCATTCCCAGCCGGTTTCTGGATGAACTGCCGGAAGACGACCTGCGCTGGGAAGGCACCGGGGATCTCGACGTGGAAGCCAACCAGAAGAAGGGCAAGGCCACGCTGAGCGCACTTCTTGGCGACCTTGGACTATGAACAGAATTTAATACCCTGCCACTGCATCTCTCAACTGTTTTCTCCCGTTACTGATTCGGGGGGCTCTGCCTCTCCATTTCCAAAACAACAACATACGGGAGATCAACATGTCTCGAAACGAGATACCCCATACCTGGAACCTCGCCCTGGCGGCGGGCTCGGCGATCCTGCTCACCAGTGCATTACCGGTCTCAGCGGGACTGCTATCAACACTGACCGGCAGCTCTGACACTGCCGAAACCGAGGCCACGGATGACACCTCCTCTAAAGGTCGTTTCAGTGCGCCCTTCGCGGAGCCAACCATTATTGTGGATGGCGAAACTGTCGAAACCAGCGAAAAATGCATCACCCGTGCCGACGGCATGCTTGAGTGCAAACCCGCAGCAGGCACCATCGCGCTGCTGGAAGACGACCGCCTGCTATACCTGAATGCCCTGGAGGGCACCGAAAACGTAGAGCTTTCAATCGTGGCAGAGTTTGGCGAGGTCTCGGTCAACGACCAGACACGGGTACTCTCGCTGGGCGAGAACGACACACCAACCTGGCTGAAGCCAGATCCCCTGCGCGCCGGCGCCAACCCGGATGGGAACGACAGCGAAACACTGCTCAATGGCACCGAACTGGACGGCGTGATTGATACAGCGGACAACACCAGCAAAAACGATGGGGCCCTTTTCTGCTCCGACGTGGTAGGCCTCGCTGACGGCCGGGTGATGGCCGTTGGGGGAACCGATTACTACTCGGAGCCCGGCGTTGATGGCCTGCCCCTGGGCGTAGCAGAACTGGAAGGCATCAAGAACTCCCGGATCTTCGATGAGGAAACCAACACCTGGACCCAGAGTGGCGACATGAACTACGGCCGCTGGTACCCCTCCCTGGTCACACTTGGCAACGGCAACATATTTGTTGCCAGCGGCGTTACCAAGCTGCTCAAGCCGGTCTATCCCGAAGACCCGCTCAACTCAGGCCGCAACGTGGTTCAAACGGAAACCTACGATCCCTGCGCGGGCACATGGGCGCAAAACCCGTCCACCGCAGATCGGTCACTGCCACTGTATCCACGAATGCACCTCCTGCCCAACGGCCACGTGCTTTATAACGCCGGCGGTCAGGCCTTCAATCCGTTTGGCCAGGGTTATGACCAGGCGTTGTGGAATATCGTCGCCACGTACAACCCGGACAATCAGAGCTGGACAGACATCGGCTACGCGGGGCTGCCACTACGCCTCGATGAAATCGGTCTGGAGGAGCTCAGCAGCACGCTGAATGTTACCAACGTTTCTCTTGAACAAAGCACGTCGTTACTGGGCGATATACTGCAGTCCCCCACCGACCTGCTGACCACAGCCAGTGACCTGGGCCTCGATGAGGAAACCGTGAAAACCGCCATCGCCGGTGGCATGCGGGGCTCCACCTCATCCACCATGCTGCCACTAGAACCGGATGAAAATGGCAATTACACCGACGTGGAATTGCTCACTGCCGGGGGCGTACCCAGCTACGCGCTGCTTACTAATCCGGGCGGCTACCTGCCGACAGACCAGAGCCGCATTGACCGTATCAGCACCAATGGTGACCAGATTGAGTACGAGTCCCGTCTTACCGGCTCCCTTAATCAGCCGCGCTGGTATGGCACCAATGTGGTAATGCCTGATGGCAGTGTGATGGTATTCAGCGGCGGTAATCGCGATGGCGTGGTGGGACCGGGACTGGAAGGGCCGATCATGACCGCCGAACGGTTTGACCCGGAAACGTCAACCTGGACGGAAATGGCCGAGGCCAATCGCCCGCGCACTTACCACAACACCGCCTTGCTGATGGCCGACGGACGGGTAATGATCGCAGGCCATGCACCGATCAATACCGCCTACCTCTCTCACATCAGCTTCGAAGATTTTGGCCTCGCCCCCAATGCCGGCCGGGATCCCAGCTTCGAGATCTACACCCCTCCCTATGCCATGAGGGACGACCGCCCGCAGATTACCAGCGCGCCGGAGGACCTGACGGTAGGCGAGGACTTCTGGATTCAGGTGGATCAGGCTGAGGATATCGACAAGGTGCTGTTGATTCGCCGCACGGTGATGACGCACCTCATCGATGGCGACCAGCGTGCCATTGAGCTCCCGGTGCAGGCCCGTAACGGCCGCAACCTTCGCCTCAGAATGCCCGAGAACCACAACGTAGTGCCTGCTGGCAAGTACATGCTGTTCGTCAGCAAGGCCAGCGCCGAAGGCAGGGTGCCATCGGTCTCGGCGCCCATCACGGTGGTCAACAACTCCCTGCAGTGCATGGCAGACACCCATACAGCCGGTTCCGAAACTTCTGCGGAAGAGGACGACTCGTCTGGCGGCCTGCTGGGCCTGCTCTGAGGTGATGCCATGACAAAGAGCTTCCGCAACGACAAGCGCTCCATGAAGCATCTGTCTGCCCTGTGGCTCTGCGTGATGACCCTGTCAGCCTCCGGGCTGGCGGGGGCTCACGGAGCACCCGAGGCCGAGAACATTCCTTCACAACGGATCACCGCCAGCATAGACGGGAAACCGGAGATTGACGGCTTCAGCACCATGATCATTGATGCGCCACGGCCCGCTATTCTGGTGACCTACCGCGGCGATGAAACTACAATGATCCAGGGAACAGAAGGAGAGCCCTTTCTCCTATTTACCAGTCAGCGGGTGATGGCAAATGCCCATAGCAGGAGCTGGCAGAAACTCGCCGGGCATCAACCGATAAACGGAAAGGACCAGGGAGAAGGACCCGGGGAGATCAACTGGGTGGAAGTGTCAGGCTCCGGCAGCTACGGCTGGCTGGATCCGCGACTGAATGGCGAGCTATTGCGGCACTCCGGTGACAGCAATGGTATGGCCTGGTCCATCCCGGTGATCAATGCCTCCACCGGCACAACGGCGGTGACGGGACGGATAACGTCCATCCCTGTTCAATAGCGTTTTACAAAAAAGCCCCGCAATGCGGGGCTTTTTCGGTACTAAAGGTGACGCAGCGACAGATTACTCGCTCTCTTCGACCATAAACTCGACCGCCACCTGAATTTCCTCGTCAGAGCAGTTGGAGCAACCGCCCTTGGCAGGCATGGCGTTGAAGCCATTGATCGCGTGGTCGACCAGTGTCTCAAGGCCCTTGTCGATACGATCACCCCAGGCGGCTGAGTCGCCCACTACAGGTGCACCGGCTGCGCCGGATGCGTGGCACGCAGCACAAGCGGCATCATAAACTTCATTGCCGGCGCGAGGTTCGGAGCTGGCTGACTCAGCAGGCGCTGACTCCTGTCCGCAGTCTTCTCCCTGCACACAAACTTCACCCACCGGCGCAATACGGGAGCGGATTTCATCTTCAACATTGGCCATTACGGCACCTGTTGTCAGGCCGAAGCCAAGCAGTACGGCAGCCAGGACTCTCTTCATCTTCACAATGCACCTCGCAATTGGGCGTTATAATAATCAGTGGTCGCATTATAGCGATTGCGGCGGGGCAAAAAAACCAAAGTGCAAAATGAACGCCGTGTTTCAATCCGATTCGTTGCCATTTCGTAAGTCAGAAGGCCCTGCCCGCCTATTCCGGGTACCATACACAAAACAGAGTCTGAAGGTCGGAATTTATGCCTGATGCGAACCAGTCGCAACCCCACCCCTGGCGCAAACCTCTACTGATTACTGAGTTTTCAGCGTTGGCCGTATTGCTGGCATCCATGGGATGGTTCTCCAGCCGTACTGAAAGTGGTGCGGAGCTCAGCCCCGCATGGCTTCTCATCCCTGCAGCTGCAAGCCTGGTGGTGTTTATCTGCTTTATCGGCCTAATGTATTTACGCTGGGTAGTCGCCGCGGCCGCAGAGCGAAGAACCCGCCACAAGATCGTTTTTTCACTGCTGGTGGTGACCCTGCTCGGGGTCTGGGCCTACGGTATCGCCAACACATGGATCAGTCTCTCTCATGCATAAGGACGGGCTAATGTCTTTCGTTTCCAGTTTCCGCGTGGCGCCAACCGCCGGCGTTCTTCTTTACCTCTGCACTGCCGCTGTAGCGACTGCTGAGGAAAGCCAACTGCAATCAGAGAAAAGCTTTAACGATGTGACTCCTGAACAATGTGCATTGATCAGCGATGGCGTTCAGCGGCTGGCGTGTTATGACGCCATCAACGATCCCACCGAGGCCCGGGAGCAGGCTCAGGAGGACGAACTCGACGCCGTGTCCGACTCGGTCGAGGCGTTGGAATATGAAGAGCTGGCCGACGCAGAAGACGGCGACGAAGCCGTTGAGGACCTGGAAACCGGGGGTGAAGGCGACGACTCCGGGGTGATGTCTGCATTGATGAATCGTTACGTGGCAGCGGAAAAGGCCATTTTCTCCTTCTCCGGCAGCTTTGTGGGCCACCGCCCCATGTACATTCTGCCCTTCAGCTACATGAAGAACGCCAACCGCGAACCTTCCAGCCCCAGAACGGGCACCACCGGTTATGACTACGGCATTGACAACCAGGAAGCCAAATACCAGATCAGCTTCAAGGTGCCGCTACTTACTGGCTGGCTGGATGATCGCACAACGATGTGGTTCGGTTACACCCAGAAGTCATTCTGGCAGGTGTACAACACGGACGATTCCGCGCCCTTCCGGGAAACCAATTTCGAGCCCGAAATTTTCCTGCGGCACGCGCTAAACTACGATTTCGGCCCGGGCACCCTCAGTGGCGTCACCCTGGGCCTGAACCATGTATCCAATGGGCAGTCCGAGCCCCGCTCCCGCAGCTGGAACCGGATTGTGGCCTCGGCGGCCTACAGTTATGACCGTTGGCTGTTTATGGTTCAGCCCTGGTATCGATTACCGGAAAATAGCAGCGAAGACGATAACGAGGATATTGAACGCTATCTGGGCCACGCCAACTATCTGGCGATCTACAAGTGGTCGGATGACCGGACGCTTTCACTGACGCTGCAGAACAATCTGCGCTCTGACAATAACAAGACGTCGATTGAGCTGGGTTACAGTTTTCCGATGGGGGAGACGATCAAGGGGTATGTTCAGTACTTCAACGGGTATGGTGAGAGCCTGATTGATTACAATGAGCGGATTCAGCGGATTGGCATCGGGATTATGCTGAACGACTGGCTCTGAGTTACTTCCTATACCTGGTGTAAGACCGGTCGGCACGATACCCGTGTCAGAAACACGCTCCTTGCGGCACATCCCTGTGACGCTTGGGCTCCGCCATCCATGGCTCCGCACAGTTTCTGACACGGGTATCGTGCCGACCGGCCCCGGAGCTTTGGCTAGCCTTCCTCGTTTAGCCTTTGCATTTCTGCAAGCAGTTCTGCCGTTTTCTCCTTCATCAACGGAATATCACCCCTCGATTCCACGTTCAGGCGAACCACTGGTTCGGTGTTGGACATTCGCAGGTTGAAACGCCACTCGTCGAATTCGATGCTTGCACCGTCGACGTGGGAGACACTTTTCGCGCCCTCGCTGTACTTCGTCTCAATGGCGGCAATCACCTTTGACGGGTCGGCGATGGTGCGGTTGATTTCGCCGCTGGCCGGGTAGGCTTCGATACGGGCATCGATGAGGGAGGACAGTGTCTGGCCGGACTGGCAAAGACGTTCTGCCACCAGCAGCCACGGGATCATGCCGCTATCGCAGTAGGCAAAGTCGCGGAAGTAGTGGTGCGCGCTCATTTCGCCGCCGTATACCGCGTCTTCGTCACGCATGCGCTGTTTGATGAAGGCGTGGCCGGTTTTGCTTTCGATGGCTTCGCCGCCCGCGGCCTTGACCAGGTCGATGGTGTTCCAGGTGAGACGTGGGTCGTGGATGACTTTGCCACCGCCGGTCTTGCGTAAGAACTGGTCGGCCAGCAGGCCCACGATGTAGTAGCCTTCGATAAAGCGGCCGTTTTCGTCAAAGAAGAAACAGCGGTCGTAATCGCCGTCCCAGGCGATGCCCATGGCGGCGCCATGTTCGATGACCGCCTCAGCGGTGGCCGCGCGGTTTTCTTCCAGGATGGGATTCGGAACACCGTTCGGGAAATTTCCGTCGGCTTCGTGATGCACTTTCACGAAGTCGAACGGCAGGTGCTGTTCCAGCTCGTCAATGATCAAACCTGCGCCACCGTTACCGGCGTTGACGACGATGGTCATTGGTTTGAGGGTGCCGGCATCCACGTAGCCCAGCAGATGATCAATGTAGGCGGTGGTGACTTCCCAGGGTTCGTAGCGGCCCTGCTCCGGTGCGTCACCGAACGGTTCCAGCACCCGGTCACGGATGTCGTTCAGGCCGTTATCGGAGCTGATGGGACGCGAGTCCGGGCCCACCATTTTCATGCCGTTGTGGTCGCGCGGGTTGTGGCTTGCGGTGACCATGATGCCGCCATCCATCTTGTAGTGGCTGGTGGCAAAGTAGACCATCTCGGTACCGCACAGCCCAATATCGAAGACATCGGCACCAGCAGCCATAAGGCCGGAACTCAGCGCCTCGGCGATTTCGGGGCTGGAAAGGCGGATATCGTACCCGACGATAACCCGTTTCGCTCCCGTCACTTCAACGTAGGCGCGGCCAATGCGTTCGGCCAGTTGGGGGTTAAGCTGATCCGGCACGCGGCCGCGAAGGTCGTAGGCTTTAAAACAGGACAGATCCATTGTCACTTTTGTTTACTCCGCTGCGGAAGACTGAAGTTGAATGTAATTCTGAAGGCCCATCTTGCCAATCATGTCCAACTGGGTTTCAAGCCAGTCGATATGCTCTTCTTCACTGTCGAGAATACTGCGGAACAATTCCCGGCTGGTGAAATCCTGCACCTGCTCGCAATAGATAACCGCTTCTTTCAGGTCCTTATGGGCAATCATTTCAAGTTTGAGGTCACAGGAAATCATCTCTTCGACGTTTTCACCGATCAGCAGCTTGTTGAGGTCTTGCAGGTTCGGCAGGCCTTCCAGAAACAGGATGCGCTCGATCAGCTGATCCGCATGCTTCATTTCGTCGATGGACTCTTCGTATTCCTTTTCCGCCAGTTTGGTGATGCCCCAATCCTTGTACATGCGGGAATGGAGAAAATACTGGTTGATAGCCGTAAGTTCGTTGGCGAGTACTTTATTCAGAAACTGGATGACTTTCTTGTCGCCTTTCATGACGGATCTCCTTGCGTGAGTGTGCAATCCCTACAAGGATAGCCCTTCACCAGGGGAGAAAAAATCACAAATGGGAAATGATTGCAGCAACTGCCGGCTCAGGCAGGCTGGGCCAGCATATTTGCCATGGCAAGATAGTCCGGAGCACGGCTTTCACGGAGAATTTCCCGGGCGGTGCAGGCGCAACGACCACATTGGGTTCCAACACCCAGCTCCCGGCCAAGCTGGCGCATGGAACTGACGCCGTTGTCAGCAGCTTCACGGATTTCTCTGTCTGTCACACCATGGCAAAGGCATACGTACATGCAGGTTACTCACAGGGCCGATGAAAGGTACTGATAATTATTGTCATTTGCATGCGGCTTTGCAAGCCCTGTGAGTTAATTTTGTGCAACCAAGTGTTTCAGCCCTGCCGTTCGCGGGTCAGATTGCGGTTTCCTGTCTCCGTGACCACCACATTGTCTTCGATGCGAATCCCTCCGCACCCCCGTAGACTGTCCAACCGTTCCCGATCCACATAACGCCCCACTTTCCCTGCCAGCAATGGCTCCAGGAGCGAAGGAATAAAATAGAGGCCGGGCTCGATGGTCACCACCATCCCCGGCGCCAGAGTGCGGGTAAGTCGCAGAAAAGGCGCACTCTCCGGTGGTGGTGTCGGCTTTCCGGCAACATCATGAACCTGTACCCCCAGGAAATGGCCGATACCGTGGGGAAAAAAAGCCCGGGTGATGCCCTGCTCCACAATGTCTTCATCCGCCAGGCCGGTAACCAGGCCGCAGGCCGAAAGCAGGGCCGCGATGCCGTGGTGGGCCTTGCGATGGATATCGATATACTCCACCCCCGGTGCCACCATGTCGCAGAGCCGCAGCTGGAGCCTCTCAAGGCCATGAATCAGAGCGGCAAAGTGCGACGCCCCCGGACCGGCGGTGGTGCGGGTGATGTCGGAGCAGTAACCCCGGTACCGGACACCGGCGTCGATCAGCAGGCTGCGGGGCTGGCCCGGAGGCCGGGGGTCGTAATATTGATAATGCAACGTACCGGCATGCTCATTCAGGCCGATGATGCTGTGATACGGTGCCTCGGCTTCCCGCTGCCCCGTGGCCTGCTGGTAGGCGAGACTGATGCTGAACTCGCTCTCTCCGGCTGAAAAGGCATCCCGGGCAGCACGGTGCCCGGCCAGCGCCAGGGCATTGGCGTGCGCAAGACATTCAATTTCGTACGCGGTTTTGTGCACCCGGGTTTCGTCCAGGGCTGCAAGCAGGCCCGCGGGGTTATGCTCTCCCGACACGCCCGCAAGCAGGGCAGGATCACCAATCACCGCCAGAATCCCCGGTTCGTCGAGCACTGGCGCCCCAGGCGACTGACTACTGCGGACCTCAACCAGCGTCCGCCAGGGCTCCTCCGGCAAAACCTGGTTTGCATGCCAGAAGTCTGTTGGCTCGTACAGCCACAGCACCGGTTTGTCCCCTCTACGGACCCACAACCAGCAATTTTCGCGGCCGGCCAGCCCGGTCCAGTGCAGGAACGGACCATAGCCCTGGAAGGGCCAGCGTTGATCGTCGCCATAGCGAAACGGGGCAGCGCCGGAGGCAATCAGCAGGCTGTCAAAACCGTGGTCTGCCAACACCTCTTCATACCGGCTTTGCAATTCTTTCAGGTGGTCCAGTTGCAGCAACAGCAAGGCTTCTTCAGGCATATCAGCTTTCCAACTGTTTCCAGAGGGTTAAGAGGTCTTGCGAACGGGCACCCCGCCGGCGGATCAGACGAATCTCCAGAGGTACATCCCAGCGCTCGTCACCGGCGCGCACCAGGCTGCCAAACTGTTCACTTTTCTCTGTTATCCGTTGCGGTAACCAGCCCATCCCGAAGCCCTGCTTGACCAGAGCCTTGATACCGGCGGACTGGGTATTCTCATTCAAAGGCAACAGATTGGCCGTCAGCTTATGACGTGCCAGGTGACCTTCAATCGCCGACTGCAAAAAGCCGCGGTTGTGATAGGCGATCAGTGGCACTGGTTGCTCCTGACTGCCCGGCAGAGGGAACCGGGCGCATCCCCGTTCGTCCGCGACACTGACCGGCACCAGGGCCTCCCGGGCCAGTACCAGCCAGACGAAATCGTCTTCGGTCAGCCGGTCGCCCCAGGGCAGGTCTGGATGCCAGTAACACAGCACCAGATCACACTCGCCACTTTCCAGAGCCTCCAGAAACTGTTCGCCCACCCAGTTGGTGGCTTTCAGGTTGAGCTGGAGGCGCTCGGCGATGCCCACGTCCGTCGCCCAGCCCTGGTAAAAGTGGGAAAACAGCCCTTGGGTGGAACCGACACTGATCCGCGCCGAAGCTTCGGCCTCAAGCGCAGCAATCCGCTCCTTCGTGTCCCGTACCTCCCGCGTAATCCGTTCGCACAGCTCCCGGAACATCTCTCCTGCCGGCGTCAGCGACAGCGGTAAGGTCTGGCGATTGATCAGGGTGGTGCCCATAGCCTCCTCCAGCAGCTTGATGCGGCGGCTGAACGTAGGCTGGCTCACGTGCTGCAGTTCGGCAGCACGTGAGAAATGGCGCGTGCGGGCAAGCGCCAGAAAGTCTTCCAGCCAGCGTACTTCCATGGCAATTCCTGAAGTTGGATGATGTGACCAGGCTTTTAGGAGTCAGATCGAGAAAGCAGGCATCATAGCCTATCGCAATGATTCCACTACAAACGGCCCTCTTCCACTGCGTGGCAGGCCACCTGTGTACCGCTATCGGTGGCGATCATTGCAGGCACTTCCCGCCGACAACGCTCATTGGCATAGGGACAGCGGCCGTGAAACACACAACCGGACGGCAGGTTTACCGGCGTCGGCACCTCGCCATTCAGGCGAATGTGATTGGGCCGGTCGTCCTCCAGTTTGGGAATCGCTGACAACAATGCCTGGGTGTACGGATGCCGGGGCCTGGCAAACAGGGTCTTGGTATCTGCCAGTTCACACACCCGGCCCAGGTACATGACCGCCACACGGGTGCCGAAATGCTCCACCACCGCCAGGTCATGGGTGATGAACAGATAGGTAAGCCCCCGGCTTTCCTGGGCATCCATCAGCAGGTTCAGCACCTGGGCCTGGATCGACACGTCCAGGGCGGAAATCGGCTCGTCTGCCACAATGAATTCCGGATCCACCACCAGCGCGCGGGCAATGGCAATCCGCTGGCGCTGCCCGCCCGAGAACTCATGGCCAAACCGGCTGCCCCAGTCCAGATCGATACCCACCGAATGCATAACCTCATGTATCTTGTCCCGCACCTGCGTGGCTGACCAGTCCGGGTGATGGAAGCGAATCGGCTCTTCCAGGGTCTGCTGGATGGTCATCCGCGGGTTCAGCGACGCGTATGGGTTCTGGAAGATCATTTGCATCCTGCGCCGGTATGGCAATGCGGCCTTGCCCTCCAGATTGTCGATACGCTGGCCGCCAAAATGGATTTCCCCGGCGCTGGGGGAAAGCAGCCCCATCACGGTGCGGGCCACCGTGGACTTGCCGCAGCCGGATTCACCCACGACACACAGGGCTTCGCCCTTTTGCACATCCAGATCCACGCCGTTAATGGCGTGCACAGCCTCCTGCCTGCGGCGCAGGCGCCCTCCTTTAAAGGTGATCTGTTCCAACAGGCTGCCGGAAAGGTCGAAACGTTTCTCCAACCCACGAATACTGACCAACGGAGAGGTCATGATTCCGCCTCCTGCATGCGTTTCTCCTGTTCAATCAGGTTGGCCACTTCGTAACAGGCTACGTCCACGTTCCCGGAGCGAACATACTCGGGCATCCTGCGCGTACACTGCTCGGTGGCAAAATTGCAGCGTGGATGGAAGGGGCACCCGGTGGGTACATTCTTCAGCGATGGCATGGAACCGGGAATCTGGAACAGCCGCTGACCGGGCTCCCCCATCTGTGGCAATGCGTTGATCAGGCCCTGGGTGTAGGGATGCTGGGCGTCATTGATAATTTCCCGAGTCGGCCCCTGCTCGATAATGCGGCCGGAGTACATCACCAACATACGTTGCGTCACCTGGGAGACCACCCCGAGATCATGGGTGATCAGCATCAGCGCCACATTTTCCTGCTCACACAGGTTCAGCAGCAGATCCATGATTTCCGCCTGGATAGTCACGTCCAGCGCCGTGGTGGGCTCGTCGGCAATGATGATTTCCGGCTCCAGCAGCAGGGCGATGGCAATGATTACCCGCTGGCGCATGCCGCCGGAAAGTTCATGGGGGTACTGGTCAAGGCGCTTCCCCGGCGAGGGAATCTGCACCTTCTGCAGCCGGTCCAGGGCAATCGCGCGAGCTTCCTTCTTCCCGGTTTTGCGGTGGGCCTCAATGGCCTCCACCATCTGGGTGCCGATGGTGAGCACCGGGTTCAGGGTCATCATCGGGTCCTGAAAGATCATGGCAATGCGGTTGCCCCGGATCTTTCTCAGCTCCCGCTCACTCATGGACGCCAGGTCCCTGCCTCTGTACAGGATCTGCCCGCCAGCAATGTAACCGGGCCGGGCGATCAGGTTGAGAATGGAAAAGGCCGCCACGGATTTACCGGCGCCGGACTCACCCACCAGCCCCAGCCGCTCGCCACTGTCCAGGCTGAAACTGATGCCCCGCAGGGCGGTCAGGTCGCCACCGCGCACCGCAAAGCGCACATCAAGATCTTTTACTTCCAACAGTGCCATGGCGCTATCCCTTGTACAGCCGTGGGTTCATGACATCCCGCAACCAGTCACCCAACAGATTGATGACCAGTACGAGCAACACCAGAACCAGGCCGGGGATCAGGGTGATCCACCAGGAACCGCTCTGGATATAGTCAAAGCCGGACTTGATCAGCGAGCCCAACGACGGTTGGGTTTCCGGCATGCCCAGGCCGAGGAAAGACAACGCTGCCTCGGAAATGATGGCATTGGCGATCTGAACCGTGGCGATGACGAAGATCGGCGATAAGGTATTGGGCAGGATATGCCGAAACATGATGCGGCGGGTGCCAAAGCCCATGACCCTGGCCGCCTCCACATACTCTTTCTTCTTTTCTGCCAGCACGGAAGCCCGGACCGTCCGTGCAATCTGGGGCCACTCGGCAATACCGATAATGAAGATCAACATGTAGATGGCGATCTCGCCGAACATCAGGTTGCCGAAACTCGCCTTGAACACCGCACCCACGATGATGGCCACCATCAGGGTGGAGAATGATAGCTGCACATCCGCAATCCGCATCAGGATGGCATCCACCTTGCCACCAAGATACCCGGCCAGCAGGCCGAAGAGGATGCCCAGCACCGCCTGCAACACCACTGCCCCGAAACCGATCATCAGCGACACCCGGGTTCCGTAGAGAATGGTGGAGAGCAGGTCCCGGCCCTGGGCGTCGGTGCCCAGCGGGAACGCTGGATCAGCGCCGTCGATGCCCACCGGCGGCAATTCGGAGTTCATGATATTGATCTGGGCCAGATCATAGGGGTCCGCTGGTGCCAGCAGGGGCGCGAAGACCGCCGCCAACACCATCAGCAGCAGCACCAGGAAGCTGATTATGGCTACCTTGTCGCGCTTGAAGCTGTACCAGACAAAGGACTCGCGGAAGCGGTCCCAGCGGGAAACCGTTGCCGTTGTCATGCTTTTTTACCTGTCAGTTTAACGGTGGGATTCACCAGTCCGTAGATCAGGTCCACCAGGGTGTTAGTCACCACGAAAATCAGGCCCACCACCATCAGGTAAGCCACAATCAGCGGAATATCACTGCGGGTGATGGCCTCGAGGAACATCAGTCCCAGCCCGGGCCACTGGAACACCGTTTCAGTGAGAATGGTGTACGCCACCATGATGCCGATCTGTACGCCCCCCACGGTGATCACCGGAAGCATGGTGTTCTTCAGCGCATGCAGGAAGTTGATGCGGTCCGCGCTCAGGCCCTTGGCCCGGGCGTAGCGGATATAGTCGCTCTGCAGCACTTCCATCATCTCGGCCCGGATCAGGCGGATAAACAGCGGCAGCATGATCGATGCCAGCGACACGCACGGCAGCACCAGGTGGGCCAGCCCGTCACTGGTAAACAGCCCAGAGTCCCAGGTGCCAAACAGGTGGACCAGATCATCACCCCGGCCATAGGACGGCATGCCGCCGTCAGTACTGAAGAAGTCGTTAAGCCACTGGCCCCAGCCTGAACCGGAGGGGAACCAGTTCACTGTGACGCCAATGGAAAATAGCTGGATGAGCACGATGGCCGTGAGGAAGACCGGAATGGAAATCCCCACGGTGCTGATGCCCATGAAAAACTTCGACAACCAGGCCTGGGGCCGGATCGCCGCGTAGACACCGATCGGCACGGACAGAAACACAATGATCAGGCTGGCCCCGATCACCAGCTCCAGGGTCGCGGGCAGATGTTCCGCGATCACTTCCAGGGCAGGCTTGCTGTAGAAATAGGAGTTACCCAGGTCCCCCTGGAGGGCGTTGCCCGCAAAGCGCAGGTACTGCACCAGCACGGGATCATTGAGCCCGAGCTCCTCGCGAATGACTTCCCTCTCCTCCTCGGAGACGGACATGCCCACCATTTCCTGAAGCGGATCCCCCAGGCCATCCTGAATGGCAAAAGCGATGACACTGATCACGAACATGACCAGCAACGCCTGGGAAATCCGCTGAACCAAAAACGCTAACATGGAAATTTTCCGGATAAGGCTTGCAAACAAAAAGCCGGCACCGGATCACTCCCGTGCCGGCCTGCCATTACAGGCGACTATTCAACCACCAGGTCACCCAGATACGGGAAGTTCATGACATTGAGCACCGGCTCAATATTCACATTCTTCTTAGAGGCCCAGGCCAGGTCCTGCCAGTGCAGGGGGACGAACGCGGCATCGTCATACAGACGCTTCTCTGCCTCCTGCAGCATGGCGGCTCGCTTGTCCAGATCCGTCTCAACACTTGCCTTGTCCACCAGCGCGTCCACTTCCGGGTTGCAGTAGTTACCTGCGTTGTACTGGCCGGCGCCGCTGTCTGCATCCGGGCAGAAGGTCAGGAATTCGAAGAAGTTGGCGGAGTCCTCGGTGTCCGCATGCCAGCCAATCAGCATCATGTCGGCGGCACGGTTATCGAACTCTGTCCAGTATTGGGCCTTTGGCAAAGTCTTCAGATCCACCTTGATATTGATTCGCGACAGCATGGCCGCTACCGCCTGGGCGATTTTGTCGTCGTTCACGTAGCGATTATTTGGCGCCATCATGGAAATGGTGAAGCCATCCTCATAGCCGGCTTCTTTCATCAGTGCCTGGGCCTTTTCCACATCAAAGCGCGGTGCCAACGACTCGTTGTGGCCCTGGTACCCGGCGGGAGACATCTGCGCTGCCGGTGTAGCAAACCCTTTCATGATCTTGGCGGCAATGCCTTCCTGGTTGATAGCGTAGGCAAAGGCCTGGCGAACCTTCGGATCCTTGAATGCTTCCACCCGCTCCTGGTTCATCTGGAACAGGATGACGCGGGTACCACTCATGGTGACCAGGTTGGCATTCTTATCGCGCTTGATCCGCTCGAGGTCATTGGGTGGTACCGGCGCAATGAAATCCACCCCGCCAGAAAGCAGAGCGGAAACCCGGGTGTTGTTCTCCTTGATTGGCGTCAGCACAATCTTGCCGACATTGCCCGGGGAGTCGGTATCCCAGTAGTCCTCAAAACGCTCGAACTCCATACGTACGCCCTGCTTTCGCCTGGTGACAGTATAAGGGCCCGTACCCGACAGGTTCTCGGAAGCGAAGGAGTTGCCGTGCTTGAGGATAGCGCTCTTGTCTTTACCGCCCTCGGTCTGGCCGCTGTAGAACTCGCTGTCCAGCGGGAAGATATAGGTTGCGGTGTTCAACACCAGCGGGTATGGCTCGCTGGTCACCAGCTCGAACGTATAATCGTCGATGATATTGATACCGCTGAACGGCTTGAAAATCGCCTTGAAGTCCTGACTACGCTTCAGACGGTCCAGGGTGAACTTCACATCGGCCGCGGTCAGTTCATTGCCGGAATGGAACTTCACCCCTTCGCGAAGTTTGAAGCGCATCGTATTCTCGTCGACCCGCTCCCAGCTCTCAGCCAGCCGCGGTTCGAAGCTCAGATCGCTTTTCCAGCGCACAAGGGGGTCGAAGGTCATGTGGGACAACTGCAGGATCCCACCTGAAAGCTGCTCGTGAATGTCGAGGGTTACCGGGTCGGCGTCATACGCCATTTTCAGTTCCTTGGTGGCTTCGGCAGACAGGGCTACTGGTGCCGCAGCCAGGACCATGGAACCCAGGAGTGCTCCAATCAGTTTTTTCATCGCGTTTTCCGTCGCTGTTTTAGGAGTTTTCACGGAATATCGGCGCAGAAGGACGCCGACTGCCTGAACAACAAGCTAGTCGCGGAAATCCCTTACAGCAATCGAAATTGCGACATGGGGTTATTCGTCAGATGAATCACCCGTTTGAGGGCGAAGGCTATTGGCGAGGTTACAGGTGGAACACCAGGGGCAGGATCATCGCAGTAAACACTCCGGTGAGACCCATACCCAGTGAAGCAAAGGCGCCGGCGGTCGGACCTATTTCGAACGCCCTGGCTGTACCGAGGGCATGGCCGTTCAGTCCCAGGGCAAAACCGAGGATTCGCTGGTCAGTAATGGAGAGCCAGCGGGCGATCAGGTCCACAAACAGCGTAGCCAACATGCCCGTAATCAAAAGCCCGCCCATCATCAGGGAGACGGAACCGCCGAGTTGCTCGGTGATGCCAATCGCAATGGGCGCCGTCACCGACTTCGGCGCCAGCGATGCCAGCACTTCCTCCGAAGCCCCCAGCGAGGCGGCGATCACCACGGCATACACCGCGGCCATCGTGGCCGCCACTGGCAGAGTGAACAGGATGGGGCGCCACAACGCCCGGATGTGATGCATCTGCTGGTACAGTGGCACGCCCAGTGCGACCGTGGCCGGCCCCAGCAGGACCGTTAACCATTGCGCGCCTTCGCGATAGTCTGCGTAATCGATGGTCAGAACCGCAATCATCCCACTGACCAGCATGGCCGAGATCAGGATGGGCGGCAGCCACACCGGTTGCTTCAATAACCTGAAAATGCGGTTACCGGCAAAAAAAGCCCCGAACGTCAGCACAATCGCCAACGCCGGGCTGGTAGAAAGCAGGCCCAGCAATTCCTGAAAACGGGCGGACAATTCACTCATGGCTACCATCCTCTGGCCCGCTGAAACGCTGCATCAGCCATAGGGTAGTGAGTACGCTCAGCAGGGTGCCTGCAGCCAGCGCGACACCAATGGCCAACCATTGCCCCGCAAACTCGTCGACCACAAAAAATACGCCCACGACGCCGGGCATAATCAGCAACACCAGCACCGAAATCAGTGCCTGGCTTGCTCCGGCAAGACTCTCACTGATGGATCCCCTGGCCATCAGCAACAAGGTGAGCAGTATCATTCCGATAACGCCGCCACTCACTGGCAATGCCAGCAGCACCCTGAGGACCTCACCGGCAATAAAGAATACCGTCAGCACCAGAAAACCGTACAACATCGACATGGCAGTTGTTTCTCTACGGAGTATTTGATTTACACTAGACTTCCGGCCAAACCAACGCAGGAAGCTCAATGGCTCTCAAGGCAACCATCTTCAAGGCGACACTGAACATCGCCGACATGGACAGACACTACTACGCTGACCATCACCTCACCATCGCCCGCCATCCGTCAGAGAACGACGAGCGCATGATGATACGCCTGCTGGCTTTTATACTGAACGCCAGTGAAAGCCTTGAATTCACAAAGGGTATCAGCACGGATGACGAACCGGACCTGTGGCAGAAAAGCCTGAGCGACGAAATCGAGCTGTGGGTCGAGCTTGGTCTGCCGGACGAAAGCCGCCTGCGTAAAGCCTGCAACCGCTCTGACCAGGTGATCCTCTACACCTACGGCGGCCGCGCAGTGCCCCTGTGGTGGGAAAAACACCAGGGCAAACTGTCCCGCTTCAACAACCTCACCATCATCAACCTGCCGCCGGAAGGCACCGAGCCACTCGCGGACCTGGCGGAACGCGGCATGAACCTGCAATGCACAATCCAGGACGGCACAGTGAATATCGGTAACGAGGAAACCCTCGTCAGCCTGACGCCAGAACCGCTCTACCCTGAATAAAAATCACCTTTCGGGGTCTACCAGAATTATACAGTTTACGTTAAGGTAAACTTTAGCCGATGTTGACCGGGGCCGCACCAGGTTCCGAGAGATTGGCTATACTCAAAAAAGCATCGACACCCTCACAAGGGGTGTTTTGTTCCTCAGGCCACCACCCCAGGAAGAGGATTATGACAACAACAAAAGCCAAAGTTGTTTATTCCCCGGTTTTTACCGACGGTGCGGAATTCCGTATTCCCACCTTCAAGTTACTGAAGCAGGACGGTTCGCTCTATAAGGGAGCCAAAGCCCCTGATCTCGATAAAGAGAAAGCCCTGCGCATCTACCGCGCGATGGTCACCACCCGGATTCTTGATGAACGCATGCTCGCTGCCCAGCGGCAGGGACGCCTGAGCTTCTACATGCAGTGCACCGGCGAGGAAGCCGCCGTTATCGGCAGTACCGCCGCGCTGGATGACGGCGACATGATCATGGCGCAGTACCGCGAACAGGGCTCCCTGGTTTACCGCGGCTTCACCATCGACGAATTCATGAACCAGCTGTTCGGCAACGAACTGGACTATGGTAAAGGGCGCCAGATGCCCGTTCATTACGGTTCCGCCAAGCTGAACTACATGACCATATCATCGCCCCTGGCCACCCAGATTCCACAGGCTACCGGCTACGCCTATGGCCAGAAAATGTCAGGCGAGGGCCATTGTACTATTACCTATTTCGGTGAAGGCGCCGCCTCGGAAGGGGATTTCCACGCCGCCCTGAACATGGCCGCTGTCCATCGCGTTCCGGTGATTTTCCTGTGCCGCAACAACGGCTACGCCATATCCACTCCGGCCGCCGAGCAGTTCGCCGCCGACGGGGTGGCACCCAGAGCCTATGGCTACAAGATGGACGTGATCCGTGTCGATGGTAACGACATTCTCGCCATGCACGAGGCCACCAAAGCAGCACGCAGCCTGGCGGTGGAGCACAATCGCCCGGTGCTGATTGAAGCCATGAGCTATCGCCTTGCCGCCCACTCGTCTTCCGACGACCCGTCCGGCTATCGCAGCAAGGACGAGGAAGCCGTGTGGCGCGAGAAAGACCCGATCCTGCGCATGCGCCTCTGGCTCGAGCGCAAGAAATGGTGGACCGAAGACGACGAGAAAAAACTGCAGGAGAACATGCGCCGCGAGGTTCTCGAGACCATGAAGCGGGCGCAGAAACGGCCACCACCTGCGCTTGATACCCTGGTGAGCGACGTCTATGACGAAGTGCCACCGGGTCTGGCTGAACAGTTCGACAGGCTCAAGGCGCATATCCGGCGGCACCCGGACGCGTACCCGAAGAGTGCAGAACACGCTAAGGGAGGCGCCTGAGATGACACAGATGAATATGCTCCAGGCCATTAACAACGCCCTTGATACCGCCATGGCCGCCGACGAACGGGTGCTGTGTTTCGGTGAGGACGTGGGCATCTTCGGCGGCGTTTTCCGGGCCACCAGCAACCTACAACAGAAATACGGCAAAGCCCGCTGCTTCAACACACCACTGGTTGAACAGGGCATCATTGGTTTTGCCAACGGCCTGGCGGCCCAGGGTTCTGTGCCGGTCGCAGAGATACAGTTTGCCGATTACATCTTCCCCGCCTTTGACCAGATCGTGAACGAGTCGGCCAAGTTCCGTTACCGCTCCGGCAACCTGTTCAATGTGGGCGGATTGACCATTCGCGCACCCTATGGCGGCGGCATTGCCGGCGGGCTTTATCACTCACAGTCACCGGAAGCCTATTTTGCCCACACACCGGGGCTCAAGATCGTGGTGCCGCGCAATCCGCACCAGGCCAAGGGCCTGCTTCTGGCTGCCATCCACGACCAGAACCCTACCCTGTTCTTCGAGCCCAAGCGGCTGTACCGCGCTTCCGTCGGCGACGTGCCGGATGAAGACTACCGGCTGCCACTGGGCGAAGCCGAAGTGCTCAAGGAAGGCACGGATGTCACCGTGCTGGGCTGGGGCGCACAGATGGAAGTGATTGAACACGCCGTCGAAATGGCGGAAAAAGAAGGCATTTCCTGTGAAGTCATCGACCTGAGAACCATTCTGCCGTGGGATGTGGAAACCGTCGCCAACTCGGTGTTCAAAACCGGGCGCCTGGTGGTGACCCATGAAGCCCCGCTGACCGGCGGTTTTGCCGGCGAAATTGCGGCGACGATACAGGAGCGTTGCTTCCTGTACCTGGAATCCCCGATCGCTCGGGTGACCGGGATGGATACCCCCTTCCCGCTGGTGCTGGAAAAAGAGCACCTGCCCAATCACCTGAAGGTCTATGAGGCCATCAGGTCGAGCGTGGAATTCTAGGTTGATATCAGGACAGGAGAGCAATCATGAGTGATTTTATACTGCCCGATATCGGCGAAGGTATCGTGGAGTGCGAACTGGTCAAATGGCTGGTCAGCGAAGGCGACATCATCGAAGAAGACCAGCCGGTTGCCGAGGTGATGACCGACAAGGCGCTGGTGGAAATTCCCGCGCCGTACAGGGGCAAGGTAACCCGCCTGTATCACAAGGAAGGCGACATCGCGAAGGTTCACGCTCCGCTGTTCGAACTGGTGGAAGAAGGCGGTGACAGCGATCAGGAGACAGCGCCTCAAGCCCCATCGAAAGAAGCCGGCGCAGACACCAGGGAAGCAGAGCCTGTGCATGAAACTTCTGGCACCACTACCGCCAATGACGACGAGACTGAAGACTTTATCCTTCCCGATATCGGCGAAGGCATCGTTGAGTGTGAGGTGGTGGAATGGCGCGTCGCCGAAGGTGACGAGATCGAGGAAGACCAGCCGGTAGTCGATGTCATGACGGACAAAGCCATGGTCGAGATTACCGCGCCCAAGGCTGGCCGCGTCACCAAGCTTTACCATAAGCAGCAGGAGATGGCCCGGGTGCACTCCCCACTGTTTGCGTTTATTCCTCGCGACCGTGACGAGCCCACCGAGGCAAAAGCTACTTCGAAGCCGGCACCGGAACCCTCCCCGGCCACCGAAAAACCGGTCTCAACAGGAAACCGGCAACGGATTCCCGCCAGCCCTGCCGTGCGCCGCCTGGTGCGTGAGCACAACCTCAACCTGGCGAACATCGCCGGTTCCGGCAAGGATGGCCGGGTACTGAAGGCCGATGTGCTTGCCCACCTCGATAAGCCCACTGCTCCTCCGCAGAGCCATGAAGGCGCTGGGGAATCGCAGCAAGCCATTCAGAGCAGCGGGCGCAGAATGCCGGAGCGTGAGCAGGAAGTACGGATCGAACCGATCAAGGGCATGAAAGCGGCGATGGCCCGCAGCATGGTCAAGTCGGCAACCACGATCCCCCACTTCATCTACAGCGAAGACATCGACGTTACTGACCTGCTGAAGCTGCGGGAACAGCTCAAACCGGAAGCCGAAGCCCGTGGCTCACGGCTGACACTGATGCCATTCGTCATGAAGGCGATGGCTTTGGCGGTTCAGGAGTTCCCGGTACTCAACAGCCGTGTTAACGAAGACATTTCCGAGATTCACTACCTGCCCAACTGCAATATCGGCATGGCGGTGGACGGCAGGGCCGGGCTGATGGTTCCCAATGTCAAAGGTGTTGAGAGCCTGACCCTGCTGGGCATTGCCGATGAAGTGGCCCGTCTGACCGAGGCGGCCCGCTCGGGCAGGGTAAGCCAGGAGGACCTCAAGGGCGGCACCATCACCATCTCCAATATTGGTGCACTGGGGGGCACCTACGCCTCGCCTATCATCAATGCTCCGGAAGTGGCGATTGTGGCTCTTGGCCGCACCCAGAAGCTGCCGCGTTTCGACGCCAGCGGCCAGGTGGTGGAACGGGCCATCATGACCGTAAGCTGGGCGGGGGACCATCGCATCATTGATGGCGGCACCATAGCGCGCTTCTGCAATCGCTGGAAGGGCTACCTGGAGTCGCCGCAATCCATGCTGTTGCACCTGGGCTGACGGGGCATCATGGCTGAGCAGAAGACACAACTGCAGCAGTTCTACATACCTGAAGAGCAGTCGATCTACCTGCTCAGCCATGATGATGCCAAGAAGCTCAAGGACTGGGTGGCACTGTGTGCCACCCAACTCCGCCAACTGGGTTACCTGGACATAGAACTGATTGGCAAAGGCGCCTACGGCTTCGTGTTCGCAGGCCGCCTGCCAAGCCCGGACCACAGCGGTCCCGAGCACGTTTTCAAATTCACCCGCATCAACCTGCCACAACACCTGCAGGACCGCCTGGAGGACGAAGCCTACATCCTCGAGCAGGTCCGGCACCCGAGAGTGCCCCGGCTGATCGCCTACCAGCGGGCACACAACCAGCCCATCCTGGTGATGGAACGGGCGGCCGGCCTTAACCTGGAAGAAGTCTCTTTGCGTGAGGGCCGCCTCAAACCGCGGGTGGTGATGCGCATCGCCGACCAGCTTGCAGACATCCTGCGCAACCTGCGCCGGGAGAACGGCCCCGCCGGGCGCCCTATCGTGCACGGCGACATCAAACCGTCGAACCTGGTGTTCGACGCCAGCACCGAGAACATCGCCCTGATCGACTGGGGCTCGTCGGTGTTCGCACAGCTCGACGCCAACCAGCAGTTCCTCACCACCAATGTCATGGAGCTGATGTCGGACAACCTGCAACAGACCAACGCTAGGCTGGGGGATGTCTACTTTATAGGAGAAGAACAGCTGAACGGCGGCCTGTCGTCTCCCCGCTTTGACGAACAGGGCGCGGCCGGTACGCTTTATGCGCTGGCTTCGGGCCAGTCGTGCCGCTTTGGCCACCAGGCCATTCCCGCCACCTCCCTCGGGCTTCCGATGGAATTCGCCCGCATGCTCGACGGCATGCTGGCTCCGGACCCGGAGACCCGCCGGGAAGCCGGCGACTACTATTTGAGCGAAATGCCCAGGATGGCGCGCACGGTGATGATCGATCTGCCGGAGCCGCCGGTGACCCCTTTGGTGCCGGTCTGGACACGCCCATCAGACCACGAAATCGACACCGTGGTGTACGGTTCCCGCAAATCTTTCCTGAGACAGGAAGGTGCCCCGGAAACCCTCAACGACGTCAACGACGTCCAGCTTGACCGCTACTATAAAAACTTCATGCAAGGGATGGGGGAGACGGAAAAGGCGTTTCTCGCTGCGGTCAGCCGGCTGGGCCGATATCCCGTGGAAGGTGGCCTCGCCGTGCGCTGGGAAAGCGACGGCGTGTACATAGACACATCACTGAACCTGCACGACCCCAAACTGAAGAATGCCTTCATCCGGGCCGTCAACAACATGGTCTACCTGGCCCAGGCCATTTACCGCCAGGGCATCTTCAAAAGCTGCCTGTTCAACGCCCGCAACACCCTGCACATCGACCGCGATGAACCAGTCCAGCCGTTCGTGCCGGAACCCGGCATGCAACTGCGGTACGAGGTAAGCGCGGCGCCGGAGGTGGAAGACGAATCCCGGGTACACTCCTACTTCGAGGATGGCCCCGATCCGGAAGAGTTTCTGGTGCTGCCGCAGACTATTATCACGGCGCTGGAATCCCTCAACGACATCCATCACACCGGCATGATCATCTTCGAAGCCCTGCCCCGCCACCTCAAGATCCACAGCCACTACCGGCTGCTGGATCCGGACCGGGAAGGCGAGTTTTCACGTCTGCTGGACGAAATCCTCTCCTCGGTGAGCAAAATCACCGGCCTGGGCGTTTCTGGCTTCATGAAAATGCCCTACAAGGACACCCGCTTCTTCCCCCACATCGAACGCCTGCCGGAACGGTACTACCCCAGAAATCCCAGGGCAGAGGCTGATTCAGCCTGAACCCTTAAACTGGCCAAACCAGAGCCGAGAGGGCTGGACAGAGCACCCCATCACACGTAAGATTGCGCACTCGAAATTGATGCCATCGCATTGATTCCGATACCCGCCCGTAGCTCAGCTGGATAGAGCGCTGCCCTCCGGAGGCAGAGGTCAGAGGTTCGAATCCTCTCGGGCGGGCCATTTTTATGGCAGATCAACACGTTACACGCTGCAATCTTTCCCAGTCACACTCAGTCTTCGAATCTGCACTTTTCCAAGCTTCTAATCGGGCAGTGACCTTTGCCCTGCTTTTAAAATCGTCCTGTTTAGCACATGAAATTGAGCTTGTGTCCAAATTGTGTCCATGGCGTGTCCGCACTAATTCGGAAGGAAATTGGCGCGATCGCAATCTGACCTTTGCACTGAAAAACCCAAAACACCTTTAGAAAAGAAGATTCATTGAGGGCGCTAAGGTCGCAAAGCGAACATTCAGCTTGGAAGATAGCGCCAGCCTAACGGGCCGATTCGTGGAATTGCACTGGAACACTCTGGTCCAGTTGACGGACTTTTTGAACTCGGAGCATCCCTTTCGCACCATCAAGCGGCAGTTAAGTTATGCCAAAGTCCGCGATCGCAGCCTGTCGAAGAACACCAACCTGTTCTACCTGTTCGCGGCGCTCAGCAACATGCGGAGTGACAGGTTCGCCGTTTTTAAGCCATTTTATGCGTCCTTCACCGCAGTAGTTCTTGTACTCTTCCGCCACGTCGGGGCGGCGGCTGCTTCGAATGCTTCTTTGGTCTTCGTGACACGCGCATGGCCCTGTTCTTCATGGAGCATCCATTGGTCGTCGCCGTAGATAATAGGCAGGTCCATGAAGGTCTTAACCCTCCATTAACCACCTCCTAGATAGTCTGTATCCCGTCGTTTACCGCAGATTTGACCGCGCCCGAATGGACTTTACCTATGTATCGCTTGCCCTGCTCGAAAGTAGTGCTGACTGCTTTATGCTGCCTGGTTATTGCAGGCTGCAGTTCGTTGTCCACGAGAACGGACTATCTCGCTCAGGCCGATTCCGAGCGTCAGAACGTCGTCTCCAAGTTTGAGATGGAGGTTGGTCTCGAAACAGCCTACCTGAATGAGCTGGTCAACAGCCATGACCTGGACGCGCTTATTGTCGAAGCGCGCGCGGCCAATCCTGATTTCCAGCAAACACGGCTTTCACTCCAAATTCTCCGTGCTCAATACCGAGCGACTCAGGCGGATCAACTCCCCGACGTCGAGGCTGGATTCGTCGCGAATAACACTGACGGTCTAGATACTGCCTACACCGGCACCGTCAGCATCAGCTGGGAGCTGGATTTGTGGTCGAAGATTTCTGATGAGGCGTCGGCTGCCGCCAGTGACGTTGCTGAACAGCTGGCTCTCTACCAAGCTGCGCGGGATACGCTCGCAGCCGAGGTCATGCAGGGCTGGTTGAAACTGGTGAATCTGAATCGCTCCGTTGCCATCGAAAAGCAACGCGCGGAGCTGGAAAAAAACGAACAGTGGATTCTTCAGCGTTACCGCTCGGGACTGGGTGACCTTGAAGATCTGGACAGCGCCCAAAGCTCTGCGGCCAGTGCCAGGGCGACATTGATTGCAGTTCAGGAATCCCTGCAGCAACAGCAAAGGGCGTTGAACCTGTTGCTCGGGCGAAGCCAGGCTAGCACGGTCATTTCCGCCGACTATCCGCAGGTTCTTTTACCCCTGTCCGACCTTGCAGAGCAAACATTGCAGCGTCGCCCGGACCTTAAAGCGGCCTATATGGCTATCAGGGCAAATGATTTTCGAACGTCCGTTGCCTACAAGGACATGCTGCCATCCATCAACCTGGAAACAGCGCTTAGCGAAACAGGCACATCGCCCAGTGACGCCCTATTGCGCAACCCGGTGTGGTCATTGCTCGGTCAGCTACCGCGTTGTGCCCTGGATCGACGAATTGATGGCAACGCATCCAGGTTTGAATCTCAGAGTTCAGATTACTGACACCAACGTGGACTTTTACCGGGATTCGGTCGACATGGCGCTTCGCTACGGCGCGCCCAGTGACACCAACCTGTATGGCTTCAAAATTTGCGATGTGCCGCGCCTGCTTTGCGCATCTCCTGATTACCTTTCGCGTCATGGTCGCCCCATTCATCCTGATGACCTTGAGAACCACAACGGACTGTTCTATCAGTTGCAGGACATCCCATTTGACCTCTGGACGTTCAAACGGGGAGACGAGGAATATCGAGTCAAAATGACGGGCGATCGCGCCTCAAACGATGGCGATCTGGTTCGCCGGTGGTGCGTCGCTGGTCGCGGTCTTGCGATAAAATCGTGTCTTGATATGTCGGATGATCTGCTTGCAGGCCGTGTCACCACAATCATGCCGGACTATGCGCCGCCGGTATCCGAGCTGTGGCTGATTTGTCCTACCCGACAGTCAATAACGCCGGCAATGAGGTTGTTGAGGGATGACCTGCGTGCAAAAGTAGGCGAACTGATGAATGCAATGATTGCCGGAGGCTTTTTTCCTCCGGATCGCTTGTCCGGAGGAAAAAAAGACGCCTGAAAAACAGCGGGTGCGTTATTGATGATAAGAAATTCTCATTAACGTGCAGTACACCACTGGCAGCACCACTAACGTCAATACCGTTGCAACACCCAAACCGCACACGATAACCACCGCCATGCTCGCGAAGAAGGCATCGCTGAACAGAGGAATCATTCCCAACATGGTGGTTACGGCCGCCATAAGCACAGGTCGTACCCGGCTTACCGCGGCCTCAACCACCGCAGTGAATGCATCATCCTGCTGTTCTAACTGAATATTGATCTCCTCAACCAGCACAACGGCATTCTTCAGTACCATACCGATCAGACTCAGAGTCCCGAGCAGCGCCATGAATGTAAAAGGCGCGCCGAGCAATACCAGTCCACCAATGATTCCAATCATCATGAGAGGAACAATCATCCAGATAGACAGAGCCTGTCGGAAGCTACCGAACAACAGCATCGAAATAATGAACATCCCCAGCAGTCCAAGAGGCAGCGAGGAGAAAAGCGAAGTCTGAGCTTCGGATGAGGTCTCGTACTCTCCACCCCACTCAATCGAATAGCCGTGGGGAAGCTCCAGCGCGTCGACCTGCGGGCGGATCCTCTCCAGCACACTCGCCGCCGTCTCCCCCGACAAAGGCATGGGTTCGGCATAAACCGCCAACATCCGCTCCCTGTTTCTGCGTTTTATCAACGGATCCCGCAGTTCCGTATTGATGGCATTGATGACGTTGCCCGCGCTGACATAGCGGCCCTGCTCTTCACTCCAGACATTGATCGAGGTAAGGTTTTCGATGTCAAAACGCTGCTCCTCTCTTGACCGCATAATGATCGGAATGAGGTCGCTCCCCTCACGGTACACTCCAACCTGCTGCCCCTGATTATTCAGCAACAACGCCTGGTGCAGTGATTCGCGAGATACGCCAAGGCGCCGGGCCTGTTCTTCGAGGAACTCCGGTACGATCACGGCTTCCCGATTACCCCAGGACAAGCGCACGCTGTCGGCCAGAGGTTCATTTTCAAAAATTGCCTGCACGCGCACACCGATTTTCCGGAGTTCTTCGGGATCTTCTCCAAAGATACGAGCTTCAAGACTGGCTTTGGCTGAGGGCCCCACCTGCAAAGCCTGCACTTTGTAATGCACGTTCGGGAAGTCTGTACGCAGTTGCTCAATGACTTCCTCCATACGGGCCTCTCTCGACGCCTTATCCCGGGTCTCTACGATCAATTGGCCAAAACTGGCGTATCGCTGCTCCGGTGAATACGTCAACGTAAAACGCTGGGCTCCGCCACCGGTGACACTGGTCACCTGAACGACCTGGTCCATGTCATTCACGCGCGATTCCAGCCGCTTTACGGTCTCTTCGGTTTGCAAGATGTCGGCGCCCTCGGGCAACCAAAGGTCAACAAAGAAGAGTGGCGTTGTGGCATTCGGGAAGAAAGCATTCTTAACCTGTCCCGAGAACGATAGAACCCCAGCCAGAAGCGCGATCGCAAGTGTTAATGTCACGAAGCGATAATGAATCGCGTAGGTCAGCAGGCGGCGGAAGACGACGAAAACAATTCCCTTATAGGGGTCGTTATCGGATGACTGCCCGACACTCTCGAGCTTGTCGGGATAGAACATATCAAAGAAAAACGGGGTCAGAGTGAGTGCCGTCAGCCAGCTCAGGAAAAGCGAGTAGCACAGAACCCAGAACAGGGAGCCAATGAATTCTCCGGTGGTGTCTGGTGAAAGGCCGATAGGAGCAAAGGCCGTAATGGCAATCACGGTAGCGCCGAGCAGCGGGTACCGGTTCTGCGAGACCACTTCTTTGGCTGCCTGCCTTTTGGACTTGCCCTTGGAAAGGCCAATCATCATGCCCTCGGTGACGACGATGGCATTATCGACCAGCATCCCCAGCGCAATGATCAGCGCACCCAATGAAATCTTCTGGAGCTGAATACCGTGTATTGCCATAAGCACGAATGTACCCATGATGGTAATCAGCAGGATCAGCCCCATGAGCAGGCCACTTCGCAGCCCCATGAACAGCAAAAGCACAATAATGACAATGCCCACCGCCTGAGCAAGGTTCATGAGAAAAGCAGATACTGCCTCCTCGACTACTTCAGGCTGGTTATACACTGTGTTCAGTGTCATGCCGATGGGTTGCTGTTTTTCCAGGCGTTTCAAAGCCTCATTGAGACTCTCACCTACATCAACAACGTTGGTGCCCTCTGCAAATGACACGCCGATGGTCAAAGCAGGCAATCCGTCAGAGTGGTAAAGCAAGGCGGGTGAGTCATTGGTCACCCTGCGAACTTCGGCCAGATCGCTGAGCCGGATAATACCCGAATCAGCGCTTCCAACTGCCAGTTGCTCAAGTGCCTGAACGGAATCAAGCTGACCGGTTGGCTGAACGGATAACGACAGCCCTTCACTGCGCAGGTGGCCAGCGTTGCCCACCGTATTCTGCGCATTCAGAAGGCTTGCCAGGTATTCTGGCGAGATGCCAAGAGCACGCATACGGTCACGGTCCAGTGACACGATCATCTGCTCGTCGACACGACCACCGATACTGACTTTTGCGACGCCCTCCAACAATCGCAGTTCTCGCTGAATGAGATCCGCATGGTCACCAAGATCTTTCAGCGAGTAGCCGTCACCACGCAACGTGAGCAGCAGGCCGAAGACATCGCCAAAGTCATCGTTCACGATGGACGTGTTCACGCCTGGTGGCAGACCAGGCTGGGCATCATTAATCTTTCGCCGAAGGATATCCCAATACTGGTCTAACTCCCCTTCTCTGACCGTCTTCTTGAGTTGGACAGTAATCTGCGACAAGCCGTCCGAGTTCACCGAAGTAATGTCATCGATGCCCGGCATCTGCTGGATCGCTTTTTCCAGAGGCAGCGTAACCTCCTCCTCGACTTCAAGAGGCGTTGCTCCGGGATATTGGGTGGTCACCAAGGCGGAACGTAACGTGAACTCCGGGAATTCAAGCTGGCCAAGACCCAGAAACGCGAACATGCCCCCAACCCCAAGCAACAGCGTGACCATCCAGCTGATGGACTTCCGATCAAGAAAATAATCGACCATCTCAGAGCCCGCCCTCTTTTTCCCAGGGACGGACCGAACGATCCCTGTTCATCCGGTGAGCGCCGGCAACCACGATTCTGTCGCCCGGGCTGAGCTCTCCCCGAACAAGCACGCCATCGTTCATTTTCTTACCCGGCTCGACATCCACCGGCTCGACGCTGCCCGTGTTATCGCCATTCTCACCATCGGCAGCAGCCACGTATCGCCAAACCACGCTAGTGCCGGGTTCTGCGTCAGGTGTTACAAGCGCCGCGGTTGGTATCAGCCACGACGGGGCGCTCTCTCCAGCCAATGTGCCGTAATCAAGCAGAACGGTCGCGCTCATCCCCGAAAGCACTGTGATGTCCTCGGGTTCAGGGAGCGTTACGGTAACCTCATAACTGAGCGACCCCTGAGAGGCATTGCTGTCATGCTCTTTGTAGCTCGCGGCGTAGCGTTTATCGGGAAGCTCGGGAAACTGTACCCACGCGATAGTGTTGCCATTGGCGCGAACGTTCCTGGATCTCTGTGGTTGAAGGCGGCGGACCTGTTGTTCAGGCATCTGGAACGAGACGTCGATAGAGCCGGGCCGTTGCAGTTCGGCAATGGCCTGCTGCGCTGATACAACCTGAAAGACATCCACCGGCACCCGTGAAATGACGCCATCAAATGGCGCTTTGAGAACGGTATAGGAAAGTTGGTCCTCCGCGCTGGCCAGTTGCGCTCTGGCAGAGAGGTACTCGGCCTCGGCCTCATCGAAACGGGCCTGACTGATGGCCTGGCGCTCCAACGATATTCGCATTCGCTCGAAGGTGGCCTGTGCCAGATTGAAATTTGACCGGGCGTTTTCCAGGCGGGTTCTTGCGTCCCGATCGTCCAGGCGGGCAACGACCTCCCCTTTTTCCACAGTGTCGCCTGCTTTAACGGCCAGCTCCGTCAGCTCTCCTCCCACTCTGAAAGAGAGTTCTGAATGGTCAGACGCCGAGACTCTGCCCGGATACTGATTGAGCGTGCCTGACTGCGCCTGCTCCAGCGTCATGAGCTTTACCGGGTAGACAGTTTGCTGTGTCAGAGGGGGCGCCTCCGCCGAACATCCCATCACCAGGAGGCTCGAAAGCATTGCAAGCGCTTGTAGGCCTCTCAAGGGCATGGCGGTACTGACCATCTTGAATTTCATAACGCGTCACTCTCCAGAAAAAATTAGGTATTCCGACGATCGGCAACCGCATCCCAAGCCATATTAAACGCTAATTCGATATGCTCATCGGTACCTTCGAACGACCCTTGCAGGCATCGTTGAACGAGGTGGTAAATCGGGCGGAACATAAACGTTTCGAGAAGTGGAAAAGGTACCGGTTTGATCAGCCCGGATTGCTTTCCCTGATCAACTGCATTCAAAAGATTTGCGGCTCGGCTTTCGTTTCGTGCCTGGATCTCGGGAGTCATCCAAGCAGAATGCGTGAACGTCTCGTGGTAGCGGAATAGTTCCGGACGCTCAAGGCCGATCCTGGACAGAATGGCCATTGGGGGCTCCATCAGGCATCTGTCTCCAAACCTGGACTGTAGTTTTCATGTCGTCACGAAGTCTCTTGAGCTCCTTTAACTCCTGATCCAGTCTGCAAAGGCGGTCTGTGAATAGCTCCTTCAGGTCGCTGCCAGCCAAGCCACCCTCCGTCCCATGACTTAGAATGACTTTGACTTCACGCAGGTTGAATCCCAGCTTGTTTGCCACGCGAACAAACCGTAAGCGCCACAGGTCTTCCGAATTATACAAGTTGTAGCCATTTCGGGGATCTTTTCGTGGCCGAAGTAACCCTTCACGGTTATAGAAACGAACGGTGTCCGGAGAGACATCCGCCAAGTTTGCAATTTCATTGACTTTCATCGTGCCCACATCGCTCGCATGAAACAGATCCCGATATATCAGAGGAGAAAACGCCAGCATGACCACTCTGAAACTCTCTCAATTTGTTATTGCATAAATGAAGTCGACCTTTATCCGCCCGTCGCCACCTTTACGTTATTGATCGGTTGGCTTTTCGACCAAGCGACTAACCCAAGGCCTCCAAGGATCATCGGCAAGGTCAACAACTGCCCCATGGTCACCCAGTCAAGGGCAATGAACCCCAGTTGCGGGTCGGGGAGGCGAACAAACTCGACCGCAAAACGGAAAATTCCGTAGAGCAACAGGAACAGGCCGGACGTTGCGCCCATCCGACGAGGGTGGCGTGAGAACCACCACAGCACCACAAACAGCACAACACCTTCCAGGGCAAACTCGTACAATGACGACGGGTGACGTGGCGCCGACCCCATATTCGGGAACACCATGGCCCAGGGCACGTCGCTGACCCGCCCCGGGAGCTCGTGGTTGATAAAGTTGCCAAGGCGCCCCGCCCCCAGGCCAATTGGCACCAGTGGCGCTATAAAATCCGTGAGTTGGAAAAACCGCAGGTTCTGCTTGCGGGCGAAGACCAAGGCTGCAATCAGGACGCCGGTCAAGCCGCCGTGAAAACTCATGCCCCCTTCCCAGATCTTGAGCAGCCAGAGCGGGTTGTCTGCCAGCTTGTCAAAACCGTAGAAGAGCGCGTAACCGACGCGGCCACCCAGAATGACGCCCATCGCACAGTAGAAAATCAATGTTTCAACAGCGTCTGCGTTCAACCCGAGTCGATGAGCCCGACGACGCCCCAGCCACCAGGCCGCGAGAAAACCGACAAGGTACATCAGGCCGTACCAATGGATTTTCAGTGGGCCCAGTGCAATGGCTACCGGGTCTATTTGAGGATACTGAAGCATAAGCTTCCCTGATTTCGTGTGTGAACGTGCGTTAGGGTTTCAATCAGTAACACGTTCCGCTCCATTGGCTGTCTCCTCCAATCGTTGCCTGGCAACAGCGATACCTTTACGAATGACCTCTGCGGAGGCGGAATCCTCGAAGCCAGCCAACGCTCGGCGCCAGTAACCGATCGCCTGTTCATAGCGGCCATCGTCGAAAGCCTCAACCCCCAGCATGCCCAACACTGTCGGCTGACGCGGATCCTTATCGAGTGTTTCATCTACCAGCGCCTGAACTTCATAGGTCAGGCTGCCTCCGGCCACATAGAATTTCAACTGAGCCAGTTGGGCCAGAAGATCGGCTCGGCGGCCTTCCAGTTCGATCAATCGCTCCAGGGCGCGAATCGACCGATCTGGCTGACCGACCTTCTGGTACAGCGGAAACAACAAAGCCCAGACCTTGGGATTATCCGGCTGACTCTCGGCCTGCTCTTCGAGCCGGACAATCAGGTTCTCCGGTGAGGCACCGGGAGAGTTAAGAACCTCCTGCACCACGGCATACAGAGCCAGATCGCCATTGGCGCCCACCCATCGATAGCCGGTTACGGTGGCGGCAATCAATGCCGTTATCACCAGAGGGATAACAAAACGTCCTGCCAGCGGGTTCCTGAGAGGCACGCGACGACGGGCCTCGGTGTCCTCCAGAAGATTGCGTTCAAGCTCGTGACGGCTTTCTTCAAAGCGTGCGACGTCAACCTCGCCGCGCTCGCAGGCGCTTTCCAGTGCCGCAAGCCGACGCTCATACACGGCCAGATTCTGCTCCTCCGCGCGGTCATCCGTTTCAAACCCTTGCTGCCAGTCATGGATCGCCCTTGCTCGCCGTAACGGTAGACTCAGGAACCACAGCGCTATAAGCAACAGTGTGCCGATACTTAACCAGAGCATAGTCATTCCGACCTCTCACGATGACGATGAATCAAAGAGGACAGGCGGGCACGCTCCTCCTCGGATAGCGGCCGAACTCGCCGGTGTCTGCGTGCCTGGACAAACGCAATCACAACCAGGCCACCACCCACTACCAACGCCGCCGGCAACGCCCACAGCAGCCACGTGCGCCCGTCAAGGCGCGGATTGTAAAGAACGAACTCGCCAAAACGATTAGCCATGAAATCGAGGATCTCCTTATCCGCACGCCCCTCATGAAGCATCAGCGCTACCCGCTCCCGCATGTCCGCCGCCACCGGCGAATTGGAACTGTCGATGGCTTGCGCATCACATTTAGGGCACCGCAAAGACGCCGTAAGGTCGCGATAACGCTCCGCCATCACCGGATCCTCGAAATGACGCGCATCGATTGCCGTGTCCGCCATCGACTGGAACGAAGCCAGCAAAAGCACGATGACCACACAGCAACGGCTCTTCAGGGTTAGTGCCATTTTTCTACCTCCGCCATGACTTCATCCACCTGGGCGGGCGTGATATACCCAACGTGCTTGTATCGAACGATACCGTTTGCGTCGACCAAGAAGGTTTCGGGCACGCCATACACGCCAAGCTCGAAACCCAGGTCACCGGCAGGATCGAAGATGTTGACCTCGAAAGGTTTTCCAAACTCTTCAAGAAACTGTCGTCCCAGGTCGCGGGCGTCTTTATAGTTGATGCCCACCATCTGAACGCCGCGCTCAGAGAGCGCCAGCAACTGGGGCATCTCCTCCTTGCAAGTCGGGCACCAGGAGGCCCAGACATTGACCAGAGACATCCGGCCACGAAGCAGGGATTCATCCACCTCGGCGCCGGGTTCCTCCAGCGTTGAGAGCGTGAACGACGGAAACTCCTGACCCCACAAGGCCGACTCGCGAGCACTGGGATCCAGCGAAAGCCCCCGGTATAAAAAGAAGGCCAGGCCAACGAATACCAGAAAAGGAAGCAGCAGCAACAGCCGGCGTATCATGCGCGGACCTCGCGCGTCGGCCCCGTCGATTCCCCGTTAGCGGCGACTGCACGGCGACGACGGTAGCGGCGGTCTGCCACGGCGAGGACGCCCCCGAAAGCCATCAACAGCGCACCCAGCCATAGCCAGCGTATGAAGGGCTTGACCTGTATGCGCATTGCCCAGCTACCGTCGTCCAGCTCCTCACCCATGGCCACATAAAGGTCCCGAAGCAGGCCAGGATGCAGCGCGACATCGGTCATCGGCTGCCCTCGGGCAATGTACAGGCGCTTCTCCGGGTACAGGGTGGTGACAATCCGGCCTTCACGGGCAACCTCGATGGTCGCCGTATCGGCGAGGAAGTTGGGCCCCCGACGCTCGCCCAGTTCGGTCAGCGTAAAATCGTACCCGCCCAGATTCACCTGCTCACCGATATCAAGCCGCACATTACGCTCCATGGCGTAGTTCGACACCATCACCACGCCCACGATGGTGACGGCCAGGCCCACGTGGCCGACCACCATGCCCCAGTATGAAGGGGTCAACTTACGCAATCCGGACAGCGCAGAGGACGCATTGCGGACTTTATCAAACAGGTCGCGCACCAACGCCAGTACTACCCACAGGGCCGCCACCATCCCCAGCGCCACGGCGACATTCCACTGGCCGTTGTAAAGAAACGGTATCGATATCGCAATCGCCAGTGCGGCCAAGCCCGCCCCCAGTAGTCGCCGGAACAGCTCCCGACCGGGCATCTGCTTCCAGCGTGAGACCGGCCCCAGCCCCATAAAGGCACACAGCATGACGGTCAGTGGCACGAACAGGCTATTAAAGTAAGGCGCGCCGATACTGACCTTGCCCAGCCCGAGTGCATCCAGGATCAAGGGGTACAGGGTGCCCATCAGGACCGTGATCGTCATGATGACCAGCAAAATATTGTTGATCAGCAACAGAGCATCCCGGGAAAGCCAGCTAAAGCCCGCATTGGCGCTCATTCGCGGCGCCCGTAGCGCAAAGATCAAAAGCGAGACGCCGACCGTTATTCCCAGCAACGCCAGAATGAAGAGCCCCCGAGATGGATCATTGGCAAAGGCATGAACCGAGGTCAGTACCCCTGAGCGCACCAGGAAGGTGCCCAGTAACGAGAGTGAGAACGTGAAAATCGCCAGCAGTGCCGTCCAGCTCTTGAACGTGCCGCGTTTTTCCGTGACCGCCAGTGAATGTATCAGCGCTGTCCCGCTCAGCCAGGGCAGGAGCGATGCATTTTCCACCGGATCCCAGAACCACCAGCCGCCCCAACCCAGCTCATAGTAGGCCCACCAGCTACCCAGAGCGATGCCGAGGGTCAGAAAGGCCCAGGCAATGTTGGTCCACGGCCGAACCCAGCGCGTCCAGGCCGCATCGAGACGCCCTTCGATCAGCGCAGCGATGGCAAAAGCAAAGACCACTGAAAAACCCACATAGCCCATGTAAAGCATCGGCGGATGGATGATCAGGCCAACATCCTGCAACAACGGATTCAGATCGGCACCGTCGGCTGGCATGCCCGGCAACAGGCGATCAAAGGGACTGGACGTAACGACGATGAAAAGCAGGAACCCTGCGCTGACGACACCCAGAACTCCCAGAACCCGTGCCAGCATATCCCGTGGCAACTGGCGGGAAAACAGACTGACGGCAAAGCCCCAGCCACTGAGAATCAGACTCCATAACAGCACCGAGCCTTCATGAGAGCCCCAGACGGCGGTGAACTTGTAGTACCAGGGCAGCATCGAGTTGGAATTACGGGCCACATAATCCACGCTGAAATCATCCAGAAGAAAACTGGCGGTCAGGCTGGCATAAGAAACCAGTAGAAAAACAAATTGCCCCCATGCCATGGGCTCTGCAAATGCCATCCACAACGGGCGCCGGGTGGCGGCTCCCAGCAAGGGCACGGTCGCCTGAAGCAGCGACAGGCAAAGTGCAATCAATAACGCGAAGAGACCAACTTCAGGGATTGTCAGGGTAAGCATTTCGGGGCCGTGTTCGGTTGCGGGTTCGGCGATGACCGAACCTATCGGTGAAGGTTTCTCAGGTATTGCTTCGTCAGCCAGCCACAAGGCCAGCTGACGAATTCTCTATTACTTCCGACCAGGTTGGCGGGTAACGCGCAGATACGGTGTCTGCTCATCCCATCCGTCGGGGAAGCGCTCTTTGGCCTCTTCGTTGGAGAGCGACGGAACGATGATCACATCCTCGCCATTCTTCCAGTCCACCGGCGTGGCCACTTTGTGGTTGTCGGTCAGTTGGAGCGAATCAATGACGCGCAGGATCTCGTCCAGATTGCGCCCGGTGCTGGGCGGATACGTCAGCATCAGACGGATTTTTTTCGCGGAATCGATAATGAATACCGTTCGAACAGTCACCTTGGGATCGGCTTTTGGATGGATCATTCCGTACTGGTCGGCAACCACCTGATCCTTGTCTGCCAACAGGGGAAAATTGAGCCCCTTGCCCTGGGTTTTCTCGATATCCTTCGCCCAGTCTTTATGGGAGTCGAGCGGGTCGACGGAGACCCCGATCAGCTTCACACCGCGACTGGCGAACTCGTCCTTACGCTTGGCGAAGGCGCCGAGCTCTGTGGTACAGACAGGGGTGTAGTCGGCGGGGTGTGAAAACAGCACGGCCCAGTCGTCTCCCAGCCACTCATGAAACTGAATGTTTCCCTCGGTGGATGCGACGGTGAAATCGGGAGCGGTTTCTCCAAGTTGCAATGTCATCGTTTCATTCTCCTTTGCTTTGGCTGTCGTTCTCGGTTCGTCAGTACAGACGATATCTTTAAAGTCAACTTTAAGGTCAAGGCGTTTGTCAGATGTTTTTTAGCCTGATCCATCGAGCTCGACGTTCGTGCCCGATTTTTCGGGTATGAAACTGACATAGAGGAAAAGCACGGTGCCCAGCACAATGGCGATATCGGCAAGGTTAAAGGCTGGCCAGTGCCAGGATTGCCAATAGACATCAAAGGAATCCACAACATAGCCACGAAATATCCGGTCAATCAGGTTGCCCACGGCACCGCCAAGAATAAGGCTGTACGCGATGGCTTCTCCCCTGCGGCGGCACTGAAGAATCAGCCCGATCAGTACAATCGAGACAACTACCGCGACTGTGATAAGAAAGTATCGCTGCCAACCTCCGCCATCGGCAAACAGGCTGAATGCGGCGCCGGTGTTCCAGACATGAACCCAGTTAAAGAACGGGGTCACCGGAATCGATTCGCCATACGCCATTGACTGCTGGACCAGCCATTTTACAACCTGATCAGACGCCGCAATCAGGCCCGAAATCGCCAGCAGGCTATACGGCAAGAGTTTTTTGGTAACGATGGACATTGTTTAACCCTTAAGCGCCAGGATGCGCCTGGCACCGTTGAGTACGATAATCCCCGCGATGCTGCCGATGATCAGGTCCGGATAATTGGAGCCAGTCCATGCGACCAGGGCGCCAGCGGTAATGACCCCCAGATTGATGACCACATCGTTGGCTGAGAATATCCAGCTCGCCTTCATGTGGGCACCGCCCTCCCGATGTTTGGATATCAGCAGCAGACAGGTGGTGTTAGCGATCAATGCGATGAACGCAATCCCCATCATTGCCAGCGACTCCGGCTCACTGCCGAAGACAAAGCGCCTCACCACCTCTGCGAGTGCGCCCACAGCCAGAATCAGTTGGAGTACGCCCGCGAGATGCGCCGCACGCACCTGCATTTTCACGCTGTGCCCAACCGCATACAGGGCGAGCCCATACACGGCCGCGTCGGCGAAATTGTCCAGGGATTCTGCAATCAGTCCGGTAGACTGGGCGATCAGGCCGGCCGTCATTTCCACCGCAAACAGGACGGCATTGATACCGAGCAACCAACGCAGGGTGCCGGACTCCTGCTCGGCCGAGATAGCCGTACCCCCGACCGCCTTGATTGACTCAGGGTCGGCAGCGGCCGTTTCCTGAAGCGAAGCTCCCAGCCCGAGGGTTGCCAGCTTCGCGGTGATAGGCTCAGCCTCGCCATCGTGCACAACCTTCAACCGCCGATCAGACAGCTCAAAGGACAGCCCGCGAATGTCTTCAAAACCGTTCAGGGCCAGGCGAATCATCCGTTCCTCCGAAGGACAATCCATCTTCGGTACGGTATACACACTGATCCAGTTGCCGGACGCTTCAGAGGCCCACGACCCGGTATTACCCTCGGCGGGTGTTGCGTCGCAGCCACAGGCGTCTTCACAGGATTTACTCATGATACGGCTCCACTTGAGTATTGTCGGATTATGATTTAAAACTATATAGTCACTATAAGGTCAATAGAACAGATACCATTTGTCGAGGAGAAGCCCGATGCGCATTGGTCAGTTGGCACGGTCCGTAGGCGTCGATACCCAGACCATCCGTTTCTATGAGCGAGAAGGCTTGTTACCACCGCCGGATCGTCAGGACAACGGCTACCGTATTTACACCGAACGGCATGTTGAGCGACTGGCCTTCATCCGGCGCTGCAGAATACTTGAGCTGTCACTCGCTGAAATTCACGAGTTACAGCGTTATCAGGGCGCGCCCCATCAGCCTTGCAGGGCCATCAACACCTTGCTTGATGATCAGATCGCTCATGTACAGTCTCAGATAACCGATCTGCAGGTACTGGAGAAACAACTTGTGTCGCTGCGAGCAAGTTGTAACGATGATCGGGAAATTGAGGCCTGTGGGGTTCTCGAAGGGCTCAGCGAAGGAAGCATGCAGTAGTAGCCTGAAGCAGGTATGCTCAGTATTAGGGTAGCCAGCGTGGAAAGATCAATATACTTGCGTAGGTGCTGAACATCCGCTCCCTGGCGGAGTTTTTCGACAACACGGAGCCTGAGTAGTCGGCAGATAGAGCAAGCACTTCATCATGTCTTGTTTCGTTGAAAAGGCTGCATCAACTGTTGCCAGTAGTTCATTGGTAATTCGGCGCTGAAACAATACCAAGATCCTTAGTGCTGATCGCTCGCTCGGAATCGTAGTAAGCCGTGCCGTGCAAGGATCTTAGCGGCAATGGGTGAAGTGATCATTTGTATCACTGCAAAGAATGCGGCAGGAATCGCAATTTCTGAAGGTAAGCCAGATGCGGCGACAAAAGCAGCAGCAATGCTAAATTCTTTTTTGCTCACGGTGAAGAGATAGGTAATCACTTCTTTCCGGTCAGAGGTTAGCAACCGTGAGGACATTCCTATCAGGTAGCCAATCAGATTAAGACTCAGGGCTGCTCCAGCAATCAAAAAAGCGTACCAGCCATAACCAATGATAGTTTCTGCGTTTGGGCCTACTACAGCCAGTAGTATCAGAAGATATATGATTGATCCAATTCCCGCGTACGTTGAATCATGGCGTGCAAAAAAATCTGGAAATCCTGTGCGTAAGCTCACTCCAACAACAGTGGGAACGAGAACGATCAAGGCTAATTCAAAGATGATTGCCCCGAGAGGAACTTCCAGCTGTATTCCAGTCAGCCATAAAAAAACGAATGGAACAATGAATGGCGATAGTGCTGTATTGACCGCATTAAAAACGGCTGCTAAGGCAACATTCCCCCGCGCCATTAATACCAGCAGCGGAGACGAAACATCTGTCGGCAATGTGCCAAGCAACGTTTGACCTGCTGCAAGAGGTCCGTTCCCGAAAAATAAACGGCCAGTCAGAAAACCGGCAATCGACATCGGACCATAGACCAGACCTAGTGCTAAAAATTGCCTTGAAGGTTTGCGAAAGACCACTCGAACGGCATGTGCGTCGAAGGTAAGACTGATGACAAGCATCAGCAGCGCGAGCAGTGGACCGATAAAGGGCTCTAGGTGCGTTCCTAACCCTGGGAATACTAAGACCAAACCAGCTAAAGTGATAACGAACCAAACAAGATTAGACTCCACAAAATAGATGAATCTGATCATATCTTGGAGTCCACCGTGCCCGATGAGGTTGGGCGACCTTCACACTGCGCGAACAACTCGATGGCTTTGTCGCAATAAGCACAGTGCCCATCGCAGCAGTCGTGCATCAGAAACGCTATGAGATCAGCAAGTACAGGAAAAATAGCACTGTCTTCGATCAGAAGAGCGTCGTCGGTGAAAATACGGTCGTCCAGACGGTATGCGAAATGGCCATCGGTATGGCCCGGCGTGTGAATCGGCTGGAAGCTGAGCCGACCGACCTGAAAGGGCCTCCCCTCCTCAACTCCTACGTCCGTGCAGGGCAGGCAATCCATGGCAGGCGCCGCGATTTTACTGCCCGCTTTCTGCTTTAGCTCGCGGGCGGAAGTGATGTGATCGGCGTGGATATGGGTATCCAGAGTGTATTCCAGCTTGAGCCCCAGCTTTGATACCTCTGCCAGGTCGCGCTCGACCGAGTTGATAACCGGATCAATCAGGACCGCTCGTCCGGTTTCCTCGCAGCCCAGAAGATAGGTGTAAGTGCTGGATACGGGTTCATACAGTTGTCGAAAGATCATGTGTTGTTCCCTGTCTGCGTCGGCGCTTCCATCCGCAAATGCTACCATCAACCTGCATGCTGCATGGGCAACCAACCCGGCTTGCTGTGTGCTTTATGAGAAAGAAGCTGCGTATATCTGGGATAGGATCCAAGCGTGCGTCAGCGAAAACTCTAGCCGATTCCGCGGCGACGGCTGCCTGGCTGATGTCGTATTTCGGCCCAGATAAAGAGGGCAGCACCGAGGACGATCCATACGTCCGCCAGGTTGAACGATGGCCAGTGCCACTGGGCATAATGAAAATCGAGAAGATCCTCGACGTAGCCCAAGCGTAAGCGATCTGCGACATTGCCCAACGCACCGCCGAGGATAGCGCTGAGTGCGAGCCGATAACTCAGTACGCTCGGTGAACGCCAAAGCCAGTACACCAGTAACGTCGAGATAACCAAGGCCAGCCCGATGAAAAGCGGCTACTGCCAACCGCCGGCATCCGCTAGAAAGCTGAACGCCGCCCCCGTATTGTGGCGGTGGACCCAATTGAAGAAGGGCGTGACCGATACACTTTCTCCATACATAAGCATGGTACTGGCAAGGTACTTGCTAGCCTGATCCGCCAGCAGTAACAGGAGCGAGAGCCACAGCCAGCGCATCGTTTTTCTCGGCTCGTGGGCTTTCTCTGCGAGCCAATTGCCATAAGTAGACAAATTCCTTCCTCCTCACCCAATTGAAAATCTGCTCGCTATAGAGTGGCGGGCGTCATGTACCCAGCCGATGATACTGGCGAATTCGAAGAAGCAGGAGCAAGCCGAGTCCGAGTGCGATCACACCAAGGACAGGCCAATCCCTCCAGCGCACATAAGGGGTCGCACCAGTTCGCGGTGTCACCTCGACGCTGAGGCTGGCTACGCGGAACTGAGGAGCGCGCTTGAGGATCTTTCCCTCGTAGCTGACAGCTGCTGTGATACCCGTGTTCGTGGCTCGCAGTAGGTCACGTCCGGTTTCGATGGCACGCATGCGGGCCATCTGGAAGTGCTGGAGAGGGCCGAGCGAGCTGCCGAACCAGGCATCATTACTGACATTCACCAGCACCTGCGCTTCGGGCAGAAGTTCCGTGACTTCAGCACCAAAGACCGCCTCGTAGCAGATGAGTGCCCCTACGGGCACCCCTGCTGCATTCAGGACGTGCGCGTCCCGTCCCGGTGTAAAATCGGACATGGGCGCCCCGAGCACGTCGAGGGCCGAACCCAAAAACTCCCGAAACGGAACATATTCACCGAAGGGCACCAGGTGGCGTTTGTAGTAGAAGCCTGAGGGATCGGAGAGGCTTACCACTGCATTATAGGCGCGGCCATCCGCCTCGCGTACCGGGACGCCAATCATTAACAAGGTGCCTGCCTGATCGGCTAACGCCTCAAGCTCAGCAAGATATTCTTTGGCCTGGTCATGCCACATCGGGATTGCCGCTTCTGGCCAGATCACGATGTCGGCCCCGAGATGCTGCTTCGTAAGCGCCTGATAGCGCTCAATTGTGATTTCCCGGTAATCCGGGTCCCATTTCTTGTCTTGCGCGATGTTTCCTTGCAAGAGGGCGACATCGATAGGGTCAGCGGCTGGCTGCGTCCACTCGCGGTCCAGGAGCTGCAAGCCAGCGAGAGTAACGATTAACACGGCACCGGCTACCGCTGCACGGCGCAGGCTTGGGCCTAAGATAACCCACGCAAGACCGCCGGCGAACAGTGCCACCAGAAAACTCACGCCAAGCACACCAAAGACAGGAGCGATAGTGGCGAGTGTGGTGTCGGTCTGGCTGTAGCCGATAAAGAGCCAGGGAAAGCCGGTCAAGAACCAGGTGCGCATCCATTCACTCAACACCCATGCCGCCGGTAGTCCTAGCCAGAGCGCCATCGCATCCATCTCAGGTCTCAGGCGGCGCACGAGATAGGCGACGCCCCATGGGAAGAGGGCGAGCAGCGAGACAAAGGCCGCTGTGGCTAACCCCGCCACCACAGGGCCATTGCCGTACTGGCTGATGCTGATGAAGACCCAGGAGACACCTACGCCGAAGTAACCAAGGCCAAAGAGGTAGGCCGACCATAGCACCTGACGCTTTGAAGATTGCGCGGTCAGGGCAAAAAATGCAGCCAGAGCGATCATTGCAAGCCATGCCCAGCCCACAGGGGCAAAGGCAAGCGGCATGGCGCCTCCGGCAAGTAGAGCTATCCCCCTTGTTAGAAGCTCCTTGTGGCGCATGCCCGTGGAGGGTAGCGCGTACTTATCACCCAATGCTCTCGCCTCCGAAGCCAGTATCAACCCTGTGGCTCATGCTTTTTTGCTCCGCTCAATTCAGTCCGCAGCCACAGGCGTCTTCACAGGATTTACTCATGATACGGCTCCACTTGAGTATTGTCGGATTATGATTTAAAACCATATAGCCACTATAAGGTCAATAAAGCAGATACCATCTGTTGAGGAGAAACCCGATGCGCATTGGTCAGTTGGCACGGTCCGTAGGGGTCGACACCCAGACCATCCGTTTCTATGAGCGAGAGGGCTTGTTACCGCCGCCGGATCGTCAGGACAACGGCTATCGTATTTACACTGAACGGCATGTTGAGCGACTGGCCTTCATCCGGCGCTGCAGAATACTCGAGCTGTCACTCGCTGAAATTCACGAGTTACAGCGTTATCAGGGCGCGCCCCATCAGCCTTGCAGGGCCATCAACACCTTGCTTGATGATCACATCGCTCAAGTACGGTCTCAGATAACCGATCTGCAGGTACTGGAGAAACAACTTGTGTCGCTGCGAGCGAGTTGTAACGATGATCGGGAAATTGAGGCCTGCGGGGTTCTCGACGGGCTCAGCGAAGGAAGCATGCAGTAGTAGCTTGAAGCATTACGCACCTGCCTTTTCAATTGCGTAAATCCAGTCAGTCCGGAACCCCTTCAATGGTGCGGGTCATCAAATCCACCATGGCCGGGCTGTCCCATTCCGCGGCACCGACCAGACGGCCAATTTCGCGACCGTCGTGATCAATCAGCAGCGTTGTAGGAACACCTTCTATGCCCAGTGTTGAGGTCGCCAGTGTCGACGGATCAATATAATGGCGAAGATGTTGGATGCCTGTTTTCCGGTAGAATTTCTCAACAACACTGATGCCTGCGTGGTCAACGGACAGCGGGACCACTTCAAATTGCTCGCCGCCCAGTTGAGCCTGAAGTGAGTCCAGCGTCGGCATTTCCTCACGGCAAGGCAGGCACCAGGTCGCCCAGATATTGAGCAATATCGCCTTACCCTTAAAGTCAGCCAGTGTCAGCGGCCTGCCGACTTCGTCTTGAAAAGCCAGCTCGGGCAGAGTGCGAGGGGACTCCCAGATCAGGAAACCCTGGGGCCCCACCGACTTCGGAACCTTCCCTGCAGCCATAACTTGAGCGGCTATGGAAATAGCAAGCGCGAAAAGGACTACGGCGATTCCCCGGGCGGCAGATATGCGCTGGTGACTCATTGGACATTACTCCTGATTACAGTGGTCGGTTTGTTGCCGGCATGGTGCCCCACGCGTTACTCACTCTGTAACAGCTCTTCAATTCGCCCGTGCAGTCGGCCCCAGAACCCATCATCGGCTGCCGCGTTGGGGCCTTTGGCAATGGCCGTCAGGTAGGTCACCAGGTGTTCAGGCTTGAATTTCAATCCATGGAACCGGGCCCGCATCTGCCCTTCCGGGTCAATCACGTGGGTTACCACACCATGGACCTGTACACCCTCACCCGTATCCCTGAACTGAACGCCGTAGGCTTTAGCAAGTTCTGGTGTCAGTTCAGGTGGTTCCATCCTGGCTCGGTAGAGGAATTGCCAGTTGCGGGGATTCAGATCGAAATTCTCGCCGTAGGCACGCATGTTTCTCCGGGTGCCTGCAACATCTTCCCGGTCCGTGGCAATGGTGATGAACACCACCTCTTCACTCAGCCCTTCTTCTTCAACCCCGGTTTGCAACTGCCGGATCAGGTTCATATGCAAAGGGCAGGCCTCGGTACAGCGCGTGTAGAGAAAGTTAAGCACAACGGTTTTGCCGTTTAAGTCGGCAAGGGCAAGGGTATTGCCATCAACGCCTGTAAGATCAAATTCAGGGGCCGGCTGATCCACAAACTGGGCATACCGCTCTTTCTCGTTCAACGAGGCCTCCACATCTTCCATGGAATGGGCCATGGCATTGGTGCTGACCTGGGCAACCATGGCAATCAGCAATTCTGAATACACTGTTCACAGTCATTCTCCATTTGAGTTGTTTTCCGAAGGGAGTCCCGGTTTATTGTGGCTTGATATCGTCCAGATTCAGCGCAACGGGCAGGTCAGCTGGTGCCAGGCAAACGCCCTCGTCACTGCAGGCCTGTACCCGTACCGTCATGTCTAGCTTGCCTGCCTCTTTCAGCGCGGCGGTCTGTTTTTCGTCTGGCAGCAGCCGGATACTCGCACCGTCGTCGTACACCTCCAGGGCGGTGTCACCCAGTGTGATGTCACTGACCCTGCCGCGGGGGTACTGGGTCGGGATGTCAAGCGACTGACCGTTGACCGAAGAACTGGCGACGGTGGGAATCAGGAACTCCAAGGAGGCCGGGTTGGCGTTCACGTGCCAGCCCGATTCAATGTCCAGTGTCAGAATAATTTCACCGGTCTCCCCTATCAGGGCTTTGCCGCCTTCCGCAAGATTGAGGCGGACCTTATCGGAAGAATCTGCCAACCCCGTGCGGGCAACTGGTGCCTGGGGGTCGGAATTGGCTCGTTCGGTCTGGGCCGAGCCAGGAGCGTTTCCGGAATTGGTACCGATCAACGTGAACGCCGCGATCGCGATCAGAAAAACCGCTACGCCGGTCAGCAATACTTTGGTTCGGGTTGTCATGGTTCATCTCCAGTAGCTAGCGTTGTGAGTTCTCGGTGCGGTTGATCGCCTCGACCAGGCTGTCGGTATCAAATAGCCCAGTGAAACGGGCGACAACGGTGCCGTCAGCGTCAAAAATCGCCGCAAAAGGTAAAGCCTGCCCTCCCGTTGCGGTTAACAATGCGTCTTTTTCGGGATCGCTTGCTGTCACATCAACCTGAATCGGCACCATGCCGGCCCGCGCTACGGCTTCAGCCACAGCGGGCTCTTTATACACGGTGCGCTCCAGGACCTTGCAGTTGATGCACCAATCGGCAGTGAACTCCAGCAAATACGGTGTGTCCCGGGCTTTTGTGTCCGCCAGGAGTTCTGCGGAGTAGGGCTGCCAGACAAGTTCGTCTTCGCCGCTGCCCAACGGAGATGCGAATACCACTGTCACCGCAAGGGCAAGGCCTGTCGCCGTTGCAGTGATCACGCGAACGGCACCGCTCCCCTGAACGAAACGACGGAGACCCCAGACCAGCACCAGCGCCAGCCAGGCCCACCACAGCCAGGGGTATACCGCTTTGGGCACCAGGCTCGCGCTGAAAAAGACGGCGGCGGCCAGCAATATCAGCGCGAGCACTTCACGAATGGCCAGGGTCCAGGGGCCCGCCTTGGGCAACCGGCTCAGCCACTCGGGCCTGAGCATCAGTACCGCGTAGGGCAACGACAGCCCCAGCCCGATACTGCCGAATATCCCCATGATGACCGGTGTCGGCTGGGTAACGGCAAAGGCCAGAACGCCACCGAGGAATGGTCCTGCGCAGGGCGCGGCCAGAATCGCACTCAACAGCCCGGATACATAGGCTTCAAAGTAACGCCGGCCATGCGCCGAGGCGGCGAATGTCGGGACGGGGATGGGCAGATCGAGCCAGGTAATCACCGCAAACCCGACCATTAACGCAACCAGGACGGCCACGAATAGCGTTGACTGGAACAACGTGCCCCAGTTCCACTGCAGCAGTGCGGTCAGGCCGCCCAGCGTCAGGAAAAAGGTGAGTGTTCCGGCCGTGAATGCCAACGCGGCCAGCACCCGATGGGACCTCTGGCCGCCCGCCTCCCGCAGGATGGTCCGGACCTTGATGGGAATCGCGGGCAGAACACAGGGCGTCAGGTTGAGCAGTAGACCTGCCATAACCGCCATCATGATCTGGCCGGCAATGAGTAATGAGGGCAGCTGATCCATTACTCAGTGACTCCCAGCATCCTGCCGAGCGCTTCCTGGCTGGGCACACCAGTCTGGCCCCGCCATTGTCCGCTCGTGTCCTTGAACAGCAGCCCTGGCGTCCCGCTGAAACCCGCCTCGGCCATCCACTGACCGTGTTGTTCGAGGGCCTGTTGAAGGTCGGCCGGGATCGGAGTGAGTTCAGAAATGCCGCGGCCGTCACCGCTTTTTCCGAAGTTTTCCTCAAACACCTGGAGCGCCGCGGCTCGATCCTCTGCGTTCATGATTGCTGCAGAAAGCCCCAGGCTGGACGGTTTGAGAAACCCGACCATGACCCAGTGCAACCTGACTTTCCCCTCCGCAACCCAATCCCTGGTTTGCTGCCAGAATTTGTGGCAAAAAATGCAGTTGGGATCCGCGAAGATATAGACCTCAGGGGCATCTTTACCGCCCTCGCTCACCAGATGGGGGTCCCGGGAGAGCTGCTCGGCAACCGACGCATACGTCGGCTTCGGTATATAACGAGCGGAATATTCGCTGGTCAGATCGTTGCCATCACTCTCCAGAAGTGCGCCGGAAAAAGTGAGGTCACCGAGACCATAGAGGATTCCGGTTTTCCCGTCGCCGGTCTTTACAACATAGCCGGTCACGCCCTCGGCTGGCGTGGAGAAGCGTTCAGTCACCGTAAAACCGATTCTCTCCTGCAGTGCCTTGATTCCCGGGTCCATTGGAGGGTTGGCAGACAAACGTGAAAAATAGTCTAAAAACACCCCTAACCAAATGAATTAGTTGTAGTTTAGCCCGTATTTTTCGGCTCATGTTTGGGGTTAACCTGATCACCGGCCGTCCCTTGAGGGGTAAGCTCAGCAAGTTTCAAATCAAACAACTGCTGCCCTACCGGACGTCTAAAGTCCAATGTGTAATCTCCAAAACGATTGATATGACGGGTTCGGTACGGCGATAGCGCTTTCAAGACATCTTCGGTGATGGCGATCCCTTCCGCTGCCATATCGCGTAACACCCGGCTGAGGGCTTCGACGTTGTGTAAGATAAGCATATTCGCCACCAGGTGGTTGTACTTCACCACCTTTTGCTGTTCGTGCCGGAGGTTGGCCGCAATGATGCCCTCGCCACCAAAAAAACTCCATTTTGCAAACCCGTTAAACTGCTCGTTCTTGTTGGTTGCGGCGTGAATGGTCTGACGTAATTCCACATCGTCGATGTAGTTCAACAGGAAACCGGTCCGCACGACCTTACCCAGCTCCCGGAAGGCGAAATACAGTTTGTTCTTGCGGCTGTAGGTTCCCAGCCGCCTCAGGATCGTTGATGCCGTAATTTTACCAAGCTTGATGGACACGGCCACACGCAACATATCCGGGAGGTGTCGTTCAATCCGCGCCCAGTCTATATGACCGTTGAACAGCTCTTCGATATGCGCGTAACGGAACCGCCTGTCGGGCCGGTAGAAGTTCAGATCCTTGATATTCCGGATACGCGGCATCAGCTTGATCCCCAGTAGGTACGCCAGCCCGAAAACGGGATAGCTCTGGGCCTGCGTATCACCGTGCAAGGTATCCGGCTGGATATCGCTCTGGTTCTCAAGCAATCCGTCGAGGATGTACACCGCCTCGTGAACCCCACAGGGGATGAAGTGACTGAACAGCGCGATGTAGGTGTCCGAGACGTGGTAGTAACCGATACCGCCGTAACCGCCATAGCGGATGTGGTATTCGCTGAGCAGGTTTTGCTCGTAGAGGTTCCATTTAGTGCCGTCGGCGGCAGCCCGTCGGCCTGTGCCCCAGTAACCGGGCAGTTCGTATTTTTTGTACGCGTTGATGACCTTGACGACCGCGCGGTCCAGTCTATCTTCTGTGACGTGGTTGAGATTGAGCCAGGCCACTTGGCGACGGTTCAGTTGCTTGATAGAGTCCGCCGTCTGGGAGGGACCCAGATTGCAGCCGTAGCAGAAGAGCGTAGCGATGAACCGTAGCCTGGGATTTTCCACGCGCCCCTCGTAGCCTGACAGTGGCCCGAATTCACGGTGTAACCCAAGCCATCGCTCCGCATCAACCAGTACGTCGACGATGCTGCGGGTGCCAAGCCGCCGCGTGATGTCGTCATCCAGGGCCTGCCAATTGGTCGGTGACCCCTGCTTCTGGTTGCGTTTGATCACGATGCGACCGTCTTCGATTGCGGCGTGTGTATTGTCCGGGAAGGCGGCATCCACCAAGCGGCTTACCTGAGTCAACTGATCTTTGAGATGGCGGCTGAGAGCCTTCGGTTCGATGGGAAGCTCCACTTCCAGCCCGTACTGATCAATTTCCTGCTCGTAATCCGACCAGCTCACCAGTTGATCGCGATGGTCATCGAAGCGATCCCCGTGAACAACCGCCAGATCGGCAGACTTCAGTTCCTGTTTCACCAGATTCAAAACGGCCAACTCAAAATATTTACGGTGAACCGTCACACTGTCCGGCCGGATGAAAATCAGACGGCGCCACTTTTCGAGCGTCCACTTGGTCTGCTGGATGCTTTCGACCAGATCCGGCGCATGGACCCGCAAATCCAACGTCTCGGCTTTCAATGAACGGGTCTTCCGGAGTAACTCGATCAGTTGAATCGACAGTAAGTCGCTGGAGGTGCTTTGAAACGTGAGTATTTCCAGGCAGTTGTACAGCAGGCTGCGTTTGGTTCGAAACGGTCGCAACATGAACGGCAGGTAGTTATTGCCCGCGTAGGCCAGATGCTCCTCGCATTCGTCCAGCCACTCCTGGCGCTTGTCTCCGACAACGGCCTGAAGCGATTGCCACGGGTTCGGCTCGGCCTCCATGGCAGTCAACACGTCTTTAAAGCAGGAGACCAGTCGATCGGTGCGCTGGGTCTGCTCCATTTGATAGGCCAGGAGATTTTGCTGGGCGGTGGTTTCCAGTTGCCTCATCAGCTTGATCAGAAGCTCGGCGGTATCATCCAGCGCCTGGGCATACTGTTGCCGGATCAGGACCACCGCCAGGGCATAGCGTTTACGCGCAGGGATTCGAGCCATTTTGGCCACATCCAGCGCTCGTGCTTCGTGGGCGAACTGTCGCCGCTTGATCACGGGAATTGATTTGACACCCGGCAATTGCTCGACGATATCCTTCAGCCACTTGAGGTGTTGCAGGTAGGACCGGATTTCTTTATTGGTCGGCTTGCGGATTTCTCGCTTCAGTCGTTGCCAACCGCTGATCTCGATTCCCGGTGGCGATACCAGCAAGTCATTGACCAGTGCCTTTGTTTCGTCGTTGAGTTCGCTGACGATGGACCGGTAACAGCGGTCATTGACGGTGGCCCGGGCATTCTTGGCGAGCCTCAATAACACCGTAAAGCCGGGAATTTCGAAACGGTGACGCACCAACTCTTCCAGAAGGATATTGATGATATCGGCCAGCACCTCGCGGGACTCGGCGGCTTTCGTTGCTTGGCTCGATAGCCAAGCATGAGCCGCCTCGTCCAGAGTCCGGCTGCCCACATAAGTTCGAATCCACGGGATATGGCGTTTACGGGTGGCAGAACGATCATACTGTTGTCGTTGGGCTTTGGTCGGCTGCTTGTCGAGACCAAGGCACTGCGCAATGTGACGACGCAAATCGCCCGGCAAATCGACCGACGAGGAAAAGAACCCTTGTTTCTGATACGCCTTCAGATGCAGTAATAGAAAGAAGCGCTCCTGGATCTGCCTGGTGCGCCGACGAGCCCAGCGCTGTTCGACGGCCGTCGGCGTGTACACTGCATCAAGTTCCTGTTGCGGGATATCCGTCCGAAACCGTGGGTAGGCTGTTTCCTGAATAGCACTCATGACCGGCTCAATCCCATGCTTGCCCGGTGGCCGGGTCCGTGATCAGTGTCTCCACCCAGCAGGCTTTGTCGGACGCAATGCGGTGTATCTCATCGATCAAGTCGTCCATCATTTCGTCCAGCTGCTCATCCGACGTTGCAGGCACCTCAATGCGGTAGTCTCCATTGTTCTGCTGTTCCATCTCGAACGGTTTCAGGCAATGGGCTTCGATTACCGTGCGGGCCTGGTGGTGTTTCCGGCTGCGAGGGCGTTGCGGCTCCAAGGTGAGCTGGACGGTTAATGCCCGGTGTCGCGGTTCGGAGACGCTCGCCAGGCGTGGCTGGCCGACAGAAGACGCCACTTGGGTTGGGATTTGCATCAGGGCCTGCTCGAACGGCGATTTAGCTTCAATGTATCGCAAGGCGGACTGGGTATCCTGCCAACCGACGTACTCCATCAGCGCTTTGATTTCCCAGCCGGACGCACTGGCCCAGGTGGCAAAACCGCGTCGCAGCGAGTGGCTGCTGAACGCTTCCACAGCGTCAATGTCTGCGTCGGCCAGAAGCTGGTGCAGTAGCGGCACGATGCTGTTCGGGTGCAATGAAGTATTGGAAATATTCCCCCAGCGATCAATCGCCCTGAATAGCGCACCGCTGGGCTGGTTCAAAAAGTCCAGCCAATCCTGACAGGCCTCCACGGGACAGCACTGCCTCAGAGCTGGCACCTTGTACAGGCGACCTTCGGCCTGACGATCCCCCTTGCTCCTCCGCAAGTACAAGGACATACCGGCAGCGGGGGCCAGTGCGACATCTTCAATGGTTAATCGGCAGAGTTCGTCACTGCGAAAGGCTCGCCAGAATCCGAGCAAGACCATGGCCCGATTGCGCAACCAGACCCCGAGACGCCGGGCATCGTGCTGCCGCGCCTCCGCGATCTTTCCGGCCAGCCACTGATCCAGTTGCTGGAGCTGGGTGATGGCCAGCGGCTTGGCCTGTTTTTGCCGGTACGGATGCTCTTCGCGAATGCCCTTCAGAACCGTGCGTACTAAAGGAGCTTTCGTTGGATCTGGAAACCCCTGATCCCGGTGCCAGCGAGCCAACGCCGCCAAGCGCTGCTTCAGAGTGGCAGCAGAAAGACGTCCGGCATGGTCGGCCAGATAGCGAGCCACGCTGTCGGCTGTTGCGGGCAGAAACCCGCCCCAGGTCACCTCAAAATGCTCGACCGCTGACCGATAGCTGCGCCGGGTATTGTCCCGAGTGGCGGCGCGAACGTACCGATCAATCGTCATTGGGCGCACCGACGTCGTCCGACTTCGGCAGTGCTCTTGTCGCTTCCCTTATCCAACGTTCGGCTGCTTCGCACACGTGTTGATCGAGTGGTTCGGCTTGTTTGTGCATCTTTGATCTCCTGGTGCGGCCTTGGTCCGGGGCGGCAAATCGACTCATATCGTACCGAGCATCGGTCAGTATAGCCGTCGAAATGAGCATCACAATGGATAACTCTGGATTATCACATGTCTGTTAAGCTGTACTTTCCAACGATCTTTCTGGTGTATATAGTATGTAATTACATAATACGTACACCAGTACGAAATAAACACGAGGACACCATAATGGCCCGAGGCGGCATCACCCAACCCCTGGTCGAGGACGCCCGTAAACGTCTTCTGGCTCGCAATGTTCACCCCTCCATCGACGCCATACGAGCCGAGCTGGGCAACACCGGCTCAAAGACCACCATCAGCAACCACCTGAGAGCGATTGAGGCGCGTGAAGGCACCCGTCTAGACGACGAAGCGCTTCTGAGCAACCACGTAACCGACTTGGTGGGCCAACTGGCTCGGCAATTACGCCAGGACGCGCAGGAGACCATTGAGCAGGCCGAACAGCGCCACCAGGCCGAGGTGGCTGGCCTGCAGGAAGCTTTAACAGCACAGACCGCTGAAACCAGGCAACACCAGGCGCAAAATGCAGTGTTGGCTCAGGCCCGGGATGATTTACAAACGGAGGCCCGTGGGCTGCGTGAGGCGCTCTCAAAACTCGAAAGCGATAACCGCGCACAGGCCCAACGCATTGAAAGTTTGACTGAGCAGGTTCAGGACAAGCAACGCCAGGTGAATTCACTCGAAGAAAAACACAACCATGCCCGGCAGGCGCTGGAGCACTATCGCGGCTCCGTGAAAGAGCAGCGCGATCAGGATCAGCGGCGGCATGAGCAGCAGGTCCAGCAAGTCCAGGAAGAGCAACGCCACCTGCAACAAGCCCTGGCCGTGAAACGTGACGAGCAGACCCAGGCCACCCGGGAGATCACCCGGCTGTTCACGGAGGTGACTGAAACTCGAAAGCAGTCGGATCAGTTGGCCCAGCAACTGGGCGAGCGGGAGCGCGAAAATCGTCGTCTGGCCGACAAAACGGTACGGCTAGAGCAGCAAGTCGTGGCGTTACGCCAGCGAAAGGCTGCCCTTGAAAAGCAGCAGCGCGTGAACGACCAACAGAAAGCGAAGTTGCAGCAGCTTGAAACCGAGCTGAGCGTGAAGAATGAGCTGTTGGATCGCTTGAGCGCTGGCAACGACTCCGACGAGGTGGACAGAGTTTCTTGAAATTCCTCCAGACTATGTTTTAAAGCCTACTGCAAGGCTATTGTCGCTCAAGTCTCAGGTGTTTTTCATTGGGGAGCCCGCGTGGTTTGGATGACGGGTTTAGGGCGACGTGTTGTCCGGTCTTTTGTCGTCCATCATGCTTAGCTGTAAAAATAAAAGTCGTTTTTTTTCCTCTGTTTCACGGCATACATGGCCATGTCTGCCCGCTCTACCAGCGTTTCCGCCCCCGCCCCGTCTTCAGGGTACATTGCAATCCCGATGCTGGTTCCGATAGAGACACGAAGGTCGGTGCCCTCAAACTGAAAAGGGGTTTCGAGCGAGTTCAGAAGTTTGCGTGCGACCGTTGCGGCGTCCTTTTTTTCGTCAAGCGAGGGCAACAGGACCGTAAATTCATCACCACCATAGCGGGCAAGGGTATCCCCCTCTCGCAGACAATGTGTCAGACCGGCGGCGACTTTTTGCAACAGCTGATCGCCAACCCCATGCCCGTAGGTATCGTTTACCGCTTTGAAATCGTTCAGGTCGATAAAAAGCACGGCAAGCTTCTGCCCATTACGGCTCGCCTGACTGACAGCCAAGGTAAGTCGGTCCATAAACAGGCTCCTATTCGGCAGCCCGGTCAGTGTATCGTGAGAAGCATGAAACTCCATCAATGCCAGTGTCCGTTTGTGCTCCGTGATGTCCCGCACAATGCCCAAAAAAAGAGGCTTTGCTGGAGGGGGCTTTGCATAAGTTAGCGCGGTGTCGTTCGCCTCGAGCGGAGAGGCAACTGTAATGTCACAATCCAGGTAACCGATCCCTCCATGGTAAGTTTTAAGTTTGATCTCTTGGGTTACTGACTCTCCCACCTCGTTCTTACCAAATAACAGTGGAAGCTTAGCGATGTCACCCTCATGAACGAGCCGAGAAAACGGTTGGCCAATCAGCTCCTCTGTCGGTAATCCCAAGAGACTCTCGGAGTGATGATTCAGATAGTTGATGCACTTGCGCTCATCCAGTGAAAAAACCAGATCCGGAAGATGATCAAGTGTGTGCTTAAAAAAATCGGCCGTTAGCGGGTTAGACCAGCCCGTAGCCGCCTGAGAGCGGGCCTGCCGTCGTTCTAAAACCGTGCCGCCGACAGCCCGAATTAATTCATCTACATCGTAGGGCTTTCTTAGATAATCGCAGGCACCCAGCTTGAATGCTTGCCTGACGATGCGATAGTCGGAATGCCCGCTGATAATGATGACCGGAGCGTCAACGCCCGTTTCTTTCAACCAGGCCATGATCTCTAAACCGCTCTTTCCAGGCATGCGGATATCCAACAAAACCAGATCATAGGCATTCTCTCGTAATCGCTGGCAGACGGCGTCGCCATCCTCGGCACCGTCAACCTCGAACCCCTTGTCACGCAATATCGAGCATAAACTGTTAAGCAACCGCGGCTCATCGTCACCAATGAGCAGCCGCCCCAAATACTCTGAAGTTTCGCCGGTGACGTGGGGAGTTATATCAACGTCATCACTGGCGGAGTTTTCGCTGTAGTATTGCAAGATGGACACCAGTATGTCGGAGCAAGGGATTTGCTCCGATGATCAACCCGATAATAATAAACTGTACATTTTGACCTCACTAAAAAGCCTGAAGTCATCATCTCCCGCTTTTGGCCGCAGAGATGAAATGCGTTCATAAATTGCGTGTTAAGAAAGCCCCGATACAACAACCACGCCCCTGATCTACAGCGGAAAGTCAGTTTGAAGAGACGCACTGAGCGCTTTGGTTAGTTCGCTCGGTAAACCAATGGCTTATTGATCGTCTGCCACTAATCTCCAGGTGGTTACTTCCGCCGTTGAGATCCCTTCATTTTTGAAAACGCGCTTTACAGAAGCTTGCACGGGCCCATGTCACCATAGGAAATTATTGGACGTGTATGGACCCCCTCCTCTATTGCGGTGGTGTGGACCTCTGTGGAAACTCTGTTTAACTCACTTGCGTGCTTCCGATAGCGCCTTCACATGCTAGCCGCAGCCATGCTGTGGTCATAGCCCGTCTCATTCTTTACCAATGCCCAGGCGCAGGCCGGACAAACGTGCCAGTGGTGGCGCCACCAAGATCGGGGCTCGCTGGTAAGGGCGTGCCAGCCAAAGCAACACCGGCAGCAGGCGCGCTGGCGGTGTGCCAGCGGTCAGATCAGCCGCCCTATCAGGGCGGATCAGTTATCGCTGGTGTCAGCCAGGTAGGCTCCGTCCTCGTCATGGACTTCCTGGCCGGTCACCGGCGGGTTGAAGGCGCAGATCAGGCGCATGTCCTCGGTACCACCGTACAGAGTGTGCTTGTCATGGTTGTCCAGGGCATAGAGGGTACCGTCGGTAATCTCGTGAACTTCACCCGTGGCGAGGTCCTTGATGCGCCCGTTACCGGCAACGCAGTAAACGGCTTCCAGGTGGTGCTTGTACCAGAAAGTGTGCTCGGAGCCTGCCTTGATGATGGTTTCGTGGAAGGAAAATCCCATTCCGTCCTTCTTGAGCAGCAGGCGGCGGCTGGTCCACTGCTTGTCGCTGACTTCACGCTCGGTACCAA
>NZ_VMHN01000007.1 GCF_008795955.1 Marinobacter denitrificans
ACCCAAGACAATTGCGGATAACGCAACGAAATCAACATCACAGTCCTATCTCGTCCACCCAGTGATCAACCGTTTTGCCTGACGACCATAGCGGTCTGGAACCACCTGATCCCATCCCGAACTCAGCAGTGAAACAGACCAGCGCCGATGGTAGTGTGGCTTCTGCCCATGTGAGAGTAGGTCATCGTCAGGCTCCTAAATAAAACAGCCCCAGCATCTTTGATGTTGGGGCTTTTTTATTTTGGATCGAGGCCCTGCTGTGCACTACACAGGCTCCATGTGACAAGCTTGCCGCAGGCAAGCGCAGGACGCCGGAGCCCTGCGACGGCGGGCCCGAAGGGCCGAGCGCGGCAGCGCGAGCAAAGTAGGTCATCGTCAGGCTCTTAATACCAAAAACCCCGACAGCGTCAGCTGCCGGGGTTTTTTATTGCCTGAAGGAAAAGGATCAGGGCAGCCAGATCTCAAACACCCCACCCCCTAAACTGCCCCCATTATGCAGCCGAATAGACCCGGTCCGGTCTCCTTCGCTATGCAACTGCGCAACAGACGACGCAAAGAATAAGCCGAGGCTGGTACTCCCACTCTTGAAGTCCAGAGATTTGAAGCTCGGTGTCCCACTGTGCTGCATACTCTCCGGGTAACCCTCCCCATCATCCTCTACGCCAATGACCAGAAAACCCTGTTGTTCCGACGCGGTCAGCTTGATCTTGGTCTTGGTGTAGCGAATGGCGTTGTTAATGGTGTTGTTCAGCACCCCGGTCAGCAGGTCTTCATCAAAGAACCCATTAATGTCGTCAGCCTCTATTGTCAATTCGATACCGAGGCCGTCGAGAAGCGGTGTGTGGCGCGCCATATGCTCGGAAAGAAAGTCGGGGACAAATTGTTCTTCAATGTGCGCCGACAGGTTGTTTTCACCGAGCCGGTAGATACCAAGCAGTTGAACCAGATCATTGTGCATTCGCTCAGCTTCGTACTGCAGGGTATTGAAGCGTGAGGACTCTCCGATAGACTGCTCCTGCTCCTGGCGCAACTCATCCAGAGAGTTCAGAAGCATCCCCAGGGAGTTCTTCATGTCGTGAACAGCTGATGCCAATACCATCGAGAAATCAATACTTTGAGCCTCCCGGAATTCGACAGGGGTGTCGTGGTTGTTGGTGCTCATGACATCATTCCTTTCAGTTTTTTGCGCAAGGACATCAGGCGACGATACTGCCGGTGCTGCTCAGGCAGACCCGAGAGTTTGGCGAGGTATTTTTCGCAGCGTTTCAACAGATCGCGGTCGTCCGGGGTTTGCTGGTACTTTTTCATCAGCACCTGAACCAGATTAAGGTTGAGCGAGGCGTGGGAGGGGACTATTTCAAGGGCCTGGCTGAAGGTGGCGACCGCCTCATCAAGCTTTCCAGCTTCAAACGCCTTGATACCATCCCGATTCAGGGACCTGGCCTGCAGTTTCTGCCGGAATCCAACGGGTTCATCAAGCAGGTTCTCAATTTTCTGCAGTAATGCCGGATTGTCATGAAAGCGGTTGGCCAGGGTTGTCAGCAGGTTTTTCGCTTCTTCATCCTGCCCTAGTCTGAACAATGTCTTGGCATAGTCCAGGCCTGCTTCCGGATCCATGAGCTCGGGATCGCCCAGTTCGTCTGCAACACTTTCGATGGCCTTCTGGGCTTCGTTCAGTCTGCCCTGACCGGCATGAACCCGGGATTGCACAATGCGGCTCCGGACTTTGATATCTTCCTGATCAGCGAAGCGTTTCTCCATACGTCGCAGGATGGTGAGGGCTTCGTCGGCATGGGTGGAGCCTTCGTCGGACGTATCACCTTCGCTGAGATCCGACAGTGACTGGCCCAGCGCCAGGTAATGCTCGGAGCTGTCGTGAATGGAGTAGGTCCCCAAACTGACTGTTTGGCGCCATGCGTCAGACGCTGTGGATATGTCCTGGTTGGAAGCCGCCAGTTCAGCCAAGTGTTTGTGCCGTAACAGTGCGTTAGGGGAATGCTCGGCGGCCTTCTCCAGAATCTGCTGTGCCTGTGTGGGGCGCCCTTGTTTTTCCAGTGCTTCAGCCAGCAGGTCATAGGCTTCCATGTAATCAGGGTGCTTGGAAACCAGTTCCTTCAGGGTGGTCACGGCATCATCGTAGTTCTGGTTGGCCACCAGAATTTTTCCGCGTCCGAGCCTGGCCCATGAAAGGTCCCGTTGGGCCAGCACATCGTCATAAATTTTCAGGGCGTGGGTGAAATCACCTACCCGATAATAAAGGTCTGCAAGGGTTTTCATCAGCCAGGTTTTGTAACGCGGTTTTGCAGGTAGAGTCTGCAAGCACAAGGAAATGGCTTCCGGAAAATTTTCACGGTCAATTTCCCGATTGATGGGAAGCAGGGCGTTCCGTTGCGCCAGCAGCCCGCTCAGCCGTTTTTCCAGCATGGCCCGGTTGATGGGTTTGGTCAGGTAGGCATCAGGCTGGTATTCCCTTGCGCCCATGACCATCTCCTTGGACGTTTCAGCGGTTACCAGCAGGAATAGCGACGAGCGCTTCAGAAGTTTTTTGTGTCGCAACTCCTCCAGAATATGCTGGCCGTTTTTGCCGTCACCCAGGTTGTAGTCACACAGCACCACATCCACATGGTTGTAGGAGCAGTACTGGATGGCGGTGGAGGCATTGGGTAGCAGCTCGATTTTGTCTGCACCGCAACTTCGCAACATCTGCCTCATGGAAAGGCGAAAATTTTCAAAGTCATCGACAACCAGATAACTGAGTTTTGCAAAGGTATTACCGATGGCGGTCTCTGTCGAATCTGTCATGGGCGCTTCTGTTTGAGTAACTTGTTGACCACGGCCCGGAGGGCTGCCGGTTTAACAGGTTTGTAAAGAATCTGATAACCCCTGGCAATGGCATCTTCCCTTACTTCCGGAGCCATGTAGCCGGTAATAAGTATGCCAGGTATATCATTGGTTGCCTCTTCTCTCAATGAGTCCATCGCATCGAGACCATTACGGTTATCATCGAGTTGATAATCCGCCAGGATGATGTCCGGTTCGGTGCCGTTCAGCTTGTAGCGCGCATCCTCGAGGCTTTCGGCAGTGGTGACGTCACACTGCCAGTTGTCGAGCAGGGCGCTCATGCCATGGAGGATGGCCGGGTCGTTGTCGATACACAGCACGTGCAGCCCTCCCAGGCTGGAGACTCGCCGAGATGCCGGTGCGGGCCGAGCGGCATTGTGCTCGCTTGGCTCCGGTGGGGCGACCGGTACGGTAACGCTGAACACGCTTCCCAGCCCCTGTACGGAGCGGACATTTACCGGGTGGTTGAGCATGCCGCAGATACGGTCAACGATGGCCAACCCCAGACCCAGTCCCTTTTTGTCCCGGCCCTGCTGGAAGCGGCGAAATTCTTCAAAGATATGAGTGAGCTGGTCATCCGGGATACCCGGGCCGGTGTCCCAGACTTCAATGCGGATATAGCCCTTCAGGCGGCGACAGCCCAGCAGGATCTTTCCCCGGGGGGTATATCGTATGGCATTGGAGAGGAAGTTCTGGATCACCCGCCTAAGCAGTTTGGAGTCGGAGCGCACCCAGGCGCTGCTGGGCACGACGTGTAGATCCAGCCCCTGATCCTTGGAAATGGCAGAGAAATCTGTGGCCAGGTGGCGCATGATCTCATTGACTGGAAATACGCCGATATCCGGCTCCAGCGCGCCCGCGTCCAGTTTGGATATGTCCAGCAGGGTGCTGATGATTTCTTCGGCCGCACCGAGGGAGCTGTCGATATGCTCCACCAGTTCACTCATTTCCGGGTCCCGGGCTTTGCCGGCAAGGGCTGACGTGAACAGACGCGCAGCATTCAAGGGCTGAAGCAGATCGTGACTGGCGGAAGCCAGGAAGCGGGTTTTGCTCTGGTTCGCCTGTTCAGCCACGGACTTGGCTTTGAGCATTTGCTCATTGATGACCTGCAATTCCTGGGTGCGTTCCTTGACCCGTTGCTCCAGGTAGATGTTGGTTTCCTTGAGCGCCTGCTCGGTGCGGCGCATGGCGGTGATGTCCTGGAAGGTGGTGACATAGCCTCCGCCGGGGATCGGGCTGCCATCAATGCGCAGCACCGTGCCGTCAGGCCGCTGCCGTTCATAGGACATGGGAAGTCCTTCACGCATGCGATTGCAACGGTCGGTAATAATATCGTCAATGCGTCGTGCCGGCAGGTTGGCATTGGTCAGGTTATAGCGCATCAGATCTTCCACGGGCCTGCCGACCCGGACAAAACCGGAGGGGTAGTTGAATTGCTCGAGGTAGCGCTGGTTCCACACCACTAGTTGTTGCTGGTGATTCACCACCGAAACCCCCAGGCTGATGTTTTCAATGGCGGATTGCAGAAGTTCCCGGCTGAATGTCATGGCCTGGGAGGCTTCATCGACAATGCTGACTACATCCTCAATCTGCATGTCCCGGCCAGTCAGGGTTGACTCAAGGACGACCCTGGCCGTGGATGCACCGATGACCGAGGCCAGCTGGCGCTCGACAAACTTCATCAGATGCGACGAAGCGGGGCGGTGAATGTGCAGGCGAATGGCATTGCGGCGCTCGTAATTGCGGAATATCGCCTCCGCGCGCTCCTCTCCCATGAAGCGGTCAGCAATGGCCTGGAGGTCGGAGGTGAGGATCTCGCCCTGCCAGCTCTGTTGCTGGGGCGTTTCCGCTTTTGGCTGGGGGTCATGGAAGAACGAGGCAATCTGGATCTTCTCTCGCACCCGTTGACGGGTGAGCATGGACAACACGATGTAGGTGATGGTGTTTATGCCAAGGCTCCAGATGATGCCATGGCTGATCTCGTCCAGCTCGGAGCCGAACAGGGCCGTCGGTCTGGTCCAGTTAATGCCCCAGATACCCTGTTCGATCAACGTGTCGCTTAGCCAGCCGGTTGAAGCCAGTGCCGGCAGCAACAGTGTGTAACACCACATAAGGAAGCCGAGGCCCAGCCCCCACACCGCGCCCGTGTGGTTGCCTCGTCGCCAGAGGATGCCCCCTACCAGGGCAGGGCCAAACTGGGCCGCTGCAGCGAACGACAGGAGCCCGAATGCCGTGAGGCTGTAGTCTTCCCCGGCCATGCGATAAAAGCCGTAGGCAGTAAACAGAACGACAAAGATGGCCACGCGGCGAATACTGAGCAGCAGATAGCTCAGATCCGTGCGTTTATTCATGCCCGGTCGGAAGAATTTCAGCAGGGCAGGCATGATGATTTCGTTGCTGACCATGGTGGCGATGGCCACAGAACAGACAATCACCATTGCAGCTGCGGCTGAACCACCGCCAAGGAAGGCCAGTATGGCGAGCCATTGTTCGCCGGCAGCAATAGGCAGGTTGAGAATCAGTATGTCCGGGTCCGAGGAACTGACCTCCGGTGACAGAAGTCCGGCCGCTGCAATAGGCAGTACAAAGGCACTGGCGATGATCAGGTAGATGGGCATGGCCCAACGGGCAGTCTCGAAATCCCGGTGGTCGGTGTTCTCGACGACCATGACGTGAAACTGCCGTGGCAGGCAGATAATGGCCAGCATGGCCACCAGTGTCTGCGTTATAAAGGCTGGCGCCTCGATGCCATCCGTGGTCAGGGTGCCCACCAGCCCGGCTTCACGGACATTGTTCAGAAGATCTCCGAAACCACCGTAGAGGCCATAACCAACAAACAGCCCGACCGCCACGAAGGCAACGATCTTGATCAGCGATTCGAAGGCAACGGCCTGGATCATGCCGCGATGGTGTTCCGTGGACTCCAGGTGCCGCGTGCCAAACAGCACGGTAAACACCGCCAGTACCACGGTGATGTACCAGGCAGAGTCGTTCCAGGCGGCTGTGCTCAGCTCGGTGTGGGCTGTTCCGGAGTCCGAGAGCACGGTAAAGCCCATGGAGATGGCTTTTAACTGAAGCGCAATATAGGGGACGCTGCCAATAAGCGCGAAAATGGCAACCATGGCCGCCAACGACTGGGACTTGCCATACCGCGAAGCAATGAAGTCGGCGATGGAGGTACTGTTGTTGCGCTTACTGATGAAGATGATACGACGCAGCAGAGGGGCGCCAAACACGAACACCAGCAAAGGGCCCAGGTAGATGGGGAGGAAGCCCAGCCCTTCCTGGGTAGCACGCCCCACCGCGCCGTAGAAGGTCCATGAGGTGAAATAGACCGCAAGTGACAGGGCATAGACATGGGTTCGTGCCCAGCGCCGGCGATACAGCCCGGGATGTCGGTCACCTGCCCATGCTATGGCAAACAGCAGCGAGATGTAGGTGATCGATATGAGGACTAATAGCCAGCCGCTGAGCATAAAGAGGCTTTCCCAAAATACGATGAACAGACGTCAGGCCCGGTACACGGCACTACCGGTCGCAGGCAAGCTCCAGCAATTGGTCGTCGTCGGACAATGTTCGTAGTGCACTGGTATCCAGACCCGTTTCGCTTTTGAGGGGGACCAGTTCACGAGTGTCACAGTTTAGCAGATACATTTTTTGCGACACCGCGTCGGTGTAGGACTGTTCGAAGCGGTAAAGACTGAATCGGACGATATTCTGCTCCGGGTTATCCCGGGTAACGCTGTTGGTATCCAGAACGGTAAATGCCGTTACCTGCGGGACCACATAGGCCCAGGGTCGCCAGGGCGCGCCATATTCCTCGGTACTGACCACGATGGCTTCTTCCGGGAGCTGTGTTTGCTTGAGTTCAAACCAGGTGTACTCCATGTATATCAGGTAACCAAGCATACCCGCGCCGGCAAATACCGGAATAATCCACTTGGGCGCCTTTTTTCGGGTGATAGCACGTATGCCGAGGGCGATACCGGCGGCGCCGAGACCACAGAATACTGTCGCCACAAAAGTCCAGAACATAAGATTGTTTCCTCGAAAAAAAACGGGCTTCCCCAAGGAGGAAGCCCGTTCAGGTTCAGCCTGTCAGATTTTCATCTGTCGTTGGCTGATGTGTTGCTTAGTGGTCAGTAGCTTTGCCGGAACCGCGTGGGTAACGGACGCTTTCGACCAGTTCCTGAATCTCAACGGGCGGCTCTTCGGTCGCATGAGAGACCGCAAAGGCTACCGCAAAGTTGATGATTGCACCAACTGCGCCGAACGACAGCGGGGAAATGCCCAGCAGCCAGTTGTCCGGAGTGTTGGCCAGGTTGTTGGTTCCCGGAATGAAGAACCAGCCGAGGAAGATGAAGATGTAGACCAGGGTAGCACCCAGGCCAGCCAACATTCCCGAGATGGCGCCCACATTGTTAATGCGCTTGAAGAAGATACCCATCATCAGCGCCGGGAACAGTGAGGCTGCAGCGATACCGAAGGCCAGAGCTACCACCTGTGCCGCGAACCCTGGAGGGTTGGCGCCAAGGTAGGTCGCCAGCACGATGGCAACGGCCATGGAGATACGTGCGGCCAGCAGTTCCCCTTTCTCTGAGATGTCGGGTTTGAAGCCGCCTTTGATCAGGTCGTGACTGACCGCAGACGATATTGCCAACAACAGACCCGCTGCCGTCGACAGTGCCGCCGCGAGGCCGCCAGCTGCTATCAGGCCGATAACCCAGCCTGGCAGGTTGGCAATCTCGGGGTTCGCCAGTACCAGAATATCGTTGTTGTAGGTGAATTCGTTACCTTCCCAACCACGAGCTTCGGCTTCGTCTGCGAACTCTGCATTACCATCGTTGTAGAACTGGATGCGACCGTCGTTGTTCTTGTCTTCGAACTGGATCAGGCCGGTTACTTCCCACTCCTGAATCCACTGTGGCCGCTCATCATATTCAATGGCCTGGCCTTCGACTCCATCCGGATAGATGGTGGTCATCAGGTTCAGTCGAGCCATGGACGCAACTGCAGGCGCAGTCAGGTACAGCAGGGCGATGAACACCAGGGCCCAGCCTGCGGACCAGCGTGCGTCGGCAACCTTGGGAACGGTGAAGAAGCGGATGATAACGTGTGGCAGACCGGCTGTACCGATCATCAGTGACAGGGTAAACAGAACCATGTTCAGTTTATTGTCCACGTCTGCCGTGTAGTCCCGGAAACCCAGTTCGGTAATGATCTGGTCCAGCTTCTCCAGCAGTGGTACACCAGACTCTACGTGGGTAGAGAACAGGCCAAGGGGAGGCAGTGCGTTGCCAGTCAGTTGCAGCGAGATGAACACCGCAGGAATGGTGTACGCAACGATCAGTACGCAGTACTGGGCCACCTGGGTATAGGTGATGCCTTTCATACCACCGAGTACCGCGTAGATGAAGATTACCACCGCTGCGATGATCAGACCCATGGTGGAGTCTACTTCCAGGAAGCGGGAGAAGGCTACACCGGCACCAGCCATCTGGCCGATTACGTAGGTCACTGACGCTACAATCAGACAGGCAACAGCCACAAACCGCGCATTTCTGCTGTAGAAACGATCGCCGATGAACTCGGGAACCGTGAACTTGCCAAACTTACGCAGGTAAGGCGCGAGCAGCATCGCCAGCAGCACGTAACCGCCGGTCCAGCCCATCAGGAAGGTTGAGTTGGCATAACCACCGGCGGCAATCAGGCCCGCCATGGAGATAAAGGATGCTGCGGACATCCAGTCAGCACCGATCGCCGCACCGTTGGTGATTGGATGAACGCCGCCACCCGCGACGTAGAAATCACTTGTGCTACCGGCCTTCGCCCAGATGGCGATGCCGATATAGAGGGCGAATGAACCGCCTACGAATAACAGGTTGATTATAAACTGATCCATTCGAACTTACTCCTCATGCACGTCGAATTTTTCATCGAGCTTGTTCATACGCCATGCGTAATGAAAAATCAGCGCGATGAAGGTAAGAATCGAACCCTGTTGGGCGAACCAGAAACCGAGGTCGGTTCCGCCAATAGGAATTCCGGCGAGCATGGGACGAAGTAGTATGGCGAAGCCATAAGATACCAGGGCCCAGACGATCAGGCTCCCGAATATCAGGCGAAGGTTCGCCTTCCAGTAATTCACAGCATCGTAGTCATGACCTGACATAGGATCACTCCTGTTTTGTTGTTGTGGGGGTTGGGTGGGTTTTCTGTGACGTGTTTGTTGTAGAGAAATTATTATTCATATAGTTCTTCTCCGACTTGTTGTCCTCTCCGACTTTACCCGTCAAGCGATATATAGATATTGGCAAAAGGTCTAATTCTCAGTTATTTGCCTACCAAAATGTCCGCAAACGCGACACAGCTTGAGGGTTTCTAACCTGGCCGATGCATGTTTTGAAGACGCCGGTAGTACTTTAGTTTGTCGTTGAGGTCCTGCAAGGTGGCGACGTCGTTTTTGTGAGCTCGGTTGATAACGGCAAGGGTCAATTCCGCAGTGGCGAGGGCGTCGGCGGCGGCGTGGTGTCGGGCACTGACCTCAAGGCCGAAAAAATCGGCCCAGTTGTCCAGGCCCCGGCCACCGGTTTTCGCATCGGGAAAGAAGGCCGGTAGCATCTCGGCCACGTCAATCCAGGTGTGGGGCTGGGTATACCCCAGGGTATTTTTGAGCGCTTTTTCAAGGAACTTCTGGTCAAAGGCGGAATGGTAGGCGAGGATCGGGTCGCCGTTCATCCATTCCAGCAGGTGTAGCAGTGCGTCTTCGGTCTCATGGCCCCGGGTCAGGGCTTCGGGGCCGATACCATGAATCAGAACGGTCTCACTGATGTCCAGTTCTGGTCGTCGGAGGATGAGGTCGAACTGGTCACCCATGGCTATGGCGTTTTTATGGATAGCCACGGCTCCGATGGCTATAACCTCGTCTTTTGCGGCGTTGAGGCCGGTGGTTTCGAGGTCAAGTACAATCAGCCTGCAGTCAGACAGGCGCTGGTGTCCGGCGGTTTTCGGCGTTGGCAGGTGCTCGCGGTCGGGCCCGCCGGTGCTGCCGGCCCTGAGCCGTTCAATCCAGTCTTTGATCTGCTCCAGCATAACGGTCGGCCCGGGGGTCAGAGTTGATAGGTCACTTCCAGCTTCTGCTGCAAGCGCTGGGCCTGACGGAACGATTCCCGAAGAATTCGCCGGTCCAGCGGGTTGAGGTCGTCCGGGTTGATGTAGTTGCTCAGGGGTTCATCCCGTTCCAGCATTTCCTGGTGGGCACGCATGCGAATGGCCTGAATAAGGCTGTAGGCCTCCTGCCAGGCATTGGCATCCTTGGGGTCGAAGACGCCTTTGTCGGCCAGCTTGCGCATTCGTTCCAGCGTATTGGCCTCGCCAACTCCATTGGCAAGGGCAAATACCCGCACGGCCTCTACAAACGGCGCCAGGCCCTGACGTTTGAGGTCAAGATTGTGTTTCTTGCCATCCGGGGCGTAGCGGAAGTTGCGGAACATGGTCAGCGGGGGTTTGCGGGTGATGGCATTGCCCGCCAGCATTTTCTGGAACAGGGCATTCTTGCGAATGCGCGCGAGAACCTTGTCCAGGAGGGCATCCAGCGGTTCGGTAGGCCCGAATACGGCCCGCATATCCAGGAATATGGATGAATACACCAGGTTCTGCGGCGTGGAGGCGTCGATAAACCGAATAAACCAGTCGTCCCATTCGCGGCCGCTCAGGCACAGTTTCGGGTTGCTCGCCATGATATTTCCCTTGCACAGCGTAAAGCCGCATTCTGCCAGTTCCTTGTTGACGGTGTTGGCAAAGGGCAGCAGCTTCTCGCGCACCTGGTCTTCGGTCATTCCCTCTGGCGTTTCGAACAGAATGCCGTTGTCCTGATCCGTCAGCAGGGTCTGTTCCTGGCGACCTTCACTACCGAACGTCAGCCAGGTGAAAGGGATGCCCGGGTCGTTCTTCTTTATGTTCAATTCCAGTACCCGGCGCACGGTGACATCGTTCAGGGTGGTAATGATCTTTACCACCTGGCCAGAATCCGCACCGTGGGCAAGCATGGCGTCGACAAGCCTGGAGACATTTGTTCTCAGGCTGACCAGAGTACGGAGGTGGCTGGCTGTGCCGATTGTGCGCGCAAGATTCACGAGGTCCACACGCTGCAGGGAAAACAGGTCTCTTTCAGAGACCATGCCGATCAGACGGTTTTCATCATCAACCACACAAATGTGCGCGAAATGGTGCTCCGCCATAAGCATGGCCGCCTCAAATGCATCGGCCTCGGCGGTCAGGCAGCACGGATTCTTGGTCATTACCTGGCCGATGGGCGTGTCCAGCGGGCCTTTCTCTTCAGCCACCATAGTGCGCAGGTCCCTCAGGGTAAAGATACCTGTGGGGTGTCGCTCGTCATCCGTTATTACAATGCTGCCCACATTGTTCTCGTGCATGCGTGCGACGGCCTTACGGACCGGCAGGTCAGGTGAGCACACAATAGGATTGCGAATGGCGTATCGTTCCAATGGCGTGTCCAGCGAGCTGCTGCCACCGATTGAGGCCATGGCTCCGCTCTGGATTCGCTGGTTCACCTGATCGAGAAGGCTGCTTACGCCCCGCAGACAGAAATCCCGGAAAGGGTCGCTCTGTGAGAACAGCATGACAAACGTATCGTGTTCAATGCTGAGGCAGAAGGTGTCCCCGGAGGCACGATGTAGGGTGCGGGTAGGGCGTTCACCGATCAGAGCGGCGAGGGGAAAGCACTCGCCCTGACTGATTTCAAACGTTGTTTCCGTTTCTCCGTCCTTGTCACGGGAGCGTTCACCGCGAATACGCCCCTGTTTGACGATGTAGAATCGTTTCACCGGACCGTCTTCCGGCGAAAGCACGACATCGTCGTCAGCGTAGAATCGCAGGGAGGCGTGTTCGGCAAAATGGGCCAGATGCGCGTCATCCATGTTTGAAAATGGCGAATGCTCACGCAGAAAAGTCATAATGGCGCGGGTATTCTGGGGGCGTTCGCTGTCCTGGGGTGCGGCGGTCATAAACGCGCTCCGTTGTCGTTGTTATGAGCCTGAAGTGTAGACTAACTGATGGCTTGCAGGCGCTAAGATTTTCGTCGGATAGTCAATAATTAACACCCTGGTGGGTGGGGGCCGCCGGCGCTTCTTTATGATGGGGGAGGCCGGTGGTAAAGTCCTACCAACCCGACTGAAAATGATATCGACATGACGACGAAAGATGAGCGCCTGAGCTTTCTGGAGGAGATGAAGGACGTCCGTCGCATCCGGAAGCCCAACAAGGCCGACGTGAAATCTCCAAAGGAACTGACCCCGGGACACCTCGAGCGGCAGCGATCAGCCATGGACCAGCCGCTGAAAGACCGTAACCCGCTGACAGCTGACATGGTGGAACCACTGACAGCGCATGATGTGCTGTGCTGGCAGCGTCCCGGTGTGCAGCACGGGGTGTTCCGCAAACTACGGCTGGGGCAGTATCCGATTGAAGCACGCCTGGACCTGCACCGAATGACGGTCGAGGAGGCCCGCAGAGAGGTGTTCGGCTTTATCGGCGACTGTGTCCGCTATGGGCTGCGATCCGTTATCATCCTGCACGGCAAGGGTGAGCGTAACCCGGATGGCATCGCCCAGCTCAAGAGCTACATCGCCAAATGGCTGCCGGAGCTGGAGGATGTGCTGGCATTTCATTCCGCCCAGAAGCGCCATGGCGGTACCGGTGCCGTATACGTCATGGTTCGCAAGGGCGACCGTGACAAGCAACGCAACCGTGAAATTCACGGTGCCTGAGGTTAATCAGCCAAAACCGATAGAATCGGTCCGGAGGTAAGAGTGAAGCAACTGATGTTGGTACTTTTCGTGGCAGGGGCATTGGCCGGGTGCAAGGACCGTGTTATCTGGAATGATGAGGGCAAGGTCAAAGAGGCGACAACGGACCGTGAAGTCTGGGACTCCGAGGGTAAAATGCCAACCGGCGAACGAAAGATCTGGACCGACAAGGACGGTGAGGACGTCGTCAAGTAAGGCCGTTCCGGCTGAAGAAACAATAAAAACTCAGCCGGGGCCGTGGCTCCGGTGAATACGGGAGAGTATCCATGGCCGTGCGCCTGACTGTGAATGGCAGAGAGCGGACCCTTGAGGTTGAAAATGACACCCCGCTGTTGTGGGTGGTCCGCGATGAACTCGGGCTCAAGGGCACCAAGTTCGGCTGCGGCATGGGCCTGTGTGGCGCCTGTACCGTGCATTTGAATGGCCAGCCGGTGCGTTCCTGTTCCACCCCGGTGGAAATGGCAGAGGGCGCCGAGGTGGTTACTATAGAAGGGCTGGCGGCCGACGGAGCTTTGCATCCTCTGCAGCGGGCCTGGGTAGAGCACGGGGTCCCCCAGTGCGGTTACTGCCAGTCTGGTCAGATCATGAGCGCTGCTCATTTGCTGCAGAACAACCGGTCTCCTTCCCGTGAAGACATTGTCGCGGCGGTAAGCGGTAACCTGTGCCGTTGTGGTACTTATTCCCGCATTGTTGCCGCAGTCGAGTCCGTGGTTGAAAGCCGCGCCGACCACTCCAGCCAGGAAGAGGCGTGATATGACCCTCAACCGACGTGATTTCCTCAAGGTGACGGTGGGCGCTTCCGGCGGGCTGGTGCTTTCCCTGTCATTGCCAGGCTGTGCCGGGATACAGACCGGTTACGATGAAAAAAGTGGCGACTGGAAGCCCGATGCCTGGCTGGAACTGACCACCGACGACAAGGTTTATTTCACCCTCGCCCGGGTGGAAATGGGGCAAGGTACCTATACCGGCCTCACCACTCTGATTGCAGAGGAGCTCGAAGTGGCTCCCGCCTCTATACAACCCAGATTTGCTCCGGTGGCCGCGGAGTACCGCAACCCTCTCTACAAGCTGCAGCTGACGGGCGGAAGTACCAGCATAGCGACCAGTTGGCAGCCATTAAGGGTAGCCGGGGCCTCTGCCCGCATCATGCTGATCAACGCTGCTTCCAGCGTATGGGACGTCCCCCCGGAAGAGTGCCGGGCGGCTGACGGCCGGGTAGTGCATCCGGACGGCAGCCAGAGCCTGTCCTACGGCAAGCTGGTGGAGCTGGCGGCGAAGCAGAAGGTTCCCGGAGAGCCTGCTCTGAAACCCCGGAATGAATGGAAATACATCGGCAAGAACCGGGGCCGCCTCGATGCCGAAGCCAAATCCACTGGCGCACCGATCTACGGCATTGATGTGGAACTGGAGGGGATGGTTTATGCGGTGGTTTCCCGCCCACCGCGTTATGGCGCCCGTGTCCGCTCCTTTGATGATTCCGCTACCCGCAAAATGCCCGGCGTGCTGGATGTGTTCGAAATCGAGCGGGGGGTTGCAGTAGTGGCGGACAAATACTGGCGGGCTCGCAAGGCCCAGGACGCGCTGACCATTGAATGGGACAACAGTGACGCCCTGAGTCTGTCGAATGACCAGGTATTTTCTTCCTATCACAAGGCTGCTGACGAAGACCCGGGCGAAAGCGAACGCAGCGAGGGCGCCTACGGCGATGCGGTTGAAAGCGCTGAACGCCTGGTTGACGCCAGTTACGAGCAGCCCTATCTGGCCCACGCCACGCTGGAGCCGATGAATGCCACCGCCTGGTACCGGAACAACGGAATTGAAGTCTGGGCACCAACCCAGGCACCGGATCTTGGCCGTATTGCGGCCGCCAGGGTAACCGATCTCTCGCCGGACGATGTGACCATCCATACTACCTTCCTGGGCGGCGGTTTCGGACGTCGGTTGACCAATGATTACATTGAGGAAGCTTCGGCCGTGGCGTTCAAGGTGGGCAAGCCGGTCAAGCTGATCTGGTCGCGGGAGGAAGATACCCGCCACGATCTGTATCGCCCGGCCATGCTGCATCGTATGCAGGCCAGTGTGAGCGGTGGTCAGCTTACCGGCTGGCACCACCAGATTGTCGGCCCCCAGATACTGGACTGGTATGTGCGCAATGCGGCGCCCGCACAGTATCCCTGGGCCCCAAAGTTTCTCTACAACACTCTGGGGCGGGTAGGGCTAATGGCCGAAGGAATAGCCACGCCAAAAGATCACTCCGCCATCGAAGGCGCCATCGAGTATCCCTACCGGGTACCGAATCTTGATATCCGCCACACCCACACAGATCCTGGAGTGCCGGTCTCCTGGTGGCGGTCAGTGGGTTTTTCCCATAATGGTTTTGCGGTCGAAACCTTTATGGATGAGCTTGCCTACGAGTTAGGGCAAGATCCATATCAGTTCAGGCGCTCGCTGATTGACCACGAGCCCAGACACCTGGAAGTACTGGACCGTGCGGTCAGACTGTCCCAATGGGAAGATGCCGCCCCGGAAGGCCGGGCGCGCGGGATCGCCCTGTTCCGTAGTTTCGGCACTTACGTGGCCCAGGTGGTCGAAGCCAGTGTCGAGGCCGGGGAAATCCGGGTGCACAAGGTGGTCTGCGCGGTCGACTGTGGTCAGGTGGTCAACCCGGACATTGTGCGGGACCAGATCGAGGGTGGTGTGATTTTCGGCCTGACAGCGGCACTTTATGGTGATATTACCTTCAGGGACGGGCAGGTCCAGCAGAGCAACTTCCACGATTACCCGTTGATGCGGCACGACCAGCGCCCGGAAGTGGTTGTCGAGATTGTTGAGAGCGACGAGGCGCCAACGGGCGTTGGCGAGCCTGGTGTTCCGCCAGTGATTCCGGCGCTGGGTAATGCGCTGTTTGCCCTGACTGGCAAGCGTCAGCGCAGGCTTCCCCTGAAAGCGCAGGTGTAACGACCGGATGGCCATTGGCGCCCATGAGTCCGTTTTTAACGACGTCCGGGGCTGGCTGCTGGCCGGAAAGCGGGTGTGGTTGTGTACCATCACTGAAACCTGGGGGTCTTCTCCCAGGCCCGCGGGATCCTGGCTGGCAGTCAGTAGCGATGGCGACTGGTCCGGTTCGGTGTCCGGTGGTTGCCTGGAGGAGGATTTGCTGAACCGCTGCGTTGCGGACGGGCCGGAAACTCCCCGGTTCATCGACTATGGCATCTCCGACCACGACCGGGACCAGTTCCGGCTGCCCTGCGGTGGCAGCATTCGCCTGCTTGTGGAACCCCTGTGGCCCGAACGGGACTTGCCCCATGTTGAAACGGTGTTGGAGGCACTTAAAGCACGGAATCCGATTGTCCGAATTGTTTCCCTCGAATCCGGTATCGCCCGGTGTGAGCTGGCAGACACCCGGCAAACCGGGATCACAATGGATGAGCAGGTTTTGCGACACGGGCTGATGCCCGAGTTCCGGCTGTTACTGGTTGGCGCGGGTGAAGTGGCTCGCTACGTGGCAGAATTCGCCAGGGCAGCCGATTTTTCCGTCACTCTCTGCGAGCCCCGACCAACCTTTTCAGAAGGCTGGAGCCACGCCGGCCTGCCACTGGTCCAGGCACTGCCGGATGATCTGGTCAGCCGCTCCTTCAATGATCCCTGGGCAGGCGTTCTGGCCCTGGCCCATGACCCCAGGGTAGATGACATGGCGCTGCTGGCGGCTTTGAACTCCGGCGCTTCTTACGTTGGCGCCATGGGCTCGGCCCGAACCTCCGCCGAGCGCCGGGAAAGGCTGGCATCGCTGGGAGTGGCGGAAGAACAACTGGCCAGGCTGAGGGCGCCCATCGGCATCAACATTCCCAGCAAGACCCCTGCCGAGATCGCCGTTTCCGTGGTTGCGGACCTGATCGCCGTACGTCACCATTTGCGGGTGGCCCGCCCATCCTTATAATGGAAGCCATCAAGCGCTGAACCGGCGTGTCTGTTCCGAGGTGCCTTTTGTTTGACGTAACCCGCTACGCCATTGCCGCGCAAGCCATTATCGATGCCGGCCATTTTCTCTACAGCCAGGGTTGGTCTCCAGCCACCAGCAGTAACTATTCGGCGCGAATCGATGATGAACACATTGCTGTTACCGTCTCTGGTCGCCACAAAGGCCAACTGGTCGCCGGCGATGTGATGGTGGTGGGCCTGGATGGAAAGGCTGTTCAGAGTAACGCCCGTTCGTCTGCTGAAACACAACTGCACACGGTTCTGTATCAGACCTTCCCCGATGTGGGGGCGGTGCTGCATACCCATTCGGTAAAGGCAACAGTACTGAGCCGCCTGCTACCGGCCGGAGAACCGTTGACATTGCAGGGCTACGAACTGCAGAAGGCTTTTTCGGGCGTTGATACCCACGAGTCGCACCTGACTGTGCCGGTGTTCGACAACACCCAGGACATTCCTGCGCTGGCGCAGCAAACCGGCGAATGGTTCCGGCAACATCCCGAACAGCCCGGTTACCTGATTCGCGGGCATGGCCTTTATACCTGGGGCAGGACCATGGCAGACTGCCTGCGCCATGTTGAAGCCTTTGAATTTCTGTTTGAATGTGAGCTTGAAACCATGAGGGTCCGCCGATGACAACCTTGAGTATTTTTGACCAGAGTGCGCCCGAATCCCCACGTGTGGTCACCGAAGACGCCGGCAAGATTGCCAACCTTCTGGCAGAACACGGTGTGCGGTTCGAGCAATGGCCCACCCGGGACCTGCCTGCGGAAGCCTCACCGGACGACATCCTCGAAGCGTACGCAGGAGAGATCCAGGCACTCAAGGACGAGTGTGGCTTTCAGGCCGCGGATGTGATCAGCCTGAACCCGGACAATCCCCAGAAAGAGGCGTTTCGCAAGAAATTTCTGGATGAGCATGTGCACAGTGAAGATGAGGTACGCTTCTTCGTTCGCGGCCAGGGGCTTTTTTACCTGCATTTCGGGGATCAGGTATACGCGGTTCTGTGCCAGAAGAATGACCTCATCAGCGTACCGGATGGCACGCGCCATTGGTTTGATATGGGGCCGGAGCCCGCATTCACATGCATCCGCCTGTTCACTAACCCGGAGGGCTGGGTTGCGGACTTTACCGGTGAAGACATTGCCGGCCGGTTACCGCGCTACGAAAGCCTGGCAGGAGTGGCGGGATGATCCGCGTTATTCTTACTGACATCGAAGGCACCACCAGTTCGATTTCCTTCGTCCATGATGTACTGTTTCCCTATTCGGCAAAGTACATGGCTGATTTTGTGCGGGAAGGCGAGGCCGACACTACTGAAATCCAGGAGCAACTGGATGCTGTTGCAGAGATCTCCGGGGTCGCCAGGGATGACATCGAAGGGCTTGTCGAGGTGCTGGATACGTGGATTCGCGAAGATCGCAAGGAAACACCGTTGAAGGCTCTGCAGGGAATGCTCTGGGAGCAGGGCTACCAGCAGGGCGCCTTTCGTGGCCACGTGTATGAGGATGCAGCTGAATACCTTCAGCGCTGGCATGATCGGGGATTTCGCCTGTTCGTATACTCCTCCGGTTCCGTGAAGGCACAGAAGCTGATATTCGGATTCAGCGAGGCAGGGGACCTGACACCGTTCTTTTCCGGCTACTTCGATACCCGTATTGGGGGCAAGAAAGAGCCGGAGTCTTACGGCAACATTCTGAACGAGCTTGGTGTGGAGCCCCGGACTGTGTTGTTTCTCTCGGATGTCGAGGCGGAGCTGAAAGCCGCTGAAAGCGCCGGCATGCAAACCGTCTGGCTGATCCGCGATGGTGATATCCCGGAAACGGAACGGCCGGTGGCCCGGGATTTTGCCGACGTTGACCGGTTTCTGCTGAAGCGCTGACCCGCCCTGTGTGCCTTCTTCTCTCAAAAATCATGTGAGCAGGAGGTTCTGTGCCTGAAAGACGAACCCTGATTGCCCCGCTATTTTGCCTCACCCTTGCTGGCTGCGCGCCGGACTCCGGCGTTCGCGGATGGATGGATGAGTATGTCGCCGAGCTGGCTGGCGCGCTGGAGCTGAGCCCTGAGTTGTCCGGGATTGATCCGGTGGCACAAATACCCCGCCGGCGTGAGCGCGTACTGAACCTGCCTGATCTGGATATGGGGATTCTGGATTTCCTATCTCTCTATGGCTGTGAGCTGCAATACGTGGTTGGAGAGCGAAATTCCATCATGGGTCGTGTAATGCAGCCGCTGAATCAATTGCGCTATGAAACCCGTTTTATCCGCGCGGCTCAGGACTGCCTCCCGGAGGCCGAGCGTGAGGGTGTTAAGGAAGAGCTGGAAGGGGCTATCGAGAGCAAGTCGGAAACGCTGGCTGTTGCCGTATGGAACGCAACCTGGGGCGTGGAGGAGATTGAAAAACTGTTTACGCTCTCGCAGGGATACTATCCCCGGGAGGGCGGGGCGACTCTTGTCGACGAGCTGGCAGCAGGGGTGCGGCAACTGAATCAGACAGTGGCAGGCCTGTTGACCGGTAACTTTGACGAGCCACTGGATTACGTGGGCGAAGTGCATCAGCGCTGGCAGGCAGAGCACCGAGCGGGCCAGCTACTGAACAGCGTGCGATTGCTGACCACGCGGCTTGACGATGCCACAGCGCTGCTGGTGGAGCGGATTGAAACCGATCCTCTGTGCCCGGAAGAGGGAGCTCGCCAACCGGCGGCAGCGCTTAGAGAAACCTACGAAGGCAGCTATAACGGCGGCGTTGAGGCCTATCTGGCCAGCGTCGGACAGGCCCGCAAAGCACTGATCGAACCGCTTGAGAAACTGGCCACCCAGCAGTCCGATACCATGCCGGACGCCTTCCGGGAATGGTATCGACGTCACCTGACGAGCGATACTGCACAAAGCCTCTGGCAGCAACTGGATGGCGCCGTTGAAGCTCACGATCGTCGCTGGCAGCAGCTTCTCGGCCAGTGCGGCGTTTCCGCGGAGTCATGAACTGCGAAGCGATTCAACGCTGGCTTTCGGGGGTTACCCGCAGAATTTCCTCGACCGTGGTAGAACCGGCTGACACTTTCTGAGCGCCGCTGAGTCGCAAGGATTTCATGCCGTTCTTGTAGGCGTCCACCCTGAGTTGCTCCAGTTCGCACTGTTCGGTGATCTGCCGGATCAGGTTGCCGGAGAGCTGCATGATTTCATACACCCCCGCGCGGCCATAATAGCCGGTGTTGCGGCATTCCAGGCAGCCAACCGGGTGATAGACTTGCTTCGGGGCGGTTGCCTTCCAGGGCCTTGTCAGGCTTTGCCAGGCCTGCTCGTCCACCGGCCCCGGTTCCTTGCAGTGGGGGCAAAGTGTTCTGGTCAGGCGCTGGGCCATCACGCCCAGTACGGTGGCACGAATCAGATACGGGGGAATGCCGAGCTCCATCAATCGGGTAATGGCGCTGGGGGCGTCGTTGGTGTGCAGTGTCGACAGCACCAGGTGACCGGTCAGCGCGGCCTGTACGGCCATTTCGGCGGTCTCCAGGTCACGGATCTCGCCAATCATGATGATGTCCGGGTCCTGTCGCAACAGGGCTCTCACGCCTGAAGCAAAGGTCAGCTCAATATTGGTCTGCACCTGCATCTGGTTGAAGGCCGGCTCTACCATCTCGATCGGATCCTCGATGGTACAGATATTCACCTCGGGAGTTGCCAGCTGTTTGAGGGTGGAATACAGGGTGGTGGTCTTGCCGGAACCGGTGGGGCCGGTGACCAGCACAATGCCATGGGGGCGATCGGTAATACCCTGCCAACGCTCCCGGTCTTCCTTTGAAAAGCCCAGTTGTTCGTAGGATTTTAGCAGCACTTCCGGGTCGAAGATCCTCATCACCATTTTCTCGCCGAACGCGGTGGGCATGGTGGCGAGGCGCAACTCTACTTCACTGTTGTCCGGCTTGCGGGTTTTGATGCGGCCATCCTGGGGGCGGCGTTTTTCCGCCACGTTCAACCGGCCAAGGATTTTCAGCCGGCTGGTGACCGCCACCCCGACCTGATCGGGAAATTCGTACACGTTATGCAGCACGCCATCAATACGGAAGCGCACCTGGGTAACGTTTCGCCGTGGCTCTATGTGGATGTCGGACGCACGCTGATCAAAGGCGTATTGCAGCAGCCAGTCGACGATCTTGACCACGTGCTGGTCGTTGGCATCGGGGTTTTCGCTGGCGCCCAGATCCAGCAGTTGCTCGAAGTTCTGGGCACCGGCGGGGTTGGCGGATTTGTTGCCGCCGGCCTTGCTGACAGAACTCGCCAGTTGATAAAACTCGACTGTATATCGGCGAATGTCATCGGGGTTGGCCACCACCCGCCGAATGTCCTTGCCAACGGCCTGGCGCAGGTTGCTTTCCCAGTCGCTCTTGAAGGGTTCGCTGCTTGCGACCAGAACTTCATCCTGGCCGATCTCTACCGCAAGAATGCCGTGGCGCTGGGCAAAGGCATAGGACATCACCCGTGCAATGGCCGGAGTATCTATCTTCAGGGGATCAATGTGGTAGTAGGGCTGTTCTGCCCAGTCGGCCAGCCACTGCGTGAGCTTTTCCAGATCCAGGTTGCGCCCGGTTTTCTGGCTCTCCAGGTCTGACTTGGCAACCAGTTCCAGCGGGTGGCGCTGGCTGGCGGGCCCGCTACTGCCGGTGAAGGCGCTGATGTTGGCTGAAAGAACCCGCTCCGCGTCTTCCTGGGAAATCTCGCCACTGGTTACCAGGGCGGTACAGATATCCCTCAGGGTCAGCGTGCTTCTATGGGGCGCGGGTGGATGGGTACTGTCGGCCATGGGGGTGTTTCCTGTCAGGTTTCTGAAACCGGCTGTGAACGATTCACCTTAAGGTGGACCATGGCTACTGTAAACAGCAGGAATGTGAGCACCGTCAGTATGATGGGGGCGATTGCCCCCTCGCTGAGCCAGGCAGAGACCACGTAACGGGTGAAGTAGAAAATAACCACAAAGCTAAGCCAGATATACCCCCGGTTATGGCCTCGGAATACTGGCACCACAAAGGCCAGAAGTGGGAGGAGTTTGATGCTGAGCATCAGGGTTACCGAGACACCCTCGGTTTGAACCGGATAAAACGTAGTTACTACCAGAGTCACCAGGGTTGCAAGATAAAGCGCAATGGTCAGTCGGGCTGTGATGCGTGCTTTCGGGTTGTGAAGCATTCAGGGTTCCGTTGTTGAGGGGTGGTCGATCACTCAATAAGTTTTACGGCGATCCGGGCGAGACGTTCACCGAATGTCTGGCAGATGGTTTTCTCATGTTCAGTCACCGCCTGCTGCTCTCCGGTGCCTGCCCAGTGGGAAGGGCCATAGGGTGTGCCGCCGGAAGAGGTCTCGTTCAGGGCGTTCTCCGAGTAGGGCACCCCGCATAGCACCATGCCGTGATGCAAAAGCGGCACCATCATGGTCAGCAGAGTGCTTTCCTGTCCGCCGTGCAGGCTGCCGGTTGAAGTAAAGGCACCGGCAGGTTTTCCGGTCAGGGCTCCGTTCAGCCAGAGGTCTCCGGTACTGTCGAGAAAGTACTTCAGCGGCGCGGCCATGTTTCCGAAGCGGGTCGGGCTGCCAATGGCCAGGCCCGCGCAGTTCGCCAGGTCGTCCTTGTTGGCGTAGGGGGCCCCAGTGTCCGGGACCGCCGGCAGCGAAGCTTCTGTATCTGGCGATACGCCCGGGACGGTGCGAATTCTGGCTTCAATGCCCGTTACCCGGGAGACGCCCCGGGCGATCTGCGTGGCCATTTCTGCGGTCTGGCCGGTGCGGCTGTAGTACAGCACCAGAATGTAAGGGGCCTCGGCAGCCATTACCTGTCTCCGTTCAAAGAATATTGAGGACGTTCTCGGGCGGTCGGCCCAGGGCTACCTTGTTACCCCTGATAACGATGGGGCGTTCGATCAGTTTCGGAGTTGCCACCATGGCTTTGACCAGGGCCTCCCGATCAAGCTCCGGATCATCCAGACCTTGTTCCCTGTATTCCTTTTCCCCGGTCCTCATCAGGTCCCTGGGGCCGATATCGAGAGCCTGGAGGATCTGTTCCAGGATCTGCTCTGTCGGTGGCGTTTCCAGGTAGCGTATAATTTCTGGTTCAACACCCTGTTCTCGAAGGAGTTCAAGGGTTTGCCGGGATTTTGAGCAGCGTGGGTTGTGGAAAATTCGGGTCGGTTCTGTCATGGTTCTCCCTCTTTCCAGGTCAGGTAAACTGCAAGTATGTACGAGCGCCGTAGTCTAACAGGAGGCCACCCTGTGCAATACCCTGCCGAGCACCTTGCCGTGGCTCGTTCTTCCAGCGGAGCACGCGGAATCGGTATTATACTTGCCTTGTTGATGCTGGCGGGATGCCAGAACCCGGATTTTGAGAAGCCGGACGGCACGGTGCTGCAATGGGAAACTCTGCGCGGCCACTGGGTGCTGGTCAACTACTGGGCAGAGTGGTGCAAGCCCTGCCTGGAAGAAATCCCGGAATTGAACGACCTCGACAGGTCGAGTTCCATTGTGGTTCTGGGCGTGAACTTCGATGACATCCGGGGCCAGCAACTGATCGACTTGGGTAATAAAATGGGCATCAGTTACGGCATGCTGAACGAGGACCCTGGCCCTGAGCTTGGCTGGAATACCCCGGTCGCCTTGCCGGCAACCTTCGTTATCGACCCTGACGGAGATCTGGTGGAAGCCCGATTCGGCCCTCAGACCGAAGAAGACATCAAAGCACTGATCGGGCGCTGAACCCGCCCCGATCCGGAATCAACAAGCAGGAATACCCCGGCGCTATGTCACAGACTTTTGTCCACCTCCGCGTGCACTCCGAATATTCCATGGTAGATGGGCTGGTGCGGGTGAAGCCGCTGATCAGTCGGGTGGCCGAGCTGGGTATGCCAGCGGTTGGCCTGACCGAGCAGTCCAACATGTGTTCCCTGGTGCGGTTCTACAAAGCCGCCATGGGAGCCGGGGTAAAACCCGTCATTGGTGCGGATCTCTGGATAGAAAACCCGGAAGAGCCCGACAACCCTTTCCGGCTGACCCTGCTGGCGCGGGATAAAGATGGTTACCTGAATCTTACCGAAATAGTCTCTCAGGGCTACACCGAGGGTCAGCGCTTCGGCAAGCCCATTATTCAGCGCAAGTGGCTCGAAAGCCGGTCAGCAGGGCTTATTGCACTGTCAGGCGCGCGGATGGGTGATGTTGGCAAGGCGTTGATGGCCGGCAAGCTGGATCTTGCCCGGCAGCGTGCCGAATACTGGATGAAGCTTTACCCCGAGTCGTATTACCTGGAACTGCAGCGTACCGGAAGACCCGGTGACGAAGACTGCCTGCATCTGAACGTGGAGCTGGCGGAAACTCTTTCCTGCCCGGTAGTGGCCACCAACGACGTTCACTTCCTCCACGCGGAAGACTTTGAGGCCCACGAGGCGCGGGTCTGCATCGGTGAAAGTCGTACCCTTGATGACCCCCGTCGGGACCGCCGCTTCAGTGACCAGCAGTACCTACGCAGTGCGGAAGAAATGATAGAGCTGTTTTCGGACATTCCCGAGGCAGTGGAAAATACTGTGGAGATCGCCCGACGCTGTTCGGTTCAGGTACGAATGGGCGAGTATTTTCTGCCGAACTATCCCATCCCTGATGGCATGACCATCGATGAGTACTTCCGCAAGGTCTCGGAAGAGGGCCTGGAAGAGCGGCTGGCAAAGACCCTGAGCAAGGACGACCCGGAGTACGACACGAAGCGTGAAGCCTATTACACACGGCTGAACTTCGAGCTCGATATCATCACACAGATGGGCTTCCCGGGTTACTTCCTGATCGTTATGGACTTCATCAAATGGGCCAAGAATAACGGCGTGCCGGTGGGCCCGGGCCGGGGTTCCGGTGCCGGCTCCCTGGTGGCCTACGCCCAGTTGATTACCGATCTCGACCCTCTTGAGTACGACCTGCTGTTCGAGCGCTTCCTGAACCCGGAACGGGTCTCCATGCCCGACTTCGACGTCGACTTCTGTATGGAGGGCCGTGACCGGGTGATCGCCTATGTGGCGGAGAAATACGGCCGGGAAGCGGTCTCGCAGATTATCACCTTCGGTACCATGGCGGCCAAGGCGGTGGTTCGCGATGTGGCCCGGGTTCAGGGGAAGTCCTACGGGCTGGCGGACAAGCTGTCCAAGATGATTCCCTTTGAGCCGGGCATGACCCTGGAAAAGGCGCTGGAGCAGGAGCCGCAGCTGGTAGAGTTTCTCGAGAACGACGAGGAAGCCCAGGAAATCTGGGAGATGGCGCTCAAGCTGGAGGGTGTCTGCCGTAATGCCGGTAAGCACGCAGGTGGTGTGGTTATCGCGCCCACCAAGATCACCGACTTTTCGCCCCTGTACTGCGACGACGAGGGCGGCAGCCTGGTGACCCAGTTCGACAAGGGTGACGTAGAGGACGCCGGCCTGGTGAAGTTCGACTTCCTGGGGTTGCGGACCCTTACCATCATCGACTGGGCCCTGAAGATGATCAATCCGCGTCGGGAAAAGCGCGGGCTGCCACCTCTGGATATCAACGAGATCCCGCTGGACGATGTGCCGTCCTTTGACATGCTGAAGAAAGCTGAAACCACCGCGGTGTTCCAGCTGGAATCCCGGGGCATGAAAGATCTGATCCGCCGCCTGCAGCCGGATTCTCTGGAAGACATGATCGCATTGGTGGCTCTGTTCCGGCCCGGGCCGTTGCAGTCAGGCATGGTAGACGACTTTATCGATCGTAAACATGGTCGCCAGCCCATGTCGTTTCCGCACCCGGACTATCAATACGATGGCCTGAAGCCGGTTCTTGAGCCCACCTACGGGGTTATCCTTTACCAGGAGCAGGTCATGCAGATTGCCCAGGTCATGGCGGGCTATACCCTTGGTAACGCCGACATGCTGCGTCGGGCCATGGGCAAGAAAAAGCCCGAGGAGATGGCCAAGCAGAAACAGTTTTTCCTGGACGGGTGCGAAAAAAATGGCATCGACAAGACGCTGGCGGAAAACATCTTTGACCTCGTAGAAAAGTTCGCCGGCTACGGTTTCAACAAATCCCACTCCGCTGCCTATGCCCTGGTTTCCTACCAGACGCTCTGGCTAAAGGCTCATTATCCTGCTGAGTTCATGGCGGCGGTGCTTACCGCGGACATGCAGAACACCGACAAGGTGGTCACGCTGGTTGAAGAATGCCGGAGCATGGGGCTGGAACTTCTGGTGCCCGATGTCAGCCGCTCTGAATACACCTTCACGGTGAACGAGGATGGCGCCATTATTTACGGCCTGGGCGCCATCAAGGGCCTGGGCGAGGGCCCGATTGGCAGCATCCAGGCCGGGCGCGCAGATGGTGAGCCCTACCAGGACATATTTGATTTCTGCCGCCGCGTGGACCTGAAGAAAGTGAACAAGCGGGCCATGGAGGCGCTGATTCGTTCTGGTGCCATGGACAAGCTGGGCGCCGGGCGTGCACAGCTGATGGCAAGCATTGATAAGGCCATTCAACAGGCCGGCCAACAGTCCCGCAACGAATCCGCAGGTATGACGGATATGTTCGGCGAAATGCTCATGGGCGGTGAGGATGGCGACCCATATTCTGATGTGGCAGATGTACGGGAATGGCCAAAGAAACAGCGCCTGAAAGGGGAGAAGGATACCCTCGGGATTTACCTGACCGGCCACCCCTTCGATGAATACGAAAAAGAGGTTCGACGGTTTGTGCGCTCTTCAATTGCCGACCTCAAGCCTGCGCGGCAGCCCCAACGCGTTGCTGGCCTGGTAGTGGCTCAACGCTCAATGAAAACCCGTACGGGCTCCACCATGGCCTTTATCACTCTGGACGATCGCAGTGCCCGCATAGAGGCAACCCTGTTCTCTGAAGCATTTTTCGAAAACCGGGAGTTGCTGCAGTCAGACCAGGTGATTGTGGTTGAGGGGCAGGTCAGCCACGATGATTACTCCGGCCAGATGAAAATGCGGGTGAACTCGGTGATGGACGTGGGCACGGCGCGGCAACAGTTCAGTCGCGGGCTCAAGCTGGCTATCCACTCCGACCAGCTGCAGAACGGCCTGCTCGACAAACTGGACTCCACCTTGCGGCCCTTCCGCTGTGAAGGCAGCCCGGTGTGGATCGAATACAGCAGTGATAATGCCAGTACCCGTATCGAACTGGGTGACTCCTGGCGCGTTCAGCCGGATGACGACCTTTTGCTGGAGCTGAAATATCTGGTGGGCGACCAGTCGGTAGAACTGGTCTATGATTGATAATGTCCGGCAAGGTTTATCCCGGGCGCGGCGAAGGCGCTGAAACATTACGGTTTTGTCAGAAAGCGGACTCATACCAAGGTACGCTTTAGCCATGGCCCGGGCGCTGCTATCTTTGTCCAAAATTCTGGTTTGGCGACTTACATTCGCGCCTTGCAAGCAAATGATGGAACATCATGAACCCTAACTATCTGGATTTCGAACAGCCTATTGCCGACCTTGAAGCCAAAATTGAAGAGCTTCGCATGGTGGGTAACGACACTGACATTAACATTACCGACGAGATCAGCCGGCTACGCAAAAAGAGTGTAAGCCTGACCGAAAGCATCTTCTCGGACCTCAAGCCCTGGGATGTATCACGACTGGCTCGTCATCCACGCAGGCCCTACACCCTCGATTACGTTGAGATGATCTTCGACGATTTCGACGAGCTGCACGGTGATCGTCGTTACGCCGATGACCAGGCCATTGTTGGCGGTACAGCCCGCCTGGAAGGCCAGCCGGTAATGGTAATTGGCCACCAGAAAGGCCGTGAAGTGCGCGACAAGGTAAAGCGCAATTTCGGCATGCCCCGCCCAGAGGGCTACCGTAAGGCCCTGCGGTTGATGGAAATGGCCGAGCGATTCCGCATGCCTATCCTGACGTTTATTGATACCCCTGGCGCCTATCCCGGTATCGGTGCCGAGGAGCGCGGCCAGAGTGAAGCCATTGCTTTCAATCTGGCAGTGATGTCTCGCCTGAAAACCCCGATCATCTCAACCGTGGTGGGTGAGGGCGGCTCTGGCGGTGCTCTCGCCATCGGCGTCTGCGATCAGCTCAACATGCTGCAGTATTCCACCTATGCCGTTATTTCGCCGGAAGGCTGTGCCTCGATTCTCTGGAAAAGTGCGGAGTACGCGTCTCAGGCCGCCGAGGCCATGGGTGTTACCGCGGAGCGCCTGAAAGATCTGGGCCTGGCGGACAACGTGATTACCGAGCCGCTTGGCGGCGCTCATCGCAATCCGGAAAAAATGGCGGAATCCCTGCGCGCAACCCTGAGCAAGGGCATCACCGAACTCGGTCGTCTGCCACTGGATGAACTGGTTTCCCGTCGCTATGAGCGGCTGACCCGATATGACACGGGCCGGTAACGCCGGCTCCGGATCTGACTGGCCGGAGGCGCTTTGTGCCCCGGTCAGGAACCTCCCTCCCCATTCACGCCTATGGATCGCACTGAGCGGCGGAATGGATTCTGTTCTGCTTCTCCATGTGGCTGCCTGGCTGTATGCCCATACCGGCCAGTTATCGGCGGTGCATGTGAATCATCAATTACAGGCCAACGCCGATCACACTGAGAAATTCTGCCAGAAGCTGTGCAGCGAGCTGGGTGTGCCTCTCGAGGTTCGTCGCGTGGTCGTTAATGGTCGTGAAAGCGGCGACAGTGGCGCTAGCGGAGGAATTGAGGAAGCGGCGAGGAATGCCCGTTATAAGGTCTTCGAAGACATTCTGGATACTGGCGGACTGTTGTTGATGGCCCACCACGGTGATGATCAGGCTGAGACGGTGCTGTTCAGGTTACTGCGGGGCACTGGCACCGCCGGGCTGGGGGGTATGCCCCGGTCCCGTCCATTGGGAAACGGAAGACTGTACCGGCCATTGCTTGACTTCTCGCGTAGTGATCTGGAGGCCTGGGCAATGAAGAAAGGCATCCACTGGGTGGACGACCCCAGCAACACCGATGAGCGGTTTGACCGCAATTTCCTCCGGCAGTCCATCATGCCACTTCTTAAGGCCCGCTGGCCGTCTCTGGTCAGTCGTGTTGCACATACTGCACGTTCCTGTCGTGAGGCTGATGAGTTGGCCGGAAAGCTTGCAGAAATCCGCTTCCAGCAATGCGCTACCGGCCAGGGAACGCTTGAGGTCAACGCGCTGGGGCAGCTTGCTGCGCCGGAACAGAAAAATCTGGTTCGTTGGTGGATCAACCATAACCGCTACGTTCCCCCATCAATCATTGACTGGCCCCGGGTAATCTCGGACCTGCTCAATGCACCTCCGGACGGAGCCCCGGAGCTGCGTGGTAATGGCTATGCCATACGCCGCTTCAAGGGCGAGCTCTATCTGGTTGGTGAACGTCCGGTGTTGCCGTCGGTCAAGTTGCCTTTGGTTCCGGGCCAGGAGCAGGTATGGGGAGAGTGGCGGCTGCGACTTGTGGCAACAGCGGATCCTGAAATGCCCGCGCCGGATATACGGATATCTACGAGGGTCGGGGGCGAACGTCTTCGGCCCGCTCCTGACGGACCCTCTAAGTCCCTCAAGAACTGGCTCCAGGAACAGAATATTCCACCCTGGGAAAGAGCGCGGCTACCGCTGTTTCTGGAGGTAAAGGACGGCACTGAAGAGGTGGTCGGGGCTGGCGATGTGTGGCTTTCCGGCAAATACTGTGGAGAGGCCCCGGCCAGTGGCTGGCGCATTGTTGTGGAGCGGGAATGTAATTGAGAAGGTGATGCCTTTCTGGTAGTCTGGCGTCCCATCTTGAGATGACAATCTCCCTCCTTCACCGAACCAGACAAATCACGGAATCTGCATGACGCGTTATATTTTCGTCACCGGCGGTGTCGTGTCCTCCTTGGGGAAAGGTATCGCATCGGCCTCTCTGGCCGCGATCCTTGAGGCACGCGGCCTGAAGGTCACTATTCTCAAGCTGGACCCGTACATCAACGTGGACCCCGGCACCATGAGCCCGTTCCAGCACGGTGAGGTTTTTGTCACCGAAGATGGCGCGGAAACCGATCTTGACCTGGGGCACTACGAGCGATTCATTCGCACGCCAATGTCACGCAGGAACAACTTCACCACCGGCCGCGTTTACGAGGAAGTCATTCGTAAGGAGCGCCGCGGTGACTATCTTGGCGGCACGGTTCAGGTGATTCCCCACATTACCGACGAGATCAAGCGTCGTGTGGTCGAGGGAGCTTCCGGTGCCGATGTAGCCATGATCGAGATCGGCGGCACAGTGGGTGACATCGAATCCCTGCCGTTCCTCGAGGCGTGTCGTCAGTTGAAGGTGGAAGTGGGCCCCCAGCGCGCGCTGTTCATGCACCTTACCCTGGTTCCATACATTGCCACCGCTGGTGAGATCAAGACCAAGCCCACCCAGCACTCGGTGAAGGAAATGCGCTCCATCGGCCTGCAGCCGGATATCCTGCTGTGCCGTTCCGAGCACGAAGTGGATGCCAGCTCACGCCGCAAGATTGCGCTGTTCACCAACGTGGAAGAGCGAGCGGTCATCCCGCTGCAGGACGCGAAGTCCATCTATGCCATTCCGCGCATGCTCCACGAATTCGGCCTGGACCAGCTGGTCATCGAGCGATTCGGTATTGACGCCAGCCCGGCCGATCTCGGCGAATGGGACGCGGTGGTCGAATCCCTGATGAATCCCGACCACGAAGTCACCATCGCCATGGTTGGCAAGTACATGGAGCTGCTGGACGCCTACAAGTCGCTGATTGAATCCCTGCTCCACGCCGGTATCAAAACCCGCACCAAGGTCCGGATGAACTACATCGACTCCGAAGACATCGAGCGCGACGGCACCGGTGCACTCGACAGTGCCGATGCCATCCTGGTTCCCGGTGGCTTTGGCGAGCGTGGCGTGGAAGGCAAGATCCGCACGGTGCAGTATGCCCGGGAAAACAAGGTGCCTTACCTGGGCATCTGTCTGGGTATGCAAGTGGCCGTTATCGAATACGCACGCAATGTGGCCGGTCTGAAAGATGCCCACAGCACCGAGTTCCGTGAGCACACCCCGGAGCCGGTAGTGGGCCTGATTACCGAATGGCTGGACGCCAGCGGTGAGAAAGAAGAGCGTACTGAAGCGTCTGATCTGGGCGGCACCATGCGTCTGGGCGCCCAGGACTGCGTGGTAACAGAAGGCTCCACCATTGCCAATTGTTACGGCCGCAAGACCATTCGTGAGCGCCACCGCCATCGTTTCGAGGTGAACAACCATTTCCTTCCCCAACTGGAAGGCGCGGGCCTGAGAATTTCCGGCCGCTCAACGGACGGCAAACTGGTTGAAGTGGTGGAAGTACCCGATCATCCGTGGTTTGTCGCCTGCCAGTTCCACCCCGAGTTCACCTCCACTCCCAGGGACGGCCATCCGCTGTTCAAGGGCTTTGTAGAGGCAGCCCTGGCCCGTAAAAAGGAATCCTGATCATGGCGCAGAGTACGGTCAACGTCTCCGGAATCCAGGTCTCCAACGACAAGCCGTTTGTGCTGTTTGGCGGCATGAACGTGCTGGAATCCCCGGACATGGCCATGGATGTGGCCGCGGCGTATGTCGAGGCTACCAGCAAGCTCGGTATCCCTTATGTGTTCAAGGCGTCCTTCGACAAGGCCAACCGTTCTTCGGTGCACTCGTTCCGTGGTCCGGGCCTGGACAAAGGCCTCCAAATGCTGGCAGACATTAAAAGCAAGTTCGGCGTCCCCATCATTTCTGATGTGCACGAGCCTGCGCAGGCCGCCCCCGCGGCGGAAGTCTGCGACATTATCCAGTTGCCTGCCTTTCTGAGCCGCCAGACCGATCTGGTGGTGGCCATGGCCCAGACCGGCGCCGTCATCAATATCAAAAAGGCCCAGTTTCTCGCGCCTCAGGAAATGAAGCACATCATCAAGAAGTGCGAAGAGGCCGGTAACGACAAGGTGATCCTGTGCGAGCGGGGCAGCAGCTTTGGCTACAACAATCTGGTCGTGGATATGCTGGGCTTCGGCATCATGAAGTCGATGAATGTGCCGGTGATGTTTGATGTGACCCATTCACTGCAGATGCCGGGCGGGCGTGCCGATTCCGCAGGCGGTCGTCGTGCGCAGGTGACCGATTTGGCGTTGGCCGGAATGTCCCAGGGTCTTGCGGGTCTGTTCCTGGAGGCCCATCCCGATCCGGATAACGCCAAGTGCGACGGTCCTTGTGCGCTGCGGCTTAGTCAGTTAGAGCCATTCCTACAGCGGGTAAAAGCTGTGGACGATCTTGTAAAAAGTTTTAAACCTCTTGATACCGCCTGATCGGCGGTTTTTTTGCGTTCAAGAAGGACTATGGGAGTGAGCGGGAACGGCCCTACGAAAATGTGCGGAGCCATGGATGGCGGAGCCCAAGCGCACATGGATGTGCTCGTAGCGCTTTTCGTAGGGCCGTTCCCGCTCGCTCTTACTCCCAACTTTGAAATCAAACTTGGAGAAAGGAAAGAATGACCAAGATTGCCAATATTAAAGGCCGCGAAGTACTGGATTCCCGTGGGAATCCTACGGTGGAAGCAGACGTTGTCCTCGAAGATGGAACGCTGGGTACTGCATGTGCACCCTCTGGAGCTTCCACTGGTTCCCGTGAAGCTCTGGAGCTTCGGGACAAGGATGCCAGCCGTTACCTCGGCAAAGGTGTTTTAAAAGCAGTTGAAGCGGTGAATACCAAAATCCGCGATGCCCTCATTGGTAAAGATGCAGCCGATCAGCGCGCTCTCGACAACATCATGCTGGAGCTGGATGGCACTGAGAACAAAGCCAATCTCGGCGCGAACGCGATTCTGGCTGTTTCCCTGGCCGCCGCCAAGGCCGCTGCTGCGTCACTGGGCAAACCGCTGTACGCGCACATTGCAGACCTGAATGGCACCTCCGGCAAGTACAGCATGCCGGTGCCGATGATGAACATCCTCAATGGCGGCGAGCATGCCGACAACAACGTTGATATTCAGGAGTTCATGGTTCAGCCGGTGGCGGCCAAGAGCTTTGCTGAGGCGCTACGTGTTGGTGCAGAGATTTTCCACAGCCTGAAGAAAGTGCTGAAGGCTCAGGGTCTGAACACTGCAGTGGGTGATGAAGGTGGCTTTGCGCCTAACCTGCCGTCCAATGAAGCGGCACTTGCTGTTATCCAGGAAGCGGTTGAGAAGGCCGGTTACAAGCTGGGTACCGATGTGACCCTGGCTCTGGACTGTGCGTCTTCCGAGTTCTACAAGGATGGCCAGTACCAGCTGTCAGGTGAAGGCAAATCCTTTGACTCTGCCGGCTTTGCCGATTACCTGGCAGGACTGTGCGAACGATACCCGATTGTCTCCATCGAAGACGGCATGGACGAGAGCGACTGGGACGGCTGGAAAGTGCTTACCGAGAAACTGGGTAGCAAGGTTCAACTCGTGGGTGATGACCTGTTCGTTACCAATACCAAAATCCTCAAGCAGGGTATCGACAAGAGCATTGCCAACTCCATCCTGATCAAGTTCAATCAGATCGGTAGCCTGAGTGAAACTCTGGACGCCATCAAGATGGCCCAGGATGCAGGCTACACAGCGGTCATCTCGCACCGTTCCGGGGAAACCGAGGACACTACTATTGCGGACCTGGCCGTGGCTACGTGCGCTGGCCAGATCAAGACCGGTTCCCTGTGCCGCTCTGACCGGGTTGCCAAATACAACCAGTTGCTTCGTATCGAGGAAGCGCTGGATGGCAGTGCTCCCTATCGCGGCCTGAGTGAGATCAAAGGGCAGGGCTGATCGCCCGTTTGCCCTGGTTACCTGGCGGCCAGGCCGCTGATGGGTAACAGACCGGAAAAGGCCATTGTGGTTCTCAAGCTGAGAAGCATGATGGCCTTTTTGTACAGTTGGTTAGCAGAACTTGTTGCTAAACTACACTAAGGTCTATACTTACTGTCCGATTGTTGCATCGTAAACGGAATTCGCAATGAAGTTGCTCTGGTCCATCATGATTATTCTTATTCTCCTGCTACAGGTGCGCCTGTGGGTTGGGGAGGGCAGTTTTGCCCAGGTATGGGGGCTGGAGAACTCTATTGCCGAGCAGCGCGAAGAAAATGCCGAGCTCGCTATCCGTAATGAGCGCCTGTATGCCGAGGTTCGCAATCTTCGTGGAGAGAAGGGTGCGGTAGAAGAGCGGGCGCGAATGAATTTGGGACTGATCCGTAACGATGAAACCTTCTTCCTGGTGGTTGAGCAGTAAGCAGCCCCCAGTCTGACTTTCCAAAGCCGACCACGTTCATGAGTAAACCCCGCTACTGGCTGATCGTTCCCGCTGCAGGCTCTGGCCAGCGAATGAAGGCTGACTGTCCCAAACAGTACCTTCGGCTGGACCAGCGTTTTATCATCGATATTACACTCTCCCGTTTACTGGATAACGCAGCCTTCGCCGGTTGCATGGTAGCTACAGGGCCCAACGACCGGTGGTGGCCGGAAACCGAAGCCAGCAAGGATCGCCGTATCCGGACCTGTATTGGTGGGGCAGAGCGTGCAGAGTCCGTACTGGCCGCCCTGGATGCGTTGTCCGGCCGCGCCAATGACGACGACTGGGTTCTGGTCCACGACGCCGCACGCCCCTGTCTTCATGCCGACGATCTCGCGCGTTTGTTAGCAGATCTGAAGGGCCATCCCGTGGGAGGCTTGTTGGCAACGCCGGTGGCCGATACCCTTAAACGCACCGGGCCAGGAAGTTGCGAGGTTGAAGCAACGGTAGATCGTCGCGATCTCTGGCGCGCCCTGACTCCGCAGATGTTTCGTTTCCTTGCGCTGAAGCAGGCATTGGAGAGTGCCATTGATTCCGGGTATCCGGTAACCGATGAGGCCTCCGCGATCGAGTTTGCAGGGCAGAGACCCTGTATCGTCGAGGGGCGACCAGATAACATAAAGATTACCGTACCCGCCGATCTGGCCCTCGCCGGTTTTATCTTGAAAAGGAAGTAACACTATGCGAATCGGGCAAGGCTTTGACGTTCATGCATTTTGCGAGGGTGACCAGGTGATCCTTGGCGGTGTCTGTATACCCTTCAACCAGGGCCTCAGGGCGCACTCCGATGGCGACGTATTGCTGCATGCCCTTGCGGACGCATTGCTAGGCGCCGCGGCATTGGGAGACATTGGCCATATGTTTCCAGACACCAGTGAGGAGTGGGCAGGAGCCGATAGCCGGGACCTCCTCCGCAGGGTTCTGGAACGCCTTTCAGACGAGGGCTTTGAGGTTGGCAATGTGGATGCCACCATCATTGCGCAGGCACCGAGAATGGCCCCCCATATTGAAGCCATGCGGCTCAATATTGCCGAGGACCTTGCCATCCCGGCCAGCAGGGTCAGCGTCAAGGCAACCACTACCGAGAAACTGGGGTTTACCGGCCGTGGGGAAGGCATTGCCTGCCACGCCATTTGTCTGCTTGAAGCGACATCCTCATGACCGACGCCACGGATACTGCTCCGGTGAGTACTGATTGGCGCCTCGACTGGCCCACTTCTGGTGGGGAGCGAGTGGCCAGTGCTCTACTCAAGTGCGCCCCCGAAGACTTTTTTGTGGATGAAGAATTGCCGCCATTGGAGGATCTGGTGGCCGGTGGCGAGCACCTTTGCATCCGTCTGGAAAAAAGAGGCGATAACACCGATTACGTTGCGCGCCAACTGGCCACTCTCTCTGGCTGTCGCCATTTTGATGTAGGTTTTTGCGGGCTCAAGGACCGCCATGCTGTCACCCGTCAATGGTTCAGTGTTTACCGGCCTGGCCAGGAGGAAGAAGATACCGCGTTCCTTGAAGAAGTGGCGAAGAGTTGGCGTGTCCTCGAACACCATCGCCGGGCCCGAAAGCTTCGCCGTGGCGACCACCGGGGTAATTACTTCGAGCTCGTGCTGAAAGAAGTGAGGGGAGCCCCGGATGCCGTTGACCAGGCACTGACTCGAGTGCGCGATCAGGGTTGTCCAAACTATTTCGGACCTCAGCGGTTTGGCCATAACGGGGCCAACCTGGACCGGGCTCTGGCCATGGATTCGTCAAAGCTGAATCGTCGTGGCTCGCGCAATGCCAAAAAGCGGGGCAGAGGGCGGTCAACCTCTGGCAGTGGCGACAGTAAAAACGTATTGTACTTTTCGGCAGCGCGCTCCTGGTTGTTCAACGAAGTGCTGGCTTACAGGGTGCAGAATGGAACCTGGCTAGTGCCACAGGAAGGCGAACCCGGAACCGGTGACAATCAGGATATAATGGTCACCGGCCCCCTGTGGGGCGACGGTGGCACGGATGCGGTATCGGTCCAGGGCGAAATTGAACGAACGGCGGTCTCCAGACACCCGGGGCTGGAGGCGGTGTTTGCAACAACCCGCATGAAGCCGGAACGCCGACCATTGAGAATGGTCCCGGAAGCGTTGGACTGGCAATGGCAGGGTGGTGACCAGTTACTGCTGAAATTCCGGCTCGCGCCCGGGCAATATGCGACAACCATGCTGAGCGACGTGTTCGAGATAACGGATGCCACCAGGGAGACGGGACAGGGCTGACGCTTCCCGATTCAAAAAAGGGGCACAAGACCCCGACAACAAAATACCCGGCACCACTTTCCGGATAGGCGAGGTGGAGGCAGGTATTCAAGGCTAGCGGAGAAAATTGTGCGAATTCTGTTGTCCAATGATGATGGCGTTCATTCACCCGGACTGCAGGCTCTTTACGACGGGCTTGTCGGTTTGGGAGATCTTGAAGTCGTAGCGCCGGACCGTGACCACAGCGGTGCCAGCAATGCGTTAACGTTGAACCGCCCATTGACGGTTGAAGATCACCCGAACGGTTTTCGTTCGGTTGATGGCACCCCCACGGACTGTGTTCATCTCGGGGTAAATGGCCTCTTCGAGGAGCCGTTTGACCGGGTGGTATCGGGCATCAATACCCACGCCAATCTCGGGGATGACATTATCTACTCCGGAACGGTGGCCGCTGCTACAGAGGGACGGAATCTGGGGTTACCGGCCATTGCAGTGTCACTCGTCAACGAGGGACGTTTTCACTATGAAACGGCGGCCCGGGTTGTCCGGATATTGCTGGAAAGCAAAGACCCTCTTGCCCTTGGGCCCCGGTGTATCCTCAATGTGAATGTTCCCGATGTACCCTGGGAAGAGATTGCAGGTTTTCGTGTTACCCGTCTGGGCCATCGTGACCGGGCCGAGGGCGCGGTTCCGATGACCTGCCCGCGGGGCAAGGCACGGTACTGGATCGGCGCTGCCGGCGAAGGCAGTGACGCGGGCCCGGGTACCGATTTCAATGCAGTCCGCGAGAACTATGTGTCCATTACCCCCGTCCATGTCGATATGACCAGGCACGAAGTGCTTTCCCCGCTGCGAGAGTGGATAGGGCTGCTGTCGGAACGGGAGGGGTACTGATGGTTGCAGAAATTGATGGTATTGGCATGACGTCGCGCAGAACCCGCATGCGGTTGATACAGCGGTTGAGGGAGGCCGGTATCACAGACGAGCAAGTACTGCAGGCGATGTCTGATACCCCGCGTCATATTTTCCTGGATGAAGCTCTGGCCCATCGGGCCTACGAAGATACATCCTTGCCCATCGGTTATAGCCAGACCCTCTCCCAGCCTTACATTGTGGCGCGAATGACCGAAGCATTGCTGCGGCACAAGCCGCGCAAGGTCCTTGAGCTGGGAACCGGCTCGGGCTACCAGACGGCGATTCTGGCCCGGCTGGTGGACCAGGTATTCAGCGTGGAGCGAATCAAGCCGCTCCAGGACAGGGCGCGGGACCGGCTACGCCAGCTTGGCCTGAGGAACGTCATGCTCAAGCATGCCGACGGCGGTATGGGCTGGCCGGATCAGGGCCCGTTTGACGGTATCATCGTGACTGCCGCGCCGCGGGAGATTCCTCCGGAGCTCAAGGAGCAGCTGGCGGACGGTGGCGTGATTGTCGCTCCGATTGGCGAAGGGACCCAGATGCTGGTTGAAATGGTCCGGCACGGTGACCGGTTTGAAACCACCGATATTGAACCGGTTCGTTTTGTCCCCTTGCTCGGCGGGGTTGTGCGGTGACATCGGAGCTCCAGGCACAGGATTGCGTTGAGACGCGGCGTTCCCATCATCCTTTTGCGGTGTTTCTCCGTGGTATGGCAATGGGTGCTGCGGATATTGTCCCCGGTGTATCCGGGGGCACCATCGCCTTCATCACCGGTATCTATTTCCGCCTGCTGGATGCGATCGGGGCGACCCCACAGGCGGTTTTCAGGCATCTGCCCCGAGGCCAGTTCAAGGCATTATGGCTGGCCTGCGATGGCACTTTCCTGCTGAGCCTGCTGACGGGCGTTATTGTCAGTATCGCGACACTGGCGTCCGCCATCAGTTTTATCCTCACCGAATACCCAATTCTCATCTGGAGTTTTTTCTTCGGCCTGATTGTGGCTTCTGTCTGGCATGTTGGCCGCCAGGTTCGTCACTACGTGCCATCACTCGTCGTGCCGTTTCTTGCCGGAGCGCTATTCGCCTGGTGGGTGACTACGCTACCGGCCAGCGAGCTTGCGCCTTCTTCCATGATCTTTTTTGGGGCAGGTGCCCTCGCCATTTGTGCCATGATACTTCCTGGCATTTCAGGCAGCTTTATCCTGGTCATTCTGGGTATGTACGTACCGGTATTGGAAGCCATACGCGCGTTGGATCTCGGAACGCTGGTCATCTTTGCTGGCGGGTGCCTTCTGGGGCTGCTGTCGGTCGCCAGGCTCATCACCTGGGCGTTCAGGCATTTTCACGATCCGGTTCTGGCTCTGCTTACGGGGTTTATGGTGGGGGCGTTGAACAAGGTCTGGCCCTGGAAGGAAACACTAACCTGGCGGACCAATAGCGCAGGCGAGCAGGTGCCGCTCAACGAGGCGAGCATCAGCCCGTTGGGCTATGCTGAAATAACAGGCCAGGATCCTCAGCTGCTACTGGCGGTCTTCTGTGCGGCAGTAGGTCTGTTGTTGGTATTGCTGGTGGAATGGGCTGGCACGAAAAGGGCTGCCTGAAGGTCACTTACAACCGCCGAATTCAGGTCAGTTTTGTGAGGTCGTTCACAGGCCGATCGAGACGAAGTGTTACTTTTTGCTCACCAGGGGTGTTTCGACCGGTAACAAATACAACAAGTGGGTAACTTGGTTTCCTGTCAAAAATGTGCAATAAATTAGCGGGTTACTTGGAACACTTTATAAAGCGCCGTATTTTTTATACGAATTTTTGATAACGGGCATATTTTTATTCTTTTCAGATCAGTGCGTGGGTTTATTATCGCTGCAAAGGCAGTTCTCCCGCGGCTCCCCTCCGGTGCCCCTGTTTCTCCGTGTTTAAAAAAGCGCCAGCACCGGCGCTACTTGCTTTTGTGGCTGCTCAGTCTGGTGCTGGTTCCCTTTCTGCTCAATGGCTGCAACACCCAGGCCCTTTACCGGGACGATATCTACAACCCGCCGGTGTATTGGGGGCGGCATGTGGTCAAGCCCGGTGAGACTCTCTACAGCATTGCCTGGCGATATGGCCGGGACTACCGGGAGCTCGGCGATGCCAATGGGATGGCCCCGCCTTTTAACATCAAGGCGGGGCAGGTGCTCAGGCTGGATGTTCGCGGAAATGTCACATCTGCCGGAGACAATCGGGGGAGTGGCAGCGCGGCGGCATCATCCTCGAAAAAGCGGTCTGCCCCCAGTGTTTCTCGCCAGCGGCCACCACAGCCAGAACCCAGGCCGGCGGTCTCGAAAGCTCCGGACAGGTCGTCGCCGTTAACGGGGCAGACCCAGACTGTCGCCAGCATCAACTGGCGCTGGCCTCACGTTGGCACCGTAATTGCAGGTTATTCAACGTCCGGGAAAGTCAATAAAGGTATTGATATTGCTGGAAAAGAAGGGGACTCTGTAAGGGCTGCGGCAAGTGGTAATGTCGTCTATGCCGGCAGCGGATTACTTGGCTACGGCAACCTGATCATAGTGAACCACAACGAGCACTATTTGAGTGCTTACGCACACAACCGGAAGATTCTGGTGCAGGAAGGGGAGGATGTAAAAGCCGGACAGGTCATCGCTGAACTGGGAACCAGCGGCACGGATCGACCCAGGTTGCACTTTGAAATACGGAAGAATGGCAACCCTGTTGACCCTGCGCACTACCTCCCATCCCGATGAGACGGACTTGCGACAAAAAACCTGTAGCTGGTGGCAGAGATAATCAACACTAAAAACAAGATTCGGCGTTTTATCATCGCCGTGAGCTAGCAATAAATGTCCTGAACAAGAAATCGAATAACAGCAGGCGCTCGCAATAAAAAGAAAACGTGGGCGAATATCCAGGATCATTGAAAGGCGGGGCAAGAGTTATGTCAGCAGAGCATGAAGAACTCATTATCGATCGTGTATCCGACGTCGAGGATGCCGATGAGCAGCTGTTAGCAGAAGATAAAGTAGACGAAAAAGAGACCGCGGAAGTCGGAGCGGTTGAAACCGAAGACGATATTCCGGCCCAGGGTCGTTATTTCACCAGTCAGAAGCAACTGGACGCCACTCAGCTTTACCTCAACGAAATCGGTTTTTCTCCCCTTCTTACGCCGGAAGAAGAAGTCTATTTTTCACGGTTGGCCCGCAAAGGTGAGGAATCCGGTCGGAAGCGGATGATAGAGAGCAACTTGCGGCTGGTGGTCAAGATCGCCCGTCGTTACGTTAACCGCGGCCTGACACTGCTGGACCTGATCGAGGAAGGTAATCTGGGTCTGATCCGGGCGGTTGAGAAGTTTGATCCGGAACGCGGCTTCCGCTTCTCTACCTATGCCACCTGGTGGATTCGCCAGACCATCGAGCGGGCGATCATGAATCAGACCCGTACCATTCGCCTTCCCATCCACGTGGTCAAAGAGCTGAATCTATATCTGCGTGCGGCCAGGGAGCTGACACAGAAGCTGGACCACGAACCGTCTGCCGAAGAAATTGCAAAGATGGTGGACAAGCCGGTTTCCGATGTAAAACGGATGCTGGGGCTGAATGAGCGCGTAGCCTCCATGGATACCCCCATTGGTAGCGGTGGTGAGAAGTCCCTGCTGGACACCGTTGCGGACGAGGGCGCCTCAGACCCCGCTGATCTGCTGCAGGACAACAACATGTGTTCCTGTGTGGAAAAATGGATCGACCAACTGAGCGACAAGCAGCAGGAGGTTCTCTCCCGCCGCTTTGGATTGAGAGGGTATCCCATAAGCACTCTTGAAGAAGTAGGCCAGGAGATTGGCCTGACACGTGAACGGGTGCGTCAGATCCAGGTTGAAGCGCTTCGCAGGCTTCGGGAAATCCTGGAAAAAGAAGGCCTGTCGGGAACCATGCTCTTCAAGTAACAGGTTCTCTGTGGCCCAATAAACCGGCCCGCCACTCGCGGGCCGGTTTTTTTTGCGTTGCCAAATGAGAACCAGCCGGCGTAAGCGCCCGTTTGCTCCCTGTTAAACTTGCGTGACCGGAGGGGGATAAGGGTGTCGAACTCCGGCAAATAGTAATAAGACATTCAATAATAACGATTCAATAAGGAAAGGACGATGAAAAAGGCCCTATCAACAGGATTTGCCTCATTGCTACTGACCGCAGCGCTGTCAGCCCCGGCTACTGCCCTGACGGTGGAAGGTGTGGACCTGCCGGATACCTATTCGGCCATGGATACCGAACTCAAGCTTAACGGTGCGGGCACCCGTTCCAAGTGGTTTATGGACCTCTACATCGGGGGTCTTTACGTGCCCGAGACCATCGATGACGGCCAGGCCATCATCAATGCGGACGAGCCCCAGGCGATCACCCTGCATATCATTTCCGGGATGATCACCAGCGACAAGATGAAGTCAGCCACCATGGAAGGGTTTGAAAACTCGACCGGCGGTGATCTGTCTGCGATTCAGGACGACGTCGATACCTTCCTCGATGTGTTCTCTGAAGAAATCAAAGATGGCGACGTATTCGATCTGGTTTACCTGCCAGGCGAGGGGGTGCGTGTGCTGAAGAATGGAGACGAGCGCGGCACTATCGGTGACCTGGAGTTCAAGAAGGCGCTGTTTGGTATCTGGCTCTCGGAGGAGCCAGCCCAGGAAGACCTGAAAGAGAAAATGCTGGGCCAGCGGTAAGCGCCCGATTATGTGCCGGTTTCCCTGAGGGGAAACCGGTATTACTCCATGTAGTCTCTTTTCTGTTTGAACTCGCAAAGATCCTCGATAATGCATGCGCCACATTTGGGCTTCCGCGCTGTACAGGTATAACGACCGTGTAGGATCAGCCAGTGATGGGCATCGAGCAGGAACTCCTTCGGCACTACCCGCATCAGGCGCTTTTCCACTTCCAGGACGTTCTTGCCCGGGGCAATGCCGGTGCGGTTCGAGACCCGGAAAATATGTGTATCCACTGCCATGGCGGGCTGCCCGAAAGCGGTGTTCAGAACCACATTGGCGGTTTTGCGTCCTACTCCCGGCAGCGCTTCAAGGTCTTCCCGATTATCAGGAACCTCACCCCCGTGTTTTTCGATCAGGGCGAGGCAGGTCTTGATGACATTTTCGGCTTTGCTGTTATAAAGCCCGATGGTTTTTATGTATTCCTTCAGCCCGTCCACCCCCAGTGCCAGGATTTCCTCTGGCGTATTGGCAACCGGGTATAGTTTTGCCGTTGCCTTGTTCACCCCAACATCTGTGGCTTGGGCTGAAAGGATCACCGCGATTAGCAGCTCGAACGGGCTGGCGTAGTTCAGCTCGGTGGTAGGCGTGGGGTTGGCCTGCCGGAGACGGGTAAAGATTTCGGTACGTTTTTCCTTGTTCATGGGCAATCCGCAGTCTGAAAGAAGGGCTCGGGCTGATCGGGGTGATGAAGAGAGATCATGAAACATGCCCGGTCACCCGCACCCGCTTACTGCCTGCCACTATTGGCTCAGCGGCCTTGCGGCGGGCCTTGAGGTGATTGTCGATGCCGTTCTTGAGAGCAATAAGCAGCCCCAGGCCGACGAAGGCTCCCGGTGGCAACACCATGAACAATACGTCCGGATACTGTTCCAGCGGCTGGAAACCCCAGTCAGCGGCCATGGGCCCCAAAAGCAGGTCCATATCTGTAAACAGGGTGCCCTGGCCGATGAGTTCCCGCATGGCGCCCAGGGCAAGCAATACCACCAAAAACCCGATACCCATCATGGCGCCGTCCAGCAAAGCCGGCAGGGGCGGATTTTTGGAGGCGAAGGCATCGGCCCGGCCCAGAATGGCGCAGTTGGTTACTATCAACGGGATAAAAATACCCAGAATCTGGTACAGCTCGTAGGTGTAGGCCTGCATCAGCAGTTCTGCACAGGTTACGAAGGAGGCGATAATCATCACGAAGGCCGGCAGGCGAACCGAGTCGCTAACAAAATTACGGATCAGGGAAACCGCCAGGTTCGATCCCATCAGCACCATCAGGGTGGCCAGGCCCAGGCCGATGGCGTTAACGACCGTGCTTGTCACGGCCAGCAGGGGGCAAAGCCCCAGTACCTGGACCAGGGCAGGATTGTTGGTCCACAAGCCATCACGGATTATTTCTGGGCTGGATTTGGTCGCCATGTCACGAGTGCTCCTGTTCGGGTGCCTGGCCGGCGATCTCTTCCGGAGTCAGTGGTTTGCTCCGCGGTGAGGCCGGCTCGTTCAGGATGTTGCGAATGTCGTTACGATGTTTGCGGAAATAGATCAGGGACTTTTGCACCGCTTTCACCACAGCCCTTGGGGTGATGGTGGCCCCGGTAAACTGGTCGAACACACCCCCGTTCTTCCTGACATTCCAGCGCCTGGGTTCGGGATCCCGGATGGAACGGCCAGTGAACGAATGGATCCAGTCGGACTTCTTGGTTTCTATCCGGTCCCCAAGGCCGGGAGTTTCCCTGTGGCTGGTCACTCGCACGCCCAGCACTTTGCCCTGGAGGTTGATGCCCACCAGCAGGTGGATGGCGCCGGAATAACCGTCCGGTGCCACCACCGGCATGATCAGGCCGGTAGGCTTCTCGTTGCTGCGGGCCACCCAGGCAGTCACCGGCTCCCCGGTGTTGAATCTGTCATCGGCAGGCAACTCCACGGTATCAGTTAACAGATTATTGTCGTGCTGATCCTCCGGTATGATTTCGAACAGGGCTTTTGCCTCTGCCTGGGCGGCCTGTTCTTTGATGCGTTCGGCTGTCATTACCTGGGTAACGGCGATGGTCCCACCGGTAACAATGGCAAACAGGCCGAGGCCGATGGCATTACGACGGATTGACTGTGCGAGTGCCGCCATGATTTACCCCTGACTCTTGCCGGGAACGCCACGCCGGGGCTTGTGATGCCCGTAGGTGCGCGGTGGCGTGTAATGGTCGATAAACGGCACTGCAAAGTTCATAAGCAGAACACTGAAGGCGACAGCGTCCGGATAAGCTCCCCAGGTGCGGATCAGATAGATCAGAATGCCGATGCAGGCGCCATAGATCAGTTTGCCGTGATGGCTGGAGGCAGAAGATACCGGGTCTGTGGCAATAAAAAAAGCACCCAGCATGGTGCCCCCGGCCAGCAGGTGTAGGGAAAGCGGTGCATACTGGTCAGCATTGCTGCCGAAGGCAAGGCTCATCAGAGCCAGGCCTGCCAGCATGCTGACCGGAATATGCCAGGTAATGATTTTCAAGCCGATCAGTATCAGACCCCCGGTCAGAAACGCGGCATTGACCCACTCCCAGCCTCGCGCGATACCCTCGCCAAACGTGGGGTGTGCCAGCACTTCTGTTGCGGTGTGGCTGGCAATCTTGTGTTTGTATTCATCCAGGGGTGTGGCCATGGTGAAGGCATCCACGGCCGTTTGCTGGCCGGAGGCAATCATTCCGAGCGTTTCCCCGAATCCAGGAGCGGTCTCCCACAGCAGACCCGGCTGGGCCCAGTTGGTGGTCATGGCCACCGGGAACGAAATCAGCACCAGGGCATAGCCCACCATGGCCGGGTTGAATGGATTGGCGCCCAGACCACCATAGAGCTGCTTGGCCATGACAATGGCTGCAATGACTGCTACTGCAGATACCCACCAGGGGGCGAACTGTGGCAGGGAAAGACCCAGTAAAAGGCCGGTGACCGCCGCGGTATTGTCTTTCAGAAAGAAGACCACAGGGCGCTTGCGAAGCTTCAGGATCACGGCTTCGGCCGCCAGAGCCACAGAGATGCACCACACCACGTTGATCAGGTTGCCCCAGCCAAAGAACAGGGTCTGAGCCAGCAGGCCGGGCAGGGCAGCCAGGATCACCCAAAGCATCACCTGTGAGGTTGAGCGGGCATTGCGGGCGTGGGGTGAGGATTGTTGCGCAAGTGCCATTAGCGTTGGGGCCTGTTCATCATGAGTCAGTCGTTTGAGCTTCTGTGGCGTTCACGGTGCGTTGAGCTTCAGCGAGAGCTTCTTCCGCCCGTTTTACCCGGTCGTGATTCTTGGTGACGGCCCGCTCCAGCTTATCGACGTTGTCCGCATTTTCGGCTTTTGCGTCATCCAGCATGCTTTGCATGGTGTTGAGCTTGGCGATCGCCTGGCTGAGCTGTTTCTCCAGGGCCTCGATATCCGGTGCCGGTTCGCTCGCCGGCTCTTCCGGAGCTTTGCTGGGCGCCGTCTCAGGCTGTCCGGCCTTTGCTTTCTTGCGTGCCAGCGCTTCCTGAACCTGAGCTGCCTTGGCCGCACGCTCACTGGCGGGCTGGGCGGGGCCATCAGGCGTTTCAGCCTGTTCAGCTTCGGCCTGTTTCCTGGCCTGAGCCTCGGCAGCTGCCTTTGCCCGTTCCTTGCGCCGCTGTTCTTTTTCCTGTTGTTCACGTTCCAGTCTGGCCTGGCGGGCCTCAAAGCGTTCACGGGCCCGGTCGGCTTTCAGCTGCTCGGCCTGCTGAACCCGGATTTCGCCCTTGGCGGCACGGTAATACTGCACCAGCGGGATGGAACTGGGGCATACATAGGAGCAGATGCCACACTCGATACAGTCGAACAGATTCAGGTGCTCGGCCTTGTCGAGCTCTCCTGCTTTGGAGTACCAGAACAGTTGCTGCGGCAGCAGTTCCATCGGGCAGGCCTCGGCGCAGGCGCCGCAACGGATGCAGGGCTGCTCTGGTGCCGGGTCGGGCAGTTCTTTCTCTGTGGCCGCAATCACACAGTTGGTGGTTTTTACCACCGGCACGGCGGGTGTTTCCAGTGTGTAACCCATCATCGGGCCGCCCAGCACTAGTCGGTGGAGTGCATTTTCGTCCAGTCCGCCCCGGGACAGCAGGTAATCGATCGGGGTGCCGATCAACACTTCAAAATTACCGGGATTGGTGACAGCCTGGCCGGTCACCGTGGTGATGCGGGAGATCAGCGGCTCCCCCCGGAAAATCGCAGCCGACACGGCGATGGCCGTGCCCACGTTTTGGCACATGACGCCGATGTCCGCCGGGATACCGCCGCTGGGCACCTCCATCCCGGTGAGGATCTGGATAAGCTGTTTTTCACCGCCGGAGGGGTATTTGGTGGGTATGACGGCAATTTCCGTCTGGGTGCCGTCTGCCGCCTTCTTCAAAGCCGCAATGGCCTCCGGTTTGTTATCTTCGACGGCAATAACGCAACGTTCCGGGCGCAGGATCCAGGCCATGATGCGCAATCCGGCAAGAATTTCGTCCGCTTTCTCCCTCATGGCCATGTCGTCAGCGGTGATGTAGGGCTCGCATTCGGCGCCGTTCAGAATCAGCGTGTTTACTTTGCGATCCTTGGGTGGGCGCAGCTTTATATTGGTGGGAAAACCGGCGCCCCCCATGCCTGAAATTCCCGCCTCCCGGATCAGGTCCAGTACCGTTTCCCGATCCTGTTCGCGATAGCTGGCGATTGGGCTGAGGGTTATCCATTCATCCTGGCCGTCCGGTCGCAGTGTGATACACCAGTCACTCATACCCGAAGGGTGAGGAACGGGTTGCAGGCTGATGGATTCGATGGTGCCGGAGGTGGGGGCATGGACCGGCACACCCATGCCGCCAGTAACGTCGGCGACCTTCTGGCCCTTCAGTACCCGCTCACCGATGGCGACGCAGGGCTCGGCTGGCTCACCGATGTGTTGTTGCAGCGGCAGTACCAGTAGCGGAGGAACCCCTGCCTTCTTGATGGGCTGCGTGGTGGAGATGTGCTTGTTCTCGGCAGGATGGATGCCGCCAGAGAAGTCCCAAAGCTGTGTCATCAGGCGCTGGCCCCCTGGCGGTCCGTGGCAATCACGCCGGATTTCGGGGGTGTCCAGGTCCAGGCGCGGATGTCCGGTTCTACCGTTACCATGTCTATGCAGTCCACCGGGCAGGGCTCAACGCAAAGGTCACAACCGGTGCACTCACTCTCAATGACCGTATGCATATGCTTGGCGGCGCCCAGAATGGCATCCACGGGGCATGCCTGGATGCACTTGGTGCAGCCGATGCATTCGTCTTCACGGATAATCGCGACGCGTTTGGCCTGCTCTACACCGTGCTCCGCATCCAGTGGCTGGGGCTCAACATCCAGGAGGTCCGCCAGGGCCTTGATGGTGGTTTCGCCACCGGGAGGGCACTTGTTGATGGCATCGCCATTGGCAATGGATTCGGCGTAGGGGCGACAGCCGGGGAAGCCACACTGCCCGCATTGGGTCTGGGGCAACAGGGAATCGATCTGGTCGACGAGCGGGTTACCTTCCACCCGGAAGCGCTCGGAGGCGAATCCCAACAGGCCGCCAAAGACGACGGCGAGCGCGAGCAGAACCACTACCGCAATCAGTATGCTCGTCCACATAACTCAAACGCTCCGTCAGACGCTGACCAGGCCGGTAAAGCCCAGGAAAGCCAGTGACATCAACCCGGCGGTTACCATGCCTATGGCCGCACCCCGGAAGGCGACCGGCACATCCGCTACGGCGATGCGCTCCCGCATGGCGGCGAAGAGCACCAGTACCAGGGAAAAACCGGCAGCGGCACCGAAACCGTACAGGACAGATTCAACGAAGTTGTTGTTTTTGTTGATGTTGAGCAGGGCAACGCCCAGAACCGCACAATTGGTGGTGATCAGTGGCAGGAAGATGCCCAGTACCCGGTAGAGCAGGGGGCTGGTCTTGCGAACCACCATTTCCGTGAACTGTACTACCACGGCAATGACCAGAATAAACGTAATGGTTCGCAAAAATGCCAGGTCCAGCGGCTCCAGAAGGTAGGTATAGGCCAGGTAGCTGCAGACCGAGGCAAGAGTCAGCACGAACGTGGTGGCCAGCGACATACCCATGGCCGTTTCCAGTTTTCCGGACACGCCCATGAAAGGGCACAGCCCCAGAAACTGAACCAGCACAAAATTATTCACCAGTATGGTACTGACCAGGATCAGCAGATACTCAGTCATCAGCCCGCACCATTACATAATCCGCATGCCGGGGGTGGCGCCCGAATCAGGGGAAAGAATGAAAATCTCCTTACCCCCGGGGCCGGCTGCCAGCACCATGCCTTCGGACATGCCGAACTTCATTTTCCGGGGCTTGAGGTTGGCAACCATCACGGTCAGTCGCCCCTCCAGTTCCTCCGGCTTGTAAGCAGACTTGATACCAGCAAACACGTTGCGTTCGCCATGCCCTACGTCAAGTGTGAGACGAAGAAGCTTGTCTGCACCTTCAACATGCTCTGCTTTGACAATTTTTACTACCCGGAGGTCCACTTTTGCGAAATCCCCGAATTCTATCTCATCGGCGATCGGCTCAAGATTGGCTTCCGGCGCCTTCTGTCCCGTCGCAGCAGGCAATTCCTCCTTGGAGGCGTCCAGCATTTTTTCGATCTGTGCCATGTCCACGCGGTTCATCAGCGGCTTGAATTTGTTGATGCCGTGGTTTTCAAGCCGATGTGCACGCTGGTTCCAGTCCAGCGGGGCATTCAGGAATGCCTCCGAAGCCCTGGCGGTTTCCGGAAGTACCGGAGCCAGGTAGGTCATCAGCAACTGAAACATGTTGATGGCGTTGGTGCAGATGGCCTGCAGGTTTTCGTCCTGGCCTTCCTGTTTGGCAATCACCCAGGGCTGCTCGTCGTTCACATACTGGTTGGCGATATCCGCCAGTTCCATGATGCGACGCATGGCGCGGCCAAATTCCCGGGCCTCGTAGAAATCGGCAATTTCTGTGCCGGCGTCAATAAACTCTTTCAGCTTGTCGTGCTCGGTAACGGTTCCAAGCTGGCCATCGAAACGCTTGGTGATAAACCCGGCACTGCGGCTGGCAATGTTCACCACCTTGCCCACCAGGTCTGAGTTGACCCGCGCAGCGAAGTCTTCCAGGTTCAGGTCCATGTCATCGACACTGCCGGTGAGCTTGGCGGCAAAGTAATAGCGCAGGTACTCCGGGTTCAGGTGGTCCAGATAGGTGCGGGCCATGATAAAGGTGCCGCGGGACTTGGACATCTTCTTGCCATTGACCGTCACAAAACCATGAGCCCAGACCGCAGTCGGGGTGCGGAAACCGGCACTGTGGAGCATGGATGGCCAGAACAGGGCGTGGAAGTTGATGATGTCCTTGCCGATGAAGTGATACACCTCGGCGGTGGAATCCGCTTTCCAGAAATGCTCGAAATCAATGCCTTCCCGGTTGCACAGATTCTTGAAGCTGGCCAGGTAGCCGATGGGAGCGTCGAGCCAGACATAGAAATACTTGCCCGGTGCATCCGGAATCTCGAAACCGAAGTAGGGCGCATCGCGGCTGATATCCCACTCCTGAAGGCCGGCATCCAGCCATTCGGCCAACTTGTTGGCGACCTGGGGTTGCAGGGTGCCACTTCGGGTCCAGTTGGCGAGAAAGTCCGCGAATTCCGGCAGCCGGAAGAAGTAGTGTTCCGACTCCTTCTCAACGGGGGTAGCACCGGAAACCGCCGAGCGGGGGTTGATCAGCTCCGCCGGGGTGTAGGTGGCACCGCAGGCCTCACAGTTGTCGCCGTACTGGTCCTCGGTCTTGCACTTGGGGCAGGTGCCCTTGATGAAGCGGTCCGCCAGGAACATGTTCTTTTCAGGATCGTACGCCTGGGTGATCTTGCGGGTAGCGATGTGGCCGTTTTCCTGCAACTGGCGGTAGATATATTCCGAGAACTGACGGTTTTCTTCGGAATGGGTGGTGTAATAGTTGTCGAAGCGGATATGGAAACCACCGAAATCTTCCTGGTGCTCCTCCCGTATACGATCAATCAGATTCTCGGACGAAATGCCCTCCCGCTCGGCACGCAGCATGATCGCGGTACCGTGGGCGTCGTCAGCACAGACGTAGTAGCAGTTCTGGCCACGCATTTTCTGATAGCGCACCCAGATATCGGTCTGAATGTATTCCAGCAGATGGCCGAGATGGATGGGGCCATTGGCATACGGCAGGGCGCTGGTTACCAGAATATCGCGCTGTTGCTTTGAACTCGCTTGCGTCATGTTTTGGTCCGAACCTTCATTCGTCAGGAGTTGGGCGTTCACGTTTGCCGGCCATGTTCAGGGTCAAAACTCCTTATGGCCAGAAACGGGCACAGATGATACCTTCCAAGCAAAGTTTTTTCACCCGAAACACCTGCTTTCAGCGCTTTATCCGGAGACTCCGATGGCACAGATTTCACAGCACGCACTGGAAACCGCCGTAAAACAGTACCGCGACCCGTACCTCGGCAAGGACCTTTACGAGCTCGGTGCCGTGAAATCCCTGACAACGGATGACAACGGCAAGGTGACAGCCATGATCGAGCTGCCATACCCGTCGAAAGGGATTGCCGGCGCTCTGAAAGAGCTGCTCACCAATGCCCTGGACGATGTTGACGGCGTCGAGACCGTGGATGTTCATGTTGGCCAGCGAATCCACTCCCACAAAGGTCAGAAAGACATCCAGTCCGTCCCCGGTGTGAAAAACATTATCGCCGTCGCCTCCGGCAAGGGCGGTGTGGGCAAATCCACCACCGCCGTCAACCTGGCCCTGGCGCTGCATGCCGAAGGCGCCCGCGTCGGCATCCTGGATGCCGACATCTACGGCCCCAGCATCGGTATGATGCTGGGTGTACCCGAAGGAAAACGCCCGGAAACCCGTGAGAACAAATACTTCGTGCCCATGGAGGCCCACGGCCTGCAGGCCAACTCCATGGCCTTCGTGGTCACCGACAAAACCCCCATGGTCTGGCGCGGGCCCATGGTCAGCGGCGCCGTCATGCAGTTACTGCAGCAGACTCTCTGGAACGAACTGGACTACCTGATACTGGACATGCCCCCAGGCACTGGCGACATCCAGCTCACCATCGCCCAGAAAGTCCCGGTCACCGGTGCGGTCATTGTGACCACGCCCCAGGACATCGCCCTGCTGGACGGCAAGAAAGGCATTGAAATGTTCCGCAAGGTGGAAATCCCGGTATTGGGCGTGGTGGAAAATATGAGCGTCCACATCTGCAGCAACTGCGGTCACGAAGAGCCCCTCTTCGGCCACGGCGGCGGCGAACGCATCGCCGAAGAATACGACACTACGTTGCTGGGCCAGCTCCCATTGCACATGACCATCCGCGAACAGACCGACAGCGGTACCCCCTCTGTTGTGGCAGAACCGGACTCGGAAGTGGCCAGACGCTACAAGGACATCGCCCGAAGGGTAGGCGCGGAACTTTCCACCCGTGAAAGAAACCTGACGGGCTCGATCTCCAGCGTTTCTGTAACCGAGCACTGATCGACGAGAACGGACAGGTCCCCGCAAGCTGTCAGATCGCGGCTGCGGAGAGGATGGGTTTGAAACTGTGAAAAACATGGATGTTTTTCTCAAGCCTACATGGACGTATTAACGGCGTGTTTCAAACCCGTCCTCTTCGCAGCCGCAGCCCCCAATTTTGCAAGTCCGGGCCCGGTCAAAATTAGCAGGCAAGGCTTCGACAGTCATTAAGTGAACAGGTAAACTACCGCCTCTCTTTTTTATGGATACGAGACACCACCCATGAGCATCAAATCCGATCGCTGGATCCGCAGGATGTCCCAGGAACACGGCATGATCGAACCCTTCGAGTATGATCAGGTCCGTGAGTCCGAAAAAGGCCGCGTCATCTCCTACGGCACCTCCAGCTACGGTTACGACGTGCGCTGCAGCAACGAGTTCAAAATCTTCACCAACGTCCACTCCGCCACCGTGGACCCGAAGAACTTCGACGAAAACAGCTTTGTGAATTACACGGGCGACGTTTGCATCATCCCGCCCAATTCCTTCGCACTGGCCCGTACCGTGGAATACTTCCGTATCCCCCGCAGTGTATTGACCATCTGTCTGGGTAAGTCCACCTACGCGCGTTGCGGCATCATCGTCAATGTCACGCCGCTGGAGCCGGAATGGGAAGGGCAGGTGACTCTGGAGTTTTCCAACACCACCAATCTGCCGGCCAAAATCTACGCCAATGAAGGCGTTGCCCAGATGCTGTTCTTCGAGTCTGACGAAATCTGCGAAACCAGCTATAAAGACCGGGGAGGGAAGTACTTCGGGCAGACAGGTGTGACCCTGCCGCGGACATGAGTGGCTTTAGCCCCAGGAGACATCCACAGTGAATGCCAATCAGTTTCTGAAAGCGGTATCACAACTGCAGGGCTGGCGGGAATTCACCTTCCTGATGGCCCTCGCGGAGCGCTCCTTTCCCAATTACGCCCTGTTTGCGGATGCAGTTGAGCTGAAAACCGGTGCAAAAATGCGGCAGTTGCTCGATCTGGGCTGGGAAATGCTGCAAAAGGACGCGTCCGAAGCGGCCATTCCCCAGCTGTTGGCCAAACTGGAAGCCCTGTCACCGGATGTGGATGCCTACGACGCCTATGGGGTCTATCCGGCTTTCGATTTCTGCCAGCTGCTCGAGCAGGCGCTGTTGAACCGCTTGAACCCGGGCAAGCATCGCGCAACGGATGCCTCCCAGATGGCCACGGCCACGGTAATGAACTTTATCGAGCTGTCGGAAGGGGAGGATCTGGACGAAGACGAACTGGTACGGCTGTTGGAGCAGCACCCGCTGATGAAAGAAGACAAAGTCTTCCAGCGTGAGCTGATTCTTGCTCTGAAGCGCCAGCGCACTCCCACCAGCCAGTTTGTGGAGCGCATCCGGGAGGATGCCGCCAACGAGGGCGTGAGTAACCTCGGCATATCCCTTAACGACTGACCGGCGGTGGCGCCGGCTCTGTCCTACACTGGGATTACAACCCGCTTTTAACCGGTACAGACAAACACCATGAAACTCTCTTCGTTCGGTCGAAAATTCACCGCGGATGCGGGCATCACCTCACTGATGGATGACCTTGGTAATGCACTGGCCTCCGGCGATGACATGATCATGATGGGCGGAGGCAATCCCGGCCATATTCCGGAAATCCAGGAGCGGGTTCAGCAGATTCTGGCGGACATGGCGCGGAATGAGGGTGACACGCGGCGGTTAGTGGGAATTTATGATCCGCCCCAGGGCGAGAAGCAGTTCATTGCGTCGTTGGCGGAGCTGCTGAACCGGGAGTACGGTTGGGGGCTGAAGCCTGAGAACATCGCCCTTACGAACGGCAGTCAGGCGGCGTTCTTCATGTTGTTCAATATGTTCGGCGGCGATTATGGTGAGGGAATGCGCAAACACATCCTGCTGCCCCTGGCGCCGGAATATATCGGTTACGCCGATGCTGGCATCGAACCCGGCCTGTTCCACGCCGTGCAACCGGATATTTCCTTTACCGATGCCCATGAGTTCAAATATCGCGTGGATTTTGATGCGGTTGAAGTCACCGGCGAAACCGGCGCCATTTGTGTTTCTCGCCCCACCAATCCAACCGGTAACGTGGTAACGGATGACGAACTGGCCCGGCTGGAAATCATGGCGCGCCAGCACAATATTCCACTGATTGTGGATGGGGCCTATGGCACACCTTTCCCGAATCTTCTGTTTGTGGATGCAACGCCGCACTGGAACGAGCAGGTTATCCTGTGCCTCAGCCTGTCGAAGTTCGGCCTGCCCGCGGTGCGCACCGGTATTGTTATCGCGGCGGAGCCCGTGATCAAGGCATTGTCGAGCATTAATGCCATCATGAACCTCGCCACGGGCAGCTTTGGCGCCATGCTGGCTGAGCCTCTGGTGCGCTCGGGGGAAATCCTGTCGCTCAGCCGCGATGTGGTCTGCCCATTCTACAAGGCCAAGATGGAACGGGCGGTCGCCGTGTTCCGTAGCGCCATGGGCGAAGACAGTTGCCGCTGGTATGTCCACAAACCCGAGGGCGCCATGTTCCTGTGGTTATGGTTCCCTGATCTGCCGATTACCAGCCTTGAGCTCTATCAGCGGTTGAAAGAGCGGGGTGTACTGGTGGTGTCCGGGCACTACTTTTTCCCGGGGTTGCCGGATGAGGAGTGGCGTCATCGCCACGAATGCCTGCGGGTTACCTACTCACAGGAGGATGAGCGGGTTGCGGAAGGGTTGCGCATTATCGCTGAGGAAGTGAAAGCGGTCTGGGCCGCCGTCAGTCCCCGGCGCTGAGCTGTCTAGTGATTGACTGTGGCCTCGTTGAGAATGAGTTCATACTCACTGCCATCCGGCTCCACCTGCAGGAACCGGATCAGCAGATGGTTACGCTCCGGAGCGAACCACATCAGTGACTGCCGTTTGCTGTCACTGTCGCGGACTTTCTGGGCCTTGAGGGTCATGATTTGCTCGCCATTGGCTCTCAGGAATTCTTCGTCAACGACAGCGAACCGGTCTGTGTCGTAGTCGCCCTTGTCGACCACACGGTATTCCATCTCACGTTTGCCGGCCTTGATGTCCTGGCTCAGTTGCAGTTGATAGCCCATCGGGTCGAGAGTGCCTTCCTCCAGGTCCAGCGAAAACCTGTCTCCCTCGTGGTGACCACTAACCACCATGTTGTCCCAGTCAAAGTCGATTGCTTCCTTCCTGTTCTTGATCAGGAAACCTGAGAGTTCGTAACGGTAACGCAGGGGCACCACCTGATTGTTCTCCCAACGGAAGATCAGGGATTCGTCGATATCGGCGATAAAGGAATCCACATCGGTGCGGAAACGCCAGGTGCCGTCGTCCCTTTGTTCCAGAATACGACGGGCGCTGCCACTGAGAGAAATGCCTTTATCCATGGAGGCGTTATAGCTGAGCTCCATGGGATGGAGGGGCATCTGCTCCGGGCCTTCCTCCGAAGGCTGGGCGAAGGCAGCGCCGGAAAGCAGCAGCGCGGCCAGTAGAACGGGCAAGGCTGCAAAGCTGTGTTTCAGGGGCATAGGACTTCTCCGGTTGCACAATGGCAAGGGTACCTGCCTCTGGACAGTCTAACGTGCCTGAATACTCCCGGAGATGACGATAAAGTCACTCAGCTGTCGCTGTAGCTCTGTCGTCTGGAAGTACCAGCGGAGCGTGCAGAGGCTGGCCATCGAAAATCACGTAGTCGGAGCCAAGTTGAATGCGGCCTTCGCAGAACCAGCGGACAACAATGGGATACAGCACGTGTTCTTTCTGTTGAATCTTCTCGGCAAGGGTCTCCGGAGTATCGTCCGGGGCCACGTTGACTTCTGCCTGGGCGATAATGGGGCCGCCATCCAGTTCTTCGGTAACAAAGTGGATGGATACGCCATGAATCTTCTCTCCTGCCTCCAGCGCGCGCTGATGCGTATTCAGGCCGGTGTACTTTGGCAGCAGCGAGGGATGAACGTTCAGCAGGGTGCCCCGTAAAGCCTGCACAAAATCTGTGGTCAGAATACGCATGAAGCCTGCCAGCACGATCAGGTCCGGGTTATGGCGGCGAATCTCTGCCATTAGCGCGCCGTCGAACTCCTCACGGGATCCGTAGTGGGTATGGTCCACGGTGAATGTCTTGATGTTCGCCTGGGCAGCGCGCTCGAGAGCAAATGCCTTGGGCCGGTTGCAGCCGACGGCGACGATCTGGCCCGGAAAATCACGCTCGCGGCTGGCGTCAATCAGCGCCTGAAGATTGGTGCCGCTGCCTGAAGCCAGAACCAGAATACGAGGTGCAGTTACTGAATCTGCCTTCATGCCGACAGGAGCCCCGGGACGTAGCGAACGGAAGCTGAGGCGGCGGGGTCGTCCGCTGTCTCAATCACACCAATCTGCCAGACCTTCTCCCCCAGTGCGTTGAGGGTATCCAGCGCCAGCTCACGCTGATTGGCCGGAACGCAGACCACCATGCCCACGCCACAATTGAAGGTACGGTACATTTCTTCCGTAGCGACTCCGCCGGCGTCTTTCAGCCACTGGAAAACGGGGGGCAGCTTCCAGCTGTCGGTGTCGATTGCAGCAACCAGGCCGTCAGGGAGGACCCGGGGAATGTTTTCCGGCAGACCGCCACCGGTGATGTGAGAAAGGGCGCGAATGTCCACTTCGCGGGCCAGTTGCAGCAGGTTCTTGACATAAATCCGGGTCGGGGCCATCAGAGCATCTGCGAGGGTGATGTCACCCATATCCTGGTCAAGGTTGGCGTTGCTGACCTCCAGAATTTTGCGGATGAGCGAGTAGCCATTGGAGTGGGGGCCGGATGATCCCAGTGCCAGCAATGAATCGCCGGCCTGCACGCGGCTGCCGTCGATGATCTCACTGCGCTCCGCCACACCCACGCAGAAGCCGGCCAGGTCGTAATCGTCGCCTTCATACATGCCCGGCATCTCGGCAGTCTCTCCGCCCACCAGGGAGCAGCCTGCCTGTTCGCAGCCTCTGCCGATGCCCTCTACTACCTGAGCGGCCACATCCACATTCAGCTTGCCGGTTGCATAGTAGTCGAGGAAGAACAAGGGCTCCGCGCCACCCACAACCAGATCGTTAACGCACATGGCGACAAGGTCGATACCAATGGTGTCATGTCTCTGCAGTTGCATGGCAAGTCTGAGCTTGGTGCCAACTCCGTCGGTGCCAGACACCAGAACCGGCTCATGATAACCCTGGGGGATGGCAACCATCGCACCAAAGCCGCCGAGCCCGCCCAGAACCTCCGGGCGGCGCGTGCGTGCAGCCGTGTTCTTTATGCGGTTGACGAGTTCGTTTCCTGCGTCGATATCAACGCCTGCATCACGATAGGTGAGGGAGGGCTTCTGTTCGCTCATGGTGTGCTTAACCGTTTGGACAGTGGGTCAGGCCGCGGATTTTAACAGGTGCGGAGTGGCGCTCCAAATGCAATTGCCAAGTTTGCCGTCGTGTCGGCGTTAGCGGGCTGGATTGACTTTCTGCAATCCCCCTTAGCTACTCACACCACGGGGCTTGGTGTATCCTATGCGCCATTCGGACGAATTGCAGGGTGTTTCATGCCAGACTCAGGAAAAATCTCGATGCAGGTAGCGCAGATAATCCGTCGGTCAGTGCGGGTATTCTGTCTTCTGGCGCTGTTGGCGGCACCGGCGGCCGCCGTGACGGTTACCGGGCTCTATTCGGTTGAAGTGCCAGTGGCAAGCTCGCAACCGGGAGACCTTGCACAGGGTTACGCGGACGGGTTAAGCCGGGTTTTCGTGCGCGTGTCCGGCACCCGTGAAGTGCTTGATAATGAAGGTGTAAAGGCGTTGCTGGACGATGCCGAGTCCCTGCTGCAGTCCTATCAGTTTCTGCGTTCGGACCGGAATCAGCACCGTCTGCGCATGTCCTTTGGTGCTGTCGGCGTCAATAGCGCGCTCGCTTCAGTCGACGCTCCGGTCTGGGGCGCAAACCGGCCGTTGACCCTGGCGTGGATTGCGGTGGAAGACGGGGGGCGTCGCGCCCTCGTTCATGCTGATGGCGAGGAAAGCAGCGGAAGCGATGAGTGGCGTCGGATATTTCAGGAAGCCGCGGTCGACCGGGGGCTGCCTGTGAGCCTGCCTCCGGCTGATTACCGTCAGGACCGTGAACTGCTGTCCGATATCTGGGGGCAGTTTACCTCCAGTGTCCGGCGCGCCTCGGCAGACCTTGAGCACGATCTGATGTCCCTGGTACGTGTCAGGCGGTCTGGCTCCCAGTGGCGTGCAGGATGGGTGTTTGAAGGCATGGGGCTGGACAGCACGGAACAGTCAGTGACAGCTGATACCAGAGAAGAGCTGGCGTCCAGGCTTATCGGACGCTGGGCCGAAATGTTTGCGGATCGATATGCGGTTGCCGGCAGTGATGTGGACGAGGCGCCGCAGGTGGACATTGTGGTACATGGTGTGACCAACCTGCAGGACTATGCCCGCGTGAGTGGTGCGCTCAAGAGCCTGTCTCCGGTAACGGAAGCGGGTGCTACCCAGGCCCGGCAGGACCAGTTGAAGCTGCGGGTGGTGTTTTCCGGGGAAATGGAACAGCTGAAACAGTACATTGCCCTTGACCCGCGCCTGGTGCCCCTGTCTGATGCAGAGGTGTCCCGTATGCCTTCCGGTGACGACAATGATTCCGGTGAACAAAAGGGTGTCGAGCCCGTTCTGCCCGCACCGGAAGGCGGTGTTGCGCTGGCAGAGGACAGCGCAGAAACGGCCAGTACGTCTGCCAACCCTTTGTTTGTTTATCAGCCGCTACTGGTTGACCAGGAGGAGTCGGAGCAGGCTTTCGAGTCGCTCTATCAGGTGCTGCATTATCGCTGGCAGCCTGCCTCGGTTGTTGATTCGGAAAGCGGAGGGTAATTACCGGGTGCTGCAAGGAGAGGGAGGCGTGTCATGATGACGCATCGCTGGCGCTGGATCCCCAACGCCCTGACGTTTTTGCGGATAGTAATGATCGCCCCGTTTGCCGCCGCTCTTCTGGCCAAGGAATACCGGTTTGCGTTGGTCATATTCTTTGTGGCGGCTGCCACCGATGCGTTCGACGGTTTTCTTGCCCGCCATTTTGACTGGCGAACCCGGATTGGTGCCATTGCCGACCCTCTGGCCGACAAGGCTTTACTGATTTCGGCTTATCTTATGCTTACCCTGACCGGGGTCTTGCCGTACTGGCTGCTCTGGCTGGTGGTGGGCAGGGACGTCCTGATTGTCTGCGGTGGGCTGGCTTTCCATTACTGCATTGGCAGATTTGATCTCCAGCCCAGTATCCCCGGTAAAATCAACACCCTGATCCAGATTCTGGTTGCCCTCGCGATAATCATTCTGCTGGCGGACTTGCCGATGCAGCCGTGGGTTATTGATGCTGGTATTCTGGCGGTTGCGGCTTCGGCCCTGTTCAGTGGGGCCCATTATATCGCCGTCTGGAGTCTGAAGGCCTGGAGGGTCAAGAGTCAGTGAGTGCTTCGCAACTGGTACTGGGGGTTAAACTGCGTGATGACGCCCGGTTCGACAACTTTCACGGCGATAGGAATGCAGCCGCCGCAACACGCCTGAGAGGGGCCTGCGAGCAACCTGTTCCGGTGCCGGTGATTGCGGTTTGTGGCGATGCCGACACCGGCAAGAGCCACCTCCTTCAGGCTGTGTGCCACCTTGCTGAACAGCGGCGGCAGAGTGCCGTGTGCGTCAGCGTTGAGGAGTTGTTGCCGTTCGGACCCGAGGCGCTGGCAGGGCTGGAAAACCAGTCGGTTATCTGCCTGGATGATCTGGATCTCATTGCCGGCCTGGAAAGCTGGGAAGAGGCGGTCTTCCATCTGTACAATCGGGTTAATGATCGGGGCAGCCTGATGGTTGTCAGTCTTTCTGAAGTGCCAGGAGAGCTGCCGTTCCTGTTGCCGGATCTGGTGTCGCGATTACGCCACGGTCTGACGATTCAGCTGGGCATAAATCGTGACGATGACCGGCTCCGGATCCTGATGGCCAGGGCCGAGCAGCGAGGACTGGTTCTTGGCGATGACGTGGCGGCATTCATTCTCAGGCGCGCGCCGCGTAAGCTTGCCGATCTGCTGGCGATGCTGGATCGGCTCGATGAAAACTCACTGCGCGCCCAACGGCGGCTGACGATACCCTTCGTGAAGTCGGTGATGGGGTGGTAGAACGAAAAAATACAGGGAAAAGGTCAGAGGCATAACATGAGACGAGTAGTGTTCAATCAGAAAGGTGGTGTTGGCAAATCCAGTATCACCTGCAACCTGGCGGCCATCAGTGCAGCCAGGGGTAAGCGCACGCTGGTCGTCGATCTCGACCCCCAGGGAAACTCAACCCATTATCTGCTCGGCAAGCCGGCAGGAGAAATCAGGGACACAGTCTCGGACTACCTGGAACAGACAGTGGCCTTCACCGTGTTTAACCGCCGTGCGGACGAGTTTGTGCACGCGTCGCCTTTTGACAACCTCTTTGTGATGCCTTCCAGTCCCGAACTGGACTTTCTGGAACGCAAGCTGGAAGCCAAGCACAAGATCTACAAGTTGAGGGAAGCGCTCAAGAAACTGGGGGAATCCTTCGACGAGATTTACATCGATACGGCGCCTGCACTGAACTTTTACACCCGTTCGGCCCTGATCGCTGCCGATCGCTGCCTCATTCCCTTTGATTGTGACGACTTCTCCCGCCAGGCCCTCTACAGCATTCTCCATGAAATTCAGGAGTTGCAGGAAGACCATAATGAAAATCTGGTGGTGGAAGGTATTGTTGCCAATCAGTTTCAGCCACGCGCCAGTCTGCCCAAGAAGCTGGTACGCGAATTGATGGACGAAGGGCTCCCGGTGCTGCCTGTTAGGCTGTCCAGCTCGGTGAAGATGAAAGAATCCCATCAGTGTCGCCAACCATTGATACATATGGCACCCAAACATCCACTAACGCGGCAGTATGAAGATCTGTACCGGGTGCTTCATGGAGAAACCGTCGAACTGGAACCACTGGCCGATTGAGAGTGAATCATGGCAAGACAGTCTGACCATACCGCCCGGGTGGCGGACAGCCTGCTGCAGATAGAGATAGAGTTACGGCGAATCGGAGCCTGGGAGCCCGATCCTCCGCCTGAAGAGGCACTGCAAAGCACAAAGCCTTTTGCAGTGGACACCCTTGAGTTTACCCAGTGGCTCCAGTTTGTGTTCATTTACCGCATGAAGGTAATGATCGAAAGCGGGCATGCATTACCGGAAGTGTCGGGAATGGCTCCTATGGCCGAGGAGCACTTCCGGGGCAGGAGCGAGCCCGGCCAGGGTCTGATCCGTGAGCTCGCGGAGATGGACCGTCTGCTTTCCGGGCAGTCCTGAGGGTTCAGCCGGCGGCATCCAGACGCATGGACAGGTCGACGGCCCGCACATCCTTTGTCAGTGCCCCGATAGAAATATAGTCCACTCCGGTTTCCGCTACCGGCACCAGTGTGTCATTGGTGATGCCGCCGGACGCTTCCAGCTTCGCTGTGCCGGCGGTGCGGGCAACCGCCTTGCGCATCTCATCCAGTGAAAACTCGTCCAGCATGATGACGTCTGCACCAGCCGCAAGAGCCTGCTCCAGTTCGTCGGAGTTTTCGGTTTCTACCTCGACGGGGCGGCCGGGGGCAATGCGGCGTGCTTCGGTAACCGCATTGGCAATCGAGCCGCAGGCGGCAATGTGGTTTTCCTTGATAAGGAACGCATCCCACAGGCCGATGCGATGGTTATGGCAGCCCCCACACGTCACAGCGTATTTCTGGGCCAGCCGCAGGCCGGGAAGGGTTTTTCGGGTATCGAGCAGCTGGACGCCGGTATGGGCGACGCGCCTCGCATATCCGGCGCACGTGGTGGCAACGCCGGACAGCATCTGTAGCCAGTTGAGCCCTGCCCGTTCGGCAGTAAGCAGGCTGCGGGCGGGACCTTCCATGGTGAACAGTAACTGATCAGCGCTAACTTCGTCCCCGTCACTGACCGCCCACGTCAGGGTGACCCGCGGGTCCACCTGCCGGAACACCTCTTCAACCCAGGCTCGCCCTGAAATGATTGCCGTTTCACGGGTGATGACCTGCCCGCGACTGATTCGATGTTCAGGTATCAGCATGGCGGTGATATCGCCGTCTCCGATATCTTCCCGGAGGCTTTGGGCGACACTTTCGATACGGGACTGGCGAAGCAGTTCAGTTGGGATCATGGTCGGATTTCCGGTGGTTCTATTGGGGTCTGTGGAATGCCAGTGGCCAGGGGGAATGATTCTAAAGCCCGGCCGGGTTTTCGCCAAACGGTAGTGAGCCAGAATGTTGAAATGTGACGGCGATCACTTAAACACAAAAGGTGACAAATTCTGACACAAGGTGACGCGGGTAAGGCCTAAGATGTGTAATAACACACGTCTCCAGTCACCGTCCGGAGTAGCCGAATGGCGCAGGATAACAAGGTTGTCAGTCTTAAATCCCAGAAATTGCCGGACAGGTTTTCCCTCCCGGGTTCTCTGGTGCGCTTGCGTGACGTGTCTGGTCAGTCACTGAAGGCGGTGATGTCCGGTTTTTTCGACAGGGCTGACGACGCACTTTTCGAACTGGCGGACAAGGCTGGCACCAATCAGGACCAAACCGCCTATTTTGACGCAATGCGGGAACTCCGGTTACGCCGTAAGAACATGACAGTGTCGGTACTGCAATACGTCAGTCGCGCTTTTAATGAGATTGGGTCCTTCAGGCCGGGTGGTGGCACCGGCACTCTCGATGAAGTTGACCAGGATTCACTGGCGCTGGTTGACCACTCCGATCTGGAGCAGCAGGTCGCCATCGACAACCTCATCAACAAGCTGCGCAACCAGCACGCCGAAGCCATCAGATTACTGAACGTCCGGGTGTCCCACCTGGTCCCTTCTGCAAAACTTGATGACAGCCAGATGCCATTAAGCCCGGAAGTCATCTGCGGCGGTGTCGCAGAAGCCTGTACAGACCTGGAAATTGATATTCGCGCCAAGCTGGTGGTGCTGAAACTGTTTGATCGTCTGCTCGTGGGCATTCTGGGTGATGTCTACAGAGATGCCAACAAGACACTGATTGCAGAGGGGGTATTGCCAGACATGCGGCGTCCTCCCGTTGGTGGTCGTTCACCCGCGGGCAGATCCGCACTCAGCCCTGGCCAAAGCGGGGCTGCCTCGTCGGCGCGTCAGGCGGAAGAGCCAACGGGGCCGATGACTGCGCCGGCGCACGACGTGCGTGCCACCTTCTCCGAACTCAGTGCGCTGCTCCACCAGGGGCAGGGCGAGGCTGGCGGTATGCCCTCTGGAGGGGCAGGGTTGCTGGATACCAGTACTCTGATGACGCGTCTTAATGACATTCAGGCGCAGTCTGTGCACTGGGGCCAGGGTGAAGTGGTGCCTTTGTCCCAGCAGCTGCAGCCGGTTTTTCGGGCCGAAACCGGTGGCAGGCTTAATGCAGGCCAGGTGGACAGCGATGTTATCAATCTGGTTTCCATGCTATTCGATTTCATCCTTGAGGACCGACAGCTTCACCCCGTCATGAAAGCAGTGATCGGGCGTTTGCAGATTCCGGTTTTGAAGGTGGCCCTCAGTGACAAGAATTTCTTCAACCGCGGCGGGCATCCGGTAAGAAAGTTACTCAACGAGCTTGCCATGTCAGCTATCGGCTGGACTGAGAAAAAGGCAGGGCAGCGCGACCCCTTGCGGGAGAAGATTGAATCCGTCGTTGATCGAGTTCTGAATGAATTCACCGATAACGTGGAAATATTCAGCGAGTTGCTCAGCGATTTCGGCCATTTCATGGACCTGGATCGCCGTCGCAGGGAGCTTGTGGAGCAGCGTCTCCGTGATGCGGAAGAGGGCCGGGCCAAGCAGGAAAGGGCTTCAAAAGCCACCGAAACCTTGCTGAGTGAACAAATGACTGGGCGTGACCTGCCGCCGCAGGTAGTGACGTTGCTTAACGAGGCCTGGTCCAAGTACCTGCAGTGGATTGTGCTGCGCGAAGGTGAAGACAGTAAGCGCTGGCAGGCTGCGTCTGCGTTGACTTGTCAACTGGTGTGGAGTGTCGATCCGAGACCGGTTGAAGAGGGTACGCGCAGTGAGTTACTGAGGGCAATTCCCGGCATCGTCGACGGATTGAGATCGGCATTACAGGAAATAGCCTGGGATCCGTTCGCAACCGATGCCGCCATTCGCGATCTTGAACTGGCCCATGTCGATGTGTTCCAGCGCCTGGTGACTACGTCACGGCGCCCGACGCCAACTGCGGAGACAGTACAGACTCGCACGCCCGAGGTTGACCCCCCGGCCGTTGCACCGCAAGAGGCAAAAAAAGCAGAACCGGTCGTCCAGCCACAGGAGGACCCGCAACCAGTGCAGCGTGTTGAGCCTGTTGCGACTCCTGTAGAAGAGCCAGTAGCCGACAATGGCCTCGACCCACAGTGGCTGGGGCGGGCGGACAGCCTTCGTGTCGGCTCCTGGATTGAACTGATTCGTGACGGTAGCAAGACTCGCTGCAAGCTCGCCGCGTTCATCAAGGCGACAGGCAAATACATTTTCGTCAATCGCAGTGGCGCTAAAGTGGCGGAGTACCGGCGTGAAGACCTGGCGGCAGCCCTGGCCGCTGAAGAAATTACCATGCTCGACGATGGCCTGATTTTCGACCGCGCTCTGGAGTCCATCATCGACAACCTGCGCAGCAGTCGCAAGGACTGACTGGCGGCTGACTGGATAGCAAGGCGCGCAGCTTTGTGCTTCAATCACAGGCACAAACGTAACAAAGGCGGAGGGTTGTGACCTCTCCGCCGTCGGCTTGCTGGAAATACATTGTCTGATCAAAACGCTTCCCACTATTCATCCGATTCCTCAGAAAATCCGGCCCCCGGGCTACGCCGAACCGGGCGTATAAGCCAGGCAAGATGGTGCCCGTCACCAAATTTCGGGCCACGACCTGACGGTGCCTCCATTTCCCTGCTGGTGGTTCACAATATCAGCCTGCCCCCGGGGCAGTTTGGTGGTAATGCCATCGAACGGTTTTTCTGCAACCAGCTTGATGCCTGCGAGCACCCCTACTTTGAGGCCATTGCCGGGATGAAGGTGTCCTCGCATTTGCTGATCCACCGTGACGGGGCACCGGTACAGTTTGTCAGCCTGTTGGACAGGGCATGGCACGCGGGCCGGTCCTGCTTTCGCGGGGAGGAAGAGTGCAACGACTTCTCGATAGGTATTGAGCTGGAAGGCGCAGACGACATCCCCTATACGGACGCCCAGTACCAGACGCTGGTAGACCTGTCACGGCTCATCATGACGGCCTGGCCCGAAATCACCATGGAGAGAATAACCGGTCACAGTGATATTGCGCCCGGCCGGAAGACCGACCCGGGCCCGGCGTTTGACTGGCCCCGTTTCCGGCAGATGCTGGCTGCCGGGCAGTGGGCAGAGGGGAGTAGCTGATGACTCTGGTTGTGTTTCTGCTCGCGTACCTGACCCGGCGCAAGCTGGATGCGGCAAATGCCTGGTCAGGAGATTCCTTCTGGCGTAAGGCCTTTCATGCATGCGGTGGATCTCCTGCCGGAAGAGAAGCCGGCAAATGGAAAGGGCTGCTCATTATTGGTGTACCAGCAGTATTGCTCGCGGTGGCCGATGGGTATCTGGGGGTGCTGGGCTGGAGAGTGGCGACCTACCCGCTGGAATTCGTGCTCCTTGTCATGCTGATGGGCGCCCCTGGCTGGCGTTCGACACTGGAAGCCTATAGTGAATCGTGGGCCAGGGGTGACATGCAGGGGGCCTGGCACCACGTCAAGGATAGCCTTCCCGCTAGAAAGCGTGGAGCGGCCACCTCCCCGGATGAGATGCACCTGATATTGTCGCGTACCTTGCTGGTTAACATCTTCGAACGATTTTTCATGATTGCCTTCTGGTATGTGGTGGGCGGCCCGGCGGTGGCCTTTTTCGCACGGGGAGTTATTGCGCTGCGCGACCATTGGCCCCAGGCGGCAGCCAGGCCTGGCTTTGCGGTGCTGGCCGAGGTGTTGAACTGGTTGCCCTCTCGTTTGCTCTCGGTGACCTTCGGTGTGGCCGGCGATCTTGCGGGCTGGATGAATGAAGGCAAGCGTGCTCTCGTCGGTATTACATTGAAAACGCATCAGGTTCTGATGGCAGCGGCGAATGGTGCGTTGACCGGCTATGCGCTGGACCCCGCACGGTTTGCTCAGATTCATCCTGACGAATGGGCGGATTATGGCCGACGCAGTCTGGACGCCATCAGGGATCTGCTTAACCGCAGCATGCTGGTCTGGATCTGCGTAATGGCTCTGCTGGTGATTGCTGGCGTCCTATAGCGTTGATGTTTTAACAAAAATTACATTTATACGCCGAAAAACACTCAAGTTTGATGTACTTTAGTCGACAATATAAACAAATAGAATAAAGCTTCATTCTTTCGACGCCTTGAGTGGGGGTGTACGTGAACCAGCTTATCAAGCCTGCAGTGTCGCTGATGAACCGGCTGCCGATGTTTTACAAGTTCAGTCTGATCAGTGTTCTGTTTTTGCTGCCTATCGTTGCCCTTTCCTGGCTGGTGATCAGTGAACTGAACCGGTCTGTAGAAACCATGACCAGGGGGGTCGAAGGCCTCGAGCAGCTGGAAAAAGTTGATGCACTCCTCCAGGCGTCGCTTGAGTATCGTGATTTTCGTGCACCCGGAAAAACCAAGGATGACAACGAGCTGCTTTCCAGGTCTGATGAAGCAGCCAGCAGGATTGACAGCATCCTCGAAGAACTGGCAGATGCAGACGCACAGTTCGACACCTCCGGAAACTGGGCCGAGCAGGTTGCCCTGTTGCAGGAAGACTGGCAGACGCTGAAATCAACCGATAGCTATCAGGGCAACATCGACCCTCAGTTCAAGTACTATCAGGAGTTCGTACACAAAGTCCGTGCGATGCTCTCCGCCACCATCGAAATTTCTGGCCTGGGCCAGGATGCGTCACGTGAAAATCTTTTGTTGCTCGGACTGGTGCGCGAAGCTTTGCCGGATGCCGAAAGCATTATCGGTCGGGCCCGCTCCTTTGGCATCTTTGCACTTCTGGAAGGGCAGGTAGGTTACGGTCTCAGTGATGTGCTGAATGAAATCTACGACCAACTGACCAATCGCTCATCGCTTCTTGGCCCCTCGCTTGCTGTGGCAATCGACGCATCACCTACCTTGACAAAGAATACTGATAATGCGGTGCAGGGCATCGAGGGAAGCCTGACCAGTATCCGTAACGAGCTTGATGCGAATGTGATTACGCCAATGCGGCTGGAGTTGCCATGGCAGGATTTCAACAATACGGTCGAAAGCCAGCTCGCCCACTATGAGGCCTTCGCCGCCGGTATTTTTGACGTGGTTGGCAATAATCTGAACGAGCGTCTGGAAGGCGAGATCCGGCAACGGCAGTTTATTATCGCTGCTCTTGTTATTGTGCTGTTGGTGGTGGTGTATCTCTATATCGGCTTTTTCATGTCGGTGCGTACGGCTATCAACCGCTTCAGTCAGGCTGCTCGGAGCGTGGCGGCGGGTGATATGACGGCCCATATCGAGCTGGATAATCGTGATGAGCTGGGTGAACTCACGACCGAGTTCAACAGCATGACGGACCGTATTGCCGAGCTGATCCGGTCGGTCAGCAGTACCACCTCGGATGTGGATCAGCAAGCAACGCGGGTTAATGACACGGCAGCTGCAAACAGTGAGGCTGTCGCTCGTCAGATGGAAGAATCTGGCCAGATCAATGAGGCCATGAGCCAGATGGTGGAAGCGGTCAACGAAGTCACCGAAAGTGCCCACCGGGTCTCTGATAGTGCCGGTACTGCCGAGCAGGACACTGAAAAAGGACGGGAAGTGGTCGCCGACACCGTGGCCACCATTAACCGCCTTGCCACCGAAATTTCCGGTGCGGTGGAGGTGATCAACCGGGTAAATGCAGACAGTGACAACATCAGTCAGGTGTTGGTGGAAATCAAGGCGATTGCCGAACAGACCAATCTGTTGGCCCTGAATGCTGCCATTGAAGCGGCCCGGGCCGGAGAGCAGGGCCGCGGGTTTGCCGTGGTCGCAGACGAAGTGCGGTCATTGTCCCAGCGCACCCATAAGTCCACGGAAGAAATCGAAGGCATGATTTCCCGCCTGCAAAGCGGCGTCAAAGAGGCTGTCGCAGCTATGACCAACAGCCATGACGTGACCGAAACCACTGTCAGAAAATCTTCAGAGGTCACCGAGGCTCTGGACCGGATAGCCGAGGGAATCTCGACTATCGTGGATATGAGTCATCAGATAGCACAGGCAGCGGAAGAGCAGTCTGCGGTTGCGAAAAATGTGAACACCAATGTCGAGCAAATCAGCGTGCTGGGCCACAAAACCGCCGATAATGCTGAGGAGACACTGGCTTCCTCCCGCGAAATGTCCCAACTGACGGCCTCGTTACAGCGCCTTGTGGAAGCATTCAAGGTCTGATTCAGGGGTGGGGCAACAGCTGGTGCACCTGTTGCGTCAGCATCTGGTTCACGGATACATCGATTCCGTGTGCCTGACCCCGGCGCGCAATATAACCGTTGATGAAATCGATTTCGGTGGTCCTGCCCTGTCGCCGGTCGCCAAGCATGGAAGAGGTGTTCTCTGATGTGCCTCTGGCCACCGTCTCAATGCGCCCCCGAATGGCCTCGCGCGTCAACGGTCGGCAGCCCTCCGCCGTTAGAACCGCGGCGATTTCCTGACATAGCGTATCGATGTATTCCAGGTAGAAGGGATGCGTCAATATGTTCCCGTTGCAGCAATCGAGAAGTGCCGTAAAGGCATTGATGCCGGCATTGATCACCAGCTTGTCCCACAGCCTCTGCTCGATATTGGTTTCCGGGTGGACCGTAAGGCCGCTGGTAGTGAGGGTTTGCACAACCGCTGCTAACAGTGGTTTTGCGTTACCAGTGAGCGGGCCCACCCAAGTTTCTCCCTTGCCGGCGTGTACCGTCTGGCCTGGCCCCGGACGATTGGCGCCTTCGGTGGTGGTGGCGGCAAGGACAGGGCGATGGGGCCACCGCTCTGCGACAGCCTGCTGGCTGCCCATACCGTTCTGAAACAGCACAACGGGGATGTCCCGGGGCAGGGCGGCCAGTGTGGATTGAAGGGCCTCAAGAGTGTCACCGGCTTTGGTGGTGACCAATAGCATAGATGGAGGGTTTGCGGAGCTCTCCAGCCAGGGAACGGTTACAGGCAGGGCTGAGCCATCATACCGCTGAAGTCTGTAGCTTAGTGTCTCGGCACCGGTATCAACCGTTGTGTTACGACGAGGTAGAAACGCCACCTTACCTGTTGGCAGATACCCCGCCCATAACTGGCCGAGGGAACCGGCCCCGAGAATGGCAATAAAGCCATTCCCGGGGAGCAGATGGTTTGCCCCGTACCGGCTCATCGGTTTACATGGCCTCGATGGCGGTCCGCTGTTCGGTCAGACGGTTCATGCTGCCCTGGGCATCCCGAAGCTTCTCTTTCTCTTTTTCCACCACGTCAGCCGGCGCCTTGGCGGTGAACTTTTCATTGCCGAGCTTGCCTTCGAGTCGGCCCACTTCTTTCTGCAGACGCTCAAGTTCCTTGTCCAGGCGCTTGAGCTCGGCGTCCTTGTCGATCAGGCCGGCCATGGGGACCAAGACTTCCATCTCGCCAACCAGTTGGGTAGCAGACATGGGCGCTTCGCCGTCGGTGAACCACTCCACGCTTTCCAGCTTGGCCAGGGATGCCAGGAACTGGCGGTTTTCGTCCAGTCGGCGCTTGTCCTGCGGGTCCTGCCCGCGCAGCAGAACCGGGATGGCCTTCGCGGGGGAGATGTTCATTTCGCCTCGGATATTCCGTACGGCAACAATGACGCCTTTCAGCCATTCGATATCGGCGGCAATGGTGGCATCCTGCTTGCTCATGTCGGGTTCAGGGAAGGGCTGCAGCATGATGCTGTCCCCGGTTTTCCCTGCCAGAGGTGCAATGCGCTGCCAGATTTCTTCGGTAATAAACGGCATGATCGGATGCGCCAGGCGCAGGACTGCCTCAAGCACGCGCACCAGTGTGCGACGGGTGCCACGTTTCGCTTCCGCACTGGCCGTGTCGTCATTCAGGGCCGGCTTGGACAGTTCCAGGTACCAATCGCAGTATTCGTTCCAGATGAACTCGTACAGGGCGTAAGCCGCCAGATCGAAACGATACTGGTCAAGGTGACGGATCACGTCCTGCTCGCAGCTCTGGAGTTCACTGATGATCCAGCGGTCAGCCAGGGACAGTGCCACCGGTTCGTCATTGACGCCGCAGTCTTCCCCTTCGGTGTTCATCAACACATATCGAGCGGCGTTCCAAAGCTTGTTGCAGAAGTTGCGGTAACCTTCCAGGCGCTTCATGTCCCAGTTGATGTCACGGCCGGTGGTGGCCATAGCCGCCAGGGTGAAGCGCAGGGCGTCAGTGCCGTGGGCGGTAATGCCTTCCGGGAATTCCTTCTTCGTGCGTTTGGCGATTTTCTCGGCCAGCTTGGGCTGCATCAGGTTGCCGGTACGCTTTTCCAGCAGGTCATTGAGCTCAATACCATCGATCATATCCAGCGGGTCGATGACGTTGCCCTTGGACTTGGACATCTTGTCGCCATGTTCATCGCGGATCAGGCCGGTCACGTACACGGTCTTGAAGGGCACCTGGGGGGTGCCGTCTTCGTTCTTCATGAAGTGCATGGTCATCATGATCATCCGGGCGACCCAGAAGAAGATGATGTCAAAACCGGTCACCAGCACATCGGTAGGATGGAAGGTTTTCAGGCGCTCGGTAATTTCCGGCCAGCCCAGGGTGCCGAAGGTCCAGAGGGCGGAGCTGAACCAGGTGTCCAGCACGTCTTCATCCTGGTTCAGTGCCACGTCAGCGGCCAGGTTATGCTTCTGGCGAACTTCGTCCTCGCTGCGGCCGACGTAGATATTACCCTCGGCATCGTACCAGGCGGGAATACGGTGGCCCCACCAGAGCTGGCGGGAAATACACCAGTCCTGGATGTCACGCATCCAGGAGAAGTACATATTCTCGTACTGTTTGGGCACGAACTGGATGCGACCGTCTTCTACGGCTTCAATGGCGGGCTTTGCCAGGGTCTTGGCGTCTGCAAACCACTGATCGGTCAGCATCGGCTCAATAATCAGGCCGGAACGGTCACCACGGGGCACACTCAGCACGTGGTCTTCCACTTCCTCAACCAGGCCTTCTGCATCCATGTCCGCCACAACCTGTTTGCGGGCTTCCTCACGGGTGAGCCCGGCGTAGGCGGCAGGCAGGCTGCCGTCCACATCTGTGTTCTCGCTGCCGTCGGGGTTGACCACTTCGGCTACATCACGAATGCAGGCATCCTGGGTCATGACATTGATCATTACCAGGTTATTGCGCTTGCCCACGGCGTAGTCGTTAAAGTCATGGGCCGGGGTGATCTTGACGCAGCCGCTGCCTTTCTCGGGATCTGCATGGGTATCCGCAACAATGGGAATGCGGCGGCCTACCAGGGGCAGGTCCACGAACTTGCCCACCAGATGCTGGTAACGCTCGTCGTCCGGGTGAACGGCCACGGCCGTATCACCCAGCATGGTTTCGGGGCGAGTGGTGGCGACAACAAGGTAGTTCTTGCCATCCTTTGTTTTCTCGCCGTCCGCCAATGGATAACGCAGGTGCCAGAAAAAGCCCTTTTCCTCCTTGTTCTCCACTTCCAGGTCGGAAATGGCGGTGTGCAGCTTCGGGTCCCAGTTGACCAGACGCTTGCCACGGTAGACCAGGCCTTCATCGTAAAGGCGAATGAACACTTCCTGAACGGCCTTGTAGAAGCCGTCGTCCATGGTGAAACGTTCGTGGTCCCAGTCCACGGAGTTACCCAGGCGGCGCATCTGTCCGGTGATAGTGCCACCGGAGTGCTCTTTCCAGTCCCAGATGCGCTTGATGAACTCTTCCCGGCCCAGGTCGTAGCGGGTCATGTCTTCTTCGGCCGCCAGTTTACGCTCGACCACCATTTGCGTGGCGATGCCGGCGTGGTCACTGCCTACCTGCCAGAGGGTGTTGCGGCCCTGCATGCGCTTGAAGCGGGTGAGCGTGTCCATGATGGTGTGCTGGAACGCGTGGCCCATGTGCAGGCTGCCGGTGACATTGGGCGGCGGGATGGCAATGCTGAATGATTCGCTTTCGCCCCCTTCCGCCTTTTCTGAACGGGGGCGGAAGTACCCTTTGGATTCCCAGTTTTCGTACCACTGGCGCTCGATGTTTTCTGGCTGGTAGGTTTTTTCCATGGGTTTCTTCTGGTGACCGTTTGGTTGATTCGCAAGGGAAATTCGAGGCGATCGATTATACATGCTCCTTGGGTTCTCGGCGAACCATGGGGGAGGGGTACGGGGGTGGTTTGAATTTCAGGCGGGAAAAGAACTCGCTGCGCTCAGACACCTTTTCTCGCCTGAAATTCAAACCACCCCCATACCCTTATGGAGTCCGAGTTGTCTCGGCGGTGTTCAATGGTTTTACCTGGGTTTGATTGTGAGTCTGTTTTATCTTCCCGGGCCAGCAGACAAACCAGAGACAGACCTTGCGCCGTTTTAGAGAGACCCGCCTGGCTAGTAAGAGTGGGGTGGTGGTATTTATTTCCCGCCAGGAAAAGGTGTCCGAGCGCAGCGAGTTCTTTTCCCAAGGGAAATAAATACCACCACCCCGCTCCTCCCCCAAGCCAGCAGTCCTACAAGAGGCTCAAAATCACCGCTTCCTCTGATCATGAACCCGAGGCTCAATCCCCAGCGTACGCAGTTGCTTAAAGTGAGATCGTGCCTGTGTCAGAACCGTTTCATCATTATGGGCAACCAGCGCCAACCGTTTGAACCGGTCTGCATCCGCCGGCAGCGTGGCCGAGAGGATGATGACCGTATCCCAGTCTTCGGCAACCGGCGGGCAAAGCAGTATGCCGACGGGATCGGTGCAGGTGGTGGCGGAGTCGGGGACGATGCTGTGGGGTATGAAGGCGTCAGGGCTGAAGTTCCAGAGCAGATCGTCCAGCTCCTGGGCGTGCTGCATGGTGTCGCAAACGATGCCCACGCGGTCGCCCTGCTGCCGGGCCTTGGCCACCAGTTTTGCAGTGTGGAGGTTGCGGGCAGCAGGGGTGTTCTGGGCGAGGATGTGGAACCAGTAGGACTGGTTCCGGTCATCCCGGGCGCCGGCATTACTTTCCGGCATGGGACATCAGGTAGTCGACCAGCATGGGTACCGGACGGCCGGTAGAGCCTTTGGCCTTGCCGGAGTTCCAGGCGGTGCCGGCGATGTCCAGGTGGGCCCAGCGGTAGTCCTTGGTGAACCGGGACAGGAAGCACGCAGCGGTGATGGTGCCGGCCGGGCGGCCGCCGATGTTCTGCATGTCGGCGAAGTTGCTGTCGAGCTGGCTCTGGTATTCGTCCCACAGGGGCAGGCGCCAGGCACGGTCACCCGCGCGTTCACCCGCGGCCAGCAGGTCGTTGGCCAGCTCGTCGTTGTTACTCAGAAGGCCGGTAGCATGGTTGCCCAGTGCAATGATGCAGGCACCGGTGAGGGTGGCCATGTCGACAACCACTTCCGGGTCAAACTTCTTGACGTAGGTGAGGGCGTCGCACAGCACCAGACGGCCTTCGGCGTCAGTGTTGAGAATCTCGATGGTCTGGCCGGACATGGACGTAACAATGTCGCCCGGGCGGGTTGCGGTGCCGCTGGGCATATTCTCCGCGGCGGCGATCACCGCGACCACGTTGATCTTCGGTTTGGTTTCGGCAATGGTTTTCATGGCACCGAAGACGGCGGCGGCGCCTCCCATGTCGTACTTCATTTCATCCATACCTTCGCCGGGCTTGAGGCTGATGCCACCGGTATCAAAGGTGATGCCTTTACCCACCAGAACGTAGGGTTTGTCTTTTGGCTTGCCGCCCCGGTATTCCATCACAATCAGCTTTGCGGGCTGAGCGCTTCCGGCAGAGACGGACAGCAGGCTGTGCATGCCCAGCTTCTTCATCTGCTTTTCGTCCAGCACCTCGGTCTTGATACCGTCGTTTTCTTTCGCCAGCTTTTCGGCCTGTTCAGCCAGCCAGGTGGGGTGGCAGATGTTCGGCGGCGTATTGCCCAGATCGCGGGTAAAATTCATGCCGCGGCCGGTGGCAAGGCCAAGGTTGAAGGCATCTTTCAGTGTCTTCCCGGTGCCGGAGGCGGCAACCGTGACTTTTGCCAGTTTGCGGTCTGACGGTTTTTCGCTCTTGAATTCGCTGAAACGGTAGAGCTGCTCTTCCAAAGTGCGGCCAATAAGATTCAGCCGTGCCGCTTCCGAACTGATGGCTTCGTCACCGGTTACGAGAGTGTCTCCCAGACCCACCAGTACATGTTTGGACGGGCCATCTTTGATCTGGCCGGCCATGGCGATCAGCGCCTTGCGATAGTTGGCAGGGGTGCGGTCCTTGTCCGCTCCTGTGCCGACCACCAGAAGTCGGGCCCAGGGCAAGCCATCCAGCGGGACTTGCAGGGTGGTTGCGTTTTTACCGGTGGCGTCCCCGTTTTTATGCAGGGTCTTGATCAGTCCGCCCAGGACTTCGTTTGCCTGTGTGGTAGAGGCGGGCCAATCGCCTTTTTCCGGCACAGCAACAACAAGGCAGTCCGCTTTGGTATCGGAAATGGGCTTACTGCTCAGGGTAAAATTCATGGCAACTCCCGTTGGTTGTTCTGTTGAAGGACAGACCCGATGTCGGGTTCCTTGTCCGAATGCTTATAGCATTGGGGTTTGGGGTGAAATTATCAAGCGCTGACAGGTTGTTAACGTCTTTGTTAAACCCGTGGTCTGTCATTCAGCCCCAAGGTTACTTAGAATACGGCGAATCCTGATTTCCATCGACTCCGGTCGCATCCGGCTCTGAGAGACCGAATTGAGCATCGTTTTCCGCTACCTAACCCGCCAGGTAATTATCAGCATGCTTGCCGTTTCCGGCATTCTGCTGATGGTGTTCATGAGCGGCCGGTTTATCAAGTATCTGGCCGATGCCGCTGCCGGGGAACTGGCCGGCGATGTTCTGTTCCAGATTATGGCCTACCGCTTTCCCGGATTTCTGGAGCTGATCCTGCCGCTGGGCTTTTTCATTGGCATCCTGTTGGCCTACGGGCGCATGTATCTGGAAAGCGAAATGACGGTGCTGTCTGCCTGTGGTATCAGCGACAAGCAGCTGCTGGGTAAGACCCTGATTGGCAGTATTCCGGTGATGCTGACCGTGGGCGCCATGAGCCTTTATGTATCGCCCTGGGGTATGAAACAGGTAGAAGCAATCTTCAATGAGCAGCGCCAGGCAACAGAGTTTGAAATGCTCGCCCCCGGCCGTTTCCAGTCGCTGTCATCCGGTGGGCGTGTTACCTATACAGAAGGGTTGAGTGACGATAAGCGACGGCTTGAGGGGGTTTTCATTGCCGAGTACCAGCAGAATGGTGAAGGTCTCTCGATTGTTACCGCCCGGGAAGGCTCCCAGCTGGTTGATGATGAGACCGGCAGCCGGTTTCTGATACTCGAAGAGGGGGCCCGCTTCGAGGGTGTTCCCGGCCGCCTTGATTACGATGTGACCGGCTTTGATGCCTACGGACTGAAGATTCGCAGCGGCAACGCCCGGGAAAAAGAGCTCGATGAGGGACTGAGTACCCTCGATCTCATGGCCTCCGACAACCCGGAGCACCGTGCCATGCTGCACTGGCGGTTTACCCTGCCGCTGATTGTGCCAATTGTAACCTTGCTGGCCGTGCGGCTCAGCCGCGTCAATCCACGCCAGGGGCGGTTTTTTCATCTGCTTCCTGCGATGCTGGTTTACATCACCTACCTTGGCCTGCTTATTGTCGCTCGTGACGCCCTTGAAAACGGAAAGGTTCCGGAGTGGGTCGGCCTGCTCTGGGTGCACGCCATCTTCCTGCTGCTCGGGCTATGGCTGCAATTTGGCCCCGCCTGGCTGTATCGGCGACGCCTGATACGGGAGGGTCACGCCCGTGCGTAAGATCGACCGTTATGTGATGAGTACGGTAGGCGGCGCCATGTTCCTGGTGATGCTGGTGGTGTTGTCTCTGGACCTGATTTTTGCGTTTATTGCCGAGCTGGACGACGCCGAGAATGATTACCAGATGCTGCAGGCCCTGTGGTTTGTATTCATGACTCTGCCCCGCCGCATCTATGACTATTTACCCCTTGGCGCATTCATGGGATGCCTGGTGGGGCTCGGCGCCATGGCGAGCTCTTCTGAGCTGACGGTTATTCGCGCCGCCGGCGTCTCTCTGAAACGTATTGTGTGGTCGGCTATGAAGCCGGCACTGGTGATCGTCCTGATCGGCGTGCTGATCGGTGAATACGTGGCGCCCCCGGCGGAACGGCTGGCCCAGAGCCAGAAGGCCATGGCACAGGGAGCGGGCGAGAATGTGGCGTCGGCATCAGGCATCTGGCATCGGGAAGGCGAGGTCTTCATGCACCTTAACGCCGTCCAGCCGAATGGGATGCTGCATGGCATATCGCTGTTTCGTTTCGATGAAGACCGCTGGCTGGTGTCTGTCAGCTTCGCCGAACGCGGCATTTATCAGGGCGATCACTGGCTGCTGGAAAATGTCACCACCACCACTCTGAGTGAAGACAGGACCACACAGGAAAAGCAACAGGCGCTGCGATGGGAAACCGGTTTGTCTCCGGATGTGCTCAGTGTGTTGATCGTGAAACCGGAGGACCTGTCCATCTCCGGCCTATATACCTATGCCCGCTATCTGGGTGAGCAGGGGTTGAACGCCGCCAACTACTGGCTGGCGTTCTGGAAGAAAGTACTGATGCCATTGGGCACGGCGGTGATGGTATTGGTGGCGATCTCGTTCGTATTCGGCCCGCTGAGATCCGTGACTATGGGATTCCGCGTGTTTACCGGCCTTATTGTTGGTTTGTTGTTCAAATATATGCAGGACCTTCTGGGGCCCATGAGCCTGGTGTTCGGTTTCAATCCGGTGCTGGCCATTGTTCTGCCGATTGCCATCAACGCGGTAGTGGGCGCGGCGCTGATGAGGCGGGCAGGGTAGCTATTTCTTTGGTTCTTTCGGCACCGTTGCAACGATGCTGCCGGAAGCGCGGTCGGTCAGAGACAGACCGTTGATGGGATAGAACAGCGCGATAATTGCCGGGATAGTGACGAACAGGGTGGCGGCGTTCAGATAGTAGGCGCCCAGCAGGGCCACGAACAGAATCGCGGCTGCCGCTGTGTAGCGTTTCAGTGCCTGCGTCCAGGAAACGGACGTTCCATCGAGATTTTCAATGCGAATGCGCCACACCTGCATGCCCAGCGTCTGGCCGTTTCTGGTCCAGAAATAACCGAAAAACAGGTACAGGGCCAGGAAGAGCACAAACGTCAGTACCGGATCTGCTCCGATAGTACCCGCTTCCGCCATTTCCTCGTACTTGTCCCAGCCGGTCATCCAGCCTGCCACAAGCGTATACGCCCAGGTGGTCACCAGCAGCACCGCAACGCTGATCAGTGCATCGTAAATCACAGCCATGAGTCGCTTGATGAACGCGGCGGGGGGTAACAGTTCCTCGTCGGTATGAAAGCGGCGGGGCATGGCGTCTCCTGTGATGTTTCACGTTTTTCCTGTTGTCGGCGTGTGCTAGAGTAGCGGATTTGCACGCGCATGTAAGTATGTGTCTTTAAACGTGGACCCCGCACGGGTTTATACAAGGGTATCAAAGGGCTATGAAAACCGCAGAGTTGCGACAGGCATTTCTCGATTACTTCAAACAGCAGGGCCATACCATCGTACCAAGCAGTTCGCTGGTGCCGGCGGACGATCCGACATTGCTGTTTACCAACGCGGGAATGAACCAGTTCAAGGACGTGTTCCTTGGCCGTGAAGAGCGCGACTACACCCGGGCGACCACCTCGCAGAAGTGCGTTCGGGCCGGCGGTAAGCACAACGACCTGGAGAACGTGGGTTACACCGCGCGCCACCACACCTTTTTCGAGATGCTGGGCAACTTCAGTTTCGGTGACTACTTCAAGCGTGAAGCCATCAACTTTGCCTGGACTTTCCTGACCGGTGACGACTGGCTGAGGCTGCCGAAAGAAAAGCTGTGGGTCACCATATATGCCTCTGATGACGAAGCGTTTGATATATGGAACCAGGAAATTGGCGTTCCGGCTGACCGCATTGTGCGCATTGGGGACAACAAGGGCGCCCCCTACGCATCGGACAACTTCTGGCAGATGGGCGATACCGGCCCCTGCGGCCCCTGTACCGAGATCTTCTTTGACCACGGCCCGGATGTGGCTGGCGGCCCTCCCGGTAGCCCGGAAGAAGACGGTGACCGCTACATCGAGATCTGGAACGTGGTGTTCATGCAGTACAACCGCCAGGCGGACGGCGAAATGCTGCCGCTGCCCAAGCCCTCGGTAGACACCGGTATGGGGCTTGAGCGCATCACGGCGGTGCTGCAGGGGGTCCACAGCAACTACGAAATCGATCTGATGCAGGACCTGCTGAATGCAGCTTCCGACATTCTCGGCGGCGTGGAGACCACCGAGGCCTCACTGCGGGTGGTGGCAGATCATATCCGCTCCTGTGCCTTCCTGATTTCCGATGGCGTGATGCCGTCCAATGAAGGCCGTGGTTTCGTATTGCGCCGAATCATCCGCCGGGCCGCCCGCCACGGCAACAAACTCGGTGCCACCCAGCCGTTCTTCTATAAGCTGACCGGTGCCCTGGTTGAACTGATGGGCGGCGCGTATCCGCAATTGGTCAGCAGTCGCAAGCAGATTGAAAAAGTACTGCTGCAGGAAGAGGAGCAGTTTGCCAAAACGCTCGATAAGGGGCTGCGCCTGCTGGAACAGGACATAGCAGAGCTGAAGGGCTCCGAGATTCCGGGCGAAACCATCTTTACGCTCTATGACACTTTTGGTTTTCCAGTGGACCTGACCAACGATATCGCCCGCGAGCGTGGCCTGACCCTGGACTACGAAGGCTATGAAAAGGCGATGGAACGCCAGCGTGAGCGCGCCCGTGCGGCCAGCAAGTTCGGTATAGACTACAATGCCGGCGGGCTGTCCATTGAAGGTTCCACAGAATTTACCGGGTACGAGCAGATTGATGGCCACGAAACCATCCGGACTGTCATCGTCGACGGCAAGGAGAAGAATGCCCAGGCTGGCGACGAGGCCGTGGTGGTACTGGAACGCACGCCGTTCTACGCTGAATCCGGCGGCCAGGTGGGCGATACCGGGCTGCTGACCTGGAGTGGTGGCCGTTTCAAGGTGACTGATACCCAGAAGGAAGGCAGTAATCATCTTCACATAGGCACGGTGATTGAAGGCGAGCTGTTTCCCGGCCTGGAAGTGGATGCCCGCATTGATCATGCCCGTCGTGAACGAACCAAGAAAAACCACTCGGCAACTCACCTGATGCATGCTGCTCTTCGTAAGGTGCTGGGCGAGCACGTAACGCAGAAAGGCTCGCTGGTGGACCCCGACAAGCTGCGTTTTGACTTCTCCCATTTTGAGCCGGTTACGCCCGAACAGTTGCGGGAGATCGAGCACCAGGTAAACGAGCAGATTCTGGACAACACCGCGGTTCAGACCGAAATCACCGATATGGAGCAGGCTCAGGCGAAGGGGGCCATGGCACTGTTCGGTGAGAAATACGGTGATACCGTGCGGGTGCTGAGTATGGGCTCTGACGCTTATTCTGTGGAGCTCTGTGGTGGTACTCACGTGGCGCGTACCGGTGACATCGGCCTGTTCCGCATCACTTCGGAAAGTGGTATTTCCTCCGGCGTTCGCCGGATTGAAGCGGTGACCGGTTTTGGCGCCCTGGAATGGGTTGAGGAAACCGAGAAAACATTGCGCGAAGCAGCCAAGCTGGTAAAGGGCTCCCGTGAGTCGCTGGTGGAGAAGGTTCAGCAGACCCTGGACCGCAACCGCCAGTTGGAGAAAGAGATCAGTGCTCTGCAGGCGAAGCTGGCAAGCTCCGCCGGAACCGACCTGGCCAGTTCTGCTGTGGAGGTTGGAGGGCTGAAAGTGGTTGCCTCGGAAATGGAAGGTGCCGATCGCAAGGCGCTGATGGAAACCGCAGACCAGCTCAAGAACAAACTGGGTGAGGGCGTAGTAGTGCTCGCCAGTGTCGAGGATGGCAAGGTTACCCTGGTGGCTGGTGTGACCAAGTCGGCTACCGGCAGGATCAAAGCCGGCGACCTGATGAAGCATCTGGCAGCACAGGTCGATGGCAAGGGTGGCGGGCGCCCGGATATGGCTCAGGGGGGCGGTAATGATCCGTCAAAACTGGCGGAGGCTCTCTCCGGAGTTCCTGCCTGGGTTGAGAAAAATATTGCGTAGATAACTGTTTCAAAAATGGGCGTGCGTTTATAATCCCGCCCGTTTGATCGTCTCAGGCAGGACCCTGTCCTGCCATTTGTCCACGTTTGGTATCGGGAAAACAATGGCGCTCTTGGTTCAGAAATTTGGGGGTACATCCGTAGGCACCACCGAACGGATTGAAGCGGTTGCTGAAAAAGTCAGCCGTTTTCGTAACGAAGGGCACGACGTGGTGGTTGTGGTGTCAGCCATGAGTGGTGAGACCAATCGCCTGATTGGTCTGGCCAGTGAGATTATGGAAGAGCCTACACCCCGGGAAATGGATGTTCTTGTCTCTACCGGCGAGCAGGTCACTATTGCCCTTTTGGCCATGGCGCTGCAGAAGCGTGGCTGCGATGCTCGCTCCTATACTGGCGGGCAGGTGCGGATTCTGACTGACAGCAGCCATACCAAGGCGCGTATCAGGCAGATCGATGAGCAGCGCATGAGGGAAGACCTCAACGCCGGCCGTGTGGTTGTAGTTGCAGGCTTCCAGGGCATTGATGAGAATGGCAGCATTACCACCCTGGGCCGTGGTGGGTCAGATACCACCGCCGTTGCCCTTGCTGCCGCATTGAAGGCAGACGAATGTCAGATCTACACTGATGTGGATGGTGTTTATACTACCGATCCGCGGGTGGTCGACAGCGCACGCCGGCTTGAACGGATCACTTTTGAAGAAATGATTGAAATGGCGAGCCTTGGCTCGAAAGTTCTTCAGATTCGCGCGGTGGAATTTGCAGGTAAATACAATGTTCCTTTAAGGGTGCTTTCCAGCTTCCAGGAAGGTGAAGGTACCCTGATTACTCTTGAGGATGATAACGCCATGGAACAACCGGTCGTCTCCGGCATAGCCTTTAACCGTGACGAAGCCAAGCTGACGATTTCCGGCGTGCCGGATACACCGGGCAGCGCCTTGCGTATTCTGCAGCCGATCAGTGATGCCAATATAGAAGTCGACATGATTGTTCAGAACGTCGGCGCGGATAACCGAACGGATTTCACCTTTACAGTGCACCGCAATGACTTCAAGCGCGCCCAGGGTGTCCTTCAGAAAGTATCCGATGAGCTCGGGGCCCGTGAAGTCAGTGGCGACAGCAAGATCGCCAAGGTGAGCATTGTGGGTGTGGGCATGCGCTCTCACGCCGGTGTTGCAACTAAAATGTTTGCGGCGCTGTCTAATGAGGGCATCAATATTCTGATGATTTCGACGTCCGAGATTAAGATTTCTGTGGTTATTGACGAAAAATACCTTGAGCTAGCGGTTCGGGCGCTTCATAGTGCGTTCGAGCTGGATAAGCCCGGAATAGAGGAAGCCTGATAGCCAGCGGGCGATATATGCCGCTTTGCTCGGGTTTTCGATAAAAAGGGCATCATTTGCAGACTTCGGGCTTGAGAAGTGCGTATAAGTGATTATGCGTCTTTTGATCGGCAAGTGATCCCACTATAAAAGTAAGCAGTATATACATTTTTCGGAACAGGTAGCTCTGGATAAGGGAGTAAAGGACATGTTGATTTTGACCCGCCGAGTTGGCGAAACCCTGATGGTCGGTGACGACATCACCGTAACCGTGCTTGGGGTAAAGGGGAACCAGGTGCGAATTGGTGTGAATGCCCCTAAAGAAGTGGCGGTACATCGCGAAGAAATCTATCAGCGCATTCAGAGTGAGAAAGACTCTGAAGAGCCAGAGCCTGGCAACAGCTGAGCGAAAAAAAGGCCGTTCGAGGGAAACCCGGACGGCTTTTTTGTACCCGAGGGAGCGGGGTTTGAAAAAACTCGTGTCAACCCTATGAAATCAGAAAATTTATGGTAGTATACGCCCCGTTCTTAAGGAGAGGTGGGTGAGTGGCTGAAACCAGTTCCCTGCTAAGGAACCGTACGAGCAATCGTACCGAGGGTTCGAATCCCTCCCTCTCCGCCATTTCTTTTGGGAGATGAAAGAGAACGGTCTGAATTGAGATATTGCGATGCGCGGCTGTAGCTCAGCTGGATAGAGTACCTGGCTACGAACCAGGCGGTCGGAGGTTCGAATCCTCCCAGCCGCGCCACTTATTTAGAGCTTACTTTCGTGTACCCGTTACCAGAGACTTGCTCTTAAGTCAGACGGGATTTGAACCGAAAGAGGTTCGACCGAAGCACACGAAGTGTGCTGAGGAACGCCGGAGCGCAGCGACGGCGGCCCCGAAGGGGTGAGGGCCGAAGGCCCGAATAATCCTCCCAATAGGCTGATCGCGATGCCGGTGGGGATGTTGAGTTTCAAGCGGCTGTAGCTCAGCTGGATAGAGTACCTGGCTACGAACCAGGCGGTCGGAGGTTCGAATCCTCCCAGCCGCGCCATATCAAGACCAAAGCGCCTCAGTTTGTGAATCCCACAGACTGAGGCGTTTTGCTATGTATAGCTGGGAGGATTTGAACCGAAAGAGGTTCGACCGAAACCCACGGAGTGGGTTGAGGAACGTCGGAGCAGCGCGACGACGACCCCGAAGGGGTGAGGGCCAGAGGCCCGAATAATCCTCCGAGCCGCGCCATATCAAACAAAAAACCCCGCCCTTGAGCGGGGTTTTTTGTTTTCTGATCCCCTTCCGTTAATTGCGTCATCTCCTGATTGCTCCTATGTTATAAAGCGCTGGTTTTAGAAATACAGTTTCGCCAAGCAGAACAAAGGTGCCATCAACAACAATAATCAGGAGCAAAAATATGACGTTGAGCAAAAACCTCCTAGCACTGTCTTGCGCCACTGCCGTAGCGCTCACAGCCCCGGCCACTGGCTTCGCCAAGGCATCGGACCAGGGCAGGGCCCAGGGACAGGGAATAGGCAAGGGCCTGACTGAGCTGGTCCGGGAGCATGACAGCCGGATTTTCCAGGTTCAGGAAAACGCCGAGCTGGCCTTCACAGCTCTCTCGGGTGCGACAGCGTACTGGGGAGTCTACGAAGGTATTCAGGGGCCCGCTTCCTACACCGCCGAGTTCCCTGAAAACTGGAACGGTGGTGTGATCATGTATACCCATGGTTTCCGTGGCCAGGGTCAGACGGTGACGCGTGAGGTGCCCAATCTCGCGTTCCGGAATACGGCCCTGGCTCTCGGCTATGCCTGGGCGGCGTCGTCTTACTCGGCCAACTTTTACGACGTTCGCGCAGCCATCGAGGATACCAACCGCCTGGCGCTGGAACTGACAGATTATCTCGAGCGGGACTGGAGTGTGGGGTATAGCGACCCCGGCCAGTACCTTATTGCGGGCGTTTCAATGGGTGGCCATACGGCAGCTGCCGCCGTTGAACGCGAAACGCTGGAAACAGCCCGCTATCCGGTTGCTTACGAGGGGGCCCTGCCATTGTGTCAGGCGGAACAGAACCAGTTCCAATGGCTCGGCGATTATCCCCGCGTGGTCAGGGAGCTTGGTGGGTTCGGTCACAGGCCTTATGAAGGCTTCCAGGAGTATGTTGGCGAGGCGCTGTTCAATCTGTTCGAGTTCGACGGGGGTGCACCCACTTTTGTGCCGAAGAATGAGGCTGGCCAGCGTCTGAAGGACATTGCGATGAATCTGACCGGTGGAGACCGGCCAATATTTGACGAGGGCTTCCAAAACCCGACATGGCACGGCGCTGTTTTGGGCACTGGGGGCCGCGACGGGACGGTAACCGGTATCCTGGCCAATGAGATTTACGACAATACCGACCGTATCTATCGCTGGACAGAGGGTAAGCGCGTTACCGGCCAGGAACGGGCATTTACGGCGAAGGTTGGGCGCTTCCAGGCGGACAAGGGTGTCAACCCTGTTCGTGACGACAGCGTCCGCTGGCTACCTCTGGTTCAGGGTGACTTCGATGTACCGGTACTGACCATGCATACGCTGGGTGATTTTTTCGTACCGTTCGTGCATCAGCAGCTCTATCGTGAGGCGGCCGAGACCCATGGCAGTGAGGACATGCTGGTCCAGCGGGCGATCCGTGATCCGAACCACTGTGGCTTCTCGCGCACCGAGTTCTCCACCGCGCTCGTGGACCTGGTGACCTGGGTGAATTCCGGTACCAAGCCCGGTGGCGACGAAGTGCTGGACCCGGCAGTCGTGGCTGATGAGCAGTATGGCTGTGCCTACACCAATGATGAGCTGTCCAGCGGGCGTGATAATCTCCCGCAGTGCGAATAAACGGACAGTCACCAAGGTGTTGCTGAAGCGCCCTCTACGATCGTAGCGGGCGCTTCACAACCTGAAGCGGGAAACGAGGCTCTGAAGCTCGCTGCCAAGCCTGGCCAGTTCGTTGCTGGAGCTGGCAGTCTGGTTTGCCGAGGCTGCGGACTGGTCTGTTACGTCCCGGATGCGTGTGATGTTCTGGCTGATCTCTTCGGCCACCGAGGTCTGTTGCTCCGCGGCGGTAGCGATCTGATTGTTGTACTGCTTGCTGTCTTCAACGGCCCGGGCGATACGCTCTATGGTCTTGCCTGTTGCCGTTGCCCGTTCCAGCGTGTTCGAGGCCATGGTAGTGCTGGATTTCATTGCGGACACTGAATTGCCCGCACTGGTCTGGAGTGCGGTTACCAGCGTTTCGATTTCCTGGGCGGAGGTCTGGGTGCGCTGGGCCAGTGAGCGGACTTCATCGGCCACCACAGCGAATCCCCGGCCTTGCTCGCCGGCTCTGGCGGCCTCGATGGCTGCGTTCAATGCCAGCAGGTTCGTTTGCTCGGCAACAGACTTGATCACGTCCAGGACCGTTCCTATGTTTGCCGTTTCATTCTGCAGTCCCTCAATCGTTTCCATGCTCTGGCTGACTTCTCTGGCGAGACTGGTGACCTGGTCGACGGTTTCTCTCACCTCGCGTTCACCATCGGTTGCCTGGCTGGCAGCATCCGTTGCCACTTCAAGGGCTTGCTCGGCGCTTTTTGCAATTTCGGCAACCGTGGCTGTCATTTCATTCATGGCCGTCGCGACCTGATCCGTTTCCTGTTTCTGGCGATTGATGCCATCGCTGGCCTGGTTGGTGACGGTTGAGAGCTCTTCTGCCGAAGCCGCGATGTTGGACGCACCGGATTCGATGCTCCTGACCAGCTCCCGCAGGCTGGTCACCATAGTGGCGAGGGCTGCCATCAGGCGGCCGATTTCATTGGTTCCGGTAGCGTGGATATCGACCGTCAAATTGCCGGACGCAACCTCTGATGCTGCTGCAACTGCCTGATTGATCGGGGCGACGATGGCACGGGTAATCATATAAGCCATCAGTATACCGAGGGCCAGGGCGATCCCGGTGGCGCCGATGATCAGTCCGGAGGCCTGCTGGCGCTCAGATTCCATTTTTTCAGCCTGCCGTATTCGCAGTCGGTCTGCTGCTGCGATGGCATCTCGGGCAGTACTGACCATTTCGTCTGAGAGCCGATTCCCGGAGTCGGTCAGTGTTACCACCGTCTGGAAATTATTGACGTAGGTGGTCAGTGCCTGGTTGATCCCGGCCTTTTCTTCATCGCTGAGGCCGGCGGATTTCAGTGGGGCCTGTATTCGCTTCGCGTCGTCGAGGTAGGCCTTGACGCTGGCTTCGTCGCTCTCGATAAGAAACTTGCGTTCCGAGCGACGCATGTCCTCAAACATTGCAGAGGCGAAAAACAGGGAGCTATGGGCCTTCAGGGAGGAGCCGAAGATACGCGCGGCGGTCTCCAGACGTTCCAGGGCCTCATCCCGTTCACTGATGTTTTTCTCGACCTCTCCCATCAATCGCTGATACTGCTTTACGTCTGACTGGATGCGGCCCAGGCTGTCTAGGTCTTCGGTATTGGCCACCAGCGGTTTGATGTCATTGGTCAGTTCAAGAACACGGTCACCCTGAGCCCGGGTTTGCGTGACAGCGTCAGCTTCGCCTGTCAGAAGAAAGTTTTTTTCTTCTACGCGTGCTTCCGTAAGGCTGGTGTTCACCTGCCCGAGCATCGCAACGATACTTGATCTCTGGCTAAAGCTGTCCAGAGCCTGGTCACCAACGACCCCCACCAGAATGGTCAGTAACAGCAAGATGGTAAAGCCGCCCGCCAATCTGGTGCGGATGGTCATGTTGGTGAAAAGCTCTGGAATGCGCATTGTTAGTATTCTCTGGAGGATAGGTTTTACCGACTCCACCTTTTGATCCGTGCGCCCGAGTCAAAGGCCGGCAGGCTTTCCTGATACGCAGTGAGGATCAAAGGTGGTTGTTATTTGATATATATTAAGTCGGTTTACGGCCCTATATTCCAGAACTTTACAGTTACAGAAGATTACTGCGGGTTTTTGACCTGATACGGAATCTCGGATTGTAGGATGTAATCGCTATCAGAACGAGATTGATTGTTCACCACATCAGGTCATCCGGGATCTCATAACCTGCATAGGGGTCATCATCCCCGGCGTCATCTCTCTTGCGGTCATGAAGGACAACAACAGCACGCTCGTCCCGCTCCATGATTTTCCGCGCCACACCCTCTGCAACAACTTCATAGGCTTCGTTCACAAACACGATGGCCAGCCGGCCGCGGGACAGCTGGTCAACCATTGTGTCGTCCACGAAGATCTTCTTGATCTTCTTCTCGTGTACGAACTGGTAGGAAGTTTCACCCCTGGACCGATCGAGTCGGTTGGTTTCCACCAGTTGCCGGATCTGGGCCTGGACGGCCTTTTTCTCGGCTTCTTTCTGGCGCTGAAGGTTCAGTTGCCGGTCCCGCTCGGCTTTCTCTTCCCGGGCCTGACGGGCGCGGGCTTCAGCTTCATTGACCTCGACAGTGCCTTTGGGCTGTTGCTTGCGCTTTTTGTGTTTCTCGTGGCGGATGGCCTTGGCCTTTTTCTCATCGGCCAGGCCGGCCTTTAAAAGCTGATCCTGTAGTGATGGCATTCAATGCTCCGTGGCGGTTTGCTATTTCTGGTAAACTGCTTGCAGTATACGCCCGGAATGCTCCCGGTCGAACCCACCCTCTATTGCTATTCCAGGAATTTTTATGCCGTCATTCAGTGAGCTGGGTCTTTCCCGGCCAATGCTCGAAAACCTGTCGAGACTTGGCTTTGAAAGCCCGACCCCCATCCAGATCGGCGCCTTGCCTCCCGCGCTAAGGGGCAGCGACCTGATCGCCATGGCTCAGACCGGCAGTGGCAAGACGGCTGCTTTCGGTATTCCGCTGGTGGAGAAGCTGAACCCGCGCCGGTTCCAGGTCCAGGGACTGGTGCTTTGCCCCACGCGGGAACTGGCGGACCAGGTGGCCAAATCCTTGCGGGAACTGGCTGTGGCGAGGGATAACGTAAAAATCCTGTCGCTATGTGGCGGGGTATCCATTGGCCCTCAGATCGGTTCGCTCAGTCATGGCGCTCACATTGTGGTTGGAACCCCGGGGCGGATTCAGGATCATCTGTGCAAAGGGACGTTAAAGCTGGACCAGCTTACAACTCTGGTTCTGGATGAAGCAGACCGGATGCTGGATATGGGCTTTCAGGAGGCGGTTGAGGACATCATCAGTCAGGCGCCGACAAAAAGGCAGACGCTGATGTTTTCCGCCACCTGGCCGGAGAATATCCGCAAGCTCAGTGAACAGTACCAGAGCAATCCGGTGGATGTGAGAATCGACAGCCAGTCTCTTGAGTCTGACATCACCGAGCGCTTCTATGAAATTGCGCCGGGGCAGCAGGTTCAGGCACTGGCTGCGTTGTTGTCGCTGCATCAGCCTGCATCGTGTATTGCCTTCTGCACCCGTAAGCAGCAGTGCGATGAGGTGGCCAGTGAACTGAATGGCCTGGGATTTGCGGCCTTGCCTCTGCACGGAGACCTGGAGCAGCGAGACCGTGACAGTGTGCTCGTGCGCTTTGGCAATCAGAGCTGTTCTGTACTGGTTGCGACTGATGTTGCCGCCCGTGGGCTTGATATCAAGTCGCTGCCGTTGGTGGTCAATGTAGAGCCTGCCCGGGATCCGGAAGTGCATACCCACCGGGTTGGAAGGACGGGGCGCGCGGGAGAGCAGGGGCTGGCCGTGACATTCTGCACACCGGCGCAGGCGCACAAGATCAACCGCCTGGAGGCCGGGCGCCAGCAGCCGGTGGAGTGGGGAAGCACTCCAGACCTCTTGGCCACGCCTTTGAAGCCCGCCGAGCCCGCTATGAGAACACTGTGTATTGCAGGTGGCCGAAAAGACAAGGTCAGGCCGGGCGATGTTCTGGGCGCGATAACCGGTGAGGCCGGGCTTCCGGGCAAAGTGGTGGGGAAGATAGACCTGTTTGATTTCCAGTGTTTTGTGGCGGTTGAAAAGGAATCAGCGGCCACAGCCCTGAAAAGGCTGGAACAAGGTCGCATAAAGGGGCGTAAAATGCGTGTACGTTATGCATGAATGAGAATCAGTTTTACCTGCCTGAGGCCCGTCACTATGGGCCAGGGTGCTCGGAAACCACCTATTGAAACCTGCAATTAGGTTGCTCAGTGGGTCGGAAAACGGTAAATTACGCGGGATTTTGCCCCCCGAATTGGCCTGCCCTTGGAGGTTCTTCACTGGATAACAGGCAGCTCGGGAAAATCAACAACTCAATACAGGTAGCTATTCGTTATGAATGAGCTGATGTCACAAGCCATCGATCTGATGGTCGCAGGCATGGGGTTTGTTTTCGCATTCCTGATCATCCTGGTGTTTGCAACCCTGCTCATGTCAAAACTGGTGCTCCGGTTTGGTCCAGCTGAGCCTGAACCTGCCACTCCGGCCCGTAATTCACGTGCAAAGCCCTCAGCGCCGTCGCCAGTCGATCCTGACACCGCTGAAGCTATTAAAAAAGCGATTGCACAATACCGGTCACGCCACAAGAAGTGACCTGGCAGACAGATTAGAACCTTTAAACAGAAGGCTGACACGATGACTGACACAAAGAAACCGCTGGGGATTACGGACGTTATTCTGCGTGACGCCCACCAGTCCCTGCTGGCCACCCGCATGCGGCTTGACGATATGCTGCCCATCGCCGAGAAGCTGGACAAAGTAGGCTTCTGGTCTCTGGAATCCTGGGGTGGAGCTACCTTTGACTCCTGTATCCGCTATCTGGGCGAGGACCCGTGGGAGCGCATCCGTGAGCTGAAAAAAGCCATGCCCAATACTCAACAGCAAATGCTTCTGCGCGGCCAGAACCTGCTGGGCTACCGGCATTATGCGGATGACGTGGTGGATCGTTTCTGTGAGCGCGCTGCCGAAAACGGCGTAGATGTGTTCCGTATTTTCGATGCGATGAACGACCCCCGTAACCTGGATCGCGCCATCAAGGCCGTTCGTAAGACCGGCAAGCACGCCCAGGGCACCATTGCATATACCACCAGCCCGGTGCACACCATCGAAATGTGGGTAGAGCTGGCGAAGGAAGTCGCGGACATGGGCGCGGACTCCATCGCCATCAAGGACATGGCCGGCATTCTCAAGCCTTATGTTGCTTTTGACCTGGTCAGCCGTCTGAAGAAAGAGCTGGATATCCCGATTCACATGCAGTGCCACGCCACGACCGGTATGTCTACCGCAACCGCCATCAAGGCAGCGGAAGCCGGCATCGATAACGTGGATACTGCCATCTCCTCTATGAGCATGACCTATGGTCATTCACCCACCGAAGCGGTGGTTGCGATTCTGGAAGGAACCGATCGTGACACAGGCCTCGATCTGAACCTGCTTGAAGAGATTGCCAGTTACTTCCGTGAAGTGCGTAAGAAGTATGCCAGATTTGAAGGCAGCCTCAGGGGCACCGATTCCCGAATCCTGATTGCTCAGGTTCCGGGGGGCATGCTGACCAACATGGAAAATCAGCTCAAAGAGCAGAACGCGGCCGACAAATTCGACCAGGTTCTGGATGAAATTCCCAAGGTACGTGAAGATCTGGGCTTCATCCCGCTGGTAACACCGACGTCTCAGATCGTCGGCACCCAGGCGGTACTGAACGTACTGACCGGTGAGCGTTACAAGTCCATCTCCAAGGAAACCTCCGCGATTCTCAAGGGCGAGTACGGTGCTGCACCGGCGCCAATGAACAAGGAACTGCAGGAGCGTGTACTGGACGGAAAGGAGCCAGTGACGTGCCGTCCGGCCGACCTGATCGAGCCGGAAATGGACAAGCTGACCGAAGAGCTCAGGAATATCGCGAAAGAGAAAGACATTAAGCTGGCCGAGCAGGAAGTGGATGACGTTCTCACCTACGCCCTGTTCCCGCAGATTGGTCTCAAGTTCCTTGAGAACCGCGGTAACCCGGATGCGTTCGAACCGGTTCCGACCAAGGAAGATGTAGCCGCGGCCCCTGCGAAGAAGGGCGGGCCCGAAACCTATACCGTGGAAGTTAACGGCAAGGAGTATGTCGTAGCCGTTAACGAAGGTGGGGAAATCAGCCAGATTGAAGGCAAGGGCGGTGCCGGCGCATCGGCGCCTGCGGCTTCCCCATCTGCGCCAGCTCCTGCCGGCGGTGGCGAGCCGGTTCCGGCACCGTTGGGTGGCAACATCTTCAAGGTACTGGTTTCTCCGGGTGACGCTGTTGAAGAAGGCGATGTGCTGATTATCCTCGAAGCCATGAAAATGGAAACCGAGGTGCGTGCACCCAAGGCCGGTACCATCGGCGAAGTCTTCATCAAGGTCGGTGATGCCGTTGCCGTTGATGATGAAATGCTGACAATCGCATAAGGGCCAGCATTCCATGGATAAATTAATGACGTTGTGGACGGGCAGTGGCCTGTTCAACATAGAAATTGGCCAGGTGGTGATGATCGTCATCGGCCTGCTGCTTCTGTATCTTGCGATTCGCAAGAAGTTCGAGCCTTTGCTGCTGGTGCCGATTGGCTTCGGTGGCATTCTGGCGAATATTCCGGAGGCAGGGCTTGCCCTGTCTGCGGCTGAGAATGCTCTTCATTTTGCCAAGCCAGAAGTCCTGGCCGCTCTGGCCAGCACTCTGGATGTTGGCTATCAGGCGGGGCAGGCTGTGACCCCTGAGGTAAAAGAGGCGTTCAAGCTCGCCTTCAAGGATGCAGGGTATTCTACCGTTAGCGCGGCTAATGCCATTGCGTCTGACTACGGCTATGGCAACGGCATGCTCTACAACTTCTACACCATTGTTATTGGCAGCACCGTTGGCCCGTTGCTGATCTTCATGGGTGTAGGTGCGATGACGGACTTTGGCCCGCTGCTGGCGAACCCGAAGACATTGCTGCTGGGCGCTGCTGCCCAGTTCGGTATCTTTGGTACGGTGCTGGGCGCTGCTCTGCTGGACTGGTTGGGCATTCTTGACTTCACCATTCTGGAAGCCGCTGCCATTGGTATCATCGGTGGTGCGGACGGCCCCACATCCATCTATGTGTCCAGCGTACTGGCTCCCCACCTGATTGGTGCGATCGCGGTTTCAGCCTACGCTTACATGGCGCTGGTTCCGATGATTCAGCCGCCAATCATGAAGGCGCTGACAACGCAGAAAGAGCGGGCCATCAAGATGTCTCAGCTGCGCCCGGTCACCAAGAAAGAAAAGATCGTATTCCCGATCGTAGTGCTGGTTGCTGTTGCACTGTTCCTGCCCGATGCCGCTCCGCTGCTGGGTATGTTCTGCTTTGGTAACCTCATGCGGGAGTGTGGCGTGGTTGAGCGTCTGAGCGACACTGCCCAGAACGCACTTATCAATATCGTGACCATTTTCCTGGGGCTGTCGGTTGGCTCCAAGCTGATGGCGGACAAGTTCCTGGATGGCCAGACTCTGGGCATCCTGGGGCTGGGTATTGTGGCCTTCGGTGTTGGTACGGCGTGTGGTGTTCTGATGGCGAAGCTGATGAATGCCTTCGTAAAAGAGCCCATCAACCCGCTGATCGGTTCCGCGGGTGTATCCGCGGTGCCGATGGCAGCACGGGTGTCCAACAAGGTTGGTCTTGAGGCCAATCCGCATAACTTCCTGCTGATGCACGCCATGGGCCCGAACGTGGCCGGCGTTATCGGCTCTGCGGTGGCTGCGGGTGTAATGATCAAGCTTCTGGGCTGATCGTTTCACTTTAGTGAATAAGGAGACCCCGCTTCGTGCGGGGTTTTCTCGTTTTGTAGCCTGTGGACTGGGGGGGTGAGCCGGTGTGGGGCCTCCTTTCAGGAAACGCTACGAGCACATCCATGTGCGCTTGACTCCGGCCGTCCTTGGCCGGAGACATTCCTGAAAGGAGGCCCCACACCGGCTCTGCAAGCTTCACAGTTATCGCTCAATGCTTCTTTTCTCTCCCGTAGGTCGGATTAGCCGAAGGCGTAATCCGACAAAATCAATGAAAATCCCGCGAACTAACCGGCAAAGCCTCAATCAAGTGGCTCAAATCCGACAACCTTCCCGCCATCACATGAACAATATCCCCCTCACGCTCCAACACACCCTTCACATGTAACAACCGCGCCGTTATCAGCGGCTTTCGCTGTCGACGCGCTGTTTCCAGCCACACCACCACATTCACGTTGCCGGTTTCATCCTCCAGGGTAACGAAGGTTACACCGGAGGCTGAGCCGGGGCGTTGGCGGCCGGTGACCAGGCCGGCCACCTGGACAGGGCGGCCCGGTTGGATGGCCTTGAGCTGTTCGGCGCTGAGGCAGAATTTCAGGTGGCCCTGTTCGCGGAGCAGCGCCAGAGGGTGGCGCTGCAGGGTAAGGCCCTGGCTGGCGTAGTCGGCGAGTACGTTCTGGCCTTCCGTGGGTTCGGGCAGGTGTACACAGGTGGTGTCCGGCAGGTATTCCGCGCTTGTGTCAGCGGCAAAGAGTTTAGCGGGTTGTTCGTGGCCGAGGAGGTGCCAGTAGGCCTGATGACGGTTGGCGGTGAAGTCGGGCATGGCGTTGGCGCCGGCCAGGAGTTCCATATCCCGCTGGTTCAGCCCGGCCAGGCGGCGGAGTTCGGCGGTGGTTCGGTAACCCTGTTGGGGGCGAAGCCGGCAAAGCTGCTCACCACCGCTGGTGGACAAACCCTGTATCAACCTCAGGCCCAGGCGTAGATGGCGATCAGGGCCTTCGAGGGTGTGGTCCCACTGGCTGTGATTTACATCCGGTGGCAGTACGGTGACGTTATGGCGGCGGGCGTCCTGAACCAGCTGGGAGGGCGAGTAGAAGCCCATGGGCTGGCTGTTGAGCAGTGCGCAGTAGAAAGCTGCAGGGTAGTGGCGCTTTATCCACGAGGACACATACACCAGCAACGCAAAACTGGCGGCGTGGGATTCCGGGAAACCGTAGCCGCCAAAGCCGCAGATCTGAAGGTACAGTCGTTCGGCAAAATCGGCATCGTGACCTCTTTCGAGCATGCCGTTGATGAGCTTGTCCCGAAAGGGGGTCAGGTCGCCGTGGGACTTCCAGGCGGCCATGGCGCGGCGGAGCTGGTCGGCCTCCCCGGCGGAGAAACCAGCGGCCACCATGGCCAGTTTGATCACCTGTTCCTGAAAAATGGGCACACCCAGGGTGCGCTCAAGGACTTTGCGTACGGCGTCGTTGGGGTAGTCCACCGGTTCCAGCCCATGTTTACGGCGCAGGTAGGGGTGCACCATATCGCCCTGGATGGGGCCGGGGCGGACAATGGCAACTTCGATCACCAGGTCGTAATAGGTGGTCGGTTTCAGGCGCGGCAGCATATTGATCTGGGCGCGGGATTCCACCTGGAAGACACCGATACTGTCGCCTTTCTGCAGCATGGCGTAGGTGGCCGGGTCTTCCTGGGGAATATCCTGCATGGTAAAGGGGGCGCCCTTTTCCTCACTGATCAGGGCCAGGGCCTTGCGAATCGCTGTCAGCATGCCGAGGGCAAGTACGTCCACTTTCATCAGGCCCAGGCTTTCCAGGTCGTCCTTGTCCCACTGTATGACGGTCCGGTCGGCCATGGCGGCGTTTTCTACCGGTACAAGTTCGGCCAGCGGGCCCGCGCTGATGACAAACCCTCCCACATGCTGGGACAGGTGGCGCGGGAAGCCGAGCAGGGTATTCACCAGGGAAAAGAACTGGTCAGCCACTTTCGGGTTGCGGGTGAGGTGTTTGTCGAGAATCTGCTGGCGCCAGTTGCTGGCCTTGTCCCGCCAGTCGATGCCTTCCAGCAGCTGTTCCACCATGGCCGGGTCAAAGCCCAGGGCCTTGCCCACATCGCGAATGGCACTGCGTGGCCGGTAGCGGATCACAGTGGCTGCCAGGGCGGCCCGTTCGCGGCTATAGCGCCGGTAAATGTACTGGATGACCTCTTCCCGTCGTTCATGCTCAAAGTCCACGTCGATGTCTGGTGGCTCGTCACGGTCTTTGGAGATGAAGCGCTCGAACAGTAATTCCACCCGTGCCGGGTTCACCTCGGTGATGCCCAGGCAGTAACACACGGCGGAGTTGGCGGCGGAGCCCCGCCCCTGGCAGAGGATGCCTTTGCTGCGGGCAAAGGCAACAATATCCTGAATGGTGAGGAAGTAGTGCTCGTATGCCATCTCCGAGATCAGGGCCAGCTCTTTGCGGATCAGGCCCTGAACACTTAATGGTGTGCCGTCGGGGTATCGCCGGCGTTCGCCTTCGCGGGTCAGCCGTTTCAGATAGGCCGCCGGGGATTCTCCTTCCGGTACCAGGTCTGGCGGGTATTCATAACGCAGGCTGCCGGGCTCGAAGGTGCATTGTTGGGCAATAACCAGGGTCTCCCGCAGCCAGGTGGCGGGAAACAGACGTTGCAGGACCGGCAATGGCCGCAGGTAGCGCTCGCCGTTCTGGAACAGGCAGTGGCCGGCATTCTCCAGGGTGGTGTGGTTGCGCAGGGCAGTGAGCACATCTTGCAAGGGCTGACGATCGCGGGTGTGCATGTGCACTTCGCCGGTGGCAACCACCGGGCACCGTATGTGGTCAGCCAGCCAGCGTACACGGGCCAGTTGCAGTTCTTCCCCGGCCTCAAGGGTGCGGGTGGTGGCTATCCACAGGGCAGGGTCAAACAGGCGCTGCAGCCATTCACCACAGGCCAGGGCCTGATCGGCATCCGCCTCGCCAGGTGAGGGGGGCAGCCACAGGCACAGGCAGTCATCCAGAGTGTGGGTTTCAATGTCCCGGAAAAATAGCTGGTATTGGCCTTTTTCAGCCCGCCGCCGCCCGGTGGTGATTAACTGGCAGAGCTGTCCATACCCTTTGCGGGTGCGGGCCAGCAGAATAAAACGGGGAACGGTAGCGCCAGGCGGGGCATCTTCCAGTTCAAACCAACTGCCGGTAATCAGCTTTACCGGACTGTCTTTCAGTGCGGCCCAGGCCCGGGGAATACCGGCTACCGAACAGGCGTCAGTGATTGCCAGGGCGGAATAGCCCATTTCCAAAGCGCGCTCTGCCAGTTCCTGAGGGTGAGAAGCCCCGGTCAGAAAGGTAAAATTGCTGAAGCAGAACAGCTCTGCGTAGATAAACTCGCTCATCAACCGAACCATCCGTGGACGAACCAGCCATCCCGCACATCCCTGAATACCCAGGCGAGCTGGCCGCTGTCCAGTTGCGCAATGTAATAATCCCTGTGAACCCTCTGGCCATCCCACCAGCCACCGCTGATACGTTCCGGCCCCGAGAACCATCGGGACGGGGCTGCGGTAAGCGGTTGCGGGCCCCTGAGCAACCATAACGGACGACGGGGCAGTTGGGTGTAATCCGGCAGCCGGGTGCCAGGCCTGCGCAGCACTTCGGAGGCAGACCACGCCCGCTCCGGCCGGTGATCCGCCTGTGGCGATAACTGCTGCAGGGCGGCCTCGCCAAGCCGTGCCTGCAAACGGCTGATCAGGGTATGCCAGGCTTCATTCAGATCCTGGGTTTCACCCAGAAGATCCCGGCCAGCGCCGGCTTCCCGCCCCAGGAACCGCCTGATCGACAGTACCAGCGATAACACCGGCGCTCTCAGCGGCTGCTGCTCAAGCCGCAAGCGAATCAGGTTCAGGAACGTTTCAGAGCGGTGCTCCGGGCCGGAGGTACGAACCCGCAGGCGGGTAGGTTCTTCGTGCCGGTGCTGCAGAACCAGCAGCAGGCTGTCGGTATCCTGCTGGCGCCAGCACAGGTCTTCCTCCAGTTCAGAGAGAATGCGTTGGAGGGAAAACAGCAGGCCCTGGGACTGTTCAACTTCCTGTACAAAGTCTATCTGCTGGCGAAAGTAGTGAGGGGGATGCCAGGGCGTTTTGGGGTCTGCCCGGTTCCCCTGGATTTTCTGGACATAGGCCAGGGTTTCCGGCGAAAGGCGGCGGGCCAACTCATTGGAGGGTAGGGCAAGCACCTCCCCAAGGGTGTTCAGGCCGATACGTTGTAGCCGGGTACGGGTTTTGTCCTCAAACTCTGCCGCCATCAGGGACATCTGCCCCAGCGCACGCAGAATATGGCCCTTGTCTGCCGTGCATTCACCCTTGCCCGTGCGGGCAATCAGCCGGGCCGAGAGAGGTGTATGGCCGATACCAATCCAGGCGTTAAGCTGGCGTTCGTTCAGCCCCTGCTCTACAGTCTGCCAGACGGCGGGCAGCCCTCCGTAAAGCCGCTGCAGGCTGCCTACTTCCGCTAGCAGGCCATCAGGGGGCACCAGTACGATATGGGCCGCATAACGGTACAGCCAGCGTGCCTGGTCTTCGAGGATCCGCGCTTCCTGTTGGTGGTCTGCCCTTACCATACCGAGCTCCGGCACTAGGCTGATGGCAGTTTTCAGGCGCATGCCAGCCCGCACCCCCTGAGCCCGCGCTTTCGGGCAGGCCTGGATGACTTTCTGGCCGGAGCCTTCCACTACGGCCAACGCCCCCTCGTTTTCACGGGAACGGCGAATATGGTCCAGCAACAGGTGAGGGAAGTGCAGGTACAACCAGAGCATGATGACCTTACCCGGCCTGGCCAGACCAGGGGCCCTGTACTATCCGGGGTGCCTCCTGGAAAGCCAGATCGGCCCGGTGGTGCATTGCCAGCGAACAGCATTGCCCCGGCCAGCTGCCGCGGCGTTTCAGCACATTCACCCTGAGATCCTGATGCTCTCCGGGAGCCAGTTCCAGGCGCAGGGCCGCCGGGGAATTCTGTTCGGCGTAGCGGCGTTCACGGAACAGCACACACACATTGCTGCCGGCCTCGGCTGCCAGTTGCAGGCGCCGTATTTCCCGGGCGGCCAGTTTCCCGGGCCAGACCATGACCAGGCCGGTTACCGGAGAGCGCAGACAGTTTTCCAGTGTCCACAGGAGGTCGCCCTCGTCTTCGGTGTGGATGAGTATCACCTGATCCAGGTTGACCCCCTCCCGAGCGAAGGCGGGCGCGTACGGGGTGTGGGGCGGGTTTATCCAGAATACAGTTTTGCCACTGTGAGACAGCCGTTGCATTAAAGGCAATAACAGCTGCAATTCCCCGATGCCTGGCGCATTCAGCAAACACTCGCTCAATGCGCCCCTGGGCCAGCCGATGCCCCCGAGCTGGTTGTCCAGCATCTGGTAACCGGTTGGCTCTGCCGACTGATTGGTGCGGATATGCTGGTGCCCCTGCCAGACACGGGCATCCTGCATCAGCGTGTTCAGAATCTCGCTCATGGAAAACTCTCAATATACTGTTTAAATATACAGTATTCTGAAAGGCGGCCGATTTCAAGGACCGGGTTGATAATCTGCTGGAACCCACCCACGCTTGTAGTACACCCATCAACCAGGGAGGTGGAAAATGAGTGAGTTGACGAAACAGAACTGCGAAGCCTGCAGTGCAGACGCACCAAGAGTGACTGCTGAGGAAAAACAGGCCTTGGGAAAAGAGGTGCCAGACTGGCAGGTTGTTGAACTGGATGGAGAAGAACAGCTACAGCGAGTGTTCAAACTCAAGAACTTCGCCCAGGCGCAGGCGTTTACCAACAAGGTGGGCGACCTGGCCGAAGCCGAGAACCACCATCCCGCCATCCTGTTGGAATACGGCAAAGTGACGGTACGCTGGTGGACCCACAAGATCGGTGGCCTGCACAAAAACGATTACATCATGGCGGCACGAACCGATGCAGCCTACGAAGAGATGCAGTGATTCAACCCATCTTCAGGGAAGTGCTTTCGACTGTCGTCATCGGTGTTGAACCAATGAGGCATTAGCGGCGTAGCAAATAAATATCGACCGGATAAGAGTTTCGTTGGTCAGAGCCGCCCGCCGGATGGCAGGGCTTAATTCAGCTTGAGAAAGGATATCTGAGATGACTATTTTTGAGGAGCTTCGGGCAGACCATGACAGGCAACGAGAGCTAGTCGATCAGCTACTCGCAACCAGTGGCGCCACTGATGAGCGTGATCGCTTGTTTTTGAACCTGAAAAAGCAGCTCGAGGACCATGCGCTGGCAGAGGAGAGGTATTTCTACGTGCCCTTGATGCAGTTTGATGCCACTCAAGAAAAGGCCCGGCACAGCGTTGCCGAGCATCACGAGCTTGATGAGTTGATTGAAGCCGTATCCGGTACCGGGCAGGATTCGTCAGCCTGGCTTGCTCACGCAAAAAATCTTGCCCATAAGTTACTGCATCATCTCGAAGAAGAAGAGCAGGAAGTGTTTCCCAGCGCCGGCAAGGTGCTCGGAGAAAACGAGAAAACCTCGCTAGGATCGGATTACCGGCGCGAGATGGAGAAACGAACGTCTCCCTGAGTATGAAGCAAACGCCGCAAAGAAAGCATGCGAACGTTGAAACAGAAGGAGGATGTATATGAGTGCGCCGCTAAATGGAAAGAAAATCGCGTTTCTTGCGACAAATGGTGTTGAACAAATCGAATTGACTCGTCCTTGGAAAGATCTCCAGGGCGCAGGTGCAGAGCTGCATCTTATTTCGCTGAAAGAAGGTGAAATTCAGGGTTACCACCACCTGGATAAAGCGCACACCTTTCCGGTGGACAAAACGGCAGCAAACACCGATGCGAACGACTACGATGCGCTGATTCTGCCTGGGGGTGTCGCAAATCCGGACGAACTGAGAACGGGCGAAGCTGCGGTTTCGTTAATCAAGCAATTCTGCAACAAGCATAAACTGGTGGCCGCCATCTGCCATGCCCCCTGGACGCTAATCGAAGCGGATAAGGTTCGCGGCCGCACACTGACGTCGTTCCCCAGTCTGAAAACCGATATTCAAAACGCCGGCGGAACCTGGGTTGACGAGCCAGTACACAATGACAATGGTTTGATTACCAGCCGAGTTCCGGATGACCTGGACGACTTTTGCGCCGCCATCATCGAGGCGCTGTCGCCGGCCGCCGGATAACCGTGAGTGGGGGCTGTCTGAAGTTGGCCTCCAGCGGCCTCAAACCAAAAGCCCAGGAACTGTTAGCGCTGATAGCAGTAGTGAGCGCCCGAGCAGGTTTCCGTGCCAATCAGGTAAGGAGCTAATTGGGCGAAAAACGGCAACAGCTTGGGTCGATTCAGTCGTTTGCGAACCACGACCTTGCCGTGGTGGTCGGTGCCATGAATACTGAACACAGTTTTCGGCAGATCGATACCGATGGTTGTAACATTCACGATGACTCCTCCTGCTTTTGATTGAAGAGGTCGACACCTTCAATGTGGCACATGGATGCCGTGGGAGCAGGGGAGTCCATATCATTCGTTAACTGATAGGGAGATCAAAGATGTCTCGTTTTTGGGATGCTTTCCAACACCTGGAAATAGCACAAAATCGAAGAAAAAGTGGCGATGCACAAATAGACGCCAAAACCGCACTCCGCTCAATCAAAGATCTTGAAGAAAAAGTAGATCGGCTGTCTTTACTCTGCCATGCGTTATTTGAAGAGTTAGAGCGGGCTACAGGCTTTTCGGAAGCGAAGCTCAAAGAGAAAATGACGCAAATTGATCTCCGAGATGGCAGGGAGGACGGGAAATATGACCCTGTCATGGGGGCAGATTGTCCGGATTGCGGGCGGCAAGTTAAGAAAACACGACGAAATTGCTTTTGGTGTGGGGCAAGTCTTCTGCCGTTGGGGTAAGTGGACACTGTTAACAAGAACAGGCGCGCGAGGCCTACCGCACTGCGGCTTCACCTCCATTCCGTAGGCGGGCATGCTGCAAGCTTAAGCGCTAATCGAAGACAGGGAGTAGTCGATGGTAATCAGAGATGTGTGCTTTCCCTCGGATAGCAGGGAACTCCGACGGCTAATTCATGAGTACGCTGATTGGCTCGGCATTGACCTCTCTTATCAGGATTTTGAGGGAGAGATGGCCAATCTTGAAGCACTCTTTTCTTTGCCAAGCGGGCAATACACGTTCGCAATGGTAGGTTCTTGCGTTGCAGGAGGTGTTGGCTTCAGGAGAATTGACGAGCATACAGCAGAGGTAAAACGCCTGTACGTCCGTCCGGACCAGCAAGGGAAAGGTATCGGTCGGTCGCTTATGGAAAACCTCTTTCTAAAGCTCAAGAGCTTAGGCTATAGCCGGCTCGTTTTGGACGCAGTACCTCCCACGAGAAAAGCCCAAGCCTTGTACGAGAGAATGGGGTTTACTGAAATTGAGCCCTACTTCCACAATCCGGTGCCTGAAACCAAGTTCTACGCATTTGATCTTCGCCACCAAGCTGTGGATCAAGGTGCGTAAAAAACACGATCATGGATTGGAGTTCCCGAAGGCTTCGCTGGATTCAGTCTGGCGCACAATGTAAGTTCAGAGGAGGAAGTTGACCAGGTAATGGCCCCTCCGCTGAACCTGCATAACCAATCGAAGTAGTTGTCGGCCGTGAAGGCCTGAATTTGCGGTCGTATCAGGCCCCGGCTTTTCTGGAAGTTGATTCCCTCGGGCCAGCACGGCGCAAAGGTACAAATGCCGGCACCTGTTTCTGGTAATCGCGATAGGGTTGGCCAATAGCCTGTTCCAGATCTTTTTCTTCCCGCGGAGTGATCACCAGAATGTAGCTTGTGGCCAGAATAGCCATTAACGCGTGGCCGACGGTCATTTCAGGAGTCGCCCAGAACACTATCATCCAGCCAAGGCTGATTGGGTGGCGTATTAATCCGTAAAGATAGCGTGCTGAGAAAGGAGTCTCACGGTTCGGTTGGCGGCGAATAAACCGCCAGACAGGGCCGAGCCCAAAAAAGTCAAAGTGGTTTATGTTGAAGGTGGCCAACACCATTACCGTCCAACCCATAGCATGTAGTCCATAAAACAGGCCCGCCAGGCTGGCAGTTTCTGTCTTCCATATTATTCCGGGCAAAGGGTGCCAGAGGGTTATCAGGGCTCCCAGGGTCAAGCCGGATACCAGAACGTAGGTGCTGCGTTCCAGTGGTTGTGGCACGATCGCTGTCCAGCGCTCCTTGAAAGCAGGCCGCGCCATTATGGAATGTAGTGCAAAATAGCCGCCAAGAAGCAGGCTGTTGGCACCAACTGCAAGCAGCGAATCGGCGGGTGCACCCCCGTCGATACCCCAGGGCGTCAGGTTCAGCAGGAAAGCCATCAATGCCAGCAATGAGGCAAAGCCAATGCCATAGGCGGCCAGGGCATAAAGCCCGAAGAAAATGTTTTTCATGGCGTCTTGCCCTCTTCGTTGCGAGCGATGAAGTAAACATTAAAGGGATCGTGCTCCAGCCGATGGGACTCAATATGATGAAAGCCTGCCTGGCGAAGCATCAGTTCAGCTTTTTCTTCGCCCCATAGGGTGCCTAGTCCCGGCCCGCCCTGGGCGAGTGAAACCGGTGTGCAGTGGGCGCAGGATATGGTGTAGAGCAGTGGGCCGAGGGGGTGCTCAAGGTTGTTCTCCAGGAAGCTGGAGCCAGCAATGTCCTGCATCAGGTACATTCCACCGGGACGTAATGCTTCCGAAATACCCCGTAAGAGGGCTGCGGGATCCGCCTGATCATGAACTGCATCAAAAGAGGTAATCAGGTCGTAGCTGGCCGGGTCGCGGAAGTTCCGAAGGTCCCGGGCGTCAAAAAACAGATTGGTCAGCCTCCTGGCACGGGCTTTCTCCCGGGTCGGTTCGAAGGCCTCCTCACACAAGTCATAGCCGGTAAACCGGCTGTTAGGAAACGCCTGTGCCAGAGCCAGCAGAGCCAGCCCTCGTCCGCACCCTGCGTCAAGCACCGATATGCCGCGCTCAAGACGCTCCTGCAGTCCGGGCGCCAGTGGGAGTATGTGATTGAACAGGGCGCTCACCACGGTCTGGTGGCTGTCTTCCGCCATGACTTCATGAAAGCACGGATAGGCGTTGTAGGGCAGCCCTTCGCCAGTGCGGAAGCAAGTCATAAGAGCTGTTTCCATGCTGCTGATCAGAGGAATGAAGCGGGCTGTTACCGCCAGGTTGTCGGGGCTGGCGCTGCGGGTCAGACAGGCTGCATGAGCAGAGTCCAGCGAGAAGGTTTTAGGGGTGGGTTGATAATCAATGATTCCGCCGGTGACCATTACTGATAGCCATTCCCTGATGTATCGCTCGTTCAGTCCGCTGGCGTCAGATATTTGGTGGCTGGTGGATGGTGGCAAGCTGGCCAGGGTGTCAAACAGCCCAAGCCGGTGACCGAGAGACGTCATGGCCACGATGGCAGCATGGTTTAACATTTGAGCGAAGTGTTCCCCGAACAGCTCAGGGCTGCGAGCCGAGGTCGGTGCCGAGACTGGTGCGTTCATCATTCGTTCTCCCTGTTAAGGATTGTCTGGTTGATGCACGTCTATGTTGAACGGTTTGGCGCCCGGACCCTTGCGCGAAAACTGTCAATTAATGGTCGAATCGGCCAGGTGGCCATTGTTGGGGGAAGGTCTTATGATCGGGGCTGTAAGGGAGAGCACAGAGTGTCAGATAAAACCCCGGATTTGAGCCGCAGGCCCGTTGAGGTGGGCATACTTGCCGTTCCCCAGGCAACGGCCTCACCGATCTATGGCATGCAGGAACTACTGGGCTCCGCGGGACGGGATTGGGACTTCCTGATGCAGGGGGTACCGGGGAAGGGGTTGATTGATGCCTCCATTGTTTCATGGGATGGCGAACCGATGGAATTGGCGAACGGAGGCTGGATCAGGCCGACAAAAACCCTGGACGAGCATTATTGTCCCGATGCGATCTGTATTCTGGAGGTGGTGTTCGACCCCCTTGCCGGCCCCGGGGAACTCTTTGCCAGGGAAACCCGGTGGCTGAAAGAATACTGGCGGAAGGGCGGATTGATAGCGACCGCCTGTACGGGCGCGGTTCTACTTGGAGAGGCGGGGTTGCTGGCCGGCGAGGATGCCACTACACATTGGGGCTTCTGCGAATTCATGGCAAGGCGCTACCCCGGAGTGCGGATGCATCCGGAGAGAGCCTTGGTTGCCTCCGGCATTGGCCAACGACTTATCATGTCCGGAGGCGGCACCTCGTGGATGGATCTCGGGCTGTATCTGATAGCCAGGTTCTGCAGCCAGGCTGAGGCCGTTCGGGTTGCCAAGGTTCACCTGATTGAGTGGCATCAAACCGGGCAGCAACCCTTTGCTTCCGTCAGTCACCAGAGGCAGTCGGATGATGCGGTTATTGCCCGCTGCCAGCAGTGGGTTGCCCACCATTATGATCGGTCTTCGCCGGTGGCGGGGATGATGGCACTGAGTGGGCTGAGTGAGCGTTCCTTCACTCGCCGGTTCCGGCAGGCAACCGGTATGGCGCCCATCGAGTACGTGTTAACCCTCCGGCTTGAAGAGGCCAAGCAGATTCTGGAGACCAGCAACGTATCTGTGGAGGTTGTCGCAGAGATGGTGGGTTATCAGGATGCGGCCTTTTTCAGCCGTAAATTCCGGCAGCGAGTTGGCCTTACGCCTGCCCAGTACCGGAGAAAATTCGGGGGCCTGGGTCGCTTGTAGCTATTGGACCCGACCTGATAGATGAACCAGGGTGCCGGGAAATAGTGACCTAAACTTATTTGTCATCGCCCGATTTTTGGTATACAGGTGAGTTCAGTAGGCCATTTTTCTATGGCAGAGACGCCATAGAGGCATTCAAACCTTCCCATCTTGTAAGCGGAGCTTTTCATGCAGCCAAAAGACATCGTGGCGCAGTTTATTGCTGATATCCATGCCCAACGCTTTGAAGAGGCAAAGGCCTTGTTGGTTGATGAGGGATTCGAGTACGTGGGACCGAATATGCGCTTCCTTCGGCCGGACGACATGTTGTCTTACCAGTTCGGTATGGCCGCTATTCAGAAAGATCTGATCCTCCGTCAACTCAGTGCGGAAGGGGAGCATGTATTCGCGGTGCTGGACTACCGGACCAACTTTGAACCGATTGGAGACGTGCGGCTGGCAGTCTGGTTTCGTGTCCGGAACGACAAAATACAGACCGTTGAAGCCTTCTATAACGCAGCAGTGGTTGAAAACATGCTGGGAGGCAACCTGCCTTCAGCCAGCTGAACCCTCCAACAGCGAAACGCCAACGGAGCTGTGTTGCCGACCCATAACGCCGGAGCTATGCTCATCTGAAAAGAGAACGGTGGAAGAGGCTCTACTATGGTTGGCGGAGTGAGGGAAAGACGATTACGAATCGGACTTGTGGTTGTCTTGGTGGTGGCCGCGCTGGCCGTGGTAGCAACGTTGGCACTGTGGTGGCTGGTTGATACTGAGCAGGCCAGAAAGCGGCTTGAAGCGGAGCTTACCGAAACCCTTGGCCTGGATGTGGAAATCGGCCAGGCGCTGCAGTTCGGCATTGTTCAGGGGCCGAGCGTCACCATCCCGGGTCTCGAAGTGAGCCGGGACGGGCAGGTAGTGGCCACCGCTGAAAGCGTCAGAGTAGGGTTTTCTGCCTCCCGCCTGCTGGTTGGCGACATACACCCGACTGACCTTCACATCAAACGGCCGGAACTGTTGGTTGAACGTACCCCGTCCGGTGAATTTAACGTCTACAAGCCTCAACCCGGGGAGCTCAACGAACTTACGCTGCAACGGTTGCGGGTCTCTGACGCCCAGCTTACCTATCGTGATCAGACCACGGAGATGAAATGGCAGGGGGAGAAGTGCAATCTGGACCTGCGCAATATCCGCCATAAGGGTGGTGAGCTGGCGCAAGTGCTTGAAACGCTTGCTGCCGGGGGCGAGTTGCAGTGCCATGCGGTTAGTCAGGAGCGCTTCAGTATGTCCGAACTGTCGGTGACAGCGCGTGGCGAAAAGGGTGTTTTCGAGCTGGATCCGGTGACTGCACAGGCCTTGGAGGGGAAGCTCTCGGGGCGGGCAGAAGTTGATGTTTCGTCTCAGACGCCTGCCATCCAGCTTGAAAACAAACTTACGGGATTCGATTTTGGCGCGTTCATGAGCATGCTGAATCCGGATCAGGTCGCTGCCGGCAAAATCGACCTTGATCTGGCTCTGAATGCGAAAGGCAGCAGCTGGCAGGAACTCCGGCAAAGCGCCAGCGGCAGGCTGGATTTGAGCTCCGGAGAACTCAGCTTTGATGGGTTTGATCTGGATGATGAGCTGGAGGACTATACCGACACCCAGCGCTTTAACCTGATTGATGTTGGTGCCATTTTCCTCGCCGGGCCGGTAGGTCTTGTTGTTACCCGAGGCTATGAATTTACAGGCTTACTGGAAGGCAGTGGGGGCAGCACCACCATTGATCAGATGGTCTCGGAATGGACCATTGAGGATGGCGTGGCGCAGGCGAGCGATGTGGCCTTCCGCACACCTGAAAACCGCCTCGCCCTGAGCGGTGCCCTGAGCTTCAGCAATTACAGCTTCAAGGATTTGCGTGTGGCCGTCGTCGACTCTGAAGGCTGTGCCGTGGTTGAACAACAGATCACTGGCCCATTCCACGAACCCGAGATTGAGCGTCCCAACGTTCTGGTGGCTGTGACAGGACCGATGCTTGACCTGGTCGAGCGTGGAGTGCAGGCCATTACGAACGAGGAGTGCGAAACTTTCTACGCCGGATCCGTTGAACATCCTTGATGCTGAAATAAGGTGCGCATGCAGTACCGGGAGAGTTACTGACCGAGACGAAGGGCATCAAAAACTGGATAATGGCCGCCATCCAAGGCTACGGCTCGTCAAAATTCTCCAATCCGGATACTTCGTCATGGAAATCAACGTCAACTTTCTCGACAACCTCAGACTTGAAGCCAAGTTTGACGATTTCACCGTCGTTACCGACCAGCCTATCCGCTACAAGGGCGACGGGTCGGCACCCAGTCCCTTCGATTATTTTTTGGCATCCTCGGCTCTGTGTGCGGCTTACTTTGTTCGCGTCTACTGCCTGGCACGGGATATCCCCACCGAGAATATCCGTCTGTCCCAGAACAATATCGTGGACCCTGAAAACCGCTACAACCAGATCTTCAAGATTCAGGTAGAGCTGCCCGAAGACATTTCCGACAAGGACAGGCAGGGCATCCTTCGCTCCATTGACCGCTGTACGGTCAAGAAGGTGGTGCAAACCGGCCCGACGTTCGAGATTGAACCTGTCGAAAACCTGGGGTCAGATGCCCAGGCTTTGTTGATGACCAGACCGGAGGGCGGCGCAAGCACTTATATCGAAGGCAAGGATCTTCCACTGGAGCAGACGATCGCCAACATGACCCGGATCCTTGAGAATCTGGGTATGAAGATCGAGATTGCCTCCTGGCGCAACATTGTGCCCCATGTGTGGTCACTGCATATTCGCGATGCGGCCTCGCCCATGTGTTTTACCAACGGCAAGGGCGCCACCAAGGAGAGCGCGCTTTGTTCCGCACTGGGCGAATTCATCGAGCGGCTGAACTGCAACTTCTTCTACAACGATCAGTTTTTCGGGGAAGAAATCGCCAACAGCGAATTTGTTCACTACCCGAACGAGCGCTGGTTCAAGCCTGGCCCGGATGACGAGCTGCCTGAAGGCATTCTCGACGACCACTGCCTGGCCATCTACAACCCGGATGGTGAGTTGTATGGTTCCAATCTCATCGATACCAACTCCGGCAAGACTGAGCGTGGGATTGTCTCCCTCCCGTTCGTACGTCAGTCAGACGGTGAGGTGGTTTATTTCCCATCGAACCTGATTGAAAACCTGTATCTCAGCAACGGCATGAGTGCGGGGAATACGCTGCATGAAGCCCAGGTACAGTGCCTGTCGGAGATCTTCGAGCGCGCGGTGAAGAAGCAGATTATTGAAGAAGAGATAGCTCTTCCGGATGTGCCCCGGGAGGTACTGGAGAAATACCCGGACATCCTCGAAGGTGTGGAAGCGCTGGAAGCGCAGGGCTTCCCCACCCTGGTCAAGGACGCATCCCTGGGTGGCCAGTTCCCGGTGATGTGCGTCACTCTGATGAATCCGCGCACCGGTGGCGTGTTTGCGTCCTTCGGCGCACACCCCAGCCTGGAAGTGGCTCTGGAGCGTAGTCTCACCGAATTGCTGCAGGGACGGAGCTTCGAGGGCCTGAATGATGTGCCTCCGCCGACGTTCAATAGCCTTGCGGTGACCGAACCCAACAACTTTGTGGAACACTTTATTGATTCCACCGGCGTGGTCTCCTGGCGTTTCTTCAGCGCGAAATCGGATTACGATTTCTGCGAGTGGGATTTCTCGGGCTCCAACCAGGAAGAGGCAGCCTGCCTGTTCAATATCCTCAAGGATATGGGAAAAGAGGTCTATGTCGCGGTCCACGAAGAACTGGGCGCGCCGGTATGCCGTATTCTTGTACCCGGGTATTCCGAGGTTTACCCCGCCGATGATCTGATCTGGGATAACACCAACAAGGCTCTGGACTACCGGGAAGATATCCTGAACCTTCACTCCCTGAGTGACGATCAGCTGGCGGCTCTGGTGGAGCGCCTGGAAGAAAGCCAGATGGATGACTATACGGACATCATTACCCTGATCGGTATCGAGTTCGACGAAAATACGGTCTGGGGACAACTGACCATTCTGGAACTCAAGCTGCTTATCTACCTGGCTCTGCAGCAGCACGAGGACGCTCTCGAAAGGGTGGAGGCGTTCCTGCAGTTCAACGACAACACCGTGGAGCGCAATCTGTTCTACCGGGCGGTAAACGCAGTGCTGGAAATTACCCTGGATGACGAGCTGGAGCTCGATGACTATCTGGTCAACCTCCAGCGTATGTTTGGTGAGGAAACCATGGCAGCCGTGGTAGGCTCGGTCGATGGCAGTGTTCGCTTCCATGGTTTGACGCCCACCAACATGCAACTGGAAGGTCTGGATAAGCACCTGCGCCTGATCGAAAGCTACAAGAAACTGCACGCGGCCCGTGCAGCGAGGTAGAACGCATTCTTCGGAGTCAGTCTTTATGAAGAAAACGATGATCGTGTCGACGCTGCTGGCGGTATTCAGCCTTAACGGCTGGGCCCAGGAAGTGGATTACGACAAGCGCAACATGCACATATTCTGCGCAAGCCACCTGGCTCTGCTGGGTGACTCGCTCACCGAAAAGGGTGATGACTATAAAGCTCTGGTATTCATGTCAGACACCCATGGTGACGAGGCCAGGAAAATGGGCGCGACTGACACGCATTTTTCCGATGTGAGCCGCTACCTGAAAACTGTCCGTAATAACAACAAAGGGAAATGGGACAGGCTGACTTCCCGCAGCAGAGAAGTTTGTTTGCCCGGTTCCTGAATGGTTTGAAACTCGCAGCCCCCAAAAAGGTGAGGATGATTGAATGACCGACGATACCTACACGCCGCCGAAAGTCTGGAAGTGGGACGCAGAGAGCGGTGGAGCTTTCTCCAAAATCAACCGGCCGATTGCCGGGGCCACCCACGAGAGGGAACTGCCAGTGGGGAAGCACCCGTTCCAGGTGTATTCCCTGGCAACCCCCAATGGCGTGAAAGCCACCATTATGTTCGAGGAATTGCTGGAGAAGGGCATCAGGGAAGCGGAGTACGATGCCTGGCCGATCCGCATTACCGAGGGAGAGCAGTTTGGCAGTGGGTTTGTAAAAGCAAATCCTAACTCCAAGATTCCGGCCATGATGGACCACACCCATCAGCCTGCCGTGCGGGTATTCGAGTCCGGATCTATTCTCCTTTATCTGGCGGAGAAGTTTGGTGAATTCCTGCCAACGGATATCGTTGCCCGCACGGAAACCATGAACTGGTTATTCTGGCAGATGGGCAGCGCACCTTTCCTCGGTGGCGGGTTTGGTCATTTCTACGCCTATGCGCCGGAAAGGTATGAGTACCCGATTAACCGTTACACCATGGAAGTGAAACGGCAACTGGATGTGTTGGACCGTCAGCTGGCCGATAACCGTTACATCGCAGGGGATGAATATACCATCGCCGATATGGCGATCTGGCCCTGGTACGGCGCACTGGTGAAGAACAAGGTCTACGAAGCGGCGGAATTCCTTGAAGCCCACACCTACACAAACGTCGTGCGCTGGGCCGATGAAGTCGGTGCACGCCCGGCCGTGAAGCGCGGGCTGATGGTCAACCGCACCTGGGGTGACGAGAGCAAGCAGTTGCACGAACGGCACGATGCCAGTGACTTTGAGCTGCGCACCCAGGACAAGCTGGAGCCTTCCGGAGAGAAATAATGGCGGCGTCTGTCAGCTGGTGGAAAGTGGTTCTCGCTTTTGTGATCGCGCTTGTGGTGGGCTCTGTGCTGGGTAGCCTCGTGCAGACTCACTTCAACCTGCAGGCTCTTGAAGCTCTGGAGGTTGGGATCACCATGGGAACACGGCTGGAAACCAGTATTCAGGACCTCGTCAATTTCGCTCCTCTTTATGCCATTCTTTTTGGCGTCAGCCTCCTGTTCTCCCTGGGTGTCGCTTCGCTGGTGGCCAGGCTGGCCGGTAACCTGCGCCGCGCATGGTTGTACCCGCTTGCTGCGGCGGTGGGGCTTTGGGTGACACTGAAGATTGTGGATACCCTGGCTCCCATGCCCACACTGATCGCCGCCACACGGTCGACCGGAGGTTTATTGGCCATGCTTGTGACAGCGGCAATTTCCGGCTGGCTGTTTGCTGCACTGGGTGGCCGCCCGACGCGGCGGACCGGGGGGTACCCAACCATGGCGGTGATGGCGCTTACGGTGGCTGGCAGCCTGGCACTGCCAGAGTCAGATGCTATGGCAGAGGAACAGCCCGGTTACGAAATAAAGACTGTGGCGCAGGGACTTGAGCATCCCTGGTCGCTGGCCTTTCTGCCTGATGGCCGAATGCTTGTGACCGAGCGGCCAGGGAGGCTGCGAGTGATTACAGCCGAAGGCAAATTGCTACCGGATGCGCTTGATGGAGTGCCGGAAGTATTTGCGTCTGCTCAGGCCGGCCTGTTCGAGGTGTTACCTGCCAGGGATTTCGAGCAGAGCCGCCAGATTTATCTGAGCTATGCCTGCGGAACCGTGCAGGCCAATCATACTTGCCTGGCCAGGGGCGAGCTTGGCGAGCAAGGCCTGGACAATGTGAGCGAAATTTTCCGGGTGCAGCCGGCCAAAGCAGGTAATGCCCATTACGGGGCGCGCCTGGCCTGGCTACCGGACAATACGCTGGTGCTCACCCTGGGCGATGGCTTTGATTACCGGGAAGACGCCCAGCGGCGTGAAAACCACATTGGCAGCATTGTCCGGCTGAACCCCGACGGCACTGTGCCGGAGGACAACCCGTATGCCGGCAGTGATGTCTATCGGGGAGAAATCTACAGCTATGGCCATCGCAATGTGCAGGGCCTGATCTATGATCAGGAACAGGACCGTCTCATTGCCCACGAGCATGGTCCCCGTGGCGGCGACGAAATCAATGTGATTCGCCCGGGTGCCAACTATGGCTGGCCCATTACTACCCACGGACTGGATTATACGGGTGCCCGGGTAAGTCCGTTTGAAGAACGTGAGGGTATTGAGCCACCCCTGTTGCACTGGACGCCGTCCATAGCACCGTCAGGTATGGCTCTTTACCGTGGTAATCTGTTCCCCCGGTGGCAGGGCGACTTGCTGGTAGGCGGGTTGGTAACCAGGCAGGTGCATCGTGTAAGCCTGGAAAGCGGTCAGGCAAAAGAGGTTGGTACTCTGTTTGGCAAGCTGGACGAGCGCATCCGGGATGTGCGAGTCGGCCCGGAGGGTGCCGTTTATCTGCTCACCGACAGCGCCGATGGTCGTGTTTTGAGAGTAACGCCAGAGTAGAAAGGAATCCCATGTCTGATCTGAAAGACCCAAGAGTTCTGTTTGCCGCCGAACGTACCTTACTGGCCTGGAACCGCACCAGCCTGTCGTTCATTGCATTCGGCTTCCTGATTGAACGTGCGGGCCTGCTTCTGCATGTGCTGGCGCCGGATAGCGTGGGCGTGATGAATGCCATGTTGGGGTTCTGGATTGGTATCCTGTTTATACTGCTTGGGGCCTTTGCTGCGGTGTGGTCCTCGCGCCAGTTCCGTGCCCTGTTACGCACTCTGAGCCCTGCCGAATTTCCCGCCGGGTATGGATTCCGTTGGGGGCTTGCGGTCAATATGGTTGTGGCATTTCTGGGGCTTGTCCTGGTAGGCGCGCTGTTTATTGGCCGCGGGTAGGGCGCACGTCACCCACGGCCTTTTCTGCGGAAGTATAATTATCGAGGCCTGCGGTCACCTTCCATGATCTTGGCCACAAATACCGCTTTTCCGTACTCCTCGAACGACCATTTCATGGTGTCTGAAAGCACACGCATCACCTCATCGTACTCCCCGAATATTTCCGTGCTCATACGTCCGGGGTGAACCTCCAGGCCGCTTTTCTCCAGCCGCTTAATAAGTGCCCGAATGGGTGGCTTATAGTCGTCGGCGAGCGGATAGCAACTCAATTGCACTGATAGATACATAAAACCTCCCGGGTCAGTAACCCATGGCTGACGATGTGCTGCGGCGCGGGTCCGCACCGCCGTACAGGGTTCCGTCACTGTCGATCAGTATGCTCTGGATAGCGCCCATTGCGCTACCCGTTACCACCTTGTGGCCTTTGTCTTCCAGCAGTTGCACGGTGTCGGGGCTGATCCCCTGCTCGATGCGTATCTCATCGGGCAGCCACTGATGGTGAACCCTCGGCGCACTGACCGCAGACTGTATGTTCATATTATGGTCAATTACGTTGAGTACAACCTGCAAGGTGGTGGTGATGATCCGCGAGCCACCGGGGCTGCCCGTCACCAGGTAATTCTTGCCATCCCGCCTGATAATAGTTGGTGACATGGAACTCAGCATGCGTTTGTCCGGTTCCACTTTGTTGGCTTCGCCACCGATCAGCCCATAGGCGTTCGGTTCACCAGGCTTGGCGCTGAAATCGTCCATTTCATTGTTCAGCAGGAAGCCTGCGCCGGCCACCGTAATGCCGGAACCGTAGCTGAAGTTAATGGTGTAGGTGTTGGAAACCGCATTGCCCCAGCGGTCGACAATAGAAAAGTGGGTGGTTTCCGGGCTTTCATAGGCGCCCGGGTTGCCGGCGCCGATGTCGGACGAAGGGCGGGCTTTGTCCGGGTCGATGGTTTTTCGTAAAGACTCGCCATACGCTTTGCTGGTCAGCCCTTGCAGGGGAACGTCCACGAAATCCGTATCGCCCAGAAACTCGGCACGGTCGGCATACGCAAGTTTCATGGCTTCAGCCATATGGTGGATGCTGGCGGCGGAATTGTGGCCAAAGTCTGCGAGTGGGTAACCCTCAAGGATATTAAGGATCTGCACGATGTGGATGCCACCGGAGGAGGGCGGCGACATGGAATAAATGTCGTGACCCCGGTAGCTGCCATGAACGGGCTGGCGAACCCGGGGCTGATAATTTTTCAGGTCGTCCAGTGTGATCAGGCCGTCGTGGCGGTTCATTTCCTCCACGATGAGTTGGGCAGTTTTGCCCTCATAGAAATCCTCGATACCCTGGTCGGCAATGCGCTGCAGGGTCTCTGCCAGTTCCGGTTGCCGGAAGCGTTCGCCCGGCTGCCAGGCCTCACCATCCTCTTTGTAGAAAGTTTCACGGGTGGCGGGCCATCGCTGCAGCCGCTCACGGGCCTGCTCCAGGCCTTCTGTAAAGCGGTCGGGTACTATAAAGCCTTCCCGTGCCAGCTTTATTGCTGGTGCCAACGCCTGTTTCAGGGAAAGCGTGCCATGCCGTTCCAGGGCCATGGCAAGACCGGCGACGGTGCCGGGCACCCCGGCTGCCTTGTGGGTGAACCGGCTGCGGTCTGGCACCACCTCGCCATCTTCATTCTGGAACATCGTTTCCGTAGCCGCGGCTGGTGCCTTCTCCCGGTAGTCGATGGCTTCAACGGCATCACCGTTTCCCGGCGCATAGAGCATGAAACCGCCCCCGCCAATATTACCGGAGCGAGGTTGGGTGACCGCCAGGGCAAAGCCGGCCGTGACAGCCGCGTCTATCGCATTGCCGCCGTTTCTGAGAACGTCCAGCGCAACTTCAGTGGCCAGTGTGTGGCTGGTAGCGACCATTCCGTTCTTTGCTTTGACCGGATGGTGCCTTTCGCCCTCGAGAATGGCATCGGCTCCAGCCGGTTGCAGGGGTAAAAGCAATACAAGGGTAACGATCATTTTTGCGGCCAGTGAACGGCCCGGCACGGCATTTCTCATACGTACCTGTAGGGGGTGTCTGTCCATGTCAGTGCGCCTCGTTTCTGATGCTCAGATAGGCTATCATAGCCGGTCATTTTTAAGGGTGTGAACCTGCACACCCACTTTCCCGGATCAGATTAAGGAAAGGCTTCCATGGAGCATACCTATCGTCTTGTGATTTCCTGCCCGGACCGGGTGGGAATCGTTGCCAAGGTCAGTAATTTTTTGTCGACCTACAATGGCTGGATTACCGAGGCGAGCCACCACTCGGATACCCAGACAGGCTGGTTCTTCATGCGGCATGAAATCAAGGCCGACTCGATTCCGTTCGGGCTTGAGCAGTTCCGCATCGCTTTTGAGCCCATCGCCCGCGAGTTCGATATGAACTGGCATATTGCTGATTCGGCCCGGCCCAAGAAAGTCATCCTTATGTGCAGCAAGGAATCCCACTGCGTGGCGGACCTGCTTCATCGCTGGCACAGCAAGGAAATCAATGCCGAGATTGTTGCTGTTATCTCCAACCATGAAGACCTCAGGCGCATGGTGGAATGGCACGAAATACCCTATCACCATATCCCTGTGGACAAGACCAACCGCGACGAAGCCTTTGGCGAAGTGGATGGCCTGATTGAAGGCTACGAGGCCGATGTGGTTGTTCTGGCCCGGTACATGCAAATATTGCCCGCAAGCCTGTGCGAAAAATACGCAGGCAAGGTGATCAATATCCACCACAGCTTCCTGCCGTCCTTCGCAGGCGCGCGACCCTACCACCAGGCCTACAGCCGGGGTGTGAAGCTGATAGGTGCCACCTGCCACTACGTGACGCAGGATCTGGATGAGGGCCCCATTATCGAGCAGGAGGTCATCCGCATCAGCCACAGTGACTCGATTGAGGATATGGTGCGCCTGGGCAAGGATGTGGAGAAAAATGCCCTGTCCCGGGGACTGAGGGCACACATTGAAGACCGTGTGATCACCTACGAAAACAAGACCGTGGTTTTTGACTGACGGACACTGCCATATGCCCCGCTAAAGGGTTGAATGTGGTAGTATTGGCCGCTTGTTAAAGAATAACTATGGGGTGCTCTGAAGGGCCCTGAAACGACTTCCAGCAAATGCAAAGGAACCTTTCTCGATGGGTGAGTTAGCCAAAGAGATCCTGCCGGTAAATATTGAAGACGAGCTGAAACAGTCCTACCTCGATTACGCCATGAGCGTTATCGTCGGGCGGGCGCTTCCGGACGTGCGGGATGGCCTCAAGCCGGTGCATCGCCGCGTATTGTTCGCCATGTCCGAGCTGAACAACGACTGGAACAAGTCTTACAAGAAGTCCGCCCGTGTGGTGGGTGACGTTATCGGTAAATACCATCCCCATGGCGATTCCGCTGTTTACGACACTATTGTCCGTATGGCCCAGCCTTTCTCCCTGCGGTATCCGCTGGTGGATGGCCAGGGTAACTTCGGTTCCATTGATGGTGACAACGCGGCTGCCATGCGTTACACCGAGATCCGCATGGAGAAGATTGCCCACTCCCTGCTGGCGGATCTGGAAAAGGAAACGGTGGATTTCGTCCCCAACTACGACGGCACCGAGCAGATCCCGGAAGTACTGCCCACCCGGGTTCCGAACCTGCTGGTCAACGGCTCCTCCGGTATTGCCGTGGGCATGGCAACCAATATTCCGCCCCATAACCTCACGGAAATCGTGAATGGCTGCCTGGCGCTGATCGACAACCCGGACATGACCATTGACGAGCTGATGGAGCACATTCCGGGGCCGGACTTCCCCACCGAGGGTATTATCAACGGCCGCGCCGGCATTGTTGAGGCTTACCGCACCGGCCGTGGGCGCATCTATATTCGTGCCCGCCATGAAATCGAGCACGACAAGAAAACCAACCGCGACGCCATCATTATTACCGAGCTGCCTTACCAGCTGAACAAGGCCCGGCTGATTGAGAAGATTGCGGAGCTGGTTAAAGAGAAGCGCCTGGAAGGTATTACCGAGCTGCGGGATGAATCCAACAAGGAAGGCATCCGGGTGGTGATAGAGCTGCGTCGCGGGGAAAACCCGGACGTGATCGTCAACAACCTGTTCACGCATACCCAGCTGCAGACGGTATTCGGCATCAACATGGTTGCCCTGATCAACGGCGAGCCGAAGATCCTGAACCTGAAGCAGATGCTGGACGCATTTGTGCGCCACCGTCGGGAAGTGGTTACCCGCCGGACCATCTTCGAGCTGCGCAAGGCTCGGGAACGTGGTCATATCCTGGAAGGCCTGACGGTTGCACTGGCAAACATCGATGAGATTATTGCCCTGATCAAGGCATCTCCGGGCTCTGCCGAGGCAAAAGAGAAGCTGATGGCCCAGGGCTGGGCGCCCGGTGACGTTCTGGCGATGCTCGAGCGGGCAGGTGAAGATGCCTGTCGCCCGGACGACCTGCCGGAGATATTTGGCCTGCGCAATGGCCTGTATCATCTGTCGCCGGAGCAGGCTCAGGCCATCCTGGATCTTCGTCTGCATCGCCTGACCGGTCTTGAGACCGAAAAGCTGCAGAACGAGTACAAGGAAATCCTTGAGAAAATTGCCGGTCTGCTGGAGATTCTGGCGGATCCGGACCGTTTGATGCAGGTTATCCGCGAAGAGCTGGAAGCCATTGTTACCGAGTTTGGCGACAAGCGCCTGACCGAGATCACCAGTTCCAAGCGTGACCTGACCATTGCCGACCTGATCGACGAGGAAGACTTGGTAGTAACGATCTCTCACGGTGGTTACGCCAAGACCCAGGCAGTCGAGGACTATCAGGCCCAGCGCCGTGGTGGCCGTGGTAAGGCCGCCACATCCATGAAAGACGAGGATTTTGTCGAGAAGCTGCTGGTTGCCAACTCCCACGACACCATTCTGTGCTTCTCCAACCGGGGCAAGGTTTACTGGTTGCGGGTCTTCGAGATTCCGCGTGCCAGCCGCGCCTCCCGCGGTCGCCCGATGGTGAATATCCTGCCACTGGACGAGGGTGAGCGTATCACCACCTTCCTGCCGGTACGTGATTACCCGGAAGACCAGTATGTGCTGATGGCAACATCGGCGGGTGTGGTCAAGAAAACGCCGCTGCCGAACTTCTCCCGTCCCCGCAGCAGTGGCCTGATTGCCCTGTCGCTGGACGAGGGCGATACCCTGATTGGCGCGGCCATCACCAAGGGTGATGCGGAAGTCATGCTGTTCTCTTCAGCCGGCAAAGCGGTTCGCTTCAACGAAGAAGCGGTACGCCCGATGAGCCGGACCGCCCGTGGTGTGCGTGGCATCAAGATGCCCGGAGGGCATCATGTGGTGTCGCTGATTATTCCCCAGGAAGGCGCGGTGCTGTTGACAGCCAGTGAAAACGGCTACGGCAAGCGAACCACCTTCGACGAGTTCCCGACTTACAGCCGGGGCAGTCAGGGCGTCATCGCCATGCAGTGTTCCGAGCGTAACGGTAACCTGGTCACGGCGCTGCAGCTGTTCGAAGGCGACGAAATGATGCTGATCTCGGACAAGGGCACGCTGGTGCGTACCCGCACCGACGAAGTATCGGTTCTGAGCCGCAACACCCAGGGGGTTCGCCTGATCAAGCTGAGCCAGGAAGACGAGCGTCTTGTGGGCGTTGAGCGTATTGCTGAAACTGATGCCGAAGAGGTTGATGGTGAGGAAACGCCTGCGTCTGAGTCTGATGGCGAAGAAGGTGCACAAGGCGCAGGTGATGCGGGAGAGAGTGCCGGCGAGGAATAAGCCGGCACCTTAATTGGCAATACTTGAGAGATCACAGGATCATGAGCAGGGCGTATAATTTTTGTGCAGGTCCGGCAACCTTGCCGGAGCCCGTGCTGCAACAGGCGCGGGATGAAATGCTGGACTGGCGCGGCACCGGTATGTCGGTGATGGAAATGAGCCATCGCAGTGACGAGTTCGTGGAAATCGCCGAAACTGCCGAGAGAGACCTTCGGGAATTGGCCGGTATTTCAGGTGATTACGCCGTACTCTTCATGCAGGGTGGAGCTTCCAGTCAGTTCGCGACCATTCCGCTGAACCTGTTGGGCGACAAGACATCGGCGGATTACGTCAACACCGGTATCTGGTCGAAGAAAGCCATCGCCGAGGCCAGCCGGTATGCGCAGGTGAATGTGGCGGCCAGCAGTGAAACGGACGGATTCACCACCGTTCCCGACCAGAACACCTGGAATACCCGTGCGGATGCGGCCTACCTGCACTACACGCCCAACGAAACCATTGGTGGCCTGGAATTTGATTTCGTGCCGGAGAGCGGTTCCGTGCCACTGGTGGCGGACATGTCATCCACCATGCTCTCGCGCCCGGTGGACGTGTCAAAGTTCGGCCTGATCTACGCTGGCGCCCAGAAAAATATTGGTCCGTCCGGCTTGGTGACGGTCATCATTCGAAAGGATCTGCTGGGCAAGGCGCTAAAGATCACCCCCACGATGATGAACTACCAGGTGATCGCAGATAACGACTCCATGTATAACACGCCCGCCACCTATTCCTGGTACCTCGCTGGCCTGGTGTTCAAATGGCTGAAAGAGCAGGGTGGCGTTACGGCAATGGGCGAGATCAACCGCCGCAAAGCCAGCAAGCTGTACGGATTTATAGACGAGAACGATTTCTACGCCAATCCGATTTCGCCACGCTTTCGTTCCTGGATGAACGTTCCTTTTACCCTGGCGGACGACGCGCTGAATGATGCCTTCCTTAAAGGGGCGAACGAGCGCGGCCTGCTGAACCTGAAGGGCCATCGTTCCGTGGGCGGCATGCGGGCCAGTATCTACAACGCCATGCCGGAAGCCGGCGTGGATGCGTTGATCGACTATATGACCGTATTTGCGAAGGAGCGGGGCTGATCATGAGCAGTGATGAGCAGGCCCGTCTGGGGCAATTGAGGGACGAGATCGACCGGTTGGACCGGGACATTATGGACCTGATCAGCAAGCGCGCCGAATGCGCCCAGGAAGTGGCTCGGGTCAAGACGGAAGCCAATCCGGGCGAAGACGTGTTTTTCTACCGTCCGGAGCGGGAAGCCCAGGTGTTGCGTCGCATCAAGGACAGCAACCCCGGCCCCCTGTCGGGCGAAGAGATGGCGCGGTTGTTCCGGGAAATCATGTCTGCCTGCCTCGCCCTGGAAAAGCCCATGCACATCGCTTTTCTGGGGCCGATGGGGACCTTCACCCAGGCAGCGGCGCTCAAGCACTTTGGTCACTCCGTGATCAGTGTGCCGTTGCCGGCGATCGATGCCGTTTTCCGCGAGGTGGAATCCGGTGCCGCCCACTATGGCGTGGTTCCGGTGGAGAACTCCACGGAAGGCATGATCAATCATACTCTGGACATGTTCATGTCTTCGCCGCTGAAAATCTGCGGTGAAGTCCAGTTGCGCATTCATCATCACCTGATGGTGTCGCCAAAGCATAAGGACGAGGAAATCGTCCGTATCTATTCCCATCAGCAGTCGTTCGCCCAGTGTCGGCAGTGGCTGGATACTCACCGCTATGGTATTGAACGGGTAACCGTCAGCAGCAATGCCGAAGCGGCAAGGCGTGCAGCGGAAGAGCCGGGTACGGCTGCTATCGCCGGGGATATGGCGGCGGAACTCTATGGCCTGGAAGTACTGGCGACCAGCATTGAAGACCGGCCGGACAACACCACGCGTTTTCTGATTATCGGGCGTGAGGAAGTACCGGCCAGCGGCAATGACAAGTCTTCTATTCTGGTGTCCATGCGCAACAAACCGGGTGCTCTTTACCAGTTGCTGGAGCCTTTCCACAAGCACGGCCTGAGTCTGACCCGAATCGAAACCCGACCGTCTCCCAGTGGCACCTGGGCTTACGTGTTCTATATCGATTTCGAAGGCCATGTGGATGACGAACAGGTGAGCAAGGTGCTTGCCGAGATTGATGAAGAGGCCGTGGAACTGAAACGCCTTGGTTCCTACCCCATCGGGGTTTTGTAAAGCAACACGAATTGCTGAGGAAGGGTTCAATGTCGACTGATTACCAAAGCCTGGCGGTCAAAGGTGTGCAGGCGTTATCCCCCTACCAGCCGGGTAAGCCCATTGATGAGTTGGCCCGGGAGCTGGGCCTCAACCCGGACCGCATTATCAAGCTGGCCAGCAACGAGAATCCGCTGGGGCCCAGTCCCAAAGCGCTGGCCGCTGTCAGGGGGGGGCTCGACGAGCTCTGCCGCTATCCGGATGGCAACGGTTTTGATCTCAAGCAGGCGTTGTCTGCTCGCTATGGCGTCAGGCCGTCGCAGATTACCCTGGGCAATGGTTCCAATGACGTTCTGGAAGTGATTACCCGGTGTTTTGCAGACCAGACTTCGGAAGTGGTGTTTTCCCAGTATGCTTTTGCCGTCTATCCGCTGGTAACCCAGGCGATTGGCGCCACTGGCGTGTCGGTTCCGGCCAGGGATTATGGTCACGATCTGAATGCCATGGCTGAGGCTGTAACTGGCCGCACAAAACTGGTGTTTGTTGCCAACCCGAATAACCCTACCGGCACCGTTCATGGTGCTGAGGCCATCGAGGCATTCCTGGACCGGATTCCGGAGCGCGTACTGGTGGTTCTCGATGAAGCCTACTGCGAATACCTGCAGGGCGACGGTTACGTGGACGGCCTGTCACTGCTTGAGCGGTACCCCAACCTGATCGTTACCCGTACCTTTTCCAAGGCCTGGGGATTGGCATCACTACGCGCTGGTTATAGTGTAAGTTCTCCTGAAATCGCTAACGTTCTCAATAGAGTACGACAGCCTTTTAATGTAGATGCTCTGGCCCTGGCTGCAGCTACCGCGGTGTTGGATGATGAGCAATATCTTCAGCGCGCCCGGGAAGTCAATGCCGAAGGCATGAAACAGCTTGAGACGGCCTTTAACGAAATGGGGCTGGAGTATATTCCTTCCGCCGGCAATTTTATTGCTTTGAATGTGGGAGAGCGGGCTGCGGATATCAATCAGTTATTGCTGGAGCAGGGCGTTATTGTCAGACCGATTGCTGGCTACGGGATGCCCGGGCATCTGCGGGTTTCCATCGGCCTGCCCGAGGAGAATGACCGTTTTATCGAATCCCTGGCCCGCGCCCTGGATACGCTATCGGCCTCTGAACCCGGGCGGGGAGTGTAAGGTGTCTGAGGTCCAGCCGCTATTTCAGCGCGTTGCGGTTATCGGCCTCGGCCTCATCGGCGGGTCCCTGGCCAGAGCCATCCGCGATAACGGCCTCGCCGTGACTGTTGTTGGCGCCGATAAACGTGGGGAAGATCTGGCTCTGGGCAGGGAGTTGGGTATTATTGATGAGGCGGCTGCGACCGTCGCCGAGGCCGTGGCCGGTAGCGATCTGGTCGTTCTTGCGGTACCGGTCAAAGCAACCCAAACCGTACTGGAAGAGATTCGCCCACATCTGGGCGCCAACGCGGTGCTTACGGATGTGGGTAGTACCAAGTCCAGTTTCGTGAAGGACGTGCGTGAGGTGTTTGGTGAGTTACCGGCAAAGGTGATTCCTGGTCATCCCATAGCAGGTTCTGAAAAGAGCGGTATCCGGGCCGCCGACCCTGGGTTGTTTGCCAATCATAAAGTGATTCTGACTCCGGCGGACAATGTCAGTGCGCCGGACCTGGAGAAGCTGAAGGCGCTGTGGGAGGGTTGTGGTGCCACGGTGCTGACCATGTCCGTGGCCTATCACGACGAAGTGCTCGCTGCCACAAGCCACCTTCCGCATCTGATTGCCTTCTCGCTGGTAGACACCCTGGCGGGTGAGGATGAGAATCTGGACATATTCCGCTACGCGGCAGGCGGCTTCCGTGACTTTACCCGAATTGCGGCCAGCGACCCGGTGATGTGGCACGATATTTTTCTCTCCAACCGCGATGCGGTGCTGCGGGTGATTGATCACTTCACCCACGATCTGGACCAGCTTCGCACTGCCATTGCCGATCAGGACGGTGCAACCCTGCTACGGGTTTTCAGTCGCGCCAAAGCGGCGCGGGAACATTTTTCCAAAATGCTTTCAGGAAAGGCTTACGTGACCAACAACAGTCAGAAACAGGTAACATTCCGTCTTCAGCCCGGCGGCCGGATTTCCGGTGAAATTCGTGTTCCGGGCGACAAATCCGTTTCCCATCGGTCCATTATGCTGGGTGCACTTGCCGACGGCATCACTGAGGTGAAAGGCTTCCTGGAAGGGGAAGATAGCCTGGCTACGCTTCAGGCTTTCCGTGATATGGGTGTTACCATTGAAGGGCCGGACGAAGGCCTTGTTCGCATCCATGGTGTGGGTATCAATGGCCTGCAGGCGCCGCGCGGCCCGCTCTATCTGGGTAACTCCGGTACTGCTATGCGCCTGTTCGCCGGTTTGCTGGCAGCTCAGCCATTTGATTCAGAGTTGACTGGCGATGAGAGTCTGTCCAAGCGGCCAATGGGGCGCGTCGCGGATCCGCTGCGGGCTATGGGCGCTGTAATCGATACTGCTGAGGGCGGCCGGCCGCCCCTGAAAATCCGCGGTGGCCAGGCGCTGACGGGTATTCACTACGAAATGCCCGTGGCCAGCGCCCAGGTAAAGTCCTGCCTGTTGCTTGCCGGGCTTTACGCTGAAGGTGTGACCTCAGTGACTGAGCCGGCGCCAACCCGGGATCACACAGAGCGCATGCTGGAAGGCTTCGGCTATCACGTCCATCGTGACATGGCCACAGCCAGCGTTACCGGGGGCGGGCGTCTGACGGCCACTGCGATTGACGTACCGGCGGATATTTCCTCTGCGGCGTTTTTCCTGGTGGCGGCCAGCATTGCCCCGGATTCTGACCTCACCATCCGTCACGTAGGCATGAACCCGACTCGGGTAGGAGTCATCAACATCCTGCGCATGATGGGGGCCAATATTGAAGTGCTCGAGGAGCGGGTGATTGGTGGTGAACCGGTTGCCGACCTCCGTGTTCGTTCTGCTGACCTCAAGGGTATCGACATTCCGGAAGACCAGGTGCCCCTGGCCATCGACGAATTCCCAGTGCTGTTTATCGCCGCTGTATGCGCGGAGGGCAGAACTGTCCTGCGTGGGGCCGAGGAACTCCGCGTCAAGGAAAGCGATCGTATTCAGGTGATGGCGGATGGCCTGGCTGCGTTGGGCGTGGACACCACCGTCACACCGGACGGCATTGTTATTGAGGGGGGCCAGACCATGGGTAGCGGCACTGTAAACAGCCACGGTGACCACCGGATTGCCATGGCGTTCTCGGTGGCCTCCCTGCGAGCCAGCGGCAATATTGAAGTGACCGATTGCGCCAACGTAGCGACGTCTTTCCCGAATTTTGTGGGGCTGGCGAAGCGCACCGGTATCAATATCTCAGCCGAGGGAGCTGAATGATGGTTGAAGGCAAGGCGCCCATTATCACTGTGGATGGCCCTGGCGGCTCCGGCAAGGGCACCATTACCCAGATGCTGGCCCGCAAACTTGGTTGGCATCTGCTCGATAGCGGCGCGCTTTATCGTCTTACCGCCCTTGCTGCCGAGCGGCAGGGCGTTCCATTGGATGATGAGTCCGCATTGGTGAAGCTTGCCGCTAACCTGGATGTGGCCTTCGAACCAACACCCCCGGGTGAGCCGGCAAAGGTGTTGATGGGCGGCCACGATGTGACCGCAGATATACGTACAGAAACCTGCGGGGACAACGCCTCAAAGGTGGCCGTGATGCAGTCTGTTCGTGATGCGCTGCTGCAGCGTCAGCGCGACTTCCGCAAGCTCCCTGGGCTGGTGGCAGACGGTCGCGATATGGGCACAGTGGTGTTTCCGGATGCGCCGGTAAAGATCTTTCTGACGGCCAGCGCCGAAGAGCGTGCGCAAAGACGTTACAGCCAGTTGAAGGACGCAGGGGTCGATGTTAATATTGACGCCCTTTTAGAGGAGATACGGGTGCGCGATGAGCGGGACATGAACCGCGCCGCCGCCCCGCTCAAGCCTGCGGACGATGCGCAAGTCATTGATTCTACAGGGTTGAGTATAGAAGAGGTGTTAGTCAGGGTTATGGCCGCAGCAGGTCAGGCCTGACTACACCTTTTTGTCGTTGAAATTCCGGATTCGGCGTTATCGGCCAGCCACTGGCTGAATCCGGATTGAAACTAACAGACCGTGTTGCTGGTAGCACGGAGTAAACTTGCGTTGATCACATAGGACACATAATGAGCGAGAGCTTTGCGGATCTTTTTGAAGAAAGCCTAAAAGAAATTGACATGCAACCGGGTTCCATTGTTCAGGGAACCGTAGTTGACGTCGATAACGACTGGGTCACCGTTAACGCCGGACTGAAGTCCGAAGGCGTTATCCCCGCCTCCCAGTTCCTCAATGAAAAAGGCGAGTTGGAAGTTGCTATTGGCGACGTTGTTGACGTAGCTCTCGACGCTGTAGAAGACGGCTTCGGTGAAACCCGTCTGTCCCGTGAGAAAGCCAAGCGCGCTGAAGCCTGGAAGGTACTCGAGAAGTCCTTCGAAGCTGAGGAAGTGGTTAAGGGTATTATCAACGGCAAGGTCAAGGGTGGTTTCACCGTCGATCTGGCTGGTATCCGTGCCTTCCTGCCGGGCTCTCTGGTAGATGTTCGTCCGGTTCGCGATACCGCGCACCTGGAGAACAAGGAACTCGAATTCAAGGTTATCAAGCTCGACCAGAAGCGTAACAACGTGGTTGTTTCCCGCCGCGCCGTTCTGGAAGCTGAAAACAGTGCCGAGCGTGAAGCTCTGCTTGAAACCCTGACCGAAGGGATGGAAATCAAAGGTATCGTCAAGAACCTGACCGACTACGGTGCATTCGTAGACCTGGGTGGTGTTGACGGCCTGCTCCACATTACCGATATGGCCTGGAAGCGCATCAAGCATCCGAGCGAAATCGTCAATGTGGGCGATGAGATCAGTGTCAAGGTGCTGAAGTTTGACCGTGAGCGTAACCGCGTATCACTGGGTCTGAAGCAGCTGGGTGAAGATCCCTGGGTTGATATCAAGGGTCGTTATCCGGAAGGCACCAAGGTTACTGCACGTGTAACCAATCTGACTGACTACGGCTGCTTTGCCGAGCTGGAAGAAGGTGTTGAAGGTCTGGTTCACGTTTCCGAAATGGATTGGACCAACAAGAACATCCATCCGTCCAAGGTCGTTCAGGTTGGCGACGAAGTGGGTGTGATGATTCTGGATATTGACGAAGAGCGTCGTCGTATTTCCCTGGGTATCAAGCAGTGTGTGGCCAATCCCTGGGAAGATTTCTCCAGCAGGTTCAACAAGGGCGACCGTATCTCCGGCAAGATCAAGTCAATCACTGACTTTGGTATCTTCATCGGACTGGACGGTGGCATCGATGGTCTGGTTCACCTGTCAGACATCAGCTGGAACGAAACTGGCGAAGAAGCCGTTCGTGAATACAAGAAGGGCGACGAAGTTGAAACCGTTATCCTGTCTGTTGATCCCGAGCGTGAGCGTATCTCCCTGGGCATCAAGCAGCTGGAAAGCGATCCGTTCGCCGAGTTTGTACAGCTGAACGACAAGGGCTCCATTGTTAAGGGCACGGTATCCGCTGTAGACGCAAAAGCAGCGACTATCACCCTGAACGACGAAGTTGAAGCTGTTCTGAAAGCCTCCGAAATCAGCCGTGACCGTGTTGAAGATGCACGCAATGCGCTGAACGAAGGCGACGAAGTTGAAGCCAAGATTATCAGCATCGACCGTAAGAACCGCGTCATCAACCTGTCTGTGAAGTCGAAGGATGTTGAAGACGACAAGCAGGCACTGGAAGGTGTACGTGCGAAGACGGCTGAATCCTCCTCTGGTGCGACCACTATCGGTGATCTCATCAAGGAGCAGATGCAGCAACAAAACGCCAACAAGGAGTAAGATTTCCGGTTGGTATAAAAAAACGGGCTCTAAGAGCCCGTTTTTTTTGTGTTTTTTTCTGGTTTGGCTAAACTAGAGCCAAGGAGCTGGTAACCGGCTATCCGATAATAATGTGAAGAGGGATGAGCCCAATGACAAAATCTGAACTGGTAGAGCTGATTGCGTCCAAACAGACGCAGCTTTCAGTGAAGGATGTGGAACTGGCTGTGAAAACCATCATAGAACATATGTCCCAGTCACTGGCAGATGGCCAGCGAATTGAAATCCGTGGTTTTGGCAGTTTTTCACTGCACCATCGGGCGGCCAGAACCGGGCGAAACCCCAAGACCGGTGAGGCTGTTCAGTTACCAGCTAAATTTGTTCCGCACTTCAAACCTGGTAAGGAGTTGCGGGAACAGGTCAATGACAGTCTGAAAAAGGGTTTCTGATTACCCTTTACATGGAAAGTTTTTAACCAGGTCCTGGTCTAGACGATCAGGCCCGCGTGGAGCGTTGCGACTATGGCCGGATTACAGAAGGTCCTTCTTATTCTGCTGGTTTTGTTTCTGGTTCTGGTGGCCCTTGTTTTTTCCCTTAATAATCAGATGGCGGTGTCCCTCAACTTTCTCCTTTTCGAGACCCAGCCCCACGGGGTTGCGGTCTGGATTATTATGTCTTTCGTGATCGGTGCTTTGATCGGAGTTCTGATTACCATGCTTGCAACCGTTCGCACATCGGTTTCCCGCCGTAACCTTGAGAAACGACTTGCTCGTACCGAGCAGGCATTGGAGAAATCCAGGGCCCAGAACGACCGGACGCTTTGATGGATATAGTGCTTCAGTGGCTGCTATTGACGATTGCGGTAGCTGCAGGTTGGTTTGTCGGGCGCATGGGCAATACCAGGGATCGCTCGAAAACGGCCATCTCGAGTGAAGAGTCGGTCAAGGATCGTTTGCAGTTTTTGTTTACCAATTATTCCGACCAGGCCGTCGAGAATTTTGTCCAATCCCTGGCCGTCAACAAGGAGACGGTTGGTCTGCATCTGTCGATCGGTGCGCATTTTCGGCATAAGGGTGAGACCGATCGCGCTATCCTGATTCACCAGAATCTCCTGGCCCGCCCAGAACTGCCATCACGTTATTCCCAGCAAGTAACCTACGAACTCGCCATTGACTATCTGAATGCAGGCCTGCTGGACCGGGCAGAAGCGCTGCTCCATCAGCTGATGGGAGACAGGGAGTATGGCCGCAAAGCCTCGCTGCAACTGATTGAGCTCTACCAGCAGGAGAAGGAGTGGGGCAAGGCCGGCCAGGTAGCCCGAACCCTGACAACCGGCGACCATGATCCGGGAATGTACAAGATGCTGGCCTACATCACCTGCGAAATCGCGGAAGATGCCCTCAAACATGACGACCGCTGGAAGGCCCAGAAGCTGACCAAGGAAGCGCTGGAATATGACAGTTCCTGTGTCCGGGCCACCTTTATCCTGATGAAACTCCTTGTTCGCCAGGGTAATTACCGGGATGCGGCCAATCAGAGTCTGAAGGTTTTTGATCAGAACCCCGAGTTCAGTTCTGAGGCGGTGGACCGCTTGATGAAACTCGAGCGGGAGCATGGTGACGTAGGGCGCCTGGTGAAGAAGCTCGGAAAGTTCTACGAAGCCTGGCCCAGCACCAGCCTGTTGCTGGCATTGGTGGAAGCCGTTGAACGTACCTCAGGCCGAATGGCAGCCATTGAGCTGCTGCGCCGCGAGCTGGAAATTCGGCCCAGTGTGCGGGGCCTGTTGCGCCTGGTGGAACTGGCCGGCTACGAAAAGGGCATGACAACGGACGAAGGCCGCCTTGTCAGCCGCATCGGCCACCTGATTCTGGCAAACCGGCCGGTGTACCGGTGTGTAAACTGTGGCTTCTCGGGCCAGCAGCTCCACTGGTTGTGTCCGAGCTGCAAGCAATGGGAAACCGTTCGCCCGATCCAGGGTGTGGAAGCCGAATAACCCGAATTTACGACACTCTGCAGGAAACCGACTGTGCTAACCCCCGATAATCCTCGAATCATTGTTGCCCTGGACTTCCCTTCCGACCAGCCTGCTTTTGCCCTGGCTGACCAACTTGACCCGGCAAAATGCCGACTGAAAGTAGGGAAAGAACTCTTTACCCGATCCGGCCCGGACCTGGTTCGCAAGCTTCAGGGGCGCGGTTTTGATGTCTTTCTGGATCTCAAGTTTCACGACATTCCCAATACCACGTCGGCAGCGGTAGCGGCCGCCGCTGAGCTGGGTGTCTGGATGGTTAACGTGCACGCCTCCGGCGGTGAAAAAATGATGGCCGCCTGCCGCGACCGGCTGGAAGCCTTCGGTAAGGACCGGCCGTTGTTGATTGCGGTCACGGTGCTGACCAGCATGGGTGCGGATGATCTCGCCGGTATCGGCATCACGGATTCCCCGGAGGCCCAGGTGTCCCGCCTGGCAACCCTGACCCGTAACTGCGGCCTGGACGGCGTCGTCTGTTCAGCGCAGGAGGCTCCGGCGTTAAAAGCCGAGCAGGGTGCCGACTTCAAACTGGTCACTCCCGGCATCCGCCCGTTGTCTGCCGACAAAGGCGACCAACAACGCATCATGACCCCCACGGACGCCCTCAAAGCCGGTTCCGACTACCTGGTCATCGGCCGCCCGATAACCCAGGCTACCGACCCTCTGGCTGCGTTGGAGGCTATTCATGCTGAGGTGGTTGGGCTCTGACACTGTGGAATCTGGTCTAGTTCGGCCCTGGCCTGCTGGTGTGGTGCGCTTTAGCCTGCTGGTAACGGTGCTACGGCGGGGTAAAACTGCCTTCCCGAAAAACGCTACAAGCACGTCCGTGTGCGCTTGGGCTCCGCCATCCCTGGCTCCGCACATTTTCGGGAAGGCAGTTCTACCCCGCCGGTTCCGGCCTCTGGAGTTATCGCCATAACAATGTAGGTCGGGTCGGCGTGATCAAACCCATATTTGCCTGCGAATCAGTCAAGCGATATCTGAAATGTTTAAACCGGTGCGGTGGGGCCTCCCTCACAAAAATGTGCGGAGCCATGGATGGCGGAGCTCAAGCGTACATGGATGTACTCGAAGCGGTTTTTGTGAGGGAGGCCCCACCGCGCCGAGCACCAACTAGCAGGCTAGGGCAAGACCAGCAGGCCAGGGCCGAAGCCAAAACAAAAGAACCAAAACGAAAAAAGCCGCCAATCCAGAGGACTAGCGGCTTTTCGGAATAGTGGCTCCCCGAGCTGGGCTCGAACCAGCGACAAACGGATTAACAGTCCGTTGCTCTACCAACTGAGCTATCGGGGAACGTCGTCATGTGACGAGGCGCGTATATTAAGGTTACCCCAACGCCTCGTCAACCCCTTGCCAACAATTTTACCCGAGGGCCTTTTTCAGGCGTTCAATGGCCTGCTTCAGGGTATCCAGGCTGGTGGCGAAGCTCAGGCGCATATGGCCCGGTGCGCCAAAGGCGGAGCCCGGTACCAGGGCAACGCCTGCTTCCTTCAGCAGTTTCTCGGCAAATTCCACATCATTGCTGACATCAGATTCAGCATCAATAGCACCCTGGAAACTCGGGAACACATAGAAAGTGCCGTCGCCATGCAGGCACTCAACGCCGGGCAGGGCGTTCAGGGCTTCTACCAGGTAGTCGTGGCGCTCCTTGAAAGCCGTAACCATTTCCTGCACACAATCCTGCGGGCCGTCCAGGGCGGCTGTCGCGGCTGCCTGGGAGATGGACGCCGGATTGGAGGTGCTCTGGGACTGGATTTTCTTCATGGCACCGATGATCTTCGCCGGGCCTGCGGCGTAGCCGATGCGCCAGCCAGTCATGGAATAAGCCTTGGAAACGCCGTTCAGAACGAAGGTGCGGTCATACAACTCCGGTGTGGCGTTCAGAATGTTGCAGAACGGCTGGCCGGTCCAGAGGATAGGTTCGTACATGTCGTCGGTGGCGATCATGATTTGCGGGTGCTTTTTCAGCACTTCGCCAATCGCTTTCAGCTCGTCCAGGCTGTAGGCCATACCGCTGGGGTTGGACGGGCTGTTGATCACGAACAGGCGGGTACGCTCGGTGATGGCGTTTTCCAGCTGTTCCGGGGTGATCTTGAAGCGGGTTTCGGCCCCGGTTTCGATGATCACCGGCTTGCCTTCGGCGACCAGTACCATATCAGGGTAGGAAACCCAGTAGGGCGCCGGGATAATGGCTTCGTCGCCCTTGTTCAGGGTAGCCAGGGCCAGGTTGAAAAAGCTCTGTTTGCCACCACTGCTTACCAGGATCTGGTTGGCTTCGTATTCCAGGCCGTTGTCCCGTTTGAACTTGGCAATGATCGCCTTCTTCAGGGCCGGCGTACCATCCACGGCTGTGTACTTGGTCTGGCCGTTGTTGATAGCTTCGATGGCTGCCTGCTTGATGTGAGCGGGCGTATCAAAGTCCGGCTCGCCGGCACCAAGGCCAATAATGTCCTGGCCAGCAGCGCGCAGTTCTGCGGCTTTGTTGGTCACTGCGAGAGTGGGGGATGGCTTGATTGCCTGTACTCGGCTGGAAAGTTGAAGGTCCAACTTGCGCTCCTTAAAGCTGCGTCTGATTAGGGCTCGGGCGGCTGAGAGGTAGTGGATTACACCATGTTCAGACCGCCCTGGATGCCACAGATGGTATCATGAAGCCCGCGTGACGATAAGTTTCTCTAACCCGATCGAACAGAGGATGTCTTCTGACTATGGCCACTTCAGAAACTGGCGCGCTGATGAAAGACGGCGCGTTCAAGGTGGATTCCCCGTTTCAGCCTGCTGGCGATCAGCCCAAAGCGATCGAAGGCCTGGTGGACGGCATCCATTCCGGCCTTGCTCATCAGACACTGCTGGGTGTGACCGGCTCGGGCAAGACGTTCACCATTGCCAATGTTATCCAGCAGGTGCAGCGGCCAACCATCATCATGGCCCACAACAAAACGCTTGCGGCCCAGTTGTATGGGGAGTTCCGGGAATTCTTTCCGGACAATGCGGTAGAGTATTTCGTTTCCTATTACGACTATTATCAGCCGGAAGCCTATGTTCCTTCGTCCGACACCTTTATTGAAAAAGACGCGTCCATCAACGAGCACATAGAACAGATGCGCCTCTCTGCCACCAAGGCACTGCTGGAGCGGCCAGACGCGATTATTGTGGCAACGGTTTCCTCTATCTATGGTCTGGGTGACCCTCAGTCCTACCTGAAAATGATGCTCCACCTGGACCGGGGCGATCAGATCGACCAACGCTACATTCTCCGGCGGCTGGCTGAACTGCAGTACACCCGCAACGATATCGAATTTCACCGGGCCAATTACCGGGTGCGTGGTGATGTGATTGACGTGTTTCCTGCGGAATCCGAGAAAGAGGCTATCCGCATTGAACTGTTCGATGACGAAGTGGAAAATCTCAGCTACTTCGATCCCTTGACGGGCGAGGTGCTGCGCCGGGTACCACGGGTGACCATTTACCCCAAGTCCCACTATGTCACTCCAAGACAGACGGTGCTGGACGCGGTGGAGCACATCAAGGTGGAACTGGACGGGCGCCTGCAGCAACTGCGTGATAACAACCGCCTGGTGGAAGCCCAGCGCCTGGAAGAACGCACCCGCTACGACATCGAAATGATGCTGGAGCTGGGCTACTGCAACGGTATCGAGAACTACTCACGCTATCTTTCCGGGCGCCGGCCGGGCGAGGCACCGCCCACATTGTTCGATTACCTGCCGCCCAACGCGTTGCTGGTGGTGGACGAATCCCACGTGACTATTCCGCAAATTGGCGCCATGTATAAAGGCGACCGGTCTCGCAAGGAAACACTGGTGGAGTACGGTTTCAGGCTGCCTTCAGCACTGGATAACCGGCCCATGCGTTTTGACGAGTGGGAGCGGATCGCGCCCCAGATGCTGTTTGTTTCTGCTACCCCCGGCAACTACGAAGCCGAACATTCAGGGCAGGTTGTGGAACAGGTGGTCCGGCCCACCGGCCTGCTGGACCCGGAAATCGAAGTTCGCCCGGCGTCTACCCAGGTGGACGACCTGCTCTCGGAGATCCGCCTGCGCACCAATGTCAACGAACGGGTGCTGGTGACCACGCTGACCAAGCGCATGGCGGAAGACCTTACTGACTTCCTGATGGAACACGACATCCGCGTGCGCTACCTGCATTCGGACATCGATACGGTGGAGCGTGTCGAGATTATCCGGGATCTGCGCCGGGGTGAGTTTGACGTATTGGTGGGGATAAACCTGCTGCGGGAAGGGCTGGATATGCCGGAAGTGTCGCTGGTTACCATCCTCGATGCCGATAAGGAGGGCTTCCTGCGTTCGGAACGCTCCCTGATTCAAACCATTGGCCGCGCCGCCCGTAACCTCCACGGCAAGGCGATTCTCTACGGCGACAGGATCACCGGCTCCATGCAGCGGGCGATTGACGAAACTGAGCGTCGCCGAGCCAAACAGGCCGCGCATAACGAAGAGCACGGCATTACGCCTCAGGGTCTGAACAAGAAGATTGCGGATATTATGGAGGGTGCCAGCGGCGGCGGTGGTCGCGGCCGTCGCAAGGCGGAGCGTCCCGGGGAGAAGGCTGCCGAAGAGGCAGAAAGGTACCGTGCGAAGACGGGTAACCGTTCTCCGGAGGAGATCCTCAAGGAAATCACTCGCCTGGAAGACGATATGTACAAGGCCGCCGCCGACCTGGATTTCGAGACGGCTGCGCGGTTGCGGGATGATATATCTGAGCTTAAAGAGGCAGCTTTGCGGACTGGCTAGTGGTTGTCGGATTACGGCTTTGCCTGATCCGACCTACGTGGCGGCGAAGCGGTCTGGCCGTCCCGTTTGGGCCCGACAATAACCGCCGCCTGCAGCGGCTGGTTCTTGCCATAGCGGGACATGCGGTCGAACACCCGACGGTCTACCGGCAGATACTGTTTGTCGGCGACTGTTTCGCCGATGTCTGTATCAATCTCCGGGTCGTGCAGGTAGACAAACTGGTCGTCGATGGCGCACACCGTCACCCAATGGGGAACGCGGCTGCGATTGAGTTGCCAGGTGCTGATCAGGATGATCGGAACCCGACCGTCGTGAAGGGCCGCCTGCATGCCATCCAGGGTGAGCGGGTCGTGGTGGAGTTCGATGCCGGTCTGGCCAATGTCATAGAGAAACCCCTCGTGCACCAGCTCCAGAACCCGTTTCTTGTCCTCATTGCGCACCGTGTCCTTGAATAACGCCCCTTCCTTGCTGATATAAGCGCTGGCATGAAACCCACGATGCCAGGCTGCCAGTGCCAGGCCGTGTGGGCCGCAGCCGCCGTGGCCGGCGAGCATGAAGATGGTGGTGGCTTCGCGCCAGAGCTTGAGCTCTTCGAGGGTGGTCATCATCTGCTGCTCGTCGAGCGTTGCCATGGCCATAATCAGAGCCGCCGGGCCGCAGGAAAATTCCGTAGTCTGGGGGTAGTAGGGCACTTCCGGAAATTCCCGGGACGGCTCATAGAACAGAATGCGGCGTTCAAAACGCAGGGCAGTGCCATGGTCTTCGTAATAGTCTCTTAGGGTGCCGAACTGGCGGTAACCCAGGCGCTGGTACAACCGGATCGCCGGGGCGTTGTCCTCGCGAACTTCCAGCCGCATGACGATGCGGCCGGCCTCTACCGCAGCCGCTTCAGCTTCGCGGACCAGTCGTTCGCCAATATTGCGCCCGCGTTCAGAGGGTGACACCGCAATGGAATAGATTCGCGCCAGTCTGGTGGCCAGGCTCATCAGCACCAGGCAATAACCCACCAGTTCCTCCCCGGCCACGGCGACAATCAGGCGGTCCCGGGGCATGTCCAGAAAACGGCGGAAGCTACGCCGTGAAATCCGGTCCTCGGTGAAGCAGCGGTTTTCCAGCTTAACCAACGCGTCCAGGTCTTCGCCGGTGGCGTGACGAAATTCAAGTGATGTCATAGTCTCGGGACTCTGGGTGACGCAAAAGTGGCGGCTTAGCCGGTTGCAGCTCTGGCGGCTATTATGAGTGAGTGCCGTCATTGCCGGTAGCGCGCAATTATGCGTAAAAGCACGCATTTCCTGCTAATTGTAGGTCAGGAGTTTCCGGCGTATTGTTGCGACATTGTACAGGCCCGGCTGACAGGCGGTTGCCCTGTTTTATTGTCCGCTATCCGGCACTGCCTTCATGGAGGAATGTTATTGATGTCACGTTTACTGATTGTTGTCGACCGGGCGAAAGACTGGGCGCCGTATTACCCCAGCGAAGACGTGCTGACCTTTGATCAGTACCTGCAGTTTTCCGCACCTGCTTCCAGCCGCGTCCGGGTGATCAATCTCTGCCAGAGTGCTCGTTACCTCAGCCGGGGCTACTATTGTTCCTTGCTCGCCGAGGCACGCGGGCATCATGTGGTGCCTTCGGTGATGACGCTCAACGACCTCAGCCGCAAGGGCCTGTTCTCTCTGCAGCTGGATGAGCTGGATGCCAGCGTTATCAACTGGCTTGAGGCGTCCGGTTCTGAAATAGAGCCAGCAGGCGACAATAGCCATGCCACTCATGAAGTGCGCATTCGAACCTACTTTGGCCAGGCCGAGCACGCGGATCTGAAGCCGGTCGCGCGGGCGCTATTTGATCGTTTTCCGTGCCCGGTGCTAGAGGTGGTTTTCCGCCGCGGGAAAACCTGGCAGATCGCGTCCATGAAGCCGGGTTGTCCGGCGGATCTCAAAGGCAAAGAACAGGACGCGTTTGCGGCGGCGTTCGACCGATTCAGCAGCATGGTCTGGCGCAAGCCCCGCACCCGCCGTCGCTATCGTTTCGACCTGGCGATGCTGGTGAATGCCGAGGAAGAAATGCCGCCCAGCGACAGGGAAGCACTGGAAAAATTCGAGAAAGCCGGCAGGAAGCTGGGCATCAATGTCGAGCAGATCGGGCGCCGTGACTATATGCGGCTGCCGGAATACGATGGTCTGTTTATTCGCGAGACGACTGCCATCGATCATCACACCTATCGCTTTGCCCGCAAGGCGGAGGCCGAGGGGATGGTGGTGATTGATGATCCGGTGTCCATTCTGCGCTGCACCAACAAGGTGTACCTGGCGGACTTGCTGAAGAACAACAAGATCCCCACACCCAAGACCCTGATCCTGTCCAAAGACCAGAAAGACAGTGCCGAACAGGTCATGCGTGAACTGGGCTTTCCCGTCGTCATCAAAATTCCGGATGGGGCGTTTTCCAGGGGCGTCACCAAACCGGAGGATGAAAAATCTCTGCGCGCTGGTCTGAAAGAGCTGTTCAAACAGTCCGCCCTGGTTCTTGCTCAGGAATACCTCTATACGGACTATGACTGGCGCATCGGCGTACTCGGCGGACGTGCCATCTATGCCTGCAAGTACTTCATGGTGGAAGGGCACTGGCAGATCTACCAGCACGGTGGTGCGGAAGTGGATAGCGGTGGTTTTGAGACCATGCCCACCTACGAGGTGCCGCGAAATGTTATTCAGGCGGCCCTGAACGCCACCAGACTGATCGGTAACGGCCTTTACGGCGTGGATATCAAACAATCAGGCAACCGTGTTGCCGTCATTGAGGTCAACGACAACCCCAGCATCGATGGGGGAGTGGAAGATCGTTTCCTGGGGGGAGAGCTGTACACCCTGATCATGCAGGAATTCCTCTCCCGCATGGAGGAAAAACGCCGCCGTTAGACCACCGGGTGACTATCCGTGTGGGCGTGCCAGATTCTCAGGCTGCCGAACCAGGGGTAGCTTCCCAGTTCACGGCTGATGCGTTGGGCATCGGGAAGTGTTTCGGTTTCGGGGATCTCCATAAACAGTTCCATGTGGACCTTGTTACGCAGGTAATGCAGCCTGAGGCGGCTGTTAGGTGGCAGGTTGCTGATATGCCTGCCTAGCTTGTCCCGTATCTCCTCGCGGCTGGGCAGCTGCTCTGAGGTCTGCGGCTGGGCTTCGTCGTTTTCTGCATCAATGTGGAAGTTGATATCGAGGATATTATCCAGCTGTTCGCGCATGGCAGAGACCACCTGCATGCCGATCTGGTGCCCTTCGGAAACGCTGATTTCCGGCCGTACCACCAGGTGCACATCCAGCATTATGTCGTGACCCATGCGGCGGCTGCGGAGCTCGTGAATGTTCCGCACACCATCGATACTCAAGGCCACCTGCTTCAGCAGGGCGGTATCTTCCGGGGACAGCCCCGTGTCTACCAGCTCCTTGACGCTGTCCCAGGTAAACTTCCAGCCGATATGAATAATAATGATGGAAATGACAACAGCAGCCAGGATGTCGAGCCATACATAGCCAAGCATGGCGCCGAGGGTGGAAAACAGCACAATCACTGAGGAAAAGGCGTCGGTCCGGCTGTGCCAGGCGTTGGCAATGATCAGGTCCGAGCGAATTCTGATCCCTATATGGCGGGTATAACGATAAATCCATTCCTTGCTGCCGACTGAGATGGCAGCGGCTACCAGAATAGGCCACTGCGGAAGGTTTGTTGCGCCGTCTGCCATCAGACGAAGGGTGTTATCCCAGGCAAGGGCTGCTCCCACGGCAATCAGAAAACTGCCCAATACCATGGTGCCCATGGTTTCAATGCGCTGATGGCCATAAGGGTGATCGGCATCAGGCCCCTGACGGGACACGCGCATGACCCCCAGAACCACGATATCCGACGCCACATCACTGAATGAGTGAATCCCATCCACTATCAATGCCTGGGAGTGGAACAATGCTCCGCCGACCACTTTTATTACTCCCAGAACGGCATCCAGCAGCATACCGATTACGGTCACTCTGGAAGCGGCTCTGCGCTCTTCAGGCAGGTTTTCCTTGCGCTTTGATAGTGGGCTCGGGTGGTCTTTCATTTTTTTGCTCCGGCGGCCAGGAAAACCAGTATAACGATATTTCCGGCAAGCTTCGCATAGGGTCGTGCACTACAGATTCTGGATGATTTATACACATCTCCGGAAAATGACTTCAAGGTAATATTTCGGGCCATGGTGCTTCCTGTCGGATAAAAACAAGCGCAACTAACTGATATTAAATAAGAAATAAACTGATCAAAAAATGATCAATTCGTAGGCTGGCGCGGATATCAAGGGTTCGACGACGTTGCCCCGCGATTTTCAACAGGGTTATCCACAGATTCCGTGGAAAAGGTCACAACACCTTAACGCTACAGACATTTTGCTGTCATATGAGTGGTGTAAGGCGATGCTGTGGAAAAGTTCCGGTATACTCCGCGTCATTCTCGATCAGGGAGATTCTGTATGTATGGCATTATGCGCGAATTGCTGTTCCGGCTGCCACCGGAAACCGCCCATAATCTGACCTTATCCGGGCTGGATATGGCCGGAAAACTGGGGCTGCTGAAGGCATTCGTTACCGAGCCGGAGCCGCTCCCTGTGCGGGTGATGGGCCTGGATTTTCCCAACCCGGTTGGCCTGGCCGCCGGCCTGGACAAGAATGCCGACCACCTGGATGCCCTGGGTGCGCTGGGCTTCGGGTTTATTGAAGTTGGCACGGTCACGCCACTTGCCCAGGCTGGTAACCCTAAGCCGCGTATGTTCCGGCTTCCTGAGCATCAGGCGATTATCAACAGAATGGGATTTAACAATCAGGGCCTCGATCACCTGTTGGCTCGTGTGGACGGGCGCCGCTACACAGGTGTGCTTGGCATCAACGTGGGCAAGAACAAGGTGACGCCCAACGAGGAATCTGAATCGGACTATCGCAAAGGCATCGCCGCTGTGTATTCCCGTGCCGACTACATCACAGTGAATGTGTCTTCTCCCAATACGCCGGGGCTCAGGGATCTTCAGTTTGGCGATTCACTGAAGGGGCTGATGCATGCCATCAAGGATGAGCAGGCCAGATGTGAGAAAGAGTACGGCCGCTATGTGCCGCTGGCGGTAAAAATTGCTCCGGATATGGACGATGACGGTATCCGCTTTGTCGCGGCCGCATTGAAAGACTCCGGGCTCGACGGGGTGATTGCAACCAACACAACCGTCAGCCGTGACGCCGTGGCAGGGCACCGGTACGCGGAAGAGGCGGGCGGGCTGAGTGGCGCTCCCGTGCGGGCACCCTCAACACGGGTCATTCAGGCGCTGTACGCAGAGCTGGGTGACACGTTGCCGATTATCGGGGTGGGTGGCATAACCGACGGGGCCAGTGCCGCCGAAAAAATTCGGGCCGGTGCAAAACTGGTGCAGGTGTATACAGGGTTTATCTATCGGGGGCCGGCGTTGATCCGGGAGTCAGTCGAGGCGATTCGGCAGTTGGGGCAGAAATAAAGTGGGCCCGCTTAGCGGGCCCGTGCGGGGAATGAACCCCGTGGCGCTTCATCGCATGGTACGGGTCGGGAGGACCCGTTTCGGTTGCTCTGAGTACTGCGTCAAATTGTGTGTTGTTGAAAGATCAGATTAAAGATTAGGGGCCTGGTCAAACAGCGTCATGCTGTTACGTTCGCCAGTTTGTGGATACCGGATACGCCGGTCATGCCCTCCCATTGATCTGTGCGGCCTTCTCGCCACCCGTTGAGCCATTCCTGGCGAACTTCTGGTTGTTCCAACGGGCAGCTGTCTTTTGCTTTACCGGACACGCCGGCCAGATAACCCCGTTTGAATGCACGAGCGTACATATCTCTTTTCTGTCTTTTCATGCCGTTCCTCACTAATGGATTAACAGAACAAGCGTGTACACATCTGCAGTGGCCGGCATTCGTGGCAACCCTTCCGGGGTAACCCACTATTGCCAGGTTTGGCCAGAGCAGTCAGGATCCTGTTAACAGAGAGCCCTTTTTTTGGCTCCCCGGAACGACGCGTCACCTACAAGGTAGGACTAAACCAACGCCCTTGTACACTATTTATTTAATCTATATGAAGCTTTTCTTATAGTTGTGTGACATAACAAGCCCGGAAAAACCGGGGGAATGCGCTATTCCACGACCTTGGCCCAGCCACACCAGAAACGACTCAGGAGTCGAACGTGTCAGACCTTAACTTTTTCGTAACGTGCCCCAAGGGCCTGGAATATTTGCTGGAGGACGAACTGCGTACCTTTGGCATGGATCCGGTCCGTAATGCGCCGGCAGGTGTCTGGGCCAACGGCACGCTGGAGAGCGGTTATCGCGCCTGCCTGTGGTCGAGACTGGCAAACCGGATCATCCTCCACCTCGCGGATGTGGATGCCACCTCAGGCGATCAGATGCTTGGTGGTGTGACGGATCTGGAATGGCAACAGCATATCCCTGTGAACGGCACTTTCCGCGTCAACTTTGTTGGCCAGAACGAGGCGATCCGCAACACCCAGTTTGGTGCGCAGCGAGTAAAAGACGGCATTGTTGATCGATTGCGCAGCGCCAGCGGCCAGAGGCCCTCCGTGGATGCGAAAAATCCTGATGTGACGGTGTCAGCCCGCCTCAATCGTGGCAAATTGTCGGTGGGTATCGAACTCAGTGGCGACAGCCTGCACAAGCGGGGGTATCGCACGGAGAAGGGGGCGGCGCCGCTGAAGGAAAACCTGGCCGCAGCTCTTTTGATGCGATGTGGCTGGCCAGACATATCGAAAGCAGGGGGCGATTTTGTGGATCCCATGTGTGGCTCCGGCACGTTGGTGATTGAAGCGGCCATGATGGCGCTGGACCTGGCACCGGGCCGTAAGCGCGAACGCTTCGGGTTTGAGCGGTGGCCGGGACATCAGCCGGATATGTGGCTGGCGTTGCGTCAGGAGGCCGAGAGGCGTGCCTATGAAGGCAAGCAGGGGATCGACGGCCGTGTGCCATTGTTCCTGGGTTTTGACCAGGACAGGGGCGTGATCCAGACGGCACGGAATAACCTGCAGCGCGCCGGGCTTGAAAGCATCGTGACCGTTGAACAGCGGGCAATCAGTGAGTTCACCCGGGGTGAAAGCTGGGCCGGGAATGGTCTGGTGCTGGTAAACCCGCCTTACGGCGAGCGCCTGAGCGAACGCAAGGAGCTGGGCAACCTGTACCGCAGCCTCGGCGAGGCTGTAAAAGCCGCATTGCCAGGTTGGCGGCTCGGGGTGTTTACCGGCGCGCCTGAGTACGGAAAGTCCGTCGGTCTGCGTAGCTACAAACAATATCGTCTTTACAACGGTAAGCTGCCGGCACAACTGCTGCTGTTCAATGTGGATGACGCCAGTGCCATGACACCGAGGGAACCTGACGTTCCCGGCGAAGTCACGCCCCGGATCGCCAATCAGGAACGCGCAGACATGCTGCGCAACCGCCTGAAAAAGAATCTCAAGACAGTGGGCCACTGGGCCCGAAAGCAGGGCATCGGCTGTTACCGCCTGTACGACGCGGATATGCCGGAATTTGCCCTGGCCATTGATATCTATGAGGGCCGTGTTCACATCCAGGAATATGCTGCACCCAAATCAGTGGACGAGCGCTCCGCACGAGAGCGGCTGGCTGAAGCGCTGGCGGTCATTCCCGACGCCCTGGGTGTGGATCGAGAAGACATGGTGTGTAAGCAGCGCCAACGCCAGGCCGGTACCAGCCAGTATGAGAAGCAGGCAGCCAGCGGTGAATTTTTCAATGTGAGCGAGCATGGCTGTGTGCTGAAGGTGAATCTCAAGGATTACCTGGATACCGGGTTGTTCCTCGACCACCGCCCGGTGCGGCACTGGATTCAGCAGCACGCGGCGGGCAAGCGGTTTCTGAACCTGTTCTGTTATACCGGGGCGGCAACCGTTCATGCAGCGGTCGGCGGCGCGACCCGATCATTGAGCCTGGATATGTCGAAAACCTATGTGAACTGGGCTGAAGAGAATCTGGCGCTTAATGGTGTGGAGGCTTCCTATCATCGGGTGGAGCAGGCGGATTGTCTGGCATGGCTGGCGGCCAAACCCTCCCCGGACCAGCGGTTTGACCTGATCTTCATGGACCCACCCACGTTCTCAAACTCGGCCCGGATGGCCGGTGTGCTGGATATCCAGAAGGACCACGGCCGGTTGATTCGCCAGGCGATGCAGCGGCTAACGTCTGAAGGGCTGTTGATATTCTCGACCAACTTCAGGCGCTTCAAGCTGGATGAAAGCCTTGAAGAAGAGTTCGCCATTGAAGAGGTGACCCGCGACACGCTTGACCGGGATTTCCAGCGCAATGCGCGGATTCACCGTTGCTGGCACATCAGAACTCATATTTGAAGCCGGTTGAAAACTGGAAGGTATTGGCGCCGGTCTCTGTGTCCTCGAACAACCGGCCGCCTTCCAGCATAATGAATCCGTTATCAATTACCTCGAAATCCATGCCTAGCAGCCAGCTGACGCTGAATGAACTGTCAGGGTATTCATCAGCAAGTGAGGCGTAAGGGGAGCGGTCTTCGGGATCGGCCTCCCGGGCCTTGCCTAAGGGGGTAAGGTTGGCTTCCCCCTGCACGTGGGAAAAACCGAACTGTGCGTAGGCATTGGCGTAGTCGGTCACCGGGTAATGCCCACCGATATACCAGCTGGCGAAATATTCGATGTCCAGCTCCAGCTCGTTGTCTATTTCGCCGGTAGTGGTGCCCGCGCCTGCACGGACTTCCACGTGGAAATGGTCAGAAATATGCGTGCCGAGCACCATGGAACCGGTTGAAGACCAGGTTTTTTCAAGGGTGTTCTGGCCCACCGAGCGGTGATTCAGGCCCGTCGCCAGGAGCCCGACGTAGGTCATGCCTTCGCGGGATTTTCTGTCCTGGGCGATAGCGGTTGTGGTTGTCAGCAGGGCGGCCGTTATCAGGGCAGCCGTGGAGAAATGTCGCAACAGCGTGGTCATTGTTATCGGGCTTCCTGGCATTGTCGGATTCCGACAGATTCTGCCTTCTGTAACTGTTTGTTACGTCGACACAAGTCACAGTTCGCCCTGACCGAAGCGTTGCAGAGAGCGGATTATTCGATGAGGCCTTCTTCCCGGGCGATCAACAGCAGTGCGTAAACGCCGTTTTCCGGCAACTGGGGCTCAAGGCCCTCGTCCGAAAGCAACTGGCGTCGCCGGTCGTCCAGGGCCTCCCGGGGCATGGTAGTGACGAGCTCTTCGATCCCTGCGATTTCGAAGGGGGCGTCCATGCTGACGGCGGTGAAAATGAGGTCCACCAGAACCTCGTCCGGATCCATGCCGTCCACGTACACAGTCTGGTCGGGCAGGTCCTGGTGTAGCTCTTGAGCCAGCTCGATCAGCGGCACACCCTGTTCTTCCAGGTAGAGCAGGTCTATGTCACCGAGGTCGGCGTCTTCCGGTATCCATTCGTCGGCAGGGGCGATCACGACGGTTTTCATCTGCCCGTCTTCCAGCGACCAGGCCATGGCCACGGGGAACAGTACGTCGTCGGTCTGACAGTATTCGATATCGAGAAAACGCGGTGCGGGCAAGGTACACTCTCCGGGTAGCCGGGCTGCGCTCTGGCAGCCGTTTAGTACGGATATGACGTCGGGCGCCATCATGCCATACTGGCGCCGCAATTATCAGTTTATCAGGGACATCATGGAACACGCTGAATTTAACAACGATCTGCTCGAATTTCTCAACGCCTCCCCCACGCCCTGGCACGCTGTTGCCACCATGAAGCAGCGGCTGGACAAGGCAGGCTTCAAGGCTCTGGACGAGAAGGAAGACTGGACTCTCGAGGCCGGGCAGGGCTACTACGCCATCCGTAATGGCTCGTCTATCGTGGCGTTTCACACCGGTAGGCGGGATGCGGCCGAAGCGGGTATTCGCATGGTGGGCGCCCACACTGACAGCCCCTGCCTGAAAGTGAAGCCGAACCCCGAACTTCGCCGCAAGGGTTTTTTCCAGTTGGGCGTGGAAGTCTATGGTGGCGTGTTGTTGAACCCCTGGTTTGACCGCGACCTGTCCCTGGCCGGCCGGGTAACCTACGTGGACGACTCTGGCCGCGTGAAAGATGCGCTGGTGGATTTCCACAAACCCGTGGCCTACATCCCCAGCCTGGCCATTCACCTGGACCGGGAGGCCAACAGCAACCGTACGGTTAACCCGCAAACAGATCTGCCGCCTGTTCTGATGCAGGTGCCAGAGGATGACACCACCCGCTTCGCCGACCTGCTCACCGACCAGCTCGTACGGGAGCAGCCGGATATCAGTGTCCGCAAGATCCTGGGTTATGAATTGGGTTTCTACGATGCTCAGCCGGCATCGATCGTCGGGCTGCGTGGAGACTTTATTGCCTCGGCAAGGCTGGACAATCTGCTGAGTTGCTATATCGGGCTGCAGGCGCTGGTTGAGTCGTCAGGGGAGGAGCCTTCCCTGCTGGTGTGCAATGACCATGAGGAGGTGGGTAGCATGTCTGCAGAGGGCGCCCAGGGACCATTTCTGTCTGCGGTACTGGACCGCTGGTGTGGCGCTGGCCGGTCGCGTGCGCTTGCCCGTTCAATGATGATCTCGGCGGACAACGCCCACGGTATTCACCCCAACTATATGGACCGGCATGATGAAAATCACGGGCCGATCCTGAACCAGGGGCCGGTGATCAAGGTTAACCACAACCAGCGTTACGCGACTAACAGCCGCTCGGCGGCACTGTATCGCCACATCAGTGATGAGCTGGACATGCCGTACCAGACCTTTGTAGTGCGTAGTGATATGGGATGTGGCAGCACGATCGGTCCTTTGACTGCCGGCAACCTCGGGGTAACCACGCTGGATATCGGCGTGCCGCAATTTGGCATGCATTCCATTCGGGAACTGGCTGGAACCAGGGACGGTGTAATGCTGTTCAGAGTATTGCGGGAGTTCATGCAGCGGAGGGAGGTGCTGTAAGTGGCTCCCCGAGCTGGGCTCGAACCAGCGACAAACGGATTAACAGTCCGTTGCTCTACCAACTGAGCTATCGGGGAACAAAGTCGGAATGGCGCGCATAATAGGCACTTTCCCCGGTGGCGTCAACCCCATGAATTGAAAGGTTAAATTTTGTACTACCACTTTCTGGACTACAGACCACCGCCCTGGTTGCGCAACGGCCATATCCAGTCGGTCTGGCCGACGCTGTTTCGCAAGGTAGCGTTTGCAGCGCCGGTGCGGGAGGTTTTGCCTACCGATGACAACGACGAGCTGCATCTGGACTGGTACCGGCAGGGCAGCGAACGGCTGGCGGTATTATCCCACGGTCTGGAAGGCCATAGTCGACGCCCTTACATGCAAGGTCTTGCACGCGCGCTGTTCAATGACGGCTGGGACGTGTTGACCTGGAATTTCCGCTCCTGCGGCGGCGTGATGAACCATCAGCCCCGCTTCTATCACAGCGGGGCAACGGCCGATCTCGACAGGGTGGTGAAGCACGGGCTTGGAAACGGGTATAAAGCCGCGTTTCTCTCGGGTTTCAGCATGGGTGGGAATCTCACCCTGCTGTACCTTGGCCAGCAGTCGGAGCAGGTGGACAGCCGCATCTGCGGTGCCATTACCTATTCCGTACCCTGTGACCTTGCCGGCAGTGCGGATACGCTGGCGCTGCCCAGTCGGCGCATCTACATGCGTCGCTTCCTGCGGGACCTGCGGGTGAAGATGGAAGAGAAATCGAAGCGGTTTCCGGACCTCATTGATACCGAGGGCTTTGATAAGATTCGCACTTTCCATGAGTTTGACGATCGCTATACGGCGCCGTTGCACGGTTTCCGGGATGCCCGGGACTATTGGGAAAACTGTTCGGCATTGGGGAAGCTCAAAGATATCCGCGTGCCGTCGCTGATCGTCAATGCCGGTGATGACCCGTTTCTGTCCAGGCAGTGTTTTCCGGAGTCCCATGCGCAACTGGGGGCGCATGTTCGTCTGGAATCGCCCCGTTGGGGTGGTCATGTGGGGTTTGTCGAGCACGCCGGCGACGGTTACTACTGGTCTGAACGCCGGGCTGTTGCTCATGCCAGGTCACTGCTGGCTTAAAAACGGGGTTGATTAGTGGCGCAGCATGGGTTCCAGTACCGGCCAGACATTATCCAGTAGCTGGCTCTGCGCCTCGGCCGTCGGATGAATGTCATCATCCTGCATCATGCCTTCCTGGTCATAGATGCCATCAAGGAAGAAAGGCACCAGTTCGGTGTCCTGTTCGTTCGCCAGCTCCGGATAAATCTTCGCGAAGGCGCTGGTATAGCGCTGGCCATAATTGGGGGGAATCTGCATGCCTACGAGCAGTGCCCTGGCGCCGGCTTCATTCACGTGCTCGATCATGCTGGAGAGGTTGCGACGGATGACCTGAGGCGGGAAGCCCCGCAGGCCGTCGTTGCCCCCGAGTTCGATAATGACGATGTCCGGGTCGTTTTTTTCCAGCAGTTTGGGCAGGCGCCGCAAGCCGCCGTCGGTGGTCTCTCCGCTTATGCTGGCGTTTACCACCTGCCACTGATCAAGGCCTTCTTCGTCCAGGCGTTCCTTCAGCAGGGCGACCCAGGCTTCTTCGGTCTGTACGCCATAGGCTGCACTGAGGCTGTCACCAAAAATCATCAGTGTGTTCTGGCTGGCCTGTGCTTGCACACCGACACAAATTAAAGCTATGAAAACTATTGATCTCAGGCGTAAAAATACCGTATGCATAGAGTAGTTACTTCCAATAAACCCGTTGTGGAGAACCCGTGAGCGACCTAAGCGAGCACAAATCGGATAGTCAGCGCGTTATCCTGAAAGTCAGTGACCTGACCCACAAGGTTAGCCTGGAGACTGATACGTTGACGATCTTGCAGGGGGTCAGTCTGGAAATCAACCGCGGCGAGTCCGTCGCGATTGTTGGCCGCTCCGGTTCCGGCAAAACCACCTTACTGGGGCTGCTGGCCGGGCTGGATACCCCATCTGAAGGCACCGTTGAGCTTGATGGGGCGGTGATCAGCCAGCTCAGCGAGGATGAGCGCGCAAAACTCCGGTCCCGCCGGGTCGGTTTCGTGTTCCAGTCATTTCAGTTGTTGCCCGCCCTGACGGCGCTGGAGAATGTCATGTTGCCGTTGGAACTCGGCGGTTTTGACAGCCCGGACAAAAAAGCGCGGGATTTGCTGGAACGGGTCGGGCTCGGGGAACGCCTGTCCCACACCCCAAGGCAGCTCTCCGGCGGCGAGCAACAACGCGTGGCCATCGCCCGCGCCTTTGCTTCAGAACCTGCCATCCTGTTTGCCGATGAGCCCACGGGTAATCTGGACAACCATACTGGCGCGGAGGTGTCAGACCTGTTGATGACGCTGAACCGGGAGCAGGGAACAACGCTGGTCATGGTCACCCATGATGAGCGGCTTGCCGCCCGGTGCGCCCGACACTTCAACATTGAAGCCGGTATCCTGACCGAACCGTCCGTCTCAGAGCAGCCGGAAGCGGTGAACTGATGGGCGCCTCGAAGAAGCTGACGTCGGTCAAACGCGACTGGCGCGAAAGAGACGTCCGCGTTGTTCTCTCCGCGCTGATCATCGCGGTTGCTACGGTGGCTACCATTGCCCTGTTTGCCAGCCAACTTCAGCGCACACTGGTGTCTTCTGCCAGTTCTTTCCTTGCGGCCGATCGACAGCTGGAAGCGGAAAACGGCAGGCCCGTCCCAGAAGCCTGGATGCAGGAGGCCGAGCAAAGGGGGCTGGAAACCGGTCGCATGATCGAGTTTTCCACCATGGTTTATGGTGCGGACAATTTCCAATTGGTGTCGATCAAGGCGGTGAATGACGCCTATCCGTTGCGGGGCCAGGTGGAATACCAGGAAGGCCTGGACGCGCCCAGACAAACGGTCAGTCATGGGCCGGGGCCCGGAGAAGTGTGGCTTAACCCACGCCTGTTGCGGTTACTGGAACTTGAAGTTGGCGATACCCTGGAGGTGGGTAACCATGAGCTGAGCATTTCCGGCCTGCTGGTTCGTGAGCCCGATGGGGGCTTCCGAATGTCCTCGTTGGCGCCGCGGGTAATGATGCACGTGGATGACGTGGAAGCCACCGAGGTGATTCAGGAAGGCAGCCGGGTGGAGTATGTGTATCTGTTTGCAGGCGATGAGTCTGCCTTGAACGATTACTACCGCTGGCTGCAACCACAGCTGGAGCCGAGCCATGAGTGGGAAGGCGTGCGCGACGGAGAAACCTTCTCCGAGTCTCTGGAGCGGGCAGAGCGTTTCCTGCTGCTGGGTGGCAGCCTGGCGGTAATGCTGGCGGCGGTTGCTGTTGCGGTGGCCAGTCGCCAGTACGCGTTATCACAGAGGGACACCGTTGCCCTGCTGAAAACCCTGGGCGTTAGCAGCAAAGGGATAGGCCGGCTGTATATCCGTCGCCTCGCTCTCTGGGGGATTGCAGGTGCTATCGGAGGACTGCTGGTGGCCCTGCCTCTGTATTGGCTTCTCTCCAGCGTGCTGGGGGATGTCCTGGAGCGTCAGATCGATTATCAGCTTGACCCCAACGCACTGGTGCCAGCACTTCTGACCGCTTTGGTGTCCCTGTTTGCGTTTGCCTACCCGCCCATTAGAAGGTTGCGCAATGTTCCGGCCATGAGAGTATTGCGAAGCCAGCCTGGCGAATCCGGCCGCGAGGCGATTCCGGATCTGATCATTGCAGTGGTGGCCATATTTGGTCTGGTTTGGATGTATGCCCGGGAAGTGTCCCTGGTGTTGTCGCTGCTGGGTGGGCTTGTACTGCTGCTTGGCACCCTCGGGTTGTTGGGATGGTTGCTGGTGAGCACCCTGCGCAGGATCAGTGGCGGCGGCAATGCGTGGCGGCTTGCACTGGTCGGGCTGTATCGTCATCGTCGGGCCAGTCTCTCCCAGATTGCCGTGTTTGCAATGACACTGATGCTGGCGGCCACACTGATATTGGTCAGAACCTCGTTGCTGAGTGACTGGCAGGCACAGTTGCCGGAAGATACGCCCAATCATTTCCTTATCAACATCGCCCCCCAGGCAGTCGATGAGGTAGACGAATTCTGGGCAGAGCGCGGGTATCCGCTGGAGCAATTGTATCCCATGGTGCGCGGCCGGCTTACCGAGCTGAACGGACAGCCTGTCAAGGAAGCGGTAACCAAGGAAGAGCGTGTCGGTGCCCTCAACCGCGAACTCAATCTGACCTGGATGGACACATTGCCCGAAGACAATGAAATCGTGGCAGGAGAGTGGTTTACCAGGGGGCAAACCGACGGCGTGTCCATCGAGGCGGAGCTGGCCGGCAAACTCGGAGTCAAAGTGGGCGATGAGCTTGGCTTCACCATCGGGTCAGACAAGGTGACAGAGACAGTTACCAGTATCCGGACGGTCCAGTGGGACAGCATGAAGCCCAATTTCTACATGGCATTTCCGCCCGGAGGCGGGCTTGACGATATGCCGGCTACCTGGATTACCGCGTTCTTCCTTCCGCCCGACATGAAAGGAAAACTTAACGAATTTTCGCGACAATTCCCGACCGTGTCTGTGCTGGAAATCGACCATGTCATTGAGCGTATACAGGAAATCGTGCGGCAGGTAACACAGGCCATCGAAGCCATCCTGGCACTGATTCTGGCCGCGGCCCTGGTGGTTATGGCCGCCGTGGTCAGCGCCACCATGCAGGACCGGCAGCGCGAAGGTGCCTTACTACGAACCCTTGGTGGCCGGCAGTCGCTGCTGGTGAGAAGCACCATGCTGGAGTTTGCATTGCTTGGCTTCTTTGCCGGCATCCTTGGGGTGGCGGCCGCGGAAGGCGCGGTCTGGGCACTGCAGTTCCGAATGTTTGAGGGGGAATTTCGCTGGCACTGGCAGGCCATTCTGCCAATTCCGCTACTCAGTGCGCTGGTACTCGCGATGTTTGGCCGCTGGCAGTTGAAACCGGTGCTGAGTGTGTCGCCAATGCTGCTGCTGCGGCGTCTGGAGTAGCGCAGCGGGGCTGCGCAAGCACGGCTGGCTGAGAGTCGGGAATTAACGGTAGTTGGAGAGTATCTCCTCCAGCTCACCGTTTTCCTTCATGGCTTGAAGCTCACGGTTAAAGGATTGAGCAAAGCTCTCGCAGTCTTTCCTGAGCATCAGTCGAAAACCGTATTGGCTCAGCTTGGTCGAAGTGGTGCGAAATTCACCTTGCATGTTTTCGTTGCGCAGTATCCACCTGCCGACCAGTTGGTCTGCAACTGCAGCATCCATGTCTTCTCCGTGGAGTACATAGTGGAACATGTCTTTGTCACGGGAAACATCAAAACGCTTGATTGTGCCCGCCAGGAAGTGAGGTTCCAGAGCGGGGTAATGGTAACCGAGGTGTGTCACCAGCGTGCGTGAGAACAGGTCCTCAGGCGCTTCAAATTCCAGGGCTGAATCCTTGGGCACAAACAGCACTTCCTCGATATCCACGATGGGGTCGGTAAAGGCGAACTCATCGGGATTGTCGGTCCACTCCCTGGCGCGGGGAGTGGCGTCGATATAGCCTTCCTTGAGCATCTGGTCCACGCGTTTGCGAGGAATCTGTTCAGGAATTACCACGTAGTCCAGGCGGTCTGCAATCGCGGTGACCACGTCCCACATGATGCCGGACTGTTTTCCGTTCTCGTTGATGAGATAGGGCGGGTAGCCATTGGGAGAGACATTGAAGCGGACAACCCGCTCAGCATTCCGGGTGGCTGCTTGCTCTGTGGCGAGTGCGTTTGTTCCCGACAGGAGTGAGAGTGACAGTAAAACAAAAACTAGCGGCAGGTGCCGGTTGGATGATGCGGTGCGCATAGATGCGAGGCTCTGAATTCATCAAAAGAACAAACCCGGCTACATCCCTGCCAGCGAGTCAGAATTGTCACTTTTTCCTGTGTTGATTTCAATGATTTGATTAGAATGTTTTTGTCACAGAGGGCTGTTTTGATCTGTGTCACTACAGCCCGGACACGCCATATATCGCTGTGCCCGGGCCTCCCCGTTCGCTCAGGCCCAGGCTCTTTTCAGAACCGCCCGGGCGTCTTCCAGCGTCACTTCTTTCGGGTTGAACATCATGGAACCGTCATCCATGGCCATCTCGGCAATGGTGTCCAGTTGGTGCTCTTCTACAGTGCCGGTTTCTTTCAGGGTACGGGGCAACTTGCAACGCTTGAACAGTTCATCACGCAGCTTGCGAAGAGCGGAAATACTGGCTTCGGCGCGGCGACTGGCCGGGGTGGCGGCATAAACCTCCGGCCCCTCGATATAAAGCAGCAGTTCGCCCAGCGGGCCCCGGATCGTCTCCAGGTTGTATTCCAGAACGTAAGGCAGGTAAAGGCTCATGCACAACCCGTGGGGCAGGTGACAGATGGCACCGGTGGCATGGCCGAGGGCATGAACAAGGCCGACCATGGAGTTGGAGAACGCAATGCCGGCCATGGTTGATGCCTGCGCCAGCTCCAGCCGGCCGTCACTGTCCTTGGGATTGTCCATTACTTTCAGCAGTGACGCGCTGATTTTCTTGATCGCGGCCGTTGCATAGGCATCACTGAGCGGGTTCTTCGCCATGCAGGTGAACGCTTCCGTGGCATGGGTCATGGCGTCCATTGCTGTTGCCGCAGTAATGTGCGGCGGCAATGTAAGCGTCATTCTCGGGTCGATAACCGCGGCGTTGGGCAGCAGGAATGACGAGGTGAATGGCAGTTTTACGGACTTGGCCGTGTCGGTTATTACTGCAACGGAGGTGACTTCAGATCCGGTGCCGGCAGTGGTTGGTACCACCAGAAATGGCTTAAGCGGGTGTTTGATAATGCCCGCGCCGCTGTACTCGGCAATATTGTCGCCACCTTCAGAGACCAGGATGTTCACCGCCTTGGCGGTATCAATGGCGGAGCCACCACCCACCGCAATGAGAGAGTCGCACTTTTCACGGCGGTAGATCCCGGCAATATCCTTCACCACGCCGGTGGAGGAGTCTGGCGGAACATCATCGTAGATACTGATGATTTCCAGGCCGCTTTCTTCACAGGCAGCAATGACCGGGTCAAGCAGGCCAGCGGCGCGAACGCCTTTGTCGGTCACAATCATCGGACGCTTGGCGCCCAGGCCGGTCAGTTCATAGGGAATGTGTTCCAGCGCCGCTTTACCGGCAATTACCTTAACCGGGCAGAAAAACTCATAGTATTGGTTGGTCATTATGCTCTCACCGTCTCGACAAAATTGGATGCTACCTTGAGGTAAATACGAGCCGCACTGAAGAGTTTCTCGGGCAGGTGCAGGTTCGAGGGGTATTCCTTTACGGCACGTTCTGCCACCAGTTTGGGCAGAATGAAGGTTTCAAGCCGGTTCAGAATCCTGGTCATGCGGATTGCATAACTGATATCCCCATCGACCAGCATGCGGTCGTTGGCAAAGGCTACGGACGTTTTCTCCTGGAATGACAGAACCAGAAAGGCATGGGCAATGTGCTTGAACTGGATGGACAGGTCGACTGGCCGGGGGGCGGTGTTCCCATGGTAGTGGAATCGGCCATTGCCGATGTGCTCCACAATAAGCCGGGAACCGTCAGGCATCACCATCATTTCAAACAGGAAGCCGTCGGGCAGGGCCCGGGCTTCCTTCTGTACGGCAGCGTCAATTTCGCTGACGGCCTGAAGCGCGCGCCCCATGACCTGGAACATCAGCTCCACATAAAGCCGGCGGGCCTGGAAGACCATCGGCTGGATACGTTTCGCGAGCATGGCAATCGTCCGATTGTTGTTTCGATATCTCGATTTTTAGAGTTATTGCTCTAAAAGTCAATGCGGACGATGACGTTAGTTTTGCGTCAGTTGGGCCAGCTTCTGTTTTGCCTCCTGCGCAATCTCGCCTTCAGCCTCTGCCGCGGTGCTGTAATACTGGATAGCGTCCTCCCGGCGATCCTGCTGTACGGCAATATCGCCCAGTCGCAGATAGGCAATTGATGTTGGTACGGATTCGTTGGCCTTGTTCAGGCGCTCCTTTGCCTTGTCCAGTTTTTCCAGCCCGAGTGCATTCAGGCCACTGTGGAGCTGATAGGTGAACATTTCAGGGTAAAGAGAGGTGGCTTTGTCAAAGTCCGCTTCGGCTTTTTCCGGGTTCTCCTGGGCCCGGTAGATACGACCGCGCAGGGAATAGAATGCCGCTTCCTCTGGCTCGATCCGGATGGCTTCGTTCACCTTGGCCAGCGCCTGATCGAGCTTGTCGTCACTGGCGAGTTTCAGGGCTTCGTCATGGGCATCGTAAGCGGGCTGCAGACTACGCAGAAGTTCCGTTTTCTTCTGGTACTCTTCACGTCCGCGATAGCCGCCAGCACCAATCTTGTCGACCAGCTCCTGGTTCTCCCGGACCCGTTTCTGTGACGGCGGGTGAGTGGCAAACATGCCTTCGATAAAGCTGGTTTCCCGGCCTTCAGAGAGTTTTACGAAGAGTTCCTGGAGCTCCACTGCCGCCTGAGGGTCATAGCCCGCCTCTTTCATATAGCGTATGCCGTAATGGTCTGACTCAAGTTCATCGCCCTGGCTGTACTGTGCAAGGGCGAGCTGGGCGCCCATGGCGGCTCCACCCATGATCAGCCCGGCCCATTCATTATCTGAAAGTGCGAAACCCAGTCCCGCCACACCGGCGCTGATCAGCATGCCTTGCTGCATTCTTTGCACGCTGTGACGTGCGGCAGCATGCACAATTTCATGGCCAAGCACCGACGCCAGCTGGGCTTCGTCTTCAAACTCTGTCAGCAGGCCGCGGTTGATCGCGATTTTGCCACCGGGCAGTGCCCATGCGTTCGGCACACTGCTATTCAGAACCACGAATTCGTAGGGGAGGTCTGGGCGGTCGCTGACCTTTGCCAGTTTCTGGCCCACCTCCGCAACGTACTGGTTCAGGTCCGGGTCCAGGTAAAAGCGGCCACCCTGGGTCTGCTGGGTTGGCTTGTATTGTTCGCTGCCGATGGACAACTCCTGGCTTTCCGGAATCAGCGAAAGCTGCTTCTTTCCGGTAACAGGATTGGTTGAGCATCCGGAAAGAATGGCCAGCACAATAATAACGGTGAGGTATCGTAATCCAGCGTGGATAGTCACGGGTAGAGCTCCTTGGTCGATTCCCTGGGCGACACTCCGGTTCGGTTATATCGCCTTTAATACGGTTAGTTACGTTTATACCATATCCCCGGTGCATGCGGTGTTACTACAGCGAAGGGCCTGCTTTCTGGAGGGTGCTCCGCGGTTGCGTTATCATTATCGTTTACTCCTCCTTACTCATCATTACCCGGAACCCTCTCATGGGCAATTATCTGGAGCTGATCGCACTCGTGTGGTTTTTGGTTTGCTGGCTCGGCTATACCGAGTACTCCAAACGCAAGGCCAATGATCGCCCGTGCCTGTCCAATACGTTGGACCTGTACCGGGAAGACTGGATGCGGGTGATGCTGAAACGGGATAACCGTATATCGGATGCCTCTGTGGTAGGCAATCTGGAACGCAATGGCGCCTTCTTTGCCTCCAGTTGTCTGCTGATTCTGGCAGGCATTATCACTGCCCTGGGCTATACCCAGGAAGTAATGGAAGTGTTCAGCACCATGCCGTTCGGAACCCTGCCCAGCCGCGAAATCTGGGAAATGCGGATGCTGGTACTGATGGTGATCTTCATCTACGCCTTCTTCAAATTCACCTGGTCGATGCGCATGTACAACTTTGTGGCGGTGCTGATTGGCAGCGCCCCGCTGACAACCGATACCAAAGCCAGCCCTGCTTCACGGGAGGCATTCGCCAAGAGTGCAGGCAACGTCTGCAACATGGCCGGAGATGCGTTCAACCTGGGCTTGCGCTCCTACTACTATGCTCTGGCCGTGGTGTCCTGGTTTATTCACCCCGTGGTATTCATGGGGGCCTCCACCCTTACTGTGATCGTCCTGTACCGCCGGGAGTTCCGTTCAGACGCACTGCTGGCACTGCGTTCCGGAAAGACGTTCGAGGAACCTGCGCCCAGGCAGGACACCGATAAAGAAACCCACAACTGATCTGACGAGCCATACTTTATGAACGATTCCATGAGAATGGACCGTGTTCGCCGTTTTATAGAAACCCTCAACCAGGGCAGAGAGCTGGGCCTGACCGTAATATCAGCCAAACAAGGTCAGCTGACCCTGTGTCTGCCCTATAGCGACCGGATCATCGGCAACCCGGATACTGGAGTAATCCATGGCGGCGCCATCACCACACTGATGGACACCGCGTCGGGATCGGTGATCATGTGTGCCCTGGAGGACTTTGAGTTGTGCCCGACCCTGGACCTGCGAGTGGACTACATGCGACCGGCGGAACCCCATAAGCCTGTCTTCGCCCGCGCAGAAACCTACAGGATTACCCGCAATATCATTTTTACCCGCTGCGAGGCATTTCAGGACCCGGGTGAGACCATTGCCAACTGCGTAGGTACTTTCATGCGTATCGGCAAGGAAGCCATGCCCAAGTCTTTCCGTGACCTTATCGAAGGGGGAAAAGAATCATGAATCCCGACATCCTCCGCTTCACACAGGAAACGGGCGATTTCTCCCGTATGCTGGAAAGCATTCCCTACGCCATGTTCATTGGACTTGAATGCGATCGCTTTGGTGACGACCTGATTTTCCGCCTGCCCAAAAAGGAGGAAAACCTGGGCAACCCGGTTCTGCCCGCCATTCATGGTGGGGTTATCGGTGGTTTTATGGAACTCTCTGCGGTGATCTATCTGATGATGTCCCAGGAAACCCTGCGCATGCCACGGATTGTGGATTTTTCCCTGGATTATCTGCGTGCGGGCCTGAACCGTGAGACTTTCGCCGAGTGCCAGCTCACCCGCCAGGGCAATCGCGTGGCCAACGTGATGATCACAGCCTGGCAGAAATCCCGCTCCCAGCCTATTGCTACCGCCCGGGCCCACTTCCTGTTGGAAGACTGAATTCATCTGGTCGGGGTTGAAATGCCCCGGATGAACCCCATTTCCGAACTCAGCATATTAAGCATTGGTGCAGGCGAGCAGTTGAGGATGGGTTTACGAAACACGCCTCGAGACGTCCCTGTGCGGCTCGGGCTCCGCCATCCATGGCTCCGCACGGTTTCGTAAACCCATCCTCAACTGCTCGCTCCGGCTTCGGTGCTAGAACGGAGACTACTCCACAGTTGGGTGGGGTGGCTGGGTAAACCTTTCCAAAACCCTGCGGAGCCATGGATGGCGGAGCGGAGCGTACATGGACGTATTCACAGCGTGTTTTGGAAAGGTTTACCCAGCCGCACCGCTCCTCCGAACCTAAACAGCAGGAGACAAAGCAAGCCATGACGGTTGAATCGCAAAAAGAGACGTTGGGTTTTCAGACCGAGGTTAAGCAACTGCTTAACCTGATGATTCATTCCTTGTACTCGAACAAGGAAATTTTCCTTCGTGAGCTGATTTCAAACGCGTCGGATGCAGAAGACAAGCTGCGTTTTGCTGCGTTGAAAGACGACAGCCTTTTCGAAAACGATCCCGAGCTGAAAATACGCCTGGACTATGACGCCGAAAAGAACACCGTCACCCTGTCCGATAACGGCATCGGCATGACCCGTGAGGACGTGGTTCAGAACCTGGGTACCATCGCCCGGTCCGGCACTGCCGAGTTTCTGAAACAGCTCTCTGGTGACGAGAAGAAAGACAGCAAGCTGATCGGTCAGTTTGGTGTTGGTTTCTATTCATCTTTCATTGTTGCGGACTCAGTGGAAGTTTTCACCCGCCGCGCCGGTGCGCCGGTTGAGGAAGGTGTGCACTGGGAATCCAAAGGCGACGGCGAGTTCACCATTGAGAATGTGGATCTTAACGAGCGTGGCACCAAGATCGTTCTGCACCTGAAAGACGACGCCAAGGAATTTGCCGATGGCTTCCGCCTGCGCAACCTGGTGAAGAAATACTCCGACCACATTTCGTTCCCTGTGGTGATGAAGTCCGAGTCCGAGGAAGAGGGCGAGAAGGGCAAGGAAGAAACTGTTAACGACGCAACAGCCCTGTGGACCCTCTCACGCAGCGAGATCAAGGACGAAGAGTACAAGGAATTCTACAAACACATCTCTCACGACTTTGAAGATCCACTGACCTGGTCCCACAACAAGGTGGAAGGCAAGCTTGATTACACCAGCCTCTTGTACGTTCCGGGCCGAGCGCCGTTTGATCTGTACAACCGGGAAGCACCCCGTGGGCTGAAACTGTATGTGCAGCGCGTGTTCATCATGGACGACGCCGAGCAGTTCCTGCCGCTGTACCTGCGCTTCACCAAGGGCGTCATCGATTCCAACGATCTGTCACTGAACGTTTCCCGCGAGATCCTACAGAACGACAGCACCGTGGACAGCATTCGTACTGCGGTTACCAAGCGGGTTCTGGACATGCTCTCGAAGCTGGCCAAAAAAGAGCCTGAGCAATACCAGCAGTTCTGGAACGAGTTCGGTACCGTATTGAAGGAAGGCCCGGCGGAAGATTTCAGCAACCGCGAGAAAATCGGTGGGCTGCTGCGGTTTGCCTCCACCCATACCGGTGAAGATGCCCAGAATGTGTCGCTGGATGAGTACATCGGCCGCATGAAAGAAGGCCAGAGCAAGATCTATTACATCACTGCCGACAGCTTCATGGCGGCGAAGAGCAGCCCGCATCTGGAAGTCTTCCGCAAGAAGGGCGTTGAGGTGCTGATCCTCTCTGACCGGATTGATGAGTGGATGATGGGCTACCTGAACGAATACGACGGCAAGCAGTTCCAAGACGTGGCACGGGGTGATCTCGACCTTGGCGAGGTGGAGACCGAGGAAGACAAGAAGCACAAGGAAGAGGCCGCTGAGGAACATAAGGATCTGCTTGAACGTATCAAGACGGCGCTGACCGACCGGGTGCAGGACGTGCGGGTCACCAATCGTCTGACCGACTCTCCGGCCTGCCTGGTCGTTGGCGATTTCGATATGGGCGCCCAGATGAAGAAAATCATGGAAGCTGCCGGCCAGAAGGTGCCCGACAGCAAGCCGATTTTTGAAATCAACGTGGACCACCCGCTGGTGCAGCGCCTGGAAAGCGAGCAGGGTGAGGACCGCTTCAAAGAGCTGTCTGCGGTACTGCTGGACCAGGCAACACTGGCCAGTGGTGAGCAGCTGCAGGACCCGGGTGCTTATGTGAGCCGCCTCAACCGCCTGCTGCTGGAACTGTCGAACTAAGGGTTCTATGCAGCAGATCATTGTGGACATCCAGATCAACCCTGACGAGTGGATAAAGCTCTACCAGGGCATTGCCACCGATGTCCACACCACGGCCCGGGACGGGCGTTCCGTCCGTTTCCCGGCCCGTATCCTCTCCCGTTTTTACCTCAATGACGGCATCCGCGGCAGCTTCCGGATTCTTTTTGACGACGCCGGGAAGTTCACCTCCATTGAAAGACTCTGATCAATCTGATCCTCCCTCTTATATTGGTTATTGCTAAAAACTTTCAGGTTTGTGTTTTTAATTAATTGTATTAAGTGATCTGCGCGGGGTTATTGTGGAAATGTTCCCGTTAAACAGGACAGGATCATTTGTGATATGCGGGAAACACGATAGGCATTCTCTATACGGGGCATAATAAATACTCAGAGTAGAGCACGTTATTTGTCCTATAGTTAGTGGTGCTAATAAAAGTAGTGTCGTTTTGCCAAAACCGAATCAGGAGAGAGAAATGACCCAGAACAACAGTTCAGGCGGAAAGTGCCCGGTCATGCACGGTGCCAATACGGCCAGCAGCCAGAATGTGACCGGCTGGTGGCCTGAATCCATCAACCTCGACATCCTCCATCAACACGATGGCAAAACCAACCCGATGGACGAGGATTTCGACTACCGGGAAGAAGTCCGCAAGCTCGACTTCGATGCAATCAAGCAGGACCTGCACGCCCTTATGACCGACAGCCAGGAGTGGTGGCCGGCTGACTGGGGTCATTATGGCGGCTTCATGATCCGTATGGCATGGCACTCGGCCGGTACCTACCGGATGGCCGATGGCCGAGGTGGCGGTGGTACCGGTAACCAGCGCTTTGCCCCGATTGCTTCCTGGCCGGACAACGCCAGCCTCGACAAGGCTCGTCGGCTGCTGTGGCCAATCAAGAAAAAGTATGGCAACAAAATCAGCTGGGCAGACCTGATGATCCTGGCGGGTAACGTTGCCTATGAATCCATGGGCCTAAAGACCTTCGGTTTCTCGTTCGGCCGGGAAGATATCTGGCACCCTGAAAAAGACATCTACTGGGGCGCCGAAAAAGAATGGTTGGCACCTTCCGATTCCCGTTACGAAGACGTCAGTAAGCCGGACACCATGGAAAACCCGCTGGCCGCGGTGCAGATGGGTCTCATCTATGTGAATCCCGAAGGCGTCAACGGTCAGCCGGATCCCATGAAGACCGCGGCCCAGGTGCGAGAAACCTTTGCCCGGATGGCGATGGATGATGAAGAGACCGCAGCACTGACCGTGGGTGGTCACACTGTTGGTAAGTGTCACGGCAACGGCGATGCCGGTGCCCTGGGTTCCGAACCGGAAGGGTCCGATGTGGTCGGCCAGGGTTTGGGCTGGGACAACCCCAACATGCAAGGCAGGGCGTCCAACGCTATTACCTCGGGGATCGAGGGTGCCTGGACCACCGAGCCGACCAAGTTCGATATGGGCTACTTTGACATGCTGCTGGATCACGAGTGGGAGTTGAAGAAGAGCCCTGCCGGCGCCAATCAGTGGGAGCCGGTGGACATCAGGGAAGAAGACAAGCCTGTGGACGCCAGCGATCCGTCCATTCGTCACAATCCGATCATGACCGATGCCGACATGGGCATGAAGGTGGATCCGACGTACCGCAAGATCCTCGAGGATTTCCGCAAGGATCCTGCGCGGTTCCAGGATGCGTTTGCCCGCGCCTGGTTCAAACTGACCCACAGGGATATGGGGCCGAAATCCCGGTACATCGGCCCGGAAGTGCCGGCTGAAGACCTGATCTGGCAGGATCCGATTCCTGCTGGCCCCACTGATTATATCGAAGAGGTGGTCAAAGAGAGGATTGCCGATGCCGGCCTGTCCATCAGCGACATGGTCACAACCGCCTGGGACAGCGCCCGTACCTTCCGTGGCTCCGATCTGCGTGGCGGTGCCAATGGCGCCCGTATTCGCCTTGCTCCCCAGAAAGACTGGGTTGGTAACGAGCCTGAGCGCCTGGCCAGGGTACTGAAAGTGTATGAGCAGATCTCTGCCGACACCGGTGCCAGCCTCGCAGATGTAATCGTACTGGCCGGAAGCGTGGGCATCGAGAGAGCCGCGAAAGCCGCCGGCTATGAAGTACACGTACCTTTCCTGAAGGGCCGTGGTGATGCCACTGACGAGATGACCGACGCTGAGTCCTTCAATGTGCTTGAACCGGTGGCCGATGGCTTCCGCAACTGGCAGAAGGAGAACTACGTAGTCAAGCCGGAGGAGTTGCTGCTGGATCGCGCCCAGCTGATGGGGCTGACCGCAACCCAGATGACCGTACTGATCGGTGGTATGCGGGTGCTGGGGACCAACCATGGTGGCTCCAAACACGGTGTGTTCACTGATAGGGAAGGCCAACTGACGAACGATTTCTTCGTCAATCTGACTGACATGTCCTACAGCTGGAAGTCGGTGGGCGAGAATCTGTACGAGGTTCGCGACCGCAAGACTGATCAGAAAAAGTGGACTGCTACCCGGGTAGACCTGGTGTTCGGTTCCCACTCCATTCTGCGCTCCTACGCTGAGGTTTATGCTCAGGACGACAATCACGAGAAGTTTGTCCGGGACTTCGTCTCCGCCTGGGCCAAGGTCATGAACAGCGACCGCTTCGACGTACCGGCATAATTTGCCAGTAACGTCGTAAAAACCGGCCGGGCGTCCTGATTTCAGGATGCCCGGCTACCAACTTCCCGCTAAATTCCTTACAATCCGCCCCGCCTGATTTTTGATCAGTCTCAATCTTTTCAGACTTTTTCTCTGCTGGAGCACCCATGCGAATCATCCTTGCCCCGATGGAAGGGCTGGTCGACGCACCCATTCGCGAAACCCTGACCAGGGTGGGCGGGATTGACCGCTGCGTGACCGAGTTCATTCGCGTAACCCATGGCATGCTGCCCCCGAGAGTGTTCTACAAGTACGCCCCCGAACTGCACAACCAGTCACTGACCGAAGTCGGCACACCCGTTGCGGTTCAGTTGCTTGGCTCCGACCCCCACCAACTGGCTCGCCACGGAGTGAAAGCCGCCGAACTGGGCGCCACTCAGGTGGATATCAATTTTGGCTGCCCCGCAAAAACCGTGAACAAGCACAAGGGGGGTTGCGTGCTGATGCGTGAGCCGGAACTGATGCATGAGATAGTGGCCGCGGTGCGCCAGGCGGTACCGGGCAACGTGCCGGTTACCGCAAAAATGCGTCTCGGGTACGACGACCGTTCCATGGGTGTGGCCTGTGCACAGGCTTTGGAAGCTGCCGGCGCCGAAGAAATTGTTATCCATGCCCGTAGCAAGGTCGACGGTTACAAGCCGCCTGCGTACTGGGAGGAAATTGCCCGCGCCCGGGAGGCAGTAAAAACCCACATCATTGCCAATGGAGAAATCTGGACAGTGGCGGATTACTGGCGCTGCCGTGAAGTCTCCGGCTGCGCTGATGTGATGATTGGCCGGGGCCTGATTGCGCGGCCGGACCTGGCCCGGCAGATAAAGGCCAGCCAGCAGGGTATAGCAGTACCGGATATGACCTGGCCGGAAGCCGTCGCCCTGGTTCGAGAATATGCCACCGTGCTGCAGGGCTGGCTGGAAGACCGCTACGTGACCGGTCGCATCAAGCAATGGCTCAATTTCCTTCGCCAGGGATTTGCCGAAGCCGAAGCACGGTGGCCAGAGGCCCGCAAAATCCGTCAGGTGGCGCCCATGCTGGCCTGCCTGGAACAGCCCGTGCCGGCCGCCGACTCCCGCGCCGCCTGAGGTCCTCCCCAAACGCAAGTCACCTCCGCTGGCTATACTGGTACCAATGGCTCTGCCGTTCGTATCAGTATTGCTATCAACAATAAAACAGGTGGGGAGGAGGGATATCATGTCGCAAAGTTATTTCCGCAACCGTTATTTCTACAAAACCGTGGCCGCCGTCGGGGCCGCTGCGTGCTTATTCGTAGGAGGAACCACGCTGGTCCAGGCTGGTGAGGGCGTCGTCAAAGTCACGCCCCTTGGCAGCCACGATGGCGAGTTCTGCAGCCGTGACCGGGCGCTGGTCTTTGAGGACCCGAGCGGTACCCGGATTCTTTACGATGCCGGAAGAACCGTTGCCGGCCCCGACGATCCCCGCCTGGGCAAGATTGATGTAGTCCTGGTTTCCCATATGCACGGTGACCACGTTGGTGACCAGCGCATCGAGGAGACCAACCGGGGCAGTTGCGGATCACCCGATACTGGTGTGTCGACATTACCGCAGTCCAACACGGTGGATATTGCGTTGAAGCATGAGGCGAAAATCGTGACCGGCAGTGAAATGCCTGCCTTTTTCGCCGCCAAACTGAAGGGCGGCGGTGGTGACGCCGAGAACTCTCTGCTAGTGCGTTTTGGTGGTAAGCGGGAAGTCGGCGGTGTGGCCATAACCACTGTGCCTGCCGTTCACAGTAACGGCGTCGCTCCCTCGTTCCTGACCGGGCCGCTGGCGGAACACCTTCAAGCGGCGGGTGTAGGCGCCAGTGTAGGGCCCCCTACCGGCTACGTGCTGACGTTTTCCAACGGGCTGGTGGTGTATCTGTCAGGGGATACCGGTATCACTGCCGAACAGAAACTGGTGGTTAACGAACACTACGGGGCGGCACTGGTGGTGATGAATATCGGTGACACCTTCACCACCGGGCCTGAAGAGGCTGCTTACGTGATCAACGACCTGGTTCGGCCCAAAGCTGTCATTGCCTCACACGCCAATGAGGCGGCCACGGAGAATGGCGCGGTGCGCGAAAACACACGTACCGCGAAATTTGTCAGCCTCTCTTCCGTACCGGTTCACGTTCCTTTGAGCGGGAAGACCATGAGCTTCGATGGCAGCGCCAGTTGCACGGAAGGCTGTTAGATCAGTGAGCTGTTAAGCCAGGGCGCGAGCCGTTGCGGTCAGCTCTCCTCCATATCCGCTGAATAACGCCCGAGGTTGGCCAGGCTGTTTAACCTGGCCCGTTTCACCAGCGCTGCCTGTGCCGCCTCACGATTGGAGGAAATGCCAGCCCAGGCTTTCTGTGCCGGTTCCTGCAGTGCACGGCCGTAGGAAAAGCTGAGGTTCCAGGGCTGAGCGGCGCCCGCATTCATGGCATTCAGATTCAGCGTTGCTTCTTCCGGGGTCTGGCCGCCAGACAGGAAGTTGATACCAGGTACCGCTGCCGGTACTACTCGCCGGAAAACTCTCAGGGTGTATTCTGCCACTTCTTCGGGGCTGGCCTTGTTGCCGGTGGCGTTGCCGGGTGTAACCATGCTGGGTTTGAGGATCATCGTTTCCAGTTCAACACGATGGCGCCGAAGGGCACGAAACACCTCGCCGATCACGGCTTCGTTTACATCTGCGCTACGCTGGATAGTGTGGCTGCCATCTATCAACACTTCAGGCTCCACGATGGGGACGATCCCGCAGGACTGGCAAATCGCTGCGTAGCGGGCAAGCACCTCGGCATTCGCCTCAATGGCGGCCTGGCCCGGATTGGTGTCGGTGATGTGATACACATTACGCCACTTGGCAAATCGCGCTCCGGACTCCTTGTAGTGCTCCAGGCGCTGGGCCAGTCCGTCGAGCCCTTCGGTAATCTCGTCTCCGGGCGCATTCACCAATGGGCCCTTGCCCTTGTCAACCTTGATACCGGGCACCACGCCCTGGCGTGCTGCCACCGCGGGCAGGGCAGTACCGTCATCGGCATGCTGCCCGAGCGTCTCCTCAAACAGGATTACACCACTGACAAACTCCCCGAGCCCTGGCGCGTCGAGAATCAGATTGCGGTACTGTCGCCGATTCTCTTCCGTCGATTCCACACCTACCGCCTTGAAACGCTTGGCAATGGTGGGGTTGCTTTCATCTGCCGCCAGTATCCCCTTGCCCGGTTCTGTCAGAGCCTGAATCGTTGCGTTGAGTTCGTCCTGAATGGTCATGGTGGTCTCCTTAAAAGTGCGCGATGAGTCAATAACGACAGTCAGCTGAGATTTAATTGTAGACGCTCAATGTCGGATTGAAATTTGACCTAGGCTATAACAGTAACAGATGAAGTCATCTAATCTGGAGTCCATAACAACTCTTAATCCGGAGTTCATAACTACTTCAGACCAGGGAAGCACGAATCGTGAAGACAGTGGTGAGCGTCAGCCAGAGATCATCAGAGTTTGACTATGATCTTGAAACAGAATTTCTAGGGCAGCCTTTCCGCATTATTCGTATCGGAACGGATGGTGATCTTTCTCGAGGCGAAGCGGTACTGGATTCGGTGAAAACAGAAGCGGACGCTATTGGCCTGAGCGTCATTCATGACCAGTACCATGCCGGCCGCGAAATACTGGAACATCCCGATATTACGCGCCTTAAGGCCAGTGTCCTGGATAAGCCGGTTACCACCGGCGCGAAATTGCGGGGCATCCTGCAGGAGTGGGCTGTCAGACACACCCAGTCCGAGCTTGGTCATTTCTTCGACAATGCCAGGGTGCTGTTCATGAGTGGCCAGGCGGGGTATCGCGTAGCCAGGGCCTTATCGGAATACACAGACAACCTGCTGTTTGCAGACCCTTACACGGATTTTGGCGTCCCAAGGCTGTTAACCTCCTTGAGCCAGCTGGAAACCTATACCGCTCTGAGTGCCCCCATAATGTTCCGGCCGGCAACGGCAAGGGCTGTGGAAGCTATCCTGCATTTGCCGCTGCTCCGCCTCGGTGAAAAGCTGGTAGCGGGCTCGCTGCGGGAAGCGGTAAAAAACGCCCATGTTATCGTTGCGGCGGTGGATGAACTGGGAGATCTCAGCCAGGAGCAGCTGGATGGTAAAACCGTTATAACGTCCCGGGTGGATGACCAGACACTGGACTGGATGCGCTCGCGGCGGGTGGCCATGATGGTGGACTACAGCCCTTGGCTGGATGGCCGGCCAGTGGGGGTCAACGTCATGGAAGCGATGATCAGCGCAGCGCTGGCCCGCACCCCGGATCAAATGGGGCCGGATGACTTTCTGGAAGTTATCCAGACGCTGGGCATCAAACCCCGGATACTCTATCCGGGCGGTTACCGTCGGGTTAACCGGTTTGCCTTTGTGATTCATCCGCTGTCGCAGCAATACCTGACCAAAACCCCACCGCTGGACTGGATCGCCAGTGTTTCACCGCCGGTGGTCATGAATATGGTGGAAAAAGCGGTGGCCTACACTCCGCCGTTTATCTATTGCAAAGTGACAGGGGTGCAGTCACCAACGGGGGACGAAGCCGAAGGCTGGCTCATCACCGTAGGCGGCACACCACGTGAAATCATGGCTCATGGCCCTGAGTTTACCTATAGCCGGCTGCTGGCGGCTGCGCGGCTGGCCAAAAAGCTTGGTGCCCAGGTCATGGGCCTTGGCGCTTTTACCAAGGTGGTAGGCGACGCAGGCATTACCGTCGCCAAGCGTGCGCCATTGCCTATCACAACGGGTAACAGCTACTCTGCATCTGGTGCGCTTTGGGCGGCCCATGAGGCGATGAAGAAAATTGGTCTGGTGGGCATAGGTGCCAGCGGCAAGATGGCGGGCAAAGCCATGGTGGTGGGGGCGACGGGAGCCATAGGTTCGGTTTGCGCGCGCCTGTTGGCCAAGGCCGTGGATGAAATCTATCTGGCCGCGCCTGAGCCGGCAAAACTCCTGTCCCTGAAAGAGACGATAGAACGGGAGACGGAAGGCGCTATTGTTCACATAGCGGGTACGGCTGACCGTGACCTTGAACACATGGACATGATCGTCACTGCCACCTCCGGGGCCGGAAAACGGGTACTGGATATTATGCGGGTAAAGCCCGGCTGCGTGATCACCGATGTTGCCCGTCCGCTGGACATTTCCCCGGAAGACGTCGCCAAACGGCCGGACGTGATGGTGATTGAGTCAGGAGAAATCGAGCTGCCCGGGCATGTGACCATGAAGGACATTGGCCTGCCGAAGGGCATTGCCTATGCCTGTCTGGCCGAGACAATCGTGTTGACACTGGAGGGCCGGTTCGAGAACTTCACCCTGGGCCGGAATATCGAGTGGGAGAAAGTGAGGGAAATCTACAAGCTTGGCTTGAAGCACGGCATGAAGCTGGCGGCAATTTCAGGGGTCAATGGCGTATTCAGTGAAGAGGATTTCGAACGGGTGAGGGTGTTGGCGAACAGGCAATAATGGCCAGGAGGCTTATTTGATAACCTACACACTGTTGATTGTGGCGCTGGTGCTTCTTGCAGTCACAGTACTCGGGAAAGTGCGGCTTCACGACTGGTGGATACGTGCCTGTGAGTTTCCAAGGGTACAGATCGTCGTGTTGGCCGTGATCACGGCTGTCGCGACGCTGTTCGTCGGGCAGGGCGAACTGCAGATCTGGATTCTCGCGCTGTGTTCCATAGTACTGGTGTTGCAATCCTACCGTATATTGCCATGGACACGGCTATGGCCCCTGCAGGTCCAGACGGCGGAGCCTGGCAACGCAGACCGTTGCGTTACCTTGATGGTTGCCAATGTTCTCACCCCCAACCGCAATAGCGAAGGGCTGATCCGCCAGGTACGGGACCGGCAGCCTGATGTACTGCTGACCCTGGAATCGGACCAATGGTGGGGGGATCAACTGGACGAAGCTTTCGGAGACTGGCCTACCATTATTCGTATACCTATGGACAATCTCTACGGTATGCACCTTTACTCTCGTCTGCCTCTGGAAGACGCTGAGGTGAAATACCTGATTCAGGACGATATCCCCTCCATCCATGGCTGGCTGAAATTGCCCAGTGGCGACCGTATCCGCCTACACGCCCTCCACCCGCGCCCACCGGCCCCCAGTGAAAGCGAGGAATCGCTCTGGCGCGACGCGGAACTGCTGTTGGTGGGAAAAGAGGTCGCACAAGGGGGGTATCCAGCCATAGTCGCCGGTGATCTGAATGATGTTGCCTGGTCCAGAACCACACGGCTGTTCTGCCGTGTCAGCGGCATGCTGGATCCGCGTCGTGGCCGGGGCACATTCAGTACCTTCCATGCAGAAAGGTGGTACCTGCGCTGGCCGCTGGATCATGTGTTTATCACCGAGCACTTCACCCTGAAGAATATTCGCCGTCTCAAAGCTTTCGGCTCCGATCACTTTCCCATACTGGTAACCCTCTGTTTTCGTCCCTCACGCAAGGACGAGCACGAAGCACCGGAGGCCGACAAGGAAGAGGAGCAGGAAGCCAGGGAAAACATCCGCGAAGGGAAGGAGCGAGAGCAGGGCGACAGCTGAGCCGTCCCCCTTACAGCCCCTGGGCACCCCTGCGCAGCCAGTCATGGACAAAAGACAGTTTGTGCCGTGCAAAGTCGGATAGCACGAATGGGTAAAGGTCCTCCAGGCCCATGGACCTGTTCACGTGGTTCACCCCCACGGCGATCGAGGCGGCGATATGAATCAGCCGTTGCGCGTCCGGCTCGGAATACGGATCCCAGTTCGGGCCCGGAACGTGCGGTGAGGTCAGGCCTCCGGCCACAAAGCTGTCAGTAAGGTCCGTCAGGTGCAGCAGGTGGGCAGCGGTCTCGGCCCAGTCCTCGTGGGGATGGGCCGAGGCGTAACTGGTCAGGTAATACTGTTTCCAGTCTGCTGGCGGGCCATTTTCATAGTGGTGCTGGAGCGCCCCCGGATAGCTGATGCGCTCATCACCGAACATGGCCCGGAACGCCTCGAGGAAGTCCTCACGCAGGCTCAGACGCCACCAGAGCATGTGGGCTATCTCGTGGCGCATGTGGCCAATCATGGTCCGGAAGGGCTCCTCCAGTGCTTCCCGGCGGGTTGTGCGCAGTACCGGGTCAGCTTCTGCCACACTGATAGTAACTACGCCCTGGGCATGGCCCATGGGAACAGGCGTAGGACCCTCTGCGAGCATGTGGAAAACCGGCCGTGCGCCGGGGTCTTCCGGGCGGAACCAGTGCCAGCGGCCCAGGTTATCGAGCACCCAGCGTTTGGCCGCCTCGGTGTGCGCCCAGTTGGGCATCGCATTCTGAATCGACGGATCCGGCGCCAGCGCCGTCATGGCACAGGCACGACAGAAGGCACCTTGCTCCGGTGCAATCCAGTTGCAGCCAATGACATTCCGGTTGGCGCAGAACGGCGGCATGGGCAGGAAGGCCCGCGCCTGTGGATCGTAAGCGACGGGGGTTCCGTCCGCAGTGGCAAGATTATCGAACCAGAGGGAGCCGGAACCGACAGGGTTGGCGAAAACGCGCATAAATAGAGTCTTCCAGCTGAATGAACTTCGAGTATAGGAACCCGCAGCGCTCAGTGTCCAATCTCAGCGGACGGATCTTCGCGACCGCCAGAAGCGGGAAATGGCGGGCTTTACGCTTACGCCGTGAACCACTATCGACAAAGCCACCACCACAAGCGTCAGATGAACCAGTTCCAGTGCGATTTCCTCTGGCAGACCATGCTGAACGGCGTACATCAGGTAATAGAGCGAGCCGATACCGCGCACCCCGAACCAGCCTGCAAGGTTGCGCATGCGCATGGGAGCGTTGGTTCCGAGCAAGCCAAGGTGAACGCTGATGGGGCGCGCCACAAAGAACACGAATGCCGCAAATCCGACGGCACGCCAGCTCCATGAATCCCAGAAAAGCGAGCCGCCAATCAGCAATACCAACACGATCTCGGCCAGCCTTTCCAGGTGTTCGTTGAACACGAGGGAGCTCTGATGCACATGGGCAATAGCCTCGGGTTCCGCGCCTGGTCGCGTTTCTCCGGAGGTTGGGTCCGAATACTGTTGCATGAGCCCCGCCAGTTTCAATTCAGTATGCCGTAGTGCCACCGCTGCGCTGAACACCGCCAGAAACCCCCAGGCATTGACCAGAAGGCTGATGCCATAGGCGAAGGCAATCAGCCCCAGGCCCAGGAAGGTTTCAAGGAACTCGGGGGTGGTGAATGAGGTGCGCAGCCTCTGCACCAGCCAGCCAACGGCATAGCCTGCCAGTACTCCGATACCAACACCCGCGCCGGTGGCCCAGGCCACATCAATGGCCAGCCAGCGCCAGCCGTTATCGCCAAGATCGTGCAATCCCAGCAGGCCGAGTCCCAGCATGATAAACGGGAAGGCGCTGCCATCGTTTATTCCGGCCTCACAGGTCAGTGCAAACCTGAGGCGGTCCGGGTCATCGGCATGGCGAACCTGTACTTCCGTGGCAAGCACAGGGTCTGTCGGGGCCACCACGGCGCCGAGCAGTACCGCGGCACCCAGTGGCAGCGCTAGCCAGTAGTACCCAAACAGCGCCACCAGGCCAACGGTCAGCGTCATCGATATAACGGCAAGTTGCAGAGGATTGCGCCAGCGCTTCAGGGTGACCGGTGCGGGCATCTTAACCCCGGCACAGTAAAGCGAAATCAGCACTGCAATTTCTGTCAGCAGCTCCATCAGTGCTGACTCTTCCAGCGGATTGAAATGAAACAGGCCAAAACCCATCGGTCCGACGATGAAACCGATAAAAAGGTACACAATGGCGGACGTCGCGGGGACGGTCTTGATATACGAGGCGGTAAAGCCCACCACCAGCAGTAGTGAGCCAAGTAATATAAACCAGGTAGCAGTGGTCATCGAAAGCTCATCGCAGAGTGTTGTTACGCCGGTAGCCTTGCAGGGCTATTCGGTGTACACGGTGCACTCTTCAATACCTCTTTGCCACCCCGTGAGGATTAAATCGCAGTAAAGGCGCATTCGTTGGCTGGGGCGGTCCCTGGCTGCATCGGCTGCCCGTGCGTTGCGGAGTTATTCCACCGTAACAGTGATCTTTTCCGACATGACGGGAGGCTCATGGGGTACGTGCAGATGATCCCCCAACAGCAATTGCAGGGTGTGTTCCCCGGGTTCCAGCTCCAGCTCGGTACTGGTCTGGCCGCCACCAAAGTGAATAACCTGGTCCGTTGACGGCAGTGGTGCATCCATAGGCGGCAGCTCATCCAGATCGACCAGCAAATGGTGGTGGCCGGTATTCTCACGGTCGGTTCCCGCCTTGGCAACTTCCATACCTTCTATGGCGAATTCTACGGTCACCGGACTGGTAACTGAGGCGCCATCTTCCGGGGTCAGTATGGTCACTTCTGCTTCTGGTGGCGCGCTGGTGCGCTCACTGGAGGTATCTTCAGTGGCGCCCTCCCTTTCTTCCGTGGTCGCCTCCTCCTGCGCAATGGGCTCTTCATCCTCACTTTCACCGCTATCGGAACAACCTTGCAGAAGAAGGCCGGCGGTAAACAAAACGCTGATTAACGAGAACTTTGATGGGGCATGCATGGCGAAACCCTCCTTGTGCCATGGGCGTTGAATTCATCAAAATAACAGAAACCTGATGATGAAAAACTGCACAGTCCGGCGGCAGGTTTTTAGTCCGGCAGGTGTGTCAGTGGTAGCGGCGAGAGAGGTTTAACGGTCTGAATCGCAAAGTTACTGCGAATGTCCCTGATGCCCGGTATCTTGAGTAACGTCCTGGTTAGGAAGTTTTCGTAGGATCGGAGATCCGGAACGACCACCTGCAGCAGGAAATCGGACTCACCGGAAACAAGGTGGGCCATCACCACTTCCGGTAAATCGCTGACCGCCTCGCGAAAGGTCTCCGCCTCTTTCTCACGATGTCGCTCCACTTTGATGCCTACGAACACCGTAAGCCCCAGACCGGCTTGCTCCTGATCCAGAATCGCACTGTACCCCTTGATGACTCCGGATTCCTCAAGCTGACGGACCCTGCGTGAACAGGGGGAAGGGGACAAGCCGATGTCCGCAGCCAGATCGATATTGGGCAAGCGGCCGTTCCTCTGTAGCGCCTCCAGAATTCTCCGGTCGAATCGGTCTAACTTGTGTTTTGGCATGATTAACTTATAAATCGCCTGAAATTGGTTTTGGATACCAAATTTAAAGCATCCATTGGCTCACAAAGCAACCCTTCGCTACCAGGGCAGCGGTATACTCAAGGTGTTTATTCCCGCGAGAGCAATGCTGAAGTGACTGAGCTTCTTTTGTTTTTTTTGGCCCTTGTAGCGATATATCTCGCGCCGGGGCCAGACATGATTCTTATTCTGGGCACGACTGTCAGCCAGGGGGTAAGATCCGCCATTGCCACTGCGGTGGGCCTCGCCGTGGCCAGATCCCTCCACGTTTTGCTGGCAGCCGTGGGGCTCGCTGCGCTTTTCGAATCACAACCCTGGGCTTACCATACCGTTCGCTTGTCGGGAGCTGCCTATCTGATCTACCTGGGCTGGCAGTTTTTTCGTAAGGCCGGCGATTTGCCTGCTCAAAGCACCGGGGCAACGGTCGGCTCGGTGAGCCGCGGTTATCTGCCTGCCTTACACCGAGGCCTGGCCACCAATCTGCTCAATCCAAAATCCCTGATTTTCTGCTCGGTGCTGCTTCCCCAGTTCATCAACCCGGAACTTTCCGGAGTGGCAAGCCAATTTGCCATTCTGGCGTTGGTACTGGTATTAACCGGTTTTGCTTTCGATATTGGTTACGCGCTCATGGGCCGCTGGTTATGGGCCCTCCCTGCGGAAAATTCCAGGTACCAGAGGGCCCAGAACAACCTCTTTGCGTTGCTGATGATGGGCATCGGTCTGAAGGTTGCCTTTTCCTAAGCGTACGGGGGCCCAGCAAGAGCCTGCTCAACCGCCTGTGCAGCATGAATTTCAGTTGTGTCATAAAGCGGAACGCGCGTATCGGCCTGCCGGATCAGCAGGCCGATTTCGGTACAGCCAAGAATAACGGCCTGTGCGCCGCGCTCCGCCAGTGAGGCGACAATGTCGAGATACGCCTCGCGGGACAACGGATTGATTTCACCCTGGCAAAGTTCCTCGTAGATAACCTGATGAACCGTGTTTCGCTGGGCGTCATCCGGAACAAGCACTTCAATGTCTGCGGCTTCCAGGCGGTTGCGGTAAAACGCCTGCTCCATGGTGAAACGCGTGCCCAGAAGCCCCACGCGGGTGATGCCGTCTTGGGCGAGCACCCTGGAAGTCGCATCGGCAATATGGAGCAGGGGAATATCAATGGCCTGTTCAATCTCCGGCGCCACTTTGTGCATGGTGTTGGTGCCAATCACCAGGAAGCCCGCCCCCGCATTCTGAAGCGACTGAGCGGCCCGGGAGAGGATTCGGGCTGTTTCCGCCCAGTCTCCCTTATGTTGAAGCGCCTCAATCTCGGCAAAATCGACACTGAAAAGCACCAGTTTTGCGGAATGCAGGCCGCCAAGTCGCGTCTTTACACCCTCATTGATCAATCGGTAATAGGTTTGGGTGGATTCCCAGCTCATGCCGCCAAGAAGGCCAATCGTTTTCATAAGAATCTCCTTTTCTTCAATGCAGAACCCGCTTCACCAGCACCGGGCCGATCAGCTCGAAAATAATGGTTGAGGCAACCACCACCGGCAGAATGGTGTTGCTGAATTCCGGAAATCGTTCCGCTGCCAGCAATGCCATACCAATCGCCACACCTGCCTGAGGGGTCAGCGCCAGGCCAATATTCCGGGGCAGCGACTCGTGCCTGGCCCGGCTGACTGTCACTGCAAGATGGCCGCCTAACACCCGGCCGGCCAGTCGTAGTGAAAGGTAGGCGATGGTCAGCAGTATCGCATCATCCACCTTGTACAGATCAATACTTGCTCCGGAAAGCACAAAGAAGAACACCAGGAACGGCCATTCAATGTGCTCAATCTCCCGGAACGAGCGGGTATGGTGATGGGACAGGTTGGCGACCAGGCTACCGGCGACCATGGACGCCAGCAAAGCAGACACACCCAGTAATGAGGACAGCCCGGTGAGTAACAGGATTATTGCGATTGCTTCTACCTGAGTGGGCTCTCCGGGCCTGAGGCGCCCGGTCAGCCAGGCCGCTGGCAGGCCAATAGCTGTCCCTATCACTATGGCCCCGCCCATTTCCCAGAAGGCATGCAGCAAGGCCTGTTGACCGTCACCGCCAACCAGCCAGCCGAGAACAGCCATACTCAGCCCGAAAACAACGATGCCCCAGCCATCATCAATAGCGACAATCCCCAGCAGTATCCTGGGTAACAGGCCTGATTTGCCGTTCTCACGAACCGATTCACTGACGGCGGCCGGGTCGGTCGCTACTGAAATGGCTGCCAGCGATACTGCAACCACAAGGGGAAACCCCAGAACAAGCAGGCCACCGCCAACCACCAGGCCCCCACCGATTATCACGAACAGTGAAATGATCAGAATCAACGGCCCGGTATTGCGTAGCCGGTCCAGCTTCAATTCGCTACCCAGCAGAAAAGCCACCATCACCAGCGCTACCTGTATCAGGGGCTCACTCAGCCCGCCCAGCAAATCACCGTTCTGATTGCCAATCCACACTTGCTGCACGAAAGCGATACCAATGCCCACCAACATAAGAATGGAGATGCGGGGCACCCTGGTACGACGAGCAATGGTATCGGCGAAAATGCTGGCGGACAGAATGGCGCCCAACAGGATAATGCTGATGGTAGCTTGGGTTGATTCGATGGGCAGCCAGGCGGGAAGGGATCCCATCATTTCCGCCCACCGGCAATATCCAGCAATGAGCCGGTCACATAGGAAGATTCCTCCGACAACAGCCAGGCAATCGCCTGGGCGACTTCCTCGGGCTGGCCGCCACGTCTCAGGGGGATGGACGGCGTCAGGCGTTCAACACGACCGGGCTCGCCACCGTCAGCGTGGATGTCGGTGTGAATAAACCCGGGGCGGACGCCGTTTACACGTATATTCCGTTCCGCCGCCTCCGCAGACAACCCCTTGGTAAGAGTGTCCATGGCGGCTTTTGAGGCCGCATAATCGGTATATTCGAAAGGCGAGCCGGTACGAGCAGCGAGGGACGAGACGTTCACGATGGCGCCGCCGTCCGGCATTCGCCGCATAGCCTCGCGGCAGCAGAGAAAGCAACTGGTGACATTGGTTGTCATTATCCGGGCAAATCGTTCCACGTCCATATCCACCAACCGGCACTGATGAAACAGCACGCCCACGTTGTTCACCAACTCCGTAACCGGCCCGAAGGTCTGTTCCGTAGCATCAAACAGGGCAGCCACTTCCTTCTCCACGCTGACATCCGCCTGAAAGGCAAGGGCTTTACCGCCACTCGCCACAATCTCTGCAACCACAGCTTCAGCCTGTTCAACCCGGGAGCGAAAATTGACGCAAACCGCGTAACCCCTGGATGCCAGCAGCTTTGCCGTAGCGGCACCGATACCCCGGCTGGCGCCGGTAATGATAGCAACGCGGTTCATTGATAGTCTCCGTCCGTCAACTAGAGTTAAGATAGTAGCTCAGTTATTGTGTAGGTTCCGTCCCCCACATACTGCCAGCGTAAACAGGGAATTGTTATGGCGACCAGCAGGAGCAACCCGGATCACCGCGATGCGATTATCGTCCTGGCGCGGGCAGGATATGGAGCACGAGGTATTGTCTATCTTCTGGTAGGCGGGCTGGCGGCTCTGGCTGCGTTTGGGCAAGGCGGCCAGACTACCGGTAGCCGTGGTGCCCTGGAGCGCCTTATGCTTGCTCCCTGGGGTGACGTGCTCCTCGGCATCATGGTTGTAGGTCTCCTGGGGTTTGGGCTGTGGCGCGGCATCCAGGCGGTCAAGGATGCCGACCACCACGGCACGGATGCCAAGGGCATCCTTATCCGGGCCGGTCTCTTCGTAAGCGCCATATCTCATACCATGCTCGCCGTTTTTACAGCCAGCCTGCTTCTCACCCTCGGTGATTCCTCCGGGGACTCGGGGAGCGGCTCCAAAGACGCCGCTACCTGGTTGATGAGTCAGTCCTTCGGCCGCTGGCTGGTCGGAGGGGTAGGGGTGGCGCTTGTGGGAGTAGGCGTTGCCCACGGGGTCAAGGCAGTGAAAACGAAGTTTGATCGCCACTTCAATATGCCGATCGATATCAAATATTGGGCTTATCCCGTTTGCCGGTTTGGTCTGATCATCCGTGGGGTGGTCTTCGTGATCGTGGGGAGCTTCTTTATCATCGCCGCTTACCAGGTGGACCCTGATGAAGCCGGTGGCATTGCGGAAGTTTTCAGTACAGTGCGGAGCCAGACATTCGGCCAGTCCCTGCTGGTACTGGTGGCCTTCGGTCTGTTTGCTTTTGGCATTTACAGCATGCTGGAAGCGGTTTATCGCCGTATCGATCCATAGGACGGAGCGCCCGGCCCCATGAACTTCCAATCCAGACGTGCACAGCGTTGGTTTCAACGCCTCAATGGCTCCAGCCACATGATGTGGCTTTTGGCGGTGGTGTCCTTTCTTGAAACCATTATCGTACCAATACCCATCGAAGTGGTGCTCATCCCGCTTATGGCGATCAACCGGGATCGTATCTGGCGGTTGGCCGCAGCCACCACACTTGGCTGTCTCGCAGCAGCGTTGGTGGGTTATGGGGTGGGCATGGCCCTGTATCAGTCGGTAGGTACCTGGTTCATTGAGAGCATGGGAATGCAGAGCAGTTACCAGGCATTTCAATCGTTCTTCGATCAGTACGGATTTGTGGCCATACTGGCCATAGGCATAGTGCCCATTCCCTTCCAGATCGCCATGATTACCGCTGGCGTGTCGGGCTATCCGATTTACCTGTTCGTGCTGGCGGCCCTGATTGCCCGCGGTATCCGCTACTATGGCCTGGCATGGTTGATCCTGCGTTTCGGCCGTCGGGCGGAAGATGTCTGGCGTCGCCATGCGGTGACTGCCAGCCTTGCCGCTGCCGGAATCCTGGTTGCCATTTCATTGGGGATGCAAGCGCTGGCAGACAGAATAATATAGGAAAGCGATTTCTTTGCCCGGTTATGGTTGAATGGGAGCAGGTCAGGTACTCAGAGGTTGATCTGCGCAACTGTTACCAGCCGGAGCAACAATCATGAGTGAGGATGTGCTTTCCGGGTTACTTCGCCGCATTCGCCTGCGCGGAGCGCTGTTTTTCAATGTCGAGTGTGTGGGAGCCTGGGTAACCGAAGCGCCTGCTGCCATGTTGATTTCCAGTGCCGTGATGCCGGCCTCTGAACACATGATGGAATATCATATTGTACTGGGCGGAACCTGTTGGGCCGGTATAACAGGGGAGCCCCAGTTCCAGATGAATGCGGGGGATGTCATTCTCTTTCCCCACGGTGACCCCCACGTGATGTCCAGTGTTCCCGGCTTGCGTGCAGAGCCGGATCTCCCATTCCTGATGGCGAACCTGAAGAAACGGGAAGGCTTACCGTTCATGGTTCGTCAACAGGATGACCGGCACATTCAACCGGTGATGCCTTGCCCCGACAGCGTATCCGATCCACCCAGCGCGACATTATTGTGCGGTTTTCTGGGTTGCGACCGTGGCCCTTTCAATCCTCTGCTTTCCGCGCTGCCAAGGCTCATACATGCCCGCGCCAGCGAGCTGTCTGTAGACAGCTGGGCTGGCCAGCTCGCCAGGCTCGCAGAAACTGAGTCCCGCAGTGCCCGACCTGGCGGTGAAGCCGTTCTGGAGCGGATGAGTGAAATGATGTTCGTTGACCTCATCCGGCTCCATCTCTGCACCATGCCAGAGAGCCAGACAGGCTGGCTCGCTGCGTTGCGTGATCGGCACGTGGGCCGGGTGCTCAGTGTGATGCACGGACAGCCCGCGGAACCATGGACACTGGAAAAGCTCTCAAGTCATGCCGGCTTGTCACGCTCCGCATTGCAGGACCGGTTCGTCGAACTGGTCGGGCAGCCTCCCATGCAGTATCTGAGATGCTGGCGCATGCAGGTTGCCTCCAACCTGCTGGTGGAAAGCAACGCCAAGATGATCACCATCGCCCGTGAAGTGGGGTACGAGTCAGAAGAAGCCTTCAGCCGGAGCTTCAAGCGTGCTGTCGGCCAGCCCCCTGCAATGTGGCGTCGTGAACGGTCCCTTCAACAGGTTCGGTAATTCAGTCATAAACGCCGGACGGATGATCATTCAGCCAGAAGACGAGTTCTCCCAATATAGAGCTGTCCGTTGCGACAACGTCATACCTTTATAATTAATGGGAGAAAGTTCATGGAAGCGATTCAATCATTTGACGAAAACAAGCTCAATGCTTTTGTGGGGCAGGTACTGGGGGATCTTGGTGGCGCTTATAGCGCGGCATTGGTCAAGATTGGCGATCAGCTTGGCCTGTATCGGGAGTTGCAGCAGGGAGGGCCTGCAACGTCTTCTGAACTTGCTGAGCGAACCGGCTGTTCAGAGCGGTACCTGCGCGAATGGCTGGCCCACCATGCAGCCTCGAATTACCTGGAATATGACCAGGCAACCAAGCGCTTCCGGCTACCTCCGGAACAAGCCATGGTGTTTGCGGATGAAGACAGCCCGGTTTACATGATCGGTGGCTTCGAGAACGCCTTCACTACCTTTGAAAACGAGCCCAAGGTGCGTGAGGGTTTTCGGACGGGGGAGGGGGTCGCCTGGGGTGACCAGGCCCACTGCATGTTCTGCGCGGTTGCCAAGTTTTTCCGCCCGGGCTACATGCATAATCTGGTTCAGACCTGGCTGCCGGCGCTGGATGGCGTGCTCGACAAACTCGAACGCGGAGCCAGGGTGGCGGATCTTGGCTGCGGTCATGGCCATTCCACGCTGTTGATGGCGGCTGCGTTTCCCAACTCGACATTTGTCGGATACGACTTCCACGGCGGGTCCATTGATGCAGCAAACGCGCATCGTGAGGAGCACGGCCTGGACTCGGGCAGGGTGCGCTTTGAGCAGGCGACGGCAGGGGATTTCGAAGAGGGTGACTTTGATCTGGTAACCTGCTTTGACGCCCTGCACGACATGGGAGACCCAGTCGGGGCGGCCGCTCACGTTTTTGAGCAACTGAAGCCGGATGGTACCTGGATGGTGGTTGAGCCTATGGCTGCCGATGAGCTCAGCGACAATTTCAATCCGGTAGGGCGGTTGTTCTATGCTGCCTCAACCAGTATCTGCGTGCCCACCGCGCTGGCGCAGAATACCGGTCTCGCGCTTGGGGCCCAGGCTGGCCAGCGTAAGCTCACCGAAGTTATCAGAGATGGTGGTTTCAGTACCGTACGCAGAGCAGCGGAAACGCCGTTCAATATCGTCCTCGAAGCGCGCCCCTGACATTAGTGATCATGGTCCCCGGGAGCAACGCCTCCCGGGACCATTGCGCCTCCCTCCAAACTCCAGCATGGCGAGATTTTTTTTGCAGAACGCGAGCCTTCTATGCGTTCAAAGAGTTGCCCCAACTGGTGCCCATAAATATACTCAGTATGTATTTTTTTTGTATATACCCTGACATCGCTTTCCGAAATCATGTTTTACGGGCTACGCGGGCCCCAGATGCTGACGGCCAGGAACTCTGCCAGGAACTACGTTCGCATCCAATGGCCAATCAAGGAGGAGGCCCCTTGCTATGAAGCTGGTTCAGTTTATACATGCGGAAATGGAGCAACTTCTTAAGGATTGGGAAGAGGCCGCGCTGGAAATTGCGCCGGAATTGCGGGGTGAGGACACCCGCGCTCTTGAAGACCATGCCCGTGAAATGCTGGAATTCATCACTGAAGACCTCAAGGCCCGCCAGACCGATCGAGACTTGGCGCGCATAGCGGAAGGCAACGCCAATTCCTCGGTTTCGATCGCTGCTGAAAAGCATGGTTCAGAGCGCCATAATCAAGGCCTCTCCATGCTTCAGATGATACAGGAGCTGCGAGCCCTTCGGGTGCGGGTGATGCAGGACTGGCGTGAAGCGGAGCAGGGTCTTACCACCGACGACATTGGTGAATTGCTACGTTTCGTCGAGGCTATTGATCAGTTGATCTCCGACTCGGTGGCAAGTTACTCCCTTCGTAAGGAACAGCAAACACGCCTGTTTGAAGCCATGCTGAAAGTTTCGCCTGATCCCTCCGCCATATTCGATCCCACCGCCAAGGTCCTGTTTCTCAACCATCCGATGGCTGATCTGGCCAGCACGCAGGTCCATGAGGCTATTGGCAAAACCCCGCTTGAACTGAGCCTGGGTTTTGCAACAGATCTGGAAGATGCAATTGCCGAAACCGTTATTACTGGCCAGTTCCAGCGCAGGGAGTTCCATTGCCCATTGCCCTCTGGCTCCGGGAGATACTTTGATTGCCAGCTTGTTCCGGTGTTTAACGACCAGCACGAAGTAGAAGCCATCGCCAAGACCTCTCGGGACATCACAGAACGCAAACAGGCGGAGCATCAGGTGTGGACCAGCGCCAATTATGACTCGCTTACCGGTATCCCCAATCGGCGGCTGTTCCTTGACCGGCTTGAGCAGAATCTGCTTGAAGCCGAACGAAGGGGCAACTCATTTGCGCTGCTTTTCATCGATCTGGACAGATTCAAGCAGGCCAACGACCAGCTCGGCCACAGGGGCGGTGACCAGCTCCTTGCGAAGGTGGCTGAACGAATAAGCAGTAACGTACGTGCAATGGACACCGTGGCACGGCTGGGTGGGGACGAATTCACCCTGATCCTGAAGGAGACAGACAGGGAGGGCGCGATGCAAACCGCCAAGGCTCTTCTTGCCAATCTTGAAGGGGTGTTTGACGTCGATTCCCACCGGGTACACATTTCCGGCAGTATTGGCCTGACGGTTTTCCCTGATGACGCCAGAGATGTTGACCAGCTCATGCACAATGCTGATCAGGCCATGTACGCCGCCAAAGAGCAGGGAGGGCACCAGGTCCAGGTCTACGAATCCTGGATGGCGCATAGCGAGTCGGAGCATATGCGGTTGAACAGGGAGCTGGACCATGCTCTCAGCGAGAACCAACTGGAGGTTTACTATCAGCCTATTATTGATCTCCGCACCGGCGCGATAGCCGGGGCTGAAGCTTTGCTCCGATGGAATCATCCCACCAAGGGTCTGCTGCCTCCGTCTGCCTTTCTTAGCGTTACTGAACAAAATGGCATGACGGACAGCATTAACAGCTATGTATTGGCACAGGCAGTAAACTGTTCACTCCGGTGGCGCCACCTTAATGGTGAGGCCTTTCCGATCAACATCAACGAATCACCGGCTTCCTTTTTTACCCGAAGTCTTGTGGACCAGTGGCAAGAACGTCTGACGCAGGCTGATCTCAATGAGAGCCGGATCATCATGGAGCTCACACCTGCCTCCCTCAACAATATTCGTGCCTCTGGCTTCGACCCAGTGAAAAATTTCAGCCTGGCCGGGTTGCGACTGCACCTGGCCATCGACGATTTTGGAATGGAGCCGTTCTCGCTGAGGGCTCTTCAAGAGTTCAGGATGGACAGCATCAAGGTAGACAGAGAGCTGATCAATAACGCCGGTCAGGGTGGCGATGCCGACCGTATCCTGGAGGCCATAATCGCTATGGCTCACGCAATAGACATCCGGGTTGTTGGGGTGGGCGTTGAGAAAGACGAACAATTGCAATTCCTTACCCGGGCCGGCTGCGACTATGCCCAGGGTTTCCTGTTCTCCCGGCCCCTGCGCCAGGACGATTTCGAAGCACTGCTCAACCAGGAGCGCCCGTAGTTTATCTCATCATAGATGCTTGACCAGACCCGTGGGTAGTTATAACATTCATGTGAAATATATTTAACTGTCCGCCATAGAGGAACTCCCATGTCATTGTCATTTCTGAACATCGTTAAAAAAGAGGAAACAGAAACCGAATCGGCGTCGCAAGGGGCCGGTTCAAACGAAAATGTTGAGGCCAGCCAGGAGGAAGCTCAGAATAAAGGCGAGCACGGTAAGGATTTCTGCTGCGGTTCCTGCTCATAACCACGCCAGGCGTTCACCAGAAACCCTGCAAAATATCCCCGGCCAGTCGGGCCGGGGTTACAAGGCGCCTTTTCAGAGGTCTCTAACGCTTCCCATAGCGACGGCCGTAGTACTTCGCTACCGGTGCGGCAGTCATGCCATGCACCACCAGCGAGGCAGCCACCAGCAGACTGGCGCCCACCCAGACCGTTTCATTGCCGGTCTCGTGGTATACCAGCATTGCGTAGAAAACCGCTGCCACGCCAATTGGCCCGAACCAGCCAGCCAGAAGGGCTACGGGCAGGTCCCGCCAAACCCGGATGGTAGGACGTAGCAGCAGTATCACCGGCAGGCGGCGCAGTATCAGCACCGCCAGCACCAGCCCCAGCCCGCCCCAGCCCAGGTTCAGCCAGTCAGACCAGGGGATCATCAGTCCTACCAGCATGAATACTGGCAGGGTGAGGAACAGGTTCACCGCCTCCTGAATTTCGCTTTCTTCACTACGGTCCTTGCCGTCCACCCGCTGATCGAAGGCAATGCCGGTGACAAACACCGCCAGAATGCTGTCCGTACCCAGAAGTTTAGCGGCACCCAGGGCCAGTAATGTCAGCGCCAGGGTGGTCACCAGGAAAGAGGGTTGGTCGATCAGGTCGCGTGCCTCTGCCACGCGCAGGGCTGTACCCGCCAGGTAGCCCAGCAGGGCGCCGATCACAACCGCCCCCAGCACTTGCCAGCCGAGAACGTGGACAACCCACTCCTGTAGCGCGGTGTCCGAACTCTTGATCAGCAGAATCGGCAACATGACGAGGGGGAGAGCCAGTCCGTCATTAAGGGCGGCCTCTGCGGACAGGGTATGGCGGAAACGGCCAGGCAGGTTTTCGTTTGCCACCCCGCCTGTGACAATTGAACTGGAGACGACCGGGTCGGTAGGGCACACTGAGGCTCCCAGCATAAGCGCAGTCATTAGCGCCACGTCGAGAAATCCCAGTGCCAACCCGCTGCTTATTAGCCACATCAGGGGCATTCCGAGCACCAGAATAGCCGCCAGAGTACGACCGTGGTCGAACACGAATCTAGGCGGCAGGCGCAGGGCGATACCCATGAGACTGACCCCCAGGCTTATCCGGGCGACTTCCTCCAGGATTTTCATCTCAGGCCCCCAGGCAGCGGGGTGCAGCCAGCCCAATACCGGGCCTGCCAGCACCCCCAGCAGAAAGGCGAGCAACGGCAGCGAAAGGATACTTCGGTTCAGGGGCCGGGAAACCAGCCCCATGATCAGGACGGTCGCGCCGACCAGTGCCAGGGCGATGTTCAGTTCGCTCACGCTTTACGCCTCCTTGCGGTTTGGAATTCGGAAAAGACCAAAGGTGTTATGTTAGTTTGACCCCCATTTTCCGGACTTCAAGGGCTGCCATTGATGTGGATGTACTGAAGCGCGCCCGGCTCGCCAGGCGGACGATGCAATGGCAACGTTACCGAGCCGCCAACCCGGGCCTGATCTCCCCAGCCTTTCCCGCGACTGAAATAAGCCCCGGTAAACCCCTGCAGCACCAGGCCCAGTGTCTCGTCAGCGGCCAGGGGGTACACCACGCCCGCCATGGCGGTGTCCTGAACGGCGGGAACGCGTACGGGGGTGAATTGCTCATGAATCACCTCAATGGCCGGTGACCCGGGCCGGCGCACGCCGAGGCCCGCAAACAATACGCCTTCTTGCCCGGCGGGTTGGGTAGAGGTTTCAAGTTTTAGGCGAGGCACCCCCGCCAGAAAATCCCCTTCCCGGGCCCGGTAAAGGGGAATAAATGCCGGCCTCAGAGCACCTCCCGTCACGGGCTGCTCTGCCGCCGGGGGCACGCTGGTTGCCGGGGTGAACCAGCCCCGCAACCAGTCCCAGGGCTGCAGCAGTATCTCCAGCCTTCCGCTGAACGCAAGTTTTACCGGGGTTTCGGGCACCCTGAAAACCTCACCGCCGGGTTCCAGAATCAAGTCAGCCGAAGGCATGGGTTCGCCGAAGCCAAAGGTCAGGCAGTGCCGGGGGCGCGAGGCAGTTATGCCTTTGAGTTTTTCGTCCCAGAATGCCAGCACCATCGCAATAGCAGTGGTCTCATAGGGGCCGCAACGGACATCCGTCTGGGTGTTGAAAAGCGGCATTCCGGAAAACGTCTGTAGGGGCCAGGGCATTATGTGACCGTCCTGGATCGCCACAAGATACGCGTCCTGCCCGGCCTCGCGGGCACAGTTCCAGTTGGCCAGGCCGTGGTTAAGAGGAAACAGCACGTCACGCAGACCCTGGATGAACAGCGCATCGGCCTGAATGCCCTGGCCGCCGGCGCAATACTCAGCGGGGCTGCGCCGGTACAGGTTCAGGGTGGTGGTGCTATCGATATTACCGGAGAGGGCGGCCTGGTAACTGGTTTCGTTGATCAGGTCAAAATCAAAGCCGCTACCGAGGGTGCCCAGCCAATCCAGGGCGAACGGCCAGAAGCTCTGGACGACATCGTTGGGTGCCAGTGCCTCCTGCAGGTTATACCAGGTGGCGATGGGCACAATGGCGTCAAGGCGTGGGTCCTCCATGCTGGCGAGAATCTGAACAGCGCCCCCGTAGCTCTCGCCGATGGCGCCCAGAAAGGGATCGCCATCAGCCGCCCGGCTAACCCGGGGCAGGTGCTCATCGGCCCAGTCAAGCACCGTGATGAAGTCCCGCACCTCGTAGTCCGGGTCCATCAGTTGCACCTTGCCTTCACTGTCTCCAAAGCCCCGTTGATCGTAGGATATCACCCAGTAACCCGAGTCCCACGCGGCCATTGCAGCCTGCCCGGAGAGCACCAGTTGGCCATAAATGGAGAAGCGACGGGGCGCGCGGAAGGCACCGAAACCATGGGTATGGATAATGATGGGAGCTGTGACACCCGGCTGCAGGGCTGGCTGAAACACGGTTGCCCTGAGAACGGTCCCGTCATGGGCCACAATGTCCGTATGATAGGAGGTTTGCGGCAGGACTGTGGCAGAGCCGGTATCCTGGTAACGTTCGAGAGGATCAATGCTTGCGCAGCCAGACACCAGCGCAAAAACCAGCAGTAACGAGATTCCGAAAGATTTCATAACACCACGCTGTCTGTAATCTACACACTCTGACTCAAAGGGACATCAGAATGAAAGCAGCCGGCCTTATTTTCATGTTGTTTGCTGTTTTCGGGTGCTCCGCAAAACCCAATGTTGTTGAGCCCGAAGTCACCGCTGACAGTCCCCGTACCAGCAAGCTGTACGTGGTGAGCCATGGCTGGCACGTGGGGATTGCGGTAGCCGCTGAAGAACTCAACACTGTGATCCCGGAGCTCAGGGAGCGGTTTGCCGGGGCTGAGTACTACGAAATCGGCTGGGGTGATGAGGGGTTCTATCAGGCACCGGAGATTACAATAGGGGTGACTCTTCGGGCTATCGTCTGGTCGCGCGGGGCTGTCGTCCACGTTGTCGCACTGCCGGCTTCTCCCACTGAGTACTTCCCGGCGAGTAGGGTGGTTCATACCTGTCTCAACACTGACGAAATAAAGTCTCTGGCGCGGTACCTCTCTAACAGCTTTACCCGGGATGGCGATGGAAGCCTGTTGGAACTCAAGCGCGGCCTCTACGGCAACAGCCAATTCTTTGATGGCGAAGGCCGATACCACTTGCTCAATACCAGTAACAAATGGGCTGCGAAAGCGCTAAAGAGTGCGGGAATGGATATATCGCCAACGTTCAAACTGACGGCAGATAGCGTCATGGGTTTTGTAAAGGCGAATCGAAAAGACTGCGCCTTTCAGCCCCGGCTCAACGAAAGCCCAGAAAAGAAAGAATCGCCAAAACGATAACCACGGCACCGACGATATAAACGATATTGTTCATGGCTAGGTTCCTTTGCGTCTGAATCCCTGATAGTGGTTGCGCCCCCGTCCCTGAAGCGCATGATGCAACGTCCTGTTCAGGCAGCTCCGTCGCCTCATCTGGAATCAGAATAGGCCTGCGGCTTAGCCTGGTCTGTTCGCTAGCGCACTTAGTGAGATAAACCTGAAACCAATAACCGTCCGGCCAGCCGCTCTTGCTGCGCCCGGACAGCCTCTGTCAGAAAATCCATCAGTGCATGAATCCTCACTACACCACGCAGGTCCGGGTGCATCAGAAACCACAGGCCGTATTGCAGTTCGGGGATGGGGTCGGTCAGTTGAACAATGTCAGGATCTTCATCCGCCAGATAGCAGGGCATCACGGCCAGCCCCATACCAGAGCGAACGGCACTGAGGATACTCACCAGCGTATCAACGCGGTAGACACAGGCTTCCTTCAGTGAATTGCTGCTCATCCACTGGTCCACCGCTGAGTCCTGCAGGCGTGGCCCTGCACCGATCCACGGTTGGCTGCCCAGAGCTTCAATGGTCGAACCCGGGGTCAGGCCAAGGCTTCGGTGAGCGTAGACCGCCTGGCCAATGTTTGTGAGCGGGCGGCCGATCAGGTTTTCAGGGGGCCGATTGGAGGGGCGAATGGCTACGTCTGCCTCCCTGCGGGTGAGATTGAACAACTGATTGGAAACCGCAACGTCCAGCACGATGCCCGGATACTTGTCCCGGAATTGCGTGAACAAAGGCGCCAACAGGCCCATCAGCAGCGAGTCCGTTGTGGTGGTCCAGATCTCTCCACTGGGCTCCAGATCACGGCCGGCCACTTTACGTTCGGCAGCCAGGGCAGCTTCGTCCATAATTCTGCCGGTGTCGGCAAGTTCTTCTCCTGCAAGTGTTGGCCGGTACCCGGTTCGGCTTCGCTCAAAGAGAGCCACCCCCAGGCGCTGTTCAATATCGCCCAGCCGTCTGAAAACCGTAGCATGGCTTACGCCCAGTGCACGGGATGCACCGGAGAGCGAGCCGGCATTCGCGATTGCGAGCACAGTCTCAAAGTCACTCCACGCCAGATGACTTCGGGCTTTCCGGGAGGTAACGGAAGATTTGTCGGGTTGCTTGCCTGTCCGTTTTTGCAAAGTCAGTACTCGATTTTAGGGAATAGTTTGCAGTTTAGAACAATATTAGCATGTACCTGAACCTACAGATAACCAGCGCGCTCCGCTACCAGGTACGGGGCCAGGGAGGTCAGAGACATGTTGATTTCAGAAGAAATGAAGTACTTTCACGGTAGCAATCCGTTAGCTCTTCGCGATAATGATGACGCATCCGGCCCAAAAACCGGCGACTCGTGCGAGGGAAGTATACCGGCCAGATACCGGTCCCGAATGGGCGGCATTAACCTTGAGCAGGTAAAACGGGACCAGCGTAGGGCGCGAACAGAACTGGTTCAGGCTATTATTCACCGTTTGGGCACGTCATTACTCAAGAACGACAAGGCCAAAACGAAAGAAGGATGAATATGAGGACCATGGAAGGTAACCTTAAAGATATCAAAAGATATCAGAGGCAAGCTGTCCGATGACTGGCCGATGTAACTGTTTTCAAAGAGGGTTTGATGTCCTTTAAGAGCCGCTTGCACCGTTACGCGCGATCGTTTCGCCGCGGCATCCACATTCTGGCGGCGCCTGTAAAGGGCGACAATGGCCGGGGTGGGCTGTTCATACAGGCCTACCGGGGTTACGGCTCACGCGATCGGGTGTTCCTGATCGGACGGGTTTTCCGGCAGCCGAAATTCGGCGCCTCCTGGCGGGAAGACCGGCTGCGGCGGGACCTCATTGACCTGGTTCGCAGGCTGCTTCGCAAGCCTATCGTCGGGGCCCACATCCGGATACGTTATAAGGACACCAACACCGTTGTCCACACTGACCGGCACGGCTACTTTCGCGTCGACATGGAACTGGGCATCATGCCGTCGGATGTTTCCTGGCATGAGATGGAATTGTCATTGGACAACCCCGTCGATGAGCGCGCAACTACCACTGGCGAGTTCTTTACTCCTCTGCCGGGCGCCCGTTATGGCGTCATCAGTGATATCGACGATACCGTGGTTTATACCGGTGTTGCCAATACGGTCATGATGATGTGTCGCCTGTTTGCTCAGGGAGCTGAAAGCCGGGTGGTCTTCCCCGGTGTGCCGGCCCTGTATCAGGCATTCCATGCCGGCCGCGATGATGGCGAGGAAAACCCCCTGTTCTATGTGTCCCGTGCGCCCTGGAGCATCTATCAGGTGCTGGTGGAGGTTTTTCGCCGTAACCGACTTCCCTACAAGCCAATCCTGATCCTGCGGGAGTGGGGAATGAAGCGCGGCAGCCTGCTGCCACGAAGGGCCAAAGCGCACAAGCACGATGCGATTCGACATATCCTGGAGATATATCCTGACATGCGGTTTGTTCTGGTGGGTGATTCCGGGCAGCGTGACCCGGAGATCTACAGCGACATTCTGCAAGAACATCCGGGCCGTGTACTGGGTATCTATATCCGCGATGTCAGCAACACCACCGAGCGCTCTGAAGCCATTGACCGGCTCGCGCGGGAGGCCCGTAAAGCCGGCTGTGACCTGATACTGGCGGCCGACAACGTAGCCATGGCGCAGCATGCAGCCAGTGAGGGGCTGATTGCCAGCGACGCTGTGAATGCGGTTCGGGAAGAGCAGAACCGCGCCGAGCAGAGCGACGACTGATTCTGTGGCGGCTCCCTATTTCACCACAATCTGATTACTGACATCGTCCAGTTTGCTGTTTTCCCGCACCAGATCTTCGGCCCGCTGCCGCTGAGTGGCCGTTTCCACAAAGCCTTCCAGCAGGATCTCACCATCAGCGATGGTAATGTCGATGGCAGAACCGGCCAGGTCCTCTGCCTCAAGCAGAACCGCCTTTAGCCGCACCGCCTCTGCGGTATCCTGTGTTGCCATACCGGAGCCATCGAAAACGGTGCAACCACTAACAAGCAATAGCCAGAGCACCAGGTAACGAGTTTCAGCCATCGTTGTTTTCAGATTCATCATTACCTCCCGGGTTGTCGTCAATGGCCTCGAGAGACCGGCTTGCCAGTCCTTCGCAGTACGGAATCTCGTTCCCCGTGCCAAGGTCAAGCAGCGGCAAAAGCGCAGCAACCGGGGTGGCCACGGCAGCCAGAACGGCACTGCTGGCGACCTGCTTGGTCAGATCCCCAGTTTGCAGCCCGGGCTCGGGGTTACTGAACGTGCCCCCGAGATGAAGCGGAGTACCTGCAGCCAAAGCGCTGACATCTTTCGGGTGAGAAAAAAGGGTAATGTCCAGGCGTTCGTTGTCGAAGTTCGCGGTCCCTGTACCGGTAAAGCTGGTATCCGAGGTATCGACAGCCAGGGTGTCGATCTTGACGACACCGTCCCGGGTTTTCAGATCAACATAGGCGCAATCGATCGGAACGGTACCCCCGCTACCCATCCAGGTCACGAAGGACTCGGCGGCATCCAGGCCGGCCAGTTCGACCAGCAGGGCGTCCAGCTTGCCCTGGGTCATCAGCATGACCATGCCGCCGTCGACGGAGCCTAACAGCTCGGCAATGGAGGCGCCGGTCACCCAGAACTTGCCCTGACCAGCGACCGTGCCCACGCTGGCACTGGCCAGTTCCCAGCTACCAATCGCCTTGCTGAGATTGACCGCCTGTACCTCCAGCTGCAGTGTGCCTTCCGGGGGCGTCAGTCTGGAATCGATGTCCAGGTTGAGGTCCACCTGACCCTCGCCAACCCCAAAACCCACTGGCTCGAACCGGGCGTGGCCGTCTGCAAGATTGAAGTCGATGACCACCTCGCTCAGGGGGATGTCCGCCGCCCGTACGGCTTTTCCCCGGTAACTGACATCTGCGGACACCTTTTCCCAGGCAGCTGTGACCAGAGGTTCGTCCGGCAGCACGAACCGGTCTCCATCGTCGCCGTTTGAGCTTTCCGGCCTATCCTGTTTATCAGATGACGGTTCCACACCGGCCAGTACGCCAAGATCGGCAAGATCGAGGGAATCAGAGTGCAGTTTTCCCGTCAGATGCGGAGGGCGCGAACTGATATCGAGCGCGATCTGTCCGCCCAGGTCACTGTCACCGACGTCCCCGTCGATATTGTTGAATGTCCAGCGGTCATCCTTGAAGGAAAGATCTCCGGATAAAGAGTAGGGGGGCAAATCTGGCAGAGGGAGACCCAACAGACGGCTCAAACGGTTTGGGTTGGGGCCTTCAACGTCAAGCTCGAGATCCAGGCCCTTTAATGCCAAGGGTCGCAGAATGCTGCCCTGGACCTGTATGCGGCTATCGACCACATCGCTTGTAAGCTTAAGGGCATAGGGGCGGTCCGGGTCCCGGGCCGCTAACAGTTGGTCTCCGCGAAATCGTAGCGAGAAGGGCGAGCCGTCATACTCACCCTCGCCATCGATATGAAAAGTCTGCGCACCAGCGTCCAGACCCTGTGTCTGCAGGTTGAGGGTGAAGTCCGTTTCGGCTTCCGAATCTGTAAACGTCAGCTGCGAGGGTTCGAAAACGAGGCGACCGATAAAGGGCATTATCAGATCCTCCTTCTGATCCACCGCAAGGGACTCGGTAATACCCAGGTGAAGCTGCCCGGAAAGCGTGCCCAGACGATCCTCCAGTGGCGTGAAGGTGTCTCCGAACCGGCTCAGGGCAATGGACTCGAATTCGGTCTCAATGGTGCCAGAGGCAGGCTGGTCGGTTGCGTCCAGTGCCACAGAGCTGCCCCAACTGCCGCCGGCAATATTGAAGTCCAGCGGCTCGATCTGGAGCCTGCCTGAATCCAGGCTGGCGGACAGGTTCAGGTTCGTCAGCTCCGGTGTATCCGGGAGCACCAGCGTTTCCGCCTGCAGGTTCAGCTGGCCGTCGATTGCGCGCAACGCCGCCAGCGGCGAACCAGCGTTGTCCGGCTCGGTTCCGCCGTCTGATGACGGGTCAGGTTGTGAGTTTCCCGCCGTAAACTGGGCAAGATCAATGCGATCCGCCTCAAGGTCAACATTCACTACAGGCCGATCCGTGGTTTGGAAGAGGAACTCGCCACTCAGATTGCTGACACCAACGTGTCCCTCAAGGGAGGTGACAGACCACCGCTCCCCGTCACGGGTCAGCCGCCCCGACAGTCGGTACCCGGGCAGGGCGGGCAAAGGTGTCCCGATCCAGGCCCCCAGATCCTGACCACCCTCGCCCTGGAGCACGAGGTTGCCGGCGAAGCTTGCGGGCGTCAGGAGCGCTCCCAATTGTGTATCCGCCCAGGCGAGCAGTTCACCACTTTGTGCCTGAGCCTGTAAACGATAGCTTTGGGCGCCTTCTGCCAGCTCCGGCAGGGGCGCGCCCTCGATGGTCATTTCCAGCGGCTTGCCCTGGAAGCTTCCGGTGATCGAGAGCACCGGTGTTTGCGGTTCTCCGGCCTGCTCCAGGTGGAGGGCCAGGTCACTGCCAGCCCCCGTGTCCTGATTCTTCGTCCGGTAGAACGCCCTGGCCAGGTCAATGTCGAGGTGCTCCAGAAGCGTTCGCAGGTCAAGGGAAGCAGCCTGCTGCAATTCGCTGAGACCGAGTTCAAGCTCGGCATCCAGGATTGTCGTGGGTTCTCCGTCCGAGCTATGGCCATCCAGTGCCACTTGTTGCAGGTCGAGTTCCGCTTTCGCGGTGATGAAGTCGGCGTTGCTGACCAGGCGGGCCCTGGCTTCGCCCTGGCCCCCGGCCACGTCAAAACTCAGAGTCTCCAGCGTCAGCTCGTGCTGGCCCGGGCGCAGCCTGGCCTCAACATTGATGAACGTTGTCGGCTCCACGATGAGCTCATCGACAGCGAGACGGAAGTCTCCCCGCAGGTCTGGCAGTACGGGTATGGACACAGCCGGGGGCTCGTCGGTTGCCTGAGCTTCAGGCAGTGCCGCCAGGATATCAGTGACGTTGATAGAGGGTGAGTGCAGGTTCCCTGCTACCGACAGGGGGCTGGAACCAGCGTCCACACTGATGTTGCCGTCAATACGGACCTCGCCCGCCCGGGCCTGAATATCAGATAACGCCCACTGGCTATCGGCAAACCCCGGATCTGTGGCGGCCGAGAGTTCGACCGGCATAACCAGGCGCTCGCCTTCCGACCACAGCCTGGCCTCCCCGTTGAGGGATAACCGGTCACCGGCCAGCGTCAGTGAGGCGAGTGATAGAACCTGCGGGCGCTCCGTTCCGGGCGTGAAGTAACGGATCTTTGCGTCATGAATATTGAGTTGTTGGACAGCTAGGGGCGGGCCCGAGCTTTCCTCCTCGCCCGCGTTCTCACCCTGGTCCATCATTGCAGGCAGAACCCAGTTGCCCGGTTTCCCCCCGCGGCTTTCAAGGTTGAGGATGGGTTCCGTTATGGTCACCGATTTCAGTGCCGGTTCGCCTTTGAACAGACTGATGATGGAGGGTTCAAGCTCAAGCCCCCCAGCGGACAGCATTTCCGGGGTCTTTGCCCAGTCGGCGTTGGCCAGCTTCATTTCGCCCACCTCAAGGTGGGGGCGGGGCAGGAGACCCACGTCAATATCACCGGTGATCTCCATGTCACGGCCGGTCATGGCTTCAACGCGCTCGGTGATGGGCCCCTTCAGGAAATTCCATGACATCAGCTCAATAACGATAACCGCGACGACCAGCAGCGCGAACAAAACGGCCAGGGCCCGTAGAACTCTGAACGGGGGTGTTGAGGGGGAGCGGTTAGTCGTATCCATGACTTAATGCCTGTTTATGCTTAGTACCCCCGAAGGATGGCTACCGTTGTGTAACAGAGCGCTGAACTTATCCATCGGCAGGGGCGTGGAAAAATAATGTCCTTGGGCGAAGTCGCAACCGGCCTCTTTCAGCCAGTCCTTCTGTTCCGCGGTTTCGACACCTTTCGCAATCACCTGGATTCCCAGTTTATGGGCCATTGCGATAATGGATTCGGCAATAGTCTGGCCCCCCGAATCGGGACTATCGTTCTGCACGAAGGATGGGTCCAACTTCAGATAACTCACATTAAACCGCTTGAGATACGCCAGCGATGAATGGCCGGTACCAAAGTCGTCCAGGGCCAGCTGGACACCAGCATTCTGGAGCTCGGAAAAACGCTCTCCCAGATTCTTCATGCTCTGCAGGAATACACTTTCCGGCATTTCGAGTATTACTGTGGCTCCGGAATGGGCAAGGGCGTCCAGATCGGCCTCCAGGAATTCGTCCTGGGTGCTGCGTGTGAATTGCATGGGCGAAGTATTGATGCCTATCTGGAAGGGTAAACCCGCCAGAGATGTCCAGCGATCAGTGTTGGCGGCTGTTTCTTCAAAGACCCAGTGCTCCAGGGCGCCCATCAGGCCGGTTTCTTCTGCCAGCCCCAGAAATTTCCCTGGTGTCAGCAGGCCGCGCTCGGGGTGTTGCCATCGCAGCAATGCTTCTGCTTTCACAACGCGGCCACTGGACAGCTCCACAATAGGCTGATAGTACAGTTCCAGTTGCCGCTTTGCCGGAGCCTGGCGAAGCTCGGCGACCAACTGGTGGCGGGCATCGCGGGCATGCCCCAGGATCTGGTTATAGAAACAGACCTGATTGCGCCCGGATTGCTTGGCCAGATACATGGCCTGGTCAGCATTGCTCAACAATTGCTGGGCGGACTGGCCGTCCTCGGGGAACAGGGTGATGCCAATGCTGCCGGGCGCTTTCACTTCATCATCACCGAGACGAAACGGCCGGTCCAGTTCCGCCAGAATATTCCTGGCGATGTCCTTGATATAGGCCAGATTGCCGGTATCCAGCAACAGAACCGTGAACTCATCGCCCCCCATTCTCGCCACCGTATCCGACTGCCGTACGCAGGCACTGATGCGCTTGGCCGCATCCTTCAGCAGCTCGTCACCGGCATCATGGCCCAGCCGGTCGTTGATGACCTTGAAGTTGTCCAGATCGATAAAGAGCAGGGCAAACGGGTCGCCGGTACGTTCGGAATGCGCAACGTGTTGATCCAGCCGGTCCCTGAAAAGGCGACGGTTGGGCACGTTGGTCAGCAAATCGTAATTGGCATGGCGCCAGATTTTGGCTTCGGATTGTTTGCGCAGGGTAATGTCATGACCGATGCCGGAGACCGCTTCCACCTGCCCCTTGTCATCTATCACCGGCGCATAGACGTACTCGAAGAACCGTTTGTTACCCTGAGTTGACTGGATCTCCACTTCGCCCCGGATCTGCTCTTTTCGATGAACCACCTTTTCCAGCTGATTCTTGTCCGTGTAGTGCGCAGGGAGTGGCATTTCAGCGAAGCGTTTGCCACGGATCTTATCAGCGGTCAGATCACATAATTCCGCCATCGCCCTGTTGGCATAAATGAAGGTGCCGTCCAGGTTCAGGATATAGCAGGGGTCCGGTAGTGATGACAGCATGGTTTCAAACAGCCGACCCTGTTTCTGCTTTTCTAGAGCATAACGCTGAACGGATTGTGCCAGGGCTTTGTCAATTTTGCGGTTGAACCGGTTGAGATCCTCAATGTCCCTCGGTTCAATGGTGTCAAGGGAGTTCAGCCAGCGCTGGGCTACCGTCAGCCGCAGCGCGCCGAATTCACTGGTTACGTGGACGATGTCGGCGCCCAGATTGTGCCGCTCCACACCGTGAATCCGGGCCGAAGCAATACAGTCAGGGTGCTCAGGGTTGAAATGGGATGCTCGCTCATGGCCGGTCGACGGTCGTTCCAGCTCTACCACTATACCCAGCAGGATTTGTTCAACGTGGTCTCTGAGTTCTTCTGGTGACAGGTCGGGGGTGGGCAGGATCGCTTTTGCATCGTAATCCCAGACCTGCAGGATTTCTTCCATATGGGTTCGAATGAATTCGGTGAGTTTCATGGGCGGGTATCCTGTATGGCAAAAGCTGTCCTACTGGTATTACTTAAGTAGGTTATTGCGCACTTGTACACCCGCTGTATGCGAATTAACAGGAAACCCCGGTTAGAGTGGTCGGGCAAGGAATCTAAGCTATCATCATAGGCAACGAACACAACTTCCAGCGGGGTCACTGTTGCAGCCACACAACCGCTTCTGGATGGCTAAAGGACAGTTGAATGAGTAACGAGGAAGCCAACCAGGATACCTCCTCCGAAAGGAAAGCCAAGGAGGCCGCGGATGAGCACGAGTCTCGCGCCAAGGCCGCGGATCGCGAATCCCGCGAACAGACACCGACACCGAGCGAAAAGTCACTGACTCGGAAAGAGCGTGATACCGTTGCCGAGCATGGTGGCCTGACTTCACTGACGCTCTACTCCATCATTCATCGAGAGGGCGAAGAGGAGCTGAATCGCCCGAAAATGTCCCTCTGGTGGTCCGGTGTGGCAGCCGGGATCGGAATTTCGACCTCGGTCCTTGTCGAGGGAATTATCCGTGCCAATCTTGGTTCCACTCACCCCTACCTGACCCTGATTGAGAGCTTGGGCTACACGGTGGGATTTGTCCTGGTGATTCTCTGCCGGCTCCAACTGTTTACCGAAAACACCATAACCGTTGTGTTACCGGTTCTCGCCCAGCCTACGCGCAACCGTTTCTATCGTACCGGACGTCTCTGGGGCATTGTGCTTGCGGCAAATTTGTTTGGCACGTTTATTACCGCCGCCATCGGCGTCCACGGGGGCATCCTTACCATGGAGACCCTCACGGCGATCCTGGAGATATCGCGCCACCTGGCAACGCTGAGCCCTGCCGAGACACTTCTACGTGGTATTCCATCAGGCTTTTTCATAGCGGCTTTGGTGTGGATGCTGCCCTCGGCAAAAAGATCCGAGGTGTTGGTTATCGTGATGTTTACCTGGCTGATTGCCGCCGGTGATTTTACCCACGTGATTGCCGGTTCAAACGAAATTTTCACGTTGGTGCTCAATGGGGAAATGAACATCGTTACTGCATTGGTCCACCATATTTTACCGGTACTCATCGGCAACATTATCGGTGGTACAGGGCTGTTCGCGATGCTGGCCTATGGCCAGGTCCATGAAGAAATGTGACACCGTGCCCGTGAGTCTGCACAGGTCAAAAAGGAGGTGAATGGGAGCGCTGGCTCTGCTCGTATTCACCCCGAAGCGATAAGAATTCAGCCCTGGGCTGAGGAATTACATAGTGTTTTGAAGTGGTGATCTCGATAGTGTTTACCAGAGTTTGAGCGCCTGCCAGAAGTAAGCCGGAAAATCCCACAAGTACCAACAGGGCCAGCCCGTGTGATGAGCTCGTTAATGAGGGCGTCATAGCACATACCCAGCGCTACATCCGAGCCGGGTCTGAATCAAAAAAACGGCCTGCGCGGGAAGCGAGGCCGGTGCAAGAGGGTACTGCGGGTCCATAGCCATACTGCCAAAGCGGGGCCGTCAATGGCCCCAATCCTGAGTTCTGATGGCGCCTCATCCTTGCGACGCATGATGTGGCGTCCTGTCCAGGCTGTTCCGTTGCCTCACCAGAACTCAGAGTAAGCTAATGGGTTTGTCCGGTCTGTTCGCTAGCGCACTAAGTGTAAAGAAATGTAAACGAGTAGACCTGTTCGGCAGGCCAGTTTGGGCCGGTTATCGTAGTTGACTGTCCATACTGCCTCGGCGATTCATACCACCTGACGAAGTTTCCTGCTTTTCACTGTTTATTTCTGAGTGAGCAAGCCTGCGTCCCGGCGTACCCGGTCCATAATTCGCTGGCTGCCAAGAGTGCGCACGTGGGGCATAACGTCGCTCTGAGTTTTTCCCTCTGCGATGCACCTGACCACATGCCGGATCTGGTACTCAAAGCCGTTGACTTCGAACGGGCAGTCCAGGGCCTGAACGCGATTGTCATTGCCAAACAGACTGATCTTTTGCGACTGCCAGAAATTGCTGTGAATGACGATGCGTCCCTTGTTGCCAAACACCGTCAGTTCGTTGTCGTATTTGTTTTCAAAGCTGCATAACAACTGGCTGACTCTGGCACCGGGATAATGCAGCTGGATGGCAACGGTTTCATCAACCCCGGTTGGTCCGATCTGAACCTGGGAAATGAAGTCATCGGGATCAGCCTGCATAAACCACTGCGACGTGGCGACGGTGTAGATCCCCATATCCAGCAAAACGCCGCCGGCCAGATCGGGGTTCAGAAGACGGTCGTCAGGTTTGCGTGGCACAACAAAGCCAAAGGAGGACCGGAGCCCGCTGATCTCACCGATCTTTCCCTGCTTCAGCCAGGCGTTCGCCTGCTGATAAACTGGCAGGAAAAGAGACCACATCGCCTCCATCGCAAATACCCCTTTGGCCCTGGCGGCTGCGAACAGTCGCTCCGAATCGGCAGCGGTGACCGTGAGAGGCTTTTCGACCAGAAGGTGCTTGCCGCACGCTATCGCTTCCAGCGCCTGCTCGAGATGGAAGTTATGCGGGGTGGCAATGTAGATGGCGTCCAGGCTGTCATCCTGGTACAGATTTGCGTAGTCGTTGTAGACGGTTTCGATCTGATGGTGGTCGGCAAACGCGTAAGCCCGGTCAGCGTTACGACTGGCGACAGCCTTGAGCGTGCCCACCCCTTCGGCTTTCATTGCCCCGGCAAACTTCTCTGCGATCCGTCCTGGCCCGATAAGGCCCCAATTGAAATCCATATTTGTCTCCGGTCAAAAAATGAACTAACTCTGTCCTTCTAAAGCCAGCGGCGAACTTGCTGCTCATAGGCCCGGAATTCGTCACCGAACAACGCCCGAAGGGCCCGCTCCTCAGGAGCAATCTGGAAGTGGTTCATATACAGCACAAAAAACACCACACCGATTAACTCCCAGCCCGGCCCCAAAAATACACCCCAGGCCAATAACCAGAGCGCGAACCCCGCATACATCGGGTTGCGGGAATAACGGTAAATACCCGAGCTGACCAATGCCGAACTGGCCTCCGGCGTGCGAGGGTCTATGGTGGTGCTGGCGCGCCGAAAAGCCATCACGCCAGCCACAGGAAACAGGACGCCAACAAGGAAGATCACGCCCGCGGCGACTCTACGGGTGGTGTCGTCCACTGGCACAGATGAAGTCGGAACAGAAACTCCCCACATGGCAGCGCCGACGATCAGCACAAGAAGCAGGGGAGGAACGCGTTTTTCAAGCATATACATACTCCTGCATAGGTCTCGTTGGCTCAGAGCCTGCCCAGCGCACGGACAATGGAGGGAGTGTCTGTGGGGCGGACCAGGCGTTCGACCTCCTGGCCGTCACGCAGAAAGATCAGTGTAGGCCAGAGCTTGACCCGAAAGGCGCGCCCCAACCGCCGCCCCTTGCCATCTTCGATCTTCCAGTGTGGAATTTCGTCACTCGAGGTAAACGCCTCTTCAATATGAGGCTGGGCAGCGCGGCAGTGGCCGCACCAGGACGTGCCGAATTCAAGAACGAGAGGGCCCCGGGTCTGCTGTACTTCCTGCAGTTCGGGTGCTTCGGCTGTGTACTTCGACGTAAATCCCATGAGACCTCCAGATGTTAGACCCATTTCATCAATTAAAAACGACCCGCTTTCACCTACGGTTCGTCTGGGCGGGGTCTGAATACAGCCAACGAATGGCTCGGACTCACGCAACTCCGGTGTAGCTCGTCAGCCAGGATTACGTACGTCGCCGTTTCAGCCGGTACATATTGTCATCAGCATGGCTCAACAGGGTGTCCGCGTCCTCCCCGTCCGCTGGATAACAGGCCACGCCGATACTGCAGGATGGCGTTTTGATAGTACCGAATTCGGCACCCAAGGGCGCGGTCACGGCTGCGACGATTTCCTCCACCTTTTTGGAAACGGCTTCCGCCGACTGGATGTCCGTCAACAGCACAGTGAATTCGTCGCCACCCATCCTGGCCACCGTGTCCGTCTCTCGAACGCAGCCTTCCAGCCGTCCGGCAATTATACAGAGCACCCGATCACCCATCGCATGTCCATGGGTATCGTTGATGTGCTTGAAGTCATTGAGATCCAGAAACAGCAAAGCCAGGCCGCTCTGGTGGCGACGGGCTGTACGCAGGGCCGACTCGAATCGATCATGGAACAATGATCGGTTGGTAAGCCCTGTCAACGGGTCGTGATGGGCGAGGAAACGCAGTTTCTCCTCTGCCTGCCTCAGTGCCGTCACATCCCGTGCCACACCGATCCGCACGCCGTCCTCTTCGGATAAGCGGGCAGACCAGAGGATATATACAATAGTGCCATCTCGGTGGATATAACGGTTACAGAAGTCGTTGTGGGATTGACCCTCCATAACTCGAACAATGGACGCTCGTGTGTCCGCAAGGTCATCGGGGTGCACATAGTCGGTGATCGGCGTGCCCGTCAGCTCATCGGCACGATACCCGAGCAGTGCCTCACACGCATCGCTCACAAAGACGATCTGGTCGTCCTGATCGACTACGAAGACAGCGTCCAGCAACAAATTGGTCAGCTTGGGAAAAAGCGAGTTCAGGTCAACGGGCATAGTTCAGGGGGATTTGGCGATTCATATTGGTCAAGTATAGTCCAGCGGGTCCAACAGGTTGTTGAAAAACTGCCCTTGAAGGTCCAGGCCGCAATGTTCTGGATCGCGTTGGGAACTTCTAAACCAACGCCCCATTAACAATAGCCCGCAATTCCTGACGGATCGGGTAGGTCGATGAGGGGATCAGTTGCGTCATGAAGATCACCACCAGCTCTTCCACCGGATCGATAAAAAAGTTCGTACTTGCCAGGCCACCCCAACCATACTCGCCGACCGATCCGTTGATCTGGGATTTGGCGACGTCAGTCTTTATCGAAAAGCCCAGGCCGAAACCACTCCCGGCATAAGGTGTTTCGCTGAACGCACCGACAGAGAGGCCAGGCAGGTCCTGATTGCCGGGTAGATGATTGCGACGCATGAATTCCAGTGTCTTTCGGCCAATAATCCGCCGCCCGCCAAACTCGCCGCCCTGACAGAGTGCCTGGGCAAAGTGGAAATAATCGTCAATGGTGGAAACCAGCCCCCCGCCGCCAGAGAGAAACTTCCTTTTGTCCCGGAACGGGGACGTCTGCGGATCGTCCTGCAGCTTGAACTGATCGACAGGATCGTACTGATAGCAGGCGGCGAAACGGTCAAGCTGATCGTCACGGACCTGGAAGCCGGTATCCGGCATGTCCAGAGGCCCAAAGATATGTTCGCGCAGATACTCATCAAACGGCTTGTCAGCCAGCAACTGCACCAGATAGCCCAGCACATCCGTGCTGACCGAATAGTTCCACGCGGTGCCCGGTGAAAACTCCAGTGGCAGTTCCGCCAGTTGATTGACCAGTGCTTCCAGCGTCATATTCCGGCTGCCGTCCAGCTTCAGTTGCCGGTAAGCAGCATCAACGTTGGTGCGATTCATAAACCCATAGGTCAGGCCTGACATATGGGTAAACAGGTCACGAATGGTCATGGTGCTGGTTGCAGGGGCGGTCAGGAAGTTGGGATAGACACCGCTTTGGTAAACCCGCAGGTTCTTCCACGCCGGAATATACTGGTGTACCGGATCATCCAACAAAAACCGCCCCTGCTCATAGAGCTGCATCATGGCGATAGATGTAATCGGCTTGGTCATGGAATAAATGCGGAAAACCGTATCCCGGCAGACCGGCTTGTTGCGCTCCACATCCATCAGCCCCTGCGCTTTCAGATAGGCAATTTCCCCACGCCGGGCCACCAGTGTCAGCGTGCCGGGCAACTTTCCGGGCTGGATGTATCGGCGCTCAAGGTGATCTTCGATGTTACGAAGCTGGCTTGATTCCAGGCCGGTAACCTGTCGGGATTCTGTCATAGAGGTGGCGCCTTTTTGTGTGATTCCAGAGGGATGTGTCAACTATACTGGAATAACAGCGTCGTTGATCGGATGCTGGAATCAGGGCAGGGGAGAGTGCCGGCTTTCCAGTGCATGCTCATATCTGTGGCGAATCTATGGAGCAAAATCATCCCTGTCATGTCGGGTAAGGTCATTCGAATGTATCAGGGCCTGCACCTGGGAAACGTACTCTTCTCCCTGCTCTGAATAACCTTCCAGTCCCTGCGCCAGTGCTTTTCCTGTCACGGGCTCGTCCTTACGTCGCAGATCCTCACGAATCCTGCGCAATGGCGCATAGGCGCGGTGTCGGTTCAGGTTTCGCATATAGGCATCGACAGATACCTCGGCTGAGGGGAACACCGCAACCTCGTGAACACTGCCCGATGAACGGTCTTCCGGTACCAGCCCGCAGCCTTTTTCGAAACACCATTGCCCGAAGAAATTATTGCCTTCGCGGGCAAAGCCGGATGTCCCCCAGGCGCTTTCTTTGGCGGCCTGGGCCAGCGCCAGTGAGGGCGGGATTACATCCACCCGCCGCATCAGGTGCTCCCAGTCATCCGGGGAGTCCGGGTCAAAACCCTCCATACCGTAATCAGCCGCAACGGCCTGGACATCTGTGCTGCTCCAGCCATCCACGGTTTCCGGATGGTCCCGCCATTGCGAGAGCTTATCCCTGATGGCGAGAATTTCGCTATTACGTTCTCTCACGAGGGGAAGAAAAAAGCTGAAGAAAGCCTTTTTGCGCTTATCAACGGATTCATACTCCGTAAAATCCGGGCTCGCCGGAATCGGTGATGAAAACAGCAGCGCAATTGCCATGAGCGCGGGATACCTGGCTCGCGGCCTGAACGACTGGAGGATCTTGAGCATTCGCGCACCTGTTGGTCGACTATCAGAGCTCAGCTTACTACCCGGTACGCAATTTCGCCGCAACAAATGGTGCACAAGCCGTAGTGGCAAGCACAACAGGCCAGATGTTTCCGTCCCTGAACGTGTAAGCTTCAAGCAACACCGGCCAGGATTTGCCCTGAGCCAGCCCAAACGAAAACTCGAAAACCAGCGTGAGCGCAAGCCAACCAAAACCCACTGCCCATTGTTGCGAAGCCTGGTCCAGGCCCAACCAGGGGAGTGCCAGGTAAGCCGCACCAAGAATCAGGGTGGATAGCAGCAATCCGCTCAGGATAAACGCGGCCGGAATGCCAAATGCGGGGAGAAGCACCATCTCCCGAATAATGCCGTTCGCGATGGCCAGGGCAAGAATGCCGAACCATACAAGCAAACTCTTGAAAGCGATCATGAGAATTGCGGTTACCTCATTTACCTGAGTTTGGTCTTCCCTTGACCTTCTGCGTCATGGCCAGGCCGGAATATGTCCTGAGATCTGTTTTCCCAGATTGCCCATATAATAGATAACATAAACAGCTTATCGGGCGCCTGTCGCCCGGTGGCGCCCAGGAAAGATTTACCATGAAAAAAATTACAAGTTCACTGCTGATCGTATTCCTACAGGGCTTTTTAGTCCAAACAGCCGTAGCGCAAGACGAAAATAAGGCTTTGGTTCCATTGCCGTCACTCGACGACTTTACCCGAGGTGAGGACGGATGGGGCTTTGGGCTAGGTCTCAGTATTGAATATGAAACCGCCTACGAAGGGTCGGACGAATTTGAGTTTGAGCTCCAACCTGCCGGTGCCGTGCAGTGGCGTAGAGGAAATAACCTCTTCTATTGGGCCGGTGAGGCCTTAGGCTGGCGTGGCCTCCCTGCCGATACCTGGCTACTCGAAGCTTTGGTGGGCTTTGATGAAGGCCGTGAAGAAAGTGATTCCGACAAGGGCTATCTGGATGGACTTGGTGACGGCGATGAGGGGGTTGAACTCGTATTGCAGGCACGCCATACATTCAGCGCCGACTGGCGTTACTGGCTGGTCGGTCGAGTGGTTACCGGCGAGAACGGCAACCTGGGCCTGTTTGGCGCAGGCCGCCGCTTCGGTGACCAGATCGACGGAACCGGGTCCGAGATTAACCTTGTTGCAGTATTTCACGATAGCGAATTCGCCAATAAAGATTTTGGCATCAACGCCGAGCAATCAGCTGCATCGGGGCTGGATGAAACCAGATTGAGTAGCGGGCTCCGCTCCGTCGGGGTCGATTACAATTACCGTCACAACATCAACGAGAACTGGCAGATCTACGGCGAAGCGCTTTACGAATACTACAGTAGCGACGTTCGCTCCAGCCCGATCGCTCGCAGCGATTACGAGGCCGAAATAGGCATCGGGTTCATTTACGTGTTCTAGGTTGGTAAATATTGTCCTACTGTGCCTCCCGCTTCTTCGCTTACCGCAGTTGGCTGTCCTTGCTGCCACGGCGGTTAATGCCGCCTGAATAGGTCTGCTGCTTCTCAAGAGCAGACTGGCACGCAACACACAACCGAACCCCGGGTATCGCCTTGCGGCGGGGTTCGGGAATAGCACTGTCACACTCTTCACAATAAACGGCGCTCTCACCACTTACCAGTTGGCTGCGTGCGCGCTGCACCCCATCATCAACGCTGGCATCAATCTGATCCTGAACGGCGCCATCCTTTGACCATCCACCTGCCATAGCATTCTCCGGTCGTTGAGTGAATGATGCAGTCGGGTAATCTTGGATGCCCGGCTGGCTAATGGGTGTTCCGGTTTTCCCTGTACCTACCGTAAGACATCCCGTAGGGACTGTTCAATCTGACCACCGCAGTAAGCATTACCCAATTCTCGCCGCTGCTTGTCAAGAAAATCACGGATAGCCGGGCGGCGTTCCATTCGTTGGCAGAGTCTCGCCACCCGGGGGGCGTTCTTTTCCAGGTCCCCGGCGAGTTCCGGAAAGCTGTGGACCAGGGTGCCGAACAGTGCGGCAGTCGCAATATCGGCTACGGTGAGCGTGGAGCCCAGTAGATAGCCTGCGTCCGGCCCGAGGGAATGTGCCAGGCCTGTCTTTTCAAAGATGGCCATCCAGTCGGCCAGACGATGGGCCCGGAAATCGTTCCATGTGTCCTGCTCCCACATCAATGAGAACATCGTTGCAGTCCAGAATCACCTTCAGGGCGAGGGTGTGTTGGTCAGCTTCATCGGGAAGAAAATGGTACGCCTTCGCCAGATGCATGAGAATGGCCGGCATCTGGGCGAACCAGAGCTGGGCCCTGCAGTCGTAAAGATACGGTGGTGCCATCCCGGGGTAGTGGAGGCTCAGGTTGCTGTCAGGATAGACCTCGCTGGCATCCAGCTTCCGATAATCCGCCCGAACCTCCTCCAGCAAAAGCTGGATAAAATTACCGCGAAAGGGCAGGCCCCAGTAATAGAGTTCGTAGTCCGCCATTTTCGTTCTCCCGTGTAGTAGAGGGGTGAACTTCTGACTGGAGTTTAGCGCACGTGGGAGCCAGTGTGACTAATAAGTCACTATTACCTGTTGCTTCCGGGAAGGCCCCTATGGTTTAGGCGTCAGTTTCCCCGTTGCGAGAGCAGCAACTGGCACCAGATTCGACTGCCGCATCGGTACGTGTCCACTGAGCCACTGGCCGGCCGTCGCGCCGCCACCATGAGCCGGCCTGGTCCTGCTGCGGCCAGCCGTCGGGCGGTTCCTCCCACGTCTCCTGCCGGCCGTACGGCGTGAGATCGAGTAATTGCAGCGTGGGCATCATCGCTTCGATTCCACGCTGCGTCGTTTCATACGTTTGGTACACCTGATCGCCGTCCCGCAGATAACAGCGCAAGTCGCCACCGTCGCGCGTCGCCAGCAAGTCCGACGATTCGGAAGTCGAGTACCACGGCGTTGTCCATCCCATAAAGTCTCGGTAGGCAGCGATCTCGTCCCATGGACCGCTGCTGAACACGGCGTAGCTGACGTCACGTTCTGCCAGGTATGCGCGGACGACCGAATTCATCGCCACCTGAGTGTGCGTGCATCCTTCACACTGCTTTTCGTGAGGCGCGCCCGGGTTCCACATGAAGTGATACACAACCAACATGCGCCGCCCTTCAAACACATCAAGCAGGGGAACCGCGCCATCCGGACCCATGACCATGACCGGCTCCATCGGCGTCATCGGGAGACGTCTGCGAGCCGCCGCTAATTTATCGCCGGCTTTTGTGTGGGCCTTTTCCTGAGCCAGCAGTTCAGCGCGAGCCTGCTCCCACGCATCACGGCTAACGATTCTGGGAGTTGCTGAGTCTTGCATGACGTACCTCCTGTGACCTGCCCCCAATCACTAAACCGCTCACTGCTTAGTAATGTCGGTTAATTTCGACCCTTTGCCGGTAGTCCGGTAGCCAGCGGCGAACTCCAGTGGTGTCTGGTAACCCAATGCTGAATGGGGCC
>NZ_VMHN01000008.1 GCF_008795955.1 Marinobacter denitrificans
GATATTTCGTATCCGAAATACCTCGGCCAGCGCCCACACGAATTACTTGGTCAACTTTTTAAAGAGCGTTCGGGGCTTGCCCGATCAAGGTGGCGTATTCTACATCGAATCACCGCCTTGTCAACCGTTTATTTTGGCTCCGATTCAAAACCGGAAAATTGCCAACCAATTCAAACGGTTGCCTTTCAATTTCTGACCCGCCTCAGTGGCGTGTCCCTCGAAAGAGATGCGCATTCTACAGAGCCCTGCGCATGTGTCAACGAGCTTAACCAACTATTTTTACTCTATCTCGGTTTGCACCTACAGCGCTGCTCAAATCGCATCCAGAATGCTCACTTTTCATACCAGATTCACGCAGACTGGCCCGAGGAACGACGCGACTTTCTGAACAAAGCCAAAACCGGACCCGACAACGCGTAACCCAGAAACCCGGTAAACAGCACAGTGGCCGGATCAAGTGCAACCACTACAAAGATGAGGACCACCAGAAGAATCGCGGCGAACGGTACCCGCCCCCGCATATCCAGATCCTTGAAGCTTTTATAAAGGATATTGCTCACCATCAGCACGCCACAACCGCCGACCACAATGATCGTCATCAACGTCAGCCAGCTTGCGGGTTCCACGAGGTGGAAACACCACACCAACCCGGCGACACACGCCGCCGCAGCAGGACTGGGCAGCCCCACGAAAAACTTTTTGTCTACGGAGCCGATCTGCGTATTGAAGCGCGCCAGCCGCAGCGCGGCACCGGCGACGTAGATAAACGTAATGGCCCAACCGACCTGGCCAAGATTATTTAAAGACCAGAAGAACGCCACCAACCCAGGCGCCACACCGAAAGCGACCATATCAGCCAGGCTGTCGTATTCCTCGCCGAACTTGCTCTGGGTATTAGTAAGCCTCGCCACCCGACCATCGAGGCCATCAAGAATCATTGAGACAAAAATGGCAATGGCCGCGTTATCAAACACGCCGTTGGCGGCCGACACAATTGCATAGAAGCCAGAGAACAGCGATGCCGTTGTCAGCGCGTTCGGCAACAGATAAATCCCCTTCCGACGAACCGGGGCACCCTCAACAAGCTCCTCCTCGACAACCTCTCCTGTCTCCAGGTCAAACTCCTGGTCTTTGGAGTCATTCTGCTCCTGGGCCGCTTTTGTTTCAGTGGCCGCATTAACCTGCTTCTTTTCGTCACTCATTCCTGTCACTCCAGAAAGCATTTAAGCGGAGTATATACGAAAAACGCGGCCTCCCGGGCCGCGTTTTTCAAACAAGTCCGGAGTACCGGATCAGTTTTTCTCTTTGTCTACAATCTTGTTTGCAGAGATCCAGGGCATCATGGAGCGCAATTTCTCACCTACGGTCTCGATCTGATGTTCGGCATTGATGCGACGACGAGCCGTCATGGACGGGTAGTTGCTGCTACCTTCCTGGATAAACATCTTGGCGTACTCACCGGTCTGGATGCGCTTCAATGCATTGCGCATGGCTTCACGGGACTGCTCGTTGATGATCTCGGGGCCAGTAACGTACTCACCATACTCCGCGTTGTTGGAGATGGAGTAGTTCATGTTGGCGATGCCACCTTCATACATCAGGTCAACAATCAGCTTGAGCTCGTGCAGGCACTCGAAATAAGCCATTTCCGGTTCATAACCGCCGTCCACCAGTGTTTCGAAAGCGGCCTTGACCAGCTCAACGGTACCACCACACAGAACAGCCTGCTCACCGAACAGGTCGGTTTCAGTCTCATCCTTGAAGGTGGTTTCAATGATTCCCGTACGCCCACCGCCGATGCCGCTCGCGTAGGACAGAGCGAGGTTCTTGGCATTGCCGGACGCGTCCTGGAAGATCGCAATCAGATCAGGAATACCGCCGCCACGAGTGAATTCTGTGCGTACGGTGTGGCCCGGCGCCTTGGGCGCGACCATGATTACGTCCAGGTCTTTGCGCGGTACGATCTGGTTATAGTGGATCGAAAAGCCGTGAGCAAACGCCAGTGTAGCGCCCTGCTTCAGGTTCGGCTCAATCTCCGCGCTGTAAAGCTGCGCCTGGAACTCGTCCGGCGTCAGTACCATTACCACGTCAGCAGCAGCAACGGCAGCCGGTACGTCGCTGGTTTTAAGACCGTAGGCTTCCGCCTTGGCAATGGAAGATGAACCCGGGCGTAGACCAACAGTCACATCAACACCGGACTCTTTCAGGTTGCACGCATGAGCGTGGCCCTGTGAGCCAAAACCGATGATGGCAACTTTCTTGCCCTGGATGATGGAAAGGTCGCAATCTTTATCGTAGTAAACCTGCATGTATAACCTCTATATATTGTTTAGTGGCCTGTTCCTGGCCGACATTGTACAGAATGATGTTAACGCCTGTTACAGGCTTAATACCTTCTCGCCACGGGCAATACCGGAAACACCGCTGCGAACGACCTCAAGCACCCCCGAGGTCCCTACCGCCTGGATAAAGCCATCCAGCTTTTCACTATTACCGGCCAGCTGGACGGTATAGACAGAGCTGGTGACATCCACGATCTGGCCGCGAAAGATATCAACGGTGCGCTTGATCTCGGCTCGCTGCGACCCGGTTGCCTTGAGCTTGACCAACATCAGCTCCCGCTCGATGTGTGCCCCTTCGGTCAGATCTACCAGCTTGACCACCTCGATCAGCTTGTTGAGCTGCTTGGTAATTTGCTCGATGACCTTGTCGGAACCGGTGGTGGTTACCGTCAGGCGTGACAGGGTCTCGTCCTCGGTCGGCGCAACCGTCAGCGTCTCGATGTTGTAGTTGCGCTGTGAGAACAGCCCCACTACACGGGACAGGGCTCCAGGTTCGTTCTCAAGCAAAACAGAAATGATTCGACGCATAATCAGACCCTCTCCGTCTTGCTCAGCCACATGTCCTTCATTGAGCCGCGCGCCACCTGCATCGGGTAGACGTGCTCAAACCGGTCGACGTAGATATCAACGAATACCAGCTGATCTTTCATCGCCAGCACTTCTTTCAGCTTCGATTCCAGATCTTCCTTGCGATCAATGCGGACACCAACATGGCCATAGGCTTCCGCCAGCTTGACGAAGTCCGGCAGAGAACCCATGTAAGACTCGGAATGGCGGGACTCATAGTTCATGTCCTGCCACTGCTTGACCATGCCAAGCGCCTGGTTGTTCAGGTTGATGATCTTCACCGGCAGGTTGTACTGCTTACAGGTAGACAGTTCCTGTATATTCATCTGGATACTGCCCTCACCGGTAATGCAGAGCACCTCATCGTCCGGGTGCGTCAGCTTGACGCCCATGGCGGCCGGCAAGCCAAAGCCCATGGTGCCCAGGCCGCCGGAGTTGATCCAGCGATTGGGCCTGTCAAACTTGTAGTACTGAGCCGCAAACATCTGGTGCTGCCCCACGTCAGAGGTCACAAACGCCTCGCCGTTGGTTAACCGCCAGAGCGCTTCCACGACCTCCTGCGGTTTGATGAGGTCCGGGCTGGTTTCATACCGCATGCCATGGAAAGCCCGCCATTCTTCAATCTGTTTCCACCAGGCGGCGATTGCCTCAGCATCCGGCTTTTCCTTGCTCTCCCTGACGAGGGTGATCATTTCCTTGAGCACAGCATCCACCGGACCCACGATGGGAACATCTGCATCGATGGTTTTGGAAATGGAAGCCGGGTCAATATCAATATGAACAATGCGGGCACCGGGACAGAACTTCTCGGTTGCGTTGGTCACCCGATCATCGAATCGCGCGCCTACACACAGGATCAGATCCGAGTGATGCATGGCCATGTTGGACTCGTAAGTACCATGCATGCCCAGCCAGCCAAGGTGCTGTTTGTCAGAAGCCGGGTAGCAACCAATGCCCATCAGAGTATTGGTAATCGGATAACCCAGCATCCTGACCAGTTCGGTCAGCTGGTCAGTCGCCTTGCCAAGAATGACACCGCCGCCGGCATAGATAATGGGGCGCTTGGCCGCCATCAGCATATCCACAGCTTTCTTGATCTGACCTGCATGGCCGCGGATGGCCGGGTTGTACGAGCGAAGCTTCACCTTTTTCGGGAACACATACTCGTAACGCTCATTCGGCGTGGTCATATCCTTGGGGATATCGACCACTACCGGGCCGGGGCGACCGGTTGCGGCGATATAATAGGCTTTACGGATGATTTCCGGAATTTCCTCCGGATGACGCACACTCAGGTTGTGTTTCACAACGGGACGGGAGACGCCGATCATATCGGTCTCCTGGAATGCATCTTCACCAATGAGGGTTGATGCGACCTGACCACACAGCACCACCATGGGAATGGAATCCATGAATGCGGTGGCAATGCCGGTAATGGTATTGGTGGCTCCAGGACCCGAGGTGACCAGTACGGTACCCGGTAAGCCGGTAGCACGGGCGTAACCGTCGGCCATATGGACCGCAGCCTGCTCGTGACGCACCAGAATGTGCTTGACCTTATCCTGCCTGAACAACGCATCATAAATATGCAGCGCTGCACCACCCGGATAGCCATATATGTATTCGATCCCTTCATCTTGCAGGGACCGGATCAGCATATCGGCGCCAGACAATAACTCCACGATGTTCTACCCTCTTCTACGAGTGAATGAGCCGGGAAGCGTCCCGGTTGCCTGGATGTCCGGGCATGAAGCTTCTTGTGAAAGCTTAACCGGATATTCCGCCACACCAGCTGTTAAGAGGTTGTCTCCTGGCCAGCCGCCCTCCTGAGGGTTGCGGAGAACGGCCAATCAACGGGTTGCACGTAAGCAACAACCAGTCCGCGACCTGCGCGGGGCATTCAGTGTGGTAATTAACGGGGGATACTCGCACGGGATTGCCTGCCGTATTGACCCCAGTCTTCAGGCAATCTGCAATTTTGACAGCGCTGAACTCCCTGTCAATAGCGACGGCCGTATTCTCTGCCCCTACCCGACAAAGGTCCGCCATTCTTTGTGCAAGTATTTGAACCAGACTCAAGAAAGTTAGCTTTATAAATGGCATGATAAACATAGGCTAGACAGAGATGGTGCTGTTTAAAGCAGTACTCCGATAAGGCTAACGCGGAATGAGTAGAGGCATGAACAGAAAAATTCTAACCCTGGCAGTACTTCTGGTTGCGGCACCGGCGATTTCCTCGGCTGCCTCCGTCTATAAATGGACCGATGAGAACGGGGTTACGCACTTCGGCGATCGCCAACCAAGCGGACAACAGTCAGAGCCGGTCAGCATACGAACCGGGAAACGATCAGAGAGCAACCGTCAGAGCCCACAGGAACAGGTCAAAGCTCTGGAAGAACGGGAAGCCGAACAAGCCGAGCGGCAGGAAGAGAGCGCCGCGGAACAGGCACGTCGCAAGCAACGGGAAGCCAATTGCGAAACCGCTCGCAGTAACCTGAGCATCTTGAAGCGCAACAGCCGGATACGTGTGGAAGAGGATGGTGAGCAGCGCTATCTGTCAGAGGAGGAAATTGAAGAACAGCGCACGAAGTTTGAGGAGATAGCCGACGAGAATTGCGGCGGGCCCTCTGAAGAATGAGCGCAGCAATCACAGCGTACGTGAACGCCCGAAAAGAAAGGCGGAGCATATTGCTCCGCCTTTGCCGGTTTAAGCGTCAGGCCCTGGAAAACTCCAGAGCATGGTCCTTGACCGTCCCGCGAATGGTATCCCCGGACTGGAAATCGCCCTGAAGCAGCCTTTGGGCCAGCGGATTCTCGATCATGCGCTGGATCGCACGCTTGAGCGGGCGGGCCCCATAAACCGGGTCGTAGCCCACTTCCGCAAGCAACTCCATCGCAGCATCGTCCAGTTCCAGCTTCATGTCCTGCTCTTTCAGACGCTTGCTGAGGATTTCAATCTGAATCTTCGCAATGCCCTGAATCTGGCTCTCCGCCAGCGGATGGAACACGACCACTTCATCCACGCGGTTGATGAACTCCGGCCTGAAGTGAGTGCCCACTACCTCCATAACCGCTGACTTCATGGATTCGTAGTTCTCTTCGCCAGCTTTCTGCTGGATGATGTCGGACCCCAGGTTGGAGGTCATAACGATGACCGTGTTCCGGAAGTCCACGGTTCTGCCCTGGCCGTCGGTCAGGCGACCATCTTCCAGCACCTGCAACAGTATATTGAATACATCCGGATGCGCCTTCTCGACCTCGTCCAGCAACAATACAGAATACGGCCGGCGACGAACGGCTTCAGTCAGATAGCCACCTTCCTCATAGCCCACGTAGCCGGGAGGCGCACCGATCAGGCGGGCAACGGAGTGCTTCTCCATGAACTCGGACATGTCAATTCGAACCATTGCCTCTTCCGTATCAAACAGGAATGAGGCCAGCGCCTTGCAAAGCTCGGTCTTACCCACACCCGTCGGCCCAAGGAAAAGGAAGGAGCCGTTCGGACGATGAGGGTCTGAAAGCCCTGCGCGGGAACGTCTTACGGCGTTGGATACGGCTTCAACGGCTTCGGCCTGACCGATTACCCGACCATGGAGGGCGTCTTCCATACGCATGAGTTTGTCACGCTCGCCTTCCAGCATCTTCGACACCGGTATACCGGTCCACTTGGAGACTACCTCGGCAATTTCCTCATCCGTCACGCGGTTACGGAGCAGCGTCATTTCCATCATTTCCGCCTGGCTTGCCATATCCAGCTGGCGCTCCAGCTCCGGAATCTGGCCGTACTGCAACTCCGACATGCGGCCGAGGTCGCCCGCTCGACGGGCATTCTCAAGATCTATCCTTGCCTGCTCCAACTGGCTCTTGATCTTCTGGGAACCGTGCAATGCGGCCTTTTCGGTATTCCAGACCTCTTCCAGGTCTGCGTATTCACGCTCGACACCGGTAATCACATCCGAAAGCTCTGAAAGTCGCTTTTTGGATGCTGCATCGGTTTCTTTTTTCAAAGCCTCCCGCTCGATTTTCAACTGGATGAGGCGGCGCTCCAGGCGGTCCAGGGCCTCCGGCTTGGAGTCCATTTCCATGCGGATCTGGCTGGCAGCCTCATCCACCAGGTCAATGGCCTTGTCCGGCAACTGGCGATCAGCAATATAACGGTGGGAAAGCTTGGCAGCCGCGATGATCGCCCCGTCTGTCACTTCTACGCCGTGGTGGACTTCGTAACGCTCCTTGAGCCCACGGAGTATCGCGATGGTATCTTCCTCATTGGGCTCGGAGACCAACACCTTCTGGAAGCGGCGCTCAAGGGCTGCGTCCTTTTCAATATTCTCACGGTACTCATCCAGAGTGGTCGCGCCCACGCAATGCAACTCACCCCGAGCCAGCGCGGGCTTGAGCATATTACCGGCGTCCATGGAACCTTCGGCTTTGCCAGCGCCGACGACGGTATGAATTTCATCGATAAACAGGATGATCTGCCCTTCCTGCTTGGCCAGTTCATTGAGTACGGCTTTCAGGCGCTCTTCGAAATCACCACGGAACTTGGCACCCGCGATCAACGACCCCATGTCCAGGGACAGAACACGCTTGTTCTTGAGCCCTTCCGGCACTTCGCCATTCACGATGCGCTGAGCCAGCCCCTCCACAATGGCAGTCTTGCCCACACCAGGTTCGCCAATAAGGACCGGGTTGTTCTTTCGGCGACGCTGAAGCACCTGAATGGTTCGGCGGATTTCATCATCACGGCCAATCACCGGGTCCAGCTTGCCGGCTTCGGCGCGCTCGGTAAGATCAATGGTGTACTTGGAAAGGGCCTGCCGGTTCTCTTCCGCAGAGGGGTCATCGACGGACTCACCCCCGCGCACGTCATCGATAGCGCTTTCCAGTGAGGCTTTATCCACACCTTGCTCGCGCAAGATACGCCCGAGCGCGCCACGATCATCCAGGGCCGCCAGCAGCATCAGCTCGCTGGAAATAAACTGGTCGCCTCGCTTCTGAGCGAGCTTGTCGGCAATATTGAACAGCCGGCCCATATCGTTAGACATGGACACATCGCCGGCCGAGCCCCGCACTTCCGGCAAATTTTCGATTTCCTGGGCCACCGCCTGACGGATTCGACCGGGCTCCGCGCCGGCCTGCTTCAGCAAAGGCTTGATGGAGCTGCCCTGCTGGTCCATCAGCGCCTGCATAAGGTGAAGGGGTTCGATAAAGTTATGATCCTTGCCTACTGCAAGGGACTGGGCATCCGCCAGTGCGGTTTGCAGTTTGCTGGTCAGCTTGTCGATTCTCATAGTCTGGTCTTCCCCGATGTCTGTCGTGCGGCCGGGCGGGCGTTCCCGCCGGCGGCAATTCCTCTGCTTTGACAGTTAATGTAGGGGCGATTGGCAGGACTTCAAGCGCACACAGGCAAGAAGTGTCAGAAAATTGACGGGCATCATGAAATGTAGATCAGGCTCGCCATCCTCCCGGTCTGGCCGTCCCGTCGGTAAGAGAAGAAGCGCTCACTGTCGGTAACCGTGCAAAACCCGCCACCGTAGACCTGGAGAACACCGGCAGCTGCCAGCCTTTGGCGGGCCAACTCATACAGATCAGCCAGGTAACGCCCGGAGTGCCGGGGGCTGGGCACAAAAGCCACCGCCGCCTGGGGGTCGTGCAGGAGAAAGGCTTCTCTCACCTCGGCACCCACCTCAAACTGATCGGGACCTATGGCTGGCCCCAACCAGGCAAGGACACCCGCGGGATTACCCAGGTGCTCTACGGTTCGCTCAAGAACGCCGTCACACAGCCCGCGCCAGCCGGCGTGGGCGGCGGCCACCCGGCCGGCCGGATCGCAGAACAACACGGGCAGACAGTCCGCCGTCATTACCGCACACACAACTCCAGGCTGGCTGGTGACGCTCGCGTCGGCCGCAACCTCCCCTGCCTGAGGCAGTAATGCGACACTGGTGCCATGGACCTGTTTCAGCCATCCGAAGGACCGGGCACCGGGTTCAGCCCATTGCCTGAGCAGTGCACGATTCTTCACAACATCCTCATGCTTATCCCCCACATGGGCGCCAAGGTTCAGCGAATGCCAGGGGGGCTTGCTTATCCCTCCGCCCCTTGTCGTAGATGCCGCTTGTACCCAGGAAGGTGCTGGCCAGTCGGGGACAATCAGTGGCAACTCAGAAGTCATTGCTCTCCAGATCCTTAACGTGCTTGCGAAGCGCTGCAAGCAACGTTTCCATATCCTCGGGCAGAGGGACTTCCCAACTCATCAGCTCTCCAGTACTGGGATGCTCCAGCGTCAACTGCCGGGCATGGAGCGCCTGACGTTGAAATCCTGCCAATACATCGCGCAACTCATCCGTGGTCCCCTTGGGGAGCCGAAGCCGTCCCCCATATTGGGGGTCACCAACCAACGGATGCTTTACATGTGCCATATGGACCCGAATCTGATGCGTGCGCCCACTTTCAAGCTTGCACCGTACATGGGTATGAGCAGCGAAGCGCTCTATCAGGCGATAATGGGTAACCGCGGGCTTGCCAGTCGGGACCACCGCCATTTTCTTACGCTCGCGCGGGTGGCGGCCAATCGGCGCGTCCACCGTCGCGCCTCCGGTCAGAGTGCCCACTACGATGGCCTCGTACTCTCGTCCCATGGTACGGGTTTGCAGCTGGTCAACCAGTGATGTGTGGGCGATCAGGCTGCGCGCCACCACCATGATTCCGGACGTATCCTTGTCGAGACGATGAACAATGCCAGCTCTCGGCAGGTTTTCCACTTCCGGGGCATGGTTGAGCAAGGCGTTAACCAGGGTGCCGTCAGCATGGCCCGCGGCGGGATGGACAACCAGGCCTGCCGGCTTGTTGATCACCAGCAGGTGCTCGTCTTCATAGACAATATCCAGGGAAATCGATTCCGCCTGCCAACTGACTTGCGCCTCTGGCTCCGCATCCAGTTCAAGCTTGTCCCCCAACATGACTTTGTCGCGGGGCTTGCAGGCCTTCCCGTTCACCGTCAGCGCCCCGCTTTTGATCCAGCCCTGTAGTCGTGATCGGGAATGCTCCGGCATCAGCTCCGCCGCCGCCTGGTCCAGACGGCGGTCGCTGTATTCCGGCGGAACAGAGAAGCTGGCAATAATACGGTTATCAGATGACATTAAGCCCCCGGGGCCGGTGATGAGTGTTACGTTTGAGTCAGAATTTTCCAATCGTTCGCGAGTGCCACTGCACAAGGGAGCAGATCCCCGTTACAATGGCCCACCATTCGAATTTTCGCCATTATACGGGATTCCGGCATGAGATCAGTTGTTCGATTACTGCTAGTGACTACCGCAGCGCTTATGATCGGTGCGTGCGCTTCCAACAAGCAGGAAGAAGTATTGCCGGAAGAAACCTATTACGAGAATGCCCGGGAAGCAATGAACTCGGGCAACTTTAACGAGGCTGAACGCAACCTCGATTTCCTTGAGACCTACTATCCGTTCGGCCGCTATGCAGAACAGGCCCAACTGGACCTGATCTATGCGCGGTACCAGAACCTGGACCTGGAGGGTGCGCGTGCGGCGGCTGATCGCTTCCTGCGCCTGAACCCACAAAGTGACCACGCTGATTACGCGCTCTATATGCGCGGTCTGGCATCCTACAATCTGGACATAGGCCTTGCGGCCAGATACTTCCCGATTGATGTTGCGGCAAGGGACCCGGGTGAGCAGCGCCAAGCCTTCCGCGACTTCTCTGAACTGCTTAACCGTTACCCGTCCAGCGAATACGCCCCGGATGCCCGCCAGCGCATGATTGCCATCCGGAACCGCCTGGCTGAGCTGGAGCTCTTTGCCGCCCGCTACTACATCAGCCGCGAAGCCTATATTGCTGCCAATAACCGGGCTCGTTTTATTGTGGAGAACTACTCCACCACACCCTCCGTGGAAGAAGCGCTGATCATTATGGCCGAGACTTTCCGCTTCATGGACCTCAAAAAAGCGTCGGCCGATGCGGTCGCCATGCTGGAGGATAACTTCCCGGACAGCGCCGCGTTCAATGAGGATGGCGAGTTTCAGGCCGATGTCCTCAAGCGCAAGGATCGCTCCCTGTCCAGTGTAGTCACCTTCGGCCTGATGGGTGATGAATAATCAGTTGCCGCTTTTCCAGCCATTGGTGATGGGATAGCGGCGGTCCTTACCGAACCCTCGCTCGGTAATCCGCACACCGATCGGTGCCTGCCTGCGCTTGTACTCGTTGATGTCGACCAGACGCACGACCCTGTCCACATCCGCACGGTCAAAGCCCTGGGCAACGATAGCGTCTGCGCTCAGATCACGTTCTACGTAGAGGTTCAGTATCTGGTCGAGCACGTCGTAACCCGGCAGACTGTCCTCGTCTTTCTGATCCGGCGCCAGTTCTGCTGACGGTGGCCGCGTGATAACTCGTTCAGGGATAACCTGCGAAACACTGTTGCGGTACCAGGCAAGACGGAACACAAGGGTTTTCGGAACATCCTTGAGTACATCAAACCCACCGGCCATATCCCCGTACAACGTCGAGTACCCCACCGCCATCTCGCTTTTATTGCCGGTTGTCAGCACTAGTGAGCCAAACTTGTTGGACAGTGACATCAGTAGCACGCCCCGCAGTCTCGCCTGCAGGTTTTCCTCGGTGGTATCCGGCCTGGTGCCTTCGAACGGGGCAGCCAGGGTTTCCATGAAGGCATCGTACATGGGCTCAATGGAGAACACATCGTACTGAACGCCAAGAGCAACCGCTTCCGCCTCTGCGTCTTCAATACTCATGCCAGAGGTGTACCGGAAAGGCATCATCACTGCCCGCACCCTGTCGGCACCCAGCGCATCAACCGCGATGGCCACCGTCACTGCAGAGTCAATGCCACCCGACAGCCCAAGAACGACTGACTTGAATCCGTTCTTGTTGACGTAATCCCTCACCCCCAGCACCAGTGCCTTGTAGACATTCTCTTCCAGAGACGGCTCGGTGATAGCGGGCTGGGTGATCGGCTGGCAATGGTGCTCGCAGATGAACTCCACCGGATAGAGCCCCTCGCTGAACTGAGGTGCTTCTGCCGCAAGAGCACCTGAATGGTCATACACCATTGAGCCTCCGTCGAAGACCAACTCATCTTGACCACCAACCAGATTCACATAGGCGATACTGACCCGGTTCTCGCACGCCTTTCGCTCGATCAGTGCCTTGCGACGATTCTGCTTATCAATGTCGTAGGGTGAGGCATTCAGGTTGATGATGAGTTTCGCACCCGCTGCGGCGGCATCTTCCACCGGCCCATCGCTCCAGATGTCTTCACACACCGTGACACCTACAGGTACTCCCCGGATATCCATCACCAGAATGCCTGCGCCATCGGCGAAGTAGCGCTTCTCATCGAAGACCTGATAGTTGGGCGGAAACCGCTTGAAATAGCGGCCCGTCACCTCCCCGCCATCAATAACCAGGGCGGCGTTATACAGCAGCGCGCCTTCCCTCACCGGCGCCCCTATGACAATAGCAGGGCCAAGATTGGCATCACGCAGGGACTGCAGCGCTTCGGCAATACGCACATCCATGCTTGGACGCAGCAGAAGATCCTCTGGCGGATATCCGGTAAGGCACAGTTCCGGAAATACCACCAGATCTGCCTGATGGTCAGCGCCCGCACGCCTGGTAGCCTCAATCACCTTGTCGGTATTGCCGGGGATATCGCCCACCAGAAAATCAAGCTGGGCCATAACCACTCTCAGCTTTCCAGGCCCCTGGGCACCGGGCGACTGATCCTTTTGCACGGACATAACGCAGCTCCTGTAACTCATTGCCATTAAAAGGCTATTATAACCCCGCAGAGAAAAAGAATTCTTCCGGGATACCCATCAGATTATGGCAAAAACATCGGCAACGGATCTTCAGGCCCCCACTGACGCCCCTCCGGCCAGACAGATGGGCAGGTTGTTCCGTATCTACAACCATTACAGAGTAGTTGTCAGCATTATCCTGGTAGCCCTGCTGTTTGTTGACCCGATCAATTTTGATTCCAGCTTTCGGGCAACAGATTATTACCAGGCCGGCGTCGTCACCTATCTGGCCATTAACGGCTTTATCGGGTTGATCATGCTCGCCGGCTTCCAACCGCAAAGTCGGCATATCACCATCTCGATACTGATGGACATCCTGATTCTCCACGCCCTTCTGTTCACCAGTACAGGTATCACCAACGGTCTAGCCAATCTGGTGATCGTCTCTGTGGCCGCCGGAAATATCCTGACGCCAACCAGAATTGGCACTTTCTATGCCGCGCTTGGCGCGATCTGTTCCCTCAGCATTTCCACCTGGTCCGTTGTGGTATTGGGCGACTCGGCCGATGAGATCGTCCGGGCGGGCTCGCTGGGCATCCTCTACTTCGCAGCAGCCTTTATACTGCAGTACGTTTCCCGACGCATGTTGCACAGCGAGGCTCTTGCCAGCTCCCGGGCCCGAAGCATTGCCGAGCTCGAACAGATCAATCGCCAGATCATTCAGCGCATGCGCACGGGAATTCTTGTTCTGGACCGGTTCGGGCATATCCGCCTTGCCAATGCCGCGGCAGAAGAACTGCTTTTTGGTATCTCCGGTGAAGACTCCAGCCCCCAACCCAGCCGGGGACGAAACCTGCCCCAGCCACTGCGCTTGGGCCTTGAGACGTGGCTGAAAGACCCCAGACGCAGAACCGACCCTTTTCAGGCCACACCAACTTCGCCCATGGTGCAGGTGAACTTTACCCAGCTTGACCAGCAGCGGGGCGACCAGATCCTGGTGTTCATTGATGACATGAGCAAAGTGACGCAGCAGGCCCAACAGATGAAACTGGCCTCCCTGGGCCGGCTCACAGCCGGCATCGCCCACGAAATCCGCAATCCGCTGGGCGCCATCAGTCACGCGTCCCAGCTTATGGGGGAATCTCCCAACCTCGATAATGGCGATCGTAAAATGCTGGATATCATTGAACGCCACTCCCGCAGGGTCAACGGCATCATTGAAAACGTTCTGGACCTCTCCCGGCGCCGTGTCGCCAACTCCGACCTCGTTGATGTGAGTCACTGGCTTTCAGCGTTTCGTGACGATTACCTCCAGACCCAGGATAATGAACAGCAGCCACCTGCTCATATCACGTTGCGAGCAGAACCCAGCCTGCCCCAGGCCCGCTTCGATGTGAGCCAGATCGAGCAGGTGATGGTGAACCTCTGCGACAACGGACTGCGCTACAGCGAGCAGGCTACCGGCGAACGCAGGATCGAACTTTACGCCGGAGCCACGGCTGACGGTGAGAGAACCTACGTGGACGTGCGTGACTTTGGCCCCGGCATCGCCCCGGAGCATCGGACTTCTGTTTTTGAGCCCTTTTTCACAACTGACAAAAGCGGGACGGGTCTTGGTCTTTATCTGGCACGAGAACTGTGCGAGGCTAACCAGGCTCACCTGTCCCTGGTAGATAACAACCAATCCGGCTGTTGTTTCCGCATTACATTTGCCCACCACGGGCGAATGATATGACCCATCCGGAAGCCCGGTAGCCTGAGCAACCATATGGAACCCACAACAATCCAATGACCACTCACACAGCGCTGATCGTAGACGACGAACCCGATATCCGGGATCTTCTGGAAATCACACTGACCCGAATGGGTATTCACACGCTGACCGCGCCGGATATCACCAGTGCGAAAAAACTTCTGGGTGAGTACCGTCCCCAACTCTGCCTCACGGACATGAACCTGCCGGACGGCAATGGTATAGAGCTGGTGCAGTGGATCCAGCACCACACGCCCTGCACCCCGGTGGCTGTCATCACCGCCTACGGCAATATGGATACAGCAATAGAATCCCTTAAGGCCGGCGCGTTCGACTTTGTCTCCAAGCCTGTTGAGCTGCCGCGTCTGCGGGAACTCGTTAATAGCGCCCTGAAACTCTCAGATGCGGAATCCGATGCCGAAACCGCCTCCGATGAGCCGGGCCTGTTACTGGGCAACTCCGCTGAAATCAAACGCCTCAGAAACCAGGTGCGCAAACTGGCCCGCAGCCAGGCTCCGGTTTTCATCAGTGGTGAATCGGGCAGCGGCAAAGAGCTTGTGGCCCGCATGATCCATTTGCAGGGCCCTCGCCGGGAGCATCCTTTCATTGCCGTAAACTGCGGTGCGATTCCTTCCGAGCTGATGGAAAGCGAGTTTTTCGGCCACAAGAAAGGCAGCTTTACCGGTGCCGTGGATAACAAGGACGGCCTGTTCCGATCGGCGGATGGTGGCACACTGTTCCTCGATGAAGTTGCTGACCTGCCATTGGCCATGCAGGTAAAACTGTTAAGAGCCATTCAGGAGAAGGCTGTCCGGCCAGTGGGTGATACCAAGGAAGTGCCTGTGGACATTCGCCTGCTCAGCGCCACCCATAAAGACTTGCCCGGACTTGTCCAGGAAGGGAATTTTCGCCAAGATCTGTTCTACCGCATCAATGTCATCGAGCTGCCGGTACCGGCACTGAGGGACAGGCCAGATGATATCAGCCTGCTTGCGGGGCATATTCTTGAACGCATCGCCCGCGAGTACGAGTGCGAGCCGGCAGCGCTGACACCCGATGCTATCGACCGGCTGAGAGATTATGACTTCCCCGGCAACGTTCGCGAGCTGGAAAACATTCTCGAGCGTGCGTTTACGCTCTGCGATGCCGACCTGATTGGGCCGGAGGATCTTCACATCGGCAATGGCCCGGCGCCCGCCGGGCTATCAGGTGCAGGCAATACAGGAATGTCCTCCTCCGGCCAGGAGGCAATGACCTTGCCCGAAGGCGAAATTGATCTGGAAAACTACCTGGAGTCCATTGAGCGGCAGGCCATTGAGAAAGCCCTTGAGGCGACCCGCTGGAACAAGACGGCTGCAGCCAAGCGGCTGGGGATTAGTTTCCGGGCGTTGAGGTATCGGTTGAAGAAGTTGGGGATGGAGTGATCACCATCCCAAAAATTGTCCTCAACAATATGCAAGAAACCATTTTCGGGTAAAATTTCAGACGCTTTTCTACAGGACGTAAAAAAGCAACCAACCCGAGAAACTGACATGGACGTTCTGCTATGCACCTTCCCAATAACACCAGAGGATTTACTCTGGTTGAGCTTATTTTTACACTAGCACTTACGGCAATGCTTGCTGGAATCGCCAGTACATCTTGGACTCAGTTGGTGTCCACTACCCGCCACACTGGCATTGTTAACGACACCCACAGGATGTTTGCCGTGGCTCGATCCTACGCTGTCCATCAGCGAATTCTCACCACCATCTGCCCCCTTTCCGAAGCACTCACATGCACTGATGACTGGAACAATCCAGTATCTATTTTTCCGGACAGAAATAATGATAAGCGCCCGGATAACGGTCGCGTACATCGAGTCTTCAAACTCACAAACGGCCGCTCCAAACTTTACTCGAGGACCGCAGGCAGAGGTTATTTTCAGTTGTCTTCCAATGGAATGAGCCACGGCACGATGGGAAGTCTTATCGCCTGCTCAGCCTCTGGCGATGGCAATGTAAGAATGAGTTACCTGGCCCTTAACATCGGTGGTCGAGTAAGGACGCTCCATGATGAAGACGGTGACGGCAATATCCAGCTCCCCTGGGGGACAACGCTGACCTGCCCGCAATCGTGAATGAAAAAACACCCGATAATTAACGCTTCAGCGCGACGCAATTCACAAAATCAAAACCGGAATACCGCCTATACCCGATCTTCGACCGTTCATCGAGTACCCAATGCGCACTATTGATACTTCTGATTTACTATCCTGAGGCTTACCAACAGGACATGGCATGTTGAAAAGAAGCGCAGGTTTCACACTCCTAGAATTAATAATCACAATGGCGATCCTCGCGATCATTGCAGCGGTCGCAGTACCAGGCTTCGGCAGATTAATCGAAAGCAACAGGCTGGTAACAGGTACTAACCTGCTAGTGTCTTCAATCAAGCTTGCGAGAACAGAAGCCATCAAACGCGGCACCAACGTCACCTTCAGTTCTGATGGTGGACTGGGCAGTGGCTGGTGCGTGCATGAAGGAGGTGCAGCCGGAGATTGTGCGAACAACCAGATTCGTGGATTCGAATCACCGCGTAATCTTACGTTCACGGAATCGGTTGGCGACCTGGTGTTTGATCGACGCGGATTTCTCGTACCGCAAGCGGCCCAAACCTTCACAATTGCTCCCGATGGTTGTGCCAGTGGTGATATTTCGTTCCGGGTAATTCGTGTGAGCCCGGTCGGACGAACTGAAGTTGACGACGGAGTATGCCCGTGATCCCAGCAATTGCTCTGACCATGAGACGGCAACCGCGCTCAGTTGGCTTGGAACAGCAGTCAGGCCTCGGCCTGATCGAGATTCTTATCACGGTCCTTGTTCTTGGCATTGGAATACTGGGCGTAGCTTCCACTCAGGTGGTTTCCCTACAAATGAACGCCCAATCCCAGAGCCGGAGCCAGGCCGTTCTACTCGCCGAAGACATCCTGGACCGAATTCGCGCGAATTCTGACAACTTCGATGACTATGCGTTGGCCCAGGGCAATGCTCAGGGCGCTGATGGCGGCGAATGCGATACCTCATTCGCTCCGGCCAACGCGACGGTAGCAGCAAACGATATCGCCGCCTGGGAAAATAGCCTTGCATGCCTGCTCCCGGAAGCCCAGCGCACCGTTGCGGTCTCCATGAACGTCAACAACCTGATTATCGCTACGGTTACGATTGACTGGGACCAGAACGACCAGTCTATGAACCCTGTAGTATTAAGAACCGAGATTTGATCATGTCAAAGTCCAGTTCCTTCTTTTCTTGTGATGCAGGCCGACAGTCTAATCAATCGGGCCTTTCGATGGTTGAACTGCTGATTGCGACGGCGCTCGGCCTTTTACTCACCCTTGGGGTAACCCAGATCTATCTGAGCGGCAACGAGACTTACCGACAGACCCAAGGGTTGGCCCATGCACAGGAGAGCACTCGCTTTGTCTCGGCCGTTTTAAGCCCTGATCTCCGGACCGCCGGCAGCTTTGGGTGTATTGCAGAGATGGGAATGTCTCTCGATCAAGTGGTTGATAACCGATTGAACGGTGGTCTGATAGTTCCCTTAACACAAGCACTTCAGGGTTGGGAGTACACGGGCACAGGTCCAGGTGACAGCGTCACTCTTGCCAGCGCACTCGCCACACCGGGTGCAGGAAACTGGGCCTCAGGCACCGCCGGTGCAAATCTTCCTGCAGAGCTTGTCGGCTCTGTGATCACCAACTCCGATGTAATCATTGTCAATGCCATGACACCACTTGGCGTACCGGTAGACGCCGCCAACCCTCAGAATGGGAACAGTATTAACCTGGCTGGCAACTCAGGCGTAGGGGCAAACAGAATCATCCTTGCAACGCTCGGTGATTGTTCCGAAGGTGAGCTCTTCCAGAAGAGCAACAATACGAACTCCAGTTCCATCACCATGGCAGGCAACAATGTCACTCCAGGAAACAACGGCAACAATTTCAATCTGGCTTATGAGCCTCAGAGCCGGGCTTATGAGTTCACCTCCATGGCGTTTTACATCGGCCAAGGCACCAACGGCGAGCCGGCCTTATTCCGTAGGTTGATGATCCCCCTTCAACCCCCTCAGGAACTGGTCTCTGGCGTTGAGACGCTGCAGATTCTCTACGGCGAGAACTCTGCTGGAACTAACGCGGCTGACGACTACCTCCCGGCAGACGAGGTAACGGACTGGGAGGACATCGTAAGCGTTCGATTCTCAGTGATGACTCGGAGTCCTGACGAAGTGCTGGAAAATGAAAACACCCGCAGCTTCGATATGCTTGGCAGTGAGGTCACACAGGCCAATGGTGGAGACCGCCGTGTTCGGCTGATATCCGTCGGTACAACTGCATTAAGAGCGAGAATGTGATGAAGACAACCTTTAGGCCAATGACCTATATCGGACCTAGCTCCCTCGAGCAATCTCAACGGGGTGCAACGCTAATTATAGCCCTGGTCATGTTGCTGCTGATTTCACTGTTAGCTATTGGAGGCATGCAGGGCTCACTGATGCAAGAGCGCATGGCTAGCAGCGCCCACGACGGGGCAATCTCGTTTCAAGCCTCAGAAACGGCTTTGCGGCAGGGTGAGAATGACATCCTCAACACCCTGCCGACCCGCCTGTCCGCTTTCGGCGAAGCTCAGCTTGCTACCCCGTGGGGGTGGGATGGCAACAACCCTGTCAGCTCTGGGACGGGAGATGCGGGACCGAACGTCAGTGCCCAACCGGTCTACCATCTGGCGCGCTTGGCGGATGTTTGCCCAATTGAACCGGGGCAGCCCTGCTTTGAACGCTACGTGACCACAGCAAGAGCTCAAGGGGGCAGTGATGAGGCAGTCACTGTTCTACAAACAACGGTTTTGCTACCACCATATTAAACGTCGATTTCTTATGAAATCCGCTGTTCTAAAACCTTCATCCTGAATTGCCAGCTCCAAATGGAGAGTTCGCCATGAAAGCACTTAAGACAAAAGCGCACACGCGCTCCTACTTCAAAAAACTGGGCACTTTCGGAGCCAGTCTTGTGGTGTCAATTTGCACAGTTCAGTCCGCGCTGGCACAGGTGAACCTGGCACAAGTACCACTATTTCTGAAAGAGTCCGTCGACTCAAACCTCGTATTTATCTATGACGATTCCGGGTCTATGGCATGGCGTTACATGCCAGATGACCTTAGCGGCCATGCTTCAAATCGATATTACTACTCCAGCCACGTAAACAAGGTTTACTACGACCCCTCGATAACCTATCAGCCCCCCTTCAAGGCAGATGGCAGTGGCCGCTATCCGAACTCAAGTTACACAAACGCATGGGTGAATGGCTTTAATCAGTCAGATGGCGCAGACGATTTGAGTACCTATATCCGGTTCGACCAGATTGGTAGCATTGAGGAAGGCTTTTATATGCAGTTCAACTCTTCGGAGAGTTGTGACACCGATCCCAGACAGGACAGCTGCTACACGCCGGTTTTGCTCAACAGCGCCTCAGCTGAAATCAAGCAAAATTATGCGAATTGGTTTTCCTACTACAGTACCCGGACCCTGGCGGCAAAATCCGGTATCACCGAAGCCTTCTTTGACCTACCGGAGAATATTCGAGTCGGGTATGGCGCTATTAACGTCAATAACACCACCATTGACGGCGTGGCTGACACAGACACCCTAGTAAGCGGTGTGCGCCCTTACACAGCCACTCGCCGCCAGCAGTTCCTGACCTGGTTGCATGACAAAAACGTAAATGGTGGCACCCCACTGAGAACAGCCCTGAAAGACGTCGGCAATTACTATTCCCGAACCGACAACCAAGGCCCATGGGGAGAAATTCCCGGGACCAATGACACAACCTCGCACATTGAATGCCGTCAGAGCTTCTCGATTCTCATGACCGATGGCATATGGAATGGCGGCGACCCTGGTGTTGGAAACGTAGACAATACATCAGGACCATCCTATACCAATCCAGATCCCGACGGGTCCGACTTTAACTATGCGGCTGAGTCGCCATTTGCAGACAATCACTCCAATACTCTGGCCGATGTCGCCATGAAGTACTGGAAGAACGACCTGCGCACAGACCTCGGAAACAAGGTTCCCGTCTCGTCAACCGACCCAGCGTTCTGGCAGCATATGACAACCTTCACGATTGGGTTAGGTGTAACAGGCGATATCAAGGAAGCAGATGCGCTTGCAGCGCTAGACCCAACGAACGAGATCACTATCAACTGGCCTGAACCCGGTGCAGATCGTAGCCCTCAGAATATCGACGACTTGCTGCACGCTGCGATCAATGGTCGAGGGGGCTACGCCAGCGCCCAGAACCCTAAAGAATTTGCGGATGAAATCAAGAGCTTCCTTGGCGATGTAATCGCACGATCGCAGACATCTGCCTCATCTGCAGCGGTCAGTTCAGCAGTCTTGCGGACGGACTCCCTAGGGTTCTTTGCCGGATTTCGTAGTGAAGACTGGTCCGGGACTTTGTCTGGCTACAGTTTCGAAGATGGCACAGAAATCTGGGACGCCGAGGAGATCCTTGCTCAAACGCTTCCGGAAAACCGTAAATTGATTACGCATAATGGTACCCAGGGTGTCGAGCTGGAGTTCGATTCTGCCAGTTCCCTCTCCGATCTTTCAGCGGCACAGCAGGACGCCCTGAATGCCGATCCAACACTGAACTCAACCCAGGACAACCTTGGGCATAATCGTATTTCCTGGCTCCACGGTGACAATAACGCTCACACGACACTTAGAAATCGTGAAGGGAAAGATGCCGGCGGCAACACAGTTCTCAGGCTTTTGGGCGACGTAATTAACGCAAACCCTCAATTCGTCGGTAAAACCAACTACGGTTTTGCTCGCCTTGAAGATCCAGCCGGCGACGACTATCTCACCTTTCGCTCTGGCCAGGATTACCAGGCCCGAGTCGATGCTCTTTATGTACCTGCCAATGACGGTATTCTTCACGCATTTGATAGTGAAACAGGAGAAGAACTCTTCGGGTACATACCCTCTGAGCTACTGTTGCCCTCCGACTCAAACAGTTATGCTCGCCTGTCGGAGTTAATGAAGCCCGATTATACTCACAGATATTTTATGGATGGCACGCCCAGAATTCAGGATGCCTACATAGACAAGGACGGAAACGGCACCAAAGAATGGCGCACAGTTCTTCTGGGCACGATGGGCAAAGGCGGTAAAACTGTCTTCGCGCTAGATATAACCGACCCCGAATCGTTTTCACCAGCAGACGATGTTCTTTGGGAGTTCCAGCATACCAACCTCGGTTATGGGGTCACCGATCCGCAGATAGCCTACCTCGAAAACGGAACCTGGGTAGCCCTTTTTGGCAACGGCTATAATGGTGCCAGTGGCCAGTCAAGCCTGTTCGTGGTAAATCTTGAAACCGGCACTCTTATAGAAGAGCTACAAACCGGTGCTGGCAACGTTTCAAACGCAAACGGCCTCGCCTCAGCTACAGTAACCAGCTTTCCGGAAACAGACGCCGTTACCCGTTATGCGTATGGTGGCGATTTGTTGGGCAATCTCTGGAGATTCGATCTCACCGGAAATAACACTTCTAGCTGGGACACCACCAGGGTTTTTACAACGGAAGGCCCTGCAGGCAATTCCCAGCCGATCACCGTGGCACCCAGAATTGCCCGCAATCCCAACAAAAAGGATGAGCTCGTGGCTGCATTTGGAACTGGCAGCTTCCTGCGTAATGGCGACGAAGGCGACTATGACATACAGAGCCTTTACGCCATTAAAGATGATTTGACGGCCATGGGCCTTGAAAGAGACGACCTTTTGCAGCAGTCCATCACCGAACAGGAAGACATTGTAGTCGCGAAAGAGTCTGGAAACGGCACCAATAGCTTTACCGTCCGGGACACCTCCAACAACCTTTTAAGCGATGAGAATGGTTGGTACCTCGACCTGGCCTACAATTCGATCAAAGAGGGAGAGCGTGTAATAAGCCGGGCAACCTTCCCGTTTGGAGTTAACCCTGATCGGGTCCGTTTTACAACTGTCATCCCGGACAGTGACCCGTGTGGCAGTGGTCGCACTGGTTTCATTATGGACCTGAAGCTCACTTCCGGCGCTCCCTCTGAGACTCCAGTATTTGACCTGAACAGCGATGGCACATTCAACGCTGGCGACATCACAGGAGGCTACGCGCCAAGCGGAATCAAAGTGGGCTATGGGGGTGAAAACCGTACCATGGCAACCAACGATGGCGATGCTGAAGTGTTGATACCGGGCTTGAATCCTAACCAACTTTCGGGGGATCCGTGTGAAGATGGCCTCTGCGCCCGTTCTCTCGACTCAAACATCGGACGCCAAACCTGGGAGCAGCTTCGTTAGAAGCTGCCACCTCAGCCTGAAACAGACTCCGCCCATTTATGTGAATAGCAGGAAAAACTATGATTGCACACTTTGTTTCGCTTTCCTTCTTAAGGGCTTCTCCCATAGCTCTAATGGCTGCTGTTATTTTTATGTCAGTTTTTCTGGCTTCTGTTTCAGCCCACGCCGAAGAAACTGTTGACGATACGACTTTGTCGCTCCACGACGCAGCTTTTGAAGGGACTATAAATTTTATCCATTTTGATTCCTTCCTGCTCATCATCGACGATTACTCTTTCCTACCGGAGCGTATCGTGCGTTTCGATGGCGCATCTTGGTCAAGAGAGCAGGTGATCAAGCAGCTTGAACAAGGTGACCAGGTCAGACTGGAACTGGGAGGGATTGCAGATGATCAATCAGGCGCTCGAGTGGTACGAAGTATCACTGTGCTAAATCAATAAGTCGCGACAAGCAGCGAGGAATAACGATGCAAGAGATAAAGATTATGAAAACGAACTCGCACGCGGGCTTTACCTTGATTGAGCTGGTTATCGCCGTCGCGATCATTGCGATCCTCGCAGCCATTGCCCTTCCTCTCTACCAGAATCAGGTTGAGCAAACCAGAAGGACGACAGCGCAAGCTGACCTGCTGGAACTCACACAATGGATGGAGCGCCGCTACTCAAACGGCTTCGACTACCGCGACGCTGGCAACGACCCTGTCTTGCCGTTCAGTCAATCGCCCCAGAACGGAACTGCGTTTTATAACATTAGTTTCACGGGGGCGGTGACGCGGGATACCTTTACCTTGCAAGCAGTTCCCACTGCCGCCCAGGCCAACGATGATTGTGGAACTCTTACTGTGGACGAGCAGGGTAATCGTGGCGCGGCCCAAGCCGGATGCTGGTAGGTATACCCGACAAGACCGATGCCATCCGCCTCAGACTTCGATGGCATCGATTCGTAATTCTTTAGGCATCGAGAAAACGACGTTTTCCTCTCTACCTTTGATTTCTTCGGGCACTTCACCCCCGAGCTCTCTTAAGCGGGCAATGACTTCGTTTACCAGTATCTCAGGAGCGGAGGCACCTGCTGTTACACCCACGGCCCGCTTGTCCTTCAACCAAGTTGGATCAATCTGCTCTGACTGATCTATAAGATAAGCTGGCGTCCCCATACGCTCAGCCAGCTCACGCAACCGGTTGGAATTGGAACTGTTCGGAGAGCCCACCACCAACATCAGATCGCAATCGCCGGCAAGCTGTTTCACCGCGTCCTGGCGGTTTTGGGTGGCGTAGCAGATGTCGTCCTTGCGGGGGCCCTGAATTTCAGGGAACTTGTCTCTCAGGGCATCAATAACACGGGCAGTGTCGTCCATGGAAAGCGTGGTCTGGGTGACATACGACAGCTTCGATGGGTCCTTTACGACTAGAGCGGCAACGTCTTTCTCGTCTTCTACGAGATAGATCTCGCCGCCATTGCCGTGATCGTACTGCCCCATGGTGCCTTCCACTTCCGGGTGTCCATGGTGGCCGATCAGAATGCATTCACGCCCGTCACGGCTGTACTTCATCACCTCAAGATGCACCTTGGTGACCAGCGGACAGGTGGCATCGAAGACCTTTAAGCCTCGGCGCGCTGCTTCATTCTGCACCGCCTGGGACACGCCGTGAGCACTGAAGATCACCAGCTTATCGTCCGGCACCTCTTCCAGTTCGTCGACAAAAATAGCACCGCGTTCGCGCAGGTTATCCACCACAAACTTGTTGTGTACAACCTCATGGCGAACATAGATAGGCGCACCAAACACATCCAGGGCACGGTTCACAATTTCAATTGCGCGGTCTACGCCAGCACAAAAGCCACGAGGATTAGCTAACCGAATCTGCATCAGAATTGCCCTGCGATATTACCAAGTTTCCGAAAGCAAGCGGGGGAGAGTGTTCAGGGGTCGACAAAAACAAGGATGTTTTTGTCGAGCGTACACGGACGTATTCACAGAGTATCCCTGAACACTCTCCCCGCTTGCTGACATGCACCAAGCCAACCAGGCCTGGCCCTCAGTGCGAAACCCCAACAGGCTCCACATCAATTATTTCCACTTCAAACGTCAGTGTACGCCCCGCCAGAGGGTGATTAAAGTCCACCTCAACCTGATCACCCTCAACACGGCTGACCACACCGGGCAGCTCACTCTGGCGAGCATCTGCAAACGAGATCATAACGCCTTTCTCCAGCACCATATCGGCACTGAATTCGCTGCGTTTGAACGTTTGCACGTTGTTGGGGTTATGTTGCCCAAAGGCTTTTTCCGGAGGCACTTCGTAGCTGTTACGCTCTCCGGCCTTCATGCCCATCAGGTAGGCTTCGAAATTCTCCGGCAGATTGTCGTCACCAATCTCCAGCGTCGCCGGCTCCTTCTCGAAGGTAGAATCGATGACTTCGCCATCACTGAACTTCAGCGCAAAATGAAGAGTAACGCGGGTACCCTGATCTATGGGGAGTTCTTTCATTGGCAGCTATCGCTCCTGTCTTCCTTCACTCCGGATCGCCGTCAGGCTCCCGGGGCTTTCGGAAAATGTCGAGAATCATCATGCCGGCCCCAATGGTGATGGCGGTGTCGGCGATGTTAAAGGCGGGAAAGTGGTAGTCGTTCCAGTAAAAGTGTAGAAAATCGACTACATAGCCATGCACAATGCGGTCATACACATTGCCCAAGGCACCGCCCAGAATTAATACGATGGCGATCGCAGACCAGGTTTCATTGCGCCGCAAGGATTTGAGCCAGAAAACCAATACCACGCTGACCACCAGGGCCAGGGTGACAAAGAACCAGCGCTGCCAGCCAGCTGCCCCCGCCAGGAAACTGAAGGCAGCGCCGGTATTATGCAGCAATGTCAGGTTAAACATCGGCATAACCGGCACAGGGTTGCCATAGCTCAGCATGGCAGTTGCCAGGGCCTTGGTGCCCAAATCCAACACCACCACCAATACCGCCAGCCAGAGCCAGCGAGTTTTGGAGCCAGTGGCTTCCGTATCGCTCATTACACTTTCCACAGGTCGGCTTCCATCAGGCAAACGAACGGGACTCACCCTGTCCTTCGACGTTGGTGACGCAACGACCACAGAGATCGTTGTACTGCTCGCTCTGGCCAACATCTGCGCGATGGTGCCAGCAACGTTCGCACTTGGCATGGCTGGCAGGGGCAACTTTCACCAACAGCCCTTCATGGGAAGTCTGTTCGGCATCACCAGCCTCGGACACCGGCTTCACCGTAGCCCCAGAGGTGATGAGCACAAAGCGAAGCTCTTCACCTAGATAGTTCAGGTCCTGTGCCAGATCGCCTTCGCAGTAAAGCGTCACTTCCGCGCTCAGGGAACCCTTGATTTCACCACGACCACGGGACTCTTCGAGGCATTTGTTCACCGCCTCTTTTACGCTGTAGATCCGGCTCCAGTAATCACGGCCAAGCTCTACGTTATCCGGCAGCGCTGTCAGGCCTTCATACCAGGTTTCATAAAACACGGTATCGCCACGCTTGCCAGGCAGGTGCTGCCAGATTTCATCAGCGGTGAAACTCAAGATAGGTGCGATCCAACGCACCAGGGCTTCCGCCACATGATACAGGGCTGTCTGGCAGGAGCGACGCTCGCGGCTATTGGCCTGGGTGGTGTACTGGCGGTCCTTGATGATATCCAGATAGAAGCCGCCCAGGGTGGCCTCACAGAAGTTGTATACCTTCTGGTAAATGCGCAAGAAAGCGTAGTTCTGGTAATCCTCGTTCAGCTCTTCCTGCAGCTGCAGGGCCTTGTCCACCATCCAGCGGTCCAGGGCTATCATGTCTTCCGGTGCGACAGCGTGCTGCTCCGGATCGAAACCGGTGAGATTGCTGAGCAGGAAGCGGGCCGTGTTACGGATGCGGCGATAGCCGTCCGCGGTCTGTTTGAGGATATCCTTGGAAACGGTCATTTCACCGCTGTAATCAGTAGCCGACACCCAAAGGCGCAGAATATCCGCCCCCAGCTCGTTCATCACTTCCTGCGGCGCAATCACATTGCCCAGGGACTTGGACATCTTGCGGCCCTTGCCATCGACAGTGAAGCCGTGGGTCAGCACCTGCTTGTAAGGCGCCACGCCATTCATTGCAATGGAAGTTTTCAGGGAGGACTGGAACCAGCCACGGTGCTGGTCAGACCCTTCCAGGTAAAGATCCGCCGGGAACTGGCCCAGCTCCGCGCGGGGGCGCAGCACGGACTCGTGGGTCACGCCAGAATCAAACCACACGTCCAGGGTGTCCATGACCTTCTCGTACTGGTCAGCATCGCTGCCCAAAAGCTCTGTGGTGTCAATGTCGTACCAGGCGTCAATGCCGCCCTTTTCGATCTCTTTTGCCACGGCTTCGATCAGGTTCTGGGTGTCCGGATGCAGCTCCTGGGTTTCCTTGTGGATAAACAGGGTGATTGGCACACCCCAGGTGCGCTGACGGGAGATACACCAGTCCGGGGACTGCTTGAACATGGCCTCGATACGGTTCTGTCCCCAGGCAGGCACCCACCGCACGCCCTTGATGGCCTCCAAGGCGTCGTTCCGAAGGTTTTCCTTCTCCATGCTGATAAACCACTGGGGGGTGGCGCGATAGATCAGTGGAGTCTTGGTCCGCCAGCAGTGCGGGTAACTGTGGCTGAACTTCTGGGCCCGAACAAGCTTGCCCTCACGTTCCAGGGCCGAGCACACCGGATCATCGGCTTTGTAGACGTGCACTCCGGCAAACTCCCCGGCGGCCTGAGTATAGGTGCCGTCGGCCTTGACCAGGCTTATGGTGTCAATGCCATAGGCCTTGCCTACTTCAAAATCTTCCATACCGTGGTCAGGCGCGGTATGAACCGCGCCAGTACCGGCGTCAGTAGATACATGGTCGCCCAGGATGAGCGGAACCTGCTTGTCATATACCGGATGCCTGAGAGCCACGTTTTCCAGGGAAGCGCCCGGCACAGTCGCCAACACCTCATAATTCTCAACATCCCAACGTGACATGATGCCATCGACCATGTCCGCGGCGACAATCATCCGCTCGGGGCCCTGACCGGCATCAACCTGTACCAGCGCATAGTCCAGTTCCGCGTGGATGGAAACCGCCTGGTTTGCCGGAATAGTCCAGGGGGTGGTGGTCCAGATCACCACCGAGACGTCACCCTCACCTTTGTCCGTACGGAACAAATCGAGCACCTGCGCCTGATCCACCACGGTGAAACGCACATCGATCTGTACCGAGGTCTTGTCCTGGTACTCCACTTCGGCTTCTGCCAGCGCAGACTGCCCCACGACGCTCCAGTAAACCGGTTTGAACCCGCGAACCAGGTGCCCCTTGGCGATGATTTTTCCCAGAGCCCGCACAATGCCCGCTTCCACTTTCGGGTCCATGGTCAGGTAGGGTTTTTCCCACTCGCCCATAACCCCGAGGCGGATAAAATCGGTTTTCTGGCCGGCGATCTGCTTGGCGGCGTAGTCACGGCATGCCTGACGGAAGGTCTTATAGTCCACCTTCACCCCCGCCTTACCGATTTCCTGTTCGACTTTGTGCTCTATGGGCAGGCCATGACAGTCCCATCCCGGCACGTAAGGGGCGTCATAGCCCATAAAGCTACGAGACTTGACGATCATGTCCTTGAGAATCTTGTTGACCGCATGACCGATATGAATGCTGCCGTTGGCGTAAGGAGGGCCATCGTGAAGGATGAACTTTTCCTGGCCTTCCCGCTGCTGGCGCAGGGTGCCGTAGACATCCAGCTCCTGCCAGCGCTTGAGCATATCTGGCTCACGCTTGGCGAGGTTACCGCGCATCGGGAAGGCGGTTTCAGGCAGATTCAGAGTGTGCTTGTAGTCGCTCATGGTAATGGTGCGTAGCTCTGGTTGATAAATGTCGGTCAGTGTCCGGTGGCTGAAGAGCCATGGACTGCAATCCAAGCCCGGGCGTTATCGAAATCGCGGGCAATCTGCTGCTTCAGGTCATCCACCGAGTCGAATTTCACTTCGTCCCGCAAGGCATGGCGGAAAACCACATCCAGTCGCTGGCCATAAAGTGTGCCAGTAAAGTCAAACAGGTGCACTTCTAACGACGGCTGCTTGCCATCCACCGTGGGGCGCAACCCGATATTGGCCACGCCGTCGAATACCCGGCCGTCTTCCAGGGTGGCGCTGACCACGTAAACGCCTTTCAGCGCCGGCATCTGGGGTAGCAACACGTTTGCGGTCGGTGCGCCGATCTGCCGGCCGAGCTGGCGCCCGTAAACCACCCGCCCGCGGATGCGATAGGGATGGCCCAGCAGCTCTTCAGCCTCCTCTATCCGGTTCTCCGCCAATACGTTACGAATCCGGGTACTGCTGACACGCTCGCCGTTAACGGTGACCGTACGGGTATTTTCCACGGTGAATCCACGCTGTTCGCCGACTTCCCGCAGCAGTGCAAAGTCACCTGCCCTGTCGCAGCCAAAGCGGAAATCATCCCCCACCACCAGGTGGCGAACGCCAAGCCCCTCGATCAGTACATCCTCGATGAACCCCATGCCGGAATAGCTGCGGAACTTCTCGTTAAACCGCAGGCACAACACAACATCAATCCCGGATGCCAACAGTGATTCGAATTTCTGCCGGAATGCCGTTAACCGCGGCGGAGCCTCCATGCCCTGGAAAAACTCACGGGGCTGAGGCTCGAACACCATGACAACGGACGGCACGCCAAGCTCAAGGGCCTTCTCATGAACCTGGTCGATGATGGTCTGGTGCCCCAGGTGAACTCCGTCGAAATTCCCGATAGTTGCAACGCAGCCATTCGCCAGCGGCCCATCAGCCTGCTGCGCAAAGTTTTTCAGGTTGGTCAGGCCCCGGATCAGACGCATGTAAAGCGAACCCTTGTTTGCCAGCGTTGCATGGTTTCACTGATGAGAAAACGCGCGATTATAACCTACCTGTGGCGGAAATGTCTTACCCGAACCCCAGCCAGTGCCAACACGATAAAATACACAGCAACGCCGGAGACTACGAGAATACCCATATCGGTCGCGCGCTGAAGACCTCCCGCCCCCAGCCACCGATCAACCGGTGGTTGCAGCCACAGTATCGCAACGGCCAGCGCCACGTTTGCAAGCCCGATCTGAATCAGGAACCGGGGCCAGCCGGGCTGCCACTTCCAGGCACCTTCCTTTATCAAGCCCCGCCACAACAGACCGGTGTTCAGCCAGGCTGACAGAGACGTGGCCAAAGCCAGCCCTGCGTGTGCCAACGGGAAGATCAGCGCCAGGTTGAACACCATATTGGCCACCATCGCAATGATCCCGATCTTGACCGGAGTCTTGGTGTCTTCGCGGGCGAAATAGCCCGGCGCCAACACCTTGATCAGCATGAAGGCGAGCAGCCCTGCGGAGTAAGCACGCAGGCTCTGGGCCGCCATGGACACATCCCTGTCGGTCACCTCCCCATAATGGAACAGGGTTGCGATCAACGGTTCCGCCAGCAGGGCCAGCGCCAGCGCAGCTGGCAAGCCGATCAGAAGAACAGCCCGAACGGCCCAGTCCAGCGTTGCGGCGAACTTGTCGGGCGATGCAGCGGTATGTTTACGGGAAAGGTTCGGAAGGATTACGGTGGCGATGGCAATACCGAATACACCCAGAGGCAGCTCAGCCAGCCTGTCCGAGTAATACAGCCAGGAAACGCTGCCGGTCTGCAGAAACGATGCGAGCACGGTGTCCAGCAACAGGTTGATCTGGCTCACTGAGACCCCGAACAGTGCCGGCACCATCAGTTTCAGGATTCGGCTAACGCCTTCGTGTTTGTAATCCACCCTGGGCCGCGGCATCAGCCCCAACTGCATCAGGAAAGGAAGCTGAAAGAAAAGCTGCAACGCGCCGGCAATAAACACACCCCAAGCCAAAGCAATAATCGGCGTTTCCATCAACGGCGACAGGAAGATCGCGGCACCGATCATCGCCAGGTTCAGCAGTACGGGTGTAAACGCCGGCACCGCAAAGCGGTCGTAGCTGTTCAGGATGCCACCGGCAAAGGCCGTCAGTGATACCAGCAACAGGTACGGGAAGGTAATGCGCAGCATGTCGCTGGCCAGTCCGAACTTGACGTTGTCATCCAGGAAACCCGGCGCGAAAATCGCAGTCAACAGGGGCGCGCCCAACATGGCAACAATGGTCACCCCAAGCAGCACCAAACCCAGGGAGCCGGCAACGGCGTTGACCAGGCGCCGGACCTCAGTAACGGACTCCTGCTCCCGATAGGAGGAAAGCACTGGCACAAAGGCCTGTGAAAAGGCTCCCTCGGCGAACAGGCGACGCAGGAAGTTAGGAATTTTGAAGGCAACGAAGAAGGCGTCGGCACTTGCACCAGCACCGAAATAACGGGCAATCACCATGTCCCGCACCAGGCCGAGGACCCGCGACAGCATCGTCATTATGCCGACAACGCCAGATGACCTCAGCAGGCCCGGCGGCTTGGGCAATGCCTTCTGTTTTTCTCTGTGCTCAGGTTCGGACGACATTCGTGGCCTGGACAATGGTTTAATTGATTCGGGAGTTTGCCGGGACTCAACGGCCCTGATTTCGGTATTTACGTAAGGCCTTCAGGAGCTCTCCGGCAATGAGCGGCGAGTTTACCACAGGCCTTGTGGATACCGGGATGAAATACCGTTGAGTCTTGACATTTTGGGGCGTTGGCGGCATAGTTCCGCGTCATTTATTTCGACGCGCTGGTTTTGGCGCGCCCGCGATTTTTTACGAATCGTTTCACACGAATTTCGGATTTCACAGATCTCAGGAGTTATACGGTGGCAAATTCCCCGCAAGCCAAGAAGCGCGCACGTCAGAACGAGAAGAACCGCAAGCACAATGCCAGCCTGCGTTCCATGGCGCGTACTTATATCAAGAAAGTCCAAGCGAACATTGAAGCCGGCAAGCCGGAAGAAGCAGAAGCCGCTTTCCAGAAGGCTCAGCCGATTATGGACAGCATGGTTAACAAGGGTGTGTTCGCCAAGAACAAGATTGCTCGTCAGAAGAGCCGTCTGAGTGCCCGCATCAAAGCTCTGAAGAGCGCGTAAATCGCTCTTTCGGAACTTTGAATGAAGAAACCGGCCGATTGGCCGGTTTTTTTGTGCCCACTGATTATCTTGCCTGACCGATCCGGACCACAGGCAGCACTGACCACCCACTCCGAAAACACGCCGTGAACCCATCCATGGGGGCTCGGCATTGCCATCCCTGGCAATGCACGGTTTTCGGAGCAGGTGGTCAGCCCTGCCTCCAGAGTTGGGAGGTCACTCCTAGACAATCACCATGTTGTCTCGGTGGATCATTTCTTCGTCGGAAATGTAGCCCAGCACCTCTGTTATCCGTGTGCTGGCGCGGCCGGCGATGGCTCTTGCTTCGTCGGCATCGTAGTTGACCAGACCGCGGGCAATTTCCTTGCCGTTCTCGTCGACGCAGGAGACCATTTCGCCGCGGCGGAACTGACCGGAGACGCTTTTTACACCCACCGGTAGCAGGCTGCGGCCGCCCCTGCAGAGAACGTTGACGGCGCCCTGGTCGAGGGTGAGCTTGCCACGAGTCTGGAGGTGGCTGGCCAGCCACTGTTTGCGGGCGGCAATTCGGCCCTGTTCAGGCAGCAGAAGGGTTCCGATGCTTTCGCCGTCCCGCAGGCGGGCGATGGCTTTTTCGATCCGTCCGCCGACGATAACGGTGAAAGCACCGGAGCGCGCGGCCAGGCGGGCTGCGCGAACTTTGGTCTGCATGCCACCGCGACCAAGGGCGCCGGCTCCGCCAGCAGCCATGGCGTCGAGTTCGGAATCGCTGGCAAGGCGCTCGTCCACCATTTGAGCGTCCGGGTTTTTGCGGGGGTCCTTATCGAACAGGCCGAGCTGGTCAGTGAGTATGATCAGGCCGTCAGCTTCGATCAGGTTGGCGACCAACGCACCCAGGGTGTCATTGTCGCCGAAGCGAATTTCGTCGGTGACTACAGTGTCGTTTTCGTTGACGATCGGCACTACCCCGAAATCCAGCAACGCCCTCAGGGTACTGCGGGCGTTGAGGTAGCGCTTGCGATCAGAAAGGTCATCGTGGGTCAGCAGGATCTGTGCGGTATGTATGTCGTGGCGCTTGAACTGGGCCTCCCAGGTCTGCACCAGCCCCATCTGACCAACGGCTGCTGCGGCTTGAAGTTCGTGCAGCTGTTCTGGGCGAACCGTCCAGCCCAAGCGGCTCATGCCCTCAGCCACAGATCCTGAAGAGACAATAACCACTTCAACCCCATCACTGACCAATTCTGCAATCTGGTCGACCCATAACCCAAGGGCAGCCACATCCAGACCACGGCCATCGTTCGTAAGCAGTGCACTTCCGATTTTAACGACCAGACGGCGAGCCTGGCGTAGCTGTATTCGTTTGCTCATGCTAACTCAATCCATGGATAAGCCGGCGGGCAGGGCGTTGCGGGACCGTCAAAAACAGGGATGTTTTTGTCGAGCGTACATGGATGTATTCACAGCGTGTCCCGCAACGCCCTGCCCGCTGGCGCTACTCCATTACTCAGGAGCGTAAACTACCTCGACATCGTAATCGTCGTCATCGAAGTCGTCGTCATCATCGTCACCCTGGCGGGCTTCGCGGCGGATCTGGCGCTCCGCTTCAATCCTCGCGCGCGCCTCTTCGTCCATCTGGCGACGGCGGGCAGCTTCTCTTTCGGCGAACTCGGGATTTTCAGCCTCTTCCCGGGCCTGATCTTCAATCCAGCGCATCACTGCCTGCGTGAGCGGCTTGGTGCCTTCACCGCTGAGGGCGGAGATGCTGAATACAGGGCCTTTCCAGCCGAGCTCGTCGATGATGGCCTGGCAATGGGCCTCCCGGTCTTCTTCCGAGACCATATCCACTTTGTTCAGCACCAGCCAACGCTCTCGGTTAGCCAGGGTTTCGCTGAATTTTTCCAGTTCATGCTCGATGGCGCGGACGCTTTCCACCGGCGAAGAGCCGTCATAAGGCGCCACGTCTACCAGATGCAGTAGCAAACGAGTGCGAACCAGGTGCTTCAGGAAGCGAATACCCAGCCCAGCGCCCTCTGCTGCGCCTTCAATCAGGCCGGGGATATCTGCAATCACGAAGCTCTGGTGAGCCTGTACGCTGACAACACCAAGATTGGGCACCAGCGTGGTGAACGGATAATCCGCCACTTTTGGTCGGGCCGCCGATACCGAACGGATAAAGGTCGACTTGCCTGCGTTGGGCATGCCCAGCAAACCGACATCCGCCAGTACTTTCAGCTCCAGCCTCAGGTTGCGAAGCTCGCCCTCTGAGCCCTTGGTGGTCTGGCGCGGAGCGCGATTCACCGAAGACTTGAAACGGGTATTACCCAGGCCGTGAAAGCCAGCCTGCGCCACTTTCAGTCGCTCACCGGCGCGGGTCAGATCGCCCAGTACTTCATGGGTGTCCATGTCCACAACCGTGGTACCTACTGGCACCGGCAATACCAGGTCTTCACCCTTGATACCGGTACAGTTACGGCCAGAGCCGGGCTGGCCGTTCTCGGCCTTGTGCTTGCGCTGGAACCGGTAATCGATCAGCGTATTGAGCGCGCTGTCGGCTTCCAGGTACACAGACCCACCGTCGCCGCCGTCACCACCATCGGGACCACCTTTGGGCACGTATTTTTCACGGCGAAAACTCAGGCAACCGTGGCCGCCCTTGCCCGCCTCAACAATGATGGTGGCTTCGTCTACGAACTTCATCACTCAACCCTTTGCGCACTGCGCATAAACTAAAAAGCCCCGCAGCCTCATGGAAGCTATGCGGGGCTCCAGGTGACTCTGATATCAAATCATATCAGGGCCGCCCAAGGTTCGACAGAACCCGAGATCGCCGCTGCTTACGCAGCCGGAACGATGCTCACGAACTTGCGGTTCTCAGGACCTTTCACTTCGAACTTGACCTGACCGTTTGCGGTCGCAAACAGGGTGTGGTCCTTGCCAAGGCCAACGTTGTGGCCCGGGTGAAAGCGGGTTCCACGCTGACGAACAATGATGCTGCCTGCAGATACAGTCTCACCGCCGAAGCGCTTCACACCAAGTCGTTTCGACTCGGAATCGCGACCGTTACGGGTACTACCTGCTGCCTTTTTATGAGCCATTACCAGCCTCCTTATCTAAGGGGTTACTCGAGGGTCTTAGCCCTGGATACCCGTGATCTTGACTTCAGTAAACCACTGACGGTGGCCCTGACGCTTCATGGAATGCTTCCGACGACGGAACTTGATGATCTGGATCTTGTCGTGACGGCCGTGGCTAACCACTTCCGCTGTTACTTTGGCACCATCAACAATCGGCGCACCAACCTGAACCTTGTCACCATCAGCGATCAGCAGAACGCGGTCAAAATCGACGTTGCCGCCGGTTTCCACTTCCAGCTTTTCCAGCTTCAGAGTTTCGCCTTCTTTTACACGGTGCTGTTTACCACCGCTAACAATAACTGCGTACATTAACGTTCTCCGCGATTGACCCATCCCTGCTCTTATCCACCTGGTTCTAAGGGAAGCGCTTCGGCAACCCTATAGCAGGGAGCGCAGGTTGGGATGAGTTGGGCGCGTGATTGTACGAAAACCGCCGGCGCTTTACAAGCCAAGTTGACACTGATCACCGCAATACCTAGCATTGCGGCACCCGCCTATTTTTCCAACGAAAACACCAGACAAGGGACCGGACCAGCCGCATGACAGCCCAGCGCATTTACGACACCGTCGCGGACGACTTCAGCCGCGTCAACGATCTGATCATCAAGCGGCTCTCCTCAGACGTTCCCCTGGTGGAAAAAATCGCCCAGTACATCATTGAAAGCGGCGGTAAGCGCCTGAGGCCATTACTGGTTTTGCTTTCAAGCCGCGCATTGGGCTATGACAAGGACGACCACCTGAAGCTTGCAGCGGTAATCGAATTCCTCCATACCGCCACCCTCCTCCATGACGATGTTGTAGACACCTCGGACATGCGCCGGGGCCGCAGCACCGCCAACGCCAAGTGGGGTAATGCTCCGAGCGTTCTGGTAGGTGATTTCCTCTACGCCCGCGCCTTCGAGATGATGGTGGAACTGCAGAACCTCCGCATCATGGACGTGCTTTCCCACGCCACAGCAGTTATCGCCGAAGGCGAGGTACTGCAATTAATGAACGTGAAGAACCCGGACGTCAGTGAAGACAGGTATATGGAAGTCATCCACAACAAGACTGCCATGCTGTTTGAAGCGGCTTCCCACACTGGAGCGTTGCTGGCCAGGGCGAATGACGACCAGGAACAGGCTTTGAGCGCTTACGGTAAACACCTGGGCCTGGCTTTCCAACTGGTGGATGACGTACTGGACTACCGCGGCGATTCGGAGGCAATGGGCAAGAACGTGGGTGATGACCTGGCTGAGGGCAAAACCACCCTGCCACTGATTTATGCCATGGCGGAAGGCAGCGAGGACGAGAAGCAACTGATTCGCCAGGCCATCCGCAAGGGTGGGCTGGATGATCTGCCCCGCATTCTCCAGATCGTCAACCGGTCTGGAGCGCTGGAATACACCATGGGAAAAGCCAGGGAGCAGGCCGCGCTGGCTGCTGCCTGCCTGAAGACCCTTCCCGAATCAGATCATAAGGAATCGCTGGGATTGTTGACCGAAATTGCGGTTGCGCGGGTAAGTTAGCCTAGAGCATCCCTACCATGGGGCGCCTCAAAATCCAGCGCCGGCCCTACCGGCACAATTTGTGTCGGATTGATCGTACGCTGACTCACGTAGTAGTGGCGCTTGATCTGTGGAATATCCACCGTCTCCGCCACGCCCGACATCTGATAAAGATCCCGCACATAGCCCGAGAGCGCCGGAAAGTCGGCGATCCTCTGGCGATTGCATTTGAAGTGGCCGTAATACACCGCGTCAAAGCGAATCAGTGTCGTAAACAACCGCCAGTCCGCCTCCGTCAGCCGGTTTCCCGCCAGATAACGCTGCCCTGACAGGCGCTCCTCCAGCCAGTCGAGTGAACCGAATAACGCCCCGTAGGCCTCTTCGTACTTATCCTGAGCGGTCGCGAAGCCTGCCTTATACACGCCGTTATTCACCGTGTGGTAAACACGGTCGTTCACTTCGGCAATCTCACTGTGCAACGCTTCCGGATAGAAATCCAGATCACTGCGAACATCTTCCAGCCCATTAAACGCCGCGTTGAACATCCGGATAATATCCGCCGACTCATTACTCACGATGGTCTGCTTTTTCGTGTCCCACAGCGTCGGCACCGTCACCCGCCCGGAATAATCCGGCGCTGCCTTCAGGTACACCTCGTACATATATCGCATGCCATTTTCCGTGTCCCGATGTGCAGGATCATCAGGCCGAAACTCCCAGCCATTCTCCACCATGTCCGGGTGCACCACCGACACCGAAATATGCTGCTCCAACCCCTTCAAAGCCCGGAAAATCAACGTCCGATGCGCCCAGGGACAGGCCATGGACACATAAAGGTGGTACCGCCCCGACTCCGCCGGGAATCCACCCTCGCCCTCAGGCCCGGGCGATCCATCAGCCGTCACCCAGTTGCGGAACCGCGCAGCCTCACGTTCGAACTTGCCACCGGTTTTCGAAGTGTCGTACCACTGATCGTGCCATTTACCGTCAACCAAAAGCCCCATAAATCCTCCCCTTAAAATTCAGTTGGCGATCGCAAGAAATTAAAGGAAGAATACCGGCCACCCTGCTACGCTCTCAAACAATCAATTCTGGCCAACACAATCAGATAATTCGAACATGCACACAGCCATCACCATAGACGCCCTCAAGGTCCTTGATGCCATTGACCGCAAAGGCAGCTTCGCCGGCGCGGCCAACGAGCTCTTCCGCGTGCCCTCTGCCATAAGCTATACCGTCCAGAAGCTCGAAGAAGATCTCAACGTTGCCATCTTCGACCGCACCGGACACCGCGCGGCCCTCACCCCGGCGGGTCGCTACCTGCTGGAAGAAGGCCGCACCCTGCTGGAAGCTGCGGAAAACCTGGCCCATACCACCCGCCAGGTCGCACAGGGCTGGGAAACCCGCCTGCGCATCGGCTTCAACTCCCTGCTTCCGGCCGAATGCCTGTTCCCCGCGGTTAAAGAATTTTACGAACTCGGCGTGCCGGTGGAAGTGCAACTGGTGGAAGAAGTCTTTGCAGGCTCCTGGGATGCCCTGCAAAGCCGACGGGTGGACCTTGTCGTAGGCGCGGACCAGATCAGCAAGCCAGCCGGTTCGTTTACCACCACGCCCCTCGGGGAAATGCGGTTCGTCTACGCCATTGCGCCGGACCACCCCCTGACAACGGCCACGCAACCACTGAGAGAGGAAGATATTGCCCCCTTTCCCGCCGCCGTGGCCGCCGACACCTCTCGGTCATTGCCACCGGGCCACGCGGGCATATTCCGACGCCAGAGAACTATTACCGTCGCCAACATTGACCAGAAAATCGCTGTCCAGCAGGCGGGGCTGGCCGTGGGCTGGTTACCTGAAGCTCGCGTACGCAACCACCTGGCCAATGGCTCGCTGATTGCACTGGACGTACACGAGCCCCGGCAACCCATTATGCTCCACCTCGCAAGACACTCGGAGGATCAGGGCAAGGCGTTGATGTGGTTCTGGGAAAATCTGGGCAAGTCACCCGCCATTGCAGCCTGGCTGGAGGGCTGAATCCGGGTTGCTGGCCGAGGGGACCGACATCACACAGGCAAAATGGCCAACGGATAATCTCCTCATTCGTTTATACTGCCCCGACGCAAGAACCTGTGAACGGAGCTCAAACCATGCGGCAGTTGTCGGAGCTGGATGCCTCATTCCTCTATCTGGAATCGGAAACCGCCCCCATGCATATTGGCGGCATCTATCTTTTTGATGCCCGGGAGCGCGAGAAACCACTGGCTTTCAGCACCTTCGTTGCCTACCTGCGCAGCCGTCTCCATGTGGTGCCACTGTTCCGTCAGCGCCTCAAGGAAATCCCCCTGAGGCTTGGGCGCCCCTACTGGATTGATGATCCGGATTTCAGTATTGAACGGCACCTTGCCTACGTTAACCTTGGCGACCATGGCCAGCTGGGCAGCCTGATGGGATTGGCCTCCCGAATTCTTGAGGAACCTCTGAAGAGAGATCGCCCCCTGTGGCATATTACCTTCGTCGACGGCTTTCAGCTCGACGACAACGACCCCGACAGCAGGAGTTTCGCGCTGATCGTAAAACTCCACCATGCGGCCATTGATGCCTTCAGCGGCGAGGAAATCATTGGTAAGTTACTGGAGTACACACCGCACGCCCGTACCATTGATGCACCACGGCCATGGAACCCAAGGCCGCAACCGTCGGAAGAACGAGTGGTACTCCAGGCTGGGGCCAACCTGCTGCGTAAGCCCTTGCAGGTGACTTCGCTGGCCGTCAATGCGGCAGAGGCAACAGCCCGGGGACTCATCCAGAAACAGATGCGGAAACTGCCGTTACCCTTTCCCTTATTTTCCGCCCCCCATAGCCCGTTTAACCGACAGATCACCGCAAACCGCCAGATCATCTCCACCAGCCTGGACCTCTCCCGGCTCAAGGCCATCAAGGCAACGTTGGGCAATGTGACATTGAACGATGTGGTTCTGGGGCTTTGCGCTGAGACCCTGCGTCGCTATATGGCGAACCATGATGTGGAAACGGACCGTTCCCTGGTAGCCATGACGCCGATCTCGGTTCGCTCCAGCAGCCTGCGCAAAGCCACCGGAAACCAGATGTCTGCTATGCTGCTGGATCTGGCAACCAATGAGCCGGATCCGGCAAAGCGGATTCACCGCATCCACTGGAATGCAGTGGAATCCGAGCCCTACCGGGAAGCCATTGCGGCAGATCGCCTGACAGAACTGTTGCCTTCCACGATGCTGGCACTCTCGGCCCGGCTTTATTCCGAGCTACAGATCGCCCAGAGGTACCAGCCGGTGTTCAATCTGCCGATCACCAACGTACCGGGGCCGCAGGTTCCCCTATACCTTCAGGGGGCCCGACTGGTCCGGCAGTTCAACTCCGCACCTCTTTTTGACAGCCTGGGACTGGTTATCGTTGCAGTCAGTTACCAGGGCAGCCTCACTGTGAATTTCACCCTGTGCCCGGATGTGGTAGCCGACGGCGACTCGCTGACAGGACTGCTTGAGGACAGTCTGGCAGCCATAGAAAAGGCGGCAACGGTCCTCGCACCGGAGAGCGAGGAACCAGACTATCAGGCGGATAACCATAAGACCTTGACGGATGAGGCGCTCACCCTCATGGAAGGTGCCTTGAGAAAGGTGTTGAAACGCTTTCGGCATTGATCCCAGGCCGGGAGATCAGGGGTGGCGCCAGAACCACCCCACTGCGTTACTCGAACGCCCAGCGCAGGAAGGTACGCCGCTCTTCCTCAGTGGCTTCCCCCCAGAGCGCCTTGAGCTCTTCCAGTGTGCCTTCGCCTTCCGCACTGCCTGTACTACCGGAGTCGCCCCCACCTGAGCCCACAGGGGCCCGGGCCACTGCGGATTGCCCTGAAGAACGGCCATCCCACGCGCTTGCGGTGGCAACCACTTCACTGGAGGCATTTACTATATCAGCGGAAAAATCACCAGCAAAAGCCTCTGCTTCCTTCCTGTTCGCAGGGGGCTGAAAATCGAAACGGTAGGTTTCGCCGGGCTCGGCATCAATGGTCACTGCCTGAGGAGCGGTTTCAATAACATGCACCTTGGACTCGCCGTTGCGGACAACCCCGCTTTTTGCCCAGATGGTTTTGTAGGTGAACACAACGTGGTTTTCACCCGCAAGCAGATCAAAATCCAGCGCCAGATCGTCCATCAGGAAATTGGTCTGGCTACGACCATTAACCTGCTGCACCTTGATCTCGGCGGGTGCCTTGAGCACAGCCGTCCGGGATTCATCGGCGTCGCCTTCCCAGGTCTTCACATTACCCATGGTGGAGCTGCATCCGGCAAGAACAACCACTGCAGATAAAGCTGCGAGGAAGTAACTCGCTTTCTTGAAAATGGCCGAAACGTGATAGATACTCATACTATATCCTTGTGCAATACACCGTTAGTACCCGGCGGGTGGTCACTTGTGGTTGAAAGGCATTTTGAAGAGTGGCAACGCCAAGAGCAAGACATACCGCCTGTTTACAACAACCCGATGACATTTCGATTACGTAGACAGCGCCATGCCGGACCGATAATTGTAAAAAAATGTTGAATTCGGCAGGAATTGATTTAATTTTAAGCAATCGGCCAACAAAACATTCCACTGCCCGTCACTAGAAAAACGATAAAGGGCTCAGGAGAAAACATGGATACCCAACGTCGGTCCGGAGAAAACGGCCCCGCACCGTTCCGAAGCAGTCGATTCTTCTGCGTCGGAAGCAAGTGGTATTTCACCACCCGCGAGGGCTTTGACAGTGGCCCCTTCGCTTCCCGCCAACGCGCTGAGACCGGATTGAGACGTTTTTTGCATGTTGTGCGACTACTGCCGGAAGAACAGCAGATTCATTAAGCGGGACTCCGTTCCCGCTTGAGTAATTGTTGTGACAATGACCGGCTTGTCGCTGCTCACAAGTCAGGTGATGAAATGATCATAGCCACCGGCCCCGGAGGCCAGAGACTGACCATTGCTGCTTAAGACCAGACCGTGTCCGGCGTTCACTTCACCAATAATGGTCAGCCGGCTGCGAGTGTCTTCCGGCAGACTCTCCCAGGCGTTCGGGCTGATGGTGACGCACAACTCATAATCATCACCGGCATTCAGAGCCAGGTTGATCGCGCTTTCACCAACAAGGCGCTTCAGCGCTGCTGACAGCGGAAGCTTTGTGACGTCAATGGACGCAGCGACTCCGGATGCCTCCAGGATATGCCCCAGATCCGCCACCAGGCCATCGGAAATATCCACGGCGGCCGAAGCAATTCCACGCAGTGCAACACCGAGGCTCAGCCGTGGTTCGGGATAATGATATCTGGCCAGGACCGTCTGTTCATCAGCCCGCGGGGTGTGGCTCTCCAGATATTTCAATGCGGCTCCAGCCTCGCCGAGGGTGCCGGAAACACAGACATAGTCTCCGACCCGGGCACCAGAACGCAGAATCGCCTGCCCCTCGGGTACCGTCCCATGGACCTGAAGACTGAGCGTCAGCGGCCCACGGGTGGTGTCACCACCGGCGAGCGAGAGCCCGAAGCAACTCGCCGCCCTTGCCAGCCCACGGGCGTAGGCATGCAACCATTCCGGATCGGCGTCAGGAAGTGTCAGGGCAAGGGTAAAGCAGACGGGATCCGCCCCCATGGCAGCCAGATCACTGGCCGCCACGGCGAGGCTTCGCCAGCCAAGTTTTTCAGGGTCGTAGTGACGGGGGAAATGAACACCTTCAACCAGCGCGTCAACAGAAAAAACCAGGTCCCTCCCCGACTCGACTCGCTGAATGGCACAGTCGTCTCCGGGGCCGAGCAGAACCGCAGAGGTGTTTCCTGCCTCGGCGACAGGAAAGAAATAACGGCGGATCAGCTCGAACTCCCCCATCACTTAGCGCGGTCGGGTCTCGGCCAGGCGCAGGCGATGGCTAAGCTTATCAAGCAGGCTGTTAACGAACTTGTGGCCTTCGGTGCCGCCAAACTTCTTGGCCATCTCGATCCCTTCGTTGATCACTACCTTGTAGGGAACATCCAGCCGGTATTTCAGCTCGTAGGTGCCCAGCCGCACGATGGCCAGCTCAATGGCATCCACTTCATGTATGGGCCGGTCCAGGAAGGGCTCCAGCAGGCGATCCAGCTCGGCCTGTTCCCGATGAACACCCCTGAGGAGGTCGCGAAAATAGGCCGTATCAACCTTCGTCATATCATTGTCGACGATAAACTCGGACTCGATGTCCGTAATCGAGCTCTTGCTGAAGTGGCGCTGATACAGCCCCTGCATGGCAAGGGCCCGCGCCCTTCGCCTGTCGCCAGCCTTGGGCTGACCGGCCGGGGCCGGTTGCGCGGTACTGTCTTCTGGTGCGCTCATCATTCACCCAGCTTCTTGAAAAGGCTGACCATTTCCAGCGCTGTAATGGCCGCTTCGGCGCCTTTGTTGCCGGCTTTGGTGCCCGCACGCTCAATGGCCTGTTCGATGGAATCAACCGTCAGCACGCCAAACGTAACTGGCACATCGGTTTCCAGACTTACCGCCCCCAGGCCGCTGGACGCTTCACCGGCCACGTATTCGAAATGGGGAGTGCCACCACGAATAACGGCACCGAGAGCGATGATGGCGTCGTGGTTGCCAGTCTCGGCCACGCGCTTTACTGCCAGCGGCATTTCATAGGCACCGGGCACCCGCACAATAGTGATGTCGGCATCCGCAATGCCGTGACGACGCAAGGTATCGAGCGCGCCCTCCACCAGACTTTCCACCACAAAACCGTTAAAACGACCAACAACCAGCGCGTATTTGCCGCTGCAGCGGGTAAAATCACCTTCAATCACTTTGATATCTGCCATGAATGGCTCCTTCAGTGGCAACCCCGCCTTTTTTGGTGCGGCGTTGCCGGGGTTCATCATTCGGGGGTATAGGGCACGTATTCCACCACTTCCAGTTCAAAACCGGAAATTGCGGAAAATTTGATGGGTGGGCTTAACAGCCGCATTTTTCCAACACCAAGATCCCTCAGGATCTGTGATCCGGTGCCGACGGTAAAATAAACACCGGAACTGCCCTTGCCCGCAGACTTTTTGTCCTGTTCGAAAAATTCGTGGATACGGTCTTCAAGATTGTAGCTGTCTTCGGCGCTGTTGAGCAGAACCACGACGCCACGACCTTCACCGGCAACCTTTTCCAGCGCATGGTGGAGCGGCCAGCTGCGGGAATCCACCCGGCGGGCACCGAGCAGGTCTCGCAGGGTATCGGTGATGTGAACACGAACCAGCACTGGATCATCCGCGGATATCTCGCCCATCACCATGGCCAGATGAGTGGAGCCCTGAATGTTGTCGCGATAAGTGCGAAGGTTGAATACGCCGTATTCGGTGTCCAGATCGTACTGCTCCACGCACTCGATGGTGCGCTCGTTCAACGTGCGATAATGGATCAGGTCTGCAATGGTGCCAATCTTGAGGTCATGGATCTCGGCAAATTTCTCGAGATCTTCACGACGGGCCATAGAGCCATCGTCATTCATGATTTCGCAGATCACGCCAGCAGGTTCACATCCTGCCAGAGCTGCCAGGTCGCAGGAAGCCTCAGTATGGCCAGCGCGACTGAGGACGCCGCCCGGGTCCGACATCAGCGGGAAAATATGCCCCGGCTGAACCAGATCGGATGCCTTGGCATTGCGCGCGACCGCTGCCTGCACGGTGCGGGCACGGTCAGCAGCTGATATGCCAGTGGTTACGCCTTCGGTTGCCTCAATAGAAAGCGTGAACTTGGTGCCAAAACCGGAGGCATTCTGCTGGACCATTAACGGCAAGCCAAGTTGTTCGCACCGTTGCCGGGTCATAGGCATACAGATGAGGCCACGACCAAACCGGGCCATGAAATTAATGGCCTCCGGCGTGCAGTGCTCGGCCGCCATCACGAGATCGCCTTCGTTTTCCCGGTCTTCATCATCCATCAGGATAACCATCTTGCCCTGACGAATGTCTGCGATAATGTCTTCTATGCTGTTCAGTGCCATACCGTTTTTTGCACCCTTTTGGTCTGACCGCGCTGTTACCCGCTGCAGCCCACCATGAATTTAATACCCGTTAGGCCGGCGCCAGGATCAGTCGCTGATCCTCACCCAGCTGACGGCGATCCAGCACTTTCCATTGTACCTTGTCCGCCATGGATTCCAGCGGCAGATTGGCCGTTGGCCGGCCAGTACTGCCCAGGAACACCGGTGCCTGATAGAGCCAGAGCTCATCAACCAGGTGCTCATTGATAAAGGTTCCGGCCAGCGTCGGGCCGGCTTCCACCAGGAGTTCGTTGATGCCCAGCTCACCCAGCGAGTCCAGGAGTTCACGGACATCGATTCCGTTGTCTTTCCAGGCAACGCCTGTAAGGCCGACCCCAAGCGCTGCGAGATCCTGCGCCTGGGCGGTTGGCAATGTGGGAGACGCGCAGTAAACCTGAACATTGCCTCCCTGGAGGATGGTAGCATCAGGAGGCGTGCGGGCATCCCGGTCGGCAATTACCCGCAGGGGCTGCCTTGACGGTTCCGTGGCATCACCAATGTCTCCCAGTTCGCCCCTGCGCACGGTCAGGGAGGGATTGTCAGCCAAAACCGTTCCCACACCGGTCAGGATGGCATCGCTGATAGCCCTCAGACGCTGCACGTCGCGGCGGGCTGCTTCACCCGTAATCCACTGGCTTTCGCCTGAGGCCATGGCGGTTCTTCCGTCCAGACTGGCCGCCATTTTAAGCCGAACGTAGGGGCGGCCCACATTCATCCGCTTCATGAAACCGGGATTTAGCCGCACGGCCTCCTCTGCCAGCAAGCCTTCAGTGACCCGAACGCCCGCCTCACGAAGCATATCCAGCCCACGACCCGAGACAGACGGGTTGGGGTCCTTGGTGGCGGCAAACACATGAGCCACGCCGGCCTCGATCAGAGCTTTTGCACAAGGCGGGGTTCGCCCGAAATGGCTACAGGGCTCCAGCGTAACGTAGGCCGTTGCACCACGGGCATCCGGTCCTGCCTGGCTCAGTGCCCGGATCTCCGCATGGGCCTCACCGGCCCGTTCGTGCCAGCCTTCGCCAAGAATCCTGCTGCCACTGGCGATCACGCAACCCACGCGAGGGTTGGGATGGGTAGAATAGCGGCCCCGCCAGGCCAGCTGCACAGCCCTGGCCATGAACGCGGTGTCCTGGGCGTCGATCATGGCTTTCCTTTGGAGGAATGGTTATCTGCCAGAACCTTGGCCACATCCACAGGGTCGTCGCCCGAGGTGGCGGAGAGCCGCTCGATCTCTTCCTTGAACTCGTTTACATCCTGAAAGCTGCGATAGACCGAGGCAAACCGAACGTAGGCAACTTTGTCCAGTTGCCGCAACTCCGTCATCACCTCTTCACCCAACTGCATGGATTTTACTTCCCGCTCGCCGGTAGCCCGTAACCGGAACCTGATACGGTTGAGCGCCGCCTCGATTTCCTCGATGCTGACAGGGCGTTTTTCCAGAGCTTTCATCAGGCCCGCCCTCAGCTTCTCCTCATCAAACGGCTGACGTGTACCATCCTGTTTGACCACACGGGGCATCACTAATTCGGCGGATTCAAAGGTGGTAAAACGCTCACGACAGGACAGACACTCCCTGCGGCGACGCACCTGATCACCCTCGGCCACCAGCCTGGAGTCGATTACCTTGGTATCCGCTTCACCACAGAAAGGACAATGCATAAACTGAAGCTCCTGCAATCCGTCAGGCGTTGCGCTGCAAAGCGCCTGACGGTGCGTTAGGGCTGATTAGCCGGCGTATACCGGGAAACGATCACACAGCCCGGCGACCTGCTCACGAACCCGGTCATTAACCGCTTCGTCTTCCAGGTTATCCAGAATGTCACACATCCAGCCCGCCAGATCGCGACACTCGGACTCACCAAAGCCGCGGGTCGTGACCGCCGGGGTACCGATACGCAGGCCAGAGGTCACGAACGGTGAGCGAGGGTCGTTCGGAACCGCATTCTTGTTTACAGTGATGTGGGCGCGGCCAAGGGCGGCATCCGCGTCCTTCCCGGTAATATCCTGCTTGATCAGGCTGACCAGGAACAGGTGGTTCTCGGTGCCGCCGGAAATCACATCAAAACCACGTGACACAAACACCTCAGCCATGGCTTTGGCATTTTTGATTACCTGCTTCTGATAGGCCTTGAATTCATCACTCATGGCTTCCTTGAAGCAGACGGCCTTGGCCGCAATCACGTGCATCAGCGGGCCGCCCTGACCGCCGGGGAACACTGCAGAGTTCAGCTTCTTCTGCAGATCAGCGTCATCACAGGCCAGAATCAAACCGCCACGGGGACCACGCAATGTCTTGTGGGTAGTGGTCGCGACGACATGGGCGTGAGGAATCGGGTCCGGGTAAACGCCAGCCGCTACCAGGCCTGCAACATGCGCCATGTCCACAAACAGGTAGGCGCCAATCTTGTCTGCAATCTCACGGAAACGGGCAAAGTCCAGGGCCTGGGAATAGGCCGAGAAGCCGGCAATGATCATCTTCGGCTTGTGCTCTACGGCAAGGCTTTCCACTTCATCGTAGTCGATCAGGCCGGTATCCGGGTTCAGGCCATACTGCACGGCGTTATAGATCTTGCCGGAGAAGTTGACGCTGGCACCATGGGTCAGGTGGCCGCCATGGGCGAGGCTCATGCCAAGAACGGTATCGCCTGGCTTGAGCAGCGCCATGAAAACGGCAGAGTTGGCCTGGGATCCGGAGTGTGGCTGCACATTGGCATAAGCTGCGCCAAACAGCTCCTTGGCTCGACTGATGGCCAGGTCTTCAGCGATATCCACAAACTCGCAACCACCGTAATAACGCTTGCCGGGATAGCCTTCCGCATACTTGTTGGTCAGCACGCTGCCCTGGGCTTCCATCACCCGCGGGCTGGTATAGTTTTCAGACGCGATCAGCTCAATATGAGCTTCCTGGCGTTTCTCTTCCGCCTGCATGGCGTTCCAGAGCTCGTCGTCAAAGCCGGCGATTTTCATATCACGATTAAACATGGATGCGCTGCCCCTGTGTGCTTAGCTGCCCGAAAAATGGGCCGCTATTCTATCTTACAAATGGGTAAAAAATCACCCTTTACGCCGTCCGCAGATACCGACACGCGGCCAGGGAGGGTTTTTGCTCAATTGCTATCCCTGTTTGGTTTCGATACCTTACTTGGTCAATATTCATTGGTTGCGGCTACTGTACTATGGAGTACCGGCCATCGGGCAGGGCGTTCCGGGATACGCTGTGAATACGTCCCTGTACGCTCGACAAAATCATCCATGATTTTGACGATCCCGGATCGCCCTGCCCGATGGGCTCAGCCCGACACCCTCAGTGATTCAATCTCTTATTTCGCAAGAGGATTCTGACAGCATGGCCCAATATGTATACACCATGAACCGCGTGGGCAAGGTGGTTCCTCCCAAGCGTGAAATTCTGAAAGACATTTCCCTTAGCTTTTTTCCGGGCGCCAAGATCGGCGTACTGGGCCTCAATGGCGCCGGTAAGTCCACGTTGCTACGTATTATGGCCGGTATAGATCAGGATTACATTGGTGAAGCCCGCCCCCAGCCCGGCATCAACGTGGGTTACTTGCCTCAGGAGCCCGAGCTGGATGACAGCAAGACCGTCAAGGAAATTGTCGACGAGGCGGTTTCCGGAATTCATGACGCCCTGGCCGAGCTGGACCAGGTCTATGCCGCCTACGCAGAGCCAGATGCCGATTTTGATGCGCTAGCCAAAAAGCAGGGGAAGCTGGAAGCCTTTATTCAGGCCAGCGATGGGCATGATATCGAGCGCAAGATGGAAGTCGCCGCCGACGCCCTGCGCCTGCCAGCCTGGGATGCGCCGGTCAAGAATCTGTCTGGCGGGGAGCGTCGCCGCGTTGCACTTTGCCGTCTACTGCTCTCCAGCCCGGACATGCTGCTTCTGGACGAGCCCACCAACCATCTGGACGCGGAATCCGTGGCCTGGCTGGAGCGCTTCCTGCACGACTATACCGGCACCGTAGTGGCTATTACCCACGATCGTTACTTCCTGGATAACGTGGCCGGCTGGATCCTGGAGCTGGACCGTGGCCAGGGTATCCCTTTCGAGGGCAACTACAGCCAGTGGCTGGAGAACAAGGAAAAGCGCCTTGAGGTGGAAGCCAAGCAGGAGGCTTCCCGCCAGAAGAGCATCAAGCACGAGCTGGAGTGGGTGCGCAGTAACGCCAAGGGCCGACAGTCGAAGAGCAAGGCCCGCCTGGCCCGCTTTGAGGAGATGAGCTCCCAGGAGTTCCAGAAGCGCAACGAAACCAACGAGCTTTACATCCCGCCCGGACCACGTCTGGGTGACAAGGTGATTGAGGTGGACGGCATCAGCAAATCCTTCGATGACCGGCTGCTGTATGAGGATGTATCCTTCAGCGTTCCCCCGGGCGCCATCGTGGGCATTATCGGCGGCAACGGCGCCGGCAAATCCACCCTCTTCCGCATGATTGCGGGTTATGACAAGCCAGATAGCGGCTCCATAACGGTTGGCGAGACGGTAAAACTGGCCTACGTGGACCAGATGAGGGATCTCAACGGCGACAACACCGTCTGGGAAGAGCTCAGCGACGGTAACGACATCATGAAGATCGGCAACTACGAAACCCCGTCACGGGCTTATGTGGGCCGGTTCAACTTCAAGGGCTCTGATCAGCAGAAGCGCGTGGCGGACCTGTCCGGTGGTGAGCGCAACCGCCTGCATCTGGCGAAGCTGTTGAAAGAAGGCGGCAACGTACTGCTGCTGGACGAACCTACCAACGACCTGGACGTGGAAACTCTCCGCGCCCTGGAAGAAGCCTTGCTGAACTTCCCCGGCTCCGCCCTGGTCATTTCCCACGACCGCTGGTTCCTGGACCGGGTGGCCACCCATATCCTGGCGTTCGAGGATGACGGCGAAGTGGTCTACTTCGAGGGTAACTTCAGCGAATATGATGAGGACCACAAGAAGCGCAAGGGCGATTCGGCGATGGTGCCGCAGCGGATGAAGTATAAGAAGCTGGCGTAATGGCGAAAACCAGAACTGCCTTCGTCTGCACCGAATGCGGTGCTGATTATTCCAAGTGGCAGGGCCAGTGCACCGCCTGCCAGGCCTGGAACACCATCAGCGAGGTCCGCGGCGTCAGTGGCGGCAATGCCAAGGGTGCCCGCGGGGCACGCTTCGAGGGCTTTGCAGGTAGTCTGTCGGAAGTAAAAAGCCTGGACGACGTCAGCCTTGCCGAACAGCCTCGCATCAGTTCCGGCATGCAGGAGTTCGATCGCGTTCTGGGTGGCGGGCTTGTGGAAGGTTCTGCCATTCTCATGGGCGGCCATCCCGGTGCTGGCAAGAGTACCCTGCTGCTGCAGGCGGTCTGTCACCTGGCATCCAGCGTACCTGCTCTCTATGTAACCGGTGAAGAGTCACTGCAACAGGTTGCCATGCGCGCCAAGCGCCTGGGGCTGCCCACCAAAGACCTTAAGATGCTATCCGAGACCAGCGTGGAGCGGGTGATGCAGGTAGCGGAGATCGAAAAGCCCCGCATTCTGGTGGTGGACAGTATCCAGGTGATGCATGTGGCCGAAACCGAATCCGCCCCGGGCAGCGTATCCCAGGTGCGGGAGAGTGCCGCTTACCTGACTCGCTTTGCCAAACAGACCGGAACAATCCTCTTCCTGGTAGGGCACGTCACCAAAGATGGTAGCCTCGCCGGCCCCAAGGTGCTGGAGCACATGATCGACTGCTCTATCCTGCTGGAAGGCTCCAGTGACAGCCGTTACCGCACCCTGCGTGGCATCAAGAATCGTTTTGGCGCAGTGAACGAGTTGGGCGTGTTTGCAATGCTGGAACAGGGGCTCAAGGAAGTTAAAAATCCCAGCGCCATATTCCTTAATCGTGGCGAGGAGGCGGCCCCGGGCAGTGTCGTTATGGTGGTCTGGGAGGGCACACGGCCAATGCTGGTGGAGATCCAGGCGTTGGTGGATATGGCCCAGGGGGGCTACCCAAGGCGTGTTGCGGTGGGGTTGGACCAGAACCGGCTGGCAATGCTTCTGGCGGTACTGCATCGCCATGGGGGCATGCATGTATCGGATCAGGATGTATTCGTAAATGTGGTGGGTGGCGTGAAGGTCAACGAGACCAGCGCGGACCTGGCGCTGCTAGCTGCCATTGTGTCGTCCTTCCGCGACCGGGCCCTGCCCCAGGATCTGGTGATCTTTGGTGAAGTCGGCCTGTCCGGCGAAATCCGGCCTGTACCCAGTGGCCAGGAACGCATCTACGAGGCTGCCAAGCACGGCTTTACTCGTGCCCTGGTGCCGAAATCCAACGCACCTCGAAAGTCTATTGAAGGAATGAAAGTTATTCCCGTGACCAAGCTTAGTGATGCCCTGACGGCTTTGGAGGAGCTTTAAGCTCTGGAACCTAGCCTGCTTGGTCAGGTGTATGGGAGGGGTTGGTAACACCTTTCCAAAAAACGCTTCAAGCACATCCATGTGCGCTTGGGCTCCGCCATCCCTGGCTCCGCACATTTTTGGAAAGGTGTTACCAACCCCTCCCCCATAATATGCAGCTATCTCGTCACCGTAGGTCGGATTAGGCCGACAGGCCGTAATCCGACAAAAACCATCAGGTTACTCAATCAAATGCGCAAACTCCCTCTCCAGCAGCGCCTGATCCCCCAGATTCAACTCCACCAGCCGCTTCAGATGAGTCGCACTCTCAAGATCAATATACTGACACTTGAACCCCAACCGATGCTCTTCAATATGCCGTAACGCCACCGCCATCACGATCGCGGCTTTATGATCATCAAGGTGGATAATCACCTCGCACGGCTGTTTCAACGGAACATTCCATCCCTTCGGCCGCTGCACCAGAACGCCCTTCAGTGAAATATCCAATACCTCGGTCGGCCACACTTCATCCTGGCAATGCAGTTCACACTCGGCATCGAAGGATATTCGGTGGAAACGACGTTTTTCGGGAGATTTGGCTGGCAAGATTTACTCCTGGTTACCGGTCTTGTCTGATATGACTATAGACCCCACAGGAGCTTCTATCTAGCGTCAACACCGAACAGGGGACTCTGCGGAGCGATAACTCGAAAGTGGGGCAGAGGGTGGTTGCCGGGCCGTTCCAAAACCGTGGAGCGCCATGGATGGCGCGACCGAGCCCTCCAGGGATGGATTCACGGGCGTGTTTTGGAACGGCCCGGCAACCGCCCGATACTCCCAACTATCAGTCTTAATTATGATAGCCGGGGCTAAGCTCAGTTACCGCGCGAATAAACGCCCCGGCATGCTCCGGATCCACGTCCGGGGTGATCCCATGCCCGAGGTTGAAGATATGCCCCGGCCCAGAGCCGTAACGGGACAGGATATCCGCCACTTCCTGACGAATCCGCTCCGGCGGCGCATACAGCATGGCCGGGTCCATATTGCCCTGCAAGGCAACCTTGTCGCCAATACGGGCACGTGCGTTGGCGATGTCTGTTGTCCAGTCCAGACCGACTGCATCAGCCCCCGAATCCGCGATGGACTCCAGCCACTGACCGCCGTTCTTGGTAAACAGGATAACCGGCACATGGCGCCCCTCGTTCTCACGAATCAGGCCAGCGACGATCTTCTTCATGTAATTCAGGGAAAATTCCTGATAGGCCCAACTGCTAAGCACACCGCCCCAGGTATCAAAAATCTGCACTGCCTGGGCGCCGGCGCGGATCTGGCCGTTGAGGTAATCAATGACCGAGTCTGCCAAATGATCCAACAGCTGGTGCATCACCTCGGGTTGGCTGTACATCAGCTTCTTGGCTTCGCGAAAGTCCTTGGAAGAGCCGCCTTCAATCATGTAAGTGGCCAGAGTCCAGGGGCTGCCAGAGAACCCAATCAGCGGAACGCTGCCATTGAGGGCACCCCGGATCGTGAAGACGGCATTCATTACGTAGTCCAGATCCACTTCCGCATTGATCTTCGGCAGGGCGGCCACATCGGCCGCAGACCGAATGGTATTCCGGAATTTCGGGCCTTCTCCGGTTTCGAAATACAAGCCAAGCCCCAGGGCATCCGGGATGGTGAGGATATCCGAAAACAGGATGGCAGCATCCAGAGGGAAACGCTCCAGGGGCTGGAGGGTCACTTCGCATGCCAGCGGGGTATTCTTGCAGAGACTGAGAAAATCCCCGGCTTTGGCGCGAGTGGCACGGTATTCCGGCAAGTATCGGCCGGCCTGACGCATCATCCACACCGGTGTGCGATCAACGGGCTGACGCATCAGCGCGCGCAGAAAACGGTCATTTTTCAGCTCGGTCATAGCATTCCCAGTCTGCTGTCTTTCAAAAGTTTGGAGGGCAATGATACCCGGTTTGTGGCAATAAAAAAGGGCGACCCGCGTTCAGCAAGCCGCCCTTCTGATCCCGGTCAAAACCAGAGGCGATCAGATATCGAGATAATCCATGATGCCTTCGGCGGCCTGGCGACCTTCCCAGATAGCAGTTACGACGAGATCCGAGCCGCGGACCATGTCGCCGCCGGCAAAAATCTTGGGATTGCTCGTCTGGAAGCCGAATTCCACATCCTCCGGGGCGCTGACACGGCCGGAATCATCAGTGTTTACGTTCAGCTCGTCAAACCAGTCGGCTGGGCTCGGGCGGAAACCAAAAGCCACCAGCACCGCATCGGCGGGAATAACTTCCTCGCTACCGGCAACCACTTCCGGACGGCGACGGCCATTCTCGTCAGGCTCACCAAGACGGGTCTGAACCACCTTCACTCCCTCGACCCGATCCTCGCCAATTATAGCGATCGGCTGACGGTTGAACATGAATTTGACGCCCTCTTCCTTGGCGTTCGACACTTCACGCCGGGAGCCCGGCATGTTCTTCTCGTCACGCCGGTAAGCGCAGGTCACACTCGCTGCCTGCTGGCGAATGGATGTGCGGTTGCAGTCCATGGCGGTATCACCACCACCGAGCACCACCACGCGCTTGCCTTTCATATCGATGAAGTCGTCGGTATTTTCTTCGAAACCGAGGCGGCGGTTAACGTTGGAAACCAGGAATGGCAAAGCATCATGAACGCCTGGCAGATCCTCGCCAGGGAAACCGCCTTTCATGTAGGTGTAGGTTCCCATGCCCATGAATACGGCATCGTACTCTTCAAGAATGTCCGCCATTGCGACGTCTTTGCCCACTTCCGTGGAAAGACGGAATTCCACACCCATTTCCTCGAATATCTTGCGGCGACGGCTCATCACTGATTTTTCCAGCTTGAACTCGGGAATGCCGAAGGTCAGCAGGCCGCCAATTTCCGGGTAGATATCGAACACCACAGGCTTTACGCCATTGCGCACCAGCACGTCTGCGCAACCCAGACCCGCCGGCCCGGCACCAATCACCGCAACCTTTTTGTCCGTCCACTTAACGGCGGACATGTCGGGCTTCCAGCCCAGCGCGAAGGCAGTGTCGGTAATGTACTTTTCGACAGATCCGATAGTTACTGCACCATAGCCGTCGTTCAGGGTACAGGCGCCCTCACACAGACGATCCTGGGGGCAGACCCGGCCGCAGACTTCCGGCAGCGAGTTGGTCTGATGACACAACTCCACTGCCTTCATGATATTCCCTTCAGACACCAGCTTCAGCCAGTTGGGAATGTAGTTATGGACCGGGCATTTCCACTCACAATAGGGGTTACCGCACTCGAGACACCGATGTGCCTGGGATGCCGCATGATCCTGAGTGAATGGATGATAGATTTCACCAAACTCTTTCTTGCGCTTCTTTGCCGGTACTTTCTTGGGGTCAATACGCCCTACTTCGACAAACTGGAAGTCGTTACTCAGTCGTTCTTTCATTATGAAGCTCTCATCAAACTCAATTTCGACATAGGCGTTACCACAACGGCAACGCCCCGACCCTGTTCCACTCGCCGTTACTCGGGACGTGCCCGGGTACTGGCCAGCAGGCTGCGAAGATTCGCTGCCTTGGGCTTGACCAGCCAGAAACGGCCTATGTAGTCGTCGAAATTGTCAAGAATATGCTCTGCCCACTCACTCGCGGTTTCGGAAATGTGCTCCCGGACAACGCCACGGAGGTGGTTCCGGTAAGATTCCATTTCTTCACTGGAGATACGCTGGATTTCCACCAGCTCATGGTTGTACTTGTCCACGAAGGTGTTATTCAGATCCAGCACATAGGCAAAACCACCGGTCATACCGGCACCGAAATTGTGGCCGGTACTTCCCAGCACGGTGACCAGACCACCGGTCATGTATTCACAACAGTGATCACCTACGCCTTCCACAACAGCATGGGCACCGGAATTGCGCACACCGAAGCGCTCACCGGCAGTACCGGCCGCAAACAGTTTGCCCCCCGTGGCACCATACAGGCAGGTGTTGCCCACAATCGAGGTATCCTGGGATTTGAAGCCACTGCCGGATGGTGGCCGAACCACCAGCTTACCACCGGTCATGCCTTTACCCACATAATCGTTGGCATCCCCCTCAAGAAGCAGGTTAAGGCCACCCACGTTCCAGACCCCGAAGCTCTGGCCAGCGGTGCCGGTCAGCTCGAGCGTAATCGGCGCAGAAACCATGCCCTGATTGCCATGTAGCTGAGCAATCTCACCAGACAGGCGGGCACCGATCGAACGATCACAGTTGGTGACCCTGTAGGACCAGGTACCACCGGCCTTGGCCGCTATGGCATCAGCCGTGTCTTTCACCATCTGCTCAGCCAGCTTACCTTGATCAAACGGATGGTTACGCTCGACCTGACAGGTGTTGGGCTTGTCCGCAGGAATATGGTCGTTCGACAGCAGCCGTGTCAGATCCAGCTTTTTCTGGCGCGGGGTATCGCCCGGCAGGCGCTCCAGCAGGTCCACCCGACCCACCAGCTCCTCCAGACTGCGAACACCAAGCTTGGCCAGCCACTCCCGGGTTTCTTCCGCTACGAAACGGAAGAAGTTCATGGCCATTTCCACGGTGCCCTTGAAATGCTCCTCTCGCAGGTGCTCATTCTGGGTCGCAACACCGGTCGCACAGTTGTTAAGGTGACAGATCCGCAGGTATTTACAGCCAAGCGCCACCATCGGCGTGGTGCCAAAGCCAAAGCTTTCAGCGCCGAGAATGGCCCCCTTGACCACATCCAGACCGGTCTTGATGCCTCCATCAGTTTGCAGCCGGATCTTGCCGCGCAGGTCGTTGGCCCGCAGCGCCTGCTGGGTTTCACTCAGGCCGAGCTCCCAGGGAGAGCCTGCGTAACGAATGGAGGTGAGCGGGCTGGCCGCTGTACCCCCGTCGTAACCGGACACGGTAATCAGATCCGCATAGGCTTTGGCTACACCGGCGGCGATGGTGCCGACGCCGGGCTCGGAAACCAGTTTCACGGAAACCAGGGCGTTCGGGTTGACCTGCTTGAGATCAAAAATCAGCTGAGCCAGGTCCTCGATCGAATAGATGTCGTGATGTGGAGGGGGCGAAATCAGCGTCACCCCGGGTACCGAGTAGCGCAAGCGCGCGATGAGATCATTGACCTTACCACCGGGCAACTGGCCACCCTCACCGGGTTTGGCGCCCTGGGCCACCTTGATCTGCATGACATCGGCACTGCGCAGATACTCGGCTGTCACACCAAAACGGCCTGATGCCACCTGCTTGATCTTGGAGCGCTTCTCGGTACCGTAGCGGGCAGGGTCCTCCCCACCTTCGCCAGAGTTCGAGCGACCACCCAAGGTATTCATGGCTACCGCAAGGGCCTCGTGGGCCTCAGGAGACAGAGCACCCAGAGACATAGCTGCAGAATCGAAGCGCGGGAAGATATTCTCCACCGGCTCCACTTCCGACAAATCGATGGCCTTGATGTCTTTACGGAAGCCCAGCAGGTCTCGCAGCGTGGAAACCGGGCGTTCGTTTACCAACCCGGCGTATTCCATATACTGCCCGTAATCGCCGCTGGTAACTGCCTCTTGCAGCCTGGCAATCACATCCGGGTTGAAGGCGTGATATTCCTGGCCATGAACATACTTCAGCAGACCACCCGGGGAAATCGGCTTGCGGGGCTTCCAGGCGACCGCCGCCAATTGCTCCTGATCCTGCTGGAAATCAAAGAATCCGGCCCCCTGAATGCGACTGGGGACGCCCTTGAAACACAAATCCACCACTTCATCTGCCAGACCGATGGCTTCGAACAACTGGGCGCCACGGTAGGAGGTGATGGTTGAGATGCCCATCTTGGACAGAATCTTCAGCAGCCCCTTGTTGATGCCCTTGCGATAATTGTTCTTCGCATCTATGGGATCCATCATCAGTTCGCCAGTACGGATCAGGTCATTGAGCACCTGATACGCCAGATACGGGTAGACCGCCGTGGCACCAAAGCCAAACAGGACGGCGAAATGGTGAGGATCACGGGCCCAGCCGGTTTCTACCAGTATGTTGGAGTCACACCGCAGGCCTTTTTTGACCAGGTGGTGATGCACCGCGCCAGTCGCCATCATGGCGTTTACAGGCAGCTCACCCTCTTTCAGGTCCTTATCCGTCAGGATCAGGATAACCTTACCGCTACGGACCGCCTGCTCGGCATCGTCGCATACCTTCCTCACAGCCTGCTCAAGCCCCATTTCGGGGCTATAGCTCATACTGATGCGGGCAACCTCAAAACCTGGCCGATCGTTATTGGCGATCTTAAGGAACTTGGCCGGTGACAGCACTGGCGTTGTCAGGATAATCCGGTTGGCGTGCTCGGCTGTTTCCTCGAACACGTTACGCTCGGCGCCAATGCAGGTCTCCAGAGACATCACGATGGATTCGCGCAATGGATCTATAGCGGGGTTGGTCACCTGGGCAAACTTCTGCCGGAAGTAATCCGCCACATGACGGACACGGCTGGACAGAACCGCCATGGGGGTGTCATCACCCATCGAGCCCACTGCTTCCTGGCCGTTCTCAGCCAGCGGACGCAGCACCTGGTCCCGCTCCTCGTAGGACACCATGAACATCTTCTGGTGTATGTGCAGCTCATCAGACTGCATCAGTTTGAAATCGGGGGTGTCCTGGTTCAGCGTGGTTTCCACCCGCAGAGAATTTTCCCGCAGCCAGCGCTTGTAGGGCTGGGCCGACTTCAGGCGGTCATCCACGTCTTTGGTGTGCAGCAATTCGCCTGATTCGGTATCAATGGCCAGCATCTGCCCCGGGCCTACCCGGCCCTTAGCTACCACATCTTCTGGCTTGTAACCGTAGGTGCCGATTTCGGATGCCAGGGTGATGAAATCATCTTTCGTGATTACCCAGCGGGCCGGGCGAAGGCCATTGCGATCAAGCATACAGACGGCATAGCGGCCGTCAGACAGAACCAGGCCGGCCGGGCCGTCCCATGGCTCCATGTGCATGGAGTTGTATTCGTAGAAGGCCCGCAACTCGGAATCCATGGTGTCCACGTTCTGCCAGGCAGGCGGAATCATCATCCGTACGGCACGGAACAGATCGACACCGCCGGCCAGCAGGACTTCCAGCATATTGTCCATACTGGAAGAGTCGGAACCGGTCAGATTCACCAGTGGCTGCAGGGTTTGCAGGTCCGGCAGTTCCGGTGCGCTGAACTTGGCTGCACGGGCGATGGCCCAGTTACGGTTGCCATCAACGGTATTAATTTCGCCATTGTGGGCCAGGTAACGGAACGGCTGGGCCAGCGGCCAGCGCGGCATCGTATTGGTGGAGAAGCGCTGGTGGAAAACACAGATAGCCGTCTGCAGGTCCGGATCACCAAGATCCTTGTAGAAATTCGCCAGGTCTGCCGGCATCATCAGGCCCTTGTAGGCCAATGTGCGATGGGACAGGCTGCAAATGTAGAACTCGGAATCATCCGCCATATCGCGTTCGGCGTGGCGGCGACCAACGAACAGCGCGATGGCAAATTCCTGCTCGGTCTTTGCAGCAGGCACCACAAATACCTGCTCAATCCATGGCAGACAATCCAGCGCCATGGGCCCGAGACAACTGTCGTCGGTCGGCACCTTGCGCCAACCCATGATTTCCAGGCCCTGCTCTGTGAGGCGCTTTTCCACGGCTGCACGGCCTGCCGCTGCCTTGGTTTCATCCGGGTTAAGGAACACCTGCCCCACAGCGAACTGCCCTTCAGGCTCCTTGCCAAACTCCGCTTTCGCAGCCTTTCGCAAAAAGGCATCGGGGCTCTGGATCAGGAGGCCACAGCCATCGCCGGTCTTTCCGTCTGCAGCGATACCACCGCGGTGGGTCATGCAGGTCAGCGACTCGATGGCAGTTTGCAACAACTTGTGGCTGGCCTCACCCTTCATGTGGGCGATCAGGCCGAAGCCGCAGTTGTCCCTGAATTCATCGGGATGATACAAACCTGTCATCATAAGCGTTCTCTCGCGTAGAAATGCTTTTCAATCAAAGGGTTACTCGAACAAATGCAATATTCCCACCCTTTGACACTGAAAATGGGGGCTGGCTATTTTACACGCGTAGAAATACGTACTCAAACCAAAGAGGTTTTATTTTAGGGCGCGAAACCACGGGTTACGAGTGTGACAACCGACCAGACAGCCACCACAAACCCGACTCAGATTGTTGTTTTTATTGCACTTAAAATGAAAACCAAGAAGAAAAAACGCTCAGAAATCACGCATGCGCCTGAGCCAGGGGGTTTGATCCTGAAGGGCCTGGGGAAGGCCCTCAACTGCATTCCGAGCTTCATCACTGGAGGCAAAATCTCCGTAAAAGCCTACAAACCAGTCCTGTCCCTGCCGCTCGGCCCGGGTATAGCGGATACCTGGAATGGAACTGTACCGATCAATCAGGCTGAGGACGGTTTGCTCACGATTGCCGGCGATCAGTTGTACAGTCCAGCCCGGGCGAGCCCTGACCTGATCAAGGGCCACAAAATGAGAAGGACTTGCCGGTGAAAAGCCTGGCTCCGGCTCCGGCTCTGGCTCTGGCTCTGGCTCTGGCTCTGGCTCTGGCTCTGGCTCTGGCTCTGGCTCTGGCTCTGGCTCTGGCTCTGGCTCTGGCTCTGGCTCTGGCTCTGGCTCTGGCTCTGGAACAGACTGTGGAGAAGGGCCTTCCACTGTCAATTCGGATGGGACGTTCACTGGCTCAACAACAGGATTTTCCGGCTCGAGCTGAGGATTGTCGGGGCCAATGGTTATACTCTTGCGCAGGGTTTCCACCTCAGGCACCGCCTGCTCCCGGGCCACAGAGTCATCATACTGCTGCGAAACCAACCACCATGAACCCGCCAGAAGCACCAGAGCCAACGCTGGCCAGCGCAAATTAAGCGGCATGGAAAAGGACCGCCTGCGCTCGCTGTTGCTTCCGGATGAAACCATATCAAGCCATACCGCCGGTGTTATGCGCTTCAGACGGGAAAAACTTCCCTGGCTCAGTCTGTGTATCTGCGAGAGCCTCGCCGGGGCAAGTAATGCCTTTGCGTCACCACCTGCTCGATGAATTCTGGGTTCCAGATAGGCGGCCACCTCCTCCCGGGTGAGCGGTCGGAGATGAATCTGGTGCACACCATCGCTCGATCCGGAAAGCCCTAACATCTCAATCAACTGGCCACTGCCACTGAATACCGGCACGGCAGCGGCAGAACGATCAGCGGCCGTGAAAGCCGCCAACAGCAACCTGACAAGCTCTGCCGGCGCCCGATCCGCATCATCAATCAAGAGAACCATGCGCTGCCCCTTTCGCGCCCGGCTCTCAGACCAGCGGAAGAAGCCATACACTGAATCGCGGGCTCCCTCACCAGGTTTCAGTCCGGTGTGGGCTATACCGAGCAAGGCACGAGCAAGAGCCTGGGTACTGGTCAACGCAGCGGTAGGAAGACGGTGAAACTCGAGCCGGGAAGACTCACTTCTGACCAACTCCGCCAGCAACCGACTTTTACCAGCGCCCGGATCGCCAGTCAGCAAAAGCGCAAGATCACCAAAGCCGCAAAGGTGGCGAAGTGTCTCCAGGGCATGATGGCGGGAGGCGTCCGGATAGAAAGGTGTCTCCATGTCCAGGGGGTCGGCCCTCAAGCCGTACCTTTCCTGCAACCGCGGGAAAAGTCCGCCTCCATCAAGACTATTGAGCCCCTGGTCTCCCACTGTCATTCCCTGTAGCGCCTCTCTCTAATACCATCGACGGTGATGACTCAGGTGTTTGCGCCTTTATGAGCAGCACAGAAAGCCCGGAGTGTTGCATCCAGCATCAAGGTATCAACCTCATCCGTCACAACTGCATCACCCAGCGCCCGAAGCAGAACCAATCGGAGCGAGCCGTCGACATTCTTTTTGTCAACAGCCATGAGGCGAAGAAAGTCATCTGGCGTCATATCGGCGGGCGCCAGCGATGGAAGGTTCGCGCGCTCAATTATATGTATTGCTCTGGCTTGATCCTGCTCACTGATCATTCCCTGACGCAGGGAGAGATCCGCTGCCATCATCATCCCAGCCCCCACAGCCTCGCCGTGTAGCCATTTACCATATCCGGCAAACGTCTCAATGGCATGCCCAAAGGTATGCCCGAGGTTCAGGATCGCACGCAACCCGCCTTCTTTCTCATCCAGGGCCACCACCTCCGCCTTGCAGGCACACGACTGATAAATAGCCTCCCCAAGCGCCTCCGTTTGCAGGGCCACCAGTGAGTCAATGTGCTGCTCAAGCCAGCCGAGGAATTCCGTATTACGGATCAAGCCGTACTTGATCACCTCCGCGAGACCAGCCGAGACTTCCCGAGAGGGAAGCGTGCTAAGGCTATCCGTGTCAATCAGTACTACCTCAGGCTGATGAAAGGCACCGATCATATTTTTGCCCAGCGGGTGATTGATGCCCGTTTTACCACCCACGGAAGAATCCACTTGGGAGAGCAATGTGGTGGGTATCTGGATAAACGGCACCCCTCGCTGGTACGACGCAGCAGCGAATCCAGCCATATCCCCCACTACACCCCCGCCCAATGCAACCAGGGTGGTTTTGCGTGAATGGCGCATTTGCAGCAGATGATCAAATATCTGATTCAGGGTTTGCCAGTCCTTGAACCTCTCCCCATCCGGCAGGATCACCGTGTCGACCTGCTTCCCGGGAAAGCAAGCCTCGGCGGCTTCCAGATACAGTGGAGCGACCGTCTCATTGGTTACAATCATGACCTGCTTACCATGAACGAAGGGGGTCAGATCATAGTTACCCAGCAGACCCTGACCGATTATGATCGGATAGGTTCTCTCTCCCAGATCCACCGTCAGTTCCCGCACTGAATCACGCATGATTTCTGCCTTCTTTGCGTATCTGTCGTTTATGCCTCGGCGTCCGGGGATTGATACGATTCACCAATTGCCGCACCACCAGCCTAGGACTTTTGCGATCGGTAAACATGACCACATCGGCGAGTTCCGTATAAATCGGATCCCGGATAGCGAACAGGTTCCTCAGAACAGCTTCCGGATCGTCGTTCTGCAGCAGGGGACGGTTTCTGTCCCGCCGTGTTCTTTCCACCTGCTGTTCTATCGAGGTTTTCAGATAAACCACCACTGCATCTCGCTTCAAATGAGCATGGTTTTCGTCGCGCATTACGGCCCCACCACCGGTGGCCAGGACGGTCTGGGGATACTGTGAGAGTTCCGCCAGCATGGCGGTTTCACGCTGCCGGAAACCATCCTCGCCTTCAACATCAAAAATCCAGGGAATATTCGCCCCGCAGCGTTCCTCGATAATACGGTCGGAATCCAGAAATCGATAGCCCAGCTCCTTGGCCAGCATGCGACCAATCGTGCTTTTGCCGGCCCCCATCGGGCCCACAAGGACTATTCGTTTTGGCAAGGACATAACTTCCGCTCATCTGTATTCCGGCGGGTGAGAATAGCACAGGGTAACGTTTTCCATAAGATTCGAAAAACGGACAGGCAAAAAAAACCGCCGTACGTGGACGGCGGTTTTTCACAAATGCGACCGAATTACTGGATCAGGTCACTTTTAATGATCTTCGGTGTGATGAAGATCAGCAGTTCGCTCCGCTCATCAATATGCTCGGTGCGCTTGAACAACCGGCCCAGATAGGGGATATCGCCCAGGAACGGTGTTTTGGTGACTGTGGTTGCCACTTCGGACTGGAAGATACCGCCCAGAACCACGGTCTCGCCGTTTCCAACAAGAACCTGAGTAGTCACCTCGTTCGTGTTGATGGAGGGGATACCAGCTGTCACCTCACCTCGGGAGTCCTGGTTAACCACCAGGTCCATGATGATCTTGTCATCCGGTGTAATTTGCGGAGTAACCTCCAGAGACAACGCCGCTTCCTTGAAGGAAACCGAAGTCGCACCACTGGAAGACGCCTCTTGATAGGGAATTTCTTCACCGGATTTGATCTTGGCGGTCTGGCGGTCAGCGGTTACTACCCGCGGCTGGGAGACTACCTCAGCCTGGCCATCGCTTTCCAGTGCAGACAGCTCCAGGTCCACCAGGAAGTCGTCACTGCCCCAGCCAATAGCAAAAGAAGACGCACCGTCACCGCTTACCCCAAGATCTACAGCCAGTGCATCCGGGAAGGTCGTTTCAAAGCCAGGACCAGCAGAAGAATCCCGACCATCCTGTACGCCACCCAGCGAACCACCGACCGAGATCACACTGCCATCGCCTCTGGTATCAAAGCCAGCACCGCCCCAACGTACACCAAGACTCTCGGCCACGTTTGTCTGCGCCCGAACAATGCGAGCTTCGATAGAAACCTGTCGCACTGCGACATCCCATGTTGAAACCAGACGACGGATCTCATCCAGCTTTTCAGCGGTTTCCCGAACGCTAATAGTATTGGTACGGGCGTCAGAGGACACAAAGCCACGCGAAGAAATCAGTTCTTCATCGGCTTCAATAAGGGCCACAATGTCCGACGCCTTGGCGTAGTTGACCTGAATGATATCCAGGCGAACCGGCGCTAACTCGGCAATCTGTTTGGTCGTTTCCAGTTCCAGTTTCTCGCGGGCCGCAATTTCGTCAGCAGGCGCCACCAGAAGCACGTTTCCGATCTGCCGCTTGTCCAGCCCCTTGGTTTTCAGAATCAGGTCCAGTGCCTGATCCCAGGGTACATTCTGCAAGCGCAGGGTAATGCTGCCGCTGACCGTATCGCTGGCCACAAGATTAAGACCGGTGAAGTCAGCGATCAGCTGAAGCACCGAACGAACCTCGATGTCCTGGAAGTTCAGAGAAAGCTTGTCGCCTGTGTACGGGAACTTCTCTTCCCGGCGCGATTCAGCCTCCTCTTCCGTCAGTTTTTCTACGCTGACGGTAAACTGGGAACCAGACTGATAAGCGATATAGTCGTAGTTGCCTTCTGGGCGAATTTCTACTACGGCGTTGCCATCTTCAGTGAAGGTATCAATGCGGGTAACCGGCGTTGCAAAATCTGTCACATCAAGCCGGCGACGAAGGTTCTCGGGTACATTTGTTCCATCCATGGTCAAGCGAATCCGACCGCCAAGTTCGGAAAGATCAACAGGCGTGCTGGCACTGCCGAGATCCACGATTACCCTGCCCTCCCCGTCTTTGCCTCTCCGGAAATCGACACCCGCGAGCCCATCACCTGAACCCGAAGAAGAGGACGTGGTCGACTGCCCGGAGGTCATAGGAGACGCAGTGGGTGACGAACCAGCGGTCGACGCCGAGGCGCCGCTTTCACTACCGATGGTGACAACCAGACTGTTCTGATCGCGAACTGTTTTGTAAGGAGCCAGTTCCGCAAGATTGAAAATAAGCCGGGTACGATCCTTGGTTTCGACCACCGTCATGCTTTGGGCATTTCCCGAGCCCAACGATATATTGCGGCTGTCGAGCCCGCTGGTGGTCTCCCGAAGGTCAACGGCAATACGTGCCGGCCGCTCGATGGTGTAACCGCTCGGTTCCGGCGGCTGGCCATCAAATTTCAGCGTCACTTCCACCCGGTCTCCGGATAGCGACGAAAACGACACGTCTTCCAGCGTGACCGCATTGGCCAGGCCGGACAACAACCCAAAAGCAATTACGCCGACGTATACATTGAGTTTTCTGAACATCGCTAGCCTCGACCCCAAACTTTTTTGTTCATGCATGTTTCTTTGAATAGTCATATTGCCGCTCCCTTAGCCTTCATTCTCATCCAGCGACAGCGAGCGCGGACGCTCGACCCATCCGCCCCGGCCATTGGGAACGATCTCAATCAGTTCTACCCGGGTTTCATTAACGCCGATAATCCGACCATAGTTCCGCCCCATGTAATTACCTGTACGCACCCTGTGGATACCACCTGCATCATCTCTGACGAGCGCAAACAGGCTTCCGGAGGTGTCGCTCAGGGTTCCCACCATACTGAGCGCCTTCAGATCAAAGTTCTCAAGAACCTCTCTCGGTCGATCCAGATCCGGTTCAATGTCGCTCTCGGGTTCCTGGTCCACCATGGTGAGCTGAACGTCCATCGGCGGCTCGAAGGGTGCCCTTCGATCCGCAGCTGAATAACTGAAAGCCTCATACGCCTTGAATTCCGGCAACGGCTCTACGTGGCCGCGAGGCTTGGCCCGCGTGTCTGCCATGAACTTGTCCAGATCAGAAAAGCCATTTCCCTGGGAACACGCTGTCAGAAAAGATACCAGACAAATACCCATCCAGGCCTTTGCCGCATGCTGTTTCGTCATGCTCATTCTCCAGCCCGGTAGCGGTAGGTACGTGCAAGAACCTGCATGTTCAGCTGTTCTCCATCACCGCCAGTTGGTTCTATGGTTAAATCGTGCAATGTCACAATACGAGGCAGGCTGGCTACGCTGCTTACGAAACTCGCCAACTCATGATAGGTGCCAGTTACCCGGATATTGATCGGAAGCTCGGCGTAGAAATCCCGTTGCTGCTCTCCCTGCAACTTGACCTCCTCCAGAGCAAGACCACTTCCCAATGCTGTATTGGTGATGTCTTCAAGGAGGCCCGGCACCTCCGTTTCACTGGGAAGCTGTCTCACCAGTGCACCGAAGGTCTCTTCCATCTCTTCCATCTGGGCCTTGAAAACTTCCAGGTTGGCCACCTGATAGGCTTTGTCTTCGTATCGCTTGCGCAGTTCCTGCTCGGTATTTTCGACACGCTCCAGCTGGGCATATTGGTCCTTGATGAAGAACCAGTAGCCACCACCGAGAATCAGGCCAAAAATAATCAGCACGACGATAGCCTTGATTGGCGCAGGCCATATGCCGGCGTTATTGACATCAAGGTCATTGATATCAAATTCATTGAGGCTTTTAAGTGAGTCCGCGAGGCTCATTACTTGTCCTCCCCTTCGGGCTCTGGTGTTTGTTGTTGAACCGACAGGTTGAACTGGCTATAACCAGCACGGGTATTATCGGCGGTTGCGACGTTCGAAAGATTCGGATCATTGAACCAGTCAGACCCTTCAAAACGCCTCATAAGTGACGATATGCGGCTGTTGGATTCCGACATACCGACAATGTCCACACGTTCGCCGGTTTTCTTCAGACTGGTGTAGTAAAGCCCATCCGGAAGTGTGCGAACCAGCTCATCAAACACCCGCACAATGACGGGGCGCTTGCCCTGGAGGTCCTGGATCACCTGCATGCGGGAGAGCAGCTCGTCGCGCTTGCGCTTGAGATCCTCGATTTCCTTGATCTGTTTGTCGAGTTGTCTGGTTGCAGTTTCGATGTAGGCGTTTCTGGATTCCTGATAAGCGATACGATTGTCCATATCTGTCTTCCAGAGGAACACCAAGCCGCCAGCAATAATGGCGGCGCCCAGAATCATGACCACGAACTGCTTCTGCTTTTCTGCCCGGAGTTCTTCGCGCCAGGGCCTGAGGTTAATCTTTGCCATCAGTCAAAGCTCCTCATTGCCAGCCCGCAGGCAATCATGAGTGAAGGGGCATCGTTGCTCAGCGAGGATGCATTCACCCGGGAGCCAACCGCCATGTCTGCAAATGGATTTGCGACCAGCGTTGGCGTGCCTGTTTTTTCCTCAACCATTTCTGTGAGCCCCTGGATTGATGCCGTGCCGCCTGCCAGGACCACGTAGTCAACCGCATTGTACTGACTTGCGCCGAAGAAGAACTGGAGTGCACGGGCAACTTGCTGAACGACTGCTTCACGGAACGGCGTCAGCACTTCGGAGTCGTAATCGTCCGGCAAGCCACCCTGTTTCTTGGCAAGGCCGGCCTCTTCCAGAGACAACCCATAGCGACGCTGGATTTCCTCGGTAAGCTGTTTGCCACCGAAAATCTGCTCGCGGGTGTAAACGGTTTTACCTTCCGCCAGCACACTGAGCGTTGTCATGGTTGCACCCACATCCACAATCGCAACCACAAGCTCCTCGCCCTGGGAGTCAAGCTGGGGCTCGATAAGTGAGTAGGCCCGCTCGAGGGCGTAGGCTTCGACATCCACAATTTTGGTCGTCAGCGAGGCAATCTCGAGAGCGTCTTCGCGAATATCAACGTTCTCCTTCCTGCATGCTGCAAGGAGAACGTCGACCTGATCGGGATTGGTTTCAGATGGGCCCTGCACCTCGAAGTCGATAGCCACTTCATCCAGTGGATACGGGATGTACTGGTCCGCCTCGAGCGTGATCTGGTCTTCCATCTCGAACTCGTTAAGACCACCGTCCATCTGGATCAGCTTGGTAATAACGGCGGAACCGGAAACAGCCACAGCTACCTGCTTGACGCCTGTGCGGGACTTGGATGCGACGCGCTTCAATACCTCCCCGACCGCCTCGACATCCGTGATGTTTTTTTCTACGACAGCATTTGCCGGTAACGGCTCTACTGCGTAGCTCTCGACCTTATAGCGGTCGCCCTGCTTTGATAATTCCAGAAGCTTCACCGAGCTGGAGCTTATGTCCACACCCAAGACAGCACTGGACTTCTTTCCGAACAATCCGAACACGCGCTCACCCTATACCTGGTTACATGCACCGGGTTATGAAAGCTCCAGACGGAGCTCTTTCATATGTGTTTTTTATTTAAGAGAATTTCTTCAGTTTTCCGTCTACAATGCTCGTTCTTCTTTAATTGGGAAACATTGTACCCGGGAAGTGGCTCGCCCTTCCTAAAGCAATTTCTCAAATGATAGACCTATATCCAACAGTTGTCAGAAAAAAATGTCTCACTTGTTACGTACATCTCGCCTGTTTGCATGGCTTTTTCTCACCGGTTTCAGTCTCGCCACAATCGTGGCGTCAGGATTTTACCTTTATCTTCGCCCGGGGCTACCTCCTGTTGAACAGCTCCTGGACATCAAGCTGCAAACCCCTCTGAGGGTGTACAGCGCAGACGACAAATTAATAGCAGAATTCGGTGAAAAGAGAAGGGCACCTATCACAATCGAACAGATCCCTACAATTCAGTTACATGCCTTCCTGGCGGCTGAAGACGCCCGTTTTTACGAGCACTTTGGGGTCGACTTCAAAGGCCTGATGCGGGCTGCAATCGAACTGGTCTCCACCGGAGAGATCCAGTCTGGGGGCAGTACCATCACAATGCAGGTTGCAAAAAATTACTTTTTGTCACGCGACCGGACGTTTATTCGCAAGTTCAACGAGATACTTCTGGCTCTTCAGATTGAGCGTGAACTGGATAAAAACCGCATCCTCGAGCTCTATCTTAACAAGATTTACCTCGGCAATCGCGCCTATGGAATTGCAGCCGCTGCCCAGGTGTACTACGACAAGCCAGTGACCGAACTTTCGCTCGCAGAGATGGCCATGCTGGCAGGATTGCCCAAGGCACCGTCAGCTTACAACCCCCTCGCCAATCCAAGCCGCGCGGAAGCTCGCAGGAACTGGATTCTGGGCCGCATGCGGGATCTGGAATACATTACGCAGGATGCCTATGAGCTCGCCTCCAACGCCCCGCTGACCGCAACCTTCAACGCGGCTTCCACAGAGGTGGATGCAGACTATGTGGCCGAGATGGCGCGCGCAGACATGGTCAGACGGTTCGGAGACGCAGCCTATACCGATGGCTACACGGTACAACTGACCGTGGATAGCGAGAAACAGCATGAAGCCACCCTCGCTCTGCGGAGAGGTCTTGAAGCGTACGACCAGCGCCACGGCTTTCGCGGGCCGATTGGTCAGGTTGGCGAAGACGAACTGGCCCCGGATAACCTCGACAACCTGATGGCTAACTACCCCGGCGTAGCGGAACTGGTTCCGGCTGTGGTCACCAAAGTAAGAGACGAAGACAGCGAGGTTGACCTCCACGCCCGCAGGCTGGGCACATCGGTCATGGCATTCAACACCATGACGTGGGCCAAGCGGTACAAGACCGAAAACCTCACCGGGCCGGAACCCGAGAAACCCTCTGACGTGGTCTCACCAGGCGATATCGTCTATGTGAAGCCCATGGTAATCATGACACCCGAACCGGCCGACAGCGCCGAAGAAGGCTCCGGCAAAGACAGCGACCAACCCGTCGCAGAGATACCTGATGTCAGGCGGGTTGCCCTGTCTCAGGTTCCCAGGGTTCAAGGAGCGCTGATATCACTGGATGCGCAAACAGGAGCCATCGAAGCCCTTGCCGGCGGCTACAGCTTCAGCCAGAACAAGTATAACCGGGCAACGCAGGCAAAAAGACAGCCGGGCTCTACCTTCAAGCCGTTTCTTTATCTCAGCGCCCTTGAGCGGGGAATGACCCCGGCAACGATCTATAATGACGCCCCCATTGTGTTTGACGACTCCGAGCTGGGAACAGCTTGGCGTCCGCAGAATTCCTCCGGGCAGTTTTACGGCCCCACCCGGCTGAGAGAGGCCCTGTACCGTTCCCGGAACCTGGTTTCCGTGCGCCTTCTGAGGGATCTCGGCATACAGAACACGATCGATTACCTGGACCAACTGGAGATACCCACTGCCGACATGCAGAAAGACCTGTCCCTGTCTCTCGGAAGCGGGCTGCTGACCCCGATGGATCTCGCGCGGGGCTTTGCAGTTATCGCCAATGGCGGTTATGACGTCGAACCCTATATCGTCAGCTCTATCTCCGATGTTACTGGCGACGATATTTTCGAAGCGCCAGAGGTCATTCTTTGCGACGACAATTGCCAGGAGGAGCAGAAAGAGATTGATACAGAAGATCGCAATGCTCGCGTTGCACGAAGACTTGCGGATGAGCGCTCGGTGTATATCCTCCATTCAATGATGCAAGATGTTATCAGGCTGGGGACCGGCAGACGGGCGCTGGCACTGGGAAGAGAAGACATCGGCGGCAAGACCGGCACCACCAACGAACAGCGCGACACCTGGTTTGGCGGCTTCAATCACGACATTGCTACTACGGTGTGGGTTGGCTTCGACCAGCCCCAGCCACTGGGCCGGCGCGAATTTGGTGCCAGCACCGCCCTGCCAGTCTGGCTTGATTACATGAAGGTTGCTCTTGCAGGCGAGCCCCCCTCGCTGATGCCCAGACCCAACGGGATTGTCAACATCCGCATCGACCCGGAAACCGGCAAGCGCGCACGCCCCGGCCAGGAAGGCGCAACGTTTGAGCTGTTCAAGGAAGAAGATGCCCCACCCCCACTCGACCCTCAGGACGAATCTTCAGGTGGCAGTGAGAACGGTGACGATGGAGGCCTGTCCAGACAGATATTCTGACCTGCTAGGCAGGTAGTAGCCTCTCACCACAAAAAAACCGGCGGTTTTCACCCCGCCGGTTTTTTTAATTCACCGATAATCTGGAACGACAGATCAGATAATATCGTCCATAGACTTCAGCGGGTAGTGAGCCGGGTAGCCGTTACGGGCAACTCCTGAGTCGACCGCTGCGCGTGCAACCGCAGCAGGAACAACCTCCAGCAGACGCACATCCATCGGCTTGGGAATGATGTATTCCCGACCGAACTCGAAGCTGGCAACGTCATAGGCTTCGCAGATTTCCTGCGGAACCGGCTCCTTGGCCAGTTCGCGAATCGCGTGAACGGCCGCCACTTTCATTTCTTCGTTGATCGCAGTGGCCCGCACATCCAGCGCCCCCCGGAAGATAAATGGGAAGCCCAGAACGTTATTTACCTGATTTGGGTAGTCAGACCGGCCGGTTGCCATGATCAGGTCATCTCGAGTGGCCAGTGCCACCTCAGGTGCGATCTCCGGATCCGGGTTGGAGCAGGCAAACACGATCGGATTCGGCGCCATCAGCTTGAGCTGATCGGCACTCAGCAGGTCCGGACCAGACAGCCCAAGGAATACGTCCGCACCGTCCATCGCATCATCAAGCGTGCGCTTGTCGGTCTCGTTGGCGAACATCGCCTTGTACTGATTCAGGTCGTCACGGCCAGAGTGAATGACGCCCTTGCGATCGAGCATATAGATGTTCTCTGAGCGAACACCGCAGCTGATAAGAAGCTTCATACAGGCGATGGCCGCTGCACCAGCGCCAAGGCACACAACTTTAGCCTCTTCAATCTTCTTACCCTGAAGTTCAAGTGCGTTGATCATGCCCGCGGCCGTTACAATAGCGGTACCGTGCTGATCATCGTGGAAGATGGGGACACTGCATTTTTCGATGAGGGCCCGCTCGATTTCAAAGCACTCTGGTGCCTTGATGTCTTCCAGATTGATGCCACCGAAGGTATCGGCAATACGCTCAACCGTTTCGATAAAGGCCTGGGGGCTCTCGGAATTGACTTCAATATCAAACACGTCAATGCCGGCAAAGCGCTTGAACAGTACGCCCTTGCCTTCCATTACCGGCTTACTCGCCAGAGGACCCAGGTTACCCAGACCAAGAATCGCGGAGCCGTCGGAAATAACGGCCACCAGATTCCCCTTGGCGGTATATTTGTACGCGTTCTCTGGGTCCTTAGCGATCTCGCGGACCGGCTCGGCAACCCCGGGGCTGTACGCCAGAGAAAGGTCGCGGGAGGTCTTGGTGGGCTTGGTGATTTCAACACTCAGCTTACCAGGCCGCGGCTTGGCGTGATATTCAAGGGCTGCTTCTTTCAGATCTTGAGACATTGCCACTGTTCCGTTTGTCACGTTTAAGAGGTAAAAGCCACCGGGGCTAGCCCAGCGGAGCGCGACATTATGGCGTGAAGGTCAGCATCAGACAAGGCCCCACTGACCATTTCGTGACCAGTCAATAAGCCATTTTGCGTACATACCCATAAAATGGCGCCCGTAGGGACAAACGGTAGATACAAAAAAAGCGCCTCGAAAGGCGCTTTCTTTAGACTTTCAGAAGCTGTATCAGTCTTTCTTACCACCGATACGACCACCGAAACGCTTCTGGAAGCGATCAATGCGGCCGCCGGTATCCATCACTTTCTGCTTGCCAGTGTAGAATGGGTGGCACTGGGAACACACATCCAGTTGCAGATCCTGAGTGAATGTAGAGCGGGTCTTGAAGACATTACCGCAGGAACAGGTAACGTTAATCTCTTCGTACTTGGGGTGAATACCTTCTTTCATGGCGAACCTCTGTCGGGTCGTGCCGCTACCTGATCACGGGAGCTTAAATCGCTCCAGGTGCCAGGCACCGCACGTTTGAATCAATTGACAAGACGGGGCACAATCATGCCCTGCCGGAAACAGACCGCGAATCTTACTTGCAATTGTGGCATCAGGCAAGTCCCGGACCGTCTTATCACTCCCATGGAGCCTCATGTGCCCCGAACCGCGCGCATAGCATTGAACCGCCCCCTCCGGCGGCTGTTCGACTATCTGGTCCCGGACCACCTAACTCTGCAAAAGGGTCAGCGCGTGACGGTGCCCTTTGGGCGGCAGTCTGCCACCGGCCTGGTCGCCGATACAGATGTGCAGCCACCAGCGGGCATTACCCTTAAACCCGTGAAGTCGGCCTGCGAAGAATGGCCAGCACTACCGAAGGAAACGTTCCAACTCTTGAGCTGGGCGGCGGATTACTATCAGCATCCGCTGGGCGAATGCCTTTTTACCGCGTTGCCTCCGGCTCTTCGGCGTGGACGACCTGCTGCAGAAAAACAAGAGACCTACTGGCAGGCCGTCGGTGACCCGAGCGTCCTGACTGGCAACGCAACACGACAGCGAGAACTTCTGACCTGGCTACAGCGTCAGACAGGAAGCACCAGCAGCAAACAGATAGTTCACGCCGGCTTCACCCAATCACAAATCAAGAGCCTTCAGGAGAAGGAACTGCTTCGCGAGATATCACCGCCAGATCCCGCCGGTGTGCCCGAGGAAATCCGCAGCCGCATACCAGAGCTTTCTCAGGCCCAGCTTGATGCCGCCACCCAACTTCCCATACCCGAAAACGGCTTTGCGGTATCCCTGCTATTTGGCATCACCGGTAGCGGCAAAACCGAGCTGTACCTTTATTACCTCAAACACCATCTGGGCAACAGCGACCAGGCATTGGTGCTGGTTCCGGAAATCAACCTGACACCACAAACTGTTGCGCGCTTTCAGCATTACTTCGGGTCACGCATTGTGGTGTGGCACTCGGCCCTGAATGATGGTGAACGGCTGTCCACATGGCTCAAGGTCCGCCGAGGAGAACCGGTTATATTGATCGGAACCCGCTCTGCGGTCTTACTGCCCTTCACCGGTCTGAAAACCATCATCGTGGACGAAGAGCATGACAGCTCCTACAAGCAGGGAGAGGGGTTTCGTTATTCCGGGCGGGATACAGCAGTGTATCGCGCTCACCTCAATAAGTGCCCCGTTATTCTCGGCTCCGCCACGCCCTCCATGGAGTCATACCATAACGCGCTTATGGGGAAGTATTCTCTGATCAAACTGGAAGAGAGGGCAGGCAACGCCAGACCACCACATATCAAGCTACTGGACATTCGCAGCCGCCCGCTTGAGGGCGGACTTTCACGCCCCGCCCTGCAGGCTATCGAAAAGTGCCTGCAGGAAGGCCAGCAAGCGCTGGTCTTCGTGAACCGTAGAGGATTCGCCCCGGTAATGATGTGCTTCGACTGCGGCCACATGATCGAGTGCCCCCGGTGCGACACACGACTTACCTATCACCGCCGCGATCGCGCCATGCGCTGCCACCACTGTGATTTCCAGACCGCAGCCACCGACCGTTGTCCAAAGTGTGACAGCGATGCTTTTAAACCGGTGGGTCAGGGCACCGAGCGCGCTGAAGACATTCTGGCTGCGCAGTTCCCCGATACACCGGTGGTACGGGTAGATCGGGACAGCACCCAGCGCAAAGGTAGCATCCAGAGCATTCTCAGGAAAGTGAACGGCGGCCAGCCCTGCGTCCTGGTGGGGACACAAATGCTGGCCAAAGGACATGATTTTCCAAACGTTACACTAGTGGTTGTGGTCAACGCCGACGGCGGGTTATTCAGTGTCGACTTTCGCGCGCCTGAACAATTAATCCAGACGCTTCTCCAGGTCAGCGGGCGAGCAGGCCGGGGAGAAAAACCCGGCGAAGTGCTGATACAGACGTGCCACAGTGACCATCCACTGCTCCGCTCATTGGCGGAGGGCTACTACCTCCCGGTAGCTGACAAAATGCTCGCAGAGCGGGAATCAGGGCAACTGCCACCCTACCGAGCCATGGCCATTTTCAGGGCAGAGTCACAAACAATGCAGAATAGCCTTCAGCTTCTTGACACCATCAAACTACAAGCGCTCTCCAGCAAGGTTGAGATCTGGGGCCCCCTACCCGCACTGATCGCACGCCGGGCTGATCGACACAGGGCACAGCTGGTGCTGCTCTGCAGCAATCGCAGGTACTTGGGCCGCCAGGTCACCCGTATTTGCGAAGTTTTGGATCAGAGCAAACATCCAGCGGGACTGAAATGGATGATCGATGTCGATCCGCAAGAGACCGGATAGCCCATTTCAACCCGACTTGCTGTTTTGCTTACAGGTACACTTTCCGCGATAATAGCGCCCTTCGATTCTCCGGCAGGCAGCGTGCCGCCGTTCTCCAATTCTCTTGTAACCCGAGTCATCCGCCAGCATGAAAGAGACCGTATCCGACCTGCTCCAGTCTGCACTGGCAACCCTTCAATCAGAAGGCACCCTGCCCGCCGACCAGACGTTCACGCCACAGGTAGGCAACACCAAGGATAAATCCCATGGTGACTACGCCTGCAACATTGCCCTGGTAGCATCAAAGGCGGCTGGCTGCCCACCGCGAAAGCTGGCAGAAGCACTGGTTGAACGGCTTCCGGAAAGCACAGCGGTAGAGAAAGTGGAGATTGCCGGGCCAGGATTTATCAACTTTTTCATGAGTACAGCCAGCGCTTTTGGAGTGGTCAACAATATTCTTGACCAAGCCGAGCACTACGGCCGCAATAACTACGGCAAAGGCGAAAAGGTCCAGGTGGAATTTGTGTCTGCTAACCCCACCGGCCCCCTCCACGTAGGCCATGGCCGTGGCGCTGCCATTGGTGACTGCCTGAGCAGGCTGCTGGAAGCCAATGGTTACGACGTTACCCGGGAATTTTACTACAACGACGCCGGTGCCCAAATCAATAACCTGGCGCTGTCCGTTCAGTCGCGAGTGAAAGGACTGACACCGGAAGACGAAAACTGGCCCGCCGACGGCTACCGTGGCGCGTACATCACGGACGTTGCCAACGCCTACATGGCCGGCGAAACCGTCACCGCCGACGACCGCGAAGTGACCGGCAAGGCCGACCCTGAAGATCAGCAAGCCATCCGTAACTTTGCCGTTGCTTATCTGCGCCGCGAGCAGGACCTGGACCTGAAAGCCTTTGGCGTGGAATTCGATGTATATTTCCTGGAGTCATCCCTTTATGAGGATGGCAAGGTGGAACAGACCGTAGAACGCCTGCAGAAAAACGGCTACACCTACGAGCACGAAGGTGCGATGTGGCTGAAAACCACCGAGTTCGGTGACGACAAAGACCGCGTGATGCGCAAGAAAGACGGCGGCTACACCTACTTCTTGCCCGATGTCGCCTATCATCTGGACAAGTGGCAGCGGGGGTTCACCACCGTCATCAATGAACAAGGTGCAGACCACCACTCCACCGTCACCCGGGTTCGTGCCGGTCTTCAGGCACTGAACGCCGGCATCCCTCAGGGCTGGCCGGACTACGTTCTGCATCAGATGGTGATGGTGACCCGTTCTGGCCAGGAAGTGAAAATTTCCAAGCGGGCCGGCAGTTACGTCACCGTCCGCGACCTGATTGATGAAGTGGGTCGTGACGCGACCCGCTTTTTCCTGGCGGCACGCCGGGTCGATTCCCAGTTGACCTTCGATATCGACCTGGCCCGCTCGCAGACCAATGAAAACCCCGTCTATTATATTCAGTATGCTCACGCACGGATCTGCAGCGTACTGAGAAAACTGAGAGAGGAAGGGGATGAACGGGGGCTGAACGAGTGCGTTGGGGACTTGTCTCTGTTAACGCTGGACGAGGAGAAGGACCTGGCAAATCAGCTGGCCAAATACCCTGAGCTGATCGAGAGCTCTGCCAGGCTGCGGGAACCCCATCATCTTACCCATTACCTGCGGGACCTTGCCGGCCAGTTCCACACCTATTACAACGCCCATAAGGTATTGATCGAGGATACGTCCGTTCGGGATGCACGGGTCACACTATACCTTGCCATCCGACAGGTCATTGCCAATGGCCTTGACCTGCTCGGGGTGAGTGCACCGGAAGAAATGTAACGGATAAGGCTTTGTGCCACCGATCTGAATATCCAGGCAAGCAACAGGAAATTACCCGGCATGTCCCGAGATTACGCGCGCAAATCCAGACCGGCCAGCAAGTCGGCAACACCGACAAAAACGGCAAAACCGGCGCGAAAACAGAAACAGCCCACAAGGCGCCCGGCAGCCGCAAAGGCACAGCACGGGGGCCTCTCCGTACGATGGATATTGTCCTTGGCAGCCGTTGGCGGGTTTATCGGTTTTATTGCGTACCTCAACTCCCTGCCCACACCCGAGCAGCAACCATCTGAAAGGCCGCCGGCCCAGCCACCGGCGGCTAAGCAGCAGGCGCCGGAAACAACCACCAGCGAAGAAAAGCCGGGCTTCCGCTTCTACGACATGCTGCCAGATTCTGAAGTCATTCCACCTGACGTGGAAGAATATACCCCTGGGCCCAGCCAACAGACTTTCGATTATCTGATACAGACCGGCTCCTTCCGGAACCAGAAAGATGCGGAAAGGCAACGTGCGGAGATTGCTTTCCAGGGCCTGGGTGCAAAGGTCAAACGCATTGATCTCGATAGCGGCAGCACATGGTATCGAGTGAATGTGGGTCCCTTTACTTCCCGCAGCCAGATGAATGCCGCTATCGACAAGCTGGTCAAGCTGAACATCCAGCCACTGGTCCGGAAAATCCCCAAGGAGGGCTGAACCGCCCTCCGAGCCTCTGTTTGTCTGCCACCCTTGAAAAGCAGGCACCTGCCTCCATAACTGCTGAATACCGTTTTCTATCAGGCAAGTGGAGCCATAATGACTACCATACTTTCCGTCAGGCGCGACAACGAAGTTGCCATGGGTGGCGACGGCCAGGTCTCCCTCGGCAATACCGTAATGAAGGGCAACGCCCGCAAGGTTCGCCGACTCTATCACGACCAGGTGCTGGCCGGTTTCGCAGGCGGCACTGCGGATGCTTTTACCCTGTTTGAGCGCTTCGAGGCGCAGCTGGAAAAACACCAGGGCAACCTGACCCGCGCTGCCGTGGAACTGGCAAAGGACTGGCGAACGGATCGGGCTCTGCGCCGTCTGGAGGCTCTGCTGGCAGTTGCCGACAAGACCGCCTCACTGATCATCACCGGCAATGGTGATGTTATCGAACCCGAGCAGGGACTAATCGCCATTGGCTCCGGCGGACCGTTCGCTCAGGCCTCGGCCCGGGCCCTGCTGGAGAATACCGACCTGAAAGCCAGCGAGATTGTGGAGAAGGGCCTGGATATTGCGGCCGACATCTGCATCTACACCAACCACAATCGCACCCTTGAAGTGCTGTCAGCCAACGACTGATCCGGAGCTAGCATGTCTGCAATGACCCCCCGTGAGATTGTCCACGAGCTCAACAAACACATCGTAGGCCAGGAAGAGGCCAAGCGCTCCGTCGCCATTGCCCTGCGCAATCGCTGGCGCCGGATGCAGCTGGAAAGTGGGCTGCGTGAAGAAATCACACCAAAGAACATACTGATGATTGGCCCCACCGGTGTGGGCAAAACCGAAATTGCCCGCAGGCTGGCAAAACTGGCAGATGCCCCCTTCCTGAAAGTCGAAGCCACCAAGTTTACCGAAGTGGGCTACGTAGGCCGGGATGTGGAGTCCATTATCCGTGACCTCGCTGACATGGCGATCAAGATGCTGCGCGAGAAGGAAATGAAGCGCCACGAACATCGCGCCATGGACGCTGCCGAAGAACGCATCCTCGATGCGCTGCTGCCGCCGCCACGGGACTTCAAGGAAGACAGCCAGAAAGTCGAAGATTCCTCTACTCGCCAGCTGTTCCGCAAGAGACTGCGTGAAGGCGAGCTGGATGACAAGGAAATCGAGGTAGACCTGCGTAACACCGGGGCTGGCGTTGAAATCATGGCTCCTCCCGGTATGGAGGAGATGACCAGCCAGCTGCAGAACATGTTCTCCAGCATGTCCTCCGAAAAGCGGAAGACCCGAAAGATGAAAGTGGCAGACGCCATGAAACAGGTTCGGGATGAGGAGGCCGCCAAGCTGGTCAACGAGGAAGAGATCAAGCAAAAGGCCATTCTGAGCGTTGAACAGAACGGCATAGTCTTCATCGATGAAATTGACAAGGTGGCCAAGCGTTCGGAAAACACGTCGTCGGACGTCTCCCGAGAAGGTGTGCAGAGGGATCTTCTGCCATTGATAGAAGGCAGCACGGTCAGTACCAAGTACGGCGCGGTGCGAACAGATCATATCCTGTTCATCGCGTCCGGTGCTTTCCACCTCTCCAAGCCGTCTGACCTGATTCCGGAACTCCAGGGTCGCTTGCCAATCCGCGTGGAATTGCAGGCGCTGACCCCGGAAGACTTCAAGCGCATTCTGACCGAGCCAGACGCTTCGCTGGTGCAGCAATACGAAGCACTGATGGGCACTGAGGGCGTCAAGCTATCCTTCACGGAAGACGCTATAGCCCGCATTGCGGAAGTCGCTTACAAGGTCAATGAGACCACTGAGAACATCGGTGCCCGGCGCTTGCACACTGTGCTGGAGCGGCTACTGGAAAGTCTGTCGTTTGAGGCCGGCGATCAGGTTACCGAAAACTTCGAAGTCACCGCCGAGTTTGTGGATGAGAAACTCGGCGAACTGGCAGAGGACGAAGACCTCAGCCGCTATATTCTCTGACCGGGCCCGGCTCAATCAGGGCGCTGCACCAATTGCGGCGCCCTGCCTTCCCGATTCCTTCAATACACCCTACAACGCCTTGCTGAACAGCTCCGTAACGTTATCCAGCCCCGTTGCCAGCCGACCTTTCTGGGCCTTTTTCTTGCGCCCCTTAGCAACATAGAGCGGCAACATCTCCCCATAAAGGCTGGTGCTGATGGTGCGCTGCTCATCTTCCAGGCGATCCCTGCGCAGGCGAATACCATACTTTGCCAGCTTGGGCTCGAGCTCATCGGCGCGATTCAACAGGTCACGTCGTGTCATCTGGTAGGCATGCTCACACACCATTCGGCGGGACTGGAAGCTGAATACGTTCGAGAAAAACAGTTTGGCATCATCCCGGGTAGGTTCGAACAACAGGATGTCCTTGTCTGGGTAATCCCGTGCGTACTGGGCAATACCGGACTGCATGCGGGAATAGACCATCGTGCGGAACATCTGGGATAGCAGGTTGGGCATGCCGGAGCGGGTCAGCTCGCCCGGCGCCATGGTGCCGGCCCGCACCGCTGCGCTGGCGTCAATCGGCACCTGCGGATTCACCGCAAAGACCAGATCAGCGCCGTCTTCAAAAGCGACAGAGGCATGCAGGCCTTTTCTCAGGGTGCCGTCCACATAGAAGCGCCCGTCAATAGTCACCGGAACATAAATACCTGGAGAGGACATGCTGGCCTGGATCGCCCTGGAAATGGGCACGTGATCAAAACCCGGGGCGCCGAAACAGACGGCTTCCGTACTCTCAACATCCGCAGCCACAATGTACAAGCTGCGACGAAGCTGCCGAAAATCATTGGTACGGCCGAGCATGGTAAAGGCGCGCTGCAGATATTCATGCAGCCCCTCGTTGTCAAACAACCCCGCCGGCGCTGCCTGAGCGAGGACTGTCATCGCCTCCAGCAAGCTTTGATCGTATGGGTTATTAATAAACCGCCGGACTGCAGTGGTGACCAGACCAGGCACCGCCAGCAGTCGGCTGCCCAGCTCCCGGAATGCGGGGCGATAGAACACCTGAGGGTGAAAGGGGTGGACTTCAGCCTCGTTACGCACAAAGATCCGGCATAATTGGGCCGTTGTCATCTGATTAGCCAGGTTGGCAGCCACAAAAGACCCGGCATTCACGCCGACATACACATCGATATCGTTGAAATCCAGCCCGTCCAGCGCCTCATCAAGCGCACGCAACGCCCCGATCTCGTATATACCACCCAGTGGGCCACCGCCTCCAAGTGCGAGGCCGATGCGGGGCCGGGGCTTTATCGCTGTCGTCGTTGCCATTATTTGCTATCCCCTTGCGGGTACTGGTGGCTAATGTCTTTCACCGTAGCAGTCCAATTTAGAGTGCACACCCTATATGGACCCCACTGGTGGCAAACCATCAGGAAAGGGCCTTTTCAGCATGGGCTATCGAGCTTGACTTGCCTGGGCGCAGATAACGCCCAAAGCCTGCATTGCGAAGCGCCAGATCCACACAGCTTTTAATAACGTGAGGGGAATCCAGTAAGAGCACATCCTCAAGTAACTGGGCCGCCCATTCGCGGCTGACGCTGCGGATGACGGACTTGACCTTGGGCAGACTGGCCGCGTTCATGGACAGCGAGTCGTACCCCATGGCCATCAGCAACAGGGCGCCGCCGGGGTCACCCGCCAGTTCGCCACAGATGCCCACCGGTTTGCCCACGGCATGAGCATCCTGGGCAACCCGGACAAGCGCCTGCAACACCGCCGGATGATAGGAATGGTAAAGCTGGGCCACACGCGGGTTGTTGCGGTCCACTGCCAGCAAATACTGGGTAAGGTCGTTCGAGCCGACTGAAAGGAAATCGACACGATCTGCCAGTTCCCGGATCTGGTATACCGCCGCTGGTATCTCAACCATCACCCCCACCTTGGGCATATGGATATTGAAGCCCTCTTCCCTCACCTCGTGGTAGACGCGGTAGATCAGGTGCAGAGATTCTTCCACTTCAGAGATATTGCTGATCATCGGCAGCATGATCTGCAGGTTGTTCAACCCTTCACTGGCCTTTAGCATTGCCCGCACCTGAACCAGAAAGATCTCCGGGTGGTCCAGGGTTACGCGGATACCACGCCAGCCGAGGAACGGGTTCTCCTCCTGAATCGGAAAATAGGTCAGCGCCTTGTCGCCGCCGATATCCAGGGTGCGCATGGTGACCGGGTTAGGAGCAAACGCTTCCAACTGCTCGCGGTAGTACTCCCGCTGTTCCTGCTCGGACGGAAAGCGGTCTTTGATCATGAAGGGCACTTCGGTACGGTACAACCCGATGCCCTCGGCACCATGGCTAAGTGAGCGCACCACATCCGTCATCAGCCCGGTATTCACCAGAAGCGATACCCGATGGTTATCCGTGGTTTCACAGGGCAGGTCCCGCAGAGCCTCCAGCCCTTTGACCAGCTCGTCCTCTTCGTCACAGATTTCCTGGTAGAAATTTCGCAGGTCTGCGGAGGGAGACGCGAAAATCTGACCCTCAAACCCATCCACAATCAGGTCTTTGCCATCAAGCTGGTTCACCGGGATATCCACCAGCCCCATGACCGTTGGAACCCCCATAGCACGGGCAAGAATGGCGACGTGGGAATTGCTGGACCCCTTTACGGATACCAGGCCGACCAGTTTTCCCTTGGGCACTTCCCCGAGCATGGCGGGGGTGAGCTCTTCACTGACCAGTACCGTGTTATCGGGGTAAACCGTGTCTTTCTGCTCCCCTTCCTGCAGGTGAGACAGCAAACGGCGACCCAGATCGCGGATATCCACCGCCCGCTCCTGCAAGTAGTGGTCCTCCATCATCTCGAAGTGACGCACATACTGCTGAACCACCTGCTTCAGGGCACCCTGGGCCCAGAAACCTTCCCTGATCCGATTGGAGACCTCGCCCGGCATGGCATCGTCACCCAGCATGCGCAGGTATACATCAAAAAGCGCCTGTTCTTCCGGGCGCAACTGTGAAGCCAGGCGGGCCGCCACCCGCTCGATGTCTTCGCGCACCGCAGTGACTGCGCCATTGAACAGCGACAATTCCAGTTCGACATCATCCGTGGGCTTTTCCGGCACAACGTCCAGATCCGCGGCCGGATAGACCACCACACCCTTACCGATGGCAACACCCGGCGCCCCCGGCACGCCACTGAAGCTGACGTCCGTGGCTTCTTCGCCGGTCAGAGAGAGGCCGCTGATGGCGCCCGTGGCTTCACTATGAGCAATCACACCGGCCAACTGCGCCGACACGGTTACCAGGAAGGCTTCTTCACCTTCATCAAAACAGCGTGAACTTTCCCTTTGCTGAACAACGAGAACGCCCAGCACCCGGCGGTGGTGAATAATGGGCACACCGAGGAATGAGCGGAAACGCTCTTCACCCGTCTCGGGGAAATAACGGTAGCGGGGATGAGAGGGGGCATCTTCAAGATTGATGGGCTCCTCACGGGAGCCAACCAGGCCAATCAGCCCCTCGGAGTAGCCCAGGCTGACCTGGCCGACGGCCTGCTGGTACAGGCCCTCTGTGGCCATCAGAATGTAGCGGTTAGTGGCCGGATCAAGCAGGTAAACCGAACATACTTCGGTGTCCATGGCTTTCTGCACCCGCGAAACGATGATATCCAGCGCCTCCTGCAGATCGCGGGCGCTGTTTACCTCTTGTACAAGACTTCGCAGTATGCTCAGCATGGCGGGTTCAATCCGTCATTTTTATTGATCCTTCGTACGCCGGGACTGCTCATTCCGGTGCCACTGTTCCATGTTATAAAACAGTCGCGGTGCGAGTTCTCGCAGCGCACGTCGATAGACTTCACGTTTGAACGAGACGACCTGCCCAAGAGGGTACCAATAACTCACCCACTGCCAGCCGTCGAATTCCGGCGAGTCCGTGCCGTCTACGCGCACCTGCGCATCCGGCGAAAGCATCCTCAGCAGGAACCATTTCTGTTTCTGTCCCACGCAGATGGGGTGCGAATTGTGCCGCACCATCCTGCGAGGGAGGCGGTATCTCAGCCAGCCACGGGTACAGCTGATGACTTCCACATCGTCTGTCCCGAGACCAATTTCCTCTGCCAGCTCCCTGTAGAGAGCCTCCTCCGGTGATTCGTCGTGCTTGATCCCACCTTGAGGGAACTGCCAGGAGTCCTGCCCTATTCGCCTTGCCCAGAGGACTTCCCCCCTGTGATTGGCCAGAATGATTCCGACATTGGGTCTGAAACCGTCTGAATCGATCACGGCACAGTCCTCTTAAAAGTCGGTTGGCCGGATTAAAAATTCACCAGCCGGATTTATCCAAGTTGCTCTCATTCTTACAGAATCCCAAGGCTTCGGCAAACGGAGCCGGCGGCGGCATGTCATGGTAGACTGTTGCGCCTGTGACATTCGCCATACCAGCCGGAGGTACCGACGTTGACCCTAGCGATTTTTGACCTTGATAACACCCTGCTCGCCGGGGACAGCGACCATGCCTGGGGTGAATTCCTGGTGGAAGAGTCCATCGTGGATGCGGAAGAATATCGGAAGGCCAACGACAGGTTTTATCAGGAATACCTGGACGGCGAATTGGACATAATGCGCTACCTGAGCTTCGCCCTGCAGCCACTGGCACGGCACGACATGAAGCAATTACTGGCCTGGCGCGAAGCATTCGTCGCCAAGAAGATCCGCCCGATGATGCTGGCCAGTGCCACAGAGCTACTGGACAGCCATCGCAAGCAAGGGCACACACTATTGATCATCACCGCCACCAACCGTTTTGTCACCGAGCCCGTGGCGGAGCTTCTGGGCATTGAACATCTGATCGCTACGGACCCTGAACTGGTCAATGGGCGTTATACGGGAGAAGTGGCCGGTGTTCCCAGCTTTCAGGAGGGCAAAGTAACCCGCTTACACGACTGGCTGGAATCAACGGGAGAAAGCCTTGAAGGTGCCTGGTTCTACAGCGACTCCCATAATGACGCACCATTGCTCCGCAAAGTCGACAACCCGGTAGCGGTCGATCCGGATCCAACGCTTGAAAATATTGCGAAAGAAAACGGCTGGAAAATCATGAGCCTTAGAGGCTAACTGGTTGCTGTTCTGCCCGGGAAGGCCCCCCGGGCCGTAATCCGACAACCCAGGCTCAAAGAAACCCCGTCAAAGACCTCACAAAACAGGATTTAATATAATCCGTCTCCGGAATCCCCGGCACCACCGGATGATCGGGCGCCTGATGCCCCTGCTCCAGCAACTGCACAAACCGGTCAATCTTGCGCCCACTGCTGCGAATAATATCCGTCAGCTTTTCCTGGGAGAGATGCATGGAACATGAAGCAGACACCAGCAACCCATCCCGATCCAATAGTCGTAGTCCCAACTGGTTCAGGCGCGCATAGGCCTCTTCCCCGGCCTTCTGGTCACGACGCCGGGGAATCAATGCCGGCGGGTCCAGCACCACGATGTCGAATTTTTCCTTTTCCTCACACAGCGCCTTCAGTGCATCAAAGGCATCGCCCTCAATAGTCTCAATATTATCCAGACCATTGATCTTCGCGTTGTGATGAACCGAGTCGATGGCCCCGGCGGAACTGTCCACGCAGGTCACCTCCGTCGCACCCGCACAGGCCGCCTGGATTCCCCACCCGCCCACATAACTGAACACATCCAGCACCCGCTTACCCGGCGCATAGGCCTGCAGCCGCTGCCGGTTCATGCGGTGATCATAGAACCAGCCGGTCTTCTGCCCGCCTTCCATGGGCACCTCGAAACGAACACCGTTCTCCTCAACTCGAAGAAGCTCGATTTCCGGCCCATGGGCCTGTTCCACATAGGTGTCCAGCCCCTCGACTTTGCGCATCTTGCCGTCGTTCTTGAGGATAATCGACTTTGGGTGAGCCAACCGCTGAACCGCCCGGACAATCGACTCCTTCATCTGTTCCATGCCCGCGGTGGAGATCTGAACCACCACCACATCATCAAACCGGTCAATCACCAACCCGGACAGTCCGTCACTGTCGCCAAACACCCAACGGTAAAACGGCTTATCAAACAACCGCTCCCGCAGCACCAGCGCCGTCTCCACCCGCTCGGTAAGACGCTGGGGCGTCATGCCATGGGCCGCGTTGCGGCTGATCAGACGGCCACAGATCAACGCATGGGGATTCACAAACACCGTACCCATCGGCTTGTCATTGGAAGCACGAATCTCCGCTTGCGCTCCCGCCTCGAAATCGGTCAATGGTGAACGGTGGGTATCCACCTCATTACTGTAAACCCACAGATGGCCAGCCCTGAGCCTGCGCTCAGCGCCTTTGCGGAGGTATAAAACCGGGAAATTCATAGGGAATCGCCTGAAGAAATAATGAAAGAGAAGCTTTGATAGCCGAAGCCACCACAGAGTTTGGGGGAATAGGCAGGGTGGGCCTTCCAGAAATGTGCGGAGCCAGGGATGGCGGAGCCCAAGCCGCACAGGGAAGTCTTGAGACGTTTTCTGGAAGGCCCACCCTGCCTATTCCATGCTCCAAACAATCAGATTACTCTTCGGCAGCAACATGCTCCGCATAAGCTACAGAATCCATCAGCCCATCCAGCTCCCCCGGATCCGCCAACCGCACCCGGAACAACCAGCCATCCCCATAAGGATCCTCATTCACCTTCTCAGGCTCATCCTCAAGGCTCTCATTGACCTCAATCACCTCACCGGTCACCGGACTGAACACATCAGACGCCGACTTCACAGACTCAGCAACACCAGCCTCTTCAGCCCCAGTAACCGTCGCTCCCACATCCGGAACACCGATGTAGACAATATCCCCCAACTGATCCTGGGCAAAATCCGTGATACCTACGGTTGCGGTGCCATCATCGGCCACACGCACCCATTGGTGAGTCTCAATGTATTTCAGATCTGCGGGTGTTTCGCTCATGATCACACATTCCCCGATGAATAATTTCGCGCATTTTAACCGAAGAAAGACGCCCCGGCGAACATCTCCGGCAATGACGCGGCAGATAGTCCCGTCAGGCCAGGCCCCAGGTGGTCTCCCGCGCCATCACCATAAATGACTGCAGGTATTCCACACCCGCATCCCGCTCACGAAGCCCCAGGAAAATCTGCTTGTCGATACCCTTGCGCCCCAGCCGCACCGGAGTGATTGGCATCTGATGGGCATACTCCTCCACCAGCCACCGGGGCAGCGCCGAGACACCACGCCCCGCCGCCACCATCTGCAACATGATATCCGTGGTCTCGATGGTCTTATGACGAGCCGGGCTACTGTGGGCGGGGACGAGGAAACGGGTATAGATATCCAGCCGCTCGGCATCAACCGGATAGGTAATCAGGGTCTCACTTTCCAGGTCTGCCGGCTCAACCCAGGCTTTCGAGGCCAGCGGATGATTCTTCGGCACCACAAGCACCTGCTCATAATCAAACACAGGCTCATAAATCAGCCCCTTCCTGTGCAATGGATCCGGCGTCACCAGCACATCGATGTCATAACCGAACAGCGCCCCGATACCACCAAACTGGAAGCGCTGCTTCACGTCCACATCCACGCCGGGCCATTGTTCCAGGTAAGGCCCCACCACCTTCAGCAGCCACTGGTAACAGGGATGGCACTCCATCCCGATCCGCAGGCTTCCCCGCTGGCCCCGCGCAATCTGGCCCACCAGTTCCTCGGCATGCTCGAACTGGGGGAGCAAACGAATGGCGAGCGAGAGCAGATAAAGACCGGACTGAGTCGGTCGCAGTTTCCGACCCTCACGAATCCAGATTGCCGTGCCAAGCTGCTGCTCCAGCTTCTTCATCGCATGACTGAGTGCCGATTGGGTCAGACAAAGCGCATCAGCTGCTGCCGTCAAAGAGCCACACCGCTCCACTTCCCGAACGATTTCCAGGTGATTACGCTCTATCATCGCCCAACCTATTTTGAATTAAATTCATGGATAGATGAGATAATACCATTATTTTTCATAAGCCATCATCACTAGCCTTGGTGCCTGACAACTGAGAACAGAACAGGAGATTCACCATGGTCACCACCCACAATCTGGGTTTTCCCAGGATCGGCGAACGTCGGGAACTGAAGTTTGCCCTCGAAGGCTACTGGAAAAACGAGCTGAGCGAAGATGACCTGCGCCAGACCGCGGCCCGGTTACGCACCTCCAGCTGGCAGGATCAGAAATCACTGGCGCTAACCCCGGTCGGAGACTTCTCCCTGTACGACCAGGTACTGGATATGAGCGCCACCCTGGGCAACCTGCCCGAGCGTGCCGGCAAGGCCGATGAAAACGAGCTGGACCGTTACTTCCGCATTGCCCGCGGCCGCTCGCCAGCTGACGGTGATTGCTGCGGCGTTCATGCGGGCGAAATGACCAAGTGGTTCGACACAAACTATCACTACATCGTCCCTGAATTCGATGCCGGCACCCGCTTTACCCTGAACCCGACACGCCTGGTAGAGCAGTTGGCAGAAGCGAAGGCCGCAGGTGTGAGCCCAAAACCAGTCATCATCGGCCCGGTCACCTACCTCTGGCTCGGCAAATCCAAGGATGACACCGACAGGCTGAGCCTGCTTGATGAGCTGCTCCCGGTCTATGCCGAATTGCTGCAACTGTTGGCGGACAACGGCGCGGAATGGGTACAGATCGACGAGCCGATACTGGTTACGGAACTGGATGGCGCCTGGCGGCATGCCCTCAACCTGGCCTACCACAACCTCAAGGCCAGCCCGGTAAAACTGTTGCTGGCCACCTATTTCGGCCAGTTACAGGAGAACCTGCAACTGGCCTGCGAATTGCCGGTGGCGGGCCTGCACCTGGACGCCATCAACGCCCGGGATGAAGTGAACCGCGTCACCGACTGGCTGCCGGTGCACAAGGTCCTGTCACTGGGCGTGGTCAACGGCCGCAACATCTGGAAGAGCGACCTGGAAGCCACCCTGGACTGGCTTGAACCGGTTCACAGCAAGCTGCGGGAACGGCTCTGGCTGGCACCGTCCTGCTCGCTGCTGCATGTGCCGGTGGACCTGGAGCTGGAAACCACAATGGACCCGGAAATCCGCTCCTGGCTGGCGTTTGCGCGACAGAAGCTGGACGAGCTTCAGCTGTTGGCAACGGTACTGAACGAGGGCAGGCATACCGTGGCCAGCGCCCTGAAGGATAACGCCGATGCCATCGCCAGCCGGCACCAGTCCCGGCGGGTCACGGATCCGGACGTCCGCAAAGCGGTCGCCAATATCACTCCCGACATAGGTCAGCGCACCAGTAGCTACCAGCAGCGATCCGCCATCCAGGCCGATCACCTGAAGTTGCCCCGCTACCCCACAACCACCATCGGCTCGTTTCCCCAGACCAAAGACATCCGCCAGACACGGCTGAAATACCGCAAGGGTAAGCTGACCCTGGAGGAATATGAGACTCTGATACGCGACGAGATCAGCCACTGCATCCGCGAACAGGAACAGCTTGGGCTCGACGTATTGGTGCACGGTGAAGCCGAGCGCAACGACATGGTGGAATACTTCGGCGAGCAACTGGAAGGCTATGTATTCAGCCGCTTCGGCTGGGTGCAGTCCTACGGCTCACGCTGCGTGAAACCGCCCATCCTGTTCGGCGATATCTCCAGGCCAAAGGCCATGACCGTGGACTGGATCCGCTATGCCCAGTCCCTGACGGACAAGCCCCTCAAAGGCATGCTCACCGGCCCGGTCACCATCCTCAACTGGTCCTTCGTGCGCGACGACCAGCCCAGGAAAGACACCTGCTGGCAACTGGCCCTGGCGATACGGGAAGAAGTGCTGGACCTGGAAACAGCCGGCGTGAATATCATACAGATTGACGAAGCGGCCCTGCGGGAAGGCCTGCCCCTGCGGCAAAGCGACTGGCAGACCTACCTGGACTGGGCCATCGAAGCCTTCCGCATAGCGGCAAACGGTGTGAAAGACGAAACCCAGATCCACACCCATATGTGCTATTCGGAATTCAACGATATCATCGAAGCCATCGCAAGGATGGACGCCGACGTTATCACCATCGAAACCTCACGGTCGGACATGGAACTCCTCGACGCCTTCAAAGGCTTCCAGTACCCCAACGACATCGGCCCCGGCGTGTACGACATCCACTCACCGAACGTGCCCAGCACCGGGCATATCGTATCGCTGATGAACAAGGCTGCGGAACGGATTCCTGCAGAACGGCTCTGGATTAACCCGGACTGTGGGTTGAAAACACGGTCGTGGGAGGAGGTGATTCCGGCGCTGAGGGGGATGGTGGCTGCGGCTCGGGAGTTGCGGGAGGCCTAGGCGTTCTTAGGCAGGGGCACATGCCTCTGCCTCACCCTACCGTTTTTTTAAGCTCCCCGAAGTCATTTGAGGGCGCCATCTTGGCCCTATAGGCCTCCATGGAAATCTTGCCAATCTGCGGCGTCAGCTTGCAGGTGCGTTTATCCCAGGGGTACTCCGCCTGGCGCTTCAGCCATTCGGCTCCTTCGCCCTGCTTCCAGGCATCCAGATCCAGGTCACGCCAGAACCGGGGATTCCGCCCGGTGCGCTGGTCATGTTCTGCCGTTACAGGGTCGAGGTGGCGAAAGGGTTCCAGTCTTGGCACGTCCGGCAGCGGCTGGGATACATCCATATAGCGCTGCAGCATGTCCCACAAGGCCAGGACTTCCTCCTTTGACGGCTCGACCCGGCTGAGGGAAGTTTGGCTAAACTGCTTGCCGGTATAGCGATGAACGAACATCAAACGGTAGAAGATGCCGCCATGCTGGACCACACGTTCCACGTAGGCATCAAACTCCTCAAAGGGCGCGGTCAGTTTCTTGCCTCCCGGCAGGGCAAAGCTGACCTCGCCTGTTTCCCGGTTGAAGGCGCTCTCGCCTGCGGCCAGGCCACGGTCCAGGAATTTCCCCAACAGCTTGTCGAATGGCCTCAGTAGTAGGGCGAAACCGCCCATAACCCAAGGCATGGTTTTAATGACTAGATAGAGAGATAAAGCTATCCAACCAAGAACGACAAAAAGGCCCCAGACAGACTTCAATAAGTGGGGTAAGTCGACCATTGCAGCGTAATATAAGGCTAGCATTCCACCCCCACCGACTAGCGCGGTGCCCCAAGCGTAGGGTATCAAAAGCAGAAAAGCCGAAAGGCCAACAAATGCCTTCCCATTAAGAAAACGGATCTGGAGTTGATCCCACCAGTCTCCGGATTCACAGTCATCCGGAGCGTTCTGGCCTTGATACTGGATGGCATCAACATCCTCGCAAACCCGTTGATAAGGTTCGATTATGGCGTAGTCGCCAAAAGGCAGAAGGTCTTCTCCCAGCCGTTCGCGTTTTACTGAAGGCGCTGGCAGGTTCGGAATCTGATCAGCCCGAAAGCCGCTCCTATCGTGACTATTTGTGTGGCCACTCTCACTCACACGGCGACCTCTTTCACAATCCAGTAGGGTACTGGCTCATTTTCGAATGGATTGAAAACTTGACGCTGCTTATCAGGCAACACGCCGTGACGACCAGCGTCAAATGACTCATAAGCATCAAGCACTGGCATAGGAAGCCTAAACGCGCCAAGCTCACTTTCCACTCGAGCTTGTAAGACCACTCTTAAACTGACAGTACGTCTTTCACTGTGGCCAAAAGCCCTGGTTTCACCGCCGACGAGATTTCGTTCGACGAGAAAGTGCACCAAGCTCTCTTCCGGTAAGGCAACCCACGCTATAATCTTCTGCAACGGAGTGTTCTTGGTCAAATTGAATTCATCGACCTGGCCAGCGGAAGTTTGCATTGTGGTATGGGTATATTCCAGTTCCTGAATCCCAAGCCTCAAGTCTGGCTTCTTACTTCCAGATTTGTCCTTAGTTTGCCGGCCCAGCTTGAAACGACTGATGAGCGGGGACCTCACCGTCACCCGGTAATCGTCTTGAGATGGGCCGTGGCCCTCAAACATCGCTTGTTCCGCGCCACTCAAGTCACCATAGCGCTTGGCGGATACCGTTACCGGGGAGATCTGGCTCAACAGCTGCGGAAAATAGACGGAATCGTCCGCAGGAAGCCCCTCATGATCTGGCCCAAGCCCCAAAGGTCCCTGCTTCAGCACTCGCTCAATCTCGCTGTCGGTGGCAATAGCTGCAAATATGCTGCCTCCCAGCACTACCCCCAACCCGAGCAATGCCCAGCCCCAACCGGGTACCGCCAGCAATCCGCTCAGTAGTGACGATGCCAAGAAAACGCTGCCGCCGGCCATTGCAAGTCCATGCCCAAGAGCAGCGTCTAAATCGCCTCTGCTAATACTATTTCGATAGTCCCAGGCGCTAACACCCACCATGAATCCACCGGCCAGGAAATTAACCAGCCCCATAGTTCTAACAATGGTTCCTGCCCCAACTATTAAAAGCCGCTTCTGGATAAGGGGACCAATTACTGGCACAGATTTCATTTCAAAGAGCGGCCGCAATATAACCTTTGAGACCAGTTTGCTATCCTCCAGCGAGCTTACTGCATGAAGCTTCATCAGCGCTGCAGATAGGTCCAGGCCAGCCCCCAAGAATTTTGCAAACGAAACACCATAATCTCCGGATTTAGATCTACCCCACGCCCACATCTCCGAAACAAGATTATATGCAGCCAACCCCACCAACACCCTCGATAAGCCCGGCCCATCAGCAAACGCCTTGGCCTTTTTCGCCCAATCAATTTTCAAAGCACTGAATTTTCGGGCTTCCGGATGATCCACGGGCAGTACAAACACCCAGGTATGAGCCGCTGCCTTAACAAGAGCTTCTCCGCCTTCATCAACCAATCGACTCGGGCTGGTCGACGCCACCCGTTTACCCGCTGCGTCTGTCCTGTCTGCAAACAGATAATCATTGCGCCTTGTCAGGACTTCACTCTGGCGGTCTGCATCGGTAAGGCCAAAGGAGATTCCTTTTCCATGAACCCCAACTATGCTGTAACGCGTGAGATCAACCTCACCTCGGCGCATTACCTGCAACTCCCCGCCTAGATTGGGGTCGGCAATCTCGGCCACTGCTTTGACAGAAGTGAACACCCGGTCCAGTTTGATGGCCGCCAGGTCGTCGCTCTGACGTAAGTTTTCCACCGTTTTTAGAACGGCCGCACTCCACCCTCCCAACGCTGTTTTAACCATTCCCGCAGCGGTGCCTGGAGCACTGCTGGGAAGGGCCTGCGAGCCATTGCCGCTGTCAGAACCTGAGCCTTCTTCCTCCTGCGCCATTTGCTGGGCCAACGCGCTTATGGACGACAGGCCCGCGCCGTTTAAACGCTCCTCCGTCAGCGTATCCTGGTCACCCGCGAGTTCCTTTAATTGCGCCAGCACAGGAGGAAAGTCGCTGCTTGCGTTTCCACCGTCAGCCAAAGTGTCAATGAGACGGTTCTTTCCCAACCCCTGCTGGAGCAACCGTGACAGGATGCCCGGTGACTCCAGGCCATGGGCATTCAACACGCCCGGGAGTTGTTGTGTGAGGTTTAACAGATCCGCCTGGAGCGCAAAAGCTTCGCATGGCCCCAAACCGTCGTCGTTGAGATAATCGTCACAGGTGGTGTCCAAGTCGCCACTATTGACCAGTGATTCAAGGGTTTCCAGGTGGACAGCGATTTCTTCGAGTACCTTCTGGCGCTCGGGATGGTCCAGAGTCTTGTGAAGCTTCTCCCGGTCCACCGCCGCTCTAAGGGTCTCAACCTGTTCGCTGGAAGCTGAAACTTGTGGATCGAACAATGCCTGACGTATCAGTGTGGCAGAGTGAATCAACGGTCGATCTTTAAGTGACAGGTCGATCGCATCAAGGTAATGCAGAGCCACGTGCAGTTGTGCCAGTGCATGGCGTAGGCGGAATAGCGGATCGGGGATGGCCACGCATACGATCGCGCTGTGCTCCCTGGCGCCAACCAAAGCGTCCTCTGCAGCTTCGGCCTGCAAATTCAGATCCGGAAGCTCCCGATCAGATTCCTCGTCATCCTCGGGAATTCGCTTCCATCGTTCGACGACACGGGAGATCAATTCACCACTGTCCGGCCCCCGGAACTCAGAGGTGAATCCAGAGGGGTCCTTGAGCATCAGCTCAATGCCCAGGTCTCTGGGCCGCAAAGTGGGTACCGAAGTAATGGCTGAAGCCGGAAAACCGTTGTCGAAGTTCAGGCTGTCGTCCGTGGCGGCGGCCCAAGCTGGCGCGATGGATAAAGCCCGCTTTTCCAAAATGGCCGGGGCATCTTCCAGCTTTTCAATGTAAGCCCATGGCCACTGGATTTCATTGTAGGCAATCCGGCATTCGGAAAGCTCAAAGCGATTCTCCAGAAACACCGGCACCAGAAAATCGGTCACAGGTTTTCCAACAGGCAAACGGGGGGCGGTCTTATCCTGGCGGGAGGAAACGAGGTCGACCTCGCTTAGGGTGCCTTCCGGATCGATTTCGAATTCGCGCCAAAGCGCATCGCGCCGGAACACGTAAAGATAGCCTGGTCGCATAAGGGAAACAGCTCGGCCACCGAAGATCGTCACGCCACTGGACTCAATGGGGCGTTTGCGATGGATTTCAGCAACCGGACAAACACTCATCAGCGTATTGCCCAGCTCACCTTCCGGCTTTTCTTCGGTGGTTTGCCAGTCATCCAGAACTGGTACCATGAAGGAGCCGCCCTCTTGCGTGGGAATGGCAAGCGCCATTCCCGCAGGCTCGCCCTTGTCGTTTTCCGCCCTCAGGCGGACCGTTTTCTCAAGCGGTTCACTTTTGAGGTTTAGAGGTTGATTCATGCCGTACCCTCCTTACCGGATGCCAATGCACTTTTCACCATTTCATCGTCGGTGCCCCGGCCCCGAATATCGACCAGCCGACCAGATTCGTCGACAACAGAACTTTCTCCTGAGGCACCATTGGCTTTCGCCGAAGAGCCGCCAAAGGGTGTAGACCCGGCGCTGCTGGCGAACTGAGCAGTAGCGCTAGTGGCATTACCGGGCTGGGCGTTGGCTCGAGTGGTGGTTTCGGCCAACGCATCCTGCGTAACTTTGGCGCCTGTCGCTGGTTCGATGAGATCGGGCCGCTCAGGCATTTGTGCCCCAACGTCGGTTCCACTCCCCGGCCCACCCCCGGAATTCATCTTCACCATGGGCCCGCACACGGTCACACCACTGGGGTCAACCTTCACAAAGCTGCCACCGGCCTTGAGGGTCACTTCCGCACCCGCTTCTATAACGATTTTCATACCGGCCTTGTGGTGGATTTCGCTGCCGGCTTCGATGAGTTGGTTCTTGCCCTGTTTGCTGTGGTGGCTGCCGTTAACGGTGAGGCTGGCGTCGCCACCGATGGATTCCCGCTTCTCGCCATCCACCGTGTTGTGATCATTGCCCTTGATGTGGGCCTTGCGGTGGTTGTCCACGGTGAGGTGGCTGTCATTCTTGATGACTTCGGTGCGATTGTTTTCGGTCAGCGAGTCCAGGTCTTTCTGGGCGTGGATGTAGATCTGCTCCTTGTCCGCTTCGTCCTCAAACCTCAGTTCGTTACTGCCCTCGCCCTTGTGGGTCTGGGTCCTGAGGGTGGTTCTGGTCTTGTGTTCCGGCAGCGCATAGGGCGGCGTGTTGGTGGCGTGGTAGGTTCTGCCGGTGATGATGGGCTGGTCCGGGTCGCCGTCCAGGAAGGAGACGATGACTTCATTGCCGATTCGCGGCAGTGCCATGAATCCATACTGGCCGCCGGCCCAGCCCTGGCTCACCCTGAGCCAGGCGCTGCTGTGTTCGTCGTTCTTGCTGTATCGGTCCCAGGGGAATCGCACTTTGACGCGTCCGTGTTCGTCGCAGTGAATCTCTTCGCCGGCCGGACCCGTAACAATCGCGATCTGGGGGCCGTCCATCAATGGGCGGTGTTCCACCTGGGGGCGCCAAGTGCGGTCCGCGGGAATGGCGTTGAACGCATTGTGGTAGGTGGTGGCACCACCGCCGCTGTCTTCTTCCAGGGCCTGGGGCTGTTCGCCGGTGTGGGTGATGCTGGTAAACAGCCATTCCCGGTTCAGTTTGGGATTATCGTGTTCGGTGAGTTCGACTTTGGCACCCACGGTGAAGTCGGGGCGGTTGCTCTGGCCGTTGGCCGTTGTTGCATCGTTTCTCAGGGCATCCAGGCGATTTTCGGTGAACGGCTGGCCGCTGGCGTCAGCCTTGAACCGGCCGGGGTAGTCGTAGTGCTGGTAGTCTTCGCGCTGGGCATCCAGTTTGTCGGCCTGCTGCTCGTGCATTAATGCGTAAGCCGGGTTCTTGAAGGTGTAGTCCTTCATAGCCACGGAGGCGGCCTTGATCCGCTCCCGGTAACTGAACTGGAAGATAGCGCTCTGGCGACTGCTGCCACCGGCCTTGCCGTTGTATTCCACCGGTTCCAGTCTTGGGGCATCGCCATGGTGGTCAGCGATGATCAGGGCCGGTTGGTCGTTGCCTTCTACGTCGCCGTGGTTGTAGCGGTAGTGCCAGCCTTCTTCAGCCGACAGCCTCTCCATAAAGGTCAGGTCGCTTTCCCGATGCTGGACACAGTATTCCCGTTCTTCGGGCGTGCGTTTAAGATCAAACACGGTGTCGATAATGCCCCGCTCTTCCAGCAGGGTGCGTACGATGACGTCCGTACTCTGGGTTTGGAAGATGCGGCTGTTGTGCATCAGGCCCAGGCGCCAGAGCGGGGGCTGGACGATGACTTCGTAGCGGGTGCGGCGGTGGCCGGAATCGCCCCGGGCAAATTCGTTGACCACGCCGTGGAAACGCCGCAGGGGGATGCCGTCCTGCCAGACCACCAGTTCCACGGGCTGCTCCAGGACTTCTTCAGGGGCAATATCCGGCGAAGTACTGGCCAGTTCCAGCTTGCAGTGGCACAGCTTTGAGAGATGTTCGGTCAGTTCGAAACGGACGACCACGAACAGGTCTTTGGGGAGTTGGCCAAGGGTGGCCGTGAACTGCAGTCCGGTTGCCTGAGGCATGTCTTCGATCCCTGAAGAAATTAATGTCGTTCGCTCGTCCTGAGCGGAGATGGAATTATATACGTAAATTGACTGGCATTAACAGGCCAGCCAGCGTGCCAATAAACGATTAATAACCCGAACTGTTGCTGTCCAGATTGAATACGAAATCCGTAGCTCTGCTGACTTCCGTGGTGAAATCTCCTGAAGGCAGCAACTCGAACCAGCGATAACCGGGTGCCTTATCCTCAACTGAAAATTCTACTGAACCGGCAGTGAACTGGATGCAAGTGGATGGTGTGGCTAGCAGGCGAATGCCATTGCGGGTCTGATCCAGTTCCTGGTGAATATGCCCCCAAAGTACGATTTTTACCTGAGGGAAGCGGTCCACCACTCGCCAAAAAGCATCGCGGTTACGCAGTCCGATCGGTGACATCCATTTAGTATCAATTTCAATGGGATGGTGGTGAAGAGCAATGAGGGACGGAAGATCAGGATTCTGGCTAAGGGTGTCTTCGAGGAAGGTCAGTTCCGACTCCGCCAGCTCGCCAAAAACCTTGCCGGGGACTGAAGTATCCAAAAGCACAAACTGCCAGCCACCCTGAACAATACGGCGCTCATCGGCTCGCCTTTCTGCCGCAATACGGCTCAGCAACGGTGAATCATCATGGTTGCCCGCCATCCAGACCGAGGGGCAACGAAACACTTTCAGTTTGTCACCAAAAAACCGGTAGGCTTCTTCAGTGGCGTCCTGGGCGATGTCCCCGGTCGCGAGAATGAGATCCGGCTGGCCATGATCATGAAGCGCATGCGCGATAACGGCATCCAGACTGTCTCTTGTATTGACACCCAGCAGCTCACCGCCCGGATCGGCCATCAGGTGCGGGTCGGTCAATTGTAGCACCCGGAGGGCACGCCGGTTGTCGTTCTCAGTCATGGCACTCGTGTTTCTTGCGTTTTCGCAACACTCACCGGTGATGCAGGCATAGTGGCAGATTATGCAGTTTTTACGACTGCATCCAGAATATTCATCACATTCTGTTCAGGCTTTTAAGCCTAATTGCCTGTTTTGACAACTCTCGCACACTCTGCGAGGCACTTTATGCCAATAACTGCGGGGCAAACATACAACCTTAGTCCACGCCTTCCCCGGCGGACCAGGCGGCGTGCTCCATGGGAAGGTGCCCGAACCGCAGACAGTAATCCAGCCAGTCGGCCAGAAAACTGTTGACCTGTACTTTCTCGTCGGGATGGTGCATGAAGCGGTTCGGGTAGTCATTCACCGGGGCGATATGCCGGTCACGGTAGCAACTGATCACCTCGGCCATGTTGGCGTCGTGGTAGACCCGAACGGTCAACTGGGGATTATTCAGCCAGCGCCCGGAATTGTGCACCTGCTCAAGCAGGAGGGTTTCGGTAAACTTTGTAGTTTGCAGCACCTCTATGCGTACGCGCCCGAGATACTGGTCCTCGCGATGAAGTTCAAATTCACAGACCGGTTGGCCTTTGGCCTCCAGCTTCCGCAATCGGTGAAGGCGCATGTAGTTACCATCACACAGCGCGCCGAAACGTCGTAAATCCGGAACATAGCGCCGGGGTTTCATCACCCATTCTGTCATATCAGCTCCAACCTTCCCGCAAGCGCGGGCGATTCAACTGCAACCACTGCAACGCGATAATTGCTGCAGCGTTATTGATACGTCCATCATAAATCATTGCGATGGCCTCGTCGGCACTGAACACGTGGGCACGGATATCTTCGTGTTCGTGTTCCATTCCAAACAGGCCGCCTGCGGATTCGGTGCTGATGCGACCACAGTAGAGATGTATCAGTTCCGTACTTCCCCCGGGGGACACCAGGTAGTCGCAGATCTTGTCCAGCGGTTTGAACGTCAGGCCAGCTTCTTCCTGACCTTCACGCTGGGCTACTTCTTCCGGCGACTCGCCGTCTTCGTTCATGCCGGCCACGAGCTCCAGCAACCAGGGGGACTGGTCACGGCCAAGGGCGCCAAGGCGGAACTGTTCAAGAAGGACGACTTCATCACGGTCGGGGTCGTAGGGTAATACGCAGGTGGCGTCGCCGCGGATGAAGAGTTCCCGGGTGAAGGTGGGCATTTCCCTGCCATCGAAGCGCGGGTGTGTCAGCCAGAGCTTGTCCATGCGGAAGAAGCCCTGGAAGACGGTTTCGCGTTTTTCGATCTTGACGTCGCTGTCTTTAAACTGGAACGGTTCGGTCATTACTGGTTTCAGATCCGTTTTTGAGAACGATTCTGAACGATAGCCGGTGTTTTGGTTTGGGTGCAAGCCTTCTTGCTGGCCATCTTGAGTGCAAGGCCACGGTGGGGCGATCCTCCCAAAACACGCTCAAGCCCATCCGTGGGGCGCTTGGGCTCCGCCATCCATGGCTCCGCACAGTTTTGGGAGGATCGCCCCACCGCGGCCCCGAGCGTTAGTGGTAGGTCGGATTACGGCTTCGCCTTTTATGCCCTTCACGGGTAAATCCGACCTACGCTCTGAGCGATTACTGCCAAAGCCAGATTGAGCCGGGGTGGTGGCCCCGTTCAGAAACGTGCGGAGCCAGGGATGGCGGAGCCCGAGACGCACAGGGACGTCTCGAGTCGTTTTCTGAAGGGGGCCACCTCCCCGGCTCACACGCCCAAGCCTCAGACTAGGAACCCAAGCTAGACCTTGTCGTAAAGCTTGGACCCCGCCTCCACAAACTCCCGGGATTTCTCCTTCATGCCAACATCCACCGCCGATACCTCGTCAAGACCGTGCTCCTTGGCATAATCCCGCACTTCCTGGGAAATCTGCATGGAACAGAACTTCGGGCCGCACATGGAACAGAAGTGGGCCACCTTGGCCGAGTCCTTCGGCAGGGTTTCGTCGTGGAAAGCACGGGCGGTGTCCGGGTCCAGGCCGAGGTTGAACTGGTCCTCCCAGCGGAACTCGAAACGCGCCTTCGAAAGCGCGTTGTCACGGATTTGTGCGCCCGGGTGCCCCTTGGCCAGGTCAGCGGCGTGAGCAGCTATTTTATAAGTAATGATGCCGGTCTTCACGTCGTCCTTGTTGGGCAGGCCCAGGTGCTCTTTCGGGGTGACATAGCAGAGCATGGCGCAGCCGAACCAGCCGATCATCGCGGCACCGATGCCGGAGGTGATGTGGTCATAACCAGGGGCAATGTCAGTGGTGAGCGGCCCGAGCGTATAGAATGGCGCTTCATCACAGCACTCCAGCTGTTTGTCCATGTTCTCCTTGATCAGTTGCATGGGCACGTGGCCCGGGCCTTCGATCATGCACTGGACGTCGTGCTTCCAGGCGATCTTGGTGAGTTCGCCCAGGGTCTCCAGTTCGCCGAACTGGGCTTCGTCGTTGGCGTCGGCAATAGAGCCCGGGCGCAGGCCGTCGCCGAGGCTGAAGGCTACGTCGTAGGCTTTCATAATTTCGCAGATGTCTTCGAAGTGCTCGTACAGGAAACTCTCCCGATGGTGAGCCAGGCACCACTTCGCCATGATGGAGCCACCGCGGGACACAATGCCGGTGGTGCGTTTGGCGGTCATCGGCACATGGTGCAGACGTACGCCGGCGTGGATGGTGAAGTAATCCACGCCCTGCTCTGCCTGCTCAATGAGCGTATCGCGGAAAATTTCCCAGGTCAGGTCTTCCGCTACGCCACCGACCTTTTCAAGGGCCTGATAGATAGGCACAGTGCCAATGGGAACCGGCGAATTGCGGATAATCCATTCGCGGGTTTCATGGATGTTCTTGCCGGTGGACAAATCCATGATGGTGTCAGAACCCCAGCGGGTACCCCAGGTCAGCTTTTCCACCTCCTCTTCTATGGAAGAACTCACCGCGGAGTTGCCGATATTGCCATTGATCTTCACCAGAAAGTTGCGACCGATGATCATCGGTTCGGTTTCCGGGTGGTTGATGTTATTGGGAATGATCGCCCGGCCGCGGGCGACTTCGTCCCGGACAAATTCCGGAGTGATTTCCTGCGGCAGGGATGCACCAAAGGACTGGCCCGGATGTTGATCCTTCAGCAGTCCCTGCTCCCGCGCTTCCTGAAGCTTCATATTCTCGCGGATGGCAATGAATTCCATCTCGGGGGTGATGATGCCCTGGCGGGCATAATGCATCTGGCTGACGTTCTTACCAGGCTTGGCCCGCAAGGGTTTACGCTCGTCCATAAAACGAAGCGGGTCCAGCAACGGATCCTTCATACGACGGCGGGTAAACTCGGAGGTATAATCCGCCAGCTGCTCCACATCGCCGCGCTCTTCTATCCAGGCAGAGCGAATGGGCTTGAGGCCTTTGCGAAGGTCGATGGTGGCCTCCGGGTCACTGTACGGGCCAGAGGTGTCGTAAACGACAACAGGAGCATTCTTCTCACCCCCCATGTCCGTAGGTGTGTCGCCCACGGTTATTTCCCGCATGGGCACCCGCAGATCGGGTCGGCTACCCTGTACGTAGATCTTGCGAGACTGGGGCAGTGGCTTGATAGCTGCGGAATCAACTTTGGCTGAATCACTGAGATAGGAAGGTAGTGTTGTCATCTTGCGTCCCCGGGGTTAGGTAAGAAACGGGTCGCGTATGACGGAGCAGTGACCACAGAACACTCTGTGTCTTTGCAGCATATTGTCTTAAATCCCTACGCCGGTATTATCCGGATCAGGTAGCGGGTTCTGCATGGCAATCTCAGCCGGCGGGCAGATACTCTGCCGCCAGCACCCCGTCAAGACGCGAATTCGATGTAAATGACACTTAAAACGTGTGTCGTTTGCAAGTGTAGAGCTCAGGCCGTTTATTGTCCATAATGACGGGCCTGAGCCCTTCAACGACCATCAGAACATACGTGACCCGGCATATGCCACCGCGCGGAGTGATCCAATAACAGGAGAAATCATGAAGAAACGACTGCTTTCCGGGCTGATTGGACTGCTGGCAGCCCAGCCTGCACTTTCCATGGATCTGGTTGAGACGTACGAGAAAGCACTCTCCTATGATTCCGGCATTGCTTCCGCCCGCGCCAGCTTCGAGGCACAACAGGCCGCCAGTGACGTTAGCCGCAGCAACCTGCTTCCCCAGATCGGCGCATTTGGCGATGTCAGCCATACGGATGTCGATGGCCCCAACCAGGACGCCGCGTATGAAACCTACGCTTTCGGTGTGGAACTGACCCAGCCCCTTTTCCGGGCCGATGCCTGGTTCAACTACGATGCCAGCAAATTCCAGACTGAATCAGCCCAGGCGGAATACAACCTTGCCCAACAACAGCTAATTCTGGATGTGGCCACGGCCTACTTTAACGTTCTGCGCGCAGCAGACACCCTGACCACGGCCAGAGCAACTGAAGCAGCTATACAACGGCAGTATGAACAGGCCCAGGAGCGCTTCGATGTGGGCCTGATTGCCATCACGGAAGTCTACGAGGCCCGTGCCAGCTACGATGACAGCAAAAGCCAGCGCATTGCCGCAGAAAGCGAACTGGACATTGCCCGCGAGCAACTGGCGCGGCTGACCGGGGAATACACCGAAGAACTGAACAACCTGCGCCGGAACTTTCCACTTGGTCGTCCGGACCCCATGGATCCGTCAGCGTGGGAGAACACCGCCCTTGATCAGAACTGGCAGATCCAGGCCGCGATGTACGATCTGAACACCAATGAAGCGAACCTGAAAAGCGCTAAATCCGGGCACCTGCCAACGCTGGATCTGAATGCGTCCTATGGCAAGACAAATATTGAAGGCCTGGAAGACCCGACATTTGCTCAGAGCCAGCGCGACGGAACCACAACAGAAGGCCGGATTGGTCTCCGATTGAATGTTCCATTGTACATGGGTGGCGGTATACAGGCTGGAGTTCGCCAACAACGGTCGCTGGTAGATGTTGCGGAGCAGACTCTGGAGACGGTGCGGCGCGATGTTCGGGTAAATACCCGCAGCCTGTTCCGTACGGTAAACACCAATATCGAATCTGCGTCTGCCCTGGAGCAGACCATTATCTCCCGCCGCAGCGCCCTGGATGCGACACGCGCCGGCTATGATGTCGGCACCCGCAATATTGTGGAAGTGCTGGACGCGGAGCGTAATTATTACGTAGCACTGCGCGACTTCGCCAATGCCCGCTACGATTACGTGATCAACACCCTGAACCTGAAGCAGGCGTCTGGCACCCTGAGCCCTCAGGACCTGGTAGCACTGAACAACTGGCTCAGCGCCTCGGCCCCAGGCATTGAAGCCCTGGCCGAGGAAGAAGAAACCATAGACGACCCGATGCAATAAGCCTCAGACAGAATGGGCGGGCCCAGGAGCCCGCCCTAGATCCGCTCGACAATTCCGTTGACTACCTTCTCCAGCGCGCCCCGGTTAGCGTTTACCACGGCCAACGCGTTACGCCCGGCGCTCTCGGCGGCCTGCTTGTCCGCAATCAACTGCATCACACACTGTGCCAGTGCCTCTGAGGATGGAGTTATGTAAAGCCCCGCTCCCGCGTCAAGACGGTTGTAGATGGTTTCAAAGTTAAATATATGAGGGCCGGAGAGCACCGGTATACCCCAGGCTGCGGGTTCCAGCGGATTGTGACCGCCACGCTCGATCAATGACCCACCCACGAATGCTATATCACAGGCACCGTAAAGCATGAGCAACTCGCCCATGGTGTCTCCGACATACACCTGACACGAATTCTCATCACTTGCGCCTTCATTTCCTGACTCAGAACGGCGCTGCACCGCCAGCCCCATAGAATGTGCGAGGTCAGCCACATCATCAAATCGTTCCGGGTGTCTGGGCACAATCAACAGTAATGCGTCGGTATACAGGGTCATTATCTGTTGGTGGGCTTCCAAAATCTGACGATCTTCGCCCTCGTGGGTACTGGCCGCAATCCAGACAGGGCGGGCCCTGCCAAGCCGGTGCCTCAGCCCGGATGAGAGGGAGCGGAGTTCATCCGAGATCTCCACATCAAACTTGATACTGCCGGTGACCGATACAGAATCCGGCCTGGCCCCTATGCGCAGGAATCGCCCGGCATCTTCATCGGCCTGTGCGGCGATCCAGCTGATACTGCGGAGCAACGGCTTCACCAGGGAAGCCACACGTTCGTACCCCCGGGCAGAACGGGCAGAAAGCCGGGCGTTAATCAGAAAAATGGGGACATCGCGCTGCTTGCTCAGCGAAATCATGTTGGGCCAGAGTTCGGTCTCCATGATCACCAGCGCCCGGGGGCGGACCCGGTCCACAAACCGGCGTACGGCACCCGGGGTATCATAGGGAGAAAATGCATAACGTACCTGGTCACCGAACAACGCCTTTGCCCTGGCGGAGCCCGTAGGGGTCATGGCCGTCATCAACACGGGGATATCCGGATTACGGCGCAGCAAAGCCTTTACAAGAGGGGCTGCAGCGATGGTTTCCCCCACGGAGACTGCATGGACCCAGATTACAGGCTCATCGGATGCCTCCACGTAACCCAGCCGCTCCTGCCAGCGTACAGACGCTTCCGGATTAGTGCGCCCAATCCACCACAGGCGCAGCAGCACAAATGGCAGCGCAATGCGAAAGAACAGGGAGTAAAAAAAGTGAAGCATACTAACTCCGGGCCGGGTCGGTGCGGCCGTCATTCTACATAAAGCCAATGTCAGAGTCTGCGGCGCAGAATCCATCGTTTTCCGCAAGTTGCGGAGATTGCTGCTTTAGCGGATGAGAGTCGTGCTGCTAAACTCCTGTTCTTGTTACCGGAACACCATCAGGCTGCGAAACAAGTGACCAAACGCAAACAGAAATCCCGCGACACCCGCTATTCCAGCTACCTCCATCCACGCTGGTGGCCTACCTGGATGGGTATTGCCCTGATGTGGCTGACCGCGCGGCTTCCCCTCAGAATCCAGTGGTGGCTGGGCAGGCGTATTGGCGACCTTGCCTATCGCTTTGCGGCCCGGCGGCGCCATATTACGGAGGTCAATATACGTCTGTGCTTCCCTGAGCTGTCTGAGCAGGAACAGCAGGCGCTGGTTAAAAAATCATTCAAAGCCAACGGCATCGGCGTGATGGAGATTGGACTGGCCTGGTTCCGCAATCCCACCTCTTTCATTCCCATCACCCAGGTGCACGGGCTCGAGCATGTGGACCATGCCCTGGCGAAAGGAAAGGGCATTCTTCTTCTGGGCGGTCATTACAGCACTCTGGACTTGGGGGGCAGCCTGGTCACAGAGTTTATAGAGGCAGATGTGATGCAGCGAGACCACAACAATCCGCTCATGAACGCCGTCATGACCCGCGCCAGAGAGCGCCGCTACGGCGTGGCGCTGGACAGCAGGAATCTGCGGGGATTGCTCAAACAGCTCAAAAACAATCGTATCGTCTGGTACGCGACGGATCAGGATTATGGCCGCAAAGGCATCGTGTTTGCGCCGTTTTTCGGTGTGCCTGCCGGCACCATTACCGCCACCTCGCGGATAGCCGACCGCAGTGGGTGTGCCGTGGTGCCATTCAGCCATTTCCGCCGGGAACATGAACCCGGGTACGACATCTACTTTCATCCCCCGCTGGCGAACTTCCCTTCCGGAGACGATATGGCGGACGCTACGCTGGTCAACCACACCATTGAAAATGAGATCCGCCGGCACCCCGACCAATACCTCTGGATGCACCGGCGCTTCAAGACCCGGCCTTCAAAAGAAGACCCGGATCTCTACGGTAAGCAAGGAAACTGAATGCACTCTCTAACGAACCATGGACGGCAACTGCCGTGACAACTGATCGCTCCAGCCCGCCAGCGCCGGTCGTCTGGCTTCTCACAGACAACAAGCCCGGGCATCGTAACCAGCTCAAAGGGCTAGGCAATCGTTTACGCGTGCTTGCCGGAGCCAATGTAACTGAAATTGATGCCACGAAAATGTCAGTCCCCCTTTGGCGGGCAATACTGGGCATTGCCCCGACCATGGATAAAACCCTGGGAGCTCCGACGCTGATTATCGCCGCCGGCAGCGGTACCCATCGCCTGCTGCTGTCCCTGCGACGCCAGCGGAAAACAAAAACGGTCGTTGTGATGAAGCCGGGGTTTCCCCTCGGTTGGGTCGATGCAGCCATTATTCCCGAGCACGACGCCGTCAAACCTGACAAACACATCCTCATCACCCAAGGGGCAATCAACGCCATCACGCCTTTGGCACGCATTACCGACAAACCCGAGGGTCTGATTCTAATCGGCGGCCCCTCGGCCCATTTCGAGTGGGATGATGACGTAGTACTGGGGCAAGTGGCTCAACTTATGGGGCAGTATCCGGAGTGGCGCTGGACCATCAGCGGTTCCCGCCGCACACCGGAATCCCTCCTCGAGCAACTGCAGGAATTGGCAGGCCCCAAAGTCACCGTGGTGGACCCGGCACAAACCCACGCAAGCTGGCTGCCCCACCAACTGGCCGCATCCCGCGCCGTCTGGGTCACACCGGACAGCGCTTCCATGGCTTGTGAGGCCGCCACCTCCGGCGTTCCCACCGGCCTTTTTGAACTGGCGCCCAAACCAAACAGCCGGGTCGCCCATGGCATGGCCAGCCTGGTGGAAAAAGGGTACGTTGCGCGCTGGAGTGATCATGCCTCGGTGATGGCAGGCAAACTGCCAGGATCCCATCAACTGTGGGAAGCAGACCGGGTCGCACGATGGCTGATAAACCATTTCCTGAAGGGAGGTAAGCATTGAGGATTCTGCAGGCTTTGCCCGCACTCTACAGCGGCGGCGTTGAACGGGGCACTGTGGAATTCGCTGCTGATCTGGTCAAGCGCGGCCACGAATCCTTTGTGGTATCAAAGGGCGGGCCCATGGCCGAACAGCTGCGTGGGCAAGGCTCCAAACACATTTTTATGCCTATACACCGAAAGAGCCCTGCCTCTTTCGGGCAAATTCTGCCCATGCGGAATCTACTGCTGGAGCTGAAGCCGGATATTGTGCATGTCCGCTCGCGCATGCCGGCCTGGATCATCTGGCTTGCCTTGAAAAGCATTCCGGCGAATGAGCGGCCGGCCGTTGTCTCCACCTTTCACGGCATGTATTCCGTCACTCCCTACAGCGCCATCATGACCCGTGCGGACCACATAATCGCCGTATCCGGGTGTGTGAAGGATTATGTACTGAACAATTACCCGGTACCGGAAGAAAAACTGACCGTCATCCAACGGGGAGTGGATGTAGATGCCTTCCGGCAGCGGGAGCTCAGTCCACAATGGCTGGAGCGCTGGCTCCGGCAGTATCCACAACTGGCGCACCAGAAAATCATCATGATGCCCGGGCGCATTTCGCGCTGGAAAGGTCAGCTGGATTTCCTGGCCATGGTGGCGCAACTGGTGCAGGAACGGCCGGATTGTCATGGCATAATCGTCGGCGGCGCTGAGCCTGGCAAAGAGCACTTCCTGGAAGAGCTTGAAAAGGAACGGGCCCGCCTGAACCTGACCGATAAGGTCAGCTTCCTTGGGCAACGCAATGACATGACCACCCTGTACCTGCTGGCAGATGTGGTGTGCCACATGTCCACCAAACCAGAGCCCTTCGGACGTACTGTTACCGAGGCGCTGGCCTCCGGCACCCCCGTCGCCGCCTTCGATCGTGGTGGCGCCGCCGAAACCCTTCGTGCCTGTTTTCCCCAGGGGCTGGTACCGCCAGACGACATTGAGCAGTTTGCCCAGACCACGCTGTCACTGATCGACAAGCCCGAACCTGAGATCGAGATTCCATGGCGGTTCCGGCTGGAGGCTCAGACCGAAACAACTCTCAAGGTTTATGAAAACCTGCTGGCCCGGAAACAGGCTCAATAATGGCGACCCGCGGCCTGCTGACCGTTGCGCTGATGATCGCCACCCCCGGCACTGGCTGGGGCGGGATGGAAAAACACACTGCAGACCTGGCGAACGCCCTTGCAGCACGGGGCCACACGGTTCACGTGCTGGCCCATCCCGCCTATAGCAAACGCTTTCCGGAACCCGTTCTTTTCCATTCGCAGCCGTTCCAGCTTGGCCGACGCAACCTGTGGCTCCGATACCGCCTGCGAAAAACCCTCCGTGCCCTAAAGCCAGACATTATCCATGCCCAGGGCAACAAGGCCGCGAGTCTGACCAGTACCGTTGAGCGCCATGGCCGGATAACCGTTGGCACGCTTCATGGCACAAAACGTTCTCACAAAGCCTTCGACAGGCTGGATGGCGTAATTGGCGTCAGCCGTGAAATCATAAACTCCACTTCACACCCCAATGCCCGACTGATTTTTAACGGCATGCTGCCCCCGGAGGACGCCAATCTTGATGACCGTATTACGCCCGAGATTCCTGTTCCAACTGAGCGACCCTTGCTCCTGGCGGCAGGTCGCCTCGAACAGGTCAAACAGTTCGATCGACTGATCCAGGCGTGGGTTAAGGCAGATTGGGATGGCAAGCTGGTGATTCTTGGAGAGGGCGGCCAGCAGGCACGGCTCACCGCATTGGTCCGGGAACTGGGCGCCGAAGACCGCATTTTCCTTCCGGGTCATGAACCCCGGGTATTTCCCTGGCTCAAGGCGGCCACGGCCTGCATCATTAGCTCCAGCCGGGAAGGCTTTCCTTACATCATGGTGGAGGCTTTGATGGCAGGCTGTCCGGTTCTGTCCACCCCTGTCAGTGGCGTGAAGGACTTCCTGCCTCAACAATTTATTTCAACTTCGGATGGAGTTGACGATATTGCCAGACTGATAAGGAACGCTCTTGCGGATACCGACTCGCTGGCAGATCTACAGAGCGAAAGCTTCCGGCAGGCTCGGGCGCAACTCAGCCTTGCAACCATGGTGTCGAAGACTGAAGATTTCTATCGGGAACTGCTTGCCAGTATGCCGGCAAGGCATTGATCACCGTCTCGGCCACGAGCCGATGCCCCTCAAAAGTAAGGTGCGTACCGTCCGTCATAAGGGTACTCATTTTCCGCTGCCATAGCCGATGGTAGGCGTCTGCGCTGACTGCATTGGGCTCTTGCGTGGCCAGGTACTTTATCCCCTCGTTGTAGCGCTCTATAAGTGGGTTTCTAGGCTCATCCAGATTGGGCGGCGTGGCCACCAGCACGAAAAGCGTGTCAGGAGCGGAACGAACCACCTGTTCAATATTGCCAAGATATTCCTCCAACGGCACCTGCTCCACTGCACCCCAGCGATCCTGCAGGTGAAAGCTGCGGGCCCATTTTTTCAGCTTCTTGACCAGTTTCCTGGCCAGCTTGCGGCGGGGACTGTCCGGGTAATAGAGGACATAAGGCGCCCCACGGAAGGTCAGCCAGGAGTCAACCAGGCCGTACTGGATAAACGCCAGCTTATAATTCCGTGGCGGAAAAGCCTCTGCATAGCGCAGCAATTCGCGGGTTGTGCTCATGGTGTGACCACAATTGGTGAGAGCCAGGCCCAGGTGTTCTGCTACCATCTCCGGCCAAACCGGTTCGTGGTAATCTTTTAACCCCTCGGTATTGCAATCACCGTAGGCAATACAACCGTTCATAATGTGTGGTGTCTCTGCAATGATTGACCTTTCGGGCCTCGAGCCCTTTGCGTCTGGTTACAACCGGCACTGCTATCGGCACCCGGATGATCCCGCATTGTGTCTCAAAGTTCTCCGCCCTGAAAACATTGAGGCCCGCTTTCAACGGCAGCCCTTGCCTAAAAAAGCACTCGGACGAGCCAGAATCGACGACAACCGGCAGGAGCTCAGGGCACACCAGCAGCTGGCCATCAGAACTCTGATTGCCCATGGCCGTAGTCAGTTGGTGTGGGAGCACCTCCCCCGCTTCCACGGCAACACAGACACCTCGTTTGGCATGGCGAATGTCAGCGAAATTATTACAGGAAGCGATGGCCAACCGGCCGAAACACTCGAAGCCTATGTGAAGCGCCGGGGCTTCGACCAACCTGTTAAAAATGCTGCCGAGCGGTTCTGTGACTGGCTCACTGATACCGGCATCCTCACCCGCAACCTACTGCCCCATAATCTGGTGATTGCCGACAGGAAGGGCCAGCCGGAACTGTTTCTGGTGGACGGGCTTGGCGCCCCTTTCATACCAGACAAACTGGCGGCCTTCCCCGCCTGGCGCCGGCGATATATTTCCCGCCGTATCAAGCGGTTTTACCTCAGGATCAAATGGGAAACCTGCGCATCCGGTGAAAGCTGGGAAGCCTCCCAGAAACTGTGAACATCCACCGGCCGTTCACCAAACTTGCCGCCCACGCGGGATGGTGGTAGCTTCCGCTCATCCTGTTTCCTGTTGATTGTCCTCCGGATTATGGCCATTTCCAAAGCAACGCTACTGATCACTGCTCTCCGGTTAGCCGGAAAACTGCCCCTGCGTGGCGCCCAGCTCATTGGCCGCTTTCTGGGCATGACAAGCTGGATGTTCAAAACCCAGTCAAGTAAAACCACTGACATCAACCTGAAAATCTGCTTCCCGGAACTGACGGACGAGCAGCGTCATCGCTTGATCCGCTCCAGCCTGCGCCATACCGGCCAGACCATGATGGAAATTCCATTGATGTGGGAATGGCCGGTGGAACGCTGCCTTGGGCTGATCCGCGAGATCGAGGGCGAGGAACTGCTGGCCGAAGCAAAGAAAGGTGGCCGAGGTCTATTGCTGCTGGCCCCACATCTGGGGAACTGGGAGCTCACCGGCCTGTATTTTTCCTCCCGTTACCGTATGGCCGCGCTCTACAGCCCCCCGCATATCAGGGAATTTGAAGACTACATGATTCGGGTTCGCGGTCGCATGGGGTCGGAGCTGGTTCGTGGCGACCGTCGTGGCCTGGCAAGGCTGATCGCCCTGCTGCGCGAAGGTGAAGTGGCCGGTATACTCCCGGATCAGAGCCCGCGAGGCAAAGGCACCGCCTACGCACCTTTCTTCGGAATGGATGTACGCACCATGACGCTGGTATCCAAACTGCTGCAGAAATCCGGTGCCAAACCCTTGATGACCTACTCCGAGCGCCTGAAAGACGGCCAGGGCTTCCGGCTGGTGATTCGTGAATGCGAACATGGGATCGCCGACCCCGACCCGGTCACCGCTACCACCGCGCTCAACAAGTCAATTGAAAACGTAGTGCGTGAGATTCCAGAACAGTACCAGTGGGAATACAAACGTTTCCGTCATCGGCCGACCGGCCTGCCACACCCCTACAGACCCGGGCACGTGTGTAAGTAAATCCCGCGGTTACAGCCGGTGCCTGTGCGGAACTAAAACTGTATAATCCGCGTACCGAACCAGTCTCGACGACTGTCTGTTTCCCTGAAAAAGGCCGGGCCGGATTCATGTCCCCAGAACGCATTGGTGTTGTCATCACCACCTACAATTCCCCGTTATGGCTGAGTAAGGTTCTGACGGGTTATGAAAACCAGAGCCAAAAGGACTTCCGGGTAATCATTGCCGACGACGGCTCCACGGACGAAACCCGCGCCCTGATAGACAAGTTCCGCGAACGCGGCATCCTTCAGCTTGACCATGTATGGCACGAGGACAATGGCTTTCGAAAATGCCAGATTCTCAACAAAGCCATCAGCGAAACCGACTGCGACTACCTGATTTTCACCGACGGCGACTGCATACCGGAGCCAACCTTTATCGAAACGCACCAGCGGCTGGCCGAACCGGGGCACTTTCTGTCCGGCGGGTACATCAAACTCACCATGCCAGTGTCCGAAGCGATCTCGGACGAAGATATCCGCAGTGGCGTCATCTTTGACCCGCAATGGCTCGTCAGCAAGGGACAGCCGAAGAACCATAAGCTCTGGAAACTCTCCCGTTCCTCTTTGAAAAAGAAGTTGCTGAATACCATCACACCGGCTGCCTCCAGCTGGAACGGCATGAACAGTTCCACCTGGACAAAAGACCTGATCGCCGTCAACGGCTTCAACGAAGACATGCAATATGGCGGCCTGGACCGGGAACTGGGCGAGCGCCTCTGGAACTACGGCCACAAGTCAAAACAAATCCGCTACAGCACCGTGTGCCTGCACCTGGACCATGCCCGGGGCTACTCAAAACCGGAGATCTGGGCCAGGAACCGCGCTATCCGCAAGGCAGTGAAAGAAAACCGCACCTTCTGGGCGGAAAATGGAATCAAGAAGAGCCCGGCTGCATGAGGACACTGGTCGTCATTCACAGCCTGAAAATGGGCGGAATGGAGCGGGTTGCCGTAAATCTGGCTGACGCCTTTGCGGATGAAGGCCACGAGAGTCACCTGCTGTCCTGCCGCAATCGCCCCAATGATCTCAGCCCTGCCAACCCGTCGGTCCACCTGCACCATTTCGACCAGTTCCAGGCGCTGATGAAATCCGTCATTGGCATTCCGGTGTTCCTGCTCTCCCGGCTGGTACTGGGCGTGCTGTTACCCAAGTCCCATTTCATGTGGGTGGGCTGGCTCAGTGGCTGGTTGCTCAAGCGCCATATCCGCTCCCTGGAGCAACGTTTCGGGCGCTTCGACCGGATCGTTTTCCGGGGGCTGGGCACCTTTAAATACTTCTGGTCGTTCCGGGACGACCGCAATGTGTACGTTCTGGAAAACGTCATCCATTACGACCGTCCGCTTTGGCAGAAAAAGCTGGAATGGAAGCTGGTGTTCCACAACCGCCATCTGGCCTGCGTCTCATCCGGTGTTCTGGCTTCCGCCCGTGAAGCCTTTGACAAAGGGGATATCGCGCCGAAAAGCCTGCGGGTGATCACCAACCCCTGCCCGGTGGAGCGGATCAGCGCGCTTGCCCGGGAAAATGACCCTGACATACTCGAGGAACCTTACATTCTCAATGTCGCGCGCCTGGTCCCGCAGAAAGGGCAGGAACTGCTTCTTGAAGCTTTCTCGAAAGCCAGAATCCCCCATCAGTTGGTAATTGTCGGCGAAGGCCGCCTGCTGTCAGAGCTTCAGAAAAAAGCGGTAGACCTGGGAATTGCAGATCGCGTCGTGTTTGCCGGGAAGCTGGCGAATCCCTACCCCTGGATGAAGCACGCGGATTTGTTTGTTCTGGCGTCTGAGTATGAAGGGCTCGGCATCGTACTGACCGAAGCTCTGGCCTGTGGCACACCCATCCTATCGGTCGAAAGCCGCGGTGGCGTCACGGACGTTTTTCGTGGGGATCTGGAAAAGTACCTAACACCGCGTACGGCTGAGGGGCTGGCCCGGGGGCTTGAGTCTGTCGCTGCGATGCTGCCTGTGGAGGTGAAGCCCGACTGGCTTGAAGCCTTTAGCTCCAAGGTGGTCGTCGAGGCATTCCTGTCGCAGCCCTAAGACCTCGAACGCAACCCCGACAAGGCACCCAAAGCTGAAACGTGGACAATACCAATCTGCGCCGGGAAGGGCTTATCCAGCATCAATGCCATGGCAAACCGGTGACAGCCGGCACCAGAAAAGATCGGTTCTCCGCCCGGACCAATGTGCATCAGAACTCCCCCAACTTCACGAAAGTTACCGGGAACCAGCTCCCCGCGTGACGGCAAGGCCCCTCCGTTTCGGACATTCGCCCAAATTTTGTCCAGAGTTTCAAAGCGCCGCTGCACATCATCAGGTGTGCGGCACTGATCAGTGACGCCAGTTGGCGACACGGCAATTCGTCCCAACATGAAATCGATAGCACCAGCATCATTCCAGCTCTTGCCATCTCGCCAACGCGACCAGCAGTAAGTCAGTTTCGGGTGATTCTCAAAAGGTTGTTCCAGTGAGACTGGCCAGTCAGAGACCACCTTCCCTGACATCTGCCGAACCCTGGACCCGAAATAATCCGCGAGATCCGCAGCCTCAATGTAACGACTACAGTGAGCCGGATTAACCCAGATACGCTCAGCATAGCGTGGAGCGCGGGGACCAAACCTTAACCAGTTGAAAGCATCTATCCAAAACGCCCGAAGCTTATACTTGATCGCCAAATAACATCCTTAATTCTGGGGGAAACGCGTATACCTGTGCTTTCTCCTGGCTGCACTCAGCGCAACTCAGCTTCAAAAAACAGTCGGTTTGTCTCACGAATCATTCGCTGCAGACTGAATTCGTCACCAATCCACTGACGAAGCGCGGCGGGAGAGAACACCGTTTTTCCCTCACTGATAGCGCGAATTCCGTTGGCCATGGATTCCACATCATCTACATCAACCAGCACACCATACTTACCGTGAGCCAGTAACTCTTCGCTTCCCGGAACACGGGTGGAAACTACCGGTTTGCCATAGCTCATTGCTTCATTCAGCACGTTCGCCATTCCTTCATTTCTGGAGCATAGAAGGAAAAGATCGATGCCCTTGAAGAACGCATGCATATCGCCCTGATAGCCAAGAAAATGAATTCTCCGGGACTCCGGGCGCCCCTTGATTGCCGCTTTAATGTCCTCCTCGAACTCGCCTTCACCGGCGTGGACAACATGTATGTTTTCCGGCAGGTATGAGAGAATATTGGGCAATAAATCGAAGCCCTTCTGGGGGCTGAAACGGCCAGCACAACCGACAATTACCGTTTCAGGGGGGAGATCCAGCAACGCTCTGAAATCTAGCGGCTCCCCTTCGGACGGAGGCAGATTAAATCCGTTGTAAACCCTGACCACATTGCGTTCATTAAAGAATGTGGGGTACTTCAACATCTCATTCTTCAGGGAGTCACTGTTCACCATTAAAATGGATTTCATTAGTCGGAAAATGACAAAGTATTTGATCGGGCTTTTTACTCTCCGCGCAATACCTAAATAAAGTACAACGCGGTTTACCCCTGCGAGCCGTGAGGCCAATGTGACAAGCCACCAATCTTTTTTCAGGGCTGAAAAAACAACATCCGGGCTTATTCTCTTTAGGATACTTACATAGTTCGCCAACACAAACAGATTTAAATCCCCACCTCGGGACTTGACCTCTATCGTCTCGACGTTATCTATATTGGTAAAGCGCTCGGCAAAATAACCCTCTAGCAGAACCACATAAACCTGCACCCCCGAGGCACCCAGAAACCGAGCCCTGAGATGCACGTTCTTTTCGATTCCCCCCCAGACGCGGGAAGGACAAAAAAGTACGGCTTTTTTCATATAATCCATTACCTTGAAATCAGGGGGAGCCGTTTAACGTAGCGAACGCTATCGCCGCTACGGTTTCCTTCGTGCCCTTAATCGTCGCTTCAAATTTCTCAATCCGAAACTGATGTCCTCCAGGCGCGATGCCAGCCATAGCCATCCAGATGAAGCCTCTTGAGGCGAAAGGAGCGATCGACTCTCAGGACAGCTCCGCAGAAACCGGGCTATCTCTCTGGCCTTTTGCAATTTCGGCAAAACTCTAGGTTTTTTCAATCGAAAATCAATAAAAACCACACAATTTTCTACCATCAGGAAGTTAGCCAGCTGTGCGTCACTGCGAAGATAGCCCCGTTGATGAAGTGCTCTTAGCGCGTCTAAAACCTTATCGGCGTCGCCTAACTCTGCCGGCCGGCCTTCGACAAACCTGTAGCATACAAAGGAGTCCACGACGACGCCTTTAGATCGAAGCTCGGCTGCCAAAACCGGCTGGGGTGCGCGAAATCCCATCGAGGCCATCGTTTCAAGATGAAGGAACGTGCGAAACGCATCACTTCCCCTGAAGCGCGTTAGAAACCGCTCCCAACGGCGTGTGTTGCGGGCGCGAGGAACTTTAAGGAGTAACGACCTGCCCTCAAAATCCAGCTTCGCACTCAAGGTCCTCCAGTTATCGCGAAAAACATGTTTCTGTATGACTGTACCATCCACAACCGCATCGAGGAGACGCCGACTTGTATTAGCGTCAATATAGGTAAGCACACGGTAGCTACGATAATCAAAAGAATCAGGCATACCACACCTTGTGTAAGGGAGCGAACTCCGGCGCTAGTACATCAACTCAGACTTCTTTGCTCTCAAAATATCTGACCAGGCCGACTAGAAAGGTAAACGGAAGCCAAAAGAAGAGCCAGTCAGGACTTGGCGGGGCGACGACCCGATGCCCATCGGTCATATTTAACAATAAGATCAGTACAAAAAGACCCAAAGCAAATGGCCTTAATCGACTACCGTACTGACCAGACAGGCGAAGAATTCTCACCACAACCCAAGCTAAAAGCGATAAAAACAGGCCCAGACCAATGATACCTGAGTAGTGAAAGGCCCCCAGAATCAAGTTATGGGGGTGCTTGATTTTTATGCCCGCTTGCTCATACAGCAACTTGCCTGCTTCAGAGGTTGTAAAGTCTGACGCCATTCCTGCTCCGAGCAAAATCATTTCGGGGGGTTTCTGTAGCACAGCCAGCCATATCAGCGGTCTGTATGACAAACCTCTCGCAGTCATTCTGGCCAACAAATCATCAAAGAACAAAGTGAAGAGAACAACGAAGAACAGCACCCCACCTAGCAGCCACCAGAAGTAACGCCAACGCCTTGCCTTTCCGCTCACAAGCTGCGCGGAAAGCGAGAACGCAAACAGAAAGACCAGAAACGCCACCAACGGCCCGCGACTTTGCGAAAGAATAACAACGATAAGCACAACTAGTAGCGACATCCCTATGATCGCATAGTCAAATCGAGTCCGGTGCTCATCCACCCGATACATGACCATGCCAATAGCCCACAAACTCATCAATGAGGCAGGCCCCAATATGGGATGGCTAAGAAAACCAAATCCGCTGAACCGAGCTGGGTACTGCCCCGTCCAAAGGTAATTCCCAATTGCCAAAACCCCGCTGAAGATAGCAATACAAACCAGAACACGGGCGTAAAGAAGCGGCTGAAGAAGCCACCGCTGTGATGCTGCAAGCACCGCCAACACAAAAACGCCAGTACTGAAAGCCCACCGAACGATCTGGTACTGATCCTCCGTCGCCAATCCTGCAGGAGCGAATGTGCCTACGGCCACATATCCGATAAGAGCGATCGCCAACCAGCCCGAGCGATCACTGATGCCGGTGCAAGTGTCACGACGCACACAAGCCCACAAAACCAGGGGCAATACCCCCACGAACAAAAAAGCCCTGTAAAAAGCAATCCATGGCACGAGCAAGGAAAATGTAAGGAACAACATCAGGAAAACGCTAATCCAGTGTTGTATGCGGAAGGAGTTTTTCAACGGAGGATGAGTCGATTGGTGTGAAACGAGATAACTCAATTGGGCGCCCTCGTTAAACGACCAACTGTTTTGTCCATCCATGCTTTCCAGAAACTCAGAAACTCATCACTGACATTGTCCAGGCTTTGCGCGCATAAAAATTTACAGTCAGGATTTTCTTCCACACTCGTGAGGGCTTCTTTATCACAAGTCCCCGCGGAGGCACTCAAATACAGAGACTTCGGTAAAGACGAAATCTGCGCACTTTGGTGTTTCAATTCAAGGTGATTGGCGAGGGCGATAGGCCAGAACTGCCGCACATCTCTCAGAGGGAAAGAAGAGTTTCGGCCCAGCTGTTCCGGGTGCTCAGCAAAATAATCACGAAAGGTGCTCACACGCATTGGATGCGGAATGTGATCAACGTCGAGATATTGATCAGCTACCCCGGCCAGCGCTGCAGCTTCAGATTGCAATGTACGCCGAGTAGGTCGCCCTCTTCCCAGCAATCGAGCGAGTTTCCTCATTGGTCGCTGCCTGACCGGCGACCTGAATGTCCCCCGAAGCACTACCCCGTCATCAATAAAAAAGTTGTCTGGCTCAACGGCTTTGATAAGAAAACAGTCATCATTGAAGTAAATGAAATTGTCGGCCAACCCTGGTATCCGCCACAACATGGTCTCGATCGAGAGGCTATTAAATGTCGGCAGGTTATGGTGAAAATCCTGAAAGATTACTTTATGGTCCACCACGCTCACACGCTGAGCCAACTCAGGATCTACATACTCTAAAAACCCTGGCGTCTGCTCGTCTGTTACAACATAAATGCGCCTGAGCCACGGAGCGAAGTGAACCAAAGATGCGATGCAATACTCCAGCTCGCCCCTGTCTGCATAGCGAGTCTTTGCCGCTGCTTTCGGCCGTTTTTTCGCGCGGGGCCCCAGATAGGATTCGAGCTTCTTCTCGTGCACGGGATCTTCACCGTCGACCCACGTAACAACAGCATCAATCGGCTCATCAAATTTTCTAAACGACATGTTATGAGTGTCAAACCTCATTCAGGACTCGTAATAACCCGCCATAAGAACCTGCCACAGATTATCTCGCCGCTGGTTAGAGAGGGACTGTATACGTTTGTTCACTGACCGATGCAATCGTCGAAGATTGTCTCCCTTCCAACCTGCACTTCCCCAGGCTTGTGTATGGAGCCTGCAACGATCAAAATCAATAAGATATATTCTCTCTCCAGCCACCAGGATGTTGTCGCAGTTCATATCCACGTGGTCCAGCCCTTCACGATGAAACAAGCCGATAGTCATGCCAACGCGCCGCCACAAATCCTCGCGGTCGAGAGACGCATGCTCCGGCATAGGTACACCATCCGTGATCCGCTCGATGAGAATGGCGGCCTCATAGGTCAAAGCACCATGGCGACTGACAAGCGCGCCCACCGGCTTGGGCACAGGCAGGCCTTTTTCAAGCAATACGCTCAGCAAGTTGAACTCCAAAAACGAACGGGATCTGCTGTATCCGGTGAACAGATATTGACGCCTGGAGAAACGGGCTGCGAAACCGCCCCGCCTATAGTGCCTCAGAACCAACGGGCCGTCTGGAGACTGTACAAACCACGCACTTCCCCGCCCGCCAGCGACAACAGGCTCAGCACACTCCCCCCAAAACTCTGGAGAAAACCACGACTCAGTAACACCTTCAAACTCCGGCGATACCAGCAGTACTGACTTTCCGGAACCTGTATTGCCCGCTGTCTCTGTCAAAAGATCGGTACCCTCGGCCCGGCAAACCATGGGCGGCCGGGTAAAGACGTTAAAAGCCCAGTAGGCTAGAATGGCGCACAGTTTACCAATGAGCCTCGCCCGGCTCCACATCCAGCAGTTAAAGATTGGAAACGGACCGTAACTTGATCAACTCCATCTGCATATTACGCCTGTCCGCCATTGGCGACGTCACGCATGTCATCCCTGTGGTCCTGAGCCTTCAGGAGCAGTTACCTAGCGTGAAAATCACCTGGGTGATCGGCAAGATTGAAGCCAAACTGATTGGCGACCTGTCGGGTGTCGAGTTTGTCATTTTCGATAAGAAAGCCGGCCGGAAGGGCTACGCTGACCTGCGCAACACCCTGAAAGCCCGGAAGTTTGATGCCCTCCTGCATATGCAGGTGGCATTCCGCGCCAACCTGGCGGCGGCGATGATTCCTGCCAAAGTGAAAGTCGGTTACGACAAGGCCCGCAGCAAGGACCTGCACAGTCTCTTCATTAACCGTCGGATTGCCCCCGCCCCGCAACAGCATGTGCGGGACTGTCTGGCGAGCTTTCTTGAGCCTCTGGGGCTGCAATCAGCCGCACCAAAATGGGTCATCCCTCTGAGTCAAGAAGATCATGAGTTTGCACGCCAGCAACTGGCAAACGACCGCAAAAACCTGGTGATCAGCCCTTGCGCTAGCCACACTCTGCGCAACTGGCCGGCGGAACGGTATGCACGATTGGCCGATCACGCCATACGTGTTCATGGTATGAAGGTAATTCTGGTCGGGAGCCCTGCGCCGTTTGAAGCCGAATTTTGCGCGTCCATTGAAAGTGTTATGGAAGAACAGGCGCACAACATTTGTGGCAAGGATACGCTGAAACAACTGGCGGCCCTGTTGAGTCATGCTGATCTGGCAGTGGCGCCGGATACAGGGCCAGCGCATATTGCCAGTGCGATGGGCACGGATGTGCTTGGCATTTATGCTGCAAGCAATCCGTACCGTTCGGGGCCGTACAACTCGCTCGACTGGTGTGTGAATCGTTATCCGGAGGCGTTGGAGCGGTTTACGGGGAAAACGGTCGAGGAGGCTCGCTGGGGGGCCAAGGCTGAGTTTGAGGGGGCGATGGAGATGGTGTCGGTGGAGGATGTTACCGGGATGTTGGATCGGTGGGTTGAGGCTCAGAGGGCAAAAGGATAACCGGCGGCGGTTTTCTGAGTCCGGCGCCGGTTTGGTCGGATTACGCTTTGCTAATCCGACCTACGGTTTGCAGGGCAATTACTGGCGGGCGGTGTAGTCCTGGTAGGACTTTTCTTCGACGAAGCGGGAGCCCAGGGCCAGATTCACTTCTTTTTTGATGGCGGCGCGTTTGTCGTTAGTGACATACACGGCACGGGCCAGCTCAATGAACCGGGAGCCAAAGTCCTGGGCTGCTTCCTGGTCGCGGATGTCGTCTTCGATTTCCCAGAGCTCCTCGTTGACCGCCTTCAGTTGCTTGCGAAGGTCGGCAATTGCGGCCTGGTCCTGCACTGCCTCGTTCCAGGTAGCGCTCAGCTCGTCCAGCTCCAGGCGAACGTTGTTGACCTTCTCCGGATCTGCAATCCTTTCGGATTTGATTTCCAGGATGGTGATCTTGTCCAGCACTTCGCCGAAGGAGACCGGCACTTTGATAACGTCTGCCATTTGCTCTTCCTGCAGGTGTTGTTAATGGATTACGAGGTTAACCGTTTACCGGTGTCAGCCACTGTGAGTGAGCCGCACTCTTGCCCTTCACGGCATCGAAGTACATACCCTGCAGCTTCTCGGTCAGCGGGCCACGCTTGCCCGCACCGATCACACGGCCGTCCAGCTCACGAATCGGCAGTACTTCCGCAGCGGTGCCGGTAAAGAACGCCTCATCCGCGATATAGACTTCATCCCGGGTAATGCGGCGCTCTTTTACCGGAATGTTCAATTCTTTTGCGAAATCCAGGATGGTCTGGCGGGTGATACCTTCCAGGCAGGACGTCAGCTCCGGGGTGTGCAGAACACCATCCCGCAGAATGAAGATATTCTCGCCGGACCCCTCGGCAACATAGCCTTCGTTATCTAGCAACAGGGCTTCTTCGCAACCGCTTGCAATGGCCTCGTTCAGCGCCAGCATGGAGTTGATGTAGTTGCCGTTGGCCTTCGCCTTACACATGGTGATGTTGACGTGGTGCCGGGTGTACGAAGACGTACGAACCTTGATGCCCAGCTCCTTGGCCTCCGGTGACATGTAGGAGGGCCAGCTCCAGGCGGCGACCATTACGTGCACCTTCAGGTTATCGGCACGCAGACCCATACCTTCTGAGCCCAGGAACACCATCGGGCGCAGGTAGGCCTCATCCAGATTATTCTCCCGAACCGCTGCGCACTGGGCGGCATTCAGCTCGTCCTTGCTGAACGGCATGGTCATGTTCAGGATATGGGCGGAGCGGAACAGACGGTCGGTGTGTTCTTTCAGGCGAAAAATTGCAGCGCCCTTCTCGGTGCTGTAGGCGCGCACACCCTCGAAGCAGCCCAGGCCGTAATGCAGTGTGTGGGTCAGCACGTGGGTTTTGGCTTCCCGCCAGGGAACCATTTCACCATCCAGCCAGATGAAGCCATCGCGATCAGCCATCGACATTGTTTCTGCTCCTAAAGCGCTCTTTTCGGGAAACCGGCATTCTAGCAGGAAATCCCGGCCTTACGAAGAGGCCCAATCACTCTTATATCACCTCGACATCACCCCAGCATTACCTGGTTCCACATACTCTGGATGTAGTCACGTTCCTCGGGAAACGCATCCCCTGCCACCTGACTGTTCAGGTTCTGCAGCGCGCGCCGGTGAATGGTAGAACGCAGGGTGATGTATACCTCTCTCAGCTTTTCCGTGTCCTCAACCGGTAAAATACCGGCCCGGCCCAGCTCTTCCATCTGTCGGATATTATCGGACCACTGGGTCAACTCCGGATATTCCGAGCACCAGGCCAGCATCAGGTATTGCACCATGAACTCGATATCGATGATGCCACCGAAATCGTGCTTGGTGTGGAAAACCTCCGGGTTCTTGCCCTCAATCTGAGGTGTGCCTAGCGACGCACGCATTTTCTCGCGCATGCTCACGACCTCTTCCCTCAATTTGTCCCGGTCCCGCTGCTGGCACAGGATGTCGCTCCGCAGCGTTTCAAAGGACTCCAGGGTCTCCTTGCAACCGGCCACACCTCGAGCGCGGGCCAGGGCCTGGTGCTCCCAGGTCCACGCATCGTTACGCTGGTATTTCTCGAAAGCGGTCAAGGTGCTTACCAGCAGCCCCGAATTTCCAGAGGGGCGCAGGCGCATATCCACTTCGTACAACTGCCCCGAAGGTGTTTGGGTGTTGAGGATATGCACGATTCTCTGGCCCAGCCGGGTATAGAACACTGCATTGTCGATGGGCTTGTCGCCGTCCGTTGACTGTTCGGGGTCAGCGTCGTGGATAAACACCAGATCCAGGTCCGAGGTATAACCCAGTTCGATACCGCCCAGTTTTCCGTATCCGATGATGGCGAAATCGGTGTCACAGGCGGAGCCATCCTTGCGCCGGGGGTAACCATGGCGGCTGACCAGGTTGGCAAAGGCCACGTCCACCACATGATCCAGAACCACTTCCGCGATCCACGTCAGGTAGTCGCTGACTTTCATCAGCGGCAGGGTTTCCCGGATCTCCGAGGCAGCAACCCGCAGGATGTGCGCCTTCTTGAAGTGCCGCAGGGTTTCCATCTGCTCCTCGAGATCCTCGAAGGGAATCCGCAGCATTTGCTGGCGCAGGTCGTCCTGGAGCTCTGTTTTCGCCGGCGGGCTGTACAGGCTCTCGGCGTTCAGGAGTTCATCCAGCAGCAAAGGGGTTTCAGCCAGCTGGCTTGCAATCCAGGGGCTTTCGCTGCACAGGCGAACCAGTTGAGCTCGGGCTCCCGGGTTTTCCATCAGCAGCACCATGTAGGCGGTTCTGCGCAGGATGGCTTCCACAAGCTGCAGAACCCGGACCAGAGTCTGGGAGGGCCCGTCCACGTGGGTGAGCGCTTCCAGCAACACCGGCATGAACTTGTTGAGCCTGTGCCGCCCCTGGGTTTGCAGCGTTTGAAGAGTGCGGGTTTCGCGCAGGTCACTCAGGGCGGAGTAGCTGCCTTCCGGGTCCTCAAACTCGTGCTCCCGGAGCCACGCCGTTGCCGCTTCCTCATCCATCTCACCCAACCAGAGCTCCTGCCAGCCTTCATCCAGCGCTGCGGTTTCGTGCTCCTCGTCTTCAATGGCAATGATGTCCGCGAAGTGCGTTGCCACCCTTTCGCGGTGCTTTTCCAGTTCCGCAGCACAGGCTGTCCAGTCATCAAACCCCATGATCAGCGCTACACGGGCCCGAGCCACGTCGTTATCCGGCAACAGCTGAGTCTGTTTGTCTTCCATACCCTGCAGAGCATGTTCCAGATTGCGGAGGAAAACGTACGCGGCTTTCAGTTCTTTCACTACCGGCGATGGCAGCAGTTCCAGCTCTTCCAGTTCTTTAAGAATCACCAACAGTTCGCGTTGCTGAAGCTCCCTGTCGCGGCCGCCCCTTATAAGCTGAAAGGCCTGGACCACAAACTCGATCTCACGAATACCACCATTGCCGAGCTTGATATTGTTTTCCAGGCCCTTGCGGCGCACTTCCCGGCTGATCATGGATTTCATGCTGCGCAAGGACTCAAACGCGCTGAAATCAATATACTTGCGGTAAACAAAGGGTTTGAGGCTGTCCATCAGAATTTGCCCCGCCTCCTGATCACCGGCTACCACCCGGGCCTTCACCATGGCATAGCGTTCCCAGTCCCGGCCCTGGTCCTGATAATAGGTTTCCAGGGCGGCGAAGCTCAGGGCCAGCGCCCCACTTTGCCCATAGGGCCGCAGGCGCATGTCCACACGGAACACAAAACCATCGGCAGTGATCTGGTCCAGAGCCTGGATCAGCCGTTGCCCCAGGCGGATAAAAAATTGCTGATTATCGATAGATCGGCGTCCGCCCCGGGTCTCGCCTTTACCCGGAAACGCAAAAATCAGATCTATATCAGAGGATACATTCAGTTCATGCCCCCCCAGCTTACCCATACCCAGGACAATCAATGGTTGCGGGCCTTCCTTCCCGGTCGTGGGGTTCATGCCCCAGGGAGTCCCTGACTGCTCGCAGGTGTCGTCATACAGCCAGTCCAGCGCGCCCTGAATGCAGGTGTCAGCAAAATCACTGGTGGCAGCGATGGTTTCGGCCATGTCTGCCCAGCGCATCAGGTCCCGCCAGATTATGCGGAACTGGATTTCCATGCGGAAACGCCTCAGGGCCGTGTGAAGGCTGCGTTCATCCGTCACTTCAGACAGAAATTCCTGCCAGCGCTGGCGCAGATAATCATTGGTAGTAGGCTCTGCCAGCGGCCGCGACGAACACAGAGAGGCCACCTGCTCCGGGCGACGCTCCAGGGTTTGCCGCAGAAACAGGCTACGGGCAATGGCCTGGGCAACATCTTCATCGGAAACCCCACCAGAAGCTTGCAGGAACTCTGGTACGCCCTCCGGAAACATCGAAGGCCAGGCAGCAGCCACATCCTTTGCCAACACCTCTGGTAGTGAGCGCCAAGGCTCGGACATAATGCAAACCCCTGTGTGTCTGTTATATTTCCCGTACTGTATAACGAACTCTCTCCCGACTGAACCGTTGCAAGGATACTGATGCAGAGGAATCGCCGGCCGCTGAACCCGGAACACCAGCTCTCCCACCTGCCCATGTCCGGGATTATCCGCTCCCGCATCAAACGGCTCTTCACCATTCTTGCAGGGTTACTGATCGCCCAGGTACTGATTATCTGGACAGCGGAAGATCTCACGCTGTTCGAATCCACCTGGATGACCATGACCACGTTGGTGACCGTGGGTTACGGCGACTTTGCCCCGGAAACCTATATAGGCAGGGTCAGCACCATCCTTATGATGTTCGTTGGTGCAATCACCCTGTTAACACTGATTGTGAGTGATTACATCGAGTACCGGTTCTACCGCCGGGAACGCATCCTAACCGGACGCTGGATATACGCCATGAAAGACCACATTATTATCATCAACACACCACAAACCGGCGGCGAGCAGTATTTTTCACGCTTTGCCTCACAGATGCGCTCTGTTCCGGGCTACGAAACTGTCCCTATCATGATACTGACGCGTCACTTTCCCAACGGACTGCCCCCGGAGTTGGCGGACCACGGCCTCGTGCATTTCCATGGTTCCGGCAGCGATCCCGACGCCCTGAAGGCAGTACATGCAGGCAGCGCACGACATATCATTGTACTGGCCGCCGACGAGTCGGACCCGTCCTCTGACAGCCTGACCTTTGACATCGTCCACCGCCTGAGCGAATCCAACCTTGGGCAAAAAATCACCGCTGAATGTGTCCGGGACGAAAACCGCTCGCGCTTCACCGCTACGGGGGTACGGACCGTAATCCGTCCGGTCCGGACCTACCCTGAAATCATGGTCCGGTCAGTGGTAGCCCCCGGGTCCGAAAAAGTGCTGGAAGATCTGTTCAACTACCAGAACGACCATCCCCACCGCTACGAAATCAAACTGGATGACCTGACCTGGGCAGACATTGTCAGCGCGCTTATCCGCCATGGCATTGGCACCGCGCTGGCCTATATCGACGATAACAACGACGTGGTCTGCCACCCACCGACGGAACAGGAGGTCGAAGGCAAGGGGCTGATCGTGCTGGTGAAGTCCAGTGAAACGCCTGACGTAGGCGTGGTTGAAGAGGCTCTGGCCCGCTACCGAGAATTCATCAAAAAATGGCACGATTTGCAGGATCAGGCCGCAAAAGAGGAATCCTCAGCGGCAAACACTGCAGATCAGGAAACTCCCACGTAGCGGCACTAGCCTGCGGCAATGGCCAGTTGAAGCTGCCCGAGCGCCTTGCCAGCAGCGAGGTCGTTGACAGTCGCTCCCTCGGCGAGAGACCGGATCACTTGCTGATACAGAGTTTCAACACCGCGCGCACTTGCCAGCCGGCTGATCGCACCAAGCTCATCTTTGTCGACAGGTATCGGCTGGCTGGTTAGCCAGGACGCACTTAACAGAAACAGGAAATCGTTCACTGTGAACTCTGAATGCGTGTTCGCCTCCGCCACCGGTCGATAAAGCCCTGCCTGGTAATAACCCTGCTCGGCCTTACTGACCAGGTTAAGAAATACAGGCACTTCGTCCGCCAGCCTTCTCGCCCATTTGAGTAAGGCCGATGGTTCTCCCGTCTTGAGTTCAAATTCAATCTCGTTAAGGGGTCGCGACTGGCCCGCAGCCACGATCTCGCCGGAATCGAGGGCTACCTCAATCAGGGTTTCGCCCTGCTCAATCATTACCACCCGGCGCTCAAAATTGGTTTCGAAGACGGGTTGCAGTGCGGCAAGGTTGACGCTTTGCCCCACCGGCGTGTCCGCAATCAGCCCTAATTTGAGCTTCGTACCAATCAGCGGCCACTCCCACTCCTGCCGGCGATGGGCGCCATCCACAAACTCGCCCCGGGTTTTCAGGGTCTGGATGGACTTGTTCCCCATTTTGCGGATCCGCAAGGCTGTTTTCTGTCGGTTGAGGTCACCCCCTGGCGTGTCGTAATAGGTATTGCCCAGTTGGAGAGTGTCTGACTCATAGGTATTTGGCTGGCTCAACAGCCAGGCGAGCGCGTGATCGAGATCAGCCTGCGCCACACTGAGCTTGATTTCGAGTTCCTGGGCCATTGCCACTCCTGGTAGGCGGAATTTGATATCAGCATACATAAAAAAACCGGCAGCCCGAAGGCTACCGGTTTTTCGACTACGTTTTGACTAGCTGGTTAGCTGATCAGAAGTAGTAAACAGCGCCGATAGAGGCGATGGAGCGCTCGTCAGTAAACGCAGTGTTACCCTGCTCATCTTCGTACTCATACACGTCATCACCGCCACCCAGGTAGCCTTCAAAGTAGACGTACATGTGGTCGGAGAGGTTGTGGAGAGCCTGCAGAGTGATGGTATCGCGCTCAGTATCTGCAGAGTCGTCAGCTTCACCCAGCTCGTATGACAACGCGAACTGGTTTGCACCGATGGTGTAAATACCCATAATGCCAAACAGGTCCCCAGCGTCGTCCCGGGTGTGGAATTCACCGGTCAAGCGGAGGTTGTCCAGATTGTAGCTTGCACGCAGACCATAGGTGTTCTCGTTGTTGCCATCGCTGGTGTCGTTGGAGTCAACGGCAGCAGCCAGTTCCAGCGCGTCCATCTCGTAAACAGCGGCCAATTGGTACGGGTATGACTTGTCACTGCCACCCTTGGTGTCATTGTCGCCATTAACCTGCACGGCAGCCCAAAGGCTCAGACCGCCGAAAGACGGGGACATGTACTGGACCAGGTCACCTTCGCCAGTGGTGTAGTCTGGGCCGATGTTCAACGTGGCCACTTCGTAATACTGGGCGATCTCATCCACAGCACGCTCGTAGGTGGAGTCGTCAGAGCCAACCCATACCTGACCGAAGCTGTCGCCTTTCACACCAATATAGGCTTCATCCAGACCATCGATGCCGTTGCTGGCAGCTTTGTCGTCGGCGTTCATGCCTTCGAGCTCAATCTTGAAGAAACCAGTGATACCTGGAGCTACTTCGTGATCATGGGAAACACCAAGGGTAGTGCCATTGTCGAAATGCTCGACAGAAGAAGGACCACCATCAAAGTTATCGTGGGCGATCGCATACTGAATGTTACCGTAAACGTTCGGCATGGAATCCATGCGCTCTGCCAGAACGTCAGCACGGGAGTCTGCAGATTCTGCACCAGCTTGGGCCAGAGCGCCTGTGGAGAGAGTTGCCGCAGCAATAGCGGTAGCGATGAGCGTTTTTTTCATGTTGCGTCTTCCTTTTTGAGTTAACTCAGGTTTTAGCGTCGGGTTCAATTCCCGCTCTTAAGACTTCACCAGTCGGGCTGGTTGAGCCCTATTCTGTGTATTGACCATGTCAATTTTGTGACAAGGCCATAACAATTCGTTTTTCTTCTTTATTACAAAGGCCAAGCAGGGCCTTTTTATGTCAAACACTTACAGCTTTTTCTTAAAGCCGTGAGTGATGAACCTGTTTTAATACAATCAATTCTTTTTTGCAAATTTTTAATTGGACCTTTCAGACCCGAGCGGGTTAAAAAGAACAAATATCCATCCTTACAAAAATGGCGGGCACCGGAGTCCGCTAATGATCTTCAAATCCAGTGCCACCATCAAAAACCTTTTTTATTTTCAATGCCTTAGTCCGGAAAAATCACGCCAGAATCAGCACTCGCACAAGTGCACGACGAACACACTGCACCAGAGAAGGCCACCCGCCAGCCAGTTGCGCTAAATCAGTGCAAGTACCTACCCTCATGCAGGTTCGCTCCCAACCTCAAGTAGAAAAGTGACCGGCCCGTCATTTTCCAGCGCTACCTTCATGTCAGCGCCAAACTGGCCACACCCGACAGCTGCACTTCCCAGATGCTGCTCGGACACGAGAAGGAACTCATGGAACAATGCTTCGGCATGGTCCGGTGACGCAGCAACGGAAAAACCCGGGCGTGTGCCCGACCGGGTATCGGCAGCAAGGGTAAACTGGGGAACGACAAGGAGAGAGCCCCCTTCGTCTAGAAGGCTGCGGTTCATTCGCCCCTGATCATCGGGAAAGACCCGGTAACTGATCACTTTGCGGCAGAGTTTTGCGGCGGTTTCCGGCGTGTCATTCTTCTCCACTCCCAGCAGCAGCAGAAGGCCAGCGTTGATGGAGGAAATAGTCTGCTTGTTAACGGAAACACTGGCGTGAGTGACTCGCTGTATCAGCCCTTTCATTGAGCTCCCTGCGGAAGGACTTAAAAGTTCTGCCGGAGTTTATCCACGCCACAGGGCCGCCGCAACCCCTCTTAGGAGGTATTTGCAGGTTATGCGAAGAGGTGCCTATTCGGGGTGCCCGTCAAGTCGTGCCACTACCTCATCAATGCCCCGCATCAGCGCATCAACAATGGCCGGCTCAGAGGCTGAGTGGCCGGCATCCCGGATAATTCTCAGGTCTGCCTCGGGCCACGCCTCACTCAGGGCAAGGGCATTATCCAGGGGGCAAACCATGTCGTAACGGCCGTGCACAATGATTCCGGGAATATCTCTCAGGAAACCTGCATCACGGACGATCTGGTCATCCTCCAGAAACGCATTATTCATAAAATAGTGGCACTCAATCCGGGCCAGAGCGATCGCCACGTGGGGATGGCCGAAGTGCTCTACCACCCGCGGATTAGGATGCAGGGTGGCGCACCGACCCTCCCAGATGGACCAGGCCTTTGCCGCCTGTATCTGCTCAAGCTCGTTGGCGCTGGTCAGGCGGCGATAGTAGGCGGATACGAGATCCTCCCGCTCGCTCTCCGGGATGGGCGCGAGGAAATCCTTCCAGTAGTCAGGAAAAACCCGGCTGGCGCCCTCCTGGTAAAACCAGTGAATATCCCTGGGGCGACACAGGAAGATGCCCCGCAATACCAGCCCGAGCACCCGGTCCGGGTGGGACTGGGCGTAGACAAGACTCAGGGTGGAACCCCAGCTTCCCCCAAACAGAATCCATTGGTTGATTCCAAGAAACGAACGGACGGTTTCCATGTCTTCCACCAGCTTTTGTGTGGTGTTGCCGTCAAATTCCGCCAGTGGGGTGGAACAGCCGGCGCCACGCTGGTCCATCAGGATAATGCGGTAACGCTCAGCATCAAAAAATCGACGGTAATAGTCCTCACACCCGCCGCCGGGCCCACCATGAACGACAAGTACCGGAATGCCATCCGGGTTGCCACTCTCTTCAACATAAAGCTCATGAGGAGGGTCCACAGCAAGACGATGCCGGGCATTGGGCTTGATGTCGGGATACAGGGTGAGCATATAGCGCTCCGGAAAAAGGATGTAACCGGAGTTTAGCTGAAGTGAACGAAAAAGGGGCAGATGTGATCTGCCCCTTTTATAGTTACCGCACTGCGATTACTTCTTGTGGGCGCGCTTGCGCTCGTTTTCGGTAAGCAGCTTCTTCCGCAGACGAATGGACTTTGGCGTCACCTCCACCAGCTCGTCTTCATCAATAAACTCCAGCGCCTGCTCAAGAGTGAACTTGATAGGCGGCACCAGAGCGATGACTTCATCCTTGCCGGAGGCGCGCATGTTGTCGAGCTTTTTGCCCTTGGTGGGGTTGATGACCAGATCGTTGTCCCGGCTGTGAATGCCACACAACTGACCTTCATAGACCTCCTGCCCAGGATCCAGGAACAGCTTGCCCCTGCTCTGCAGTGTTTCGAGGGAGTAGGTCAGCGCCGCTCCGGTCGCCATCGAAACCAGCACACCGTTCTGCCGGCTGGTCATATCACCGCTCTTGATCGGGCCGTAATGGCTGAAGGTCGACGTCAGGATACCCGAGCCGGATGTCATGGTCAGGAAGGAGTTGCGGAAACCGATCAGACCGCGTGCCGGAATCGTATACTCAAGGCGCATACGCCCCTTGCCGTCCGGCACCATATTGGTCAGCTCGCCTTTGCGCAGACCCATCTGGTCCATCAGGGCACCCTGGTGCTGCTCTTCGATATCGATGATGACGTTCTCGTAGGGCTCCTGCTTGACCCCGTCGATCTCGCGGATAACCACTTCCGGACGACCCACCGCGAGCTCGAAGTTTTCACGGCGCATGTTCTCGATCAGCACCGATAGGTGCAGCTCGCCACGGCCGGAGACCTTGAACTTGTCTGCGGATTCACCCTCTTCAACACGCAGTGCCACGTTGTGCAGCAACTCCTTCTCCAGGCGCTCCTTGATGTTGCGACTGGTGACGAACTTGCCTTCCTTACCACAGAACGGCGAGTCATTGACCTGGAACGTCATGGATACCGTGGGCTCGTCGACCGTCAGCGGCGGCAGGGCTTCAACGGCAGACTGATCGCACAGGGTATCCGAGATATACAGCTCATCCATGCCGCTCACACAGATGATGTCGCCCGCCTGCGCCTCATCAACTTCAACACGCTGCAGGCCGGAGTGGCCCATGATCTTGAGTATACGGCCCTGACGCTTCTTGCCATCGGCACCGATAGCCGTCACCGGGGAGTTGGTTTTGATCTTGCCCCGCGTGATGCGGCCAATGCCGATTACGCCCAGGAAGCTGTTGTAGTCGAGCTGGGAAATCTGCATCTGGAACGGACCATCGCGATCGACTTGCGGCGCGGGCACGTGGTCGACAATGGCCTGGAAAACCGCATCCATGTTGTCGTCCAGTTTCTCGTGATCCATACCAGCGATACCGTTCAGGGCACTGGCAAAAACGATGGGGAAATCCAGTTGCTCGTCGCTGGCACCCAGGTTATCGAACAGGTCAAACACTTGATCAACAACCCAATCCGGACGGGCACCCGGACGGTCGATCTTGTTCACGACCACGATCGGATGCAGGCCGGCGTCAAAGGCTTTCTGGGTTACGAAACGGGTCTGCGGCATCGGCCCGTCGATGGAATCAACCACCAGCAGCACGCAGTCCACCATGCTCATTACCCGCTCGACTTCACCACCGAAGTCGGCGTGGCCCGGTGTGTCGACGATATTGATGTCGTAGTCGTGCCATTTCAGGGCGGTGTTCTTGGCCAGGATGGTAATGCCGCGTTCCTTCTCCTGGTCATTGGAATCCATGACGCGCTCGCTCTCGAGCTCTTTGCGATCCAGCGTACCGGATTGGCGCAACAACTGGTCCACCAGGGTGGTCTTGCCATGATCGACGTGGGCGATAATGGCGATATTACGAAGTTTATCAATCACAACTATAATCCTGCAGCATGCACTGAAATGACCTGAGAGGTGTTCAGCGGGACGAAAATGAAGTGGCGCGCAGTATATAGTAAAGTCTTCTCTGTTTATATGAAGAAAAACGCCTACTGGAGCACTCGCCTCTGCGCACCAAATTGATGCATTTTCTCCAGCACCGCACCACTTTAACGCACCAACACAGGGCGCCATGGGCTGCTTCTGCTCGCGTGTCGCTCCAAAACAGCCCGGAAACCGCGCGATTGCGCAGTTGTGGAGCATGCAAATAAAATTGGCAAGGCTATTGCTTCAGTCCTGTCAGCCGAATTTACAGGTAAGTCGGAACAGCTTTTGATAAGCTGCCCCCACCTGAAAGAAAGATCGGGAGTCAGCACCGCTGAACGATCCGGCAACAACGCACACAGAAATCGCCCGCCCTGCGGGATAACTGACGGAGCTTGCACAATGTCCAAGACGATTGATCTGATCAAAGAACACGAAGTCAAATGGGTCGACATGCGATTCACTGACAGCCGCGGTAAAGAGCAGCACGTAACGCTGCCCGCAACCGAGGTTGACGAGGATTTCTTTGCCGACGGCAAAATGTTCGACGGCTCCTCTATCTCCGGCTGGAAGGGCATCAACGAATCCGACATGATCCTGATGCCGGTAGACGAAACCTCTGTTCTGGACCCGTTCACGGAAGAGACCACCGTCAATATCACTTGTGACATCGTGGAGCCCTCCACCATGCAGGGTTATGAGCGGGATCCGCGCTCAGTTGCCAAACGTGCAGAAGAGTATCTGAAGTCCACCGGCATCGCTGACGGCGCACTGTTCGGCCCGGAGCCGGAATTCTTCGTGTTCGACTCTGCCAAGTGGAAAATCGACATGCAGGGCGCGATGTACGAACTGTACTCCGAAGAAGCAGCCTGGGTGTCTGGCGAAGACTTTGACCGTAACAACATCGGTCACCGCCCGGGTGTGAAGGGTGGTTACTTCCCGGTTCCGCCAGTGGACAGCCTGCACGACCTGCGTGGCGCCATGTGTGCGGCCATGGAATCCATGGGCCTGGAAATTGAAGTACACCATCACGAAGTGGGTACTGCCGGCCAGTGTGAAATCGGTGTTGGCGCCAACACCCTGACCCGCAAGGCTGACGAAGTTCAGATCCTGAAGTACTGTGTACACAATGTTGCCCACGCCTACGGCAAGACAGCGACATTCATGCCCAAGCCGGTTGTTGGTGACAACGGTTCAGGCATGCACGTTCACATGTCCCTCAACAAGGACGGCAAGAACCTCTTCGCTGGCGACGGCTATGCCGGCCTGAGCGAGATGGCCATTTACTACATCGGTGGTGTCATCAAGCACGCCAAGGCCATCAACGCCTTCACCAACGCCTCCACTAACAGCTACAAGCGTCTGGTTCCGGGCTTTGAAGCACCGGTTATGCTGGCCTACTCTGCCCGCAACCGCTCTGCCTCCATCCGTATCCCGTACGTGAACAGCCCGAAGGGCCGTCGCATCGAAGTTCGCTTCCCGGACGCCTCTGCCAACCCGTACCTGGCATTCGCAGCGCTGATGATGGCGGGCCTCGACGGCATCCAGAACAAGATCCACCCGGGCGATGCCATGGACAAGGATCTGTACGACCTGCCGAAGGAAGAAGCCCTGAACATCCCGACGGTTGCCGAGACATTCCAGGAAGCCCTGGATTCCCTCGAAGCGGATCACGAGTTCCTGACCCGCGGCGGCGTATTCACCGAAGACATGATCGGTGGTTACATCGACCTGAAGCGTGGCGAAGTTGAAAGACTGAACATGACCACGCACCCGGTCGAGTTCGAGCTGTACTACTCCTGCTAAGACGTCCTGCCGTGGCACCAGGTGCCAGCAGCCAGAAAAGCCCCGCCCGTGCGGGGCTTTTTTGTGCCTCACCTCACGGCGCCGCCCGCTCTTAACGTAATGTAACCAAGCACGATAGGAATGGCGTTGAAATACAGGGGGCTGGCGCAGATAATCGGATAAAACAACAGACAGGTTGTATCTATGAAACCACAGCTCGCATATGTCGCAGGCGTTCTCGCTTTCCTCGCCCTCCCGCTTTCCGCAGAGGTGTACCGCCAGGTTGATGCCCAGGGCAACGTCACTTACACCGATGAACCTGCAGAGGGCACGGAAGCTGAAGAGATAAAGGTCAAGCCGGTAACCACCGTTACCTTGCCCAAACCAGAGGCTGTCCGGGAACCGGAGAAACTCCGGGAGAAGGTCGAACAGGAAGGCGCGGCCTATGACAGCGTGACATTTGTTGCACCTGGCGATGACGAGGCCTTCCACAGTGGCAGTGGCAACGTTGAGTTCCAGGTCACCAGTTCGCCTTCACTGCGGGACAATCACAAATACGAAGTGACCCTGGACGGCCAACCTGTTGGCCAGAGCCAATCCGGAACCGTTATGGTGCGTAACGTCTACCGAGGCACTCACGATGCCGGTGTTAACATCGTTGATAGCAACGGTGTCACGGTTAAAAGCGGCGAAACCATAACTTTCACCATTCATCGGCCCAGCGTTAACAACTGACACAACGTTCCAGCCCCCTCCCTACCGGGTATAGCGGCCGCCAGCCAAGCCCCGATGCCATCACCTGATCTTACGCAGCGCACTATTTTAGTGCGCCCGCACCACAAAGCAGCCATACTCTGAGCATTCGCAGGGCGCCCAGCCAGCGTTCTGAGCGGCACAATTATACTTATGCACTACACAACGGCGCATTGACGGGCCGTCGAACCGCAATGCCCGCAAAATGCGCACTTTCAACGCCCTGCCCTGCAATGTGGTTCGCTTTTTGCAAAACTGCGTTGAGTACTGAGCGTTGCCCATCAAAAGGACGAAAGCATGGCAATACCTGCGGGATATAAAAGCATACTGGACAGCCTGACCACAGCGGTGATTGTGCTGGGCGAAGGTTTGCATATCCAGTATCTGAATCCCGCCGCCGAGAGCCTGTTCGAAACCAGCATCACCCGAAGCCAGGGCGCGCCAATCAACGACATTCTGATCGACTCGGAAGATGCCCTCAAAACCCTGTACGCCGCCGCCGAGAACGGTCAGTCCTACACCCGTCGTGAAGCCGAGTTCGTGCTTACAAGCGGCCTTCGGCTGACCGTTGACTACTCGGTTTCACCCATCAGCCTGGACCCGGCGGAACTGCTGATCGAAATACAGCCAAGGGACCGGTTACTGCGTATCAGCCGGGAAGAGGACATCATCTCCCAGCAGGAAACCACCCGAATACTGGTGCGGGGCATGGCCCACGAAATCAAGAATCCACTTGGCGGCATTCGGGGAGCAGCGCAGTTGCTGGACCGGGAACTGAATGACGAAGGCCAGAAGGAATACACCCAGGTCATCATTGCAGAAGCTGATCGCCTGAGATCCCTGGTGGACAGAATGCTGGGCCCTAACAAAGCGCCGAAACTCGCCCCCACCAACATTCATGAAGTGCTTGAACGGGTGAAAACATTGCTTGAGGCGGAAAGTCGCGGCCGGCTGACCTTCCGACGGGACTATGACCCCAGCCTGCCGGAGTTTCAGGGGGACAAGGAACAACTGATCCAGGCTTTTCTCAATATTGCCCGCAATGCCATGGAAGCCGCCTTTGAAAATCAGTCGGAGATGACTGGCAACGAACAACCAACCATCACCTTCCGCACCCGCGCGCTGCGACAGTTCACCATCGGCCATAAGCGCCATCGCCTTGTTTGCCGCGTGGATGTCATCGACAACGGCCCGGGCATACCACCGGATCTGCTGCAGAACGTTTTCTACCCGATGATCAGCGGACGGGCGAGCGGCACCGGCCTCGGCCTGTCCATCACCCAAAGTATCATCGGGCAACATCACGGGCTGGTTGAGTGTGAAAGCGAGCCCGGCGAAACCGACTTCATCATCTTCCTGCCCCTGGAGGACAATCAATGAGCCAACCGGCAAACGTCTGGATAATTGACGACGACCGCAGTATTCGCTGGGTGCTGGAGCGCGCCCTGAACCAGGCCGGAATGCAGCCCCGGGTTTTTGAAAGCGGCGAAAGCATCATGATGCGGCTGGAACACGAACAGCCCGACGCGATCATCAGCGATATCCGCATGCCCGGTGTGGATGGCATTACCCTGCTGTCGCAGATTGTAGAGGCGCACCCGGATCTGCCGGTGATTATCATGACGGCCCATTCCGATCTGGAAAGCGCGGTAACCAGCTATCAGACCGGTGCCTTTGAGTACCTGCCCAAGCCCTTTGATGTGGATGATGCCGTGGCTCTCGTCAAGCGGGCTGTTGCCCACAGCCATGAGCGCAGGGCCACTTCCGAACCCCAGGCAGAAAGTGCCCAGCGCAACACCGAAATCATTGGTGAAGCGCCGGCCATGCAGGAGGTGTTCAGGGCCATTGGTCGCCTCTCTCATTCCAACATCACGGTACTGATCAACGGGGAAAGCGGCACCGGTAAGGAACTGGTGGCCCAGGCGCTGCACAATCACAGCCCAAGGGCCAGCCGTCCGTTTATCGCCCTGAACATGGCCGCCATTCCCAAGGACTTGATTGAGTCCGAGCTGTTCGGCCACGAGAAAGGGGCCTTTACCGGGGCCGCGGCCGCCAGGCAGGGGCGTTTCGAACAAGCCAACGGCGGCACTCTGTTTCTTGATGAAATCGGTGACATGCCAGCTGACACCCAGACCCGGCTGTTACGGGTACTGGCGGATGGCGAGTTCTACCGGGTTGGCGGCACCACGCCCATAAAGGTGGACGTACGCATTATCGCAGCAACACACCAGGACCTCGAAAAACTGGTTCAGGCCGGCACCTTCAGGGAAGATCTGTTCCACCGTCTGAACGTGATCCGGGTTCACCTGCCAAAACTGGCGGAGCGCCGGGAGGACATCCCCCGCCTGATGGAGCACTTCCTCAAGCGCGCCGCCAAGGAACTGGCGGTGGAAACCAAACTTCTGCGCCCGGAAGCTGAAGAGTACCTCACCACCCTTCCCTGGCCCGGCAACGTCCGCCAGCTGGAAAATACCTGCCGCTGGCTGACCGTCATGGCCAGCGGTCGTGAGGTTCACATCGACGACCTACCCCCTGAGCTCATGCAACAAGCGGAAGCACCCGCCACAGGCCAGACCTGGCAGGAAGGCCTTCGCAACTGGGCCGAGCAGGAATTAAAGCGGGGCAGGAAGGGAATTCTCGACACCGCCGTGCCGGAATTCGAGCGCATCATGATTGAGACCGCACTGAAGCATACCGGCGGTCGCCGGCGTGACGCCTCAATTCTGCTCGGCTGGGGGCGGAATACACTCACCCGGAAAATCAATGAGTTGGGAATGGATCATCCGGAGGGGGAGGAGGACTGAATCTCCCTTCCCCTACCTTTCCCGCCAGTAGATCACCCGGTCGTGGCCACGATAAACGCCGAAGGTGGCCAGGGCTGAAGGATTATCCAGCGAGCCGTCTTCGTCGACATCGTCCGTCAGCCAGGTTTCCACTGCCCATGTGAGGGTGTCCGTACCCTGAGAGCCCGCTGGCTGAAGGCTTAGCGGGCCGGCCTCCCCACTACTGAACGTGCCTGCGTCCGCCGCCAAGGTATGGTGCTCTGCCGGGCTGGAGATATCAGTAGTATTCCAAGCTGTGCAACTGTCGGCCGTATTCACCACAAACCTGGAACCGTTCCAGTACTCCAGCCGGAAGGGCATCAGCAGCTCGGGGATGTTCTCGGGGCCATACACATTGTCCATGGTCAACCGCCCGTAACGCACATCGAAGTCCGCAGCCGGTGTGAACGGGTAAGGGGCATCAGCGCCGCTTACCCCGTCCGCATCCACGATATCAGTCACAATGTATTCCAGATCGGGATCCACCGGCTCTACCCGGGCTTCCGGCAATTTGTCGTACCGGATCGTATCGTTGCCGGCATAGTCAAACTGCAGCAATCCCGGCTCGCCTATTATTTCATTCAGGTCGCCGTCCGAAACGTTGGTGATCACCGTCAGTGGATCGCCATTGCGGTTCAGGGCCGTACTGTCTGCCAGCGGAGTGGCTCGCGATACCCCCGTTGCTGAAAGCCGCAAAAAGCCCGCCGCTGTGTAGTTCACCGTTCGGGTTCCTTGCATTGACAAAGGCTCAATCTCGAGGCTGGGCACCAGGGACCACTTGATATCCTGCCCGGTGTAAGTAAAGGGCGTGGCTTCTGAACATTCGGCACTCAACGCTCCCGGATCAACTGTCACACTGAACCGATCGGGATAGAACCGACCGGCGGCAGCACTGATGCCCTGGGGAACCGTCTTGCCCAGGTAGCCGCCATCAACCGGTGTTGCAAGAAACTCGAATGCTCCTACTTCCGAAACGCGGGCATTCACCGTTTCGGTGGCGTCCGCCGATCGGGTATGGGTATAGCTCGTGGGGGACAGCGCTCCGTGCGCACCACCAGGCGGCGCTACGACACTTGAGGACAGCGGAACATCCAGCAAACGGAAGTTGGGTGTAACAGGATTCCCCTCGCAGAGATTCGCGTCGCCATCGCTCTGCCAGCCGACCGCCGTTATGGAAAGATCAAACTCCTCGCCGGCTTTTGCGAACGGGGGACAGGACGCGTCGCCGGCTGCACATTCGCCATCGGTACGTACACAAAGCCCTGCCGGCACGCTGACAAACTGATCCGAACCAGGCATCACCAGGCCCTCGTCCTCGGTCGCGGCCGAGCCGAGATAACGCCCACCTAACTGCATCTGCCCGGCGTCCGGGTAGCGAACATCGATCTCCGCAATGCCACCGGCCCCAAAGTTCAGGTTTATGGTGGTTGGGGCTCCGGAATCGCCGCTCACTTCCTCTCCATTGAGAGAAAGTACCCGACTGGCGGGGCGGTTAGTTTCGTCCGGATCAATATAGGTAGACCAGAACTGTACCGGGCGTTCCACGTTTTCAAACGCCGGTACACAGGCCTGGGTGGCGTCATCCCGCCGCACTGCCCGCACTTCGACAGGGCCGGAGGGCCGGTGGGAGGTCAGGTCCGGCACATCGAATGACAACCCGGAATCGAAAAACTCCAACATGCAATTTGCAGAGGATAGCCCCCCACCCCCTGCCTGGCAGAGTGTGACCGCTTGCGGCCGGGTGGTCGGCTGGGAGCCGATAACCTCCAGGGTGACTTCACCGGCAATGGTATTCTGCAAGGTTGCCTCTCCGAAGCCACCGGCAAGATTGACCACATTCCCGCCCTGCCAGCCCTCGGAGGGCGCAAGAGTGGCCTGAACTGGGTCAGTGAACAACTGGTCGCAGTTTTCATCCGCACAGGCACGAATGGTGACGGTTTCTGGCTGACACGTCAGCGCCACGCCATCGTGGATGATTTCGAAGTGATCAACCTGATCACCTACCGGGTTAAGCTGAAGCGCGCATAATTCGATGTTGTCCAGTTCGTGGATATTGGTGGAGCCACCCGTGGAGCCCGTCAGGGACAGAAGAAAGTTCTCCGGTACATCCGGTTGCCCGGTTTCATTCAATGCATCGAATGGAGCGATCAGCTCCTGAAAGCTGTTCCCAGTGCCAGTTGTATCGCGCTCAACCGAAACCACAGCCTCACCGACATTTCGGGAGTCCACAATAATGCGGTAACGGTGAGCGGAGGGATCATTATTGCCAGGCTGATCGATACCCGTAGCGAGCGTGCCGGTACCTCTAAGGTAACGATAACCACCTTGATAAGCTCCCCGGATCGCAACAGCATCTCGCCGAAAACCTGGCCCGCCCTGGCGGCCTTCCGTAGGATTGGAAAAGTTGCCGAATTCATCCAGGCCGATCCCGATCCATCCCCCCGCGAACCCCGGATCGCCATTGTTACGTTGGGCATACCCCAGAGAACCGCCGAAACTTCCGGGCTGGGGCGTAATGGAGGCATCCGACAGGACAACCGCCAGCCCGTCAGCTCCACTACCGCCGTAAGCGTAATAGTCGAATTCGAGAATGACGAGATTGTCTGCGCCGGGGATTTCCCGTTGCAAGGTTGCAGCCGTTGACTGGTTACTGACGGCTTCCGTCATTCGCAGACGGCTACCTACCACCGACGGATTGAAACTTCCGCTGGCAACCGACGTAACCCAGTCGTCTGCAGAAAGGCCACTGGCGAATTCATCTACAAAACAGGCCAGCTCGCCAGCCGGATCCACCACCTCGATGACAATCTCATCTGAGCCTAACAACCGTTGAGTGTTCTCGCAGCCAAACAAATAGATGCATTCCCGATACAATGACTGGAAACTGACAGTGTATTGGCCGGGTTCATCAAAGGTAACTGTTCGAGTCACGGGAGAACGATCACACAGCGACGCTGTGTTGAAGGCCTCCCTTTGTTCTCCATCAATCACCCAGCGGTCTTCCCAAACCCGATAGCTGTACCAGACCCCCTCTGGCGGGCATTCCTGCCCGGTAACACTCAACAAAACATTATCACCCACAGCAACACTGACTGGCCCAATGCTATCCCCATTCGCAGATAGATCGACAGGTGCCTCACAGAGCCCCGCGAGCAGTCCGGCTCCAACGCCGCTGTAGTCGGCTACCGGATCCTGGTTCCCCGTCGAGATACTGCCACCCGCTGCCAGCCCACCTCTGAGGTTAGCGTTGTTGCCCAGAGTCATGGCTCCTGACGCGTATACAAGCCCCCGTATTCTGGCGTTGTTTCCCATCGACAGACTGCCATCAACAACCAGTAAAAACTGGTCACTGCCACCAGTGGGGTTAAAGCCGATATTGTTACCCGTAGTCAGGGACCCACTCACGAAAACACGTACCTGCGCTCCGGCGGCAACATTAAGCTGATAGCCATTGTCGAGGTTCGTGCCGCGAAAGAAGTAATCCCCGGACGTAAGCGTGGTGCCAGACGCTGGCCATGGATTGTCAGCGAAAGCAATGCCAGACAAATCCAGCGTATTGCCCGAAGCTTGCAGATTTTCGTTGATACCGTCAGGTGCACCGAACACATTGGAGCAGGAAGCAGCCCAAACCGACGGAGACACCACACACCCGATCACCAGAACGGTCAGTATGGCCACAAATTCACGGATTGTTTTCATCGCACGCGCACCTCCACTGAGCGCGACGCCTGGTCCGCTCCCGCGCCACACTGACCGCTGCTGGTAATGGTAAAGACGGTGTTGCCACCGGAGCCACCAATATCCGCGGTTACCGACTCACAGGTCATCGTTGCACTGCAACCCTGAAGGCCATTGGCATCATTAAACGCCAGCGGGCTGTGGAGGCCACTACAACTGTCCGCTTCCAGTACATCCCGCACTGCTACCTGTGCACCACTTTCAGCTGCAAAGAACGCGCGCTGGGACTGAATCTGCAGACTGATGGACTCGCCACTGCCCTGCTGGAGCTGGGACATGCCAAGCACCAGGAACGCCAGTACGGTCACGATGAACAGGGCAACGGGCAGGCCAGCGCCAGATTGTTTTTTAAGCAGCGTCTCAGGGCACATTGCGGATCTGTACCTCCTGGCTGATGGCGGTGGATTCCCCGGTTTGGTCCTCTTCAAGAACAAAACTGAATGACACCACCGCGCCACGCTGCAACGTCGGGGGCGTAACCTCGAAAAGAAGGGAGTTATCTTCCAGGGTTGCCGCAAGCACCTCCCGCCCCGGAAAGCTTGAAGGCAGCCCAGAGGCAACGGCGGAATTGATGCCATAATTACTGTAGCGGTATAGCCACTTGTCTGACTGACAGAGGGCAATCGGTTCACCGACCACATAGAAACGCTTTTCAGGCGACTTTGCTGAGAACCGGTGAATTGCCCCACCATCAAAGGTGACTGTTACCGGAGGAGAACCTGCAGGCAAACTGGCCGGAGGCGACAAAGGCCCCGGGTTAGTGATGTTATACACATCGCTGCTATAGCCATAGACAACAACCCTCCCCGAAGCCGTCTGACCACCGGGCAATGGCACAGCATCAAATGATGAAGGCGAGCCGCCCTTTGGCAAATCAAGGTAATTGGACGCCGCGCGGATGGGCATCCATTCAATGCAGGAACCGTCTGCGCTTGCACGGATGGAGGTTGGCAACGCTGCCCGCAGGCTTCGTGATATATGCTCACTGATTACTACACCCGTAAGCGCCCTCTGCTGGCGGGAACTGACGTCAATCGCCCCGCGGGTAGACAAGGCAACAAACTGCACAGATATCGTTGCCACGATAGCGAGCAGAACAATCACAATGATCAGCTCAACCAGGGTAAAGCCAGCCGCGCGACGCATCAGAAATTCGCCCTGTAGGCTGAGAATGAGAAGGTCTGCCCGCCAGGTGCGGTGATCGTAAGGTCAATACGCTTGGCTTCGGTATCAGGCAAATTCACTTCATCGCCTGCACAGGTAACAGTGACATTCACGGCAAAGTCGTTGTAACCCATAAGGGCAGCTTCAGCATTTTCAGGAGGTGAATCGTATGTGTTGTGGTAATCGTCCACATCGTCAAAGGCCCCCCTGCTCTCCCCATCCGGACCAATGTTACAACTACCGGAATACTTCGGCGCTCCACCCTGAGGCGTCGTGTCGTCGTATTTTTTTGAGATAATCTCGTCCATGTAAAGCTGAGCCAGCTCCACCGCCCGGGTATGGTTCAGGGGGTCGGCGCTGCGCCCGGTGATCAACGCAAAGGCGCCCACTACACCGGCTATGGCCACGCTGATAATCACAATGGTCATCACCAGCTCCACCAGGGTTGCGCCGCGCTGGTGGTGCATCATAACTGACAGCTCCCGCGGTATACCGCGCCCAGGGAGCTCAGGCAGGTTTTAAAGGTGCTGTCTCCGGTGAAGGTAAACCCGAGGTTAGCCCCGCTGGCCGAAGTGCCGTCTGAATTGAACGTTATCGTCAGCGGCAATCCGCCCGGAGCAGAGAGTGAGGTGCCCTCCCGGGGCAACTCGAATGTACGCGAAGCCGAAGTTCCGGCCCCGACAGTAAAGCGGAAATGGCTGCCATCCTGCTCAATGGTGAGGGTATTGGCCACATTACCCGCCAGTGCCGCTTGTTGTGCAAGCAGCGTGGCAGATGCAAGTTGCTGAGTAGCCAGCATGGGAGAAAAGGCAGAACGACCGGCAAACAGGCCAACACCCAGAGCGGAGAGAACCCCGATCAGGATGATGACCATAACCAGCTCAACAAGGGTAAACCCCGATGATCTCGGGGCGTTCTTTATTGCCATGCCCCTCTCCCCACTTCCCGGCCGCCCCACGCAAAACGTAGGTTGGATTGGCGTGGGCGTAATCCGACATTTGGTACCACGGGCGATCAGTGTTGTCGGATTATGCATTCGCTAATCCGACCTCGTTACTAACAGCCCGTCGTAACCAAGTTCGTAACACGACCGGTAGTCTCGTCGTACGTAAACTGACATTCGTTGGCAGGATTAGCCGTAAAGCCAGTTACAGTGAACACACCGGAGGCTGCATCAAAGGAAAAATCTTGCGCATCAATTTGAGCCGCAGCAGTGATACCCTCAGGTGTCGCAGTCGCTGCAACCGACTCTGGATAACCATCGTCGGACATAGCCACTATGACACCATCTAAATCTACAGTTGCCGCGGAGTTCCCATCAGCAAGCCATTGGGCGTGTGCAATTGCGGCAGCAGATTTAACAGCTCCTGCGGCACCTTGGACACTTGCTACTCGGGCCTCATTGCCCAAATCCGCAAACCTTGGCAACGCAAACGCCGCCAAAATACCCAAAATCACAATCACCATTACCAGTTCAATAAGGGTGAAACCTTTCTCTTTTCTTGCTGCCATCTCATTCATCATATTCATGGTTTTCTCCTGCTTTTGCTGCTTTTCAAGGTTTAGTTAATAACTCTAATAACTTCGCCATTGCTGGCGTCGTACTGAATACTGTCCCCACCACCATTGAGGTTGTACTCATAGGTACACACGGAGCCACTTGCTGACGCGGTGTAATCGGTTGTGTCTCCGGAGGTTGCCACGGTTGGTGCATTTGACTGCATCAAAGCGAGCCAGAGGTCCTGGCACTCTGTGGCTGTCATGGCAGCCGGGTTGGTATTGCCACCCACCCCCGTAGGCCAACCATCTGCGCTTACGTCCACATTTTCCTCACCAAACCCCGGCAGATCGGCCTGTGCGCCAGCGCCACCGCGAGCTGTCCATTGCGCCCGAACCAGCGCGACGGCAGCGGCATAGGCGCCAGAAGTGCCCTGAATACTTGCACGGTGTGCTTCGTCCGATAGTTCCGCAAACCTTGGCAGCGCGAAGGCTGCAAGAATGGCAAGGATGGATATCACCACCACCAGTTCGATCAGGGTGAAACCCCGTGTCTGGTGCTTAGTTGCTGTCATCGCCTTCATGGCTCTGCCTCCCTGAGGCTTGTTATTAATTCTCGGCACGTTCATTTCTCTTTTTCATCTCCACCGGCTGCAATTTCAGGCCGGACTGGAGATCTGCTTCGTCCAGGCGTCCATTGCCGTTTCTATCCGTAAACTCTACTGCCACAACCCAGGCCAGAGGTGTGGCGTCGCTACCCTGCTGTTCTCCTACGGTTATCGGCTGGCGTGGTTGAAATATAACCCGCCCGCTGTGGCCCGCCGTGTCATTTTTGTCACCAGCCTGTAACGGCCTGAAACACCACTGCCCGGGTTCCGGCTGCCCCTCAGTACAAATGCCTTTGTATGAGGCCGGTGCTGACTCAAACCAGTCGAAGGGATTCCTTCCCGCCCGGTCTCTGAAGTCCGCCCCCTCTTTCAGGCGAATCTCCGCTCCTTTTACCACCAGTACACTTCTGATCTGGTTCAGCATCAATCGCATGCCTGTCTGCTCAGCCCTTGCCGCTTCCCGCTCCAATACCCCGAGCAGTACCCACCCAAGAACGAAAAGGATGCACAGCGCCACCAGAAATCTCAGGCGACGGGAGTTGACCAACACCGACATCGCTGAATATTTCTGGCTGGCCATTCAACCACGCCCCATGGCAGCAGCCCCCAGGTCCCATATCGGAAGGAACACGCCCAGCGCCAGAATCAGAACCAGTATGCCCATGGCCACAATCAGTATCGGTTCGATGGATTCCGCCAGCCGTTTGAGGCCGTAGTCCACGTCTTCATCGTAAAAATCCGCCACGTTCACCAGCATGTCATCCACGGAGCCCGTCTCTTCACCCACGGCAATCATCTGCAGGATGAGGGGGGTGAACATCTCGCTCTGCCGGGCCGTGCGTAGCAGGCTTTCACCACGCTCGATGCCGGCCCGCATGTCCTTGATGTGTCTTGATATCCAAGCATTGTCAGTAGCTTCCGCAACCACGGTTAAGGCCTGGGTCACGGGCATGCCGGCCGCCTGCATGCTGGCAAAGTTGCGGGCGAAGCGGCTCAGTGTAATCAACTCCATCAGCGGGCCGATGATAGGCATTTTCAGCTTGTAGCGATCCCAGGTGAGTCGCCCCTGCTCGGTCTGCTTCCACTGACGTAACAGCAGCCCAGCGGCAGCCAAACCGAACAGTACGATGTACCAGTAACCCAGCAGGAAGTTGGACGTGCCTACCAGCACCTGGGTCAGAAATGGCAGGTCCGCGCCCAGTTTGTTGAACACGGCGGCAAACTTCGGGATCACCAGAAAATTCACGACCATCAAGGCGGCAAACAGGGCAATCACCACAAACATGGGGTAACGCATGGCCTGCTTGAGGCGGCGTTTGGTGTCCCGCTCCAGTTCCAGAATGTCAGACAGACGCTTGAAGGCATCATCCAGTTGCCCGGTATTCTCACCCACGTGGATCATGGCGATAAACAGTTCAGAAAACACTTTCGGATGGGCCTGCATGGCAGCGGCCATGGTAGAGCCACCTTCCAGCCGGTCAGTCACATCATCCAGTACTTCGCTGAGCACCTGGGAGCGGGTCGTATCTGCCAGCCCCCGCATGGTACGAATCAGGGGAATGCCGGCTTTGGTCAGTGCATACATCTGGCGACAGAATACAATCAGTTCATCAAGGCTGATTTTCTTACGGAAAATCGGCATCTTGTTCAGTCGCTCGCCCAGGGATTCGCTCTGATCCTGCTCGCGAATAGACAGTGGCGTAATACCCCGCCGCATGAGCTCGGACGCAGCCGCCTCCGGGCTCGTCGCGACCAGCGCCCCCTGTTGCACTGCTCCCCGGCTGTCTTTACCCCGATAACTGAACTGCATCAGGCACCACCCTCACTGGCCGCAGGGTGCTTCGCACCGTTGCCTCGGCTTTGCGACAGCACAGGCACTTCTTCCAGGGAAATGTCGCCTTCCGAGGTGGCGGCCACCCGGGCCACTTCTTCCAGTGTGGTAACCCCCTGCAGGGCAAAATCCATGGCGCACAGGCCAAGCGGGCGATACAGGTGGCTTTTGCGGGCCTCCCGGGTAAAGCCCGAAAGGTCCTTGCGCCGCAATGCATCCAGCATGCCTTCGTTCATTTCCAGCATCTCGTAGACACCCAGGCGGCCCCGGTATCCGCTATTGCTGCATTGGTAGCAGCCCCGGCCGTGAACAAAGCCGGCTTCCAGATCCAATGGATCCAGGTCAAACTGGTCAAGCCAGATTTTTTCCTGACTGGTAGGTTCGTACGCTTCGCGGCAGTTATCACATACCTTACGTACCAGTCGTTGGGCCACCACACCAAGGAGGGAACTGGCCACCAGAAAGGGCTCCACGCCCATATCTATAAGTCGCATGGCGCTGCTGATGGAATCGTTGGTGTGCAAGGTGGAGAGCACCAGGTGGCCAGTCATCGCTGCCCGCAGGCCGATTTCTGCTGTTTCGTGATCCCGCATCTCCCCTACCAGGATAACGTCAGGGTCCTGACGCAGGGCGGCGCGCAATACGCTGGCGAATTCCAGACCGATTTTCGGGTTTACCTGTACCTGCGTAATCCGTGGCAGGCGGTATTCCACAGGGTCTTCCGCGGTAATAATCTTCACTTCCGGGCGGTTCAGTTCGGTCAGCGCGCCATAAAGGGTGGTTGTTTTACCACTACCCGTGGGTCCGGTGACCAGGATCATGCCGTGGGGCTTCTTGATCATGCGCCGGAAATTCTCCAGCAGCACCGGCGGCATGCCGGTAACATCCAGGTTCAGCATGCCCTGGCTCTGGTCCAGCAAGCGCATGACCACCGACTCGCCATACTGCACCGGCATGGTGGACACCCGCACGTCGATACTGCGTCCCTTGACCCGAATATTGAATCGGCCATCCTGGGGAATGCGTTTCTCGGAGATGTTGAGGCCGGCCATGAGTTTGAGACGAAGTACCAGGGCGGAATTCACCCGTTTCTCCTTCATCACCTGCTCCTGCAGCACGCCATCAACACGCTGACGAATCCGCACCACGGTCTCGTCCGGTTCGATATGGATATCCGAACTGCGGGCCTGTACCGCATCCTCGAACAGGGTCTGCAGCAGCTTGACCACCGGAGCCTCGGCACTTTCGGATTCAGCGCTGAGGTCGGCCAGGTCGAAGGCATCGTCGCCGAGTTCGTCTTCCAGTTCTTCCGCCAGCGAGGCGATTTCGTCAGTGCGGCGGTAAACCAGATCGAGCGTGCTCAGCAATTCACTTTCCCGCACAACGGCCTGTTTTATCGGCTGCTTCAGCACTCTGACCAGTTCGTCGTACGCGAATATATCGAGCGGGTCTGCCATGCCTACCAGCAGTTCGCCACTTTGCTCCGCCAGCACAATACTGCGGAAACGGCGGGCCAGGGCCTCCGGTAACTTTTTGACCAGCTCGTTATTGAACTGGAAGTGGCGCAGCTGCACAAAGGGCACGTCCAGCTGGCGCGAGAGGATATTAAGGAGGTTGTCCTCTTCCACATAGCCCAAATCGATCAGGGTGCGGCCCAGCTTCCGCCCGGTGTTCTTCTGCTCACGCAGAGCGGTCATCAACTGTTGTTCAGTGATGACTTCGTTCTGGACCAGCAGGTCACCAATACGGATTTTTTTCTTTGCTTCAGCCATGAATCATCCTGCTCGCAATGCCTGCAGCCTTCGCTGCACGTAGTCGGCCAGTGAACGGGGCAGCCCAGGGAGTTCGGCTGCCTGCCGATATGCTCTGGCGGCTCCGAGCTGTTCTCCCTGGGCTTCCAGCGAAATCGCAAGCCCTACCCACCAAGGGCCCTGGCTGTCATCCCACGCAATCAGTTCAGCCCAGTGGCGGGCGGCTTCCCCATTCTTTCCCTGCTGCTGCAACAGGGTCGCAAGGGTAACCCGGTATTCAGAGTGGCCTTCCACCGGCGGCACGCTTGCGCTGAGCGTATCGACGGCAGCCGCCAGGTCGCTGTTGGCGTACTGTGCCCTGGCTCTTAATAACCGCAACTTCGGATGCTCGGCGGCTACGCCTTCAGGCAACCAGCCAAGAGCCTGATCCTGCTTCCCTTCCACCAGAAGTGCCCTGGCCACCACATAGCGACTGCGAGGTGCCGTCTGTTCCTGTGTCAGCGCTGCCAGGCCACGCTCTGCGTCAGTAATGTTGCCCCGGGCCACCAGTCGTTCGAGCTCCCTCGCGGTGCTTCGATCCTTGGCAGCCGGAGTCTCAGGTACATGCTTGACCCCGGCAGTGGAGGGTTCCTCCGGCTGTGTATCTTCCACTTCCGAAGCCACCGCTTTTTGCCCGGCCGTCGTCTCGTCCACTGTCGGAGAGGAAGCAACTGCCGGCTCTGGCTCGCTTACTTCGGCTTTAGTAATTTTTGGCTCCAGCGGCAACGCCGGCCGAGGCTGAGGTTCTTGCTTAACCACCTCTGGCTTTGGAGCGGGGGGCAACACTTCTGCGGGTGTGTTTACTGGTTGTTCGTCTGCTACCGCAACGTCCCTCTGGACCGCCTGATCCGGTGATGGCTGACTTTCTACCACCATCGGTTCCTCCGGGGAGCTGTTGGCAAACACCCAGTAGCTGCCCGCAATAGCGGTGAGCAGTGCCACCACCAAAAGCACCAACAGCAGCACAGGCCGGCCGTTATGTGCCTTATGCTGTCCACCCACATAGGCGCCCGCTGGCGTTGGCCGGTTCTGGCGCTGTTCAGCGGCTCTCAGGGCGTCATTGAGCAAACTCATAACCACCTCACCAGCAGGTTGGGCAAACGGGCGCTGTCGGTATCACGAATAGCCTGCATGACGTGGGACCGCCCTACCTGTCGGTCACCACGGCCCCAGGCCGACAAAAGAGCCTTATGGGCGATAATGTTCACCAGCCGCGGAATGCCACCCGAGGAACGGGAGATCAGGCGAAGGGCGGCGGGGGCAAACAGTTCACCTCCGTTGTAACCGGCCTGCGCCAGGCGATGTCTCAGGTACTGTGCTACGGACACCTTGTCCAGCGGAGCCAGCCGGTACTGGAAAGTGATGCGCTGGCGTAGCTGGCGCATGCTGTCACGTTGCAGGATTACATCCAGTTCCGGCTGGCCGAACAGCACCACCTGCAACAGGCGGGTACTTTCGGTTTCCAGGTTGGTCAGCAGCCGCAGGGCTTCAATGGTGTCCTCGGGCATGGCCTGGGCTTCATCGATCACCAATACAACCGGCCGCTGTTCCATGGCCAGGGCAATCAGACGTTCATTCAGCGCTTTGAGAATCTGGTGAGTGTTAGCACAGCGGACCACGTCCACACCCAGTTCCTCGGCCACCGCTTCGTAAAGGGTATCCGGGGTCAGGTGCGGGTTGGGAATATAGGCGGTATGGGCATCCTGCTCCAGTTCGTTGAGCAGCAGGCGGCATAACAGGGTCTTGCCGGTACCCACCTCCCCGGTAATTTTAATAAAGCCTTCCCGTTCACGCAGCGCTACCAGCAATAATTCCAGCGCATCACTATGGCTGCGGGCCCGAAGGAAGTATCGGGTGTTGGGCGTCAATGCAAACGGTGCTTCCTGCAGTCCGAAATGGGATTCGTACATGCTAGCGTCTGGCTTTCTCCGGTTGGGGTTTCACAGACTCGGACGATTCCAGCAGTTCCCGCAGAACCTGCATCCGCTCGCGGCTGGACGACACATCAGCACTCATCTGCTCACTCCCGGCAACCACAGGCCGCAGCAGGATAACCAGTTCACTCTTACGGGACTGGAAGCGACGTTGTTTGAACAGCTCCCCCAGCAATGGAATTTCGCTGAAGAAAGGCACCGCAGAATTGTTGTCTTCACTGGTGTTCTGGATCAGACCGCCGATCACCACAATCTGACCGCTCTCGGCACGGATTACGCTGTCCGTCTCGCGGACGGTGCTGCGGGCAAGGGGCAGGACCACATCCCGGTCTCCCACGGTAATAACCTTTTCCTGGTCGTTCACTTCGCTGACAGAGGGGTGGACGTGCAGGGTGATCGCACCGTCTTCAGCAATCTGCGGGGTGACATCCAGGGAAATACCGGAGAAAAAGGGCGTAAGCTCGACCGACGTAGAGGTCCGGTCTGTGGCGGTAACCGCTGAGTTGTTGTCATCGAAATCGATGTCGGTGACGAAGAACTCGTCCGTCCCCACTTTAATCACCGCTTTCTGGTTGTTCACCGTGGAAATTCTCGGGCTCGACAGTATCTGAACATTACCCTGCTCTCCCAGCAGTTCGATAAGCCCGCTGAAATCACCCGCCCGCACGCTGGCCGAGAATAGCCCGCCTATGTCCGAGGTACTGATGGCCTGCCCGGCGAGTGCCTGGGCGGTAAAATCTTCCGGCAGTCCGTCAGACGCCGTGATACTGGAGGCACTCTGGATATCCGCCCAGTTGATGCCCTGCTGATACCCCTCATTCAGGCCAATCTCCAGAATCTTCGCTTCCAGTACCACCTGCCGCTGCATGATCAGTTGTGTGCGACGCAGGTAGTCTTCCACCTGTCCGAGAGACTCACCATCGGAACGGACCATTACCAGGCCCGCACCGGCGTTTATGATTACCTGGCTACCGTTGTCGGTTCCGATGATCATCTTCAGGGAACGCTCGATGTCCTGCCAGAAATCCGATTCGGTTTCGGTGGAAATTCTCGTGCCCACCAGGTTCGCGGTGGTGTTGTCGCCTGAACGGTCCCGAGATGAACCGGCACCGGTTGAGTTATCTCTCGCACTACTGACCTGACCTGAACTGACACGAGTTTCGGAACCGCCACTGCGTTTGAAGTGAAGGTAATCAATCGGGAACATACGTGTCTGAACGCTATTGGCCCTTACCCGGAAGAGGCGGCCACTGCGCTGGATGTCCAGGCCGTACAGATCCCCAGCAATATCCATGACCTCGGGCACCGTGACATCCCTGAGGCGCAGATCAATGGTTGCTGCAACATCAGGATGGATCACCACGTTGTAACGGCTGCCCTCTACCAATGCCTCGAAAAAAGGCCCGGCAGCCAGCCCACTCGCATTAACGTCAAAGCGGTCTTCGTCGTTCGTCGGGGAGGACAACGATGGCATCAGTGCGGCGCTAACGTCATCGGGCACCCTGTCGGACATCGCTTCCGCTCTCGCGTTTCGTCGCTGTTCCGCTTCAGCCTCAGCCATCGCGTCATCAATTGCGGTGGCGGCATCGGTCGAGGTGGCCTGACTCGTGCGCATCAGCGGATTATTGCTACAAGCCGCCAGGAATATGGTTAGCGACAGGGTCAGAAACGTTCGGTTCAGTGTCATAGCAGCTCGTGTCTCTGTCATTGCGAACTCCGCACTTGCGGAAGGGGTTCAAGGCGTAAAACGCGCACTCGTCCCTGATCAACCAGCTCTACCCGGTCTGGGTGGATTCGCCGGACACGAACACCCTCGAAGGTCTGCCCCTCCCTGCGGACCACGCCATCGATAACCGCCACCCTGCGATCATTGCCAATAAATATCGACGCCAGCATGAACTCTCTTTGCGGCACCTGAGCCTGAGGAGAAGCGCCAAAACCGTCCGGACGAGTGGGGTCCTGTAAAGCCGAAGCATTCGAGGACGCCAGGGCCAGCAGTGCGATCAACAGCAGTCTCATATCACACTCCCAACCAGGCGCGGTCCAGGCTCAGGGTACGAACCCGGATGCGGACTTCGTTCTCCGGGTAATTGCTGGAATCGTACTCCAGCAACACCCATCCCAGGCGCGCGTCCATGGCTTCGAGCGTCTCTATATAATCCAACACATCCATATACCCCCCACGCAGAACTATTTCTGCGTCGTGGGCATACAGCAGCGGCTCTGAACTCTCGTTGTCAGCACTGTCAGTTCCCGCACCGTTTCCGGCGCTCCCGCTGGCAGTCTGGCTGACACCCTCGGAGGGCCTGTCGAACACCGGCACCGGCGACAGGAGATCAACCCCCACAAGCTCCAGTTTGTCCTGGGCAGCGAGCATCTCCCGCAACAGAACAACCATGGCGCGGGGTGCAATCAACCGCCCCGTGGTTTCCGCGAGCTCATTATTCAACCGTTCCAGTCTCTGCTGCCGGGCCGCGAGCTGGTTCCTCAATACCTGTGACGGGTCGGACGCCAGTTGCTCTGACAATAAGCTCTGTTGTTCCATCAACGCCGCACGGGTATCAGACAAAGACACCTGACGGTACCGAAGCTGTTCATTGCCCGCTAAAACCGGAGCCACCGCCAGCTCCCAGCCAGCGACCAGGACCACCACCAATGCAGTAACAGTCAGCAATACGCGTTCACGAATCGGGCGTTCATTAAACCAGGTGGTGCCCTGGGCAAACTGCTGACGTAAGACAGCCGTCATTTCGACACCTCCCCGTCGGCATCGGTTGCCACATGGAACTCAACCCAGCGTCCGTCTTCGCCCCGGTCGAGCCGGAAGCTACCGAAGGTCTTGCCCATAAAGGCAGGTTCATCACCCAGTTGTTCAAGATAGACCGGCACAAGCCGGCCTGACTGCGCCTTGCCGACCAGACCGACGGCACCGTTGCTGGCATCCAGCCGGATATGCGTCAGCCAGAGCCCCTGAGGTACCTGGCGAGCCAGTGCCGATAGCGGCGACGAAAACCCCGTTGTCTCGGTGGCGATCAGGTTTTCCACCCGATCCAGCAATTTCTGCCGCCGGGCCAGGGTGGCTGTCACCCGCTCCAGCGCAGCTTCAACTTCAGGGTCGGGCTGCCGGGCTTCCACGTCGTTGGTCAATTGCGTCACGGAGCGCTCGAGTTGCTCATTCTGCTGCTGCAGGGCAGCGGTCTCTGCCTGCAACCCGGATTCCTGATAATGGGCAACACCCGCGGCCACGACAATCACAACCAGGGCGAGCGCCAGCACGGACATCGCCATCCCGGCCTGTAGTTTTTCCTGGCGCGGCCGCAGGTCGTCGGTGTAGAGATTTACCTGCTGAACACCATCGCCTCCTGCGGTCATCGCCAGGCTGGCACTCCAGGCAAGAAGACAGCGGCTATCGAGCGATGCATCAAGGCCGAAAGGCGCCCAATCCAGGGTTTCAACGCTGGCGGCGACATAGGAGGCCAGCATTGATGACAATGGCAGAACGTTGTCCCGGGCGACCAATCTGATTACTGATGGTGGGACCTGCCCTAACTGGCTCTCGTAATAGTCCAGGGAGCGCTGCATCTCCAGCGCCAGCGACTGCACTGCGCTCTCCTGGCTCGACGCGTCCCGCAGGTCATCGGACGTTACATCCAGCCGCCGGGACAGGTACAGCGTTTCGCCCTTGCAGACGATCATCTGACCGAAGCGCTCGCGCATGTGAACAAGAGCCGTGCCGCGGCTAGCCGGATCGATGCGGGGAACCAGATTGCGCAGGGCCAACTCGGCAATATCAATGGACGTCAATGCCAGGCCGCAGTTCTCTACCAGTGTCACCAGCCCACTGACCAGAGACTTTCGAGCGGCAACAACATTCACCAGGCTTCCCCGTCCGCGAGAAGCGTCCTCCGGGAAATGAAACACGTCGGAGACGGCATCGGAGGGATTAAAATCGAGAAAATCCTTGAGCTTCCATTTCAGTGCATCGCCCAGCTCGGATTCATCAATACCTTCGGGACGTTCCAGCTGGAACACCTGATATTGATCAAGCGGCAGAATGAGCGTGGCGTCTGCACCAACCCAACCGCGCTCACTGGTAAGGGCACCAAGAACAGACTCCCGTTTTGCCGGTGAGCAGTCGGAAAAACCGGCAGAGCCCCCGGATTCTGCCCAGGCGATGCCGTCAGGGCGAACTTCCAGATAGACGCGCTTCCGCTTACCGGAACGTCGCAGAACTCTTGTTATAAAACGTGGGGCCACTTGCCAGCCTCAGTGCGCGAAAGGTGCACGGATTCTACATTGACCTGCATGATAGTTGAGAAAATGAACGTAATACCATGTTTTCTTGTTAAATTTGACCTCTTTTTGCAACTCTTTAACACAAAAGCCCCCGCTTGGCGGGGGCTTTGAATTAGAGAACTCTTAAAACGTTACAAACCGGCTCGAATGTAAGTTAGAAGGGTATATCGTCATCAAAATCGTCGACCGGTTCGGGCATGCTGCCCTGGGAAGGCTGGCTGTATCCACCGCCACCAGATTGCTGTCCTGACTGACTTGCGGCAGGCGGCGCAGCGTTACCCGCTTGTTGCGGGCGGCCTGCAGGGGCCCCCTGGCTTGCACCACCCCCTTCACCACCGCGGCTGTCCAGCATCTGCATCTGGCCATTGATATCCACGACCACCTCGGTAGTGTATACGTCCTGGCCTTCCTTGTTCTGCCATTTGCGCGTCTGCAGCTTACCTTCAATGTAGACCTTGGACCCTTTGCGCAGATACTGGCCGGCGACCTCGGCGATCTTGCCGAACATCACGATTCGGTGCCATTCGGTTTTTGGCACCAGCTGGCCTGTCTGCCTGTCCTTGTAGCTTTCATCTGTCGCAAGGTTCAGGTTCACCACCGCGTTACCGTTCGGGGTATAGCGGGTGTCCGGGTCCTGCCCCAGGTTCCCGATCAGAATAACCTTGTTTACGCCTCGTGCCATGATCTGCTCCTGACTCTGTTTTCAGGGATAGCCTGCTGTCCCTGCAGGCCTCCGGTTTTCAAGAACTGCTACCCTGCCGGACAAATGCAAAGTCCGCAAGCGAGAGTTCATCGAATTTACGACGATCCACCTTCAGGTAAGCGGTTTCGGCCTCCTCCAGGATGACCACATCCTGTACCCCCGGAAGTTTCCTCAGTGCATCGTCAATATCATCAAACTGGCTGTGCGCCACGTGCTGTAACTGTACCACGAAACTTGCTGTGTAACCCGGGCTCGGCATGGTCAACGCTACCGCCAGCCACAGCAGCAACACGATTACCATTAGCCAAAGAACTCCCTGAAACCCCAGTTGCTCCAGCAGCAGTCCGCCCAGGGCTCCTCCCAGGAAAGCGCCAAAAAACTGGGAGGTGGAATATACCCCCATGGCCGTACCTTTCGCCGCCGCGGGAGATTCCTTGCTCACCAGTGATGGCAGGCTGGCCTCCAGTAGATTAAAAGCCATAAAGAAAAAGAACAGCACAACCCAGGCAATAGTAAGGCTGCCCGCTATCCCACCAATAGCGGCGGTTGCAATGGCCAACAGCGCAATCGCGCCACAAAGCACCGGTTTCATGCTGCGCTTTTTCTCGCCAATGATGATAAAGGGGACCATGGCAAAGAACGAAGTCACCATGACCGTCAGGTAGAACCACCAGTGAGAGGACGGCGGCAGGCCCAGCTCGTCCTGGAGCAATGTAGGGAAGACCAGGAAGATCGCCGTCAGCACCAGGTGCAGGGCAAATATTCCGAAATCGAGGCGCACCAGGCGGCCATCTGCAAGCACTTTACGCAGCATCGCCCGGGCCGGATGGGTATCGGCACTGGATTTGTGCTCGTGGGGTGTCGGTACCAGTCGATGGACAATCACCATAGCCACCCCTGCCAAAGCCGCGGTGGTGTAAAAGATACCGGAGAGGCCAAATGCCGAGCCCAGCAATGGGCCCAACACCAGCGAGACGGAAAACGACAGACCGATGGAAATGCCGATGGTCGCCATGGCCTTGGTCCGTTCTTCCTCGCGGGTCAGGTCACTGAGCAGGGCCATCAGTACACTGGCGATCGCTCCCGCGCCCTGAAGAATCCGACCCGCAATCACAACGTATATGGAGTCTGTGGCTGCCGCCAGCAGACTGCCCGCAGCAAACAGCACCAGGCCAATATAGATCATTCGTTTGCGGCCCACACGGTCCGACAGCATGCCGAACGGAATCTGCAGCAGCGCCTGGCTCAGGCCGTAGGCGCCAATGGCGAGGCCAATCAGTGCGGGGGTTGCACCCTTCAAGTCGCTACCGAGAAGAACGAACACGGGCATAACCATGAAGAGCCCGAGCATCCTCATGGCATAGACCGATGCCAGCGCCGCGACGGAGCGTCTTTCCAATGAATTCATGCAGTGCCTGACTGGTAAGGGTTCCGGAAACATGGGTTCATAAGGGGAGCCTGCCCTTCGCAAAATCGCTGCGCATTGTAACAGAACGCACCCGGGCAAGGCATATTGCATTTAGATGCCTAAAAGCGTTCCGGGCTTGGCCGGGCGGGGGCCAAACACGGTATAATTTCTGTTTTTTCCGACAGCGAGGTGTTATGGACCATATCCAGATCAAAGGGGCACGCACCCACAATCTGAAAAACATTGACCTGGATATGCCGAGGGACAAGCTGATCGTGATCACCGGCCTCTCCGGCTCCGGGAAGTCATCCCTTGCGTTCGACACGCTCTATGCCGAAGGCCAGCGCCGGTACGTGGAGTCACTGTCCACCTATGCTCGCCAGTTCCTGTCGATGATGGAAAAGCCCGACGTGGACCATATTGAGGGTCTGTCGCCGGCCATTTCCATTGAGCAGAAAAGCACCTCCCACAATCCCCGCTCTACCGTCGGCACCATTACCGAAATCTACGATTACCTGCGCCTGCTGTTTGCCCGCGCTGGCGAGCCGCGCTGCCCGGATCACGACCTGCCACTGGAAGCCCAGACCGTCAGCCAGATGGTTGATCAGGTGTTGGCCATGCCAGAGGACAGCAAGCTGATGATCCTTGCACCGGTGATTCGGGACCGAAAGGGTGAGCACCTGAATGTCTTCGATACCATGCGCAGTCAGGGCTTCATCCGCTTGCGTGTGGATGGCCGGGTTTACGATATCGACGACCTGCCATCGCTGGACAAGAAACGCAAACACCAGATTGACGTGGTCGTGGACCGCTTCAAGGTCAAGCCGGGCCTGGAACAGCGGCTTGCGGAAAGCTTTGAAACGGCACTGGGGCTTGCCGATGGCATCGCTCTGGTCGCCCCCATGGATAATGAGGGCCAAGAACACACCTTTTCTGCCCGCTATGCCTGTACTCAGTGCGGGTATGCCATTAGCGAACTGGAACCGCGACTGTTCTCTTTCAACAATCCCGCTGGTGCCTGCCCGACGTGTGATGGCCTGGGCGTAAAGCAATTCTTTGACGCCGAAAAAATCGTCCAGCACCCGGAAGCCACCCTCGCCGAAGGCGCCATCAAGGGATGGGACCGTCGGGCCGTCTATTATTTCCAGATGCTGACCAGCGTAGCCGAGCACTACGATGTTGATATGGACACCCCATGGGACGACCTGCCGGATGATTTTCGCCAGACGCTGCTCTATGGCTCAGGCACTGAGGATATTCCCTTTCGCTACGTGAATTCCCGTGGCCACATTATGGAGAAGGCCCACCCCTTCGAAGGCATTCTTCCCAACCTCGAGCGCCGTTACCGGGAAACCGAATCGCAGAGCATGCGGGAAGAACTGGCCCGCAACCTCAGCACCCAGCCCTGCAAGGAATGTGGCGGATCGCGCCTGAGACGCAGTGCAAGGCACGTATTCATCGAGAAGAACAACATCTCCGATGTGACCCACATGCCCGTCGGTGACGCCCACGACTATTTCGGCAAGCTTGCCCTGCCCGGTCGAAAGGGCGAAATCGCTGAGAAAATCCTCAAGGAGGTTCGCCAGAGGCTGCAATTTCTTGTCAATGTAGGATTGGAATACCTGACCCTCGAGCGCAGCGCCGACACCCTTTCCGGTGGCGAAGCCCAACGCATCCGGCTCGCCAGCCAGATTGGAGCCGGCCTTGTTGGCGTCATGTATATTCTTGACGAACCCTCCATTGGTTTGCACCAGCGGGACAACGACCGGCTCCTGGCCACCCTGTTCCACCTCAGGGACCTGGGCAATACAGTAATCGTTGTTGAGCACGATGAGGACGCCATTCGTGCAGCGGACCACGTCATCGACATCGGCCCAGGCGCGGGGGTTCATGGAGGACACATCATTGCTCAGGGCACCCCGGAAGACATCATCGCGGCCGAGGACTCACTCACCGGCCAATACCTGTGCGGCAAGAAGGAAATTGCCATACCGGACAAGCGCCACACCAGTAACGGCAAGAGCCTGGTACTCAAAGGCGCCACCGGGAACAACCTGCGTGACGTAACGCTCACACTGCCTCTGGGCGTGATGACCTGTGTAACCGGCGTATCCGGCTCAGGCAAGTCCACCCTGATCAATAGTACGCTGTATCCTATTTGTGCAGCGAAGCTCAATAAGGCCACCAGCCTGACCCATGCGCCCTATGAATCCCTGAAAGGCCTGGACCAGCTCGATAAGGTTATCGACATTGACCAGAGCCCTATCGGCCGCACGCCGCGCTCAAACCCCGCCACCTACACGGGCCTGTTTACGCCGATCCGCGAGCTGTTCGCCGGCACCCAGGAAGCGCGGTCCCGCGGCTACAAGCCCGGGCGGTTCAGCTTTAACGTCAAAGGCGGGCGCTGCGAAGCCTGCCAGGGCGACGGCGTAATAAAAGTGGAGATGCACTTCCTGCCGGACGTCTATGTGCCTTGTGATGTCTGCAAAGGCAAACGCTACAACCGGGAAACTCTGGAAGTCCGCTACAAAGGGAAAAGCATTCATGAAGTGCTTGCGATGACCGTCGAGGAAGCGCGGGAGTTTTTCGACCCCGTCCCCTTCCTTGCCCGTAAGTTACAGACCCTGATCGATGTTGGTCTGTCCTACATCCGTCTGGGCCAGAGTGCCGTAACGCTGTCCGGCGGCGAAGCCCAACGGGTGAAGCTGGCCAAGGAGCTGTCCAAGCGTGATACCGGGCAAACCCTTTACATTCTCGACGAGCCCACCACCGGCCTGCACTTCTACGACATCCAGCAGCTGCTAACGGTACTGCAGCGGCTGCGGGACCACGGCAACACCATCGTGGTCATTGAGCACAACCTGGACGTTATCAAGACGGCGGACTGGATCATAGACCTGGGGCCCGAGGGCGGCTCTGGCGGTGGCATGATTGTCGCTGAGGGCACGCCGGAAGAGGTTGCAGAGGTTGAAGGCTCACATACCGGACGGTATTTGAAAGGGGTATTGGCCGGGAAATAAAAAGGGATTAGCCACTGACAACGCAGATAAACACGGACAAAAACACCAGAAGGCTGTACTCCCGAAGCCGGAACGGCCAGGGGCTGGGGGTAAGTTTTCTGGAGGAAAAAGGTGTCTGAGCGAAGCGAGTTCTTTTTCTGAAGAAAACTTACCTCCAGCCCCTGGCCCGCCCCCAAACCCCTGGCTCAAAAGCCAGACATAAAAAAACCGGAGCGATCAGGCTCCGGTTTTTTTATGACTTGGCGAAGGAATTAATCTTCGCTTTCGTCAACTTCTTCTGCTTCGATGTCCAACGGACGACCAACCAGCTCTACGAATGCCATCGGGGCATTGTCGCCAGCGCGGAAGCCACACTTCAGAATACGAAGGTAACCACCCGGACGCTCGTTGTAACGGGGGCCAAGCTCGTTAAACAGCTTGGCAACCGCTGCGTCGTCACGCAGGCGTGAGAACGCCAGGCGACGATTCGCAACCGAATCATTTTTTGCGAGCGTGATCAAAGGCTCAGCTACCCGGCGAAGCTCTTTCGCCTTGGGGAGCGTTGTCTTGATCAGCTCGTGATCAACCAGTGACGCAGTCATGTTCCGAAACATGGCCTTGCGATGCGCACTGGTCCTGCTGAACTTACGACCACTCTTACGATGACGCATTGCTCTGATTCCTTACCTTAAACTAATCGGCGATTAACCGCCCAGTACCCGGTCGTCACCACGAAGGCTAGCCGGCGGCCAGTTATCAAGACGCATACCCAATGACAGACCGCGGGACGCGAGCACGTCCTTGATCTCGGTAAGCGACTTTTTACCAAGGTTAGGCGTCTTCAGCAGCTCAACTTCTGTGCGCTGGATCAGATCGCCGATGTAGTAAATATTCTCAGCTTTCAAGCAGTTAGCTGAACGCACTGTCAATTCCAGATCATCAACCGGACGCAGGAGAATCGGATCAATTTCTTCCTCTTCTTCAACACGCTCAGGCTCTTTCTCGTGATCGAAATCGACGAACACAGCCAGTTGTTGCTGGAGAATGGTTGCCGCCCGACGAATTGCTTCTTCCGGGTCGATAGTACCATTGGTTTCCAGGTCAATAACCAGCTTGTCCAGGTCCGTACGTTGCTCTACCCGTGCACTTTCCACAGCGTAGGCAACACGGCGAACCGGACTGAAGGTTGCGTCCAGTTGCAGGCGTCCAATGGCGCGAGTCTCGTCCTCGTCCAGACCCCGTTGATCGGCCGGCTCATAGCCGCGACCACGGGCAACCTTCAGACGCATGTTCACTTCACCTTTATCACTCAGGTGACAGATCACATGTTCCGGGTTGGTGATCTCGACATCGTGATCCAGCTTGATATCACCGGCAGTGACAACGCCCGGGCCTTTCTTGCTGAGGGTAACCTCGGCATCGTCCCGGCCGCCCATTTTCACGGCCACGCCCTTGAGATTCAGCAGAATCTCAATGACGTCTTCCTGAACACCCTCGATCGCGCTGTACTCATGCAGAACACCGTCGATCTGTGCCTCGGTAATGGCACAGCCCGGCATTGAGGACAAGAGTATACGACGCAGTGCGCTGCCCAGGGTGTGGCCGAAACCTCTTTCCAGAGGCTCCAGCGTCACCTTGGCGCGCATGGCGCTTGATTCTTTCACGTCAATGGTACGAGGTGTCAATAACTCATGTACTGAACGCTGCATAGACGCCCCTAATTGCTCTCGTTGCTAACTGGGCTTTACTTGGAGTAAAGCTCGACGATGAGGTTCTCGTTGATGTCGGCCGGCAATTCAGTGCGCTCAGGCACTGACCTGTAAACGCCGGACATCTTGCTGGCGTCGACCTCTACCCAGCTCACCGGTGCGCGGCTGGAAGACAGATCCAGTGCGCCTTTAACGCGAAGCTGGTTTTTTGCCTTCTCACGCACACTCACAACATCACCTGGCTTGACCTGATAAGACGGGATGTTCACCAGCTTATCGTTGACCAGGATCGCTTTGTGAGAAACGAGCTGACGGGACTCAGCACGGGTAGAACCAAAACCCATGCGATATACAACGTTATCAAGACGACCTTCCAACAGCTGCAACAGGTTCTCACCGGTTGCACCCTTGATGCGGGCGGCCTCTTTATAATAGTTGCGGAATTGCTTCTCCAGTACGCCGTAGATACGACGGACCTTCTGCTTTTCACGAAGCTGTACGCCATATTCGGACAGACGACCGCGACGCGCGCCGTGCATACCCGGCGGAGTCTCGATGTTGCACTTCGAATCGAGCGCGCGAACACCGCTCTTCAGAAAAAGATCTGTCCCTTCACGACGAGACAGCTTGCACTTCGGGCCTATGTAACGAGCCATAATTCACTGTCTCCTGTGTTAGACGCGGCGCTTTTTGGGCGGACGACAACCGTTATGGGGAATCGGCGTCACATCAGTGATGTTAGTGATCTTGTAGCCGCACGAATTCAGCGCGCGAACTGCAGATTCACGTCCGGGCCCCGGACCTTTAACCTCTACGTCCAGGTTTTTAAGGCCGTATTCAGCAGCCGCATTACCGGCTCTTTCAGCTGCTACCTGCGCAGCAAAAGGTGTACTCTTGCGTGACCCACGGAAACCAGAACCACCAGAGGTGGCCCAGGACAATACATTGCCCTGACGGTCAGAAATGGTCACGATAGTGTTGTTGAAGGACGCGTGAATGTGCGCGACGCCATCAACAACCGTCTTTTTCACCTTTTTACGGGTACGTGTACCTGGCTTTGCCATGTTTGCCTACCTGTTACTTACGAATAGGTTTGCGAGGACCTTTACGGGTGCGTGCGTTGGTCTTTGTGCGCTGGCCACGGACCGGAAGGCCATGACGATGACGCAGACCACGGTGGCAACCGAGATCCTTCAAACGCTTAATGTTCATCTGAACTTCACGACGCAGATCGCCTTCAACGGCCAGCTTGCCTACTTCTGTACGAAGTGATTCAAGCTGCTCGTCGGACAGGTCTTTGACCTTGACGTCCGGCTTGACGCCGGTTGCATCGCAAAGCTTCTGGGCTGCTGTCCGGCCGACTCCAAAGATGTAAGTCAGCGAGATAACAGCATGTTTGTGATCGGGTATATTGACACCGGCTATACGTGCCATCCAAATTACTCCGCGTTCAAAGCTTTGCTGTGTGAATTTTCCGCCACTATAAAAGGGCGCGAAATAATAGCGCCTGACCCCACCTGAGGTCAAGCGCTATTAATCGTACCCTCTGCAATGTCAGTGCTGAATCCGTAAGGATTAACCCTGGCGCTGCTTGTGACGAGGCTCCGAGCAAATGACTCTTACTGAGCCATTGCGACGAATTACTTTGCAGTTACGGCAAATTTTCTTTACCGAAGCGCGTACTTTCATTGTCGACTCCAGTTTTCAAGGGGAACGGGATTAACCGTTCCGACCATAGCCCTTGAGATTGGACTTCTTCATCAATGAATCATATTGATGCGACATCAGGTGCGACTGAACCTGAGCCATGAAATCCATCACCACGACTACAACAATCAGCAGTGACGTGCCGCCCAGATAGAACGGAACATTCCCGGCAACCATCAGAAACTGAGGGAACAGGGAAACTGCTGCAATGTACATTGCACCGAACAGTGTCAGGCGGGTCAGTACACCATCAATATACTTGGCAGTCTGATCGCCCGGACGGATGCCCGGAATAAAGGCGCCAGAGCGCTTGAGATTATCCGCAACTTCTTTCGGGTTGTACATCAGGGCTGTATAGAAGAAGCAGAAGAATACCACTGCTGCCGCAAACAGAATGATGTACAGGGGCTGACTGGGCGCCAGTGCCTGGGAAATATCACTCAGCCACTCCATACCTTCGCCCTGACCGAACCACTGCCCCAATGACGCCGGGAACAGCAGGATGGAAGAGGCAAAGATCGGCGGTATAACGCCGGCCATATTCACCTTCAGTGGCAGATGGCTGGATTGCTGGGCAAATACCCTGCGACCCTGCTGCCGCTTGGCATAATTGATGGTCAGGCGACGCTGTCCGCGCTCCATGAACACCACAAAACCAACCACGGCAACCGCCAGGATAGCGATACCCAGAACCACCAACAGGCTCATTTCGCCATTACGTGCCTGCTCTAGTGTCTGGCCAATGGCCCCGGGCAAACCCGCAACAATGCCGGCGAAAATCAGCAACGAAATGCCGTTACCAACACCGCGCTCGGTGATCTGCTCACCCAGCCACATCATGAACACGGCACCGCTGACAAATGAAACCACAGCCACAAAATGAAAGCTGAAGCTGTCGTTAAAGGTCACACCCTGGGATGCCAGCCCGACAGAGATACCAAAGCCCTGAACCAGGGCCAGGATAACCGTACCATACCGCGTGTACTGACTGATCTTGCGACGACCAGCCTCGCCCTCTTTCTTCAACTGCTCCAGCGTCGGACTGACCGCCGTCATGAGCTGCATGATAATAGAGGCCGAGATATACGGCATGATACCAAGTGCGAAGATACTCATCCGCTCAAGCGCACCACCGGAAAACATGTTGAACATGCTCAGGATTGTGCCCTGATTCTGCTCAAACAGTGCCGCCAGACGATCGGGGTTGATACCCGGCACAGGGATGTGGGCACCGATCCGGTACACCAGCAATGCCAGGAAGACAAACCAGAGCCGCGAACGCAGCTCTGCCAGTCCTTTTCCCGCGCCCGCAGGCAATGATGCGTTCTTGGCCATTTAGTCCTCGACTCGCCTTAGTCTTCGACTTTACCGCCCGCGGCAGTGATCGCCTCGCGTGCGCCTTTGGTCACTTTAAGACCCTTGACGGTCACCGCACGGCTCAGTTCGCCGGACAGAATGACCTTCGCTTCACGAATTTCTTCGCGAACGATGTCAGCTTTTTTCAGGGCCGCGAGATCGGCAACATCACCGTCTACTTTCGCCAGTTCGTTCAGACGAATTTCGGCCACATAGCGCTGCTGGCGCGAGGTGAAACCAAACTTCGGCAGACGACGGGCCAACGGCTGCTGACCGCCCTCGAAACCGGGAGCGACGCTGCCACCGGAACGGGCTTTCAGACCCTTATGACCACGACCGCCGGTCTTGCCGAGGCCGCTGCCGATGCCGCGACCCACACGCTTTGCGGCGGGACGTGAACCAGGCTCCGGACTAAGTTCGTTCAGACGCATCTTAGTTCTCCTCTACCTGTACCAGGTAGTTAACCCGGTTGATCATGCCGCGGATAGACGGTGTATCTTCCACTTCCACGGTATGACCGATTTTACGGAGACCCAGACCCTTTACGCACAATTTGTGCTTGGGCTGACAGCCGATAGGGCTGCGGGTCAGTGTTACTTTGATCGTTTTTGCGTTCGCCATGACTTCAACCCAGAATCTCTTCCACGGATTTACCGCGCTTGGCTGCAATATCTTCAGGCGCTTGAGTTGCCTGGAGACCCTTGATGGTGGAACGTACCACGTTCACCGGGTTGGTAGACCCATAACATTTGGACAGTACGTTCTGCACACCCGCAACTTCCAGTACCGCACGCATCGCACCACCGGCGATAATACCGGTACCTTCTGATGCTGGCTGCATGTAGACCTTGGAGCCACCGTGCTGCGCTTTAACCGCGTACTGCAGGGTGTTTCCGTCAAGCGGAATGTCGACCATGTTCTTGCGTGCAGCTTCCATCGCCTTCTGGATCGCAACCGGCACTTCACGCGCCTTGCCACGACCGAAACCAACGCGTCCTTTACCATCACCCACTACAGTCAGTGCAGTGAAGGCAAAAATACGGCCGCCTTTAACAACCTTGGCGACGCGATTGACCTGAACCAGCTTCTCCTGGAGCTCAGGCGCCTTCTGTTCGTTAACGCTCATCTTCTCCACCTCTTAGAATTGCAAGCCAGCTTCACGGGCTGCGTCGGCCAGAGCCTGTACGCGACCATGATAACGGTAACCGGAGCGGTCAAAAGCGACCTGCTCTACACCTGCTGCCTTGGCACGCTCAGCAATCAGCTGACCGACCTTTTTGGCAGCGTCCACGTTACCGGTTGCACCCTGGCGCAGGTCCTTATCCAACGTGGAGGCAGCCGCCAGCACCTTGCTGCCGTCTGCAGTCGTAACCTGGGCATACATGTGCCGTGGTGTACGATGTACACACAGGCGGTTTGTGCCCAACTTACGGATCTTCATGCGCACCTTGCGTGCGCGACGCAATCTTTCGTTATTCGCGCTCATAGTCCCGCCTTATTTCTTCTTGGCTTCTTTGCGTCTGACCTGCTCATCCGCATAACGCACACCCTTGCCTTTATAAGGCTCTGGCGGACGGAATGCACGGATCTCAGCAGCGACCTGGCCAACCTGTTGCTTGTCGATTCCGCGAATTACAACTTCCGTATTGGACGGAGTTTCTGCGGTAATCCCCTCGGGCAGCTCATATTCAACCGGGTGTGAAAAACCCAGTGTCAGATTGAGCTTCTTACCTTGCGCCTGGGCACGGTAGCCTACGCCCGTCAGCGCGAGCTTACGCTCGAAGCCTGTAGACACACCGGTCACCATATTGTTGACCAATGCGCGGGTAGTACCAGCAAGAGCGCGGGACTGTTTGGCTCCATCACGGGCAGCGAAGCGCAGAACATTCTCTTCCTGCGTCACGTCGACCACATGGTGGATGGTGAATTGAAGCGATCCCTTGGACCCCTTCACATTAATTTCCTGTCCGTTCAGCTTAACCTCAACACCGGAAGGCAGCACGACAGGATTATTGGCAACCCTGGACATGTGTATCTCCTAAAATACGGTGCAGATGACTTCGCCACCCACGCCGGCAGCACGTGCAGCGCGGTCTGTCATTACGCCCTTGGACGTAGAGACAATCGCGACTCCCAGACCGCCGGATACTTTCGGCAGTTCCCCAGCGCCCTTGTACTGGCGCAGACTCGGACGGCTGACCCGCTTGATTTCCTCAATAACCGGCTTGCCGCCGAAATATTTGAGGTTAATGGTCAGCTCGGGCTTCGCGTCAGCTGAAACGGAAAAATCGCCTACGTAACCTTCGTCCTTGAGGACTTGGGCTACGGAGATTTTCATCTTTGAAGACGGCATGGCCACATCGGCCTTCTGTGCCATCTGTGCATTACGGATACGGGTAAACATATCCGCAAGCGTATCTTGCATACTCATCGGTATGAGACTCCTGATCTTTTTAGTTGTGCAGCGGCGCGCCGCACCGCTTACCAACGGGCACCCGACCTGAGGTCAGAGTGCCTGCATTACCAGCTTGCTTTGGTCAGGCCCGGGACATCACCGCGCATGCCAGCTTCACGCAACTTGATACGTGACAGCTTGAACTTGCGCAGGACGCCGTGGGGACGACCTGTAATCTGGCAACGATTACGAAGACGCGAGGGAGACGCATCACGAGGAAGCTGTTGAAGCTTCATCTGCGCATCCCAGCGGTCATCATCGCTGGTATTCGGGTTCTTGATAATCGCCTTGAGCTCCGCACGCTTCGCTGCATATTTCGCAACGGTTTTCTCGCGCTTGAACTCGCGGTTCTTCATGGAAACCTTAGCCATTACACTCGTTCCTTATTTCTTGAACGGAAAGCCAAAGGCTTTCAGCAGTTCGCGACCTTCATCGTCGGTACCGGCAGTGGTGGTAATGGTGATGTCAAGACCACGGATCTTGTCGACTCTGTCGTACTCGATCTCGGGGAAAATGATCTGCTCACGCACGCCCATGCTGTAGTTACCGCGTCCGTCGAAGGACTTGGGATTGAGACCGCGGAAGTCACGAATGCGGGGAACCGCAATGTGGACCAGACGATCAAAGAAATCCCACATGCGCTCGCCGCGCAGCGTAACTTTACAACCGATCGGCCAACCTTCACGGATTTTGAAACCCGCAACGGATTTACGTGCCAGAGTGACAACCGCTTTTTGACCAGCCAGGCGCTCAAGATCCGCCACAGCATTCTCAATCAGCTTCTTGTCACCGACCGCTTCGCCGACACCCATATTCAGGGTGATCTTCTCGATACGCGGCACCTGCATGATGTTCTTGTAGCTGAACTCTTTCTGCAGGGCGGGTACCACTTCCTTACTGTACTGCTCTTTCATGTTAAGCATCGTAACCACCACCGCTTACTGGTTATCGACGACTTCTTTCGTGGACTTAAATATCCGCACTTTGGCGCCGTCTTCCTTGATCTGGAAGCCTACGCGATCGGCTTTGCCGGTCTGCGGATTAAAAATAGCCACGTTGGAAGCCTGGATAGGTGCTTCTTTTTCGACGATGCCACCTGGGGTGCCAGACATCGGGTTAGGCTTGGTGTGTTTCTTGATCATATTGATCCCAGAAACTACTACCCGGCCATCGTCCTGAACCTTCAGGACTTTACCACGTTTGCCTTGGTCTTTCCCCGTAGTGACGATTACTTCGTCATCTCGTTTGATCTTTTTCATAACCGGCCTCTGGTCCTTAAAGTACTTCGGGTGCCAGTGAAATAATTTTCATGAACTTTTCGTTTCGCAGTTCACGGGTAACCGGTCCGAAGATACGGGTACCAATTGGTGCGTCCTGATTGTTCAGAAGTACTGCCGCGTTTCCGTCGAAACGAATAAGCGACCCGTCGGGACGACGCACACCTTTACGGGTGCGCACAACGACAGCTTTCAGGACCTGGCCTTTTTTCACTTTACCGCGGGGGATGGCTTCCTTAACGGTTACCTTGATGATATCCCCAACGCTGGCGTAACGCCTATGTGAACCGCCCAGGACCTTGATGCACATAACCTGACGTGCACCACTGTTGTCCGCGACTTCAAGCATTGTTTGAGTCTGAATCATGGTTGTTCTCCAGCAGAAACCACTTTGCCGTTACGACAAGACTCACCGTCCGGGCGAGTTACACCTTCGATGCGCGTTCGGTGACTTCCACCAGTGCCCAGCTTTTGGTCTTGGAGACCGGGCGGGTTTCCTGGATTGTAACGGTGTCACCGATGTTGCACTGATTGCTCTCGTCGTGAGCGTGAATTTTGGATGAGCGCTTCATGTACTTACCGTACAGAGGATGCTTAACCTGGCGCTCAACCAGAACCACAATGGATTTCTCCATTTTGTTGCTCACGACCTTGCCGCTCAGGGTTCTGGCAGTTTGGGTAGCTTCAGTCATGTTACTGTCCTGCCTTTTCATTCATAACCGTTTTCACGCGAGCAATGTCACGCTTCACCTTCGGTAGAAGATGAGACTGATTCAGCTGACCTGTCGCCTTACGCATGCGCAGGTTGAACTGCTCCTTCAGGAGGTCGATCAGCTCTTTGTTCAGCTCCTCGACTGACTTCTCACGCAGCTCTGTTGCTTTCATCACATCACCGTCCTCGTAACAAAGGTGGTCTGTACGGGCAGCTTCGCCGCAGCAAGAGTGAATGCATCGCGAGCGATTTCCTCGGAGACGCCTTCCATCTCATAAAGCATCCGGCCTGGCTGAATTTCAGCCACCCAATACTCGACAGAACCCTTACCTTTACCCATTCGTACTTCCAGCGGCTTACTGGAGATCGGCTTGTCCGGGAAAATCCGGATCCAGATCTTACCGCCCCGCTTGATGCGACGTGTCATGGTACGACGCGCTGCTTCAATCTGGCGCGCAGTTATACGTCCACGGGTTGTCGCCTTCAATCCGTATTCACCGAAGCTCACCTTGTTAGCACGGTGAGCAAGACCGGTGTTACGGCCTTTCATTACCTTGCGAAATTTGGTGCGTTTTGGTTGCAGCATTTGAGTGCCCCTTTACTTAGAACCTTTCTTCCCAGAGGCTTTCTTGTCAGCACGGACCTGCTCCATACCACCAAGAATCTCACCTTTGAAGATCCATACCTTGACGCCGATAATGCCGTAAGTGGTCTTCGCTTCGTAGGTCGAGTAATCGATATCTGCACGCAGTGTGTGCAGCGGTACACGACCTTCGCGATACCACTCGGAACGGGCAATTTCAGCACCCCCGAGACGACCGCCAACCTGAATCTTGATACCCTTCGCTCCCTGGCGCATGGCGTTCTGTACCGCACGCTTCATGGCGCGACGGAACATCACACGACGCTCCAGCTGACCGGCAACGTTCTGCGCGACCAGGCGGGCATCCAGGTCCGGCTTGCGGACTTCTTCGATGTTGATGTGCACAGGCACACCCATCATGTCGCTGACTTCGCGACGCAGACGGTCAACATCTTCACCCTTCTTGCCGATAACAATACCGGGACGGGCTGTATGGATCGTGATACGGGCGTTCTGAGCAGGGCGCTCGATCACAATCTTGCTGACAGACGCCTTTACCAGACGCTTGTCGAGGAATTCGCGAACCTGAATATCATTCAACAGATTGTTCGCGTATTCCGCTTTTTCCGCATACCACACTGAGTTGTGCTCTTTGATCACACCCAGGCGCATGCCGGTTGGATTTACTTTATGACCCATCTGAGCATCTCCTACTTGTCGGCGACCTTGACGGTGATATGACAGGTGCGCTTGAAAATCCGGTCAGCGCGCCCCTTGGCTCGAGCCTTGATTCGCTTGAGCGTCGGACCCTCATCCACCATAACGGTGGAAACCCGCAGATCATCTACGTCCAGACCTTCGTTGTGCTCAGCGTTGGCAATGGCAGACTCAAGAGCTTTCTTGAGAATGACCGCCGCCTTCTTAGGGCTGAAAGTCAGAATGTTCAGGGCGTCCTCAACAGCCTTGCCGCGTACTTGGTCAGCGACAAGACGCGCTTTCTGAGCTGAGAGGCGAGCGCCCTTGTACTTGGCTGCTACTTCCATTTCTATTACCTCACAATCAGCGTTTAGCTTTCTTGTCGGCCGCATGACCACGATAAGTACGCGTTGCCGCGAACTCACCCAGTTTATGCCCGACCATATCTTCGGTTACATAAACCGGCACGTGCTGCTTGCCGTTGTGGACTGCAATGGTCAAGCCTACAAACTCCGGGAAGATTGTCGAACGACGCGACCAGGTCTTGATCGGTCGCTTGTCGTTCGCTTCCAGAGCTGCCTCGACCTTCTTCAACAGATGCAGGTCTATAAAAGGACCTTTCTTTAAAGAACGTGGCACAGCATTTACCTCTATGTAGTCGTTTACTTGGCTGAACGACGACGTACTATCATCTTGTCAGTACGCTTGTTCTTACGAGTCTTATGCCCTTTGGTCGGAACACCCCACGGAGTAACCGGGTGACGCCCGCCAGAGGTACGCCCTTCACCACCACCATGTGGGTGGTCAACTGGGTTCATAGCAACACCACGTACTGTTGGACGTTTACCGCGCCAACGTGATGCACCCGCTTTACCAAGCTGCTTGAGGCTGTGTTCGCTGTTGGACACTTCGCCCAACGTTGCACGACAGTCAACAAGCACCTTACGCATTTCACCTGAACGCAGGCGGATGGTGGCGTAAGCCCCTTCCCGAGCAACCAGCTGTACGGATGCGCCCGCGGAGCGAGCCAGCTGGGCACCTTTGCCAGGCTTGATTTCGACGCAGTGAATCACAGAACCGACCGGAATATTCCGGAGCGGAAGTGTGCTTCCTACTTTAATCGGCGCGTCGATGCCGGAGCGCACAGGATCACCGATCTGCATACCTTTGGGAGCGATGATGTAACGACGCTCGCCATCGGCATACTTGATCAGCGCAATGTGCGCCGAGCGGTTAGGATCGTATTCCAGGCGCTCAATAGTCGCCGGAATACCATCTTTGGTCCGCTTAAAGTCGATAACACGGTAGTGCTTCTTGTGGCCACCACCAATATGACGGGTAGTGATGCGACCAAAATGGTTGCGACCACCCGATTTGCTCAATGTTTCTACCAACGGCTCGTAAGGGCGCCCCTTGTGAAGATCAGGGTTAAAGAGCTTAACAACGTGACGGCGGCCGGCAGATGTTGGCTTGGTTTTGACGATCGGCATTTTACGACCCCTTTACCTTATTCCACATCCAGAAAATCAATGTCCTGACCTTCCGCAAGCTTCACATAAGCCTTACGAATGTCAGCACGCTTGCCGAAGCCGCGAACGGTACGCTTGAGCTTACCCTTACGGTTCAGAACCTGAACACCTTCGACGGTGACGTTGAACAGCTGCTCAACGGCTTTCTTGATCTCGGGCTTGGTTGCGTCAGGGGCGACACGAAATACCACCTGACCGCTTTCCGCTACCAGAGAAGCTTTCTCTGATACGTGGGGCCCAAGAAGAATCTTGTAAATACGTTCCTGATTCATCCCAGCATCTCCTCGATTTTCTTCAGAGCGGGAACAGTCACAACGACCTTCTCGAAGGCAACCAGGCTAACCGGGTCCAGACCGGCAATGTCACGCACGTCTACGTGCGGAATATTACGAGAGGCCAGATGCAGATTCTGCTCAACGTTTTCGGAGAGAATCAATGCATTGGTAACACCGATATCCTTCAGCTTGGCGCTAAACGCTTTGGTCTTGGGGCTGTCAACATTCATGTCGTCAACAATGACCAGACGCTCCTGGCGTACCAGCTCTGAAAAAATGGAGCGCATCGCAGCGCGGTACATCTTGCGGTTAACCTTCTGCTCAAAGCTACGGGGCTTGGCAGCAAAGGTAACACCACCGGAGCGCCAGATCGGGCTACGGATTGTACCGGCACGGGCACGACCAGTACCCTTCTGGCGCCATGGCTTCTTGCCACCACCAGCGACTTCGGAACGCGTCTTTTGTGCCTTGGTTCCCTGACGGGCGCCTGCCATATAGGCAGTGACCACCTGGTGAACCAGAGACTCGTTAAAATCTTTGGCAAATGCAGCATCGGAAACAGAAATTCCCTTGCCGCTACCTGTAATTGTCAATTCCATCGCACCGCTCCTCAGGCTTTAACTGCAGGCTTGATGACAACATTTCCGCCGGTCGCGCCTGGAACGGCACCACGAATCAGCAGAAGGTTGCGCTCGGCGTCGACACGGACGACTTGCAGGTTCTGCACAGTCACCTGCGCGTTGCCCATCTGGCCCGCCATCTTTTTGCCCTTGAATACCTTGCCCGGAGTCTGGTTCTGACCGATGGAACCCGGAGCACGATGAGAAAGGGAGTTACCGTGTGTGGCGTCCTGCATGGAGAAGTTCCAGCGCTTAACGCCACCCTGGAAACCTTTACCCTTGGACTGGCCAACAGCATCGACGATCTGGCCATCTTCAAAGATGGAAGCAGTGATTTCACCGCCTGCAGCCAGCTCTTCACCTTCACCGTCGGCGAGGCGGAATTCCCACAGACCACGACCTGCCTCTACTCCGGCTTTGGCGTAATGGCCCGCTTCGCTTTTGGTCACACGAGAGGAACGACGCTTTCCAACGGTTACCTGAACCGCACGATAGCCATCGCTTTCAAGAGTTTTCAGCTGGGTAATGCGATTGGGCTCAACCTCAATTACCGTTACGGGCAGCGCTTGCCCGTCTTCCGTAAAAATACGGGTCATACCGGCCTTGCGACCGACAATTCCAATTGCCATGTTTCACCTCTTAAGTGTACGGGGCTCTCACCCTCTATGGCCTTATGACAGTTACACAGACTAACCGCGTGGTTAGCCGAGGCTGATCTGAACGTCTACACCTGCTGCCAGATCCAGCTTCATCAAAGCATCTACTGTCTTTTCCGTCGGCTCGACGATGTCCAGCAGACGCTTGTGTGTACGAATCTCGTACTGATCGCGCGCGTCTTTATTGACGTGCGGGGAGATCAGAACGGTGTACTTTTCCTTCCGCGTCGGCAGAGGGATTGGTCCACGCACTTGAGCGCCGGTCCGCTTGGCGGTATCGACAATCTCCTGCGTTGACTGGTCGATCAGGCGGTAATCAAACGCCTTCAACCGGATTCGAATTTTTTGGCTTTGCATGATGCACCCAAACTCCACTCGTAGCAGCTACTAGTTAGCCGACCTTCAAAAAAAGGAGCCGCATTGTATGCATAATACCCAGCAGTGTCAACTGCGTTCAGCAGCGACTCCGCCAGGTCAGATTGTGCGGCTGAAACAGAAAAAGGGGCTGAGTTTCAGCCCCTTTTTCCTCAGACCATTCGAATCAATTATTCGATGATCTTGGAGACCACACCGGCACCAACAGTACGGCCGCCTTCACGAATCGCGAAGCGCAGGCCATCTTCCATGGCGATCGGGTTGATCAGGGTAACACTCATCTTCACGTTGTCACCCGGCA
>NZ_VMHN01000009.1 GCF_008795955.1 Marinobacter denitrificans
GTGAGTGCCTGACAGCCCCACGAGACTAGCGAAGCAGGCGTTCTCGCTCATGGGTTTAAGTTGGCCGCTGGCGCGGCCAAAAAAATGACTATTGCCTATTGATCCCGAGAAGGCTCATATGGGTTATGTGCACACTCAGAGTCAATGCCATTTCACCACCCAGCCTGACTCCCTGAAATATTCTTGCAGCGCTCCTTCGTCTTCTACCCAATCATCAAAGGCTTCAGCATGTGGGTCTGTAAAGTCGCGAGAAGTAAGAACCAAGTAGCCACCAGTATTTACAGAGTCATCCTCAACCCTTATCTGCCAGCCAATATTCTCTCCGGCGAGGACTACGCCGATTTTTCCCACTCGGATATCAGGGACCATAACTCACATAACGCCGTTGTTCAGCGGCAGCCTTGGCAGAGCGAAGCGGTGACAAGGCTGTCCGGTGGAGGGCCGCCAGGGCCGGAACGAACTGGAACACTTGGTTAGGCATTTTTCAGTTCCTCGCACCGCACGGAACTGCTGGTAATTTGTCTGCCAGAGCTCGCTGCCATGCCGTTGCAACTTCCTGGGAACTGAATGTCCCCTTTAAGTTTCCACCAGAAATTGGCGCCCACATTGTCGCCTTCAAAAACTCGCGACCACCGACAACAATGCGGCTCATTCTACCGCTGTTTTCTGCCGTGAACGTCTCAAATCTCGAGGCACCAATTTCTGTCAACTTGACGAAAACAGGCCAGCCAAAATCTGTCTGTTCCCCTAATGCTGATTTCTCCACATAGGGCGAACACAGGTGAAACTCCAGCTCAGTCTCTGCTAATGCAATGGTAGGAGTAGACAGCAAAAGAGCAGCGATCCATTTCATCATGACGTTTGCCTAACGCCGATGATAAGCGGCGCCCGACTAGGGCGTCCGGTGGAGGCTGCCATAGAGCCTTGCCCCGTAAACGATGTGCACGTAGAAGAGAAGCGGCACAAAAATGAGAAATGCCAAACCAACTATCCCCTGGTGCTCAAGGGAGTCTCGATAGGTCGGTTTGATGACTCCAAGGGAAGCCACGTAGAAAACAAGTCTCGACACTGTGATGAAGGGCCAAGCCACAATCAGAAAAAGTATCCACAACACTGAAGCTACAACGAAAGCTTGAGCAAGCGACTCCATCGTGCTGACGAACCCCGAACCAGTGTCTTGCATAGGCTCCCCCGAATTTAACGCGGAGCACAGCGGCGCCCTGTCAAGGGCGTCCGGCGGCCGCAGGCCGCGTACTGGTGCGAATTGTTAATTGCCAATGGTTACTCCCGGCTCCAAGACCCAGCAACGGTCATTGTGCGTGTACCCAATTGGACCATAGTACGAATTGGCTGCGGGTGCTGAGATGAGTATCAGCTTGCACCGGGGGCCGAGTTGTTCCTGAGTGATGGACTGCATCCGTTTACCGAGGCCGGACTTTTGGTAATTCTTATGAACAGCCAAATCCGATAGATAACACGCATAGTGAAAGTCAGTGACGCTACGGGCGATGCCGACAAGCGCAGACCCGTCCCAAGCGCTTACGATTAGGTTGGAGTTGGCAACCATCCCTTCCATGCAAGCACGATCCTGAATCGGCCGACGTTCTCCAAGAGTGGAACTTTCCAGTAAGCCAATAAATTGGTCTGTACTGACAGGTTCGTTTACTTTGAAGTCGATACCCATACCACTCCTTGGCAAATTAACGCTGAGCTCAGCGGCGGCCTTGGAATGAAGGCGAAGCCGCAATGGAAAGGCCGTCCGGCGGCCATCGGCCGCGTACTGCAGCGACTGGTTAAATGCCGGTTACCCGGTTATTTATTTTGGCACCCAATGCAGAATGCCGACTCCCGATACCTTGTACCAACTTGACCTATGGCGCCAGGAACCAGAGCACCGAATGAGAGAACTGCCCCAGCGAATGCGCCGGATGGCCCCGCGACCTGAACACTAAATTAGCCGCCAAAACCGTTGCCAGACTGAGGGCTGCTTTTTGTCCGCCTGCCACCACTGAAACCGCGCCCCAACACCAAGCCAAAGAACACCGGAGTAAGGCCTTTAACATTTGTATATGAGTCACCACGACCACTTTCCCAGTGTCTCATATCTAAATTTGAACGTTCACCAAAACTAGGCAAAAAATCCCGGCAGGTCAATAAGTTCCGATTATTGCTCCGAACTTCTCTCCAAGTAAAAACGGTCTCGACGACAACTATCCCATTTTTGCAGAATTTTCCAACCAAATGATTTATCGTCAAAAATAGTAACCTGTCCACCTCCTACCCAGATCATGGTCGCTACGACCATTTTTCCAGTTGCCGAAGGGCAACTCACCAAATAAACTGTATGCATATACAGCATCAAGGTTTTGTACTCATGGACGATATACCAAGCCCACTTCCCTCCAACCCTACCCGTTTTATGGATCGTTTCCGTGCATTTATTCGCACCAGGCACCTGGCATACCGCACGGAGAAAACCTACTGCCTGTGGGTACGGGAATTTATCCGCTTTCATAATAAACGCCATCCGGAATCCATGGGGTCGGTGGAAGTGAATCAGTGGCTGAGTCATCTGGCGAACAATCGTAATGTTGCAGTGAACACGCAGAAAACTGCATTGAATGCGGTGGTGTTTATGTACCACCAGTTTCTGGGCAAGGAGTTAGGCGAGCTGCAATTCGCCCAGACATCCCGGGGTCGCAAACTGCCCACCGTTTTCACCCATGACGAAGCAATGTCGGTATTGGGCCACATGCGCGGTACGCATCGGTTGGTTGCCAGTCTTATGTATGGCTCCGGTTTACGAGTGATGGAGGCCGCCCGGCTTCGTGTTCAGGATGTGGAATTTTCCGAGCCCTGTCTGTTTGTGCGGGAAACCAAAGGCGATAAGTGGCGGCGTACGATTCTTCCTTCTTCGGTCTGCGACGCACTGAAAACCCAGATTGAGTTTGCGCTGGCTCTCCACCAGCAGGATCTGCAGGATGGCTTCGGAGAAGTCTATTTACCCAATGCGCTGTCAAAGAAGTTCCCTGGCGCCGCCCGCAGCCCCGGGTGGCAGTATGTATTTCCCGCCCAGCGCCTGGCCATCGATCCCCGTTCGGGTGTTCGTCGCCGGCATCATATTGGTGAACAGCAGGTCAGGCGCTCGGTTCAGGCTGCAATCAGTGAAGCGGGCATTCACAAGAAGGCCAGTTGCCACACCTTTCGTCACAGTTTTGCCACCAACTTGCTACGGCGTGGGACGGATATTCGCAGTATTCAGGAGTTAATGGGCCACAACGACATAAGCACCACGCAGATATACACCCATGTCATTGGCACCCATGAGCGCGGCATCAGGAGTCCACTGGACGACCATCCACCTGGCTCCCGCCTCTGGCGGCCACGAACACCTATAATGCTAGACTGGCCGGGCAACCAACGTGATCCTCAATAACAGGGCAAGCCATTGGACAATATGAAACCTATCATCCGCAGAGAGTGGCAGGCTCTCTGGCTGGCCATCGGGTTCCTCACCCGCATTCCCATGCTGGTACGGATAGACTACTCGCCGCGGCTGATGAACCAGTGCAGTGTTTATTTTCCGCTTGTGGGGCTGATACTCGGGACCATCTATGCGGCGTTGTATGTCACGCTCACGAATTTCTGGAGCCCTCTGGTGTGCCTTGTACTGGTCACCGGGTTCCATCTCTGGATTACCGGGGCGTTTCACGAAGATGGACTGGCAGACAGTCTGGATGCGCTGGGGGGTGGGTATTCCGTGGAAGCCAGGCTGCGGATCATGAAGGACAGCCGTATCGGCACCTACGGCACGGTGGCACTGTTGGTGGCGCTGGGGCTGAAGGTCGCTTTGCTGGCAGAAGCGCAACCGGTGTGGCTCGCGCTACTTCTGGCCCCCATGGTGGCCCGCCTTGCGCCACTGCTGATCATGGGCCACCTGCCCTATGTGACGGACCCGGATAAAAGCAAGAGCAAGCCGGTGGCAGATGATTTCTCGAATGCCCGGCTGGCCATCGCGGCAGTTTTCACCCTCGTGGCAACGCTGTTACTGACAGGTTTTCAGGGCGGGATCCTGCTGTGGAGTATAGTAGCTACACTGGGCACGGCTCTGGTGTGGGGGCTATATCTGCGCCAGCAACTGGGTGGCTACACCGGCGACACGCTGGGGGCCAGCGTGGTATTTGCCGAACTGATACTGTTGCTGGGCCTGGCTGGCAGCTAGTGCATGGGCTCAAAGAACTGGTAACTGTTTTTGCCGTTACCCTTGGTGGTGTACATGGCGGTGTCTGCGTTATGCATCAGGGTTTCGGCATCCGCTCCGTTTTCAGGGTACACGCTGATACCAATGCTCAGATTAACCTGGAGTTCGTAACCATCGATCATGCGTGGCAATGCAAATTGTGCCAGTAATTTGTCGGCGACACGGATGGCATCCTGTCGCTCTTCGATTTCGGTCAACAGGATAACGAACTCATCACCCCCATGGCGGCTTACGGTGTCGGTGCCACGCACACAAGCCTCAACCTCCGCGGCCACTTCCTGCAACAAATGATCGCCCACGCCATGGCCATAGGAATCGTTGATCTGTTTGAAATAATCCAGGTCCAGGAATAGCAGGGCAAGCTGTTTGCCATGACGTTTGGCCATACCGATGGCCTGGGTCAGCCGTTCCATCAGCAGCATCCGGTTGGGCAGACCGGTCAGGAAATCGTGCTGGGCCAGGTGGTGCATCTTTTCCAGCGCGGCACCGGATTGTCTGGCGTCGTGGAAGACAATCACCGCGCCGGCTATCTCCCCCAGACTGTTCCGGATGGGGGCTGCTGAATCCTCAATCGCCATATCGGAACCGTCACGCCGAACGAGTACGCTACCCAGAGCAAGTTCAACTGTTCGCCCTTCCCTGATAGCCCGCTGTGCCGGGCTCTTTGCACGCTCCCGGGTAATACCGTCGAATATGAAAAAGATCTGCTCCACCGGCCGCCCTAGCGCCTCTTCACGGCACCAGCCCGTCAGCTTTTCAGCCACCCTGTTGAGATAGATCAGGCGTCCCTTCGGATCAACCACCAATACGGCATCACCAATGGCATCAAGGGTAATCTTCGCCATGTCTTCGAATGAAAAGTCAGCGAAAACAGTGGCGCTGTTAGCGGGGGGCAACGTCTCGGGCATGTGTGGCTGTACGCCTCCTATGGATTCTGCGCTCTATCAGAATAGGCCAGCCGTCTCAGGCGGTCTGTACGGCAGCGCACACGAAGATACCCACAGCGGCCACCAGCCCCATTGCGCCCAGCCAGAGCCATACTCCTCGACGCACCAGGCCAATGGCTTCATCGACAGTCTCGGCACAGGCTGCCGGGCCGGACCCAAGCACCGGCCGCCGCCGGATACCGGAGGCATAGGGTGCCGGGCCACCCAACGACACTCCCAGGGCGCCGGCGCCAGCCGCCATCACGGGCCCGGCATTGGGGCTGTCCCAATGCGGCGCCTGAGTTCGCCAGCAACGCCAGGCCAGGCGTGTATTTCCCAGTAAGGCATAGGTAAGCGCCGTCAGCCGGGCCGGCAGCCAGTTCATGATGTCGTCCAGCCTTGCGGCAACCCGCCCGAAATACAGGTAGCGTTCGTTGCGATAGCCCCACATGGCATCAAGGGTATTCACCATCCGGTGCAGCAACACCCCGGGGACACCCGCCACAAGAAACCAGAACAGACTGGCAAACACAGCGTCAGCACCGTTCTCCAGCATTGATTCCGTTGCCGCCGTTGCCACGCCATGTTCATCCAGCTCTCCTGCCCTGCGGCTGACAATCTGGCCCACCTGCTCTCGCGCGCCTGCCAGGTCACCCCGGTGCAACGCATCCGAGACCGCACGCCCATGTTCTGTCAGCCCGCGAATTGACAGGGTGAGGTACAGCACAATGATCTCAAGCAGAAGAAAAACCCAGCCAGCCAACACCGATCGCAGCAGTTCTGCAGCCACCAGTACGGGTAGAACCAGGACCAAAAGCCCCAGCAGTCCGGATGCTATGGATCGCCCGCTGTGCGCCGGCGAGCGATTCAACCGCTTCTCCACGACGGCCGCCATACGCCCGAACCCCACAAGCGGGTGCCAACGACGCGGCTCGCCCAGCCAGCGGTCCATTAATACGGCAGCGAGACATACGAACACGGAGCAAATGAAAACGTTCAAATCAGAAGTATCTCTTGGACCAGGCGGAATCAGAGTGGCGAAAAGGTCTGGCAGTCTAACCGAGTGGTCGTCATTCTTGACACTGTTTCGGACCGGGTAGACCATTCCATGTTTTCACCGGCCAGGAATCCACCATGCCATCTTTGCCCCCAAGCTGGAACCAATCACTTCCCACACCCGATTCACAAGCTGCCTCGCGGGCCACAGAACGCCAGCAGGTACTGACCAAGCCACCGGGTTCCTTGGGTCAGCTGGAACAAATCGCCATTCGACTGGCCGGCTTGCAAGGGACGGAACATCCGACAATAGATCCGGTGCGGATTACCGTCTTCGCAGGTGACCACGGCGTATGTGAAGAGGGCATATCCGCGTTTCCACAGGAAGTCACGGCGCAGATGATCGCCAATTTCGCCAGCGGCGGCGCGGCCATCAGTGTGATGGCCAGATATCTGGAGGCGTCACTGGAAGTGGTCAACCTGGGCACGGTCGGCGAGGTGCCGGTTCTCCCGGGTGTGCGGAATGAACCGATTGCACCGGCTACCGCCAACCTGGCAGTGACGGAGGCAATGACGGAAGCCCAGGCCTGTGCCGCACTGACCAGTGGCGATGCGGCGGCGGAGCGGGCGGCGACCTCGGGATGTCGGCTGTTCATCGGCGGCGACATGGGTATCGGCAACACCACCAGCGCCGCTGCCCTGGCCTGCGCCCTGCTCAACCTCCCCCCGGAACAGCTGGTTGGCCCCGGCACCGGCCTCGACGCCGCCGGTGTTTCCCATAAAAGCGCGGTGGTGAGCCGCGCGCTGAAACGTCACGGCAGTAACACCGACCCTTTTGCAACGCTGACCTCCCTTGGCGGGTTTGAGATTGCTGCGCTGACCGGGGCAATACTGGGCTGCGCTTCCCGCGGCATTCCTGTGCTGGTGGACGGGTTTATTGTTTCGGTCGCCGCCCTGGTGGCCGTTCGCCAGCAGCCGGAAGTCTGGCACTGGCTTGTATTCGCCCATCAGTCCGCTGAACCGGGGCACCAGTCCGTACTGCAGGCGCTCGACGCCAGACCCTTGCTGGACCTAGGTATGCGGCTGGGTGAAGGCAGCGGCGCCGCGGTAGCGGTCCCCCTGCTTCGGGCGGCCTGCGAACTCCACAACCGGATGGCCAGCTTCGCGGATGCGGGTGTGACCGACAGGGATGAGGCCGAGCGCCGGGAACCATAATGGTGGACCACAACATCACTACCGTCTTCGATCTGCTACGCCACGGAGAACCCACGGGCGGGCCCATGTTCCGGGGCAGCCTGGACGACCCGCTGAGCGATACCGGCTGGCAGCAGCTCAATGCTGCGATAATAGAAGGTGACCACTGGGACCTTATCGTCACCTCGCCACTTATGCGCTGCCAGGCCTTTGCCCGGCAACTGGCCGAGCAGCGGCAATTGCCGGTCCATGAAGAACCACAGTTACGGGAAATTGGTTTTGGCGACTGGGAAGGCAGAACCTCTGCTGACATCATGGCTCACACTCCGGACGCACTTAACCGTTTCTGGAATGACCCGTTGAACAATCCGCCCCCCGGAGGCGAGGCCATCACCGAATTCAGCCGACGGGTCACCGCGGCCTGGCAACACTGGCAAAGGGAAGCCGCTGGCAAACGGGTACTGGTGGTGTGTCACGGAGGAGTGATACGCATGATTCTGGCAGAGGTGATGGGCATCCCCCTGGAACGCTCCTTCTCCGCCATCGCTGTGCCTTACGCCTGCCGCAGCCGCATCCGGATAGACGAATCCGGGCACGGGGTGCTCAGCTGCCTGCAGAGTCACGGCAGTCACTCAGCCTTTTAACGTCTGCGGCAGCCCGGCCACGCTCATCAGCACCCGGTCGCAGCTTGCGGCAAGGTCCTGGTTGAGCCAGCCCAGTTCGTCACAGAAGCGGCGGGTGAGCGGGTCCATCCCGATGGTGCCCAGGCCCACTTCATTGCTGACAACCACCACCTGGCCAGGATAATCCCTCAAAGCCTGCAGGAAGGCAGCCCGTTCGCGGGTGAATGCGTCATCACCGGCAAACAGCAGGTTGCTGACCCACAGGCTCATGCAGTCGATCAGCATTAAGGGCGGTTGCGGCCTGCTGCAATGCTCATCCAGCACAGCAGCGAGTTTTACCGGTGCTTCCACCAGGCCCCATTCCGATGGCCGGCTTCGCTGGTGGCGCGCCACCCGCAGGGCCATTTCGTCATCGCCAACCGTTGCGGTGGCCAGGTACACCACCGGCTCCCCTGAATCGCGGGCGACCCGTTCAGCCAGTGCGGTTTTACCGGAGCGGATACCCCCCAGAACAAGCGTACAAATACCAGCCACAAACAATCCTTCTTCCCGTACAGCTAACGTCTTACCTCTCATCATGGCCGTAAAACAGCGCCACTGCTATATTGCGTGTTGAATTCTCCCCGCCGGAGCGGCGCGAAAAGGAAGCGAGTAATGCAGGCAGAGCTCATCGAAATACGCAACCATCTGGCCCAGCACGCGCCGTTTGATGATATGCCCGAGGAGACTCTCGACAAAATCGTCTCAGGAATCGAGATTGCGTATTTCCGCGCAGGTTCCGACATCCTCAAGTTCGGCGAGCGCAACGGCTACCTGCATTACATACGCAGTGGCGCTGTCGAGATGTACCGCCGCACCGGCGAACTCTACAACCGCCTGGGTGAAGGCGAGATTTTCGGCCAGTATGGCCTGCTGATGAGCAAAACGGTGCGCTTCCCGGTGAAGGCTATTGAAGACTCCCTGATCTACCTGATCCCGGACGAGATTTTCCAATATTTGTGGAAAACCGACGACAACTTCACCGATTTCGTGGAAGTTGAAGACCGCTCCCGCCTGCGCTCTGCGCTGTCCCGTCGACGTAGATCCAGTCAGCCCATGACCGCCCGGGTAACCCGACTGATTTCCCGGGAGCCGGTGACTGCCCCGATCAGCGTTCGCTTGCAGGAAGCGGCCCGAATCATGACCGAGGAGGGGGTTTCAGCGTTGCTTCTCATGGACGAGAGCGGTGACGGGTCCAAGCTTTCCGGCATCATAACGGACCGCGACCTCCGTACCCGTGCACTCAGTGAGGCCCTGCCGTCGGAAACACCGATCAGTGACATCATGACCGACAGCCTGATCACCACCAACTCCAATGCCTTCATTTTCGAAGCCATGCTGACCATGCTCCACAACAATGTGCACCATCTGCCGGTGATGGAGGGCGACACCATCCGCGGAGTCATCGCGCTGTCCGATATCGTCAAGCACGAGTCCCAGAGCAGCCTCTACCTGGTCAGTAACATCTATCAGCAACAGGATGTAGAAGGCCTGAAACGCCTTAGTAAAGAAGTGCCCAGCACCTTTGTCCGTATGGTCCATGAAGATGCCAACTCCCATATGATCGGCAGTGCCATGGCCGGTATTGGCCGCAGTTTCAGTCAGCGACTGTTGGAGCTGGGCGAGGAGAAACTGGGACCGCCACCGGTGCCCTACTGCTTCATGGCTCTGGGGTCCATGGCCCGGGACGAACAACTGGTGGTGACCGACCAGGATAACGCCATGGTTCTGGACGACAGCTTCGACCCCACGCAACACGATGAATACTTTCTGGCCCTGGCGAAGTTTGTCAGTGACGGCCTGGCGGAATGTGGTTACAGCTACTGCACCGGGGATATCATGGCCACCAATCAGAAATGGCGCCAGCCCCTGCGGGTGTGGAAAGAGTATTTTGCGGACTGGACCGAGAATCCCAAGGCCGAAGCATTGCTCAACAGCAATATTTTCTTCGATCTGGACGGCATCCACGGCCAGATCGAGTTCACTGAAGAGCTCAAAACCTTCATCGCCCAGAAGGCCAGCAACAGCCAGCGGTTTCTGGCGATGCTTGCGCGTAATGCCCTTAACCGCACGCCACCACTGGGTTTTTTCCGTACCTTTGTAATGGAGGAGAGTGGCAAGCAGGCCAAGACGTTCAATCTGAAGCGTCGGGGTACGGCGCCTGTCTCCGACCTGATCCGGGTGCATTCCCTGGCTTGTGGCTCCAAGGCGCAGAATACCTTCAACCGACTCAAGGCCATCGCGGGAACCAAGCTGATTCCCGAAGACGGGGTGGACAACCTGCGGGACGCCTTCGAATTCATCGCTATTGTGCGGATTCGCCACCAGGCCCTCGCCATCGAAGCCGGGCGCGAGCCGGACAACAACGTTCGGCCGGAGGATTTGTCACCCTTCGAGCGCAGTCACCTCAAAGACGCCTTCCAGGTGGTCAGTCAGGCCCAGAAGTTCCTCAAATTCCGATATAACGCCCAGGTGGCCCGGAATGTCTGAGGAACACGACTCAAAGGCTACCGACACTCCTGTTGAGGAACTGCCATGGCCTGAGCGATTTCGTGAGCTTGCCAGACAGGCCACGGATAAGCGGCTGAAGGCGTTCTACGAAGCGGGTTGTGTTGCTCCGGACACACCCCTGAAAGAGGTCCCATTCGTGGGTCTGGACTTTGAAACCACCGGGCTGGATCCCAACAAGCATTCGATTGTCAGCATCGGTGTGGTGCCATTCACCATTGACCGGGTGCACCTTGGGGGCTCCCGCCACTGGCTGGTGAAACCGCAACTGCCGCTGCACCAGACATCCATTACGATACACGGCATCACCCATACCGATATCAACAAGGCTCCGGACCTGTCCGAGGTACTTGATGAGGTTCTTGAAAGCCTGGCCGGACGCATTCCGGTGGTCCACTACCGCAGTATTGAGAGGCCGTTTCTGAATGTCGCCCTGAAGTGGCGGATTGGGCAGGAAATACGTTTTCCGGTGGTTGATACCATGGCCATCGAGTCCTATCTGCATCCACGCAGGCAACCCAACTGGTGGCAGAGACTAAAGGGGCAACAGCCCATCTCCATTCGCCTGCCGGATAGCCGGCTCAGGTATGGCCTGCCGCACTACCCTCCCCACAATGCCCTGGTAGACGCCCTGGCCAGCGCAGAATTACTGATGGCCCAGGTTCAGCATCACTTTTCGCCAGAGACCCCCATCGGGGATCTCTGGTTGTAACCGGAAGCTTTACTGGTTCGAGGCGGTACGGCTGTTTTCTTCCACTTCACTGATCAATGCGCCGTAGCCCCGGGCTTTCATTTCCTCCAGCGGAATGAACTCCAGCGCCGCGGAATTCATGCAGTAGCGCAGGCCGGTCGGGGCCGGACCGTCGTTGAACACATGCCCGAGGTGAGAGTCCGCGTATTTGCTGCGGATCTCGGTTCGTTTCATGAAGAAAGAGTTGTCTTCTTTCTCGACCACCATGTCCGGGCTGATCGGTTTGGTGAAGCTGGGCCAGCCGGTATTGGATTTATACTTGTCTCTGGATGAGAACAGCGGCTCACCGGAGACAACATCCACATAAAGGCCTGGCCGTTTCTCATCGTAGTACTCGTTCTTGAAGGCGGGCTCTGTGCCGTCTTCCTGGGTAACGTAGTACTGCTCCTCTGTCAGCCTTGCCTTCAGCGTTTTGTCATCCGGTTTTTCAAACGTCTCCGGATTGAAGCCCTCAACCTGGTTCTGGCTCATGCCGGATTCGCTGCCATCGGCCTCGCCGGATTGATTACGTCCTTCCGGACGATACTGGGCATAATCCACTTTTTCATCCTCGCCCCAGACCTTTTCGATAAACTGGTAGCGCCCGGAGTTGAAGGTGTAGATCTTATACCGCACCGGATTCTTGCTGTAGTAATCCTGGTGGTATTCCTCGGCGTCGTAAAACGCTTCGAAGGGGACGATTTCAATCTTCACCGGATGGTCATAGCGGCCCGACTCTTCCAGTGCCTTCACCGAAGCTTCGGCCGCGCGTTTCTGCTCTTCGTTGTGATAGAAGATGGCCGGCCGATACTGTTTGCCCCGGTCAACGTACTGGCCGTTAACATCGGTGGGATTCGCGGTACGCCACAGGGCCTGTAGCAGCCCTTCGTAGGTGATCACATCAGGATCGTAGTAGACCTGTACCGCCTCGGTATGCCCGGTACGTCCTCCGGCAACCTGTTGATAGGAAGGATCTTCTTCATCACCCCCGCTGTAACCGGAGACCGCCTCTACCACCCCCGGCACTTTTTCTTCATAAGCTTCTTCCACGCACCAGAAACACCCGCCAGCGAAGGTAGCAACCGCCAGATCGGGGTTGTCGGGAGCGTATTTTGAATCGGTCTCCCCGGAGGCACCAACCTGGAACCCGGCCAGTGCGATGGTAACCGCCATCGAGATCAGTAACAGATACCGTTTCATAACCTTAACCTCTTGCCCTTTGGATACTGTGACCAGTTTGCGCTGGATTCGTCACAGCACCTTCTCCAGTTTATTACGTTTGTATAACGCCGGAGAGATCATTATGGATGCGATCGGTACAGGTTAATCACCTGACCGGAAGCCTTATACAGAAGCATGCGCCCCCGGCGGCTCCGTTCTCAACACGGATATCGCCGCCCTGCATTGTCATGATCCGGCGGGCAATGGCTAACCCGAGACCGGCGTGGCCGCCCGACCCGTCTGAGGATTCGCCACGGTAGAACGGATCAAAAATATGGGGCAGGTCCCGCTCCGGAATTCCCGGGCCGCTATCCCGCACGCAGACTTCCGGCAGCCCAGCCCCTTGCCGGAGAACCACCTCGATGCGTCCCCCGGCGGGGCTATAGGCAATGGCGTTGCCAATCAGGTTATCCAGTACCCGCTCGGTCATGGCCAGGTCGGCATAGGCCAACGGCTGTTCGGGATTGCCGCCCACTGCAAGTTCAAGCTGCCGGTTGCGGGCCTCCGGCCCATGCTTCTGGACCACATCGTGCACCAGTTCCGCCAGCGGAAATGGCTCGGGCACGGGTTGTTTTTCCCGGGCTTCCAGGGCTGCAAGTTCAAACAGCTCGTCTACCAGGCGGCTCAGGCGTCGGCCCTCCTTGAGGGCGATGTCGAGAAACCGGTCCTGCTCCTCCGGGCTGAGCCGATCCCGCCGCAGTTTCAGGCTTTCAATGTAGCCCTGCATAGAAGCGAGGGGGGTGCGCAGGTCATGGGATACCTGGGCCACCAGTTGGCGACGCTGGGCATCCTTTTCTGTCAGTTGTTCAATCTGGGAAGCAATCCGGGCGGCCATGTCATCAAAGGTGGCGCCGAGGTAGTCGATTTCGTCCCGCACCACCGGGCGCCTGTCTCGCCAGGTGGTCGCAGGTTGATGACGCATGTCGCTATGCTCGAAGTTCTCCACCAGTCGGGTTAGCCAAGTCAGCCTGCGGGTCAGCAGCCGAAACACCGCCAGCCCGGCGAGCATCACCACCGCAAGGCTGACCAGCAGGGCCCAGGCACTCAGTTCCAGCAACTGGCCACTGCGGGCCATGGTTTCCGCGGCATCGTACTCCTCGCCCCGCAGTACCACGTACAGATAACCTTCCGGATTGTCTGCTGATGGCACCGGGGTCACGGAAAATACTTTTTGTCGGTCGTGGCTCCGAGGGTCGTCGCCCAGGACAGGGTAACGGTTCATGTCGTCCATCAGCCGCCGGATGGGCTCCAGCGAGACCTGCTTGCGCTTGATTCTTGCCGGATCCGCCGAGTAGGAGAGGATAGTGCCATCAAGGTCAAGCAGGTAGATTTCGATGCTGGGGTTGATCGTCATATACAGTGCGAAGAGCTCTTTCAGCGCGCTGCGATCCAGTTCACCCTCACTCACCAGGTTCCTGTCGGCCACCAGGTTCCTCGCCAGGTCCCGGTGTAACTCCTGGTTCACTGACGCGTTGTACTCCCTCAGGGAGTAAAGGCTGATAAAGGTGTACAGCAGGCCCACCGCCAATAACAGCAGGAACAGCCCCAGGGCCAGCCGGGTGTAGAGGGTCTTCACCATGAATCAGTCCCGGAAACGATAACCTACCCCCCACACGGTCTCGATGAACTCCGGCCGGGCCGGGTCTTTTTCAATCTTGCCGCGCAACCGGTTGATGTGGGTGTTGACTGTGTGTTCGTAGCCTTCGTGATTGTAGCCCCAGACCTTGTCCAGCAGCTGGACGCGGCTGAACACCCGGCCCGGATGGCTGGCAAAGTGCCAGAGCAGGTCGAACTCCCGGGCCGTCAGTTCCACTTCCTGATCCCGCACAAACGCCCGGCGCCGCGACGGGTCGATTCGCAACCCATCGGTCTGCAACTCACCACCACTCTCCTCGGAGGTAGGCGGCGTGGCGGCCATGGCATCCACTCGCCGGAACAGGGCTTTTACCCGTGCCGACAGCTCTGCAACGCTGAAGGGCTTGGTGAGGTAATCGTCGGCACCCATTTCCAGCCCCAGAACCCGGTCCAGTTCGGTGCTTTTTGCCGTCAACATCAGCACCGGCACATAGCCCGCCCCGGAGCGGATCTCGCGGCATACCGAGAGCCCATCCATACCGGGCAACATCAGGTCGAGAATTACCAGGTCAATGTCTCCCTGCCGGAATCGCTCAAGCCCGGTGTCGCCCCGCTCACACACAATGGCATTCATGCCCAGATCGGACACATGCATACGCACCAATTCGCCGATGCCGGGGTTGTCCTCAACAACGAGTACGTTTCGTGTCATAGGTTTCCGGCCCCGGGCAATTCGCAGGAATCACATTCTGTTGGTATCAGTGTAGAGCGGAAAGTTCACAAATGTATCACGCCGGCATTGGAGCTTTTGGCCCACGGGTCATCTCAGCATAACGTGTAATTTCCCAGGACAGATATTCCGGGGTAGGCTGGGGCAGCCCGGAGCTTCTGGTCTTCATAGCGGGTTTGCTGTTTTGTCGTTAGAATAAAATCGAACTCCGATACGAGGTTGCAGTGACAGAAAGAACAACGAGGGCAACACCTGCCGACGCGTTCCGGCGAGCACGCAGCATGTGGCTGAAAGGCGAGCGCATTCACCTGGCCTCGCTGTCGGCCGAGCTGAATATCGGAAGGGCTACGCTGTTCCGCTGGGTTGGCAACAAGGATTTATTGCTGGGGGAAGTGCTCTGGTCACTCTACGAGCCGCTGCGGCTCGAAGCGCTCAGCGCAACGCCGGGGCAAGGCGTGGATTTCGTGGTGGGTGTCTACCGGTACATTAACTCCACCCTCTTGCACTCCGAACCTCTGCGGCGCTTTATCCATGAAGATCCGGAATACGCGCTTAAGATACTGACCTCGTCCCAGTCCACGATTCACAGCCGCGCTGTCGAGGCCAATACCCGCACCCTTCGTGACCAGATAGCCTGCGGGCATATCAATCCGCCCCTGAACGTCGACAGCCTGTCCTATTTCATGGTGCGGCTGGCCGAATCCTGCCTGTACAGCGACATCATCAACGGCCGCCAGCCCCGCGATGAGGAGCTGGAGGACGCCTGCATTGCGGTGCGTATTCTGCTTGGGGGGAAAGCCTGAGGCTTTGGAGCCTGGCCCCGAGGCGGGGGTGCCTTTTCTTCTGGGAAAAATAACTCGCTTCGCTCAGACATCTTTTTCCCGGCAGAAAAGGCACCCCCACCCCGTGGCCGAACCTGACTTCAGTGGTTCCGCCGGCCTTTACAACTGCAGCGACCGTACCTCCAGGAACTCTTCCAGGCCCCATTTACCAAACTCACGCCCTATTCCGGAATGCCCAAACCCGCCAAAGGGTGCCAAGGGATTGAAATCGCCACCATTCACGAATACCTGACCGGTACGCAGTTTGCCGGCAACTTTCCTGGCGTGCGCATCGTCACCCGACCAGACGGCGCCTGACAGACCATAGGCCGTGCCGTTGGCAATTTCGATGGCCTCGGCTTCATCCTCGTAAGGGATCACGCACAAGACCGGGCCGAAGATTTCCTCTTGGGCGATGCGGCTGTCGGGTTTGACGTTGCCGAATACCGTGGCCCTGACGAAGTACCCCTTCTCGCAGCCTTCCGGCGCTTCAGGGCCGCCGGCAACCAGGGTTGCGCCTTCCGTGATGCCGAGTTTGATGTAGTCGACCACTTTGTCACGCTGTTGTGCGGAGGCCAGCGGGCCCAATCGTGTGGTTTCTTCCAGCGGGTTGCCCGGGGTCATTTTCGCCACTGCTGCAGCGGCCAGTTCGCAGGCTTCGTCGTGCTTGTCTGCGGGCACCAGCATGCGGGTCAGAGCTGTGCACGTCTGGCCGGAGTTCAGCAGGCAATTATTAACCGTTCCCTTCACCGCTTTGGCCAGGTCGGCATCCGCCAGGATGACCGATGCGGACTTGCCACCCATTTCCAGGGCAAAACGCTTGAAGTCATCCGCAGCGGCGTGGGCAATCAGGCTGCCCGTACGGGTGGAGCCGGTGAAGGACACCATGTTGACGGCGGGATGTTTGATCAGGGTGTCGCCCACGGTTTGGCCTTCGCCACAGACCAGGTTAAAGACGCCCTTGGGCAGATCTGTCTGGTCCAGGATCTCCGCCAGTATGTAGGCGCTCTGGGGGGCGATTTCGGATGGTTTGAGCACTACTGTGCAACCGGCGGCAATGGCCGGAACCACCTTGAGGATCACCTGGTGCAACGGGTAATTCCAGGGGGTGATGCAACCCACCACTCCGACCGGTGTGTATTGCACCTCGGAATTGCCCACCTGCTCGCTGAACGGGAAGTCCGCCAAAAGCTTCAGATAGCTTTTGGTGATGGTGGCAGGAAGCCCCGCCTGAATCCCGGTGGCCAGTTTGATCGGCATGCCCACTTCCCGGCACACGGTTTCGGCAATTTCCGGTGCCCGCTCTTTCAGGCCGGCGTGGAGTTGTTCCAGCACATGAAGTCGCTTTTCCAGGGTGCTCTCAGACCAGCTCTCGAAAGCTGCATGGGCAGCAGTAATAGCCTGCTCCATTTCCTCACGGCCGGAGGCGGGGACCCTGGCAATCACGTCCCCTGTGGCGGCCTCATGGACATCAATGTTGTCGCCACCCCAGTCCTGCCACTGGCCGTTAATATAGTTCCTGCTGAGATCTTTCATGGTTCTGCTCCTGAATCAGTCGAACACAATCACGCCACGGGCGTTCTTGCCAGCCAACATATCATCGAATGCCTGCGGTGCGTCATCAATGTGGTAGGTGCGGGTAACAAGTTCATCAAGCTTGAGCTTGCCCACCTTGTACAGCCCCAGGATACGGGGAAAGTCGTATTGGGGTCGGGCTGAACCCAGCCAGCTGCCCTTGAGGGTTTTCTCATCCGCGGGCAGGGTCAGGGTGGTGATTGAAGTCTTGTCTTTCGGGTCCGAAACGCCCACAACCACTGCGGTGCCCCCGGGGCCGAGGCACTTATAGGCCTGCTCGACCACCGCGCCGACGCCGACGCATTCGAAGGCGTAATCGACGCCGCCGGTGAGCTTTTTCACCGCCCTGGCGCCGTCATCCACCTCGTTGATATTAACGGTGTGGGTGGCCCCGAACTCCCGGGCCATTTCCAGTTTTTTCTCATTGTTGTCCACGGCAACGATCATTTCAGCGCCGGCGGCGAGACAACCCTGGATGGCATTCAGGCCCACGCCGCCAATCCCGAACACAGCCGTGCGAGAACCGGGCTCGACCTTAGCGGTGTTAAACACGGCCCCAACGCCGGTCATCACAGCGCAGCCTACCAGGGCTGCGTTCTGCATGGGGACGGACTCATCCACTTTGACGCAGTTGTCCACGTGCATAGTGGCGTATTCCGCCATCACGCCGCAGGCGCCAAACACATTGAGGTCCTCGCCACCCGCGCCTTTGGTCCGAACGGTGCCATCAGGCAAAGTGAACATGGCTTTGCGGGCGTTCTCACAGAGTACGGGGCGGCCGCGGACGCATTGCCGGCATTTGCCGCACATGGAGATGAAAGAGCTGACTACGTGGTCGCCTTCCTTGAAGGCAGTGACACCCTCGCCCACTTCAATGACAACGCCGGCGGCTTCGTGGCCCAGAACCAGCGGCGCGGGGTAGGGGATTTTACCGGTGGTGGCGGACTGGTCGCTATGGCAGACACCGCAGGCGCCGATCCTGATGGTGATTTCATCCCTTTTGGGACCTTCCACGGTGATGGTTTCGACCTGAACGGGCTGGCCCCATTCGCGGCAGACGACAGCTTTGGCTTTCCTATCCATTCTTTTTAGCTCCTAAAATTCAGAATCCTTCATACCCAACACCGTGGTATCCACAGCACCCACCAACTCAGCCAGGCTGACCACTTTCGGCAACTCGTACCTGGCAAAATACTCACAGGCTTTCACCTTGCCCTCGTAAAATTCCGCGGACTGCTCTCCCTGGCCCTCCAGCCCGGCAATAGCCCTGATGGCCTGTCGCAGCCAGAGCCAGCCGACAACGGTGTGGCCAAACGCTTCCAGATAAAGCGAAGCGTTGGCGAGCGCTTTTTCAACGTTGCCGTTGGCCTTCTCAGCGTTGGTCGCATCCGTGGCTTCGGCCATGGCCTTCACTGCACGGTCCAGTTGGTCGGCGCAGGTTGCCAGTCGTTCATTCCCGCGGGCTTCGGCGATGGTGGCATTAATCCGGTCCATCAGCTCCCGGTAGAACTTGCCCCCGGCCATTGAAACCTTGCGGCCCAGCAGGTCGATGCCCTGGATGCCGTGGGTGCCTTCGTGGATGGGGTTGAGGCGGTTGTCGCGGTAGAACTGCTCCACCGGATATTCCCGGGTGTAGCCATAGCCGCCGTGCACCTGGATGGCCAGGCTGTTGGCTTCCAGACAGAACTGGGAGGGCCAGGACTTGATGATGGGCGTCAGCAGATCCAGCAGGCCGGCGGCCAGCTTGCGCTGGTTTTCGGTGGCAGCGTGTTTCTTCTCGTCCACCAGCATGGCGCCCTGCAGGCACAGGGCCAGGCCGCCTTCCACGTAGGCTTTCTGGTTCAGCAGCATACGGCGGATATCGGCGTGGCGTACCAGCGGGAGTTGTGGCGTATTGGGGTCTTTCTCCCCCACCGGGCGCCCCTGTTTGCGATCACGGGCATAGTCCAGCGCGTGCAGATAGCCGGTATAACCCAGCATAACCGAGCCCAGGCCGACGCCAATGCGGGCTTCGTTCATCATGTGGAACATCGCCGCCAGGCCATTGTTGGGTTCACCCACCAGGTAACCCACGGCACCGTCCTTCTCACCAAAGTTGAGCATGGTGGAGGTGGTGCCGCGGTAGCCCATCTTGTGGATCAGGCCGGCGAGCGCCACATCGTTGCGTTCGCCAAGAACGCCGTCTTCATTAACCAGGATTTTGGGGACGATAAACAGGGAAATGCCTTTCACCCCGGGAGGGGCATCCGGCAAGCGGGCGAGCACCATGTGGATGATGTTGTCGCTCAGCTCGTGGTCGCCGGCGGATATGAAAATCTTGTTGCCGAAGAGGCGGTAGCTGCCGTCATCCTGCGGCTCTGCGCGGGTGCGCAGGTCTCCCAGGGACGAACCGGCATGGGGCTCGGTCAGGCACATGGTGCCGAAGAACCGGCCAGCCATCATTGGCTCGGCGTATTTTTTCTGCTGATGCTCGCTGCCCTGGGCCATGATCAGATTCGCCGCCGCAATGGTCAGCCCGGCGTAGCCCTGGGTGCCAACATTCGCGCCCTTGAGCATACCCACACACATCTGGGCCACGGCGGCGGGCAGCTGCATGCCGCCACGTTCAAAGTCCTGGCCGGCGGCCATCAGGCCAGTGTCCCGCAAGACATCCAGGGCTTTCTTAACTTCCGGGCGCATTACCACTTGGCCGTTCTCGAACCTTGGTTCCTCTTCGTCAACCAGGCGGGCGTGGGGTGCGAATTCTTCAGCGGCTACTTTCAGCGACAGGTCCAGCGCTGCCTGCAGGGTTTCGCGGTTGTGCTCGGAGTAGCGTTCATAGCCCAGGGTCTGTTCGACTTCGTGGAGTTCGAACAACTGGAATGTCAGGTCCTGGGTGTTGATGATTTTTTGGTGCATAGCCTTGTTACCCTTGGCATGAATGAACACGGTAGCCTGCTGGGTGGGAGTCTGGCCCTGGGGTGGGAGTGCCTTTTCTTTTGGGAAAAGAACTCGCTGCGCTCAGACACCTTTGTCCCGTCAGAAAAGGCACTCCCACCCCATGACCGGCCTGACTGCACGGTTATACCGGCTTAAACCACTTCAAACAGACCGGCAGCGCCCTGGCCTCCGCCGATGCACATCGTCACGACAACGTATTTGGCGCCGCGGCGTTTGCCTTCGATCAGGGCATGGCCTGTAAGGCGGGAACCGGTGACGCCGTATGGATGGCCAATGGAGATGGAGCCCCCATTCACGTTCAGTTTCTCCATGGGAATTCCCAGACGATCACGGCAGTAGACTACCTGGGATGCAAAGGCCTCGTTCAGTTCCCACAGGTCGATGTCGTCCATGGTCAGGCCGTTACGCTCCAGCAGGCGCGGGATGGCGAAAACCGGGCCAATACCCATTTCGTCCGGCTCGCAACCAGCCACCGCGAAACCACGGAAGATGCCCATGGGTTCGATGTTGTGCTTCTCGGCGTAGGTGGAGTTCATCACGGTACATACGGACGCGCCATCAGACAGCTGGGACGCGTTACCGGCAGTGACGAACTGATTGTCCCCACGCACCGGATTCAGGCCCTGGAGGCCTTCCAGCGTGGTGTTGGGGCGATTGCACTCGTCCCGCGTCAGGGTGACGTCCTTATAGCTGATGTCTCCAGTTTCCTTGTCCTTCACCATCATGTTGGCGTCGAAAGGGACAATCTCATCGTCGAACTTACCGGCTTCCTGAGCCGCCGCGGTGCGCTGTTGCGAAATCAGCGCGTACTCGTCCTGGACTTCACGGCTGATGCCATAACGCTGGGCCACAATGTCGGCGGTCTCGATCATCGCCAGATACAGCTCGGGCTTGTTCTTCATCAACCAGTCGTTGGTGGCGTGGAAGCTGTTGAGCTTCTCGTTCTGCACCATGGAAATGGATTCGACACCACCAGCCACCATGGCTGGCACCTTCTCCGACACCACCCGCTGGGCAGCAATGGCGATGGACTGAAGGCCAGAGCTGCAGAACCGGTTGATGGACAGGCCAGCGGTTGTCACCGGCAGACCGGCCCGAATCGCCGCCAGGCGAGCGATGTTCTTGCCCTGAGCGCCTTCGTGGAAGGTGGCGCCGAGGATGACGTCTTCCACAATGGATGGATCAATACCCGCACGCTGCACCGCATGCTGGATCACATGGCCGGCAAGATCCACGGAGTGGGTGTTGTTCAAGGCGCCACGGTAGGATTTACCCAGGCCGGTGCGGGCGGTAGAGACAATCACGGCGTCAGACATAACAATATCCTTCTTAAACGGGTAGGTCGGATTAGCGAAGCGTAATCCGACACTGGGTTGAGCGTTTTCGGCGGTGTTGTCGGATTACGGCTTCGCCTAATCCGATCTACGGGGTATAGCTCAGTGGCAACGTCGGGCCCGGGGTGGGGTGCCTTTTATGCCGGGAAAAAGATGTCTGAGCGAAGCGAGTTATTTTTCCCAGAAGAAAAGGCACCCCACCTCGGGACCAGCCACCACACCAGCAGGCCAGGCTTTTAAAGGTCCGAAAACTTGCGCCCCTCACTGACCAGCTTTTGCAACAGGGCTGCGGGCTTCCATTGTTCGCCCCCCAAGTCATCATGGAACTGCTCAATAGTTCCAAGGATGGTGTCCAGGCCAATCTGGTCCGCCCAGAACATCGGGCCACCCCGATAGGCGGGGAAGCCGTAACCGTAAATCCAGGTGATATCGATATCCAGGGGACGATCCGCAATGCCCTCTTCCAGAATCTTCGCGCCCTCATTGATCATCACATACATACACCGCTCCAGGATCTCCTGGTCAGTGATCTCACGCGGCGTAATGCCCTGCTCCTGGCGGAACTCGGCAATAATCCGGTCCACCTCCGGGTCAGGGACCGGCTTGCGGTTACCTTCCTCGTACTTGTACACCCCCGCCTGGGTTTTCTGCCCGAGACGCCCCTGTTCAGCCAGCTTGTCCATCCAGCTTGCCGGTACATCCTCGCCGGCCTTACGGCGCTCCTGACGGATGCTGTAGCCAATATCAATACCGGCCAGGTCCGACATGGCAAACTGCCCCATGGGGAAGCCCAGATCGGTCAACACCTTGTCCACCTGCTGGGGGCTCGCACCCTCATTGACCAGTGCCATGGCCTCGGCGCCACGCTTGTGCAGCATGCGGTTGCCCACAAAGCCATAGCAGTTGCCCACCATGACACCCACCTTGCGAATCTGCTTCGCCAGCGCCATGGCAGTAGCCTTGACCTCGTCCGAGGTTTTCTCGCCGCGCACAATTTCCAGCAGCTTCATCACATTCGCGGGGCTGAAGAAGTGCAGCCCGATCACATCCTGCGGGCGCGTGGTGGCGGCCGCAATCTCATCAATGCTCAGGGTGGACGTATTGGAGGCCAGGATTGCCCCCGGTTTGCAGGCGTCGTCCAGCTGACCGAAGATCTTCTTCTTCAGGTCCATGCTCTCGAAAACCGCCTCGATCACCAGATCCGCATCGCTGAAATCGTCATAGGTCAGGGTGCCGCTGATCAGGCTCATGCGCTCCTCGACCTGGGCTTGAGTGATGCGGCCTTTCTTAGCGGTGTTCTCGTAGTTCTTGCGAATCAAGGCCAGGCCCTTGTCCAGCGCCTCCTGTTTCACTTCAGCGATAGTCACTGGAATACCTGCGTTGGCGAAGTTCATCGCAATACCGCCACCCATGGTGCCTGCACCGATAACACCCACCTTGCGGATCTCACGAACCGGCGTGTCTTTGGGCAGGCCTTTGACCTTGGACACTTCACGCTCGGCGAAGAACGAGTGAATCAGGCCGCTACGCTGGGGCGAGTCCATGCATTCGGTGAACAGCTCGCGTTCACGTTTCATACCTTCGAAAAATGGCAGATTGAAAGCGGCTTCTACCGCGTCCACACATTTGAACGGAGAGAACAGGCCACGGGCCTTCTTCTGCAGGCTGTCACGGAACTGCTGGAACACGTCACTGCCTTTATCGGCGTCGATCCTGTCGGTCAGGTCCCGCACCCGGCGGACCGGTTTGCCTTCATCAGCCACCTTCTGTGCGTAAGCCAGACCGACCGCCCGGATATCATCGCCGTCCTCAACCGCATCCAGGATGCCCGCTTCGAGGGCGTCATTAGCCGCCACGAAGTCTCCGGAAGTGATCATCTCGAGGGCTTTCCTTGCACCGGTCAGACGCGGCAAACGCTGGGTTCCACCGGCACCGGGCAACAGCCCCAGCTTCACCTCCGGCAGGCCAACCCTGGCGCTGCTCAGCGCCACCCGATAATGGCAACCAAGAGCGGTTTCCAGGCCACCCCCCAGGGCGGTGCCGTGGATACCAGCCACAACCGGCTTCTCGGAGTTTTCGAATTGCTCTACTACAAACGCCAGCCCCGGCTCCTGCATCGGTTTGCCGAATTCACGAATATCGGCGCCGGCAATAAAGGTGCGGCCTTCGCACACCAGCAACAGCACTTTGGCGTCGGTGTCTTTCTGGCCCTGCTCCAGTGCAGCCACCAGGCCGGAACGAACCCCGTGGCTGAGGGCGTTGACCGGCGGGTAATTCACGGTGATCACACCAATGGAGCCTTCCCGGTTATAAGTTACGACCTCAGACATAATTTCTCCTAGCTCGATATGGAATATAGTTTTAACAAGCGAAACATAGTAACGATTTAATAGAAGTTTCTGGCAGGTTTCAACCTCCATTTAAATCGCAGATACAAAAAAGCCCTGGGACGAATCACAGGGCTCTAGAAAGAAGTTCGGGGGGAGTTGGCGGGCAGGGCGTTCCGAAACCGTGCGGAGCCATGGATGGCGGAGCCGAGCGTACAGGGACGTATTTACAGCGTGTTTCGGAACGTCCTGCCCGCCAGCTCCTTGCTCCGATGTCGAATCAGACGCCGAGCGATTCGATATCGCTGGCCAGCATTGCCAACTGGTGGGCAATGGACTGACGCAGCTTTTCGCCGGGCACCAGATAGGACGGTGCTGCACAGGTCAGCGCCATGATGGTGCCGTCCTGCAGGTGAATGGGCACGCCGGCGGAATTGATGTTGCGGTCCCACTCGCCAAGGGAAAGACAGAATCCGTGCTTCTTGAAATCCTCCATGGAGCGCTCAAGGCCTTCTTTCTTTTCTGGCCAGGCGTCGCCGTATTTGGCTTCCATGGCGTCGTCGATCACCTTGCGGCCTTTTTCGGATATGGCGCAGTAATAGGCGCGGCCCGCCGAGGTGGTGGCCATGGGAAGTTTCAGGCCGATGTCCATACGCAGCAGGGACGCTTCCGGTGGTAGCCGGTTCTCCACATAAATCATGTGCAGGCGGTCACGGCAGGTCAGGCCCACCGACATGTTGGTTTGGCGGGCGAACTCGTCCATATACGGCTTGGCCAACTGACGCACCTTCAGGTTGGAGACATAGGCGTAACCCAAGGCCAGCACGCCAGAGCTGAGCTGGTACTTCTCCAGTTGCGGGTTGTAGCTGAGGTAGCCGAGCTTGGTCAGGGTGTAGGTCATGCGCGAAACCGTGGGTTTCGGCAGCCCCGTCAGGCGCGAGATGTCCTGATTACCCAGAATCACCGAGCCCTGGCTGAAGGCACGAAGCACGTCGAGACCGCGGGAAAGCGCCTCTACAAACTTGCGGTCTTTTTCCGGCTTTACCGGTTCACCATCGCCGGACGCCGCCATCAGTTCCGGTGAGGTGATTTGTGCTTTGGTCATAATCGGGCATCCTCCAACAGCATTGCCTGATACGGTAAGCCCACAGTGCCTGGAGCAGTGCTGGGAACTTGGTCAGATAGTAGAAAAGTTGCGCTATTTTAATGGCTGCAGGTATCAAGTACCACAAAGTGTACTGAAAAGAATCAAAAGTCGTGCCAAACATGAAACACTCTTCCTTTATGTTTCACTTCTTGCCCGCTTTTGCGACACTCAGACCCGGGTTTACGAATCTTTTTCGGTATATTATTCTGCAAAGCGGAACATTATAAAGAAATCTTATCCATCTGACGATCCCGGGAGAGCACATGAAGGTTCTGTTTGTAGCCGGAGACCCCAAACCAGAGCGCTGGACCGTACCCATCAAGGAACTGCTTCCGGAGGCCGAGGTTCACGTGTGGGACGCCAACGGGCCTGCGGTTGACGCCGATTACGCCATTGTCTGGCAGCCGCCAGCGGAGCTGTTCAAGCGGGAGACCAGGCTGAAGGCGGTGTTCAATCTCGGTGCCGGCATCGACGGATTGCTGGCAGTGCCCAACCTGCCCCCTCATCTGCCAGTGGTGCGTCTTGAAGACGCCGGCATGTCGGTACAGATGGCGGAATACGTGTTGCACCAGCTACTGGAAGCCAGCCGTGGCATGGAAACCTACCGCGAGCAACAGCGGCAAGGCGTGTGGAAAATTCACCGGCCCATCAAGCGCAGTGAATGGCCGGTGGGGGTCATGGGGCTGGGTCATATCGGCAAACGGGTGGCACGAACGCTCGCCGACCTGGATTACCAGGTTAATGGCTGGGCGCGTAGCGACCATAGCCTGGACAAGGTGACCACCTACGCCGGCACGTCCGGGCTTCCCGGCTTTCTGAGCTCAACCCGCGTGCTGGTGAACACCCTGCCCCTGACAGAGGAAACCCGAGACATCCTCGACCACAAGCTCTTCAGTCAGCTACTGCCCGGTGCCGTGGTGATTAACGTCGGCCGGGGTGAGCACCTGGTGGAAGACGACCTGCTCAGGGCCCTAGACGACGGCCATGTCGCACGGGCCGCCCTGGATGTATTCCGCCAGGAGCCGTTACCCGCCGGGCATCCGTTCTGGCAACGGCCCGAGGTGACCATCACGCCGCACATCTCCGCCCGCACCCTGCGGGATGCCACTCTGGAGCAGATCACCGGGAAGATCCGCGCCTACCACAGCGGTCAGTCCATTACCGGGATCGTCGACACCAGCCGCGGCTACTGACCGCGGCGACATCCCGAACAGACCCCAGAGCATCACCAGCAACAAGGGTATGGCCAGCAGCACGAACAGCCCATTCCAGCCAAACGCCACCACCCAGCGCGAGACCTGACCAAACCGCGACAGCAACATCACCGCCGGGCCGAATGGCGACAGCATCATCGCCAGGGAAAATCCGATCACCAGGGCCACGGCAATGGGCAGTGGGTCCACCCCCTCTGCCACCAGTTGCGGCATAAGCCCCGCCTGTACGCTCAACACGGTAATCGGAATGATGCCGATGGCCGAAAGCATGGGCAGCATCAACAGGCCGCCAGCCGCCAGCAGGAACACACCCAGCTCTCCCGCCGCCAGCCCCGCCAGCGCGTCCGCCGGAATGACCGCCACCAACGCGACACCGAGGCCCGCCGAGCCAGCGAAAATGGACATCTCGTTGCTCATGCCCAACATGTTGTCCACTGACTCCCGGGCGACACCCTGCAGCGAGCGGTCACGCCACCACATATAAAGGAAGGTTACCACCGGCACCGTAAGCATCGCCGCCACCGAGACTCTTAGACCAGACACCTGCACCAGCACCGCCATGGCAACGAAAATCACGGTAACCAACAGAGCCAGCTGACCGCTGCCTGCGGGCCAGTGTTCCAGTGCTTGACGCTCGCTGCTGACAAGGCGAAAGCGTTTGTGCTCAAGAAACCAGCCAACCAGTATCAGCAGCACAGCACTGCCAATACCGTAAGGCAACATCCCCGACCAGCTCAGGGTCGGCACTTCCCGGGTGATAATGGCCACCGCGACACTGGTCGGCGCAACCAGCGGTACCAGTGCAAACCCCCGCAGCGTACTGATCAACACACTCCGCAACCAGCGCAGGCGCGAGGCTCCGGTAATACCTCGCTCCCGCAGGGTCTCCGCCAGGGTGCCACAGAGCAGATTCATTACCCCGAAACTCAGCACCGAGGCAATGCCACAGCTGACCACGGCGTATTTCGGGTACAGCAACGCCGGGCGCCCACCGAGCAGTACATCGTGGATGCGTTGCAGTACTTCAAGCCGGCGCACCAGGCACTGCATCATGCCCAGGCTGCCCAGAAACGTGGCATAGAAGGCGGCATTGGAAGCGGCGCGCAGTAATTCTTCACCCCCCAGCTCACCCGCCAGCGCGAGGGAAGACACCACAATAGTGGAGATCAGAAAGAGGTAACGGGAGTAGACCTGCAGCCGCCCCAGCCCGGTGAGGAAATACAGCAGGAACAGCACACCGGACACCGCACTGAGCCACGGATTGCCCAGACACAGCGCCACAAGCTCCAGCAACACGGCAACAGGAACCAGAAAACGGCTCATATAAGATTCATTACCCTTGATGATGTATCGGTTGCATTTCTCACAGCCCCGGATTAGGCTTCACCTATCAATATACAAAACTGAATTCCGCTATACGAAACTATATCAACATTAATGACAAGACAAGCCCCGAAGCTTTCTTCCCTATAAGGGGAGGATCACAATAGGGACTTGCCAGTTGATGAAACGGGAGATGCCATGAGCGCATTTATCTACGACGGGCTGAGAACCCCCTTCGGTCGACACGCGGGAGCGCTGGCGACAGTGCGCCCGGATGATCTGCTGGCCAGCGTGATCAAAACCCTGATCGAGCGCAACGCATTTGCCCCGGAACTCTACGAAGACGTGATTGCCGGCTGCACTAACCAGGCCGGCGAAGACGCCCGCAACCTGGCCCGTCACGCCGGTTTGATAGCCGGTTTGCCGGTTGAAGCCGGTGGCCTGACGGTCAACCGGCTTTGTGGCTCCGGCCTGGCCGCCATCATCGACGCATCACGGGCAGTGCGCTGTGGCGAAGGTGAGCTGTTTGTGGCTGGCGGTGCTGAAAGCATGAGCCGGGCCCCGTTCGTCATGGCCAAAAGCGAAAGCCCTTTCAGCCGTGATTTCCGCGCCTTCGACAGCACCATCGGTGCGCGCTTTCCGAATCCCCGCATTGAAGCCGCCTTTGGCGCAGACACCATGCCGGAAACCGCCGACAACATCGCCCGGGAACTGAACCTGAGCCGCGCCACCGTGGACGCCTTCGCCGCCCAGAGCCAGGCCCGTTATGCCGCCGCCCTGAAGGATGGCTTCTATAATGAAGAGATATTGGCCATCGACGTGCCCCAGGGCCGCAAGAAACCACCGGTCAGCGTGAGCCACGACGAGCACCCGCGCCCCCAGTCCACCGTCGAAGCACTGGCTGGCCTGCGCCCGCTGTTCGAGGGTGGCGTGGTCACCGCCGGTAACGCATCCGGCATCAATGACGGCGCCGCAGCGCTGATCGTGGGCTCCCGTGAAGCGGGCGAGCGCGCAGGCATCCGTCCCCGCGCCCGCATCGTATCCGCAGCCATTGCCGGGGTGCCGCCCCGGGTGATGGGTTATGGCCCGGTGCCCGCCAGCGAAAAAGCCCTCGCCCGCGCGGGGCTGGCTATAAACGATATGGACGTCATCGAGATCAACGAGGCGTTTGCCGCCCAGGTGCTTGGCTGCACCACCAAACTGGGCATAGACCCTACCGATTCGCGGCTGAACCCCAACGGCGGGGCCATTGCTGTCGGCCACCCTCTGGGGGCATCCGGCGCACGGATTGCACTGACCGCGACGCGCCAGCTTGAGCGCAGCGGCGGTCGTTATGCATTGATCAGCATGTGCATTGGCGTTGGCCAGGGCATTGCCGCAGTTATTGAACGAGTAACAGATTGAACGAGCAACCGACTAATTTTCTGAGGAGAGACAACATGGCTTCTGCACCCTGGGATGACCTGCTGCAGTTTGACAAGCAACTGGATGAAACCGAGCGTCAGGTTCGGGACAGCATCCGTTCCTTTTGTGACCAGCGCCTGATGCCCGGCATTACCGACGCGAACCGCAATGAGAAGTTTGATCGCTCCATCTTTACAGACATGGGCGAGCTGGGCATGCTCGGCGCCACCCTGCCGGAAGAATACGGTGGCCCGGGCCTCAACCACGTGTGCTATGGCCTGATCGCCCGCGAAGTGGAACGGGTGGACTCGGCTTACCGCTCAGCACTGAGCGTGCAGTCGTCACTGGTTATTCACCCGATTCACGCCTTCGGCCAGGAAGCCCTGAAAAAACGCATCCTGCCGCAACTGGCATCCGGTGAGAAGGTGGGCTGCTTTGGCCTGACCGAGCCCAACCACGGGTCTGACCCGGGCAATATGGAAACCCGCGCCAAGAAAGTCGACGGCGGCTACCTGGTCAGCGGCTCCAAGACCTGGATCACCAACTCCCCCATTGCCGACGTTTGCGTGGTGTGGGCCAAGCTGGATGGCAAGATCACCGGCTTCGTGATTGAACGCGAGGGCGCCAAGGGCCTGGATACGCCGAAAATTGAAGGCAAGTTTTCACTGCGGGCTTCCGAGACCGGTTCCATCTTTATGGATGAGGTCTTTGTCCCGGACGAGAACAAGCTCGACGTGGAAGGCTTGAAGGGTCCGTTCAGCTGCCTGAACAAGGCCCGTTTCGGCATAAGCTGGGGTTCTCTGGGCGCCGCTGAGTTCTGCTGGCACGCAGCACTTAATTACACCCTTGAGCGCAAGCAGTTCGGCAAGCCGCTGGCGGCCAACCAGCTGATCCAGAAAAAGCTGGCGGATATGCAGACCGAAATCACCCTGGGCCTTCAGGGCGCCCTGCAACTGGGCCGCATGATGGACACCGGCAATTACTCGACAGACGCCATCTCCATGCTCAAGCGCAACAACTGTGGCAAGGCCCTGGACATCGCCCGGGTTGCCCGTGACATGCATGGTGGAAACGGCATTTCCGACGAATACCACGTGATTCGGCACGTGATGAACCTGGAAGCGGTGAACACCTACGAAGGTACTCACGATGTCCACGCCCTGATTCTGGGCCGTGGTCAGACCGGGATTCAGGCCTTCAGCTGATTCCCCGGCCTGCCTTGAAAAAGCAGAGCTCCGGCTCTGCTTTTTCTTTGCCTGAAATCAGAAGCTCAGCTTCGCGGACGCCATCACCTGCTCATACTGCTCGCTGCTGCCGGAGGCAATCTCTCCAAAATCCCAGTAAGCGTACTCCAGCCCGAGCATCAGGTTGCTGTGGGCAGACCACACAATATTGGCGTGAACCGACGTTGATGAGTCGAAATAGCTCAGGGTGCCTGCCGGTGGTGCCGCAAGATCATCAACTATTTCGGTGTGGGAGACTGTCAGGCTGCTGCGCCACTCCGGCGCCCAGAAGTGACGATAGGCGGCCGTGGCGCCATAGCTCTTGAGTGGTTCCACATCCCCCTGGGCAAGCGCGGCCAGATCTACATCCGGGTAGGTCAACAACCCCATGTACCGGCCCAGCGCGCCATAGCTGTATTGCAGCCGCAGGTCATCACGGCCGATGGTAGGAATACGGGCACTCAAAGACACCGCACCGTCAATCCGGGTTTCATCCGCGGCATCATCTTCAAAATTCCGCAACAGGCCGGCGACCGAGTAAAACCCATAGTTGCCGCGAATCTGATACCGCATGGCAAGGTCCGGGTAGGACTGGTCGTCATACGAGTTACCGTAATAGCCGTCTTCCGGGTTCTCCAGGGACACCATCAGCTTTCCACCCGGCGCTGCCGCGTTGTAACGAATCATCGGTTGGGTGGCGTAAATGAAAGCGGCCTGCTTACCCTGATCGAGAATCTCGGGCATGGCGGCGAGGTCTGTGAATGTGGTGTAGGTCTGGCCGAAGTCCCAGCCATTCCAGGAACCATAGGCCTGGCGCAAGCGCGGGGAATAACTGTTGGACACGATTTCGTTACCGGTTTCATTCAAACCGTCGTTGAGGTCCTGGTTGAAGTCCATCTCCACGTAGGTGGTCAATGTATGCCCCACGACATCCTCGGTTTTGGTTCCGATACTGAGGCGTGACTCCCGGGCTGAAAATCCGGTCTTCCAGTCACTTTCATCCGATACGGCCGCACTGGCAAAGGTCCTTGGCAAGCCGACGCTGTAGCTGTTCAGACTCCCGTTGCCATGGGAGCCAAAAATCGCATCGGCCTTGATAAAACCGCCGAATGAAATCGTGGTACGCCCGATCTTGATCCCGTCGCCGTCGCGCAACAGATAGGGGTTGTCCTCGGTCAGTTCCGGTGCGGTAGACACAGCACCTTCCAGTTTGCTTTCCAGCAGTTGTACCCGCTCGCGAAGCTCATCCAGCTCGGAGCTCTGCCCCAGGGCGGCTCCGGAAGCAAGTGTCAGCAGTGGCAATCCGGCAATGACCGTGGCACGGGTAAGGGGGCGTGTTTGAAAGCGTTTTGTTGTTGTCATCTCAAACCTCTTAACGGAGTTGATTCCATGTCGTTGTTATTGAACGTTCCGGTGCCGGCACTGAAAACGCCAAATCAATCCTTTTGTTTCGCTCTGCGGTAATACGCTACGAATTGGTTTCGCATAGCAGTACCAACTTCCGTGTTTAGAATGTAGACAATCATTTTTTTATTCACAAGTCGATGAAACCAAATTTTAATGAAAGCCGTAATTACTCTGTGTTTTCTTGTTCCATTGCATTGACACAAAGACAACGGATGAATAATCATTGAGTAATTCTGCTATGCGGTATATATTTTCGCTGTAATGCATTGACGAGGTTTATCCCATGAACATGAACTACACGGCCGAGGAACTTGCCTTTCGTGACGAGGTAAGAGCGTTCCTGGATGAGAAGCTGCCGGCGGACATCGCCGCCAAAGTAAAAGGATTCCGCCGCCTGTCGAAAGAGGACCACCAGCGGTGGCAGAAAATCCTCTGCGAGCAAGGCTGGTACGCAACCCACTGGCCGGAAGAGTACGGCGGTGTGAAGTGGACGCCGGTGCAGAAGCACATCTGGGATGAAGAATCCTGCCGTTATGGTGTTCCCCGCTCCATCCCGTTCGGGGTGAACATGGTAGCGCCGGTGATCATCAAATTCGGTAACGAAGACCAGAAGCAGAAGTACCTGCCGCGCATCCTCAGCGGTGAGGACTGGTGGTGCCAGGGCTATTCCGAGCCCGGCGCCGGCTCCGATCTGGCTTCCCTCAAGACCCGCGCCGTGCGGGACGGCGACCATTACATCGTCAATGGCCAGAAGACATGGACCACCCTGGGCCAGTACGCCAACATGATCTTCTGCCTGGTCCGCACCAATACCGAGGTCAAGAACCAGGAGGGTATCTCCTTCCTGCTGATCGATATGGACACGCCGGGAATTACCGTGCGGCCGATCATCACCCTGGACGGAGAACACGAAGTCAACGAAGTGTTCTTCGAGGACGTCAAAGTACCGGTAGAAAACCTCGTCGGCGAAGAAGACAAGGGCTGGACCTACGCCAAGTTCCTGCTCACCTACGAGCGCACCGGCCTGGCCGGTATCGGCATGTCCAAGGCGGCGCTTTCGCATCTCAAGCAACTCGCCAGCCGCCGGCTGAAAAATGGCAAACCGCTGCTTGAGGATCCGTCCTTCAGCCAGCGTATCGCCAGGGTGGAGATCGACCTCACTGCCGCTGCCATCAGTAACCTGCGCATCATTGCCTCCGTCGAAGGGGGCGGGGTACCGGGCGCGGAAAGCTCAATGCTGAAAGTGAAGGGCACGGAGATCCGGCAGTCGATCAATGATCTGGCCCGCCGCGCCATCGGTCCCTACGCCCTTCCATTTGTGGAAGAAGAGATGGACCTGGACTACGACGGCGAATTCCTGTCCGACAAGGACGCAGCGCCCCTGTCCGCCCAGTACTTCAACAACCGCAAACTGTCGATTTTCGGCGGATCCAACGAGATCCAGAAAAACATCGTGTCGAAAATGATTCTCGGGCTTTAAGGAGGCGACCATGGATTTCCAACTCAACGAAGAGCAGCAGATGCTGCAGGACACCGTGGCCCGCCTGGTGCGCGGTGAATACAGTTTCGAAAAACGGCTGGCGTTCAGCGAAACCGACCTGGGCTTCAGCGCCGATTTCTGGCATCAGCTCAGCGAACTGGGCCTGACGGCTGTGCCGTTTTCCGAGGAGCTTGGCGGCTTCGGCGGCGGAGGCGTGGAAGTACAGTCAGTGATGGCTGAGCTGGGCCGCGGCCTGTGCCTGGAGCCGTACCTTCAGTCCATCGTTCTCGGTGGCGGCCTGATCGCCCACGCAGGCAACGACAGCCAGAAAGAAAACTGGCTGGCCGGTATCGCCAGCGGCGAACTGAAAGCCGCGGTGGGCCTGCAGGAGCCCCAGAGCTTCTACGACCTGAACAACGTAGAAACCCGCGCCGAAAAAAGCGGAGAGGGCTATATACTTAACGGTCGCAAGGCGGTAGTAATCGGTGGCCACTGCGCCAACGTGATTGTGGTCTCCGCCCGTACTTCGGGCGATACCCGCAATGCCGAGGGTATCAGCCTGTTTGCCCTGAGCCCGGATACCAACGGTGTTGAACGTCGTACCTACCCCACCATCGACGGCGCGAAGGGTTGCGATATCACCCTAAACAATGTCCAGGTGGGGGCAGACAGCTTGCTGGGTGAAGAAGGCAAGGCTGGCGAGGTGATCGAGTACCAGGCCGGCCGTGCCATTGCTGGCCTGTGTGCCGAGGCTGTGGGCGTAATGGAGGTGGCCAACGAGCTGACGCTGGAATACCTCAAACAGCGCAAGCAGTTTGGCGTACCCATCGGCAAATTCCAGGTTCTGCAGCACCGCATGGTGGACATGATGTCGGAGCTGGAGCAGGCTCGCTCCATGGCGATACTCGCTGCCAGCGTTGCTGACAGTGAACAGAACGATGAACGGCGTCGTGTGCTGGCCGCCGCCAAGAACGTGATTGGCCGTGCCGGTCAGTTTATTTCCGAGGCAGGCATCCAGTCCCACGGCGGTATCGGCATGACCTGGGAATACAACTTTGCCCATTACGCCAAGCGACTGATCGCCATCAATCACCAGCTGGGCGATGACGACTTCCATCTGGAGCGTTACGCTGCCCTGTTGCAGGCAAGCTGACAGACCAGGGAGATCACCATGACAACCGCAAGCGACCAGTCCGGACAACAGGACCTGAAGAAGGCCGAGTGGAAAGTACGCACCGAACTGGCTGCCGCCTATCGGCTGGTGGCGCTGTTTGGCTGGGACGACCTGGTCTTCACTCATCTGTCCGCACGTGTGCCTGGCCCGGAGCACCATTTCCTCATCAACCCTTATGGGCTGCTGTTCCATGAAATTACCGCGTCGTCGCTGGTGAAAGTGGACCGGGACGGGCAGGTGTTGGAATCCGGCGGCCTCGCTCGTGTGAATCCGGCTGGTTTTACCATTCACAGCGCGGTGCACATGGACCGGGAAGATGCCGGCGCAGTGATGCACCTGCATGCGCCCGATGGCGTAGCGGTGTCTGCCCACCGCGATGGCCTGCTGCCCCTGAGCCAGACAGCAATGCTGTGCCTGAACCACCTGAGCTACCACGATTACGAAGGCGTAGCCCTGGATCTGGACGAGCGGGAGCGGCTGATCAGTGATCTGGGGGACAAGTCAATGATGCTGCTGAGGAACCACGGTGTGCTGACAGCCGGGAAAGACGTGCCGGAGACGTTCACCTATCTGTATTTCCTGATGAAGGCCTGTGAGATTCAGGTAAAGGCCCAGAGCTGTGGGCCGACCTATATGCCTTCGGAACAGGCCATCAGGACCACGGCCGATCAGTCTCAGGCGCTGGGTGGGGCAGCGGCCCTGACCTGGCCGGCCCTGGTACGGCTTCTGGACAGCAAGAACCCCGGATACGCCGTGTGATTTTGTTTCTGCTTTAACCATCGATTCAAGGATGCAGGCATGCTTTCCGTTGAGCTGAAGGATCTGGAAAAACACACAGGGACTTTGATCGGCCACAGCCCCTGGAAAACCGTGACCCAGGAGATGATTCAGGCGTTTGCGGATGCCACCGGCGATCATCAGTGGATTCACCTGGATGTCGAACGGGCAAGGCGTGAATCGCCCTGGAAGAGTACTGTGGCCCACGGTTTTCTGACGGCCTCCCTGATCCCCCTGTTGAATCAGCAGGTGATTGATGTGCAGGGCAAAAGCGCCAGCATCAACTACGGGATAGACAAACTACGCTTCCCCGCCGCAGTGAAGTCCGGGGCGGCTATCCGGAGCAAGATGGAACTGCTGGATGTGACCAGGGTGGACGATCAGCGCACCATGGCGTGCTACCGCACCACGGTGGAAATCCAGGGCGAGGACAAGCCGGCCTGTGTGGCAGAGAATCTTGTCATGTACGTAGCGTAGCCTTACTGCCGTCATAACGTAGAAAAGGGGCCCATACCCATAGGCCCCTTTTTTTGTTCAGGCAACGGTGATGCTCAGTCAATTTCCTCCTGAACAATCTCACCGTCCTTGACCACTGCCAGGGTGGTTTCGGTAACAAAGCCACCGTTCTCGGTCACTTCATTGACTTCGTACGGGTTCTTGCTGGCCTCCATGTTTTTCAGGGCATCGCCCACGGCTGCACGGATGGTTTTCGGGTCTGTGGAGTCGGTGGCGTCCATGGCTTCCACCAGCGCATGCAGCGCCAGGTAGTTGTAGGCCGCTTCAGAGCCAGGGGTTTTGTCGTATTCCGCCTTATAGCGCTTAATGAAGTCCTGGGCTGCAGGGGTTTCATAGACACTCAATGGAACCACGCCGATGGCCCCTTCCACCATGTCGAGACCACCGGCTACATCAGCAACTTCATCTATCTTGGCCTGATCCATCACGATGAACCCACCCTGGAAGCCCATCTGCCGCGCCTGCTGTACAACCAGCCCGGTGGGTTCGGAGGCGCCGCCGACAAACATGACATCCGGACTCTCCGAGATAATGCGGCTGACGCCGGTAAAGAAATCTGCGGATTTGTTGTAATCCATCGGGTTGTCGGCCACTACCTCACCACCCTTGTCCTGCCACTCCTCCTTCATCATGGTGGCCCAGATCTTGGCGTACTCGTGGGTAGCACCAGCCATGCCGAGCTTCTTGCCCTGATGCTCAAGCGCGTAGTCCGTGAAGGCTTTTACATACCCATCGAAGGTAGGCGGAATACGCAGGGTCAGGGTGTTTCCCTTTTCGGTGATGCTCGGTACGCTGGAATAGGCCATCACCAGGAAATCATCTTTCTCATTGAAATCCTGCAGGGCAAAAATGCCGCCGGAATGCGGCACGAACACGGCCGACACCTCAGACTCCTGTTTCAGGCGCTTGGCGTTTGTGGCCGCCTGGGATGGCGAGTAGCGATCATCCAGCGACACGAGGTTGACGGTGGTTTTCTCGCCGTTCAGGTCAAACCCGCCAGCGGCGTTGATCTCGTCCACCGCCATCCGCAGCCCTGACAGCGTGTTCTCACCGTAAAGTGCGGCCCCGCCACTCAGCGGGCCGGTAAATCCGATGTTCACTTCACCGGCCAGTGCGCCGGCGGACAGGCTCATGCCAAGGGTCACTGTTGCGACAGCCTGGCCCAGTTTTCTGGCTATTGTCATTGTTCTCTCCTGGTTGTGTTGTGCGTGTCACTCCGTTTTTATCTTCCAGGCCGGTCAGGCCCCGATGTACGCCTTGCGAACCTGTTCATTGCCAAGCATTGCTTCCCGGTCTCCTTCCATCACGAGATGGCCGTTTTCCATAACGTAGGCCCGGTGGGCAATTTTCAGGGCAGCAAAGGCATTCTGCTCAGCCAGCAGCACGGTTGTCCCCAGACTGTTGATCTGGCTGATGGTTTCGAACACCTGCCGGACCACCAGCGGGGCCAGCCCGAGGGATGGCTCATCAAGCATCAGCAGCCGTGGCCGGCTCATGAGGGCACGGCCGATGGCCACCATCTGTTGCTGGCCTCCAGACAGCGAACCCGCCGCTTCACTGGCCTTGTCCGCCAGTATCGGAAACAGCTCCAGCACCTCATTAAGGCGCTTCTTGTTACCCTGGCGATCCCGGCGGTGCACGTAAGCACCCATCATCAGGTTCTGCATCACGCTCATCTGGGGAAACAGTTTGCGCCCTTCAGCGCATTGCACCACGCCGCTGGCGACAATAGCGCTGGCTTTCATGCCGTTGAGCTGTTTGTCCTCAAACCGGATGGCACCAGAGGCCGGTTTAACCAGCCCACTGATGGCGTTAAAAAGACTGGTTTTACCGGCGCCGTTGGCTCCCAGCAGCACTACCAGTTCGCCGGTTTCCACGGTCATGGAGATATCGGTGAGGGCCTTGAAGCTGCCGTAGCAGACATCCACATGTTCAAGCTGCAGCATCTTCGTCACCTCCCAGATAGGCTTCGATCACCGCCGGGTTGTTACGCACTTCTTCGGGGGTGCCCTCGGCAATCTTTTCGCCATGGTCCAGCACCATGATCTTGTCTGCCAGGCTCATGATCATGTCCATCTTGTGCTCGATCAGGCACACGGTGAGGCCTCTTTCATCCACCATTTTCCGCATCAGAGCGGCAAAACCGACAGTCTCTTCCGGGTTGATCCCGGCTGCCGGCTCGTCCAGCAGTACGATCTTGGGATCCGTCGCCAGCGCCAGCGCAAAAGCCACCCGTTTGCGTTCTTCCTGGGTAATATCCGCGATGAACTGGCCGGCCACATGGGTCAACCCAACAAACTCCAGCACTTCCATGGCTTTCTCACGCGCGGCCTTTTCCTCCCGCTGCAGGCGTTTGCTGTTGATCAGCACGTCCCATAGTCCGGACCGGGTGCGCAGGCGATGCCCCACGATCAGGTTGTCCAGCACCGTGGCCTGTTCGAACAGGTTGGTGGTCTGGAAGGTCCGGCCGACGCCCAACCGCGCTACCTGATCGCTGGGAAGCCTGGTTACGTCCGTGCCATCCAGCAGGATACGGCCCGAGGTAGGCTGGTGGAGGCCCGAGATCAGATTAAAGAAAGTGCTCTTGCCGGCACCGTTGGGGCCGATAATGGCGTTGATCTTTCCGGTTTCGAATTCCACCGATACGTCGTTCACCGCCGCCAGGCCGCCAAACATTCTGGTCAGATGTTCTACCTTAAGCATTGCTTTCTGCCTCCCTGGACTGTGCGGTGTTTACCTTGCTTGTCTGGCGCTTCTTCGCAGGGCCCAGTGCCTGGGACTTGCGGTGCATCCAGGTCAGGAACGAGCCGGTAATGCCACGGGGGAAGAAGATCACCAGCAGTACCAGCAGCGGGCCGAAAATGATCATCCGGTACTCTTCCAGGAACTGCAGCGACTGGGTAATCCACACAAGACCGATTGTGCCCAGCAGCGGTCCCATAATGGTGCCGATACCGCCCACCAGCAGGTAGGTGATCATGTCGAACGTATGCTGGACGTTGGCCTCTTCCGGGCCGATGAAACGCACCATGCCGGCATACAGCGCGCCCGCCAGGCCGGCGTAGGTGGTGGATAGCACAAACGCCAGGACTTTATTGCGCATGAGGTTGATACCCAGGGACTGGGCCAGCTCGTCGCCGTTGCGGATGGCAATAAAAGTGCGACCCAGCAGGGACTTCGATAAACGCCCCATGAACCAGATCGCAAACACCAGAAATGCCAGTACCAGATAGTAGAAGGGCGTGGTGTCGGTGAAATCAACCAGCCCAAAGCCGTAGGGGGCATCGATATCCCGGACACCAATAGCACCATGAGTCAGCTCTTCCCACTTGTCGATCAGCAGGTAGATGATGAAGCCCACGCACAGGGTGAAAATTGCGAAGTAATGCTCTTTAAGGCGCAGCGAGACAATGCCCACCAGGAACCCCAGCACCGCCGTCATGACCAGGGCACCGGCGAAAGCCGGCCAGAAACTCCAGCCATAATCGGCCGTAAGCAGGCCGAGGGTATAGGCACCGATGGCAAAAAAGCCGCCGTGGGCCAGGTTCAGCTGGCCGCAGAAGCCAGTGATGATGTTCAGGCCATAGACCGCTATCGCCCAGACAAAGGCGGTGGCCATGACGTAAACCTGGTATTCGTTCGCCGCAACCAGCGGGAACAGCACGGCAAAGGCCAGCATCAGGTACTTGGCTGCAGGCGTCATGAGCAGAGAAGCAAGTTTGAACATGATCAGTGCGCCCCCTTCGCGAACAGGCCCTGTGGACGGACGGACAGAATCAGCACCAGCAGGCCAAAGGCAATGATGTCCTTGTAGGACGTGGAGATATAAAAGCCACCCAACGCTTCGGCAAAACCGATGATCATGCCCCCGACGATGGCGCCGGGAACGCTGCCCATGCCACCCAGAATGATGATGACAAAGGCCTTCATGATCACCAGATGGCCCATGGCGGGGTACACCAGATTGATCGGTGCGTAGAGGGTCGCGGCAAACGCGGCCAGTATCCCGGAGATGGCAAAGGTCATCATCGCCACACGGTTGGCATCAATGCCGACCAGGAAGGCGCCGTCGCGGCTCTGGGCCATGGCGATGATGGTCGCACCGGTCATGGTCTTGCGCAGGAACAGTTGCAGTGCCACCACCAGCACGAAGGCACCGGCAATGATCAGCAGCCGCTGCTCTGGAATGATCAGCCCGTCAAAGTTCAGGATGCCGCTGTAGGGGGAGGACATGCGGCGGAAATCCGAGCCCCAGAACATCTGCACCACCGCTTCCAGAAACAGCAGAATGCCGATGGCGGCGATCTTGTCGTGGATTGGCGGGGAGTGCCTTAAAGGATGGAATACCAGGCGTTCACACAATATCGCAAGTATGGCAACAACAGCCGCCGACCCTGCCATGGCGACCCAGTAATGAGCTCCCAGGTCCACCATGAAGAAGTAGGACATAAATGCCCCGACCATATACAGCGCGCCATGTGCGAAGTTCGGTATATGGAGTATTCCGTAGACCAGTGTCAGCCCCAGGGCTACGAGACCGTAGATACTCCCCAGGGTTAACCCGTTGATGATCTGTTGCAAGAAAAGGCTCAAGTGTGCTCCTCCGCTGTTTTGTTGTTGTTGCAATTCATGCGGTTTTGCGCAGAACCATCCGGCCCTGCGTCAGCATACTGAAACAATTACACCGAACGTCTCATATGTCAATATTTAGAATGTAGTTTCGCAATGCGGAATACGTGCATCGAAATCGAGCCTCAAGCTTTACCTTTCCACTCCTCTTCCTGAAGCGCCCGCCACATCAGTTTTCCGGTAGGCGATTTCGGCAATTCCTCCACAAATTCAATGATTTCAGGCACCTTATAAGCCGCCATCTGCTCCTTGCACCAACTGACGATGTCCGCTTCCGAGGTGGTGCCATCGGCTTCCGGCGTCAGTACGATGCACGCCTTCACGGTCTCTCCTCGCTTGGGGTGCGGCGAAGAAATAATGCACACCTCGTGGATACCCGGGTGCCGGTACATCAGCCCTTCCACTTCCGAGGGCCAGACCTTGTAACCTGAGGCGTTGATCATCCGCTTGACCCTATCCACCATGAAGAAGTAACCCTCTTCGTCGTAATAGGCGAGATCCCCGGTGCGGAAAAATTGTTTCCCGTCGATCTCCACAAACGCAGCTTCCGTTTCCGCAGGGCGCTTCCAGTAGCCCTGGGTTACCTGTGGGCCATTGGAGACAATTTCCCCCACTTCCCCCGGACCTTTCTCTTCCAGGGTTTCCACGTCGATGATGCGGCTGTCGACATCGAAAACGGGGATACCCAGGCATTGGGGCTTGGGGTGATCCGACGGGTTGATATGAGTGGCCGCCATGGTCTCCGAGAGCCCGTAACCCTCGATGTAATCCAGCCCCGTCATGGTCTTGAGCTTGGCTGCCACCGATTCCGGCATGGCTGCGCCGCCACCACCGATGGTATTGAGGCTGGTCAGGTCGTACTGTCCAATGTCGGGATTGGACAGGAAATCCACCGCCATGGTGACGATATTGGTCCAGCCAGTGACCTGGTAACGCTCGATGAGCCGGGCGGCGGTGGTGCGATCCCAGCGGGTCATGATGACGGAGGTAGAGCCACTGTAGATCGGGCTGTTCATGGAACCGGTCATGCCGGTGACGTGGAAAAACGGCAAGGTGGCCAGTTGCACTGTATTGGCGGTGCTCAGGTTCCAGAACGCCCGGTGCACGGCCGTAGCCATCACGCTGCGATGGGTATGCATGCAGCCCTTGGGTGCGCCAGTGGTACCGGAGCTGTAGGGAATCACCGCGAGATCGTCCGGCCCGGCGGTGTGGGCAGACGGCGTGAGACCTGTTGCCAGTGCCTGCTCCCAGCTCACCACACCGGCCACCTCCTGCGACCAGGCCGGCGCAGCGACTTCCGCCGGCAGATCCAGATCGGTGGCGGGGGCAATGTATGTGCTATAGGAGGCCACCACGATATGGTTCAGATCGGTGGTTTCCAGCAGAGGGGCAATAAAGCCGGCCAGCTCCTGACCCGCCAGGCAGACACTCGCACCGGTATCGGCCACGTAATGCTCCAGCTCCGCCGCCCGGTTCATCGGGTTGATCGGAATCACTACCGCATCTGCTCGCAAAATGGCGTAATAGGCAACCACATACTGGGGCGAGTTCTGCATGTACAGCAACACCCGGTCGCCTTTTCCAACGCCCTGCGCCTGCAGGTACCCGGCCATCGTTTCCACTTCCTGGAACAGACGGCTGTAGGTCATCGGCGCATCGTAGAAAATGATCGCGGTGCGATCCGGATAACGCCACGCAGAAATTTCCAGATTGGTATATACGCTGGTCTGGGGCAGCGCCATGCTCTTGGGCAGTTCTTTCGGCCAAACGGCGTAATGGCGTGTAAATGTCATTGTTATAATCCCCTTATCCGGTTCAGTGAGCCGCCGTGGCGGCCAGATCAAATATGTGGGTGGCGCCGGGCAGAAGCTCCTGGTGGCGCAACGGCGTGATGGCGACAGCCTGGTCCCGCAATACGCTGACGTCTTCATCGGGTGCCACAATGTGGCGGGAGCTGCGATCAAACCCCAGCCACCAGTACGGCAAGCTGCGGGCATCCTGACCCGCAAGCAGGCGGGCTCGTTGGATCGATCCGTTGGATTGCTTGCACAAACGTGCCTGACTGATCACCGCCGCCTCGCAGGCCGGGAAATTCACGTTCCAGGCATGGCACTGCCCCGGCTGCCACAATTGGCGCACCACAGACTCTCCAAACATGGACACTGGCGACCAGTCCACCCCTTCCCGGCTCAGAAAAGCCTGACTCAGCGCGATGGCGGGTATGCCCATATGCTCGGCACTGAGCACTGCGCCCACGGTGCCGGAGTACTGCACCGAGTCACTGATGTTCGCACCGCAGTTCACCCCCGACAGCACCAGATCCGGCGGCGTTTCCCCGAACCACTGGGCCAGCGAATACAGCACGCAGTCCGCCGGCGTGCCGGACACCGCATAGCGCTTGTCACCCTGCTCATACACCCGCAACGGATCGTGAATGGAAATGCTCTGGCCGGCACCACTGCGATCATGCTCCGGCGCCACCACCCAGACTTCCTCGGCCAGATTACGGGCAATCTGTTCCAGCACTTTCAGGCCCGGCGCGTTAATGCCGTCGTCGTTGGTGATCAGAATGCGTTTGACGATGGGCTCATTCATGATCGCTCCCCTTCATTGGCAATCCGCCAGCCAGCCTCCGCCAGCAGACTGGCCCGCTTGCCAACCTGTAACGCATCGGCGTTGGCGGCATTGCCCTGCAACGCGCGGGCGTAGACACCCTGCACAATGGATGCAAGACGGAAAAGCGAAAACGACAGGAATACATGCCAGTCGGCAATGCCGTCACGGCCGCTCTGCTGACAGTAGCGCGCGATGGTTTGCTGCTCGTCGGGAATACCCAGGGCTTCCAGATCCTCGCCCTGCAGCCCGCGCATGCCTTCCATGTCCGAAGGCAGGTGATACGGCAAGCAGTAATAGGCCAGGTCCGCCAGCGGATGCCCGAGCGTAGAGAGTTCCCAGTCCAGAATGGCGATGACCTCAGGTTTGTCCGGAGCCAGCATCAGATTGCCAAAACGGTAGTCGCCGTGGGCGATGGCACACTCGTCGGTGGAAGGCAGGTTTTCCGGCAACCACTCCATGAGCTTGTCCATCGCCGGCATATCATCGGTCTTGGCCGCCAGGTACTGTTTGGTCCACCGGGACACCTGCCGTGCCACATAGCCCTCCGGGCGACCGTAATCCCCAAGACCGACCTGATTCACATCCACCGAATGCAACGCCGCCAGGGTATCGATGGCGGACCGATGAGCCGGCAATCGTTCCGAACGATCCAGTGCCCGTAGCGCCGGATGGCTGACGATACGGCCCTCCAGATAATCCATGACGTAGAACGGCGTACCAATAATGCTGCTGTCTTCACAAAGGGCCCGGGTTTTCGGGACCGGCACAGTGGTGTGTTCTGACAGTGCACGCATCACCTTGTATTCCCGCTCAACCATATGAGCCGAAGGCAAAGTCTTGCCGGGTGGCTTTTTGCGCAGCACGTACTGGCCCTTGTCGGTGCCCAGCAGAAAGGTTGGATTGGACTGCCCGCCCTGAAACTGCTGCACCTCCATGCGGCTCCCTATCCCTGGAATCTCTTTTTGAAGCCAAGCCAGAAGCCTGGATTCCTCAAACTTATGTGCTGGCAGAACCTCTACCAATTCCGGGCTCATACTCATTATTCATTTCAACCTTCGTTATCTTTAAGCGTCACGGCCTGCAAACAGTTCCGCGGACGGTGGGTGGGGTGCCTTTATGCAGGGAAAAAGGTGTCTGAGCGCAGCGAGTTCTTTTTCCCGGAAGAAAGGCACCCCATCCGCCGGCCTCCCCACTCTTGAAGGCGTCCTCAGCAAATGGTCTCACCACCGTCGGCTACGATGATTTGGCCCGTGATATACGCACTTGCCTTTGTTGACAGGAAAACGGCCAGGCCGGCGATGTCTACCGGATCACCTATTCTGCGCAAAGGAGTTTTGTCCTCCGCACGTTTGACGCGCACCGGGTCTTCCCACAGGGCCTTTGCGAAGTCGGTTTTAATGAGCCCAGGAGCGATGCTGTTGACGCGAATGCCTTTCGGGCCCCACTCAACCGCGAGGTTGCGGGCCAATGCTGCTTCCGCTGCCTTTGAAACGCCGTAGGTACCGATGGTGGTGTTACCGCGGATACCGGCAATACTGGACAACAGCACAACCGCGCCTTCGCCTTTTTCAGCCATCTGCGGCAGTACCATGTTGGTCAGCCAGAACGTACCTTTGACGTTGGTGTCCATGATCTTGTCCCAGGCCTCGTCGGTCATCTCGGCCGTGGTGCCGTAGACCGGGTTGGTGGCGGCATTGCACACCAATACGTCGATGGGGCCCCAGGCTTCATTGGTTTTATCCACCAGGTTCTGCAGGTCTTCTTTCCTGCCGACATGGCAGGGGATGGCGATGGCCTCGTAGCCCTGTTGTTTCAGTTCGTTGGCCACCTGCTCACAGGCGTCGGCCTTGCGGCTGGAAATCACGACTTTTGCACCCAGCCTGGCCATTTCCTCTGCGATGGCGCGGCCGATACCTTTGGTAGAGCCGGTGATCAAGGCGACTTTGCCGGTCATGTCAAAAAGTGGGTTAGACATATTTGATCCTCATGCACTGAAGCGTGGGAGTGGCTGAGGGGGTGTCCTTCCGGGACCGTAAAAAACATGGATGTTTTTTACGAGCCTACATGGACGTATTCACGGCGTGTCCCGGAAGGACATCCCCTCGGCCGCTCTCCCCCCGATTCAGAGGTTATGGGTTTAGCGATATTGGCGAAGCTCAATCTTGGCAACAGAATCCAGATGCACCTCATCAGGCCCATCCGCCAGGCGCAGGGTCCGCACCTTGGCCCAGGCTTCGGCCAGGAAAGTATCCTGGGATACACCGGCACCACCGTGAACCTGAATGGCACGGTCAATGACGTTCAGCGCCATGCTCGGCGCAATCACCTTGATCATCGCAATTTCCTGACGGGCCACCTTGTTGCCGACGGTGTCCATCATGTGCGCCGCCTTCAGGGTCATCAGCCGTGCTTGCTCAATCTCGATGCGACTGCGGGCAATATCCTTGCGGATGGAATCAAAGCTGGACAGTGGCTTGCCAAAGGCTTCACGGGAATTGGCGCGTTTACACATCAGTTCCAGTGCCCGCTCGGCAACGCCGATGGTGCGCATGCAATGGTGAATCCGACCCGGCCCGAGGCGGCCTTGGGCGATCTCGAACCCACGGCCCTCACCCAGCAACAGGTTCTCCACCGGCACCCGCACGTTCTCGTAATGGATTTCAGCGTGACCGTGAGGTGCATGGTCATAGCCGAACACCGTCAGCGGACGAATCATCTTCACGCCCGGGGTATCCAGCGGCACCAGAATCATTGACTGCTGCTGATGCTTCTCCGCCTCCGGGTTAGTCTTGCCCATCACGATGGCAATTTTCGACGTCGTGGTCATGGCTCCGGACGACCACCACTTTTTGCCATTGATCACGTACTCATCACCATCACGGCGAATTTCACAGGCAATGTTAGTGGCATCAGAAGACGCCACGTCCGGTTCCGTCATCGAAAAACAGGAACGGATCTCCCCATCAAGCAGGGGCTTCAGCCATTTATCCTGCTGCTCTTTATTACCGTAACGGGCAATGGTTTCCATGTTGCCGGTGTCCGGCGCGGAACAGTTGAACACCTCCGGCGCCATGGCGGAGCGACCCATGACCTCACACAGGTGGGCGTACTCGTAGTTGGTGAGCCCGGCCCCGAATTCGCTTTCCGGCAGGAACAGGTTCCACAGGCCGGCTGCCTTGGCTTTGACCTTCAGCTCCTCAATGATGGGTACCGGAGCCCAGCGGTTCTCCGCCTGCTCGACCTGTTCATGGTGTTTGTGCTCATTGGGATAAATGTAAGCATCCATGAACTCGTTCAACTGCGCCTGCAGTTCTTTCGCTTTGTCAGAGAGTTCAAACATGTCCGCTTCCTCTTGGTGTTGGCATTGAGTCGGTAACCGGTCCGTCAGATCGGAACGCCCTCAGGCTTGTCACTGCCGGATCGAATCCGGAACGTACCCTCGGCGATAGCGAGCAGGTTGCCCTTATCGTCATGGACCTCGCCGGTGCTGTTGAATATTCGGGTGCCACCGGCGCGCTTACGGCCTGTGACCCTTATGGTGCCGCCAGAACACTGGCCGGTGAAGGTGGTAGTGAGTGTCAGGGTAATGGCTTTGCGCATCCGCCCGGGATAAGGGCAATAAGTGCCCGCCTGAGCCAGCACAATGTCCAGCAGCGAGGTAAGCACACCTCCGTGAATCACTCCGCCCAGGTTGAGGTGGTGTGACTGCAGCTCCAGTTCGAGCACTGCTTCATTTTCTTCCCAGGAGACCTGACGATACCCCAGCAGGCTGTGGAAGCCCGGCAAGTCAGTTCCATCAGCAAACAGTGGTTCTTGCTCACTCATTACACTTTCATCCCCGGCAGATTCAAAGAAGCGGTGTTCCCCCCGTCCACAGCCAGGGCCTGACCGGTGATGTAACTGGCGTCGTCGCTGGCCAGAAACAGAATTGCCGCGGCAATTTCGTCCGGCGCGCCGTAGCGGCGCAACTCACACCGTGAGCCCAGCTTGTGGGCCTTTTCGTGGGTGCGGGCGTAGTCAAACACAGCCTGGGTCATGCCGGTTTCCACCAGCCCCGGGCATACCGCGTTCACCCGCACATTGTCCTTACCAAGATCGCAGGCGGCGGTCATGGTGAGGTTGATCACCCCCGCCTTGGACGCACTGTAGGCATTGCCTCCAGCGCCTGAGCGGATGCCCGCAACGGAGGCGGTATTAACGATAGAGCCGAGCTGGCGAGCCTGCATATGGGGAGCCACGTGTTTGATGAACAGCATGGTGCCAATCAGGTTTACCGACAGCACCTTCTCCCATTCTTCCCGGTCATTGCGCGTGATATCAGGGTGTCCATTGCCGGTACTGGCGATGCCAGCGATGTTGCAGAGCACGTCAATCTTGCCGAACGTTTCGGCTGCTTCGTCCACCAGTGCCTTGACCTGGGACTCATCAGCCACGTCGCCAATCCGTCGCAGCGCCTGCGCACCCTCTGGCAACAGGCTTTCGGTATCCAGCAGACCAGCCTCAGAGCGGTCCACCATCATCACCCGCGCACCCTGGCGCGCCAGACGTACCGCGGTGGCTCTGCCAATGCCGCTGCCGGCTCCGGTGACAATGGCTGCCCGGTTATCGAAACGTCCCATGCCGATGCTCCTTGTTGTCGTTTATTCGCGTCGTCATAAAATTCTCTACGAGGTAATTTGTCACGCCTTCCGGTTTTGAGTCAATATAAACGAAAGTAAATTTCACTAAGTAAAACACGATAACACCGAGAGGCCAAAAAATGGAAAGCTTGATGCAAATGCCAGTACACGCTCCGGTGGACCCCGAAGAAACCATGGAAGCCATCGGTGAGCGCATCCAGGATCTCGCTGCGAAACGCCCTCGCCAGACAGCACTGATTGACGACCAGGGCAGTGTCACCTGGCGCGAACTGGTGCACCTTGCCAACCGCATTGCGAACCGGTTGCGGGCAGATGGTCTGGAAGAGGGCGACACCGTTGCATTGTTGTCGGAGAACCGCATCGAAGCGGTGGCTGTGTATTTGGGCACCCTGGTGGCTGGCGGCTGCATGGCGCCGTTATCCGGCATGGCCAGCAGTGACAGCCTTGCACTGATGATCAACGACTGCGCCGCCCGTTACCTGTTTGTCTCCCAACAGAATGTGCAGCTGCTGGATGCCATGGAAGGCAAACTGGACTGTCTCGCCACGGCGGGATGCGTTGGCCTGGGCACAGATGGCGACGGCAGGATGACCAACCTGGCCCAATGGCTCGGCAATATAGATGCAGAGGCCAGGCCAACAAGGGTGAGCCTGGATCACCCGTTCAACATTATCTACAGCTCAGGCACCACCGGAACACCCAAAGGCATTCTCCACGATTACCGCTTCCGCCAGCGCCAGATGATGCGCATGAGCCGCTTCGGCCTCGACGGCAATGCGGTGAACCTGGTCTCCACGCCGCTGTATTCCAACACCACCCTGGTGTCGGTGTTGCCGACGCTGTTCTATGGCGGCACCCTGATCCTGATGGCCCGCTTCGACGCCCGACGCTTTCTTGAGCTGGCTGAATACCACCGAGTTACCCACGCCATGCTGGTGCCGGTGCAGTACCAGCGCATTCTGGCCGATCCGGAATTCGACCGTTTTGACCTGTCCTCTTTCCAGCTCAAGCTGTGCACCAGCGCACCGTTACGCGCCGATGTTATCCGCGAAGCCATGGCCCGCTGGCCCGGCAACATCCGGGAGGTCTACGGCCTCACCGAAGGTGGCATATCCACGTGCCTGGACTGTGCCTCCCACCCCGACAAATGGGATTCGGTGGGGGTGCCGACTGAGGGTGCCGAGGTGCGGGTGATTGATGAACAGGGCAACGAGCTGCCAAGGGGCGAAACCGGAGAAATCGTCGGCCGCGCGATTTCCATGATGCGCGGTTACGTCAACCGTGACGACCAGACCCGGGAGATGCTCTGGACCAGCCCGGAAGGCCTGGTGTTCTACCGCAGCGGCGATATGGGGCGGGTGGACAAAGATGGTTTCGTCTACATACTCGACCGCCGCAAGGACATGATTATTTCCGGTGGTTTCAATATCTACGCGGTGGATCTGGAGAAGGTACTGCTGTCACACCCGGCGGTGGCCGATGCCGCTGTTATCGGCATTCCCAGCGAACTATGGGGGGAAACGCCGCTGGGGCTGGTGGTGCTTGAACCCGGAGCCGAGAGCCGTGAACAAAGCGAGACAGAGCTGCTGGCCTGGGCCAACAGCAAGCTGGGCAAAACCCAGCGCCTGGCCGCCGTTGAGGTTCGGGGGGAACTACCCCGCTCCGCCATTGGCAAAGTTTTGAAGCGGGAGCTTCGGGCACCCTACTGGCTGTGAAGGATAGGATGACGAAATGGACATGTGTCGCTTCACGTTAGGCGATCCTCACTATACTCATATCTATGATATGGAGATCGGTAACAGAATATCCGCTTCTATCCTATTGCAAAACGCAAAGCGTGTGATAGATTCGAATACAAGGATTCATTCTGCAACCGGATGTTCTGCAGAGCGAAACTAGGCACGGGACGATTAACACAATAACGATCGAGGTCCAACAATGAAGATGCTAACCACCGCCCAAAAGACCCTTACTGTTTATGCCTCAGCCCTGACCCTGGGCCTGAGTGCAGCCCTCATGAGCGTGCCAGCGGCCGCTCAGGAAACCATCACTTGGAAGGTTCAGTCCCACTGGCCAGGCGCCAGTTCCTCTTACAAGGATAGCCTGGGCCGACTGAAGGATGTTCTGGAAGAGCGTACCGATGGCCGCCTGAAACTGGAGCTGTACGAATCTGGCGCCCTGTTCAAGCCCACAGAAACCTTCAACGCCGTGAGCCGTGGCATTCTGGAAATGGGCACCATCTCTCCGGCTTACGCTCAGAGCAAGATCAGCCTGGCCGGAGTGGCATCCGGCTTGCCGCTGGCGTTCCAGACTCCTGCCGAAGCCGCTTATTTTCATATGGCCATGGGTTTTGAGGAGATGTTGAGGGAAGAAGCCGCTGAACATAACGTCTACTGGGCCACTGACAAGGTCTACCAGACCGAGATGGTGGTCAAAGAGCCAATCAAAAGCGTCGAGGATCTGAAGAAACTCAAGATCCGCTCATCCGGCGCATTGGAGAAATTCCTGGATGAAGCCGGTGCAGCCACATCCTATATTACCGGTGCCGAGCTCTACTCAGCGCTGGATTCAGGCATCGTTGACGGCGCCCACTGGGGTGCTGCTCAGGGGGCTTACAGCATGTCTCTGTACGAAGTGGCGAAGTATCACGTCAAACCCGCCCTGAACGTAGCAGGTACCGACGTCATCATCGTCAGCCAGAAAGCTCTCGATGCGCTGCCTGATGGCATGCAGGCCACCGTCAAGGACGCTCTGAAAGAGCAATTCTGGGTGCGTACCAACGAGTACGAACACAAGGAAAAAGTAACGCTGCAGAAGGCCGTAGCCGAGGAAGGCGTTGAGATCAACACACTTCCGCAAGATGTTCAGGACCATATGCTTGAAGCGGCCCAGAAGTTCTGGGACGAGGAAGCCAAGACCAGCGACAACGCCGCGAAGGCCGTTGAGATGGTCAAGGAATACCTGAAGCAACTCGGCCGACTGTAACCGGGCAAGAACAGGACCGGGCGCTACTACGCCCGGTTTTTATTTGCGCTCGAATTCCTATCAATCAATCTCTTAAAGGCGGAGGGACAAAATGCGCGCTCTAACCGCATTCATGACCGGAGTGACTCGGCTCAATAATCTGCTCGGCCGGTGGTTCTCCTATCTGGTCATGGTCATGTTCCTGTTATTGCTCACAGGGGTGGCTTTTCGATATCTGCTCCAAATGCCGCTGTCCTGGACCGGCGAGTTGACCCAGTTGCTTTTCGGGATCTACGGTCTCATGGCCGGTGGCTATCTGCTGTCGCATAACGGCCACGTCAATGTGGATCTGGTCTACTCCAAGTTCAGCCGCCGTACTCGGGCCTTTCTTGACCTGTTTACCTCAATCCTGTTTTTCATATTCACGCTGGCGCTGTTTTACTTTGGCCTCGACATGGCCTGGGAATCCTTTAGTGGCCGGGAAACATCGAACTCGGCCTGGAACCCTCCAATCTGGCCGGTCAAAGCCTTTATCCCCGCCGCCACCCTGTTACTGATCCTGCAGGGTATTGTGAAACTGCTGCAGGACATTGCCATTGCTTTCAACCTCAGTTACTACCAGCCCGAACCTGAATCGAAAGAAGTGCAGGAGGACCACGCATGAGCATTGAAGTGATGACCCTGCTGTTCTTCGGCTCGCTGCTGTTCTTCCTGGTACTGGGCCTGCCACTGGCGTTCGTCCTTGGCGGCGTTTCAGTGGTGTTTCTCTACTTTACCTGGGGCTTCGACTCCTTCTACCTGGTGGCTTCGCAGATCTGGAGCACCATGGGAAGCTTTACCCTGGTCGCCATTCCTCTGTTTGTGTTCATGGCGATGATCCTGGAGCGAACCGGAGTCGCCCGGGACCTCTACCGAATGATGCACCTGTGGTTCGGCGGTGTCCGCGGAGGTCTGGCGATTGGCACACTGATGATCTGTGCGATTTTCGCAGCGATGGTCGGTATCAGCGGGGCAGCCGTCGTCGCCATGGGCACCATCGCCCTGCCGGCCATGCTGGAGCGTGGCTACGACAAGAAAATGGTGCTTGGTGTCATCAACACCGGCGGGGGCTGGGGCGTACTCATCCCGCCGTCCATCCTGATGATTCTCTATGCCCTCATTACAGGTGTGTCGGTGGGCAAGATGTTTGCGGCCGGCATATTGCCGGGCATCATGCTGATGGTTCTTACTTCGGCGTACGTGCTGATCCGCTGCTACCTGCAGCCGCACCTGGCACCGGACCTGCCGAAAGAAGAACGGGGCACCTGGCCTGAAAAATTTGCGGCTCTGCGCTCCGTACTGCTGCCCATGCTGGTGGTGTTCATGGTACTGGGGTCGATCATCGGGGGCATCACCACGCCCACGGAAGCGGCAGCGATGGGCGTGCTTGGCGCGTTGATCTCGGCCGCCGTCTATCGTGCCCTGAACATCGAACTCATCAAAGATGCCTCGATACGGACGTTCAAGCTCACCGGCATGATCATGTGGATTCTGTTTGCAGCACACGCTTTCAGTGCCGCCTACCAGAGCATGGGTGCCCAGCCTATGATAGAAGGTATGATCCAGTCCATTCCCGGTGGCCCCTGGGCTGTCATCATCTTTATGATGCTGATTGTCTTCCTGTTGGGCATGGTGCTGGACCCGGTTGGTATCATGCTGATCACCCTGCCGGTGTTTACCCCTATCGTTGCCTCCATGGGCTTTGATCCGATCTGGTTCGGTATCCTGTTTGTGATCAATATGGAAATCGGTTATATGACGCCACCGTTCGGGTTCAACCTTTTCTACCTGAAAGGCGTGGTGCCACCCGGCATAACCATGAGCGACATTTACCGGTCGGTTATTCCCTTCGTGATCATCCAGATCGTCGGTATTGGCTGTCTTATGGTGTTTCCGGAAATCGCTACCTACCTGCCGGATCTGTTCTTCTGAGCCGATCCACAAGATAGCGCCACGCCAGCCTGTTGCGGGCTGGGTGGCGGAGAACTACCTTTAGGGGACTCCCGCCACTGGAACCGGGAGTTCCTGACCATAAGGAGATGCCCTCATGAGCCGATTACACCCCGTCTTACTGACGATTGTTTGCCTGTTTGCCTTATCCCCTCTCGGTGCCCATGCCGAAACGCTGACGGACCAGACAGTCCGCGCGTTCATCAGCAGCCTGGAAGAGCTTCAGACCATGGAAGATGAATTTTCTGAACTCACAGAAGACCTTTCTGACGAAGAAGACACTGCAGAAATGCCGGATATGTCCCGTATATTTTCATCTTCCATTGAACAGATGAAAGGCCATGACATGTATAACCAACTGGAAGATGTGGTACAGCAGCACGGTTTTTCCAATGCCGAACAGTGGGGAAGAACCGGTGACAGAATCTTCCATGCCTGGAGCGCCCTTGAAATGGGCGAGCAATCCGGCCAGGTGAACCAGGAAATGGCCAAAGCGATGGAGGAAATCGACAACAACCCCAATATGAGCGAGGCCCAGAAAAAGCAGATGCGGGAAATGATGGGCGGAGCCATGTCGGCGTATAAGGAGGCTGCCAATGCGCCGGAAGCGGACAAGCGGGCGGTGCGGCCGCACATTGAGGCTTTGCGCGGGGCTACCGAGGCAGACGAATAGAAACAAAAAAACCCGGCCGTCTTTTGGCCGGGTTTTTCTGGGGCCCTGATTTGCTCTACGCCCACATGCTTATGACAGCAGGTTGTAGACAAACACAATGGCAACCGCAACAGGCGTTACGAAGCGCACCAGGTTATACCAGAGAGTGAAGCTTCCTCCCTGCAGCGCCAGATTGCTCTGCAGAGACTCTTTTGCCACCACCCAACCAACGAACAGGGCGGTCAGCAGGCCGGACAACGGCAGCATGACATTGGCTGTGAAGAAATCGAGCAGGTCGAAGATGGTATTGCCTTCGAAGCGCTCGAACATACCCAGAGGCGCAAAGCCGGACCATTCGTTCAGGGACAGGATGGACGCAATACCCAGCAACCAGCAGGCCAGCCCGACCACAACGGTACTGCCGATACGGCCAAAGATCAGTTTGTCTTCCAGCCATTCCACCACTGGCTCGAGCAGGGATATGGCTGATGTCCAGGCGGCAAACAGCAATAACACAAAGAACAGGGCGCCGAACACGCTGCCCATTGGCATCTGGCCAAAGGCCAGGGGCAGGGTCTGGAAAATCAGGCCGGGGCCGGCACCGGCCTCCAGGCCGTTGGCAAACACCACCGGGAAGATCGCCAGGCCTGCCATCAGCGCCACCACCGTGTCCATAATCGACACGGTCACCGCCGTACGCCCGATTGAGACGTCATCCCCCAGGTAGGACCCATACGCCATCATGATGGCCATACCCAGACTCAAGGTAAAGAACGCGTGGCCCAGGGCAACCAGCACTCCGTCCACGGTCAGGGCACTGAAATCGGGCGTAAACAGGAAGGCAACCGCTTCCCCGAAGTGACCGGTGGTGGTGGCATAGCCAACGGCAACCAGCAACAGCACGAACAATGCCGGCATCAGAATGGTCACTGCGCGCTCCAGGCCCGATTTGAGGCCACGAGCCACGACAAAAATGACCAATGCCATAAATATGCTGTGCCAGATCAACAGCGTGACCGGGCGGGCCAGCAGGCCACCAAACAGCTCGCCAATCGCGTCAGCACTCTGCCCGGTAAAGTCGCCCATGGCCGCGTGGCCAACGTAGGAGGCGGCCCAGCCACCGATTACCGAGTAGAACGACAGGATAATGAAGGCCGCCAGTACCCCCACAATGGCCGAGATTCGCCATGCCGGTGACGCCAGGTTCCGCTCGGCCACCAGACGAAAACTGGTGATGGGGTTATGACGGCCGTTACGGCCAATGAACACTTCCGCCATCATGATAGGAATACCCACGATGGCGATGCACAACAGGTAGACCAGCACGAAAGCGCCGCCGCCGTTCTCGCCGGTCACATAGGGGAACTTCCAGATATTGCCTAGCCCGACGGCCGAACCGGTCGCAGCCAGGATAAAAGCCATCCGGGAAGACCACAGGCCGCGATGGATCGGGGTCGATCTTGAATCAGTCATTGTTTCATCCTGTGCTTTTCGCTGATGAATCGATATTAAGAGGTATACCGAAGGCTCGCTTCGGCTATTGGGGCGGGATTTTGCCAGCAGTGGGCACAGGATGCCAGTCGACAACAGCACCGGAGCGCAACCGCAGCCGGTGCTGTTGTCAGGAACTAGCCATTTTTGCTGACGAAGCGGGAAACCAGATCCTTCAAGCCACTGGACATGCCGCTGAGGTGGTTGCTGCTTTCCTTGGCGGATTCCGCTTTCTGGGTGCTGTGGTCGGCCAGCTCGGCGATGTTGACTATCTGGTGATTGATCTCCTCCGAGACCTGGCTCTGCTCCTCGAAAGCGGCCGACATGCTGATAAAACTGTCTGAGATCTCCTGAATGGAAGACACGATTTCCTGCAGGGACGTTTCCGCTTCCCGCACTTTGTTCAGGCCCTTGCCGGCATCCTGTTCACCTTCCCGGGTAGCCTGCACCGCTTCCTGTACCTGGTTACGGAAGTCGTCGATGACATTCTGGATGCGCACGGTGGAATCCCGGGTGCGGCGTGCCAGGGACCTGACCTCATCCGCCACCACTGCAAAGCCACGCCCCTGCTCGCCGGCCCGGGCGGCTTCAATAGCCGCATTCAATGCTAGCAGGTTGGTCTGTTCGGCAATGTCCGAGATCAGGCTGGCCGCTTCGCCGATACTCTCGGTGGACGCACCAAGCTTTTCTATCGCCGAACCAATGCCGTTCACCCGGGTTACCAGCTGCTCGATGGCGGTGAGTGCCTCGCCACTGCGTTTACTGCCGGTAGCCGCCATACGGTTGGTATCGTCCGCCACCCGGGCATTTTCGCTGACAGTACCCGCCACCTCCTGAATCGAAGCGGTCATTTCATTCACAGCGGAGGCAGTCTGGTCGGTTTCTGCCCGCTGCCTGGCAATTGCCTCTGCCCCTTCATTGATGTATCGATGGCTTACCCGGGTCTGCTCATAAAGCAGCTCCGCCTGGTCATCGATACGTGCGAGGGCGGTACGAATCCGCGCCTTCTCGCTCATGATCAGCATGGCCAGCTGCGAAAACAGGCCGCTCTCATCGCTGTAGGTTCTTGCAACAACCGCATCGCTGAAGGCATCAGGGCGTAGATCGAGGATCCGCTGTAACCGGCTGGTAACCGACTTCAGGGTCAACCCGGCAGCCAGCACATGCGCCACCACAATTACCAGCACCGCCAGCCCTGTGTTCCCCAGGGTGGTCACCGCGCCCAGGCTCATACCGAGCGAAAGCACAAAAGGCCAACCCGATTTCAACGCGGAAACCAGTCGGCTTCGCAGGTCAACCACGCTGCCTCCGCGGGAAATTCTCGAATACAGATTCTCGGCTCTCGCTATCTGGTCACGGCCAGGTGCGACCCGCACGGATTCGTAACCGACCATTTTCCCGTCTTCGAGAATCGGGGTTACGTAGGCGCTGACCCAGTAATGATCTCCGGTTTTGGTGCGATTCTTCACCACACCCATCCAGGGTTTGCCTGCTTTGAGGTACTCCCACATGCCCTGGAACACCGGCGCAGGCATGTCCGGATGACGAATCAGATTATGGGGCTGGCCCAGCAACTCCTCCCTGGAATAGCCGCTGATCTGTACGAATTCATCATTACAGTAGGTGATGATGCCCCTGGTATCAGTGGTGCTGATCAACCGGCCAGCCTCGGACATTCTGACTTCACGCTGGGTTACCGGGAGGTTGTTGCGCATAAACACACCTTCTGACTCAGGAGCAACTACGGAGAATAAATGAAGCGCAATAGTAGCCCCTGATGAACATCGTTGACATTCATCAAAGGTTACCCTGCGTGTAGGAGTGTAACGGCAGGACCTCGGAAGACCTTAGTCCGTGGCGGTACTTATGCCGAAACTGCCAGCCGGGCCCGCGGGTGATAGCGGGCGTTCACCCAAAGGGAGAACGCTATGACGCTACCCCCAAGGGCGAGACGCAACAGATCTGCATCCCGGTTCCAGATCAGCAGGTTGACCAGCAGGCCCGCCGGCACCAATGCATTGTTCATGATCGCCAGTGTACCGGCATCCACAACACAAGCGCCGCGGTTCCAGAGGAAAAGCCCCGCACCGGATGCCGCCAGCCCCAGCCAGGCAAGAACGCCCCACTGCAGGGAGGTGGTTGGCAGGCGGCTGGCGTCGCCGAATATCAGGAAAGAGGGCAAGGCAATGATCAGCGCGCCGAAGAAGAAATAGCCGAAGGTACGGTACGCCGGTACAGAGGTCGGGAACCGCATCATGGTGTGCTTGTACCCCACCTGGCCAGCCGCAAAGGTGAAGTTGGCCACCTGTAGCAGCAGGAACCCGGTGATAAAGCCCTGGCTGAGGCCGTCATAGCGGATAATGCCCGCGCCAAGGGTGGCAATAGCCGCAGCCACCAGCGCCACGGGAGAAAACCGGCGATAGAGCGCATCGTCAATCAGGGTGACATACAAAGGCGTGAAGATAGTGAACAGCAGAACTTCCGGTACGGTCAGGTAACTGAACGAGCGGTACAGGCATAAATAGGTGATGCCGAACTGCAGCATACCGGTCACCAGCACACCCAGTTTCAATCCGCCAGGCACTCCGCGCCAGCGGGTAAACGGCAGAAACACCAGGGCCCCGAGAACAACGCGGGTCAGTACGGCGAAGTCACTGTCCACTTGCCCGGCCAGGAATTCGCCGATCAGGCTGAATGAAAATGCCCACAGAATTGTTACAAAGACCAGAAGACCCATGCTACCCGCACCCATAATCCGTGAAGGCGGCACTTTACCCGTTAGGAGGCAGCCTTGTACACAGGCGCCACGGAAACACCCTATGCCATCCAGGGCGGGGAATAGGGTACCATCCCGCCTTTCATACTCTTTCCGTTTCACCTGAACCCAGGCACGCGATTCCATGGATGAAGTCCATCAGCCGTTACCCGAAGCCCGCCAGCCACTGGTCAGCCGCACACTGACCGAGTGGCGCACGCTGGCGATTCTCGGCGGTCCGATTCTGATTGCCCAGGTGGCCCAGATGGCAAACGGTGTTATCGATACCGTCATGGCCGGCCACGCCAGCGCCGAAGATCTGGCCGCCGTGGGCATAGGCAGTAGCCTGTGGATGCCGGTTTTTCTGTTCTTTATGGGATTGCTGGGCGCTCTGCAGCCGATTATTTCCGGCTATAACGGCGCCCGCACCACTGAAAAAATCATGCCCGCCACCTGGCAGGGGCTGTATATAGCGGCCGGTGGCTCGGTGATCATGATCCTGTTGCTGACGAATGTGCATCCGGTACTCAGCGCCCTGAACCTGGAAGCCAACACCGCACGTATCAGCCAGGGCTACCTGGATGCCTTTGCCTGGGGCATTCCCGCCATGTTGCTGATGATGGCGCTAAGGGGTCTAACGGACGGCCTCGGGCATACCCGGGTGATCATGGCATTCTCGGTACTGGGCACCCTGATCAATCTGCCCCTCAACTACATCCTCATCTATGGCAAGCTCGGGATGCCGGCCATGGGGGGTATTGGCTGTGGATGGGCCACGTCGATTTCCAATGGTGTGGCTGCCACAGCCCTGCTGGTCTACCTGAACCGCAGCGCGGTCTATCGCCGGTTTCACCTGCTTGCGGACTGGGCCAAACCAGACGGCGCGGGTATACGCTATATTCTGCGCCTGGGCGTCCCCATCGGCTTTACCATTTTTGTGGAAGCCAGCATGTTCTCGGTGATCGCTCTTTTCCTGGCACCGCTGGGCCCCGTGATCGTCGCTGGGCACCAGATTGCCCTGAACGTGGTATCACTGCTGTTCATGCTTCCACTGAGCATCGGTATGGCGCTCACCCTGCGGGTCAGTTTTCTTGTCGGCGCCAGGGCCCCGGACACCGCCCGGCTCATTGCCCGCAGCTCGCTGATTCTGGCGTCGGCTGTGGCGCTGGTGTTTGCCATTCTGCTGTTCGTGTTTGCCGAGGGAATTGCGGCGCTGTACACCAGTGACGCAGATGTCCAGGCCGTCACCGTGACGCTGCTGGTATACGCCGCTTTTTTCCAGATCGCCGATGTCATCCAGGTTACCTGCATCAGTGCTCTGCGGGGGTACAAAGACACCAGCATTCCCATGTTCATCATGCTGTTTTCGTTCTGGATCGTGGGGTTGCCCCTGGGCTGGGTGCTGACGTTTACCGACTGGTTGTTGCCGGCTATGGGTGCTGCCGGTTTCTGGGTAGGGCTGACCAGTGGTCTGGCGTCTGCCAGTATTCTGCTGGGGTTACGTTTGTTCCTGTTTGCACCGGAAGCAGAGAAATAAAACCATCAGGCGCTTTCTGCCGCGGGCTCCTGAGACACAACCTCATCCGCGTAAACAATCTGGTCCCGACCGCTGGCCTTGGCTTCGTAAAGCGCGTCATCGGCCCGAGCCAGCCAGTCATCAGGGCTTTCGCCATTTTTTAACAGGGCAACGCCGAAAGAAGCCGTCACCTGGCCACCACTTGGGTGCTTGAGAAACCTGTGCATAATGTGCTGCAGGTTGTGCATCACCGCCCTGAGCCCTGTTTCATCCACACCGCTCATCAACAGCACAAATTCCTCACCACCAAACCGGAACAGCTGGTCGGATTTACGGATATTCTGCTCAATCAGTGCCACCATTTCGGTCAGCACGTGATCCCCCACACTGTGGCCGTGCTCATCGTTGATCTTTTTGAAGTGATCAATATCCAGCAGCACCAGGGCATAGGAGATCCCCGTTCTGGCGGCGCTGGCGGCTGCCATTGCCAACTCTTCGTCCATCGAGCGACGGTTCTTGACGCCGGTCAGCGGGTCAATGGTAGCCAGGTGTTCCAGGCGCTCCCGCTGGTTTTCATTACGGAAGGCAAAAACGTAGGCGCAGCAACTGACCACCACGGCCGTCGCGGAAAAGGACCACATCTGGACCGTGGAGCTGAAAGCGACGCCATGGATTATCAAGGCAGCTACAGCGGCCAGGTTGATAAAGATGGCGTAGCGGGACTCGGTAAGAAAGAAACTGGTCACCAGGCATGGAAATAACCAGAAAAGGCCCGGTTCCCCGACCACAGCGCCGACGGTAACAGCACCCGCAGAGGACACAATGGCCATGGCCAGACCGGTGCGCGCGGTATCACCGGTCACCCACGCATACACCATGCCCGCCGAAATAGACAACATGATGGTCAGGTCGACCACCCCGGCCAGCATGTTCCCCTGCACGAACCGCATCACCGCAAACGGGCTGATGCCCAGAATGGCGCTCATGCCCAGCAGCGTGATTATGGACAGGCGAAAATCAGTTTTCAGACGATAGAACATAGTGCTTACCAATACCGGGAAAGCCGCGCAGGTTTTCCAACTTCTTTGTTATTGTGGCTCAGGACGCATCCGACCAAAGTCTTATTAGCAAACTATCATAGCCCAAGATGCCACCCCCGACGGCGCACCCTGCGAAATTTAACAATCGTCCCATATCTTCACGTGTTGTGTTGTCCACCAACTCATTCCAGGAATTCCCGGAAACTGTCATCCAGCTCCCCCTCGTACTCCTCAAGTGCGTAGCTGACGTCAGCCGCCAGCAGATCAAGCAGCACAAAACTGTTCACTCCGGCATCCTCATCCTGGCTCGCCCGCAGGCGGCTGCTCATACCATGGTTAAGGCGCCTCAGGTCATTGTATACCTGGCTGAGCGACGCCATCTGCCAGTCCGGCTCCAGTCCCTGGCGTTGCCTGAGATACTGCCCCAGAAGATAGGTACCGAAGGTCCTGAAAAGTGTTTCGTCCGGTGAACTCAGGGGGAGATGAAATCGTGCCATAGGCCGCAGAATACGGGTGACCGGGCAGCCGGAAAACGGGCCGATCAGCCCCAGAAGGGAGCCCATGGCCCGCTGCAGCGTGGTATCAGCGGTAATGGTTCGGGAGCGGGAGGTAACCGTGACCGTCACCGGCTCATGGGACGCCCGCATTGCCGTTACCCTTGCGGGCTCCACCAACGCCACGGCATAGGGGCAATACCGGTATTCTTCTGTCGACAGGGGACAGTGACTGCACTGGTGAAAGCCCAGGCGCGTCCACTCCGGCAGGTTGGCCGCCGTCAGAGCCTGGTCACCGCCCGCGGCCGCTACGTCACACTCCCAAACGGAGGTGTCGTCAAACCGGAAATGATAATGCACATCCGCAGCCGCCATAGCCCTTCTCCCGACCAGTATAGCCCGGCAATAAAAACCAATAATCCAGATACCAAACGTAACGTTGAACAATGCCCAGAACTACTATACTGAAGCCATATAAATAATAGTAAACCCATATCTCGATTAAACGTATTGCGCGTCATTTCAAGCTGGCTTCCCCCCGAATTCTGGAGCCATCCGCCCAACGGACCATCACTATGCCGGACTTCACCCCCAGATTATCAGAGCAGGATCAACTGAACGCCAAGCTGGAGCAGGCAAACAGGCAGTTGCTGCAGTCTGAAAAGCTTGCCGCCATTGGCCAGTTGGCGGCCGGGGTTGCCCATGAAATCAATAACCCGGTTGGTTATGTCTATTCCAACCTGCAAAGCCTGGGCACCTATCTGGAAGATCTGTTCAGGCTTACCGATGCCGTGGATGCCGGGGCATCGCTGGAAGATCTGAGTGCGATCAAAAAGAACATAGATTACGGCTTTCTGAAGGATGACCTTAAAGATCTACTGGCAGAGTCCCGGGAGGGTATCGAGCGGGTTAAGACCATCATTTCCGCAATGAAGGATTTTTCCCATATCGAAGACGAGGAGTTCAAGCTGGCGGATCTGCATCGTGGCATTGAAACCACCCTCAACGTGGTCAACAACGAACTGAAATATAAAGCCACTGTCATCAGGGAATTTGGCGCCCTGCCAGAAGTGGAGTGCATCAGCTCACAGATAAACCAGGTTGTCATGAACCTGCTGGTCAATGCTGCCCACGCTATCGACGATTTTGGCGAGATTATCATTCGTACCCGTTGTGACGGCGAATGGGCAATCCTCGAAGTAGAAGATAACGGTAAGGGTATTGCCGAGGAAAACCTGCATCGGATTTTCGAGCCTTTTTTCACCACCAAGCCGGTCGGCAAGGGCACAGGCCTCGGGCTCTCCCTGTCGTTTAATATCCTCCAGAAACATAACGGCTACATCACAGCGGAAGCCGCGTCGACCGGCAAGGGGACCTGTTTTCGTATATCCCTGCCACTGAAGCAGCCAGAGACCCCAGCGGACAATGAGCGGGGCTGACCATGGCAGAGTCTCTTCCCTCCAACGCCAGCCTGTTATTGGTGGATGACGAGGAAAACATCCTCCGTAGTCTGCAGAGAATACTCCGTAAAGAGCCCTACGACATTCGCACGGCCGCATCCGGTGAGGAAGCACTGGCATTGCTCAATGAGCAGAAATTCGACCTGGTCATATCAGATGCCCGCATGCCCGGCATGGATGGCCCTACCCTGCTGGCCGAAATCAAGAAAAAGTGGCCCTGGTGTATCCGCATACTGTTGACCGGTTATGCCGATATCAATTCCACCATCAAGGCCATCAATGATGGCCAGATATACCGCTACATCAGCAAACCCTGGGACGATGAAGAGCTGAAGCTGGTCATCCGCCAGGCGCTCGCGTTCCAGTATTCCGAACGTCGCCGGCTGGCACTGGAGAAGCTGACGCGCAAGCAGAACAAGGAACTACAGTCGCTCAATGCCAGCCTGGAAGACAAGGTGCAGGCCCGCACCGAGGAGCTGAAAGAAACCGCAGACATGCTGGATGCGGCTTACACAGAACTGAAGCTTAGTTATGTCACCACCACCGAAGTTTTCTCCACGCTGATTAACAAGCGGCTGCCCGCCAACCGCCAGCCCAACGCCAAAGTAATCGGCCTGGTGAAGGCCTATGCCGAGTACCACCAACTGGACGAAGACCTCTCCCGGGACCTTTATATGGCGGCCGCCCTCTACAATCTCGGCAAGCTGAGTTGGCCCGACGAGCTGTTCACGGCCCCCTCCGATCTGCTGACCAAAGAACAGCGCCTGGAATACCTGAAGTATCCGGTCAACAGTGAACAACTGTTGATGGCCCTGGAACCTCTGAAAGAAACCGCCCGGATCATCCGTCACCATCAGGAAAAATGGAACGGCTACGGGGTGCCTGAAAGGCTGGAGGGCAATGAAATTCCCCTGGGGTCGCGAATCCTCAGGCTGGCTGTGGATTTCATCGAGCTACAGTACGGCCTGATTCTGGAGCGCCGGGTATCCCGGGACAATGCCCTGAAACTGATCAAACGCTACCGGGACCGGCTTTACGATCCGGAGATTGCCGATCGTTTCCTGGAGGTCTGTATCGAGGTGGCGCCCGATGTGGAGCATGAGGACCCCGACATCATGGTCCTCGACACGTTACGACTGAAGGCCGGCATGGTGCTGGCGCGTAACCTGTATGCCGCTTCCGGCATGCTGTTGCTGAACGAAGGCAAGGAGCTGACCTCCCTGCTCATCGACAAACTGGTGGCGTTCGAGAAAGGCGAACCGGACGGTACCCACTACACGGTGTATGTCCACCGCCCGGACGAGGAAGAAACGGAGAAAGCATCATGATCAAGATTCAGCTGGTGGATGACGAGCCGAACATCCTCAATGCCCTCAAACGTCTGCTGCGGCCTAATGGCTGGGAGATCCATACCTACGATAACGTCGAGTCGGCCCTGGGGGGACTGCTTGAGCACAACTATGCCGTCATCATCTCCGACTACCAGATGCCCACCGCCGATGGCGTGACCTATCTGCAGTTTGCCAAACAGCGCCAGCCCAACGCCGTTCGTCTGGTCTTGAGCGCCTACGGCGATCGCAATTCCATGATCAAGGCCATTAACCAGGCGGAGGTCTATCGCTACCTGTCCAAGCCCTGGGATGACTATGAAGTGGTGGCAGCCATAAAGTCCGCCATTGATATCTACGAGCTCAAGTCCGAAAACCAGCGCCTGGTGGATGAAGTCAATGCACAGCGTCGGATGATAAAAGCCCGGGAGCAGGAATTGCTACGCCTGGAAAAAGATAATCCCGGTATTACCCGCGTTCATCGCGATGCCGACGGCTCCGTGCTGATCGGCGACCAGTGAAGAGGTTCTGATGGCGGATCATAGCCCTGACGACAACAGGTTGGCTTTGAAGGTGGTGTTTTACGGCCCCGCCCTGAGTGGAAAAACCACCAACCTGATGCAGTTGCATTCCCTGCTCAACCCCCAGCGCAAGGGAGAGCTGATGGTGCTGGAAACCCGGGATGACCGCACGCTGTTTTTCGACATGCTGCCCATCGGCCTGAAAGGCGCTTCCGGGCTGGACCTGCGGCTGAAGCTATACACCGTGCCGGGCCAGGTTCAGCACGACAGCACCCGCAAGGCGGTTCTGTCCCGCGCAGACGCCGTGGTTTTCGTGGCGGACTCCCAGACCGCCCAGCAGGACAATAACGCCACGGCGTTCGGAAACCTGGAGGAAAACCTGGAAAAGGTCGGGCTGGATATCGACACCCTGCCCATGGCCGTGCAGTTCAACAAACGCGATCTGCCCGGTGTGGTTGGCGATGCTGAACTACAGAAGCGCTGGGCTGAAACACCCTGGGCGCCACTGCAGATGGCCTCCGCACTTCATGGCAAGGGCGTGCTGGAGACGTTCCGGGTGCTTCTCGATCGGCTGTACACCGAGGTGGACCGGGAGTTCGCCCTGGACACGGATCACGGTATCGATCGCGATACGTTTATCCGCCAACTGAGCGCCGCTAGCGAGGACAGCCGTGCGTACCTTTGAAGACGACCCCACCCTCGAAGACCTGCTCTCCGCGGACCAGCTGCAGCGATTGAACCGGATGCTCAGTGCCCTGTGCCGTGAACCGGTCGAAATTGGCAGCGACAGAAAAGACGGCGCGTTGGCGCTGGAATTCAACCTGGAAACCATAGGCTGGCTCGCCGGCGGCAGTTCGGAACAGGAGCGGCTTGCGGCCGCGGACCTGGTGTCGTTCCTGATGATGTTTATTGCCAAGTACCGGCTTGCGGCCAACCTGCACCACGACACTACCGAGGCCAGTTACGCTGAATTGCAGAAACAGAACGAAGCCCTGAAAGCGTCGGAAGCCCGTTACCGGGCGCTGTCAGACCAGTTGCAGGAACAGGTGGATGAACAGGTAACGGTGATCAAGCAGGCCCAGATGGACCTGTACGAGAGCGCCCGACTGCGCTCTGTGGGGCAACTGGCGGCAGGCGTGGCCCATGAAATCAACAACCCGATCGGTTTCATTTCCAGCAACCTCAAGGTGGCTGGTGAGTACGTCAACGATCTGCGGGAGGTGGTGCCGGATACCAGGCAGAACCGGGAGCTGCTGGACGACTTCACCGACCTGCTCGGAGAGTCCTCTGACGGCGCCCGCCGTATCGCCAGTATTGTGTCAGACCTGAAGACCTTCTCCAGCATTGATCAAGCCGACTATACCCTGTGTGACGTCAACGAGCTGCTTGCCAGTGCCGTGCACCTGCTCCAGACCGAATATGGTCATGACCTGGAAATCCTGAAGAAACCGGGAGAGCTGCCAAAGATCTCTGGCCATCCCTCACGATTGTCGCAAACCTTTTACAACCTTCTCGACAATGCCGCCCAGGCGCTCAGAGAGCAGACACAAGAGTCCGGGGCTGAGGGCAAGGCCGGCCGAATCCTCGCTAAAACCAGTGTCGATAGCGACGGTATCCGGGTAGTGATTCAGGACAATGGCTGCGGCATTCCCGAAAGCATTCGCGAACAGGTCTTCGACGCCTTTTATACCAGCCGGCCGGTAGGGTCGGGCACCGGCCTGGGCCTGACGGTTGCTCGGGATACTGTGCGCGCTCACGGGGGCTCCATTCAGATCGACAGCAGGGAAGGCACTGGCACCCGTGTCACCCTTTTGCTGCCGGTCAGTTAAGGATTGATCATGGCTAAACGCTACGCCTCGCTATTCTTCAACCAGGAGCCGGATGACAAATCGGAACCGGTCATTGAAGAAAAGAAAGCGCCCTACCGGCTGCTGCTGGTGGACGACGAACCCAATATTCTGGCGGCCCTGCGCCGGGTCTTTCAGCGTGAGAATTACGAACTGCTGTTTGCCAATAATGGCCACGAAGCCCTGCGCATCATGGAAAAACAGCCGGTCGAGCTGATCATGACCGACTTCATGATGCCCGGCATCAACGGCAGCGAATTGCTGAAAGAAGTTCGGGAACGCTGGCCCAACACCATCCGTATCATGCTCACCGGCCACGCCAATACCGATGCCGTTATGGGGTCCATCAAGGAAGGCGCTGTTTACCGTTTCATCCTCAAACCCTGGAATGACGACGACATCCGCCTGACCATTGCCCTCGCACTGGAACAGTACGAACTCATCCAGCGCACACGGGCCCTGGAGCAGCAGACCAAAAAGCAACACAAAGACCTGGAAACCATCAGCAAGCTGACGGCCACCAACCGCAGCCAGCTTGCCATACTGCTGCACAAGAAAGGCTGGCTGAATCCCCAGCAGATCCAGCAGCTGCACCGGGAAATGCAGAGCCACAAAACCCCCGTGGTTCGCCAGTTGCTGAAACACGAATGGATCGATTTCCGCAAAGTGTTCGAAATGCTGCGGGATGACATGCTGTTCGAGGAAATCGATCTCCGCGAATTCCAGCCGGACCCGGCCCTGATGTCGCTGGTACCCCAGAAAATCTGCACCCGCCAGTTGGTGCTTCCGCTACGGGTACAGGGCCAGCGCTTGCGTCTGGCCATGGTGGATCCCATGGACGTGAACCTGATCGACGAACTGGGGTTCATGACCGGCTACACCATCCACCCGTTGCTGTGCGAAACCACCCAGATGCAGGCCAAGCTGACGGAGATTTTCGGCGAAACCAGCGACCTCGATGATATCGCCACCAAAGTCGGCACCGATGACCCCTATGAAGGCATCGAAATTGTTCTGGATGAAGACAGTGATAATGAATCCCTGGAGCAGTTGCTGGGCAGCTCCGAAGAGCCACCGGCCATTCGCCTGGTCAATGCGATCATTTTGGAAGCACTGCGCCTGGGCGCCAGCGATATTCATGTTCACCCCCGCACCAAGTCGCTGGTGGTCCGTTACCGGATTGACGGGGTGCTGCAGGACAAGATTCACATCCCCACCAATCTGCTGATGTCGGTGGTCTCTCGTATCAAGGTGATGGCGGAACTGGATATTACCGAACGCCGCAAGCCCCAGGATGGTCGCATTACGGTCAAGACACCGATGAAAATCGTCGACCTGCGGATTTCCACCCTGCCCACCATCAACGGTGAGAAGGTGGTCATGCGGGTACTGGAGCGGCAATCCTCCGCACAGTCCCTGGAAGACATGGGGCTCTCTGAGCACAACCTCAAACGCCTGCTGCACGTGGTGGCCAAACCCCAGGGCATTATCCTGGCAACCGGCCCCACGGGCAGCGGCAAAACCACCACTCTGTATGCCCTGCTGCAACACAATGCTTCACCGGAGCGCAATTACGTCACTATCGAAGACCCGGTGGAGTTTCATGTGGATATGGCCGGTCAGGTACCGGTCAAGGATCGCATTGGCCTGAGTTTCGCCAGTGTGCTCCGAGCCATTTTGCGACAGGACCCGGACGTCATCCTGCTGGGTGAAATCCGTGACGAGGAAACCGCCGATGTCGCCTTCCATGCCGCCATGACTGGCCACCTGGTGTACTCCACCCTGCACACCAGCTCCGCCGCAGCCACCGTAGCGCGCTTGCTGGACCTGGACCTGAAGCCCTATGTGCTGGCCTCAACCCTGGAAGCCATCATTGCCCAGCGGCTCGTCCGGCGAATCTGCCCCCATTGCTGCGAGCAAACCGACGCGCCTACGGAAATCCTGGAACAACTGGGCCCCGAGTTCATGGCGCCCGATCTGATTTTTTACCGGGGTACGGGCTGTGATAAGTGCCACAAGGGTTACAAAGGCCGGGTCGCCATCCACGAAGTGCTCACCATGAATCAGCCACTGCGGATTGCTATTACCGAAGGCGCCAGCGCCATGCAGATTGAATCCATTGCCAGGGAGCAGGGTATGCGTGTGCTTCTGGACGATGCCCTGGAAAAACTCCGTGCGGGCCTGACCACCGCGGAGGAGATCCTGAGGCTGCTGGGGCCCCAGGTGCTGAACGAATGAAAGAAGAGCGCAACCCGGTGGTCGGACGATTCTGCCTTGTGCTGTCCCTGGCCATTGCACTCATAGCCGTCGGACTGGTGATTTTTATCGATCATTTCTCCCTGGGTGGCAGTGCCAATGGTCGGGTTTCGCTGTCCCCCGGTGGCGGGCTGGCCTCAGTATTGATCGGGGCATCATTTTTGGCGCTGGTGTTTCGCCGCATAGCGGCCGCCACTGTCCTGGCCTGCCTGACCATTATGATCGCCCTGCTTCAGGTTGCCCTGCCATGGATTCCCACCGCGGAGCCACTGGCAACGCTGGCTATCAGCAAGCCTCTTCTCGTAGTGGTGTGTCTTACGGAGCTGTCGCTGCTTGCAGCGCTCTACCGCAAATGGGGAAAGCGTGTGGGGCGGATATGCGGCCTCGTCGTTGTGGTCCAGGGCCTGCTGTCACTGTTGTCCTACTGGTACCCGTCACTTCAGAGTTTCAGTCTTGGCACCCTTCCGGAATCAACTATTATTGTCAGTCCTCTGGCAGTACTGGTGGGACTGGTTCTGCCGCTTTTTCACACCATAAACCGCCGGAACCTGCCGGATTTTTCGGCGAAACTGGTGCTGGTCGGTGTAGCCAGCATAGTGCTGACCACCATCATCTGGCACGCCATGCGGGTGCAGAACAGTGATAGCCTGCAGGACAGGGCGGAAATTCTGGCTGAGCAGCTGAAGGCTTCCAGCACGGCAGCTTTCAATGACGACCTGGCACTGATTCGCAGACTTGCAGAGCGACAGGACCTGCTGACAGGTTTCCCCGCACAGAGGGAATGGACACAGGAAGTCCAGAGTTACCTGGATGACTTTCCTGAAGTACAGCTTATCGGCATGCTGGATCCAGCCAGGCAACCCATCGGCATTCATTCCCGTGCGGAGCAGAACCAGCATTGGCTGAACAGTTTTCTGACAACACCGGCCAACCAGAAGTGGCTGGATCACGTGACCAGTACCACTCGACCGCATCTCAGCCCGCCACAGCCGGATGAAGACGGCCGAATGCATGCCATGATCGCGTATCCCGCAAGGGTGGTTGTCGGGCAGCCCTGGGTCGTCTTTGCGGTGATTGATCTGGATACCGCCTACAGCAGCCTGCTTCAGCACTACGATGGCGACCTGAGCCTGAGAGTCTATTACCAGAACATTCTCGTTTTTGATCTTTCTCCGGATACCGCGGCGGGGACACGGATTCCACTGGCTACCCGCATTACCAACCCTCACCACGACAGTCAGTGGCGGATTGAAGTGTACACCCGGCAAGGCGGACTCCCCGCCACCGTACTATATCTCCCTCCAATGGTCCTGTTTACCGGTCTGATACTCAGCTTCCTGATGATGCTCAGCCATCTGTTCTGGCGGGAATCGGAACGTCGCTCCCAGAGCCTGCGGAAACTCAACAGCACCGTTAATGCCCACCTGGCACGCGAGCTGTCACTAAGGCAAGCCAATGAACGCATCATGGAATTTTCCCGGGACATTCTGTGTTCGATCGACTCGAGGGGCCTGTTCAAGTCCATCAACCCCGCGGCTGAGGATATTCTCGGCTATCAGCCGGACGAGCTGATCGGCGAACCCTACAACGTTCTGATTCCGGACATGGACCGGGACGCCACAGCCGAAGAAATGCGTAAACTTATGGCTGGCGAACGCCAGATCAGTGAAGGATTTCGCAACCACTTACGGCACCGGGACGGGCATATCGTTACCTTGTCCTGGACAGCCGAATGGTCGGAGGCCGACCAGGCTCTGTTCTGCGTGGGCCGCGACATGACCGACCAGTTGGTGGCGGAAACACTGATGCGGGAGAGAGACCAGTTCTTTTCCCTGTCACCGGACATGTTCTGCATCGTCGACCTGAACAGCCACTTTTTCGAGCTCAACAACGCCTTTGTGGAGGTTCTTGGCTACGAGCGCGAAGAACTGCTGGGCTCCTCTTACCTGGAGCTGATCCTCACAGATGATCGGCCCAGGGTCGAGGAGGCAGTAGTTGCGCTGATAGCCGGAGACACCATCAGAGATCTTCACGTGCGGATAATGCACAAAAACGGTTCGGAGCACTGGCTTGAACTCAGCGCCACCCTCAGCTCAGACGAGCTTATTTATGTGGCCGCCCGTGATACCACGGAAATCCGCCACACGCAGGAGAAACTGCGGGAAAGTGAAACACTGCTGAAAATTGCCGAAAAAGCAGCCCGCATCGGCGGCTGGGTGGTGGACGTAAGCACCGGCAATACGCGCTGGACCCATGCCATGTTCGACATCTTCGAGATGCCGGTTGGTGAGGTGCCTGCTCTTGAGGAGGGGCTCGGGTTCTATACTCCAGAGGGCCGGGACACCATAACCCACGCCATGAACATGTGTACCCAGACCGGCATCCCCTTTGATGAAGAAGTGCAAATCCGCACCCGTCTGGGCCGACTGCGATGGGTTCGGGCAATCGGCCAGGCGCTCAAGGACGCCGACGGCCAGATCGTCCAGATCCAGGGTGGCCTGCAGGACATTACTGCCTCCCACCAGGCCATGGAGCAGATCCGTCGGTTTGCCGAACGCCAGGCCGTCATCTTTGAGAGCATCACCGATGCCTTTTTTACCCTTGATCGTGAATGGCGGTTCACCTACGTCAACCAGCGTTCCGAGGAGTTGCTCAGGGAAAGCCGGGAGGTGCTGCTTGGCAACACCCTCTGGGACATGTTCCCGGCAGCGCAGGGCAGCGAGTTCGAACGCCATTACCGACGCGCCATGGAGACCGGGGAGTCCGTGTCCTTCGAGGCCCATTACGCCCCCCTGGACAACTGGCTGGAGGTGAGTGCCTACCCCTCCGATGAAGGACTGGCCGTTTACTATCGCAGCATAAACGAGCGCAAACAGGCCCAGCAGAAGTTGCAGGACACCATGGCTGAGCTGGAGCGCAGCAACCGCGAGCTTCAGGATTTTGCTTTTGTTGCTTCCCATGATCTTCAGGAGCCACTGCGCAAGATTCAGGCCTTTTCGGACAGGCTCTTGACGCGATCAGAACGGTTTGACGATCAGGAACAGGATTACCTGCAACGAATGCAATCGGCCGCCAGGCGCATGCAGTCACTGATTCAGGACCTGCTCACCTATTCCAGAGTGACAACTCAGGCCCAACCATTAACCGTCTGCGACACCAACCGAATTCTCGGAGAGGTAATGCAGGATATGGAAACATCCATCTCCCGTGAAAATGCCGTTATTGACATCAGACCACTTCCGCCTGTCACCGGTGATGCCACCCAGCTCCGACAGGTTTTCCAGAACCTGCTCAGCAATGCCGTCAAGTTCCACAAACCTGACCAGCCCCCACACATATTGGTCTACTCTGAAGACAACACTGAAGATCATTGGACGCTGGTTGTCAGCGACAACGGGGTAGGGTTTGACAGGCGCTACGTTGACAAGTTGTTCCAGCCCTTCCAACGGCTGCACAAACAGGCTTTCCCGGGCTCCGGCATTGGCCTGGCCATCGTAAAAAAGATACTGGATCGCCACCACGCGACGGTATCCGTTGAAAGCGAAGTCGATCATGGAACGACTTTCCGCATCCGTTTTCCAGCCAGCAATCAGATGAAAGGAAGCAACAATGACTGATCCGAAAACGACGCCCATCATACTGATTGCCGAGGATGACCCTGACGACAGGTTACTGATGACGGAGGCATTCGCTGAGCGTTGCCGTGACTGTCGGATCTGCTTCGCCCACGATGGCGTTCAGCTGATGCGCTTCCTCAACGGCGAGGGCCCGCTAGCAGAGGATACCGGCGCCTCCTTTGTATGCCCGGACCTGATACTGCTGGACCTCAACATGCCGCTGAAAGATGGCCGGGAGGCGCTTCAGGAAATCAAGTCCGACCCCAGGTTGCGAACCATTCCGACGATTATCCTGACAACCTCGGGCAATGCCGATGATGTTCGCTACTGCTACCAGACCGGTGCCAACTCCTACATTGTCAAACCATCAAGCTATTCAGGACTGCTGGATGTTGTCTCCTCGCTGACAACTTACTGGGCAACAACCGCAACCCTGCCACGAAGACCGGAGCGTTATGACCGAGACTGAACCCTTGCTGCGCATCCTGCTGATCGAAGACGATGAAGACGATTACCTGATCACCCGCGACCTGCTGCAGGACAGCAGCCCGGTGAATACCCGGCTGGACTGGGTGGACTCCACCAGTGACGGCATAGCTGCACTGGAGACGGGCGATTACGCCATAGCGCTGGTGGACCTCCGCCTGGGCCCGGATTCCGGGATTGATCTGATCCGGGAAGCCCGAGAGCGGAGCATCACCACACCGTTCATCCTGCTGACAGGACAGGGCGATGAAGAGCTGGACGCCCGCGCCGTCGAGCTGGGGGCAGCGGATTATCTGGTCAAGGGAAGCCTGGACGGCTATACCCTGATCCGCAGTATTCGCTACGCCATCGACCGGGCCATGGCCACGGAGAGCCTTGCCACCAGTGAGAGCCACTACCGGCTGTTGTTCGAGAGCAACCCCGCCCCCATGTGCCTGGTAGCGCCGGATTCTCTGGCCCTGGTTTCCATGAACCAGGCCGCCAGGGCTCTCTATGGATATGGCACCGACGAGATAGGCAGCCTGACCCTGCACACAATTCGCGCTGCCGATCACGCACCGCTCAGACTATCGTCCGAGGGCATTCTGTTACGGGAAGGCGGAGTGCTGGAAAGACACCAGCGCCGCGACGGTCGGGAAATGATCGTGGAAATGGTCAGCACCAGCATGACCATCAACCACCGCCCTCTGCAGGTACTGATGATCACGGATGTGACGTCTCAGCTGGAAAACAGCCGTCAGCTGAGGCTGTTCAAGCGCAGCATCGAATCCAGTTCCAACGGCATTCTCATTACTGATGCCCGGCAGGGCGATTTGCCCATCATCTACACCAACAAGGCGTTTGAGAAGATTACCGGTTACAGCTCTGAGGAAGCCCTTGGCAGGAACTGTCGTTTTCTGCAGGGCAACGATTTTGACCTGAGTAACGAGCAGGGGCTCTCGGACATAAGGCGCGGCCTGAAAAAGGGCACTGACATTTCAGTGGTATTGAGGAACTACCGCAAGGATGGCACCCCCTTCTGGAATGACCTGTACATCTCCCCGATGCGCGACGAACAGGGTGAGATCACCCACTATATCGGTGTCCAGAACGATATATCGGAGCGCAAATCTGCCGAGTACCAACTGGCTTTCAATATCAGCCACGATGTTCTCACCGGACTGCCAAACCGCACCCTGCTGGAAGACCGGTTGGGCCAGGCCTGCCAGTTATCACGTCGCTATGGCCGCACCATCGCCCTTTTATTTATCGATCTGGATGGCTTCAAACTGATCAATGACTCGCTTGGGCATCGTCTGGGCGACCAGTTGCTGATCGAAGTGGGCAGACGCCTGAAGGCGCTGGTCCGCTCCGGCGACACGGTTGCCAGGATCAGCGGCGATGAGTTCATCATATTATTGCCGGACCTGGCCCAGGCTGAGGACGCCGTGATTGTCGTGGAGACGGCCATCCATGAAATCGCCTGCCCCTATCACCTCGATGGCGAAACCATTCACCTGACCGCCAGCGTGGGTATTTCAACCACTGACGGCAGTATCGAAAAACCCATGGCCCTGCTGCAACAGGCCGACCTGGCCATGTACCGCGCCAAGCAGCAGGGGCGCAATACGTATCAATGGTATTCGCAGGAATTCAATGAGGAAGCCAGCTACCGTGTTGCCCTGCGCAATGAATTGCAGGATGCCATCGACCAGGAGCAACTGTCCGTCTATTACCAGCCACTGATTGACGCCCGCACCGGCCACACCCGCAACGTCGAGGCGCTGGTTCGATGGCAACACCCGACTCGTGGCCTCATCTCACCTGGTGATTTTATCCCTCTGGCGGAAGAAACCGGGCAGATCATCGCGCTGGGAGAGTGGGTTCTGCGCAAGGCCTGTCGCGACATGGTGCATCTGCATTCCCGGGGTTTCCGACACTGTTCGATATCGGTCAACGTATCGCCGATTCAGCTGCGCAAAGAAGGCTTTACCCAAACCATCACCAACGCGCTGAAGGCTTCAGGCCTTCCTCCGGAAAGTCTGGAGCTGGAGGTGGTGGAATCCGCCATACTCCTGGACACCGATCTTGTGATCAATACCCTCCATGCCATTCGCGAGCTCGGAGTACACATCGCAATTGATGATTTCGGTACCGGTTTTTCCAGCCTCAGCTACATCAAGCTGCTGCCGGCCAATAAGATCAAGATTGACCGATCCTTTATCAAGGATGTCATCGAAAACCGCAGCGATGCTGCCATCACCCAGGGTGTCATCTCCATGGCCCACCACCTGGGCCTGGAAGTGGTGGCCGAAGGGGTGGAAACCGAAGCGCACGCAAGCTACCTGCGGAAAAACCATTGCGATCTTCTGCAGGGTTTTGCTTTTGCAAGGCCCATGCCGTTTGATGATCTGCTGGCATTTCTCAATGACCAGGCCAGGGGGGACACATCGACATCCGGTACCGGTGAGGTCAGTGAACAGGAGCGGACGCTACTCCTGCTGGATGACGAGGAAAATATATTGCGGGCGCTGACCCGCTTACTCCGTCGCGACGGCTATCGCATACTGGCCACCACCAGCGTAAAAGAGGCGTTCAGCTTGCTGGCGGCAAACCAGGTGCAGGTGATTGTCTCCGACCAGCGCATGCCGGAGATGTCCGGTACCGACTTTCTCAGCGAGGTTAAAGCCATTCATCCCGAAACCGTCCGAATTGTACTGTCAGGTTATACCGACCTGAAGTCGGTCACCGACGCCATCAATGAGGGCGCCATCTACAAGTTCCTGACCAAACCCTGGGACGACAAACAAATACGTGAACATATCCAGCAGGCGTTTCTCTATTACCGGGCCACAACGGGATGAGCACGCGAAAGAGTTGACCAGCTCTTTCTGGAGTTGAACATGGATTCAGAGGTAGACTTAAGCACCACTATTATAAGCATCAGGAAGCGACAGAGTGCCGAATCTTGTCCGTATCGCACCCGGCGCATTGACCATTGGAAAGCCTTTACCCTGGACGGTGTTCGACGCCGATGGCAATGTGCTCTTGCGCCAAGGTTACGTCATTCAGAATGACATCCAGCTCGAGCAGCTGTTTGAACGTGGTCTTTTCCAGCCCCGTAAAATTGAGCGCCCGCAGGATGAGATTCTGGAAGATACCCGGGTCCTCAACCCCTTTGCGGAATACCCGCTGTTGCTGCAAACACTGGAATCCACTCTTAACGCCATCACCAGACGGGAAGAAAGCGCCCTCAAACGAGTGCTCGGCCTGTCACGAATGATCGACCAGATGTGCCAGGAGTCGCCGGAAGCCAGCCTGGCGCTTGTGCACCTGTATTCCATCGAGCCCACCATTCACGAGCAGATCCTGTTCTACGCCGTGCTTTGCCAGTTCACCGCACGCCGCTTCGGCCTTGATGACAAGCGGATCGCCGTGCTGATCAGCGCAGCGCTGACCGCAAATCTGGCGCTGGTACCGGTGGCCGATAAACTGAATGCATCCAACCGGCTGTTGAGTGATGACCAGCGGGCAGTTATTCGCAAGCACCCCGAACGCAGCATCCAGGCACTGAAAGACGCCGGGATAACAAGCCCCATACTGCTGAAAATCATCGCCCAGCATCATGAACAGGCAGACGGTTCGGGGTATCCGCAAGGGCTTAGCGGCACTGATATCCGGGGTGAGGCAGAAATTCTCGCATTGGCGGAACGTTATGTCGCGATGATTACCCGCCGGGCCTATCGCGAACGAATGAATGTTGTGGAGGCCCGTAAACTGACCAGCTCACTGGCCAACGGCAAGTTTCGCCCCGCCATCCCCCGCGCCCTGCTGGCTGTGCTTACCGAATACCCACCAGGCACCCTGGTAAGGCTGGCCAACAACGAGATAGCAGTGATTGTACGCCGTCCCCACCGGCACCGGGGGCCATTCGCCAAAGCGATCATCGGGCCACGGGGCAATCGTTACAGTGGCTCGTTCGAGCGGGACTGCAGCCTGCTGGAATTCAACGTCAGGGGTATAGAGCAGCCGGAAGTGATGCCCTCCATGGACTTCGGGCTGCTCTGGGGATTTCGCTGACCTCGCCGCTACTTCAGCCCGAGGGCCTCGGCATGATGGTCCAGATGATCGTCGATAAACGAGGCAATGAAGAAGTAACTGTGGTCATACCCCCGATGCATCCGCAAATTTATGTGGTGATGCATTTTTTCACAGGCATCTGCCAGCGCATCCGGATTCAGCTGGCTGTCGAGGAATTCATCGGCGGTGCCCTGGTCTACCAGCAGGGGTAACCTCTCTCTCGCCGTGGGAATCAGCAGCGTGGCGTCCCACTCTTCCCATGCCTTCTGGTCATCACCCAGGTACCCGCTGAAGGCTTTCTGGCCCCAGGGGCACTCGGTGGGGTTGGCAACGGGTGCAAACGCAGAAACCGACTTGTACAGCCCCGGATTCTTCAACGCTGCTATCAGCGCCCCGTGCCCGCCCATGGAGTGGCCGCTGATACTGCGGTCCTCCGTCACCGGCAGGTGGCCTTCCACCAGCTGCGGCAGTTCCTTGACCACATAATCGTACATGCGGTAATGGGCCGCCCAGGGTTCAAGGGTGGCGTTGACGTAGAAGCCGGCCCCGCTGCCGAAATCATAACTGTCATGCTCGCCAGGCAGGTTCAGGCCGCGGGGACTGGTATCGGGGCACACGATGGCCAAACCCAGACGAGCGGCTTTCTTCATGGCACCCGCCTTTTGCATGAAATTCTGGTCTGTACAGGTGAGCCCCGACAGCCAGTAAAGTACCGGCACCTGGCGCGAGTCCGTGCCCAGCGCCGCGGGCGGCAGGTAAACCGCAAACTCCATGTCGCAGTCCAGGGCTGCTGAATGATGCCGGTAACGACGGTGTTCCCCGTCAAAACAGACGTTGGTGGAGAGCAGTTCCATGATCACCTCGGGGGCTTATGGGAATTTTACAACGCGTATTTGGGCACATCGATGCCGAAGCCGGCTTTTGCCAGCTCCGACAGGATAGCCGTTCGGGTTACGATGCCAATCAGGCGATTATGGTCAACCACCGGATAGACCTTGGGTTTTCCAGCGCCCAGGTTCTGGGCCAGATCCACGACAGACATTTCTGGTGAAATCGTCACCGGATTGCGGAACATCACATCATCCACCAACGGATCGCCTTCGTGATGATAATTGCTCACCAGAAGGGCGTGTATACAATCCTGTTCCGAGATGAAACCGATAACCTTGCGGTGGTCGTCCACCACCGGCAGCCCCGTAACGTGATTATGGAGCAGCGTTTTGACCACTTTGGTTAACGGTGTACCACAGCGAACAGGCTCAATGTGGTTCCACATGACATCCGATACTTTTAACGATTGCATTGGCAGGCTCCCTGACCATTCACATTCCGGATATTTCCTTCTATAACCATAGGCAATGCGGGCGGAAACTGGAAGTATAAACCCCGGAATAACGAATTCTGCCCGCCGAATGTTTACAGATAAAAATAAGTGTCTAAACTCAGTCAGTTATACCCTTATCGGGAAGCACAGACCTGCTCCGCCCATCGTCACGGCCGGAGCATTTCAACCATGGCAGAAACAGGGAGATTCCCATGGAAGCCTTAGAGTCTTTTTTTAGCAGCATAAACGCTCTGGTATGGGGCCCACCCATGCTGGTGATGATTCTCGGTGTCGGACTTTTCCTGAGCATTGGCCTGAAGCTTATGCCGGTGCTGAAACTGGGTGCCGGTTTCCGCCTGATGTGGAAGGGTCGTACCGGTATCGAGTCTGACGGTGAGATACCACCGTTTCAGGCCCTGATGACGGCTCTGTCGGCGACAGTCGGTACCGGTAATATTGCCGGTGTTGCCACCGCGGTATTTCTGGGCGGGCCGGGGGCCCTGTTCTGGATGTGGCTGACAGCACTGGTAGGCATGGCCACAAAATATTCGGAAGCGGTACTGGCAGTGCGTTTCCGGGAGGTGGATGAACGTGGTGCCCATGTGGGCGGCCCGATGTATTACATCCGCAACGGGTTGGGAAAAAAGTGGGCGTGGCTGGGCGTGCTGTTCGCCATATTTGCCTCAGTGGCGGCCTTTGGCATCGGCAACACCGTGCAGGCCAACTCCGTGGCCGATGTACTGCAGACCAACTTCAACCTTCCCCACTGGGTAACGGGGCTCATTCTGATGACCTTGGTGGGCCTGGTACTGATTGGCGGCATCAAACGCATCGGGCAGGTGGCAAGTGCGCTGGTACCCTTCATGGCGATCGCCTATGTTTTCGTGGGTCTGGTGGTACTTGCGATCAACGCCAATGAGCTTCCAGGCGCCATCGCCATGGTCTTCACCCATGCCTTCAGCCCGGTAGCTGCCGAGGGTGGCTTTGCAGGTGCCGCTGTCTGGGCCGCCATTCGCTTCGGCGTGGCCCGGGGTATTTTCTCCAATGAGGCCGGCCTGGGCTCTGCTCCCATTGCTCACGCCGCAGCGCAGACCAAGAACCCGATCAACCAGGGCATGGTGGCCATGTTGGGCACCTTTATCGACACTATTATTGTGTGCAGCATCACGGGCCTGGTCATCATCAGCTCCGGCGCCTGGACGTCTGGCGAGACCGGTGCCGCGCTGACTTCACTGGCCTTTGAGTCGGGTCTGCCTGGATTCGGCAATTACGTTGTCGCCATTTCCCTGGCGATTTTTGCCTTTACGACCATCATCGGCTGGTCGTTCTACGGCGAGCGCTGTATCGAGTTCCTCTTCGGTGTAAAGGCCATTGTGCCCTACCGTGTGGTATGGATTCTCGCTATCCCGGTTGGCGCTACCATCAACCTGGGCCTGATCTGGCTGATTGCCGATACCCTCAATGCCATGATGGCCCTGCCTAACCTGGTAGCGTTGCTGTTGCTCAGCCCCGTGGTCTTTAAACTGACCCGCGAGCATTTCGAAAAAGAGCGTTCTCTTGGTGTGAATCAATGAGCCGCTGGTGACGAATGAGGCAGATCAACCGCCCTTGGTTTTTCGCTCATTCGTCACCATTGTTTATCGTATAGACTGAATCATATGCCGGCGCTTCTATCTTGCCGGGCTTTTGTATCGCCAAAGGAGGAAACACCATGAGTTTACGTCTGGGAGATACCGCACCGGATTTCGAGCAGGATTCCAGTGAAGGCAGGATCAGTTTTCACAACTGGCTGGGTGACAGCTGGGGCATATTGTTCTCGCATCCGGCGGACTTCACGCCCGTGTGCACCACCGAGCTTGGGCTGACCGCCAAGCTGAAGAGCCAGTTCGACAAACGTAATGTCAAAGCCATCGCGCTGAGCGTCGACCCGGTGGATTCCCACAAGGAGTGGATCAAGGACATCAACGAAACTCAGGGTTGTGCGGTGAATTTTCCGATCATTGCCGATCAGGACAAAAAAGTGTCCGAGCTTTACGACATGATCCACCCCAACGCCAACGACAGCCTGACGGTTCGTTCGCTGTTCGTGATCGATCCCAACAAAAAGATCCGCCTGATCATTACCTACCCGGCCAGCACCGGCCGTAACTTCAACGAAGTTCTCAGGGTGATCGACTCACTGCAGATGACCGACGAGCACAAGGTGGCTACTCCGGGCAACTGGGAAGCCGGCGGTGACGTAGTTATCGTGCCGTCGCTGCAGGATGAGGATGAGATCAAGGAGCGCTTCCCGAAAGGCTACAAGGTCGTGAAGTCGTATCTGCGGATGACACCTGACCCACGCTCCAACTGGAGTGGTGACTGATCGCTGAAAATCTGATCAGCTAAAACCGAAAAGCCGGGCACTTGCCCGGCTTTTTTCGGTCCGTTTCCGGGTTGGCTTCAGAATGCCGGAACCACGGCACCTTCGTAATTCTTCTCGATGTAGCTCCTCACGTCTTCTGACGTCAGCGCTTTCGCAAGCTTTTGAATTGCCTCTTCGTCAGCACGGTCCTCATGGGCCACCAGAATGTTTACGTAAGGAGACTCCGCACCTTCAATCACCAACGCATCCTCTGTCGGGTTCAGGCCCGCTTCCAGTGCGTAGTTGGTGTTGATCAACGCCAGGTCTACCTGGTTCAGGATACGAGGCAGGGTTGCGGCCTCCAGTTCCTTGAAGTCCAGGTTTCTGGGATTTTCGGCGATATCACGAGGTGTGGCAGTGATCTTGCTGTCATCCTCCAAGGTAATCAGTCCGGCCTTTTGCAGCAGCAACAGTGCACGGCCGCCGTTGGTAGGGTCATTAGGGATTGCAACTGTGTCGCCATCCTTCAGCTCGTCAAGAGAATCGATCCGGCTGGAATAGGCGCCGAACGGCTCAACGTGAACGCCAGTAACGCTGACCAGCTTGGTGCCTTTGCCGTCGTTGAATTCATCCAGGTACGGCTGGTGCTGGAAGAAGTTCGCGTCCATCCGCTTCTGGTCTACCTGTACGTTGGGCTGCACATAATCGGTGAATACTTTGACATCCAGCTCGACACCCTGTTCTGCCAGTTTCGGCTTAACAAACTCCAGAATCTCAGCATGGGGTACCGGAGTTGCCGCCACGGAAAGCTTTTCCGCAATCGCGGCGGAAGAGAATGTTGCAATGGCAGCCAGGGCTACCAGCGTTTTCTTGAGTTTCATAAGTCTCTTCTCCTGTTGGGTACTTCAAATAATTTATTCTGTCTGGGAGTACGGCAGAGGGTGGGAGGCAGCTTCCGAAAAGCGCCCGTGAATACATCCATGTAGGGCTCGGTCGCGCCATCCCTGGCGCTCCACGTTTTCGGAAGCTGCCTCCCACCCTCTGCCTATATCAAGCTATTGCTATCTGCGGCTGAAATATAAGACAAGACGATCGCCGGCCATTTGCAGCAACTGCACGAAAATTACCAGTAACGCCACCGTAATCACCATTACATCGGTCTGGAATCGTTGATAACCGAAGCGGATGGCGAGGTCACCCAAGCCACCACCGCCGACCACGCCGGACATCGCGGCATAAGAAACCAGCGTAATGGCGGTTACGGTAATACCTGCAATGATCCCGGGCAACGCCTCGGGCAGCAGAGCACCAAAAACGATCTGTTTTACGGTCGCACCCATGGCCTGCGTGGCTTCAATGATGCCTCTGTCTACTTCGCGCAGGGAAGTCTCCACCAAACGGGCGAAGAATGGCGCGCCGCCTGCCACCAACGGCGGAATCGCTCCGGCTACGCCGAGAGACGTGCCGATCAGCATCACTGTGAACGGGATCATCACGATCAGCAGGATGATAAAAGGTACCGATCGCAGTACGTTTACCACGAAAGACAGCACTGCGTAGGCTATGGGCTGTTCCAGCAACTGTCGCTTCCCGAACAGGAACAGTAATACGCCAAGCGGCAAACCAATAAGTACACTGAACAACAGCGACATACCCACCATCACCAGGGTATCCCAGCTGGCCCAGCCGATCTCGGTCCAGTCCACGTTACTGAACAAACTCTCCATCAGGGCTTCCATCAGCGCAGCACCTCCACATGAACGTCCGCGGCTTCCAGTGCCTGCATGGCAGTGTCAAGGTCACCACCCACCAATGACAGCGTTAGCTGCCCGTAGGGCGTGTCCTTGATATGGTCGATGCGGCCGGAGAGGATGCTGAAGTCCACGCCTGACTCACGAGCCACGCTACCCAGCAATGGCGTGTAAGTGGATTCGCCACGGAAGGTCAGGCGCAGGATGCGGCCTTTGGCCTGTTGCAGATCCTGCTGCATTTCGTCCCGGTCAATATTCTCGCTCTCGAATACGAAGTCCCGGGTCGTGGGGTGCTTCGGGTGCAGGAAGACATCGCTGACCGCGCCCATTTCAACCACTTCGCCAGCATCCATTACCGCTACACGGTCGCAGACACGGCGCACCACGTCCATCTCGTGGGTAATCAGCACAATGGTCAGACCCAGCTCGCTGTTGATGTCTCCCAGCAGCTTCAGCACGGACTGAGTGGTTTGCGGGTCCAGGGCGCTGGTGGCTTCGTCGCACAACAGGATCGTCGGTCGGCAGGCCAGTGCCCGGGCAATGCCCACCCGCTGCTTCTGTCCGCCAGAGAGCTGCGACGGGTATTTGTTGGCCTGGTCCACCAGGCTCACCCGCTTTAACAACTCATCCACCCGTTCACGGATCTCGGTGCGGGAATAGATACCGGCCAGTTTCATGGGGAAGGCGATGTTGTCCGCCACGGTTTTTGACGACAGCAGATTGAAGTGCTGGAAAATCATGCCTACCTTGCGGCGGAAGGCCCGCAACTCACTGGCGTTATAGCCGGTGATGTTTTCGTCATCGATCAGAATGCGGCCGCCTGTAGGAGGCTCCAGCAGGTTGATCAGCCGCACAAGGGTGGATTTCCCCGCGCCGGAATGGCCGACGATGCCAAAAACCTCGCCGGTTTCGATGGTCATACTGGTGGAATGCAGTGCGGGGATCGCCCGTCCGCCCACTTGGTAGGACTTCTGTACCTGGTCAAATACAATCACAGCTTTGCCTTGTCAGCGCCTTGGGGGTGCAGCGTTAAAGCGCGCAATTATAAACGAATCCGGTTGCAAACCCGAATCCACCGCCTTGGTATATCCCCTTACACCATCTACCACCTGACATTCACCGCCTTACTGGACTAAACTCATCCTTCAAAGGAACCTTTAAATACCCCTCCGAGGCGCACGATATTTTGACTACAAAAACCGAGACCACGCCCTCAAGGATGAATTCAACCCAGGCATGGGTCACCTATCTGAGTAAAGTCGAACTGCCGGTGCTGGCCAATACGCTCCGCAGGATCGACGAGCTGACTGACAGCAGCAACAGCACGGTCAACGAACTGGCCAACGTCATTCTCAACGACGCCCAGCTCACCTCCCAGGTTCTTCGGCTTTCCAACACGGTGTTCTATAACCAGACCCGCACCCAGGTCAGCACCGTGAGCCGGGCCATTACCCTGATCGGCTTTGATGCGGTGAAGTCCATGGCCATCTCCTCGCTGATCGTGGACTCTCTGCTCGCCCGCAACGACCGGCCCCACCTGCTTCGCTGCCTCGCACGCGCTATTCATGCTGCCGTCCAGGCCCGCTGCCTGCTGCCCAAGCGTAACGAACATGCGCTCGAGGAGGTGTTTATCGGCGCACTACTGATGAATATCGGCGAGCTGGCGTTCTGGTCCTGCGAGACCGAACAGGCCAATGAACTGGAAGCGAAATTACGCGCGGATGAACCGCCAGTGGAAGCTCAGAAAGCGGTGCTCCACACCACCTTTACGGAAATCACCCGGGGCCTGGTGGAAGCCTGGTCCCTGGGACCTTTCATCAAGGAAGTCGTCGCCCCGGGGCAGGCCAATTCCAAGGCCGCCAGCCTGGTACGCCATTCGGTGGAGATGGCAAAGCTGTCCGAGAACGGCTGGCGTGGCGCGGCGATGGAAGAGATAGCGGAAGCACTGGGTAAGGACATCGGCGAGAATCCCGCCGTCATACGGGATCAGCTCAAGGTCAACGCCGGTGAAGCAGCAAGGGTAGCAGTATCACTGGGCATCCCCCAGGTCACGGCACTGATGCCCGGCAGCCAGTCAGAAGGCGGGAACCGAGCGGCGCATGCGCCAGAGGTGGACCCCGTTCTGCAATTACAGATTCTCCGGGACCTGACTCACAGCCTGACCGACAAACCGGATATCAATGAAGTCTGTCAGCTGGTGATCGAAGGCATACACCGGGCCGTGGGGATGCAGCGAGTAGTGCTATTGATGAGCGACCGCAGCGGGCTGGAGTTGATCCCCCGCAAACTCGGAGGCAAGGGTACCGAGAGCTGGAAGGAGAATTTCACCGTGCGCAAAGACGGTACCGGTCCTCTGGGGGCACTGCTGCCCCATGCCAGTTGTTTCGTATACCAGCCCAAATCAGGCGCAGAAACCGTTCCCTATGATCGCTGGCTGGGCAATGTGCCGGCGCTGGTCGGCCCGCTAAAGGCCAAGGGTCGGCTCGTGGGCCTGTTCTATGCAGACAATGCGGCGGCGGACTACGTGCCCTCCGAGGACCAGCTAACGGCGTTCGGCCATTTCGTGCAGAACGCCCAGCTGTGCATTACGCTGCTGTCGAGCAGTTGATTCGCCTTCGGAGGATCAGAGTTCATACAACCTGGCTACGTGCAGGATCGGCCCGGTCGGCGCTCCGGTCGGCGAGCCTCCCACCGGTTCGAGGCTGATGGCCAGGGTACGGCTGCTGCTGAGCAGTGCCCGGGTCTTGTCGTCAAGGGTCACCTGATAGGTTTCACCCACTGGCATGACCCCCAGTGACACAGGCTGGCCGTTTTCAGGCACGATCCACAGTTCGTAATCCTTGCCCTGCTCAGCCGCTGTGGCGGCAACAGGCCGCAGTTTCAGCTGGCGTTCAAGTGCGGACTCACTTACCAGCCACAACGGATCAGTCATTTCCGCCTGAACAATGGCGCCCGACAGTCGTTGGTCATCACGGGGTGCCGGCTGTTGTAACAGGATGACCGCCAGCACCAGTGTTGCTGCCGTCGCCACCAGGCTCCAACCGGGCCATAACCAGCGGCCGGCGCCGTCATTTGCCGCAGTGGCGGGTTCCGTGCCCCGGTTTTGCGGCCATAAACGCCGCTCGATTCCGGACCATACCGACGCCGGGGGTATTTCTTCTTCGATGCGCGACCCCAGATGCCCCAGTTTTTCTTCCCAGAACCAGACCTCCTGCCGGACCCGGACCGACTCCATCATCCAGCGCTCAAACCTGCGGCGGGCGTGCCCCCGGAGGGAGCCCAGGACATACTCTGCAGCCAGTGCTTCGATTCTTTCCGGTGTCTTTTTCATCGCTCCAGGCACCTCTTCAGCGCCATCAGGCCGCGCCTGATCCAGCTTTTGACGGTTCCAACAGGGGAGCTCAACGCTTCAGACAACTCGTCGTGGGTGAAGCCACGGTAATAGGACAGCAGAATACTGTCACGCTGGGGTTCTGACAGCTCCTCGAGACATCCGGTAAGTTCGGCAGCGCCAGCGCTGCGAAGAGAAACATCCAACGGCCCTTCCCGCCCGTCTTCCATGTGTTCCAGATGGCTATCGCCTGAGGTCTGCTTCGCCTTACGGACCCTCATCAGGTCCAGAGTGCGATAACGGGCAATGGTCAGCATCCAACTCAGAGGGGCGCCACGTTCGTTGTGGTACTCACCAGCGTTGTGCCAGATCTGCACAAAGGCATCCTGCACGGCCTCCTCCGCCAGGTCCCGCTGGCTGGCCAGTTTCAGGCAAAGCCCGAACATCCTCCCGGAGACTTTCTCATACAGCCGCTGGAACGCAGCCCTGTCTTCCCGGGCAACTGCAATCAGCAACCCCATGAGTTCATCATGCTCAACATCCACGGCCATCATTACCGAACTCCCACCTGTTTTTCGTGTTTATAACAACATTACGTCCGGTATGGCTTTAAAGATGCACCCCGGATACATCCCCGGCAAACATTTTTAATGACAACTGCATCTTTCTCCAACCCGGTTCCGTTCCTTCCTGGGCAACACCAACAACAGAAGAGGAAAACGGAATGAACACACTGTTTAAACGCTCCGGCCTCGCGCTTGCGGTAGCCGGACTATGCGTGGCAACTGGCCTGGCACAGGCTTCCAGCCACCGCGAAGCACCCTTCATAACAGAAGTGCCCAAAGTCGACGGCACTGATTTCTATATGTTCCGCAGCTACGAAACCGGCCGCGAGGACTTCGTAACCCTTATTGCCAACTATCTGCCGTTGCAGGATGCCTATGGCGGCCCCAATTACTTTGACCTGGATGACGACGCCGTTTACGAAATCCACATCGATAACAGCGGCAATGCGCAGGAAAACCTCACCTTCCGTTTCCAGCTCTCCGATGTGCTGAACGACATTCAGCTGTCAGTCGGAGCGGACGGCGCGAAGGAAATGGTTTCTGTGCCGCTGAAGAACATTGGCGACGCCAGCAACGGCGACAATGTTCAGTTCAGCCAGGAGTACACGGTAGAAGTCATCCGCGGCGATCGCCGCACCGGAACTGTGCAGACGGCAACCAATGTCAGCACTGGCACGGAAGCCTTTGCCAAACCGCTGGACAATATCGGGGGCAAGTCCTTTGCGGACTACGAAAGCTATGCCAATGCGCACGTCTTTGACATTGCCATTCCCGGTTGCGGCACCAACGGCCAGGTATTCGTGGGCCAGCGCAAGGAAGCCTTTGCCGTCAACCTCGGTGAGATTTTCGACCTCGTAAACACCAACCCTCTCGGTGCCCGTAATGGCGAAGGCCAGGGCGATCTGGCCGACAAGAACGTGACGTCATTCGCGCTTGAAGTACCAACCGAATGCCTGACCGGCACGGCGGTGACTGCTTCGGGCGACCCTGTCATCGGTGGCTGGACTACCGCCAGTGTGCGCCAGGCGCGGGTAATCAATCCGGCGCCGACCACCAATGGCAAGGGCGCAACAGTAGAAGGTGGAGCCTTGACCCAGGTCTCCCGCCTGGGTATGCCGCTGGTCAACGAAGTGGTCATTGGCCTGAAGGACAAAGACCGCTTCAACGCCAGCGAACCCAAGGATGACGGCCAGTTCGCCACCTATGTCACCCACCCGACCTTGCCAGAACTTCTGGAAATACTCTTCCCGGTAGAGGCGCCCAATAACTTTCCGCGCAACGACCTGGTCACTGCGTTCCTGACCGGCGTGCCAGACCTGAACAAGCCTGAGGGCGTCGCGGTCTCGGAAATGCTGCGCCTTAACCCGGCCGTCGCCGCAACCGCTGCAGCCAGCCAGAACGATCTGGGCGTGCTCGGCGGTGACAATGCCGGCTTCCCCAACGGCCGTCGCCCGGTGGATGACACCGTGGACATCGCACTACGTGTCGCGATGGGCGTGCTGGCCGACCCGGCCGATGCTCCAAGTGGCGACCTTGAGTACACCGACGGTGTTCAGCTGGATCCGGCAGAGCTCCGGGAAACCTTCCCGTACCTGGCCACCCCGATCGCCGGCTCACCCAACAGCTAAAAGGACGCCATGATGGGATTATTTCTGAAAACTTCATGTCTGGTTGTGCTGATAGCCGCGGTCACAGGCTGCTCTAACGACTCAAGCAGCGGTGGAACACCAAGGCCGGAGCCGTCTGTCGATTTCACGGCTTTCGTGAAGACACAAATTGAAAACACCGATGACCGTCGCGATGCGGTCCGGATCAACGAACAGGAGTTCAGCTTCAATGACCAGAACAATGAACAGGCCTTCGATGATCTGTTCATGCAATAAGACCCGACGCCGGCTCTCAGCATGTCTTGAGCCGGTGAGCACTTTCCCTGTCCTCCCGGGCAGGGCTTTTTGTGCCGGGCTGTTATTGTTGACAGGGTTTGCATGGCTGAGTGCCTTGAGCACCAATGCAGCCGCCACACCAGGGCCCATCAAGACCGATTTCAACGATACCGACGTTTTCATAGAGTTGCCGGAACCAGCGCTGACCGCTACGGCACTTCCCGCTTCACCGGACCAACTGGCAGACCTTGTTCGTCGCCGGATCGACCGGGCACGAAGCACCGGCGACCCTCGTTTTCTCGGTTATGCCGAAGGCGCACTGCAACAGTGGCAGGGCGAACTCACGGGCCGGCTGCTGGTGCTGAGGGCCACCCTGGAGCAAAGCCTCCACCGTTTTGACAACGCCAGGAACGATCTACACGCCGTCATTTCCAAAGCCCGCGACCCACAGCAAAAAACCCAGGCAATACTGTTGCTTGCCAACCTGGAAACCGTGCAGGGGAATTATAGCGCTGCAAAGAAGCACTGTGAGCAATTACAACGGCGTTATCCCGGTTTGATTGCCAGCAGCTGTCTCGCCCAGTTGGAAGCCCGAACAGGGCGTGCACGGCAAGCCTACCAGACACTTCAACGCCAGTTAGCTACTGCCAGAACAGACACCACCAGCACGTTGTGGGCACAGGGGACCTTGGGAGATATAGCAGCACAGCTGAACATGCCCGAGGCGGCTCGACACTGGCAGACGGTACTCGACGCCAGCCCCGACGATATCTACACCCGCGCCCAGCTGGCAGACTGGTATCTGGACCAGAACAAGCCCGACAGAGCGCTCGCCTTGACCGCGAGCTATGCGGAGGTAGACACCCTTGCCGTAATAAGAGCAATTGCCATGGCGCGCTCAGGGCATCCGGCTGCCGAAACCCTGACCGAAAGCCTCAGGGTGCGATTTGCTGAAGCGCGCTGGCGCGGCAACCTTCTCCATCAACGGGACATGGCTCGCTTCCAGCTGGACATTGAGGGCGATGCCAGAGCCGCACTGATATTTGCGCAGGGCAACTGGGAGGAACAGCGCGAGCCCCTGGACACCCGCCTGCTGCTCCGCGCCGCCCACGCGGCAGACGACGCCCCCTCGCTACAAAAGGTCAGATCCTGGCTGAAAGAGCACGGCCAGACCGATGCCCGTTTTCCAGAGGCAGACTCATGAACACTCACAGACACCCGGCCAGGGCCCTGGTTACAACGGGGCTGTTGGTCCTGCTGTTCTCATCCGCTGCGCTGGCGCACAAAGCCAGCGACAGCTTTATCTACGTGGATCAGGACAAGTCCGAGATACGTATTGACGTGGCACTTCGAGACCTCGCCCTGGTACTGCCACTGGATCGTAACGGGGACCGGAAACTCAGCGGCTCGGAATTACGCACCAGTCGCGACAGGATTACCCGATGGACAGAGCAGGGGCTCACGCTGTCCAATTCCAGCGGTAATTGCCGGATGACAGGGCAAGAGTGGGGCGTCTCGAGCCACAGCGACGGGCCTTATGCCGCCAGCCGTTACACCGTGAACTGTCCCGATGGCGCCGCGGCCGACACCCTGGATTACCATCTTCTGTTCCCGCAAGATCCCTTGCACCGCGGCCTTGTCAGCCTTGAATCGGGCGAATTCAGCACGCTGGGGGTGTTGTCCCCGGATAGCCGCAGCTTTTCACTGACCACCGAAGCTGCGCCGGGCGGGCTGGCGATGTTCGCGACCTTTGTTTACCAGGGGATCATCCACCTGTTGATCGGCCTTGATCACATTCTGTTTTTGCTGGTGTTAATGCTCCCGGCCACACTGGGAACGCGGAACGGTAAAGCGCGGGGAGTGAAACCGCGACTCTGGGAACTGACCGGCACCATCAGCGCCTTCACCGCTGCTCACTCTATTACTCTGGCGCTGGCTGCCCTTGAAATCGTGCATGTGCCGATCGCCTGGGTAGAAGCTGTTGTGGCGCTATCCATAGCGGTGGCGGCGTTTAACGTGAAATGGCCGGTACTGGGCAAGAAAACCTGGAAGCTGGCATTCGGTTTCGGCCTGATACACGGGTTCGGCTTTGCCAGTGTGCTGGGAGACCTTACCAGCGGCATTTCGCAGACTGCACTGGCACTCGCGGGGTTTAATATTGGCGTCGAGCTGGGGCAACTGGCACTGCTGATCGTTCTGTTTCCGTTGTTCTATCAGTGGGGGAAAACGAACCATTACAGTAGAGCTGCGGTACCGCTGATGCTGATTGCCGTTGGCGCAACGAGCCTGTTTTGGGTTGCAGAAAGAATTGCTGCAATCTGAAACGCAAGGCCCCCGGTATCACACCCGGGGGCTTCGCAGGGCAGCTCAATCAGTGCAGGGCACGGAGTTGACGTGGATACAGCGCGGCGCTGACTTCGGGCTCGTCCAGCAGATCCGCCAGTTCCATGTCCACCTCGGTTTCCTGTCCTTCATCAGGCAGGGGTTCAAACAGGGTGTTGAGCCATGAGGTGACGGAAGGGGCTTCATCGCGGCCATACTCTGTGGATAGCGCCTTGATGCGACGGAAGCCGATGATCCGTTGGTGCTTGGGATCACGGATCTGCTCGAAGCCGCGCCAGTATATCCGGTCGCGGGTGTGCAGCTGGACAAACAGTGTGTCGATGGGCTCGGCCGGGTCTTCGCCGCGCACCGGTTCATCGTCGCTGTCTTCAGCGGCCAGGGATTCTTCAGACAGTGTGTCGGCCTTCGCCGGCTTTTTGTTGCGGATGGTGGTCCACGCCGGATAGAGCACGGCCACCGCGTCGGCTTCTACATGCTCACGGGCAGCGCGGAGGATCAGTCCCCAGCGGGCCTTGTCGGCATCGGTTTCAAGAGAGTTAATGGGCAAGTCGTAGCTTTGTTCGCTGGACAGGACGATTGCCATCATCGGGGCATCAAGTTCCCCCATGGCTTCAGCCTGTGCTACAGACACCAGTTCGTCGATTGCCATCGGTTGGTTCATAATACGCTCGCCTCCTCGATGCCATCAGGGTCTTTCAGGGAGAAAGGGTTCTCCCTGACTCACAGCATAGCCTGTTACGGCCATAAAGATAAACGTGGATGCGGTGATCGCGGATCACAATACGTCATTTATTGTTTCAGAGCGTAGTTTCACACTGTCGTCTCCAACAGCTCATAACGACCAAACCAGGGGCTGGCCTCTTCCAGTTGCGCCGCCAACTGCAGCAGTGTGGCTTCGTCGCCATGGGGCGCCCCGAACTGTACACCAACAGGCAAGCCGGACGCTGTCCAGTACATCGGCACTGACATCGCCGGCGTTCCGGTCAGGTTCGCCAACTGGGTGAACGGTGTACGGGCCAGGCTATCCAGGGCCATCTGATCCACCTGACCGCTGCGATGCAACACCTTCCCCGCCTTGAGCGTCAGCATCAGCCGGGCTGCAAACTTTAGATGGCCAGGGGTGTCCAGCTCACCAATTTTTGCTGGTAGTTGTCCGGCGGTCGGGCAGAGATACATATCGTAACCCTGAAAAAACGCACCGAGCGCCCGCGCAAAATCATTCCATTGCTGCCGCCGCCGGACATAATCCGGCAGCGGCATAGTTCTGCCAAGCATGCCAAGCAGGCGGGTATCCAGCTCGAAATCCTCGTCCCTGGCGCCGAATTCGGCCTTCGCCTTATCCATCAGGGTCGATACTTCACCAAAATAAAGGCCCAGATAACAGCGAGCCAACGCCATGCCATCAAACTCCGGACGGGCATACTCCACATCGTGTCCGAGGGTTTCGAGTACACGGGCGGTGTCTTCAACCGCATCCACACACTCCTGAGCCACCTCAGTGTCATAGGGGGAAGAAGTAAAAACACCGATTTTCAGGCGTCGCGGGGAATGCTGCATCAGTTCTGCATAGGGCGCCGATGGTGGCGCAATGACGAACGGATCGCCCGCCGCGGGGCCTGACAGAACGTCGAGCATGGCCGCGCTGTCGCGAACAGTACGCGTCACCACGTGGTCAGCAGAGGCGCCGGTCCAGGCTTCGCCGCTAAAGGGACCTGAGGAAATCCGGCCACGGGAAGGCTTGAGCCCGAACAGGCCATTGTAGGCCGCAGGAATTCGTATGGACCCGCCGCCATCGTTGGCGCCGGCCATGGGCACAATCCCGGCAGCTACAGCAGCACCAGAGCCACCACTGGAACCACCAGGCGTCAGATCGGTATTCCAGGGATTGCGGGAAGCTCCCCAGAGGGCTGACTCGGTCACCGCCTTTAGGCCGAACTCCGGGGTGGCGGTACGGCCCAAAAACACCAGCCCGCCGGCACGGGCCCGGCGAACGTATTCCGAGTCCTGCCTTGCAATGTTGTTTTTAAGTCCACGACTGCCAAAGGTACAGGGATGCCCCTGTTGCTCCTGAGCCAGATCTTTAAGCAGCATGGGAACGCCGGAAAAGGTACCATCAGGCGGATAACTCTGGCTTAGCGCATCCGAAAACTGGGGGTAGCAGACGGCGTTCAGTTTGCTGTTTACAGCCGATGCCCGCTCGATAGCCGCCTCACAGACTTCACGGCCTGAAACTTCATTGCGGCGAATCAGGTCGGCAAGCGCTACCGCATCGTACCGGAGGTATTCGGATTGCTTCATGATCGATTCCGTTTGTTATTCTGAACTCTGGAGATTGAGGGAATTATCGTCTATGAACAAAAGTCCCAGGCGTCGCACACTTGCTGTAGCTTTCATGGTCACGTCCATTATCGCACCAATCCTGTGCGCCAGTGAACAACCGCCAGAGCCAGTCGATGACTGGACCAGTATTGTCCGCGGCTCCCCCTATTGGGTAAGCCAGGGGGTTTATAACAACATTGTCACCATCCGGCGCTGGGTACTGAAAGAATCCGGATACTGCTCTGACACAGACCGGCATATTCTGTTCGATATGCGCGGCCAGTTCCTTGGCTATATTGACGATGAAAGCAGCCGCGAGGCCACCCAGAAGCGCCTGAACGACACCAGGCGCACGCTGGCCACCAGCGGCCGGGCAGAAAACTGGGCGGTCGGCGGCCCTGCCAAAACCGGCTATCCGTTTGCGCTCGCCTGTGACCAACCGCACGTCAACCTGGACGAAGCCGTCGCCCGTTATCTCGGCACGCTACCCGCCGAGCTGATCTGGGGCGCCTGGGATGACCTTGTCTTTGCATCACAGGAGAAACCCGAACCCCTTCACGATGCATTGATGTATGTCTATGAAACACGCCAGCAACGAAACAACCTGCCTAAAAGCCTGCCAACGTATCTTGCCGGGCAGGTGCTGATCGAAAGTAGCGGGCAGCAACGTGCCCACTCCATCGCCGATGCCAAGGGCATATTACAGCTCTCGCCTTCGGCACTCAGCGACTGCCAGATCAAGCCGGCCAACCACTGGCACCGACTCGCCCAGATTGATTGCGCCCTGAGGTTAATGAACCAGAATGCCCGTAACCTGCAGGAACCGTTCAACCAGCGTTTTGGTGAGTTGCCCGCTGAAAAACGGGACCGGCTTTTTACACTGCTGCTGGTTCAGGCCTACCACGGGGGTGCGGGCCGTGTAAAAGCCCTGCTGGATGACGACACCCTGTCCAGGCCTGCCGCCTATTTTGCCCGGGAACACGATAATTTCAGTGCCGGTGATATCGCTTTCGGGATGGTATTTCACAACCTGGGGCGCGACCGTTTCGGCCTGGCCTCGCTGTATTATGTGGCGGACGTCCAGCTTGCCGCAGAAGCATTGTGCAAAACGGCGCGTCTTGGCGATGCCTCTTTCTGTAAGCTTTAAGTAGCCCGGGAGTCCGCGTTGGAACTGACACTGATTCCGGAGGGCCTCACTGCCACTACCGCAGCCATACTGCTGACGAGCTCAGTGGTAACCTCAATGATCACTGCCAGCCTGGGTGCCGGGGGCGGCGTGCTGTTACTGGTATTGATGGCATTCTGGATACCGCCTGCGGCGATCATACCGGTACACGGCATGATCCAGTTGGGCTCAAATGCCGGGCGGGCAGGCCTGACCTGGCGCCATACCGACTGGAAAGCCATCGCGGCCTTCGCCCCCGGTGTGCTACTGGGGGCAGCGTTGGGGGCCTGGGTATTGGTGGATCTGCCAACCTATCTCTGGCAACTCACCATTGGCCTGTTCGTGCTGTACCTGTGCTGGGGGCCAGCATTGCCCCGGGGAGCTTTTGGCAGCACAGGCATATTCCTGGCCTCCGTCCTGACCAGTTTCGTGAGCCTGTTTGTCGGGGCTACGGGCCCGCTGGTGGCGTCTTTTATCAAGCAGATGCACAGCGACCGCTTCACCACGGTAGCCACGTTTGCCATGGCCATGACGCTTCAGCATGCCCCAAAAGCACTGGTATTCGGGTTTGCGGGTTTCATGTTCCGGGAGTGGGTGCTGTTTATCCTGGCGATGATCGCCTTCGGTTTCGCCGGCACCTGGCTCGGGCTGCATGTGCTCAGGTCCATGAGTAACCGGCACTTCAGCCGTCTGTTCAATGTTCTGTTGACACTGCTTGCCCTGCGCCTGCTTTGGCAGGCCGGCAGCGCTGCAGGCTGGTGGTAGGGCAGAGCCGCACCATCACGGCAGGCCGATCATACAAGCTGGTCCTGGGGCGGCAGAGGAACCGTAACCACCTGGTTGCGGCCCCGGGCCTTGGCGGCATAGCTGCCTTCATCAGCTCTCGCCATTACTTCACGGGGGCCGGAATCGGCTTCTGACATTTCCGTCAAACCGATGCTCGCGGTCACACCAAAGGATTTGCCGTCCTGCTCGATCCGAATAGACTCAATACCCCGGCGGATAGTTTCGGCCAGCTCCAAAGCGCGTTCCAGCCCACACGCGGGCAGAATAATGCCGAACTCATCACCACCCAGGCGTGCCACTGTATCGGACTGTCGTACCGTCGCCCTGAGCAGATCCGAGAGGCGGCCCAGCAGGTCATCCCCCATCAGATGGCCGCCCTCATCATTGACGGGCTTGAAGTAGTCCAGATCAATCAGCATCAACACACTGGCAACGGTCTTTTTGCTGGCGTCGCCCAGGCATTTCACCAGCGAGGAATTAAATGCCCGTCGGTTCATCAGCCCCGTAAGGCTGTCATGGGTCGCCTCCCACGACAGCCGCTCTTCTTCACGGCGACGTTCACTGTCGTCCCTGATCACCAGTATGAGTTGATGATGGGCTCCACCCCTGCGCAGGTGCAGCATGGTCAGGTCCACGTCGAAGGTGCGGCCGCGGCTGTTCCTCATCGTCGCATACAGGCTGTCCACATCCGCACTGCGGAGGAAATCATCTGGCTCCCAGCGACGGCTTTCACTTTCGATCGCGACACATTCGTAAAAATTGGCCTGGTCACACCCCTCTGGCAATCCCAGGAAAGCGCAGGCGGCGTCGTTGGCATAGCGAATAACACCGTCAACATCCAGCATCAGTACACCTTCCTGAAGGATGCCAAGAATGCTGTCAGCGCGTTCCTGCTCGTCGGCCAGTTCTGCCTCGATTTCCAGTTCATGGGTGATATCCCGGACCACGGTAATAGTCCCCAGTGTCCGTTCATCGGTGCCAATGAGGGCGGTCATTACGTCCGCCCAGACCAGTTGCTGGTCTCTTCGGGTCTTCAGACGGAAACGCCCGAGGAAAACCTCGTTGTTTCTCAGTGCCTCCCGCCAGTCTTCCAAGGCACTGGCGCGGTCTTCTTCATACACTCCCTGGACCAACGGAGTATGCAGCAGGTCATTGGCGTCTATTCCGACAATTCGTTCGAAGGCCGGGTTCACAAATTCAACCCTGCCCAGAACATCCGTCTGGATAATACCGATAGGCGCACTCTGGGTAAGGGAGCGAAAGAACGCCTCGCGCTCAGCCAGCGATGCCATTACTCCATCCCGCTCTTCCATGACGGTGTTGAAGGTTTCCGCCACCTGGCGAATTTCAGAACCACCGGCAACATCCACCGGGTCGGTACGGATACCGAGATGACGTTCACTGATCTGGAAACCAAGCTTGCGCAGTGGCGCCATCAGACGCCGGAAAACAATCAGCGCCAAAGGAGCGGCCACCAGAATCACGATCAACAGTACCTGCGCAAAAGTGACTTCCAACCGGCTGACCGGGGCATAGGCCTCCTTTGCCGGCCACACCGCCGCCACGAACCAGGGCACCTGGGACATCTGCTGCACCGACATGATGGTCTCGGTTCCTTCCTGGTTATCCGTTCTGGCAGTGCCCTCAAACCCGGCCATGGCATCACGCAATATCGGATTTTCCAGTCTCAGCGGTGTCATGGTTTCACCGGTACGGCCATGCGCAAGAGTCACGCCGCTGCGCGTTGCGACACCTACATAGCCTGTCTTGCCAACATGCACCCCGCTGATTTCCTGCATAAAATTGTCGCCAGCAAGATAGATCGCACCACCGAGAACGCCGATAAACCGCTTACGATGATCGAAAATGGGGGCCGTCATCATCACTGCCGGCCGGTTCTCGTAGTTCGAAACATAGGGTTCACTGATAACCGGAGTCAGCTGACTTGAGGTTTGCCGGAAATAGTCGCGTGAACTGATATTCAGCCCGGTCTGCTGATATTGCTCGGGGTGCTCGGCGATAACATTGCCTTCGGTATCAAACAGATAGATACCATCAAACAAATGCTGAAGCGCAATTTCGCGCCTGATGAGCACTCGGGCCCTGGCCTTCAGTACGCTCTCTTCCATGGCGAACCCCTCGGCAACATGGGCAAGCGTATCCCGTCGTTGCTCGAGACGGGTGTCCAGGTCAGCAGCGACCAGGGTTGCGAGGGTTTCCACCTGTTCGCTGGCCTGCGCCTCAAGTTCAGCACGACTGACCATAGAACTGACCACCGCGACTGCCACTGCTGAAAGCACAATGGCAAAGACGACAAAGGCAACAGCCCGGTTGACGAGGCTGGCGAACCATCGCTTTCTAGACACGCTCAGCAGACTCCCGAACACCTAAAATAATTGAGGGCAGGTAGTGATTTTCAGAGGGATCACCAGGCAACTGGCTCACCAGGCGTAGCATCGTTTTTTGTAATTGCCTGTAATTGATCGTCATTCCACAGTCTAACAGACAGTCAGCCGTCAGGAGATTACGGGACTTGCAAATTCAATGATAATCGTTATTATTTAGATCTATTTAACGATTGAGGTTACCGCAATGTCAGACCCCCTGCTCGCCGACACAACCGGCATCAGTACCGGCCCGGTAAGCCAACTGATGGAAATGGGCGGCCCTGTAATGATGGTACTGCTGGCCATTGCGGTTGCGGGCATAGTGACCTTCTTTTACCTCATGTTATACGGGGCTTTTTTTGCCCCGAGACTCACCAAAAAACTTAAAAAAGGCATTACGGTTTGGCAACAAAAGCCCGGCAGTGAAGGGCCGGACCACCTGAGTCGCAACGCCAGCCGGTTTAGCCGCCTCAATCCGCTGCACCATTTGATTATCGATACCATGAATGCCCGCCTGAAGAGGACAGACCCCCAGCAGATCCGGGAAACCGTCGCCAGAGATGCCCATCATTCTCTGGAGCCTTTTGAGGCGCCGCTCAAAATTATTGAGGTTATCGCGGCACTGGCGCCGCTTCTGGGCCTGCTGGGCACGGTTATGGGCATGATGGAAGCTTTCAGCGCCATGGCTGCCACCGAAGGTCGGGCCAACGCTTCCCAGTTAAGCGGAGGCATATACGAAGCACTTACCACCACCGCGGCGGGCCTGGTAATTGCCATTCCCTTTGCCGCCCTGGCGGCCTGGATTGAATTCCGCCTGCGGCGGATCCAGAAAACCATCAACAGCGCCCTTGTTACGGTGATATCGGTGCCGGCAGTAGCAACGTCCGGAAATCAAGAACCCGCAGAAAACCCCGAAGCCGAAACAGACGCCGCACCCACATCCCGGCGTTTTGCCGATTATTCAGGAACCGGGCAACAGGGCCGACTGGCCAATGCAACTGGTTGATCCCAGACCGGCGCGGCCGGTTCCCATCCGCATTACCCCGCTGATTGACGTGGTATTTATCCTGCTGGTGTTCTTCATGCTTACCAGCCGCCTGTTGCCGGTAAGTTTCATGGAGTTGAGCAACAGCACCGGCAATACCAGCCCGGTCACCGGAGAGCCCATGCCAGAGGTCATAATCGAACGCGAAGGACAGGCAGTCTGGCGGGGCGAAACCTACAGGATTGACGCGCTAGTGGGTGAACTGAAAGCCAGTGGCATTGACGAAATCAATCTGGCCACCGCACCTGTCACACGCCTGACAGATTTCACCTCGGCCTACAGCCGGTTATCAGACAGCGGCATCACTGCCCACTGGAAGCGTTCACCGCAGCCCGCGGAGCAACCATGAGCGATCTTGTACCACCACCGGTAACGTCCGGCAAGTCCCTTATGGAACGCCTGGAAGACGCCCTGCTTCCACTCATCAACCTGGTTTTCCTGTTGTTGATGTTTTTTATCGTGGCGGGGCAGCTGTCAGATATCCCGCTGCCGGACCTCCCCGGCACGGCCAATCAGGCCGGAAATGAGCAGCCCCACGCAGATCTCATCGTTACCGCCGCCGGGGATTGGCAGGTAGGTGGACAAACGGTGAGGGCCGAGGGCCTTGCTGACGCATTACCGGCCCCCGATGCGGAAACTCCCCTTAAAATTGCAGCTGAGCAGGACATTGCCATGGATGACCTGGAGGGCCTGCTTCGCGTGCTGGAGAACAGTGGCTATGAGGAAGTCATTCTGCTGACGGAGCCGGCCAGCTGATGGAAGCCAGTAAAACCGTCCGCGGCCTGCTGTTGATTGTGTCTGTTGCCCTTACCGCTGTGATCCTGATAATTGCCGCGCCTGACCGAGTGCCTGAGCTCAAACCGCTTGGGGAGTCGGCGGTCAACTCCGCTCCGGCTATCCGGATATCCCTGGCGGGAGCCCGGCAACCGAAAGAGCTCAACACTTCCGAACCAGAGAGTCAGGAACAGCCACCGGAACCAGAGCCAGCACCCGAACCAGAACCAGAACCAGAACCAGAGCCTGAACCTGAACCTGAACCCGAGCCAGAACCTGAGCCTGAGCCTGAGCCTGAGCCTGAGCCTGAGCCTGAGCCTGAGCCTGAGCCTGAGCCTGAGCCTGAGCCTGAGCCTGAAGTAGTGGAGCAGGTGGCCGAGGCTGACACAACGGAAAGTGAAACCCGAGCGGAAGAACCCACGGAAGACACCACAGGAGAGGAGAGCCCCAATCAACAGGTGGAGCTCACAGCCGGAGAATCCTCCGAGGTGGACAGCTACCTCACCAGACTGAGCCGGCACCTCAGCCAGTTCTACGAATACCCGCGTCGCGCCCGCCGCCTGGGCCAGGAGGGGTCTCCGGTTCTAGTGTTCGAATTCAGCCGCGATGGTAAACTGGTTCAGTATTACCTCAGCAAGTCCTCGGACCACTCCCTGCTGGACTACGCCGCTCTGGACATGCTTGAGGACGCAGAGCCCCTGCCCGAGGTTCCGGACTCCATGAAAGGCGAAACCTTTACCTACGCCCTGCCGGTTCGCTTCCGTCTACGCTGAGCAAATTATTGCCCGGCCAGCGAAATCTCGCCCCGAAGCCAGCAACAAGTTGCCTGAACTACCCCCCGCGCATTCATGAAACACCCTTACTCATTGTTATTAAACAATTTTATATTTGTGGCACGACCTTTGTTACTGAGTAGGCGTCCAGGGAGAACCCGAGGACACTTATTCATTCATTCGTCATGGAGCAGACTATGCCAACTCCTTGTTATATCAGCATCGAAGGCCAGACTCAGGGTAACATCACCGCCGGCGCATTCACGTCCGATTCCGTAGGCAACATCTACGTTGAAGGCCATGAAGACGAAGTACTGGTCCAGGAATTCAGCCACGTTGTAACCGTTCCGACTGATCCTCAGTCCGGCCAGCCTTCCGGCCAGCGCGTTCACAAACCGTTCAAGTTCACTTCTGCCCTGAACAAAGCTACGCCGCTGATGTACAACGCCCTGGCTTCCGGTGAAATGCTGCCAAAAGTTGAGCTGAAGTGGTACCGCACGTCTGTTGAGGGCAAGCAGGAGCACTTTTTCTCTACCATCCTGGAGGATGCCACCATCATTGACATCCAGTGCGACATGCCGCACTGCCAGGATGCTGCCAGTGCTGATTTCACCCAGCTGGTAACCGCGTCCCTGTCCTACCGCAAGGTCACCTGGGAGCACGCAGTTGCCGGTACTTCCGGTGCGGACGACTGGCGTTCCCCGATCGAAGGTTAAGCCCTCCGGTCCGACCAGTCAGAACGGCCAGCATTTGCTGGCCGTTGTTGTTTTTACGGGAGGGCCGGGACGCGGTATTATCAGGTAATGATCGTTTTCCCCTCCTGCTGCACGCGTCTGGCCCATGACTATTGATCCCTGTGAAGCCCACCGGTTGGGCGAGCTGATGTGCAATACCACCAGCGCAATTCTCTGGTCCCCCGCAAAAAGCTGGGTTTGCCAGCAGTATCCGGCCACCACTCTGCTATGCCGGGTCGGCTCCGGGCAGGCTACCTATCACCGTTTTGACCCACGCCTGAAACAGCACCAGATCACCTATGGCAAGCGCATGATCATCTCGAAGCATCAGCCTGATGCGGTCGCTGGCTGGCTTTCCGGGCGGGAGATCCGTCAACGCAGGTATTTTGGTGGCGAGGTTACTACACTGAACCTGCTGGCCCACACCTGTTGCCACGAATTCGCTCACCTGCTCCAGCATGTATCCGGCCAGCGCTATCGAGGCTCCGTCCATAACCGACATTTCTATCGCATACTGGATGAGCTCCACAGTAGCGGTGGTGCGGCTGCCGCCAGGGAACATCTGGCGGAGCTGGCAGAGAATGCCGGCACGCCTGTACCGCATGAGACCATACAAGCACCGGATACCCGCCAGTTAATGGCACAGTGGACGGTGGGAGACGCCGTTGGCTTTGGTGCCGGCAGGCGACAACTGCAAGGCACGATTATCCGGGTGAACCGGAAAACCTGCACCGTGGAGGGTACCGGCCCGTGCCGTGGCTTACGGTACCGGGTGCCGGTAGTGCTGCTACAGGCTCTCGCTGACTGAAACTTCAACCAGGTGGCGGAGTTCCGGAATACAGGAGCCACAGTTGGTCCCGCAACGAAGTTGTTCCCCAAGGGCTGCTACTGACCCCGCACCGCCTGCAATGGCGGCTCCGATCTGGCGCTCACCCACCTGAAAACAACTGCAGATAATCGCACCCGGGTCTTCAACCTCGACGTCCCGGGCCGCCAGCAGCGCGCGACGGCTGGATTCCGACAGCGCCGACTCGGAAAAACACCCATCCAGCCAGCCCGCATCGGGAATTCTGGCGGGCTCGTTATCCACCATCAGCACCGCCTCCAACTGGCCGTTGACGATACGGGCGGCACGGAAACACCCCTGCGCCGGGTCAGCCATCACCACATGGGCGACTCCTCCAAGCCAGTCCGTCACCATGTCCAGCCACTGAACCGGCTGCCGGCCGGCGACCCACCAGCTGTCACAGTGATCAAGCGGAACATGGCACCAGTAGTCGGCTTGCCAGCGCCGCGGCCGGCCCCTTCGAACCAGCAGCCGCCCGTGCCAGCCGGCAGGGAACGGTGTGATGGCGGCGCGGCCATGCTTTGCTTCTGGCTGGCCGGAAACCGGATCCGTTACCTGTTCGGTCAGTACCGTAGCCACCCCATTGGAGGCAAACTGACGGTTCCAGTGAATGGGAATAAAGACCTCCCCGGGTCGCTGCTCAGCACTGCGTCGTACCCGCCCCACAAACTGGCCACTTTTCAGCGTCAGCCGGGCAAGATGCCCTTCCAGCAGCTTCAACCTGGCCATGTCGTGGGGATGAACTTCAACAAACGGTTCGGAACGGTGGGCCAGCAATCGCGGCGCATTGGCAGTTCGGGTCATGGTGTGCCACTGGTCCCGGATACGCCCGGTATTGACCACCATGGGGTAGTCGTCGCCAGGTTGCTGCTCAGGCAGAATCGTTTCAATGGCGATGAAGCGGGCCCGACCATTGTCAGTCACGAATCGGCCGTCCGTGAACAGCCGCTTCGAGCAGATGGCACCAGAGCTTTTCAGCACAGGCCACTGCACCGGTTCCAGGGTGTCGTAGTCAACATCCGTCAGGTTTGCCAGTCGGGCGAGATTGAAAATACGCTCACCATGGTTTTCATGAGCCGAAAGGGCTGCGTGCTCACGAAATATGTCTGCAGACCGACGGTAATCAAAGGCGTCCCCAAAGCCGAGTTTTCCGGCCACGGCGCTCACTATCCACCAGTCCGGTTTCACCTCCGCCGGCAGGGGCAGAAAACACCGTTGACGGGAGATCCGCCTTTCCGAGTTGGTGACCGTGCCGTCTTTTTCACCCCAGCCCGCGGCAGGCAAGAGAATGTCCGCATGTGCCGTGGTATCGGTATGAGCCACACAATCGGAGACGATCACCGTCGGACAACGCGCCAGGGCTTCCCGAACCCGTGCCGAATCCGGCAGACTGACCGCCGGGTTGGTACCCATGATCCAGATCACCCGGATATCCCCCCGATGCACCGCTTCAAACATATCCACCGCTTTCAGGCCAGGCCCGTCTGCCACTCCGCTGGTGCCCCAGAACGCGGCCACCCGCGACCGTGCCCCAGGACTGTCGTAATCCATGTGGGCGGCGAGGGTGTTGGCCAGGCCGCCCACTTCCCGACCACCCATGGCATTGGGCTGGCCGGTCAGGGAAAAAGGCCCGGCCCCGGGCTTGCCAATTCGACCGGTGGCCAGATGACAGTTGATGATGGCATTGCCCTTGTCGGTACCGGCGACGGACTGGTTCACCCCCTGGGAAAAGCCGGTCACCGTGCGCGGCGTCGACGCAAACCAGCGGTAAAAAGTTTCCACATCTTCCGGCGGCAGGTCACACTGCCTGGCCACTGCTGCCACATCTGGTGCAGCATCGCGGGCGCTCGCCAGGGCTTGTTCATAACCCTGGCAGTGGGCATCAATATAGGCCTGATCCATACCACCCTCGGCGGCCAGCCAGTTCAGCAGACCATTGAACAGTACCGTATCAGTGCCGGGACGAAGGGCCAGATGCAGATCGGCCAGTTCGCTGGTTGCGGTGCGACGGGGGTCAATCACCACCACCCTGCGCCCCTTCCTGGCTGCGGCTTTCATGCGCTGGTACAGCACTGGATGGGCCCAGGCGGCGTTGCTGCCGGCCAGCACCAGCAGGTCTGCAAGCTCCAGGTCTTCATAACAACCGGGCACCACATCAGCACCAAAAGCCCGTTTGTGAGCTGCCACCGCAGACGACATGCAAAGGCGGGAGTTGGTGTCCACATTGGCCGTACGAAGAAAGCCCTTGGCCAGCTTGTTGGCTACGTAATAGTCTTCTGTCAGCAACTGCCCCGACAGATAAAAGGCCACGGACTGAGGCCCATATGCTTCCACGCTATCGCGGATGGCTCCCGCCACTTCATCAAGCGCGTTGTTCCAGGCAGACCTCCGCCCTCTGACCACCGGGTATAGTAGTCGTCCTTCCTGGCCGGTAGTCTCGTGCAAGCTGGCACCCTTTACACACAATCGCCCATAGTTAGCGGGATGACTGGCATCTCCGGCTACCGGCATGCGGGTGTCGGAGTTCGCCATAACACCACACCCGACCCCGCAATAGGGGCATGTAGTGTGGACAGGTGGTTTACCGGTATCGTGCGAATCCACTGACATCTCCTGAGAATCACAATCACAAAAAAACCCGCGATGCCCGACCTGGTATTGAACAGATCGGGCATCGCGGGCTTCTTTGCCAGAATTATTCACCGGGACTAAATCCGCCCGGCGTCTTCACGCGCTGCTTCTGCTTATGTGCAAATCCAGGGCCACCATTGGGAGAACCTGTCGCCGTCAGTGATTCCGCCTGTATCGGCAAGCAATCAATGACGCAATTCAGACTCAAAACAGTGCAAAACCGCCGAAAATGCCCAACGACTGCGCAACGTGCTACTCGGAAACGACCGGAAAATCGTAACTACATCGGCTTACACCCCCGCTACAGAGGCCTTGGAGGGGGCTGGCAGATTTATTGCTTCCAAGTCTGGAGAAGGTGAAGACCACTTCGCCGAATGATCAACCATTCGCAGTCAACGACTGTTCAGTTGAGGAAATCATCATGAATTCGCCAGACCCCCTTCGTATCCTTTTGATCGACAAGGACCCCGAACGGGCAAGCCAGGTATGTGCAACATTACGGCACGAGGGTCATGAAGTGATTCGCCAGCGCCCGGATGCCACCGGCCTGACTGCAGCCGTGGCCCGCGACCAGCCGGACATGGTGATCATTGATATGGACTCACCGGACCGGGATACCCTGGAAAACATGAGTACCCTCAATGCCCATGCCCCCAGGCCCATTGTCTTTTTTGCCGACGAGCCCGGCGACCGCGCCACCATTCACGCCGCCGTAAAGGCTGGGGTCAGCGCCTACGTAGTGGATGGTATACAGCCAGAACGGGTTCGCTCTATTATTGACTCGGCGGTGGCGCAGTTCGAATCCTTTCAGGCGCTGCGCACAGAGTTAGAAGAAACCCGCTCCGCGCTGGAAGACCGTAAGACCATCGAGAAAGCCAAGGGGCTGATCATGCGTCATGAGGACTGTGACGAGGAAACCGCCTATCGCATGCTCCGCAGTTCCGCCATGGAGCACAGCGAACGCCTGGCGGTCATGGCTGACCGCGTTATTACCCTAATCGAAAGCCGCAACCAGGGATCGGGCGGGCCAGTCCGCAAAGCCTCATAACTGCCCCGTCAGACGGAGAAACAATGGTTCAACCCACACCACTCCACAGACATCCCGGTTTCCATATTCGGCTGGGCTTTGTGCCACTTCTGGACAGCGCACCACTGATCGTCGCCCGTGAACTGGGGCTTTTTGATGCAGAGGGGCTTGATGTAGAACTGGTGAGGGAAGGTTCCTGGGCTTCCCTGCGGGACAAGGTCACGTTCGGGCTTATCGACGGTGGCCACATGCTGGCCCCCATGCCCCTGAGCATGTCCCTGGCCATTGACCGGCCAAAGGTCCCCGTCGTGGTGGGCATGGTGCTGAGCCGAAACGGCAATGGCATCACACTTGGCAATCGGCTCTTTGGTGAGCTGCTCCGGTCGGCCACAGATCTGGACAACCCCATCGCCACGGCAGGGGCCCTGATCAGTCTGGCAAAACAGAGGGGTAAGCCAATACAGCTGGCTTCCGTCGCTCCCTGGTCAAGCCACGACCTCCAGCTTCGTGACTGGCTGGCTTCTGCCGGCGCGGCTATGGACAACCACATCCAGATTATCCCGGTATCGCCGATTCAGATGGTGGACGCTTTCCGTTCGAACGCCATTGAGGGCTGTTGCGTTGGCGAACCCTGGAACAGCCTGCTGGAGTACGAGAAGCTCGGGCACATCCTCCATTCCGGCCATCAGATATGGCAAAACGCCCCGGAAAAAGTCCTGGGAATGCGGGCGGACTGGATGGCACAGCACAGCGTGATGTACCGGCACCTGCTGCGCGCCTTGCTCGCGGCCTGTCGGTGGCTGGACAATTCCCATAACCACCTTCTGCTGAGGGAGATTCTGTCGAAACCTGAATACCTCGGAGCGCAGATTAATGCACTGGACAACCACCCCTACAGCCTTTTCCACCCGCGACTGGAACAACACTTCTTCCGTCACTCCGCCAATTTCCCCTGGTTGTCCCAGGCCCACTGGCTTGCCTCGCGGCTGACACTCCGAGGGCAACTCGGCCCCGTCAGTGGAGCAATGTTGCGCCAGGTGGTGCGGCCCGACCTGTTCCGGGATGCGGCCGCGTCCATGGGCATCGACACACCGGTAATCGACAGCAAAATGGAAGGGCGCCACCAGCATCCGTTTACTCTCTCCGGTCGTTATGGCCCCGTTGACGTTGCCAGCGACAGACTTCTTGGCGAACACCTCCACGACTGGATGGCAGAACACCATGACCGCCCCGGCCCGCCCAACAATGAGGCGCCACGCACTAAAACGGCCTCCAGAACCGGGCCGGAATCGGGAAACTGAAACCGGATTTATAAAATAACTCTTTACTTTCAGAGTCTTGAAGAACTGGCACGCCGTCTGCTTAACAGACTACATACGATCTTGCATTTACTGCACGTGAATTCGGCAGTAGTGAACACTTGAAGAATATCAGGCATTGACGCCTGCGCCCCGGCAACGGGGGGCAGGCTTTTTTTTGCCTGAAATAAGCAACCGGGAGAACACCATGCAACTGAAAACACTGGTAGCCACCTTACTGATACTGGCAGGAACCGGTTCAGCGCAGGCCGAGATTGGCCCGCCGGAAAAGCCGGACCTGCGGCTTGGATTCATCAAGCTGACCGATATGGCTCCCCTGGCTATTGCCTGGGAACAGGGTTTTTTTATGGATGAAGGTCTGTTCGTGGAGCTCGAAGCCCAGGCCAACTGGAAAGTTCTGCTGGACGGAGTGGTCACCGGCACCCTTGACGGCGCCCATATGCTGGCCGGCCAGCCCCTTGGCGCCACCATCGGCTACGGCACCCAGGCGGATATCATCACCGCGTTCAGTATGGACCTGAACGGCAACGGCATTACCGTATCCAATGATGTCTGGGAGCAGATGACCCCACACATCGATAAAAACGGGGACGGCAATCCTGCCCACCCCATAAGCGCCGCTGCCCTGAAACCCGTCATCGAACAGTACCGTGACGAAGGCGAGCGCTTCCGCATGGGCATGGTGTTCCCGGTATCCACCCACAACTATGAGTTGCGCTACTGGCTGGCGGCTGGGGGCCTGAACCCCGGTCTCTACGCTCCACAACGGGGAGACACCAGCGGCACCATCGACGCCGACGTGCACTTGTCTGTCACGCCCCCACCGCAAATGCCGGCCACCATGGAGGCCGGCACCATCCAGGGCTACTGCGTGGGTGAGCCCTGGAACCAGCAAGCAGTGTTCAAAGGCATCGGTGTGCCGGTGATCACCGATTACGAAATCTGGCCCAATAACCCGGAAAAAGTCTTTGGCGTTACTGAAGCCTGGGCCGAACAGAATCCCAACACCCATCTTCGACTGCTACGGGCTCTGATTCGCGCCGCCCACTGGCTGGACGAGAACAACAATGCCAATCGGGAGGCAGCGGTAAAGATCCTGGCCCGTTCCAGCTACGTGGGTGCGGACGAAGAGGTGATCGCCAACTCCATGACCGGCACCTTCGAATACGAGAAGGGCGATGTACGGGAAGTGCCGGACTTCAACGTCTTCTTCCGCTATTACGCCACCTATCCGTATCCATCGGACGCGATCTGGTACCTGAGCCAGATGCGCCGCTGGGGCCAGATCCCGGAGGCAAAGTCCGACGACTGGTACATGGAAACGGCAGCCAGAGTCTACCGTGCCGATATCTACAAGGAAGCCGCCCGCTCGCTCATCGACGATGGCACGCTCAGTGCAGAGGACTTCCCGGACCTGGACGCAGAAAACTTCACCCGCCCTCACCAGGGCAAGCTCATCGACGGCGTGGCTTTCACTCCCCGGGAACCGAACGCCTACATCGACAGTTTCAAGATTGGCCTGAAAGGCTCGCAAACCCCGTAAGCATTGAGTGTCAGGAGACATCACATGACAACGCTCAGCCAGACCGACTCGTTATCACAAGGCCAACGATGGCTCCGTGCACTGACTGAAAAACTGGCCGGGCGCAGCCTGGCCGAAACCGGACGCCAGCTACTGCTCCCCGCCATTGGCATTGCCCTGTTCCTGGGCTTCTGGCACCTGGCTGCGCCCCAGGTACAGACCTCCCTGGGCGCCTTCCCGGGCCCGGCCCAAGTGCTTGAGCAGACCGGCCAGCTCTGGCAGGAACACAGCAACCAGCGGGACCGTGCCGCTCAGTTCGTGACCATGCAGGAAGAGCGCAATGAGCGAATCCTGACCGAGAACCCGAACGCCGAAGTGAAAATCCGTGATTACCCCGGAGCGCCCACGTTTATTGACCAGATATTCACCAGCCTTGGCACCGTGCTGGCAGGATTTGTACTGGCCACCATCATTGCGGTGCCGCTGGGCATTATCATAGGCCTGAACCGCCATTTTTCGGCGGCGGTCAATCCCTTGATCCAGATCTTCAAACCGGTATCGCCACTGGCCTGGCTACCCCTGGTGACCATGGTGGTTTCGGCCACCTACGTCAGTGACGATCCGATGTTTGCCAAGTCGTTCCTGACGTCGATGATCACCGTGACCTTGTGCAGCCTCTGGCCCACGCTGATCAACACCAGTGTGGGGGTCGCGGCCGTCAACCCGGACCTGCTGAACGTTTCCAAAGTCCTGCAACTGTCGTTCTGGACCCACGTTCGCAAAGTCGTGCTGCCGTCATCCGTTCCTATGATCTTTACCGGCCTGAGAGTATCCCTGGGCATCGCCTGGATGGTGCTGATTGCCGCCGAAATGCTGGCCCAGAGCCCCGGCCTCGGAAAGTTCGTCTGGGATGAATTCCAGAACGGGAGCAGTCAGTCCTTGAGTCGAATCATGGTGGCAGTATTGGCCATCGGTTTTATCGGCTTCTTACTGGACCGAATCATGCTGCTAATTCAGAAGAAGGTTGCCTGGAACGAATAGCTTCTGACCTTGGAGCATGCCGCCCGGGATGACGATGGCCTCCCAGGACACGCGGTGAATACGTCCATGTACGCTCGACAAAAACATCCATGTTTTTGACGGTCCCGGGAGGCCATCGTCACCCCGGGCTCCGCAAGTTTTGAGGAGATTGCTATGAGTAAGTCACACCTTGAATTGACCAATGTACAGATGGCTTTTGATACGCCCCACGGGCCTTTCGTTGCTCTGGAAAACGTCGATCTGAAGATTCGCAAGGGAGAGTTCGTCTCCCTTATCGGCCATTCGGGTTGTGGTAAGTCCACCGTACTCAATATCGTCGCCGGCCTGTTACAGGCCACCCGTGGTGGCTGTGTACTGGATGGGCATGAAGTAAACACCCCGGGGCCTGAGCGCGCCGTTGTGTTCCAGAACCATTCGCTGATGCCCTGGCTGACCGTGTATGAAAACGTGGAACTGGCCGTACAGCAGGTGTTCCGCAAATCCATGAACAAAGCGGAACGCAAGGAATGGATCCTGCACAACCTCAAACTGGTCAATATGGACCATGCCCTGCACAAGCGCCCCGGTGAAATTTCCGGCGGTATGGCGCAGCGCGTTGGTATTGCCCGAGCACTGGCCATGAAACCCAGCGTGCTTTTGATGGACGAGCCCTTTGGGGCGCTGGATGCGCTGACCCGGGCTCATCTTCAAGATTCATTGATGGAAATCCAGCAGGACCTGAACAGCACGGTCATCATGATCACCCACGATGTGGACGAGGCAGTACTGCTGTCGGATCGGATTGTGATGATGACCAACGGCCCGGCCGCCACCATAGGTGAGGAGCTGCATATCAAACTGCCACGACCACGCAACCGGGTAACACTCGCAGACAACCCGGAGTATGTGCACTACCGCCAGGCCGTGCTGTCCTTCCTTTACGAAAAACAGCGTTTCCCCGGCAAAGGCCAGGAAGAACAGGGCGAGCAAAACACCGAGGAGCCTGCCCCGATTCACACTGAAGAAACGCCGGGCGTGGAAAGCAGCCAACCGGAAAGCCCTGTTCGCCGTATCGCCTGAGAGCATTCGGGCATGGCCGGCTGTTAAACCGATTAAAGCACTCATCCGGTGCATCCCGCCCCGTCAAAGCGCACGGATTTCAGGCCAAGTTTAAAGCGTATTCCGATAACCTGCTGTAAACAAAAGAATAACTATGTTGGCACGGCCTTCGCTATTACAAATATAGGGAAGAACGTCCCGGCCATGGATCGGCCGGACCATCAGATCATTGTTGTTGGCATTGGCGCCGGACCATCGAGTCCCTTCGGGGATCAGATGCTCCGGCTTTTTTTGTTCGGGCAGAAAAGGGGATAACCACCATGAGCAAAGGGACAGACCAGACTCTCGTTATCTGCGGGCACGGCATGGTGGCCCAACGTCTACTCGAACAGCTGGTTGAGCAACCGCAAAACCCTTTCGGGCGGATTGTGGTGTTCAACGGCGAAGCAACGCCGGCCTACAACCGCATCCAGCTGTCGGCCGTGCTGGCGGGCGTCGCCAGCGAGGACAGCCTGCAACTGCAGCAACCCGACTGGTACCGGAAGCACAACATCGAAGTGCACCAGGGCGATCCGGTTGTTGCCATTAACCGCGCGGAGAAAACCGTCAGCACCGAGAGCGGGGTGATCCAGCCCTATTCCCGCCTGGTTCTGGCAACCGGTTCCCGCTCGGCCAGCCTGGGCCTGGAGGGCGAGCACCTGGAAGGCGTGATGGGTTTCCGGGACCTGCAGGATACCCGCAGGCTCATCAACATCAGCCAGCGCCACCGCCGGGCTGTGGTCATCGGCGGTGGATTTCTGGGCCTGGAGGCCGCCGAGGGGCTTCGTAGCCGTGGAATGGCAGTCACGGTTCTGCACCGCAGCAACCACCTGTTGAACCGGCAGCTCGACCGCGCCAGTGGCGCGCTGTTGGAGGGTGCCCTGACTGACCGCGGACTGTCCGTTCGCACCAATACCTCTCCGGTAGCACTGCTTGGCCGCAATCTGGTACGTGCAGTGCAACTGGATGACGAAACCCTGATCAGTACCGACCTGGTGGTGATTGCCGCCGGTATTACCCCGAACACGGAATTGGCCCGGGAGGCCGGCCTCGGCTGTGACAGGGCCATCCAAGTGAACGTGCAACTGCAGACCAGTGATCCCCACATACATGCGTTGGGCGAATGCTGCCAGGTCGGCAGCCACACCTTCGGGCTGGTGGAGCCGGGTTATCAACAGGCGGATGTACTGGCACAGGTTTTAGCCGATCCCACTTGCCGGGCTGCTTTTGAGCCAGCCATAACCCCCACACGCCTGAAAATCAGCGGCATTCCCATTTTTTCCTGCGGCCAGACCGAAGCGGATGCAGATACCGAGTCCGTGGTCTGGCAGGACTACGAAACCAATCGCTACTGCCGGCTTCTGGTCCGCGACCAGCGCCTGACCGGCGCCGTGCTGTTCGGTGAGACCAGCGACGGCACCTGGTACAGCGAACGCATTCAACAGGCCGATGACATCAGCCCTTACCGGGCCCATCTGGCCTTTGGCAAGCACTACTGCGAAGCCGCGTAAGGCGGCCGGGAACAGAGAGAGGAATTACCATGAGCAAAAAAACCCTGATCGTGATTGGCAACGGCATGGTCGGCCACCATTTCCTGGAGCAACTGGTGGCAACGCCCGCTGCAGCGGACTTCGACATCAAGGTATTTGGCGAAGAGAAGCTGCTGGCGTATGACCGGGTTCATCTGTCCGAATATTTCGGCGGTTCCACCCACGCCGACCTGGCCATGGGTACCGCCGACTGGTACGGGGAAAACAACATCGACCTGCGCCTGGGTGAGCAGGTCACGGCTATCGACCGTGCCAAACAGACCATCACCACGCCCATGGGCGACTACGCCTATGACGAACTGGTGCTGGCTACGGGTTCCTATCCGTTCGTGCCGCCCATCAAGGGCAACGAGCACCCCCATTGTCTGGTGTACCGCACCCTGGAAGACCTGGACAGCATCCGCGCCAGTTCAGAAGGTGCCAAAACTGGCGTTGTGGTGGGCGGCGGCCTGCTGGGACTGGAAGCGGCTAATGCCCTCAAGAGCCTGGGCCTGGAAGCCCATGTGGTGGAATTCGCACCGCGCCTGATGCCGGTGCAGCTGGACGCCGACGGCGGCGCCCTGCTCAAGCGCAAAATTGAGGAGCTGGGTGTGCAGGTTCACACCGAGAAAGCGACCACAGAGATTGTTGAGGGCGAGGACGCCCGCTTGCGGATGAACTTCAGCGACGACACCCACCTGGAAACCGACCTGATCGTGTTCTCCGCCGGCATCCGCCCCCAGGACGCCCTGGCCCGTTCCAGCGAGCTGGCCATGGGTGAGCGCGGTGGTATTGTCATCAACGATCAGTGCACCACCTCTGACCCGCACATTCACGCCATCGGCGAGTGCGCCCTGTGGAGCGAGAAGATCTTTGGCCTGGTGGCGCCCGGCTATACCATGGCCCGCACCCTGGCATCGGTACTGAACGGCGACCGGGAAGCGGCCTTTAGCGGCGCCGACATGAGCACCAAGCTCAAGCTGCTGGGTGTGGATGTGGGCTCCATCGGCGATGCCCATGCCACGACACCCGGCGCCCGCAACATCCGCTTCAACGACGAACAGGCCGGCCATTACCGCCGCATGGTGATCAGCGAAGATGGCAAGAAATTGCTGGGTGCCATCCTGGTGGGCGACAACAGCCATTACGACACCCTGCTGCAGTACGCCCTCAACGGCATCGAGCTGCCACAGCAGCCGGAAACCCTGATCCTGCCGGAAAGCCAGGGCGGCGCCCCGACTCTCGGCCCGGATGCCCTGCCGGAAACCGCCTCCATCTGCTCCTGCCACAACGTGTCCAAGGGCGACATCTGCGGCGTTATTGACGCCGGCTGCAGCGACCTGGGTTCAGTCAAGGCGGAAACCAAGGCCAGCACTGGTTGCGGAGGCTGTGCGGCCCTGCTGAAGAATGTGGTGGATAGTGAACTGGAAAAACGCGGCGTAGAAGTCAGCAAGGACATCTGCGAACACTTTCCGTACAGCCGCCAGGACCTGTTCAACATCGTCAAGGTGAACGGCATCCGCACTTTCCGCACGCTGATCCGTGACCACGGCAAGGGCCACGGCTGCGACATCTGCAAGCCAGCGGTGGCGTCAATACTCGCCACCTGCTGGAACGAGCACATCCTGGCTACCGACCATGTGCCGCTGCAGGACACCAACGACACCTTCATGGCCAACATGCAGAAGAACGGCACCTACTCTATTGTGCCGCGCATTCCGGGTGGTGAGATTACCCCGGACAAGCTGATTGTGCTGGGGGAAGTGGCCAAGGAGTACGATCTCTATACCAAGATCACCGGCGGCCAGAGGGTGGACCTGTTCGGTGCCACCCTGAGCCAGTTGCCGGAGATCTGGGAAAAGCTCATCGCCGCCGGCTTCGAAACCGGCCACGCCTACGGCAAGTCCCTGCGCACGGTGAAATCCTGTGTTGGCAACACCTGGTGCCGCTACGGCGTGCAGGACAGCGTGGGCATGGCGATCACCCTGGAGAACCGCTACAAGGGCCTGCGCGCGCCCCACAAGGTGAAAATGGCGGTTTCCGGCTGCACCCGTGAATGCGCGGAAGCCCAGAGCAAGGACTTCGGCGTGATTGCCACGGAAAACGGCTGGAACCTGTACGTCTGCGGTAACGGCGGCATGCGCCCGCGCCATGGCGACCTGTTCGCCACCGACCTGTCCGACGAGGAGCTGATCCGCACCATTGACCGGGTGGTGATGTTCTATGTGCGCACGGCGGACCGCCTGCAGCGCACCAGTGTGTGGATGGAGAACCTGGAAGGTGGTCTGGACTATCTGAAGCAGGTGGTGCTGGAGGATAGCCTGGGTATCTGCGAGGAACTGGAGCAGCACATGGCTGATCTGGTGGGCACCTATCAGTGCGAGTGGAAGACTGCGGTTGAGGATCCTGAGAAGCGGAAGCGCTTCCGGGAGTTTGTTAATGCTCCTGAGAAGAAGGATCCGGTTCAGGAGTGGACCACCGAACGGGATCAGCGTAGGCCTCTGCTTGAGGGGGAGCCTGCTTAAGACTGTTGGCTTGGGGCGGAGCGCGGGGGTGCGAAATATTTTTCCTTGGGAAAAGAACTCGCTTCGCTCAGACATCTTTTCCTGGCGGAAAAAATTTCGCACCCCCACGCTCATCTGGGCACCAGTTATCGCTGGTTACAGACTAGTCCGGGCTCGAGCCCAAGTTTTGAATTAACCGTATTGAAATTGGAGAACGTTATGAAAGCACGCACTTCGTGGGACGTTGTTTGTACCGTTGATGATCTGGTGCCGGAATCCGGTGTGGCGGTGTGGACCGAGGACGGGCCGGTGGCAGTGTTTTATTTGCCGCATCGGTTGCCGGCTTTGTTTGCCATTAGCCATACCGATCCATTTACCGGTAAGAACGTGCTGGCACGGGGTATTACCGGCGACCTGAAAGGGCAACCGGTGGTTGCTTCACCGCTGTACAAGCAGCACTTCAACCTGCAGAGCGGTCAATGCCTGGAAGATGAGGAGGTCGCCGTTAAAACCTACCCGGTCCTCCTGGACGGCAACAACGTCCGGGTAGAAGTCCCGGCAGCGAACAAAGAATCAGCAGCGGCGTAACCGGTCATCACCGACCCCTGAAAGCGGCCCGGCAAAATGCCCGAAAAGCCGATTGGGGGGTGGGGTTATTTTTTCTGCCAGGAAAAAGGTGTCTGAGCGAAGCGAGTTCTTTTTCCCAAAGAAAAAATAACCCCACCCCCCGAAGCGGCGACTCCCCTTTACCGAACGGGCCGCTTGGCACGCCACCCGAGGACAAACACCGTAAGCGCCGGCAAAAAGGTAACAGTCACCGTAGCCGCCCCAGCCAGCCCAAACAGAACGATGGCACCCACACCGCGGTAAAGCTCGGTGCCTTCGCCCGGCAGGAAGACCAGCGGGGACAGGCCGCAGATGGTGGTCAGGGTGGTCATGGCGATGGGTCGCAGGCGGGTTTCCACGGCACCGGTGACCGCGTCCACCACCGACACATCCTTCAGCCGCAGATTCTGCCTTGCCTGTTCCACCACCAGGATCGGGTTGTTGACCACCGTGCCCATCAGGATCAGAAAGCCCAGCATGGTGATCATGTCGAAAGGCTGGCTCAGGGGCAGCAGGCCGATTTTTGGCAGCAGGCCACCCACTAGGTTCATCAACGCCAGGCCAACGATGCCGCCAGCAATGCCCAGGGGGATGGCCGTCAGGATCAGCAGTGGAAAGCCCCAGTGGGCGAAGATGGCCACCAGCAACAGGTACACGATCACCACCGCAATGATGAAATTACCACTCAGGGCATCGCGGGTGGCGTTTAGCTGGTCGCTGGCGCCGGAGATGTCTATGGACACGCCGGTGGGCAGCTCGCCACTATCACGCATCGCCTCCAGCAGTTCCGTCCGAACACGCTCAACGCCGGCTTCCAGCGGCACATCGTCTGGCGGGATCACATTGAGGGTAACGGTGCGACGGCCATCCAGCCGCCGGACTGTGCTGGTGTCCACGGTTTCCTCGATGGTCGCCAGGCTCGACAACGGCAGGGTCGCACCCTGGGGGGTGTGCACCATCACGTCAGGCAGCTGGTCCAGGCTCGGGTTCCTGCCCTCGCTGCCGTAGATGTAAATATCGATCTTGTCGTCATCCAGGAAGAAGTCGTCGACATAGGATCCTTCCGTCAGAGAGGCTACGGTGAAACCGATGGCCTCGGTGCCAAGGCCCAGCTCAGCAGCCCGGTCCCAGTCCGGCCGTACCTGGATCAACGGCTGGGCCAGTGACAGGGTTCGGGGTTGGGTCTGGATGCGGGGGTTGTCAAAAATCTCCCGGGCGCGGCCGTATGCGGTGTTGGCCACTTCGTAGATAGAGACCAGATCCGGTCCGGAGATATCCAGGTTGATGCTGCGGGTGCCGCCGTCGTTGCTGGAGATGATGGAGCCCTTGGCCGCAAAAGCCCGCATGCCCGGGAACTGCTCGTAGAACCCGGTAATCTGCTCCATCAGCGCTTCAATATGCCGGGCATTCACCGTTTCCGCGATGATCCGCACATTGGTGGGGCTCACCTGCATATTCAGATAGGCCAGGGGCGGTATCGGGGTGAAGCCACTTTCATAGGCCTCCGGGTCTGCCTGCACATGGGGCAGGAAGTGGGCTTCCACCTGTTTGGCGATGCTTTCCATCTCGGCGAGGTTGTAGCCCGGCGGGGCGTTCATGGAGGCGAAGGTTTTCGGCTCTTCGCCTTCCGGCAGGTATTCCGCCGGTGGGGTAAGGAACAGGATGATCCAGAAACTCAGTGCGATGGTGCCCAGTATCACCACGCCCCGCCGCACCGGCCCGCTCACCATACGTCGCACGGCACCGACGATGGCACCGGCCCAGCCACCGGATACGGTATTGCCGAACTGGTCGGTATCGGTTTCGCGGATGCCGAAATCCAGCCGTGCGCTCAGCATGGGGATGACGGTCACCGCCACCAGCATGGAGGCGAAGATGGCCGCAGAGATGGCAATGGCCACATCGGAGTAGAGCTGACCGGCTTCTTCCTCGATAAACAGTATCGGCAGGAACACCAGGATGGTGGTCATGGTGGAGGCCAGCACCGCCGGCCATACCTCCTGCACCCCCTTCAACGCCGACTCGAACTTGTCCAGCCCCAGGCGCCGGTGGCGCTCGATGTTCTCCAGCACCACGATACTGTTGTCCACCGTCATGCCGATAGCAAAGGCAACGCCTGCCAGGGAAATCACGTTGATGGTACGACCGGTGATCATCAGCCCCAGGAAGGCCGCGATGGCACACAGGGGAATCCCCACCACACCCACAAAGGTAGCCCGGGAAGAGCGCAGGAACAGGAACATGACCAGGGTGGCAAACACCGCACCAATCCCCAGATTGGTCCACACATTGGCCACCGAGGCTTCCACGTAGCGGGCGTCGTCAGCGGTCAGGGCCAGTTCCATGCCCTCTGGCTCCAGCACTTCGTCGTTGATGGTGGCGACTTCCTCCAGCATCGCTCGCTTGATATCTATGACGTTGGAGCCACTTTCCCGCCGCACCTGCAGGCCCAGAACCCTCTGGCCGTTGATGTAGGACAGTTCGCGGATACGGGAGTGATCCTGGCGCACGGTCGCGATGTCGGACAGCCTGACGACACTGTCGCCGGTGCGGGAGACCACAAGGTTACGCAGTTCCTCAATGTCACGGAATCGTCCGACCGTGCGCAGCAGGTATCGGCGCTTGCCGGCATCCACTTCGCCCCCGGACACGTCCTGGTTGCGACTGGTGATGGCGTCCCTCAGGTCCAGCAGGCTCAGGCCGCGCTGTGCCAGCTTCGCCTCATCAACGGTGATCTGCATCTGGCGGTCGGCACCGCCGCCTACGGAGACTTCCGAGACGCCGCGTACGCTCTCCATGCGGGGGCGGACCCGGTCCTCCACAAAGTCCCGCATCAGGTCGATGTCCAGCTCCCGCGGGTTGTCCGGCAAGGTTGAAACCCGGAAGTACATGAAGGCATTGGAGGAGAACGAGGCCGCCACAATACGCGGCTCGTCTACGTTCGTGGGGTAGTTGGAGACCTGGCTCAAGGCGTTGTTGACCTGAATCAGGGTCTCGGTGATGTCCACGCCGAAAGGAAACTCCAGCTCGATTTCGGCAGAACCGCTCGAGGCGGTGGAGGCCATTTTACTCAGGTTCGGCACATTGCGCAGATACCGTTCCTGCTCGATAAGGATTTCCTTCTCGATGTCCTGGGGGGTCGCGCCCGGCCACCGGGTCTCCACGGTGATGGTGCGGGTTTCCAGGTCCGGAATCATCTGCACCGGAATACGCAGCGCCGCAGCGGCACCGATAACGGCAACGATCAGCGTGATGACGGTAACCAGGGTGCCGTGGCGAATGACTCCGGCAAACATCAGCGGGAGCCCCGCTCGGCCAGCCTTACCCTGGCGCCGTCCTGCAGGGATTCATTTCCGCGGATCACCACCTGTTCGTTGCCTTCGAGACCACTGAGTATCTCCAGGCGGTTGTCAAAACCGGAGCCCAGCTCCACTCGTTTTTCCCGCACTTCGTAGAGGTCTTCATCGGCAGGCTCAGCGATCCAGACGGTCACACGGCCGTCGGGATAGCGGTTGATGGCGTCGCGGGACACGGTAAGCCCCTGGTCGCCCATGGCAACCCGCAGTGTTGCCTGAACAGCCATGCCGGGCAGAACGCCAAGCTTCTCCGGCCCGGTGGCCCGTAGCAGGAATGTCCTGGCACTGGGATCGCTGACCGGTACCAGGGCTTCGATCGTGACCGGTACCGGTTCCCGCCCCGAATCTCTGGCCTGCACCAGCAGCTTGGAGTCGTCAGTGATGCGCTGGTAATAATCCTGGGGTACGCGGAAATCCAGCCTGAGATTGGTGATGTCCACCAGGGTCAGCAGTTCATCACCGGGCGTCACCCATTCTCCGAGATCACTGGTACGAGTTGTCACGACACCATCAAATGGCGCTTCAATGCGGTGGCGATCCAGCACCACCTGGCGCCGTTTCTCTTCGGCACGGAGGCGCACATGAGCGGCTTCCGTAGCGGCCACTTCGCTCTCTCGGGCACTGACTTCTGTGGCAGCGATGTTTCGCCCTGCGCCCACCGAGCGGGCCTCACCCAGCCGCCGTTTTGCCTCTTCCAGCCGCACCCGGGCTTCTGACGCTTCCGCCCGGGCGCTTTCCAGCTCGAACCCGGCCTGCTCGTCGTCCAGACCAATCAGCAAATCGCCACGGGCAACCCTGTCACCCGTTTCAACCTCTACCCCTTCGACAAGTCCCGCCACCGCTGTGGACAGGCGAGAGGTGCGCAGAGCGTTAACGGTACCGTTCAGGCTGACTTCACTGATGATGTCGGACGTTTCAACCCGCTCCAGTTCAACCCCGGGCCGACCCTGAGCCTGGACCTGCGAAAGCGCAAAACACCACAACCCGGCTAAAATGCCCAGTTGCCTGACGATTGGTTCCACTATATGTCCCCTTTGTTCCAGCGCCGCTGTAGCGATGAACTCTGTCTTCCGAAGTTGTCCTGAACCTACGCCCTGAAATGCAGGACAGACCTGCCGGAATCTGACTTTCAGGCCTTTTTGGCCAGCAACCGCTACTTCCCCCGCCCCTTAAATGCTGCAACACTATGTGCCCCACAACAACCAGAACCATTCGAGATTCGCACTGTGAAACCACTGAGCCCGATAGACCAGGTGTTTCTGTGGCTGGAAAAACGCCAGCAACCCATGCACGTTGGCGGCCTGCAGCTCTTCTCCTTCCCCGACGGCGCACCGGATGACTACGTCGCCCGCCTGGCGGACCAGTTGCGGGAACAGTACACGGTGACTCCCCCGTTCGACCGGCGCCTGAACAACCGGTTCGGCCAGCCATTCTGGGTGGAAGACGAGCATCTGGACCTGGAGCACCATTTCCGGTTTGAAGCCCTGCCCACCCCGGGTCGTATCCGGGAATTGCTGGCGTTTGTCTCCGCCGAACACAGCCACCTGATGGATCGTGAGCGGCCGATGTGGGAGTTTCACCTCATTGAAGGGCTGAAAGACCGGCAATTCGCTGTATACATCAAGGTACACCACTCCCTGGTAGACGGCGTTTCTGCCATGCGGCTGTTCCAGCGCATGCTGTCCCAGGACCCGGATCAGCGGAACATGCCCCCAATCTGGGCTCTGCCCCTTCGCAGCCGCAATAACGCCGACGACAGCGGCCCGTCGATGTGGCACAACGTAGCCCATTTGCTCGGTGAATCCGGCAAACAGCTCGGTACAGTACCGGCCGTGACCAAAGCATTGCTGAGCACCGTCAACCGGGCGCGAAAGGACCCGGCCTACGACTCCATTTTCCACGCCCCGCAATGCGTCCTGAATGGAAAAATTACCGGCTCGCGTCGCTTTGCGGCTCAATCCTATTGTCTGAAGCGCATCAAGACGGTGTGCAAAGCTTACGAAACCACGGTCAATGATGTGGTCATGGCCATGTGCGCCACGGCGCTGCGCACTTACCTGATGAACCAGGATGCGTTGCCTGAGAAGCCCCTGGTGGCGATGGTTCCGGTTTCGCTACGCAAGGACGACAGTTCCGAAGGCAACCAGGTGGGCATTATCCTGGCGTCGCTGGGCACCCATCTGAACGACGCAGCTGAGCGGTTGCGCTATATCCATGAAGACGTGAAAGCCTCCAAAGAGCGCTACGCCAACATGTCTTCAGAGGAAATCCTGAACTACACCGCATTGTTGCTGGCACCAGCAGGCTTCAACCTGCTGACCGGTCTGGCGCCAAAGTGGCAGACCTTCAACGTGGTGATTTCCAACATACCCGGGCCAAAGGAACCCAGCTACTGGAATGGCGCTAGGCTAGAGGGGATGTATCCGGTGTCTATTGCCATGGACCGCATCGCTCTGAACATGACCCTGACGAGCTACTGCGACCAGGTAGAATTCGGCCTGATCGGCTGCCGCCGAACCCTGCCCAGCCTGCAACGGATGCTGGATTATCTGGAAGAAGGCCTGGCCGAACTGGAAAGCGCTGCCGGACTTTGAGGTTTAACCGAACCTCATTTCGCGGTTGCGTTCGGAGATCTGGCCATTCAGCGTCCAGAAATCATACAGCACCCCGACCAGGAACAGGCCGCCGGTTAGCAGGTAGATAATCCCGGTGATCCACTTGCCCATGTACATACGGTGGAGACCAAAAACGCCCAGGAACGTCAGCAGAATCCAACTGATGTTGTAACTCACCTCACCGGCTTCAAACCGTATGTCGGCTTCCCGATCCATGGTCGGTATCAGGAACAGGTCGATGATCCAGCCGATGAACAGCAGCCCCAGCGTAAAGAACCAGATGGTGCCGGTAATCGGCTTGCCGTAGTAGAACCGGTGAGAGCCCAGGAATCCGAAGATCCAGAGCAGGTAGCCGATGAGTTTGCTGTGGGTGTCCTGGGTGATTGCCATTTGGATTCCTTTTGGCGTGAGTTCTAGCCCGATTCGACAATAGATCAATCAGATGCAGGCTTCAAACAAAGCTCGCGTGTTTTCCGCTGTCATCCTCACCGGGTTGCCACCGGCACTGGGGTCTTCAAGGGCCATTCGGGTCATTTCCTCAATGCGATCCGTTCCCACCCCCATATCCCTCAAGCGCTCGGGCACCCCAAGCGATTCCCGCAACGTCATGATGAACCCGGTGAACCCGTCAAAACCGTTGGCAATGCCCAGGTAGCGAGAAATATCGTCGACCCGGTTTTCGATCGCCGGCCGGTTCATGGTGATGACCGACGGCAGTACCACGGCGTTGGTCATGCCATGGTGGGTGTTATAGATTGCACCTACTGAGTGGGAGACCGCGTGAGTGGCCCCCAGGCCTTTCTGGAAAGCCACTGCTCCCATGGCGGCAGCGACCAGCATCTGCCCGCGCGCCTCGATATCAGCGGCATCCGCGTACACCCGGGGAAGGTTTTCCTTCACCAGCCGCATGCCCTCCAGCGCAATGCCCTGGCTCATGGGATGGAAGTTGGGTGAACAGAAGGCTTCAAAACAGTGGATAAAGGCATCCATGCCCGTTCCCGCGGTAATGAACGGCGGCATACCAACGGTCAGTTCCGGGTCTGAGATAACAATCGACGACAGTATTCGTGGATGAAAGATGATCTTTTTGACGTGGGTCTGGCTATTGACGATGACGCTGGCTCGTCCGACTTCCGACCCCGTGCCCGCGGTCGTCGGCACTGCGATGATGGGCGCAATCACCTTGGCATCCGCGCGTTTCCACCAGTCACCGATATCCTCGAAATCCCACACCGGCCGGGTCTGACCGGCCATGAAGGCAAGCAGTTTTCCGAGGTCCAGCCCGGAGCCTCCGCCGAACGCGATCACACCGTCGTGGTTGCCATCAAGGTAGACCTTCCGGCCCGCTTCCATGTTGATTTCCGTGGGGTTGGGATCAACCTCTGAAAACATGGCTCGCCCAAGACCAGCCTGCTCCACTAGATCGAGGGTGTTCCGGGTGATGGGAAGGTTTGCCAACCCTCGGTCGGTTACCAGCAACGGCCGGGCTATGCCTGCCTCCCTGCAGCATTCGCCGAGTTCGGCAATGCGACCGGCACCAAAACGAATATCCGTGGGATAGGACCAGTTTGCGGAGAGTGTCATTGTCAGCCCCTTGTCAGAGAATCGGGTGGTCTGTTGATCCGGTTTCAGATCGCCGGTTTTTTCAGGTAGTACGATTTGGGACGCGTCAGGTTGTGGTAGCCGATGATCGAAAGCCCCCCACCGCGACCGGTGTTCTTGCAGCCGGTCCAGCAAAGCGCCGGGTCCAGGTAATCACAACGGTTCATGAACACCGTACCGGTTTCAATCTGATCGGCCACCCGGGTGGCCCGTTCAATGTCTCTGGTCCACAGGGACGCGGTCAGGCCGAATTCGCTGTCGTTCATCAATGCAACCGCTTCGGCGTCATCTCTAACTTTCATGATGCCGACCACCGGGCCAAAGGATTCCTCCCTCATGACCCGCATGGAATGGTCCACATCAATAAGGATCTGTGGCATCAAATAGGCGCCGCCCTGGTCAGGGAAGAGCCCGGGATCGATCAGGGCCCGGGCGCCGCTGGCAATGGCTTCCGCCGTCTGCTCACGGACATGGTCCGCAAAACGAACATGCGCCATCGGGCCGAGCGTTGTGGCCTTGTCCAGCGGATTGCCAAGCCGGTAGGCGCTGACGATGGCAACGGCTTTCTCAACGAACGCTTCAAATAGGCTTTCGGCAACGTAGATGCGCTCAATGCCGCAGCAACACTGGCCGGCATTAAACATGGCGCCGTCGATCAGTGTCTCCACGGCGGCATCCAGATCCGCATCGTCCATCACATAACCGGGGTCCTTACCGCCAAGTTCCAACCCGACGCCGGTAAAGGTGCCGGCAGCGGCTCGCTCAATGGCCCGTCCACCATTGACCGAACCGGTAAAATTCACAAAACCGAAGGCTTTTTCCGTGATCAGCGCGGACGTGGTCTCGTGGGACAGGAACACATTCTGGAATACCTCTGCCGGGATGCCAGCGGCGTGGAACGCCTCAGCCATGTGCTCACCGACCAGGGGTGTTTGTGAGGCGTGTTTGAGAAACACCGCGTTGCCGGCAATCAGCGCTGGGACAACCGTATTGACGGCGGTCATGTAGGGATAGTTCCAGGGCGCAACAACCAGCACGACACCATGTGGTTCACGCCGGATGTAGCGATGAAAGGAGGCGCTGTTTTCAATCTCGATGGGGGCCAGCCCTTCTTCCGCAAGATCGGCCATCATGCCGGCACGCTCGTCCACACCGCCGAACTCGCCGCCGTAGCGCACGGGCCGTCCCATCTGCCAGGCCAGCTTTTCAACGATGTCGTCGTTCATGTCGCCCAAACGGGCGATGCCGTTGCGGACCCGTTGAATCCGATCCGAAAGCGGCAGGGCGGCCCATTCGGACTGGGCGCTTTTTGCCCTGTCGACGGCCTCCAGCGCGGCTTCCAGGGAAAGCGTCGGGCGCTCCACGTACACGGAACCGTCGATGGGTGATATGCATTGAATGGTTGTGCTCATAGCTGTGTCCTACGCCTGCTCAAATCCACGTTTGACTTCGTAATCGGTGACCACACGATCAAAGTCTTCCTGCTCCCACTCCGCACAGCGCACATAGTGATCAATAACCTCGCTGCCCATGGCTTCCCGCAGCATGGTCGAGCCGCGTAACGACTCCGTGGCTGCCCTCAATGTGGCTGGAATACTGCGCGCGGACTCGGCGCCATAGGCATTGCCGGAGAACTCCGGCTCCAGCTCGAGCTTGCCTTCGATGCCGGCGATGGTGGCGGCAATCTGCGACGCCAGCGCCAGATACGGATTGAGGTCCGAGCCGCCGATGCGGCACTCCACCCGCACGGCATCCGTGTTCGGTGCAACAACCCGATAGCCTGCAGTGCGATTGTCGATGGACCAGACGGTACTGGTCGGCGCAAAGGTGCCGGCGGCAAACCGCTTGTACGAGTTAACGTATGGCGCGAGGAAGAAGGTGGTGTCGTTGGCGTATTCCAGCAGCCCGGCCAGCGCATGCTCCATGGTTCTGGACATGCCATGGGCGCCATTCGGGTCGTAGAAAACCGATTTGCCCGTGCTGTCCGAGAGGGCCTGATGGATATGGCTGGATGACCCGGCGGCATTGTGGTTCCACTTGGCCATGAAGCTCACACTGCGCCCATGCTGCCACGCGATTTCCTTGACGGCATTTTTCACCAGAACGTGGGTGTCTGCCATGGTGAGCGGGTCGGAGTAATGGATGTTGAGTTCGGCCTGCCCGGCGTCGGCCTCACCTTTGCTGCTTTCGACCGTAATGCCTGCCTGGTAGAGCCCGTTGCGAATCGGGCGCATAACATCTTCCTCACGGGTCGTCTGGAAGATGTGATAATCCTCATTATAGGGGCTGATGGGCGTCATTTGGTGGTATTGACGCTTTTGCATTTCCTCAAAGGTTTCCCGGAAGATGAAAAACTCCAGTTCAGTGGCCGTGGTCATCTTCAGCCCCATCGCCGACAGCCGTTCCAGCTGCTTTTTCAGGACTGCCCGTGGCGAGTGTGGAACGGGCTCGTGCGTGACGTGGTCAATCAGGTCACACAAGATGAAGGCGGTTCCCTCGAGCCACGGCAAACGTCGCAGCGTGGTCAAATCCGGCTTCATCACATAGTCGCCGTAACCGGCCGCCCAACTGGTCGAGGCGTAGTTCTCCACCGTTGTCATCTCCAGGTCGGTGGCCACCAGGTACTTGCAGCAGTGACTCTCCTCCCAGGCGGTGTCGATAAAGTACTGGGCCTGGAAGCGCTTGCCCATGAGACGCCCCTGCATATCCGGGATTGCTGCCACGACCGTATCAATCGTGTCGTCTTCTACACTCTTTTTCAGTTCTTTAAAGGACAGTTGAGCTGCCATCTCACGGCTCCGCAGTATCAGTTTGGCAAACAGACACCGCGTTCAGTGGCAACTGACATCCTACGGATTGCCACTGAACGCAGGGTTTCTTCACGACCCGCTCAGGTGTATCGATAGGGCCGTCCCGCTTTCTCCATTTTTTCGTTGTATTCCTTGAGAATCTTGACCACCCGCGCCTTGGTTTCGGATTCCTGGGCGATCTCGTCCCAGAAGACACGCGCCGCTTTTTCAACTTCCGCCCATTCGTCATCTGGGATGGTGGTCAGCTTCATTTTCGTGCCATCTGTACGCAGTTTGGCCTCGCCTCCCCAATACCACCACTGACGGTAATAGTGAGAGCTGTCCATGGTCAGTTTAAGCAGTTCCTTGAGATGATCCGGAAGCTCGTTGTAGCGATCCATATTGGCGAAGAAGGATCCCGCCCAGGCCCCGGAAATATTGTTGGTCAGGAAGTAGTTGGTCACATCCGCCCAGCCCACCGTGTAGTCCTCGGTTATGCCAGACCAGGCGATACCGTCCAGCTCGCCTGTCTGTACCGCGACTTCAATATCCTCCCAGGGAAGCTGAACCGGCACCACGCCGAACTGGCTCATGAAGCGGCCCGCCGTCGGGAAAGTAAATACGCGCTTGCCCTTGAGATCCGCAAGGCTGTGAATCGGCTCTTTGGTGGCAAAATGGCAGGGATCCCAGGCACCGGCAGACAGGTGCTTGACCCCCACCCTGGAATATTCCTCATCCCAGATTTCGTTGAGCCCGTATTGATTAAACAGCACGGGCACGTCCAGCGAATAGCGGCTGGCGAACGGGAAATAGCCCCCGAAGACAGTCACCTCGGTGGGCGAGGCCATGGAGTCATCGTCGGACTGAACCGCGTCAATGGTGCCTTTCTGCATGGCGCGGAACAGTTCCCCCGTGGGCACAAGCTGATCGGCAAAATAGAGCTCGATCTGCATCTCTTTGCCGGCAATACGGTTGAAACTGTCGATCGCAGGTTTGACCACATGCTCAGCCAGGGCCGGCCCGGCGTATGTTTGCAGTCGCCATCGTATTTTTGGCTCCTGCGCGTAAAGTCTGGGCGGCGTAAAGGCGGCGGCCCCTGCGAGTGCTGCTACGGATGCTGATGCGAGAAATTTACGTCTTGTGGTCATGTCGACCTCCTTGACTGACGCTTGTTATGGAAGCCGGCCGGCCTCCGGGGTGTTACTCGACATTCGTACTCATCCAAAAACCTTGACGACTCACTTGTTGTAAACGTACTCCGGCAGCCAGAGCGCGATCTGTGGAAACGCCATGATCAGCGCCAGTGCCACCAGCATCACGCAGACGAACGGGAGAATCGAACTGTAGATATCGCGCAGGGAAATCTCAGGTGGCGCCATGGCCCGCATCAGGAACAGGTTGTAACCGAAAGGAGGCGTCATGTAGGCGATCTGGGTGGTAATCGTGTAGAGCACCCCATACCAGATCAGATCAAATCCAAGGACCGCCACAAGCGGTACGTACAGGGGCGCGACGATCACCAGCATTGCGGTATCGTCCAGGAAGGTGCCCATCAGCAGAAACGACAGCTGCATCATGATCAGGATCATCCAGGGATTGAGCCCCAGTTGCTCGGTAAACAGATTGTCGATGGCCCTGACTGCGCCCAGCCCGTCAAACACCGCCCCGAAACCCAGGGCGGCGAGGATGATCCACATGAACATGCAGGAAATAGCCAGCGTCTGTCGAACGGAAGCCTCAAACACCGTCCGGGTCATCCGGCGTTTGAGGATCGCCGCGACGAAGGCCGTCATGGCGCCGATGGCCGAACTTTCCACCAGGCTGGTCCAGCCTTTGACAAACGGCACCATCATAGAGGCGAAAATAACGACCGGGAGAACTCCGGCACGCAACAGGCGTAACTTCTCACCCAGGCTGACCTGGCGCTCCTCTTTTGGCAGCACAGGCCCAAGTTCCGGCTGAAGGCGACAACGCACGGCAATGTAGACGATAAACATCACGGCCATGATCAGCCCGGGCACAACGCCGGCCAGCCAAAGCTGCCCCACCGGCTGGCGGGCAATCATGGCGTACAGCACCAGCACTACCGAGGGCGGCACCAGAATGCCCAGGGAGGACCCCGCCTGAACCACGCCAGTCACCATCCGCTTGTCGTAGCCTCGCCGTAGCAATTCGGGCAGGGCAATGGTGGCACCGATGGCCATACCGGCAACCGACAGTCCGTTCATTGCCGACACAAGCACCATCAGGCCAATGGTGCCAATGGCAAGCCCGCCATGAATGGGCCCCATCCAGACGTGAAACATTCGGTAGAGGTCATCGGCGATTTTCGATTCCGAAAGCACATAGCCCATGAAGATAAACATTGGTAGTGTCAGCAGCGGATACCAGTTCATCAGTTTCATGGCGGATGAGAAGGGAATATCGGAACCACCTACTCCCCACAGCGCCAGCGCTGACGCTGCCGCAACGGCACCAATTGCCCCAAATACCCGCTGGCCGGTCATCAGCATCAACATCATCGAGGCGAACATGAAAATCGCTATGAAATCGTAAGACATCAGACGTCTTCTCCCCGAATACGGGCGATGTCTTTGAAAAGCTCCGATACCGCCTGCAACAACATGAGTGAGAAGCCGATGCACATCACCACCTTGATCGGCCACATGTAGGGTCGCCACGCGGATGCGCTGCGTTCGCCGTATTGCATCGAATAGCTGGTGCTGTCATAGGCGCCGTATAGGAGTACGCCCAGAAAGAAAATCAGGAAGAGAATGGTGAAGACATCAAACCAGGCTTTTTTGCGGGCCGACCAGTTGCCGTAGAACAGGTCCATGCGCACATGGGCGTCCAACTGGATCGAATAGGGCCCACCCAGGACGTAATACGCCACCATGGCAAACTGCGCGGCTTCGAGCGTCCATAAAGAGGGAAAGAAAAACGCTTTGGAAATGGACGACCACAGCAGAATTGCGACCATAACAAAGATGCCGTACATCACCGCTCTGCCAATACGGTAATTTACAGCATCCACGAATCGGATGTATCCGTTGACGAAAGGTGGCATCTACAGACCCCACTCAATGCGTTAGCGAGCCAGTCAGATAGCCGCCCGGCCATGGACTGCTGTCGTTCCCTGGTCGCAATCAGGTTATTGCGATAATCAATCGCAACAATGGCCTGTTTTTTCTATAACCGAACTTTCAAGCTAGCACAGCATTTTTAACCTGTCGCCTTACCGGAAGGTTTTTGTCACGGCCCCACCTCAGGCGCCGGATCCGGACCACCCTCGCGGAATTCGCTGGCGGACTTGCCGGTCCACTTGCGAAACGCCCGGCTGAAGTTCGAAAGATCCGCATACCCAAGCTCATAGGCAATCTCGCTGACCGACTGATTGGTATACCGCAAAAGCTGAATGGCCCGGTCCTTCAGGACAGCCTCGACAATTTCGCGGTAAGTGGTGTCCTTTTCCGCCAGCCGGCGTTTCAGGGTTCGGGATGACACGCAGAAACGTTCCGCCATGGCCTCCAGAGAAGGCAGCGGCCCCGGCATCATGTGGAGCATATTACGAATAGCGTAGGTGATATCGCCCTGGTCTCTGAGCGCTTTCTGGAGCTCGAACTCGCATTGGTCCCGCGCCATACGCGACGCCTCTGCGTCCGCCAGCCGCATCCGGGTGTCCAGCAGGCCCTTGGGGAACACCATGGTTTCTTCCGGTTGGCCATATTCGAAAGGCACTGGCAACTGGGGCGCAAACTTGCGGTAGTAGGCTGGTTCCGGTGACGTCAGCTGCACTTTCACGCCAGGGAGTTTGCCGTCCGCCAGCGGGAAGCCCCGCTTGGCCGCATCTTCACGGTCGAGCAGTTGCTCCGCCAGCATCATCAGGGTCGCGCTGACGGTTTCCGCCAGAAAGCGGTATTGGGTGGGCACGTCGAATTCGGACTTTAACCGCACCAGCACATGATCACCGGTGTCGGTCAGGGTCATGGTCAGGAAGGGGACTCGCAGTTGCAGGTACCGCCGTACCGAATCCAGGGCGCCGGCGAGGGTGGGGCTGGTCAGGGCCGCAAAGCCGAGGGTACCGTGGATAGTTACCCGCAGCTCGCGGGCCAGCATGAAACTCAGGCCGTCCTTACCGGCCAGGTCCAGGGCCCGTTCCACCATCACGATGGCGTCGGTGACGAATACCCGGCTGTCGTTGGACTTCAGGTCCTGAGGGGCGAAATCCATGCCCTCATACAGGCTGCGGTCGTTATAGCCCAACTGGCGAACCACATCGGCCAGCACCCGGAGATACACACCGGGAACCAGGAACAGTCCCAGCATTTGCCGTTCTTTTTCCGGGCCCGGGTTTGCCATGCAGGTTCCTTTTATTGTTAGAGAGTTGTTGTGAGCCGAATCATTGTTACCGATGCTATCAGAAGCCCGCCACAGCGGCACTGTGACTGGAGGCACCCGCAAGCACGTCAGCACAGTCAATCGGGGCCAGCTCTGGCCCTTACTCCACGATGCCCGTCCCTTTTTCGCATTCAAAGCCTGCCTTGACTCACCCACACTGGATTCATCACATCAGCCATAGCGCCTGAGCGCAGGAGTACTGACATGCTGAGAATGAAAACCCCTGAGTCAAAGCCGGTAGCCCGAACACCGGACAACGTCGCCATCAAACCACAGCGTATGGGTTTCGAGTTCGGGGAGAAGGTGCCCCGTTACTGGCTCGACAACAGCTACACCCTGAGCCACACCATGAATGCTCTTTCGGTACTGTTTCCGCAAGGCGAGCAGTTTTTCGTGGATTCGGTTCGCTATTACCAGGACCGGATCAAAGACCCCAAACTGAAAAAAGAGGTCAGGGGCTTTATCGGCCAGGAAGCCATGCACTCCTTGGAGCACAAAGCCATGAACCAGCATGTGCGGGACCAGGGCATGCCGGTGGAGGAGCTGGAAGAACACCTGGAAGTGGTTCTGGGCATTGCCAAGAAGCTGCCAAAACGTCACCAGCTGGCCATTACTTGCGCCCTGGAGCACATGACGGCAATGATGGCAGACATGCTGCTGGCGCGGGACGACGTTCGCGACGACATGCACGAAACCATGCGTCCGCTGTGGGTATGGCATGCCATTGAGGAAACCGAGCACAAGGCGGTGACCTACGACGTGTTCAACCAGGTTGGCGGCACCTACGCCGAGCGTACTTTCTACCTGGCATTCAGCACCGCGGCACTGGGTGTGATGGCCAGCTACTTCACAACCCGGATGATGCTCAACGACCGTAAGAACTTTTCGCTGAAGGACACTGCCCATGGTTTGTGGCGAATGTGGGGCAAAAACGGGACCTTCTCAAGCCTGGCCCCGACCTGGCTGGAATACTTCAAACCCGGCTTCCATCCCTGGGACCATGACAACAGCGAGTTGATTGCCCGATTCAAGGAACAGATCAACCAATACATTGCACCGCAGTACCAGAAGGGTAACCGCCGGACCATTCAGTGATGGGTGGTCTGACACCGGGCGGGCTATACCGGCCCGCCGGCAAACTTCTGACCCCTTACGGATGACGCTCCGGCCCTGGCAACCATGTTGCGGCCGGCGCGTTTGCTGCTGAACAGGCAACGATCCGCAGTCCGGAAGAGGGTTTCCACTTCTTTGCCATGCTCAGGGTAATGGGCGATCCCGAACGACGCGGTCACCTGAATAACAGCCTCCCCGTAAACGAGTTTGCTTTCAGCAATGCGCTGACGCAGTTCATCCATCAATTCAAATGAGTCGTCAGGCTTCACATCCCTCAGAATCAGGCCGAATTCCTCTCCCCCCAACCGGCCTACCGAGTCCGTGATGCGCAGGCGCTCAGTCAGGCGGCGGCTGATGCCCCGTAACACATGGTCGCCGGCGTCGTGGCCCATGGTGTCGTTAACCACCTTGAAGTAATCGATGTCCATGATCACCAGGGCAAAACCGGAACCGCTGCGCGCGCACTCCGCAAGGGTACGACTCAGGGTGCTCTGGAAACTGGCGCGGTTCGACAGGCCGGTGAGAGCATCGGTCTGCGCCAGGGTAAACAGCTTGTGTTCTGCTTCTTCACGGCGGGTTTCGTAGAGATGAATGAAGCCCAGCATCAGCACGGCACAGAGGACCATGTTCAGAAGGTCAATCATGCTCCGGGCTTCAGCGATAAACTCCAGGTGAAAATAGAAGGCCACACATCCCGCCAACATGAACGGCGCACTGAGAAGAAAACCTTCCTTTTTGCCAAGCAGGAGATAAGCCAGTACCGGCATCATCAGTACCCACACGAACGCCGTGACAGAGGCGTCGGGCACCAGCATGATAAGCAGCGCGAATGAAAACCCCGTCACCAGGTAGCCGTATATCCAGAGCTGGAGGTGGGAGGTCCGGTTGATTCGCACAACGCCAAGGAACAGCGCCAGGCTGGCAATAATCTCGCCGGCAGCAAGCCAGAGATAACCGTTAAAAACCTGAAGGCAGGCGAAAACCACCAGCGCGGTGCCGGTTACCAGAAACAACGTCCGCATCAGTGAGCGGCGATGGGTGTCCCGCAGCCCTGAGCGGCTTTGTTGAAACGACGCACCAAGATCCGGGTGCTGTGATGTTTTCATCCTGCCACTTCCCCTGAACAACAGCGGACGGGAGCTCCCCCTGTACGTAAAATATACAGGGCCAGTCTCCGGGCATCAATCACCCCGGCGACCGGGCTGCAAGCAGGGCAGATACTGCCCTGCAGATCAGATGTACAGGTTTTTCCGGGAGAACCGTTCAACAAGAGGTTGATAGGCAGAACCAAGTACCCTGTTCAGGGCGTCAATACCCCACGCATCCGGCCCTACCAGAATGCGGGATTCGTCCTTCAGAATACCTCTTACGATGGTATCGGCGGCTTTTTCGGGCGTGGTCATGGCAAGTTTGTCGAATCCCTTGCGCTGGGCATCGGCATTCTCGGATTTGCCCATCCGCGCCGAATTCGCAATGTTGGTGCGGATACCGCCAGGGTGCACACAACTCACGGCCACCGGCTGCTTTTCCAGTTTCATTTCCTGTCGCAGGGATTCGGTGAAACCGCGAACCGCAAACTTGGCAGCGTTGTAGGCGCTTTGCTTGGGCACGCCAATCAAACCGAACACGCTGGAAATATTAACCACATGGCCATCACCGGAGGCAATCAGGTGAGGCAAAAACGCCCGGGTGCCGTGGGCTACGCCCCAGAAATCGATGTCCATGATCCACTTGAAATCCTCGTCGGTCATTTCCCGAACACTGGATGACAGAGCCACACCCGCATTGTTGACCACCAGATTGACCTGCCCGAAATCACTCAGCACCTGATCAGCATGGGCGTAGATTGCATCACGGTCCGACACATCCAGAGGGTAGGTTCTGACCTCGGTGCTGCTGCATTGGGCGGCCGTTTCGGCGAGGCCAGCCTCATTGACGTCCGACAGCGCCAGCCGGCACCCTTTTGCCGCCAGCGCCGCGGCCAGTGCCCGGCCGATACCGGAACCGGCGCCAGTAACCACAGCTACCTTATTGTTCAGATCCTTCATGGTCGATGACCTCTTGTTATGCGATGGATTGCTTACTCTAACAGGTGTCGTGTCAGGGGATATGGCAATAATGCGGGTCATTGCGGGGCAATAGAGCCAGTTTCTGTGACCCGTACATCCGTGACAGGTTACAATCCGGTGCTCTCATCATTTGTCTGTCACTAACGGATGTTTCTGTATGGAGTGGAGTCTTACGCATTTCTGGCTGATTCTGGCCCTGGTGTTGAGCCTTGCGGAGCTGACATCCGGCGTGCTGGTACTGCTGGCACTGGGCATCGCCGCCGCGCTGACGGCACTGCTGACCTTTCTGGGCGCCCCGTTTGAATGGCAGCTGGTGGGTATGGGCGCATTTTCGGGCATTCTGGTACCCATTGCCATTCGCTGGATCAGACCACGTTTCTCACCCAAAGGCGTGGCTTATGGAACAACCGGCACGGGCGTCGAGCAAGGCAGGCCTTACAGGACGCTCAAGCGGGACTTCGACGGCGCCAGCGGCCTCAAGGTCAACGGCGATTTCTATCGCCTGCGCACCAGCGATACCGGCATGACTGAATTGCCGGAAGGCACCGAGGTTATTTTCGAACGTTTTGACGGCACCACTGCCGTTGTTCACACGATCAATCACAAGGAGCAGTAAACATGGAATCGGTTATTTCCCCCGGGCTGGTTATCAGCCTTATTTTTGTCGTCATTGGTATTTTCATCATCGCCAAGGGCCTGGTTATCGTTCGCCAGTCCGAGGTTATGGTTATCGAGCGGCTGGGCTCGTTCAATCGAATCCTGGAAAGTGGTGTGAACATCATCATTCCGTTTATCGAGCGGCCACGCGCCATCACCATGACCCGCTACATGCGTATCGGTGACGAATATCACCCCAGCAGCAGCTTTGAAACGCGCATTGACCGCCGCGAGACCGTGATGGACTTCCCCGGCCAGCCGGTAGTAACCACGGACAACGTAACCGTGAATATCAATGGCGCGCTGTACTATCAGATCATCGATCCGCGCCGTGCGGTTTACGAAGTGGCCAACATGAGCCAGGCGGTGGAAGTACTTGCTAAAACCACCCTGCGCTCGGTCGTGGGCAAGATGGAGCTGGACAAGCTGTTCGAGTCCCGCAGCGAAGTGAACAACGCCATCCAGGCTGAAATGGAAGAGGCTGCGTCCAAGTGGGGAGTGAAGCTGACCCGTGTTGAGGTTCAGGACATCAGCATGCCGGAAGAAGTGGAAGAGGCCATGCGCCTGCAGATGGCCGCCGAGCGTAAGCGCCGGGCCACCGTCACCGAGGCCGAAGGCGAGAAATCAGCGGCCATTGCCATGGCCCAGGGCCAGCGTGAATCTGCCATTCTCAATGCCGAAGGCGACAAGCAATCCGCCATCCTGCGCGCCCAGGGGGAACAGGAGTCCATACGTCTGGTGCTGAGTGCCATTGGGGATTCTGAAGCGAACAAGCAGACAGTTATCGGTTACCTGCTGGGGCAAAGTTATATCAAGGTGCTGCCGAACATGGCCAAGGACGGAGAACGGGTGTTCGTGCCTTATGAGTCCTCGGCTCTGCTGGGTTCCATGGGCATGTTCCGGGAACTGGCAGGCAGCCCCGAGGATATCGTTCGCCAGAACATGAAGCAGGACGGCCTGCGCGGCGGCATGGTAGCGTCAGCCGGCAACAGCTGATAGCGAACTGATACGGTGGCCGCCGCCAGCCTTACCCCAAAAGGTTGTCGAGCGGTCGCTGGTAACCCGGCGCAAACACCTCCAGAAAGTACAGCACTTCCGGCAAGGCCTCTTCCTCCAGCCTTTTCCGGATGTGGCCTGCAGCCGGTTCGAACTCCTTGTTACCCGCCTGCATTTCTGCCTCGCATTTCAGTAATGCCGACAACCGGTCAGCAGCCTTGATCAGTTCCTTCTCTTCCGGTGCCCACCGGGACTCACTGATGTAGGGATCGAACTCGTCACGCAGATCATCCGGCAGCAGCGCGAGCAACTCAGCCTCGGCCTTGTGTTCGATATCGCCAAAAGCTTCCCGCATGACCCTGGAGTGATATTTGACCGGCGTCGGCATATCTCCCGTTATAACTTCGGTAGCATCATGATAAAGCGCTGCCGCCGCAATCCGGTCAACGTTAACTTGCCCTCCAAAGTGCCGGTTGCGGATAATAGCAAGGGCATGGGCCAGGGTTGCTACCTCCCAGGAATGGGTGGCAACGTTCTCTTCGATGGCGTTGCGCATCAATCCCCAGCGTCTGATCCAGCGAAGCCGTGATACGTAGGCAAAAAAATGGCTGAGAGGGCGGCTCATAGAGATATCCCGTTTTGCATGAGTTTATAATTGACCCCTTATGACAATGAACTAACGGTGCTAATCTGAATACTCGTTCAACTTTTACCAATGCGGAACCGCAACTTTGAACTTCAGACGCCTGCTTAAAACCGCCCTTCCGTTTCTTTGTCTGCCTGTTGCACTGGGTTTTGCAACCGGCGTCTCGTCGGAGACCGAGATCACTGTCGGCGTCTATGATTTCCCACCTCTGGCTGCCGTGCATGAAAGCACAAAGGTAGAAGGTTTGCTGGGCGAGCTCCTTACCGAACTTGAAACTGCTGATCGGGACATCACTTTTCGCATCGTACACACCTCTCCCAAGCGCAGGCACCTGGATTTTGAGGCAGGATTGTACGACGTCATCTTCTTTGAGAGCCTGGACTGGGGTTGGGAGTCCCGGCCTGTCGCTGCAACGCGCCCGATATTGATGGACGAAGACGTCTACGTAGCCCTCAACAAGCCCGGCCGGGATCAGAGCTTTTTCGATAATGTTGCTGACCGGGCTATTGTCGCCATTTCCGGTTACCACTATGGCTTTGCAGGCCTTTCCACAGACAACGCCGATCTGGAAGAGCGCTTCCGGATCGAATTTTCCCACAGCCACGACCGCAACCTGAATCTGATAAAGGCCGACCGGCCGTCGCTGGCGGAAGTGGCTATCATCAACCGCTCTTATATCCAGATGTATCTGGAGCAACACCCGGAGGACCGGGCTCTGTTTCTGGTGTCCGACGCGGCTGACCAGACCTATCAGCTCCGGATCATGGCCCGCAAAGGCGGGCCGATAACGGCCGGAACCCTGGAGCAGTTGTTATTGCCGCTGATTGAACAGGGGCGTTACCAGCAAATGGTTGAACAACATGGGCTTCAGTTACCCCCCGACCTTGCCAGTTACTGAGCCCGCACTATCAGCGGGCGTCGAGTTCGAAGCCAACGGTTACCTTGCCATCCTCATCGGCACTTGCATCACGCACAGGATCCAGCAGAAACAGCTGACTTTCCGGCACATCGTAGCTCTCCTGCATTTCCCGGTGTAACCAGACACCCCGCGCAGAGGCCAGATTACCCAGCGCTTCCGGCGGCAACCTGATATCTGTAATCAACCTGTCCACCAGCGCCTGCTCCCATTCAGCCTCACTGATCTGGCCATTGTCGCCAGCAACATTAGCCTTGAAAGCCTCCAGCGAAGCGATATTATCCGAGCTGGAGTAGGCCTGCTCCAGACGGGCCACACGCTGGGATACCGCCGTTGCTTCCGTGATATCCAACTGCTCGAACAGCCGCTGCCGTCGCAATCCACGGGCGTCGGCATCCGGTGCAACCGCACCTCGAACATTCAGTACGAGCGCGGGACGGTCATTCAGGGCTGTTCCTAATGCCTCCAGCTTCGCTTTTTCGCCTTCCGCCAAGGTTACCTGGCCGGGCTCAAAGCGGATTCTGCCCAGATCGTCTCCGGATAGCCCGGCCATATCCGCAATCGAGCCCAGCATGCTGAAAGGGGATGTTGCTGCTTTTGCCACCAGATTGACGAAGGTCCTCATCACCACCTGCCCCACATTGAAGTCCGGGCTGTCCAGGTCGCCACTGACCGGAAGATTGATATCGATAACCCCGTTCCGGTCTCTCAGCAGGGCAAGGCCGAGTTTCACCGGCGCGCTGATAGCGTCATCGCTGGCTACGGGCTCCCCGAGTTCGAGACGATCCATGATCACACTGTTGCCGGCATCAATATTACTGCCGGAAAACTTGTAATCCAGATCGAGATTCAGTTTACCGCTGTCGACACCATAGCCGAGATAGCGGCCGAAGTAGGGTGACAACATGGGCAGTGAAACATTCTCCATAGTCAGCTTGAGCTCACTGGTGTCTTCCGTTCCCAGCGTGCCCAGGGACCCATCGAGTGTCATACTGGCAACATCTCCCACGCGGCCCTGCACCGATACCTTGCCCTGCTGCGGTGAGATATTGCTCAGGCCGGTTACAGAACCACGCAGTTGATCAAACCGGGTGCTAAAAGTCGGGTCCAGGGTGCGATCAGTGTAGGAGACAGCACCTTCTTCGAGCATCAGTTGGCCGATGCGGAAGATGAACTGTGGCTCTTCACCCTCTGCTGATGGCTCTTCATCCTCTGCTGACGCCGTTCCACTATCAGCCTGCGGGCGCGTCCCGGCGTCTTCTGTCTGCGTTGAGGGGATTATTCGCTCGAGATTGTGGACACCATTGGTATCACGAACCACATTGACCGCCGGACCTGCGAGCGTGACGGTGCCGATTTCCAGCCGTCCCGGCGCCACATTGTATTCCACCGGCTCCAGGCGGAGGTTCTGCCAGGCAATCAATCTCTCGTCACTGTCACCGAGGCGCACATCCAGTGACGTCACCTCGCCGGTGCCGCTGAAGGTCCCCGTCAGCGGATCCTGCTGCTGGTCCAGATCCAGATTTCCATCCATATTCAGGCGTCCGTCCCTCACATCCAGGTTCGCCATTTCGCTGATATAGGCACCGAACTGGGTCAGGGTGATGCCGGAACCGGAAATGCCCGCCTCCAGAGTGAAAGGCGCCAGGGTGGTCTGGCCATTAAACACGAGGCGACCACCCTCTCCCAGGGTAGCGTCCGCCTTGTAATTAACCGGATCGTCCAGTTGGTGGGAAATCTCGCCAACACGGATACTCAGGTCTTTTAACGACAGCGCCGCCTCGGTTTGCAGCTGCTCGTCCCGCCACTTCACGGCACTATTGCCAAGCTCCAACCCAGCCACGGACCAGCGAAAAGGCATGTCGCCAGATGCCGAATCATCGCTCGGCTCCTCGCCATCACCTTGCTGAAAGGGCGCAAACAGGTTGATGGAGCCGTCCGGTCTGCGATGCAGTGACAGGTCAACTCCCTCAATACTGACGGTTCCCGTAGCGGCTTCGCGGTTGTTCAGGCCGAACCGTATGTCGCCAACACGGATGCTTTCGGTGGTAAGCAGTTCGTCGTCGTTATCCCTCAGGCCAAGGCCCAGGTTATCAATGGAGAGTTGGCCGTTGGACGTATTCAGGAACAGCTCGTTGGCAGATTGCAGCTCGTACTCGGTGCTTAACGTTACGCTACCGCTGCGAAGCTGGTAGGGAAGATGGGGTTTGAGGAAATGCTGCAGCGTGGTGTGGGTCACGCCACCGAGTTTGATAAAGCCCTTTGAATACAGGGGCGTAATGCTCAGATCTCCTTCCCATTCAATGGTCTGGCTGCCAACCGCCGCCAACAGGTAATAGTTGCTACCAGCCTCGGCCCCGGGCCAGGTGGCCAAGTCATTCAGCGCCAGATCCAGCGGAGTGACCCGGAACTCCTCCATGGTTTCCTGGCTGAAGTCCCGGAACAACAGCTCACCCCCGGCCACCCTGACCCGGCCAAAGTACACGCGAGTCGGCTCTGCGGATTCACTCTCTTCGGTGGCTGTTTCTTCTGCCGGGGGGTTGTTGGCCTGCCAGTCCCTGGCATAATTCACACTGTAGTCGTCCAGCAGATCCAGACGTATGTAAGGTTCCTCAAGCTCAATATTCTGTAACGCAACAACACCGGTAACCAGCCGCCAGACCCCAAGATTGGTGTAAAGACGATCGAAAGCAACAACCTTTTCATCATCGCCGTCGGTCGCAGACAGATTCAGGACCTCAATACTCATGGTGAACGGATTCACGTGGATATCTTCCACCTCCGCCTGCCACCCCATGTGCTGATCCAACCTTTCCGGCAGTGTCCTTTCCAGCCACCAGGGCAGCCCAACGAATCCCACAAGGGCATAGATCACGACCAGAACCAGTACAACGCCCGAAATATTTCTGGCCAATCGTCGTGTGCGGTTTGCAACCACCCTGTTTTCTCCTTGTTAATTCCTGGTGACGGCTACAGCGCAGCCCATTGCAGTTTAACAAGGATAGTCTGCAAGTAGCGGTTTTGTCAGCCGGAACCGCTGGCAGACTGACAAGGCGCAAGGAACCCGATATTCTGTTGCCACCGTATTAAACGACGAATCCCTGACACAGGTAACCGTGATGGACATTAGCGATATGCGGCGTGACTTCGAGAGCGAAGGCCTGGATCGCGACGCTCTCGATGACAACCCGGTCAAACAGTTCCAGACCTGGTTTGGAGATGCCCGTGAAGCCGGCATTCTCGAACCCAATGCGATGTCACTGGCCACCACCGGTGGCGACGGCATGCCGGACATACGCACGGTGCTACTGAAATATTTCGATGCGTCCGGCTTCGTGTTCTACACCAACTATGGCAGTCGTAAGGCACGGGAGCTGGCAGAGAATCCAAAAGCGGCCCTGCTGTTTCCCTGGATCGCCCTTAACCGCCAGGTACGGATTCAGGGAAAGGTCGAGAAAGTCAGCAAAACCGAATCACTGCGTTATTTCGCCTCTCGCCCACGGGGCAGCCAGATCGGAGCCTGGGTATCGGAACAAAGCCGGGCCATTACCTCCCGCGGGTTGTTGGAGCAGAAAGTTGCAGAGATGAAGCGCCGGTTCAGCGAAGGCGAAATACCACTGCCGGATTTCTGGGGTGGTTATCGCGTAGTGCCCGAACGCATTGAATTCTGGCAGGGTCGCCCCAGCCGACTGCACGACCGGTTTGAATATGTGAAAGAGGACGACAGGTGGATCATTGACCGGCTCCAACCCTGACCTTGCTCCCACGGTGTGGCTGTGCCGGGAACCGGAGTCAGACGACCCGGCAACCCCGCAATGGCTGACAGCGTTTGAGCACGCCACGGTGGCCGCATTCAGCGGCATTCGACGCCAGGAATACCTGTGCAGCCGCTGGCTGATTCGCCAGGCCCTGGCAGGCGCCTCCGGCACCGCTGGCGCAGAATGCTGTCCCGTCGACGGCAGGCCGGTCTGTTCAGCCCATCCCCCGGGATGGCACCTGTCCCTGAGTCACAGCCACGGCTTCTCTGCCTGTGCCGTGTCAGCCACCCCTGGCCTGGGGCTGGACATCGAGCCCCGCAACCGGCATCCGCACTGGCAGAAAGTGGTCCGGCGCTGGTTCACTCCCAGTGAACAAACCTGGCTGCTTGACGGCAACGACTGCGAGGCCTTTCTCAAGGTCTGGACTCTCAAGGAAGCCTGGCTGAAAGCAACCGGGCGTGGTATTGCCGGCAACTTGCAGACACTGGAGGTTACCCCTGATTTCCAGCTGATCGGTGACGGCAGCGACGAGAGCTGGCGGGCCTCCGCCGGCCAGGTTGGCGATTTCCTGGTGGCGTTGGTCTACCGCCACTCCGGGCATTCGTTCCCTTCGGGATCACTTTTACAGACCCCCGGGGGGCTCTTTCAAGCCAGCCAGCCGGCCCGACCCATTGCTCCGGTACACTGGCTATTCCACAATCCCGTCATCATCCGCAAGCAGGAGTGATTATGGAAGATCAACAGCGCTGCCCATGGTGCGGCGATGACCCTCTCTACATGGATTACCACGACAACGTCTGGGGCCGGCCGGAATACGATGACCTGGCGCTGTTCGAAAAACTGTGTCTCGACGGCCAGCAGGCAGGGCTGAGCTGGATTACTATCCTGAGAAAACAGGAAAACTACCGCGCAGCTTACGATCACTTCGACCCCCAGCGCATCGCCGGATACGACGACAGCAAGATTGAGTCGCTGCTGCAGGACCCGGGCATTGTCCGCAACCGCCTGAAGGTAAAATCCATTATCCGTAACGCCAGGGGATATCTTGAGCTGCGGGAGCAGGGGCACTCGTTCAGCGACTTCCTGTGGTCGTTTGTGGACAACGCGCCAATCCAGAATCACTGGGGCAGCTTCGATCAGGTCCCGATATACACCCCGGAAGCAGAGGCCATGTCCAAAGCGCTGAAACAGCGAGGCTTCAATTTTGTGGGGCCCACCATTGTTTATGCGTTCATGCAGGCGGTGGGAATGGTGAATGACCACCTGACCTGTTGCCCACAACACTCGGTGTGTCGGGAGCTTGCCGGCAAGGTGTGAACCCCCGTTTTTCCTGCCACTTTCAGGCCGCCAGATGATCCCAAACCATCCGCTGCTCGTAAGTCCGTGGGTAACACATCATCCCTCGCGTACTAATGAGAGCAAAACGGTGAGAATAACCCTGGAAGAACTCAGGCACATACCCGACCTGACCATTGACCTGCTGGAAATCATCTCTCTGGAGGGTCAGCAATACATGGCAAGGCTGGTAATCGATGAGAAGTACCATCTGCTATCCGACGCCAGGAGCCATACCCGCCTGTTTCGCAGTAGCTGGGAAATCCAGGACACCCTGGCCAGTTTCAGTATTATGTCCACTGAAGTGGTGCATCCGTCTGCCTACCACGAAATGGTTGGCATGGCGCCCGCTGAGATCAAACCCATGAGAATTCGGGTGCAGGGGCGCAACTCGTGATTGCGGTCGCCAGGCTGGCGATCGTCGTTGGCATTGCCGGCTTGTTGCCCTTTCTTGCGGCCATTTTCGGCCTGTTCATGATGCCTGCCAAAAGCGTGGCCATCATCAGTTATTTCTATCTGTACAGTGCCGGTATCCTCGCCTTTATGGCAGGAATCTACTGGCCACTGGCCATGCAGCTGGAAAACCGGTGCTACCCTATCTCGCCACTGGTCACCATGCTGCTCAGCCAGGTATTTTTTGTCTCGGCAGGCATCGGGCTTTTACTGCCCGTCGCTGCCCAGATCGTGCTTTATACTGTCGCCTACATGGCGCTCTATGTAGTGGATGCACGCTGGATGAGAGGATACTGGCCCCAGTGGTACCTGAAACTGAGGCTGGTGCTGACCGCAATTGTATTGTTGTGTCAGGTAGCGGCCGGCACCTGGTTCTTTATGACCCATGGCTAACTGCCTCGGTTCTCCGGAGCCTGGCTCCGGAGTGACTCTTCCGGGCTTTCGACTCGACTTCTCAGTTTTCTCAGAGCGCCCTTTTCAATCTGCCGCACGCGCTCACGGCTGATTCCGAGATGGTCGGATATAACCTGCAGCGTCTCCGGTTCTGGCAGACCCAGCCCGAAGCGCCGGGACAGCACGTCTTTTTCCCGTGAACTGAGATCAGCCAGCAACGCTGCCAGCGTCCGCTTGCGGTCCCGATGCAGCATGTCATGATCCGGCGCAGACTGCTCACCCGCGCTCAGGCTGTCACCAAGAGTGACGCCTCCCTCAGCGGTTACGGGCATATCCACCGACACTTCCATGTTGGCCAGGGCCCGCAGTTCTCCGATGCGCGAGGGCGATACTTCAATTTCCCGTGCCAACTCACTTTGTGATGGCGTACGGCCCAGGGTCTGGTGAAGCATCAGGGCGGTTTTCTGCAGCAGACGAATTTCGTCCACCACGTTCTCCGGCGTGTGCACCAGACGGGTGCCCCGCTTCATACAGCGCTTCACCTCTTCGCTGATCCACCAGTAGGCGTAAGTGGAAAAACGAAACCCTTTGGTGGGGTCGAATCGTTCTACAGCTTTGATAAGGCCAACATTGGCATCCTGGATGACATCTGACATGGGGATACCGCGGTTGGCATAACGGCGTGCAATATGCACCGCCAGCCGCAGGTTACTCCGGATCAGCCGCTGGCGGCTGTCTGTGGCAAGGTGGTAGGCACGCCGGCACCTGGTCGAGAAAGCGCAGGCGTCACCCAGGCTTCCAATCACTTCCCGGTAGGTTTGGGGAGTATTCTCAGGCAAACCCATCTCTGCCGATATAATGCGGTAGCAGGAGGACAATCTGCGGGAAAGGCGACGTTCACCTTCGTTGGTAAGCAGTTCGTAGCGGGACGCATCCCTGAAATACAGCCCTACAAGGGATTCCGTTTCGCCGGAGTGGGCTATGGTCGGAGACGGCCCCGGGCTCTGAAGTTCATTCATGGCACAGGTTCCGGTCGTAAATTTATAGAAGATACGCGCGGAACAGGGCCATGGATTCCCGAAGACCGGGCCAGCCAGAGCCGGTTGCGGTAATTACCGACCGGGTCAGGCTGCGACGATGGCATACTCGTGGTTGTAGGGCTCAATCAATACACCGTGGAGCGCCACAATGGTCTTCTTGTAGGCGTCTTCATCCACCACAAACTGGATGTCCACTTGGCGCATGCATTGGTGCAGGGCCAGAATATTGATTTCTTCGTCCGCCAGGGCCTTGACCGACCGCGCCAGAATGCCCGGTATCTTGATATCACTGCCAATGGCAGAAACGATCGCCACCTTGCGGGTGTTGACTTCAGCATTGGGGAACTCGTCTTTCAGCGCCCGTACCACCCGCTTGACGTGTTTGAGGGTGCTGTCAACGTAATGGGTGATGGTGTTGGCGTTGGTGTCTTTGGACACAAAGCGCACCTTGAACCGCCCCAACACTTCGAGAATGCGGCGATCGGAGCCGGGCTCACCCTGCATATCCTGATCAAACACCTCGATAGCAAACACGCCCTTGTTGCCGGCTATGATTTCTACCTGCGGCTTTTCACTGATGTAATCGCCGGTGATCAGAGTACCGGTGTGCTCCGGCTCAAAAGTATTCATTACCCGCAACGGGATCTCATTCTGGCGCATGCCCTTACCGGCGCGGGGGTGGATCGCCTCCATTCCCAGGTTCGCCAGCTGGTCCGCCACGTCGTAATTGGTACGCCCCAGGGGGACCACCTTGTCGGCACCCACAATGTTGGGGTCAGCAGAGCTGAGATGGTATTCCTTGTGGATAATCGCCTCACGGGCATTGGTGATGACTGCCACCCGGCTGAAGGTCATCTCGCTGTAGCCACGGTCAAAAGTGCGCATCAGGCCTTCCTTGCACTGGGCATAGCCGGTAACAATGGGCAGCTCACGGGTAAGGTCTACGGCATCAAAAGCCTGCTTGAGCTTCTCGTCCAGTGGCAGCAGCTCGTTGTCGCGCCAGCCAGTCAGGTCGACAAAGCGTGCGTTAATGCCTTCCTGCTGAAGTTTCAGGGCGGTGTTGAAGGCACTGTGGGCCTCGCCAATGCCCGCCAGCATTTCCCGTACTGTCAGAAGGTGTTCTTCCAGTTGGAACTGGCCGTAGGAACACAGGCGCTGCAGATCAATCAGGCAACCACGAACCCCTTCAATCCTGTCAGTAATAAACTGGTCCGCCTGCTGCTTGAGCATCGGGTCCCCGAACAGCTCACCGTTAATATCGGTCAGGAACTTGATCAGTTTGGTGAGGTCGTCACCCCAGGCCCAGTCGGATTCCGCATCAGCAAACAGTGCGTAAACGCCCGGCTCGCCGGTTTTCTTGTGTTCCAGCAGTTCATCGGTGACACCGCCGTAGGCGGAGACCACGAATATGCGCTGGTAGAGGTCGTCCTTATCGCGCCCGCCGAGAATAATATTGTCGCGCACGGCCTCGTAGTTACTCATCGAGGTGCCGCCAATCTTCTCTACGGTATGTTGTTCGCTAGTCATAGTGTTACCGTCGTTATCCTGCAGAATGAATTTTGGGGGATGGCAGGCGTCTCAGGACGCCTTGCTCATTCCTTCCTGCATGATTTCATCCACGCTTTGAGCCAGAAGTTTAGCACCTTTACGCAGATCGTCGTCGCTGGTAGTCAGCGGCATCAGGCATTTGATCACTTCGTCGTTGGGGCCACTGGTTTCAATAATCAGCCCTTTTTCAAAGGCACGGCTGGTGATCTTGTCTGTCAACTCGGCGTGGGTAGCTTCAATACCACGCATCATGCCCCTGCCTTTCATCCGGAACTCCCCCGGGTACTTGTCACAGATGGCCTGCAGCCCCTGGCCCAGCACCTCGGTCTTGGCCTTCACATCCTGGGCAAAGGCGTCGTCTTTCCAGTAGGTCTCAATGGCTGCGCGGGCGGTTACAAAGGCCATGTTGTTGCCGCGGAAGGTGCCGTTGTGCTCGCCTGAACTCCAGACATCCAGCTCCGGCTTGAACAACACCAACGCCATGGGGAGGCCGTAACCGCTGAGGGACTTGGAAACGGTCACGATGTCCGGCTTGATGCCGGCAAACTCGAAGCTGAAGAACTCGCCGGTACGACCATTACCTGCCTGGATATCGTCCAGAATCAGCAGGATGTCGTGCTTCTTGCACAGCTTCTCAAGACCCTGCAGCCACTCGGCGCGGGCCGCGTTCAGACCGCCTTCACCCTGGACTGCCTCAACGATCACCGCGGCGGGCAGCTCAAAGCCGGACGAGCCATCAGACAGCACCTTGTCCATGATCTCAAGGGTGTCCACGTTCTCACCCAGATAGCCGTCGTAGAACATGAAATCCACGTTGCCCAGCGGGGTACCGACACCGCCACGATGGTGCTTGTTACCAGTGGCGGCAACCGCGCCCATGGTCACGCCGTGGAAGCCATTGGTGAAGGAAATGATGCCATTACGACCCTTCACCTTGCGGGCCAGTTTCAGGGCCGCTTCCACACAGTTGGTGCCGGTCGGGCCAGTGAACTGCATCTTGTAGTTCAGGCCACGGGGATCCAGGATGTGCGTCTTGTAGGACTCAATGAAGTCGTGCTTTGCCGTGGTGAACATATCCAGACCCTGACTGACACCATCGTTTTCAATGTACTCCAGCAGGGCTTTCTTGAGAATGTCGTTGTTGTGGCCATAATTCAGGGAGCCGGCGCCGGCCAGAAAATCCAGGTATTCCTTGCCGTCTTCGGTGTAAAGGTGCGCGTTCTTGGCACGGTTGAAAATCACCGGAAAGGCACGGGAGTAAACACGTACTTCGGATTCAGTCGACTTGAAAAGTTCCATGGTCTTGCCTCTTAGCATGTCAGGTTCGAGGTAGTTGTGCGGTGGCACGTTGGTTGAGGCCGTTGTGACAGATTCACCTCAGCAATCTGCCGGCCAGTCCAAACAGGGGTATCGATCGTTCGGGAAAGCGGTTACGCCGGCTTGGTAAAAGGCCCGATGCGGAGCAGGAATTCAGAGTCGTGCTCGCCGCCGAAGTGGGTCTCTTTCTCAAAGTGCTCGTGAAAGGTGAGCTCGGCACCCATGTCACGGGCAAACGACCGGAACAGCGCCCAGGAAGCCTCGTTGTCTTCAGTGATCGTGGTTTCCATGTGGGTCACGTTTTTGCACGCGTCCCGGTCCACAATCGCCTTCAGCATCCGCTTGGCCAGACCCTGCCCACGACCTTTCTCGTGAACGGCCACCTGCCAGACAAAGACGGTTTCAGGCTGTTGGGGGGGAATATAACCGGAAATAAAACCGACCAGATCGCCGTCTATCTCCGCTGCCACGCCGGTTTCGGCAAAGTGGCTGCACTGCAGGAGGTTGCAGTAGATCGAGTTGGGGTCCAGCGGCGGACATTCCGCAATCAGCTGGTGGAGCCTGTAGCCATCATCCTTGACCGGTGTGCGGAGGTTGATGGCGGTGGTATTCGAGCCTTCTGATGTCATAACGTGATCGATTCGCCTCAAAAAGTTAGCGTTAAATTATATAGACCACAAAATATATTTCAAGTCAGGCTTACTGGCTACCCTGCCAGGAATGCTGCCCTGCTCTGTAAGAATAGACCGGATTGGGACGCGCGCCAGTGACAAATTTGTTAAACAGCAGAAGGAAAAACAATACGATCTGAGGTCAGGGATGTGCCGCCGGCGATGCGAGTCCGGTACGACACGGCCGCAGCCGAACCACCAGGCCACAACTGATCGAAGCGTGGCAGCCAGGCTGCCAGATCGTAGGCCACCGGCACCAATGAGACGTTCAGACCTCGCCGCTCCAGACCGGCAACAGGCTCAAACTGCGGACTTGTCAGACCAATGCGGGTCACCAAGCCCCGCGGGTCGTGCTCCAGGTTACCCATACCCGCAGAGCCGTTATTAACCACGATGCGACTGCGCTCTTCTACCGTTCCTGACCAGAGCACAGGCAGGCAGGTGTGGGTGGAGGCAATCACATCAGCACCGGACTCGACAAACCATTCCGCCAGCTGCAATTCGTTGCCCGCCACAAACGATTCATGGGCCAACCCCCATCCTGCCAGGGACTCAGGATCGCCGTGCACCACTAAAATCTTTAGGCCTCCAAATAACAGGCAGCGATAGCGTGGCAGCAGGCGGAGTCGTTTCTGTATGTCCGGGTGGTCACCAGCCACTCCCTGCAACCGCTCCATGATGTGATTGGAGCGCTCGACCACGCCCTGGTCAACAAAGTCCGGGTAGGCACAGCCACAGCCCGCACCGTCACTTGGGGTGGCCAGTTCGTAATCCACGTTGCCCAGGCTGACCATATGATCCAGCACCCGGCAATTGATTTCCCTGAACAGGGTATCGCTGGCGTTGAACCAGTTGAAGTCACCGTTGAACACCAGCTTGACCCTGTGTCCATGGCGCTCCTCTGCAAGCGCCATCCGCTCGATCTCGTCGAGAGCGTATGGGTTTCCGTAGAGCCCGCCGATGATATAGAGCACATCCTCGGTGACCTGGCGAGGCTCCCGGCACAAGTCGGACGGTTTGTATCGATAAGCCAGGGGGCAGCTTCGGCCTTCGTTCATACCAATGCCTAGGCCTCACCGGCCGCAAGCGAGCGCCCTGCCAGCTTACGGGCCAACAGTGGCAGGAAGAAGCCGGCCGTACAGATCAGGAAGCCGTAGGCGTTGACACCAAGGAGCTTCGCATAGGCCCCGTCGCCGATGGCCCAGCTTGATGGGATCAGCCCCGCCGACAGCAGAATGCCAAGCCCCAGCCCGGTCCAGAAACTGAGATGGAAGCTCCAGGGCGACCAGCGGGTAAACCCGTAGAACAGAAACACCGGTGCCAGCCCCATCACCATGGTGCCGGAGATGGTCGTGGCCAACAGAATGTCGGTGCCGGCAAACATCGGAATGTTGCCCAGGAAGGCAAAGACAATCATGATCACCGCGCCCACCCGCACGCTGGGCAGCCGGTCCTTGGCCCGCTTCGCCAGTCGCGGCAGATCCACCGCCAGGGACTTGGCCAGGGAACTGAAGGTGGAATCCAGGGTGGAGCCCGCCGAGGTCATCATGATTACGCTCATAAAGAACAGCGCCGCCAGTCCCAGGGACTGGCCCACGGCCGCTGGCGCATTGCCCATGGCCTCAATGCCGTTCAGCCGCGCATGCACACCCACCAGGCTGAAGATAAATACCGCCACAAAGCCCAGCAGCCCGGCCACCACGAAGCTCTTAAGCATGGTTTTTTCTTTGTTCACAAAGCCCCGGTCGGTCAGCACCGGATCGTGGAAGGGATAGCTGAACATCTGCAAGAGGGCGACCAGCAACAGGTCAAAACCGGCATTAAGCTTGAACTCGCCGTTGGTCAGCAGGGCACTGGTGTCGTTGGCGGGAATGATCAGGAACAGCACCGCCCCCACAAAGAACACGAACACAAAGGTCTGGATCACATCGGTAAAAATTGACGACCGCAGCCCACCCTTGAGGCTGTAGGCGAGGGTAAACACGGTAAACAGCATGGCCGCGCCATAGTATTCCCACTCGCCCGGCAGCCCGAAATAACCACCCACCACGGCGGTATTACTCCAGACCTCGTTATACAACCGGATCAGAATCGCCGCCGCAAACGCCAGGCTGGCCAGCCGCCCGAAGCGGGACGTCAGAAATTCCTGCAGGCTGCGAGCCCCGGTCTGCGTCCGAATCAGATAGATGATGTAGCCGGCCACCGGAATCGAAAGCCAGTAACTGGCATAAGCCAGCCCCCCGGTCACACCGTAAGCCGCCCCCAGGTTGGCGGCGTTCGTCACCGACTTGGCAAAGATCCAGCTGATAAAAATACTCGCCGTCAGCGACCACTGCCCCACCGGATTACCCTGGTCATCCGCCCCCTTGTAAAAGGAATTGGCATTTTTACTCTTTGGCGACAGCACATACATCACCACGCCATAGAACACCAAAAATCCCCAAAACAGGGTGGCTTCCGTAAAGTTCATCGTCTGTCTTGTCCTCGTTCTCTGCCTTGTTTTCCGGTCATCCGGGGCTTATCCGGTTACCTCTGAGCACCGTGCTTGAGTCAGTGGTGGCGGGGGTTCAAAAAAACGCCCGTGAACCCATCCATGGGGGGCTTGGTCGCGCCATCCCTGGCGCTCCACATTTTTTGAACCCCCGCCACCACTGCCTCCTTCATACTTTTCAACATGCCGTCCCCGACTCATCAGGCACAGCAACCGAGTTCAAGAAAAGCGTTGTTTTACCAACGAATTGCAGTGAATTAACCGCGGTCTGGGGGTGGTGTTTTCTTTCCGCCAGGAAAAAGGTGTCTGAGCGAAGCGAGTTCTTTTTCCCAAGGAAATAAAACACCACCCCCAGGCCGCCAACTCCCAGCAACCAGTCCTAAAAAACCAGCACCCAGCCAAAACTAACCGGGCGCCGAACAACTGGCCCCAAACCGATAACAGGAAAAACACCGGTGATGCCGCAACATGATGCGCTCATCCATGCTCTCCGCCAGGGTACCGCCAAGGTCATACTGCGGATCGTCGTCCACCAGAGTGCAGGCATACACCCGCACCTGGTCATCCCGCTTCACCAGCATGCGCGTGTAGGTACACATAAAATGGGAACGGGCCTCCCTGGTGGGGTATTTTTCCATGCAGGTTTCGGTGATCTCTGGGCTGCCGTCTTCCGAGCCCGGGGTACCCAGGTCCGGGAAGGCGGTGAACGCCAGGGTTTCCGGGATGCCCCACTCGCGGAAAATGCCGCGGAAAGCCGCTTCCACGTCGGCAATACGCTCATCCGGATCGGTCTGGCGGGCGATGGAAACCTTGAAGCCCTGATGCACCAGCCAGCGGATGCCTTCCAGCGCCTTGTCGAAGCTACCCTCGCCCCTGTCAACGTCGTGACGGGCGCGGTCCGGGAAATCCAGGCTGACGCGGAAATGGATCGGGTAGGGATTATCCAGCAACGGCAACACCTGATGGCGGCGTTTCAACAGCGGGTCAGTGGCGTTGGTCAGCACAAAGCAGGGCCGGTGGTGGCTGGCGTAGTCCAGGATATTGATGAAATCGCGGATCACGAAGGGCTCGCCGCCGGTAAAGGAAAACTGCTCCACGCCCATGTCCAGAGCTTCATGGATAAACGGTTTCACATCGCTCAGCTTCATGCCCGGAATGCGGCCGTCGCCGGGGTGGGAACCCTCAAGGCAGAAGGGACAGGCCAGATTACAGGCTGTGCCGGTGTGAATCCATAACTCCTTGAGTTTATCCGCGTCAATGTAACCGCGCGGATCGCCGTTGCGGGTGTGGGTCCAGCTGTCGCGGGCCCGGGGTTCCAGCACTTCAACGGCAGGAATACGTCTTTCGGCGGTTTGGGTCAGGGGCATAGCTGCTCCGTGTTCATGGTGAATCTTTCAGTACAGACAAACCAACACCACCAGTGTTACAACACTGGCGCCATTTCTTTGTTTTACGTTGTCGCTTCTTTTACAGCCTTGTCGCGAGGCTGTTTACCGCGACGCCAGCCATGGAGCTTCTCAAGCAGTTTAAGAATGCCCTGTGGAGCATGGGCACGCTTCCATTCGCCTGCAGCGTATTTGGCCGATTCGTTCCAGGTCGGGTAGGGGTGAATGGTTCCCAGAATCTTGTTGAGCCCCAGGCCATGTTTCATCGCCAGGGTGAATTCCGCCAGGATTTCGCCCGCGTGCATACCCACCACAACGGCGCCCAGTATCTTGTCCTTGCCCGGCGGTGTCAGAATCTTGATGAAGCCGTAATCCTCGCTCTCGGCAATGGCGCGATCCAGGTCGTCCAGGCCATAACGGGTCACCTCATAGGCAATTCCCTTTTCCCTGGCTTCCGCCTCACTCAGGCCCACCCGCGCCACTTCCGGCGAAGTGAAGGTTACCCAGGGCATCACCCGGTAATCCACCCGGAAGCGCTTGAACTGGCCAAACAGACCATTCACGGCGGCATACCAGGCCTGGTGGGCGGCAGCATGAGTAAACTGGTAGGGGCCAGCCACATCGCCGCAGGCGAATACGTTGGGGAAGCGCATGCTCATGTCGTCCTCCACAGGTACTGTGCCATTTGGCAGGGTTTCGACGCCGATTTTATCCAGCCCGAGGCCTTTGGTATTAGCAGCCCGACCAACGGCCACCAGAACCTGGTCGAACGGAATCCGGACACGCTCGCCGTTGTGTTCGCAATACGCCACTTTTTCTCCGTCCTCGATGGCAAACTCTTTTGCCGCATGGTTCAGCCTCAGATCAATACCATCCTGCTGAAACTGCTTCATCACCACCTCAGCAACGTCACTGTCTTCCTTTGCCAGGATTCGGTCCCCCATCTCCACCTGGGTCACCTTGCTACCAAGACGCGCAAAGGCGTGGGCCAGCTCAGAGCCGATGGGGCCGCCGCCCAGCACCAGCAACCGGTCCGGTTGGGTGTCCAGCGACCACAGATTATCGGAGGTCAGTGGTTCCATTTCGGCCAGCCCCGGAATCGGGGGGACTGCCGGTTTTCCACCAGTGGCGACCACAATACTGCGGGCCGTCAGGCGCTCGGTGCGGCCATCATTGTGGACGACTTCCAGCTCCCAGGGGGATACGAAACTGGCCGTGCCGGCGATGCAGTCCACGCCCAATTTGCGATAACGTTCAGGCGAGTCGTGGGGCTCCACCTTGGCAATCACGTCCTGAACACGGTTCATGATGTTCCTGAATGAACCTGTCACCGGCACCGACTCCAGGCCGTAACGGTTGGCGTGGCGCAGGGTGTCTGCAGCCTTGGCGCTGCGGATCAGTGCTTTGGACGGCACGCAGCCGGTATTCAGGCAGTCGCCGCCCATTTTCTCCTTTTCGATCAATGCCACTTTTGCCTTAACCGCAGCGGCGATGTAAGCCGAAACCAGGCCGGCAGAACCGCCGCCAATCACCAGCATGTTGTAGTCAAAGGAGTCCGGCCTGTTCCAGCCCGCATACACACGGCGCTTGCGAATAAAGCCGACAATGAACTTGGCAATCAGCGGGAACAGGCCCAGCAGTGCAAATGACAACAGCAGGTTGGCAGAAAGAATGTCACCCGTGGACTCGATCTTTGACAGCTGAGTGCCTGCGTTCACGAACACGAAAGTACCAGGCAGCATTGCCGCCCAACTCACCAGGGCGTAGGTTTTCAGCTTCATGGCTGTCAGACCCATGGCCAGGTTGATCAGGAAGAAGGGGAAGACCGGCACCAGTCTCAGGGTCGCCAGATAAAAGGCACCGTCTTTTTCGATGCCGCGATCCATTTTGGCGACGGTTTCCGCGTATTTCCTTCGCAGTGTGTCGCGAATCAGAAATCTGGCGACCAGAAACGCCAGCGAGGCACCGATAGTTGAAGCAACAGAGACCGCAATCAGGCCGTAAATGTTGCCGAAAAAGGCGCCGCCAGCCAGAGTCATGATAGCAGCACCAGGGAGTGACAGTGCAGTGACAACCACATAGATAGCGGCATAGCCGATCACTGCCACCAACAGGTTCTGGCTGATCCATTGCTCAATGGAAGACTGGTGCCTCTGCAGATTTTCCAGGGTCAGTATTTCCGGTCCGCCAAAGCCGATAAACAGTGCAACGACAACACCGATAGCGACAAGGAGAATGAGCTTTTTCGAGTTCATGTCAGAATCCATCCGTTAAGAAATAAAAACAGGTTGCCCGGAAAGACACGGCCAAACGCTGGATGTTACACCGGCTTGCGGCTAAATTTTTTTGAATGATTGCTCATTTATACCGGAACTAATCATGTCAAGCATGGACATACCTTTGTCCAGCCGGTTCTGGAAGTCCAATAACATCTTTATAACAACGCGCTAACGCAGGTGTCCCGGGGGTATACGGAATGGAAACCGCAACGCATCAGTCTGAAGAAGATATCCTGATTCAGGGCCTGAAATCCGGAAACGAAGCCGATTTCCAGAAGGCGGTCCGGCTTTATACGCCCGGCATGATGGCGGTAGGCAGGTATTACCTTGATAACGCTTCCGCCGAGGAAACCGTACAGGACTGCTGGGTGTCCGTCATCGATGCCATTCAGAATTTTGAAGGCCGGTCGGGCCTGAAAACCTGGCTGCACCGGATCGTGGCCAACCGGGCCAAGAATCACCTCAGAAAAAACAAACGGGAAGTCAGCGCCGACTTTTCCGAAGCCCTGGAACCTGAACTGGCAAATCGCTTTCACCCCAATGGCCGCTGGGCAACGCCGCCGAGCCTGCGATTCGATGAGGATGCCGAATCACTCATGGAAAACGGCGCGCTGAGTGACTGTCTCGATCAGCATCTGACCAGACTCCCGGAAACACAACGATCCGCCCTGATGCTTTACGAAGCCCATCAGCATAAATCCGACGATGTGTGTAACATTCTGGATGTCAGTGCCTCTAACCTGCGGGTGCTTTTACACCGTGCAAGGCAGAAGATATTTCTTATGGTGGAAACCTTTCAGGAGACGGGCGAATGCTGATGTGCCGGGATCTGGCCAGGATCGCCAGTGACTACATTGATGACGAACTGGGCACAGCACAGAAGCTGTCAGTAAAAATGCATCTCATGATGTGCAGGCACTGCCGCTCATTTATCGGCAACCTGCGCGCCAGCACCGACCTTGTACAGGCCCATTCCTCCGGCAAACCGGACCCGGAACTGGTCCGGCGCATTGATGAGCAGGTGGCGCAAGCCCTGGACGCAAAAAAAACTGACGATTTCACATGATGATGCGGGCCGCTCAGCGGCGCCCTCGCAACTTGCTCAATACACCCTGAACCCAGTCCCTGGCTTCTTCCAGCGTGTGATTGTCTTCGACAAGGCCCCGAAGAGCCTGGACCTGCTGCTCGAACAATCCCGTCCGGCTCAGCTCTTCAGGCTTCTCATCAGGGCCCAGCGGCAGAATATGTTCAAAATAGGTGCCGCCGAGGATGCGACGCAGGAAACCTTCGCCCAGAAACGCCTCGTCGTTATTCAGGGTACGGGTCGCTCGCAGCAGCCGGCGGATATCGTACTGGCCCGGATAGATATCCGGCACCTGTTTGTTGATACCCAGCAGGCTATAGACGCCAACCCGGGCTGTGCGCACCGAGCTTTCCAGGGTGAACACCACATCGTTGTGGGTCTCCACAAACTGGCCCATGCAGGCCAGGTTGGTGCAGCCGTCCGGCACGACCCATGGGCGGTCACCACTGGCGCGCGGCATGAATTGCGCGGTGATGTAGGGCATCAGCGCAATCCGGGTTTTAGTGGCGGCCATCACCTCGTCGAGCTGTTCAATCAGGCCCAGGTGGTAGCACATCTCCGCCAGCACTTCCTTGCCGGTGCATTCGGGCATCGGCTTCTTCACATAATCGCCCGGCTTGTCCATCAACAGCGCGTAGGTCCAGAGCACGATCACGTCATCAGGCTGATCCGGAAAATGTGGCTGACGGTTGCAGGTGAAGCTCATCAGCCAGGCTGAATCGGTAAAGGTGATGATGCCCCCAGTTGCCGTAAAACCGGAATAGGGGTCATTGACCGACAGCTCCCTGAGCTTGTCCATCAAAGGGGAGGGCCTGCAGGTCAGGGTGACGGACTCCCAGGTTGAACCGGGGATGTTGCCGCAAAACTTCTCCGGCCGGCCAAACACGTCCGATTGCTGCGCCAGGTTTTTCCACAACTGCCAGCCGGAACCCGGGCCCGCTTTATCGTTTTCTTTCAGTTCCGGCGCTGTGTCGTCATCGCCGTAGGCGGTGTCTTCAGTCATCGAACCGGTCGTGATGAACACGAGGTCGCGCTCACCGACGTTAAAGGTTTTGTCTCCCTCGCTGCCATGGCACTGGATGGCCGTAACCGTTCTGGTGTTATCGGATGTCTCCATCTCCAGGTTCTCGACCACGGTGTCGTACTGTATGTTAACGCCCTGCTCCTTCAGCCAGTTCATCAACGGGCGTACAAAGGCATCGTATTGATTGTATTTCGGAAAGACGAGCGAGGTCATGTCGTTGAGCCCGTCCATCAGATGCAGAAAACGGTGCATATAGAGTTTCATTTCAAGCACGGAATGCCAGTTCTGGAAGGCAAACATCGTTCGCCAGAAGGTGTAGAAGTTGCTGTTCAGAAACCCTTCGCTGAACCAGTCTTCTACCGTGATGTCGTCCAGGTTCTCCTTGCGCGCCAGCAGAAGCCTGACCACTTCCAGCTGTTGCCGCTTGGTCAGTTCCATGGTCGAAAAGTCCCTGATCCGGCCCTGCTTCTCCAGCAGCCGTGCCTTTGACCAGTTCTTGTCAGCGTCGTTTACAATGCGGTATTCATCCAGCACGGTAAAAGGTTCCGGCAATTCCAGAGCCGGTATTTCCGAAAACACATCCCAGAAGTTCTGGTAGGTCATCTCCATTTCCCGGCCACCGCGCACGATGTAACCCTCTTCGGCATTGCCGGCGCCATCCAGTGAGCCGCCTTCAATTTCCTGCTCTTCCAGGAAGGTGATGTTGCCAGCGGGCATATGGCCGTCGCGGATCAGAAAAAATGCGGCGGACAAACCGGCAATACCACTGCCCACAATCCAGGCGCGCCGGTCGGCGATGCCTTCGGTAGGAAGCGGGCGGTTATTGACATAGGCACCGTGCAGGTCCGCCGGTGGCAGCGGCGTATCGATACCGTTGTGCAGGTGCCGGGAGGATGCGTCGGGGGTGACACCGACGCCCTGGGCTTCCAGCGCGTCGATATGGGCTTTGAGTTTGGAGGGCGCTGTTCCGGGGATATCTGGGTGGGCCATTGAAGGATCTCCTTTCCTGTGAGGTGAGTACCCTTACAGTGTGAACCCATTAACCAGACGGGTGGGTGACACATATCAATCTGACCGACGAGCCCCCCTGCTCAGAACACCAGAACCTTCTCCGCACCCACTGTCCCCTCCGCTGGCGCATCTGAAGCCTTTCCTCTTGCCAACATTCTAATGATTGTTAGAATAAAACAAAGTCGTCGACTGTCAAGCGACCAATTTCGAGCATTTGATGGAGATCAAAAGGTAATGACGTCCCGACAGGATCTGTTCGATACCCTGGCCCAGGTTGGAAAGGCTCTGGGAAGTGGCCACCGCCTCATTCTGCTGGAGCGCATTGCCCAGGGAGAAGCTTCGGTGGAAACTCTCGCCAGCGCAGCGGACCTGACGGTGGGAAATGCCTCGGCGCATCTGCAACACCTGCGCAGAGCGGGGTTGGTCACCGCTACCCGTTCGGGTAAACAGATGCTTTACCGGCTTACCGACCAGCGTCTTGTGACGTTGATGAGCCTGATGCGGGAGGTCGCGGAAACCAACCTTGCGGAAATGGAGCGACTGGTCAGCCGGCTCTTCGCCGAAAAAAACGCCGATGGTGCGCTGGAAGCAGTGTCCCGGGATGAGCTGCTTGCCGGCCTCAAGACCGGGTCGGTGGCGCTGCTGGATGTACGCCCTGAGAACGAGTTTGCAGCAGGCCACCTGCCGGAAGCCATCAACATTCCGCTGGAGCAGCTTGAATCCATGCTGGACGAACTGCCCCGGGACCGTGAGATCGTCGCCTACTGCCGTGGTCCCTACTGTGTGCTCTCCCACGAGGCGGTTCAGCGCTTGAGAAAGCTCGGATATCGGGTTCGACGTTTCGACGAAGGCTTTCCGGAATGGAAAGCAGCCGGACTACCGGTTCATTAATATGAGGCACTGTTGTGACCGAAACACTGCTTGCCAATGAACCCCTCATCCGTGTCAGCTTTTTTCTCTCCGTGCTGGCCGTGATGGCCCTATGGGAAGTGCTTGCGGCACGCAGGCCCCAGCAGATAGGCCGACTGGCCCGCTGGCCCCATAATCTGCTCATCGTTGTTCTGGACACACTGGCCGTGCGGCTGGCATTTCCTGTGGCGGCGGTTGGCACTGCCTTTATGGCGTCCGAAAACGGTTGGGGGCTGCTGAATCTGGTGTCGCTGCCAGGCTGGCTTGCGGTCATCGTATCGGTTCTGCTGCTGGACGCCGCCATCTACTTCCAGCACCGACTGTTCCACGCCGTACCCTGGCTCTGGCGCCTGCACAGGATGCACCATGCAGACCTGGAATTTGACGTGACCACCGGCCTGCGCTTCCATCCCATCGAGATCATTCTGTCCATGGCCATCAAACTGACCGTGGTTCTGGCACTGGGCGCCCCGGCGCTGGCGGTGGTGATTTTCGAGGTATTGCTGAATGCCACCTCCATGTTCAACCATGGCAACGTGCGACTGCCGCTCTGGTTTGACAGGTACTTGCGGCTGTTCGTGGTGACACCCGACATGCACCGGGTCCACCACTCGGTCATCGTGCGGGAGACCGACAGCAACTTCGGCTTCAACCTGCCCTGGTGGGATCGGCTGTTCGGCACCTATCGCGAACAGCCTGAGAAAGGCCACCTGGGCATGACCATCGGAATCGAGGACTTTCGCACAGTGCAGGATCTGCGCCTGGACCGGATGCTGATCCAGCCATTCAGGCACACAGACACCGGCCATTTCCAACAAGGCCAATAAGGAGATCCAATGACCAGCAACGTCTTCATCGAAAGAAAACCCGCAATAATCGCCGCTCTTGCTGGCGGCTGGGTTGCCGATGCGGCCAGCCTCGGTTTGCACTGGCTTTACGACAGCCAGCGAATCCACGAGGTAGGCGGCCAATCCCCGGAATTCCTGCCGCCCAAGGCCGATTATTTCAAAGGCGGATTCGGATACTTTGCGCACGAGGGCAAGCAATCTGGAGATATCAGCCACTACGGCGCTGCCACGGGGGTGCTGACCAGGAGCCTTCTGGCCAGTGAAGGCCAACTGGATGTCCGCGACTACCAGCGGCGCTTTCGAGCGTTTTTCGGAGCTGGCGGCCGTTGGCAGGGTTATATCGACAACCCCACACGAGTCACCCTGAACAATCTGGATTCCATTGAGCAGAACGCCATCATACAGGCCCAGTCGACCACTACTGGTGACCTCAGCGAGAAGCAGAAACGGATACTGGTGCAGAAGGTTTTGCCCTATACCCGGCGTCTGAGTGGCGACCAATTGGCGGAACCGGTTCGTCGGGCCATCAACCTTACCTATCAGGAATCCGAGATACAGGAAGCCGGCGTTTACCTCGCCGAAACCATCGACCAACATCTACTGCCTGAAAGCGGCGCCGACGACATGCAGTTACCGGCCGTCTCCAAGTTGCCGCCCCTGGTGGCCTGCTATTCCGGCAGCGATAAGTTGATAGAGGTCACCGAGGCTGCGGTCCGGGTGACCAATCACAATGACGAAGCCGTGGGCTGGGCAAAATGTGCAGCACGACTTCTGGACCAGATCTTTCAGGGCAACCCCTTATCCACAGCGCTGGAAGCCGCTAAAGCTGAGGCGCCGGAGCGCGAGAGCCTGAACCACGCCCAATCCGGTTCATCACTGGATGCGGAAAATGCAGGCGACACTTTCGGCCGCACCTGTTATCTGCATGAGGCCATGCCGGTGATTTTTCATATCCTGAACCATGCAGGCAGTTATACCGACGCCGTTCGCGCCAACATCCATTGCGGAGGCGATTCCTGTGGACGGGCCTGGATCATTGGTCCGGCCATGGCGGCCATATACGGTGTCGGTGGTGAACGCGGCATTCCTCTGAGTTGGTTGGCACGTGTGACCAATGCTCCGGAGCTCCTCGTGGATATTGAAAGACTCGTTAACAGCCAATGATATGCATCATTGCCCTATTTTCACCCACGACTATCCTTCAAGTAGGATGCACGCCTGAAGGAGGTTTTGATGAAAACGCTATTGATCAACACGTTATTGATGATTGCCATGCTGACAAGCGCGCCTTTGCTAGCGCAGGACGGGCCTCTGAGAGTCGGAATGTCCGGCCAGTATTTCCCGTTTACCTTTGTAGAGCAGGATGAGCTCAAAGGCTTCGACGTCGATGTGATGAATGCCATCGGTGAGGAAATGGGGCGTGATATCAAGTACGAAACCGCCAATTTCTCGGGCCTTTTCGGCATGCTGGAATCCGGCCGCATCGACACGGTGGCCAACCAGATCACTATCACCGAAGAGCGCCAGAAAGCGTATATTTTCAGCGAGCCCTACGTCTATGACGGTGCCCAGGTGGTGACCAAAAAGGGCAACACCGACGTCGAGGGTGTGGAAGACCTCAAGGGTAAAACCGTTGCTGTGAACCTCGGCTCCAACTTCGAAGCACTCTTACGCGAGCTGCCTTACGCGGACCAGATCGAGATCAAGACCTATGACAGCAATCTGGAGCGGGACACTGCCCTGGGCCGCGTCGACGCCTTTGTGATGGACCGGGTCAGCGCCAGCCAGATCATCAAGGAAAAGCCTTTGCCACTAGAGCTGGCTGGCCCCACCTTCTCGCAAATCACTAATGCCTATCCCTTCCGCGACAACGAAGCAGGACGGGCCATGCGGGATGAGGTCAATAAGGCCCTGGCGGCCCTGCGTGACGATGGCACCCTGGCGTCCATTTCCGAGAAATGGTTCGGCACGGATATTACCCAGCCCTGAGGGCACCCACCAAGGCCTGACTCCCTATGGACGTGTTGAACGTCGAATACATGCTGGGGCTGGTACCTGTGCTTCTCAGGTACCTGCCCCTGACCCTTCAACTGGCCGGTATCGGGATGGTGCTTGCGCTGATACTTGCCTGCCTGTTTGCGGTTATCCGCGTACTCCGTATTCCGGTGCTCAACCAGCTGACCATCGTATTCATCTCTTTCTTCAGGGGCACGCCGCTGCTGGTGCAACTGTTCCTGTTCTATTACGGGTTGCCGCAATTGGTAAGTGCGTTAACCGTGATCGATGGCATTACCGCAACCACCATGGGCCTGACCATGCATTTTTCCGCCTACATGGCCGAATCGATCCGTGCCGCCATCGTGGGTGTTGACCGCAGTCAGACCGAAGCGGCACTGTCGATCGGCATGACCAACGGCCAGATGATGCGGCGGATAGTTCTGCCCCAGGCCACACGGGTGGCGTTGCCCACGCTGATGAACTACTTCATCGACATGATCAAGGCCACCTCCCTGGCCTTTACCCTGGGAGTCACGGAATTGATGGGGGCGACCCAGAAAGAAGCCTCGGGGAGCTTCCTGTATTTCGAAGCGTTCATTGTGGCCGCCATCATGTACTGGATCGTGGTCGAGCTGCTTTCCAAGCTTCAGAACCACCTGGAAATCCGCCTGAATAAGGCCTATAACCGATGATCAAGCTGGACTCACTGAGCAAACATTTCGGCAAAACGGTGGTCCTCGACAGCATCGACCTAACCATCGAGAAGGGCGAAATCGTGGTGATCATCGGGCCTTCGGGCACGGGTAAATCCACCCTGCTGCGCTGCCTCAATTTCCTCGAACAACCCACCGCCGGCACCATGACCGTGGGGGACCTCACCGTAGATGTGAAAAAAGCCAGCCGGGCCGAGATCCTCTCCATGCGGCGGCGAACCGCCTTCGTGTTCCAGAACTATGCGCTGTTTGCCAACAAGACCGCCCTGCAGAACATTGCCGAGCGCCTGCTGGTGGTGGATAAATGGCCCAAAGAAAAAGCTTACCGGAGGGCCCGGGAGATCCTCGATCAGATCGGCCTGGGTGAAAAAGCAGATGCCTATCCCGCGTCCATGTCCGGCGGCCAGCAGCAGCGGGTTGGCATTGGCCGCGCCATGGCTGCCGGTGCCGAGGTCATTCTGTTTGACGAGCCTACGTCGTCGCTGGATCCGGAATGGGTGGAAGAGGTGTTGGGGCTGATGAAGCAGCTGGCGTCAGAACGCCAAACCATGATGGTGGTCACCCACGAGATGTCCTTCGCCCGGGACGTAGCCGACCGGGTGATCTTTATCGACGGTGGCCGCATCGTGGAGCAGGGTCCGCCCAGCGAGATTTTCTACAACCCGCAGGATCCCCGAACGAAAGACTTTCTGAAGAAAATCCTGGCCACCAATTCCGTGTAAAACAGGCGCCATAGACCCTTCTCCACATCCGACTGATAGGTCATACCCAGCATGAACGCATCCGGATGGGGATGTGGGGCTGAATAATACTGGTCAATCTGCTATTCGGAAACAAAGCACGCTGAGGTCGCAAAGCGAACATTGAGAGGCTGCTCGTCGCGATCACTTTTTTGAACTTCCATGTGGCTTAAAACTGGTTTGGCGGTTGCTCCGAGGGGTCCGATCATGTTCCACATGGCTGTATGCGACATCCGGGCCTTTTTTAAGCACAGGCCCGGATGTCGTCACAACACTCAATGGTTAATCACAACATCTTCTTCAACTGCCCGTAGTCTCCTCCGGTGCGAAGTACCAGAGTGATGTCACTGTCGTTCCGATTCCGGAAGAACCAACCATGGTTGCCGGTAAAGGCGGCTTCCAGCTCGCCTTCATCTTCCGGTACGCCCCGGCCTTTCTCATAGGAAATGGACTGACCACCTCCGTCACCGTGGGTATCGAAGTTAATCGGGCCTCCTTCAGACACCCAGGAGAACCGAGCTACATCACCTTCCTCCATAGTGAGCTTGAATTCGGTGCCCTCTCCCGGGGTCAGAACAACGCGCACTTCATCCTGCCACTGGGGTTCGGCCATTTCTGGTTCAGGTGCTGGCTCAGCAGGCGCAACCTCGGCTTCCGATGAGGGGGCTGGTTCCTCAACGGCTTCAGCCACGACAGGTTCCGAGACTTCCGGAGCCGTCTGATCATCCGAGGATTGCACCGCCACCATCTGGGCGGCCTCGTCAGCAGCAGCTTCTTCTGCGAGCTGTTCTTTGATCTCGCCCATTTCAGTCAATCCCAGCAGTCGGCCCGCGCCAGTCGGGTCCAGAGCGTACTCGGCAGGCATGACCACGGTAACCAGGAGGACCAGTGCCACAATGGCTGCAATGATGGTTGATCGAATCAACTTGGCAGTGCTGGGCAGTTCTTCACGGTTGGGTATATCGGTGTTGTACATTGGAAATCTCCAGAATTAAGCGACAAAGTAACCGGTGAGCTGATAGCCGAAGAGCAAAAAACCTGCGCTCATCATGGCGACGTTGGCGGTATAGGCGTGCCGGAAAAAGCCGTCGCTCTTCCGCCAGAAGCTGATGGCAATCAGGATCATGGCAAGGGCGATGAGCTGTCCGATTTCCACGCCCACGTTAAAGGCGAGGAGGTTCGGAATCAGGCCATCCGGCGAGATGTCGTATTCGATGATCTTCGTGGAGAGACCGAAACCGTGGAAGAATCCGAAAATCAGCGTGGCTGCCTTGGTATTGGGTTGGAAGCCAAACCACCGCTGATAGGCACCGATGTTGTCCAGTGCCTTGTACACGATGGACAGACCGATAATCGCATCAATGATGTAGCTATTGATGCCCACGTTGAAGTACACCCCGAGCAACATCGTCGTAGAATGCCCGAGGGCAAACAGGCTGACGTAAATCGCGATGTGCTTCATCTGGTAGAGGAAGAAAATGACACCTAGCAGGAAGAGCAAGTGGTCATAGCCGGTGACCATGTGTTTGGCCCCGAGATAAGTGAAGGCGATGAGGTTTACACCGGTAATTTCCTGGATGTACCCCTTGTCACCCTGAGCGACTGCGTGAGCGAGCACATCCGTACTCATTCCCAGCAAGCCCAAGGTCAGAAATATCCACAGTAGACGACTGCCGGTGCCCGATGAGGACATGCCTCGGCAACCGCCAAGCAGGTTTGACAACATAAAGACTCCAATCGAATTTGTTTTCTGAGGCCGCGTGAGCGGCAGAGATCAAATAGGAAGGGAGACTTTTGGTGGGCGTTCAAGCCGATAGCGCAAACTGCGGGGAGAACCTCCGGCAAATGGAATGGTCTGCCGGAGAATGGTCGGGCTTTGGGAAACGAATGGGACCCTCAACTGGTCCACGGTCTCGTGGGTATGATTGCCAGCATCGTGATGCAGTGAAGGTGACTCTGGTTCTTCGTCGAAATCGTGACTGTGGCCGTGTCCACCATGACTGCCGGCGTGGCCATCCGACTGGAACTCCCAGTCCCCCGCTATCTCAACCACTCCGTGAGAGAACGACTCGCCAATCACCGACAGTGACAGGCCCGCCAATGCGAACAACATAACGAGCGTCGGAAGCAGTTTTCTCTGGTGAATGGCGGAAATCATCTATCGGATACGTCGAGTCTGTGGTTGGATAGCATTGGACACAAAGGATACCAGTTCCCCCAAGAGGGATAGAAATTAAACATGGTAAAGCTACCACAACCGTTCAATTTTAGACCGTATCACTGATGCCCCCATGCTTGAGATTCTGAAACATCGAACCTATCGCCATTTGTTCCTGGCCCAGGTGGTTGCATTGCTGGGTACCGGGCTGGCGACGGTGGCATTAAGCCTGCTGGCGTTTGATCTGGCCGGAGATCAGGCTGGACAGGTGCTCGGCACCGCCATGGCGATCAAGATGGTCGCTTATGTCTTGATGGCCCCGCTGGCGTCGGCCCTGGCAGCGAACATACCCCGTCATGCGCTGCTGGTCTCACTGGATGTGGTTCGAGCAGCGACAGCGCTGGCGTTGCCTTTCGTCACCGAAGTGTGGGAGGTGTATGTATTAATCGCCGTCCTTCAGTCCGCATCAGCGGCCTTTACACCAACCTTTCAGTCTACAATTCCGGATATTCTCCCGGATGAAGACGATTACACCAAGGCGCTGTCGCTTTCCCGGTTGGCTTACGATCTGGAAAACCTCATCAGCCCTGCGCTCGCGGCGTTGATTCTGCTTGTCACAAACTGGCAGGCATTGTTCTCGGGCACGGTCATCGGTTTTATCGCATCAGCCTTGCTCGTGGTGTCCGTTGCTTTGCCCTCTGGGGCCAAATCGGGAAAACGTCGCGGCGTTTATGATCGGGCACGGGCCGGATTCAGAATTTTCATGGCAACACCTCGCCTACGCGGGTTGATGGCCCTGAACCTTGTTGTCAGCCTTGCAGGAACCATGGTGATCGTAAATACAGTTGTTTTGGTTCAGGGACACTTTGGCCTCACTGAGCAGCACACAGCCATGGCTTTTGCGGCTTTTGGATGCGGATCCATGTTGGCTGCATTGGCGTTACCGGCTCTCTTGAAGCGCTGGCAGGACCGGCAAGTCATGCTGACTGGCGGGTGGATTCTAATTTCCGGGTTGATTCTCGCAATGGCGGTGGGATCACTGGAGTGGCTATTACCCGTGTGGGCTTGGCTGGGCGTCGGTTTCTCGGCGGCTCAAACCCCCATTGGTAGAGTCCTTACGAGGTCGTCGCAAGCTGAAGACAGGCCGGCTCTGTTCGCTGCCCAGTTCTCTCTGTCGCACGCTGGATGGTTGTTCGCGTATCCATTAGCTGGGTGGCTGGGGTCTACTGCGGGTATGACCGTTACTCTGTCGGTGCTTCTGGGACTTGCTCTCGGAGGGCTGATTCTTGCGTCGAAGCTGTGGCCCTCTGCTGATCCTTCAGCACGCTGGCACAACCACGACGATCTGCCAGGCGACCATCCTCATATTGCAAGCGCCTCCAACTCCAGAGTTCACCGCCACAACTACGTCATTGATAGCCTGCATCCTAAATGGCCGGATTGAGATTGGGGTGCTGCGAATGTTCGTTTTTTATTTACGACTGGAGGAGCTTAATCGAAACCCGAGGGTGATCATCGACTGGAGCTGACAGCGCCTGCGGCATTCAGGAACCAAAGAGCCTAGTTACGCAGTTAGATCTCAATACTCTCAGCTATCTCCAGGGCATCCTCGACTTCGACACCAAGGTATCGCACGGTGCTCGACATGTTTGTGTGTCCCAATAGCAACTGTACGGCTCGAAGATTTTTGGTCTTCTTGTAGATCAATGTCGCTTTGCTACGTCTCATTGAATGGGTTGCGTAGACTGAGGGATCAAGCCCAATGCTGGTTATCCACTTTTTGACGAGACGGGCGTATTGATGAGTCGTGATGTGGTCAAACTTTCGCATCCGGCTCGGCCACAAATAATCCATTCCTGAGAGACCGCGCAATTCGATCCACGCTTCGACCGATTCGCGGGTCTTTTTGGTTATCTCAAACTGAACAGGTTGACTGGTTTTCTGCTGAATGACTTGGGCACGATCCAGAACCTCTCCGTTTCTGGAAATATCTCGAACCAAGAGCTTTACCAGATCACAGGATCGCAGTTTGCAATCAATCGCCATGTTGAACATCGCCAGCTCGCGGATGTTCTTTGCAATCTCTAATCGAATGCGGATAGCCCATATTTGTTCAAGTTTGAGCGGTAGCTTCTGGCCAACGAGTTTTCCCTTGTTCCAGGGAGCTTTGCTGATAGTAAACGTCATGACGTGGCCCTCTTTGGAGGGTAAGGGCCTTTAAGTATGGTTCAGAATATTGTTTTCTGCTGGCCAGCCAGGTCGCAAAGCGGACATTCGGGAGAACGATTAACGCAGAGCTTGGCGGAAAATTTGGAGCCGCAAAGCGGTGGAAAATTGTCCGCCAACAGCGATTTGTTAGGGACCTTTTCGGGAAACGTATCTACAAAGCTTTGCAAACTGAGGTGTGGTTTTGCCTATCCTTAATCCGTAAAAGCTTCCCGTGTTTCGCCAATATAGACCGGTTCGTTCTAACCTCTCCATAAAGGGGAGGAATTCGTCTTCAGCAATTTCATACCTGTTGCATACATTTTTCTTGAAGTTTTCCCAGTAGGCGTTGATCCGAACCACATCATTGTCGAACTCATGATTCGCATACTTCATCTCGAACTTACGCAAAGCGTTGAGGACCGAAAACTCTCGGTAGCTTATTTCTTGAAGAACGTCCAAGAGTTCCTCGTATTCATCTAGGGTATGCTCGGACGCATCGCCCAAACTCGCACAAAGCATCTTTGCGAATAGCTTGATCTTTTCACTTTGCCTGGAGCGCACAGCGGCTTCAGAGGCCCTAAAGAAACAATGTAAGAAATCGCTGTTATTGATTAGTTCCGTATTTAATTCCGTTTCTCCTGCTGCCAATTCGTCGAAAAAGACACGGAGGCGATCTCGCTTGATTTCATCTGCCCGTGACTGTATTAGCTCTGATGCGACACCCCATGAGGGGATCAGTTGGAGCAAGGCTTTGAGAGTCGGATGTCCGTCATAGCAAACAGAAAGTTTGCCTACCAGCGATTCTGATTTCTCAGTCATCACAAATCCCTAACGCCCATCATCAGCGGTGGCGCCCAGCGCCGTCCGCTGAATGCTTTCGTTAGACCTCAGATTCAGTAGCCTCACCGGCTGACCAAATCATCGCGAACTTTGTCCTTTCGGCGAAGGAACGCAATCAGCCTTGCCCCCGTCACACCAAGGGCGGCAACTGTACCGACCCCGGTCGCAGCCACAACAAATTGGGGCACCAAGCTAGGGTGATCAAGATTCATAAGCGAGAGACCGAGCACGGTGCCTAATGTGGCCAAGCTCACGAGCCACGCTGTGGCGGCATGAGATGATGGAGCGACGTGAACTCCAGTGACAGTTCGCTCTGGAACCCAACTATCTTCAACGCAACAGACGCACGGTGTACCGAAGTGTGACAACTCTTCAGTCGATTTGGTCGTCCAGCCGGCTGTGCCCGTCCCAAGCATACCGACTCCGAATCCCAAACCGATAACGTCCGATGTAAAAGTCTTGATACTGAACTCGTACATCACGGCATCTTGGTATTCTGCACTAGCTTTACATGGCATCCGACGCACCGTATCGACAAAAGCGTCGATCTCGTACTCACTGCTCAGCATGAAACCGAACTGCTTGATTCCAGTGATCCTTACACGCTCTACCTTTGGAGCGATCTCACACGAATAGCTAACTATCAGCTCAACCCCGATCCAAAGGGTTCTGCGCGGCTTGAAGCGGTACTTTATTACGGGCATAGGCGCCTCTCAGTCTGTGCGATGCAGGGTCTCTGCGGTCTAGCGCTGAGCTTTGCGGCAATTTTGGAGCCGCAATGCGGTGGAAAAATTGTCCGACAACAGCGGCTTGATACTGATTGAGCCTTCTCCCCAGCCCAGCGGTTGCCCGCTAAGCTGGAAGGCGACCAAGCACTACAAGGGAGAAGACTCAATGAACTTTTACCATAGCACCCACCGCCACTATTGTGGAATCGA